>CP045205.1 GCA_009363175.1 Citrobacter telavivensis
TTGATGCAACAGTTCCCTACTCTCACATGGGGAGACCCCACACTACCATCGGCGCTACGGCGTTTCACTTCTGAGTTCGGCATGGGGTCAGGTGGGACCACCGCGCTACAGCCGCCAGGCAAATTCTGTTTTATCACCCCGTTTCCTCGAAGTGACATAATCTGTTATCAAGCTGAACTGAAAATTCTCTCAAATCCGCCAAAACAGCTTCGGCGTTGTAAGGTTAAGCCTCACGGTTCATTAGTACCGGTTAGCTCAACGCATCGCTGCGCTTACACACCCGGCCTATCAACGTCGTCGTCTTCAACGTTCCTTCAGGACCCTTAAAGGGTCAGGGAGAACTCATCTCGGGGCAAGTTTCGTGCTTAGATGCTTTCAGCACTTATCTTTTCCGCATTTAGCTACCGGGCAGTGCCATTGGCATGACAACCCGAACACCAGTGATGCGTCCACTCCGGTCCTCTCGTACTAGGAGCAGCCCCCCTCAATTCTCCAGCGCCCACGGCAGATAGGGACCGAACTGTCTCACGACGTTCTAAACCCAGCTCGCGTACCACTTTAAATGGCGAACAGCCATACCCTTGGGACCTACTTCAGCCCCAGGATGTGATGAGCCGACATCGAGGTGCCAAACACCGCCGTCGATATGAACTCTTGGGCGGTATCAGCCTGTTATCCCCGGAGTACCTTTTATCCGTTGAGCGATGGCCCTTCCATTCAGAACCACCGGATCACTAAGACCTGCTTTCGCACCTGCTCGCGCCGTCACGCTCGCAGTCAAGCTAGCTTATGCCTTTGCACTAACCTCCTGATGTCCGACCAGGATTAGCTAACCTTCGTGCTCCTCCGTTACTCTTTAGGAGGAGACCGCCCCAGTCAAACTACCCACCAGACACTGTCCGCAACCCGGATTACGGGCCCACGTTAGAACACCAGCCATTAAAGGGTGGTATTTCAAGGTTGGCTCCATGCAGACTGGCGTCCACACTTCAAAGCCTCCCACCTATCCTACACATCAAGGACCAGTGTTCAGTGTCAAGCTATAGTAAAGGTTCACGGGGTCTTTCCGTCTTGCCGCGGGTACACTGCATCTTCACAGCGAGTTCAATTTCACTGAGTCTCGGGTGGAGACAGCCTGGCCATCATTACGCCATTCGTGCAGGTCGGAACTTACCCGACAAGGAATTTCGCTACCTTAGGACCGTTATAGTTACGGCCGCCGTTTACCGGGGCTTCGATCAAGAGCTTCTCCCTAAGGATAACCCCATCAATTAACCTTCCGGCACCGGGCAGGCGTCACACCGTATACGTCCACTTTCGTGTTTGCACAGTGCTGTGTTTTTAATAAACAGTTGCAGCCAGCTGGTATCTTCGACTGATTTCAGCTCCATGAGTAAATCACTTCACCTACATATCAGCGTGCCTTCTCCCGAAGTTACGGCACCATTTTGCCTAGTTCCTTCACCCGAGTTCTCTCAAGCGCCTTGGTATTCTCTACCTGACCACCTGTGTCGGTTTGGGGTACGATTTGATGTTACCTGATGCTTAGAGGCTTTTCCTGGAAGCAGGGCATTTGTTACTTCAGCACCGTAGTGCCTCGTCATCACGCCTCAGTGTTAGAGTGAACCGGATTTACCTGGAACACACACCTACACGCTTAAACCGGGACAACCGTCGCCCGGCCAACATAGCCTTCTCCGTCCCCCCTTCGCAGTAACACCAAGTACAGGAATATTAACCTGTTTCCCATCGACTACGCCTTTCGGCCTCGCCTTAGGGGTCGACTCACCCTGCCCCGATTAACGTTGGACAGGAACCCTTGGTCTTCCGGCGAGCGGGCTTTTCACCCGCTTTATCGTTACTTATGTCAGCATTCGCACTTCTGATACCTCCAGCATGCCTCACAGCACACCTTCGCAGGCTTACAGAACGCTCCCCTACCCAACAACACATAGTGTCGCTGCCGCAGCTTCGGTGCATGGTTTAGCCCCGTTACATCTTCCGCGCAGGCCGACTCGACCAGTGAGCTATTACGCTTTCTTTAAATGATGGCTGCTTCTAAGCCAACATCCTGGCTGTCTGAGCCTTCCCACATCGTTTCCCACTTAACCATGACTTTGGGACCTTAGCTGGCGGTCTGGGTTGTTTCCCTCTTCACGACGGACGTTAGCACCCGCCGTGTGTCTCCCGTGATAACATTCTTCGGTATTCGCAGTTTGCATCGGGTTGGTAAGTCGGGATGACCCCCTAGCCGAAACAGTGCTCTACCCCCGAAGATGAGTTCACGAGGCGCTACCTAAATAGCTTTCGGGGAGAACCAGCTATCTCCCGGTTTGATTGGCCTTTCACCCCCAGCCACAAGTCATCCGCTAATTTTTCAACATTAGTCGGTTCGGTCCTCCAGTTAGTGTTACCCAACCTTCAACCTGCCCATGGCTAGATCACCGGGTTTCGGGTCTATACCCTGCAACTTAACGCCCAGTTAAGACTCGGTTTCCCTTCGGCTCCCCTATTCGGTTAACCTTGCTACAGAATATAAGTCGCTGACCCATTATACAAAAGGTACGCAGTCACCCCATAAAAGAGGCTCCCACTGCTTGTACGTACACGGTTTCAGGTTCTTTTTCACTCCCCTCGCCGGGGTTCTTTTCGCCTTTCCCTCACGGTACTGGTTCACTATCGGTCAGTCAGGAGTATTTAGCCTTGGAGGATGGTCCCCCCATATTCAGACAGGATACCACGTGTCCCGCCCTACTCATCGAGCTCACAACATATGCACTTTTGTGTACGGGGCTGTCACCCTGTATCGCCGGCCTTTCCAGACCGTTCCACTAACACACATGCTGATTCAGGCTCTGGGCTGCTCCCCGTTCGCTCGCCGCTACTGGGGGAATCTCGGTTGATTTCTTTTCCTCGGGGTACTTAGATGTTTCAGTTCCCCCGGTTCGCCTCGTTAAGCTATGTATTCACTTAACGATAGTGCAACGAATTGCACTGGGTTTCCCCATTCGGACATCGCCGGCTATAACGGTTCATATCACCTTACCGACGCTTTTCGCAGATTAGCACGTCCTTCATCGCCTCTGACTGCCAGGGCATCCACCGTGTACGCTTAGTCGCTTAACCTCACAACCCGAAGATGTTTCGTAAAACACCGTCAGTGTTGCGAAAATTTGAGAGACTCGAACACACATTGACTGTGTGTCGTTTCAATTTTCAGCTTGATCCAGATTTTTAAAGAGCAAAACTTCGCAGTGAACCTTTTCAGGTACACTCTGAAGTTTTCTTGGGTTTTGCAGTAAATATGGTGGAGCTATGCGGGATCGAACCGCAGACCTCCTGCGTGCAAAGCAGGCGCTCTCCCAGCTGAGCTATAGCCCCATCGTAGTTAATCTCATCAACCTTAATTCGTTCTGAGACAAGGCGTGGTAACGCGAAGCATACATCAGTATATGAGCGTTGCCGCAACGCAGTATCAGAAGGAATTTGGTAGGCCTGAGTGGACTTGAACCACCGACCTCACCCTTATCAGGGGTGCGCTCTAACCACCTGAGCTACAAGCCTGCAGAGATTTTTTACTGCTAATTTTCATCAGACAATCTGTGTGAGCACTACAAAGGCAGGTTCTTTAAGGTAAGGAGGTGATCCAACCGCAGGTTCCCCTACGGTTACCTTGTTACGACTTCACCCCAGTCATGAATCACAAAGTGGTAAGCGCCCTCCCGAAGGTTAAGCTACCTACTTCTTTTGCAACCCACTCCCATGGTGTGACGGGCGGTGTGTACAAGGCCCGGGAACGTATTCACCGTGGCATTCTGATCCACGATTACTAGCGATTCCGACTTCATGGAGTCGAGTTGCAGACTCCAATCCGGACTACGACATACTTTATGAGGTCCGCTTACTCTCGCGAGGTCGCTTCTCTTTGTATATGCCATTGTAGCACGTGTGTAGCCCTGGTCGTAAGGGCCATGATGACTTGACGTCATCCCCACCTTCCTCCAGTTTATCACTGGCAGTCTCCTTTGAGTTCCCGGCCGGACCGCTGGCAACAAAGGATAAGGGTTGCGCTCGTTGCGGGACTTAACCCAACATTTCACAACACGAGCTGACGACAGCCATGCAGCACCTGTCTCACAGTTCCCGAAGGCACCCTCGTATCTCTACAAGGTTCTGTGGATGTCAAGACCAGGTAAGGTTCTTCGCGTTGCATCGAATTAAACCACATGCTCCACCGCTTGTGCGGGCCCCCGTCAATTCATTTGAGTTTTAACCTTGCGGCCGTACTCCCCAGGCGGTCTATTTAACGCGTTAGCTCCGGAAGCCACTCCTCAGGGGAACAACCTCCAAATAGACATCGTTTACGGCGTGGACTACCAGGGTATCTAATCCTGTTTGCTCCCCACGCTTTCGCACCTGAGCGTCAGTCTTCGTCCAGGGGGCCGCCTTCGCCACCGGTATTCCTCCAGATCTCTACGCATTTCACCGCTACACCTGGAATTCTACCCCCCTCTACGAGACTCAAGCCTGCCAGTTTCGAATGCAGTTCCCAGGTTGAGCCCGGGGATTTCACATCCGACTTGACAGACCGCCTGCGTGCGCTTTACGCCCAGTAATTCCGATTAACGCTTGCACCCTCCGTATTACCGCGGCTGCTGGCACGGAGTTAGCCGGTGCTTCTTCTGCGGGTAACGTCAATTGCTGCGGTTATTAACCACAACACCTTCCTCCCCGCTGAAAGTACTTTACAACCCGAAGGCCTTCTTCATACACGCGGCATGGCTGCATCAGGCTTGCGCCCATTGTGCAATATTCCCCACTGCTGCCTCCCGTAGGAGTCTGGACCGTGTCTCAGTTCCAGTGTGGCTGGTCATCCTCTCAGACCAGCTAGGGATCGTCGCCTTGGTGAGCCGTTACCTCACCAACTAGCTAATCCCATCTGGGCACATCCGATGGCAAGAGGCCCGAAGGTCCCCCTCTTTGGTCTTGCGACGTTATGCGGTATTAGCTACCGTTTCCAGTAGTTATCCCCCTCCATCGGGCAGTTTCCCAGACATTACTCACCCGTCCGCCACTCGTCAGCAAAGCAGCAAGCTGCTTCCTGTTACCGTTCGACTTGCATGTGTTAGGCCTGCCGCCAGCGTTCAATCTGAGCCATGATCAAACTCTTCAATTTAAGTTTGATGCTCACAGAATTAAACTTCGTAATGAATTACGTGTTCACTCTTTGAGACTTGGTATTCATTTATTGTCCGAAGACATTAAGAATCCATGTCACTTTGAGTGCCCACACAGATTGTCTGATAAATTGTTAAAGAGCAGTTGCGACGCGCTTTAGCGTTCTGTCGCGAGGTGGCGTATGTTACGCTTTCCTCTTTCAGAGTCAACCCTGATTTTCAGGATTTTTCTCTTCGTTGTGACGACCATCTTGTGAAGTGTTTCACTTTGTCGTCTCAACGGAGGCGCATTATAGGGATCCCATTTTTTTGCACAAGCCTTTTTTCGATCTTTTTTTTCGTTTGCTGCTTTTTCATCCCTTTCGCTCCATTCATGCGCAATGTGGCGGATTTTTGATAGCTAAAGCACTTGCGCAAGGCCGGAAATGCAACCAAAGTCATCATTACTGTTCTCTTTCCTTGAGGTAAACATGTCTGACGTATTACGTCCTTATAAGGATCTTTTCCCACAGACAGGCCAACGTGTGATGCTCGACAGCAGCAGCGTGATCATTGGCGACGTTCGCCTGGCGGACGATGTAGGGATCTGGCCGCTTGTCGCGATCCGTGGCGATGTAAATTACGTTGCGATCGGTGCGCGTACGAATATTCAGGATGGTAGCGTACTGCACGTCACGCACAAATCCGCCTCTAACCCTGAGGGCAATCCGCTCATTGTGGGGGAAGATGTGACGGTCGGGCATAAAGTGATGCTGCATGGCTGCATCATCGGCAACCGCGTCCTGGTCGGTATGGGATCGATTCTGCTGGATGGTGCGGTGATAGAAGATGACGTCATGATCGGGGCGGGAAGCCTGGTGCCACAAAACAAGCGTCTGGAGAGCGGCTATCTCTATTTGGGGAGTCCGGTCAAACAGATCCGGCCGCTAACCGAGGAGGAAAAAGCGGGGCTGCAATACTCCGCCAAAAACTATGTGAAATGGAAAGACGAATATCTCGCTCAGGATAACCAGACCCAACCGTGATCGTCTTCTTGCTGGGACTGGATCAGCGCTTCTGCTTCTTCTTCCAGATCCCAGCGATGTTCGCAAAAGCGGATCAGCCATTGTTCCGCCGTCTCACCACCAAAGCGATTCGCCAGCGTTTCTCCCTTAATTGCGCACATTAACTGCATACCATTAACCAGCACGGGAAAGCAGACCGCTTCTTTCTGCATGTTCCACTCTTCCCTGTCAGGGAAGTGGATAGCCTGGTTCATGCGGACAACTCCTGTTTGAGCCGCGCAATCACCGGTTCAATTTCCGGCAACACGCCGTGCCAGAGCAGAACGGCATGGGCCGCTTGCCCCACCAACATCCCCAGACCATCGGCATAACGTTTCGCCCCCTGGCGTTCACACCAGGAGAGAAACGGCGTATTGCCCTTTTGATAGAACATGTCGTAACAACATACAGACGGACGAATAAGCGATGCCGGGATCGCCGGGATCTCACCGCTGATACCGCTGGAGGTGGCATTGATGATCAGATCAAATTCATGCCCTTCCAGCTCATTAAGATCCAACGCCTGCACGCTGCCCGTATGCGCAAAAACTTGCGCCAGTTCTTCCGCTCGGGATGCAGTCCGGTTGACGATAGTCACCCCGCAATCCATAGAAAGCAGCGGTAACAGTACGCCACGCGAAGCCCCACCCGCACCAATCAGCAGGATACGCTGCCCCGGCAGGATAAATGACAGGCGTTCGAGATCGCTTAACAGACCGATGCCGTCCGTATTATCGCCAAGCAAACGACCATCTTCGAGCCGCTTGATAGTATTCACCGCACCAGCCAGCGCAGCACGCTCCGTGAGTTCATCGGCGCGGGCAAACGCCTCTTCTTTAAACGGCACCGTTACGTTCACCCCTTTACCGCCATCGGCAAAGAACGCGTTTAGGGTATTAATAAAATCATTTACAGGCGCCAGCACACGGCCATACGGATGCGCAATATGCAGCTGCTGCGCAAATTGCTGATGAATAAACGGCGATTTGCTGTGCGCGATTGGATTACCAAAAACAGCATAGGTTTCCATCATCTTACCCCTGTCGAAACAGCTCGCCCGTCAGGGCATCACGAATTTCCGAAGGATTCAAGCGGCCGCCGGTTTCTCCTGGCACCACCGGGAAGTCGGTACCAAACTGAGCGTGGACCTCCTCTACCGTACGACAAGGGGGTAATCCACTCAGGTTGGCGCTGGTTGAAACCAACGGTTTGCCATAAGCCTGGCACAAGGCGACCACCAGCGGATGATCCGTCACGCGCACGGCCAGTGAATCAAAGCGTCCCGTTAACCAGCGAGGCGTTGTCGGCAGCGCGGGGAAAACAAAAGTCACCGGACCTGGCCAACGCGCAAACACGGCATCACGCTGGGCATTGGTCAGCATACTGTCATCAACATACGGTTTGAGCTGTTCAAAACTGGCGGCGATCAAAATTAACCCTTTATCGACCGGACGCTGTTTTAAGGCCAACAGGCGATTAACGGCCACTTCGCTATCGGGATCGCACCCGACGCCAAAGACGGCTTCTGTTGGATAGGCGATGACATTTTCTTTATTCAGTACCTCTATCGCGTCTGCGACAGGGTCTGTTAGCAGGTTATTCTTCACTTGTTTGTTCCGCCGAAACCGGCTTTCCACATTGTTTACTGGCGCAAAAGTGCTTCACACCCTGCGCGGTTTTCTTTTCGATGAGTAGCGGATAATGGCACTCTGGGCACTCTCCGGCTAGCGGCTTGAAGTTAATGACAAACTGGCACTCCGGATAGCGATCGCAGGAGTGGAAGGTCTTGCCATAACGGGAACGCCGCTGGACCAGATGGCCCGTCTGGCATTGTGGGCAGGTAATTGCGGTTTCATCGGGCTTATCAATGAGCTCGGTATGCTCACATTCAGGATAGTTGCTGCAGCCGATAAACATGCCAAAACGCCCCTGGCGCAACACCAGTTCACCACCGCAGACAGGACAATGCTTTCCCTCCAGAACTTTGACGATATGTCCGTCCGCTGAGGATTTCAACGGACGGATGTAGTCACATTCCGGATAGTGCGAGCAGCCAAGAAACGGACCATGTTTCCCGGAGCGAATCACCAGTTCAGCCCCGCACTGTGGGCAGGGCTCATTCTTACGCACCGAAAACAGTGCTGATTTAGCCATAACAACTCATGCTGAATTAAGGTTGATTAATGCAGCATACCTTCATTCACTTCAAAGAGTAATTCTTCCATTTGCTGATATGCATTTTCACAACCCGGAATGTTGAACAAAACCATCAGGATGACCCACTTCAGGTCTTCCAGGTCGAATTCTGCAGTATCCAGCGCGAGCACACGTTCAATCACCATTTCTCGCGTTTCGAGGTTTAGCACCTGGATCTGTTCAAGGAATAACAGGAATCCCCGGCAACTGGCATCCAGTCGGTCACACTCTTCTGGGGTATAAATACGCACAGAGAGAGGATCGGAGGCAAGCTGCATCGGTTCGGCAAGTCCTTCCTGATAATCAGCAAGCTTTTCCAGCCACAGGAGCGCATTGTAGATGTCTTCACGATCAAAACCAGCGTCGGTAAGATCCCGTTCAAGTTTGTCCTGATCCACACGTAATTCAGCTTCATTGTGGATATATGTCTCAAACAAATACATTAGTACGTCGAACATGGCATGCCCTCCTCAATCGGACATAGCCGCCGGGTACAGCTGCGATCCATCCTGCTAACTCCAGTTCGAGTAGCTGAGCCACTACTTCTGGCACAGGTTGGCCGGCACGTTCAGCGACGACGTCAACAGGTGTTACCTCATCTCCTACGTTAGCCAGGAGCTCGGGAAATGGCAATGCTGCGTCTTCCTGATCTGGTGAATAAAGTGATTTTTCAGGCTCATCTGGCAGCCAATGCAAGCCATACTGCAAATTTTCCATGATTTCCTCTGGAGCCGTCACAAGTGTGGCTCCCTGCTGTACCAGCCAGTGCGGCCCTTCACTTCCGGGACTGCCGAGAGGCCCGGGTACGGCGAACACCTCTCGCCCTTGTTCCAGCGCACAGCGTGCAGTAACCAACGAGCCGCTGCGTAAGGCCGCTTCAACCACCAGAACGCCTTTACTCAGACCGCTGATAATACGGTTTCGGCGGGGAAAATTACGTGGTAAAGGAGGCATCAGTAGCGGAAATTCGGACACCAGCGCACCTCCCGTTTCCAGTAAAGCCTCGGCCATCCCGGCATGCCGGCGGGGATAGATGGACTGCAGACCATTTCCTAATACGGCAATGCTTTTCACCTTCGACTGGATCGCTGCCCGATGGGCGATGCCATCAATACCACGTGCCAAACCACTGGTAATGGTGATTTCCCAGCCCGCAAGCTTCTCACAGAACAACCGTCCCCATCGTTCGCCATACCAGGACGGGGTTCGGCTTCCCACCACGGCGAGTTGAAAATCATGGAGGCATTGCGAGGAGCCGGAGACCAAAAGCGCGCCGGGGTAATCTTCAATGGCACGAAGCTGAGCGGGATAATCTTCACTGTCTGCCAGTAATAAGTGGTGATGCGGTGGCTCAAGCCAGCGAAAGGTCTTTTCCAGTTCGTTTTGCGAAAAGGTAATAAAGCGAGTGGCCTGGGAGGGAGAAAAGCCCATACGCCGCAGGACAGCGGTATCAATATGCGGTTGTGCTATCAGCCCGTGAGCGACGCGCACCATCTCATCGCCGAACAACTCGTTCACGCCCATTAAACGTAGCCAAATTTCGGTACGGGTCATCCTTATCCCCCTGCCACAAGCAGTCTTAGCAATCTTTGCGATTGGTCACTGATGCTGTCAATCAGAGGGGGATTTGTCTAGAATAGAGGTAATAATCTTTCCAACTCCTGAACACAACTCTGGATAACTATGTCAGTTTTGCAAGTGTTACATATTCCGGACGAGCGTCTTCGCAAAGTCGCAAAACCGGTAGAAGAAGTGAATGCAGAAATTCAGCGTATCGTCGATGATATGTTCGAGACGATGTACGCAGAAGAAGGTATTGGCCTCGCGGCAACGCAGGTTGATATTCATCAGCGAATTATCGTCATTGACGTGTCAGAAAACCGCGACGAACGCCTGGTGCTAATTAACCCGGAACTGCTGGAAAAAGAAGGCGAAACCGGTATTGAAGAAGGTTGCCTGTCTATTCCGGAACAACGTGCTTTAGTGCCACGTGCCGAGAAAGTGAAAGTTCGCGCACTCGATCGTGAGGGTAAACCGTTTGAGCTGGAAGCCGACGGCCTGCTGGCTATCTGTATTCAGCACGAAATGGATCACCTGGTCGGTAAACTGTTTATCGATTATTTGTCGCCGCTGAAACAGCAACGTATTCGTCAGAAAGTTGAGAAACTCGACCGCCTGAACGCACGAGCTTAAGGACAAGAATCAACGTGTCAGACTCACTACGTATTATTTTCGCGGGTACACCTGACTTTGCAGCGCGTCATCTTGACGCGCTGTTGTCTTCTGGACATCACGTCGTCGGCGTGTTTACCCAACCGGACCGTCCGGCGGGGCGGGGTAAAAAACTGATGCCGAGCCCGGTGAAAGTCCTGGCGGAAGAAAAAGGCATTCCGGTTTTCCAACCTGTCTCCTTGCGCCCACAGGAAAACCAGCATCTGGTTTCTGACCTGAACGCAGACGTGATGGTCGTCGTAGCGTATGGCCTGATTCTACCGAAAGCCGTGCTGGAGATGCCGCGACTCGGCTGCATTAACGTGCATGGTTCCCTGCTGCCGCGCTGGCGTGGCGCGGCCCCCATTCAACGTTCGCTCTGGGCGGGCGATGCTGAAACGGGGGTTACCATTATGCAGATGGACGTCGGTCTGGATACAGGCGATATGCTCTACAAACTCGCCTGCCCCATCACCGCGCAGGACACCAGCGGCACGCTGTACGACAAGCTGGCGGATCTGGGCCCACAGGGTCTGATTGAAACGCTGAAGCAGCTAGCGGAAGGTCGTGCAAATCCGGAAGTACAGGACGAAGCGCAGGTTACCCATGCTGAGAAGCTCAGTAAAGAAGAAGCGCGCATCGACTGGTCACTTTCTGCGGCACAACTGGAACGCTGCATCCGCGCATTCAATCCCTGGCCAATGAGTTGGCTGGAAATTGATGGCCAGCCGGTAAAAGTCTGGCAGGCATCCGTGATAGACTCGCCGACGAAGGCAGAGCCCGGCACCATCCTTGAAGCCACAAAACAAGGCATTCAGGTCGCGACTGGCAACGGAATCCTGAACTTGCTCTCATTACAACCCGCCGGGAAAAAAGCGATGAGCGCCCAGGATCTGCTAAATTCACGTCGGGAATGGTTCATTCCTGGCAACCGTCTGGCCTGACGGTCACTTCTGATTACGCCCGGTGTTGCCGGGCCTTTTTATTTTTGCGGTTATGAATAAGAAACTTAACTTACGCAGTATGGCGGCGCAGGCCGTTGAACAGGTCGTCGAGCAAGGGCATTCACTGAGCAATGTCCTGCCGCCGCTACAACAAAAAGTCTCCGATAAAGACAAAGCACTATTACAAGAACTCTGTTTTGGGGTTCTGCGTACGTTGTCGCAACTCGACTGGTTGATCAACAAACTGATGTCCCGTCCGATGACGGGAAAACAGCGTACCGTGCACTACCTGATTATGGTGGGATTCTATCAATTACTGCATACCCGTATTCCTCCCCATGCTGCGCTGGCGGAGACGGTCGAAGGTGCAGTAGCGATAAAGCGCCCGCAGCTTAAAGGGCTGATAAACGGTGTCCTGCGCCAGTTTCAGCGTCAACAAGAAGAACTGCTGGCAGAATTCGCCAACAGCGAGGCGCGTTTTCTGCATCCTTCCTGGATGCTGAAACGCCTGCAAAAAGCGTATCCCACTCAATGGGAAGCCATTGTCGATGCCAACAATCAACGGCCACCGATGTGGTTACGCGTGAATCGCATACACCATTCGCGCGACAGCTGGCTGGCACTGCTCGAAGACGCCGGGATGAAAGGTTTCCCCCATCCTGACTATCCCGATGCCGTACGCCTGGAAACGCCGGCACCGGTTCATGCGCTACCGGGATTCGATGAAGGATGGGTCACCGTTCAGGATGCCTCCGCTCAGGGGTGCGTCGCCTTCCTTGCGCCGCAAAACGGCGAGCACATTTTAGATCTGTGTGCAGCGCCAGGCGGTAAAACTACCCACATCCTCGAAGCCGCCCCCGAAGCAGACGTGCTGGCAGTCGATGTGGATGAACAACGACTCTCCCGCGTTTATGACAACCTGAAACGTCTCGGGATGAAAGCAACGGTCAAACAGGGTGATGGGCGTTATCCTGCTCAGTGGTGTGGTGAACAGCAGTTTGATCGCATACTGTTAGATGCGCCCTGTTCCGCAACCGGGGTTATCCGTCGCCATCCAGATATCAAATGGCTACGCCGCGATCGCGATATTGCAGAACTGGCAAAGCTACAGGCTGAAATTCTCGATGCCGTCTGGCCACATTTGAAATCTGGCGGCACGCTGGTGTATGCCACTTGTTCAGTGTTACCGGAAGAGAACAGCCAGCAGGTTCGCGCCTTCTTACAGCGTACGACGGACGCCACGCTTAGCGAGACAGGAACGCCTGAGGCGCCGGGTCTACAAAATCTGCCGGGTGCAGAAGACGGTGACGGCTTCTTTTACGCTAAGCTAATCAAAAAGTGATGGGATAACGGGTCGCGACTGATGAAAATAATCATTCTGGGCGCAGGACAAGTGGGGGGAACGCTGGCAGAGAACCTGGTCGGCGAGAACAACGACATCACTGTGGTCGATACCAACGGTGAACGTCTGCGCAGCCTGCAGGACAAGTTCGATCTGCGTGTCGTTCAGGGGCATGGTTCACACCCACGCGTGTTGCGCGAAGCCGGTGCGGATGATGCGGATATGCTGGTTGCCGTGACCAGCTCCGATGAAACGAATATGGTTGCCTGCCAGGTGGCCTATTCGCTGTTCAACACGCCAAACCGAATCGCCCGTATCCGCTCCCCTGATTATGTTCGTGATGCGGACAAACTGTTCCACTCAGAAGCCGTCCCTATCGATCATCTGATCGCGCCCGAGCAGCTCGTCATCGACAGTATTTATCGACTGATCGAGTATCCAGGCGCGTTACAGGTCGTCAACTTTGCGGAAGGTAAAGTGAGCCTGGCAGTGGTAAAAGCCTATTATGGTGGCCCACTGATCGGCAACGCACTCTCAACGATGCGGGAACATATGCCGCATATCGATACCCGCGTTGCGGCGATTTTCCGTCATGACAGACCGATTCGCCCGCAGGGCTCCACCATTGTGGAAGCGGGTGACGAAGTCTTCTTTATTGCCGCCTCCCAACACATTCGTGCGGTGATGAGCGAGTTGCAACGTCTCGAAAAACCTTACAAGCGCATCATGCTGGTTGGCGGCGGTAACATAGGGGCCGGTCTGGCGCGTCGTCTTGAGAAAGATTACAGTGTGAAATTGATCGAACGCGATCAACAGCGCGCTGCCGAACTGGCTGAAAAACTGCAGAATACGATCGTCTTCTTTGGCGACGCCTCGGATCAGGAGTTGCTGGCTGAAGAACATATCGATCAGGTCGATCTGTTCATTGCCGTCACCAACGACGATGAAGCTAACATTATGTCAGCAATGTTGGCCAAGCGAATGGGGGCGAAGAAGGTAATGGTCCTGATTCAACGTCGCGCGTATGTCGACCTCGTCCAGGGTAGCGTCATTGATATTGCGATCTCTCCTCAGCAGGCGACAATCTCCGCTCTCCTCAGCCATGTGCGAAAAGCAGATATCGTTGGTGTCTCTTCATTGCGTCGTGGTGTCGCGGAAGCTATTGAAGCCGTCGCTCACGGCGATGAAAGTACTTCGCGCGTTGTGGGTCGGGTTATAGACGAGATCAAGCTGCCGCCGGGTACGATTATTGGTGCCGTAGTGCGTGGTAACGATGTGATGATTGCCAATGATAACTTACGCATCGAACAAGGCGATCACGTCATTATGTTCCTGACGGATAAAAAGTTTATTACCGACGTCGAACGCTTATTCCAGCCAAGTCCTTTCTTCCTTTAACTTTGAAGGGTGCATTATTCGCACCCTTTTAAATCCCCTGAGTTATCAAGGCTTAATTAGCACTATTAATCTGAATACTTAAATGGAAAATGCCTTAACATTTGTTAAACTTATTAACGTCAGCTGCATAGGGAGAATATAATGAGCATTATTAAAGAGTTTCGCGAATTTGCGATGCGCGGGAATGTTGTCGATTTGGCGGTGGGTGTCATTATCGGTGCGGCATTCGGTAAAATTGTATCGTCACTGGTTGCCGATATCATTATGCCGCCGCTGGGTTTGCTAATTGGCGGGATCGATTTTAAACAGTTTGCCGTGACGCTGCGCGATGCGCAGGGAGATATCCCTGCCGTTGTGATGCATTATGGTGTGTTTATTCAGAACATTTTCGACTTTGTGATTGTGGCATTTGCTATTTTCATGGCAATTAAGCTCATTAACAAACTCAATCGTAAGAAAGAAGAACCGGCTGCTGCACCTGCGCCAACGAAAGAGGAAGTCTTGCTCACTGAGATCCGTGACCTGCTCAAAGAACAGAATAGTCGTTCTTAACAGACCACAGAAAGCAGAAGGCCAGTGGTAAAAAAGTGATTCACTTTCTTGCCACTGGCCTCCCAGTTACCCCGATTACCGTGTTTCCCTTTGCGTAAATAACTCCCTTTGCCTTTCCTGTTCTTTTCAACACGCTGTCTGAATAGTGGGTCATGTAATAATGCCTCAATGGCATTGTCCTTTATCTGCCCTTTCGTATGCTGATAACGACTCATAATAGCTCCAGTTTGTGGTTTAACGGCGGGAGTGTAGTCCCACCAGTCTGATAAATCAACAGCCCGACTTCACTCCACTGGCACCCTGCTCCAGGGCTTCAAGGATTGAGCAGTACACGCTGCTGTGCGCAGTACCGCAGCAGGCATCGTTCAGACGCTGTAATGAACGCTGCATACTTTGCAGTTCGGCAATACGCGCTTCGACTTCTTTCAGTCTGTCCTGCACGATCCCTTTTGACTCCTGACAGGTATGATGTTCGGGATCAATGCGGATCGACAATAACTCACGGATCGACTCAAGGGTAAATCCGAGCTGCCGGGCATAGCGGATGAACTTAAGCCGCTGAAGATCCTTTTCCGTATATAACCGGAATCCCCCTTCCGTGCGCACCTCATGTTCCATCATCTGCTGCTTTTCATAATAGCGGATCGTATCAGGGGTTACTTCCGCCAGCTTTGCTAACTCACCAATGCGATACATGCCCACGTCCTTAATTATCGTTAATCTTATGCAGCAATTTATCTGCGTACTCACCGCGTAAAAATTCAGTGCTTAGGCCAGCCTGCCGCAGCTTCAGTTCCAGAAGTGACAAACGCCGGCTCACTTCCTGATACTGAGGATCATCCTGCCTAAGGCCTTTCAGCAGATCCAGTAACTGGATGGCTTCTTTTCGCTGCTCCAGCTCGGGCGGCAGACAGCCGGCATTTTTCAGTAAGCGATAACCTGCCCGCAGCTCAACAGGCACATGTGAATCATCATCCAGAACCAGCCGCTCGCCAGTACCATGAAGATTCTCGAATTCACCTTTTCTCTGTGCATCAGTGATATGGCGCTCTGCCCACTGGTCCAGTAACCACATAGAAGACTCCAGGGGATGAACAAAAAGAGTACAGATATTGTAGATAAGTGGGGGTACTGCGGATATAAAAAAACCCGCCGGAGCGGGTTTCTTTACGTTACTACAGATTACTCTGCAGCAGCTTCTGCTTTCGACTCAGAGCGATCAACCAGCTCGATGTAAGCCATCGGCGCGTTGTCGCCTGCACGGAAGCCACACTTCAGAATGCGAGTGTAACCACCGGCGCGGCTCGCAAAACGCGGGCCCAGCTCGTTAAACAGTTTTGCCACGATCTCGTTATCACGAGTGCGGGCGAATGCCAGACGACGATTAGCTACGCTATCAGTCTTGGCAAGAGTAATCAGCGGCTCAACTACGCGACGCAGCTCTTTCGCTTTAGGCAGGGTCGTCTTGATGATTTCATGACGAACCAGTGAACCTGCCATGTTGCGGAACATAGCCTGGCGATGGCTGCTGTTGCGGTTCAGTTGACGACCACTCTTACGATGGCGCATGACCTTATCCTTCTCAGTAAAACCTTAACCTGTGATCCGGTTACTCGTCAGCGATGCTTGCCGGTGGCCAGTTTTCCAGGCGCATGCCCAGAGACAGTCCACGGGAAGCCAGCACGTCTTTAATCTCAGTAAGAGATTTTTTACCAAGGTTAGGCGTCTTAAGAAGCTCAACCTCAGTACGCTGTACCAGATCACCGATATAGTGGATAGCTTCTGCTTTAAGGCAGTTAGCAGAGCGGACAGTCAATTCCAGATCGTCAACAGGGCGCAGCAGGATCGGATCGAATTCTGGTTTCTCTTCTTTCACTTCCGGCTGACGTACATCACGTAAGTCAACGAAAGCTTCCAGTTGTTCAGCCAGAATGGTCGCCGCACGACGAATCGCCTCTTCAGGATCGATTGTGCCGTTGGTTTCCATTTCGATGACCAGCTTGTCCAGGTCGGTACGCTGTTCTACACGCGCTGCTTCAACATTGTAGGCAATACGCTCTACAGGGCTGTAGCATGCGTCGACTAGCAGACGGCCGATTGGGCGCTCATCTTCTTCCGAATGAATTCGGGTAGAAGCCGGCACATAACCACGACCGCGCTGAACTTTGATACGCATGCTAATAGACGCGTTCTCATCGGTCAGGTGGCAGATCACGTGCTGCGGCTTGACGATTTCGACATCCCCATCATGGGTAATGTCGGCTGCAGTCACAGGGCCAATGCCAGATTTATTCAAGGTAAGAATAACTTCATCTTTACCCTGAACTCTCACCGCCAGCCCTTTCAGGTTGAGCAGGATTTCCAGGATATCTTCCTGAACGCCTTCTTTGGTGCTGTACTCATGTAGTACACCATCAATCTCAACCTCGGTCACCGCGCAACCCGGCATCGATGAGAGCAGAATACGGCGCAGTGCGTTACCCAGAGTATGGCCGAAGCCACGCTCTAAAGGCTCAAGGGTCACCTTGGCGTGCGTCGAACTCACTTGCTCGATATCTACCAGGCGCGGTTTTAGAAACTCTGTCACAGAACCCTGCATTGTGTCCTCTCTTTGGTACTAAGCTTTACTTGGAGTAAAGCTCGACGATCAGGTGTTCGTTAATGTCCGCAGACAGATCAGAACGCTCAGGCTTACGCTTGTACGTACCTTCCATCTTGCCAGCATCAACTTCCAGCCAGGTTGGCTTTTCACGCTGCTCAGCCAGCTCCAGAGCGGCTTTCACGCGAGACTGCTTCTTCGCTTTCTCACGAATGCTAACAACGTCATTCGGACTAACCTGATAAGAAGCGATGTTAACAACACGACCGTTTACCATAATCGCTTTATGACTAACCAGCTGACGTGCTTCTGCACGAGTGGCGCCGAAGCCCATACGGTATACAACGTTGTCCAGACGACCTTCCAGCAGAGCCAACAGGTTTTCACCGGTGTTGCCTTTCAGACGTGCTGCTTCTTTGTAGTAGTTACGGAACTGACGCTCCAGCACACCGTAGATACGGCGAACTTTTTGCTTTTCACGCAACTGCACACCATAGTCAGACAGACGCGGTTTACGCGCACCGTGCTGGCCAGGAGCTTGTTCAATTTTACACTTGGTATCGATCGCGCGAACGCCAGACTTAAGGAATAAGTCGGTGCCCTCACGACGGCTCAGCTTGAGCTTAGGACCCAAATATCTTGCCATTTTCTTTCTCCAACAAACCTGGAAAACGAAGCGTTATACGCGGCGTTTTTTCGGCGGACGACAACCGTTATGAGGGATCGGAGTCACATCAGTAATATTAGTGATGCGGAAACCAGCGGCGTTCAGAGCACGAATAGTAGATTCGCGGCCTGGACCCGGACCTTTAACCATAACTTCCAGATTCTTGATACCGTATTCTTTTACGGCGTCAGCGCAACGCTCTGCTGCAACCTGAGCTGCGAACGGAGTAGATTTGCGAGAACCACGGAAACCGGAACCACCGGCTGTTGCCCAACCCAGCGCGTTACCCTGACGATCAGTGATAGTCACGATGGTGTTGTTGAAAGAAGCATGGATATGAGCCACGCCGTCAGAGACTTGTTTTCTTACACGTTTACGTGCACGAATTGGTGCCTTTGCCATTATTCAATCACCCCGATTATTTCTTGATCGGTTTGCGCGGACCCTTACGGGTACGTGCGTTGGTCTTAGTACGCTGACCGCGCACTGGCAGACCACGACGATGACGCAAACCGCGATAGCAACCAAGATCCATCAGGCGCTTGATGCTCATGCTGATTTCACGGCGCAGATCACCTTCAACGACAAATTTGGCAACTTCGTCACGCAGCGTGTCGATTTGTCCTTCAGACAGCTCACTGATCTTAACATTTTCAGCGATACCCGCTGAAGCCAGAATGGCTTTAGAACGGGTCTTACCGATGCCGTAGATCGACGTTAACGCGATCACTGCATGTTTTTGATCAGGAATGTTAATGCCTGCTATACGGGCCACTATGCACTCCTACTATTTAATATGTACGCACCATGCTGAAAAGCCCGTTTTCAGGATACTCAAATGGAAACGTACAGACATACAAAAGATTGGCTGGCTAATCTAGCCAGCTCAACCCAACTTTGCAAGAAAAATATGCGAATAAATCAGCCTTGGCGCTGTTTATGCTTCGGCTCGGCACTGCAAATCACACGGATGACACCATCACGCTTAACGATTTTGCAGTTACGGCATAATTTCTTGACGGAAGCACGAACTTTCATTTTTACTCTCCGTAACTTCTCGGGCGACCAATTATCGGCCGTAGCCTTTCAGGTTCGCCTTCTTCAATGCAGACTCGTACTGACTAGACATCATCAGAGTTTGCACTTGAGCCATAAAGTCCATAATCACGACAACAACGATAAGCAGTGAGGTCCCACCGAAGTAGAACGGTACTTTCATTGCATCACGCATGAACTCCGGGATCAGGCAGATAAAGGTAATGTAGAGCGCACCAACCAAAGTCAGGCGGGTCATTACTTTATCGATATACTTCGCCGTTTGCTCTCCCGGACGAATCCCTGGTACAAATGCACCGGACTTCTTCAGGTTATCTGCTGTTTCACGCGGGTTGAAGACCAACGCCGTGTAGAAGAAACAGAAGAAGATGATTGCAGACGCATAGAGTAACACATAAAGCGGTTGCCCAGGCTGCAAATACAGCGAAATTGTTGTCAGCCAGTTCCAACCAGTACCGCCCCCGAACCATGACGCGATGGTTGCCGGGAACAGAATAATACTGGAAGCGAAGATTGCCGGGATTACCCCCGCCATATTCACTTTCAGCGGTAAATGTGTGCTCTGTGCAGCATAGACACGACGACCCTGCTGACGTTTCGCGTAGTTTACCACAATGCGGCGTTGACCACGCTCAACAAATACAACAAAGAACGTCACTGCAAATACTAATACTGCAACCAACAGCAACACGAGGAAGTGCAGGTCGCCTTGACGCGCTTGCTCGATAGTATGGGCAATGGCTGGCGGGAGTCCCGCGACAATACCGGCGAAGATAATGATCGAGATACCGTTACCGATACCACGTTCAGTAATCTGTTCGCCCAACCACATCAGGAACATTGTCCCTGTGACCAGACTAACAACAGCGGTGAAATAGAATGCAAAGCCTGGGTTCATAACCAGACCTTGCATACCAGGCATATTCGGCAGACCGGTAGCAATACCGATCGACTGGAATATTGCCAGCACCAGAGTACCGTAGCGGGTGTACTGGCTGATCTTACGACGACCAGACTCCCCTTCTTTCTTGATTTCCGCTAACGTTGGGTGAACCACCGTCAGCAGCTGGATAATAATTGATGCCGAAATGTACGGCATAATACCCAGGGCAAAGATAGAAGCACGGCTGAGAGCACCACCAGAGAACATGTTAAACATTTCAATGATGGTGCCTCGCTGTTGCTCAAGCAGTTTGGCAAGGACAGCGGCATCAATACCAGGGATCGGAATGAAAGAGCCAATACGGAACACAATAAGCGCACCGATAACAAACAGCAGTCTGCGTTTCAGCTCGCCTAAGCCACCTTTGGCACTTTGAAAATCTAATCCCGGTTGTTTAGCCATCTGCTACTTATTCCTCGATTTTACCGCCAGCAGCTTCGATAGCAGCACGAGCGCCTTTAGTAACACGCAGACCACGAACAGTTACCGGAGTAGTGACTTCACCAGCCAGGATCACTTTCGCGAACTCGATCTGGATACCGATAATGTTAGCCGCTTTCAGCGTGTTCAGGTCTACAACACCGCCTTCTACTTTAGCCAGGTCAGACAGACGAACTTCGGCTGTAATCGCTGCTTTACGAGAAGTGAAGCCGAATTTCGGCAGACGACGATACAGAGGCATCTGGCCGCCCTCGAAACCGCGACGTACGCCACCGCCAGAACGAGACTTCTGACCTTTGTGACCACGACCACCGGTTTTACCGAGGCCAGAACCGATACCACGACCCAGGCGTTTACCCGCCTTTTTGGAGCCTTCGGCCGGAGACAGAGTATTTAAACGCATCTCTTACTCCTCAACTTTAACCATGAAGGAAACCGCGTTGACCATACCACGAACAGCAGGAGTATCCTCGCGCTCTACGGTGTGACCAATACGACGCAGACCCAGGCCAAGCAGCGTTGCCTTGTGTTTCGGCAGACGACCGATTGCACTGCGGGTTTGAGTAATTTTAATAGTCTTTGCCATGGTTTATTTCCCCAGAATTTCTTCAACGGATTTACCACGCTTGGCAGCGACCATTTCTGGAGAATTCATATTTTCCAGGCCATCAATAGTTGCACGAACCACGTTGATCGGGTTGGTGGAACCATATGCTTTAGCCAGAACGTTATGAACCCCAGCAACTTCCAGAACGGCGCGCATTGCACCACCGGCGATGATACCGGTACCTTCGGAAGCTGGCTGCATGAATACACGAGACCCCGTGTGAACACCTTTAACCGGGTGTTGCAGGGTGCCGTTGTTCAGCGCGACGTTAATCATATTGCGACGGGCTTTTTCCATCGCTTTCTGGATCGCTGCTGGAACTTCACGCGCTTTACCGTAACCAAAACCAACGCGACCGTTACCATCGCCTACTACAGTCAGAGCTGTGAAGGAGAAAATACGACCACCTTTTACGGTTTTAGATACGCGGTTTACCGCGATCAGCTTTTCCTGCAGTTCGCCAGCTTGTTTTTCGATGTGAGCCATCTTACACCTCTACCTTAGAACTGAAGGCCAGCTTCACGGGCAGCATCTGCCAGTGCCTGGACACGACCATGATATTGGAACCCGGAACGGTCAAAGGACACATCTTTGATGCCTTTTTCCAGAGCGCGTTCAGCGACAGCTTTACCCACAGCTGCAGCCGCGTCTTTGTTACCGGTGTACTTCAGTTGTTCAGCGATAGCTTTTTCTACAGTAGAAGCAGCTACCAGAACTTCAGAACCGTTCGGTGCAATTACCTGTGCGTAAATATGACGCGGGGTACGATGTACCACCAGGCGAGTTGCGCCCAGCTCTTTGAGCTTGCGGCGTGCGCGGGTCGCACGACGGATACGAGCAGATTTCTTATCCATAGTGTTACCTTACTTCTTCTTAGCCTCTTTGGTACGCACGACTTCGTCGGCGTAACGAACACCCTTGCCTTTGTAAGGCTCAGGACGACGGTAGGCACGCAGATCTGCTGCAACCTGGCCGATTACCTGCTTATCAGCGCCTTTCAGCACGATTTCAGTTTGAGTCGGACATTCTGCAGTAATCCCTGCCGGCAGTTGATGGTCAACTGGATGCGAGAAACCTAAAGACAGGTTTACTACGTTCCCTTTAACCGCTGCACGATAACCTACACCAACCAGCTGCAGCTTCTTAGTGAAGCCTTCGGTAACACCGATAACCATTGAGTTCAGCAGGGCACGCGCGGTACCAGCCTGAGCCCAACCGTCTACGTAACCATCACGCGGACCGAAGGTCAGTGCATTATCTGCATGTTTAACTTCAACAGCATCGTTGAGAGTACGAGTCAGCTCGCCGTTTTTACCTTTGATCGTAATAACCTGACCGTTGATTTTTACATCAACGCCGGCAGGAACAACGACCGGTGCTTTAGCAACACGAGACATTTTTTCCTCCGATTAGGCTACGTAGCAGATAATTTCGCCACCAAGACCAGCCTGGCGCGCTGCACGATCAGTCATAACACCTTTAGAGGTAGAAACAACCGCGATACCCAGACCCGCCATAACTTTCGGCAGCTCATCTTTACGTTTGTAGATGCGCAGACCTGGGCGACTGACACGCTGAATGCTTTCTACAACAGCTTTACCCTGGAAATACTTAAGAGTCAGTTCCAGTTCCGGCTTGGTGTCGCCTTCAACTTTAAAATCTTCAATAAAACCTTCTTCCTTCAGCACGTTGGCAATTGCCACTTTCAGCTTGGAGGAAGGCATGGTGACCGCAGCTTTGTTCGCGGCCTGACCGTTACGGATACGGGTCAGCATATCCGCGATCGGATCTTGCATGCTCATCTGTCTTTACTCCCGTGATTCAATTGGTGACAATTACCAGCTAGCCTTTTTCAAGCCTGGTACTTCACCGCGCATTGCGGCTTCACGTAACTTGATACGGCTCAACCCGAACTTGCCCACATAACCATGTGGACGACCTGTTTGACGGCAGCGGTTACGCTGACGAGACGGGCTGGAATCACGCGGCAGAGACTGCAGCTTAAGAACAGCGTTCCAACGATCTTCGTCGGAAGCGTTCACATCAGAGATGATCGCTTTCAGTTCAGCGCGTTTCGCGAAGTATTTATCAGCTAAAGCTACGCGTTTTACTTCGCGTGCTTTCATTGATTGCTTAGCCATTCAGTAACCCTACCTTACTTGCGGAACGGGAAGTCAAAGGCAGCCAGCAGAGCACGGCCTTCTTCGTCAGATTTCGCAGTAGTGGTAATGGTAATATCCAAACCACGAACGCGGTCGACTTTATCGTAGTCGATTTCTGGGAAGATGATCTGCTCACGGACACCCATGCTGTAGTTACCACGACCATCGAATGACTTAGCGGACAAGCCACGGAAGTCACGGATACGCGGTACAGCAATAGTGATCAGGCGCTCAAAGAACTCCCACATGCGTTCGCCACGCAGAGTTACTTTACAGCCGATCGGATAGCCCTGACGGATTTTGAAGCCTGCAACAGATTTGCGTGCTTTGGTGATCAACGGTTTTTGACCGGAGATTGCTGTCAGGTCAGCTGCTGCGTTATCCAGCAGTTTCTTGTCAGCGATCGCTTCACCAACACCCATGTTCAGGGTGATCTTCTCGACCCGAGGGACTTGCATGACAGAATTGTAGTTAAACTCAGTCATGAGTTTATTAACTACTTCGTCTTTGTAGTAATCATGCAGTTTCGCCATCGTACTACTCCAAATTACTTGATAGTTTCGCTGTTAGACTTGAAGAAACGGACTTTTTTGCCGTCTTCGAATCTAAAGCCTACACGGTCAGCCTTGCCGGTTGCCGCATTGAAGAGTGCAATGTTAGAGATCTGAATAGCTGCTTCTTTCTCTACAATGCCGCCTGGTTGGTTCAGAGCCGGAACCGGCTTCTGGTGTTTCTTAACCAGGTTGATACCTTCAACGATGACCTTGCCGGAAGACAAGACATTCTTAACTTTACCGCGTTTACCTTTATCTTTACCGGTTAACACGATAACTTCGTCATCACGACGGATTTTCGCTGCCATGATTCGCTCCTTAGAGTACTTCTGGTGCCAGAGAGATAATTTTCATGAACTTCTCATTACGAAGTTCACGAGTTACCGGCCCAAAAATACGCGTACCGATAGGTTGCTCGCTGTTATTGTTTAAAATAACGCATGCATTACCATCGAAGCGAATGACAGAACCGTCCGGGCGACGAACACCCTTCTTGGTGCGCACCACTACCGCCTTCAGCACATCACCTTTTTTGACCTTACCACGCGGAATTGCTTCTTTGATGGTGATCTTGATGATGTCGCCTACGCCTGCGTAGCGACGGTGCGAGCCACCCAGAACCTTGATACACATTACGCGACGTGCACCGGAGTTGTCGGCGACGTTCAGCATAGTCTGTTCTTGGATCATTTTAGTGCTCCGCTAATGTCAACTACTACTGAGACCCGAAATCAGGTCGTTAAAAAAGCCCCATATCTAGGGCGCGGCATTATAACACCGCTCTCAGGATATGGGTAGAAAAAATAAACGGCCCATCGCTGAGCCGTTTATTCGTTGAGAACGCGTACTGTATTACAGAACCGCTTTCTCTACAACGCGAACCAGCGTCCAGGACTTAGTCTTGGACAGCGGACGGCATTCACGGATTTCAACCTTGTCGCCGATACCGCATTCGTTGTTCTCGTCATGTACGTGCAGTTTGGTCGTACGCTTAATGAATTTACCGTAGATCGGGTGTTTCACAAAACGTTCGATAGCAACAACAATGGATTTCTCCATTTTGTCGCTAACAACGCGACCTTGCAGAGTACGGATTTTATCGGTCATTACGCACCCGCCTTCTCAGTCAGTAAAGTCTTAACGCGTGCGACATCACGACGCACTTGCTTCAACAGGTGAGACTGTTGCAGCTGGCCACTTGCAGCCTGCATACGCAGGTTGAACTGCTCACGCAGCAGGTTCAGCAGCTCGGTGTTCAGCTCTTCAACACTCTTCTCACGCAGCTCTTTTGCTTTCATTACATCACCGTCTTAGTTACAAAGGTGGTTTTAATCGGCAGTTTCGCTGCTGCCAGCTTGAATGCTTCACGGGCCAGCTCTTCCGGTACGCCGTCCATTTCATACAGGACTTTACCCGGCTGAATCAAGGCAACCCAATACTCCACGTTACCTTTACCTTTACCCATACGCACTGCCAGCGGCTTTTCAGTGATCGGTTTGTCCGGGAATACGCGGATCCAGATCTTACCTTGACGCTTAACTGCACGGGTCATAGCACGACGTGCTGCTTCGATCTGACGGGCAGTCAGACGACCACGGCCAACAGCTTTCAGACCGAAGCTGCCGAAGCTAACATCCGCGCCAGCAGCCAGACCGCGGTTACGGCCTTTGTGCATTTTACGGAATTTTGTACGCTTTGGTTGTAACATCAGCGACGCTCCTTATTTACGGCCTTTACGCTGCTGCTTTTTAGGTTGAGCAGCCGGTTTTTCCGGTTGTTCAACAGCAGCCATACCACCCAGGATCTCGCCTTTGAAGATCCATACCTTAACGCCGATTACACCGTAAGTGGTGTGCGCTTCAGAGGTGTTGTAGTCGATGTCAGCACGCAGAGTGTGCAGCGGTACGCGACCTTCGCGGTACCATTCGGTACGTGCGATTTCCGCGCCGCCCAGACGGCCGCTAACTTCAACTTTAATCCCTTTAGCGCCCAGACGCATTGCGTTCTGTACAGCACGCTTCATCGCACGACGGAACATAACGCGACGTTCCAGCTGTGAAGTGATGCTGTCAGCAACCAGTTTTGCGTCCAGTTCAGGCTTACGAACTTCGGCGATATTGATCTGTGCAGGAACGCCAGCGATATCCGCTACGACCTTACGCAGTTTTTCTACGTCTTCGCCTTTCTTACCGATAACGATGCCCGGACGAGCAGTGTGAATAGTCACACGGATGCTCTTAGCCGGACGCTCGATAACGATACGAGATACAGACGCTTTAGCCAGTTCCTTAGTCAGGTACTGACGTACTTTAAAATCGCTGTCCAGGTTGTCAGCGAATTCTTTGGTGTTCGCAAACCAGGTAGAGTTCCATGGTTTTACAATACCCAGGCGAATACCATTAGGATGTACTTTCTGACCCATTGCTAGTCTCCAGAGTCTCAGCGATCGGACACAACCACAGTAATGTGGCTGGTGCGCTTCAGGATGCGATCTGCACGACCTTTTGCACGCGGCATAATGCGCTTCATGCTCGGGCCTTCGTCTACGAAAATTTTCGTAACTTTCAGATCGTCAATGTCAGCGCCATCGTTGTGTTCAGCGTTAGCAATGGCAGATTCCAGTACCTTCTTGACCAGTACAGCCGCTTTCTTATTGGTGTAGGTCAGAATATCCAGAGCCTGCGACACTTTCTTACCGCGAATCAGGTCAGCAACAAGGCGAACCTTCTGAGCAGAAGAACGAGCATGGCGATGTTTAGCGATAGTTTCCATCTCTTCCTCCTACCTTATTTCTTCTTCGCTTTTTTATCAGCAGCGTGGCCGCGATAAGTACGAGTCGGTGCGAATTCACCCAGTTTGTGACCGACCATTTCATCGGTTACGAATACTGGAACGTGCTGACGACCATTATGGACAGCGATGGTCAAACCGATCATGTTAGGAAAGATCGTTGAACGACGGGACCAAGTGCGCAGGGGCTTCTTGTCTCCGCTTTCCACCGCTTTCTCTACCTTCTTCAGCAAGTGCAGGTCAATAAAAGGACCTTTCTTGAGAGAACGTGGCATGGCTTATCCTCTAAAATTATTTGCTACGGCGACGTACGATGAATTTATCAGTACGCTTGTTGCTGCGGGTCTTCTTACCTTTGGTCTGAACGCCCCACGGAGTTACCGGGTGCTTACCAAAGTTACGACCTTCACCACCACCATGTGGGTGGTCGACTGGGTTCATCGCGGTACCGCGAACGGTCGGACGAACACCACGCCAGCGTGCAGCACCTGCTTTACCCAGAACGCGCAGCATATGCTCAGCATTGCCAACTTCGCCCAGAGTTGCACGGCAGTCTGCTTCGACTTTACGCATTTCACCAGAACGCAGACGCAGGGTGACATAAGCACCATCACGAGCAACGATCTGAACGTAAGTACCAGCGGAACGTGCCAGCTGACCGCCTTTTCCTGGTTTCATTTCTACGTTATGAACGGTAGAACCAACCGGGATATTGCGCATCGGCAGGGTGTTGCCTGGTTTGATTGCAGCATCAACGCCAGATTGGATCTGGTCGCCAGCTTTCAGGCCTTTAGGGGCCAGGATGTAACGGCGCTCACCGTCTTTGTACAGAACCAGCGCGATGTTCGCGGAACGGTTCGGATCGTACTCAAGACGTTCAACAACTGCCGGGATACCATCTTTGTTGCGTTTGAAGTCAACAATACGGTACGCCTGCTTGTGGCCACCACCGATATGACGAGTGGTGATACGGCCATTGTTGTTACGACCACCGGATTTGCTGTTTTTTTCCAGCAACGGAGCAAAAGGTTTGCCCTTGTGCAGCTCAGGGTTAACCACTTTAACGACGTGGCGACGACCCGGAGATGTCGGTTTACATTTAACAACTGCCATTGTATTACTCCTCCGACTTACTCAGCGCCGCCAACGAAGTCCAGATTCTGGCCTTCTTTCAGGGTGACGTAAGCTTTTTTCCAGTCGCTACGACGACCGATACGCTGTCCGTGACGTTTAACTTTCCCTTTAACTACCAGGGTGTTAACGACTTCGACTTCGACTTCAAACAGTTTCTGCACAGCAGCTTTGATCTCTGCTTTGGTCGCGTCTTTAGCAACTTTGAGAACGATGGTGTTAGTTTTTTCCATCGCAGTAGACGCTTTTTCAGAAACGTGCGGTGCACGCAGCACCTTCAGCAGACGTTCTTCACGAATCATGCCAGCATCTCCTCAACTTGCTTAACAGCATCAGCAGTCATTACGACTTTGTCGAAGGCGATCAGGCTAACCGGGTCGATACCCGTTGCATCGCGAACGTCAACCTTGTGCAGGTTACGTGCTGCGAGGAACAGATTTTCGTCCAGCTCACCGGTGATGATCAACACATCTTCCAGAGCCATGTCTTTCAGTTTCTGTGCCAGCAGCTTAGTTTTAGGCGCTTCAACAGAGAACTTCTCGACAACGATCAGACGATCCTGACGTACCAGTTCGGACAGAATGCTTTTCAGCGCGCCGCGGTACATCTTCTTGTTAACTTTTTGACTGTGGTCCTGCGGGCGAGCAGCGAAGGTCACGCCACCGGAACGCCAGATCGGGCTCTTGATAGAACCTGAACGCGCACGGCCGGTACCTTTCTGGCGCCACGGCTTTTTGCCGGAACCAGTTACTTCAGCACGAGTCTTCTGAGCACGAGTACCCTGACGAGCACCAGCTGCATAAGCAACAACAACCTGGTGAACCAGCGCTTCGTTGAAATCACGACCGAAGGTAGTTTCGGAAACAGTCAGCGCGCTCTGCGCGTCTTTCAATACTAATTCCATTGCTATCCCCTTACGCCTTCACAGCTGGTTTAACGATCAGGTCGCTACCGGTTGCACCCGGGACAGCACCTTTAACCAGCAGCAGGTTGCGCTCAGCGTCAACACGTACTACGTCCAGGCTCTGAACGGTTACACGTTCGTTACCCAGCTGACCTGCCATCTTCTTGCCTTTGAACACTTTGCCCGGAGTCTGGTTCTGACCGATAGAACCCGGAACGCGGTGAGACAAGGAGTTACCGTGAGTCGCGTCCTGGGTACGGAAGTTCCAGCGCTTAACGGTACCAGCGAAACCTTTACCTTTAGAGGTGCCAGTTACGTCAACTTTTTTAACTTCAGCAAACAGTTCTACGCTGATGCTCTGACCAACGGTGAATTCTTCACCTTCAGCCAGACGGAACTCCCACAGGCCGCGGCCAGCTTCAACGCCAGCTTTAGCGAAATGGCCAGCTTCCGGCTTGGTTACACGGTTAGCTTTTTTAGCACCGGTGGTAACCTGAACAGCACGATAGCCATCGTTAGCCAGGTCTTTAACCTGAGTAACACGGTTTGCTTCAACTTCGATTACGGTTACTGGGATAGAGACGCCATCTTCAGTGAAGATGCGGGTCATACCCACTTTTTTACCGACTAAACCAATCATTGTATCAACCTCTCAATCGCTCGATGACCTGATTAACCCAGGCTGATCTGCACGTCTACACCGGCAGCCAGGTCCAGACGCATCAGAGCATCAACGGTTTTCTCGGTTGGCTCAACGATGTCAACCAGACGCTTGTGAGTGCGGATTTCGTACTGATCGCGCGCGTCTTTGTTAACGTGCGGAGAGATCAGAACGGTGAAGCGCTCTTTGCGGGTCGGCAGCGGGATCGGACCACGGACTTGCGCACCAGTGCGCTTAGCAGTCTCGACGATTTCCGCGGTTGATTGATCGATCAGACGATGATCAAACGCTTTAAGGCGGATACGGATTCTTTGGTTCTGCATGAGACCAGAGCTCCAATTATTTTATAAACGAAAATGACTACTCCTCAGACCCATTACGATTGATGGGAGAGTGTAACCGTTCTTACGTAGCCCCCCGATTGGGAGCATTGTTAGATAGCCAAATCGGCTATCTGAGGTTCAAATCGAACCTGCCGTCGATTAAGACAAGCCCGCGCATTATACGTAAATATCAGACTGAAGCAAGTGTCGCGTAGATATTAATCACTTCGTCCGTAATGCGAGTAGGGTTCCAGGCTTTTATGTAGTGAATGAAACGCGGCAATTGAGCAGGAAAGTCGCTCGCAATACTCATAATAGTACCTTGCTCCCTCATTAGCCTTCTTTAAAGTAGCGACAGGATTGATGGAGGATACCTGATGGTCGCTGCCCTGCCCTTTCTGCTGCTATATACCGCATTGTCTTTGTCTCTTAGTTTCTGCGATGTGCGCAGCGGACAACTGCCGGACCGGTTTACCTGCCCATTGCTATGGGGCGGACTCCTCTTTCACCTGTGCATCATCCCGGCACAACTTGCAGATGCCGTATGGGGTGCCATTGCAGGCTACGCCAGTTTTGCCTTTATCTACTGGAGCTATCGGTTGGTTCGTAAGAGAGAAGGACTCGGCTATGGTGATGTGAAACTCCTTGCCGCGCTGGGTGCCTGGCATGGGTGGATGTCATTACCATTTTTGGTCTTTTGGGCGGCGCTGTTGGCGTGTTCTGGTATCGCAGCATTGGGGATAATTCATGGAAAGTCGGTATTAAAAAACCCGCTGCCTTTTGGGCCATTTCTGGCGGCTGCGGGTTTCATCACCGGATGTTACCGTTTCACTTCTGAAGCGATTAACTGGTCACTTTAATTTGCGACTGCAGATAATTTTGCAGGCCAATTTTCGAGATGAGATCCAGTTCAGTCTCCAGCCAGTCGATATGCCCTTCTTCATCCGCGAGGATTTCGATCATCATATCCCGGCTGACATAATCATGAACGGTATCAGCATAGGCGATCGCTTCACGTAAGTTTTTCGCCCCTTCGAGCTCTAATCTGAGATCGGACTGCAGCATCTCTTCAACATCTTCGCCAATCCCCAACTTACCGAGATCCTGCAGGTTCGGGATCCCTTCCAGGAACAAAATACGCTCAATATATTTATCCGCGTGTTTCATCTCATCAATGGATTCATGGTACTCGACGTCATTGAGGCGGGTAAGTCCCCAATTTTTGAACATACGTGCATGGAGAAAATACTGGTTGATCGCGACAAGCTCATTTCCCAATAGTTTATTGAGATAATTTATGATTTTAACATCACCTTTCATTTTATAGTCCCTCCGCTTCCACTCTCCAGAGCATAGATGGGGCTACAGGGATGTCAAAAAAAAGAGTGTGACTCAGGCGATCTCTTTAAATTCTGGCATTTGCATTAACTCATCCTGCATCACTTCGCGTGCTGCCCGAACGCATTTACCGCATTGATTTCCCACAGGTATAAACTTGCGTAGCTGTTGGAAGGATTGAGGATGAAACTGACGTACCGCCTGGCGAATTTTTTTATCACTTACACCATTACACAAACAAACGTACATGATCGCTCCCGTTCAATTTCTGCGCAAAGTGTAAATGAGAATAGTTATGATTACAATAGCACAATTCTCTCTACGCAACGGGAGCGAAGTAAAAATTGCGAGTAAATGTGACGACCAAATCACAGGCAGCAAAAAGGGCGCCGAAGCGCCCTTTTTAAGTGCAGAACTAATGAGTAAATATTAGCTCATTACTTTAGCAACAACGCCCGCACCAACAGTACGGCCGCCTTCACGGATTGCGAAACGCAGACCGTCGTCCATCGCGATCGGGTGGATCAGGGTAACAACCATTTTGATGTTGTCGCCTGGCATTACCATCTCTACGCCTTCCGGCAGTTCGATGGTGCCAGTCACGTCAGTTGTACGGAAGTAGAACTGCGGACGGTAGCCTTTGAAGAACGGAGTATGACGGCCGCCTTCGTCTTTGGACAGAATGTACACTTCAGATTCGAACTTGGTGTGCGGCTTGATGGAACCCGGCTTAGCCAGTACCTGACCACGTTCGATTTCTTCACGTTTGATACCACGCAGCAGAACACCTACGTTCTCACCCGCACGGCCTTCGTCCAGCAGTTTGCGGAACATTTCAACGCCAGTACAGGTAGACTTCGCAGTCTCTTTGATACCAACGATTTCAACTTCTTCGCCAACTTTGATGATACCGCGCTCTACACGACCGGTAACAACGGTACCACGACCGGAGATGGAGAATACGTCTTCGATCGGCAGCAGGAACGGCTTGTCAATCGCACGCTCTGGTTCCGGGATGTAAGAATCCAGGAAGCCAGCCAGTTCGATGATTTTCGCTTCCCACTCTGCATCGCCTTCCAGCGCTTTCAGAGCAGAACCACGAATGATCGGCGTGTCGTCGCCCGGGAAATCGTACTGAGACAGCAGTTCACGAACTTCCATCTCTACCAGTTCCAGCAGCTCTTCGTCATCAACCATGTCGCATTTGTTCAGGAACACGATGATGTACGGAACGCCTACCTGACGACCCAGCAGGATGTGCTCACGAGTCTGCGGCATCGGGCCGTCAGTCGCAGCAACAACCAGGATCGCGCCGTCCATCTGCGCAGCACCGGTGATCATGTTTTTAACATAGTCGGCGTGGCCCGGGCAGTCTACGTGCGCGTAGTGGCGAGTCGGGGTGTCATATTCAACGTGAGAGGTGTTGATGGTGATACCACGAGCTTTTTCTTCCGGCGCGTTATCGATCTGATCGAATGCGCGAGCAGCACCGCCGTAGGTTTTAGCCAGTACGGTAGTGATGGCAGCAGTCAGGGTAGTTTTACCGTGGTCAACGTGGCCGATGGTGCCGACGTTAACGTGCGGTTTTGTACGTTCAAATTTTTCTTTAGACACGGCTATATTCCTTACTATAGCGCTCTCCCCTTGTGGAGAGAGCACGGGACTTAGGTTTTAATCCTGTGGATTATTTACCACGGGCTTCGATTACGGCCTGAGCAACGTTGTTCGGTGCATCATCATACTTCAGGAATTCCATAGTGTACGATGCGCGACCTTTGGTCAGAGAACGCAGCTGAGTTGCATATCCGAACATTTCAGACAGCGGAACTTCAGCGTGGATCTTAACGCCAGTGACTTCGGATTCCTGACCGCGCAGCATACCGCGACGACGGCTCAAGTCACCGATAACATCACCGGTGTTTTCTTCCGGCGTTTCTACCTCAACCTTCATGATTGGCTCAAGCAGAACTGGTTTAGCTTTCTTAAAGCCTTCTTTAAAGGCAATAGACGCAGCCAGTTTAAACGCCAGTTCAGAGGAGTCAACGTCATGGTAAGAACCGAAGTGCAGACGAACACCCATATCAACAACCGGGTAACCTGCCAGCGGGCCGGCTTTCAGCTGCTCCTGGATACCTTTATCAACGGCCGGGATGTATTCGCCAGGGATTACACCACCTTTAATGTCGTTGACGAACTCGTAGCCTTTCGGGTTAGAACCCGGCTCCAGTGGGTACATGTCGATAACAACATGACCATACTGACCGCGACCACCAGACTGCTTGGCGTGTTTACCTTCGATATCGGTAACTTTCGCACGAATCGCTTCGCGGTAAGCAACCTGAGGTTTACCGACGTTCGCTTCAACGTTGAATTCACGCTTCATACGGTCAACGATGATGTCGAGGTGCAGTTCACCCATACCGGCGATAATGGTCTGGTTAGATTCTTCGTCAGTCCATACGCGGAATGACGGGTCTTCTTTAGCCAGACGACCCAGAGCCAGACCCATTTTTTCCTGGTCAGCTTTGGTTTTCGGTTCTACGGCGATGGAAATTACCGGCTCAGGGAATTCCATACGCTCCAGAATGATCGGCGCATCCGGGTCACACAGGGTGTCACCAGTGGTTACGTCTTTCAGACCGATCGCAGCAGCGATGTCGCCCGCGCGAACTTCTTTGATCTCTTCACGTTTGTTAGCGTGCATCTGAACGATACGGCCGAAACGCTCACGTGCAGATTTCACGGAGTTCAGTACGGTATCACCAGAGTTAACCACACCGGAGTACACACGGAAGAAGGTCAGGTTACCCACGAACGGGTCGGTAGCGATTTTGAATGCCAGTGCAGAGAAAGGCTCTTCGTCGCTAGCGTGACGCTCAGCAGGCGTATCTTTACCGTCGTCCAGGATACCGTTGATCGCAGGTACGTCAACCGGGGATGGCAGGTAATCAATTACCGCATCCAGCATCGCCTGAACACCTTTGTTCTTAAATGCAGAACCACAGGTTACCAGGATGATTTCGTTGTTCAGAACACGCTGACGCAGAGCTTTTTTGATCTCTTCTTCAGTCAGTTCTTCACCACCCAGGTATTTCTCCATCAGCTCTTCAGAAGCTTCCGCAGCGGACTCGATCAGGTTCTGGTGCCATTCTTCAGCCAGTTCCTGCATGTCAGCCGGAATATCTTCATAAGTGAAGGTAACGCCTGCATCTGCTTCGTTCCAGTTGATGGCTTTCATTTTCACCAGGTCAACAACACCGGTGAACGCTTCTTCAGCGCCAATTGCCAGCTGCAGCGGAACAGGGTTCGCGCCCAGACGGGTTTTGATCTGACCAACAACTTTCAGGAAGTTCGCACCCATACGGTCCATTTTGTTAACGAACGCAATGCGCGGAACTTTATATTTGTTTGCCTGACGCCATACGGTTTCAGACTGCGGCTGAACACCACCAACTGCGCAGTAAACCATTACCGCACCATCAAGAACACGCATGGAACGTTCTACTTCGATTGTGAAGTCAACGTGCCCCGGGGTGTCGATGATGTTTACACGATGCGGTTCATACTGCTTAGCCATACCAGACCAGAATGCAGTAGTCGCTGCGGAAGTGATAGTAATACCACGTTCCTGCTCCTGCTCCATCCAGTCCATGGTGGCCGCGCCGTCATGAACTTCACCGATTTTATGGTTTACACCGGTGTAGAACAGAATACGTTCGGTAGTAGTGGTTTTACCGGCGTCGATGTGCGCACTGATACCGATGTTACGGTAGCGTGCGATGGGTGTTGTACGAGCCATTTGATTCCTCGTTTATCTTTTAGGCGTTCAATTTAAGTAGCCCAAAGCGGGCTGCTTACTGGAAGCGCCCGCCTGGTGACTAAAACTCCGAAGGGATTACCAACGGTAGTGTGCGAACGCCTTGTTGGCTTCTGCCATACGGTGAACGTCTTCACGTTTCTTAACTGCAGTACCTTTGTTGTCTGCAGCATCAGAAAGTTCGTTCGCCAGGCGCAGAGCCATGGATTTATCACCGCGTTTACGAGCAGCTTCAACGATCCAACGCATTGCCAGGGCATTACGACGAACCGGACGGACTTCAACTGGTACCTGATAAGTAGAACCACCAACGCGGCGAGACTTAACTTCGACAGTCGGGCGCACGTTTTCGAGAGCTACTTCGAAAGCTTCCAGTTCAGATTTACCAGAGCGCTGAGCCAGGGTCTCCAGCGCGCTGTATACGATTGTTTCGGCAGTAGATTTTTTACCATCTACCATCAGGATATTTACAAATTTAGCCAGCAGTTCTGATCCGAACTTCGGATCCGGCAGAATTTTACGCTGACCAATGACGCGACGACGTGGCATGGAAATACTCCGTTGTTAATTCAGGATTGTCCAAAACTCTACGAGTTTAGTTTGACATTTAAGTTAAAACGTTTGGCCTTACTTAACGGAGAACCATTAAGCCTTAGGACGCTTCACGCCATACTTGGAGCGAGCTTGCTTACGGTCTTTAACGCCAGAGCAGTCAAGCGCACCGCGTACGGTGTGGTAACGAACACCCGGGAGGTCTTTAACACGACCGCCACGGATCAGGATCACGGAGTGCTCCTGCAGGTTGTGACCTTCACCACCGATGTAGGAAGTCACTTCGAAACCGTTAGTCAGACGAACACGGCATACTTTACGCAGTGCGGAGTTCGGTTTTTTAGGAGTGGTAGTATATACACGAGTACATACACCACGTTTTTGCGGGCATGCTTCCAGCGCAGGCACGTTGCTTTTTGCAACTTTGCGAGCGCGTGGTTTGCGTACCAGCTGGTTAACTGTTGCCATTAAATAGCTCCTGGTTTTAGCTTTTGCTTCGTAAACACGTAATAAAACGACCTCATACAATATGAGGACGCCGAATTTTAGGGCGGTGTCGAAAAGGTGTCAAGAAATATACAACGATCACACAATCACCAGGCCATCTGGCTGGCGTGCTTAACCGTAAGTCTGACGAAGTCAGTATAGTCAACCCTGACGACACTGTCTGAAATTTGACCACCCAAACCGCGAGCTTCAATGTCTTCTTTCAGTGCGTAAACAGTTATGGGGGTATTTTGCAGGCTTTCAAGGAAGCGGCTGCCTTCTACTGCGGCGACGACGCCATCCTGGAGCAATAAAAGTTCATCGCCTTCTGCGATCAGGCGCTGAATAGCAGAGAAATCAGAGTGCCACGCGGAGCGGTGTAAAGTATGCAGCATGAGAACCTCAAAACCTCAGGATGACATCGTAGTTGCCCAGTTCGCGACGCAGCGCTTCTGGCTCCAGCGGTGTCGCATCAACGACAAAACTTACGCCTTCCCCGAGTCCCCTCTCGCGCAGCGAGGCGGCACATAACCAGCACTGTTCGATATCGTACAGTCCCAGCAGTTTGAAGGTCGCAATATAGTCGCGGGCCAGAATGACATCCGGTTTTTGTCCCTGCAGGATCTGAAAGACGCCATCACTAATAAAGAAGACGCCGATCTCTTCGGTTAATGCCGAGGTGGCCAACAGCGCATCCAGCCCTTCGCGACCCGATGCACTCCCGTGCGGCATTGTGGAAAAGACAAAGGCAATACGTTTCATCAGAACTGTACCACGCGATCGCAGGTCAGTGAGGCTTGTGCCAGCGCGCCCAGTCCGCTGAGGGTAAAACCCGGCTGCAGATTGGCGGACGCCAGCCCCAGCCTGCCCGCTTCTGTTTCATCGACCACACCGCGACGCAGTGCCGCCGCCACACAGATGTTCAGTTCAACGCCATGCTGTGTATTCATTTGTTGCCAGGCCCGGACCAGATCAAATTCATCACTGGCCGGAGAGGTCAGTTGGTTGGCGTTATACACGCCTTCCCGATAGAAAAAGACGCTGCTTAACGTATGGCCTTCTTCAATCAGCGCCTGAGCAAACTGCAGTGCGCTGCTCGCCTGCTGGGTACCATATGCCGGACCGGTAACCACAATGGCAAAACGCATTACTTATCTTGCCCCTGGAAGTCACCGCTCTTGAACTGGCGAATATAGAGGTACACGGTGTGCTTGGAGATATTCAGACGATCGGCAACCTGGTTGATCGCGTCCTTAATATCGAAGATGCCTTTCTCATACAGATTCAGAACGATCTGGCGGTTCTTGGCATTATTGGAGACATTACGATCGGCGTTCACCTCTTCAATGGTGAACTCCAGCGTCTGCGTCACCAGATCTTCTACAGAAGAGGCGAAGTTAACAGACGATCCGACTTCCGGGGTCTCCGGCGGAATAAAGGTATTCATGATCTGCGAGAACGGGACATCAAGGTTCATGTTGATGCACAGCAGACCAATCACGCGATGCTCGCGATTGCGAATGGCAATCGTCACTGACTTCATCAAAACGCCGCTTTTCGCACGGGTAAAATAGCATTTGGAAACGCTGCTATCTGCACCGGTCATATCGTGCAGCATTCGTAACGCAAGGTCAGTAATCGGTGAACCGATTTTACGTCCCGTGTGTTCACCATTGGCAATACGAATGGCGGAACATTTCAAATCCTGCAAAGAGTGCAATACGATTTCACAGTGGGAACCAATGAGCATCGCTAACCCGTCCACCACCGCTTCGTAGGATTTCAAAATATCAAAGTCGGTCTGATCGAAAGGACGTTGATCCAGTAAGTCGAGCTCACTGGTTTCGTTGGTTAAAAGCGACCTGGACATGAAAAAAAACACTCCTTTTCAGGAGCCTGTCGTTATGTTTTCAGGGCAGGCTCATTAATTTTGTGGATGGTTAAATTAATACAGAGGGGCTTCCACTTTCCACTATTAATTATACACGTCATCCTTCAGGCTGCCTCAGCGTTGGTTTCGCTCGTTCGCCCCAGTTACGTACTTATGTACGCGCCAGGGGATTCACTCCCTTACCGCCTTGATGCAACTTGAATGATTTTGTGTATGTATCCGGCCTGCATAAAAAAACCGCCGCTCTGTTCGGCGGCGGTTCTCAATTTTTATTTTTTAGCGGCATCTGCTGCTTTTGCATCAGCTTCTGCTGCTGCTTCTGGCTTGTCATCCGCCTTCGGTGCCGGCTTGATATCCAGCAGTTCTACGTCGAATACCAGCGTGGAGTTAGCTGGGATCCCCGGAACGCCGGTTTTACCGTAAGCCAGCTCTGGTGGGATGACCATCTTGATCTTCCCGCCTTTCTTAATGTTCTTCAGACCTTCAGTCCAGCCAGGAATCACACCGTCCAGACGGAAAGAGAGCGGCTCGCCACGGGTATAGGAGTTATCGAACTCTTTACCGTCGATCAGCGTCCCTTTGTAGTTCACCACCACAGTGTCGCTGTCTTTCGGCGCTTCGCCCGTACCGGCTTTCTCCACTTTGTAGAGCAGGCCCGTTGAAGAGGTCTTCACATCTTTCTCTTTCGCAAACTTGGTGCGGAACTCTTTGCCTTTGGTTTCGTTGTCAGCCGCGTCTTTTTCCATCTTCGCCTGAGCGGAGGCTTTCACGCGTGCTTCAAATGCTTGCAGAGTCTGTTCGATTTCCTGGTCAGACAGTTTGCTCTTATCAGCAAACGCATCCTGAACGCCGGCGATCAGTTGGTCTTTGTCCAGTTTGATGCCCAGTTTTTCCTGCTCTTTCAGGGAGTTTTCCATATAGCGGCCCAGCGATGCGCCCAGTGCATAAGCCGATTTCTGGTCGTCATTTTTGAACGCGGCTTTGCTGTCAGCAGCGGCGGCCGGTTTTGCGGCTTCGGCTGCGAAGGTGATCGGGGCGTGCAGAGCAACGGCCATCGTGGTCGCCAGCAGAGTGACTTTAAACAGTGATTTCATCCATATCTCCAGGGCCGGGGCATCTCACCCCATGGTTAACTTTTATGTGAGAAGCGTACTATAAAGCGTTGTTGAACAAATCAACATACAGACATACCTGATAATCGCTTCTTTTGAGACTCTTTTTGTTTAAATTAGTTTCGATGAGAAGGAATCAGGGCTGTGTATTCGGATAAAGTTAAGTAGAATCCGCCGCGACCAGAGACAATCGATGAGGTGAATCATGCAGGATACAACGATGGAAACCCGACTGGCCGAGCTGGAAAGTCGGCTGGCTTTTCAGGAAATCACCATTGAAGAGCTCAACGTAACGGTAACCGCTCACGAGATGGAAATGGCCAAATTGCGCGATCATCTGCGACTGCTGACGGAGAAACTCAAGGCGAGCCAGCCTTCCAATATCGCCTCTCAGGCCGAAGAGACGCCACCGCCTCATTATTGAGACATAAAAAAAGCGGGTTTATCCCGCTTTTTTGTGGCTCATTGCCGGATGGCGGCGCAAGCGCCTTATCCGGCCTACTCATCCCAATGAACCCGTAGGCCTGATAAGCGTAGCGCCATCAGACATTATGACCTTTTAGTGGCAACCGCAGCCGCCGTTGCCTTTACCGCCACCACCGCAGCAGCCTTCGCCGCCGTGCTCGTGACCGTGGTCATGGCCGTGACCGCCGCAGCAGCCGTCGTGATCGTGGTCATGGTCGTGACCGTGCGCACCGTGAACGTGGCCATGAGCCAGCTCTTCTTCGGTCGCTTCGCGGATCGCCACAACTTCAACGTTGAACTTCAGATTCTGACCTGCAAGCATGTGGTTGCCATCAACCACAACGTGGTCGTCTTCCACTTCGGTAATTTCTACCGGTACCGGACCCTGGTCAGTTTCAGCCAGGAAACGCATGCCAACCTGCAGTTCATCAACGCCCATGAAGACGTCTTTAGGAACGCGCTGCACCAGGTTTTCGTCGTACTGACCGTAAGCGTCGTTCGCGCCTACAGCAACATCAAATTTGTCGCCAACATCGTGACCTTCCAGCGCTGTTTCCAGGCCAGAGATCAGGGAACCGTGACCATGCAGATAGTCCAGCGGCGCACTCACCGGAGACTCATCAACCAACACACCGTCTTCTGTACGTACCTGATAGGCCAGGCTGACCACCAGGTCTTTTGCTACTTTCATGATATCTCCTGAGCGTGGGAAAATTGCTGGCGCAGATTGTAGCGGAAATCTGCACCTGTGTACCCCTTAGCTTAAAAAATCTCGGGCCATATCGCTAGTCTGGATGAAAGATCCCGATCACTTGCTCTTCTTTGCGCACGTGATCGCGGACTTCTTTATCCGCTTCCCGCATCTGATGCCCGCACTTAACACATTCAACAATATCGATATTATTCTCGCGCCACATCGCCAGAGAATCCTGCGCCTGGCAGGAAGGGCATTTCGCCCCTGCAATAAAACGTTTACGGATTGCCATACTTATCCTCTATTCGAATTCATCCCAGCCATCCAGTTGGCGTCGCTCTTGTTGCATCTCGCGCTGGAAAATCTCCTCCAGCTCGCGTCTGGCTTCTCTGGCGCGAGAGATTTGTAGCGTATCGGTATGCATCGGGATGAGCTCCCTCAGCATCCGCATATCCAGCCGGCGGAAATGTAGTTGCGCCCGCTGCGCCTGATGGGGATGCATTCCCAATGACACCAGCGTTTTGCGCCCCAGCTCCAGTGCACTGGAGAAGGTCTCACGGGAAAACTGCACGACCCCCGCCTGTAATAACTCATGTGCTTCGACACGTCCGCGCGCTCGCGCAAGAATATGCAAATGCGGAAAATGCTGTTGGCAAATCTCCACCAGCTTCATCGTATCTTCCGGCTCATTACAGGTAATGACGATGGATTCCGCCGCCTCGGCACCGGCAGAACGCAGCAGGTCCACCTGCGTCGCATCACCGTAATAAACCTTATAGCCGTATTTGCGCATCAGATTCACCGCACTGATGTCCCGCTCCAGCACGGTAATGCGCATCTTATTTGCCATCAGCAAACGACCGATGACCTGACCAAAACGACCAAAACCCACCACGATGACCTGCGGCTTGTCATCCTCGACCCACGGCATTTCATCTTCTTCATCCGGACCGTTAAGCTGGCGGGAAAGCCATTTGTCGATAAGCTTCATCAGCATCGGCGTAGTCATCATCGACAGCGTGACGGTCACCAGCAGAAGCGCCATCTGGTCGCCCTGAAACAGCCGCTGCGATGACGCGGTCGAGAACAGCACAAAGGCAAACTCTCCCCCCTGACTCAACACGCCAGCAAACTGCATTCTTTCAGAACTGCGCAGACCGTACAGTCGCGCCAGCAGATAAAGGACCAGCGTTTTAACCGCCACCAGCACCACCACGCTTGCCACGACCCACAACAGATGGGTGTACAGCACGCCCAGATTGAGCGACATCCCGACCGAAATGAAAAAGAGGCCCAGCAGCAGTCCCTTGAACGGATCGATCGCGGTTTCCAGCTCATGCCGGTATTCGCTTTCCGCTAACAGCACCCCCGCGATAAACGTGCCGAGCGCCATCGACAGCCCCAGCGCATCCATAAACAGTGCCGATCCCAGCACCAGCAGCAGCGTGGCGGCGGTAAACACTTCTCGCACGCCGGACGCCGCAATAAACCGGAATACCGGGCGCAGCAAATAGCGTCCGCCAATCAGCATGCCGGCAAACGCCAGCACCTTCATGCCGATCTTCATCCAGTCAAAGTTTTCATCCGCCGACCCGGCTAACAGCGGCACCAGCGCTAATGCCGGGATCACAGCCAGATCCTGGAACAGTAAAACCGAAAAGCCCAACTGCCCGGATTCGCTGCGGTTCATCCCTTTTTCGCGCATCAGCTGCAGCGCCATCGCAGTTGACGACATCGCGAGGCCTATCCCGCCGACGACCGCCGCCTGCCATGAGAAATCAGTCAACATCAGCAATCCGGCCAACAGCGCCGCGCTGAGCAAAACCTGCGCCGCTCCGACGCCAAAGATAGAACGTCGAAGCTGCCAGAGTTTCGACGGATTCAGCTCCAGTCCGATGATAAACATCAGGAACACAACGCCCAGCTCGGAGAAGTGGAGAATTTCATCCACGTCGCTGATGAACCCCAGTCCCCACGGACCAATGGCAATCCCCGCCAGCAAATAGCCCAACACGGCGCCAATACCCAGCCGCGATGCCAGAGGCACCGCAGCCACCGCCGCGAAGAGAAACAGCACTCCCGCGGTCAATAAATCGGAACCTTCCATCAGCGGCCTCCCACAGGAACGGGATGAGCAAGCCAGTCGCCATACGCTTTTGCATGGCTTTCCAGCTCCTGCGCGCTTTGTCGTCTGGCCCAGTAGATAATAATGGGACTCAGCCAGTGCATTCGGCACATTCCTGCCGTCAGTTCGAATGGCCGCAATACATCGCTCATTGGATAGCGATTCAGCGCGTCATAGCGATAGGCGCTCTCCGGTTCACCGGTGGTGATGACGCTGCGCCAGTACTTTCCCGCAAGCTGATTTCCCCCGGGGCCGCTGGCAAAGCCACGGCTCAACACGCGATCCAGCCACTCTTTGAGCAGTGCCGGACAGCTATAGGTGTACAGCGGATGCTGAAACACGATCACGTCATGCTCACGCAGTAACGCCTGCTCATGCGGGATATCGATAAAAAAATCAGGATAGTGCGCGTAGAGATCGTGCACCGTAACGTTGCTGAGCTGCGTGGCCGGCTTAAGCAGTACCCGATTTGCCACCGAGTCCTGAGATTCCGGATGGGCATACAGCAGCAAGACCTTTGCTGGCTGAGACATCATCCCCCTCCCGGTTTTGTTTCTGTTTTTGTGTATAGTCGTCGTTTTGGGCTACCATTGCGGCCCGGTGCGGAAAATGGCCCACACCTTACATTATCATAATGATAAATTAACATAGTCTGAACATACGGCGCCTTATGATTGTTTTCTCCTCGTTACAAATTCGTCGCGGCGTGCGCGTCTTACTGGACAATGCCACTGCCACCATCAATCCGGGCCAGAAAGTCGGTCTGGTGGGTAAGAACGGCTGCGGGAAATCTACCCTGCTGGCATTGCTGAAAAATGAAATCAGCGCAGATGCCGGCGGTTTTACCTTCCCCGGAAGCTGGCAACTGGCATGGGTAAATCAGGAAACACCGGCACTGCCCCAGCCCGCGCTGGAATATGTCATTGACGGCGACCGCGAATACCGTCAACTGGAAGCGCAGTTGCACGACGCCAACGAACGTAACGATGGACACGCCATTGCCACCGTCCACGGCAAGCTGGATGCCATCGACGCCTGGACCGTGCGTTCCCGCGCGGCCAGCCTGTTGCATGGTCTCGGCTTCTCTAATGAACAACTGGAACGTCCGGTGAGCGACTTTTCCGGCGGCTGGCGTATGCGTCTCAACCTGGCCCAGGCGTTAATTTGTCGCTCCGATCTCCTCCTGCTCGATGAACCGACCAACCACCTCGATCTGGATGCAGTTATCTGGCTGGAAAAATGGCTGAAGAGCTATCAGGGCACTCTGATTCTGATCTCCCACGACCGCGACTTCCTCGATCCGGTGGTGGATAAAATCATTCATATCGAACAGCAAACCCTGTTCGAGTACACCGGCAACTACAGCGCGTTTGAAATTCAACGTGCAACGCGTCTGGCCCAGCAGCAGGCGATGTACGAAAGCCAACAGGAGCGCGTGGCGCATCTGCAAAGCTACATTGATCGCTTCCGCGCCAAAGCCACGAAAGCGAAGCAGGCGCAGAGCCGTATCAAGATGCTGGAACGCATGGAGCTGATTGCCCCGGCGCATGTCGACAACCCGTTCCATTTCAGCTTCCGCGCGCCGGAGAGCCTGCCGAACCCGCTGCTGAAAATGGAGAAAGTGAGCGCCGGTTATGGTGAACGCATTATCCTGGACTCGATCAAACTGAACCTGGTGCCGGGTTCGCGCATTGGCCTGCTGGGACGTAACGGCGCGGGTAAATCCACGCTCATCAAACTGCTGGCAGGTGAACTGACTCCCGTCAGCGGTGAAATCGGGCTGGCGAAGGGCATCAAGCTCGGTTACTTCGCTCAGCACCAGCTCGAGTATTTGCGCGCGGATGAGTCGCCGTTGCAGCATCTGGTGCGACTGGCGCCACAAGAGCTGGAACAGAAGCTACGCGATTATCTGGGCGGTTTCGGCTTCCAGGGAGATAAAGTCAGCGAAGAGACACGCCGTTTCTCCGGTGGCGAAAAGGCACGACTGGTGCTGGCGCTGATCGTCTGGCAGCGGCCGAACCTGCTGCTGCTCGATGAACCGACCAACCACCTTGATCTCGACATGCGTCAGGCGTTAACCGAAGCGTTGATTGAATTTGAAGGCGCACTGGTGGTGGTCTCGCACGACCGCCATTTGCTGCGCTCCACGACCGACGATCTGTATCTGGTGCATGACCGCAAGGTCGAGCCGTTCGATGGCGATCTGGAAGATTATCAGCAGTGGCTGAGCGACGTGCAGAAGCAGGAAAACCAGGCTGACGACGCCCCAAAAGAGAACGTCAACAGCGCGCAGGCGCGTAAAGATCAGAAGCGTCGTGAAGCCGAACTGCGCACGCAAACCCAACCGCTGCGTAAGGAGATAGCCCGTCTGGAAAAAGAGATGGAGAAACTGAACGCGCAGTTGGCGCAGGCGGAAGAGAAGCTGGGCGACAGCGAACTTTACGACCAGAGCCGCAAAGCCGAGCTGACGGAATGTCTGCAACAGCAGGCCAGCGCCAAAGCCGGACTGGAAGAGTGCGAAATGGCCTGGCTGGACGCCCAGGAGCAACTCGAGCAGATGCTGAGCGAGTAACGGCGATGACACACGTAATCCTTCACGATCCTGAAATGCCGAACGGCAGCAGTGACGAATTTCGCCCGATGCGCGGTATCAGTAACTGTCATTTGCAGACCATGCTGCCGCGTTTGATCCGGCGAAAAGTGAATTTCGACGCCCACTGGCAGCGTCTGGAATTACCCGACGGCGACTTTGTCGATCTGGCATGGAGTGAAGATCCGCATCAGGCGAAGCATAAGCCGCGCCTGGTGGTGTTTCATGGTCTGGAAGGCAGTCTGAACAGTCCGTACGCGCATGGCCTGATTGAAGCGGCAAAGAATCGTGGCTGGCTTGGCGTGGTGATGCATTTTCGCGGCTGCAGCGGCGAGCCCAATCGTCTGAATCGCATTTATCACTCGGGCGAAACCGAAGACGGGACCTGGTTCTTAGGCTGGTTACAGCGGGAATTTGGCAATGCGCCAACGGCCGCCGTGGGCTATTCGCTTGGCGGAAACGTGCTGGCGTGTCTGCTGGCAAAAGAGGGAAAAAACATCCCGCTCGACGCGGCGGTCATTGTCTCAGCGCCCTTTGTGCTGGAAGCCTGCAGCTACCATATGGATAAAGGCTTTTCCCGTGTTTATCAGCGCTATCTGCTCAACCTGCTGAAGGCTAACGCGTCACGCAAGCTGGCGGCCTATCCCGGTTCGCTACCGGTAAGCCTGGCGCAATTGAAATCCTTGCGCCGTATCCGTGAGTTTGACGATCTCATCACCGCCAAAATTCACGGTTTCGCCGATGCTATCGACTACTATCGTCAGTGTAGCGCAATGCCCTTGCTCAGTGACATCGCCATTCCGACGCTGATCATCCACGCGAAAGACGACCCGTTTATGGACAGTCATGTGATCCCCAAAGCGGAAGATTTACCGCCGCAGGTGGAATATCAGTTAACGGAACACGGCGGTCACGTCGGGTTTATCGGCGGGACATTGCGTCGGCCAGAAATGTGGCTCGAGTCGCGCATTCCTGACTGGCTGACACCGTACCTGGAGGCATAATTATGCAGATCCCCTGGCAAGACCTTTCCCCCGAGACGCTGGACAATCTGATCGAAAGCTTTGTGTTGCGCGAAGGCACCGATTATGGTGAACATGAACGTACCCTTGAGCAAAAAGTCGCCGACGTTAAACGCCAGTTGCAGTGTGGAGAAGCGATACTGGTGTGGTCCGAGTTGCACGAAACCGTCAACATCATGCCGCACAAACCATTTCGCGAATAACCTGCACGCTATCGGCCGACTATAATAAAAAATCAATTTATTGATGGAGTTAACATGTCTGCCAAACATCCGGTGATAGCGGTAACAGGATCCAGCGGCGCGGGGACCACCACCACCAGCCTCGCGTTTCGTAAAATTTTTGCGCAGCTCAACCTGCGCGCCGCCGAGGTGGAAGGCGACAGTTTTCATCGCTATACCCGCCCGGAAATGGATATGGCGATCCGCAAAGCGCGCGACGCCGGACGCCACATCAGCTATTTTGGCCCCGACGCCAATGACTTCGGTCTGCTGGAACAGACGTTTGTTGAGTACGGTCTGACGGGTAAAGGCCAGTCGCGCAAATATCTGCATACCTACGATGAAGCGGTCCCGTGGAACCAGGTACCAGGGACCTTCACCCCGTGGCAACCCCTGCCAGAACCTACAGACGTGCTGTTCTATGAAGGCCTGCACGGCGGTGTCGTCACACCGCAGCATGAGGTCGCAAGCCATGTTGACCTGCTGGTCGGCGTTGTCCCCATCGTTAACCTGGAGTGGATCCAGAAACTGATCCGTGATACCAGCGAGCGGGGTCATTCTCGTGAAGCGGTGATGGATTCCGTGGTGCGTTCTATGGACGACTACATCAACTACATTACGCCGCAGTTCTCCCGCACCCACATTAACTTTCAGCGCGTCCCCACCGTGGACACGTCAAACCCGTTTGCAGCCAAAGGTATTCCATCGCTGGATGAGAGCTTTGTGGTGATTCATTTCCGCAATCTGGAAGGGATCGATTTCCCCTGGCTGCTGGCAATGCTGCAAGGTTCATTCATTTCCCATATCAATACATTGGTAGTGCCTGGCGGCAAAATGGGGCTGGCAATGGAACTCATTATGTTGCCGCTGGTACAACGACTGATGGAAGGGAAAAAAATCGAGTAAGGTAAGATTTTGCCGGATGGCGGCGTTGCGTTATCCGGCCTACTCCTGTCGTAGGCCTGATAAGTGCAGTGCCATCAGGCAAGGATCATCAGGCAGCAATCACTTCATACGAATGGGTAATATTGACCGCTTTTTCCAGCATTAACGCCACGGAGCAATACTTTTCTGCCGACAGATCGACCGCACGCGAAACGGCGGCATCCTTCAGGTCGTGACCCGTGACAATAAAATGCAGATTGATGTGGGTGAACAGGCGGGGTGCCTCTTCGCGACGTTCTGACGTCAGTTTCACTTCGCAGTTCGTCACATCCTGACGACCTTTTTGCAGGATAGAAACCACGTCAATCGCGCTGCACCCCCCTGCCGCCATCAACACCATTTCCATCGGGCTCGGCGCTTTATCACCGGAGTTACCGTCCATCAAAATCTGGTGACCGGAAGCCGACTCACCCAGGAAGGTTAACCCTTCAACCCATTTAACACGCGCTTGCATATTTTTTAACTCCAGTGCGTCAATTTTCCTGACAGATTACGCGTACATAACAATTCTCGCAACGGAAGGCGACCTCCGTCATGCTGAAGCGAGACACCAGGAGACACACGGCTAAAGCTATGCTAAAACAGTCAGGATGCTACAGTAATACATTGATGTACTGCATGTATGCAGAGGACTTCACATTAAAGGCTGCAGTTCGTTTTTGACGGCCTCTTCCCAGGACGAGGGAAGCACATTTTTGCAACCCCAGAGACAGCGGATTTTTTTGGCTCTGGAGACAGCTTATAACAGAGGATAATCGCGCATGGTGCTTGGCAAACCGCAAACAGACCCGACACTTGAATGGTTCTTGTCTCATTGCCACATTCATAAGTACCCGTCCAAGAGCACGCTGATTCACCAGGGTGAAAAAGCAGAAACGTTGTACTACATCGTTAAAGGCTCAGTGGCAGTGTTGATTAAAGATGAGGAAGGGAAAGAAATGATCCTTTCTTATCTGAATCAGGGTGATTTCATTGGCGAACTGGGCCTGTTTGAAGAAGGCCAGGAACGTAGCGCATGGGTTCGAGCGAAAACAGCGTGTGAAGTGGCTGAAATTTCCTACAAGAAATTCCGCCAGTTGATCCAGGTGAACCCAGATATTCTGATGCGCCTGTCTTCCCAAATGGCTCGCCGCCTGCAAGTTACTTCGGAGAAAGTCGGTAACCTGGCCTTCCTCGATGTGACCGGTCGTATCGCCCAGACGCTGCTGAATCTGGCGAAACAGCCTGATGCGATGACTCACCCGGACGGTATGCAGATCAAAATCACTCGCCAGGAGATTGGCCAGATCGTTGGCTGCTCTCGCGAAACCGTTGGTCGTATTCTGAAGATGCTGGAAGATCAGAACCTGATCTCCGCTCACGGTAAAACGATCGTCGTTTACGGCACTCGTTAATCTCATCGAAAATGACGCGCTACCCGATAGCGCGTCATTTTTGTTTTGCCAATGTGGCGCAGACTGATTTATCACCCAGAAATCAACTATGCACTACGTCAAACACTGGTGCTCTGTTTGCCCGTGGCCGTCGGCCTGCTCATCGGGCAGTTACATCTTGGCCTGCTCTTCTCTCTCGTTCCCGCCTGCTGCAACATTGCCGGGCTTGATACTCCGCACAAACGCTTTTTCAAACGCCTGATTATCGGGGCGTCGCTGTTTGCCGGCTGTAGCCTGATCATGCAACTGCTGCTGGCGCAGGCGATACCGTTACCCCTGATCCTGACCGGACTAACGCTCACGCTCGGCGTCACTGCGGAATTGAGCTCCCTTCACGCCCGCCTGCTTCCAGCCTCGCTGATTGCAGCGATTTTCACACTGAGCCTCGCGGGGAACATGCCGGTCTGGGAGCCTCTGCTGATCTACGCATTGGGCACGCTATGGTACGGATTGTTTAACTGGTTCTGGTTTTGGCTCTGGCGCGAACAGCCGCTTCGCGAGTCGCTGAGCCTGTTATACCGTGAACTGGCGGATTACTGCGAAGCCAAATACAGTATGCTGACCCAGCATACTGATCCGGAAAAAGCCCTGCCGCCACTGCTGATGCGCCAGCAGAAAGCGGTCGACCTCATCACCCAGTGCTATCAGCAGATGCACATGCTGTCGGCGCACCGCAACAATGACTACAAGCGGATGCTGCGCGCCTTTCAGGAAGCACTGGATCTGCAGGAGCATATCTCCGTCAGTCTGCATCAGCCGGAAGAAGTGCAAAAGCTGGTCGAACGCAGCCATGCGGAACAGGTGATTCGCTGGAATGCGCAAACGGTCGCCGCTCGCCTGCGCGTACTGGCGGATGACATTCTCTATCACCGACTGCCGACGCGGTTCACCATGCAAAAGCAGATTGGCGCGCTGGAAAAAATTGCTAATCAGCATCCGGATAACCCCGTCGGGCAGTTCTGTTACTGGCATTTCAGCCGTATCGCCCGCGTGCTTCGCACTCAGCGCCCACTCTACGCCCGCGATCTGATGGCCGACAAACAGCGTCGGTTACCGCTGCTGCCGGCGCTGAAAAACTACCTCTCGTTGAAATCTCCGGCGCTGCGTAACGCCGGGCGTATCAGCGTAATGCTCAGCATTGCCAGTCTGATGGGGTCCGCGTTACATCTGCCGAAACCTTACTGGATCCTGATGACCGTTCTGTTTGTGACGCAAAATGGTTACGGAGCCACCCGCGTGCGTATTCTGCACCGTTCGGCGGGAACGCTGGTGGGGCTGATTATCGCAGGCGTGACGCTGCACTTTCATATTCCTGAGGGGTATACGCTGGCACTGATGCTGGCGATCACCCTGGTCAGCTATCTGACCATCCGGAAAAACTACGGCTGGGCGACGGTAGGATTTACCATCACCGCGGTGTATACCTTGCAACTCCTGACGCTGGACGGCGAGCAGTTCATTATCCCGCGATTTGTCGATACGGTCATAGGCTGCCTGATTGCATTTGGGGGTACCGTCTGGCTGTGGCCGCAATGGCAGAGCGGTCTGTTGCGTAAAAACGCCCATGACGCGCTGGAGGCCGATCAGGAGGCCATTCGCCTGATTCTAAGCAACGATCCGCAACCGACGCCGCTCGCCTGGCAACGTATGCGGGTCAACCAGGCACACAACACGTTGTTCAACTCGCTCAATCAGGCGATGCAGGAACCCGGCTTCAACACCCATTATCTGGAAGATATGAAGCTGTGGGTGACGCACAGCCAGTTTATCGTCGAACACATCAATGCGATGACCACGCTAGCGCGCGAGCATACGATGCTCACGCCGGATCTGGCGCAACGATACCTGCAATCGTGTGAAATTGCGCTGCAACGCTGTCAGCAGCGACTGGAGTATGACGGGCCTGGCAGCTCAGGGGATGTGAATATTCTGGAAGCGCCAGAGATGCTTTCCCACGGACCGTTAAGTACCCTGGAACAGCATCTGCAGCGTGTTATCGGCCACCTGAACACTATGCATACCATCTCGTCTGTGGCATGGCGTCAGCGGCCGCACCACGGAATCTGGCTCAGCCGTCGCTTGCGGGATATGCGGGGTTAACACTGATTGCCGGATGGCGGCGTAACGCCTTATCCGGCCTACACGGAGCGTGTTATCGACAACAAGCCTGACAAGCGCAGCGCCATCAGGCAGAGAGTTAACTGATTACCGGATGGCGGCGTAACGCCTTATCCGGCCTACACGGAGCGTGTTATCGACAACAGGCCTGATAAGCGCAGCGCCATCAGGCAAACTGTTAACCGACAATTTTTGCGACAGCGTCGGCAAAACGCAGCATCCCTTCGTCGATATCCGCCTCTTCCACCACCAGCGATGGCGCAAAGCGCATCACGTCCGGCCCCGCATTCAACACCATTACGCCGGCATCCGCCGCCGCATAGAGGAAATCGCGCGCGCGTCCTTTGTACTGCGGTTGCAACTCGGCACCAATCAACAGGCCCATGCCGCGAATGTCGCTAAACACGTGGTACTGCTCATCAATCTGTTGCAGATGTTGAACAAATTTCTGCCGTTTCGCCACCACGCCGCCCAGCACATCCGGGGTGTTGATGATGTCGAACGCCGCCTCTGCTACCGCGCAGGCTAGCGGGTTGCCGCCGTAGGTTGATCCATGAGAGCCGACGTGAAACGCTGAGGCAATCTCCTGAGTCGTCAATACCGCACTCACCGGGAAGCCGCCGCCCAGGGCTTTCGCACTGGTAAGAATATCCGGCGTCACGCCGTAGTGCATATAGGCAAAGAGGTCGCCGGTGCGCCCCATTCCGCATTGCACTTCATCAAACACCAGCAGCGCCTGATGCTGACTGCAGAGGTCACGCAAACCTTGCAGGAACGCCGGCGTTGCGGCCAGAACGCCGCCCTCCCCCTGTACAGGTTCAACCACGACAGCGCAGGTATGGTCGTCCATCACCGCTTTCACGGCGTGGAGATCGTTAAACGGAACGTGGACGATATCCGCCGGTTTTGGACCGAAGCCATCAGAATACTTCGGCTGTCCACCCACGGTAACGGTAAACAACGAGCGGCCGTGGAACGCATTATGAAAGGCAATGATTTTGGTTTTGAACGGGCTATGGCGCACACAGGCGTAATGACGCGCCAGCTTGAACGCCGTTTCGTTGGCTTCTGTCCCGGAGTTCATGAACAGCACGCGCTCGGCAAAGGTGGCGTCGATGATTTTTCGCCCCAGACGCAGTGCGGGTTCGTTGGTGAAAACGTTACTGGTATGCCAGAGCGTTTCGCCCTGGGTTTTCAGGGCCTCCACCAGCGCCGGATGGCAGTGCCCCAGCGCAGTCACCGCAATCCCGCCCGCGAAATCAACGTAGTCCTTGCCCTGCTGATCCCAGACCCGGCTGCCTTTCCCTTTTACCGGAATAAATTCCGCCGGTGCATAAATTGGCAGAATGACTTCATCAAAAGTTGCCCGGGTTACTGCCGTTTGTTCAATTGCCATCTCATGACCATCCAGTTATGCAAAAATGAATGTGAAAATATAATCACAAAATATGCATAAAAAATCATCAGATAGCAACCACAAATCACCGACTGAGGAAATTGGCCAGCAGCTGATGACCCTGTTCGCTGAGAATACTTTCCGGATGAAACTGCACGCCTTCCAGATCCCACGTCGTATGGCGGATCCCCATAATCTCCTGCGTTTCGCTCCAGGCGGTCACCTCAAAGCAGTCGGGAAGCGTGGCGGGATCGATAAGAAGCGAATGGTAACGGGTGACGGTAAGGGGGTTAGTTAGCCCCTGAAACACGCCCTGTCCCGTGTGGCGGATGGGTGACGTTTTTCCGTGCATCACTTTTGCGGCGCGCACGATAGTCGCACCAAATGCCTGTGCCATCGCCTGATGCCCCAGACAAACACCCAGTATCGGCAAACGACCGGCATAGTGGCGAATCACGTCCAGCGAAATTCCGGCATCATCCGGGGTGCAGGGGCCGGGCGAGATGACGATTTTTTGCGGATTCAGCACATCTATCTGCGACAGCGTCAACTCGTCATTACGCTTAACCCGCACGTCAGCGCCCAGCTCGCAAAAATACTGGTAGAGGTTCCAGGTGAAAGAATCGTAGTTATCGATAAGCAGGATCATGACGGCTCCGGTCCAGGAAAACCGCGCTATTCTACTCAGTTTCCTCGGCTTCGCTTACCCCTTTACGAAATATCGCCTGTAAAGCACTAAGGTCGCCCATCGCCCCTTCCTGATTCGCCCGATTCCACTCCGCCACCGAAACATCCCCCCAGTGAAGAAGATAACCGGCATGAATAGCCAGTTGTTCGAAGAAAATCCGCTGCGCCATGCCGCTGCCAAGACGAAATGGATGCAGCACATTGATCTCACAGTAATAATGCGCAAGACGATTGACGAATTTCTCTTCCGGCAGTCCCATCAGGTAGCCCTCTTCTTCCAGATCCTGCATCAGGGCATTGCCTTCTTTTTCGATGTAGGCGAAGTGGCAGAAACGGGTATCTCCCTGATAGATATCCACTTCACGCAGGTGGCCTGCCCAGTCGAAAACGTCCTGGTAAAGCTGACGATGAATCGCACACAGGTGAGGTAACCCGCGCTTCGCCGGTCCCAGTTCGATGGTCGCCGCACGCAGCGCGGTGAGTTCATAAGCGGCCTGTTCCAGACGTTCGACCTGGTGGATCCCCAGACGGTTACGCATCACGTTCAGTCCGGGGTAGAGATACGGATCGCGGTCGTCGCCGATTTTAGCGCTCATAGTGCCTCCGGAGTTCTTCCAGACGCGTCAGCGCCTCTGCGGCGTTAAGCGTGATTAGCGGATGTTCGACGCCCTCAAGACGGCGACTGGCCTGAAAATTCACGTTTCGCTGCTGTTCCCAGAGCCGGGATTTTTGCCTGTCGGTGAGTTTTTTCACTTTACGCCTCCCTGATTAATCCGTGTTTGCCACAAGTATAAGCAGCAAAACACAGTTACGCAGGGAGGATGAAACGACGCGGGCCAGCAATGCCCGCGCAGGAAAGGATTACGGCAGAACTTTTGCGGACAGGATAACAACCGGTTTTGACGGCACATTCTGGTAAGGGCCGACATCATGGGTCGGAACCTGGGAGATCTTATCAGCCACGTCCATCCCTTTCACAACTTTACCAAATACGGCATAACCGAAGTCACGCTGGCCGTGATCGAGGAAGGCGTTATCGGCTACGTTGATAAAGAACTGGCTGGTCGCGCTGTCTTTATCGGCAGTACGCGCCATCGCGATGGTGCCGCGCGTGTTGCGCAGGCCGTTGTCGGCTTCGTTTTTAATCGGAGGATTGGGTTTCTTCTGCTGCATCTGTTCAGTGAAGCCACCGCCCTGGACCATGAAGCCCGGAATCACGCGGTGAAACGTGGTGTTGTTATAGAAACCGTTGTTCACATAATCGACAAAGTTTTGCACTGAAACAGGCGCTTTTTGGCTATTCAGTTCCAGTTCAATATTACCTGCAGAGGTTGTCAGCAAAACGTGCGGATCCCCTTTTGCTGCCAACGCCGCGGGAGAGAGAGCAGAAAGGGCGAAAACAGCTGCAACAGCCGCCAGGGTCGATTTGAGCATGAGATTTCCTTTAGGAGAGCGGTAACAAAAGCCAGTGGTTCGATTCTAAAGAGCCTTCAGGGACAAGGCCATCCCTTTACCTAATTTTACGTACCAGAAACATCTGTAACTTTGATAGGTCGGCCAAGAATTGTGATGTTTATCACGCTAAAAATTGCAACACAGCCAGAAGTTGCCAATAAACATTTAAATACATCACTAAAACGCCTAAAATCTGCCCGCCCACAGCGCTGTCAACGCGCTTTACTTCCATTTACAGGCCAGTCATGACTAACAGCAATCGTATCAAGCTCACATGGATTAGCTTTCTCTCCTACGCCCTTACCGGTGCGTTGGTGATTGTCACCGGGATGGTGATGGGAAACATCGCAGAGTATTTCCATCTGCCGGTTTCCAGTATGAGTAACACTTTCACCTTCCTGAACGCCGGTATTTTGATCTCCATTTTCCTCAATGCCTGGCTGATGGAAATCATCCCGTTGAAAACGCAGCTGCGTTTTGGCTTCATCCTGATGGTGCTGGCCGTAGCAGGACTGATGTTCAGTCATAGCCTGGCCCTGTTCTCCGCCGCGATGTTTGTACTGGGGCTGGTCAGCGGGATCACGATGTCGATTGGTACGTTCCTGATTACACAGATGTATGAAGGCCGTCAGCGCGGCTCTCGTCTGCTGTTTACCGACTCCTTTTTCAGCATGGCTGGGATGATCTTCCCAATGGTTGCCGCGTTCCTGCTGGCGCGCAGCATCGAATGGTACTGGGTGTACGCCTGTATCGGACTGGTCTATGTCGTTATTTTCCTTCTGACCTTTGGCTGCGAATTCCCGCCGCTGGGCAAACACGCGCCACAGAGCGACACGCCGGCAGTGAAAGAAAAATGGGGCATCGGCGTCCTGTTCCTGTCCATTGCGGCGCTGTGTTACATCCTGGGCCAGTTGGGCTTCATCTCCTGGGTACCTGAGTACGCAAAAGGGCTGGGGATGAGTCTGAACGACGCCGGCACACTGGTCAGCGATTTCTGGATGTCGTACATGTTCGGGATGTGGGCCTTCAGCTTCATTCTGCGTTTTTTCGATTTGCAGCGCATTCTGACGGTGCTGGCCGCTCTGGCTACCGTGCTGATGTACCTGTTCATCACCGGTACGCCTGAGCATATGCCGTGGTTTATTCTGGCACTGGGCTTCTTCTCGAGCGCCATCTATACCACCATCATCACCCTGGGTTCGCAGCAGACCAAAGTGGCTTCGCCAAAACTGGTTAACTTCGTACTGACCTGCGGCACCATCGGCACCATGCTGACGTTTGTCGTCACCGGTCCTATCGTGGCGCACAGCGGCCCTCAGGCTGCCCTGCTTACCGCGAATGGCCTGTACGCCATTGTCTTCGTTATGTGCTTCATCCTCGGCTTTGTCACTCGTCATCGCCAGCATGGGATACCAGCAGCACAGTAATGTGATTAGCCGGATAACAACGCGTTGCGTCTTATCCGGCCTACGCAGGGCGATCGTTTTTGCCGGCCGGACTAGGCGCAGCCGCCATCCGGCATTTTATCGTTTGTCTCCCCTTCCCCGAACGGCGTAGGCCACCCAATCTCTAGTGGTAGTCCTCCCACGCTAAAAACCCCTCAATTTGTATGTTATTCATACAATCGCGAAAAGTCTGATATTTCCACAACTTAAGAAAATGCAGACAAATCAGCAATATACCCCTTAAGGAGTATATAAAGGTGAATTTGATTTGCATCAATAAGTGGGGTTGCTGAATCGTTAAGGTAAGCAGTAATAGAAAAGAAATCGAGGCAAAAATGAGCAAAGTCAGACTCGCTATTATCGGTAATGGTATGGTCGGCCATCGCTTTATTGAGGACCTTCTTGATAAATCCGATGCCAGCCTGTTCGATATTACTGTTTTCTGCGAAGAACCCCGCAAGGCATACGACCGTGTGCACCTTTCATCCTACTTCTCACATCACACCGCCGAAGAACTGTCTCTGGTCCGCGAAGGATTTTACGAGAAGCACGGCGTTAACGTGCTGGTCGGCGAACGCGCAATTACCATCAATCGCCAGGAAAAGGTTATTCACTCCAGCGCAGGTCGTACGGTTTACTACGACAAGCTGATCATGGCGACCGGTTCCTATCCGTGGATCCCGCCGATTAAAGGTTCCGAAACCCAGGACTGCTTTGTTTATCGCACCATTGAAGACCTCAACGCGATTGAATCCTGTGCCCGTCGAAGCCGTCGCGGTGCAGTCGTCGGCGGTGGTCTGTTAGGTCTGGAAGCGGCAGGCGCGCTGAAAAACCTCGGTGTGGAAACGCACGTGATCGAATTCGCCCCGATGTTGATGGCTGAACAGCTTGACCATATGGGCGGCGAACAGCTGCGTCGCAAGATTGAAAGCATGGGCGTGCGTGTGCACACCAGCAAAAACACCCAGGAGATCGTTCAGGAAGGCACCGAAGCGCGTAAAACCATGCGTTTTGCCGACGGTAGCGAGCTGGAAGTGGATTTCATCGTCTTCTCCACCGGCATTCGCCCACGCGACAAGCTGGCGACGCAGTGTGGTCTTGAGGTCGCACCACGCGGCGGGATCGTGATCAACGATGCCTGCCAGACGTCCGACCCGGATATCTACGCTATCGGTGAATGTGCCAGCTGGAATAACCGGGTGTACGGTCTGGTCGCACCGGGCTACAAAATGGCGCAGGTCGCCGTTGACCATATCCTCGAAAACGAAAACGCCTTCGAAGGCGCGGATCTGAGCGCTAAGCTGAAACTGCTGGGCGTTGATGTCGGCGGTATTGGCGACGCGCATGGCCGCACGCCGGGTGCCCGTAGCTACGTTTACCTCGACGAAAGCAAAGAGGTCTACAAACGCCTTATCGTAAGCTCTGATAACAAAACGCTGCTTGGCGCTGTACTGGTAGGGGATACCAGCGATTACGGCAACCTACTGCAACTGGTGCTGAACGCCATCGAACTGCCGGAAAACCCGGACTCACTGATCCTGCCCGCCCATGCTGGCAGCGGTAAACCGTCCATCGGCGTGGATAAACTACCGGACAGCGCGCAGATTTGCTCCTGTTTCGACGTCACCAAGGGCATGCTGGTCGCCGCCATCAACAAAGGTTGCCACACCGTTGCCGCGCTGAAGGCCGAAACCAAAGCCGGTACCGGCTGCGGCGGCTGTATCCCGCTGGTCACCCAGGTGCTGAACGCCGAACTGGCGAAACAGGGTATTGAAGTGAATAACAACCTGTGTGAGCACTTTGCGTACTCACGTCAGGAACTGTTCCACCTGATTCGCGTGGAAGGCATCAAAACCTTCGAGGAACTGCTGGCGAAACACGGTAAAGGTTACGGCTGCGAAGTGTGTAAACCGACCGTAGGTTCTCTGCTGGCCTCCTGCTGGAATGAGTACATCCTGAAACCGCAGCACACGCCGCTACAGGATACCAACGACAACTTCCTGGCAAATATCCAGAAAGACGGGACCTACTCCGTCATCCCACGCTCTGCCGGTGGTGAAATCACCCCGGAAGGCCTGGTCGCCGTGGGGCGTATCGCCCGTGAATTTAACCTGTACACCAAAATCACCGGTTCTCAACGTATCGGCCTGTTTGGTGCGCAGAAAGACGATCTGCCGGAAATCTGGCGTCAACTGATTGAAGCAGGTTTTGAAACCGGTCATGCCTATGCCAAAGCGCTGCGAATGGCAAAAACCTGCGTGGGCAGCACCTGGTGCCGTTACGGCGTAGGCGACAGCGTGGGCTTCGGCGTTGAGCTGGAAAACCGCTACAAAGGTATTCGTACCCCGCACAAAATGAAGTTCGGCGTCTCCGGCTGTACCCGTGAATGTGCGGAAGCGCAGGGGAAAGATGTGGGGATTATCGCGACCGAAAAAGGCTGGAACCTGTACGTCTGCGGTAACGGCGGGATGAAACCTCGTCATGCCGATCTGCTGGCGGCGGATATCGACAGTGAAACCCTGCTCAAATATCTCGACCGTTTCATGATGTTCTACATCCGTACGGCGGACAAACTGACCCGTACCGCTCCGTGGTTAGACAATCTGGAAGGTGGTATCGAGTATCTGAGATCCGTCATCATCGACGACAAGCTGGGTCTGAACGCCCATCTGGAAGAAGAGATGGCCCGTCTGCGCGAAGCCGTGGTCTGTGAGTGGACGGAAACCGTCAACACGCCGTCTGCCCAGACGCGTTTCAGACACTTCATCAACAGCGATAAACGCGATCCGAACGTCCAGGTGGTACCTGAACGTGAACAGCATCGTCCGGCCACACCGTACGAACGCATTCCGGTTACTCTGGTGGAGGAAAACGCATGAGCCAGTGGACAAACATCTGCCACATTGATGACATCCTGCCAGCAACCGGCGTCTGCGCGTTGTTAGGTGAGGAACAGGTCGCCATCTTTCGTCCGTATCACAGCGACCAGGTGTTTGCGATCAGCAACATCGACCCGTTCTTTGAGTCCAGCGTACTGTCCCGTGGGCTGATTGCGGAACATCAGGGTGAATTGTGGGTCGCCAGCCCATTGAAAAAACAGCGCTTCCGCCTGAGCGACGGCCTGTGCATGGAGGATGAAAGTCATTCCGTGGCGTGCTACGAGGCGCGGGTGAAAGACGGCATTGTGCAGTTGCGCAGCGAATGAATTATAGGGAGGCGCAACGCCTCCCTTTTTTGACGTAATGGGTAGACCTTTTTTTCACAGGACTGATAAGCGTAGCGCCATCCGGCAAATTGCATCAGCGCATTGCCGGATGTCGGCATAAATGCCTTATCCGGCCTACGGTTACGTTTTTATTTTTTCATTTCAAGGATAATCATGTTCACAGATACGATTAACAAATGTGCGGCTAACGCTGCGCGCATCGCACGCCTGTCGGCAAATAACCCGCTCGGCTTTTGGGTCAGCTCAGCGATGGCTGGAGCTTACGTTGGCCTGGGTATCATCCTGATTTTCACCCTTGGAAATTTACTCGACCCGTCCGTGCGTCCGCTGGTGATGGGCGCAACTTTTGGGATCGCCTTAACGCTGGTGATTATTGCCGGTTCCGAACTGTTTACCGGTCACACGATGTTCCTGACGCTTGGCGTCAAAGCGGGCACCATCAGCCAGGGGCAAATGTGGGCAATTTTGCCGCAGACCTGGTTGGGTAACCTGGTCGGTTCCGTGTTCGTCGCGCTGCTGTACAGTTGGGGCGGCGGCAGCCTGCTGCCGGTCGATACCAGCATCGTACATTCGGTCGCGCTGGCGAAAACCACGGCACCGGCAACCGTACTTTTCTTCAAAGGCGCGCTGTGTAACTGGCTGGTTTGTCTGGCAATCTGGATGGCAATCCGTACTGAAGGCGCCGCGAAATTTATCGCTATCTGGTGGTGTCTGCTGGCGTTTATCGCGTCCGGCTATGAACACTCGGTTGCCAACATGACGCTGTTTGCCCTCTCCTGGTTCGGTCACCACAGCGAAGCCTATACCCTGGCGGGGATTGGTCATAATCTGTTGTGGGTAACACTCGGCAATACTTTGTCCGGTGTCGTGTTCATGGGATTAGGTTATTGGTATGCTACGCCGAAATCGGAGCGACCTGCTCCGGCAAAAATCAACCAAACTGAGGCTGCTGCCAATAATTAAGGGGTAATGTCGTGGATCATTTGCCTATATTTTGTCAACTACGTGACCGTGACTGTCTTATTGTCGGCGGTGGTGATGTCGCAGAACGCAAAGCACGGTTACTGCTGGAAGCGGGCGCTCGTTTAACGGTTAATGCGCTGACGTTTATTCCGCAGTTCACCGTATGGGCAAATGAAAACATGTTAACGCTGGTGGAAGGGCCGTTTGATGAAACCCTTCTCGACCCGTGCTGGCTGGCGATTGCCGCGACCGATGATGACGCGGTGAATCAGCGCGTCAGCGATGCCGCACAATCCCGTCGCATCTTCTGTAACGTCGTGGATGCGCCAAAGGCTGCCAGTTTCATCATGCCATCGATTATCGACCGCTCGCCGCTGATGGTAGCGGTCTCCTCCGGCGGCACCTCACCGGTGTTGGCCCGTCTGCTGCGTGAAAAGCTGGAATCCGTATTACCTCAACATTTGGGCCAGGTCGCGCAGTTCGCCGGACAACTTCGTTCCCGGGTGAAAAAACAGTTTGCCACGATGGGCGAACGTCGCCGCTTCTGGGAAAAGCTGTTTGTTAACGACAGACTGGCGCAGTCGCTGGCGAATGCCGACCACAAAGCGGTGGAAGAAACCACTGAGCAGATGCTCCGCGAGCCGTTGGATCATCGCGGTGAAGTCGTGCTGGTGGGCGCGGGTCCTGGTGATGCCGGTCTTCTGACGCTGAAAGGGCTGCAGCAGATCCAGCAGGCCGATGTGGTGGTCTATGACCGCCTGGTTTCTGACGATATCATGAACCTTGTGCGTCGCGACGCCGACCGCGTATTTGTGGGTAAACGCGCGGGCTATCACTGTGTTCCGCAGGAAGAAATTAACCAAATTCTGCTGCGGGAAGCACAACAGGGCAAACGCGTCGTTCGTCTGAAAGGCGGTGATCCCTTTATCTTTGGTCGTGGTGGTGAAGAGCTGGAAACGCTGTGTCACGCTGGTATTCCATTCTCCGTGGTACCGGGGATTACGGCAGCTTCCGGTTGTTCCGCCTACTCCGGTATTCCGCTGACCCACCGGGACTACGCCCAGAGCGTACGTCTGGTTACCGGACACCTGAAAACCGGCGGCGAACTGGACTGGGAAAACCTGGCGGCAGAGAAACAGACGCTGGTGTTCTACATGGGGCTGAATCAGGCAGCCACTATCCAGCAAAAACTGATCGAATTTGGTATGCAGGCCGATATGCCGGTTGCACTGGTTGAGAACGGCACCTCGGTGAAACAGCGGGTCGTGAACGGCGAACTGTCGCAACTGGGTGAACTGGCAACGAAGGTGGCAAGTCCGGCGCTGATCATTGTTGGCCGGGTGGTCGGGCTGCGCGACAAGCTGAACTGGTATTCAAACCATTAATCAGCAACCGATATGACGGACAAAAAAGCCGGGAAAAATTTTCCCGGCTTTTTTATTTTTCGCAGCCGTTACGGCTTAGCGACAAAACCAATCGCTTCGTAGACCGCTTTCAGCGTAGCTGATGCGCGCGCGCTGGCTTTTTCCGCGCCGTCTTTCATCACCTGCTGCAGGAAGGCTTCGTCGTTGCGGAAACGATGATAACGCTCCTGCAGCTCGGTCAGCATGCCGGAAACCGCATCGGCGACTTCACCTTTCAGATGACCGTACATTTTGCCTTCGAAGCTCTGTTCCAGCTCAGGAATGCTCTTGCCGGTCACGGCAGAGAGAATATCCAGCAGGTTAGACACGCCGGGTTTCTCTTTAACGTCATAACGCACAACCGGCGGCTCTTCCGAGTCAGTCATGGCTCGCTTAAGTTTTTTAACCACCGATTTCGGATCTTCCAGCAGACCAATCACATTGTTGCGGTTATCGTCCGACTTGGACATCTTTTTCGTCGGCTCCAGCAGAGACATCACGCGGGCACCTGACTTAGGAATAAACGGTTCAGGAACTTTGAAGATCTCACCATACAGCGCGTTGAAACGCTGGGCGATATCGCGGCTCAGTTCCAGATGCTGTTTCTGGTCTTCACCCACCGGCACCAGGTTGGTCTGATACAGCAGGATATCTGCCGCCATCAGTACCGGATAGTCAAACAGACCGGCGTTGATGTTCTCAGCGTAACGCGCTGACTTATCTTTGAACTGGGTCATACGGCTCAGTTCGCCAAAGTAGGTGTAGCAGTTCAGCGCCCAGCTCAGTTGCGCATGTTCAGGCACGTGGGACTGAACGAAAATGGTGCTTTTTTCAGGATCGATACCGCACGCAAGATAGAGCGCCAGCGTATCCAGCGTCGCTTTACGCAGTTGCTGGGCATCCTGACGAACGGTGATGGCATGCTGGTCAACGATGCAATAGATGCAATGGTAGTCATCCTGCATGTTCACCCACTGACGCAGTGCACCCATGTAGTTGCCAATGGTCAATTCACCTGAGGGCTGTGCGCCACTAAAAACGATGGGCTTAGTCATTTTTCGATTCCTGATTTTCGCTATGCGGAAGCCCGAGAGCGGGCAGTAATTCACTAATGCGGTCGTACATGATGTCTGGCTGGCTCAGCGCGATCGGTTCGCCGTAGTTGTAGCCGTAGGTGAGGCCTACGGACGGGCAGCCAGCGGCTTTTGCCGCCTGAATATCATTACGCGAATCCCCAACGAAGAGCAATTGCTCTGGCGCAATGCCGAGCTTACTTGCCACCAACAGCAGTGGATCCGGATGAGGTTTTTTGTTCTGGACGTCGTCACCGCCGATGACCACGCTGAAATATTTGCCAATATCCAGCGCATCGAGCAATGGCGCAACAAACGGTGTCGGCTTGTTAGTCACCAGACCGAGCGGCAGCCCTTTGGCGTGCAGCGCGCCCAGCGTATCGGCGACATCAGGGAACAGGAACGTCCCCTCTTCAGCAACATCCCCGTAGTAGCGGTCAAACAGCTTACGCAGAATACGGACCTGCTCCTCGGCGGGAATATCATCATCGACCGGCGGTTTGCCCATCGTCTTACGCAATGTCGCGCGTTCCTGACGAGACCAGGTTAACGCACGCTCCATCAAGACATCAGCACCGTTACCAATCCAGGTAATGACGCGCTCTTCACCGGCAACCGGCAGCTCAAGCGCATACAGCGCCATGTCCACTGCGGCGCTCAATCCCGGCGCGCTATCCACCAGCGTACCGTCGAGGTCGAAGGCGACGCCCCGAATATCCTGCAATTTATCCATGACTTACCTTTGCCAGTTCGCTGCGCATGTCATCAATGACTTTTTTGTAGTCTGGCTGATCGAAGACAGCGGAACCGGCGACAAACATGTCAGCCCCGGCTGCGGCGATTTCACCGATGTTGCTCGCTTTCACGCCGCCATCCACTTCGAGGCGAATGTCGTAACCCGACGCGTCAATGCGACGACGGACTTCGCGCAGTTTGTCCAGCGTTTGCGCAATGAAAGACTGACCGCCAAAGCCCGGGTTGACGGACATCAGCAGGATCACATCCAGCTTGTCCATCACGTAGTCCAGATAGCTCAACGGCGTCGCCGGATTAAAAACCAGCCCGGCTTTACAGCCGTGCTCTTTAATCAGTTGCAGCGAGCGGTCAACGTGTTCGGAGGCTTCCGGGTGAAAGGTGATGATGCTGGCGCCTGCGGCGGCGAAATCCGGGATGATTCGGTCGACCGGTTTCACCATCAGATGCACATCGATGGGCGCCGTAATACCGTATTTACGCAGGGATTTCAGGACCATCGGCCCCATGGTCAGATTCGGTACATAGTGGTTGTCCATGACGTCAAAATGCACGACGTCGCCACCGGCAGCCAGTGCTTTCGCGGTGTCCTCACCCAGGCGAGCAAAATCAGCCGACAGGATTGAGGGGGCAATCAAATACTGTTTCATCCGCTTCTCCTTGAGAATTATTTATTCGCGGGTGAAACGACTCCTGGTTTGTACAGAGCCAGCAGTTCGTCCACCTTTTTACGTGTGCCGCCGTTGCTGCTTATACTGCGCCGCACTTTGACCTGAAAATGTTCCGCCGCTTTATACCATTCGCGCGTATCCGGGGTGTCATGGTTCGAAATTAACACTGGGATCCGCTTACTGACCAGCTTTTCGGCCATCTTCGCCAGATGGGCCTGCTCTTTCGGGCTGAAGCTGTTGGTATGATACGCGGTGAAATTCGCCGTCGCTGACAGCGGGGCGTAGGGCGGATCGCAATAGACAACCGAGTTTGAATCCGCACGATCCATACACTCATCATATGAGAGGCAATGGAACTCCGCATTCTGCGCTTTTTCCGCAAAGTGATACAACTCAGCTTCCGGGAAGTAAGGCTTTTTGTAACGTCCAAACGGCACGTTAAATTCGCCACGCAGATTATACCGGCACAGACCGTTGTATCCATATCGGTTCAAATACAGGAACAAGACCGCACGACGGAAAAGATCCTGACTGGCGTTGAACTCTTCACGGAACTGGTAGTAAACCTCAGCCTGATTGGTCTCTGGGCTAAACAGCTCACGGGAAGCCTGCACGTACTCGTCGGTACGGGTCTTCACGATCTTATAGAGACTGATGAGGTCGCTGTTGATGTCGGCAAGAATATAACGAGAAAAGTCGGTGTTAAGAAACACCGACCCTGCACCCACAAAGGGTTCGACCAGGCATTCACCCTGAGGTAAATGCCGTTTGATGTCATCAAGCAGGGGGTATTTCCCCCCTGCCCACTTCAGAAAAGCGCGATTTTTTTTCATGCTGACTAACTAATTACACCTTCTCCGGCTGTGGAGAAAGCTCCGACAGCATCCTGCGCTTTAACATTATTTCAGATCGGCCTGTACCTGATGCAACGGTTTGGCCCACGGATTTTTTGCCTGCACATCGGCTGGCAGCGTGGAAACCGCGCGTTTGGCATCTTCTTTCGAGGCGTACACGCCAGACACCAGAACATACCACGGTTGACCGTTACGCGTCGTCTGATACACCACATAGTTTTTCAGATTCTCTTTCTTCGCCCAACCGTTCAGGTTGTCGTAGTTAGAAGAGCTGCTGAGCTGCAGGGTGTAATGGCTGGACGGTGCTGACTTCAGCGATCCGACGTTACCGGCGCTTTTGCCTCCCGCCGCGCTACTTGTTGCCGCTGGCGCGGTCTGTACAGGCGCTGCCGTCTGTGCTGGCGCAGCCGTCTGTGCCGGTGCGGCGTTGGCCGTCGCTTTCGGTGCTGTGGTGGCAGCAGGCGCTACGGGTTCCGCTCGTTTAGGCTGGGTCGTCGGCTTCGGTTCCGCTGGCGTCGCTTTCGCGGTTGTCTGCGGTTTCTTCGGCTCAATCACAACCTGCTTACGTTCCGGACGCGTGGTGGCCGGGCGCTCGCTGCCAGGTGCCGCAGCCGTCTGGCTCGACGCATTACCATTACGCACTGGTGCAACGGTCGCCGGTTCAGTAGGCAGTGTGGAGTTCACCACCACATTATTCACCTGTTCCTGACCCTGCGGTTGCGTCAGAGCATTATTCAGATCGCCCTGCACTTCTACACGCTGCTGGCCTTCTGCGGTCGCAGGCGCTTGTCCTTGCGTCGGCGTGGAGGAAATTGGCGGCAGAGAAACATCCTGCGGCGTGTTGCCCGCAGTCTGTTCAGCGGAGGTACTTCCCGGAGCCGGTTGGGCACCGTTTGCCTGGTCAGCGGCATTGCCGGAGAGATCGATACTCTTCTCGCCAGACGCCGTTTGTGCGTTTGAAGACGGGGTGGAAGGCGCTTTCAGCGCGGAGCCAATACCGATGATCAACAGCAGCAGAACCAGCACGCCCACGCCCATCATCATGTACTGACGGGAAGCAGGTTTACCGGCGGCTTTTTTACGCTTACGCGGACGACGCTCTACGCGCTCTTCATCCACGAACGCTTCATCATCGGAATCGTAATCTTCTTCCCTCTCTTGCTCATCAAGGCGTTCTTTACGCCCGCGTGCAGGACGGCGATCGTCAGCATCCAGATCAACATCATCAAAGTTGATCTGCGGTTCACCGCGTTCTGAAGATTGACGAGAACGACCAGTACGACGATCGCTGGGATCGGGTTTCAGCTCGTCTTCTGGTTTGAATTCATCCATTTAACACCCCACTCAAAGGCTAATGCTTACGACGTTGCAACTAACCTGAATCTAAATGGCCGATACGTGAGCCGTATCAGTCCGACCTTTCTTGTTGTTACGCCTGCTGGCAATCAGCAATAGCGTTAAGAACGACTTCGTGCGACACACCGCCGCGTACTTCACTTTTCCCTATTGCCAGCGGAAGGACTAAGCGCATTTCTCCCGCTAACACTTTTTTATCACGCAACATATGCGGCAGATAAGCCTGCGCGGACATCTCGCGTGGTCCGTGAACCGGCAAACCGGCACGGTTGAGTAACGTGATGATGCGCTGCGTATCTTCTGGCGCAAACTGCCCCAGACGTTCCGACGTGCGCGCAGCCATTACCATACCTGCTGCGACCGCCTCACCATGTAACCAATTGCCATAACCCATTTCAGCTTCAATGGCATGACCGTATGTATGCCCAAGATTCAGTAAAGCACGTAAGCCGGTTTCGCGCTCGTCTGCGGCGACAACTTCGGCTTTCAGCTCACAACAACGACGAATACACCAGGCCATTGCCGGTCCGTCCAGACGCAATAGCGCATCCAGATTCTCTTCCAGCCAGCTAAAGAATTCGCCATCAAGAATAATGCCGTACTTGATCACTTCCGCCAGACCGGACGCCAGTTCGCGAGCAGGCAGCGTTTTCAGACAGTCGAGATCCACCACCACGGAGGCCGGCTGATAAAACGCGCCAATCATGTTTTTGCCGAGGGGATGGTTTACAGCGGTTTTACCGCCAACGGAGGAGTCGACCTGCGACAGAAGCGTCGTCGGGACCTGGATGAAGCGAACACCGCGCTGATAGCTGGCTGCGGCAAAACCGGTCAGGTCGCCAATGACACCGCCGCCAAGTGCGACCAGCGTCGTATCACGACCGTGTGGTTTTTGCAGTAAGGCGGTGAATACCGTATCCAGCACCGTCAGGCTCTTGTACTGCTCGCCGTCAGGCAGGATGACGCTATCAACATTCACCCCCGCTTGTTCAAGTACGCTGCGAATCTTATCAAGATAAAGGGGAGCCAGGGTTTCGTTGGTGACCAACATAACCTGATCGCCCGATTTCAGCGGTAAGAATGAAGCTGGTTCGTTAAACAAACCAGCCGCGATGGTGATAGGGTAACTACGTTCCCCGAGAGTGACGGTAATCCTCTCCATGACGCGACATCCACCTTAATGACTTATACCCGCTTACCGAGTGTGTATTAAGCCAGAATCAGTTGCTTTCCAGCATATGAATAATCTGGTTTGCAACGACTTTGGCGCTCTGATCATCGGTACGAATGGTTACGTCGGCAATCTCTTCATACAGCGGATTGCGTTCGTCGGCCAACGCTTCCAGAACTTCACGAGGCGGCGCTTCAACCTGCAACAGCGGACGTTTTTTATCGCGCTGTGTACGCGCAAGTTGTTTTTCGATGGTCGTTTCGAGATAAACCACGACGCCACGTGCGGAAAGACGATTACGGGTTTCACGCGATTTTACAGAGCCACCGCCGGTAGCCAGCACAATACCCTGTTTTTCCGTCAATTCGTTGATGACTTTCTCTTCACGATCGCGGAAGCCGTCTTCACCTTCTACGTCGAAGACCCAGCCCACATCAGCTCCGGTTCGTTTCTCAATCTCTTGATCAGAATCGTAAAATTCCATATTGAGTTGTTGAGCTAACTGGCGCCCAATAGTGCTTTTTCCGGCACCCATAGGCCCAACCAGAAAGATATTGCGTTTCTCTGCCATTTTTTCGGTACTACTAAGACTATTCGTTAATGATAAACCCGCGTCGCAGACACTGAGCGCAGCAGGACATGAACTGAAACCTCATAAGATATTGCGAGAGTCAGACTGAAAATTATCTCAATACTCAAGCAGGTTTGGCAACTGAATAAATCATCAAACCAGATTGTAGGCAATCCGAGTCGGCATTGCCGGACGGCGATGAGAAGTACCGACTCTCAAATCGGTACTCCTTGTATGCTAAATAGCTGCGTACGTCAAATCCCTGAAACGAGTTAAGTGCAAAAACAACGGTGTTTCATGCATAAATCATTCTGTCGAGACCAATCTGGGCGTAATAAATACCACCAGCTCGCGACGTTCATTTTCTTTCCCGTCATGACGAAAGAGTTGTCCAAACCAGGGAATGTCACCCAGCAACGGAATACTGTCTTTACCGGTTTTATTCTTGTTTGAAAAAATGCCGCCCAGCGCCAGCGTCTCTCCGCTTTTCACCTCGACCTGCGTTTCAATTTCCTGCTTATCGATAGCCAGCACTTCACCGTCAGCCTGTTGCAGCACCTGCCCCGGCATATTCTGGCTGATGCGCAACTTCAGGCGGATCCGCCCCTTAGGTAAGACCGTAGGGGTGACTTCCATCCCGAGAACGGCCTCTTTAAATTCAACCGACGTTGCGCCGCTTTCGCCGCTGGAAACCTGATAGGGGATCTCACTCCCCTGTTTGATGCTGGCAGGCTGTAGATGGGAAGCTAACAGACGCGGACTGGCGATAATATCGAGCTGCTGCTGTTGCTCCAGCGCGGACAGTTCCAGATCCAGCAGCCGACCATTAATACGACCAATATTAAATCCGATGCGAGTGGTAGCATTTGCGACAGAGAGATCGCTGGCTATCGTCGTCACTTGTCCCACGGCTCCAGCCTTCGTTGCTTCTGCCAGCGTCCATTTCACCCCCAGCTCACGCAGGCTTTTTTCATTGATGGTCACAATATGCGCCGCCAGCTCGACCTGTTCTATTGGCAGATCCATTTGCGCCACCCACTGTTCCACCAGCGCCAGCGTCGGCGGGTTGTCCCTGACCAGCAGTCGGTTGGTGCGCTTATCCACCGTGAGACTGCCTTTGGCACTCAGCAGTTTTCCTCCCGCTTTCGCCAGTTCAGTGGCATCGGCGTAATGCAGTGCAATGTGCCGATTCTCCAGCGGTAAACTCGCCTGGCGTCTCGCCATCTCCGCCTCCTGCCGCACCGCTTCTTCGCTCTGCCAGCTTTCAGAATGCACATGCAAAATCGGTCCTTCCTGACGTAACACCAGTCCGGCGCTCTTCACCACCGTCTGGAGCGCCAGTTTCCATGGGACGTCCGTCAGATGCAGCGACACCACGCCGCTGACATCCGGCGATACCACAAGATTTTTCCGTTCCTGTTCAGCCAGCGCCTGGAGTACCTGCGTGACGGGAACGTCATCCACCACCAGCGTCACGTTCTGAGTTTTTCCGGCCAGAACCGGCTGCATGGCGGCTACCAATAGCACCAGTATCCATTGCTTCATTAACCTCTCCTTGTCTTTGCCACTGCCACTGTGGCGGGTCACACTCTTTACCAGTACTCACGGTTAGCGTCAGAGCGGTGAGTTGCACGATTGTCCAGCCGTTATCCAGAACTTCATGGGGTTCGACACGCCGCCAGCGGTGCAGGCCGTCCTGCACCAGGCCAATGTTGCGCTCACCCCGGCTCACCATCCCCTGATACCGCCATTGGGCCAGCTCTGCCCCATGACAACGATCGTCTGGTTGGCGGAACGGATCGCGCATGCCGGTCAGCATTAGCAATGAAAAGGCCACCAGCAGTCCGTCCCTACCCTTCATGAAAAGACTCCAGAGTGAGCGTCAGCACCCGTTCGTCGTTTTCTGCCTTCAGCGAGAATCCACTCACGGACATCCCTCGCGTCGCCAGATAACCAAATAATGACACCACCGCCTCCCACGGGGCCTTCACCGCAAGTTCCCCCCCTTGCGCCGACGGTTGCCAGTGCAGCAACTGCACATTCGGCACCTGAAGCGAGAGGGGTGAAAATGGCGACGTTTGCGATGTCGATGAAACCTGCGACTCTGTCAGTGCGCCGGAGAGGCGGTACAACGTTGGCCTGAGCTGGCGGTTCGCCGCCCGTTGCAGGTTAAGCGCATCATCGTCCCCCCTTCCCGGAAAGTGCAGAAAAAACATAGCGAGCGCACTTAGCACAGCCACCCAACTTGCCCAGCAGACAACGCGGATGCGAGGAGAAAAGGCACACCAGACGTCAAAGAGGACGATCATGCGCTTCTCTCCATTTCAGCCGGTACTGAAACTGCCAGTATCCCTGCGCATCACGCTGGGTGGCGCCGGTGTGGTTTATCTCAAACAACGGCAAGTCGCGCAGAGCGGTTTCCAGCGCGCTAAGCGCAGAAAAGGTCAGTGCTTTTCCGCTGAGCGTCAGCGTGCTTTGCTGGTAGTCCATGTTGGTCAGCCAGGCCTGCGCGGGTATGCTCAACGCAAGGTTTTCCAGCGCCGACTGCCAGCGACGGGTCTGCTCCCGCAATCTGTCTCGTTGAATGGCCTGCTGCGCCTGACGTTGACGCGCCTCCAGTCGGGGTTTCACTGTCGCCAGAGCGGCTGCAAGCTGCTGCTCTGCCCGCAGTAAGACCACATTCACTCGCCCACTCATGCTGCGAACGGCGTATCCGCTCAGCATTAACGCCAACACAATCGCTGCTGATGCACTGAACAGCCCGCCCCACAAACGCAGACAGGCACTACGCCGCTGTTGTCGCCAGGGCAAAAAATTGACAGGGGATTGCATCAGCGCATTCCCCCTAACGCCAGCCCCAGCGCGACGGCGAAAGCATGACCTTCCACGGGCACGGGAGGTTGACGGATTGAAACCGCCTGCCAGGGGTCAAATCCCTCTTTTGCGCAGAGCGCCACCTCTTCGGGCTGGAGGGAAAGCGCAGCGGCCAGGTCGCAAATATGGCTTATTTCTGTCAGCGATTTTCGTCCCCAGGCGTCGCGCGTCGCCCACAACCACTGCGTGTCATCACGCCATGCCAGGCAGGACTGTTCCGGGGAAAGAAAAGGTAGCAGACGCTGCAATGCGCAGGCATCCGGCGTGATCGCGGTGACATTCACGCCGAGCGTTTTCGCCAGCGTCAACAAGCCTGAAATCTCTTTGTCCTGAGCGGCGGTGACCGTATAGGCCGGGACGAGCGCATCTTCACTATAATCAAATCGCAGTGCAGCCGATTCCATATCCAGTTCACGCGCCATCGACCCTGTCAGCCAGGCGGTTTGTTCGCGCTCGCGAAGTGACATTGACGGACGGGGAAAACGCTTTTGCCGCGTCCGACCTGCGGGAAAAGAGAGGTGAATATGATGGCGCTGCGGCAGTTCGCGACTCCACGGTTGTAACACCGCCACAAGCTGTTCGGCGTCGTGAAAATGTCCGTCGTTGATCGTCTGTTGCGCCAGCGGCAGACGCCACCAGCGCTGTAGATACCAGCCCGACGCGCCGCGAACGACGGCAACCGCCAGGGCTTCATGTGGCTGAATGTGCAGGCCGACTTGCCAGAATCTGAAAGCCATTGCTGATGATCTCCTTATCACCCGTCGCTCTCGCGGGTATATCAATGCGTCTGGCTTGCCTTTATACTACCGCGCGGTTGTTTATAAACTGCCCAAATGAAACTAAATGGGAAATCTCCGGTGAAGTTCGTAAAGTATTTATTGATCCTTGCAGTATGTTGCATCCTGCTGGGAGCAGGCTCGATTTATGGCCTCTATCGCTATATTGAGCCACAGTTACCTGACGTCGCGACGCTTAAAGATGTGCGTTTGCAGATCCCGATGCAGGTTTACAGCGCAGATGGCGAGCTCATCGCGCAATATGGTGAGAAACGTCGTATTCCGGTGACGCTCAGTCAGATCCCGCCGGAAATGGTCAAAGCCTTTATCGCCACAGAAGACAGTCGCTTCTATGAGCACCACGGCGTTGACCCGGTGGGGATTTTCCGTGCGGCCAGCGTCGCGCTGTTCTCCGGCCACGCCTCTCAGGGGGCGAGTACCATCACCCAGCAGCTTGCGAGAAACTTCTTCCTTAGCCCCGAACGCACGCTGATGCGTAAGATTAAGGAAGTGTTCCTGGCAATCCGCATTGAGCAACTGCTGAGCAAAGATGAGATCCTCGAACTCTATCTGAACAAGATCTATCTCGGTTACCGCGCCTATGGCGTCGGTGCGGCGGCGCAGGTCTATTTCGGTAAATCCGTCGACCAGCTTGATCTGAGTGAAATCGCCGTGATTGCCGGTCTGCCGAAAGCGCCTTCCACCTTTAACCCGCTCTATTCGATGGACCGCGCGACCGCGCGCCGCAACGTGGTGCTATCGCGTATGCTGAGCGAAGGGTACATCACCCAGGCGCAGTACGATCAGGCACGTAATGAGCCGATCGACGCCAACTATCATGCGCCAGAAATCGCCTTCTCCGCCCCGTATCTGTCAGAAATGGTGCGTCAGGAGATGTACAGCCGTTACGGCGAAAACGCCTATGAAGACGGTTATCGCATTTACACCACCATTACCCGCAAGGTACAGCAGGCTGCGCAACAGGCGGTACGCAATAACGTACTGGACTACGACATGCGCCACGGCTATCGCGGCCCGGCCAACGTACTGTGGAAAGTAGGTGAAACCGCGTGGGACAGTAAGAAAATCACCGACACGCTGAAAGCGTTGCCAACCTACGGGCCGCTGCTGCCTGCGGTGATCACCAGTGCAAACCCGCAGGAAGCGACGGCGACTCTGGCAGATGGCACCTCGGTCTCTCTGCGGATGGATGGCATTCGTTGGGCGCGTCCTTATCGCTCAGATACCCAGCAGGGGCCGACGCCACGTAAAGTAACCGACGCGGTGCAGACTGGTCAGCAGATCTGGGTGCGGAAGATGGGCGAAGCCTGGTGGCTGGCGCAGGTTCCGGATGTGAACTCCGCGCTGGTCTCTATCAATCCGAAAAACGGGGCCGTGCTGGCGCTGGTCGGTGGCTTTGACTTTAACCAGAGCAAGTTCAACCGAGCCACCCAGGCACTGCGTCAGGTCGGCTCTAACATTAAGCCGTTCCTCTACACCGCCGCGATGGATAAAGGTCTGACGCTGGCGAGCATGTTGAACGACGTGCCTATCTCCCGCTGGGATGCTGGTGCCGGTTCCGACTGGCGTCCGAAGAACTCACCACCGCAGTACGCAGGCCCGATTCGTTTACGTCAGGGGCTGGGTGAATCGAAAAACGTGGTGATGGTACGCGCCATGCGAGCAATGGGCGTGGACTACGCGGCGGAATATCTGCAACGGTTCGGCTTCCCGGCACAAAACATTGTACATACCGAATCCCTGGCGCTGGGCTCTGCATCCTTTACCCCGCTGCAGGTGGCGCGCGGTTATGCGGTGATGTCGAACGGCGGCTTCCTGGTCGACCCGTATTTCATCAGCAAGATTGAAACGGACCAGAACGGTGTGATTTTCGAAGCGAAGCCGAAAATTGCTTGTCCGGAATGCGATATTCCGGTGATTTACGGTGATACGCAGAAATCCAACGTGCTGGAAAACAGCAATGTGGAAGATGTCGCTATCTCTGGTGAACAGCAAAACGCCGCCGTGCCAATGCCCAAGCTGGAGCAGGCAAATCAGGCGTTAGTGGCGCAGACCGGGGCGCAAGAGTATGCGCCGCATGTGATCAACACGCCGCTGGCCTTCCTGATTAAGAGTGCGTTGAACACCAACATCTTCGGCGAACCAGGCTGGATGGGCACCGGTTGGCGTGCGGGCCGCGATCTGAATCGCCACGATATCGGCGGTAAAACCGGGACGACCAACAGCTCGAAAGACGCCTGGTTCTCCGGCTACGGCCCGGGGGTGGTCACCTCCGTGTGGATTGGATTTGACGACCACCGCCGTGATCTGGGACGCACCACCGCCTCTGGCGCGATCAAAGATCAGATCTCCGGTTACGAAGGTGGCGCGAAGAGTGCGCAACCCGCATGGGATGCCTACATGAAAGCGGTGCTGGAAGGGGTTCCTGAAGAGCCGCTGACGCCACCACCAGGTATCGTCACGGTCAATATCGATCGCAGTACCGGGCAACTGGCGAACGGCGGTAACAGCCGTGCAGAATATTTCATCGAAGGCACGCAGCCGACACAGCAGGCGGTGCATGAGGTGGGGACGACCATCACTGACGGTGGTGAGACACACGAGTTGTTCTAAATAAAAAAGGCGCTAAGGCGCCTTTTTTACTGCTGGTATTATCGCCGGATGGCGGCTACGCCTTATCCGGCCTACACCGCTATTTGCCCTACAACCGCCCCTGCCCTTTCAACCATTCGCGCACGAGGAACAATGCGCTCACGTTTCGCGCTTCGGTGAAATCGGGGTCTTCCAACAGATCCATCAGATGCGCCAGCGGCCAGCGCACCTGTGGCAGCGGCTCTGGCTCATCGCCTTCCAGCGACTCGGGATAAAGGTCTTCCGCCACCACGATGTTCATCTTGCTGGAGAAGTAAGATGGCGCCATGCTGAGTTTTTTCAAAAAGGTCAGATCGTTTGCCCCAAAACCGACCTCCTCTTTCAGTTCCCGGTTCGCCGCTTCAAACACGCTTTCACCGGGGTCAATCAACCCTTTGGAAAAGCCCAGCTCATAGGACTCCGTCCCCACTGCGTATTCACGAATCAGGATCATATGATCGTCTACAATCGGGACAATCATTACTGCTTCACGGGTAGAAGGACGCATTCGTTCATAAACGCGACGCACACCGTTGCTGAATTCGAGGTCCACGCTTTCAACGCTAAATAGCCGCGACTGCGCAACCGTTTCGACGTTCAGAATGGTGGGTTTTTGTAATGATTTGCTCATCGTGAGAATCTATGCCGTGAAATCTGTTGTTATTGTGCGGTACGCAACACGGTTTCGGCAATGTGAATTGCCAGTTATTTACATTTATGTAACCTAATAAAAATATAATTCCTGTTTCAAATTAAAAGTCAATAGGTTGAAATAGGTCCAGGAATTTGCTGATATTCCGTTTTTGCAGATTTTGCTATCATCAGCACTCACTGGGATGCGCTGAAAAATGCTCAAGTTCAACTCCATGCTTGCCGATAGCCAACCACGGAATCACGTTTATTGTGACAGGGTGCGACTGACCACGCCTGACAGATTAAGTAAGATGGGGAAAGCATGAGCACCATTCTGATTTTTTTAGCGGCGTTGCTGGCCTGCGCATTGCTGGCCTGGTGGCGACTTAACGTCCGGGCCAGGCGGCGAAAACTGCCGTGGACGAATGCCTTCTCAGAGGCGGCGACGCGCAAGCTTACGCCTGAAGAACGCAGTGCCGTTGAAAATTATCTTGATAGCCTGAGCCAAATCCAGCGGGTACCCGGTCCAACGGGTGCCAGCGCAGCGCCTGTTTCCCTGACGCTGAATGCTGAAAGCAATAGCGTCATCATTCTGACCCACTCGATCACCCGCTACGGCATCACTACGGACGATCCCAATAAATGGCGCTACTACCTCGATTCCGTTGAGGTTCACCTGCCGCCTTTCTGGGAACAGTACATTAACGATGAAAACAACGTTGAACTGATCCACACCGACACGCTGCCGCTGGTTATCTCGCTGAATGGTCACTCCCTGCAAGAGTATATGCAGGAAGCACGCGGCTATGCGCTGCAGCCCACCACGTCCACACAGGCGTCGATTCGCGGTGAAGAAAGCGAGCAGATTGAACTGCTGAATATTCGTCAGGAGACGCATGAAGAGTACGCACTCAGCCGCCCGGCCGGTTTTCGCGAAGCGCTGCTGATAGTCGCCGCCTTCCTGTTGTTCTTTTTCTGTCTGGTCACGCCGGACGTCTTTGTGCCGTGGATGGTGGGCGGAGCCGTACTGTTGCTGGCGGCAGGATTGTGGGGCCTATTCGCTCCGCCGTCGAAAACGGCGCTGCGCGAAATTCACTGTCTGCGTGGAACGCCGCGCCGCTGGGGACTGTTTGGTGAAAATGACCAGGAGCAGATAAACAATATCTCGCTGGGGATTATCGACCTGGTTTATCCAACTCACTGGCAGCCTTACATTGCGCAGGATCTCGGTCAGCAAACGGATATTGATATTTATCTCGATCGCCACGTCGTGCGGCAGGGGCGATTTTTATCCCTGCATGACGAGGTGAGAAACTTCCCGCTGCAACACTGGGTGCGCAGCACGATTATCGCCGGTGGTTCACTGCTGGTGCTTGTCATGCTGCTGTTCTGGATCCCGCTCGATATGCCGATTAAGTTCACGCTGTCATGGATGAAGGGTGCGCAGACTATCGAAGCAACCAGCGTAAAACAGCTCGAACAATCAGGTGTGCGCGTCGGCGACACCCTGAACCTTCGCGGTACTGGCATGTGTAATATTCATGCGCAGGGCACCTGGAGCGCACAAACCAACTCACCGTTTATGCCGTTTGACTGCTCGCAAATCATCTGGAATGACGCCCCCGCGCTGCCGTTGCCGGAATCCGATCTGGTGAACAAAGCCACCGCGCTCTCGCAGGCCGTTAACCGTCAGTTGCATCCAAAGCCGGAAGATGACTCCCGCGTCAGTGCGGCCTTGCGTTCCGCCATTCAGAAGTCAGGCATGGTGTTGTTAGATGACTTTGGCGATATCGTCCTGAAAACCGCTGATTTGTGCGCAGCAGAAGATGAATGCGTGCGCCTCAAAAATGCGCTGGTCAACCTGGGAAACAGCAAAGACTGGAGCGCGCTGGTGAAACGAGCCAACGCAGGCAAACTGGACGGCGTTAACGTTCTGTTGCGTCCTGTCAGCGCAGAATCGCTCGACAACCTGGTCACCACCTCGACCGCGCCCTTTATTACCCGCGAAACGGCCCGCGCCGCCCAGTCGTTGAACAGCCCCGCCCCCGGTGGATTCCTGATCGTCAGCGATGAAGGCAGCGATCTGGTCGATCAACCCTGGCCGACCGTATCGCTGTATGACTACCCGGCGCAGGAGCAGTGGAGTGCCTTCCAGCGACTGGCGCAAATGCTGATGAACACGCCGTTTAGCGCCGAAGGGATTGTCACCAATATTTATACTGACGCCAATGGCACGCAGCATATCGGCCTGCATCGCATTCCCGATCGTTCCGGTTTGTGGCGTTACCTCGGCACCACACTGCTGATGCTGACGATGCTGGCCTGCGCACTCTATAATGGCGTACAGGCATTCCGCCGCTATCAGCGCCATCGCACCCGCCTGATGGAGATTCAGCAGTACTATGAAAGCTGCCTGAATCCGAAGCTCATCAGCTCTCCGGAAAGCCTCATCTGATAACATGTCTGCGGCACCGGGTGTGCTACCCTGTGCCGCATCGCGTTTTATTCTGGAGAGTTCCCATGCATATTGATATTGCCTGGCAGAACGTGGATACCGTTCTGTTAGACATGGACGGCACGCTGCTCGACCTGGCGTTTGATAACTACTTCTGGCAAAAACTGGTGCCTGAAACCTATGGGGCACAGAACGGGATCTCGCCACAGGAAGCGCAGGAACGCATCCGTCAGGAATATCATGCCGTGCAGCATACGCTAAACTGGTACTGTCTTGATTACTGGAGCGACCGTCTGGGCCTGGATATCTGCGCGATGACCACCGCAATGGGGCCGCGTGCCGTGTTGCGTGATGATACAGTCCCCTTTTTAGATGCGCTGAAAGCCTGCGGTAAACGGCGGATTTTGTTGACTAACGCGCATCCGCATAATCTGGCCGTGAAGCTGGAGCATACCGGTCTGGCTTCACACCTTGATTTATTACTTTCTACCCACACATTTGGATATCCCAAAGAGGATCAGCGGTTATGGCGCGCCGTGGCGGATGAGACGGGAATGAGTGCAGAAAAAACGCTGTTTATTGACGATAGCGAACCCATTCTCGACGCTGCCGCGAAGTTTGGTATTCGTTATTGCCTCGGCGTGACTAACCCCGACTCTGGCGTTGCGGAAAAACAGTATGTGCGCCATCCGTCACTGAATGACTACCGTCGACTGATCCCCTCACTGATGTGAAGGAGACGCCATGAAAGAAAAGCCCTCTGTTGAGGTCAGACTGGATAAATGGCTGTGGGCTGCGCGGTTTTATAAAACCCGCGCGCTGGCCCGCGAAATGGTGGACGGCGGGAAAGTTCACTACAACGGACAGCGCAGTAAGCCGAGCAAGATAGTCGAACTGAACGCCACGTTAACGCTGCGTCAGGGCAATGACGAGCGAACGGTGGTGATCAAAGCGATCGCCGAGCAGCGTCGCCCGGCCAGCGAAGCCGTCACTCTGTATGAAGAGACAGCGGAAAGCGTAGCAAAACGCGAAAAAATGGCGCTGGCACGTAAGCTTAACGCCCTGACCATGCCGCACCCGGACAGACGACCGGACAAAAAAGAACGCCGCGACCTGTTACGTTTTAAACACGGCGACAGTGAGTAACTGTCACCCGCAAGAGAGATGATTATGCCGCAACATGACCAATTACACCGCTATCTGTTTGAAAACTTTGCCGTGCGTGGCGAACTGGTAACCGTATCGGAAACCCTGCAACAGATCCTCGAAAACCATACGTATCCGCAGCCAGTGAAAACTGTGCTGGCTGAGTTGCTGGTCGCCACCAGCCTGCTCACGGCAACGCTGAAGTTCGCCGGTGACATTACCGTTCAGCTCCAGGGCGATGGTCCGTTGAGCCTTGCGGTGATCAACGGCAACAACAATCAGCAGATGCGCGGCGTAGCGCGCGTCCAGGGCGATATCCCGGAAGATGCAGACCTGAAAACCCTGGTCGGTAATGGTTATCTGGTGATTACCATTACGCCGGAAGAGGGCGAACGTTATCAGGGCGTTGTCGGACTGGAAGGCGATACGCTGGCGGCATGTCTGGAAAATTACTTCATGCGCTCTGAGCAGTTGCCGACCCGTCTGTTTATTCGCACTGGCGAAGTCGACGGGAAAGCCGCTGCGGGCGGGATGCTGCTGCAGGTAATGCCGGCGCAGGATGCGCAGGCGGATGACTTTACTCATCTGGCTACGCTGACTGAAACCATCAAGTCTGAAGAGTTGCTGACCCTGCCGGCCAACGAGGTGCTGTGGCGTCTGTATCACGAAGAAGAGGTCACCCTTTACGATCCGCAGAACGTTGAGTTCAAATGCACCTGCTCACGCGAGCGCTGTGCCGGCGCGCTAAAAACGCTGCCGGACGAAGAGGTAGACAGCATTCTGGCGGAAGAAGGCGAAATCGATATGCATTGCGACTACTGCGGGAGCCACTACCTGTTCAACGCCATGGATATTGCCGAGATCCGCAATAACGCCTCCCCTGCCGATCCGCAGGTTCACTGATCGACATACTGAACCGGTCGGACGACGCGATGCGTCTCCGACCGTCCGCACTATATTCCGCACTTTTTGCTAAAATTTTCTTTCGTGGTGAATCGATATTCTACATGTAAGCGTTTTGTTAATTTTCCACATGAATGCGATTACACTCACAACATCTCCGTGAAAAATACTATTTTTTAACCTTTTAAGAACATTTTACACAACTAAAAAGTCATTCCTGCCATAATAAGCCCCGCTTCGTGACTGGAGTCACAGCGTTTTCAGTCAATCGTGATTTTGTCCAGATAAGTAAATCTATGAGCCTTGTCGCGGTTAACACCCCAACAAAAACCTTATTATTTCAGGTAATACATATTGGCTAAGGAGCAGTGATATGCGCGTGAAACGATTAACCCCGCAAGATCTCAAGGCTTATGGTATCAGCGACGTTCAGGATATCGTTTACAACCCAAGCTATGAAACCCTTTACCAGGAAGAGCTAGACCCAAGCCTGGAAGGTTACGAGCGCGGTGTGTTGACGAACCTGGGTGCCGTTGCAGTTGATACCGGTATTTTCACCGGACGTTCGCCGAAGGATAAGTACATTGTTCGTGATGATACCACGCGTGACACGCTGTGGTGGTCCGACAAAGGAAAAGGCAAGAACGACAACAAACCGCTGTCCCAGGAAACCTGGCAGCACCTGAAAGGGCTAGTGACCAAACAACTTTCCGGTAAACGTCTGTTTATCGTTGATGCTTTCTGTGGCGCAAACGCCGACACCCGCCTTTCTGTCCGCTTCATTACTGAAGTGGCGTGGCAGGCTCATTTCGTGAAGAACATGTTTATTCGCCCGAGCGATGACGAACTGGAAGGTTTTGAACCTGACTTTATCGTGATGAACGGCGCGAAATGCACAAACCCACAGTGGAAAGAGCAGGGTCTGAACTCTGAGAACTTTGTCGCCTTCAACCTGACCGAACGTATCCAGTTGATTGGTGGTACCTGGTACGGCGGCGAAATGAAGAAAGGCATGTTCTCGGTGATGAACTATCTGCTGCCGTTGAAGGGCATTGCATCGATGCACTGTTCCGCCAACGTGGGTGAGAAAGGCGACGTTGCCGTGTTCTTCGGTCTTTCCGGTACCGGAAAAACCACCCTCTCCACCGACCCGAAACGTCGTCTGATCGGCGATGACGAGCACGGTTGGGACGATGACGGCGTGTTCAACTTTGAAGGCGGCTGCTACGCTAAAACGATCAAGTTGTCGAAAGAAGCGGAACCGGAAATCTACAACGCTATCCGCCGTGATGCGCTGTTAGAAAACGTCACCGTTCGCGACGATGGGACTATCGATTTTGACGACGGTTCGAAAACCGAGAATACCCGCGTTTCCTATCCGATCTACCACATCGAAAACATCGTTAAGCCGATTTCCAAAGCCGGTCATGCCACGAAGGTGATCTTCCTGACCGCTGATGCCTTTGGCGTGCTGCCGCCGGTTTCTCGCCTGACAGCCAACCAGACGCAGTACCACTTCCTGTCTGGCTTCACGGCCAAACTGGCCGGTACTGAGCGCGGTGTCACCGAGCCGACGCCAACCTTCTCCGCCTGCTTTGGCGCGGCATTCCTGTCGCTGCACCCAACGCAGTATGCTGAAGTCCTGGTGAAACGCATGCAGGCCGCAGGCGCACAGGCTTACCTGGTCAACACCGGCTGGAACGGTACGGGCAAACGTATCTCCATCAAAGATACCCGCGCCATTATCGATGCCATCCTGAACGGTTCTCTGGACGATGCGGAAACCTTCAATCTGCCGATGTTTGATCTGGCGATCCCGACCGAGTTGCCGGGTGTGGATACCCATATCCTCGACCCGCGTAACACCTACGGGTCTCCTGAACAGTGGCAGGAAAAAGCCACCGCACTGGCGAAACTGTTCATCGAGAACTTCGAGAAATATACGGATACGCCAGCAGGTGAAGCGCTGGTAAGCGCCGGACCGAAGCTGTAAGTCGAATGAGCCGGATGGCGGCATAAGGCCTGGCACAACACAAACGTAGGCCTGATAAGCGCAGCGCCATCAGGCGATTCAGAAAAACAAAGGGAGGCATTTCGCCTCCCTTTTTTACGCCTCTTTTGTCGTCCCCTGGACGCGGATCACAGGAACGGGTAGCCAGGCGCGAATGGAGAGCCCGCCCCGCTCACTGGTACCAATTTCCAGCATGCCGTTATGGTTATCAATGATACGCTGCACAATCGCCAGCCCTAAACCGGTACCGCTGGTGCTGCGCGCACTGTCGCCGCGCACAAACGGCTGGAACAGGTGTTTACGCTGCTCAGGCTTAATGCCGGGGCCGTCATCTTCCACCTGGAACCAGGCCCGATGAGGTTCTGTCCCGCTGCTGACTTTGATCCATCCGTTGCCATAACGCGCCGCGTTAACCACCATGTTGGCTACCGCACGCTTGATGGACAGCGGGTGCATTTTCACCTGAATACTGCCCGGCTGTAGCGCCGTATCAATTTCACGTTCATAGCCGCTTTCTGCCGCCACCACTTCACCCAGCACAGCGTTGAGATCGGCCATCTCCATCGGCATCTCCTGTCCGGTACGCAGATAGTCGATGAACTGCTCAATGATCGCGTTGCACTCTTCAATATCTTTGTTGATGGACTCCGCCAGATAACCATCCTGTTCGCCCATCATCTCCGTCGCCAGACGAATACGCGTCAGCGGCGTGCGGAGATCGTGACTGACCCCCGCCATCAGCAGCGTTCGGTCATCCGCTAGCTGCTTCACTCCGGCCGCCATATGGTTGAAGGCACGGGTCACCGAGCGCACCTCAGACGCGCCATACTCACGCAGCGGCGGCGGAATAATGCCTTTCCCTACCTGTAGGGCAGCATGCTCAAGATCCACAAGGGGTCGGTTTTGTATACGAATAAACAGCCACGCCCCCCCTATCGCCAGAAGCATGATAGCCAGCGTATAGCGGAACAGCGGGGAGAAGTCGCCCTGATGAATTTCCGTTAACGGAACGCGTACCCAGATATTGGGTGACAGCCAGGTTTTCAGCCAGACGACCGGCGAGCTTTTGTTGACCTCTACGCGCACTTCCGTCGGGCCGCCCAACTGCTGCGCCATCTGATGGCTTAAGAATTCATAGTGTTGCGCCCAACGCAGTCCTGCCTCTTCAGCGGCTTCGTTGGAATAGAGAGAAATCCCCAGTTCACGGTAAATTTCCCGACGAAAAGCGGGAGGCACCACCAGTTGCGTGCCGTCCTCCAGTTGCAGTTTATCGGTCATCAGCATACGCACTTCGTAGGCCAGGACCTTATTAAACTGCTGGAGACTCGGCAGAATCGCAAAGTTCAGCACCACCAGATAGGTCGTCACCAGGCTGACAAACAGCAAAGTGACGATGAGCAACAGCGTGCGGGCAAATGAACTTCGTGGCGAGAAGCGCATTCGCCTCATGCTTTAGAACCGTCCGGTACGAAGACGTAGCCCAGACCCCATACGGTCTGAATGTAACGCGGATGCGCGGGATCTTCTTCGACCATACGGCGCAGACGGGAAATCTGTACGTCGATGGAACGTTCCATCGCGGAATACTCGCGGCCACGCGCCAGGTTCATCAGCTTGTCACGGGACAGCGGCTCACGTGGGTGGCTTACCAGCGCTTTCAGCACGGCAAACTCACCGCTGGTGAGCGGCATCGGCTCGTCTTCGCGGAACATTTCGCGAGTACCCAGGTTCAGTTTGAACTTACCAAAAGCAATGACGGCCTCTTCCTGAGAAGGTGCGCCCGGCAGTTCGTTCGCCTGACGACGCAGCACCGCGCGAATACGCGCCAGCAGTTCACGTGGGTTAAACGGTTTCGGGATATAGTCATCAGCGCCGATTTCCAGGCCGACAATGCGGTCAACTTCTTCCCCTTTCGCCGTGACCATGATGATCGGCATCGGGTTACTCTGGCTGCGCAGACGGCGGCAAATAGACAGCCCATCTTCACCCGGCAGCATCAGATCCAGTACCATAAGGTGGAAAGATTCACGGGTTAGCAGACGATCCATTTGCTCGGCGTTAGCGACGCTTCGAACCTGGAAGCCCTGCTCGGTCAGATAACGCTCCAGCAGCGCGCGCAGGCGCATGTCGTCATCGACCACCAGAATTTTATAGTTCTCTTGCATTGTTTGTACTCCCAAAGGTTCGCAACAATTGAAGATATGTATTCTTAAAAAAGCTTACGTTCGCCACCAGCAAATTCTGGTATGAATTCCAGGCTAAATTGTTACAAAGCATATTTAACAGCAGCTTAAGTATACAATGAAACGCGCGGCACATTATTTATTCTGTTAGCAGGGTGACGTAATACGAATTGTGCGCATCGTCACAGACTTAAAGGTAATCAATAAGATGAAAACGCCTCTGATCACCCGGGAAGGGTACGAAAAACTCAAAAGCGAGCTCAATTACCTCTGGCGTGAAGAACGCCCGGAAGTCACTAAGAAGGTGACCTGGGCGGCAAGTCTGGGTGACCGCAGCGAGAATGCTGACTACCAGTATAATAAAAAGCGGCTACGTGAGATCGACAGGCGCGTCCGCTATCTGACCAAATGCATGGAGAATTTGAAGATTGTCGATTACTCCCCGCAGCAGGAAGGCAAAGTGTTTTTCGGCGCATGGGTCGAGATCGAAAATGACGATGGCGACATCCGCCGCTTTCGGATTGTCGGCTACGATGAAATTTTCGGTCGCAAAGATTATATCTCCATCGATTCACCTATGGCGCGCGCGCTACTGAAAAAAGAGGTCGGCGATCTCGCGGTGGTCAACACGCCTGGTGGGGAAGCGAGCTGGTATGTGAATGCGATCGAATACGTAAAATGAGCAGGAACAATCCGAAGCCCCGCTCTATGACTGGCGTTTTTGCCCGTCAATCCGTATAACTGTTCCCTGATTTTTTACTCAGTAGATGAAGCCAATCCATGATGAATGATTCTTTCTGCCGCATTATTGCGGGTGAAATTCAGGCCCGGGCCGACCAGGTCACCGCAGCCGTTCGCCTGCTTGACGAAGGGAACACCGTGCCGTTTATCGCACGTTACCGTAAGGAAATCACCGGCGGCCTGGACGATACGCAACTGCGTAATCTGGAGACCCGACTGGGCTATTTGCGTGAACTGGAAGAACGCCGTCAGGCTATTCTCAAGTCCATTTCCGAGCAAGGCAAACTGACCGATGAGCTGGCCAACGCCATCAACGGCACGTTAAGTAAGACCGAACTCGAAGACCTTTATCTCCCGTATAAACCCAAACGCCGTACCCGTGGGCAGATAGCGATTGAAGCCGGTCTGGAACCGCTGGCCGACCTGCTGTGGAACGACCCCTCACACGATCCGGAAACCGAAGCGGCGAAGTATATCGATGCCGGAAAAGGTGTCGCTGACAGCAAAGCCGCGCTCGATGGCGCGCGCTATATCCTGATGGAGCGCTTTGCCGAAGACGCCGCGTTGCTGGCGAAGGTACGTGACTATCTGTGGAAAAATGCCCATCTGGTTGCCAGCGTGATCGGCGGCAAGGAAGAAGAAGGCGCGAAATTCCGCGACTACTTCGATCATCACGAGCCGATCGCATCCGTGCCTTCTCACCGCGCGCTGGCGATGTTCCGGGGTCGTAATGAAGGCGTGTTGCAGCTTTCGCTGAATGCCGATCCGCAGTTTGATGAGCCGCCGAAAGAGAGCCACTGCGAACAGATCATTATGGATCACCTCGGCCTGCGTCTGAACAACGCGCCGGCAGACAGCTGGCGTAAAGGCGTGGTGAGCTGGACGTGGCGCATCAAGGTGTTAATGCACCTCGAAACTGAGCTGATGGGAACCGTCCGCGAACGCGCGGAAGACGAAGCGATCAACGTATTCGCCCGTAATCTGCACGACCTGCTGATGGCGGCACCGGCGGGTCTGCGCGCCACCATGGGCCTCGATCCGGGTCTGCGAACCGGCGTGAAAGTCGCGGTGGTGGATGGCACCGGTAAGCTGGTCGCCACCGATACCATCTATCCCCATACCGGTCAGGCGGCGAAAGCGGCCGTGGTGGTAGCGGCGCTATGCGAAAAATACAACGTGGAACTGGTGGCGATTGGTAACGGCACCGCCTCGCGCGAAACCGAACGCTTCTTCCTCGACGTACAGAAACAGTTCCCGAAAGTGACGGCGCAGAAAGTGATCGTCAGCGAAGCCGGGGCGTCAGTCTATTCCGCGTCTGAACTGGCAGCCCAGGAGTTCCCGGATCTCGACGTCTCGCTGCGCGGCGCGGTTTCCATTGCGCGTCGCCTGCAGGATCCACTCGCCGAGCTGGTGAAAATCGATCCGAAATCGATCGGGGTTGGTCAGTATCAGCATGATGTCAGCCAGACGCAGCTAGCCCGTAAGCTGGATGCGGTGGTGGAAGACTGTGTAAACGCCGTCGGCGTCGACCTGAACACGGCATCGGTTCCGCTGTTAACCCGCGTGGCCGGTCTGACCCGCATGATGGCACAGAATATTGTGGCCTGGCGCGATGAGAACGGTCAGTTCCAGAATCGTCAGCAACTGCTGAAAGTCAGCCGTCTGGGGCCGAAAGCCTTCGAACAGTGTGCGGGCTTCTTGCGCATTAACCACGGTGATAATCCGCTGGATGCTTCCACGGTTCACCCGGAAGCGTATCCGGTCGTGGAGCGTATTCTGGCGGCAACTCAACAGGCCCTGAAAGACCTGATGGGCAACAGCAGCGAACTGCGCAATCTGAAAGCCGTCGATTTTACTGACGACAAGTTTGGCGTCCCGACCGTCAGCGACATCATCAAAGAGCTGGAGAAACCGGGGCGCGATCCGCGTCCGGAGTTCAAAACTGCGCAGTTTGCCGATGGAGTGGAAACCATGAACGATCTGCAGCCGGGGATGATTCTCGAAGGCGCAGTCACCAACGTCACCAACTTTGGCGCGTTTGTGGATATCGGCGTTCACCAGGATGGTCTGGTCCACATCTCATCGCTGTCGAACAAGTTCGTCGACGATCCGCACACCGTGGTGAAAGCAGGCGATATTGTGAAGGTGAAAGTGCTGGAAGTTGACCTGCAGCGCAAGCGTATTGCCCTGACGATGCGCCTGGACGAACAGCCGGGTGAAACCAATGCCCGTCGTGGCGGCGGCGGAAACGACCGTCCGGCAGCGAAAGCAGCAAAACCGCGTGGTCGTGAAGCGCAACCCGCAGGCAACAGCGCGATGATGGATGCGCTGGCGGCAGCAATGGGTAAGAAACGTTAAGTCTGAATTGTGCGCCGGATGGCGGTGGCAACACCGTATCCGGCATATTTACACGGTTCCCTCTCACCACCTCACTCTATTTTTCACCTCATTAACAGATGAAACCTTAATTAAACATTAACAACGTTAATTTATTAAGAATTCAAATCATTTCACCTGGCGGTTATTATTTTTGAGCCATATCAAAAATGGCGCAGATTATTATTCAAACCAACATTCCGTCACATTTAATCGGTTGAAGATAAAAACCATTCTCATTATCATTGTATTGTAGAATATTTAGTCTTTCCTTCGTTGACTAATCATCTGGTCTCATGCCGCACCACTTTGCCCCATGAGGTAAACATCCAGTTAGCAAGAAACAAGTAGGTTCTTATGCAATTTACTCCAGATACTGCGTGGAAAATTACCGGCTTTGCCCGTGAAATAAGTCCTGCATACCGTCAGAAACTGCTTTCCCTCGGCATGCTTCCGGGTTCCTCATTTAACGTGGTCCGCGTCGCCCCCTTAGGCGATCCTGTTCATATTGAAACGCGTCGCGTCAGCCTGGTATTGCGTAAAAAAGACCTGGCATTATTAGAAGTGGAAGCGGTTTCCTGTTAATACAGTGAGTCTATAACGATGAAAAAATTAACCATTGGTTTAATTGGTAATCCAAATTCCGGTAAGACGACTCTGTTTAACCAACTGACCGGCGCCCGACAACGCGTAGGCAACTGGGCCGGGGTCACCGTGGAACGTAAAGAGGGACAATTCTCAACCACGGATCATCAGGTCACGCTGGTCGATCTGCCCGGCACGTATTCGCTCACCACCATCTCTTCGCAAACCTCTCTGGATGAACAGATTGCCTGCCACTACATTCTGAGCGGCGATGCTGACCTGTTAATTAACGTGGTGGATGCCTCAAACCTTGAGCGTAACCTTTATCTGACGCTGCAACTGCTTGAATTGGGCATTCCCTGCATTGTCGCACTCAACATGCTCGACATCGCGGAAAAACAACAAATCCGGATTGATATCGACGCCCTTTCAGCCCGTCTTGGCTGCCCGGTCGTCCCGCTGGTTTCCACTCGCGGACGCGGTATCGAAGCGCTGAAGCTAGCGATTGACCGCCACAGTGAAAATGAAAACGTCGAACTGGTGCATTACGCCCGGCCGCTGTTGCGTGAGGCCGATAAACTGGCGAACGCAATGGCAAAAGAGATGCCAGCACAACAGCGTCGCTGGCTCGGTCTGCAAATGCTGGAAGGGGATATCTACAGCCGGGCATACGCCGGTGACGCTGCGGCGCAGCTGGAGATTTCTCTGGCGCATCTGAGCGATGAGATGGACGACCCGGCGCTGCACATCGCCGATGCGCGTTACCAATGCATTGCGGCGATCTGCGACGTGGTGAGCAACACCCTGACGGCAGAGCCCAGCCGCTTTACGACGGCAGTGGACAAAATCATCCTCAACCGTTTTCTGGGTCTGCCGATCTTCCTGTTTGTGATGTACCTGATGTTCCTGCTCGCCATTAACATTGGCGGCGCGTTAGCCCCGATTTTTGATGCCGGCTCTGTGGCGATCTTTATTCACGGCATTCAGTGGATCGGCTATACCCTTCACTTCCCGGACTGGCTGACCATCTTCCTCGCACAAGGGCTTGGCGGCGGGATTAATACCGTTCTGCCGCTGGTCCCGCAGATCGGCATGATGTACCTGTTCCTCTCGTTCCTCGAAGACTCCGGCTACATGGCGCGGGCGGCGTTTGTGATGGACCGTCTGATGCAGGCGTTGGGGCTGCCGGGTAAATCGTTCGTCCCGCTGATTGTCGGCTTTGGCTGCAACGTACCGTCGGTGATGGGTGCCCGCACCCTGGATGCGCCACGCGAGCGTCTGATGACAATCATGATGGCACCGTTTATGTCCTGTGGTGCGCGACTGGCGATTTTCGCCGTGTTTGCTGCGGCTTTCTTCGGGCAAAATGGCGCGCTGGCGGTATTCTCGCTATACGTGCTGGGCATTGTGATGGCGGTACTCACCGGTCTGATGCTCAAACACACCATCATGCGTGGCGAAGCCTCTCCGTTTGTCATGGAGCTTCCGGTTTATCACGTCCCGCATATCAAGAGTCTGATTATCCAGACCTGGCAGCGCCTGAAAGGATTTGTGCTGCGCGCGGGTAAAGTGATCGTCATCGTCAGCATCTTCCTGAGCGCGTTTAACAGCTTCTCGCTGAGCGGCAAGATTGTCGATAACATCAACGATTCAGCGCTGGCCTCCGTTAGCCGCGTCATCACGCCCATCTTCAAGCCTATTGGCGTTCACGAAGACAACTGGCAGGCAACGGTCGGGCTGTTCACGGGCGCGATGGCAAAAGAAGTGGTGGTCGGTACGCTCAATACGCTCTATACCGCAGAAAATATTCAGGATGAGGCGTTTAATCCGGCTGAATTTAATCTGGGTAATGAACTGCTGAGCGCGCTGGATGAAACCTGGCAGAGTCTGAAAGATACCTTTAGCCTGAGCGTGCTGGCGAACCCTATCGAAGCCAGCAAAGGCGACGGCGAAATGGCGACCGGCGCAATGGGCGTAATGGATGCGAAATTTGGCAGCGCGGCAGCGGCCTATAGCTACCTGATTTTCGTCCTGCTGTACGTTCCGTGCATCTCGGTAATGGGGGCAATTGCCCGTGAATCCAGCCGTGGCTGGATGGGTTTCTCCATTCTGTGGGGCCTGAACATCGCCTACTCGCTGTCGACCGTGTTCTATCAGGTTGCCAGCTACAGCGAGCACCCGCGCTACAGTCTGGTCTGCATCCTGGCCGTGGTCCTGTTTAACGTTGTGGTCCTGGGTCTTCTGCGTCGGGCGCGGAGCCGGGTGAATGTCAATCTGTTGGCTACGCGGAAAAATGCCAGCGACTGCTGCGCCAGCGCGACCACCGGCGATTGCCACTAGGGTGTCGCAATGGCTTCGCTAATTCAGGTTCGCGATTTACTGGCCTTACGGGGACGCATGGAGGCAGAGCAAATCAGCCATACATTGCATACGCCGCAGCCGATGATCGACGCCATGCTCAAGCAACTGGAGACGATGGGTAAAGCGATGCGGATTCAGGAAGAGCCTGGCGGCTGTCTCTCCGGAAGCTGCAAAAGTTGCCCGGAAGGCAAAGCCTGCCTGCGCGAATGGTGGGCGCTGCGTTAAGTTTATGCCGGATGGCGCGGTGAACGTCGCCATCCGGCATTTTGCGTGCCGGATTCCACAACACTAAATCACGTTCAGCAAGACAACGATTTCCTCCTGCCTTGTTCGCATCGTTAACAACTGGGAGATGCTTTCTCCTCTCCTGCCAGATAGAGTCACGCCATCTTTTATTCCGGTGAGGGATCGCCATGAATACGGCCTCCAGCGCGACACCGCACGATGCGATATTCAAAACATTTTTGAGCCACCCGGCGACCGCGCAGGATTTTCTTCAACTCCACCTTCCTGCCTCCTTGCGTGCGCTTTGCGACCTGCAGACGCTGAAACTGGAACCGACGAGTTTTATTGAGGAAGAGTTGCGCGCGTACTATTGCGATGTGCTGTGGTCACTAAAAACCCGCGAAGGAGAGGGGTATATCTACGTCGTCATTGAACATCAGAGCACCGCCGATCCGCATATGGCATTCCGTCTCATGCGCTACGCCATTGCGGCAATGCAACGACATCTGGATGCCGGCCACCAGACGCTCCCCCTGGTGATACCTATGCTGTTTTATCACGGTACGGTCAGCCCCTACCCCTTTTCACTCTGCTGGCTGGACGAATTTGATGACCCGGAAGCCGCACGACGACTGTATGGCGCAGCGTTACCACTGGTGGATATTACCGTCGTTCCTGATGACGAGATTATGCAACATCGTCGTGTGGCACTACTGGAACTGGTGCAAAAGCATATCCGTAAGCGGGATTTAATGGGATTAGTGGAAAAACTGGCGACGCTGCTTATTACGGGGCACGCTAATGACAACCAACTGAAAGCCCTGTTTAATTATCTGCTGCAGGCGGGTGACACCGATCGCTTTCGCGATTTTATACATGGCATGGCCGAACGATTACCCGAACACAAGGAGAGCTTGATGACTATTGCCGAGAGATTACGTCAGGAAGGGCATTGTAATGGTCTTCAGGAGGGTCATATCAATGGATTACAAGAAGGCCTGGAAAAGGGCTTGCAGCAGGGTAAACGCGAGGAAGCACTGCGCATCGCTACCACCATGCTGACTGATGGCATCGACCGCCAGACCATTCTCAGAATCACCGGGCTTACCGCCGATGACTTGATCACGCAGAACCATTAATCGCACGCCCGGCAAGGGGTTCACTTTCCGGGCGTTTTTCATTGTGTTATAACTTTTGTTTCAGCGCCACCAGCGCCTGACAAAACGCATCAGGATGCGAAATAAACGGGGCATGCGCCGCCTTTGCAAAAATCAGCGACTCGCTCTCTGGCCACAGCGCATCAAGCAGTGGTACGACCTTGCGGGGAACAAGTCCGTCCAGATAGCCGTATAATCGCAGGAACGGTACTGTCAGCGATGTCATCGACTCGCGCAGATCAACTGTCTTGAGGATCTCCAGCCCCCCGTTCAGTACAGTCACCGGCGGCATTGGCAGCGCCAGTACGGTTTTCTTCAGCGCGCGGGCATCCTGACGCGCCGTTTCCGTCCCCATCGTTTGTAATGCCAGAAAACGCTCTACTGTCCGCTGAAAGTCTTCGCTGAGCTGTTGCTGGAATCCTGCCAGGACATCGGGTTTGATCCCCGGCCACGCGTCACGTGCGCTGAAACAGGGTGAGGACGCTACGGTCACCAGTGCCTGAACGCGCTCGGGATGGGTTAATGCCACCTGGCTTGCCACCAATCCACCAAGACTCCAGCCAAGCCAGATAGCTTTCTCTGGTGCCTGATCCAACACATGCTCTGCCATCTCTCCAAGCGTCATGGCCCCAAACCCCTGGCTGCGGCCAAAACCTGGTAAATCGACCAGATGAAGCGTGAAATGCGAGCTCAGTTCCTCGCTAATGCAATGCCATACTTCGGCGTTAAGTCCCCATCCGTGCAGCAGCACAAGATGACAATTTCCCTCACCACGGGTCTGCCACCAGATGTCATTCATCAGTTACTGTTCTCTTTTCGCCAACAAGGATGAACCTATGCTAACAGTACCGGGATTATGCTGGCTATGCCGAATGCCGCTGGCGCTCAGTCGTTGGGGGATCTGTTCCGTCTGTGAACGCGCAGTGCGTCGGCATGAACCGCTCTGCCCACGATGTGGACTCCCCTCCGTGCATCCCACGCTTCCCTGTGGACGCTGTCTGCAAAAACCACCGCCCTGGCAGCGACTGATTACCGTCAGCGACTACACCCCGCCGCTCAGTACACTTATCCATCAGCTTAAGTTCTCCCGACGCAACGACATCGCCCCCGCGTTGTCACGCGTTCTATTGCTGGAGGTGTTACAGGCGCGCCGTATGACCAGGCTGCCCCTGCCGGACAGGCTGATCAGCGTCCCACTCTGGCAACGCCGCCACTGGCGCAGAGGATTTAATCAAAGCGATCTGTTGTGTCAGTCGTTGTCTCGTTGGTTAGGCTGTCCCTGGGACAGTCGGAGCGTCACGCGCATTCGCCCCACCGCCACTCAGCACCATCTCAGCGCCAGATTGCGCAAGCGTAACCTGAAAAATGCCTTTCGCCTTGAATTGCCGGTGAAGGGACTCCATATGGTCGTTGTGGATGATGTCATCACGACCGGGAGTACCGTCGCGGAGATCGCGCAGCTGCTTTTACGCAACGGCGCGGCGACAGTCCAGGTATGGTGCCTGTGTCGAACCTTGTAGAGCCTCGATGATGGGCGTATTATAACCAACTAAAATAGTCAACTATTAGGCCATTACTATGATCCGTATTTCCGATGCTGCACAAGCGCACTTTGCCAAACTGCTGGCAAATCAGGAAGAAGGGACACAAATCCGTGTATTTGTGATTAATCCCGGTACGCCTAACGCTGAATGTGGTGTTTCTTATTGTCCGCCGGACGCCGTGGAAGCAACCGACACCGCCCTGAAATTTGACCTGCTGACCGCTTATGTTGATGAACTGAGTGCGCCCTATCTGGAAGACGCTGAGATCGATTTTGTGACCGATCAGTTGGGTTCTCAACTGACGCTGAAAGCGCCGAACGCGAAAATGCGTAAAGTGGCTGACGATGCGCCGCTGATGGAACGCGTGGAATATATGCTGCAATCGCAGATTAACCCGCAGCTTGCCGGTCACGGCGGTCGTGTTTCTCTGATGGAGATAACCGACGAAGGCTATGCGATTCTGCAGTTTGGCGGCGGCTGTAATGGCTGTTCCATGGTCGACGTGACCCTGAAAGAAGGGATCGAGAAGCAGTTGCTGAACGAGTTCCCGGAGCTGAAAGGCGTTCGCGACCTGACCGAACACCAGCGCGGCGAACACTCTTACTACTAAGTTCTCTGCGCGTGTATTGCCCGATAAGCGCAAGCGCCATCGGGCAATATGCAATCTCGCGCCGCCCTCTCAACATATTCTGCAACATCCTCTCCGATAATTTGACCTGCCTCGCATAATTTAAATTTTGCCTGTCGAGGTGATTCTCAATCACCCTATGTTACCCGTATCATTCATATGGGCACCAAACACACACTTAACATCCGACTAAACTAGACAGTTTTAAGGGTAATCCGTCGAGGTGCTGTTACGTCGCTGTTCCCGGTTGGGACAAACGTAGTTTGTCGTCAAAACATTGACGTTACCCATAACAAATTGAAAGGCCAGGTAAATCATGCCATTAGTCATCGTTGCTATCGGTGTAATCTTGTTATTACTCCTGATGATCCGCTTCAAAATGAACGGTTTCATCGCTCTCGTCCTGGTGGCGCTTGCTGTTGGATTGATGCAAGGAATGCCGCTGGATAAAGTCATTGGCTCCATCAAAGCTGGCGTTGGCGGCACCCTGGGGAGTCTTGCCCTGATTATGGGTTTTGGCGCCATGCTGGGCAAAATGCTGGCAGACTGCGGGGGTGCGCAACGTATCGCCACCACGCTGATTGCAAAATTTGGTAAGAAACACATTCAGTGGGCCGTAGTATTGACAGGCTTCACCGTCGGTTTTGCACTGTTCTATGAAGTGGGCTTCGTGTTGATGCTACCGCTGGTCTTTACCATTGCGGCCGCCGCCAACATTCCGCTGCTGTATGTCGGTGTACCGATGGCCGCAGCGCTCTCCGTGACGCACGGTTTTCTGCCGCCGCACCCGGGTCCAACCGCTATCGCCACCATTTTCCATGCGGATATGGGTAAAACCCTGCTGTTCGGTACGATTCTGGCGATCCCGACCGTAATTCTGGCGGGTCCGGTCTTTGCCCGCTGCCTGAAAGGCATTGATAAACCTATTCCGGAAGGTCTGTACAGCGCGAAAACCTTCACTGAAGAAGAGATGCCGAGCTTTGGCGTCAGCGTCTGGACTTCACTGGTTCCCGTTGTGCTGATGGCGATGCGCGCCATTGCAGAGATGATCCTGCCGAAAGGCCACGCCTTCCTGCCCGTTGCCGAGTTCTTCGGTGACCCTGTGATGGCAACCCTGATTGCGGTGTTGATCGCTATGTTCACCTTCGGTCTGAACCGCGGTCGTTCGATGGATCAGATTAACGATACGCTGATCTCTTCCATCAAAATTATCGCGATGATGCTGTTGATCATCGGCGGTGGCGGCGCGTTCAAGCAGGTACTGGTCGACAGCGGCGTGGATAAATACATTGCGTCCATGATGAACGAAACCAACATCTCCCCGCTGCTGATGGCGTGGTCTATCGCTGCCGTTCTGCGTATCGCGCTGGGTTCGGCTACCGTTGCCGCCATTACCGCGGGTGGGATTGTCGCACCGCTGATCGCCACTACCGGCGTCAGCCCTGAGCTGATGGTTATCGCCGTTGGTTCCGGTAGCGTCATCTTCTCTCACGTGAACGATCCAGGCTTCTGGCTGTTCAAAGAGTACTTTAACCTGACGATCGGCGAGACCATCAAGTCCTGGTCGATGCTGGAAACCATTATCTCTGTCTGCGGCCTGATTGGGTGTCTGCTACTGGGAACGGTGGTTTAACCGAAACGCCTTGTAGGCCGGATAAGGCAAAGCCGCCATCCGGCAATATTCACCAGAATGGCCTGATGACGCTGCACTTATCAGGCCTACATGTTGTCACCATAAAAAAGCCGGGGAAATCCCCGGCTTTTTCATTTCTTCTTCGCAGCCGCTTTTCGCCGCTTATCCAGATCCTTAATCAGCTTGTTCACCCGTTCATCGGCAAACATCGCTTCAAGCGTGGCGGAAAGCTTACGACGCCAGTTTTTGTACTGCGAACTGGTCCCCGGAATGTTGACCGGCTCCGCCATATCCAGCCAGTCTTCCGGCTGCAACCCTAATAACGCGCTGTTACTGTCGGCAATATAACGCTGCATACCCCGATTGAGCGTCGGCGTCATCGCCATCAGCGAGGCCTTATGTCCGACCCGTTTTGGCAGACAGCCGTACTTATGCAGCGCATCTAATAGCCCCTGCTTCGCCCGCTCACGGTCCTGATACAGTCCGCGCAGCACCACGTCATCAGGGTAGAGTCCCAGCGCTTTGCCGAGCGTCAGGTCGCCGCTGTCCCAATAACCTTTGAGCGTAGGAAGATCATGCGTCGTCGCGACAGCCATTGATTGTTCCGGATACGCTTTCGGCGCACGGTAGTTCTTCTCATGGTCGTTCTCGAAATAGAGCACTTTGTAAGAGTACACGCCGCAGGTTCGCAGCTTGCCAACAATCTCCACCGGAACGGTACCCAGATCTTCACCAATCACCATGCAGTGATGACGCTGACTTTCCAGCGCCAGAATCGACAGCAGGTCGTCAACCGGATAGTGAACATAGGCGCCGTGGTCGGCGGTTTCACCGTAGGGGATCCACCACAGGCGCAGCATCGACATGACGTGGTCGATACGCAGCGCGCCGCAGTTTTGCATATTCGCCCGCAGGAGTTCGATAAACGGCTCATAGGCGCGCGCCGTGATGATATGCGGATCCATCGGCGGCAGCCCCCAGTTCTGACCAAGCGGGCCGAGGATATCCGGCGGCGCGCCAACGGAGGCTTTCAGGCAATACAGCTCACGATCGCACCAGGTTTCCGAGCCACCTTCCGCCACGCCCACCGCCAGATCGCGATACAGGCCAATCGGCATCTTAAAGCCCTGACTGGTCTCCCAGCAGGCGGCAAACTGAGTGTAAGCCAACCACTGCAGCCAGAGCCAGAAATCCACCTCATCACGATGCGCGTGACAGAATTTTTTCACCTCCGGCGAATCAATCGACTGATAAGCCTTCGGCCAGACCGGCCAGCCCCAGCGCAGTTCGTCCTCTTTCACCTGATGAGCATGCAGCGCATCAAACGCCGCCTGCCAGTACAGGCTATCGCCTTCCTGAGCCACGAACGCCCGGAACGCCGCCATCTGCTCATCGTCGCGCGCGGCAAATCCTTTCCACGCCATGCGCAGCGCCGTCATTTTCAGCGCGGTGACGGTGGAATAATCAACCCATTCAGCGTCCCGCGCCTGTTGCAACGCTTGCTGCGTGGCGGGTTTCTGCCACCAGGCCTGCGCCTCTTTGCTCAGGCGAAAATCGTCTACGGCGTTCACGTCGATGTAAATGACGTTCAGCCAGCGGCGCGAGGACGGGCTGTACGGACTGGCGCTCTCCGGGTTTGCCGGATAGAGCGCATGGATCGGGTTGAGGCCGATAAACGCCCCCCCACGCTTTGCCACATCTACCAGCATCGACTTCAGATCGCCGAAGTCACCAATCCCCCAGTTGCGCTCCGAACGCAGCGTATACAGCTGAACACAGGCCCCCCAGAGTTTCTGACCGTTCAGCAGCGCCTGCGGCTCGTAGCAGCGTTTTGGCGCCACAATGACGCGGCAATGGTGTCGCTGCTCATCCTGCGTCAGGGTCAGCGTGTGATAGCCCAGCGGCAGCTTTGTCGGCAGAGTAAAGGATTTACCGCCAGTGGCATGCCCCTTAAACTGCTCCCCCTCTTCGGTGGTCAACAGCCAGTTGAATTCACCGTGTCCTTCCACCGCCAGCGGCATCTTTTTGCCTGCGATGTAGACCATCACATTCGGCACCGGCGTCACCGCCACTTTTGTGGCGGCGGTACGGTGCATAGCATCCAACAAACGTCGCTTGGTTTCGGCACCAATTGACTGCGGTTTGCCGTGGGCATTGATATAATTGGGACTGATCCCGGCCGCCAGCGCGGCATTATCCAGACGTTTGTTATCCATCGCGCTTCCTTAGCGTTTCGCCTGCCAGATTCGGGTCTGATAATCGCGAATGGAGCGATCCGAGCTGAACATACCGCAGCGCGCGGAGTTCAGGATCGCCGCACGCGTCCAGGCCTCCTGGTCACGATACAACACATCCACCTGTTTCTGCGCCTCAACATAGGCCGCAAAGTCCGCCATCACCAGATACGGATCGCCACCCTGTTTGCCCATACTGTGCAGCATCTGGTCAAAGGCGTGCTTATCACCGCCGCTGAATTTCCCGCTTTCCAGTTCTTTCAGCACGGCATCGAGCACTTTATCCTTCTTGCGCCATTTCAGCGGATCGTAACCTTTGGCTTTCAGCGCCTTCACCTGTTCCACGGTATGACCAAAGATAAAGATATTCTCGTCACCCACTTTCTCGGCGATTTCCACGTTCGCGCCGTCCAGCGTACCGACCGTTAGCGCGCCGTTGAGCGCCAGCTTCATGTTTCCGGTACCGGAAGCCTCTTTCCCCGCCGTGGAGATCTGCTCGGAGATATCCGCCGCCGGAATCAGCATTTCTGCCGCCGACACGCAGTAATCCGGCAGGAACACCACTTTCAGCTTGTCGCCGACTTTCGGGTCGTTGTTGATGGTTTCTGCCACCTTGTTAATGGCAAAAATGATGTTTTTCGCCAGGTAGTAACCCGGAGCCGCCTTCGCGCCAAACAGGAAGACGCGCGGCACGCGGTCTGCCTGCGGGTTTTCGCGGATCTCTTTATACAGCGCCAGGATATGCAGCAGGTTCAGGTGCTGACGCTTGTACTCGTGCAGACGTTTAATCTGAATGTCGAAAATCGCCTGCGGGTTAATCTCAATCCCGGTGCGGACCTTCACAAACTCAGCCAGACGCACCTTATTCGCCTGCTTGATATCACGCCAGGTCTTGCGGAACCTGGCATCGTCGGCGTATTTCTCCAGGTTGATCAACTGGTCGAGATCGTTCGCCCACTCTTTCTTCAGCGTTTTATCAAACAATGCGGCCAGTTCCGGGTTGCACTGCTTGATCCAGCGACGCGGCGTGATGCCGTTGGTCACGTTATGGAACTTGTTCGGCCACAGCTTGTGATATTCCGGGAACAGATCCTTCACCACCAGATCGGAGTGCAGCGCAGCAACGCCATTGACCGCAAAGCCGCTGACCACGCACATGTTCGCCATGCGCACCTGTTTGTCGTGGACCACCGCCAGCTTCGCCCAAACCTGTTTGTCGCCAGGCCAGGTTTTATCGACCCGCTTCTTAAAGCGATCGTTAATCTCTTTGATGATCTGCATGTGGCGCGGCAGCAGCGCTTTCACCAGTTTCTCATCCCAGCACTCCAGCGCTTCTGGCATCAGGGTGTGGTTGGTATAGGCGAAGGTTTTGCTGGTGATTGCCCAGGCGTCATCCCAGCTCATCTGGTGTTCGTCAAGCAGCACACGCAGCAGTTCCGGAATTGCAATCGTCGGGTGAGTATCGTTCAGTTGAATGACTTCGTAATCCGCCAGTTCATGCAGCTTGCGGCCGGCCAGATGATGGCGACGCAGAATATCGGCCACCGAACAGGCGCACTGGAAGTATTGCTGCATCAGACGCAGCTTCTTACCCGCCGTGTGGTTGTCGTTCGGGTAAAGCACTTTAGTCAGTTTATCGGCATCGATCCCCTGCTGTTCCGCACGCAGGAAATCGCCGTCATTAAATTTAGTCAGGTTAAACGGATGCGCATGAGTGGCCTGCCACAGACGCAGCGGTTGCGCCACGCCGTTACGGTAGCCCAATACCGGCAGATCCCACGCCTGCCCGGTAATCACAAAGCCGGGTTCCCAGCGACCGTCTTTTGTCACCTTGCCGCCAATGCCGACCTGCACATCAAGCTGCTCGTTATGACGGAACCACGGATAGCTGCCGCGATGCCAGTCATCCGGCGCTTCCATTTGCTGACCATCGGCAAACGACTGACGGAACAGGCCGTACTGATAGTTCAGACCGTAACCGGTGGCAGATTGACCCACCGTCGCCATCGAGTCCAGGAAGCAGGCGGCGAGACGACCCAATCCCCCGTTGCCCAACGCCGGGTCAGTCTCCTCTTCCAGCAGATCGGTCAGGTTGATGTCGTGCGCTTTCAGCGCGTCGCTCACCGCCTGATACCAACCCAAATTAAGCAGGTTATTCCCCGTCAGACGACCAATCAGGAACTCCATAGAGATGTAGTTCACATGGCGCTGGTTTTTCGCCGGTTTCGCCACAGGTTGCGCACTGAGGAGTTCCGCCAGTGCACCACTGACGGCGTGCCACCATTGACGGGTCGTCATCTCGTGAGCTGACAGTAAACCGAAATGCTGCCACTGACGCGTCAGGGCTGCCTGAAATTGCTCTTGATTGAAGGTAGGCTGTGACATAGGAATTCCGGGTCCTTTGGTAAAAAACAACGTTATCGCTAGTTTGCCAGGCTCAATGTTGACCTTCCTCATCCCACTCTTGATTAGGCAGGGAGGAGTAGTGGGGATGAGCGAAAAAGTGTGATCGCCGCCACTTAAAGGTAGCGTACGGAATGAGGATTGGTGACGATTTCGCCGCACTAAAGATAAGGTTAACGCCGGGCAACGGCAAATTTCAGAAAGCACTCATCAGGTATATGTTAATGGAGAAATAGTTTCTAACCTGAAATATCAAAAGGCTGTCGGAATAATCGTACTGATATTAAATTCCTGTCGCGTTATAGGGCCACTTTCGCTAAAAAAGGCAAAGAGCGTAGGGATAAAATGACCCTATTTAACACCGTAGAATCTCCCCTCCAACCCAGACTGTTTGCGCCTTGCGCGCGATTGAAAGCGGTTTCTGTCAGAGTTATAAAGATTTGTGACAGAGTGCAAATTCAGAAACACAAAAAGACCTCTTAACTTGCAATAAGGTGTTTTCTGGCCGACCTTATATCTATTAATTACGAAGCGCAAAAAAAATCGCAGTCCCCCATTTTCCACAGTGAAGTGCTAACTATGTTGATTCCGTCTAAACTCAGTCGTCCGGTTCGACTCGACCATACGGTGGTTCGTGAGCGCCTGTTGGCTAAACTTTCCGGCGCGAACAATTTCAGGCTGGCTCTGGTAACAAGTCCTGCAGGTTATGGGAAGACCACGCTCATTTCACAATGGGCTGCCGGGAAAAGTGAGCTCGGCTGGTACTCGCTGGATGAGGGAGACAACCAGCAGGAGCGTTTTGCCAGCTATCTGATTGCCGCGGTACAGCAGGCCACCAACGGTCATTGCACCACCAGCGAAGTGATGGTGCAAAAACGTCAGTATGTCAGTCTGACCTCGCTTTTCGCGCAGCTCTTTATTGAGCTGGCGGAGTGGCATCGCCCGCTGTATCTGGTCATCGACGATTACCACCTGATCACTAACCCGGTGATTCATGAATCCATGCGCTTCTTCCTGCGCCACCAGCCTGAAAATCTCACGCTGGTGGTGCTGTCGCGTAACTTGCCGCAGTTGGGGATTGCCAACCTGCGCGTGCGCGATCAGCTTCTGGAGATAGGCAGTCAGCAACTGGCCTTTAATCACCAGGAAGCAAAACAGTTTTTTGACCGCCGTTTATCCTCCCCCATCGAAGCCGCCGAAAGCAGTCGGATGTGTGACGATGTGGCGGGCTGGGCGACAGCATTACAGCTCATCGCCCTCTCTGCGCGGCAGAACAACCACTCTGCGCACCAGTCGGCACGCCGTCTGGCAGGCATTAACGCCAGCCATCTCTCGGATTATCTGGTCGATGAAGTGCTGGACAGCGTCGATGTCAGCACCCGTCTCTTCCTGTTGAAAAGCGCGGTGTTACGCTCAATGAACGACGCGCTGATCGTTCGTGTGACCGGTGAAGAGAACGGTCAGATGCGACTGGAAGAGATTGAGCGCCAGGGGCTTTTCCTGCAACGGATGGATGACACCGGCGAATGGTTCAGCTACCACCCGCTGTTTGGCAGCTTCCTGCGTCAGCGCTGCCAGTGGGAACTGGCGACAGAGTTACCTGATATCCATCGCGCCGCCGCGGAGAGCTGGATGGCGCAGGGCTTCCCCAGTGAAGCCATCCACCACGCGCTGGCGGCGGGCGATGCGCATATGCTGCGTGATATCTTGCTTAACCACGCGTGGGGATTGTTTAACCACAGCGAACTGGCACTGCTGGAAGAGTCGTTAAAAGCGCTGCCGTGGGAAAGCCTGCTGGAAAATCCGCGTCTGGTGTTGCTTCAGGCCTGGCTGATGCAGAGCCAGCACCGCTACAGCGAAGTGAACACCCTGCTGGCCCGTGCTGAACAAGAGATTCAGGGGGTGATGGACAGCACGCTGCACGCCGAATTTAACGCGCTCCGCGCTCAGGTGGCGATCAACGACGGTAATCCTGATGAGGCCGAGCATCTGGCAAAACAAGCGCTGGATGAGCTGCCCATCGCCTTGTACTACAGCCGTATTGTGGCGACCTCGGTACACGGTGAAGTGCTGCACTGTAAGGGCGATCTCTCTCGTTCTTTAACGCTGATGCAGCAGACCGAACAGATGGCGCGTCATCATGATGTCTGGCACTACGCGCTCTGGAGTTTGATCCAGCAAAGTGAAATTCTCTTTGCCCAGGGATTTTTGCAGGCCGCCTGGGAAACTCAGGAGAAAGCGTTCCAGTTGATTAAAGATCAGCATCTGGAACAGTTGCCCATGCACGAGTTCCTGGTGCGCATTCGTGCCCAACTGCTGTGGGCGTGGGCGCGACTGGACGAATCGGAAGCCTCTGCGCGCAGCGGCATCGAAGTGCTCTCCGCCTTTCAGCCGCAGCAGCAGCTACAGTGCCTGGCGCTGCTGGTGCAGTGCTCGCTGGCCCGTGGCGATCTGGACAATGCCCGCAGCCATCTTAACCGTCTTGAGAATCTGCTTGGCAACGGTCACTACCATAGCGACTGGATCTCAAACGCCGACAAGGTTCGGGTGATCTACTGGCAAATGACCGGCGATAAAAAGTCGGCCGCCAACTGGCTGCGCCAGACACCGAAACCGGAGTTTGCCAACAACCACTTCCTGCAAGGCCAGTGGCGCAACATCGCCAGAGCGCAAATTTTGCTGGGCGAATTTGAACCCGCAGAGATAGTCCTGGAAGAGCTGAATGAAAACGCGCGCAGCCTGCGTCTGATGAGCGACCTGAACCGTAACCTGCTGCTGCTTAACCAGTTGTACTGGCAGGCCGGACGCAAAAATGACGCTCAGCGCGTACTGCTTGATGCCCTGCAATTAGCCAATCGCACCGGATTCATCAGCCATTTCGTGATTGAAGGTGAGTCGATGGCGCAACAGTTACGCCAGCTTATTCAACTGAATACATTGCCGGAACTGGACCAGCACCGCGCACAGCGCATTCTGCGTGAAATCAACCAGCATCACCGCCACAAGTACGCCCACTTTGACGAAGGCTTTGTGGAGCGCCTGCTGAATCATCCGGAAGTGCCGGAGCTTATCCGCACCAGTCCGCTGACGCAGCGAGAATGGCAGGTTCTGGGACTGATTTATTCTGGCTACAGCAACGAACAAATCGCTGGCGAACTGGCGGTGGCGGCAACCACTATCAAGACGCATATCCGTAATCTGTATCAGAAACTCGGCGTGGCGCACCGTCAGGATGCGGTACAACACGCACAGCGACTGCTGAAAATGATGGGTTATGGGGTATAGCGCCACCGGTTTTTCACTGGCGTTAACCTCACATATGTTCTGACGCGAACTGGTGCGCCTGGCAGGTAATGAATTCCGCAAACGCCGTGACGCCAGGTGCAGGATGCCGTCCCTTCGGGGTCACCAGATAAATTGCCCGTTCCAGCGCCAGATCTTCAAACGGCAAAATCACGATATCTTTATGGTTGAACTGGAACAGGGTTAAGCCGGTCGTAATACTGATCCCGTAATTGGCAGCAATCAGGCCCATCATCGTAGTGAGCTGTCGAACTTCCAGTTGATAATCAAAACTCATGGCCAGATTTTCACAGAGCTTATCGGTGTACTGCCGAATACTGGTCCCAACGCTGAAAGCAATAAAGGGATAATCGCAGACCTGACTGAGCGATACCGAAGATTGTTGTGCCAGAGGATGTTCGCGATGGCAGAGCAGATAAAATTTATCCGAGAACAATAGCGTCGAATCGAACGTGGTCAACGAGGGTTGCCCGGCGGTTAATGCCATGTCCGCCTGACCATCCAGCAATGCCTTCAGACAACGATCCCACTGGGTGTCGATCAGTTTCACATTACTTTGTGGCACCTTCTTACTGTATTTCACCAGGATTTCAGGTAGCCACTCCACCGCCAGCGAAGGCAACACCGCGAGGGTGATATCGTTGCTGTTTCCCGCCACCCGGTCTTTGATTTCACCCACGGCATCGTCGTGGCTCTGAACAATATTGCGCGCCAGATCGAGAAAATGAATGCCATCCGCATTCAACAATACTCGCCGCGTATCTCTGTCGAATAGCCGGTAGCCAATTTCCTCTTCCAGTGATGCAATCAGGGTACTAAACGCGGGCTGAGAAAGGTTAAACCGCCGGGCCGCCTGAGTAAAACTATCAGCCTCACTTAATATTAAAAAAGCCCTGAGTTGCTTAATCGAAAGATTCATTTCACACTCCTGCCATCGGAATCATTAATTATTTTATCGGTTTTTAAAATGAATAAAAGGCAGTTAATTTCTTTTTATGACCCACCCCACATTAACCACATTTTAATTTCGATAAACGAGTTCACCCCCACTAAAGTCGTTTAAGCATAACAAACTCAACGCCCTAAATAACCCTCTGTTTATAAGGTTATTTTTATATCCAAACAAAATTGCTATAGCGTTATTTTTATTTCAAATAATAGCATTAAGCCTTGCGTCAAATGACTCCATCGGATTTACAAATTAGTACCACCTGGCACACTGTGATAAAAATTAATGCACTGATAAAACATATAACCCTCTGCACATAGTTAACATTGTATTTACTTTCATACATTCCGAAGCAGATAAATTTATAAAAATATTAAGGAGAAACACATGCTGGCGCTAATAGGTGTGCTTACCATAGCCACCTTATTATTTTTTATCATGTCTAAAAGGATGTCACCTCTGGTTGCCCTGATCGTCATTCCGGTGATTGGCGCGCTGGCTGCAGGCTGCGGAACGGATACGGCAAAATATGTGGTCGAAGGCATCACAAAACTGGCCCCGATGGCGGCGATGTTTGTCTTTGCGATCGCTTTTTTTGGCGTCGTGACGGATGCCGGGATGTTTGACCCTATCGTGCGCGGCATTTTGCGCTTTGTAGGGACCAACCCGGTTAAAATCATCATCGGAACGGGTCTTCTGGCGCTTATCGCCCACCTTGACGGCAATGGCGCGGTAACCTTTTTAATTACGGTCCCCACCATGCTGCCGCTGTTCAATCGCCTCGGCATGGACAAACGGATCCTGCTTGGCATTGTTGCGCTCAGCGCCGGGGTCAACTTTTTACCCTGGACCGGCCCGATGATTCGCGCCTCTGCCGCGTTGAACGTTACCACCCATGACCTCTTTATCCCGCTCATTCCGGCGCAGCTCGCGGGCCTGGGTTTTATGGTCATGATGGGCTGGTATTGGGGTAAGCGCGAAGAGAAACGTCTTGGCGCAGCCCACTTTGCCGCTGCCGCAGGCGATTTCTCGCATCATAAGGAACTGACCGAGCAGGAAAAAGTCCTGCGTCGCCCGCATCTTTTCTGGGTCAACATCGCGCTGGTTATCGCCGTGATCGGCACGATGGTCTTCACCCGTATCTCCCCCACCGTCGCCTTCATGATCGCCCTGACGCTGGCGCTGATGATCAACTATCCGAATGTTGAAATGCAGAAAGAACGGATCAACGCCCACGCCAAAGCCGCGCTGATGATGGCCAGCATCCTGTTCGCAGCAGGGGCATTTACCGGGATCATGGGCGGCGCGGGCATGCTTAAAGCGATGTCTCACGCGGCGGTGGAGTTTATGCCTGCGGCGCTGGCGTCCCATATTCCGTTCATCGTCGGCCTTATCTCGATGCCGCTGTCGCTGATTTTCGATCCCGACTCTTACTACTTCGGCATTATGCCTGTCGTCGCGCATACCGTGGACATCATGGGTATCCCCGCCATTCAGGTCGCTCAGGCATCGGTGCTGGGTCAGATGACCACCGGCTTCCCGGTCAGCCCACTGACCCCCGCGACCTTCCTGTTGGTCAGCCTTGCCGGTGTCGACCTCGCGGATCACCAAAAATTCTCCATCCCGGTCCTGTGGGCAGCCAGCGTCATTATGACCTTTGCCGCCGCCCTCACCGGCGTCTTCCCGATTTAACAGCACATTTCTTGTGACGAATTAAGGAAATAGAATGAAAACAATTCGAATTGGTTCCGGAGCAGGCTACGCAGGCGATCGCATTGAACCTGCGGTTGAACTGGCCGAAAAAGGGGAACTGGATTATCTGGTGTTTGAATGTCTGGCAGAGCGCACCATCGCCATTGGACAAAAACAGAAGCAACAGGATCCGAACAAAGGCTATAACGAACTGCTCGACGCGCGGATGCGCGCGGTGTTACCGACCTGTCACGCTAAAAGCGTGCGGATCATCTCTAACATGGGTTCCGCCAACCCGGTCGCCGCCGGAAAAGCAGTGCTGAAGATAGCCCAGGAGCTGGGTCTGCATGGCCTTAAAGTCGCGGTAGTCACTGGCGATGAGGTGTTGTCACTTATTCAGTCGATGGACCTGACGCTGGATGAAGCCGGCGTCCCCGTCTCTCGCTTTGAAAAAACCTTACTTTCTGCAAACGCGTATTTAGGTGCCGCGGGGTTACTGGAAGCGCTTGATTCCGATGCGGATGTAGTGATTGCCGGACGCGTCGCGGACCCTTCTCTTTTCCTTGCGCCGATGATGCATGAGTTCAACTGGGCCGCTGATGACTGGCAGCATCTGGGCCTGGGGACCTGTATCGGTCATCTTCTGGAATGCGCCGGACAAATCACCGGCGGATATTATGCCGATCCGGGAGTGAAGGATGTCCCTCGTCTGGCACATCTCGGTTTCCCGCTGGCTGAAGTCAGTGAAGATGGCAACGCCACCATTACCAAAGTGGCCGGTTCCGGCGGACGGGTCACCGAAGACACCTGCAAAGAGCAACTGCTGTACGAAATCCACCGGCCGGATCGTTATCTCACCCCTGACGTGGTCGCTGACTTTAGCCATGTGCGTTTCAGCCAGTGCGGTCCGGATGCCGTGCGGGTTACCGGCGCGACGGGCGCGCCACGCACCGAAACGCTGAAGGTTTCCGTCGGTTATCAGGATGGCTTTATCGGTGAAGGTGAAATTTCCTACGCCGGTCCGGGCGCGGTAAATCGCGGCCGTCTCGCTCTCGATATCGTGCGTGAGCGCTTTGCCATTTGCCACGTCAATGCCGAAGAAACGCGTTATGACCTCATTGGCGTCAATGCGCTGCATGGTGAAACGCGCGGTCAGTACAGCGATCCTTATGAAGTGCGCGCCCGCGTTGCTGCCCGCTGCGCCACCCGCGCGCAGGCGGTTACCGTCGGTAACGAAGTGGAAACGCTCTATACCAACGGTCCTGCGGGCGGCGGCGGCGTCATGAAATCCGTAAAAGAAATCCTGGCGATGGATTCCACGCTTATTCCGCGTCAATGCGTTCAACACCACGTTACCGTACTGGAGAATAAATAATGAAATTACGTGAAATCGCTCATTCCCGTACCGGAGATAAAGGAAATATTTCCAATATTTCATTAATTGCCTGGCGCCCGGAAGATTATGCCACGCTGGCAGAACAGGTCACCGCCGAAAAAGTCAAAGCCTGGTTTGGCGATATCGTACAGGGCGAAGTGATTCGTTATGAATTACCGGAACTCGGCGCGCTAAATTTCGTGATGCATAAAGCGCTGGGAGGTGGTGTCACTCGCTCACTGGCGCTCGATATGCACGGCAAAGGGCTAAGCTCTGCGTTACTGGATATGCCCATTTAATTTTTCGGACACCAACATCCTCACGCTTCGGCGGGATTTCATTATCCCGCCAGAGGATCCCTGTCCTCAAAACAGCAAGTACACCATTATGCAAAACAAAAGAATAACGGCGGATAAATTCCGCGAATTATTACATGACGGCATGAGCATTATGTTTGGCGGCTTCATGGGCGTCGGGACGCCGGAATATCTGGTGGCAGAAATTATGCGTTCCGGGGTGAAAGAATTAACGCTTATCGGCAATGACACCGCATTTGTCGATAAAGGTATTGGTCCTCTGATTTCTAACGGCCAGGTCAAAAAAGTGATCGCCTCTCATATTGGCACCAACCCGGAAACCGGTAAAAAAATGATTTCCGGCGAACTCGATGTTCAGTTAGTGCCGCAAGGAACGCTCGCCGAACAGATCCGCGCGGGCGGCGCCGGACTGGGGGGATTCCTCACGCAAACCGGACTGGGCACGGTGGTGGAAGAAAATAAACAAACGCTGCTGGTCAATGGTGAGAAATGGCTGCTGGAGCAACCTCTGCGCGCCGATCTCGCCATTCTTCTTGCCAGTCATGCCGATGAGGCCGGCAATCTCACCTATGACCTGACCGCCCGCAACTTCAACCCGGTGATGGCCCTAGCCGCCGATGTGGTCGTGGCCGAAACCCGCGACATCGGCGCGTTGGGAAGTATTCCTCCTGTGCACGTCATCACCCCCGGTGCGCTGGTGGATCATCTGTTCATGGAGGCCCAGTAATGAACGCAAAAGAACTTATTGCCCGCCGCGTGGCGCAAGAGTTACACGACGGCGACGTCGTTAATCTGGGCATTGGCCTGCCGACGCAGGTCGCGAACTACCTGGCCGAGGATATTCAGGTCACGTTGCAGTCGGAAAATGGTTTTCTTGGCCTCGGCCCTCTGGACGAAGTGAATGCCTGTCTCGTCAATGCAGGCGGTCAGCCGTGCGGCATGATCCCAGGCGCGGCAATGTTCGACAGTTGCTTCTCTTTCGCTCTTATTCGCGGGGGACATGTTGATGTCTGCGTGCTCGGCGGTTTGCAGGTCGATGAACGCGGAAATCTCGCCAACTGGATGGTGCCCGGAAAAATGGTGCCAGGCATGGGTGGGGCAATGGACCTCGTGGCTGGTGCAAAAAAAGTCATCATTGCGATGGAGCACTGCGCTAAAAATGGCGAGCCAAAGCTGCTACACCGCTGCAGTTACCCCTTAACGGCGGTTGGCAAAGTCAGCAAAGTCATCACCGAACTCGCCGTATTCAGCTTTGTGAACGGCGAAATGATCCTCGACGAAATCAGCGACACCCTCACGCTTGATGAACTTCGTGCGCGTACGGAAGCACACTTCCGTGTTTGTGCACACCTGAAAACACTGCAGCCCGTGGAGGCTCTGGCATGAACGACTCCATTGTTATTGTGAGTGCGAAACGCACCCCTATTGGTAAATTTGCCGGCAGCCTGGCAGACGTCCCGGCGGTGATGCTGGGCGCGACCAGCGTGCGGGCGAACCTGCTGGACCTTCCGTCAGATATCAACATTGACGAGGTGATCCTCGGCAACGTGTTACAGGCCGGATTAGGGCAAAACCCGGCCCACCAGGTGACGCATCATGCGGGCTTAGCGGAGAGCGTGCCGTCATTCACGGTCAATAAAGTCTGCGGCTCTGGCCTGAAAACCGTCGTGCTGGGCGCGCAGTCCATTTTGAGTGGCGATAATCAGACCTGTATTGTCGGCGGGATGGAAAACATGAGCGCCGCCCCTTACCTACTGGCCCGCGCGCGCCAGGGGTATCGTATGGGCAACGGTGAACTGACAGACGTGATGATCCACGACGGGCTCTGGTGCGCCTTCAATGATTACCACATGGGGATCACGGCGGAAAATATTGCCAAACGCTATCGCTTAAGCCGCGAAGAGCAGGACCAGGTAGCGCTGGCATCGCAGCAAAAAGCGATAGCCGCGATCAACGCCGGCTATTTCAGGCAGGAGATCGTGCCGGTAACCCTGAAGCGTAAAAAAGAGGTCTGTCTGTTTGATACCGATGAGTTTCCACGCCCGGAAACCGATGCCGGTTCGCTGGCGAAACTGCGTCCGGCCTTTGAAAGTACGGGAACCGTCACCGCAGGCAATGCCTCCGGCATCAATGACGCGGCGGCGACGCTGGTCCTGATGTCCGAGCGCGCTGCGCGTGCGCGTGGGATTACACCGTTAGCGCGCCTGAAGAGTTGGGCTTCGGCCGGGGTTGACGCCAGTATGATGGGACTCGGCCCAATACCAGCGACAAAACGGGCGCTGGAAAAAGCCAAAATGACGGTCAGCGATCTGGATTTAATCGAAGCCAACGAAGCCTTTGCCGCACAGTATCTGGCGGTTGCCCGCGAACTCGACTTCCCGGAAGAGAAAGTGAACGTCAACGGCGGCGCGATCGCGCTGGGACATCCTATTGGCGCAAGCGGCGCACGGATTCTGGTGACGCTAGTTCACGCGTTGCAGCAGCGCAATAAATCCACCGGGCTGGCAACGCTGTGCATCGGCGGGGGTCAGGGGATCGCCGTGATTGTTGAGCGTCTGTAAGCGCGTCATCCGCACGTCCCCGGCACGCCGGGGACGGTTTCAGCCAGCACGTCTAGCACAGTTCAAGTTGAATATGGTTCTCGGTAATCACCTGGAGCACACCCGCCGGCGGCAGAATGTCGGTATACACTGCATCCACCAGGTTGATGCTGCCCATGTTCACCATCGCATTACGGCCAAACTTCGAATGATCCACCACCAGCATGACGTGGCGGGAATTCTCGATAATCGCACGCTTGGTGCGCACCTCATGATAGTCGAACTCCAGCAGCGAGCCGTCGCTGTCGATGCCGCTTATCCCCAGAATGCCAAAATCCAGGCGGAACTGGGAAATAAAGTCGAGCGTCGCTTCGCCAATAATGCCGCCGTCACGGCTGCGAAGCTCGCCGCCCGCGAGAATAATGCGAAAGTCCTCTTTTACCATCAGCGTGTTCGCGACGTTGAGGTTGTTGGTCACGATACGCAAATTACTGTGGTTGAGCAGCGCGTGCGCCACGGCCTCTGGCGTTGTCCCGATATCAATAAACAGCGTTGAACCGTTGGGGATCTGCGTGGCGACTTTGCGCGCAATGCGTTCTTTTTCCGCCGTCTGCGTAGCTTTACGATCGTGCCACGGCGTGTTGACTGAACTGGACGGCAGCGCCGCGCCGCCGTGGTGGCGCAGAATCATGTTTTGATCGGCCAGGTCGTTGAGATCCCGGCGAATGGTTTGTGGGCTGACGGAGAAATGCTCCACCAACTCTTCCGTACTGACGTATCCCTGTTTTTTTACCAGCTCAATGATTGCATCATGTCGTTGTGTTTGTTTCATTGTTATTCCCTGGAACTATGTTCGTTTTCGCGCATTTAAAGTATCCGCGAACGCCATTGCCAACCCAACTGCCAGCCCGGCGATATGTGCGCCATTGGCCATCGACATCCCAAACAAATCAAACCATCCGGCGACGATCCAAATCAGCGCGAAAATAATCAACCCGCGTTGCAGATAGATCCCGCTTTGCGGATCGCGCTCACCGCGCAGCCAGACGTAGCCCATCAGCGCGTAGACGACACCGGAAAGCCCGCCGAACCACGGGCCGCTAAACTTGTGCTGTACATATCCGCTCAGCAGGGCGCTGATGACCGTAATCACAATCAGTTTGCCGCTGCCTAAACGTTTTTCAACCGCACCGCCAAGATACCACCACCACAGCAGGTTGAAGAGAATGTGCATCAGTGAAAAGTGCATGAAGGCGTGCGTGAAGTAGCGCCAGACATCAAACTGTAATGACGGGTCGAACGGCCAGGCCAGCCACATCATCACGGTTTGATCGCCAACGATGTTCATGACGATAAACACCAGAATGCAGGCTGCCATTATCAGCCAGGTGACCGGACCAGCCCGCTCACGCAGTGTGGCTAAAAACGGGAAACGGCGGTAATGAAGTCCACTGCCGGTATGACCGGACTGCCAGCTGGCCGCGAGATAACGCGGATCGCCGGGATTCTCCAGAAAACGCGCCAGCTCCGCATGCACACGTTCGGCCTGCGTTTCATCCGCCAGCCAGACATCGCTTTGATGATGTTGTTGAATGGTCAGGATAACGCCCTGCGTCGCCATGTAATCAACAAAGGCCTGCGCCACGCGGGGGTTAGCAAAAGAGGTAATCATCAACATTGTTGCTGTCGCTTAATCCGTACAAAAGAGGACAGTATAAAGGCTTACGAGCCGTATGCCACCTCTGCGGGAAAATGACGATGCCAGGCGTCAAATCCGCCATCTATGCTGTAGACCGCGTCATAGCCCTGCTGGAGCAAATATTGCGCCGCGCCTTTGCTGCTGTTGCCGTGGTAGCACATGACCATGACCACCGTATCGAAGTCATGATCGCGCATAAATGAACCCAGCGTGTCGTTCGTCAGATGAAATGCCTGGGGAGTATGACCCATTGCAAAACTTTGCGGATCGCGGATATCCACCAGTACCGCCGCGCCCCGATGCAGCTTCTGGTGCGCTTCTTCAACATTAATACATTCAAACTGTTCCATACATTCTCTTCTTTATAGTGCAGGTGAGACGTTTTCGGCATGTTGCCCCCTAGTTTACGTCCCCACGGGAGTGAAACGCCATAATGTTATATGTATCACTGTAAATTGTTTATTCGATGTTACCAATGGCGCGTTTCTTTGCTATTATGCTCGATAACGAACATTTATGAGCTATAACGAAAGTGCACGAGGGCAGCATGGAAACCAAAGATCTGATTGTGATAGGGGGAGGCATCAACGGTGCCGGTATCGCGGCAGATGCCGCTGGACGCGGTTTATCCGTGCTGATGCTGGAAGCGCAGGATCTTGCGTGCGCAACCTCCTCTGCCAGTTCTAAACTCATCCACGGTGGCCTGCGCTACCTGGAACACTACGAATTTCGGCTGGTGAGCGAAGCGCTGGCTGAGCGCGAAGTGCTGCTGAAAATGGCACCGCACATCGCCTTCCCGATGCGCTTTCGTCTGCCGCATCGTCCGCACCTGCGTCCGGCATGGATGATTCGCATTGGTCTGTTTATGTACGATCATCTGGGCAAACGCACCAGTTTGCCGGGTTCTTCCGGTTTGCGTTTTGGCGCAGAGTCCGTACTGAAACCCGAGATCGTGCGCGGTTTCGAATATTCTGACTGCTGGGTAGACGATGCGCGTCTGGTACTGGCCAATGCTCAGATGGTGGTGCGTAAAGGTGGGGAAGTGTTAACCCGCACTCGGGCAACCTCTGCACGTCGCGAAAACGGTCTGTGGGTAGTCGAAGCCGAAGATATCGATACCGGTAAGAAATTCACCTGGCAGGCACGGGGACTGGTCAATGCCACCGGTCCGTGGGTGAAAGAATTTTTCGACGAAGGCATGCATCTGCCTTCACCGTACGGTATTCGCCTGATCAAAGGCAGCCACATTGTGGTGCCGCGCGTCCACACCCAGAAACAGGCTTATATCCTGCAAAACGAAGATAAGCGCATTGTGTTTGTCATTCCGTGGATGGATGAATTCTCGATCATCGGCACCACCGACGTCGAGTACAAAGGCGACCCGAAAGCGGTGAAAATTGACGAAAGTGAAATCAATTACCTGCTCAAAGTGTACAACGCGCACTTTAAGAAACCGCTCGGTCGCGACGATATCGTCTGGACCTATTCCGGCGTGCGTCCGCTGTGCGACGACGAGTCGGATTCGCCGCAGGCCATCACCCGTGACTACACGCTGGATATTCATGATGAAAACGGCAAAGCGCCGCTGCTTTCCGTCTTCGGCGGTAAGCTGACCACCTACCGTAAGCTCGCCGAGCACGCGATGGAGAAACTGTCGTCGTACTATCAGGGCATTGGCCCGGCATGGACCAAAGACTGCGTGCTGCCAGGCGGTGAAATCGGTGGCGATCGCGAAGACTACGCGGCAAAACTGCGCCGTCGCTATCCGTTCCTGACGGAATCACTGGCGCGCCACTACTCGCGTACCTACGGCAGCAACACGGAGTGGATCCTCGGTGAAGCGACAACGGTCGCAGACCTGGGCGAAGACTTCGGTCATGAATTCTACGAAGCAGAACTGAAATATCTGGTGGACCACGAATGGGTTCGCCGCGCGGATGATGCGCTGTGGCGCCGTACGAAAGAAGGCATGTGGCTCAACGCCGAACAGCAGTCCCGCATGACCCAGTGGCTGGCGGAGTACGTCGAGAAACATCAGCTTTCACTGGCGTCTTAAATGACATTACGCCCGATAGACACGCGCTACCGGGCGTTTTATTACTTTCAGAGTGACTTCATTTTCCGCTTCCGCGCTTGTCCAAGCGCATCTGCCGTTCGTAATGCAGCAAGTACCGCTTCAGGCGTAATTTCGCAGGGTTCATTATGCATCGTTTCTCCCACCTGACAGGCTGCCTGTGCCACTGCCAGTAGCTCTTTATCGTTGACGTCAGCCAGACCAATATCTGCCAGCGTTATCGGTAGCCCCACGTCCTCACAGAACTGATAGACCTCTTCGACAAGTTCAGGAGCCCTGTCGGTTAACACCAGCATTGCCAGCGTACCAAAGGCCACTTTTTCACCGTGCCAGTACTGATGTGTTGCGGGAAGTACGGTTAAACCATTATGAATAGCATGCGCTGCCGCCAGTCCTCCACTTTCAAAACCGAGCCCGGATAACAGCGTATTGGCTTCAATCACATGTTCCAGCGCTGGCGTAACCTGGTGCTGCTCACAGGCCAGCTTTGCCGAACGACCATAGCGCATCAGCGTGTTGTAACAGAAGCGGGCCAGCTCAAAAGCCGTCATGGGGCCTGGACGGGTTGTCATATTCCCGGCCCCTTTTATCCGACAATCCTCGGCTTCAAACCAGGTCGCCAACGCATCCCCCATTCCGGAGATTAAGAAACGCACCGGCGCGGCGGCGATAATGGCGCTGTCCACCAACACCAACGTGGGATTACGGGGGATCATCAGATAGCGTTTGAATTGACCTTCCTGTGTATAGATGACGACTAATGAGCTGCAGGGGGCATCCGTTGAGGCAAGCGTGGGAACGACGGCAATAGGAAGACGCAAACTTGCCCCTGTCGCTTTGGCGGTGTCTAATGTTTTACCCCCGCCCATACCCACAATAACATCTGCCCCGACTTGCTGCGCACGCGCAGAAATTCTGGCGATCTCTTCATCGCTGCATTCGCTATTGAAAACCTCAATTTCAAAATCAACCACGCCGTGAAGTGCCGACGCGAGCGTATCCTGATATCTCTCGTAAACCACAGGGTCTTGTAAAATAAGCGCTTTATGCCCTAAAGAGGCAAGCTCCTGAGGCAGATGCGTTGTCAATGCGCCCTTTCCCTGAACATAGCGAGACGGAAATATTGCCGTTGTGACCATTCAAATTCTCCTTACCATTAAAGTTCAATATACGGAACGTTGATTCTTTATATGGAATTTATTGCAAGTTCTCTGGCGCACACAACCTACAAATCAGTAGAAAGCTTCATCCTGTGAAGAGTGACACAGTTTTGATGCTTCCCCGGAAAACTGGCCTGTTTTTAGCAAGGGAACGCGTTTCTGCGGTTTTTGCAACAGGATATGAAGCAAATCACAAAACATAACCTTGCTGACAATATGGAATTGACGCTCAAAATTTATCCCTCATAGTATTTGTATACAGAACAATAGTTCTATATACAGAACAAATTACCTCTACTATTAAGGGATGCGCTAATGAGCATTGAACTCGATAAACCGACTACGCGAGGACGCTGGCTACACATCATTCCAGCCACCATCCTCGTTTATATCGTGGCTTACATGGACAGGACGAACATCGCGATTGGGATTGCGGGGGGAATGGAAGAAGACCTGGGAATGACCGCTTCGTTTGCCGGTCTGGTCGCTGGCATTTTCTTTATTGGTTATATCTTTTTGCAAATCCCCGGCGGTCAAATCGCGGAACGATTAAGCGCCAAGAAATTGATCGCCTGGACTATCGTCGCATGGGGCGGCTTCGCGCTGCTGACCGGCTTCGTCCAGACCCCTACCCAGTTGCTGATTATCCGCTTTATCCTTGGCGTCGCTGAGGGTGCGGTCTATCCCGCTATCCTGGCGTTGATTGGTCACTGGTTCCCCAATGAAGAGCGCGCAAGGGCGATTGCCTATTTCCAGATGAACCTTGCCGTGGCGTCGATCATCACCGGACCGCTTTCTGGTTGGCTTATCGAAACCTATGGCTGGCGAGAAATGTTCGTCATCGAGGGGTTACTCTCACTCGGTCTGCTGTTCGTCTGGCTGCCGTTGGTCTCTGACCATCCTCATCAGGCCAAATGGCTGGATCCTAAAGAGCGCGCCTGGATCGAACAGAAATTGCAGGCCGATCGCGCGCTGACGATCGGGGGCGAGGCAAGCAGTATCCGCAATGTCCTGAGCAGCATTAACTTATGGAAGCTGATCGGCATCTATTTCTTCGTGCAGGTTGGTTTCTACGGCTTCGCCCTCTGGATGCCAAACCTGATTAAACACCTGACCGGCAGCGGAATGACTATCGTCGGCTTACTGACTGCGGCACCGTACATTTTGTGCATCGTCGGCCAGTACTACATTGCCAAATGGTGTGACAAAACCATGAATCGCCGCCTCTACACGGCAATCCCATTGCTGGGCTTTGCCGCCTGCCTCGCGCTCTCCCTGCTATTGAAAGATAACGTCTGGCTGGCGTACGGCATGATGGTCATCTGCGGCTTCTTCCTGCAGGCCTATGCGGGACCGTTCTGGACATTGCCGCCATTACTCTTCGCCCCCAACGTGCTGGGCGGCGTACGCGGCACCATCAACGCATTAGGCAACATCGGCGGCTTTATTGGCCCTTATCTGGTGGGCTTGTTAACCGTCACGTTCTCCCAAACGGCGGGGATGACGGTGCTGGTAGCCGCACTCCTCATCGCTGTCGCGCTGCTGTTCAGCCTACCGTCGGTTACCGCCCGTCCAGCAGGCAGTAGCAGTCCTCATCATGCATCGGCGCCTGAGACGTCGCTCAAACAAGAAGGAATCGCCAAATGAGTCAGAAATGCCAACACGCCCGTGACCTGTGGTCACAACTGGACGCCCTGCGTCTGGGGATGAATTACACCAAAGAAGATGTCAATAAACTGCAGGTTCTGGTGGATGACTGCTATGGCGAAAGTCATCCCGGTAGCTTTCATCTAAATCATCTGGGCGATGAAGCCGTTTTAGGCATTCACGAAAGCGGCGGTCGTGCCGTTCGTCATCACGTGACCGATATTTGTGATGGCTGGGGCCAGGGCCATGATGGGATGAACTATATTTTAGCCTCCCGCGAGGCTATCGCGAACATGGTCGAAATTCATGCCTCCGTCGTGCCTTACGATGCCGGTATCCTGATTTCTAGCTGTGATAAATCGATCCCGGCGCATTTGATCGCCGCGGCGCGCCTGAATCTACCGATGCTGCATATTCCCGGCGGCTCAATGCGTCCGGCGCCGAATATGAGTACGTCCGATCTCGGTGGTATTACCGCCAAACTCAAGAAAGGCGAGATAGGCATTCAGCAGGTAGAGGCCATGCAGCAGTGCGGTTGCCCAACGGCAGGCGCCTGCCAGTTTATGGGCACCGCCAGCACGATGCAGTGCATGTCTGAAGCGCTGGGCCTTGCCTTACCGGGAAGCGCGTTACTGCCCTCCACGCTGGCGGAAATTCGTCGCATCGCACGGAGCGCCGGTCATCAGGCGTTATACCTGGCAGAGAAAAATATCACGACGCATAAGATTCTCACCCCTGCCGCCTTTGAAAACGCCATTAAGGTCCATGCCGCCATCGGCGGGAGTACCAACGCCATGATCCATCTCCCGGCAATCGCCCATGAACTGGGTTGGGAGCTGAAACCTGAACTGTTTGACCAGATAAACAATGAGATCCCTTACCTCACCAATATTCAACCCAGCGGCCAGTACGTCACAGAAATGATGTGGTTCGCGGGCGGCGTGCCGATGGTGCAATGGTATCTACGCGACTATCTGGATCTGGATGTCCTGACGGTGACAGGCCGGACGCTGGGTGAAAACCTGGAGATGCTCCATCAGTCCGGTTTCTTTACCCGCAACCACGGCTATCTGAGTAATTATCGGGTCAGCCCGGAAGAGGTGATCCGTAAACCGGAAAACGCGACCAAGAAAGGGTCGATTGCCGTGCTAAAAGGCAATATCGCGCCGGAAGGCGCGGTTATCAAATACGCCGCCTGTGCGCCAGATATGCACCACCATATCGGCCCTGCACGCGTCTTCAATTCGGAAGAGGATGCCCAGCAAGCCATTATTCATAACCACATCGAACCAGGTGATGTCATTTTTATTCGTTATGAAGGGGCTAAAGGTTCGGGAGCACCGGAAATGCTCATGACCACAGACGCGATTGTTTATGACAAACGTCTTGATGGCAAAGTCGCCCTGATTACCGATGGTCGTTTCTCCGGCGCAACCAGCGGTCCTTGCGTCGGCCATGTTTCTCCGGAAGCGGCCGATGGCGGTCCTATTGCACTTGTCGAAGACGGTGACCTCATCGAAATGGACGTCAAAGGACGCAAGCTCAACATTGTTGGCATTCACGGAGAGTACAAAACGGAAGAAGAAATTCAGCACTGTCTTGAACGCCGTCGGGAAAACTGGACGAAACCGGATTATTCAAACCGACGCGGCGTCTTTAAGCAATTTACGACCAACGCAACCTCATTAATGGCGGGAGCCTGGATTAAATAACGTCCCTGGTGGGCGGCATGATTGCCAGCCCACCTGCTTTTAAGGATAAACTCATTATGCAAACAGAAAAATTCAACGGTGTCTTTCCGCCAGTTCCCACCATTGTTAATGCGCAGGGAGAGCTAGATAAAAAAGGGATGGCAACCTTACTCGACCACCTTATTGCAAACCAGGTGAACGGCGTGTTATTGCTTGGCAGCGGCGGTGAGTTCTGCCACATGACAAAAGAGCAGCGTCTGGAAGCCGCCGAGTTTTGTGTTAAACATATCAATCATCGAATTCCCGTGCTGTTAGGGATCAGCAGTACCTGCACGCAAGACGTTATTGATTACGGTCTGCATGCCGATCGTCTGGAAGTGGATGCCGTCCTGGTCCTTAATCCTTATTATGCCAGGCTGACCGATGATTATATTTATCATCATTTCAAAACCGTTGCAGAAAGCATCAAAACGCCGGTTATTCTCTATAACTTTCCGGCGCTCACCGGCCAGGATCTCAGTATTGATTTAATTACCCGACTGGCGCATGACATTCCCAATATCATTGGCATAAAAGATACGGTGGATAACATTAGTCATATTCGCGAAATCATCAATACCGTACGACCGGTTCGCCCTGACTTTGTTATTTTCTCTGGTTACGATGAATATATGATGGACACGTTGATTATGGGGGGAAATGGCGGGATCCCGGCGACGGCTAACTTTGCTCCACAATTAACCTGCGGAATTTATCGCGCCTGGTGCGAAAAAGAGTATGAGACCCTGTTCCACCTGCAACGCAGACTCTCCGCGTTATCAACCATTTACAGTCTGGATACCCCTTTCTTCGGGATTATCAAAAAAGCCATTCAGCTCAGCGGCATTGATATCCCGGTAGAGGTCATGCCGCCGGTGCAGCCGGCAAATGAGGCCCACATCGCCAGTCTGAAAAAGGTTTTACAGCGCGCCGGATTGTAACCCTGATCAGCGGGCTTAACGCCCGCCTTTTCTTTCCCCATCCCGGCGAAAAGACTAGCGCAGCATCGACGACAGGCGACGACTGGCATCCATCATTTGTGTGGCAAGCGCTTCTCGTTTTTCATCCGGGATCTGGAACGCCACACCGGATACGCTCAATGCCGCCACTACCTTTCCTTCGGCATTAAATATGGGTACAGCGATGCAACGCACGCCCAAAGAATCTTCTTCGTTATCATAGCCCCAGCCACGCTGACGGATCCCGGCTAATTCCTGCTTCAGGATATTCACATCGGTAATCGTCGTTTCGGTATAGCGCGTCAGAACCTGATCGGGCGGCAGCAGTTCATCCAGGTCCTCCGAATTAAGCCAGGCAATCAGCACTTTCCCCAGACCGGAACTATGCAGCGAAAGGCGCTTACCTTCCCAACTGCGTATCACAATCGCCTGTGGGCTTTCGAGCTTGAGAAGATAAATGGGGGAGTCGCCCTCGAGCACGCCAAGATGACAGGTTAAGCCTGTCGCATCGCGAATTTCTTCCAGCACCGGCAACGCTATTTTTTTAATATCGTACTGTTGTGCGGCTTTATTCCCTAATTCGTAGAGACGTAACCCCAAATAGTATTTGTCTTTTTCCTGACGCAATAAGCCATGCGCAACCATGCCCGTCAGTAAAGAGGAGGTGCTACTTTTTGCGATCCCTGAATTCTGATGAATCTGCGTGAACGTTGCGCCATCACATTCCATCAGATAAGCGAAGACGCGCATAATTTTGTCGAGGGCGGGAATCGATGTTGTGATTTTTTTCATAAATTTATCAATTAATTATAATTAATTCCTCGGACACTATACACCAGCAGACGGTTATTATTCCATATCAATGCGCCATCACCGCGCACAAAAAAGGAGCCCGGGGGCTCCTTTTGTTAACGTGACAACTTACAACCGCACCGGATCAATATGCCAGATGGTGTCAGCATACTCCTTGATGGTCCTGTCAGAGGAGAAATAGCCCATGTTGGCGATATTGAGCATCGCTTTGGCGGTCCACTCTTCCGGGCGACCATACAACTCGTCCACCTTGTCCTGACAATCAACATAGCTGCGGTAGTCCGCCAGCACCTGATAGTGGTCACCAAAGTTGATCAGCGAGTCCACCAAATCACGATAGCGTCCAGGCTCTTGTGGACTGAACATGCCGCTGCCGATTTGCGTCAGCACCTGATGCAGTTCCTCATCTTTTTCGTAATACTCACGCGGCTTATAGCCCTGCCTGCGCAGTTCTTCGACCTCTTCCGCCGTGTTACCAAAGATAAAGATGTTCTCTTCGCCAACGTGTTCCAGCATCTCCACGTTCGCCCCGTCCAGCGTACCGATAGTCAATGCACCGTTCAGCGCAAACTTCATGTTGCTGGTGCCGGAGGCTTCCGTCCCCGCCAGTGAAATCTGCTCGGACAAATCCGCCGCCGGAATGATCAACTGCGCCAGGCTCACGCTGTAGTTGGGGATAAACACGATCTTCAGCTTATCGCCAATCTGCGGATCGTTATTGATGACCTTCGCAACGTCATTAATCAGGTGAATGATGTGCTTCGCCATGTAATAGGCCGATGCGGCCTTACCGGCAAAAATATTCACCCGCGGCACCCACTGCGCATCAGGATTGGCCTTAATGCGGTTGTAGCGCGTAATCACGTGCAGCACATTCATTAACTGACGCTTGTACTCATGAATGCGCTTGATCTGGACATCAAACAGCGATTTCGGATTCACCACCACGTTGAGTTGCTGCGCAATATAGTTTGCCAGCCGCTTTTTGTTTTCCAGCTTCGCCTGACGTACCGCATGATTGACCAGCGGGAAATCGCAGTGCTGTTCGAGTTCATGCAGTTGGCTCAGATCGGTACGCCATGTACGGCCAATGTTCTCGTCCAGAACCCCGGAAAGCGGCGGGTTCGCCAGCGCCAGCCAGCGGCGCGGCGTCACACCATTCGTCACGTTGCAGAAACGGGTCGGGAAGATGGTCGCAAAATCCGCGAACAGCGACTGAACCATCAGGTTAGAGTGCAATTCGGAAACACCGTTCACCTTATGACTCACCACGACCGCCAGCCACGCCATACGCACGCGACGACCGTTGGACTCGTCAATAATCGACGCCCGTCCCAGCAGACCAGTATCGTTCGGATACTGCTCCTGCAACGTTTTCAGGAAGTAGTCGTTAATTTCAAAGATGATCTGCAGGTGGCGCGGCAGTATTTTACCCAGCATATCCACCGGCCAGGTTTCCAGCGCTTCGCTCATCAGCGTGTGGTTGGTGTAGGAAAAGACCTGACAGCACACTTCAAACGCGTCGTCCCAGGTGAACTGATGCTCATCGATCAACAGTCGCATCAGTTCCGGAATTGACAGCACCGGGTGTGTATCATTCAGGTGAATGGCAATCTTATCCGCGAGGTTGTCGTAGGTTTTGTGCAGCTGATAGTGACGGCTCAGGATATCCTGTATCGTAGAGGAGACCAGGAAATACTCCTGACGCAGACGCAGTTCGCGCCCGGAGTAGGTGGAGTCATCCGGATACAGTACGCGCGACACGTTCTCAGAGTGGTTTTTATCTTCCACTGCGGCGAAGTAATCCCCCTGGTTGAATTTACCGAGGTTGATTTCGCTACTGGCCTGCGCATTCCACAGACGCAACGTGTTGGTAGCGTCGGTATCATAACCGGGGATAATCTGATCGTACGCAACCGCGAGGATCTCTTCGGTTTCAAGCCAGCGCGTTTTCTTGCCTTCCTGCTGAATACGCCCGCCAAAGCGGACTTTGTACCGCGTGTTATGGCGTTTAAATTCCCACGGGTTGCCATATTCCAGCCAGTAATCGGGAGACTCTTTCTGTCGTCCATCGACAATGTTCTGCTTGAACATCCCGTAGTCGTAGCGGATGCCGTAGCCGCGCCCCGGCAGCCCTAAGGTTGCCAGCGAATCGAGGAAACAGGCCGCCAGTCGCCCGAGGCCACCGTTACCGAGACCCGGATCGTTTTCTTCATCGATGAGCTCTTCAAGATCTAACCCCATCGCTTCCAGTGCGCCCTGGACATCGTCATAAATCCCTAAGGATAACAGCGCATTGGAAAGGGTACGCCCAATCAGGAACTCCATCGACAGGTAATAAACCTGGCGCGTTTCCTGTGACAGTTGGGCACGGTTAGAACGCAGCCAGCGCTCCACAAGACGATCGCGCACCGCAAACAGCGTCGCGTTCAGCCATTCATGTTTATTGGCAATAACCGGGTCTTTACCAATCGTGAACATCAGCTTGTAAGCAATAGAGTGCTTAAGCGCTTCTACGCTCAGAGTCGGCGATGCATAGGTAAATGGAGCATTCATAATGATGATTCCTGAATATCTATTTCAAGCGATAGTAAAGCTCGCGGTATGACTTCGCCGCGACTTGCCAGCTAAAATCCATCGCCATCGCTTGCCGTTGCACAAACCGCCAGAGCGAAGGTCGAGACCACAGCACGAATGCGCGGCGGATGGCCCGCAGCAGAGACCAGGCGTTGCTGTCCTCAAACACAAACCCGCTGGCGATGCCATCGGCAAGGTTTTCCAGCGAACTGTCGGACACCGTGTCAGCCAGTCCACCGGTGCGCCGTACCAGCGGCAGCGTGCCGTACTTCAGTCCGTAGAGTTGCGTTAAGCCGCACGGCTCAAAGCGACTCGGCACCAGAATAACGTCCGCGCCGCCCATAATGCGGTGCGAAAACGCTTCGTGATAGCCAATCTGTACGCCAACCTGACCAGGATATTCCGCGGCGGCAGCAAGGAAACCTTCCTGCAGCACCGGATCGCCCGCCCCCAGCAGCGCCAGTTGTCCGCCCTGCTCCAGAAGTCCCGGCAGCGCCTCCAACACCAGATCCAGCCCCTTCTGGCTGGTCAGGCGGCTGACGACGGCAAACAACGGAACCTTGTCATTCACCTTCAGTCCCATCGCTATCTGCAACTGGCGTTTGTTTTCCGCCTTCTCTTCCAGTGAATCACGCGTATAGCGTGACGCCAGCAAGAGATCCGTCTCCGGACTCCAGATTTTCTCGTCAACCCCGTTCAGAACGCCGGAAAGACGCCCTTCACGATGGCGCTGCTGCAGCAGTCCTTCCATACCGTAGGCAAACTGCGGCTCGGTGATCTCCCGCGCGTAGGTTGGGCTGACCGCCGTAATATGGTCGGCGTAGTACAGGCCGGCCTTCAGGAATGAAATCTGACCGTTAAACTCCAGACCATGCATGTTAAAGAACGACCATGGCAGTTGGATGTCATTCATATGCTGTGCATAAAACATGCCCTGATACGCCAGGTTGTGCACGGTAAATACCGATTTCGCCGGACGTCCACGCGCGGCCAGATACGCAGGCGCCAGGCCGGCATGCCAGTCGTGCGCGTGCACCACATCCGGGCGCCAGAATGGATCAAGCCCACAGGCCATTTCACATCCAACCCATCCCAACAGTGCAAAACGCAGCACGTTATCGGAGTAGGCAAACAGGTTCGTATCGTGATACGGACTCCCCGGACGATCGTAGAGATGCGGGGCATCAATCAGGTAAATGCCCACACCGTTGTAATGACCAAACAGCAGGCTAATCCTGCCCGCGAAGGTGTCGCGGCGACTGACCACTTGCGCATCCGTGATGCCCCGACGAATGTCGGGGAACGCGGGCAGCAGAACGCGGGCATCCACACCATCCGCGATTTGCGCTGCCGGCAACGCGCCAATCACATCTGCCAGACCCCCTGTCTTCAACAGGGGAAACATTTCCGAACATACATGTAAAACCTGCATTCTCACTCCTGTTTGACCTGCAGTTTGCGCAGCATTTCGCGCGTCACCAGCACAATGCCTTCCTCGGAACGATAGAAGCGACGGGCATCTTCTTCCGCATTTTCACCAATCACCATGCCTTCAGGGATAACGCAGGCGCGATCGATAATACAGCGACGCAGGCGACATGAGCGGCCGACCCAGACTTCAGGTAACAACACTGCCGAATCAATATTACAGAATGAATTCACCCGCACGCGCGGGAACAGAACGGACTGCACGACCACTGAACCGGAAATAATACAGCCGCCAGAAACCAGCGAGTTCAGCGTCATGCCGTGGCTGCCCGAGCGGTCCTGCACAAATTTTGCCGGCGGAAGCGATTCCATGTGGGTGCGAATCGGCCAGTTCTGATCGTACATATCCAGTTCTGGGGTCACGGATGCCAGATCGAGGTTCGCTTTCCAGTACGCTTCCAGCGTTCCGACATCACGCCAGTACGGCTCGGACTCAGGATCCGACTGGACGCAGGACAATGGGAAGGGATGTGCATAAGCCATGCCAGCTTTGGTGATGGTCGGAATGATATCTTTGCCGAAGTCATGGCTGGAGCCGTCGTCGCCGTCATCCTTTTCCAGCAACTCATAGAGGTAATCGGCATCAAAAATGTAGATCCCCATACTGGCGAGGGATTTCGTGGCATCGCCTGGCATTGCGGGTGGGTTGGCCGGTTTCTCCACGAATTCAATGATCTTCTCGTTTTCATCGACCGCCATTACGCCGAACGCGCTGGCCTCTTCGATCGGCACCGGCATACAGGCCACGGTGCAGCGCGCGCCTTTCTCTACGTGGTCGATCAGCATGCGCGAATAGTCTTGCTTATAGATATGGTCACCCGCCAGGATCACCACATATTCCGCCTTATAACGACGGATGATATCGAGGTTTTGCGTCACCGCATCTGCCGTGCCGCGATACCAGTTTTCGCCCTGCATTCTCTGCTGGGCAGGCAGCAAATCGACGAATTCATTCATCTCCTCGCTGAAGAACGACCAACCACGCTGAATATGCTGTACCAGAGTATGAGACTGATATTGCGTGATGACGCCAATACGGCGGATCCCGGAGTTAATACAGTTGGATAACGCAAAATCGATAATACGAAACTTACCACCAAAGTGAACGGCCGGTTTTGCGCGCTTGTTGGTTAAATCTTTCAGACGGGTGCCACGTCCTCCAGCCAGAATCAGGGCAACAGATTTCAACGGCAACTGGCGCGCCAACATTAAACGGTCATTCTTCTCTAAACTCACCATGACTAACTCCTTTTTGATCATCTCTGGAACACACACAGTCCGTGCGCAGGTCCCGGCCAGACAGCCGTAATTACCGGATTATCCACTCCGGCAAAGGGGGGAACAGCACGCCATTCCCCTTCAGGTAAAACAATTTCAGCGGTATCAAGCGCGGCATTGATAGCAATAAGAAAACGGTCCGACAGCAGGATTTGCATCTGCATTGGCCCGTGTTGCCACTCATCCGCACTCAATGGTTGTGCGTGGCGGTTAAGCCAGCGCACGTTGCCATCTCCCTCTTCCCACCAATGGTCTCCCACCAGCGCCGGGATTTGCTGGCGCAGTTTTATCAATGCAGCGGTAAAATCGATTAATCCCCCGCTCGCCTGTGACCAGTCCAGCCAGGTCAACGCATTGTCCTGACAGTAGGCGTTGTTGTTGCCATGCTGACTGTGTCCATGTTCATCACCGGCCAGCAACATTGGCGTTCCCTGAGAAAGTAAAAGCGTCGTCAGCAACGCATGAATGCTGTCGCGTCGACGTTCGACGACCTCCAGAGTGCCGCCTAATCCTTCTTTACCATGATTATTGCTATGGTTATTGTCGGTTCCGTCCCGATTTTCCTCTCCGTTTGCCTCATTGTGTTTCTGATTGAAGCAAACGCAGTCTCTGAGCGTAAAACCGTCATGCGCGGTGACCAGATTGACGGAAGCAGAAGGTTTGCGCCCATCCCGCTTAAACACGTCGCTGGAGGCCGCAAAGCGCCCGGCAAACTCACCAAGCGACAGATTGCGCTGTAGCCAGAAACGGCGTGACGCATCGCGAAAATGATCGTTCCACTCAGCGAACGGCGCGGGGAAATTCCCCACCTGATACCCGCCAGCCCCGATATCCCACGGTTCAGCGATAAGCTTAACGGCGGACAGTACCGGGCACTGTTTGATGGCGGTAAACAACGGCGCATCCTGGCGAAACGCCGGCGTGCGCCCCATCACCGATGCCAGGTCAAATCGAAAACCATCAACGTGGCAGGTTTCGACCCAGTAACGCAGGCATTCAAGGGCATACTCCACCACGCCAGGATGGCTGAGATTGAGCGTGTTACCGCAACCGGTCCAGTTGTGGTAATCGCCATCCTCTCTGATCCAATAATAGCTACGGTTGTCGATTCCGCGCAGGGAGATGAGCGGTCCGTCCAGATCCAGCTCAGCACTGTGATTGAGCACAATGTCGAGGATGACCTCAATACCCGCGTTGTGCAGCGCCTTAACGGCATCGCGGAATTCGTCCAGCGCCGTCTCTGGCGAGCAGGCATAGCTCGGATGCAGCGCAAACAGCGCGACGGGGTTGTAGCCCCAGTAGTTCGACAGCCCCAACCGTTGTAAACGCGGTTCACTGGCGAAATGCGCCACGGGCAGCAGTTCCAGCGCGGTAATACCCAAATGCTTCAGGTAGTTGGTCATCACCGGATGACCGAGCGCTTTATACGTACCGCGAATCTCCGGCGGGATCTGCGGATGCAGACAGGTTAATCCTTTGACGTGCGCTTCATAGACCACGGTGTTGCCCCACGGCGTGCGCGGTGGGGCATCGTCTTCCCAGTCATAGCGATCGGCTGTCACCACGCACTTCGGCGCAATGGTGGCGTTATCGCGATGATCCGGCTGGTCATAACCCGCATGCATCAGCGGGTCATCTTTCAGGTCGCCCTCTACGCGACGCGCGCAGGGATCAATCAGCAGCTTCGCCGGATTAAACCAGTGCCCCTGCGCGGGCTGCCACGGGCCATGCACGCGGTAGCCATAGCGCAGACCGGGACGGGCGTCGGCCAGATAACCGTGCCAAACATCCCCGGTGCGCGCTGGCAGGTCGTAGCGCTGCTCATTGCCTGACGCGTCAAACACACACAGCTCAACGCGCTCAGCATGCACGGAAAAGAGCGTGAAATTCACGCCGTGTCCGTCATACGTTGCGCCATGCGGTGTGGCGTTGCCGGCAACCAGTTGCGTCATTCCGCCTCCCGCACCAGCCAGATTGTCGACAGCGGCGGCAAGGTCAGACTCAGCGATTGCGGGCGTCCGTGGCTGGAAATCTCATCGGTATGTACCGCTCCGCCGTTCCCGGCATTGCTGCCGTGATAGTGCATTGAATCGGTATTGAGAATTTCGCGCCATTTACCCGGCTGATTGACGCCAAAGCGGTAACCGTGACGCGGCACCGGCGTGAAGTTACTGACGACGATAATTTCATTCCCGACCTTGTCGCGGCGGACAAACGCCAGTACCGAACGTTCGTTATCATCCACCACCAGCCATTCAAAGCCGTAGGAATCAAAGTCGAGTTCATGCAACGCTTTGTGGTAACGGTAGGTCTGGTTGAGGTCGCGTACCAGCCGCTGTACACCGTGGTGCCAGTTGTCGCCGCCCTCAAGCAGGTGCCAGTCGAGGCTGGCATCATGGTTCCACTCGCGTCCCTGAGCAAATTCGTTGCCCATAAACAGCAGTTTCTTGCCCGGGAAGGCCCACATCCAACCGTAATAGGCGCGCAGGTTGGCAAATTTTTGCCACGCGTCGCCCGGCATACGGTCAAGGATCGATTTCTTACCGTGTACCACTTCATCATGCGACAACGGCAGAACAAAGTTTTCGGTGTAGTTGTAGAGCATGCCGAAAGTCAGCTTATCCTGATGATACTGACGATGAATCGGATCCAGCTTCATGTAATCGAGGGTGTCGTGCATCCAGCCGAGGTTCCACTTGTACCAGAAGCCCAGGCCGCCCATATCCTGAGGACGAGAGACGCCGGCGAAATCCGTCGACTCTTCCGCCATGCTCACCGCTCCCGGCACCTGCTCACCGAGAATGCGGTTGGTGTTGCGCAGAAATTCAATCGCTTCCAGGTTTTCGCGGCCGCCAAATTCGTTGGGGATCCACTCGCCCTCTTTGCGACTGTAATCGCGATAGATCATCGACGCCACGGCATCCACGCGCAGGGCGTCAATACCAAAGCGTTCAATCCAGTACAGGGCGTTACCCACCAGATAGTTACTGACCTCACGACGACCATAGTTGTAGATAAGCGTATTCCAGTCCTGGTGATACCCTTCGCGCGGGTCGCTATGTTCGTACAGTTTGGTGCCATCAAATTCGGCCAGCGCAAAATCATCTGACGGGAAGTGGCCCGGCACCCAGTCCAGGATCACGTTCAGACCCGCCTGATGCGCGGCGTTCACGAAATAACGGAAATCATCGCGCGTGCCGAAACGACGCGTTGGCGCATAAAGACCGGTAGGCTGGTAGCCCCAACTGCCGTCAAACGGATGCTCGTTCACCGGCATCAGTTCGATATGGGTGAACCCCATCCATTTCACATACGGGATGAGCTGATCGGCGAGTTCGCGGTAGCTCAGCCAGAAATTATTGTCGGTATGTCGACGCCACGAGCCCAGATGCACTTCATAGATGGAGATTGGCGCGTCGAACTGGTTGGCTTTTTTGCGCGCCTCGGTTTGTTCCACTTTTTCGGGCAGACCGCAAATGAGCGAGGCCGTTTCCGGACGCATCTGCGCTTCAAAGGCGTAAGGGTCGGCCTTAACCCGCAGGTTGCCGTTGGCGTCAATCATCTCATATTTGTAGAGCTGACCATGCTGCGCGCCGGGGATGAACAGTTCCCAGATGCCACTTTCTTTGCGCAGACGCATCGGATGACGGCGACCATCCCAGAAGTTAAATTGCCCAACCACGGAAACGCGACGCGCGTTCGGCGCCCAGACGGAGAAACGGGTGCCCGTGACGCCATCCATCGTGTCCGCGTGCGCCCCCAGGGTTTCATACGGACGCAAATGGGTGCCTTCAGACAGCAGCCAGGCATCCATATCCTGAATCAGGGGGCCAAAACGGTAGGGATCATCAATCAGATTTTGCTGGCCATGCCAGACAACAGCGAGTTGGTAGCGAAAAGGATTTTTACGGCGAGGTAATACACCGCTGAAAAAACCGCGTGTGTCGAGGCAGTCCAGTTTGCCGACTTTGCGTCCGGTTTTAGGTTCAATCACCCACACTTCAGTGGCGTCAGGTAAAAGTGCGCGGACTTCAAGTCCGGCAGAGGTCTGGTGCATACCGAGTACGGAAAAAGGATCCGCAAAATGGCCTGCAATTAGCGCATTAATCACGTCTCTATCGATTCGATCGGACATGGTTTTCATCCTGTTTTTGGTGTCACTCCTCCAACTGATTTTCGACATCAGCCAGTGACACTTTTTTTTTGACCTGAACGGCGCAGCACAATTGTGCATCCTCTCTGCCCCGTCCTACCTTCAGGTAAAGCCCTGATACTGCGATCAGGACACCCTTAAAGAATAGCCAACACTTTAATTAACTCCTGCATAAAGATAATACATCTGCGTTTACTCCTTTTTTACGCATAAAAAGGGGTGACTCAGCACCCCTTGAATATAAACAAACGCGGTTACGCCAGATGCCGTAACATGCGGCGCAACGGCTCTGCTGCCCCCCATAGCAGTTGGTCGCCTACCGTAAAGGCTGACAGGAACTCCGGTCCCATATTCAGCTTACGCAGACGGCCAACCGGCGTGGTCAACGTACCGGTAACGGCCGCTGGGGTTAACTCACGCATAGTGATATCCCGATCGTTTGGCACCACTTTCGCCCACGGATTGTGAGCCGACAGCAGTTCTTCCACGGTCGGAATGGAAACATCTTTTTTCAGCTTAATGGTGAACGCCTGACTGTGGCAGCGCAGCGCGCCGACGCGCACGCACAGACCATCTACCGGGATGACTGACGCGGTGTCGAGGATCTTGTTGGTTTCCGCCTGGCCTTTCCACTCTTCGCGGCTCTGGCCGTTATCAAGCTGTTTGTCGATCCACGGAATCAGACTGCCCGCCAGCGGGACACCAAAGTTATCCACCGGCAATTCGCCGCTACGGGTCAGTTGGGTGACTTTGCGTTCGATATCGAGGATGGCGGAAGAAGGGGTTGCCAGTTCATCAGCCACATAGCTATGCAGCTGGCCCATCTGGTTGAGCAGTTCGCGCATATGACGCGCGCCGCCGCCGGAGGCCGCCTGGTAGGTCGCAACCGACACCCAGTCCACCAGGTCGTGAGCAAACAGGCCACCCAGCGACATCAGCATCAGGCTGACGGTACAGTTACCGCCAACAAAGGTTTTAATCCCTTTGTTCAGGCCGTTGGTAATGACATCCTGGTTTACCGGGTCGAGAATGATGATCGCGTCATCTTTCATGCGCAATGAAGAGGCGGCGTCAATCCAGTAACCCTGCCATCCGCTTTCACGAAGCTTTGGATAGATTTCGTTGGTATAATCGCCGCCCTGACAGGTCACGATGATATCGAGCGCTTTCAGCGCGTCCAGATCGAAAGCGTCCTGAAGTGTGCCGGTCGAGGTGCCGCCGAACGTCGGCGCTGCCTGCCCAAGCTGGGAAGTTGAAAAGAAAACAGGGCGAATGGCGTCGAAGTCGCGCTCTTCAACCATGCGTTGCATGAGAACAGAGCCGACCATACCGCGCCAGCCGATAAAACCAACATTTTTCATAGCGTTTTTTTCCTGCAAAGATGTGTGCTGTGTATGCTGACCAGTGTCCTACTGGCTCATCCTTCACCATACAAAAAGCAGCCAAAGTCGCAAGTGAATTTAATCAATGATAGCGATGCCATCAGTAATGCGACTTATCCCGCTGCTTAAGCGAGCAGAAAGTCCAGGGCAATTATCAGGGAATTTGAGTTATGAATGAAATCATTTCTGCAGCCGTTTTATTGATCCTGATTATGGATCCGCTCGGTAACTTGCCCATTTTCATGTCCGTACTGAAACATACCGAGCCGAAACGGCGTCGGGCGATAATGGTGCGCGAGCTTTTCATTGCGCTGTTGCTGATGCTGATCTTCCTCTTTGCGGGCGAGAAAATTCTCGCATTTCTTAATTTGCGAGCCGAAACGGTTTCAATATCCGGGGGCATTATCCTGTTTCTGATCGCCATCAAGATGATTTTCCCCAGCGCCACCGGAAACAGTGCCGGACTTCCGGCAGGTGAAGAGCCCTTTATTGTCCCGCTGGCGATCCCGTTAGTGGCCGGTCCAACCATTTTGGCCACGCTGATGCTGTTATCACATCAGTATCCGAATCAGATGGGACATCTGGTGATTGCCCTGCTGTTGGCCTGGGGCGGGACCTTTGCGATCCTGCTGCAGTCGTCGCTGTTTCTGCGTCTGCTGGGTGAGAAAGGGGTGAACGCGCTGGAGCGCCTGATGGGATTGATTCTGGTGATGATGGCGACCCAGATGTTCCTGGACGGTATTCGGATGTGGATGAAGGGATAAAAGCGTAAAAAAGCCCGGTCGCTTTTATGCTTACCGGGCCTGGTATTTGCGGTTTTTGTAGGTCGGGTAAGCGCAAGCGCCACCCGACAAACATCAGCTCAATAGTTGAAACGCAATCATCCCAATAACGGCGCCCACGGTGCCGAGGATGGTTTCCATCATCGTCCAGGTCTTCAGGGTTTGTGCTTCTGTCGCACCGGTGAATTTCCCGAACAACCAGAAACCGGCGTCGTTCACGTGGCTGACCACGATAGAACCGCCTGCGATGCAGATAGACAGCGCCGCCATCTGCGCACCGGAGAAGTTCAGTTGTTCAATCACCGGCATCACCAGACCCACCGCCGTTAAGCAGGCCACGGTCGCGGAGCCCTGAATGATACGCACCGCCGCCGCCAGCACGAAGCAGGTAATGGCAATCGGTAAGCCCATCCCGGTCAGCGCTTCACCCAATGCCGGGCCCACGCCGGAATCCACCAGTACCTGCTTGAAGACGCCGCCTGCACCAATCACCAGCAGGATGATCCCCGCCGGTTGCAGCGCGTGACCGCAGATCTCCATCACCTTATCTTTCGGCATCCCCTGACGCATCGCCAGGCCGTAAATCGCCACCAGACAAGCCACCAGAATTGCGGTGAACGGGTGACCGACAAATTCAAACCACTGATAAGCCGTAGAACCGACTGGCACAAAGCGTGCGGCGATGGTTTTCAGCCCCACCAGCACCAGCGGCAGCAGGATCAGCGACAGGCTAAAGCCGAAGGACGGCATTTTGCCCTCGCCCAGGTGCGGTTCGGTAATATCGTCAGGAATATTCAGCTCAACGTAGCGGCTGATAAAGTTGCCCCACAGCGGCCCGGCGATGATCATCCCAGGAATCGCGGCGCACAGACCAATCAGAATCATCCAACCGAAGTCGGCGTGCATCTGAGAGGCGAGCAGCATCGGTGCCGGCCCTGGCAGCAGAAATGCTGCGGCAGCCGCCACGCCCGCAAACAGCGGAATCACCAGCTTCACCAGGTTCGTACCGGTGTGACGCGCCATCGAGAACGCGACGCTAATCAACAGTACAATCGCCACTTCAAAGAACAGCGGCAGCGCGCAAATCAGCCCCGCCAGCCCAATCGCATAGTGCGCGCGACTGTGGCCGAAGGATTTCAACATCTTGACCGCAATCTGATCGACCGCGCCCGTTTCATGCAAAATCTTGCCGAACATTGCCCCCAGAGCGACCACAATCGCCAGGAAACCCAGCGTACCTCCCATCCCTTTTTCCATTGTCGCCGCGATTTTATCGAGCGGCATACCGGAAAAGAGACCTGCACCAATAGACACCACCATCAAAGCAACGAAGGCGTGCATACGCGCCTTCATCACTAAAAACAACAGCAGCAGAACAGAGCCTACTGCCGTTAAAACAAGCGTTAATGTACTCAAAACTTACTGCCTTTTATTAATGACCTCAATGGTGCTGGCAACAACACCTTCCAGTGGCTGATCGATATCCACCACCAGTACATCGTTTTCGTCAGCACCCGGCTCTTGCAGCGTTTCAAACTGCGTCACCAGCATCTGGGTTTTGAAGAAATGGCCTTTACGCGCCTTCAGACGGCTTTCGATCACGTCGAAATCGCCTTTCAGGTAGATGAAAGAGAGGTTCGGGTTACCGTCACGCAGCAGGTCACGGTAGTGTTTTTTCAGCGCGGAACAGACGATCAGCGAAACCTTGTTGGTACGCTGCATCGCAAACGCCGCATCATTCAGCGCCTGCAGCCACGGCTTACGGTCGTCATCATTGAGTGGTTCACCAGACGCCATTTTCTCAATGTTGCGACGCGGATGGAGAAAATCGCCATCAAGAAACGCGGCATGCAGTTGATGCGCTACTTCGCTGGCGACAGCGGATTTGCCACTGCCCGATACGCCCATCAGAACGTAAATGTGGTGATCATGGTTAGTCGTGCTCAAAGTGGTGCCCCCACAGTACAAGAATCAGGAATTGTTACGGGTAACTGTTATCGGTAACATTGTCCAGCCTGACTAAAACAGAAGCAATATCCAAACGTGCGAGAAGTGAATAAGTGTGAGCTACTTCAAACTTGTTGGCTTAAATAGATCCACCCGGTGACAAGGTGAAACCTAAATCTAACATTTTTGGCGTGACGCTCTCCCCACGAATGCGCGCCAGCAGACGTTCTGCGCCAATGCTGCCCATACGCTCGCGCGGCGTCAGCACGCTGGCCAGACGCGGCTCCATCACCTGGCCGATATCATGGCCGTGGAAACCCGCAATTGCCATGTCGTCCGGGATCTTCAGCCCTAAACGCTGACATTCAAAAGCTGCGCCCACCGCCAGGTCATCGTTGGTACAGAAGATACCGTCCAGTTGTGGATACTCACGACGCGCCTGACGGATAAGCTCAATACCCGAGGAGTAAGAAGAAGACTGCTCCACCATCACACTGTAGGGTACCAGACCCGCATCCAGCATCGCCTGCTCATAACCCTTCTGTTTGATGATAGTACGTTCGTCGAGACGTGCTCCCAGATAAGCGATGTGGCGATGCCCGCGTGTAATAATCGCGGCGGTCATCTGACGCGCGGCTTCAAAGTTGTCAAAACCGACAGCGATATCGAGGCAAGGCGACTGACTGTCCATCAGTTCAACCACCGGAATTCCTGCCACTTCGATCATTTTCAACGTGCGCGGCGTATGGGTACGTTCAGTCAGGATCAGACCATCGATGTTCCACGAGAGCATCGATTCCAGACGCTCCTGTTCCATCTCCGGCTTATAACCGTAGTGCGCCAGCATGGTTTGATAGCCATGCGCGTCCGTCACGGCCTCAATGCCGCGTAAAACTTCGGCAAAAACCTGGTTGGTTAACGAGGGCAGTAAAACGCCAATGGCCCGGCTGGTGGCGTTGGAGAGGATATCAGGTGCGCGATTGGGAATATAACCCAGTTCATCAAGTGCAGCAGCGATCTTGCCCCGCAGGGCGACGGAAACTTGCTCCGGATTACGCAAAAAGCGGCTGACCGTCATTTTGGTCACGCCAACGCGGTCGGCTACATCCTGAAGTACGGGTCTTTTCTTCTTCATCGTCCTGAGAAATCATAAGTGAGAGATTTGCTCAGTTTATCACGGACAAAGCACAACCTTCCCCGTTTAAAGGGAAGGTTGCGTAATTATTTATACAGGAGGCAGATCAAACAGCAGGATTTCGCTATCGCTGTCAGCATGAATTGACAGAGCCTGCTCATCCCAAATCGCCAGACCGTCGCTGGTAGTGGCTTTAGTGCCGTTAATGCTCACCTCACCTTTTACCACCTGGATCCAGACGCGACGTTCAGCGGCAATCTGATGTACTGACTGCTCGCCTTTCACCAGCGCCCAGCGGTACAGCTCCATATCCTGGTACACTTTCAACGAGCCGTCGCGAGCGTCCGGCGACAGCACCAGCTGTTTGCCCTGCGCGGCGTCGAAGCGGCGCTGCTCATAACGCGGCGTGATGCCGGTTTTTTCCGGAATGATCCAGATCTGATACAGACGCAGACGATCCGTTTTGCTCGGGTTGTACTCAGAGTGACGGATCCCGGTCCCCGCGCTCATAATCTGGAATTCACCCGCCGGAACCTGCTCTTTATTGCCCATGCTGTCCTGGTGTTCTACTGCGCCTTCCAGCACGTAGGTCAGGATTTCCATGTCTTTATGTGGGTGAGTACCGAACCCCTGACCAGCGTCGATCACGTCGTCGTTAATCACGCGCAATGCCGAGAAGCCCATAAAGTTTGGATCGTAGTAATCCGCAAAAGAGAAGGTATGCCAGGAATCCAGCCAGCCATGATTCGCGTGGCCACGGTCGTTTGCTTTGCGTAAGTAGATCATTGTGTTCACCCCCAGATGTTTTCGATGGAGTAAGTGTGGACCGAATCCACCATCAATCATAGAGGGTGAAAATTGACTCCTCTGTTCAAAAATTATGAACAACTCAGGAGGAGCCAATCCGGCTTATCGGGCAAGGCTGATGGTGGCAGGAGAGGCCTGTTCAAATGCCCGTTCGAGAATTTCAAGATTGGTAAGAACTTCAGATTCCTTGACGTAATTTGGCACGCCGGTGGTGAGAGTGGCATACAGCGCGTCGTAGACACGACCATAGTCGCCCGTTTCCGGTTTGATCTCTTCTTTCACCGTCACGCCTTCATCGTTGACGTACTCCAGCACGCCAACGGAATCATCTGCCGCAAAGCCCGGTTCACCCGGCATGATGTTGGCCTTCAGGCTGGTTTCCTGCTGATCAATACCGTATTTGATAAACGAACCTTTGGTGCCGTGAACGATAAACTTCGGATAGTCGATTTTCACCAGATGGCTGGTTTTGACAATCGCCTTTACATCGCCGTAAAACAGCTGCGCTTCAAAGGTGTCATCCGGATTGGCCTTATTGCGCAGGCTGCGGATGTCGTAGGCCACATGGTCCGGGCGACCAAACAACGAGATTATCTGATCCAGGGTGTGTACGCCCAGGCCATAGAACGCGCCATCCTGCGGCAAACCGGGGTGGGTTTCCACAACCGGACGGTAGTAATCGAAGTGGCTTTCCACTTCCACAATCTCACCAAGCTTACCGCTTTCAATCGCTTTTTTGGCGGTCAGGAAACAGGAATCAAAGCGACGGTTCTGATACGGCGTCACCGTCAGCCCTTTGTTTTGCGCCAGTTCAAACAGCACCTTCGCTTCAACCATCGTCGGGGTGAATGGCTTCTCAACCAGTACGTTCTTTCCGGCTTCCAGCGCCCGTTTCGCGTAGTCAAAATGGCTGTCCGCGTGGGTACAGATGACGACCAGTTTCACCTCAGGGTCGTTGAACACTTCATCAAGATCGCTGGTGAAATGGATGTGTGAGTAGATGGGCGCCTGCTCTTCCGGCTTCGCGTGACGGCGAAAAATATGGGCCACATGCCAGGTGTCTTTACGGTTGAGAACGTACGGAAGATGGTAGCGAGTCGCGCTCTTGCCGAACCCAATAAATGCGCAATGTAAGGTCATGATGCTGTCCTTTCAGAAGGTGATGACCTACACCATAGCGCAAAGCGGAGGGAGACTAAATGCGGGAAGTCCTTGAGGGCGCGCTGGCGCACCTGGAAACGGATTGCTCGCGCCTCGGGCGTGAGTGGCGCAGGCAGATTATTCACGGCCTGCGCACAGCAACCGGAGCGTACTTAATGTACGTGAGGAGCTCGAGCACTTCCCGGGGACAAAATGACAAGTAAGCCAGGCTGAAAAAAAACCAAAAAAAAAGCCAGCACCCGGCTGGCTAAAATAATACTGGAAGCAATGTGAGCAATGTCGTGCTTTCAGGTTTCTCCGCAAGGGTCTTCCTGAACGCAGAGCAATAATAATCATTCTCATTCGCAGTTGTCCAGTGATTTTTACAAAAAAATGCGGTTGACGACATTTTTAATCTCAGCGACTGTAAAGGCACAATTAACGATGAAGGAGAGCGGGAATGAGTGAGATCGTGATACGCCACGCTGAGACCAAAGATTACGACGCGATTCGTCAGATCCATGCCCAGCCGGAGGTGTATTACAACACGCTACAGGTTCCTCATCCTTCCAGCGAGATGTGGCAGACACGACTCGCCGAACAGCCCGGCATCAAACAACTTGTCGCCTGTATTGATGACCGCGTCGTCGGACACCTGTGCATTGCCGTCGCTTAGCGTCCGCGCCGGAGTCATGTCGCCGATTTTGGTATTTGTGTCGATACACAATGGCAAAACCACGGGGTCGCCAGCGCATTAATGCGTACCATGATCGATATGTGCGACAACTGGCTGCGCGTCGAACGCATTGAATTAACGGTGTTTGTCGATAATGCGCCCGCCGTGGCGGTGTATAAAAAATACGGTTTCGAAATTGAAGGCACCGGCAAAAAGTACGGCCTGCGTAACGGCGAGTATGTCGATGCATATTTTATGGCGCGGATGAAGTGACAAATTGCCCGGTGGCGCTACGCTTACCGGGCCTACAGCTGCACAAACGTAGGCTGGGTAAGGCGAAGCCGCCACCCGGCAACAAAATCAATACCCTGCGGCTAAATCGTCCACGGTGCGTGGGTCAGATGCACCGTACAACGTGCCGTCCGGCCCAACCATGATGCTTTGCGTGCTGCCCATCGCCTCTTTCAGCGCGACCTTCTGCCCTTTTTGCTCAAGCAGTTTAAGGGTATCCGGGCTGAAGCCTTTCTCCACACGCAACTCATCCGGCAACCATTGATGATGGAAACGCGGCGCATTGGTGGCTTGCGCCACGTTCATCCCGAAATCGATGCTATTGACCACCATTTGCAGCACGGTCGTGATAATACGACTCCCGCCAGGGCTGCCGGTGACCAGCCAGGTTTTACCGTCTTTCACCACGATGGTGGGCGACATCGACGACAGCGGACGTTTCTTCGGTCCAACGGCATTGGCATCGCCCCCCACCAGACCATAGACGTTAGGTACGCCCGGTTTGGCCGAAAAGTCATCCATCTCGTTATTCATCAGAATGCCGGTGTTACCCGCCACAATGCCGGTCCCGAAGGTGGTGTTGAGGGTATACGTCACCGCCACGGCGTTACCGTCTTTATCCACCACCGAGAAGTGAGTCGTCTGGTTACTCTCATAAGGCGCAAGCTTACCAGGGCGAATTTCACTGGAAGGTTTCGCCTTGTTGATATCAATCCGTTCGGCAATCGATTTGGCGTAATCTTTGTTGGTCAGCGCTTGCCACGGCACGTTCACAAAATCCGGGTCGCCCAGGTATTCCGAACGATCGGCGTAGGCCTGTTTCTCCGCTTCCGCCATCACCTGCATGGCGTCCGCACTGCCAAAGCCGTATTTCTTCATGTCGAAATTTTCAAGGATATTCAGGATCTGCACGATGTGGATCCCGCCAGAGGACGGGGGCGGCATTGAGAAGACCTGATACCCGCGATAGTCGCCGCCGATCGGCGTGCGCTCTACCGCCTGGTAGCCCGCCAAATCTTCTTTAGTCATCAACCCGCCGTTTTTCTGCATCTCCTGCGCAATCTGGTCGGCAATCGCCCCTTTATAGAAAGCCTCCGGCCCCTTTTCCGCAATCAGCTCCAGACTTTTTGCCAGGTTTTTCTGCACCAGCTTGTCGCCCTTTTTCAGCGGTTCGCCATCCTTCCAGAAGATAGCTTTGCTGTTCTCGTGATTCGGCAACACTTCACTGCCGTAGGTTTTCAGATCGTCCGCCAGCGCATCGTTAACCACAAAGCCCTCTTCAGCCAGCTTGATCGCCGGACGCACCACTTTGTTGAGCGGCAGGGTGCCATATTTTTCCAGCGCCAGTGAGAACCCAGCCACTGTGCCCGGCGTGCCGGAAGCCAGATGGGAGGTCAGCGATTTTTTACTGTCCGGATTGCCCTGATCGTCAAGGAACATGTCGCGTGTAGCGTTAGCCGGTGCCATTTCGCGAAAATCGATCGCCGTGGTCTTACCGTCTTTGGTCCGCAGCAGCATAAAACCACCGCCACCCAGATTCCCGGCCTGCGGATGCGTCACCGCCAGCGCATATCCCACGGCAACCGCGGCATCCACAGCGTTACCGCCCTGTTTGAGAATATCCACCCCCACCTTTGTTGCCATCGCATCCACCGAGGCCACCATCCCCTGTTTCGCGCGAACGGGATGGAACACATCCTCTTCCACGCCATACGACACCGGAGGCGGAGGAGGGGGAGCAGCGAGCACGCTGAAACAGCTTCCTGAGAGCAGAGCAGCAAGGGCTACCCGGCGTAAAAACGTCGGTTTCGTCATCGTTATTCTCCAAAGATGCGGGGTCAGCCCCCCACTAAGCCTGGTGCATAACTCTGAAATGATCATCGTTTCGCCAGGAAAGGGGTAAACTTAAGAGAGACCTCAGAGGAGGAAAGATGATGAAACGATGCTTAATTTTGGCAGCGCTACTGCCATTTGCCTGTCTCGCACAGCCGATTAACACCCTGAACAATCCGAACCAGCCGGGTTATCAGATCCCCAGCCAGCAGCGGATGCAAACGCAGATGCAAACACAGCAGATTCAACAGAAAGGGATGTTAAATCAGCAGTTAAAATCGCAGACGCAACTCCAGCAGCAAAACCTGCAAACGCAAATGAACAACAATCAGCAGCGGATCCAGCAGGGTCAGGTACGCGAACAGCCGTTACCGAATACCAACGGCGGAATGTTGAGTGGCAGTACGCGACAGGGGAGCGGCCAGCAACACATGCTACCGCCGCGTCAGAATGGCGATATGCTTAACCCGCAGCAGTAAAGTCCGGGCCAATCACGTCAATCGCATCGGTACAGATGCAGTCCACGCCCCAGCGCAGCAGTTCCGCCGCGCGCTGGGGTTTGTTGACGGTATACACCAGAATATGTAACCCCGCCGTTTTAAGCTGCTTAACCCGCGTTTCATCCAGCAGGGTGTGATTCAGGTGAATCGACACGCAGGCCAGGCGAGCGGTCAGTTCGCGCCAGTCATCACGCCACTCGTCAAGCAACAAACCTCGAGGTAACTCCACCGCGGCGGCCTGCGCCGCTTCCAGCGCATCGATGTCAAATGACGACAGCAGCGGTGCGGTCATCCCCTGCCATAGCGTACGCGCGGCGAGGGCTATCACTTTCCCCGTCTGTGGCCCGGTTCCGGTGGTCGGTTTAATTTCGATATTGGCCATCAGGCCATGCAGGCGACAGCGTTCTGCCACCTGCGAGAGTAGTGGGAGCGGTTCGCCTTTAAATTCGCCGCTGTACCAGCCGCCGGCATCCACCCGCAGCAAATCCTGCCAGCTGAGCTCCCCCGCCACGCCCCAGCCGTTGCTGGTGCGTTCAAGGTTGTCATCGTGCAGCAGGAAAATTTCCCCATCCTTCGACAGCTTCGCGTCGAACTCGATCATGGTATGTCCGTAGCGCGTGCCAACGTCGATCGCCGCCAGCGTGTTTTCCGGTGCCAGTTTACCGCCGCCGCGATGGGCGACGATGCGGGGATACGGCCAGTTACTCATACACGTTGTCCTGTTTCACCGTCAAAAAGGTGCAAATGATTTTCCGGCAGATGCAGCCACAGCGTGCTGCCTGCCTTTGGGCGCTCCTGATGGGCCAGACGCACCACCAGCTTTTGATCGCCCCAGCGACCGTGCGCCAGGTTGTCCGCGCCCAGCATCTCCAGCGTGTCCACCACCAGCGGCACGCCGCCTTCCGCCTGGGAGCTTAGCGCAATATGTTCCGGGCGGATACCCAGCGTCATTTTACGCCCGGCATAGCCGCGATAAAACCAGTTCACCGGTAGCGCCATGCCGCTCTCCAGTTCGAAGTGCGTACCCGCATGGCTGATGCGCCCTTCCAGCAGGTTCATCGCCGGACTGCCAATAAAGCTCGCGACAAAGCGGCTGGCCGGTTTTTCATAAACCTCCACCGGCGTGCCAATCTGCTCGGCAATGCCTTTGTTCATCACCATCACGCGCTGGGCGAGCGTCATCGCTTCGACCTGATCGTGGGTCACGTACAGCGAGGTGGTTTTCAGGCGACGGTGCAGATGCTGGAGTTCCAGACGCATCTGCACGCGCAGTTTGGCATCCAGGTTCGACAGCGGCTCATCAAACAGGAACACGGCGGGATCGCGCACAATGGCGCGCCCCATCGCCACACGCTGACGCTGGCCACCGGAGAGTTCGCGCGGACGACGTTTGAGCAGGCCGTCCAGTTCGAGAATACGCGCCGCCTCTTTCACTCGCTGCTCAATATGCCCCTTGCCCATCCCCCGGATTTTCAGCCCCCACGCCATGTTCTCTTCCACGCTCATGTGCGGGTAGAGCGCATAGTTCTGGAAAACCATCGCGATCCCGCGATCTTTTGGCTCCATTTCGGTCACGCGCTGACGGTCGATCCAGATATCACCGCTGGTGACACGCTCCAGTCCGGCCACCATCCGCAGAAGCGTTGATTTCCCGCAGCCGGATGGGCCGACCATCACAATAAATTCACCGTCCGCCACGTCCAGCGTCAGCGGTTGAATCACCTGGGTTTTACCATCCCAGCTTTTGGTTACTGCCTGTAATTTTAAACCTGCCATCGCGGTATCCTACTTCTCACTGTCCACTAAACCACGCACAAACGCCCGCTGCATGGCTAAAACGATAATGACCGGCGGGATGAGGGTCAGCAACATTGCCGCCATCACCTGATTCCACATGGTGGTGCCTTCGCCGGTGGCAATCATGCCTTTGATCCCCGCCACGGCAGTCCCCAGATTGACGTCAGTAATAATCAGCAACGGCCACAGATACTGGTTCCAGCCGTAGATAAAGGTGATGACGAACAACGCCGCCAGATTGGTTTTCGACAGCGGCAGCACGATGTCGCGGAAAAAACGCATCGGCGAGGCACCGTCAATACGCGCCGCTTCAATCAGTTCATCCGGCAGGGTCATAAAGAACTGGCGGAACAAAAAGGTGGCGGTTGCCGAGGCCATCAGCGGCAGCGTCAGCCCGGCGTAACTGTCGAGCATTTTCAGGTTGGCGATCACTTCCACCGTCGGGAAGATGCGCACTTCAACCGGCAGCATCAGGGTGATAAAAATCATCCAGAAGAACAGGTTACGCAGCGGAAAACGAAACCAGACGATGGCAAAGGCGGAAAGCATTGAGACCGCGATTTTCCCCACCGTAATGCCAAACGCCATGATGAAGCTGTTGAGCATCATCAGCCAGAACGGCGCGCTGTTCGCACCGACGCCGTTGACCCAGATGTTTTTCATGTTTTCCAGCAGATGCGTACCGGGGATAAGCGTCATCGGCGTTTCAAACACCGCGTTGTTGTCCAGCGTCGCCGCGACAAACGCGACGTACAGCGGGAACAAAATCACCGTAATCCCCAGTATCAGCATGGTGTGGCTGAATATCGTCAGCCCGCGACGGTTTTCAATCATTGGTAACGCACCTTACTTTCTACGTAGCGGAACTGCACCACCGTCAGAATGATGACGAGGAACATCAGCACCACCGACTGCGCGGCGGACGCAGAGAGATCCAGCCCGGCAAACCCTTCGCGGTAGATCTTATAAATCAGCGTCGTGGTAGCCTGCACCGGACCGCCTGCGGTCGCGGCATCAATAACCGGGAACGTATCGAAGAAGGCGTAGACCAGATTGACCACCAACAGGAAGAAACTCACCGGCGCGATCAGCGGTAGCGCCAGTTTGAAAAAGCGACGGATCGGCCCGGCGCCATCGATCGCGGCGGCTTCAACCAGCGAGCGCGGGATCGATTGCAGCGCGGCGAAGAAGAAAAGGAAGTTGTAACTAATCTGCTTCCAGACAGACGCAAAAACCACCAGGAACATCGCCTGTCCGCTGTTCTGCGCGTGGTTCCAGTCATAGCCAAACTGCTCAAGGAAATGGGTAATAAGCCCGCGGCCAGGATTAAACAGGAAGATCCACAATACGGCGGCCACCGCAGGCGCCACGGCATAGGGCAGCAGCATCAGCGTCTGATACAGACGACTGCCGCGCACCACGTAATCCACCAGCGCGGCGAAAAATAACGATACCAGCAGGCCGCTGAAGGTCACCAGCGCGCTGAATTTGATCGTCGTCCAGAAGGAGTCGAGGTAGTAGCTGTCATGAAACAGCGTGACGAAATTATCCAGCCCGACAAACTGGCTGGAAAGCCCAAACGGATCGACGCTTTGTAGTGAGTACCACAGCGCTTCACCCGCAGGCCAGATAAAGAAAATGACGGTGATCGCCAGTTGTGGCGCGACCAGCAAATAGGGCAGCCAACGCGAGCGGAACACCGGACGGGATGAGGACATAAGGGGTTGATTCCTGAACAATGCCGGGTGGCGCTTCGCTTACCCGGCCTACATGTGGCGCGTTGTAGGCCCGGTAAGCGAAGCGCCACCGGGCAAGTCACAGATTACGATTTGGTCGATTGCTCAAAGCGGCGCAGCAGTTGATTACCACGCTCGACGGCGGCATCCAGCGCCTGCTGCGGAGTTTTCTTGCCGGTCCACACGCCTTCCAGCTCTTCATCAACGATGGTGCGGATCTGCGGCATGTTACCCAGACGCAGCCCTTTGGTGAACGGTAATGGCGGCTTGTTCAACATCTGACGCGTCGCAATATCCGCACCGGGGTTCTTGTCATAGAAGCCCTGCTCGCGGGTCAGATCGTAAGCGGCTTTGGTGATCGGCAGATAGCCGGTCTTCTGATGCCATTCGGCCGCATTTTCCGGTTTTGCCAGGAAGTCGAGGAACTCGGCAACGCCTTTGTAGGTATCGTTGTCTTTGCCCTGCATCACCCACAGGCTCGCGCCGCCGATGATGGCGTTCTGCGGCGCGCCTTTGGCGTCCGCATCGTAAGGCATCATGCCTACGCCATAGTTGAATTTGGCGTAATGGCGGATATCAGCAAGCGATCCGGAAGAGGCAGTTGTGATAGCGCAATCGCCGTTATAGAACTTCTCGGTGGACTCGTCTTTACGTCCGAAGTAGCTGAAATCGCCCTTCTTGTTCAGTGCTTCCAGCAGCGCGATGTGTTTCACCTGCTCCGGTTTATTGAACTCCAGCACCGCATCAGTGCCGTCGAAACCGTTATTTTTAGTCGCCACCGGCAGACCGTGCCAGGCGCTGAAGTTTTCGATCTGGATCCAGCCCTGCCAGCCGCTGGCGTAGCCACACTTCATCCCTGCGGCTTTCAGCTTCGCGGTGTAGTCAGCCAGATCCTGCCAGGTTTTCGGCGGTTGCTCCGGATCTAAACCGGCTTTCTTGAAAGCGTCTTTGTTGTAGTACAGCACTGGGGTGGAACTGTTAAACGGCTGAGACAACAGATGCCCGGTTTTCGAATCGGTGTAGTAGCCAGAAACGGTCGGTACAAACTGCGATTCGTCGAAGTTAATCCCTGCGTCCTTGAACACTTCATAGACCGGCTTGATGGCTTTCGAGGCCATCATTGTCGCGGTGCCGACTTCATAAACCTGTAGCAGCGCTGGCGCATTTCCGGTACGGAACGCGGCGATGCCGGCGCTCAGGCTCTGTTCGTAGTTACCTTTGTACACCGGCACAATCTTGTAATCCGGGTGGGTGTCGTTGAAACGTTGCGCCAGGGAGTCAACTTCTTTACCCAACTCCCCTTCCATGGAATGCCAGAATGGAATGGTGGTAACGGCCATTGCGTTCGTCGCAAAAGCCAGACCAACCGCCAGACCCAAAGCTGTGTGTCGTAACGATGTCATTGTCATCATCTCTCTTATTGTGCCGGATGCGCGAAATCACGCGTTTTATGCTCGCGAGGTAACATGACATGCGCGAATGACAGAAAGATAACCGTTAGATGACGAAGCGGTGACAGTCAGGCTTCAGGTGAATGACGTTTCAGTGGCAAGAAAACAGAAAAAAGCCGGGTGGCGGCTTCGCCTTACCCGGCCTGGTCGATCCTGTGGGTCCGGTAAGCGTATGCGCCACCGGGCAATACAAACGGCTTGGTCTTGTAGGCCTGATAAGACGCAATGCGTCGTCATCAGGCATCACAGACCGTTTAACCGCCTAAATAGGCGCTGCGAACCGCTTCGTTGGCCAGAAGCGCGTCGCCGGTATCCTCGAGAACGACATGACCGTTCTCCAGCACGTAGCCGCGATCGGCCAGCTTCAGCGCCTGGTTAGCGTTCTGCTCAACGAGGAAGATGGTCATTCCCTGCTCGCGCAGTTGTTCGATGGTGTCGAAGATCTGCTGGATGATAATCGGCGCCAGTCCCAGAGAAGGCTCGTCAAGCAGCAGCAGACGCGGCTCGCTCATCAGTGCACGACCAATCGCCAGCATCTGCTGTTCACCGCCGGACATCGTACCCGCACGCTGAATACGACGTTCATGCAAACGCGGGAACAGTTCGTATACCCACTTGATGCGCTCCTGGAACTGGTCGCGCTCGGCAAAGAAGCCGCCCATCGCCAGATTCTCTTCCACCGTCATGCGGGAAAACACGCGACGCCCTTCCGGAACAATCGCTACCGCTTCACGCATGATTTTTGCCGTTTGCCAGTCGGTGATGTCTTTATCATCAAACACAATCCGACCGCTGGTCGCACGCGGATCGCCGCACAGCGTACCAAGCAACGTCGTTTTCCCGGCGCCGTTGGCACCAATCAGGGTCACAATCTCCCCCTGATTGATGTGCAGGCTCACCTCATGCAGCGCCTGAATTTTGCCGTAGTGGGCACTGACTTTGTCAAAGGACAACATGACTTTTTCCATCTTACGCCTCACCAAGGTATGCACGGATCACGTCCGGGTTATTACGAATCTGTTCCGGCGTCCCGTTCGCCAGCGGCGTGCCCTGGTTCACCACGTAAATACGGTCGGAAATCCCCATCACCAGCTTCATATCGTGCTCAATGAGCAGGATGGTGGTGTTGTGATGGTTGCGCAGCTCGGCAATCAGCTCGTCCAGCTCTTTGGTCTCTTTCGGATTAAGACCCGCAGCCGGTTCATCCAGCATCAGAATCTCTGGCTGTGTCACCATACAGCGGGCGATCTCCAGACGACGCTGGTCGCCATAGGCCAGGTTGCTGGCCTGACGGTTCGCGTGTTCCAGCAGACCGATACGCTCAAGCCAGGTGGCCGCACGATCCAGCGCTTCGCTCTGCGCCCGACGAAACGCCGGGGTTTTCAGCAGGCCGGAAAACACGCCGCTTTTCAGTTGCTGATGCTGTGCCACCAGCAGGTTTTCAATCACCGTCATTTCACGAAACAGACGTACGTGCTGGAAGGTTCGCACTACGCCCATACGGGCAATTTGTTGACCCGGCAGCCCTTCAAGGTGCTGATCGCGAAGCTTAATGGTGCCGCCCGTCGGCTTATAAAAACCGGTCAGGCAGTTAAACACCGTGGTCTTACCGGCGCCGTTCGGCCCGATCAGCGACACAATTTCCTGTGGATGCAGTTCCAGTTCAACGTTGTTGACCGCCAGCAGACCGCCGAAGCGCATCATCAGGCCGTTAACCGATAATAATGGCTGACTCATGCCTGCTCTCCTTTCGCTTCCCCGTTTTTCAGTTTCAACTGTGGACGGGTCATCGGCAGCAAGCCCTGCGGACGCCAGATCATCATCAGTACCATCAAACCACCCAGCATCAACATGCTGTATTCATTGAAGTCACGCATCAGCTCGCGGGAAACCACCAGCAGGATAGCCGCAAGGATCACCGCAAACTGTGAACCCATTCCGCCGAGTACCACGATCGCCAGCACAAACGCCGACTCGGCAAAGGTGAACGACTCGGGGCTGACAAAACCCTGACGCGCTGCGAACAGCGTGCCAGCGAAACCGGCAAACGCGGCGCTGATGGTAAAAGCGGTCAGTTTGATGCGCGTTGGGCTTAAGCCTAACGAGCGGCAGGCGATCTCATCTTCACGCAGCGCTTCCCACGCCCGTCCCAGCGGCATGCGCAGCAGACGGTTAATCACAAACAGGCTCAGCACCACCAGCAACAGTGCGACCAGATAGAGGAAAATCACGCGATCGGACGGATCGTATTTCACGTTAAAGAAGTTGCTGAAGGTATCCCAGCCGCCTTCACGCGCGCTCCGGCTGAACTCGAGGCCGAACAGCGTCGGTTTCGGGATCTGGCTGATGCCGTTCGGACCACCGGTGATCTCAGTATTGTTGAGCAGCAGGATACGGACTATCTCACCGAAGCCCAGGGTCACAATGGCCAGATAATCGCCGCGCAGGCGCAGCACCGGGAAGCCCAGCAGAAAACCCGCCGCCGCCGAAACCAGCCCTGCCAAAGGCAGGCAGGTCCAGAAGCCGAGACCGTAATAGTGGTTCAACAGCGCGAAGGTGTACGCGCCAATCGCGTAGAAGCCGCCGTAGCCCAGTACCAGCAGGCCGGAGAGCCCCACAACGACGTTCAGCCCCAGACCGAGGATGATGTAAATCATGGTCAGCGTGGCGATATCCACCGTGCCGCGTGAAACCATAAACGGCCACGCCACGGCAATCACCAGCAGCGCAATCAGGAACAACTTCTGCTTTACGGTTGAGCCATCAATGGCTGGCAGAATAAACTTCGGCCCGGAGACGCTCTTCAGGCTCTTCTGGAAGATCGGACGCAGCATCTGGAAGAAAAAGACCACGGCAGTACCGATAAACACCCACTGCCAGCGGATGTCGGTAGCGGTATCCACCACCAGTTTGGTGCCATCCAGTTGCAACTGAACGCCCATAAAGACGCCCGCCAGAACGAAGAACATCGCGGCAGAGAGCAGCGCCATCGCAAAATGCATCGGTTTCATACTTTCTCTACCTCCGGACGACCCAGAATCCCGGTCGGCATCACCAGCAGTACCAGAATCAACAGAGCGAACGACACCACGTCTTTGTATTCCGTACTCAGATAAGCAGAAGAAAGTGCTTCCGCGACGCCCAGAATCAGGCCGCCGATCATCGCGCCAGGGATGCTGCCGATCCCGCCGAGAACCGCAGCGGTGAAGGCTTTCATCCCGGCCATAAAGCCAATATAAGGGTTGATCACCCCGTAGAATTGTCCGAGTAGCACGCCAGCCACCGCCGCCATCGCCGCGCCAATCACAAAGGTCAGCGCAATCACGCGGTCAGTGTTAATCCCGAGCAGGCTGGCCATTTTCAGGTCTTCTGCGCAGGCGCGACAGGCGCGTCCCATGCGGGAGTAGCGGATAAAGATAGTCAGCGCCAGCATCGCCAGGAAGGTCACAATCCAGATAACCAGCTGCATGGTCGTGATCGAAGCAGAGAAGTTTTCGCTGGCACCCACCACCCATTGCCCGTTGAACAGGCTGGGTAGCGCCACGTCTCGCGAACCTTCCGTCAGGCTGACGTAGTTTTGCAGGAAGATGGACATCCCAATGGCGGAGATAAGCGCAATCAGACGCTTGGAACTGCGGACGGGCCGATAAGCCACCCGCTCGATGCTCCAGCCGTAGGCGCTGGCAATGATAATCGCCCCAATGAATCCGGCTGCCACCAGTAACCAACTGGTATCAATCCCCATCATCATCAGTGCCGCGATAATCATAAAAGAGACATAGCTACTGATCATGTACACCTCGCCATGGGCGAAGTTGATCATGCCGATAATGCCGTACACCATGGTGTAACCGATAGCGATCAGCGCGTAGGTGCTTCCCAGCGTGACGCCGTTAAACATCTGCTGCAAGAAATAAAGGAACTGCTCGGACATAAAATAACCTTTTCAACCCGACAAACCGGGATACTGAACCCACTCTAAATAATTCGAGTTGCAGGAAGGCGGCAAGTTTGCCCATCCCCGGGATGCGTACACAAGTACGTGACCGGGGTGGGTGAACGAAGCCAACGCATCTGCGGCTCGAAGTATGACGAGTGGTTGCCTTATTTGGCGGCGGTGGACGAGCCGTCCGCATGCCACTGGAAGACACCAAATTCAAATCCCTTCAGATCGCCTTTTTCATCCCATTTCAGCGGCCCAATCACGGTATCAGCACCGTTTGCTTTCAAATCTTTCACCAGATCCAGCGGCGCTTTGCTGCCGGAACGATCCAATGCCGTTGCCAGTGACTGCACGGCGGCGTAGGTGATCCATACATACGGACCGGTAGGATCTTTTTTATCGGCTTTCAGCGCATCAACAATCGCTTTGTTGGCCGGATCCTGATCATAGCGTTTTGGCATGGTAACCAGCATGCCCTCAGCCGCTTCACCGGCGATGTTCGACAGCGACGCATTGCCCACGCCTTCCGGCCCCATGAACGTGGTTTTCAGCCCGACGGATCGCGCCTGGCGCAGCATTTGCCCCATTTCCGGGTAGTAGCCGCCGTAATACACAAAGTCGATGTTCTCTTTTTTCAGGCGCGCGAGCAGCGCGGAGAAATCTTTCTCGCCTGCGGTAATACCATCAAAGAAGACGATATTGGCGTTTGCCGCTTTCAGCGAGTCCTGAACGGAACGCGCCAGCCCTTCACCGTACTGCTGTTTGTCGTGCAGGATGGCGATACGCTGCGGTTTTACCTGCTCAAGAATATACTTTGCCGCGGTCGGTCCCTGAGAGGAGTCCAGCCCGGCGGTACGCATGATGTGCGCGTAGCCACGCTGCGTCAGTTCCGGGTTAGTCGCACCAGGCGAGATCATCAGAATGCCTTCGTCTTCGTAGATATCCGACGCCGGCTGAGTGGAAGATGAGCAGAGGTGACCAATCACATACTGAATGCCGTCATTGACGATTTTGTTCGCCACTGCCACGGCCTGTTTAGGATCGCAGGCATCGTCATATTCCACGCCCACCAGTTTGTCGCCTTTGATGCCGCCTTTCGCATTGATGTCTTTAATGGCCTGACGTGCGCCGTTAAATTCCATGTCGCCCCACTGGGCTACCGGACCTGACATCGCGCCCACAACGGCAACTTTAATCTCCTCTGCCATCGCCGCCTGCGACATCGCCAGTGCGATCACCCCTGCGACGATCGTTTTCGCATTCCGTTTCATTTACTGAATCCCCATTCGTGATGTACTTATTTTGTATTTATATGGTTAAAAAGCAGACTGTGCTTTATTTGTACTACACTATTTTTACTAGTCTGATTAATGGTTTAGCGCAGTATTTTCCGCAAATACAGATTAAAATCTCTATTTTTCAGTCTATTAAGAACAGATAATATTCTGCTTTTCACCATAGATAAACAAAAAAAAGCACGCTTGTCAGCATAAAATAACGGGACAATGAGCCGAATAAAACACTGCCTTCCAGGGTATTATTCTGCCTGTTTTTCATTCTCTGATGTTTCGAACTGAGGTTCTGACCGTCACAAAATTAATCCCCTGCCAAATGATTTAAAAAAGAGAAAGCGTCCTGATGAATTATTTCGGTACACTGGCATTATCTTTTGTGATTTGGACATGCTGTCGATGAAGCTGACCATCATTCGTTTAGAACACTTTAGCGATCAGGACCTGATCGACCTGGGCAAAATCTGGCCGGAGTATTCCGCCGCCTCTTTAAGCGTAGATGAAACACACCGGATCTACGCAGCGCGATTTAATGAGCGATTGTTAGGTGCCGTAAGGGTCACCCTGAGCGGCACTCAGGGCGCGCTGGATTCGCTGCGCATCCGTGACGTCACGCGGCGTCGGGGAGTGGGGAGATATCTGGTGGAAGAGGTGATCCAGGATAATCCGGACGTCTCATCCTGGTGGATGGCGGATGTCGGCGTGGAAGACCGGGGGATCATGGCAGCGTTTATGCAGGTACTGGGCTTTACCGCGCAGCAGAACGGCTGGGAAAAGCGTTAAAAAAGTCGGGTGGCGCTAATGCTTACCCGGCCTACATTCGCTAGCGTATTTTCCCAGAACGGTAGGCCGGATAAGCGCCAGCGCCATCCGGCATTCAATTACTTCGCGTCGGTCGCCGTGCCGTTGGCATGCCAGTCGAAGACGCCGAATTCAAAGCCTTTCAGATCGCCCTTCTCATCCCACGACAGCGGTCCCATCACGGTTTCCACTGAGTTCGCTTTCAGCCAGGTGGCGATTTCAGCCGGATCGGCTGACTGGTTCAGGCCCGCCTGCAAAGATTGCAGCGCAGCGTAGGTGGTCCACACGAACGCACCGCTCGGATCCTGTTTCTTCGCCTTGATCGCATCAACGATAGGTTTGTTCGCGGGAACCTGATCGTAGTTCTTCGGTTTGGTCACCAGCAGACCTTCAGCCGATTCACCGGCGATATTAGACAGGGAAACGTTAGCAACCCCTTCCGGCCCCATGAACTGCGTTTTCAGGCCAGCAGCACGAGCCTGACGCAGGATCTGGCCCATTTCCGGGTGATAACCGCCGTAGTAGACAAAGTCGATATTCTCTTTCTTCAGACGCGCCACCAGCGTAGAAAAGTCTTTCTCACCGGCAGTGATACCGTCAAAGAACACCACGTTGGCATTACCCTTCTTCAGGTTCTCCTGCACGGCACGCGCCAGACCTTCACCGTACTGTTGTTTGTCGTGAACGATCGCGATGCGCTGCGGCTTCACTTTCTCCAGAATGTATTTCGCGGCGGTCGGGCCCTGGTCTGAGTCCAGGCCCGTGGTGCGCAGTACCAGTTTATAGCCACGCGCGGTCAGTTCCGGTGCCGTTGCCGCCGGGGTGATCATCAGAATACCTTCGTCTTCATAGATATCAGACGCAGGCTGAGTGGAAGAGGAGCACAGGTGGCCGATAACGTATTTGATGCCGTCATTGATCACTTTGTTTGCTACTGCGACCGCTTGTTTCGGGTCACAGGCATCATCATATTTTACGATCTGCAGTTTTTCGCCTTTGATACCACCTTTGGCATTAATGTCTGCAACCGCTTGTTCCGCACCAGTAAACTCCTGATCGCCGTACTGGGCTACCGGACCGGACATCGCACCCACAACAGCGACTTTAATATCGGCCTGAGCCATTGTGCTGAATGCCAACGCGATACATCCTGCCAGTAACGCTTTACCCTTCATATTCATCCTGACCTTCCCCATTCTTATGGTTATTACGACTATTGTGATGTTGTTGTGTAGCGCTTTATTTCATTTATAGATGTGCCGTTCGCGCATTTTCAGCACACTCTGCTAAAACATACCCCATTTTTATAATTTTGGAATAGCTAATTTCATATTCAAATAATAAGTGAACGACATAACGTCGTGCCGCCCGGTGAGGGACGGCACAGGTTTATCGTGTCAGCGAGTGGGTGATAATGCCGAGCGCCTGACGAAATTGCGCCTCAGGGATGGTAAGCGGATAGAGAAAACGAATAACGTTGCCATACACGCCGCAACTCAGCAACAGAAGTCCTTCCTGCAAGGCGCGGTCCTGCACCTGGCGGGTGAATTCCGGGGAGGGCTTCCCGGTGTGCGGGTCGTTAAATTCCACCGCCACCATCGACCCCTGAGCACGAATGTCGGCAATAAACGGACAGTCCGCTTTCGCCTGATTCAACGCGTCGACCAGCGTCGCGCCCAATGTGGCAGCGCGGGCGCAGAGCTGTTCTTCATCAATCACATCCAGTACCGCGTGTGCTGCCGCAACGGCCAGTGGATTCCCGGCATACGTCCCTCCCAGACCGCCAGGCGCAGGCGCATCCATCACCCCGGCACGGCCAGCCACCGCAGAGAGCGGCATCCCGCCCGCCAGGCTTTTCGCCATTGTCATCAGATCGGGCTGTACGCCATGATGCTCCATCGCAAACAGCTTGCCGGTACGAGCAAAGCCGGTCTGCACCTCATCGGCGATCAACAAGATACCGTGGGTATCACACAACGCCCGCAGCGCCTGCATGAAATCCGTTGGCGCAACATTAAAGCCCCCTTCGCCCTGAACCGGTTCAAGGATGATGGCGGCGACCTGATCCGGCGCGATATCCGCTTTGAAAATGCGCTCCAGACTTTGCAGCGCATCGGCAGTACTCACGCCGTGCAACGCATTAGGGTACTGGGCGTGATAAACCGAACCAGGAAACGGCCCAAAACCGATTTTGTAGGGCGCAACCTTACCGGTCAGCGCCATCGTCATGAAGGTCCGCCCATGAAATGCGCCGCTGAAGGTAATTAGCCCTGGGCGTTTGGTATACGCGCGGGCAATCTTCACCGCGTTTTCCACCGCCTCTGCACCGGTAGAGAAGAACGCCGTTTTCACCGGCCCCTGAATGGGAACGCGTGTGTTGATACGTTCAGCAAGCCGGACATAGCTTTCGTAAGGAACAATCTGGTAAGCGGTATGAGTAAAGGACTGGAGCTGTTTTTCAATCGCGGCGATGACTTTGGGGTGCCGGTGCCCGGTATTCAGCACCGCAATGCCGGCGGCAAAGTCGATCACCTCACGACCTTCCACATCCCACAACGTTGCGTTTTCCGCTCTCTCGGCGTAAAAGCCGCACATCACGCCGATCCCGCGCGGCGTCGCCTGCAAACGCCGTTCATTCAGTTCGTTATTTTTCATTTTCATCCCCTAAGATGCGCACAACCCATCGGTAAGTGTTTGCCAGGGGGGAGAAATTCGCCAGAGCAGGCGCTAAAAAAACAAAAACCCCGGACAGTTATCCAGGGTTTTAGCGGGGACTTCGCGGGCGTTACGCTTCGATAGCGGCGCGAAGTTTTTTCATGGCGTTCTTTTCAAGCTGACGCACACGTTCTGCGGAAACGCCGTAGCGATCGGCCAGTTCCTGCAGCGTGGACTTGTTATCTTCGTCCAGCCAGCGGGCGCGGATAATATCCTGGCTACGCTCGTCGAGACCTTCCATCGCGTGGGTCAATTTGTTGGCGGCCTGATCTTCCCAGTTATCCTCTTCAATACCATCGGCAAAGTTAGAGGTTTTATCCTGCAGATACAGCACCGGCGCCATCGGCTGGCTGTCGGATTCGTCGTCCGTGGACATATCAAAAGTCATGTCCTGTGCCGCCATACGAGATTCCATCTCGCGAACGTCTTTGCTGGAAACCCCCAGCTCACGCGCGACCATTTCCACTTCATCCTGATTAAACCAGCCCAGACGCTGCTTGGTTTTACGCAGGTTAAAGAACAGCTTACGCTGTGCTTTGGTGGTCGCCACTTTCACGATACGCCAGTTACGCAGGACGTATTCGTGGATCTCAGCTTTGATCCAGTGCACGGCGAAGGAAACCAGGCGCACACCCACTTCCGGGTTGAAACGGCGCACGGCTTTCATCAGGCCGATATTACCTTCCTGAATCAGATCCGCCTGCGGCAGGCCATAGCCCGCATAGTTACGAGCAACATGAACAACAAAGCGCAGGTGAGACAGGATCAGCGTCTTAGCTGCTTCCAGATCGCCCTGGTAATGCAGCTTTTCAGCCAGTGCCCGTTCCTCGTCAGCCGACAACATCGGCCACGCGTTCGCAGCCCGGATGTAAGACTCCAGGTTACCAACAGGGGCTAAAGCTAAATTTTGCATTTCTTTGGTCATTCAAATCCTCTCAAGTTTTATCGTCTGACACCACAGCGATAGACAGCAACAACCGTGCCAGCGTTAATGAGCAACGAGATTAGCATTCACTCTTTTATCAGACCGTGATTTTATCCACAAGTTCAATGCAACGTTGTGTATAAATTACGCACAAATTGTGACATGAAGATGAAAAGCGGGGAAGAGGCGACAGCAACTCTTTCCCTGCGAACGGAAACCCATTGCAGGGAAAGATTATACCACGCTTTTATTAATCGGGAGTAAAGTGACGTAAATGTTGAACCGTCGCAAGCCACGCCGCCACCCAGCCAATCATCGAGCAAACCAGCAGCAGTAACAGGCACTCATCGAACGATAAGCCATTGAGATCAAACTTCGTTCCGAAAACCTGTGCCACTTCCGTAACCGCCGACGACAGTCGCAACACCAAAATTTCTGACAAAATCAGTGAAAGAAATGCGCCGGAAAAACCGAGCAACGCACCGCCGTAGAGGAACGGACGCAGGATAAATCCATCCGTTGCGCCAATCAGTTTTTGCACGTTAATGGTATCGCGGCGGGCAAAAATGCTCAGTCGCACGCTGTTACCAATGACGAGGAAGACAGCGGCAACCATGAGTACGCCAATCATCGCCGACACGCGCCCGACCAGTCCGGTCAGCGCCGCCAGACGGGCAAACCAGCTGTCGTCCATCCGCACTTCATCAATCCCGTTGATGCGGGAGACCCGGTCACGCAATGTGTTCAGCGAATCGGTGCTCTGGAAGTCGAGCTTCGGGATCACCACCGCCACCGCAGGTAATGGGTTCTCTTCCAGCATATCCAGCGCGCCGCCGAAACCGGACCAGTTGCGGAATTCGCCGAGGGCATCTTCACGGGAAAGATAATTCACCTTTTCCACGCCCTGCTCGGCCTGCAGTTGGGCGACAACGCCTGCCGCCGCATCATCATCCAGCGTTTTTTGCAGATAAACGGTTATCTGCGGAGACGGATAATACTGCGTCGCCGCCTGATTAACGTTTTTGTAGACCATGTAGCAGACGCTCGGCAGGGTCAGGGAGATAGCAATCACCATCACCGTCAGAAACGTCGCCAGCGGTTTGCTTTTCAGATCCTGTAACGCGCCCTGGAACGCATAGCGCACCTGCTCGTTAAAGACGTTGGTTTTACGCGAGTTCGGCTTTGGCGACGGTTTCGCCCGCTTCGGCGCGTTACGCCCACCGTCGCCGGAAGAGCCGCCGGAACGACGGAAACGGTCCAGTCGTCCACCGAACTGTTTGATTTGGTTGATAGCGTCGCGCTTATTCACGAGCTTCGCCTCCATGCAAGTGACCATCGCTCAGGGTGAGCATGCGGTACGAACGACGGGAAATGAGCCCAATGTCGTGCGTTGCCATCAGTACCGTCACCCCAACGCGGTTAAACTCTTCGAACAGACGCAGGATCCCTTCCGACAGCGCGTCGTCCAGGTTACCCGTCGGTTCATCCGCCAGCAGTACTGCTGGCTTGTTCACCACCGCACGGGCGATACCGACACGCTGCTGTTCACCGCCGGAGAGTTGAATCGGGAAGTTCTTCGCTTTGTCCAGCAGTCCGACCTTGTCCAGCGCCGCCGACACGCGACGACGAATATCATCCCCGCTTGCTCCGGCGATAATCAGCGGTATCGCCACGTTGTCGAATACCGTTCTGTCCATCAACAGGTGGTGATCCTGGAAAATCATGCCGATCTGACGACGCAAAAACGGCACTTCACGGTTTTTCAGTCGCGTGATGTCATGCCCACTGAAGAGAATTTTCCCGGCGCTCGGCCGCTCAATCCCACAGATAAGCTTCAGTAGGGTACTTTTCCCCGCGCCGGAATGGCCGGTCAGAAACGCCATCTCGCCTGGCTGCATATGGAATGTCACTCCCTGCAGCGCTTGTCTCCCACCGAGATAGGCCTTGCTGACATGTTCAAAGCGAATCATTGTTAATCCTCTCGGGCAAAAAGTGCCTCTATAAAATCGTCCGCCTTAAACGGACGTAAATCCTCGATACGTTCGCCCACACCAATATAGCGGATAGGGATGCCAAACTGATCGGCCACCGAGAAGATAACCCCACCTTTCGCCGTACCGTCCAGTTTGGTCAGGGTAATACCGGTCAGGCCCACCGCTTCATGAAACAGTTTGGCCTGGCTTATCGCATTCTGCCCGGTGCTGGCGTCAAGCGTCAGCATAACTTCATGCGGTGCGTCTTCGTCCAGTTTCTTCATCACGCGAACGATTTTTTTCAGTTCTTCCATCAGATGCGATTTGTTTTGCAGGCGACCTGCGGTATCGGCAATCAGCACATCAATGTGGCGCGCCTTCGCTGCCTGAATAGCATCGAAGATAACGGAGGCGGAGTCCGCGCCAGTGTGCTGGGCGATCACCGGAATATTGTTACGCTGGCCCCAGACCTGCAATTGCTCAACCGCCGCCGCGCGGAACGTATCGCCCGCTGCCAGCATCACCGATTTACCCTGTTGCTCAAACTGACGCGCCAGCTTACCAATCGTGGTGGTTTTCCCCACGCCGTTCACGCCGACCATCAGAATAACAAACGGCGTTTTGCCCTCAACGTTCAGCGGCTCATCGACTTTCGCCAGAATGTCGCCCATCTCGTCTTTCAGCAGACCGTACAGCGCCTCGGCATCTTTAAGCTGTTTGCGGCTGGCGCCTTCTGTCAGATTGGTGATGATTTTACGCGTGGTTTCCACGCCCACATCGGCAATCAGCAGTTGTTCTTCCAGTTCTTCAAACAGATCATCGTCGATTTTTTTACCACGGAACAGGCTGATAAATCCGGAACCGAGATTTTCTTTGGTTTTCAGTAAGCTGCGTTTCAGGCGCGCGAAAAAGCCTTCTTTGGTCGGTTTTTCCTGCTCCTGAGCGATCTCATCGACCGGCGCGTCGTCTTCCGCCACCGGCACGACCATCAACGCGTCTTCCGCGGCTTGCGCCGCCAGCGCCTGTGCTTCCAGCTCTTCGTCGGTCAGTTCCGGCTCGTTTTGCGCCTCTTCTTCCACCGCGTCAACAATCTCAACGGTTTCCGCTTCCGCCTGCCACTCTTGCGCTGAGGTTTCCTTTTCGGCGTTCACCTCTTCCGGCAGCGGCAGCTCTTCGTGTTCGACGGCAATCTGCGGCTCAACGCGCGCTTCAGCGACGGCGGGCGCGGGTTCAGCAGACTGGAACGTTTCGATTTCCTGAACTTGTTCAGTCACCTCAACCACTTCTTCAGCAAAGGCTTCTGTTTCTTCTTTGCTGTGAACCGGCGCTTGCGCTTCTACATCAACCGCCGTTTCAACGGGTGCGTCGGGCGGTAATTGCGCGTCAACACCCTGCTGCTCTTCGGTTTTTTGTTCTTGTTCCTGCTCTTTTTCACCAAAGCCCAGCCAGGAAAAGAAGCCACGTTTTTTCTGTTTTGCCATTTGCGATTACACCCCTCGCGGCCCTATGCATTTCATCTTTCAGGCTGCCTCTTTGTTGGCTGCGCTCAAAAACCCCAGTCACATCGTCTTCTATGCTCCAGGGGATTTTATCGCTTGCCGCCTCGATGCATCCTGAATGATTTTATGCATATATACATGGAAGCTAAAAAAATGATGAAATAGTCTATCACTTTACTTAATCCACATCACCGCCTGGAATCATCTGCAAGCGGCGGTTTGAGCAACAGAAATGAAAAAACCGAATCACTCTGGCAGCGGCCAAATCCGCATTATTGGCGGGCAATGGCGCGGCCGCAAACTCCCGGTCCCCGACAGCCCCGGTCTACGTCCGACAACCGACCGCGTGCGTGAGACGCTGTTTAACTGGCTGGCACCGGTGATGGTAGAGGCCCATTGTCTGGACTGTTTCGCCGGAAGCGGCGCGCTGGGGCTGGAAGCGTTGTCACGCTATGCCGCCAGTGCGACGCTGCTGGAGATGGATCGCGCGGTCTCTCAGCAATTACAAAAGAACCTGGCTACGCTGAAAGCAGGGAATGCAAAAGTCGTGAATACCAATACCCTGATATTCCTGGCGCAGCCGGGCACCCCGCACAACGTGGTGTTTGTCGACCCGCCGTTTCGTAAAGGGTTACTGGAAGAGACCTTAAGCCTGCTGGAAAATCACGGCTGGCTGGCAGATGTTGCCTGGATTTACGTGGAAAGCGAAGTGGAAAACGGTCTGCCGCCCGTGCCGACGAACTGGTCGTTGTACCGGGAAAAAATCGCCGGGCAGGTAGCGTACCGTTTGTATCAACGCGAAGCACAAGGAGAAAGCGATGCTGATTAATCTTGGTCGACTACTGATGCTCGGCGTGTGGGCATTCTTATTGTTAAACCTGGTGCAACCCTTCCCGCGCCCGCTCAACATCTTCGTTAACGTCGCCCTCGTGTTCATGGTGCTGATGCACGGCATGCAACTGGCGCTGCTGAAGTCCACCCTGCCCAAAGATGGGCCACAAATGACCACCGGCGAGAAGGTGCGTATTTTCCTGTTTGGCGTGTTTGAACTGCTGGTCTGGCAGAAGAAGTTTAACGTCAAAAAGTAATGCTACGGCTGAGCGACAAAATCGACGAAGCGCGATCCCTTGTAGCTCAGCGTCCCTTTCTCCCCCACCGTCAGCGCATAGTACTGCGTCGCGTCAAGGCGGAATGTCTTTTCCAGCCCACCGTTCTGCGGCTTAAAGCTGACCTCATAGCGCATGCTGGTTCCCGCCGGCGTGACCTGCTGCTGTCGGGAACGTCGGTCGTTGATGGGCTTTTCACGCTTATTGCTGACCACCATCTGCGCCTGCCGAAGCGGTGCCGCATCGTTATCGGCTTTTTCCCGCCGCTGCTGCATAAAGCGAAATGAGGCGGCAACAATAATTAACACAATGATAATAATGAAGAAAAGTGGCGGCTTACTCATATTGATAACCCATCAGAAAATGCGGAAATAAGCATACCTTGCCCGTTATGGTGTTGTCATCAGGTGGTCGCGGCCTCTACACTGAACACCAGGGTTGTGAGCATACCGCTTACGAAAAAATAACGAATTCAAGGAACTAAGATGCTTTGGTCGTTTATCGCTGTCTGCCTTTCCGCATGGTTATTTGTGGATGCCTCCTACCGTGGACCCACCTGGCAACGCTGGGTCTTTAAACCCGTCACCTTATTACTCCTGCTGTTACTGGCCTGGCAAGCGCCGATGTTCAACGCCGTGAGCTATCTGGTACTGGCCGGTCTTTGCGCTTCACTGGTTGGCGATGCGCTGACATTATTGCCGCGTCAGCGACTGCTCTACGCGATTGGCGCGTTTTTCCTTTCGCACCTGCTGTATACCATCTATTTTGCCAGCCAGATGACGCTCTCTTTCTTCTGGCCGCTGCCGCTGGTGCTGATGGTGCTGGGCGCACTGCTGATTGCGGTGATCTGGACACGTCTTGAAGAGTTGCGCTGGCCGGTATGTACCTTTATCGCCATGACGCTGGTCATGGTCTGGCTGGCCGGCGAACTGTGGTTCTTCCGTCCCACCGCGCCTGTGCTGTCGGCGTTTTTGGGCGCGTCGCTGCTGTTTATTGGCAACATTGTCTGGCTGGGCAGTCACTACCGCTGTCGTTTCCGTGCGGACAACGCCATCGCCGCCGCCTGCTACTTTGCAGGGCACTTCCTGATCGTCCGTTCGCTTTATCTCTAATAATGCTTGACTCTGGAGTCGACTCCAGAGTGTATCCTCCGGTTAATGAGAAAATTATCATCAACCGGAGGATGCCATGTCGATACCTGCTCACGATGGCAAAAAAGCCCCACAATTTTCATCTTTCAAGCCTGCGCCAACGCCGCAGAAGACCGATGACTGCTGCTGCGAAGGCGCGTGCTCGCCCCCTGAATCGGTTGTTGAAACGGTAAAAGGCACTCGCTACAGCTGGAAAGTGTCCGGGATGGACTGCGCCGCCTGCGCCCGCAAAGTGGAAAACGCCGTGCGCCAGGTCAGCGGCGTCAACCAGGTCCAGGTGCTGTTTGCTACCGAGAAACTGGTCGTCGACAGCAACGGCGATCTCCGTCAGCAAATCGAGAACGCGGTGCAAAAAGCGGGTTACACCCTGCGCGATGAACAGGCGAAGGAAGACGTCCCCGAATCCCGCTTTAAAGAGAACCTGCCGCTGCTGACGCTTACCGTCATGATGGCGCTCAGTTGGGGACTGGAGCAGTTTAACCACCCGTTCGGTCAACTGGCGTTTATCGCCACGACGCTGGTCGGCCTGTTCCCGATTGCCCGCCAGGCGCTGCGTCTGATTAAAACCGGCAGTTGGTTTGCCATTGAAACGCTGATGAGCGTCGCGGCTATCGGGGCGCTGTTCATCGGTGCCACGGCAGAAGCGGCAATGGTATTGCTGTTGTTCCTGATTGGCGAACGACTCGAAGGCTGGGCTGCCAGTCGCGCCCGCAAAGGGGTCAGCGCGCTGATGGCGCTGAAGCCAGAAACCGCGATGCGTTTGCGCGACGGCGTGCGAGAAGAGGTGGCAATCAACACCCTGCAACCGGGCGACATCATTGAAGTCGCCGCCGGGGGACGTTTGCCTGCCGACGGTAAACTGATCTCCGGTTTTGCCAGTTTTGATGAGAGTGCGCTGACGGGCGAATCGATCCCGGTAGAACGCGCCACCGGCGAAAAAGTACCGGCAGGAGCCACCAGCGTGGACCGTCTCGTCACGCTGGAAGTCGTCTGCGAACCGGGTGCCAGCGCGATTGACCGGATCCTGAAGTTAATCGAAGAGGCCGAGGAACGCCGCGCGCCAATTGAGCGTTTTATCGACCGCTTCAGCCGGATTTATACGCCGGCGATTATGGCCATTGCCCTGCTGGTGACGCTCGTCCCGCCGCTGTTGTTCGCCGGCGCCTGGCAGGAGTGGATTTATAAAGGGTTAACGCTGCTGCTGATCGGCTGTCCGTGTGCGCTGGTGATCTCCACGCCAGCGGCTATCACTTCCGGCCTGGCGGCGGCGGCCCGTCGCGGGGCATTGATTAAAGGCGGCGCGGCGCTGGAACAATTAGGCCGTATCACGCAGGTCGCCTTTGATAAAACCGGGACGCTGACCGTGGGGAAACCGCGCGTGACGGCGATTCACCCGGCGACCGGTGTCAGCGAGTCTGAACTGCTGACGCTGGCGGCGGCCGTCGAACAGGGCGCAACGCACCCGCTGGCACAGGCCATTGTGCGCGAAGCGCAAACCACAGGGCTGACAATCCTGCCCGCCGAAGGGCAACGGGCGCTGGTAGGCTCAGGGATTGAAGCGCAGGTGAATGGCGAAAGCGTTCTGATTTGCGCCGCCGGGAAACGTCCTGCCGACGCCTTTGCCGAAGAGATTAACCAACTCGAAAGCGCCGGACAGACCGTCGTTCTGGTTCTGCGCAACGAACGTGTAATCGGGGTAATCGCCTTGCAGGATACGCTGCGCGACGATGCCCGCACCGCCATCAGCGAACTTAACGCGCTGGGCGTGAAGGGTGTGATCCTGACCGGCGATAACCCGCGCGCGGCGGCAGCCATTGCCGGCGAACTGGGTCTGGCATTTAACGCAGGATTGCTGCCGGAAGATAAAGTGAAGGCGGTCACCGCGCTGAATCAGCAGTCACCGCTGGCGATGGTGGGTGATGGCATTAACGATGCGCCGGCAATGAAGGCCGCCGCCATTGGTATCGCGATGGGTAGCGGCACCGACGTGGCGCTGGAAACAGCGGACGCCGCGCTGACGCATAACCGCCTCACGGGGCTGGTGCAGATGATCCAACTGGCGCGCGCGACCCACGCCAATATTCGTCAGAACATCACCATTGCGCTGGGGCTGAAAGGGATATTTCTCGTCACCACGCTGCTCGGGATGACCGGCCTGTGGCTGGCGGTGCTGGCGGATACCGGGGCAACGGTGCTGGTCACCGCCAACGCCCTGAGATTGTTACGTAAAGGATAACGTGTTTTTGCCGGATGGCGGCGTTGCCTTATCCGGCCTACGAGCCGTGTGCGGTGCATTATCCTTTGTAGGCCGGATAAGCGTTAGCGCCATCCGGCGTCGCTTACTGGCCTTTACGCACCAGATAGCGATACGGCAGAGAGTCGGTCTCTTTTGCCACCAGCTCGTGTTCCATAAAGGTACAAAAACCGGGAATATCACGGGTGGTCGCCGGATCGTCCGCCACAATCAGCAGCGTTTCGCCGGTCTGCATGTTGCGTACGGTTTTACGCACCATCATTACCGGCTCCGGACAGCGGAGTCCCTGGGCATCAAGGGTATGGTCGGCAGAAGAAAACAGATCGCTCATCATGGTCTCATTCACTAAAAAAACGGCTGTAGTTTACGCTCAGTTCCGAAGTAAGCCAATCAGGTTAACGATTGCGTGAAAAATAGCCATTGCATTACCGCCGCAAAGCAGTATCATGCGGCGGCTTAAAAAAACGAAGACGCGTTATTGGCGCAGCCAGTTTATTTGAAGGCCAGCGCACAGCGCCCGACGCGTACACGGAGTACGTGCGGCGCGCGAGCACTGCCCGAAAGCAAAATGGCAGTAAAATAGCGTGTAGCACGAATTGGGTTCCCTCACCCCAATAACCATCAAAAAGGTACAATATGAACGCATTTACACAATCACAGCGCATGAAAGCGTTGTTCTGGCTATCGCTATTCCATTTGCTGGTGATCACCTCCAGCAACTATCTGGTCCAGCTTCCGGTCTCCATTTTTGGTTTCCACACCACCTGGGGCGCGTTTAGCTTTCCCTTTATTTTCCTCGCAACCGACCTGACCGTGCGGATTTTTGGCGCGCCGCTGGCCCGTCGAATTATCTTTGCGGTGATGATGCCGGCGCTGCTGATCTCCTATGTGATTTCGTCGCTGTTCTATATGGGTTCATGGCAGGGATTTGGGGCGCTGATGCACTTCAATCTGTTTGTCGCCCGTATCGCGGTCGCCAGTTTTATGGCCTACGCGCTGGGACAGATTCTCGATGTACACGTCTTTAACCGCCTGCGTCAAAACCGCCGCTGGTGGCTGGCACCGACGGCCTCGACGCTGTTTGGCAACGTCAGCGACACCCTCGCCTTCTTCTTTATTGCGTTCTGGCGCAGCCCGGATGCCTTTATGGCCGAGCACTGGATGGAAATCGCCATCGTCGATTACTGTTTTAAAGTGCTGATCAGCATCCTTTTCTTCCTGCCGATGTATGGCGTATTACTGAATATGTTGCTGAAAAAACTGGCAGATAAATCTGAAATCCCGGCGATGCAGGCAAGTTGAGCTAAAGGTTCCTTTTCCGGGTTGTGATAAGATGAACGGATGAGCCGTTATGGCCGTTTATCGAAAGGAAGAAGTCAATGCGTAATCTGGTTAAATATGTCGGTATTGGCCTGCTGGTTATGGGGCTGGCGGCCTGTGATAATAGTGATACGAAAGCGCCGGCAGAGGGCACGGCGGCAGAAAGCAACGCAACCGGTCAACCGGTTTCTCTGCTGGATGGCAAACTGAGTTTCTCCCTGCCGGCGGATATGACTGACCAGAGCGGCAAGCTGGGTACGCAGGCCAATAATATGCACGTTTACTCTGACGCGACCGGCCAGAAAGCGGTCATTGTCATCGTTGGTGATAACACTAACGAAGAGCTGTCTGTGCTGGCAAAACGTCTGGAAGATCAGCAGCGCAGCCGCGACCCACAACTGCAGGTGGTGACCAACAAATCCATCGAGCTGAAAGGCCACACGCTGCAACAGTTAGACAGCATTATCTCGGCGAAAGGCCAGACCGCTTACTCATCCGTCGTACTGGGTAAAGTGGATAACCAACTGCTGACCCTGCAAATTACGCTGCCGGCTGACGACCAGCAGAAAGCGCAAACGGCTGCGGAAAACATCATCAATACGCTGGTTATTCAGTAACCGTCAGGATGATGAAACGGCCTCTGGCGATTCCTGCGGAGGCCGTTTTTTTAACCGCCAGGTTAACAGTAGCGCAATCGCCACCAGACCCGCCGCCGCCAGGTAAATCACCGGCACGCCAGCCCAGCTCATCACCAGCCCGGCCAATGGCCCCGTCACCCCCAGCGACAGATCCATAAACACCGTATAGGTTGCCAGCGCCGAGCCCTGATTCTGCTGCGGCACGGCTTTTACCGCCACCACGCCAAGCGCCGGGAAGACCAGCGAGAAACCCATTCCTGCCAGCAGCACGCCGATTTTTGCCATCCACGGCATCATCGCCACGCCCACCAACAGCAGTCCGACAATCTCAACGCCAAAGCAGATCATCGCCACGTTCAGACCGCCCAGGCGGTTGATACCGTTAGGAAACAGCAGACGCGTACCGATAAAAGCACAGCTAAACAGGGTGAGCGCAAACGCCGCGCCGTCCCAGCCTTTGGCGTCATAGAACAGGGTGATAAAGGTGGCGATCACCCCAAAACCCGCCGAGGCCAGCGCCAGCGCCATCCCGTATAGCCAGACGCGTCCGAGCACCGCACGAAAGGGAAGTGGCTTTCCTTTACTCGCTTTCACCGCCGGGCGCGGAATCGCCAACAGAACCGCCAGCAGCGCGATCCCCATGATAATCAGCGCTAATCCCTGTAGTCCGCTCCAGTTGTAAAACAGCACGCCGAGCGGTGCGCCGACCGCCATCGCCCCGTAGGTCACAATACCGTTCCAGGAGATCACCCGTCCGATATGTAGCGAACCCACCACGCCTATTCCCCACAGCGTCGAGCCGGTCCCGGCGAAGCTCTGTCCAATCCCCAGAATGACGCGACCCAGACACAGCAGCAGCAAACTGGCGACCGGCCAACTGCTGACGCTTCCCGCCAGAAAATAGCCCGCGCCGCTGAGAAAACAGCCGCACAGACCAAAAACCACAATCTTTTTCGGACCGAGTAAATCCGCGTAGCGTCCGGCATGAGGGCGACTGAGCAAGGTCGCGAAGTATTGCAGGCTGATGACCAGTCCCGCCCAGAAGGCGCTAAAGCCCATCACATCATGGACATAGCCAGGCAGCACCGCGAGCGGCAGGCCGATGGTCAGGTAGCTGGCACAGTTAAACATCACAACAGAAACAATGCGCAGATTGAGGCGCAATCCATTAAGCGCCGGTTCAGCGACGGGTTCGGGCATGGGGACCACCACGTTTTTACAACAATGTTTCATTTCTATCATGCCACGCCGGGAAAATCAGCAGCCAGATTAGGAATATCGGCAGCAGGCCAGCCGCTACACTTAATGAAAATCAATAACAGGAAGCCACCATGACAACCCCTCAGCCCGATAAAACGGGTTTACATATTCTGCTCAAACTGGCCGCGCTGGTCGTCATTCTCGCCGGGATCCACGCCGCCGCAGATATCATTGTGCAACTCTTGCTGGCACTCTTTTTTGCCATTGTCCTCAATCCGCTGGTCACCTGGTTTATTCGCCGGGGCGTGAAACGCCCGGTGGCAATTACGATTGTGGTGGTTGTGATGCTGTTTGTGCTCACCGCGCTGATTGGCGTGCTGGCCGCCTCGGTTAACGAATTTATTGCCATGCTGCCAAGGTACAACAAAGAACTGACGCGCAAGGTCTTGTATGTACAGGAGATGATTCCATTTTTAAATCTACACATGTCCCCGGAACGGATGTTACAGCGAATCGACTCCGACAAAATTGTCACCTTCACCACCACGCTGATGACCGGGCTGTCGGGCGCGATGGCCAGCATCATTTTGTTGGTAATGACCGTCGTATTTATGCTGTTTGAAGTCCGCCATGTGCCTTACAAAATGCGTTTTGCGCTGCATAACCCGCAAATCCACATTGCCGGACTGCACCGGGCGCTGAAGGGGGTTTCGCACTATCTGGCGTTAAAAACGCTGCTCAGCCTGTGGACCGGGGTCATTGTCTGGTTGGGACTGGAATTGATGCACATTCAATTTGCCCTGATGTGGGGGGTGCTGGCGTTCCTGCTGAACTATGTCCCAAACATTGGCTCGGTGATTTCCGCCGTTCCACCGATGGTTCAGGCGCTGCTTTTCAACGGCATTTATGAGTGCGTGCTGGTGGGGGCGCTGTTCCTGGTGGTCCATATGGTATTAGGCAACATGGTTGAACCACGCATGATGGGGCATCGCCTGGGCATGTCGACGCTGGTGGTGTTCCTTTCCTTACTGGTCTGGGGCTGGCTGCTCGGCCCGGTGGGAATGTTGCTCTCCGTCCCTCTGACCAGCGTGTGTAAAATCTGGATGGAAACCACGACAGGCGGCAGCAAACTGGCCATATTACTGGGCCCGGGGAGACCGAAAAATAGATTACCGGGATAAACCTGCCCTACCAACCAGGGTAGTTTCATTCACTTACAGATGAAAGTACTATAAGGCGCGCTTTTGTTATCTGAGTATTTCAATAAGCGCGCGGTTTCCTTTGCAAAATGAGATGCAAAATGAGATCCAGCTCTTCCGCAGTGCATTTAATTCAAATTAAATGATATCGACAATGGAATTTAAGTGAGAATTAACTGACTAACGCCATGATAACCCGGAAGATAAATTACCTTCTGCGTTCACTCATTAATTACAAGAATTTCACCGCCGTTCGTCAAAGTTAACATTAATAATAGTCGGTATTATTGTAACTAAAACTAAATTCAGAAATGCATTCAACGTTAATATAAATAGTGATTTTGATAGGGAGTTTTCATGAAACAATACATTAAGTGGTTTGCGGCGATTGCGGTTGTTGGTGCGCTGGCGGGTTGTGCGCGTACTGCCCCCATCGATCAGGTTCACTCTTCGGTTACCGCAGGCCACACCCAGGATCAGGTAAAAAATGCGATTCTGAAAGCCGGCATTCAGCGTAAATGGATCATGACTGAAGCGGGTCCGGGGGTGATCAAAGCGCGTCAGCAGTCTCGCGATCACGTTGCGGAAGTGCGCATTACCTACACCGCTTCCAGCTACGATATCAAGTACGACAGCAGCCTCAATCTGCAGGCTTCTGGCGGTAAAATTCATAAAAACTACAACCGCTGGGTACGTAACCTGGATAAAGACATTCAGTTGAACCTGTCTGCGGGTGCAAATCTGTAATGACGCCTGAAGTCGGGCCGCGCGCGGCCCGATAACCTTTTTCGTTTTCTTAACAGGTTGTACTCGCCATGTACGAACAGGACTCCCTCAGCGCACTGGATGCGATCACTGAAGCGCAGCGTATCGCCTTCGCCCCCATGCTGTTTCAAACCGCGCTTTGCCTGCGAAATGCAGATGTGCTGGCTTATCTTGACCGCCAGGGTAAACAGGGTGCAACGCTTGAAGAGATCGCCGAAAACAGTCACGTCAACGAATATGCGGTCAGCGTTCTGCTGGATATGGGATTAAGCGGACGCATCATCACCCATCAAGCGGGACGCTATTATCTGGCGAAAATCGGACATTTCCTTTTGCATGACACCATGACTCGCGTGAATATGGATTTCACCCACGACGTCTGTTATCAGGGATTATTCTTTTTAGAAAATGCGCTGAAAGAAGGAAAACCATCCGGGTTAAAAGTATTTGGCGACTGGCCAACCATTTACCCGGCATTGTCACAATTACCACCGTCCGCGCGTGAAAGCTGGTTCGCCTTCGATCATTACTATTCTGACGGTGCGTTTGATGCAGCATTACCGCATGTATTCGCCAGTTGTCCTGCAACCCTGTACGATGTAGGCGGAAATACGGGTAAATGGGCAATACGCTGTAGCCAGTTCGACGAAAATATCGCGGTGACGCTATTAGATTTGCCACAACAAATTGCACTTGCCCGCGAAAATATCGAAAATGCAGGATTATCTGATCGCATCGATTTTCATGCGGTGGATATGCTTGGCGATGCGCCTTTACCCACAGAGGCCGATATCTGGTGGATGAGTCAATTTCTTGACTGTTTTTCACCGGAGCAAATTGTCGCCATGCTCAGCAAGGTTGCCCGTGTGATGAAGCCCGGTGCAAGGCTGTGCATTATGGAGCTGTTCTGGGATGCGCAGCGCTTTGAAGCCGCCTCATTCAGTCTGAATGCGTCTTCGCTTTACTTTACCTGCATGGCGAACGGCAACAGCCGTTTCTACAGCGCAGAGAAATTTTATGGCTATCTGGACAAGGCAGGGTTCCAGGTGGAAGAACGCCACGATAATTTAGGCGTTGGACATACTTTACTGATATGTCAGAAGAAAAAATAACAAAGTAGCATCAGAACGCTACTGGAATCACCGGTATACCGCGGACGCGCGTTGATGAAATTCTCACTAAACATTACCGACTGGCGGGCGATGGCGCCAGGTCTGGGCGAATCAATACAGTGGTTGCAATGGTCACGGCATCCGCACGCCATCGATCCGGCGGCGGCACAGGGAAAACTGCGTGAACTGCCAATGATGACCGCCCGTCGTCTTAGCTCCGGCAGTAAACTGGCCGTCGAGTGCGGGCTGGCGATGCTGCGTCGCCACGATATCGATGCGGTGCTGTACACCAGTCGGCACGGTGAACTTGAACGTAACTACCGCATTCTGCATGCGCTGGCGACCGAACAGGCGCTCTCACCGACCGATTTCGCGTTGTCGGTACACAATTCAGCGGTGGGCAACCTGACTATCGCGGCCAAACACCCCATCGTCTCGTCATCGCTTTCCGCCGGGCGCGATACCTTCCAGCAGGGGTTATGTGAAGTCATCTGCCTGCTACAGGCGGGTTATCAGCGCGTGTTGATGGTCGACTTCGACGGTTTTCTTCCCGAGTTCTACCACCCGCGACTCCCGGAAAATATGCCAACCTGGCCGTACGCCACCGCACTGGTCTGCGAAGCAGGTAACGACTGGGTGTGTGAGAGCGAACCGGTTCTGGCTGGCGCTGAAACCGCGCTCCCGCAAAGCCTGCTATTTTTACAGCACTATTTACTGAATGCCGAGGCGTTTACCCTCCCCGGCGAGCGCGTGCAGTGGCACTGGAGTCGGACATGAAAGGGGTCATCTCCTCGTTGAACCGACTCTGGCGGATCGCCATGACCGGCTTCTGCTTCGCCCTCTTCGGACTCGGCGGGCTGCTGCTTTCGGTCGTCTGGTTTAACGTTTTGTTAGTTTTCGTATGGGACAACGCCCGCCGCCGCCGCATTGCCCGGCGCAGTATCGCCGCCAGTTTCCGTCTCTTTTTAACGGTGACCCGCGTGCTGGGCGTGCTGGATTATCAGATGAAAGGGGTGGATATTTTGCGTCAGGAACGCGGATGTCTGGTGGTCGCGAATCACCCCACCCTGATCGATTATGTACTGCTGGCGTCGGTGATGCCCGAAACAGATTGTCTGGTGAAAAGCGCGCTGCTGAAGAACCCATTTCTCAGCGGCGTGGTGCGCGCCGCGGATTATCTGGTGAACAGCCAGGCGGACGCCCTGTTACCGGCCAGTCAGCAACGACTGGCGCAGGGCGATACGATTTTGATTTTCCCCGAAGGCACCCGCACCCGTCCGGGCGAAGCCATGACGCTGCAACGCGGCGCGGCGAATATCGCCGTGCGCTGCGGCAGCGATATTCGCGTAGTGACCATCCATTGCAGCCAGCGCATGCTGGATAAAGAAAGCAAATGGTATCAGGTGCCGCCAACTAAACCGCTGTTTACCGTCGAGGTACGCGAGCGGGTGAAGCTCGACCACTTTTACGACGCAAATTTACAAGAACCGGCGCTGGCGGCAAGACAGCTAAACCGGCATCTTTTGCTTCAATTACAACCAGGTACGTTACCTCTCTCAGGAATTAATGATGCAAGCGCTTTATCTTGAAATTAAAAATCTCATCATAACCACATTGAATCTGGACGAACTGTCGACAGACGACATTGAAACCGAGGCGGCGCTGTTTGGCGACGGCCTGGGACTGGACTCAATTGATGCCCTGGAACTGGGACTGGCGGTAAAAAATCAGTACGGCGTGGTGCTTTCTGCGGAAAGCGAAGAGATGCGTCAGCACTTCTTCTCCGTCGCCACGCTGGCATCGTTCATTAATGCGCAACGTGCCTGAGGAGAGTCCGCTATGACCGATCAACACGCCATCTATGACGAAGTCTCTGCGCTGCTGGTTAAGCTGTTTGAGATAGATCCACAGGACATTAAACCTGAGGCGCGTCTGTACGAAGATCTGGAACTGGACAGCATCGATGCGGTCGACATGATCGTCCATTTGCAAAAGAAGACCGGTAAGAAGATCAAACCGGAAGAGTTCAAAGCCGTACGCACCGTGCAGGATGTCGTTGACGCGGTAGAACGCCTGCTTAAAGAAGCCTGATTCGCCGTGTCGGGCGTTCGCACATTGCCTGTGCTGACAGGCGTGCTGTTACTCGCCTGGCCTTTCCTGATTTGGTTTGGTCTGGCGCATCATAGCCTGCAGTGGTTACTGCCGCTGATGGCGCTGCTGCTGTTCTTACGCTTTCGCCAGACCCGGCGACAGGCGGGACCGTTGCGCGTGGTCACCCAGGTGGTGGCGGCGGTGGGTATCACGCTGTGCATCGCCAGTTACCTGCTTAAAACCCATCAGCTTCTGCTGTTTTATCCGGTTGTGGTGAACGCCGTCATGCTCGCCGTTTTTGGCGGCTCGCTCTGGTCTTCCATGCCCATAGTGGAACGACTGGCACGATTGCGCGATCCCCAACTCCCGGATGCGGCGGTGCGTTACACCCGCCGGGTGACGCAGATCTGGTGCGCCTTTTTTATCTTCAATGGCGGCGTGGCGCTGTTTACCGCTCTCCATGGCGATATGGCGATGTGGACCGCGTGGAATGGCATGATTGCCTACCTGCTGATGGGCCTGCTCATGGGCAGCGAATGGCTGATACGCCGTCGGATGATTAATCGAGATTTGCAATGAAGCAGACCCTGACGCTTGCCGAATGGCTCACCTCCCCTCGTCCGGCGAACACGCCCATCGCCTGGCTGGACGAACGTCACTGGACGCTCGGTCACTTGCGCCACGATGTCGCACGGTTGATGGCGCACCTGCAACAGCAGGAAGGCAGTCGCTGGGCACTCTGTTTTGAAAACAGCTATCTGTTTATCGTTGCGCTGCTGGCCGCCCTGCATGCGGGGAAAACGCCTGTGATTCCAGGGCATAACCGCGTCTCTTTGCTGGACGAGCAGCGGGCGTTGTTTGACGGTGTGCTGAGCGATAAAACGCTCGGCTGGCAGGGACCGCTGTGGGTTGTCAGCTCAGCCATGACGCTCAGCGACGAGGCGTTTATCTTCCCGCCCCTGCGCCACGATGCGTTTATCGAGCTGTTTACCTCGGGCTCGACCGGGCAGCCGAAACGTATCGTCAAACCCGTTGACCGTCTGGACCATGAAGCCGAACTGTTGGCAGCGCGCTTTGCCGACCGCCTGGCAGGCTGCCGGATAGTGGCCTCGGTTGTACCACAGCATCTGTACGGTCTGACGTTCCGCATTTTCCTGCCGATGGCGCTGGGCCTGCCGCTGCATGCGGCCATGCTTTACTATGCGGAACAACTGGCCGCGCTGGGCCGCGAACATCGCTATGTGTTTATCAGCAGTCCGGCGTTTTTAAAACGCCTCGACCACCAGCTTCCTGCGCCGTCGGTGGACATGATCCTCTCGGCAGGCGGCATGTTGCCGTGGCAGGACGTGACGCAGACCGCCGCCTGGCTGAACGTCTGGCCGGATGAGATCTACGGCAGCACCGAGACCGGCATTCTGGCCTGGCGCTATCGTCAACAAGAGAATGTCACCTGGCTGCCCTTCCCCGGCGTGTCATTTACCGCAGAAGATGAAGCATTTCGCGTCTTCTCTCCGCTGATCGCCGACGCTAACGGTCTGCTGCTTGACGATATCCTGCAGTTTGAGCCAAACGGCCAGTTCCGCCTGATGGGACGCCGTGGGCGAGTGGTCAAAATTGAAGAGAAACGCATTTCGCTCAGCGAAGTTGAGCAACGCCTGCTGGAGCTGGAGGGCATCCGCGACGTCGCCGCCCTGCCGATTGCGCGTGGCGGTCGCCAGGGGGTGGGCGTACTGCTGGTCCTGAATGACGAGGCGCGCCAGCGCTGGCAGAACAGCGGCGGAAAAACCCAGGAGCTGACGTGGCGACGGGCGCTGCTGCCGTGGCTGGAGCCGGTCGCCGTACCGCGTTACTGGCGGGTCATCGACGAAATCCCGGTCAACAGTATGAATAAGCGTGTCTATGCGCAATTACAGGAGTTGTTTCATGATACCCCATGAAATTGAGCGCCATCAGGCACAGCCCCAACAGATTGAGGTCGTCCTGCATCTTGATCCTTCCCTTTTCTGGTTCAGCGGCCATTTTGCCGTGCAGCCGCTGCTGCCGGGCGTCGCGCAGATGGACTGGGTGATGCACTATGCCACCACCCTGCTCGCCCCCGGCTGGCGTTTTCACAGCATTCAGAACGTGAAGTTCCAGGCACCGCTGCTGCCGGAAAACACCGTCACGTTAACCCTGAGCTGGCAGGAAGCACGTCAGCTCCTGACGTTTAGCTATCAACGCCACGATGGCGATGCGCGCCATACCGCCAGCAGCGGGAAGATCCGGCTATGTCGTTGACCTTGTCCCCCTGCGTGCTGATCCCCTGCTATAACCACGGCGCCATGATGTCGCGCGTGCTGGCACGCCTGCAGCCATTTAATCTGCCGTGTATTGTGGTGGACGACGGCAGCGACGCGGCTACGCAGCAGGAACTGGACAGGCTCGCCGCAGGCACCGCAAACCTGACCTTAATTCGTCTGGCGGAAAACGCCGGCAAGGGCGCGGCGGTGATCCGCGGATTAGAGGCGGCCGCAGAGGCCGGATTTACCCATGCCGTCCAGGTCGACGCCGACGGTCAACATGCGATTGAAGACATTCCAAAGCTGCTGGAACTGGCACAGGCGCACCCCGCCGCGCTGATCTCCGGACAGCCGATTTACGATGATTCCATCCCCCGTTCGCGCCTGTACGGACGCTGGATAACCCACGTCTGGGTGTGGATTGAAACCCTTTCGCTGCAACTGAAAGACAGCATGTGCGGCTTTCGCGTCTACCCGGTCAGCCCCACGCGCCAACTGGCGCAACGGGTCACGCTCGGCAAGCGGATGGATTTCGACACCGAAGTGATGGTGCGTCTCTGGTGGCAGGGCACCCCCAGCTATTTTGTCCCGACCCGCGTGACGTATCCGCCGGACGGGCTGTCGCATTTCGATGCCTTCAAAGATAACTGTCGTATTTCACTGATGCACACGCGCCTGTTCTTCGGCATGTTGCCCCGCATCCCGTCGCTGCTGTTGCGTCGAGCGTCACCGCACTGGGCGCAGCAGCAGGAAGTGAAAGGGCTATGGGGAATGCGCCTGATGCTGTGGGTATGGCGTCTGCTGGGGCGTAGGGCGTTCACGCTGCTGCTCTGGCCTGTTGTCGGCGTGTACTGGCTGACCGCAGCCCCCGCGCGCCGCGCGTCACAGAACTGGATCGCCCGCGTGCGTGCGCAGTTGACCGCGCACCAGAGACCCGTGCCGGCTAACCTCTCCAGCTATCAACACTTCCTGCGCTTCGGCAACGCGATGCTCGATAAAATCGCCAGTTGGCGCGGTGAGCTGCATTTTGGCCGCGACGTGGTATTTGCGCCTGGGGCAGAAGAGGCGCTGAACGTCAGCGATCCCCGCGGTAAACTGCTGCTGGCCTCGCACCTGGGCGATGTTGAAGCCTGCCGCGCGCTGGCGCAGTTGCAGGGCAGCAAAACCATCAACGCGCTGGTATTCAGCGATAACGCCCGGCGCTTTAAGCAGATTATGGAAGAGATGGCGCCGCAGGCCGGACTCAACCTGATGCCGGTGACCGACATCGGCCCGGACACCGCCATTGCGCTCAAAGAGAAGCTGGAGCGTGGAGAATGGATTGCCATCGTCGGCGACCGCATCGCGGTGAATCCGCAGCGCGGCGGCGAATGGCGCGTCTGCTGGAGCCGTTTTATGGGGCAAGCCGCCCCGTTCCCACAGGGGCCGTTTATCCTCGCCTCGATTTTGCGCTGCCCGGTGGATCTCCTCTTTGCTCTACGCCAGCAGGAGAAGCTGTGCGTTCACTGCGAGCCATTCGCCGACCCGCTGGTATTGCCGCGCGCCGACCGCCAACAGGCGCTACAGCAGACCATCGACCGCTATGCCGAACGCCTTGAGCACTACGCGCTACAGTCGCCGCTCGACTGGTTTAACTTTTTCGATTTCTGGCAGTTGCCGGAACCCAAAAACAAGGAGTAAAGGGTGCTGAACGATCCCCGCTTTACGGCTGAAGTCGAGCTAACCATTCCGTTTCACGACGTCGATATGATGGGCGTGGCGTGGCACGGCAACTATTTCCGTTACTTCGAGATCGCCCGCGAAGCGCTGCTTAACCAGTTCGACTACGGCTATCGCCAGATGAAAGCCTCCGGCTACCTGTGGCCGGTGGTGGATACCCGCGTCAAATACCGCAATCCGTTGACCTTTGAGCAGCGCATTCGCGTACGCGCGCGCCTGGAAGAGTTCGAAAACCGCCTGCGCATTGGCTATGAAATTTTCGACGCCGAAAGCGGGAAACGCGCGACCACGGGGTACACCATTCAGGTCGCAGTGGAAGAGAAAAGCCGCGAGATGTGCTTCGTCTGCCCGGACATACTGTTTGAACGCATGGGGGTGATGCCATGAGGTTTCTGCCGCTGCTGGCGCTGCTCATTAGCCCGTTCGTCAACGCCCTGACGCTTGACGAGTTGCAACAGCGCTTTACCGAACAGCCGGTGATCCGCGCACATTTCGATCAAACCCGGACGATTAAGGATCTGCCGCAGCCGTTGCGATCCGCGGGAACGATGTTGATCGCCCGCGACCAGGGACTGTTGTGGGATCAAACCCGGCCGTTCCCGATGCAACTACTGCTGGACGATACGCGAATGGTACAGGCCATCAACGGTCAGCCGCCACAAACCATCACCGCCGACAACAACCCGCAGATGTTTCAGTTTAACCACCTGCTGCGTGGGCTGTTTCAGGCTGACCGCAAAGTGCTGGAGCAAAACTTCCGCGTGGAGTTTGCTGATAGCGGAGAAGGCCGCTGGACCCTGCGCCTGACGCCGATCACCACGCCGCTGGATAAGATCTTCGCCACTATCGATTTGGCAGGGAAAACGTATCTGGAACGCATTGAGCTGAACGACAAACAGGGCGACCGCACCGATATCGCACTTTCTCAACACCAACTGACGCCTGCGCAACTGACCGATGACGAACGCCAACGCTTTGCCGCACAGTAAACGCCCCGCGCTGTTATGGGGAATCGCCTGCATTATGATGCTGGGCGTGTTGCTGATGTTGCTGCCTCAGGCGCGGCTCAATAGCAGCGTACTGGCGATGCTGCCAAAACAGGCTCTGGGGGCGATTCCCCCGAGCCTGAATGACGGCTTTATGCAGCGTCTTGACCGTCAACTGGTCTGGCTGGTCAGTCCCGGCAAAAAGGCCGATCCGACGATCGCCCGCGACTGGCTGGCGATGCTGCAACAGTCACAGGCATTGGCAGAGGTGAAGGGCCCGATGGATGCCGACAGCCAACAGGCGTGGGGCGCGTTCTTCTGGCAGCATCGCAACGGCCTGATCGACCCGCAGACCCGTGCCCGTTTGCAAAACGGCGGCGAGGCGCAGGCGCAATGGATTCTTTCTCAGCTCTATTCCGCGTTTTCCGGCGTCAGCGGTAAAGAACTCCAAAACGACCCGCTGATGCTCATGCGCGGCTCACAGCTGGCGATGGCCGAAAACGGTCAGCGTCTGCGGCTGATGGACGGCTGGTTAGTCGCGCAGGACAGCCAGGGAAACTACTGGTATCTGCTGCATGGCGAACTGGCCGGTTCATCGTTCGATATGCAACAGACGCATCATCTGGTGACCACGCTCGGCACGCTTGAAGGGGAGCTGAAAGCGCGCTATCCGCAGGCGCAGTTGCTGTCGCGTGGAACGGTATTCTACAGCGATTACGCCAGCCAGCAGGCAAAGCAGGATGTTTCCACGCTCGGTGTGGCGACGGTGCTGGGCGTGCTGCTACTGATTGTCGCGGTGTTCCGTTCGCTACGTCCGCTGCTGCTGTGTCTGCTGTCGATTGCCGTGGGCGCGCTGGCGGGAACCGTCGTCACGCTGCTTACCTTCGGTGAACTGCATCTGATGACGCTGGTGATGAGCATGAGCATCATTGGCATCTCCGCCGACTACACGCTGTACTACCTGACCGAACGGATGGTACACGGCGCTGAAACCTCGCCCTGGGAAAGCCTGGCGAAAGTGCGTAACGCGCTGTTGCTGGCGCTGCTGACCACCGTCGCGGCATACCTGATTATGATGCTCGCCCCCTTCCCCGGCATTCGCCAGATGGCGGTGTTTGCGGCCGTGGGGCTGAGCGCCTCCTGCCTGACCGTGATTTTCTGGCACCCGTGGCTGTGCCGTGGACTACCGGTGCGCCCGGTTCCGGCGATGGTGTTGATGCTGCGCTGGCTTGCCGCCTGGCGACGTAATAAAAAACTCTCCGTGGGTCTGCCGGTGGCACTCGCGCTTTTCGCGCTGGCCGGGCTGGCGACCCTGCGTGTGGACGACGATATCTCGCAGTTGCAGGCGCTACCGCAGCACATTCTGGCACAGGAAAAAACCATTACCGCGCTGACCGGACAGAGCGTCGATCAGAAGTGGTTTGTGGTGTACGGCGACTCCGCGCAGCAGACGCTGGAACGGCTGGAGGCCTTTGTCCCGGCGCTGGTACAGGCGAAAAAAGAGGGGCTGCTCAGCGGCTATCGCACGATCCCGCTGAATTCACTGCCCCGTCAGCAGCAGGATCTCATTTTGCTGAGAAACGCCGCGCCCGCCGTCACTCACGCCCTCAACAACGCCGGACTGACGACGGTCAACCCCGATCTCACCCCTATGCCCGTCACCGTCGATGCCTGGCTTGCCAGCCCGGCCAGCGAAGGCTGGCGACTGCTGTGGCTGAGCCTGGCCGACGGCGAAAGCGGTGTACTGGTGCCGGTAGACGGCGTCAAACAAAGCGCCGCGCTCAACGCGCTCAGCGAGAAATACCCCGGCGTCGCATGGGTGGATCGCAAAAGTACCTTTGACGCACTGTTTGCGCTGTACCGTAACGTGCTGACCGGACTGCTGTTTGTCGCGCTGGCGGTGATTGCCTGCGGCGCGATCGCCCGGTTGGGCTGGCGCAGCGGCGTCGTTAGCCTCGTGCCGTCGGTACTGTCTTTGGGCTGTGGCCTGGCGGTACTGTCATTGAGCGGTCATGCGGTCAATCTGTTCTCGCTGCTGGCGCTGGTACTGGTGCTGGGAATCGGTATTAACTACACGCTGTTTTTCAGTAATCCGCGCGGAACGCCGTTGACCTCCCTGTTAGCCATCTCGCTGGCAATGATGACCACGCTGCTGACGCTCGGCATGCTGGTCTTTAGCGCCACCCAGGCGATCAGCAGTTTTGGCATTGTGCTGGTTAGCGGCATTTTCACCGCGTTCCTGCTTTCCCCTCTGGCGATGCCGACGAAAAAAGAGAAAAAACGAGAATGATGAAACGTATTTTTGCCGGATGGCGGCTGCGCCTTATCCGGCCTACCTGGTCAACACGTTGGCGTAGGCCCGATAAGCGTTGCGCCATCGGGCAATTAGCACTGTGCCTCTTCGCGCTGATCCTCACCGGCTGCAGCCATTCGCAGAAGGCGCAAGAAGGCCGACCGCAGGCATGGCTGGAGCCGGGCACGCGGGTGACGCTGCCTGCGCCGGGCATTTCTCCGGCAGTGAACGCTCAGCAATTGCTCACCGGCAGCTTTAACGGCAAAACGCAGTCGCTGCTGGTGATGCTGAATGCTGATGACAAAAAGATCGCGCTGGCGGGGCTGTCGTCGGTCGGCATTCGTCTGTTCCTCGTGACCTACGACGACAAAGGGCTGCACACCGAGCAGTCCATTGTGGTTCCACAACTGCCGCCCGCCAGTCAGGTGCTGGCAGACGTCATGCTCAGCCACTGGCCCATTAGCGCCTGGCAGCCGCAGTTACCGAAAGGCTGGACGCTGACGGACAGCGGCGACACGCGTGAACTGCGCAATGCCCGTGGCAAGCTGGTGACAGAAATCACCTACCTGAACCGCAAAGGCAAACGCGAGCCTATCAGCATCGAACAGCATGTCTTTAAATACCACATCACCATTCAATACCTGGGTGACTGATATGATTTACATTTCTGCGGTGGGCATGATTAACGCGCTGGGCAACGATACCGATGAGATTGCCGCCAACCTGTCGCGCGGCGCGGCGCCCGGTATGCGCCCGCGCGCCGGCTGGTTACAGGGGCATCCTCACGCGGTGCTCGCTGGCGTGGACGGCGAACTGCCCGCCATTCCCGACGACTTTAGCGCCCACCGTTCGCGCAACAATCAGCTGCTGCTGGCCTCGCTCGGGCAGATCCAACCGCAGGTTGATGAGGCCATTGCGCGCTATGGTCACAGTCGCGTTGCGGTGGTGCTCGGCACCAGCACTTCCGGTCTGGACGAAGGCGACAGGCACGTTAATCTGACGCTGAACGGTGAAGAGAGCCGTCACTGGCAGTATCCGCAACAGGAGCTGGGCGACCCGTCGCGCTTTCTCAGCCACTGGCTAAGGCTGGACGGTCCGGCATTCACCCTTTCCACCGCCTGCTCCTCCAGCGCCCGCGCGATTATCAGCGGACGCCGCTTGATTGAGTCGGGTCTGGCAGACGTCGCCATCGTCGGCGGCGCAGATACCCTGAGTCGGATGCCGATCAACGGCTTCCATAGTCTGGAATCGCTCTCGCCCACGCGCTGTCTGCCATTTGGTCGCGACCGCAGCGGTATTACCATTGGCGAAGGCGCGGCGCTGATGCTGCTGACCCGCGAGCCGCAGCCCATCGCGCTGCTCGGCATGGGAGAATCCAGCGACGCGCACCATATTTCTGCACCGCATCCGGAAGGCGAAGGCGCCATTCGCGCCATCCAGCAGGCGCTGGACGATGCGGGTATCACGCCTGAACAGGTGGGATACATCAATCTGCATGGCACCGCCACGCCGCTTAACGACCAGATTGAATCAAAGGTGGTCAACGCGCTGTTTGGAGAGCGTGTCCCGTGCAGCTCAACCAAACACCTGACCGGCCACACGCTGGGCGCGGCGGGGATCACCGAAGCGGCGCTCAGCATGTTGATTCTGCAGCGTGATTTACCGCTGCCAGCGCAGGATTTCAGCCTGTCGCCGCGCGATCCGACGCTGCCGCCCTGCGGCATCATCGAGCAACCGCAACCGCTTGAACGCCCGTTTATCTTGTCAAATTCGTTCGCCTTTGGCGGCAATAACGCCAGTATTCTGCTCGGGAGAATGTCATGAGCCACTATTTATCGCCCGGCGAATACCTGCCGCACGACGCCCCCATGCTGCTGCTGGACAACGTTGTCAGCGTGCGCGAAGACACCGCCGTCTGTCGCGTCACTGTGACGAGAGACGGTATTCTGGCACCATTTCTTGACCCGCAGGGGAATTTACCCGGCTGGTTCGCGCTGGAGCTGATGGCGCAGACCGTCGGCGTCTGGTCCGGCTGGCACCGCCACCAGCAGGGTCAGGGGGCGATTTCGCTCGGGATGGTGCTCGGCGCGCGCGAATTGATTTGCGCGGCAGGCGTTCTGCCCGCAGGACGAACATTAACGATTACCGTCAAGTTGCTGATGCAGGACGAACGTTTCGGCAGCTTTGAATGCGCAATTACCGCCGACCTGGAGACGCTGGCGACAGGCCGCGTCAATACCTTCCAGCCGTCGGCAGAAGAACTTCACTCTCTATTTCAACAAGGAGCGTCCGCATGAGTCGTTCAGTTTTGGTTACCGGCGCCAGCAAGGGGATCGGTCGCGCTATCGCCCGCCAGTTGGCTGCGGACGGCTTTGTGGTCGGCGTCCACTATCACCGTGATGTACAGGGCGCGCAGGATACGCTGGATGCCATTCTCGCCGTCGGTGGCGCAGGGCGTCTGCTCAGTTTTGACGTGGCGAACCGCGAGCAGTGTCGCGAGGTGCTGGAGCAGGATATCGAGGAACATGGCGCGTGGTACGGCGTGGTCAGCAATGCAGGCGTGACTCGCGATGCCGCCTTCCCGGCGCTGAGCGACAGCGACTGGGACACGGTTATCCATACCAACCTCGACAGTTTTTATAACGTCATTCAGCCGTGCATCATGCCGATGATCGGCGCGCGTCAGGGCGGTCGAGTCATCACCCTGTCGTCGGTGTCCGGCGTGATGGGCAATCGTGGGCAGGTGAACTACAGTGCCGCCAAAGCCGGGATTATCGGTGCCACTAAAGCGCTGGCGATGGAACTCGCGAAACGCAAAATTACCGTCAACTGCATCGCGCCGGGGCTTATCGACACCGGCATGATCGAAATGGAAGAAGCTGCGCTGAAAGAAGCGATGGCGATGATCCCAATGAAACGCATGGGTCAGGCGGACGAAGTCGCCGGGCTTGCCAGCTATTTGATGTCGGACGTGGCGGGCTACGTCACCCGTCAGGTGATTTCCATCAATGGAGGGATGTTATGACGCGTCGCGTGGTGATTACGGGCATGGGTGGCGTCACCGCCTTTGGGGAAAACTGGCAGGACGTTTCCGCCAGACTGCGGGCCTATGAAAACGCCGTGCGCAAAATGCCGGAATGGCAGGTTTATGACGGGCTGCATACCCTGCTGGGTGCGCCAATCGATGACTTTACGCTGCCGGAGCATTACACCCGTAAGCGTATTCGCGCGATGGGTCGCGTGTCGTTGATGTCTACCCGCGCCACCGAACTGGCGCTCGAACAGGCAGGGCTGCTCGGCGATGAGGTACTCACCAACGGGGAGACCGGTATCGCGTATGGTTCATCCACCGGCAGCACCGGTCCGGTGAGCGAATTTGCCACCATGCTGACCGAAAAGCATACCAATAACATCACCGGCACCACCTATGTGCAGATGATGCCGCACACCACCGCCGTCAACACCGGACTGTTTTTCGGCCTGCGCGGGCGCGTGATCCCAACGTCCAGCGCCTGTACGTCCGGCAGCCAGGCCATTGGCTATGCATGGGAAGCGATTCGCCACGGTTATCAAACCGTGATGGTGGCAGGCGGCGCGGAAGAACTGTGTCCGTCAGAAGCCGCGGTCTTTGATACCCTGTTCGCCACCAGCCAGCGTAACGAACACCCCAAAACTACGCCGTCGCCGTTCGATGAACAGCGCGATGGGCTAGTGATTGGCGAAGGCGCCGGGACGCTGATCCTTGAAGAACTTGAGCACGCCAAAGCGCGCGGCGCGACGATTTACGGCGAAATCATCGGCTTTGCCACCAACTGCGACGCCGCGCATATCACCCAGCCACAGCGGGAAACCATGCAGATTTGCATGGAGCAGTCGCTGAAAATGGCGGGGTTAAGCGCGCTGGATATGGGTTATATTTCCGCGCACGGTACGGCAACCGATCGTGGCGATATTGCGGAAAGTCAGGCAACCGCCGCAATTTATGGCGATAATGTGCCAATCTCCTCGCTGAAAAGTTATTTTGGGCATACCCTTGGTGCCTGTGGCGCGCTGGAAGCCTGGATGAGCTTACAAATGATGCGTGAAGGCTGGTTTGCGCCTACGCTAAACTTAAAACAGCCCGACGCCAACTGCGGCGCGCTGGATTACATTATGGGTGAAGCCCGTAAGATTGATTGTGAATTCTTACAGAGCAACAATTTTGCGTTTGGCGGCATCAATACGTCCATCATCATCAAACGTTGGTCCTGACATGTATCGGATCGTACTGGGAAAAGTCTCGACACTCAGCGCAGGCCCCTTACCGTCTGCGCTATCCAATCTGGCGCCGAAGGGTCCTCGACGCGCGCGCTGGCTGGCGGGTCGCGTTCTGCTTTCCCATGCCCTCTCGCCGCTGCCGGAGATTGTTTACGGCGAACAGGGGAAACCCGCTTTTTCACCGGAGACGTCGCTATGGTTCAATCTGAGCCACAGCGGTGATGACATCGCCCTGCTGCTGAGCGACGAGGGCGAAGTGGGTTGCGATCTCGAAGTGATCCGCCCGCGCGCCAACTGGCGCTCGCTGGCAAATGCGGTCTTCAGCCTCAGGGAACATGCCGAAGTGGAAGCGGAACATCCGGATCGGCAACTCGCCGCGTTCTGGCGTATCTGGACGCAAAAAGAGGCGATCGTGAAACAGCGCGGCGGCAGCGCGTGGCAAATCGTCAGCGTCGACAGCACCTTCGACTCCGGGCTTTCGCTGAGCCATTGCCAGTTCGACAACCTGAGCCTCGCCGTCTGCACCCCCACGCCCTTTACGTTGACCGCAGACGCGGTGCAGTGGCTGGAAACGGTCTGACATCGCAAACATACGATTTTCGTATAATTCACGCGTTTGACCGCCCTTCTCTTGATCCAGAACACGTCAAAAGTATGATGATTCCTTAGAATCGTCATACTCATTAAGTCGTACCTCTACATCATTCGGGATCACCATTTTGTCCAGACTACGCCGCACACTTTTTGCGCTGCTGGCCTGTGCGTCATTCCTCACGCACGCCGCTGCCACTGATGAAATCACTACCGCCTGGCCGGTCAACGTTGGGCCGCTTAACCCCCATCTGTATACCCCTAACCAGATGTTCGCCCAGAGCATGGTCTATGAACCACTGGTGAAGTATCAGGCGGACGGGTCGGTCATTCCGTGGCTGGCGAAAAGCTGGACCCACTCAGCAGATGGCAAGACCTGGACTTTCACCCTGCGTGATGATGTGACTTTCTCGAACGGCGAAGCGTTCGACGCGCATGCCGCGGCGGAAAACTTTCGCGTGGTGCTCGACAACCGTCAGCGCCACGCCTGGCTGGAACTGGTTAATCAGATTGTCGACGTCAGCGCGCTCGACAAAAACCAGCTACAAATCACCCTGAAAAGCGCCTATTACCCCTTTTTGCAGGAACTGGCGCTGCCGCGTCCTTTCCGCTTTATTGCGCCGTCACAATTTAAAGACAACGAAACGATGCGCGGCATTAAAGCCCCCATTGGCACCGGTCCGTGGGTACTGCAAGAGTCAAAGCTCAATCAGTACGATGTGCTGGTCCGCAACGATCGCTACTGGGGTGAAAAGCCGCAGATTCAAAAGATTACCGTCAAAGTGATCCCGGACCCCACCACCCGCGCCGTGGCGTTTGAAACTGGCGATATCGATCTGCTGTACGGCAACGAAGGACTGTTGCCGCTCGATACCTTCGCCCGTTTTAGTCAGAACCCGAACTACCGCACCCAGCTTTCTCAGCCGATTGAAACGGTGATGCTGGCGCTCAACTCAGCCAAAGCGCCGACCAATGAGCTGGCGGTGCGCGAAGCGCTAAACTATGCAGTGAACAAGAAATCGTTGATCGACAACGCGCTGTACGGCACGCAGCAGGTCGCCGATACGCTGTTCGCCCCGACGGTCCCTTATGCCAACGTTGGCCTGAAACCACGTCAGTACGACCCGCAACAGGCGAAAGATCGGCTGGAAAAAGCCGGCTGGCGGCTACCCGCAGGCAAAGAGATTCGTGAGAAAAACGGCCAGCCGCTGCGCATTGAGCTGTCATTTATTGGTACCGATGCGCTAAGTAAGTCGATGGCGGAAATTATCCAGGCCGATATGCGTCAGGTTGGCGTCGATGTCGCGCTTATCGGCGAAGAAGAGAGCAGCATTTACGCCCGCCAGCGCGACGGTCGCTTCGGCATGATCTTCAATCGCACCTGGGGCGCGCCGTATGACCCGCACGCCTTTATGAGTTCGATGCGCGTGCCGTCCCATGCGGATTACCAGGCACAGCAGGGTTTAACCGACAAACCGCTGATTGATAAAGAGATTAGCGAAGTGCTGGAAACGACCGACGAAACGCAGCGTCAGGCGCTGTATAAAGACATTCTGACCCGCCTGCACAACGACGCGGTCTATCTGCCCATCAGCTATGTCTCGATGATGGTGGTCGCCAGACCTGAACTGGGCGCGATTCCGTACGCACCTATCGCCTCTGAAATTCCGTTTGAACAGATTAAACCGGTGAAACCCTGATGTTGCGTTATGTCCTGCGGCGCATCCTGCTGCTGATTCCGATGATTTTCGCCGCCTCGGTGATCATCTTCCTGATGTTACGCCTGGGCACCGGCGACCCGGCGCTCGACTATCTGCGCCTGTCGAATCTGCCGCCCACGCCGGAAATGGTGGCCTCAACCCGTGTGATGCTGGGGCTCGATCAGCCGCTGGTCGTGCAGTACGGCACCTGGCTATGGAAAGCGCTGCATCTGGACTTTGGTATTTCGTTCGCCACCCAGCGCCCGGTGCTGGATGACATGCTGAACTTCCTGCCCGCGACGCTGGAACTGGCCGGCGCGGCGCTGGTGCTGATCCTGCTGACCTCTGTACCGCTCGGCATCTGGGCGGCGCGTCACCGCGACCGTCTGCCGGATTTCGTCGTGCGACTGATAGCCTTTCTCGGCGTGTCGATGCCTAACTTCTGGCTCGCCTTCCTGCTGGTGATGTTCTTTTCGGTCTGGCTGCAGTGGCTGCCCGCGATGGGCTACGGCGACTGGCAGCACCTCATTTTACCGGCGGTGTCGATAGCCTTCATGTCTCTGGCGATTAACGCGCGACTGTTGCGCGCCAGCATGCTGGAAGTCTCCGGGCAGCGCCACGTCACCTGGGCGCGCCTGCGCGGGCTGAACGATAAACAAACCGAACGCCGTCATATTCTGCGTAACGCCTCGCTGCCGGTGGTGACCGCAGTCGGGATGCACATCGGCGAACTGATTGGCGGGACGATGATTATCGAGAACATCTTTGCCTGGCCGGGCGTCGGTCGCTATGCCGTCTCGGCCATATTTAACCGCGACTACCCGGTGATTCAGTGCTTTACACTGATGATGGTGGTGGTTTTCGTGGTCTGTAACCTGATTGTTGATCTGCTAAACGCCGCGCTGGACCCGCGTATTCGTCGTCATGAAGGAGCGCACTCGTGAACTTTTTCTTCTCTTCACGCTGGTCGGTTCGTCTGGCCATGGTCGTCATCGCCCTGCTGGCGGTGATTGCGCTAACCAGCCAGTGGTGGCTGCCGTATGATCCGCAGGCGATCGATTTACCGTCGCGTCTGCTGGCACCGGACAGCCAGCACTGGCTGGGAACCGATCATCTGGGACGCGATATTTTCTCTCGCCTGCTGGCCGCGACCCGCGTGTCGCTGGGTTCAGTGATGGCCTGTCTGCTGCTGGTGCTGGCGCTGGGGCTTATCGTTGGCGGTAGCGCCGGACTGTTGGGCGGACGCGTCGATCAGGCCACTATGCGCGTCGCCGATATGTTTATGACCTTCCCGACCTCCATCCTGTCGTTCTTTATGGTCGGCGTGTTAGGTACGGGACTCACCAACGTGATTATCGCCATCGCTCTGTCGCACTGGGCGTGGTATGCGCGGATGGTGCGCAGCCTGGTCATCTCCCTGCGCCAGCGCGAGTTTGTTCTCGCCTCGCGACTTTCCGGCGCGGGTCATATCCGGGTGTTTATCGATCATCTGGCCGGGGCGGTGATCCCCTCGCTGCTGGTGCTGGCCACGCTGGATATTGGTCACATGATGCTGCACGTTGCCGGGATGTCTTTTCTCGGTCTTGGCGTGACGGCGCCCACGGCGGAATGGGGGGTGATGATTAACGACGCCCGCCAGTATATCTGGACCCAGCCGCTGCAAATGTTCTGGCCGGGGCTGGCGCTGTTTATCACCGTGATGGCCTTCAACATGGTGGGTGATGCCCTGCGCGATCACCTGGATCCTCACCTTGTCACGGAGCACGCCCACTGATGCCACAGCAAATTGAACTGCAAAACATTGCCTTACAGGCCGATCGCCCGCTGGTGCACGGCGTGTCGTTATCGCTCAAACGCGGACGCGTGCTGGCGCTGGTGGGTGGCAGCGGTAGCGGAAAATCGCTGACCTGCGCGGCGGCGCTCGGGATTTTACCCGCGGGCGTTCGCCAGACAAGCGGAACGCTTCTTGCTGACGGTAAGCCGGTGCCCCCTTGCTCCCTGCGCGGGTTCACCATCGCCACCATTATGCAAAACCCGCGCAGCGCGTTTAATCCGCTGCATACGATGGCGACCCACGCGCGGGAAACCTGCCAGGCGTTGGGTAAACCGGCAGATGACACCACGCTTATCCGCGCACTGGAAGCCGTTGGTCTGGAGCACGCCGAGCGCGTACTGAAGCTCTATCCGTTCGAGATGAGCGGCGGCATGTTACAACGCATGATGATCGCGATGGCGGTCCTGTCCGATGCGCCGTTTATCGTCGCCGATGAGCCAACCACCGATCTGGATGTGGTGGCGCAGGCGCGCATCCTCGATCTGCTGGAGAACATTATGCAGAACCGCGCACCGGGTATGCTGCTAGTGACTCATGACATGGGCGTGGTCGCACGACTGGCCGACGACGTGGCGGTGATGGATAACGGAAACATCGTCGAACAGGGCGAGGTGGAAGCCCTGTTCAGGGCCCCCAAACACGCCATCACCCGCGGTCTGGTGTCGGCGCATCTCGCCCTGTACGGTATGGAGTTAGCCTCATGACTTTACTCAGCGTCACTGACCTCTCTCATCACTACGCCCACGCCAGCCTGGGGGGAAAACATCAGCATCAGCAGGTACTCAAAGAGATCTCCCTGAACCTGAAAAGCGGCGAAACTGTTGCCCTGTTGGGGCGCAGCGGCTGCGGGAAAAGTACGCTGGCACGTCTGCTGGTCGGGCTGGAATCGCCCAGCCAGGGGAGCGTGAACTGGCGCGGTGAACCGCTGGCAAAACTGAACCGGTCCAGACAAAAAGCATTTCGCCGCGATATCCAGATGGTCTTTCAGGATTCCATCAGCGCGGTGAATCCGCGTAAAACCGTCTGCGAGATCCTGCGTGAGCCGATGCGTCATTTACTCTCGCTGTCCAAAGCCGGGCAGTTGGCGCGGGTTCGTGAGATGCTCCACGCGGTGGATCTGGATGAAAACCTGCTGGATAAACGTCCGCCACAGCTCAGCGGCGGTCAGCTCCAGCGCGTCTGTCTGGCTCGCGCGCTGGTGGTGGAGCCGAAACTGTTGATTCTCGATGAAGCGGTATCGAATCTCGATCTGGTATTGCAGGCGGGGGTCATCCGTCTGCTCAAGAAACTGCAGCAGCAGTTTGGCACTGCCTGTCTGTTTATCACCCACGATCTGCGGCTGGTGGAGCGTTTTTGTCATCGCGTAATGGTGATGGAGGACGGGCAGATCGTTGAAACCAGGACCGTAGGAGAGGCATTAACCTTTTCCTCCGAGGCCGGTCGTGTGCTACAAAAGGCGGTACTCCCCGCATTCCCCGTGCGCCGTCGCGCCATTTCGTAAGGTTGATATCTGATGCAACGAGTCACCATCACGCTTGATGACGATTTACTGGAAACGCTGGACAGCCTGAGCCAGCGTCGTGGTTACAACAACCGCTCCGAAGCAATTCGTGACATTCTGCGCGGCGCGCTGGCGCAGGAAACCACCCAGGAGCACGGCACCCAGGGTTTTGCGGTGCTCTCCTATGTGTATGAACATGAGAAGCGTGACTTAGCCAGCCGCATTGTGTCGACCCAGCACCATCACCATGATTTGTCGGTTGCCACACTGCATGTCCATATCAATCATGACGACTGTCTGGAGATTGCCGTCCTGAAAGGCGATATGGGCGATGTTCAGCATTTTGCCGATGATGTCATTGCCCAGCGCGGCGTGCGCCACGGCCATTTGCAGTGCCTGCCGAAGGAAGAGTAACCGTCAACGATGCTGCCGGGGGCGCTTCGCTTGCCCGGCCTGCATTTTGTGCTCCCGTAGGCCGGATAAGGCGCAGCCGTCTTGCCGGGGGCGCTTCGCTTGCCCGGCCTGGATTTGCACTCCCGTAGACTAAATAAGACATCGCCGCCATCCGGCAAACTATGCCTGATGGCGCTACGCTTATCAGGCCTACCGTTCGCTGCGAGCCTCAACATTACGCCATCGTGCCAATCGTCTTTCGAAAACGCAGTAGCGCTATCAGGAAGAATGCGCTGCCGATGGCGAGTAACGTCAGAAACTGCGGCCAGACGATGCTGAACCCGGCACCGCGATAGAGTATCGCCTGGGCGAGACTGACAAAGTGCGTGGTTGGCATGGTCAGCATGATGTCCTGCACCGCCTGCGGCATGCTTTCGCGCGGCGTGGAGCCGCCGGAAAGCATTTGCAGCGGCAGCAGCACCAGAATCATCAGCAGCCCCAGTTGTGGCATAGAGCGCGCCAGCGTACCCATAAAAATGCCGATCGAGGTGGTGGCGAACAGGCTCAGTGCCACACCCAGCATGAACAGCGGAATAGACCCTTCAATCGGCACGCCGAGCACGCCTTTCACCATCAGCATTAGCGACAACCCCGAGACCACCAGCACCACCAGCCCCATCGACCAGACCTTCGCCATCATGATCTCAAACGGCGTTACCGGCATCACCAGCAGGTGTTCCACCGTGCCGTGCTCACGCTCGCGGATCAGCGCCGATCCGGTCAGCACAATCGCCAGCATGGTGATGTTATTGATGATCGCCATCACCCCGCCAAACCATGCCGGATCGAGGTTCGGGTTAAAGCGCATTCGGGTCTCCAGCGAAACCAGCGGCTCGCTGTTATCCCGATAGCGGGCGACAAAACTGTTCACTTCGCCGTTGATGATATTCTGGATGTAACTGTTGCCGGTGAACGCCTGACTCATGCGCGTGGCGTCAACGTTCACCTGAATATCCGGCTGCCTTCCGGCCAGCACGTCCCGCTGAAAGTTGGGCGGAATGTTGACTGCAAAGGTATAGCGGCCTGCATCCAGCCCGGCGTCCATTTCGTCAGCGGTGATCATCTCCGGCGGTAAAAACCACGGGCGGTAGAAGCTGTTGACGATACGATTCGAGAGCTGCGACTGGTCCATATCGGCAATGGCAATTGGCGCGAGATGCAGCGACCCCGGCAGCACGGTAGCGGAGGAATACACTGAGACGGTAAAAGCAAACACGATCAGCGTCAGCATCGCCTTATCGCCCAGCAGGCTACGCAACTCCTTGATGCCTAAATTATAAATATTGCGTAATCGGCGCATCACCCCTCCTGTTTTTTCAGCAACAGCACGCTCAGCCCCATCACCACCGGAATGGCTACCAGCAGCGGCACAAACAGCGGCCAGAGATCGGTGAGATCCAATGCTTTCGAGAAAGTCCCCCGGGCGATCGTCAGGAAATGGCTGGTGGGGTAGATCTCGCCGATCCACCGCCCCGGCCCTTCCAGCGAGGCCACCGGATCGATCATCCCGGAGAACTGCGTCGCCGGAATCAGGGTGATGATGGAGGTGCCAAAAATCGCCGCAATCTGACTCTTCATAAACGTGGAGATCAGCAGCCCTATCCCGGTGGCGATGATGACATACAGCAGCGCCGCCAGACTGAGCGTGAGGAAACTGCCTTTGTGCGGCACGCCAAAAACAAACACCGACAGGGCGCAGAGCAGCAGGAAATTGAGCATCCCCAGCGCGATATACGGCAACTGTTTACCGAGCAAGAACTCGCTGCGGGTGGTAGGCGTCACGTACAGGTTAATGATCGATCCCAGCTCTTTTTCCCGTACCACGCTCAACGCACTCAGCATCGACGGAATCATCATCAACAGCAGCGGGATCACCGCCGGAACAATCGCCGGCAGGCTCTTCACATCCGGGTTATAGCGATAGCGGGTTTCAATAGTCATGAGTCCGCTCTGCCCCACCGGCGTCGGCTGGCGGCTCGCCACATCCTGTAGCCAACTCTGGTGCATCGCCTGCACGTAGCCTTTCACCGTCTCAGCGCGGCTGGGCATGGCGCCATCCACCCAGACACCAATCTCCACCGGCGTCCCGCGCGCAATATCGCGGCCAAAGTTAGGCGGGATTTCGATGGCTACCGCCACCTCGCCGGAACGCATCCGCCGGTCAAGATCGTCATAGCTGATTAGCGGCGGCTGTTCAATGAAGTAACGTGAGCCCGCCAGATTTAATGACCATGCCTGGCTGCTGACGGTTTGATCGCGATCGAGTACGGCAAAGCGCAGATTTTCGACGTCCATGCTGATGCCGTAGCCCATAATCAGCATCAGAATCACCGTTCCCAGCAGTGCCAGCGTTGAACGCACCGGGTCACGACGCAGTTCCAGCGCTTCGCGACGGCTGTAGCTGAACAGTCGCCGCAGGCTGAATCCCTGACGCGGCGGCGTGACCTCTTTATGTTTTGTTTCCACCGGTACCTGGGCTTCCGGCGCTGCACCCGCCGCCTCCTGTAACCAGGAGATAAACGCCGCTTCCAGGTTGGCGGCCCCACGCCGTTCCACCAGTTCCTGCGGCGTACCGCTGGCAAGCACTTTTCCGGCGTGCATCAGCGACATACGGTCGCAGCGCTCGGCTTCGTTCATAAAGTGGGTGGAGATGAAAATGGTGACTTTGTCCCGGCGCGACAAATCGACCATCAGTTGCCAGAACATATCCCTGGCCACCGGGTCGACGCCGGAAGTCGGTTCGTCGAGGATCAGCATTTCCGGGCGATGGATCACCGCCACCGCCAGCGACAGTCGCTGGCGAATACCGAGCGGGAGCGACTCGGGTGACGTATCCTCAACCTCCGCCAGCATAAAACGTTCGCTCATCTCCTGAACGCGCTGAGGAATCTCCGCTTCCGGGATGTGAAACAGTCGCGCGTGGAGTTCCAGGTTCTGTCGAACCGTCAGTTCGCTGTACAGCGAAAACGCCTGCGACATGTAGCCCACCCGGCGACGGGTATCGATATCTTTCGGGTCGACCGGTTGACCAAACAGCCAGGCCTCGCCTTCACTGGCAGGTAACAGTCCGGTCAGCATCTTCATGGTGGTCGATTTACCGCAGCCGTTGGAACCGAGGAAGCCAAAGATCTCCCCACGCGGTATGCGAAAGTTGACGTGATCGACAGCGACGAAATTACCGAAGCGCATGGTCAGGTCTTTCGCCTCAATGGCGATCGCTTCCTGTTCCGCGTGATACGGCGGAATCACCACCGGCTGATACGCCTGGCGCTGCGCCTCTGGTAACAGGCCGATAAACGCCTGCTCCAGCGTCTCACTGGCGGTTTTATCGCGGAGTTCCTGCGCGCTGCCGGTTGCCAGTACCTCACCCGCGTTCATCGCCACCAGCCAGTCGAAGCGCTCGGCCTCTTCCATATACGCCGTCGCCACCAGCACGCTCATGTTGGTTTGCCGCTGGCGGATGCTGTCGATCAGATCCCAGAACTGGGCACGGGACAGGGGATCGACGCCGGTGGTCGGTTCATCCAGAATCAATAACTCCGGGTCATGGATCAACGCACAGCACAGCCCCAGCTTTTGTTTCATACCGCCCGAGAGTTTCCCCGCCGGACGATCGCGAAACGGAGCCAGGCCCGTGCTGTTCAGTAGTTCCGTAATCCGCGCTTCGCGCTCGGCTTTGTCATGCCCAAACAGGCGAGCGAAGAAATCGACGTTTTCGTATACCGACAGCGTGTGGTAAAGGTTTTTCCCCAACCCCTGCGGCATCCAGGCAATGCGCGGACAGACGTCACGGCGGTGCTTCGGATCGCGCATATCGCCGCCCAGAACCATGACGTTGCCTTGCTCAATCACCCTTGCGCCGGAGATAAGCGACAGCAGGCTTGATTTTCCCACGCCGTCGGGACCGATCAAGCCCACCATGCAGCGAGCGGGGATATCCAGCGTGATGTTATTCAGCGCCACCGTGGTCCCGTAATGCTGACTCACGCCGTCAAGGTGCACCACGGGAGGAACGGGAACCCGCGCCAGAGGGGTCATTGCGGCAACCTCACCGCCAGCGAATCAGGCCAGGGAGTCTGTTCGTTCAGCCGCACCCACGCCATACCTGGCAATCCGGTTTTGACATATTCCAGATGCTGCTGGAGTAATTCCGGAGGAATGCGCGCCTTGACGCGAAACATCAGCTTCAGACGCTCATCGCTGGTTTCGACGGTTTTCGGCGTGAACTGCGCGACGCTGGCGACGAAACTGATGGTGGCAGGAATGCGCAGATCCGGCGCGGCATCAAGCACCAGACGCGCTTCGCCGCCAATCTTCAGCAGACCCGCCTGTTCGGTAGGCAGAAAGAACGTCATGTAGACATCGCTGAGATCGACCATATTCAGCACCCGACCGCCCGCGGCCAGCACTTCACCGGGTTCTGCCACGCGGTACTGAACCCGGCCATCACGCGGAGCTTTAAGCTCGCTGTCTTCGATGTCCGCGACAATTCGTCGTTCGGTCGCCTGTGCCGCGTCGACACGGGTTTGTGCCTGAATAATGCTGGTGCGCGCGGCTTCAATTGCCGCTTTCGTCGCACTGACCTGCGCCTTTGCCGATTCCAGTGCCGCGCGCGCGCTTTCGGCGGCGGCGCGATCGTCATCCAGTTGTTGCGCCGATACCGCGCCACGCTGGGAGAGCGAGCGGGAACGGACGTGACGTTTGGAGACGGAATCCAGTTCGGCTTCGCGCTGTTTCACCACCGACTGAGCGGCGCGGGTTTCGCTCTGGCGCTGTTCGAGCAGCGCCCGCGCAGCCGCCACGGCGCTTTCGGCCTCTTTGATTTGCGCAATGGCTTCCAGCCGTTGCTCCTGCAACACGCGGGTATCCATCTTCGCCAACACCTCGCCCTGGCGAACAAACTGCCCTTCGTTCACCAGAATGGCATCAATACGCCCGGCGATTTTGGTCGCGATATCGACTTCCGTCGCCTCGATCCTACCGTTGCTGGCAGCAAAACCTTCCGGTACGCCTGCGGGCCGTAGTACCCACCACACACCGGCAGCAACCACCACCAATACGCCCAAAACCCACCACGTCAGATGACGCTTAATGTTGTCCATAATCGACCCGCCATAATCCCTGTTATCAAACAATGCGTGTCACAAAACCCCACTGAACGGGCGTTCAGCGGTATCTTCCCTCCGGGATAAGAAGGAAAAAGTGAGGGTGACCAGGCGGCGTACAGGCGTCATAACGACGCTCGCCGTGAAGGAAAGTGAATGACAGAGAGGTGCGAAAATCGGGTAGTAATGTTGTCATCATCAGCGTTCCTGGCCGTAAATGAAACACGCATACTCATAGCTAGTATCAATAAAATACTAGCATCATTATGGATGATGTCTATTCGCTTATGGTTTGTAATGATATACGAGGTGAATAATTCACGCCCCAGCCAAATCCTGCGCACATGCCCAGGCGCTGGACCACGCCCACTGGAAGTTGTACCCCCCCAGCCAGCCGGTGACGTCCATCACTTCGCCAATAAAGTAGAGACCCGGTACCTTGCGCGCTTCCATGGTCCGTGACGACAGTTCGTGGGTGTCTACCCCACCGAGCGTCACTTCCGCCGTGCGATACCCTTCGGTGCCGTTCGGCTGTACCCGCCAGTCGGTCAATGTGTCAATCAGCGTCTGCTGGTCACGAACGTTGAGCTGTTTAAGCGAGACATCAGGGATCTGACCGAGCTGTTGCAGGCACTCCACCAGACGCTTCGGCAGCAGCATCGCCAGCGTGTTCTTCAGGCTTTGATTCGGATGAGCGCTACGCTGTTCGTCAAGAACATCATTCAGGCTGACATCCGGCAGTAAATTGATGCTGACAAATTCGCCAGGCTGCCAGAAGCTGGAAATCTGTAAAACCGCCGGGCCTGAAAGGCCACGATGGGTAAACAGCAGATTTTCGCGAAAGACGGTGCCGTCCTGCGCGGTGATAACCGACGGGACGGAAACGCCAGAGAGCACCTGAAGCTGCTCCAGCAGCGGCTTGTGCAGGGTAAACGGCACCAGCCCGGCGCGGGTGGGCAGAACCTTCAGGCCAAACTGCTCGGCAATTTTATAGCCAAACGGCGTCGCGCCCAGACCCGGCATCGACAGCCCGCCGGAAGCAATCACCAGCTTTTTCGCGCCGACGGTGGCCCCGTTCAGCTCCAGCGTAAAACCGTCATCATCCTGCGCAACGCTCAGAACTTCACAACGTAAGCGCAGGGTCACATTGCCTTTTTCGCATTCCGCCACCAGCATATCGACGATTTGCTGGGCGGAATCATCGCAAAAAAGCTGCCCGAGCGTTTTTTCATGCCAGGCGATACCGTGCTTACCGACGAGATCGATAAAATCCCACTGGGTATATCGCGCCAGCGCAGACTTGCAAAAATGCGGGTTCTGACTCAAATAGGCCGCCGGCTCAACATAAAGGTTCGTAAAGTTGCAGCGACCCCCACCGGACATGAGGATCTTACGGCCAGGCTTCTTACCATTATCAATGAGCAGCACCCGACTGCCAGCCTGTCCTGCCTGTGCTGCACAGAACATACCTGCCGCGCCAGCGCCTATAATAATGGCATCAAACCTTTCCACTTTACGTTCCTCTCTGAATTCAGGGCGTGAATTGTAAAGTTATCTCAGTGGTCGCACCAGCGAGAAAATCCTCAGGAAGAAGTATTTGCATGAAATATATAAGATAATTCTTTATAGGCACTATTGTATTCAGACGTTAAATCAAAAAAAGTCTATATTTCACTTTGCCCGCGCCGCTAAAGTCACTGATAATGCGCCGCGTTCATGTCCTCAAGATGGCGTAACGTCCTATGCTACATTTGTTTGCTGGCCTGGATTTACATACCGGGCTTTTATTATTGCTTGCTCTGGCTTTTGTGCTGTTCTACGAAGCAATTAACGGCTTCCATGATACAGCCAACGCAGTTGCAACCGTGATCTACACCCGTGCGATGCGCTCGCAGCTTGCGGTGGTCATGGCTGCCGTGTTCAACTTCTTTGGTGTGCTGCTGGGCGGTCTCAGCGTAGCCTATGCCATCGTGCATATGTTACCGACCGATCTCCTGCTCAACATGGGATCTTCGCATGGACTTGCGATGGTGTTCTCCATGCTGCTCGCCGCCATCATCTGGAACCTGGGTACCTGGTACTTTGGTTTACCCGCATCCAGCTCTCACACGCTGATTGGCGCGATTATCGGCATCGGTTTAACCAATGCGCTGATGACCGGCACCTCAGTGGTGGACGCACTCAATATCCCGAAAGTCATGGGCATTTTTGCCTCGCTGATCGTCTCGCCCATCGTTGGTCTGGTGGTCGCAGGCGGCCTGATTTTCATTCTGCGTCGCTACTGGAGCGGAACCAAAAAACGCGCCCGTATTCACCTCACCCCAGCTGAACGTGAAAAGAAAGACGGTAAGAAAAAGCCGCCGTTCTGGACCCGTATTGCCCTGATTCTCTCGGCTATCGGCGTCGCCTTCTCGCATGGTGCGAACGACGGTCAGAAAGGCATTGGTCTGGTTATGCTGGTTCTGATTGGTGTGGCACCGGCAGGCTTCGTGGTGAACATGAACGCTTCGGGTTACGAAATCACCCGTACCCGTGATGCCATCAATAACGTCGAAATCTACTTCCAGCAGCATCCCGATCTGCTGAAGAAAGTGACGGGCGTCGATCAGCTGATTCCGTCTCCGGAACCGGCCGCAACGCAGCCGACGGAATTCCACTGCCATCCGGCAAACACCATTAACGCGCTGGATCGCGCGAAGGCGATGTTGTCGAACAACGTGGAAAGCTATGACAAGCTGAGCGTTGAGCAGCGCGGCCAACTGCGTCGCATCATGCTGTGCATCTCCGATACGACCGATAAAGTAACGAAGCTGCCGGGCGTGAGCGCTGACGACCAGCGTCTGCTGAAGAAACTGAAAACCGATATGCTGAGCACCATTGAGTATGCGCCTATCTGGATAATTATGGCGGTCGCGCTGGCGCTGGGTATTGGTACCATGATCGGCTGGCGCCGTGTGGCAACCACCATCGGTGAGAAGATTGGTAAGAAAGGCATGACCTATGCTCAGGGAATGTCTGCACAGATGACAGCAGCCGTCTCTATTGGTCTCGCCAGCTACACCGGGATGCCGGTATCCACCACCCACGTTCTCTCCTCCTCCGTGGCGGGGACGATGGTTGTCGACGGTGGGGGTCTGCAACGTAAAACGGTGACCAGCATTCTGATGGCGTGGGTGTTCACATTACCCGCCGCGATCCTGCTGTCCGGTACACTGTACTGGATCTCGCTGAAGCTTATCTAAGCGAGAAGAGAAAAGAAGTTACCGAAGCAAGCGGGTCAGGAAACTGGCCCGCTTTTTTATGCTCAGTGCCAAATCATCAAAGCAATAAGACTGATCACCACGAGCCCGCACAGCGCGCTGGTCAAAATGAACTGACGACGTACCCGCTCACAACGGCGGATGAATTCATCATCATGATGATCGCGGTAGCGCTGGGCGTAGATATACCACACCAGGCGTACCTGCTTATTGGGTTGGCCGTGCGAGGTGAAAAAGCCGCCCCCATCTACATATTGATAGAGCAAAGGATCGCAACCACGAAGTACCACGAGCAGCGCGCGTAAAGACGAGAAATAGCGCGCCATATTCACAATGCAAACAACACATAACGCCCAGAATAATGCAACGGTGCTTATCATACGACCTCCCCGGCGACCCGCCCACGGAGCTCCGCTCCGGGACTACCGCTCCCCGAAACCTGCCAGACAGTCAATGAAAAAGTACGACTAAAAACCGCTCATTTTGAGCTTATCATCTGAGCGGCTCTCTAAATAGTGTAGGAGATCAGTTAATTTTTTTGCCAGAAGGTTAATCACTATCAATGCAATTATCTAAATTTTTTGTTTAACTATCTGGTAAGCAAGGCGGATTGACGGATTATCCAGGTCGCTATAATGTAAGGATAGTCTCTACAATCCATCGCGGCTGAGCTAGCCCCGCGTAGACATACCGCACAGTTCGCAGGACGCGAGTGATGAAAAGGTAGAAAAATCGCTAGCTGGCTGGTCATCGACAACTTTATGGAAGGAGTAATACTATGGCTTACAAACACATTCTCATCGCGGTTGATCTTTCACCGGAAAGCAAAGTTCTGGTCGAAAAAGCGGTCTCTATGGCACGTCCGTACAACGCAAAGGTTTCCCTGATCCACGTTGATGTAAACTACTCTGACCTTTATACCGGCCTGATTGACGTCAATCTGGGCGATATGCAAAAACGCATTTCTGAAGAAACCCACCACGCGCTGACCGAACTGTCCACTAACGCAGGCTATCCGATCACCGAAACCCTGAGCGGCAGCGGCGATCTGGGTCAGGTGCTGGTAGACGCTATCAAGAAATACGACATGGACCTGGTTGTTTGTGGTCACCACCAGGACTTCTGGAGCAAACTGATGTCCTCCGCACGTCAGTTGATCAACACCGTTCACGTCGACATGCTGATTGTTCCACTGCGCGACGAAGAAGAGTAAAACACGTCCAGCCGGATTCCCCGGCCATGTCAGAGCGCCCGCCTTTGCGGGCGTTTTTGTTTCTGTCATTCCCGAAAACGATCAGTACAACCTTCCACCTCATTAATCATAATTAGTGTGATCAACTGATTAGAACGAAATCAATCTGTATAATACTCTACACCACCGGCTAATAGCCGCAGTCTATAACAGAGTCAGACTTTTTCGGCGCGTTTTGTATTACGCGTTCATACTTTTCGGGATGGCATTGAAAGGCGAAGCAATATGAATACATCTGCACCTACGGGTTTGCTGCAGCAACCCCGCCCGTTCTTCATGATCTTTTTTGTCGAGTTATGGGAACGATTTGGCTATTACGGCGTTCAGGGTATCCTGGCGGTTTTCTTTGTTAAGCAACTCGGATTCTCGCAGGAACAGGCGTTTATCACCTTCGGCGCCTTTGCCGCACTGGTGTACGGTCTGATCTCAATTGGGGGTTACGTTGGCGACCACCTGCTCGGCACCAAACGGACGCTGGTGCTGGGCGCTGTTGTACTGGCACTCGGCTACTTTATGACGGGAATGTCGTTGCTCAAACCGGACCTCATTTTTATCGCTCTTGGGACGATTGCCGTCGGCAACGGCCTGTTTAAGGCGAACCCGGCAAGCCTGCTCTCCAAATGCTATCCGCCAAAAGATCCGCGTCTGGATGGCGCCTTCACCCTGTTCTACATGTCGATTAACATCGGTTCGCTGCTGTCGCTGTCGCTGGCGCCGGTGATCGCGGATAAGTTTGGCTACGCCGTCACCTACAACCTGTGCGGGGCGGGACTGATTGTCGCGCTGCTGGTCTATTTCGCCTGCCGCGGTATGGTGAAAGATATCGGTTCCGAGCCAGACCATCTGCCGATGAGCTTCCGCAATCTGTTGTACGTCCTGATTGGCACCGTGGCGATGGTCTTCCTCTGCGCCTGGCTGATGCACAACGTGAAAATCGCCAACCTGGTGCTGATTGTGTTGTCGCTTGTGGTGACGATTATCTTCTTCCGCCAGGCCTTCAAACTGGATAAAACCGGTCGCAACAAGATGTTTGTGGCGTTTATCCTGATGCTTGAAGCCGTACTGTTTTACATTCTGTATGCGCAGATGCCCACTTCGCTGAACTTCTTTGCCATCAACAACGTTCACCATGAGATCCTCGGTTTCACCCTTAACCCGGTGAGTTTCCAGGCGCTCAACCCGTTCTGGGTGGTGGTTGCCAGTCCGGTGCTGGCGGCTATCTACACGCGTCTGGGCAGCAAAGGTAAAGACCTGACGATGCCGATGAAGTTTACCCTCGGGATGTTCCTGTGCTCGCTGGGCTTTCTGACCGCCGCCGCCGCAGGGATGTGGTTTGCCGATGCGCAGGGGCTTACGTCGCCGTGGTTTATCGTGCTGGTCTATCTGTTCCAGAGTCTGGGCGAGCTGCTGATTAGCGCGTTGGGACTGGCAATGGTGGCGGCGCTGGTGCCGCAGCATCTGATGGGCTTTATCCTCGGGATGTGGTTCCTGACGCAGGCCGCCGCGTTTCTGCTGGGGGGCTATGTCGCCACCTTTACCGCCGTACCGGAGAACATCACCGACCCGTTGCAGACACTGCCTGTCTATACCGGCGTGTTCAGTAAAATCGGATTAGTGACGCTGGCGGTCACGGTTGTGATGGCGCTGATGGTGCCGTGGCTGAACCGGATGATTAATACGCCGGATAGCCATCAATCATCATAACCCTTCGCAGGCCCGATGGCGTTACGCTATCGGGCAGTCAAACCGGTGCCGGATGGTAGCGTAAACGCCCTATCCGGCCTGATTTCGTTCATCCTTTGCGTACGTTGATCCATTCCTGTACTTCGACCACAAAGGTCTCGGGTGCTTTGCGATACATTTTGCGCGCCAGGTCCAGAATCGTATGCTGTCCTAATGCCTCTTCCATACGCTGCTGCGCCATATCCATCACCGAGCGTACGCCGCAGATCCCTTCACAGGCCCACGCGGGCGGTTGTTCCTCAAAGACCGCGAGTCGCTGGCGAATCTCCCGACATTCAAAGATGCGCTTGTCACCGTCGATAGCGTTAACCACATCCAGCACCGTAATGTGCTCGGCAGGTCTGGCAAGCTGAAAACCGCCGCCTTTACCCTCGATGCTACGCACCAGTCCCGCCTTCGACAAACGGGTAAATATTTTGGCCAGATAGTCGTAGGGCACGCTTTGCAGATCGGCAATTTCGCGCACGCTCATATCGCGGGCGTCCCCTTTGCTATCCACCATACACATCAGGCTATGAATGCCGTACTCAACCCCGGAACTGTAGAATGCCATGCTCTTATCTCAGCCAAAATAATTCTGAGTTATTGTAGCTTTTTCATCATCATCATTCCAGATGAGAAGAAGAAACTCATTGAGAGAAAATATTTAATTCATTAATTTTCAATATGATAAATGCATTTTACGCCACTACCTCCCCGTGAAGAATGAAATCACATTGCATCTTTTAACTACGACAAATAAAATCCGAGTAAATTAACCATCATGACTACCGGATAAAACCATCATGCGTAAACAGATTCTGATCGTCGGTGCAGGTTTCTCAGGGATGTGGGCAGCGCTTAGCGCGGCCCGGCTGCTTGAGAAAGAGGCCAACCCAAACATTGATATCACCGTCATTGCTCCGCAGCCCGAGCTGCGCGTTCGTCCGCGTTTTTATGAAAATGCGGTTGAAACACTCGTTGCCCCGCTCCAGCCGCTGTTCGATGTCACCGGCGTTAACTTTCTGCGTGGGACGGTCAGCCAGATCCTTCCCGCATCAAAAGAAGTGAGCTGTACGGATGCCAGCGGTGAAACGCGTTTGCAGCGCTATGACCGCTTAGTCCTCGCCAGTGGCAGTCACGTAAACCGCTCGCAGGTGGCCGGTGCGCAAGCCCACGCCTTCGATTTGGATCAGCTGGAAAGTGCCGCTGTACTTGAAAAGCATTTGCAGAGTCTGGCAAGCCAACCCGAGAGTGAAGCGCGTAATACCGTGGTCGTCTGCGGGGGCGGTTTTACCGGCATTGAAATGGCGCTGGAGCTGCCGGGCCGTCTGCGCGACATTTTTGGTGCTGAAGCTAAGACCAGAGTAGTCGTAGTAGAACGCGGCCCCCAGCCAGGTTCACGCTACAGCAACGCATTGCGTAACGTCATTGTCGAAGCCTCGGCTGAACTGGGTGTGGAATGGCAGGTAAACGCCGACGTGGAAAGCGTGAATGCCTCTGGCGTTACGCTGAAGGACGGACGAACTATCGCTTCACAGACCGTCATCTGGACCGTGGGTGTCCAGGCTAACGATCTGACGACACAAATTGATGCCCCGCGCGACCGTCAGGGTCGTCTGCACGTCAACGCTAACCTGCAAGTGGTGGGTTATGACGATATTTATGCCACCGGCGATGTGGCTTACGCCGCCACTGACGATAAGGGCAATCACGCATTAATGACCTGCCAGCATGCGATCCTGTTGGGTAAATTTGCCGGGAACAATGCCGCAGCCAGCCTGCTGGACGTCGCCCCCCTGCCGTATCGTCAGGAAAACTACGTCACCTGTCTGGATTTGGGGGCCTGGGGAGCGGTCTATACCGAAGGATGGGATCAGCAGGTAAAACTGACGCGTGCCGAGGCCAAGAAACTGAAGCTGTCGATTACTCGTGAGCTTATCTACCCGCCGAAGGCCGATAAAGCCGTCGCGTTTGAGATTGCCGATCCTCTGGCACCGTTTGTGTAATCCGTATTGCCGGATGGCGGCTCACGCCTTATCCGGCCTACAAAAGACAAAAGACAAAAGACAAACTACGCTAAGTCGTAGGCCTGATAAGCGCAGCGCCATCAGGCAATCTGTTAATCCGCCAAAGGCGTGCCGGCATAAATATCAAACCGGTGCCCTTTGGTCACCACCGCATTCGGCGTGGCGACATCCGCCAGCGGCGGCGCATAGTCCGGACGTTTCACCACCACGCGTTTAGTCGCGAGTTGACGCGCAGGTTCGAGCAGGCCGTCAGCGTCCAGATCCGGTCCCACCAGCGACTGAAATACCCGCATCTCTTTCTTCACCAGCGCGCTTTTCTGCTTATGGGGAAACATCGGATCGAGATAAACCACCTGCGGACGCGGTGTGATATCGGTCAGCGCCGTCAGGCTGGAAGCATGAATCAACTGCAAACGCGCCTGCAACCACGGGCCAATTTCCGCATCGGCATAGCCGCGCGCCAGTCCGTCGTCGAGCAACGCCGCCACTACCGGGTTACGTTCCAGCATCCGCACATGACAACCGACGCAGGCAAGGACAAAGGCATCACGTCCCAGCCCTGCCGTGGCATCCACCACATCCGGCAAATAATCGCCTTTGATACCGACCGCTTTGGCGACCGCCTCGCCGCGACCGCCGCCAAATTTGCGCCGGTGCGCCATCGCCCCGCCGACAAAATCGACGAAAATGCCGCCGAGCTTCGGTTCATCACGTTTACGCAACTCCAGATGTTCCGCAGTCAGCACTAGCGCCATCAGATTGTCTTCATCGTGTTCCAGCCCCCAGCGGGCAGCCAGAACAGATAAGGCGCCGTCTCCGGCGCCCGTTTCATCAATTAAGCAGATTTTCACTTCCGCTTTACCCTAAATAATTCGAGTTGCATCGAGGCAACAAGGGAATAAATCCCTGGGAGCGTACAAACAGTACGCGACCAGGGTGAATGAGTGCAGTTGCCGAAGAGGCGGCTTGAAGTATGACGGGTAAATTAACCTTTGATTCCGTAATGCTCAAGCATTGCGTCGAGCTGCGGTTCGCGGCCACGGAAGCGTTTGAACAGCTCCATGGGTTCTTCGGAGCCGCCGCGCGTCAGGATATTGTCGAGGAACGACTGACCGGTATCGCGGTTGAAAATCCCCTCGTCTTCGAAGCGGGAGAAGGCATCCGCAGCCAGCACGTCAGCCCACAAATAGCTGTAATATCCCGCCGCGTAGCCGCCGGCGAAAATATGGCTGAAGGCATGCGGGAAGCGGCCCCATGACGGTCCCGGCACCACGGCGACCTGTTTTTTAATCTCCGCCAGCGTTTCAAGGATTTTTGCCCCTTGCTGCGGGTCAAATTCCGCATGCAGACGGAAGTCAAACAGACCGAACTCCAGCTGACGCAGGATGAACAGCGCCGCCTGGTAGTTCTTCGCCGCCAGCATTTTATCCAGCAGTTCTTTCGGCAGCGGTTCGCCTGTCTCGTAATGACCGGAGATAAACGCCAGCGCGTCCGGCTCCCAGCACCAGTTTTCCATAAACTGGCTCGGCAGTTCGACCGCATCCCACGGCACGCCGTTGATCCCGGAAACCCCTGCGGTTTCGATACGGGTCAACATGTGGTGCAGGCCGTGACCAAACTCGTGGAACAGGGTGATCACTTCGTCATGGGTAAACAGCGCCGGTTTGCCGTTGACCGGGCGGTTAAAGTTACAGGTCAGGTAGGCGACCGGTTTTTGCAGAGAACCGTCCGCTTTGCGCATCTGACCGACGCAGTCGTCCATCCACGCCCCGCCGCGTTTGTTTTCACGGGCGTACAGGTCAAGATAGAAACTGCCGCGCAGTTCGTTGTTTTCGTCATACAGTTCGAAGAACCGCACGTCCGGATGCCAGACATCCACATCGTGACGCTCTTTCGCGGTGATGCCGTATATGCGCTTCACCACTTCAAACAGGCCGTTCACCGCTTTGTTTTCCGGGAAGTACGGACGCAACTGTTCGTCGCTGATGCTGTAAAGGTGCTGTTTCTGTTTTTCGCTGTAGTACGCGATATCCCACGGGTTCAGCTCATCAACGCCAAACTCTGCTTTTGCGAAAGCACGCAGTTGCGCCAGCTCTTTCTCGCCCTGCGGACGCGCGCGTTTTGCCAGATCGGTTAAGAACCCCAGCACCTGCTGCGGGTTTTCCGCCATTTTAGTGGCGAGCGATTTAAAGGCGTAGCTTTCAAAGCCCAGCAGTTGCGCCAGTTCATGACGCAGGGTGAGGATCTCTTCCATCACCGGGCTGTTATCCCATTTACCGGCGTTCGGCCCCTGATCGGAGGCGCGGGTCACATAGGCGCGGTACATCTCCTCACGCAATGCCGGATTGTCGCAGTAGGTCATCACCGGCAGATAGCTCGGGATATCCAGCGTCAGCAGATACCCTTCCTGCTCTTTCGCTTCAGCCTGCGCTTTCGCCGCCGCCAGCGCGCTTTCCGGCATCCCGGCTAGCTCTGCTTCGTCAGTAATCAGCTTCGTCCAGCCCATGGTGGCGTCGAGCACGTTGTTGCTGTACAGGTTGCCAAGCTCAGACAGGCGGGTGGCGATCTCTCCGTAACGCTGCTGTTTTTCTTTCGGCAGGCCAATCCCGGAGAGTTCAAAATCACGCAGCGCATTATCAACGGCTTTTTTCTGCGCGGTATTGAGTGTGGCGTAATGGTCGCCATCACGCAGGTCGCGGTACGCCTTATACAGACCTTCATGCTGACCAACCCAGGTGCTGTATTCCGACAACAGCGGCAGGGTTTGCTCATAGGCTTCGCGCAGTTCCGGGCTGTTTTTCACTGAATTCAGATGGCTGACCGGAGAAAAAATACGCCCCAGGACGTCATCGACTTCCGCAAGCGGTTGGCAAAGGTTTTCCCAGGAATACGGTGCGCCCTGCGCGACCACACGTTCCACATTCTCACGGCAGTCGTTCAGCGCTTTGGTGACGGCGGGAACGACATGCTCAGGCTTGATCGCGGAAAACGGCGGCAGTTCGAAGGGAGTCAGTAATGGATTCGTCATATGCACAGTCCTGGTTAAAAAGGGGGAAACAAACGCGTATGCGCGTTGTTGTCGGGTGGCGGCTGCGCCTTACCCGACCTACAAAGGCAGGGACCCGTAAGTCGGATAAGATGCGTTAGCGTCGCCATCCGCCATGTAATGTATGTAGCATGGGGTTAAGTGTAGTGAATTTCAATGCCAGGCGTTGCGCTTTCGCGGCAGCGGTGACTTTTCTGTATACTGTGGCGATATGCTTTTTTTCGCCCGAAAGCGTGACGCTGCTCGGGCCTACGTTTATAACCTGGAACACGTTTACCCATGCTCAGTTATCGCCACAGCTTCCACGCTGGCAACCACGCCGACGTCCTTAAACACACGGTTCAGAGCCTGATCATCGAGTCGCTTAAAGAGAAAGATAAACCGTTTCTCTATCTGGACACCCATGCAGGCGCGGGCCGTTATCAGCTAAGCAGCGAGCAGGCTGAACGTACCGGCGAATACCTGGAAGGCATCGCTCGCGTCTGGCAGCAGGACGATCTGCCTGCCGAGCTGGAGCCATACATTGGCGTGGTCAAACACTTTAACCGCAGCGGACAGCTGCGTTACTACCCGGGTTCTCCGCTTATTGCCCGTCAGCTGCTACGCGCGCAGGACAGTCTGCACCTGACTGAATTACACCCGAGCGACTTCCCGCTGCTGCGAGGAGAATTCCAGAAAGATGAGCGTGCCCGCGTGGCCCGTGCCGATGGTTATCAGCAGTTGAAGGCGAAGCTACCGCCGGTCTCCCGTCGCGGCTTGATCCTCATCGACCCACCTTACGAAATTAAATCGGACTATCAGGCCGTCGTCGCCGGGATCAACGAAGGCTATAAACGTTTTGCCACCGGGACATATGCCCTGTGGTATCCGGTCGTATTGCGTCAGCAAATCAAGCGCATGGTGCATGACCTGGAAGCGACCGGTATCCGTAAAATCCTGCAAATTGAGCTGGCGGTGCGCCCGGACAGCGACCAGCGCGGCATGACCGCCTCCGGCATGATTGTGATCAACCCGCCATGGAAGCTGGAAGCGCAAATGAACACCGTGCTGCCCTGGCTACACAGCAAGCTGGTGCCAGCAGGTACCGGGCATACCTCGGTAAATTGGATCGTGCCTGAGTAATCGCAGTCATCGGTGGAACCTATTGATTTCAGGTATACAATCGCGGCAATCAGAATGGAAGGATAAGACTCATGAGCAAGCATTATGACTACATCGCCATCGGCGGTGGTAGCGGCGGTATCGCCTCGATTAACCGTGCAGCCATGTACGGCCAGAAGTGTGCGCTGATTGAAGCCAAAGAACTGGGCGGCACCTGCGTCAACGTTGGTTGCGTCCCCAAAAAAGTGATGTGGCATGCTGCACAAATCCGTGAAGCGATCCACCTGTACGGCCCGGACTACGGGTTTGACACCACGATCAATAAATTCAACTGGGATACGTTGATTGCCAGCCGTACCGCCTATATCGACCGCATTCACACCTCGTATGACAACGTGCTGGGTAAGAATAACGTTGATGTGATCAAAGGCTTTGCCCGCTTCGTCGATGCCAAAACGATCGAAGTCAACGGTGAGACCATTACCGCTGACCATATCCTGATTGCCACCGGCGGTCGTCCGAGCCACCCGAATATTCCGGGCGTGGAATACGGTATCGACTCCGACGGTTTCTTTGAACTGCCAGCCCTGCCTGAGCGCGTTGCCGTTGTCGGTGCCGGTTATATCGCCGTGGAACTGGCGGGCGTGATTAACGGTCTGGGGGCCAAAACCCATCTGTTCGTGCGTAAACACGCGCCGCTGCGCAGCTTTGATCCGATGATCACCGAAACCCTGGTCGAAGTGATGAATGCCGAAGGGCCGGCGCTCCATACCCATGCGATCCCGAAAGCGGTGGTAAAAAATGCCGACGGTAGCCTGACGCTCGAACTGGAAGACGGCCGCAGCGAAACGGTCGATTGCCTGATTTGGGCGATTGGTCGCGAACCGGCCACCGATAACTTCAACCTGGCCGCGACTGGGGTAAAAACCAACGAAAAAGGGTATATCGTTGTCGATAAATACCAGAACACCAGCGTGGATGGAATTTATGCCGTCGGTGATAACACTGGTGCCGTCGAGCTGACTCCGGTTGCCGTTGCGGCAGGCCGTCGTCTTTCCGAGCGTCTGTTTAACAACAAGCCGGACGAACATCTGGACTACAGCAACATCCCGACCGTGGTCTTCAGCCACCCGCCGATTGGCACCGTGGGTCTGACTGAACCGCAGGCGCGCGAGCAGTATGGCGACGACCAGGTGAAAGTGTATAAATCCTCGTTTACCGCAATGTATACCGCGGTGACCTCGCACCGTCAGCCGTGCCGTATGAAGTTAGTCTGCGTTGGCCCGGAAGAGAAAATCGTCGGTATCCACGGCATCGGCTTTGGCATGGACGAAATGTTGCAGGGCTTTGCGGTGGCGCTGAAAATGGGCGCCACCAAGAAAGACTTCGACAACACCGTCGCCATTCATCCGACGGCAGCGGAAGAGTTCGTGACCATGCGTTAAGCATTTAAAATGCCGGATAGGGCATCAGCGCTATCCGGCACATCCTGATCATTTACCCTGCATATACGGCGTATACACTCCGGTCTGACTCTCAAGGAAGGCGACAATATCATCGATATCTTCCTGCGGGATCTCTTTCCCCACCTGATAACGCAGCATCAACTTAACCGCCCCATCCAGCGTCGGGACATCGCCGCGGTGGAAATACGGTGCCGTGAGCGCAACGTTACGCAGACTCGGGACTTTCTGGCGTAATTTATCGCGCATTTCATTGGTCACGTTCATTCGACCAATATCGGCTGCGGTAATCTCACCAAAATTAAAGTCTTTCTTCAGACCCAGCGGTTCAAATGAACGCCCCCCCAGAATCATCCCACCATGGCAGGTGGCGCATTTATTGTCTTTAAACAATTGATAGCCATGCTTCTGTTTAGCCGTCAGTGCGTTTTCATCACCGCGCAACCAGTTATCAAACGGAGAATTAGGCGTGATCAACGTTTTCTCGAACTCTGCAATCGCATCGGTAATCGTTTCACCGCTGAATCCCTGCGGATAGACCGCGAGGAACTGCTGTTTCAGGATGGGATCCTTGTCAAGTTTACCGATGATTTCATCCCAGGATTTCGACGCCATTTCTATCGGGTTCAATGGCGGTCCCCCCGCCTGTGCCTGCAGCGTTGGCGCACGACCATCCCAGAACTGCTCCACGTTAAAGACCGAGTTGAATACCGTTGGCGCGTTGATCGGTCCAATCGCACCGCCGACGCCAATCGATGTCTTCCGCCCATCCACGCCTCCCGCATTCAGGGCATGACAATGCGCACAAGAGATAGTGCTGTCGCCTGACAAACGCGGATCGTGATAAAGGGTAAAACCGAGTGCCACTTTCTGTGCATCGGTCGGCAACGTTTCAGGAATCGGCTGCACTGGCTCATTGCGATGTTGGCTGGCCGTGTCATTGCTGGCGTAATACTGCTCACGTTGTGTCGCAATCCAGCCAAGCATCGCTTCCCGTTCCTCATCACTCACCTTCCCCGCCCAGTGCAGCGCGGTGTAGCGGGTTGGCGGCATGGTTTCATACTGCATCACCCATTCAATTTTATTGAGATCGCTCTGTGAAACGGGTTCATCCGCCAGCAGCGCGGCGCGAACGGCTTCAAGGTTGAAGGATTTATAACCCAGTTGAATATCGTAATTCATCAACTGTTTCGCGATGGGAAAAGAGGAATAAAACGGTAATTCTGCGGAAGGGGTATGACAATAATCGCATCCTTTCTCACGTAAAAATCCCAGAACCTGATTATTTTCTTCCCGCGTTGAAGCCTGAACGGAAGCAGCCTGACTGCGTTGTTTTTCGTGATACCAAACGTAACCGGATAATCCTAAATAACAGATAACGATGCCTGCTATGGCAATCGCAGTAAGTCGGGTAATGATTTTCATTATTTTACCCTCACGGTAGTGAGTTATTGTGACCCAGAAAATTAAGAAAAGTGGGTGTCCTTTATGGACCTTGCCATCATAGAAAATAAACAAGACGCTAACTTGATAAGTATCAATCAATTACATGGGCGGTATCTATCGATGAGATAGCTTTTCCCTATTAAGAGTAAGGTTTATCTAATTCACAAATCGTTGCAATCGAATGTTCCGAAAATAAGCCTTCTCATATATTGCATTGGAAAATAATTATCTCGAATTATCAGTGCACTATATAGTTATTGCGTTAAATGCTTGCGGTGTAAACGTGATCTACCGCACGCTTTATCCCCCACGTACCGAAGCGAATGTCTACGCTTAAAAGACAGCCGGGCAACACCCGTATCTTTTACGACGCAATCCGGAGGCCTTTCTCATTATGATCAACCAGAAACTGCAACACGCCCCGTCAGAGGAATTCACGATCGACGTCGATCTTTTCTACGAAACGGATCCGTGCGAGTTAAAGCTGGATGAGATGATCGAGGCAGAGCCGGAACCTGAGATGATCGAGGGGCTTCCCGCCTCTGACGCGCTGACGCCAGCCGACCGTTATCTGGAACTCTTCGAGCACGTTCAGTGCTCAAAGATTTTTGCCGACAGCAAAACCTTTCCTGACTGCGCGCCAAAAATGGATCCGCTCGATATCCTGATTCGCTACCGTAAAGTCCGCCGTCATCGGGACTTCGACCTGCGACGCTTTGTTGAAAATCATTTCTGGCTGCCGGAAGAGTACGGTACCGAATATGTCTCCAATCCCGAAAATTCCCTGAAAGAGCATATCGACCAGCTGTGGCCGGTGCTAACCCGTGAACCGCAGGATCACATTCCGTGGTCATCGCTGCTGGCACTGCCGCAGTCCTATATCGTACCGGGTGGTCGATTCAGCGAAACCTACTACTGGGACTCCTATTTCACCATGCTGGGCCTCGCGGAAAGCGGTCGGGAAGACCTGCTGAAGTGTATGGCGGATAACTTCGCATGGATGATTGAAAACTACGGTCACATTCCGAACGGCAACCGCACCTATTATCTCAGCCGCTCGCAGCCGCCGGTGTTTGCGCTGATGGTCGAGCTGTTCGAGGAGGACGGCGTACGCGGCGCACGGCGCTACCTCGATCATCTGAAAATGGAGTATGCCTTCTGGATGGACGGCGCAGAGTCGCTGGTGCTCAATCAGGCCTATCGTCATGTCGTCAGGATGCCGGACGGTTCCCTGCTCAACCGCTATTGGGATGACCGCGACACGCCGCGCGATGAGTCATGGCTGGAGGATGTGGAAACCGCCAAACACTCAGGACGTCCACCGAACGAGGTGTATCGCGATCTGCGTGCGGGCGCGGCATCCGGCTGGGATTATTCCTCCCGCTGGCTACGCGACGCCGGACGACTGGCAAGCATTCGCACTACGCAGTTTATCCCTATCGATCTCAACGCGTTCCTGTTCAAACTGGAGAGCGCTATTGCCAATATCTCGGCGCTGAAAGGGGAGCGCGACGTTGAAGCGCAGTTCCGCCAGAAGGCGAGCAACCGGCGGGCTGCCATCAATCGCTATTTGTGGGATGAGGAAAATGGCTGCTACCGCGACTATGACTGGCGGCGTGAGCAAATGGCGCTGTTTTCTGCCGCCAGCATCGTTCCGCTCTACGTCGGGATGGCGACCCATGAACAGGCCGATCGGCTGGGAGATACCGTGCGTACCCGTCTGTTGACCCCCGGCGGTATTATGGCCTCCGAATACGAAACGGGCGAACAGTGGGATAAACCCAACGGCTGGGCACCGCTACAGTGGATGGCGATTCAGGGCTTTAAGATGTACGGCGATGATGCGTTGGGAGATGAAATCGCCCATAGCTGGCTCCAGACGGTGAATCACTTTTATCAGCAGCACCATAAGCTCATTGAGAAATACCACATCGCCAGCGGCACCCCGCGCGAAGGCGGCGGCGGGGAATATCCGTTGCAGGATGGCTTTGGCTGGACCAACGGCGTCGCGCGCCGCTTAATCGGGTTGTATGGGGAGCCGTAATGGCTAACGGATCACCTCATAAACGGCGCTCTGGATTTTCAGCCACTTCTTGTTATCCGCGCTGGGATCGGCGCGATAACGTCGCTCTGCCTGCTCGGTATCATGCTGCTGTCGCGATACCACCGCAGGCACCGTGCAAAAGCGCCGCAAATAGGCTTTGTGTTGACTCGTCAACGGCGCACCGCCAGACATCGCGTGACCAACCGTGTTGATAAACCGGCGACAGGGTTTGTTTTCATCCATCTGTGAGGGATAACGCAACAGCAACTCAAGGACATCCGTATTGTTGCGGGCAAACGCCGCTTCGGTCCACGAGACCTGCCAGTTCATGCCGCCCTGCAAAAAGAGCGCGGTGACCCGGCTGTCATTCCTGTCTATCGCCGCACGCATGTTAAACACATCCCAGGTGATGCCCATCTGCGTCACCATTTCGCGTGCGGAAGGCAATTCGCGCTTAGGTTCCGCCTGAGTGATCTTGATGTTCGGCGCGGGCGCGGCCGGCTGCGAACTCACTAACCACGCACCGCCGCCCAGGATGGCGATCACCATGAGCCCCACCGCGCCCCAGAGCACGCCCGTGATCAGCTGCTCACGTTCTTCTGCCGTACGCAGCGAGCGCTTACGCGGCGGTTCAACAGATTCGCCAATTTCCTCTGTGTCACCCCCGGCCTGACGGTCCTTTTTCCGCGCGTCCTCCCAAAACTGTGCCAGTTGCCCCTCTTCCACAATCATCAACGTTGCCGGGTTAATGCGGGCGCGTCCCTGTTCATAGGCACGCTGGACGGGACGGACAATATGCTGAAACTGACAGGAGAGTAGCGTCAACTGTGCCGATGACAGCGGCTCTCCGGCCAGCACCGTGTTACGAGCCTGCCGACAGTCATCGAGAAACACCCGCAACGTCAGACGCGGTTCGACAAACAGGGTCAGCACTGAGGCATCGTTAAAGATTCCGGAATAGTGGCGGGTAAAAATCTTCTTATCGACAATCATCAGCGCCAGCTCACCAAAACGCATGCCATTCAGCGGATCCTGGCGTTCGCCCAGCTTAATCCAGCGCCTGAGCTTATCCGTGCCAAAGTTGTCTTTAAGGTAATTATTGAGCTGCGTTTTATCCGGCCACATCTGCGAGATCAGCGCGGTCAGGGTCAGTTCAATCGCGCGTAACTGCCGCTCTGCGCGCACTTGCTGACTGTGATCCGCCTCTTCAATCTCTGTTTTAAAATTAAGTAACGACTGATGATGGCGCAGTTGTTCCAGCGACCTGACCACGCGCAGAGCGGCAATCAGTTGGTTTTCACTGACCTCCTGCCCGCTGTCATATTGCGGTACGCACTGCTGAAGATGGCGCAGTTGCAGCGTGAACTGGCTCAACTGAGCGTCGTTAAGGTGCAAACGCCTGGCGACCTGGCTCCAGCCGCCCAGATTCAGCCGGGCCTGATCCAGATGTTCCAGAAACCAGCGCGGATCTTTACCGTCGGAGGCATGCACCCCCAGCAGTAGCAGGATCTCCACCGAGGCCTGGCGGATAATCCCCAGGCAGTGCTCAAAGGTCGTGCGTGTCGTCAAAACGCTAATTGTCATTCTCTTCCTTCGCCAAAAGTGCCCCCATGCGGAGGTCATTAATTTTGTTTTAGTTCTTTGTTTTAATTATTAGTTTTTATAGATATAACAAGTTCAATAATTATTACAGTGACCGCTACGTGAACATTGAGAAATATCTCAGGAGAGAGCCCGTGCCCATACTGAAAACAGCCCGTCTGACCTGCCGCCCTATCGCTCCTGCCGACTGGCCTTTTTTTCTCGCACTCCAGCAAGATAGGAATGTGATGCGCCATGTGGCAGACGCGCGAAGCGAGGGCGAGATTCGGGAAGCGTTCGATTCTCGCTTACCGGCATGGCATCCGGGTGACCCGCACTGGCTGTGTCTGATCCTGTGCGATAACGAAACCCACAATCCCCTCGGTGTGACGGGCTACATTCATCGCGCAGAAGCGTGTGCCGAGGTTGGCTTTTTGTTGGCGCCTGACGCGCAGGGAAAGGGTTACGGGACAGAATCGTTACGGGCCGTCTGTGATTACGCATTTACCCGCGGTGGCCTGCGCCGTCTGACCGCCTGCGTTACTGAAGGTAATCAGGCTTCCAGGCATGTGCTGGAGAAAGTGGGATTTGTACTGGAAGGCACGCTCAGGGAGAGCTACTGGCTGCAACAGCGCTGGCAGAATGACTGGCTGCTGGGGTTATTAAAACAGGAATATATTACGACCGCAGGATCTCCGGTCGTAATATAACTACAGATTATTACGACTGAACCAACAGCATGGCCGCCTGGGTGCGATTTTTAACATCCAGTCGGCGATAGAGTGATTCAAGATGCGCCTTCACCGTTCCGGTACTAATATTTAGCGCACGGCCAATTTCCTTATTTGACTCACCTGACGCCAGCATCGCGAGAATCTCTCGTTGACGAGCGCTTAGCGCATTAATATCGCGGCATTCTGTGGGCGGCATCGTTAACCATTCGCCGGGTAAAAACATCATCCCCATCGCGACGCTATTGATCGCCAGCGCAAATTTTTCCGGCTCAGAATCGCGTGGAATAATGGCCAAAACGTTATATTGCGCCAGCTCCTGCAACCCTTTTTTACCGCAGTCTGTCGCGATAATTAAGATTTTGACGAGTGGAAACTGTTGCACCGTTTTTTGCAGAAGCCAACGGCAGAATTCGCCGTCAAGATCGCCGTCCAGCATAAGCAGGGCTTCCGGGTTCTCTTCCAGTTTGTACCAGAGTTCATCGGCCTGACTGACACCCTGAATACTCACTCCTGGAATTCGCTGTTGTAAACTGATTTTCATTCCATGAATAAATATTGACTGCCTGTCAAACATGATGATTTGCATTACTCTCTCCACCGTTTCCGATAATAATATTAAGGAGGGGAAGGGTATTACCCGACGGGTAAAATAAACATTCGCCATTTGGCGGAGGGTCATTCTACAGATATCGGGACGGGAGAAAAGTAAAAAAATAAATTTTTACAGCTGAAACATGAGAATTACATTCAGGTATAGAAAGCAGGCAATAAAGTAAGACATTCCTTATATCTCACCGCTTCTTAAATTAATTGAATATTAAATCACGGAAAGAATAACGAACGCGCATGAGAAAAGAAATTGTCTCCTGCGCGGAATTATGTAACAGAATTAAAATTCGCATTTCATGTTCATTCAGCGAGCACAACGGCTCGCTGAATTCGGCTTACAGGAACATTCCTCCCGAAACTTCGATACGCTGCGCCGTCATCCAGGCCAGCTCGTCGCTGAGTAACGCGGCGATCGCATCGCCAATATCATCGGGAAGACCGGCGCGGCCCAGGGCCGTTTGCGACGCCACGTACGCATTCAGCTCTTTATTATCCCGCAGGCGTCCACCGCCAAAGTCGGTTTCAATCGCGCCGGGCGCGATGGCGTTGACCGAGATCCCACGCGCGCCAAGTTCTTTCGCCTGGTAACGTGTCAGCACTTCCATCGCCCCCTTCATGGATGCGTAGGCGGCGTACCCCGGCAACGCAAAACGCGCCAGCCCGGTTGAAACATTAAGAATACGCCCGCCTTCGTTGATCAGCGGCAGCAGGTGCTGCGTCAGGAAAAACGGGCCTTTAAAATGGATGCGCATCAGTTCGTCAAACATCTCTTCTGACGTGTCGGCAAAGGGCGCATATAAGCCGATTCCGGCATTGTTCACTAAATAATCAAACGTCTGTCGATTCCAGCGGGTTTGCAACTGCGTTTTCACCTCGGCGGCGAAAGCGACAAAGCCAGCCGTATCACCGACATTCAGTTGAATTGCCGCCGCTTTCCTGCCCTTTTGCTCAATTTCAGCGACGACATCCAGCGCTGCCTGCTGTTGGCTGTGATAGGTAAAGAGAATATCCGTTCCTTTGTCCGCCAGCTTAAGCGCGGCGTTTTTACCCAGTCCGCGGCTCCCGCCGGTCACCAATGCGATACGTTGCGTCATAAGAAACCTCATTTCATCTGTTGTGTTGATTGAGATAAAGCTTATTAGGTGATAGAAAAACAATAAATGTCGCTAATTGCGCATAACTGTTTCATCCGGAACAACAATAGGGTCATAGAATGGATAAAATTCATGCAATGCAGTTATTCATTCGTGTCGCGGAGCTGGAGAGTTTTTCTCGCGCTGCCGACACCCTGGGACTCCCTAAAGGTAGCGTATCGCGCCAGATTCAGGCGCTGGAGAACCATCTGGGGACTCAGCTTTTGCACCGCACCACGCGGCGGGTACAACTGACGCAAGACGGCATGGTCTACTACGAGCGGGCGAAAGACTTGTTGAGCAATCTGGATGAACTGGATGGTCTGTTTCAGCACGATCCCACCAGTATCAGCGGCAAATTACGGGTCGATATGCCGGTTGGCGTCGCACGAAATCTGGTGATCCCTCGACTGCCCGCCTTTTTACAGCAGTATCCGGGAATCGAGCTGGAGCTCAGCAGCAGCGATCGGCTGGTGGATTTGATCCGCGAAGGTTTTGACTGCGTGGTGCGGGTCGGCACGCTAAAGGATTCCGGTCTGATCGCACGCCCGCTGGGCAAGCTTACCGTGATCAACTGCGCCAGCCCGCAGTACCTGGCGCGTTTTGGCTATCCGGAAAGCCTGGAGGATCTCGCTTCCCACGCGGTGGTGCACTACTCGCTAAACCTGGGGACACGACCGCCGGGTTTTGAAATCGCCACCAGCAGCGGGACGCAGTGGATAAAAACCGGCGGTACCCTGACGGTAAACAGCACCGAAACCTATCACGCCGCCTGTCTGGCAGGGCTGGGAATTATTCAGGTTCCTCGTGTCGGGGTTCGTGAGGCGTTACGCAGCGGTACACTCGTTGAGGTGCTCCCACAATACCGCGCCTCGCCGATGCCGGTATCGCTGCTCTACCCACACCGGCGTAATCTTTCACGCCGCGTGCACCTGTTTATGGAGTGGCTGACCGGCGTGATGAAGGACTACGTGGACTGAGACGCTATACTGTCCAGAGAATTAACAAAAGAAGGACGCCTGACCTGATGATGCAGGATAACGACGTAAAACGCCCCACTGAGGAACTTGAACACGACCCGGTACGCAAAGTCGACACAGCCGGGGCCGCAAAGCACGAGATGAAAAACGCCGCCAGCGAGAAGCTGAAAACGGTGACCACCACCGTCGAAAAAATCCAGCGCATCCCGGTGATTGCGCACCTGCTCCGCGCGGCAGAACGCTTTAACGATCGGTTAGGGAATCAGTTCGGCGCGGCCATCACCTACTTCTCGTTTTTGTCGATGATCCCCATCCTGATGGTGTCGTTTGCCGCCGCGGGCTTTATTCTCGCCTCACATCCCACGCTGTTGCAGGACATCTTCAATAAAATCCTGATGAACGTCAGCGACCCGACGCTTGCCGCTACGCTGAAAAGCACCATCAATACGGCTGTCCAGCAGCGTACCACCGTCGGCCTGGTCGGATTAGGGATTGCCCTCTACTCCGGGATTAACTGGATGGGTAACCTGCGCGAGGCGATACGCGCCCAGTCGCGGGACGTCTGGGAACGCACGCCACAGGATCAGGAGAAAATCTGGATCAAATACCTGCGTGATTTTATCTCGCTGATTGGCCTGTTGATTGCGCTGATTGTGACGCTGTCGATCACCTCGGTCGCCGGTTCAGCGCAGCAGATGATTATCTCTGCCCTCTACCTCGACAGCATAGAGTGGCTGAAGCCCACCTGGCGGCTGATTGGCCTGGCGATCTCTATTTTCGCTAACTATCTGCTGTTCTTCTGGATTTTCTGGCGTTTGCCGCGTCACCGCCCGCGTAAAAAGGCGTTGATTCGCGGTACGCTGATTGCGGCGATTGGCTTTGAAGTCATTAAAATCATCATGACCTGGACCCTGCCGGCGCTGGTGAAATCGCCCTCCGGCGCGGCGTTTGGTTCCGTGCTGGGGCTGATGGCGTTCTTCTACTTTTTCGCGCGCCTGACGCTGTTCTGCGCGGCGTGGATTGCGACCGCCGAGTACAAAGACGATCCCCGGATGCCAGGCAAAACGCACCGTTGATTCTCACCCTCTGCCGGATGGCGCTGCGCTTATCCGGCCGACAAAACATCGCAAATCGTAGGCCGGATCAGGCGCTTGCGCCGTCATCCGGCAATATGGTCAGGCACTTACTTCCGCATCGCCTCACTCATTCAGCATTTAAATCCAGCCCTTAACTTTTATTTAACCAAAAACCAGTTTTATCCACTAATTTTAAAATTGTGTGAAGCATTTCATGGACGAGAAATCGCAGGCATAAACATTATCCGCTTTTTGCCTGATTTTTAACCATGTTGAGCGGTTGTTACAGATTGAAATGTCGCTTTTGCTGTGCGTAATATGGCCGTTCGTTCGCCAAAAATAAGAAAATACTATGCAAGCAACCGCCACCACACTCGATAACGAGCAGGAACATACCCCGGTCAATTCGCGCAATAAAGTTGTCGTCGCCTCGCTCATTGGCACTGCCATTGAGTTCTTCGACTTCTACATCTATGCGACCGCCGCCGTGATTGTCTTCCCGCACATCTTCTTCCCGCAGGGCGACCCGACGGCGGCAACGCTACAGTCGCTCGCCACGTTCGCTATCGCCTTTGTCGCGCGCCCGATTGGTTCCGCGCTCTTCGGCCACTTTGGCGACCGGGTAGGGCGTAAAGTGACGCTGGTGGCGTCTTTGCTGACAATGGGGATCTCGACGGTGATCATCGGCCTGCTGCCTGGCTACGCCACCATTGGCATCTTCGCCCCGCTGCTGCTGGCGCTGGCACGTTTTGGTCAGGGGCTGGGACTGGGCGGAGAATGGGGCGGCGCGGCGCTGCTGGCGACGGAGAATGCCCCGCCGCGTAAGCGTGCGCTGTACGGCTCGTTCCCGCAGTTGGGCGCCCCCATTGGCTTCTTCTTTGCCAACGGCACCTTCCTGCTGCTCTCCTGGCTGCTGACCGATGAGCAGTTCATGAACTGGGGCTGGCGCGTGCCGTTTATCTTCTCGGCGGTGCTGGTGATTATCGGTCTGTATGTCCGCGTGTCGCTGCATGAGACACCGGTCTTCGCCAAAGTGGCTGCCGCGAAAAAGCAGGTGAAAATCCCGCTCGGAACCCTGCTGACCAAACACGTTCGCGTGACGATCCTTGGCACGTTCATCATGCTGGCGACCTATACGCTGTTTTATATCATGACCGTGTATTCGATGACGTTCAGTACCGCCGCTGCGCCGGTCGGTCTGGGCCTGCCGCGTAATGAAGTGTTGTGGATGCTGATGATGGCGGTCATTGGCTTTGGCGTGATGGTGCCGGTTGCTGGCCTGCTCGCTGACGCCTTTGGTCGTCGCAAGAGCATGGTCATCATCACCACGATGATTATCCTGTTCGCGCTGTTCGCCTTTAAACCGCTGCTGGGATCCGGCAATCCGGCGCTGGTCTTCGCCTTCCTGCTGCTGGGGCTGAGTCTGATGGGGTTGACGTTTGGGCCGATGGGCGCACTGCTGCCTGAACTGTTCCCGACCGAAGTGCGCTACACCGGCGCATCGTTCTCCTATAATGTCTCTTCGATTCTGGGCGCGTCCGTTGCGCCGTATATCGCTGCATGGTTACAGTCCAACTATGGGCTGGCGGCCGTGGGGACCTATCTCGCGTCTATGGCGGCGTTAACGCTGATCGCGCTGCTGTTAACCCATGAGACGCGTCACCAGTCGCTGTAATCTTTACATGCCGGGTGGCGGCTACGCCTTACCCGGCCTACAAACACGACCACTTCCGTAGGCCGGGTAAGCGCAAGCGCCACCCGGCACAACGCAGACCACACCATCATTTCTTCATCTGCGATAAAATCATCCGGCACTGATTGGCATCCCCTTCCGAGGGTGAAATCAGTGCCAGCAGCGCGGCGGCGGGCGTCACTAACGTCGCCAGCGCCGCAGCCACCGCGCCACGGGCAATCAACGGCCCGGCTTTTACCCCCGCCTGCGGCTCCTTAAACGTCCCACGCACGTACAGCGGTGAACGCAAGGTAATGATGCGGATACCTTTGCTCTCCGGGTCGATGGTCAAATCCAGCTGTTCTGAGGCAAAGCTCGCCGTCCCGGTGACGTTGATCAACGCATTTTCGGTGTCGAATGCAAAAATTTGCGGACGCGCCACGCCGTTCACAATATCGAGATTCGCCGCCGCACAGTTGACCCGCACTTCGTCATCGCCAAAGATCTGCCCGACAATGTAGTTCCCGACGTTCAGGCCAACGATCTCCATCAGGTTGCGGCTGATCAACCCGTCGTTCATCAGCAGTTTCAGGTTGCCATTGCTGTTGCCCAGCAGCGCCGCCACGGAGTTCCCGCTGCCGCGAAGTTCGGCGTCACCGTTCATTTCACCCAGCGTTTTCTGCATCAGTTCGACGTTCGGCATCAGTTCTTTCAGTTTTAAGCGCCGCGCCTGAATATCTGCGCGCCCCTGCATCGGCTTTTTGTCGCCTTCCAGATGAATCGTTGAACTGATGCTGCCACCCGCCAGACCAAACTTCAGCGGTTGCAGGCGCAGGTCAGCATTCTGCAGAATGATGTGGGTTGAGAGATCGCGGATCGGCAGACTGCTGCCATGTTCAATACGCCGCCCTTTGAAGCGCACGTCGGCGTCCATCACGTTCCATTTGTCCGTTTCGAAGCGGTCATAGGGCAGCACTTTGTCCGCTGGCTGTATGCTCTTTTCGCCCTTTTTCTGTTCTGAGCGCTGCGCTTTCTCCGCGCCTTTACCGGAATCAACGCCGATCAGCGGCCCCAGATCCGCCAGCCTGAGCTGGCGTGATTCCACGTCGCCTTCCAGTTTCGGACGCGGTTTCCCCGTCGTATAGGTCAGCGAGCCGTGAATATCGCTGTCGCCGATTCGCCCATTGAACTCCCGGTAGTCAAACACTGACGAGGCGTTGGTATCGATTTTCGCCACCAGCCGACCGTCCGTTTCGAACGGCGGCGTATCCGGCAGCAGCACCCCCGTCAGATCGTACAGCTCGCCCAGTGAATCCCCGGAGAATTTCAGTTGCAGATCGACGCCGCCCATCTTCATTGGGTCCTTAACCACGCCCACCAGCGCCACTCGGGTATTGCCGGAGCGTAAATCAGCCTGCACTGGAAACGCGGCGCCTTCGCTACGCAGCGCCAGCATACCGCCCATCTTTCCCGTTCCAGTAAGCGGTTCGCCGTTGTATCGCCCCTGTGCCTTCAGGCCAAACACGTAATCTTCAACCTTCGCGTTATCGCCTTTTGCTTTGCTTCCCGTGACTTCACTGAACGGCAACGGCTTGCCCAGCGGATCGACCAGGATCTCGATATCCGCTTTGCTGACCTTATCGTCAATGGCGATCCGCCCCTGATCGAAGAGAATCGTGTCCAGCCGGAAAGACCAGGCAGAAGGTTTGGCATTGGCGTCTTTGTTTTCTGCGCCTGCCAAGTCAAATGTCCAGTTATTGTTCTTCTCAGACAGGCGAATCAGCCGCGCATCGGGTTTCACCAGTTTGATCCACGGCAGCCAGACGGTTTTGCTTAATAGCGCCAGCGGGGCGAGCGTCGCTTCGACGCGGGGAAGGTGCACCATCGTCACTTCGGGAATATCGGGGGGATTGCCGAGGATAATATCTTCAGCATGCACGTGCGGCCACGGCACCCAACTGCGCCAGCCGGTCTCCTGCTTTTGGCGCTCCCAGACGACCCCCAAATCACCACGAATGGCGAACGGTCGGTTAAGTTCGGTAGAGACTTTCTGGTTGATGGTCGGTTTGAGGCGGTTCCAGTCAAATGTCGCTATCAGTACGATAACGACAACGATCAACAACAAGAAAGTCCCTGTTATTACTGTCGTTATTTTTCCGGCTTTGGTCATAGTTAGCGTCCTCACGTCTTCCCTTGCCTGTCCTAAAGATAGTCCAGCCAGACGGAGTTAGCGGAAACCGCCGGTTTTTACAGTGACAGAATGACCTCATCGAGATGGGAAAATGGGACCGGGCGCGACAGAAAATAGCCTTGTGCGGCAAAGGCAGGCGAACGTTGTACATCGCGCCACTCTTCCAGCGTTTCCACTCCTTCAACGATCACGCCGCGGCAATAGCGGTTCATCAGTTGCAGCAGCATGGTAAAGAGATTGCGCCCCTCAGGCGTCTGGCGAAGCATCACGAACAGTTCGCGCGCGATTTTGATGTAGTCATAGCGGACCTCGTTCAGGGCAGAGAAGTTAGCCATCCCGGTCCCGAAATCATCCAACCACAGCGGGCCAAACTCGCACATGCTGGCGAAGGAGGATTCTTTTGGCAGATGAATATGTTCTACCAGTTCAAAACGCAGCCACGGCATCCGTTCAATCATCTGCACAATGTTGGGCTGCTGGCGCATGGTGAGCAGCGTTGGACCATCGACATTCACGGAGGCCAGTAATTCATGACGCTGGAAAAAGTCAGCCTTTTGCTCCAGCAACTGAAGTTGTTCTTTGACGATATCAACGCGATGGCGCACCGCCACCCCGGCAAAATAGCGATCGGGAGCGATACGTTGGGTCGGATTGTCCGGATGCGTCACCACCGTCAGCAGTTCAACCGCTAACAGGCGTCCGTTGGTCTGGTAAATCGGCTGGTGAGTGTAAGCACGCTCGCACTGCAGCCAAAAGCGCCGATCCTGCAAGCTTTCAACGCTCGCCTCGGAATTGCTTAGCTGCTGGATAACCTGGTTTATCATCTCAGATGTCCCGTGATTAAGTGTGTTACTGCCCCGACTCGTCAAAGGTTATCGGCCTTCAGGCGGAGAACTTTATGTTCGGTCACGCGCAAAATTGAAAACGCGTTTGTAAAAATCAACGCAGAATACGGACTGGCTCAAAAAAATTTTTGGAACGTTGTTTTAATATGATTGACCACCCAACACCCACAGCGCACACTAACGCTAACTTTTTCTAAGCAGGTTCACGACTATGTCCAAAAAGATTGCCGTGATTGGCGAATGCATGATTGAGCTGTCACAGAAAGGCGCAGATGTTCAGCGCGGATTCGGTGGCGATACATTGAATACCTCCGTTTACATTGCCCGTCAGGTTGATGCTGCGGCACTCTCCGTACACTACGTCACGGCACTGGGCACGGACAGTTTCAGCCAGCAGATGCTGGAGTCATGGCACGGTGAAAACGTGGATACCTCACTGACGCAGCGCATGGAAAACCGTCTGCCGGGCCTCTACTACATCGAGACCGACAGCACCGGCGAGCGGACGTTCTATTACTGGCGTAACGAAGCGGCGGCGAAATTCTGGCTGGAGAGCGAGCAGTCAGCGGCCATTTGCGAAGAACTGGCGACCTTTGACTATCTCTACCTGAGCGGTATCAGCCTCGCGATCCTGAGCCCATCGAGCCGTGACAAACTGCTGTCGCTGCTGCGCGAATGCCGCGCCAACGGCGGGAAAGTCATTTTCGACAACAACTACCGTCCGCGCCTGTGGGCCAGCAAAGAAGAGACTCAGCAGGTTTATCAGAAGATGCTGGAATGCACCGATATCGCCTTCCTGACGCTGGACGACGAAGATGCGCTCTGGGGCGTGAAGCCGGTTGAAGAGGTGATCGCACGTACGCATGCCGCGGGAGTGCAGGAAGTGGTCGTGAAACGGGGTGCAGATTCTTGCCTGGTGTCTGTCGACGGTCAAGAACCGATCGACGTTCCCGCGGTAAAACTGCCAAAAGAGAAAGTGATCGATACCACTGCCGCTGGCGACTCGTTCAGCGCCGGGTATCTGGCCGTTCGTTTAACCGGTGGCAATGCCGCCGAAGCTGCCAAACGGGGTCACCTGACAGCCAGCACCGTCATTCAGCATCGCGGGGCGATTATCCCACGCGACGCCATGCCACAGTAAAATCGACCAGCGCCTGATGGCGGCGTAAACGCCTTATCAGGCCTACAGAAATCGTCTCCGTAGGCCTGATAAACGAGCAACATTCAGCAATTCTGTGATTTCCCTACTGCGCCGCCGGAATATCTGTCACTTCAGGATGCACTTCATCCGTCTCAACTGGCGTCGCCGCTGCCGCAACCGGGGTCATAATCTGTTCCCACGTCGCCTGTAACTCCTTCATGTTGAATTCCGGCTCACCTTTCGGCTGCAGCAGAATCAGCGCCATATCCTGTGATAACTGCTGACGCAGATCCTGATTCAACATTTCAACGGTCAGGCTGTTCAGGAAATCCTGACGCAAACGCTGATACTGCTCGGGCGCGATATCCACGACCTGATTTTGCAGCGAACGCAGACGTTGACCGATCAGAATATCGGTATCGGTACGGGCGTAGGTCGCAAACAGCTTCTGCAATTCCAGATTCTTTTGCGCTACCAGCGCGTTGAACTCTTCTTCCGGCAGGCCGTTATCACGCACTTTCGCCAGTTCACGCGCCACCGTGCTCAGATTGGCGGTAACCTTGTCGTTTGGCGATTCAATGTTGACAGCACACTGGGCGCGCTGGAACAACACGCGACAGTCAAAGCCGAGGCCGATGTCTTTCGCGTTGTTTTTGCTCAACGCCTGCTGAATGTGCCAGAACAGCGCTTCACGCGCTAAATCCGCGCGCCAGTAGCGCAGCAGCGCAGCGGACTCACGAATCGGCTGCCATGGCGTATCCCACATCACGGAAAGACGATCCTGGCGCACGGCGTCGGTCATGATGCTTACCGCTTCCGCACGCAGCGGTGAAAGCGTCGGCACTGGCGCAGGCGTTTCGCGTTTACCTTTCAGTTCACCAAACGTTTTGTTGATTTGCTCGGCCACCGAACGCGCATCGACGTTACCGACGATAATCAGCGTCATCGCATCCGGGGTGTACCATTTCTGATAGAAATCATGAACTTTCGCCGCATCCACCGGCATTTTCACCGGCTCGGCAGGATCGTGGCCCAGCAGCGCTGACCCTTTCAGACGATAGCGCCACCAGCCCTCTTTGGTATCGACGGGCAGCGTGGTGACCATGTCTTCCGTGCTCAGCGCGTGATTCACGACCTCAGGGGTGATAGTCAGTTTGCCCATCGTATTCGCCAGATAGTTCAGCGACTCTTTCAGCAGATCGTTACGGTTATTGGGCAGGCTAAGATTGTACTGCGTGGAATCGTAAGAGACCGTCACGGGCGGCATCGGACGCTTAGGGTCAAATCCCTGCTGCCACAGTGAACGCACCTGTGCGGCATCAAGGCCGCCACTCTGGGTTAACGCAATACGGGGAATAAGATGACTGAAACCGCTCTGTTGAGTACTTTCGGTGAGCGAACCGGTATTTACCAGCAGACGGACCTCGATACGGTCGCTGGGGCGCTGCGGGGTGGCTAACACTTGCCACTGTAAACCATTTGCCAGCGTCCCCTGTTGCCATGCCGGGTCTGGCTGGAGCGCATCCGCCTGCACATAGCCAGCAGTGGCCATCATCAGCAAACCGCCCGCTATAAGTCGAATTTTTGTGCCCTGCATGTGAACCCCTGATCAACAATCCTGGTAATAAAAAGACAACCCCTGTTGGGTTTGCCTGAATATGACGTTAAAAACACTTCGTGTTAGACCGCAAGAACATGAAAATGTCACGGAAGAAGTGAAATAAACCCGATACCTCCATGTTGAAGGATTCGGGCCCAGGGGTCAATTATGCGCAGGAGGCCGCAGCCCCACAAGGGACTGCGGTCATAAGTGTCGAGATTAAGAGGATATTTCGTGCGTTTTGCCTTCAGGTGCACGATTATTCAGCACATCGTCAAGCTTCTTGTGGTCCAGTTCCTTCACCCACTTCGCCACAACCACCGTTGCCACACCGTTACCGACCAGGTTGGTCAGCGCACGAGCTTCAGACATAAAGCGGTCGATACCCAGGATAAGCGCCAGACCGGCAATCGGCAGATGGCCAACCGCAGAGATGGTCGCCGCCAGCACGATAAAGCCACTTCCGGTGACGCCCGCCGCCCCTTTAGAGGAGAGCAGCAGAACCACCAGCAACGTAATCTGATGGAAGATATCCATATGACTGTTGGTGGCCTGGGCGATAAACACCGCCGCCATCGTCAGATATATCGATGTCCCATCAAGGTTAAACGAATACCCGGTGGGAATAACCAGCCCCACGACCGACTTGCGACAGCCGAGTTTCTCCATCTTGTCGAGCATACGCGGCAGCGCGGACTCGGAAGAGGACGTACCCAGCACAATAAGCAGTTCTTCACGGATATAACGGATAAATTTAAAGATGCTGAAGCCTGTGGCGCGGGCAATTGAACCCAGAACCACCACCACAAACACGATACAGGTGATGTAAAAGCAGATAATCAACTGCCCCAACTGCACCAGCGTACCGACACCATATTTCCCAATCGTAAAGGCCATCGCCCCGAACGCCCCGATTGGCGCCAGGCGCATGATCATATTGATGATGCCGAAAATGACCTGCGAGAAGCTTTCAATCACGTTGAAAATCAACTGACCTTTGCTGCCCAGACGATGCAGGGCAAAACCAAACAATACCGCAAACAGCAGAACCTGCAGGATGTTGCCGCTGGCAAAGGCGCCAATGACGCTGCCCGGTATCACATCCATCAGGAAGGCAACAATGCCCTGGTCTTTCGCCTGAGCGGCATAGACCGCTACCGCTTGCGCATCAAGGCTTGCCGGGTCGACGTTCATTCCGGCACCGGGTTGTACGACGTTGACGATGATAAGACCAATTACCAACGCAATCGTACTGACAATCTCAAAGTAAAGGAGCGCAACCGCACCTGTACGGCCCACTGCCTTCATGCTTTCCATACCTGCAATGCCGGTCACGACAGTACAGAAGATGACAGGGGCGATGATCATCTTAATCAGCTTAACGAACGCGTCGCCAAGCGGTTTCATTTGTGCGCCAAATTCAGGGTAGTAATGGCCAAGGAGAATACCAATGGCTATTGCTGTCAGGACCTGAAAGTAGAGGCTTTTAAACAGAGAGATTTTCATAAGGTGTCCTTGAAGTAAAAACCACAGGTCTTGTAAGGTTTTGGTTAACCTGCGGCCTTAAAATAACACCCAGACAACATGGCAGAAATGCACAAGGATCATAATTGAAACAAAAATGTTAAAAAACTTGAGCTGGCTCGCACAAGCCGGACCTTTTTAAAGTATTGTAATCACGTCAATTGTGCTTCAGGTAACGTTCTTCGAAGGTTTCTGCGGGTACAGCACGGGCATAAAGGAAGCCCTGAGCGATTTCAACGCCCGCCTGCGCCAGCCATTCACGCTGGGCTTCGGTCTCGACGCCTTCCGCCACCATCTGCAGATTCAGGCTACGCGCCAACAGGATAATGGCCGAGATCATGCTGTTATCTTCTGGCAGACCATCGACAAACATTTTGTCGATTTTCAGCACATCGATTGGCAGGGATTTCATATGCTGGAGCTGGCGCAGCCCCGCGTAGCCCATGCCGAAATCGTCCAGCGCGATACGCACGCCTGCGTTACGCAACGGACGCAGTATCGCCACGGCGGCATTCGGATCGTCGATCCGCCGACTCTCTGTCACTTCCAGAATGAGCATACCCGGCTGGATACGGTAACGGTTTAACAGTTCCAGCATGTCTGGCACCATATTCGGGTGCATCAACTGGAGCGCCGACAGATTGACCGACAGCGGTAGCGTGATCCCCCGCTCCTGCCAGGCCGCGAGCTGGCGGCAGGACTCCTCCAGCACCCAGTGGCCCACAGTGACCATCAGGCCGCAGGATTCAATACGTTCAATCATCCCTTCCGGCAATTCCCAGCTTCCGTCCGGCTGTTGCATGCGCAGCAACGCTTCGGCACTCACCACCTTGCCGCTGCTCATCTCCACCTGAGGCTGTAACCACAGGGCAAAGCGGTGGTTGTCCAGAGCGGTAAGAATATCACTCTCTTCGGTTAGCCGTTTCTGGGCCGCTTCCATCTGCTCAGGGTCGAAGAACTGAATCTGGTTTTTGCCCTTGTGTCGGGCGGTAAACGCCGCCGAGACCGCGCGTCCGTAGAGCTGTTCGGCGCTGAGATCGCCATAATACATCGCCACGCCAATGCAGCAGCTCGGACGCAGTTGGATCCCCTGCACTGGCAGTCGTTCATTAATGATAGTGAGTACTTGCTGACCTAGAGTAATCGCGTGCCACGGCTCTTTAACGCCGTGGGCGATAATGGCAAAATCGTAACCGCTAATCTGTGCGAGCACCATTCTCGGCGACAGCACCGATTTTAGCTTCTCCACCAGCGTCAGTAGCAGGATTTCCCGCTGCGCCTCTTTCAGCACGCCCGCCGTGTCGCGCAGCGTTTCACAGGTGACAATCATCAGCGCCGTGGTTTGCTGACGCGCCACAACCTGTTCAAGCAGCCCCATCAGGAACGCTTTGTTCGGCAGTTCGGAGACCGGAAAACGCATCGCGTTGTCCGTCTGCTCTTCGCTGTGGCGCTGAACCAGCTGCTGATTGAGGTTGTAACTGCGCACCAGCAGGCCAATCTCATCGTCATGATGCAGACGCGGCAACGCCAGCTGATGTCCAATCAAATCCTGCTGCGGAATGTTATTCAGCTCGCGGGCAATTTTGCGCAGCGGGTGCAAAATCAGGCGATTCACACACCAGCTAATGGCCACCGTCAGCATCAGGGACAAAAGTAAGTAAATGGTCACTAACGTAGACAGCGTACTCATCACAAACTTATACATGCGGAAGGAGTCGGCCTGGAGCACCAGATACGCCAGCGGCTGTGGATTCGCAGGACGCTCAAGCGAATAGACGGGAAGCGAGATCTGCACCGGCAGTTCGAAGAGCCGGGTCACCATCACCGGCACGGGCCGTTCAGGGATAAAGCTCATGCGCAGCGCCTGAAACTGATTCGGCAGCACCACATCGGCCCGTTGCACCACCCCGGCCGGTTTGATACTAGCGAGAATCGCTTCGGCTCCGGGAATATCGGCTTTTAAAATTGAGGAAGAGAGAGGTTCACGTACAGAACGGGCAATACTTTCCAGTTGCGTCGCCGTGTTATAGCGGTTCTGCTGTACCAGATGAAACAGCAAAACGGTGCAAAACAAAAATACAAACACCATGACAACGGCAGCCACCATTGCCATCTGCTTAATTGTTAACGAGCGACTGACGCGCAATATTGTCTCCCCCCCGGATATCCCAGATTGCCGCCCGAGTATACCCGATCGCAGCGACATTGAGAGAGGCTGTGTCGGAAAAGGACTTTTCTGATTATTGACTGCCGGATAGCACAGCGCTTATCCGGCCTGCGATCATAACCCTTACCAGTCCGCGTAAGGCACCAGCGGCTGCGGCGGTAAATCCATATCGCCCTGCCATCCTGCGGCGGAATAGCGAACGTACAGCAGAAAATGGCTTGGCGCGTAGTCTTTAGCCTGTTGAATATCCACGGCAGTCCCGATAAACCAGTTAGAGGTCACCCGACGCTCGATCAGCGCCCGCGCGGTATAACCAAAGCCCTGGCTGCTACCGCCACCGTTGGTTTGTTCGCTGGCTTCCTGACGGTAATCCGATGGAATCAAATTCAGCAACGGATAACGTGGCATCGTTTTGGTGCGCGAATGCGACCAGGACACCGAACCGCCCAATTCCCAGGACCAGTTTTCCGTCCGCTGACGCCACATCACCGGCACGGCGAAGGACAGGTATTCCTGCGGACTGTAGTAACCGCCGTGGCCCAGTGAATAACCGCTCAGATCTTTGTCGTAGTGCCAGATCATATTGTTCAGGCCCACGGTCACGCGACGGTTGTTCTCGTTGATGATTTTGTAGTAGTAACCGGTCATCCCCCGGACGCGCCAGTTATCCTCAACGTTCTTCCCGGTCAACTGATCGGCACCAAGAGAGGCCCAGACGCCGTTGGCTTCACCTTTGTCGTAGCTGAGACTAATCCCGCCGCCGTCAGCGCGAACGCCGCCCCATTTTTTGCCCGTATTAATGTCGTTGCTGTCGCCGTTGTGGCTCTGCGCATCCTTTTGTCCGCCAAAGGCCAGCAGAGAACTGGAAATGGGGCGACGATGCGCGTTCAGGGTATAACCCAACGGCCCAATGTCATTGCTGTAACTGACGCCGCCGACAACATCGACGACATTGAAGCCCATCGGCGTGGTGCCGATATCCCAGCTCCAGGTGTCATTCTTCCAGCCGACGGCGACGCTCGCCCCCGTATCCGACTGGCTGCGGCTGCCGCTACAGTCTTCCAGCGTACAGGTGCCCCAGTTATTGTCGTAGCGGCCATTCGCATCGGTTGAGAAGCTGCCTGCATTCATGTTGACCAGATCGGTACGGAAGAACATGCGACCGTCCGAATATGGCGCATCCACATGCAGCATGGTGGTATGCGCTTTCAGATCGGAATAGCCGCCGGTGCCGCTCGATCCCCAGTAGTCATGCTCCAGCGTGACGTTCAGATCCTGCTGGCGATATAAATCCGCCGCGTCGCTGCGCACGCCGCGCTTCAGCCAGTCATCTTTCTCATCGTTACGGGTCAGACGAGTAAAGGTGTCGTTATCCTGCGGACGCGTTGGCGTGATGCCGGACGCCACCATCGCGTCTTTATAGGTATCAAGCGCCTGCTGCGGCTCGCCGCTCTGCGCCTGGAAATTCGCGGCGTCACGCAGCACCATTGCGCTTTCCATTGACGGCGGCTGCGCTTTGGCCTGCGGAATCAGAGTGTTGAAGGTCTGCGTTGCGGCAGCGGTGTCGCCAAGCTGCATCTGCGCCAGCGCAATCCGCCGCTGCATGTTGATCGACGGGGTCTGCGTTGCGGGCAGTTTTGCCAGTTGCGCTCGCGCGGCGGGCTTGTCGCCCTGGGCGATGTACACTTCTGTCAGACCCAACATCGCATCGACGTTGTCCGGTTCGCGCGCCAGCACGGCGTCGTAAGCGCCTCGCGCCGCATTGTATTCCCCGCGCTGCTGCGCCCAGTCGGCCAGCGTTAAGTCGAGACGGGTCGAAGCAGGCTGTTGACGTAACAGCGCTTCGGCCTCGGCTTCCCGGCCGCTGTCGCGCAGGCGGTTAGCCGTTTCCAGCACCTGGTTGCTCTGCAACCGTTCTGCCAGTTCCTGAATGTTGCTGTTCCACTGACTGCGCGGCAGGCTGTTGATATGCGCCAGCGCCGCCCGATCCTGATTATTGCCGGACAGGTACAGTCCGTACGCGTAAACCTGTTCCGGGTCGTTGGGTTTCTGGCGCGCCAGCGCACTCATCTGTGCGTCAGCCTGGCTGCGCTGCCCGGCCTGCCACAGGTCGCGTGACAGACGATAGGTTATCCAGACGCTGCCCGGATCCAGCGCCAGTCGACGGCGTTGCAGTTCCGCCGCCTGCGCCCAGTTGCCCTGGTTTTCCAGCGTTTCAGCCTGCTGCGCCAGGCGATCGTTTTCCAGACCGCGTTCAATGTCATCAATGCTGCGACGCTGACTGGCAGAGAGCGTGGCGATAAACGCGGAGGCTTTCTCCGGCGACTGCGCGCGATAAAGGTTTGCCAGACCGCGTACGGCATTGGTGTTGCCGCTGTCCATGCGCAGCGTCTGCTGATAGTAGCGTTCGGCAGCCGGATAATCTTTCCGCGCCATTGCCGCATCGCCCAGTCCCAGAACCGCATAGCTGTCGGTATTGTCGATGTTTCTGGCCTGCTGATAGAGGCGTTCAGCCTGGTCAACATTGTTGGCTTTCAACGCGGCGTCGCCCTGCTGAATCGCCAGCCAGTAGCTGTTCACTTTCAACAGGCTTTCCCACTTGCTGCGGCTCCCGCTTTGCGGATCCATCGCCAGTGCTTTCTTAAACTGCGCAACGGCGCTGGCGCGATCGCCACGCTGAGAATAGGCCTGCCCCAGCGCGCCCACGACCTCGCTGTCGCTTTGGTTCGCTTTCACCGCCTGCTGCAGTTCAGAGACCGCCCGTCCGCCCTGTCCGGCTTCAACTGCCGCCAGGCCCTGCGCACGCGCGCGGAATGTAGGATCGGAGAGCTGTTTTTGCTGTTCGCTAAGCTTACTGCGCGCAGCGGCCACGCTGTCCCCTTCACTGAATACCATGAGGTATTTTTGCAGCGCCTTCACGCTGGCGTCGCTGACCGGCATATCCTTGATCTGGGTGTACCAGATATTGGCTGCGGCATTCCGCCCGGAGTTGGATTTCGCCATCTGCTCCAGAATCACAAAGCCTTCCGCTGGACGATCGTTATCAAACAGCAACTGCGCCAGCGTATTTTGCAGCGTGTTATTGCCTGGACTGCGGGCGTTAATTGCCTTCAACTGATTGATCGCCTGATTGCGGCGGGCAGGAATTTTTGCCACCGCACTCCAGTATTCCACTTCCAGGTCGCCTTCCGGCGGGCTGCCTTTGAACAGCTTATCGTAGGCGGCAACCGCTTCCTCAGCATGCCCGGTCGTCGCCTGTAGACGCGCCTGCTGCAAAGACTGGCGCCCTTCTGGCGTCGCTAACAGCATGGTCGTGCGGGAAGATTGATAGGCGTTAGAACTCGGCGCTAACTGAGAAAGTCTTTCAAGCTGCTTCTGCGCGCCGTCGTTATCGCCCTGACGCAGCATGTAGCGAAAACGGGCAGCGACCACGTCCGGATTATTCGGGTCAATCAGTTCGAGGCGATAGAGCGACTGACGCACCAGATCTTCACGGTGCGTGGCTTCGCCTAACCGCACCTGCTCCAGCAACTGCTGTTGCGCCGACGGCGCCGCGTCGGCAAAAGGCATCAGGGCAATGCCGAGTGAGACCCCGAGTAAACTTAATTTGAACTTGCGCATTCCTGGCCCCAGTCAGGTAGTAGCTCACCTTTAACGGTGAAGCGATAACGATGCTGATCCCACCCTTGTCCGAAGAGGGTTAGCACGTAGCTATAGTAGGCATCGCTGCCAGGGAAATGGTCCGTCACGCGCTGTCGCTGCACCGCTTGTGCGTCGCGGTTTTGCAGGAAAGGCAGTAAGGCCGCAGAAAAGCCCACCGGGCCATTGCCCTGCGCTTTGCCGCTGGCGACGTCCACTTTCTCCGGCGGGAGACCGTTTTTAGTTGTCAGGGTTGCCATCGGTTTGAATTTTGCCAGCAGCCGCGCTTTCTGCGGGTCGCCGTCATGCATCATGCCCGCCCACAGGTAGACGCGAATCGCGTCGTAACTGCTGACCAGCGTTTTCTCTGGCTTCAGTTGCCAGCCTTTGTTTTTCTCGTAACGGACCCAATCCGGCGAGAAGCCTTTCGGCGCGGTTTCTAACAGCAGTCGCTGGTTGGTTTCGCGCAGGGTGGACCACGGCGCGCCGAAGCGGGCGAAATACTGCGCCAGCTGCGGCGGCAGATAGCTCGGGTTGAAGCGCCAGGTGTTGGCTTCGGCAAAACCAATCTTGCCGGGTAAGAGCATGGAGCCCAGCCCCGGCACCGTTACCACTTCTTCGCTGGCAATCCGCTTCAGCAGGGCTTTGCCGATATCGGTGTAGCGCGGCTCTTTCCACAAGCGTCCCGCCTCCAGCAGCGACCACGCGATCCAGATATCGCCATCAGAAGCGGAGTTGCTATCCAGCACCGCCCAGGTGGAAGGTTCTTTTTGTCCCCACAGCCAGGCGGGCAGATGCTCCTGTAACGACCCTTGCGCGAGGTTGTTCTGCGTCCAGTCAAGTAACGCATCAAAGGCCCGGCGATCGTTGGCGGCGAGGGCAAAGAACATTGCATAACTTTGCCCTTCCGAGGTGGTAATTTTGCGTGCGTCACTGGGATCAATCACCCGCCCTTCCTGACTGATGTAATCCTTTTTAAATTGCTCCCATGCAGGCCAGGTACAGGCCGCCTGTACACTCAGCGCGGCCAGCATTAACACCATGACTATCCCACTACGCAACGCGTTCATTATTTATCACTCATGATCCGGATCGAGACGGCGGCGACTGATGATGCGCAGCAGACGCCACAGCACCCAGGCCAGTAACACCACGCTGATGGCCGCCAGTACCGCTAACAGCACCGGATGGTTGGCCAGCGCGTACCACAGACGTTCAAACCACGGCAGGTGACCCACGTAGTAGATATCGCCGACGCGTAAACTGCTCACGCCAGATTCGCGGATCACAGAGACAGAACCAAACATTGCCGCCCGTTTACCGCTGTCATTGATGGCCTGGTTCAGCAATTCATAGCCGCGCGGACTGTCTGCCAGCAGCGCCACTACGCTACGCTGATCGCTGAACGGTGACTGGAAGCCGACGACCGCAGCCATCGGTCCACTTGACGTCACCGTCGCCTGCGCATCCGCTTTGCGATCGGCTTCATCCGGCATGATGCTCGGGAACGTCGTCTGGCGCATCGGGGTTTTCACCCAGCTCTCCGCCGCCTGAACTAACAGGTCAATACGCTTGTCGTCTTTCAGTTTGTCCGGGATCGACCCGATAATCAGGATGTCTGCCTCTTTGCCCTGAATCTTGCTGCTGTCATCGGTGATGGTCAGGTTAATCGCCGGGAAGCCGGTTTGCGCGCCGATGGTCCCGGTCGCGTCGAGCAGGGTTTCCATCTGCGCTTCGTTCGGGTTTTTCGGCATCACGGTGATGGTTTCGGACAAGTCCGCCATACGGCTGAACGGGAAGCCTGCGTTCGCAAACGCACGCAGATCCGGCATCGCAATGAAGTGGTAGTACTTCGAGAAGTCGATGGTGGAGTCGTCGCCAATCACCACGTGGTTCGGCACCGGCTGGAAGGTAATACAGTTTTCAATCGAGCCGCCCGGCATCGGGTTCATGTACTCGAAGTCAAACCGCAACTGGTTCATCGCGCCCAGCTTCAGCGCCGGGATGGCGACATCCGTTTTCCCGTCCAGCAGCCCTTGCAGCACCGGCAGACGCAGCAGCAGACGGTTGCTCTTCTCATTGCTGGTCAGACTAAAGGCTTGCAGGAACTGGTTGTTCAGGCTGATGTCCATGCGCGAGCTGTCTTTGGTCGGCGGCGTGGTGTAACGGTAATTGAGGTTCATATCAATACCGGTACTGCGCAGCAGATAGAGATCCGGTGGCAGGTTCAGAGAGACGTTGATGGCGGCAGGTTCCATCCCGGTGGACTGCAGTTGCTCTTCATAGGTTTTCAGTTCGCCGAAGGTCACCGGGCGATCGGTACGGACCCAGTTTGGCGCATCGTACGGTTTACGCGCCAACAGCGGCTTCACATCGTTCACCTCCACGCTGCTACCACGGAAGAGGATATTGCCCTGGGCAATGCCTTTCGCCGCCTGCAGCAGATCGTTATCGTCACGACCAAATACCACCAGCAGTTTCACATACGGGTTATCCGGATGGCCGATCATTTCGATAACCGGCGCTTTCACCGGCGGATGTTCACGCAGGAAATCAGGTCGTTTGTCGTTGGTGGCAAAGACGATAGCATTACGATCCGGCAGCGCGTTGTACAACACCGGGAAGTGCTGACCCCGCCAGCCCGCCCGGGAGCCAAACCAGGAAGACACGATCGACGCCGCCTGTTGCAGGGTACTATCTGGTGCTCCGGCAAAGACCATCGGCAGCGTCACCGCACGGCTGTCACGCGGATCGAAGAACGGTACCGGGAAGTGCGAGAGATCGTTTTGCACTTCCAGCGTCTGGTAAGTGAGGTCCAGCATGCTGCTGCGACCGACGTCCAGCCACAGCGTACTGCTGGCTGGGTTTTCACAAACCTGCTGGTAGTGACCGACAAACTCCAACCGCACGCGGTTAAAATCGGTGATAAACAGCGGGTTGATCGGCATTTGGGCCAGCGTCTTTTTACCCAACTGTTCCTGGGTGACCGGCAGCACGCCCATCAGCTCATCATTCAGGTAGACCTTGAGCTGCGACTGTACCGGTAGCAGTGAGGGTGACGGCGTGTACTCCAGGTTCAGTACGGCTCTGGAGACGACCTCATCGCTACGCATGCCAAACTCAATACTGCCGTTTGGGTTCACGCCACGCAGCACCATGCTGCCCGGCGGCGGCGCTATCTGCGCAAACGTTAGTTTCACGTCCCGGGAAGGGCCATTCTGCGCCACAATCGGCGCATCGGCTCCCGGTACACCCGGCATCACCTGCCCCACCGGCTGATTTGCATCTGCCTGTGCAGGTTCGGCCGCAGCCGGGACCACGGTTGGCTCAGCATTTATCAGTGGTTGCGTTGCAGGCGTCGCATTCGTCATGAAAGAAGGGATTGCGCTCATCCCCATTGCCACTGCACAAATCCAGGAAAGTTTTCTTTTCATCGCGTTATCATCATTGTTGAGCCATAACCTGATCCGGCTGTTGCACCGCCACCTCGTCCTGCTCAGGACGGCGTGGAATGAACGACACAACCCAGGAAACCAGAGAAGTCAGAGACCGGAAAATTATTTTGACAGAAGACGGGGAGAACTCCGCAAGATGGCGATAGCCACGGAAACCCAGCTTCAGAATATCCAACAGGCTTTCCAGCGGCTTATCTTCCGGATAGCTGTCCTGCCAGAGCGCCCATGTATCGGCACGGGCAAACGTACACTGCACAAAATCGATATGCTGTTTGGTGGTCAGCGGCATCAGCTGTAGCCCCACCTGTTCACCCCAAACGCGCGCGACCTGCGTCGGGAAGACATACTCCTGCTGACCGCGTTTGAGCAGTAAATTCACCTTCTGCCCTTCCAGCACCTGGGCCTGACCGTTGATCTTGATCCCCAGACCGCCGTCGGAGAAATCATGCACGGTGCACGAGAACAGGTGTCCGTCTTCACGGGCAATCGCCGCCGGCATGGAAATTTCAACACGGTGTGAACGGCGAACCTGTTTACTTTCTACCGACACCGCAACCGCGCCGCCGAGGATAATCAGGTTGTAGAACACCCACACCAGGCTGACGATAACGGTCAGCATTTCATTTTCCGGCCCGTAGAAGTAACGCCAGACGCCCACCGCCACGCCGAACAGGTTAATCAGCACGAGGTAGATGTACGGACGGGAAATCACCCAGTCGACATACTCTTCTTCTACCAGTCCACCCTTCGCGGTGACGTTAAACTTCCCTTTGTGCGGGTTGATCAGCGCCACCAGCGTCGGCGGCGCGATATACCAGGCCAACACCGTTTCGTAAATCTCACTCCAGAAAGAGTGACGGTACTTACCCTGAATTTTCGAGTTGGTCAGGCTGGCATGGACCATGTGCGGCAGTACGAACAGCGCAATCATCAGCGCTGGCGCATAGATGATATAGGCATGCAGCAGCAGGAACGCCAGCGGGGCGGTCAGGAAGATCAGTCGTGGAACGCCCGACAGGAAGTGGAACATGGCGTTGACGTAACATAATCGCTGGGCGAACTTCAGCCCCTTGCCGGTCAACGGGTTATCGAGACGGAAAATTTGTACCATCCCGCGCGCCCAGCGAATACGCTGACCGATGTGGGCAGATAAACTTTCGGTTGCCAGCCCCGCCGCCTGCGGAATACGCATGTACGCGGAGGTATAACCGCGACGGTGCAGACGCAGCGACGTATGCGCATCCTCAGTCACGGTTTCAACGGCAATGCCGCCAATTTCATCCAGCGGTTTACGGCGAATTACCGCACAGGAGCCGCAGAAGAAGGTAGCATCCCACATGTCATTACCGTCCTGCACCAGACCGTAAAACAGCGTGCCTTCGTTTGGCGTTTTGCGAAAACGTCCGAGGTTACGTTCAAACGGATCCGGCGAGAAGAAGTGGTGCGGCGTCTGCATCATCGCCAGATTCTTGTCTTTCAGGAACCAGCCCATCGTCATTTGCAGGAATGAACGCGTCGGCACGTGGTCGCAGTCAAAGATCGAAACAAACTCGCCTTTGGCATATTTCAACGCGTTGTTAATGTTCCCGGCTTTGGCGTGTTCATGGGTGGTACGGGCAATATATTTTACCCCTACGGTCTGGGCGAACTGGCGGAACTCTTCACGTCCGCCATCGTCGAGGATCCAGATATTGAGCTTATCTTTCGGCCAGTCGATACCCAGCGACGCGTAAATGGTGTTTTTCACCACGTGAAGGTCTTCGTTGTAGGTCGGCACAAAGATATCGACCGTCGGCCACAGCGACATGTCTTTTGGCAGCGGCACCGGCTGGCGGTTCAGCGGCCAGACAACCTGGAAGTAGCCTAATACCAGCACAATCCACGCATAGGTTTCGGCAAACAACAGGATCAGCCCGCAAACCAGGCTCACCGGGTCATCCCAGTTCAGCGTGGAGGTATAGCGCCACCAGATATAACGGCACGATACCGTCAGCGACAGCACAATCAGCATCAGCGCGGAGAAGCGCCCCGGCATGCGGCGCACGATCAGCGCAACGCCCCACAACAGCATCAGGAAGATAAATTGCGCCAGCGGGTTAAACGGTTGAGTCACACAAATCAGCGCCAGAATCAGCGAGAAGATGACGATAATCCCGATGATAAAGCGACGCGCGCCAGGGCTCAGATGGCCGAGCTCTTTTTGCTTATCCAGATGCGTGGTGTTCTGCGTCACGCGTCCCGGTAGCGCGTCCATCCACTGGTGGTAACGCCCGACGAAGCCTTGCAGGCGGGAAAAGGTCTGCCAGCGGGGTGGTGTCGTCTCCTGACGTGGCGAGGCCGCCATCAGCCAGAAGGTCTGAATGGCGTAACGAGCAGGATCTAAAGGGCGCGGGCGCGCGGCGTTAATATGGGGATAGAGCGCCTTACGTTCGGCACGGATCCGCTGCCAGCGTGGATGCTCCAGCGGGATAAAGACCCACGCGAGAATCACCCACAGACAGCCCAGCGCCGCGCTAAAAGGCGACGCGCCATGACGACGATAACCCTGATAGCGCTCGCTTAAACGGGCGCTGACCGGCGGGATAAGCAACCACCGGGACAGGACACTCATGATGCGCTCCCGACAGGGGTTTTATGGCCTGAGTAATGTAATAAACACCAGTTTGCCAGCGTCAACACTTCTTCTGCAGCCAGCGAGTCGCTGCGGTATTCACCCAGCGGCTGTTTTGTCGCCATGCACTCCGCCACGGCTTCATCGCGGTGAATCACCATTGGCAGTAGACGACGCTGACTCTGTAGCCAGACCTGGTAGAGATCGTCCTGCAACTGACTGCCAACGCGTAAGTCATTGATCAGAATATGCGCGCCCGCCGGCAGCGACTGCTGATGCAAACGAACATGGCAGTTGGTGTCAGCGTTGACAATCGTCAGCGTGTGGTCGCACTCATTGACCAGTTGCCGGGTCAACGGCGCGCACCCCGGAGGCAGATCCAGTAAAATCCACGAGTATCGTCCACTCTCTTTCAGAGCACGAATACCGGCCGCGATACCGCCCAGCTGTTCCAGCCAGCGGTCGGGATATTCACGTTCCTGAGCCGTCAGTTGACCAAACGGCAGCAAATCAAGTTGCGAGGTGTAGCGCATCCCACCGTCCTGCCAGTCACGACCATCGAGCATCGCTCTGGCCCAGCCGTCGCGATGACTGAAATCAACGTTGAATGACAGGCGCAACAAATTATCGGGGCTGGTATCAATAACCAGTACGTTTTCCCCTAATAATTGCAATGACCAGGCCAGCGCAGCAGCGATCGACGTCGTGCCTACCCCGCCTCGTATGCCCTGGAGTCCCAGAATGGCCATTCACGGCTCCCTTATTGTTGTTGCGCAAATTCAGCCAACAGCGGCCAACGTTTAATCGCGGCGGCAAGCTGTTCACGCTGGGAAATATCGGTGTAATCAAATTCTGGCAATGAAAAAGCCTGGCTTAATGCCAGGAAATCGTTTTGAAAGGTATAGCCCAATGTTGAATCAGTTTGCGTGCCGGGTTCGTTGTCAGACATTTTGTTTTATCCCTTTGAATAGACTCGCCATGCTTCAAACATTTTTTCTGTTTGCATTCCGCTTTGTCCCCACCGAAATTCGATAAGGCTAAAAGTTGCTCATTTTCTGAGTTGTTTTTTCGTGAAAATACGCGTCATGGAATCGGAAAGGCCGATGTTACAAGGCTTCTTGCTCGCCAAATTGATTCACATGCTAAATCTGATACGTTTTAATTTCAATGTTAGGTTTATTTCTGGGCTTTCGCTAGTAAACTGATAAACAGATAAAATAGCGACCCGAGGAACGCTGTGGACCCTGTATTTTCAATTGGCATCTCATCATTATGGGATGAACTACGCCATATGCCAGCCGGTGGAGTCTGGTGGATTAACACTGATCGCGTTGAAGATGCTATCAGTCTGGCGAATCAAACGATTGCTTTTCAGACCGGGACTGCAAAAGTCGCGGCCATTTCTATGGGCAGCGATCCTGGAAAAATATTCAAATTAGATGAATCTCACGGCCCGGAAAAAATTCAGTTATTTTCTATGCCAACTTCTGAGAAGGGTCTATACTTTATGACCCGAGATTTACTCTGCTCTCTGGATCCGACGCATTACTTATTCATTCTTATTTGCGCAAATAACGGCTGGCAAAATATTCCAGTTGAACGTTTGCGTCTGTGGCTGGACAAAATGAATAAATGGACGCGTCTCCATCACTGTTCTGTAGTGGTGCTTAACCCCGGGAATAATAACGATAAACAATTCTCTCTTTTAATGGGGGAATACCGATCGCTTTACGGTCTCGCCAGCATGCGTTATCAGGGCGATCAACATTTGTTTGATATTGCCTTCTGGTGCAACGAAAAAGGCGTCAGCGCTCGTCAGCAACTCACCATCCGCCATCATGACGGTCAGTGGGAACTGGCACAGAAAGAAGAGGCTGAAATCCAACCCCGTAGCGATGAAAAACAGATCCTGAGTAATGTCGCCGTGCTGGAGGGGGCACCGCCGCTCTCCGAACACTGGAAATTATTCGATAATAATGAAGCTTTATTCAATGAGGCGCGTACGGCCCAGGCGGCAACGCTGATCTTCTCGCTTCAGCAAAACAGCCAGATTGAACCCATGGCGCGTAGCATTCATACCCTGCGTCGCCAGCGGGGAAGCGCGCTGAAAATCCTCGTGCGGGAAAACATCGCCAGCCTTCGCGCCACCGATGAACGCCTGCTGTTAGGCTGCGGTGCCAATATGGTGATTCCGTGGAATGCCCCGCTCTCACGTTGTCTGACGCTGATTGAAAGCGTTCAGGGCCAGCAATTTAGCCGCTACGTGCCGGAAGACATCACGACGCTACTGTCGATGACCCAGCCGATGAAACTGCGCGGTTTTCAGAAGTGGGATGTGTTCTGTGAAGCGGTGAACAACATGATGAGCAACACCCTGCTGCCTGCCGACGGGAAAGGGGTGATGGTAGCGTTGCGGCCCGTTCCGGGTATCCGCGTTGAGCAAGCCTTAACGATGTGCCGCCCGCACCGTACCGGCGATATTGTCACCATTGGCGGCAACCGCCTGGTGCTGTTCTTGTCGTTTTGTCGCGTGAACGATCTCGATACCGCGCTCAATCATATCTTTCCGCTCCCGACCGGCGATCTCTTTTCTAACCGCATGGTCTGGTTTGAAGATAATCTCATCAGCGCTGAACTGGTGCAGATGCGTTTACTGGCGCCAGAGCAGTGGGGACAACCGCTGCCGCTGACCCAGAACGTGAAGCCGGTCCTCAATGCCGAGCATGACGGCAAGACGTGGCGCCGCATTCCACACCCGCTACGCTTACTGGACGATGAAACGGAGCGCTCATCATGATGACCATCAGCGATATCCTGCAGATCATTGTTGTTTGTGCGCTGATTTTCTTCCCGCTGGGGTATCTGGCACGCCATTCACTTCGGCGGATCAGTAATACGACCCGGCTGTTATTTGCGAAACCTCGTTATGTTAAACCGGCCGGAACATTGCGCCGCACGGTGATTTCCAGGGCAACGAAAAAATGACTCAACAAACGCAAAACGCATCACTGCCTTCACCACTCTGGCAATACTGGCGCGGCCTTTCTGGCTGGAACTTCTATTTCCTGGTGAAATTCGGCCTGCTCTGGGCGGGCTATCTTAATTTTCACCCGCTGCTGAACCTGGTCTTTATGGCCTTCCTGCTGATACCTATTCCGCGTTACAGCCTGCATCGCATTCGTCACTGGATAGCCATTCCGATCGGCTTTGGTCTGTTCTGGCACGACACCTGGCTGCCTGGTCCGGAAAGTATTATGAGCCAGGGCTCGCAGGTGGCCGGTTTTAGCGCGGACTATTTACTGGATCTTGCCACCCGCTTTATCAACTGGCAGATGATAGGCGCCGTGTTTGTCCTGCTGGTCGCGTGGCTGTTTTTGTCACAATGGATTCGGGTTACCGTTTTTGTGGTGGCGATTCTGGTCTGGCTGAACGTCCTGACGCTGGCAGGCCCCAGTTTCTCTCTGTGGCCGGCAGGTCAACCGACGACCACGGTGACCACCACGGGCGGTACGGCGGCAGAAACGGTCGCGACCGCCGGAGGAACGCCGGTCGTCGGTGATATCCCGGCGCAGACCGCGCCGCCGACCTCGGCGAATCTCAACGCATGGTTGAACACGTTCTACAATGCGGAAGCCAAGCGCAAAACGCCTTTCCCGTCAGCGCTTCCTGCGGATGCGCAGCCGTTTGAACTGCTGGTCATCAACATCTGCTCGCTCTCCTGGTCCGATATTGAAGCCGCAGGGTTGATGTCGCACCCGCTGTGGTCGCATTTTGATATTCAGTTTAAGCACTTCAATTCTGCCACCTCGTATAGCGGCCCGGCAGCGATTCGTCTGTTACGCGCCAGTTGTGGACAGCCCTCGCACACCAATCTGTATCAGCCAGCAGGCAACGAATGTTATCTGTTTGATAACTTGTCAAAACTGGGTTTCACGCAGCATCTGATGATGGGGCATAACGGCGAGTTCGGCGGCTTCCTGAAAGAGGTCCGTGAAAACGGCGGGATGCAGGCTGAGCTGATGGATCAGAAGGGCTTACCCGCGCCGCTGTTGGGCTTTGATGGTTCTCCGGTTTATGACGACACCGCCGTGCTGCAACGCTGGATGGAGACCACGGAGAAAGATAAGGATTCTCGCAGCGCCACCTTCTACAACACCCTGCCGCTCCACGACGGTAACCACTATCCGGGCGTAAGCAAAACGGCGGATTACAAAGCCCGCGCACAGAAATTCTTTGATGAACTGGACGCGTTCTTCACTGAGCTGGAGAAATCAGGGCGTAAGGTGATGGTTGTGGTCGTCCCGGAACACGGCGGAGCCTTAAAAGGCGACAGGATGCAGGTCTCTGGTCTGCGTGATATCCCAAGCCCGTCGATTACGAACGTCCCGGCAGGAGTGAAATTCTTCGGCATGAAAGCGCCGCATCAGGGTGCGCCGATTGTCATTAACCAGCCAAGCAGCTACCTGGCGATTTCTGACCTGGTGGTGCGCGTGCTTGACGGTAAGATCTTCACCGAAGACAGCGTGGACTGGACGAAACTCACCAGCAACCTGCCGCAGACGGCGGCGGTCTCGGAAAACGCCAACGCGGTCGTTATCCAGTATCAGGACAAACCGTACGTCCGTCTGAACGGTGGCGATTGGGTGCCGTATCCGCAGTAACGAAGAAGGCCGCAAGGATCGCCCTTGCGGCCTGGTTCGGGCGCATATTGCCACTGCGGCAGGCAGACGCCCATTAGCGCATTACTTCCTGCTACGTAGCCAGTTCACAACCATTCCCGCAATAATGCCGGCAATGGCTGGAGCCGCTAAATCATGCCAGAAGGCAATGCCTAACTGAGTTAGCGTCATATCGCCGCCTGTGTTGCAATGGCAACCGTTCGCGGCTATCCTTAACTTGTCTAGAGATAGGGATGCCCCCGTTGTGTTGCCTGGTTTACCGAGCAATGTGCGGGGGTTTTCTACATCTAGCGTCATTGCCGCCAGGGATCAAGCCCCCGCAACGTTGCGCCTCACCGGGTCACCCGGCTTGGAGCAGATTCTACGATAACCCGCCTTGCCCGACATCCGACACGCTTTCGCTTTGCGTGACGCCTCGCAATCAGTCAACTGGCAGAGACCCGCACTCTTCTGTAGAATTGCGTCCCCTCGCGGTCATCAAGCCGTGACGGCTATTTTTGGCAGGGGACTCCATGCAGCACGACACATCACCACTTTGCGATCACCGCGCATCCGGCAAACCGGCATCGCAGACTTTACCGTTTACCCGCTACGATTTTGGCTGGGTGCTGCTGTGCATTGGCATGGCGATTGGCGCAGGAACGGTATTAATGCCGGTGCAGATTGGGCTGAAAGGCATCTGGGTTTTTATTACCGCCTCTCTGATTGCCTATCCTGCCACCTGGATCGTACAGGATATCTATCTGAAAACGCTCTCCGAGAGCGAAACCTGTCATGACTATACCGATGTCATCAGCCATTACCTGGGGAAAAACTGGGGTGTCTTCCTTGGCGTGATTTACTTCCTGATGATCATCCACGGCATATTTATCTACTCGCTTTCCGTGGTGTTCGACAGCGCATCGTATATCCGCACCTTTGGCCTGACTGACGCCGACCTTTCACAGTCGTTGGTCTATAAAGTGGCGATTTTTGCGGCTCTGGTGGCGATCGCCTCCGGCGGTGAGAAGTTGCTTTTCAAAATCTCCGGCCCGATGGTGGTGGTGAAAGTCGGTATCATCGTGGTGTTTGGGCTGGCGATGATCCCCCACTGGAACCTGAGCAATATCACCGCTTTCCCGCAGGCGACGGTGTTCTTTCGCGACGTGTTGCTCACGATCCCCTTCTGCTTCTTTTCGGCGGTCTTCATTCAGGTTCTCAACCCGATGAATATTGCCTATCGCAAGCGTGAAGCGGACAGAGTACTGGCAACCCGCATGGCGATTCGCACTCACCGTATCAGCTACATCACGCTCATTGCGGTGATCCTGTTTTTCTCCTTCTCGTTCACCTTCTCTATCACTCACGAGGAGGCGGTCTCCGCCTTTGAGCAAAACATTTCCGCACTGGCGTTAGCCGCGCAGGTCATACCTGGCCCGATTATTCACATCACCTCGACGGTGCTGAATATCTTTGCCGTCCTGACCGCGTTCTTTGGGATCTACCTGGGATTCCACGAGGCAATGAAGGGCATTATTTTGAATGTGCTGGGTCGCGTCGTTAACGTCGGGAAAATTCCTTCACGCGTGATTACGCTGGGGATCTGCGCGTTTATCGTCACTACGCTGGTTGTCTGGGTTTCGTTTCGCGTCTCAGTGCTGGTGTTCTTCCAGTTGGGCAGCCCGCTGTACGGCATCGTCTCCTGCCTCATCCCGTTCTTCCTGATTTATAACGTCGCTCCACTGGAAAAGCTGCGCGGTCTGAAAACCTGGCTGATTTTGCTCTACGGGATCCTGTTGTGCCTGTCGCCACTGCTGAAACTGATTGAATAGAATAAAAAAAGCCCGAGGGCGTAACCGCATCCTCGGGCCTGGAGAAGTGACGAATTTACGCTACGGGTTTCTGCGCATTTTCATCCTGATCAACCGCGAAACAGGCGACCAGTTGACCGCTGTAGTCTTTTAACTGCGGCTGCAACTGGGTGCAGGGTCCGAAACGGCGACGGCAGCGGGCGTTGAAGGCACAGCCCGGCGGCGGATTCAGCGGGCTGGGTAGCTCACCGGTCAGCTTGATGCGCTCGCGGCGCTCGTCTGGATTCAGACGCGGCGTGGCGGAGAGCAGCGCCTGGGTGTACGGATGGCGCGGGTTGTTGAAGATCTGGTCCTTCGTCCCTTTCTCCACGCAACGACCTAAGTACATCACCATCACCTCATCAGCAATGTGCTCAACAACCGACAGGTCGTGAGAGATGAAGACGTAGGACAGCCCCAGTTCCTGCTGCAAATCCATCATCAGGTTCAGCACCTGCGCACGGACAGAAACATCGAGCGCGGAGACCGGTTCATCGGCAATCACCACATCCGGATCCAGCATCAGCCCACGGGCGATGGCAATACGCTGGCGCTGACCGCCGGAGAACATATGCGGATAGCGGTCGTAGTGCTCGGTTTTCAGCCCCACTTTCGCCATCATCGCCAGCGCTTTTTCACGACGCTGCTCTTTGCTGAGCGAGGTGTTGATCAGTAGGGGTTCTTCCAGAATCTGTCCCACTTTCTTACGCGGGTTCAGCGAACCGTACGGGTTCTGGAACACAATCTGGATTTTCTGCCGACGCAGTTTCTGCGCATGCGGATCGTGCTTAAGCAGATCCTGCCCCTGGTAATACAGTTCACCGCCCGTCGGCGTTTCAATCATCGTCAGCAGACGGCCAAGCGTGGATTTCCCACAGCCGGACTCGCCCACCACCGCCAGCGTTTTGCCGCGTTCAAGGGTAAAGGATACGCCGTCGAGCGCTTTCACCAGGCGTTCCGGGGAGAAAATCCCCTTCTTCACCGGGTAGTATTTTTTCAGGTCGATTGCCTGCAACAACAGCTGTTGCGAGGTGGCCTCATGCGTACTCATAGTGTGGGCCTCCCGGCATCATCGAGTGGGTAATGACATTTCGACTGGCGACCGCCATCCAACTGGGCCAGTTCAGGTTCTTCACTGCGGCATTTGTCCGTCGCATAGGGGCAACGTGGGTTCAGCAGACAGCCCATCGGGCGGTCATATTTCCCCGGCACCACGCCTGGCAGCGAGGCCAGTCGCGCTTTATCCTGAGCGAACTCCGGCAGTGCACGCAACAGTGCCTGGGTATAAGGGTGACGCGGTGCGCGGAAAATATCGTGCGCCGCCCCCGTTTCCACCACCTGACCGGCGTACATCACAATGATTTTATGCGCGGCTTCCGCCACCAGCGCCAGGTCATGGGTAATGAGCACCAGCGCCATGTTCTCTTTCTGCTGCAGTTCCAGCAGCAGTTCGATGATTTGCGCCTGGATGGTCACGTCCAGCGCCGTCGTCGGCTCATCGGCAATCAACAGTTTCGGCCGACAGGCAATCGCCATCGCGATCATCACGCGCTGGCTCATCCCACCGGAAAGCTGATGCGGATACACGTCCAGGCGCGAGGCCGGATCGGGAATCCCCACCTGGTTTAGCAGGTCAATCGCCCGCTGACGACGGGTTTTCTTGTTGCCACCCTGATGCACCTTGATCGCTTCCATAATCTGGAAACCGACGGTGTAGCACGGGTTCAGGCTGGTCATCGGGTCCTGGAAAATCATCGCCACTTCGGCACCCACCAGGTTACGTCGCTCTTTCTCAGAGATACGCTTGAGGTCCTGACCGTTGAACAGCAGGTTCTCCGCCATCACGCGGCCCGGATAATCAATCAGCCCCATAATCGCCAGTGAACTGACCGATTTCCCTGAGCCTGACTCACCGACAATACCGACCACTTCACCCTGATTCACACTGTAGCTGATGCGGTCTACGGCGCGGAATTCGGAGCCAACATCACCGAAATGCACCGATAATTTATCTACATTTAATAACGCCATCTCGAACCTCTTACTGCTTCAGTTTGGGATCGAGCGCGTCACGCAGACCGTCACCCATCAGGTTAAATGCCAGCACCGTCAGCAGGATCGCCAGACCCGGGAAGGTCACGACCCACCAGGCGCTTTGCGCAAACTGCAACACATCCGCTAGCATAGTGCCCCACTCCGGTGTTGGCGGTTGCGCACCCATGCCCAGGAAGCCAAGCGCGGCCATATCGAGAATGGCGTTAGAGAAGCCGAGCGACGCCTGAACGATCAACGGCGCAAGGCAGTTCGGAAAGATGTTGATAAACATCTGGCGCATCGCACCGGCACCCGCCACGCGGGAAGCGGTCACGTAGTCGCGGTTGACCTCCACCAGCACGGCGGCGCGCGTCAGTCGCACATAGTGCGGCAACGCGACGAACGTCAGCGCCAGCGCGGCGTTACCAATTGAGGGACCGAATACCGCCACCAGCACCAGCGCGAGCAGCAGGCTCGGCAGCGCCAGCATGATGTCGACGATACGCATAATGATGTTATCAACGATGCCGCCAAAGTACCCGGCAACCAGACCCAACACCACGCCCATCACCAGCGACAGCACGACCACCAGGCAGCCCACCAGCAGCGACAGGCGCGCGCCGTACATCAGGCGCGACAGGACGTCGCGACCCACGTCGTCGGTTCCCAACAGATGCGCCAGGCTGCCGCCTTCCTGCCAGGCAGGTGGTGCCAGCAGGACATCACGGAACTGGTCAGCCGGGTTATACGGTGCCAGGAAGTTGGCGAATACCGCAATCAGGATCATGATCGCGACGTACACCAGTCCCACTACCGCGCCCTTGTTGCGTTTAAAATAGTGCCAGAACTCCTGCATCGGCGTCATCGGCACCGGTGCAGCAACAACTTTATTTTCAGTAACCTGTGACATGATGGCCCCTTACTTCTTATGACGAATACGCGGGTTCACCACGCCGTACAACAGGTCGACCAGCAGGTTGACGAGAATAATCATCGTCGCCACCAGTAACACCCCACCCTGTACAACCGGATAATCGCGACGTTGCAGCGCATCAATCAGCCAGCGCCCAAGGCCAGGCCAGGAAAAAATGGTTTCGGTCAGAATGGCACCCGCCAGCAGCGTTCCCACCTGCAGACCAATCACGGTCACCACCGGCAGCATTGCGTTACGCAGCGCGTGAATGATGATGACGCGCATACGCGTCAACCCTTTGGCGCGCGCGGTACGGATGTAATCTTCGCCCAGCACTTCCAGCATCGACGAACGGGTCATACGCACGATCACCGCCAGAGGGATGGTGCCGAGCACCATTGCCGGCAGGATCATATGCGCCACGGCATCAACGAAGTTGCCCTCTTCACCCCAGATCGCCGTATCTATCAGCATAAAGCCGGTCAGCGGGTTAGAATCATCAAGGAACACCATATCGCTGACGCGTCCGGAGACGGGGGTCAGGTTGAGCTGTACAGAGACCAGCATGATAAGCATCATGCCCCACCAGAAGATAGGCATGGAGTAACCGGTCAGCGCCAGGCCAACAGCGGTATGATCGAAAATGGAACCGCGCTTAACGGCAGCCAGGACGCCCACGGGAATCCCCACGGCGGTGGCAAAAATCATGGCGCAGACACCCAGTTCCAGCGTCGCTTTAAAACGAGGCACGAACTCGTCCCACACCGGTAAACGGCTTTTCAGTGAAATACCTAAATCACCATGCATAACCCCCCAGATGTAATGGAGGTACTGCTGCCACATCGGCTTATCGAGACCGAGTTCAGCCAACAGTTGAGCATGACGCTCAGGGGAGATACCACGCTCACCTGCCATGATCATCACCGGATCGCCGGGGATCATATGGACAAAAGCAAAGGTGAGAAGGGTGATACCGATAAACGTGGGGATGACGAGTCCCAAACGTCGGAGAATGAACTGCAACATAACCCGGATTCTCTCTCATGACACACGGCCTGGAACCGTGAGTCTGTATTGCTCACAAATCTTATCCCCTCCTCAATGAGAAGGGGATAAAGCATTACTGCCGGGAACGCACCGCGAACCGACTTAACGGTGCGTAGCGCTCGCCGGCGTTGCTTTTATTATTCGACTGAGACGTTTTCGAAGTGGTGTTTGCCTAATGGATCAACCACATAGCCTTTGACTTCTTTACGCACTGGCTCGTACACGGTGGAGTGAGCCACGATCAGCGCCGGAGCCTGGTCATGCATCACCACCTGAGCCTGTTTGTAGAGCTCAATACGTTTGTTGTGGTCGTCGGTCGCACGCGCCGGTTGAATCAAGTCTTCAAACGGCTTGTAGCACCAGCGAGAGTAGTTGGAACCGTCTTTCGCCGCAGCGCAGCTGAACAGGGTCGCGAAGAAGTTATCCGGATCCCCATTGTCGCCGGTCCAGCCCATCATGACCGCCTGATGCTCACCCGCTTTGGCACGTTTCAGATACTCGCCCCACTCGTAGGTCACAATCTTGGCCTGAACGCCAATCTTCGCCCAGTCGGCCTGAACCATCTCGGCCATACGGCGAGCGTTCGGGTTGTACGGACGCTGTACTGGCATTGCCCACAGCTCAACGGTAAAGCCTTTATCCTGACCGGCTTCTTTCAGCAGAGCTTTCGCTTTCTCAGGATCGTAGGAGTAGTCTTTAATGTCGTCGTTATAGCCCCACATGGTTGGCGGGATCAAGTTCTTCGCGGCCACGCCAGCACCCTGATAAACGGCTTTGATGATCGCGTCTTTGTTCACCGCGTAGGTCAACGCCTGACGCACTTTTACGTCATCGAACGGTTTTTTCTCGGTATTGAAAGAGAGGTAACCAACGTTCAGACCCGCTTGTTCCATCAGGTTGATGTTTTTGTCCTGTTTCATGCGGGCGATGTCAGCCGGGTTCGGGTACGGCATCACCTGGCACTCGTTCTTCTGCAGTTTGGCGTAACGCACGGAAGCGTCAGGCGTGATGGAGAAGACCAGACGGTCGATCTGCGGCTTGGTGCCCCAGTAACCTTCGAACGCTTTGTAGAGAATACGGGAGTCTTTCTGGTACTGCTGCAACTGGAACGGACCGGTACCGATTGGGTTCAGGTCTACTTTTTCCGGCGAGCCGGCTTTCATCATGTTATCGGCATATTCTTTAGAAAGAATAGAGGCGAAGTCCATCGCCAGATCGGCGAGGAACGGGGCTTCCGGACGCGTCAGCACGAACTGAACGGTTTTGTCGTCCACTTTCTTCACTTCACTGATCAGGTCCTGCAGGCCCATGCCTTCAAAGTATTCATAGCTGCCACCGGATACTTTGTGGTACGGGTTTTGCGCGTTTTTCTGACGATCAAAAGAGAACACCACGTCATCGGCGTTGAAATCACGCGTCGGTTTGAACTCTTTATTGTCCTGCCACTTCACGCCCTGGCGCAGGTGGAAGGTATAGGTTTTACCGTCTTCACTGATTTCCCACTTCTCAGCGAGGCCCGGAATCACTTCCGTCGTCCCGGTTTTGAATTCGACCAGACGGTTATAGATAGGTACTGAGCTGGCGTCATAGGTTGTGCCAGAGGTAAACAGCTGCGGGTTGAACCCTTCAGGAGAACCTTCTGAACAATAAACCAGAGTTTTAGCCTGTACACTTGCTGCGACAGTCATAGCTACAAGGCTCAGACCAAGCTTCAGCATCCCTGACTTCTTCAAGGAAATACTCATTCTTCTGCTCCAAATGTGATGTTGTTGTTTTACCCTTTGCAATGGGTTTGCACCGCCTGGCCTTTTTTGTTTTTTAACCGGCTGGGTCGGCGTTAAGAGGTGGGGATTCCGTTCACATAAACGACTGAGTAGCAGCGCGGATTCTCCATGAAATGCCCCTCATGCCCTACAATCTGTCAACAGAATGTGAAAACGTCAATACAGGTAACCATGATTTACAACAACGGTGAGAATTAGCAAACAAAGATTAAAAAAACTTCAGGTGGGTATTTTCAGCAGAGAAATTTATGCTACGCCCTGAATACCAGAATAAATACCTTAATATTTCTCAACATTTGGTGATTAACAATTGTGCAGAATAAAAAAAATTTCTGACAAAATGGTGCATATCTGAGCGATAAATCCCACGAACGTTAAAACGCACAGCGGAAAATGCTAGCGCCAGCCATAAGTAACGCAAAAAAAGATCCATGCATAGATAAAAAAAGACAATGGAATATGTCACAAAATCGTTAATGAATAGTGAGAAGTGGTGCTCATTTTTTGTAGCAGAAATGAAGGTCGACCGTAGTCTGGGTAAGGTGCCTGCCTCACCATCCGACACTACCAGAAATGATGCAACGAATTGCCTGATGGCGCTTCGCTTATCAGGCCTACAAATGCAAAAAAACCTGCTCGCTGAGCAGGGTTTTGAATTTGGTCGGTGATAGAGAATGACTCGCCACGTCGTGGCTCGCCCTGCGGGCCGTTGCTGGCGCAACGTTCTCTCGCTCCGCTCGAGTCGAACCTCTGCCCCCGGAGGTTCTCATCCTCTCGGCCCTGAATGCAAAAAACCCTGCTCGCTGAGCAGGGTTTTGAATTTGGTCGGTGATAGAGGATGACTCGCCACGTCGTGGCTCGCCCTGCGGGCCGTTGCTGGCGCAACGTTCTCTCGCTCCGCTCGAGTCGAACCTCTGCCCCCGGAGGTTCTCATCCTCTCGGCCCTGAATGCAAAAAACCCTGCTCGTTGAGCAGGGTTTTGAATTTGGTCGGTGATAGAGGATGACTCGCCACGTCGTGGCTCGCCCTGCGGGCCGTTGCTGGCGCAACGTTCTCTCGCTCCGCTCGAGTCGAACCTCTGCCCCCGGAGGTTCTCATCCTCTCGGCCCTGAATGCAAAAAACCCTGCTCGCTGAGCAGGGTTTTGAATTTGGTCGGTGATAGAGGATGACTCGCCACGTCGTGGCTCGCCCTGCGGGCCGTTGCTGGCGCAACGTTCTCTCGCTCCGCTCGAGTCGAACCTCTGCCCCCGGAGGTTCTCATCCTCTCGGCCCTGAATGCAAAAAACCCTGCTCGTTGAGCAGGGTTTTGAATTTGGTCGGTGATAGAGGATGACTCGCCACGTCGTGGCTCGCCCTGCGGGCCGTTGCTGGCGCAACGTTCTCTCGCTCCGCTCGAGTCGAACCTCTGCCCCCGGAGGTTCTCATCCTCTCGGCCCTGAATGCAAAAAACCCTGCTCGTTGAGCAGGGTTTTGAATTTGGTCGGTGATAGAGGATTCGAACCTCCGACCCCTTCGTCCCGAACGAAGTGCGCTACCAGGCTGCGCCAATCACCGAATGCGGGGCGCATCTTACTGCGCAGGTGCGCCCTCGTCAATCCCTTCGTCGCAAAATGCCATTTGATCGGCGAGAAAGTCGTCAGCCCTTTTACTGAGCGACGCTTTTCTGCCCGTCAGGGATATGACACCAGTTGTTGTTCTCATTAATACCGCCATTCGGCGAGGTATAGCCGAGACAGCCCATGATGGTGTCGTACAGCTCCACATGACGGCGCGGCACCTTCATTTCCGCTTCCTTCTTCAGATGCGCGAACGCCTGCGCGTTGGACGGGTTCTCCAGATATTTATCAGACATCCAGACCATCATCGGCACGCGGAACTGCTCCGGTGGTGCCATCTTGCGCGGCGTACCGTGCAGGTGCTCCCGCTCGTTGATCGACTCACCGTGATCGGCTGCGTAGAACACAATCGCTTTCTTATCGCGTACCTGATCAATCACCGTATCGATAAAATGATCGACGTAGGTAATCGAGTTATCGTACGAATTAATCATCAGCTCTTTCGGACACTTACGATCGATAGCGTAGCATTCCGGCTTCCATTGGGCGAACTCGCGGGGATAACGCTGAGTGTAGTTATAGTGAGAGCCCTTGGTATGCAGCACAATCAGATGCTTACCCTGCGGATGTTCCTGCAGCGAACGATCAATCTCATTGACCAGCAGCATATCATCCACGGCTTTCCCCCGGTTACGCGGCTCAGCGGCAATCTGTTCGCGATAGGCAATGTTGTCAGCCATCGTGTTGCTGTAGAACCACATCTCACTCTGCATCGCGTAGAGATCGGAGCTGAAGCCTAACTGCTTGAGCACCGCAAAGACGTTCTGTTCTTTCAGCGTACGCTGGGGGTTGTCCTCGGCCCCACCCTGACGAACGAACATGCAGCGCAGCGACAGTTTCGTCGCGGTATCACAGGAATAGCCCCGATACATCACCAGGTTCTTCTCTTTAGCGAGCTTCGGCGTGGTGTCGCGTTCATAACCCAACATCCCCATATGATCCCAGCGCGTGGTTTCACCAATAATGAAAATCACGTAGGTGTCATCCAGGTTCTGCGTCGGAGCATAAGTGAACTTCTTCGCCGGGTTGATGAGCGATTTGTTATCAGACGATTCATCCACCTGCGCCCAGGCATACAGCCCCAGAGCAGACAGCCAGTTTGACGGCAGATAGGAGTTCGCCAGAACGCCGCCGTAGCTCGGCATATCCACGCCAGCAATACGATCGGCGCGCTTCTGATGCATCTCCAGAAGACGAATCGGCACCCAGACCAGCAACCCCGCCATCAGCACGATCAGCGCGCTGCGCCAGCGCACTTTTGGCGTACAGAGTTGACGCCAGAGGGTATCCGTCGAGCGGTTAAACCAGATAAGTATCAGCGGGATAATACTCACCGCCACCAGCCAGAGGACGAACGTCCAGCCGACCACTTCTTTAGAGAGGTCGATATCCGTGGTCATAACTGAGGCCACGATACCGTAACCGATCATCACGTTCATAAAGGTCATGTAATAACTTGCGCCGGCTGAAATCAGCACCAGCAACGAAGCCAGAACACGCCATACTGCCCTGCCAGACAGTGACAGAAGTCTTAAAAAGAAGAATGTTGCCAGCACTGTGCCAGCCAGTTCGACAACCGCGGAGATTCCATTCCAGAAGGTAAAGTCTTGCGCGTAACCGTCAAACCGACGGAGGTAAACCGCGCCATTCATAAACAGACCGATATAGATCGCGAGCAAAAAACTCAGCTTTTGCTGCGACATCGACGTAATGTATCTCATGCAAGCAAGCCCTGGAAATCGAGGGGATTAACACCGCCTGCGCAACGGCGACATCCGCCGGGCAGGTGAAATTGCGAAGGTAGTCAAATATCAAAATCGACACACGCGGCTAAGTAGACCACATGCAGCAAAGAAAGTGGCAACAGAGAATGTGATCGAAAGAGATATTTACAAAAAATCAAGTTTGAAAGCGAACTATTCACGGCAAACATAACAAAAAAGGCCAGCACGTCGGCTGGCCTGGAGAAACTCTTTTCGGCTATCAGGCGTGTGCTATTTCCAGCACCTCGCGCGTTGGCTGACGAATGGTGGTGGAGAGCGCCAGCGAGAGAATCAGCAGAGCGAAAATGACGCAGAAGGTCACGTAGAATCCACCGAACAGTGACGCGATAATCGAACCGCAGATGCTGCCAATCCCGAAGCCGAGGTAAATCACCCCGTAGTTTTTCGCCAGGTTGTTCAGACCGAAAAACTCGCTGACCAGTGACGGGAAGACGGTGATAGTCCCACCAAAGTTAAAGGCGATACAGGCAATGGCGGTAAAAAAGGTCAGCGCATTCAGCGGCGCAAACAGCAGAGCGGCCATTCCCACCAGAGAGACCACCTGACCAATGGTGATCACACGGATACGGGCAATTTTGTCGGACAGGATACCCAGCACCAGACGACCAGACAGGTTAGCAATAGAAATCACTGTCACCGCATTGGCTGCCGAAGCCACGTCCATATGCGCCAGCCCCTGAGCGATATCTTTCGCCACGCCAATCACATACAGCCCGCTCATGCACGCCGTCAGGAACATCACCGCCAGCATCCAGTACTGCGGTTTACGCATGGACTGCGCCAGGGTGTAGTCATTTTCTACCACGCCATTTTGTGTTTTGACTTCCTGATTGGGTGCATCTTTCATCAGCGTCGAGCCGAAGACGATCATCACCAGCACAATCGCACCCCAAATCACAAAGGTGTTTTCCAGACCGACGGTCGCCAGAAGTTGGCTGTCGATGAATTTGAAACCCAGGCTTCCGAGACCATAAGAACCAATGGCAAAGGCGGAGATCAGTCCTTTACGCTCCGGAAACCACTTCACGCAGTTAGACAGCGTTAACAGATAGCCCGCGCCATCCGCCAGACCCACCAGCACGCCTGCGCTCAGCCACAGCATCGTCAGGTTACTGGAGTGTGCAGTCAGGAAGAAGCCCAGCCCGAGCAGTATGCCGGACGCCATGGTGACGCGTTTCACGCCAAATCGTTCCTGCAACTTCCCGGCGACAGAAGAGGATATTGCCAGGCCTAAGCTCAACAGGCCGAAAGAAAAGGCCACCTGGCTAACGGGCTCACCCAGCTTTTCGGAAAGCACGCCATTAAACAGGCTCCAGGTATACACAGAACCTAAGGCAAATTGCGTAATGATGGTACCGATAAGGGTCAACCAACGGGTGCGCTGATACGATGCGGTTTTCATGGCAGTCTTCCTGCATAAGCAAAAGGGAAAATTCTCTGCCGTCAACCATAACGAAATGCATTTTATGCAGGGAGAAAACGGCATGAAGTGCCATCAGAACGGAATGAAATGCCTGGAATGCGGAATGAATGACGAGACAAATATTCATTGAATGAATTTTTGCCCCGTCAGTTAGTGCGTACTATCGACACAGACACTGTTATCACTGGGTTTAAATTGTAAATGACAGGTTAAAATCTGGCACTCACCCCCATCGTGTAGAGGTAGTCGGTACTGTTGGTGGTGTTTTCCGCCTGCGAGAGTGCGGCATAGGCCGCCATATGCTGATTAAGTAGCATATCGGCACCAACGGTCACGTCCAGCCAGTTACTGTCCTGAGTGGTCGCCGTCATTCGACTGAGTCCCGACTGCGCCTTCCAGACATTGTCGCCAAACTGCTGGTTGTAGCTGATTTGCGCCCACGGCCGCAGATCGCCAAATTGCGAATTCACCCGCCAGCCCAGCGTGCTGACGCTGGCATGCCATAGCGGATCGAATGATTGGCTGGTCACACTGTCGCCAAATTCGTTATAAATAGAGGAAGTGGTGCCATCGTAATGCAACGCCGCGACTGGCCCGGTGGTTACGTCGCCAGAGACAGGAAAATTCCAGCCCATGCTCATGCCGCTGGTTGCCTCCACCGGCGAAGCCTGCTCAAGATTAACGGCCAGCCCCGGCACACTTTGTGTCGTCCGGATACGTTCAGCCAGAATGTCGTCATAGCGCGGTTGGTGATCGCTGTCCCATGTATAGCGTTCAGTCGTATATCCAGGCGTGTTATCAACGATATATTCTTGCTGCCAGGCGCGGGCTGTGTTGATGTAAAGCGAACAGACCACGACGCTCGCCAGGAGAATAATTTCCCGGCGACCACTGCATTTTTTTATCATCATCAATGCGACTCCAGAAGAGAGCCGAAATCGGCGATATTATTGTCATTGTAATTTAAGGATGACAGGCGAAAGCCCTGTATTAAATATTGTCTTTTTCGCTGGCGCGTCAAGGCGTCCGGAACGATATTTTTATGGCAAGTCAAAGAGCGAGGGAAAGTATGGAACGTTGCGGTTGGGTCAGTCAGGACCCGCTTTACATTGCCTACCATGATAACGAGTGGGGTGTACCCGAGCACGACGGTAAAAAACTGTTCGAAATGATCTGCCTGGAAGGTCAGCAGGCCGGTCTTTCGTGGATTACCGTCCTCAAGAAACGCGAGAATTATCGCACTAATTTCCACCAGTTCGATCCCGAACGCGTGGCAGCCATGCAGGAAGACGATGTGGAAAGATTGCTGCTTGATGCCGGGATTATCCGCCATCGGGGGAAAATTCAGGCCATCATCGGTAATGCCCGGGCGTATCTGGCGATGGCGCAAAACGGCGAACCGTTTGCCGATTTCGTCTGGTCATTCGTAGAAAATCAGCCTCAAATCACCCGCGCCGCGACGTTGGGTGAGATCCCAACCTCCACTCCCGCCTCGGACGCCTTGTCAAAAGCGTTAAAAAAACGGGGATTTAAATTCGTCGGTACGACCATTTGCTACTCCTTCATGCAGGCCTGCGGACTGGTCAACGACCACATCACCGGCTGTTTCTGTCATCCAGGAGATAAAAATGATTCGCGAGTTTCATAGTGATGACATGACGCCGCTGCTGGCGCTATGGCTGGAAAGCACCATCTATGCGCATCCTTTTATCCCTGAACGTTACTGGCACGAGAGTGAAGAGGTTGTGCGTGATGTCTACCTGCCCGCCGCCAGAACCTGGGTCTGGGAGGAAGAAGGGGCGTTGAAAGGGTTTGTCAGCGTGATGGAACAACGCTTTTTAGGGGCGCTGTTTGTCGCCCCGGATAGGTTACGCAGTGGGATTGGTAAAGCGCTGGTGCGGCATGTTCAGCAGCGTTATAGCGTGCTGAGCCTCGAGGTATATCAAAAAAACCAGAACGCGGTAAATTTCTACCATGCGCTGGGTTTTCGTATTGAAGACAGCGCATGGCAGGAGGATACCCAGCATCCCACCTGGATTATGGGCTGGCGGGCGGATCAAACGCAGTAAGCGCGAGCGAGGGTCCGCTGTATTTCTCCATCCACGCCAGCGCGGTATTGCCTGCACAGCCGTTCCCCAGACGCGAACTGGGCAGGTCTTTGGTCAGCACATTCACCGCGCCATTTTTACAGATGCCCCCGGCCGCAGGGTCGAGATCCGGCCATGCCCCTTCATGAATGCAGATCACGCCGGGTTTGATACCGTCGGTGACCACTGCACCCGCAAGGATCTGACCACGGTGATTCCAGATACGCACCGTATCGCCCTCGCGAATGCCGCGCGCCTGCGCATCCTGCGGGTGAATCGTCACTGGCTCGCGGTTCGCGACGGCGTACCGTTCGCGCAGGTGACTGTAGTTAAGCTGGCTGTGCAGCCGATGCGCCGGGTGCGCCGACACGATCTGTAACTGCTCAGGTTCGGCATTGCCGTGCCACTCATCCGGCTCCAGCCACATCGGATGTCCGGGACAGTCCGCATAGCCATAACCGGCAATCCGCTGCGAGTATATCTCGATCTTACCGCTGTCAGTTTTCAGCGGATGCGTGTCCGGGTCACGACGAAAATCGGCAAAACGGATGAACTTCGCGTTGGCCGGATTATCCGGCATTTCAATCAGTTGGTTAGCGGCCCAGAATTCGGCAAACGGCGGCAGCGTCACCTGCTGGCTGGCACCACGCTGTCCGGCAATGGTGTAGAACGTTTCCAGCCATTCCAGCTCGCTCTTCCCCTCGGTAAAGCGTTGATAACCGCCCGCTTCCCAGCGCTCGCTCAGTTCGGCAAAGACGTCAAAATCATTACGCGCTTCTCCCTGCGCCGGTACAACCTGCTTCATCGGCACCAGATGCTGGTTGCTGTAATCCCCGGTCATGGTGAGATCGTTGCGTTCAAAGGAGGTCGTCGCCGGCAGCACGATATCGGCATGCTTTGCGGCTGCGGTCCAGAAGCATTCCGAGATGACCACCAACTCCGGTTTTTGCCAGGCGCGGATCAGTCGGTTCGTGTCCTGATGATGGGTAAAATTCGCCCCGCCCGCCCACCAGATGAAGCGGATATCCGGGAAGTGACGGTTCATACCGTTGTGCTGATACGGCGCACCGGGGTTTTCCAACGCTTCAACAATGCGCGCCACCGGGATTTTCTCCACCGCGTCGGTACCCCCTTGCAGACTGCCCTGCATTGACGCCAGCACAGCAGAACGGCGAGTCGGGTTACCGCCGTTGGCAAAGTGATAAGAAAAGCCAAAACCGCCGCCGGGCGTACCTATATGTCCCAGCATGGCGGCCAGGGTGACAATCATCCAGTGCTTTTGTTCGCCAAACTGCTGACGCTGCATGCCCCAACCGGCCATCAGCATAGTGGTATTTTTATGGAACAATTCCGCCAGTTCACGGATTTTGGCTGCCGGAACGCCGCAAATCGCGGCCGCCCACTCGGCCGTTTTAACGATCCCGTCGCTTATACCCAGCAGATAGTCTGAGAAGACCGTATAACCCGTGGTACAGCGGGCAAGAAACGCCTCGTCATGCCAGCCATTTTCCACCAGCGTATGCGCGATGCCGAGCATCAGCGCCACGTCGGTACCCATATGCGGCGCAATCCATTCCATCTTGTCGCCGAAGAAATCGACACTTTCCGATCGCATGGGATCAATACAGATCAGTCGTTTTCCGCTGTTACGCAGCGCGTCAAAGTAAGGTATCCCCTGTTCATCCGACGCGTTCCAGGCAATCTTAAGTGTATTCAGTGGGTTGGCACTCCACAATACCACCACATCGCTGTGTTCCAGAATCACCGGCCAGCTGGTCTGCTGCTGGTACACCTCGCTGCCGCCCACCACGTACGGCATGATGGCCTGCGCTGCGCCGGTGGAGTAATCGCCCAGATGCCCGGTGTAGCCGCCCGCCAGCGCCATATAGCGTTGTAACAGCGTCGCCGATTTGTGCAGGACGCCGTTGGAACGCCAGCCGTAAGAACCGGCAAAAATAGACGAGGGGCCCCAGGTGTCGCGGATCCGCGTATGCTGCGCATGAATCAGCGCCAGCGCATCGTCCCAACTCACGCGCACAAACTCATCCTGTCCGCGCACGCCCTGCGGCTGTGCAGGCGATGCAAGAAACCCTTTACGCACCATCGGATAACACACCCGGGTTTTACTGTGCACCTGATCGCGGACCGCGCTTTGCAGTGAATTCGGATGCGAGGTGGACAGCGCGCCCCGGGAGGAGAGCACCCTTTCTCCGTCCGTTTCGACAAGAATGGGTCCCCAGTGGGCGGCGGTTAACACCGGATTGTGCGTCGTCAAGTCAGGCACTCCTGCAGATGGGCTGATGTATTACGGCGTTCAATGTTACTTACAAATTTCAGAGAGTTCCCTGGAATTTTCTTCATCTTCACACGTCATAATCAACCGCCACGGTTGCTGTGGCAAAAAATAAGAATGTCATTAAGGAATTAAGATGAAGAAACGTGTTTTAGTCATTGCCGCTATTGTGAGTGGCGCCCTGGCGGTTTCTGGCTGCACAACCAACCCTTACACCGGTGAACGCGAAGCGGGTAAATCCGGTATTGGCGCGGGCATTGGTTCGTTGGTCGGCGCGGGTATCGGCGCCCTCTCCTCCTCGAAGAAAGATCGCGGTAAAGGCGCACTGATTGGCGCAGCGGCGGGTGCGGCGCTCGGTGGCGGCGTCGGTTATTACATGGACGTGCAGGAAGCAAAACTGCGCGACAAAATGCAGGGAACCGGCGTGAGCGTGACGCGAAGCGGCGATAACATCATTCTGAACATGCCGAATAACGTCACCTTCGACAGCAGCAGCGCGACCCTGAAACCGGCGGGCGCGAACACGCTGACCGGCGTGGCGATGGTGCTGAAGGAGTACGATAAAACGGCCGTCAATGTGATCGGCTATACCGATAGCACCGGCGGCCAGGACCTGAATATGCGTCTGTCGCAACAGCGTGCGGACAGCGTGGCCAGCTCGCTCATCGCTCAGGGTGTTGCCGCCAACCGCATCCGCACCCGCGGCCTGGGCCCGGCAAATCCGATCGCCAGCAACAGCACGGCGGAAGGGAAAGCCCAGAACCGTCGTGTCGAAATTACCTTAAGTCCTGTGCAATAAGTTTCCTGCCGGGTAGCGACGTTGCCTTACCCGGCCGACAAAACCCAACAGTGTGCCCGGTAAGCGTAGCGCCACCGGGCATTTTCGCGCTAAGGTATGCTCACCCAAGGCAAGGAAATCAGCGATGAGCAAATCAACACGCCCTACCATCAGCGATGTCGCGAAAGCGGCAAAAACCGGTAAAACCAGTATTTCACGTTATCTCAACGGCGAAAAACACCTGCTCTCTGATGCTCTGTTGGCGCGTATTGAAAAAGCCATTGCCGATCTCGACTATCGCCCCAGCCTGATGGCTCGCGGCCTGAAACGAGGTCGTACCCGCCTGATTGGCCTGATCATTGCCGATATCACCAACCCCTATTCCGTCCACGTCTTAAGCGGTATCGAAGCCGCCTGTCGCGAGAAAGGCTTTACGCCGCTGGTCTGTAACACCAATAACGAGGTGAACCAGGAACTGCACTATCTCGATCTGCTGCGCAGTTATCAGGTAGAAGGCATCGTGGTCAACGCCGTGGGGATGCGCGAAGAGGGGCTGAATCGCCTGCAACAGTCTGCGTTGCCGATGGTACTTATCGATCGCAAAATCCCTGACTTCGCCTGCGACGTCGTCGGACTGGACAACACCCAGGCCGCCACCACGGCCACCGAACACCTGATTGAACAAGGCTTTGAGGCCCTGCTGTTTCTCAGTGAACCGCTGGGCATGGTCAATACCCGCCGTGAACGACTGAGTGCTTTTCGGGCAACGCTGGCGCGCTATCCGGGCGTTGTCGCCGAAAACGCCGAAGTCCCGCTCAGCGAGAATACGCAGCTCGATAACACTTTACGTCAGTTCCACCAGCAGCATCGCGGGATGCGTAAGGCGGTGATCTCCGCTAACGGCGCGCTCACCCTTCAGGTCGCCCGCTCGCTGAAACGCATTGGCCTCAACTGGGGCAGCGATATCGGCCTGCTGGGGTTTGATGAGCTGGAATGGGCCGAACTGGCAGGCGTCGGGATTACGACCATGAAACAGCCCACATGGCAGATTGGTTATGCCGCCGTCGAACAGGTGGTACGCCGGATCGAAGGCGGTAGCGATGCCATCCATGAACAGGTTTTTTCCGGCGAACTGATCGTTCGCGGTTCCACCGCCCGCTAATTTTCCTTCGTGATGGTGATCATAATTTCGACACATGATGCTTTTCTTTGGAACCGGTTCCATCTAGCGTAATCACAATAGCGTTAGTTCTGGAGTTCCCATGCAGAGAAAAATTATGGTGGTCACCGCCGCCTATGGCTACGACACCGTCCGCGCTGCCGGCGGACAAACCGCGATGCTGCCGGTCATTGCCGGTGCAGGCGCAGACGGCGTCGAGATTCGCCGTGAACTGTTTACTGACGCTGAACTCAGCGCCCTGACCACACTGGCTGCAGCCATCGAACGCGTCGATCTGCTGGCCTGCTATTCCGCGCCACAACCGCTGTTCATGGAAGATGGCCGCCTTAATCCGCAACTGCCGTCTCTGCTTCAGGAAGCGCAAACGCTGCGCGCGCTGTGGCTGAAGGTTTCTCTGGGCCATTTCGTCCACGCAGATCAGTTTGACACCCTGCGCGACTGGCTGGAAAGCAGCGGTATGGCTCTGGTGGTCGAAAATGACCAGACCGCCTGCGGACGACTGGCTCCGATGCAACGTTTTAACGCCGCCAGTCAGCAACATGCGCTGCCGGTACAACTGACGTTTGATATGGGCAACTGGCTGTGGGTGGGCGATTCGCCGGAAGAGGCCGCTCGTCAACTGGCCGCATCAGTCGGTTATGTTCACGTCAAAGCCGCCACCGCGCACCATGACAGCTATCGCGCGATTCCCCCGGACGACGCCGAGCCTCGCTGGCTCGGGCTGCTCAACCAATTGCCCACCGACGTTCCACGCGGCATTGAATTTCCACTGGAAGGGGCCGACCTGACTGCGGTCACTCGCCGCTACGTCGATTTGTTACGTAAGGAGTAAGGCATGAAGCATTCACTGGATGTCATCACCATCGGCGAAGCGATGGCGATGTTTGTTGCGACACAGACCGGCGATCTGGCCGAGGTCGAGCCGTTTATCAAGCGCGTCGCCGGTGCCGAACTGAACGTTGCCACAGGCCTGGCGCGACTGGGTATGAAGGTGGGCTGGGTGAGCCGCGTAGGTAATGACAGCTTTGGTCGTTTTGTTCTCAACTCGCTGAAAAAAGAGGGTATTGATGCGCAAGGCGTGACGCTGGATGAGCGCTACGCTACAGGCTTTCAGTTGAAATCTAAAGTTGAAAATGGAACCGATCCCATTGTGGAATACTTCCGCAAAGGCTCCGCAGCCAGCCACCTTTCCGTGGCGGATTACAACGAAGCGTACTTCTCCGCGGCCCGCCATCTGCATCTTAGCGGTGTCGCAGCAGCACTTTCCGCCAGCGCTTATGAACTGCTGGCACACACGGCGCGCACCATGAAAGCGCAGGGTAAAACGCTCTCTTTTGACCCCAACCTGCGTCCGGTGCTGTGGAAAAGTGAAGCGGAGATGATTGAGAAACTGAACCGTCTCGCGTTCCAGGCCGACTGGGTGTTACCCGGTCTTAAAGAAGGGATGATTTTAACCGGACAACAGACGCCGGAAGGGATTGCGGATTTCTATCTCCGCCACGGCGTGAAAGCCGTGGTGCTGAAAACGGGCGCAGACGGTGCCTGGTATAAAACCGCCGACGGCGAAAAAGGCAGTGTCGCTCCGGTAAAAGTAGACAACGTGGTCGATACGGTCGGTGCCGGCGATGGCTTTGCGGTCGGCGTCATCAGCGCCCTGCTGGAAGGCCGGACGCTGCATCAGGCCGTCACACGCGGCAACAAAATTGGCGCGCTGGCCATTCAGGTACAGGGCGACAGCGAAGGTTTACCCACACGTGAAACGTTAGGCGAATAACGCGTTACGTAATGATAACGGCCCCCTGTACCCTACAGACAGCGGCGGCAGAAACAACAGAGGTTGATTATGGCAAACTCAACAAATGCAGCAAAACGCTGGTGGTACATCATGCCTATCGTGTTTATCACGTATAGCCTGGCGTATCTTGACCGTGCAAACTTCAGCTTCGCCTCCGCTGCGGGCATTAACGAAGATCTCGGCATCACCAAAGGGATCTCATCCCTGCTCGGCGCCCTGTTCTTTCTCGGCTATTTCTTCTTTCAGATCCCCGGCGCGGTGTATGCCGAACGCCGGAGCGTGCGCAAGCTGATCTTTGTCTGCCTGATTTTATGGGGGGGTTGCGCATCGCTAACCGGGATGGTCAGCAATATCCCGGCACTCGCCGCCATTCGCTTTATTCTCGGGGTGGTAGAAGCCGCTGTTATGCCAGCGATGCTGATTTACATCAGTAACTGGTTTACAAAATCGGAGCGTTCGCGGGCGAATACCTTCCTGATCCTCGGTAACCCGGTAACGGTCCTGTGGATGTCGGTGGTGTCCGGTTACCTGATCCAGGCGCTCGGCTGGCGTGAGATGTTCATCATCGAAGGGGTTCCCGCCATCCTGTGGGCCTTTTGCTGGTGGGTGCTGGTGAAAGATAAACCGGCGCAGGTCGGCTGGCTGACCGAGTCAGAAAAAACGGCGCTGCAAACGCAACTCGAACAAGAGCAGCAGGGCATTAAGGCGGTACGCAACTACAGCGAAGCATTCCGCTCCCGCAACGTTATCCTGCTTTGCATGCAGTACTTCACCTGGAGTATTGGCGTCTACGGCTTCGTGCTGTGGTTGCCGTCAATCATCCGCGAAGGCGGCGCGAATCTGGGGATGGTCGAAGTGGGCTGGCTCTCTTCCGTACCGTATCTGGCGGCCACCGTGGCGATGATTGTTGCCTCCTGGGCCTCGGATAAACTACAGAATCGTAAGCTGTTCGTCTGGCCCCTGCTGCTGATTGCTGCGTTCGCCTTTATCGGTTCCTGGGCCGTTGGCACGAATAACTTCTGGGCGTCTTATACCCTGCTTGTGATTGCCGGCGCGGCGATGTACGCCCCATATGGCCCGTTTTTCGCCATTATTCCGGAGATGTTGCCACGCAACGTTGCCGGCGGCGCGATGGCGCTGATCAACAGTATGGGCGCGCTCGGATCGTTCCTCGGCTCCTGGTTTGTCGGTTACCTCAACGGCGCGACCGGCAGTCCATCCGCCTCGTACATTTTTATGGGGGTGGCGCTTTTCGCCTCAGTATGGCTAACTTTAGTCGTCAAACCCGCGAATAATCAGCAAGTACCGGTTGGCGCACGCCACGCGTAAACTTTACCTCATGGAGAGTCGTATGAAGCCGTCCATTATTCTCTACAAAGCGTTACCCGACGATTTACTGCATCGCCTGGAAGAACATTTCACCGTCACGCAGGTGCCGAACCTGAGTCCGCAGACGGTTGAACAACACGCGCAAGCCTTTGCCAGTGCCGAAGGTCTGCTGGGCTCCAGCCAAACCGTCGATACCGCGCTGCTGGAGAAAATGCCTAAGCTCCGCGCGACCTCAACGATCTCCGTGGGGTATGACAATTTCGATGTGGATGCGCTGAACGCACGCAAGGTGCTGCTGATGCATACGCCTACCGTGCTGACGGAGACCGTCGCCGATACAATCATGGCGCTGGTGCTGTCGACCGCTCGCCGTGTCGTGGAAGTGGCCGAGCGTGTGAAGGTCGGCGAATGGACCTCCAGCATTGGTCCCGACTGGTTTGGTATCGATGTGCACCACAAAACGCTGGGTATTGTCGGTATGGGACGCATTGGCCTTGCGCTGGCGCAGCGCGCCCACTTCGGCTTCAACATGCCGATTCTCTACAACGCCCGCCGTCACCATCAGGAAGCGGAAGAACGCTTCAACGCCCGCTACTGCGATCTCGATACGCTGCTGCAGGAATCGGACTTTGTCTGCCTGATCCTGCCGCTGACCGACGAGACCCATCATCTGTTTGGGGCAGAACAGTTCGCCAAAATGAAGTCCTCTGCCATCTTCATCAACGCCGGGCGCGGTCCGGTCGTCGATGAAAATGCGCTGATTGCCGCGCTGCAAAAGGGCGAGATCCATGCTGCTGGACTGGATGTGTTTGAACAGGAGCCACTGCCGGTTGACTCGCCGCTGCTGTCGCTGAACAACGTCGTGGCGGTGCCGCACATTGGTTCGGCTACGCATGAAACGCGCTATAACATGGCGGCCTGCGCGGTAGATAACCTGATTGATGCACTGCAAGGGAAGGTCGAGAAGAACTGCGTGAACCCGCAGGTAGCAGGATAACAAAACGGCCGGGAGGCGCTATCGCCTGCCCGGCAACTTCATCACTGGATGGCGTTTACCGCCGCAGTCCAGGCCTGATTAAATGCCTGATGCTGCGAGGCCAACGGCCCAATCAATGTGTTGTACTGACTTGCCTGTTGCGAAGTCGGGAACTGAATACCATTCGCCACAAAGCTAACCTGCGTATCCTGCTGCGCGACAAAGTCACCCACCTGGACCAACTGCTGAGTGAAGATCTGTGCGGCTGGGATCAGCGGCTGTAACGCGTCTGCTGGCGTCGTCACCACTTTCTTATACACCTGATCAAACACCGGCTTCAGGTCATCGGTCTGTTTCAGTGCGCCATGCGCCGCATCCGCCTGTAGTTTCGCATTTTGCAGTTGCTGGCCCAGTACGCCGAGAGAACCGTTCAGGTCACGTAGCGGCCCACGTTGTGTCACATAATCCTGTGGCACACGGATGGCGTTAACGCTATCAACGACCGGACGCAACGCGGAATCCATCGCCTGATTCACCTGCTGCGAGTAGCCATACAGAATGGCGTAATCAGAAACAAACGGGCCGAACTGTTTTTTCTGATCGGCAGTCAGGGTGGGTAGACGCTCGCCGCTACGCATCACCGTATTCTGTAGAAAATCGACAAATGCCTTACGCTGATCGCCTTCTTTATCAAAACACCCACTCAGGCTAACTACCATTAATAACGCCGCAAGAGGCGCAAACCAGCGAGAGCAGGACTTACCTGTCGCCATTTTAATACTCCTTTCACCCAAAAATGCGCACAACGCAACACGCGTGCCTTACGGCTTACAAGGATAGTCCAGGTCAGGCTCGCAGGATACCCCTTACGCGTAATCTTGTGGCGGAAATTCGCATGGCGGAACGACGATCGTTGATTTGTTGCTTTATTGTTAATCGCATCACATTTACCGCCTCTGCCGCGGGGGTATTACCATGAAGTAGTCCTATGATTTTAATAGAGTTTCATCGTTAGCAAAGCCAGTGCAGGGGCAATTCGTACGATTATCGCACGTTTACCACGGCAGGATGATTGCCGAACAAGGACTTCGATGTTTTGATTAGTTGAACGATTACCGAATAAACGTTCGATAATCGCACAATTAATCCAAACGCTAGCGGTGGAGAAAATAAAAACGCCCTCTGTCCCCCGCGTTGCTTTCGCAGGAATGACCGCATGACAAACAGAACAACTGATATTCAAGCGTTTATTAACGAGCATCCCTTTTCAAAATACCAGTGGATGATCCTCGTGCTGTGTTTTGTGACCGTCGCGATGGACGGGTTCGATACCGCGATTATTGGGTTCATCGCCTCCGATCTCGTTCAGGAGTGGGGGGTTGAAAAATCCGCACTCGGCCCGGTCATGAGCGCGGCGCTGGTTGGTCTCGCCGTGGGAGCGCTCACTGCGGGTCCACTGGCCGATCGTATCGGTCGCAAAAAAGTCCTGATCATGTCGATTCTGGTGTTTGGCGGCTTCAGCCTGCTCACCGCCTTTGCCGGCACGCTGAACCAACTGACGGCACTGCGCTTTTTAACCGGTCTGGGCCTGGGGGCGGCGATGCCCAATGCCGCAACCCTGATGAGTGAATATGCGCCTGAACGCCGCCGTGCGCTGCTGGTGAATCTGATGTTCGTCGGATTCCCGATTGGGTCGTCGATGGGCGGGTTTATTTCCGCGTGGTTAATTCCGCATTACGGCTGGCAAAGCGTGCTGATCCTCGGCGGCGTGATGCCGTTGGCGCTGGCGGTGGTGCTGATCTTCCTGCTGCCAGAATCCGCCCGTTATCTGGTCGTAAAGAACAAATCACAACAGCAGATAGGCACCATTCTGCGCCGTATCGCCCCGCTGCCGGAAGCAACGCACTTTGTCCTGCGTGAAACCGGCCAGATTAAAGAGAAATCGGCACTGGGCGTCATCTTCTCGCCGCGTTACGCGCTGGGCACGGTGATGCTGTGTCTGACCTACTTTATGGGATTGCTGATCTTCTATCTGCTGACCAGTTGGCTACCGCTGCTGATCCGTGAAACGGGGGCCACGCTGAGTCAGGCGTCCATCATAACCGCCCTGTTCCCGCTGGGCGGCGGGATTGGCGTCCTGGTGCTGGGTGCGCTGATGGACAAACTCAACCCGAACAAAGTGGTCGCGGTCGGTTGGTTGCTGACCGGGGTGTTCGTCTGCCTGGTAGGGTTCTCCACCAGCAGCCTGGTGCTCATGGGAGTGATGGTCTTTATCGCCGGGACGATCATGAATGGCGCACAATCGTCCATGCCCGCGCTGGCGGCAGGTTTTTACCCCACGCAGGGCCGTGCGACCGGCGTGGCATGGATGTTAGGTCTGGGCCGTTTTGGTGGCATTCTCGGTGCGTTTAGCGGTGCCTTCCTGATGCAGGCACAGCTCGCGTTTGAAACCATCTTCACATTCCTTGCGATTCCGGCACTGGTTTCTGCATTTGCCTTAATGGTGAAATACTGGGCTGGTAAACGCCAGCTCTCTACTTCCTCAACACTGGCAGAATCGCCGACTCACGCCGCGCAAAAAGCCTGATCTCCCCTTCCTGGCAGGTAACAACCTGCCAGGAAATAGTCAGATTTTCGTAATCTTTACAATTCTCTCTGTCACGCGTGATATAGCGCCCGTTATCAGATCTTTAGCAGGCTACTCATCCGCCTTCCCCTCGTCGCTGAAACGAGTCTTTCTCTCCCCTGAAAATGTGACGCCCTCCATACTTTCTCTTTTGCGACTATTCTTAACTGGCTTCGATGAAATTCACGATCCCGCAGTGTGATTTAGAGGAGTTCTCAATGGAATCTAAAGATCCTATGTTTGAGCTGCTGAGCAGCCTGGAACAAATTGTTTTTAAAGAAGAATCATCAAGAATCACCCTGACAAATAAGCCAAGCCCCTTTAGCGAAGTTGAACAGCTACGACGAGGGAGTGGACTTAAAACAGATGATTTCGCCAGAGCGTTAGGCGTAACGGTTGCACTGGTACAGGAGTGGGAATCAAAACGCGTTAAACCCTCCAGTACGGAATTGAAGCTGATGCGCCTGATACAGGCTAACCCGGCATTGAGTAAGCAGTTGATGGAGTAGTCGACAATGATTAATGAACGGTCCTGATACAGGGCCGTTTTCTGACCACTTAACCCACCAGGAGCAAAATAACAGTTGCATCAACTGGCGTTACATGAGTTAATGCGTCCCACGGTTTGACGTACAGACCATTAAAGCAGTTTAGTAAGGTAGTCCCCTTCAAGAGTTATCGTTGATACCCCTCGTAGTGCGCATTTCCTTAACGCTTAAAAAATCTGTAGAGCACGCCATATCGCCGAAAGGCACACTTATTTTTTAAAAGGTAATACACTATGTCCGGTAAAATGACTGGTATCGTAAAATGGTTCAACGCTGACAAAGGTTTCGGCTTCATCACTCCTGACGATGGCTCTAAAGACGTGTTCGTACACTTCTCTGCTATCCAGAACGAAGGCTACAAATCTCTGGATGAAGGTCAGAAAGTTTCCTTCACCATCGAAAGCGGCGCTAAAGGCCCGGCAGCTGGTAACGTAACCAGCCTGTAAGCTTACATAAGCTCAGAATTCAAGATCCCTGCCAGACGGCGGGGATTTTTTTTATCTCTCTCCCACCTTTTGCCATCCCCATTCCCCTTCTTTGCATTACTTTACCTGTCCAGGCTTTGACCTTTCCCTAAGGGTAAGCTTTATAGTAAAAACCTTGTTTTACACATGGAATTGACACTATGTCCAGACTCCCTTTGTTCCTTACGTTAGGTTTACTCGCCAGCAGCACCGCATTTGCTGCATCACCAGAAGCCGCGTTCCTTGCCGAACATGGTCTTGCCGGTAAGTCAGTCGAACAGATCGTGGATACCATCGATCAAACGCCGCAGTCCCGTCCGCTACCGTATTCGGCTTCCATCACCAGTACCGAGTTAAAACTCGCCTCTGATGGGCAGATGTATACCCTGCCGCTGGGCGAAAAGTTCTATCTCTCCTTTGCGCCTTACCAACAACAGACGCACCCGTGCTTTAACCACAGCCTTTCCGGCTGTCAGGGTGAAATGCCGGATACCACGTTCAACGTTAAAGTGACGGATAAGAAAGGCGATGTGTTGATTCAGAAACCCATCAAAAGCTATCAGAACGGGTTTATCGGCGTCTGGTTGCCGCGCAACATCGAAGGGACAATAGAAGTGAGCTACAACGGCAAAACGGCGTCACACGCGATTGCCACGAAGGATGACAGCCAGACCTGTCTGACGGAACTGCAGTTGCAGTAAGCGCGCAGACAGCGCTGCCCAAACTGAACCCATAAAAAAACCTGCCCAACGGCAGGTTTTTATTGCTGGCACTACGCTTATTGCAGCAGCGAAATATCCGCCACGCGCAGGAACAGCTCGCGCAGTTTTTCAAGCATCGAGAGACGGTTAATACGCAGGTCTTTATCCTCGACGTTCACCATCACTTTTTCGAAGAATAAATCAACCGGCTCACGGAGTTCAGCCAGTTCCACCAGCGCGTCCTGGTAACGACCTTCGGCAAAGTACGGTTCAAGCTTGTCACGCAGCACGACAACCTGCATCGCCAGCGCGATCTCTTCCGGCTCTTTCAGCGTCGCGGCGTTAACACGCTCGTTCAGCGTCTCATCAGACTTCGCCAGAATGTTGGAAACACGCTTATTGGCAGCCGCCAGCGCAGAGGCCGCTTCCAGAGTGCGGAAGTGGGAGACCGCCTTCATACGCGCATCGAAATCTGCCGGGCGAGTCGGACGACGCGCCAGTACCGCCTGGATGGTATCCACCGTGTAGCCTTCATCCTGATACCAGGCGCGGAAGCGGCCGAGCATGAAGTCGATGACGTCATCAACGACGTTAGCGTTGGTCAGCTTGTCACCGTACAGACGCACCGCTTCTTCGGTCAGCGTCTGCAGGTCGAGGTTCAGGTTCTTCTCAACGATAATGCGCAGCACACCCAGCGCAGCACGACGCAGGGCGAACGGGTCTTTGTCCCCTTTCGGGTGCTGACCGATACCGAAGATACCCGCCAGGGTATCCATCTTGTCCGCAATCGCCAGTGCGCAGGCAACCGGGTTAGACGGCAGGTCATCACCGGCAAAGCGCGGCTGATACTGTTCGTTCAGGGCAACAGCGACATCTTCCGCTTCACCATCGTGGCGGGCGTAGTGCATGCCCATCACGCCCTGGGTGTCGGTGAACTCGAAGACCATGTTGGTCATCAGGTCACACTTCGACAGCAGGCCCGCGCGGGTAGCATGGTTAACGTCTGCGCCTATCTGACCAGCAATCCAGCCCGCCAGCGCCTGAATACGATCGGTCTTGTCGCGCAACGTACCCAGTTGCTGCTGGAACAGCACGGTTTGCAGACGCGGCAGATTGTCTTCCAGACGTTTTTTACGGTCGGTATTAAAGAAGAACTCGGCATCCGCCAGACGCGGGCGCACCACCTTCTCGTTACCGGAGATGATTTGCTGTGGATCTTTCGATTCGATATTCGCAACGAAGATAAAGTTCGGCAGCAATTTGCCGTCGTTGGCGTAGACCGGGAAGTACTTCTGGTCACCTTTCATGGTGTACACCAGCGCTTCAGAAGGTACCGCGAGGAATTTCTCTTCGAATTTCGCCGTCAGTACGACGGGCCATTCCACCAGCGAAGTCACTTCTTCCAGCAGACTTTCGCTCAGATCGGCATTCCCGCCAATGGTGCGCGCCGCGTCTTCCGCATCCGCTTTGATTTTGGCTTTACGCTGTTCGTAGTCGGCAATGACCTTACCGCGCTCCAGCAGGATCTGCGGATACTGGTCGGCATTGTCGATGGTAAATTCCGGCTCGCCCATAAAGCGATGGCCGCGAATGACGCGATCGGACTGGATACCCAAAATGGTTGCCGGAATGACTTTGTCGCCCAGCAGCAGGGTGACGGTGTGTACCGGACGCACGAAGTGCACGTCGCTCGCTCCCCAGCGCATCAGTTTCGGGATCGGCAGTTTCGCCAGCGACGTGGCTACCATGTTCGGCAGCAGTGCTTCGGCGCTTTCGCCTTTCACGAGCGCACGATACAGCAGCCATTCGCCTTTATCAGTCGTCAGGCGCTCGGCCTGATCAACGGTAATGCCACAACCCCGAGCCCAGCCTTCTGCTGCTTTGCTCGGTTTGCCTTCGGCATCAAATGCCTGGGCAATCGCCGGACCGCGTTTTTCAACTTCGCGATCGGGCTGGGATTCTGCCAGATTAGCGATTTTCAGCGCCAGACGACGCGGCGCCGCAAACCATTCGACTTGACCGTGTGCGATGCCGGCGTTGTCCAGCTCCGCAGTCACATTCGCAGCAAAAGATTCCGCCAGGCTGCGCAGGGCTTTTGGTGGCAGCTCTTCAGTGCCGATTTCCACCAGGAAAGTTTTCTCAGACATGGCCGCCTCTTATTTGTCTTTATTGCACATCGGGAAGCCGAGGGCTTCACGGGACGCGTAGTAAGCTTCTGCCACCGCTTTTGTCAGGGTACGAATACGCAGAATGTAGCGCTGACGTTCAGTGACGGAGATGGCCTTACGCGCATCCAGCAGGTTGAAGCTATGGGCGGCCTTCAGAATACGCTCGTAGGCAGGCAGCGGCAGTGGGGTTTCCAGCGCCAGCAGTTGCTGCGCTTCTTTCTCGTACTGCTCAAAGCAGGTGAACAGGAAGTCCACATCCGCGTATTCGAAGTTGTAGGTGGATTGCTCCACTTCGTTCTGATGGAACACGTCGCCGTAAGTGGTTTTACCCAACGGGCCGTCGCTCCAGACCAGGTCGTAAACGCTGTCTACGCCCTGAATGTACATCGCCAGACGTTCCAGACCATAGGTGATTTCACCGGTGATCGGCTTACATTCCAGTCCGCCAACCTGCTGGAAGTAAGTGAACTGCGTCACTTCCATCCCGTTCAGCCACACTTCCCAGCCCAGACCCCAGGCACCCAGCGTTGGGTTTTCCCAGTTATCTTCCACGAACCGAATGTCGTGAATGGTGGGGTCCATGCCCAGCTCTTTCAGCGACCCGAGATACAGCTCCTGGATGTTGTCCGGAGAGGGCTTAATCACCACCTGGAACTGATAGTAGTGCTGTAAACGGTTTGGGTTTTCGCCGTAGCGTCCATCAGTGGGACGACGAGAAGGTTGCACATACGCGGTTGCCATCGGTTCTGGCCCCAACGCGCGCAGGCTGGTCATCGGGTGCGAGGTACCTGCGCCCACTTCCATGTCCAAAGGTTGAACAATGGTGCAGCCCTGGCGAGCCCAGTAATCCTGTAATGTCAGGATCAGGCCCTGGAAGGTCTTGGTATCAAACTTTTGCATAGTATTTCGTGCTGGATACGTGTGGTTTTAAAAGGAAGGGATCAGTATACCCGCTGACTGCAAGATATACAGTACGAAACGGGAAAAAGGCAGGACTCAGCGCATGGAAAGATGTAAAAACTGCCCATCCGCGTCAAAAGAGCAGACAAAACTCTCTTTACGGAAGGTAGCACCGCGCATCTCATAACTCCCCTGAAATTGTTCAAAGCCCGTGACATCAATTTTCTGCGTGCCGGTGTTATAGCGCCGCGCGGCCTGATCCTTGCACAACGCTTCCATATCCAGCGTGCGCGTGGGGCTGACTTTCGCTTTCTGCGCCTTTTGCATCGGCGGTTGTTGAGAGGTTGTACATCCTGCCAGCAGAAGCATCACCATTGCTGGAAAGAAAGATTTCATCATCATTTTATTACCGCCTAATTTACTGATCAGTCTTATTATTATTACGTTCGGTGTGGCAGACGCATTTTGCGAATCTCATCGGACCATCACAAGCTTTAGTGTAAAAACTCAGATTAATCCAGCGAGACAGGCTGACAAAATGTGAGTCAGAGCATTTTTGAAACGAAAACAGAGGAACTGATGCAGCCCAAAATTTTCTGGATTGATAACCTGCGAGGGATCGCCTGTCTGATGGTGGTGATGATTCACACCACAACCTGGTACATTACAAATGCACAGAGCGTCAGTTCCGTTAACTGGGATCTTGCCAACATACTGAATTCGGCATCCCGCGTCAGCGTACCGCTGTTTTTTATGATTTCGGGCTATCTCTTTTTTGGCGAGCGCAGCGCGCAATCGCGCCATTTTTTACGCATCGCGCTGTGCCTGCTGTTCTACAGCGCCGTCGCCCTGCTCTACATCACGCTATTTACCTCGATTAACGCCGGACTCTCCTTAAAAAACCTGCTGCAAAAGCCGGTGTTTTATCACCTGTGGTTTTTCTTCGCGATTGCCGTAATCTACCTGGTCTCACCGCTGATTCAGGTAAAAAACGTCAGCGGCAAAATGCTGCTGGTGCTGATGGTGGTCATTGGCATTCTCGCCAACCCAAACACCGTGTCGCAAAAAGTGGGCGGGTTCGAGTGGCTCCCCATTAATTTGTATATCAACGGCGATACCTTTTACTACATTCTGTACGGAATGCTGGGGCGCGCCATTGGCATGATGGAGACGCAAAAAAGTGCGCTTTCCTGGCTAAGCGCGGGGCTTTTCGTGGTTGCGGTGTGGGTTATATCTCGTGGGACGCTGCATGAATTGCAGTGGCGCGGTAATTTTGCCGATACCTGGTATCTCTATTGCGGGCCGATGGTTTTTATCTGCGCCGTCACACTGCTTACTCTGGTCAAAAACACGCTGAACACACAAACCGTCCCTGGCCTGGGATTGATCTCCCGCCATTCGCTCGGCATTTATGGTTTTCATGCGCTCATTATTCATGCGTTACGCACTGGCGGACTGGACATCAAACGCTGGCCACCGCTGGATATACTGTGGATCTTTAGCGCCACCCTCGCAGGCAGTTTACTGCTTTCAATGCTGTTACAACGACTCGATACGCGCAGACTGGTCAGTTGACGTTGAAATGCCCGGTCTTTTGAACCGGGCATTGGGGGAAATTAGACCGAACGCCGTTTCAGGCGGCGAAGCAGATAGCAGACCAGACAGCACCACAGCAATGTGATCTCCTTTTATTTAACCCGAACCACGCGTACGAATCCCTGCAAACTCACGCACAGCGCCACGAGATAGACTGCCCGTTCACTCAGCGAAAGCGGCGCATTGATAATCCCAACCAGAAATAAGCCAAGCGTAATCAGCGCCACCATTTGACATGTGGAGACAAAGCGGTCGTCGAGTTGCTCGCGCATAGCCTCACGCAGATAAACGTACGTAACAAACATTGCGGTCACCAGGATACTGAGAAAATAGCCCTTTCCGCTCAGTGACGGACATGCCATCCATAAGCCGATAACGTAAGTCGATATGCCGGAAATGAGCAACAACCATGAAATCAACGTTGAGCTTTTCACTGAGTCCCCTTATCCAATAGGGGATCAGAGTAGGGACAACCCCGTAAAGACAACAACGAAAAATAGTGTCAGCAGGAGAATTCAGAATTCATTCATGCGATTAATCTATTATTTTGATTTTCTTATCGATTAGATAAATCCCTCCTGCGACCAGGAGGGATTCAGGCTCAGGACATGAGTGGAAGTAATTGCTGATAAAGACGACGGAAGATTTCGCGGCGCTGTTGATAAACGCTATGACGTTGCGCATCGGGCATATGCGTCTGCTCAAGCGAGAGTTGTGGCAACAGTTCCACTAACGATCTCTCCGGGTTCATCGCTATTTGCGCCAGACGGGCGGCGCCCAGCGCCGGCCCCACGTCGCCACCGGTGCGATAATCCAGTTGCAGACCGCTGATATCCGCCAGCATCTGCCGCCAGTACGCGCTGCGTGCACCACCGCCGATCAGCGTGATGCTACGCGGCTTAACGCCACAGGCGTGTACCACGTCCATCCCGTCAGCCAACGCATAGCCCACCCCTTCCAGCACCGCGCGCGCCAGTTCAGCAGGCCCATGCTGATGGGTCAGACCAAAGAAAACGCCTTTCGCCTGAGGATTGTTATGCGGCGTACGCTCACCTGAAAGGTACGGCAGAAACCAGATGGGGTCTGCGGCATCATCAGCCTGCTGCGCCGCATCAATCAGCGCCGGCACCGTCACCAGACCGGTTAACGTCGCCGCCCAGTCCAGACAGGAGGCCGCACTTAACATCACCGACATCAGATGCCAGCGCTCAGGCAACGCATGGCAAAAACTGTGTACCGCGCTTTCGGGCTTGCTCAGGAAACCGTCGCTAACGGCAAAATAGACGCCGGACGTCCCCAGAGACAGCATGGCCTGATCGGCGTTGAACATTCCCACGCCCACCGCACCTGCGGCATTGTCGCCACCGCCCGCAACAACAGAAACCGCAGGCATATCCCACGCCATTGCGACATCAGGCAGCAACCTGCCGGTAATCTCACTCCCTTCGAATAGCGCGGGCATATGGTCACGAGTCAGGCCACAGGCATTCAGCATCACGTCACTCCAGTCACGTTTTTCCACATCCAGCCACATCGTTCCCGCGGCATCAGACATGTCGCTGGCAAACTCACCCGTCATGCGTAAACGCAGATAATCTTTTGGCAGCAGCACTTTCGCTACCTGGCGGAAAACCGCAGGCTCGTGACGCTGTACCCACAGCAGCTTCGGTGCTGTGAATCCAGGCATCATCAGGTTACCGGTGATAGCCCGCGACTGCGGCACCATTGACTCCAGCAACGCGCACTCCTCGCCACAGCGTCCGTCATTCCACAGAATGGCCGGTCGCAGTACCTGCTGCTGGCTGTCGAGCAACGTCGCGCCGTGCATCTGCCCGGCAATCCCCAGCGCTTTTACTTTGCTTAATGAATGCTGTTTGCCCAGCGCCTTCAGGGCGCGGTCCGTCGCCAGCCACCACTGTTCGGGATCTTGTTCCGACCAGAGCGGATGAGGACGGGAGACAGTGAGTTTTTCCGTTTGCGATGCGACCACCTCGCCTTGCTCATTGAGCAAAATCGCTTTCACGCCCGAGGTGCCAAGATCGATCCCGATATACATAAAGTGGGTTCCTTAAACTGAAAATGCCCGGTGACACAATGCTCACCGGGCCTGTAAAAAACAACCGACCGGGAAAGCACTGCGTCACCCGGTGACGTCGATTACTTATCGAACAGGTAATGATTCACCAGGTTTTCCAACTGCTCCTGATGGCCGCTCTGATGTACCGGTGCCAGGTTGTGCTGTTCAGCATAATGCGCCAGTTCGCTTAGCGACATCTGTCCTTTCAGGATCTGCTGACCCAGTTCGCTACTCCAGCCGGCATAACGCTTCGCGACGCGCTTATCCAGTTCGCCACCCTCAATCATGCGTGCCGCGATTTTCAGCGACAGTGCCATCGTGTCCATCGCGCCGATGTGGCCATAAAACAGATCGTACTTATCTGTACTCTGACGGCGCACTTTGGCGTCAAAATTCAGACCACCGGTGGTGAAACCGCCCGCTTTGAGAATTTCATACATCACCAGCGCGTTCTCTTCTACGCTGTTCGGGAACTGGTCGGTATCCCAGCCCAGCTGTGCGTCCCCCCGGTTGGCATCCACAGAGCCGAACAGACCCAGCGCAATTGCCGTCGCGATTTCGTGGTGGAATGAGTGGCCCGCCAGCGTCGCGTGGTTAGCCTCGATATTCAGTTTGATCTCTTTTTCCAGACCGAACTGCTTGAGGAAGCCGTAAACGGTCGACGCATCGTAGTCATACTGATGCTTGGTCGGTTCCTGTGGTTTCGGCTCGATCAACAGCGTGCCCTGGAATCCCGTTTTGTGTTTGTGCTCAACCACCATCTGCATGAAGCGGCCAATTTGCTCACGCTCCTGACGCAGGTCGGTATTGAGCAAGGTTTCGTATCCTTCACGTCCCCCCCACAGCACATAGTTTTCACCGCCCAGTTTGTGCGTGGCATCCATCGCTGTCACCACCTGAGTGGCCGCCCAACTGAAGACTTCCGGATCCGGGTTCGTGGCCGCCCCGGCGCCATAACGTGGGTTGGTGAAACAGTTTGCCGTGCCCCATAGCAGCTTCACGCCGCTCTGTTCTTGCTTCTCAGCCAGCACATCCACCATTTGAGCAAAGTTATTTTTGTACTCTTTTAGCGACGCGCCTTCCGGCGAAACATCAACATCGTGGAAGCAGTAGAACGGAACATGCAGCTTGTGGAAGAACTCAAACGCGACATCAGCTTTACGTTTCGCCAGCGCCAGCGCATCGCCCGGTTGCTGCCACGGACGATTAAACGCCCCAACACCAAACATATCAGCCCCGTTCCAGCAGAAGGTGTGCCAATAGCAGGCCGCAAAACGCAGATGATCTTCCATCCGTTTGCCCAGAACGATCTCATCAGGATTGTAATGACGGAATGCTAACGGATTAGTGGATTGGGAACCTTCATAACGAACGCGATCGAGTTGGTCAAAATATGCCTGCATAATGAACTCCATAATCAGGAAATACGGCGGTGATAGGTCATGCCGTAATATTGGTCACTCTATTCCCGTTGCTCAATTATGTTATTTCACACTGCTATTGAGAGAATTCACAAGTGTGCGCCACCTCGCAAAATAAAAATATCCATTTGCAAAAAATGGGTACTCTGCTGGCATAAATGCAACATCCAGTCCCCACGGTAAAAAGTAAGATCCTGGTCATAATTCAGGAAATAAACCAAATTTCGTAACCGCAAGATAAAAATCTGTAATTGTCTTCCCCGTATGAATTGCTAAATTCTGCAACGTCTTATGCTGTGATTGTTACTTTTATTGTTGCTCCCTCTAACAAAAGGCATCACGATTATGAAGATGAAGAATCTCTTACTCACTGTCTGCACCTCCCTTTTGCTTACCAGCGTGGCGGGACATGCCAAAGAAATTAAAATCGGCATGGCGATTGATGACCTGCGCCTCGAGCGCTGGCAGAAAGATCGCGATATTTTCGTCAGCAAAGCCGAATCGCTTGGCGCTAAAGTCTTTGTGCAATCCGCGAACGGGAATGAAGAAACCCAGATGTCGCAGATTGAAAATATGATCAACCGAGGGGTGGATGTCCTCGTTATTATTCCTTATAACGGACAAGTATTAAGTAACGTGGTTAAAGAGGCGAAACAGGAAGGTATTAAAGTTTTAGCTTATGACCGCATGATCAATGACGCTGACATTGATTTCTATATTTCATTTGATAACGAAAAAGTGGGTGAGTTACAGGCTCAGGCATTAGTTGAGCGCGTCCCTCAGGGAAATTATTTTCTGATGGGCGGTTCGCCGGTCGATAATAATGCCAAACTCTTCCGCGCCGGGCAGATGAAAGTCTTAAAACCGTATATCGATTCCGGAAAAATAAAGGTGGTGGGCGATCAATGGGTTGACGGTTGGCTGCCGGAAAATGCGCTGAAAATAATGGAAAACGCCTTAACCGCGAACAATAACAACATTGACGCGGTTGTCGCCTCCAATGACGCAACGGCAGGCGGGGCGGTTCAGGCGCTCAGTGCGCAGGGGCTTTCAGGGAAAGTGGCGATTTCAGGTCAGGACGCCGACCTTGCGGGTATCAAACGCATTGTCGCAGGAACACAAACCATGACCGTCTATAAGCCGATTACGCTGCTGGCCAATACCGCCGCCGAAATCGCCGTAGAACTGGGTAACGGACAGCAACCTAAAGCCGACGCTACGTTAAATAACGGTCTGAAAGATGTCCCTTCCCGCTTATTGACGCCGATTGACGTTAACAAAAACAACATCAATGAGACCGTGATTAAAGACGGATTCCATAAGCAGAGCGAACTGTAAGCGCAGCGCCCCGGCAACCGCTGAGGGCGCGCATTTCCCATCACGCCGGGATCTCTCATTGGCTACTGCGGAGTCGCTATGTCCTGTCTACTTGAAATGAAGAACATCACCAAAACCTTCGGTGTCGTCAAGGCGATTGATAACGTCAGCCTCAGACTGAATGCCGGTGAAATTATTTCATTATGCGGCGAGAATGGCTCGGGTAAATCGACGCTGATGAAGGTACTGTGCGGTATTTATCCCCATGGTAGTTACGAAGGTGAAATTACATTTGCCGGAGAAACACTGCAGGCCAACCATATTCGTGATACCGAACGCAAAGGAATTGCCATCATCCATCAGGAGCTAGCACTGGTTAAACACTTAACCGTGCTGGAGAATATTTTCCTCGGCAGCGAAATAAGCCGTCATGGCGTGCTTGATTACGACATGATGACCCTGCGCTGCCAAAAATTGCTCAATCAGGTCAGCCTGGCTATTTCTCCCGATACCCGGGTAGGCGATCTGGGACTTGGTCAGCAACAGCTGGTTGAAATTGCGAAAGCACTGAATAAACAGGTGCGCCTGCTGATTCTGGACGAGCCGACAGCGTCACTCACCGAGCAGGAAACGACCGTGCTGCTGGAGATCATCCGCGATCTGCAACAGCACGATATCGCCTGCATCTACATTTCACACAAGCTGAACGAAGTGAAGGCCATTTCCGACACGATCTGCGTGATCCGTGATGGCAAGCATATTGGCACCCGCGACGCGGCTGGCATGAGCGAAGACGATATCATCACCATGATGGTTGGTCGCGAGCTCACCGCACTCTACCCCAGCGAACCTCACACCATGGGTGAAGAGATTTTACGCGTTGATCATCTCACTGCCTGGCATCCCGTCAATCGCCATATTCGGCGCGTGAATGACGTCTCCTTCTCGCTTAAGCGCGGTGAAATTCTGGGGATCGCCGGTCTGGTGGGCGCAGGACGCACAGAACTTGTTCAGTGTCTGTTTGGCGTATGGCCCGGACGCTGGGAAGGTGAAGTCGTGATTGACGGCCAGTCCGTCAATATCCGCAACTGTCAGCAAGCCATCGCCCACGGGATCGCTATGGTCCCGGAGGACCGTAAGCGCGATGGCATTGTGCCGGTCATGGCGGTGGGGAAAAACATTACTCTCGCCGCGCTCGATCAGTTTACCGGCAAGGTGAGCCAGCTAGACGATGCTGCCGAACACAAATGCATCCTCGAATCCCTGCAACGTCTGAAAGTCAAAACCTCCTCTCCTGAGCTGGCGATCGGACGTCTGAGCGGCGGGAATCAACAAAAAGCGATTCTGGCGCGCTGCCTGTTGCTCAACCCGCAAATTCTCATCCTTGATGAGCCCACCCGGGGTATCGACATCGGCGCGAAATATGAAATCTACAAGCTCATTAACCAGCTCGTTCAGCAGGGCATCGCCGTTATCGTCATCTCGTCGGAACTGCCCGAAGTTCTGGGGCTCAGCGACCGCATTCTGGTGATGCACGAAGGAAAACTGAAAGCCAACCTGGTCAATCATAACCTGACGCAAGAGCAGGTGATGGAAGCCGCTTTGAGGAGCGAACATCATGTCGAAAAACAATCCGTCTGAAGTCAAACTCACCGCCCCACTGACGGGCGTTTTTCCCGGGGTTAAATCGCTAAATCTCCAGGTGTTCGTGATGATCGCGGCCATCATTGTGATCATGCTGTTCTTTACCTGGACAACGGACGGTGCGTATCTCAGCGCACGTAACGTCTCCAACCTGCTCCGCCAGACCGCGATTACGGGGATCCTGGCGGTCGGCATGGTGTTCGTCATCATCTCAGCGGAAATCGATCTCTCTGTCGGTTCCATGATGGGACTGCTGGGCGGCGTCGCGGCTATCTGCGACGTCTGGCTGGGCTGGCCGCTGCCGTTTACCATTATTGTAACGCTGGCGCTGGGGTTACTGCTCGGCGCCTGGAATGGCTGGTGGGTCGCCTACCGCAAAGTCCCGTCGTTTATTGTGACTCTGGCCGGGATGCTGGCGTTTCGCGGTATCCTGATCGGCATCACCAATGGTACAACCGTATCGCCGACCAGTTCTGCTATGTCGCAAATTGGGCAAAGCTACTTATCCAATGGGTTGGGCTTCACCCTCGGCGCGATCGGTTTGATGGCGTTTATCGGCTGGCAGTGGCGTGGACGCATGCGTCGGCAGTCCCTGGGGCTCGGTGCCCCGGCATCAACCAGCGTCGTGGGTCGCCAGGCGTTGACCGCCATCATTGTGTTAGGTGCCATCTGGCTACTGAATGATTATCGCGGCGTGCCGACGCCCGTTCTGCTGCTGGTGTTCTTGCTGCTCGCCGGGATGTTTATGGCCACGCGAACCGCATTTGGCCGACGTATTTATGCCATCGGTGGCAATCTGGAGGCCGCCCGTCTTTCCGGCATTAACGTCGCGCGGACCAAGCTGGCGGTATTTGCCATCAACGGTCTGATGGTGGCGATTGCCGGGCTTATCCTCAGTTCGCGTCTCGGTGCCGGGTCACCATCGGCGGGAAATATCGCTGAACTGGATGCCATTGCCGCCTGCGTCATTGGCGGAACAAGCCTAGCTGGCGGTGTCGGCAGCGTCGCAGGCGCGGTCATGGGCGCATTTATTATGGCTTCTCTGGACAACGGAATGAGTATGATGGATGTCCCAACGTTCTGGCAGTACATCGTGAAGGGCGCAATTCTGTTGCTGGCAGTGTGGATGGATTCGGCGACAAAACGCCGCGCCTGAACTGCAGAAAAATAGGGCTATTTTCATGCCGGTCACACCTGTCCGGCATTGTCGTTTATGAAAGATTGAGCAGAGACAGAAACATGTTTGATAAACGTCACCGTATTACCCTGTTATTTAATGCCAACAAAGCCTACGACCGTCAGGTTGTGGAAGGGGTCGGTGAATATCTACAAGCCTCGCAATCCGAATGGGACATCTTCATAGAGGAGGACTTCCGCGCCCGTATTGATAACATCAAAGAGTGGTTAGGTGACGGCGTTATTGCTGACTATGACGACGACGAGATCGCGCGATTGTTAGTTGATGTCCATGTGCCCATCATCGGTGTCGGAGGCTCCTATCATCTGGCGGAAAATTATCCCCCCGTCCATTACATTGCCACCGATAACCATGCCCTCGTTGAAAGCGCCTTTCTGCACCTGAAAGAAAAAGGTGTCAACCGTTTTGCCTTTTACGGCCTGCCCGCCTCCAGCGGAAAGCGTTGGGCTGCTGAACGCGAGCATGCCTTCCGCCAGTTGGTGGCGGAGGAAAAGTATCGTGGCGTGGTGTATCAGGGACTGGAAACCGCGCCGGAACTCTGGCAACACGCACAGAACCGGCTGGCAGACTGGCTGCAAACCCTGCCGCCACAGACGGGCATTATAGCGGTCACCGACGCCCGCGCCCGTCATGTGCTTCAGGTCTGCGAACACCTGCATATTCCGGTACCCGAAAAGCTGTGCGTCATTGGCATTGATAACGAAGAACTGACCCGCTATCTGTCACGGGTTGCGCTGTCGTCGGTGGCTCAGGGCGCGAGGCAAATGGGTTATCAGGCGGCAAAGCTGCTGCATCGCCTGCTGGCAAATGAGGAACTGCCGCTTCAGCGCATTCTGGTCCCCCCGGTACGCGTCGTTGAACGCCGTTCGACAGACTATCGCTCCCTCTCCGATCCCGCCGTCATTCAGGCGATGCACTATATCCGTAACCACGCCTGCAAAGGCATTAAAGTGGATCAGGTTCTGGATGCGGTCGGAATTTCACGTTCTAATCTGGAGAAGCGGTTTAAAGAAGAAGTGGGGGAGACCATTCACGCGGTGATTCACGCGGAAAAGCTGGAGAAAGCGCGCAGCCTGTTGATTTCCACGACGCTGTCGATCAACGAAATCTCGCAGATGTGCGGCTATCCTTCGCTGCAATATTTCTATTCTGTCTTTAAGAAAGAGTACGACACTACGCCGAAAGAGTATCGCGATCTGAACAGTGAAGTGTTGGTATGATGCGGTAAGGTAGAAACAAAAACGCCTTCTTTGCAGAAGGCGTTCGGGATTACATATGAGCTGCGATTAATCGCTGGTTATCCTGGTACATCGCGAACAGATAGTTGTTGTAACTCTGTCCCTTCGTTGAATAACCCTTAAGCTTATGAATCATCGCCGTCGCCGTCACTTCCTGATCCGCTTTACGCAGCTGCGCGCGCGATTTACGGAAAGAGGCGTAAGCCGGATGCGTGTTCAGGTTGATCACATAGGCGTTGACCGACTCTTTGACGGAATCGAACTGAGAGTAACCTTTCACTTTACCTGGCGCATTGTTACAACTCCCTTTCGCACACTTCATGCCGAACAGGTTGTTATTGCTACGCGCAAGCTTAGAGGTACCCCAACCGCTTTCTGCCGCAGCCATCGTCGCCACCATACTGGTCGGGATAATGTCTACGCGTTCCAGCAACGTATTCCACGGAATGCTCCGCGTGTTGCCAGACCATTTCACCTTGTAGCGCTTCGCGATGTCTTTCATACGCGCACGCTCGGTCGGTGACCAACGGTTCTGATACTGCTTTGAGATCAGCCAGTTACGATCGGCCGTGATCGCAGCATTTTGACTGGTAATATAAGGCATAACGGTCCGGAGAAACGCTTTTTTTCTTGGTGTTCCGGAAGGGTATTTTCGCAAATCAGGAAGTGAACTGCTCTTTGCACTATTGCGAGAATACTCTTGTTTACTGCTTACCTGTTTATGACTTGTCTTGGTTACGTGGGACTTCTGACTCGATGTTGTTGTGTGCGTCTTTGCCAGCACCTCACCCGAAAATACCATGGTGAGTAACATAAGAATCATTGCCCCATATCGTCGCATGGGAGTCAATATCATTAGGTCTCCTGGTCGGATTGAATCATTCCAACACCTTTTATTTTTCACAATTTTGAGATTCGAATCTCAAATCATATCAAAAATAGCGATCAAGAGCACCCTAATGAATAGGCCAATTCCGAAACCGTGTCACGCATAAACTATCCCGCGAGGGACTAATTCGAAAGATTTGTGGTGGTTATCGCAAATCAAGGCTATTTTTTGCCCTAAATCACTCATCCGTACCCCTCATCCTGATTGAATGCGGTTGAAGGATGAGTTTCGTCAGCGGGTTCTCAGGCAAACTGATTAAAATCGCCGCAAAAAGGACCGCATCATGAAACTTGCCGCCATTGCCCTCGCGCTGCTGCCAGGTATCGCGAGCGCCGCAACATGGACGTCTCAGGGCTTCCCCGCCTTTACCGCCGAGGGAACCGGTAAGTTTGCCAGCCACGCTGAGCTGACAAAGGGTACACGCTCATTAACGCTAAATTTTGACCAACAGTGCTGGCAGCCGGCTAACGCGATAAAGCTCAATCAGATGCTTTCGCTGATCCCGTGCGAAGGCGCCCCGCCGCAGTGGCGTCTGTTCAAAGACGGCAGTTACACGCTGGAAATCGATACCCGCTCTGGCACGCCAACATTGATGATTACGGTGCCGCGCGAGGCCGAACCGACAGCAAATGTGGTGCGCCAGTGTCCGACGTGGGAGGGTTCGCCACTGACGTTAGAGGTCGCACAGACCTTCCCGGAAGGCAGCGTGGTGCGCGATTTTTACAGCGGACAGACCGCCATGGTTAAAAACGGACGAATAACCCTGCAACCCGCTCCGGCCAGTAACGGTCTGTTACTGCTGGAACGGGCAGAGACCGATGCGCCTGCTCCGTTCGACTGGCACAACGCCACGGTCTATTTTGTGCTGACCGACCGTTTCGAGAACGGCGATCCCTCGAATGACCAGAGTTACGGTCGCCATAAAGACGGCATGGAGGAAATCGGCACGTTTCACGGCGGCGATTTGCGCGGTCTGACCCGCAAACTGGATTATCTGCAACAGTTGGGCGTGAATGCGTTGTGGATAAGCGCGCCGTTCGAACAAATCCATGGCTGGGTGGGCGGCGGCACAAAAGGCGATTTCCCGCACTATGCCTATCACGGTTATTACACCCAGGACTGGACCACCCTTGATGCCAACATGGGCAGTGAGGACGATCTGCGCGCGTTGATTGACGGCGCACATCAGCGTGGGATCCGCATTCTCTTTGATGTGGTGATGAACCATACCGGCTACGCCACTCTGGCAGATATGCAGGAATATCAGTTCGGCGCGCTCTATCTTTCTGGCGATGAACTGAAAAAAACGCTCGGCGATCGCTGGACAGACTGGAAACCCGCTGCCGGACAAAGCTGGCACAGCTTCAATGATTACATCAACTTTAGCGATAAGGCCGCCTGGGAAAAATGGTGGGGGAAAGCGTGGATCCGTACTGATATTGGCGATTACGACAACCCTGGCTTTGACGATCTCACGATGTCGCTGGCTTTTCTGCCGGATCTGAAGACCGAGTCGACGATCCCCTCCGGCCTGCCGGTGTTTTATCAACACAAAATCGATACACGCACGAAAGCCATTGAAGGCTACACGCCCCGGGATTATCTGACCCACTGGCTGAGCCAATGGGTGCGCGATTACGGTGTCGATGGATTTCGCGTCGACACCGCGAAACACGTCGAACTTCCGGCCTGGCAACAGCTAAAAACGCAGGCCAGCGCGGCGCTGGTGGAGTGGAAAAAAGCCAACCCGGACAAAGCGCTCGATGATAAGCCGTTCTGGATGACCGGCGAGGCCTGGGGCCACGGCGTGATGCAAAGCGATTACTATCGCCACGGCTTTGACGCCATGATCAACTTTGACTATCAGGAGCAGGCTGCAAAAACAGTCGATTGCCTGTCTGGTATGGATCTCACCTGGCAACAGATGGCGGAAAAATTACAGGGTTTTAATGTGCTGAGCTACCTCTCTTCGCACGATACTCGCCTGTTCCGCGAAGGTGGTGATAAAGCGGCTGAGTTGCTGTTGTTAGCCCCCGGTGCCGTTCAAATATTCTATGGTGATGAATCCTTACGGCCTTTCGGTCCTACGGGTTCCGATCCGTTACAGGGCACGCGTTCAGATATGAACTGGCAGGATGTCAGCGGTAAATTAGCCGACAATGTCACCCACTGGCAGCGCCTCGGTCAGTTCAGAGCCCGACATCCGGCCATCGGCGCAGGCCGACAAACCACGCTCTCACTCAAACAAGGGTACGGTTTCGTGCGCCAGCACGGCGACGACACCGTAATGGTCATCTGGGCGGGTCAGCGCTAACGTGAACCGGCGTCTGAGGGTTGAACCCCTCAGACACCACAGAACAAAACACCACCTTTATGAAAATTATAAGCGTAAAACGCCAAAACACGCATTTCAGCTCGATTTGCACCCTGCCAGTGCTAGCGTTAAGGTAACCCACTTCGACTCAGCGTTTGACAGACCATCCGTTATGACATTTTCACTTTTTGGCGACAAATTCACCCGCCATTCAGGCATTACCCGCCTGATGGAGGACCTCAATGACGGTTTACGCACCCCAGGCGCAATCATGCTGGGCGGCGGAAATCCGGCACAAATCCCGGCGATGCAGGATTACTTCCATACGCTCCTGACTGAGATGCTGGAAAACGGCAAACTCACTGATGCGCTTTGCAATTATGACGGTCCGCAGGGGAAAACCGAGCTGCTGACCGCGCTCGCTTCGCTACTCCGTGAGAATCTGGGTTGGGATATCGAACCGCAGAATATTGCACTAACAAACGGCAGTCAGAGCGCATTTTTCTACTTGTTTAATCTTTTTGCTGGCCGTCGCGCCGATGGGACCACCAAAAAGGTGCTATTCCCTCTTGCACCGGAATACATCGGCTATGCAGATTCCGGGCTGGAGGAGGATCTGTTCGTCTCGGCGCGACCGAATATTGAACTGCTGCCAGAGGGCCAGTTCAAGTATCACGTTGACTTTGAACATCTGCACATTGGCGAAGAGACCGGGATGATCTGCGTCTCCCGACCAACCAATCCGACGGGTAACGTCATCACAGATGAAGAGCTGATAAAACTCGACACGCTTGCCAACCAGCACGGTATTCCGTTGGTGATTGATAATGCCTATGGTGTACCGTTCCCGAGTATTATTTTTAGCGAAGCGCGTCCGCTGTGGAATCCCAACATTGTGCTGTGCATGAGCCTCTCCAAGCTAGGCCTGCCTGGCTCACGCTGCGGCATCATCATCGCCAATGAAAAAATCATCACGGCTATCGCCAATATGAACGGCATCATCAGCCTCGCGCCCGGCGGGATTGGACCGGCGATGATGTGCGAGATGATTAAGCGCAACGACCTGATGAGACTGTCAGAAACGGTTATCAAGCCGTTTTACTTACAGCGCGTTCAGCAGACTATTGCGATCATCCGCCGCTATTTACCTGAAAATCGGTGCTTAATTCACAAACCTGAAGGGGCGATTTTCCTCTGGTTGTGGTTCCAGGACCTGCCCATCACCACCGAACTGCTCTACCAGCGCCTGAAAGCACGTGGTGTGCTGATGGTACCGGGACATTACTTCTTCCCGGGGCTTGATAAGCCCTGGCCGCACACGCACCAGTGTATGCGTATGAACTATGTTCCCGATCCGGAGAAAATTGAAGCTGGGGTAAAAATTCTGGCTGAAGAGGTAGAACGCGCCTGGGCGGAAAATCAGTAACGCTGTCCCGGCCCAACCAGGCCGGGTGACGCGCTTATAAAGGCTGAGCGTGTAAACGCTGACGTTGCACGCTCGCCGCATCCAGACAATTCAATGCCCCCGTCGGGCAAGCCTCCACGCAGGCAGGTCCCGTATCACGATGCCAACAGAGATCGCATTTCACTGCCTGTACGCGCGAGGTTTGCGCGACGACGTTCATTGCGCCGAACGGGCAAGCCAGCATGCAACTTTTGCAGCCAATACAGTGCGCCTGTTCAACAAAAATATGTCCACGATCGCGACGAATGGCCTGGGTCGGGCAGACATTGGCACACGGCGCATCTTCACACTGGTGGCAGGCAACGGCGGTGGTGAACGTATTTTCCTTAATAACCCGGATGCGTGAGACAAAATGTCCTGCTGACACCGCGGCACAGTCCTGATTCTCCTGATGCGAGACCACGCATGCGACTTCGCAGGTACGACAGCCAATACACTTTGCCGCATCCGCCATGATAAACCGGTTCATTGCTCCCTCCCTCCGCCGTAAAACCACAGAGTGCCAGAGAGAATGACGCGGCTGCCTTGATCAAACAAGGGAAATGGTCGAATTTTGTCAGATGCCTGAAACGTTCAGGGGATTCGCCTTATGTTTGCGACTCGTTTTCTGCCTGACATATAAAAAAAAACCCTGGGCGTTGACGTCCAGGGGTAATAATCCGCAGGCGACATCACGCTACGGAATAAGCTGGCACTCGATTGAGTGATACCTATATTTGATAATCTGCCTCATCTACCACACTGTAGAGCGGTTGAATATTATCCAGTGCCAGTATGTATCCGCTTCCTTTTACGCTGACGATGGAATGCTGGGGTAATCCCAGCAAATATAATTTGTTGTTGAGATTTTTTACCATCGTAGACAAACGCTGTGTCGAAGCACTTAATTCATTTTTTTCCCAGACGTTGACGAGTAACTCATCTTTTGAAACATAATGGGTCCGGGCGTTCAGTAAAAGATAAACAAACAAGCGTAACATCGTGTGGTTAAAAAATACGCCACCAAATGCAATTACACTGTCCATTTTATTTACCGGAAGCCTGAAAATTCTCGACTCATTGATGTCAAAAAATATTTCCCGACCTATCATAAATCCATGTAACTGGTATTCCATCATTACATACTCACGTTTTACTGAACTATCGATAGCTAAACATGTGTAAGTCCTTGTAGATATTGTCTTACGCAAGTTTAAAAAAAATAGAGTTAATTTCAATAGATACCTGAAGCGATCATTTTAATCTCGCCATTGGTAAAGTGCAGAATGAATAGCTGAAGGATAAATTCAGACGCTGTTAAATAATATCTAAAAACAAATTATCAGAGCGTTACTCTATTTCGGTGTGAATATTCGACGGCGCAAGTTAAACGGGCATATTTATCACAAACTACAGTTTAATATGCTGTATGGGTCAACTATGCTTCATGGAGAGGGGGAGTGACTCCCGGCAACAGGCAGTTCCGGGACAATTACCATTACAGTGTAGTTCTCTTATCAGAATAGCGGTAGAAATATGCCGAATGGCGGCAGACCTCGAATTTACACAATCCCAGGCTGGGGTAACGGCCACCATCCGGCAAGTCTTCTCACGTCTTTAGAAGCGCCAGCTCACACCTGACAGGAAGGTGAAGCTATCGTCACGATCGATCATCGGGCTGTCTTTAATTTCATCCGGCAGCACGCTGTAAGCCGCGCTCGCCATCAGAACAATATTGTCGGTGACGGGGTATTTCGCGGTCAGACTGACGTAAGGAACCCAACTGTCCTGCGCGGAATAACGGTCTAAGCCGCTGTGGCGGGATTCGCTACCTGAAACACCATAATAGTAATTGTTAAAATTTTCATCGTAGTAGAAAACGCCGACGGATGGGATCAGAGAAAGTTGGCCGACAGGAATTTTGCGGAACAGCGATAATTCCCCCATCCAGCCGTTGCTGTTATCCAGGACATCGGCGGCGGCAGAGACCTTCACGCTGCCCCAACTTTCATGGTGATACCATGCCGCGCCCGCCATTATTGTGCTGTCGCGCTTGTCGAGCTTTTTCATGGCGTGGTCGTCGTTATCAGAAGGATCAAATTCCAACGGCATCCAGGAGGCGGTCACGCTGAATTCATTTTGTTCACTCTTAGACAAAATGTAGCCCAGAGCGGTCTGCCGGACATAGAATGATTCACCTTCATAGCTAATGAGGGGAATGGCATGGGTATTTTCATTATACCCACGATAAGGAGATTCATTATATACCGCACCCGCACCGATGGATAATTCTGAAGCTGATGCACTGGCGATAAAGGAGAAAGCAAATAGTGCTACTATATTGCGTTTAATTAACATGCCCGACATTCCATTTAAAATAAGCCACAAATCGTCGGAAATAATAATGCTTACAAATTCTTCGGTGCAAGGACCATATTTATATAGTAATATATAAAAACTTATATATATTGAGCTGCTGCGATGAATAAATTACAACTCAAGCACCGGGAGTTAAAGATCATTTCGGTAATAGCTGCCAGTGAAAACATCAGCCATGCTGCTACCGTACTTGGCATCGCACAGGCCAATGTCAGTAAGTATCTTGCTGATTTTGAATCAAAAATCGGTCTTAAGGTCTTTGACAGGACAACCCGGCAACTCACCTTGACGCCTTTTGGCGTGGCGCTCCTGCCCTACATTAATGACATGCTCGACAGAAACGAGCAGCTTAACCATTTCATTGCTGATTATAAGCACGAAAAGCGGGGACGGGTAACGGTGTACGCGCCGACAGGCATTATCGCTTACTTGTCTAAACACGTCATTGCGCAAATCAAAGATATTGGCGACATCACTTTGTCGCTGAAAACGTGTAATCTTGAGCGGAAAGCCTTTTTTGAAGGCGTTGAATTCCCTGATGACTGTGATGTGTTAATTACCTATGCCCATCCCAAGGACGAATCGCTGGTTGCCAGCTTTATCACCAAATATGCAGTAACCGCTTTCGCCAGCCCCACTTATCTTGAGATGCATCCCATTCATCAACCTGACGATCTTGAGCATCATTCCTGTATTCTGATTGATTCCATGATGATTGATGACGCTAATATCTGGCGGTTTAACGTCACCGGAAGTAAAGAGATTCGTGATTATCGCGTCACGGGAAATTATGTTTGTGACAACACCCAGTCGGCGCTGGAACTGGCGCGTAATCATCTGGGCATTGTCTTTGCCCCTGATAAAAGCGTACAAGGCGATCTCCAGGCCGGTACGCTGGTACCTTGCTTTCCTGCACAAAATGAGTGGTGGCTGGACCTGGTTGCAATCTTCCGAAAGCGGGAGTACCAGCCCTGGCGAGTGCAGTATGTGCTTGATGAAATGCTGCGTGAAATACGCAACCAACTTGCTCAAGCACACTTGTTGCGGCCCGAGCAAGCATCCGTCAACGACAATTAATGGTCGAGATAGAGGTAATGTACCCAACTGGTCATACGTAACAGTACTTTACGCATGACAGAGACATGGCTGAAATGGTCGGAGTAGACTGCTACCTGCGCATAGATCCCATCCGGTAATGCGCTTAAATCAGCATGTTCGTTCAACTCAATCGTCGCAATGACGCCTTCCGATCCCGGCACCGTATTCAGCGACTGCAACGTCCCGCCAGCCTGGTATGTCCCGCCCGGCACCACGGGGCTTATCGCAGCCAACTTACCGCTGAATACTTTGCCCGGTAAGGCATTAAACACCACTTCCGCTTCATCGCCTGGCGCCAGTCGCAGCAGCGAGTTCTGGCGGAATTGCGCAACAATTTGCCGCTTCTGAGCAGGAATAAACACCATCACCGGGCGCAGGGGCAACGAGGCTGCATAGGTTCCCGGGCGAATCAGCACCTGGGTCACATAGCCATCACTCGGCGCGCGGACGATGGTCTGTGCAAGGTTATATTCCGCCTCGGCCAGCTGCGCTTTCAGACTGGCGATTTGCGAATGCTCACCCAACACCTGGCTGTCTAACTGGCTTTGAATCTGCTGTTGCTCCGCCGTTGACGATTTCACCGAGGCTTCTTGCGCCAGATAGTTCTGCCGCGCAACATCAATATCTCTCTCAGAAAACGGATTCACCTTCGCCTGACTTCCCTGCGCATAGCGTTGATACTCTTTCGCAAACTTGTCCCGCGTGGCTTTTGCCTGCTGCGTATTAGCGGCCATTTCATCCAGTTCAGCACCCAACGCATGCTGCTTATGCTGCGCCGTCACAATATCCGCCAACAGACGATCCACCCTGGCCTGATAGCGCGTGGGATCAAGCCTGAACAACACCTCACCTTTTTTAATCAGCGTATTTTTCTTGTCCGTCACTTCAATCACCATGCCGGTGACCTGCGGAACAACAGGAATAGACACCACCGCTTTTTGCGCATTAAACGTATAGGGGTGGTTATAATTCATTAATAAGATTAAGCCGCTGACAATAAATATCCCACCCAGCGCCGCTGTCGGGATCGTCCATTTATTGGCGGGAATTTTGAAGATCTTAAAAATCGCCCATGCGAAAGCCACATAGGTCAGGATAATCAGTAAATCCATAATTAATACCCGGCAGTGGAGGATTTCAGGTCAGCCAGTTGTTTTTCCAGTCCGGCAATACGTTCCTGGAGTTGCACAACGCCAGGCTCAGTGCTTTGCATTCCCCACCCGCGCTCCGGACGATATAGCGTGGCCCAAATCCACAAGAAAGGCCAGATAACGTGTAATGTAAACAAACTCACCCACCCTGCGACATGAATGGCATCGGCATGAGGATGATTGCGTTTTTTTGCAATTAAATAAGGGATATCATGCAAAATAATAATTCCGTAGAAAACGACCAGGAATACAAAAATAAGCACCCCAAGTGCAAAATAATCAAGAAACATATTCCCCCCAGAGGATATAGTCAAAAATAAAAGGGTTTAAGAATGATAGTGGAATGACCAGATGCCATGCAATTCTCATATTTATATATCGACATATGGTTTTTTATATACTGTACATTTTTTAGTGTATTGTTTTTTATGCAAGTCGCAGTTTATTATGTTTTAACACTAATACAACAGGAACAAAAATGAACAACGCGGAAGCCTCATCCACCGTTAGCCTCAAGCGCATCAACGCTGCCATCATCTACCGGTTATTACTCATTGGCCTTGGTATCCCGATGATATCTTTCAGTTTTGTTTGCGGTGTTCTGAGTCTCTTTGGCTTCGACCTGGTGAAATGGAACGATCAACCCGTACACGGTTTGCTGGCTATTCCTGCCGCGCTGTTCAGCGGCGTGTTTATCACGGTACTGTTTACCGTTTTTATCGGGTCGATTGCGTGCCTGGGACTGTGGGTTTACAGCCGTTTCCGTCCGTTACAGGTGAAGGTGATGGATTAATCGTCATGTAGGGTAGCAACACTCCAGCCTGCTGCTACCCGTTCAATTTCCTATCACCCAACACTGTATGAAGTCGACTTTTAGGCAAACTTAATCCTTGAGAGTCTCATCAAAACTAATCCTACATTAAAAGTAGCGCTATTTTTCGATTACGTGACGAATCTCATGTACGGAAAATTGCTACTTTGTGCATTATAGCTTTAGTGTTTTTACTTGTTTATCAACCGTTATCATGAGTTTAGTGTGAATAAATTTACGGTTGTCAGGTATCAACGTAGTGATTCGTTACCAATATAATAGCAATGTACCATGAGGATATTATGACTATAGAATTTATGGAAAAGTTAAACTCATTAGCCTCAAAAATAAAGCAACAATCAGGTGCTATTGAGACGGAGGAAGCCACGAAAAATGCTTTCGTCATGCCCTTCATCAATAATGTGCTAGGCTACGATGTCTTTGATCCTACGGAAGTTATTCCTGAATTTGTTTGCGACATTGGTACAAAAAAAGGTGAAAAAATAGACTATGCAATACTGAAAAATGGCGAAGTTCAAATATTGATTGAGTGTAAAAAAATAGGTGAGCCTCTCAATATAAATCATGCCTCCCAACTTTTCCGTTATTTTCATGTAACCAATGCCAGAATATCTATTTTAACTAACGGACAAGAGTATAAATTTTTTACTGATTTAGATGCACAAAATAAAATGGATGAAAAACCATTTTTAGAAGTCAATCTTCTTGATTTAGATGAGCTTGTTATTCCGGAAATAAAGAAACTAACAAAATCAGCCTTTGACCTGGAATCTATCATTAACTCTGCCGGTGAATTAAAATATGTCAGCATGATTAAAAAAATTCTTCATACACAGCTTAACAATCCTGAAGAAGATTTTGTTAAATTTTTTGCATCAAGAATTCATGACGGCATTTTGACGCAAAAAGTTAAAGATACCTTTACAGTGCTAACACAAAAAGCCGCCAGCCAGTATATAAACTCTCAAATCAATGAGCGGTTAAAATCAGCAATGGGTGGTAATGTTCCTCCAGTAGCAGAATCGCCAGAACCTGAGATGGAAATCATCACTAAAGATGAAGTCGACATTCAAACAACAGCAGATGAACTTGAGGGGTTTCATATAGTTAAAGCAATAACCAGAGCAGTTATCGATGCTCCAAGAATTGTGCACCGAGATACAAAAAGCTACTTTGGCATATTGATTGACGACAATAACCGAAAACCCATTTGCCGGTTACACTTCAATCGAAATCAGAAATATATTGGATTGTTCGATTTAGAAAAGAACGAAACACGCCATCCAATCGAAACGCTGGATGATATTTACACGTTTAGTGATGAACTTAAGGCAACCGCTGCATTATATAATTAGCCCGGAAATTCTCTGAAAAGTAACTTATCAGGCCTACGAGTCACGATATTATCGTAGGCCCGACAAGCAAAGCGTCATCGGGCATAACGCCGTCAGTTAAAAAAGTCCCAGCGGTTTATCGGAGTAACTCACCAGCAAGCATTTCGTCTGCTGATAGTGTTCCAGCATCATTTTGTGGGTTTCGCGTCCGATCCCAGACTGCTTATAGCCACCAAAGGCCGCGTGGGCCGGATAAGCATGGTAGCAGTTGGTCCACACGCGTCCTGCCTGAATGCCGCGTCCCATTTTATACGCCAGATTGCCATTACGGCTCCAGACGCCCGCGCCAAGACCGTACTGGGTGTCGTTGGCTAACTCCAGCGCCTCGTCCATTGTTTTGAACGTTGTGACCGCCAGTACCGGGCCAAAGATCTCCTCCTGGAACACGCGCATATTGTTCTTACCAAACAGGATCGTCGGTTCGAGGTAATAGCCGTCTTTCAGGTCACCTTCAAGCTGCTTACGCCGTCCGCCAGTCAGGACATCCGCCCCCTCTTTCTTGCCGATATCAATGTAATTCAGGATGGTTTCCATCTGTCCATGAGAGACCTGCGCCCCCATTTGCGTCACGCTATCCAGCGGGTTACCGCTGCGGATGCTTTCTACGCGGCGAATGGCGCGCTCCATAAAGCGTTCATAGATGGATTCCTGTACCAGTGCGCGACTCGGGCAGGTGCAGACCTCGCCCTGGTTAAAGGCAAAGAGCGCAAAGCCTTCCAGCGCTTTATCGAAGAAGGCATCTTCTTCGTCTATCACGTCGGCGAAGAAGATGTTTGGCGATTTCCCGCCCAACTCCAGGGTGACCGGGATGATATTCTGCGTGGCATACTGCATGATCTGCTGCCCGACTTCCGTTGAGCCGGTGAATGCCACTTTGGCAATGCGTTTCGAGGTCGCCAGATACTCACCAATCTCACCGCCAGCGCCGTTCACCACGTTCACCACGCCGGGGGGAAGGAGATCGCCAATCACTTCCATCAACAGTAAAACGGACAGCGGCGTCAGGCGCGCAGGCTTGAGCACCACGCAGTTACCCGCCGCCAGCGCGGGCGCCATCTTCCAGCTCGCCATCAATAAGGGGAAGTTCCACGGGATAATTTGCCCAACCACACCGAGCGGTTCGTGGAAGTGATAAGCCACCGTATCGCTATCCACTTCGCTGATCCCACCCTCCTGGGCACGAATACAGGAGGCGAAATAGCGGAAGTGGTCGATCGCCAGCGGGACATCCGCTGCGCTGGTTTCACGGATCGGTTTACCGTTATCCCAGGTCTCCGCCGTCGCCAGCAGTTCGAGATTCTGCTCCATGCGGTCAGCAATTTTGAACAGAATCGCTGCCCGATCCTGAACAGAAGTATGCGCCCACTTGTCTTTCACCTTGTGAGCCGCGTCAAGCGCCAGGTCAATGTCCCTTTTACCGGAAGAAGCCACTTCGCATAGCAGTTGCCCGGTAACGGGCGTCAGGTTCTGGTAATACTCGCCATCACTCGGGGCAACCCAGCCGCCACCGATAAAGTTGTCGTAACGGGCCTTTAACTTCAGGGGAAAACCATACTCGCCGGGTTGAATACGGGGGGGATTATTGGTCATGATCGTCTCCTTGCTACAGGGGTATAACAAGGGTAGTCGGCGCTGGCGATTTTCTCGCCAGGTCGTGATAGCTTTACGACTGTGGTCACGTTATCCGGCTTGCAAATCCAGTCCGATCGGCAAGCCAGATAATCAGATAAACGAATTACATCGCCGCACGATAGATAGCCATGATCTCGTCGTGTGTAGCCTGGATTGGGTTGGTCAGACCGCAGGCATCTTTCAGCGCATTGGTCGCCAGCACCGGAATATCCTCTTCTTTCACGCCCAGGTCACGCAGGCCTGCCGGGATATTGACCTGCCGCGCCAGCGCGCGGATCGCACCAATACAGGCTTGAGCGCCTTCGGCGTCGGTCATCCCCGCGACATGCACGCCCATTGCTGTCGCGCAGTCACGCAGACGCGCGGCGGCCACCTGACTGTTGAACACCTGAACGTGTGGCAGCAAAACGGCATTACACACGCCGTGCGGCAGGTCATAGAAACCGCCTAACTGGTGCGCCATCGCGTGGACATAGCCTAATGACGCGTTATTGAAGGCCATCCCCGCCAGGAACTGCGCATAGGCCATCGCTTCGCGCGCATGTACATTGCCACCCGATTCCACCGCGATGCTCAGATTGTCAGAAATCATGGTCACCGCTTTCAGCGCACAGGCATCGGTGATCGGCGTGGCAGCCACCGAGACATACGCTTCGATCGCATGGGTCAGTGCATCCATGCCGGTCGCCGCCGTCAACGATTTCGGCATGCCGACCATCAGCAAAGAGTCATTTACCGACAGCAACGGCGTGACGTGTTTATCCACTATCGCCATTTTGATGTGACGATCGACGTCAGTGATAATGCAGAACCGCGTCATTTCAGACGCAGTTCCTGCCGTGGTGTTAATCGCAATCATCGGCAACTGCGGTTTTGCCGAGCGATCAACACCTTCATAATCGCGGATATCTCCCCCATTCGCGGCCACCAGCGCAATCCCTTTGGCACAATCATGTGGGGAACCGCCACCCAGCGAAATAACGCTATCGCAGTCATTTTCTTTCAGGATCTTCAGGCCGTCGGCGACGTTTATTGTCGTCGGATTAGGATGTGTGCCATCAAAAATGACGCTGAAAATATCATGTTCCTGCAATGCCTTTTGAATATGACCCGCCATGCCTAACTGCATCAGCACGCTGTCCGTTACAATTAACGTCCGACGAAAGCCATATTCCGTCATTGTATTCATTGCATCTTTTAATGAATCAGCTCCTATTATATTCACGGAAGGAATATAAAATGTTGAAGCGGCCATATGCTCAATCCTTAATAGTTTCAGAAGGAATTGCAGCATACGAACGAATCTCAGGATAAAATATGATCGCAGCGGTCATTTATTTAATGAAAAAATAAAAGAGCACATTAGGCTACAAATTAATGGGCTCTTTTCGTTTCAAACTATTTATTGTATCAATTCATTCTTATTTTAAATAAATTGTATTATCCCTTTTCCGGAAATAATAACGCATCACGTAATAGATGATCGTTTCCACGGCGACGAGTAAAGCCAATCCGGTCGAAGTATTCCAGAATTTGAATCGCTAGTTTTCGCCCTACGCCCAACCGATCGCGAAAATCGGCTGCGCAGGTTGAGCCTTTCTCCAGATCCAGTTCGCGGATCATGCTGGCGAAAGCCACAATGCGATCGTTACGGTAGTAACGATCTTTTACGATCGCCGTAATCATCCCCTGCTGTGCTGCCTGACGCAACACCAGACGCATCGTTTGCTCATCGGTGGCGGTTTCGCGGGCGAGATCGCGGACCCACCAGGGTTCGTCACCAAATAACGGCGCGGTCTTAAGCCAGGTCGTCTGCTGTTCGTCAGTAAAGCCAGCCTTGTGATCCGGCAGGTGCAGCCAGCCGTGGTGGCTGTGAATATCACCGCTGTCGCGCATTTGCTCAATCAACAACAGCACCAGCGCTTCATCTTCCATCGGCAGCGCCATGCGGCGCAGGCGTTCACGCCCCGGACCTGGCTCATCGCGATGCTGTTCATGATAAGTCGCCAGCGTGTCGAGAATTTTGCGCTGCCAGCGCGCGGCGACCTCCGCATTCAGCAGGCTGTAACCCGCCTGAATAAAACCATGCTGGTGAATGAGTGAGCGCATGCCATCGCCATTCAACTGGCGTGCCCACGCAAAGTCGGGCAAATTTACCGCCCCGCGTTGCAGATGCACAGCCAGTGCGGCACCGTCATCTTTCGCCACCGCCAGCGTTGCCAGCCATTGCAGATATTCCGGTTTACGTTTGCCGCGACGTGGCGGATTGAGAGTGACCACCCGCGCCCCGGCAAGCGTCGCGCGCGCGGAGATATCGCGCAGCACCAGGCGGTCGTTATCAACCAGCAGCAGCGGTGTATCAAATACCAGTTCCGCCAGATTATCTTCCAGCAGCGATACGCGCCCGGTCACATGGCTGGCCGCATGGTGAATGTGTAGCGGCTGCCACTGCGTGAGTGGAACGTGACTTTCCAGCGCCACAATCACCCGCGTAAACGGTTCAGGTGGGGCGTCTGAAAGCAACCAGTCACCACGGTTAAGCTGTTCTTTTTCGGCATCGCCAGCGATATTCAACGCGATGCGCTGCCCGGCATGGGCATGCTCGCTCGCCTGGTTTTGCGCGTGAAGTCCGCGCACACGCATAGACGTATTCACACCGGTCAGCCACAACGTATCCCCGACGTTCACTTCGCCGCTCAACGCGGTACCGGTCACCACCAACCCGGCGCCTTTTACAGTAAAGGCGCGGTCGATAGCCAGTCGGAACGTCTGATCCCTGGCGTGTTCGCGGGCGGGCAGTTGCAGCAAATGTTCGCGCAACGCGTCAATCCCGCGGCCTTCATTGGCGGCCGTCACAAATAACATCGCCTGTGCAAAGCCATACTCGCGCAGGACATCCTGCACCTGCTGCTGAACCTCCAGCACCCGCGCGTCATCCACACGATCGGCTTTGGTCAACGCCACCGTCAGCGTTGGATTCCCGGTCAGTTGTAGAATCGCCAGGTGTTCACGCGTTTGCGCCATCACGCCATCGTCGCAGGCGACGACCAGTAACGCATGATCGATACCGCCCACGCCCGCCAGCATGTTTGAGAGAAATTTCTCGTGACCGGGGACATCGATAAACCCCAGCACGCGCCCGTCCGGCTGCGGCCAGTAGGCATAGCCCAGATCGATAGTCATTCCGCGCTTTTTCTCTTCCGGCAGGCGGTCGGCATTCACGCCGGTAATGGCCTGCAGCAGCGTCGTTTTCCCATGGTCGACATGTCCGGCGGTCGCAATAATCATTTCAACAACATCTCCATAAACCGGGTCTCATCTTCAAGACAGCGTAAATCCAGCCACAGGCGACCTTCGTAAATCCGACCGATGACCGGAACCGGCAGCTCACGCCAGCGGGTCGCCAGGGCTTCAAGACGGCTTCCGCGACCGTCATGTGGTGTAAAGGTTAATGCCGCGCTGGGGAGTCTATCAACCGGCAAAGAGCCACTGCCGATTTGCGACAGGCAGGGCAGCACCTTCACCGCAAACTCGGCGTCGTAGTGCGCGGTTAACGGAGCCAGAAGCCGCTCCGCCTGAGCCAGAATCGCGTCTTTGCTTCGGGTTAACAGGCGCAGCGTCGGCAGCTTCTCGGCCAGCGCTTCCGGATGCAGATACAGACTCAACGTCGCTTCCAGTGCCGCAAGGGTCATTTTATCCGCCCGCAGCGCGCGTTTAAGCGGATGGCTCTGCAATCGTGCAATCATCTCTTTCTTACCGACGATGATCCCAGCCTGTGGACCGCCCAACAGCTTATCGCCCGAGAAACTCACCAGGCTGACGCCTGCGGCGATCAGTTGCTGCGGCATCGGCTCTTTCGGCAGACCGTACTGACTCAAATCGACCAATGAACCGCTGCCGAGATCGGCCACGACCGGAATATCCAGCGTCTGGCCGATTTGGGCCAGTTCCGACTCATCAACAGTGTGGGTGAAGCCTTCAATGCTGTAATTACTGGTATGCACCTTCATCAGCAGCGCGGTGTTTTCATTCACCGCCTGACGATAGTCGTCGGCATGCGTCCGGTTGGTGGTACCGACTTCATGCAGTGTGCAACCCGCCTGACGCATCACATCCGGGATACGAAACGCGCCGCCAATCTCCACCAGCTCACCGCGTGAGACCACCACCTCTTTACCGGCAGCGGAGGCGGCCAGCATCAGCAGCACCGCCGCTGCGTTGTTATTCACAATACAGGCATCTTCCGCACCGGTGATGCGGCAGAGCAATTCTGCCAGCGCACGGTCGCGATGCCCGCGTCCCGCGCCGTCCAGGTCATACTCCAGCGTTACCGCCGAGCGCATGGCCTGCGCGACAGCCGCGACGGCCTCTTCGGCCTGTAAGGCGCGCCCCAGATTAGTATGCAACACCGTGCCCGTCAGGTTGATAACCGGACGCAGCGCACTCTCGGCCTCTTTTTCCAGCCGGACATTCACTTCCTGCGCCCAGTCTTCGCACCATGCAGGCAACGCTTGCGTATCGCGAATCACCTCTCTCGCTTCATCAAGCAGTTGGCGGAGCAGATCAACGACACGGGTATGCCCGTGAGTCTCACGGAGGGTAAGAAATTCACTTTCACGCAATAAGCGATCAATGGCGGGGAGTTGACTATAGAGCGAACGCGTTTCGATCGTCATGAATAGGCCTGGCTGTTGGTGGCCCTCTCCACAACGGAGAGGGATATCGACATAGAGGGGATTGTAACGTGAGATTGCTCAGACGGACATAATACGTATCAAGCCTTTGGCGAATAGGCGTTAAGCCTTTGGCGGTTCAGTTCGGGCAAAACTTTCACGCTGGAACAGCGTCTCCACCAGCTTAACCAGATGGGGCCTGCTCACACACCAGCCCGGCGAGACGCGGCGGAAATTGAGATAGCCCACCGCGCAGGCAATCGCGATAGTCGCCAGATTGACCGTGTCAGGTTTAATCGTCCCGTCCACCAGGTACCCTTCCAGCGCATCCAGACTACGGTTGATTTTCTCGCGCTGGCGCAACAGTTCGGTTTCCGATTGCTGCGCGGCAGGACGCGCCTGTTCTCGTACCGACACCAGACCGGCGTCCATTATCCCATCGGCCAGCGACTCAAGTTGTCGGACTTTCAGCGAGGCCAGCGGTTCGCGAGGCAGCATCGCTGGCGCAATATTCAGCAGTTCAATGTATTCCGCGATAATCGGCGAATCGAACCAGTACTCTCCATCGTCAGTCACCAGCGCCGGGACTTTTCCTAGCGGGTTGTACTGCGCTACACCGTTTTCCGCATTGTAGGGCAGTTCATTAACAAATTCGAAAGTGATGCCTTTTTCCAGCAGCAGGATCGAAATCTTACGTACAAACGGGCTGGTGTAGCTACCAATGAGTTTCATGCTCGGTCCTTTTCGCCAACACAAAACAATGAGTATGGCTCACGCAGCGGGAAAAGGCAGGTGACAGAGTTCTCAATGATCCAAATAAAGGTAGTGCATCCAACTGGTCATACGCAGCAACACTTTACGCATCACCGAAACATGGGCGAAATGGTCGGAATAGACCGCCACCTGTGCGTAGATACCGTCGGGCAACGCATCCACATCGGCATTTGGATCCAGTTCAATCGTCGCCAGGACGCCATCGGTCCCGGGTACCACCGTCAGGGACTGTAGTGCGCCCTGAGCCTGATACGAACCGCCCGGCACCACGGGCAATATGCTGGTCAACTTACCGTGAAAAACCTGCCCGGGCAGCGCGTTAAACACCACCTCCGCGTCATCGCCCGGTTCAAGGCGAAGCAGTGAATTTTGCCGGAACTGAGCGACAATTTGCCGTTTTTGTTCAGGGATAAAGACCATCACCGGACGCAATGGCAGCGCAGCGGCGTAAGTACCGGGTCGGATCAGCACCTGGGTAACGTAACCGTTGCTGGGAGCACGAATAATGGTCTGATCAAGGTTGTATTTAGCCTCTGCCAACTGTGCCCGCAGGCTGACAATTTGCGACTGTTCACCGTTGACCATGCTGTCCAGTTGGCTTTGGATTTGCGCCTGCTCAGCAACGGAACCTTTTACCAGCGCATCCTGCGCCAGAAAGTTTTGCCGCGCCGTATCAATATCGCTTTCCGAGAAGGGGTTAACCCGTGCCTGACTGCCTTTCAGGTAACGCTGATAATCTTTATACAATCGATCGCGCTCGGCAGAAACGCGCGTCGTATTGGCCTGCGCTTCGGTCAGTTGGGCTTTCAGCGTCTGGATATTGTGCGTTGCGGTGACCAGATCGGCCTGTAGCCTGTCCACGCGCGCTTGATAGCGAACGGGGTCAAGTTTAAACAGCACTTCCCCCTTTTTAATCAGTTGGTTATTTTTATCGGTAACCTCGCTGACAATCCCGGTAACCTGCGGCGTAATGGGAATGGAAATAACGGCTTTTTGCGCAGTAAAAGTGTACGGGTGGTTATAGTTCATTAACAGGATCAGACCGCTTACCAGAAATACGCCGCCTAATGCTGCCGTTGCCAGAGTCCATTGATTCACCGGAATGCGAAAGAGTTTGAAGACCGCCCACGCCAGTGCCACATAGGTTAATACAATCAATAGATCCATGGTCAGATCTCCGGAAACGTCGTCTCATCAGCCGTTTTAACCCCGGCCAGCTTTTTTTCGAGTTGTGTAATACGCGCGGATAACGCCGCAATCTCCGGATCGGTCTCCTGCCCTGCAGGCGTAGCGTGTGACTGCATGCCCCAACCGCGTTCTGGCTGGTAGAGGGTTGCCCAAATCCACAAAAACGGCCAGATCACATGGAGCGTAAACAGGCTCACCCAACCTGCAGTATGAATAGCATCGGCATGCGGGTGGTTACGTTTCTTCGCAATTAAATAGGGGATATCATGGATGGCAATAACGCCGTAAAAAATCACCAGAAAGACAAAGATCAGCACACCCAACGCGAAATAATTTAGAAACATATCTGCCCCGGCTTCACGCTAATCAGAATATTAATTGCAGGCAGCCGAAAGCAAACTGGCTGATGATTTGAACATAATTCGAGTTCTGCATTTTCGCCATCACGCCAAAGACTATTTTTCACGCTGAATGGTTACTTAATGACATCCGACGATCTGACGGTGAGAAGAATCTGCTCAGGATCACATCGGAACAAAGCCGGACGAAAATTTTTCGTGATTAAGATCACAAACATTCAACAAATCGCCAAAGACAAAACGTGAGACTCATCACAAATTAATGTCAATAATGGGTTAAAACCGAGGTTTGTTGTTTTTCTACACAAATATTTTGTGATGCGCATCACATCAATTACCTCCCTACCCCCTATATTTGTGTGACGCAAATCACAACAAAGGTCACTGACTGGACAGTTTACCGATTCAGTGCCAGATTTCGCAGTATCTACAGGGTCCGGCTACCTCTGCCGCTACATTAACAAAACCTCGGGCTTCCAGCCTGCGCGTCAGCAAACACATAAGAAGGGGTGTTTTTATGTCATCCGATATTAAGATCAAGGTGCAAAGCTTTGGTCGATTCCTCAGCAATATGGTGATGCCAAATATCGGCGCGTTTATCGCGTGGGGTATTATCACCGCACTATTTATTCCGACAGGGTGGTTGCCAAACGAAACGCTGGCGAAGCTGGTCGGTCCAATGATCACTTATCTCCTGCCGCTGCTGATAGGTTTCACCGGCGGTAGACTGGTGGGCGGCGACCGTGGCGGCGTGGTGGGTGCAATCACCACCATGGGCGTTATCGTCGGCGCAGACATGCCGATGTTCCTCGGTGCGATGATCGCCGGTCCGCTGGGCGGCTGGGCAATCAAACATTTCGATAGCTGGGTAGACGGTAAGATCAAATCCGGTTTTGAGATGCTGGTGAATAACTTCTCCGCTGGCATCATCGGTATGATCCTCGCCATTCTGGCATTCCTCGGCATTGGGCCGGCGGTTGAAGTTCTGTCAAAAATACTGGCAGCGGGCGTTAACTTCATGGTTGTCCATGAGATGCTGCCGCTGGCGTCTATCTTCGTTGAACCAGCGAAAATCCTGTTCCTGAACAACGCCATTAACCACGGTATCTTCTCACCGCTGGGTATTCAGCAGTCCCATGAGATGGGTAAATCCATCTTCTTCCTGATTGAAGCCAACCCGGGTCCGGGGATGGGGGTTCTGCTGGCGTACATGTTCTTTGGTCGCGGTAGTGCTAAACAGTCTGCGGGCGGTGCGGCAATCATTCACTTCCTGGGGGGTATCCACGAAATTTACTTCCCGTATGTACTGATGAACCCGCGTCTGATCCTCGCCGTTATCCTCGGTGGTATGACTGGCGTGTTCACGCTGACTATCCTGAACGGTGGTCTGGTTTCTCCGGCGTCTCCTGGTTCTATCCTGGCCGTGCTGGCGATGACGCCAAAAGGGGCTTACTTCGCTAACATCGCGGCAATCTGTGCGGCAATGGCGGTCTCCTTTGTTATCTCTGCCATTCTGCTGAAAACCAGCAAAGTGAAAGAAGATGACGATATTGAAGCCGCAACTCGTCGTATGCAGGACATGAAATCAGAATCCAAAGGCGGTACTCCGCTGTCTGCTGGCGATGTCACCAACGACCTGAGCCACGTCCGTAAAATCATCGTAGCCTGTGATGCCGGTATGGGTTCCAGCGCAATGGGTGCCGGCGTACTGCGTAAGAAAGTGCAGGATGCAGGTCTGAGCCAGATCTCTGTCACCAACAGCGCAATTAACAACCTGCCGCCGGATGTTGACCTGGTCATCACCCACCGCGATCTGACCGAACGTGCGATGCGTCAGGTCCCGCAGGCGCAGCATATTTCGCTGACTAACTTCCTCGACAGCGGCCTGTACACCAGCCTGACCGAGCGTCTGGTTGCCGCTCAGCGCCACACTGACAACGAAGTAAAAGTCCGTGATAGCCTGAAAGACAGCTTCGATGAAGGGGATAACAACCTGTTCAAACTGAGCGCAGAGAACATCTTCCTCGGTCGCACCGCGACGACCAAAGAAGAAGCGATTCGCTTCGCCGGTGAGCAACTGGTGAAAGGCGGCTATGTTGAGCCAGAATATGTCGATGCGATGTTGGAACGTGAAAAACTGACCCCAACCTATCTGGGTGAGTCTATCGCCGTTCCGCACGGCACGGTGGAAGCGAAAGACCGCGTACTGAAAACCGGCGTCGTGTTCTGCCAGTACCCGCAAGGCGTTCGCTTCGGTGAAGAAGAAGACGACATCGCCCGTCTGGTGATTGGTATCGCGGCCCGTAACAACGAGCACATTCAGGTCATTACCAGCCTGACTAACGCGCTGGATGACGAATCTGTTATCGAACGCCTGGCGAACACCACCAGCGTGGATGAAGTGCTGGCGCTGCTGGCGGGTCGTAAGTAAACCCCGTAGCCCGATGGCGCTACGCTTATCGGGCCTACAAAATCCTCTCCCTTGTGGAGAGGGTTTGGGTGAGGGCCTCCTCCCTCACCCCAGCCCTCTCGGGTAAAAACATTAATGAAGGTTAATACTATGAAAGCATTACATTTTGGCGCAGGTAATATCGGTCGTGGCTTTATCGGCAAACTGCTGGCGGACGCGGGGATACAACTGACATTCGCTGATGTAAATCAGGTCGTGCTCGACGCCCTGAATGCCCGTCATAGCTATCAGGTTCATGTCGTGGGTGAAAATGAGCAGGTGGATACCGTAAGCGGCGTCAACGCAGTAAGCAGCATTGGCGATGAGGTTGTTGAGCTGATCGCGCAGGTTGACCTGGTCACCACCGCCGTGGGCCCGGTCGTGCTGGAGCGCATCGCCCCGGCCATCGCCAAAGGCCTGGTCAAACGCAAAGCGCAAGGGATCACCACCCCGCTGAATATCATCGCCTGTGAAAACATGGTACGGGGCACCACCCAACTGAAAGGCCATGTGATGAACGCACTGGCAGAAGACGACAAAGCCTGGGTTGACGCCCATGTTGGTTTCGTGGATTCCGCCGTTGACCGCATCGTGCCGCCTTCAGCCTCTGCCACCCACGATCCGCTGGAAGTGACCGTCGAAACCTTTAGCGAGTGGATCGTCGACCAGACCCAGTTCAAAGGCGAGTTGCCGAACATCCCGGGAATGGAATTAACTGATAACCTGATGGCATTTGTCGAACGTAAACTCTTCACGCTGAACACCGGGCATGCTATAACCGCGTACCTCGGAAAATTGACCGGTCATCAGACCATCCGTGACGCGATTCTCGACGAGAAAATCCGCGCAGTGGTCAAAGGGGCGATGGAAGAGAGCGGCGCGGTGCTGATCAAACGCTACGGTTTTGATGCCGAGAAACATGCGGCATACATTCAGAAAATCCTCGGTCGTTTTGAAAACCCGTATCTGAAAGATGACGTTGAGCGCGTTGGCCGCCAGCCGCTGCGTAAACTGAGCGCGGGCGACCGTTTGATCAAGCCGCTGCTGGGTACGCTGGAATACCATCTGCCGCACGCTAACCTGGTCAAAGGGATCGCTGCCGCGATGCACTTCCGTAGCGAAGACGATCCGCAGGCGCAGGAACTGGCTGCGCTGATCGCCGATAAAGGCCCACAGGCTGCGCTTGCGCAGATTTCCGGACTGGATATCAACAGTGATGTCGTTGCCGAGGCCGTTAGCGCATATAACGCAAAGTAATGCTGCTGGAACTGGCGCAGGAGCCCCTGCGCCTGATTAATAGATTGTCAGATATGCAGGCAATAATGGAACAAACCCAGGCCTTTGAAAATCGTGTGCTTGAGCGTCTGAATGCTGGCAAAACCGTACGGAGCTTCCTGATCACCGCCGTGGAGTTACTTACCGAGGCGGTAAATATTCTGGTGCTTCAGGTGTTTCGCAAAGATGACTACGCAGTGAAGTACGCTGTAGAACCGTTACTCGACGGCGACGGACCGCTGGGCGATCTGTCTGTGCGTCTGAAACTGATCTACGGTCTGGGCGTACTGAGTCGTCCTGAGTATGAAGATGCAGAACTGCTGATGGCGATGCGTGAAGAGATGAATCATGACGGCAATGAGTATGCCTTTACGGATGATGAAATTCTCGGACCGTTCGCAGAACTCCATTGCGTCGTCGCGTTGCCGCCGCCGCCACAGTTTGATGCCGCCGACCCCAGCTTGTATGCGATGCAAATCCAGCGCTACCAGCAAGCGGTGCGCTCGACGATGGTTCTCTCCCTGACTGAGCTGATTTCTAAAATCAGCTTAAAAAAAGCCTTCCAGAAGTAAGCCTCTCCCTGCCTGCTACTCTTTTTCCTGTACTGGCTGATACAGGCGCCGGTAATATTTCAGCCGTTGCAGGTACATCTGCGCATTTTCTGCAGGCACTTCGCTCGGAACGTCGTCACGCTCAGGCATTTTATTCAGATACTCTTTAAACGCCTGACTTGAGGCCATAAAATCCACAGCTTTATCAATCAGAAGCGGAACATTCTCACCTATTTTCGCCATGTTACATCCTCCATACGTTCCCGCTGTGCTTCAACGCAGCGGTCAATTTTAGTGTAGGATCGCCCGCGTCATGATATTAAGGAAAACGTGCTTAATCCATCGGCGGCAAATTATCTCTTACATGATCCTGTTATCGTCTAAAATTCTTAATTAATCAGTCCATTAGAAAAATAGTTAGCAAATGAATACTCGCGGCATTTGATTATTCTTATCCCATTAGTTGTGAATAAACCCGCTCTGCGCGCATACTATAGGCTATTCACCTTATTTCTATCAGAAGCCATCCCATGAAAGAAGTCGAAAAAAACGAAATCAAACGTCTGAGCGATCGCCTTGACGCCATCCGCCACCAGCAAGCCGATCTGTCACTGGTTGACGCTGCCGATAAATACGCTGAGCTGGAAAAAGAGAAAGCCACGCTGGAAGCGGAAATCGCCCGCCTGCGTGATGTTCATAGTCAGAAACTGAGCAAAGAAGCGCAGAAACTAATGGACCTGCCGTACCGCCGTGCGATCACCAAAAAAGAGCAGGCCGATATGGGCAAGCTGAAGAAAAGCGTGCGGGGTCTGGTAGTGGTTCACCCGATGACCGCTTTAGGTCGCGAAATGGGCCTGAAAGAGATGACCGGCTTCGCAAAGACCGAGTTCTGATTTTCTACCGGGCAGCGCGTCCGCTGTCCGGTCCCTCCAATTGGCCCTACCAATCCCCAGCTGTTACGACCACTGGTTCACAATTCATTAATTTGAACCTACACTACTGTTGCCAATAAATAACATTTGATTAACTATTCGTTGTCATTATCCCTACACAACAATATTGGCAGGACCACTTTTACACATAATGTGACGACGAGATGAGCACAGACTCATTGCATTGTGCGTGTGGCCCTCAGGAGACCTGCAATGAATCTCTGGCAACAAAACTACGATCCGGCTGGTAACATCTGGCTTTCCAGTCTGGTCGCATCGCTCCCGATTCTGTTCTTCTTTTTCGCACTGATTAAGCTCAAGCTGAAAGGCTATGTTGCCGCCTCGTGGACGGTAGTTATTGCGCTGGCCGTGGCGTTGCTGTTCTACAAAATGCCGGTCGATCGCGCGCTGGCCTCGGTGGTGTACGGTTTCTTCTACGGTCTGTGGCCAATTGCCTGGATCATCATTGCCGCCGTGTTTGTCTACAAAATCTCGGTGAAAACCGGGCAGTTCGACATCATCCGCTCATCGATATTGTCGATCTCCCCTGACCAACGTTTGCAGATGCTGATTGTCGGGTTCTGCTTTGGCGCATTCCTCGAAGGGGCGGCAGGATTTGGTGCGCCGGTCGCCATCACCGCCGCACTGCTGGTGGGCCTTGGGTTTAACCCGTTGTATGCCGCCGGACTGTGCCTGATTGTCAATACCGCACCCGTGGCGTTTGGCGCAATGGGGATCCCGATTCTGGTCGCCGGTCAGGTTACCGGGCTGGACAGCTTTGAAATCGGCCAGATGGTCGGTCGTCAGTTACCGTTCCTGACGATTATCGTGCTGTTCTGGATCATGGCGATTATGGACGGCTGGCGCGGCGTGAAAGAGACGTGGCCTGCCGTCATGGTGGCGGGCGGTTCGTTTGCTATCGCCCAGTACCTCAGTTCAAACTTTATCGGTCCGGAACTGCCGGACATCATCTCCTCGCTGGTATCGCTGGTCTGTCTGACCTTGTTCCTGAAACGCTGGCAGCCGGTTCGCATCTTCCGCTTTGGCGACATGGGCGCATCGCAGGTCGATCAGACGCTGGCACGTACGAACTATACCGCCGGACAGGTCGTTCGCGCCTGGTCGCCGTTCCTGTTCCTGACGGCCACCGTGACCCTCTGGAGTGTTCCGCCGTTTAAAGCCCTGTTCACCCCCGGTGGCGCGCTGTACGACTGGGTGATTAACATACCGGTCCCGTTCCTCGACAAACTGATTGCCCGCATGCCGCCGGTGGTCCACGAAGCCACCGCCTACGCGGCCGTGTATAAATTTGACTGGTTCTCCGCGACCGGCACCGCAATCCTGTTCGCTGCGCTGCTGTCCATCGTCTGGCTGAAGATGAAGCCTTCCACCGCCATTCAGACATTCGGCAGCACGCTGAAGGAACTGGCGCTGCCCATCTACTCCATCGGGATGGTGCTGGCCTTTGCATTTATCTCCAACTATTCCGGGCTTTCCTCGACGCTGGCGTTAGCGCTGGCGCACACGGGCAGCGCCTTTACCTTCTTCTCGCCGTTCCTCGGCTGGCTGGGGGTGTTCCTGACCGGTTCAGATACCTCTTCTAACGCGCTGTTTGCCGCCCTGCAGGCCACCGCCGCACAGCAAATCGGCGTGTCCGATGTACTGATGGTAGCGGCAAATACCACCGGTGGCGTCACCGGCAAGATGATTTCGCCGCAGTCTATCGCCATCGCCTGTGCGGCGGTCGGACTGGTCGGCAAAGAGTCGGATCTGTTCCGTTTTACCGTCAAACACAGCCTGATTTTCACCTGCATGGTGGGCGTGATCACCACGCTTCAGGCTTACGTCTTAACCTGGATGATTCCATGATAGTGATGCCCAGACGCCTGTCGGACGAGATTGCCTCTCGTGTGCGGGCGCTGATTGAAGAACAACAGCTGGAAGCGGGCATGAAACTGCCCGCCGAGCGCCAGCTGGCGATACAGCTTGGCGTCTCGCGCAACTCGCTGCGCGAAGCGCTGGCGAAGCTCGTCAGTGAAGGCGTGCTGCTCAGCCGTCGCGGCGGCGGCACGTTTGTCCGCTGGCAGCATGAAGAGTGGTCTGAACAAAACATCGTTCAGCCGCTGAAAACCCTGATGGCCGACGACCCGGATTACAGTTTCGATATCCTCGAGGCCCGGCACGCCATCGAAGCCAGCACGGCCTGGCATGCGGCGATGCGCGCTACTGCCGCCGACAAAGAGAAAATCAAACTCTGCTTTGACGCCACGCTCAGCGAAGATCCGGATCTCGCCTCACAGGCCGACGTCCGTTTTCATCTGGCTATCGCCGAAGCCTCGCACAACGTGGTGCTGTTACAAACGATGCGCGGGTTCTTCGACGTGCTGCATTCATCGGTGAAGCAGAGCCGACAGCGCATGTATCTTGTTCCGCCCGTCTTTTCCCGGCTGACGGAGCAACATCAGGCCGTATTAGATGCCATTCTCGCGGGCGACGCCGACGGCGCGCGTAAGGCGATGATGGCACACCTCAGTTTCGTCCATACCACCATTAAACAATTCGATGAAGACCAGGCCCGCCAGGCGCGAATTACCCGCCTGCCCGGTGACCACAATGAAAATTCCAGGGAGAACAAAGCATGATTATTTCAGCCGCCAGCGATTATCGCGCCGCAGCCCAGCGCATTCTGCCCCCATTCCTGTTCCACTACATCGATGGCGGAGCGTATGCGGAACACACCCTGCGTCGTAATGTGGAAGACTTATCGGACGTGGCGCTACGCCAGCGCGTACTGAAAAACATGTCTGACTTAAGCCTGGAAACCACGCTGTTTAAAGAAAAACTGTCGATGCCGGTGGCGCTGGCACCGGTCGGCTTGTGTGGCATGTATGCCCGTCGCGGTGAAGTGCAGGCCGCTGCGGCAGCCGATGCGAAAGGGATCCCGTTTACCCTTTCCACCGTCTCCGTGTGCCCGATTGAAGAAGTCGCGCCAACCATTAACCGTCCGATGTGGTTCCAGTTGTATGTTCTGCGTGACCGTGGGTTCATGCGTAACGCGCTGGAACGCGCAAAAGCGGCGGGCTGCTCAACGCTGGTCTTCACGGTCGATATGCCAACACCGGGCGCACGCTATCGTGATGCCCACTCCGGAATGAGCGGCCCGAACGCCGCACTGCGCCGCTACTGGCAGGCGGTTACCCATCCGCAGTGGGCCTGGGACGTCGGCCTGAACGGTCGTCCGCACGATCTCGGCAATATCTCCACTTACCTCGGCAAACCGACCGGGCTGGAAGATTACATCGGCTGGCTGGCAAACAACTTTGATCCGTCAATTTCATGGAAGGACCTTGAGTGGATCCGGGAATTCTGGGACGGGCCGATGGTGATCAAAGGGATCCTCGACCCAGAAGACGCCCGCGACGCGGTTCGTTTTGGTGCCGATGGGATTGTGGTCTCTAACCACGGAGGTCGTCAGTTGGACGGCGTGCTCTCTTCTGCGCGCGCCCTGCCCGCCATTGCCGACGCGGTGAAAGGTGACATCGCCATTCTGGCGGACAGCGGCATCCGCAACGGGCTGGACGTGGTGCGTATGATTGCGCTGGGCGCTGATACCGTCTTGTTGGGCCGTGCATATCTGTACGCGCTGGCAACAGCGGGTCAGGCCGGTGTGGCCAATCTGCTGAATCTGATCGAGAAAGAGATGAAGGTTGCTATGACGCTGACCGGCGCGAAATCCATTAACGAAATCAGCCGTGATTCTCTGGTGCAGGAGCTGGGCAAGAGTCTACCCGCCGCGCTGGCTCCGCTTGCCCGTGGCGATGCCGCCTGATCCTGACCTCGCATAACCTCTGCCGCTATAGGGTCGGTCTGTTTTTCAGCCCGATCCTTTTTTATGCAAAATTAACGATTGGTTAACAGTTATGACCAATATATTTGACAAGTTTTTATTCCGCTGTCAAATGTATAGACAAGCTAATACAAGAACAACACAACATCGACAATCATAACGGGCGAGGGCGACATGGTTTATACCGGAAAAGTGAATATCCAGCAGGCGATAGATGACAGTCCTTTTTCGCGCTTTCACTGGGTCATTATTGTCCTGGGTTTCCTCATTCTGGCCATTGACGGCTTCGATACGGCGGCGATGGGCTATATTGCCCCCACGCTCTCAGCCGACTGGGGCATCAGAAAACAGGATCTTGGGCCAGTATTAAGTGCTGCACTGTTGGGACTCTCATTTGGCGCACTGCTGGCCGGGCCAGTTTCGGATCGTATGGGTCGTAAGCGCGTGCTGGTCTTTTCCTGCCTGTTCTTTGGTCTCGCCAGTCTGGGAACGGCGTATGCCCAGACGCTGAATATGTTAACGTTCTGGCGGTTTCTCACCGGGCTCGGGCTGGGTGCAGCAATGCCTAACGCCATCACTCTGGTTTCAGAATTTGCGCCTAAGCGCTGCCGCTCAATGGCCATTAACACCATGTACTGCGGCTTTCCTCTTGGCGCAGCAGGAGGTGGAGTGATCTCCTCCTGGCTCATTCCTAACTACGGCTGGCACAGTGTACTGCTTGCCGGTGCGATCGCACCGCTGGTGCTCACCGTGCTGTTGGTACTGTTTCTGCCAGAATCGGTGAAGTATCTCGTTCACCGTGGCAAAGAGGTTTCACACGTCAAACGTATTGCCCAACGTTTTATGTCGGGGAATCTGGAGCAGGTTACCCAGTTTTATCTGGATGAAGAGCGCATCGCGACCCAAAAAGGGAGCGTGGCGCAACTCTTCAGCATGCCGTGGTTGCCGGGCACGCTGATGCTCTGGATGACCTACTTTATGGGGCTGGTTATCTATTATGTGCTGCTCAGCTGGATGCCAACATTGATGCTGGGAATGGGTTATCCACTGGCGGAATCCGCCTGGCTGACGTCGCTGTTCACGTTCGGCGGTACGGCGGGGATCCTGCTGGCTGGGTGGCTGATGGATCGTTGGGAAGCACACAAAGTGGTCTCTCTCGGTTTTGTCCTGACGATGCTGTTTGCCCTCGCGCTTGGGTTTGAAAACAACCACATCGTCCTGTTCGGGGCATTAATCTTCCTGATGGGAATTACCATGAACGGCGCGCAATCTGGGCTCCAGACGCTGGCCGCCACGTTTTATCCAACCCACTGCCGCGCGACGGGCATTGCCTGGATGCAGGGCGTGGGCCGCTTTGGCGGTGTTGCCGGGACCATGATGAGCGCCCAGTTGCTTTCCCTGCAATGGCAGGCTGACAGTATACTGATGTTCCTCAGTCTTCCGGCGCTGGTCGCTGCTGCCGCGACGATTTATAAGCTGCAACGCTATAAACCGCACCGTCTGACCGTCGCATAGTACCTGCCCTTTCTGCTATTCTGCCCCCCGTTATTAAGGGGGCAGTATGCTTAACATCGTTTTATTTGAACCAGAAATCCCGCCGAACACGGGCAATATTATTCGCCTTTGCGCCAATACCGGTTTTCGTCTGCATATCATTGAGCCGATGGGCTTTACGTGGGACGACAAGCGCCTGCGCCGCGCCGGTCTGGATTATCACGAGTTCGCTGCCGTCCAGCGCCACCACGATTATGACGCCTTTGTCGGCGCAGAAAATCCGCAGCGCCTGTTTGCCCTCACCACGAAAGGAACGCCGGCGCACAGCGCGGTGAGCTATCAGGATGGCGATTACCTGATGTTTGGTCCGGAAACGCGCGGCCTGCCAGCCAGCATTCTCGATGCTCTGCCCGCTGAACAAAAAATCCGTATTCCGATGATGCCGGACAGTCGCAGTATGAACCTGTCAAATGCGGTGTCGGTGGTGGTGTATGAGGCGTGGCGCCAGTTGGGATATCCTGGTGCCGTATTGCGCACACTTTGAATTGTCGGATGGCGGCTGTCGCCTTATCCGACCTACGGTTTTATAGGCCCGGTAAGCACAGCGCCACCGGGCAAGAGGTCAGATACCGTCGCCGTATTCGAAAGTATGGTGAATCCCGTTGAAGTGCTGATCCATATCCATTGACGGCTTATCGCTGTCTGGCTTGCCGACGATGCGCGCCGGAACGCCAGCGGCGGTGGTGTGCGGCGGAACGGGCTGTAACACCACGGAACCGGCACCAATTTTCGCCCCACGCCCGACTTCGATATTGCCGAGGATCTTCGCCCCCGCGCCAATCATCACACCTTCACGAATTTTAGGATGGCGATCGCCGCTGGTTTTACCAGTACCGCCGAGGGTGACCGATTGCAGGATCGACACGTCATCTTCGATCACCGCTGTCTCACCGACCACGATGCCGGTGGCATGGTCGAGCATGATCCCACGGCCAATTTTCGCCGCCGGGTGAATATCCACCTGGAACGTCACGGAGACCTGGTTTTGCAGGAAGATTGCCAGTGCGCGACGGCCTTCATTCCATAGCCAGTGACCAATGCGGTAGGCCTGCAAGGCATGAAAACCTTTCAGGTACAAAAGCGGGGTGGAGTATTTGTCGACTGCCGGGTCACGCGTGCGGACTGCCTGAATATCACAGGCTGCCGAGGCGATCATTTCCGGGTCTGCCGCGTACGCTTCTTCGACCACTTCACGAATTGCAATAGCGGGCATAATGGGCGATGCCAGTTTGTTCGCCAGCATATAGCTCAGCGCACTGCCCAGATTCTCATGCTTGAGTAGCGTTGCGTGGTAAAAACTGGCCAGCATAGGCTCACAGTCTGCCAGAGCGCGGGCTTCGGCTTTTATATTTTTCCAGACGATATCCAGTTCTTCACACGGCATTGCGGGCTCCAGGTAATGAGGCTAACGACCGGCCCGTTCTTCGCGGGCCGGGTCGTTTTTAAAAACGGATCCTTGAGACTAGTGGCTGCTACGCTCATCCTTGCGTGCACGACCTAATAACGTCAATGCTGCCTCGCGCGCGTTTTTTCCGCAATATAATACTTGATAAATTTCCTCGGTTATTGGCATTTCGACACCAAAACGGTGCGCCAACTCGCGAACTTCTTTCGTATTGCGGTAGCCTTCAACCACCTGTCCAATCTTGTCCTGCGCGCCTTGTACATCCATGCCCTGACCGAGCATCATGCCAAAACGACGGTTTCGCGACTGGTTGTCGGTACAGGTCAGCACCAGATCGCCTAATCCGGCCATCCCCATAAAAGTTGCCGGATCGGCACCCAGCGCCGTGCCCAGACGTGACATTTCCGCCAAACCGCGAGTAATCAGTGCGGTACGAGCATTAGCACCAAAACCAATGCCATCAGACATTCCCGCGCCAATCGCAATCACGTTCTTCACCGCACCACCCAACTGGACGCCGATGAAATCCGGGTTGCTGTAAACACGGAAGCTCTTGCCACAGTGCAGCAGTTGCTGCAAATCGTCAGCAAAGGTGTCGTCAGTAGAGGCCAGAGAGATAGCCGTCGGCATTCCTGCCGCCAGTTCTTTTGCGAACGTCGGGCCGGAAATTACCGCCAGCGGGATTTGATCGCCCAGCGCTTCACGGGCAACGTCCTGCAACAGGCGTCCCGTTTCCGCTTCCAGCCCTTTGGTCGCCCATACCAGACGCGCGTCAGGACGCAGCAGTGGTTTAATCTGTCGTAGCACTTCGCCAAAGACATGGCTTGGCACTACCACCAGAATATCGCGACTGGCCGCCAGCGCAGTGGCTAAGTCACTTTCGAGGCGCAGCGTATCGGGAAAAGGCACATCCGGGAGGAACGCGACATTGCAGCGATCGTGCTCAAGGGTCGCGATATGTTTAGGATCGTGGCCCCACAGGACAACCTGATGGCCATTTCTTGCCAGAGTGATGGCAAGAGCGGTGCCGTACGAGCCGGCACCGATCACAGTCATTGAAGCATTACTTTGGTTCATCAGGCATCCTGATGTTCTTCAGTACCTTCGCCAGACTGCTGCTGTAAATAGTTCATGAACAGCGCATCAAAGTTAACCGGCGCAAGGTTCAGTTGCGGGAATGTACCACGTGAAACCAGGCTGGTGATGCATTCGCGGGCATACGGGAACAGGATGTTCGGGCAGTATGCGCCCAGGCAATGCGCCATCTGGGTGCCTTCGATTCCGCTGATAGAGAAGATACCGCCTTGCTGAACTTCGCACAGGAACGCCGTTTCTTCACCCAGGGAAGCCGTTACGGTAACACGCAGCACCACTTCGTATACGTCGTCTGCCAGTTGGGTAGATGCCGTATCCAGATCAAGTTTAACCTCTGGCTGCCAATCTTTCTGGAAAACATGCGGCGCATTTGGCGCTTCAAAAGAGACATCTTTGGTGTAAATACGCTGGATCTGGAAAGCCATTTCGGTGTTGTTTTGTTCTGACATGTGTAGAAAACCCTTTAGTGTTGTCCTTAAATACCGCTTGATGCCAATAACATGGCCCAGCGTTAGCTCAGCAGGGGATCAAGTCCACCACGCGCATCCAACGCATACAAGTCGTCACAGCCACCAATGTGCTGTGCATCAATAAAAATCTGCGGAACCGTCGTACGACCACTGCGCTTGATCATCTCTTCACGCTTTACGGCATCGCCGTCGATCGGAAGTTCCTGGAAGCTCACACCCTTGCTGCTCAACAGCGCTTTCGCACGATGGCAAAACGGGCAGGTTGCTTTGGTGTAGATCTCGATGTTGGCCATACTTATCTCCAATTTCATTTTACTCTGGGGATTTCATATTGCAGGCAGCCCTGCCCCGTGAAAGACGACGGGTAAATTACTTACCGCGAACCAGCGGCAGGTTCTCGCCACTCCAGCCCGCAACGCCTTCTTTCAGCACAGACACTTTCTCAAAGCCCGCTTTGAGCAGCGCGTTTGCCGCTTCCTGGCACTGCATGCCGGAACCATCGACCACGATAACCGGTTTGTCTTTGTGCTTTTCCAGCTCGCCCACGTTGTTCGCTTTGATTTCGCTTGGCAGCAGGTTAATTGAACCCGCGATATGGCCTTTGCGGAAATCATCACGCTGACGTAAATCCACGATAACGGCGTCTTCTTTGTTGATAAGACGCGTGGCTTCACCGCGAGTGATAACCTTTACTTTCGACGTCAGGCCTTTAAACGTGGTGAACAAAACCGCCACCAGTAACGCAATCCAGGCGATACTCAGTATGGGATGGCGACTAACAAATTGCATAATTTCTTGCATGGGGGGTAACAACTCCCGACTCAGTGATTAAAAAAACCAGGACAGGAGTATACCTGCGCGTTGGCGCAAATACAGCCAGCGCGTGCAATGGATTGCATTTTTGCGGGGCACTACGGAAAAAAAAGCGCAAATCCGTGCCATCCAGGAACTACCCTGCCCCATTCTTTGATCTTCTGAGGCTATTTTATCGATTCAGCTGTAGTAAAATTACGCAATTATTTTGTCTCTTGAGTGTGAGGTTTCGCAATGTCGGTTTCTAAAAAACCTATGGTACTGGTGATTCTGGATGGCTATGGCTACCGTGAAGAGAGCCAGGACAACGCCATTTTTAATGCCAAAACCCCGGTAATGGACGCGCTGTGGGCAAAACGCCCGCATACCCTGATCGATGCTTCCGGCCTGGAAGTCGGCCTGCCCGATCGTCAGATGGGTAACTCCGAAGTCGGTCACGTTAACCTAGGCGCGGGCCGCATCGTGTATCAGGACCTGACCCGTCTGGACGTTGAAATTAAAGAACGGACTTTCTTTGCTAATCCAACGCTGACCGCGGCTGTTGACCAGGCGAAAAATGCCGGTAAAGCCGTGCACATTATGGGCCTGCTCTCTGCTGGCGGCGTCCACAGCCACGAAGATCACATCATGGCGATGGTTGAACTGGCAGCAGAACGTGGCGCAGAAAAAATCTATCTGCACGCTTTCCTCGACGGTCGCGATACGCCGCCGCGCAGTGCAGAGTCCTCCCTGAGAAAATTTGAAGAGAAATTTGCCGGGCTGGGCAAAGGTCGCGTCGCCTCCATTGTGGGTCGTTACTACGCCATGGACCGTGACAACCGTTGGGATCGCGTGGAAAAAGCGTATGACCTGATGACGCTGGCGCAGGGTGAATTCCAGGCCAATACCGCCGTTGAAGGTTTGCAGGCTGCCTACGCCCGCGATGAAAACGATGAGTTCGTGAAAGCGACCGTGATCCGCGCGGAAGGTCAGGCTGACGCCGCCATGGAAGACGGTGATACCCTGATTTTCATGAACTTCCGTGCTGACCGCGCGCGTGAAATCACCCGTGCCTTTGTTAACGCTGACTTCGACGGTTTCGCACGTAAGAAAGTGGTTAACCTGAATTTCGTCATGCTGACCGAATACGCAGCCGACATCAAAACGGCCGTTGCTTATCCACCGGCTTCGCTGGCAAACACGTTTGGCGAGTGGATGGCGAAGAACGATAAAACGCAGTTGCGTATCTCCGAAACCGAAAAATACGCCCACGTCACCTTCTTCTTCAACGGCGGCGTCGAAGAACCGTTCACCGGTGAAGACCGCATCCTGATCAACTCACCGAAAGTGGCGACCTACGATCTGCAGCCGGAAATGAGCTCTGCAGAGTTGACCGAAAAACTGGTTGCGGCTATCGAGAGCGGAAAATACGACACCATCATCTGTAACTACCCGAACGGCGACATGGTCGGTCACACGGGTGTGATGGAAGCGGCGGTTAAAGCGGTTGAAGCGCTGGATCACTGTGTTGAGCAGGTGACGAAAGCGGTTGAGTCCGTTGGCGGTCAACTGCTGATCACCGCTGACCACGGCAATGCCGAGCAGATGCGCGATCCGGCAACCGGTCAGGCGCACACCGCGCACACTAACCTGCCGGTACCGCTGATTTATGTCGGCAACAAAAATGTGAAAGCGATGGAAGGCGGCAAACTTTCCGATATCGCCCCAACCATGTTGACACTGATGGGCATGGAAATCCCGCAAGAGATGACTGGTAAGCCGCTGTTCATCGTGGAATAATCCGTCCCCATGAGGGGAAAGACGATAAATAGCAAAAATGGGGCCATGAAGCCAAGACGGTTTTCAGTCAGGCCCCTGATTTACGCCAGCGTGGTGAGCGCTGGCGTATTGTTGTGCGCCTTTTCCGCCCACGCGGATGACCGCGATCAGCTTAAATCCATTCAGGCGGATATCGCCGCCAAAGAACGTGCGGTACGTCAACAACAGCAGCAGCGTTCAGGCCTGCTTGCGCAACTGAAGGCGCAGGAAGAGGCCATCTCTGCCGCCGCACGCCAGTTACGTGAAACGCAAAACACCCTCGCGCAACTGAACAAGCAAATCGATGAAATGAATGCGTCTATCGCGAAGCTGGAACGGCAGAAAGCCAATCAGGAGCGCAGCCTTGCCGCGCAACTGGACGCGGCGTTTCGCCAGGGTGAACACACCGGCATTCAGCTTATCCTCAGCGGTGAAGAGAGTCAGCGCGGCCAACGTTTGCAGGCCTACTTCGGTTATCTGAACCAGGCGCGCCAGGAGACGATCAACGAGCTGAAGCAGACTCGCGAAGAGGTCGCCGCCCAGCGTACTGAACTGGAAGAGAAGCAGAGTCAGCAACAGACCCTACTGTATGAACAGCGCGCCCAGCAGGCGAAGCTTGAGCAGGCGCGTAACGAACGTAAGAAAACCCTTGCCGGGCTGGAGTCCTCTATTCAGCAGGGTCAGCAACAGCTCAGTGAACTGCGCGCCAACGAATCCCGTTTGCGCAATAGCATTGCCCGAGCCGAGGCGGCCGCCAAAGCACGCGCCGAACGCGAAGCACGCGAGGCGGAAGCGGTACGTAATCGCCAGAAAGAGGCTACCCGCAAAGGCACCACTTACAAACCCACTGACAGTGAGAAATCGCTGATGTCGCGTACCGGCGGACTGGGTTCGCCACGCGGTCAGGCATTCTGGCCGGTTCGTGGTCCCACGCTGCATCGCTATGGCGAACAGCTGCAAGGTGAGCTACGTTGGAAAGGGATGGTTATCGGTGCGTCTGAAGGCACTGAAGTGAAAGCCATTGCCGATGGTCGTGTCATTCTGGCGGACTGGCTGCAGGGGTATGGGTTGGTTGTCGTCGTTGAACACGGCAAGGGCGATATGAGTCTTTATGGCTACAACCAGAGCGCGCTGGTCAGCGTCGGTACGCAGGTTCGCGCCGGTCAGCCAATTGCGCTGGTGGGTAGCAGCGGTGGTCAGGGCCGACCGTCGCTCTATTTCGAAATTCGTCGCCAGGGTCAGGCCGTCAATCCACAACCGTGGTTGGGAAGATAAGTTTTGCCTCAATTTCGCCGTACCGTTCTTTCATTCGCCAGCCTGCTGGCATTCGCATCCCCTGTTTTTGCTGGCAAACTCGCCATCGTCATTGACGATTTTGGCTATCGTCCACATTACGAAAATCAGGTTCTGGCGATGCCGGCCCCGATCTCCGTTGCCGTTTTGCCGAATGCACCTCATGCGCGCGAAATGGCGACCAAAGCGCACAACAGCGGTCATGAAGTGCTGATCCATCTGCCGATGGCGCCGCTGAGTAAACAGCCGCTGGAGAAGGACACGCTGCGCCCGGAGATGAGCAGCGACGAAATTGAACGGATCATCCGCGAGGCGGTTGGTAAAGTGCCTTACGCGGTGGGGCTCAACAACCACATGGGCAGCGCAATGACCTCCAGCCTGTTTGGTATGCAGAAAGTGATGCAGGCGCTGGAACGCTACGATCTCTATTTTCTCGACAGTATGACCATCGGCAACAGTCAGGCGATGCGTGCCGCATCCGGGACCGGCGTGAAGGTGATTAAGCGGAAAGTGTTTCTCGATGACACGCAAAACGAAGGAGACATTCGCCGCCAGTTTACCCGCGCGATTGATCTGGCTCGCCGCAATGGTTCTGCCATCGCAATAGGCCATCCTCATCCGTCGACGGTGCGTGTGTTACAGCAAATGGTGTATAACCTGCCAGCCGACATCACCCTTGTGCGCCCGAGCAGCCTGCTCAATGAGCCGCAGGTGGATACCTCCACGCCGAATCTGACACCGCCGAAAACCAATGATGCCCCGCGAAATCCGTTCCGCGGCGTGAAGTTGTGTAAACCGAAGAAACCGTTAGAACCGGTCTACACCAGTCGATTCTTCAGCGTGTTAAGCGAAAGCATCAGCCAGAGTACGCTGGTGAACTGGTTCCAGAATCAGTGGCAGGGTTGGGGAAAATCGCCCCGCGACAACACCGCTAACCCAGGTTAAGCGCTTTACGCGCGGTACGATGGTGCGAACGCGTTTTGTCGCGCCATTGGTACAATCGTACTGACCACAGTAACGTCTGATACGCGACTTTAGCGCTACGTACGTTCATCACCATACGTTTATACATCCCCGAGGTAAAAATCTCGGCAATCATTCGCTGACGCGTCAACGTATCCGGCTCTTTGCGCACGGAATGACAAACACGCAATGCTTCATACGTTATTTGTTGATGAAATTCAGGATAGATCGTAATCCGGTCGGCATAATTCCGGTTCAGCTTCTCTAATAAGCGGGTAATCTTAATGTAATGCCGCTGATAGTTCAGATTTTTATTACCCTGACGTTTCAGTCGGCTGACAGAATTATTATGCAGAAAATACTTATACAAAGATTCTTCGGTATAACGGGCACGCAGCGCGTTAAACATAAACTCCGTGGTCCACACAATATCCTGATGATGTAATCCGGAAATAAAGCGGATGTTATTCTTTTCAATCACATCCCGACGGTAAACGCCCATCCACACCACGTGAGTCCAGCGGCGGGAAGAGAGCGCCATACGCAACCAGTCCGGACCGGTTAATACGCCGGTTGAGCGAATACGGTCGGTTGGAATGGATTGCCAGGTCACGCCGGTATCCCGCTCGCTCCAGTCGGCGTTGCACTGCGCAACATCCAGATCGTCTTCCAGCGCCATCGTCATCAGCGTTTCGTACATGTGCGGATAGACGAGGTCATCCGCATCGACAAACGCGATATACTTGCCGGTGGCAACGTCCATCCCCCGGTTGCGGGCAACCGAAGCCCCGGCGTTCGCCTGGTGCAGCAGTCGTACATGGGGATAGTTTTCGGCGTAATACTTTGCTATATCAACAGAATTATCCGTTGACCCATCATTAACAATAATAATTTCCAGGGCAGTCCACGTTTGCGCGATGAGAGATTCCATGCAGGCTTTAAAATCATTACCCGCATTATATAACGGGATAATAACACTGAGTCTGTTTGTACTGTTCATCATAATAAATTACCGAATACCTTTGAAGTTATCTGCCTTTTTACAGCCTTTGTATTAAGAAACGATTAAGGCTGAAAATAATATTTGTAAAGGCTCCAGGAGACTTCAGCGTAGAGGCATCAGGTAAACAGCAATATAAGACTACGACGTGATTACGAATTATTTATGACAATGACAATTCTTTACAGCTTTCCAGATATTCCTCAGGAAATAAGGCCGGACATTCCGGCCTTTTCTGATTAATTCCAACTGAGAATGACTTTCCCGGACTGGCCTGAGCGCATTGCATCAAAGCCTTTCTGGAACTCATCAATCGAGAAGCGATGGGTGATAATGGGCGACAGATCCAGACCAGACTGTATCAGCGCAGCCATTTTGTACCAGGTTTCGAACATCTCGCGACCGTAAATGCCTTTAATGAACAGCCCTTTAAAGATCACTTTCGTCCAGTCGATAGACATGTCTGAGGGAGGAATGCCCAGCATGGCAATCCGGCCACCGTGGTTCATGGTGTCCAGCATCGCGCGGAAGGCTGGCGGCGCACCGGACATCTCCAGACCGACGTCAAACCCTTCGGTCATGCCCAGTTCTTCCATCACTTCGCTCAGGCTCTCTTTTGACACGTTAACCGCACGGGTGATACCCATCTTACGCGCCAGTTCAAGACGGTACTCGTTAACGTCGGTGATCACCACGTTGCGTGCGCCCACGTGCTTCGCAACCGCAGCCGCCATGATGCCAATCGGACCGGCACCCGACACCAGCACGTCTTCGCCGACCAGATCGAACGACAGCGCCGTGTGCACCGCATTGCCAAACGGGTCAAAGATGGAGGCCAGATCATCCGAGATATTGTCCGGAATTTTGAACGCGTTGAACGCCGGGATCACCAGATATTCTGCGAAACAGCCCGGACGGTTCACGCCTACGCCCGTGGTATTACGACACAGGTGGGTACGTCCGCCACGACAGTTACGGCAGTGTCCGCAGGTGATGTGACCTTCGCCAGATACGCGGTCGCCGATCTTAAAGCCTTTCACTTCCTGACCGATACCGACCACTTCGCCAACGTACTCATGGCCGACAACCATAGGAACCGGAATGGTTTTTTGCGACCACTCATCCCAGTTATAGATGTGAACGTCAGTGCCGCAGATGGCTGTTTTACGGATTTTAATCAGCAGATCGTTGTGGCCAACTTCCGGTTCCGGAACGTCGGTCATCCAGATGCCCTCTTCCGCTTTCAGTTTGGATAACGCTTTCATCTCACATCCTCAGGCAATAACGCCCAGTTGTTTACCAATGCGGGTGAAGGCTTCCACCGCGCGGGTGATTTGTTCCGGGGTGTGCGCCGCAGACATCTGAGTACGAATGCGCGCCTGACCTTTCGGAACAACCGGATAGAAGAATCCTGTGACGTAAATACCCTCTTTTTGCAGCTCGCGGGCAAATTCTTGTGCAATCACCGCGTCGCCCAGCATTACCGGGATAATCGCGTGATCGGCACCAGCCAGAGTGAACCCGGCGGCAGACATTTGCTCGCGGAACTGGCGCGCGTTTGCCCACAGGCGATCGCGCAATTCGCCGCCAGACTCGACCATCTCCAGCACTTTGATGGAAGCAGCGACAATCGCCGGGGCCAGCGAGTTGGAGAACAGATAGGGGCGAGAGCGCTGACGCAGCCACTCAACGACCTCTTTGCGCGCGGCAGTATAGCCACCAGAAGCCCCGCCAAGCGCTTTACCCAACGTCCCGGTGATGATGTCCACACGGCCCATCACATCGCAATATTCGTGGGAACCACGACCGTTCTCACCAACAAACCCTACCGCATGGGAGTCATCGACCATCACCAGCGCGTTGTATTTATCTGCCAGATCGCACACGCCCTTCAGGTTGGCTATCACACCATCCATTGAGAACACGCCGTCGGTGGCAATCAGCACATGACGAGCCCCGGCATCGCGCGCCTCTTGCAGACGAGCTTCCAGTTCCTGCATATCGTTGTTGGCATAACGCAAGCGCTTCGCTTTACACAGTCGCACGCCGTCAATGATAGAGGCATGGTTCAGCGCGTCAGAGATAATCGCATCTTCAGCACCCAGCAGCGTTTCGAACAGACCGCCATTGGCATCGAAACAGGAGGAGTAAAGAATGGCATCTTCCATGCCGAGGAATGCAGCCAGTTTTTGTTCCAGCTGTTTATGGCTGTCCTGAGTGCCACAGATAAAGCGCACCGACGCCATCCCAAATCCGTGAGAGTCCATACCGGCTTTCGCCGCGGCAATCAGCTCCGGATGGTTCGCCAGCCCCAGGTAGTTGTTGGCGCAGAAGTTAATGACGTGGCTACCATCCGCCACAGTGATATCTGCCTGCTGAGCAGATGTGATAATGCGCTCTTCTTTAAACAATCCTTCCGCACGGGCGGTTTGCAGATCGTTAGTTAACTGTTTGTAAAAATCCCCACGCATTGCGATTCTCCAGACTGGGCAAATTTCAGCACATCTTACCTAACCCTGGTCGCTGATACGAGATGACGCATTATCACTTCTTTAAAATGCAGGATAAATCACGCGTACCCACACGACCATTCGGTGAATGGCTGAAGCCAACGCTATGTAGTGATATGATAAGAGATATTCGTGTCTGAGATAGTCTCTGACTCCATAATTCATAGGTTACAGTTATGATCATCGTTACCGGCGGCGCGGGCTTTATCGGCAGCAACATCGTTAAGTCCCTGAATGATAAAGGCATCACCGATATTCTGGTGGTGGACAACCTGAAAGACGGCACCAAATTTGTTAACCTGGTGGATCTGAACATTGCCGACTACATGGATAAAGAAGATTTCTTAATCCAGATTATGGCGGGTGAAGAGTTCGGCGAGATCGAAGCGATTTTCCACGAAGGTGCCTGCTCTTCCACCACCGAGTGGGACGGTAAGTACATGATGGATAACAACTATCAGTACTCCAAAGAGCTGCTACACTACTGCCTGGAGCGCGAAATTCCGTTCCTGTATGCCTCTTCTGCGGCCACCTATGGCGGTCGTACTTCTGACTTCATTGAATCCCGCGAATATGAGAAGCCACTGAACGTCTACGGCTACTCAAAGTTCCTGTTTGACGAGTACGTGCGTCAGATCCTGCCAGAGGCCAATTCACAGATCGTGGGTTTCCGTTACTTCAACGTCTACGGACCGCGTGAAGGCCATAAAGGCAGCATGGCAAGCGTGGCTTTCCATCTCAATACGCAGCTCAACAATGGTGAAACGCCGAAGCTGTTCGAAGGTAGTGAAAACTTCAAGCGCGACTTCGTGTATGTTGGCGACGTAGCTGACGTTAACCTGTGGTTCTGGGAAAATGACGTCTCCGGCATCTTTAACCTGGGCACTGGCCGTGCTGAATCCTTCCAGGCCGTAGCCGATGCCGCGCTGGCGTACCATAAGAAAAGCGAGCTTGAGTACATTCCATTCCCGGAAAAACTGAAAGGTCGTTACCAGGCATTTACTCAGGCCGATCTGACCAACCTGCGCGCTGCGGGCTACGATAAGCCCTTCAAGACCGTTGCCGAAGGCGTAACGGAATATATGGTCTGGCTGAACCGCGACGCGTAAGTATGAAAATTTTGGTGGTAGGCCCGTCATGGGTGGGCGACATGATGATGTCGCAAAGTCTCTATCGCACGCTCAAGGCGCGCTATCCCCAGGCGGTAATCGACGTGATGGCACCGGCATGGTGCCGTCCGCTGTTATCGCGGATGCCGGAAGTCAACGAGGCGATTCCAATGCCGCTTGGACATGGGGCGCTGGAACTGGGCGAACGTCGCAAACTCGGTCACAGCCTGCGTGAAAAACGCTACGACCGTGCGTATGTACTGCCCAATTCGTTTAAATCCGCACTGATTCCTTTCTTTGCCGGTATCCCTCATCGTACGGGTTGGCGCGGCGAAATGCGCTACGGCCTGCTTAACGACGCGCGCGTACTGGATAAAGACGCATGGCCCTTAATGGTCGAACGCTATGTCGCGCTGGCCTACGACAAAGGCGTGATGCGCACGGCAAAAGATCTGCCGCAGCCGCTGCTATGGCCGCAACTCCAGGTGAGCGAAGGCGAGAAGTCGTTAACCTGCAGCGCGTTTTCGCTTTCTGACGAACGTCCAATGATCGGCTTTTGCCCCGGTGCAGAGTTCGGTCCGGCAAAACGCTGGCCGCACTACCACTATGCAGAGCTGGCAAAACAGCTCATTGATGAAGGCTATCAGATTGTGCTGTTTGGCTCGGCGAAAGATCATGAGGCCGGAAACGAAATTCAGGCAACGTTAAGTGACGAACAGCAGGCCTGGTGCCGTAATCTGGCAGGTGAAACACAACTGGAACAGGCGGTCATATTGATTGGCGCGTGTAAGGCCGTTGTCACCAATGATTCCGGCCTGATGCACGTCGCCGCGGCGCTGAACCGTCCGCTGGTCGCCCTCTATGGACCAAGCAGCCCGGATTTCACCCCTCCACTGTCACATAAAGCGCGCGTGATTCGCCTGATTACGGGCTATCACAAAGTGCGTAAAGGCGATGCCGCCGAGGGCTATCATCAGAGCCTGATCGACATTACACCTGCGCGCGTACTGGAAGAACTCAACAGCCTGTTACTGCAAGAGGAAGCCTGACGAATGCGGGTTCTGATCGTCAAAACATCCTCAATGGGTGATGTGCTACATACGCTGCCGGCACTCACGGATGCACAACAGGCCATCCCGGATATTCAGTTTGACTGGGTGGTTGAAGAAGGATTTGCGCAGATACCGTCCTGGCATGCCGCGGTGAACCGCGTCATCCCCGTGGCGATTCGCCGCTGGCGTAAAGCCTGGTTTTCAGCACCGATTAAAGCGGAGCGCAAAGCCTTTCGTGACGCCGTACAGGCCGAACGCTATGACGCGATCATCGACGCTCAGGGGCTGGTGAAAAGCGCGGCGCTGGTCACGCGTCTGGCGCATGGAACAAAACACGGCATGGACTGGCAAACCGCGCGTGAACCGCTGGCCAGTCTGTTCTATAATCGCCGCCATCACATCGCCAGACAACAGCATGCCGTAGAGCGTACGCGTGAACTGTTCGCGAAAAGCCTGGGCTATCAGAAACCGATGTCACAGGGCGATTACGCCATCGCGCAGCATTTCCTTACCTTCGGAAATACGGATGAACAGCCCTATGCGGTATTTTTGCATGCCACTACGCGCGATGATAAACACTGGCCGGAGTCGAACTGGCGAACGTTAATCAGTCTGTTGGCTGACAGTGGGATAAGCATTAAATTGCCCTGGGGTGCGCCTCATGAAGAAGCACGGGCGAAGAGGTTATCGGAAGGATTCGCTCACGTTGAGGTATTACCGCGAATGACGCTGGAAGGTGTCGCTCGAGTGCTGGCTGGGGCAAAATTTGTCGTTTCAGTCGATACGGGGTTAAGCCATCTGACCGCTGCACTCGATCGACCCAATATCACGTTGTACGGTCCTACGGATCCGGGGCTCATTGGTGGTTATGGGAAGAACCAGGTGGCGTGTCGCGCGCCAGGAAATCAATTAGCAACGCTAAGCGCTGATTCCGTCCGCGACGAGCTCACATCATTATTATAAAAGGTAAATGAATGCCAACCTTGAGTCTTATAAGTCCGTGGCGTCACTACGCCGCGAAGACGTCTTCAGCGCTGGAAATAACAACCTATTTGCTCTGCACCATCACGCTGATTGTTGCACTATTTGATAATACGCTGAGCATGAAGCTCTATAATGTCACCGCGATACTGGGTCTGTTGGCGCTACTGTTGCGCGGTAAGCCTGAAAGCTATTCAGTACAGTACTGGTTGCTGCCGCTCGCTATTTTTATCATCGGCGCGCTGGACGTTGCCTGGTATTCTGCCTTTAAGGTTGATCATTCTCCCTTTCGCGCGACGTACCACAGTTACCTGAACACCGCGAAGATCTTTCTTTTTGGCGCATTTCTTACCCTGCTGGCACTGACGTCCAGAATTCGCTTTAAGAAAGAATTACCGCTTTATATCCTGTATTCACTGTCATTTTTTATCGCGGGATATGCGTATTATATCAAAGCCACCACCGGCATAATTCGTCTTGATTTCGGCATTGGTTCGGCCACGGGCGCAGCCTACTCTATTATGTTTGTTGGCATTGTCAGCGGTATATCGATTCTCTATACCCAACGGAATCACCCGATATTATTCTTACTGAATGCTATCGCAGTATTCTACGCCCTGGCGCTCACCCAGACGCGCTCCGCGCTGCTGATCTTCCCGGTGATATGTGCGCTGTCGTTGGTTGCCGGGTATATCAAGTCGCCGAAAAAACTCTTCTTTTCAGTGATTGGCTTTTTCATCGCGCTGGTTGTGCTGGTTGCCCTGTTTAGCAAGCCGATTTATAACCGTTACCACGAAGGCGTCTCGGATCTGACGCGCTATAGCCAGGGCAATAGCAAGAGTTCCCTGGGCGCGCGACTGGCGATGTATGAAATTGGCTTCGACATCTTTAAAGAGGCTCCGCTTGCGGCAAGATCGGCCGATACACGGGCTCAGCGGATGACCGAACTCGCAAATGAAAATAAATATCTGCAAGGCGCGCTGGAGTTTTCGAATGTCCACTTACACAACGAGTTTATCGAAGCCGCTTCACTGAAAGGGATCACAGGGGTACTATCGACGCTGTTATTCTATGTCGCGTTGTTCTTTACGGTCTATTACCACCGTTCGCTGGGACTCTTTGCGCTAACGTTAGCGATCGTCGGGACTGGACTCAGTGATGTTATTCTCTGGTCTCGCAGTGTGCCCATCATCTTAATAACCGCGATCGTTTTAATGCTCTTCCTCAAGAAAAACCGCCAGCACGGCGATATTTCGCCACAATAAGTTGACCGTCAGAAGTGGCTATTCCCTCACTTCTGACGCGTTGACAGCAAATCTTCTACCGATTCAGCCAGAACGTCCAGGCTAATATCCTTCACCGTATACGTCGGAGAGATCACCTGTAAGGCATTGCAGTTATTCGGTGCCCAGACAAGATGTGAGGGGTAGGTCTCTTGTCGCGCATTCGGATAAAGTGCGAGCGTGGGAATTTCATATGCCGATGCAATATGGACCAGTGCGGTATCTACTGAGATCACGTACTGACTGAATTTTGTCAGGGCGACGGTATAAATGAATTCCTTAAAGGGGAGAGATTCAATACCCGGTAGTGGAATAGACCGAATATCTTCGGCCAGGCCGGTAAAGATAATCCTGTATTCCGGGTAATGTTCGCAAAGATGCGAATAAATCGTACTAATCTGCTCATCGGATAATCGACATATTTTTTTTGCGCCCAACGCATTGATAATAACTATTTTTGAGTCGCCGACAAATTTCTGAACGTCTTTTTCAACCGACTCCGGCAGGGGTAAATCATAACTGACATCAAATTCATTACGCTCATCGCCATAAAAATGACGCAGTATCTCACCTGCCCGCGTACACATATGCGCCGTTAACATCTCATCATGCGGATGATAAACGGTGTAGTAACGTTTATACCACTTATCAAAACCCAGGATATACGAGTGTCTGACACCAGACAACAACACGCTATGGCCAAATGAGGGCATGGTTTCAAAAGGGTCAAGTACGATGTCGAAAGACTCGCCGGAAAGTTGTTTACGTAATGCCAGTACATCACTGATGGCATTTGATTTTTTAATATAAAATTGATGTATTCTGCTATTACCGGAAAGAAATGCTTTTCCCGCTGCGGTGGTTAAAATTGACAGTTTGACACCACGATTAGACAGTTCGCGATACAGCGAACTCAAAACAATCAAATCGCCTAACTTGTTGTTATCATGGATTAGCAAGCAGGTCTGAATATTATCTGCATTAATTTTATTATTCTTTTTCCGGGTGAAGAAAAAAGACAAAAAATTAATCTTAAGTTTATTAATGCAGTATCTTTTTTTCTTATGAAAAGCACCTAAACCCATGCGAGTTACCACACTACAATAAATAAAAGGTTAACACTAACTGACATAAGAATCGGCACGATCGTGAAGATCGTGCGCGTTGTTCATGAAGCGCAGTTTGGATGACAACGTTGCGACGTCCGTTGCCTTGATATAAGGAATAATATCGTAGCTAATTGCGGTATCGTCAGACAGATTGTAGATACTAAAGTCATCAACATTCTCACACATAAACTGGAAAAACGGCAGAATTTTGACTAAATCCTTGCTCAATTCAGAAGGCATCGGGTTACGGCTTTCATCATAAAAACGCGCGCAACTCCCGGTGATATCTAACCCGGAGCAGATCGTGTTGTCATAACCTAATGAATACGCAATCTGCATCGCCGTATACGCCACGGTATGGCATGAGCAGTAACCTAAGCTGATATCCTTACTAAATCCAACCAGTCTTTTACGTTTAGAAACGGGCACTCGAATCAGTAACTTTTTATTCCATTTTGAAAGCATTTCCAGTTTCAGCTTCTTGAAAAAACCGCCTTTTTCACGCTTATAAAATGCACGTAAAATAAAACAATGAGCCCGCATATATTTCTTATCATCTTCCGTAGCGGCTTCATAAACATCCATATTGACGACAGTGAATTTGCTCGCCCGACTGAATTGATAAAAATCATGGCGTCTTTGTAGCAAAAAACGCGCATCTGTTAAGACATAAATGAAGGGAGTAATACTATTACTGAGCAAGTATTCCGCTGCGCCGTTAACGGTAATGACATCATTGTTCTGCAAAAGAGAAAGCGGAGTCCCTCGGGAGGTGGGTCCCGATAAGAAAATGATCGCGTTATCAGATGTTCTGCTGGCAATAAGTTGCTGAACACCTGCTCGAGTTATAAACTTAACATTACTCATATGAAACCTGTAGGCTTGTCATGCAACTTAAATCACGATGAATCTTTGAGGAAAGTGTTCATGGTTTATCTTTAGCGAGGATGAACAAAATAGAATGAACAAATTTGCTCACAAAATATACAAATCCATTCTTGCATTTAGAACGACCAAATGCAACGTTCTAAATATTCACATTGAAACTTAGCGCACACTTTTACCTTTTAGACGGCGCAGAAAGTTCCGCCACTTTTTCTTATACACCAGGAGATAAAAACCGAGGTCTTTTTTGTTATTTTCAATACCATAGTGACGTTCTAAATCAATACGATCTTTTGCCATTCGCTGTCGTGAAGGTCTTTTCCCGGACAGATCAATGATCCTTATCTCTTCATTTTGTAATATGAAGTTACCTTTATGTGGATCGCCTGAGACCATACCATGCCGATGTAACCCTTGAATGGACTGTTTTATCTTCTCTTTCACATCAGAAGAAATGACGGGCAGGTCAACCAGTTCAACACCCTCGATATACTCAATAATCATTATGTAAGTATGCACATAGCGCAGGGTCTTCACTTCGGCAAGCAGATAAAAGTCATTTAACGCGTCAAAACCTTCCTGTCGAACGCGATCGGTCTGATAAAAAAGCTTTTCGTAGTAATCCCCTTTTACCAGTGATTTAAAAAATCGCTCAGTATTTTTAACTTTAGGATGAAATACTTTCAGAATATATTTCCCATGGTCAGTATCGATTAACACGACCTTGGTATCCTCAATACTACGAAAGACTTTTAGTACCTTAAGATTATGTGTTAAAAAATCATTGAAAATATCAATGTATTTTTCACCACCTTGTTTTACGAATACAGTATAGTTTTTAATTTTTGTTTCAGTGATCATAAGTATAAAGGTATCATTTTGCTAAAAATTTACGATAGAGGTATGCAGCCCCCGCAATCATTCCACGCAGATAATGTTTTTGGACCAAAAGGTGTTTATATCTTTTTTTATATTCAACCAGCGTTCGCGCATCTTTGGCAGGAACATCTTTCCACGGTGACTTAATGAAAGCATTGGTATAATAAATTACAGAAGGGTAACTTGCCCAGGCATGCCAGGGCTTCGTCGCACCTGTAAAGTGAATCAACTTAGTATCAGCATGGATTATATCTAAATACTTCTCATGTGTTTTATCGCTTAACTCGCTTTTAATGGTATAAATTGTATTATATTCACGAGGCAAAAAATAAACTTTATCACGAAGTAATATATTCAGGACATCCTGATCGGGATATTTAAAAAATGTTGCACTCCCGTCTTTACCCGTTAGCAGGGATAATGCTTTTTCAGTTAATCGATTTTTAGCCCATTCCTGGAGGTTTATAAAAACAACACCGGAATTAAAATATCGTCCCTGAAGATTAAACGAGGGGAGTCTTTCATTTACCCTGGACTGAATAGAGTCAACGTCTTTTACTACTGCGGCGACATTATCATTAAGGTCAAGGGTCAGAAGAAGATCCAGAGGACCTTTGCAGATGACATCTGCATCAAGATACAATAATTTATCCAGTTTATGATACAGATAATCAAAAGCGAAAAGTCGGAAGTACATAGCTCTTGACCAGACCTGCGTTTTCGGCAATATCTCAAGGCATTTGACATTGATAAGATATAATGAAATTTTAATCTTATGTTCTTGCGCCAGCACCCCAATCTTATCAACGAAACTTTTTGTGTATTTGTCACAGATGATATGAAAATCAACATTAATATCATTATGAATTAACACCGAGGTAATAGACACCCCGACACCATCAAGATAGTTCTCATCGATTCCATAAGAGATATTTAATGTGTTACCATTATTATCATAGCGCTCATCAAAAACTTTATATTCTGCTATCTCTATTTCCGGAAAAGAGTCCACTGCGTCACCTATAATTATTTTTATTTAACAATTTTGCTTTTAAAATAAAGTGCATAATCAATCAGGCCAGCGAAGTACTGCTTCTGATTAAACATATGCTTTGCCGCATAACGTAACTGATGACTGTTTTTAGGTTTCAGCAATTCAACATCACACCAGGGTGATAATTTTTTCGCATTCAAAAAGCTCTGCGCAATAGGGTAGTTACCCCATTGATGCCAGGGCTTAGTCGGCCCAATATAATGAATGAATACCGTGTTTACATCCACGGGATTGACCACGTCATGCTTTAACTCGTAATTTATGCTGAATTGGGTGTTAAATTTTTTACCGACAAAACGCGCCTTGCCAACAAGCAACATATTCAGCACATCCTGATCCAGGTGAGTAATGCGCTGTACCACATCCGGATCGCGTAGCATCTCAATAGCCTTGCGAGAAATATCCTCAGCGGTCCAGATGGGGAGGTTAATCAGCAAAAAACCCGCATTAAAGTAGCCAGAAACCAGTCCCGGTGTTGCCAGACTGATTGAGCGCTTAGTCCACCACTCTGACTCACCCTCCGCAACCACGGCCGCAATTTCATGCTCAGCAAACTCGAGGTCAATCAACTCTTGTATACTTCCCTGACAGGCAATATCTGCATCCAGATACAGTACCTTATCCATTTTTCCCGCGAAGTGGTCAGCGATAATAAATCGGAAGTACGTTGCGTAAGACCAGTTTTTAGTACTCGGTAACGATTTCAATTGCTCGCAGTCAATGAGATACACCACGATTTGGGTGGCATATTGCTTTGCGAGTGCATTAAATCGAGCCTGTTCTTCATTGCTAAATGAATCTGTAAATACATGAAAAGCAAACGGCGTATTGGGGTTGGCAATCAGTATCGACGCGATGGAAACACCACAACCAAAAAGGAAGTTCTTATCAATGCCATAGGCAATATTAAACTTATCAACATCACTATGTTCTGCATAGTTATAATCTAAAGTCTTCTGAATGACTTTTTCTTCAAAATATTTTTGAGTCATAGTGATCACTTATTGATTTTCGAAAATATCGCACTTCTTAAATGTTGGAAATAGACTTCATTATAGAAGTTATCTATCGTCTCAGGGATCAGATTACTATCATACTTCATCTGACCAGAGAGGATTTGGTTGAGTAGGTGGATAAACTGTTTGAGATCGCTCGGCGGATACAAATCGCCATTAATACCCGGTTTGATCATATCCCGGGGGCCAGACATACAGTCTGAACTGATGCACGGGATACCATACGACATGGCTTCCAGCAGGGTCATCGGGAAGCCTTCGAATGACGATGTCAGCAACAGTGCCGTGACGTTCTTTACCTTGTTTTGCACAACATCCCAGGGAGAGACCTGCCAACCATGCCAGGTAATACGATTGTCAATCCCCAGTTCTCGCCCATAGGCCTGACATTTTTCAAAATCTGAGCCGTCACCAACCACATGCAACCGCCATTCGCCTTCCGCATGGGATAATCCATCCAGCAGGTCCTTAACTCTTTTTTGCCCCTCAAACTTCATCCTTCCGACATACAGAAAGACGGCGGGCTGGCCTTCTTCTGGTTGTGGAATAATCTCTGATTTTCTGGATACGGGATTATAAACAACGGTAATGTTCTTTTGATCAATACCCCGCGCAATCATCTGTTGTTTGATACCGCTACTGATTGCCAGATGATAATCAGCCGAGCTAACACATTCGGCGTGTTTTTTATGATCCAGCGAAAAATGCGGCCAGGAGAATATCGTGAAATTCTGGCCTGATTTCTTCCGTGCTTTACTGGCAAACAGGCAGGACAGCACATCAATACAGATAACAACATCGGGTTCTGTTTTCTTTAACCAGCGGCTAAACGTATGGATATGCTTTGCCCGACGCAAAAAGCCCAGACGGATAGTGGATAACGAACATGAATAGTTAATATCGCTTAACCATGCCTTATCCATTTTGTCATGTCGACAAAAGAAGAACATCTCACACTGGATTGCAGAATGTTCGGCCTGAAAGTTATTGATAACATTCCGGATAACCGTTTCCATTCCACCAAAGCCGGAAACGGATTCACCTACAAATAAAATTTTCATATAGATAATCCCTTCCCTGCTAAAATTTTATTCTAAATATCTTCATCAATAAATAGCTCAGATAGTAATATATTGCCTCACCATATTGACTATCTTTCCATAGCATTTTAGATTTCAATCTAATTTCACTTGCCGACGGCGCTAGATGTCGCTTAGCCTTACACCAAGGAGATTGAGAAAAATATCGGCTAAAATTACTAGCATTGAAAATAAGATACCATGGTTTATTTGGCGTTACATAATGCATGATAACTGTATTTTGTATGTTTTCATCTTCTGCATCATGATATATACTTAACGTTGTTTTATTGTTGAATTTCGCGTCAAGATATTGTAATTTCCCGTTAAGTAAAATATTTAGAACATCCTGATCTGCGTATCTAAAAACTTTACCGCTATTAATCATGGTTAATGCATTCTGCGTAATGTTATTTTTCCGCCACTCTTTATTATTGATCAACATAACACCGGCATTGAAATATTTATTAAACTTTATGCCATAATCTAACTTATCAATGCGCGCTTGCATTTCTATAGAATCTGAAATTACCCCAGCAATATTATTCTGCAAATCGTAATCAATCAACTCAATTAAGCAGCCATAACAAATTATATCACAATCCAAATACATTATATTATCAATGGATTGATCAATGACTTCAGGGATTAGAAAGCGCAAACATGTTGATAATGGAATACCCAGAACTAATGTGTCCGGATTTATATTAAAATCTCTATTTATATGATAAATCGTGATTAAAACATTTGGCCTATTTAGTTTATAGAATAATGTCAAATCATTATCTGATACATCAGAAACTAAAAGATGAAAATGTAAGTTGATATTTTTATTATTTCCAATGATAGAAAATATCGCCACTCCTGCGGGCATTACGAAACCACGATCAAAACAGAATGAGATATGAAGCGTATTCGTTAATGCCTCGCTGTTAAGGAATAGTTCTTCTTTGCTCGTGACGAAATTGCTAACATTAGTCAATTTAGAAAATCCTGCTTAATTGAGATAACCAATCATGTGAATTAATTATAATTTTTTCCGAATTGTTCTTTCTTTTATTTTTTCTGCTCTTTCTGCAGCCTGGGCGAGTAGTCCAGCTTCTGACTGCAAAATTTTTTTCAGCGGTATGCCAAAATAAACCCGCATAAACCGCCAGATATCCCGCTGCGTCAACCCAATGTTTAGCGACGAAAAATAGAGACCAATCAGATCTTTATCACGCCAGCGACGAGGAACTTTCGTACGAATCTGTGCCCTGTGTAGATCAATAACCGAAATCTTTAAGTCTTCTTTATTGCCTGAAAAAGGCAGATGCAGCAGGAAGTGACAGATATAACAATCACGGTGATTGATTCCGCCTGCGTGCATCTTGCGTACCATCGTGGCCACGCGGTCAATAAGCATCCACTTCACGTTGACGTCCGGTGGATTCGTTGCCCAATCCGCACAATAGTCTTCCAGACTGATGGTCGGAGTGAGATCTTCGGTAATAATGAACGAGGTTTTGGTCAGAGGATTGAGCCCCTTCTCACCAAACCCAACGCCATACATGGTATCCACCCCCAAATTCTGAAGGCGATGAATAGCGTTCCACTCTCTGTCGGCGCCCAAAACCGGCATCCGCAGTGAGAGAAGATTTTTGACGATTTCCTTGAGAGAAGTCCCCCGATGCCATTTAAGGAAATAGCTTTTCCCCGCCAGTTCAAATCGCAGCGTACGACGGGTTTCCAGTTCCCTGAAGACTTCACCCTGCAGCGTTTTGACTTCCTTAAACGCATCCTTACCGCGCCATAATGTGGCTAACGGTTCTTTCAATTCAACCATCCAGACCACCTGTAATAATGTCCGCCGCCTTTTCCGGCAGACTGTACAAATCTTGCGTATCCGCGAAATGCCGTGCGTTTTCTGCCCACGCGGCGCGCAATGACGGCTGGGTCAACGCTTTACGTAAAATGTCGTTCAACGCGTCCTGCCGCCAGGGCTCTTCAATAACGTCACCACAGTTAGCCTGCGCAATATAATGCGCATAGCCACAGACGGCAGAGGTCAACACCGGCAGACCTGCGGTAATGGCCTCCAGCAGAACAATTCCTGCCGCTTCCTGATAGGCCGGGTGCAGCAATAAATCGGCTGCGGCCATCAACTCCGCGACATCATTGCGCCCAGAGAAAAAATGCACATTGCTACGCACACCGCGTTTTTCCGCCAGCGCTTCAAATTTTCGCGGTTTATCCTGGCCGACAATATACAGAAGCGTATTATGCCGCAGCGCCGCCGGCAGTGAAGCAAGTGCTTCAATCGAGCGATCCACCCCTTTGCGGGTAAAATCAGAACCGACCTGCAACAATAAGTTTTGCTGCTCAGTAATACCGTTCTTCTGGCGAACTATTTCGCGGGCATTCGGGATTTGCGCACTGTATTTTCTGTCCGGGTAAATACCCGGAGGGAGAATATGAAAACGCTCCGCTTCGGTTTGATAGTGCTTCTGAAAATCAGCAATCTGTGTATCCGTCAGCATTAATAACTGCGTTGACTTACCCTGCTCAAACGTTGCCCGTTCAAACGCCGCATAATGGCGATAACGAGAGGTCAGGCGGTAGAAAAAGCCTTTTTCCTGTGCAACCTTTTCGGCGTAACAAACATCAGCGGCAAAATAGACATCCAGACCAGGCATTTTGTTAAAACCCACGACCCGATCAACAGGATGTTCACGCAAATGTGCCTGCACCCAGGCGTAATATTCCGCATTGCGCCCATGGTTGGTTCGCGATTTAACCGGTACGCGAATGAGTTCAAAAACATCCGGACATTCTCCGTCCCAGGATTGGGTATAAATACGGACCTGATGGCCGCGTGCGGCTACGGTCTGCGCAATGCGCATAAAGTCACGTTGTAATCCGCCGAACGGAAAATACTTATACAAACAAAAAGCCACGATCATACCGGCGCATCCATTTCGATAATTTGCGCGTTCTGCGGCAACATTTTTTCCGTTGCTGCAATCACATCCTCAGCAGGAATAACGGACATATATTTTTTGTCACGGTCCAGTTCAGATCGTTTAGGCATGGCCTGATAGTCCCCAGCCCAAAACTGAATAATATTGTCGGTCCAGGGACGCCAGAAGACGTGATCGGTCGCACCAAACAGACATATCACCGGCGTTTTGACCGCTGCAGCAATATGCCCGGGCGCTGAATCGACACCAATGAAAAGTGCGGCATGATCAATCAGCGCGCCTAATTCCGGGAATCGGGTTTTACCCGCCAGTCCGGTGACCGGTTTGGTTTCACATCCCTGCGCAATCTCTTCCACGCACGCTAAATCGTCTGCAGAAGGACCTGATGTCAGCACCACCTGGTAGCCGCGACGCTCAAGAGCATCAATAACGCGGGAAAATTTGTCATTATCCCAGCACTTAAATAACTGCCTTGCCGTGGGTTGAATCACCACATACTGACGATTCACGCCGAGTTGATGCAACTGTCGACGCATATTTTCCCAGTGCTCAGGCCGATAGCTCATGGTCGTTTCGGTAACAACATGCTCCAGCTCCAGTGGTTTGAGCGCTGACAGCGTGCGTTCGACGACGTGTTCACCGGCGTAGGGAACGAGATGGGTAAAACTCTGTTTCCAGAATGCAGACTGCCGGTTGGCGAAATCCTGGGATATTTTTACTCTTGCACGTAAAAAACGGACAATCAGCGCCACAATCCACTGATCGGTCAGATTGATGACCAGATCATATTGGTTGTTGCGTAAAGTCTTAATCAGCGAAAGCGTATTTTTAATTTTCTCTGCCGCCCCCGTTCCCTTATTACTGATGCCATAGAGGGCATTAATCTCGGGGTTTTCCGACAAAATAGGCATCGTATCCTGGTAAAGAAGCATATCGATTTTGGCGTCAGGATAGTTCTGCTTCAACGTACTGATGACGGGAGTGGTTAATAGCATATCCCCGTGGAAACGCATCTTGATGACCAGAATTTTTCGAAAAGGCTTTTCCACACGCGACTCTTTTGTTGTGATTGTCCGATAAAGTTAAGCAGAAAACAGCACGCTACCGCCCCAGGCTCAACAGCTACCCGATCACTGATATTGCACCGACTTTTACGCGCTAGTGTATCACTTCTTTCGCTGCGATCCGACTCGAATAAATTAACCACAAATAGGAGTTTTTTCTTTTTTAAATCAAATTGATATTAATCTAATCATCGCTTTTTACGTCACTGATTGACTCTGCAAACAACGGCAAGGCGGCAAAAATCAATAAATGGCATAAAAATGCAAAAAATCTGGGCCAGGCTGCCGGAATTAGTCGAACTTAAAGCTATTTAAGTCAAAAACGGGAAAAGTAATGGTAAAGCCCTGTCTAAATACATAGAATCCCCAGCACATCCATAAGCCAGCTATTTACTATGCTCGAATTGCTTTACACCGCCCTTCTCTACCTTATTCAGCCTTTTATCTGGATACGGCTTTGGGTGCGCGGACGTAAAGCCCCGGCCTACCGTAAACGCTGGGGTGAACGCTACGGTTTTTATCGCCGCCCCCTGAAACCGGGCGGAATTATGCTCCATTCCGTCTCTGTCGGCGAAACGCTGGCAGCCATTCCTTTGGTTCGCGCCCTGCGGCATCGCTATCCCGACCTGCCGATCACGGTCACCACGATGACGCCGACCGGCTCCGAGCGTGTCCAGTCCGCCTTCGGTAGCGATGTTCAGCACGTCTATCTGCCTTATGATTTACCTGATGCGCTGGGACGCTTCCTGAACCAGGTCGATCCTAAGCTGGTACTGATCATGGAAACGGAGCTGTGGCCGAACCTGATTGCCGCGCTGCATAAACGCCATATTCCGCTGGTCATCGCCAATGCGCGTCTTTCTGCTCGCTCCGCTGACGGTTACGCGAAGCTGGGGAAATTTATCCGCCGAATCCTCCGCCGTATTACGCTAATTGCGGCGCAAAATGAAGAGGATGGTCAGCGCTTTGTGACGCTGGGCGCGAAGAACAACCAGGTGACCGTCACCGGCAGTCTGAAGTTCGATATCTCCGTGACGCCACAGCTCGCTGCGAAGGCGGTTACGTTACGTCGCCAGTGGGCGCCGCATCGCCCGGTATGGATCGCAACCAGTACCCATGATGGCGAAGAGAGTATTGTGATCGCCGCGCATCAGGCATTGCTACACCAGTTCCCCAACCTGCTATTGATTCTGGTCCCGCGTCATCCGGAACGTTTCCCGGATGCGATTAACCTCGTACGTGAAGCCGGACTAAGCTATACAACACGTTCCTCCGGTGAAGTTCCTTCAGCCAGTACACAGGTCGTTGTGGGTGATACGATGGGTGAACTGATGCTACTTTACGGAATTGCAGATCTGGCGTTTGTCGGGGGATCTCTGGTTGAGCGTGGCGGACACAATCCGCTGGAAGCCGCGGCCCACGCGATTCCCGTGCTAATGGGGCCTCACACATTCAACTTCAAAGATATCTGCGCCCGTCTGGAGCAGGCCAGCGGTTTGATTACGGTCACGGATGCCACAAGCCTCGCTAAAGAGGTTTCCTCTTTACTGACCGATGCCGATTATCGTAATTTCTATGGTCGTCACGCAGTTGAAGTTCTCTATCAAAACCAGGGCGCACTACAACGCCTACTGCAACTGCTGGAACCTTATCTGCCACCGAAAACGCATTGAGGGCTGTTATGCAAAAACGGGCGATTTATCCAGGCACTTTTGATCCGTTGACGAACGGCCATATCGATATCATCACGCGTGCTACGCAGATGTTTGACCATGTCATTCTGGCAATTGCGGCAAGTCCCGGTAAAAAACCAATGTTCACCCTTGAAGAGCGCGTTGCGCTGGCTCAGCTGGCTACAGCCCATCTGCCCGGCGTTGAAGTCCTGGGCTTTAGCGATCTGATGGCAAATTTTGCGCGTGAGCAGCAGGCCAATATCCTGATTCGTGGATTGCGCGCCGTTGCGGATTTTGAATACGAAATGCAACTGGCCCATATGAATCGTCATTTGATGCCGGAACTGGAAAGCGTCTTTCTGATGCCTTCTAAAGAGTGGTCCTTCATCTCGTCGTCACTGGTGAAAGAAGTGGCCCGCCATCAGGGTGATGTCACCCACTTCCTGCCAGAGAATATTCATCAGGCGCTGCTGGCTAAGCTCAAATAGCGTCCCTGGGCCGGGACGCTTCACCTTACTTCTGGCACTGACGGCAATAGTACGTCGCGCGCTGTGCGTGTTTCGATGCCACGATCGGCGTTCCACACACCCTGCACGGTTCGCCTTTGCGGCCATAGACCTGTAGCTCCTGAGCAAAATAGCCCGGTTTACCGTCGCTTTGCAGAAAATCTTTCAATGTCGTCCCGCCCTGTTCTATTGAGCGCAGCAAAACGGCCTTAATCACGCGCGCCAGCAGCTCATATTCGGCCTGCGACAGCGACGACGCCAGACGGTCAGGATGAATGCCGGCAGCAAACAGGGATTCACTGGCATAGATGTTCCCAACTCCCACCACCAGTTTGTTATCCATCAACCAGGGTTTAATCGCCGTTTTCTTCTTCGCACACTTCTGTTGCAGGTATTCACCATTGAAATCGTCGCTCAACGGTTCAGGGCCGAGATGCGCCAGCACGTTGTGCCCTTCCAGCGCTTTCGTCCACAGCCAGGCGCCAAAGCGACGGGGATCGGTGTAGCGCAGGACTTTACCATTACTCATCACTAAATCGACGTGGTCGTGTTTTTCTGCCGGAAGTTCTTCAGGAAGGATACGCAAACTGCCCGACATCCCCAGATGGATGATTATCCAGCCATCGGGCAGTTCCAGCAGAAGATATTTCGCACGACGCTGAACGCTGAGCACCGGTTTGTCGCTCAGACGGTAGATCTCTTCTGACACCGGCCAACGCAGACGTCCATTACGCACATTGGCATGCAGAATGGTTGCCCCGACCAGGTGCGGCTCAATACCGCGGCGGCTGGTTTCGACTTCAGGTAATTCAGGCATAACGTCTCCGGCTGTGTATCAGGTCTCACTAATATGGGGATGGCCAGAAAACAAAAAACCCCGCCGAGGCGAGGTTTTTCATTACAGCAAAGCGGAAATTACTTAATTTTCGCTTCTTTGTAGAGAACGTGCTGACGGACAACTGGATCGAACTTTTTCAGTTCCAGTTTTTCCGGCTTAGTACGTTTGTTCTTCGTGGTGGTATAGAAGTGACCAGTACCAGCAGAAGAAACCAGCTTGATCTTCTCACGAATACCTTTAGCCATGATTTATTTCCTCTTAGTACTTAGTACTTTTCGCCACGGGCACGCAGTTCAGACAGAACTGTTTCGATGCCTTTCTTATCAATTACACGCATACCTTTAGCAGATACACGCAGGGTGACAAAACGCTTTTCGCTCTCAACCCAGAAACGGTGAGAGTGCAGGTTAGGCAGAAAACGGCGTTTAGTCGCGTTCAGTGCGTGGGAACGGTTGTTACCGGTCACCGGACGCTTGCCAGTAACTTGGCAGACTCGGGACATGTCTATTCTCCAAAAATCAAATTAGCTCGAGCTTCGTATGGGGTATCGGCGCCTCGTCAGGCTTTACAGCCCGGTCATCGCGGTTCTAAGCGAACACTCGATTGCCAGGCCCAAATGCCAAACCCGAGATTCTCAAAGGTGGCGTAGTATACGCTGAGTCAGCGATGTGCTCAAGTCCCGAACAGACAAAGATCCCGATGGATCGCGCAAAGTGCGTCAAATCCAACCACGTTCCGCAAACGAAACGTACTCTCCGCGTCCAATGACAAGGTGATCAAGCACACGGATATCCATGAACTGACAGCATTTTACGACACGCTCAGTGATAAGTTTATCCGCTTTACTCGGCTCTGCACACCCCGACGGATGATTATGTGCAAGGATCACCGCAGATGCATTGATTTTTATCGCTTCACGAATAATTTCACGCGGATGAATCTCAACATGGGTGAGGGTGCCAGAAAAAAGGCGGCTATGTTTAATGACCTTGTGTTGGGAATCGAGAAAAACCACCATAAAAACTTCTCGCCCTTCCCCCGCAAATTGACTCTGCAAAAAATCCCGTGTTAACAACGGGCTGAGTAACGGGTTCGAGCCTTTTATTTGTACTTCATAAAAGCGACGGGCCAGCTCCGCAATGCCTTTAAGCTGCGCGTATTTTGCCACGCCAATCCCTGTCACCGTACTGAACTGCGAGTAGTCCGCCGTCAACAAGCTATAGAGAGAGCCAAAATGTTCCAGGATCTCTTTTGCCAGCGTAAAGACATCTTTTCCGGGCGTTCCAGTCCGCAAGAAGAGCGCCAGCAGTTCATCATCCGTCAGCGTATCTACCCCAAGTGCCAACAGTTTTTCCCTTGGCAATACATACTCAGCAGTTTCCATCCCCACACCTCCTTATGCCAGCACGAATGGTGGCATAGCCATGAGGGGGAATCGACGTACAATTTCCACTCCTGCGTAGCGCCTCGCAAAGTGATTCATGGGTGAGCGCACGACAGTTTACGGATTGTGATAAAATATCCGCCTTCTGGTGTAATCCAACAGGAAAGATCATGATGAGCCTGGCCGGTAAAAAAATCGTTCTCGGCGTCAGCGGCGGCATTGCTGCCTACAAAACCCCTGAACTGGTGCGTCGTCTGCGCGAACGCGGTGCCGATGTCCGTGTGGCAATGACCGAGGCGGCTAAAGCCTTTATTACCCCACTCAGCTTACAGGCGGTTTCCGGGTATCCCGTTTCCGACAGTCTGCTGGATCCCGCGGCAGAAGCCGCGATGGGCCATATTGAGTTGGGGAAATGGGCCGACCTGGTGATTCTCGCCCCTGCCACCGCAGACCTTATCGCGCGTGTCGCAGCCGGCATGGCAAACGATCTGGTGTCCACGATTTGTCTGGCGACACCTGCGCCCATTGCCGTTTTACCGGCGATGAACCAGCAGATGTATCGGGCTGCGGCGACTCAGCACAATCTGGACGTTCTGACTTCCCGTGGGTTGCTCATCTGGGGGCCGGACAGCGGCAGCCAGGCATGCGGTGACGTGGGTCCGGGTCGCATGCTGGATCCCTTAACGATTGTCGATATGGCCGCGGCGCATTTCTCCCCTGTCAACGATCTGCAACATCTCAATATCATGATTACCGCGGGCCCGACGCGTGAACCGCTCGACCCGGTGCGTTACATTTCCAACCACAGCTCAGGTAAGATGGGGTTTGCCATCGCCGCTGCGGCCGCCCGTCGTGGGGCGAACGTTACGCTGGTCACCGGCCCCGTGTCGTTACCCACGCCGCCTTTTGTACAGCGTGTCGATGTGATGACCGCTCTGGAGATGGAAGCAGCAGTGCAATCCGCCGTACAACAGCAACATATTTTTATCGGCTGTGCTGCGGTAGCAGACTATCGCGCCGCCGTTGTCGCACCGGAAAAAATTAAGAAACAGGCAACGCAGGGTGATGAATTAACAATAAAAATGGTCAAAAACCCGGATATCATCGCCGGGGTTGCCGCACGTAAAGACCATCGTCCCTATGTCGTTGGGTTTGCCGCGGAAACGAATAATGTGGAAGAATACGCCCGGCAAAAACGTAACCGCAAAAATCTTGATTTGATCTGTGCAAACGATGTTTCACTCTCAACTCAAGGATTTAATAGCGACAGCAACGCTCTACACCTTTTCTGGCAGGATGGAGATAAAGTCTTACCGCTTGCGCGCAAAGCACTCCTTGGCCAATTATTACTCGACGAGATCGTGACCCTTTATGATGAAAAAAATCGACGTTAAGATTCTGGATCCGCGTGTTGGCAAGCAATTCCCGCTGCCGACGTATGCCACCTCCGGTTCCGCCGGACTTGACCTGCGGGCCTGTCTTGATGACGCCGTAGAACTGGCGCCGGGCGCAACCACGCTGCTGCCAACCGGGCTGGCTATTCATATCGCCGATCCGTCTCTGGCTGCCGTCATCCTGCCGCGTTCGGGTCTGGGCCATAAGCATGGTATCGTGCTGGGCAACCTGGTGGGGTTGATTGACTCTGACTATCAGGGGCAACTGATGGTGTCCGTCTGGAACCGCGGTCAGGACAGTTTCACCATTGAGCCGGGTGAACGCATCGCACAGATGGTCTTTGTGCCGGTTGTGCAGGCCGAATTTAACCTGGTGGAAGAGTTTGATGCCACTCACCGTGGTGAAGGCGGTTTCGGCCATTCCGGTCGTAAGTAAGAAAGTTACGCATCCCGATAACGTCATAACATCACCGCAAGCCCTGTGTTTGCGGTCATAGTGTGGATGCTCGCCTGCAAGTGCTTATTTTCAGGGGTATTTTGTAACATGGCAGAAAAACAAACTGCGAAAAGGAATCGTCGCGAAGAAATACTTCAGTCTCTGGCGCTGATGCTGGAATCCAGCGATGGAAGCCAGCGCATCACAACGGCAAAACTGGCGGCTTCTGTCGGCGTTTCCGAAGCGGCGTTGTACCGCCACTTTCCCAGCAAGACACGCATGTTCGATAGCCTGATTGAGTTTATCGAAGACAGCCTGATCACCCGTATCAATTTGATTCTGAAAGATGAAAAAGATACCCACGCGCGTCTGCGTCTGATCGTGTTATTGATCCTGGGTTTCGGTGAGCGCAATCCCGGCCTGACGCGTATCCTGACCGGGCATGCGCTGATGTTTGAACAGGATCGTCTGCAAGGGCGTATCAATCAACTGTTCGAACGCATTGAAGCACAACTGCGCCAGGTGCTGCGGGAAAAGCGGATGCGCGAAGGTGAAGGATACGTGACGGATGAAACGTTGCTGGCAAGCCAGTTACTTGCCTTCTGCGAAGGTATGCTGTCGCGCTTCGTGCGTAGTGAATTCAAATACCGTCCAACGGATGATTTTGATGCCCGCTGGCCACTGCTCGCCTCACAACTGCAGTAATGCTTGCCGGATAGCGCGCGCGTTATCCGGCCATTCTGGTTAAACGCCAAACGCTTCCCGATACGCCCGCACCGCCGCCAGATGTTTTGCCATTTCCGGCTTCTCTTCCAGATAGGCAATCAGGTCTTTCAGGGTGATGATAGAAATCACCTTACAGCCATAATCGCGCTCGACTTCCTGAATGGCGGAAATCTCGCCACGCCCCCGCTCCTGACGATCCAAAGAGATCAGCACGCCAGCCAGCGTCGCGCCATTGGCCTGGATGATTTCCATCGATTCCCGGATTGCCGTACCGGCAGTGATCACGTCATCCACCAGCATCACGCGGCCCTGCAGTGCGCTGCCAACCAGATTGCCACCTTCGCCATGATCTTTAGCTTCTTTGCGGTTAAAGCAGTACGGCAGGTCTTTGTCGTGATGCTCCGCCAGCGCGACCGCCGTGGTGGTTGCAATCGGAATACCTTTGTAAGCCGGGCCAAAAAGCAGATCAAACTCAATGCCAGAATCCACCAACGCTTCGGCGTAAAAACGACCTAACAGTGCCAAATCGCGCCCGGTATTAAACAGCCCGGCGTTGAAGAAATAGGGGCTCTTTCGCCCGGATTTCAGCGTGAATTCGCCAAACTTGAGTACCTGTTTGTTAAGCGCAAACTCAATAAACTGGCGTTGATAGGGTTTCATGGATTCGCTCCTCATTTCACTTTCATCATTGACAAAATCTACGGACAAAAAAAAGGCGACTCATTGGTCGCCTTAAAATCAATTTTCTAACGCCGCCTTCTGCGTCGTGACAATGGATTCGATTCCCCCTCGGGCCAGTGCCAACAAGGTGAGAAGTTCTTCATGGCTGAACGGCTCGCCTTCTGCCGTCCCCTGCACTTCAATGATGCGCCCGTCTTCGGTCATCACCACGTTCATGTCGGTTTCCGCCGCCGAGTCTTCAACATACTCCAGATCGCAGAGCGCTTCGCCGTTGACGATCCCCACAGATACTGCCGCAACCATCCCTTTCATTGGGTTGGTTTTCAGCTTACCGCTTGCCACCAGCTTGTTCAGCGCATCCGCCAGCGCAACGCAGGCTCCGGTAATGGAAGCGGTACGCGTGCCGCCATCGGCCTGGATCACGTCGCAGTCCAAAGTGATGGTAAATTCACCCAACGTTTTGAGATCGACCGCAGCACGCAGCGCACGGGCGATCAGACGTTGAATCTCCATCGTACGACCGCCCTGCTTGCCCTTTGCTGCTTCGCGCGCGTTACGGGTATGCGTTGCACGCGGCAACATGCCATATTCAGCGGTGATCCAGCCCTGGCCCTGACCTTTCAGAAAACGCGGTACGCCTTCTTCAATCGAGGCTGTGCACAGCACTTTGGTATCGCCAAATTCGACCAGCACCGAGCCTTCAGCATGTTTTGTATAGTTACGGGTCAGGGTTACGGGACGCACCTGATTAGCGCTACGGCCTGCTGGACGCATATTGAGATCTCCGGCTTGAAACGAATGTGGCTGCGCATTATACGGACTTCCAGCTGTTATTCCTATCCTGACAAGGCCGGGATGGCTATAATCCCCCCATCTCTCCTTTAAAAACAGGAACGTCTATGATCCGCAGTATGACAGCCTACGCCCGGCGTGAAATCAAGGGTGAATGGGGTAGCGCCACCTGGGAAATGCGCTCGGTAAACCAGCGTTATCTGGAAACTTACTTTCGTCTGCCGGAACAGTTCCGTAGCCTTGAACCTGTTGTTCGTGAACGCATCCGTACGCGCCTGACGCGCGGTAAAGTCGAGTGCATGCTGCGCTTTGAGCCCGATGCGAGCGCGCAGGGCGAGCTCATCCTGAATGAAAAGCTCGCAAAACAACTCGTGAACGCGGCCAACTGGGTCAAAATGCAGAGCGATGAAGGAGAAATCAATCCAGTCGATATCCTTCGCTGGCCTGGCGTCATGGCGGCACAGGAACAGGATCTTGATGCCATTGCGGCTGAAATCCTGACCGCACTGGACGGTACGCTTGACGATTTCATCGTTGCCCGCGAAACGGAAGGTCAGGCTCTGAAAGCGCTGATCGAACAACGTCTGGAAGGTGTCAGCGCTGAAGTCATTAAAGTTCGCGCCCATATGCCAGAAATTCTGCAATGGCAGCGTGAACGTCTGGTCGCTAAGCTCGAGGACGCTCAGGTCCAGTTGGAGAATAACCGTCTGGAGCAAGAACTGGTCCTGATGGCACAGCGCATCGATGTGGCAGAAGAACTGGATCGCCTGGAAGCCCACGTCAAAGAAACCTACAACATCCTGAAGAAAAAAGAGGCGGTGGGTCGCCGTCTGGACTTCATGATGCAGGAATTCAACCGCGAGTCGAATACGCTGGCGTCTAAATCCATCAATGCCGAAGTGACCAATTCCGCGATTGAACTGAAAGTCCTGATCGAGCAAATGCGCGAGCAGATCCAGAATATCGAGTAAAGTGTCTTTCCGCGTAGCCCGTCAGTCGATGGCGGTGCTACGTTTTTTCGCAAGTCTCGCTGACTCTCACACATTTTCAGGTTAGTTTTTCTTATCCATTTTACTGACGAAAAAATCCTCACATCCCATACTACTTCATCAAAACAGTAATTTCGCATTACCTGACATTATTAAAAATCACTCGCCTTAGAAAATCTCAATCGTGACGATGAGTGCAAGTCGTTACTCTTTGTCCCCTAAATACTGGGGGGAGTCATGCTGTTACATGTTTTGTACCTGATAGGAATCACTGCCGAAGCCATGACCGGTGCACTGGCGGCGGGTCGCCGTCGGATGGATACATTCGGCGTTATCATTATTGCCACCGCGACGGCCATCGGCGGCGGCTCTGTCCGCGATATTCTGCTCGGGCACTATCCTCTGGGTTGGGTTAAACATCCCGAATACGTAATTATTGTCGCCACGGCGGCGGTCTTAACGACTATTGTGGCTCCCGTCATGCCCTATCTGCGCAAGGTGTTCCTGGTACTGGATGCCTTAGGCCTGGTCGTCTTTTCCATCATTGGCGCCCAGGTGGCCCTGGATATGGGGCATGGGCCGATCATTGCCGTCGTAGCGGCGGTTACCACCGGCGTCTTCGGTGGAGTGTTGCGCGATATGTTCTGTAAGCGTATTCCGCTCGTTTTCCAGAAAGAGTTGTACGCCGGCGTCTCATTCGCCTCTGCCGTGCTTTACATCATCCTGCAACACTATGTTTCCAATCAGGATATCGTGGTTATCTCAACCCTGATGTTTGGCTTTGTCGCCCGACTCCTGGCGCTGCGCCTTAAGCTGGGTTTGCCCGTGTTTTACTACCGCCACGAAAGCCACTAAGGGATAAAGCTCTCAATGTGCTGGGCCGCCAGCCAGTGGCTCAGTTGCTTAACTTCCGCGTTGTCCAGCCATGCCATCACCTGACGTGCGCGACGCGGGCCGACCGCCGGAAGTTGTTGCCAGTACGATTCCGTTCGCCCTGACAACTGCAGCCACGAACGATCGCCGCTGGCATTGAGCGCCGTCTGGGGTAACGGGATGCCCAGCGCCAGTATCCAGCGAATAAACGGCTGTTTTCTCACCAGATTAAACTGATGCCACACCTGCTCACTCTTCGCATTCGCAAAGCCCGGCGTGTGCTGAATCTGCTCCTGAGTTAAAGCCAGCCACGAAAAGATATGCTCAAAGTGATGCTGTTGATGAAGCGCCCGCCAGCCTGCCTCACCCACACCGTCTAACTGTAAAACAGCACCAGAGCCCGCCCAGACGAGGCGCGAGATAAACTGCTCCTGACACGATGCAGAAGCAAAAAAGCAGGTCAATGCGTTGAAGCGATTTTCAGGCGGCATCGGTTTAGTCCGTTCCGAACTCCGCCAGACGACATCGTCAATACGCGGGATCCCCTGTCCGGCAAGACTCACCAGGATCCGATCGCCTGGGGCAATATCCCACTCTTCCCAGCGGGTTACGGAACCGATATTCACCCGCTGTACCCGTTTATCGTCCAGCATGACGGGAGCGAGTGTCGCCACAACGGCGATTTTTCCGCTTTTGCCGACCGTAAACTGAATCGCTGTGACCTCAGCCACCTGCGCAACGGGCGGGTATTTCCAGGCGACCAGCCAACTCCCTTGTCCCGGTAACCACTGGCGGGACGCCGGCTCTTTGCTCATCCGCACAACGACCCCATCGGTGACAAAGGGCAAAGCGGACGTCCACCAGTGCGTACGCGCCCGTTCCACTGACTCAACATTGTCTGCCGGCAGCGTGAATTTTTTCGCGAGCGTAAACCCCGCCGCACTCAACTGGTTTACTCTTTCGGACATTGTCTGCGGGCCATCAGGCCATGCCCAGATAAAAATCCCCAGTGATGATAAGTCACTGACGTTGCCCTTGCGCATCAACAGACCCGCGACCTTCGAACGGGCATTCATTCCGCCCATTTTTTGCTGGATATGCCCTTCCTGTTGCAGAAAGATCTCGCCCTGCAACACGCTATTTGCCAGCGCACCCACCACAGTTTGCGGCACAGCAGGAATCTGTTGTACTTTTTGCGTCCAGTCTTCGCCTTTCAGGCCATCGCCACGGCTGATCGCCTGGGTCAGTTTGCCCTGCTGATATTTCAGCGTAACCGCCACGCCATCAACCTTCGGCTGTACCCACAAATCGTTGTGCTCGCGCATCCATTGCTGCATTGCTCGCTTGTCTGCCAGCTTTTGCACTCCGGTATGGGCGACAGGATGGGGGATCGTACCGCCTGGCGAGGGCAACGTCAGGCTGGGCGGGTCGTCGTCAGCAAAGCAATGCTGCCACTGGAGCAGTTGCGCATGCAGCTGATCGTAGACGCCATCCTCAACCGCGCTAACGCCCTCTTTCCAGTAGGCGTCATCCCACTGTGTAATTTGCTGTTGCAAACGAGAGATCTCCTCGTGGGCTCTGGCCGCCGACCATACCGGGCATATCGCCAGAACCTGCGAGTGCCACAACCACAACCCCATCAATATCGCTGTCCCTGTTTTCATCGCCACCTCCGTTGTACGTTGCCAGGCAGATATAGCGCGTTGCGTGACCTACGCCGAGTGACAAAAGTTAAGATTGCGTACAGGCTTCCAACGATTCCTCTCATTTGCAGCGAATGTTGCGTAAATCAGGAAACTGGCGCGCAAAAAGCAATAATCTGGCGCAAAAAGTGTGACAAAGGCTACGTCGCGTAGCGGCGACGTGTATAATAAGCCCGTATGTAGGTTCATTTTCGATAATCACATACGTAAGATACTCATGGCTCAAGGCACGCTTTATATTGTTTCTGCCCCCAGTGGCGCGGGTAAATCCAGCCTGATTCAGGCTTTGTTAAAAACCCAACCGTTGTATGACACCCAGGTTTCTGTTTCGCACACCACGCGCGCTCCGCGCCCGGGTGAGGTTCACGGCGAACATTATTTCTTTGTGAATCATGATGAATTCAGAACCATGATTGGTAACGACGCGTTTCTGGAACACGCAGAAGTTTTTGGCAATTACTACGGCACCTCGCGTGAAGCCATTGAGCAAGTACTGGCCTCCGGGGTAGATGTCTTTTTGGATATCGACTGGCAGGGCGCGCAACAAATTCGCAAGAAGATGCCGCATGCACGCAGTATCTTTATTCTGCCGCCGTCTAAACTTGAACTGGATCGCCGCTTGCGGGGTCGTGGGCAAGATAGCGAAGAGGTGATTGCAAAACGTATGGCGCAAGCTGTTGCAGAAATGAGCCATTACGCCGAATATGATTATCTTATTGTGAATGATGACTTCAACACCGCCCTGAGCGATTTGAAGACCATTATTCGCGCCGAACGTCTGCGCATGAGCCGCCAAAAGCAGCGTCATGACGCTTTAATCAGCAAACTGTTGGCAGACTGAACCCACTTTCAGTATCATGCCCAGTCATTTCTTCACCTGTGGAGCATTTTAAGTATGGCACGCGTAACTGTTCAGGACGCTGTAGAGAAAATTGGTAACCGTTTTGACCTAGTACTGGTCGCCGCGCGTCGCGCTCGTCAGATGCAGGTAGGCGGAAAGGATCCGCTCGTACCGGAAGAAAACGATAAAACTACCGTAATCGCGCTGCGCGAAATCGAAGAAGGTCTGATCAATAACCAGATCCTCGACGTACGTGAGCGCCAGGAACAGCAAGAGCAGGAAGCCGCTGAAATACAAGCCGTAACCGCAATTGCTGAAGGTCGTCGTTAATCACAAAGCGGGTCGCCCTTGTATCTGTTTGAAAGCCTGAATCAACTGATTCAACACTACCTGCCGGAAGACCAGATCAAACGTCTTCGGCAGGCGTATCTCGTTGCACGTGACGCTCACGAGGGCCAGACACGTTCAAGCGGTGAACCTTATATCACGCACCCTGTTGCCGTAGCCTGCATTCTGGCCGAAATGAAACTCGACTATGAAACGCTGATGGCTGCACTGCTGCATGACGTGATCGAAGATACTCCCGCCACCTACCAGGACATGGAACAGCTTTTTGGTAAAAGCGTTGCTGAACTGGTAGAGGGGGTATCGAAGCTTGATAAACTTAAGTTCCGCGATAAGAAAGAGGCGCAGGCCGAAAACTTTCGCAAGATGATTATGGCGATGGTGCAGGATATCCGCGTCATTCTCATCAAACTCGCCGACCGCACTCACAATATGCGCACGCTGGGCTCATTACGCCCGGACAAACGTCGCCGCATCGCTCGTGAAACCCTCGAAATTTATAGCCCGCTGGCGCATCGTTTAGGTATTCATCACATTAAAACCGAGCTCGAAGAACTGGGTTTTGAGGCGCTGTACCCGAACCGCTATCGCGTGATTAAAGAGGTGGTTAAAGCCGCACGTGGCAACCGTAAAGAGATGATCCAAAAAATCCTCTCTGAAATCGAAGGGCGTCTGCAGGAAGCGGGTATTCCGTGCCGTGTGAGTGGTCGTGAGAAGCACCTCTATTCCATCTATTGCAAGATGGTGCTTAAAGAGCAGCGTTTTCACTCAATCATGGATATCTACGCGTTTCGCGTTATCGTTCATGACGCCGACACCTGTTATCGCGTGCTCGGTCAGATGCACAGCCTCTATAAGCCGCGTCCTGGACGGGTAAAAGACTATATCGCGATTCCAAAAGCGAACGGCTATCAGTCTTTGCACACGTCGATGATCGGCCCGCACGGCGTCCCGGTTGAAGTCCAGATCCGTACAGAGGATATGGACCAGATGGCGGAAATGGGGGTCGCGGCGCACTGGGCTTATAAAGAGCACGGTGAAACCAGCACTACCGCGCAGATTCGTGCCCAGCGCTGGATGCAAAGCCTGTTGGAACTGCAGCAAAGCGCCGGTAGCTCGTTTGAATTTATCGAGAGCGTGAAATCCGATCTTTTCCCGGATGAGATTTACGTTTTCACACCGGAAGGGCGCATTGTCGAACTGCCTGCCGGTGCAACACCCGTCGACTTTGCCTATGCGGTGCATACCGATATTGGCCATGCCTGTGTGGGCGCGCGCGTCGACAGACAGCCCTACCCACTGTCGCAGCCGCTGACCAGCGGTCAGACGGTCGAAATCATTACCGCGCCGGGGGCACGCCCGAACGCCGCATGGCTTAACTTTGTCGTCAGTTCAAAAGCCCGCGCCAAGATCCGCCAGTTGCTGAAAAACCTCAAACGCGATGATTCCGTCAGTCTGGGACGCCGCCTGCTCAACCATGCGTTGGGTGGCAGTCGTAAGCTTGCCGAGATCCCGCAAGAAAGCATTCAGCGCGAACTTGAGCGGATGAAACTCGCGACGCTTGACGACCTGCTGGCAGAAATTGGCCTCGGCAATGCCATGAGCGTGGTGGTGGCGAAAAACCTGCAACAGGGTGATGCCTCTGCAATCCAGTCTGCGGCGCCGGGCCACGGTCATTTGCCCATCAAAGGCGCAGATGGTGTGCTGATTACCTTTGCCAAGTGCTGTCGTCCGATTCCTGGCGATCCGATCATTGCCCACGTCAGTCCGGGTAAAGGTCTGGTCATCCACCATGAATCCTGCCGTAACATCCGTGGTTACCAAAAAGAGCCAGAGAAGTTTATGGCGGTGGAATGGGACAAAGAGACGGAGCAGGAATTCATCACCGAAATCAAAGTGGATATGTTTAACCATCAGGGTGCACTGGCTAACCTGACGGCGGCGATCAACACCACGACCTCTAATATTCAGAGTCTGAATACCGAAGAGAAAGATGGTCGCGTCTACAGCGCCTTTATTCGCCTAACCGCGCGCGATCGCGTGCACCTGGCGAACATCATGCGCAAAATTCGCGTGATGCCAGACGTGATAAAAGTCACCCGTAACCGAAATTAACTTATAAACAAAATCATTCGAATTGCAGCAAGGTGGCAAGCGAATGAACCCCCAGGAACGTACAGAAATACGTGAATGGGGTGAGTGAGTGCCGCCAACGCCGGGGCAATTTGAAGGATGAAGCGTATATGAATGCACAGCGTTATGCCCGCATTTGCGAAATGCTCGCCAGGCGCCAGCCGGACCTGACTGTCTGCATGGAGCAGGTTCACAAACCTCATAACGTTTCTGCGATCATTCGTACCGCAGATGCCGTTGGCGTCCACGAAGTTCACGCCGTCTGGCCGGGTAGTCGTATGCGCACCATGGCCTCGGCGGCGGCAGGAAGCAACAGTTGGGTGCAGGTGAAAACCCACCGCACGATTGGCGACGCGGTCACCCATCTTAAAGGCCGGGGCATGCAGGTTCTGGCAACGCACCTCTCTGATAACGCTGTCGATTTCCGCGAAATAGATTACACGCGTCCGACCTGTATTCTGATGGGTCAGGAGAAAACCGGTATTACGCAGGAAGCACTGGATTTGGCGGATCAGGATATCATCATCCCCATGATCGGCATGGTTCAGTCGCTTAACGTTTCCGTCGCCTCTGCGTTGATTCTTTACGAAGCACAGCGCCAGCGACAGAACGCCGGAATGTACCTTCGCGAAAACAGCATGTTGCCGGAAGACGAACAGCAGCGCCTGTTGTTTGAGGGCGGCTACCCGGTGCTGGCAAAAGTCGCCAAACGCAAGGGGCTGCCCTATCCGCATGTCAATCAGCAGGGCCAAATTGAAGCCGATGACGTCTGGTGGTCCACCATGCAGGCGGCGAAGTAAATCATGAGTGGCCGCCTGTTAGATGCTGTCCCGCTCAGTTCACTAACGGGCGTTGGCGCAGCGCAAAGTAGCAAACTGGCGAAAATTGGTCTGCATACCGTGCAGGACCTGCTGTTACACCTTCCTCTGCGTTATGAAGACCGTACCCAACTCTATCCCATTGGTGAACTGCTGCCGGGCGTTTACGCCACCGTTGAAGGGGAAGTGCTGAACTGCAATATCACCTTCGGGGGTCGACGGATGATGACCTGCCAGATCAGCGACGGTTCCGGCATTCTGACAATGCGTTTTTTCAACTTTAGCGCGGCGATGAAAAACAGCCTTGCTACCGGACGGCGCGTACTGGCCTATGGCGAAGCGAAACGCGGGAAGTACGGCGCGGAGATGATCCACCCGGAATACCGGGTGCAGGGCGATCTCAGTACGCCAGAGTTGCAGGAGACACTCACCCCGGTTTATCCCACCACCGAAGGTATCAAGCAGGCGACACTGCGTAAGCTCACCGATCAGGCGTTGGATCTGCTGGACACCTGTGCCATCGCTGAACTCCTGCCGCCGGAATTATTACAGGGCATGCTCAGCCTGCCCGAAGCGCTTCGCACGCTGCATCGCCCACCGCCGACGCTACAGTTAAGCGATCTCGAGACCGGCCAACATCCAGCACAGCGTCGTCTGATCCTGGAAGAGTTACTGGCGCATAACCTGAGCATGCTGGCACTTCGTGCGGGCGCGCAGCGCTTCCATGCCCAACCGCTAAGCGCCAACGATAAGCTGAAAAACCAACTGTTAGCCTCGCTGCCTTTTAAGCCAACCGGTGCGCAGGCCCGCGTGGTGGCGGAAATCGAGCACGATATGGCTCTCGATATCCCGATGATGCGTCTGGTGCAGGGCGATGTCGGCTCCGGTAAAACGCTGGTTGCCGCGCTTGCAGCCCTGCGGGCGATTGCGCATGGTAAACAGGTCGCGCTGATGGCTCCGACCGAGCTACTGGCGGAACAGCATGCCCACAACTTCCGCAACTGGTTTGCCCCGCTTGGCGTTGAAGTCGGCTGGCTGGCGGGCAAACAAAAAGGGAAAGCTCGTCTGGCGCAACAAGACGCTATCGCCAGCGGACAGGTACAAATGGTGGTGGGGACGCACGCGATCTTCCAGGAACAGGTGCAGTTCAACGGCCTTGCGCTGGTCATCATCGATGAACAGCACCGTTTTGGCGTGCATCAGCGTCTCGCGCTGTGGGAGAAAGGCCAGCAGCAGGGTTTCCATCCGCACCAGTTGATCATGACCGCGACGCCTATTCCGCGGACGCTGGCGATGACCGCCTACGCGGATCTCGATACCTCCGTCATTGACGAACTGCCGCCCGGACGTACCCCCGTCACAACGGTGGCCATTCCGGATACCCGCCGCAGCGATATTATTGACCGGGTGCGCAACGCCTGTACGCAGGAAGGTCGCCAGGCCTACTGGGTCTGCACGCTGATTGAAGAATCCGATCTGTTAGAAGCCCAGGCCGCGGAAGCCACGTGGGAAGAGTTGAAACTCGCACTGCCAGAACTGAACGTCGGCCTGGTCCACGGACGTATGAAACCTGCCGAGAAACAGGCGGTAATGGCGGCGTTTAAGCAGGGCGAGCTGCATCTGCTGGTCGCCACGACGGTTATCGAAGTGGGTGTGGATGTCCCTAACGCCAGTCTGATGATTATCGAAAATCCGGAACGTCTCGGTTTGGCACAGTTACACCAACTGCGTGGGCGCGTCGGCCGTGGTGCGGTGGCTTCACACTGCGTGCTGCTCTACAAGTCGCCGCTATCGAAAACGGCGCAGAAACGCCTGCAGGTGCTGCGCGACAGTAGCGATGGCTTTGTGATTGCGCAAAAAGATCTCGAGATTCGCGGACCGGGTGAATTGTTGGGTACGCGGCAGACGGGGAATGCGGAATTTAAGGTGGCGGATTTACTGCGCGATCAGGCCATTATTCCGGAAGTTCAGCGCATTGCGCGCCACATTCATGAACGTTACCCACAAGAGGCAAAGGCGCTGATCGAACGCTGGATGCCAGAAACAGAGCGCTACTCTAACGCCTGACGGCAATGCACAAGCGCGGCAGTTTATCCCCACCGCGCCCTCTCTCTATTGCGCAAAAATGGGCAGTAGCAGATACAGTTTGATCACCAGCGCATTGACGATGTCGATGAAAAACGCACCGACCATTGGCACCACCAGAAAGGCCATATGTGAAGGCCCGAATCGCTCGGTAATCGCCTGCATGTTGGCAATTGCCGTTGGTGTCGCCCCCAGACCAAACCCGCAATGTCCCGCTGCCAGCACGGCTGCATCGTAGTTTTTGCCCATCATCCGCCAGGTCACCACTATTGCATACAGCGCCATAAAGATGGACTGCACGACCAGGATCGCCAGCATCGGCAGGGCCAGTGATGCCAGTTCCCACAGCTTCAGGCTCATCAGCGCCATGGCCAGAAACAGCGACAGACTGACGTTCCCGAGGACAGACACCGCACGCTCAAAGACACGATAAAATCCCACCGCGGCCAAACCGTTGCTGACAATCACGCCGACAAACAGCACGCAAACAAACGTCGGCAGCTCAAACACCGTTCCCGCCAATAGTTGCGCAACAATCCGGCCTACGGTCAGACAGATAGCAATAAGCGCAATGGTTTCGATCAATACCAGAGAGGTGATCATGCGCCCGACGTCCGGTTTTTCAAACGCGGTAGGCACCGCCTGATCGTCAGGCATGCCGTCCGGTGTCGTCGAGTGTTTGACCAGGTAACGCGCAACAGGCCCGCCAATCAGCCCCCCGAGGATCAAACCAAAGGTAGCGCACGCCATCGCCACTTCGGTCGCGTTAGCAAAGCCGTAGCGTTCGATAAACAACTTACTCCAGGCCGCGCCGGTACCGTGTCCACCAGACAGCGTGATCGAGCCGGCAATCAGCCCCATCAATGGATCAAGTCCCAGCAGGCTGGCCATCCCGATGCCGATGGCGTTTTGCATCAGCAGCAACCCCACCACCACGATCAGGAAAATCCCCACTACGCGACCACCTGCCCGCAGGCTGGCGATGTTGGCGTTTAAACCGATGGTTGCGAAAAATGCCAGCATCAGCGGATCGCGCAAGGTCATATCGAAGTTCACTTCCCAACCCATGCTCTTTTTCAGCACCAACAGGGCCAGCGCCACCAGCAACCCGCCGGCAACGGGTTCTGGAATCGTGTATTTCTTGAGAAAGGAGACGGACTGAACCAGTTTACGCCCCAGCAGCAACGTCAGCGTTGCGGCAACGAGGGTTGATAAGGTATCGAGTTGAAACATACAAAGCTCCTTGAGTACGTCTGAATCAGTTACGCACGATGTCTTATTCCTGAGACTATTTTTAGCTTTTAATGGCAATTCGGCACGGATTTTAAGCAGAAAAGCGCGGTAAGTTATATAAAAATGTTATTTTATCTATTTTAAATATTAAGAATACCCACTCGCAAACGTTTGCTTTTACCCTCTGCTCAGATAAAATGCCCGCTTTGTCACCACGGGATTATCACTGATGTCTGTTAACACCCTCGAGTCCGAAAATGCGCAACCGGTTGCGCAGACTCAAAACAGCGAACTGATTTATCGTCTTGAGGATCGCCCGCCGCTTCCACAAACCCTGTTTGCCGCCTGTCAGCATCTGCTGGCGATGTTCGTTGCGGTGATTACGCCGGCGCTGCTCATCTGTCAGGCGCTGGGGTTACCGGCTCAGGATACGCAACACATTATCAGTATGTCGCTGTTCGCCTCCGGCGTGGCCTCCATTATTCAGATTAAAGCGTGGGGTCCGGTAGGTTCAGGGTTGTTATCGATTCAGGGCACCAGTTTTAACTTCGTGGCACCGCTGATTATGGGCGGTACGGCACTGAAAACCGGTGGCGCAGATGTCCCCACCATGATGGCGGCGCTGTTTGGTACCCTGATGCTGGCCAGTTGCACAGAAATGGTGCTCTCCCGCATCCTGCATCTTGCGCGTCGTATTATCACTCCGCTGGTCTCGGGCGTGGTGGTGATGATCATCGGCCTGTCGCTGATTCAGGTTGGTCTAACGTCCATCGGCGGCGGCTATGCCGCGATGAGCGACAACACCTTCGGGGCCCCAAAAAATCTGATGCTGGCAGGCGTTGTGCTACTGCTGATTATTCTGCTCAACCGTCAGCGTAATCCGTACCTGCGCGTGGCTTCACTGGTTATCGCCATGGCCGCAGGTTATGCACTGGCGTGGTTTATGGGCATGCTGCCAGAAAACAGCGCGCCAGCCTCCCAGGAACTGATCATGGTGCCGACACCGTTGTACTACGGTCTGGGCATTGACTGGAATCTGCTGCTGCCGCTGATGCTGGTGTTTATGATCACTTCTCTGGAGACCATCGGCGATATCACCGCAACGTCCGACGTTTCCGAGCAGCCCGTTTCTGGCCCGCTGTACATGAAACGTCTGAAGGGGGGTGTTTTGGCGAACGGCCTGAACTCATTCGTCTCTGCGGTCTTTAACACCTTCCCGAACTCCTGTTTCGGACAGAATAACGGGGTCATTCAGTTGACCGGCGTGGCCAGTCGCTACGTTGGCTTCGTGGTTGCGCTGATGCTGATCGTACTCGGCCTGTTCCCGGCGGTGAGCGGCTTTGTGCAGCATATTCCTGAGCCGGTACTCGGCGGGGCTACGCTTGTCATGTTCGGTACTATCGCGGCATCTGGCGTACGTATTGTTTCCCGTGAACCGCTGAACCGCCGCGCGATCCTGATTATTGCGCTGTCGCTGGCAGTCGGTCTTGGTGTCTCTCAGCAGCCGCTGATCCTGCAGTTCGCACCTGACTGGGTGAAAAATCTGCTCTCTTCCGGAATCGCTGCGGGCGGAATCACCGCTATTGTACTGAACCTGATTTTCCCACCTGAAAAGCAGTAAACGCTTTGCGACGGTGATTCAACTTCACCGTCGCTATCATACTCTTTCACGATTCCTGCCTTGAGGATTGCGCGTAAATCGTGCATAACTCAACTATGTGCACTTCGCAGGATGGAAGACCATGAAATTTATTGGAAAGCTGATTATCTACGTGCTGATCGCCCTTCTGGTGGTGATTCTCGGCCTCTATTTCCTGCTGCAAACACGCTGGGGCGCAGAACACATCAGTTCCTGGATATCTGAGCACAGCGACTATCGACTGTCCTTTGAGGCGATGGACCATCGTTTTTCTTCTCCTTCGCATATCCTGCTGAAAAACGTCACCTTTGGCCGCGACGGGCAACCCGCCACGCTTGTGGCAAAAACGGTCGATATTGGCCTGAGCACTCGCCAACTGACGCATCCACGACATGTCGATACGATCCTACTACAAAATGGCACCCTGAATATTTCTCCTCAGACGGCACCGCTCCCCCTCCAGGCCGATCGCCTGCAGTTGCTGGATATGGCGTTTAACAGCCCTGGCAGCGAGTGGGATCTGAGCGCCCAACGAGTGAATGGCGGCATCATCCCCTGGCTGCCTGAAGCCGGTAAAGTGCTCGGCGGCAAAGCGCAAATCCAGCTCAGCGCCGGCTCTCTGACGCTGAATGATGTTCCTGCTGCCAACGTCCTGATTGAAGGCAGTATCGATAACGAACAGGTGACATTAAGCAATATCGGCGCAGATATCGCGCGCGGTGCCTTAACCGGCGTGGCAAAACGCCATGCCGACGGCAGTTGGATGGTTGAGAATCTGCGTCTGAACGATATCCGACTGCAAAGCGATAAATCGTTGGCAGACTTTTTCGCGCCGCTTAATACCATTCCGTCGCTACAGATTAATCGCCTTGAGGTCACCGACGCGCGTCTTCAGGGCCCGGACTGGGCGGTCACCGATCTTGACCTTAGCTTGCGCAATCTGACCTTCAGCAAAGACGACTGGCAAACGCAGGAAGGCAAACTGTCGATGAATGCCAGCGAGTTCATTTTTGGCTCATTGCACCTGTTCGATCCCATTCTGAATGCCGAATTTTCACCGCAAGGTATCGCACTGCGCCAGTTCACCACCCGCTGGGAGGGCGGTATGGTCAGAACCTCCGGCAACTGGCTGCGCGAGGGTAAAGCGCTGATCCTCGATGACGCGGCCATCGCGGGCATAGAGTACACCCTGCCGGAAAACTGGAAACAGCGCTGGATGCAGCCGCTACCGGCATGGCTGAACAGCCTGACGCTGAAGAAATTTAATGCCAGCCGCAACCTGGTGATTGATATCGATCCGACGTTCCCGTGGCAGTTGACCGCGCTGGATGGCTATGGCGCGAATCTGGGGCTGGTGCAAAACCAGCAATGGGGCGTCTGGAGCGGAAATGCAACCCTTAATGCCGCTGCCGCCACCTTCAACCGCGTCGACGTGCGCCGTCCCTCCTTGTCTTTAGCTGCCAACGCCAACACGGTGAACATCAGTGAACTGAGCGCCTTTACGGAAAGAGGGATTCTGGAAGCAACCGCCAGCGTGTCGCAGTTACCACCACGCCAGACGCAGGTCAGCCTGAATGGACGCGGCGTCCCGGTGAACGTTCTGCAACCGTGGGGATGGCCGACTCTGCCGATCGCCGGTGACGGCAATATTCAACTGACCGCCAACGGTACAGTACAGGCTAACGCGCCCCTCAAACCCACGGTGAATGGGCAGTTGCACGCCGTGAATGCGGATAAACAGCAGGTCACGCAAACCATGCAGGCTGGCGTCGTCTCTGCGGGTGAAGTGACGTCGACCGAACCCGCTCCAACAACCCCCGCTCCCGTTACGCCGTAATCTCCCCACCTCGCCCCCGGATGTTCTCGATCCGGGGCGTTTTTCGCATGAAAACGAAACAGGTACTCATTTATCGGCTATTTGTGCCTATTTCCCGCAACAGGTTTTCATCTCCACAGAGAGTTGTTATAACGATGAGGTTGGAAGTCTTATTTAATAATTACAAACACTCTATATAAAATAAAGGAATAGCCATGTCTGTAATACGTCAACGTATTCTGGCGGATATGCAAAGATTCTCCAGAGCAATGATCGGGGCGGTCTTGTTCTTACCTGTTATTGGCTTAATTCTGGCCTTAAGCTCAATATTAACTAACCCGACGCTTATATCCGAAACCAGCTTTTTACATCAAATAGGTCAACTCCTTGGTGATACCTTCTGGCCATTATTTGGCAACCTGGGACTGCTTTTCTGTGTCGGGATCAGTTATGGCCTGGCGAAAGATAAAAAAACCGAAGTCGCACTGGTTGCCGTCATGTGCTTTATTATGTTTTTGGGCGCTAACCACTCCTGGCTGGAATATACTCACGGCATCGCTGAAAAGGTCAATGGCGAATATTATGGCACCGGACAAACGCAAATTTTAGGTTTTGTCGTTGTCGATATGGGGATCTTTTTAGGGATTATTCTCGGCTGCACCATTGCCTGGGTACACAATAAAGTCTCTGAAATAGAACTGCCTGGCGCACTCTCGATGTATGGCGGGGCGAAACTGACCTTAATCGCCATGACGCCGGTGATCCTCTTTTACGCTATTGCGTTTACCTGGTTCTGGCCATTCATAACGCACGGCATCGCCGCGTTAACCAGTTTCATGAAAAATGCCGGGGTAGCAGGCGTCTTCGTGTACGGTTTCTTTGAAAAATTCCTGATTCCAACAGGGCTGCACCACTTTGTCTGGTCACCGTTCCAGTTAACCCAGATTGGCGGAACCCTGAACGTTGACGGGCAAGTCGTCTCCGGGACGCAGGCTATCTTCCTGGCCTATATGCGCCATCCGGATCTCACCCCGGTGATGAACGAAGCGCTACGCTTTTCCCAGCAGGGGATGACGACGATCTTTGGCCTTTCCGGCGCGGCGCTGGCGTTCTACCACACCGCCACACCGGAGAAGAAAATGATGGCGAAGGCAATTCTGTTGCCCGCGATTATTACCTCTATTCTGACCGGAATTACCGAACCGATTGAATTTACGTTCCTGTTTATTTCACCGCTGTTATGGCTGATTCACGCCACGCTGACCGCCGCTTCTCAGGCGATTTGCGATCTGCTGACGGTTCGCCCGTGGGGCGCGTCCGGACTCATTGAGTTTCTGATTTATAACCTGCCGCTACCGGCAGCCCTCACCCGCTGGCCGTTATACGTCCTGATCGGTATCGGGCAGTTCGCTGCGTACTACGTGATTTTCCGCACCCTGGTTATCAAACTGAACCTGAAAACCCCGGGTCGCGAAGATGACGGCGAAGTGAAGCTCTACAGCAAAGAAGATTACCGCAATAAAAAGGCCAACGCAGGTCAGGCCGTCACCGATGAGATCATTAAAGGCTTAGGTGGCAAAGAGAACATTATTTCTGTTGATAACTGTTTTACCCGATTACGCGTCGCGCTCCATCATCCCGACAAAATTGATGAAGCCCTGTTAAAAACGACCGGCGCCAATGGCGTAGTGCGTAATCAAAATGAAGTTCAGGTTATTTACGGTGTGAGGGTTGGACAGGTTCGATCCCGGGTAGATAACTGGCTGGCAAATAATTAATCAGGAGTTGTTATGAAATTAACTGTATTAGGTGGAGGCGGTGTTCGTTCCGCGTTCCTGGCAAAATCTCTGGCCTATAATGCACATCGTATTGGTTTACAAGAAGTGGTATTCCTCGATAATGCAGAAGAGAACCTGAAAATTTTCGGCGAAATCGCCCGTTATGTTTTTGCCACGATTCGACCTGATATTCGTTTCAGCCTGACGACGGATCCGGTATCCGCATTAAAGAACAGCAATTATGTCATCACCACGCTGCGTGTCGGCGGCGATGAAAGCCGCGTGCGCGATGAACGTATTGCGCTGAACCATAACACATTGGGTCAGGAGACCACCGGAGCGGGCGGTTTTGCGATGGCGATGCGCTCAATTCCCGCCATTCTCAATTACTGCCGCCTGATTGAAGAGCATGCCGCCCCCGATGCCATTCTGTTCAACTTTACCAACCCTTCCGGGCTGGTTACCGAAGCCATCATTAAGTCCGGGTTTAAACGTCGGGTTTATGGCATTTGCGATGCGCCCTCGGAGCTGATTCGCGAACTGCCCGCCATCCTCAACTGCGACGAAGCGGATTTGAAAGTGGAATGCTATGGTCTGAACCACTTCTCCTGGTTTACCCACTTCACTGTGAAAGGGGAGGACGTGACCGACAAACTGGTGAGCAACCCGGAACTGTACAGTAAAACGGCGATGCAGTACTTCTCACCGGTGCTGGTTCAGCTTTGCGACAAGCAGTTGCTGAATGAATATCTCTACTACTACTACTATCGCGAAGTAGCACTGAAAGCGATTCAGGATGCGCCGGAAACCCGCGGTGAAGCCATTGCACGGATCAACAAGGAAATGCGCGAGGAACTCCAGAACGTGGATGCGCAGGCAAACCCGGAAGCCGCATTTGATATCTGGATGAAACACTATCTGCGCCGCGAAAATAGCTATATGCAAAACGAGTCGCATCAGGAAAAATTCAATACTCGCACACCGTTAACGCTGCAACAGTTTATTGAAGAGCCGGATAGTGGCGGTTACGCAGGGGTGGCGCTGGATATTCTTGAAGCCGTGAACAGTTCCACCAGCAAGCGCATTGTTGTCTCGTTACAAAATAACGGTACGCTGGATTTCTTACGTCCTGATGATGTTATTGAGATCAGCTGTGACCTGAGCAAAGAGGGGCTGAAACCCGTTACGCCAATCCACGTACCGGACGCCCAGAAAAACATGATCTCCTGCGTTAAAGAGTACGAACGTCTGGCAGTGGACGCCATCATGCGCAAAGATAAGAGTCTGGCTATCCGCGCATTAATGGCGCACCCGCTGATTGGCTCCTGGTCACTGGCCAAACAGCTGGTTAGCGAGTATCTCGACGAAGCGCAGTTTAGCGACTGGAAATGATCGTCCCCGGGGCGTCGACTGACGCCCCGCCCGGATTTTGCAAAAACCAGAGCTTCAGCAGATGTTCGAATCCCAGGATGCAGTAACCAAAGAAAGGATTGCTCCAGTAGATATCATCATCAAACTTTTGTGGATCGTGGATGATGACGGCGGTGTCCGCCGCCTGGGCAAGCGGGCTTTGATAGTCACCGGTAAAGCAGACCAGGTCGGTATTTTTTCCTTCCAGCGCTTTGACCCAGTTTAATGCCGAACTGCTGCGACCGGATTTAGACACCAGCCAGATAGAGTCGAATTTTGCAGCCGTTTTTTGTTCAAGTATTTCATAGTCCGGCCAAAGTGCCAGACTGGCATTCACGCCAATCACCAGGAATTTATTATAAATATATTGAGCAATCAGTTGAGAGAAGCCGCTACCATGAATAAGAATACGGTCGTGTTGCAGCCGATTTAATAGCTGCGACAGGTTTTCGGCAGGCTGGATATTCATAAAGTTAATATCATTTGTCACATCAAGTTTTGGCATTGTGATATTAAACTTAATGAAGTACACCAACTCCAGCCAACCGCTAAACTTGAGTTTTTTCGCCAGTCGAACCAGCGAGGACGGGTTGCTGTAACAGTGCTCCGCGACTGTGCGAATACCCTCACGAATGCATTGCTCTGGATTATTCTGAATAAAGCGCAGGACGGTGACTTCTGTCTTACTTAATTTTACATCACGAAATACATTTTCCAGTTCCATTTTAAGCTCCTGTGAGTGCAAAATAAATTTATCACTTTTTAAAACAATCGGTCTGTGCAACAGGTCACTTCATCACAATTTCATATTAAAAAAAGAAATGAATAAAAATCTAGCATTACTCGCGATGATGTTTTTCTTGTGGGGAAATATCACGGCAATTAACAGCGTGCTGATCATATTTTTCTATCAGTATTTTCATCTGTCATGGTCGCAGTCTATTTTCATTACCGTTATTTTTTACGTTGCCCCTTTTCTGACCTGCCTGCCCTGCTCAATGCTGATTGAACGCCAGGGATACCGTAAGGTACTGCTGCTGTCGCTAACGTTGTCGGTTGCGGGATGTCTGATGTTCGCCCTTGCACTGCAACTGGATTCCTTCGCCCTGTCACTGCTGGCGATGTTTGTGGTGGCAACTGGCGTGGCGGCGATGCAGGTTGTCGCTAACCCTTATCTGACGTTGCTCAGCCCGCCACACAAACGGATCGGCAATCTGTGCCTGGCCTCTGCCGTTAATTCGCTGGGCACTACGCTTGCCCCCATGCTGGTTGCACTGCTGCTGGCGTTTTCCCCGGTTGATATCCTGGCACGCGAAGAGCCCATCAGCGCGCTCTGGCTTTGCCTCGCCCTCTTTTCGCTGGCGCTGATTGCGGGGGTTTTCTGGATCCGCCTGCCGGATGTGGTGCGCCCGGAAAAAGCCGCGTCCGGGACGCATAATGCCTGGAAGAACAGAGAACTGTTATTCAGCGTGGCGGCGATTTTTGTTTATGTTGGCGTCGAGGTGAGCCTTGCAACCAGCCTGGTGAAATATCTCATCACCATCGGCGGCTGGAGCACCACGGCCGCGATGTCGCTGGTCTCTTTTTACTGGGGAGGTGCGCTGGCGGGTCGTTTTCTTTATGGTCTGCTCGCCGACAAAACAGGCAATTACACGCCGTTTCTGGTGGCGACACTGGCCTGTGCAACGGCGGTTATCATGGCGATATGGCTGAACGATATCACCGGCGGTTACCTGCTTATCCTGACCGGCTTAGGAAACTCGATTCTGTATCCGATTATCTTCGGGCATACCATCAACAAAAATCCGGCAATTGCCAACATTTCTGCCGCAGCCATGGTGATGGCCGGGATTGGCGGCGCGGTCATTCCCTTATTGCAGGCGGTCTGCATTGACGGACTCAATCTCCGGTTCAGCTTTTTACTACCGGTCGTGCTGTATCTGCTGCTGGCGCTGTGGGGGCGGCTGAATCTCCGCCCCCTCGCTACATCCGCTTAAAGCGTAATGACGATCTCATGACTCTGCGGTGTTACCACCACGCCCGGTTCGCTGCCCCGATGTGAACCACCGCGAATACCGCTAATTTGCGCAATGTTACGCAGGCACAGCGTCCAGCTGTGCGCATCGCCATTCCCCGTCACGGTGAGGGTGTTGCCATTGCGCTTAGCGGTCAGCGTAAAGACAACCGAACCGTCCGCCGCAGGGACTTCACAAACGGCTTCGCGTCCCTCGTCGAGAGCGAACAACTGAAAGGCGGTGCCGTCGTTCCACGCGTAATCCGGCTTTTGATTATTGCTGCCCAGCGCCAGCAGAGTGTTGTCACGCACGTACACTGGCAGACTCAGGAAGTCATGCTGCTGTTTGTGCCAGCGACTGCCCTGCACTTCGTCGTTGCGCCACAGGTGCGTCCAGCGTCCTTCCGGCAGGTAAAACTGCACGTCACCGGCTTGCGAGAACACCGGTGCCACCATCACAGAATCACCCAGCATATACTGACGGTCGAGATAATCGCATGCCGGATCGTCCGGGAACTCCAGCATCATGGCGCGCATCATCGGCGTGCCCCGTTCGTGCGCACGAACCGCCTCCCGGTACAGATACGGCATCATGCGGCACTTCTGCTCGGTGAAGTAGCGCACCACATCGCAGGATTCATCGTCATACGCCCAGGGCACACGATAGGATTTACTGCCGTGCAAGCGACTGTGGCTGGAGAGCAGACCAAACGCACACCAGCGTTTATAGACGTGTGCCGGCGCGGTATTCTCGAAGCCGCCGATATCATGGCTCCAGAAGCCAAACCCGGACAAGCCGATAGACAAGCCGCCGCGCAGGCTTTCCGCCATTGACTCATAGTTGGCGTAACAGTCGCCGCCCCAGTGCACCGGGAATTGTTGGGCACCCACGGAAGCGGATCGGGCAAACAGAACCGCCTCTTCTTCACCCACGGTCTCTTTCAGTACGTTCCATACCAGCTCGTTGTAGATATACGCATAATGGTTGTGCATTTTCTGCGGATCGGAACCATCAAACCATTGCACATCGGTCGGGATACGCTCGCCGAAGTCGGTCTTGAAACAGTCAACGCCGATATCCACCAGACCTTTCAGTTTGCTGGCATACCATTCACAGGCCTGCGGATTGGTGAAGTCATAAATCGCCAGCCCCGGCTGCCATTTATCCCACTGCCACAGAGAACCATCCGGACGCTTCAGCAGATAGCCTTTCTCTTTGAGTTCATTGAAAATCGGTGATTTCTGTCCAATGTACGGGTTGATCCAAACGCAGACCTTCAGCCCTTTCTCCTTCAGCCGACGAATCATCCCTTCCGGGTCCGGGAAGGTCACCGGATCCCATTCGAAATCACACCACTGGAAGGCCTTCATCCAGAAGCAATCGAAGTGGAAGACGTGCAGCGGCAGATTGCGCTTTGCCATGCCATCAATGAAGCTGTTTACCGTCGCCTCGTCGTAGTTGGTGGTGAACGAGGTGGTCAGCCACAGGCCAAACGACCAGGCTGGCGGCAGCGCCGGACGCCCCGTGAAGCGGGTATAGCGGTTCAGCACTTCTTTCGGCGTCGGGCCGTCGATCACGAAGTATTCGAGATATTCGCCTTCGACGCTGAACTGCACTTTCGACACCTTCTCCGAGCCGATTTCAAACGAGACGCACTGTGGATGGTTGACCAGTACGCCGTAGCCACGGTTAGTCATGTAAAACGGGATGTTTTTGTAAGACTGCTCAGTGCTGGTGCCGCCGTCGCGGTTCCAGGTTTCTATCGTCTGGCCATTGCGCACCAGTGCGGTAAAGCGCTCGCCCAGACCGTAAACCGTCTCGCCGACGCCCAGATCCAGGCGCTCGAACATGTAGTTTCGCTGCGTGTCGGTGTCCTGCACATAGCCGTTGTTCTTCAACTGACTGCCGGTGATGCGCACGCCGTTACGCAGGAAATCCAGCGACCAGAACTCACCTTTGGTAACGCGTACGCTTAAGTTACCGCTTTTCAATTCAGCAACGTCAGCCGTGTTCTGGATGTCGACCTTCACGTCCTGTAAAACGTTGAGCGGGTAATGCGGACCGTTATCCAGCGCCCCCTGAAAGTGTTCCATGCGTACGCCCACAACCCCTTCCTGCGGCGAAAAGAAACGCAACGTAAACAGCGGGGTATCCAGTTGCCAGGTGCGTTCACGTACGTCGCGCGGTGCGGCATAAACCACCAGTTCGTTACCGTGCTGTTCTACATCAAACACCTGGATCGGATGAGTCAAATTAAGGCCCGGCTGAATCAGCCAGTTCCCGTCGCTAATCTTCATACTCTGTTCCTTTAGTTCTGAAATTCGTTATGCGTAAATTCGTGCTGATTGCGGCGCGCGCCTTGTGCCAGTTGGTCAAGAATATTTCTCAGGTAGGGCGTTTTCAGGGTGTAATAGCGTTTGGCAATCACGGCGCTCAGCAGGTAACAGATGGCCGGGACGATCGTAAACAGCGCAATAATGATGCTGAGGGTGGCACTGTTCTGAGTTTTCGCCGCCGCGTCGTAACCGCCGCCCGCCAGCATCCAGCCAATAAGCGCGCCACCGAGCGCCAGTCCCAGCTTGAGTACGAACAGAGTGCCCGCAAAACTGATGCCGGTCAGACGTTTACCGTTGCACCATTCGCCATAATCGACGGTATCGGACATCATCACCCATTGGATCGGCGTCACCAGTTGGTGCAACACGCCGATCGCGAAGATGAAGACGAACATGGTGATGTCGGCCTGCATCGGGACGAAGAACATCGCGAGGCTAACCACGGCCAGCGCCGCATTGGTCCACCAGAAGATACTGACCTTGCATTTCCAGTCGGTGAGGGGTTTTGCCAGCGCGGAGCCAATCAGGTTACCGACGCAGTAGGTAGTAAGGAAGGCGACAAACACCTCCGGCGTTCCCATGATCCAGGTGACGTAATACATCATCGCACCACCGCGCACGCAGACGGCGAGGATATTGAGGATGGTCAGGAGCCCCACTATCCGCCACTGGTCGTTTTGCCAGATATCGCGCAGATCTTCACGCATCGAGGTGGTGCTCGGCGGCGCTTCCACACGCTCCTTAGTCGTGAAGAAGCAGAATGCCAGCATCAGAAACGCCACCACGGACAACACCGCTATCCCGCCCTGGAAACCCACCGCTTTGTTCTCGCTGTTAATGAGATTCACCAGTGGCATCATCAGCACGGTCGAGAGCATTCCGCCCGCCGTCGCCAACACAAAGCGCCAGGACTGTAGGGAAATACGCTGCGTCGGGTCGCTGGTAATCACCCCACCCAACGCGCAATACGGGATATTCACCACGGTATAAAGCAGCGTCAACAGCGTATAGGTGACAGCGGCGTAAATCATCTTACCGTTCAGGCTGAGGTCCGGCGTGCTGTATGCCAGAACGCAAACCACACCAAACGGCAGGGCGCCAAACAGTATCCACGGACGGAATTTTCCCCAACGAGAGCGTGTTCGGTCCGCCAGCAGTCCCATGCACGGGTCTGAAATAGCGTCCAGCGCGCGCGCCAGTAGAAACATGGTGCCGACAAAACCGGCAGGGATACCGAAAATATCAGTATAGAAAAACATCATATAAAACATTACGTTATCGAAAATAATATGACTGGCCGCGTCACCCATACCGTAGCCAATCTTCTCCTTAACAGACAAAACATGAATAGTCATAACACATCCTTTGGCGCTCCCATGCGCACTGGTACCGGTTACCGTTTTTGTAAACCATCCCGTTGGCTGCGAATATTCCGATATCTCGTTATCAAATTACGATTCTTGTTTTCTGTGATCGCGGTTGCGCCAGAAGATGTGAGGAAATGTAACTAGCGGAATTTATGAGGATTTATATGAAACCGATCATGGTAAGGAGAAAGGGAAGTTAAAAAAGTGAGTGAGGGGGTGTGGAAACGTCAGGAAGTAGCTATAATGCGCCCCGCCTCCATGTAGCAATGCAGGCGCGGAAGATCGTCGTCTCCGGTGAGGCGGCTGGACTTCAAATCCAGTTGGGGCCGCCAGCGGTCCCGGGCAGGTTCGACTCCTGTGATCTTCCGCCAGTTTGCGTCTACTGAACTCTCCCGAAGTCAATAATCTCCTTTGTAATCCCTTATATATCAGGCTGTCCTTGTATCCTGAGGTCACCCGACTTCAACCCACATCAAGTTGTTTTTGGGGGTGCATTGGGGGTATCAGGCTGGTTACTGGCGGAAATCTCCCAGGAGGATGGATTCATCAAAAGCCGGAGGATGTCATGGCGCTAATCGATGTTAAAGTGAAAACCGCGAAGCCAAAAGAAAAACCCTATAAGCTGGCTGATGGCGGCGGTATGTATCTGCTGATTAACGCTAATGGTTCCAAATACTGGCGTATGAAGTACCGCTTCGCCGGTAAAGAAAAGATGCTGTCTATGGCCTGTACCACACTGGCGCCCGGAATAACGCCAGCCGCTATGAGATCGCCCGGCATATCCTTACCGAACTGGGTCAGGAAGCGCGCCTGCCGGAGCTGTTGATTTCGTCCGAAGCCCCTGACGCACGAGATGTGCGGCTCAACACAAATAAACTGGCCGCTGCGGGGGGGGCTACTTTTACTGAGAGTCGCGCAGCGCTCAGTCAATGTCTCAAATAATTTAGATTTTAACCTTGCTGAAGTTCGTCCCTTATCCCATTTCCGCCAGATTCTGCGTGGTGAATAAAAACAAAAATTCCGCTTTTGCGCCTGGCGAAAGCGGATTCCTGCCACTCGCCCCACTCTTATTCAGATTTTTAATCCAAAAAAATAAATTATTTAAGATTTTTATATCTTAAATTCATTATATAAAAGAATTTAATAGCAAGAAAAATTTAAGACTATTTCATTATGATTTGATCCGAGCGGTTACTAAAATAATCACAACAGAAACCAAATAATAAAGTACAACCTTAGCGTGTTGATTATATTCCCAGGACGGGTGGTTACTGCTTAATGAGTTAAAAAGATTTTACTATTTTTCCATTTCATTATTGAAATAAAACACAGCAATAGAAACACTCTTATTAAACTTTATCACAAACCACGCACTAATATACGGATTTAAAAGGTACGCTTATGCTGTCTTTCTATTATCACAGGGAATTAAAACCGAGAAAAATTGCACTTATTATGAGTGCAATACTGGCCTCCGGGTCCGCCTGTGCGGCGGATGACTTGCTTTATATAACTCCCGCATCCCCTGAACAAAAGGTCACCATTAATAATGATTCGGTCTGGTCACGCATTAGCGTTTATTCTCCAAATGCTGACGTAATCGTAAATGGCAAAACAACCGTTAATGGCCAGGCCGGAATTTCACCGGGTGTGGCAATCAGCCAGAACGCTGGAAAGCTGGATTTAGGGGATGGTTCCGTTGTGAACTTTACCTCTGATCAGATCCACGCGATTGGTAATGAAGATGTGATTGACCTGAATGGCGACGGTCAATTTACGGCAAAGAATCTGACGGTCAACAGCACAGGCGCCGCCTTCAACGGGATCGGCGCACATGGCTCGAACCATCTGGTGCTGAAAGGCACCACGAATATTAATCTTAATACGACCAAAGAAAACATGCTGTTTCCTATGGCCCGCGCCGAAGGGATCTATCTTCAGGGCCATGCGTCAATGGATGCCGAAAATATCAATGTGACCTACCGTTCTAATGGTCCGGACACTATTGGTATTAATGAAGCATCCGGCCTTTGGCTATGGAATAATGAAGCCTCGGTTAATATTACCGGGACAACAAATGTTGACCTTGAAACCTCAACCCAGGGTGCGCTCTATGGGGTAAACCTTGCGGATACAAACGACGCAAATGGCGCCCGCAAGCATGTTTTCATGAATGAAGTTAACATCAAAATGCAGAGCAACATCGCCTATAACCCGGCGGTGCATAATGCAGTTTCCGGCTTTTTCACGATTTATGCGAACGCCGAAACGGAAGTTAATAAGCTGAATATTAATGCGTCCAGCAACAATAACCTTTACGGCCTTCATTTTGGTACAAATACCAGTGACGATAAATCGATCACCACGATCCATGAAGCGAACATCTACCTGAAAGGGGGAGAAAAATCCCGCATTTCAGGGGTCTCTAATTCAGCAAATAACAGCATCATCGGCAAATTAACCGTCGATACTGAAGGCGGCGAAAACGTCTATTTGCTCGACCGCGTCAGCAAAAAAACACATTTCCTCGGCGACGTCACGCTGGGTAGCCAGAAGGCATACGATACGACCACCGGCACCCTGTATTCGATTTATAACTCCGCGACGATCGATGGCGTCAAGTTGGTCGCGTGGGGCAAAATCTCTGCCGATCCGTATTCCGTCATTGATATCGCCACGACGGATAATTCGTATCTTTATGGGGATTCTGAAATCTGGCGAACGATATCGTATTCGAACATCGGCGTCATCAACATGACGCTGAACGGTGGCAATACGCGCTGGGATATGACCGGAAATTCAAAAGTCACCAACCTGACGCTGAAAGACGCGACGCTGAACTTCCTGCATGAAGACGGCGCCGCAAGCCGATCCACCCGCGCCACACCTGCCTTTAAGACGCTAACGCTGAATGGCGACTACCACGGTGAAAACGGTCATATCGTGATGAACACCGCGCTGGGTGATGACGCTTCTGAAACGGACCATCTGACCATCAACGGCAACACCAGTGGTTCGACGACCGTCCAGGTGAAAAACGCGGGCGGTAACGGCGCGCTGACCACCAACGGTATCGAGTTGATTAGCGTGGCGGGCGCCTCTGACGGTGTATTTAAGCAGTCCGGTCGTATCGTTGCCGGTGCGTATGACTATAACCTGCTGCGCGGCAACGGGCAGAATGCCAACAACTGGTATCTGACCAGCGCCCTGTCGCCAGAACCGGTTGACCCCGTCGATCCAACGCCTGCGCCAGCCTCACCAGAAGCCCCGGCAACAAAACCGGAAGCGCTGGTCCGCCCGGAAGCGGGCCTGTACGGTGCTAACCTGTACGCCGCGAATACGATGTTTAACCATCGTCTGCAGGACCGTCTGGGCGAAACGCATTACACTGACGCCATCACAGGCGAAGAATCTGTCACCAGCCTGTGGTTGCGTAACAGCGGCGGTCACACGCGCGCTCATGACAACAGCGGCCAGCTCGGCATTCAGAGCAATCGCTATGTCATGCAACTGGGCAGCGACATTGCCCAGTGGAGCACCGACAATCAGGATCGCTACCATGTCGGCGTGATGGCGGGTTACGCCAACCAGAAGAGCCGCAGCAACAGCAACAAAACGGGTTATCGCGCGGATTCATCCATCGACGGTTACAGCGTTGGGATGTATGGCACCTGGCTGCAAAACAACGAAACTCAGGAAGGCGCGTATGTGGATACGTGGGCGCTGTACAACTGGTTTGACAACACCGTCTCAGGTGAAGACGTTGCCGCGGAGAAATACAAATCCAAAGGTTTTACCGGTTCTGTAGAAGCGGGCTATACCTGGAAACTGAGCGATCTGAGCGAACGGTCGGCGGTGTATATCCAGCCGAAGGCCCAGGCAACCTGGATGGGCGTCAAAGCCGATTCCCATAAAGAAACCAACGGCACGCGTGTCGAAGGCAAAGGGGATGGCAACCTGCAGACCCGCCTCGGCATCCGTCTGTTCGGCAAAGGTCATAACTCACTCGATGACAACATCGGCCGTAACTTCCAGCCGTTTGTGGAAGTGAACTGGATCCGTAACAGCAAGGACTTTGGCGCAACGCTGAATGGCGAAAGCGTGGACTACGCTGGCACGAAGAATATCGGCGAAGTAAAAGCAGGTGTTGAAGGTCAGTTGAATAAGAATGTCACCCTGTGGGGCAACGTGGCGCAACAGGTGGGGGATAAGGGTTACAGCGATACCTCCGCGATGCTGGGCGTCAAAGTCGCATTCTGATACTAAGAAAGCCGGGAATTTCCCTAATGCTGGTCACTTAAAGTGATCAGCATTTTTTTATGCCGGATATTTCTGGGCTTTTACTCTCAATTCCTAGGGGTAACTTCGCTCCCTTCTTCCCGGTAATACCAGCCACTTTGCTTGCTCATACAACGTTCTTAACTCACCCGGCATCTTACCCGGTGAAGCCCATGGCAACGTTATCAGTAGCCAGGTTATTTCACTTATTGTCCCGCTAAAGCTCAGTTGGTAAGGCAGATAATCACCTTTCAGTTCGAACGCCATTCTTACCATCTGGTATCTCACCAGGTTGTAAGTCAGCAGTACACCCCATAACTCCTGTCGCACCAGTTCTGGCAACTTGCTGCGTAACGTCCAGAGATTGTCCATCATGCCCTGCTTCAGAAAGCCTAAAACTCCTTCTGCATTCGTGTTTTGCACGGTTCTCATCGCCTCACTTACAACGTCATCACCATCTCGTGCCACGCCATCCCACCGTGATCGGATTCTGACGGTTTGACGTAGCGATAGCCAAAGTGGGCATAGAGATCGACATGACGGTCTTTGCACATCAGGTGAATCGTTTTTTTGTGCATCGCTTTCATCCGCGTTACAAACTCACGCATCATCAGTGACGAGTAGCCTTTCCCCTGAAAATCCGGGTGTACCACCACCGACATAATCACCGCATTGGGCGCATCCGGATCGTGCCCCACCAGCTCCTTAAATTCTTCATCAGACATCACCACCGCCCAAGCGCATCCGGCATTGATAAAGCCAGCCACCTCACCGTTCAGTTCCATGCACATAAATCCCTGCGGATAGCGCTGGATACGGGTGGCAATCTTTTCCCGGGTTGCCGCTTCATCGCCTTCGTAGGCGAGCGTTTCAATCTCATAACAGCGGTCAATATCGGCGGGCGTGGCCTGACGGAATAGCGGAGTGGACATGCGTTTCCCTTTTACTGAATCAACTGGAGAGCCTCATCATACCTGTTGACAATACGGTTTACGCTGATTGTATTCACATGAAGAAAGAAGGGGATGCCCGGCGTTGTGTTATTCACCGGGCCATTTGTGGATGCGCGAGCAGATCGACGCGCTGCGTCATGGAATCAGAGAACCGGGTAATCCAGATACCCTTCTTTCCCACCGCCGAAGAACGTCTCTTTAATGGGCGCATTCAGCGGCAAGTCATTTTTCAGACGATGCGGCAGATCCGGGTTGGCAATAAACGGGCGACCAAAACCGATCAGATCGGCCCAGCCGTTCGCCAACGCCTCTTCAGCACGCGCTTTGGTGTATTTACCGGAATAAATCAGCGTGCCGTGGAAGATAATGCGCAGCGCTTCTTTAAACGCGGCAGGCATGACCGGCGCATCTTCCCAGTCCGCTTCTGCGATATGAATATAGGCAATGCCCAGCTCATTCAGCACACAGGCCGCCGCCAGGTAGGTCGCTTCCGGCGTATCATCTTTTGAACCCATCAGCGTGGTCAGCGGTGCGAGACGAATGCCCACACGCTCTTTACCAATCGCCGCAGAGACCGCCGTCACCACCTCTCGCATAAAGCGCAGACGATTTTGCAGCGAGCCGCCGTAGTCGTCATCACGCAGGTTGGCCTGCGAGTCAATGAACTGGTTGATCAGATAGCCGTTCGCCCCGTGCAGTTCAATACCGTCGAACCCCGCAGCGATAGCATTGCGCGCCGCCTGGGCATAGTCATTGACGATAGCCGGGATCTCTTCCCGCGTCAGGGCACGCGGCATGTCATGCTGCACCATCTCGCCGACGCCATTTTCCGGGCCACGCCCTTCAACATCGACAAACACTTTCACCCCTGGCGCCTGAATGGCAGAAGAAGAGACCGGTGCCGCGCCGCCAGGCTGCAAAACGGTGTGTGAAACACGACCGACGTGCCACAGCTGAGCGAAGATTTTACCGCCCGCCTTGTGCACGGCGTCGGTGACTTTTTTCCAGCCGGCAATCTGCGCTTCAGAATAGATGCCCGGCGTCCAGGCATAGCCCTGGCCCTGTTGGCTGATTTGCGTGCCTTCGCTGATGATAAGCCCTGCGCTGGCACGCTGTGCGTAATAGTCCGCCATCATGTCAGTCGCGACGTCGCCTGCCCCGGCGCGAGAACGCGTCATCGGCGGCATAACAATCCGGTTTTTTAACGGCAAGGCATTCAGCGCATAGTGATCGAATAACATAATGGGTTCCTCTCGCGATTATTTATACAGTTCTGCACTCATGGTGACGGTGTTACCCATGCGCGCACTGGTAATTTTGTATTCAGAGGCGTTCATCTCTTTGGCTTTTTGCGCGATGACCGCTTCAGCGGAATCCAGCGTGGTGCCCGTTGCCGTCACGCTTTGCGCAGAGGCGTTAAACGCCGCAGCAGAGAGCAGAGAAGCCGTAAAAATAGCGAAAATAGTTTTCATGTTTATATCCCAGAATAAAGTGATAATTTGGCGTTGATTAACGCGATAGAAGAAGAATACGCCTATAGCCTGATGACATAAATGATACAAATGGCAATAGACTATTGCGTTTTAGTTAATAATAAGGCGTCAGATTCTCCGACGCCTGCAGGTCGTATCAGGAAACGAAGTTGTCCTTCAGCGCCTTGAGACCATCACTGTAGATGCCCGTAAATAGCGCCCGTGCCTCTTCGTCAGATACGTTCACTGGCGTGAATTCGCCGGACCATTCCACGCGGGAAACCTGGCTGTCGGCGGTCTCATGAACCGTGATGGTTGAGAGGTAATTCACCACCGGGAACGGCGCCTGAATAATGGAATAGGTGTAGCTGCGCTGACGATTATCAAACGCTTCCAGACGCTCAATCACGGTACCGCCGTCGGAAGTTGTCAGCGAACGCACGCGCCCCCCTTCTGTCACCACGCTTTTCGGGATGAACGGCAGCCAGTCCGGCAACGCGTCAAAGCCGCCCATCAGTTGCCATACGGCGTCGGCAGAAGCCGGAATTTCAATCGATACACTTGTCTTAGCCATGATATTTTTCTCTTAAATTTATAGGGTTACATTGTCAGGGTGTCGACGACGCCGCCATCAACGCGCAGGGCTGCCCCTGTCGTTGCCGAGGAGAGCGGTGACGCGAGATAAACCGCAAGATTCGCCACTTCTTCCACATCCGCCGCACGCTGGATGATGGAGCTCGGGCGTGCCGTTCTGACAAACTCGTCGGCTTGTTCACGCGGGCTACGTCCCGACTGCGCGGCGGCGTCCGCCAGCATCTCCTGCAGGCCATCAGTAAAAGTCGGCCCCGGCAGAATGGCGTTAACGGTCACACCGGTTCCGGCGAGTCGCTTCGCCAGACCATGGGACACCGCCAGATTCGCGGCTTTCGTGACGCCGTAGTTGATCATGTCGCCGGGGATAGCTACGCCCGATTCGGACGAAACAAAGATAATTCGCCCCCAGCCTTGTTCCGTCATGGCTGGCGCATAATGACGCGCCAGGCGCACGCCGGAGATAACGTTGACGTTGTAGAAGTGCAGCCACTCGTCATCCGGAACGCTAAAGAAATCTTTATCGTTGAAAATCCCCAGATTATTGACCAGCACATCCGCCGTCGGAACGGCGGCGATCAGCGCATTTACGCCATGTTCGGTGCTGAGATCGGCCACCACGCCGCGCAGCAACGCCGCAGGGTGTTGCGCCGTAATCGCGGCCATTGCGTCATCGACGCCGTGCTGTTTGCGACCGACGACAACCACCGTTGCACCTGCTTTTGCCAGTCCGGCAGCAATACCCTGCCCAATACCGGAGGTCGAGCCGCTGACAACAGCGACCTTACCTGTCAGATCCAGTTTCATATTTTTCTCACTCGGTTGATTAACGGGTCGGCAGCGGCGCGTTTTCCGCAACCAGAGCCTGACGGCGCATTTCCGCCCAGAATTCAGCCGGAACGGTTGCATTCAGTGCAGCCAGATCTTCCGCCATACGGCCAGGACGGCTGGAGCCAGGAATAACCGCCGCAACGGCAGGGTTCGCCAGCGCGAACTGCAGTGCTGCTGCTTTAACATCGACGTTAAAACGCGCGGCAATGGCGTGAATTTGCGCCACTTTCTGCTTAATGGCCGGGGAGGCTTTCTGATATTCAAAGTGCTCACCACCGGCAAGCACGCCGGAGCTGTAAGGGCCACCGACGACGATATCAACGTTATGTTCCAGTGCTTCCGGCATCAGACGTTGCAGTGCACGTTCGTGATCCAACAGGGAATAACGACCTGCCAGCAGGAACGCATCCGGCTTCGGCTCATCAAGCGCCAGCGTCAGTTCACAAGGTTCGACGCGGTTCACGCCCAGTCCCCATGCTTTGATCACTCCCTCATCACGCAAACGCGTCAGCGCACGGAACGCACCCGTACGGGCAATATTGAACTGCTCCAGCCAGCTGTCACCGTAGAAATCCTGCGCCGGATCGTGGATCCAGACGATATCCAGATGGTCCGTTTTCAGGCGTTTCAGGCTGTCTTCAATCGAGCGCAGGGTGGCGTCGGCAGAGTAGTCATTCAGAATTTTGTTCTTCAGGCCGTGTTCGAAAAGACCGCCTTTCTCACCAAAATCACGTTTGGCGGGATCTTCCATTTCGTCCAGCATGATGCGGCCGACTTTACTGCTCAAAACATATTCATCGCGCGGATACTGAGACAGCGCTTCGCCCATACGAATTTCAGAAAGGCCAGAGCCGTACAGCGGCGCGGTATCAAAGTAACGCACGCCCAGGTTCCAGGCTTCGCTCACGGTGGCGTGGGCCTCTTCTTCCGGAATGGCACGGAACATGTTGCCGAGCGGCGCGCCGCCTAAGCCGATTTTGCCGGGAAGTAAATTTTTAATGCTCATAAGATGTCCTCAAGTATTCGGGTTTAGTTCGGGCGTTTTTTGCTATCGCCCTGTGACGAAGCTCACAATACCTTGCAATGTTGTGACTTGATAGGACATAATTCGTCTAACTTAAGTCCTTTGAGGTCTAATATGATTGATTTACGCCAACTGAAGTACTTCGTAGTGGTCGCAGAAGAAGAGCACGTAGGACGTGCTGCTGAGCGACTGCATATCTCGCAATCGCCGCTCAGCCGCCAGATTGCGCAACTGGAAGAACGCCTGGGACTGATGCTGTTTGAGCGCAATCAACAACGCATCCGACTGACTGCCGATGGGCAGACATTCCTCGCCGAAACGCGTTCATTGCTGACGCATGCCAATCGTCTGGAATCACTGGGTAAACGTCTGGGACGCGGTGAAGATGGAGGCTTGTGTATTGGCTATATTGAAAACGCCATGCATTCCGGCGTGCTTTCTACGGCGTTGCGTACGTTACGTGTATCGCGCCCGGATGTGCATATCGCGCTTTACAGCCAGCCACCGGCTACCCAGATTGAAGGCTTGCGCCAGCGCAGCCTCGATTTTTCTCTGGTCGATACGCCGCCCGCAGACTATGAACAGGACCTGGAATACATTCAGGTTCTGAACGATCGTATGCTGTTGGCCTTACCGCAAAACCATCCTCTGGCACAGGAGGAAAACCTTGTCGCGTCGCAACTTGGCGATCAGCAGTGGATTGCGGTGATTCATAACGACGATGCGCATTCTCGCGATCATTTTGTCGCCGCCTGCGTAAAAGCCGGGTTTAATCCTGATATTCGTTTAGAAGCCGGCGAACCGCTGACAGCATTAGGTCTGGTCGCTGCAGGATTAGGTCTGGCATTAATTCAACATAGCCTGCGTCACAATGCGCCGGAAGGCGTGGTATTACGCGAATTGCCGTGGATGAATTATTCCACGCAATTATGGGCCGCCTGGCATAAAGCTAATCAACGCCCGCTGGTATCCCATTTCCGCCAGATCCTACGCGGCGAATAAAAAAGAATCCGCTTTTGCCACAGACGAAAGCGGATTCTCATAAAGAAACGAACGGCGCGCACGTTACGCGTTAAAGGTAAAGGCGACAGCGAAACCTCTGTGATGGCTGACGTTAACGTCGCGTTCTGATGTAAAAAGCCGGGGAAAGCTCCCCGGCTTTTTAATAGGTTAATCAAACACCCCGTTAATAATTGCGGTGACCACCGCGGTACTCAGCGCAATCAGGACCAGATTATCCCCTATGATTTTCCATTCATAGCCCGGATAGTAAGGGAGTTCTCCCAGCATCGATGCCGGAACCGTTTTTTTCGCGATCCCCGGAGGAAGCGGTTTTCCTCGTGCCAGGTTTTTTGCTATTCCCGGCGGCAAAGATTTATAACCCGTCAGACCATAATTCACCGCCAGATGACGCGCTGTCGCAAAACTAATGTCGGACTCGACGTGATCGGGTTTGCCATAATTTTTACGATGATCGGAAGAACCGTTGTTTTTCTGGGCCGAATTTCCTTTTTGTCCGTTATTTCCCTGGTTGCCCTTATTTCCCTGATTGCCACTGCTGTTGCCCTGGCCGCCGCCATGACCGTTTCCGTTACCATTTCCCGGATTTGCCATCACTGGCGCGGCAAACAGGGAGAGAGAAACCAGAGTGGCCAGCACAGCCGTTAAACCACGACGCTTACCCATGATGTGTTCCTTCCTGCTGAAGTTTCATTTTGACAATAGAACGCCGCCATCCCCCGCGCAATGTCAAAAACGCCTGGATTCGGATTTGCATGCAGGCCATGAATAAACAACCTGTTATGGCGAGGGAAACGCTTCTGTCTTATCTGTTATCATGCCTGCAAATAACGTCGAAAAAACAAAGCCGAGGAAAGCATGGGGTCCACCAGAAGAGGGATGCTGAATGTCCTGATTGCCGCCGTTTTATGGGGAAGTTCAGGGGTCTGCGCGCAGTACATCATGGAGCAAAGCCAGATGTCGTCGCCATTTCTGACCATGACGCGCCTGATATTTGCCGGCTTAATTCTGCTGATGCTCTCCGTGGTACACGGCGACAAAATCTTTTCCATTTTCAAAGATCGCAAAGACGCTCTGAGCCTGTTGATTTTTTCTGTCGTTGGCGCGTTGACGGTGCAACTCACCTTCCTGCTAACCATCGAAAAATCCAACGCCGCGACCGCCACGGTGCTGCAATTTCTGTCGCCAACGATCATCGTTGCGTGGTTCGCGCTGGTGCGTAAAGCCCGTCCCGGCGCGCTGGTGCTGACCGCCATCCTCACTTCGCTCATCGGCACCTTTTTACTGGTGACGCACGGCAACCCCACCTCACTGTCAGTTTCGCCCGCCGCGCTGTTCTGGGGGATTGCCTCAGCGTTTGCCGCCGCATTTTATACGACTTACCCGTCAGCGCTGATTGCGCACTACGGCACCTTGCCGATTGTCGGCTGGAGTATGTTAATCGGTGGGATGATTCTGCTGCCGTTTTACGCCGGAGAGGGCACAGATTTTGTGGTCAATGGCAGCCTGATCCTGGCGTTTTTCTACCTGGTGGTGATTGGCACGTCGCTGACGTTCAGCCTGTATCTGAAGGGTGCGCAGATGATTGGTGGGCCGAAAGCGAGTATTTTAAGCTGTGCCGAACCGCTGAGTAGCGCCCTGCTGTCGCTGCTGTTGTTGGGCATTACCTTCACCCTGCCGGACTGGCTGGGCACGCTGCTGATCCTGTCCTCCGTGGTGTTGATCTCGATGGATTCCCGCCGCCGCGCCAGAACGGTGTAACAAAAAAGAGTGGACGCACGAAAGCACCGTCCACTCTGCGACTTTCATCATGTCGTTTTTATGTTTATTAACCTTTTGTATAGTCTGCAGTTTTTTTGGTCAATCAGTTTACGCGTCAGCGCCCATCGTTCCCGATAGACAAGCTTGTCGCTCACCTCAAGTTCAAGCGCAATTTCTTTAACAGACATTCCCTGCAACAAATGAAAGACAATTTGCTGTTCGCGCAGCGTGAACAAAAAACTTCTTGAGCGGCATTTTTTATTACCACTGATCACGGCATCACAATGCACCATAAAAGCATCTATACGCTCCCTGATCGCGTTGAGATCTTGCAGCCCTTCGAACGACAGAAAAGAGGTATGTTCGGGTTTATACATATCCACAAAAAAAAGGATATGATTAAAACTCATTCGCTTTATCTCTTCTCCTTTTGCCGACAGCGTGATGTCATTTTCAAGTACGCGATCGCGCTGCTTATAAGTTACATTAAAACGCAATGAAAATGGGATAAAGTTAATATACTTATCTATCAGGTGAAATGGAATATCTTCATTGAGTTCCGTTTTCAAACCAGACTCATGTAACGCATCTGCAAAAAGCGTGTGAATGGCAATACCATCATAGATGTTTTTTGTCAGATAAATAAACTTATACCGTAAGGATGAGGAATTAAAATTAAGCATAGCAGTATCCTTCGCATTAGTTTTTATAGGTATTGACCACACCATAATCATCAATCCATGAAAATGTTTCGACAGTACGGTTTCCCGTTGCACCTTTAGGTAAAATAACCGTTTTTGTCGACAACGGTGCGAGGAGACCATCATCAGGTAACTGTTTTATTTCTGTACCGTCGTTGAGCGTAAGACCCATTAATGTCACATGCAAAGGCGAATTATTCTTTACCAATAGACAACGATTCCCCCCACAATCTGAGGCGGTTATCTGTATTTTCTTCACACTCTCTTCCAGCGTGTTTGCCGCTAGCGACAGCGGTCGCCAGAATAACTTTACCCGGGTACGAAAAGCGACCTGCAGCGCGCCGGAACCGCTCTTGCTATCGGCAACTGGCGGGACTTCAAGCGTATTCAGCCAGAATAGAGACTCTCTGTCTTCAGGCAGCGTCTGCCGATCGCCGACGAACTGAATACGCACCGCGCGAGAGGTGTTGCCTTCAAGCCTGAAAATTGGCGGTAAAATGATAAACGGCGTTTTAATGTCCTCTGGACGCTCTAAAAGCGACTCTTTTTCCGTCCACAGCTGTAATAAGACCGGCCTCAAACCTTCATTGTAAACCGTAAAGGTAGACTCACGGTCTTTCTCATTAACGATCACTCGCGTGTAATTAATGTAGGTTGCCGCCATTGCCGATGATGGTAGCAAAAGTAATATCAGGAAGTGATTCAAAACATGCTTAAGTCGTTTCTTCACGCCCTCTCCTTTATTTATAAACCAGGGTGAAGGTAACCGCACCTTTAACAACGCCTGAAGACACGTTCGCTTCCGTCTGATATAACCCCGCCCGTAGCGGCACAGTATAATTTGCATTATTCTGAGTCGGATCGTAATCAGTCAGGAGATACGCCGTGTTAAATGACAGAGGAATATCCTGATCGTTCAGTAACTGAATCCCAACGCCACTGGCTGTTGACGTACTCGCCAAAGCAAAAACACCATTGGCGTTATTAATAATGGCCGTAGTCGGTGTAAATAAATAACTGATACTCGATAATCCCGCCGGACACTTCGTGAAATTCAGATTAAAATCTGTACGTGCCGCGGTATAACCTACTCCGCTAAAATCCGTCCGACTGACTGGGGGTAAATTAACCGTGACATCCGATGTCGTACAGGTTCCCCCCGTTGTCGAAATCACCAGACCACCCGCCAGAAAATCAGCAATCATATAGGTTCCGCTTCCGACGGAAGTACTGCCCCCATAAGTCTGGTAATGACGCATATACATCGGGTCAAAAACGGAGGTGCTGCCCGCAGTCAACGACGTGGAGGTTTTAACAAAGCGAATCTGGACATCGACGCCAAGCTTCCATGAACTGCCATCGTCCGTCACCGTGAATAACTGCGTTGGCGTCTGATAAACGCCGTTGGCGACGGTGAGTGGATACCAGTCGCTGGTTTGCCCTTTAACCGTATAGCGCCAGCGGGCGATATAGCCCAATCCCGCTTTTACCGCGGTGTTATAGACGTTGTAACTTTGTCCATCAACCTGTGTGGTGCCCCAAATGGTATAGGGAGGGTATCCCTGTACGGCCATCGGTACCGCATAACTCTGATAGCTGGTTCGATGAGAGCAGGTCCAGGCTGTTGGGTTGTAAGAGGTTACCCATGTTCCCAGTAAATCCCCTACGGCAGCGTCTTTACCCACCTGTATGGTCGTAGAGTCAAAGTACTGGTAGTAGCCATTGGTACGATCACAATTCACCCATGTCCCGTCGGCACGCGCCACGCCGCACATCGCTACCAGTGTCAAAAAAGAGAGCACCACTCCCGTTACGATAGATTTCATTTTTCACTCCTTAATGACTGGCATACCGCATCAGCGCGACGTAAGTCGGCGGTATTCGCACTTTTCTGCTCTGATAAGCGGTAGCTGAACTGGCATTGCTGACCCACAGCACTTCCCCATTTCACACGCAGTGTGCCCGACAGATTCTTAACACGAGCAAAACTTTGCCCTCCCTGGGCGATATAACCGACAGTATTGCCGCGCTCATCCACGACATCTGCGCCAAACGGCAGAGACTCACCGGCATGTTGAAGGGTGAAAAGAACCGAATATCCCTTATCCGTCGCGTACTTCATCAGTACCACCGCACCCGCGGTAGGTACGCTGTTCTGACTGGTGACGTCCAGGGAGACATCGTTCGATAACCCTTTCGGATCGAGTTCGATGGTGTTCTGGCGATACGGGGAGAGATAAGGCACAGCGGCATTTCCGCTACGGTTAAGGCTGAGGCTGCTGTTATTCGTAACCTTCGCGCCCCCGGCATGCTCTGCTTCGATGACAGCCATGGTGTCACCCATAATAGGCGTCAGCACAATACCGTTTTGCCAGGCGATAGCGCCGCCAGAAAGGTTCATACCATATTGCTGATAACCCTGACCCGCAGAGAAGTTGCCTCCCAGGGTGGTCCAGGGTGAAGTCCAGTTTCCACTGGCCCCGCCAGTGGTTTTACTGCTGCTATGGTCGTAATGATCCTGATTAGCGAACGCGCTCCAGTTATACTGGCGGTTTTCTCCGGACGTTCCGGCGATTGAGTTTTGCAGTCCCCGATGCCCGCTCTCTTGTACATAGGTGGAGCTGAGATAAGCTGAGCGCGCACTATTCCCGAGGGGTAAAGAGATACCAATCGCAATTTTGTTGTCCCATTTATCTTTGACTAAATCGCGGGTACGACTGGCATTAAGGTTAAAATTGAACCACTTAAAGGCATTGGTGTAGCCCAATTGATATTCGGTGTCGCGCCCGCTTTTATTCCAGTAATCCTGGGTACTGGCGCTGATGTTAATACTCCCAAGCGTATCTGAAATAGTTTGCGTCGCGCTGAGTTGCAGCCGATTTTTACGGTTAATGCTGCTGGAATAGGCGCCTTTATTCGTTCTCTCTAAGTCGCGCATCAGCATTGCGTCATCAATATCGTAATAACCCGAACTGGAATAGCGGTAGCTCGCCAGCGTGATATTGGTATCCACGACAGGTAAGATCTTGGCAAATGAAAAACGGATGCTTTGGCCTTCACGTTTGCTGTCATCCGCAAACGTCGTTCGGGCATGCGTGATATCAGCAGAAAAGGCACCGACAGGGGTATTGAGCGCGATGCCACCGGCGACAGACTGATAATCTTCCCCGCCAATAGCCCCCGTGTAAGTGGTCAACAGGTTGGTGAAACCGTGACGAAATGTCCCCATCGCAATCTGCGGTTTTTCATTAACAGAGGAATTCCGATAGCGCCCAGCCATCAGCGAATAGCGACTGGTTCCCGGACGCAGCAGTTCAGCGATGGAAGCGTAGGTTACGGTAAAACTGTGCTCGCTTCCGTCCGCCTCTTTAACGGTGACCAGCAGATCGCCCCCTGTGCCGTTGGGGTACAGATCGTCAATACGGAATGCGCCGGGCGGTACCGTCGATTGATAAATGTGTACGCCTCGCTGACTGACGCTGACCAGGGCGTTAGTGTTTGCAACGCCAGTAATGACTGGCGCATATCCACGCTGTGAATCCTCATACATACGATCGTCAGAAGTCAGCATCACGCCGCGAAAACCGACGCTGTCAAAAACCTGACCATCGGTGGTGGAATCGCCCATCACCAGCTTACTGCGTAACGGGATAATGCCGCGCTCAAGGTAAGTGCTGGTTGAGTCATATTGCCAGCCCTTATCATTGTTCCAGTTAAAAATGCCACGATAGCGTAAGCGCCACGCATCCCAATTGAGTCCCCCCATCAAACCTAAATACTGGGAAGAGATGGCATCAGATCCGGACATATCGGCATGCCATGCGTTGTAATCATATTGCAGCGTTGCCGCAGGGATACCGTTATCCCATAATTCAGGATTCACATAGCCGCGAACCTGGCGAAGTTGCCATATCTGAGGAGCCTGCACATTAATACGCTGCGATGTCACATCGTAATAGGCTGTTAAATCGGGAGAAATATCATTAATACGCACGCAACTGTCATCAGTTTTGAGCAACTGACGCATTTCTGGTTCAATTTTATCAATATCGATACCCAGCATGGATACCAGCTTTAGTGTAAAACAAGGTCTGGCGACAAGGGGATTACTTTTATCATTTTCAAATTTAACGTCGCCGCGCCCTTTCCACTTATCATTCACATAAAGATCAACATGATATTGCCCCTGAGGGACCGGATTCCCCCGTGAATAATTACTCACATCAATCGCTGAGCGCAAAAAATCACTATTAAACTGCACATCATCGGTGTCAGCAAAGGCAACCTGAACAGAAACAAAAGAAAAGATAATGAATTGAGCAACGCGGGTTAGTCTCAGAGAACAAGAAATAGCATTATGGGCTATTTTGTAATTTATGCTCATTTGTTGTTTCTCCACCATAATCATTTATTACACTGTAAAAAAATGAAGCATCACTTAACCTTGCTGACTTTCTATTCGCGAGGGGGAATACTATTTCACTTTTAGGATTTACCATCCTTTGAGGAAATTTCTCTACAGATGCCAGGACTTCGGACTCTTTTGTCTTACGAATCTCAATCTTGTTAAAGGTGATGTAATAAGGAGAATCGTTGACAACTTTTATATTGTTCCCTTGTAGGGATAGTTTTAGTTCTTTATATGACTGCAATGGTGTTGGCTGCAGATTATCCGGACGATAGAATAATTTTATACGGGTACGAAATGCCAACTGCATACGGGTATTCCCCGACGTTGCGGCCTGTGCTTTTGGCGGAATCTCCAGCATGTTAAACCAAAAAACAGACTCCCTGTCCTGCGGTAATGCTGGGTTTGTCGCCATAATTCGCACCGCTTGCCCTTTAGCCGGGTCAATACGAACGACAGGAGGCGTAATGAGAAATGGAACGTTGATTTCTCCCGGTTTCGCCCGTGGGTTACCATCGTCCATCCATATTTGTAAAAGATAAGGATTACTCCCCCGGTTTTTTAGCTGTACCGTCGACTCCTTGTCTTTTGCATTAAAGACAATGCGTGTTCCATTAATAACAACGTCAGCCATGACGTTCATTGAGAACATCGAAAATAATAAAACCATGCCGGAAGATAATATCTTTAACATCTCGTTACCTCATAATCAGGAGTAAAGGATGTCCCCTTACTCCTGTTTCTGTTACTCGTATACCATGGTGTAATCGACCTGAGTCGTTACGGAACCCGCAGTCGCTGTGCCTGTCGCATAATATTGTGCAAAGTAATTCAGTGAACCGCTGCCAGACGAGATATCAACCGGGATATCATTCTGACCGGCCGCCACTGAAGCCCCTGCCACAATAGGATTACGATCGGCATTTAATAATTGAACCTGAACGAAAGTCGCGGCATCAGACGCGCCAGTATCAATATTCAGACGGCCGGTTGTGCTATCAACATAGGTACCGGGTTCAAAATAGGTGCTGGCATTATTCAACGCCGTACCTGAACAGCTGCTCAGTGAGATCGTAAACGGCGTCGCACCGGCTGTTGCCCCTGTTGTTGCGAGGGTAGACGAAGAGACGGTTGGCAGTATTACCGTTGCATCATTACTGCCGCCATCGACAGAAATAGTACAAGTGGTATCAGTAATTTGTCCGTTAATTGTAATAGTACCATCAACGGCAAATGCTGAAGCAGTAAATGCAGAAGTGAAAACCATTGCTAATGCGGACAACGCAAAATTATATTTACGCATAATTAATTCCCTGTTGTGGTTGATATAAATGAACAGCCCATTGAATGTGTTATTAAGATAAAACGATTCTCGCCCCATCATGAATACGGGCACTGAATAACACCTTTCGGTTCCATTGACATGATATACGCAAAACTTTCATCCGCAATATTAGGATTTTTCAACCAAAACCAATCAATCCAAATGCTTATCGGAAAATAAAGTGCTGCCTTCTATCTACGCTATTCACCCTTATAAATATATCGATAATTAGGTTTTTATAAGACAGCATTGGTTAAAAAAAGATAAAATTTTATAAATCGATTAAATTGATCTAAATCAATACACAAACCAAAACACAGCTAAATTAAACGCCTCACGATCACACTTAAAACAAAAAACAAAAACAATTTAAACAAAAAAGATACATTTGCAGTCGAATTTTTAGCCAGAAAAACCATTTTTCACGATTAAGAGAATAATCCTGACAAACCGACTCGGGTACTTTACGTAATGTGTTAATAATTAATAATTAATTATGAATGAAACATTCTTTTATTTTATTGTAAGAAAAATCTTATTTTAATAAAAAACGTAACCATCGTTAACCTGGTGTTGCAAAACCCGCCAATTCCAGGAATTTTCCCGTAACGATCTTTTCTTTTAGTCACATACTCTTTCTCAGAATATAAATCTACAGATTACTCATCATAACCTTACAAAAAAGGACAAATGACTATTAGAAGCGGGGTTTTTGAGTACAAAAAAGAATGGAAGTACATTGTTCATTGAAAAATCTGAACACAAGGAAAAGAAGGGATAATCTTAATGCTCGTTCAGCGATAAAGGTAGCGTTGTACAGTATCGCCAGAAGAGCGCTTCTGGCGATAAAATTCAGTTATCTGAATGCGTTACCGATCACCACCCCGGAACCGCACCGCCGTTAAAGATCGTTTCTGCCGCTTTTGCGACTTCAGGTGACTGATAAGACGCCAGAAATTCCTTCACATTTTCCGCATCTTTATTGTCTTCTCGCGCCACCAGGATGTTCACATACGGCGAATTTTTATCTTCGATAAACACGCTGTCGTGAACCGGAGAAAGCCCGGTTTGCTGAATATAAGTGGTGCTGATAATTGCCACGTCAACTTTCGGGTCGTCCAGTACGCGCGGCAGTTGCGCCCCTTCCAGCTCCATAATCTGTAAATGACGCGGGTTGGCGGTGATGTCCAGCGCCGTCGGCAGCAATCCTTTTCCTTCTTTCAGGGTAATCAACTGCTCTTTTTGCAGCAGCAACAGCGCCCGTCCGAGGTTGGTGGGATCGTTAGGAATCGCCACCGTTGCGCCGTCCGCCAATTGATCGACCGTTTTTATTTTTTTCGAGTAGCCGGCCATCGGGAAGACAAAGGTATTCCCCACCGCCACAAGCTTATAGTTATGCGCCTGATTATCCTGCTCAAGGAACGGGCGATGCTGGAAGACGTTGGCATCCAGTTCGCCGTGGTTGGTGGCATCGTTCGGCAACAGTGAGCCGCTGAAACCGACCAGTTCGACGTCGAGACCGTACTTCTCTTTCGCCACTTTTTTGGCGACTTCCGCCACATCCTGCTCGGCGCCGTTAATCACGCCGACTTTGATGTGCTTTGCATCACTGCTCTGCTGGTCGCAACCGACCAACAACAATCCCGCCAACAGTACCGCCGCCCCTGTCCGTAAATGAGGTATCGTCAATTTCACGTTTTTATCCTTTTGAAATAACCGCCTGATGAGTAATGAAATGACTATAGCGGGAAGGCTGCTGCGGTTTAAAAAACGAAAAGGCATCAATAAGAAGAAAAAAGCATAAAGAGGGAATATTCAAAAATCCTGATGACGCTGCGCCAACCACACGCAGCGCCATTCGGTTCAGACCAACGCTTTCACGATCTCCATTAACCGGACGATATCTTCAGGTCGGGTGTTGCCCGTTTGTGGGTCGATAATCGATGTGTATAAATGCGGCATTACGCGCGGCACGCCTGCCTCCAGGCAGGTTTGCAGTATGACGCCAAAGTTTTCCACATCAATGCCACCCGTCGGTTCGATCAGCGTCATGCCGTTACGTGCCGCAGTGGTTGCCAGCACATACAGCTCAGGAAGAGACTTTTCGCCCCCCATTGGGAAGAACTTCGCCGCGTGCGCGCCCATATCTTGCATCATACGGATTGCAGCATCGCATGAGACGCGCGCTGGCGTTCCCTGACCGCTACTGACGCCGGTGGAGATCAGTACCTCACCAGGCGTCCCCGTCGGGCTGACCAGCGCGTTGATGTGCGTTTGTTCTCCGCCTGTCGCCGCCAACGCCCCCGCCGCAAAACCACTGCCGGTGAAGGTCTGGTTGACGTGCGCCGGATGGACCTTTGATGCAATCATCGCTGCTTTGTAATACTGCGCCGGATCGCCTGCCCCCAGGCCCACTGAAACCGAGGGGACTTCGGCCATCCAACGTTTGACCTCCTGGACGCCTTCGTCAACTAACGAAAACTGCGCGGACAGGATGCCAATCACCGCATGTCCCTCGGCGGCGTCATAGATTTCCCGGGCGTTGGCGATATCTTTCGCCAGCACGTTAATCGCCACACGTTGGCGATAAAAATTAATCTGCTGCATGTTCTACAATCTCCCTGAGTCGCGCCACAATGAGTGCCATTTCCCCTTCGGCGACCGTACGTGGGTCGAGGCTAAAGACGCCCTGATGGAGGTTATAGCGACGGGCGTAGATAGCGATATCGCCTCCCCGAAGTTGAGCTTCGACTTCACGCGCGTCCAGACCGAGCACCTGCGTGTCGACCCGTACACGAATACGCCAGATAGCGCGCCCGGCTTCGTCTTGCTCAATATCGGCGGTCAGCCCACGGATTGCCGAAATCGCCTCTGCCGTCGGTTGCAACTGTTCGGCGGTCACCACAGTCTGCCCCTGGTAATAATTTTCCAGTGCATACACCAGTCCGACCATGTTCTCTTTACCGATCTTCATCGCTCTGGCGATGCCGTGATGCTGCGCTTTACAGGCGGCAATCCACGGTTTCTTGCCGGTGATAAACCCGGAGGTGGGCGCATTGAAGGCTTTTGCCCCGCTGTAGACAACCATATCCGCCCCACTCGCCACCCAGGCGTGTAAATCCTCCTCGGCGGCGGCATCGACAATCAACGGTAGGTTATGGATCTGCGCAACCTGTACAAAGTCGTCAATGCTGAGCATGCCCTTCTGTACACAGTGGTGCGATTTCACATACAACAGCGCGGCGGTCTCGTCGGTAATCGCACTCTCCAGTTGCCAACGCGCGGCGAGATTGCTCGCCCCGACCTCCACGACGCGCCCGCCGCCCAGACGAATGGCGCTGGTGATGGGAGCGCCATAATCCACGTTATGACCGCGCAGCATCACCACTTCGTTGGCCATGCCGCTGCTGTCTGGCATGAGAGCCACCCTGAGCGGGTCGCCACGAGTAATAGCGGCGGCAACGGCAATGGCGATCCCCGCCGACGCGCAGGAGGTCACATAGCTGTCCTGCGCGCCGGTAAAGCGGGAAACCAGCTCACCGGTACGGTCCACCAGCTCATCGATTTCGACAAAGGCGAAGGCCGCCCGCGCAGTGGCCTGCATCACCTGGGGCGCGACGCTGGAGACGCCAAGAATCGTCATCTTGCCGCAGGCGTTAATCACCTGTTTTAGTCCCAGCTGTTGATAGATATTCTGTGTCATGACTTACAACACTCCCAGCAGCGAACAAACCACGCTAAGCGCCACAATTGACAACAGAATGGTGGTGTATCGCGGCCCTTTCTTCACCAGAAAGATATAGATGGCAAACACCGCCGCCAGCGGCAGCAGGCCTGGCGCGATGGAGTCGAGGATCTGCTGCACCACCACTTCAGAACCCTTCAGCGCGCTGATTTTCAACGGCGTAGTGATCTTGACGTAGCTTGCCGACAGCGCGCCCATCATGATTAACCCCAGCACGTTCGCGCCGTAGATCAGTTCTTTGATTCGCCCCCCTTGCAGTAATCCGACGATAGAATCACGCCCCAGGGTGTAGCCCTTGTGGATCAGGCCGTAGCTGATCGCCAGCGTGATTGCCGGATAGAGGATCAGCGGTGCAATACCGCCAAACGCGCTGCCATTGGCGGCGAAAGGGATGAAAATCGCAATGAGCAGCGGCATGACGGCGGCCCAAACAATGGAGTCGCCCATCCCAGCCAGCGGGCCCATCAGACCGGTTTTAATCCCGGTAATTGAGGCATCGCTGATCGGCTCGCCGCGCGTTTTCTGCTCTTCCATGGCAATGGAAATCCCCTGGATCACCGCGCCAAAAGTTTGCTCAGAGTTGAAGAAGTTCAGGTGACGTTTTAGCGCCTCCACCTGCTCCTCTTTTTGTGGGTAGAGCTTTTTGATGATCGGCGTCATCGAGGCGCAGAAAATCAGGCTCTGCAGACGTTCATAGGAGTTGGATACCTCCGCGCCCAGCCAGTAGATAAACCACGCTTTGGTGATATCCGCTTTGGTCAACGCCCCGGTTGTCCGTGCGCGCTCAACCAGTTCATGCTGCATTACGTCGCTGCTCATCATGCTGCTCCTTCATTTTTCGCCAGACCTTTAATCAGGAAGGCCACACAGGTACCGAAGATCGCCATCGCCATGATGTCCACCTTGAGGTACAGCACCGCGAAGAATCCGCCGATAAACCACGGCAGCAGGCTCTTTTTACCGATCACCATAATGGTGATGGCGAAGCCCAGCGCCGGCAGGATCCCGCCCATGATTTCAAAGGAGTGGGTCAGCCAGTGCGGCATCAGTTTGAGGAAACTTTCCACCACGTCCTGACCGAAGTAGTTCGCGGCAAACACCACCGGGAAACGCAGCGCCAGTCCGAGCAATGCCGGGTAGAGGAACGCACAGCGCATGATGCCCGACATATTCGCCGTTTCCGCGTGCTTATCGGCCATATGTACCCAGGCCGCGTTCAGCGTACGACGCAACTGGTCGAGGAAAACGCCGATCACACCGAAGGGGATCGCCAGCGCAATCGCCAGGTTTGGATCCATCCCGGCTTTCACCGCGATAGGAATCGAGATACAGGCTGCCAGCGCCGGATCTGACGGCACGTTACCGCCAGGCGTTGAGGTCACGCCGAGATAAACGAGCTGCATCCCCGCGCCGATAATCATCGCCGTCTGCATGTTGCCAAGCAGCAGCCCGACAAAGACGGCCACCACCACCGGCTGAAGCAGCATGGCAGAGAAGGTGTAGCCAAGGCGTAAGCGGGCAAACCAGTAATACAACCCCATGAGGCTTGCAAAAACTAAGGTATCCATAGTGTTATCCCATTATCAGAGAATTAGAATTTTTTCAGGATATCGTCCAGCGACTGCGGTTTATCTTCCGGGATAGTCTGGAAGAACACCTGAATCCCACGACTTTTCAGGTCGTTAAGAATGCCAACGTCTTTTTCATCGAGCGTAATGTTCTGGAACACGGCTTTACGGTTTGGCCCGCCGCCCAGGCCGCCAACCTGAATGGTCGTGACATCAAACCCCTGTTGTACGGCCTGTTGAATCGCCGCCAGGGAGGGGAACAGCACCAGCACATTGCCGTCGCCCAGTTGGTTCTCTTTCCAGGAAGCCGCAAAGCTCTGGTTGCTGTAGCAATCCACTTTGATGTTCGGCGGCGCGGCCATCAGGTAGATGTTTTTCATAAACGGATCGGCGTCCAGTTCGTCACTGACCACTGCGATGCGGTTAGCCTGGGACTGTCCGACCCACTTCGTCACCACCTGTCCGTGGATCAGTCGGCTATCGATACGACATAACACGATGTTTGCCATGATGATTTTCCTTATTGTGATTGTTGTAATTGACGGACATGAGCGACAACGTCCAGGCAACTGCTGCGTCCGGCTTCCACCAGTTCACTGACGCAGAGGGTCAACGAACCGTGTTCACGTCTGTCCAGCGCTTCCAGCAGTAGCGACGCGTTCAACCCGGAAACGACCGCCACCGGATAATCCGCGCTCAGTCGCGCTGCCACATTGGACGTCGTACCGCCAACAAAATCGGTCAGAATAAGCGAGCCGTCCGGCATGGTTTTCACCACGTCCTCGACACGCTGATAAAACTCGCCCAGCGTATCGACGGGCATCAGTGCAATTTCCGTCACGCCTTTAATTTCGCCCATCACCATACGCAGGCTGTTACAGAGCTGTTGTCCCCAGCCACCATGCGTGAGCAGCAGAATTTCGGGCAACGGTTGAGTGGTAGTCAAAATGGCCTCCTGGCGCGATTACATGAGACTTGCAATGCCTGATGGCGCTTCGCTTATCAGGCCTACGGATAATGCTTTTGTAGGCCGGATAAGGCATTTATGCCGCCATCCGGCAAAACTCATCAAAGTAAGAGCAAGGGTTGTGCCAGTATTTGTGTCACGCGAGGGGGAAAAGAGAGCGGGCAGGGCGCAACGCCTCGCCCGTTAAGGGATCAGCTATAAAGCAGTTCGTAGATATAAAAATATTCCGCATCCGATAAACGGATGGCATAGGCCTCTTCAATGGGCAGAAACGCAGATTTAATGACACTAAACGCGCGGGGATCGAGATTCGGTTTGTTTTCCAGCGCCATCTGTAACGGTTTACGGTTGATCACGATACGCTCAACCATGCAACAGCAGTGGATCAGGAAGCGTAGTGTCACCTGGCGACTCGGTTTCAGGGAAAGCGTGGTCGTCAGGTGGTTAAGCACGCCCTCCATCTCCTTGAGAATGCGCTGCGGATTGAGCACCGAAATATGGTTAATAATGCTCTCCATGGTCAGCGCGCTGATAAAACGCATGGCACTGCGCTCCATCTCCAGACGGCGTTCGGCGCTGGAGAGATCCGGCGTCAGCAGACTTAACACCAGTTTTGGCCCCTGCTCTGAGAACAGTTCTTCCAACGAGATAAACGGAATATCCGGCAGCCCCGGCTGGAAAGTACCGACAATTCCCGCCAGTCGCTCATTGGCGTTCAGCGCCTGCTGGACGCGTTCGAGGCTGCGCACGTCGTTGTAATCGAGAATAACCATTCGCGTGTCCTGCGACATCAGTTCGCCAAAGCTCTCCTCAAGCACTTTTTTAATTTTTTCCGCCGTACCCATACCGGTAATGCAGGAGATAACCAGCACTTTGCCGCCGTTTTCCTGCTGCGGGGTACACAGCTGACAGGGGATGTTTTTGCTCTGCATGAGCGCCGCAAGCTGGGGCAGGTCGCTGGTTTCGTAGCTTAAATCCAGCCCGATCTCCAGCAGGCTGGTCAGCGTGATGTTGGGCATTAACAGTACGTCTATCTGAAATAACTTGCTGATCGTACTGCCGAAATGCACCAGTGAACCAATATCGACCATCAGAATCAGCCGCTGATAGCGTTGGGTCTGAATAATCTGGGTTAGCGTTTCCAGCGTGTCATGCACCGACTGCTCAAACGGCATGTCGACCGCGCTGAACAGATCGCGTTCCAGTACGCGGTTGACGTACTGCGCCATGCTGGTCGCGGTGGTTGCGCCGTGCGCGACGAGGATCACGCCGCAGTCCGGGCTGGCATCAATGCGCTGGCGGTAGTGACGGCACTCTTTCAGGAACAGACACAGCCAGACCACTTCCGTCGCCGGGCACTGAATATGCAGCAGTTCATTGATTTTCCGGCACAACAGCGTGGCGTTATCGTATTCATCCTTGCAGCGGTCGAGGATCAGGCTGGAAGAGTAGAGCTGCGGAATCAGTCCGCGCTGGACATAGCCAATCAGCGCCAGGAAGTGCTTGCGCAGCGGATTCACCAGATTTTCCGGCAGCGTAAAGCCCAGCACCTGCTCCACGCAGCCGATCAGTAGCGTCACGCGTTCTTCAATTTGATCGCCATAGCGCGGCGGATGCGCCACGCTATCGCGGCTGTAGAGGCCATATTCGAAGATTGAACTGAGCTTGTTTTTCAGGATAGCCAGCGTTTCCGCCGGCGGGACATTACTGTTGCGCAGATTGACATATTCACGGGTCAGGAAGCTGTAAAAGAGATCGCTCTCTTCGATTTCCGCCCCGGTCGCCAGTGAGGTTTTCAGCGCCGGCAGCGTACGCGCATCAATGTTCAGCCGCTCTTTTCCTTCAAACAGCGCGTCGACCAGCAGACGTTGTTCCGGCGTGGCATGGAACGGTATCTCCGCCAGCCGTTTATCCAGCTGTAGCGTGTCGTTATGTTCCGTCATCCCCGATGCCCACGCCTGGGCGCACAAGAACTGGATATCGCTCTTCAACTGACCAATGTTGCCCTCCAGCGGTTTGTTCAACAGCCAGAGCAACAGCGTTTTGTCGATGCTGACCGTACGCTCGATTTTGCGACTTTCACGCTGCAAAAAACCGACGATCAGCTCCACCTGTTCCTCAATCGATCGCTGACGAATCCCCGGCAAGTCGATGCTCACCTGAATTCGTCGTTGGAAGGTGCGCAACAGCGATGAACTCACCGGTTCCGTGGTCGCGCAAATCAGACGAACCGAGATTGGACGCGCCGTGGCGCTGGATCCCAGCGGACGGTACTCGCCCTTATCGAGAATAGAAAATAGTTTCTCCTGTCCTTCGTAGGGCAGGCGATGCACTTCGTCGAGCAGCAAATAGCCGCCGTCCGCCTGCTCGACCAGACCGGGTTTATTCTCGCTCGCACCGGTGAAGGCCCCCTGACGATGGCCAAACAGGTGCGAAGAGAGCAGTTCCGGGTTATGGGCGTACTCGGCGCAGTTAAAATAGACCAGCGGCGGCGGGGAACCGGCGGCTTGTTCGCAGGCAAAGCGGTGCATCAGTTCGGCAAAAAAGGTTTTCCCTACGCCGGACGGCCCGGTCAGCAACACATGCAGGCCCTGCGGATAGAGCACGGCGGCACGGCCTTTTTCTACGGCGTCACGCAGGCTGCGATCGTAGCCAATCAGACCGGTGAAAGGATCGTCACCGCCCGTATTTTCCGCTTGCGGAAGCAGGTCGGCCACCGAGCGCACTTCGCGCTCGCTACTCTCCAGCTTGCGCCCCAGCAACGTCTCCAGCGTCTGTCTGTGCAGGAAGAACACCGGACGTCCCCGGCTTTTAATCGCCAGACCATCGTTCCACAGCTGATTGAGATCTTTACTGACCGAGTTGCGCGCCAGCCCCAGGTTAAAGCCAATCGCCTCCGCCGTGAACGCCGTTTCCTGCGCCAAATCGGCACGATCCAGCCCACGCGTCAGCCTTTCAAGCTCTCCCAGTACGATCTCAATCCGTCTCATCTCTTTACCGCTTAAGAATTAAATGATTGTTCAGAACATACACTATTCTGCTATGCAAGAAAGTGAATCGACGTCCAGACGTCATGGTGAACCCGTCCGGTCATCAAAATGTTTTCGATAAATAATGCCGGGCGGCCCCTTTTTCCGGGAAGTCATCGAGGGTCAATTGCAGTTGATAACCGTTCTTCTGATAGAACGGCAGCGCCTGAAAACTCAGGGTATCGACCAGCGCATGGAGACAACCTCTCTCGCGAGCGGCGTGCTCTGCAGCCTGGATCAGTTGACTGCCGTAACCGCCTTTGCGCAGGGACTCATGCATCCATAAAAAATCAATGCTCAGCCATTCCCCTTTGATTTTGCCAATCAATCCACCGCGAATGTCCTGCTGCTCGTCACGCCAGTAAACCGCCAGATCGCCAAAATTCCTCGTTTTCAGAAACTGGAAATTGTAGGCACGCAGTCCAGCAAGCAGCGCGTTTTGATCGTCTTCGGTAACGGTATCTGTAATCTGTATCTGCACTCTATCCTCCTGAAAAACTACAACTTTTGGCTGAATCGTTTTCCGACAGTAGCACAGGCTGCTGAGGGAGTCGTACACCGTCTACACTTACTCTTGAAATGATGCGCATCGACTACAAGGATTATTATCATGAAACGAGCCGTTTTATCGATCATTGCCGCCCTTTTCTTGCTGCCCACGCTGGCACAGGCCGACTCGCCTTACGGCGCACTGCAATCCGCGCACGAAAAAAATACGATACTCAAGGACCTACGCAAAATCTGTACGCCGCAGGGTTCACCTTCTGACGAGGCGTGGGAAAAAACGATCATGGCGAATAAAGACAATCAACAGCACATCCGCGAGGCGGCGTTGGCGATGGAAAGGAATAATCAGAACAACTACTGGGAAGCGCTCGGCAAGGTGGAATGCCCGGACATGTAAGCGTGAAGCCCGCGCTTCACGCCCGATGATAAACTTTACCGCTGACGCACATCCGGGATGATTAAGTCGCCGCGCAGCACATACGATCCCAACATACTTTGCGTTTTTTCGTTCAGCCAACTGACAATCCGCGCCGCCATCGCATCCATAGAGTATTCGATTGCCGGGATGGTCGGGATCCCCGGCAGATGCAGCGAGCCGGCGAGGCTGAAGATCATAATGTCTTCCGGAACCGACTTATTAAACGCCTGCAATTGCGGGATCACCCGCTGAGCCTGCTGCTCATCCGCCACCAGCAGCGCGTTAAAGTTAAGCGTGGAAGCGTTATTTAACAGCTCCTGTAACGCCACCGAGGAAGAGGTCGCTTCCATAAAGACCAGGTTGCGATTAAACGGCAGGAAGTTCTTCTCCAGCGCATGTTTGTAACCGAGCAGCACCTGTTCGCAGAACCCCATGCCTTCAGGATGGATGAGGGCTATCTGCCGACGATTTTGGCTAATCAGATAGTTACAGGCCGTTTCGGTGGCAAAGGTGTGGTCAAACTGAATGCTGGTCACGTCGTCGCCTGCCTCCAGACAGTCCACCAGAATGACGTTCTCCTGCGTGATATGCAGCGGAAAACGCGCACCAATAATCAGCACATCGTCACACAAGCCGCAGCTTAACTCATCGAGGGCGCTCATCACCTCCGCTTTGGTATTGGCGAAACGAAGCAACAAATGTTTCTGATGCTGACTCAGGTGCTTTTCCAGCGCGTAAAGGTAGCCCGTCGTCTGGTTGATGTTGTCCTGCGCGCAAATCACGCCTATGCAGCCGGTGGACTGACTGAGCAGCGACTGGGCAATCACATTCGGACGATAGTTCAGCTCATCCACCGCCTTTAACACGGCAAGACGACTGGCTTCCTTCACACCACGCGATCCGCTCAACACGCGCGACACCGTGGCTTTAGACACGCCAGCCAAACGCGATACATCGTTGATAGTAGACATCATTCTCCCCTGACAGAGCCTGCCTGGCTCCTTCAATCCTGAGTTTAACATTGGCTTAAATATTCGCCACCAGCAGTATAGCGTTTTCCTTTTTTCATGGAAACCGATTTTCCGTTTCCACTCAAAAAGCGTGAAATAGCGACGAAACCGTGAGCCAAATCCAAATAATTAGCCTTATAAGAATAAGATCTTGACGGTTGTCACAGTTCCGTTTGCTTCGTATGGAAACCGGTTTCCGTATGATATCAAATCAGACTCGCAATAAGTTTTTACATTTTGAGGATGGTTAATAATGTTCAGGATTATGTTGTGTTGCTCTGCAGGGATGTCCACCAGTCTGCTGGTTCGTAAAATGGTCGAAGCCGCAGAAGAGCGGAAGCTGCCAGTACAAATTGATGCATATGGCGTTTCCGAATTTGACATTCAGTTTCCAAACTACCAGGTGGTGTTACTTGGCCCCCAGGTAAAATACATGCTTAACACGCTCTCAGAGAAGGCTGCCACCCAAAACATCCCCGTAAAAGCCATTGATATGCAGGATTACGGAATGCAACGCGGTGACAAGGTGCTGGATTTTGCTCTGTCGCTGATTGAAGCGGCACATTAGAAAGGTGTCATTATGAGTTCGTTATATCAGTCAATGGTTGCTGTCATAGAACAATCCATCACGCCTCTTGCCGGTAAACTGGGCCAGCAGAAATACGTGATTGCGATTCGTGATGGTTTTACCGCGGCGCTGCCGTTTATGATCATCGGCTCGTTCATGCTGGTGTTTATTTTTCCGCCGTTCTCTGCCGAAACCACCAACAGCTTTGCCCGTGGCTGGCTCGATTTTTCCGCCACATACCGTGAACAACTGATGCTGCCGTTTAACCTCAGTATGGGCGTTATGACGTTCTTCATCTCCGTGGGCATTGGCGCCAGTCTGGGCCGTCAGTTTAATCTCGATCCGATTATGTCCGGCCTGCTGGCGTTTATGGCCTTTTTACTGGTCGCCGCACCGTATGCCGACGGTAAAATCTCCACGCAGTACCTTTCCGGTCAGGGGATCTTTACCGCACTGATTACCGCCATCTACTCCACGCGCGTCTATGCCTGGCTGAAGCAGCACAACATCACAATCCGTCTGCCGAAAGAGGTTCCGACCGGCGTCGCCCGTTCGTTTGAGATCCTCATTCCGGTTCTGGTGGTCATTGCGACACTGCATCCGCTGAACCTGTTTATTGAAGCGCAGACCGGAATGATTATTCCGCAGGCGATTATGCATCTGCTGGCACCGCTGGTTTCAGCGTCTGACTCCCTGCCGGCGATCCTGCTTTCGGTTCTGATGTGCCAGATTTTCTGGTTTGCCGGTATTCACGGCTCGCTGATCGTCACGGGCATTATGAACCCGTTCTGGATGGCAAACCTGTCGGCAAACCAGGCTGCTCTCGCGGCGGGTGTCGCCCTGCCACACGTTTATCTGCAAGGTTTCTGGGATCACTACCTGCTGATCGGCGGCGTGGGCTCTACTTTACCGTTGGCCTTCCTGCTGCTGCGCAGTCGCGTTACCCATCTGCGGACGATCGGCAAAATGGGGATCGTCCCTAGCTTCTTTAACATTAATGAGCCTATTCTGTTCGGTGCGCCGATCATCATGAACCCGATGCTGTTTATCCCGTTCGTCTTCGTGCCCATGATCAACGCCGTACTGGCATACGCTGCGACCCGTCTGGGCTGGCTGGATCAGGTAGTATCACTGACGCCGTGGACCACGCCCGCACCGATTGGCGCATCGTGGGCGGCAAACTGGGCCTTTAGTCCGGTGGTGATGTGCCTGATCTGCATGGTGATGTCGGCGCTGATTTACCTCCCGTTCCTGCGCGCTTACGAACGCTCTCTGATGAAAACAGAAGAGCAAAAAGCCCAGGACGCCGTCTCCGTGGCGAACGCTGCCCGTAGCAACTCATAATGAATCAAGGAGTCAGAACAATGAGATACCGTTTTCCTGAAAACTTCTGGTGGGGCAGTGCCTGCTCAGCGCTGCAAACCGAAGGGGATAGCCTGAACGGCGGCAAAAGCCAGACCACATGGGATGTGTGGTTCGACCGCCAGCCAGGTCGTTTCCATCAGGGGGTTGGCCCGGCGAACACCTCGACGTTTTATCAGCACTGGAAACAGGACATCGCGCTGTTGAAGCAGTTAAAACATAACAGCTTCCGCACCTCGTTAAGCTGGTCACGTCTGATTCCTGATGGTACGGGCGAGGTGAATCCTGAGGCGGTGGCGTTCTATAACAACGTCATTGACGAACTGCTGGCGCAGGGCATCACGCCGTTTATCACGCTGTTTCACTTCGACATGCCGATGGTGATGCAGGAGAAGGGCGGCTGGGAAAACCGTGACGTCGTGGAGGCCTTTGGCCGCTACGCGCAGACGTGTTTCAAATTGTTCGGCAACCGCGTTAAGCACTGGTTCACCTTCAACGAGCCGATTGTGCCGGTGGAAGGCGGCTATCTGTATGACTTCCATTACCCGAACGTAGTGGATTTCAGGCGCGCAGCGACCGTGGCGTATCACACCGTGCTGGCGCACTCGACGGCGGTTCGCGCTTATCGCGCGGGCAACAACGATGGCGAAATTGGCGTGGTGCTCAACCTGACGCCTTCCTATCCGCGCTCACCGCATCCGGCGGATGTGAAAGCCGCACACTATGCGGATCTGCTGTTTAACCGCAGCTTCCTCGATCCGGTGCTGAAAGGGGAATATCCGGCGGATCTGGTGGCATTGCTGAAAGAGTACGATCAGTTGCCAGCCTGTCAACCGGGTGACGCACAGCTGATTGCCGATGGCAAAATCGACCTGCTGGGGATTAACTACTACCAGCCGCGTCGGGTGAAATGCCGTGATACCGCAGTCAATCTGAATGCGCCCTTTATGCCGGAGTGGTTGTTTGATTACTACGAAATGCCAGGCCGCAAAATGAACCCTTATCGCGGGTGGGAAATTTATGAGCCGGGTATTTACGATATTATTACGAACCTGCGTGATAATTACGGCAACCCGCGCTGCTTTATTTCTGAGAACGGAATGGGCGTAGAAAACGAACAGCGTTTTATTCAGGATGGGCAAATTAACGACAACTACCGTATTGAGTTTGTTTCTGAACACCTTAAATGGCTACATAAAGGGATCAGCGAGGGCTGTCAGTGTCTTGGCTACCATATGTGGACGTTTATTGATAACTGGTCATGGCTCAACGGATATAAAAACCGCTATGGCTTGGTACAGTTAGATTTAGACACGCAAAAACGTACGGTGAAAAAGAGCGGCGAGTGGTTCGCTAATACCGCCGAACACAACGGATTCGATTAAGAGATACAGACAATGATTGCATTAGAAGAAGCAGTAATGGACATTATCGTCAATGCCGGACAGTCCCGTAGTCTGTGCTTCGAGGCGCTGCACGCCGCGCGTGCAGGCAACATTGACGAGGCGAAAAGCCTGCTTCGGGAGGCTGACGGCTACGCTCGTCAGGCTCACCACATGCAAACCAAATTGATCGAACAGGATGCCGGGGAAGCCCGGCAACCCATGACGTTAATTATGGTGCATGCGCAGGATCACTTAATGACGTCGCTGTTAGCCCGCGAACTGTCAGAAGAAATTATTCATCTCTATCAACGCTAATTTAAATTAAATAATAAACGGAGACGTCACTACGATTAAATAAATACTACCTGTACCTCTATCTATAAATAACAGATCAACTTGTTTTGGTGATAGCGAATTACACCGAGGCGGGATGGTTATTATCTTAAAATAAATTAATGCGCACATCTATTCAGAATGCTTAATGCAAACTGAAGGATAAAACGTAAATGAGATAACCATGAACATGATAAAAAAACTTCCATTAGCCATGGCGGTCGTGGCCGCGCTTTGCCCGATTTCTGTACTCGCACAGGAATTTACTCAGGAACAAATCGACGCCATCGTCGCCAAAGCCGTAGATAAAGCCCTTGCGGAACGTCAGGCGAAAATGGACGCTGCTGTGGCGAAAAAAACCGATGTCATTAACGAGCCGCAAAGCGCCGCACAGTCACCCGACATGGCCATCCCGTTCGGTGTGAAATTCAGTGGCTATGCGCGTTATGGCGCGCAGTTCCAGAGTGGCGATCAGAAATACGTGGGCGTTGATGGTTCCTATAACGGTGCATCCGCCATTGGTCGTCTGGGTAACGAAGGCAACGGCGGTGAATTCCAGCTCTCCAAAGCGTTCAAAGGCGACAACGGCGCGATCTGGGATATCAACGTGATGATCGACCACTGGGGCGACGAGGTGAACCTCAAAAAAGCTTACGCGGGAGTCACCAACGTCCTGGAATCCAACCCGAACGCCTATATCTGGGCCGGTCGCGACTTCCACCAGCGTCCGCAACAGGGGATCAACGACTACTTCTGGATGAACCACGACGGCCAGGGTGCCGGGGTGAAGAACTTCGATATTGGCGGCATTCAGTTTGACGTTGCCACCGTAGCTGCCGTTGAATCGTGCAGCCCGGAAGTGATGGAAGATGAAGCCAACCCGTCACGCATTACCTGTACCGGCGGTTCCGGCACGGGTGATAAAGGGAACTACGCCGTTACCTCAAAAATTCACGGCATGAAACTCGGTCCGTTGGATCTGGAAATCTACGCCAACTACGGCTTTGACTCGAAAGCCGTCGACACCGACGATCGCCTGAAGGCCTGGCAGGGCGCGTTTGTGGTGAGTCATACCAATGACAGCGGCGTCAACAAAGTGATCGCCCGTTACTCTGATAACTCCGACAACAGCGTCTACAACAAAACCGACGACCTGACCGCGATTTACGCCAGCTTCGAAGGAAGCCACAAGTTTACGCAGCAGGCGCAGGTTGAATACCTGCTGGCATTCCATGACTACGATAACAGTGCTGACCAGAGTGAAAATCGTAAGAACTACGGTGCCATTGTACGTCCCATGTACTTCTGGAACGACGTGCACTCCACCTGGCTGGAAGCGGGCTATCAGCGTGTCGATTATGACAACGGCGGCGATAACAAAGGCTGGAAGCTGACGCTGTCGCAGAACATGTCGATTGCGATGGGGCCTGAATTCCGTCCAATGCTGCGCTTCTATGTCACCGGCGGCAAAGTGGATAACGACCGCACCGCACGCGTGAACGGCACAGATGACGAAACGCTGGACGATTTCAACGTCGGCGCGATGTGGGAAGCGTGGTTCTGATTGGCAATATCGCGTTATGCCTGATGGCGCCGTTAACGCCTTATCCGGCCTACAGTCACGTAGGCCCGGTAAGCAACGCGCCACCGGGCATAATGCCGGATGGCGGCGTTAACGCCTTATCCGGCCTACGTGAAGGAACCCTCAATGAGGGTTGAGGTCATTGCATACCCTTTATGCGAACTTTCGCTGCCACCAGAAGCGCCGTCAGCAGCATCAGGCTGCCGGAAAGCATCAGGGGCGACAGCAGGCCAAGGTTATCGAGTGCATAGCCTCCCACCGCGGCCCCACAGGTATTGGCAAGCTGGATCACGGCGACCTGGACGGATCCAGCCTTTTCTGCCTGATCGGCGAGCGATCGGGTGATCCACGTCGACCATCCCACCGGCACCAGCGCAAACGCCAGCCCCCAGATAATTGCAATGCTTGCCGCAACAATCTTGTCGCTGCCCCACAGCATCAGCACCAGCGCGCTCAGCGCCAGCACCAGCGGCGCACCGGCTAATGCCAGTTTGACAGAGCGTTTGAGAATCAAGGACGACAGCGACGTGCCGACAAAACTGGCAATACCAAAGCTCAACAGCACCAGCGTCAGGCCATCGACATCAAAGCCCGCCAGATTCATATATATCGGACGGATGTAGGTGAAGAACGCAAACTGCCCGGCAAAGGACATAAAGATGGCAATCATCCCCGCCATCACGCCCGGACGATTCAGCAGGCTGAACATGTTTTGCTTCTGATGCGAAGGCTCGCCGGGCAGCGGCGGCAACGATTTCACCAACCAGATAATACACAGCACGCCCATCACCGCCGCCGCGTTAAAGACATTACGCCAGCCAATGATCCCCCCCAGGAAACTACCCAGCGGCGCGGCAATAACCAGCGCGATAGAGACGGATCCGAAAATCACCGACAGCGCTTTCGGTACCGTACGCGGCGGAACCAGCCGCATGGTCAGCGAGGCCGACATCGCCCAGAATCCGCCCAACGCCAGTCCCAGACAGGCGCGTCCCACCAGCAGTAACGCGAAGGAATTGGCAAAAGAGACCAGCAGGCAGGAGAGGGTCAGCAACACGGAGAACAGAATCACTACGTAGCGACGGTCAGTGGCCTGAATGATCTGCGTGATAAACAGGCTGGCAAACATGGCGACAAACGCGGTCACGGTCACCGACTGTCCGGCTACGCCTTCAGAAATGCCCAGGTCCTGCGCCATCGGCGTCAACAGACTGACGGGTAAAAACTCGACGGTGATCAGGCAAGCCACACAGAACGCCACGGCAAATACTGCCGACCAGTTTGGGCGAGCGACAACGTCAGCGTGGGTTTTCTCTTCGATACATTCACTCATTTTGCTATCTGCGTCGATTTCTTGTGGGGAAGCTACGCAGTGTAACATTTTAAATGTGACGTATTTAACGTTTTGGCTACTTTCTTCGTTTGCATTGCCGCTTTCGAGAAGGTTCGCAAATGTGAAATATCTACCGCAAAATTTATTTATCATCGTATTGAAACGCATAGTATGCCACCAGGTGCTATACTTACGGTTACAGGATGTCTCCGATGCGTGTATTCAAAACCAAATGGTTTTCCAGGGAAGCAAAATCCCATGCCATCAAAGATGATGAGTTATGCCAGGCAATTGAAGCCACTTTACAGGGGCAGGCAGACGATCTGGGAGGCGGCATTTTTAAAAAGCGTCTGAACCAGAACCGTGACCGCGCGATTATCCTCGCGAGGGGTGGCAACCACTGGTTTTACACGTTTTTGTATGCCAAACAGGACATGACAAATATCACTATCAACGAACTGGCGGGCTTTCGTGAGTTAGCAAAACATTACGCTCGTCTGACTGATGACAACATTACGGCATTGATTAAGAGTAAAGAACTGGTGGAGGTCTGCGATGACTATAAAAAATAACTTTAAAAGCCCAGCCTTCGAAGCCATCCACAGCGCAGCATCCGGGTTATATAACGTTGAGGCGATCCCTCAGGAAACGATGCGCAATTTCGACAAAGCCTGCCTGAGCCAGGTCAACGCTCTCCTGCCGCTTGAAATTAAAGCACTACGCGAGAAATTCAACGTTAGCCAACCCGTGTTCGCACATTACCTGAACACCAGCGTGTCCACCGTGCAAAAATGGGAGAGCGGCGCGAAACGCCCCAGTGGGATGTCTCTCAAACTGCTGAGCGTTGTCCAGAAGCATGGATTAAAAGTTCTGGCGTAACCGCGAATGGCGTAATTCATGATGAATATCGTCGGCTCAGTTAACGACATTCATCGTCTATATTGTCTTAGTGCAGCCAGTGCACGCCGTCTTCGGGTTGAAAAAAGGCGTTGTAACGCATCTGGAACGCATTAATGTCCTGCATATCCGGATCGGCCTCACGTAAGAAACCGAGTGCCAGACGCACCTGCGCGTCGGTGATCGGCGCGGCCAGCCGGGCCTTTTGCAGCAGGCGATGCCACTGCAACAGATTCTGCTCGCTGCCGTCCACAATGACACTTTGCCAGATCAACAGGACCTGAGCGGCGTTTTGCAGATGCGACTCGTCGGGGCGGTGGAGATACTGCAAAAATGCCTCTCCCTGCGCTTTTCCCATCTGATCGATCATCGATTCTACCGCCACCACATCAATATTCAGGCGCTCGCTCAAGCGGCGAATCGCCCGCCGGGATCCGGAAGTAAGGATCCGAAACCCGACAACAAACACCACCGCCAGTGTGGCCAGCATTATCCAGACCATGAGTTCTCCTGCTTTATCCGCGCTCATGATATCTGGAAACGGCCCACGAATACTAATCCACCAGAATGATTTTCAGCGCGAAAAGCGCCGCGACCGTAATGACGCAGAGGTTTAACTCCCGCCAGCGTCCGGTAAACACTTTCATAATGCAGTAGGACATAAAACCAAGCGCAATCCCCTCGGTAATGGAGAAACTAAAAGGCATCATCACCGTGGTGATAAACGCAGGCACCGACTCGGTAAAATCATCCCAGTTAACGCGGGAGAGGCTGGAGGTCATCAGCACACCGACAAAAATCAGCGCCCCTGCCGTTGCATAAGCGGGAACCATACCCACCAGCGGAGAAAAAAACATCACCAGCAGGAAAAGCACGCCCACCACCACCGCCGTCAGACCGGTGCGCCCGCCAACCGCCACGCCCGAGGTGCTCTCAATGTAGGCCGTCACGGAAGAGGTGCCGATAAACGCCCCGGCAACCGAGCTTACACTGTCGACATACAGCGCCCGCCTCATGCTTGGAAACTTACCGTCGCTACCGATTAACCCGGCTTTATCCGTCACACCAATTAGTGTTCCTGATGAATCAAACAAATTGATGAGCATGAATGAAAAGATAATCCCGGCCAGGTTAAGCGATAATGCACCGCGTAAATCCACCTCACCTATCACCCCGCTGATACTGGGAGGCACAGAATAGATGCCGCTAAAATGGACATCACCGAAAAACAATCCACAACAGGAGGTGACAACAATGGAAACCAGCACCGCTGCATGAAACTGACGCGATGACAGCACGGTAATAATAAAGAAACCTAAAATACCCAGTAATACACTGTGGGAACTTAAGTCACCAATGGTCACCAGCGTGTCTTTATTCGCAACAATAACGCCCGCATTTTTTAACCCCATCAATGCAATAAATAAGCCGATACCGCTGGTAATGCCGATACGTAAATTAATCGGAATATTGGAAATCATCCAGTAACGAATGCGAAAAAGCGTGAGTAAAAAGAGTCCGACCGCGCCCCAGAATATGGCCCCCATTCCCGTTTGCCAACTCACCCCCATCGCCCCCACTACCACAAAGGCAAAAAACGCGTTCAATCCCATCGCCGGGGCTAATGCAACAGGAAGGTTAGCGACCAGGCCCATCGCGATACTGCCGATGCCGGCGATCAGGCATGTGGTGACAAACACCACTTTGGGATCCATCTGTGCGGCCCCGAGTATTTGCGGGTTCACGAACACAATGTACACCATCGTTAAAAAAGTCGTCATCCCGGCAATCGTTTCTGTCCGCACGTCGGTGCCATGCTGGCGCAGTTTAAATAATCGCGAAAGATGATTTAAATCATTTCTCGCGTCATCACTGACATCAGTATTCATCTTTTTTATCCATTAATGAAGATATAATCAGGTCTCATTTAAAACATCTCCCATATTTAATTCAGTGATTGCAATCACAATGCCAATGCCCGTTAATCGATAAGCTTTAAATAATCACCCGGCATTTCTTTATGATAAATAATAATCAAATTGATAAAATCAAAATGAGAAAAATATGAACAACGGCATAAGTCATAAATTTCATTATATTAGCCGTCAGGAACGGCAGAAATTATTAGCGGTTGCGCGCGGTGAAGCCGTCGCCGATTATATTATTGATAATGTCATCCTTCTCGATATTATCAATGGCGGGGAAATGACGGGTCCCATCGTGACCAAAGGACGACATATCGCGGGCATCGGCGCAGAGTATCGTGACGCCCCGGCATTACGGCGTATCGATGCCCACGGCGCAACGGCCGTTCCCGGCTTTATCGACTCACACCTGCACATTGAATCCAGCATGATGACGCCGGTCACATTTGAAACCGCAACGCTGCCGCACGGGCTCACCACCGTTGTTTGCGATCCGCATGAAATCGTCAATGTGATGGGCGAAAAGGGATTTTCCTGGTTTGTCCGCTGCGCCGAACTGGCGAAGCAGAATCAGTATCTTCAGGTGAGTTCCTGCGTTCCGGCCCTGAAGGGATGTGATGTGAATGGCGCGCGTTTCTCCCTCGACCAGATGCTGACCTGGCGCGATCATCCACTGGTGGCCGGACTGGCGGAAGTGATGGATTATCCTGGCGTCATTGTCGGACAAAATACGTTGCTCGACAAAATGGATGCCTTCCGCCATCTGACGCTGGACGGCCACTGTCCTGGACTGAGCGGTAAGGCGCTCAACGCCTACATCGCCGCCGGGATAGAGAACTGCCACGAGAGTTACGCCCTGGAGGAGGGGCGCCGCAAACTGCAACTTGGGATGGCGCTGATGATCCGCGAAGGGTCCGCCGCCCGCAACCTCGACGCGCTGGCACCGCTCATCAACGCCTTCAACAGCCCACAGTGCCTGCTCTGCACCGACGACCGTAATCCCTGGGAAATCGCTCATGAAGGGCATATTGATGCACTGATTCGCCGACTGATTTTACACCATAACGTCCCGCTACACGTCGCTTACCGCATCGCCAGTTGGTCAGCAGCACGCCATTTTGGCCTGCACCATTTAGGCTTACTGGCCCCCGGAAAACAGGCGGATATCGTCCTGCTCAGCGATGCCCGCAACGTGGCGGTACAGCAAGTGTTTGTCAAAGGGGAACCCATTGATGCCGAACGCCTGAAAGCCGGGGAACCGGCAAGGCTGGCGCAAACCGTTCCGCCCTATGGCAATACCATTGCGCGGCACCCCGTCTGCGCCGATGACTTTGCGCTGCATTTCACCCCCGGCAAACGCTATCGGGTGATTGATGTTATCCCTAACGAACTGGTGACGGGTGCCAGTGCCTGCATGTGCACCGCCGGGGGCTTCGATCGCCATGATATTTGCTATATCGCCGTGCTCGAGCGCTACGGTCAGCAGTCGGCCCCGGCCTACGGTTTATTAGGCGGATTCGGCCTGCGTGAAGGCGCGCTGGCGGCAACGGTCAGCCATGACAGCCATAATATTGTGGTGATCGGTTGCAGCGCTGATGAAATGGCGCTGGCGGTTAATCAGGTGATTGAAGATGGCGGCGGGCTCTGCGTCGTGCGTAACGGTCAGGTGCAGTGCCATTTGCCGCTGCCGATTGCCGGATTAATGAGTACCGACACCGCCGATTCGCTGGCTGGACAAATCGATGCGCTCAAAACGGCGGGTCTCGAGTGTGGCACGCTGCCCGATGAGCCTTTTATCCAGATGGCGTTTCTCTCCTTACCGGTGATCCCCGCACTAAAACTCACCAGCCAGGGACTGTTTGACGGTGAAACGTTTACCTTTATCTCTCCGGAGATTGCTGACTGATTTCAGAATGCCGTCGCCAGAAACAGGCATAAAAAAAGCCCAGCGCACAGGCTGGGCAACATGTTACCCACTACACACTTAAGCGGTTCTTAACTGCTGAATTTTTCTTTCCCGGCGAATTTTGCGTTCTTCCATGACCGCGACCATGGCCATCAGGCAGATGCAGCCAATCGCGGCAGCGTCCAGAGCAGCAAAGGTGCCCGCCCAACCGGTCAGACCAAACACGGGCGTACCGTCAGCAATCATCCCCAGGCCTAACTTGGCAAAGCTATCGCCAATCAGATAGGCAAAGGTGCCTTTGATACCATCCGCTGCGCCAATGGCTTTTTTCGGGACAAAGCCCACCGCCGCTACGCCAATCAGCAACTGCGGACCAAACACCAGGAAACCGAGCGCAAACAGTGACGCGAGATAGACATACTGATTGCTGGCATGCTGATAGACGCCAAGCGTCGCGATGATCAGTGCCAGCGCCACACAGGCCACCAGCGCCCGTCGACCGTTCGCCAGATCCGAGAGCCAACCCCACAGCAGCGTCCCCACCAGCGCGCCCACCTCAAACAGAGTAAAGCCCTGAATGGCCACCGCTTTGGACAGTTTCAGCTCCTGGAAAGCGTACACCGTCGACCACTGGTCGATACCGATACGCACCACGTACAGGAAGATGTTGGAGAAACACAGCAGCCAGATGACTTTGTTTTTCAGCACATATTCAACAAAGATCTGCCATTTGGTCATGTCATTTTCTTCAGTCTCTTTATCCTCTTCGCTGATCTCTTCGCCGAATAACTCTTCAGCTTTACCGAGACCGTAAGATTCCGGCGAATCGCTACCGAATCGCAGACCGATAAAGCCGACAATCAGGGCGATAATCGACGGGAAGATAAACATCCCAATCACGTGCCCGTCGAACAGGACGTTCGCACCGAACAGCGCCACGCCTGCCGCGCCCGCGCCGCCCAGGTTATGAGAGATATTCCAGAAGCCGAGAAAGGTGCCGCGCTTACGGCGAGGCGTCCATTTTGTGATAGTGGAATAGCTGCACGACCCGCCGGTACTCTGAAAGAAACCGCTCAGGGCATAGAAGGCGATCATCAGGAACAGGCTCACCGAGCCGGTGCCCATGCTGGCGCTGAAGCCGAGCATACAAATCGCGGAGAGGATCAGCATAAGCGGCAGGAACTGCTTGGTGTTTTTGCCGTCAGCGTAATAGGAGACCAGCGTTTTACCCACGCCGTAGGTAATGGAGAACCCCAGGCCAATCATCCCCAGTTGCGTCATGCTCAACCCGTAGGTGGAGATCATGTCATTCTGGGCGATGTTAAAATTCTTGCGGATCAAGTACATGGTCAGATAGCCGATAAAGACCACCAGATAAGACTGCATGAACGGTTTGAACCACATCTTGCGCCGCACATCGAGCGGCAGATCCAGGGTGGGTTTACGCACCTGGTTTAGAAAGGCCAGCATAGGACACTCCCGAGTTCATTTTTATACCTGCGAATAGCAGGCATTGTAAAAATCAGTCGGGAGACACGCCTGAGACAGCGTCCAGGCGAAACCGGGAAAATGTCTTAGTTTTGCCCCACTCGCGGTAAAAAAGTGAGCTACATCACGCTTCACTGGCCTCGCGCGGGGCCTGGGCGTTGAGGAACGGCAGTAATAACAGGGCAGAGATGCCGGCGGCGATAGCAATAACAACGAAGAAACCGGTCCAGTGCCAGGTTTCCATCACCTGTGCCAGCGGCCAACCGGAAAGCGAGGCGCCGAGATAGGCAAACAGCCCCACAAACCCGGTCGCCGCGCCCGCCGCCTCTTTGTGCGAGCACTCCGCCGCCGCCATTCCGATCAGCATCTGCGGGCCAAAGACAAAGAATCCGGTAGTGAAAAAGCAGGCAGCCTGCATCACGTAACTGGCAAACGGCATCAGCCACAGCGAGCCGACCGAAAGCAAAATCCCGGCGGCAAAAATCAGGTTCATCGGCCCACGGTTACCGTTGAACAGTTTGTCCGACCCCCAGCCTGCCACCAGTGCGCCGATAAATCCGCCCAGTTCAAACATCGTCACCGCCATATTGGCAGCCACCAGATCGACGCCCAGCGTCTCGGACATATACAGATTGCCCCAGTCGTTGATGGCCGCACGCACCACGTATACCAGCACATAACAGAGCGACAATAGCCAAATGTAAGGATTGAACAGCACGTATTTGGTGAGGATCTCTTTGCGGGTCAGTCCTGCACCTTCCTGCTGCTGGGCGATTTCCAGCGCATCGTGCTGCCAGTCGCCTACCGGCGGTAATCCCACGGCCTGCGGACGGTCGCGCAGCCGCCAGCAGAGAAAAAACCCGATGACAATCGCCAGCGTTCCGGCCATCATCATCCCGGCACGCCAGCCATAGTGCAGCGCCACAGCGGCCATGACGATCGGGATCAGCGCGCCGCCAACGTTGTGCGCGGTATTCCAGATAGCCCACCAGCCACCGCGCTCGTTACGGGAATACCACGCCGTCAGCAGACGGGCGCACACCGGCGCGCCCCAGCCCTGGAAGAAGGCGTTCAGCGCCCACAGCAGGGCAAACGCCCAGAGCGAGGTGGAGAAACCAAACAGAATGTTGACGATACCGGTGGCAATCAGCCCGATCCCCATGAAATAGCGAGCGTTGGAACGATCGCTGACGATGCCGGAAACAAATTTCGACACGCCATAGGTGATGTAAAACAGCGTCGCCAGCAGGCCAATATCGCTACGGCTTAATACACCGCTGACGAGAATGTCCGGCACGGCAGCGTTAAAACTTTTACGGGTGAAGTAGAACAGGGCGTAGCCCAGCCAGATGGTCAGCAGGATATGACGACGCCAGTAGCGGTAGCGTTCGTCAATCTCGCGCTTGTCCGTTAACTGCGGCGCATTCGCCGGTGCTTTGAAGAAGGTCAGCATCGCCGCTCCTTAAACGTAACGCAGGGGCAACGAGACGCTGACTCGCGTACCGTGGGTGCAGGAAATCGTCAGTGAACCGCCGAGCGCCGTCACGCGCTCGCGCATCCCGGTCAGGCCAAACCCCTGCTGGCCGGAGCCCGGCGGCAAACCGCTACCGTCATCCTCAATTACCAGCATCAGCCGCTCGTCCTGCTGCCAGCCCTGCAGCGTCACCGCGCTGGCATTGGCGTGTTTCACAATATTGTTCAGCCCTTCCTGGCAGACGCGAAACAGGGTGACGCGCTGACTTTCGCTGAGCGCCGTCTCGTCGATTCGCCAGTCGAGATGGCTGACGATGCCGCGGCTTTCCAGCTCCATTTCCCGCATCAGCGAACGGATAGCGTGTTCCAGCGTTAAATCGTCCAGTTGGCGCGGACGCAGGCGTCCCAACAGGCGCCGCACGGAATCATAAACGCCAAGCGAAAGCTGTTCGATAAGTTGACCGCTCTGCTTCACGCCGCCGTTTTCCACCGCCAGCCGCTGTACAATCCCGGCCTGGGTACGGATGGCGGTGATGGTCTGTCCGATATCATCGTGCAACTCACGCGCCACGTCGCGGCGCACACTCTCTTCGGTTTCCAGCAGGCGCTCCGCCAGCCGATGATTACGCGCCAGTTCGTTTTGCAGTGATTGATTCAACTCACGCAGACGCTGAATGCCTGCGCCAAGCAGTAGCCCGGTCAGGCTTTGCGCCAGCAGAGAGAGCAGTAAATCTACGGGATGATCGTGCCAGGTCTGGCTGGCAATTAGCGCAATGGCGTTCATCAGCGTTGCGATCAGTGCCCCCTGCCAGCCATAGTGCCAGGCCAGCGCGATAATAGGCAGTGCCAGACAGAAGGGGGTAAACCGCGAAAGCTCGGCGGGCAATCCCAACTGGAGCCACAGGCTGACGCTGAACAGCAGCAGATACCAGATCAGGTGCCGACCGCGCCAGTTCACCGGTTGCGACACCAGCGCCGGGCCCAGTGGCAACCAGGTGGTACTGGTCAGATAGTGCCAGAACACCAGGCAGATAGGCGCCAGCGTTAATCCGCCGGTCAGGGTCAGCAGCAGCGCATTCCACGCCGCTTCCCCCTGTCCCAGCCAGGGCAGCGACTGCAACAGCGCCGCCGCCGTCAACGCCGCTCCCTGAAGCAACAACGTCCGCCAGTCGCGCTGATGGCGATAGCGGGAGATCAGCGCCACGGGCAGCAGGGTCAGCAAACTGCCGATCATCAAAAGAGGCAGATGCGCCAACGCCACTTCCTGCGCCAGCCAGAAGGTGAGTAGCCATTCCGCGCCCAACAAAACCGGCCAGTAGCCGCGCGGACATTGCAGCATCAGCCCCAGACGCAAACCAAACGGGAACAACAGTACCGCCAGTTCCGGGCGCTCAACCAGGTGCAGGCTGATGCTCCACAGACAAAACCAGGCGGCAGAGAAGATAAAAAAACAGGCGAGAACGGTGATTAACCGAGAGAACAGGGTTTTCATTACCAGCCGTCAAACATGCGCCGCGCCAGCTCAACGTCATTGCTGACACCCAGTTTTTCCATCAGGTTAGCGCGATGGACGTGCACCGTTTTCGGCGAGAGCCCCAGCTCGGCGGCGATCTCTTTCACCGCCATCCCCTGCGCCAGCTTTTCCGCCACCTGACGCTCGCGTCGGGTCAGCGGATCCTGACGTCCGGCCGCCAGTTTGACGGCAATTTCTGGCGTCAGATAACAACCTCCGGTTGCCACCGTATGCACCGCCGCGATCAGTTCATCCGGACTACAGCGTTTAGAGAGAAAACCGCGCGCCCCGGCGTTCAATGCCTGTTCCACCAGCGCCGGGCTATCGTGAACAGAAAGCATGATGGTCGCCATCCCTTTCGGTAACTGGCTTAATAGCTCCAGCCCGGATATGTCCGGCATTGAGATGTCGCAAATGCACACCTGAACGCCGCGTCCCGGTAATCCTGCCAGCGCCTCACGCCCCGAGCCAAACTCGGCAACAACCTGCAAATCCGCCTCCAGCCCCAGCAGTTGGGCAAAGCCGGAGCGAACGATAAGGTGGTCGTCTATAAGGGCAACGGTGATCATGGTTCTGTCCTGGCGCGTGCAACGGCCTGATGGCGCTACGCTTATCCGGCCTACAGGCAGATACCGCTGTAGGCCGGATAAGGCGTTTACGCCGCCATCCGGCGAAAGCGCTTACCTTAACGATAAGCGCGTTGCTGTTCAAGCCTTGAGCGTTCAGGCGATGCCGGTGGTGACCGTAAATGTCCGGGTTTGCTGCGGTTGAACCTCAATCAGCGTGCCGTTTCGCTGGGCGGCAAGAAATCCTTCCGGACGGCAGGTGGCAGGCAGGGCAAATGCCGCGACCTGCTGATCGCCGTTATACAGGATCCAGCGGGTTACGTAGTTGAGTTCCGAACTGGCGAAACGGGTAACAAACGTGGTGCCATCCGGGGCGATCATGCGGAATTCGGGTTTATCCGTATACCTGTCCAACTGGTCGGCAAAGAAGACGATTTCTGGATCGTAGAAGTTGGGTTCATTGAGCGTCGCCAGCGACGCTTCGCCTTGTAAGATCCGTTGATTAAATGCCAGCCACTGTTCGGTGGGTTTCACATGCGCCGGGACCGATTCGCGAAGCCGCAGCGCCTCATCCGGAATATTCTGGCTGAACGTCGCCTCTGGCACATATGCATAGTTCATGTGGCACATGTACTGCAGCGGCATCGCGACAGACGCGAGGTTAGTGACGGCCATCTGGATATCAAACAGCGCGCTCGCTTTATGCATCACCACCGCAGGCTGCGCCTGATAATGATGACCGAATCCCATCACATACTCGTAGCGTCCGGTCACGCGCAGGCTGTCGCCGTCCAGTTCCAGCCAGGCCTCGTCCATCGCAGCACAGGCCATTTCACCGTGTAACGGGTGAGTATCTTCCGGCGACGGGCAGCCATTGGCCAGCAGTCCTGAATGGAAGGCAAAACAGCCATAGGTCGCCACCACTTCCGCTGCGGGTTTCGGCTGACGGAACATGTTGCGCATGGTCAGATCGTGGCCGTCAAACTGCGCGTCCCAGAGAATCTGCCCCATCCAGGGCAGAATCACCAGATGACCACGACTGTTCTGCACCTTCAGCCCTTCCACACCGCTGGCATAACGAAAGGCGGTAACCGTGAAATCACTGTTCTCCAGCAGGATTTGCGGATGTTCACTAAAGAGCGTCCGCCACAGCGTGATACGTGTTGTCATAATCGTTCTCCTCAGGAAGCGGTCGCTTCAGCCAGGCTGCGCACTTTGCTTTCGCGCCAGAAGTAGATCCCCACGTAAACGAAACACAGCATGGAGACAAGGAACGAGAGTTGCAGCGAGTGGAACATATCCGCCACATAACCCTGAATCGCCGGGACCACGGCGGCGCCAACGATGGCCATCACGATCACCGCGCCCGCCATTTCGGTATGTTCGTTATCCACCGTATCCAGCGTGCCGGCATAAATAGTCGCCCAGCAGGGACCAAACAGAATGCTCACCAGCACTGCGACGTACACGGCGCTAAAGCTCGGCGCCAGCGAAACATAGGCAAGGAACAGCGCGCCGATGACGGAGTAAAGAATCAGCACTTTTTCCGGGTTAAAGCGGGTCATCAGGATGTTGGCGATAAACTTACCGATAAAGAAGCAGGCAAAGCTATAGACCATGAAGTTAGAGGCATCACGCTCGTTGATATCGCCCAACTCCAGCGCCAGACGGATGGTGAATGACCACACGGCCACCTGCATCCCCACATACAGGAACTGCGCCACAATACCGCGGCGGAAACGGGCATTGCTGGCCAGATAGCGCAACGTGTCCATCGCCGACGGGCGTTTATGGTTGGCGGTTTGCGCCACTTTGCAGGTCGGGAAGCGGGTTAACAAAAACAGCACCATCACCACCACCAGAACCATAATCATGTACTTATACGGCTCAAGGGTGTTTTCCAGCATCAGCACTTTAAAGTTATGGATCTGCTCGGCATTCATTCCCGCCATCTGTTTTTCCAGGCTGTCGCCTTCGGAAAAGACCAGATATTTCCCCAGCAAAATGCCGGACGCCGCGCCAATCGGATAAAACGTCTGGCTGATATTCAGGCGTAAGGTGGCATAGGCTTTTGGGCCGATCATCGAACTGTAGGTGTTCGCTGCGGTTTCCAGGAAGCTCAGACCAATCGCAATCGCGAAGATCGCGGCAAGGAACATGGTGTAGGTCGCCATGTGCGAGGCCGGGAAAAAGAGCGTACAGCCGACAATGTACAGCGTCAGGCCGGTTAATATCGCCACTTTATAACTGGTTTTTTTAATCACCAGAGATGCCGGGATCGCAATTAAGAAATAACCGCCATAAAAGGCGCTCTGAACTAATGCTGAGGCAAAGTTACTGAGTGAAAATACACTTTTAAATTGCGTAATCAGAATATCATTTAATGCGGCTGCGCATCCCCATAATGGGAATAAACAGGATAACAAAATAAACTGGAACAGAGGGGTCTTATTCAGATACCCATCGGGCATCTGAATGATGTTTTTATCGTTCATAGTGCTACCTTTTACAGTGCAGAAGTATTATTCGTTTAGGGTAAGAAATTCATTAAATTGTTCGATACTCGGATAAGAGGATTGTGTGCCTTTCCCGGTCACGCTAAACGCAGCGAAAAGGACGGCTTTCTTCATTGCGGCTTCGACATCTCCGCTCTGAACGTAGTAATGGGCAAAGCAACCAATAAAGGCATCGCCTGCGCCACTGGTATCAACAGCATTAACGCGAAACGCCGGAACATGCACTTCCTGATCGCGCGTCATCCAAAGCGCACCTTTTTCACCCATGGTCACAATAATATTGTTTAACCCTTTATCCACCAGGGAACGGGCGGCGGCGCAAATATTGTCATACGACTCCACTGGCATACCGGTTAATATTTCCAGTTCGGTTTCGTTCGGTACAAAGAAATCACATTTACAGGCATAGGACATATCTAATTCACGCAATGCCGGTGCGGGATTTAATAATACTTCGATGCCATGCTTTTTGCCGAACTCAATGGCGTGGTAAACCGTCTCCAGTTGAACTTCCAGTTGCAGAACAATAAGCTGACATTTTTTTAAATCTTCCGCAGCGCGATCGATATCTTCCGGGGAGAGAAACTTGTTCGCCCCTTTAATAATAAGAATGCTGTTACTGGAGTTCGCATTCACAAAAATCGGTGCCACGCCGCTACTGGTGCACGGGACTTTTTCGACATAGGTGGTGTTGATGCCCCAGGATTCGAGATTGCGAATGGTGTTATCCGCAAAGATATCGTCGCCGACTTTGGTCAGCATCAGCACTTTGGAGTTGAGTTTCGCCGCCGCAACGGCCTGATTTGCGCCTTTACCACCGCAGCCGATTTTAAACGCCGGCGCTTCCAGGGTTTCGCCTTCTTTGGGCATCTGGTTGGTATAAGTGATGAGATCCACCATGTTGGAGCCAATAACCGCGATATCCATTTTACACCCTCTAAGAAACAATCACATAACAATGATAATAAAATAACATTATCATGTTACTTTCGTATCATTTGTGACTACGATCGCGATTGGAAGATCATTTCCTTGTTTATTTATTGCCCACCTCATGATTCACTGTTACCTATCAACAGCATCTAAACTGTTACAATTAACTGAAATTAAACCAGTTACAATCAAAAAAACGCGAACAAACGCGCTTTTAATTCCCGCCAGCCAGACGTATAGTAATGCAGCAAGATGATGTTCCGAGAGACACAAAAATGTTACTCATGGAACATTCGCAACATGAATCGCGGAGAAGGTGAATGGAAACCAAACAAAAAGAACGTATTCGACGTCTGATGGAACTATTGAAGAAGACCGACCGCATCCATCTGAAAGACGCCGCACGGATGCTGGAGGTTTCCGTGATGACCATTCGCCGGGATCTCAGCCAGGATGACGAGCCGCTGCCCCTGACGCTGCTCGGCGGCTATATCGTGATGGTCAGCAAACCCACCGCGCCAGCTAACGTCCCCCAGCCAGCCAACAAGACCCATCATCGCGACGATTTACCCGTCGCTATCCTGGCGGCCGGTCTGGTGAGCGAAAACGATCTGATCTTTTTTGATAATGGTCCGGAGATGCCGTTGGTGATCGGTATGATCCCGGACGAGATCGCCTTTACCGGGATCTGCTACTCGCACCAGGTTTTTATCGCGCTCAATGAAAAGCCCAACGCCACGCCGATCCTCTGTGGTGGAACGTATCGGGCGAAGAGCGACGCATTTTACGATGCGAATAACCCATCACCGCTGGATTCCCTGAATCCGCGAAAAGTGTTTATCTCCGCCAGCGGCGTACACGAACACTTCGGCGTCAGTTGGTTTAACCCGGACGACCTCGCCACCAAGCGCAAAGCAATGGAGCGCGGACTGCGTAAAATTTTACTGACGCGTTACGCCCTGTTCGATGAGGTCGCCCCCGCCAGCATTGGTCCGCTTTCCACCTTTGATGTCCTGATATGCGATCGTCCGCTACCGGCAGATTATGCCACCCACTGCCGGAACGGTTCCGTCAAGGTGATCACCCCTGATTCAGACGGCGATTAAGTTACTCAAAGAACACGGCAATTTTGTTGAACATTGTGGGGTCTGACTGATTACGCACCACTCTCACCACATCTTCCAGCTTATCGATTTGGCTAATCATCTGCTCCAGACGCTGATCGTCGTTGACCAGTAGCCAGATACGGCTCTGGTCGCTGCTTTGAATCGGCAGACAGAGGATCCCCTCGACGTTAAATGCACGGCGGGCGAATAGCCCGCAAACGTGGGTCATCACGCCTGGGTGGTTGCGGACGGTGAGTTCCAGAATGACGTTCTCATGTGATTGTTTCTGCATAGTTTATTCCCCCACCATCTCAGTATTTGCCGCGCCTGGCGGTACCATTGGATACACTTTTTCTTCCGCATCAATGCGGACATGGATCAGCGCCGGCCCCGGTCGGCTGATGATCACCTGCAATGCCGCCTGTGGGTCAGCTTCGTTATTCAGATCGCAGGTTTGCAAACCGAATCCGGCAGCAATCTGCATAAAGTTGATTGTCCCCGGATACGTCGCGGCAAAAACGCCCTGCTTATAGAACAGGCTCTGCTGCTGATGCACCAGCCCCAGCGCTTCGTTGTTCATCAGAATGATTTTCACATCCAGCTGATTTTCGCTGGCGGTCGCCATCTCCTGAATGTTCATCATCAGACTGCCGTCGCCGGAGAAACACAGTACTTTCTTATCCGGGTTCGCCAGCGCTGCGCCAATCGCTGCCGGCAGACCAAATCCCATGGTGCCCAGACCGCCAGAAGTCAGCCACTGGCGAGGACGGTTCAGCGGATAGGCCTGCGCTGCCCACATCTGATGCTGGCCCACGTCGGTAGTGATAATCGCGTTATCGTCCACGCAGGCCGCTACCGCGTTGATCAGGCCGTAGTGGCACAGCGGGTCGCTCTCCTGCGGGATAGCGCACGGGAATTCACGTTGCAGATCGCTGACCAACTGGTGCCACTCAGCGCGCGGGTTTGCGTCGATTTGCGGAATCAACTGGGCCAGTACCTCATCCACGTCAGCCTGAATAGCGATATGCGGCTGCTTGATTTTGCCCAGCTCCGCACGGTCGATATCGACATGGATGATTTTGGCATTCGGGCAGAACTGCTCGGTTTTGCCAATCGCCCGGTCATCAAAACGCGCGCCCAGCACCACCAGCAGATCCGCCTCTTGCAGGATGAAGTTAGTGCTGCGCGCACCGTGCATCCCCAACATGCCTAACGACAGCGGATGCGCCTTCGGCAGCATTCCCAGCGCCATCAGCGTCATGGTGGTCGGCAACTGCGCCTTTTCCGCCAGCTCACGCACCCGCTGCGGCGCATTAATCACCCCGCCGCCGAGGTACAGCACCGGACGCTGTGCGGCGTTAATCATCTCGGCCGCTTCACGAATGCTCTCTGCGCTGAATTCCGGCGTCGCCATTTTCTGTGCCGGTTCTGGCATCTCATCAATCTCGAGAACCGCCATCTGGATATCCTTAGGTATGTCTATCCACACCGGGCCAGGACGTCCGGATTGAGCGAGACGAAATGCGTCGCTCATCACCTGCGGGAGTTCATCGATATGTCTGACCAGATAGTTATGTTTAGTGATGGGGATAGAGATGCCGTAGGTGTCCACTTCCTGGAAGGCGTCGGTGCCGATCATTGAGGCCGGAACCTGCCCGGTGATACACACCATGGGGATAGAATCCAGCCGCGCATCGGCGATGGCGGTCACCAGATTGGTTGCGCCCGGCCCGCTACAGGCCATGCACACCGCCGGTTTACCGTCAGTTCGCGCCATACCCTGCGCAATGAACCCCGCACCCTGCTCGTGGCGCGCCAGAATATGGCGGATTTGCGTGCTCTGACTTAAGGCATCATAGACGGGAAGAATCGATCCACCCGGAATGCCAGTGACAATCTTAATGCCCTGACGTTCCAGAAAATGAACGATAAATTCAGCGCCGGTAAAACGCGTACGCTGGGATGTTGATGTTGTGCCCGAACTTGCCATACTCCAGTCCTTTTGTTCTGGGCCGACGCTCCGGGCAGGTCTCTTAAACGAAAAACCCCGCCCGGTTTGCGCCGGCGGGGTTTTGGAATCGTGTGTTGTTCCGGACCCTACGGCGCATTGCCGACGACCACCACCACACGCACGACGACCGCTGCGCAAGATGGCGCAGTTTTTAGTAGGGTCGACGTCAGCATGGAAGAGTTCATTAGGGACCTTGTCTGTTTAATGATTAACAGGATTTATACAAGCACAGCTTTCATAAGCTGACAACGGAAAAATTTTCATCTGCGTAAAAATGCGTCGACGATCACGTTTCACCAGGAAAAAGCGGCCAAAACAAAAAACCCCGCCGGAGCGAGGTTTTTTCAGCGTTATGCGGTTGGTAGTCGCAAAGCACACTGTGTTATGTCAACAGCAAAAGTATACGCGTTCTGCGAAGAACACGCAATTTCGGCACGGATTTTGACGCTTTTGAGTATGGATCAGAAGTTCGGCACTGTCCATAAATACCTGTTCATTTATACAGTGTTTATCTATAATGTCTCAGTACGCAATGTGTTAGGTGGGGCCGCATCGTAAACCGGCGCAACAAAGTCCTGGCTGAAACGGGTGGTGCCGTCAGCGCCTTAACCCCCCCGGTGAGCACACTGTGTTATGTCAACGAAGGTGCTGGTAGCAGGCGGCGGAAAGGTACGTCAGCACCGTGCTCCTTTGCCAAAAGGAGACGCGTATGAGCCTCGTGGATATCGTTATTCTTATCCTGAAACTCATCGTTGCAGCCATGCAACTGCTTGATGCTGTTCTGAAATACCTGAAGTAATTCAGATTCAAGTCGCACCAAAGGGGAGCGGGCAACCGCTCCCCTTTTACATCGACTGATGCTTGCGCGGTGATGATATGTTACATTTTTATGACATTTCCTGGTGACGTCTACGCTATGACCCTTTCCGTTTTCTGCATCTTGCTATTCGCCGCGCTGCTGCACGCCAGCTGGAACGCCATTGTGAAAGCCGGAAACGACAAGCTCTACGCTGCCATCAGCGTCAGCGGTTCCGCCGCCATCATGGCGCTCCTGTGCCTGCCCTTTGCACCACAACCCTCGACCGCCAGCATCCCGTTTTTAGCCGCCTCGACCGCATTACAGGTGGTCTACACCGTGCTGGTCGCCAGAACCTATACCGTCTCCGATATGAGTCAGACCTATCCGCTGATGCGCGGGACGGCGCCGCTACTGGTGGCTATCATTAGCGTACTGTTTCTTGGCGATAGCCTGTCCACGCTGGCCTGGACGGGAATTGCAGTGATCTGCGCCGCCATCCTCGGTATGGCTTTTAACGGTCGGGCCCGTTCGCAGCAGGGCATTGTGCTCGCGCTGATTAACGCCTGTTTTATCGCCGGGTATACGCTGGTCGACGGCACCGGCGTCAGACTGTCGGAAACCGCGCTGGGATACACGCTCTGGACCTTCTTTTTGAACGGCTCCTGCCTGCTGGGATGGGCGATGGTTGCCCGTCGCCGGGAAGCATTGCGCTATCTGACGCAGCACTGGAAAAAGGGAATTTTTGGCGGCATTGCCACAATGGGCTCTTACGGACTGGCGCTCTGGGCGATGACCCTCGCGCCGCTGGCGGTGGTCGCTGCACTGCGTGAAACCTCAATCCTGTTCGGCGCGCTTATCGCCTGGTTGCTGCTGAAAGAACGGGTCGCAGGATTGCGCCTCGTGGCTGCTGGCGGGATTGCGGCAGGCGCGATACTGCTGCGTTTGTCCTAGAACACACTCTCGGCAACATTTGTTGCCGCTTTTTGTTTACATATCCTGCCGTTCAGCCCTTTTCCATTCCCGCCTGCCATCTGGCCTTCTTTTTTTAGTGTGGTAGATTTCACTCGCATTTATGGGAATGCGCAGCACCTTATTCTTATTTTTTCTCTTTTTAAAAAGTATTCAGCGAAATGAAAAGGCAGAGAAACGTCAATTTGTTGTTGATGTTGGTATTACTTGTGGCTGTGGGTCAGATGGCACAAACCATTTATATCCCTGCCATTGCCGACATGGCACGCGAGCTAAACGTTCGCGAAGGGGCCGTGCAAAGCGTGATGGCAGCCTATCTGCTGACCTATGGCGTATCGCAACTGTTTTATGGCCCGCTTTCCGACCGCGTCGGACGCCGTCCGGTGATCCTCGTCGGGATGTCGATTTTTATGCTCGCCACGCTGGTCGCCATTACGACTCATAGCCTGACGGTGCTGATCGCCGCCAGCGCATTGCAGGGGATGGGGACCGGTGTCGGCGGGGTGATGGCGCGAACCTTGCCGCGCGATCTGTACGAAGGCACGCAGCTGCGCCACGCCAACAGCATGCTGAATATGGGCATCCTGGTCAGTCCGCTGCTGGCACCGCTGATTGGCGGGCTGCTGGATACGATATGGAACTGGCGCGCCTGTTACGTCTTCCTGCTCGTGCTCTGTGCGGGGGTCACCTTCAGCATGGCGCGCTGGATGCCGGAAACACGTCCCACTGGCGCACCGCGCACGCGGCTGATGACCAGCTATAAAACCTTGTTTGGTCACAGCGCCTTTAACTGTTATCTGCTGATGCTGATTGGCGGACTGGCCGGTATCGCTGTATTCGAAGCCTGTTCCGGCGTGCTGATGGGCGCGGTGTTAGGACTGAGCAGCATGGTGGTGAGTATCCTGTTTATCCTGCCGATCCCGGCGGCGTTTTTCGGTGCATGGTTTGCCGGTCGCCCGAATAAACGCTTCTCTACGCTGATGTGGCAGTCAGTGGTGAGCTGTCTGCTGGCAGGGCTGATGATGTGGATCCCCGGCTGGTTCGGCGTGATGAACGTCTGGACGCTGCTGATCCCCGCCGCGCTGTTCTTCTTCGGCGCCGGGATGCTGTTCCCGCTGGCGACCAGCGGCGCGATGGAACCCTTTCCGTTCCTCGCCGGTACAGCGGGCGCGCTGGTGGGCGGTCTGCAAAATATTGGTTCCGGCGTACTGGCATGGCTTTCCGCTATGCTGCCGCAGACCGGGCAGGGCAGTCTCGGCCTGCTGATGACGCTTATGGGACTACTGATTTTACTGTGCTGGTTACCGCTGGCGGCGCGTTTTTCACACCAGGGGCAGGCGATTTAATGACCGTATGGCCGGGCGTTTCGCAGTCCGGCGCAATCATCGCCATTAACAGCGGCTCGAGCGCGGGCCGCCACGCGCCTTCCTCCCCATCGTAAAACTGCGTATCGGCGTTGATCGCGTAGGGAATTTTCACCTTCTTCAGCTCACATGCCATGAACGTGGCAAAAGCGAGCTGTGAAGAGGACGGAGGATTCTTGCTGGTTTCTCCCGTGGCCCATCCGCCAACCCAACTGACATGCCCGCTTTTTTGCTGCCAGTGCACAGCAGTGTTGATGCGCGCGCGAATTGCCGCTTTCTCTGCAGCCGTACCCGACGTCCAGGGGTATTTGCCGTTATTTTTCACCGGCCCCCACGGGAAGATATGCCATTGCGCCAGGACATAGCTCTGGCTCTGCGGTGGCAGCCTGAGATTGGGCAGATCTTCCGGTGCGGCACGCAGACGAGGCGCAACAAAAATCATCCGTTGCGGGTCGATGGCGTGGATAGTACGAATGGTTTTGTCATACACCCGGTTCAGGGACGTCAGATTATGATTCAGCTTACCGGCCGGTTCGTAAATCAGATCAAACCCCAGCAGCGGCGCGCTGTGGGCAAAATAGTGCGCCACCGCGACCCACCAATTGATCACCTCTTTTTCATTGCTCGCACTGGGGTCATTTTTATACTCGTCCGCCTGAAAAGCGATAATCGGGATCACGCCGTACTGCTCGCAGGCCTCCACCAGCTTGCGCAGATGAATAAGCCGCGCCTCCGTGGGTTCTCCGCTTACCCGAATACGCACATGAGCGATCCCTTTCGCCTTGAAGTCCCGCACCACCAGCGGGTCGAACTCCCGGATACCTTGTTCAGTGCGCGCCCAGTCGACGTCCATTCCCACACCAAGTTGCTGCGCATAATGTGCCGCCGTCAGCGGCGATTGTGCTGCCCCCAGGGCGAAACTGACAAACACAAAGAGCGAGACAAGTGGTTTAATCACGATGACCCTCAGCAATTTTGCAGGCGCAATATCACGTATTTAGCACGCTTTTTTATTTACCGTGTAGCAGTTTCGCTTCTGGAAAACGACTTCGCCTGCTCATGCAGCCAGTTGATAAAGGCCTCAATTTTCGGCCATTGCCTGCCGGGTAACGTCGTCATGTAGTAATGCTGGTGACAGGTCAGCGCCATCTCACCAAAAGGCGCAACCAGCTCACCGCTCTCCAGTCGCTTTTGTACCAGCCGTCTGCGTCCCATTGCCACGCCGATATGGTTCATGGCAGCAATCACCGCTAAATCTGAACGATCAAAGCCAATTCCCGACGATGTCGGCAGATTCACTGCAAAATGTTGCGCCCAGCTATGCCACTCGTCGGTCCCTGAATCATTGCTCCAGGCCTGACGATCGTGCAACAGCGTACAATGTGGCAGATTCACCAGAGACCCCATTAAATCAAAGCGTTGAGCATAATCCGGACTACAGACGGGAAGAATCGCCTCGTCCATTAAGAAGTGATGCTCCAGTTGGGCCGAAGGCGCATCGTCAAAGTAGAGCGCCAGATCGACCCCGGCGCGCTGCAGGTTCACATTGTCGTTACCCGTTAATATGGTGAGCGAAATCGACGGATAGCGGCGGGTAAAGTCACCCAGCGCAGGCACCAGCCAGCACTGCGCGATAGACGGGCGAGAATAGACGGTCAGCGTCCCGGAAAGCTCCTGATTTTTGATATCGAGGATCTCCTGGTTCAGCGTATCCAGCGACGATTTCAGCGCCCAGAACACCCGCTTACCTTCATGGGTGAGTTCCACTTTGCGGTGCGAGCGCACGAAAAGCTGGATCCCCAACTCCTCTTCCAGTTGGTTAATGCGGTGGCTGATGGCACTGGGGCTCAGCGATAACTCGTCTGCGGCCATCGCAAACGACTGATGCCGGGCCGCTACTTCAAATGTGTACAGTTTGGATAATTGCCAGCCGTTCAGGAGGTGGTTTCTGACTTCGCGAAGGGGTTCCATGAGTACCTCGGTGACTTCAGCTTCAGTCCGGCGAAGTGTAAAAAAAACCGCAGAAAAAATCAGCACAAAGATGAATGAGAGTGAACCATATCGCAAAATTGAGCGAATATTCGATGCAAATCACCTCTTTGATTCAATCTGATTCATGTGAACGAGGATTTATATCGTTTGTCAGCCCACGCCGAATTTTTGTCCAATAGGGGCAGGTAAATCACAGGGCAAGGTGAGATATGCACTCTCAAATCTGGGTTGTGAGCACGCTGCTAATTAGCATTGTGTTAATTGTACTGACCATCGTGAAATTCAAATTCCACCCGTTCCTGGCACTGCTGCTCGCCAGTTTCTTTGTCGGGACCATGATGGGCATGGGCCCGCTGGACATGGTCAATGCCATCGAAAGCGGGATCGGCGGTACGCTCGGCTTCCTCGCCGCGGTCATCGGTCTGGGTACCATTCTCGGTAAAATGATGGAGGTTTCCGGCGCGGCGGAACGCATCGGCTTAACGCTACAGCGCTGCCGCTGGCTCTCCGCTGACGTCATTATGGTGCTGGTGGGGTTGATTTGCGGGATTACGCTGTTCGTTGAAGTTGGCGTGGTGCTGTTGATTCCCCTGGCGTTCTCCATCGCGAAAAAAACCAACACCTCACTGCTGAAACTGGCTATCCCACTGTGTACCGCGCTAATGGCCGTTCACTGCGTCGTGCCGCCGCACCCGGCCGCGCTGTTTGTTGCCAATAAACTGGGTGCGGATATTGGTTCGGTGATCGTCTACGGCCTGCTGGTTGGCCTGATGGCCTCACTGATAGGCGGCCCGCTGTTCCTGAAATTTCTCGGTAATCGCCTGCCGTTCAAACCGGTTCCCGCTGAGTTTGCAGACCTCAAAGTACGCGAGGAGAGTACACTGCCATCGCTGGGTGCAACGCTGTTTACCGTCCTGCTGCCGATTGGTTTGATGCTGGTGAAAACCGTGGCTGAACTGAACATGACCAAAGGCAGCACGCTGTACACCCTGCTGGAATTTATCGGCAACCCGATCACTGCCATGTTTATCGCCGTCTTTGTGGCGTATTACATTCTCGGTCTGCGCCAGCATATTGGCATGAGCGCACTGCTCACCCATACCGAAAACGGTTTTGGTTCCATCGCCAATATTCTGTTGATTATCGGGGCGGGCGGCGCGTTCAACGCCATCCTCAAGAGCAGCGGTCTGGCAGACACGCTGGCGGTGATCCTCTCCAACATGGACATGCACCCGATTCTGCTGGCCTGGCTGGTCGCGCTGATTCTGCACGCGGCGGTCGGTTCTGCCACGGTGGCGATGATGGGCGCCACGGCGATTGTCGCGCCGATGCTGCCGATGTATCCCAACGTCAGTCCGGAGATCATCGCCATTGCCATTGGTTCTGGTGCCATTGGCTGCACGATCGTTACCGACTCCCTCTTCTGGCTGGTTAAGCAGTACTGCGGCGCCACCCTGAATGAGACGTTCAAATACTATACGACCGCGACATTTATCGCCTCGGTTATTGCACTGGCTTGCACATTCCTGCTTTCCTTTATCATCTAAGCGCAAAGAGACGTCCTATGGAAAACATACAAAAACTTATCGCCCAGTACCCTTTGGTGGAGGATCTGGTGGCTCTGCGAGAAACGACCTGGTTCAACCCGGGAACCACCTCTCTGGCGGAAGGTTTACCTTATGTGGGGCTGACGGAACAAGACGTTAAGGATGCCCACGCCCGTCTGGCGCGCTTCGCACCGTATCTGGCCAAAGCCTTCCCGGAAACCGCAGCAACCGGGGGGATCATTGAATCTGAGGTCGTCGCCATTCCGGCCATGCAACAACGTCTGGAAAAACAGTACGGACAGAAAATCAGCGGGGAAATCCTGCTGAAAAAAGACTGCCATTTGCCGATTTCCGGCTCGATTAAAGCGCGCGGCGGCATTTATGAAGTCCTGACGCACGCCGAAAAACTGGCGCGGGAAGCCGGTATGCTGACCCCCGAAGAGGACTACAGCGTTCTGCTTTCTCCGGAATTCAAAGCCTTTTTTAGCCAGTATAGTATCGCTGTGGGTTCAACCGGCAACCTGGGGCTGTCTATCGGTATTATGAGCGCCCGCATTGGCTTTAACGTCACGGTGCATATGTCTGCTGATGCCCGTGCGTGGAAAAAAGCCAAACTGCGCAGCCACGGCGTTACGGTTGTTGAGTACGAAGAAGATTATGGCGTGGCGGTTGAGCAAGGCCGCAAGGCTGCACAGTCCGATCCGAACTGCTTCTTTATCGACGATGAAAACTCCCGCACGCTGTTTTTAGGTTATGCGGTTGCCGGGCAGCGTCTGAAAGCGCAATTCGAACAGCAAGGCCGCGTGGTGGATGCCAATCACCCGCTGTTTGTTTATCTGCCGTGCGGAGTGGGCGGTGGCCCCGGCGGGGTAGCGTTTGGTCTGAAACTGGCATTTGGCGATAACGTGCACTGCTTCTTCGCTGAACCGACCCATTCTCCGTGCATGCTGCTGGGCGTGTATACCGGCTTGCATGATGGCATCGCCGTACAGGAAATCGGTATTGATAACCTGACGGCAGCAGATGGTCTGGCGGTCGGACGTGCATCAGGTTTTGTCGGCAGAGCGATGGAACGTCTGCTCGACGGGTTGTATACCTTAAGCGATCGGTCTATGTACGACATGCTGGGCTGGCTGGCGCAGGAGGAGAACATTCGTCTGGAACCGTCAGCCCTGGCGGGAATGGCCGGGCCTCAGCGCGTCTGCGCATCCGCTGACTATCAGCAGATGCAGGGCATCAGCGCTGAGCAACTCAATAATGCCACGCACCTGGTCTGGGCAACGGGCGGCGGCATGGTGCCAGAAGCAGAAATGGCGCAATACCTGGCGAAAGGGCACTAACGTCCTGTGCGCAGCATCGCCATCAGCTCTGTCGGTGAGCGATGCTGCCTGATCAGATCGCGCATCACGCGCATGTGCGGCGCGGTATAATCGATAAATGCACGGTATCCTGCGCACAGCACGCTTTTCCCACTCTCATCCCGATGTTTTGGACAGTCGCCATGACAAAAGCGCAGCAGCGAGCAGGCCTGACACGCTGCGCTTAACGTGGACCTTTTTAACTCCCCAAAAGCTTTCGCCTGCGAACTGGCATTGAGCGTTTTTAGCGAGGTGTGATGAATGTTACCCAACCGGTATTGCGGATAGACATAATGATCGCATTGATACAAATCACCATTGGCCTCCAGCGCAAAGGCGTGACCGCAGTCCTGACTTAACGTACACATCTGCGACGGATAGCCGCACCATACGCCCAGCATCGAATCAAAGAGCTGGATGTACACGTGACCTATATCTTCCCGCACCCAGATATCGAACACCGCGTTAAGAAATTGACCCCACGCCTGCGGCTCGACCGATTCCGCCGTCAGCCTGCCATGCTCATCCAACTCAACGAGCGGAATAAACTGCAAAAAAGGTGTCTCAAGCTGGCGAAGATAGTGGTACATCCGCTCCGGCTGACCGCTGTTGAGGCGATTCACCACCACCAACAGGTTGAACTCCACACGGTATTCGACCAGTTTTTGCAGCGTATTGACAACGTTGTGATGGGTTGGATTTCCGCGACGGCTGACCCGAAAGGCATCATGTAAATCGGCGGGGCCGTCCAGTGAGAGTCCCACCAGCCAGTTGTTGTCGCGCAAAAAGCGGCACCATGCGTCATTGAGCAAAATACCGTTGGTCTGAAAAGCGTTCTGGATCTGTTTTCCCGCGCCGAACTGCTTTTGCAATTCCACCACGCGATGAAAAAAATCCAGACCGCAGAGCGTCGGCTCCCCACCTTGCCAGGAAAACAGGACATCCTGCCCGGGCTGTGCGGCAATATGCTGCTGAATAAACGTCGATAACGTTGCGTCATCCATAACCGGGTGGACGGGTTTATCAATGTAGAAGCAGTAACGACAATCCAGGTTACAACGTGAACTGGCCGGTTTGGCCATGACCTGACATCCTGTCATGCAAAATTTCCGATAGAGAGGATAAGTTGGCGAACGTGCGTTACAGCAAACAGTATTGCGAGAGATAACACCGCGAGGGAGATCATAAATTTGTCACGAACCGCGCGAGATTGGGAAAAATCAAGAAGCGAGACATCCATCAGATTACGCTTGCGGGTATAGCGCCAGAGAATGAGGCCCACGATGGCCAGTACCACAATCGAGACCCAGAACAGGAATCCCGCCTGATGCCAGTGATGTTTCACCGCCAGCGCCATCAGCGCGCCATAGCCCAGCAGTGTGCGCAACCATGCCAGCGATGTGCGCTCCGGTTGCAGCCCCGGATCGGTCATGCGACGGGCCTTACGGCTATCCGGCATACAGCACCAGCGCCATCACGACGATCGCCACCATTGTCAAAATTAGACTGATAACCAGCAGACTGCGGGTATAAGGTAAATCTTCCTTCAGCCGCATCGCCTTTTCATTGCGTAACCAGCGCAGATAACCGTAAATCGCCAGGCCGCCAGCGAACAGACAAAGCAGCAGCGCCAACAGTTCGCGGATCACCGGCGTGGCGAAGTCCGGTGCCAGTTGGTCAAGCCCGACGCCTGCGGCCAGAAAACCCAGCGCAGTACGAATCCACGCCAGATAGGTACGCTCGTTTGCCAGCGAGAAACGGTAATCCGGTGATTCTCCGAGGCGAGAAAGTTTCATGAATATTCCTTGTCGGGCTGCAGGCAGGTTCCAGAATAGCCTAAATCGAAAAGAACGAGGAGACCGGCATCGTCCGATGCCGGTCAGGAGGTTTAATGTAATTCCGGCCAGTAGCCTTTATTTGCCTCAATTAAATCATCGAGAATGACTTTCGCCACAGACGCGCTGGGTACCGTTTTAGATAAGGTGATCGCCTGCCAAAGCTTCTGGTAAGAACGTTGTTCCCAGGCATCCACCACCAGTTTTTCAACCGCCACCTGCTGACTCATAAGCCCTTTCTGGAAGTGCGGAATATCGCCTACGGTTAACGGTTCCGGGCCGTTATGTCCCACCAGGCATGGAATTTCTACCATTGCCGTCTCATCAAAGTTATGAATTGCCCCATTGTTCGGCACAATCAGTAGCATCCGCTCCTGAGTATTAAAAGCGATAGCTGCCGCCAGATCGACAATGTAGGAAGCATGTTCATCAATCTCCAACTCACCCGCTGAAGAGTCACCGGCATTGATAATCGCCCGACAGGCGCTGAAGACATGCTTCTCACGGTGATCCATCACTTCGTTGGCGCGGGTGCGTTCCGGGTTGGAATGCGCCACCACATAGTCCGGGAAGAGATAATATTTCAGGTACGTGTTCGGCATCGTTTGCGGATCGAGCGCCTGCACATCTTTGGCTTTGGCAAACGTGTCATTCCAGCTTGCTTCGGTATGTACATCGTCAGAAGGCGGCACATAGCCATTTTTCGCCACATATTCACGTAATTTTGGCATCAGATCGTTTCCGTACAGATCTTCAATCGACGTCCACCAGCCAAAATGGTTCAGACCATAGTAACGAACACGCATCTGTTTACGATCTTTAAGCCCAACAATCTGCGCCATGCGCCCTTCAATCCCGATCGGCATATCGCAGATATTGAGAATTTTGGCATTCGGTCGCAAGCGACGGGTCGCTTCCGCCACAATCGCTGCCGGGTTGGAGTAGTTCAGCATCCAGGCATTGGGCGAGTATTTTTCCATATAGTCCACCAGTTCCAGCACGCCGCCGATTGAACGCATGCCATAGGCGATCCCTCCAGGCCCACACGTTTCCTGACCCAATACGCCATGACGCAACGGGATTTTTTCGTCTTTTTCGCGCATCGGGTATTTCCCTACGCGAATGTGCGCCATCACGAAATCCACATCGGTAAAGGCGGCTTCGGGATCGGTGGTGTAACTAAACGCAATCTCCGGTGCCTGCTCTTTGAGAATGATTTTGCACGCCTCGGCAATGACCTCCTGACGCACCCCGTCATTGTCATAGAATTTCAGCGAACGCAGGGGAAACCTGTCCTGATTTGCCAGCAACATCAGTACGATACCTGGCGTAAACGTACTCCCGCCGCCCGCGATTACCACCGAGAATTTTTTCATGATACTGCCTCCGTCATGGGGATATGTTCGTTTGATAAAGAAGATTTCATTAGCGTTTCGAGCTGGTCACGAACCTGAGGAACATGCAGGCCGACAATCACCTGAATACCGTTACCGCGACGCACAACACCGTGTGCGCCGAGCGCTTTGAAGACGTCATCACTTTGAGTTTTTGCCATGTCAATCAGTGCGATACGTAACCGGGTGGCACAGTTGTTAATACTTTCAATGTTGGCTGCGCCACCGAGCGCCTGTAGCAAACCGGCAGCCTGACCCAATGGGTTATCAGAAGCGGCCGCGGCGCTGGTTTTACCGCGCGCGGCCTGGTAATCCGCTTTGCTGTAGAGTTTGATCTCGCTCTCTTCACGACCCGGTGTTTTCAGGTTGAAACGCAGGATCAGCGCACGAAAGATGACGAAGTAGAGGGCCGTAAAACAGATGCCAACGGCAATCTGGATAAACATCATTGACGCATGGTTATGGAACATCGGTATCCAGTTCTGTGGCAGGAACTGATCCAACAGACCACCACCAAAGTTGCCCACCACGCCGCACATGTACATGACTGTCGCCATCGAGGCTGCCAGCACCGCGTGCACGGCAAAAAGTAACGGCGAGATAAACAGGAAGGTAAATTCCAGTGGTTCGGTAATCCCCACCAGCATGGCTGTTAGCGTCGCAGGGATAAGTAAACCGGCCACTTTTACACGGTTTTCTGGGGTGGCGGTAAAGTAGAGCGCCAGCGCAATCCCTACTGAACCAAAGACTTTAGAATTACCGTGTAGCGCAAAGCCACCTTCCGGGAACAGGGTTTTCAGCGGTTCAGTACTCTGACTGAATTCCTGCAAATGCTGAGCCCAGTAGACCTGAATGCCACTTTCCACCACTGCCGGACCAAAAATGAACGGACCATAGACAAAGTGGTGTAAACCAGTTGGGATAAGGATGCGTTCGAGGAAAATATAGACCCATACACCAAGGGCTCCGGCAGAACGTAAAAACGCCTGCAGTGATTCGATGCCCATTTGTACTTTTGGCCACCCCAGTAGAGTTAGCCAGGCGCAGGGAATCATCACCAGAAAAGCAATGATGACGACAAATGAGGTTCCCTGGAAAATCCCCAGAAATACAGGCAGTGGTTTATCAAAAAAACGGTTATGGAGCGCGGTGACAATACCTGAAATGGCAATGGCGCCAATAATGCTGGTATCAAGCGTTTTAATCCCGGCCATCATGGTCAAACCGCTACCCGCTGTCGGGTCTACACTAAAATCGACACCAAAAAAATGGCCCCAGGTCATCCCCATCGCATTGATAAAGTAATTCCATGTCAGGAAGCTGACCAGTACTGCGAGGCAGGCACGTCCCTGGGCCTGTTTTGCCAGACCAATAGGCAAACCGACGGCGAAAATCAACGGCATATTGCGGAACACCGCCCATCCGCCTTCTTCAATAATGGTGACGATTTGTGCAAAAAGACTGTTGGGATCGGTGAGCGCTTCCCCCACAAAAAGTGGGTTACGGAGCATGATTGCAATACCCACCACAATACCGGCAAAAGGAAAGAGCAGTACCGGGGTGAACATCGCGCCACCAAAACGTTGTATTTGACTGAGCATTTTCACATCCTCATATAACAGCCAGTAGGGAGAGGCCTTTTTTGTAGTGATTGCTGGCCTGACACGAGAATAGAAAGTTGCGATCCTCAGGACATGACATGCCGCGACGATTCGTGATCGCTTTCATGGTTTTAATTTCATCAATGAGGTCTACTTTTTAAATAAAAATTAGACATCTGAACGTTTTGACTACGGTGTTTAAAGGGAAAAAGAGGTCTGGTGGTGATCTATAAATCGATAGCAGAACGACTACGAATTCGCTTAAATTCTTCTGATTACAACATCGGAAGTCCGTTGCCGGGTGAAAAAAAGCTCGCCGTCGAGTTTGCGGTCTCGCGAATGACGATCCGTAAAGCGATTGACGTGCTGGTGGAGTGGGGTTTAGTCGTGCGCCGTCACGGTAGCGGAACCTACGTGGCGCGCAAAGATGTCCATCATGAAACCTCCAACCTGACCGGGCTGGCGGAAGTACTGAAGCGACAGGGGAAAGAGGTGACCAGTCAGGTGCTGGTTTTCGAAGTCATGCCTGCGCCACCGGCGATTGCCAGCCAGCTACGCATTCAGATAAACGAACGCATCTATTTTTCACGCCGCGTACGCTATGTTGAGGGTAAGCCCTTAATGCTGGAAGACAGTTATATGCCGGTAAAACTCTTTCGCAATCTTTCGCTTGCCCATCTTGAGGGATCAAAATTCGATTACATTGAGAAAGAGTGTGGGATCACGATCAGCGGTAATTATGAAAGTCTGTCACCTGTACTTGCGGATAAACAGCTTTCAACCCAAATGAATGTGCCGGAGCAGACACCGCTGTTACGGATTACGTCACTGTCATACAGCGATAGCGGAGAGTTTTTGAATTATTCGGTGATGTTCAGAAACGCCAGCGAGTATCAGGTGGACTACCATTTACGGCGCGTCCACCCGGACTCAGCCTGAGATTAGCCCATTCCCCAGAAAATCACCGCCAGCAACTGCGGGGTGATAATGCGCAGGAACATCACCAACGGATACACCGTCGCATACGACAGCGCCGCCGCGCCGCTGGTGGCATGCAGGTTATTAGCAAATGCCAGCGCCGGCGGATCGGTCATCGAACCGGCCAACATCCCGCACAGCGTCAGGTAATTCATTTTGGCGAAAATACGAGCCAGTAAACCTACGGTGATAAGCGGTATAGCAGTAATAAAAATACCGTAGCCCACCCAGCTCAGACCATCCCCCCGGGTCAGCGTATCGATAAAGTCACCACCCGATTTCAGTCCCACCACGGCAAGGAACAGCACAATTCCCAGTTCACGTAACGCCAGGTTCGCGCTCGGCGGCATAAACCAGTACAGCTTACCAATGCTACCAATACGCCCCAGAATCAATGCCATAATCAGCGGCCCGCCCGCCAGGCCCAGCTTTAACGCCACCGGGAAGCCGGGAACAAAGAGCGGAATGGATCCAAGCAACACCCCCAGACCGATACCGATAAACACTGGCAGCATCTGCACCTGCTGCAGTTTTTGCTGGGCGTTACCCACAACATTGGCAACCGCATCAATCGAGGTCGGTCGTCCCACCAGATTGAGGATGTCACCAAACTGCAGACTGGCATCGCTACTGGCTACCAGTTCAACGCCCGCACGGTTCAGTCGAGAAATCACCACGTCGTAACGCTCTTTAAAGTGCAAATCGCGGATACGTTTGCCGAGCACTTTTTCGTTGGTGACCACGACGCGTTCGACGCGCAAATCGGTTCCCCGGGTCGACAGTGACGTATCCACCTCCTGACCAATCACCAGTTGCGCGTTGTGCAGATCGCCCGGTTGCCCCACCAGGTGCAAAAGGTCGCCCATCTGGATCACGGTTCCCGGCGACGGCACCATCAGCGTCTCTTCACGCTTCAGTCGTGAACAGATAATTTTATCGCTGTTGAGGATAGGCACATCCTGAATCGCCATATTGTTCAGGTTGGGGTTCTCAACGCGGATATTGATAGTCTGAATCAACGAATGCCCGTTAGTGAGCGTCGATTCATGCTCCCGCGCTTCTGCTTCCACATTCACACGAAATATCATTCGCATCAGCCACATGGTCAGCAAAATACCGCAAATCCCAAATGGATACGCCATCGCGTAGCTCATCCCCATCTGGTCAACCAGTTCCATTGGTGTGCCCAGATCGCGCAGGATTTGTTGTCCGGCACCCAGTGCCGGGGTATTGGTGACCGCACCGGAGAAAATCCCCAGCACCACCGGCAGCGGAATGGCGAAAACTTTATGCAGGATTGCGGTGACCAGCCCACCCATGATGACGATCAGAATCGCAAACAGGTTGAGACGCAGACCAGAAACCCGCAGCGAGGCAAAGAACCCCGGTCCAACCTGAATCCCAATGGTGTAAACAAAAAGAATCAGGCCAAATTCCTGGATGAAGTGCAGCATATCACCGCTCAGCGTCACCCCAGCCTGATCAACGAAGTGGCCGACGATGATACCGCCGAATAACACGCCGCCGATGCCAAAGCCGACACCCCGCACCTTGATATTGCCGATCCATAATCCGACAACCGCCACCAACGCCAGAACGCTGACCGTCAATGCTATATCACTCATTTTTTTGTTCCCTGTGAATAACATTTCTATTTAAGTGGATTATGACTGAACCGTTCAGGCATATATGCAGGCTGGCGCACATTCTGATGCTGAAACGACGCTAAAGCGCCCTTCTGATGGGCGTTCCCCCCCCTTTTTCCTCATCAAAACCTGAAGTTGCTGAATGCTTTCTTCAGGCAATGGCATCACTACCCGAATCCGATGTTGTCTTCGCGCACAAAAAAGCCCCGTCATTTCTGGCGGGGCAAAGGCAAGGAGCTAAATTAGCTATTTAATGCGGGGCGTTCGCTGATAGCGATACGTTGCGGTGCAACGGTTTCCGGGACATTACGGGTTAAATCGATATGCAACAACCCGTTGGTAAATGTCGCGCCGGAAACCTCCATGTTTTCAGCCAGGGTAAAGCTCAGGCTGAACGACTGGGTGACCAGTCCCTGATGCAACCATTTGGTCTCTTTTTCAGGCTGCTGCGGCGTGCCCTTAACGGTCAGGCGGGTGCCTTCCAACTGAATATCCAGGTCTTCCTGACGGAAACCAGCCAGCGCAAGCGTAATGCGATAGTGATTATCGTCACTTTTTTCAATGTTATAGGGTGGGAAGCTCTGGCTTTCACCGGTGTTTTGTAACGCGTTGGCCAGTTTGTCAAAACCGATCCATTGACGCAGCAGTGGGGATAAATCGTAGTTACGCATAATTATAATCTCCTTCTAAGAAGCGAGTGATATCTGCAAATCCGTAGATTCGCATCGGCTCCCTGTCGGCAAGCCTGGGATAACAGGCCGCGCAGCGCGGCCCGACAGAATTAATTGATTTCGATACGGCGCGGTTTGTTCGCTTCCGGAATTACGCGCTCGAGATCGATGTACAGCAGACCATTGACCAGATTCGCGCCGCGAACATGGATGTTCTCAGCTAACTGGAACTTACGCTCAAAGTTGCGTTCCGCGATGCCCTGGTAAAGGTAAGTCCGTTCTTTTTGCTCGTCCGCATGCGCGCCTTTCACCACCAGCAGGTTGTCCTGTGCGGTAATTTCCAGCTCACTTTCTGCGAAACCGGCAACGGCAATGGCAATGCGGTAATGATTTTCGTCTACCAGCTCAACGTTATACGGAGGGTAGCCGCCATTACTCTGGCTCTGGTTGTTTTCCAGCAGGTTAAACAGGCGGTCGAAACCAATAGCAGAACGGTACAGCGGGGATAAATCAAAGTTACGCATAATCAATAGCTCCTGAAATCAGCGAGAATGTCATTGACCTTCCATCATGGACAGGCCGGGTAGTCAGAACACCCATCAGGCGTGTTCTTCATTTGTCTACACCATCAAAATGGGTCTGATTGCGAACTTTTCAAGCATCCCTGGCGGACTTTTTTTGCAGTTTGCTGTCTATTGCATAGACTGGGTGGGAGAGCACTAAAGGTTAAAGTGCGATAGCCGCCACAGTGCGACGTGATGAGGATGTTATTTCTGGCAAGGGATCGCTATAACTCATCAGGCAAACACCGATGATCAACAGATGAATAAATCATGATAAGAAATGTGTTGTTAACGCTGATGATGTGCAGTGGGATGGTTTTACTGAGTGGTTGCTCCAGCGTAATGTCACATACCGGTGGTAAAGAGGGAACTTATCCTGGCACCCGCGCCAGCGCCGCTATGATAGGGGATGACGATACCAATTGGGGTACTAAATCGCTGGCCATACTGGACATGCCCTTTACTGCAGTAATGGACACACTCCTGTTGCCGTGGGATCTGTTCCGTAAAGATAATTCGGTCAGATCGCGTGTCGAAAGAAGCGAGGAGAGAACACAGATAACCAACTCCGTAATCCCTCCTGCGAAAATGCCCGCCCCCTGATTACCGCCCGGTTTCTGTCATCCACAACTGACGGAAACCGTCTACCTCTTCCATCCACGCGACAAATCGACCATCAGGCGAGAAAACCACGGCATCCGCTGAGGGCGGGGTACCGTGGTTCTGCGTTGAAAACGTAATGTCTCCAGTGTGCGCATCGCAGCAGGCAATGCGATTATCCAGCACAAATCCCAGCCATTTCCCTGTCGGATGCCAGTTGAACGCGGACTGAATACCCGTAGCGTGATGGGTCAACTGGCGGGGTTCACCGCCCTGAGTCGAAATCAACCACAGTTGCACAATACCCACGTCATCGCGCATCAGAAACGCAATCTCCGTCGCCTGCGGATTACAGCGCACCCAGTGGCGCGGGACAGTCGTCAGCCCGGGGAAGCGGCGTGCATGGGTAAACGTCAGTCGACGCTGGACAACCCCGCGCGGCGGAGAGGGCAGGGTTGCGTCGGTGCCTTCCAGGGGAGTCACTCCGGGCGTTTTCCAGCCCGCCTCATCCTGCGGGAGTTCTACCAGAAACAGTTCAGGCACTTTCTCGCCGTTTTCAGACAGCGTGTCGCCGATAAACGCCAGCGCATGATTCCCCACCCAGCCCTCTTCATAGGCGCGAGAGATCTCATCGCTGCCAGGCGTGGGTTCGGGCGTCGTCTGGCTGACCAGCACGCACCAGTGACTGCCGCTGTACTCTCTTGGGTGCTGCGCCGATACCGTTACCGGTCCATAAGGCACTGCGACGCCAACGTTACGTAAATCCAGCGCCAGATCGCGTTCATGCATCACATGGTCGTTGTAGGTAAAGCTGACGAACTCGCCATTCGGGCTGAAAACGTGAACATGACTGCCGCCGCGCAGTGCACCCGGCGTGTAGGGCGAAGTGATATCCATCGCGTCCAGATTTGTCACTTCTCCCTGTTCGGCAATCACGCCGCGACGATGATGAAAGTCGTATTGCCACGTCGCGTCCGGGTTTTCAGGCCCATGAATAAATACATATTTCTCGGTCTGCGGATGCACGGTTACCACGCCGACGTGCGCCCCCAGCGTCGCGCGATAAATCACCTCCAGCTCACCGGTATGAACATTCACCCGTTCAATGGTTTCGCCGGTGAAAGAAGCCCCTGACGGACGGACGTCAAAAACCAGCCAGTGGCTGTCCGGCGTCCAGGTCCGGGTATTGGTAAGCTGATGATTACGCGGCGTAAAGGTGATTTGCTTCATGAGATGCTCGGGTCGAGAACAATTTCATCAATCATACTTCACAAGGACTTCACTTTCAGGCTTTAGCGTAGTGCCATCTTCATTTTTGCGGACAAAGAGATGGAACATTTCGACGTAGCGATTATCGGTCTCGGCCCGGCCGGCGCAGCGCTGGCACGTAAATTGAGCGGCAGGATGCGCGTGCTTGCGCTGGATAAAAAACGGCAGTGCGGCAACGAGGGGTTCACCAAGCCCTGCGGCGGTTTACTGGCACCGGACGCGCAGCGTTCGTTTATTCGCGATGGGATCACGCTACCGGTGGACGTCATTGCTAACCCGCAGATTTTCAGCGTTAAAACGGTGGATGCCGACGCATCGTTGACGCGCAATTACCAGCGCAGCTACATCAATATCAACCGTCATGCCTTTGATTTATGGATGAAATCACTGATCCCGGATGAGGTACAGGTGTACCACGACAGCCTGTGTCGAAAAATCTGGCGAGAAGAGGGGAAGTGGCACGTGATTTTTCGTGCCGACGGTTGGGAGCAGCAGATTACCGCCCGTTATCTGGTGGGTGCCGACGGGGCAAATTCTCTGGTACGTCGTTATCTTTATCCGGACCATCAGATTCGTAAATATGTCGCCATCCAGCAGTGGTTCGCGGAACGTCATCCGGTCCCGTTTTACGCCTGCATTTTCGATAACGCCGCGACGGACTGTTACTCCTGGAGTATCAGTAAAGACGGTTATTTCATTTTTGGCGGCGCGTATCCCATGAAGGATGGCCAGGCGCGCTTCGAAGCGCTGAAAGAGAGAATGACTGCGTTTCAATTCCGCTTCGGCACACCGGTAAAAAGCGAGAAATGTACCGTGCTCTTTCCGTCGCGCTGGGCGGATTTCGTCTGCGGCGAAGAAAACGCGTTTCTGATTGGCGAGGCGGCCGGATTTATCAGCGCCAGTTCACTGGAAGGGATAAGCTACGCCCTGGATAGCGCGGAGATCCTCAAGTCCGTACTGATAAAAGATGCGCCGGAGATGAACCGCGCTTACCGGAAAGCCACTCGCAAACTGCGCTGCAAGCTATATGGCAAGATCCTGAAGAGTCGCTGTTTAACTGCGCCCATATTGCGAAACGCGATTATGCGAAGCGGTATCGCGCATATCCCGCTCAGTCAGGATGACCAGCCCACCGCAACGTCTGGTGGGCTGGCAAAGGAGTATTAACCCACGCGTTTTACATCCCCCACCAACAGGATGTAAGAGAGTGCGCCAATCAGAGCAACGACAGAGATATAGACCAGTGCAGGGCCAAATCCGTAGTCTTGCGCAAGGTAGCCAATCACCAGCGGAACGGTAATCCCCCCCAGTCCGCCAACAAAGTTGAACACGCCTCCGGTCAGACCAATGAGGCGCATTGGCGCCAGCGAAGAGACCAGCGACCAGGTGATGGAGGCAAACCCGTTGCCGAAGAACGCTATCGCCATCAGGGTCATAATCCACACCGGATCGTTGGTGTAATTTGCGCCCATAATGCAGGTAGAGATTAACAGGCCGCAGATAATCGGCGTTTTACGCGCCACGCCAAGGGAGAGGCCTTTTTTCACCAATTTATCCGCCAGCCATCCGGAAAGCAGCACGCCAAAGAATGCCGCCAGGAACGGAACGGTGGTCATAAAGCCCGCCTTCAGCGCGGTAATGCCTTTTTCCTGCGTCAGGTAGTTTGGGAACCACGTCAGGAAGAACCATAACGTAGAGGTGACGGCAAACTGGCCCAGATAAACGCCCACCAGCTTACGGTGAAACACCAGCTTCCAGTCTGCTTTGGTCAGCGGCTGACGCGCCTCTTTCTTAACGGGCGCATCGCCATCCACCAGGCCGCCGCCGTCACGAATATAGTCCAGTTCCGCTTTGGTGATACTTTTGGTCAGACGAGGCGGCTGATACACCTTAAACCAGACAAGTGACCAGATAATGCCGATCCCTCCGGTGACAATGAACACCCAGTGCCAGCTCAGCATCTCCTGAATCCAGATCAGCAGCGGTGTCAGGAACGCCAGGCCGACAAACTGTCCTGAAGTATAAAAACCCACGGCGGAAGCGCGTTCCTGTTCCGGGAACCAGCTCGTCACCATGCGGTTGTTCGTTGGAAATGCCGGGGCCTCGAATATCCCGGTAATTGCACGCAGACCAATCAACGACATCAACCCGGTAGCGAACCCCTGGAAGAGGGTTGCCACCGACCAGCCGAAGATCGCGATAAAATAGGTCAGACGGGAGCCGACGCGGTCAAGGAACCAGCCCCCCGGGATCTGGCATAGCGTATACAGCCAGGCAAAGGCTGAGAACACGTAGCCCATTTCTGCTTTCGTAATGCCAAACTCTTCCTGAATATGCGCCGACGCCACCGCAAGGTTGGCGCGGTCGACATAACAGATGACCACGGTAATAAAGATCATAACCAGCGTCAGGTAACGGCGACGCCCTGTTTTTGCAGCAGTAACTGGAATATCCATCGCAATCTGTCTCCAGATTTTGGGCATAGCGAAGCCGCTCACCATGCCCTGTCATTTACAGAGGGTGTGTTTTTTATTGTTGAATTTAATGCCCGGTGGCGCTGCGCTTACCGGGCCTACAGGGGGTAGGCCGGATCAGCGTAGCGCCATCCGGCGAATTACCACTCCGCTACACTGCCGTCTTCATGACGCCACAGCGGATTACGCCAGTCCGGCGCATTTTTACTCAGCTCAATGACTTTGGCCTCATCAATATCCACGCCAAGTCCCGGCTTCATCAACGGTTTAAAGAACCCGCCTTCCATGTTGAAATCGTCTTTGTTTTTCACAAAGTCGAGCAGCTCCGCGCCCTTGTTATAGTGAATGCCCATGCTTTGTTCCTGGAACACCGCGTTGCGCGAAACAAAGTCGACGTGCAGACAGGCTGCCAGCGCGATAGGACCCAGCGGGCAGTGCGGAGCCAGCGCCACGTCATAGGCTTCCGCCATCGCGGCAATTTTGTAGCATTCCGTGATACCGCCAGCATGTGACAGGTCCGGCTGCAAAATCGCCAGCCCGCCCGCTTCCAGCACCCGTTTAAACTCGAAGCGCGAAAACATGCGTTCACCCGCGGCGATCGGAATATGGGTCTGCTCGGCCAGTTTCGGGTAGTACTCCGCCTGTTCCGCCAGTACCGGCTCTTCAATAAACAGCGGGCGATAGGGCTCCAGCTCTTTAATCAGCACTTTCGCCATTGGCGCGCTGACGCGGCCGTGGAAATCCAGACCAAACTCAATCTCGTTGCCAAAAGCCTCACGGATTTGCGCCACGGTATTCACCGCACGATCGACCGCCCGCGAGTTATCAATCACCCCCATCTCTTCGCAGCCGTTGAGCTTAAAGGTGTCAAAGCCGATATTGCGCAGCTGCTTAATGCCGTCGATCACTTCCGCAGGACGATCGCCGCCAACCCAGCTGTAGGCTTTGATTTTGTCGCGCACCAGGCCGCCCATCAACTGCCAGACCGGAGCATTCAGCACTTTACCTTTGATGTCCCACAGCGCCTGGTCGATACCGGCGATGGCGCTCATCATAATCGGACCACCGCGATAGAAGCCTGCGCGGTACATCACCTGCCACAAATCGTTAATACGCGCCGGGTCCTGACCAATCAGGTAATCACCCAGTTCATGTACCGCCGCTTCAACGGTACGCGCGCGGCCTTCAATCACCGGCTCGCCCCAGCCGACGACGCCTTCGTCGGTTTCAATTTTCAGGAACATCCAACGCGGAGGTAAACGGTACGTGGTGAGTTTGGTTATTTTCATTTCACTACCTCTCGATATGCCTTAACAAATGCCGCCGCCTGCTGTGCGGTACGCGCTACGGACTGTCCGGCACGATACAGATCGCTGCCCAACCCCGCGCCCACACACCCGGCGTTTATCCACTGCGCCAGGTTTTCTGGCGTCACGCCGCCCACGGCGAAGACCGGAGCACTGGCGGGCAATACCGCTTTCAGCGCTTTGATGTAGTCCGGACCAAAGGCCGATGACGGGAAAATTTTCAGCGCCTGCGCGCCGGCGTCCAGCGCGGTAAAGGCCTCCGAGGCCGTCGCGCAGCCGGGACAGACGGTCATGCCGTAACTCACGGCACGACGAATGACTTCCGGCTGAATGTTCGGCGTAACGATCAGTTTGCAACCCATTTTGGCGAGCCTATCAACCTGCTCTGGCTTTAAGACCGTACCTGCGCCAATCAGCGCTTTATCGCCATACGCGTCGACGACCGCCGGAATGCTTTTTTCCCACTGCGGCGAGTTGAGCGGAATTTCCACCGCGTCAAATCCAGCGTCGATCACCGCGCCAACGTGTGCGAGTGCCTCCTCGGGGGTTATACCGCGCAAAATCGCGATGAGAGGGAGATTAGTTTGCCACTGCATGAGCGATGCTCCTTATACCTGCCTGAAATGCCGTATCGCCGGACACAGCACAGACGTTACGCCCAATGGCGTGGAACGCCTGCTGGTAGCGGGACGTCAGCGCTGCACCTGCGACGAGAGTAATGGACTGCGACCCGGCGAATTGTTCACTCATGCTGGCGACTTCTGCGCCAATCAACAGGCCGGAGAGAAATTCGCTGACCTGCTCGCGCGGGAGATGGCCCAGCACGTGAGAGGCGCGGACCTCAAAAAGTTGCGGCAAAACGGCAGCGGCGCGGATCCCACGATCAAGTCCAGCAGTAAATGCGGCAGAAGAAGCCTGCTGCTCCGGTAAACCGGCACCCACCAGCGAGTGTTGCAACAGCAAATGGTGTAATTCGCCGGTCATTACGGTGCGAAAATCATGGATTTGCTGCGCATCAGCCTGCACCCATTTACAGTGCGTTCCGGGCATCACATAGACAGAAGAAGGAGAAAGCGTGCGCGCGCCGAGAAGCTGTGTCTCTTCACCGCGCATCACATTGTGGTTATCATCGCGTGAGACACACAAGCCGGGAATGATCCAGACATTGTCGCTAACGGCGGTTAATTGCTCACCAATGGCAGAGAAATGAGCAGGAACCGGCAGATACGGGGCAATCTTCCAGCCGACGTTGCTACCCACCATCCCTGCCATCACCACCGGTGTGGCGCTGTCGCGCCAGTGCTGTGTGACATCTGCTAACACCGCTTCGGGGGACCTGCCGTTCAGACGCGTAACGCCCGCTTCTGAATGCCTGCTTTCCAGGCATTTGTCGCCCTGATAAAGCCAGGCGCGCAAATTGGTCGATCCCCAGTCAATAGCGATGTAGCGAGATGTCATGTGATTTCCTTCAACCTTCGTGTCGAGCTGGCGATCATGGTCAGGGCCGCCTGCTCTGCCGCATTGCTATCCTGGTGCCGTATCGCATCGAATAGCGCCTTATGTTCCTGGAGCGTTTTTGGCATGTTGGCTTCATCGCCCATCCAGGTCCGTTCAAATACTGCTCGCTGAAGCGAGGTGATCGCCACGCTCAGCTGTTGTAAAACCGGGTTATGCACCGACTGCAATACCGCCTCGTGATAGCGGATATCCGCTTCATTAAAGGCCTCCCGGTCCTGGTTGTTGGCGATCATGTCATTGAGCGCCGATTCAATTTCAGCCAAATCACTCGAGGTCGCACGTTCCGCTGCCCAGCGAGCAATGGCTGGTTCCACCAGGTTTCGGACTTCGCTCATCGCGCTGATTAACCGCGGGTCGTAGTCGTTTTCCAGTACCCATTGCAGTACGTCGGTATCGAGGTAATTCCACTGATTCCGCGGTGTTACAAAGGCACCGCGATAACGTTTCATTTCTATCAGCCGCTTCGCCATCAACGAGCGAAACACTTCGCGAATGATGTTGCGTGAGGTTTCAAACTCCTCACACAGCTCCGCTTCCGCAGGGAGCGCCGCACCCGGTACGTACTTGCCGCTGACAATCTGTTTGCCCAGCGTGATGACAATGCGATCGGTTTTATTGAGAGTCATGGAGAGTCCTTGTGCTCTGGAAGATCCCCTCTACTTTACCGTTATCGCTGAAATTCGCCTCAATTTTGTAGTACTAACGTGATGTCATTCGCCATTCCTTTGCGCACAATGTAGTACAACACAAATGTGTTGTACTACAATTTAGATCACAAAAACGACAATCGGTAATAAAAATGTTATGAGGAGTAAACGACGAGGATAAAAAAACCCGCGATCAACGCGGGTTATGGCAAATCAACCGGGAGGAATTACTTCAGGACGTGCTGCTCAATGGCATACGCGACGCCATCTTCCAGATTCGATTTAGTGACAAAGTTGGCAACCTCTTTCACCGAGGGAATGGCATTATCCATAGCCACACCAAGACCAGCGTACTCGATCATCGCAATGTCGTTTTCCTGATCGCCAATCGCCATAATCTCCTCCGGTTTGATACCCAGCGCATCCGCCAGCGATTTCACACCAGTGCCTTTATTGACGCGTTTGTCGAGGATTTCGAGGAAGTACGGCGCACTTTTCAGCACGGTATACTTCTCTTTCACTTCCGCCGGAATACGGGCGATGGCCCGATCGAGGATCGCGGGTTCATCAATCATCATCACTTTCAGGAACTGCGTTTGCGGATCCATCTTCTCCGCTTCACAGAACACCAGAGGAATGGTCGCGACATAGGATTCATGCACGGTGTAGTAGCTGATATCGCGGTTCGCAGTATACAGCGTGGTACGATCCAGCGCGTGAAAGTGCGAACCCACCTCGCGGGAGAGTTTTTCCAGGTAGCGGTAGTCGTCATAGCTCAGCGCAGTTTGCGCAACGGTACTGCCATCGCCAGCCTTCTGCACCAGCGCACCGTTGTAGGTGATACAGTAATCGCCGGGCTGCTCCATATGCAGTTCTTTCAGATAGCTGTGCACGCCAGCATACGGACGACCGGTGGTCAGCACCACGTTGACCCCTTTTTCACGGGCGGCGGCAATCGCACGTTTAACCGCGGGTGAAATGGTGTGATCGGGCAGCAGAAGAGTGCCATCCATATCGATAGCAATGAGTTTGATAGCCATGAATTCCCCGCATTAAATGAGTCCTGACTCATGCTAACGCGATTCCGCTCAAAAAACAGTAAAAGAGTCGGGGATAAAGGGGGATAGGAAGGGGAATCAGGATTCCCCTTTTGACGATCGATTGTCGGCCTGATAAGCAACGCGCCATCAGGCATAACGCAGAATCTTGCCGGATGGCGGCGTAAAACCGCCTTATCCGGCCTACAGGCATGGATTAAATATCGATATTTGCCGCTTTCAGGGCGTTCTCTTCGATGAAGGCACGACGCGGTTCAACGGCGTCGCCCATCAACGTGGTGAACAGCTGGTCGGCAGCAATCGCATCCTTCACGGTAACGCGCAGCATACGACGACTTTCCGGATCCATGGTGGTTTCCCACAGCTGATCCGGGTTCATCTCGCCCAGACCTTTATAACGCTGGATCGCAAGGCCGCGACGTGACTCTTTCACCAGCCAGTCCAGCGCCTGCTCGAAGCTGGTAACCGGTTGACGACGTTCGCCACGTTCAATAAACGCGTCGTCTTCGATCAGGCCACGCAGTTTCTCGCCGAGTGTGCAAATACGACGGTATTCAGCACCAGTCACAAACTCATGATCCAGCGCGTAATCGGTGTCCACACCATGGGTACGCACGCGAACGATCGGTTCAAACAGATTCTGTTCCGTATTGTGCTGGATATCGAACTTCCACTGGCTACCGTGCTGTTCTTTCTCGTTCAGCTCAGTAATCAGTGTGTTCACCCAACGGGTCACTGTCTGCTCGTCAGCCAGGTTGGCTTCGGTCAGCGTCGGCTGATAAACCAGCTCTTTCAGCAGCGCTTTCGGGAAGCGACGCTCCATACGACCAATCATTTTCTGCGTAGTATTGTACTCAGAAACCAGTTTTTCTAACGCTTCGCCAGACAGTGCCGGCGCGCTGGCGTTGATGTGCAGCGTTGCGCCATCCAGCGCGATGGAGATCTGGTACTGGTCCATCGCTTCATCGTCTTTAATGTACTGTTCCTGTTTGCCTTTTTTCACCTTGTACAGCGGTGGCTGGGCAATGTACACGTGGCCGCGTTCCACAATTTCCGGCATCTGACGATAGAAGAAAGTCAACAGCAGCGTACGGATGTGCGAGCCATCGACGTCCGCATCGGTCATGATGATGATGCTGTGATAGCGCAATTTATCCGGGTTGTACTCGTCACGACCAATACCACAACCGAGCGCGGTGATAAGCGTCGCCACTTCCTGGGAAGAGAGCATCTTGTCGAAGCGCGCTTTCTCTACGTTGAGGATTTTACCCTTCAGCGGCAGAATCGCCTGGTTCTTACGGTTACGCCCCTGTTTTGCAGAGCCGCCCGCGGAGTCCCCTTCCACAAGGTACAATTCAGACAGCGCCGGGTCGCGTTCCTGACAGTCCGCCAGCTTGCCCGGCAGACCCGCCAGATCCAGAGCCCCTTTACGACGCGTCATTTCACGCGCGCGACGAGCCGCTTCACGGGCACGGGCCGCATCGATAATTTTGCCGACCACGATTTTGGCGTCAGACGGATTTTCCAGCAGGTATTCGCTCAGCAGTTCGTTCATCTGCTGTTCTACCGCCGTTTTCACCTCAGAGGAGACCAGCTTATCTTTGGTCTGGGAGGAGAATTTCGGATCCGGTACCTTCACAGACACCACGGCAATCAGACCTTCACGGGCGTCATCACCGGTGGCGCTGACTTTCGCCTTTTTGCTGTAGCCTTCTTTGTCCATGTAGGCGTTCAGGGTACGGGTCATCGCCGCACGGAAGCCAGCAAGGTGCGTACCGCCGTCACGCTGAGGAATGTTGTTGGTAAAGCAGTAGATGTTTTCCTGGAAACCGTCGTTCCACTGCAGCGCGACTTCCACGCCGATGCCGTCTTTTTCGGTGGAGAAATAGAAGATATTCGGGTGGATCGGCGTTTTGTTCTTGTTCAGATACTCAACGAACGCCTTGATGCCGCCTTCATAATGGAAATGGTCTTCTTTACCATCGCGCTTGTCTTTCAGGCGAATGGAGACGCCAGAGTTCAGGAACGACAGCTCGCGCAGACGCTTCGCCAGAATCTCGTATTCGAACTCAATGACGTTAGTAAAGGTTTCATAGCTCGGCCAGAAACGCACCATCGTACCGGTTTTATCGGTATCGCCGGTCACAGCAAGCGGTGCCTGCGGGACGCCGTGCTCGTAGATCTGACGGTGGATTTTGTTATCGCGCTGGATAACCAGTTCCAGTTTCTGCGACAGGGCGTTCACTACGGAGACACCCACACCGTGCAGACCGCCGGACACTTTATAGGAGTTATCGTCGAATTTACCGCCTGCGTGCAGAACGGTCATGATCACTTCCGCCGCCGATACGCCCTCTTCCGGGTGAATACCGGTCGGGATACCGCGTCCATCATCCTGTACGGAGACAGAGTTGTCGGCATGGATGGTGACAATAATATCTTTACAGTGACCCGCGAGCGCTTCGTCGATAGCGTTATCTACCACCTCGAATACCATGTGGTGCAAACCGGTGCCGTCATCCGTATCGCCGATATACATACCCGGGCGCTTACGCACCGCATCCAGTCCTTTCAGGACTTTGATACTGGAGGAGTCATAAGAATTCGACATCAACGTTTCTCGCTCATTTAAACTTGGGTTAATCCGTTATTTTACCCTTTTCCACGGTGAACATCTTCGAATTTTTGTCCGACATGTCCAGAACGTGTTCAGCACTGATTGCGCTGACAAAGACCTGAGATTGTGTCGCTTTTAATCGACTGGCCAGCAGTCCACGACGCGCATCATCAAGTTCAGAGGCAAAATCATCTATCAGGTAGAGACACCGTCGCCCGCTCTCACGGGTGAGGAACTCCCCTTGCGCCAGACGTAAGGCGCACATTAGCAGCTTTAACTGCCCACGCGATAAGGTATCTTCCACCGGCGCACCGTCGGCGCGTATGCGGAAATCCGCTTTATGCGGGCCATGCGCGGTGTAGGTCAACATGCGGTCGCGTTCAAAACCGCGTTCCAGCACCTCGGCATAATCCGTCTCTTTCTCCCAGCCGCGCTGGAAAGAGAAGGAGAGAGAAAATTCAGGAAGAAACTGCTGGCAGGTATCCGCCATATCCTGCGCGATACCGGCGCTGTACTCCGCGCGCCAGGTGCTGATTTGTTCCGCCAGTGGGATCAGTTCTTTATCCCACGGACGCAGTTGCTCGTAACGACTCACCTGGCGCAGCGCCGCATTGCGCTGCCTGAGCAAGCGCTTAAGGTTGCTCCAGGCGGTGAAAAATCCGGCTTCATTGTGAAAGCATCCCCAATCGAGGAATGCTCTTCTGTATTTGGGGCCGCCGTTGAGTAAAGTAAACCCCTCGGGGGTGATCAGTTGCATCGGCATCAATAGCGCCAGTTCCGCCACCTTGTGACCATCGGTACCGTCAATGCGCACTTTGCTGTCACCCAGCTTATCTTTCGTTAACCCAATCGATGTTTCCCGCTCTTCGCCCTGCAACCGCCCGTGAAGCACGAACGACTCCTGCTCGTGGCGAATGACGCGACCAATCTGCAAACTGCGAAACGCACGACCGTGGCCGAGCGTATAGATAGCTTCCAGAACGCTGGTTTTACCGCTGCCGTTAGCGCCAACCAGGAAATTAAAGCCGGGGGATAACGCGAGATCCGCATTTTCGATATTGCGGAAATCTTTGATTAGAAGTCGGGATAGCGACATATCAGCTCATCATCATTCAAGGGGCGCGTCTGCCGTCAGTGCGCAAAAAGCGGAGCGTACGCGAAGTACGTGAGCATTTTGAGCACTGCCGGGAGATGAAATGGCAAGTAAACCAGCCCCTTTCAAATACTACAAGCGCATTGGCATAACAACATAAGCCGCGCTTTGTGATGCCGCATCTTCAATCTGTACGCTGGAAACAGAGTCGGTCAACATGATGCGCACGTTTTCGCACTTCAGCGCATTCAGAACATCCAGCACGTAGCTGACGTTAAAGCCGATCTCCATTTCGGTTCCCGGATAGGTGACGTCCAGAATCTCTTCGGCTTCTTCCTGCTCCGGGTTATTCGCGGTGATTTTGAGCTGATTTTCGCTCACATACAGACGCACGCCGCGGAATTTCTCGTTCGAGAGGATCGCCGCGCGGGCAAAAGCCTGCTTGAGGATATCGCAGCCGGCTTCCAGATGTTTATCCGGATTTTTCGGCAGAACGCGACGGTAATCCGGGAAGCGACCGTCCACCAGCTTAGAAGTAAAGATAAAGTCGCCAACGTGCGCGCGGATATTGTTGCTGCCAATCTGCACGCGCAGCGGGTTATCGCCGCCGTCGAGCATACGCATCAGTTCAATCACACCTTTACGCGGCACGATCACCGAATGGCTGGGCAGCGATTGGCCGATAGGCATAGAGCAGACCGCCAGGCGGTGACCATCGGTCGCCACGGTACGCAACTCTTCGCCTTCGGTCTCAAACAGCATGCCATTTAAGTAGTAACGTACGTCCTGATGCGCCATAGAGAACTGGGTAGCTTCAATCAGGCGCTTCATCGTTGCCTGCGGCAGGGTAAATTCTACCTCACTCTGCCAGTCATCCAGATTCGGGAAGTCGGCGGCAGGCAGCGTGGAAAGCGAAAAACGGCTGCGACCTGAACGCACCAGCATGCGATCGCCTTCCAGTTGGACAGCAATTTCTGCGCCTTCCGGCAGGCCACGGCAGATATCAAAGAACTTCCGCGCCGGGACAGTGGTTGCGCCAGGCTCATGCGGCTGAATCAACGCAACGCGGGCCACCATTTCCATTTCAAGATCGGTACCCGTCAGCGAAAGCGCACCGTCAGCTACCTGCAGCAACAGGTTGCCGAGAATAGGCAGTGTAGGACGACCACCCAGCGGGCCGCTGACCTGCTGAAGCGGCTTTAATAAATGTTCACGTTCAACGGTAAATTTCATAGCGTCACGAAGATAATGTTCTGATTAAGTTTGAGAAATCTTCTTTAATATCATGGCTTTCTTCACGCAACTGCTCAATCTTACGGCAGGCATGAAGCACCGTAGTGTGGTCGCGCCCACCAAACGCGTCGCCAATTTCCGGCAGACTGTGGTTAGTGAGTTCTTTCGCCAGTGCCATGGCCATCTGACGCGGACGCGCTACCGAGCGAGAACGACGCTTGGACAGCAAATCCGCAATTTTGATTTTGTAATACTCCGCCACCGTCTTCTGAATATTGTCGATAGTGACCAGTTTTTCCTGCAACGCCAGCAGATCGCGCAGCGCTTCGCGAACGAAGTCGATAGTAATCGCCCGACCGGTAAAGTTAGCGTTGGCAATCACTCGGTTCAGCGCCCCTTCCAGCTCACGCACGTTAGAGCGTAGCCGCTTGGCAATAAAGAAGGCCACTTCCCCCGGCAGACGAATGTCATTCTCGTCGGCTTTTTTCATCAGGATCGCCACACGGGTTTCCAGTTCTGGCGGTTCGATCGCTACCGTCAGCCCCCAGCCGAAGCGGGATTTCAGACGATCCTCAACACCGTTGATCTCTTTTGGATAGCGATCCGAGGTCAAAATGATCTGCTGATTGCCTTCGAGAAGGGCGTTAAAGGTGTGGAAAAACTCTTCCTGGGATCGTTCTTTATTGGCAAAGAACTGGATGTCATCGATGAGCAGGGCGTCGACGGAACGGTAATAGCGTTTAAACTCTTCGATCGCGTTGTTTTGCAGGGCTTTTACCATGTCCTGTACAAAGCGCTCGGAGTGCATATACACCACTTTGGCATTGGGCTTGCGCGCCATAATACCGTTTCCCACCGCGTGCAACAGGTGGGTTTTACCCAGACCGGTGCCGCCGTAAAGGAACAGCGGGTTATAGGCGCCGCCTGGGTTGTCCGCCACCTGACGCGCCGCAGCGCGTGCCAGCTGGTTAGATTTACCTTCAACGAAATTATCAAACGTGTGTTTGACGTTGACGTTAGAGCGATAGGTCGGTTCTGCTGGCGCGGGCACATTGTCCCAGCCCGAACGCGTCGAAACAGGCGCTGCGCGCTGTGGCTGCACCTGATGCGTCACCTGAGCCGGTGCGGAAACATTGTTGTGCACGGGCGTCCTCAGCGTCTGACTGACGGGTTTCGTCCCGACCTCAAAACGCAGCTGCGGAGCATCTGCACCGCAGAAGTTATTCAGCAGCCCATTGATATTGTTAAGGTACTTGTCTCTTACCCAATCGAGCACAAAACGGTTTGGCGCATACAAAGCCAGCGTGTTATCGCTCAGTTCCGCCTGCAAAGGGCGTATCCACATACTGAATTCTGTGGCTGGTAACTCATCCTGCAATCGGGCAAGACACTGCTGCCAAAGCGAAAGTGACACGGCGGACTCCACTCGAACAAAAGTCGATAAATGACAAAGGCTGAAACATTCATTGATTGTTGACGCACATCGACTAGACCCTATGCAAAGGGTGACGTGCGAATTGCTATCTGCAATTTTAACCCGATCAGGATCCTTTGAAACGATCGGGACCGCGGATCATAGCGTAAACTGAGCAAGAGATCTTCTGTTTCTCACAGATTCTTCCTGATTTATCCACAGGCCTTCACAGGACCGGATAAGTGTAAACGATCCTGGAGAAGTGCTGCACGATTTCGCCCGCATATTGGAAAAATTAATGAGTAAAGACGCTATACTGCTAAAACGATCTCATAAAGATCCCGAGCGATCCTTGCGCTTTGTTCATCAGGCCGTATAATCTTTCCCCCGTCGCGCGATGCCCGTAACACGGTGTCAACGCTGCCTGATTTTCACGCGAAAAGGTGCGGAAAAAGGCAGGGATTTAAGCAAAGAGAATTGACTCCGGAGTGTACAATTATTACAATCCGGCCTCTTTAATCACCCACACTGTGGCGTAAGTCGTTCGAAACTCGTTCGGGTATACGCAAAAGTCAGTGAATTTATTCAAGTTTAGGTAGAAATCGCCATGAAACGCACTTTTCAACCGTCTGTACTGAAGCGCAACCGTTCTCACGGCTTCCGTGCTCGTATGGCTACTAAAAATGGTCGTCAGGTTCTGGCACGTCGTCGTGCTAAAGGCCGCGCTCGTCTGACCGTTTCCAAGTAATAAAGCTAACCCCTGAGTGGTTAAGCTCGCATTTCCCAGGGAGTTACGTTTGTTAACTCCCAATCATTTCACATTCGTCTTCCAGCAGCCACAACGGGCTGGCACGCCGCAAATCACCATCCTCGGCCGCCTGAATTCGCTGGGGCATCCCCGTATCGGTCTTACCGTCGCCAAGAAAAACGTTCGACGCGCTCATGAACGCAATCGGATTAAACGTCTGACGCGTGAAAGCTTTCGTCTGCGTCAACACGAGTTGCCAGCAATGGACTTCGTGGTGGTGGCGAAAAAAGGGGTTGCTGACCTCGATAACCGTGCTCTCTCGGAAGCGTTGGAAAAATTATGGCGCCGCCACTGTCGCCTGGCTCGCGGGTCCTGATAGCCCTAATCCGGGTCTATCAACGCCTGATCAGTCCGCTGCTTGGGCCGCATTGCCGTTTCACTCCAACGTGTTCAAGCTACGGAATTGAGGCATTGCGCAGGTTTGGAGTGATAAAAGGCAGTTGGTTGACGGTGAAACGCGTATTAAAATGCCACCCTTTACACCCTGGTGGTGACGATCCCGTCCCGCCCGGACCATTTGATACCAGAGAACACTAACGATGGATTCGCAACGCAATCTTTTAGTCATCGCTTTGCTGTTCGTGTCTTTCATGATCTGGCAAGCCTGGGAGCAGGATAAAAATCCTCAACCTCAGACCCAACAGACCACGCAGACAACGACCACCGCAGCGGGTAGCGCCGCCGACCAGGGCGTACCGGCCAGTGGCCAGGGGAAACTGATTACGGTTAAGACTGACGTGCTTGATCTGACCATCAACACCCGTGGTGGTGATGTGGAACAGGCCCTGCTGCCAGCTTACCCGAAAGAACTCGGTTCCAGCGAACCGTTCCAACTGCTGGAAACTACGCCGCAGTTTATCTATCAGGCTCAGAGCGGTCTGACAGGTCGTGACGGCCCGGATAACCCGGCTAACGGTCCACGTCCGCTGTACAACGTCGAAAAAGACGCCTTTGTACTGGCTGATGGTCAGAACGAGCTGCAGATCCCGATGACCTATACGGATGCCGCGGGTAATACCTTTACCAAAACGTTTGTCCTCAAACGTGGTGACTATGCGGTTAACGTGAACTACAGCGTGCAGAACGCCAGCGAGAAACCGCTGGAGATCGCCACCTTTGGTCAGTTGAAGCAATCCATCAATCTGCCGTCTCATCGTGACACCGGAAGCAGCAACTTCGCACTGCATACTTTCCGTGGCGCAGCGTACTCCACGCCAGATGAGAAATATGAAAAATACAAATTTGACACCATCGCGGATAACGAAAACCTGAACGTCAATGCGAAAGACGGTTGGGTCGCGATGCTGCAACAGTATTTTGCAACGGCATGGGTGCCACGTAACGACGGTACCAACAACTTCTACACCGCGAACCTGGGCAACGGCATTGCCGCTATCGGCTATAAATCTCAGCCGGTACTGGTTCAGCCAGGCCAGTCTGGCGCAATGACCAGCACCCTGTGGGTTGGCCCGGAAATTCAGGATAAAATGGCGGCCGTTGCACCGCACCTGGATCTGACCGTAGATTACGGTTGGTTGTGGTTCATCTCTCAGCCGCTGTTTAAACTGCTGAAATGGATCCATAGCTTCGTCGGTAACTGGGGCTTCTCCATTATCATCATCACCTTTATCGTTCGTGGCATCATGTACCCGCTGACCAAAGCGCAGTACACCTCCATGGCGAAGATGCGTATGCTGCAGCCGAAGATTCAGGCAATGCGTGAGCGTCTGGGCGATGACAAACAGCGTCAGAGTCAGGAGATGATGGCACTGTACAAGGCTGAGAAGGTTAACCCACTGGGTGGCTGCTTCCCGCTGATCATCCAGATGCCTATCTTCCTGGCGTTGTACTACATGCTGATGGGCTCCGTGGAACTGCGTCATGCGCCGTTTGCCTTGTGGATCCATGACTTATCTGCACAGGACCCGTACTACATCCTGCCGATCCTGATGGGTGTAACGATGTTCTTCATCCAGAAGATGTCGCCGACCACCGTGACCGACCCGATGCAGCAGAAGATCATGACCTTTATGCCGGTCATCTTCACCGTGTTCTTCCTGTGGTTCCCGTCAGGTCTGGTGCTGTACTACATCGTCAGCAACCTGGTGACCATTATTCAGCAGCAGCTGATTTACCGTGGTCTGGAAAAACGTGGTCTGCATAGCCGCGAGAAGAAAAAATCCTGATTCGGTTGTAGGCCGGGTAAGCGAAGCGCCACCCGGCGGAAGGAACAGTAAAAAAGGGCGGTCATCAGACCGCCTTTTTTACATTTACGAAGAGAACTATCATGAGCCATAACGACACTATCGTCGCCCAGGCAACCCCACCGGGACGCGGTGGTGTTGGTATTCTGCGTATCTCCGGCCTGAAGGCGCGTGAGGTAGCCGAAGCCGTTCTGGGCAAGCTGCCCAAACCTCGTTACGCCGACTATCTGCCGTTTAAAGATGCCGACGGTACTGCGCTGGACCAGGGGATCGCCCTGTGGTTTCCCGGCCCTAACTCGTTTACCGGCGAGGACGTACTGGAGTTGCAGGGACACGGCGGGCCGGTCATTCTCGACCTGCTGTTAAAACGTATTCTGACGCTGCCGGGTCTGCGTATTGCCCGACCCGGCGAGTTCTCTGAACGCGCGTTTCTCAATGATAAGCTCGACTTAGCCCAGGCGGAGGCAATTGCCGACCTGATTGACGCCAGCTCAGAGCAGGCCGCGCGCTCGGCGTTGAACTCGTTACAGGGGGCGTTTTCCGCCCGCGTTAACCATCTGGTGGAAGCACTCACTCACCTGCGCATCTATGTTGAAGCGGCCATCGACTTTCCGGATGAAGAGATAGACTTCCTGTCCGATGGCAAAATCGAAGCGCAGTTGAATGGCGTGATTGCCGACCTCGATGCCGTCCGCGCTGAAGCGCGTCAGGGGAGCCTACTGCGTGAAGGAATGAAGGTGGTTATTGCCGGACGCCCTAATGCCGGAAAATCGAGCCTTCTGAACGCGCTGGCGGGCCGTGAAGCCGCCATTGTTACCGACATCGCCGGTACCACGCGCGACGTGCTGCGTGAACACATCCATATCGACGGCATGCCACTGCACATTATCGACACAGCCGGTCTGCGAGAGGCCAGCGACGAAGTCGAACGTATCGGTATTGAGCGTGCCTGGCAGGAAATTGAGCAGGCGGATCGCGTACTGTTCATGGTGGATGGTACTACCACGGATGCCGTTGACCCGACTGATATCTGGCCGGACTTCATCGCCCGTTTGCCGTCAAAACTGCCGATTACCGTGGTACGTAACAAAGCGGATATCACCGGCGAGCCGCTGGGTATCAGCGAGGTGAATGGTCACTCACTGGTTCGCCTTTCGGCACGTACCGGTGAAGGCGTGGACGTGCTGCGTAACCATCTCAAACAGAGCATGGGTTTCGATACCAATATGGAAGGCGGTTTCCTGGCCCGTCGTCGTCACCTGCAGGCGCTGGCAGAAGCCGCTGAGCATCTCCAGCAGGGCAAAGCTCAACTGTTAGGCGCGTGGGCGGGTGAACTACTGGCTGAAGAGCTACGTCTGGCGCAGCAAAGCTTAAGTGAGATAACCGGTGAGTTTACCTCCGACGATCTGCTGGGACGGATTTTCTCCAGCTTCTGTATCGGTAAGTAATCCCGTAGCCCCGAATTAATCGACGGTTAATTCGGGGCGTTATCGTTTTATAAGAGGATCCCTTTTTATGGAACATAAACGTTTACTTGACTGCACGGCGTCAGATTTCGCGTGCATGGACAAAACCGCGCTGCTGTATGCAATCCGCGCCAGTGAAGGCCGCATCCTGGTCAGTGAAACTATCGCCATTACCCAACCGCTGCTCAATAACGTCACCAATGCCGAACTTGCCGCGTCGCAGGGGGCGGACATTCTGCTGATTAACATGTTCGATAGCGAAGCACCGTTGATCCAGGGAATGCCTGCCGGTACTGCACCGGATCAGACGTTGCATGAACTGCAGCGCCTGACCGGTCGCATCATTGGCGTCAACCTGGAGGCCGTTGATCCTGAGTTTGCCATTGCGCATGATGACATCTGGAAGATGAAGCCAGGCCGTGCCGCAACCGCAGAGAATGCCCGCAAACTGGTCGAGATGGGGGCGAAGATCCTGGTACTGACGGGAAATCCCAATAACGGCGTCAGCAATCACTCTCTGGGAAAAGCCGTGAAAGCGATCCGCGAAGCCGCGGGTGACCGCGCCATTATCATCACCGGTAAAATGCACGGTGCAGGCATCGTGCGTGAGAGCGGCAGCGCGATTATCAGCGAAAGTGACGTCGCCGCATTTGCGGAGCAAGGCGCAGATATTGTGCTCATACCGGCTCCGGGAACCGTGCCTGGCATGAGCCAGCAAAAGGTAGAGTCGCTGATCGCGTGTGCGCACGCGCACGGTGCGCTGGCAATGACGGCAATCGGCACCTCTCAGGAGGGCGCAGACGTCAGTACGATTCGCCAGATAGCCCTGATGAGTAAGATGGCGGGGGCAGATCTCCATCATATTGGCGATACCGGCTATATGGGGATGGCATTGCCAGAAAATATCCTGGCCTATAGCGTAGCGATTCGTGGCGTCAGGCATACCTATACGCGTATCGCGCGTTCGGTGAATCGTTAACGTAATATTGTAATTAGGATTTTATTGAATGATCCTTAATTAATTCGATTTTAATTTAACTGTGATTTTTATCACAGTTAAATTATTCTCTCATAGACAAATATTTTCATTACCATAATGTAGCCTTGTGTCTAAAGAGGATAACTCATCATGATTATCTTAAGTTCATACATCATTTCAAAATGGTTTAATGTTGACAATAAAATTGTCAATCACCACCCTTAAGTTTCCCTGCCTTTATTTTGCCAGAGCATAGGCTATTCGTAGTCTGTTCATTTGGCACATTTCAAACATAACTCAATTCCTCATTGTGGTTGCATATCGCAACGCCACGTATGCCTGTTCGTTTTTTAAAACGAAAAGACAGTCATGGCTGAAATAAATGTGGAATGAATTGTGCCGGGCATATATATGCCCGTATGTCGACGTATTGATTCAATACCGTCAAATAAATTAAAGGATTATGTCATGGATAACTTTAAACATTTACCAGAACCCTTCCGTATTCGTGTTATTGAACCGGTAAAACGTACAACCAGAGATCATCGGGATAACGCAATCATTAAATCAGGAATGAACCCTTTTCTGTTGGATAGTGAAGATGTCTTTATTGACCTGCTAACCGATAGTGGTACTGGCGCAGTGACACAGAATATGCAAGCTGCAATGTTGCGTGGAGATGAAGCTTACAGCGGCAGTCGCAGTTATTATGCGCTGTCTGAAGCAGTGAAAACCATTTTCGGCTATCAATATACTATTCCAACGCATCAGGGCCGCGGTGCAGAGCAAATTTATATTCCAGTATTAATCAAAAAGCGTGAGCAGGAAAAAGGGTTAGACAGAAGTAAAATGGTGGCATTCTCCAACTACTTCTTCGACACCACCCAGGGACACAGTCAAATCAACGGCTGCACCGTACGCAACGTGTATATCAAAGAGGCTTTTGATACCGGCGTTCGTTACGACTTTAAGGGAAATTTTGATCTCGATGGATTAGAGCGCGGCATTCAGGAAGTTGGCGCAAACAACGTACCGTATATTGTGGCGACCATCACAAGCAACTCTGCGGGTGGGCAACCTGTTTCATTAGCCAACCTGAAAGCCATGTATAATATCGCTAAAAAATATGATATTCCGGTGGTGATGGACTCCGCACGTTTTGCCGAGAATGCTTATTTTATCCAGAAACGCGAAGCAGAATACAGGGACTGGAGCATCGAAGAAATTACCCGCGAAACCTACAAATATGCCGATATGCTGGCAATGTCCGCGAAAAAAGATGCGATGGTGCCGATGGGTGGCTTACTGTGCGTTAAAGACGACCGCTATTTTGACGTTTATACCGAGTGCAGAACCCTGTGCGTCGTACAGGAAGGCTTCCCAACTTACGGTGGTCTGGAAGGTGGGGCAATGGAGCGTCTTGCGGTGGGCCTGGTTGATGGCATGAATCAGGACTGGCTGGCCTATCGTATCGCACAGGTACAATATTTGGTCGATGGCCTCGAAGCGATTGGTGTCACCTGCCAACAGGCTGGCGGACATGCGGCATTTGTGGATGCGGGTAAATTATTGCCGCACATTCCGGCAGAACAGTTCCCGGCTCAGGCTCTCGCTTGCGAACTTTATAGAGTGGCCGGTATTCGGGCCGTTGAAATCGGGTCATTCTTATTAGGCAGAGATCCTAAAACTGGTAAGCAGCTACCTTGTCCGGCTGAGCTCCTGCGTTTAACTATCCCCAGGGCGACATATACCCAATCTCATATGGACTTCATTATCGAAGCCTTTGAGCATGTCAAAGAAAATGCAGTGAACATTAAAGGGCTAACCTTCACTTACGAACCTAAAGTATTACGTCATTTCACCGCTAAACTGAAAGAAGTTTAATTATAAATATTATGGGTGGTTATACGATAATAACCACCCCAGCGATAAATCCACTTCCTTTACATTGTTGCATAATTAAAAGGTTATAGGCTCACTATAATTAATGAGGCATCATGGAAGAAAATTCGAACGCTAAACATTCCTCCTTTTGGGGAATTATGGTTATAGCCGGCACGGTGATTGGCGGGGGGATGTTTGCTCTCCCCGTTGATTTGTCGGGTGCATGGTTTTTTTGGGGGGCGTTTATCTTAATCATCGCCTGGTTTTCAATGTTGCATTCTGGACTCTTGTTATTAGAGGCAAATTTAAATTACCCCGTCGGATCCAGTTTTAACACTATCACCAAAGATCTTATTGGCAATAAATGGAACATTGTGAGTGGATTTACAGTCGCCTTTGTTCTCTATATTCTCACTTACGCCTATATATCTGCAAATGGTGCCATCATTAGTGAAACGATCTCAATGAATATGGGATATCGCGTTAACCCCAGAATTGTCGGGATCTGTACCGCCATTTTTGTCGCCAGCGTGCTGTGGATCAGTTCACTGGCAGCCAGCCGAATCACCTCCCTGTTCCTGGGAATTAAAATCATCTCTTTTATAATCGTTTTTGGATCGTTTTTCTTCCAGGTCGATTTTTCTATATTGCGGGATACGGCAGGCCAGGCCCAAAACGACGCCTCCTATTTCCCCTATATTTTTATGGCGCTACCGGTATGTCTGGCATCATTTGGCTTTCACGGAAACATTCCCAGCCTGATCATCTGCTATGGCAAGAGAAAAGATAAATTAATAAAAAGCATTGTCTTTGGTTCTTTGCTGGCGTTGGTGATTTATCTATTCTGGTTGTATTGCACCATGGGTAACATTTCACGGGAAAGCTTCAGTGAGATCATCGCCTCAGGTGGTAATGTTGACTCATTAGTGAAGTCATTCCTCGGTACCAGACAAAGCGGAATCATCGAATTTTGTCTGCTGGTTTTTTCAAACCTGGCCGTTGCCAGCTCCTTTTTTGGCGTGACTTTGGGGCTATTTGACTATCTTGCGGATCTGTTCAAATTCGACAATTCATCAGTGGGTCGTTTTAAAACCGTCTTGTTAACCTTCCTGCCTCCGGCGCTTTTATACTTAATCTTCCCGAACGGTTTTATCTATGGCATCGGCGGTGCAGGGCTGTGCGCAACGATATGGGCGGTGATCATCCCTGCGGTACTGGCTCTGAAAGCCCGGAAGAAATTTCCCAATAAAATGTTTACCGTCTGGGGCGGCCTCATCATTCCAACCATCGTTATCCTGTTCGGCGTAGCAGTCATTGTTTGCTGGTTTGGCAACGTCTTCCACCTCTTACCCCGATTCAGTTAACTCGCTGTATCTCCAGGCTGACATGCCGCCTCATTCAAGGCGGTATGTCCTTTCAGGAAATTGCTATTTGAAAGAGACGTGCCCGCCCATGCATGACACCTCTCACTCACCATGGGGAAACGTGTCAGTGATCCTCACCTTTGTGGATACCTCTCTAGCGAAACACGAGTTGATCCACACGACTGTCATCACCATAACCAACTCCACCAAGCCCCCCTTGTCGCCCATCCTCTGCCATTCAATGCCGCGTGCTGGAAAAACGGTTGATACCTTTTCCCCACTCTGGCACAACCGCAGCAGCCATAGCCCGAGATTCATCTGGTTAAGAGAGAACATCAACGCCCTGTATCACGACCGGTCCTGACGCAAAAACAGCCAATATGCACCAGGAAATGTAAATGCGCGTAAGGGAGGCTGATTCAGTCGTACTTTTTGGCGATTTACTCTGTCTATAAACCGAGTAAATGTTACTCTCGTCATTATCAACGACCATTAATCATGGAGAGAAAAATGGCGACCCATTTTGCCAGAGGGATCCTGACGGAGGGACACCTGATTTCTATGCGTCTCCCGTCATCCTGCCATCATGAAGCACGAAGACTGCCAACACATCGCCAGACCCGTTTTCTGGCATCCCGAGGCCTTCTCGCCGAGCTGATGTTTATGCTGTATGGCACGCTCGAGTTACCGGAAATCGTATACAAAGCCAAAGGTAAGCCGGCGTTTCGCGATAAAAATTTGCCGAGTTTTTCCATCGCCTATGCTGGCAATATGGTCGGCGTGACGCTGACAACCGAAAGGGGAATGTGGACTGGATATGGAACTCCAGCGCGCTACCCGAGGATTCATCAGCCCCCATTCCGTTGAGGTCCCGGCCTTTTCCAGCATTGAAAATCTGTGGATCAGCAAGCAAAACGATCCGGACGAAGCGCGTGCACAGATGATCACCTTGCGTCAGAGCGTCCTGAAACTGACGGGGGACGTCCGCAATGACGATCCGCGCGAGCTGCAGCTACTACCGGGTGCCGGGCGTCTGAAATGTGCACATGTTACCCAGATTGAAGCCATCTGTGATGCCGAAGACCTGCTGGTATGGTCGGTTGCGGTTACACCAGGCATTGATAAACTTCAGCTTTGGGAGTTTGATGGTAAGCAGGGCTGGAAAAGCCTGCCTGATATCCAGACCCGTGCGAATGCGCCAACGGGTCGTCTGATGCGATTCGCGCAATTATCTGCTGCGACGTCTTATACGCATAACTGATGGAGTTACCATGTCTGAAACGTTGAATGTTGTTACGTTACTGGGAAGCCTGCGCAAAGGTTCATTTAACGGTATGGTTGCCCGTACGCTGCCGAAAATAGCCCCGGCGGGGATGGAAGTGAGTGCGTTACCGTCTATCGGTGATATCCCACTTTACGATGCCGACGTGCAACAGGAAGAAGGTTTTCCGGCAAGCGTCGAAGCACTGGCTGAACAAATTCGCAATGCCGATGGCGTGGTTATCGTCACTCCTGAATATAACTACTCGGTGCCGGGTGGTCTGAAAAACGCCATCGACTGGCTGTCGCGCCTGCCCGATCAGCCACTTTCCGGCAAACCGGTGCTTATCCAGACCAGTTCAATGGGGGCGATTGGCGGTGCACGCTGCCAGTATCACCTGCGCCAGATTCTGGTCTTCCTGGATGCGATGGTGATGAACAAGCCCGAATTTATGGGCGGTGTGATTCAGAACAAAGTGGACCCGCAGACGGGTGAAGTGATCGATCAGAGTACCCTGGACCATCTGACTGGCCAGCTCACCGCGTTTGGCGACTATATCCAGCGGGTTAAAGCCTAATAAAAAGCCCGCTGGCGCTAGCGCTTACCGGGCCGACACTCTCCTGTAGGTCAGGTAGGCGTAGCGCTACCTGACACCACAAACTACATCCAGCGCGTGAAGGCGTAAAACCATCCGGCCTACGATCGCAATTTATAGGCCGGATAAGCGCAGCGTCATCCGGCAACGGCAACGGCAACGGCAAGAAGTTAGTGTGCGTCGATAAACACAATCTTCAGCACAAACAACAGCGCCACAACCACCACGCACGGGCTCAGATCGCGCAGACGACCGGTACCAATTTTCATCACGCAGTAAGAGATAAAGCCCAGCGCGATCCCTTCAGTAATTGAGAAGCTGAATGGCATCATCACGGCAGTGATAAACGCCGGCACAGATTCAGTAAGGTCATCCCACTTCACGCGCGCCAGGCTGGAGGTCATTAACACGCCAACGTAAATCAGCGCACCTGCAGCCGCATAGCCCGGCACCATCCCCGCCAGCGGCGACAGGAAGATAACCAACAGGAACAGCAAACCCACGATCACAGCGGTCAGGCCGGTGCGCCCACCGACAGAAACGCCGGAAGAGGACTCGATATAAGCGGTGACGGAAGAGGTACCGATAAATGCCCCGGTCACGGAGGAGACGCTATCAACAAACAGCGCCTGTTTCATGCGCGGGAATTTCCCTTTTTCATCCGCCAGACCGGCTTTGTCAGTCACGCCGATCAGTGTCCCGGAGGAGTCAAACAGGTTAACCAGCATGAAAGAGAAAATCACCCCAGCCAGACCGATGTTAAACGAGCCTGCCAGATCGACATGCCCAATCACCGACGAGACGCTCGGCGGCGCAGAGACAATACCGTTATAGTGCACATCACCCAGCATCCAGCCCAACAGCGTGGTGACGATGATAGACACCAGCACGGCAGCGTGAATGTTACGTGACGCCAGGATAGCGATGATAAAGAAACCGAGCACGCCCAACAGTACGCTGTGGGAGGTCAGATTACCGATGCTCACCAGCGTTTCAGGATTCGCGACGATCACGCCTGCGTTTTTCAGACCCATCATGCCGATGAATAAACCGATACCACTGGTAATACCCACACGCAGACTGACCGGAATATTGGCAATCATCCAGTAACGCACGCGGAAGATAGTCAGCAGCAGCAGACCGACGGCGCCCCAGAAAATCGCCCCCATACCGACCTGCCACGACAGACCCATCGCGCCGACCACAACGAAGGCAAAGAACGCATTCAGCCCCATCGCGGGCGCCAGCGCCACCGGCAGATTAGCAAACAGACCCATCAAAATGCTGCCAAACGCGGCAATCAGACAGGTGGTCACAAAGACGGCGCTGGTGTCCATGCCAGCCACGCCCAGAATTTGCGGGTTAACAAAAACGATGTAAACCATCGTCAGGAAGGTGGTAAAACCGGCTATCACTTCGGTCCGTGCCGTCGTGCCATGTTCGCGCAGTTTAAACACGCGTTCCAGCATCCCCTGACCAGACGTCTGGGTTGTGTGTTGTTGACTCATTATCAATTTCCAAACAAGGAGGGAAAATTCGTCGCTATCCTATACCAAAATGCGACAATAGGGGGTGATTGTGAGATGTTTTTTTCATTGCATTTGCTTATACGGCAACGATTGCGTTGCACAATCAGGCAGTACGTAAACGTTAAACTAGTGAAAAGGGAAAGGCATGTCCGGAATTGAAGCGGTATTTTTCGACTGTGACGGTACGCTGGTCGACAGTGAAGTGATCTGTTCCCGCGCGTATGTCGCAATGTTCCAGGAATTCGGTATCACCCTCGATCTCGAAGAAACTTTTAAACGCTTTAAGGGCGTAAAACTCTACGAAATCATTGATATCATAAATGAGGAACATGGGGTGACGTTGGCAAAAGCCGACTTAGAACCCGTCTACCGCGCCGAGGTCGCACGCCTGTTCGACTCAGAGCTGGAAGTGATCCCTGGTGCGAATACACTGCTGGACAGCATGACGGTGCCGATGTGCGTGGTCTCTAACGGTCCGGTCAGCAAAATGCAGCACTCGCTGGGTAAACTGGGCATGCTGCACCATTTCCCGGACAAGCTGTACAGCGGTTACGATATTCAACGCTGGAAGCCCGATCCGGCGCTGATGTTCCATGCGGCAAAAGCCATGAACGTTAACGCACAGAACTGCATTCTGGTAGACGACTCTTCTGCGGGTGCACAGTCAGGAATTGATGCAGGAATGGAAGTGTTCTACTTCTGCGCCGATCCGCATAACAAACCGATCGATCATCCGAAAGTGACAACCTTTACCAGCCTGGAACAGTTGCCAGCGTTGTGGAAGGCGCGCGGGTGGAATATTACGCGATAATAAAAAAGCCGGATGGCGTTCGCGCTTATCCGGCCTACAGGATCCATGGTTTTGTAGGGCGGGTAAGCGAAGCGCCACCCGCCAAAAAAATCACTCTTTCGGATCTTTACCCGCCAGCAGCTTATCCAGCTCATCGCCACCCACGTGGCGGAAATCCTGACCCTTCACGAAGTAAAAAATGTATTCGCAGATATTCTGGCAGCGGTCGCCAATACGCTCAATAGAGCGTGCGCAGAACAACGCGGTCAGCACGCTGGGAATCGTACGCGAATCTTCCATCATATAGGTCATCAGTTGACGTACGATCCCTTCGTATTCCTGGTCAACTTTCTTGTCTTCACGGTAGATACGAACCGCTTCGTCCAGATCCATACGCGCAAACGCATCCAGCACGTCGTGCAGCATCTGTATGGTATGACGACCCAGTGACTCCAGGCTCACCAACAGCGGCTGGTGCTGCTGGGAGAATTTCTCCAGCGCAGTACGACAAATTTTATCCGCCACGTCGCCAATACGCTCCAGCTCGGCGATGGTTTTGATGATAGCCATCACCAGACGCAGGTCGCTCGCCGTGGGCTGACGCTTGGCGATGATGCGAACACAGGCTTCATCGATCGCCACTTCCATCATGTTGACGTGCTTATCGCCATCAACAACGCGTTTCGCCAGCTCGCTGTCCTGATTGTGCATCGCGGTAATAGCATCAGAAAGCTGCTGCTCAACCATGCCGCCCATCGTCATTACCTGAGTGCGGATGCTTTCCAGTTCGGCGTTGAACTGACCGGAAATGTGTTTATTAAGGTTTAAATTGTCCATCATTTCTCCAGATGCCCGGGCATATCAACCGTAGCGGCCAGTAATGTAATCTTCGGTTTGTTTCTTCGCGGGCTTAGTGAACAGGTCGTCCGTGTTGCTGAACTCAATCAACTCGCCCAGGTACATAAACGCCGTATGGTCGGAACAACGCGCAGCCTGCTGCATGTTGTGGGTCACGATCACCACGGTGTAATCCTGTTTCAGCTCAGTAATCAGCTCTTCGATACGACCCGTTGAGATAGGATCCAGCGCTGAACATGGCTCATCCAGCAGCAAGACTTCCGGGCGAATGGCGATACCCCGCGCGATGCACAGACGCTGCTGCTGACCACCGGAGAGAGAGTACCCGCTCTGGTGCAATTTATCTTTGGTTTCATTCCACAGTGCGGCCTTGGTCAACGCCCACTGCACGCGCTCATCCATATCCGCACGGGACAGCTTCTCAAACAGACGCACGCCAAAAGCGATGTTGTCGTAGATAGACATCGGGAACGGCGTCGGCTTCTGGAATACCATCCCAACTTTGGCACGCAGCAGAGCGATATCCTGGGTGTTGGTGAGGATATTGTCACCATCCAGCAGAATTTCACCTTCCGCACGCTGTTCCGGATACAGTTCAAACATCTTGTTGAACGTACGCAGCAGCGTCGATTTACCGCAGCCAGAGGGCCCGATAAACGCCGTCACCTGATTCTTCGCGATATCCAGGTTGATGTTCTTCAGGGCATGGAATTTGCCGTAGTAGAAGTTCAAATCACGAACCTGAATCTTACCCGGAGCAGTATCAACCATACTCATTTCAATCTATTCCTTATTCATCATGCCTGATGGCGCTGCGCTTATCAGGCCTACGAAGAGGTAGGCCGGATAAGGCATTTGTGCCGCCATCCGGCAGTTTTTAACCGTGTTTACTCTTGGCGAAAATAACGCGTGCCAGAATGTTCAGCAGCAGTACGCACAGCGTAATGATCAGCACCCCGGCCCACGCCAGTTGCTGCCATTCAGCAAACGGGCTCATCGCAAATTTAAAGATGGTGACCGGCAGGTTGGCGATCGGCTGCATCATGTCGGTACTCCAGAACTGGTTGGAGAGCGCAGTAAACAGCAGCGGGGCGGTTTCACCCGCGATACGCGCAATCGCCAGCAGGATACCGGTCATAATCCCGGAAACAGACGCTTTCAACGTAATCGCGGAGATCATTTTCCACTTCGGCGTCCCCAGCGCATAAGCCGCTTCACGCAGGCTGTCCGGCACCAGTTTCAACATGTTCTCGGTGGTTCGAATCACGATAGGCACCTGCAGCAGCGCCAGCGCGATTACGCCCGCCCAGCCGGAGAAATGCTCCATCTGCGCCACCACGATGGTGTACACGAACAGACCAACCACAATAGACGGGGCGGAAAGCAGAATATCGTTGATGAAACGAATCACTTCCGCCAGCCACGATTTACGACCATATTCCGCCAGATAAATCCCGGCCATGATGCCCAACGGCGTACCAAACACGGTCGCCCAGAGGATCAACAAACCACTGCCCGCCAGGGCATTCGCCAGACCGCCACCCGTCGTGTTCGGCGGCGGCGTCATTTCGGTGAACAGCGCCAGCGACATTCCGTCGATACCGCGGGTAATCGTGGACATCAGTATCCAGACGAGCCAGAACAGGCCAAACGCCATCGTCGCCATTGAGAGCGTCAGCGCGATACGGTTTTTCATCCGGCGACGCGCCTGCATTTTGCGGCGGGATTCCGCCAGCGCTGCGGTGGTTTGCATTTCAAGCGTAGCCATTAGCGTGCCCCCTCGTTCTTCGCAAGGCGCAAAATCATAAACTTAGACGCTGCCAGCACGATGAAGGTAATCACAAACAGAATCAGCCCCAGTTCCATCAACGCCGCAACGTGCAGACCGGATTCCGCTTCCGCAAATTCATTCGCCAGCGCCGAGGTAATGCTGTTACCAGGCATATACAGCGACGCGCTGTCGAGCTGGTAGGTATTACCGATGATAAAGGTGACCGCCATCGTTTCACCCAGAGCACGACCCAGCCCCAGCATGATGCCGCCAATCACCCCATTTTTGGTGAACGGCAGTACGATGCGCCAGATAACCTCCCAGGTGGTGCAGCCGATACCGTAGGCAGACTCTTTCATCATCACCGGCGTTTGTTCGAACACATCACGCATTACCGCCGCAATGTAGGGAATTATCATGATGGCGAGGATCACCCCTGCCGCCAGAATACCGATACCAAACGCCGGGCCGGAGAACAGCGCGCCAACAAACGGAATGTTGGAAAGGATATTCCCGACCGGTTCCTGGAAATAAGTCGCAAACAACGGCGCAAAGATAAACAGGCCCCACATGCCGTATACGATACTCGGGATAGCCGCCAGCAGTTCAATTGCGATGCCCAGCGGGCGACGCAGCCAGCCAGGCGCAAGTTCCGTCAAAAACAGGGCAATGCCGAAGCTCACCGGAACGGCGATCAGCAGTGCGATAAAGGAGGTGACCAGCGTACCGTAGATCGGTACCAGCGCACCGTAGATGTCGTTTGGCGCGTCCCAGTCTTTCGTCCAGAGGAATGAGAAACCAAATTTCTCAATGCTGGGCCAGGAGGAGATGATCAGAGAGACAATAATGCCACCCAACATCAATAGCACAATCAGCGCAGCCAGTTTTACCAGCGCGCTGAAGATTTTGTCACCCTTTTTACCCGGCGGGTTAAAAGCAGGCTTGGTTGCAGCCATAAATCACTCTTTCCATTAAACGCGTTTACGAAGTTGCCCCAGCCGGATGGCGCTACGCTTATCCGGCCTACAAAGCGGACCTACATTCACAACTGTAGGGCGGATAAGCGTAGCGCCATCCGCCAATTCGTCAAAGATATTCTGTTAGTACAGCGCTTTACCGCTGCTGTCTTTCACATTGGTCTTCCATGCCGCACGGATCTGCTCAACCACGCTGTCCGGCAGGCTGGCGTAATCCAGGTCATTAGCCTGTTTGCCGCCATTTTTGTATGCCCAGTCGAAGAATTTCAGCACTTCAGCACCCTGCTCAGGTTTCTTCTGCTCTTTGTGAACCAGGATGAAAGTGGTGGAAGTAATTGGCCACGCACCGTCACCTTTCTGGTTCGTCAGATCCTGCGCGAAGGATTTGCTCCAGTCAGCACCTTTCGCGGCGTTGGCGAAGTTCTCTTCGGTCGGGCTAACCGGTTTGCCATCAGCTGAAATCAGCTTGGTATACGCCAGGTTGTTCTGCTTAGCGTAAGCGTATTCAACGTAACCGATGGAGCCTGGCAGACGCTGTACGAACGCGGCGATACCGTCGTTACCTTTACCGCCGAGGCCTGTCGGCCAGTTAACGGTAGAGCCTGCGCCCACTTTGGTCTTCCACTCTTCGTTGACTTTTGCCAGATAGCTGGTGAAGACGAAGGAGGTACCGGAACCATCAGCACGACGCACGACGGCGATGTTCTGAGAAGGCAATTTCACGCCCGGGTTCAGTTTGGTGATGGCTTCATCATCCCACTTCTTAATTTTACCCAGGTAGATGTCACCCAGCGTTTTACCATCCAGCACCAGTTCGCCAGACTTCAGACCCGGGATGTTCACCGCCAGTACCACGCCGCCAATAACGGTCGGGAACTGGAACAGGCCTTCCTGATTCAGTTTTTCGTCAGACAGCGGCGCATCAGAGGCACCGAAATCAACGGTATTCGCTGTAATTTGTTTAACACCACCGGAGGAGCCGATACCCTGGTAGTTGACTTTACTACCGGTCTCTTTCTGATAAGTATCAGCCCATTTGGCATACACCGGCGCAGGAAAAGTTGCACCTGCACCTGTCAGACTTGCTGCTGCTAACGCAGAGAAAGCGCTCATAGATAAGGTCGCGGCGACAACAGTTGCGACAGTGGTACGCATAACTTTCATAATGTCTCCTGCAAGATTTTCGTAAATCATTGTTAAGTGGCTACGATGAGCAAAATAGGACAAACAGGTGACAGTTAAATGTACGAAATATGACAGTTTTATGACAATGAAAATTTAAGTTAAATATAAATCATTTTTTTACTATTTATCATAAAGTTAACTAACACTATGACAATAGCTTTTCAGGAAAATTTTATTTCTGTGACACTGAAAAAAGTAGCTGAAGATGACGATTTGTCACATTAAAACGGCAGGAGAATTGATTAAAAACAGAGCGGAAGTGAAAAAAATGCCCCGCTTTCGCAGGGCATGAACGTTTTACTCGACGGTAACCGATTTAGCCAGGTTACGCGGCTGATCTACGTCGGTGCCTTTAATCAGCGCCACGTGATAGGCCAGCAGTTGTAGCGGCACGGTGTAGAAGATCGGTGCAATCACCTCTTCTACATGCGGCATCTCAATGATATGCATATTGTCGCTGCTGGCAAAACCGGCGTCCTGATCGGCGAAGACATACAGCTGGCCACCACGGGCGCGCACTTCTTCGATGTTGGACTTCAGTTTTTCCAGCAGTTCGTTGTTCGGGGCAACAACGATAACCGGCATATCGGCATCAATCAGCGCCAGTGGGCCGTGTTTCAGCTCACCTGCCGCATAGGCTTCTGCGTGAATGTAGGAGATCTCTTTCAGCTTCAACGCGCCTTCCAGCGCGATCGGATACTGATCGCCACGGCCCAGGAACAGAGCGTGATGTTTGTCAGAGAAATCTTCAGCCAACGCTTCAATGCGCTTGTCCTGAGAAAGCATTTGCTCGATACGGCTCGGCAGCGCCTGCAGACCATGAACGATGTCATGCTCAATGGACGCATCCAGACCTTTCAGGCGCGCCAGTTTCGCCACCAGCATCAGCAGAACGGTTAACTGAGTGGTAAACGCTTTCGTTGACGCCACGCCGATTTCCGTGCCGGCGTTGGTCATCATCGCCAGATCCGATTCACGCACCAGAGAAGATCCCGGAACGTTACAGATGGCGAGCGAGCCCAGATAGCCCAGCTCTTTCGACAAACGCAGGCCAGCCAGCGTATCTGCCGTTTCGCCAGACTGAGACAGGGTGATCATCAGGCTGTTACGGCGTACTGCTGATTTGCGGTAACGGAATTCTGAGGCGATTTCAACGTCGCACGGAATACCGGCCAGCGATTCAAACCAGTAGCGAGAAACCATCCCGGAGTTATAGGACGTCCCACACGCGATGATCTGGATATGCTCAACCTGAGACAACAGCTCGTTGGCCTTCGATCCAAGTTCGCTTAAATCTACTTCGCCGTGGCTAATGCGCCCGGTCAGAGTGTTTTTAATCGCGTTCGGCTGTTCGTAGATCTCTTTCTGCATGTAGTGGCGATAGATACCTTTATCACCCGCGTCATATTGCAGATTAGATTCAATGTCCTGACGTTTCACGTCCGCGCCAGTTTTATCAAAAATCGCGACAGAACGACGGGTCACTTCCGCAATATCGCCTTCTTCAAGGAAGATAAAGCGACGGGTTACCGGCAGCAGCGCCAACTGATCGGAGGCGATAAAGTTCTCGCCCATACCCAGACCGATAACCAGCGGACTACCCGAACGCGCAGCCAGCAACGTATCCGGATGACGGGTATCCATGATAACCGTACCGTACGCACCGCGCAGTTGCGGGATGGTGCGCAGCACGGCATCACGCAGTGTACCGCCCTGTTCCAGTTCCCAGTGCACTAAGTGAGCAATCACTTCGGTGTCTGTTTCTGAAACGAAGGTATAGCCGCGCGCTTTCAGTTCTTCACGCAGCGGTTCATGGTTTTCGATGATGCCGTTATGCACCACCACAATGTGTTCAGAAACATGCGGATGCGCGTTTGCTTCCGAAGGTTCGCCATGCGTAGCCCAACGGGTGTGAGCAATACCGGTGCCACCGTGCAGCGGATGTTCTTCCGCAGCCTGAGACAGCATCTGTACTTTACCCAGACGACGCAGACGGGTCATATGCCCTTCTGCGTCCACCACGGCCAGACCAGCAGAGTCGTAACCGCGGTATTCCAGACGACGTAAACCTTCAAGAAGGATTTCAGCTACATCACGTTGCGCGATAGCGCCAACAATTCCACACATATTTTTTTATTCCGAATCAAGGCATTATGCCTGTCGTTGTCTTTCGACCTGTATGCCCGTTTTTCGGGCGCCCCGAGCCTTGTAGAGAGTGGGGTTATTTTTATAGGTACTGCTTTTGGGCGGGAGGTATATGTTTACTTCCTCTCCCGGGTTTGCCTGATGACGGCTACGCCTTATCAGGCCTACTCAATCGTAGGGCGGGTAAGCGTAGCGCCACCCGCCTTATTGTTACTTTTTCTTCACCGGACGCTTCCAGCCCTGCTTATGCACCTGTGGCACACGGCTGATGACCAGTTCATTATCAGCGACGTCACGGGTGACGGTGGTCCCCGCTGCAATGGTCACCCCATTACCCACGGTCACCGGTGCCACCAGCTGGGTATCGGATCCGACAAACACATCATCGCCAATGATGGTTTTAAACTTGTTCGCGCCATCGTAGTTGCAGGTGATCGTACCTGCGCCAATATTCACGTTATCGCCAATTTCCGCATCGCCCAGATAGGTCAGGTGACCGGCTTTCGAGCCTTTACCGAGACGCGCTTTCTTCATCTCAACGAAGTTGCCCACGTGAGCACCTTCCATCAGCTGTGCACCAGGACGCAAACGAGCGAACGGCCCAATAGTGCATGCCGCGTCCAGATGGGCATCTTCCACCACGCTGTACGGACTGATTTCACAGTCATCGCCAATGACGCTGTTTTTAATGACGCAACCCGTCCCAATCTTCACGCGATGACCAAGCGTGACGTGACCTTCGATGATAACGTTAGTATCAATTTCGACATCTCGCCCGTGAGCGAGCGTACCGCGCAGGTCAAAACGCGCCGGATCGCGCAGCATCACGCCCGCCAGCAGCAGTTTTTCCGCTTGCTCGGACTGATAAACGCGTTCCAGACGGGAAAGTTGCAGACGGTTGTTTACACCTTCAACTTCACTCAGACGATCGGGATGAACTGCCGCGATTTCACGACCTTCCTGATAAGCCAGCGCAATGATATCGGTGATGTAGTATTCACCCTGTGCATTGTTATTGGTCAGTTTAGACAGCCAGCGCTTCATGTCAGCGCCGTTTGCAATCAGTATCCCGGTATTGATTTCCTGGATCTGACGCTGTTCATCGCTGGCATCTTTATGCTCAACGATACCGGTCACTTTGCCATTTTCACGCGTGATACGACCATAGCCGCTCGGATCGTCCAGCTTAACCGTGAGCAGACCAATCCCCCCCTGGGGTTTAGCATCGCGCAGGCGCTGTAAGGTTTCAATCGAGATCAGCGGGACGTCGCCGTAGAGCATTAAAATGTCTTCATCATCGCCAAAGAAAGGCGCTGCCTGCTGCATAGCGTGGCCTGTGCCCAACTGCTCCGCCTGCAACACCCAGTTCAGGTTGTCTTCTTTCAGGCTTTTTTTAAGCAGTTCGCCACCGTGGCCGTAAACGAGGTGCACCTGTGATGAACCTAATTCATTAGCAACATCAATGACATGCTGAACCATCGATTTCCCGGCAAGGGTATGCAGTACTTTTGGAAGATCGGAATACATACGTGTGCCTTTGCCTGCGGCAAGGATCACTACGCTCATCGCTTTATTCAACATACGCGTCCTGACTGTAATTTGAGAACGAATTTATACCGTTTCACGTTGAAATACTACATTTTTTTCATCGTGAAATGGGCAGAGGATAAAACGCACAATCGCGAGTTTTCCCCAACGGAGATAGAGACATTTTCGTCCATTGCTGCGGCTTTTGTCTTCTGAAAAGTCACCTGATACCGTGATTAACACGCCAGGCCAATGTTTTTGCTCTTTTTTTGATCCATAAAGAAAGATGACGCAACAGTACAAAAATAGCAGGCAAAAAAAAACCAGCCTGAAATCAGACTGGTTTTTGTTTTTCAACCCGGTGTTACATCGCTTTTTTGGTCAACTCGATAACGCGCAGTTTCGCGATCGCTTTGGCCAGTTCCGCTGATGCCTGAGCGTAATCCACGTCACCATGAGAGCTCTTAATATGCTCTTCAGCCTTACGTTTCGCTTCCAGGGCTCTCGCTTCATCGAGATCCTGCCCGCGAATCGCGGTATCAGCCAGTACGGTCACGCTGCCAGGTTGCACTTCGAGAATGCCGCCAGACAGGTAGATAAACTCTTCATGACCGAACTGTTTAACGATGCGGATCATACCAGGCTTAATGGCGGTGAGCAGTGGGGCATGCCCAGGGAAAATCCCCAGTTCACCTTCACTACCCGTTACCTGGATTTTCTCGACCAGACCAGAGAACATTTGTTGCTCTGCGCTGACGACGTCCAGGTGGTAAGTCATTGCCATATCACCCTCCGATTAAGGCGTTAAAGTTTTTTGGCTTTTTCTACGGCTTCGTCGATAGAACCAACCATGTAGAACGCCTGCTCTGGCAGGTGGTCATACTCGCCTTCCATGATGCCTTTAAAGCCACGGATGGTGTCTTTCAGGGAAACGTATTTACCCGGAGAACCGGTGAATACTTCCGCAACGAAGAACGGCTGGGACAGGAAGCGCTGGATCTTACGCGCACGTGCTACCACCAGTTTGTCTTCTTCAGACAGTTCATCCATACCCAGGATGGCGATGATGTCTTTCAGTTCCTGATAACGTTGCAGCAGGGACTGTACGCCACGCGCGGTGTCGTAGTGTTCCTGACCAACCACCAGTGGATCCAGCTGACGGCTGGTGGAATCCAGCGGGTCAACGGCCGGGTAGATACCCAGAGACGCGATCTGACGGCTCAGTACCACGGTTGCATCTAAGTGAGCAAAGGTGGTGGCTGGTGACGGGTCAGTCAAGTCATCCGCAGGTACATATACCGCCTGAACGGAGGTAATAGAACCGGTTTTGGTAGAGGTGATACGTTCCTGCAGAACACCCATCTCTTCCGCCAGGGTCGGCTGGTAACCTACCGCTGATGGCATACGGCCCAGCAGTGCGGAAACTTCCGTACCGGCCAGGGTGTAACGATAGATGTTATCGACAAACAGCAGTACGTCACGACCTTCGTCACGGAATTTCTCTGCCATGGTCAGACCGGTCAGCGCAACGCGCAGACGGTTTCCCGGCGGCTCGTTCATCTGGCCATATACCAGGGATACTTTATCCAGAACGTTGGAGTCGGTCATTTCGTGGTAGAAGTCGTTACCCTCACGAGTACGTTCACCTACGCCCGCAAACACAGAGTAACCGGAGTGCTCGATCGCGATGTTACGGATGAGCTCCATCATGTTTACGGTTTTACCTACACCCGCACCACCGAACAGACCGACTTTACCGCCCTTCGCAAACGGACACATCAAGTCGATAACTTTGATACCGGTTTCCAGCAGTTCCTGAGAGCTGGACAGCTCTTCATAGGACGGCGCTGCGCGGTGGATAGCCCAACGCTCTTCTTCACCGATATCGCCTTTCATGTCGATCGGGTGACCCAGGACGTTCATGATACGACCCAGGGTTGCTTTACCTACCGGGACTTCGATCGGGTGCTCGAGGTCTTTCACTTCCAGACCACGACGCAGACCGTCGGAAGAACCCATTGCGATGGTACGTACGATACCGCCGCCGAGCTGCTGCTGAACTTCCAGCACCAGACTCTCTTTACCATTCATAACCTCAAGAGCATCGTACACGCGCGGTACGGCATCCTGAGGGAATTCGACGTCAACCACGGCGCCGATTACCTGGACAATTTTTCCAGTAGCCATCTTGAATCCTCTACGAATTAACCTGGTTATACCGCGGATGCACCACCGACGATTTCGGTGAGTTCCTGAGTAATGCTGGCCTGACGAGCTTTGTTGTATACCAACTGCAGCTCTTTAATCAGGCTGCCGCCATTGTCGGTCGCGGCTTTCATCGCCACCATACGTGCGGCCTGCTCGCTGGCCAGGTTTTCTACCACGCCCTGATAAACCTGAGACTCAACGTAACGACGCAGCAGGGTATCCAGCAGCGGTTTCGGATCGGGTTCATACAGGTAATCCCAGGCTTTTTGTTTTAACTCTTCATCTTCTGATGCCGGTAATGGCAGCAGTTGAGTGAGAGTCGGAACCTGAGACATGGTGTTGATAAATTTGTTGCTGACAACGTACAGTCTGTCCAGACGACCTTCATCGTAGGCCTGCAGCATCACTTTAACCGGACCGATCAGTTCGGACAGGGAAGGGTTATCCCCCATACCGGTTACCTGAGCAACCACGTTACCACCAACGGAATTAAAGAAAGACACGCCCTTAGAGCCGATCATTGCGATATCGCACTGAACGCCTTTATCGGACCATGTTTTCATATCCGCCAGCAGCTTTTTGAACAGGTTAATGTTCAAGCCACCGCACAGACCACGGTCAGTCGACACCACCAGGTAGCCCACGCGTTTAACGTCGCGTTCTTCCAGGTACGGGTGCTTATATTCCAGATTACCATTCGCAAGGTGACCAATCACTTTGCGCATGGTCTCTGCATAAGGACGGCTGGCCGCCATGCGATCCTGCGATTTACGCATTTTGGAAGCGGCGACCATCTCCATCGCTTTAGTGATCTTCTGCGTGTTCTGGACGCTTGCGATCTTACTACGTATCTCTTTTGCGCCGGCCATGAGCTTCTCCTCAATGCCTTGCGGCCTGTCCTAAGACAAGCCGCCAGACGTTACCAGGACTGGGTTGCTTTGAAGGAATCGAGGATAGCTTTCAGCTTGCCTTCGATTTCGTCGTTATAGCCACCGGACTGGTTAATCTCTTGCATCAGCGGAGCGTGATCACGGTCGACGTAAGCCAGCAGAGCGGCTTCGAAGCTACCGATTTTCGCCAGTTCCACATCTTCGAGGTAACCGCGTTCAGCCGCAAACAGCACCACGCCCTGTTGTGCAACAGACATTGGGGCATACTGTTTCTGCTTCAGCAGTTCAGTTACTTTCTGACCGTGGCTCAGCTGCTTACGAGTAGCTTCATCCAGGTCGGAAGCGAACTGAGAAAACGCTGCCAGTTCACGATACTGTGCCAGCGCGGTACGAATACCACCGGACAGTTTCTTGATGATCTTGGTCTGCGCTGCGCCACCTACACGAGATACGGAGATACCCGGGTTAACAGCCGGACGAATACCGGAGTTGAACAGGTTGGTTTCCAGGAAGATCTGACCATCGGTAATAGAAATTACGTTGGTCGGAACGAACGCAGAAACGTCACCCGCCTGGGTTTCGATAATCGGCAGAGCGGTCAGGGAGCCGGTTTTACCTTTCACTTCACCATTGGTGAATTTCTCAACGTATTCCGCGTTAACGCGGGATGCGCGCTCCAGCAGACGGGAGTGGAGGTAGAATACGTCACCCGGGAAGGCTTCACGTCCTGGCGGACGACGGAGCAGCAGGGAAACCTGACGGTAAGCAACAGCCTGTTTAGACAGGTCATCATAAACGATCAGAGCATCTTCACCGCGGTCACGGAAGTATTCGCCCATTGCACAACCGGCATACGGCGCCAGGTATTGCAGTGCAGCAGATTCAGACGCGGTCGCCACCACAACAATGGTGTTGGCAAGTGCACCGTGTTCTTCCAGCTTACGAACCACGTTAGAAATAGTGGACGCTTTCTGGCCGATAGCCACGTACACACATTTGATGCCGGAGTCACGCTGGTTGATGATGGCATCGATTGCCATCGCGGTTTTACCGGTCTGACGGTCACCGATGATCAACTCACGCTGACCACGACCGATTGGGATCATGGCATCAACGGATTTATAACCGGTCTGCACCGGCTGATCGACGGACTGACGTTCGATTACGCCCGGTGCGATAACTTCGATTGGCGAGAAGCCATCGTTATCAACCGGACCTTTACCGTCAATCGGAGAACCCAGCGTGTTCACCACACGACCCAGCAGGCCACGGCCAACCGGAACTTCCAGAATACGCCCAGTACACTTAACCTTCATGCCTTCGGCGAGGTCAGCGTATGGACCCATCACCACTGCACCCACGGAGTCGCGCTCCAGGTTCAGTGCGATAGCGTAACGGTTACCCGGCAGGGAAATCATCTCACCCTGCATACAATCGGCCAGGCCGTGAATGCGGATAACACCGTCACTTACAGAAACAATAGTACCTTCGTTGTGAGCTTCACTCACAACATTGAACTGAGCAATGCGCTGCTTGATCAGTTCGCTGATTTCGGTGGAATTCAGTTGCATGCTCCAGTCCCCTTAAGACTGCAAGACGTCTGCAAGGCGTTCAAGACGGCCGCGTACGCTGCCATCAATGACCATATCACCCGCACGGATGATTACGCCCGCCATTACAGACTTATCGATTTTGCAATTCAGCTTAACTTTGCGTGACAGACGTTTTTCCATCGCAGCACTAATCTTCGCAAGCTGTTCTTCACTCAGTTCGTTCGCGGACGTGACTTCTACCTCAGAGATAGACTCACTCGCGGCACGCAGGTGAATAAACTGCTCAAGAACATCCGGGAGCGCGTTCAGACGGTTATTTTCAGCCATCACCTTAATCAGGTTCTGACCGTTTTCGTCCAGTTGCTCACCGCAAACTGCGATAAACGACTTAGCGAGCGTTTCCGGCGCCAGCGCGCCAGAGAGAAGCTCTGCCATTTGTTCGTTCTTAGTCACCTCAGCGGCAAACGCCAGCATGTCCTGCCAGCGCTCTACACATTGGTGTTCAACGGCAAAGTCAAAAGCTGCTTTGGCGTAGGGGCGAGCTACCGTAATAAATTCAGACATCAGCCCCTCCCTCCTTACAGTTCAGCGACAAGTTTATCCACGATGTCGCTGTTAGCAGCTTCATCCACGGAACGTTCGATGATCTTCTCGGCGCCAGCAACAGCCAGGATAGCAACTTGCTTACGCAGCTCTTCACGGGCACGTTTACGCTCGGCATCAATTTCCGCCTGCGCCTGGGCCACGATTTTAGTACGTTCCTGCTCTGCTTCCGTTTTGGCTTCGTCCAGGATCTGAGCGCGACGTTTGTTCGCCTGCTCGATGATTACCTGAGCTTCCGCCTTCGCTTTTTTCAGCTGGTCGGTCGCGCTGGCCTTTGCAAGGTCAAGATCCTTGTGTGCGCGTTCAGCAGAAGCGAGACCGTCAGCAATTTCTTTTTGACGCTTCTCGATGGCAGCCATTAACGGCGGCCATACATACTTCATGCAGAACAGAACAAACAGGACAAACGCGATGGCCTGGCCGAGGATTGTTGCGTTAAGATTCACAGCACAATGCCTCTATTTAGTTAACGTTCTGATATTGCTCTTAATTCAAGCAACGCTTACTACGCGACAGCGAACATCACGTACAGACCCAGACCTACAGCGATCATCGGGATAGCATCCACCAGACCCATAACGATAAAGAACTGAGTACGCAGCAGAGGAATCAGATCAGGTTGACGCGCTGCGCCTTCCAGGAATTTACCCCCGAGGATGCCGATACCGATCGCAGCACCGATTGCCGCCAGACCCATCATCACAGCGGCAGCCATGTACAGCAGATCCATATTCAGGTTTTCCATGACAGTCTCCAGTTTGTTTCAGTTAAAACGTAGTAGTGTTGGTAAATTAATGCTCTTCAGACGCCATCGACAGATAGACAATCGTCAGAACCATGAAGATGAAGGCTTGCAGCGTAATAATCAGGATGTGGAAAATGGCCCAGGGCACATTCAGGATCCACTGTGACCACCACGGCAACAGACCAGCAATCAGAATGAAAATCAGCTCACCGGCATACATGTTGCCGAACAGTCGCAGACCGAGAGAAACCGGTTTAGATAGCAGACTTACCCCTTCAAGGATTAAGTTGACAGGGATGAACGCCCAGTGATTGAACGGCTGCAGCGTCAACTCTTTCGTGAAGCCACCGATGCCTTTCATTTTGATGCTGTAGAACAGAATGAGGATAAATACGCCGAGCGCCATGGACAGGGTAATGTTCACGTCAGCAGACGGAACCACACGCAGTGCAGGCAGACCGAAGATATGCTCGCCGATGTACGGCAGCAAGTCGATTGGCAGTAAGTCCATCAGGTTCATCAGGAATACCCAGACGAAGATAGTCAGGGCCAGCGGTGCAATCAGCTTGCTTTTGCCATGGTACATGTCTTTCACGCTACCATGCACAAAGCCGATTACCAGCTCAATCGCGGTCTGAAACTTACCTGGTACGCCGCTGGTCGCCTTTTTGGCCACGCTGCGGAACATAAGCAGGAACAACAGACCCAGCACCACCGAGAAAAACATGGAGTCAATATTGATCGTCCAGAAGGTGGCTGGGGGGTTATACGGATCTACCAGCGAGAATGTACGCAGGTCCAGCTGAAGGTTGTTCAGGTGGTGTCCTATGTAATCCTGCGGCGTCATATTTTCTGAAGCCATGATGCCTTTTACCCTTTGTTGTTAATTACAGCCGGCGCCAGTATCTGAACCACCAGCACCAAAACCCACGTAACTATTAGCGGCAAAAATACCGCCTTGAAAACCGCCAGCGCCACCACCAGCAACATCAGCATCGCTAACACCTTGAAGGCTTCGCCGAAGGCGAACGTCCAGGCCACTCGGCCTTTAGCAGGTGTATGCGCCTGGTGACGCCAGGCAAATATCATAAACAACACGTTAGGCAGAAAGACTGCCATACCGCCGCATATTGCGGAAGTGCCCCAGAAGAGGTCTTTGAGGCTGAACAGCAATCCACTTGCTACTACCGCCAGAAACTGAATGAACAGAAGCTTACGAGCAACGTTTCGACTCAAGAGCGACACAGACATCACGTTTTTAACTCCTGCTCCCTTCGAGGTATGCCGCGTGTCGTATAAAACGTTCTTTAAGGCTTAGAGTCAAGCATCAAAAAGCGGTCAAATTATACGGTGCGCCCTCGTGATTTCAAACAATAAGTAGCTAAAAGGTGAATAAATGTTTAAATATTTTTCCCTGGCCCACATTTATGACTTTTAGCCAAACTGTGAACGATCATGCAAAACTGCAAATAGCGCGTAAACACTGGTGTTAAAGCGTGCTTCAGATCACACATTGAGCATATTCGCCCCGACGGTATTTATTTACTTGGCAAATGATGCCTTTTCAACTTTCTGATATTTAAGCCTAAAATCACTCACTCTTTTAAAAACGACTGATTACATCTCAAAAACCAATCATTGACATTTTTAATAAAAATTCAACACCAGGGAGTGGTTCTCTACCTGGATTTTTAGCAGCCTGATATTTTCAGTGTTGACTAATTTTGTCTTTAGCCAAAAACGCCACGTTGCTCTGTTGATAATAGACAGTGAACGTGGCGTTAAGTGTAACGACTTATATCAGCAAAAATGTCTCAGTGTTTTAACAACAAAAAGTCCGATTTTTTTCTATTTTTTTTGATAAATATTAAATTTTGTTTGGCTTAATCACCACCAAATGGCGTTCACCTTCCAAATGCGGTACCTGGAGTTTAATGACAGCCTCAACGCAAAACTCAGCAGGCAGCGACGCAATCTCATCTTCCGGCAACTGACCTTTCAGCGCATAAAAACGGCCTTTCTCGTCTGGCAGGTGATGACACCAGCTCACCATGTCATTGAGTGATGCGAACGCCCGGCTGATCACACCATCAAACGGCGGTTCAGCGGGAAATTCTTCAACCCGACTCTGTACCGGCGTGATGTTATCCAGTTTCAGCTCATGCTGGACCTGACGCAGGAAACGCACGCGTTTACCGAGACTGTCGAGCAGGGTGAAATGCGCTTGTGGACGCACAATGGACAACGGTATTCCTGGCAATCCCGGTCCGGTACCGACATCAATAAAACGCTCCCCCTGCAAATGCGGCGCAACGATAATGCTGTCGAGGATGTGACGAACCAGCATCTCGTTGGGATCCCGCACCGAAGTCAGGTTGTACGCTTTGTTCCATTTGTGCAGCATCTCAACATACGCAATCAGCTGATTTTTCTGGTGATCGGTAAGTGAAATGCCGGCGTCTGCCAGCAGGCGAGAGAGTTTGTTGAGCACGGTGATTACCTGTTCTACATAATTAGCCCGGTAAGCGAAACGCTACCGGGCAATATTCAACACATTAAGCGCTGCGGCGCAGCATACCCTGTTTTTTCAGCCACACCAGCAGAATGGAGATGGCCGCAGGCGTAACGCCGGAGATACGCGATGCCTGACCGATCGAAACCGGCTTGTGATCGTTCAGCTTGGCAATCACTTCGTTCGACAGGCCGGACACCTGACGGTAATCCAGCGTCGCAGGCAGCAGCGTGTTTTCATTGCGCAGCTGTTTTTCGATCTCATCCTGCTGACGTGCGATATAACCTTCGTACTTCACCTGGATTTCTACCTGCTCAGCGGCCTGCACGTCTTCCAGTGCGGGTGCAAAAGGGGTCAGGGTCGTGAGCTGCGCATAGGTCATTTCCGGACGTCGCAGCAGATCTTCACCACTGGCTTCACGAGACAGCGGCGCGGTAAGGTGAGCGTTCACTTCGTTGGCTGATTCCGCCGCAGGCGTCACCCAGGTGGATTTCAGACGTTGACGTTCACGTTCGATGTTCTCCAGCTTCTCGTTGAAGCGAGCCCAGCGGGCGTCATCCACCAGCCCCAGTTCACGACCCATTTCGGTCAGACGCAGATCGGCGTTGTCTTCACGCAGCATCAGACGGTATTCAGCGCGCGAGGTGAACATGCGGTACGGCTCTTTGGTTCCCAGCGTGCACAAGTCGTCGACCAGTACGCCGAGATAGGCCTGAGAACGCGCCGGTGCCCAGCCCTCTTTGTCCGCGGACAGGCGTGCAGCGTTGAGCCCTGCAAGCAGTCCCTGCGCAGCGGCTTCTTCGTAGCCAGTGGTACCGTTAATTTGTCCGGCAAAGAACAGCCCCTGGATGAATTTGCTTTCCAGCGTCGGTTTCAGGTCACGCGGATCGAAAAAGTCGTACTCAATGGCATAACCCGGACGGACGATTTTCGCGTTCTCCATCCCTTCCATGGAACGGACAATCTGCATCTGCACGTCGAAAGGCAGGCTGGTGGAGATCCCGTTCGGGTAAATTTCGTTAGAGGTTAGCCCTTCCGGCTCCAGGAAGATCTGGTGCTGGTTCCTGTCGGCAAAGCGCATCACTTTGTCTTCGATCGATGGGCAGTAACGCGGGCCGATCCCTTCGATCACGCCAGCATACATCGGGCTACGATCGAGGTTATTGCGGATCACGTCATGGGTTTTCTCATTGGTGTGCGTGATATAGCACGGCACCTGCTGTGGGTGTTGGGCTGCATTGCCCATGAACGAGAAGACCGGCATCGGGTTATCGCCATGTTGCTGCGCCAGCACGCTGAAATTAATCGTGCGCGCATCGATACGTGGCGGCGTGCCGGTTTTAAGACGGCTTACGCGCAGCGGCAGTTCTCGCAGGCGGCGAGAGAGTGGAATGGACGGCGGATCGCCAGCACGGCCACCGCTGTAATTATCCAGACCAATATGAATTTTGCCGTCGAGGAATGTCCCGACGGTCAGCACCACGGCTTTGGCGCGGAACTTCAGCCCCATCTGGGTCACGGCGCCAACGACACGATCGTTTTCGACGATAAGATCTTCAACCGCCTGCTGGAAAATCATCAGGTTCGGTTGGTTCTCCAGCGCGGTACGCACCGCCTGACGATACAGCACACGATCCGCCTGAGCACGGGTGGCGCGGACCGCGGGCCCTTTGCTCGCGTTTAGTATCCTAAACTGGATCCCCGCCTGGTCGATCGCTTTTGCCATCAGCCCGCCGAGCGCATCCACTTCTTTTACCAGGTGTCCCTTCCCAATACCGCCAATCGCCGGGTTGCAGCTCATCTGCCCCAACGTGTCGATATTGTGTGTCAAAAGCAGGGTTTGTTGACCCATACGCGCTGCGGCCATCGCGGCCTCAGTGCCTGCATGACCCCCGCCAATGATGATGACGTCAAAAGGATCCTGATAAAACATGGTAATTGCCTCGCATAACGCGGTGTGAAAATGGATTGAAGCCCGGGCGGTGGATTCTACTCAACTTTGTCGGCTTGAGAAAGACCCCGGGATCCTGGGTATTAAAAAGAAGATCTTTTTATTTAGAGATCTGTTCTATTGTGATCTCTTATTAGGATCGCCACTCGCTGTGGATAAGCCGGATCCGGGCATTAAGATCAATACGTTGGTAAGGATCATTAGCTGTGAATGATCGGTGATCCTGGTCCGTATAAGCTGGGATCAAAATGAAGGGTTATACACAACTCAAAAACTGAACAACGGTTATTCTTTGGATAACTACCGGTTAATCCAAGGTTCCTGACAGAGTTATCCACACTTAATCGCACGATCTTTACACTTATTTGAGTAAATTAATCCAGGATCCCAGCCAGGCTTCTGCCGGATCTTCCGGAATATCGTGTTCAAGGATGTTGATCTTCAGCGTTTCGCCAATCTGTTTGGCGCCTGAAAGCTTCAGTTCAGCTTCGATCTTCTCGATAGCGCCACAGAAGGTGTCATATTCACGACTGCCGATACCGATCGCGCCAAAACGAACCTGCGACAGATCCGGTTTTTGCGACTGAAGATCTTCATATAAAGGAACAAGGTTATCCGGAATGTCCCCCGCGCCGTGCGTGGAGCTAATGACCAGCCAGATCCCCGTTGCAGACAGAGAGTCTAACAGCGGACCGTGCAGTGTTTCGGTTGAAAAACCGGCATCTTCCAGCTTTTCAGCCAGGTGTTCTGCAACATATTCAGCGCCGCCGAGGGTGCTGCCGCTAATAAGAGTAATGTCAGCCATACGAGCCCATCCTTTTAAAAGCCTATCCCATTAGGCTATTTTATTCGTCATTTTGGCTCCGGGCAGTGCTCGAAATCCTCACGTACTGTAGTACGCTCCGGTTTCTGTGCGCTGGCCGCAGCCAAACTGATTTCAACAACTACGCCTACTGGGATAGGCTTACGAGGCTGCATTGTACGCTGTGAACGAGCTGGGATCTACCTGTGGAAAAATGTGGGATTAAAATTGGCGATCACGGCCTGATGGTACGCATGATAGGGTTTTGCAGGACGATCAACGTCTCGGTGGACTGAATTTCATCAATTGTTTGGATCTTGTTGATAAGTACATGCTGGAGCGCATCGATCGACCGACACATGACCTTGATAAAGATGCTGTAGTGGCCGGTGGTGTAGTACGCCTCGGTGACTTCATCCAGACTCTCCAGTCTGGCCAGCGCCGAAGGGTAGTCTTTGGCGCTTTTGAGGATGATGCCGATAAAGCAGCCGACGTCGTAACCAAGTTGCTTCGGACTGACATCAATACGCGCGCCGGTAATGATCCCCGCCTGCTTCATTTTTTCTACACGGACGTGAATGGTCCCCGGACTGACGCCAAACTGTTTCGCCAGTTCGGCGTAGGCGGTACGGGCATTTTCCATTAAGGCATCCAGAATGCCGCGGTCCAGATTGTCGATCTGATAATTTTCCATAGGTTTTTCTTATGTGTATTAATGATTCACTCTATTTTAGCGGTTTATTTTAACGAATCAAAATCGAATGCGGCTTTTTGTTTGTAGATTATTGAATATTGCCCCCATTCTGTTGCTTAATCATAGGCAACAGGACGCAGGAGTAATACAAATGAAAACCGCTTACATTGCCAAACAACGCCAAATTAGCTTCGTGAAATCTCACTTCTCTCGTCAACTGGAGGAGCGTCTGGGTCTGATTGAAGTCCAGGCACCGATCCTTAGCCGTGTAGGGGATGGCACGCAGGATAACTTGTCGGGCTGTGAAAAAGCGGTGCAGGTGAAAGTGAAAGCGCTGCCAGATGCCCAGTTTGAAGTAGTTCATTCACTGGCTAAATGGAAACGTCAAACTCTGGGACAACACGACTTCAGCGCGGGCGAAGGGCTCTACACGCACATGAAAGCCCTGCGCCCGGATGAAGATCGTCTCTCTCCGCTCCACTCGGTCTATGTCGATCAGTGGGACTGGGAACGCGTGATGGGCGACGGCGAGCGTCAATTCTCCACTCTGAAAAGCACGGTAGAGGCTATCTGGGCGGGAATTAAAGCGACCGAAGCGGCGGTAAGCAAAGAATTTGGTCTGGCACCGTTCCTGCCAGAGCAGATCCACTTTGTTCACAGCCAGAAATTACTGAGCCGTTATCCGGGTCTTGATGCAAAAGGTCGTGAACGTGCGATCGCCAAAGAGTTAGGTGCGGTCTTCCTGGTGGGGATTGGCGGCAAGCTCAGCGACGGTCACCGCCATGACGTTCGTGCGCCGGACTATGATGACTGGAGTTCTGCATCCGAACTGGGGTATGCCGGTCTGAACGGCGACATCCTGGTCTGGAACCCGGTGCTGGAAGATGCGTTCGAGCTTTCTTCCATGGGGATCCGTGTCGATGCCGATGCGCTGAAACATCAACTTCGGCTGACCGGTGATGAAGATCGCCTGAGTCTGGAATGGCACCAGGCGCTGCTGCGTGGTGAAATGCCGCAGACTATTGGCGGTGGCATTGGCCAGTCGCGTTTAACCATGCTGCTGCTGCAACTGCCGCACATTGGCCAGGTTCAGTGCGGCGTATGGCCCGCACAGGTTCGTGAAAGCGTTGCCTCTTTGCTGTAATCTTATCGCCGCCAGCGTCTGAGCAGGCGGCTTCGCATCCCGGTATCAAAGCGCCAGATATGATCGAAAATGCGCATGATGCCGGGTTTGCCATGTGCTGACATTGCCACCGCATGAAAGCGATGCTGATGGACACGCTGTAACTCCCCGACTTTACTTACCACGTCGTCAGGCAAGCGCTGGGCGATAAAATCTGAAATCACCACCGCATCAGCATCAAACCATTCCCGTCCCTGCATGCGTTCAATAATGGCGCGAAAACAGCTGGCGATGTCCGTACCGCCGCGAAATCGTTGGCTCAGAAAGCGGATAGCTTGCTCAATACCTTGCGGACCGGAAAGCTCGTAGCGCACCACTTCCGTGGAAAACAACATAATGAAGCAGCGACGGTTATCGGCAAGGGCGATGCGCATTAAGGCCAGGCAAAAGGCCTTCGCGCACTGTTCATTAAAGCCGCCCATCGAACCGGAGGCGTCTACACACACAATGAACGGTCCGCGTGGCTGTTCGTCGAAATCCTGATGAATTACAGGTCGCTCGGTTACCTTCTCGCGCCAGGCTTCACCGTGTAGACGATAAGTGAGCAACTGCTTTTCCACCAGCCGCCGGTAGAACTCATACTCCAGTTCCGTTATGCCGAGCGTGGCCAGTTCCGGCGGCAACAGACGTAAAATATCGTCACTCTGCTGTATACCGTCAACCTGCTCGGGTACCGTTGCAGGCTCGCGCACCAGCGTGCGAAAGGTCTCCATCGGTGCATCTTTTCGCGGGACGGATTTGGCTTCTCTGGAGCGGCCCAGTTGCTCAGCCAGCCGCATCAGCTCTGGCTGTTCGCTCAGGAAATCACCGTACTTCACGATCAACTGATAATCACCCCGTCTGAGCTGGCCTGCGCTCATATCCCACAGCCGACCTGCAGCGGTCTCGTTTTCCGCCAGAACCGGATCCAGTTGACCGCTCAGGGTCATTCGTTCCTGAACTTCACTGAGCAGTTGCTCACGTTCTTCTTCAAGCAACTGTTGATTGAGCGTGGTGGCCTGCACCACCAGACTTAAGCGCCAGCGCTGCAAAAAGAGCGTGTGCAGGGCGGGAGTGAATATGGCGTTGCTGTCCACCAGTTGCTGTGCCTGTCCGCCATACGGTGAGTGCAGGCGGTGCAAAAGTGTCAGTATTTGTGGTAGCTGGACGATAAACTGCGGGGTGGAGAGGAGCTGGCTTTGCTGATAACACATCACCTCTTCCGTCAGCTCCGGCGGAACGCGCGCGTCCTTTAACCGACTGCGTAGCGCTTCGCGCCAGCGCGGTAGATCGTTGGTGATTGCCGCTTTCAGGCGGGGGAATTTTTCAAAAAAAACCGCCAGCTGTGGCGAGGCCAGCAGCGCGAGGATCATCTCTTCGATCATCCCCTCTTCACTGACGGCTAACATGACATTGAGCGTATCCAGTGTCAGCATTGTTGCGCCTGGCGGATCTGCTCACCCACATCCTGAAGGCTGGCCTCGATACGACCTAACCAGTCGCTATGAATAAACAGGCACTTTTGTTGCTCGCTAAAGCGGGTATGCTGCTGACGCCAGTCGTTTTCCAGCTCTTCCAGTTGCTGCTTAATCTCGCCTGGCATGGCCTCTTCCGATGAACCAGGAAGTGCCAGTCGCGTGCCCTGTAAACTGACATCACGTACCACCAGATGCTGGGCGCTATCGACTTCCATATTCAACGTCTGGGCAAATCCGATCCCGTTGAGTTTGCCGCGGATCTCGCCCCCTTTCGCCAGCCATTGCTCCAGCGCACTGCGTTCAAAAGCGATATGGATCACTTCCATATCGTGCAGTTTCAGCGGTTTTTGCAGGAGCAGCGTCAGGTTTGCTGCGGTAACCTCGGCTGGCAAATCGTAATGCGGACGGCGACTGAACATGCCCCCCTGACGCAGCACCGTAAAAGCGGTTTTATCGCTTTGCTGCTGCTGCAACTGAATGCGTCGCTGAACGATACCGCCGAGGCGCGTCAGCATTGCCTGCTGTTGCCAGGCGTGCCCGGTCATCAATATTTCGAGCTGCTGTTGCATCAGGTTCAGGCTCTGGGCGTCATACCACAGGCAATCCTTCAGCAGGATGAGATCAATAGGGGCGACAGCGTCGCGTCCGCTAAAGAAAGCGCTGGCCTGTAACAGACGAATGGCTTTTTTCCAGCGGCGGTCTGAGACGTAGGGCGCATTCGGCAGATTATCCAGTTGCTGGCGCAGTGTAAAAATCAGCTCAAAAACATGATCGGGCAGCGTAATGGCGCCAATGTCCTTCTGCCACCGGTAATACTCTTCATCGCTCACCTGTAGCGAGGCGGGAACCGGGTTTTCGCTTTCGTTATGTTGGCCGATCAGCAGGGAACGAAAGTTGGCTTTATCCTGCACTTTGTCCAACCAGAGGCGGATCAGCATACGGTCGTACAGCGCTTCCAGGCTGCTGTCTGCTTCCGGCAGTTCGTTGGAGGCCGCCACCAGCAGACGCATAGGGATTTTCTCTTCGTGCGCGCCGTTGCGAAAATGACGTTCGTTAATGGCGGTCAGCAAGGTATTGAGGATTGCCGGACCGGCTTTCCAGATCTCATCGAGAAAAACGATTTCCGCTTCAGGAAGGTAGCCCGCGGTTAAGCGTTCGTAACGACCTTCATCTTTTAGCGCCTGAATAGAGAGCGGGCCAAAAACCTCTTCCGGCGTGGAGAAACGCGTCATCAGATATTCAAATGCGCGGGCATTCTGGAAGGCAAACTTCAGCCGACGGGCGATTAAGCTTTTGGCTATCCCCGGAGGGCCAAGCAGGAAAACACTTTCGCCGCTCAGGGCGGCCAGCAGGCAAAGCCGGATGGCGTGACTGCGCTCATAGAGACCTTTTTCCAGCGCATTGCTCAGGCGGGAAATTCTTTCCGCTAATAAATGTGGGTGAGCCATAATAGAGTGGCGTCCTTTCATTAAATATACTGCGTTAACAGCGAGTATAGCCGTTTCAGCTCAGAGGCTGAACTTGTCCAGGAGGCTGTTTATTTTTCTTTGAGCCAGGTTAATCTGGACTCATTTAGGGGTACGATTTTGCTTTGAATCGTGCATACTGTGCGCTTTTTGTGGGCCAAGGGACTACGCACACATTTCTTTATATATGAAAGACTAGTCTATGAGCACTGATAATAAGCAATCATTGTCTGCGGTAACCCTCGCAGCCATTGGGGTTGTCTACGGTGATATTGGTACCAGCCCACTTTATACACTTCGTGAATGTTTGTCCGGTCAGTTTGGTTTTGGCGTTGAACGCGATGCCGTTTTTGGTTTTTTGTCGCTGATTTTCTGGCTACTCATCTTTGTGGTTTCCATTAAGTATCTGACTTTCGTCATGCGTGCAGATAACGCTGGTGAAGGGGGGATCCTGACGCTGATGTCGCTGGCGGGACGTAATACCTCCGCGCGAATGACCTCTATGCTGGTCATCATGGGCTTAATTGGCGGCAGCTTCTTTTATGGCGAGGTGGTGATCACCCCGGCCATCTCGGTGATGTCGGCCATTGAAGGTCTGGAGATCATCGCGCCACAACTGGATACCTGGATTGTCCCGCTGTCGATTATCGTCCTGACGCTGCTGTTTATGATTCAGAAGCACGGTACCGGGATGGTGGGGAAGTTGTTTGCGCCCATTATGCTGGCCTGGTTTTTGATTCTGGCTGTACTTGGCCTACGCAGTATTATTGCCAATCCGGAAGTGCTGCAGGCGTTGAACCCAATGTGGGCGGTCCATTTTTTCCTTGAATACAAGACCGTCTCCTTTATCGCGCTTGGTGCAGTGGTGCTGTCGATTACCGGCGTTGAAGCGTTGTATGCCGATATGGGGCATTTTGGTAAGTTCCCTATTCGCCTGGCATGGTTTACGGTGGTCCTGCCATCGCTGGTGCTCAACTACTTTGGCCAGGGGGCGCTGCTATTAAAACACCCGGAAGCGATAAAAAACCCGTTCTTCCTGCTGGCGCCGGACTGGGCATTGATTCCCCTGCTGATCGTTGCGGCACTGGCGACGGTGATCGCTTCACAGGCGGTAATTTCAGGCGTCTTCTCGCTGACGCGTCAGGCGGTTCGTCTGGGATATCTGTCGCCCATGCGCATCATTCATACGTCAGAAATGGAGTCCGGGCAGATCTATATTCCGTTCGTCAACTGGATGCTCTATATCGCGGTGGTGATAGTGATTGTCAGCTTCGAGCACTCCAGTAACCTGGCGGCAGCGTACGGGATCGCCGTAACCGGTACGATGGTACTGACTTCGATTCTCTCGACAACCGTGGCGCGTAAAAACTGGCACTGGAATAAGTATTTCGTGGCGCTGATCCTCGTCGCGTTCCTGTGTATCGATATTCCGCTGTTCTCGGCAAACCTCGATAAACTGCTGTCAGGCGGTTGGCTGCCGCTGTCGCTGGGGCTGGTGATGTTCACCATCATGACCACCTGGAAGAGCGAACGTTTCCGCCTGTTGCGCCGTATGCACGAGCACGGTAACTCTCTGGAAGCGATGATCGCCTCGCTGGAGAAATCCCCGCCGGTACGCGTACCGGGCACTGCGGTGTATATGTCTCGCGCGCTGAACGTGATCCCCTTTGCCCTGATGCATAACCTCAAGCACAACAAGGTGTTGCATGAGCGGGTTATCCTGCTGACGCTGCGTACTGAAGATGCGCCGTACGTGCATAACGTCCGTCGTGTGCAGATTGAGCAGTTGTCACCGACCTTCTGGCGCGTCGTTGCCAGCTACGGCTGGCGTGAAACGCCGAATGTTGAAGAGGTCTTCCACCGCTGCGGTCTGGAAGGGTTGAGCTGCCGGATGATGGAGACGTCGTTCTTTATGTCGCACGAGTCGTTAATCGTCGGCAAGCGTCCCTGGTATTTACGTTTGCGTGGCAAACTCTATCTTCTTCTCCAGCGTAACGCCCTGCGCGCGCCCGATCAGTTTGAAATCCCGCCTAACCGCGTGATTGAACTGGGGACACAGGTCGAGATTTAATATCTGCAACACCTTCGCCCGGCGGCGCTGCGCTTTCACGGGCCTACGAAAATGGTAGGCCGGGTAAGCGCTGCGCCACCCGGCAAAAAACCTCTCCACATGCCACTCTATTTCACTTAGCGAAACGTTTCGACGGCGATCACAAATCTGTTACGTCATGATGGTTATTTGCTCACATCTCAGACTACACTAAACACCAGCGAAACGTTTCGCTAGTGGAGCAAGAAAATGAAGAAAGGCACAGTACTCAATTCAGAGATTTCATCGGTTATCTCCCGTCTGGGGCATACCGATACGCTGGTGGTGTGTGATGCAGGTTTACCCATCCCACACAGTACAACACGTATCGATATGGCATTAACCCAGGGCGTACCTTCTTTTATGCAGGTACTGGATGTGGTGACCCGTGAAATGCAGGTTGAATCGGCCATTCTCGCAACGGAAATTAAACAACATAATCCGCAACTCCACGAAACGTTGCTCAGCCACATTGAGCAACTGCAACAACACCAGGGAAACACCATAGAAATTCGTTACACCACGCATGAACAATTTAAAAAACAAACCGCAGACAGTCAGGCGGTAATTCGCAGCGGGGAGTGTTCCCCGTATGCGAATATCATTCTCTGTGCTGGCGTCACTTTCTGAGGCCGTCATGGACGCATTACTGCAACTCAAAGGGATCGATAAAGCGTTCCCTGGCGTGAAAGCGCTATCCGGCGCCGCACTCAATGTTTACCCCGGTCGCGTGATGGCGCTGGTGGGGGAAAACGGTGCCGGCAAATCCACCATGATGAAGGTGCTGACGGGCATTTATACCCGCGATGCCGGTTCACTGTTGTGGCTGGGGAAAGAAACGACCTTTAACGGTCCTAAATCATCCCAGGAAGCGGGGATCGGCATCATCCATCAGGAACTTAACCTGATCCCGCAACTTACCATTGCGGAGAATATTTTCCTCGGCCGCGAATTCGTTAACCGCTTCGGCAAAATAGACTGGAAGAAGATGTATGCCGAAGCGGACCTTCTGTTAGCTAAACTCAACCTGCGCTTTAAGAGCGACCGTCTGGTGGGTGAATTGTCGATTGGCGACCAGCAGATGGTCGAAATCGCCAAAGTGCTGAGCTTTGAGTCGAAAGTCATCATTATGGATGAGCCAACGGATGCGCTCACCGACACCGAAACCGAATCCCTGTTCCGCGTGATCCGCGAACTGAAGTCGCAGGGACGCGGTATTGTCTATATTTCTCACCGAATGAAAGAGATCTTCGAGATTTGCGATGACGTGACCGTTTTCCGGGACGGACAGTTTATTGCCGAACGTGAAGTGGCCTCACTGACCGAAGATTCGCTGATTGAGATGATGGTGGGCCGTAAGCTCGAAGAACAGTATCCGCGCCTGGATAAAGCGCCGGGTGAAGTCCGCCTGAAGGTCGATAACCTGTGCGGACCAGGCGTGAACGATGTCTCTTTTACCCTGCGTAAAGGTGAAATCTTAGGGATTTCGGGCCTGATGGGGGCCGGACGTACCGAACTAATGAAAGTTCTGTATGGTGCACTGCCGCGTACCAGCGGGTATGTCACGCTCGATGGACATGAAGTGGTTGCGCGTTCCCCGCAGGACGGACTGGCAAACGGCATTGTCTATATTTCTGAAGACCGCAAGCGCGACGGTTTAGTGCTCGGCATGTCGGTGAAAGAGAATATGTCGCTGACCGCGCTGCGCTATTTCAGCCGCAGCGGCGGTAGTCTTAAGCATAAAGATGAGCAGCAGGCGGTGAGCGATTTTATTCGCCTGTTCAATGTGAAAACTCCGTCGATGGAACAGGCTATTGGGTTGCTGTCCGGGGGCAACCAGCAGAAAGTGGCGATTGCCCGTGGCCTGATGACCCGACCGAAGGTGTTGATCCTCGATGAGCCCACCCGCGGTGTGGACGTCGGGGCCAAGAAAGAAATTTATCAGTTAATTAACCAGTTTAAGGCCGACGGCCTGAGCATCATTCTGGTCTCATCTGAGATGCCAGAAGTATTAGGCATGAGCGATCGCATTATCGTCATGCATGAAGGGCATCTCGGCGGTGAATTCACTCGCGAGCAGGCCACCCAGGAAGTTCTGATGGCTGCCGCTGTGGGCAAGCTTAATCGCGTGAATCAGGAGTAAAAAAGATGACTACCCAGGCTGTTTCTGGTCGCCGTTATTTCACCAAAGCGTGGTTGATGGAGCAAAAGTCTCTCATCGCCCTGCTGGTGCTGATCGCGATTGTCTCGACGTTGAGCCCTAACTTTTTTACCGTCAATAACCTGTTCAACATTCTTCAGCAGACATCCGTGAACGCCATTATGGCGGTGGGGATGACGCTGGTTATTCTGACGTCGGGTATCGATCTGTCAGTCGGTTCCCTGCTGGCGCTCACCGGCGCGGTTGCGGCTTCAATTGTAGGGATTGAAGTTAACGCGCTGGTGGCCGTTGCAGCAGCCCTGGCATTAGGTGCCGCTGTAGGCGCAGTAACGGGCGTGATTGTGGCGAAAGGCCGTGTGCAGGCGTTTATCGCCACGCTGGTCATGATGCTGCTGCTGCGCGGAGTGACGATGGTGTACACCAACGGGAGTCCGGTTAACACGGGCTTTACCGATAACGCCGATCTGTTTGGCTGGTTCGGCATTGGCCGTCCGCTGGGTGTGCCGACGCCAGTCTGGATCATGGGGATTGTTTTCCTGGCGGCATGGTACATGTTGCACCACACTCGTCTGGGTCGCTATATCTATGCGCTGGGCGGTAACGAAGCGGCAACGCGTCTGTCCGGTATCAGCGTCAGTAAAATCAAGATTATCGTCTATTCACTGTGTGGGCTGCTGGCGTCGCTGGCCGGTATCATTGAAGTGGCGCGTCTCTCCTCTGCCCAGCCGACTGCCGGTACAGGCTATGAGCTGGATGCCATCGCGGCCGTTGTGCTGGGTGGGACCAGTCTGGCGGGCGGCAAAGGACGTATTGTTGGGACCTTGATCGGCGCATTAATTCTGGGTTTCCTCAATAATGGTTTGAATTTGTTAGGTGTTTCCTCCTATTACCAGATGATCGTCAAAGCGGTGGTGATTTTGCTGGCGGTGCTGGTAGACAACAAAAAGCAGTAACAACGACTACAGGACATCTTAAATATGAACATGAAAAAACTGGCTACCCTGGTTTCTGCTGTTGCGCTAAGCGCCACCGTGAGCGCGAACGCAATGGCGAAAGATACCATTGCGCTGGTGGTCTCTACGCTTAACAACCCGTTCTTCGTCTCGCTGAAAGATGGGGCGCAGAAAGAAGCTGATAAACTGGGTTACAACCTGGTGGTACTGGACTCCCAGAACAACCCGGCGAAAGAGTTGGCGAACGTTCAGGATTTAACCGTACGTGGTACCAAAATTCTGCTGATCAACCCGACGGATTCCGACGCGGTGGGTAACGCAGTGAAAATGGCGAACCAGGCCAATATCCCGGTCATCACCCTTGACCGTCAGGCAACCAAAGGCGACGTCGTTAGCCACATCGCGTCTGATAACGTACTGGGTGGGAAAATCGCCGGTGATTACATCGCCAAAAAAGCGGGTGAAGGTGCGAAAGTTATTGAACTGCAAGGTATTGCCGGGACTTCAGCGGCGCGTGAGCGTGGTGAAGGTTTCCAGCAGGCCGTTGCGGCACACAAATTTAACGTCCTGGCCAGTCAGCCAGCAGACTTCGACCGTACTAAAGGTCTGAACGTGATGCAGAACCTGCTGACTGCGCATCCGGACGTGCAGGCTGTCTTTGCACAGAACGATGAAATGGCACTGGGTGCGCTGCGTGCTCTGCAAACCGCAGGTAAATCTGATGTGATGGTGGTCGGATTTGACGGTACGCCTGATGGCGAAAAAGCGGTAAATGATGGCAAACTGGCTGCGACTATCGCACAGTTACCGGACCAGATCGGCGCGAAAGGCGTTGAGACGGCAGATAAGGTACTGAAAGGCGAGAAAGTTCAGGCCAAGTACCCTGTTGACCTGAAGCTGGTCATCAAGCAGTAACTGGCGATTCAGGCGACCGCGCGTTGCCTGAGGGACTAAATATAAAGAAAAGAAAGTGTGGCATACGCCACCGGGTAATACCGGTGGCGATCTCTGATGGACACCCCGAACATGAAAACCGCAGGCAATCTTGTCGTTCTTGGCAGTATTAATGCCGACCATATCCTGAACCTTAAAACATTCCCGACGCCAGGTGAAACCGTCACCGGAAACCACTATCAGGTGGCTTTTGGCGGTAAAGGCGCGAATCAGGCGGTGGCTGCGGGTCGCAGTGGGGCGAATATTGCGTTCATTGCCTGCACGGGCGATGACGATGTTGGACGTAACATCCGCAAACAGCTTATTAGTGACAACATTGATGTCGAACCGGTCAGCGTCATCAGCGGTGATTCCACCGGCGTGGCGCTGATTTTTGTGAATGGCGACGGTGAAAACGTTATTGGTATCCATGCTGGCGCTAATGCGGCGCTTTCCCCTGCGTTAGTCGAGGTGCAGCGCGAGCGTATTGCTCAGGCATCCGCCTTGTTGATGCAACTTGAGTCGCCGATCGAAAGCGTGCTGACGGCCGCGAAAATCGCAAAGCAAAACAACACGATTGTGGCGCTGAATCCGGCTCCGGCACGTGAGTTATCTGACGAACTGCTGGCGCTGGTGGATATCATCACCCCGAACGAAACTGAAGCGGAAAAGCTGACGGGGATCCGTGTCGAAAACGATGAAGACGCGGCGAAAGCAGCCCAGGTCCTGCACGAGAAAGGCATTCATACCGTTCTGATTACGTTAGGGAGCCGGGGCGTCTGGGTCAGTGTGAATGGCGAAGGCCGCCGGGTTCCTGGATTTAAAGTTGACGCTGTCGATACTATCGCTGCGGGCGATACCTTCAACGGCGCGCTGATCACCGCTCTGCTGGAAGAAAAGCCGCTGTCTGACGCGATTCGCTTTGCCCATGCCGCTGCGGCGATTGCTGTGACCCGTAAAGGCGCGCAGCCTTCCGTGCCGTGGCGTGATGAAATTGAGGCGTTTTTAGGTCAGCAGAGGTAACGCTTGGCTACCATGAAGGATGTTGCCCGCCTGGCGGGCGTTTCCACCTCGACCGTTTCGCACGTCATTAATAAGGATCGCTTTGTCAGTGAAGCGATAACTGAAAAAGTTGATGCAGCGATCAAGTCATTAAATTACGCGCCTTCTGCGCTGGCGCGTAGCCTGAAGCTGAATCAGACGCGTACCATCGGCATGCTGATCACGGCGAGTACCAACCCTTTTTACTCCGAACTGGTGCGTGGCGTTGAGCGCAGTTGTTTTGAGCGCGGCTATAGCCTGGTGTTATGCAATACCGAAGGCGATGAGCAGCGCATGAACCGTAATCTGGAAACCCTGATGCAAAAGCGGGTGGACGGCTTACTGTTGCTCTGTACCGAAACACACCAGCCGTCGCGTGAAATCATGCAGCGCTACCCCTCAATCCCTACCGTTATGATGGACTGGTCGCCTTTTGATGGTGAAGGGGATAGCGATCTTATTCAGGATAACTCGTTACTCGGTGGCGACCTGGCTACGCAGCATCTTATTGATAAAGGCTTTACTCGCATCGCCTGTATTACCGGGCCGCTTGATAAAACCCCTGCGCGGTTGCGTCTGGAAGGGTATCGCGCTGCGATGAAGCGCGCCGGGCTGGTTATCCCGGACGGTTACGAAATTACCGGTGATTTTGAATTTGGCGGTGGGTTTGAGGCCATGCAGAAACTGCTTTCTCATCAACCTCGTCCGCACGCTGTTTTTGCCGGCAACGATGCGATGGCGGTAGGTGCTTATCAGGCGTTGTATCAGGCCGGATTGCGAATTCCGCAGGATATGGCGGTGATTGGCTACGACGACATAGAACTGGCGCGTTACATGACGCCGCCGCTTACCACCATTCATCAACCAAAAGATGAACTGGGTGAATTGGCCATCGATGTGCTGATTCATCGTATGGCGCAACCCGCCCTACAACAGCAGCGTCTGCAACTTACTCCTGTTCTGATGGCGCGGGGCTCGGTGTAGGCTTGTGTCGCTCTTTGATCAGGTTGCGACCATCTTTGGCTCTCAGCAACATGAACATCAGGGCTGACACGACAGTAATCGCGCCCATCGTAATAAAGGTGTAGTGGAACTGTTCGACCGTATTGGTTCCCTCCATCCCTTCATAGATGCGTAGTACCGCTGCGCTGATCGCCACCCCTAAACTGATGGACAACTGCTGCGTAACAGCCAGTACGCTGTTGCCGCTGCTGGCGTTGTCATCAGTCAGATCGGCCAGCGTAATCGTGTTCATCGCGGTGAATTGCGTTGACATCGCCATCCCCAGAATGAACAACGGTAGAATTAACAGCCAGACGGGCATGGCGGGGGATTGCAGAGAGAACTGCGCGATCATTAGCCCAATGAAGACAGTGATGCCCACCAGTGTGGTTCGATAACCCAGACGGCGCAGCACTTGCGTTACCATCGATTTCGCCAGTATTGAGCCCAGTGCGGTGGGCGCCATCATGCAACCGGCAATCAGCGCCGGGAAGCCAAATCCCACCTGTAACATCAGCGGCATCAGGAACGGCACACATCCCGTCCCAAGACGGGTAGCAAGGTTGCCGGAAATACCGACAGAGAAGGTGCGGGTCTTAAACAATGACAGCGATATCAGCGGAGTCGGGTGGCGTCGCGCGTGACGAACATAAGCCAGCAGTAACAGAATGCTCAACAGGATAATGGTCAGCGCTATCCAGGTGGCGACAATTTTCTCGCCAAACAACTCCATCCCGCTGGAAAAGAGGACCAGGCTCAGACCAAAAAGAAAGAAGCCGGTCATATCAAATTTGCGCCGTGGGGTAGTGAAGTTCGGCATATATTTGCGCGCATACAGAATGCCGGCGACGCCTATCGGAATATTGATCAGGAAAATCCAGTGCCAGCTGGCCCAGGTAACCAGAACGCCACCCAGTACCGGACCCAGGATGGGGCCGACCAGTCCAGGCATAGTCACAAAGTTCAGCACCGGCAGCAGTTCGCTGCGCGGGTAAGCTCTTAATAATGCCAGGCGTGCAACCGGCATCATCATTGCGCCACCAATCCCCTGAATCACGCGAAAAAGGACCAGCTCCGGTAGCGTACTCGAAAGTGCGCAGGCGAGGGAACCGAGCGTAAACAGGCTGACGGCAACCATGAATACACGTCGGGTGCCGAAGCGATCGGCCAGCCATCCACTTACTGGGATCAACATAGCAACCGTCAGGGTGTAACTGATAATCGCAGACTGCATTGCCAGGGGGGAGCGATTGAGGCTCTGGGCGATAGCGGGTAAAGCGGTATTAAGGATGGTGGCGTCCAGTGCTTGCATGAAGAAGGCCATTGCCGCTATCCACGGCAATCCAGCCATACTGCGTGCTTTTTTGTTGGTCATGCACAATCCTGGTCGTTTTCTGGACGTTCATTCGGGGCTATCAGCAGAGCCTGACAAGCCTTAAACGCACCGTCGCCGTCGCTTTGTGCAATGGCGTCGACAATGGCCTGATGCAAATCCAGCTTCACAACGGTGTTATAAGTAATTGAATTAAAGTAGGTGTGGTAGACAGAATGAAACAACGAAGCAAAAGAGGTTAAGAACGGGTTCGCGCTCATTTCGTAAATATGCTCATGCCAGGCCATATCCACTTCAATCCAGCGTTCGCGCTTAAAGTTCTTTTTCAGCGCGACCATCTCTTCCATTAATGTATTCAGATGTGCTTTTTGCTCCGCTGTGCCAATTGTCGCTGCCAGCGAGCACGCCTGAGGCTCCAGGCTGATACGCATCACCAGAAAGTGTTCGATAACCTGCTGAAAATTTTCTTCGGTCATCCACCAGGTGAGTAATTCCTGATCGAGGAAGTTCCAGTTTGCCTGTGGCATCACGCGGGTGCCAATACGAGGGCGCGGCAGCACCATCCCTTTGGCAGTTAATGTTTTGACTGCTTCCCGAACGGCGGTCCGGCTTACACCAAACTGTTCGCCCAGTTCTATTTCGCCAGGGAGAATAGTGCCAGGGGCATATTCACCTTTGAGGATCTGCTGCGCGAGCTTCTCAGCCAGAACATAGGAAAGGTTTTTTTGTGCAGCCAGCTGCTGTGCGCTTAAAGACATTACGCTTTGTCCTTTATCTTTTTCTTACTCATTAGTATGCCACCAGGAAGTGTGATTGCGGTTGCAAAAACAGCAAAACGCTTATTTTATGGCATGTTAATACCCGTTTTGGATAAATATTACGCACTCGGAAAATTATTTTAAATTTCCCCTTGTCAGCCTGAAATAACTCCCTATAATGCGCCTCCACTGACACGGAACAACGGCACGCAAGCCGCCGGGTCAGCGGGGTTCAGAGATGAACGCCCACAGAGAAAAGCGAAATAAATGCTTGACTCTGAAGCGGGAAAGCGTATTATGCACACCCCGCGCCGCTGAGAAAAAAGCGAAGCGGCACTGCTCTTTAACAATTTATCAGACAATCTGTGTGGGCACTCAAAGTGACATGGATTCTTAATGTCTTCGGACAATAAATGAATACCAAGTCTCAAAGAGTGAACACGTAATTCATTACGAAGTTTAATTCTACGAGCATCAAACTTAAATTGAAGAGTTTGATCATGGCTCAGATTGAACGCTGGCGGCAGGCCTAACACATGCAAGTCGAACGGTAACAGGAAGCAGCTTGCTGCTTTGCTGACGAGTGGCGGACGGGTGAGTAATGTCTGGGAAACTGCCCGATGGAGGGGGATAACTACTGGAAACGGTAGCTAATACCGCATAACGTCGCAAGACCAAAGAGGGGGACCTTCGGGCCTCTTGCCATCGGATGTGCCCAGATGGGATTAGCTAGTTGGTGAGGTAACGGCTCACCAAGGCGACGATCCCTAGCTGGTCTGAGAGGATGACCAGCCACACTGGAACTGAGACACGGTCCAGACTCCTACGGGAGGCAGCAGTGGGGAATATTGCACAATGGGCGCAAGCCTGATGCAGCCATGCCGCGTGTATGAAGAAGGCCTTCGGGTTGTAAAGTACTTTCAGCGGGGAGGAAGGTGTTGTGGTTAATAACCGCAGCAATTGACGTTACCCGCAGAAGAAGCACCGGCTAACTCCGTGCCAGCAGCCGCGGTAATACGGAGGGTGCAAGCGTTAATCGGAATTACTGGGCGTAAAGCGCACGCAGGCGGTCTGTCAAGTCGGATGTGAAATCCCCGGGCTCAACCTGGGAACTGCATTCGAAACTGGCAGGCTTGAGTCTCGTAGAGGGGGGTAGAATTCCAGGTGTAGCGGTGAAATGCGTAGAGATCTGGAGGAATACCGGTGGCGAAGGCGGCCCCCTGGACGAAGACTGACGCTCAGGTGCGAAAGCGTGGGGAGCAAACAGGATTAGATACCCTGGTAGTCCACGCCGTAAACGATGTCTATTTGGAGGTTGTTCCCTTGAGGAGTGGCTTCCGGAGCTAACGCGTTAAATAGACCGCCTGGGGAGTACGGCCGCAAGGTTAAAACTCAAATGAATTGACGGGGGCCCGCACAAGCGGTGGAGCATGTGGTTTAATTCGATGCAACGCGAAGAACCTTACCTGGTCTTGACATCCACAGAACCTTGTAGAGATACGAGGGTGCCTTCGGGAACTGTGAGACAGGTGCTGCATGGCTGTCGTCAGCTCGTGTTGTGAAATGTTGGGTTAAGTCCCGCAACGAGCGCAACCCTTATCCTTTGTTGCCAGCGGTCCGGCCGGGAACTCAAAGGAGACTGCCAGTGATAAACTGGAGGAAGGTGGGGATGACGTCAAGTCATCATGGCCCTTACGACCAGGGCTACACACGTGCTACAATGGCATATACAAAGAGAAGCGACCTCGCGAGAGTAAGCGGACCTCATAAAGTATGTCGTAGTCCGGATTGGAGTCTGCAACTCGACTCCATGAAGTCGGAATCGCTAGTAATCGTGGATCAGAATGCCACGGTGAATACGTTCCCGGGCCTTGTACACACCGCCCGTCACACCATGGGAGTGGGTTGCAAAAGAAGTAGGTAGCTTAACCTTCGGGAGGGCGCTTACCACTTTGTGATTCATGACTGGGGTGAAGTCGTAACAAGGTAACCGTAGGGGAACCTGCGGTTGGATCACCTCCTTACCTTAAAGAACCTGCCTTTGTAGTGCTCACACAGATTGTCTGATGAAAAGTGAATAGCAAGACGGCTACGAAGTCGTGACACATCGTGTCCCCTTCGTCTAGCGGTTAGGACTCCGCCCTTTCACGGCGGCAACAGGGGTTCGAATCCCCTAGGGGACGCCACTTGCTGGCTGTGAGTGAAAGGCACAACCAATCAGTATCTCAAAACTGACTTCAGAGTCATGTTTGAGATATTTGCTCTTTAAAAATCTGGATCAAGCTGAAAATTGAAACGACACACAGTCAATGTGTGTTCGAGTCTCTCAAATTTTCGCAACGCTGACGGTGTTTTACGAAACATCTTCGGGTTGTGAGGTTAAGCGACTAAGCGTACACGGTGGATGCCCTGGCAGTCAGAGGCGATGAAGGACGTGCTAATCTGCGAAAAGCGTCGGTAAGGTGATATGAACCGTTATAGCCGGCGATGTCCGAATGGGGAAACCCAGTGCAATTCGTTGCACTATCGTTAAGTGAATATATAGCTTAACGAGGCGAACCGGGGGAACTGAAACATCTAAGTACCCCGAGGAAAAGAAATCAACCGAGATTCCCCCAGTAGCGGCGAGCGAACGGGGAGCAGCCCAGAGCCTGAATCAGCATGTGTGTTAGTGGAACGGTCTGGAAAGGCCGGCGATACAGGGTGACAGCCCCGTACACAAAAGTGCATGTGTTGTGAGCTCGATGAGTAGGGCGGGACACGTGGTATCCTGTCTGAATATGGGGGGACCATCCTCCAAGGCTAAATACTCCTGACTGACCGATAGTGAACCAGTACCGTGAGGGAAAGGCGAAAAGAACCCCGGCGAGGGGAGTGAAAAAGAACCTGAAACCGTGTACGTACAAGCAGTGGGAGCCTCTTTATGGGGTGACTGCGTACCTTTTGTATAATGGGTCAGCGACTTATATTCTGTAGCAAGGTTAACCGAATAGGGGAGCCGAAGGGAAACCGAGTCTTAACTGGGCGTTAAGTTGCAGGGTATAGACCCGAAACCCGGTGATCTAGCCATGGGCAGGTTGAAGGTTGGGTAACACTAACTGGAGGACCGAACCGACTAATGTTGAAAAATTAGCGGATGACTTGTGGCTGGGGGTGAAAGGCCAATCAAACCGGGAGATAGCTGGTTCTCCCCGAAAGCTATTTAGGTAGCGCCTCGTGAACTCATCTTCGGGGGTAGAGCACTGTTTCGGCTAGGGGGTCATCCCGACTTACCAACCCGATGCAAACTGCGAATACCGAAGAATGTTATCACGGGAGACACACGGCGGGTGCTAACGTCCGTCGTGAAGAGGGAAACAACCCAGACCGCCAGCTAAGGTCCCAAAGTCATGGTTAAGTGGGAAACGATGTGGGAAGGCTCAGACAGCCAGGATGTTGGCTTAGAAGCAGCCATCATTTAAAGAAAGCGTAATAGCTCACTGGTCGAGTCGGCCTGCGCGGAAGATGTAACGGGGCTAAACCATGCACCGAAGCTGCGGCAGCGACACTATGTGTTGTTGGGTAGGGGAGCGTTCTGTAAGCCTGTGAAGGTGTGCTGTGAGGCATGCTGGAGGTATCAGAAGTGCGAATGCTGACATAAGTAACGATAAAGCGGGTGAAAAGCCCGCTCGCCGGAAGACCAAGGGTTCCTGTCCAACGTTAATCGGGGCAGGGTGAGTCGACCCCTAAGGCGAGGCCGAAAGGCGTAGTCGATGGGAAACAGGTTAATATTCCTGTACTTGGTGTTACTGCGAAGGGGGGACGGAGAAGGCTATGTTGGCCGGGCGACGGTTGTCCCGGTTTAAGCGTGTAGGTGTGTGTTCCAGGTAAATCCGGTTCACTTTAACACTGAGGCGTGATGACGAGGCACTACGGTGCTGAAGTAACAAATGCCCTGCTTCCAGGAAAAGCCTCTAAGCATCAGGTAACATCAAATCGTACCCCAAACCGACACAGGTGGTCAGGTAGAGAATACCAAGGCGCTTGAGAGAACTCGGGTGAAGGAACTAGGCAAAATGGTGCCGTAACTTCGGGAGAAGGCACGCTGATATGTAGGTGAAGTGATTTACTCATGGAGCTGAAATCAGTCGAAGATACCAGCTGGCTGCAACTGTTTATTAAAAACACAGCACTGTGCAAACACGAAAGTGGACGTATACGGTGTGACGCCTGCCCGGTGCCGGAAGGTTAATTGATGGGGTTATCCTTAGGGAGAAGCTCTTGATCGAAGCCCCGGTAAACGGCGGCCGTAACTATAACGGTCCTAAGGTAGCGAAATTCCTTGTCGGGTAAGTTCCGACCTGCACGAATGGCGTAATGATGGCCAGGCTGTCTCCACCCGAGACTCAGTGAAATTGAACTCGCTGTGAAGATGCAGTGTACCCGCGGCAAGACGGAAAGACCCCGTGAACCTTTACTATAGCTTGACACTGAACACTGGTCCTTGATGTGTAGGATAGGTGGGAGGCTTTGAAGTGTGGACGCCAGTCTGCATGGAGCCAACCTTGAAATACCACCCTTTAATGGCTGGTGTTCTAACGTGGGCCCGTAATCCGGGTTGCGGACAGTGTCTGGTGGGTAGTTTGACTGGGGCGGTCTCCTCCTAAAGAGTAACGGAGGAGCACGAAGGTTAGCTAATCCTGGTCGGACATCAGGAGGTTAGTGCAAAGGCATAAGCTAGCTTGACTGCGAGCGTGACGGCGCGAGCAGGTGCGAAAGCAGGTCTTAGTGATCCGGTGGTTCTGAATGGAAGGGCCATCGCTCAACGGATAAAAGGTACTCCGGGGATAACAGGCTGATACCGCCCAAGAGTTCATATCGACGGCGGTGTTTGGCACCTCGATGTCGGCTCATCACATCCTGGGGCTGAAGTAGGTCCCAAGGGTATGGCTGTTCGCCATTTAAAGTGGTACGCGAGCTGGGTTTAGAACGTCGTGAGACAGTTCGGTCCCTATCTGCCGTGGGCGCTGGAGAATTGAGGGGGGCTGCTCCTAGTACGAGAGGACCGGAGTGGACGCATCACTGGTGTTCGGGTTGTCATGCCAATGGCACTGCCCGGTAGCTAAATGCGGAAAAGATAAGTGCTGAAAGCATCTAAGCACGAAACTTGCCCCGAGATGAGTTCTCCCTGACCCTTTAAGGGTCCTGAAGGAACGTTGAAGACGACGACGTTGATAGGCCGGGTGTGTAAGCGCAGCGATGCGTTGAGCTAACCGGTACTAATGAACCGTGAGGCTTAACCTTACAACGCCGAAGCTGTTTTGGCGGATTTGAGAGAATTTTCAGTTCAGCTTGATAACAGATTATGTCACTTCGAGGAAACGGGGTGATAAAACAGAATTTGCCTGGCGGCTGTAGCGCGGTGGTCCCACCTGACCCCATGCCGAACTCAGAAGTGAAACGCCGTAGCGCCGATGGTAGTGTGGGGTCTCCCCATGTGAGAGTAGGGAACTGCCAGGCATCAAATTAAGCAGTAAACTGGTGTAAAAATCAGTGGTTGTAGAAAAATTCGGTGGAGCGGTAGTTCAGTTGGTTAGAATACCTGCCTGTCACGCAGGGGGTCGCGGGTTCGAGTCCCGTCCGTTCCGCCACCCTAATTAGGGGCGTAGTTCAATTGGTAGAGCACCGGTCTCCAAAACCGGGTGTTGGGAGTTCGAGTCTCTCCGCCCCTGCCAGAAAATAATCCTTAGCATTTGCTAAGGATTTTTTTTATCTATAGAACGCCTCTCCAGATACCGATCTCTTCCTTTAATGGCATCCTTGCCAACGTCATTTACACTTACTCTTCCAGTACCTCTACCTTTAGAAGATCTTTGATCAGCGCATGTTTATCGCTATTTTGCAGCCAAATAGCGTACAACGGACGCGAAAGTGTTGCGCTGTCTGCTACGGTATGCAACTCGCCCTTTTCTTTGGCCCAACGCGTGGGTAACCAGGTGCAACCATTCAGAGCGTGGAGTTGCTGTCTGGCCAGTTCAGCAGAACTGGTGGTAAGTACCGGAATTTCATCGGCGGCTATTAATCCCACTTCATTCTGTTGAAAATCCGGCCCCCACTCCAGACGCAGATAATTAAGCGCCTCTTTCATCGTCGAAGGGCTGGTGCAATATAACGCCAGGGTGAAATACCCCAGTAACTGGCTGCTAAATTCATCCATTTTTGGGGCTTCTGTGGTGATAAGTAGATCAAGCTGGCGTTCATGTAACTGTTTTACCAGTGACTGACGCTGTGCGATGCGGGCCTCGAATTGCAGACCGTTCTGGGGCTCTTGTGACTGGTACAAGCGCCCTAACCAGCCGTTAAGCATACACTCCCACAGCGACGCACTGGCACCGATTGAAAACTCATTATGCCTTGATGTATGGGCGACCTCTTTACGTGCCGCCTGCCATGTATTCATCAGCGTTTCTGCATAAGGCAGAAGCTTCTCGCCGGCCGCCGTTAAGCGGATATTATTTCTGTGACGGGTAAAAAGATTCACACCGAGTTGGTTTTCCAACTGTCTGATGCGAAAGCTAACCGCCGACTGAGTCAGGTAGAGCGCTTCCGCAGCCCGGCCAAAGTGGCGCGTTCGGCTAACTTCCAGGAAAGTTTTTAACAATTCCGTATCCACAGTGCTCTCCGCAAAATTATTTGTCGTTATGATTTAAATGTTTTGTTTTACACTCTGTCAAGCGTAACTAATACTCCGCGCCATAAATAGCTCGGCCAAAAGAATTAGGAGCGTGCAGGATGGCGGAAAGCTTTACGACGACTAATCGATATTTCGACAATAAATATTATCCACGCGGTTTCTCTCGTCATGGTGATTTCACCATCAAAGAGGCGCAACTGCTTGAACGTCATGGTTATGCCTTCAATGAGCTGGATCTGGGCAAACGTGAGCCGGTTACCGAAGAAGAGAGGCTCTTTGTTGCGGTATGTCGTGGTGAACGTGAGCCAGTGACCGAAGCGGAACGTGTCTGGTCTAAATACATGACGCGTATCAAGCGTCCAAAACGTTTCCACACCTTGTCCGGCGGTAAACCGCAGATGGAAGGTGCTGAGGACTACACAGAGTCTGATGACTAGTAAAAAAAGGGCCCAGGCCCTTTTTTTATATCAGTTGTTTCTGCAAGTGAGCAAGCAGTCGATCTATCGCCCGGTAGCTGACCGCTTCCTGCAAGTGTCGCCGCGAAATATGTTCGGCTTGCGCAAGGTCGGCAATGGTCCTTGAGACCTTTAATAAACGCTGCCAGGCCCGTATGGACAACCCAAGATGGATGAGTGTCTCCTCAAGCCACAGAGCATCTTCATCCGATAACGGACAGTGTTCACGTATCTCCCTGTTTTGCAGGAGCGCATTCAGTTTGCCCTGGCGTTTATGCTGACGTTCCTGCGCGGCAATGACCCGCTGTTTAACCGTAAAGCTGTTTTCTCCTTTTACACCGGGCTGGCTGAGTATCCCTGGCGGTGGTAAAGGGATTTCGAGAGAAAGATCAAAGCGGTCCAGAAAGGGACCTGAGAGCCGACTGAGATAACGTAATGTCTGTTCTGGTGTACTCCGGTTATGGTTACCCTGATAGTGTCCTGTGGGACTGGGATTCATTGCAGCCACCAGTTGAAAGCGCGCAGGATAGGTGATCTTAGCGCGCGTACGTGAAAGGTGGATCTGGCCAGACTCTATGGGTTCACGTAGGGCATCTAATGTTCGTCGTTCAAACTCAGGCAATTCATCAAGAAACAGTATGCCGTTGTGTGCCAACGAAATTTCGCCGGGTACGGGGATGGAACCGCCACCTACCATCGCTGTCAGGGATGCGCTGTGGTGCGGCGCGCGAAAAGGTCGCTGCTTCCACAGTTTTTGCACGCTGGTTGAGTTGACCAGGCTGAGGATGGCGGCGCTTTCCAGGGCCTCCTCATTACTCAACGCCGGTAACAGACCATTAAGGCGGCTGGCAAGCATCGTTTTCCCTGTACCCGGTGGGCCAACTAACAGCAGGTTATGCCCGCCTGCGGCGGTGATCTCAAGGCTGCGCTTTCCTTGCTCCTGACCAATAACATCGCTGAGATCGTCAGATGACGCGCAGGTCGTCCCGTCGCTAACTCCAGGATGGCTAAGATCATGCTTTCCTTCCAGGAATGCACAGACGTCTTGTAAATGATCGGCAATCAGACATCCCTCGCCATCAATCAGTCCAACCTCTTCTTCATTCTCTTTTGCCACAATAATGCCTCTTCCCGCTCGTATCGCTTCGGTTGCACTGGATATGGCGCCGGGAACGCCGCGTAATGCGCCTGTAAGCGCTAATTCACCCACTAACTCATATTGGTCGAGTTTATGTGTTGTAAGCTGCTCAGATGCAACCAGAAGCGCCACAGCAATAGGTAAATCATATCGCCCGCCCTCTTTAGGAAGATCGGCAGGGGCGAGATTGATGGTGATTTTCTTTGCGGGAAAGTCATATCCGCTATTAATGATCGCGCTGCGTACTCGGTCGCGCGCCTCTTTGACGGTTGTTTCTGGTAACCCCACCAGTGTTAAACCGGGCAGACCGTTACTGATATGTACTTCGATGGTAATCGCCGGTGCATTCACCCCCAGCGCAGCGCGTGTATGAACAATTGACAGTGACATAATCCCTCCAGGTGTCACTATTATGTCTGAACTCTTCTCTGCAATATCATTGCAGAATGGCGTTTATTCGCTGTGGTTTCCGCACTTTTAATGCAATTTGTCTGAGCTTTCTGTTTTACTGGAAGGGGGCTCACAGTCAGTTTTCCCCCTTCCCTGGCGCTTTGAAAAAGGGGTTTACTTCCGCCCCGGAAGTGAAATTTTTTCAATTCCTGGTTTTTGCATAAAAAACAATGGGTTTTCGCTAATCTGTTAGCTGAGTCAGAAAAATGAAAAGAAAAAAATCTTGTGCTATTGGCGAAATCTATGGTAACTCTTTAGGTATTCCTTCGAACAAGATGCAAGAATAGACAAAAATGACAGCCCTTCTACGAGTGATTAGCCTGGTCGTGATTAGCGTGGTGGTGATTATTATCCCATCGTGCGGGGCTGCACTTGGACGAGGAAAGGCTTAAAAATCAAGCCTTAACGAACTAAGACCCCCGCACCGAAAGGTCCGGGGGTTTTTTTTGACCTTAAAAACACAACAGAGGAACAGAAAATGAATAACAGCATAAAATTCTGTTTCTTAAGATTTACGACGGGGAACTAACTATGAATGGAGCACAGTGGGTGGTACATGCGTTGCGTGCACAGGGTGTCGAGACAGTATTCGGCTATCCCGGTGGCGCAATTATGCCGGTCTACGATGCGTTGTACGACGGTGGCGTGGAACACCTGCTGTGCCGACACGAACAGGGAGCGGCGATCGCTGCCATCGGTTATGCCCGTTCCACCGGTAAAACCGGAGTCTGCATTGCCACCTCTGGTCCCGGGGCAACCAACCTGATCACCGGACTTGCAGATGCACTGTTAGATTCGGTCCCTGTTGTGGCGATCACCGGGCAGGTTGCTGCGCCGCTTATCGGTACCGATGCGTTTCAGGAAGTGGACGTATTGGGGCTGTCCCTGGCCTGTACCAAGCACAGTTTTCTGGTGCAGTCGCTGGAAGAGTTGCCGCGCATCATGGCTGAGGCGTTTGAAGTCGCTAACTCTGGTCGTCCCGGCCCGGTTCTGGTGGATATCCCAAAAGATATCCAACTAGCCCGAGGGGAGTTGGAGCCGTACTTCACGACTGTCGAAAATGCGGCCGTTTTCCCTCACGCCGACGTTGAGCGGGCGCGAAAAATGCTGGCCCAGGCGCAAAAACCGATGCTGTACGTGGGGGGCGGTGTCGGGATGGCGCAGGCGGTTCCAGCGCTGCGTGAGTTTATTGCGGTAACGCAAATGCCGGTTGCCTGTACGCTGAAAGGATTGGGTGCTGTCGAGGCGGACTATCCTTACTATCAGGGGATGCTGGGCATGCATGGCACCAAAGCCGCGAACTTCGCCGTGCAGGAGTGTGATTTGCTGATTGCGGTAGGCGCTCGTTTTGATGACCGGGTGACCGGCAAACTGGATACCTTCGCGCCGCACGCCAGTGTGATTCATATGGATATCGACCCGGCTGAACTGAACAAACTGCGCCGGGCGCATGTCACCTTGCAGGGCGATTTGAATGCGTTGCTGCCAGCTCTGCAACAGACGCTCAACATCAATGAATGGCGTCAGCGTAATGCGGAACTGCGTACTGACCACACCTGGCGCTACGATCATCCAGGGGAAGCTATCTATGCGCCACTGCTGTTGAAACAACTGTCGGATCGTAAACCAGCCAACTGTGTGGTGACGACAGATGTCGGTCAGCATCAGATGTGGTCCGCGCAACATATGACGTACACTCGCCCGGAGAATTTCATCACCTCCAGCGGTTTAGGTACGATGGGCTTTGGTTTACCGGCTGCCGTTGGGGCGCAGGTTGCGCGACCGGACGACACCGTTATCTGTATCTCCGGTGACGGCTCCTTCATGATGAATGTTCAGGAGCTGGGCACCGTAAAACGTAAGCAGTTACCGTTGAAGATTGTCTTACTGGATAACCAACGGTTAGGTATGGTTCGACAATGGCAGCAGCTGTTTTTCCAGGAACGATATAGCGAAACCACCCTGACCGATAACCCCGATTTCCTCACGTTAGCCAGCGCCTTCGGCATCCCTGGCCAACACATCACCCGAAAAGACCAGGTTGAAGCGGCACTCGATACCCTGCTGAACAGCGACGGGCCATACCTGCTTCATGTCTCAATCGACGAACTTGAGAATGTCTGGCCACTGGTGCCGCCCGGCGCCAGCAATTCTGAAATGCTGGAGAAATTATCATGATGCAACATCAGGTCGCCGTAGAAGCTCGCTTTAATCCGGAAACACTGGAACGCGTATTACGTGTGGTACGCCATCGTGGTTTTCAGGTGTGCGCCATGAATATGGGCTCCGCTCGGGACGCGCAGAATATAAATATTGAATTGACCGTTGCCAGTCCGCTGTCGGTCGACTTACTGTTTAGTCAGTTAAGTAAGCTGGTCGATGTGGCACATGTTGCCATCTGCCAGAGCACAACCACATCACAACAAATCCGCGCGTAAGCGCAACAGGAAGAAGAAATGACGACGAAAAAAGCTGATTACATTTGGTTCAATGGCGAGATGGTTCGTTGGGAAGAGGCGAAAGTTCACGTGATGTCCCACGCGCTGCACTACGGTACGTCTGTATTTGAAGGCATCCGTTGCTATGACTCGCACAAAGGCCCGGTGGTGTTCCGTCATCGCGAACATATGCAGCGCCTGCATGATTCAGCCAAAATTTATCGTTTCCCGGTCTCCCAGAGTGTGGATGAGCTGATGGAAGCCTGCCGTGAGGTGATCCGTAAAAACAACCTGACCAGCGCCTATATTCGTCCACTGGTGTTTGTTGGCGATGTGGGGATGGGCGTGAATCCACCTCCGGGATACACCACTGACGTCATTATCGCCGCGTTCCCGTGGGGTGCGTACCTGGGTGCCGAAGCGCTGGAACAAGGGATCGATGCGATGGTTTCCTCGTGGAACCGTGCCGCGCCAAACACAATCCCGACTGCGGCAAAAGCGGGGGGGAACTACCTCTCGTCACTGCTGGTAGGTAGCGAAGCACGTCGTCATGGCTATCAGGAAGGCATCGCGCTGGATGTGAATGGCTACATTTCTGAAGGTGCCGGTGAAAACTTGTTTGAGGTGAAAGACGGTGTGCTGTTTACCCCGCCATTTACCTCTTCCGCGCTGCCGGGGATCACCCGTGACGCTATCATCAAACTGGCGAAAGAACTGGGTATTGAAGTCCGCGAGCAGGTTCTGTCCCGCGAATCCCTGTATCTGGCGGATGAAGTGTTCATGTCCGGTACAGCGGCGGAAATCACGCCGGTTCGCAGCGTTGACGGTATCCAGGTAGGCGAAGGCCGCTGTGGACCTGTCACCAAACGCGTCCAGCAAGCTTTCTTCGGTCTGTTTACTGGCGAAACCGAGGACAAATGGGGCTGGTTGGATTCAGTAAACCAATAACAAAATTAATATTTCCCCCAAATAATTCACGTTGCAGGAAGGCGGCAACGCAGCGAGTTCCCAGGAGCTTACTTTAGTAAGTGACTGGGATGAGCGAGGCAGCCAACGCACCTGCGGCGTGAAGTATATAGGGGGAAAGACAGACGGGAGTTAATCAAGCATGCCTAAGTACCGTTCCGCCACCACTACTCATGGCCGCAATATGGCAGGAGCCCGCGCGCTGTGGCGCGCAACCGGAATGACCGATGCCGATTTCGGCAAACCGATCATTGCCGTCGTGAACTCATTCACCCAGTTTGTGCCAGGGCACGTGCATTTGCGCGATCTCGGTAAGCTGGTCGCTGAACAGATTGAAGCATCGGGCGGCGTGGCTAAAGAGTTCAACACCATTGCCGTGGATGATGGTATCGCCATGGGCCACGGGGGCATGCTTTATTCACTGCCGTCGCGCGAACTGATCGCTGATTCGGTGGAGTACATGGTGAATGCCCATTGCGCCGATGCAATGGTCTGTATTTCCAACTGCGACAAAATCACCCCGGGGATGCTGATGGCCTCTCTGCGCCTGAACATTCCGGTGATCTTTGTTTCCGGTGGTCCGATGGAGGCCGGGAAAACCAAGCTTTCTGACAAAATCATCAAGCTCGATCTGGTTGATGCCATGATTCAGGGAGCGGACCCGAAAGTCTCTGACGATCAGAGCAATCAGGTTGAACGCTCTGCCTGCCCGACCTGCGGCTCCTGTTCCGGGATGTTTACCGCGAACTCGATGAACTGCCTGACCGAAGCGCTGGGCCTGTCGCAGCCGGGTAACGGCTCGCTGCTGGCGACCCATGCCGACCGTAAGCAGTTGTTCCTCAATGCCGGTAAACGCATTGTTGAACTGACCAAACGTTATTACGAGCAGGATGACACCTCTGCGCTACCGCGCAATATTGCCTGCAAGGCGGCGTTTGAAAATGCGATGACGCTGGATATCGCGATGGGCGGCTCCACCAATACTGTTCTGCACCTGCTGGCAGCGGCGCAGGAGGCGGAGATCGACTTCACGATGAGTGATATCGACAAGCTTTCCCGTAAAGTGCCGCAGCTGTGCAAAGTGGCGCCGAGTACGCAGAAATACCACATGGAAGATGTTCACCGTGCGGGCGGCGTGTTGGGGATTCTGGGCGAACTGGATCGTGCGAGCCTGTTGAACCGGGACGTGAAAAACGTGTTGGGGCTGACGCTGCCGCAAACCCTTGAGCAGTACGACATCACGGTGACGCAAGATGATGCCGTGAAGCAGATGTTCCGCGCGGGTCCGGCGGGTATTCGCACCACAGAAGCGTTCTCACAGGATTGCCGCTGGGACTCGCTGGATGACGATCGCGCCGAAGGCTGTATCCGCTCGCTGGAACATGCTTACAGCAAAGACGGTGGCCTGGCGGTACTTTACGGTAACTTCGCGGAAAATGGCTGCATTGTCAAAACTGCCGGCGTGGATGACAGCATTCTGAAATTCACTGGCCCGGCCAAAGTGTATGAAAGCCAGGATGAGGCGGTTGACGCGATCCTCGGCGGCAAAGTGGTGGCAGGCGACGTGGTCGTAATCCGCTACGAAGGGCCAAAAGGCGGGCCAGGGATGCAGGAAATGCTCTACCCAACGACTTTCCTTAAATCGATGGGCCTCGGCAAAGCGTGTGCGCTGGTCACCGACGGTCGTTTCTCTGGCGGCACCTCCGGCCTCTCCATTGGTCACGTTTCACCGGAAGCGGCCAGCGGCGGTAATATCGCGATCATTGAAGATGGCGACATGATTGCTATTGATATTCCAAACCGTGGCATTCAGCTGCAGTTGAGCGATGCGGAAATTGCTGCGCGTCGTGAAGCGCAGGAAGCTCGCGGCGACAAAGCCTGGACACCGAAAGATCGTCAGCGCCAGGTGTCGTTTGCGCTGCGCGCCTATGCCAGCCTGGCGACCAGCGCCGATAAAGGCGCGGTACGCGATAAATCGAAACTGGGAGGCTGATGATGGCCGAATCACAACCTCTGTCAGCTGCCCCGGAAGGGGCAGAATATCTGCGCGCGGTGCTCCGCGCGCCGGTATACGAAGCCGCGCAGGTGACACCGCTGCAAAAAATGGAAAAGCTTTCGTCGCGCCTTGATAACGTGATTCTTGTGAAGCGTGAAGACCGACAGCCGGTTCACAGCTTCAAGCTTCGCGGTGCTTACGCGATGATGGCGGGGCTGACCGAGGCGCAAAAAGCTCACGGGGTGATCACCGCGTCTGCGGGCAACCATGCCCAGGGCGTGGCGTTCTCTTCCGCTCGTCTGGGCGTAAAGGCACTGATCGTGATGCCTGTTGCGACGGCGGATATCAAAGTCGATGCCGTTCGTGGTTTCGGCGGCGAAGTGCTGCTGCATGGTGCAAACTTTGATGAAGCAAAAGCGAAAGCGATTGAACTGTCGCAGCAGCAGGGTTTTACCTGGGTTCCACCGTTCGATCATCCAATGGTGATCGCCGGTCAGGGGACGCTGGCGCTGGAATTGCTCCAACAGGATGCTCATCTCGATCGCGTGTTTGTGCCGGTTGGCGGCGGCGGTCTGGCGGCGGGCGTCGCGGTACTGATCAAACAGCTGATGCCGCAAATCAAAGTCATTGCGGTGGAGGCGGAAGACTCCGCCTGTCTGAAAGCGGCGCTGGAGGCGGGTCATCCGGTCGATCTTCCCCGCGTCGGCCTGTTTGCAGAAGGCGTGGCGGTGAAGCGCATTGGGGATGAAACCTTTCGTCTGTGTCAGGAATATCTCGACGACATCATCACCGTGGATAGCGATGCGATTTGCGCGGCGATGAAAGACCTGTTTGAAGATGTGCGCGCAGTGGCAGAGCCTTCCGGCGCGCTGGCGCTGGCGGGAATGAAAAAGTACGTTGCCCAGCACAACATTCGCGGCGAACGTCTGGCGCATATCCTTTCCGGCGCTAACGTCAATTTCCACGGCCTGCGCTATGTTTCTGAGCGTTGCGAACTGGGCGAACAGCGCGAAGCGCTACTGGCGGTAACCATTCCGGAAGAAAAAGGTAGCTTCCTGAAGTTTTGCCAGTTGCTGGGCGGTCGCTCGGTCACCGAGTTTAACTATCGCTTTGCCGATGATAAGAACGCCTGCATTTTTGTCGGCGTTCGGCTGAGCAGGGGCATGGAAGAACGCACCGAGATCCTGAATCTGCTGCGCGACGGCGGCTATAGCGTGGTCGATCTCTCCGATGACGAAATGGCGAAACTGCACGTGCGCTACATGGTTGGTGGGCGTCCCTCTAAGCCGCTACAGGAGCGCTTATTCAGCTTCGAGTTTCCGGAATCTCCAGGCGCGCTGCTCAAGTTTTTGCATACGCTGGGCACCCACTGGAATATCTCATTATTCCATTACCGTAGTCACGGCACGGATTATGGCCGTGTACTGGCTGCGTTTGAACTGGGCGAGCACGAACCGGATTTCGAAACGCGACTGCAAGAACTGGGTTATGAGTGTCACGACGAAACAAACAACCCGGCATTCCGCTTTTTCCTCGCGGGTTAAGTGCTGCAGAACGAGGGATAACCTGAGTGGTTATCCCTCGCCATTTATTTTTCCCCTCTCTTAACCTTCTGCGTTGAATATTTTTGTTGTTAATGAATCTCTACCATAAAAATGTGATGTAATTCATAATAAAAAGCTCACCATGTTGCGCTAGACTTAGCTCATCTTTTGGGGGCAATACTCATCGCTTAACCATCGTTCCTGAATTAATATTGTCCTCAGTTAATTTTTAGCAGTTAGAGAGGATATTCGGATGAAAACGGATATAGTGAATGAGAATGAGCAGGGATGTGAATATTTTATGCCTCAACTCACGTTTCTCAATAAGCATTACAGTAATGCTACTGATTTTTTTTCTTCTATATTTTTATTGTTGAAAGAGAAAGGTTACGTCCGCGACTCTTTCCTTGACGCCATTCTTACTCGAGAGCAATTGTATCCTACAGGTCTACCTACGTCGCCAGTGGCCATTGCACTCCCTCATACTGACCCGCAACATATTCTCCATCCCTTTATCTCTGTGACACGTTTATCGCATCCCATCGCCTGGCAGGAAATGGGGAATAACGATAACACGCTCTATATTCAATTTATTGTCCTTCTGGGTTTTATTGACCACAGCAGTCACTTGACTGCGCTGCAAAAATTGATGGATTGCCTTGCTGATGAAGAGGTCGTCCAGGCGCTATGTGAAATAGACGATGTAGAGACCTTTCTCTGTGCTCTCACATCAAGACTGCAATTAAATAAGGATTTATGAGATGAAAAAAGTCATTGTTGCATGTGGAAGCGGCGTTGCGACCTCACAGACAGTTGCCAGTAAAGTGATGCGCTTATTGAATGAACGCAATCAGACGCACATTAAAGTTGAAGTTGTTGATCTTAAATCTCTCGAGAGCCATATCAAAGATAGTGCTGCTTATATCGCAATTACTAAAGTCGATAAACAATATCCTATCCCCGTGATTAACGGTATTGCATTTTTGACCGGTATGGGTATGGAGCAAGAATTACAAAAGATCATTGATGCCTGTAAATAAGGCGTAGCTCTTTAATCCGTATAATTATTTTTAGTGGGGAAGTGCTATGGACTTTCTTGGTGTAGTCATAAATTACATTCTGAATTTAGGTGCGCCGGTTTTTGTGCCCTTTATTATGCTGTTAGCCGGGTTGGTGGTACGGATGAAATTCCGTGATGCTGCTTCGGCAGCGATTACGCTGGGCGTGGCGTTTGTGGGAATGAGTATGCTGATCGGTTTTATGGTTGATGCTATCGGCGTTGCCGCACAAACAATGATGAATCGTACTGGTCTGGAACTGAGTATCGTTGATGGCGGCTGGACGACGATGGCGAATATTTCCTGGGCCTGGCCTTACGCTTTCGCTATGTTCCCGCTTCAGGTTGGCGTGAACATTGTGATGCTGATGCTGAACAAGACCAATACGTTTAACGCGGATCTCTGGAACGTCTGGGGAAAAATTTTCACCGCCTTTATCGTCGTCAGCGTCACCACCCCGCTGTTCGGTGCTGCCTGGAGCCTGGCATTAGCATTCCTCATTGCCGCCTTCCAGATTATCGTTGAACTTAACGCTGGGGACATTCACCAACACCGTATAGAAAAACTAACGGGTATACCCGGGGTGACCTGTACTCACCGTATGGTGTTCTTTGGCGCGATTTACTATCCGTTCGATCTGTTGCTGCGTAAAATCCCCGTATGTAATAAACCTATGGACGCCACGGCACTGCGCACCAAAGTAGGGGTGTTCGCGGAAAACCACATTATTGGTTTTATTCTGGGGATCTTGTTCGGGATTATTGCGGGCTACAGTGTAGCGAAAACGCTGACGCTGGGCGTCCAGGCTGCCACTGCACTTGTGCTGTTCCCGATGATTTCTAAGCTCTTTATGCAAGCGCTGTCACCGATCTCAGAAGCGATCAGTGATTACATGAACAAGAAATTCTCTGGGCGTAAGTTGTTTGTCGGAATTGACTGGCCGTTTATGGGGGGGGCCAGTGAAATCTGGTTCGCCATTATTGTTGCCATTCCTTTCACACTCATCTGGGCGTTGATTCTGCCCGGCAATAAGATTTTACCTTTCGCCGGTATTATCAACATTTCCCTGATCGTCCCGGCCTATCTGGTGACGAGGGGTAATACCTTGCGCATGGTGATCCTGAGTATTATTGGCGTACCGTTCTTCTTGTTTGTCGGGACGCAGTTCGCCCCAATGATCACCGAACTGGGACAAGCAACAAAGGCGATTACTATTCCGGCGGGTCAACTTATTTCAAACAGCTCAATTGATGCACCGGTCTTTACCTACGCCTTTTCTTTCTTGTTTAAATTCCTTGAAGGCAACCTTGTTCCGCTGATTTTCGCCATCTGGTGGGGATGCGGCTACTTCTTCTACTCCCGCGAATTACGCCGTGAAAGCAGCCTGGCGCAGCAGGAAGCCGAGCAGCAGGAGAAGATTCAACAAGCGTAACACGGGATTTTATCTCCCTGTCCGGCGGCAGAATCCGTTGCCGGACTTTCTCATCTCAGGAGAGTCGACATGGCTATGGATAAACGAGTCGTAGCGGTTCTGGACGCCATCGTGAACGAGCCCGGCATTACAGGGACGAAACTTGAAGAGCAGTTTCGCCTGACGCGAAAGCAATTAAGCTATACGTTGAAGAAGGTGAATGACTATCTGGAATCAAACCATTTTGATCGTATCAATCGTCTGAAAACCGGGAAGTTGCATATCCCGCGCCATGTGATTGAGCATTTTCGACAGAATCAGACTGCGCAAACCGATCATCGTTATCTCTTTTCAGAAGAGGAACGTGGGCAAATGATCATTTTCATGCTGCTGACGCGTAGCGAAAGACTGTCGCTACTGCATCTCTCTTCATCGCTGGGGGTGAGTCAGAACACCATCATTACTGACCTGAAAAAGGTGCGCCTGGAGGTGATTACGCACAGTCTGGAGATTAGCTATGACCGGGGTAATGGTTACCATATTCTTGGTGAGGAACTGGAGAAACGCTATCTTCTGCTGAACTGCCTGCGTCGAGTGCTGGAAATTCCTGTCGCGAAAAATATCATTGCGCAATACAACAATGTGATGAGTGAGCATCTGGAAAAGGTGGGGCAAATTTTTAGTGAAATTGAGAAGCGTTTTAAAATTCAATTTACCGACCGTCAACTTCAGGAATTGATCTATTTTATCAGTTTTGTCCTACACCGAATTAAATCCGGTAAGCACCTGGTCACAATTCCAGGCAGTTATGCTGATATCATTCGCAGCAGAGAATTTACCCTGATGCAAAGTGTTGTTAGTAAAATAAATATTAATAGTGATAATGAACTTATTTTTCTTACAGCATTGATACAAAGCTCTAATATTCAGAGTATCGCCGATAAATACTTTCATCTTGATACTATCTTGCTGGAAAGTGTAGTTTCAGTGGTTGATAGTTTTGAAAAAATAAGCTGTGTCACGATTAAAGAGAAAAACGAACTCATTGAAAAAATCTATCAGCACTGGAAGCCAGCCTATTATCGCATCCGTTATCATTTGCCTAATACCAGCAGTGTTTATGATCTGGTCGTAAAAGAATTTAGCCATCTGCACGAGATGGTGCGCCGTGCGGCAGTTCCGTTTGAGAAGCTATTACACTGCGTCATTCCCGATGAGGAGATGGCTTTTCTGACGGTGCTGTTTGGTGGTTGGCTGACGCGTGAAGGTGTTATCCACCAAATTAATCTACAGAAAACAGCGGTGGTGGTGTGTGAAAATAGTGCAACCATCTCAACTTATCTGTTTTTGACGTTGCAGGTATTGTTCCCGGAACTGCACTTTACCCATGTGTTGTCCCGACGCGAGTTTGAGCGCTACACCGGGCATTATGATGTGGTCTTCTCCACCACTCATCTGAATACCAGCAAAATCGTTTTTGTGGTAAATCCATCCATCAGCAACATCCATAAAAGCGCCTTTCGCAACCACGTGATCAGTGCGCTACAGGGCGTAGACCCAAACATTATCCAGATTGAACAGCTACTGCTGATTTTCGAGCGCTTTGGCAACATCATCGATCACAAAGGACTGCAGAGGGCGCTTGCCAGCTATATCTACGATGAGAATAACACCGCAAACGCGGTAGGCAGCATGGAGCCACCAACGCCGTCGCTGACCGATTTGCTCACGAAAGAACACGTCCAGTTTGTCGCTGAACTACCCGACTCCTGGCAGATGGCAATAACTCTTGCTTCGGAATCTTTGTTGCGCTCTGGAGTGATTGAGTCACGCTACGTGCAGATCATGCTGCACAAAATTACCGAGGAGCAACCCTGGATCATGCTGGCCGACGGGGTAATTATTGCCCATGCAGGCGTTGATGATGGCGCGCTGGATACCGGCATGGCGCTATTACGCCTGCCCTATAAGATTGCTATTGCCGATTATATGCAGGCCGATATTATCATCGTCCTCGCCACCCATAATCCGCAGAAGCACCTTAAGGCGCTTGCGCAATTAAATGAATTTCTTGAGTTCTATGATGGCGGAAATGTTATTCGCCGTGCGTTGGATGAATATGCGCTAATTAATGAATTAGTCCACCATCATTAAATATTAAAACTCTGCTGCAGTTTCTCGCTGCAGCGATATATCACGGCAATGGTTGTCGCGATAGCGCTCGCCCTTACCATCTGACACAGGATAAATATTATGTTAGAGATTCAGAAAAAACACGTCGTTGAAATGGCCAGAACCGCTCAACAGTGGGGATTATGTAAACATAAAGCGGGTAATTCCAGCGTAAGAGATAAAGACTCAGGGCTTATTCTGGTGACCCCGACCACCCTCGATAAAATGCAGCTAACCCCCAGAGATATTGTCGTGATGGACGTTGAGGCGAACGTGATTGAAAGTGAAGCCGGTTTACGCCCAACCAGTGAATGTCTGATGCATATTGAGATCTATAAGGCGCGACCAGACATTTTCGCCATTTCCCATACTCACTCCCTCTATGCTACCTCATTTGCCGTGCTGAATAAGCCTATCCCGGCAGTGGTGTATGAATGTGCAATCCTCAATCTGAAAGATGGGATGATCCCAGTGGCGCCATATGGTCGCCCGGGCACGCTCGCATTGTCGACCAGTGTGATTGAACCGATTAAACGTGCCGACGCTATTCTGATGGAAAAACATGGCGCTATTGGCGTGGACAAAGATCCGTATGAGGCCGTGCTGAAATCTGCCTACCTCGAAGAGATGGCGCAGATTTATTACCACGCGCTGGTTATTAACGGGGGTAAAGAGCCAGAGTCCTTCGCTGCGGAAGAGTTGCAGCGCTGGGCGTACCCGTCACAGATTAAATTTGTCTGCTAATCGACGTCCCCGCCCACCGGGCGGGAAATTCATGGAGAGAACGCATGAAAAAATTTATCAATCAGGCAGAGGATTTTATTCCGGAGATGCTGGAAGGTATTTATCTGGCGCACCCTGACCGCTTCGGTTTCGTTAATGACGATCGGCATTGTCTGGTGACCGCGCGCCCGGTACCGGGAAAGGTCGGCATCATCACCGGTGGAGGTTCCGGACACTTGCCGTTGTTTCTGGGGTATGTCGGTCGGGGGATGCTGGACGGTTGCGCGATTGGCGATGTGTTCCAGTCACCCTCACCGGAGCAGATTCTGGCTGTCACTCAGGCGGTGGATAGCGGCGCGGGCGTGCTTTACCTTTACGGCAACTACAATGGCGATATTTTTAATTTTGACATCGCGGCGGAAATGGCCGACATGGAGAGCGATATTCGTACCCGTACCGTGGTCGCTGCTGACGATTCGGCTGGTGCGGCCTCGGGCAGCGAAGGGGTGATAACGCGACGCGGCGTGGCAGGGATTTTCTTTGTCTACAAATGCGCAGGGGCGGCGGCGGCCAGAATGGATGACCTCGATACGGTACAGCGTATCGCCCAAAAAGCCGGGGATCGCGTGCGTACGCTAGGTGTGGCGCTGTCGCCATGTATCGTCCCGCGAATGGGTAAACCGGGTTTTCACATTGGCGACAATGAGATGGAAATCGGTATGGGTATTCACGGTGAAAGTGGGATCCGTCGTGGACCGCTGCTGAGCGCCGGGAAGATTGCCGAAGAGATGATGTCCTGGTTGCTGGCCGACTCGCCTTGCCAGCAGGGTGATGAAGTGGCGGTCCTGATTAACGGTCTTGGCGCGACGCCGCTGGAAGAGCTGTATCTGATGTACCGCCATGTGCATCAGATTCTGGCACAGAGCAATATTCGTGTCTTCCGAGTCTGGGTTGGTGAGTTTGCTACGGCAATGGAGATGGCCGGGATGTCCATTAGTCTAATGCCGTTGGATGACGAGCTGAAGTCGCTACTGAATGCCGAAGCCGATACGCCGATGTTCCGGCAGTTATCGGCTTAAGGGGGCGAGATGGTGTTAGATGTTGAAAGCCTGCGCCCGCTTTTTGCCGAGTGGGCCCACGTGATGCAGAGTAACAAACAGGTGCTGACAGAACTGGATAGCGTGGTCGGCGACGGAGATCTGGGGCTGACCATGAGCGATGGTTTTGCGGCGGCGTATGCCTGTGCGCAGCAGAGTGACGAGTGCGATTTGGGGCGCTTTTTTTATAAGGTGGGCAAGGTAATGGCATCAGCGGTGCCCTCTACGATGGGCACGCTGATGGCCTCTGGCCTGATGCAGGTGGGCAAAGTGCTAAAGGGGCGAGAGACCCTGACTCTGTCAGATGCTGGCGTGTTGTTTCAGGCCTGGTTTGACGGCGTACAGCAGCGTGGTAAGGCGCAGCCGGGCGAAAAGACTTTTCTTGACGGTATGGTTCCGGCGCTGGCAGCGCTGCGTTCACCTGCTGCGCCACTGAAACAGGCACGAGAAGCGTTGTGGCTGGCGCAGCAGGGCGTGCAGCAGACCACCACTATGGTGGCTAAACATGGTCGTGCGGCTATCCACGGTGAGCGTTCCCGATCGTTTGTCGACCCGGGCGCGATGGTCGCCCAGCTTTTGATACAGGGTTATTTTAACTTTGTTCAGGCTATTTGCCCGGCTGACGGGCGGTGAAAAAGGAATTGCTACTATGTTGAAAGAGGTTGTGAGGATCAGTAATCAGCACGGTATTCACGCGCGCCCGGCAGGCGTTCTGGCTAAAGCCTGTGCTCAGTATCAATCACGGATTGAGATGATCTACGACGGCAAAACCATTAAGGGGAAAAGTATCATGAGCATCCTGGGTGCGGGGATCAAAGGAAAAGGTTCGCTGGAGATCATTTGCAGCGGTAGCGATGAAGAAGAAGCGATGGAGGAGCTGAAGATATTGTTTGCTGAAGGTTTTGGTTTTGACTAATGCGTCTCCAGAAACAACCTTAAAAACCGGCATACAGCGCCGGTTTTTTGTTTTCTGTTAACCAGACTAATTGGCGAATTCGGCCATAAACTGCAGAATCAACGCCATCGACACAGCGCCAGGATCGCAATGACCAATGGACCGTTCGCCGAGATTTTTTGCGCGGCCAAAACGTGCGACCATTGCGGAAGTGCTCTCTGCACCTGCCATCGCTGCCTGGGCGCAGTGTGATAACGCTTGCGGTAGCGGCAGGGCAATGTCGATTTCGGCCTGTTCTGATGCAGCAGCCAGAGCATCGACCATGGTTTTATCCCCTGGCTTCGCACCACCACGCTGATGGATAGCGTTACTACCAGCGTTCAGCCACTTTGCCAACGTGGTGGCGTCAAACTCAACACAACCCGTCAATTCTTTCCCTCCCGCGCGGAACAAGGTGCCGAAGATGGCACCGGAAGCGCCGCCCATGCTGGTCATCAGTCGTGTACCACTTTTCAGCAGGCATTCCCCGATATCCGTTGGAGAAAAATCTGGAGATGCGAGTTGCGCATGCAGGGCTGTGAAGCCGCGCTTGATACCAATGCCGTGATCGCCGTCGCCAATCATCTGATCGAGCGTGGTCAAGCGAGGCTCGCTGGCGATCATGCCTTCTGATACGTGTAGCAGGCAGGCGATAAATTGTGTGGTATTCATCTTATTTTCTCCAGCCTGGGGTGTTGATGGGATAGTCGTACAGTCGCTGCATTTCGTCATCCAGACGCAGCATACTGAGCGAAAAACCGGACATCTCCAGTGAAGTACAGAAGTGGCCAACCTGTACGTCATAGGTCGTGATACCACGCTCATTCAGCGCCATACCAACCTTACGGGTTATCACCATCAGTTCGGTGTTGCTTAAGGAGCCCAGATTATTGACGCTGATACAAATCTTATCGCCGCGGGTGAAGGGCAGATCGGCGCACAACCGTGCGATCATCATCTCGACCAGTTCATCAGTATGTGGCATGGGAATACGGCACAATCCCGGTTCACCATGAATGCCGATACCCAGCTCGATCTCGTTATCCGCCAGCGTAAAGTTAAAAGTGTCGGACTGAGGTAGCGCACAGCCGCTGAGCGCCACACCGAGAGTACGTGTATTGTGGTTGGCTTTCTGCGCCAGCGCTTCCAGCGCAGGCAACGAGTAGTGCTCAAACTGCGCCGCCGCCCCTGCCAGTTTGTACAAAAACGCCAGCCCACCGACACCTCTACGGTCGGATATTCTTTCTGGCGGTGCAGAGGCGATATCATCAGTGGCGCGAACAGTACGGCACTCAATGCCCTCTTCCGCCAGAATTTCAGCGGCGATGTCAAAGTTCATGCCATCACCTGAATAGTTGCCGTAGAGGAAAAGCACGCCGTTGCCCTGATGGACTGCGCGGCTGGCTTCGATAATCTGGTCGGGAGAGGGCGAGGTAAAGACCTCGCCCAGCGCGCAGGCATCGATACCACCTTCGCCAACAAATCCAGCAAATGTCGGCTCGTGGCCGCTGCCACCGCCGCTGACAATCACTACCTGCTCATCCTGCGGCATGGTGCGATAAACTGCGCAGTACTCCGGCAAGGTGTGAATTTTTCCCATCCCGACGTACTCCAGCCCCTGCAGGATTTCACTGCGGATATTATCGGTATTATTGAACAGCTTTTTCGGTTTTTGCATCGTCTCACCCTCTCGTAAGGTACTGTTTCTTTAGTGACGATTTTACCTGTGACGCTCGCTCAGCCCTGGTTCCTTTGATACCAATTAATCTCCTGCCTGAGGGGCATGATTTCAGGTTGCTATTTGAGGATTTTCTGGATAGTTATGAGGGAGGTAATAGACATCGTTAAGCGAGGCAAGCAGATGGCTGGACGCTTTCAGGGATTTGCACAGGAAGGGCTGACGTTTCTTCAGCAGGTAAAAATTGAAAACGATAAAACGTGGTTCGAGGAGCACCGTTTTATTTACGATCGCAGCATACTCACGCCGTTTCGGGCACTGGTGGATGACTTAGCGCCGGTGATGTCAGAGATTGATCCGCTGCTGGAAACCCGTTCCGCTATCGGCAAAACGCTATCGCGTATTCACCGTGATACCCGTTTTTCCCATGACAAATCGCTTTACCGCAGCCGGATGTGGCTGACCTTCAAACGTTCAGCCAAGAACTGGACCGATGCCCCCGCGTATTTTTTTGAAATCAGCCCGGATACATTGCGTTACGGACTGGGTTATTACAGCGCCAGTAAGCCGACGATGGATCTGTTTCGTCATACGCTAAAACAGCGGCCCACGCAGTTTCTGGAAGTGGCTGACTGTTGTCGGGCGCCGTTTGAGCTGGTGGGGGAGCGCTATAAGCGACTGCTGGTAAAGGATCTTGATCCGACGATTTCCGACTGGTATCACCGTAAATCCTTTGCGGCAATGGCAACGGATACTGATGTGGAAAAACTCTTCCGCGCCGATCTGGTGACGCTGCTGGCTGACGGTTTCCGCCAACTGGAACCGCTGTACCAATGGTTAATGCAGGTAGAAACCCTGAAGCAAATAGACCCGGCGGATCTGTAACCGTTACCGACCTTCGTCGATTTTCCTCTCAAGGACAATTTTCCAGAACGCGTCGATGAGCGGCTCATGCAGCCGCTTTTTCGGTGCGCAGACGCCCAGCTCAAACGGCGTTTTCTCATCGCTACGTTCCAGAATCATCACGCGATTGCGCACCGGTTCGGGGCTGTTTTCCAGTACCACTTCGGGCAACAACGCCACACCGCAGCCAAGCGCGACCATCGACACCATCGCTTCATGACCGCCCACGGTGGCGTAAATTTGCGGATTGCTGATTTTATGACGACGGAACCACAGTTCAATGCGGCGGCGCACCGGTCCCTGATCGGCCATGATGAAGGGCACTGTAGACCAGTCGGGTTTCTCCACTGACACCTGATTGCGTACCGGGCAGGGTAGCGCCGGGGCAATGAGCACCACCGCCAGATTTTCCAGCATCGAAAACGCCACCGCGCCGGGCAGTGTCTCCGGCTTTCCGGCAATCGCCAGATCCGCTTCGCCGGTCACTACCTTTTCCATTGCATCGGCGGCGTCGCCGGTGGTGAGCTTTATTTCTACCGAGGGATGTTCAGCGCGAAATCTGTCGAGGATCGGTGGCAGATGGCTATAGGCTGCGGTAACCGAACAGAAGATATGCAATTCACCCGACAACGACGGGCCTTGCTGATCGAGGGTGTGGCGCAGCTGCTGATACTGCAATAGCGTCTGTTGGGCAAACGTTCGCAGCTCTTCACCCGCTTCGGTCAGCGTGACCGTGCGGTTATCGCGGACAAACAGCGGCTGGCCGAGGTCTTCCTCAAGGCGTTGGATCTGCCGTGATAACGTCGAAGGGCTGACGTGCATGGCCCGCGCGCTGCGGCCAAAGTGGCGGCTTTCCGCCAGATGCAGGAACATTTTCAGATCGCGTAAATCCACGGACTTCACTCCACCTTTTGACATTGCAAATATTGCAACGTGACGTTGTGAATATATCAATTTCCGCAATAAATTTCCTGTTGTAAGGTGGTTTCAATCTCGCAAAACGCGAACCGAACAATAAGACAGTACAACATCACGAGGAATCACCATGGCTAACTACTTCAACACACTGAATTTGCGTCAGCAGCTGGCGCAACTGGGTAAATGTCGCTTTATGGGCCGCGACGAATTTGCCGATGGTGCAAGCTACCTTCAGGGTAAAAAAGTGGTCATCGTCGGCTGTGGCGCGCAGGGCCTGAACCAGGGTCTGAACATGCGTGATTCCGGGCTGGATATCTCCTATGCGCTGCGTAAAGAGGCGATTGCTGAGAAGCGCGCGTCCTGGCGTAAAGCGACGGAAAACGGCTTCAAAGTGGGCACTTACGAGGAGCTGATCCCGCAGGCGGATCTGGTGGTTAACCTGACGCCAGACAAACAGCACTCCGACGTGGTGCGCTCTGTACAACCGCTGATGAAAGACGGCGCAGCGCTGGGTTACTCTCACGGCTTCAACATTGTTGAAGTGGGCGAGCAGATCCGTAAAGACATCACCGTGGTGATGGTAGCGCCGAAGTGTCCGGGTACCGAAGTGCGTGAAGAGTACAAACGTGGTTTCGGCGTGCCGACGCTTATCGCGGTTCACCCGGAAAACGATCCGAAAGGCGAAGGCATGGCGATTGCGAAAGCCTGGGCTGCGGCGACCGGTGGTCATCGTGCGGGTGTACTGGAATCCTCTTTCGTTGCGGAAGTGAAATCGGACCTGATGGGCGAGCAGACCATTCTGTGCGGTATGCTGCAGGCCGGTTCTCTGTTGTGCTTCGATAAGCTGGTGGAAGAAGGCACCGATCCGGCCTATGCCGAAAAACTGATTCAGTTCGGCTGGGAAACCATCACCGAAGCGCTGAAGCAGGGCGGTATCACGCTGATGATGGACCGCCTGTCCAACCCGGCGAAACTGCGCGCTTACGCACTCTCCGAACAGCTGAAAGCGATTATGGCACCGCTGTTCCAGAAACATATGGACGACATCATCTCCGGTGAGTTCTCTTCCGGCATGATGGCGGACTGGGCCAACGACGATAAGAAACTGCTGACCTGGCGTGAAGAGACCGGTAAAACCGCGTTTGAAACCGCCCCGCAGTTTGACGGAAAAATCGGCGAGCAGGAGTACTTCGATAAAGGCGTACTGATGATCGCCATGGTGAAAGCGGGCGTTGAGCTGGCGTTTGAAACGATGGTGGATTCCGGCATCATTGAAGAATCTGCGTACTACGAATCACTGCACGAGCTGCCGCTGATTGCGAACACCATCGCGCGTAAGCGTCTGTACGAAATGAACGTGGTCATTTCTGATACCGCAGAATACGGTAACTACCTGTTCTCTTACGCTTGCGTACCGCTGCTCAAAGAGTTCATGACCACGCTGCAGGCAGGCGATTTGGGTAAAGCGATCGCCGAAGGCGCGGTGGATAACGCGCAGTTGCGTGATGTGAACGAAGCCATCCGCAGCCATGCTATCGAGCAGGTAGGTAAGAAACTGCGTGGGTATATGACGGATATGAAGCGCATTGCTGTTGCGGGTTAAGGCCTGACAAGAATTGCCGGATGGCGCTACGCTTATCCGGCCTACGAAACGGTCATTTTTTTGTAGGCCGGATAAGGCGTTTACGCCGTCATCCGGCAAAAAAAGCCCAGAGTCTGAACGCTCTGGGCTTTTGCTTAGTTACGGTACAGCACTTTAATGATGTGGTAACCGAACTGGGTGTGCAGCGGGCCGGTAGGCTCCAGCACCGGGCAGGAAAAGACCACTTTATCGAACGCCGGAACCATCTGGCCCTGACGGAATTCGCCTAAGTCACCGCCTCTTTTGCCTGACGGGCAGATAGAGTGTTTCTTCGCCAGTTTGCCGAAGTCGGCGCCGTTTTTAATCTGTTCCAGAAGATCCTGTGCCAGTTTCTCTTCTTTAACCAGGATATGCAGTGCTGCTGCGGTTTTTGCCATTATTACGTTCTCATGTCTCAAAGGTTGCCCGCCACTTTATCATTCCTCTGGGCGTCAGACATATACTCTTCGCCAGCGCAGGACAGATGTCTCATCGGGTGTATTGAATCGGGAGATAGACAGCACTTTCGTCGGGTGTATTCCTGAGAGGCGGGACAGCGGTCCTGTCTTTCCGTCAGTGGAGAGAGATAACATGGACACAATGAAAAAAGCAGATTTTTCAGGCGACTGGCTTATCGGGTTAACTCAGGTTGTACATGACCCTCTGTTGTATGAACTCCTCAAATACTGCCCGCTGGAGGTCATGCAGCGCTGGCGTTTTGACGATATCCCGTGCGGCGCGCTGATTTGTCGTCAGGGCGAGGTCTGTCGACAGTTTTCACTGATTGTATCAGGTGAAGTGGATGTCTTTTACGAGGCTGAAGATGGTCGTCGTTATCGACAGGCGCATTACTGCAAAGGTGACATGCTGGGAGAGCTGGAGATATTTGAGTCGCGGCATTACATCTGCTCGGTGGTGGCTGTGGGTCATGTCCAGCTGCTAAGTCTGTCGCAGGAACATTTTAGTCACTGGCTGGCTCTGGATAATCATTTCAACCAGCGAATGTTGCGCTTCTTTAGTCAGCAATATTATCAGCTGTCGAAAAAGGCCAGTAGCGACAATTTATATTCACTGCACCAGCGGGTATGCCAGGCATTATGGCTGCGATATCAACACAATAAATCGACGTCTATTTTGTTGGATAAACAAAATCTGAGTCAGGAATTTGCAGCAACTACACGCAGTATTAACCGTATTTTGCACGATCTTAAATCATTGAAAATTATTGATAGCGATGGGGATCGTATTGTTCTGCTGGCTCCTGAAAAACTGAAGCAGGAGGCGGAGAGTTAAACGCCCTGGGGCGTAAGGAGACGAGAGATGCAACCCCATATTCGATTAAGCAAAAGCATGACGAGGGCAAAGTATGCGCTATTGCCTGGCGATCCTGAACGGGTGGATCGGATAGTCCGTTTCCTTGATAACCCCGAAATGCTGGGACAAAACCGGGAGTTTCGCGCGGCGCGTGGTGAATATAAGGGCGTTGAAATTCTGGTGCTATCGACGGGAATAGGCGGACCCTCGACCGCTATCGCGGTTGAGGAGTTACGCCAGATTGGCATCGACACGCTGATCCGGATCGGAAGTTGCGGAGCATTGCAGGATACGCTGGCGCTGGGCGAGGTGATTATCGCCCACGGCGCGGTCGCGGATGATGGCACCAGTAAAACCTATGCGCCAGCCAGCTATCCGGCATGTGCGGATCCGCAACTTACGGCAACGCTGATGCAGCTGGCGTTGCAAATGAACATTCCCGCGAGTTGTGGACTGGTGCGCAGCCACGACAGTTTTTACACCGACCGCGAGGCTGAACTGGATGCCGAATGGTCCGCCCGCGGTATCCTTGGCGCCGATATGGAGACGGCCGCACTGATGGTGGTCGGTGCATTACGCGGGTTACGTACGGCGTCGTTGCTCAATGTGGTTGTCGCCCATAACGGCTGTCTGGACAGCAGTATCAACAATTATGTGCAACAAGAAACGCTGTGTCAGCAGGGGGAAGTTCATCAGATTTCCCTGGCGTTACAGGCCATTTACTTCGACAGTCAGCAAGGAGAGCAATGATGGACTTTTTCAGTATTAACAACGTAATGGTCAACATTCCTCTCGGAGAGGGCGGGTACGCACTCTCATGGATTGAGGCGATCGGTACCGTTTTTGGTTTACTGTGTATCTGGTGCGCCAGCAGGGAAAAAATTATTAATTACCTGTTCGGCCTGATTAACGTCACCCTGTTTGCCGCAATCTTTTTCCAGATCCAACTGTATGCCAGTTTGCTGCTTCAGGTGTTCTTCTTTGCGGCGAATATCTACGGCTGGTATGCGTGGAGTCGCCAGAATGAGGAACAAGAGGCGGCGTTGAAGGTTCGCTGGCTTTCCCGGCAGCAAACGCTGGTGCTGGGCAGTGTCTGCATTGTCGCTATCCTGTTGATGACGTTGTTTATTGATCCGGTATTTGCGACGCTCACCCGGATCATGATTGCGCTGTTGCACACCGTGGGGATGTCAGTGGCAATGCCTGAACTACAGCCGGATGCTTTCCCGTTCTGGGATTCTACTATGCTGGTGCTGTCGATTGCCGCAATGGTGTTAATGACCCGCAAGTATGTGGAAAACTGGTTGCTGTGGGTGCTCATTGATGTCATTAGCGTGGTGATTTATGCGGTTCAGGGCGTTTATGCCATGTCGCTTGAGTATGTTCTGCTGACAGCCATTGCGGTGATGGGTTCTTACAGCTGGATTCTGAGCGCGAAACGTAACGGCTATACGCCACTCGCTGCCAGCGCATCCTGATTGATATTTTTCAGGCTGCCTGACAGGCAGCCTCAGACCGCTGACAAAGAAGGATAAAACGTGGTTTTTCCTTCTTTGTGGTTATCAGCCGAAAATCAATACATTGATTTTCCTGGTTTATAATTAGGTTATCTCTGCTTACCCGGTATCGGGATGAGGTTTGTCATCACTCTCAGGCTGCCTGACAGGCAGCCTGTTACTCCCTTGGCCTCGCTTTCTGCTACAATTCGTCCCCCGTTCGAAGATTGAGCACTTTTTCCTATGCGTTTAAATCCCGGCCAACAACAAGCTGTCGAATTCGTCACCGGACCTTGCCTGGTGCTGGCGGGTGCGGGTTCCGGTAAGACTCGCGTTATCACCAATAAGATTGCTCACCTGATCCGTGGCTGCGGCTATCAGGCGCGGCACATTGCGGCTGTGACTTTTACCAACAAAGCGGCGCGTGAGATGAAAGAGCGTGTCGGACAGACGTTGGGGCGCAAAGAAGCGCGCGGGTTAATGATCTCCACTTTCCATACGCTGGGGCTGGAGGTGATTAAACGCGAATACGCCGCGCTGGGGATGAAATCGAATTTCTCGCTGTTTGACGATACGGACCAGGTTGCGCTGCTAAAAGACCTGACGGAAGGGCTGATTGAAGACGACAAAGTTGTGCTGCAACAGCTGATATCGACAATCTCAAACTGGAAGAACGATCTCAAAACGCCGGCGCAGGCGGCAGCCAGTGCGAAAGGCGAACGCGATCGTATCTTCGCGCACTGCTACGGTCTGTACGATGCGCATATGAAAGCCTGTAACGTCCTCGACTTTGACGATCTGATTTTGCTGCCGACGTTGCTGCTACAGCGCAATGAAGAAGTGCGCGAGCGCTGGCAGAACAAGATTCGCTACCTGCTGGTGGATGAATATCAGGATACCAACACCAGTCAGTACGAGCTGGTGAAACTGCTGGTGGGAAACCGGGCGCGATTCACCGTCGTGGGTGATGACGATCAGTCGATCTACTCCTGGCGCGGTGCGCGTCCGCAAAATCTGGTGCTGTTAAGTCAGGATTTCCCGGCGTTACAGGTGATCAAACTGGAGCAAAACTACCGCTCTTCCGGGCGGATCCTGAAGGCGGCGAACATCCTCATTGCCAACAACCCTCACGTTTTTGAAAAGCGTCTCTTTTCCGAACTGGGATACGGCGCAGAGCTCAAAGTCCTGAGTGCGAATAATGAGGAACACGAAGCCGAGCGGGTGACCGGGGAGCTGATCGCCCATCACTTTGTGAATAAAACGGAATATAAAGATTACGCCATTCTGTATCGTGGCAATCACCAGGCGCGGGTGTTTGAAAAATTCCTCATGCAGAACCGTATTCCATACAAAATCTCCGGCGGGACGTCGTTCTTCTCACGCCCGGAGATTAAAGATTTGCTGGCTTATCTACGGGTATTGACCAACCCGGATGATGACAGCGCGTTCCTGCGGATTGTGAATACGCCAAAACGTGAAATCGGCCCCGCCACGCTGCAAAAGCTGGGCGAATGGGCGATGACACGTAACAAAAGCCTGTTTACCGCCAGTTTTGATTTGGGATTGAGCCAGACGCTCACCGGGCGCGGCTATGACTCGCTCACCCGTTTTACCCACTGGCTGGGCGATGTTCAAAGGCTGGCTGAACGTGAGCCGATCGCCGCCGTCCGCGATCTCATCCACGGAATAGATTACGAATCCTGGCTTTATGAAACCTCCCCCAGCCCAAAAGCGGCTGAAATGCGTATGAAAAACGTCAACCAGCTGTTTAGCTGGATGACCGAAATGCTGGAAGGAAGCGAACTGGATGAGCCCATGACGCTCACTCAGGTTGTCACGCGTTTCACGCTGCGCGACATGATGGAGCGCGGCGAGAGTGAGGAAGAGCTGGACCAGGTGCAACTGATGACGCTGCACGCCTCGAAAGGGCTGGAGTTCCCGTATGTGTTTATGGTGGGAATGGAAGAAGGATTCCTGCCACACCAGAGCAGTATCGATGAAGACAACATCGACGAAGAGCGACGCCTGGCCTATGTTGGGATCACCCGTGCGCAGAAAGAGCTGATTTTTACGCTGTGTAAAGAGCGGCGTCAGTATGGTGAACTGGTGCGCCCGGAGCCGAGCCGCTTCCTGCTGGAGTTACCGCAGGACGATCTGATCTGGGAGCAGGAGCGTAAAGTGGTGAGCGCCGAAGAGCGAATGCAGAAAGGGCAAAGCCATTTGGCGAATCTGAAAGCCATGATGGCGGCAAAGCGCGGCCAATAAAATAATGCCGGGTGGCGGCTTCGCCTTACCCGGCCTACAATTTATTTATATATCAAAGAATTGAAAAATCTCTCTGTAGGTCGGATAAGCGTAGCGCCATCCGACATCAGGTTTACCCGCCGCTTTCTTACTGTACTTCTAAAGGCCAGTGGACATAGCTCTGCCACTGGCTTTCTTGTTCAATCAACTCTTTCCCAAGCGGATGCTGTTCCAGCCAGTCCGGCGGCAGCGTTAAGGCGAGAATTTCATTCGACGCCTGCAGCGTAATGGCCGGCACCAGATCGTCACGACGGCGGCTGGCAAAGATAATCGCCAGTCTGAGCAGACGGCAGAGATGCTCCGCCACGCGCGGCGGTACGGCGTTTTGCTGATGTAACGACGAGAGATCGACCGGGTTGGTCTGATTTAACAGCAGCGTGGCGAGCAGTTTTTTCTGTGCAGGTGTGAAGCCCGGCAAATCCAGATTGCGAACCAGATAGGCGGCATGCGAAGGCGCTTGCTTGAAATCAACGCTCAGGCCTATCTCATGCAGTTGGCAGGCGCTGATCAGCAGTTCGCGACTGATCGGCTCAAGATGCCACTCATTTTCTACCTGATCGAGAAAACTCACCGCCAGATTCGCGACGCGATGCGCCTGTTCGGTATCTACCATAAACCGGCGTTGAATGTTACGCAGCGTGCGGCTGCGAATATCCTGATCCACTGCGAGATGCAGCATTCCGTAGACCAGTCCTTCGCGCAACGCCCCACCGGCCAGGGTCATGCATTGAATATTAAGTTCGGTGAAGATCGCGATCAGAATGGCCAACCCGCTGGGGAACACCAGCGCGCGTTCCAGAGTTAACCCTTCAATTTCCAGCTCTTCCAGACGGCCACAGTGAATGGCTCGCTGTTTCAACTGCTGCAATTTTGCCAGCGTGATGCGCTCATCCATCCCCTGCGCCATCATGATTTCCTGCAACGCCTGAACGGTACCGGAGGCTCCGACGCAGACTTTCCAGCCATGATAGCGAAGTTCATCGGCAACCGGACGCAGCACATCTCGCGCGGCTTTTTCCGCTTCGTCGAAATTTTCTTGCGCCAGATTGCGATCGGTAAAGTAGCGTTCAAGCCAGGTGACACAGCCCATCGACAGGCTGAACAACGAGGTGGTTTGTGCGCCTGTTCCGGTGACCAGTTCGGTGCTGGCACCGCCAATATCGACGACCAGACGCTGATCCGCTCCGCCAGTGGTGTGCGCCACGCCCTGATAAATCAGGCGCGCTTCTTCTTCACCGCTGATGACCTGAACCGAACAACCGAGGATTTCCTGCGCTTTAGCGATAAACTCGCTGGCATTCACTGCGATACGCAAGGTTGCCGTGGCGACCACGCGGATTTGAGGCTGTGGAATATCCTGAAGGCGCTCAGCGAACAGACGCAGGCATTGCCAACCGCGCTCCATTGCATCAGCAGAAAGGACATTGTTACTGTTCAGACCGGCGGCCAGACGCACTTTGCGTTTAATGCGCGTGAGCGTCTGGATACTGCCCGCTACCTCGCGTACTACCAGCATATGAAAACTATTGGAACCGAGATCAATGGCTGCGTACAACGAGGTAGAGTTCATACACTTCATCCTTCAACCTGTATCTGTGTTGGCTGCATTCTCTCACCCGAATCACTGACTAAAGTAAGCTCATCGTGATGCGTTTTCTTGCCGCCTTGATACAGGCTGAATAATTTTGTGTATGGCATAACTTTTCTTAACCTGAGCGACGACGATTACGCGGGGCTCCGCCAGAGCGACGCGGGCCATTGCCAGGACGCGTGCGCGTCAGGCGCAGCGGCTTCGGCAGGTTGTTCATCAACGCATCCGGATTATATTTACTCACCGGAATTGAGTGACCAATGTAGGTTTCAATTGCGGGCAGGTTCAGGGCGTACTCTTCACAGGCCAGGCTGATGGAGTGACCGCTTGCGCCAGCACGGCCCGTACGACCAATACGGTGTACGTAGTCTTCGCAATCGTCCGGCAGATCGTAGTTAAAGACGTGCGTGACGGCAGGAATGTGCAGGCCGCGCGCGGCGACGTCGGTCGCTACCAGAATATCCAGATCGCCACGGGTGAATTCGTCGAGGATACGCAGACGTTTTTTCTGCGCTACGTCGCCAGTCAGCAAGCCGACGCGATGACCGTCAGCGGCAAGGCTACCCCAGATATCTTCGCAACGGTGTTTGGTGTTCGCGAAGACGATGGCGCGATCCGGCCACTCTTCTTCGATCAGCGTTTGCAGTAAGCGCATTTTCTCTTCGTTAGACGGATAGAAAAGCTCTTCTTTAATACGGTGACCCGTTTTTTGTTCCGGCTCGACTTCAACGTATTCGGCGTTGTTCATTTGTTCGAACGCCAGTTCACGCACGCGGTAAGAAAGGGTGGCAGAGAACAACATGTTCAGGCGCTGGTTGGCCGGCGGCATGCGGCGGAACAGCCAGCGGATATCTTTAATAAAGCCCAGATCGTACATGCGATCGGCTTCATCGAGGACCACCACCTGGATGGCGCCCAGATTGATGTGATTCTGTTTCGCGTAGTCGATCAGACGACCCGTGGTGCCGATTAAAATATCGACGCCGCTTTCCAGCACTTTCAGCTGTTTGTCGTAACCGTCACCGCCGTAAGCGAGGCCCAGCTTCAGACCGGTCGTCTGTGCCAGCGGCTCGGCATCGGCGTGGATCTGCACGGCTAACTCACGCGTCGGCGCCATAATTAAGGCACGTGGCTGGTTCACCTTGCGATCGTCAATCGCGGGATGAGAGAGAAGATAATGAAACGTTGACGTCAGGAACGCCATCGTTTTTCCGGTACCGGTTTGCGCCTGCCCTGCAACATCGCGACCAGCCAGCGTAAGCGGCAGTGCGAGGGCCTGAATGGGCGTGCAGTTATGAAAGCCTTTATTTTCAAGGGCTTCAATAACCTTTGGGTGCAGGGCGAAGTCGGAAAACTTCTGTTCTGTTAAATGTGTTTTGCTCATAGTGTGGTAGAATATCAGCTTACTATTGCTTTACGAAAGCGTATCCGGTGAAATAAAGTCAACCTTTAGTTGGTTAATGCTATACACAAATCATTCATGATGCGTCGAGGCGGCAAGCAAATGCGTCCACAGGAGCGTACAGAGTACGTGACTGGGGCGATGAGCGAAGCCAACAAAGAGGCCGCTTGAAGGATGATGTTGTATATACCAACACACCAGGCTTTTTCCTGTGGAGTTTATATGAGCGATAAAATTATTCACCTGACTGACGACAGTTTTGACACGGATGTACTCAAAGCGGACGGGGCGATCCTCGTTGATTTCTGGGCAGAGTGGTGCGGACCGTGCAAAATGATCGCCCCGATTCTGGATGAAATCGCTGACGAATATCAGGGTAAATTGACGGTTGCTAAACTGAACATTGACCAAAACCCAGGCACCGCGCCGAAGTATGGTATCCGTGGCATCCCGACCCTGCTGCTGTTTAAAAACGGTGAAGTTGCAGCAACCAAAGTGGGCGCACTGTCCAAAGGTCAGTTGAAAGAGTTCCTCGACGCTAACCTGGCGTAAGCCGGACGTCTCATGTTCGGGCGACCAGGATCCTAAATGATTCGGATGACTGGACGCCCGACGTGAGTCGTGCTAAGTTAGTGTTGACTTCGAATTAAACATACCTTATTTAAGTTTGAATCTTGATAACTCCAATACTTCCCGTTTTTTCTCGCACGAGAAGTGGACAGATTCCTGGCTTATCATTCAATCCGTCTTGTCGTTTCAGTTCTGCGTACTTTCCTGTGACCAGACAGCGAACAGACATGAGTTGATGGCCGCAAACAGGCATGGATGACCCTGCCATACCATTCACAACATTAAGTTCGAGATTTACCCCAAGTTTAAGAACTCACACCACTATGAATCTTACCGAATTAAAGAATACGCCGGTTTCTGAGCTGATCACTCTCGGCGAAAATATGGGGCTGGAAAACCTGGCTCGTATGCGTAAGCAGGACATTATTTTTGCCATCCTGAAGCAGCACGCAAAGAGTGGCGAAGATATCTTTGGTGACGGTGTGCTGGAGATATTGCAGGATGGATTTGGTTTCCTCCGTTCTGCAGACAGCTCCTATCTCGCCGGTCCTGATGACATCTACGTTTCCCCCAGCCAAATCCGCCGTTTCAACCTCCGCACTGGTGATACCATTTCTGGTAAGATTCGCCCGCCAAAAGAAGGCGAACGCTACTTTGCGCTGCTGAAAGTTAACGAAGTTAACTATGACAAACCGGAAAACGCCCGTAACAAAATTCTCTTCGAAAACTTAACCCCGCTGCACGCAAACTCTCGTCTGCGTATGGAACGTGGTAACGGTTCTACTGAAGACTTAACGGCGCGCGTTCTGGATCTGGCTTCGCCAATCGGTCGTGGTCAGCGTGGTCTGATCGTCGCACCGCCGAAAGCCGGTAAAACCATGCTGCTGCAAAACATTGCGCAGAGCATCGCTTACAACCACCCAGACTGTGTGCTGATGGTGCTGCTTATCGACGAACGTCCGGAAGAAGTGACCGAGATGCAGCGTCTGGTGAAAGGTGAAGTTGTTGCTTCTACCTTTGACGAACCGGCATCCCGTCACGTTCAGGTTGCGGAAATGGTTATCGAGAAAGCGAAACGTCTGGTTGAACATAAAAAAGACGTTATCATTCTGCTCGACTCCATCACCCGTCTGGCGCGCGCTTACAACACCGTGGTTCCGGCTTCCGGTAAAGTGCTGACCGGTGGTGTGGACGCTAACGCCCTGCATCGTCCGAAGCGTTTCTTCGGTGCGGCACGTAACGTGGAAGAGGGCGGCAGCCTGACCATCATCGCCACGGCGCTGATCGATACCGGTTCTAAGATGGATGAAGTTATCTACGAAGAGTTTAAAGGCACCGGTAACATGGAGCTGCACCTCTCTCGTAAGATTGCTGAAAAACGCGTCTTCCCGGCTATCGACTACAACCGTTCCGGTACCCGTAAAGAAGAGCTGCTCACCACTCAGGAAGAGCTGCAGAAAATGTGGATCCTGCGTAAGATTATTCACCCGATGGGCGAAATCGACGCAATGGAATTCCTCATTAATAAACTGGCGATGACCAAGACTAACGACGACTTCTTCGACATGATGAAGCGCTCGTAAACTCGCTCTCAGCCGAAAACGCCACGTTTTTACGTGGCGTTTTGCTTTTATGTCTGTAATCTTAACGACAAGCAAACAAATAATGGGTTATCACCCCCCGTCGCGTGCACGTCAGTCATCAAGTGCGACGCATGGTTAATAATTATACAAAACAGACGGTTCGGGATGGAGTTTCCCTTCTGAATACAGACCGTCGTGGTTATACTTCTGCTAATAATTTTCTCTGAGAGCACGCATTGTGAATTTACTGACAGTCAGTACTGATCTCATCAGTATTTTTTTATTCACGACACTGTTCCTGTTTTTTGCACGCAAGGTCGCAAAAAAGGTCGGTTTAGTGGATAAACCCAACTTCCGTAAACGCCACCAGGGATTGATACCGTTGGTTGGGGGCATCTCAGTTTATGCGGGGATTTGTTTCACATTCAGCATTGTGAATGTTTATATTCCCCATGCGGCTCTCTATCTGGCTTGTGCCGGTGTACTGGTCTTTATCGGCGCACTGGACGATCGCTTTGATATTAGCGTAAAAATTCGTGCCACCATTCAGGCCGCTATCGGCGTGATCATGATGGTGGTGGGCAAGCTTTACCTCAGTAGCCTCGGCTATATCTTTGGTCCGTGGGAGATGGTGCTCGGGCCATTTGGTTATTTCCTCACACTCTTCGCCGTATGGGCTGCGATCAACGCATTCAACATGGTGGATGGTATCGACGGCTTATTAGGCGGACTCTCAAGCGTCTCATTTGCCGCGATGGGACTTATCCTGTGGTTTGATGGACAGACAAGTCTGGCTATCTGGTGCTTTGCCATGATCGCCGCCATCCTGCCATATATTCTGCTGAACCTCGGTGCACTCGGCCGTCGCTATAAAGTGTTTATGGGCGACGCTGGCAGCACGCTGATTGGTTTTACCGTTATCTGGATCCTGCTAGAAACTACCCAGGGGAAAACGCACCCGATAAGCCCGGTGACCGCACTGTGGATCATCGCCATTCCGCTGATGGATATGGTGGCCATCATGTACCGTCGTCTGCGTAAAGGGATGAGCCCGTTCTCGCCAGACCGTCAGCATATTCATCATTTGATCATGCGCGCAGGCTTTACTTCACGTCAGGCGTTTGTCCTGATCACGCTTGCCGCCGCGATACTGGCCTCGATTGGCGTGCTTGCGGAATATTCTCATTTTGTCCCGGAATGGGCCATGTTGGTGCTCTTTTTGCTAGCATTCTTCCTCTACGGTTACTGCATTAAACGTGCCTGGAAGGTGGCGAGGTTCATCAAACGCATGAAGCGCAGATTACGAAGAAACCGTGATAACAATCCGAAATTAACCAAGTAAATGAGGGTGCGATGACTCAACCATTGCCGGGGGCACACGCTGTGAGCGCTGAGAATGAACTGGATATACGTGGGTTGTTTCGTACCTTGTGGGCCGGGAAGGTGTGGATTGTCGGTATCGCGCTGTTATTCGCGCTGATCGCGCTGGCGTATACTTTTTTTGCTCGTCAGGAGTGGAGTGCGACCGCAATCTCCGATCGCCCCACGGTGAATATGCTGGGCGGTTACTATTCCCAGCAGCAGTTTTTGCGGAATCTGGACATAAAAGCCGATAACGCGTCAGGCGATCAACCTTCGGTCATGGATGAAGCTTATAAAGAGTTCGTGATGCAACTGGCCTCCTGGGATACGCGCCGCGACTTCTGGCTGCAAACCGACTACTACAAGCAGCGAATGGTCGGCAACAGCAAAGCCGATGCCGCCATGCTTGATGAGATGATCAATAACATTCAGTTCACCCCCGGTGATTTCGCCCGCGCGATTAACGACAGCGTCAAACTCATTGCCGAAACCGCGCCTGATGCGAACAATTTGCTGCGTCAGTATGTGGCGTTCTCCAGTCAGCGCGCGGCAAGCCATCTCAACGAAGAACTAAAAGGCGCGTGGGCCGCGCGGACCGTGCAAATGAAGGCGCAGGTCAAACGTCAGGAAGAGGTGGCGAAAGCTATTTTCTCTCGCCGCGTGAGCAGTATTGAGCAGGCGCTTAAGATCGCTGAACAGCACAATATCTCCCGCAGTGCGACCGATGTGCCGGCAGATGAATTACCGGATTCTGAGCTGTTTCTGCTCGGACGTCCGATGCTCCAGGCACGCCTTGAAAATTTACGGGCGGTTGGTCCCTCATTCGACCTGGACTACTTCCAGAATCGAGCCATGCTAAATACATTGAATGTGGGGCCAACTCTGGACCCGCGTTTTCAGACCTATCGCTATTTGCGTACGCCGGAAGAACCGGTAAAACGCGATAGCCCGCGCCGTGCCTTCCTGATGGTGATGTGGGGCATCGTGGGGGGGCTTATCGGCGCAGGTGTTGCGTTAACCCGCCGCCGCACGATTTAGCACGACTGCCGCAGTGAGGGGCTGGGCCCTCACTGACTATTCGAAGAGAATCGATGTGAAAGTACTGACTGTATTTGGCACGCGACCGGAAGCCATAAAAATGGCACCTCTGGTGCATGCGCTGGCAAAGGATCCTGATTTCGACGCAAAAGTCTGCGTCACCGCGCAGCACCGGGAGATGCTCGATCAGGTATTGAACCTCTTTTCTATTGTCCCTGACTACGATCTCAACATCATGCAGCCAGGTCAGGGGTTGACAGAAATTACCTGTCGGATACTGGAAGGGCTGAAGCCTATCCTCGCTGACTTCAAGCCGGATGTGGTGTTGGTTCACGGAGATACCACTACCACCATTGCGACCAGTCTGGCCGCGTTTTACCAGCGCATACCGGTAGGTCATGTCGAAGCCGGGCTACGCACTGGCGATCTCTATTCCCCGTGGCCGGAAGAAGCAAACCGTACGCTAACCGGGCATCTGGCGATGTATCACTTTGCACCGACGGAGAACTCACGGCAAAACCTGCTGCGCGAGAACATCGCCGACAGTCGTATCTTTGTCACCGGCAATACGGTGATTGATGCGCTGATCTGGGTGCGCGACCGCGTTCTGGCGAGCAATACGCTGCGTTCAGAACTGGCCGAACAGTATCCGTTCCTCAGCTCTGATAAGAAGCTGATCCTGGTGACCGGTCATCGTCGTGAAAGCTTTGGTCGCGGGTTTGAGCAGATTTGCCATGCCCTGGCGGAGATTGCGGCCGTCAATCAGGATGTGCAGATTGTCTACCCAGTGCACCTGAACCCGAACGTCAGCGAGCCGGTCAACCGTATTCTCGGCCATGTTAAAAACGTGACGCTGATTGAACCGCAGGACTATCTGCCCTTTGTCTGGCTGATGAATCACGCCTGGCTGATTCTGACGGACTCCGGCGGGATTCAGGAAGAGGCCCCGTCACTGGGTAAACCGGTGCTGGTGATGCGCGAAACGACCGAACGCCCCGAGGCCATTACCGCGGGTACTGTGCGTCTGGTGGGGACAGACCCACAGCGCATTGTTGAAGAAGTCACGCGTTTGCTGCATGACGAAAATGAATATCAGACCATGAGCCGCGCCCATAACCCTTACGGTGACGGGCAGGCCTGTGGCCGTATTTTACACGCGTTAAAAAACAATCGGGTATCGCTATGAGTTTTTCTACCATTTCTGTTATTGGGCTGGGATATATCGGTTTGCCGACGGCGGCTGCCTTTGCTTCGCGCCAAAAGCAGGTGATTGGGGTGGACGTTAACCCGCATGCGGTGGAGACCATCAATCGCGGTGAAATCCATATTGTTGAGCCGGATCTGGATAACGTGGTGAAAACAGCGGTGGAAGGCGGCTTCCTGCGCGCCACCACCACGCCCGTTGACGCTGATGCGTATCTGATTGCAGTGCCGACGCCGTTTAAAGGCGAACATGAGCCGGACATGACCTATGTCGAAGCGGCGGCGAAATCCGTTGCGCCGGTGCTGAAAAAGGGCGCGCTGGTGATCCTCGAGTCGACCTCTCCGGTCGGTGCGACCGAACAGATGGCGGCGTGGCTGGCAGAAATGCGCCCGGATCTCACTTTCCCGCAACAGGCTGGAGAGCAGGCGGATGTGAATATCGCCTATTGTCCTGAGCGTGTGCTGCCGGGGCAGGTGATGGTGGAACTGATCAAGAATGACCGGGTGATCGGCGGCATGACGCCGGTGTGCTCGGCGCGCGCCAGTGAACTGTACAAGATATTCCTTGAAGGCGAGTGCGTGGTGACGAATTCCCGTACGGCAGAAATGTGTAAGCTGACGGAAAACAGCTTCCGCGACGTCAATATCGCCTTTGCCAACGAACTGTCGCTGATTTGCGCCGAGCAGGGGATTAACGTCTGGGAGCTGATTCGCCTGGCGAACCGCCATCCGCGTGTCAACATTCTCCAGCCGGGACCGGGCGTCGGCGGGCACTGTATTGCTGTCGATCCGTGGTTTATTGTGGCGCAGAATCCGCAGCAGTCGCGTCTGATTCGTACCGCGCGTGAAGTGAACGACAGCAAACCGCACTGGGTTGTCGGTCAGGTCAAAGCCGCCGTTGCGGACTGCCTGGCGGCGACGGACAAGCGCGCCAGCGAAGTGAAAATCGCCTGCTTCGGCCTTGCATTCAAACCCAATATCGACGATCTGCGTGAAAGCCCGGCGATGGGGATCGCGAAAAGTATCGCCCAGTGGCACAGCGGTGAAACGCTGGTGGTGGAACCGAATATCCACCAACTGCCGAAAAAGCTGGATGGTCTTTGCACACTGGCAGAACTTAACGATGCGCTGGCCACTGCCGACGTGCTGGTGATGTTGGTCGATCACAGCCCGTTTAAAGCCATCCCGGGTGATGCCGTGCATCAGCAGTACATCGTGGATACCAAAGGAGTGTGGCGTTAATGAAACGGATTCTGGTGACTGGTGGCGCAGGTTTCATCGGTTCAGCGGTGGTACGGCATATCATTAATGAGACGGCGGATGCGGTGGTGGTGGTGGATAAACTCACCTACGCCGGCAATCTGATGTCGCTGGCGCCGGTAGCGCAGAGCGAGCGCTTTGCCTTCGAGAAAGTGGATATTTGCGATCGCGCCTCGCTGGATCGGGTTTTTCAACAGTATCAGCCAGACTGCGTGATGCATCTGGCTGCCGAAAGCCATGTCGATCGCTCTATCGACGGCCCGGCGGCGTTTATCGAAACCAACATTGTTGGTACCTACACGCTGCTGGAAGCGGCGCGGGCGTACTGGGGTGAACGGGCTGATGAGAAAAAATCGGCGTTTCGCTTCCATCATATCTCGACGGATGAAGTGTATGGCGATTTGCACTCGACGGATGATTTCTTTACTGAGACGACGCCGTACGCCCCAAGCAGCCCCTATTCCGCGTCAAAAGCCAGTAGCGATCACCTGGTGCGCGCCTGGCTGCGTACCTACGGCTTCCCGACGCTTATCACCAACTGCTCTAACAACTATGGCCCATACCACTTCCCGGAAAAACTGATCCCGTTGATGACGCTCAATGCGCTGGCGGGTAAACCGCTGCCCGTGTATGGCAACGGACAGCAGATCCGCGACTGGCTCTATGTGGACGATCACGCCAGAGCGCTGTACTGCGTGGCGACCACCGGGGAAATCGGTGAAACGTATAACATCGGCGGTCATAACGAGCGTAAGAATCTGGATGTGGTTGAGACGATTTGCGACCTGCTGGAAGAACTGGCACCGAACAAACCGCAGGGTATCGCGCACTACCGCGACCTGATTACCTTTGTGGACGATCGTCCTGGTCACGACTTACGTTACGCCATTGACGCGTCGAAAATCGCCCGTGAGCTTGGCTGGACGCCGCAGGAAACCTTTGAAAGCGGTATGCGTAAAACCGTGCAGTGGTATCTGGCGAATGAGGCCTGGTGGAAGCCCGTGCAGGATGGCAGCTATCAGGGCCAACGTTTGGGTCTGAAGGGGTGATTACCCGGAGGAAGAAGGCATGAAAGGTATCATTCTGGCGGGAGGGTCCGGCACCCGTCTGCATCCTATCACGCGCGGCGTGTCTAAACAGCTGCTGCCCATTTACGATAAACCGATGATTTATTATCCGTTATCGGTGCTCATGCTGGCAGGCATTCGCGAGATCCTGATTATTACCACGCCGGAAGATAAAGGGTACTTTCAGCGCCTGTTGGGTGACGGTTCTGAATTCGGCATTCATCTGCAGTATGCCGAACAACCGAGTCCGGATGGTCTGGCGCAAGCGTTTATCATCGGTGAGACGTTCCTTAACGGTGAACCTTCCTGCCTGGTGTTAGGCGATAATATCTTCTTCGGTCAGGGGTTTAGCCCCAAATTGCGTCATGTGGCTGCGCGTACCGAAGGGGCAACCGTGTTTGGCTATCAGGTGATGGATCCGGAACGGTTTGGCGTGGTGGAGTTTGATGACAATTTCCGCGCCGTCTCGTTAGAAGAGAAACCGAAGCAGCCTAAATCTAACTGGGCGGTGACCGGACTTTATTTCTACGACCGCAACGTGGTGGAGTACGCAAAGCGTGTGAAACCGTCTGAACGCGGCGAACTGGAGATCACCTCTATCAACCAGATGTATCTTGAAGCGGGCGATCTGACGGTTGAGTTGCTGGGGCGCGGTTTTGCCTGGCTCGATACCGGGACGCATGACAGCCTGATTGAGGCGAGTACCTTTGTGCAGACGGTTGAAAAGCGTCAGGGATTCAAAATTGCCTGTCTGGAAGAGATTGCCTGGCGCAATGGCTGGCTGGATGATGACGGCGTGAGACGTGCCGCCAGCGCCTTAGCGAAAACGGGCTACGGCCAATATTTGCTGGAGCTGCTTCGTGCACGTCCGCGCCAGTATTGAACCGCTGGGTTGGGAAAACCGCTTCTTTGGCGTGGACAGTGCGATTGTCCGGCTGGATCCCGTGGCGCCGTTTTTAACCGCTGAAGTCTTACAGCCCTGGTCACGGGTGCAGGCTAAAATTCCGGCGGCCAATACCGCCGCGCTGGATGCCTTGCAACAGCTTGGCTTTGCGCTGGTGGAAGGGGAAGTGGATCTTGCCGTCAGCGTCGGGAAAACCTGCGGGCAAACCGGCGCAGAAATTGCACAACTGACGGACATTCCGGCATTGCGTCAACTCGCTGCGGCGGCCTTTGCGCAAAGTCGCTTTCGTGCGCCGTGGTACGCGCCTGACGCCAGCGCCCGCTTTTATGCACAGTGGATTGAAAACGCGGTACACGGCACGTTTGATCATCAGTGTCTGGTGCTTCGTACCTCAAACGGCGATATTCGCGGCTATGTTTCACTGCGCGAACTTGGTGACCGTGAGGCGCGCATCGGCTTACTCGCCGGGCATGGCGCAGGAGCCGAGCTGATGCAGGCGGCGCTGGGCTGGGCGCAGGCGCGCGGCAAAACAACATTGCGGGTGGCGACCCAGATGGGCAACACCGCCGCGCTTAAACGTTATATACAAAGCGGTGCGAATGTAGAAAGCACCGCGTACTGGTTATACAGGTGACAACATGATTCCGTTTAACGCACCGCCGGTGGTGGGAACCGAACTCGACTATATGCAGTCTGCGATGGGCAGCGGCAAACTGTGCGGCGATGGCGGCTTTACTCGTCGTTGTCAGCAGTGGCTGGAGCAGCGTTTTGGCAGTGCGAAGGTGTTGCTGACGCCTTCCTGTACCGCCTCCCTGGAGATGGCGGCACTGCTGCTGGATATTCAGCCGGGTGATGAAGTGATCATGCCGAGTTACACCTTCGTGTCGACCGCGAATGCGTTTGTGCTGCGCGGTGCCAAAATCATCTTTGTGGATATCCGTCCGGATACCATGAACATCGACGAAACACGTATTGAAGCGGCGATCGGCGAAAAAACGCGGGCGATTGTGCCTGTTCATTACGCGGGCGTGGCCTGTGAGATGGACACCATCATGGCGCTGGCGGATAAGTACAACCTGTTTGTCGTGGAAGATGCCGCGCAGGGCGTCATGTCGACTTACAAAGGCCGTGCGCTGGGAACGATAGGCCACATCGGCTGCTTCAGCTTCCACGAAACGAAAAACTACACGGCGGGTGGCGAAGGCGGCGCAACGCTGATTAACGATCGCAGCCTTATCGAGCGTGCGGAAATCATTCGCGAAAAAGGCACTAACCGCAGCCAGTTCTTCCGCGGTCAGGTCGACAAATATACCTGGCGCGATATTGGTTCCAGCTATTTGATGTCCGATCTACAGGCCGCCTATCTCTGGGCACAACTGGAAGCGGCGGACCGTATTAATCAGCAGCGTCTGGCGCTGTGGCAGACCTACTACGATGCCCTCGCACCGCTGGCGCGTGCCGGCAGAATTGAACTGCCGTCCATTCCGGATGACTGTAAACAGAACGCCCATATGTTTTATATCAAGCTGCGCGACATTGACGATCGTAATGCGCTGATTAACTTCCTGAAAGAAGCTGAAATTATGGCGGTGTTCCATTACATTCCGCTGCATGACAGCCCGGCGGGCGACAAGTTTGGTGAATTTTCCGGCGAGGATCGCTACACCACCAAAGAGAGTGAGCGCCTGCTGCGCCTGCCGCTGTTTTATAACCTGTCGGCAGTGAATCAGCGTACGGTGATGACGACATTGCTTAACTATTTCGCCTGATATGTCGCTTGCGAAAGCGTCCTTGTGGACGGCGGCCAGCACGCTGGTCAAAATTGGCGCGGGGTTACTGGTCGTTAAGTTGCTGGCGGTGTCTTTCGGTCCGGCTGGCGTCGGCCAGGCAGGAAACTTCCGTCAGATGGTCACCGTACTCGGTGTCCTGGCGGGGGCCGGGATTTTCAATGGCGTCACCAAATACGTCGCGCAGTCCCATGATAATCCGGAACAACTGCGGCGGGTTGTCGGTACGTCCTCGGCCATGGTGCTGGGTTTTTCGACGCTGCTGGCGCTGGTGTTTCTGCTCGCGGCGGCACCGATTAGCCAGGCGCTATTCGGCCATACTCAGTATCAGGGGCTGGTGCGCTTAGTGGCGCTGGTGCAGATGGGGATTGCCTGGGCCAACCTGCTGCTGGCGTTGATGAAAGGATTTCGTGATGCGGCCGGAAATGCGCTGTCACTGATGGTCGGCAGCCTGGTGGGCGTCGTTGCCTACTATGGCTGTTACCGATTGGGCGGCTATGAAGGCGCGCTCCTCGGTCTGGCGCTGGTGCCCGCGCTGGTGGTGATCCCTGCGGCTGCCATGCTGATGAAACGCGGGACGATCCCGCTGCGCTATCTGCGGCCGTCCTGGGACAAGGGGCTGGCGGGGCAACTCAGCAAGTTTACCCTGATGGCGCTGATCACCTCCGTCACGCTGCCCGTGGCGTATGTGATGATGCGAAACCTGCTGGCTGCGCACTACAGCTGGGACGACGTCGGGATCTGGCAAGGGGTGAGCAGTATTTCGGATGCTTACCTACAATTTATTACCGCTTCGTTCAGCGTCTACCTGTTGCCGACGCTGTCGCGCCTCACCGAAAAACGGGATATCACGCGAGAAGTGGTGAAGTCGCTGAAGTTTGTTCTGCCCGCGGTGGCCGCCGCGAGTTTCACCGTCTGGCTGCTGCGTGATTTTGCTATCTGGCTGCTGTTCTCTGAGAAATTCACCGCCATGCGCGATCTGTTTGCCTGGCAGTTAATCGGAGATGTGTTGAAGGTCGGGGCGTATGTCTTCGGTTATCTGGTGATCGCCAAAGCATCACTGCGATTTTATATTTTGGCTGAAATCAGCCAGTTCATTTTACTGACGGCATTTGCGCACTGGCTGATCCCGGCACACGGCGCGCTGGGTGCGGCACAGGCCTACATGGCCACGTACGTCGTCTATTTCTCTCTGTGTTGTTGCGTATTTTTACTCTGGCGTAGGCGGGCATGACAGTATTGATTCACGTACTGGGATCGGATATCCCTCACCATAATCAAACCGTGCTGCGGTTTTTCAACGATACGCTGGCATCGACCAGCGAGCATGCCCGTGTCTTCATGGTTGCGGGTCAGGATGCCGGGCTGACGGAAAGCTGCCCGGCGCTGTCCATTCGTTTCTTCAGCGGTAAAAAATCGCTGGCGGAGGCGGTGATTGCGCAAGCCAAAGCGAACAGACAACAGCGCTTCTTCTTCCACGGTCAGTTTAATACGACGCTGTGGCTGGCATTACTGAGCGGGGGAATCAAGCCCAGCCAGTTTTACTGGCATGTCTGGGGCGCAGATCTGTATGAAGTCTCCAGCGGACTGAAATTCAAACTGTTTTACCCGATTCGCCGCCTGGCGCAAAGCCGTGTCGGGGGCATTTTTGCCACCCGTGGCGATCTGAACTATTTCGCTCAACAGCACCCGCGCGTGCCGGGTGAGCTGCTCTATTTCCCGACGCGAATGGATCCCTCGCTCAACAATAGGGTGAACTTTCGCCAACGCAGCGGAAAAATGACCATTCTGGTGGGTAACTCTGGCGATCGCAGTAACGAACATATTGCTGCGCTGCGGGCGGTGCATCAGCAGTTTGGCGACACGGTAAACGTGGTGGTCCCGATGGGCTATCCGCCGAACAACGAAGCGTATATTGCCCAGGTCCGCCAGGCGGGACTGAGCTTGTTCAGCGCAGATAACCTGCAGATCCTCAGCGACAAGCTGGCGTTCGACGACTATCTGGCGCTGCTGCGTCAGTGCGATCTCGGGTACTTTATTTTTGCCCGTCAGCAGGGAATTGGCACCTTATGCTTGCTAATTCAGGCGGGTGTACCGTGCGTGCTGAACCGCGAGAATCCGTTCTGGCAGGACATGGTGGAACAGCATCTTCCGGTGCTTTTCACGAGCGACGAGCTGAACGAACAGGTGGTGCGCGAGGCGCAGCGCCAACTGGCATCCGTGGATAAAAACGCCATTACCTTCTTTAGCCCGAACTATTTGCAGCCCTGGCATCACGCATTGCAGGTCGCCGCAGGGGAGGCACTATGAGCCTGATGCAGTTCAGCGGCCTGTTTGTCGTCTGGCTCCTCTCCACGTTGTTTATCGCTACGCTGACCTGGTTTGAATTCCGCCGCGTGCGCTTCAACTTCAACGTGTTTTTCTCGCTGCTGTTTTTACTGACCTTCTTTTTTGGCTTTCCGCTGACCAGCGTGCTGGCGTTCCGCTTTGACGTCGCCGTCGCGCCGCCGGAAATCCTGCTACAGGCGCTGCTTTCCGCCGCCTGTTTCTACGCGATCTACTATGTGACCTATAAGACCCGCTTACGCAAACGGGTGGCAGATGTGCCGCGCAAACCGCTGTTCACTATGAACCGGGTGGAAACCCATCTTACCTGGGTGATTCTGATGGGGATTGCGCTCATCAGCGTGGGCATTTTCTTCATGCACAACGGCTTTTTGCTGTTCCGCCTACAGTCGTACAGCCAGATTTTCTCCAGTGAAGTCTCCGGTGTGGCGCTAAAGCGCTTCTTTTACTTTTTCATCCCGGCGATGCTGGTGGTCTATTTCCTGCGCCAGGACAGCAAAGCGTGGCTGTTCTTCCTGGTCAGCACCGTCGCATTTGGCTTACTGACGTATATGATCGTCGGCGGTACCCGCGCCAATATCATCATCGCCTTCGCCATTTTCCTGTTCATCGGCATTATTCGCGGCTGGATCTCGTTGTGGATGCTGGCGGCGGCGGGTGTGCTGGGGATTGTCGGCATGTTCTGGCTGGCGCTGAAGCGCTACGGACTGAACGTCAGCGGTGACGAAGCGTTCTACACGTTTCTCTATCTCACCCGCGACACGTTTTCTCCGTGGGAGAACCTGGCGCTGCTGCTGCAAAACTACGACAAGATTGAGTTCCAGGGGCTGGCGCCGATTGTCCGCGATTTCTATGTCTTTATTCCCTCCTGGCTGTGGCCGGGGCGACCGAGCGTGGTGCTGAATACCGCGAACTATTTTACGTGGGAAGTGCTGAACAACCATTCCGGTCTGGCGATCTCGCCGACGCTGATTGGGTCGCTGGTGGTGATGGGCGGGGCGTTGTTTATCCCGCTGGGAGCGATTGTGGTGGGATTGATCATCAAATGGTTCGACTGGCTGTATGCGCTGGGTAATCGTGAGACAAACCGCTACAAGGCCGCGATTTTGCATAGTTTCTGCTTTGGCGCGATTTTTAATATGATCGTGCTGGCGCGAGAGGGACTGGACTCGTTTGTCTCGCGTGTTGTTTTTTTCCTGGTGGTTTTTGGTGCCTGTTTGCTGGTGGCAAAACTTTTGTTCTGGCTGTTTGACCAGGCCGGACTGATCCATAAACGTTTGCGAGCCCTGCCAGACAAACAGGTTGAAGGATAGCAATGACTGATAATACAACGGCACCGATTTACGATCTGCGCGGGCTCCAGCTGATTGGCTGGCGAGATATGCACCATGCGCTGGACTATCTCTACGCTGGCGGCCAGCTTAAGCAAGGTACGCTGGTGGCGATTAACGCAGAAAAGGTTCTGACGGCGGAAGATGACCCGGAAGTCCGCGCCCTGATTGAGGCGGCTGAGTATAAATATGCCGACGGGATTAGCGTCGTGCGCTCGGTACGCAAAAAATTTCCGGATGCCCAGGTTTCTCGCGTGGCGGGTGCCGATCTCTGGGAAGCGCTGATGGCCCGCGCGGGCGAGGAAGGTACGCCGGTATTCCTGGTGGGCGGAAAACCAGACGTGCTGGCGCAAACGCAAGCGAAACTGCGCGCCCAGTGGAATGTGAACATTGTGGGTAGCCAGGACGGCTATTTTACGTCAGAGCAGCGTCCTGCGCTGTTTGAGCAGATCCATGCCAGCGGGGCGAAGATCGTTACCGTGGCGATGGGATCGCCAAAACAGGAAATCTTTATGCGCGATTGTCGACAGGTGCATCCGCATGCGCTCTATATGGGCGTCGGCGGCACCTATGACGTCTTCACCGGTCACGTAAAACGCGCGCCGAAAGTGTGGCAGAACCTGGGGCTGGAGTGGCTGTATCGCCTGCTGTCGCAGCCAAGCCGCATTACTCGTCAACTCCGTTTACTGCGTTACCTGCGCTGGCATTACAGCGGAAATATCTGACCCCCCTTCCTCGTGCGGGTAGCGCATTCTGCTCCATGCGCTACCTCACTGCCGCATTTTTGCTCCGTTATTACACAAAATATGCATTTTTTTAATGCTTCGTTTGCCATTTTGCCAAATTTGCGAAAACATGCGCCCCCAGCGATGTACCCATAACAATAACCGGCAATGCCGGGAAGCAAGCAAACACGACAAGAGGATTTATGGCAGAGAAAAAACCTGAGCTACAGCGTGGGCTGGAGGCTCGTCATATCGAATTGATTGCCCTGGGGGGCACCATTGGCGTCGGACTGTTTATGGGGGCGGCAAGCACCCTGAAATGGGCAGGACCATCGGTGTTGCTGGCGTATATCGTCGCCGGCCTGTTCGTCTTTTTCATTATGCGCTCAATGGGCGAGATGCTGTTCCTGGAGCCGGTTGCCGGCTCTTTCGCCGTTTATGCTCACCGCTACATGAGCCCGTTCTTCGGTTATCTCACCGCGTGGTCATACTGGTTTATGTGGATGGCGGTCGGTATCTCGGAAATCACCGCGATCGGCGTTTATGTCCAGTTCTGGTTCCCGGAGATGGCGCAATGGATACCGGCGCTGATAGCCGTCGGACTGGTGGCACTGGCAAACCTGGCGGCCGTTCGTCTGTATGGCGAAATTGAGTTCTGGTTTGCGATGATTAAAGTCACCACGATCATCGTGATGATCGTGGTGGGGCTGGGCGTGATTTTCTTCGGCCTGGGCAACGGCGGTCAGCCGATTGGCTTTGGCAACCTGACTGAGCACGGCGGCTTCTTTGCTGGCGGCTGGAAAGGCTTCCTCACCGCGCTGTGTATTGTGGTCGCCTCTTATCAGGGGGTGGAGCTGATCGGGATTACGGCGGGTGAAGCCAAAAATCCGCAGGTTACGTTGCGTAGCGCGGTTGGCAAGGTGTTATGGCGCATTCTGATCTTCTACGTGGGTGCGATATTCGTGATCGTCACCATCTTCCCGTGGAACGAAATTGGCAGCAACGGCAGTCCGTTCGTCCTGACCTTTGCCAAAATTGGTATCACCACCGCCGCGGCGATTATCAACTTTGTCGTGCTGACCGCTGCGCTGTCTGGCTGTAACAGCGGAATGTACAGCTGTGGGCGTATGCTCTACGCGCTGGCGAAGAACCGTCAACTGCCGGCGGCGATGGCGAAAGTCTCTCGTCATGGCGTTCCGGTGGCGGGCGTGGCGCTATCGATTCTGATTCTGCTGGTCGGTTCGTGCCTGAACTACATCATTCCTAATCCGCAGCGCGTCTTCGTCTATGTTTATAGTGCAAGCGTGCTGCCGGGGATGGTGCCGTGGTTTGTGATTCTGATTAGCCAGCTGCGTTTTCGCCGGGCGCATAAAGCGGCGATGGCCAGCCATCCGTTCCGTTCGATTTTGTTCCCGTGGGCAAACTATTTGACGATGGCGTTCCTGGTTTGCGTTCTGATCGGTATGTACTTTAATGAAGATACCCGTATGTCGCTGTTTGTCGGTATCATCTTCCTGTGCGCCGTGACGCTTGTTTACAAGGTTTTTGGCCTCAACCGTCAAGGTATCGCCCAGAAAACGGGGGAATAAGCGGCAAAACGCGCAAAGCGTAACCAAACGCGCATTTTATTTAAAAAGGCACTAGACAGCGGGGTGTGAAGTCCGTATTATCCACCCCCGCAACGGCGCTAAGCGCCCGTAGCTCAGCTGGATAGAGCGCTGCCCTCCGGAGGCAGAGGTCTCAGGTTCGAATCCTGTCGGGCGCACCATTCACCCGGTGCTGGAGCTGCGGTGGTTTCGATACCGCGTAAAAAGATTTGTAGTGGTGGCTATAGCTCAGTTGGTAGAGCCCTGGATTGTGATTCCAGTTGTCGTGGGTTCGAATCCCATTAGCCACCCCATTATTAAAAGTTGTGAAATGCGAAGGTGGCGGAATTGGTAGACGCGCTAGCTTCAGGTGTTAGTGTCCTTACGGACGTGGGGGTTCAAGTCCCCCCCCTCGCACCACGACTTAATGAATTGAACTAAAAATTCAAAAAAGCAGTACATCGGCGAGTAGCGCAGCTTGGTAGCGCAACTGGTTTGGGACCAGTGGGTCGGAGGTTCGAATCCTCTCTCGCCGACCAATTTTGAACCCCGCTTCGGCGGGGTTTTTCTTTTTCTGCATCACTTAATTTCTTCTTCTTTTCTGCTGTTGCTTCTCAGAGACAACCCTGTTTGCCATTGTCGCCATTTGGTGACGATTAACTTTATGATATTTCAGCGCTTTCGTGTATCGGGTGAGATCTGTCTCTGCTGAGCGACAATTCATCGCGTGTCCGGCAGGCAGAAATAGGGAAAGCTGCCGACAACCCGCGCCAGCACAGGGATCGTGAATTGTCTTAATCCTTATTTTTAGCGGTGCAATCCTGGCATGCAATGTGCAATAATATACGGGTAGATGCTCATTCCATCTCTTATGCTCGCCATAGTGCCTCATAAACTCAGGAATGATGCAGAGCCGTTTACGGTGCTTATCGTCCACAGACAGATGTCGCTTCGGCCTCATCAAACACCATGGACATAACGTTGAGTGAAGCACCCATTTATGTTGTCATACAGACCTGTTTAACGCCTGCTCTAAAAGAGCAGGCGTTTTTTTATTTCTGCGGTGGGGAAATTTGTAGGCCCGGTAAGTGAAGCGCCACCGGGCGTTAGGGCGTTACTGCGGGGGCGTGTTTTGTAACGTCAGCATCAGGCCGTCACGGCGCATGGTGGCCGCTTCTTCCGGTTGATGCAGGCGGTCGAGCGCGTCAGCAAGCCAGGCGTAATCGTACGCATCCGGGCGTTGCTTGAGCGCCGCGCGGAAGGCAACGGTCGCTTCCTGCCATTCGCCATGCTTCATCAGCGACTGGCCCAGCGTGCTCCATAGCAGCGGACGATCGCCGACGGTCTTGATCTGCTGACGCAGCACTTTTTCCAACTGTTCCGGGTTATTGGTTTTCAGACGAGGAATTGGCAGCACCAGGCGATCGTCATATTGACGCTTCAGACCGTCGATAATAATCTGCTGCGCCATATCGTGATCGTCGCATTCAATCAGATGCTCAGCCATTGCCACCTGCAGGGCGACCTGATGGCGGGTTTTACGGCTCTGGTTTTTCCACCATTCGCGTAGACCATCGCTGCCCTGATCGGCACGCGCCTGATCCATCAAACCAATCCACGCCTGCTGTTCCAGCATCGCACGATGTTCTTCATCACCGACGTTAGCTTTCGCCATTGACGGGATGATATCGAGCAGAGAACTCCAGGCGCCGGTACGGATGTAGGCCTGTTCCGCCAGACGTAATACTTCCGGATGACGCGGAGTCACCTCCAGCAGTTTGTCCACGCCGTGGCGCGCGGCATGATTCTCGTTGCGCGCCAGTTGCAGGCGGACACGTGAAATCTCAACCGGGATCGTGTCGTTACCGGCGAGTTCTGCCGCACGTTCCAGATGCTGGTTCGCACGGGCTTCATCGCCGCGCTGTTGCGCCGCTTCTGCGGCGAGCAGGTAGTTCACCACCGGCTGCTCAGCATGATCGGCATTTTTTGCCATTAGCTTCTCAACCTGCTGATAGTCACCTTCCGCCAGTTTCAACAGCGCCTGTTCGGTCTGTTTGCGGGCGCGACGACGTTTACGGCCAACAAACCAACCGCGCGTATGTGCGCCGGTACGGAAGATGCGGCGTAACAACCACTCAATGGCAAACAGGACGACCATCGCCAGGATCAGGATGATGACCAGTCCTGTTACGCTGGTTTCAATGTTGTACGTGTCGGTCTGGATCAGGACGTAACCCTGATGACCGGCAATCATCGGGCCGATCACGATACCCGCGATCAGCAGCACAAAGAGCAATAATACTTTTAGCATCATTATTCTCCTTGCGGCACGGCTGCCGGGGCTTCTGCCTGCGGTGCTTCAGGCGCAGGGACGGGCGCCGCTTCAGACGGTGCGGCAGCCGGTTGTGCCAGCAGGTTGCGTACGCGGGTTTGCATCAGTTTTTCGAGGATCGCCTGGCTTTGCAGCGTTTCCGGTACGTTCATCGTGATGCTCTGCTGGCTTAGCTTGTCCACTTCCTCAAGGAACGCTTTCGTCGTGGCGTCGTCGGTATCGTAGTAAGCACGTACCCAGGTGGAGACGTTATCCAGCGCCTGACGGTAGGTCTCTTCCTGATGGCGCGGCACTGCCTGTGCGGCAACCAGCAGACGAGAGCGGATATTTTCCCGCAGATAAACATCCTGATTCGGCGCTAACAGCGGGACGGCGGTATCATCGCGACGACGGATGGTGATAAAGCTGTCCATAAAGTTCTGCCAGCTTTTTTGCAGATTGACGCGCCACTCGCTGATCGAACTGGAAAGCTCAGGGCTGTCGGAGTCCATCGGCGAACCGTCGCTGTCGTTGTCTGCCAGACGCAGGTTATCTATCTGGTTAGAGAGCTGGTTAATTTTCAGGATGATGCCGTCGTAATCGACCTGAGCCACAGAGGAAAGGCTGGCGATATCATCGGTGATTGCCCGGCGCGCGGTAATCAGGCTGGGATCGTTCATGTCCGCGAGGCTCGCATCAGCACTCTTGAGCAGCGCGGCCGCCGTCGTGACATCCTGATCGCTCCACAGCTTACGCCCGGCCAGTTTGACCAGGAAATCGGCCTGCGCGAGCAGCCAGGTTTTGGCATCGCTGCCGGAGATGGTGGCGACTTTCTGTTGGACTTCATCCAACTGTTTCGCCAGCTCAGTTTGCTGACGGTTGGCCTGCTCCAGTTGTGCTGCCTGCTGTTTAATGACGCCTTCCAGTTCCGCTTTTTGGCTTTCCTGCGCTTTTTGCAGCGCGGTCAGTTGATTAGCCAGCGCATCGCTGGTTGCGGTCTGCGTGGTCGCCTGTTGTTTTCCCCAGCCATAGAGCCCAACACCTGCGGCCAGCGCAATGGCAATCGCCACCGCACTCAGTATCAGCGCAGTGCCGTTTTTACTCTTTTTTTCAGCAGTAGCTGGCTGTGGCTGAGTCTCCACGGCCTCCCTGGTCTCTTCAACCACGGCGGAGGATTTTTCTTGTTCCGTCATTATGGCTTCCCATTATGAGAGTTATTGTAATGCGCGCAGTAGCGCATCGTTGTCGGCGTTATCAGCGACCTTAATATCTTGCCAGCCCAGTTCCCGGGCGAGGTGCGCCAGACGCTCGCTGACGACGATAAGCCGACAGCGTAGTAACCAGTTTTCACGATACCACTGCGGGATCAGCGCGTTGAGCTGTTGCAGCATTTCCCCGCTGGTGACCACTACCGTTGTCACGCCGCGCGACTGCCAGCGCATCGCTTCCTGTGCTCCATCGTAATGTTTAGCACTACGTTGATAACATTCATAAAACGTGACATCAGCGCCGCGTGCCGTTAGGGTTTCACCTAACAGCTCGCGACCGCCGTTGCCGCGTAAAATCAGCGCACGTTTGCCCGCAATATTTTGTAATTCAGGTAATTGTAGCAAGACTTCGCTGATTTCCCGATCCAGCGGATAGCGAATGTCGTATCCGCTGACGGTATGCAGTGCCAGAGCGGTCGTGCGACCAATGGCAAAATAGCGCGCGGCGGCGGGCCACTTCAGCCCTTCACGTTCCAGTTGCGCATGGGCAAAAGAGACCGCGTGCTGTGATAACACAAAGAGCAGATCGTTATCGGTGATCGCCGAAAACGCCCCGGCCAGCCGCGATAAATCCCGACCCGGGGTAAATTCGATGAGCGGAAAACTCCAGGCCTCCTGCCCCAGTGTGCGCAGACGGCTCACTAACGCTTCCCCTGCGGGAGACGGGCGGGTGACCAGGATACTCATGCGGGGGATTCTCCGTTATAGACCTCGGTCAGAATGGCGCGGGCACCGTTATCCAGCAGCTCTTCGGCCAGTGAAATGCCCATCTGTTCCGCCTGTTCGGGCGAGCCACGGCGCTCTCCGCGTACCATTTGCGAACCGTCTGGCGAACCGACCAGCGCACGTAGCCAAATCTCACCGTTATTGAATTCAGCATAGCTGCCAATTGGCACCTGACAGCCTCCTTCCAGGCGGGTATTCATCGCGCGCTCGGCTTTGACGCGCAGTGCAGTGATTTCATCATTCAGCGGCGCCAGCAACGCCTGAGTCCGGCTGTCGTCGAGGCGGCATTCGATACCCACCGCGCCTTGTCCCACGGCCGGCAACGACACTTCTGGCGGTAGCGCAGTGCGAATACGTGATTCCAGCCCTAAGCGTTTTAAACCGGCAACGGCCAGGATAATGGCATCGTAGTCGCCGTTATCCAGCTTGCTCAGGCGGGTTCCAACGTTGCCGCGCAGAGAACGGATGACGAGATCCGGACGGCGTTCAGCCAGTTGACACTGACGGCGTAAACTGGAGGTTCCCACGATGCTGCCAGCAGGCAGTTCATCAAGGGTGTTGTAAGTGTTCGAGACAAAGGCGTCGCGCGGATCTTCGCGTTCGCAGATGGTGACCAGTCCCAGACCTTCCGGGAATTCGACCGGAACATCTTTCATCGAGTGCACCGCGATGTCGGCACGTTTTTCGAGCAGCGCAACTTCCAGCTCTTTTACGAACAAGCCTTTACCGCCTACTTTCGCCAGTGGGGTATCAAGAATTACGTCGCCACGCGTCACCATAGGCACCAGTTCCACGACCAGGCCGGGGTGGTTCGCCATCAGGGCGTCTTTGACATAATGTGCCTGCCAGAGCGCAAGGGGGCTTTGGCGTGTGGCAATTCTTAAAACATTGTCTAACATGCTTGTTACCGTCATTATCGTCCGTGGTTCATCCTAACATCCTTACAAGTGGGATGTCAGTGTTACGGTCAAAGGTAAGTCAAGGATAAGGCGCTGCGTTGCGGCTGGCACTATTTAATGACGAGGAACCGTCCGATCGTACCTCAGAATTTACGCGAAGCGATTAGTGCTACACTTGTATGTAGCGCATCTTTCTTTACGGTCAATGAGCAAGGTGTTAAATTGATCACGTTTTAGACCATTTTTTCGACTGAACGCACAAAAAAAAGGTCGTAAAAGGTAACGGTTATTTTTGTCATTTGGTTTATCCCGAATGGTGGTGGTTGTTGGTAAGCGGATCGCGCTGCGGCAATCGACAGCATGACGGGTAGCAACATCAGGCGATACGTCTTGTACCTCTATATTGAGACTCTGAAACAGAGGCTGGATGCCATTAATCAACTGCGTGTAGATCGCGCGCTTGCTGCCATGGGCCCTGCTTTCCAGCAGGTATACAGTCTTCTGCCGACATTATTGCACTATCACCATCCGCTGATGCCAGGGTACCTTGATGGTAACGTTCCCAGAGGCATTTGCTTCTACACGCCTGATGAAACCCAACGCCACTATCTGAACGAACTGGAACTGTATCGCGGTCTGGCGCCGCAGGATCCGCCAAAAGGTGAACTGCCGATCACCGGCGTTTATTCCATGGGCAGCACCTCCTCTGTGGGACAAAGCTGTTCGTCGGATCTTGATATCTGGGTGTGCCACCAGTCCTGGCTCGACAGCGACGAACGGCAACTGCTGCAGCGTAAATGCAGCCTGCTGGAAAGCTGGGCTGCCTCGCTGGGAGTGGAAGTCAGCTTCTTCCTGATTGATGAAAACCGTTTCCGCCATAATGAAAGCGGCAGTCTGGGGGGTGAAGACTGTGGCTCGACGCAGCACATTCTGCTGCTGGATGAATTCTATCGTACCGCGGTGCGTCTTGCCGGTAAGCGTATTCTGTGGAATATGGTGCCGGGCGATGAAGAAGAGCATTACGACGACTACGTCATGACGCTCTACGCCCAGGGCGTGCTCACGCCGAACGAATGGTTGGATCTGGGCGGCTTAAGCTCGCTCTCTGCTGAAGAGTACTTTGGCGCAAGCCTCTGGCAGCTGTATAAAAGTATCGATTCACCGTACAAAGCGGTGCTGAAAACGCTGCTGCTGGAAGCCTACTCCTGGGAATATCCCAATCCACGCCTGTTGGCGAAAGACATTAAACAGCGCCTGCATGATGGTGAGATCGTCTCGTTTGGTCTTGACCCATACTGCATGATGCTGGAACGCGTGACCGAATACCTCACGGCGATTGAAGACCCGACGCGCCTGGATTTGGTGCGCCGATGTTTCTATTTAAAAGTGTGTGAGAAACTGAGCCGCGAACGTGCCTGCGTGGGCTGGCGTCGTGAAGTGCTCAGTCAGTTAGTGAGTGAGTGGGGATGGGACGACGCCCGTCTGTCTATGCTCGACAACCGGGCGAACTGGAAGATCGATCAGGTGCGTGAAGCGCACAACGAACTGCTCGATGCCATGATGCAGAGCTACCGTAATCTGATCCGCTTTGCGCGTCGTAATAATCTCAGCGTCAGCGCCAGCCCGCAGGATATTGGCGTTCTGACCCGTAAGCTGTATGCCGCGTTTGAAGCGTTGCCGGGTAAAGTCACGCTGGTAAACCCGCAGATTTCACCGGACCTCTCCGAACCGAATTTAACGTTTATCCACGTTCCGCCGGGTCGTGCCAACCGTTCAGGTTGGTATCTCTACAACCGTGCGCCAAACATGGATTCCATCATCAGCCATCAGCCGCTGGAATATAACCGCTATTTGAATAAGTTGGTGGCCTGGGCGTGGTTTAACGGTCTGCTGACGTCGCGCACGCATCTGTTTATTAAGGGCAATGGCATTGTCGATCTGCCGAAGTTGCAGGAGATGGTGGCCGATGTGTCGCACCACTTCCCGCTGCGCCTGCCTGCGCCGACGCCGAAAGCGCTCTACAGCCCGTGTGAAATTCGCCATCTGGCGATTATCGTCAATCTCGAATATGACCCGACAGCGGCGTTCCGCAATCAGGTGGTCCATTTTGACTTCCGTAAGCTGGATGTCTTCAGTTTTGGCGAAGAGCAGAATTGCCTGGTGGGCAGCGTAGATCTGCTGTATCGCAACTCGTGGAACGAAGTGCGAACGCTGCATTTCAACGGCGAACAGGCGATGATAGAAGCGCTGAAAACGATTCTGGGCAAAATGCACCAGGACGCCGCGCCACCCGATAGCGTAGAAGTGTTCTGCTACAGCCAGCATCTGCGCGGTTTGATTCGTACCCGCGTGCAGCAGTTGGTTTCAGAGTGCATCGAGCTGCGTCTCTCCAGTACCCGTCAGGAAACAGGACGCTTTAAGGCGCTGCGCGTTTCCGGTCAAACCTGGGGTCTGTTCTTTGAACGCCTGAACGTGTCGGTACAGAAGCTGGAAAACGCCATCGAATTCTACGGCGCGATATCGCATAACAAACTGCATGGTCTGTCCGTTCAGGTGGAGACCAATCAGGTGAAACTGCCGTCGGTCGTGGATGGTTTCGCCAGCGAGGGAATCATTCAGTTCTTCTTTGAAGAGACTGGCGATGAGAAGGGCTTTAACATCTACATTCTGGACGAGAGTAATCGTGCGGAAGTGTATCACCACTGCGAAGGCAGCAAAGAGGAGCTGGTGCGTGATGTCAGCCGTTTCTACTCCTCATCGCACGACCGCTTTACCTATGGCTCCAGCTTCATCAACTTCAACCTGCCGCAGTTCTATCAGATTGTGAACACGGAAGGGCGCGCACAGGTGATCCCGTTCCGCGCGCAGTCGCTTGGCAACGTTCCGCCAGCCAATCAGGATAACGACACGCCGCAGTTGCAGCAGTATTTCTCGTAATGGTTTTGCCGGATGCCATCCGGCAAATAAGACTTAACGAAAGCTGACGTCTTCGCCCGCCTGGTGCGTAGCCGCCTGTTCCAGCAGATCCCAGAAGGTTTCCCCGCTTCGGTCACAAACCCATTCGTCGCCTTTCAGGTCGAAATGGTAGCCGCCCTGTTTGGTCGCCAGCCACACCTGGTGCAGCGGCTCCTGACGGTTGATAATGATTTTGCTGCCGTTTTCAAAGCTAATGGTCAGCACGCCGCCGTTGATTTCACAGTCGATATCGCTGTCGCCATCCCAGTCGTCAAGACGCTCTTCGATGGTCATCCACAGGGTATCGGCCAGGCGATGAAATTCACTGTCGTTCATTGTCGTTTCCCGTTTTTTCGTGATGGCGGCAGTATAACCTGAAACAAATCGCGTTGCAGATTACAGGCAAACTCTTGCTTTTACGCCTTCTCCTGCGATGATAGAAAACAGAAAGTATGAACTTACAGGCAATCCATAATGAAAAACGTGTTTCAGGCACTCGCTGTTCTTCTCACTCTGTTCAGCCTGACGGGGTGTGGCCTCAAAGGGCCACTCTACTTCCCACCGGCTGATAAAACCGCACCGCCGCCGACTAAACCGGTTGATACACAAACGCAATCAACTCAGCCCGAACAAAACGATCGTGCTACGGGAGATGGGCCTTCCCAGGTGAACTACTGACGGTGTGTTTCTGTACCCGCGTGAACGGAGTGAACAATGCAATTCTCTAAAATGCATGGCCTTGGCAACGATTTTATGGTCGTCGACGCGGTAACGCAGAATGTCTTTTTTTCGCCAGAATTGATCCGTCGCTTATCAGACAGACATCTGGGGGTGGGATTTGATCAACTGCTGGTGGTTGAACCTCCGTACGATCCTGAGCTGGATTTTCATTACCGCATTTTTAATGCCGACGGCAGCGAAGTGTCGCAATGCGGCAATGGCGCGCGCTGCTTTGCCCGTTTTGTGCGCCTCAAAGGGTTAACCAACAAACGTGACATTCGCGTCAGCACGGCGAATGGGCGGATGGTGCTGAGCGTGACGGACGATGAACTGGTGCGCGTCAACATGGGCGAACCCAACTTTGAACCGTCGCAGGTGCCTTTTCGCGCTAACAAAGCGGAAAAGACCTATATTATGCGAGCAGCGGAACAAACAATATTGTGCGGTGTGGTTTCAATGGGCAACCCGCACTGCGTGATTCAGGTCGATGATGTCGACACGGCGACTGTGGAAACGCTGGGACCGGTTCTGGAAAGCCACGAACGTTTTCCTGAACGGGCAAATATTGGTTTTATGCAGGTCGTGAAGCGCGAGCATATTCGTTTACGCGTTTATGAGCGCGGTGCGGGAGAGACGCAGGCTTGTGGGAGCGGCGCATGCGCGGCCGTCGCCGTCGGCATCCAACAAGGTTTGCTGGCGGAAGAAGTCCGCGTGGAATTACCTGGCGGTCGCCTTGATATCGCCTGGAAAGGCCCGGGTCATCCGTTATACATGACTGGCCCGGCGGCACATGTCTATGACGGGTTTATCCATCTATGAAGCAACCAGGGGAAGAACTACAGGAAACGCTTACGGAACTCGATGACCGGGCGGTCGTCGACTATCTGCAGAAAAACCCTGAGTTTTTTATCCGCAACGCGCATGCTGTGGAAGCCATGCGGGTGCCGCACCCGGTGCGGGGCACCGTCTCGCTCGTCGAGTGGCATATGGCCCGCGCGCGCAACCACATCAACGTCCTTGAAGAAAACATGTCGTTGTTGATGGCGCAGGCGAATGCGAACGAAAGCCTGTTTTATCGCCTGCTGCATTTGCAGGGACGTCTGGTCGCAGCCACCAGCCTTGATGATATGCTGATGCGCTTTCATCGCTGGGCGCGTGAACTGGGCCTTGCCGGTGCGACGGTGCGTCTGTTTCCCGATCGCTGGCGTCTCGGCGCGCCGTCGAGCTATACCCATCTGGCGTTAAGCCGTCAGGCCTTCGAACCGCTGCGGATACAGCGGCTGGGGCAGGAACAGCACTATCTGGGCACCCTGAATGGTCCGGAACTGCTGGTGGTGCTTCCCGAGGCGAAGGCGATTGGTTCGGTGGCGATGTCGATGCTGGGACGTGACGGCGATCTGGGCGTCATTCTGTTCAGCAGTCGCGATATGCATCACTATCAGGCGGGCCAGGGAACGCAACTCTTGCATGAAATTGCGCTGATGATGCCGGATCTGCTGGAGCGCTGGATTGAACGTGTATGACGGACTTCACCACCGATGTTACCCGCTTTCTGCGCTATCTGGGCGTAGAACGCCAGCTTAGCCCCATCACGCTGAAGAACTATCAGCGTCAGCTTGATGCCATCATCGCCTTAGCCGGAGAAGCTGGGCTGCAAAGTTGGCAACAATGTGACGCTGCAATGGTGCGCAGTTTTGCGGTGCGCAGTCGCCGCAAAGGCCTTGGGCCCGCGAGCCTCGCGCTACGTCTTTCTGCTCTGCGCAGTTTCTTCGACTGGATGGTCAGCGAAGGCAAGCTGAAAGCCAATCCGGCGAAAGGGGTACAGGCACCCAAAGCGCCGCGCCATTTGCCGAAAAATATCGACGTTGATGACGTTAACCGTCTGCTGGATATCGACCTTAACGATCCGCTCGCCGTGCGCGACCGCGCGATGCTCGAGGTGATGTACGGCGCGGGTCTGCGTTTGTCGGAACTGGTGGGACTGGATATCAAACATCTGGATCTCGACACCGGCGAAGTGTGGGTGATGGGGAAAGGCAGCAAAGAGCGTCGCCTGCCTATTGGTCGCAATGCGGTCGCGTGGATTGAGCACTGGCTGGATCTGCGCGGGCTGTTTGGCAGTGATGAAGACGCGCTGTTTTTGTCAAAGCTGGGCAACCGTATATCCGCGCGCAACGTGCAAAAGCGTTTTGCCGAATGGGGCATTAAGCAGGGGTTAAACAGCCACGTGCATCCACATAAGCTGCGTCACTCCTTTGCCACGCATATGCTGGAGTCGAGCGGCGACCTGCGAGGCGTACAGGAACTGTTGGGGCACGCCAACCTCTCGACCACGCAAATCTATACTCATCTTGATTTTCAACACCTGGCCTCGGTGTACGATGCGGCGCATCCACGCGCCAAACGGGGGAAATAATGCGTTTTTACCGGTCTCCAGGACCCATCTCAGCGATCACTTTCGATCTTGATGACACCCTTTACGATAACCGTCCGGTTATCCAGCGCACCGAGCAGGAAGCGCTCGCCTTTGTGCAAAGCTACCATCCGGCACTCCGTACGCTACAAAATGCCGACCTGCAACGTTTGCGTCAGGCGGTGCGTGAAGCCGAGCCGGAAATTTATCACGACGTGACCCGCTGGCGGCATCGCGCTGTTGAGCGGGCGATGCTGAACGCCGGGCTTTCCGCGGAAGAGGCGGTGGCTGGCGCGAACGCCGCGATGATGAACTTTGCGAAGTGGCGCAGTCGGGTCGATGTCCCGCAAGAGACACACGATACGCTGAAAGCCTTAGCGAAAAAGTGGCCGCTGGTGGCGATCACCAACGGTAACGCGCAGCCGGAACTGTTTGGCCTCGGCGATTACTTCGAATTTGTACTGCGTGCCGGTCCGGACGGACGCTCAAAACCGTTCAGTGATATGTACTTCCTGGCGGCGGAAAAGCTGAATGTACCGATCGGCGAGATCCTGCACGTGGGCGACGATCTGACGACCGACGTTGCCGGGGCGATCCGCAGCGGATTGCAGGCCTGCTGGATCAAGCCAGAAAATGCTGACCTGATGCACACCGTTGACAGCCGTTTACTGCCGCATATCGAAATTTCACAGTTGGCATCTCTGACCTCGCTGATATAATCACCCGCAGTTCTGTATAAAATTCCAGGGTTTTGGCGGATGGCGCTACGCTTATCCGCCCTACGCTGACTGCGATCACGTAGGCCCGATAAGCGAAGCGCCATCGGGCATTTCGCAGTTTATCTATTCCTAACGCGGCGGTGCCAATGGACGTTTCTTACCTGCTCGACAGCCTCAATGATAAACAGCGCGAAGCGGTGGCCGCGCCACGTAGCAACATGCTGGTTCTCGCGGGGGCGGGGAGTGGTAAAACACGCGTGCTGGTACACCGTATCGCCTGGCTGTTGACGGTAGAAAATAACTCACCGTACTCGATTATGGCGGTCACCTTTACCAACAAAGCGGCGGCGGAGATGCGTCACCGCATCGGCCAGATTATGGGCACCAGCCAGGGCGGCATGTGGGTGGGCACCTTCCACGGTCTGGCGCACCGACTGCTGCGCGCGCATCACATGGATGCGAATTTGCCGCAGGACTTCCAAATCCTCGACAGTGAAGACCAGCTGCGCCTGCTTAAGCGTCTGATCAAGGCGATGAACCTCGACGAGAAGCAGTGGCCGGCGCGTCAGGCGATGTGGTACATCAACGGGCAGAAAGACGAAGGTCTGCGCCCGCATCATATTCAGAGCTTTGGTAACCCGATTGAGCAAACCTGGCAAAAGGTTTATCAGGCCTATCAGGAAGCGTGCGATCGTGCGGGACTGGTGGATTTCGCCGAACTGCTGCTGCGCGCGCATGAGTTGTGGCTCAATAAGCCGCATATTCTTCAGCACTACCGCGAGCGTTTCACCAATATCCTGGTGGACGAATTCCAGGATACCAACAACATTCAGTATGCCTGGATTCGTCTGCTGGCTGGCGATACCGGCAAAGTGATGATTGTCGGCGATGACGACCAGTCTATCTATGGCTGGCGCGGCGCGCAGGTAGAGAACATCCAGCGCTTCCTGAACGACTTCCCCGGCGCACAAACGATCCGCCTTGAGCAGAACTACCGCTCCACCAGCAATATCCTCAGCGCGGCTAACGCCCTGATCGAGAACAACAACGGGCGTCTGGGTAAAAAACTGTGGACCGATGGCGTCGAAGGCGAGCCGATTTCGCTCTACTGCGCGTTTAACGAACTGGATGAAGCGCGTTTTGTCGTCAACCGGATCAAAACCTGGCAGGACAACGGCGGTGCGCTTGAGCAGTGCGCCATTCTCTATCGCAGTAACGCCCAGTCGCGTGTGCTGGAAGAGGCATTGTTACAGGCCAGCATGCCGTACCGTATCTACGGTGGCATGCGCTTCTTCGAACGTCAGGAAATCAAAGACGCCCTCTCTTATCTGCGTTTGATTGCCAACCGTAATGATGACGCTGCCTTTGAACGCGTGGTGAATACCCCAACGCGCGGGATTGGCGATCGGACGCTGGACGTGGTGCGCCAGGCTTCGCGCGATCGCCAGCTCACGCTGTGGCAGGCGTGTCGTGAACTGTTGCAGGAAAAAGCGCTGGCCGGTCGTGCCGCCAGTGCGCTGCAACGTTTTATGGAACTGATCGACGCGCTGGCGCAGGAAACCGCCGACATGCCGCTGCATGTACAGACCGACCGGGTGATTAAAGACTCAGGCCTGCGCATGATGTATGAGCAGGAGAAAGGCGAGAAAGGCCAGACGCGCATCGAGAACTTAGAGGAACTGGTGACGGCGACGCGTCAGTTCAGCTACAACGAAGAAGACGAAGACCTGATGCCGTTGCAGGCATTTCTCTCCCATGCGGCGCTGGAAGCGGGCGAAGGGCAGGCGGATACCTGGCAGGACGCGGTACAGCTCATGACGCTGCACTCGGCGAAGGGGCTGGAGTTTCCGCAGGTGTTTATCGTCGGGATGGAAGAGGGGATGTTCCCCAGCCAGATGTCGCTGGACGAGGGCGGACGACTTGAAGAAGAGCGTCGTCTGGCCTACGTCGGCGTGACCCGTGCGATGCAAAAACTGACGTTAACCTATGCCGAAACGCGCCGGCTGTATGGCAAAGAGGTGTATCACCGTCCATCACGCTTCATCGGCGAGTTGCCGGAAGAGTGCGTTGAAGAGGTGCGCCTGCGTGCAACGATCAGCCGTCCGGTGAGCCATCAACGGATGGGGACGCCGATGGCGGAGAATGACACCGGCTACAAGCTGGGCCAGCGTGTGCGTCATGCTAAGTTCGGCGAGGGCACCATTGTGAATCTGGAAGGCAGCGGCGAACACAGCCGGTTGCAGGTGGCCTTCCAGGGACAGGGAATCAAATGGCTCGTCGCCGCGTATGCGAAGCTGGAAACGGTCTAACTTATAGATAAATATCACTTAAATTTCCCTCTCTGCTAACCTTTCTGCATAAGGGGAAATTATTACTTTTTCGCGTTTCGTTGCGTGTTGACGGCAAATTTTTGCTGGCGTAACATGCGCGCACGATTACGCTAAGAGGACATTCGCCTTGGACACACCCAGTAGATACTGGCTCATTATCCTGTCATCCAGGATCAACTCCTAAGGCTATCCCTTTTTGCTGATAGCCTTAGCGGTTGTCAGCGACCTTCTCTATTTTCCCGTCGCGCTGAGTCAGGCTGTTTAATGGTCTGAAACCCAATTGTTTCTGTGTGCCCACCGAACTGTCCGATATTTTTAAGCATTGGGAGTCCCGGTCATGTTGAGCGCATTTCAACTGGAAAATAACCGACTCATCCGGCTGGAAGTCGAAGAGTCACAAACCCTGATTGATGCCGTATGGGTCGACCTGGTCGAGCCGGACGACGACGAGCGACTGCGCGTACAATCTGAGCTGGGCCAAAGCCTGGCGACACGTCCTGAACTGGAAGACATCGAAGCATCCGCCCGTTTCTTCGAAGACGAAGACGGTCTGCACATCCACTCCTTTTTCTTCTTCGAAGATGCGGAAGACCACGCGGGTAACTCCACCGTGGCATTCACCATTCGCGATGGCCGCCTGTTTACTCTGCGTGAACGTGAGCTGCCCGCGTTTCGTCTGTATCGTATGCGTGCCCGTAGCCAGGCCATGGTTGACGGTAACGCCTATGAACTGCTGCTGGATCTGTTCGAAACCAAAATTGAGCAATTGGCGGATGAAATTGAAAATATCTACAGCGATCTGGAAGAGCTGAGTCGGGTGATTATGGAAGGTCATCAGGGCGATGAGTACGATGAGGCGCTCTCGACGCTGGCGGAACTGGAAGATATCGGCTGGAAAGTTCGCCTGTGTCTGATGGATACCCAGCGCGCACTGAACTTCCTGGTTCGCAAAGCGCGTTTGCCGGGCGGACAACTGGAACAGGCGCGCGAGATCCTGCGAGATATCGAATCCCTGCTGCCGCACAACGAATCCCTGTTCCAGAAAGTGAACTTCCTGATGCAGGCGGCGATGGGCTTTATCAACATCGAGCAGAACCGGATCATCAAGATCTTCTCGGTGGTTTCCGTGGTTTTCCTGCCGCCGACGCTGGTGGCATCCAGCTATGGGATGAACTTCGAGTTTATGCCTGAGCTGCGCTGGAGCTTTGGTTATCCGGGCGCGATTATCTTCATGCTGCTCGCAGGTCTGGCGCCGTATCTGTACTTTAAGCGCAAGAACTGGCTGTAGTATCACGCCCGGTGGCGCTACGCTTACCGGGCTTACAAACCCCAGGTTTGCTCATTCTTAACCTTCAGCAGATAGAACCAGATATTCGCTTTGAAACCGACTAATGCGGAAATTGCGTATCCGATGATACTTATGTCATAGGCCATGGAGATAGCACCTACCGCCAGAAAGAGGAGTAATACGGTAATGCCTTTCTTCCACAGGCCTAAATAAAAAAGGTAAATGAAAGAAAACACTAATGCCCAAATATTTAACCCCATACTCATTTTCTGGCTGAAAGAGAGGGTTTTGTAGCCTGAAGCGTAAAGCGGAGGTGTCTTCCAGAAACCAGGAAGACCGTACTGGTCATAGAATGCAAATCTGGCCCGCCACTTTTCGCTAAGTTCTCCGATCGTATCCTCGTTCTTTTCCATAACATTCCCTTCTTCGCGACATAATAAACATGCTAAGCATCTGTCAGTGAAAAAAAGAACGAAACAAGATTATAGGGAAGTGGTGTTATTTCAGAATTTATAAAGATTCTTCCGACAGAAGAACGCTGCCGGATGGCGGCTACGCCTTATCAGGCCTACAGGTAACGTAGGCCTGATAAGCGAAGCGCCATCAGGCCTATCACGACTACATTCCCTTGCGCGTTCTGCGCTGGGTATAAATCGCATCCGTCACGAAGATCGCCAGTGCGACCCAGATAAAGGCGAACGTCACCATTTTATCCGATCCTGGAACCTCCCCGTAGAACGTCACGGCCAGCAGGAACATTAGCGTCGGGCCGATGTACTGGAAAAAGCCCAGCGTAGAAAGCCGCAGACGGGTCGCCGCACCGGTGAAGCACAGCAGCGGCACCGTGGTCACCACCCCGGCAGCAATCAGCAGCAGGTTGAGCGACATCGGGTTCTGTCCCATATGGCTGGTTGAGCTGTCGGCGATGCCGAACAGGTAGATTGCGGCAATGGGCAGCAGCCACAGGGTTTCCACCAGCATCCCGGTTTGCGCTTCAACGGCGATTTTCTTGCGCACCAGACCGTAAAAAGCAAAACTGAACGCCAGTCCCAGCGCGATAATGGGCAATGAGCCGAAGGTCCAGAGCTGCACCAGAACGCCACAGGTCGCCAGAATCACCGCCAGCCACTGCATCCGGCGAAAGCGTTCACCGAGAAAAAGCATCCCCAACACAATATTCACCAGCGGGTTGATAAAGTAACCCAGGCTGGCTTCCAGCATATGGTGGTTGTTTACCGCCCAGATAAACAGCAGCCAGTTACCCCCCACGAGTACCGCAGAGAGCGCCAGCAGGAAGATCTTTTTCGGCGTTTGCAGCAGCGCCTTCACGCTCGACCACTGACGGCTGATGCTGATCAGCGCCACCATAAAGAAAAACGACCAGATCACGCGATGGGTCAGGATTTCATCTGCGGGGACGTAATAAATTAGCTTGAAGTACGCCGGAGCGATCCCCCAAATAAAATAGGCGGCAAGAGCGAGTAACACGCCCAGCCGCGTTTGTTTTGCATCCATCGGGAAAACTCATGTCTGAAATGTAACAGCAGTTTACCTGTTTTTACCCCACCATATAAGTGGCGGTAGCGCTGGCAATATAAAGCCGGTCTTCGTTATGCAGTTCCACACGTGCCACGGCGACTTTGTTCCCTGCGCGCAGCAGACTGCTGGTGGCGGTAAAGCGATTGCCCCGACCCGGACGCAGGTAGTCCACGCGCAGATCGATGGTCCCCATGCGGGACAGACGCTGACGCAGTTCGTCTTCACTGATGGTTTCATGGCGCGTCAGGGTACTGCCGACACACACCAGTCCGGCTGCCACGTCCAGAGCAGAGGCGATCACTCCGCCATGCAGAATGCTCTGCGCCCAGTTCCCGACCATCATCGGCTGATTATTAAAGGCCAGTTGGGCAAATTCTTTTTCGTAGCGCTCCAGTTCCAGTCCCAGCGCCCGGTTAAACGGCATGTGATAGACAAACATTTCGCCCACGAGCTTCAGGGCTTGCTCAGCAGTCAGTACGGCAGACATACGATTTCGACACTCCAATGGTTAATGAAATGTTGATGTTATGCTTCTTAAATGTTGTTTTCCACTTTAAGACGGGATAACTAACGAGGTGGTGTGTAAATATGTAAAATGGTTGGCAGAATAATAAACAAATCAAAAATCTTTCGTTCAGGAGAACAACAAGAATGCGGGCGATTCTGGCTTGGTTGCTACCAGCAGCAATGCTGCCGCTGACGGCGTATGCGCAAGAGGCGACGGTGAAAGAGGTTCATGATGCACCGGCGGTGCGGGGCAGTATTATCGCCAATATGCTGCAGGAGCATGATAATCCTTTTACGCTTTACCCCTACGATACGAACTACCTGATCTACACCAATACCAGCGACATGAACAAAGAAGCGATTAGTTCCTACAACTGGTCCGAAAACGCCCGCAAAGATGAAGTGAAGTTCCAACTGAGTCTGGCGTTTCCGATCTGGCGTGGGATTGCAGGGCCAAACTCGGTTCTGGGCGCCTCGTATACGCAAAAGTCCTGGTGGCAGCTATCCAACACAGAAGAGTCGTCGCCCTTTCGTGAAACCAACTACGAACCGCAGCTGTTCCTGGGCTTTGCGACGGATTATCGCGTTGCCGGATGGACACTGCGCGACGTGGAAATGGGTTACAACCATGATTCGAACGGGCGTTCCGATCCGACATCACGTAGCTGGAACCGACTTTACACGCGCCTGATGGCGGAAAACGGCAACTGGCTGGTGGAGGTCAAACCGTGGTACGTCATCGGCAGTACCGACGATAACCCGGATATCACCAAATACATGGGCTATTATCAGCTTAAGGTCGGCTATCATCTGGGTGATGCGGTGCTGAGCGCGAAGGGCCAGTACAACTGGAATACCGGTTACGGCGGTGCGGAGCTGGGGCTGAGTTATCCGATGACGAAGCATATTCGTCTCTATACTCAGGTGTATAGCGGGTACGGCGAATCGCTGATCGACTATAACTTTAATCAGACGCGTGTCGGTGTGGGCGTGATGCTCAACGATATCTTCTGATCGATGATTGTGTTTTAAACATTGCAGTTTCTCCCTCAGGCGCTGAAAATAGCGCCTGTTTTGATTTAAGCGAACGGGGTTAATGTGGCGCAGGCGGAAGTGTTGAATCTGGAATCAGGTGCTAAACAGGTTTTGCAAGAAACCTTTGGCTACCAACAGTTTCGCCCGGGTCAGGAAGCGATCATCGACACCGTCGTTTCGGGGCGCGACTGCCTGGTCGTGATGCCGACCGGGGGCGGAAAATCCCTCTGCTATCAAATCCCTGCCTTATTGCTCAACGGTCTGACCGTAGTCGTTTCGCCGCTGATCTCCCTGATGAAAGATCAGGTCGACCAACTGTTGGCGAACGGCGTGGCGGCCGCCTGTCTGAACTCGACGCAAACCCGCGAGCAGCAGCTTGAGGTGATGACAGGGTGTCGCACCGGGCAAATCCGTCTGCTCTATATCGCCCCTGAACGCCTGATGCTGGATAACTTCCTTGAGCATCTGGCGCACTGGAATCCGGTGTTACTGGCCGTGGACGAAGCGCACTGCATCTCGCAGTGGGGGCATGACTTCCGCCCGGAATATGCCGCACTCGGGCAGCTCAGACAGCGTTTTCCTGCACTGCCGTTCGTCGCGCTGACCGCGACAGCTGATGAAACCACGCGGCTGGACATTGTTCGCCTGCTGGGGCTGAACGATCCCTTAATCCAGATCAGCAGTTTTGACCGGCCAAACATTCGCTACATGCTGATGGAGAAGTTTAAACCGCTCGATCAGTTGATGCGCTATGTGCAGGAACAGCGCGGTAAATCCGGGATTATTTACTGCAACAGCCGTGCGAAGGTGGAAGACACCGCCGCGCGTCTGCAAAGCCGGGGTATTAGCGCCGCCGCGTACCATGCGGGGCTGGAAAATCACATCCGTGCCGACGTGCAGGAGAAATTCCAGCGCGACGATCTGCAAATCGTGGTGGCGACCGTCGCCTTTGGCATGGGCATCAACAAACCCAACGTGCGTTTTGTGGTGCATTTCGATATTCCCCGCAACATTGAATCTTACTACCAGGAAACCGGTCGCGCCGGGCGTGACGGCCTGCCTGCGGAGGCAATGCTGTTTTACGATCCGGCGGATATGGCGTGGCTGCGCCGCTGTCTGGAAGAAAAACCGCAGGGGCAGCTACAGGATATTGAACGGCATAAGCTAAACGCGATGGGCGCGTTTGCCGAGGCGCAAACCTGCCGTCGTCTGGTGCTGCTTAACTACTTCGGTGAAGGACGTCAGGAGCCGTGCGGCAACTGCGATATCTGTCTCGATCCGCCAAAACAGTACGACGGTCTGATGGATGCGCGCAAAGCGCTGTCGACGATTTATCGCGTTAACCAGCGCTTCGGGATGGGCTACGTCGTGGAGGTGCTGCGCGGCGCGAATAGTCAGCGTATCCGCGAACTGGCACACGATAAACTGCCGGTGTATGGCATTGGTCGTGAGCAGAGCCACGAACACTGGGTGAGCGTGATCCGCCAGTTGATTCACCTGGGGCTGGTGACGCAGAACATTGCTCACCATTCGGCGCTCCAGCTCACCGAAGCCGCGCGTCCGGTGCTGCGCGGCGACGTCGCGCTGCAACTCGCCGTGCCGCGTATTGTCGCCCTGAAACCGCGCGTGATGCAGAAATCCTTTGGCGGCAATTACGATCGCAAACTGTTCGCCAAACTGCGCAAGCTGCGTAAAGCCATTGCCGATGAAGAGAACATCCCGCCATACGTCGTCTTTAACGATGCCACGCTGATTGAGATGGCGGAACAGATGCCGGTTTCCGCGAGCGAAATGCTCAGCGTCAACGGGGTGGGAATGCGTAAACTGGAGCGCTTCGGTAAAGAGTTTATGGCGCTGATCCGCGCCCACGTCGATGGTGATGACGAAGAGTAGTCAGCCGGGCAAAAAAGTGCCAGGATGGTGACTCACTGAACTGTTTCCCCCGCGAGTATTTTCGATCATGCTAATGTTATTTCTCACCGTGGCGATGGTGCACATTGTGGCACTGATGAGCCCAGGGCCGGATTTCTTTTTTGTCTCGCAGACGGCGGTCAGCCGCTCGCGCAAAGAAGCGATGATGGGTGTGTTGGGCATTACCTGTGGCGTTATGGTCTGGGCGGGCATCGCGCTGCTCGGCCTGCATCTGATCATCGAAAAAATGGCCTGGTTACACACCATTATCATGGTTGGCGGCGGTCTGTATCTGTGCTGGATGGGTTACCAGATGCTGCGTGGGGCGTTGAAAAAGCAGGATGTTGCCGCCCCCACGCCGCAGGTTGAGCTGGCGCAAAGCGGCCGCAGTTTCCTGAAGGGGTTACTGACGAATCTGGCTAACCCGAAAGCCATCATCTACTTCGGTTCGGTCTTTTCTCTGTTCGTCGGCGACAGCGTCGGTACCGCCGCGCGCTGGGGGATTTTCGTGCTGATTATTGTTGAGACCTTCGCGTGGTTTACCGTGGTCGCCAGCCTGTTTGCGCTACCGAAAATGCGTCGCGGCTATCAGCGCATGGCGAAATGGATCGACGGTTTTGCCGGGGCGTTGTTCGCTGGATTTGGTATCCACCTGATCATTTCGCGATAAGGCTTCGTGCCGGATACGCGCCAGCCGCTATCCGGCAACCTGTCAGGCATGGCGAGCCGACGCCAGTAGTGCGCCCACCAGCATAAACAGTGAACCGAACACTTTGTTTAACGCTTTCATCTGCTTCGGCCCTTTGATCCACAAGGCGATACGCTGCGCCAGCGTGGCATAGCCGATCATCACCACGATATCGACCACAATGGTGGTCACGCCAAGCACGATGTACTGCATCAGCTGCGGTTCCTTTGGCATCACGAACTGCGGGAAAAGGGCTGCCAGAAAGACGATGCTTTTGGGGTTCGTCAGATTCACGAATACCGCGCGTTTAAACAGGCGACCGCGTGACTGGGTCTGGGCCATTGTATTCAGGTCAATGGCCCCGGCGGCGCGCCATTGCTGAATACCTAACCAAATCAGATAGGCGGCGCCCGCCCATTTCAGCACCTCAAAGGCGATGACGGAGCGCGAAAACAGGGTACCCAGACCCACGCCGACCAGCACGATATGAATGCCCAGCCCGGCCTGTAACCCGGCAATCGACGCCGCTGCGCCGCGATAGCCGTGATTAATGGAAGTCGTCATGGTGTTGATGGCGCCGGAACCGGGTGAAAGGCTCAAAATTATGGATGTCAGTAGGTAGGCGAACCACCATTCGAAGGTCATGAGAAACTCCCTGATTGTCTGTTTTTATGCCACAATACGCTACTGTCACAGTAAAGTGTTACGCGCTACTGAAAAAACGATTTTTACCTGGTAAACGAGGCTGGATACCCGATGTTTCAGCAGCAAAAAGACTGGGAAACGAGAGAAAACGCGTTTGCGGCTTTTTCCATGGGGCCGTTAACAGACTTCTGGCGTCAGCGCGAGGAAGCGGAATTGACCGGTGTGGGCCGGGTGCCGGTGCGCTTTGTCCGGTTTCGCGCTGAGCATAACGATCGTGTCATCGTCATCTGCCCGGGGCGAATAGAAAGCTATGTGAAGTACGCCGAACTGGCGTATGACCTGTTTCATCTGGGCTTTGATATCCTCATTATTGACCATCGCGGCCAGGGACGTTCAGGGCGTATGCTATCGGATCCCAATCGCGGTCATGTCGACAATTTCAACGACTATGTTGATGATTTATCGGCGTTCTGGGAACAAGAAGTTCAGCCGGGGCCGTGGCGTAAACGTTATATTCTGGCGCATTCGATGGGCGGGGCGATTGCGACGCTGTTTTTGCAGCGTCATCCGCATCAGTGCGATGCTATCGCGCTCTGTGCGCCGATGTTTGGTATTGTAATGCGGCTGCCGGACTGGATGGTCCGCCATATTCTGGACTGGGCTGAAGGGCATCAGCGTATCCGGGAAGGGTATGCGATAGGCACCGGACGCTGGCGGGCATTGCCTTTTAGCATGAATGTATTAACCCACAGTCGACAGCGCTATCGGCGTAATTTACGTTTTTATGCGGATGAGCCGCAGCTGCGTGTCGGCGGCCCGACCTATCACTGGGTACGGGAAGGCATCCTGGCAGCTGAACAAGCGCTGGCAGGCGCGGGCGATGACGCCACGCCAACTCTGCTGATTCAGGCCGAAGAAGAGCGTGTGGTGGATAACCGCATGCACGAACGTTTTTGTGAACTCCGCGCCGCAGCGGGCCATCCTGTCGAAGGGGGTCATCCGCTGGTCATTAAAGGCGCTTACCATGAGATCCTTTTTGAAAAGGACGCTATGCGCTCAGTTGCGCTTCAGGCTATTGTTGGTTTTTTCAACAAGCATAACTCATCAGCGGAAACCGCTTTGCTCAGAGGTTGAATTTTTATATGTATCAGGTTGTTGCGTCTGATTTAGATGGCACACTGCTTTCTCCCGACCATACCCTATCTCCCTACGCGAAAGAAACGCTGAAGCTATTGACCGCGCGCGGCGTTAATTTTGTCTTTGCGACGGGTCGTCACCATGTCGACGTGGGACAGATCCGCGATAACCTGGGGATTAAGTCCTGGATGATCACCTCCAACGGTGCGCGTGTACATGACATGGACGGAAATCTGGTGTTTACCCATAACCTGGATCGCGATATTGCCAGCGATCTGTTTGGGGTGGTGAACACTAACCCGGATATCATTACCAACGTCTATCGTGATGACGAATGGTTTATGAACCGCCATCGTCCGGATGAGATGCGCTTTTTCAAAGAGGCGGTGTTCCATTACACGCTGTTTGAACCCGGTTTACTGGAGCCGGAAGGCGTCAGCAAAGTGTTCTTTACCAGCCATTCTCATGACATTCTGCTGCCGCTGGAACAGGCTATTAATGCGCGCTGGGGCGATCGCGTCAACGTGAGTTTCTCCACGCTCACCTGCCTGGAAGTGATGGCGGGCGGCGTGTCGAAAGGTCATGCGCTGGAAGCGGTTGCCAAAGCGATGGGTTACAGCCTTAAAGACTGCATCGCCTTTGGCGACGGCATGAACGACGCTGAAATGCTGTCGATGGCGGGTAAAGGCTGCATTATGGGCAATGCGCACCAGCGTCTGAAGGATTTGCATCCGGAACTGGAAGTGATTGGCATCAACGTCGATGACGCGGTACCGCACTACCTGCGCGATCTTTTCTTGCGCTAAAATGAATGCTTATTAATTAACCAGTCGTCAACTTAACTCTCCGCTACAATGGATACTCCTTATTCTCAGAGATATCCATTGTGGCGTTACTGATCATTACTACGATCCTGTGGGCCTTCTCCTTCAGTTTGTTTGGGGAGTACCTTGCCGGACACGTCGATAGCTACTTTGCGGTGCTGGTTCGGGTCGGTCTGGCGGCGCTGGTATTCCTGCCTTTCCTGCGTACCCGCGGGCACAGCCTGAAAACTATCGGCCTGTATATGCTGGTGGGGGCCATGCAGCTTGGCATCATGTATATGCTGAGTTTCCACGCTTATCTCTACCTGACCGTTTCTGAACTGCTGCTGTTTACCGTGTTGACGCCGCTCTATATCACGCTGATTTACGATCTAATGAGCAAGCGTCGCCTGCGCTGGGGCTATGCTTTCAGCGCGCTGCTGGCGGTGATTGGCGCAGGGATTATTCGCTATGACCAGGTGACCGATCACTTCTGGACGGGCCTGCTGCTGGTCCAACTTTCCAACATTAGCTTTGCCATCGGGATGGTGGGCTATAAGCGCCTGATGGAGACGCGCCCGATGCCGCAGCATAATGCATTTGCGTGGTTTTACCTCGGCGCGTTTCTGGTGGCCGTGGTCGCCTGGTTCATGCTGGGCAATGCGCAGAAAATGCCGGAGACGACACTCCAGTGGGGCATTCTGGTGTTCCTCGGCGTGGCGGCTTCAGGGATCGGCTACTTTATGTGGAACTACGGTGCCACACAGGTCGATGCGGGCACGCTGGGTATTATGAACAACATGCATGTGCCCGCAGGACTGCTGGTCAACCTGGCGATTTGGCACCAACAGCCTCACTGGCCGAGCTTTATTACGGGTGCGGCTGTGATACTGGCGTCACTGTGGGTGCATCGAAAATGGGTCGCTCCGCGCTCCGTACAAATGGCAGATGATCGCAGGCGTGATTGCGCGCCGATCGAATAAACGCCTCAGTCACCGGCTGACGCTGCTCTCCGTCACGCACGGCGGCGTACAGCCGGCTCCATAAGCCATCCCCCAGGGTTCTGGTCACCACCAGACCCTGGCGTTCAAAACTTTCCACGACCCAGTGCGGCAGGGCGGCAATGCCCATGTTTGCTGCCACCATCTGAATCAACAGCAGGGTGTTATCCACACTTTTCAGTGACGGGCTGACCCCCGCTGGCTGAAGAAAATGGCGCCAGACGTCCAGTCGACTGCGCTGTACCGGATAGATCAGCAGCGTTTCGCTGGCTAAATCTTCCGGCGTTACCTGTGTCTTGCTGGTCAGCGGATGATCGGGGGCCAGCACCAGGCGAACTTCAAAATCGAACATTGGCGAATAGTGCAGCCCGCTGCGCGGCAGAATGTCAGAGGTCATTACCAGATCCAGTTCGTCCTGCTGGAGCGCGGGCTGGGGGTCAAACGTCACGCCGGATTTAAAATCCATCTCCACCTGCGGCCATTTAGCGCGGAAGTTTTCCAGCGCCGGGGTCAGCCACTGAATACAGCTATGACACTCAATAGCGATGCGCAGACGAGTCTGCTGCGGTTCGTTGCAGGCCTGCAACGCGCGGTTAATTTGCGGCAGGACCTGACTGGCCAGCTGTAGCAGGATCTCACCCTGAGGGGTGAAACGTAGCGGCTGGCTTTTACGAATAAATAGCCGAAAGCCAAGGCGCTGCTCCAGATCGCTGAACTGGTGAGACAAGGCGGATTGGGTTTGATGCAGCGTCGCCGCGGCGGCTGCCAGCGACCCGGTATTCCGCAACGCCTGGAGCGTTTTCAGGTGTTTAATCTCGATCATGAAAGTCCTTCACTTCGGCATGAACAAATTGCGCTTGAGGAATATACAGTAACTGTCAAATATGGATGTGTAAACATCTGGACGTCCAAAATCCTTCGTCTTTTAAATTTATGGTGCGTTGGCTGCGTTTACTCACCCCGGTCACTTACTTCAGTAAGCTCCCGGGGATGAGCAAACTTGCCGCCTTCCCTAAATTCAAAATCCATAGGATTTACATATAATTAGAGGCAGTAAAATGACAATATTGAATCACACCCTCGGTTTCCCTCGCGTTGGCCTGCGTCGCGAGCTGAAAAAAGCGCAAGAAAGCTACTGGGCGGGTAATGCGACCCGTGAAGAGCTACTGGCGGTGGGCCGCGAGCTGCGAGCGCGCCACTGGGATCAACAAAAGCAAGCGGGTATTGATCTTCTGCCGGTGGGTGACTTCGCCTGGTATGACCATGTTCTGACCACCAGCCTGCTGCTCGGCAACGTGCCGGCTCGTCATCAGAACAAAGACGGTTGTGTCGATATCGACACGCTGTTCCGCATTGGTCGTGGTCGTGCGCCGACCGGTGAACCTGCGGCAGCGGCGGAAATGACCAAGTGGTTTAACACCAACTATCACTACATGGTGCCGGAGTTCGTTAAAGGTCAGCAGTTCAAACTGACCTGGACACAACTGCTGGATGAAGTGGACGAGGCGCTGGCGCTGGGTCACAAGGTGAAACCCGTGCTGCTGGGGCCGGTGACGTATCTGTGGCTGGGGAAAGTGAAAGGCGAATCGTTCGACCGCCTGAGCCTGTTGAATGACATTCTGCCGGTGTACAAACAGGTGCTGGCTGAGCTGGCAAAACGCGGTATCGAGTGGGTGCAGATTGACGAACCGGCGTTAGTGCTGGAGCTGCCGCAGGCGTGGCTGAACGCCTTCAAACCGGCCTACGATGCACTTTCCGGGCAGGTGAAACTGCTGTTGACCACTTACTTTGAAGGTGTGACGCCGAACCTTGATACCATTACCGCGCTGTCGGTACAGGGGCTGCACGTTGACCTGGTCCACGGTAAAGATGACGTGGCGGCGCTGCACAAACGCCTGCCGTCTGACTGGCTGCTGTCTGCCGGTCTGGTCAATGGACGTAACGTCTGGCGTGCCGATCTGACAGAAAAATATGCCCAGATTAACAATATCGTAGGCCTTCGTGCGCTGTGGGTGGCTTCTTCCTGCTCGCTGCTGCATAGCCCGATCGACCTGAGCGTCGAAACGCGTCTGGATGAGGAAGTGAAGAGCTGGTTTGCCTTTGCTCTGCAAAAATGTGGCGAACTGACGCTGCTGCGCGATGCGCTGAACAGCGGCGATACCGCCGCCATCGCCGAATGGAGCGCACCGATTCAGGCGCGTCGCCATTCAACCCGTGTACACAATGCGGCAGTGGAAAAACGTCTGGCGGCCATCACCGAACAGGACAGCCAGCGAGCGAACCCGTATGAGGTGCGTGCTGAAGCCCAGCGTGCGCGCTTCAACCTGCCGGCCTGGCCAACGACCACTATCGGTTCTTTCCCGCAGACCACTGAAATCCGCGGCCTGCGTCTGGACTTCAAAAAGGGCAATCTCGATGCCAACCACTACCGCACCGGCATTGCGGAGCATATCAAGCAGGCGATTGTTGAGCAGGAGCGGCTGGGGCTGGACGTGCTGGTTCACGGTGAAGCCGAGCGTAATGACATGGTGGAATATTTTGGTGAACATCTGGACGGTTTCGTCTTCACCCAGAACGGCTGGGTGCAGAGCTACGGTTCCCGCTGTGTTAAACCGCCGGTGGTGATCGGTGACGTTAGTCGTCCGGAAGCGATTACCGTCGAGTGGGCGAAATACGCCCAGTCTCTGACCGACAAACCGGTGAAAGGGATGCTGACCGGCCCGGTGACGATTCTTTGCTGGTCGTTCCCACGTGAAGATGTCAGCCGTGAAACGATTGCCAAACAGATCGCGCTGGCGCTACGTGACGAGGTGGCAGATCTTGAAGCGGCAGGCATTGGCATCATCCAGATTGATGAACCCGCACTACGTGAAGGGCTTCCGCTGCGCCGTAGCGACTGGGCCGCCTATCTGGCGTGGGGCGTGGAGGCATTTCGTATCAATGCAGCGGTGGCGAAGGATGATACCCAGATCCACACCCACATGTGTTACTGCGAGTTTAACGACATCATGGATTCTATCGCCGCGCTGGATGCCGACGTGATAACCATTGAGACCTCACGTTCCGACATGGAGTTGCTGGAGTCATTTGAAGAGTTCGACTATCCAAACGAAATTGGACCGGGCGTGTATGACATTCACTCGCCGAACGTCCCGAGCGTAGAATGGATTGAGGCGCTGTTGCAAAAAGCGGCGCAGCGTATCCCGGCTGAACGCCTGTGGGTGAACCCGGACTGCGGCCTGAAAACCCGCGGTTGGGCAGAAACCCGAGCCGCGCTGGCAAACATGGTCCAGGCAGCACAGAATCTGCGTCAGGCGTGATCCTGAAAAATCTGGCCCGGGTGTTTCCGGGCCAGAACTTATTTCTTACTTCCGTACTGCGCAAACCATGCCAGCATTCTTTGCCAGCCGTCTTTGGCGGATTCTTCGTGATAGCTCGAGCGATAGTCGGCATTGAAGGCATGACCGGCATCGGGATAGACGATAATCTCCGTGTTGGCGTTAGCGGCGCGTAGCGCCTGGCGCATGGTCTCCACGCTTTCCTGCGAAATACTGTTATCCTGACCGCCGTACAGACCCAGCACCGGGGCGTTCAGATCGGTCGCCACATCGACAGGATGCTTCGGCGAATTCAACGACTTATCACCCACTAGCTTTCCATACCAGGCCACTGCGGCTTTCAACTGCGGGTTATGCGCCGCGTACAGCCAGGCAATACGTCCGCCCCAACAAAAGCCGGTGATCATCAGGCGATGAACATCCCCACCGTTACGGGACGCCCAACTGGCAACGTGATCCAGATCGGCCAGTACCTGAGAATCCGGCACTTTCGCCACCAGACCGCTGAGCAGGGTAGGAATATCGGCGAAATCATTCGGATCGCCCTCGCGGAAATAGAGTTCTGGCGCGATAGCCAGATACCCGTCCAGCGCCAGGCGACGGCAGACGTCGCGGATATGTTCATGCACGCCAAAGATTTCCTGCACTACAATGACCACAGGCAGAGGGCCATCGCTCTTTTTCGGGCGCGCGTGATACGCCGGCATGTCGTCACCCTGGGAAGGGATCGACGTAATGCCCGCGACAATAGTGTCGTCCGGGGTATGAACTGAGGTAGAGGCAATCGGGGATGCTGCAGGTGCAAAACCGGTTTGTTGTGTTGATGTCATGGTATTCTCCGTACCCTTAGAAAAATAGCGCACTATTAACTATAGACAGCCTTTAACCATTCACACTGCCTCAAACGGCTCGCTTTTTGTGCGGAGAAAGAAAAAATCGGGCTGTTAATGTGACTTAAATCACTATTTATCGGTAAGTTTATGCAACTGATTTGTGTCATGGTGATGAGAGTCACGAAAATATCTTAAGTCCTTCGGTAAAGTGTCTTTTTGCTTCTTCTGACAAAAACCGAATCACAGAGGAGTTTTATATGTCCAGGTCTGACGTTTTTCATCTCGGCCTCACCAAGAACGATTTACAAGGGGCTACGCTGGCTATCGTCCCTGGCGATCCGGAACGTGTGGAAAAGATCGCCGCGCTGATGGAGAAGCCGGTTAAGCTGGCATCTCACCGTGAATTCACCACCTGGCGTGCAGAACTGGACGGTAAAGCCGTCATTGTCTGCTCGACCGGTATCGGCGGCCCGTCTACCTCTATTGCGGTGGAAGAACTGGCTCAGTTGGGCATTCGTACCTTCCTGCGTATCGGCACCACCGGTGCTATTCAGCCGCATATTAATGTCGGCGATGTGCTGGTCACCACGGCGTCCGTTCGTCTGGATGGCGCGAGCCTGCATTTTGCGCCGATGGAGTACCCGGCAGTCGCTGACTTTGAATGCACCACCGCGCTGGTTGAAGCGGCAAAATCCATCGGTGCCACCACTCACGTGGGCGTGACCGCCTCTTCTGACACCTTCTACCCAGGTCAGGAACGCTACGACACCTTCTCCGGTCGCGTGGTGCGTCGTTTCAAAGGCTCTATGGAAGAGTGGCAGTCAATGGGCGTGATGAACTACGAAATGGAGTCCGCCACGCTGCTGACCATGTGTGCAAGCCAGGGCCTGCGCGCCGGGATGGTAGCGGGCGTGATCGTTAACCGTACTCAGCAGGAGATCCCGAATGCTGAGACGATGAAACAGACCGAAAGCCATGCGGTGAAAATCGTGGTGGAAGCGGCGCGTCGTCTGATCTAATCCTCTTCCCTTCCATAAAAGGCCGACGCGTTCGGCCTTTTGCTTTTACGCGATTATTTGCGTAGCGCCTCGCAGGAAAGTTCTTTAAAACTGGACGTTTATACAGCACAATTCTATTTTGTGCGGGTGATGTATGGCGTCAGGAGGCATTTTGGATATCTCAATCATTATTTATGCGGTTATTGCGCTGGTGGGTATTGCGCTTGGCTGGCTGCTGGCCAGCTATCAGCATGCACAACAGAAAGCCGAGCAATTCGCTGAACGTGAAGAGATGGTTGCGGCATTAAGCGCAGCAAAACAACAGATAGCCCAAAGCGAACACTGGCGCGATGAGTGTGAGTTGCTCAATAACGAATTACGTAGCCTGCGCAGTATTAACACCTCGCTGGAAGCGGATCTGCGTGAAGTGACTACGCGGATGGAAGCGACGCAGCAGCATGCGGAAGATAAAATCCGCCAGATGATCAACAGCGAGCAGCGTCTGAGCGAACAGTTTGAAAACCTGGCGAACCGAATCTTTGAACAGAGCAATCGCCGGGTTGATGAGCAAAACCGACAGAGCCTGAACGGTCTGCTGACGCCGCTGCGAGAACAACTGGACGGTTTTCGTCGCCAGGTCCAGGAGAGCTTTGGTCAGGAAGCGCGCGAGCGTCATACCCTGGCGCATGAAATTCGCAATCTCCAACAGCTTAATGCGCAAATGACCCAGGAAGCGGTCAACCTGACCCGTGCGCTAAAAGGCGATAACAAAACGCAGGGGAACTGGGGCGAGGTGGTGCTCACCCGCGTGCTGGAGGCGTCCGGACTGCGTGAAGGGTACGAGTACGAAACGCAGGTCAGCATCGAAAATGACGTCCGTTCCCGTATGCAGCCTGACGTGATCGTACGCTTGCCACAGGGCAAAGATGTGGTGATCGACGCCAAAATGACGCTGGTGGCCTATGAGCGCTATTTTAACGCGCAAGATGATGACACCCGCGAAAACGCGCTCCAGGAGCACATTGCCTCGGTGCGTAACCATATTCGTCTGCTGGGACGTAAGGATTACCAGCAACTTCCGGGGCTGCGCACCCTGGATTACGTGCTGATGTTTATCCCTGTGGAGCCCGCTTTTCTGTTGGCGCTTGACCGACAGCCTGAACTGATTACCGAGGCGCTTAAAAATAATATTATGCTGGTCAGCCCAACGACATTACTGGTGGCGTTGCGGACCATTGCGAATCTGTGGCGCTACGAACATCAAAGTCGTAATGCGCAACAGATTGCAGACCGTGCGAGCAAGCTCTATGACAAAATGCGCCTCTTTGTCGATGATATGTCCGCCATCGGGCAGAGCCTGGATAAAGCGCAAGATAACTATCGTCAGGCGATGAAAAAACTCTCGTCGGGACGTGGTAACGTGCTGGCGCAGGCCGAAGCGTTTCGCGGCTTAGGAGTCGAAATTAAGCGCGAGATTAATCCTGAACTGGCGGAACAGGCCACGACGCAGGATGAAGAGTATCGGTTGCGATCGGTACCCGAAGAGCAGGAAAACACGTCTTATTCCGACGATGACGGGATAAAGCAGCAATCGAATTAGTCCGTTCGGGGCAGCCGGGACGGGCAGAAGGGTAGGGCAATGCGCCCCAATCTGTTACACTTCTCGAACAATTTTTAGATGAGCAGGCACTGAGATGGTGGATAATTCACAAGAAACGACGCACTTTGGTTTTCAGACTGTCGCTAAAGAGCATAAAGCGGACATGGTGGCCCACGTTTTTCATTCTGTGGCATCAAAATATGATGTCATGAATGATTTGATGTCTTTTGGCATTCATCGTTTGTGGAAACGCTTCACCATCGACTGTAGCGGCGTTCGCCGTGGTCAGACAGTGCTGGACTTAGCCGGGGGGACCGGCGATCTCACGGCCAAATTCTCTCGCCTGGTCGGTGAGACCGGCAAGGTTATTCTGGCGGACATCAATGACTCAATGCTCAAAATGGGTCGCGAGAAGCTGCGCAATATCGGCGTGATTGGCAACGTGGAATACGTTCAGGCCAATGCGGAAGCGCTACCGTTCCCGGACAATACCTTTGACTGCATTACCATTTCCTTCGGTTTGCGTAACGTCACGGACAAAGACAAAGCCTTGCGCTCCATGTACCGAGTCCTGAAACCGGGCGGCCGTCTGCTGGTGCTGGAATTTTCTAAACCGATTATCGAACCGCTGAGTAAAGCGTACGATGCCTACTCTTTCCATATCTTGCCGCGTATTGGTTCTATGGTCGCCAATGATGCCGACAGCTATCGCTATCTGGCGGAATCCATCCGTATGCATCCCGACCAGGACACATTGAAAGCGATGATGCAGGACGCCGGGTTCGAAAGCGTCGACTATTACAACCTGACAGCGGGTGTGGTTGCGCTGCATCGCGGCTATAAGTTCTGACAGGAGAACGGGGATGCCTTTTAAACCCTTAGTGACTGCAGGAATGGAAAGTCTGCTTAATTCATTCCTGTATCGTTCGCCGGCGTTGAAAACGGCGCGAGCGCGTCTGCTGGGAAAAGTGCTGCGTGTGGAGCTAAAAGGCTTTTCGACATCATTAATTCTGCTGTTCAGCGAACGTCAGGTTGACGTGCTGGGCGAGTGGGCTGGCGAGGCCGACTGCACGGTAATCACGCATGCCAGCGTGTTGCCAAAATTACGCGACCGCCAGCAACTGACCGCACTGATCCGCAGTGGCGAACTGGAAGTGCAGGGTGATATTCAGGTTGTACAGAATTTCGTTGCCCTTGCCGATCTGGCGGAATTCGATCCTGCTGAACTGCTGGCTCCTTATACCGGCGACATCGCAGCAGAAGGGATCAGCAAAGCGCTACGCGGCGGGGTCAAATTTATCCGACACGGGATCCAACGTCAGCAACGCTATGTTGCCGAAGCCATTACGGAAGAGTGGCGAATGGCGCCCGGATCGCTTGAGGTTGCCTGGTTTGCGGAAGAAACGGCAGCCGTGGAGCGTGCTGTCGATGCACTGACCCGGCGGCTGGAAAAACTGGAGGCTAAATGACGCCAGGTGAAGTACGGCGCCTATATTTCATCATTCGCACTTTCTTAAGTTACGGACTTGATGAGCTCATCCCAAAAATGCGGATCACGCTGCCGCTGCGGTTATGGCGTTATTGCCTGTTCTGGATGCCAAACCGACATAAAGAAAAACTACTGGGAGAGAGACTGAGACTGGCTCTGCAGGAGTTAGGGCCGGTGTGGATCAAGTTTGGTCAAATGCTCTCGACCCGACGCGATCTCTTTCCCCCGCATATTGCCGATCAGCTGGCGTTGTTACAGGACAAAGTCGCTCCCTTCGATGGAAAACTTGCGAAAGCGCAAATCGAAGAAGCCATGGGCGGACTGCCTGTTGAAGCCTGGTTTGATGAATTTGATATTCAACCGCTGGCGTCGGCGTCGGTTGCCCAGGTGCATACGGCGAGACTGAAATCGAACGGCAAAGAGGTTGTCATCAAAGTCATCCGCCCGGACATTCTGCCGGTTATCAAAGCGGATCTGAGACTGATCTATCGTCTTGCTCGCTGGGTGCCACGCTTGCTGCCAGATGGCCGCCGCCTGCGTCCGACGGAAGTCGTGCGGGAATATGAAAAGACATTGATTGATGAGCTGAATCTGCTGCGTGAATCCGCCAACGCTATCCAACTGCGGCGAAACTTTGAAGACAGCCCAATGCTCTACATCCCGGAAGTGTATTCTGACTACTGTAGTGAGAATATGATGGTGATGGAACGCATTTACGGTATCCCGGTTTCCGATGTGGTGACGCTGGAGAAAAACGGCACCAACATGAAGTTGCTGGCGGAGCGCGGCGTACAGGTATTCTTCACTCAGGTCTTTCGTGACAGCTTCTTCCACGCGGATATGCACCCCGGTAACATCTTTGTCAGCTATGAACACCCGGAAAACCCGAAATATATTGGCATTGATTGCGGCATTGTTGGCTCGTTAAATAAGGAAGATAAGCGTTACCTTGCGGAGAACTTCATCGCGTTTTTTAATCGTGATTACCGCAAAGTTGCGGAACTGCACGTCGATTCTGGCTGGGTACCACCGGATACCAACGTTGAAGAGTTTGAATTTGCGATTCGTACGGTGTGCGAGCCGATATTCGAGAAGCCGCTGGCGGAAATCTCGTTTGGCCACGTTTTGTTAAACCTTTTCAATACGGCGCGTCGGTTTAACATGGAAGTGCAGCCGCAACTGGTATTGTTGCAGAAGACATTATTGTATGTTGAGGGTGTAGGCCGCCAACTCTATCCGCAGTTGGATCTCTGGAAAACAGCGAAGCCTTTTCTGGAGTCATGGATCAAAGATCAGGTCGGTATTCCAGCGCTGATCAGAGCATTTAAGGAAAAAGCGCCGTTCTGGGTCGAAAAAATGCCAGAACTCCCTGAACTGGTGTACGACAGTTTGCGCCAGGGCAAATATTTACAGCACAGTGTTGATAAGATTGCGCGCGAGCTTCAGGAGAATCATGTCCGTCAGGGGCAATCCCGTTACTTATTGGGAATTGGCGCAACGTTGCTGTTAAGTGGGACGTTCTTGCTGATTAATCGCCCTGAATGGGGCTATATGCCCGGTTGGTTAATGGCGGGCGGCCTGGTTGCCTGGATTGTCGGCTGGTGCAAAACTCGCTGATTTTTTCATCGCTCAAGGCAGGCCGGGTAACGTATACTACGGCCTTATTAATTCATCATCTATCACAGAGGAACATGTATGGGTGGTATCAGTATTTGGCAGTTGGTGATCATTGCCGTCATCGTTGTACTGTTGTTTGGCACCAAGAAGCTCGGCTCCATCGGTTCCGATCTTGGCGCATCCATCAAAGGCTTCAAAAAAGCCATGAGTGATGATGATGCTAAACAGGATAAAGCCAGTCAGGACGCTGACTTTACCGCGAAATCTATTACTGACAAACCGGCAGACGCTGATAAAGAAACTGCGAAAAAAGAAGACGCGAAAAGCCACGATAAAGAGCAGGTGTAATTCGTGTTTGATATCGGTTTTAGCGAACTGTTACTGGTGTTTATTATCGGCCTCGTTGTTCTGGGGCCGCAGCGATTGCCGGTAGCCGTCAAAACGATAGCTGGCTGGGTACGCGCACTGCGATCCCTTGCGACAACCGTTCAGAATGAACTGACCCAGGAGCTTAAGCTCCAGGAGTTTCAGGACAGCCTGAAAAAGGTTGAGAAAGCGAGCCTGGAAAATCTGACTCCCGAGCTAAAAGCCTCGATGGATGAACTGCGTCAGGCGGCAGAGTCAATGAAGCGTTCCTATAGCGCAAACGAGCCCGAAAAAGCGAGCGACGAAGCGCATACCATCCATAACCCGGTGGTGAAAGGGAACGAAGAACAGCATGAAGGGGTCACCCCCGCCACTGCTGAAGTCCAGGCCAGTGCACCGGAACAGGCTCCTGAGATTGCCGGGGAGACACCCCCAATTGTCAACGTGAAGGACGCTGAACCGAAATCCGCTGCCCCTGTTGCTGGCTCCTCCCCTACGTCGAGTGATAAACCGTAAACATGGCTGTAGAAGATACTCAACCGCTTATCACGCACCTGATTGAGCTGCGTAAACGTCTGCTTAACTGCATTATTGCGGTTATCGTGATCTTTCTGGCATTGGTCTATTTTGCCAATGACATCTATCACCTGGTTTCCTCGCCACTCATCAAACAGTTGCCGCAGGGTGCGACCATGATCGCGACGGATGTCGCATCACCGTTTTTCACCCCGATCAAATTGACCTTCATGGTGTCGCTGATCCTGTCTGCGCCGGTGATCCTTTATCAGGTCTGGGCGTTTATCGCGCCAGCGCTGTATAAGCATGAACGCCGCATGGTGGTACCGCTGCTGGTCTCCAGTTCGTTACTGTTCTATATCGGTATGGCGTTTGCCTATTTTGTCGTGTTCCCGCTGGCGTTTGGCTTCCTTGCCAATACCGCGCCGGAAGGTGTGCAGGTCTCGACGGATATTGCCAGCTATCTAAGCTTTGTCATGGCGCTGTTCATGGCATTCGGCGTCTCGTTTGAGGTGCCTGTTGCCATCGTGCTGCTTTGCTGGATGGGTGTGACTACACCGGATGACTTGCGTAAAAAACGGCCTTACGTGCTGGTTGGTGCGTTTGTGGTAGGGATGCTGCTGACGCCGCCGGATGTTTTTTCGCAGACGTTACTGGCGATTCCGATGTACTGCCTGTTTGAGGTAGGCGTTTTCTTCTCACGTTTCTATGTCGGCAAGCGACAGACGCGGGATGAAGATAACGAGGCGGAATCAGAAGCCGAAGCTGAGAAAGCCGAGAAGACAGAAGAGTAAATTCAACCGCCCGTCAGGGCGGTTGTTATATGGAGCGAAGCATGTTTGATATCGGCGTTAATTTAACCAGTTCGCAGTTTTTGAAAGACCGTGATGAGGCCGTCGCACGCGCGACTGCTGCTGGCGTGAAGGGGCTGCTTCTTACCGGAACCAATCTACATGAAAGCCAGCAGGCGCAGCGGCTGGCGCAGACTTATCCTCACTGTTGGTCGACGGCCGGTGTTCACCCGCATGACAGCAGCCAGTGGCAACCTGAAACAAAGGATGCGATTGTGGCACTGGCGAACCAGCCGGAGGTCGTGGCGATTGGCGAATGTGGCCTCGATTTCAATCGCAATTTTTCCACTCCGCAGGAACAAGAGCGGGCGTTTGACGCGCAGTTGCGTATTGCCGCTGAGTTACAAATGCCGGTCTTTATGCATTGTCGTGATGCGCACGTGCGATTCATGACGCTGCTGGAACCGTGGCTGGACAAACTCCCGGGCGCGGTGCTGCACTGCTTTACCGGTACGCGCGAGGAGATGCAGGAGTGTGTCGACAGGGGCATGTACATCGGTATTACGGGCTGGGTATGTGATGAACGTCGTGGGCTTGAGCTGCGCGAATTGCTACCGTTTATTCCGGCCGAACAACTGCTGATTGAAACCGACGCGCCGTATCTGTTGCCGCGCGATCTTTCGCCGAAGCCCGCGTCGCGGCGTAACGAACCGGCACATTTGCCACATATTCTTGAGCGTATTGCTCACTGGCGTGGAGACGATCCGCAATGGCTTTCCGCCACAACGGATGCGAATGTCAGGAAGCTGTTTGGAATTTCGTTCTGAGTCGACGTTAAAGCTTACGGAAACCGGTATTTATCACGCTCTGCTTCACCTCTTTATTTAGCAGGTTGAGCAGTAGCATGGAACGCGCCTCGCCGTCCGGTTCAGTGAAAATAGCCTGCAGGCCTTCAAAAGCCCCTTCCGTGATGACCACGCGGTCGCCGGGGTAAGGCGTTTCGGGATCGACAATGCCTTCCGGTTTATAAACGGAGAGCTGGTGAATCACCGTGGAAGGGACTATCGCGGGTGATGCGCCAAAGCGGACAAAATGGCTGACGCCGCGCGTGGCATTGATCGTCGTGGTATGAATCACTTCCGGATCAAATTCCACGAACAGATAGTTTGGGAACAGCGGTTCGCTGACTGCAGTACGTTTTCCTCGCACCATTTTTTCCAGGGTGATCATCGGCGTCAGGCAGCTCACTGCCTGTCTTTCGAGGTGTTCCTGAGCACGCTGAAGTTGCCCGCGCTTGCAGTACAGTAAATACCAGGATTGCATAATAACTCTTATCCGCTTGTCCGGGGCGCAAGCATAGCAAAAGCAAAGCGTGAAGTTAATTATAATTCCGGTGGAGCCGGTGGGCTGCCAGAGTTCACGCTAATTTAACAAAAATACAGCATCACGATGGTGAACGCCGTATAATGAGGCGCTTACGAAGAGGCCATAATGGACGCCATGAAATATCACGATTTACGCGACTTCCTGACGCTGCTTGAACAACAGGGTGAACTCAAACGCATCACGCTTGAAGTGGATCCGCACCTGGAAATCACCGAGATTGCTGACCGCACGCTACGTGCTGGTGGCCCTGCACTGCTGTTTGAAAACCCCAAAGGCTATTCGATGCCGGTGTTGTGCAACCTGTTTGGTACGCCAAAACGTGTCGCGATGGGCATGGGGCAGGATGATGTCTCCGCGCTGCGGGAAGTGGGTAAATTACTGGCATTTTTGAAAGAGCCGGAGCCGCCGAAAGGCTTTCGCGATCTGTTTGATAAGCTGCCGCAGTTCAAGCAGGTGCTGAATATGCCGACGAAACGACTGCGTGGTGCGCCTTGTCAGCAAAAAATCATCTCTGGCGATGACGTCGACTTAAACCGAATTCCTGTCATGACCTGCTGGCCTGAAGACGCCGCACCGCTCATCACCTGGGGGCTGACCGTGACGCGTGGCCCGCATAAAGAGCGGCAGAATCTGGGTATTTATCGCCAGCAGTTGATTGGCAAAAATAAACTGATCATGCGCTGGCTGTCCCATCGTGGCGGCGCGCTTGATTATCAGGAGTGGTGTGCGGCGCATCCGGGTGAACGTTTCCCGGTCTCCGTTGCGCTGGGTGCCGACCCTGCCACCATTCTTGGCGCGGTGACGCCGGTACCGGATACGCTCTCAGAGTACGCGTTTGCCGGTCTGCTGCGTGGCACAAAAACCGAAGTGGTCAAATGCCTGTCTAACGATCTTGAAGTGCCCGCCAGTGCGGAGATTGTGCTGGAAGGGTATATCGACCCGGGTGAAATGGCGCCGGAAGGCCCGTATGGCGACCATACGGGGTATTACAATGAAGTGGATAGCTTCCCGGTTTTTACCGTCACGCATATTACCCAGCGTGAGGACGCGATTTACCATTCGACCTACACCGGTCGTCCACCGGACGAACCCGCCGTGCTCGGCGTCGCGCTAAACGAAGTGTTTGTGCCGATTCTGCAAAAACAGTTCCCGGAAATCGTCGATTTTTATCTGCCGCCGGAAGGATGCTCTTATCGTCTGGCCGTCGTCACGATCAAAAAACAGTACGCCGGTCATGCGAAACGCGTCATGATGGGTGTCTGGTCATTTTTACGCCAGTTTATGTACACCAAATTTGTTATCGTTTGTGATGATGACGTCAATGCACGCGACTGGAATGATGTGATTTGGGCGATTACCACCCGAATGGATCCGGCCAGGGACACGGTGCTGGTAGAAAACACGCCAATTGATTATCTGGATTTTGCCTCGCCGGTTTCCGGCCTGGGTTCAAAAATGGGGCTGGATGCCACGAACAAATGGCCAGGTGAAACCCAACGCGAGTGGGGACGTCCAATTAAAAAAGATCCTGACGTTACCGCCCGTATCGATGCGATTTGGGATGAACTGGCCATCTTTAATGACGGTAAAGGCGCCTGAGGCGCTCGTTTTGCCCTACAGACCCATAGAGGGAGCGCATGACAACCTTAAGCTGTAAAGTGACCTCGGTAGAAGCTATCACTGATACCGTATACCGTGTTCGTTTAGTACCCGATGCGGCATTTTCCTTTCGCGCCGGTCAATATTTGATGGTCGTGATGGATGAGCGGGATAAACGTCCGTTCTCGATGGCCTCTACGCCGAATGATCAGGGTTTTATTGAGCTCCACATTGGTGCATCAGAAATTAACCTCTATGCCAAAGCGGTGATGGATCGCATCCTGAAGGACCATGAAATTACGGTGGATATTCCACACGGCGACGCGTGGCTGCGTGACGATGAAGAGCGTCCGCTGATCCTGATCGCCGGGGGCACAGGCTTTTCCTACGCCCGTTCCATTCTGCTGACGGCGCTGGCGCGTAATCCCAATCGTGAGGTCACGATTTACTGGGGCGGTCGTGAAGAGAAGCACCTCTACGATCTCTCTGAACTTGAAGCGCTCTCTGTCAACCATCCTAACCTGCGCGTTGAAGCGGTGGTGGAACAGCCTGAAACCGGCTGGCGTGGGCGTACGGGAACGGTCTTAACGGCGGTGATGCAGGATCACGGAACGCTGGCTGAGCATGACATCTACATTGCGGGCCGCTTTGAGATGGCGAAAATCGCGCGTGACCTGTTCTGTAATGAGCGCAGTGCGCGGGAAGATCGCCTGTTTGGCGATGCGTTTGCATTTATCTAAGAAGAAAAATGAAGCAGAAAAAACCCGCCCCTGACAGGCGGGAAGAACGGCAACTAAATTGTTATACAGTGACGTTTTCGTTGTAGGCCGGATAAGATGCTTTAGCGTCGTCATCCGGCAATCGAGCCGGGGGCGCTTCGCTTACCCGGCCTACAATGAGTGAATATCTTTAAACCCGCTCAAACACCGTCGCGATACCCTGACCCAATCCGATACACATCGTCGCCAGACCGAACTGGACATCTTTGCGTTCCATCAGATTCAGCAGCGTGGTGCTGATACGCGCACCGGAGCAGCCCAGCGGGTGACCGAGCGCGATCGCACCGCCGTTAAGGTTGATCTTCTCGTCGATCTGCTCCATCAAGCCCAGATCTTTAATGCACGGCAGGATCTGCGCGGCAAACGCTTCGTTCATCTCAAACAAACCGATATCGCTGGCGGAAAGTCCCGCTTTTTTCAGCGCCAGTTTTGATGCCGGAACCGGACCGTATCCCATGATGGAAGGATCGCAGCCCACCACCGCCATTGAGCGCACGCGGGCGCGCGGTTTCAGACCCAGCTCACGCGCACGACTTTCGCTCATCACCAGCATGGCGGCCGCGCCATCGGAGAGTGCGGAAGAAGTACCTGCCGTAACCGTACCGCTGACCGGATCAAACGCCGGACGCAAGGTGGACAGCGTTTCAATCGTGGTTTCCGGACGAATCACTTCGTCATAGGTAAACTGCTTCAGCACGCCATCGGCGTCATGCCCGCCGGTTGGGATAATTTCATTCTTAAACGCGCCAGACTGCGTTGCAGCCCAGGCACGGGCGTGTGAACGTGCGGCAAAGGCATCCTGCATTTCTCGACTGATACCGTGCATGCGGGAGAGCATCTCTGCTGTCAGCCCCATCATGCCCGCCGCTTTGGCGACGTTGCGGCTCAGGCCCGGGTGGAAATCAACACCGTGGCTCATCGGCACATGGCCCATATGCTCCACACCGCCCACCAGACAGGCCTGCGCATCGCCGGTCATGATCATCCGCGCCGCGTCATGCAATGCCTGCATGGAGGAACCGCACAGCCGGTTGACGGTCACCGCCGGAACGGAATGCGGGACTTCCGCCAGCAGCGCCGCGTTACGGGCGATGTTAAAGCCCTGCTCCAGCGTCTGCTGCACGCAGCCCCAGTAGATATCGTCAAGCGCTGCCGCTTCCAGCGCCGGATTTCGCGCCAGCAGGCTACGCATCAAATGCGCGGAGAGATCTTCCGCGCGCACGTGGCGAAATGCGCCCCCTTTCGAACGGCCCATCGGGGTACGGATCGCATCAACAATTACAACCTGTTCCATTGTGACTCCTTAAGCCGTTTTCAGGTCGCCAACCGGACGGGCAGGCTCAACCGGGGGATAATACGGTTCGTTATGACGCGCTTTATTACGCAGACCTTCCGGAACGTCGTATAACGGACCGAGGTGCTGATACTGTTGCGCCATATCGAGATATTTCGCGCTGCCGATCGTATCCAGCCAGCGGAACGCCCCGCCGTGGAACGGAGGGAAGCCCAGACCGTAAACCAGCGCCATGTCGGCCTCTGCCGGACTGGCGATAATGCCTTCTTCGAGACAGCGCACCACTTCGTTGACCATCGGGATCATCATGCGGGCGATAATCTCTTCGTCGCTGAAATCCCGCTTCGCTTTACTGACGTCAGCCAACAGGCCGTCAACGGTGGCATCCTCTTCTTTCTTCGGCTTACCTTTGCTGTCTTCTTTATAGCGCCAGAAGCCCAGACCGTTCTTCTGACCAAAACGACTGGCGTCAAACAGCGCATCAATCGCGTCGCGATAATCTTTTTGCATTCGCTGCGGGAAACCTGCGGACATCACGGCCTGTGCGTGATGCGCGGTATCAATGCCCACGACGTCAAGCAGGTACGCCGGGCCCATCGGCCAACCGAACTGTTTTTCCATCACTTTGTCGACTTTGCGGAAGTCCGCACCGTCGCGCAGTAACTGACTGAATCCGGCGAAGTAAGGGAACAGCACGCGGTTAACAAAGAAGCCAGGGCAGTCGTTGACCACGATCGGCGTTTTACCCATTTTGCTGGCCCAGGCGACCACTTTCGCGATGGTTTCATCGGCGCTTTTTTCGCCACGAATGATCTCAACCAGCGGCATCCGGTGAACCGGGTTAAAGAAGTGCATCCCGCAGAAGTTTTCCGGGCGCTTCAGCACGCTTGCCAGCTCGCTGATGGGAATAGTGGAAGTGTTCGATGCCAGCACGGTGTCCGGGCGAACTTTATCTTCCGTCTCCGCCAGTACCGCTTTTTTCACTTTTGGATTTTCAACGACCGCTTCGACGACGACGTCTACGCGCTCAAAACCGGCGTAGTCCAGCGTAGGATGAATGGTCGAAATCACGCCAGCCATCTTCAGACCGTCAATTTTGTTGCGCTCAAGCTGTTTGTTCAGCAGTTTCGCGGCCTCGGTCATCCCGAGGGTCAGGGATTTGTCATTGATATCTTTCATGATAACCGGCACGCCTTTCCATGCCGACTGATACGCGATGCCGCCGCCCATAATGCCCGCGCCCAGCACTGCAGCCTGCTTCGGCGTCTCAACGTTTTTGGTCAGCGTCTTCGCTTTGCCTTTCACATACTGATCGTTTAGGAAAATACCGACCAGCGCGCGGGCTTCATTGGTGTGCGCCAGCGGGACAAAACTTTTGTTTTCCAGATTCAGTGCTTCTTCACGACCAAAGCGCGCGGCGGCTTCAATGGTTTTCACCGCTGTCATCGGAGCCGGGTAGTGTTTACCTGCCGTTTGCGCGACCATGCCTTTAGCAATGGTGAAGCTCATGGTGGCTTCAATCTTGCTGAGCTTCAGCGGTTCCAACTTCGGCTGACGCTTCGCTTTCCAGTCCAGATCGCCGTTGATGGCCTGACGTAATACCGCTTTTGCGCCCTCAATCAGCTTTTCTGCTTTCACAACGCCATCGACCAGGCCGATTTTCAGCGCCTGCTCGGCCCCAACGTCTTTACCGGCTGCAATGATCTCCAGCGCGCTGTCCGCGCCTAACATGCGCGGCATACGTACGGAGCCGCCAAAGCCTGGCATGATACCCAGCTTTGTTTCTGGCAGACCGATACGCAGATCCGGTGTCGCCAGACGGTAATCAGTCGCCAGCACGCATTCGCAGCCGCCGCCCAGCGCATAGCCGTTAACGGCCGAAAGGGTCGGGACCGGTAGATCTTCCAGACGGTTAAAGACGCTGTTGGCGAAATGCAGCCACTGGCTGAGCTGTTCTTCGGGAACGAGAAACAGCGACAGGAATTCGGTGATATCCGCACCGACGATAAAGGCCGCTTTGTTCGAACGCAGCAGCAGCCCTTTTAAATCTGTTTGTTTTTCCAGTACGTCCAGCGCCTGGCCGAGGCTGGCGACGGTTGCCGTGTCGAGTTTGTTCACTGAGCCTGGGGCATCGAACACCAGTTCGGCGATGCCATCTTCCAGCCAGTCGAGGTACAGGTTGTCGCCTTTGTAAAGCATGTCAGTCTCCTGAATCCGCAAGGTGATCTGGTCATACCAGATGAAGCGAAGTGTGTATTTTATGTTAATAAAATGCAAATGACTGATTAAAGAAATGCCGATCCGATCACACCTGGCAGAAATCACGCTCTCTCGAATCGATGTGCTAAGATGCGGAGACTTGAGGTCGAAAAACAGAAGGATAGAAAATGGAATCACTGGCCGCACTCTATAAAAATCATATCGTTACCCTACAAGAACGGACGCGTGATGCGCTGGAACGCTTTAAGCTTGATGCGCTTCTTATTCACTCCGGCGAGCTGTTTAATGTTTTCCTCGACGATCATCCTTACCCGTTTAAGGTCAATCCGCAGTTTAAAGCCTGGGTACCGGTGACTCAGGTGCCAAATTGCTGGCTGCTGGTTGATGGGGTGAACAAACCCAAACTGTGGTTCTACTTGCCGGTCGACTACTGGCACAACGTTGAGCCGCTGCCAACCTCCTTCTGGACTGAAGAAGTTGAGGTGATTGCCCTGCCGAAAGCGGATGGTATTGGCAGTCAACTGCCTGCCGCTCTTGGCAATATTGGTTATATTGGCCCGGTTCCGGAGCGTGCGCTGCAACTGGAGATTGCGGCCAGCAACATCAACCCGAAAGGGGTGATCGACTATCTGCATTATTACCGTGCCTACAAAACGGATTACGAACTGGCCTGCATGCGTGAAGCGCAGAAAATGGCGGTGAATGGGCACCGTGCGGCGGAAGAAGCCTTCCGTTCAGGGATGAGCGAGTTCGACATCAACCTGGCTTATCTGACCGCAACCGGTCATCGCGACACCGATGTGCCGTACAGCAATATCGTGGCGCTGAACGAGCATGCGTCGGTTCTGCATTACACGAAACTGGATCATCAGGCACCGTCTGAAATCCGCAGCTTCCTGCTGGATGCCGGTGCGGAGTATAACGGCTATGCCGCAGACCTGACCCGTACCTGGTCGGCGAAAAGCGACAATGAGTATGCGCAGTTAGTGAAAGATGTGAATGACGAACAGCTGGCGCTGATCGCCACTATGAAAGCGGGCGTCAGCTATGTGGACTATCACGTTCAGTTCCATCAGCGTATTGCGAAACTGCTGCGTAAGCACCAGATCGTCACCGATCTGAGCGAAGAAGCGATGGTCGAAAACGATCTCACCGGACCGTTTATGCCGCACGGTATCGGCCATCCTCTGGGTTTGCAGGTGCATGATGTTGCTGGCTTTATGCAGGATGACTCTGGTACGCATCTCGCCGCGCCGTCTAAATATCCGTATCTGCGCTGCACCCGTGTGCTCCAGCCGGGTATGGTGCTGACCATTGAACCAGGCTTTTACTTCATCGAATCGCTGCTCGCGCCGTGGCGTGAAGGGCCGTTCAGCAAACACTTCAACTGGCAAAAAATTGAAGCGCTGAAACCGTTTGGCGGTATTCGTATTGAAGACAACGTGGTGATCCACGAAAACAACGTTGAGAACATGACGCGGGATCTGAAACTGGCGTAATGGACAGTTGGTTAATCCCTGCGGCGCCGGTCACCGTTGTTGAAGAGATCAAAAAAAGCCGCTTCATTACGCTGCTGGCGCATACCGAGGGCGTAGAGGCGGCAAAAGCGTTTGTGGAGTCAGTGAAAGCGGAGCACCCGAGCGCCCGCCACCATTGCGTGGCGTGGGTGGCGGGCGCGCCGGATGATTCACAGCAGCTGGGCTTTTCTGATGACGGTGAACCGGCGGGAACGGCAGGTAAGCCGATGCTCGCGCAGTTGATGGGCAGCGGCGTTGGGGAAATCACCGCCGTTGTGGTGCGCTACTACGGCGGAGTCTTGCTCGGCACCGGCGGACTGGTTAAAGCCTACGGCGGTGGCGTAAACCAGGCATTGCGTCAGTTAACGACGCAGCGCAAGACGCCATTAACCGAATATACTTTGCAGTGTGAGTACGCGCAGTTGGCTGGCGTTGAAGCACTTCTGGGTCAACATGACGGCAAAATCGTCACCAGTGATTACCAGGCATTCATTCGGTTACGGGTGGCGCTTCCTTATGCGAAAGTGGATGAATTTTCAGCAAAGCTGGCGGATTTTAGTCGTGGTTCATTGCAATTGTTAGCGATTGAAGAATAATCCCCACCTCATTTTGAAGAACTAAGGAAGCGGCAGAGATGCATTTTCGCGCCATTACCCGAATCGTAGGACTACTGGTCATCTTATTTTCGGGCACGATGATCCTCCCGGGGCTGGTAGCGCTTATCTATCGTGATGGGGCGGGACGCGCATTTACGCAAACCTTTTTTGTCGCGCTGGTGATTGGCTCCATGTTGTGGTGGCCGAACCGTCGTGAGAAAGGCGAACTGAAATCTCGCGAAGGGTTTTTGATCGTCGTGCTGTTCTGGACTGTGCTGGGCAGCGTGGGTGCGTTGCCCTTCATCTTTTCTGAAAGCCCGAACCTCACGATTACCGATGCGTTCTTCGAATCATTCTCCGGACTGACCACGACCGGTGCCACTACGCTGGTGGGGCTGGATTCGCTACCACATGCGATCCTCTTTTATCGCCAGATGCTGCAATGGTTTGGCGGGATGGGGATCATTGTGCTGGCCGTCGCGATTCTGCCAATACTCGGTGTCGGTGGGATGCAGCTCTATCGCGCTGAAATGCCCGGACCGCTGAAAGATAACAAGATGCGCCCGCGTATTGCCGAGACGGCAAAAACGCTGTGGTTGATCTATGTCCTGCTGACGGTGGCCTGTGCACTGGCGCTATGGTTTGCCGGCATGCCGGCGTTTGATGCCATCGGACACAGTTTTGCCACTATCGCGATCGGCGGGTTTTCCACCCATGATGCCAGCGTGGGCTACTTTGACAGCCCAACGATTAACACCATTATTGCTATCTTCTTATTAATCTCCGGCTGTAACTACGGTCTGCACTTCTCGTTACTGAGTGGCCGCAGCCTGAAGGTTTACTGGCGTGACCCCGAATTTCGTATGTTCATTGGTGTCCAACTGACGCTGGTGGTCATCTGCACATTAGTGCTCTGGTTCCATAACATCTATAGCTCCGCGCTGACGACGCTCAACCAGGCCTTTTTCCAGGTAGTGTCGATGGCCACCACGGCCGGATTTACGACCGACAGTATTGCGCGCTGGCCGCTTTTCCTGCCGGTACTGCTGCTATGTTCCGCGTTTATAGGTGGCTGTGCGGGCTCAACGGGCGGGGGATTGAAGGTTATCCGTATCCTCTTGCTGTTCAAACAGGGGAACCGCGAACTGAAGCGTCTGGTGCATCCCAATGCGGTCTATAGCATCAAGCTGGGGAACCGCGCGCTGCCGGAACGTATTCTTGAAGCCGTCTGGGGATTTTTCTCGGCGTATGCGCTGGTCTTCATTATCAGTATGTTGGCGATTATCGCGACCGGTGTGGACGATTTCTCCGCCTTTGCCTCCGTGGTGGCGACGCTGAACAACCTTGGGCCTGGGCTGGGCGTCGTGGCGGACAACTTTGCCAGTATGAATCCGGTGGCGAAATGGATCCTGATTGCCAACATGCTGTTCGGTCGTCTGGAAGTCTTCACTCTGCTGGTACTTTTTACCCCGACTTTCTGGCGTGAATAATGGAGTAACACGTGAAAACACTGATTCTTTTCTCATCCCGTGACGGGCAGACCCAGGAAATCGCCGCTTATCTGGCGTCAGAACTCAAAGAACTTGGTATCTGCACGGATGTGGTCAATCTGCATCGTACCGATGAACCTGACTGGGAACGCTATGACCGGGTAGTCATTGGCGCATCGATTCGTTATGGGCACTATCATTCTGCCTTCCTCGCGTTTGTGAAGAAACATGCAACACGCTTGAATCACATGCCAAGTGCGTTTTACTCCGTCAACCTGGTGGCGCGGAAACCGGAAAAGCGGACGCCGCAAACCAACAGCTACGCGCGCAAGTTTTTAATGAACTCGCAGTGGCGGCCAGACCGTTCTGCAGTTATCGCCGGGGCGCTACTTTATCCGCGCTATCGCTGGTATGACCGAATGATGATTAAACTCATTATGAAAATGTCGGGCGGCGAAACGGATACGCGTAAAGAAGTTATTTATACCGACTGGGAACAAGTCGCGAGTTTTGCCCGAGAAATCGCTCAGTTAACCCCCGATTCGTTGGTTAAATAAACGTAAAGAATAAAAAATGCGCACTCGGAAAATTATTTTAAATTTCCCCTTGTCAGCCTGAAATAACTCCCTATAATGCGCCTCCACTGACACGGAACAACGGCACGCAAGCCGCCGGGTCAGCGGGGTTCAGAGATGAACGCCCACAGAGAAAAGCGAAATAAATGCTTGACTCTGAATGAGGAAAACGTAATATACGGGACCTCGCGACAGAGCGCTAAAGCGCGTCGCAACTGCTCTTTAACAATTTATCAGACAATCTGTGTGGGCACTCAAAGTGACATGGATTCTTAACGTCCTCGGACGAAAAATGAATACCAAGTCTCAAAGAGTGAACACGTAATTCATTACGAAGTTTAATTCTGTGAGCATCAAACTTAAATTGAAGAGTTTGATCATGGCTCAGATTGAACGCTGGCGGCAGGCCTAACACATGCAAGTCGAACGGTAACAGGAAGCAGCTTGCTGCTTTGCTGACGAGTGGCGGACGGGTGAGTAATGTCTGGGAAACTGCCCGATGGAGGGGGATAACTACTGGAAACGGTAGCTAATACCGCATAACGTCGCAAGACCAAAGAGGGGGACCTTCGGGCCTCTTGCCATCGGATGTGCCCAGATGGGATTAGCTAGTTGGTGAGGTAACGGCTCACCAAGGCGACGATCCCTAGCTGGTCTGAGAGGATGACCAGCCACACTGGAACTGAGACACGGTCCAGACTCCTACGGGAGGCAGCAGTGGGGAATATTGCACAATGGGCGCAAGCCTGATGCAGCCATGCCGCGTGTATGAAGAAGGCCTTCGGGTTGTAAAGTACTTTCAGCGGGGAGGAAGGTGTTGTGGTTAATAACCGCAGCAATTGACGTTACCCGCAGAAGAAGCACCGGCTAACTCCGTGCCAGCAGCCGCGGTAATACGGAGGGTGCAAGCGTTAATCGGAATTACTGGGCGTAAAGCGCACGCAGGCGGTCTGTCAAGTCGGATGTGAAATCCCCGGGCTCAACCTGGGAACTGCATTCGAAACTGGCAGGCTTGAGTCTCGTAGAGGGGGGTAGAATTCCAGGTGTAGCGGTGAAATGCGTAGAGATCTGGAGGAATACCGGTGGCGAAGGCGGCCCCCTGGACGAAGACTGACGCTCAGGTGCGAAAGCGTGGGGAGCAAACAGGATTAGATACCCTGGTAGTCCACGCCGTAAACGATGTCTATTTGGAGGTTGTTCCCCTGAGGAGTGGCTTCCGGAGCTAACGCGTTAAATAGACCGCCTGGGGAGTACGGCCGCAAGGTTAAAACTCAAATGAATTGACGGGGGCCCGCACAAGCGGTGGAGCATGTGGTTTAATTCGATGCAACGCGAAGAACCTTACCTGGTCTTGACATCCACAGAACCTTGTAGAGATACGAGGGTGCCTTCGGGAACTGTGAGACAGGTGCTGCATGGCTGTCGTCAGCTCGTGTTGTGAAATGTTGGGTTAAGTCCCGCAACGAGCGCAACCCTTATCCTTTGTTGCCAGCGGTCCGGCCGGGAACTCAAAGGAGACTGCCAGTGATAAACTGGAGGAAGGTGGGGATGACGTCAAGTCATCATGGCCCTTACGACCAGGGCTACACACGTGCTACAATGGCATATACAAAGAGAAGCGACCTCGCGAGAGTAAGCGGACCTCATAAAGTATGTCGTAGTCCGGATTGGAGTCTGCAACTCGACTCCATGAAGTCGGAATCGCTAGTAATCGTGGATCAGAATGCCACGGTGAATACGTTCCCGGGCCTTGTACACACCGCCCGTCACACCATGGGAGTGGGTTGCAAAAGAAGTAGGTAGCTTAACCTTCGGGAGGGCGCTTACCACTTTGTGATTCATGACTGGGGTGAAGTCGTAACAAGGTAACCGTAGGGGAACCTGCGGTTGGATCACCTCCTTACCTTAAAGAACCTGCCTTTGTAGTGCTCACACAGATTGTCTGATGAAAATTAGCAGTAAAAAATCTCTGCAGGCTTGTAGCTCAGGTGGTTAGAGCGCACCCCTGATAAGGGTGAGGTCGGTGGTTCAAGTCCACTCAGGCCTACCAAATTCCTTCTGATACTGCGTTGCGGCAACGCTCATATACTGATGTATGCTTCGCGTTACCACGCCTTGTCTCAGAACGAATTAAGGTTGATGAGATTAACTACGATGGGGCTATAGCTCAGCTGGGAGAGCGCCTGCTTTGCACGCAGGAGGTCTGCGGTTCGATCCCGCATAGCTCCACCATATTTACTGCAAAACCCAAGAAAACTTCAGAGTGTACCTGAAAAGGTTCACTGCGAAGTTTTGCTCTTTAAAAATCTGGATCAAGCTGAAAATTGAAACGACACACAGTCAATGTGTGTTCGAGTCTCTCAAATTTTCGCAACACTGACGGTGTTTTACGAAACATCTTCGGGTTGTGAGGTTAAGCGACTAAGCGTACACGGTGGATGCCCTGGCAGTCAGAGGCGATGAAGGACGTGCTAATCTGCGAAAAGCGTCGGTAAGGTGATATGAACCGTTATAGCCGGCGATGTCCGAATGGGGAAACCCAGTGCAATTCGTTGCACTATCGTTAAGTGAATACATAGCTTAACGAGGCGAACCGGGGGAACTGAAACATCTAAGTACCCCGAGGAAAAGAAATCAACCGAGATTCCCCCAGTAGCGGCGAGCGAACGGGGAGCAGCCCAGAGCCTGAATCAGCATGTGTGTTAGTGGAACGGTCTGGAAAGGCCGGCGATACAGGGTGACAGCCCCGTACACAAAAGTGCATATGTTGTGAGCTCGATGAGTAGGGCGGGACACGTGGTATCCTGTCTGAATATGGGGGGACCATCCTCCAAGGCTAAATACTCCTGACTGACCGATAGTGAACCAGTACCGTGAGGGAAAGGCGAAAAGAACCCCGGCGAGGGGAGTGAAAAAGAACCTGAAACCGTGTACGTACAAGCAGTGGGAGCCTCTTTTATGGGGTGACTGCGTACCTTTTGTATAATGGGTCAGCGACTTATATTCTGTAGCAAGGTTAACCGAATAGGGGAGCCGAAGGGAAACCGAGTCTTAACTGGGCGTTAAGTTGCAGGGTATAGACCCGAAACCCGGTGATCTAGCCATGGGCAGGTTGAAGGTTGGGTAACACTAACTGGAGGACCGAACCGACTAATGTTGAAAAATTAGCGGATGACTTGTGGCTGGGGGTGAAAGGCCAATCAAACCGGGAGATAGCTGGTTCTCCCCGAAAGCTATTTAGGTAGCGCCTCGTGAACTCATCTTCGGGGGTAGAGCACTGTTTCGGCTAGGGGGTCATCCCGACTTACCAACCCGATGCAAACTGCGAATACCGAAGAATGTTATCACGGGAGACACACGGCGGGTGCTAACGTCCGTCGTGAAGAGGGAAACAACCCAGACCGCCAGCTAAGGTCCCAAAGTCATGGTTAAGTGGGAAACGATGTGGGAAGGCTCAGACAGCCAGGATGTTGGCTTAGAAGCAGCCATCATTTAAAGAAAGCGTAATAGCTCACTGGTCGAGTCGGCCTGCGCGGAAGATGTAACGGGGCTAAACCATGCACCGAAGCTGCGGCAGCGACACTATGTGTTGTTGGGTAGGGGAGCGTTCTGTAAGCCTGCGAAGGTGTGCTGTGAGGCATGCTGGAGGTATCAGAAGTGCGAATGCTGACATAAGTAACGATAAAGCGGGTGAAAAGCCCGCTCGCCGGAAGACCAAGGGTTCCTGTCCAACGTTAATCGGGGCAGGGTGAGTCGACCCCTAAGGCGAGGCCGAAAGGCGTAGTCGATGGGAAACAGGTTAATATTCCTGTACTTGGTGTTACTGCGAAGGGGGGACGGAGAAGGCTATGTTGGCCGGGCGACGGTTGTCCCGGTTTAAGCGTGTAGGTGTGTGTTCCAGGTAAATCCGGTTCACTCTAACACTGAGGCGTGATGACGAGGCACTACGGTGCTGAAGTAACAAATGCCCTGCTTCCAGGAAAAGCCTCTAAGCATCAGGTAACATCAAATCGTACCCCAAACCGACACAGGTGGTCAGGTAGAGAATACCAAGGCGCTTGAGAGAACTCGGGTGAAGGAACTAGGCAAAATGGTGCCGTAACTTCGGGAGAAGGCACGCTGATATGTAGGTGAAGTGATTTACTCATGGAGCTGAAATCAGTCGAAGATACCAGCTGGCTGCAACTGTTTATTAAAAACACAGCACTGTGCAAACACGAAAGTGGACGTATACGGTGTGACGCCTGCCCGGTGCCGGAAGGTTAATTGATGGGGTTATCCTTAGGGAGAAGCTCTTGATCGAAGCCCCGGTAAACGGCGGCCGTAACTATAACGGTCCTAAGGTAGCGAAATTCCTTGTCGGGTAAGTTCCGACCTGCACGAATGGCGTAATGATGGCCAGGCTGTCTCCACCCGAGACTCAGTGAAATTGAACTCGCTGTGAAGATGCAGTGTACCCGCGGCAAGACGGAAAGACCCCGTGAACCTTTACTATAGCTTGACACTGAACACTGGTCCTTGATGTGTAGGATAGGTGGGAGGCTTTGAAGTGTGGACGCCAGTCTGCATGGAGCCAACCTTGAAATACCACCCTTTAATGGCTGGTGTTCTAACGTGGGCCCGTAATCCGGGTTGCGGACAGTGTCTGGTGGGTAGTTTGACTGGGGCGGTCTCCTCCTAAAGAGTAACGGAGGAGCACGAAGGTTAGCTAATCCTGGTCGGACATCAGGAGGTTAGTGCAAAGGCATAAGCTAGCTTGACTGCGAGCGTGACGGCGCGAGCAGGTGCGAAAGCAGGTCTTAGTGATCCGGTGGTTCTGAATGGAAGGGCCATCGCTCAACGGATAAAAGGTACTCCGGGGATAACAGGCTGATACCGCCCAAGAGTTCATATCGACGGCGGTGTTTGGCACCTCGATGTCGGCTCATCACATCCTGGGGCTGAAGTAGGTCCCAAGGGTATGGCTGTTCGCCATTTAAAGTGGTACGCGAGCTGGGTTTAGAACGTCGTGAGACAGTTCGGTCCCTATCTGCCGTGGGCGCTGGAGAATTGAGGGGGGCTGCTCCTAGTACGAGAGGACCGGAGTGGACGCATCACTGGTGTTCGGGTTGTCATGCCAATGGCACTGCCCGGTAGCTAAATGCGGAAAAGATAAGTGCTGAAAGCATCTAAGCACGAAACTTGCCCCGAGATGAGTTCTCCCTGACCCTTTAAGGGTCCTGAAGGAACGTTGAAGACGACGACGTTGATAGGCCGGGTGTGTAAGCGCAGCGATGCGTTGAGCTAACCGGTACTAATGAACCGTGAGGCTTAACCTTACAACGCCGAAGCTGTTTTGGCGGATTTGAGAGAATTTTCAGTTCAGCTTGATAACAGATTATGTCACTTCGAGGAAACGGGGTGATAAAACAGAATTTGCCTGGCGGCTGTAGCGCGGTGGTCCCACCTGACCCCATGCCGAACTCAGAAGTGAAACGCCGTAGCGCCGATGGTAGTGTGGGGTCTCCCCATGTGAGAGTAGGGAACTGCCAGGCATCAAATAAACAGGAAAACCTCATGCGAAAGCATGGGGTTTTTTTGTTTTATCTGCTGTTCAGTGAAGAGGCCATCCTGCGGATGGCCTTTTTGCGTTTATCGGGATGATTACTTGAGCGGAGAAAGAGACGCTTTATTGGGTTTACTGCGCCTTTAGCCAGCGTAAAATGAATGCTGAAATCTGCTGTATATCATTGATATTTAATTGCGGAATATCCACGTCAAGTTGAACGTCACTGGCAATCGCAATAACGTGTTCATCAATGGTCAGTTCTTCCACACTGCGTCCACATCCCTGTCGAAACAATAAGATCTTCGCGACGGCTTCGTGCTTAAATCCCTCAACCAGCACCATATCCAGCGTGGTAGTCTCCATCCTGCTGACCAGGTACGCTAAATCCAGCTCGGATGCTTCTGGCGTCTCGGTCATCAATGCCCAACGTTGCTGACTGGCGACCAGGGTTTGCGCTGCCCCCGCTTTGCGTAGCTCGTAGCTGTCTTTGCCGGGCTTATCCACGTCCATATCGTGATGCGTATGCTTGATAAGTCCAGGACGGATCCCTGCGGCGCACAGAGCCGGGATGAGCTTCCTGAGCAGTGTCGTTTTTCCCGTTCCGCTCCACGCGGCGATAGCCAGGAGAGGGATCATTGTTTTTCCTGCCATTTATCGAGCTCCTCAAGGGTATTCACATTCACAAACGCGTCCTTATAGTCGCTAAAATCAACGGCATGTCCACCGGCCTGACGCATAAAAACCATTACCCGTCGCTCGCCAGACTGTAGATAAGTCTGCAAAAACGGCTGAACCGAGCGGTGAACCAGCGCAATGGTGGGGTGATCCCGTTCGCCATCGTGCACCCATACCACCGGTGCCTGATTGCGTCGGGCACTTAATCGGGCAACCAGCGTCTGCGGGATAAAAGGGGTGTCACAGGGACAAAACAGAAACCAGTCGCCATTCTCCTGTTGGAAAACAGAAAGCATACCCGCCAGCGGACCGGGAAAATCCGCGATCACATCCGAAATGACTTTCAGGCCGCCAGAGCGATAAATATCCTGATGGCGATTGGCATTCACAACTACCGTTTCCAGTTGCGATAACAGCGTATCGGCGACATGTTTCCACAGCGGTTTCCCTTTAAGCTCAAGCAGGCCTTTATCAATGCCGCCCATCCGCCTGGCCTTTCCGCCAGCAAGTACAACCCCTGTTATTGCACTAACCTGATTCACTGATATCGCCTCTTTTATTGTGGGATTGACCCTGCTAACGTGTCTGTATCAAGAGTAAGGAGCACGACCATGAAATGTAAACGCCTGAATGAAGTTATTGAACTCCTCCAGCCAGCCTGGCAAAAAGAGCCCGACCTTAACCTGATGCAATTTTTGCAGAAACTGGCGAAAGAGTCAGGTTTTGACGGTGAACTGGCGGATTTAACCGACGACATTCTGATCTATCACCTGAAAATGCGCGACTCTGCAAAAGACGCTGTTATTCCCGGTATCCAAAAAGACTACGAGGAAGATTTCAAAACGGCGCTGCTGCGTGCCCGTGGCGTAATTAAAGAGTAAAAGCTTGTAAGTGGGGCCACCGAAGTTGTTATGAAATGATATCCTGAATCATTCGACGTATTTTCCGGATGATGGGATGAACAACAACGCTTTCAATTTCCAGACATTACACCCGGATACCATCATGGATGCGCTGTTTGAGCAGGGGATCCGGGTGGATTCTGGTCTTACTCCGCTTAACAGCTACGAAAACCGTGTCTACCAGTTTCAGGATGAAGACCGTCAGCGTTTTGTCGTTAAATTTTATCGCCCTGAGCGCTGGTCGGTTGATCAGATCCTGGAAGAGCATCAGTTTGCGATTGAACTGCTCGAAGATGACGTCCCGGTTGCCGCGCCGCTGGCTTTTAAGGGGCAGACGCTGTTGTCGCATCAGGGGTTCCACTACGCGATTTTTCCAAGCGTAGGTGGTCGGCAGTTCGAAGCGGACAATATCGATCAAATGGAAGCGGTGGGCCGTTATCTGGGGCGTCTGCATCAGATCGGTCGTAAGCGACCATTTACCTGGCGACCGACCATTGGGCTGGACGAATACCTCGTCGAGCCGCGTAAACTCTTCGAGTATGCTCGCCTCATCCCGTCAGGACAAAAGGCCGCCTTCCTGAAGGCGACGGATGCGCTGATTGTGGCCGTCACTGACCGGTGGCATACGAATTTTGACATGTTACGTCTACACGGCGACTGTCACGCCGGAAATATCCTCTGGCGCGAGGGGCCGCTGTTTGTCGATTTAGATGATTCCCGCAATGGTCCTGCCATTCAGGATCTGTGGATGCTTCTTAATGGTGATAAAGCTGAGCAACGTATGCAGCTTGAGACGATTATTGAAGCTTATGAAGACGTTAATGAGTTCGAAACGTCTGAAATTGAACTGATTGAACCTTTACGTGCCATGCGTTTGGTTTATTATCTTGCCTGGCTGATGCGTCGTTGGGACGATCCTGCGTTTCCTAAAAACTTCCCGTGGTTGACCGGGGAAGATTACTGGCAACGACAGACCGCGACATTTATCGAGCAGGCAAAAGTTCTGCAAGAACCCCCATTACAATTAACACCTATGTATTAATCGGAGACGTAATCATGAAAAAGATTTGGCTGGCGCTGGCTGGTATGGTTTTAGCTTTCAGCGCATCGGCAGCGCAATTCGAGGATGGTAAGCAGTATACCACCCTGGAAAAGCCCGTTGCCGGTGAACCGCAGGTGCTGGAGTTTTTCTCTTTCTATTGCCCACACTGCTACCAGTTTGAAGAAGTCCTTCATGTTTCTGATAACGTGAAGAAAAAACTTCCGGAAGGCGTCAAAATGACTAAGTACCACGTCGAGTTCCTGGGCCCGCTGGGCAAGGATCTGACGCAAGCGTGGGCTGTGGCGATCGCGCTGGGTGTTGAAGATAAAGTGACTGTGCCGATGTTTGAAGGTGTACAGAAAACCCAGACCGTACAAAGCGTTGCGGATATCCGTAAAGTATTCGTGGATGCCGGCGTTAAAGGCGAAGATTACGATGCGGCATGGAACAGCTTTGTCGTGAAATCACTGGTTGCGCAGCAGGAAAAAGCCGCTGCCGATCTGCAACTGCAGGGCGTACCGGCGATGTTTGTTAACGGCAAATATCAGGTGAATCCGCAGGGTATGGATACCAGCAGCATGGATATCTTTGTTCAGCAATATGCGGACACGGTGAAATACCTGGTCGGTAAGAAATAAAAGCAACGCCGGTCAGTGACCGGCGTTTTTACTTGTCGCTTTAATCTCTTCTATTAGCAAGTCTTTTTCTCCCCACAGCGTATTTAGCCATAGCTGGAAACGGCGCTTAAAACCTTTATCGTTCACGTAGTCACCGTGCAGATCTTCCTTAATGGGTTGCATATCCACGCGAACCACAATGCGCGTCAGTTTCCCGCTTAGCATATCGAAGAACGGCGTACGGTCGTTTTCTGGATAGCACAGCGTAACGTTAAGTAATTTATCGAATTGCGAACCTAACACGTTCAGCGCCATTGCGATGCCTGCTGCTTTTGGCGGTAACAGGTGTTTATACGGCGAGCGAGTCTGCTGACGTTTTTCTTCGGTAAAGCGAGAGCCTTCGACGAAATTGACGATCGTGGTGGGATGCGCCCGAAATTTTTCGCAGGACCGGCGGGTGGTCTCAACATCCTTACCCCGACGTTCTGGATGCCGCAAGAGGTACGCGCGTGAGTAACGTTTCATAAACGGCATATCCAGCGCCCAGCAGGCGAGACCGATAAAGGGCACCCAGGCCAGTTGCTGTTTGAGGAAATACTTATTCATGGGAATGTGTTTACGGAAGAGCACACACAGCACCACGATGTCAGCCCAACTGTGGTGATTACACACCAGCAGATACCAGTTTTTCTTGCTGAGACCTTCCAGACCTTGCACATCCCATTTCAACCACGGGTTGAGATGCAGCAGCAGGGCGAGCCCTTCACACCAGCAGTACATCATGAAATTACAAAACAAAGACACCTTGCGCCAGACGAAAGGAACGGGTAGCAGGAGCTTTACCAGTCCAGCAAGAATGATCGGTACAGAGCATAAAATCGTGACCACAATGGTCAATGCGATGCTCAGCAACAGGGTGACTGTAGCGAGCAATCTCGCCATGATTAAATTATTCAAAGGATTAGCCATAAACAGTACGCTAAAGTCGCGCAAGGGGGCTGATTTTATCAGAAAATAACTCAAATGACGGTTCTTCACGACAGAGAAAAATACGCCATATCTATCCACATTCCGTAATTCAATGAAAACATAAAGGGTTTATTTTGTTGTTTTTATAACTTATTGAAAATAATCAATAAAATAAATGATGATAAAATCATTGATTTGATATTAATGTGATGAAAATTAATTATGCACAAAGTTATCCACAGGCGGCTTTGCGAGCGATCCAGAAGATCTACAAAAGATTTACGACAAATGTGGTGAAAAACTCATGTTTTCATCCCGTCTGTGGCATCCTTTATCCATAATCTGATAAACAGGCACGGACATTATGGTTCAGATCCCAGAAAACCCACTTATCCTTGTAGATGGCTCCTCTTATCTCTATCGCGCATACCATGCGTTTCCACCGCTAACCAATAGCGCGGGTGAACCGACGGGCGCGATGTACGGTGTCCTCAATATGCTGCGCAGCCTGATCCTGCAGTATCAGCCAACACATGCCGCAGTGGTATTTGATGCCAAGGGTAAAACCTTCCGTGACGAATTATTTGAGCATTACAAATCGCATCGCCCGCCAATGCCGGACGATCTGCGGGCGCAGATCGAACCGTTACATGCGATGGTGAAAGCGATGGGGTTGCCGCTGCTGGCCGTATCCGGCGTGGAAGCGGACGATGTTATTGGCACCCTGGCACGTGAAGCGGAAAAAGTGGGGCGTCCGGTGCTGATCAGTACCGGTGATAAAGATATGGCCCAACTGGTTACGCCAAACATCACACTCATCAATACCATGACTAACACTATTCTTGGTCCGGATGAAGTTGTGACGAAATACGGCGTGCCGCCCGAACTGATCATCGACTTTCTGGCGCTGATGGGGGATTCCTCCGATAACATTCCGGGCGTACCGGGCGTTGGGGAAAAGACCGCTCAGGCGCTGTTACAGGGACTGGGCGGGCTGGATACGCTTTACGCTGAGTCAGATAAAATTGCCGGGTTGACGTTCCGTGGTGCGAAAACCATGGCGGGTAAACTTGAGCAAAATAAAGAGGTTGCCTATCTCTCCTATAAACTGGCGACGATCAAAACAGACGTTGAGCTGGAACTAACCTGCGAACAGTTGGAAGTACAACAGCCACAGGCTGACGAACTGGTCGGGCTGTTTAAAAAGTATGAGTTCAAACGCTGGACCGCTGATGTTGAAGCGGGCAAGTGGCTACAGGCGAAAGGGGCAAAACCGGCGGCAAAACCGCAGGAGACGATCGTTGTCGATGACGCACAGGAAGAAACCGCTGCTGTGCTTTCCTACGATAACTACGTGACGATTCTCGATGAACCGACGCTGGAAACGTGGATTGCGAAGCTGAAAAAAGCGCCCGTGTTTGCCTTCGATACCGAAACCGACAGTCTGGATAACATCTCTGCCAATCTGGTGGGGCTCTCATTCGCTATTGAACCAGGCGTGGCGGCTTATGTGCCTGTGGCGCATGACTATCTGGATGCGCCGGATCAAATTTCCCGCGATCGTGCGCTGGCGATGCTCAAGCCGCTGCTTGAAGATGAAAACGCGCGTAAGGTTGGACAAAATCTGAAGTACGATCGCGGTATTCTGGCGAATTATGGCATCGAACTGCGTGGCATCGCTTTTGATACCATGCTCGAATCGTACATTCTGAACAGCGTTGCCGGACGTCACGATATGGACAGCTTGTCCGATCGCTGGCTGAAGCACAAAACCATCACCTTCGAAGAGATTGCGGGTAAAGGGAAGAACCAACTGACCTTTAATCAGATCGCGCTGGAAGAGGCCGGGCGTTATGCGGCAGAAGATGCTGACGTCACCTTACAACTGCATTTGAAAATGTGGCCAGAACTGCAGCAGCATAAAGGGCCGTTGAATGTCTTTGAAAACATCGAAATGCCGCTGGTACCGGTGTTATCTCGCGTAGAGCGTAACGGTGTGAAGATAGACCCAGCGGTACTGCATAAGCACTCCGAGGAGATCACCCTGCGTCTGGCGGAGCTGGAACAGAAAGCGCATGACATCGCAGGAGAAGTGTTTAACCTCTCTTCAACTAAGCAGTTGCAGACGATCCTGTTCGAAAAACAGGGCATTAAGCCACTGAAGAAAACCCCAGGCGGCGCGCCATCGACGTCTGAAGAGGTGCTGGAAGAGCTGGCACTGGATTACCCGCTACCTAAAGTGATTCTTGAGTATCGTGGCCTGGCGAAGCTGAAATCGACCTACACCGACAAACTGCCGCTGATGATTAACCCGAAAACCGGGCGTGTGCACACGTCGTATCATCAGGCCGTGACCGCGACGGGCCGCTTGTCATCGACCGATCCAAACCTGCAAAACATTCCGGTCCGTAACGAGGAAGGTCGTCGTATCCGTCAGGCATTTATCCCGCCGAAGGATTACCTGATTGTTTCTGCGGACTATTCACAGATTGAGCTGCGTATTATGGCGCACCTGTCACGCGACAAAGGTTTGCTGACAGCGTTTGCTGAAGGGAAAGATATTCACCGCGCCACCGCTGCAGAAGTATTTGGTCTGCCGCTGGAGACGGTAACAAGTGAGCAGCGTCGCAGCGCGAAGGCGATCAACTTTGGCCTGATCTACGGCATGAGCGCGTTCGGTCTGGCGCGTCAGTTGAATATTCCGCGTAAAGAAGCGCAGAAGTATATGGACCTCTATTTCGAACGTTATCCTGGCGTACTGGAGTACATGGAACGCACTCGCGCTCAGGCGAAAGAGCAGGGCTATGTTGAAACGCTGGAAGGCCGTCGTCTCTATCTGCCGGATATCAAATCCAGCAACGGCGCGCGTCGTGCTGGTGCTGAGCGTGCGGCGATTAACGCCCCAATGCAGGGAACCGCAGCCGATATCATCAAACGAGCGATGATTGCGGTCGATGGCTGGCTGGAAACAGAGAAACCGCGCGTGCGTATGATCATGCAGGTGCACGATGAACTGGTGTTTGAAGTACATAAAGACGACCTGGATGCGGCAGCGAAAAGGATCCATCAGTTGATGGAAAACTGCACGCGCATTGATGTGCCACTGCTGGTGGAAGTCGGGAGTGGTGAAAACTGGGATCAGGCGCACTAAGTGGCCGCTGGATAACGCGCTTTTTTCGTAATTAAGCAACATAAGTGCACGCATTTTGTGATGGGTATTGGAATTACCTATGTAAAGAATGAAAAAAAATTACAAAAAGTGCTTTCTGCGCTGCTCAAAAAAGAGTAAAGTTATTCGCGTAGGGTACAGAGGTAAGATGTTCTATCTTTCAGACCTTTTACTTCACGTAATCGGATTTGGCTGAATATTTTAGCCGCCCCAGTCAGTTTCTGACTGGGGCGTTTTTTATTTTACTCTTCATACTTCACGCTGCAGGTGCATTGGTTTCCTCTCTCACCTCAGCCACTTACTGATGTAAGCCCCTGAGCATTCACTGCGTCGCTGCCTTCCTGCAACATGAATTATTTTGAGTAAAAGCGAAACACGATCTGTGGGCTGGATAAGACGCGCTGCGTCGTTATCCGCCCTCGCGATGAATTACTCTCCGTCCTGATCCTCTTCAACCGGTGCCAGTTCGCTAAACCAGCTGTCCAGCTTCTGCCGTAATTTGTCCACGCCCTGCTTTTTCAGCGATGAAAAGGTCTCAACCTGCACATCGCCGTTAAAGGCTAACACCGCTTCACGGACCATATTCAACTGGGCCTTACGCGCCCCACTTGCCAGTTTGTCCGCTTTTGTCAGCAGCACCAGCACCTGGATGTTACTCTCAACGGCCCACTGGACCATCTGCTGGTCGAGATCTTTCAGCGGATGGCGAATATCCATCAACACCACCAGTCCCTGCAGGCTCTGGCGTTTTTCCAGGTACTCACCCAGTGCGCGTTGCCATTTGCGCTTCATTTCTTCCGGCACTTCGGCGTAACCATAGCCGGGTAAGTCAACAAGTCGTTTGCCGTCGACCACTTCAAACAGGTTAATAAGCTGAGTACGGCCAGGCGTTTTCGAGGTACGCGCCAGGCTCTTCTGATTGGTCAGCGTGTTCAGTGCGCTGGACTTACCTGCGTTGGAACGGCCAGCAAATGCCACTTCGATTCCAGTATCGGAAGGTAAATGGCGAATATCAGGCGCGCTCATTACAAAGTGCGTCTGTTGATAATTCAGGTTAATCAAAGCGGTCGTCTCCGTCAGTTAAAGCTTTGCCGCGATTATACCTGAACAGGAGCAAAAGACTGATTTTTCGACATGGGCCTGCTGTGAGTAAAAACCTTGCTCGTTGTGAGACATTGCCGATCGTTCTTATACGAAATTTAGGAGTAATTGCAGGGCAAATAATTAAATAAATCAACTAAATCATGGTATTAAAAGTATGTAATATTCTGAAAATATCAGAACTGTGCGACCAGTGACTTGTTACTTTACTTCAAAAGAGTAGAGTAGCCCCCATAGCGAGGATAGCTGTACAGGAAGACGACTCAGGATGAGGGTCAGGAGCGCCAGGAGGCGAAGACACAGGATTGTCAGGATGACAGGCGTTCGGAGACGTTGGTATACGGAAACGGAAAAGACACGGAATGTTCCAGGCTGAAGGATAAACAGGGTGTGTTGACAGCCGACAGGGAATGTAGGACCCGTTCAGGGTTGTGAGTAAGGTGAAAAGGCGACAGAGCAATCTGTCGCCTTTTTTCTTTATTTCTGCTAGATTCCGGCGCAATTGTATACTGAATAAAACAGCCAAAGACGAATCACTATGAAATCCACTTCTACACCACGCGGCAAAGGTCCTGCAAAGGCACGCCGTAAAACCCGTGAAGAGCTGAACCTGGAAGCTCGTGACCGCAAGCGTCAGAAAAAACACCGTGGACACGCGGCGGGTAGCCGTGCGACCGGTGGCGACGCGGCGTCAGGCGGCAAAAACAAGAACCAACAGAAAGATCCACGCATCGGCAGTAAAACCCCTATTCCATTGGGCGTGACCGAAAAAGTCACCAAACAGCACAAACCGAAGAGTGAGAAACCTATGCTTTCACCGCAGGCTGAGTTGGATTTACTGGAAACGGATGAGCGCCTGGATGCGCTGTTAGAGCGTCTGGAAGCAGGCGAAACCCTGAGCGCGGAAGATCAGTCCTGGGTAGATGCCAAACTGGATCGCATCGATGAACTGATGCAGAAGCTGGGCCTCTCCTACGATGATGACGAAGAAGAAGAGGAAGATGACGAGAAGCAGGAAGATATGATGCGCCTGCTGCGGGGCGGTAACTAACGGTTTACGCCGTGGGCCTGCCCGTCCTGCTTATAACCCTTCCGGTTATATGTTATCTGGTGTGGTTATTCGTTAAACTACAGCGGTTGTCGCGGCGACAGAAGTGGCTGCGCAGCCGGCTTAGCACTCGAAATGGAGTGAGGCCGGTACGCCGTACCCGCCAGAGACGCCATCGGAAGGAGTGAGCATGTCTGAACAACAAATAGACTGGGATCTGGCCCTGATCCAGAAATATAACTATTCCGGGCCACGCTATACCTCGTACCCGACCGCGCTGGAATTTTCAGACGCGTTTGGCGAATCGGCGTTTTTACAGGCCGTCGCGCGCTATCCTGAGCGCCCGCTCTCGCTTTACGTTCATATTCCGTTTTGCCACAAACTCTGCTACTTCTGTGGCTGCAATAAGATTGTGACCCGACAGCAGCATAAGGCCGATCAGTATCTGGATGCGCTGGAACAGGAAATTCTTCATCGTGCGCCGCTGTTTGCCGCACGCCAGGTTAGCCAACTGCACTGGGGCGGTGGCACGCCAACCTACCTGAATAAAGCGCAAATCAGCCGTCTGATGACGTTGCTGCGGAATAATTTCCACTTCAATGCGGATGCGGAGATTTCGATCGAAGTCGATCCCCGAGAGATTGAACTGGACGTGCTCGATCATTTACGCGCAGAAGGCTTTAATCGTCTCAGCATGGGCGTGCAGGACTTCAACAAAGAGGTTCAGCGACTGGTTAACCGTGAACAGGATGAAGAGTTTATCTTTGCGCTGCTTAATCACGCGCGTGACATCGGCTTTACCTCGACCAATATCGATCTGATCTATGGTTTACCCAAACAGACGCCGGAAAGTTTCGCGTTTACCCTGAAGCGGGTGGCGGAATTGAGTCCCGATCGTCTGAGCGTCTTTAACTATGCGCATTTGCCAACGCTGTTTGCCGCACAGCGCAAAATTAAAGACGCCGATCTGCCCAGCGCACAGCAGAAGCTGGATATTTTACAAGAAACCATCTCCTCGCTGACAGAGACCGGTTATCAGTTTATCGGCATGGACCACTTTGCCCGCCCGGATGACGAACTGGCAATTGCCCAGCGCAAAGGTGTTCTCCACCGTAATTTCCAGGGGTACACCACCCAGGGGGACACCGATCTGTTGGGGATGGGCGTTTCTGCCATCAGCATGATTGGCGATTGCTATGCCCAGAACCAGAAAGAGCTGAAACTCTACTATCAGCAGGTGGATGAACAGGGGAATGCCTTGTGGCGCGGCATCGCGCTAACCCGTGATGACGGTATCCGTCGTGACGTCATTAAGTCGCTGATCTGCAACTTCCGTCTCGACTATGCCGCAGTTGAGCAGCAGTGGGATCTGAACTTCGCGGATTACTTTGCCGAAGACCTGAAGCTGTTGGCACCGCTGGCGAAAGATGGGCTGGTGGATGTGACAGAGAAGGACATTCAGGTCACGCCGAAAGGCCGCCTGCTGATTCGTAACATTTGCATGTGCTTTGATGCGTATCTGCGCCAGAAAGCGCGGATGCAGCAGTTTTCGAGAGTGATTTAATCTGTTGCCGGATGGCGCTTCGCTTATCCGGCCTACAACGTGTAGAGCCATTAAGCATTAGCGCCATCCGGCACAGCGTTAGCTGAACAGCCCAACCAGCGCGGCGCACAGTACTGCGGCGACCGCAGTTTGTGGCGTATGGCTGTCGACCGCTCCGCTTGATAGCAGATTTATAATCGATTCCAGCATGGTAAGTCCCCCGTTTGCCGGGCACGATCATACTGAACTCATCGGAACAGTAAAGCGCAAAATAACGGCAATTTGCGCTCAATTATTAATCTTTACACAAGCGTGTGACGTTACTCCATTCCCAGCTCTTTTAACTTACGCGTCAGGGTATTACGCCCCCATCCGAGCAAGCGTGCCGCTTCCTGTTTATGGCCCTGTGTATGACGGAGCGCTGTGGTCAGCAACGTGCGTTCCATTTCAGGCTGTGCCTCTGACAACAGGTTTTGATGACCGGAACGCAGCGCCCGATCCGCCCACTGCGCCAACAGCGTAGCCCAACTGTCCGGCTGGAGATGAGACGGACTTTCCGGCGCGGTGGCTTCGAACAGCTCTGCAGGGAGATCCTGAATCAATACCTCTTGCCCGGCCGCCATCACGGTTAGCCAGCGACAGGTATTTTCCAGTTGGCGAACGTTGCCAGGCCACGCCAGTCGCGTCAGCGCGGCTTCGGTTTCCGGGTGCAATAGCTTGGCTTCTACGCCCAGTTCGCGAGCCGCAACTTGCAGGAAATGGCGAGCCAGGCGCGGAATATCCTCCCGACGCTCGCGCAGCGGTGGAAGGTGCACACGGATGACATTCAGACGATGGAACAAATCCTCACGAAACTTGCCTTCCTGGACGCGTAACTCCAGGTTCTGGTGGGTCGCAGCGATAATTCGCACGTCCACCTTCACCGGCGCATAGCCGCCAACGCGGTAAAACTGACCGTCGGCTAACACACGCAACAGGCGTGTTTGCACATCCAGCGGCATGTCACCGATCTCATCAAGAAACAGCGTGCCGCCATCGGCCTGTTCGAAGCGTCCCTGACGAATAGTATTTGCCCCGGTAAACGCCCCCTTTTCATGACCAAACAGTTCAGACTCGATCAAATCTTTGGGTATCGCTGCCATGTTCAGTGCGATAAACGGTGCTTTGGCGCGCGGGCTGTGGCGATGCAGGGCATGCGCAACCAGTTCTTTACCCGTCCCGGATTCTCCGTTGATCAACACGCTGATGGAAGAGCGAGAGAGCCGCCCGATAATACGAAACACATCCTGCATGGCCGGCGCTTCACCGATGATGTCGGTGGTCGGGCCGTTGAGCTGGATATTGCGCGGCTGCTGCTGTTCCTGATAATGGCTGATGGCGCGTTCAACCAGCGCCACTGCTTCATCGATATCAAAGGGTTTCGGTAGATAATCAAACGCCCCTTGTTGATAGGCGCTGACGGCGGCATCCAGATCGGAATGTGCGGTCATTATGATGACCGGAAGCATCGGATGACGCTGTTTAATCTGCTTTAACAGCGCCAGCCCGTCCATCCCCGGCATCCGAATATCGGACAACAGTACGTCCGGCGTTTTGCTGGCCAGCGCACCCAGCACGTCGTTACCGTTTTCAAAGGTCGTACAGCTCAGACCCGCTCCGGCGAGAGCACGTTCAAGCACCCAACGGATGGAACTATCGTCATCAACTACCCAGACTATCCCTCGTTGCATAAGCACCTCTATTTCCGAATCGGCAGATAAACCGAGAACTCGGTATGACCTGGCCAACTGGTAAATTCAATTTTGCCGGAATGCTGATCGATCAAATTACGGGCGATGGATAATCCCAGCCCGGTACCGCCTTCGCGGCCGCTGACCATGGGGTAAAACAGCGTATCCTGTAAGTGGGAAGGGATCCCCGGCCCGTTGTCCTCGACGTCAATACGCGCCGCCAGGCGATAGCGCTCGCCGTGCAGCGTGAGCTGGAAAGCCGTGCGGGTACGCAGCACGATCTCCCCGCCGTCGGGCCCCAGCGCCTGCAACGCATTGCGGACAATGTTCAACAACACCTGCTCTATTTGTTCCGGATCGTGCGGCAGTTCCGGCAGGCTGGGATCGTAATCACGGACCAGCGTGACGTTGGCCGGTAACTCCATAGAAACCAGAGCCACCACACGCTCTGCCACTTTATGGATGCTTTCCGTGACATGCGTGCCTGGCATCTGCGGGCCTAATAACCTGTCGACCAGATTACGCAGTCGGTCAGCCTGTTCAATAATGACTTTGGTGTATTCCAGCAACGCCGGATCGGGCAGGGCTTTGCTTAATAGCTGTGCTGCGCCGCGTAAGCCACCGAGCGGGTTTTTAATCTCGTGCGCCAGTCCACGTACCAGATCGCGCGCGGCGACCTGCTGAGCGTGCTGTAGCTGCTCCTGGCTCAGGCGGCGCTGGTTATCCATCGGCGCCATTTCAAGCAGGATCTGTCCGTCCGGCAAACGCTGCGCAGTGAGCGACAGAATGTGCGAGCGCCCGTCAATCACCAGCGTGACCTCATTGTCGGTAAAACCTTGCCCCGCCTCTAAGCTTTCGCGCATCAGCCCGATATTCAAAGAAAAATAGCTCAGGAGTTCAGGAAGCGGCGTACCAAACAGTTTGCGGGAGCTTTGAGCGAGTAACTGCTGCGCAGCCGGGTTGGCGTAATGCACTGCAAGCTCATCGTCGACCAGTAAGATGCTGTTGATTAAAGAATTGAGGATCTGCCCAGCATCGGGCAGCGTGCCTGTTGCCATATAGCAGTCTCCTGAATAGTGTGCACCAATTTAGTGCATTATAGCTTTTTATGTAGAAAAAGCGCGAAGGATCAGGTTGTTGACGGTGAAAAAAGCCCATCGTGTGATGGGCTAAAAGTTTCCACGGCAACTAAAAAACTCCTGACGCCTTTCACGCCGCTGCTGCGTTGGCTACGGGTTACTCGGCTCATCCATGAGCCTCGCCCTTACGGGCCGTCACTCCGTGACGTTCAAATCTGTTCCAGACAGATTTGTCGCTCACCCCAGTCACATAGTTATCTATGCTCCTGGGGATTCGCTCCGTTGCCGCCTTGCCGCAACGCGAAATTCGTCGGATTTTTAAGATACTGTTAAACGCTGTAGTACAGCTCAAACTCTACCGGGTGCGGCGTCATGCGTACGCGGTCATTTTCTTCAATGCGCAGCGCGATGTAAGCATCGATGGCTTCATCAGTAAACACGCCACCCGCTTTCAGGAATTCGCGGTCCAGATTCAGTTCGTTCAGTGCTTCTTCCAGAGAGCCAGCAACCTGTGGGATCTCTTTCGCTTCTTCCGGCGGGAGGTCGTACAGGTTTTTGTCCATTGCTTCGCCCGGGTGGATCTTGTTCTTAATACCGTCAAGACCCGCCATCAGCAGGGCAGCAAAGCACAGGTACGGGTTCGCTGCGGGATCCGGGAAACGGACTTCGATACGACGTGCTTTCGGAGAAGCCACCACCGGAATACGGATAGAAGCAGAACGGTTACGGGCAGAGTAAGCCAGCATGACCGGAGCTTCGTAACCCGGGACCAGACGCTTGTAAGAGTTGGTGGTCGGGTTCGCCAGGGCGTTGATCGCTTTAGCGTGTTTGATTACGCCGCCAATGTAGTACAGCGCTTGCTCAGACAGGCCCGCATATTTGTCGCCAGAGAACAGGTTGGTGCCGTTTTTGGACAGAGACATGTGGCAGTGCATGCCGGAACCGTTATCACCAAACATGGGTTTCGGCATGAAGGTCGCAGTTTTGCCGAAGCGGTGAGCGACGTTGTGCACTACGTATTTGTAGATCTGAATTTCGTCCGCTTTTTTGGTCATGGTGTTGAAGCGGGTCGCCACTTCGTTCTGACCTGCGGTTGCTACTTCATGGTGGTGAGCTTCAACAACCAGGCCCATCTGCTCCATTACCAGACACATTTCAGAACGGATGTCCTGAGCGGAGTCAACGGGTGGAACCGGGAAGTAGCCGCCTTTCACCGCCGGACGGTGACCTTTGTTACCACCTTCGTACTGGGTGGAGGAGTTCCATGCGCCTTCGATGTCATCGATGGCCACGTGAGAACCGGAGATTGACGCGCCGAAACGGACGTCATCAAACAGGAAGAATTCAGGTTCTGGCCCAAACAGAACGGTATCCGCGATACCCGTGGAGCGCAGGTACTCTTCAGCACGCTTGGCGATAGAACGCGGGTCGCGGTCATAGCCCTGCAGGGTGCCAGGTTCCAGGATATCACAACGGATGATCAGCGTAGAATCCGCGAAGAACGGGTCGATAACCGCGGTAGATGCATCCGGCATCAGCACCATGTCGGATTCGTTGATGCCTTTCCAGCCACCAATCGAAGAGCCGTCAAACATTTTGCCTTCTTCGAAGAATTCGGCATTTACCTGATGAGCAGGAATCGTGACGTGCTGTTCTTTACCTTTGGTATCAGTGAAGCGCAAATCAACAAACTTCACTTCGTGCTCATTCAGCATCGTCAAAACGTGTTCAGCGGACATACTTAACTCTCCAGATTGGTCATAGTCGTCGTGGTAACGAGGTGTTCAATTCTTTATTCATTGGCCGTGTCGCCGTAAAAAAGATAAAGCGAAATCTGTGCCAACTTTTAAATTGCCCCTAAAAGGCGTTATCATGCGCACCATCGTGCAAAAGGGTTGCACCATGTTGTGTATGTTGCACCAGTATAGTGCTTTAATGTGAACATTGAGCACCATATTGGTGCAATGAACCGTGTATAACCCTTTTAACGCTCCGTGAAAGCGATCACAAAGAATCTCTGCAATACTTGTTTGCGGAGGATGTTTGTGATCCTGTTTTGTAGTGCGATTAATCCGTGTACAATAACGCGCTATTTCTAATGCCTGAGGCAAAGTTGTGATCGAAAATTTGCGTAACATCGCCATCATCGCGCACGTTGACCATGGTAAAACTACCCTGGTTGATAAGCTGCTGCAGCAATCCGGTACGTTCGACTCTCGTGCCGAAACTCAAGAGCGTGTGATGGACTCCAACGATTTGGAGAAAGAGCGTGGGATTACCATCCTCGCGAAAAACACCGCTATCAAATGGAATGATTACCGTATCAACATCGTTGATACCCCTGGGCACGCAGACTTCGGTGGTGAAGTTGAGCGTGTCATGTCCATGGTTGACTCAGTGCTGCTGGTGGTTGACGCATTTGACGGCCCGATGCCGCAGACGCGCTTCGTGACCAAAAAAGCCTTTGCGCATGGCCTGAAGCCAATCGTGGTTATCAACAAAGTTGACCGTCCCGGTGCGCGTCCGGACTGGGTTGTCGATCAGGTATTTGACCTGTTCGTGAACCTCGACGCGACCGACGAACAGCTGGACTTCCCGATCATCTACGCTTCCGCGCTGAACGGTATTGCCGGTCTGGATCACGAAGATATGGCGGAAGACATGACCCCGCTGTATCAGGCGATTGTCGACCACGTACCTGCGCCGGACGTTGACCTTGATGGTCCGTTCCAGATGCAGATCTCTCAGCTGGACTACAACAACTACGTTGGCGTTATCGGCATCGGCCGCATCAAACGCGGTAAAGTGAAGCCGAACCAGCAGATCACTATCGTGGATAGCGAAGGCAAAACCCGTAACGGTAAAGTCGGTAAAGTCCTGACTCACCTGGGTCTGGAGCGTATTGAATCCACCGAAGCTGAAGCAGGTGACATCATCGCGATCACCGGTCTGGGCGAGCTGAACATCTCTGACACCATCTGCGATCCGCAGAATGTGGAAGCGCTGCCGGCGCTGTCTGTTGATGAACCGACCGTCACCATGTTCTTCAACGTCAACACCTCTCCGTTCTGTGGTAAAGAAGGTAAATACGTTACCTCTCGTCAGATCCTTGACCGCCTGAACAAAGAGCTGGTGCACAACGTTGCGCTGCGTGTTGAAGAAACCGAAGATGCAGACGCGTTCCGTGTATCGGGTCGTGGTGAGCTGCACCTGTCCGTTCTTATCGAAAACATGCGTCGTGAAGGTTTCGAAATGGCGGTTTCCCGTCCGAAAGTTATCTTCCGCGAAATCGACGGCCGTAAACAAGAGCCGTTCGAAAACGTCACACTGGACGTCGAAGAGCAGCACCAGGGTTCTGTCATGCAGGCACTGGGTGAGCGTAAAGGCGACCTGAAAAACATGAATCCAGATGGTAAAGGCCGCGTACGTCTCGACTACGTGATCCCAAGCCGTGGTCTGATTGGCTTCCGTTCAGAATTCATGACCATGACCTCCGGTACGGGTCTGCTGTACTCCACTTTCAGCCACTATGACGACGTACGTCCGGGTGAAGTGGGTCAGCGTCAGAACGGTGTACTGATCTCTAACGGTCAGGGTAAAGCCGTCGCGTTTGCGCTGTTCAGCCTGCAGGATCGCGGTAAGCTGTTCCTGGGCCACGGTGCAGAAGTGTACGAAGGCCAGATCATCGGTATTCACAGTCGTTCTAACGACCTGACCGTAAACTGCCTGACCGGTAAGAAACTGACCAACATGCGTGCTTCCGGTACTGACGAAGCAACGGTTCTGGTTCCGCCGGTTAAGATGACCCTGGAGCAAGCTCTGGAGTTCATCGATGACGACGAACTGGTAGAAGTGACTCCGCAGTCTATCCGTATTCGTAAACGTCACCTGACGGAAAACGATCGCCGCCGCGCGAACCGTGGTCCGAAAGAAGATTAATTCATAATCTTGTGATGAAAAAGCCGCTGATATCAGCGGCTTTTTTTTACCTCAATGTAATTAAAAGAAATATTTCACCCCAACGCGAATCTGGTTTTGTTCGCGGTGATAGGGTTCCACGTTACGGTCCAGCCAGCGCAGTTCGAAGTAGGGTAACCAGTTCTGGTTGATCCGATAACGGAAGGTATTGGTAATTTCCCAGTGATGATCCTTGCCATTGCTGCTATTAAAATCATTCACCCGCATAAAATAGTGGGGTTCAAAGGTATACGAAAACTTATCGGTAATAATAAAGTTCCAATAGTTGCCGATCTCATAGGTATCGTTATTATCCCGCTCCCCGTTTAAATCAACCGAGCTGTAATTATTATGGTTATAGCGGTTACGCACGGTCAGGTTAAACCACGGTGCAAACTTGTAATTGACGTCCAGATAGACAGCGCCGCTGGAACCTATGCTCTTGTCGGTAATCAATCCGCCGGGTTGGATCGTTAATTTATCCGTGGGTTTGAATAACGGGTACCAACCCTCGATCTCGTTATAGCCGTGCTTTAACTCGTCTTCGCGCTGGAGCGTGTAGGTGTTGGTGAGCATAATGCCTGCTCCCATATCGAAGTTATAGCCAACGCGTAACATGATCTCTTGCTGGTCAGAGGCCAGATTATAAGCTTCCCGGTTTTCGACATAAGCACCGGCAAAAACAGAGGTTGATATCACTGAAGATAACAGAATGATTGAGTTTAATGTTTTCATCATAAATCCATTTTTTAAGCGTAGGGATGCCGCCATCCATCAGGATGGAAATAGCGGCAAGGTTTATTTATAGATTTACAGTAGCGATATTTTTATTGTTATTGGTTACATCAGGAATATTGTTATTCTTTTTTCGTTGATTAATTTCCTCGATAATAAAGGCGAAACGCGCTTCGTTGAGTTTATAAAAGAAACCCATGGTCAATGCGGCAATAATCGCCAGACCACAGGGCCAGAGAAATATTAACTGACGTAATCCCTGTAGAGTGGTATCGCTTTGCGCGATGTTTGGCACATAGCCAATCTGGGTCAACATAATACCGGGCAGAAACCCCGCCAGCGCAGCAGAAATCTTCCGCGAAAAGGTATATCCCGTGTAGACGGTACCTTCCGCGCGAATCCCCGTTTTCCATTCGCCGTAATCTACGGTATCCGGTACCAGCGCCCAGTTCAGGCTATTGACGAAGGCGGTGCCGAAGAAGGCAATACAGGAGAAAATGATAAAGGTGAAGGAACTGTTACCCCAGAAATAATTCAAGATATCGCCAAGCGCCCATAACATCATGCCGGCTAAGTACACCTGCTTTTTACCGAAGCATTTAACCGTCCAGGGGACAAGAATGACGCCAATCAACACACATCCCATGCTGAAGAATCCCATCCATGATAATAGATGCGGATCGTTCAGGACATATTGTGTGTAATAAACTTGAATGGCTAATTTGATATTAAATGCGGCCAGCGTGCATAAGTTCGCGATACAGAGCACGAGCAGTGGCGGATTATGAAAAATAGCGAAGAATGATTTAAAAATACCCATCTTATGTTCTGTTGAAACCGTTGCCCGGTAATGTTCCTTAACGCCTTTAAAGCATAGCATCATGAACCCGAATCCGCAGGCAGAAAAAATGAAGGCGGCACAAGCATAACCGAAGGCTGAAGAGGAAAAGAGCGCTTGCAGAGGAATAAATGCCACCGTGCAAACTAATAAACCTATGGTCGCGCCTCCCTGCCGAAAAGCAGCGAGTTGCGCTCGCTCGTTTGAGTTTTTAGTCATCGCCGGGATCATCGCGCCATAGGAGCAATTCATCAGACTATAGAACAGGCCAAATAACATAAACAAACCCGTCGCGAGAGCTGTTTTGATTGGCAGACTAAATGTCGTGGTAATAAATTGTACCGTCGCAATGATCGCTGAAGGGATTGCCGCATACAGGATAAAGGGGCGGAATTTTCCCATTGGTCCAATATTTCTGCGTGAATCAAGCAGGAATCCGGTGAGCATGTCGGTGAATGCGGTAAAGAATTTTGCCACCAGAAAGATAATTCCACCGTACCAGGCGGGCATTCCCAATTCATCAGTATAAAATTTCAGCAGATATAATGTGCCGACGCTCAGCATGAGATTGGAGCCAATATCACCCACGCCGTAGGCCAGCTTTTCTCGCAAACTCAGTTTCAGGGTTAGTGGATCATGGTCAGACATAATCAATCCTCGTGAAGTCCCGCAAGTTGCCATTCATTTTCACTCTGCAATGGCGCGTTTGCGGGCTTCGATTTCGCCAACGATACGGATGTACATCTTTTCGTTGAGATCGTAGAAACAGCCCATCGCAATAATGGTGACGACTGCCAGTGCACACGGATAAATAAAGATCAGTTGTCGCAGGCCCTCGACCGTTCCCGCCGATTGCACCACGTTGGGCACATAGCCGATTTGGGTCAGCATCCATCCCGGGAAGAAACCTGCCAGCGCCTGCGAAACCTTACGGAAGAAGGTAAAACCGGTGTAGACCGTCCCTTCAGAGCGCACGCCGGTACGCCATTCACCGTATTCCACCGTGTCGGAGACCAGCGCCCAGTTCAGGCTGTTCACAAACGCGGAACCGAAGAACGCCAGGCAGGAGAAAGCGACAAAGCTGACCGACCCTCCGCCGAAGAAGTAGTTGAGCAGATCCCCTGCGACCCAGATTAGCAGGCCGCCGATATAAACCTTTTTCTTACCGAAGCGGCGGACCATCCCCGGCATTAAAAAGACGCCGATGAAAATACATCCCATGCTGAAAAAGCCCATCCACGACAGCAAGATCGGGTCGTTCAGCACGTACTGGGTGTAATAGACCTGGATAGCCAGCTTGACGTTGAACGCGCCGAGCGTGCAGAGGTTGGCAATACACAAAATGAACAGCGGACGGTTGCCGGCGATGGCGCGAAATGACTGCAATAATCCGGGTTTCTGTGCCGCGTCGACGGGGGTCACTTCAACATAGCGCTCTTTTACACCGGCATAGCAGCACCACATAAAGAACAGTCCGCACAGGGAAAACAGCGTCGCGGCGAAGATATAGCCCAACTGCGAATTGCCTTCGATCAGATTCATCACTGGCACAAAGCCGACGGTGCACAACAGCAGGCCGAGCGTCGCGCCGCCCTGCCGCCAGGCAGCGAGCGAAGCGCGTTCATCCGGGTTTTTGGTAATGGCAGGCACCATTGCCCCGTAGGAGCAGTTCATCATGCTGAAGAACAGCCCGTAGAGCATAAACAGTACGGTCGCCATTACCGTTTTACCGGTGATTTCAAACGGCGTACCGACAAAATTAGCAATAGCCAGCAGGGTCACCGGAAACGCGGCATACATCACGAAAGGTCGGAATTTCCCTTTTGGACCGATTTTACGCCGTGAATCGAGCATAATACCGGTTCCCATATCGGTAAATGCGGTAAAAAACTTGGCGATAAGGAAAATGATGCCACCATACGTGCCCGGCAAACCGAGGACATCGGTATAAAACTTAAGTAAATAGAGGGTACCGATATCCAGAAGGATATTGGAGCCTAAATCACCTATCCCGTAGGCGATTTTTTCCTTAAAAGGCAAGCGTAGGGTTGCCGGATTGGTTATGTTTTGACTCATGATAATCTCTCGTTTGCCCGTGGTTTTCCCACGGGCGAGTCTTACGCGATGTGGCGCAAAGACGCGAACAGCGACGCCCACTCACTTTTCGCGCGATAAAAGACCGGCGGTTTGCCCAACGGCGCGTCCACGGTTACCTCGCCACCACGGTGGGTTTCACCGGTCCAGAGGTTCACCCAGTTATCCTCCGGCAGATACAGCGTCCAGTCGCTGCGGTCCTGCTCATGTACCGGAGCGACCAGCAGATCCTGTCCCAGCAGGTACTGGTATTTCAGGGTGTAGGTGTGCGCATCGTCTTCGTAATGCAGGAACAGCGGACGCATAACTGGCAGGCCGGTTGCGGCGTTTTGCGCGACGGCTTGTTTGAGATACGGCTTCAGGGTGGTGAAGATGGTCGTCATTCTGGCGAAATGGGCAATGGTTTCGCCATCGCCGTCAAACTGCCAGTTATCACCGGGACGGTTACCTTCATGGGTACGCATCATCGGCGTGAAGGCGCTGAAATCACACCAGCGCAATAGCAGCTCTTTGCTACGCTTCATCTCAAACAGGGTGGTGTAGCCGCCGATGTCGCTGTGGTGCAGGCCGTGACCGGTCATGGCTAACGAGAGCGCAGCGGGGACGACGGAAGCAAGACCATCATCCAGACTCCAGTCCACGTTCTGATCGCCAGCCCACATCATGGTGGAGTACTTCTGACTGCCGGTATAACCCGCACGCATGAAGAACAGGATTTCGCCAAGCTTGCCGGTTTCCTCGAGCGCCTCGTAGTTACATTTTGCCCACAGTGCAGGCCAGGCGTTATGCATGATCTCAGCACTGACGCCGTTATGCAGAACCGTGTCGGTCGGCAGGTACTCGCCAAAGTCCGCCATCCAACCGCCGCAGCCGAGTTCGATCATATTTTTCTTGATGACGTCTTTGAACCAGTCATAGGCCGCCGGGTTGGTTAAATCGACCACACCGCCGTAAAACTCACCAAATTCAACGAGGTAATCATCACCCGCCGCATTTTTTGCCAGATAGCCGTGCTTTGCCGCTTCGGCGCACAGGTCTTTATCGCTGGCGACATACGGGTTGATATAAGTGAGGAACTGCACGCCTTCGGCATTCCACTGTTTGATACGGCTGTCCAGTTGCGGGTAGTTGTCGCTGTTCCACTTCCAGTTCCACATCACGCGCTTACCGAATGAGGTCATGCGGATCCCGGACCAGTCCTGCGCCCAGATGCCATTTACCTTCACGCCTGCACGACGCATCGTATCCAGTTTCTTCTGGCAAACCTCGGTGCCGCCCTGAATGCCCAGCGTGACGCCATCATAAATCCAGTCCGGCAGTTCCGGCTGGCGCCCCAGCAGCGCAGTCAGTTTTTCCAGCAGTGCAATATAGCTGTCGGCACATTCAAAACGCAGAGTAGTTTTATCCTCCCACAGCGCCAGTTCGTGATAATCCGGCGCGCTGAAGTCAAAATTCATGTAGCAACTGTTCTCAACATGACAGTAGTACTTTTGCGTACTGACAAACGTGGGCTGCGGGAAGAAAGTCCAGTAATAGTCGCCGCCAGCGTTCTCTTTGCAGTCGGCCTGCCAGGTGACGTAGCTGGTTTTGTTACGGCCCACCCCCTGCTCACTGGTCCACAGCGGGAAAGGTTTGCCGCGCAGGTCGAAGTAAGAGAACTGTTCGCCGCAGCCGTAGATATGGTCGTCCGGGTTAGCCGCCAGCCGTAGCCAGATACGGTTATGGTTGCGATCGTCATTGTGCAGATCCAACTGTAGGCGACCTGCCTCATCGACAGAAATAAGCAGCGTCGCATTGACGGTATCACCACGGCTAAAGCGTATCCGCCAGTCGTCGGCTGATTCGTTGATCGTGGCATCGGTCAGCGCAATTTTCTCGTTAAGCTTATCTTTAATACTGAAGTTACCGCGAAACATGTCGATATCAGCGACGCCAGCACCGACCCACAAACAGGGGTTTTCTGACGTATGGCGTAAGATCACACGCTGCCGATAACGTAATGCAAAACCATCAATAATTTTTTCGACCTGGACAAAGGATAAATGTCGGGTTTGCGTACTCATATAAAACACTCCATGAATTTGGGAACGCGAGCACAGTAATGGATTATGGTTTGCTATTTTTCATTCGCTTTACATCGTTACGCGCGACCGTCAGGTAGCGCGTAAAAAAATAACTCGTATTATTTTTCGGCATCCGCTTTACGGATCTCCGCTATTTTTTTACCCAGCAATAAATGTAATACCGCCAGCAGGACAAAAGGTGGCAGGAGCGCAGTGAGCGCGGAAATACCCATTGCCCCTTTAATTAGCATGGCACCTGAAGCGATCAATAATAAAAATACCAGAGTACGGAATACTTTTACTGAAATACGTTTATGCACATACTGTCCCACCAGTGAACCGAGGATCATGGTAGGAATACAGAAAATGACCAGTTTAAACGTTGAGATTGTCAATATTCCACTGGTTGCCAGACCGCCAACCACGGCAATATTATTCGCCGTAAAGAACGCATTCAACGTACCGCGAAAAGCCGCCGGGCCTAAATTACGTAACATGCCGTACATCACAACCGGCGGTCCATTTGTGGAGAAGGCGGCCCCCAGCGCACCCGCGACAGCACCCAACGGCGCAGCAATCCAGCGCCGGTCATAAACGGGCAGGCGAGGAATAAACATGCTGTAGAATGAGTAGAGGATCAGAAACCCACCCAGTCCCATTTTCATGATGTGATCGGGCAGGTAAGACAGCGCGTACAGGCCAACCGGGATCCCAAGAAATGAGAAACCGATCAGTACCGCCGCCGAACGCCAGTCGGTCTCTTTACGTGATAGCCAGGTGGCATAAATGGCCGTCGCCGTACCGACAATAACGGAAAGCGGAGTCGCCATTTTAACCGGCAGCATCAGAGTGATGAGCGGCATGGTAGTTAATCCGCCACCAAAACCTGCACATATCCCCACAAAGGTATAAAGAAACATTAATGCAATGACGGTATAGACAACCTGGTTATCTAGCATCACGCCATCGGGAGTAAATAAAGTAAAGAAATCCATCGTCATTCCTTCATTATCAAATAAAGCTTCAAAATGTGACCCCGTTTTTTTTAATTCCGGAGCGGTGAGCTTTTTACATTAAATGCGTTATTACACTGCTGTTTTTCCTCGAATATTAAAAAATAACTGATGTTGTTCTTCTGGTTTGAGTAATATTAAATCTGTTCCAGAGTTAAACGCATTTGGCGGACAACTCATAGGTTCGACCGCTAATCCCTGACGGTTTAATTTTTCACCACTGTAAACCTGTAACCACGGCTGATCGGAAAATAGACTGACAGACAGTGCCTGTTGTTGATGAATCATCTGCATTTCCCACGGATTACCGTGAGTTCTGAAGGTATGATCGATTTGTTTATCACCGACGGCACGCAGAATGGAGTAGTCCAAATCCATTTCTTCAACGGGATATAACGTCGTGGGGTTCGCCTGGGCATCGACGGCAAAAACCTGCTTCGCCGGAAGGTGCAGCATACAGTCATCAACAGGCGCTAAGTTGCAGGTTAAATAGGGGTGGATCCCGACGCCGTAGGGTGCAGGTTGTTTACCCCTGTTTTTACTGACGATGGTGACCGAAAGCCCCGTCTCAGCATCCAGTGAGTAGATAACCTGAGACATCAACGTGAAGGGGTAACCATAGCTGGGCGGTAAAAACAGCGTCAGAGTGGCCCTTGTCGCCGTTAACGCCTCAATCTGCCAGTCGCGCCAGGCGAGCAGGCCGTGAATGGCGGCCTGAGAACTGTGCTCATTGATCGGTAACTGGTAGTCCTGCCCCTCATACTGATAGCAACCGTTGGCAATACGATTAGGCCAGGGGATCAACACCTTGCCCAGATGAGCCAGCGGCATCTCTTCTGGGTTATGCGGTATGACCAGATGTTTGCCCTGCCAGGTCAGTTCGGCAAGACCTGCACCGACAGAAACAATCTGCGCCCGGTAATCACCCGCAGCGAGTAAAATCGTATTCCCACTACTTTGCATATATATCACCTGTCTATGAGAGCCCCTTCGTGAACAACGGCACAGGCAACGTTCGCATGTTGCTATGCCGTATTTCTCAGGCGGATTTATTTCGCATTAATATCCAACAGGCCCGCTGCAACGGCAGGTGCCAGACCTGGCGCTAACGGGATGCGCGGAATGACCAGACAGTGCAACAGGTGATAAATATCCTGCTTACCATCCCACACCCGAGTGGTGACCTTGTTGTCCGCATCCAGTTCCTGCCACCAGGAGCCATTTTCGTAATCCATCAGGTATTTAATGCAGTAGTCCCACCATGTCTGATACCAGGTTTCGTACTGGCGATCGCCCGTTACTGTATACAGCGCATAGGCAGTGCCCATCGCTTCCACAATGGGCCAGCGCACACGTTCACGAACAATGGGTTTGCCATCCCAGCCAACGGTGTACACGATGCCGTCAGCCCCATCGGGTGCCCAGGCATCACGAATGGTGGCGTGGAAGAGACCTTTCGCGTCTTCCAGCAACCAGGCAGGAGGCTGTTCGCATCGAGCTTCTAACGCGGCGTGGATGTGCAGCATCAGGCGGCCCCATTCAATCCAGTGGCCTGGGGTGCCGCCATAGGCACGGAAACGGTGGGCAGGGTTGTCTTTGTTGTAATCGCGGACCGGGTTCCAGTTCACGTCGAAATGCTCATTGACGCGGTATTCCCCTTTGCGGGCGACATCGTGAATGATGACCGAGGCAATGCGGATAGCACGATCCAGCCATTTTTTGTCATGGGTGACGTCGTAAACAATCAGGAAGGCTTCGACGGCGTGCATATTGGCATTGCCGCCGCGATAGTCTTCGGTTTTGCTGAACGCCTCATCCCAGGATTCCAGACACATTTGCTCTTCTTCACTCCAGAAGTATTTCTCAATAACTTCAATGGTGTAATCGAGCAGTTTCCTGGCCTCAGGATGTCCGGTAGTGACCGCGCTGGCAGCGCCCAGTAGCGCAAAAAAGTGTTGGTATCCCTGCTTGGACGCATCCACAACGCCTTCGTCATTCACACAGGCGTACCAGCCACCGTATTTTTTGTCCCGCAGCGCGCCGTTCATGGCATTGATGCCGTGATCGACCAGGGCGTAGGCGCCCGGTCTGCCCATCGCGGCGGCAACGGAATAGACGTGCAGCATGCGTGCGGTGATCCACAGATGCGTGCCCATCTCTTCTTTGATTTGTCCCTTGTTACCCAGCCAGCCGAATCCGGTTGGTACCGCCGCATTCTTACCAAAATTGAAGATGCGGTCAGTTTCTTGTTCCAGCCAGCGGTTGTGGCTCATTGTGTTAAACCATTTCATTCTTTGCTCCTCGTATCGTATTAACGGCGGCGGGCCATCATTTCATCGACAATTTCACCTAAGCGTTGCAATTTAGGTGCAGAAACATCTCGCAGCATCAGCTCGCTGTCCGGCAGGCCAACCACTGAAGACCAGACCGCACGACCGGCCAGGAAGCCGGAAGCGCCTGCGCTCATCGCGACGCTGACCGCACGTGGAAACAGCTTTTCGTCAACGCCGGAAGAGAGAATGACCCACGGCATGTTGATGTGTTCGTTCAGGTGCTGAGAGGCACTGAGCAGGGCTTGCTGTGTGCCTTTACCGTGCAGTGGCATTTCAACCTTGTAGAGATCGGCGCCGCTGTCGCCCAATTCTTTGGCGGCATCGATAATTGCCTGTTCGCGATCGAAGTTATCTCCGCGACGGGGCGGGCGGACCACCGGTTCGATGATGCTCAACAGGCCATTGGCATGGCACAACGTATTGAACTCTTTCACCATCGCCAGACGTTGCTGCGCGTCTTCATCACTGCGCCAAAGCACCAGCAGCTTTAAGGCTTTCGCACCATCCTGCTTGACGGCCTGCGGATTGATGCTTTTATCAATCACCACGCTATCGACGGGAATGCCGTTGCCCGGGATGAAGGCGTCGGCGGCGACAATCATGCCGCAGCTTTTGGCGACGGCTTTTTGCTCCACTGCCTGGCGGTAACAGAACTGTTGGTCCAGCAGGATCGCGGAGGCATACGGCGAGAGAATTTTTGCAGCATTGACTTTGAAATCCGTGAGATGTTGATCGGTGACCGGCGTTGGCGCGCCTGCTGCGGCAAACATCAGGCGCATCGCTTCACGCTGGTCAACGGCCAGCATGGCGAAACCGCCGGAAGGTCGGGTGATATCTTTCAGGGTGTACGTGGTCATTCTTCAGTCCTTTTACCTGTCAATGGTGGTTTTTCAGTCCGGCAGTAGTGCGAACCTGTTCGAGAATGGCGGTCCAGTCTTCCCGCCCACGGCCAGCGGCTCGCGCCTGGTTATAAACTTCCCTGGACGCCGCGCCGAGCGGCATAGGAACGTGCAGTTGATTGGCGACATCCAGCGCGATACCAAGATCTTTATGGGCCAGGTCGATCATGAAGGCCGGTGAAAGATCGCCCTTCAGCACTTTGTTCGGCCACGAGGTGGTGAAGTGGCCTTTTCCGGCAGGCGTCCCGCTCATGACCTGTAGCGCTACATCGAAGGAAAGGCCCAGTGCTTCACACAGTACGGCGGCTTCGGCTGACAGGGCATTTAGCGCGATGCTCATGTAGTTGTTAATCAACTTCACGCGGATCCCCATTCCCGGACCGCCGGCGTTAATCAACTCATTCCCCATCGCCATCAGCACCGGCGTGGCGCGCTCGACCTGGTTCGGCGTGCCGCCTACCAGCAATAGCAATGTGCCAGCAACGGCGTGATCGGAGGTCCGCCCGACCGGTACATCCATCATGGCGAAACCTTTGGCATGCAGTTCGGCGATCAATTTGTCGGTCTGCAAGGGATGGATGGTTGACATATCGATCACCAGCGCCTGCGGGGAGAGGCTTTCGCAAACACCGTCTTCACCCAACAACACGCGGCGAACCAGATCGCCATTGGGCAGCATCGTGATGACAAACTCAGCGCCTTGCGCGGCCTGTGCTGGAGAGCAAGCGGGTTGCGCCCCTTTTTCGACCAGACGTTGTACGGCATCGGCGTTAACGTCAAAAACGCTGAGTTGGTGACCCTGCCTGAGCAGGTTGCTCGCCATCGGGGAGCCCATCTGCCCTAATCCGATAAATGCTATTACTGCCATATCGTTCTCCTGAGACGGTGATGTCATTTTTTGTCATTTCAGATCGGTTGTTTTTGTCTGTTTTTGATCGTATTTGTAATTTATGGTCAAAAAATTGACAGCCGTCACTTTTTAAACATTTAGTGAAATTAAAATAACCTCATCCCAACATGCTTAAGGAACGACCATGATTCGTATTGCTTGTGTAGGTATTACCGTGCTGGATCGCATCTATTACGTAGAAACGTTACCGACAGAAGGCGGTAAATATGTGGCGCATCGCTATACCGAGGTCGGCGGTGGGCCGGCCGCGACAGCCGCGGTGGCGGCGGCGAAGTTAGGTGCGCAGGTAGACTTTATTGGCCGCGTGGGTGATGACGACACCGGAAACCGTCTGCTGTCGGAGCTGGAATCCCTGGGGGTCAATACCCGCTACACCCGGCGCTATGCCGGCGCGAAGTCGTCACAGTCGGCCATTACGGTCGACGCTCACGGGGAGCGAATTATCGTCAATTTCCCGAGCCCCGATCTGCTGGCGGAGGCAGACTGGCTTAACGACATCGACTTTTCCCAGTGGGATGTGGTACTGGCGGACGTCCGCTGGCATGAAGGGGCAAAACAGGCATTTACGCTGGCGCGTCAGGCGGGCGTGAAAACGCTGCTGGATGGTGATGTGACGCCGCAGGACATTAGCGAGCTGGTGGCATTAAGCGATCATGCCGCATTTTCGGCCCCAGGTTTGGCGCGTCTGACCGGTATCAGTGAGGTCGCCAGCGCATTAAAACAATCACAAACGATCACAAATGGACATGTCTACGTCACGCAGGGTCGCGAAGGGTGTTACTGGATAGAAGATGGCATGCTGCAACACCAGGCCGGTTTTACGGTGGATGTGGTGGATACGACCGGGGCAGGCGATGTTTTTCACGGTGCGCTGGCATTCAGCCTTGCATCAGGAAGCGAACTAAAAGACGCTGTCAGATTCGCCAGCGGCGTTGCAGCGCTAAAATGCACCCGACCCGGTGGGCGCGCAGGAATCCCTGACTGTGATCAAACCCGATCTTTTCTGTCACTTTTTGTATAAAATGCAGGGCAATGGTTTTTTGAGGAATTTTCATGAGTTTTACCGAACTGACCGGTAACCCACGGCACGATCAGTTGCTGTCGCTCATAGGTGAGCGCGGGTATATGAACATTGATGAACTGGCGGCTTTACTGGATGTCTCCACACAAACGGTGCGTCGTGATATTCGTAAATTAAGCGAGCAGGGGTTGATCACCCGTCATCACGGGGGTGCCGGTCGCGCGTCCAGCGTCGTGAATACTGCCTTTGAGCAACGTGAAGTTTCATGGACGCAAGAGAAAAAAGCCATCGCGGAAGCGGTGGCAGACTATATTCCGGATGGTTCAACGGTGTTCATCACCATTGGTACCACCGTGGAGCAGGTGGCGCGGGCATTGTTGAACCACAATCATCTGCGCATCATCACCAACAGCCTACGGGTTGCGCATATTCTCTATAACAATCCCCGCTTCGAAGTGATGGTTCCCGGTGGAACGCTGCGGCCACATAACAGCGGTATTATTGGTCCTTCTGCGACCGCGTTTGTCGGCGATTTCCGGGCGGACTACCTCGTCACCAGCGTGGGGGCGATAGAAAGTGATGGGGCGATGTTAGAATTTGACGTCAATGAAGCCAGCGTGGTGAAGACCATGATGGCCCACTCCAGGCATATTCTGCTTGCTGCCGACCATACTAAATACCACGCCTCAGCAGCGGTTGAAATTGGCAATATCTCTTCCGTTACCGCATTGTTTACGGATGAACTTCCCGGTCCGGCGCTCCATACGCTTCTCCAGTCTAATCAGGTGGAGATTGTACAGGTGAGCCCAGACCAGGATGATAGTGTTTCTGCGTAACAGTCCCCTTTTGAATAAACCGTCGTTTCAGGCGGTTCTTATCACAAAAAATAGAAATAGCTAAACATCCTGGTATGATGTGTAAAATTCCTAAAGCCTGCGTAATTTATCAATAAGTGCCTTTAATTCTTCTTGATTTATAAGCCTTTTTAACCTTCTGCATTCATTTTTTTATCTGTTTAAAAAAACACCCAGGAATAGTGCGAATAAATTGATGGCCTTTTATTAATTTGCTTTTTCCGTCAACTGAAGCCCCGTTGACATGATATTTGAATAATTGTATTAATCGCGCAAAGGAAAAATTTAGTAATTTTAAGGTAAGTGAATCTTTAATTTTTAAAGATGAACAGACCCGCTTTGCCTTTTAATTAAATTATTTTTTGCCGCGTCTTTTATGCTCTTATCCGAAAAAGAGTGGTACGGAAAAGGTATTCCTATGAAAACACAAAAAATGAAATGCAAAACACCCTCACCAGGTAAATTGGCACTCTGTATCGCGAGTGCGCTGGCTCTGGGGAGCCTAAGCGGACAAGCGATTGCTGCGGGATGTAGTTACACGACTACGGCCCAATTTTTCTGTGACGATCAGACGATTTACTATAATGGTAACCCGCTGTTGTCAAATAGCCGCGACTACACGTCATTTGACGAAGTCTTAATTAATACAAGCCAGAATGGCATAACCACGCCTTTGCAAGGTTGGGGTGTATACCTTGATAGTACGGGTTATAAATTTAAAAATCTGGTCATTAACACGACTGGCTCGGAAGCGGATGGGATCCACTCTAAAAACGCCGGCGGTCGATTAGAAGCAGAAAATATTACCATTACGACGACCGGAACGAGTTCTGATGGGATAAACCTCGGTCGTGAGCTTTCAAGTGCTTATTCTGTTGTCGAAGTTAGCGGCAATGTTTCTGTCGACGCTTCAGACGGCATGGGGCTGCGTGCCAATATCTCCAGAGCAAACACAAGCGCGTACTCTTCAATCATTGTTCACGGCGATGCTGATATTGTTACTCGCGGTAGCGGTGGCATGAACTCCGGATACGGGATTTATGCGGGTAAAGACCTCGGTGACCTATTCGGTAGCGCTGCGGGGATCGCCGATGTCACAATCGGTGGAACCACAACCATTACGACTTCCGGTACAAATGCTTATGGGGTTTACGCCGGGAGAAAAGGTGAAGTTAACCTCAATAACCTGGATGTTACTACCACTAATAGTGGGGCGCATGGCATCTATGCTTCCGCCAGTAGTGATTTCGCCACGGTGAATCTGGGGGGAAACACGGCTATTGATGCTACAGGCAACAACGCTTACGCGATGTATGCCTATCAAAGTAAAGCGCTCATTCGCTCCTGGGATAAGGCAACAGATACTGCAGCTTCAGGCGTCTATGACATTAAAGGTAATCTGTACGCGCGTTCAAGCGGCGTTATTGACCTGACCATGGATGACGGTAGCCAATTCGTCGGTAGCGCCAACTCTTCACAACTGGAAAACACGGCTTCTTATCGTGCAACCATTAATCTGGATATGAAAGGGGCCAGCAGCGAATGGAAAATGACCGGAAACTCCGTCGTTTCTAACCTGACGCTGGATCAAGCCACGCTGCGCTACAGCCCTGACGGCGTTTCTCGCGACGATGCAACCACCTTCAAAACGCTGACTGTTGTGGGCAACTATATCGGTACCAACGCACTGTTAGTGCTGAACACGGTGCTGGAAGGCGATACTTCCCTGACGGATAAACTCGTCGTCCAGGGCGATACCTCTGGCAATACCAAAGTGGGCATCAACAACATTGGTGGTGCCGGTGAACTGACTGTCGACGGGATTAAAATCGTTGAAGTTGCCGGGAACTCTGACGGTACCTTTACGAAATCAGGGCGTATCGTTGCCGGCGCGTATGACTATGACGTGGTGAAAAAAGCCAGTGACTGGTATCTGACAAGCGAACTGTCACCGGTGGATCCGCCACCGCCGCCGCCACCACCGCCAACCGAGCCAGAACCCGATCCCGCGCAGCCAGACCCAGAGGATCCTCCTGGACCGCCAGTGCCAACACCGCCCTCTACAGAGCACCAGTATCGCCCTGAATTTGGGAGCTACCTGGCGAACAACTATGCGGCCAATACCCTGTTTATCACCCGTCTGCACGACCGTCTGGGTGAGACGCAGTATACCGACATGCTGACCGGCGAAGAAAAAGTCACCACCATGTGGATGCGTAATGTAGGTGGCCATAATCGCTTCACTGACGGCAGCGGACAGCTGAAAACCACCGCTAACCGTTATGTTCTGCAGTTAGGTGGCGATCTGGCGCAGTGGAGCAGCGACGGCCTCGATCGCTGGCATCTGGGTGCCATGGCGGGTTATGCCAACCAGAAAAGTAAAACCCATAACAGCTACACGGGCTATGCGTCCCGTGGACAGGTAGACGGTTACAGCGTGGGTCTGTATGCCACCTGGTATGCAAACGAAGCGGATAAGACCGGGACCTATCTGGACAGTTGGGTGCTGTACAACTGGTTTGATAACACCGTGCGCGGCGATCATCTGGCCAGTGAAAACTACAAATCCGACGGTATCACGGCGTCTGTTGAAGGCGGTTATAGCTTCCTGGTCGGGGAAAGTGAAAATAAAACCTACTGGATCCAACCGAAAGCGCAGGTTATCTGGATGGACGTGCAGGCTGATTCACACCGTGAACACAACGGGACTCAGGTGAAAGACAAGACTGACGGTAACCTGATGACGCGCCTTGGCGTTCGTGCTTACCTGAAAGGTCACGCGGAGAAAGATGCCGATAAAGGCCGTGATTTCCAACCGTTTATTGAAGCGAACTGGATCCACAACACCAATAACCAGACCGTACAGATGGGCTCCATCAAGGATGAAATCAGCGGGACGCGTAACATTGGTGAGCTGAAAGTGGGTATGGAAGGGCAGATCAATCCACGTCTGCAGGTGTGGGGTAACGTTTCGCAGCAGGTCGGCGACAACAGCTACAGCGATACCTCCGCGATGCTCGGGGTGAAATACAGCTTCTAAGAAACCGATAAATATCACACCAGAACAAGGCGATGCTGTAAGGGCATCGCCTTTTTTTCCGTCATCTTTCCCTGACGGGCACATAGTCAAAACGTCCCTTTCCCGCTACAGTTATTCATCCACGGCAAGTAAGGAGAGGGACATGCTCTATATCTTTGATTTAGGAAATGTGATTGTCGATATCGACTTCAACCGCGTATTAGGTACCTGGAGCGATCTGAGCCGTGTGCCGCTGGCGTCGTTAAAGCAAAGTTTTACGATGGGTGAGGCCTTCCATCAGCACGAACGAGGCGAAATCACCGACGAAGCGTTTGCCGAGGCCCTTTGCCATGAGATGGATCTGTCGCTGAGCTACGAGCAGTTTTCTCACGGCTGGCAGGCCGTTTTTGTCGCGCTGCGACCTGAGGTTATCGACATCATGCAGAAACTGCGTGAACAGGGACATCGCGTGGTCGTCCTGTCGAATACCAACCGGCTGCATACAACATTTTGGCCAGACGAATATCCGGAGATTCGCCGGGCGGCGGATCATATTTATCTGTCGCAGGATCTGGGTATGCGAAAGCCGGAGACGCGGATTTATCAGCATGTTCTACAGCAAGAGGGTTTTTCAGCGAGCGATACGGTCTTTTTTGACGACAACGTCGATAATATAGAAGGGGCCAACCAGTTGGGGATAACCAGCATTCTGGTGACCGATAAAACCGTCATCCCGGATTATTTCGCGAAGCTGTTATGCTAAAAACGGTACATCAAAAAGCCAGGCATCATACCCGACCGATATGGGCCTGGCTGAAACTCCTCTACAAGCGCATTGATGAGGACAACATGACGACGCTGGCAGGGAATCTTGCCTATGTTTCGCTGCTCTCATTAGTGCCGCTGATCGCCGTCGTATTTGCACTTTTCGCCGCTTTTCCGATGTTTTCTGATGTCAGTGTCCAGCTGCGCCACTTTATCTTTGCCAACTTCATCCCGGCAACCGGTGATGTGATCCAACGCTACATCGAGCAGTTTGTCGCCAACTCCAACAAAATGACGGCGGTGGGGGCCTGCGGGTTAATCGTTACCGCGCTGTTGTTGATGTATGCCATTGATAGCGCGCTGAATACTATCTGGCGCAGTACGCGCGTGCGGCCAAAAGTGTACTCCTTTGCCGTGTACTGGATGATTTTGACGCTAGGGCCATTGCTGGCAGGGGCCAGCCTGGCGATCAGTTCGTATCTCCTCTCATTACGTTGGGCCAGCGATCTCAATACGGTCATCGATGATGTATTGCGCCTCTTTCCGCTGATCCTCTCCTGGCTCTCATTCTGGCTCCTCTACAGCGTGGTGCCGACCACGCGCGTACCGAATCGTGATGCGATTGTCGGCGCCTTTGTTGCTGCGGTACTGTTCGAAGCAGGAAAGAAAGGTTTCGCGCTTTATATCACCATGTTCCCGTCATATCAGCTTATTTACGGCGTATTAGCGGTGGTGCCCATTTTGTTTGTCTGGGTGTACTGGACGTGGTGTATCGTCTTGCTTGGCGCGGAAATAACTGTCACTCTCGGGGAATACCGCAAACTTAAACAAGCCGCAGAACAAGAAGAAGCAGACCAACCATGATTGCATTAATTCAGCGCGTAACCCGTGCCAGCGTCACCGTGGAGGACGAAGTGACGGGTGAAATTGGCTCAGGACTTTTAGTGTTGTTGGGTGTCGAAAAGGATGACGACGAGCAGAAAGCGAATCGCCTGTGCGAACGCGTGCTCGGCTACCGTATTTTTAGCGATGCCGAAGGCAAGATGAACCTGAACGTGCAACAGGCGGGCGGGAGCGTGCTGGTGGTGTCACAATTTACGCTGGCGGCGGATACCGAACGCGGCATGCGTCCGGGGTTTTCTAAAGGGGCGACGCCGGAGCGGGCGGAAGCCCTGTACGACTATTTCGTCGAACGCTGCCGCCAACAGGAAATGAACACGCAGACCGGACGCTTCGCTGCGGATATGCAGGTTGCGCTGGTGAATGATGGCCCCGTGACGTTCTGGTTACAGATATGAATCAGCTTCCGGCGTGGCCGCGGGTAACAAGAGAGAGTACAGCTATGTATCACCTTCGAGTACCGCAAACAGAAGAAGAATTAGAGCGTTACTATCAGTTTCGCTGGGAGATGCTGCGCAAGCCGCTGCATCAGCCGAAGGGGTCCGAGCGTGATGCCTGGGACGCGATGGCGCATCACCAGATGGTGGTGGATGAAGAGGGGAATCTGGTGGCCGTCGGGCGTTTGTACATCAATGCCGATAATGAGGCTTCTATCCGCTTCATGGCCGTCGATCCGACCGTGCAGGAGAAGGGGTTGGGTACGCTGATGGCGATGACGCTGGAGTCCGTCGCGCGTCAGGAAGGCGTCAAACGGGTGACCTGTAGCGCACGGGAAGATGCGGTTGAATTCTTCGCCAAACTTGGGTTTGTCAATCAGGGTGAAATCACCACGCCACAAACCACGCCGGTTCGCCACTTTTTGATGATCAAACCGGTTGCCTCGCTCGATGACATCTTGCATCGCGGCGACTGGTGCGGACAACTGCAGCAAGCGTGGTATGAACACATCCCGCTGAGCGAGAAGATGGGTGTGCGCATTCAGCAGTACACCGGGCAGAAATTTATTACCACGATGCCAGAGACGGGCAATCAAAATCCGCACCACACGCTGTTTGCCGGGAGCCTGTTTTCACTGGCCACGCTGACCGGTTGGGGGCTTATCTGGCTGATGCTGCGCGAGCGCCATCTCGGGGGCACGATTATTCTGGCCGATGCCCATATCCGCTATAGCAAACCGATTAGCGGCAGGCCCGCAGCGGTTGCCGATCTCGGCTCTCTGAGCGGCGATCTTGACCGTCTGGCGCGGGGGAAAAAGGCGCGTGTCCAGTTGCTGGTGGAGCTATCAGGTGACGAGACCACCGGCGCCATTTTTGAAGGTACCTACATTGTCCTGCCCGCCAGACCGTTTGGCGCCTATGAAGAAGGCGGAAACGAAGAAGAGTAGGGGGAAACCCCCCTCTTTATTTGATAACGTTTTTTGTGCGCTGAATACCAATCCGCCAGGCAATATCCTGCATTGCGCTGCGCGCCGCATGGCTGATGCCAGCTAGCTGGAAAAAACCGTGAATCACGCCGAGATAGCGCTGGCAGGTGCAATCGACGCCTTGTGTCGTAAGTCGGTGATACAAAAGTTCACCTTCGTCGCGCAGCGGATCAAATTCAGCGGTGATGATGTGCGTGGGCGGTAAGCCGCTGAGATCGTCTCGCCAGAGTGGGCTGGCTTCGGGGTGTTGGCGTTCAGTATGGGGCAAATACATCTCATATCCGGTAAGCAGCGTATCGCGGGTAATGATGTAGTCCAGACCATTGCGGATATAGCTTTCACATTTTGCGGTCGCGTCAAGCATCGGGTAGATCAGTACCAGTTGTGTTGGCTGCCATTGCGTCGCAGCCTTCAGGCGCAATGCCGTTACCAGCGCCAGGTGTCCGCCCGCACTGTCCCCGGCAAGCGTGATGCGCTCGCGTTCAACGCCAAGTTGTTCTGCGTATTGCCAGATCAGGTTGGCCCCTTTTTCGGCATCGTCATGCGCTGCCGGAAACGTGTGTTCAGGCGCGAGGCGGTACTGCACGGCAATAACCCGGCAACCGCTGATATACGCTAACTGCCGCAACTGATTATCGTGGGTGGCGTATCCGCCGCTCACGAAACAGCCGCCGTGGTAGTAGATAACACAGGGCAGGGAGCCTGACGCGTGGCGCGGTGATACGACGCGCAACGTCATCCCCTCCAGCTCAACATCGCTGACCTCTACACGCGTTTCAGTCTCTCCGGCCAGCACGGTACTCGCGATATAGCCCGCCCTCCGGTCATCAATACTTTGCCGACGCGCTGATGGGCGCCCCGCTGCGATGAATTCCTCGACCTGTTGTGCGATGCCGTTTTCAAGCGCCATTTTCTTAATCCCTTAAATCTGTATGAATATACAGTGTTATAACCTGGTTTTTCGTGAAAGAGAATGGTGGATTTTGGTCAGGGTGAAATTCTGGAAAGCGCCTCGCAAAAGGAAAAGTCACTGTGGGGATCACTTTTTTCCTGCTTGTCGACGGTGTATGTTGTTTGAAAAATATTCGCCACTGATATACTGGAGGTATATGTGAACACAATGGCTGGAATGGACATGGGCAGAATATTACTCGACTTATCGGATGAGGCGATCAAACGCCTTGATGATCTCAAGCAACTGCGGAATCTGCCGCGTGCGGAGTTGCTGCGCGAAGCAGTGGAACAGTACCTTGAAAGGCAAGGCCAGGCTGAAACCATGATTTCCAATGCGCTAGGAATCTGGCAAGGCTGTGAAGAAGATGGCGTTGAGTATCAGAAGAAGTTGCGCGAAGAATGGTAATGCACAAGAAACCCGTGCTGTTCGATACCAATATCCTGATTGATTTATTTAGCGGTCACCAGGAAGCGCAGCGAGCACTGGACGCGTATCCGCCGCAGAATGCCATCAGCCTGATCACCTGGATGGAAGTGATGGTGGGAGCAAAAAAATACCATCAGGAATATCGTACGCGCGTGGCGTTGAGTGCGTTCAACATCATCGGCGTTTCACAGGAAATTGCTGAGCGAAGCGTGAATCTCAGGCAGGAATATGGGATGAAACTTCCGGATGCAATCATTCTTGCCACCGCGCAGATTCATCGGTTTGCACTTGTGACGCGCAACACCCGAGATTTTGCAGGGATCCCTGGCGTCATCACGCCTTATCAGTTGCAGGCCGGACGGTAAGCACCGTCCGGCCTCACGTGTTAAAGGCGTTTACTCCCCTTCTCCCGGGAACAGGAACGGGTTGATGGAACTGCGGGCGAAGCCTTCTTGCTCCATGCGCGCGTCCAGTACCAGCGACGCGAGGTCGTCGGCGACGGCTTCCACTTTCGGGTCTTTTTCCTGATAGAGGATCTTCAAGTAGGTCCCGCAGTCACCACAGCTTTCGGCTTTGACAGCCGCCTGCTCATTGTCCAGTGACCAGTAGTGCAAGTCACGGCTTTGCTCGCAGTTGCTGCATTTAACACGAACCACATGCCACTCGGTTTCGCAGAGGTTGCAGTGCAGGTAGCGCAGCCCCTGGGTGGTGCCAATTTGCACCATGCTGGAGACCGGCATCGAGCCGCACACCGGGCAGTACTGACGTTGTTCGCCGTATTCAGCGCGAGCTTTACCCGGGATCAGGCTGGCCATTTGCGCCCAGTACAGCGACAGCGCGGCCCAGATGAACGGGGCCTTATCACTGCTGACAGAGGCGAAATCAGAGGCAAACAGGGCGCTGGCCATCTGCTCCAGCTCCTGTTCGGAGGCTTTTTCCAGATTCTCGATCACCGCTAGCGCAGGGCCGCTCATCTCGGGTTTCAGTTCGGCGATCAGCGAGTGCAGCAGTTTTTGCCAGTGCTTATCGCGCGGCAGAACGTGGATATCCAGCGGCGGTTTACCCTGATCGTTGGCTTCTTTGATGCGTGCGGTCAGATCCATCTGCAATGGATGGTCATACAGCACCACTTCCTGGGCATGGGCGATCAGCGCAGCAAAGCGCAGGTAATCTCCCAGCGGGTTGTTCTCAGCCAGTTCGCGCAGACGTTCGGCACGACGGTTATACAGGTTTTTGAGCCGGGGGAATAATAACGGTGGAATCATATCCGTCGCGCGCTTCTCGCTCTTTTCCAGCTCATCTTGCGGGATGATACGAATGCTCATTCAGTCACTTCCTGGTTAGGCAGATTTAGCTATGTGTAATCCGCTCTGTGAATTGGCGGGCATTTCGCGCCCGCTCTGGTGAATGTCATTAATGATAACCGCAATCGGCCTGCAGGTTATACCTGTGACATCGCAATGTGTGCGTTACGATACCTGATATCGATACCCCAGACCATGCACCGTTCGGATTAGCTGCGGGTGATTGGCATCCCGTTCGATGACTTTACGTAGCCGGGAAATGTGCTGATCCAGCGTGCGGCTATTGGGTAAATAGTCGTATCCCCACGCCGCATCGAACAGCATATCGCGCGTAACCACCTGATTTTGATGACGCTCCAGGCAGCTTAAAATGCGTACTTCCCGTAGTGTCAGTTCCAGCTTTTGCTCGCCGCGCCAGGCGCACAGTTCATTCGGGAACACCGTAAGGTCGCCAAATGCAAAGCTGAGGTTAGGCTGGGTGGCGTTATGGTTCAAACAGCGACGGGCGATCGTTTTTATCCGCGCCCGCAGTTCATGAATGCCAAACGGTTTGCTGATGTAGTCATCCGCCCCCAGTTCCAGCCCTACAACCCGGTCGATCTCTTCATCTTTGGCGGAGAGAAACACGATGGGAATGTGTTCATTTTGACGGCGAATTTCCCGGCAGACCGTGTAGCCATCCATTTCGGGCATCATGATGTCTAACAGCACGAAGTCCGGTTTGTCCCGATGATAACTCTCCAGCGCCGCGCGTCCGTCCGGTGCGGCAATGAGCGAATAACCTTCGCGCGACAGCGCATCCACCAGACCCTGGCGGATGTTGGCATCATCTTCTGCAATCAGTATCTTCATGTTTTCATCCCTGAGGTAGCGTAAGGGTAAAACGGACGCCAGGCTCTTGTGCTGTTACCTGAATCTTGCCGCGCAGGCGCTGCGCCAGTTGGCAAGCGATGGTTAGGCCAATACCGGTACCCGAAACGCCTTCGGTAATGGAGGATTTGACCCGATAAAACGGGCGAAATATCAGGGGCATTTCGTTCTCCGCAATGCCGGGACCATAGTCGCGAACGGCGATCTCCACGTTTCCCGCGACGCTTTCAACGGTCAGATCGACGCGCTGACCTTGCGAAGCGTATTTTTCGGCATTACTCAAAAAGTTGCTGACAATTTGCGTGATCACGTCGCGATCGCTGTGCAATGTCAGATTCTCAGGGCAGGACAGTTGAACCGTCATCCCTTTTGCCTGCAATGCGGGCGTAAAGATCTGCGTGATTTCTGTCATCAGGCGAGGGATATCGACCGCCTGAAGATGCAGTTTCGGCGCGCGCGTAAAGGTCAGGATATTCTGGATAAGCCGTGATAACCGCTGACCTTCCTGAGTGATCACATCCACATAGCGTCGCTCGTGCGTTTGTTCATCATCCAGCCCTTCGCGCAGCAGTTCGGCATAGAGCGTGATGTTGGTCAGCGGCGTTTTCAGTTCGTGCGACACCTGGCTGACAAAATCGACCTGCTGGCGCGCCTGCCGCGCCGCGCGGGTATATTCCCGCCACAGCGAGAAGCCCAGCAGTGCGGCGGCAACCAGCAGCAGGACGACTAGCGCACCGCCCCACAGCCAAATGTGCCAGAGCGGCGCGTTGACACCGTAAGCGCTGACTTGCCACGTTGTAAGCGGATACTCCAGCGTGCGGGAGTCCAGTAAGGTGAGCCGGCGTAAATCCGCCGGCGCGTTCTGATAAAGCTGACGGCCGTTTTCCGTCACCCGGACAATCTGCTGCGGGTCTTCCAGATTCACCTGAATGCCGTTCGCCATATCCATCATCAACTGTACCCAGGAGAGGCGAAAGCCGACGATCGCCCCGTCTTTCTGCCGCCAGTAAATCAGCAGAGGTTCCTGCGTCTCAAAGCTAATAAACCAGCCGGCCTGCGGCGTGTCCTGCTCGCTGTGCGCCATGTGGCTGGCAAGTTGGCTGGGATCGTTGACCAGGGGGTTGAGCAAGCGTACCCACTCTTTATCCTCGTTGCTCAACGGCTGACGTTCATCGGGGTAGAGGAGATGATTTTTCCGCAGGATAAAGACGTCGGCAATGTCGCTGTCGTTCTCTTTGAGCGCGCTGAGGGTCGCGACGTCAGCAGGGTCGATAAAATCGCCGATCGCATGCAGACGTGAGGCTTTTTGCTGCAGGATATTTTCGATACCCGTGGCAACGCTGGCCGTCTGTGATTTCGCCAGGGTCTGGGTCTGATACTGGCGCAACAACACTTCATGTTCCAGGGTGCGAACGCCCAGGTAAGCAAGCAGGATAAAAAACATCAATGTGATGACGAGATAAATCGGCTTGCGTCTGAGCATCCAGCACTCCTTGTGGATCAGTTCGATTTCGAACTCTGGTTTTTGGTTTTATAGCTCTGTTCTTTCAGCGATTTACGAGAAGCTTCTTTGCTTTCGCTTTCCATTCTGTCCAGCAACTTAAGGTTTTCCTCTGCGCTCTCCTGCGCCTTCATTCTGGCGGCCGGTGCGCTAAGCGGTAACGCGCTGAGCGTACTGGAGTTTTCACGCAGGATCGCTTTTGCCTCGTCCATTTTGCCTTCATCTATGAGCTGTAACGCCTGCTCATTCTGAATGGCGGATTTTTGAATGGCGGAATCGACGACCACATCTTCCACCTGCGCTTTCTGAACATCGCTGGCAGAGGCGGTATAGCTGACGGCCATCTTGTCATCCCAGCGCTCTTTCTGTCCGGTGGCGAGGTTGTTGTAGCTGACGTTAACCTCGGCAAGCGGCTTGCTCTGTGCGGCGTTGCCTTTGGCCGGCAGCACTTCCAGCATGACATATTTCTCCTGGTTGGCGTAAAGCTGGTTCAGTTTTACGGTAACCGTGTTGTCGCGGATTTCACCCTCACGCCCCAGCAGGCGCAACGGCTTAACGTTGTCGGCGACGTTAATTTGCACCACCACATCCTGAGCGACGACGGACATCACATCGCCAAACTCATGGGCAAATGCCTTCTCCAGCGCATCGGTGTTTTGCACGAACACGTGGTTGCCATCGCTGTACTGGGCAATCGCCGCCATCAGATCTTCATTGTAGCCTTCACCGATGCCCATCGTCGTGATAGCAATCCCTTTGCGGGCGGCAATTTTACCCAGTTCCGCCAGTTCGCTGGTGGAGGAGGGACCGACGTTCGCCTGACCATCAGACAGCAGGATGATGCGATTAACATGGGCTTTATCGAGGAATTTACTGGTTTCTTTGATGCCGCGACTGACCCCGGCAAACAGCGCGGTGCCGCCGCGAGCGGTCAGCCGTTCACGAATTTGGCTGATAAGCTTCGCTTTGTTGCCGACTTTGGCCGCAGGCACAATGACATCCACAACGTCGTCATAAATCACTACCGAGAGTGTGTCCTGAGCGCTTAGGGTGTTCACCGCCATGACGGCGGCTTCTGTGGCCTGTTCAATGCGGTCGCCGCCCATAGAACCGGAACGGTCAATCACCAGCGCGAGGTTGATCGGGCTGCGTTTGGTGGCGTTGAGGGGGAAGCCTGTCAGCGAGATTTTCAGGTAGTTTTTGTCCTGGCTATTTTCCAGCACCAGCGGAGAAGCCAGTTCAGATTTAATGGCCACTTTTGGCGCAGGCGGCTGTGCCGACGTTGTTGTCGCAAGCAGACCTAATGTCAGGACTGCGAAGAGGTGTTTGAGATTCACGGTACGTCTCCTTGTCTTAAGAATCGACTCCATTCTTATGCGACCGCAACGCCGGTTGGTCTGTTATCTGTATAAAGTTGTCAAAAAGTTGTCAAAACCGCACGATACCCCTAAAAAATAACGCCGGATGCAATGGCATCCGGCGCTACGTTGTTGACTCGCGAACCGCCTCTGCTTACGGCTGGGTCTTATCCTGCTTTTCGCGAACTTCACGATACCAGCGCGGGTGATGCTTCTTCGCCCAGGCGCCGGTTACCCAACCTTCCACCATTGCCGTAATGGTGCCTTTTACCCACAGCGCGGCGTAAATATGCACCATGATAACCACAATCAGCGCGACGGCGGCAAATGAATGCAGCATTAACGCGAAGCGGATCACCGGAATGGAGAACGCTGGCGCAAAGTACGGACGCCAGATGATCACACCGCTCACCAGCAGCAGGACCAGGAAGATAATCGCCGCCCAGAACACGCATTTCTGACCGAAGTTATACCGCCCGGTGTCGCCCACCTCTTCATTGACGACAATCTTGCGGATGTTCTTCGCCCAGAAGATGTCGTCCCGGTTGATCAGGTTGTGGTGCCAGTAACGGAAGAACATGATGATGAACGAGGCAAACATGATGACGCCTACGAACGGGTGCAGAATACGCGCCAGTTGCGGTGTCCCCATGATTTGCATCAGCCAGTTGAAGGACGGGAAGAAAAAGCCCAGTCCGCTCACCGCCGCCAGCACGAAGCAGAAGGCGGTGACCCAGTGGTTGATGCGTTCCGGCGCCGTGTAGCGCACGATGGTGTCACGTTTTTTCATTTGCGCACCTCATCGTCTTTCTCTTCATGCAGGTTGTTTTCTTCCTCATCCGCACGGTTCGGACCGACACCGACATAGTGGAAGATGCTGGCCGCAAAGGTCGCAGCAAAGCCGACCGCTGCAAGAGGCTTCCAGATCCCTTTCCAGAATTTCACGGTAGCGCTGATTTCCGGGTTCTCCGGCAGACCGTGATACAAATTCGGTTTGTCGGCATGGTGCAGCACATACATCACGTGCGTCCCCCCAACGCCCGCCGGATCGTACAGGCCTGCATTGTCGTAACCGCGGGTTTTCAGCTCTGCCACGCGCTCGCCTGCCAGCGTTTTCATATCCTCTTTAGAACCAAAGTGGATAGCACCCGTTGGGCAGGTTTTCACGCAGGCCGGCTCCTGGCCGACGTTCACGCGGTCAACGCACAGCGTACATTTGTAGACGCGGTTGTCTTCCGGGTTTAGTCGCGGCACGTCGAACGGGCAACCGGCGATGCAGTAACCACAGCCGATGCACTGCTCGGACTGGAAGTCGACAATCCCGTTGGCATACTGAATGATAGCCCCTTCCGCCGGACATGCCTTCAGGCAGCCCGGATCGGCGCAGTGCATACAGCCATCCTTGCGGATCAGCCATTCCAGTTTGTCGTTCTGCTCCACTTCCGAGAAGCGCATCACCGTCCACGATTTGGCGGTTAAGTCCGCCGGGTTGTCATACACCCCGACGTTGCTACCGATTTCATCACGGATGTCGTTCCACTCTGAACAGGCCACCTGACAGGCTTTACAGCCGATGCAGGTGGTGACGTCGATGAGCTTCGCCACCTCTTCCTGATGGTCCCGCGCACGCGGCGCGGGGGTGAAACCGTTAGTCGCGGAACGACGGATAATGTCTTGCGATTGATAAGCCATAAGTCGTCTCCGTTACACCTTTTCCACGTTCACCAGGAAGGACTTAAATTCCGGCGTTTGTGAGTTTGCATCGCCCACCGACGGCGTCAGGGTATTCGCAATAAACCCTTTCTTCGCCACACCTTCATAGCCCCAGTGAATGGGTATACCGATAGTATCGATATCCTTACCGTCTGCCTTCAGCGTGCGAATACGCTTGGTCACCACTGCTTTGGCTTTGATATAGCCGCGGTTAGAGGAGACTTTAACGGTATCGCCATGCGCGATACCGAGCTTGTTCGCCAGCGTCTCGCCTATCTCCACAAACTGTTCCGGCTGTGCGATGGCGTTGAGCAGCGCATGCTTGGTCCAGTAGTGGAAGTGCTCGGTCAGACGGTAAGTGGTCCCGACGTACGGGAACTTATCGGCTTTACCCAGCGCTTCGGCGTCGCCCTTAAAGATACGAGCGGCAGGGTTAGAGATAACGTTCGGATGCAGCGGGTTGGTTCCCAGCGGCGTTTCAAACGGTTCGTAGTGTTCCGGGAACGGCCCTTCTGCCATCTTGTCGAGAGCAAACAGGCGGCCCATCCCTTCCGGCTGCATGATGAACGGTCCGACATCGCTGCCTGGTGCGGCGGCGCTGTAGTCCGGAATATCCATCCCGCCCCATTTTGCGCCGTCCCATTTCAGGATTTGGCGTTTTGGATCCCACGGGTTGCCCTGCGGGTCAGCGGAAGCACGGTTGTACAGGATGCGGCGGTTCAGCGGCCACGCCCATGCCCAGCCCAGCGTATTGCCGAGACCGGATGGATCGGCGTTATCACGACGCGCCATCTGGTTGCCTTCCGGCGTCCAGCTACCGGCGAAAATCCAGCAGCCGCTGGAAGTGGTGCCGTCGTCACGCAGTTGGGCAAACGAGCTGAGCTGTTGGCCTTTTTTCACGATCACTGCGCCCGTTGCCGGGTCGATGAGATCGGCCAACGCTTTGCCGTTGCTCTCCATCGCCACTTCTTCCGATGCCGGTTCATGCGGTGTGGAGTAGTTCCAGGTCATGCTCAGCACCTGTTCCGGGTTGGCACCGCTCTGTTCGGCATACATCTTACGCAGGCGCAGGAAGATACCGGCCAGGATTTCACCGTCAGTCACCGCGATCCCCGGGGCGTCTGCGCCTTTCCAGTGCCACTGTAGCCAACGACCGGAGTTGACGATTGAACCGTTCTCTTCGGCGAAGCAGGTGGATGGCAGACGGAACACTTCGGTCTGGATTTTCGATGGATCCACATCGTTCGACTCACCGTGGTTTTGCCAGAAGGTGGAGGTCTCTGTGTTAAGCGGATCGATAGTCACCAGGAACTTCAGTTTAGACAGTGATGCAATCGTCTTGTTTTTGTTCGGGAATGACGCGACCGGGTTGAAGCCCTGGCAGATGTAGCCATTGACCTTACCTTCTTTCATCATCTCGAAGTATTGCAGTACGTCGTACCCTTTGTCCCACTTCGGCAGCCAGTCAAAGCCCCAGTTATTTTCCGCCGTTGCTTTATCGCCATAGAAGGCTTTCATCAACGAGACGAAGAATTTCGGGTAGTTGCCCCAGTAGTTGACCTGGTCCTTCAACAGCGGTTTCGGCGTGTTGGCGGTCAGATACGTTTGCAGGTCGGTCTGCTTTTCATTTGGCAACGTCAGATAGCCCGGCAGGCTTTGCGAGAGCAAGCCAAGGTCGGTCAGACCCTGAATATTCGAGTGACCGCGCAGGGCGTTAACGCCGCCGCCAGCCATCCCCATGTTGCCGAGCAGCAACTGGATCATCGCCATGGTACGGATGTTCTGCGAACCAATGGAGTGCTGCGTCCAGCCCAGCGCATACAGGAACGACGCGGTTTTGTCTTTCGCGCTGGTCTCTGCAATGTACTCGCAGACTTTCAGGAAGTCGGCTTTTGGCGTACCGCAGATGTTTTCCACCACGTCCGGCGTGTAGCGGGAGACGTGGTGTTTCAGCAGGTTCCAGACGCAGCGCGGGTGTTGCAGGGTGGTATCGCGTTTCGCAAAGCCGTTTTCGTCCAGCTCATAGTTCCAGCTGGTTTTGTCGTACTTGCGTGCATCCGCGTCATAGCCAGTAAACAGACCATCATCGAAGCCAAAATCTTCACGCACGATCAGGCTGGCGTTGGTATAGGCTTCGGTATATTCGCGGTTATATTTTTCGTTAGTTAGCAGGTACAGGATGACGCCTGACAGGAAGGCAATGTCAGTACCAGAACGAATAGGTGTGTAGAAATCGGCTACCGACGCCGTACGCGTAAAGCGAGGATCGATCACAATCAGCTTCGCGCCGTTATGAATTTTCGCTTCCATCGCCCAACGGAATCCTACCGGGTGCGCTTCAGCGGCGTTACCGCCCATCACCACAATAAGGTTGGCGTTCTTGATGTCGACCCAGTGGTTGGTCATCGCACCGCGACCAAATGTTGGAGCAAGACTTGCTACCGTTGGTCCGTGTCAGACACGCGCCTGGTTGTCGACCGCGAGCATACCGAGCGCGCGGGTAAATTTCTGTGTTAAAAAGCCGGTTTCGTTACTGGACGCGGAAGCACACAGCATCCCGGTAGAAAGCCAGCGGTTAACGGTGACGCCATCGGCGTTTTGCGCAATGTAGTTGGCATCGCGGTCTTCTTTCATCAGCTTAGCGATGCGGTCAAATGCCTCATCCCAGCTGATCTGCTGCCATTTATCCGAGCCTGGCGCGCGGTATTCCGGGAATTTCAGGCGGCTTTCTGAGTGGATGAAGTCCACCAGACCGGCCCCTTTCGGGCAGAGCGCGCCACGGTTGACCGGATGGTCCGGGTCACCTTCGATATGGAAGATAGATGCTTTGGCGTTTTTTGCACCGTCGCCGAGGCTGTACATCAACAGCCCACAACCAACGGAACAGTAAGTGCAGGTATTACGGGTTTCGCGGGTGCGCAGCAGTTTATATTGCCGTGTTTCCGCGAGCGCTACGCCGGGCGCAAAGCCCAGTGCTGCCGCCGTGGTGCCTGCCATACCGCCAGCGCAGATCTTAAAGAACTGCCTTCTGCTGACCTGCATGGTTTGCTCCTTTTTCGACATTGTCACATCCCTTACACATTCATGTTGGTGAGCGCTCAGGGTGTGGTTGTTATTTTTCTTTGCGGACGGGACCGCAAAGGTCCAGAATTGGGTCAATTCCCCCCATCCAGGAGGGGCTTGTGACAGAATACCACAATGTTGGTATGTGTGTTCTTATACGGTTAAAAGAAAGTGAATAAGATACATCCAAAAGAAGTTAAAAATGTGATAAATGTCACGAGTTCCCGGCGGATTAACCTTTGGAAACGTGAAGATTTGCAACATCCTCAGCCGGATGAGGTAGCCGAAGAGGTGCCCGTTGCGCTGGTCTATAACGGCATTTCTCATGTCGTGATGATGGCTTCGCCGAAGGATCTGGAACACTTTGCGGTCGGTTTTTCCCTCTCCGAGGGCATTATTGACAACCCGCGCGAGATCTATGGCATGGATGTTGTCCCCTCCTGTAACGGTCTTGAAGTCCAGATCGAGCTTTCCAGTCGCCGTTTTATGGGACTGAAAGAGCGTCGTCGCGCGCTGGCCGGACGCACCGGCTGTGGCGTATGCGGCGTTGAGCAGCTCAATGATATCGGTAAACCCGTACAGCCGCTGCCGTTCACCCAGACCTTTAACCTCGCCAGGCTTGACCACGCGTTAAGGCATCTGAAGGATTTTCAACCCGTGGGGCAACTCACCGGATGTACGCATGCTGCGGCGTGGGTGATGCCATCAGGCGAACTGGCGGGCGGACATGAAGATGTTGGTCGACACGTTGCGCTGGATAAACTGCTGGGGCGACGCGCTGCGGAGGGGGAAAGCTGGCTGCCGGGAGCGGCGCTGGTCTCCAGTCGCGCGAGCTATGAGATGGTGCAGAAGTCCGCAATGTGCGGCGTAGAGATCCTGTTTGCCGTTTCTGCCGCCACCACGCTGGCGGTTGAAGTCGCCGAGCGCTGCAATCTGACGCTGGTGGGGTTCTGTAAGCCGGGCAGAGCAACCATTTATACGCATCCACAGCGTTTAGTCGCTGAGTGATTTATGTTCAGTTAATTTGAATAAGATGGGCAAATCCTTCCGCTTTTAGTTGTCTGGGTAACGGCCTATTATTTATCACATCAAGGCACGGTGCCTTACTCAAACAACTAACTTAAAGGGTTTACATCATGAAAAGCATCAAAACTTTTGTCGCAGTTATCGCTCTCGCTACCTCTTTCGGCGCTTTCGCTGCCCAGTCCGTGACTGCTACCGGTTCGACTCTGGAAAGCACTGAAGCAAAAATCGCAGCCCAGGCTGAACAAGCGGGTGCAAGTTCCTACAAAATCACACAGGCTTACACCGGTAACCGCGTGCACATGACGGCGGAACTGCTGAAATAAGTTCATCTTCATCGTCGAAAGAGCGCCCCTGAGGCGCTTTTTTCGTTTCTGCGCTTACTGCTTTAATAGCCCGATAAAAGCCTCATATCCCTTTAATTCGCAAATGGTTTCAGCGGGATGACTACACAGCACGCTGGCCAGATAGCTAAAGATTTTTAGCTCATGACGCGCATCGGCGGCAGCGCAGGCGATCAGCACATGGCTCACGGGTTCATTATTGACCTGAACGGTATGCGCGAGGGTAATGAAGAATCCGCGAAAACGCCGCTTTTGTTCGCTCCAGCAATGGGGGATTGCCAGATGATTGACTATCAGGTTCTCACCTTCGCCTTCACGGGCGCAGATGCGTTGTGACTCATCGTCGGTAATCTGGTGTTGCGTCACAAGTCGGGTACAAATCTGGCGAATGATGTCGGGCCAGCCTTCGTTGGGGGTATTTGAATAGTGGAAACTGCCTGATTCAGAAAAGAAACGTTCCGGCTGCTGGCGAATAAAAGCAGTGGCAAGAAAGCTTTTAATTTGTTCAGTGCCGGCAGAGGAAATGATGTTCTTGATGGTCAGGACATTTTTTAATGATTCATTCAGCAAATAATGGCTGTTATTGACGATCAGTAGCGGTTCCACCTCCTGACTTATTGAGATCACCTCACCGGGAGTTCGTGCAATGATTACCCGGCAATTTAATACGTCACGCTCAATGGCCTGCTGGTTAATGGTGGCAATTGCATTTTGATCGGATAACAAAATGATGGGCTGACGCTCATTTTGATGCCGCTCCAGCGCACAGGCAAAGTAGAGCCCGATCAGATCGCTGTCGAACAACGGGATAGCGAATTGTTCACGCAATAGGGCAATGAAACGCAGGCTCATATCGAACGCGGCGGGCCAGGCGGCTTTCAGGTTATTCATGCTGCTCTGGCGATGTTCCGGAACCCAGATTGGGGCCGAAACGCATCTGCGCAGGTGATCGGTAATATTATCAACCAGTTGCGTATCAATGATGTTCAACGCGGCGACACCGGGTACACGTTGTAGCAAAGAAGCCACAGCGTCGGCAGATATTGTCATTGCCTGCTGTTGCTGCGTTTCCAGCAGTCCAGACAGCGTGTTGAACGCGTTTTCGCCGAGATAGATCCCGCTCTGCTCTACGATATTTTTTAGCAACGTATGCCGACATTCTGGCCATGCGCGGGTGAGTTGATTACGCAGCGCATAGACCGCCAGTACCAGGCTCGCAAGATATTCTCCCGACATCAGCGCAAACGCATCAAGACTTTCGCAGGCGGTGTTGAGTCGTTCAATATTGTCTCGTGTCACGCCAGGGAGCGGAATTAACAGCGGATCTTTTTTAAGCAGATTCGCCAACAGAACAATGCGTTTTTCTTCAGGTTCATCAATGAAATGGCCAACGCCCGGGCGACTGGAAAGGCAAAATGCACGTTCATAGCGTTGCTTCAGACGCGAAAGACGATCGGCAACCCAGGTCTCCGGCAAGTTAAGCGAAGCGGCCAACTGTACGCGGGGAGTAAAGGGATTCAACAGCAGGAGCGCCAGCAACCGGTCATCATTATCATGACGTTGCAGAAGCTGGAAAAAGCTGCGTCTGTCGATGATATCCAGTTGATAGCCTGCGCTACCGCCAGGCTGAATACGGGCCTTACCGCTGAGCGTAAAGTTGATGTAATCAATATCGCGCAGGATGGTTCTGCCCGAAACGCCAGTTTGCCGCGCCAACGCGTTTAGCGAGCAGGGCTGCTGTTCAAGAAGGTCGACGAGCGTTAACTGGCGTTCGCTGAGCATCAGTTCACCTGACGAAAGTCGGTGAACGCGTTGACCTTATCTGTCGTCAGCGACATCAGCAGTTCGCGCACCAGCGTAAACAGAGCATCATAGTCCTTCGCGGAAATCATACCGCTGTTGGCGTGAAGGTAACGGGTGGGTAAACAGAGCGCCGCTACCGGGCGACCACCGCCCATCACGTTATAGCGCCCGCCGTCCGTCGCCCCGGTTTTCATGGTGCAAAACTGTACAGGAACAGTACGGCTTTCCGCACTCGCTTTTAACGCAGCAACCAGTTGCTGATTGGGGAAATAACGTTTATCAAACAGCATCAGGCCAGGGCCCGCGCCCAGTTTCAAGGGGTATTTGATGCTGTCGATGCCGGGCACATCGCCTGCGACCGCCGTATCCAGCACGATAACCACGTCAGGTTTGATATGTTCTGCTGAGGTTTGCGCCCCGCGCAGTCCGACCTCTTCTTCCACGCTGCCGACGCCGTAAAGCGTAATGTCGGGGTTATCCACCGTCTGTAACAGCTCCGTCATCAGCGCACAACCGACTCGGTTATCCAGCGCTTTGCCAACGATTTTATCCTCACCCCAGCGGGCAAAGTTCGCTTCCGGGCTAATAAAATCACCGATCGCAATGCCGCGTTTTTCCACCTCTTCGCGGCTGTTCGCGCCAATATCAATGAACATATCGTCAAAGGTCAGCGGCTGCTGTTTCTGCTTATCCGTTAAGGCGTGCGGCGCAACGGAGCCGATGATTCCGGGGATTTTTACGCCTTTGCGGGTGCGAATGGCGACCCGATGGTTCAGCATTGATTGACTCCACCAACTGCCAATGGTGGTAAAGCGCAGAAAACCATTATCGTCGACATGCGTGACCATAAAGCCAACTTCATCCATGTGACCGACGATCGCGACCTTTGGCCCGCGGTTGCCTTTGCGGGCGACAAAACTGCCGAGACCGTCAAAGGTAATGTCATCTACGTTGTGCTCCAGCGCGTTGATGAGGATATTACGCACTTCTTGCTCATCACCGCTGACGGCGCTGGCTTCGCATAATTGCTGAAGTAACTCAATGTTCATGTGCAAGCTCCTGCTGTGCGGCTTTACGTCTGAGCCACAATCCCTTCAGGATAATAATCAACGAAATGTTCAGCGCCAGACCGATTGCCAGCACCAGATAAAAGGAACCGACCGGCGACATCAGGCCGATCAGAGGGTCAAAGATACCTAATCCTGGCGCGAGACGTTTGATTCCGAAGGCGATCACCAGCATGCCGGTTATGCCGCCTGAGAGCGTATTCGCGGTAATCATCGGCAGCGGTGCGGCCAGCGCGTAGGGAATCGCCGGTTCGGTGGCGACGGTGGCGCCGACCACAATCGCGCTGCTGGCGGCCGCCTTTTCTTGTTGAGTAAACAGTTTTGGCGTCAGGTATGTCGCGATACCTGCTGCGACGGGCGGCATCAGTGCCACAACGCCGACAATGGCGTACCAGTCATAGATATGTTTTTCCAGCAGCGAAAAGCAGAAGAACCATGCGGTTTTGTTGATTGGCCCCCCCATATCAAACGCCAGCATTGCCCCAACGAGGAAGGCGGCACCCATTTTCATGGAGGGCGGAATGGTATTCAGGAAATGCAGCAGACCGCCCATGATATCTGACATCACCGGGCCGATGACGTAATACGTTAATACGCCAAACACCAGCAGAGTAACAAACGGGATCAGCATTGAACCGAGTAGCGGCTGGAGCGCTTTGCCGAGACGGACTTTACGAAACCACAGCACGAAATAACCGATCGCCAACCCCAGCACGACCGCGCCGAGAAATCCCGCGCCAGACTGAGTGCCGAGCAGCCCTTTATCGTTAGCGAGATAACACACTAAAAATGCCGGAGCAAAGGCGGGTTTATCCGCAATCGACCACGCGATATATGCCCCCATAATCGGGATCATAAAGGTGAAACCCAGATAGCCGATGGATTCGACAATCCAGGTAAATGACGGCGCGCCTTTCGACATATCGGTATAGGGCAAGCCGAACTGGACCAGCATATTGGCGATAGCGACCAGGATACCCCCACCAATAACAAACGGCAGCGCAGCGGAAACCCCGGCCATCAGATGGCTCATGATGCTGCCCTGTTGGACATCCTGTTTACCCAGCTTCACGCCGCTATCTGTGGCAAAAATCTGCGAATGAGAAGGTAATTGCGTGAAAATTTGGTCGATGTTTTTCAGTGCCTGTGAAATGGCGATCTCATAGACTTTTTTCCCGGCGAAACGCGCCCTGTCTTCACCGCCTAAGCCTCGCCCGGTGGCTAAAATGACATAATCAGCCGCGGCAATTTCATCCTGCGTCAGGCGGTTTTCGACGCCGCTTGCCCCCTGGGTTTCGACTTTAATGGTATGGCCGAGCGAACGCGCTTTTTGTTCCAGCGCTTCCGCGACCATGTAGGTGTGAGCAATGCCCGCAGGACAGTTGGTGATTGCCACTAAACGTAAGGATGACTGCATAGCCGCTTCCTTATGAGGTTAAGGTCTGATTTAACAGGGCAAGCACCTGGCTGGCGTCACCCTGCTTCAGTTGATTGATGAAATCCTGATGGATAATTTTGCGGCATAGCGTGCCGATGATTTTGACCTGGTCCTCTTCACCGGTTTGCGGCACGCCGAGGCAAATCCAGCAGTTGACGCCTTCGCCGTCGCTCGCCTTCCAGTCAAGACTCTGGGTTTTACGGGCAAACAGAACAAAGGGTTGCTTCACGCAGATGCTTTTTCCGTGAGGAACGGCGATGCCTGAGCCGAATCCCGTGGAATGCAGTTTTTCCCGCATCAGTAGCGTTTGCAGAAATAACGAACGATCGGTGATATAGCCATTCTTAAACGCTATTTCCGCGAGTTGTTTGAGGATGGAATAAGGGGTATTCCCCTGAATATTCAGATCAATACAGTTTGCGCCGACTGCTGGCATAGAGTGACTCCGTTAAAATCTTTTTTATGATTTTAACGATGAACGGACGATGAGATGAGCGGCAATATGTCGGCGGGTAATGACATAATTCGCGCTAAGCATGTGCAGCCTTTGTGCGCAAGCCCACATTTTGACGCCTTACACCGGGAAAAATAGAGGCGTTGTGGACCTCTTAATCGTAAAAAAAAGCGATGGTTATCACATTTTTCTCTTTTTATAAAAGCGACATAACCCGTTGCCGAGGGAGTCTTAATGGCGATTTTTTCATGCTTTATTAACTCAATGATAAGTAAGGGAATTGAAAAGTAATCTCTGGATAAAATTCAATTTATAAATGAGATATATATCACAAAAAACAGCTTTATAATGAGCCTGTCAATATTAGGTGATTACGAATTTATCAGCATTATGTGATCTTCATTGCAAATATCAAGCATGGAGTCAGGGAAAAATGTTTCTACGGACGCTTCGGAGGAAACACAATGAAAATGGGTATTGTCATTAGTGGTGGAGACGTTTCTGGAATAAATAATTTCATATTCCAGGTCGCCAGACTCGCGGATGCAAAAATTACGTTATTCAATGGTGGTATTCCCGGTTTACTGGAGAAAAATCACCATGACGTGACATGGCGGGATTTGGTCGATTTTTCTATCGCGGCGATACCTGTCATTACCTCAGGAAGAACCACCCGGAAGTTGCAGCGTAGCGAGTATGAAGCGATCGCCAGAAAACTTAAGTCGTTGCACATTGATGTGCTGATTATGGCGGGTGGCGACGGCAGTTTACAGTTTCTCAATACCCTGAGCGAGTTTGATATTAATTGTTTTGGCGTAGGAATGACTATCGATAATGATGTTTATGGCAGCCATTATACGATTGGTTTTTCGACCGCCTGCGAACAGATTATTAAGGAGGTTTCACGTTTAAGAAATACCGGCAGAGCGCTGCCCGGCCGCGTGTTTATGGTGGAATTGTTGGGCGGATATTGTGGTGAATTAACCCTGCAATCGGCCATTAAATGTAATGCAGATATTGCCCTGATCCCGGAATCCCAGATGCCGCTTGAAACCTTAGCGCAGCGGGTGAAGCAGAAACTGGCCATCCAGAACAGCGTGATTATTCTGTGCTCCGAAGGCTACACCCGAGAATATTCTCCCGGCTTTCAGGGAGCGATTGACACAATGATTAAACAACTCGAACCGCGAATTGGCGAGCGAATTCGTAAAACGATAGTCGGTTACGGTTTACGGAATGGCGATCCGACCTGTGAAGAAATTTATCAGGGCACCATTATGGCGAGCGAAGTGGTTCGGTGCATCCAGTCAGGGATGAAAAATAAAGCGATTATTATAAATCAAAGTAATAAACCTATTCCGATTGATCTCGTAAGTATGAAAAAACGTCTGGTTGATACAGAAGGACATCATTACAAACTTGCCAAACAACTCAATATTATTTGAGGAGACCTTACATGCTGAAAATTCTTTGCGTATGTGGCTGCGGCCTCGGTTCAAGTTTTGCTATTGAAATGACGGCGAAAGCGGTTTTAAAGAAACTGGAAATTCCTGCGCATATCGAACATACCACGGTATCCGAAGCGGGAGCGTTTAAATCTGACATGATCCTGACGCAAAAAACCTTTGCTGACATCTTAACGGCTGATGCCAGCGAAGAAGAAATTAAACGGGTCGTGGTTCTGAATAAGCTCACAGACAAAGACGAAATTGAAGCCAAGATCGTCGCGTTTTTAAAAGAGCGGAATCTGAAGGTAGCCCATTATGAATAGCTTCGTTGAATTCATCGTTAAAGATTTGCTCGGTCAGGCGTCGATATTAATTGCTTTTATCGCGATGCTCGGGCTTATCCTGCAAAAGAAATCGCCGGGAAAAACCGCTGAAGGCACGTTTAAAACGTTGCTCGGTTTTTTAATCATGATGGCCGGGATTAACATTATTGTCGCCACACTGACCTTCCTGAACGATATTTTTACTCAGGGATTTGGCATGAAGGGTTACATTACCGATGTGGCCGCCATTGCCGGATTAGCCAACCGCGAGTTGGGCTCAGAAGTGGCGTTAACCCTGATGGTGATTTTTGCTGTCAACATCATCATCGCGCGTCTGACGCCGCTGAAATACATCTTCCTGACCGGACAGGCGTTATTGTGGATGGCGACCATTGGCGCGGTCATTGGCTATAAATCGGGTCTTACCGGACTGCCGCTGATTCTGACCGGTGGTATTTTTGGCGGCATCATGGCGGTTCTGATGCCTGCGCTGGCGCAACCGGTGGTCAGACGTATCACCGGCTCGGATGATGTGGCGCTGGGACACTTTTGCACCATTGGCTACCTGGTACAGGCGGCGGTGGCTAAGGTGGTGGGCAAAGGGTCCCGCTCCACGGAAGACCTCGAATTACCTGATAACTTCAAGTTCTTACAGGATACCTACCTCGCAATGGCGGTCGTGATGGTACCGATGTACCTCATTCCGGCGCTGGCGGCGGGTCCGGAATATATCGCCCAGTTCTCCGGTGGTGTTAACTACCTGATGTATGCCTTCATGCAGTCCATTCAGTTTGTGGCCGGCGTCTTCGTGCTCTACAGCGGCGTGCGTTTGTTGCTCAACGAACTGGTTCCGGCGTTTCGCGGTATCGCCATGCGTATCGTCCCGGATGCTAAGCCCGCGCTGGATTGCCCGGTGCTGTTCCCTTATGCGCCCAACGCGGTGATTGTTGGATTCCTGGCGACAACCGTTGGTTCCATCATTGGCATGCTGGTGTTCCCGATGTTTGGTCTGGCGATGATTCTGCCGGGTCTGTTAACCAACTTTTTTGCCGGGGGGACGGCGGGGGTGTTTGGCAATGCGCTGGGCGGTCGTCGCGGGGCGATGATCGGCGGCGTGGTTCACGGTTTGTTCATCACCTTCTTGCCTGCGATTCTGGTGCCGATGCTGGAAACCTACGGTTTCACCGGCGTCACGTTCAGCGATTCAGACGTCATCAGCTCTGGCCTCGTCTTAGGTCACGCCTTCCAGAATAACTGGCTCTTTGTTGCGTTGTTCATTGTTTTTGTTGCCGCACTGGCATGGTTCGTAAACGGTAAATCCGCTAAGCCAAAAGGGGAAAATGTTCATGAGTCTGTATAACTTCAACGAGATCCTTAAAATCGGCCAGGAAAGAAATTTCAAAGCGATTGGATCTTTTAACCTGCACTGTATTGAAATGCTGCCCGCGTTTTTTAAAGCGGCGCAAAAAACGAATAGCCCGTTGATGATTCAGATTTCAACCGGGACGGCAGAATATCTGGGCTATCGCCTGTTAGTGGATGCGGTACGTTCGCTGGCAGAGAGCGAGAATGTCCCGACCTGCCTGCATCTGGATCACTGCTCTGATATCAGCGCCATTGAGACGGCGATGAATGCCGGGTTTTCCTCGGTCATGTATGACGGCTCGCACCTGGGACTGGAAGAGAATATCGGTAATACCCGCATCGTGGTGGAGATGGCACGACCACGAAATATTACGGTGGAAGGCGAGCTCGGGGCTATCGGCGGCTCAGAGGATGGTAAAGCGGTGGCGGCGGAGGATATCTGCTTTACGACGGTAGAAGATGCCAAACGCTTTGTTGATGAAACGCAGGTCGACATGCTGGCGGTGTCGGTGGGCACGGTGCACGGTTTGTATACCGGTAAGGCGCAGATTCAACATCAGCGGCTGAAAGAGATCAGCGCCGCGACCGCTGTTCCGCTGGTATTACACGGTGGAACAGGGGTGAGTGATGACGATATGCGTCTGGCGGTTACCGAAGGCATTAATAAAGTGAATGTCGGTACGGAAATGAACGTGCAATGGGTCGATCAGTGTAAAAACACCTTTGAGAAAGGCAAGGTGAATGACAGCGTACGTAAGTTTTTAATTCCGGCAAATAATGCGGTAACCCAGGTATTAATGGAAAAGATCGCTTTATTTAAATAACGCCGTTATTAATGAATGATATTTTGTTGCCCTGTTGTCCATCAGGGCGGGGGATCGCTATGTTTGAATCTTTGAAATCGTTATGGAAAAAAGAAACACGCCCGCCGGAAGAATATGATGAACAATCCCGTGTTCTGGCGGAAGAAATCGCCAGGCTGGAAGGTGAACTGCAGGGCAACCCAGGTAATGGCGAAATACAGAAAGCATTAATGCTTACCTATAATCGGGCGCTGTCGGTTTATGCCAAAAGCCAAACGTACCGACAGGAAATTGATTCGCTTTTTGTACGTATAGATGAGTTACGTAATGTTATTCGCCGGAATATTTAGAGCCAGATTCATTAAGCTCTTAGGGAGTCGTCATGACGATAAAAGAATTACTTATCGAGGCCGATGCGATTCAGGTTGGCGTAGCAGAAACTGACTGGCAGAAGGTGATTCAACTGGCGGCCAGTCCATTGGTTGCAAAAGGGTATATTTCAGCGGAATACGGTCAGGCGGTTATCGACAACACCCTCAGTCATGGGGCGTATTATGTGTTTGATGAAGGTGTCGCGATCCCCCATGCCCGTCCAGAGTGTGGGGTGAAGCGTAACTGTTTTAGCATGGTGCTGCTGGATAAGCCCATTCAGTTTGCTGACAGTGAAGCCGCCGACATTGTCATTATGTTTGGCGCGCAGGACAGTAATGCGCATATCGAAGAGGGCATTCGCGCCATCGTCGCCTTACTCGACAATGATGAACGCATGGCGAAGCTGCGAGCGGCAAGTTCCCGCGAAGAGGTGGTCGCGCTGCTATGAAACGACACCTCTCGCCAGACTGTAAAACAGTCATTTTAATCAACGGGATCCCCGCTTCAGGTAAAAGCACGATCACCCGGCAGTTATCGGAAGCATTTAGCCTGCCGCTGCTGACGATTGATGGGATCAAAGAGCCGTTTATGGCGCGCTTTACGGATATCGACCGGCCTTTCAATCGGCAGTTAGGCTGTGCGGCCTATGAGGTGATCTGGTCGATTATCGGCCACTCTCCGGCGAGCGTCGTCTGGCTGGTTGACGCCTGGTTTGGCTTTCAGCCTCGTGAAACGTTACTGCGACTATTGCAGCAGGCGGGCGTTGAGAAGGTGGTTGAGGTGTGGAACCACATTACGCCCGAGCTCGCGGTGACGCGCTACGCCACGCGGCTACAGGCCCGTAAGTCGGGCCATCCTGGTGAGGAGTATCTGCCTGAACTGGCGCAACTGGCAGCACGCGCTGAGCCGATGCGGCTCGGGCCGGTATTAACGGTAGACCAGGCGCAAGCGTTGGATATTAACGCCGTTATCACCTGGATAGACGAACAGATAGCGAAAACCTGAACGACAAATTGTCGTTAACACGTTAAGGGCGCCCACGGGCGCTTTTTTAGTGTATCCCCGCCATCCGCAGCAGTGCCGTGACCACGGCAGCGGCAATAATCACCACAATCAATGGCATTTTTCGCCAGGCGAGGAAGACCGCGAAGGCGACGCCGAGGACGCGCGCCATGCCGGCAAAGTGCTCGCCTTCATAAAAGGTGGTGGCCAGCGCGACGGAAAACAGCAGTACCGTAGCGGCATCGGATAACAACGCCTGAGAGCGTTCAGAGAGTGCCAGTCGGCTGCCGAGTTTGGCGCCGCCGAGGCGCATTAAATAGGTTCCCGCCGATAAAATGGCGATGCCGACGATGAACAGCGTCATGTTGCCCATTATTTCTTCCTCGTCAGTAAACCCAGCAGGGAGAGCAGAACCGGCAGTCCGACCGGTGCAAAGGGAACGGCGGCGAGCGACACGACGGCACCGCTCAGGCCACGAATCAACGTGGTGCGGTTTTTAAACGCCGGGACGACGAGTGCCAGCAGGATGGCCGGGAACACGGCGTCCAGTCCAATGGTTTCCGGGGCGGGCAACAGTTGCCCCACCACCGTACCCAGCAACGTTCCCAGCGGCCACAGAATGGCGACGCCAAGGCCGCACAGCCAGTAGGCGGCTTTGCGCTGCTCCGGGGTTTTCTGCGACAGGCCGAACACCACGCTTTCATCGTTCATAATATGGCAGCCGAAAAAGCTTGCCGCGCGGGTGCCGACCAGGTCGCGTACCGTCACGCCAAACGGGACATGACGGGCGTTAACCAGTAAGCCAGCAGCGGCGGCGGCTAACGGATTGCCGCCGCTGGCGATAATGCCAATAAACATAAACTCGGACGCCCCCGCCAGCACACAAATAGAGAGTATAAACGGCACCCAGACCGGGAAGCCGTAAGCCATCGCCAGCGAACCGTAGGACATCCCCACCACGCCTACTGCCAGGCAGACCAGAAAGATTGCTTTTATTGTGTCTGCCTTCAGACAGGAGAAGAAGCGCGTCATGATTTAGCCATATCGAACGAATTTCCATTATAATGAACGCAACACAGATGTTTGACAAGATGAACGATTCGTTCGATATAAAAAACATGGAGTCGTGTATGACACAACCCATCAGCGTGATTGCTAAGAGTCTGGTTCGCGAACGTCAGCGAACGGGGCTGTCTCTGGCAGAAATCGCCCGACGGGCGGGGATTGCCAAGTCGACGCTTTCCCAACTGGAAGCGGGAAATGGTAATCCTAGCCTGGAAACGCTCTGGTCGCTCTGCGTGGCGCTGGATATTCCCTTTGCGCGGCTGCTGGAGCCGCAGGCGCAAAAAACGCAGGTGATCCGTTGCGGTGAGGGCACAAAAGTGGTGGCCGAACAGGCGCACTATCAGGCGATTTTACTGGCCGCCTGCCCGCCAGGCGCACGGCGCGATATCTATTTGCTGTTGACCCAGCCTGGAGCCGACCGCATTTCTCAGCCGCATCCGCCGGGATCGATCGAACACATTATTGTGACGAAGGGAAAAGCGCTGGTCGGCCTGACGGAAGCCCCAGAAGTGTTAGGTGAGGGCGACTATATTTGTTATCCCGCCGATCAGGAGCATATCTTTAAAGCGCTGGAAGCCGATACCCAGGCGATTCTGGTGGCTGAGCAGAGTTTAGCGAACCTGGAATTTCACCGCTATGGTATGCAAAAGGCGCCATCGAATGATTACTCTTAACTATTTTCTTTCTTAATTCATATTTAATTATTTTTATGATATTTCGTTTATTTTAGCCCTTTTGTTATATTCCTCACGAACTGAAAGCTTTCGGCGTTTACACAAAGAAAGCTGCGTGTTAGTAATTGTTGGCCTGTGGCGTTGTAACAGTTGATTATTATTTTTATCAATTGCTGCCGTTTTTAAATATAAAAATAATACATATTACCTTGTTATTCACTCTGCGTATTTCTAAAGGAAATACGCTGTTCATTATTTATTTAAAGGAACGCGAATAAATGAAGGAATCGACGCTGGCTTTAGCAATAGGTCTATTATTAGTTGCTAATAATAGTTTTGCTAAAACGCAAAAAATGACACTGGAACAACGACTCGAACAGCTGGAAGCGCGACTGGAAGCGGCAGAAAACCGGGCGGCGAAGGCGGAAAATCAGGTTCAGCAATTACAGACCCAGCAGGCAACTGAAATACGTGAGATTAAAGCGGCACAGGGCAATACGCCCGTAAACGGTCAGACCTCTGCGGAGGAGACGAAAAAGAATGCCGCGACGCCGAATCTGCTGCTGTCCGGTTATGGCGATCTGAAAATCTACGGTGACGTAGAATTCAACATGGATGCGGAAAGTAATCATGGCCTGCTGGCAATGACCAATGCCAATGTTAATAACGATCCGACTAACGAACAGTGGAATATTAATGGCCGAATTTTACTGGGCTTTGACGGCACGCGTAAGTTAGATAATGGCTATTACGCCGGATTCTCCGCTCAACCGTTGGGTGATATGAAGGGCATGGTGAATATTGATGATGCCGTCTTCTTCTTTGGTAAAGAGAATGACTGGAAGGTGAAGGTCGGGCGCTTCGAAGCCTACGATATGTTCCCTCTTAATCAGGATACGTTTATTGAGCACTCGGGGAATACCGCCAACGATCTGTATGACGACGGCAGCGGCTATATTTACATGATGAAAGAAGGCCGTGGTCGTTCTGATGCCGGCGGCAACTTCCTCGTCAGCAAGCAGGTGGATAACTGGTACTTTGAGTTAAACACTCTGCTGGAAGAGGGGACCTCACTTTATAACGATGACGAATTCCACGGTCGGGCAATGGAACAACAGAGGAGCGTTGCCTATTTGCGTCCGGTTATTTCGTGGTCACAGGATGCGTTCTCAGTTGCTGCCGCGATGGAATCGAACGTCGTCAATAACGCTTATGGTTACACTAATTCAAACGGTAAATTTGTCGATCAGTCCGATCGTACCGGTTACGGTATGACAATGACGTGGAATGGTTTAAAGACCGATCCGGAGAATGGCATCGTGGTAAACCTGAATACCGCGTATCTGGATGCCAACAACGAAAACGACTTTACTACCGGGGTGAACGCGCTGTGGAAGCGTTTTGAGCTGGGCTATATCTACGCGCATAACAAGATTGATGATTTTGAAGGGGTAGTGTGTGATGACGGCTGCTGGATTAACAATGAAGGCACCTATGACATTCATACTATTCACGCGTCGTATCAGTTCGCTAATGTGATGAATATGCAAAACTTCAATATTTACCTTGGTGCATATTATTCGATTCTGGATAGCGACGGGGATAACGTGAACGGTGACGATTCTGACAGTCGCTATGGTGGGCGCGTCCGCTTTAAATATTATTTCTAAACGAAAGGGCCCGGTAGCGCTGATGCCTACCGGGCTCATCGGTTACTCCAGATAAAACACGTCTTTCAGCTCCGCGCTCACCGGGCTGTTATCCGGGTTTGCGGGCATGACGTCACGCATATGCTTCCACCAGCGCTGACAAACGTCGGTGCTGGCAACGGCGTTCCAGCGTTCTTCGGACTCAATCTCGACGGTTGCGAACAGCAGATTGCGGTCTTTATCGAGATAAATCGCGTAATGATGCGCGCCGTGAGCCTTCAGCACCGCTTCCAGCTCTGGCCAGATGGGATTATGACGACGCTGATATTCCTCGTGCGCGTCGGCATTCACCTGCATCACGAACGCTTTGCGGATCATAACGCCTCCAGGTACAGCTCGCGCACATCGTCACGGCTGGCGGTACGCGGGTTGCACGGTGCGCAAGGGTCTGCCAGCGCTTTGTCCAGCCAGCCTTCGATATCCTCTTTAGTGACGCCGAGCTGGCTGAAACCTGTCGGAATGCCGACGCGTTTGCTCAGCGCGCGGATGGCGTTGATTGCTTCCTGACTCGCGGCTTCATCGCTCATACCACGGGTATCAACACCCATCGCCTGCGCGATACGGGCAAAACGCGCTACCGCGTTCGGACGGTTAAAGTTTTCGATAATCGGCAGCAGGATAGCGTTACAAACGCCGTGCGGCAGGTTATGCGTGGCACCCGGCTGGTGCGCCAGAGCGTGAACCAGTCCCAGACCGGCGCTGTTAAACGCCATACCCGCCAGATACTGACCAAATGCCATCTGCTCGCGCGCTTCCAGGTTGTGACCATCATCAACCGCTTTTGGCAACCACAGGTTGATCAGGCGAATCGCCTCCAGCGCATTGGCGTCGGTTAGCGGGTGCGCGCCGACAGAAACATACGCTTCCACCGCGTGAGTCAGCGCATCCATGCCGGTTGCCGCCGTTACGGAGGCCGGGATTTCCAGCATCACGCTGGCATCGTCCACGGCGATGTCCGGGATGATGTTCGGATCGATGATGACCTCTTTCACCTGGCGTCCGGAGTCGATAATGACCGCGTTACTGGTCATTTCGGCGGCTGTCCCAGCGGTGGTATTGATAGCAACCAGCGGCACGCCGGGGTTTTTCACTTTACCTACGCCGGAATAGGCGGTGGAGGGGCCAGGGTTTGCGGTGAGTATTTTCACGGCTTTGGCGGTATCGATCGGGCTGCCGCCGCCAAAGGCGATGATGTAATCACAGTTCGCACCCTGATAGGCCGCGTAACCTTTTTGTACCAGCGCTTCGGTCGGGTTCGGGAACACTTCATCGAACAGGTGGTACGACATTTTGTGCTCATCCAGCGCCGTAAACAGGCTGTCGAGCAGGCCCAGCTTAACCAGTTGACCGTCGGTGACGATCAGCGCTTTGCCCCATTGCTTATTCGCAACGAGGTTCACCATATCGCCAATCGCGCCCGCGCCATGCAGACTGATTTTTGGAAGTGCCAGCATAAAGCTCATGTTTTTTCTCCTTAAAGTGATGATATTTCCGGCGGCAAAACTCCATGTCGCCGGGGGGATTCAGATTCGTCGTCGTTGCATAACCCGGCGCGTCAGGATGGGCAGCGAGATAACCACAATCAGCATCGCGCCGATAATGATCGACATGACGATGCCCGGCACGTTGAGCAGACTCAGACCGAAGGTCACCAGCCCCATCAGGAAGGCCGCGATGATGACGCCGGTCATACTGCCGGAGCCGCCGAGAATATTGACGCCGCCCAGCACCGCCATCGTTACCACCGCCAACTCCCAGCCCATCGCGATGGTGGGACGCGTACTGCCAAGTCGGGAGGTGAGCAACACGGCGGCCAGTCCCGCCATGAGTCCGACCAGGGCGAATAAAATCAGGTTGTGGCGTTTGACGTTAATGCCGGAATACCACGCGCCCACCGGGTTATTGCCGATGGCGTAGGTGCGGCGACCAAAGTTTGTTTTGTGCAGCAGGAAGGTGAACGCTATCGCCAGCACGATAAACAGCGCGAACTCGAACGACAGCGCCCCCCAGACATAGCCCTGACCAAACCACGCAAAGCTCTCCGGCCAGGCATTCAGCGCCTGATCGCCGAGCAAAATGTAGGTTATGCCGCGATACAAGCTCATGGTGCCGATGGTTATCACAATGGACGAGAGGTTGAACCGCGTGACCAGGATGCCGTTCAGCAGCCCGCACAAGAGTCCGGTTCCCAGTCCGACACAGACCAGCAGGGGCGTATCCATCCCCGCCGCCGCGCAGAATCCCATGGCTGTCGAACTGAGCGCCAGGGTCGAGGCCACCGAGAGATCGATCTCCCTGGCGATAATCAGCATCGCCATCGGCAGCACGATGATCGCTTTTTCGGTGAAGTTGAACGTCGCGTCGGAGAGATTCCAGATATTAAGGAAGTACGGCGAGGCCAGCGCATTGACGATAAATACCGCCAGGGTGACGGTAAGCAGAAAACCTTCCCAGCACAACAGGCGTTGCCAGACCGCACGCGTATCGGGGGCGCGTTCGATCGCTTCAGACGTCATCACTTTACTCATGAGTTCACCGCCTGTTTTTGCCGTGCCAGTGCCGCGTTGCGCAGAATTAAACGGCCTTTCTGTTTATTGCTGCGTTCATTAAGCAGAACGGCAATCACGATCACCGCGCCGGAAATGGCCATCTGCCAGAAAGGTGAGATGCCAATGACGGGCAAAGCGTTATTGATCACGCCGAGGAACAACGCGCCACACAGGCAGCCGAGAACGCGACCGATCCCTCCCATCGTACTGATCCCCCCAATCACACAGGCTGCCACAACCTGTAACTCAAAACCGTTAGCTACATCGACATAGGCAACAGCGAATCGGGAAATCCACAGGTAGCCGCAGAAACCGGCGAGGGCACCCGACAGGCAGAAGCTGACGAACTGCATTTTCCCGGCGTTGATCCCGGTGTAGTACGCTGCGGTGGCGTTACCGCCTGCGGTGTAAAGCGCCCGCCCAGTGCGGCTGTAGCGCAGGAAGTAGCTCACCACGATAACGGCGGCGATAGCACACCAGCTCAGCACCGGCAGGCCAAGCAGGACGAAACGGGGAAGGGCGAGGAAGCTGTCGCTCATCTGATGCGAGTTAATCCAGCCACCGTTCGACAGCAAAAAGATAATGCCGCGATAAATACTCATGGTGCCGAGCGTGACCACAATTGCCGGAATACCTAATTTCCAGACCAGCAGACCGTTGATCATCCCCATCACCAGGCCACAGGCGGTTGCCAGTAACATCAACGCCCAGACGGGGATCTCAGGATGCTGGAAGTTGAGCAGGGCGACGATCATCCCGGTGAGCGCCAGATTGGCGGCCATCGACAGATCGATACCTTTGGTTAGCAGCACCATCATTTGCCCGAGCGCCAGGATGATAAGAATGGCGGTGTCATTGAAGATTTCGGCCAGGTTGCCGGGGGAGACAAACGACGGGACGCGACTGCCGATGGCGGCGATCATCAGGAGGATGACCGCCGCCAGCAGGGCTTCGCGATGTTTAAGCAGACGCTGAATCATTATGCTGCCTCCTTAGCGATGCCGCTGGCGGCGCTGACAATGGCCTCCGCCGTGGCTTCACCGGCGCGGTATTGCGCGACCATCAGCCCTTCGTGCATGACAATAATTCTGTCTGCCATGCCCATCACTTCCGGGAGTTCTGAGGAAACCATGATCACCGCCAGACCTTGCGCCACCAGTTCGGACATAAACTGGTGCACTGCCGCCTTCGAACCGATATCAATGCCTTTGGTCGGTTCGTCGAGAATAATCACTTCAGGATGGGTGGCGAGCCATTTGCCAATGACCACCTTTTGCTGATTGCCGCCAGAGAGCGTTTCGACCGCCTGACGCCAGCTAAAGGCTTTGACCTGCAGGCGTTTGGCGTAGCTGTCAGCCAGTTGCCACTCCCGCGCCGCATTGAGCACGCCGCGCGGATTCAGCTTACTCAACTGCGGCAGGCTGATGTTCTCGGCGATACTCATTTCAATGATTGCCCCCTGTTTTTGCCGCTCTTCCGGCACGCAGACAATACCGGCGCGAATTGCATCGGCGGGCTGATGAAAATGAATGGCCCGCCCGTTGAGGCGGATCTCACCGTGAGAAGGCCGGGAAACGCCGGACAGCGCCTGCATCAGTTCGGTACGCCCCGCGCCCACCAGTCCGTAGAAGCCGAGGATCTCCCCTTTTCTCAGGGTGAAATCAATGTGAGCAAATTCGGTGGGATGACAGAGATCTTTCACCTCCAGCACCGTCTCGCCTTTCTCACTGGCCACTTTCGGGAAGGTTTGGGTAATGGCGCGTCCCACCATCATGGCGACCATCCGCTCTTCGCTAATCTCATGGATGTCGCCGGAACTGACAAACGCGCCGTCGCGCAGAATGGTGTAGTAGTCTGCCAGCTCAAAGATTTCATCAAACTTGTGAGAGATAAACAGAATCGCTTTGCCTTCCTGCTTCAGGCGCTCAACGATTTGATAAAACTCCAGAATTTCGTGCTGTGACAGCGCTGCGGTTGGCTCATCGAGAATCACCACCTGGGCCTCAAAGGAGAGCGCACGGGCAATGGCCACCATATGGCGCTGCGCGATACTCAGGGTTTTCAGCGTGGCGTGCGGATCGATCTGCACCTCAAGCCGGGTGAGAATTGCCAGTGCCCGACGGTGCATTTCTGGCCAGTCGAGCTTTTTGAGAAGACCTTTATACAGGTACTGGCCGACAAAAATATTCTCGGTCACTGACAGCTCATCGAACAGCACCGTTTCCTGATGAATCGCGGTGATGCCGACTTTATGCGCCGCTTCCGGATTCGGGAGCCGAACAGGAATAGCTTTGTAGAGGATTTCCCCCTCTTCTGGCTGATAGATACCGGTCATCACTTTGACCAGCGTGGATTTCCCCGCGCCATTTTCGCCCACCAGCGCGGTCACTTTGCCAGGCCAGAGATCGAGTTGCACGTTCTCAAGGGCGCGCACGCCGGGGAATATCTTGGTGATCCCATGAAGTTGTAGTAAAGGGGTGGACATGTCAGTTCTCCTCTTCATGTAGCGTTGCCGGATGGCGCTAACGCTTATCCGGCCTACAAAACGTATCGGTACTCGCCGGCCGGATAAGCACAACGTCATCCGGCGGCGTGACCCTGGGATCAGAAGATTTTTGAGAACTTATCTATGTTGCTGGCATCGTAGACGAATGGCTTAGCCATCGCGCCATTGCCGTCGGCATCCAACTGCACTTTGCCCAGTCTCCCCATATTGGCTTCGGTTTTGCTGGCGGTGCCTTTGACCAGATCGACCGCCAGATATGTTGCCGCATAGCCCAGATCGATAGGGTTCCAGATCGCAAAACTTTTCGACGCGCCCGACTTCACCGCCCCCGCCATTTCAGACGGCAAGCCAAGGCCGGTCACGTACACTTTGCCAATTTTGCCCTGATCCTTCACCGCCTGTGCCGCGGCGACAATGCCGACGGAAGAAGGGGAGACGATCACTTTCAGGTCAGGGTAAGATTTGAGCAGCCCCACCGCTTCACGGTAGCTCTTGTCAGAGAGATCGTCGCCATAGGCCACGGTCACCAGGTTGATGGACGGATACTGCGCAAGCACCTTTTTCATCTCCGCAATCCAGATATTCTGGTTGGTCGACGTTGGCGTGGCGCTCAGGATCGCCACATCCCCTTTCTCCACGTTCAGCGCCTTCAGCGCATCGGCGGCGAGCTTGACGTTGGTTTCGCCGATCAGCGCATTATTCGACGGATTAAGGTGGATCTGCCGACCCGCAGGCGCCACGCCGGAATCCCATGAGACCACTTTGATCCCGCGCTGCATCGCTTTTTTCAATACGGGCACGACGGCATCGGGATCGTTGGCGGAGATGGCGATCGCATCAACACCCTGGGCGATCAAGCCGTTCAGAACTTCGATCTGGGCTTCTGCGGTGGTCGTGGTGGGACCGGTGTAGATCACGTTGACATCACCGATCTCTTTGGCGGCTTCCTGGGCGCCGACGTTTGCGGCTTCGAAGAATCCATTACCTAACGATTTCGCCACCAGGGCGATTTTCACTTCAGCTAAAGCGGAACCGGACAACGCCAGAATGGCAACGGTGAGGATCAAGCTTGTCTTTATTTTCATTGCTTTTACTCCACATAATGTTGATTCCCATAGGGAATGGTTTGGATTTGCAGGTGACAGAGTTCGCCCCGTCTCAGTGAGCGGGGCGCGATGTTGTTATCAATACAGTTCTAATGCACTGGCGAGCGGGGTGACGCCAAAGCGTTTACCCAGCGCAATCAGGTCCTCGCGGCTGATGGTTTGCTTCATACCGCCCATCGACAGCACTTTGACTAACACTTCAGCGGACTTCTCGGCGGTATCGATCAGCCCAAACGCTTCATCCAGCGTCGGGCCGCTGCCGAATACGCCGTGGAATGGCCACAGCACCAGCGAATGTTTCTGCATTTCTTGCGCGGTAGCCTGACCTATCTCGTCGGTGCCCGGCACCATCCACGGCAGAATGCCCACGCCATCCGGGAAGACCACCAGACACTCGGTACTGCCTTCCCACAGTTTGCGGGTGAAAAGCGCGGTGCTGTTTTCCAGCACATAGGTCAGGGCGATCAGGTTGGTGGCGTGGCAGTGCATGATCACGCGATCTTTACCTTGAGTGGTCTGGATGCGCTCGCAGTGTGACAAGAAGTGTGCCGGTAGCTCAGAGGTGGGAACCGCTTCGTTCGTCAGCCCCCATAGAATGTGGTAGCCCGCCCCGTCGCTGTCCACTTTCACGATGCCTAAATTGGCGGCGGGATCGAGCTGTACGTTGCGGAAGAATTTACCGGAGCCGGTTACGATAAACGGCGTGTTCGCCAGCAGCGGCATTGGCTGGCTCAGGGCAATGTAGCGCGGCGCACGATGGAAGTCGGCGCTGAAGGGGGAGAGGTCCGCGTCGTCGAGACGCAGCGTCAGGTTGCCGCCGTTGCGCTCATCCCAACCTTTCAGCCAGGCATCGGAAGTGGCTTTAATCATTCCCTGAACAAACCAGGCGTCGAGAATATTTTGCATAAAAGATGTACCTGTCTTAGTAAATGCCCGATGGCGCTGCGCTTATCGGGCCTACGATGTTGAGAGTGCCAGTAGGCCGGATAAGCGCAGCGCCATCCGGCAATGATGCGTTAACCGCGTTTGCTCAAAATCTCTTTCTCATAGGTGCGAACGCTCTCCAGCCACTGGCTACCGGTTGGCGTGTCATGGCGCTGGCAATACATCTCCCATACCGCCTGCCACGGCAGACATTTCTGCTCTTCCAGCAGTGCCAGACGCGCGGTGTAATCACCGCTGGCTTCCAGTTGACGCAGATGTTCGGTCGGTTCCAGCAGGGCGCGCAGCAGCGCTTTTTTCATGTTGCGGGTGCCGATGACCCATGCCGCGATGCGGTTGATGGAAGCGTCGAAGAAGTCGAGACCGATGTGGACGCGGTCGAACAGGTTGTGGCGTACGATCTCGCTGGCAATCGCCTGGGTTTCATCATCCAGCAGCACCACGTGGTCGCTGTCCCAACGCACCGGGCGGCTCACGTGCAGCAGCAGACGAGGCACGTACAGCATGGCAGCGGAGATCTTGTCGGAGATCACTTCAGTGGGATGGAAGTGGCCGGCATCGAGACACAGCGCGGTCTGGCGACTGGTGGCGTATCCCATGTAGAACTCGTTGGAGCCGACGGTGTAGCTTTCCGCGCCGATACCAAAGAGTTTGCTTTCGACGGCGTCGATATGGTGCGCCGGATTCAGTTTTTCACTGATGACCTCATCCAGCGCCTCCATCAGGCGCTGACGCGGGGCCAGACGGTCCACAGTGACATCTTTCATGCCGTCCGGGATCCAGATATTCATCACCGACGGCGTACCCAGTTGTTCACCAAAGTAAGCGGATACGCGGCGGCTGGCCTTGCAGTGGTCGATCCAGAACTGGCGGATGTTGTCATCGGCGTGCGCCAGCGTGAAGCCATCTGCGCTCAGCGGATGCGAAAAGCAGGACGGATTGAAATCCAGACCGAGTTGATGCGCTTTTGCCCACTCCACCCAGTTTTTAAAGTGCTCCGGTTTGATATTGTCGCGGGCGACCGGGGTATCCGATTCCAGATAGATAGCATGCAGATTCAGTCGTTTGGGACCTGGGATCAGGCTGATCGCCTGTTCCAGATCGGCGCGTAGCTCACGGGCATTGCGCGCTTTACCCGGATAGTTGCCGGTGGCCTGAATACCGCCGGTTAGCGACCCTTCCGGGTTTTCGAAACCGGCTACGTCATCGCCCTGCCAGCAGTGCATCGAGACCGGCAGACGATCGAGCTGGCGCAAAGCCTCCTCGACATCAATACCTACTGCGGCGAAGCGTTGTTTCGCCAGTTCCCAGGCTTGTTCCAGTTGAGTGGTCATGCGCAAAGCTCCTTTGTCTGTCGTTTTGAATGAAATTGCGCGATATAGCGGGCAATCTCACTATCAGGATTGGGGGTAAAAGTGGTCAGGTTGTCGTTGGCGGTGACCACCTGGCGGAAGTCATCGACGTTGCTCAGTTCATCCAGCGTCATCAACTGGATACCAATGTTGCCGAGCGTGGAGGCTTCAACAGGGCCGGCGATGACGCGGATACCGCAAGCATCGGCGCAAAGCTGGTTCAGCAAGACGTTCTGGCAGCCACCGCCAACAATATGCAACTGGCTGAAAGACTCGCCGCGCAGCGTCGCCAGTTCCTGCAACACATCGGCGTACAGCAGCGCCAGGCTGTCGAAAATACAGCGGGCCAGTTCCGCATCGCTGTCGGGCACCGGCTGCCCGGACTCGCGGCAGGCGGCCTGAATTTCGGCACTCATGTTGGCGGGGTTGATAAAGCGATCGTCATTCGGGTTGATCAGGAAACGACAAACGGGCAATGACCGCGTGGCGGCAATTAACGCGGACAGGTCGTCCACCTGACGCTCTTTCAGCACACGCTGTAACAGCCACAGTCCCATGATATTTTTCAGTACCCGATAACGCCCTTCCGCGCCGCCTTCGTTAGTGATGTTCGCTGCCAGTGCGGCGTCGTTGGTGTAAGGCGTTCTGCTTTCAAAGCCCATTAACGACCAGGTGCCGGATGAGAGATACGCGCTGTGTTTATCGGCCAGCGGCGAGGCGATTACCGCGCTGGCGGTGTCATGACTGGCGACGGCCACCACCGGGATTTGATTTTTCTGTGGGCAAATCCAGTAACCAATCACGTTGCCCGGATGCGTGGGGCGGCCAAACCAGGCGTTGTCCGCCCCCGTCCACGCCAGCAGCGTTTCATCCCAGTCGTCGCTGTTGATATTCACCAGTTGAGTGGTGGTGGCGTTGGTGTATTCCCAGTTCAATTCCCCGGTCAGACGAAAGCTGAAGTAGTCGGGAATCAGCAGGGCGTGCGCGACCTGCGCAACCTGCTCCGGCTGTTGTTCGACCTGTGCGCGCAGTTGGTAAAGCGTGTTGAAGGGCAGGAACTGGATCCCGCTGCGTTGATAAATCGCGCATTTACCGAGCTGTTCCTGCGCGCGCTGCATCACTCCCGTGGTGCGGCTGTCACGGTAGGAAACCGGTAGTCCGACACGTTGACCTTGTTTATCGAGCAGGACATAGTCCACGCCCCAGGTATCAATACCGATACTGTCAATGCGGATACCTTCATCGCAGACTTTTTCCAGACCCAGGCGGATGGCGTCTTCGAGGCTGTCGAGATCCCAGGTGTCGAAACCGTCCTGCTTTTGCAGGCAGTTAACGAAGCGGTGAATTTCACGCAGCGTCAGGGTGCGATGTTCACTGTCATAGCGCGCCAGCATTACGCGTCCGCTGGAGGCGCCAAGATCGACAGCGACACAATGGCGAAAAGTCATAGTGAGGTCCTTCTGAGTTTCATTAAGCCCAGTCTAGAAAACCTCGTCATGGCTCACCTTCTTGTTACTGACAGGCAAAATTGGCCGCTGGCAAGAAAGCAAAGGTGAACGTGATAACGTTCACAGTTTCCGGTAATAAGCGCGATATCCCCTGATGTGACGCCGTCCGCATTTCCGGATCTTTCCCGTCTTTTCTTGAAAAATTGACCCTGTTTGCACGGTTTCGTGTCAAAAATTTAAGGTGAGGTGGCTAACCCTTAATTACTATTTCTGACATGTTCATTTGACCCGGATGCCATCATGACCGTACTGCACAGCGTGGATTTTTTTCCATCAGGTAAAGCGCCCGTGGCCATCGAGCCCCGGCTACCGCAGCCTGCTTTTCCAGAGCATCATCATGATTTTCATGAAATTGTGATTGTGGAACATGGCACCGGTATTCATGTGTTCAATGGGCAGCCCTATACCATCAGCGGCGGTACGGTTTGCTTTGTCCGCGACCATGACCGGCACTTGTATGAACATACGGACAATCTTTGCCTGACCAATGTGCTCTACCGCTCGCCCGATGCGTTCCGCTTCCTGGCCGGACTGGATCAACTGCTGCCGCAGGAACAGGATGGCGTGTATCCCTCCCACTGGCGGGTAAATCAGGGTGCGCTGCAACAGGTGCGTCAACTGGTGGCAAAAATGGAACAGGATGGCGATGAGAGCGATCTCCCCGGCGTGGCCAATCGTGAAATTCTGTTTATGCAGTTGCTGGTGCTGCTACGCAAAAGTAGCCTGATGGAAGGGGCGGAAAATAACGATGCACGGCTGAATCATCTGATGGCCTGGCTGGAAGATCATTTTGCGGAAGAAGTGTGCTGGGAGGCGCTGGCCGGTAGGTTCTCGCTGTCCCTGCGCACATTGCATCGCCAGTTGAAGCAACAGACCGGATTGACGCCGCAGCGCTATCTCAACCGTCTGCGTTTAATCAAGGCCCGCCATCTGTTACGTCATAGCGATGAAAGCGTCACGGAGATCGCCTATCGCTGCGGTTTCGGCGACAGTAACCACTTTTCGACCCTGTTTCGCCGTGAATTTGACTGGTCGCCGCGCGACATCCGCCAGGGACGGGATGCGTTACTTCAGTAACGCGAATACTATCAACGTTTTTCGCCGCCAAATTGCTGATAATCATCGATCTGTGATGCCGGATGGCGACGCGGTGGCGTCTTATCCGGCCTACGTGTTCACGTAATTTGTAGGCCGGATAAGGCGAAGCCGCCATCCGGCAAGGAATATTCTGGTGGCGAATCAACTGATTCTTCTAAAAGACGACTTCTTTGCGAATGCCGGGCAGGCCGTCGCCGTTGCCGATCGCTATCCGCAGGATGTGTTTGCCGAACATACGCATGATTTCTGTGAGCTGGTGATTGTCTGGCGAGGCAATGGTCTGCATGTGCTGAACGACCGTCCCTATCGCATCACCCGTGGCGATCTGTTTTATATTCGTGCCGAAGACAAGCACTCCTATACCTCCGTTAATGACCTCGTGTTGCAAAACATCATCTATTGCCCGGAGCGGCTAAAGCTGAACCTGGGCTGGGAGGGGGCGATTCCCGGATTTAACGGCACGCCGCGGCAGCCGCACTGGCGGCTGGGCAGTGCTGGAATGACGCAGGCGCGCCAGGTGATAAGCCAGATTGAGCATGAAAGTAACCAGCACGATCCGCTCGCTAACGAGATGGCAGAGCTGCTCTTTGGCCAGCTGGTAATGACGCTGAAGCGCCATCGCTATGCCACCGACACGCTGCCAGCGACCTCCAGCGAAACGCTGCTGGATAAACTGATTACCGCGCTGGCCGCCAGTCTGGAACGTCCGTTTGCGCTGGATACCTTTTGCTGCCGGGAGGCGTGCAGCGAACGCGTGCTGCGTCAGCAGTTTCGTAGTCAGACCGGGATGACGATTAACCAGTATCAGCGTCAGGTTCGCGTCTGCCATGCGCAATATCTTCTTCAGCACAGCCGTCTGATGATCGGTGAAATTTCGATGAAGTGTGGATTTGAGGACAGTAACTACTTTTCTGTGGTGTTCACGCGGGAAACCGGGATGACGCCCAGTCAGTGGCGTCATCTCAGTAACTCAAGTGATTAGCTTGCCATGCCCAGACCGACAATGTTGGCGGCGATGATGATCACTACGCATCCCAGACTCAGTACGCTGACGGGACGACGCCCGGCGTTGTTCCACTCTTTCAGCACCAGACCGACGATACCACCGCACAGCACGTAGAAACTCATGTGCAGCATCCAACTGATGTAGTCATATTGCGCCGGAATGCGCGCGTGGCCCCAGGCGTAGAAGAAGAATTGCAGATACCACATCAGGCCACCCAGCGCGGACAGCAGCACGTTGGTGATGATAAGCGATTTTGCCAGCGAGAAGTCGGCTTTTACCGACAGGTTCTTCACTTTTGCCAGACGAACAAAACAGAAGCCCAGGTTGACCAGCGCGCCGCCGCCCATGATCACCACGTAGCTTGGCAGCGCGACATACAGCGGGTCTACACCCAGCGCCGCGGCTGCTTCATGCATCGGCTTCGCGGCGTTCATCGCAAACGACATGCCTGCGGAGAAAATCCCGCACATCACCGCCAGCAGTAGCCCTTTTTTCAGGTTGAAATCTTCGGCTTTGATGCCCATTTTGCGCTCTTTGAGCTGGCCCGCACGGGTGACAATCCCGACGCCAATCAGCGCAACCAGTACCCCGAGCAGGGTCATCCGCCCGCCTTCGGTGTTAATCAGCACATCAAAGTTGCCGTTGATGATAGGGGTCATCAGCGTACCGACAATCAGCGTGATGCCAATGGCAATGCCAATCCCCATCGACATGCCGAGGTAGCGCATGGTCAGGCCGTAGTTGATATTACCAATGCCCCACATTGCGCCGAACAGGAACACCGGAAGCAGAGTGGAGAGGTTGAAAGAACTGTAGTAGGCCCAGAAGTTGGGCAGCAGCATGGCGCTGATGGTCCAGGGAAGAATCAGCCAGGAGACAATCCCGCCGACCGACCACATGGTTTCCCATGACCACTGTTTCACTTGTTTGAACGGGGCATAGAAACAGGCTGCACTGGCCGCGCCTATCAAATGCCAAAAAATACCCATCGTAATCGCGTTACTCATTACATCATCCTCATTGTTTTTATCGTCGTTTCTACCCTTCCGACGTCATGAGTTTAAAAATTGCGCAGATGTATAACCTTTTGCCGATTGCCGCGATTTTTCCTTTCTGGCAAAGGCCCGGTTAAGTGGGTGATATGGCTCACATAATCAACAATAGACGTAAAGGTAATAACCTTATAAAAAGTACGGCATTGATAATCATTTTCAATATCATTTAATTAACTATAATGAACCAACTGCTTACGCGGCGTTAACACCCGGCCGCTCGACAATAATGGAGATGAATATGAGTTATACACTGCCATCCCTGCCGTACGCTTATGATGCGCTGGAACCGCACTTCGATAAGCAGACGATGGAAATCCACCATACCAAACACCACCAGACCTATGTAAACAACGCCAACGCGGCGCTGGAAAGTCTTCCTGAATTCGCTAACCTGTCTGCGGAAGAGCTGATCGCTAAACTGGATCAGGTACCGGCCGACAAAAAAACCGTTCTGCGTAACAACGCGGGCGGTCACGCTAACCACAGCCTGTTCTGGAAAGGCCTGAAAAAGGGCACGACCCTGCAGGGCGATCTGAAAGCGGCTATCGAACGTGATTTCGGCTCCGTTGATAACTTCAAAGCAGAGTTTGAAAAAGCTGCTGCAACCCGTTTCGGTTCTGGCTGGGCCTGGCTGGTGCTGAAAGGCGATAAACTGGCGGTCGTTTCTACCGCAAACCAGGATTCCCCGCTGATGGGTGAAGCGATTTCTGGCGCTTCCGGCTTCCCGATTGTGGGTCTGGACGTGTGGGAACACGCTTACTACCTGAAATTCCAGAACCGTCGCCCGGACTACATCAAAGAGTTCTGGAACGTGGTGAACTGGGACGAAGCGGCTGCGCGTTTCGCGGCGAAAAAATAAGTCTTATTTAACAAGACGTAGCGTTTGTATGACCCCGTCGGCGCGGCCGGTGGGGTTTTTTTGTGATCAAAATCAAATCAAAAACAGCGATCCACAAAAAATGAAACATTGTTTTGTTATGTGGTTGGGATCACTTTTATTATTGTGCTGAATGTCTATCGTTGACACATCTTTACATCGGAAGGTGATGGAAATGCAGATTAAACGCACGATAGAAAAAATCCCTGGCGGCATGATGCTCGTCCCTCTGTTCCTGGGCGCGTTGTGTCACACGTTCTCTCCCGACGCGGGGAAATATTTTGGCTCATTCACCAACGGGATGATCACCGGTACGGTGCCGATTCTGGCCGTGTGGTTTTTCTGCATGGGGGCCTCCATCAAGCTGAGCGCAACGGGTACCGTCCTGCGTAAGTCTGGAACGCTGGTGGTGACCAAAATTGCTGTGGCGTGGGTGGTGGCGGCGATTGCCTCGCGGATTATCCCTGAACATGGCGTGGAGGTAGGATTCTTTGCCGGGCTGTCGACACTGGCGCTGGTTGCGGCAATGGACATGACCAACGGTGGGCTGTACGCGTCGATCATGCAGCAGTACGGCACCAAAGAAGAGGCCGGGGCATTTGTCCTGATGTCGCTGGAATCTGGCCCGCTGATGACGATGATCATCCTCGGTACGGCCGGGATTGCGTCGTTTGAACCGCATGTTTTTGTCGGCGCGGTGCTGCCATTCCTGGTGGGCTTCACGCTGGGTAATCTGGACCCTGAGCTGCGCGAGTTCTTCAGTAAAGCGGTACAGACGCTGATCCCCTTCTTCGCCTTTGCGCTGGGCAACACCATCGATCTGAGCGTGATTGCGCAGACCGGTCTGTTGGGCATTCTGTTGGGTGTGGCGGTGATTATCGTGACCGGTATTCCGCTGATCGTTGCCGATAAACTGATCGGCGGCGGCGACGGTACGGCAGGGATTGCCGCTTCCAGCTCAGCAGGTGCGGCGGTGGCGACACCGGTACTGATCGCAGAAATGGTGCCCGCATTTAAACCGATGGCGCCGGCGGCAACCTCGCTGGTGGCAACCTCGGTGATTGTGACGTCAATCCTTGTGCCAATTATCACCTCTGTCTGGTCGAAGAAGGTCAAAGCGAAAGCGGCGGCAATCGAAATCCAACATGCTGTAAAATAAAACAATAATGCCGGATAGCACTGCGCTTATCCGGCCTTTTTTTGCATCATAAAAAGGCCTGGTGAATCTCACCAGGCCTTGTCTTTTAACGACCAAAGACCTCATCAATTGTCCGGCAGTCGTGTTCGTTCAACTCGCCGCCCGCATTACGTGAAACCCCGCTGCAATAGCCGAACTTCCGCGATACCACCGTCTTGATGGTGGTGACGAAATCTTCGCCGATGGCATAAATCGACATATAGACGCCAATTTTCTGCTGAATGTCGCGCAGGGCCGCCAGGTCTCCGGCTTTGAACGCTTCACGCGCGCTGACAAACAGTTCCGGCATAACGTTGTTGAGTCCGGAGATAATCCCCGCCCCGCCAGCCAGCAGGTTAGGAATGAAATACTCGTCATAGCCTGAGAGTACGGCAAAATCGTCACGTACGGCCTGGGTTGCCTCGATCATTCTACGGGTATGCGACTGACAGTCGACGGTATCTTTGATCCCGGCAAAGTTAGGGAACTCGCTGGCAAGTTGGGCGACCAGATCCGGCGTTAAATCGCTGCCGGTGCGTGGCGGGAAGTTGTAGGCGAACCATTTCCCGCTGAGCTTTTGCCCCAACTGGCGGAAGTAGCTCAGCAACTGCTTCGGCGTTTGGCCGTAGTAATACGGCGGCAGAACCATCACTGCATCGTAGCCTGTGCGATACGCTTCCTGCGCCATCCGTAATACATCGTGGATGCAGGTGGAGGAGACGTTAGCCACCATCTTCAATGAGCTCATGGCGCGCGCCTCGCGAATCAACAGCAAGCGTTCGTCAAGAGTGAAGGACGCGAACTCCCCGATACTGCCCATCAGCAAAATCACGTCGATTTTTGCCTCAGTCAGGCGTTGAAGGTGTTGGCTCAGACCGTTGAGATCGATATTACCATCCTGATCCATTGGCGTAATGGAGGGGCACCAGACGCCAGCAAACTGCGTTTGACCTGTCACGTTGTTGACTCCTTATTATGAAATGGCGTTTCAAAATCCCTTCAATAGATAGCATGGATAGTTGCGCATCGTGTGAACCTTGCTCTCATTTTGCGCGGTTGAGGTAAAATAATTGTGGTTAAATAAGGCAAATTTATCGGGGAGAGGGACCAGATGCGATATCCAGTAGACGTGTTCAGCGGCAAGATTCAGGACTACGCGGGAAGCCGCCCCAGTGCGATTGGCAAAATTCAGGTCGATGGCGAACTGATGCTGACGGAACTGGGCCTGGAAGGCGATGAACAGGCAGAAACGAAAATCCACGGCGGGCCCGATCGTGCGCTGTGCCATTATCCACGCGAGCATTATCTGTACTGGGCGCGCGAGTTCCCGGAGCAGGCGGATCAATTCGTGGCGCCGGCTTTTGGTGAGAACCTCTCTACCGATGGCCTGACGGAACAAAATGTCTATATCGGCGATATTTTCCGTTGGGGCGAGGCGCTGATTCAGGTCACGCAGCCGCGTTCACCGTGCTTCAAGCTCAATTTCCACTTTGGGATCGGCGATATGGCGAGCCTGATGCAGAACTGCGGCAAAACGGGCTGGCTGTGCAGCGTGGTTGCTCCAGGCATGGTATCAGCCGATGCGCCACTGGAGCTGGTCTCCCGGGTTAGCGACGTCAGCGTGCAGGAGGCTGTTGCCATTGCCTGGCATATGCCTTTTGACGATGAACAGTATCACCGTTTGCTGTCAGCGGCGGGGCTGTCGAAGAGCTGGACGCGAACGATGCAAAAGCGCCGACTGAGCGGCACAATCGAAGACCAGTCACGTCGTTTGTGGGGTAAATAAACGCCGCTATCTGGCAACCGAAAAAATGCCTGATGGCGCTCGCTTATCCGACCTACCGTTCGTGGAGATTTGTAGGCCGGATAAGGCGTTTACGCCGCCATCCGGCACAATCCGTTACGAACGTTTGTACAACGGTAGCCAGATAACCAGACGTAAGCCGCCCAGCGGACTGTCTTCGGCTTTCACCCAGCCGCGATGCTGCTGAATGGCGGTTTCCACAATCGCCAGACCCAGACCGGTGCCGCCGGATTCGCGATCGCGCGCTTCGTCAGTACGATAGAACGGGCGGAAAATCTGCTCGCGGTCTTCCGGGCTGACGCCAGGGCCATCGTCATCCACCGTGATCGTAATACCGTCTTTATCCACCGCGAAGCCAACTTCAATCTTCGTATGTGAATAGCGCAGGGCGTTACGGACGATGTTTTCCAGCGCACTTTCCAGCGCGTTCGGGTTACCGTACAGCGGCCACGGCCCCGGCGGGAAATTCACCGTGAGTGATTTACCCATCTGCTCGGCTTCAAAGGCCGCGTTATCCAGCACCTCGCCCCACAGATGATTAGCCTTCATCGTTTCGCTGACCAGCGCGTTTTTCTGCTGATTGCGCGACATCACCAGCAGATCGTTGATCATGCTGTCCAGACGTTGCGCTTCGGTTTCAATACGCTCCAGCTCTTTGCTCTCGCCGCTACGGCGACGCAACAGCGCGGTTCCGAGTTGCAGACGCGTGAGCGGGGTTCTCAGTTCGTGCGAGATGTCTGACAACAGACGTTGCTGCGTCGTCATCATGCGTTCCAGGGCGGTCACCATCTGGTTGAAACTGGCGCCTGCGGCAAGGAACTCCTGCGGGCCAGCTTCCAGTTCCGGATGCTGACGCAGGTTACCCTGAGCGACCTCATCCGCCGCGTTTTTCAACTTACGCGCCGGTTTCGCCAGACTCCACGCCAGCCATAACAACAGCGGGGAACTGACTAACATTGTGACAATCAGCAACAATAGCGGACGGTCAAACAGCAGGTTGATAAAATCGGATTGGGAATTGCTGGCTGGGCGAATCAGGTAAAGCTGGTAGTTATCTTCTCCATCTCTGACGGAGAATGGCCCAACCATTTCGACGCGACCGTACTTTTTCTTCTGCGGGTGATCGGCGTTGTCCGCCTGACCAATAAAGTTACGAATGATCTGCATCTCGCTGCGTTCAGCGCCGATCACGCGTCCTTCTGTGGTCACCAGCAATAATCGCTGCCCAGGCGGCGCCCACTTGTCAATCGCACGGAACAAGCGACGCCACCACATCAAATCGTTGGGTGGATCGTTCGCGAGTTCAGCTTCAACGTGTTGCTCAATCATTAACCCCTGGCGCTGTTCGCTATCCAGCAGCTCGGTCATTTGGCGTGAGTCGAGCTTGGGTAACATCAGTACCAACATCAACACCAGTGCCAGCGTCAACCAGAAGATGGCAAAGATGCGCGCGGTTAAGCTCCCTATCATGAAGCTGAAACCATCAGATAGCCACGACCACGCAGGGTTTTAAACCACGGATGCCCGTCTTTCCGCTCCGGCAGTTTGCGCCGCAGGTTTGAGATATGCATGTCGATGGCGCGGTCGAAAGGCGTCAGGCGTTTACCCAGCACTTCCTGGCTCAAATGTTCACGCGATACCACCTGGCCGAGATGCTGTGCCAGTAGATAGAGCAGGGTGAATTCGGTGCCAGTTAACTCCAGCGCCCGACCGTCAAAGCTGGCTTCCTGGCGACCCGGATTGAGGCTGAGGGCATCCACTTCCAGCGTCGGCGAGCCGTTATCGCTGCTTTGCTGCTGTTCGCTCCAGTGCGAGCGGCGCAAAATAGCGCGGATACGCGCGACCAGTTCACGATCGTTAAACGGTTTCGGTAAATAGTCATCCGCGCCCAGCTCAAGGCCAAGTACGCGATCCAGTTCGCTGCCGCGGGCGGTCAGCATAATCACGGGGGTCTGGTGTGTCTGGCGAAGCGCTTTCAGCGTATCGATACCGTTTTTCTTCGGCATCATGACATCAAGCAAAAGTAAATCAATGCTGTCGTCCAGAAGTTCAAGCGCCTGCTCCCCGTCATGGGCAACCAGCACATTGAAGCCTTCCATTTCGAGCAGCTCCTTTAACAGGGAAGTCAGCTCTCGGTCATCATCAACTAACAGGATTTTATTCATTGTTTAAGTACCTCCGAGGCAGAAATTACGTCATCAGGCGTCGCTAATCCATGACTTTACGTTGTTTTACACCCCCTGACGCATGTTTGCAGCCCGAATCGTAAACTGTCTCTCGTTGAATCGCGACAGAAAAGATTTTGGGAGCAAATGATGCGCAAAGTTACCGCTGCCGTCATGGCCTCAACGCTGGCACTCAGTACCGTTAGCCAAGCAGCTGAAGTCGTTACAGGCGATAACTGGCACTCGGGAGAATCCCCTGCGCCGCGCACTGTACAAAGCCATATGTTTGACGGCATAAGTTTAACCGAACATCAGCGTCAACAGATGCGAGATCTGATGCAACAGGCCCGACATGAACAGCCGCCTGTTAATGTTAGCGAAATGGAGACGATGCATCGTCTTATTATTGCAGAAAAATTTGATGAAACCGCTGTACGCGCTCAGGCAGAAAAGATGGCGCAGGCACAGGTTGCCAGACAGGTCGAAATGGCCAGAGTTCGCAACCAGATGTATCGCCTGCTTACTCCCGAGCAGCAAGCGGTTTTGAACGAGAAGCATCAACAAAGAATGGAGCAGTTGCGCGACGTGACGCAATGGCAAAAAAGTTCTTCGTTGAAGTTATTGAGTAGTAGCAACTCACGTTCCCAGTAGTAAACCCTGTTTTCCTTGCCATAGACACCATCCCTGTCTTCCCCCACATGATGTGGGGTTTTTTTTATCAGGCACTTAGAAAAAATCCCATATAAATCAATCCTCCTTGCAACAGCCATAAGCAGTTACAAGAAGGATATAGCGCTACGGGTGTAGACAAGATGTAGACAACATTGTCACACCATCAGCCCGCCGCCAAGAGGGTTTAAAGTTACTGCGTGTTGCAGGTAATCAGGTGCAAGGTGAGCATAAACCATCGTCTGTTGTATGCTGGCGTGCCCCAGAATTTGCTGTAACGCAATAATGTTCCCCCCGTTCATCATGAACCAGCTTGCAAATGTATGCCGAAGCACATGCGTGGCCTGCCCGCGTGGTAAATCGGGCTTAACCTGTCTGAGCCGTTCGCAGAAGTTTTCATAGTCAACTTTGAACAATGGCCCGGTGTCGCTGGTCTTGATCTCTTTCTCCAGTTCTTCCGATATGGGAACCGTGCGCTTTTTCCCGTTTTTGGTCTTAAGGAACGTCACGCGTCCGTGATTAACCTGCTCACCTCGCAGCGTGCTACCTTCACCCCAGCGTGCGCCAGTGCTGAGGCATAGCAGTGCTACACGTCGATCGTCACCGGTCAGAGTATCCAGCAATTTGCTGATCTCTGATTTGGCGAGATAAGTCATAGCTGGCGGCGCTTCTTTCAGTGGTTCCAGACCCTTACAGGGGTTTTCCTTTCTGAACTCTTCCAGCTTTATCAACGTGCTGAACATCCCGGACACACGGTAAATATCCCGGTTGATCGTTGCTGCGCTGATACCGTCTTCCAGCCGTTGGCTTCGGTGCTGTGCAATCATTCGCTTGTTCAGTCGGTTAACGGCTGGATCACCAAGCGCCCTGATTGTTTTATTCAGGTGCCGCTTTTCAATCTCGCCATTTTCCTGAGTCTGTCCATATAGCAGCCACCAGGTATCTAACAACTCGCTTAAGGTGCGGCGGTCAACGCTCGCGCCCAGCCATTCTTTTTTGTCGGCGTTGGCTAATACATAACGCTCAAAAAGAACTGCCTCTTGTTTCTTCTCAAATCGCCTGCGGATACGTTTTCCGTTACGTCCGCGCGGCCATACGTCCACTTCATATTGACCACCTTCGAGCTTCTTAATCGACATAAGAAAGCCCTCCGGCGTTTATTTCCCCATCCTGATAACAGATAGTGAAAATGTAATGTTTATAAACAGTTAACCAGTTTGTTTCTCGGAGCGGTCTGATCCAGTTGACTCTGGCCCAATGTGTGCGAGGGCCGGTGCGATTTGACCAGCTTGAGGGGCGGTCTTATCAGTCATTAGCCAGAGCGTATATTTTGCGAAACGTGAATGCTGAGTGATCTTAAGCAAGATATCGCTACCAATACTCTCCACTCTTCCTGTCTCGTAATACTTCTGCGTGCCAGCAGGTATTCCTGTTAATTCAAAGAATTGCTGCCTTGTTAACCCCTCCGCATCCCTGATAGCTCTGATTTTTTCACCCACGCCGCTTGACGGGGTAGGGATCTCTACCATAACATTCTCCTTAAGGGTGGTAATCTCTACCATTAGCAACCGCCAATATAAGCAGTTACAAGCCGAAATAAGCGCCTAGCGCCGATGGAGATTATGACACATGACAGAGAAAGAGTTAGAGGGGTTCATTGAAGTGCGTCACGCCGTTGACGCGGTTCCATACCCTAAATTTGCCGAGTTAATCGGTAAGAAGCCCGCCACGGTTAAGAGCATGATTGAAGACGGTAAGTTGCCGATCATTCCGTGGAAGAACCCGGAAAGCCTGGGCGCCCGTGCTGAGAATTGGATCTATATTCCTGAGTTCAATCGTGCAATGCGTGACGCCTACTACAACCGTCCGAGAGAGCAGCGCGACGCTTGGTTGCTGTGGATCGGTCTTTGAGGTTATCGCGATGAGCCAGAAAACAGCCAACCACGAAAACCGGGTGCGTGAATGCAACGACATTCTGGACACCCATTTAAAAGATATGCAAACGGGATTCATGATTCGCACTAATAGCGGCGAGTTTATGATCAGGGATAAAAAGCTGATTAAGAAAATAACCAAAGACGTGGCCCGCCATGTTGATGGTAAATTGCTTAAATTGGGAATGTGAGGGGGCTTTTGTGGCTGTGCAATTAATACAGTTAAGTCGTCATTCATATTTATATCGTGGCTTCACTATTCAGAAATGCCCGCGTAATCCATTTACGTTTAAGCACTCTTATCGTATTTCCAGCAATGGTGATTATTACGGGCGTGACTTTGCTTTAGCGGAAGCCATGCGCACGGTTGATCAGATGTATAAGCAAGGGGGCAGTGATGCACGATGAAGGCCCAACACTGGCAAGCCTGCTTAAGCACGGGTGCCAGGTCACACACTTCAAGAACTCACGCGGCTGGCTGGAAACGCCGGACGGAAGATTTTTTAAGCCCGAACCGGCGAAGGTTCAATTTATCAAAGGTAAAAATAAACCGTTTATTTATACCCAAAGAATAAATAAAGGATTCCTGCTTGCACTGGCTGAATTATTTAAAAAACTAATTAAGTAATTCGGTTTTAAAAAATCAACTCTATTTTCTCCGCCTCTTTATTAAGTGGCGGCGGTTCAACTCATTATTTTTTGAGGAAGAGATAATGACTAGACGTGATCAATATAGCTTCATTTTGCATGTTCTTTTACCTGCTATCGAAAATGAAGGTTTAACCATTAAAACCCGCCGTGATGGCGAGTTAACCCTTTCTGCCAGTGGGTCAGTAACCACCAATTTTATAAGCAATCTGCGCCAGCACTGCATTGAAGAGTTGCAGCGCCCTTCTATTCCAGCTTCCCATTACGGAGTCCTGTAAAATGATCCGCCCGTTCATCAAATGGGCAGGGGGTAAAACCCGTGTCCTTCCTGACCTGCTGCCGCACCTTCCTAAAGCCGACTGCCTGATCGAACCGTTCGTAGGCGGCGCATCGGTATTTCTCGCGACTGAATACCGCCGCTATGTGCTGGCTGATATCAACCCGGATCTTATTAACCTGTATCGGGAAGTCACCCGTTACCCGGACTTAGTGATCGATGCGGCCCGCGAACTGTTCAACAGTAAGAACAGCCCGCAGGGATACAACGAAGTCCGCGCCGCATTCAATAAGCAGGTGGGTACGGTTAAAAGCGGTGGGTTGCGTTATGGCGCTGAAATGGCGTGCATCATGCGTGCTGCTCAATTCCTGTATCTGAACCGCCACGGTTATAACGGCTTATGCCGTTACAGCCGTAAGACCGGCTTTAACGTGCCGTTTGGCAAGTATAAGAGCAGCGTCTACTTTCCTGAAAATGAAATCCGCCTGTTTGCCGAAAAGGCCAACGATACAAAGGCAATATTTCTTTGCGCGCCGTTCCAGCGTTCTTTACAGGTCGTCACGGGTGGCGATGTTCTCGTTTACTGCGATCCGCCTTATCTGCCTGAGAGCAAAACAGCGGACTTCACCCAATACCATACCGAACCATTCACGGAAGACAACCACCGCCAGTTAGTCCAGGCACTGCTGGAAGTTAACCGTAAGCATGGCGTGAAGGTCGTCATTTCAAACAGCGACACCGAAGCCACCCGCGCGATTTATCAGCCCTTCAAGATGCACGAAATCAGCGTGCAACGTTCCGTCAGCACCGACAAAGACAACCGCCAGAAGGCCAAAGAAGTGATCGGCGTGCTGCCTGTCTGCGACTGCTGCGGGCGTTACGGCGGCGGTTGCCCTGATTGTGGCGCCGTGATGGGTGATGCGACTTACAACGCGATGGTTGCGGCGGGCACGTTTGACGATCTGGAGGCTTTTTAATGAATCTTATAGACGCCTGGATCGTTGAAATCATAAGCGTGAGTCGTGGCGAGATTGCGCCGTATTGGTTGGTTGAGGCGAAAGTAACAGCTTATGGAAGGGAGTCAATAACCACAATTCTGAAGAAATCAGAAGAGGAAGCCAAAGCCGTTAAAGTAGGGGATGTAGTTCAAATATGACCACGGAAACCCGTGGCCGTCGCGCCCCTTCTCCACCTCCACCGTATCCGGGTAGCACTGACAATGCTATCCCTTACGCTTATGGGGGAAACAGACCATACCAGCCTATTGGCGTTGATGTAGCGCCGGGGCTGGATGGTTTCGACTATCTCACGCCGGACGGCACGCGTAAGCATATTGCGTTCAGTGAACTGGTAGCGGAAGACGAAAAGCCGGAGCGCAGCAAGCTGCTGCGTCGCCGTCTGGCTTCACTTCCGCAGTATATCCGCCGCCACTTTGCCGCGAAGCTGGATGCACTGGAAGCGAAAGACCGCAAAGCGGCAGATCACTGGCTGGTTAATACCTTTGAGCGCCACGTATTAACGCGAATTGATAGCGTGAACAGTGTTTACCAGCCTGACACTATGATGCCCGGCATTCTGCTGCCAATCCGCGATCAGCTGTTCCGTATGCTCTGGGCAGGGAAGAAAGGGTTAAAAAGACTGGCTTATACGCTTGCCGATATCTTTACGAGCGAGTTTATACGCGAGTCCGATCACCAATTGGCACGCACCGGAGATCCTGAGTTCGCGGCGCTTTCTGGCTATGGCCGTATTGCGTCGCTGGCGGTGCATCTGAAAACGCCGATCCCCGGCTGGAAGGCGTATTGCAATGAAGAACTGGAAGCAGAGGACGCGTTACGCGCGGTTCTTCGCCTTGAGTCACCGCAGTGGTGGTTAAACCGCCTGCGCCGTATCCATGCCCGGTGGCGTGAGCATTTGATGATCGCAGCGGGATACGTCCAGAAAAAATCTTCCCCATACAGTAGCGCCCCGTGCCTTACGGAATGGCTGGCCCAGAAAAAGTCTAACCGTGAATACCTCAAGGCTATGGAACTGGAAGATCAGGACACGGGCGAGCGCATTTCACTGATCGATAAAGTCGCTGGCAGTGTTGCCAATCCGGCCAACCGTCGCCGCGAACTCATGACGAGAATGCGCGGCTTTGAAGATCTGGCGAAGCTGGAAGGGCTGGCCGGTGACTTCTACACGCTGACAGCACCTTCCCGTTACCACTCCATGCAGCATAACGGGCGCCGCAATAATAAATACTGTGGCGCGTCGCCGCGCGAGACGCAGCAATATCTTTGCAAAGTCTGGGCGAGAACCCGCGCAGCGTGGAAGAGAAAAGGGATCCGCGTCTTTGGTTTTCGCGTGGTCGAACCGCACCACGATGCAACGCCACACTGGCATTTACTTCTTTTTATGCGCCCGGAATGCGTCGAGCAGGCGCGCGAAATCTTCCGTAAATATGCCCTGAAAGAAGACGGCAACGAACCGGGAGCGCAGGAAAACCGCTTTCAGGTTGTGCCGATCGACGATGCCCACGGCAGCGCAACCGGCTACATAGCGAAATACATTTCGAAGAATATCGACGGCTTCGCGCTGGATGGTGAGAAAGACGACGAAACCGGGGAAGACCTGAAAGAAATGTCACTCCGCGTTAGCGCGTGGGCATCGCGCTGGGCTATTCGTCAGTTTCAGCAGATCGGCGGTGCGCCGGTCACGGTATATCGCGAACTTCGCCGCCTGGGCGATCGCGAACTGGTGTTACACCCTGAACTGGAAACCGCCCGGCAGGCCGCTAACGGTGGCGAATGGGATAACTACGTATTAGCCCAGGGTGGCCCATTGGTTGAGCGCGATAAGCTGCGCATCCGTCTGAATTATGAAACCACTGAAAACGGCAACGCCTACGGCGATAACGTCCAGCGAATCACAGGTATTTACTGCCCTATTACAGGCAATGACTCTTTGATCTTCACCCGCACCACTCAATACAAAATCGTGCCGAAGCGCCAGAGCGCTGACGGTGTGGCCGTTGACGTTGGTTTTTCAGGCGGCAGCGCCGCCCCTCGGAGTTCTGTCAATAACTGTACGCGGGATCCCGCGACATGTGCAGACGGTCTTGAACATGCCGATCACGAAGTGGGCGAGACGGTTAATTTTGATGCGCTTTCACGGCAGGAAAAGCGAGAACTGGCGCAGCGGCTTAGTGACGATGTGCGAAGTAAGCGTAAAAAACGGCCATCGGAACGGGAAGAGGGGGCCGGGCTATCCGTGAAAGAGCAGCAGATCAGTGAACTGCTGGTGCTGCGTGGAATTGATGCCAGTGCCGGAATGGTCAGATCGATGATGGCCGGTGCATCAGTGGCGTGTGGAGATCTTGTTATGACAGTGCAGGACGGGCGGCTGGTATCTCGCAACCGCGCAGCGTCCGGGCTGGATAAGCTGCCGTCGCAGGTCATGGCAGCGAAGAAAAAGACAAGTGACCTCGTGAATAGGATGAAGGCTGCTTTTTCGGGGCGGAAGTAGGGCGCCGATAGGCATGGCAGGTTTTGACAATGTGAAACCGAATTTCTTCAAATCGCGAGCAGATAGCAGGCGGTAAAGCTTACCGCCGCAGCGCAAAATATCTTAATCGCCTTCATGAATGTTATTTTGATGATCCATTATCGCCATTGCCAGTTCCAGCTTAGTGCTTTCTAATAATTCCTCACATAGAACCAAATCATGAATAATCTGTTGTAGTAAATCCTTGCTGACAGCGCCATCCGCAACCCAAACAGCAATGTTCTCCATTTCTTGGACAAAGAGCTTTACACAATGCTCAAACCCATTGATTTCAAGGAAGAATGCGGAGAGAAATATTCCGGATCTTTTATTGCCATCAGTAAAAGCGTGAAGTTTGTTCACTGAAAAAAACAAATGTGTGAGCTTTGACTCAAAGCTTGGGTAGTACCAATCATTTTGGATATGATCGAGGACACTCTCCAGTACTCCTCGATCGCGAATGCCTTGTAAACCGCCAGAGCGTTCAATGATGTGATCATGTACTGCTATGGCGTGCTCAATATCAAAGTAATTAAACTGAATCTCATCCATGGCAGCACCCTCTTAGCGATCTTTTAAGCGTTTAAACACTTCAAGAGTTTCAGGGTCATTGAGTCTCTCTTCGAGTGACTTGCTTTTCTCGCCTAAGAATCTCTCAAAGTCGCCTTCTGGTACCGATCGGACATAAGCCTCAAGTTTTTCATGCAAGGCATCACGGAAGCATAGATCCCTGCTCGCCATTTTGGTGCGAACATCAACCAGCATTGGCTCGTATAAGGGATGCTTTTCCATTGTTGATAAGATGGATTCTGCTTCTTTATATGTGAGTTTTCTGCCCAGGTGGGTGGCTTTTTGTTTTATCTCGTGAGCGAGGCCAGCTTCGAAACTAGCAATTAAGGTGAGAACCTCAGAATACATCGTGTCACGAATTTTATCGTTTTGATGTAGTTTCAGCACCTTGCGGTACTCATTTGCATTCTCATGGAAAATGCTCTGATAAATCGCATTGGTGAGTTTTCCAAACTTCCAACCATTGGCATCTACATAATCATTAAGAGCATCGGTGAACTGTTTCCGATAGCTTTCTTCCTTGAATGCTGCAACAAAATAATCTTCATCTCTTTGGTTGATAAATTTTGTATGTCCGCCAGCGCGTTCTGCCAGTGTGTCGATAACGATATCAAGTAAACGTGTTCGAATGATCCTCGCTTGCTCACTTTCAACAAGCAACATGGCAAGGTTTAATACGGCTCGAAATTTAAACACTCCAAGAACAGACGTTTTGGTACCCTCATTCATGAGGGTACCATCTGCCACCTCTTTGAATTCCTTTAAAATTTTCCCTTTTAGAATGATGTATCCGTTGTTCTTTAATTCATCAATGTTGCTGGTTAGGTACCTTTCTATCGTTGCGTCGCTAACATCAAAAATCTCAACCAATTGATTTTTGGTAAACACTATCTCGCCATCAAATTCGATCCCGCCCAAAGCAAGATGCTTTTCGGCGTGCTTGAGTGCATACGAATTATTGAGAATGTTTTGTCTGTCGTGAGCGGAGGTTGTCAGATCCTTAGCCATACCTTTTCCTCGATAGGGATACGATGCGAGTAAGATAGCATTGATTGCTAAGGCCGGTTAGTGCGGGAGTGTTGGAAAGGGGCTGCATTTTTTTGAAATCCAGAAGGAAAAAAATGCTGCAAAATTCCGCGCAAAACTGCACAAATTTTATGGTGGTTATTTTTCAGGAGCAGACCAGACGGGGCGGGCCTTCCGGTGGTCTGCACATTTGCACAAAAAAGCGGGGTTTCTGCGTGCGGGCGAGGCGGGGGAACCATCGCGCGCTGAGGGGGTAGGGAGGGTATGCCTGTTAATGCCCTTTTTCGCGTTTGTGCGGCTCTGTTTTGATGCGGTTGCGTTGTGGTCGGGTGAGGGGATGGAAAAGAAAAGCCCCTGCCAGCGTGGCGCTGAGGGGCTTCTATGGCGTTTGGCTTTTGGGCGGGCTGTGCTCACCCTCTGGCAGGGTGAAGCGTCAATCTTTTTGAATGGTCAGGCGGATGTTGATGGGGCTGCGAGGGCGTAAGGGTTGAAGCGGATCACCTCAATGCCCAGCCAGTCATTCAGCTCTTTCAGGCTTTCCTGTATCGGCGTCAGCTCGTTGATGGAGAAGACGCGGGCGGCTTTCTCAACGTCGCCAAACCCCCCGGCGTTGCCTGGCATCACCCCCATCAGTTGAGGCGGGACGCGATGCGCGGCAAGCATATCATCCCGCGTTGCATCCTTGATGCCGGTAAACTCATCCTTTGCCGCTATCTGGCTGAATGGCAGGATTTGCAAGCCGTCTTTCTTTCCGCCTGCTGCGTATACGAACAGGTTTTTAAAAGCGCCACCGCCGCGCGCATCCTTCAATGACTTTTTCAGGCTCTCAACGTCTTTGTTGTTGGCGATCGGGTCGGTCAGGTAGACGATTACCCCGGCGTGACTGCCGTTGATGTAGTAGTTACGGCGGAACATGGTCGCTTCACTGTTGAGCATGGCGCTTTGTAACGAGGCCATGTATTCAGGTGCACCGTAGATCTCCTGGTGGATGCTGGGGTTTTTTATCTGGCAGATGCTGCCCGGCTTGAATGGGTAGTCCGCATCGCGGCGGGTGATAAACCAGTATTGATCCTTTTTCAGGTCGCTGCCGCGCCGGGTATATTTGGCCTGGGCATGTTTTAACGCAATAGGCTCACCCAGCATGTTACGGCGCACCTCCATGTAGTTGTTGCCGAATACCAGATAATCCAGCACCCAAGCGCTCATTTCCTGCCTGCTCAGCAGTGGGTGAGGGATGTAGCAGGATGTGATCACATTACGCTTAAAGACCAGCGGAGACTGATGATAGGCCGTTGAATCAAACATTCGGGCAATGCCGTAGGGGCTGATCGGGGGTTCAAAATATACGCCGTTATCAGCACACTCCATGCAATCCAGCAACATACTGCGATCGGTGATGGCTACCGGGTCGCCAAAGCTGAATGACTCAATGCCTGCGGTTTCGTCGCTGGCTGGCTGCTGCGGTTTGGCCTGAAACTTTTGCTTTTTGCGGCTCACGTTTAAAACTCCTCTACAAAACTATCATTACCGCCGCCGCTTTCGCTGCCGATCGGCTCGTTATACAAGGCTGTCATAGATGCCCAGGCAAGATCGCCGTGATTGCTGCCGCGTTTGCGGTCGGAAACGTAGGTCATTACCCCGCCTTTCTGCACCTTGCGAACCGTCATAAATGACTGGACGAGATCCAGCATTCCCGCATCCATTTCCAGACGACCGGCACGGATTAGCATGAGCGCTTTCAGCACCATGGCGCGCTTGAGCGGGGCGGAATACTGGTATTTCACCGCCAGCGGGAAGAACTTGATCACCAGTTGCCAGACAGCATCGCCAATCCCGGTGGCATCAATCGCGATGTGCTGGACGTTGTAACGCTCTGTCAGTCCCTGAATGGCCTTTGCCTGCTCCTCAAACTCCATCCCACGAAGCTGGATGCGTTCAATGATGCGGAACTTGCCGCCCGGTACCGCTGGCGGAACGATGACGACCAGCCCGGCAGAGTCACCGTTACCGCTTCCCCCATTGGGGTCATAGCCAACCCAAACACCGCGATCGCCTATCGGTCTGGGTGCGAATGGGTTCCAGTCGGGCCATACATCATCGTTAAAGCCGTCAACGCAGCAGCCGATCATGGCGTTGTAGTTAAAAGCGCGCTCTCCAGCAGTCACGAAACGGCAACGATAGAGGTTGTCGTATTCTTCCGGGGAGTTCTCCATCTTGATGGTTTCAATTTTCACCAGGTTGAAGCCGAGTTTTACCGCGTCTTCAATGGTGACAATCTGCCGCCAGATCCCATCACCACCCAGCTTGCCGTTTTTCAGCGCCTTGTGGCTGACGTCTATTTCTACCCGTTCACCTCTGGGCCTTGCCTTGTTGAACAGGTCGCCAGTCCAGAAGGCATAGGCCTCATGTTCCTCCGTGGATGGCGTGGAAAAGTAGGTACGGCGCAGCCCTTCATGGGTTGCCATGCCTGCGGCGACTTTACGCAGCTCAAGGAAATTGTTGATCCAGAATGCTTCATCAAGATACAGATCGCCGGTGTAGCTCTGTGCCGTCGCTGCTGAGGTGCCGAGAAAGTAGAACGTTGCGCCGTTGCTTAGGGTGATGGCGTCGCCGCCTTTCAGCTCAACGCCAACCTGTGCCGCCAGTAGTTGGATGAACTTCTTGAACTGGAACGCCTGGGCGCGGCTGGCTGACAGAAAGATCTGGTTGTTGCCAGTTTCCAGCGCCCGTAACAGTGCTTCGCGGGCAAAGTACCAGGTGGCACCAATCTGGCGCGATTTGAGGATAAAGCGGTTGCGGCGTTCGCGCTGCTTGTACCAGCGTTTTTGATGCTCGTAGAGCGAATCCAGCACCAGAGCGCGCAGATCCCCGATCTGCTCTTCCGTAAAGTGGTTTTTCGGCTTTTTCTCGCGGCCTTTCTCTTCGCTGCGGCGCTCTTCGCGCTCCATCCTCACCAGTTGACGGGTTAACAGGTCAATGGTTTTGAAGTCATGCGCCGTCAGGTCTGGCTTTTCCGTCAGACGTAACAGCCGCACCTGCATCCGATCCTGTACGCGCTCCAGCGCTGTGGACTCGTCCCACTTATCGCGGCGACGCCATGAATACAGGGTGTTGGTACTCACGCCGATCGATTTGGCGATCTGCGTGATGCTGTATGCCTGCCAGTACATGACCTTAGCGGCAATCCGTGGCTCATCGTGGGAAGTCTGTTTCATGGTGGCAGAGTACCGCGCCCGCGCGCGCGTCGCTTCGGGTTGTCATTGTCGGAAAACGGCAACAACGGCAACGCTTTGCGCGATCCGGCTGGGGCGGGAATGATAGAGGCACTGGTTAATATCATTCACTCATTCGGGATTTCGACATGCCAAAGTCTAAATTTTTCCGCGTCGCTGTTGAGGGTGCCACCTGCGATGGTCGGACGCTGGAGCGCCAGCACATCGAACAGATGGCTAAACGCTTCAACCCAGCGTTATACGGTGCTCGCGTCAATCTGGAGCACTGGCGCAGCGCTTCACCAAACAGTGATTTCCGTGCTTATGGCGATGTTATTGCCGTCAAGGCTGAGGAAGTCACCGAAGAGCCGTTAAAAGGCAAGTTGGGGCTGTATGTGCAGGTTGATGCCACTGATGATCTGGTTGCCCTCAAAAAGAGCCGTCAGAAGATTTATCACAGCATTGAAGTGCATCCCTCATTTGCTGATACCGGCGAAGCCTATTTGATGGGGCTGGCCTGTACTGATAGCCCTGCCAGTCTGGGCACGGAAATGATGGAGTTTTGTGCCAAAAGCACCGTTAACCCGCTGGCCTCACGCAAGCACGATCAGGCTTGTTTCTTCACCGCCTCCGTTGAATCCACGATGGAATTTGAAGATGAGCAGCCGCCGCAGGACGAAGGCAAAAACTTCTTTGCCCGTATTAAGGCGCTGTTGGGCGGTACGCAGCAGCAGTTTAACCAGCAGAACGGTGAAAACCGTGAGGCTATCGAGGCGATTGCCGAGAGCCAGGGCAAGCTGCTGGACAGTACAACCCAGCTTTCTGCTGCGGTGAAAGGTAAGGCTGACGCCACCGAGCTGGAAAGCCTGCGTAAGGACTTCAAAGCGCTGGAAGAGAAACTGAAAGGCCAGGACGCCGAGCAGTACAACCAGCGCCCGCCTGCCACTGGCGGCGATGGTCAATCAACTCAACATCTGGCTGATTGCTGATAAGGCTCAGTGCGTCAGGCTCAGGAAAGGAAAAATAAGATGCGTAATACAACCCGCGATTTGTTTGATAAGTACATTCAGCGACAGGCTGAACTCAACCATATCAGCGCTGCCCACGTCACCAAGGCGTACAGCATTGATCCGAGCGTTGAGCAGACGCTTGAGGATAAGATCCAGCAGTCGTCTGAGATGCTGAAAAAAATTAACATTTACGGCGTTAACGATCAGACCGGTGAAAAAATTGGCCTGGGTGTGAGTGGCCCGGTATCCAGTACCAACAATTCCACCACGGATCGCCGTCAGCCTACCTCTGTGGCGGCGCTGGATTCGAATAAGTACACCTGTAACAAGGTGAACGCCGATACCTTTACGCCGTACACGCAACTTGATGCTTGGGCAAAATTCCCGGACTTTCAGCAGCGCCTCAGCAATCAGATCATCAAGCGTATTGCGCTCGATCGCATCATGATCGGCTTCAACGGTACCAGCTACGCGGAGAAATCAGACCGCGCCGCCAACCCGCTGTTACAGGATTGTGGTATCGGCTGGCTCCAGCAGTACCGCACTAACGCGGCCCAGCGTGTGATGAAGGATGTCACTGTGACCAGCCGTGACGACACCAACCAGGTGATCGCCAAAGGTGATTACGGTAACTATGACTCCATCGTATTTGATGCGGTCAACTCGCTTATGGATGAGTGGTACAAGGATTCGCCTGATCTGGTGGTGATTACCGGGCGTAATCTGACGGTTAACCGCTCCTTCCCGATCATCAACGCTGTAAGCACCAATAACCCTAACTCCGAAGCACTTGCCGGGCAGTTGATTGCATCGCGCAAAACGATCGGCAACCTGCCGTCATTTATCGCGCCATTCTTCCCTGATGGCAGCATGTTCATTACCTCCTGGGAAAACCTGTCCATCTACTGGCAGGAAGGCGGGCACCGTCGCCGCATCGTTGAAGAGCCGGAGTATAACCGCGTCTCAACGTACAGCTCTTCGAATGATGCCTACGTCATTGAAGACTACGGCTATGGCTGTCTGATCGAGGGCATCACCGCCGCCGAGCCAGCACCAGCACCATAAGACGCCGCAGGCCAGCAGTGCGCTGGCCTGCTCAGGGGGCATAAATGTTAACACCAGCACAAAAACATTTTGATCGGGTGATGGCTGAGCGCCGCAGTAATCGCGGTACAACCACCGCCGAAAGAACTGCATACGAGCAGATACTTTTTCGCCTGCGCATGGATAAAGCCGACCTCAGCCGCATCCAGTCGAATGCCGGTAAGGCGAAGCTGAAAAGCGAGCGCCTGCCGGATTACCAGCCATGGATTGATGGCGTACTGGCAGCGGATACGGGCCAGGCGGATGAAGTGATCACCACTGTAATGATCTGGGCAGCGGATGCCGGTGATATTGCGCAGGCGCTACGGATAGGCCAGTACGTGCTGCGCCATAAAATCCCGATGCCTGACCAGTACAAGCGCACCACCGCCACGGTACTGGTTGAAGAAATTTGTGATCCCATCCTTGCCGCCTTCAAAGCGAACCCGGCAAAGGCAAGCGTGAGCATTGACAACCTCAACGCACTGAACGGCATCACCACCCATGAAGATATGCCCGATCAGGTAAGGGCTAAGTTGTTTAAGGCCATGGGGTACACCGTGCGCCTTAATCAGGATGTTGAATCCCAGCAGCTTGCCCGCTCGCATTTGCAGGAAGCTATCAGGCTCAACGCAAAAATTGGCGTGGCGCGTGATATCGAACTGCTGGATCGCAATATCAAAAAGCTGACCGCAGCCAGCGGCGGAGAAGGCGAGGGCGATGCGCCACCGGTACAGCCGGAAGCGCAGCCAGAGGCCGCGAAAGCTGCGCCGGAGAAAGCGCCGCGCACTACCGCAGCCAAAAAGCCGAAAAACAGCCAGGCAAAACCGGCAGCAAAGAACAGGGCGACGCGCAAAGCCGCGAAGTCATAACGAATGTGCCCCCGCGCACCAGGCGGCACGGTGTGACGCAATAAGGCCCGGCCTCTACTGCGTCACGCCGTCCACCGCCTGCCTTATGGAGATACCTGTATGAGCCTGGTCGCCACTGAACCGGTAAGACCGCCATCAGATCCCGCGCCGGACGATGGCGGCGCAAAAGTTGAGAGCCTGCCTTTCTGGCCTGTGATTGTGCTGGCTGACCTGCGCCGCGCGATGCGCCTTGACGGGCAGGTAACAACCGATCGTCTTATGTCCCGCACCATTGAGGCCGTGGCCCACGTTAACGATCAGCTTCTTCTGTGGCGTCAGGTTCAGGTTGATGCTGGTTATCAGACTCTGGCTGAGATTCCCGCTGATCCGGTGAATGGCGAATCGGTGAAGGTCTGGCGCTATAAAAACGCCGTCTGGTCACTGACCAAAGCCCTGTTGATAGAGGGATATCGCGATATTGATACCACCAGTAAAGGGGATGACCACGCGCAGGCGCTCAGCACCCAGATAGATACGCTCTGGCGTGATGTTCGCTGGTCGATTCGCGATATCCAGAATGAAGATCGCGGCCTTGCGGAGCTGTGCTGATGAACGTACAGGCGCAGCAGGATGACACCGTTGATGAACTTTGCTGGCGGTATTACGGCAGGACGGCGGGAGTAACCGAAGCCGTGCATGAAGCCAATCCGGGACTGTGCGACAGCGGCCCGCTGCTGAGCGCCGGGCAGGTTGTTTATCTTCCCGAATTACCACCACCAACCCAGCGGGAAACCGTGCAGCTATGGGATTAATTACATATGAAAAATTCAAAGGATTAAGCGGGGTGTAAGTATGGTCGGTGAACCAATTTCTGGCGCTGCCGCTGCAACGGTGACTATTACGGGCGTCACATTCGCCAGCATGCTATCAGGCACTGACGCGGGCGTATTTGTCGGGGCTTTTGCCGGGGCTGTGGTTTATGTACTTTCCGCTGCGGAGTTAAGCCGGTTTGCTCAAGTTGGGTATTTCATAGCCTCTTTTTTGATTGGCGTACTCGCGGCAGATATGACAACGGGGCTTATCACGTTGGCGATCGGTAAATATCTCCCTGACGGCATTACGGTGGGTAAGTCTATTGGTGCAACCGTCGCCGCCGCACTGGGAGTTTATGTGCTTCTCATGCTCAGAAAAATAAACCCAGGGCGTTTATTTTCGGGGGGTGGCGATGGTAACGCTAAATGAACTTCTGCTTATCGTGAATGCAATTACATGCGCAGTGATCGCGGTGACTTTGGGTACTTATCAGCGTAATGGGGCGACTCATAAGCGTCTGGCTGCTTTGTTTGCCTGGGTGCTCATTGTTGCATGTGGTTCCGTCACCATCCTGATCGTTACCGGAAGGTATTCAACCGCAAACTTTGCAGAGACGGCGATCAATATGGCGCTCTGTGTGGCTGTTCTATCGGCTAAAGGCAACGTTATGAAGATCGTTAACCGGTCGGACGCAATGAACATAAGCAAACGAGGTGCCCGTAATGGCAAATAACTTTAATTTCAGCCAGCGAAGTGAAAATAACCTGAAAGGTGTTAACGCTGACCTTGTGAAAGTTGTCCGCCGCGCCCTTCAACTTTCCGCTGTTGATTTTGGTATCACCGAAGGGCTGCGCTCTGTAGAGCGGCAAAAACAGCTTGTTGCGGAAGGGAAAAGCCAGACGATGAACAGCAGGCACCTTTCAGGCCATGCGGTTGATGTGTTTGCGTACCCAACCCCGGCAGGCTCATGGGACTGGAAATTTTACCAGCAGATTTCCGAAGCCTTCAAACAGGCGGGAAAAGAGCTAAATATCCCCATTGAGTGGGGCGGCGACTGGAAGACGCTGAAAGATGGCCTGCACTTCCAGCTTCCTTATGCGGCGTACCCTGCATGATTCTGGCATGGCTCAGGCGATACTGGCGCGGCCTTCTGGCTGCGTTAATTCTGGGTGGTGCCTTCCTTTCTGGTTCATGGTTTGGTGCCCACCAGGCGAATACGGCATGGGCACTGAAATGGAAACAGCGGGATGCCGACGACGCTACCGCGCTGGCAAAGCGGCAGGCAGAAGCCAGAGCCGAAGAGCAGCGCCGACAAGGTGAAATAGATGCGATTGAGAGAAGGGCTGAGGGGCAGATTGCTCAGGCCGTTGCTGATGCTGACCATGCCCGCGCTGTTTCTGACGGGCTGCATGACGAAGCCGCAAAACTCGCCGCGAGATTGGCAGCAAGTGAACGCGCCCGCCGTGCCGCAACTGCCAGCGGAGGCCAGGCAGGCACCACCGGCAGCGAACTGCTTGCCGAGCTGTTCCGCCGCGCTGACCAGCGAGCGGGAGAGTTGGCGGCAATTGCTGATCAGGCAAGGATTAGAGGGCTGACCTGTGAAGCCGCTTATGATGCGCTGACAGGAGCCAGCGCGGTGGAGAAATAGCGATGTTAAAACCCGATCTGCTTCGCAAACATATCAGCCAGGCGGTGCCGTGGTTGCGTGACAACCCTGACAATCTGGCGGTGTACGTCCAGAAGGGGCGCATGGTCAGCACCGGGCAGCGCTCTGCCTCGTTTGAATACGAGTACACCATTGAGGTGCTGGCGATGGATTACCCTGAGCCACTGGATACCCTCAGCCTGCCAATTCTGGCATGGGCGCGCCTGTATCAGCCTGAGCTGCTATTCAACCCTGACCGTGCCCGCGATGGCATCACCTTTGAAGCGGATATCCTGAGCAATTCCACCATGGATGTGCTTATCAAAATTCAGGCCAGTGAGGCGGTTGTTGTCAAAGTTGAAGAGGGTAAGCCGGTCATACATCACCGCGCTGATCCTATGCCGGGGCCGGAGCTGGGTGCCTGGTCACTGGTCTTTGAGGATATGGTAAGCGGCGAAACATGGACGGACTAAATGAACGCTGATCCGCTGTTCCATGCCCTTGATGATTATCTGGCAACCGTGGCGGCGCAGCTCGCACCGGGCCAGCGTCGCAAGCTAACGCGCGAGGTGGCTATTGGTCTGCGCAAGCGCCAGCAGCAGCGTATCAACAGCCAGAAAAACCCCAGCGGAGAGAGCTATACGCCGCGCCGCCGTAAGATTTTGCGCACTCAGGGCGGGGTTAAATTCCTGTGGAAAGATGAAGTGCGCGAGCTGAGCAACTGGCGCACTACCGGGCGCGGCGAACAGCGCGCCATCACCGGCTATGATGTCGAGAAAGGGGCATTGCGCACGTTCTATAAGCGCGATATTGAGCGCTATATTGAAATCCATCTCAACCAGACCAAGCGCACCACCACCCGTAAAGAAAAGATGTTCCGCCGCCTGCGCACCGCTCGCTTTCTCAAGGCATACGGTACCGCCAGCGCCGCCGTGGTGGGTTACTCCGGGCATACCGCCGAGATCGCCAGTGTTCACCAGTATGGTGAGGTTGATACCGTGGCACCGGGTGCCCGTACCCGTTACCCGGCGCGTGAATTGCTGGGCTTTACGGAAAGCGATCTTGACTGGCTGGCGGATACTATCGTCAGTTTTCTGCAACCCTGACCCATTTCTGCAGTACTGTTAAAAGTGACAGTGCTCGATGCTTTTTCCCGCCACTGTCATAACTGGCAGTGTCTGCCGGTACCACCCTCCATTGTTACCAACCCCTGACAACGCCAGCGCGTTGCTTGCGCGCGCGTGGATCATGAAACTGGCTGTAAATTTAATAACGCAAGCCAGCTTATGAACCTGAATGAACTCTATCGCCTGATCTGTAACCTTGTCCGTATTGGTACGGTGACGGATGTTGATCTTGCTGCTGAGCCGCCAGTTGCGCGAGTCTCAACGGGAGAGAATACAACGGACTGGATTCGCTGGGCGGCTTTGCGCGCCGGAACGGCTGTTACATGGTGGGCACCTACGCCAGGCGAACAGGTGTTACTTTTTGCCCCATGCGGCGATCTGGAAAATGCCGTCATCATGGGCAGCTTGTACAGCGATAGCGTGAAGCCACCGGATAACGGTGAAACGTCAAATGTCACTTTGTACCCTGACGGGGCAAAGGTTCTGTATGACCCGGAAACCGGCGCACTGGCTGCTACTGGTATTAAGAGCGCAACCGTAGAGGCGTCTGACTCTATCGCCGCGACTGCCCCCAAAATGACCTGTACCGCAACAACCTCAATCACCCTTGATACGCCAGAAGTGATCTGCTCTAAAAAGCTCTCATGCTCCACGTTTGAGATGAAACAGGGCGGCAAGATGACCGGCAATGTTGAGCATAGCGGCGGCAGCTTTACATCAAATGGCGTTGTGGTGCATACCCACAAACATGGCGGCGTAGAACGTGGCGGAAGCCAGACGGACGGCCCACAATGACCAGTGCAAGATATCGCGGGATGAACGCCGAAACCGGCGAAACGCTCACCGATAACGAGCATATTTCTCAGTCCATCAATGACATTTTGTTAACGCCGGTTGGCTCTCGCGTTATGCGCCGTGCCTACGGCTCGCAGCTCAATAACCTGATTGACCAGCCAGGCAATGCCGTAACGCGCCTTCGCATTATGTCCGCGATATACAGCGCGCTTTTCCTTTGGGAGCCGCGTATCTCACTGACCAATATTGTACTGACGGAAACCGGGGCGGGGCAGATGATTGCCACCATCAAGGCCAGCCGTACCGATACCCAATCACCCTTTACCACGGACGTAACGATCGGCAGGCAGGTGCAGGCATGAGCGGAACAATCGATCTTTCACAATTACCGCCTCCGGTGGTGGTGGAGCCGCTGGACTTTGAAACGCTGTTCAATGAGCGTAAAGAGGCGTTTATCGCACTTTACCCGGAAGATGAGCAGGACGTTATCAGGCGCACCCTCTCGCTGGAATCTGAGCCGATCACCATGCTGCTGGAAGAAAACTGTTATCGCGAATTGTTGCTACGCCAGCGCGTGAACGAAGCAGCGCGCGCGGTAATGGTGGCGTACTCTGTGGGCAGTGATCTGGATCAGCTGGCGGCAAATTTCAACGTGGAGCGCCTGACCATCACGCCGGAAGATGACAGCGTTGTACCGCCTGTGCCTGCGGTGATGGAATCGGATGCCGATCTGCGCGTCCGCACTCCGCAGGCGTTTGAAGGGCTGAGCGTTGCCGGGCCAACGGCGGCATATGAATTTTTCGGCCTGTCTGCTGATGGGCGCGTTGCTGATGTATCTGCCGTAAGCCCAACGCCTGCCTGCGTCACCATCTCTGTGCTTTCCCGCGAGGGTGACGGTACCGCCAGCCAGGAGTTGATCGATATCGTTGCCAGCGCGCTGAATGGCGAAGAGGTGCGCCCGGTTGCCGATCGCGTGACCGTGCAGGCGGCGGAGATCGTGCCTTATGAGATTGATGCCACGCTGTATATCTATCCGGGGCCGGAGTCGGAACCCATCCGCCAGGCATCTGAGCAGAAGTTACAGGCGTACATAGCCGATCAGCGTCGCCTGGGGCGTGATATCCGGCTGTCTGCCATTTATGCCGCGCTGCACGTTGAAGGAGTCCAGCGGGTGGAGCTGGCCCAGCCGGTGGCGGATATGGTGCTTGATGATACTCAGGCGTCCCACTGTACCGGCTACACCATAACCGTTGGGGGGTACGATGAGTAAAACCCTCACGCCGCCCAGCTCAACGCGCCTTGAGCGTGTCGCCGCCCGTGTTTGCGCCTCTCTGGGGGAAGTGCGGGTACCGCTGCGTCAGCTCTGGGATCCGTATACCTGCCCGGTTGATCTGCTGCCCTATCTGGCGTGGGCTTTCTCCGTTGATAGATGGGATGAGAACTGGCCCCAGACAACGAAGCGTAAGGCGATAGCTGATGCGTTTTACCTGCACCGCTACAAAGGCACCACCGGAGCAATGCGCCGCGTTGTGGAGCCGTTTGGGTACTTCATCCGGGTTAACGAGTGGTGGAACATTGATACCGACCCAGGCACGTTTACGCTGGATATCGGCGTTGAAGACGAAGGCATCAGCGAAGAAACCTATCAGGAGCTTGAGCGGCTGATCGCTGACGTTAAACCGTGTAGCCGTCACATGCTGGGCATGAGCCTGCACTTACAGACTACCGGCCCCCTTTATGTTGGTGCGTCTGCCTATCTGGGCGACACGCTAACCGTGTACCCCTATTTCCCCGAAACCATTTCAGTTGGCGGTGAGGAGTATGTGGGTAGTGCAATTCATTTGATTGATACTGTGGAGATCTCACCAAGTGGCAACTAAATATTATGCCCTGCTAACCAATGTCGGGGCCGCGAAGCTGGCGAACGCCACGGCATTGGGTGAACAGGTTGAAATTACTCAGATGGCGGTAGGGGATGGCAACGGCGCACTGCCGACGCCAAACCCTGCGCAGACCGCGCTTGTACATGAGCTGCGCCGCGCGCCGCTCAACACGCTGACCATTGACCCGGTAAACACCAACCAGATTATTGCTGAGCAGGTGATCCAGGAAGACGTGGGCGGGTGGTGGATCCGTGAGATTGGGCTATATGACAGCGACGGCGATTTGATTGCCATTGCCAACTGTGCGGAAACTTATAAACCGTTATTGCAGGAAGGTAGCGGGCGTGTGCAGGTAATTCGCGTCATTCTGATCGTCAGTAGCACTCAGGCGGTAACGCTTAAGATTGATCCATCTGTGGTACTTGCAACCCGGCAGTATGTTGACGACCAGATAATCCAGGTTAAAGCCTACGTTGATCAGCAACTGGCGGCGCATATTGCAGCCAGTGACCCGCATCAGCAATATCTGCTTGAGGCGGATATTGATAAATATATCCCCGCTGGTTTTCCTCTCCCATGGCCTGCGGCAACGCCGCCAACAGGATGGCTAAAATGCAACGGAGCGGCATTCGATAAAGCAAAGTATCCGAAACTGGCGGTAATTTATCCTACTGGCAGCTTGCCAGATCTTCGCGGTGAGTTTCTGCGTGGCTGGGATGATGGGCGTGGTGTTGATAGTGGGAGGGCTTTACTGTCAACGCAGGGGCACGGTATCCCTAAAATTTATGGTTATTTTCAGACCTATGATGTTGAGGGTGATGAAGCGCCAACAGGGCCATTTACTCAAGGCGATATGGGAACCACAAAATTAGTTGGAGGAGGGGCGTCAGGCCATGATGAACGCATCTTTTTTGACTCTACCAGAATTATTCCTGATGCCGCAGAAGTCAGACCGAGAAGCACCGCATTTAACTACATTGTGAGGGCAGCATAATGACGCAGGCAAAATTAAACAGTGAGTTTGTTGCTACCGTTGCGGGGGATATCACCGTATTTAATTACGATAGCAAAACTCATGAGTACATTTCTTCATCAGAAGAATATCTGGCGGTAGGTGTTGGCCTGCCTGCCAACTCATGCACTGACGCGCCAACAGAAGAGAAGGCCGGTTATGCCATTTGCCGGACAGCAGAATTATCAGGATGGGAATACATTATTGATCATCGTGGTGAAGATGTTTTCAGTACGGAAACGGGGGAGCCTGTTGCCATCACATCACTGGGCGATTACCCAGAAAATACCACCACGCAGGCACCTGCCACACCATACGATTCGTGGAACGGCAGCAAATGGGTGACGGATACGGAAGCGCAGCACACGGCAGACGTGGAGGCAGCAGAGCAGCAGAAAACGGCCCTACTGGCAGATGCTCAGGCAACAATCAGCCTTTGGCAAACTGAGTTACAGCTAGGCATCATCAGCGATGAAGATAAAGCCAGCCTGATAGCCTGGATAAACTACATCAAAGCGGTGCAGGCTGTAGACACGTCAACCGCGCCAGATATTGAATGGCCTGACAAGCCATAAAACTACCGAGATTCGTCTTAAAGGCTGGATTAACCAGCCTTTTTTATTGGCGCGGATCACGTTACCCGTCACCTAAAGCCAATTTTTAACGGTAGATGGTAACTTTAGCTCAGGTTATAATTAGGTTAATGAGTTCATGACTTTTAACGAGAGGCAAAATTGAAAAGGGTCTTTTGGCTGGATGCTGCGAGAGCGATAGCAATTATTCTTGTGGTTTTTACACATGCTCATGAGAGGGCTGGGATCCAAAGCGAGATGCTAAGGAGTGTTTTTTACAGTATCGATCGTTTGGGTGTGCCGCTGTTTTTTATGATTTCAGGCGGTCTAATATTGCCTAAATTAGTTAACTGTGACCTGCTAGACTTTTATAAAAAAAGGGTGCCTCAATTTATTATATTGTTGGTTGTTTGGTCGGTGGTTACGAACTGCATAAAGTATTATGTAGATGGAGGTGGCGTTTGGGATTCATTAAAAACAGCATTCGTCAATAACAATGGGGTCTATCCCAGCAATTATGGCGGCGCATCTCAAATGTGGTTCTTGTATTCAATAACTCAGCTATATCTAGTCGCGCCATTTTTAGCCAAGATGCTTCATAAGGCATCAAACAGAGAGATAATGGTATTTCTTCTTGTATGCGTTATTTTCAACCAGTTTAAGCATACGGCAACCTTCTTTGGTGGTGATTGGGGTGCTCTGCATCGAATGGGCGCAGACTTAACTGGCCCGTATCTTATCTTTTTTGTTCTGGGCTATCTGATAATTGAGCGATCAGTATGGTGCGGTAAAACAATAAAGCACTTTACAGCTTATGCTTTAATAGCAATGGTTCCTGTAATTTCATTGGTGCTAATAGATCACTGGAGCGGTAAAGTTAATGATGGGTTGCACTGGTATAGTGGTTCATTGTTTATTGTTATATCTGGAATTGGGTTACTGTTGCTTATCAAATGGTTATTTGAGAATGCCAGCAGCAGAATTTTAAGTTTTGTTAGCAAGTGTTCTTTTGGTATCTATTTAACACATTATGCTTTTATTTATGTGTCCCAAGGGATTATGAGAGGGCACCTTTCAGGAATGAGCGACATTGAGCGGATGATGGTTTATTTTACATTTTCGTTCTTTGCGGGAGCGCTGCTTACTTCCGTTATGATGCGAACAAAAATTACTAAGTATCTGGTAGCTTAAAGAGCTATAGCCGGGATTGAAGGGTATCAACCCCGGCGAAGCAGAAGCACCGCCATAAGTGACGGTGCTCGATGATTTCGGTACCACACTGCCAACAATGAACGTGTTGGCCATAAAAAATAAAGTTAGAAATTCACTCCTGCTTTCACCATAGACAGCACATCATCATTGGTGATTTCCGCCAGCTTCTCCCTGATATCTTCGCTGACCTTTTTCAGGCTGAGGGTAAAATCAATCTTCCGCGCTTTCCCGTCCTGAAAGAACTCAGTGCGATTTTGGGTTAACCCGTCGATCACGTACATCCCGTAAATCTTGCCGGTGCCTTCAATCAGGGGCCAGGCTCTGCCGGTATATGCCATTGTCTCCAGCGTGGTGAGTGACACATCGCCGCCGCTGATTTCCGGGTACAGTGTACCGGAGAGGGTGATCGGCTCTTCATCCGGGCCTATGTACTGATAGCGCGGGGATTTCCCCACGCGATCGTTTTTGACGTGTCGCCATGTATTCGACTGGTTCGACGTCTGGTAGGGCGTCGTTTGCAGCGCAAACGGAAACATGCCCAATATCATCATCATGGCTTTGCCCCTTATTCATGGTCGGTCAGTTGCGAGCGTTTGCGCCGCGCGGCCTGCTGCTGGGCAACGGTGAACTCTTCGCGGATGCGCCGGACAAGTTTTTGTTCATCCATCTGGCCCGCGTCGTTGATATTGATCTCAAAGTTAAACACGTCGCCGCCAGGCATCAGCGCCGCGACGGAAGCCGCAGACGGAACCGCCGACACTGGCGAACGGGCGGCAGGTTGCTGAACGCTGTACGGCAGCACCGAAGAAACGAGCGCACCAGCCTGCTGCTGCATCCATGCGGTGAGTGATGGCACCTGCCGCTGAACCTGCTGCACCGGTTCGGCATACCCTCCACGGATAGGAATGTACGGCTGTTTATTTTTGAAGACGATTTCACCGGGGCCGTCTTTCTTCTCTGCCGTGTTGCTGGCAATTTTATCCAGGCTACCGCTGATCTTCGGTGCGAGGTTCGCCGGGCCTTTCAGGTTATTGGCAAGCGCCTGTTGCTGCTGGCTCTGTTCCGTTTTCCGCTTCTGCTCCTTCTTCTCTTCCTCCTTCTTCGATTGCGCGGTGACGGCTTTCAGATCCCCGGCGAGCGTATCCGCCAGCCCGGTAAGTTTCTTCTGCGTGTTCACCTGCTCAACGGCTTTTTTGGCCCGCTCTGCCTGATCGGGGATTAGGCCCAGCTTTTCCAGCACCAGATCCAGACCTTTCCAGAGCTGTTCAACGGGCCATAGAACCAGTGAAATGGCATCACCCACAATCTTGCCGAAGGACTCCCCGGCACTGGTGCAGGATTTCAGCGCCTCAGTGGAGAACTGGATCGGTTCAAACAGCTTTGTAAACCAGTCCCATACCGAACTGAGCGCTGAGATGATGGCGTCAAATATGGGTACCAGCGGCGAGAATACGGCAGAGACGATAGAAAAGATCGGCTGTAGCCCCTGCATCAGGCCGGTAAAGAACCCGCTGAAAAACGCCTTGATAGGTTGCCAGAACTGGATGATCGCAATAGCGACGCCAGCAAACAGGGCAATCAGACCCCAGACAGGGGCAGAGATACCCGCCAGCAGCGTGATCAGGGGGCCAAAGACCGCACGACCGGCAGTAAGCAGCGCCTGCATAGGTGAACCCGCCAGCCACTGAAACGCGCCGCCCAGCCGGGTGATGCTGGTCAGCAGTTTGGCGATCCCGCCTTCGCCTGCCAGCGTGGTAAAACTCAGGCGTACAAGCGCCATCGGGCCGAGTATTGCGCCCAGCGCCAGCATAAGCGACCCCAGCACCGTGAGAATGGCACCAATCGCGGCGACGGTCTTCATGATGGCGGCAACCAGTGCCGGGTTGGCTTCAATCCAGCTCCGGATTGATTGCAGGACGCCGCCGACTGATTTCATAATCGCCATCATTGGCCCGCGCATGGTTTCGCCCAGCGCGCTGAAATTGTTGCCAAACTCAGCTTTGGTTATCTGCCACTGTGATGAGAGGGAATCTTTATCGATATCGGATTCCCGCTTCATGGAGCCTTTCGACGCGGTACCGTGGGTTAATTCGAGTTGCCTGCGCAGCTCAGGCAGGTTATTGGCGACTTTGGAAACCGCCATTGCATATTCATCACCAAAGAGCTGAGTAAGCACGTTCATTTGCTTATCTGGTTCCAGCTTTTTGGTGGCTTCCATTACCGCCATAATGGTGCCCATCGCGTCTTTTGCCATGTTCTTCTGCACCTTCTCGGCGCTCAGCCCCAGCGCGTCCAGACCTTCCATAAAGCGATCTGGTTGCACCATTGCGTTACCCAGCTCGCGCACCATCGCTTTAACAGCGGTGCCCGCTGTTTCTGACTGCTCACCAAGGCTCAGGAACGTGGAGCCAAGTGCCGCCGCATTCTGATAGCCGAGCTGGTCGGCTGCACCACCCACACGCTGCAACACGTCGATAATGTCAGAGCCTTTGGATTTGGCGTTATCGTCCAGATAGTTGATGACGTCGCCCAGATTGCCAATATCCTGAATGGGGATTTTATACAGACCGGCGATTTTACCCAGGCTTTCCGACAGCTGATCGGCAGGCAGCTCAAACGCCTTTGAGGCCATGGCGGCGGTGTTGGCAAAATCCAGTAGATCCTTCTTCTGCTTCTGCCATGGATCATCGCTGTTAGCCACGCCCATACGCGCGCCACCCTCTACCAGTGCGGCATAGTCAACGGCCCCGTTGGGCATTGGCAAATTTTCGGCGGCGTCTTTGATAGCGTTTTGCATCTCAGCAAACTGAGCGGTGCGGTTGCCGTCATCATCGCGCAGGCCATTCACCTGTTTGGATACGCCCTTCATGGCATCTTCCAGGCTGCTGTAACTCTTGATGGCGGCTGCTACGGGGGCAAGTACCGCCGCGCCGGTCGCTGCGGTCTTCATGCCTGAACTTTGCAGCTTCTCGCCGGTTTCCTTGGCGCGGGCATAGCGGGCCTGCGCCTGAGTGACAGACTCAAGCCGACGCTGCTGCTCAGTAAGTTGGCGATTGTACTGCGCGGTGCGCTGGCTGATTTGTTCCGTTGCCCGGCTGGTACTGCTGATCGCAATCCCTTCGCTGTAGAAGCTGGCGCGCAACTGGTTGAGCTGGGCCTGTTCCGTTTTCTGCTGGGCTGTCAGGTTGCGGATCGCTGCCCGCTGCTGATTGAGGGCGGTAACTTGCTCAGCGCTGCGCTGGCGTAGCGGGCCGAATGCCGCCGCCATTTCACGTGCCTGCGTCTTTGCCTGAGCCAGTTGATCGGTGGTCTTCTTATTGGCTGCGGTCAGCCGGTCAAAGCTGGAAGCCTGACGCTCAAGCCCTTTGATGCTGCTTTGCGTCTGCTTGATTTCAGAGGCCAGCGCGGCGGCACTCTGGCGCGCCGCACTGACAGGGCGGGACATATTATTCAGGGCGCTGAAAGCAACCTGAATATTTAATTTGCGGTCTGCCATTTATTGATCTCCGCCACTGCGCGCAGCGGCTTGATCACGCCATAACAGAAGTTCCTCTACCGTCATGGCGTCCATCTCCGCTGGTCGCCAGTGGAAAATGACGGCGATATCCGCCATTAAGTTTTCTATGCGTTCGCAGGGGCATCGGATGACGCGCTGCCCGTATCCGTCCCGCTCTGATCCGAAGGTGGCTGCAAAAAATCAACCACCGCATTGGCGAGCTGGCAGAAGTCCCACGTATCCATGCGGGCGATTTCGTCAGCGGTCAGCGCCGGGGCGGTAACGCGGGGCAGCAGAACAACTAGCGCATCATAATTCGACGTCAGAACGTCATAGACTTTTAAGCCACGCAGCGATCCGGCCTGCTTTAAGACTGGCGTGATCGTGATTTCACTGATTGCCGTCTTGCCGCGAACGATAGGCGCATTGAGCGTTACAACTTCTTTACCGGTTACTTTGGTCATGGTGCGTTAATTCCTTATAAGCCAATGTTAGCGCGGTGTTTTTCCATCATGTCAACGCCGCCAACTTTGTAGATCATATTGAGCACATCAACTTCAATGATTTCTTCGCCGTTGATGGTCAGCTTGTAATAGGTATTTTTCAGGGTGTACTTATGAGAAGTGTCATCCCCGGTTTTGGACGTACCCGGATCCATCTCCGTGAAGCGTCCGCGCGTCTGGATTTCTACGGGTACCGCTTCGCCGGTTGAATCATCCTGGTAAGACCCGGCATAGCGCGTTTGCATACCATCGGCGGTGGCGATGCCCCATTTTTTCAGCAGCCCCGCATCCATGCCGCCAAGGGTGATATCCATATCCAGCGCCCCGGCATCAAAGCCGAGATCAACCGCGACAGAACCAGGCATACCACCGGCCTGATAATCCTCGGTCTTGCGGGTTAACTTCGCCGGGGTGATTTCCGGCACCATGCCGAAATAGTTATCCCCATCAAAGAACATGTTGAAGTATTTAAGTTTTTTAGGCAGAGCCATACGCGCCCCCGGTTAGTTATTCACTGCGCTGGAAAACGTAGCGAAGTATTCATCAGTGAACTCCTGCACCAGGCTGAGATTTTCCAGCGGCGGGACAGGCGTGTAGTTGTATTTGATGGTGAGCTGCCCGTTGCGCAGCGTTTCGCTGGTATTCGGTTCAGGGTCATACCAGCAGCGCGCGCCCAGCAGCTTGCCCGCCGTCACATAGGACGTCAGCTTGCGGTTGATACCGTCAACGATATCTTTCACCAGCGACGGGGTGAGCGGCTTATCAACATAGGAGAAATGCGCTTCTGCCACGGTATCCGCCACAATCTGAGCGGTACGGGTGTAGCTCTCAAAAATGTAGGTTTCTTCGTCGCAGGTTCGCGATCCCCAGATGCGATAGCCATCCTGTTTGATCAGGGTGGTGACGCCTGCCGCGTTTAGCTCGTCCGCGTCGGTGTCGGTTCCCTGTAAGGTGAAATAGATATCGCGATCCATCCCCAGCACGTTATTCACCGGCACGTTGGAAATGGTTTTGTGCCAACCCTGCGTTGCGTCGATTTTGGCGCGCATTCCTACCGCATGAGCACCCACCGGCACGGTGGCGTTTGCTCCCGCGTTGGTGTCGTAGCAAATGAAGTTAGGCCAGATCACCATCATTTCACGCTGGGCAAACTGCTCCCGGTATTCCTTCGCCTCTGCAATGGTGTTGCAGCCATTTGCAGACACATAAGCAAAGGCGCGCAGCTTCTCAGCCATTACACCGAGCTGCGCCGCCACTGGCTGAGTATCAAGGCCGGGAACGGCAAGCACACGCGGACGGACGCCAACACGCATCTCCGCAGATAGCAGTGCATACATGCCGGTGAAAAGCCCCGTTTCTGGGTCAGTACCGCCAATGACCAGCTGATCCTGAGTCGGAGCCGTACCACCTTCAGGGGGTACGATTTTGGACGCATCAGCCACGCGGATCACAATGGTCTGCGGGCTGGTCTGGTCTGAAATAGCTTTCAGGGTGGTGAACAGGGTGCCGGTTTTGCCTGCCTTGCCCAGCATGTTAGCCACGCGGGTAATAAGTACAGGGGTATCCAGCGGGAACGCTTCTTCGTCTGCATCGTCAGCGATACAAACGACGCCGATAACCGCCGAATCAATATCGGTGATCATCGTGCTCAGATCGGTGGTTTCCGTGACGGTTACACCGTGATGGTAATTTGTGGCCATGTAGTTGCCTCGCCAGGTCAATGATTGCCACTTATCATTGCGACAATTGCCAGCCGGTGCGAGAGGTGGGCGTTGTCAGCAGACCGCAACAACAGCCCCGCGTTGTCTGTACGCGCGCGCGTGGCGACGATGGTACCCTCACCAATGAGGGAACCAATAAGATGTTGGATGATGAAGCGCGTTATTCGCCCCGCCCGGCGTTCAGTATTCAGATTGAGGGCAAGCAGCTCACCGCGCTGGATGACCGTTTGATCTCGTTGTCGCTGACGGACAATCGGGGATTTGAAGCGGATACGCTTGATCTCACGCTGGACGATTCAGACGGGCAGATCGTGATGCCATCGCGCGGCGCTAAGATTTCCGTTTTGCTGGGCTGGGATAATGACCCGCTGGTATTTAAAGGGCTGTACACCGTTGATGAGGTTGCGCACCGTGGCCCGCCTGACCAGCTCACCATCAGCGCCCGCAGCGCAGACTTTCGCGACACGTTCAACGTGAAGCGTGAATACTCCTGGCACGATATTACCGTTGGTGATGTGGTTGCCAGTATCGCCAGCCGGTACGACCTGCGCGCCGGGGTAAGCGAGGAGCTGGCGAAGATTGAGATCGATCACGCTGACCAAACCAGTGAATCAGATATCAGTTTTCTCACCAGAATGGCGGATATGCTGGGTGCTGTTGCTACCGTTAAAAACGGCATGTTGCTGTTCATCACGCCGGGGCAGGGCGTAACCCAGAGCGGTAAACCTTTACCGGCGATCAGCATCGTGCGGGCCAGCGGCGACAAGCATAGTTTTAGCATTGCCGATCGTGACGCTTATACCGGCGTTACCGCTTACTGGCTGGATCTGAATTTCGGTAAGAAACCCGCCACCACGGTACAGACAAACACCCGCAGACGTCGAAGGACAACCCAGCCGAAGAAGCCAAAAGAACCAGTCTCAAGCAGCAAGGAAGGGGATTACATGGCAGGCGCGGAAGGTAACGTATTCGTGATCCGCAAGACGTTTAAAACGGAGAAGGCAGCGAAGCGGGCAGCAGCGGCGAAGTGGAGCCAGTTACAGCGTGGCGCGGCGTCATTCTCCATCACGCTGGCGCGGGGCCGGGCGGATTTGTACCCGGAACAACCGGCAAGCGTATCGGGCTTTAAGTCCACGATTGATAATGGTTACTGGACGATTACCCGATGTGTGCATGATATCGGCAGCGGCGGCTTTACCACCTCGCTGGAGCTGGAAGTTAAGATTGATGAGTGGACGGCTGAGGCGGGTGACGAATCAACGGGTTAAGCGTTATACTTGACGTGATATTAACCAGCCCAGAGGAGGCCCGCGTATGGCAATGCGCTGTCCTCGCTGCCGTGCAGTTGCGAAAACTCGTACCAGTGTAGAGTTGAGTGATTTAGTGCGACGCAGTTATCACCAGTGTCAAAATATGTTGTGCGGCTACTGCTTTACCAGCATGACGCAAATAGACGAATCATTAAACCAGACTCAACCAGTCCCCGGCGCGGTGGTTCCACAAGATGTTTTCCCACGAAGTCACCACGGCGAAGATCAGTTAAGCTTGATACTTTAGTCACTTAGAAATAGCGGTCTTGATATCACATCAGGCCGCTTTTTTGTCGAAGTGTAGTCAAAATGTAGACGATGTTTAGAATAAATCCTTTTATTCCAGTTTGTTACGTGCGGGATATCTTCACCATCCCTGTCTTCCCCCACATGATGTGGGGGTTTTTTTTGCCCTTTGATACGTAACTCTTTATTTTTCAATTCGTTATTTTATCTGATGCAGGATTTATTCCCTCATTCTCATCGGCAGGAAACCATTTTATGTGTTGCATGCAACTTAGAGATGATATTCAAGATGCGAGTTCCCGTTGTTGTGGCTTATGAGCGATGAAGCGACTCTCAACATATTTGTACATGACTGGTGCAATAATCCCTGATGCAATAATTGCACATGCCTGCCATAGATAATTCCCAGCGCTGTATAAATAGTGTTTAGACACGGTTTGAGTAATACCATGTACTAAATAGAGAGAAAAACTACAGGTTCCTAACATAGTAACTGGCAGTGAAGTCAATAGACCAAAGTAGTCACAACCGCTCTTAATTGTGTAGAATATGATAAACATGTAGAGTGGTGTTGTTGTATTATAAGCATGTTTTGTGAAAAATAATGCGACGAATAATAAGAGTAAACAAACTACATCCGATGGTCGTTTGTTGCTCTTGATTGTTGCGATAAGGAATCCAGTCAAAAAATACATTAAATAGCTAAGGAATTGTTCCTGGTTGATGAAGTATTTATAACTCAGGACAAGAACCATTAAAAAAATAATAAATATTTTTTTGTATTCTATCTTTTTCATTATTAGATATAAAAAAGGAATAGCAATGTAGAGGCGTAGCTCCCAGACTAATGTCCAGAAGACGCCTGAAGTCGCTATCTGCAACGATATGCCGTTGATGTTAGCTCCGGGTGCATCAAAGATAAATGGCAGCGACGGGACTAACCAACTCGTTATTGGCGTATGGTGTAATGGGTTCATTATTAACGTTATTAAATAAATCAATAATAACGTCACAATAACTGGAGGGTAAATTCTTAAACAACGGGAAATGAAAAATTCTTTAACATTAAATGTTGGGGCTAATGCTTTGCGAAAAAAAAGAAAGGCCGAAAGTATAAAAAAGATACCGACTGAAAGTTCACCTGTGAGAAAAATAATTCGCTTAATATTGCTTGCCGTAATATAATCAAGGGACCAGTAATTGTCGAATTCTCCTCCCGCCCTCCAGTATAAATGAAATATTGCAACGAGTGCTGCACAGATTCCTCGTAATCCGTCGAGAGCGGCAAATTTATGTTTTGCTGGTGTAATTCCAAGCAACTTGGATGTGATGAAGATGGTTAATACTAATAAGCTGATGTAAGTAGCGTACTCAATTAAATAAGACATTTTATTGTTTTCAATAATATTTTTCGACATATTATCATTTTTTAAATGTCAAGTGAATCACCAATCACCAATCACTTACACCATCCGTTATACTACCGGCATGAGATGGCAGGAGTGTTTATGAATCAATCCTATGGGCGGTTAGTCAGTCGGGCGGCCATTGCCGCGACAGTGATGGCGTCGCTGTTACTTTTGATCAAAATTTTTGCGTGGTGGTACACCGGGTCGGTGAGTATTCTGGCGGCACTGGTCGACTCGCTGGTGGATATCGCCGCGTCGCTCACTAACCTGTTAGTGGTGCGCTATTCGCTGCAGCCAGCGGATGATGAACATACCTTTGGTCACGGCAAGGCGGAATCCCTGGCCGCGCTGGCGCAAAGTATGTTTATTTCCGGTTCGGCGCTGTTTTTGTTTTTAACCGGTATTCAGCATCTGATTTCACCTACCCCGATGAACGATCCTGGCGTGGGGGTTGTGGTTACCATTATCGCCCTGATATGTACTGTAGTGCTGGTCTCGTTTCAGCGCTGGGTGGTGAAACGGACGCAAAGTCAGGCGGTGCGGGCAGATATGCTTCATTATCAGTCTGATGTTATGATGAACGGTGCTATTCTCGTGGCGCTCGGTCTGGCCTGGTACGGCTGGCATCGTGCGGACGCGTTGTTTGCATTGGGGATTGGCATCTATATTTTATATAGTGCATTACGCATGGGCTATGATGCAGTGCAGTCGTTACTGGATCGTGCATTACCCGATGAAGAACGTCAGGAAATTTTTGAAATCGTGAAATCATGGCCCGGCGTCAGTGGTGCTCACGATCTCCGTACGCGGCAGTCAGGGCCGACCCGCTTTATTCAGATTCATTTGGAAATGGAAGATAATCTGCCGCTCGTTCAGGCGCATGTTGTGGCTGAACAGGTAGAGCAGGCGATTTTACGGCGTTTTCCGGGATCCGATGTCATTATCCATCAGGACCCGTGTTCTGTCGTCCCCAGGGAAGGCAAAAGGTTTGAGCTTTCGTAAGTGAGCGTAAAAAAGAGAGCCAGGCCCGCATTTTGTGTATAAATTACCGCCATTTGGCCTGACCTGAATCAATTCAGCAGGAAGTGATTGTTATACTATTTGCATATTCGTTGGATCGTCTCGCTATGCAGGATCGACTTCCGGCAACAGACTTCATTTTGCATTCCAAAGTTCAGAGGTAGTCATGATTAAGAAAATCGGTGTGTTGACAAGCGGCGGTGATGCGCCGGGCATGAACGCAGCAATCCGTGGTGTGGTGCGCGCAGCACTGACGGAAGGACTGGAAGTCATGGGTGTTTATGATGGCTACCTGGGTCTGTACGAAGACCGTATGGTGCAGCTTGACCGTTACAGCGTGTCCGACATGATTAACCGCGGTGGTACCTTCCTGGGTTCCGCACGCTTCCCGGAGTTCCGTGACGAAAACGTCCGCGCCGTGGCTATCGAAAACCTGAAAAAACGCGGTATCGACGCGCTGGTGGTGATCGGCGGTGACGGTTCTTACATGGGTGCAAAACGCCTGACTGAAATGGGCTTCCCGTGCATCGGTTTGCCTGGCACCATCGATAACGATATCAAAGGCACCGACTACACCATTGGTTACTTTACGGCGCTGGGCACCGTGGTTGAAGCGATTGACCGTCTGCGCGATACCTCATCTTCTCACCAGCGTATTTCTATCGTTGAAGTGATGGGCCGTTACTGTGGCGACCTGACTCTGGCAGCGGCGATTGCGGGTGGTTGTGAGTTCGTTGTGGTACCGGAAGTGGAATTCAGCCGGGACGATCTGGTCAATGAAATCAAAGCGGGCATCGCGAAGGGCAAGAAGCACGCTATCGTGGCGATCACTGAGCACATGTGCGACGTAGACGAACTGGCGCATTACATCGAGAAAGAGACGGGCCGTGAAACCCGTGCGACCGTACTGGGCCACATCCAGCGCGGCGGTTCTCCGGTGCCTTACGACCGCATCCTGGCTTCCCGTATGGGTTCTTACGCCATTGAACTGCTGCTGGAAGGTCACGGTGGTCGTTGCGTCGGTATTCAGAACGAAAAACTGGTTCACCATGACATCATCGACGCTATCGAAAACATGCAGCGTCCGTTCAAAGGTGACTGGCTGGATTGCGCGAAGAAACTGTACTGATTCTTCTCTGCGCCTGATGGCACTACGCTTATCCGGCCTACAGATCGCAAAGACGTGTAGGCCGGATAAGGCGTCAGTCGCCATCCGGCATAAGCCCTTCATATATTCCCTCAAGTTATAGCCAATCTTTTTTTATTCTTTAATGTTTGGATTTCTTTCTGGCACGCTTTGCTCATCACAACACAACATAAGAGAGTTGGGCGATGAACAAATGGGGCGTGGGGTTAACTTTGCTGCTGGCATCCAGCGGCGTTCTGGCAAAGGATATTCAATTACTGAACGTGTCTTACGATCCAACGCGTGAGCTGTACGAGCAGTACAACAAAGCGTTTAGCGCACACTGGAAGCAAGAGACGGGCGATAACGTGGTGATTCGTCAGTCGCACGGCGGGTCGGGCAAACAGGCCACCTCGGTGATTAACGGTATCGAAGCGGATGTGGTGACGCTGGCGCTGGCCTATGATGTTGATGCGATTGCCGAGCGCGGTCGTATTGATAAAAACTGGATCAAACGCCTGCCTGACAACTCTGCGCCTTATACCTCCACCATTGTGTTCCTGGTTCGCAAAGGCAACCCGAAGCAAATTCATGACTGGAACGATCTGGTTAAACCTGGCGTCTCTGTGATCACCCCTAACCCGAAAAGTTCCGGCGGCGCTCGCTGGAACTACCTGGCGGCGTGGGGCTATGCGCTGCACCATAACAACGGCGATCAGGCGAAAGCCCAGGATTTCGTGAAGGCGCTGTTTAAAAACGTTGAAGTGCTGGACTCCGGCGCGCGCGGCTCCACCAATACCTTCGTGGAACGCGGCATCGGCGACGTGCTGATCGCCTGGGAGAACGAAGCGCTGCTGGCGACCAATGAACTGGGCAAAGATAAGTTCGAAATCGTGACGCCGAGCGAATCCATTCTGGCTGAGCCAACGGTCTCCGTCGTGGATAAAGTGACCGAGAAGAAAGGTACCCAGGCCGTGGCGGAAGCCTACCTGAAGTATCTCTACTCACCGGAAGGTCAGGAGATCGCGGCGAAAAACTACTACCGTCCGCGCGATGCAGAAGTGGCGAAGAAATACGAAAATGCGTTTCCGAAACTGAAGCTCTTCACCATTGATGAGGTGTTCGGCGGCTGGACGAAAGCGCAGAAAGAACATTTCTCGAACGGCGGAACGTTCGATCAGATCAGCAAGCGTTAAGCGCGGATCGCAGAAGAGGCCCGGGGCATTTGCCGCCGGGCTTTTTTTATTTGTCATGATTTTGCGTTACTCTTGCAGGTCGTTGAGATACAGGGAACGCGTTATGAAAAAAACTGGCTATGGGCTACTGGCCGCTGTCGTTATTGTTGCGGCAGCCGGTTTTGGCTACTGGAAGCTGGCCGGAAACCCGGATGCGTTGCGTAAGATTGTCCTTGAGCAATGTCTGCCCAATCAGTTGCAGCATCAAAACCCTGCGCCATGCGCCGAAGTGAAGCCCGGTGCCGGATACGTGGTCTTCAAAGACCGCAATGGCCCGCTGCAATATCTGCTGATGCCGACTTACCGCATTAACGGCACCGAGAGTCCGCTACTGGTGGAACAATTCACGCCGAATTTTTTCTGGCTGGCCTGGCAATCTCGCGACTTTATGAGCAAGACGTATGGTCAGGATATTCCGGACAGCGTCGTTTCGCTGGCAATTAATTCACGCAGCGGACGGACGCAAAATCATTTCCACATCCATATCTCCTGCCTGCGTCCTGATGTCAGAGCACAACTGGACGCTAATCAGGCCAAAATCAGCACCCGCTGGTTGCCGCTGCCGGGCGGACTGCGCGGACACGAATATCTTGCCCGTCGCGTGACGGAAAGCGAACTGGCGCAGCGCAGTCCGTTTATGATGCTGGCAGAAGAGGTGCCGGAGGCGCGCGAGCGGATGGGGAGCTACGCGTTGGCGTTGGCGCGCCAAAGCGATGACGCTTTTGTTCTGTTGGCGACACAGCGCAACTGGCTGACGTTTAACCGGGCGTCGGCGGAAGAAATCCAGGATCACGACTGCTCACTGCTCACCCAACCCTGAACGCGGTCCCACTAGGCTGTCGGCGTTTTTTTGCACAACCTCTCACTTCAGGCCAGCGATGATGTATCGTTGGTTAAATTAATGTGAAATCGATCAAAAGATATAAAGGTATACCTTTATATCTTTTGTGATTCCATTACACTCCCTCATAACGCCTGACCCTGACTGCCCGGATCATGCGTTAATCATAAAAGCTTTTATTTCACGTAGTTACGTCATCCTTTTTTCGACATTCTTGTGCCCAACGGCGCAAAAGGAATACCGATATGAAATTGTCTATCGTGGAAAAAATAGGTTTCGGCGCCGGGGATATGGCGATCAACGTAGTGATTATTGCCATGCAGCTACTGCTGGCATATTTCTACACCGATATTTACGGTTTACGTGCAGCAGATGTGGGTGTGCTGCTGGTGGTTGTGCGGATGATCGATGCCATTATCGATCCGGCAATGGGAATGCTGACCGATAAAGTCTCGACCCGCTGGGGGCGATATCGTCCGTGGTTGTTATGGTTTGCCATTCCGTTTGGTTTCGCCGTCTATCTGATGTTTATCACGCCGGATATGGCGTATACGGCGAAGCTGGCGTGGGCCTATTTTACTTACATCCTGATGACGCTGGTCTATACGGCGATCACCATCCCTTATATCTCTCTGATTGGCGTCATCACGGACGATCCGGGCGAGCGGTTGAGCGCCAACGGGTATCGTTTTGTGATGACTAAAATCGCCGCGTTTCTGGTGACGATTGTGGTTCCCATGCTGGCAGTCTGGCTGGGGCAGGGCAATAAAGCGCTGGGTTATCAGCTCTCTATGGGGTTGATGGGCGCGATGGGCGCAGTGCTGTTTATCTTCTGCTTTATGACCACCCGCGAACGCAGCGAGCCTGAACTGCCGTCACTGTCGGTAAAACAGCAGTTCGCCAATCTGCTGCGCAACGACCAGTGGCTGATTCTGGGCGTGGTGATTATGTTGCTGATGTGCGGCTACGTGATCCGTGGTTCGGTTGCCGCCTATTACGCCAAATATTATCTGAATGGTGGTGACAGCATGATTTCACCGTTCCTGACCGTCGGCGTTGTGGCATCTATTCTGGCGATGATTGCGACCACATGGGTGACCAAGTTCTGGGACAAAATAAAAATGTTCCGCTACACCCAACTGATGACCTTCGTGCTGAGTATCGCCATGTACTTCTGCGTCGGGCAGCAAAACCTGATCCTCGCCTTTATCTTTTACTTTCTCATCAACTTCTTCTGCGACATGCAAATGCCGGTGTTCTGGTCTTCCATCGCGGAGGCGGTCGATTACGGCGAGAAGAAAACCGGGCTGCGCGTCTCCGGACTGGCTTTTGGCGGCATTCTGTTCTTTCAGAAATTCGGCATGGGGATTGCCGGCGGCGTCCTCGGCTTCCTGCTGAGCCACTTCGGCTACCAGGCGGATGTCCAACAGAGCGCGAGTTCGCTGGCAGGAATTGCACTGATGATGACGCTCATCCCCGCCATCTTCCATCTGGTGGTTGGCGTCGTGATGAAAAAGTATCTGATCAACAACGATTATTACCGCGATATCCAGCGTGAACTGGCACAGCGTCAGGCGTGAGGAGGAGCAAATGAATCATCTCAATAAAGTCTGGGTGATTGGCGATGCGTCCGTGGATCTGGTGCCGGAAAGAACGGACTCTTACCTGAAATGTCCGGGCGGGGCATCGGCTAACGTCGCCGTTTGCGTCGCACGACTGGGAGGCGACTGCGGATTTATCGGCTGCCTTGGAGAGGATGATGCCGGGCATTTCCTTCGTCAGACGCTGGCAGACAACGGAGTGGACGTGAGTTCGCTACGCCTCGACCCGCAGCAAACCAGCGCGGTGCTGGTCGTTAATCTGACGCCAGAAGGTGAACGCAGTTTTACCTATCTGGTGCATCCCGGCGCGGACACCTTTGTCTCCGTGCAGGATTTACCGGCCTTCAGCGCTAACGAGTGGTTTTACTTCAGCTCGATTGGCCTGACCGACAGTCCGGCGCGCGAGGCGTGTCTGGAAGGTGCCAGACGCATGAAGGCGGCGGGCGGGCACGTTATGTTCGACGTCAACCTGCGCGTCAGCATGTGGCGGGATCGTCATGAAATCGCCCCCTTACTCGCACAGTCCATTGCGCTGGCCTCTATCTGCAAGGTCTCTGCCGATGAGTTGTGTTGGCTGGGTAAGGTCGAGCGCTGGCAGGACGCACGTTATCTGATGCGTGAACTCGGCTGCGATACCACCGTTATCTCACTGGGCGATGCGGGCGCGTATCTGGTGACGCCAGAGGGCGAATGCGCGTTCCCGACTGCGAAAATTTCCGTGGTGGACACCACCGGGGCAGGCGATGCCTTTGTTGGTGGGCTGCTCTATACCCTTTCACAGGCCGCTAACTGGGATAGCCGCCTGCTTGCTCAGGCGATTGGCACGGCCAACGCCTGTGGCGCGATGGTGGTCACGGCAAAAGGGGCAATGACCGCGCTGCCCTACCCGGAACAGCTCGCTGCCTTTCGCGTCAGTCATCCGCTGGAAAAATTATGCTAAACCGTTAAGGAGTCATTCATGCACGTTGAAATTAACAAAATACTGGGCTGCCTGATTGGTGCCGCTGCGGCGGACGCGATGGGCGCGGCGACCGAAGTGCGCACTCAGCAACAGATTCGCGAATACTTTGGTGGTTGGGTGACCGGTTTTGAGAAACCGCCCGCCGATACGTTTGGTCGCTGTAATGAGGCCGGAATGTGTACCGATGACTTTATTCAGGCGAAGTACATCATGGACGCCCTGTTACAGCATCATCGTCAGGTGAGCGATGAGGCGATGCGTGAAGCCTTTCAGCGCTGGCTGGCCTATCCGTATTATGCCAATTTTACCGGGCCAACAACCCGGGCCGCGATGAAAGCCATTTTTAACGATAACCGTGCGTCCCTGCAGGGGGAACTGGAAGGGGAGAAGCAGTCGGTACAGATTATCAACAAAGGCAATGCGGAAGCCACCAACGGCGCGGCAATGAAGATTTGGCCTGCCGCCGTATTGCATCCTGGCGATATTGAAAAAGCGATTCAGACTGCGCTGGATATCTGCCGTTTTACCCACAACAACGTGCTGGCAATGTCTGGTGCTGCGGCGATGGCGGCGGCGACCAGCGAAGCGCTACAGCCTGTGGCGAGTGCGGAAAGCATCATTGCGGCCGGGATTTACGGTGCCGACCGGGGCTATGCGCTGGCGGCAGAACAGGGCGCGATGATGGTCGCCGGGCCGTCGGTGGGGCGTCGTATCGAACTGGCGGTGGCGATCGGCAAACGCCACGCCCATTGGGAGACGGCGATTGTCGACATCGCCGATATCATTGGTTCCGGGCTGCACGTCAGCGAAGCCGTTCCGGCGGCGTTTGGTTTGTTCGCATGTTGTCCGAATTCTGCCGTTGATGCTATTATTTCCGCCGTTAATATCGGCAATGACACCGATACCGTCGCCACCATGGTTGGGGCACTCTCCGGCGCCTGGCACGGTGCTGATGCTTTTCCTGCCGACTATTTAACTACCGTTAATCGTATGAATCATTTCGATTTGGCTGAACTCGCCAGACAGATTAAAGGGTAGTGCGCTGCCCTGCGGGGGCGGCGACAACCGTCCCCGACTGGCAGACTTTCGAGGTAAATGGCTTGCAGGTTGATAAAACGAGTTTCACTCCGCTGTATAAGCAGTTGTTTTATATCATCTGCCAGCAGATCCAGAACGGCACCCTGCCGCTGGGGAGTCAGTTGCCTACGCAAAAAGCGATCGCGCAAACCTACAACGTGTCGCTGATCGTCGTGAAGCAGGCGTGGAGTGAGTTAATCAACGCCGGTGTGATTACCTCCCAGCGCGGAAGCGGTTCTGTGGTGAGCGCGGTGCCGGAAGGCGTCAGCTATGGCCATACCTTTCGCGGGATCACCAGCGATCTGCGTGATGCCAGCGTGGCGGTTGAGAACCGCATTCTGGAGATCGCCACACGCCGGGCGCGCGACGCGCAGGAAGATGGTTTAAGCCTGCCGACCCATCATCACTATCTCTATATTTCTCGGGTGCGATACCTGAATAATCGCCCGTTTAACCACGAGAAAATTTATCTCGATCTCTCCTTCTTCCCGGGGTTAACGCTGACGGCGGATGAACTGGCCCATACCTCGCTTTATCACCTGTTGAATGTCAAAAGCGACTCGGCCATCGAAAAGGTCGATGCCATTCTGCCCAGTCCCGATCTCTGCGAGAAGCTACAGATTGCTGAGAACAAACCGCTCCTTTCCGTGGCGCGCCAGACATTTATGGCGGGGGAAGAGCACCCCTTTGAGTATTGCCGCTACTATGTGCTGTCTGACTACTTTGGCGAAATCCATTATCACTAACCCTCTGCTTTTTTAGGGGAAGACGCGCGTTTACAGAAGGGAGATGCCCCCGTATTCTTGTTGAAAAAAACAACAGGAGACAGGCATGTCGCTCTGGTTTTCACACCCTCTGTTTCTGCCCTCGCTGGTGGTGGTGGTCACCATCCTGCTCTGGGCGACCTCGCTATTGCCGGAATTTATCACCGCGCTGCTGTTTTTCACCGTGGCGATGGTGGCGAAAATCGCCCCACCGGACGTCATCTTTGGCGGTTTTGCCTCGTCGGCGTTCTGGCTGGTATTCAGCGGCTTCGTGCTGGGCGTGGCGATCCGCAAAACCGGACTGGCAGACAGGGCGGCAAGAGCGCTGTCCTCACGGCTAACGGAATCCTGGCCGCTGATGGTCTCAAGCGTGGTACTGCTGAGCTATGCGCTGGCGTTTGTGATGCCCTCCAATATGGGACGAATCGCGCTGCTAATGCCCGTCGTTGCCGCGATGGCGAAACGTGCCGGGATCCTCGATGGCACTCGCGCGTGGTATGGACTGGCGCTTGCCGTGGGCTTTGGCACCTTCCAGCTCTCCGCCACTATTCTGCCTGCCAACGTACCGAACCTTGTGATGAGCGGGGCGGCGGAAGGGTCGTACGGTATTCACCTGAACTATTTGCCTTACCTGCTGCTGCATACGCCGGTATTAGGCTGGCTGAAAGGCGGGTTGTTGATTGCGCTGATCTGCGGGCTGTTCCCCGGGAAACCCCATGCGCCGCGTGAACTCACGCCGCCGGAACCGATGAGCCGCGACGAAAAACGACTGGCCTGGATGCTGGCAGTGGTGCTGGTGATGTGGGTCAGCGAAAGCTGGCATGGCATTGGCCCGGCATGGACTGGACTGGCGGCGGCGGTCATCACCCTGTTACCGCGCGTCGGGTTTATCAACGGAGAGGAGTTTTCCACGGGGGTTAACATCCGCACCTGCATTTATGTTGCCGGTATTCTTGGACTGGCGAGCGTGGTGACGCAAACCGGCATTGGCGATGCGGTCGGTGAGGCGCTGCTGCACGTGATGCCGCTGGACCCGGAGAAACCGTTCACCAGTTTTCTCGCCCTGACCGGCATCACCACCGCACTTAACTTTATCATGACCGCTAACGGCGTTCCGGCGCTGTATACCACCCTGGCGCAGAGCTTTTCTGAGGCAACGCAATTCCCACTGCTGTCGGTGATTATGATTCAGGTGCTGGGCTACTCAACGCCGCTGTTGCCGTATCAGGCATCGCCTATTGTGGTGGCGATGGCGCTGGGAAGAGTGCCGGCGAGAGCCGGGATGTTGCTGTGCCTGGTGCTGGCGGTGGCGACGTATCTGGTCCTGCTGCCACTGGACTATGCGTGGTTTAATCTATTAGGCAAATTGTAGTGTTAATTACCTGATAATTTTGGTTTTGTGAGAGGGCGGTGAGTTTTACCGGCACGAATGACGGTTAATATCGAAACGCATACTTATGCGCAGGATACTCAAGGATTGATCCATGGACAGATTGACCCCTATTCGCTGCTGGCCCGCCATTATCTCGATTGTTATCACACTGACTATCTGGTTTATCATCCCATGTCCTGCGGACGTGACGCCACAGGCGTGGCATCTGCTGGCACTGTTTATCGGCACTATTGCGGCCATTATCGGTAAAGCCATGCCCATTGGGGCGATTGCCGTTGTGGCTATCATGCTGGTGGCGATGACCGGTGTGACGAATCCCGGTAAGCCAGCTGCGGCGCTTAACGATGCGCTGAGCGGTTTTTCCAACCAACTGATCTGGCTGATTGGTTTATCGATCATGCTGTCGCAAAGCCTGCTAAAAACAGGACTCGGCGCGCGCATCGGCTACGGATTTATTGCGTTGTTTGGTAAGCGAACCTTAGGTATCGCGTGGGCATTAACGCTCGCAGAAACGCTGATTGCCCCCGTCACCCCAAGCAACACGGCGCGCGGTGGCGGTATTATCCACCCGGTAATGCGGGCCATCGCCGACAGCCTCGGGTCGCAGCCTGGCAACAGTGAAAATGGCTCAACGGGTCGCTATCTGGCGCTGGTGAATTACAACATTAACCCCATCAGTTCGGCGATGTTCATCACCGCAACCGCTCCTAACCCTCTCATTGTCACCTTTTTGACTCAGGGGACGGACGGGGTACTGACTATGACCTGGGGGATGTGGGCCATTGCGGCGCTCCTTCCGGCGGTGGTCTCGCTGCTGGTGATGCCCATCGTCATCTGGTGGCTCTATCCACCCGCCATTACCCGCACGCCTAACGCGCCGCAGTTCGCCCGGCAAAAGCTGGATCTTCTCGGCCCGCTGTCGCTGGCAGAGAAAATCACGCTGGCGGTATTCATTTTGCTGCTCTGTCTGTGGGCTGGCGTTCCTGCGATGATCATGGGCAGCGGCTGGACCGTGAACCCCACTAGCGCGGCGCTGATCGGCTTATCGATTCTGTTGGTGACGGGGGTCTTAAACTGGGAGGATATCCTTAAGTGTCGCGGTGCCTGGGATACCATTGTCTGGTTTGCCGCGCTGGTGATGATGGCGGATTTCCTCAGTAAACTGGGACTGGTCGGCTGGCTGGCGACGAGTGTGGGGACGGCAATCAATCATCTTGGCGTTCACTGGAGTATCGCGACGCTGCTGTTGATCCTGCTTTACGTCTATTCTCACTACTTTTTCGCCAGCACCACGGCGCATATCACGGCCATGTTCTCCGCCTTCTTCATCGCGGGGTTAGGTCTGGGCGCACCACCGGCTCTGCTGGGGCTGATGCTCGGTTTCTCCTCCTCGCTGATGATGTCGCTCACCCACTATGGCACGGGTACCGCGCCGATTATTTTTGGCTCTGGCTACGCCACGCTGGCGGAATGGTGGAAGACGGGGCTGGTGATGAGTGTGGTGAACCTGACTATCTGGGCGGTAACCGGGGCTTTCTGGTGGCACTGGCTGGGATACTGGTAATACGGAGATAAGCCGGGGGGAGAGGTTCCCCCCGGCTACACAACTTAAGCCTGTTTTGCTGCTTCAGCCGCTTTCACGATCACCGCGAAAGCATCAGCTTTCAGGGAAGCACCGCCAACCAGCGCGCCGTCGATGTCCGGCTGAGTGAACAGTTCTGCCGCATTGGCTGCGTTTACGGAACCGCCGTACTGGATGATGACCTGCTCAGCAATTTTCGCGTCTGCTTTGGCAATGTGGTCACGGATGAATTTGTGAACAGCCTGTGCCTGCGCTGGCGTTGCGGATTTGCCAGTGCCGATCGCCCAAACGGGTTCGTAAGCGATAACGACGCCTTCGAATGCCGCAGCACCCTGGGTTTTCAGAACGGCGTCGATCTGACGTGCGCACACTTCTTCTGTTTTGCCCGCTTCGTTTTCAGCTTCGGTTTCACCGATGCACAGAACCGGCGTCAGACCCTGCTCTTTCAGCACGGCGAATTTTTTCGCGATCAGTTCGTCAGACTCTTTGTGGTAAGTACGACGCTCAGAGTGGCCGATGATGATGTACTGCGCGCCGATGTCTTTCAGCATTTCAGCGCTTGTTTCACCGGTAAATGCGCCGGACAGGTTCAGGTCAACGTTCTGTGCGCCCAGGAGGATGTGGCTACCGGCCGCAGCGTGTTTTGCCAGGTCGATGTACATTTCCGGCGGCGCGATCGCTACCGCGCAGCCTGCGACGCCAGCCAGCTCTGTACGCAGGTTAGCAATCAGTTCGTTTACCATGTGGCGGCTGCCGTTCAGTTTCCAGTTACCCATCACTAAAGGATGTCGCATTTCTATTCTCCACGCTTTGTCAGCGAATTAAGGAAGATGGCCGCCCCTCAGGGCAGCATGGTCTGTGAAACAGTATAGAGATCACTCCCCGGAAAGGCTTTGCTTTTTATCATCTCCCCGTCATTCTCCGCGTTACAGGTGCGTTGTCTATACTCGCTCACCCCAGTCACTTACTGATGTAAGCTCCTGGGGATTCGTTGCGTCGCCGCCTTCCTGAAACGTGAATAATTTAGGGGGAATTGGACCCGTCCAGGTTTTCAGATAACGCCAGCTTAATCGGTTCAACTGCGAAGGTCAGCCCCTTTTCGCCGTTATCTGCGACAACATAGCGAATTGCGCCTTCGGTCTCTGCGTAATAGCGCTTATTTTTCCCGGCGGTAAGCAGCTTTTGCAGCTTTTTCTGGCTCTGCTCTTTGGTTAGCAAGGGGGCAACGGTGCGGATCACCGCCGCCATATACTCCAGCGCTTTGGCTTTTGCCGCTTTCTGTTCCGGCCCCTGAATCGGCAGCCAGGTTATCTGCATACTCTTGATCTTCAACGTCCCGCGCTCAAGGGCGGTCGAAGCATAGAGATTTTCATTAATTTTGCTGGCCGCACGGGTGAGGTTGGCTTTGTCACGACTGCTGTCGATCGCGCGGAATTCGTTTAAGGTAAGCTTCGGATTTTGCGTATTAAAGTTTTCGCGAAACTGGCTGATGGAAAGATCAAACGTGGGGGCTCCAGCGAGCAAATACGGTGCGGTGGTGGCTGTCAATGGCTCAGCCGCCAGCGCCGGGGTGCTGGAGAATATCGCAGAAAACAATAATAAAAACAGTGAACATCCTGGCTTCATCAATCTTACCTTTCGTTATGACTGTTCACGATTAAAACGATAACCGTCTGGCTTGTCAAAAGGGTAAACTGTCGAAGATAGTCATTTTAAAGGAACAGGCATGACCTTACAGCAGTGGTTATTCTCATTTAAAGGGCGTATCGGACGCCGTGATTTCTGGATCTGGATTGCGCTGTGGATTGTCAGCATGGTGGTTCTGTTTTCGCTCGAGAGTCAAAAATTACTCCCCGATCAGATAGCCCCCTTTGCGCTTGTGTGTCTGCTCTGGCCGACGGCGGCAGTTACGGTGAAACGTCTGCACGATCGTGGGCGTTCAGGGCTGTGGGCGTTATTGATTATTCTTGCCTGGATGCTGTTAGCCGGCAACTGGGCCATTCTTCCGGGGATGTGGCAATGGGTGGTCGGACGCTTTGTGCCGACGCTGATCCTCATTATGACGATTATCGATCTGGGGGCGTTTGTCGGCACCCTGGGCGTAAATAAATACGGCAAAGACACCCAGAATGTGAAGTTCAGGTAAAGTGCAGGCCGGATAAGGCGAGGCCGCCTGTCCGGCAACGTGCTTACCAGTAGTGCTCTGCGGTCATGTGGCCCGGTCGGCGGCGCAAATGTTTAGTCATTTGCCGGGTCTCTTTCAGCAACTGCTGCGTGTCGCGAACCATCTGCGGATTCCCGCACAGCATCACATGGCTGGTCTCTTTATCCATCACTAAGCCTACCGCTTTTTCCAGTTCACCACTTTCAATCAGCGCCGGAACGCGACCGGTCAGTGAACCTGCGACCGTCTCACGGCTTACCACCGTCTGGATCCGCAGTTTGCCTTCGTAGCGCGTTTGCAGCGCCTGCATAAGCGGCAGGTAGCTTAAATCAGCGGCGTAACGTGCGGCATGGACCAGCACCAGGTTTTTGAAGCGATCGAGATCTTTACCCAACTGCAGAATCGATAAATAGGGGCCGATGGCGGTGCCGGTTGCCAGCATCCACAGCGTGTCGCAGTCCGGCACTTCATCCAGCACAAAGAAACCAGCGGCTTCGCTCACTACCTGCACCTCATCGCCGGGCTTCAGTGCTGCCAGACGCGGGCTCAGCTTACCGTCAGGTACGGTGACCAGGTAAAACTCCAGATTGGGATTATCAGGGGCATTCACATACGAGTAAGCGCGCTGGACGCGCTCGCCGTCAATCTCAAGACCGAGCTTGGTAAATTGACCGGCGGTGAAGGGATGAACGGGGGCGTGAACGGTCAGACTAAACAGGGCATCGGTCCAGTTCTGTACCTTTGTGACTTTGCCTGTTACCCAATCTGCCATGGTTTTCTCCTGTACGGGTCTCGTTCCCTTATCTTCGTTTGTTGGCAGAAAGATTTCCAGCCTGAAGGGGGCTGGAAGGCTCTAATGAACAAATTCGTTAAAGGATATGTGTCTGCACGTCCGGGTCTTTGCGATCGAGGTAGTGAATCGACTGAATGCGGCGGATGGTGCGTGATTTTCCGCGGATCAGCAGCGTTTCGGTGGTCGCGATATTACCTTTACGACTAATCCCTTCCAGCAGATCGCCTTTAGTAATGCCGGTTGCAGAGAAGATGACGTTGTCGCTGCGCGCCATCTCATCCAGACGCAGCGCTTTACCGGCCTCGATGCCCATTGCTTTACAGCGCGCCAGCTCCTGTTCGCCGATGCGGCGGTTCTCTTCGCTATCGCCTTTAACATCATGACGCGCCAGCAGACGGCCCTGCATGTCGCCATCCAGCGCGCGGATCACCGCAGCGGACACCACGCCTTCCGGCGCGCCGCCAATTCCGTACAGCACATCCACTTCACTGTCCGGCATACAGGTCAGGATGGAAGCGGCAACATCGCCATCAGGAATCGCGAATACACGTACGCCCAGCGTCGCCATCTCTGCGATCACCTCATCATGGCGCGGTTTCGCCAGAATCGTCACCGTCAGTTCGCTCAGCGGTTTGCCCAGCGCGTTAGCGACATTGCGCAGGTTCTCTTCCAGCGGCAGATTGAGATCGATGCTGCCCTTTGCGCCCGGCCCGACAATCAGCTTTTCCATGTACATATCCGGCGCGTTCAGGAAGCAGCCCTTGTCACCGACGGCCAGAACGGCCAGCGCGTTGGCCTGGCCCATCGCCGTCATTCGCGTACCTTCGATGGGATCGACGGCAATATCCACCGCGTCGCCGCGACCGGTACCGACTTTCTCACCAATGTAGAGCATTGGCGCTTCGTCGATCTCGCCTTCACCAATCACGATGGTTCCGTCAATGTTGACCTGGTTTAGCATAATGCGCATGGCGTTAACCGCAGCACCGTCGGCGGTGTTTTTGTCACCGCGTCCCAACCATTTATAGCCAGCCAGCGCCGCCGCTTCGGTTACGCGGGAAAATTCGATGGCAAGTTCTCGTCTCATAGCAAACTCGTAGCAAAAAGGAATGGCGCGAAGTGTAGCACAGGGGAGGGGAGGGAATTATTGATATCAGAGGGTGAGTGTGCGGGGTTGCCCCCCGCACACGTAATACAATCCGTAGACCGGATAAGACGCGTTCGCGTCGTCATCCGGCAATTCACGATTACTCTTCGTGATCTTCCCACGCCAGCGCGCGTTTGACCGCTTTCTTCCAGCCGCTGTAACGGTAGTTACGCTCGGTGGTTTCGATACCAGGGCGGAATTCACGTTCGATAACCGCTTTCTCCTGCAGCTCATCGAGGTTCTGCCAGAAACCAACCGCCAGACCGGCCAGGTAGGCTGCACCCAGCGCCGTCACTTCACGCACTTCCGGACGCTCAACGCGCGTGCCGAGAATGTCAGACTGGAACTGCATCAGGAAGTTGTTGGCAACCGCGCCGCCGTCCACGCGAAGAGCGTGCAGGCGAATACCGGAGTCTGCCTGCATCGCTTCCAGCACGTCGCGAGTCTGGTAGGCAATCGATTCCAGCGTTGCGCGAATGATGTGGTTGGAGTTCACGCCACGGGTCAAACCGAAGATCGCCCCACGCGCATACGGGTCCCAGTAAGGCGCGCCCAGACCCGTAAAGGCCGGCACCACGTACACGCCGTTGGTGTCCTTCACTTTGGTCGCGAAATACTCGGAATCGAAGGCGTCGCTGATGAGCTTCATTTCATCACGCAGCCATTGAATGGAGGCGCCCGCCATAAACACGGCGCCTTCCAGCGCGTAGTTCACTTCTCCGGTCGGGCCACAGGCGATGGTGGTCAGCAGCCCGTTCTCGGACTTCACCGCTTTCTCGCCGGTATTCATCAGCATAAAGCAGCCGGTGCCGTAAGTGTTTTTCGCCATCCCTTCCTTCACACACAGTTGGCCGAACAGCGCCGCCTGCTGGTCACCGGCGATGCCGGAGATAGGAATACGCGTACCGCCTTTACCGCCAATGTTGGTCTGACCGTAGACTTCAGAAGAACGACGGACTTCCGGCAGCATGGCACGTGGAATATCCAGCGCATCCAGCATCTTGTCGTCCCAGTCCAGCGTGTGGATGTTGAACAGCATAGTACGTGAGGCGTTGGTGTAATCCGTCACGTGTACGCGTCCCTGCGTCATTTTCCAGATAAGCCAGGTATCAACGGTACCGAACAGCAGTTCGCCGCGACGTGCGCGCTCACGGGAGCCTTCAACGTGGTCGAGGATCCACTTCACTTTGGTGCCGGAAAAATACGGGTCAATGACCAGCCCGGTGTTATTGCGGACGTATTCTTCCATGCCATCGCGCTTCAGGCGCTCGCAGATCTCCGCGGTCCGACGACACTGCCAGACAATCGCGTTATAGATAGGTTTACCGGTTTCACGTTCCCAGACGATGGTAGTTTCACGCTGGTTAGTAATCCCGATAGCTGCAATCTGATCGGAACTGATGTCCGCTTTGGCCAGCACTTCCACCAGAGTAGAGCTCTGTGTTGCCCAGATTTCCATCGGGTCGTGTTCTACCCAGCCTGCTTTCGGGTAGATCTGCTCAAACTCGCGCTGTGAAACGCTCACTATATTGGCATCATGATCCATCACGACGGCGCGGGAGCTGGTGGTTCCCTGGTCGAGCGCAACGATATACTTTTTCTCAGTCATAATTATTTGTCCCGTAGTCACATTACAGCGAAGCTTTTTGTTGTGAAGTGGTCGTGGTTTCCTTCTCTTCCACGGCACAGGTATCGCACGGTAAATGGCGACCGATCAGCTTGCGATAGGCGAAAGCGCCCAAAATAGCGCCAACGATGGGGCCAAACAGCGGCACCAGGAAGTAAGGAATATCTTTGCCACCGGTGAAGGCGACATTACCCCAGCCCGCGAGCCAGGCGAACGCTTTCGGACCAATGTCACGCGCCGGGTTCATCGCAAACCCGGTCAGTGGGCCCATGGATGCGCCGATAACCGCAATCAGTAAACCAATCAACAATGGAGCCAGCGGGCCACGCGGTACACCGTTACCGTCATCAGTCAGCGCCAGGATAAGCCCCATCAGGATAGCGGTAATCACCATTTCAACCGCGAAGGCCTGCACAAAATTGATATGTGGGTTGGGATACGTTGAGAAAGTGCCGGCCAGATCAACACTCTCAATGCTGCCACGTACAATGTGGTGCGTCTGTTCGAAGTCGGCGAAAAGATTGTAGTAAAGCCCGTAAACTAACGCCGCTGCGCAAAAGGCACCGGCAAATTGAGAAAGGATAAAAGGAACAACCTTGCGCTTGTCGAAACACGCAAACAGCCACAATGCAATCGTGACTGCCGGGTTGAGATGTGCGCCAGACACACCTGCGGTCAGGTAGATAGCCATGGCTACCCCCAGTCCCCAGATAACGCTGATTTCCCACTGTCCAAAAGACGCACCCGCGACTTTAAGCGCAGCGACACACCCCACACCGAAGAAAATCAACAACCCGGTACCGAGGAATTCAGCAATGCACTGGCCTTTTAAGGTTGATGTTTGACTCATAATCGGATCCTGAAGAGTTTAATGTTTATTGTATGCGAGGAGGTCACTGACGTCCGCGATGCCCTGTAGGCACACTGTTAATTTATCGTTAACGAGCAAAAACGAGAAATATCGAACTTAAAATGTGTGTGCTCCGTCAATAAAATGAGCGTTTTCGCGCCATAAAGCGCGTTTTGTTATACAAAAACAGTGTGAGCTGAATCATTTCATTAACCAAAGTATTAACACTTAAGGGTTAGGGGGTTATTGTCTGTAAGAGTCGACTGAAAAGTGTTGTAAACCGCAATCAGCGCGGGATGCTGCTGGACAGCGAGGACGGGGCTTCATACAATCGGCACTATATATTGTGCGCGTTCACGTGAAGCGTCGCCTTGCAATTCAGGAGAGTATGACCATGTCTTTAGAAGTGTTTGAGAAACTGGAAGCAAAAGTACAGCAGGCGATTGATACCATCACCTTGTTGCAGATGGAAATTGAAGAGCTGAAAGAGAAGAACAACTCGCTGTCACAGGAAGTGCAATCTGCACAGCATGGCCGCGAAGAGCTCGAGCGCGAAAACCAGTCTCTGAGAGAACAACAGAATGGCTGGCAGGATCGTCTGCAGGCGCTGCTGGGCCGCATGGAAGAAGTCTAATCCTCGTCATATTTCACGTTATGGCGGCGTTGGCTGCGCGTATTCACCCCAGTCACATGGTTATCTATGCTCCTGGGGATTCATGCGCTTACCGCCTTGCCCTAACGCGAAATCTTTAGCGGATTGCGGTAAGTCATGTAGGCCGGATAAGGCGCAAGCCGTCATCCGGCAATATCATAGCGTTACCGCGATACAACGTTAGTTTCAGGCATTCAAACCTCCATCCACGTCCAGACCCGTGCCGGAAATCTGCCCAGCCGCTTGGCTTGCCAGAAACGTCACCGCCGCTGCAACATCCTCCGGTGTACCGTAATGCCCTGTCGCAATAAGCTGTCGTTGGGCGTCCGCCTGTTCGCCATCTGCTGGGTTCATATCACTGTCCGTTGGGCCGGGATGGACAAGGTTGACGGTAATACCCCGCGGGCCGAGATCACGAGCCAGGCCACGGGTTAGCGAGTTGAGCGCTGATTTAGTCATCGCGTAGACAGCAATCCCCGGTTGGGCGACACGGTTGGCAAGGCAACTGCCAATATTGATAATCCGCCCACCTTCAGGGAGATGTGGCAACGCGGCCTGTATGGCTACCACCACGCCACGGATATTCACGTTAATCAACGCGTCGATGTCTTCCAGTGACAGCGACTCCAGCGGGCCACCGCGTGCGATCCCTGCGTTGTTGACCAGAATATCTAATCCTCCCAGTGACTGTATCGTGTGATTTACGGCGTTCTGAATAGCCTGAGCGTTTGCACTGTTTGCCTGAATAGCCTCGCCATGGCGGCCGAGTGCTGTAATTTCATTGGCAACGGCTTGGGCTTTCTCCGCAGATTTTTCATAGGTTATAACAACATCAGCACCGGCTTTTGCCAGCGACAGTGCAATAGCGCGCCCTAATCCACGACTGGCTCCGGTAACCAGCGCTTTTTTACCTGTCAGATCGATATGCATGATGACCTCGTGACGAGAGTGATGAGATTCATCATTAGGTATAGAGAGAGTTTTCTCTTCGTCAATGCGCTGAATGGGGGAATCGAAAGGGTGAAGTGACAAAAAAGAGGATCTGGAGATGTCCAGAATCGAAGTAAATTGCCAGTCAGTTGTTTAACCGACTGGCATCACACCGAATGGCGGTATTTTCTTTACTCGATATCGAGTGGGTCTTCGGAGAGGATGATTCCCGTATTGTCGGCGTACAGATGGTCGCCGGAGAAGAACGTCACGCCGCCAAAATTGACGCGGACATCGCTTTCCCCAATCCCTTCACCTGCTGCACCTACCGGAATCGCGGCAATCGCCTGAATGCCGATGTCCAGCTCTTCCAGATCGTCTACCTGACGCACTGCGCCGTAGATGACCAGCCCTTCCCATTCATTCTGTACCGCCAGACGCGCCAGTTCGGCGTCGACCAGCGCACGACGGACAGAACCGCCGCCATCGACCAGCAGAATGCGTCCACGACCATTTTGTTCGAGCAGATCATACAGCAACCCGTTGTCCTCGAAACATTTCACCGTGACGATTTGTCCGCCAAACGACGACCGTCCTCCAAAGTTAGAGAACAGCGGTTCCACGACGTTGACATCTTCTTGATAGATGTCACAAAGCTCGGAAGTATCGTATTTCATAGGCTTAACGTTCAGTTGCTGCGAGAATTTTTAGTATATCGCGCTATGTGTACTGTTGGCAAAATCATCAATTGTTAATTGATATTTGTCAGTTATCTTGCCCACTGACTTAAGAAAATCCCGACGACAAACAGCAGGTTAGTCAGCAACGCGGCTTTTACCGTACGTTCGAGCATCGGACGCATCGCCGCCGGTTCCATCTGGCGCATAACGTAACGCGCCTGTTTAACCAGTACCGGTGCGGCCAACAGGAACAGCCAACCCCACGGACTTTGCAGCGAAAGCAGGTTAAACAGCGCCAGGCAGACCAGCGTCCCCATCAGCAGACAGGCATGGTAACGACGGGCATTGACGGCACCGAGGCGAACGACCAGCGTATTCTTTCCGTTTTCCCGGTCGCTGTTGATATCGCGCAGGTTATTGATGTTAAGCACGGCAGTGGCCAGCAGACCACAGGCGGTTGCCGGAAGAATGAGCGCCGGGATCAGCGTATGCGCCTGCAGATACCAACTGCCCATCACGCTCAGCCAGCCAAAGAAAACCAGCACGGAAATATCACCCAGGCCGATGTAGCCATAGGGACGATTGCCCACGGTATAGGTGATGGCGGCAATAATCGACAGCACGCCAAGCACCAGGAAACCGACAAAATCCGCCGGCGTACGGCACGCCACGGCAACCAGCGACAGACCGGACAAACAAATGAGTACGACGGTGATGATCAGTGCGCGCTTCATCTCCTGTTGGGTGATCACCCCTTTTTGCATCCCACGCAGCGGTCCGAGGCGGTCCGGCTTGTCGCTGCCCTTAACGGCATCGCCATAATCGTTGGCGAGATTTGACAGGATTTGCAGAAGCCCTGCCGTAATGAGTGCCAGCAGAGCGACCAGCGGATCAAAGTATCCCTGCCACCATGCCAGGGCCGTACCGACGATGATCGCCGCGAAGGCGAGCGGTAGGGTCTTGGGTCGTAAGCTTTCCAGCCAGGCCTGGGAGCGGCTAATTTGTTGTTGTTCAGTCATATTTAGCGCCAATAAAAATGGGGCCTTTCAGCCCCATCAACAGTGATGAAAATGCAGTGAACGCGATTATAGGATAAAACGGCTCAGATCTTCATCTGCGACCAGCGCATCCAGATGTTTGCTCACATAATCCGCATCAATTGTTATGCTTTGACCATTCAAATCGCTCGCATCATAGGAAATATCTTCCATCAGGCGCTCCAGAACGGTGTGCAGACGACGGGCACCGATGTTTTCGGTGGTCTCGTTAACCTGCCATGCCGCTTCAGCAATTTTCTTGATACCGGATTCAGTAAACTCAATGTTGACGCCTTCAGTCGCCATCAGTGCTTTGTACTGCACGGTGACAGAGGCATTAGGCTCCGTCAGAATGCGTTCAAAGTCGCTGGTGGTCAGCGCCTGCAGTTCCACGCGAATCGGCAGACGACCCTGCAGTTCCGGGATCAGGTCAGACGGCTTCGCCACCTGGAACGCCCCAGAGGCGATAAACAGAATGTGGTCGGTTTTGACCATCCCGTGCTTGGTGGAGACGGTGCAGCCTTCAACCAGCGGTAGCAGGTCGCGCTGTACGCCTTCACGGGACACGTCCGGGCCGGAGGATTCGCCGCGCTTACAGATTTTGTCGATTTCGTCGATAAACACGATCCCGTGCTGCTCAACAGCGTCGATCGCTTCCTGTTTCAGCTCTTCCGGATTCACCAGTTTGGCTGCTTCTTCTTCAATCAGCAGCTTCATCGCGTCTTTGATTTTCAGCTTACGCGCTTTCTGCTTCTGCCCGCCCAGGTTCTGGAACATGGACTGCAACTGGCTGGTCATCTCTTCCATTCCCGGAGGCGCCATGATTTCCACGCCCATCGGTGCAGCAGCGAGATCGATCTCGATTTCTTTATCGTCGAGTTGGCCTTCGCGCAGTTTTTTACGGAATGCCTGACGCGCAGCAGACGGTTCAGACTGCTGTTCCGCCTGGCCCCAGTTATTTTTAGCCGGTGGGATCAGCACATCAAGAATGCGCTCTTCTGCCATCTCTTCTGCACGATAGCGATTTTTCTCGATCGCCTGGACGCGAACCATTTTGATGGCGGCATCGGTCAGATCGCGGATGATAGAGTCAACTTCTTTACCGACATAACCTACTTCGGTGAATTTTGTCGCTTCTACTTTGATGAACGGCGCGTTGGCAAGCTTTGCCAGACGACGGGCGATTTCGGTTTTACCGACACCGGTGGGGCCTATCATCAGAATGTTTTTCGGTGTGACTTCATGGCGCAGTTCTTCGTCGAGCTGCATGCGGCGCCAGCGGTTACGCAGTGCAATCGCCACGGAACGCTTGGCGTTATCCTGGCCGATGATGTGCTTGTTCAGTTCGCTGACGATTTCGCGTGGGGTCATTTCAGACATGGGAGATCCTTACGCTTTAGACGGTAATTCTTCAATGGTATGGAAATGGTTGGTGTAAATGCAGATATCACCTGCAATATCCAACGCTTTTTCAGCAATGTCGCGAGCGCCGAGCTCGGTGTTTTCCAGCAGAGCACGTGCCGCAGCCTGGGCGTAGGGACCGCCGGAGCCGATGGCAATCAGATCGTTTTCCGGCTGCACGACGTCACCGTTACCGGTGATGATAAGGGAGGCGTTTTCATCTGCGACTGCTAACAGCGCTTCAAGTTTGCGTAGCATCCTGTCGGTACGCCAGTCTTTCGCCAGCTCAACGGCGGCTTTGACCAGATGTCCCTGATGCATTTCCAGCTTGCGCTCAAACAGTTCAAACAGCGTGAACGCATCCGCCGTACCTCCCGCAAAGCCAGCAATGACTTTGTCGTTGTACAGACGACGTACTTTTTTCACGTTGCCTTTCATTACGGTGTTACCCAGTGTGGCCTGACCATCACCGGCGATAACCACATGGCCGTTACGGCGTACGCTTACTATTGTTGTCACGAGCAGACCCCTTGGTTACAAATACAGAATACAAGCCCCGCACGGTGTACGGGGCGTAATGCAAGTATAGATGGGGGGGATTTTGGGGGTTTCAACCCCCGGAGGCGAGTCGAATACAGTTTGTGTGACCCGCCATCTTCAGGCGGCTAATCGTGCTGTCGGCATTCTCTTTGCCTTTCACCGGCCCGATAACCACGCGATTCCAGCCATTGTTGGTGGTGATTTTGGAGTCAAAGCCTTCGAAAGCCAGCTGTGCACGCACGGTTTCTGCCTGTTCAGCGCCTTTAAACGAACCGCACTGCACCATCCAGCGACGTTCGTCTTTCTTCTCCGCAGTCGGCTTCGGTGCTTCTGGCACGCGCTCAACCGGAGCGGCAGGTTGTGTTTTCGGCGCAGACGCCGCTGTGTGCGCAGGGGTCTGCAGCAGATCCTGATACGGCTGTGACGTTGCCGCAGGTTTCTGCGGCTGCGCGACAGGCTTCGACGGTTGCTGTACCGGTGCCGTTTGCGCTGTGCGCGTTTGTGTCTGCGGCTGCGTACGCGGCTGTTGAACCGGTGGCGTGCTGTTCCACTGCTGCTGCTGTTGCTCAACCTGACGTTGCTGAGCCTGGCGCTGCAACGTTTGCTGACGCTGTGCCGGTGTCTGCTCGTTCCACGGTACTTCGTTGAGTTGCGTTGGCTGCTGGCGCATATCGGCCTGCATTTGCGCAAGCAACTGGCGCTGTTCGTTGGTCAGTTGATCCGGCTTCATCACTTCACCGCCTGCAGACGGTTCTGTCGGCGCACGTACGCCCGGCTGGCGGCTTTCCAGCTCTTTAATATAGCGCCAACGCTCTTCCGGCTTCGGCGGCAGCCCGTTACCGGTCACTTTCTGACCCTGCAACGTTTCGGATTCTTCTTTCTTATGATGCGTAATGAAGTACAAACCACCGATAAAGGCCACAAGAACGGCGGCGGCAATGGCGACCATTGCGGGCGATACCGCAGACGTGTTGCGTTGCTTTTTCCGTGAGGTGCTCTTTTTGCGCCGCGAAGGTGCCGGTTGGCCGCGACGTACATAATCTCGTTGTGCCACTATCGTTTCGCTGTATTGATTTGTTCGTCAGCCCGCCATGTTACTTAAGCGGCGGGCCTTTGACCAGACACCGTGTCTGAAAGGTTTACGTTAAGGCACGCGTGGTACCCCGAAGGATCAGTTCACAGTCCATCAAACGCGAGCCGCTGTTGACATTTTGTCCATGAATTTGGTCAAGCAGCAACAGCATCGCTTCACGACCAATTTCGAAACGCGGTTGCGCAACGGTGGTCAGCGGCGGATCGCAAAATTCCGCCAGGGCGATGTTGTCGAAACCAATAATCGACAGGTCATCCGGAACTTTGATGCCCTGACGTTTGGCCCATGAGAGGGCGCCGAGCGCCATGACATCGCTATGACAGAATACCGCTGTCGGCGGTTGCGGCAATTCGAACAACTGCCTGAGCGCATTGCCGCCAGCTTCGAAGGTGAAATCCCCGCGAGCGATATAGTGCGGATCCACCGTCACACCGCAACGGCGCAGCGCTTGCACGTAACCCTGCAAGCGGTAATGACATAGCGGCATCTCTTCCGGCCCGGCAATGCAGCCAATGCGCTGATGTCCCAGTTCATGCAGATAGTTCACGGCATTGAAGGCAGCGGTCAGGTTGTCGATATGGACGGTGGGCAACTCCAGCTCCGGCGCAAACTCGTTCGCCATCACCATCGGCGGCAGATTGCGCTGCTCTTCAATACTGGCGTCAAACGGCAGACGAGAGCCCAACAACAACATGCCATCAATTTGCTTGGTGATGATCAGATTGACGAAGGTTTTTTCCTGCTGGTTCTGGTGCGCGCAATCGCCGATCAACACCAGATAGCCATGACTGGCGGCGGTGACCTCGATCCCACGGATCAGTTCGCTAAAGAAGGGATCGCAAATATCCGGGACAATCACCAGGATCGTTCGCGATTCATTACGTTTAACATTGCGACCCGTCGCCTGCGGTAAATACCCCACTTCTACAGCTGCCTGTTCAACCCGGTTTCGGGTGGACTGAGAGACTTTATCGGGGTTCATTAGCGCGCGGGACACCGTTGCCGTTGAGACTTTCGCCTTTATGGCAACATCTTTCATTGTAGCGGCAGCGGCCTGCTTATTCGGTTTCACTCTTTCTCCTCGCCTGGAAAATTCGGCGCAGCACAATCCCTGTTTAAATTCACATCGAAAACATTTTTATCAGATAGCGGATGGAAACGGTTACAGAATTTTCATAAAAAGTGTGATGAATGTTGAATTTTACGATCCGCCTCGCATCTGAGGGGGCTATCCCTCGATGGGATCGACATCCAGCACCCATTTCACCTTGCGCGACTCCGGTAACGTATTGATGAGTGCTAGCGTGCCACTCACGATATGCTGCAAACGAATCCGTGACGGATGCTGCAATAAAATCTGCCAGCGATAGCGTCCGCCGCGCTTCGGCGCCAGTGCCGGTACCGGGCCTAAAATCCAGAGCTTATCGTCAGCCAGCGGACTGGCCTGAATCAGATTACGCAGTTGCTGCAAAAACAGCGGCGCCTGCTGATTATGATGATCTTCTGCGCGCACAATGACGTGACTGGTCCACGGCGGCAGTTGCAGAGTTTGCCGTTCCGCCAGCGCTTGTTCAGCGAATGCGTCATAGCCCTTATGCAACAGAGTCTGTAGCAGCGGATGTTCCGGATGGTGGGTCTGCAAAACCACTTCTCCCTGTTTGCCAGCGCGTCCTGCGCGCCCGGAAACCTGCGTATAAAGTTGGGCAAAGCGTTCTGCTGAGCGGAAATCTGCCGAGAACAGCGCGCCGTCCACATCCAGCAGCGCAACCAGCGTCACGTCAGGGAAGTGGTGACCTTTTGCCAGCATCTGGGTGCCGATCAGGATCCTTGCGCCACCGCGATGCACTTGTGCCAGATGCTGCTCAAGCGACCCTTTGCGGCTGGTGGTATCGCGGTCAATGCGGGAAATCGGCACGCCGGGAAAGAAGGGAGCCAGCGCTTGTTCAAGCTGCTCAGTGCCCAATCCGACCGGTACCATATGCGTAGAGCCACAGGAAGGACACTGACGTGGCACCGGACGCTGGCTGTCGCAGTGATGACAGCGCAAATGGTGCTGTGCCTGATGCAGGGTGTAGTAGTGATCGCAACGCGGACACTCCGCAATCCAGCCGCAGTCGTGGCAAAGCAGCGCAGGCGCAAAGCCCCGGCGATTGAGAAATAAAATCACCTGGTTGTCGGCCTGTAAATGCTGGCGCATACGGGCGATCAGCGCCGGTGCCAGACCGACCTGTACCTGCTGACCTTTTAAATCCAGCACGTGCTGAGTCGCGGGACGCGCGTTTCCGGCGCGGCGCGTCAGGCGCAGCATCCGGTATTTTTTCTGCCGCACGTTACACAGCGTTTCCAGTGCCGGAGTTGCCGAACCGAGGATTATCGGAATGCGTTCGCTATGGGCGCGCCAGACCGCCAGATCGCGGGCATGATAGCGCCAGCCTTCCTGCTGTTTATAGGAACTGTCGTGTTCTTCATCGATAACGATCACGCCAAGATTTTTAAACGGCGTAAATAAGGAGGAGCGTGTGCCAATGACAATCGCCGCTTCGCCGTTTTTGGCTTTCAACCAGGCAGAAAGGCGCTCGCTGTCATTGAGGCCGGAATGCAGCACTTCCACCGGCGCGTTGAACCGTTCGCGAAAACGGGCGATGGTTTGCGGCGTCAGACCAATTTCCGGCACCATCACCAGCGCCTGCTTACCCTGTGCCAGAACGTTTTCCAGTACGCTCAGATAAACTTCGGTTTTACCTGACCCCGTCACCCCGGCCAGCAGCCAGGCGGAGAAACAGTCTGACGCGCTGTGAATTGCGCCAACGGCGGTGGCCTGTTCGGTGTTCAGTCGCAGACGTTCGCCGCAAACCGCGTAGTGCGTGCGCCAGTCGCTAAAACCTGGGGTTTCGCTCGCCAGTTCACACAAGCCTTTTTTACGCAGAGCCTGAAGCGCGGCATCGTTGAATTCAAGGTCGGCGACCCGATCGCGCCAGATTTTCCCCTGTCGCAACGCGGCCAGCGCCTGCTGCTGTTTGGGGGAACGTTTCAGGCTATTAAGATCAACGGCCTGGCCCTCTTCGGTGGCAAACCAGTACCACATTGGCGTGTTGGTGGCTGGTTTCCCCTGACGCAGCAGGATGGGCAGGGCATGGAACAGCACGTCGCCAATGGGATGATGATAATAATCCGCCGCCCAGATCAGCAGACGCCAGACGGAGGTCGAAAAGAGCGGCTCATCATCCAGCACATCAACGACAGCTTTCAGTTCATTCAGCGGCAGCTCGCTTTTGTCACTAACCGAGACTACGATCCCGACGCGCTCCTGCTGTTTGCCAAACGGTACGCGCACGCGACACCCTGCTTTGACATTCATGCCTTCCGGCAGAAGATAGTCAAAGGTGCGAGGGAGCGGAACGGGTAAGGCAACGTGCACTACGGGCATAAATCATCCTGACTTGAAATCTGGCCGGTTAGTATACACATTACTCATGGGTGATGAGCGAATCAGTTTGCATGAGCGGGCTAATTTCTGTATGATTCGCCGCCTTTGATGCAAATTGATTGTGTCAAAACTTGACCGTTACCCGAGAATTTCACGCAGCCAACATATCAGCGGTGTGAAAGGCGACGGGTAAAAATTAACATCGCGTGGTGTCTGGCGTTAGGGCTGGAAGAGCGACGCGGCCTTAAACTGAGGTTTTCCCATGAAAAAAGATATTCACCCGAAATACGAAGAAATTACTGCTACCTGTTCTTGCGGTAACGTCATGAAAATTCGCTCTACCGTAGGTCACGATCTGAACCTGGACGTCTGCGGTAAATGCCACCCGTTCTACACTGGCAAACAGCGTGACGTTGCAACCGGTGGCCGTGTTGACCGCTTCAACAAGCGTTTCAACATCCCGGGCAGCAAATAAGTTTCAGCTGTCAAAAAAAAGCGCCGACTGGCGCTTTTTTTGTATCTGAATTTTATCTTTTTTATATTTTTTATTGACGCCTTGAATAAATAACGAGAAACTAACTTGAAATGCCGTTTCTAATTTTTCGGTAAATTGTTTCTATTGGTGATGTTCATCTCTCTTATCTTTCTTTTTTTGCCATGATTTTTAGTTGCTGGCAAAATTTAAAAGGTTTTAGCTTCCCCGCTTAAATAAACTTCATTACGTAATATAAAATTAATTCTGTCCCTTATTTTCATCATGTCGTTTTAGCAGTGGTGGTGCTGATAAGGTCAGATTGTTTTTGACGTTTTCTATTGAGAGGGATTGCTATGAAGCGTGGATATGCATTATTACTTATTCCATTATTATCTGGGGCCGCTCACGCAGGCTATGTAGATTATCGTCATGAATATTATGATGATGGACGTAACTATGACCGTGTTTATATGTCTCACCGCTTTGCGACTGGTTTTGGTGTGGCAGTAGAAGCTATCTCTCGTTCCGATGATGCGCAATCAAATGATGCGTGGAACAATATGGAAAGTAATGGCAACGAGTATACGGCAAGTTATCAATTCACCTGGCAGGGGCTCATCTGGCAGCCGGGCATCGCGGTGGAAACGGGTGATAATATAGCGATCTATAAGCCTTATCTTCGCGTACAGTATAATATCAATGATAACTGGTGGACTGCGTTCCGCTATCGTCAGGAATATATGCGCAGAAATGCTGACGGCAAAGATGACCGGATGGTCTATCGCCCGGAAGCGTGGCTCGGTTATAACGTCAATAACTGGATGTTTGAACTTAACGGCATTTATAAAATTGCCGATAGTGAAGATTTGTATAACAACAAAAATGAAGATTATGAATATAACTTCCGTGTTGCTTATAAGATAGGATCCTGGGTTCCTTTTGTTGAAGTGGGTAACGTTTCTTCTGGTTATAACACAACAACGACGGACGATCGCCAGACGCGTTATCGCGTGGGTCTGGGTTATAACTTCTGATTGTTAATTCCGTTAACGTGAAATTTATCTAAACAAAACATCATCAAGTTGCCTTTCAATACGCAAAATACGCTTGTTCTCATTTTCGCGTGAATAAGGCACTCAGGAGTTGACATAATGTCCAGTGATGAACATGTTATAAGAAGTAATGCAAGCATTGCTATCAGGCCTTTCGGATTCAGAGATAAAATAGGTTACTTGTGTGGCGACCTGGGAAATTGTTTTATTCTTGGGTTGGTCAATAGCTTTTTAATGATTTACTACACTAATGTGCTCGGTGTTTCCGGGGTTATTGTCGGGTCACTCTATTTTATAACAAAACTCTTTGATGCGTTTGTTGATGTCGCCGTAGGGCGCATATGCGATACGTCTAAACTGACCGTTTACGGGCGTTTTAATCCCTGGGTTCGTCGCATGAAATACCCTTTCTGCATCATTTCGGTGGTTCTTTTTCTGCCGTTTGTTCATGAATTTTCTGAAACAGCGAAAATTATCTATATCTGCTGTTCCTATTTTATTTACGGTTCGTTGTTATCGACCGTTAGCATTCCTTATGGTGCAATGTCAGCCGCGATTAGCTCGAATCCGGACGATCGTGTTTCGCTTTCGACTTACCGCAGCGTTGGCTCGGCGATTGGTGGTGGGGCAACCGGTTTTTTTATTCCCATTCTGATGTATACCACCCTTGTTGACGGAAGCCTGGTGATTTCCGGGCAACATTTCTTCTGGATTGCGATTGGCTGCTCGATACTGGCTTTTATCTTTTTAACACTGACCTGTCACTTAACGACAGAGCGCGTGCGTGTGGAAAGAAAAGAGAGCATGCCCGTTTCTGTTTTGCTGAAGGGATTGCTACGCAATAAGGCGTTGATTGTGCTGGTTGTGGTTGATCTGCTTATTGTGATTAATCAGGGTCTCTCCGGCACCAATATGACCTATCTGTTTAATGACTATTTCCACAATAAAGCCGCCATGTCTGTCGCACTCTTATTTACCTTTGGTTCCCTGATTCTGCTGGCGCCATCGGCGTCCTGGCTCACGAAGCGGTTTGGTAAAAAAGAAGCCAGCGTCGGCGCACTGTTCTTTTCAGTGGTGATGTATCTGATTATGTACTTCATCCACATTACGGATGCGAAAATCTATCTGGTCTTTCTTTTCCTTGCGACGCTAGGGGCCGGATTATTCAACCTGATGATTTGGGCGTTTATGACTGATGTTTGCGACTACCATCAGTATATTACTGGCGATCGCGAAGATGGCACCGTTTATGGTGTGAACTTCTTTGCTCGCAAAGTGGGTCAGGCATGTGCGGGGGCCATTGGGGGTTTTATGCTGGCTATCATCGGCTACCAATCCTCATCAACGGGCGGGGCTGTGCAAACCAGCGTCGTGCGGGAAAATATTTACACGATGGCGAATCTGATACCGGCTTTATGCCTGTTTTTGGCCGCCGTGATGCTGATTTATTTCTATCCACTGAACCGTAAAGAAACGCTCAAAATGGAAGCAACACTGAATAAATTTAATGGGATTAGCAAATAACCCATGAGCACCACTATGAAAATAGTGGGCAGTGAGTCTGAAAGGCAGGGGAAAACCTCTGCCTTTGTTGCGTCACCACCAAAGCAGCGGCCACGACTTCTCAACCGTTTCCAGTTGCGGCGCATCAAAAAGCGCCTGCGGGGAAATAACCGTTTCATTCAGCGGGATATTTTTACCGTAGCGTTCTTTCATTTTGGCTTGCACCGCCGGGTGACTGAGATCGAAATCCTTCAGCTTTTGCAGCTTACCCATTTTCATCCCGAGCGCATGGTCATACACCTTCCACACCACTTCAGAGCAGTACTGACGCTCGTCACTCCAGGAAAAGGCCAGATCGTAAGGTTTACCAAGATATTGTTTTGCGGTTTGCGCGAGCTTTTTCTGCTGCTGTGGCGATAGCCCACCGTCAACGCGACGCACGATGTATTTTCCGTCTTTACCGTGTTTTATCCACTTTTGCAGAGGGGTATAAACCACCGGGCCAATGGCCTCAAAGACATACGGTTTTTTCTCGCGGATAACGATCATGCCGATATGGCTATAGTCAGAATGCGTTGCCAGTTGAATCGCCTGGCTCTGGGAGGATAAGGACATTTGAAAGATGATATCGCCGGTTTGCGGCTGCCAGGCAAAAACAGGCGTCGCAATCAGCAGACTGAAAACCAGTAAGCCTCGATTCATGGCATAACGTCCTTGTTACACAATTAAAAAGAGCGGCCAGGAAACCCGCGCCGCTCTTTTCTGCAAATCAATATTCCCATGTCTCCGGGTCGATCCCCAGTTCACGCATGATCTCTTTCGCCGCTTCCGGGATTTCATCACTGCGCTCTTTACGCAGGTCTGCGTCGTTTGGCAGGGGTTGCCCGGTAAAGGCATGCAGAAACGCTTCACACAGCAACTCGCTGTTGGTGGCGTGGCGCAGGTTGTTCACCTGACGACGCGTGCGTTCATCGGTGAGGATTTTTAACACCTTCAGAGGAATGGAAACCGTAATTTTCTTTACTTGCTCACTCTTCTTACCGTGCTCAGCGTATGGGCTGATATATTCGCCGCTCCATTCAGCCATGAGATACTTAATCCTCTTTGTCATTAATATGAGGCAATGCCGCACTATTTGTGTGGCTACTCGCCATAATTCCGCATAGTTTACCGTACAGGCGATACTGTGACACTGATAAAGCGCCTGTAGTTGTGCGCTAATGCAGATAATTTTAACGGCTATTTCCAGTTTGCTCAATCTATACGCAAAGAAGTTTAGATGTCCAGATGTATTGACGTCTATTGTTAACCTGTTTACTCTGGGACCTGACTTTTCATCGACTCAGCTCAGGAACACCCTAACATGACGCGTAAACAGGCCACCATCGCAGTGCGTAGCGGGTTAAATGACGACGAACAGTATGGTTGCGTCGTTCCGCCGATTCACCTTTCCAGCACCTATAATTTTACCGGTTTTAATGAGCCTCGCGCCCATGACTACTCCCGTCGCGGCAACCCTACGCGCGATGTGGTGCAGCGTGCGCTGGCCGAACTGGAAGGGGGGGCGGGTGCGGTGCTGACCAATACCGGCATGTCGGCGATTCACCTGGTGACAACCGTGTTTCTGAAGCCAGGCGATCTGCTGGTGGCACCGCATGACTGCTACGGCGGCAGCTACCGCCTGTTTGACAGTCTGGCGACGCGCGGATGCTATCGCGTGCGGTTTGTCGATCAAGGGGATGAGCAGGCGTTGCAGGCCGCGCTGGCAGAAAAACCCAAACTGGTACTGGTGGAAAGTCCGAGTAATCCGCTGTTACGCGTGGTGGATATTGCGAAAATCTGCCAACTGGCGCGTGAAGCCGGAGCCGTCAGCGTTGTCGACAACACTTTTTTAAGCCCGGCGCTGCAAAATCCGCTGGCATTGGGCGCCGATCTGGTGTTGCATTCATGCACGAAATATCTGAATGGCCACTCTGACGTGGTGGCGGGCGTGGTGATAGCCAAAGATCCGGAAATCGTCACCGAACTGGCATGGTGGGCGAATAATATCGGCGTGACCGGCGGCGCGTTTGACAGTTACCTGCTGTTGCGTGGGTTGCGTACGCTGTCGCCGCGCATGGAAGTGGCGCAACGCAATGCGCAGGCGATCGTCGATTACCTGCAAACCCAGCCGCTGGTGAAAAAGCTCTATCACCCGTCGCTGCCGGAAAATCAGGGGCATGACATTGCCGTGCGTCAGCAAAAAGGTTTTGGCGCAATGTTGAGTTTTGAACTGGATGGCGATGAGCAGACGCTGCGTCGTTTCCTGAGCGGGCTGTCGTTGTTTACGCTGGCGGAATCCTTAGGGGGAGTGGAAAGCCTAATCTCTCACGCCGCAACGATGACGCATGCCGGCATGGCTCCAGAAGCGCGTGCTGCTGCCGGGATCTCCGAGACGCTGCTGCGTATCTCCACCGGTATTGAAGATGGCGAAGATTTAATTGCCGACCTGGAAAATGGCTTCCGGGCTGCAAACAAGGGGTAAACATGAGTATGATTGCGCAGGCAGGGGCGAAGGGTCGTCAACTGCACAAATTTGGTGGTAGTAGTCTGGCTGACGTGAAATGTTATCTGCGCGTCGCGGGCATCATGGCGGAATACTCACAGCCTGACGACATGATGGTGGTTTCCGCTGCGGGCAGTACGACCAACCAACTGATCAGTTGGCTGAAATTAAGTCAGACCGATCGCCTCTCTGCGCATCAGGTGCAACAGACCCTGCGCCGCTATCAGTGTGAGCTGATTAGCGGCCTGCTTCCCGCTGACGTGGCGGATGGATTAACCAGCCTGTTTATTAGCGATCTGGAGCGTCTGGCAAACCTGCTGGACAGCGGTGTGAATGACGCTGTTTATGCGGAGGTGGTAGGTCATGGTGAAGTATGGTCGGCACGTCTGATGTCTGCGGTGCTGAATCAGCATGGCATGGCGTCGGCCTGGCTGGATGCGCGTGAATTCTTACGCGCCGAGCGCGCCGCGCAACCGCAGGTGGATGAAGGGCTTTCTTACCCGTTATTGCAGCAACTGCTGATCCAGCACCCGCAAAAACGTCTGGTGGTGACCGGTTTTATCAGCCGTAGTAATGCGGGTGATACGGTGCTGCTGGGCCGTAACGGTTCTGACTATTCCGCCACGCAGGTTGGCGCGCTGGCGGGCGTTTCCCGCGTCACCATCTGGAGCGACGTGGCCGGGGTGTACAGCGCTGACCCGCGTAAAGTTAAAGACGCCTGCCTGTTGCCGCTGTTACGTCTGGATGAAGCCAGCGAGCTGGCGCGCCTGGCGGCACCGGTTCTGCACACCCGTACGCTGCAGCCGGTTTCCGGGAGCGATATCGATCTCCAGTTGCGCTGTAGCTACACGCCGGATCAAGGCTCTACGCGCATTGAGCGCGTACTGGCTTCAGGTACCGGCGCGCGTATCGTGACCAGCCATGATGACGTTTGCCTGATTGAATTTCAGGTTCCTGCCAGCCAGGACTTTAAGCAGGCGCATAAGGATATCGACCAGGTCCTCAAGCGTGCGCAGGTGCGTCCGCTGGCCGTTGGCGTTCATACCGATCGTCACCTGCTGCAGTTCTGCTACACCTCGGAAGTGGCGGATAGCGCTCTGCGAATCCTCGATGAAGCGGGTTTGCCGGGTGAACTGCGTTTGCGTCAGGGGCTGGCGCTGGTGGCGATGGTGGGGGCGGGCGTCACCCGTAATCCGCTGCACTGCCACCGTTTTTGGCAGCAGCTGAAAGGACAGCCGGTGGAATTTACCTGGCAGTCGGAAGAGGGCATCAGCCTGGTGGCCGTGCTGCGTACCGGCCCGACGGAGAGCCTGATTCAGGGTCTGCATCAGTCCATTTTCCGCGCAGAAAAACGCATCGGCCTGGTGCTCTTTGGCAAGGGCAATATTGGTTCCCGCTGGCTGGAACTGTTTGCTCGCGAGCAGAGTACGCTCTCGGCGCGTACCGGTTTTGAATTTGTGCTGGCAGGGGTGGTGGATAGCCGTCGCAGCCTGTTGAACTACGAAGGGCTTGATGCCAGCCGGGCGCTGGCGTTCTTCAATGATGAAGCCATTGAACAGGATGAAGAGTCGCTGTTCCTGTGGATGCGCGCGCACCCGTATGACGATCTGGTGGTGCTGGATGTGACCGCAAGCGAACAGCTTGCCGATCAGTATCTCGACTTCGCCAGTCACGGTTTCCACGTCATCAGCGCTAACAAACTGGCCGGGGCGAGTACCAGCAATAAGTATCGCCAGATCCACGACGCGTTTGATAAGACCGGGCGTCACTGGCTGTACAACGCCACCGTGGGGGCGGGGTTGCCGATCAACCACACCGTGCGCGATCTGATCGACAGCGGCGACACTATCCTGTCAATCAGCGGGATCTTCTCCGGCACGCTGTCCTGGCTATTCCTGCAGTTTGATGGCTCTGTGCCGTTTACCGATCTGGTGGATCAGGCCTGGCAGCAGGGACTGACGGAGCCGGATCCGCGCGTCGACCTGTCGGGTAAAGATGTGATGCGCAAGCTGGTGATTCTGGCGCGTGAAGCGGGCTACGACATCGAGCCGGATCAGGTTCGCGTTGAGTCGCTGGTTCCCGCACATTGTGAAGAAGGTTCAATCGATCACTTCTTTGAAAATGGCGATGAACTGAACGACCAGATGGTGCAACGTCTGGAAGCGGCCCGCGAAATGGGGCTGGTGCTGCGCTATGTGGCACGTTTCGATGCCAACGGCAAAGCGCGCGTCGGCGTCGAAGCCGTTCGTCCAGAGCACCCGCTGGCAGCGCTGCTGCCGTGCGATAACGTCTTCGCCATTGAAAGTCGCTGGTATCGCGATAATCCGTTGGTGATCCGCGGACCCGGTGCCGGTCGTGACGTTACCGCCGGGGCGATCCAGTCAGATATTAACCGTCTGGCGCAACTGCTGTAGTTTTTGCCGGATGGCGCTGCGCTTATCCGGCCTACGGTTCGTCAATCATGCTGGCCGGTGCGTTACCGGCCGGCAAACACTTCTTTTGCGGCAAACAGACCGTTTAACGCGGCTGGAAAGCCTGCATATACTGCCATCTGCATCATCACCTCAATAATTTCCTCCTGCGTTAACCCGACGTGCAGCGCGGCGGCAATATGTACCTTCAACTGCGGCGTGGCATTACCCAGCGCGGTCAATGCGGCGACGGTGGCAATCTCCCGACTGCGTAAATCCAGCCCGGGTCGGGAATAGATGTCGCCAAAAGGAAACTCAATCAGATAGCGGGCGAAGTCGGGAGCAATATCTTTCAGGCTCTCGACGACGGCATCGCCGCCTTTGCCATCGACCTGCTGTAGCATGTCCTGACCGGTAATAAAACGTTCCGAATGCATGGTGTCTTCCTCGTTTGTGTAATGTATGGCGTGAGGATAGGGCGGGCGGAATCATTTGGATAATACCGTTTCCGTGATACCTTTTCGGTATGACAACACCGCCTCTGTACTCTCTGGATATCCGCCTGCTGCGCTACTTTGCCGTGGTGGCGGAAGAGAACAACATGAGCCGGGCGGCCCAGCGACTGTTTATGTCGCAACCGCCGCTCAGCCGCCACATACGCCAGCTTGAAGAACGTCTGGGGATAACGCTGTTTGTCCGTCATACCAAAGGCCTGACGCTGACAAATGAGGGACTACGGGTGCTGGAGATCGTACGTCCGCTGCTGGAACTGCAGGATAAAACCTGGGCAGCTCTGAGTCAGCTCGCGCCAAATGATGTGCAGTCGCTGCGTCTGGGGCTGACGACGGCGTTTGAGCAGGGTGTTTTCGCTGGGCTGGAAACGCAGATGAATACCCGGGTGGAGACCCTGCGTCTGGTGCGCCAGGGCTCACCCGATCTGGTGCGTCAGGTGCGACGCGGAAAACTGGATGCTGCCGTGGTGGCGTTGCCGCTGGAGTCCGACGGACTTGCCGTCACGTCGCTCGACTGGCACGAGCCGCTCATCGCGGCGCTACCCGCCATCTGGCCAGAGGCAGGCAGAGAGTCTCTCCTCCTGGCGGAACTTAACCACCGACCGCTGTTCTGGTTCAGCCGGGAACGTAATCCGGCCTTCTTTGACGCTACGCGGGAACGCTTTCAGCGCGTGGGTTACGCCCCGACCTGTCTTGAAGAACCGCTGGAGCATGACGTTCTGCTGGCGCGAATTGCGCATGGCGACGGTCTGAGCTTACTTCCGGCCTCCTTTGCCGCCATTCAGCGCCAGGGCGTGGTTTTTCGTCCACTGCACAACGGTGAACTCAGTATTCAGGCGGGGCTGGTAATGCTGCCGGAGAACGTTGCGCGCTTACAGTGGCTGAAAAGCGTGATATCAGCCCTCTGAATGGCGGGCTAACGTGAATTTTTTTCATCTTCCCTGACTTTTCCTCACCATCAACGATGATTTTTCAGTTGACGTCATCGTGCTTTTCCGTCATTTTTACATCTGGACGTCTAAACGGATAGATGTTCACAACACAACATATAATGACAAGCGATTGATGAGGTAAGGTATGAGCTTTTTTCACGCCAACCAGCGGGAAGCCCTGAATCAGAGCCTGGCGGAAGTCCAGGGTCAGATTAACGTTTCGTTCGAGTTTTTCCCGCCGCGCACCAGTGAAATGGAGCAAACCCTGTGGAATTCCATCGATCGCCTGAGCAGCCTGAAGCCGAAGTTTGTTTCGGTAACCTACGGCGCAAACTCTGGCGAGCGCGACCGTACGCACAGTATTATCAAAGGGATTAAAGATCGCACGGGTCTGGAAGCCGCACCGCACCTGACCTGTATTGACGCGACTCGCGATGAGCTGCGCACTATCGCGCAGGACTACTGGAACAACGGTATCCGCCACATTGTTGCGCTGCGTGGCGACCTGCCGGCGGGCAGCGGCAAGCCGGATATGTATGCTGCCGATCTGGTGAGCCTGCTCAAAGAGGTGGCTGACTTTGATATCTCCGTCGCCGCTTACCCGGAAGTGCACCCGGAAGCGAAAAGCGCGCAGGCGGACTTGCTCAACCTGAAGCGTAAAGTGGATGCCGGGGCGAATCGCGCCATCACCCAATTTTTCTTTGATGTCGAAAGCTACCTGCGTTTTCGCGACCGCTGCGTCTCTGCGGGCATCGACGTGGAAATCATTCCTGGCATTCTGCCGGTCTCGAACTTTAAGCAGGCGAAGAAGTTTGCTGATATGACCAATGTGCGCATTCCGTCGTGGATGTCACAAATGTTTAACGGCCTTGATGACGATGCGGAAACCCGCAAGCTGGTGGGGGCAAATATCGCCATGGACATGGTGAAAATTTTAAGCCGGGAAGGGGTAAAAGATTTTCATTTCTATACACTTAACCGCGCTGAAATGAGCTACGCGATTTGCCACACGCTGGGCGTCAGACCCGGTGTATAAAATGCCTCGGCCCTCCCCGGAGGGCTTTTTTACACCTCATTTTGATCTACATCTCTGTAACTAAAAATATAAAAGGTATCAGCTATCGAATCTGTGGATTATTTCGACTATATCTTATCTCTGTAGGTGTATATCGTAATGTAAACACTGTAAAGGGAGCATATAGATGAGCACGCCAGACGATATCCATAACCCGACGTCCGCCGGAAAATGTCCTTTTCATCAGGGCGGCCATGACCAGAGCGCTGGAGCAGGAACAACCAGCCGTGACTGGTGGCCTAACCAGCTCCGCGTCGACCTTTTAAACCAACATTCCAATCGCTCAAACCCGCTGGGTGAAGATTTCGATTACCGCAAAGAATTCAGCAAATTAGATTATTCCGCGCTGAAAGGCGATCTCAGAGCGCTTCTCACCGAATCTCAACCGTGGTGGCCTGCTGACTGGGGAACTTATGCCGGTCTGTTTATCCGCATGGCCTGGCACGGTGCAGGTACCTATCGTTCCGTTGACGGCCGCGGTGGCGCGGGTCGTGGACAGCAGCGTTTTGCTCCCCTGAACTCCTGGCCGGATAACGTGAGCCTGGACAAGGCGCGTCGCCTGTTGTGGCCAATCAAGCAAAAATACGGGCAAAAAATTTCCTGGGCAGACTTGTTTATTCTGGCGGGTAACGTCGCGCTGGAAAACTCGGGCTTCCGTACCTTTGGTTTCGGTGCGGGTCGCGAGGACGTCTGGGAACCGGATCTGGATGTTAACTGGGGCGATGAGAAAACGTGGCTTGCCCACCGTGACCCGGAAGAGCTGGCAAAACGTCCTTTAGCCGCCACCGAGATGGGGCTGATCTACGTTAACCCGGAAGGCCCTAACGCCAGCGGTGAACCGCTTTCTGCGGCCTCAGCAATTCGTGCAACCTTTGGCAACATGGGGATGGACGATGAAGAAACCGTCGCGTTGATTGCAGGCGGTCACACGTTGGGTAAAACCCACGGCGCAGGCCCGGCGACACATGTCGGTCCGGACCCGGAAGTGGCACCGATCGAAAACCAGGGTTTAGGCTGGAAAAGCGATTTTGGTAGCGGTGTGGGCGCGGATGCGATTACCTCCGGACTGGAAGTGGTCTGGACGCAAACCCCAACCCAATGGAGCAACTACTTCTTCGAGAACCTGTTCAAATATGAGTGGGTACAGACGCGTAGCCCGGCTGGCGCCATCCAGTTTGAAGCGGTTGATGCGCCAGAAATTATTCCCGATCCATTCGACCCGTCGAAAAAACGCAAGCCCACCATGCTGGTCACCGACCTGACGCTGCGCTTTGATCCGGAATTCGAAAAAATTTCCCGTCGCTTCCTGAACGATCCGCAGGCGTTTAACGAAGCCTTCGCCCGTGCGTGGTTCAAATTGACCCACCGTGATATGGGGCCGAAAGCGCGTTACATCGGACCGGAAGTGCCAAAAGAAGATCTGATTTGGCAGGATCCGCTGCCGCAACCGACCTTCAATCCGACAGAAGAAGATATCCTGAGCCTGAAATCTGCGATTGCCGCGTCTGGCCTCTCTGTTGGCGAGCTGGTGTCCGTCGCGTGGGCATCTGCGTCGACCTTCCGCGGTGGTGATAAACGTGGCGGGGCGAACGGTGCGCGTCTGGCATTAGCGCCGCAGCGTGGTTGGGATGTCAATGCGATTGCCACGCGTGTGCTACCGGTTCTGGAGAAAATCCAGCGCGACTCTGCTAAAGCCTCGCTGGCCGATATCATCGTTCTGGCCGGTGTCGTCGGGGTTGAACAAGCCGCCAGCGCCGCAGGTGTCAGCATTCATGTGCCGTTCACCCCAGGTCGCGTGGACGCGCGCCAGGATCAGACGGATGTCGAGATGTTTGAACTGCTCAAACCGATCGCTGATGGTTTCCGTAACTATCGCGGTGAACCTGGCGCGGCAACGACAGAGTCTCTGCTGATTGATAAAGCGCAGCAGTTGACCCTGACCGCACCGGAAATGACCGTGCTGGTGGGAGGTCTGCGCGTTCTTGGCGCGAACTACGATGGCAGTAAGCATGGCGTCTTTACCGATCGTCCGGGCGTGCTCAGCAATGACTTCTTCGTCAACCTGCTGGATATGCGTCATGAATGGAAACCGGTGGATGAGTCAAACGAACAGTTTGAAGGCCGCGATCGTCAGACCGGTGAAGTGAAATACACCGCTTCACGTGCGGACCTGGTCTTTGGCTCTCATGCCGTATTGCGTGCTCTGGCGGAAGTGTATGCCGGTAGCGATGCGCATGTGAAGTTCGTGAAGGACTTCGTTGCGGCATGGGTGAAAGTGATGAACCTGGACCGCTTCGACCTGCAGTAATCCCGATTCAGACGTAATCTGACCCCACTTCAGCGACTGCTTGCAGTCGCTGAAGTGTATCCGTAGGGGTATAGTGTTTACAGGAAACGTCAATCTACTGGATTAATCATGTCTGTCTCAGGAAAGGGCAATCCACTGGCAATCGGTGGTCTTATCTTACTTACCCTTATCTGGAGCTATAGCTGGATTTTTATGAAGCAGGTCACGAGCTATATCGGCGCGTTCGACTTCACTGCATTACGCTGTATCTTCGGAACCTTACTATTATTCATCGTCCTCCTCCTGCGTGGCCGCGGTCTGCGCCCGACGCCGTTCAAATACACGCTGGCGATTGCGCTATTACAGACCTGCGGCATGATCGGGCTGGCGCAGTGGGCGCTGATGAGCGGCGGGGCGGGAAAGGTCGCGATTCTGACCTATACCATGCCATTCTGGGTCGTCATTCTGGCGGCGCTGTTTCTGGGCGAAAGGCTACGGCGTTTGCAATACGCGGCAATTATGATTGCGGCTATTGGTTTACTGCTGGTGATGCAGCCGTGGCAACTGAATTACGCCTCGCTGAAGAGTGCGTTGCTGGCGATCCTCTCCGGGGTCAGTTGGGGCGCGAGCGCCATTGTCGCCAAACGAATGTATGCCCGCCATCCTCGTATCGATTTACTGTCGTTAACCGCCTGGCAGATGTTGTATGCCGCGCTGGTGATGAGTGTGGTGGCCTGGTGGGTTCCACAACCGGTGGTTGACTGGCAGCCCATCGTATTCTGGGCGCTGGCCTATAGCGCGATTCTGGCGACAGCGCTGGCCTGGAGTTTGTGGCTGTTTGTGTTGAGGAATCTGCCTGCCAGTATTGCCAGCTTAAGTACCCTGGCGGTTCCGGTGTGCGGCGTTCTGTTTTCCTGGTGGCTGCTTGGCGAAAACCCCGGTCCTGTCGAGGGTGGGGGAATTGTGCTGATTGTCATGGCGCTGGCGATTGTCAGCCGGAAAAAGCGCGAAGTACGGACAGTTGAACAGGCGTGATAACATAAGAAACACTCCCGGACGATGCCGGGAGTGTTATGCGTTTTATTCCCACTCTTGCAGATAGCGCTGACCGTACTGGTCGGCAACCAACAGCGCTGCATAAACCTGATCCGGCGTCGCGCCGCCAGGCATGTTATGAATGGTTTCGCCTTCCGCACAGGCGGCTTCCGCCACGATACGCATCTTCGCCGGAATATCCTGTTTGATATCCAGTTGCGCCAGCGTAATCGGCAGACCGACGGAATGGCAAACTGCGGCAACGGTCTCAATCTCTTCAACCGGCGCGTTTTCCAGAACCAACTGAGTCAGCGTGCCAAATGCCACTTTTTCACCGTGATAATAGTGGTGCGCATCCGGGATCGCCGTCAGACCGTTGTGAACCGCGTGTGCGGCGGCCAGACCGCCGCTTTCAAAGCCGACGCCGCTCAGATAGGTATTAGCCTCAATCACGCGCTCAAGCGCCGGGGTGACGACGTGCTGCTCGGCGGCCAGCATTGCTTTTTCACCCTCTTCAAGCAGCGTGTTGTAGCACAGTTCAGCCAGCGCCAGTGCCGCCTGAGTGCATTTGCCGCCCGCCATGGTGATCGCGCCGCTGCGTGAACACGCGCGCGCTTCAAACCAGGTCGCCAGCGCATCACCAATCCCTGCGGCTAACAGACGCGCCGGTGCACCGGCAACGATTTTGGTGTCGACAATCACCATATGCGGGTTATGCGGTAGCAGTAGATAACGGTCAAATTCACCGGCGTCGGTGTAGATAACGGAAAGGGCGCTACATGGCGCATCGGTTGAGGCGATGGTTGGTGCGATCGCCACAGGCAGGTTCATAAAGTGGGCAAGGGCTTTCGCGGTATCCAGCGTTTTGCCGCCGCCGATGCCGAGAACGGCGCCGCACTGCGCGTTTTCCGCCACGCTGCGCAAACGGTCGATCTCGTTTTGCGAGCATTCACCGCCAAATGGCGCAACTTCCAGCGCCAGTCCTGCGTTTTTAAAGCTTTTTTCCAGTTCGCCCTGGGCGAAACCGAGAACAAATTTATCGCCGACAACCAGCCAACGTTCAGCCAACGGCTTGAGGTATTCGCCAAGACGAGTGATGACATCTGCACCCTGGATGTACTTACCGGGGGATTGAATAATGCGGTCCATATCCTATTTTCCTCACAGGTTGATGTTACCGAATGCGTTTTTCCAGTCTTGCTCAAACTTCTCAACAGCTGACTGTACCGCAGGGGTATCGAGCATTTGTTGCGCTACATCTAAAGGAAGGGTGATCGCTTCACAACCCGCCAGCAGACAATCCAGTGCCTGGCGTGGGGTTTTAAAACTGGCGGCCAGCACCTTGCTTTTCGGCGCATGCCGTTCCAGCAGCGTCTGTAATTCCTGTACCGTGCGGATACCGTCTCCGCCCTGGGCATCCACGCGGTTGACGTAAGGCGCGACATATTTCGCCCCCGCCAGCGCGGCAAGCAGTCCCTGAGATGCGCTGTACACAGCGGTACCCAGTGTGACAATGCCCTCTTTTTTCAACTGCTTGATGGCGACCAGTCCTTCAGAGGTCACCGGGATTTTCACCACAATTCCCGGAACGGCATTGTTCAGACGTTTGGCTTCGTTCACCATTCCCTGCGCATCGCGGCTCATGGTCTGGGCAAACAGAATGCCGTGTTCGCCAATCACCCTTTGCAGACGCGGCAGGACATCCCAGATAGATTCTTTGCTTGCCGCCACAATGCTCGGGTTGGTTGTTACCCCGGCGATGGGGAAGATGCGGGCCAGACGTTCAACTTCCGCCACATTGGCGCTATCCAGATACAGTTCCATTTTGCTTCCTCTTAAAGTTCAAGCTCATGTTGCAGTAGGTTGGCAATCGCGTCTGCAGACGCGGCGTTCACCAGCGCGTTGCGAAATTCTTCATGCATAATGCGACGGGCCAGGCGCGAGAAGATACGCATATGCTGGTCTCCCGCAGCGTGTTTGTTGAGCGTGAGCATGATGATGAACTGCGCCTCATCATCTCCCCAGCGTACGGGGGCTTTCAGGCGCGCGACGCTTATCGTGGACTGCTCAATATGCTCAGATTTGCTGTGCGGAATGGCGAAACTGAAGCCCAGTCCGGTGGAGAATACCGCCTCGCGGGCCCACAGATCGGCTTCCAGTTTGCGAGGGTAGCGGCAGCGGCTGGCGAGCAGCAGGTTGTCGGTCATCCCTTTGATCACCTCTTCTTTGCTGCGCCAGTCGCTGTCGAGGGTGATGCACTGGGCGGTGACCAGCGGGGCATCCTGCTGCGTCATGCGGAACTGCGCCAGCAGATGCTCCACTTCCAGCGACGTGCGACAGGCCATCGCCTGATTCAGTAACTGTCGGCAAGCGCGACTGTCGAGCTGTGCCATCCGCGCTTTGGCGGCAGGAATGGAGGGGGCGCTCATGCTGATTTCGTCCAGTCCCAGCCCGACCAGCAGCGGCAGAACGGAGCCTTTTGCCCCGAGTTCGCCACACAGGCCGATCCATTTCCCCTGACGGTGTACTGCCTGCACCGCGAAATCCAGCGCGCGCAGGAAGGCCGGGTTCAGGCTGTTGTAATGGCGGGTGACTTTGGCGTTATCGCGGTCAACGGCCAGCAGGTATTGCGTCAGGTCGTTACTGCCGATGCTAAAGAAATCAATCTCTTCACAGCACTGATCGATGATGAACATTACTGACGGGACTTCCAGCATAATGCCGAGCGGGATCTTTTCATCAAACGGGATCTGCTCATTGCGCAGCTGCTGTTTGGCTTCCGCCAGTTTCTCTTTAACCCACAGGATCTCTTCCATCGAGGAGATCATCGGGATCATGATTTTCAGACTACCGTGCGCCGAGGCGCGCAGGATCGATCGGAGCTGAGTGGTAAACAGTGCGGCGTATTCTTCATAGATACGCACGGCGCGATAGCCGAGGAACGGGTTGGCTTCAGCGGGAATATTCAGGTAATCAACGGGTTTATCGCCGCCGATATCCATCGTGCGCACAATAATGCTGCGTCCCTGCGCGGATTCCAGCGCCTGGCAAAAAATGTTGTACAGCTCGTTCTCGCCTGGGGCGCAGATCCGGTCCATATACAGCATTTCGGTGCGAAACAGACCGACTGCCTCCGCGCCGTTGCCAAATGCCGCCTGTGCTTCCACGGAGTGGGCGATGTTGGCGGCAACTTCCATTCGGATACCATCAGCCGTGCGCGCTTCCTGGGTCAACCAGACGCGCTGTTGCTCGCGCAGCGCCTCGTGCACGCGGGCTTCCTGCTGATAGTAGCGGCTGACCGGCTCGTCAGGCGCGACCACCACCGCCCCTGCATTGCCGTCGATATAGACCTCTTGTTGCAGCCACGGGGTTAAGGCATCAGTCGTGACGCCAACCAGCGTTGGAATGTTGAATGAACGAGCCAGGATCACGGTGTGCGAGGTGGTACCGCCGCTTTTCAGCAGCAGGCCTTTGAGGAAGGTTTTGTCCAGTTCGAGGAACTGGCTGGGCGTCAATTCATCCGCCATGCAGACGGTAGGTTGGGTCAGTTTTCCGGGGGCCGGAAAGCGTTTTTCGCCGTAGATGTGTTGCAGCAACTGGAAGCAGACGTCACGCACGTCCAGCGCGCGTTCCTGCAAATAGCTGCTGCTGGAACGAGCAAACTCTTCGCAGAAGTGGTTAGCGCTGTCGACAATCGCCTGTGCGCAGCTTAAGCCGCGAGAAACGCCCGTCAGCAGATGCTGACGCAAGGAGGTATCGCCTGCCAGCGAACGGTGGGCTTCCAGAATAGCGCTGGTGGCGCCGTCGCTGTCGAGCAAACGAAATTCAATGTTTTTCACCAGTAGCGTTAAGCCGCGATCCAGCGCCGACTGCTCGCTTTCCACATCGCTTGCCGCAGGAAGTTCGCCGAGCGCATTGAGATCCAGCGAAGAGAGAAGCGTCAGGATGCCGCCCGCGCTGCCGCTGCAAACGCTGCGGGCGCGGAAAAGCTGCGGATTCAGGTGGGTCAGCGAGGCCGGTAGCGGTTCTAATTCGCTGTTGTTGACCTCAGCCAGCGGCGCATCGCAGTGGGGAAACTCGTCGCACAGCCACTGGCTCAGGCGCTGATGGGCATCGGCTTCATCCGCGCCGGTAATCAGCAACTGGCAATGGTCGCCGGCCAGCGTATCTGTGCCAATCAGCGCCAGCGCGCTCTTGGCGTTGCCTTTACGATCGGTTCGTAGGTTGTGCCACTCAATGTGTGAAGTAAAGGTATTACACAGTGTCTCAACATGGCTTGCCGGGCGTGCATGAACGCCATTGGGCAGCTCACAGGTAAATTCCACAATCAGGGCCATTGCCTCTCTCCCATAACGGTTTTCTGCCTACAGGATAAAAGGCCTTGGTTGTTCGCTGCCATGTGACAATTCTGCCAAAAACTGGACAAATGTAATGTAAGACGAAAAGTGGGAGATAGTTCACAAGTCGACGTGATATCCATAAATCCTCCTATTTCTCAACTTATGAGGCGGATCCCATTTTTGTACTGACATTACAAAAATCCAGTAAATGGCCTTTTTATCCACTGTCTGCGCTCTTGCGGATTGCCTATTGTTTTCCACAACAACGTTATGGACATGGGCAAACATGTGCCCGGGAGCGACTTATGAATGAGTTGGTACAAATCCTGAAAAACACCCGTCAGCATCTGATGACGGGGGTGTCGCATATGATCCCCTTTGTGGTCGCGGGCGGCATATTACTGGCAGTCTCCGTCATGCTGTATGGCAAAGGCGCGGTGCCTGACGCCGCGACCGATCCGAATCTCAAAAAACTGTTTGATATCGGCGTGGCCGGGCTGACGCTGATGGTCCCTTTCCTCGCGGCGTACATCGGTTATTCCATTGCCGAACGCTCTGCCCTGGCACCGTGTGCGATTGGCGCCTGGGTGGGCAACAGCTTCGGCGCCGGGTTCTTCGGGGCGCTGATTGCCGGGATTATCGGCGGCATCGTTGTGCACTACCTGAAAAAAATCCCGGTTCATAAGGTGTTGCGTTCCGTGATGCCGATCTTCGTGATTCCTATCGTCGGGACCTTTATCACGGCGGGCATCATGATGTGGGGGCTGGGCGAACCCGTTGGCGCACTGACCGCCAGTCTGACCCAGTGGCTGCAGGGTATGCAGCAGGGCAGCATCGTGATGCTGGCGGTGATTATGGGACTGATGCTGGCCTTTGACATGGGGGGCCCGATCAACAAGGTTGCCTACGCCTTTATGCTGATTTGCGTGGCGCAGGGGGTTTACACCGTGGTGGCCATTGCGGCTGTTGGGATCTGCGTGCCGCCGCTGGGCTTAGGGCTGGCGACGCTGGTGGGGCGTAAAAACTTCTCTTCTGAAGAACGCGAAGCCGGTAAAGCGGCGCTGGTGATGGGCTGTGTCGGCGTGACCGAAGGGGCGATTCCTTTCGCCGCCGCTGACCCGCTGCGCGTCATTCCTTCCATCATGCTGGGCTCGGCCTGTGGTGCGGTCACTGCGGCGCTGTTCGGCGCGCAGTGTTACGCCGGTTGGGGCGGACTGATCGTTCTGCCGGTGGTTGAAGGCAAACTGGGCTATGTCGCCGCGGTGGCGGTGGGGGCGGTGGTGACGGCTGTCTGTGTGAACGTGCTGAAAAGTCTGGCGCGCAAGAATGTCTCTCAGACCGACGAGAAAGAAGACGATCTGGATTTAGATTTTGAAATTAATTAAGTGAGGAGTGGCGTCATGACGAAAATTATTGCAGTAACCGCATGTCCTTCAGGTGTTGCACATACTTATATGGCCGCTGAAGCGCTGGAAAGCGCAGCCAAAGCAAAAGGCTGGGAAGTGAAAGTTGAGACGCAGGGCTCGATTGGTCTGGAAAATGAACTGACGCCAGCCGATGTGGCGCAGGCCGATATCGTCATTCTGACCAAAGATATCGGTATCAAATTTGAAGAGCGTTTTGCAGGCAAAACCATCGTACGCGTCAACATCAGCGATGCGGTGAAACGCGCTGACGCGATCATGAACAAGATTGGCGCGCATCTGGCGCAGACTGCGTAACCGTTTTGTTTGCCGGATGGCGCTTCGCTTATCCGGCCTACGAATCAGAGCAAGTTTTAAGTTTAAGGGGCAACCTCATCAGGCGTCATCGTTGCAGGCAGTTTGAACACGGACAGCGCGCAGGAACCCGAGCGTACACGTAGTACGTGAGGGTTACGAGCACTGCCCAGGTTCAAAATGACAAATAAGATAGCCTGATAGGTTTGGCCCCACAGGAGTTCCTCATGACCAACCGTATCCATCGTCTCAAAACCGCCCTTTTTAAAAATAACCGTGAAATCTCACTTGAGCGTGCTGTGTTGTATACCGCCAGCCATCAGCAGACAGAAGGGGAACCGGTCATTTTACGTCGGGCGAAAGCGACGGTTTATATCCTTGAGCATGTCGCGATTTCGATTCGTGATGAGGAACTGATTGCCGGCAACCGTACCGTTAAGCCGCGTGCGGGCATCATGTCGCCGGAAATGGACCCGTACTGGCTGCTCAAGGAGTTGGATCAGTTTCCGACCCGTCCCCAGGACCGTTTCGATATCAGCGAAGACGATAAACGGCTCTATCGCGATGTGCTTTTCCCTTACTGGGAAAAACGGTCAATGAAGGATTTCATCAACGGTCAGATGACGGATGAGGTCAAAGCCGCCGTCAGCACCCAGATTTTTAGCATCAACCAAACGGATAAGGGACAGGGACATATCATCATTGATTATCCACGTCTGCTGAATCACGGGCTGGGTGAACTGGTCGAGCAGATGCGCGTGCACTGCCAGCAGGCACCGGATAACGTCTTTTATCAGGCGGCGCTGCTACTGCTGGAGGCATCGCAGAGCCACATTCTGCGCTATGCCGTACTGGCGGAAAGTATGGCTGAACGCTGCCCGGACGCCACGCGTCGCCAGGAGTTGCTGACTATCGCCGCCAACTCGCGGCATAACGTGCAGCATAAGCCGCAAACTTTCTGGCAGGCGTGCCAGTTGTTCTGGTACATGAATATCATTTTGCAGTACGAGTCCAACGCCAGCTCGCTGTCGCTGGGCCGTTTCGATCGGTACATGCTGCCATTTTATCAGGCGTCGCTGACGCAGGGGGAAGACCCCGCATTCCTGAAAGAGTTGCTCGAATCGCTGTGGGTGAAATGCAATGACATCGTGCTTCTGCGTTCGACCAGCAGCGCGCGTTATTTCGCCGGCTTCCCGACCGGGTATACCGCGCTACTCGGCGGCCTGACGGAAAATGGCCGCAGCGCGGTAAACGTGCTTTCGTTCCTCTGTCTGGATGCCTACCAGAGCGTGCAGTTACCCCAGCCGAATCTGGGCGTACGCACGAACGCGCTGATTGATACGCCGTTTCTGATGAAGACCGCCGAAACCATCCGTCTGGGGACCGGCATTCCGCAGATCTTTAATGACGAAGTGGTGATCCCGGCATTCCTCAACCGGGGCGTCTCGCTGGAAGATGCGCGTGATTACGCGGTGGTGGGGTGCGTGGAGTTGTCGATTCCGGGCAGAACCTACGGCCTGCACGATATCGCCATGTTCAACCTGTTGAAGGTTATGGAGATAAGCCTCTATGAGAACGAAGGCAATCGCGAGCTGACCTGGGACGGACTGCTGGCGCATATTCGCGCCAAAATCAGCCACTACATCACGCTGATGGTGGAAGGCAGCAATATTTGTGATATCGGTCATCGCGACTGGGCGCCGGTGCCGCTGCTCTCCTCGTTTATCAGCGACTGTCTGGAGAAGGGATGTGACATCACCGACGGCGGCGCGCGCTATAATTTCTCTGGGGTACAGGGTATTGGTATCGCCAATCTGAGCGACTCGCTGCATGCGCTGAACGGACTGGTGTTTGATCAGCAGCGCGTCAGTTTCGACGCATTGCTTGCGGTGTTGAAGGCCAACTTCGCCACGCCGGAAGGGGAAAAGATCCGCGCGAGGCTCATCAACCGCTTCCAGAAGTACGGTAATGACATTGATGAGGTGGACAACATCAGCGCCGAACTGCTGCGTTATTACTGCAAAGAGGTGGAGAAATACCAGAATCCGCGTGGCGGCCAGTTTACGCCAGGCTCTTATACCGTTTCTGCACACGTTCCGTTGGGGGCAGTGGTAGGGGCGACGCCGGACGGGCGTTTTTCCGGTGAACAACTGGCCGATGGCGGCCTGTCGCCGATGCTCGGGCAGGATATGCAGGGGCCGACGGCGGTACTGAAATCAGTCAGTAAACTGGATAACACGCTGCTGTCCAACGGGACGTTGCTGAACGTGAAGTTCACGCCCGCCACGCTGGAAGGAGAGGCGGGATTACGCAAGCTGTGTGATTTTTTGCGTGCCTTTACCCAGCTAAAATTGCAGCACATTCAGTTTAACGTGGTGAATGCCGAAACGCTGCGGGAAGCACAGCTGCGACCCCAGGATTTCGCCGGGCTGGTGGTGCGCGTGGCGGGGTATAGTGCCTTCTTTGTCGAGCTGTCGAAGGAGATCCAGGATGACATCATTCGCCGCACCGCGCATCAGTTGTGAGGTTGTGGAGTCGCGCGACGAGGAGGTTGCGCGCATCTTCAATATTCAACGCTATTCGCTGAATGACGGTCAGGGGATCCGCACGGTGGTTTTTTTTAAAGGCTGCCCGCATACCTGCCCGTGGTGCGCTAATCCGGAATCTATCTCGCCACGGATTGAAACGGTGCGGCGGGAAAGTAAATGTCTGCACTGTTCGCCGTGTCTGCGTGATGCCGATGAATGCCCGTCCGGGGCGTTTGAGCGGATTGGTCGCGACATCACCCTGGATGAACTGGAACGTGAGGTGATGAAAGATGACGTTTTCTTTCGTACCTCTGGTGGTGGGGTGACGCTGTCGGGCGGCGAAGTGCTGATGCAGGCGGCCTTTGCTACGCGGTTCTTACAACGTCTGCGGCGCTGGGGTGTGCACTGTGCGATTGAAACGGCAGGCGATGCCCCCGCCCGTCGCCTGCTGCCGCTGGCGAAAACGTGTGATGAGGTACTGTTCGATTTAAAGATAATGGAGCCAGAACGGGCCCGTGAGATTGTGGCGATGAACATGCCACGCGTGGTGGCGAATCTGCAAATGCTGGTGGAAGAGGGCGTGAACGTGATCCCCCGCTTGCCGCTGATCCCCGGCTACACGCTTACGCAGGAGAATATACAGCGTGCGCTGACGTTGCTGTTATCGCTTGGTATAAAGCAACTGCACCTGTTACCGTTTCATTTATACGGTGAACCGAAATACCGGTTGCTTGGGCAGCAATGGTCAATGAAGGACGTCCCTGCGCCAACGGAGCAGGTTGTCGCCCAGGTGCGTGAGATGGCGGAGAACGTTGGCTTTCAGGTCACAACAGGAGGGTAATATGTCCGTTTCAACAGGACGATATCTGGTCGCGGTGACGGCCTGCGTAAGCGGCGTGGCGCATACCTACATGGCGGCTGAACGACTGGAGAAGTTGTGCCAGCAGGAAAAGTGGACCATCAAGATTGAAACGCAGGGGGCGCTCGGCACGGAAAATCGCTTAACTGAAGATGATATCCGCCGGGCGGATGCCGTGCTGCTGATTACCGATATCGATCTGGCGGGCGCGGAGCGTTTCACCCAGTGCCGCTATGTCCAGTCCGGGATTAACGCCTTTCTGCGCGAACCGCAGCGTGTGATGAGCGCGGTACGTAAGCTACTTTCCGCTCCGCAATATACCCACCTTATTCTGGAGTAATCTGCTTTTCCGTTAGCTGGCTGTGATACTGACGACGATATTCTGACGGTGAGCGTTCGGTATTTTTACGAAACAGGCGGCAAAAGTAGTTACTGTCGACAAATCCACAGGTGTGAGCCACCTCTTTGATCTTCAGATCGTAGCCTTTTAGCAATGCTTTCGCGTGCTCCAGTCGCATATGGTTCAGGTATTCGTTAAAGCCGGTGGCCCCGGTTTTTTGAAACAGGTGCGAGAGATAGTTCGGTGAGATATAGAACGCCTGCGCTACCGACTCCCGGGTAAGCGGTGATGCGTAACGCTCGTCAATGTAGTCGCGGATAGCCTCAAATAACGCCTGACTGCGTGAGGCGGTTTGAATCTGGCTGCCAAGCAGATCGCGACAGTGGCTGAGCAGGCTGGCGACAATCAACCGCGCTGTCTGCTGCTCCTGTGGTTGCATCTGCATTTCATTGAGCGTCTGTAACAGAAAGGAACCGATACGCGGTCCACGGCGCGCCACGTGCTGTTTGACCAGGTTCTGGTACGTTTTCCCGTCCCATTGCACAACGCTGAACCCCAACTGTTGTTTGCCAAACAGAATACTGAGCGTGATGACGGGCACTTGCCATCGCGGGAGGTTCCAACCGCCAGCCGGTACATAGAGCACATCGCAAGGCGTGAGCGTATCGGTAAGGCTGGCGTCGGCCAGTTCACCTTCCAGTACGATTTCCAGACGGGGAAAATCGACCTGATACGCCAGTTCCGGGATGGGGGTGAGCGTACTGGCGAAGAAAATCTGGCGCAGCGGCGAGGGGCCATGAATCAGGCGGGAAAGAAGATGGCTGACGTCTTGATACATGATGATCCCTTGCGTTGCGCAGACAGGGAAACAGTAACCGCCATGGTGAAAAAAGGCCACTCTAAAAAGAGTGGCCTGTTGAATCACTTACTGATTTCCTACCTGCTCGCCATACGGCAGGCTGTCGTAGTCAATCAGCGCATTTTTCTTGTACGGGTTGCCAATCCAGCGCGTCGTTTCTTTGAACTGCGGGCTGGTGAGGGAACGCGTCGGATCGAAACCGTCGTAGGTCAGGCCAGCTAAGTCGGACCAGGTGTGGATCAGTTCCGAACTGCTGTACTTACGATTCACATCCTGTGATAAATCACGCGGATGCGCGGCCTGCCATTTCTCTGAGGTCCACAGCAGGAACGGCACGGTATACATGTGACGCGTCGGGTTGTCCTCGTTGCGACCCTGTGTTTTGTGCGGCGGCGTGTCATACACCTCTTCACCATGGTCGGAGAAATAGAGCAGGAAACCGTTCGGATCGGTTGCTTTATAATCCTTAATCAGGCTCGCGACGACCTTGTCGTTATACAGGTTGGCGTTGTCGTAATCGTTATACGACTCCTGCTCTTCTGCGTTCAGGCCCGGCGGGAGATGATCGGTACTGCCGTCGAATTTACCCTGGTCTTCCGGGTAGCGGAATTTGTACTTAATGTGCGTGCCCAGCAGATGAACAATGATGAACTTTTTCGGTGCAGGATCGGCCATGATTTTCTTAAATGGCGTCAGCACGTTAGTGTCATATTCGCGCGCGCTTTGCGTACGCTGCTGGTTCATATAGAACTGCTCGTCGGTCTGCTTAGAGAAGACCGTCAGCATGGTGTTACGAGCGGTCATCGTCTGCTGGTTTGTGATCCAGTAGGTTTTGTATCCCGCCTGTTTCATCATGTTCATCAGCGACGGTTTCGTCAGATACAGGTCCGGGTTCTTCTCGTTCGCGAAGGTCAGCGCCTGTTGCAAGATTTCGATCGTGTAAGGGCGTGAGGTCACGACGTTATTAAACACGGTCAGATTCGGGTCTGACTTATGCAATTCGTCCAGTTCCGGTGTGGTTTCACGCGGATAACCGTACAGACTCATGCGGCCACGCTGGGTAGACTCGCCAATTACCAGCACCAGCGTGCGCGGTGCGTCGCCGGAGTTGTCTTTAAAATTGGTCAGCGGAGGCAGAGCGTGGTTCTGGCTCAACAGGTTGTTGAGTGAGGTCAACTGGCGCTGATACTGATAATACCCAATGACAAACTGCCACGGCGCGGCCGGTTCCATACGCGAGGAGAGGCCGCTTAGCGTCTTCTCATACGGTGAGTTGCCAAACGCAGAACGAACCACAAACGGGTTCAGGATCAGTCCGTATAGCAACGCAAAAGAGACGAGCCAACGCCAGCGTCCGGGAATATAGACGGGGCGCAGTCGCGTCCAGAGAAATACGGCGACAACGGTATAAGCCAGCGCAATGGCGATGATCTTCAGACTGAAGTACTGGCTCAGGTATTCGCTGGCTTCGTTGGCATTGGTCTCAAACATCACGAACAGGACGCTTTGCGAAAACTCTTGTCCGTAGATGACGTAATAACAGAGCGTGGCCAGCGACGTGGCCCACAACACGACGCCCACCACCGCAGCAATAATGCGGGTTCGGTTGGGAAACAGGAAAATCGGGATCAGCCAAAGGGAGCTGTAAAGCAATGAGTCACGCAGCCCGTTGGTGCCGCTGAAACCCGTAACTAAAATAATGGCCTGTAGTAAGGTGGAAAAAAACCAAAAATAGAGAAGCGCCCAACCAAGGGCTTTCCAGCTAAATGATGGCGTAGACTGGAGGGTTGTGGATTGCATATTGTCAGCCTGTCTTTAAACGTGGTGCCAAACGTAGCGACTAAACCTTAAGAGAATCTGAAGCATCGGCGCAAAGGCGCACGTTGCTCTGGAAAAATCTCACGGTGGAAAAAACAGACAGAAATATAGTGAATGTGCGGAGGTTATGACAGCAATATTTCAGCCCCCTCGCGCGCAATAGCACGAGAGGGGGGAAGAGGGTGAAATTAGCCGGTATTACGCATACCTGCCGCCACGCCGGCAATGGTGACCATCAGCGCTTGTTCAACGCGAGGATCGGGCTCTTTGCCCTGCAGTTCCGTCAGTCGTGAGCGGTGTAACAGCTCTGCCTGCAGAACGTTCAGCGGGTCGGTATAGATATTACGTAACTGAATAGACTCGGCAATCCACGGGAGATCGGCCATCAGGTGTGAGTCGTTGGCAATGGCCAGCACCACTTTGATGTCCTCTTCCAGCAGTTCGCGCAGTTCTTTGCCCAGCGGCCACAACTCTTTCGCCACCAGTCGCTGATCGTAATATTCCGCCAGCCACAGATCCGCTTTCGAGAACACCATTTCCAGCATGCCGAGGCGAGTGGAGAAGAACGGCCAGTCGCGACACATCGCTTCCAGTTCGCTCTGCTTACCATCTTCAACCACTTTCTGCAGCGCGGTACCGGCACCCAGCCAGGCTGGCAGCATCAGGCGGTTCTGGGTCCAGGCGAAGATCCACGGAATGGCGCGCAGGGATTCTACACCGCCGGTCGGGCGACGTTTCGCCGGACGTGAGCCGAGCGGCAGTTTACCCAGTTCCTGTTCTGGCGTTGCGGAGCGGAAGTACGGGACAAAGTCTTTGTTTTCACGAACATAACCACGGTATACGTCACAGGAGATGACCGAGAGTTCGTCCATGATATGACACCAGGCGTCTTTCGGCTCCGGCGGCGGCAGCAGGTTCGCTTCCAGAATCGCACTGGTGTACAGCGACAGACTGCTAACGGTGACTTCTGGCAGGCCGTATTTGAAGCGGATCATTTCGCCCTGTTCGGTCACGCGCAGACCGCCTTTCAGGCTGCCCGGCGGTTGTGAAAGCAATGCCGCATGGGCTGGCGCGCCCCCGCGACCGATGGAGCCGCCGCGACCGTGGAACAGCGTCAGCTCGATACCCGCTTTCTCGCAGGTTTTAATCAACGCATCCTGCGCCTGATACTGCGCCCAGGAGGCGGCCATCACGCCGGCGTCTTTTGCCGAGTCGGAATAGCCAATCATCACCATCTGCTTGCCCTGAATCAGACCGCGATACCAGTCGATGTTCAGCAGTTGGGTCATCACGTCGTCGGCATTGTTCAGGTCGTCGAGGGTTTCGAACAGCGGCGCAACCGGCATAGCGAAGCCAATTCCAGCCTCTTTCAGCAGCAGATGCACGGCCAGCACGTCGGACGGCGTTTTTGCCATCGAGATAACGTAGGCGGCAATTGAACCTTTCGGCGCTTCGGCAATGACCTTACAGGTATCGAGCACTTCGCGAGTGTCATTGCTCGGTTCCCAGTTGCGCGGCAGCAGCGGGCGTTTGGAGTTCAGTTCGCGGATCAGGAAGGCCTGTTTGTCCGCTTCTGACCAGCTTTCGTAGTCCCCGATGCCGAGGTAACGGGTCAGTTCACCCAGCGCTTCGGTGTGGCGGGTACTTTCCTGACGGATATCAATACGGACCAGCGGAACGCCAAAACATTTCACGCGACGCAGGGTGTCGAGCAGTTCACCGTTGGCGATAATGCCCATGCCGCAGGCTTGTAGCGACCGGTAGCAGGCGTACAGCGGTTCCCACAGCTGTTCGTTTTGCGTCAGCAGACCTGCTGGTTTCGGCAGCTTCTCGCCTTTGAGGCGCGCTTCCAGCCAGGCCTGGGTTGCCATCAGGCGTGCGCGCAGGTTTTTCATCAGATAGCGGTAAGGCTCCGATGCGCCTTCTTCACCGACCATTGCTAACAGTTCCGGCGTGGCATTGACCATCGACAGTTCAGAAACCAGAACATGAATATCTTTCAGGAACAGATCGGTCGCTTTCCAGCGACTTAGCAGCAGAACGTGGCGGGTGATATCCGCGGTTACATTTGGGTTGCCGTCACGGTCGCCGCCCATCCACGAGGTGAAACGTACGGGAACGAAATCAACGGGTAACTGGTAACCCAGATTCTCTTCCAGCTGTTCGTTTAGTTCGCGTAAATAGTTCGGAACCCCCTGCCACAGGCTGTTCTCGACCACCGCGAAGCCCCATTTGGCTTCATCAACCGGGCTTGGGCGCAGCTTACGAATTTCATCGGTGTGCCAGGACTGTGCAATCAGTTGGCGCAGACGGCGCATCAGCTGGTGGCGTTCGTACTCAACGATATCTTTGTTATCGAGTTGCTTCAGACAGGCGTTAATTTCGCCCATTTTATGGATCAGCGTGCGACGGGTGATTTCCGTCGGATGTGCGGTCAATACCAGTTCCAGAGACAACGACTCCACCGCTTTTTTGATGATGGCGTCGTTCAGATCCGGCTGGTTTTTCAGTTTACGCAGGGTGCGGGCAATCACTTCCGGGTTGCTGGCGCCTTCGCCTTTTGGCGAACTGCTGTGATATTGCTCGGCGGTGTTGGCCAGGTTCAGGAACTGGCTAAACGCGCGTGCGACCGGCAGCAGCTCGTCATTCGACAGATTTTGTAACGTGGTGAGTAACTCCTGGCGATGAGCTTCATTGCCAGCGCGCGAGGATTTAGACAGCTTACGGATTGTTTCTACGCGATCAAGAATGTTCTCTCCCAGCGCATCCTTGATGGTTTCTCCCAGCACTTTGCCGAGCATACTGACATTACTACGCAACGCGGAATATTGTTCGTTCATATTAACCCAGACACCCCATCTCATATGTTTTACCCTTCGTCTTTCGCGCCGCAGATGCGTTGGCTGCGTTTGTGGACCCCGGTCACTTACTTAGGTAAGCTCCCGGGGCTCCACAAACTTGCCGCCTTCCTGCAACACGAAATACTGTGGGTTTGAGTCCTGTGATCAGGACATTTGTTAATTCATCTCACTTTATAAAGCCACGTAAAAAACCATTCGTCAATTGCGGCGAAATCGCTTCAGCAAACGAATAAATGTCGATAATTTACGAAATTTAATTCACTTTGCGGCAGATAAGTATTACTTATGGAATTGTGACAAAAGTCACTCTCCGGTGTTACCGGAGAGTGATGGAGGTCAGTGCCAGCAGAAATGATGAACAACCTGGGTAATCAGTTCACGCGTCGGTTTGATGAACCGGGTTTCCAGATATTCATCCGGCTGGTGCGCCTGATTGATAGAGCCCGGGCCCAACACCAGCGTCGGACACAGGGTCTGAATAAACGGCGCTTCGGTACAGTAGTTCACCACATCGGTTTTCTCGCCCAGCAGTTTCTCCACTACTTCAACCAACTGATGGTCTGGCGGACATTCGTAGCCCGGGATCGGCGGATGCAGTTCGGCAACGGTCAGCCGACCCGGCCAGCGTTCGCTCACCGGTGCCAGGGCTTCTGTCAGCAGGCCATCCAGATCGCCCAGCGTCATGCCCGGCAGCGGGCGGATATCCATATGCAGTTCACAGCAGGCGCAAATGCGGTTCGAGGCATCGCCACCGTGCAGACTGCCCAGATTCAGGGTGGGATACGGCACGGTGAAGGCATCGTAGTGATAACGTTCCTTTAGGGTGTCGCGCAGTTGCATAATGCGACCAATGGCGTCGTGCATCAGTTCGATAGCGTTCACGCCGCGCGCCGGATCGCTGGAGTGACCGGACTGGCCCATCACCCGTACTGCCGTTGAGATATGGCCTTTGTGCGCGCGAATCGGTTGTAGCGACGTGGGCTCACCGATGATCGCGCAATCGGGGCGAATCGCCGTGTTTTCTGAGAAGTAACGCGCGCCCGCCATGCTGGTCTCTTCATCTGCCGTCGCCAGGATGTAGAGCGGCTTTTTCAGTTGTGTCACATCAACGTCGCGAAGCGCGTCGAGAATAAAAGCGAAGAAGCCCTTCATGTCTGCCGTGCCCAGACCGTAGAGCTTGTTGTCATGCTCGGTGAGGGTGAAGGGATCGCGCGTCCAGCGCCCATCGTCAAACGGCACGGTGTCGGTATGACCCGTCAGCAGCAGGCCGCCCGCGCCCTGTCCGGTGCTGGCCAGCAGATTGAATTTATTGCGGGTTCCCGGGACCGGTTGAATCTCAACGTTAAAACCGAGATCGCTGAACCAACCCGCCAGCAGATTGATTAAAGACTCATTGCTTTGATCCAGCGCTTCTTCGGTAGCGCTGATGGACGGCGTGGCAATCAGCGCGCGGTAGATCTCGATAAATGGCGGTAAGTTCATTTTCATTGTTGACACACCTTAGGTCGTGATAGTATCAATATTCATGCAATAAATGTGCATAAAAATACATTAACGTTGAGCATAAAGGAACCTGATGTTGAATACGCTGATTGTAGGCGCTAGCGGTTATGCGGGCGCAGAGCTTGTAAGCTACGTGAATCGCCACCCCCATATGACCATAACCGCTTTGACCGTCTCAGCGCAAAGCAATGATGCGGGAAAGTTAATTTCTGATTTGCATCCACAGCTTAAAGGCATTGTCGATCTGCCGTTGCAGCCGATGTCCGATATCAGCGAGTTTACCGACGGCGTGGATGTGGTGTTTTTAGCCACCGCCCACGAAGTCAGCCATGACCTGGCGCCGCAATTTCTGGCCGCCGGTTGCGTCGTTTTCGACCTGTCCGGTGCCTTCCGTGTGAACGATGCCGGGTTCTACGAAAAATACTATGGTTTCACCCATCAGCACCCTGACCTGCTTGAGCAGGCGGTGTACGGCCTGGCGGAGTGGAGCGCCGACAAGCTGAAAGAGGCGAATCTGATTGCGGTGCCGGGGTGCTATCCCACGGCGGCGCAACTCTCTCTTAAGCCGCTGATCGACGCCGGGTTGCTGGATTTGGCGCAATGGCCGGTGATTAACGCGACCAGCGGCGTGAGCGGGGCAGGACGTAAAGCGGCGCTGTCTAACAGTTTCTGCGAAGTGAGCCTGCAACCGTATGGCGTGTTTACCCATCGTCATCAGCCGGAGATTGCCACCCATCTGGGGACCGAGGTGATTTTCACGCCTCATCTGGGTAATTTTCCGCGTGGGATTCTGGAAACGATCACCTGTCGGCTGCAGCCGGGCGTGACGCATGCGCAGGTCGCTCAGGTATTACAGCAGGCGTATGGTGATAAACCGCTGGTGCGTCTGTATGACAAAGGCGTTCCGGCGCTGAAGAATGTCGTTGGGCTGCCGTTCTGCGATATCGGTTTCGCCGTGCAGGGTGAACATTTGATTGTGGTGGCTACCGAAGATAACTTGTTGAAAGGCGCCGCCGCACAGGCAGTGCAGTGCGCTAATATTCGTTTCGGCTTTGCTGAAACGCAGTCTCTTATTTAAGGGTGCAATGATGAGTCCATTAATTATCAAGCTGGGTGGCGTATTACTGGATAGCGAAGAGGCGCTGGAGCGTCTTTTTACCGCGCTGGTGAACTATCGTGAGTCGCATCAGCGTCCGCTGGTCATTGTGCACGGCGGCGGCTGCGTCGTCGATGAACTGATGAAAGGGCTTAACCTGCCGGTGAAAAAGAAAAACGGCCTGCGCGTGACGCCTGCCGACCAGATCGACATCATCACCGGTGCGCTGGCGGGGACGGCAAACAAAACGTTGCTGGCCTGGGCGAAGAAGCATCACATTGCCTCCGTTGGTCTGTATCTTGGCGATGGCGATAGCGTAAACGTGACTCAGCTCGACGAAGAGCTTGGCCACGTTGGACTGGCGCAGCCGGGTTCGCCTGAGCTGATTAACACGCTGCTGGAAAAGGGTTTTCTGCCGGTGGTCAGCTCGATTGGGGTGACGGAAGAAGGGCAACTGATGAACGTGAACGCGGACCAGGCGGCGACGGCGCTGGCGGCGACGCTGGGCGCGGATTTGATCCTGCTCTCCGACGTGAGCGGGATTCTCGACGGTAAAGGTCAGCGCATTGCCGAAATGACCGCCGCGAAAGCGGAACAACTGATCGACCAGGGTATCATTACGGATGGCATGATTGTGAAGGTAAATGCCGCGCTGGATGCCGCGCGTACGCTGGGACGTCCGGTGGATATCGCTTCCTGGCGTCATGCCGAGCAACTCCCGGCGCTGTTCAACGGCACGCCGATTGGTACGCGTATTCTGGCGTAATGATTTTGTGCCCGATGGCGGCTACGCCTTATCGGGCCTACGAAAACACAACCTGTAGACCGGATTAGCGCAGCGCCATCCGGCAATTCAAGAATTTAAGGAAGCATGTTATGGCACTTTGGGGTGGGCGTTTTACTCAGGCAGCAGATCAGCGGTTCAAACAGTTCAACGATTCGTTGCGCTTTGATTACCGTCTGGCGGAGCAGGATATTGTTGGCTCTGTCGCCTGGTCCAAAGCGTTAGTCACCGTTGGCGTGTTAACCGCTGACGAACAGCTTCAGCTCGAAGAAGCGCTGAACATTCTGCTGGAAGAGGTCCGCGCCAATCCTCAGCAGATTCTGCAAAGCGATGCCGAAGATATTCATAGCTGGGTGGAAGGCAAACTGATCGACAAAGTGGGTCAGTTAGGTAAAAAGCTACATACCGGGCGTAGCCGTAATGACCAGGTCGCCACCGATTTGAAACTGTGGTGCAAAGAGACGGTGACCGAACTGCTTACCGCGAATCGTCAGTTGCAAAGCGCGCTGGTCGAGACGGCGGAAAATAACCAGGATGCGGTAATGCCGGGGTATACCCATCTGCAGCGTGCGCAGCCGGTGACGTTTGCGCACTGGTGTCTGGCCTATGTCGAAATGCTGGTGCGTGATGAAAGTCGTTTGCAGGACGCGTTAAAACGTCTGGATGTGAGCCCATTAGGCTGTGGCGCCCTGGCGGGGACGGCGTATGAAATCGATCGTGAACAGCTGGCCGGCTGGCTGGGTTTTGCCTCGGCAACGCGGAACAGTCTGGACAGCGTTTCCGATCGTGACCATGTGCTGGAACTGCTGTCTGACGCCGCTATCGGGATGGTGCATCTGTCGCGTTTTGCCGAAGACCTGATTTTCTTTAACACGGGTGAGGCGGGCTTTGTTGAGCTTTCCGATCGCGTGACCTCCGGCTCGTCGCTGATGCCGCAGAAGAAAAACCCGGATGCGCTGGAGTTGATTCGCGGTAAATGTGGCCGTGTTCAGGGTGCATTGACCGGCATGATGATGACGCTGAAGGGGCTGCCGCTGGCCTATAACAAAGACATGCAGGAAGACAAAGAAGGCCTGTTCGACGCGCTCGACACCTGGCTGGACTGCCTGCATATGGCCGCGCTGGTACTGGACGGTATCCAGGTGAAACGTCCGCGTTGTCAGGAAGCCGCGCAGCAAGGTTATGCAAACGCCACCGAACTGGCGGATTATCTGGTCGCGAAAGGCGTTCCGTTCCGTGAAGCGCACCATATCGTGGGTGAAACGGTCGTTGAGGCGATTCGCCAGGGGAAACCGCTGGAAGATCTGCCGCTGGGCGACCTGCAGAAATTCAGTAGCGTCATCGGCGATGATGTGTATCCGATCCTCTCCCTGCAGTCGTGTCTGGACAAGCGCGCGGCGAAAGGCGGCGTGTCTCCTCAGCAGGTTGCGCAAGCGATCGGCTATGCGAAGGCGCGTCTGGCATAACGGTTATGCGGTTTCACTCAGCCTGGCGCGATGCCAGGCTTTTTTATGTCACTGCATCAGGCATTACTGACCATAGTAGGCGTTCGCGCCGTGCTTCCTTAAAAAGTGCTTGTCCAACAATGTTTGCTGCATCGCGGTGAGATGGGGTTGCAGTTGCTGTGTGAACAAATTCATATACGCGATTTCTTCAAGCACAACGGCGTTATGCACGGCGTTGGCAGGATCGGTGCCCCAGGCAAAGGGGCCATGACTGTTTACCAGTACGGCAGGAATATGGTTGGGCGCGATCCCTCGTTGTTTAAAGGTTTCAATAATGACGCTGCCGGTGTCGTATTCGTAACGTTCATTGATTTCTTCATCCCGCATGGGGCGTGTACAAGGAATTGCGCCATAGAAATAATCAGCATGTGTTGTGCCCAGCGGCATTAAATCTTTTCCGGCCTGCGACCAGATGGTCGCGTGGCGCGAATGGGTATGGACGATGCCGCCAATATCTGGAAAGGCGTGATACAGCGCCAGATGCGTGTCGGTATCCGATGACGGTTTTTTGTTCCCTTCGACAACCTTTCCACTGTGTATATCGACGACGACCATATCATCCAGACTCATATTGTCGTATTCGACACCGGAGGGTTTAATCACCATTACCCCTTTTTCGCGATCAATTCCGCTGACATTTCCCCATGTAAAGGTGACCAGTTGATGAGCCGGCAAAGATAAATTAGCGGCCAGCACTTTTTTCTTCAGTGTATTCATTCTTTACTCCTGAATTACCGTTTGCTTTTATAAAAAGCGGATTTTCTCTCGTTCTTTAATTGGCGCGGTTTGTAACGTTGTTATTTAAATTACGCTGAATAAATAAGATGTAAAATTCATACAGATTCTTTGTGTTACCAAAACAACGAAAACGGTCAAATTCGGAACTAGTCGGGCATGTTTTTGTGTTTTATGAATGCCCGTAAATGACCGAATGGTGGTTTTCTTGTGGAAACAACAGAATAAAAGAGCGATGTTTTGTGATGTAGATTGGATTTCTTCATTGCTTTTTGCTTTTGTTGCAGTCGGATTTTTGGTTTTTGTCACGTTACAGTGTGTGTGATATTTCTGTAAAACGATCCTTGACACCACTCACTTTAATTTAGGGCAAAAAGATTAATGATAAACACATGATGAAATCGGTTTTCGTGGGTCGATATTATGTTGCAGGCAGAACGTTATAAAATGATTTGTGCGCATGTTCAGAAGTTGGGGGCGGTGCGCGTCACGGAACTGTCGCAATTATGTCAGGTGTCGCAGGAAACAATTCGCAGAGATCTGACGAGGCTGGAAAAAAATAAGAAGCTCACCCGCAGCTTTGGTGGTGCGGTTTCACTGGATGCGCCGGATATTACGCCTGTGGCGATTGAAGACAACACCTGGCAAAAAAATAGCGTGGATCGGGCGGAATCATTTCGTAAACGTACTGAAGAACATCCTGATATTAAAGCAAAAATCACCAAAGCAGCGCTCCAGTTTATTCATCCTGGCGACTGCATTTTGATGGATAACAGCAGCACCTGTTGGTTTCTGGCCCGGCAAATCCCGGATATCGATATAACGGTCGTGACCAATTCACTGCGTATTATCCAGGCGTTAGCTTGTCGGGATAACGTTCGTATTATTGGTATCGGCGGCGAGTATTCCGAACGTCATGATGATTTTCATGGTCCGGTTGCGGAGAGCGCCATCAGAAACTTTCAGATTAATAGTTTCTTTTTTTCCTGTCAGGGCGTGAATCTGGAAAATGGAATCCGTGATGGTAGTGAAATAAATGCCCGGTTGAAACAGGTTATGTTACAGGTTTCGGCGAAAAAAATATTAATGGTTGACTCCAGTAAGTTCGAACAGTTCGCCTTTAGCAAAATATGTATGCTGGATGAAATTGATATTATGGTTACCAATAGTTGTAGTGATGAGCGTTACCGTAGTTTGCATCCGCAGTTAAATGTTGTTGAAGTTGATAAGTCATAGATGTGAATCGTTATCTGAATAATTGAGGTAGCATCCCGATTATTTAGCCAATACCAGAGAAAAGTTGAAATTAATAAAAAGTCAGGCTGATATTTTTATCGGGTTTCCCTGACACATGACGCTATTTCTTAAGGAAATTACGATGAGAAAATTAATCTTACCCTGCCTGATTACTGCTGTTTTAACGTCAACCGCAGCCTGGGCGGAACAACCCGCTACACCGCAAAAAGCCAACAAACCTTTCACGATGGGTGTCGTGGTTAAGGTGGGGGGCATTCCCTGGTTTAACGTGATGGAACAAGGCATTAAGGAAGAAGGAAAAGCATTAGGCGTTAATGCCTGGCAAGTCGGGCCGACGACCGCAGACCCGGCTGAACAGGTCCGCGCCATCGAAGATTTAATTGCTAAAAAAGTCGATGTGATTGGCGTTGTGCCAAACGATGCGAAAGTCCTGGAGCCTGTGCTGAAGCGCGCGCAGGAAGCCGGTATTAAGGTCATTACGCATGAGTCGCCGAACCAGGCTAATGCTGACTGGGACTTTGAATTGTTGAACACCCAAACAATGGGTGCCAACCATATGAAAGATATGGCGAAATGCATGGGTGAAGAAGGAAAATACGCCATGTTCGTCGGCAGCCTGACAGTTCCCCTGGTGAATGACTGGGCTGACGCTGCTATCGCGTATCAAAAAGAACATTACCCAAAAATGACGCTGGTTGAGGATCGTTTTGGCGTGGCGGAATCCGTGGACGACTCAATGCGTACTGCGAATGACCTGATGTCAAAATATAAAGATCTCAAAGGTATCATGTCATTTGGTTCGCAAGGTCCGATTGGCGCAGGCCGCGCAATTGATAAGCGTAAGAAAAACGATGCGATTTGCGTATTTGGCACATTCACCCCGGGACAGGGAATTAAGCTGCTGGAAAAAGGCGCGATTGATGGCGGATATATTTCTAATCCGATGACGGCGGGCAAAGTTTTTGTTCAGGTCGCCACGGCGATGATGAATGGCGAACCTATCAAAGATGGCGTGAAACTTGGCGATATGGGGGAAATTAACGTTCAGAACAATACCATTCTGAGTGATAACCCTGAAAAACTCGATCTTGAAAATACGCAACGTTTAGTGAAATTAGGTTTGTAATTTTAGGTTGCATCACCGGGCCAGTCGTGGCCCGGATATCCTTTGGTCGTTCAGGAGCCGCAGATGCCCCATATTGCAGAGCGAAATGCAGATGTGCCGTTAGTGACGCTAAAATCGCTGACTAAAAGCTTCGGCGGTCATCAGGCATTAAAAAATATTGATCTCACGCTAAATAAAGGTGAAGTCCACTGCCTTGCGGGTGCGAATGGTTGTGGCAAAAGTACGTTAATCAAAACGTTGAGCGGTGTTTATACCCCGGATACCGGCAGTGAAATTATCATCGATGATAAATCATGGAGCAGACTCTCACCCGATAAAGCGCGCGAGTTAGGCATTCAGGTTATTTATCAGGATCTTTCTTTGTTTCCAAACCTGACGGTAGCGGAAAATATTGCCTTTGAGTACAACCTGAAAGGGTATTTTCGCTGGCATAAAAAATCTCACCTGAAAGCTGTATCGCAGAAAATTATTCAGGAATTGAATTTTAATCTTGATGCAGATGCGCTGGTTCAGCATTTGCCTATTGCACAACGCCAGCAGGTAGCGATTTGCCGTGCGCTGGTCGCAGAAGCCCGGCTGGTTATCATGGATGAACCGACGGCTTCACTTACCCGCACCGAAGTGAACCAGCTATTACGAACGGTAAATTACCTCCGTGATAAAAATATTACGGTGGTTTTTGTCAGTCACCGACTGGATGAAGTTAAAGAAATCTCCGACCGTATTACGGTGATTCGCGATGGCGAAATCATCGGAACCTGGGCAGCAGACTTATTGTCGCCAGGACGGATTACTGAACTGATGACTGGCAGAACGATTGTTCATCAGAAAAAATTACCGAATGGTATTGGCGGGAAAGTCGTCCTTGAGCTGAATAAATTGAGCCGGAAAGGGCAATTTGAAGATATTTCCTTCCAGCTTCACCAGGGTGAAGTGCTGGGATTATGTGGCTTACTAGGTTCAGGGCGAACAGAACTGGCATTGAGCCTTTTTGGTATTACTCATCCAGATAGTGGGGATATTTATCTGGATGGGAAGAAAGTCGTGATTAACGATAATACGCAAGCCGCGAAACTGGGTATTGCTTATGTCTCTGAAGACCGCCTGACGCTGGGGGCCGTTTTACCGCAATCGGTCAGTGACAATATGGTGCTCTCGATCCTGAATCGGTTAAAAACACCCTGGCAATGTATTGATAAAAAACGGCAGGAGACCCTTGTTAAGGAATGGATTCAGGATCTGGATATTAAAGTCACCGATCCTGATAACCCGTTATCCACGCTTTCTGGCGGTAATCAGCAAAAAGTAGTGTTGGCAAAATGGATTCTCACTCGGCCGAAAGTATTGATTCTCGATGCGCCAACGGTAGGCGTTGATATTGGTGCGAAAGACAGTATTTACCAGCTTATCCACCGGCTTTCCGGTGTCGGTATTTCCGTGTTGCTGATTACTGATGAAGCGCCAGAAGCGTATTACAACTGCGATCGTATTTTCCATATGCAGCGAGGAAAGATTATTAATGAATTGCTGCCTTCTCTCTATACCGAACAGCAACTTGCGGAGGTGATTAATGGCTAATGTATTGCAGCTCCGGTTCCCACGTTCGGTCGAAGGATGGTTGGGCTGGGTCATTGTCCTGATGCTGGCGCTTTTTTCTCTGATGAGTGATGAGTTCCTGTCGATTCAGAATTTGCTGGATCTGACCGAGAGCTATGCCGTAACGGGAATTTTTGCCCTCGGTTTATTTGTCGTGCTGGTGACAGGAGGCATTGATATTTCGTTCGCGGCCGTCGCTTCCGTGGTGCAGTACATTGTGGCGTCGCTGTTGTTGAATGGGGCGATCGCGAATCCCCTGCTGTGCCTTGGGTTGGCGATCGTGCTGGGCATTCTGTTTGGCCTGATTAACGCGATCCTCATTTATTACCTCAATGTGGTTTCCATCATTATCACTATCAGTATGCAATCACTGCTATTTGGCATGTTGATGTGGCTGACCAATGGTCACAGCATTTACGACTTGCCTGACTGGTGGGTTACACAGCGATCCCTTTTCAGCTTTGGCTTTGAAGGGGAAGTTTACCAGGTTGGGCTGCCGTTGGTGGTGATGCTGGGCATGGCCTGCTTCACCTGGATTGTGATGAACAAAACCCACATTGGACGTCAGCTTTATGCCGTGGGCGGCAGTACTGAGTCGGCGCGGCGTATTGGGATTCGGGTTTCACTCATTTATCTGTTCGCCTATGGCTATCTTGGCGCTGCGGCAGCGATTGGGGGAATGCTTCAGGCTTATCGTATGAGCGAGGTCGTGCCCAATGCGTTAGTGGGAGGCGAACTGGATGTACTGGCTGCCGCCGTGTTAGGTGGCGCGAGCTTATCCGGCGGTCGCGGGTCAGTCATTGGCACGTTGATGGGGGTATTCCTCATCGGCATTCTAAAAAATGGTCTCAACCTGGTCGGTGTCTCCAGCTACTTCGTCAACATCGTCATCGGGGTGGTCATTGTCTCGGCAATTTGCGTCACTCACTACAAAAAACGTAAAGAAACGGACGTTGGATTCGTCTGACAAGGGGCTTGAAATGAAAAAACAGGCATTTTTACCAATTGATGGCACCAGCTCCGGTTTACTGGCGATATGTTTCTTCGCGGTGGTGGCATTTAGTCTGGCGATGCCCGGACGTTTTTTTACCGATAATACGTTTCTGAGTATTGCCTTCCAGTTGCCAGAACTGGGGCTGCTCACTTTCGCAATGTTTGTCCCTATGCTGAGTGGCGGGTTGAATCTGGCGATTATCGGCACGGCGAATCTGACCAGTCTGTTTATGGCCTGGTTGTTAATCCAGTATGTGCCTGCTGAGGCGTCTACCGGCCTGCAGTTGTGGTGGTTATTTCTGGCGATGCTGGGCGCGATGATGATCGCCATCGTGATTGGCGCTATCACAGGGATCATTATTTCCCGGGTGGGGGCACACCCGATTCTGGTCACGCTGGGCAGTATGACGATTATCAGTGGCATTGGTATTTATCTTACCAAAGGCGCCGCGCTCAGTGGGATGCCACCCATTGTTCGCAGTATGGGGTCGGAAGTGGTTTATGGCGTGCCGGTTCCCATGGTGATTTTTATCGTCACGACGATCATGCTGGCACTGTTCCTCGGAAAAACCCGCACCGGGAAGGTTATTTACATGTGCGGCAGCAATATCAATGCGACCTGGTTTAGCGGTATTCGGACCGACCGTGTTCTGATGGCGATTTACGCCATATCCAGTCTGCTTTGCGTACTGGCGGGGCTCATTATGCTGGCCCGCTTTAACTCTGCACGTATGGGCTATGGCGATTCTTATCTCCTGCTGACGGTGCTGGCCATTGTCCTTGGCGGCACCGATCCATTCGGCGGGGTCGGTAAAGTCGGTCATGTCTTCTGCGCGTTGTTGGTGCTCCAGGTTATCGCCACCGGGCTGAGCCTGTCAGGACTGAGTCTGCATTTCAATCTGGCAGTATGGGGAATAACGTTGATTGCCGCCCTGGCCTTTAAGTTCTTCAAACAAAAATGGCAGGCGCGACGCGCCATGAATAACAGCCTGAAAGCATTTCGACAACAACTGGCCACTCGTGAGGGAAAAAATGCGTAGCCATCCATTAGGTATTTATGAAAAGGCGCTTCCCAGGAACACCAGTTGGGTAGAAAAACTGGCGCTGGCGAAATCATGCGGGTTTGATTTTGTTGAAATGTCAGTCGATGAAAGCGAAGAGCGCCTGGCTCGTCTGGACTGGTCGCTTGCCGAGCGCATGGAAATCATTAGCGCCATTCAGAAAACCGGCGTGCGTATTCCGACCCTGTGTTTATCGGCGCACCGCCGTTTCCCGTTTGGCAGTCACGATAGCGACACCCGCCTGCAAGCGCGAACGATCATGCAAAAAGCATTACGGCTGGCGCAGGATTTGGGCATTCGAACCATCCAGCTTGCCGGGTATGACGTCTATTACGAGCCGCAGAATGACGACACTATCGCCTTGTTTGAGGATGCGATGGCCTGGGTGGCGGAGCAGGCCGCCGCTGCGCAGGTGATGTGCGCTGTGGAAATTATGGATACTCCCTTTATTAACTCCATCAGCAAATGGAAAGTGCTGGATGCAAAAATCAATTCTCCGTGGTTTACCGTTTACCCCGATGTTGGCAATCTCACCGCATGGGGCAATGAGCTGGAGAGTGAGTTGGCGAAAGGTATTGACCGGATTGCCGCCATCCATCTTAAAGATACCTTTCCGGTGACGCCGGATTCCCCAGGGCAGTTCCGCGATGTCCCCTTTGGTGAAGGATGCGTAGATTTCGTGAAGCTCTTCAGAATATTACGCCGTCTGAACTATAGGGGCACTTTCCTGATTGAAATGTGGACAGAAAAATCCCCTGAACCGTTACTGGAAATTATCCACGCGCGCCAGTGGATAGAAAGCAAGATGCAGGCGGCGGGGTGGCACGACGAGCGGGCATTGATCGCAGGATAAGGAGAGGACGATGGACCATTACTTTATGGGCATTGATTTGGGCGGCACCGTCACCAAGGCGGGAATCTACACTGCCGAGGGTAGAGAAATCACGGTGGCTGCTCAAACCTTATCGTTACTCAGCCCACAGGCAGGATTCTGCGAACGCGATATGGAGGCCCTTTGGGCGGCAACGTGTGACGTTATCCGGCGTGCGCTGGTTGAAAGTCATCTGTCGGCGGAACAGATTAACGGAATTGGTTTTTCCTCACACGGTAAAGGACTTTATCTGGTCGATAAGTCAGGAAGGCCCGTACGCAACGGGATTGTCTCTTCGGATTCCCGGGCACAGTCTCTGGTTGCGGACTGGAAAGCGCAGGATATCGACCGTCTGGCATATCCGCATAGCTTTCAGCAGTTATGGCCTTCACATCCGGCGGCATTGCTGAGGTGGCTGAAACAGCACGAGCCGGAGCGTTATGCGCGTACGGGTTATGTGTTGATGGCCCACGATTACATTCGTTATCGTTTGACGGCGGAATTGACCTGCGAAGAAACCAATATTTCGGGAAGTCAGTTATTTAATTTGCAGCGTAATGATTTCGATCCTGCGCTGTTCACCCTGTTCGGCATAGAAGAGATGATGGATTGCATGCCGAAAGTGATTGGCTCCGCTGAACTGGCAGGGGTTGTCACCACGGACGCCGCCGCGTTATGCGGGTTAAACGCAGGAACGCCGGTATTTGGCGGGGTGTTTGATGTCGTTGGCGCGGCAATGACTTCCGGCGTCTATGACAGCACGCAGCTTAGCGCGGTTGCCGGAACGTGGTCGATTGCCACCCGCGTTTTTGATGACATTATCCCGGCAGACTATCCGTATGTATGGGGTAAATTCAGTATTCCGGGGCACTATTTTGCCCACGAAGGCAGCCCCACTTCTGCCAGCAATCTGACCTGGTTTATTCAGCACTTTTTACCGGAACTGCAGGATGACCACGACACGCTTAACCAGTGGGCGGCGCGTGGGTATGAGAAACCCGATAGCATTCTGTTTTTCCCCTGGCTATACGGTTCGAATTATGGCGATTCACTGAGTGGCGGATTCTTCGGGCTCGGAGGCCACCACGACGCGGCAGACCTCGTTTACGGTATCTATCAGGGGATTGTGTTCTCGCACTTACTGCATCAGGACAAACTGTTGCAGCTCGGAGAAGGTATTCAAACGATTCGTTTCACCGGCGGCCCTACGCATTCACGTATCTGGATGCAGATGTTTTGCGATGCCAGCAATTTGCCGCTTGAAATTGTCGACGTTGAGCAGTCCGGCTGCCGGGCGGCGGCGATGTGTGCGGCTGTAGGTACGGGTGATTATCCTGGGTTTGAGCAGGCCATTAAAGCGACCCTGCCGCCGGTGATTCGTCTGGAACCGGATGCGAAGAAGCACGGCATGTTGCGTCGCCGGTTCGAACGGTTTAAGCGTGTCGCCGATGCGCTGAGTACTGTCGAACGCGAATAACAACCTGTTTTTGTCTCATCACGGCCTGGCGTTAAGCCGGGCTTTTTTACGTAAAAAAAATGCGGACCTGAGGTCCGCAAAAGTTCACGTTGGCTTTAGTTATTTGGGTTTGAGAGAGACTCTCAAAACGGGCAGTGGCTTCAAGGGTTAAACGAGACCGCTCCGTTTCTGTGATGGATTATCAGACAGAAAGCTTGATAGGGATAATCGTTCGTTGCTATGCTACCTATCGCCATGAACTATCGTGGCGATGGAGGATGAATAATGAATATTCGTGATCTTGAATACCTGGTGGCATTAGCCGAACATCGCCACTTTCGGCGCGCGGCGGACTCTTGTCATGTCAGTCAGCCAACGCTGAGCGGTCAAATCCGCAAGCTGGAAGATGAACTGGGCGTGATGCTGCTGGAGCGTACGAGTCGTAAAGTGCTATTCACCCAGGCAGGTTTACTGCTGGTGGATCAGGCACGCACCGTGCTGCGTGAGGTCAAAGTGCTCAAGGAGATGGCAAGCCAACAGGGCGAGACCATGTCAGGTCCGCTGCACATTGGTTTGATTCCCACCGTTGGTCCTTATCTGCTGCCGCATATTATTCCGATGCTGCACCAGACTTTCCCGAAGCTGGAAATGTATCTGCATGAAGCGCAGACCCATCAGTTGCTGGCACAGCTGGATAGCGGCAAGCTCGATTGCGTGATCCTGGCGCTGGTGAAAGAGAGTGAGGCATTTATTGAAGTGCCGCTGTTCGATGAGCCGATGCTGCTGGCGATCTATGAGGATCACCCGTGGGCGAATCGCGAATGCGTGCCGATGTCCGATCTGGCAGGCGAAAAACTGCTGATGCTGGAGGACGGTCACTGTCTGCGCGATCAGGCGATGGGTTTCTGCTTCGAAGCGGGCGCTGACGAAGACACCCACTTCCGCGCGACCAGTCTGGAAACGCTGCGTAACATGGTAGCGGCGGGAAGCGGTATTACGTTGCTGCCGGCGCTGGCGGTTCCACAGGAACGCAAGCGCGATGGCGTCGTGTATCTGCCCTGCATTAAGCCTGAACCGCGTCGCACAGTGGGGCTGGTTTATCGTCCGGGTTCACCCCTGCGCAGTCGCTATGAGCAACTGGCAGAGGCCATCCGTGGTGCAATGGATGGCCATTTCGACAATGCGTTAAAAAAGGCGGTTTAAGCCGTTTAGCGCAGCGACCCGATAGGCTTCTGCCATGGTCGGGTAGTTAAAGGTGGTGTTAACAAAGTACTCAATTGTGTTACCGCCACCTTTCTGCTCCATAATCGCCTGACCGATGTGAATAATCTCGGCTGCGCGCTCGCCAAAGCAGTGAATTCCCAGAATCTCTTTGGTTTCCCGATGGAACAAAATCTTCAGCGTGCCCACGTTCATGCCGACGATTTGCGCACGTGCCAGGTGTTTAAACTGGGCACGTCCCACTTCGTAAGGCACTTTCATTGCCGTCAGTTGCTGTTCGGTTTTACCCACAGAACTGATCTCCGGAATGGTGTAAATCCCGGTTGGGATATCTTCAATCAGGTGCGCGTTCGCTTCCCCTTTCACCAGCGCCTGGGCAGCAATGCGTCCCTGGTCGTATGCAGCGGACGCCAGGCTCGGGTAACCAATCACGTCACCCACCGCGTAAACGTGCGGCAGCGCGGTCTGGTACATGCTGTTGACCTTGAGCTGACCACGGCTGTCGGTTTCCAGACCGATATTCTGTAACGCCAGGGAATCGGTATTCCCGGTACGACCATTGGCATACAGCAGGCAGTCGGCCTTCAGTTTCTTACCGGACTTCAGGTGCATGATCACCCCGTCGTCACAGCCTTCGATCTTCTCATACTCTTCATTGTGGCGAATGACGACGCCGCTGTTCCAGAAGTGATAAGAGAGGGAGTCGGACATCTCCTGATCGAGGAACGCCAGCAGACGATCACGGGTGTTGATGAGGTCAACTTTGACCTCCATTCCGCGGAAAATAGACGCATACTCGCAGCCGATCACCCCGGCGCCATAAATAATGACGTGGCGAGGCTCGTGGTGCAGACTGAGGATCGAATCGCTGTCATAAATGCGCGGGTGCGAGAAGTCCACGTCTGTCGGATGATAAGGGCGCGATCCGCAGGCAATGACAAACTTCTCTGCCGTCAGGGTTTCAACCGTACCGTCATGACATTCCAGCGCCAGCGTGTGTTCGTCGACAAAATGGGCGTTGCCCTGCAAGATTTCGCAGTGGTTACGCTCATAAAAACCCTGCCGCATCCGTGTTTGCTGATTAATCACGTTGTCGGCATGGTTGAGAATATCGGCGAATGAGGAACGAAGCAGGCGGGAATGATCGCTGTAAAGGGGGTTCTGATTGAATTCGATAATACGGCTGACTGCGTGACGGAGCGCTTTCGACGGGATGGTGCCCCAGTGGGTGCAACCGCCGCCAACGTTATGATAGCGCTCGACAACGGCAACGCGAGCTCCTTGCTTAACCAGACCCATTGCAGCGCCTTCGCCGCCGGGGCCGGAACCTATTACTATGGCATCGTAATCGTAGGAATGTGGCATGGTAAGGCTTACCTGTTCTTATACATAAAAGCAACAGAATAGTAACATCATTGCCGGGATAACCCAATTATCGTTGTGCTTTTTTGCGAAGCTGAAGCACAAACTGCGCGCAAACAATCATTCACAAAGCGGAACAAGCAGATTAACTTTGAACTCTGGTATAGTGCCAGACAAGACATATGGAAGGATTCAGACATCGTGATGGGCGTTAGAGCGCAGCAAAAAGAAAAAACCCGGCGTTCGCTGGTAGAGGCCGCATTTAGTCAACTGAGCGCAGAGCGTAGCTTCGCCAGCCTGAGTTTGCGTGAAGTCGCGCGCGAAGCGGGCATTGCGCCAACCTCCTTTTATCGTCATTTCCGTGATGTTGATGAACTCGGCCTGACGATGGTCGATGAAAGCGGTCTGATGCTGCGTCAGTTGATGCGCCAGGCTCGTCAGCGTATCGCCAAGGGCGGGAGTGTGATCCGCACCTCGGTCTCTACATTTATGGAGTTCATCGGTAACAACCCCAACGCCTTCCGTTTATTATTGCGTGAACGTTCTGGTACCTCAGCGGCTTTCCGTGCCGCCGTTGCACGAGAAATTCAGCACTTCATCGCGGAACTTGCGGATTATCTGGAACTCGAAAACCATATGCCGCGCGCGTTTACTGAAGCGCAAGCCGAAGCGATGGTGACGATTGTCTTCAGTGCAGGCGCCGAGGCGCTGGACGTGGGGGCGGAACAACGCCAACAGTTAGAAGAGCGACTGGTACTGCAACTGCGCATGATTTCGAAAGGCGCGTTTTACTGGTATCGCCGCGAACAAGAGAAGATGACCCTCATTCCAGGTAACGTGAAGGAAGAGCAATGAAACAGTCAGTTCAGGATAAAGGTACGCTGTTGCTGGCGCTGGTCGCTGGCTTGTCGATCAATGGCACATTCGCGGCGCTGTTTAGCTCCATCGTGCCGTTCTCTGTATTCCCGATTATCTCGCTGGTGCTGACGGTGTACTGTCTGCATCAACGTTATCAGAATCGCACCATGCCTGTGGGGTTACCGGGCCTGTCTGCCGCCTGCTTTATTCTCGGCGTTCTGCTTTACAGCACCGTGGTGCGCGCGGAGTATCCGGATATCGGCTCCAACTTCTTCCCGGCGGTGCTGTCGGTCATTCTGGTCTTCTGGATCGGCGTGAAAATGCGTAATCGCAAGCAGGAAGTGTCGGAATAAGCGCGGCTGACGTCCAGGCCGGATGCGGCATAAATGCTTTATCCGGCCGATAACCGATTACTTCGCCGTCAACAACACTCCGCACTCCATATGGTGCGTATACGGGAACTGATCGAACAGCGCCAGACGTGAGATGTTATGCGTCTGGCTCAAGGTTTCCAGGTTCTTGCACAGCGTCTGTGGATTGCAGGAGATGTACAGAATACGCGGATACGCCTGCACCATTTTCTCCGTCTCACTGTCCAGACCGCTGCGGGGCGGATCGACAAAAATCGTTTCGCACTGATAGCTTTTCAGATCGATGCCCTGTAAGCGGTTAAACTCGCGCACGCCGTTCATCGCCTGCGTAAACTCTTCCGCCGCCATGCGGATGATCTGCACGTTATCAATCTGATTCGCCGCAATGTTGTATTGTGCGGCGGCAACCGATGGTTTAGCGATTTCGGTCGCCAGTACGCGCTCAAAGTTGCGCGCCAGCGCGAGCGAAAAGTTGCCATTCCCGCAGTACAGTTCGAGCAGATCGCCTTTCGATTCGCGGGTGACATCCAGCGCCCACTCCAGCATCTGAATGTTCATTGCCGCATTGGGCTGCGTAAAGCTGTTCTCGACCTGACGATAAATCATCTCTTTGCCCGCAACCGGCAAGCGTTCGTCGATGTAATCCTGGTCCAGCGCGATTTTCGTTTTCGTCGCGCGGCCAATCAGATGCACGTTCAGGTTCTGCGCGCGCAGAGCATCGCGCAATGCTTCGGCGGCTTCACGCCACTCATCGTCCAGCTTTTTATGATACAGCAGCGAGACCACTGCCTGATTGCTCATGGTGGTCAGGTAATCAATCTGAAACAGCTTATGGCGCAGCACGCGGTTGTCGCGTACGCCAGCGATCATCGCGGTCATTAACTGATTGATCAGTTCACTCGCCGCCGGGAAGCTGTCGACGCGAATTCGGCTTTTGCTCTGCTGATCAAAAATGATGTGATACAGGTCGTCACCGTCGTGCCAGATGCGGAACTCCGCACGCATACGGTAGTGACTGACCGGCGAGCGAAACACTTCCGGAACCAGGCCAGAAAAGGGCGCCATCATACTCTGCAAGCGCACCACTTTCTCGGCGAGCTGCGCGTCATACTGTTCTGTCGGAAGGTGTTCGGGGGTCATGATGTATCCTGAAAAATATAAGTACGCGGGGATTGTAGGGATTGCTCAACAGATGTCCAGACATTGATGACTTCCGATATTTAACAAACGCGCTGGACAGTAAGATGTTACAAACTGTAGCATCCGTGTGCCGGTCCTGTGAGTTAATAGGGAATCCAGTGTAAATCTGGAGCTGACGCGCAGCGGTAAGGAAAGGTGAGATGAGAGCGTAAGCAGACACTGCCCTCGGGTGGGAAGTCTTCATTTCTGGTATCCCTGACGGGGATACCCTTCCAAGCCCGAAGACCTGCCGGCTAACGTCGCAACTGGTTTTCATCATCGCGTACTATCGGTGGGACCTGCGGCATCCTTCTTATATTGTGGATGCTTTACAATGATTAAAAAAACATCGCTGTTGACGGTGCTCTCCGTCACGGCCTTTTCAGGTTGGGCACAGGATGCCACGCCTGACACGCTTGTCGTGACGGCAAACCGTTTTCAGCAACCTGTTAATACCGTTCTGGCACCAACTGACATCGTCACGCGTGAAGATATCGAACGCTGGCAGTCCCGAACTGTCCTTGATGTCATGCGCCGTCTGCCTGGCGTGGATGTCGCCCAGAATGGCGGCATGGGGCAAAGCTCTTCTCTGTTTGTGCGGGGTACCGAAGCGAAACACGTTCTGGTGTTAGTGGATGGTATTCCGGTCGCCCGTCCGGGCATTTCGAATAACTCCGATATTGATCAGATTCCGGTCTCGCTGGTGCAGCGCATCGAATATATCCGCGGCCCACGTTCAGCGATTTATGGTTCCGGTGCCATTGGCGGAGTGGTGAACATTATCACCATGGCCGGTGAGGAGCGTTCGCAGATCAATGCTGGCGTGGGGTCAAAAGGCTATCAGCAGTATGACGGCACTTATCGCCAGCGTTTTGGTGATACCGTGGTGACCGCTGCCGGGGCATATCAGACCACCAAAGGCTTCGATGTTCAGCCACGCTCCAGCTACAGCGGTGATAGCGATCGCGATGGCTATCGCAACAAGCTGTTCTGGGGAGGCGTTGAGCACAAATTTAACGATCAATTCGATGGTTACTTCCGTGGCTACGGCTATGCCAGTAATGCCGATTATGACCAGGGGAAATGGGGTTATGACGGCGGAAACGACGAGCACCAGAATTACACCCAGTCGTGGGATACAGGGCTGCGCTTCAATTCCGGTATCTACTCTTCGCAACTGGTCGCCAATTACCAGCGTATTAAGGACTACAACTACAGCAGTCTGAACGGGCGCTATGCGACAGGTTACAGCCTTGATGACATGGAGCAGCGCTATGTCCAGTGGGGTAACAACGTTATTGTCGGGCACGGTGCTGTCAGCGCGGGCGTCGACTGGAAGCAAGAAAAGTTGATGTCCTTTGGCGAGTATGGGACAGACAACTATAAGCGTGATAACACGGGCCTCTATTTGACCGGACAACAGCAAATTGACAGCGTGACGCTGGAAGCGTCTGGTCGTGAAGACCATGACGACCAGTTTGGCTGGCATGGCACCTGGCAAACGGCGGCGGGCTGGCAGTTCGTTGATGACTATAAGGTGACGCTCTCTTACGGCACGGGCTTCCTTGCGCCTTCACTGGGGCAACAGTTTGGTGCGGAGCGTTTTGGCATTGCCTCTAACCCGAATCTGAAGCCGGAAGAATCGAAGCAGTGGGAAGCCGGGCTGGAAGGGCTGACCGGTCCGCTTGACTGGCGCTTGTCGACCTATCGCTACAAAATCCAGAATCTGATCGACTACAACAACAATACCTACTTCAACGTCAAATCTGCGACCATCAAGGGGCTGGAATGGACAGGGAACCTGACAACCGGTCCGGTCGATCACCGCTTAACGTTGCAGTATGTGGATCCGCGCGATGATGAAACCGATCAACAGCTTTATCGCCGCGCCAAGCAGCAGGTGAAGTATGAGCTGAGCGGGCAGATCTACGAGCTGGGCTGGGATGTGACCTATCAGTACATCGGCGAGCGCTACGATTACGACTATGACAATTCCCGTAAGGTGAAAATGGGCGGGCTGAGCGTGTGGGATATTGGACTTTCATATCCGGTCACCTCACATCTCACAGTTCGTGGTAAAATAGCCAACCTGTTCGATAAAGATTACGAGACAGTTTATGGCTACCAAACTGCAGGACGGGAATACACCTTGTCTGGCAGCTACACCTTCTGATCCACGCCCCACCGTACTGGTATTTGATTCCGGTGTCGGTGGGTTGTCGGTCTATGATGAGATCCGGCATCTCCTGCCGGATCTCCACTATATCTACGCTTTCGATAACGTGGCTTTTCCTTATGGGGAAAAGAGCGAGGCATTTATCGTTGAGCGCGTTGTTGAGATCGTGACGGCGGTACAGCAGCGTTATCCTCTCTCCCTGGCGGTTATCGCCTGTAACACGGCCAGTACGGTCTCTCTTCCGGCCTTGCGTGAGAAGTTTGCTTTCCCGGTCGTGGGCGTGGTGCCGGCGATCAAACCGGCGGCGCGTCTGACGGCGAATGGTATTGTTGGGTTACTGGCAACTCGCGGGACGGTGAAACGTCCTTATACGCATGAGCTGATTGCGCGCTTTGCGAATGAGTGTCAGATAGCCATGCTGGGGTCAGCGGAGCTAGTGGAGTTGGCGGAAGCGAAGCTGCATGGCGAGCCGGTGCCGCTGGAAGAGTTGCAACGGATTCTGCGCCCATGGCTGCGGATGCCGGAACCGCCTGATACGGTAGTGCTCGGGTGCACCCATTTCCCACTGTTACAGGAAGAACTCTTACAGGTTCTTCCTGAAGGGACGCGGCTGGTAGATTCCGGAGCGGCGATTGCGCGCCGCACGGCCTGGCTACTGGAACATGAAGCGCCGGATGCGAAATCCGCAGATGCCAATATCGCCTATTGTATGGCGATGACGCCGGAAACTGAGCAATTATTACCCGTTTTGCAGCGTTACGGCTTTGAATCGCTCGAAAAACTGACGGTTTAAACCTGTTTTGGATAAATATTACGCACTCGGAAAATTATTTTAAATTTCCCCTTGTCAGCCTGAAATAACTCCCTATAATGCGCCTCCACTGACACGGAACAACGGCACGCAAGCCGCCGGGTCAGCGGGGTTCAGAGATGAACGCCCACAGAGAAAAGCGAAATAAATGCTTGACTCTGAATGAGGAAAACGTAATATACGGGACCTCGCGACAGAGCCGCTAAAGCGCGTCGCAACTGCTCTTTAACAATTTATCAGACAATCTGTGTGGGCACTCAAAGTGACATGGATTCTTAACGTCCTCGGACGAAAAATGAATACCAAGTCTCAAAGAGTGAACACGTAATTCATTACGAAGTTTAATTCTGTGAGCATCAAACTTAAATTGAAGAGTTTGATCATGGCTCAGATTGAACGCTGGCGGCAGGCCTAACACATGCAAGTCGAACGGTAACAGGAAGCAGCTTGCTGCTTTGCTGACGAGTGGCGGACGGGTGAGTAATGTCTGGGAAACTGCCCGATGGAGGGGGATAACTACTGGAAACGGTAGCTAATACCGCATAACGTCGCAAGACCAAAGAGGGGGACCTTCGGGCCTCTTGCCATCGGATGTGCCCAGATGGGATTAGCTAGTTGGTGAGGTAACGGCTCACCAAGGCGACGATCCCTAGCTGGTCTGAGAGGATGACCAGCCACACTGGAACTGAGACACGGTCCAGACTCCTACGGGAGGCAGCAGTGGGGAATATTGCACAATGGGCGCAAGCCTGATGCAGCCATGCCGCGTGTATGAAGAAGGCCTTCGGGTTGTAAAGTACTTTCAGCGGGGAGGAAGGTGTTGTGGTTAATAACCGCAGCAATTGACGTTACCCGCAGAAGAAGCACCGGCTAACTCCGTGCCAGCAGCCGCGGTAATACGGAGGGTGCAAGCGTTAATCGGAATTACTGGGCGTAAAGCGCACGCAGGCGGTCTGTCAAGTCGGATGTGAAATCCCCGGGCTCAACCTGGGAACTGCATTCGAAACTGGCAGGCTTGAGTCTCGTAGAGGGGGGTAGAATTCCAGGTGTAGCGGTGAAATGCGTAGAGATCTGGAGGAATACCGGTGGCGAAGGCGGCCCCCTGGACGAAGACTGACGCTCAGGTGCGAAAGCGTGGGGAGCAAACAGGATTAGATACCCTGGTAGTCCACGCCGTAAACGATGTCTATTTGGAGGTTGTTCCCCTGAGGAGTGGCTTCCGGAGCTAACGCGTTAAATAGACCGCCTGGGGAGTACGGCCGCAAGGTTAAAACTCAAATGAATTGACGGGGGCCCGCACAAGCGGTGGAGCATGTGGTTTAATTCGATGCAACGCGAAGAACCTTACCTGGTCTTGACATCCACAGAACCTTGTAGAGATACGAGGGTGCCTTCGGGAACTGTGAGACAGGTGCTGCATGGCTGTCGTCAGCTCGTGTTGTGAAATGTTGGGTTAAGTCCCGCAACGAGCGCAACCCTTATCCTTTGTTGCCAGCGGTCCGGCCGGGAACTCAAAGGAGACTGCCAGTGATAAACTGGAGGAAGGTGGGGATGACGTCAAGTCATCATGGCCCTTACGACCAGGGCTACACACGTGCTACAATGGCATATACAAAGAGAAGCGACCTCGCGAGAGTAAGCGGACCTCATAAAGTATGTCGTAGTCCGGATTGGAGTCTGCAACTCGACTCCATGAAGTCGGAATCGCTAGTAATCGTGGATCAGAATGCCACGGTGAATACGTTCCCGGGCCTTGTACACACCGCCCGTCACACCATGGGAGTGGGTTGCAAAAGAAGTAGGTAGCTTAACCTTCGGGAGGGCGCTTACCACTTTGTGATTCATGACTGGGGTGAAGTCGTAACAAGGTAACCGTAGGGGAACCTGCGGTTGGATCACCTCCTTACCTTAAAGAACCTGCCTTTGTAGTGCTCACACAGATTGTCTGATGAAAATTAGCAGTAAAAAATCTCTGCAGGCTTGTAGCTCAGGTGGTTAGAGCGCACCCCTGATAAGGGTGAGGTCGGTGGTTCAAGTCCACTCAGGCCTACCAAATTCCTTCTGATACTGCGTTGCGGCAACGCTCATATACTGATGTATGCTTCGCGTTACCACGCCTTGTCTCAGAACGAATTAAGGTTGATGAGATTAACTACGATGGGGCTATAGCTCAGCTGGGAGAGCGCCTGCTTTGCACGCAGGAGGTCTGCGGTTCGATCCCGCATAGCTCCACCATATTTACTGCAAAACCCAAGAAAACTTCAGAGTGTACCTGAAAAGGTTCACTGCGAAGTTTTGCTCTTTAAAAATCTGGATCAAGCTGAAAATTGAAACGACACACAGTCAATGTGTGTTCGAGTCTCTCAAATTTTCGCAACACTGACGGTGTTTTACGAAACATCTTCGGGTTGTGAGGTTAAGCGACTAAGCGTACACGGTGGATGCCCTGGCAGTCAGAGGCGATGAAGGACGTGCTAATCTGCGAAAAGCGTCGGTAAGGTGATATGAACCGTTATAGCCGGCGATGTCCGAATGGGGAAACCCAGTGCAATTCGTTGCACTATCGTTAAGTGAATACATAGCTTAACGAGGCGAACCGGGGGAACTGAAACATCTAAGTACCCCGAGGAAAAGAAATCAACCGAGATTCCCCCAGTAGCGGCGAGCGAACGGGGAGCAGCCCAGAGCCTGAATCAGCATGTGTGTTAGTGGAACGGTCTGGAAAGGCCGGCGATACAGGGTGACAGCCCCGTACACAAAAGTGCATATGTTGTGAGCTCGATGAGTAGGGCGGGACACGTGGTATCCTGTCTGAATATGGGGGGACCATCCTCCAAGGCTAAATACTCCTGACTGACCGATAGTGAACCAGTACCGTGAGGGAAAGGCGAAAAGAACCCCGGCGAGGGGAGTGAAAAAGAACCTGAAACCGTGTACGTACAAGCAGTGGGAGCCTCTTTTATGGGGTGACTGCGTACCTTTTGTATAATGGGTCAGCGACTTATATTCTGTAGCAAGGTTAACCGAATAGGGGAGCCGAAGGGAAACCGAGTCTTAACTGGGCGTTAAGTTGCAGGGTATAGACCCGAAACCCGGTGATCTAGCCATGGGCAGGTTGAAGGTTGGGTAACACTAACTGGAGGACCGAACCGACTAATGTTGAAAAATTAGCGGATGACTTGTGGCTGGGGGTGAAAGGCCAATCAAACCGGGAGATAGCTGGTTCTCCCCGAAAGCTATTTAGGTAGCGCCTCGTGAACTCATCTTCGGGGGTAGAGCACTGTTTCGGCTAGGGGGTCATCCCGACTTACCAACCCGATGCAAACTGCGAATACCGAAGAATGTTATCACGGGAGACACACGGCGGGTGCTAACGTCCGTCGTGAAGAGGGAAACAACCCAGACCGCCAGCTAAGGTCCCAAAGTCATGGTTAAGTGGGAAACGATGTGGGAAGGCTCAGACAGCCAGGATGTTGGCTTAGAAGCAGCCATCATTTAAAGAAAGCGTAATAGCTCACTGGTCGAGTCGGCCTGCGCGGAAGATGTAACGGGGCTAAACCATGCACCGAAGCTGCGGCAGCGACACTATGTGTTGTTGGGTAGGGGAGCGTTCTGTAAGCCTGTGAAGGTGTGCTGTGAGGCATGCTGGAGGTATCAGAAGTGCGAATGCTGACATAAGTAACGATAAAGCGGGTGAAAAGCCCGCTCGCCGGAAGACCAAGGGTTCCTGTCCAACGTTAATCGGGGCAGGGTGAGTCGACCCCTAAGGCGAGGCCGAAAGGCGTAGTCGATGGGAAACAGGTTAATATTCCTGTACTTGGTGTTACTGCGAAGGGGGGACGGAGAAGGCTATGTTGGCCGGGCGACGGTTGTCCCGGTTTAAGCGTGTAGGTGTGTGTTCCAGGTAAATCCGGTTCACTTTAACACTGAGGCGTGATGACGAGGCACTACGGTGCTGAAGTAACAAATGCCCTGCTTCCAGGAAAAGCCTCTAAGCATCAGGTAACATCAAATCGTACCCCAAACCGACACAGGTGGTCAGGTAGAGAATACCAAGGCGCTTGAGAGAACTCGGGTGAAGGAACTAGGCAAAATGGTGCCGTAACTTCGGGAGAAGGCACGCTGATATGTAGGTGAAGTGATTTACTCATGGAGCTGAAATCAGTCGAAGATACCAGCTGGCTGCAACTGTTTATTAAAAACACAGCACTGTGCAAACACGAAAGTGGACGTATACGGTGTGACGCCTGCCCGGTGCCGGAAGGTTAATTGATGGGGTTATCCTTAGGGAGAAGCTCTTGATCGAAGCCCCGGTAAACGGCGGCCGTAACTATAACGGTCCTAAGGTAGCGAAATTCCTTGTCGGGTAAGTTCCGACCTGCACGAATGGCGTAATGATGGCCAGGCTGTCTCCACCCGAGACTCAGTGAAATTGAACTCGCTGTGAAGATGCAGTGTACCCGCGGCAAGACGGAAAGACCCCGTGAACCTTTACTATAGCTTGACACTGAACACTGGTCCTTGATGTGTAGGATAGGTGGGAGGCTTTGAAGTGTGGACGCCAGTCTGCATGGAGCCAACCTTGAAATACCACCCTTTAATGGCTGGTGTTCTAACGTGGGCCCGTAATCCGGGTTGCGGACAGTGTCTGGTGGGTAGTTTGACTGGGGCGGTCTCCTCCTAAAGAGTAACGGAGGAGCACGAAGGTTAGCTAATCCTGGTCGGACATCAGGAGGTTAGTGCAAAGGCATAAGCTAGCTTGACTGCGAGCGTGACGGCGCGAGCAGGTGCGAAAGCAGGTCTTAGTGATCCGGTGGTTCTGAATGGAAGGGCCATCGCTCAACGGATAAAAGGTACTCCGGGGATAACAGGCTGATACCGCCCAAGAGTTCATATCGACGGCGGTGTTTGGCACCTCGATGTCGGCTCATCACATCCTGGGGCTGAAGTAGGTCCCAAGGGTATGGCTGTTCGCCATTTAAAGTGGTACGCGAGCTGGGTTTAGAACGTCGTGAGACAGTTCGGTCCCTATCTGCCGTGGGCGCTGGAGAATTGAGGGGGGCTGCTCCTAGTACGAGAGGACCGGAGTGGACGCATCACTGGTGTTCGGGTTGTCATGCCAATGGCACTGCCCGGTAGCTAAATGCGGAAAAGATAAGTGCTGAAAGCATCTAAGCACGAAACTTGCCCCGAGATGAGTTCTCCCTGACCCTTTAAGGGTCCTGAAGGAACGTTGAAGACGACGACGTTGATAGGCCGGGTGTGTAAGCGCAGCGATGCGTTGAGCTAACCGGTACTAATGAACCGTGAGGCTTAACCTTACAACGCCGAAGCTGTTTTGGCGGATTTGAGAGAGAATTTCAGTTCAGCTTGATAACAGATTATGTCACTTCGTGGAAACGGGGTGATAAAACAGAATTTGCCTGGCGGCTGTAGCGCGGTGGTCCCACCTGACCCCATGCCGAACTCAGAAGTGAAACGCCGTAGCGCCGATGGTAGTGTGGGGTCTCCCCATGCGAGAGTAGGGAACTGCCAGGCATCAACAGTGAAGAAGCCCATCCTGACGGATGGGCTTTTTTGCGTCTGTGCACCACGGAAAATGCCGGATGGCGGCTTCGCCTTATCCGGCCTACGGCAAGGGGGAATCCTCTGTATAACGCTAGCCCGCCATAATACAAGCCATACTGCGGCAGATGCGGTAAACTAACCGCGATTTTGCATCAGGAAAGCGTCTATGAATCACTCCCTTAAATCCTGGAATACCTTTGGCATCGATCAAAATGCCAATGAGATTGTTTGCGCCGAAAATGAACAACAGCTACTGAATGCCTGGCAATCCGCCAATGCGTTGCATCAGCCGGTACTGATACTGGGTGAAGGGAGTAACGTCCTGTTTCTTGATACCTTCCGCGGAACGGTGATCGTCAACCGTATCAAAGGCATTGAGGTGACAGAGCAACCGGATGCCTGGCTGCTGCATGTCGGCGCGGGTGAAAACTGGCATCACCTGGTACAGCACACGCTACAGCTTGGCATGCCGGGTCTGGAAAACCTGGCGCTGATCCCCGGCTGTGTCGGTTCTTCACCGATCCAGAATATTGGTGCTTACGGCGTGGAGCTCCAACGAGTTTGTGATTACGTTGACTGTGTTGAGCTGGCGACAGGAAAATCGCTGCGCGTCAGTGCGGCAGAGTGTCGATTTGGCTATCGTGACAGTATCTTCAAACATGAATATCAGGATCGTTTCGCGATCGTTGCAGTGGGTCTACGCCTGACTAAGCAATGGCAGCCAGTGTTGACCTATGGTGACCTGACGCGTCTGGATCCGGCCACAGTAACGCCCCGGCAGGTGTTTGATTCGGTTTGCCATATGCGCATGACGAAACTGCCCGATCCGAAAGTAAACGGTAATGCGGGCAGCTTTTTTAAGAACCCCGTAGTGGTGGCTGATGTGGCACAGGCATTATTGTCTCAATTCCCGAATGCGCCCCATTATCCTCAGCCTGATGGTTCAGTAAAGTTGGCGGCAGGTTGGCTCATTGATCAGTGTCAGTTGAAAGGCTCCGGGATCGGAGGGGCAGCAGTGCATCGTCAACAGGCCCTAGTGCTGATCAATGCTGATAATGCGACAAGCAAAGATGTTGTTCAGCTGGCGCACCTTGTTCGTACGAAAGTGGGTGAAAAATTTAACGTCTGGCTGGAGCCTGAAGTGCGCTTCATCGGGCAAACAGGCGAAGTCAATGCTGTGGAGATCATTGCATGAAGGATAATACCGTTCCTCTGACGCTTATCTCCTTACTGGCCGATGGCGAGTTTCATTCCGGCGAGCAACTGGGTGAAAAGTTGGGGATGAGTCGGGCTGCCATCAATAAACACATCCAGACCTTACGTGACTGGGGTGTCGACGTCTTTACCGTGCCAGGTAAAGGATACAGTTTGCCTGAGCCGATTCAGTTACTGGATGCCGACCGTATATACAGCCAGTTGGATCGCGGTACGGTGGCAGTGCTTCCGGTTATCGATTCCACCAATCAATACCTGCTGGACCGTATAGATCTGTTACAGTCAGGCGATGCCTGCGTGGCGGAATATCAACAGGCAGGCCGTGGACGTCGTGGGCGTAAGTGGTTCTCTCCCTTTGGTGCAAACCTTTATCTTTCGATGTTCTGGCGTCTGGAGCAGGGACCGGCCGCAGCGATCGGCTTAAGCCTGGTGATCGGTATCGTGATGGCCGAGGTGCTGCGCGATCTCGGTGCTGATAAAGTTCGGGTGAAGTGGCCAAACGATCTCTATCTGCTGGATCGCAAACTGGCGGGGATCCTGGTCGAATTAACGGGTAAGACGGGCGATGCTGCGCAGATCGTCATTGGTGCCGGCATTAACATGGCGATGCGTCGTGTGGAAGAAGACGTGGTGAATCAGGGATGGATTACGCTGCAGGAAGCCGGGATTACGCTCGATCGCAACACGCTGGCCGCGAGGCTCATTCGTGAATTGCGTACCGCGTTGGAATTATTTGAGCAGGAAGGACTGGCTCCTTATCTTTCCCGTTGGAAAAAACTCGATAACTTTATTAATCGTCAGGTAAAACTGATCATCGGCGAAAAAGAAATATACGGTACTTCGCGAGGGATCGACGCACAGGGTGCATTACTACTGGAACAGGATGGTGTGATAAAACCGTGGGTTGGGGGAGAAATCTCCCTGAGAAGTGCAGAATAATAAAAAGGGAGCTTTCGCTCCCTTTTTTAATTATTTCCGCAGGCGAACCTGTTCGACGGCATGATTCGCGCTCTTGGTCATGATAAGACTCGCGCGCTCACGCGTGGGTAAAATGTTTTGCTTTAAATTCAGCCAGTTAATTTCTTTCCATAATGAGGTGGCCGTATTGATTGCCTCCTCTTCCGTCAGTTTCGCATAGTTATGGAAATAAGAGTCGGGGTCGGTAAACGCCCCCTCGCGGAATTTAAGAAAGCGATTGATATACCATGTCTGCAGTAACTCTTCCGGCGCATCAACATAAATAGAGAAATCGACGAAGTCCGAAACAAATACATGATGTGGGTCGTGCGGATAATCCATCCCACTCTGCAAAACATTGAGTCCTTCGAGAATTAATATATCGGGCTGGGCAACGGTTTTATCCCCGTCAGGGATCACATCATAAATCAGATGCGAATAAACCGGAGCGGTGACGTTTGGCACGCCGGATTTGAGGTCGGAGACAAACTTGACCAAACGGTGCATGTCATACGATTCAGGAAAGCCTTTCTTCTTCATTAACCCACGGTCTTTTAATACCTGGTTTGGATGAAGAAAACCATCGGTGGTGATTAGCTCAACGCGGCGATGTTCTGGCCAGCGACTCAGTAGCGCCTGTAATACACGCGCGGTGGTGCTTTTCCCTACCGCCACACTGCCAGCAATACTGATGATATAAGGAATGCGCTCACCGTTAGTGCCCAGAAACTGTTCGAGAACAGCCTGACGGCGCAGGTTCGAGCTGATATAGAAGTTAAGCAAACGCGACAGGGGTAAATAGATCTCTGCTACTTCTTCCAGCGATAAATCTTCATTAATCCCCTTTAACCGCGCGATCTCTTCTTCAGTAAGGGTCATCGGCACGGAATCACGAAGCGCAGCCCACTGGTTGCGGTTAAAATGTAGGTAAGGCGTCATTAACGTTTGCTCTTTTATACTCATAAGCATGTTTCTGGCTGTCATTACACCATCAGGGCAGTGATAAAAAGCGCATCATCCCCGGCATGCAATGGCACGTCACATTTCAGTTAATTTGGACAATGGGCAGGAGGGTAACACCAGATGGGAGGGAATAATAAGAAAAAATCTCTTCCTGGTGCCATTACCTGAAAAGTAATGTGACAGATATTCCAGATGTGCAGACGATGATTTGAGGCGTTAGAAGTGCCAGCTGGCGCAGGTGGGAGGAAATGGGCTGCCAGATAATGTCGAAATTTTATGCTAAGCTGACTGAAAATACGTCATTTATTGGCCGTATAGCGCAAAATGTGAGCAATAGAACATTTTATGCAATTTTTTAGTTGCATGAGTTCGCAGGTCTCCATAGAATGCGCGCTACTTGATGCCGACTTAGCTCAGTAGGTAGAGCAACTGACTTGTAATCAGTAGGTCACCAGTTCGATTCCGGTAGTCGGCACCATCAAGTCCGGTGGGGTTCCCGAGCGGCCAAAGGGAGCAGACTGTAAATCTGCCGTCACAGACTTCGAAGGTTCGAATCCTTCCCCCACCACCACTTTCTGGCAGCAATTGCTGTCTGAGCTGGTTAAGAAAATAATCGGCTCGAATGAGAAAAGAGACTTGTCTCTTTTTTTGTTACAGAAAGAACTGGGTAGCCGAGTTTCAGGATGCGGGCATCGTATAATGGCTATTACCTCAGCCTTCCAAGCTGATGATGCGGGTTCGATTCCCGCTGCCCGCTCCAGACGTGCTGATATGGCTCAGTTGGTAGAGCGCACCCTTGGTAAGGGTGAGGTCCCCAGTTCGACTCTGGGTATCAGCACCACTTCACTTCTCCTCCCCGTGTTTTCTCTGTAACGACTCAGTGATTCAACAGTTCAGGCATATCGCCTGGTTGATGTGGTGATATCACCGATTTATCCGTGTCTTAGAGGGACAATCGATGTCTAAAGAAAAGTTTGAACGTACAAAACCGCACGTTAACGTCGGTACTATCGGCCACGTTGACCATGGTAAAACAACGCTGACCGCTGCCATCACTACCGTACTGGCTAAAACCTACGGCGGTGCTGCTCGCGCATTCGATCAGATCGATAACGCGCCGGAAGAAAAAGCTCGTGGTATCACCATCAACACCTCTCACGTTGAATATGACACCCCGACTCGCCACTACGCGCACGTAGACTGCCCGGGCCACGCCGACTATGTTAAAAACATGATCACTGGTGCTGCGCAGATGGACGGCGCGATCCTGGTTGTTGCTGCGACTGACGGCCCGATGCCGCAGACTCGTGAGCACATCCTGCTGGGTCGTCAGGTAGGCGTTCCGTACATCATCGTGTTCCTGAACAAATGCGACATGGTTGATGACGAAGAGCTGCTGGAACTGGTAGAGATGGAAGTTCGTGAACTGCTGTCTCAGTACGATTTCCCGGGCGACGACACGCCGATCGTTCGTGGTTCTGCTCTGAAAGCGCTGGAAGGCGAAGCAGAGTGGGAAGCGAAAATCATCGAACTGGCTGGCTTCCTGGATTCTTACATCCCGGAACCAGAGCGTGCGATTGACAAGCCGTTCCTGCTGCCGATCGAAGACGTATTCTCCATCTCCGGTCGTGGTACCGTTGTTACCGGTCGTGTAGAGCGCGGTATCATCAAAGTTGGCGAAGAAGTTGAAATCGTTGGTATCAAAGAGACTGCGAAGTCTACCTGTACTGGCGTTGAAATGTTCCGCAAACTGCTGGACGAAGGCCGTGCGGGTGAGAACGTAGGTGTTTTGCTGCGTGGTATCAAACGTGAAGAAATCGAACGTGGTCAGGTACTGGCTAAGCCGGGTTCCATCAAGCCGCACACCAAGTTCGAATCTGAAGTGTACATTCTGTCCAAAGACGAAGGCGGCCGTCATACTCCGTTCTTCAAAGGCTACCGTCCGCAGTTCTACTTCCGTACAACTGACGTGACTGGCACCATCGAACTGCCGGAAGGCGTAGAGATGGTAATGCCGGGCGACAACATCAAAATGGTTGTTACCCTGATCCACCCGATCGCGATGGACGACGGTCTGCGTTTCGCAATCCGTGAAGGCGGCCGTACTGTAGGCGCAGGCGTTGTTGCTAAAGTTCTCAGCTAATCGCTGATAACATTTGACGCAATGCGCATTAAAAGGGCATCATTTGATGCCCTTTTTGCACGCTTTCGAACCAGAACCTGGCTCATCAGTGATTTTATTTGTCATAATCATTGCTGAGACAGGCTCTGAAGAGGGCGTAGAGCCCGGAATGCCCACATGCATTTCGGCACAAGGTTGACAGGTTAGCCTCGCATTCGCGGGGTGAAATTATTTGTAGAATACTTCTGACAGGTTGGTTTATGAGTGCGAATACCGAAGCTCAAGGGAGCGGGCGTGGCCTGGAAGCGATAAAGTGGATCGTGGTTGTGGCATTGCTGATCGTGGCAATTGTTGGCAACTATCTTTATCGTGACATGATGCTGCCGCTGCGTGCGCTGGCCGTAGTAATTCTGATTGCTGCAGCGGGTGGTGTCGCGCTGTTGACGACAAAAGGTAAAGCGACCGTTGCTTTTGCCCGCGAAGCGCGTACTGAAGTACGTAAGGTCATTTGGCCGACTCGCCAGGAAACATTGCACACCACGCTGATTGTGGCTGCGGTTACCGCAGTAATGTCACTGATCCTGTGGGGACTGGATGGTATTCTGGTTCGCCTGGTTTCCTTTATCACTGGCCTGAGGTTCTGAGATGTCTGAAGCTCCTAAAAAGCGCTGGTACGTCGTTCAGGCGTTTTCCGGTTTTGAAGGCCGCGTAGCAACATCGCTGCGTGAGCATATCAAATTACACAATATGGAAGAGTTGTTTGGCGAAGTCATGGTGCCGACCGAAGAAGTGGTCGAAATCCGTGGTGGTCAGCGCCGTAAGAGCGAGCGTAAATTCTTCCCGGGTTACGTGCTGGTCCAGATGGTCATGAATGACGCGAGCTGGCACCTGGTGCGTAGCGTGCCGCGTGTGATGGGCTTTATCGGCGGTACATCTGACCGTCCGGCGCCGATCAGCGACAAAGAAGTTGATGCGATTATGAACCGCCTGCAGCAGGTTGGTGACAAGCCGCGTCCGAAAACGCTGTTTGAACCGGGTGAAATGGTGCGTGTCAACGATGGCCCGTTTGCTGATTTCAACGGTGTCGTTGAAGAAGTTGACTACGAGAAGTCCCGCCTGAAAGTGTCCGTCTCTATCTTCGGTCGTGCGACCCCGGTAGAACTGGACTTTGCTCAGGTCGAAAAAGCCTAAGCAGCGATCAAAAAAGCGGCGATTTAATCGTTGCACAAGGCGTGAGATTGGAATACAATTTCGCGCCTTTTGTTTTTATGGGCCTGGCCCGTAGAACGATTTTTATATCACGGGGAGCTTCTCTGAAGCGTTATCACCCAATTTGAGGATTATTAGAATGGCTAAGAAAGTCCAAGCCTACGTCAAGCTGCAGGTTGCAGCTGGTATGGCAAACCCGAGTCCGCCGGTTGGTCCTGCTCTGGGTCAACAGGGTGTTAACATCATGGAATTCTGCAAAGCGTTCAACGCTAAGACTGATTCCATCGAAAAAGGTCTGCCGATTCCGGTTGTTATCACCGTTTACGCTGACCGTTCTTTCACCTTCATTACCAAAACGCCTCCGGCAGCTGTTCTGCTGAAGAAAGCGGCTGGTATTAAGTCTGGTTCCGGTAAGCCGAACAAAGACAAAGTAGGTAAAATTTCCCGCGCTCAACTGCAGGAAATCGCGCAGACCAAAGCTGCCGACATGACTGGTGCCGATATTGAAGCGATGACTCGCTCCATCGAAGGTACTGCACGTTCCATGGGCCTGGTAGTGGAGGACTAAGAAATGGCTAAACTGACCAAGCGCATGCGTGTGATCCGTGAGAAAATTGATGCGACCAAACAGTACGACATCAATGAAGCTATCTCTCTGCTGAAAGAACTGGCTACTGCTAAGTTCGTAGAAAGCGTGGACGTTGCCGTTAACCTCGGTATCGACGCGCGTAAATCTGACCAGAACGTACGTGGTGCAACTGTACTGCCGCACGGTACTGGCCGTTCCGTTCGCGTAGCCGTATTTACCCAGGGTGCAAACGCTGAAGCTGCTAAAGCGGCTGGCGCTGAACTGGTAGGTATGGAAGATCTGGCTGACCAGATCAAGAAAGGCGAAATGAACTTTGACGTGGTTATTGCTTCTCCGGATGCAATGCGCGTTGTTGGCCAACTGGGCCAGGTTCTGGGTCCGCGTGGCCTGATGCCAAACCCGAAAGTGGGTACTGTAACCCCTAACGTTGCTGAAGCGGTTAAGAACGCTAAAGCAGGTCAGGTTCGTTACCGTAACGACAAAAACGGCATCATCCACACCACCATCGGTAAAGTGGATTTTGACGCTGACAAACTGAAAGAAAACCTGGAAGCTCTGCTGGTTGCGCTGAAGAAAGCAAAACCGACTCAGGCGAAAGGCGTGTACATCAAGAAAATCAGCATCTCCACCACCATGGGTGCTGGTGTTGCCGTTGATCAGGCTGGTCTGAGCGCTTCTGCGAACTAAGATTAGCTTTACGTGGGCGGTGGATTTGTCTACAATTCTACCCCCACGATTCTGTTGAAAGAGACAGACGCTATGTGAGTCATTTGAATTGCGGCCAATGCGGTTGAGATTCAAATGTCGAAGTCATAGAAAAGATTTGTTCGTTGGAGCCTGGCCTATCCAGGCCTCCGTCGAAGACCGCAGGTGTTTCGTAAGAGACTTAATCCCCTGCGTAGACGGTGACAGAACGCTAAGATTATTTTTGGATACTCTGGCTTGTTTCTGCTCACCGTATTAAGACGCTCTTTTCGTTGGAAAGAGTGAAGTGAGTTCCGGAACATGAGTTCCGGCAAACATCCAGGAGCAAAGCTAATGGCTTTAAATCTTCAAGACAAACAAGCGATTGTTGCTGAAGTCAGCGAAGTAGCCAAAGGCGCGCTGTCTGCAGTAGTTGCGGATTCCCGTGGCGTAACTGTAGATAAAATGACTGAACTGCGTAAAGCAGGTCGTGAAGCTGGCGTTTACATGCGTGTTGTTCGTAACACCCTGCTGCGCCGCGTCGTTGAAGGTACTCAGTTCGAGTGCCTGAAAGACACGTTTGTTGGTCCGACCCTGATTGCATACTCTATGGAACACCCGGGCGCTGCTGCTCGTCTGTTCAAAGAGTTCGCGAAAGCGAATGCAAAATTTGAGGTCAAAGCCGCTGCCTTTGAAGGCGAGCTGATCCCGGCGTCTCAGATCGACCGCCTGGCAACTCTGCCGACCTACGAAGAAGCAATTGCACGCCTGATGGCAACCATGAAAGAAGCTTCGGCTGGCAAACTGGTTCGTACTCTGGCTGCTGTACGCGATGCGAAAGAAGCTGCTTAATTGCAGTTATCTTTTTAAAGCATCTGCTTACGTATAAACTTATTCTGATATTCAGGAACAATTTAAATGTCTATCACTAAAGATCAAATCATTGAAGCAGTATCCGCTATGTCCGTAATGGACGTTGTAGAACTGATCTCTGCAATGGAAGAAAAATTCGGTGTTTCCGCTGCTGCTGCTGTAGCTGTAGCTGCTGGCCCGGTTGAAGCAGCTGAAGAAAAAACTGAATTCGACGTAATTCTGAAAGCTGCTGGCGCTAACAAAGTTGCTGTAATCAAAGCAGTACGTGGCGCAACTGGCCTGGGTCTGAAAGAAGCTAAAGACCTGGTAGAATCTGCTCCGGCCGCTCTGAAAGAAGGCGTGAGCAAAGATGACGCAGAAGCACTGAAAAAATCTCTGGAAGAAGCTGGCGCTGAAGTTGAAGTTAAATAAGCCAACCCTTCCGGTTGCAGCCTAAGAAATTAGGCTGATGGCTGGTGACTTTTTGGTCACCAGCCTTTTTGCGCTGTAAGGCGCCAGTAGCGTTTCACACTGTTTGACTACTGCTGTGCCTTTCAATGCTTGTTTCTATCGACGACTTAATATACTGCGACAGAGCGTCCGTTCTGGGTAAATCGCAATGAAATGGTTTAAGCGTGATAGCAACAGGCATTGCGGAAAGTATTCGATTTTCCGGTCAACAAAATAGTGTTGCACAAACTGTCCGCTCAATGGACAGATGGGTCGACTTGTCAGCGAGCTGAGGAACCCTATGGTTTACTCCTATACCGAGAAAAAACGTATTCGTAAGGATTTTGGTAAACGTCCGCAAGTACTGGACATACCTTATCTCCTTTCTATCCAGCTTGACTCGTTTCAGAAGTTTATCGAGCAAGATCCTGAAGGGCAGTATGGTCTGGAAGCTGCCTTCCGTTCCGTATTCCCAATTCAGAGCTACAGCGGTAATTCCGAGCTGCAATACGTCAGCTACCGCCTTGGCGAACCGGTGTTTGACGTTCAGGAATGTCAGATCCGTGGCGTGACCTATTCCGCACCGCTGCGCGTAAAACTGCGTCTGGTGATCTACGAGCGCGAAGCGCCGGAAGGCACCGTTAAAGACATTAAAGAACAAGAAGTCTACATGGGCGAAATTCCGCTCATGACCGACAACGGTACCTTTGTTATCAATGGTACTGAGCGTGTTATCGTTTCCCAGCTGCACCGTAGTCCTGGCGTCTTCTTTGACTCCGACAAAGGTAAAACCCACTCTTCGGGTAAAGTGCTGTATAACGCGCGCATCATTCCTTACCGTGGTTCCTGGCTGGACTTCGAATTCGATCCGAAGGACAACCTGTTCGTACGTATCGACCGTCGCCGTAAATTGCCTGCGACCATCATTCTGCGTGCGCTGAACTACACCACTGAGCAGATTCTGGATCTGTTCTTTGAAAAAGTTATTTTCGAGATTCGCGACAACAAGCTGCAGATGGAGTTGGTGCCGGAACGCCTGCGTGGTGAAACCGCCTCCTTCGACATCGAAGCGAACGGCAAAATCTACGTTGAGAAAGGCCGTCGTATCACTGCGCGTCACATTCGCCAACTGGAAAAAGATGATATCAAACACATCGAAGTTCCGGTTGAGTACATTGCAGGAAAAGTATCCGCAAAAGATTACGTTGATGCTTCAACTGGCGAGCTGATCTGCCCGGCGAACATGGAGCTGAGCCTGGATCTGCTGGCGAAACTGAGCCAGTCTGGTCACAAACGTATCGAAACCCTGTTCACCAACGATCTGGACCACGGCCCGTACATTTCTGAAACCGTACGCGTCGACCCAACCAACGATCGTCTGAGCGCGCTGGTAGAAATCTACCGCATGATGCGCCCGGGTGAACCGCCGACGCGTGAAGCGGCTGAAAGCCTGTTTGAGAACCTGTTCTTCTCTGAAGACCGTTATGACCTGTCTGCGGTCGGTCGTATGAAGTTCAACCGTTCTCTGCTGCGCGACGAAATCGAAGGTTCCGGTATCCTGAGCAAAGACGACATCATTGAAGTGATGAAGAAGCTCATCGATATCCGTAACGGTAAAGGCGAAGTCGATGATATCGACCACCTCGGCAACCGTCGTATCCGTTCCGTAGGCGAAATGGCGGAAAACCAGTTCCGCGTTGGCCTGGTACGTGTTGAGCGTGCGGTGAAAGAGCGTCTGTCTCTGGGCGATCTGGATACCCTGATGCCTCAGGACATGATCAACGCCAAACCGATTTCTGCCGCAGTGAAAGAGTTCTTCGGTTCCAGCCAGCTGTCTCAGTTTATGGACCAGAACAACCCGCTGTCTGAGATTACGCACAAACGTCGTATCTCCGCACTCGGCCCAGGCGGTCTGACCCGTGAACGTGCCGGCTTTGAAGTTCGAGACGTACACCCGACTCACTACGGTCGCGTATGTCCAATCGAAACGCCTGAAGGTCCGAACATCGGTCTTATCAACTCCCTGTCCGTGTACGCACAGACTAACGAATATGGCTTCCTTGAGACGCCGTACCGTCGTGTTGTTGATGGCGTGGTAACTGATGAGATTCATTACCTGTCTGCTATTGAAGAAGGTAACTTCGTTATCGCTCAGGCGAACTCCAACCTGGATGACGATGGCCACTTCGTAGAAGATCTGGTTACCTGCCGTAGTAAAGGCGAATCCAGCTTGTTCAGCCGTGATCAGGTTGACTACATGGACGTTTCCACCCAGCAGGTGGTTTCTGTCGGTGCGTCCCTGATCCCGTTCCTGGAACACGATGACGCCAACCGTGCATTGATGGGTGCGAACATGCAACGTCAGGCGGTTCCGACTCTGCGCGCTGATAAGCCGCTGGTAGGTACCGGTATGGAACGTGCTGTTGCCGTTGACTCCGGTGTAACTGCGGTGGCTAAACGTGGCGGTACCGTTCAGTACGTGGATGCATCCCGTATCGTTATCAAAGTTAACGAAGACGAGATGTACCCGGGCGAAGCAGGTATCGACATCTACAACCTGACCAAATACACCCGTTCTAACCAGAACACCTGTATCAACCAGATGCCGTGTGTGTCTCTGGGTGAGCCGGTTGAACGTGGTGACGTGCTGGCTGATGGCCCGTCTACCGACCTCGGTGAACTGGCGCTCGGTCAGAACATGCGCGTCGCGTTCATGCCGTGGAATGGTTACAACTTCGAAGACTCCATCCTCGTCTCCGAGCGTGTTGTCCAGGAAGACCGTTTCACTACCATCCACATTCAGGAACTGGCGTGCGTGTCCCGTGACACCAAGCTGGGGCCGGAAGAGATCACCGCTGACATCCCGAACGTGGGTGAAGCTGCGCTCTCCAAGCTGGATGAATCCGGTATCGTTTATATCGGTGCGGAAGTGACCGGTGGCGACATTCTGGTTGGTAAGGTAACGCCGAAGGGTGAAACCCAACTGACGCCGGAAGAGAAACTGCTGCGTGCGATCTTCGGTGAGAAAGCGTCTGATGTTAAAGACTCTTCTCTGCGCGTACCAAACGGTGTTTCCGGTACGGTTATCGACGTTCAGGTCTTTACGCGCGATGGCGTAGAAAAAGACAAACGTGCGCTGGAAATCGAAGAGATGCAGCTGAAGCAGGCGAAGAAAGACCTGTCTGAAGAACTGCAGATCCTCGAAGCGGGCCTGTTTAGCCGTATCCACGCTGTGCTGGTTTCCGGTGGCGTTGAAGCTGAGAAGCTCGACAAACTGCCGCGTGACCGCTGGCTGGAACTCGGCCTGACCGACGAAGAGAAACAAAATCAGCTGGAACAACTGGCTGAGCAGTATGACGAACTGAAACACGAGTTCGAGAAAAAACTCGAAGCGAAACGCCGCAAAATCACTCAGGGCGACGATCTGGCACCGGGCGTGCTGAAGATTGTTAAGGTATATCTGGCGGTTAAACGCCGTATCCAACCTGGTGACAAGATGGCAGGTCGTCACGGTAACAAGGGTGTTATCTCTAAGATCAACCCGATCGAAGATATGCCTTACGATGAAAACGGCACGCCGGTAGACATCGTACTGAACCCGCTGGGCGTACCGTCTCGTATGAACATCGGTCAGATTCTGGAAACCCACCTGGGTATGGCTGCGAAAGGTATCGGCGATAAGATCAATGCCATGCTGAAACAGCAGCAGGAAGTCGCGAAACTGCGTGATTTCATCCAGCGTGCGTACGATCTGGGCGCTGACGTTCGTCAGAAAGTTGACCTGAATACCTTCAGCGATGAAGAAGTTCTGCGTCTGGCTGAAAACCTGCGCAAAGGTATGCCAATCGCAACGCCGGTGTTTGACGGTGCGAAAGAAGCGGAAATTAAAGAGTTGCTGAAACTGGGTGACCTGCCGACTTCCGGCCAGATTACTCTGTTCGATGGCCGTACGGGTGAGCAGTTCGAGCGTCCGGTAACCGTAGGTTACATGTACATGCTGAAACTGAACCACCTGGTCGACGACAAGATGCACGCGCGTTCTACCGGTTCTTATAGCCTGGTTACTCAGCAGCCGCTGGGTGGTAAGGCGCAGTTCGGTGGTCAGCGCTTCGGGGAGATGGAAGTGTGGGCGCTGGAAGCTTATGGCGCAGCATACACCCTGCAGGAAATGCTCACCGTTAAGTCTGATGACGTGAACGGCCGTACGAAGATGTATAAAAACATCGTCGATGGCAACCATCAGATGGAACCGGGCATGCCGGAATCCTTCAACGTACTGTTGAAAGAGATTCGTTCGCTGGGTATCAACATCGAGCTGGAAGACGAGTAACTCTCGCTCAAACAGGTCACTGGTGCTGGCGTAACCGCCAGCACCAGATTGTGCTAACTCCGACGGGAGCAAATCCGTGAAAGACTTATTAAAGTTTCTGAAAGCGCAAACTAAAACCGAAGAGTTTGATGCGATCAAAATTGCTCTGGCCTCGCCAGACATGATCCGTTCATGGTCTTTCGGTGAAGTTAAGAAGCCGGAAACCATCAACTACCGTACGTTCAAGCCTGAGCGTGACGGCCTTTTCTGCGCCCGTATCTTTGGGCCGGTAAAAGACTACGAGTGCCTGTGCGGTAAGTACAAGCGCCTGAAACACCGTGGTGTTATCTGTGAGAAGTGCGGCGTTGAAGTGACCCAGACTAAAGTACGCCGTGAGCGTATGGGCCACATCGAGCTGGCGTCTCCGACCGCTCACATCTGGTTCCTGAAATCGCTGCCGTCCCGTATCGGCCTGCTGCTCGATATGCCGCTGCGCGATATCGAACGCGTACTGTACTTCGAATCCTATGTGGTTATCGAAGGCGGCATGACGAATCTGGAACGCCAGCAGATCCTGACTGAAGAACAGTATCTGGATGCGCTGGAAGAGTTCGGTGACGAATTCGACGCGAAGATGGGTGCGGAAGCTATTCAGGCCCTGCTGAAGAGCATGGATCTGGAGCAAGAGTGTGAAACTCTGCGTGAAGAGCTGAACGAAACCAACTCCGAAACCAAGCGTAAGAAGCTGACCAAGCGTATCAAACTGCTGGAAGCGTTCGTACAGTCTGGCAACAAGCCAGAGTGGATGATCCTGACCGTTCTGCCGGTTCTGCCGCCAGATCTGCGTCCGCTGGTTCCGCTGGATGGTGGTCGTTTCGCAACGTCCGATCTGAACGATCTGTATCGTCGCGTGATCAACCGTAACAACCGTCTGAAACGTCTGCTGGATCTGGCTGCGCCTGACATCATCGTACGTAACGAAAAACGTATGCTGCAGGAAGCAGTTGACGCCCTGCTGGATAACGGTCGTCGTGGTCGTGCGATCACCGGTTCTAACAAACGTCCTCTGAAATCTTTGGCCGATATGATCAAAGGTAAACAGGGTCGTTTCCGTCAGAACCTGCTCGGTAAGCGTGTTGACTACTCTGGTCGTTCTGTTATCACCGTAGGTCCATACCTGCGTCTGCATCAGTGCGGTCTGCCGAAGAAAATGGCACTGGAGCTGTTCAAACCGTTCATCTACGGCAAGCTGGAACTGCGTGGCCTCGCCACCACCATCAAAGCCGCGAAGAAAATGGTTGAGCGCGAAGAAGCTGTCGTTTGGGATATCCTGGACGAAGTGATCCGCGAACACCCGGTACTGCTGAACCGTGCACCAACACTGCACCGTCTGGGTATCCAGGCATTTGAACCGGTACTGATCGAAGGTAAAGCCATTCAGCTGCACCCGCTGGTTTGTGCGGCATATAACGCCGACTTCGATGGTGACCAGATGGCTGTTCACGTACCGCTGACGCTGGAAGCCCAGTTGGAAGCGCGTGCGCTGATGATGTCTACCAACAACATCCTGTCTCCTGCGAACGGTGAGCCAATCATTGTTCCTTCTCAGGACGTTGTATTGGGTCTGTACTACATGACCCGTGACTGTGTTAACGCCAAAGGCGAAGGCATGGTGCTGACTGGCCCGAAAGAAGCTGAGCGTATTTATCGCGCTGGCCTGGCCTCTCTGCATGCGCGCGTTAAAGTGCGTATCACTGAATACGAAAAAGATGCTAACGGCGAGTTCGTTGCGCACACCAGCCTGAAAGACACGACCGTTGGCCGTGCCATTCTGTGGATGATCGTACCGAAAGGTCTGCCTTTCTCCATCGTCAACCAGGCGCTGGGCAAGAAGGCTATCTCCAAGATGCTGAACACTTGCTACCGTATTCTGGGGCTGAAACCGACCGTTATTTTTGCGGACCAGACGATGTACACCGGCTTTGCTTATGCAGCGCGTTCAGGTGCATCCGTTGGTATCGATGACATGGTCATCCCGGAGAAAAAACACGAGATCATCTCTGAAGCGGAAGCGGAAGTTGCTGAGATCCAGGAGCAGTTCCAGTCTGGTCTGGTAACCGCCGGCGAACGCTACAACAAAGTTATCGATATCTGGGCCGCAGCGAACGATCGTGTATCCAAAGCGATGATGGACAACCTGCAGACTGAAACCGTGATTAACCGTGACGGCGTAGAAGAACAGCAGGTTTCCTTCAACAGCATTTACATGATGGCCGACTCCGGTGCGCGTGGTTCTGCTGCACAGATTCGTCAGCTGGCAGGTATGCGTGGTCTGATGGCGAAGCCAGATGGCTCCATCATCGAAACGCCAATCACCGCGAACTTCCGTGAAGGTCTGAACGTACTCCAGTACTTCATCTCCACGCACGGTGCGCGTAAAGGTCTGGCGGATACCGCACTGAAAACAGCGAACTCCGGTTACCTGACGCGTCGTCTGGTTGACGTTGCACAGGACCTGGTCGTTACTGAAGATGACTGCGGCACCCTGGAAGGCATCACCATGACGCCGGTTATCGAAGGTGGCGACGTGAAAGAGCCGCTGCGCGATCGCGTTCTGGGTCGTGTGACTGCGGAAGACATTCTGAAGCCGGGTACGGCGGACATTCTGGTTCCACGCAACACGCTGCTGCACGAACAGTGGTGTGACCTGCTGGAAGCGAACTCCGTTGACTCTGTGAAAGTCCGCTCCGTTGTATCCTGTGACACCGACTTTGGTGTGTGTGCGCACTGCTACGGTCGTGACCTGGCGCGTGGCCACATCATCAACAAAGGTGAAGCCATCGGCGTTATCGCGGCACAGTCCATCGGTGAGCCGGGTACACAGCTGACGATGCGTACGTTCCACATCGGTGGTGCGGCATCTCGTGCGGCTGCTGAATCCAGCATCCAGGTGAAAAATAAAGGTAGCATCCGTCTGAGCAATGCGAAGTCGGTTGTGAACTCCAGCGGTAAACTGGTTATCACCTCCCGTAACACTGAGCTGAAACTGATCGACGAATTCGGTCGTACCAAAGAAAGCTATAAAGTGCCTTACGGCTCTGTGATGGCGAAAGGTGATGGTGAGCAGGTTGCCGGCGGCGAAACCGTCGCGAACTGGGATCCGCACACCATGCCGGTTATCACGGAAGTGAGTGGTTTTGTCCGCTTCACTGACATGATTGACGGTCAGACCATTACGCGTCAGACCGACGAACTGACCGGTCTGTCTTCTCTGGTGGTTCTGGATTCCGCAGAACGTACTACCGGTGGTAAAGATCTGCGTCCTGCGCTGAAAATCGTTGATGCTCAGGGTAACGACGTTCTGATCCCGGGTACCGATATGCCTGCGCAGTACTTCCTGCCGGGTAAAGCGATTGTTCAGTTGGAAGATGGCGTACAGATCAGTTCTGGTGACACCCTGGCGCGTGTTCCGCAGGAATCAGGCGGTACCAAGGATATCACCGGTGGTCTGCCGCGCGTTGCGGACCTGTTCGAAGCACGTCGTCCGAAAGAGCCGGCAATCCTGGCTGAAATCAGCGGCATCATTTCCTTCGGTAAAGAAACCAAAGGGAAACGTCGTCTGGTTATCACCCCGGTAGACGGTAGCGATCCGTACGAAGAGATGATTCCGAAATGGCGTCAGCTCAACGTATTCGAAGGTGAACGTGTAGAACGTGGTGACGTGGTTTCCGACGGTCCGGAAGCGCCGCACGACATTCTGCGTCTGCGTGGTGTTCATGCTGTAACTCGTTACATCGTTAACGAAGTTCAGGATGTATACCGTCTGCAGGGCGTTAAGATTAACGATAAACACATCGAAGTTATCGTTCGTCAGATGCTGCGTAAAGCCACCATCGAAAGCGCAGGTAGCTCCGACTTCCTGGAAGGCGAACAGGTTGAATACTCTCGCGTCAAGATCGCTAACCGCGAACTGGAAGCGAACGGCAAAGTGGGCGCAACGTTCTCCCGCGATCTGCTGGGTATCACCAAAGCGTCTCTGGCAACCGAATCGTTCATCTCTGCCGCATCGTTCCAGGAGACCACGCGTGTCCTGACCGAAGCAGCCGTTGCGGGTAAACGCGACGAACTGCGTGGCCTGAAAGAGAACGTTATCGTAGGTCGTCTGATCCCGGCGGGTACCGGTTATGCGTACCACCAGGATCGTATGCGTCGCCGTGCTGCGGGTGAACTCCCGGCTGCACCGCAGGTGACTGCAGAAGACGCCTCTGCCAGCCTGGCAGAACTGCTGAACGCAGGTCTGGGCGGTTCTGACAACGATTAATCGTTGACTGCCTGATAGTAAAAAACCCGCTTCGGCGGGTTTTTTTATGCCTTCTGGCATGTCGTTTGTAGGCCGGATAAGTCGCTTGTGACGCCATCCGGCAAAACATGATGCGTATCAATTGACCGGCGGCAAGCGGCGATACAGTTCAATCATGTCGCCCGCCAGATCCTGAATTACCATCGCGTTCATCAGATGGTCCTGCGAGTGGACGGTGATCAGATTCACCGGAAGCTTACCGGTTCCTTCATCAATACCTATTAGCTGTGTCTGGATTTTATGCGCCAGCTTGACGTAATCGCGCGACTCTTCCATCGCCTGTTCTGCACCGGCAAAGTCGCCCTTGCGGGCCAGTTGCAGGGCAGTCAACGCCTGGCTACGCGCCGAACCGGCATTAACCAGCAACTCCATAATGATGGTTTCTAACTCTTCCATATTATGACTCCATCAGCTTCAGGGCTTTTTCCAGAACGGCGTCACCTTTCATCATGCCGTAATCCATCATGTCGATCACCGCGACTTTCTTGCCGAGCGGATCGGCCAGCGCCTGCAATTTTGCCTGTTCGTACTTGACCTGCGGTCCCAGCAGGACGATATCCGCTGTGGCTATATTCTCCTTGAACTCAGCGACAGGCACGGCCTTGATCGTCACCTCGATCCCTTTCTTTTGAGCGGCATCTTTCATTCGTTGTACCAGCATGCTGGTGGACATACCGGCGGCACAGCATAAAACGATATTCTTCATAGTTCGCTCTCACGGTTCGTTGATACCCCATCTTTAGTCTGAGGTTGTGATGAGAACAACCGCCTTACCGTGAATGTGTGTAAAGCATCACAAAGTAATCGCACAAATAATGAAACCGGTTGCGGTTTTTCTCAAAATGGAAAAAGCCTGTCGTAACGGGTGTTACAGAGAAGGAGAGACTAGCGGTTCGCGTTGACGATCCGGTTTTTTCCTTCCTGTTTGGCCTGGTATAGCGCTTCATCAACGCGCATGATCAGTTGTTCCTGCGCTTCCAGATTCCATTCCCCGAGTCCGGCGCTAAAAGTGACGTGCAGTCCCTCTTCACGCCAGGTGCGCTTCGCGATCTCAGTGCGCCAGTGTTCCAGCAGGTTATGCGCGTTGTTCAGTGACTCACCCGAGAACAGCACGGCAAACTCCTCGCCGCCATAGCGATAAACGGAAACGGCGGCGGACTGCATGATCTGAATCCCTTCACGCGCGACGTTGCGAAGGACAATGTCACCATTCAGATGTCCCCAGGTATCGTTGATGGACTTAAAGTCATCAATATCCACCAGTGCCAGGGCGAACGGTTGGTGATCGTTCATCAGCGCGGCAATATCGCTGTCGAATGCGCGGCGGTTTTTACAACCGGTCAGGGCATCAATGGTCGCCTGTCGAACATAAGCCAGTTCGCGCGCTTTATTGGACTCGATAGCCTTGCTCAGCATCGCTTCAAGGCGCGGTGCGCGTTTAACATCACCAGTTTTGATAGCGTTGATGATATTCATCAGCACGGTGTGTGAAGCGTGTCGTAGATAGAGACCAAACAGCGCAATGATGATCGCCGCGAGGGCAAATCCCCAGATCACAATATTGGTCTCATGGCGCGTCAGGTCGACCAGCGTCGTGTCTGAAACCCGATAAATCACAAACCAGTCCGGGTTAGTGAACGAATAGTAGTAGTACCAGTCCTGAGTCTCCGGATCGTATAAATGCCCCTCACCGTTGGTCATCTGGCGCATGGTTTTTTTACTAACATACGGCTTAAACAGTGAGCCCGTATCCGGATGCAACACCACTTTCCCGTCGCGGTCGACCACAAAGAACTCGCCCTGGACGGGAGCCACCATCTGGCGCAGAGCGTAGCCCATCGACGTCAGATCAAGATGAAACGCAATCGTGCCTTTCAGTTTCCCTTCAGGAGAGATGACCGGTTTGTAGATAGTCACAGTCGGGTGGTGCGTGAAATAGTCAATATAGGGCGCGGTATAGTTGCTAAATGTGCTGGCTTCGGCCTGATCCACAAACCAGGGCCGCGATTTCGCATCGAACGTTTTGCTGCGTTCGGTGTTCTGTACCTGAGGGGCGCGCAGGTAATGTCCTTCGACATCCGCCAATGAGATTGAGGAGACTGACGGCATCAGCGTCTGCAGTTGCATGAGCGTTTTCAGCCCCTCCTCCGGTTCGAGGTTCACCGTGTCGTTCAGGTGGTCATTGCGAGAAAAGTAGGTCGCTGCACGACCCAGAATATAATCATTTTCACGCAGCAAAGACTCGGTGTAGTTCACTGCCAGGTTGTGGGTAAAGTTCCGGTTAATGCCATGATAATCCTGAAGAAAATCATTCTTCTGCATAAAGGTAATGAATATGGCGATCAGTACAAAGCTGAGTATGATCCCCGTAAAGCTCACCAATATTGGAGTCGTGAATGAAAGTTTTCTGTTATGACCTGCCATTACTTTAACTTATCCAGAAAGTGTAAATCCTGAAAAGAAGTGCAAAGTGAAATCAGCAACGTGGCTCTGCATATCAGGAAAGAGTGTATGCAATTATAATCTCGCGAAGATAAGTCGGGATGATTTATCTTAAGAAGTGGACCTCTCTGTTGCCTGTTTATTAAGCAATTCGGTGCTTTATATCGCGGGTTGTGGTGAAGGCAGGGCGAAACGAGGAAGAAGCTTTTCGCCCTGGACAGCGCTACGGCTGACGGTGATACGTTAAAAAAGTGAGAGGCTGACGACAACCTCTCGTTTTCTCTTTTTCGTCGCGACTCGTAAAAGGGTTACCCGTTTGCACGACGGTTCATAGCCTTTGCGAAGCGCGCCCCAGATACGCGTCCCAGTCCTTCCATACCGGCTGTAGCCCCTGCGCGGAGAGCACGTCAGCAACAGTTGCAGGATGGCGGTTGTCATGTGGTGCAAACTGTTCCAGTTCAGGGCGATCGTCTGCATACCCGCCGGGCTGGGTTTTCGAGAACGCGCTGACATTGTTAATCGCCAGTGGGATCACGTGGTCACGAAACCAGGGTGATTCCCGTGTAGACAGCGACAGCTCAATCTCCGGTGCCAGCAGACGGAACGCGCAAATGGTTTGCACCAGTTGGCGCTCATCCATGACGGAGGCGGGTTCAATTCCGCCAGCGCACGGACGCAGGCGCGGGAACGAAATCGAGTAGCGGCTCTGCCAGTAGTGTTGCTGAAGCCACAGCAGATGCTCAGCCACCATATAGCAGTCCACCCGCCAGTTGTCGGAAAGGCCAATCAGCGCACCGAGGCCTATCTTGTCGATACCGGCCCGCCCCAGCCGGTCCGGGGTTTCCAGACGCCAGAAGAAATCCTGTTTTCTCCCCCTCAGATGGTGCTGCGCGTACATCGCGTCGTGATAAGTCTCCTGATAGACCATCACCCCGTCGAGCCCCAGCTTTTTCAGTTCGGCATATTCTGCTTCGGCTAACGGCTGAACCTCCATTTGCAGCGACGAAAACTGCTGGCGAATAGTGGGCAAGTGGCGACGAAAATAGTCCATCCCGACCTTTGCCTGATGCTCGCCGGTGACCAACAGGAGATGTTCGAAACCCAACTCGCGGATCGCCGCGCACTCCCGGACAATTTCCGCCTCATCCAGCGTTTTGCGCTTGATGCGGTTGCTCATCGAAAAACCGCAGTAGGTACAGTCGTTAGCGCACAGATTGGAGAGATACAGCGGGACGTAAAAGCTCACCGTATTGCCGAAGCGCTGGCGGGTGAGCGTCTGTGCCCGCTGTGCCAGCGGTTCGAGGTAGGCACTCGCGGCAGGTGACAGCAACGCCATCATATCGTCGCGACTGGGGCGGGACGCATTTAGCGCCCGCTCGACATCAGCAGGCGTTTTGCTGTTGATGCGCAGGCGGATATCGTCCCAGTCGAGTTGCCGCCAACGGTCAGTGAACGTTTTCATGCCGAAACCTCCAGGAAACCGGTTAGCGGGCTGGTGGCCTGCGCCTGGCGGCTGCGACTACCCGGTCCGGCCTGACGCGCCAGAAGACCCGCTTCTACGGCCAGACGGAAAGCGCGGGCCATCATCACCGGATCGTCTGCTACGGCAATCGCCGTATTCACCAGCACCGCATCCGCACCCATTTCCAGCGCCTGCGTGGCATGGCTGGGTACGCCGATTCCGGCATCCACTACCACCGGAACGGTGGACTGCTGGATAATGATCTCCAGCATGGCCCGGGTCTCCAGCCCCTGATTCGAGCCAATCGGCGCACCGAGCGGCATCACCGCTGCGCACCCGACCTCTTCCAGCCGTTTGCACAGCACCGGATCCGCACCGCAGTAAGGAAGCACCACAAATCCTTGTTTTACCAGCGCGTCGGCGGCTTTCAGCGTTTCAATCGGATCCGGCAGTAACCAGCGCGCATCGGGATGAATTTCCAGCTTCAGCCAATGGGTGCCGAGTGCCTCACGCGCAAGCTGTGCGGCAAAGATAGCCTCTTCTGCCGTTTTCGCCCCGGACGTGTTGGGCAACAGTGTGACGCCCGCGTCGAGAAGCGGGGCCAGAATGGCGTCATTGTGTTGGCGCAAATCCACCCGCTTCATGGCCAACGTCACCAGTTGACTGCCAGAGGCGCGGATCGCGTCAACCATTACGGCCGGTGACGCAAATTTACCCGTGCCTGTGAACAGATGTGAATCAAACGTTTTGTCTGCAATACGTAACATTTCAGCCCCCTGCGATAACCTGAAAAAGCAGGATCTGGTCACCTTCCTGCACGATGTGCTGCGCCCACTGCTCGCGGGGCAGAATCTGTTGATTCAGCGCCAGTGCGGTGCCGGGTTTTAACTGATTCAACTGAGTCAGCAGCGTATGTACGCAGAGCCCCTCTGCGCACTGCATCGGCTCATCATTGAACTGGATTCGCATGTCGTCCTCCACATACCGGACACCCGTTGGCGCGGCGTAATGCCAGACTGCGCCACTGGCTGGTTTTACCATCAAACAAACGCAACTCGCCGCCGGGTATGTCCATACCACTGAGGAGCTTGATCGCTTCCAGCGCCTGTAGCATCCCCATCACGCCGACGACGGGACCGACAACGCCCGCCGTACGGCAGTTGCGTTCGGGTTCTGCTTCGTCCGGCCACAAACAGCGGTAGCAGCCCTGCGTCCAGGGCGGCGTCAGTACCATCAACTGGCCGCCAAAACCGACCGCGCTGGCGGTGATCAGCGGGGTATCGAACGCCACGCATGCGGCGTTAATTTCCTGACGCGTTGCCATGTTGTCGGTGCAATCGAGTACCACATCCGCTTGCGCTACCGCATGGCTGAGGGCGTCTCCACTCAAACGTTGCGGTAGCGAGAGCAGGTCGATATCCGGATTGAGTCGCGCCAGCCGCTGTTGTGCAACCTGCGATTTAGATCGGGCAATGTCATCCGTGGTGAACAGGATCTGCCGTTGCAGATTGCTGAGATGAACGTCATCGTCGTCAGCCAGCACCAGCGTGCCGACACCGGCACCTGCCAGATACAGCGCGGCCGGGGAACCTAATCCACCCAACCCGACGATCAATACGCGGCTGGCGAGCAGCTTTTGTTGACCGTCAATGGCGATATCGTCCAGCAGGATCTGACGGCTATAGCGCATAAAGTCACGATCATTCATCGCCTGCTCCTGCTATCGCCAGCAACTGCGCGGTTGCCGCGCGCCAGTCCGCAGCCTGGGTAATGGCGCTGACCACCGCAATGCTCCCTACGCCAGTCGCAAGGACCGCCGGCGCGCGGTCCAGGCTGATCCCCCCAATGGCGACAGTAGGGTAATCGTGCAGACGGTCGATATGCCGCGCCAGCTGTTCCAGTCCCTGCGGCGCAGACGGCATCTGCTTGGTTTGCGTCGGGAAGACATGCCCCAGCGCGATGTAGGAGGGACGTGCCGCCAGCGCCACGTCGATCTCCATGTCGTCGTGCGTCGAGACGCCCAGACGTAATCCCGTCGCCTGAATCGCTTTCAGATCGGTGGTTTCCAGGTCTTCCTGACCCAGATGCACGCCATAGGCACGGTGTTTAATTGCCAGTCGCCAGTAATCGTTAATAAACAGGCGGGCGTTGGCGTTCCGCCCCAGTTCGATGGCCGCAACCACGTCGGCTTCCACCTCTTCATCGCGCTTATCTTTGATGCGCAACTGAAGCGTGCGCACGCCAGCGTCGAGCAGACGCGCGATCCACGCCACGCTGTCGACAACCGGATAGAGGCCTAAGCGAAACGGAACCGTTGGGAAATCAGGCTGATACATCAGGCTTCCTCCCGTTTGAGGTAGATTTCACCGCCTTTGGCGCGGAAATTTTCTGACATATCCGCCATCCCCACTTCGATTGTCTGGGCGGCGGCGTAGTCGCGAACCTCCTGGCTGATTTTCATTGAGCAGAATTTCGGGCCACACATGGAGCAGAAGTGCGCCACTTTGCCGGATTCCTGCGGCAGGGTTTCGTCGTGGTACGCGCGGGCGGTGAACGGATCGAGCGCCAGATTGAACTGGTCTTCCCAACGGAATTCGAAGCGCGCTTTCGACATCGCGTTATCACGGATTTGCGCACCCGGATGCCCCTTCGCGAGGTCGGCGGCATGGGCGGCAATTTTGTAGGTAATCAGCCCCTGTTTCACATCCTCTTTGTTCGGCAGGCCGAGGTGCTCTTTCGGCGTGACGTAACAGAGCATCGCACAGCCAAACCAGCCGATCATCGCCGCGCCAATCCCCGAGGTGAAATGGTCGTAACCCGGTGCGATATCGGTGGTCAGCGGGCCTAAGGTGTAGAATGGTGCTTCGTGACAATGCTCCAGCTCTTCGGTCATGTTGCGGCGTATCATCTGCATCGGCACGTGGCCCGGACCTTCAATCATCACCTGCACGTCATATTCCCAGGCGATCTTCGTCAGTTCACCCAGCGTATGCAGTTCCGAGAACTGCGCCTCGTCGTTGGCGTCCTGAATGGAACCGGGGCGCAGGCCGTCACCGAGCGACAGAGAAACGTCATACGCGGCACAGATTTCGCAAATTTCGCGAAAGTGCTGATAAAGGAAGTTCTCTTTGTGATGAGAGAGACACCATTTCGCCATGATGGATCCCCCGCGCGAGACGATCCCCGTCAGGCGTTTTGCGGTCATCGGCACATAGCGCAGCAGTACACCGGCATGGATGGTGAAGTAGTCTACTCCCTGTTCAGCCTGCTCCAGCAGCGTATCGCGGAAGGCTTCCCAGGTAAGATCTTCGGCGATCCCGTTAACCTTCTCCAGCGCCTGGTAGATCGGTACGGTGCCGATCGGCACCGGGCTGTTACGCAGGATCCACTCGCGGGTTTCGTGAATATAGCGCCCGGTGGAGAGGTCCATCACGGTGTCCGCTCCCCAACGCGTTGACCACACCAGTTTTTCGACCTCTTCTTCGATAGAAGAGGTGACGGCAGAGTTACCGATGTTGGCATTCACTTTCACCAGAAAGTTACGGCCAATAATCATCGGCTCAGATTCAGGGTGGTTGATGTTGGCGGGGATGATCGCCCGTCCAGCGGCCACTTCATCACGCACAAATTCCGGCGTGATATTCTCCGGTAGACGTGCGCCGAATCCCTCACCCGGATGCTGCTGGCGCAACACGTCGCTGCGAATGCGCTCACGGCCCATGTTTTCACGGATGGCGATAAACTCCATTTCCGGTGTTACGATGCCCTGGCGGGCGTAGTGCAGTTGGGTGACGCATTTACCCGCTTTGGCGCGTTTTGGCGTCAGCAGGCCGGTGAAGCGCAGTTCATCAAGGCCATCATCGGCCAGGCGCGCTTTGGTGTACGCCGAGCTCCGGTCGGTCAGCGCCTCGCTGTCATGACGCGCATCAATCCACGGTTGACGCAGCTTCGCCAGACCCTGCTGAACGTTAATCGCTACGTCCGGATCGCCATAGGGACCGGACGTGTCGTACACCGGCACCGCTTCGTTCTCTTCAAACTGCGGCTGCTCTTTACTGCCGCCGATGAGCGTCGGGCTAAGCTGGATCTCACGCATCGGAATGCGGATATCCGCTTGCGAACCCGTGATATAGATTCGTTTTGAGTTCGGGAAAGCGGTGCCTTCCAGGGTGTCGATGAAGTGTTGTGCTTGCGCGCGCTGTTCGCGGCGGGACAATTTAGGTGTAGTTGCAGACATAGCTCATTCCAAAAAGTTAGGAGATGGCTTGTCAGACGACGGAGGAGTAATAGATGTGCGCCGCCCGTTAAGGCTTACGCATAAAGCAGAATTACTCTTGTTCCCTTCGCAGGTTTTAACCTGATCAGGTTCCGCGGATCCCGAATTAACGGTCTCAGCCTTTTCCACTTCACGCTTTCGTGGAAAATAAGCACTCCGACAAGATAACACCCCTCAGAAGAGGGGGACGTTTGTAAATTACGCGTTAGTCACGCAAAACTCAAGCAGGACGTTTGATGACGGCGTTGTCGTGCATGGCGTCAAATACCAGCATGATAAGCTTATCTTCAAGGGCAAACCGGGCTTCCAGCGCTTCGCCGAGATCGGACAAAACCTGTTGAAACTCCAGGCAGTTATCGTGATCTATCGCCGTTTCCAGGCTGGAGTCATAATAGTCCATGATGCGTTGTGTGTTAGCTTCCAGTAGCGGCCAAATTTTTGTCGCTTTTAAAAGCTGCCCGTTACCTTCCAATTTATGGAGAATACGTTCATAAATACTGAAGTGTCCGGTGGAGAGATAATCGACCAGGCTCTGACAAAAATCATCCAGCGCTTTTTCATTCAGCCGCATGTACGATTCTTTGCCAGGCTTAATGCCAACCAGATTGTAGTAAGCCACGAGCAGGTGCTTACGTATATGTAGCCAGCGATCAACCAGTTTGTTACTTCCTCTGACGCGCTCTGTCAGGTCTTCCAGCTGGTTTAGCATGATTGACTCCGCAAGTGTGGATTTTAAAACTGCTCACGCAGGAATTGTAAAAATAATGTTATCAACATGCCAGTGAAGCAAAGGTAGTGCAAGAGCTATGGATCGTATTATTGAAAAATTAGACAGCGGCTGGTGGATAGTCAGCCATGAGCAAAAATTATGGTTGCCTCACGGTGAATTGCCACATGGCGCCGCGACAAATTTCGATCTTGTTGGGCAGCCTGCGCTGCATATCGGAGAGTGGGAAGGAGAGGCTGTCTGGCTGGTGCTACAGCATCGGCGTCACGAGATGGGATCGGTTCGCCAGGTGCTCGATCAGGATGCGGGTCTGTTTCAACTGGCGGGGCGCGGTGTACAACTGGCCGAGTTTTATCGATCGCATAAGTTCTGCGGCTACTGCGGACACCCCATGCATCCCAGTAAAACCGAGTGGGCGATGCTCTGTACCCACTGCCGCGAACGTTACTATCCGCAAATCGCCCCCTGCATTATTGTCGCTATCCGCCGCGATGATTCCATCCTGCTTGCCCAACACGTACGCCACCGTAACGGCGTGCATACCGTGCTCGCCGGGTTCGTTGAGGTGGGCGAAACCCTGGAACAGGCGGTGGCGCGTGAGGTAATGGAAGAGAGCGGTATCAAAGTGAAAAACCTGCGCTATGTGACCTCGCAGCCGTGGCCTTTCCCGATGTCGCTGATGACCGCATTTATGGCGGAGTACGACAGTGGCGAGATAGTCATCGATCCGAAAGAGCTGCTGGAGGCTAACTGGTATCGTTACGATGATTTACCGCTCCTGCCGCCACCGGGCACCGTCGCACGGCGTCTGATCGAAGATACCGTGGCAATCTGTCGGGCTGAGTATGAATGAATCACGTGATACACTTCATCCTTCAAAGTGGCCCTTCGTTGACTGCCTTCAATCACCCCAGTCACTTACCTGAGTAAGCTCCTGGGGATTCATTCAGTTGTCGCCTTGCTCCACTCTGAATGATTTTGTGTATACACTGGCGGCCTGACGCAATAAGGAACTGCAAAAATGACCGAACTGAAGAACGATCGTTATCTGCGTGCGCTGCTGCGCCAGCCCGTTGATGTCACCCCGGTATGGATGATGCGCCAGGCGGGCCGCTATTTACCTGAATATAAAGCCACCCGCACAGAGGCGGGCGATTTTATGTCGCTGTGCAAAAATGCGGAACTGGCCTGCGAAGTGACACTCCAGCCGCTGCGCCGTTATCCGCTTGATGCGGCGATCCTCTTCTCGGATATTCTGACTATTCCGGATGCGATGGGGCTGGGGCTTTATTTTGAAGCCGGCGAAGGTCCGCGTTTCACCGCCCCGGTGGCCTGCAAAGCCGATGTCGACAAACTGCCGGTTCCCGATCCTGAAGATGAACTGGGCTACGTGATGAACGCGGTACGCACGATTCGTCGCGAGCTGAAAGGCGACGTGCCGCTGATTGGTTTCTCCGGCAGTCCGTGGACGCTGGCGACTTACATGGTCGAAGGCGGGAGCAGCAAAGCCTTTACCGTGATTAAAAAGATGATGTATGCCGACCCGAAAACGCTGCATGCGCTGCTCGATAAGCTGGCGAAGAGCGTTACGCTGTACCTCAATGCCCAAATCAAAGCGGGTGCGCAGTCGGTGATGATTTTCGACACCTGGGGCGGCGTACTGACCGGGCGCGATTATCAGCAGTTCTCGCTGTATTACATGCATAAAATCGTCGATGGTCTGCTACGTGAACACGACGGTCGCCGCGTGCCGGTGACGCTGTTTACCAAAGGTGGCGGACAATGGCTTGAAGCGATGGCGGAAACCGGCTGCGATGCGCTCGGACTCGACTGGACCACCGATATTGCCGATGCGCGTCGTCGTGTCGGGCACAAAGTGGCCTTGCAGGGCAACATGGATCCGTCGATGCTCTATGCGCCTGCGGCGCGTATCGAAGAAGAGGTGGCGACGATCCTCTCCGGTTTCGGCCAGGGCGAAGGCCACGTCTTTAACCTCGGTCACGGCATTCATCAGGACGTGCCGCCAGAACACGCAGGCGTCTTTGTGGAGGCGGTTCACCGCTTATCTGCGCAGTATCACAAATAGGGCGTCAGTATGGATCTCGCGTCGCTACGTGCTCAGCAGCTTGAACTGGCCTCATCGGTGATCCGGACGGATCGTCTCGATAACACGCCACCGGGTCTGATCGCCGGTGCCGACGTGGGGTTTGAGCAGGGCGGAGAAGTGACGCGAGCTGCGATCGTGTTGCTGAAATATCCCTCGCTGGAACTGCTCGAATACCAGGTGGCGCGCATCGCCACCACCATGCCCTATATCCCTGGCTTTCTCTCCTTTCGCGAGACGCCCGCGCTGCTGGCCTCGTGGGCGCAATTGTCGCAAAAACCTGATTTGCTGTTTGTGGATGGACACGGTATCTCCCATCCGCGTCGTCTCGGAGTGGCCAGCCACTTTGGGCTGCTGGTCGATGTGCCGACCATTGGCGTGGCGAAAAAGCGTCTGTGCGGTACGTTTGAGCCCCCCGGTGCCGAACCTGGCGCATTGTCGCCGCTGATGGACAAAAATGAACAACTGGCATGGGTCTGGCGCAGCAAAGCGCGCTGTAATCCGCTGTTTATCTCAACAGGCCATCGCGTTGGGCTGGACAGCGCTCTGGCGTGGGTACAGCGCTGTATGAACGGCTATCGTCTGCCGGAACCGACCCGCTGGGCGGATGCCGTGGCATCAGAACGTCCGGCGTTTATGCGATGGCAGGAAATCCAGCCCTGATTGATGTACACTGCCGCTAATTTCTGATTTGAGAATTCATCATGTTACAAAACCCGATTCATCTGCGTCTGGAACGTCTGGAAAGCTGGCAGCATGTCACTTTTATGGCCTGCCTGTGTGAGCGCATGTACCCGAACTATGCCATGTTCTGCCAACAGACCGGGTTTGGCGACGGACAGGTCTACCGTCGTATTCTGGACCTGATCTGGGAGACGCTGACGGTCAAAGACGCGAAAGTGAATTTCGACAGCCAACTGGAGAAGTTTGAAGAAGCGATCCCGACGGCTGATGATTATGACCTGTACGGAGTTTATCCGGCCATTGATGCCTGCGTGGCGTTAAGCGAATTGGTGCATTCTCGTCTGAGCGGTGAGACGCTGGAACACGCCATTGAAGTCAGTAAGACCTCCATTACCACGGTTGCGATGCTGGAAATGACCCAGGCTGGTCGAGAAATGAGCGATGAAGAGCTCAACGATAACCCGGCGGTGGAGCAGGAGTGGGATATTCAGTGGGAAATATTCCGACTTTTAGCAGACTGCGAAGAACGCGACATTGAACTGATAAAAGGGCTTAGAGCAGACCTGCGTGAGGCTGGCGAGAGCAATATCGGTATAAATTTGCAGCAGTAAGACACGAAAACGTGATTTAACTTCTGAATTGTCGTACCTGGAGGCTTCCCTTCCGCCCCCCGTCTGGTCTACATTTGGAGGGCGAAAAAAAGTGGCTATCGGTGCGTGTATGCAGGAGAGTGCTTTTCTGGCATTTCCGTCGCACTCGATGCTTAGCAAGCGATAAACACATTGTAAGGATAACTTATGAACAAGACTCAACTGATTGATGTAATTGCAGACAAAGCAGAACTGTCCAAAACCCAGGCTAAAGCTGCTCTGGAATCCACTCTGGCTGCTATTACTGAGTCTCTGAAAGAAGGCGATGCTGTACAACTGGTTGGTTTCGGTACCTTCAAAGTGAACCACCGTGCTGAGCGCACTGGCCGCAACCCGCAGACCGGTAAAGAAATCAAAATCGCCGCAGCTAACGTACCGGCGTTTGTTTCTGGTAAAGCACTGAAAGACGCAGTTAAGTAAGACCGCGTGGCTGTGAACAGTTTTAATGAAGGGGCGGTTTCGCCCCTTTCGTCTGTCTGGCGTCGCATGTTGACGTTAGCGGGCGTGCTGTTGCTGACGGCCTGTAGCCATAACAGCTCTCTTCCACCGTTTACCGCCAGTGGGTTTGCTGACAATCAGGGTGCGGTGCGTATCTGGCGTAAAGATGCCGCAGATGGCGTCCATTTGCTTTCCGTCTTTAGCCCGTGGCGTAATGGCAGTACCACAACCAGCGAGTACCGTTGGCAGGGTGATTCCCTTTCACTGATAGAACTCAATATTTATGGCGAACCGCCGGAACATATCCGCGTGCGTTTTGACGATCGCGGCGAGCTGAGCTTTATGCAGCGCGAAGTCGATGGCCGTAAACAGCAGTTGTCGAACGATCAAATCGAATTATACCGTTATCGTGCCGAGCAGATCCGCCAGACCAGCGATGCATTGCGTCAGGGGCGGGTGGTATTGCGTCAAGGACGCTGGCATGCCGCTGAACATGCGGTTACCACCTGCGAAGGCGAGACGATTAAACCCGATTTAGACGCCAGGGCGATGAGTCATATTGAGCGCCGCCAGCGCCGTTCATCTGTTGATGTCAGCGTGGCATGGCTGGAGGCACCCGAAGGGGCACAGCTTCTGCTGGTGGCGAATTCCGACTTCTGCCACTGGCAGCCAAAAGAAAAAACGTTTTGAATGCCTGATGGCGCTACGCTCATCAAGCCTACAGCGTGTCTGTCGTAGGCCGGATAAGGCAAATCCGCCATCCGGCCATCAGCGATTACCAGCGCCCCATTCCCATGTGACCGCCGCCACCGCATCCGCCGTAACCCATTCCCATACCGCCAGGGACTCCGGCCTGAGCCATTGCGACATCCCGTTTCACCCGCTGTTCATCCAGTGACTGTCTTAAGGATTCCATCTCTTTCGCCACCGCATTGATTTTGGCGGTATCCGGCGGATTCGTCGCTAACAGCGCGTTGTACTCATAGCGTTTGGACATCAGTTGCTGGCGCAGGGCGTTAGTCTGGTTGTAAAAATCATTGTGGATTTTTTGCGCGGCAGTCTGTTGCTCTGCGCTCAGTCCACTACCATTTTGTTGCCACATGCCGCCGCCGTTCCCCCAGTGATGCTGTGCCAGTGCGGGGCTGGAGCCCAGTACCATTAGAGAGAGGGCGATCAGCGCCAGGCCTGCTTTCGTGTTCCGTTTCATCATTGATCCTCCTGTGGGTGGTCTTATCTTCCGTATTGCATCTTCCGTGCCAGGCCGATTTTTCCCGTCCAGCGTGGGTTCTGGCGACGCGCGGGGGCGCAAGGCGGGTAAAAATGACTCGCTGGAAAGAGGCAGCGGGTCATTTTTACCCGGTGGTGTCGGCAGTTTGTGTACCAGGACCGGGATACGGACCGCGAAAAGTGGCATGATTTCTGCTGAAGCAAAGAAGGGATTGAGTCACTCAGAGCTGATGAGAATGATGCGAGAACATAAGGATACGGTAGCCCGATGGTTGAGCGGGGGGCTACCCGCCGTCATCCTGATTCTGGTTGGGCTATTTGCCGTGATGGTGATCCGCGATTACGGGCGCGAAAGTGACGCGGCGCGGCAGACGCTGCTGGAAAAGGGCAGTGTGCTAATCCGTGCGCTGGAGTCGGGGTCGCGCGTCGGGATGGGCATGCGGATGCATCATGCCCAGCAGCAAACGCTGCTCGAAGAGATGGCGGGGCAGCCTGGCGTACTGTGGTTTGCCGTGACGGATGCGCAGGGCAACGTGGTGATGCACAGCGATCCTGCCCAGGTCGGGAGAACGCTCTACTCGCCAGCAGAAATGCAAACATTACATCCGGGAGAAGAGGCGCGCTGGCGTCCGGTTAACGCGACGGACGCGCAGGGGGAAGCCATTCCGGCGCTGGAGATCTATCGTCAGTTCCAGCCGCTGTTTTTCGCGGGTCGGCACGGTATGCGAGGGATGTCGCGTGGTAATGGCGCAATGTCTGACGCTGCCCATCAATCTATTTTTATCGCCTTTGATGCCAGTGAGCTGGCAGTGACGCAGGCGCGTGAGTGGCGCAATACGCTGATTATGCTTTTCGCGCTGACCACCGTGCTACTGGCGACCCTCCTGACGTTTTTCTGGTACCGGCGCTACCTGCGTTCTCGCCAGCTTTTGTTGGATGAGATGAACCGCAAAGAGAAGCTGGTAGCGCTCGGGCATCTGGCGGCAGGCGTCGCGCATGAGATTCGTAATCCGTTGTCATCTATCAAAGGGCTGGCAAAGTACTTTGCCGAACGCGCGCCGGCTGGCGGTGAAGCGCATGAACTGGCGCAGGTGATGGCGAAAGAGGCCGACCGTTTAAACCGGGTGGTAAGCGAACTGCTGGAACTGGTGAAGCCCGCACATTTATCCTTGCAGTCGGTGGATCTCAATGCGGTGATCGCTCACTCTCTCCAGCTAGTTAGCCAGGACGCGCAGAATCGGGCGATCGATCTGCAATTTGTGCCTGACCCTGCGCTACCGCTTATTCAGGCCGACCCGGACAGGCTGACGCAGGTACTGCTGAATCTTTATCTGAATGCAATTCAAGCCATCGAGAGTCAGGGGACCATTCGCGTTGAGGCAAGCACAAGCGGAGCCGATCGCGTTAAAATCACCGTTGCCGACAGCGGGAAAGGGATTGCGGCGGAACAGCTGGCCGCCATTTTCACCCCTTATTTCACGACCAAAGCGGACGGTACGGGGCTGGGGCTGGCGGTGGTACAGAACATCATTGAACAGCATGGCGGGACGATTCAGGCCGACAGCCCGCCAGGTCAGGGCGCAACGTTCACCCTCTGGCTCCCGGTGACGTTAACACGTAAGGATTCACAAGGATGATTCGCGCAAAGATCGACATTCTGGTGGTGGATGATGACGTCAGCCACTGCACCATTTTACAGGCATTACTACGAGGATGGGGCTATGACGTCGCGCTGGCCTACAGTGGACGAGCCGCACTCGAGCTGGTGCGTGACCACGTCTTTGACCTCGTGCTGTGCGATGTACGCATGGCTGAGATGGACGGCATCGAGACGCTGAAAGAGATCAAAGCGCTGAACCCGGCCATTCCGGTTCTGATCATGACGGCATTCTCCAGCGTGGAGACGGCGGTAGAGGCGCTGAAGACCGGCGCGCTGGATTACTTAATCAAACCGCTGGATTTTGACCATCTACAAACGACGCTGGAAAATGCGCTGGCGCATACGCGAGAGCCCGCCAGCGAGCTGCCCTCCGTTTCCGCCTCGCAGTTTGGGATGGTTGGTAAAAGCCCGGCGATGCAGCAACTGCTGAGTGAGATTGCGATGGTCGCGCCTTCGGATGCGACAGTGCTGATTCATGGCGACTCCGGTACCGGGAAAGAGCTGGTGGCGCGCGCGCTGCATGCCAGCAGCGCGCGGAGCGACAAACCGCTGGTGACGCTGAACTGCGCGGCACTCAACGAATCGCTGCTGGAATCTGAACTGTTTGGCCATGAAAAAGGGGCATTTACCGGTGCCGACAAACGCCGGGAAGGGCGCTTTGTCGAAGCCAACGGCGGCACGTTGTTTCTTGATGAGATTGGCGATATCTCGCCGATGATGCAGGTGCGGTTGCTGCGGGCGATTCAGGAACGCGAAGTTCAGCGCGTGGGCAGCAACCAGACGCTCTCGGTTGATGTCCGTCTGATTGCCGCAACCCATCGCTGTCTGGAGGAAGAGGTGCAGGCCGGGCGCTTTCGTCAGGATCTCTACTACCGCCTGAACGTCGTGACGATTGAAACACCGGCGCTGCGTCAGCGGCAGGAAGATATCCCCCTGCTGGCTGACCACTTTCTCCAGCGGTTTGCTAAACGCAACCGTAAGGTCGTAAAAGGGTTTACCCCCCGGGCAATGGATCTGCTGATTCATTACGACTGGCCGGGGAATATTCGCGAACTGGAAAATGCCATTGAACGTTCGGTGGTCCTACTGACCGGAGAGTACATCTCTGAGCGCGAGTTGCCGCTGTCGATTGCGAGTCAGCCGCTGCCGTTCGTAGCGGATCGGGCCATTCAGCCGCTGGTGGAAGTCGAAAAAGAGGTGATTCTGGCGGCGCTGGAGAAAACGGGCGGCAATAAAACGGAAGCCGCCCGTCAGTTAGGGATTACGCGAAAAACGCTACTGGCGAAGCTCTTGCGTTAGTGCTGTTCACGCTCGATGGCGCGCCAGCCGATATCTTTACGGCAGAAACAGTCGTCCCAGTGGATATCGGTCATTAAGGCATAGGCGCGTTTCTGCGCGTCGGCCACGGTGTCACCCAGCGCGGTAACGCACAGTACACGACCTCCGCTGGTGACAACCTGCTCGTCATCGGCAAGTTTGGTCCCTGCGTGGAACACTTTACCGTCTGCCACGTCTTCCAACGGCAGACCGTGGATCACGTCACCGGTGCGGTAATCGCCAGGATAACCGCCTGCCGCCATCACGACGCCGAGCGAGGCGCGTTCATCCCACTCTGATTTTTGCTCATCCAGTTTGCCTTCGCAGGCGGCCAGGCAGAGCTCAACCAGATCGGACTTCATGCGCAGCATGATGGGCTGCGTTTCCGGGTCCCCAAAGCGGCAGTTGAATTCAATCACCTTCGGATTGCCCTGTTTGTCGATCATCAGACCGGCATACAGGAAACCGGTATAGGTGTTGCCTTCTGCCGCCATGCCTTTCACGGTAGGCCAGATGATGCGTTCCATCGTGCGCTGGTGGACGATATCCGTGACCACCGGAGCTGGGGAGTAAGCGCCCATTCCGCCGGTGTTCAGGCCGGTATCGCCATCGCCGACGCGTTTATGATCCTGACTGGTCGCCATCGGCAAGACGTGTTCGCCGTCGACCATCACGATAAAGCTGGCTTCTTCGCCATCAAGAAACTCTTCAATCACGATGCGATGACCCGCATCGCCAAACGCGTTGCCTGCCAGCATGTCATGTACGGCGGCCTCGGCCTCTTCCAGCGTCATCGCGACAATCACGCCTTTACCGGCTGCCAGACCGTCAGCCTTAATGACGATCGGCGCGCCTTTCTCACGCAGATACGCCAGTGCAGGCTCAATTTCGGTGAAGTTCTGGTATTCGGCCGTCGGGATCTGGTGGCGTGCAAGGAAATCCTTGGTGAACGCTTTGGAGCCTTCCAACTGAGCGGCACCTGCGGTTGGACCGAAGATGTTCAGGCCTGCTGCACGGAAAGTATCGACCACGCCTTTCACCAGCGGCGCTTCCGGGCCGACGATCGTCAGGTCGATCTTTTCACTCTGGGCAAAGCTCAGCAGCGCTGGAATATCGGTCGCGCTGATGGCGACGTTTTGCAGCGTCGGTTCCAGCGCGGTGCCGGCGTTACCCGGCGCAACAAATACGGTTGCCACTTTCGGTGACTGAGCGGCTTTCCATGCCAGAGCGTGCTCGCGCCCGCCATTGCCGATAACTAATACTTTCATATCTCGCTCCATTAATGGCGGAAGTGGCGCATGTCGGTGAAGATCATTGCAATGCCGTGTTCGTCAGCGGCGGCAATGACTTCATCATCACGGATGGAACCGCCCGGCTGGATAACGCAGCTCACGCCAACGGCGGCGGCGGCATCAATACCATCGCGGAACGGGAAGAAAGCGTCGGATGCCATGGCGGAGCCTTTCACTTCCAGACCTTCATCAGCGGCTTTGATCCCGGCAATTTTGGCCGAGTAGACGCGGCTCATCTGGCCTGCGCCAATGCCGATGGTCATGTTCTCTTTGGCGTAAACAATGGCGTTGGATTTAACGAACTTCGCGACTTTCCAGCAGAACAGCGCGTCACGCAGTTCCTGTTCAGTCGGCTGGCGCTTCGTCACCACGCGCAGTTCACCGGCGGTGACCATACCCAGATCGCGGTCCTGAACCAGCAGACCGCCGTTAACACGTTTGAAATCCAGGCCCGGCACGCGTTCAGCCCACTGGCCGCAGGTCAGGACGCGAACGTTCTGCTTGGCGGCGGTGATTTTCAGCGCATCTTCGGTGGCGGACGGGGCGATAATCACCTCGACAAACTGACGGGAGATGATGGCCTGCGCGGTTTCAGCATCCAGCTCGCGGTTAAAGGCGATGATGCCGCCAAAGGCAGAGGTCGGGTCCGTTTTATACGCGCGATCGTAAGCATCCAGAATTGAGGTGCTGACCGCGACGCCGCAGGGGTTGGCGTGTTTGACGATCACGCAGGCCGGCTCGCTAAACTCTTTTACACACTCCAGCGCCGCGTCGGTATCAGCGATGTTGTTATAGGAAAGCGCTTTGCCCTGAACCTGCTGAGCGGTCGCGACGGAGGCTTCTTTCACATTCTCTTCTATATAGAAGGCAGCCTGCTGGTGGCTGTTTTCGCCGTAGCGCATGTCCTGCTTCTTAATAAAGTTCAGATTCAGCGTACGCGGGAAGCGACCTGCGGCTTCTTTGCTTTCACCGTGATAGGCCGGAACCATGCTGCCAAAGTAGTTGGCAATCATGCTGTCGTAGGCGGCGGTGTGTTCGAAGGCTTTAATCGCGAGGTCGAAACGGGTGTCGAGAGTCAGAGAACCGTCGTTGGCATCCATCTCGTTAATAATGGCGTCGTAGTCGCTGCTCTTCACAACGATAGCGACATCTTTATGGTTCTTCGCGGCGGAGCGCACCATCGTCGGTCCGCCGATATCGATGTTCTCTACCGCATCTTCCAGTGAGCAGCCTTCGCGGGCAACGGTCTGGGCGAACGGATAAAGGTTAACAACCACCATATCGATGGGGGCGATGCCGTGCTGTTCCATAATCCCGTCATCCTTGCCGCGACGACCGAGAATGCCGCCGTGCACTTTAGGATGCAGGGTCTTCACGCGTCCATCCATCATTTCCGGGAAACCGGTGTAATCGGAAACTTCGGTCACCGGCAGACCTTTCTCTGCTAACAGACGGGCAGTGCCCCCTGTCGACAGCAGCTCCACACCACGTGCGGAAAGTGCCTGGGCGAATTCGACGATACCGGCTTTGTCAGAAACACTGAGCAGAGCGCGGCGGACTGGACGACGTTGTTGCATGGTAAATCCCCTGGATTTGACGATTACAGAGAGCGTTAGCTGAATTTTTCGTGAAAAACTTAGCTAACGCCCCTTACGGGGCATCCTTGTTTTGCGGTGGCATTGTAACGAAAACGTTTGCGCAACGCTCGCGAATTTTTCTTTTTCGATTCTGGCGCTCATTTTCTCTCTATAACGATCCCATACGACAGAGAAGATCCGGCAAATGATCCTTATAATTGTGGATAAGTCTGTGTGTAAAAGGGTATAAGGCGGGGTTTTGCTGGGGAATGCAGCAGTCAGTCATTTTTCTGACATTTTTCTATTGCGGATGCTCGGGAACTCCCTATAATGCGCCTCCATCGACACGGCGGATGTGAATCACTTCACAGAAAAACGCCAGTGAGATTGAAGAGAAAAATCCTGAAAAAAGATTGACTCTGAAAGAGGAAAGCGTAGTATACGCCACCTCGCGACAGAGCGCTAAAGCGCGTCGCAACTGCTCTTTAACAATTTATCAGACAATCTGTGTGGGCACTCAAAGTGACATGGATTCTTAACGTCCTCGGACGATAAATGAATACCAAGTCTCAAAGAGTGAACACGTAATTCATTACGAAGTTTAATTCTACGAGCATCAAACTTAAATTGAAGAGTTTGATCATGGCTCAGATTGAACGCTGGCGGCAGGCCTAACACATGCAAGTCGAACGGTAACAGGAAGCAGCTTGCTGCTTTGCTGACGAGTGGCGGACGGGTGAGTAATGTCTGGGAAACTGCCCGATGGAGGGGGATAACTACTGGAAACGGTAGCTAATACCGCATAACGTCGCAAGACCAAAGAGGGGGACCTTCGGGCCTCTTGCCATCGGATGTGCCCAGATGGGATTAGCTAGTTGGTGAGGTAACGGCTCACCAAGGCGACGATCCCTAGCTGGTCTGAGAGGATGACCAGCCACACTGGAACTGAGACACGGTCCAGACTCCTACGGGAGGCAGCAGTGGGGAATATTGCACAATGGGCGCAAGCCTGATGCAGCCATGCCGCGTGTATGAAGAAGGCCTTCGGGTTGTAAAGTACTTTCAGCGGGGAGGAAGGTGTTGTGGTTAATAACCGCAGCAATTGACGTTACCCGCAGAAGAAGCACCGGCTAACTCCGTGCCAGCAGCCGCGGTAATACGGAGGGTGCAAGCGTTAATCGGAATTACTGGGCGTAAAGCGCACGCAGGCGGTCTGTCAAGTCGGATGTGAAATCCCCGGGCTCAACCTGGGAACTGCATTCGAAACTGGCAGGCTTGAGTCTCGTAGAGGGGGGTAGAATTCCAGGTGTAGCGGTGAAATGCGTAGAGATCTGGAGGAATACCGGTGGCGAAGGCGGCCCCCTGGACGAAGACTGACGCTCAGGTGCGAAAGCGTGGGGAGCAAACAGGATTAGATACCCTGGTAGTCCACGCCGTAAACGATGTCTATTTGGAGGTTGTTCCCTTGAGGAGTGGCTTCCGGAGCTAACGCGTTAAATAGACCGCCTGGGGAGTACGGCCGCAAGGTTAAAACTCAAATGAATTGACGGGGGCCCGCACAAGCGGTGGAGCATGTGGTTTAATTCGATGCAACGCGAAGAACCTTACCTGGTCTTGACATCCACAGAACCTTGTAGAGATACGAGGGTGCCTTCGGGAACTGTGAGACAGGTGCTGCATGGCTGTCGTCAGCTCGTGTTGTGAAATGTTGGGTTAAGTCCCGCAACGAGCGCAACCCTTATCCTTTGTTGCCAGCGGTCCGGCCGGGAACTCAAAGGAGACTGCCAGTGATAAACTGGAGGAAGGTGGGGATGACGTCAAGTCATCATGGCCCTTACGACCAGGGCTACACACGTGCTACAATGGCATATACAAAGAGAAGCGACCTCGCGAGAGTAAGCGGACCTCATAAAGTATGTCGTAGTCCGGATTGGAGTCTGCAACTCGACTCCATGAAGTCGGAATCGCTAGTAATCGTGGATCAGAATGCCACGGTGAATACGTTCCCGGGCCTTGTACACACCGCCCGTCACACCATGGGAGTGGGTTGCAAAAGAAGTAGGTAGCTTAACCTTCGGGAGGGCGCTTACCACTTTGTGATTCATGACTGGGGTGAAGTCGTAACAAGGTAACCGTAGGGGAACCTGCGGTTGGATCACCTCCTTACCTTAAAGAACCTGCCTTTGTAGTGCTCACACAGATTGTCTGATGAAAAGTGAATAGCAAGGCGTCTTGCGATTGAGACTTCAGTGTCCCCTTCGTCTAGAGGCCCAGGACACCGCCCTTTCACGGCGGTAACAGGGGTTCGAATCCCCTAGGGGACGCCAGCGTTCAAACTGATGAGGTGCAAACCTCCCAGGGGACGCCACTTGCTGGTTTGTGAGTGAAAGTCACCTGCCTTAATATCTCAAAACTGACTTCAGAGTCATGTTTGAGATATTTGCTCTTTAAAAATCTGGATCAAGCTGAAAATTGAAACGACACACAGTTAATGTGTGTTCGAGTCTCTCAAATTTTCACAACACTGACGGTGTTTTACGAAACATCTTCGGGTTGTGAGGTTAAGCGACTAAGCGTACACGGTGGATGCCCTGGCAGTCAGAGGCGATGAAGGACGTGCTAATCTGCGAAAAGCGTCGGTAAGGTGATATGAACCGTTATAGCCGGCGATGTCCGAATGGGGAAACCCAGTGCAATTCGTTGCACTATCGTTAAGTGAATACATAGCTTAACGAGGCGAACCGGGGGAACTGAAACATCTAAGTACCCCGAGGAAAAGAAATCAACCGAGATTCCCCCAGTAGCGGCGAGCGAACGGGGAGCAGCCCAGAGCCTGAATCAGCATGTGTGTTAGTGGAACGGTCTGGAAAGGCCGGCGATACAGGGTGACAGCCCCGTACACAAAAGTGCATGTGTTGTGAGCTCGATGAGTAGGGCGGGACACGTGGTATCCTGTCTGAATATGGGGGGACCATCCTCCAAGGCTAAATACTCCTGACTGACCGATAGTGAACCAGTACCGTGAGGGAAAGGCGAAAAGAACCCCGGCGAGGGGAGTGAAAAAGAACCTGAAACCGTGTACGTACAAGCAGTGGGAGCCTCTTTATGGGGTGACTGCGTACCTTTTGTATAATGGGTCAGCGACTTATATTCTGTAGCAAGGTTAACCGAATAGGGGAGCCGAAGGGAAACCGAGTCTTAACTGGGCGTTAAGTTGCAGGGTATAGACCCGAAACCCGGTGATCTAGCCATGGGCAGGTTGAAGGTTGGGTAACACTAACTGGAGGACCGAACCGACTAATGTTGAAAAATTAGCGGATGACTTGTGGCTGGGGGTGAAAGGCCAATCAAACCGGGAGATAGCTGGTTCTCCCCGAAAGCTATTTAGGTAGCGCCTCGTGAACTCATCTTCGGGGGTAGAGCACTGTTTCGGCTAGGGGGTCATCCCGACTTACCAACCCGATGCAAACTGCGAATACCGAAGAATGTTATCACGGGAGACACACGGCGGGTGCTAACGTCCGTCGTGAAGAGGGAAACAACCCAGACCGCCAGCTAAGGTCCCAAAGTCATGGTTAAGTGGGAAACGATGTGGGAAGGCTCAGACAGCCAGGATGTTGGCTTAGAAGCAGCCATCATTTAAAGAAAGCGTAATAGCTCACTGGTCGAGTCGGCCTGCGCGGAAGATGTAACGGGGCTAAACCATGCACCGAAGCTGCGGCAGCGACACTATGTGTTGTTGGGTAGGGGAGCGTTCTGTAAGCCTGCGAAGGTGTGCTGTGAGGCATGCTGGAGGTATCAGAAGTGCGAATGCTGACATAAGTAACGATAAAGCGGGTGAAAAGCCCGCTCGCCGGAAGACCAAGGGTTCCTGTCCAACGTTAATCGGGGCAGGGTGAGTCGACCCCTAAGGCGAGGCCGAAAGGCGTAGTCGATGGGAAACAGGTTAATATTCCTGTACTTGGTGTTACTGCGAAGGGGGGACGGAGAAGGCTATGTTGGCCGGGCGACGGTTGTCCCGGTTTAAGCGTGTAGGTGTGTGTTCCAGGTAAATCCGGTTCACTCTAACACTGAGGCGTGATGACGAGGCACTACGGTGCTGAAGTAACAAATGCCCTGCTTCCAGGAAAAGCCTCTAAGCATCAGGTAACATCAAATCGTACCCCAAACCGACACAGGTGGTCAGGTAGAGAATACCAAGGCGCTTGAGAGAACTCGGGTGAAGGAACTAGGCAAAATGGTGCCGTAACTTCGGGAGAAGGCACGCTGATATGTAGGTGAAGTGATTTACTCATGGAGCTGAAATCAGTCGAAGATACCAGCTGGCTGCAACTGTTTATTAAAAACACAGCACTGTGCAAACACGAAAGTGGACGTATACGGTGTGACGCCTGCCCGGTGCCGGAAGGTTAATTGATGGGGTTATCCTTAGGGAGAAGCTCTTGATCGAAGCCCCGGTAAACGGCGGCCGTAACTATAACGGTCCTAAGGTAGCGAAATTCCTTGTCGGGTAAGTTCCGACCTGCACGAATGGCGTAATGATGGCCAGGCTGTCTCCACCCGAGACTCAGTGAAATTGAACTCGCTGTGAAGATGCAGTGTACCCGCGGCAAGACGGAAAGACCCCGTGAACCTTTACTATAGCTTGACACTGAACACTGGTCCTTGATGTGTAGGATAGGTGGGAGGCTTTGAAGTGTGGACGCCAGTCTGCATGGAGCCAACCTTGAAATACCACCCTTTAATGGCTGGTGTTCTAACGTGGGCCCGTAATCCGGGTTGCGGACAGTGTCTGGTGGGTAGTTTGACTGGGGCGGTCTCCTCCTAAAGAGTAACGGAGGAGCACGAAGGTTAGCTAATCCTGGTCGGACATCAGGAGGTTAGTGCAAAGGCATAAGCTAGCTTGACTGCGAGCGTGACGGCGCGAGCAGGTGCGAAAGCAGGTCTTAGTGATCCGGTGGTTCTGAATGGAAGGGCCATCGCTCAACGGATAAAAGGTACTCCGGGGATAACAGGCTGATACCGCCCAAGAGTTCATATCGACGGCGGTGTTTGGCACCTCGATGTCGGCTCATCACATCCTGGGGCTGAAGTAGGTCCCAAGGGTATGGCTGTTCGCCATTTAAAGTGGTACGCGAGCTGGGTTTAGAACGTCGTGAGACAGTTCGGTCCCTATCTGCCGTGGGCGCTGGAGAATTGAGGGGGGCTGCTCCTAGTACGAGAGGACCGGAGTGGACGCATCACTGGTGTTCGGGTTGTCATGCCAATGGCACTGCCCGGTAGCTAAATGCGGAAAAGATAAGTGCTGAAAGCATCTAAGCACGAAACTTGCCCCGAGATGAGTTCTCCCTGACCCTTTAAGGGTCCTGAAGGAACGTTGAAGACGACGACGTTGATAGGCCGGGTGTGTAAGCGCAGCGATGCGTTGAGCTAACCGGTACTAATGAACCGTGAGGCTTAACCTTACAACGCCGAAGATGTTTTGGCGGATTTGAGAGAATTTCAGTTCAGCTTGATAACAGATTGTGTCACTTCGTGGAAGCGGGGTGATAAAACAGAATTTGCCTGGCGGCTGTAGCGCGGTGGTCCCACCTGACCCCATGCCGAACTCAGAAGTGAAACGCCGTAGCGCCGATGGTAGTGTGGGGTCTCCCCATGTGAGAGTAGGGAACTGCCAGGCATCAGACAGTGAAAAAGCCCATCCTGACGGATGGGCTTTTTTGCGTCTGTGCACCACGGAAAATGCCGGATGGCGGCTTCGCCTTATCCGGCCTACAGGCAGGGCGAGCCACCGTGGTAGCGTAAATGCAATAACGGATACGGCCGCCCAAGATCATCGACCTCTGCGCGCCCCGCCACCCAGAATCCCATCTTCTTATAGAACCCAACGGCTTGTTCATTCTGTTCGTTCACGTTAGTTGTTAACGCGGGTGCTAACGAAAGCGCATGCTCAATCAACAGCTTACCTACGCCACGGCCCCGAACGTCGGGATCAACAAACAGCGCATCCATATGATCCCCGGTGAGTAACATAAATGCGACGGGCTCATCCTGCTCATTAGCGGCGACCCATAAAGGCGCTTCGGGTAAAAACGAGCGGACTAACTCCTCCAGCTCGATACGGTATTCTTTAGACAGAAAATCATGAGTGGCGTCGACCGAACGACACCAGATCGCGATCAGTTTTTCTCCTTCATCATGCTGGGATCGGCGGATGTTAATAACCATATTCTCTCCTTTTCGTTATGCTTATATTCTAACGTCTCCGTCGTCGTGAAACTTTCTCACCTTTAACATGCAGACTCGACATTGGCGTAATTTCTGGGTATCTTCAGCTATCTGGATGTCTAAACGTTTAAACGTATGTAGTGAGGTTATCAGGTTATGCCGATTCGCGTGCAGGACGAGCTACCCGCCGTCAATTTCTTGCGTGAGGAAAACGTCTTTGTCATGACGACTTCCCGCGCTTCAGGTCAGGAAATTCGTCCGCTCAAGGTGCTAATCCTCAACCTGATGCCGAAGAAAATCGAAACGGAAAATCAGTTTTTGCGTCTCCTGTCGAACTCTCCGCTGCAGGTGGATGTTCAGTTACTGCGCATTGATGCTCGTGAGTCGCGTAATACGCCAGCCGAACACCTGAACAACTTTTACTGTAACTTTGAGGATATCTGCGATCAGAACTTCGATGGACTGATCGTCACCGGTGCGCCGCTGGGTCTGGTGGAGTTCAATGATGTTGCCTACTGGCCACAGATCAAACAGGTGCTGGAATGGGCGAAAGATCATGTCACCTCAACGCTGTTTGTCTGTTGGGCGGTACAAGCCGCACTCAATATCCTCTACGGTATTCCGAAGCAGACCCGCACCGACAAGCTCTCTGGCGTTTATGAGCATCATATTCTTCACCCTCACGCACTGCTGACGCGGGGTTTTGATGATTCATTCCTTGCCCCGCATTCGCGCTACGCTGATTTCCCGGCTGTGCTGATCCGTGACTATACCGATCTTGAGATCCTCGCCGAGACTGAGAATGGTGATGCCTACCTGTTTGCCAGTAAAGATAAACGCATTGCGTTTGTCACGGGTCATCCGGAATATGACGCTAACACGCTGGGCAGCGAATATTTCCGTGATGTGGAAGCCGGGTTAAGTCCAGAGATTCCGTACAACTATTTTCCGAAAAACGATCCCCAAAACAAACCTCGCGCCACCTGGCGAAGCCACGGTAATTTGCTGTTTATCAACTGGCTCAACTATTACGTCTATCAGATCACACCATATGATCTGCGTCACATGAATCCAACGCTGGATTAATCGTCTGTCGCTGACGATCCTAAAGCGTTTCAGCATATTGAATCAGGCACCTTCGGGTGCTTTTTTATTTCCGAAATACACCTCATCTTGTAATTAAACTTTATTTTTATTGTTATCAATAGGTTAATTGATAATTTAATTAAAAATGGAAATTGTTTTTGATTTTGATTTTGAAATGAGTAGTCTTAGTTGTGCTGAACGAAAAGCGCACAACGATCCTTCGTTCGCATTGGGAATGCTTTGTTATCAATGACGAGGAGTTACAGAATGAATCAACAGGCAACGACTACCGATGAATTGATCTTTACCAGGCCTTACGGTGAGTCAGAGAAGCAGATCCTGACCGCTGAAGCGGTCGAATTCCTTACCGAACTGGTGGCGCGCTTTACGGCAAAGCGCAATAAGCTGCTCGCGGCTCGTATTCAGCAGCAGCAGGATATCGACAACGGTATATTGCCTGATTTTATTTCGGAAACTGTTTCCATTAGAAATGATGACTGGAAGATTCGCGGCATTCCGGCGGATTTACAGGATCGCCGGGTTGAAATTACCGGGCCGGTTGAGCGCAAGATGGTTATCAATGCGCTGAACGCGAATGTGAAGGTTTTTATGGCCGATTTCGAAGATTCGCTGGCACCGGAATGGAGCAAAGTGATCGACGGACATATCAACCTGCGCGACGCGGTAAACGGCACCATTAGCTACACCAATGAAGCCGGCAAAATCTATCAATTGAAACCCGATCCGGCTTTACTGATTTGTCGTGTGCGCGGCCTGCACCTGCCGGAAAAACATGTGACCTGGCGCGGTGAAGCGATCCCCGGCAGCTTGTTCGACTTTGCTCTCTATTTCTTCCATAACTACAAATCATTACTGGCTAAAGGCAGCGGTCCCTATTTTTACCTGCCGAAAACGCAGGCGTGGCAGGAAGCGGCCTGGTGGAGTGAAGTCTTCAGCTATACCGAAGATCGTTTCAATCTGTCGCGCGGCACGATTAAAGCCACACTGCTGATTGAAACCCTGCCGGCGGTGTTCCAGATGGATGAGATCCTGCACGCGCTGCGCGATCATATCGTCGGCCTGAACTGTGGGCGTTGGGACTACATTTTCAGTTATATCAAAACGTTGAAGAATCATCCGGATCGCGTTCTGCCGGACCGCCAGGTAGTGACGATGGATAAGCCCTTCCTCAGCGCATATTCGCGTCTGCTGATTAAAACCTGCCACAGGCGTGGTGCCTTCGCGATGGGTGGTATGGCGGCATTCATCCCGAGCAAAGACGTTGAACGCAACAATCAGGTGCTCAGCAAGGTGAAAGCGGATAAAGCGCTGGAAGCCAATAATGGCCACGACGGCACGTGGATTGCGCATCCTGGTCTGGCGGATACCGCGATGGCGGTCTTCAACGAGGTGTTGGGCGAGAACAAAAACCAACTGTTTGTGACCCGTGATGAAGACGCGCCGATTACCGCAGAACAATTGCTGGCACCGTGTGAAGGCGAGCGTACCGAAGAGGGGATGCGCGCCAATATTCGCGTTGCGGTGCAGTACATCGAGGCGTGGATCTCTGGCAACGGCTGCGTGCCGATTTATGGCCTGATGGAAGATGCAGCGACGGCGGAAATCTCCCGTACGTCAATCTGGCAGTGGATCCATCACGAGAAAACCCTGAGCAATGGTAAACCGGTCACTAAGGCGCTGTTCCGCCAGATGTTGGCTGAAGAGATGCGGGTCATCCAGGACGAACTGGGCGAACACCGCTACAGCAGCGGCCGTTTTGACGATGCCGCGCGCCTGATGGAACAAATCACCACCTCTGACGAATTAATCGATTTCCTGACGTTGCCAGGCTACCGCCTGCTGGCTTAATTGCCCAGGCTATTTTGTTCGCCATTTTGGCCCTGGGCTGTGCTCAAAATCCTCACGTACTCTTAGTACGCTCCGGTTTTTTGCGCGCAGGCCCGTGACCAAACTGCCTTCACCAATAACGCCTGGGAAGCCAGGAAGATAATATGGAGCATCTGCACATGAAAACCCGTACCCAACAGATCGAAGAATTACAGAAAGAATGGACACAACCGCGCTGGGAAGGCATCCGTCGCCCGTACAGCGCGGAGGACGTGGTGAAATTACGCGGCTCGGTCAACCCGGAATGCACGCTGGCACAGTTGGGCGCGGCCAAAATGTGGCGCCTGCTGCACGGTGAATCAAAAAAAGGCTACATCAACAGCCTCGGTGCGCTGACCGGCGGCCAGGCGTTGCAGCAGGCAAAAGCGGGCATCGAAGCGGTGTATCTGTCGGGCTGGCAGGTCGCGGCGGACGCTAACCTGGCATCCAGCATGTATCCGGATCAATCGCTCTACCCGGCAAACTCTGTTCCGGCAGTGGTGGATCGGATCAACAACACCTTCCGTCGTGCGGATCAGATCCAGTGGTCCAGCGGTATTGAACCGAACGATCCGCGCTATGTGGATTACTTTCTGCCGATCGTTGCCGATGCGGAAGCCGGTTTTGGTGGCGTACTGAATGCCTTTGAGCTGATGAAATCGATGATTGAAGCCGGTGCAGCGGCTGTTCACTTCGAAGATCAGCTGGCGTCGGTGAAGAAGTGCGGCCATATGGGCGGTAAAGTGCTGGTGCCGACTCAGGAAGCGATTCAGAAACTGGTGGCTGCGCGTCTGGCGGCTGACGTCATGGGCGTACCGACACTGGTGATCGCCCGTACCGATGCGGATGCGGCGGATCTGATCACTTCCGACTGCGACCCGTACGACAGCGAATTTATTACCGGTGAGCGTACCAGTGAAGGCTTCTTCCGTACGCATGCTGGCATTGAGCAGGCGATCAGCCGTGGTCTGGCCTACGCCCCGTATGCCGACCTGGTCTGGTGTGAAACCTCCACGCCGGATCTTGAACTGGCGAAGCGTTTTGCCGATGCCATTCACGCGAAGTATCCAGGTAAACTGCTGGCCTACAACTGCTCGCCGTCGTTTAACTGGCAGAAGAATCTGGACGACAAGACCATCGCCAGCTTCCAGCAACAGTTGTCCGATATGGGCTACAAGTACCAGTTCATCACCCTGGCGGGTATCCACAGCATGTGGTTCAACATGTTCGACCTCGCGCGTTCCTACGCACAGGGCGAAGGCATGAAGCATTACGTTGAAAAGGTACAGCAGCCAGAATTCGCCGCAGGCTCGGACGGTTACACCTTCGTCTCTCACCAACAGGAAGTGGGCACCGGCTACTTCGATAAAGTCACCACCATCATTCAGGGCGGCGCATCATCGGTGACCGCGTTGACCGGTTCGACCGAAGAATCGCAGTTCTGATTAATGCCCGGTGGCGCTGCGCTTACCGGGCCTACGAAGGGATGTAGGCCGGATAAGCGAACGCGCCATCCGGCATGACGTTGTGCCGGATGGGGAGAAGCGATGACGCGTGGCCTGGAGTTACTGATTGCTCAGACGATTTTGCAAGGTTTCGACGCCCAGTATGGTCGATTTCTGGAAGTGACCTCCGGCGCGCAACAGCGCTTTGAACAGGCCGACTGGCATGCCGTGCAGCAGGCGATGAAAAGCCGTATTCACCTCTACGATCACCATGTGGGTCTGGTGGTGGAACAACTGCGCTGCATTACTGGCGGCAAAAGTACCGACGCCGCGTTTTTGCTGCGTGTAAAAGAGCATTACACCGGGCTCCTGCCGGATTACCCGCGCTTCGAGATTGCGGAGAGTTTTTTTAACTCCGTATATTGTCGGTTATTTGACCACCGCTCGCTCACTCCCGAGCGGCTCTTTATTTTTAGCTCCCAGCCGGAACGCCGTTTCCGGACGATCCCGCGTCCTCTGGCGAAAGATTTCTTCCCCGATCATGGATGGGAACCGCTGCTCACCCGTATTCTTAGCGATCTGCCGCTGCGTCTGCCCTGGCAGAACAAAGGGCGAGATATTCGCTACATCATCATGCATCTGCGCGAAACCTTTGGCGAAGAGACCTTGCAGCACTGTCGTCTACAGGTGGCAAACGAGCTGTTTTATCGCAACAAAGCCGCCTGGCTGGTGGGCAAACTCATCACGCCAACGGCCACGCTGCCTTTTTTACTGCCGATTCATCGTACCGATGAGGGTGAACTGTTTGTGGATACCTGCCTGACCACCACGGCAGAAGCCAGCATCGTGTTCGGTTTCGCCCGCTCCTATTTTATGGTGTATGCGCCGCTGCCCGCCGCGCTGGTGGAATGGCTGCGCGAGATCCTGCCGGGAAAAACCACGGCAGAGTTATACATGGCGATCGGCTGTCAGAAACATGCGAAGACCGAGAGCTATCGCGAGTATCTGTTGTATCTGCGCAACTGCGATGAGCAGTTTATTGAAGCTCCGGGCATACGCGGGATGGTGATGCTGGTCTTTACGCTGCCGGGCTTTGACCGGGTATTCAAAATTATCAAAGATAAGTTCGCGCCGCAGAAAGAGATGTCTGCCGCTCACGTACGCGCCTGCTATCAACTGGTAAAAGAGCACGATCGCGTGGGGCGCATGGCGGATACTCAGGAGTTCGAAAACTTCGTACTGGACAAACGCCAGATCGATCCGGCGCTGATGGCGCTGTTGTTTGAGGAAGTGCCGGAAAAGATTACTGACCTTGGCGAGCAGATTGTCATCCGTCATCTTTATATTGAGCGGCGGATGGTGCCGCTCAATATCTGGCTTGAGCAGGTGGAAGGCCAGCAGTTGCGGGATGCGATTGAGGAGTATGGCAACGCGATCCGCCAGCTTGCCGCGGCCAATATTTTCCCCGGCGACATGCTGTTCAAAAATTTCGGCGTCACCCGCCATGGTCGCGTGGTGTTCTACGATTACGACGAAATCTGCTACATGACGGAAGTGAATTTCCGCCATATCCCACCGCCGCGCTACCCGGAAGATGAGCTGTCGGGTGAGCCGTGGTACAGCGTGTCGCCGGGCGATGTGTTTCCTGAGGAGTTTCGTCACTGGCTGTGCGCCGACCCGCGAATCCGGCCGCTGTTTGAGGAGATGCACGCCGACCTGTTCAGCGCCGACTATTGGCGCGGCCTACAGATGCGTATTCGCGAAGGGCATGTGGAAGATGTTTACGCCTATCGCCGTCGCCAGCGATTCAGCGTACGGTTTACCTGATTACTATAGGCCGGATAAGGCGCTTACGCCGCCATCCGGCAATATGCGCCGATCTACCTGATGGCGCTACGCTTATCAGCCCTACCGAAAATGCCCCTTAGGGATATTTTGCTTACCGGATCCCGCCGTACGCCAGCGTGACTTCTTTCGCCGCCTTGATCACCATCGCGCCAAACTCGGTAACGCGGTCGTCGGTGATGCGCGAAATCGGGCCGGAGATAGAGATCGCCGCGAACGGCTCGCGATGCTCGTCAAAAATGCACGACGCCACGCAGCGCAGACCGAGCGCATGCTCCTCATCATCAAAGGAATAACCGCGCTTGCGGGTCTGGGCGAGGTCGTCCTTCAGATGAACCGGGGAGACCAGCGTCGCGTGGGTGTACGCATGCAGCCCTTTGCGGTGCAGCAACTGGGTTACCTGTTCTTCACTCAGCTGCGCTAAAAACGCTTTGCCTGCGCCAGAGGCGTGCATCGGCAGCTTACCGCCAATCGGTGCAGACATGCGCATCAGTTGGGTGCACTGCACCTGGTCAATGATAATCGCCTGATGGTCACTCTGATCCAACACCGCCAGATTTACCGTTTCACCGGAATCCTCCATCAGTTTGCGCAGAATCGGATGGACGATTGCCAGCAGATTGCGGCTCTGTAAAAAGCTGCTGCCGACGATGAACGCGTGCGCGCCTATCGCCCAGTGCCCAAGATCGCCCACCTGACGCACAAAGCCCTGCTGCTGCATGGTGGTGAGTAAACGGTGAGTGGTGGAGTTTGGCAAACCAGCCTGCTGTGCCAGTTCGGTCAACGCCACGCTGCCGTTGGATTCCGCGATCCATTCCAGTAGTTTCAGGCCACGGGTCAGCGACTGAACCTGTCCGGCAGCGGGGGCGGTTGTCGCAGCGGGTTTTCTGCCGCGTTTGGCGGGAACGGGTGCAACCATAGCGGACTCCTTTTCTGTATCGTGGAAATCATTTTCGTTTTATTCAATTATAATGCAAGAAGACTTGTACTGATCGGATGAGTGAAGCTGAACATGTCTCATGTTGCCCGTTGTTGGCTTTTCCGTCAGCCCTGTTTATGCCACTATGTTTTGTTGACTTTTTCGGTCTGGTTGAGCGTTGTCGGGAGCAAGTGTGAGCAGCAAAGTTGAACAACTGCGTGCGCAGTTAAATGAACGTATTCTGGTGCTGGACGGCGGCATGGGCACGATGATCCAGAGCTACCGTCTGAGTGAAGAGGATTTCCGTGGTGAACGCTTTGCCGACTGGCCGTGCGACCTGAAAGGTAATAATGACCTGCTGGTGCTTAGCAAGCCAGAGGTGATTGCTGCCATACACAACGCGTATTTTGACGCGGGCGCGGACATCATTGAAACCAACACCTTCAACTCCACTCCTATCGCAATGGCGGATTACCAGATGGAATCCCTGTCGGCGGAGATCAACTTTGCCGCCGCGAAACTGGCGCGCGCCTGTGCTGATGAGTGGACCGCTCGCACCCCGGAAAAACCACGCTATGTTGCGGGCGTTCTCGGCCCAACCAACCGGACCGCGTCGATCTCGCCGGATGTGAATGATCCGGCATTCCGTAATATCACCTTTGACCAGTTGGTGGCCGCTTACCGCGAATCCACCAAAGCGCTGGTGGAAGGCGGCAGTGATCTGATTTTAATTGAAACCGTCTTTGATACGCTGAACGCGAAAGCGGCGATTTTCGCCGTTAAAGAGGAACTGGAGGCGCTGGGCGTCGACCTGCCGATCATGATTTCCGGCACCATCACCGATGCTTCAGGCCGTACGCTTTCCGGTCAGACAACGGAGGCGTTTTATAACTCCCTGCGCCATGCCGAGCCTCTTACCTTCGGTCTCAACTGTGCGCTGGGACCGGACGAACTGCGCCAGTATGTGCAAGAGCTTTCACGCATTGCCGAATGCTACGTGACGGCACACCCGAACGCCGGGTTGCCCAACGCTTTCGGTGAATACGATCTGGACGCCGATACGATGGCGGGTCAGATCCGCGAGTGGGCCGAAGCGGGTTTCCTGAACATCGTTGGCGGCTGCTGCGGTACCACTCCGGAACACATTGCGGCGATGAACCGCGCCGTCGAGGGATTGGCGCCACGTCAGTTGCCGGAGATCCCCGTCGCCTGCCGCCTGTCCGGTCTTGAGCCGCTGAATATTGGCGACGACAGCCTGTTTGTGAACGTCGGTGAACGTACCAACGTCACCGGTTCCGCCAAATTTAAGCGCCTGATCAAAGAAGAAAAATACAATGAAGCGCTGGATGTTGCCCGTCAGCAGGTCGAAAGCGGTGCGCAGATTATCGATATCAACATGGATGAGGGGATGCTCGACGCCGAAGCGGCGATGGTGCGCTTCCTCAACCTGATTGCCGGTGAGCCGGATATTGCTCGTGTGCCGATCATGATTGACTCCTCAAAATGGGAAGTCATCGAGAAAGGGCTGAAGTGCATTCAGGGGAAAGGCATCGTTAACTCTATCTCCATGAAAGAGGGGGTTGAGATCTTCACCCACCACGCGAAGCTGCTGCGTCGCTACGGTGCGGCGGTAGTGGTGATGGCCTTTGATGAACAGGGCCAGGCGGATACCCGCGCGCGTAAAATCGAGATTTGCCGCCGTGCGTACAAGATTCTCACCGAAGAGGTGGGCTTCCCGCCGGAAGACATTATTTTCGACCCGAATATTTTCGCGGTAGCGACCGGGATTGAAGAGCACAACAACTACGCGCAGGACTTTATCGGCGCGTGTGAAGACATCAAACGCGAGCTACCGCATGCGCTGATCTCTGGCGGCGTGTCCAACGTTTCGTTCTCGTTCCGCGGTAACGACCCGGTACGTGAAGCCATTCACGCGGTGTTCCTTTACTACGCCATTCGCAACGGTATGGACATGGGGATTGTGAACGCCGGACAGTTGGCGATTTACGACGATTTGCCGGCTGACCTGCGCGACGCGGTCGAGGACGTGATCCTCAACCGTCGTGATGACGGCACTGAGCGACTGCTGGAACTGGCGGAGAAATACCGTGGCAGCAAGAGCGATGAGACGGCCAACGCCCAACTGGCGGAATGGCGCACCTGGGAAGTGAAAAAACGCCTCGAATACTCGCTGGTTAAAGGCATCACCGAATTTATCGAGCAGGACACCGAAGAGGCGCGTCAGCAGGCCGCCCGTCCGATTGAAGTGATTGAAGGGCCGCTGATGGACGGTATGAACGTCGTCGGCGACCTGTTTGGCGAGGGCAAGATGTTCCTGCCGCAGGTGGTGAAATCCGCTCGCGTAATGAAACAGGCGGTGGCGTATCTCGAACCGTTTATCGAAGCCAGCAAAGAGAAAGGCTCCAGCAACGGTAAAATGGTGATCGCCACCGTGAAGGGCGACGTTCACGATATCGGCAAGAATATTGTTGGCGTGGTCCTGCAATGTAACAACTACGAGATCGTCGATCTTGGCGTGATGGTGCCGGCAGAGAAGATCCTCAGAACCGCGAAAGAGGTGAATGCCGATCTGATCGGCCTTTCCGGGCTGATTACCCCGTCGCTGGACGAAATGGTCAACGTGGCGAAAGAGATGGAGCGTCAGGGCTTCACCATTCCGCTGCTGATTGGCGGGGCGACGACCTCGAAAGCGCATACGGCGGTGAAAATCGAGCAGAACTACAGTGGCCCCACGGTTTACGTGCAGAACGCCTCGCGCACCGTCGGCGTGGTCGCCGCGCTACTTTCCGACACCCAGCGCGATGACTTTGTCGCCCGTACCCGCAAAGAGTATGAAACCGTGCGTATCCAGCATGGGCGTAAGAAACCGCGTACGCCGCCGGTGACACTGGCGGCCGCGCGTGAAAACGATCTGGCGTTTGACTGGGAAAACTATACTCCGCCGGTGGCGCATCGTCTGGGCGTGCAGGAGGTCGAAGCCAGCATCGAAACGCTGCGTAACTACATCGACTGGACCCCGTTCTTTATGACCTGGTCGCTGGCCGGGAAATATCCGCGCATTCTGGAAGATGAAGTGGTCGGCGTCGAGGCGAAGCGCCTGTTTAACGATGCTAACGACATGCTGGATAAACTGAGCGCGGAGAAGGCGCTGAATCCGCGCGGCGTGGTGGGGCTGTTCCCGGCAAACCGTGTGGGCGATGACATTGAAATCTATCGCGATGAAACGCGTACTCACGTGCTGACGGTCAGTCATCATCTGCGTCAGCAAACCGAAAAAGTGGGCTTTGCCAACTACTGTCTGTCTGACTTCGTGGCGCCAAAACTGTCCGGTAAAGCGGACTACATCGGTGCCTTTGCGGTGACGGGAGGTCTGGAGGAAGACGCGCTGGCCGATGCGTTTGAAGCGCAGCACGATGATTACAACAAGATCATGGTGAAAGCGCTTGCCGACCGTCTGGCGGAAGCCTTCGCGGAATACCTGCATGAGCGCGTGCGTAAGGTCTACTGGGGCTATGCGGCCAACGAGAACCTCAGTAACGAGGAGTTGATTCGCGAAAACTACCAGGGGATTCGTCCGGCGCCAGGGTATCCGGCCTGTCCGGAGCACACCGAGAAAGGCACCATCTGGCAGTTGCTGGATGTGGAAAAACACACCGGTATGAAGCTCACCGAATCCTTCGCCATGTGGCCTGGCGCATCGGTCTCCGGCTGGTACTTCAGTCATCCGGACAGCAAGTACTACGCAGTCGCGCAGATTCAGCGCGATCAGGTAGAAGACTATGCTTTCCGTAAAGGGATGAGCGTCTCTGAAGTTGAACGCTGGCTGGCCCCTAACCTGGGCTATGACGCCGACTGATCGGTCCGGGCGTTTCCCGTCAGCGTCAGCCGTTCAGCGGCGCTGGTGGGAAACGTAATGGCAACGGAGGCCATGTAACATGTTTAGCCTGTTCAAAACCCGAAATAAAATTCTCTTATTCTGGGGGCTGATGGATCTGCTGGCGCTGGGCGCATATTTCTGGCTGTCCACGCGTCAGGGCAACGTACCCTTTTATTCGGATGTGGTTAATTTCACCCACACCTTTTCCGCTTTTGGGGCGAGTGAAGGACCCGGCGCAGCGATCCAGATCGTCTTCTTCGTTGGCCTGTTAATGAAGATTTCGCTCGTCTACACCGCATATTTGTTTCTGTTTAAAGATAAATTGAATTATATCCTGCTGGGCATTCAGGAGGTTTTACGCTTTGCGTCACTGACCTGCTCGGTCTCACTGTTTCCCCTGTTTTTCTCGCTCATCGGCAGCCATTCGGCAGCGTTGGCGCTGTCCGGATTTCTGTTATCCGAATGCGGCAAAGTGGGGTCGCTATGGTGGTATCACAGACGTTCGGCATGACGTGAGCGGGGAAATTCCGACAGGATGTCACGAAACTGTCATCTTTCCTTACAACTAACAGGGTGCTCACCGGGCACCCTGTCTCTTTCTTGCGTTTAAACCCTTATACTGGAAGAAGGCTCATGAACGTTACTTGCCGGATGGCGGCGTATGCGCCTTATCCGGCCTACCGGGCTTATTTGTAGGCCTGATAAGCGCAGCGTCATCAGGCATGATGCGGGCGCCATGAGTCCCGGGAACCTATAACAATAAGGAGTACCTGATTCCGTGTTAACTTTGCTCCACCTGCTTTCTGCTGTCGCCCTGCTGGTCTGGGGTACCCATATTGTTCGTACTGGCGTCATGCGGGTGTTTGGCGCTCGCCTGCGTACCGTTCTGAGCCGTAGCGTTGAAAAGAAACCGCTCGCCTTCTGCGCGGGGATTGGCGTCACTGCGCTGGTACAAAGCAGTAACGCCACCACCATGCTGGTGACCTCGTTTGTCGCCCAGGATCTTGTCGCGCTGACGCCTGCGCTGGTGATTGTGCTCGGCGCTGACGTGGGGACCGCGCTGATGGCGCGTATTCTCACCTTCGATTTATCATGGTTGTCGCCGCTGCTGATTTTTATCGGCGTGATCTTCTTCCTCGGCCGTAAACAGTCACGCGCCGGGCAACTGGGGCGGGTGGGTATCGGCCTTGGCCTGATCCTGCTGGCGCTGGAGCTGATTGTCCAGGCCGTCACGCCCATGACGCAGGCCAACGGCGTGCAGGTGATTTTCGCCTCGCTGACCGGCGATATCATGCTGGATGCGCTAATTGGCGCGATGTTCGCGATAATCAGTTACTCCAGCCTGGCGGCGGTACTGCTAACGGCCACCCTGACGGCGGCGGGGATCATCTCCTTCCCGGTGGCGCTGTGTCTGGTGATTGGCGCCAACCTTGGCTCCGGCCTGCTGGCGATGCTCAACAACAGCGCGGCCAATGCCGCGGCTCGCCGCGTCGCGCTCGGCAGTCTGCTGTTCAAGCTGGTGGGCAGCCTGATTATTCTGCCGTTTGTACACCCACTGGCGAATCTGATGGATGAATTACCGCTGCCGAAATCCGAGCTGGTGATCTATTTCCACGTCTTCTACAACCTGGTGCGCTGCCTGGCGATGATTCCTTTTGCCGAGCCGATGGCGCGCTTCTGTAAGCGCATCATCCGCGACGAGCCGGAGCTGGATGCACATCTCAAGCCGAAGCACCTGGACGTTAGCGCGCTGGATACGCCGACCCTTGCGCTGGCCAATGCCGCCCGTGAAGCGCTGCGCATCGGCGATGCGATGGAACAGATGATGGAAGGGCTGAAAAGGGTGATGCACGGCGAGCCGCGTGAAGAGAAAGAGCTGCGCAAAATGGCGGATGACATTAACGTGCTCTACACCGCCATTAAGCTCTACCTGGCGCGAATGCCGAAAGAGGAACTGGCGGAGGAGGAGTCGCGCCGCTGGGCGGAGATTATTGAGATGTCGCTCAACCTTGAACAGGCGTCGGATATTGTGGAGCGCATGGGCAGTGAAATTGCCGACAAGTCGCTGGCGGCGCGTCGGGCGTTTTCGATTGAGGGGTTAAAAGAGCTGGATGCGCTCTATGACCAACTGCTCAGCAATCTGCAACTGGCGATGTCGGTGTTCTTCTCCGGCGACGTGACCAGCGCCCGCCGGTTGCGTCGTAGCAAACATCGTTTCCGGATCCTGAACCGTCGTTACTCGCATGCGCACGTAGACCGTCTGCATCAGCAAAACGTACAAAGCATCGAGACCAGTTCCCTGCACCTGGGGTTACTGGGCGATATGCAGCGTCTGAACTCGCTGTTCTGTTCTGTGGCCTACAGCGTGCTGGAACAGCCGGACGAAGACGATGAGCGGGATGATTACTAACCGGCGGTAATGCCGGATAGCGCGGCGTTTATCCGGCCTACAGTGAGCGCAATCTGTAGGCCGAATAAGGCGTTTACGCCGCCATCCGGCAACGTCGGTTAAAAGCAGTGACCTGCCTCAACGGCAACCGCATCTTTACCGGCTTCGAACACGTACGTGGTGTTCGGGCCGCCAAGCACCGCCTGGCCTTTGCTCACTTTAATCCAGTTCCCTTCCGGCAGACCGATCACCGTCAGTTCTGGCGCGACAACCAGTAGCTCGCGAATACGCTGTTCACGCGTTTCGCCTTTATGACCTTCCGGCAGCGCGTTGGTGAAATGCGGGTTAATCTGTAGCGGGAACAGGCCCAGCGCATCGAAACCTTTTGGATCGACAATCGGCATGTCGTTGGTGGTGCGGATGGTCTGGCAGGCGAGGTTCGCACCCGCGCTCCAGCCGATGTACAGCGCACCGCGTTTTACCACGTCAACCATCGGCGCCAGCAATCCGCGTTCGCGGCTCTCTTTCAGCAACTGGAAGGTATTCCCTCCGCCGACGATCACCACTTCCGCATTTTCAATTGCTGCCAGCGGATCGGCGACGCTGTGAATGCCCACCACCCTGACGCCCATGGGGGCGAAAATCGCTGCCGTTTTTTCCGTGTACTCATCCCAGGTCTGGGTCACGCCTGCGAAGGGAATAAACACCGCTGAGCGGCGACCATTCAACTGTTCCACAATCAGCGGCAGCGCGTGTTCCATCCAGTCTTTACCTGGCAACGTCGAGTTACTCAATAAAAGCAGTTCCATCATTTCTCCGTAAAATCAGAAAATTACAAAACGCGATAATGTACCACTGACAGTGTAGCGTCTTACTGACATGGCTCACGATGTTGGAAGGGGATTGCGGAAAGGCAAAGCCGTGTTTTAACGATGCGCCCGGTTCCTGGCGCATTCATCAGCACTGACCGGTATTCACTGTCGGACGATTTTCTCGCTAATTTGCGATGAAACAGGCGCGACAGACGCATTAAACAGCGCGAGACATTTCCAATATTTAAGTTTGAAAATGATAACTATTTTTAATACGGTAAATGCAGAATAGCGTTTAGCGGTTTTATATTTATTATTGCTGATGTTTTTTATTCAATATTCCTGAGGGTTAAAAGGGGTTCTTATTTTAAAATTTAGAAAATGTTCTATTTAATAAGACAGTCAAAATGCGGCTCTGTCATAGCGTTAACCAGGAAAAGACGGGCATTAAGTGGAAAAGGCATACGGCGCTCGCTCGCCCCTCTGAAGCCTCGAATCCGGTGTCTGAAGGGGAGGTATCGTCTGGATGGTGCCATGCAAGCAATTTTCATATTTGTGTAACTAAATATTTCATTTCGAATATATAATTTTACGTAACTAGCTGAAATATGGGAATTTTACCAAAAATTTAATTTTATGTATCTTTTTGTTTTACCTACAATCAGTAAGGTAAATTCCGAAAAAAAGATCGATTACAACGATCGATATTTCTCCAGTAATAGTCTTTGTCTATTGGTTTTGTTCTATCGATCAGGTTTGACAATCAATATTGCTCATGTACTATTCTGGTTGAATCAATATTATACCGACAGCAACAGAGTGGGCGTGCCGGACTATGTCAGAATAAATAATCTCGCCGGATAACAGACTCCCTACTAAGAATAAATGAACGGGCTGTCCTTGATATAGGGAGCATAATCTGTATGACAAAGGAATATGTAAAGAAGTGCCATATCGCCAGTTGGCCTGAAAATGATTTTTATTTTTCCAGGGGAATTTCCGTTCTGTCCAGGAAATTGATTAATTCTCATTCCGGCTCAGACTACCTGTTTATTCACCTTAATAGCTACACATTAAAGAGTTTCTTTCGATCATTCTCTCAATTGAGTAAGAGTGGTTATCAGCTGATCATTATTTCCAGCCAACGACTCATGCCACTGGCTTTTTTCTGGCACCTGAAATGTCAGGCTGTTAGCGCAATCTTTGAATCGCGTTGTTCTGTTAACGATATCATCCGCGGTCTGGACACTGTCGCGACGGGGCGTCAAATCGTGTGGTCATTCCCGGGACCAGCCTGTCGGCTCTCCTCAAGAGATGTTTTGCTTCTGCGACATTATCTTGAAGGCGGAAGTATGAGTTATTTGCAGGAGAAACATTGCCGCGCCTATTCCACCTTGCAAGGATGGAAAACCACTGTTGCTCGTAAATTTAAAGTAAAGAAACTCGAACATCTGCTTATTCCGAACTGAATAACACGCTCAAAAATCAGTTTTCTTTTCTTCGGCCGGCCCATGACACTTTCATAAGCCGCAGAGAAGTGCTCGTCAAATATGGACTTTATTAACTATGGATTTAGATATGAAACGCGTCTTTTACCATGCTTTTTTCCCTGCATTATGCTTAACGGCGTATCCGCTTGCGGCGGCAGAAACGCTCCCCACGCCTTATCCTCCCGTACAAACAACTACGATGCCGGGCGATCTGACGTCGAATCCGGACTATACCAATCACTGGGATTGGGTGAAAGAAACGTGGGAAAAAGGCTATTCCACTTTTTCCATCAAAGACAAAAAATATATTGCGAACCAGGAAATCGTCCTGCTTAACCCCGCATATTCCAAACAGGTCGTGACGTTATTAAATGAGTCGTACAGTTACAACAATACGTTAAACTCTGTTCAGCTTAATATCGGCGACGGTATTTATGATGCTGCGGGTTCTGAAGCGGTGAATACCACGGTTAAAGGCGAATACACCAATAGCAAAGGGAATATTGAAACGGGGGTTTTACAACTGAACAGTGGTGGTAAAGCCTTCCATACGCTGGTTGAAAATAACGGCGCCCTTACGCTGAATGGCGATTCCGAAGCCTATGACACCGTGGTGAAAACAGGCGGAAGACAGACTGTGGGTGGGCGTGGCTATGCCCAGGCGAACCTCATTGATGGCGGCACGCAGGTGCTTTCTGTCACCAGCACCGCGCTGGTTGAAGATACGATTGTGCAAAATGGCGGCCAGCAGATTATTTATAGCGGGACCGCGAAAAACTCTCATATTGGCGCGGGCAGCTATCAGCTTGCCAGCGGGCTGGCTCTGGACACATTCCTGTATAACGGCGCATTCCAGCAGGTTTATAGCGGAAAAGGCGCTGAATACGTCGCTGACCGGGATACCACGGTGTATGCGGGCGCGCGACAAACGATTACCTCCGGAATTTCAGAAAATGCGCAGGTTTATGGTACGCAGGTGATCACTGGCGTAGACGGTCAATGGAGTGGTGGAGACTGGATTTCCGACAGCAATTCAACAGTGCGCGTCAACGGACAACAGGCGAAGGACGCCACCATTCATGCGGGAGGGTTGCAACGAATTCAAACCGGTAATGCCGACGGGACGCAGGTCTACGGCACGCAACTGGTTAATGGTCAGAAAGGCGGTTGGTCCGGTGGAAGCTGGGTTGAGCAGGAAGGCTGGACGGGCGGTATTCGCGCCAACGCGACCAATACAACCGTTCATGCCGGAGGCCTCCAGCAGCTCGCCTGGTACGGTGAAGCCAGTAACACGGTCGTTGATGGCGGACGCCAGGAGGTGCTCGCGCGGGGGCATATTTCGAACACAACGCTTCGCAATGGCGGGAGCAGCCTGATTGCCTATGGCGGTTACTCAACTGACGCGCTGACGGTAGAAGAGGGTTCGCTGACGATGGAAGGGGGAAGCGTACATGACTGGACAGGAAATCTGGGCAAGGGGGCCTGGGCTGCCGCCGTGGACTTACAAAGCCCTTCATCGGTTCTCTACCTGAAACACAATGCTGACACCACCGAATCCGTCGCTACGATTAAAGCCTTAACGAACAATGGCGTGGTCAATTTTAGCGCGTCAGAGGGTCACACGGCGGGGCAGTTTAACCGTCTGGAACTCACCACGCTTGAGGGTAACGGTACTTTCGTCATGAACACCAATTTATCCGGTGGCACAGGCGATTTTCTGAATGTTTCTGAATCTGTCAGCGGGCAATTTAATGTCACAGTGCAGGATTCAGGAAGTGAGTTACGTAGTCGCGCTGCTGCGCCTTACCATCTGATTTATGCGAACGGGAGTGTGGCCAATACGTTTGCGATGACAAACGGCAGCGTCGATCTTGGCGCATATAAATACTATCTGGTGCACGGCGCTGACAGCGACAAAGACAACTGGTATCTGTCGCCACAAGCGAATACGCCAGAGCCAGGCCCCAACCCTGATCCAGGCCCAGGCCCTTCTCCGACTCCAGAACCAGAGGTAAAACCGGATTTATCAGAAAGCGCTAAAGCGGTGATTGCCATGGCGAATGTGACCCCCACCATATGGGATGCTGAGCTGACAACGCTGCGGACACGTCTCGGTGAAATTCGTCAGATGCGTGACCATGAAAATGGCGTCTGGGGCAAATATATCAGTAGCCGCTACCGTGTATCCACAGAGCACGTAGGTTACCGTCAGGATGTGAATGGCGTGATGTTCGGCGGTGATACGCGTTTTGCGTTGGAAGATAGCGCATTCATTGTGGGCAGTATGACTTCTTATACGCGTGCGGATCTCGACGCATCCAGCACAAATGGTAAAGCCGACAGTTATGGCATCGGGCTGTATACGACCTGGTTACACAACAGCGGTTATTACGTTGATGGCGTATTGAAAGCTAACTATTTCCGCACTGAGAATAACCCTTACTTCAACGGCGGACGCACACATGCGAAAGATAATACCGTTGGCGGCGGCCTGTCTGTCGAAGCCGGGAAGCATATTGCGCTGGAGAGTTGGTTTGTAGAACCGTACATTCAGGCATCGTGGTTTATGGGGGACAGAACCCATTACAAACTCGACAGCGGCATGTCGGTTAAAGCGGATGCAACCCGGTCTCTGAAAGGGGAAACGGGGTTAACCTTCGGTAAGAATGTGGCGTTGGCGGATGGGACAATGCTACAGCCTTACGCGAGACTGGCTGTTCGCCATGAGTTTATGAAGAACAATGATGTCGTTATTAACCACACCGAGAAGTTTACCAACGATCTGTCTGGCACAAGCGGTAAATACGGCCTGGGGATGACAGCAAAACTGAACGATCGGTGGTCCGCCTGGGGAGAGGTGAGCTACGAAAAAGGCCAACATATCGAGACGCCTTACAGTGGCCAGTTGGGCATCCGCTACAGTTTCTGATTGCGCTGATTAATCGTTAAATCAATATCCTCCGGCATAGCCGGAGGATATTTTTACCCCTTCTTATCCCGCACGGGCAAATTCCGCGGCTTCAACAATCAGCGCGTCATCCGGGCGCACGCCGGTGTACATCGCGAACTGCTCGACGGCCTGCAACGCAATCACTTCCGCGCCGCTGATGGTCTTTTTACCCAGCTTCCGTGCCAGCGTAATCACCGGGGTTTCCGGCGGCAGGGCGACGACATCGAACACCACGCTGGCGTTGGCGACCATTGGCTCGCTGTACGCCAGTTCATCGCTCTCTTTGCCACCGGCCATGCCAACGGGCGTGACGTTGACCAGAATGTCACAGGCAATGCCTTCCGGCAGCGGCTGCCACTGAAAGCCATACTGTTTTGCCAGCGCCGGGCCGCTGTCCCGGTTGCGAGCGGCGACGATCACATCGCGAAAACCGGCGTCGCGAAAGGCGGCAATCACCGCTTTGCCCATCCCGCCGCTGCCGCGAATCATCACCCGCGCAGCGGTGTCGAGCTGGTGGCTGGCGATCAGGCTTTTTACCGCGATGTAGTCGGTGTTGTAGCCCGTCAGCCTGCCGTCGTCATTGACGATGGTATTGACGGAATCAATCACTTTCGCCGACGGATCGACGGCGTCAAGAAACGGCATGCAGCTTTCTTTGAACGGCATCGAGACCGCGCAGCCACGAATGCCTAACGCGCGAACCCCTTTCACCGCCGCTTCAATATCTTGGGTGGTGAATGCTTTGTAGATGAAATTTAAACCCAGCTTTTCATAGAGATAGTTATGAAAACGGGTCCCAAAGTTGCCGGGCCGACCGGCAAGCGACATGCACAACTGGGTGTCGCGGTTAATCATGTTAAATCTCCTCGGCATGCGACAGTAAATACTGTTCGGCTTCCTTAGACCAAATCCCGTGATGGCGTTCCAGAATAGCGCACAGCGTGGGATCGTCAATCTGGTTGAGGGCGGTTAACGGTAATGCTTTCCCGGTATAGACCAGCTTTTTACCGCCGCCCACTTTCGGCAATTCCAGCGTGGTCTCGCCTGCGGCATTCAGTCCAAGAATGTGTGTCACCACTTTGGCCGCCTGCACTTTCTTCTCTTCAATCAGTTTGACCGCCGCGCGCATGTCGTCAGTATTTCCGCCCGAGGTGCCCACATAGTGAGTGAAGGCGTAATGTACGTCGTAGAAGTTGATCGGCGCGCTGAACTGCTTATCCTGCGGGCCGGCAAAGAAGTTCATGCAGCCGTCGGGAGCGAGCAGAGAAGAGGCCAGGGTGACCAGTTGTTCGCTCGGCACGAAGACAAAAATATCATCAAAACCGTGGCCGCCACTCAGCGTCATCAGCGTGTCGTACGAGGCATCCTGCGCGTGCAGGTAGTGGATCAACGTTTGTGGTTCAGAAGGATAGTGTTTACGGGCATAGCTCAGCTTGTCGTCGTTGGTATCGGTCACCACCAGTAGCGCCGGGTTGACTGGGCCATGCAGCGCATAGTCGATTGCCAGCAGCCCCATCGGTCCCGTCCCGCCGAGGATCAGCGTGCGACCCTGCGGACGAATCCCCATGTTGTGGTTATAGCTGCCTTCCTGCAGGTGATAGTTTGCGTTGAACGCGCCGATCACGCAGGAGAGCGGCTCAACCAGCGATCCTTCAAAGTAGGTTTCGCCTTCGTAAGCCAGCAGGCAGTCCTGCTCCATCACCACATTGGGGATCACGACGTGCGTGGCTTCGCCACCCACCCACGGGAAGGAGTAGCCGGGGCAATCCGGGCGATCCGCCAGTTGCAGGTTCGCCTGGATCACATAGCGCTGGCCGGGCTGAAACTTGTGCTGCCACTTTTTCCCCACGGCGATAATATCGCCGCAGAACTCGTGGCCGATGATGATCGGGTGGGTTGCCACATCGTCTGGCACCTTTTTATGATCCTCACCCTGATTGGCCTCTTTCCAGGAGGAGAGGCACAGGCTGTCGGTGACCACGGTTGCCAGAATTTCATCGTCCTGCATCTCAGGAAGTTCAAACGTTTCCAGGCGCAGATCGCGTTTGCCATAAAGGCGCAGAGCTGTCGTTAACATATATTCCACCTCATGTTGAGCGAGAGCCCCGGCTTACCACCGGGGCGAAAAAATCAGGACAGGAAGCCCAGTGCGTTACCGATAATCCCCAGACCAAACAGGGCGAAGATCAGCCATACCGGGTTAATTTTTTTGTTGAGCAGACGTACCATCAGCATCGTCAGGCCCAGCGCCAGCAGGCCGGGGCAGAGCTGGTCGAGGATGTTCTGCACGGTCATCGTGACGGTGCCGCCGTCCGCGCCGGGGGTTTGCGATACCACCAGCGGCACGTTGATACTGGTCCACTTGGTGACCAGCACCCCCATCACGAACAGGCCGAGAATCGATGCGCCTTCGGTCAGTTTTTGCAGCAGGTTGCCACCCATGTCGCTGACGATGTTGACTCCTTTGTTGAAGCCAATTTGCAGGCCGTACCACTTCATCGCCAGACGGACCGCGTTGAAAATAAAGAAGAACAACAGCGGGCCGAGAACGTTGCCGGACAACGCCAGCGACGCGCCGAGCGCGGCGGTGATCGGTCGCAGCGTGCCCCAGACCAGCGGGTCGCCAACGCCCGCCAGCGGTCCCATCAGGCCAACTTTGATGCCGTTGATCGCGCCATCGTCAATTTCCGCCCCGTTCGCTCGCGCCTCTTCCATGGCGGCGGTCACGCCAATCACCGGACCGCACACCGCGGGCGTGGTGTTGAAGAACACCAGATGACGCTTGAGGGCTGCCACCTGATCTTCCTTCAGCGGATACAGGCGCTTGATGGCGGGGATCATGTCGTAGCAAAAGCCCAGCCCATGAATACGTTCAAAGTTGAAAGACGCCTGCTGCAGGTTGGAGCGGACAAACATGCTAAACAGGTCAGATTTGGTCAGTTTTTTCTGTTCCATGATGGGCTCCGTTAGTCATCAAGCTGGTCAAGGGCGGTGGTGGAGGCGGTCTGCGCCTGCGGTTCGGCTTTACGCCACTGCGGGTTTAACTGGATGTAGACCAGCGCAATAATCGCGCCGACGCCGCCAAAGGCCAGCAGGCTCAGGTCGAGGTAACCACCGGCGATAAAACCGAGGAAGAAGAAGGGCATCAGGTACTTCACGCCCATCATGCGCAACACCATGGCGTAGCCGACCACCACGATAAAGCCACCGGCAATTTGCAGGCCGCGAGTGACGAATTCCGGGATGGCATTCAGCATATTGCTGACCATATCAGCACTGACAAACAGCGAGACAATCAACGCCGGGATGGCGACGCGTAGCGCCTGTACGCCCAATGCGGAGACGTGGAGGATGTCGATGGTGCGAAAACGCGCGTCTTCTGCGGCCTTATCCGCCGCATGCTGGAACACCACGGTGATAGTACGAGCGAAGACGGTCAGGACCTGGCCTGCCGCCGCCACTGGCAGCGCGATAGCGATACCGGTCGCGATGCTCTGCTGGCCGACGATCACCAGAATGGCGGAGATAATACTGGCGAGCGCGGAGTCCGGAGACTGCGCGGCGCCGACGTTCATCCAGCCAAGCGCGATCAGCTCCAGCGTCCCGCCGAGCATCACTCCGGTTTTTAAATCACCGAGGATCAGGCCAATAACCGTACAGGCAATGAGCGGGCGGTGGGTCTGAAATTCATCCAGCACGCTGCCCATCCCGGCAATACAGGAAAATATAAATATGGCGATAATTTGTAGGGTACTGATTTCCATAATGGGTCACCTTAAAGTGTGAACATCCCTGCCTGTTAAAGCATACGTACACAGGCGCTTTTATTTATTCAGCGAACGACTGTTCTTTTATTTTTTCGAGAATATTAATGGATGGATCGGAGGCGACCACGCGCAAATCCAGGTTGACGCCAAATTTATCCAGTTCGCGAAACGCATTAATATCATCGTCATCTAAGGATACGGCTTTGGTTAATTGTTTTTTACCCGGTCGCCAGGCCATGCCGCCAATATTTAAGGTGGCAATTTTCACGCCTTGCTTGACCATTGCCAGCGCATCCTGTGGGCGGGTAAATAAATAAAATACCGTTTCGTCCTGATACTGCGGATTATGATAAACCGCGACGGCTTTTTCGATATTCACCACGTTGACCTTCATCCCCGGCGGGGCGGCCTGGCGTAATAATGTCCGGCGCACTTCATCGTTATAAACCTCGTCATTACAGATAATAATCCGCTGAGCATTCGCCACCTTCGACCAGACGGTGGTGACCTGACCGTGGATCAGGCGGTCATCAATACGGGCAAGGGTAATATTCATCAGAAATCCTCTTCGGTCGTTTCCAGATGCTGCCAGACCACGCAGGTTTGTTGTGCAATGGTCGTCAGGTGTTCGCACAGTTCATCCACATTCATACTGCTCTGGTTATCCACCAGTTCCAGCGCCAGCGGCAGGGAAAGCCCGCTGATCACCCGAATATCCGGATTGCGCATCGCAAGCAATGCCGCGGCGTTCCACGGACTGCCGCACTGCAGGTCAACGGCTATCAACCATTCACTGTTGGTGTGAGTACTCACCAACTTTTCCAGCTTCGCGACGATATCGCTGGCGTTCTCGCCGGGGACAAAGGCTACCGCCTCAACGTTGGCGTCGCCGTAAACCATCTGCACCGATTCCAGCATGGCGCAGGCCAGTTTGCCGTGAGCACAGAAGATTGCATTAACCATAACGCCTCCTTAGCCGCGCGTTTTTCCGCCCGCAATGTTAGTGGTTACTCCGGTAATGTAGCTGGCGCGTTCTGACAGAAGATAACAAACGAAATCAGCAACTTCGGTCAGGCGTCCTGAGCGACCAATCGGAATGGCGTTCTTGCTATAGCCTTCGCGCAGCTGATCAACGGTGATATTGCGGGTCCAGGCCAGCGCTTCTTCATATTCCGGCGTGCGCAGTCCGGTTTTTTCCAGAATCCCGGGGGCAATGCCGACCACGCGAATACCGTGTTTACCCAGCTCTTTTGACCAGGAACGGGTGAAGCTATTCAGCGCCGCCTTCGTTGCGGCATAGCAACTCTGGCCTTCTGACCCTTCCAGCCCGCTTTCAGAAGAGACGTTAACGATAACGCCGTTACGTTGTTTCACCATCTGGCGCGCCACCGCTTGTGACATTAAGAACACGCCTTTCTGGTTGATATTGACCATTTTTTCAAATGCGGCTTCGTTTAATTCATACTTTCCAGCCGGGGCTTTTTCATCGACCAGTAGACGGGGGAAGTTAACGCCGGCGTTATTGACCAGACCGTCAATTCGGCCAAAGCGCTGGATGATTTCATCCACGGTGTGATTAACTTCTTTAGCGCTGGAAATATCCGTCGGCCAGAAGTGATAACCGTTATTTCCTTCATGTGTTGCTTCACCACCGTGAATATCTGCCATCTGGACATTCGCGCCTTGTGCTAATAACTCTTCGACAATAGCCAGGCCAATTCCGGATGCACCGCCGGTTACAATAATGACTTTGTCCTGTAGGTTTAACCACGTTTGCATAATTAACTCCCAATTTCAGAGAAGGGGATCCTGCATAAAATAAATTACGTCAGGATCAAGATGAATATATCTACTTCAATAACAATTCAGCGGTATGGCTGTTAGTGACTAAACAATTAATATATTTTCCACGTAATGCACCGAGAATACCGCTTAACTTTTCTTCACCCATTGCGATGCCGATGGAATAACGCGCCTGCTTTAATTTGTTGGTTTCGATGGAGAGTGTTTTTTCGCTCATATTGGTCTCCACCGTTACGCCGTTGGTATCGTAAAAGCGCGAGCAAATGTCTCCGGCAACCTGCCGGGCGTGCAGGTCGTCGCTTTCTTCGCTACCGTAAAATGCGTGCCAGTTTGCGCCGTCGCGAATTGCCGGAGAACCGATCCCCACCAGTGCGACATCCAGATTCTCCCAGTAGGCAGAAATCGACTTAAAGTGCTGAGACTGCATAATACCGTTACGGATCAATGGGTTTTCCAGCAGCGCCGGAAAATCGGCCAGGTGTGATTCTCCTTTCAGCTTTGCCGCCGCGCCGTAGGTCAGCGTATTGACGTGATAGCGGCTCTCAAGCTTGCCGGACGGCCCGCCGATGATCGGCACACAGATCAACTGACGTGACTGGCTGGCTGGCGACAACCCCTCGACCAGCGCGCATACCGCACGTCCCCAGGAAAAACCAATGATGTCGCCGGGTTCCAGTAAACGTTCCAGCAACTGCGCGCCATGCACGCCCATCATTGCGAGTTGTTCCTCTTCCTGCTCGCTGTCGCAGGTGATCACCACCGCCTCTTTAAGACCGAATCGTTGTTTGAGTTGCTGTTCCAGCCACAGGTTTTCGTTGTAGTCGTAGTTGATGGCAATAGTGACAATGCCCTGTTCGCGACCGCGTTTCAGCAGGCGGCTGATGGTGGTGCGATAAATCCCCAGTTCACGGGCGATCTGCGCTTGTGTCATATCCTGTTCGTAATAGAGCTGCGCTATTTTTACGATCAGGCGGATATCATCACTGTTTTCCGTCGCCATCTGTAGACTCCTGCACATTTGTGCAAATCACGAACCAGCCTTCTTGATCTGATATAACCTCATAAAAGCGGGAGTTCAAAGCAATTTTCTCTTCTTTCCACGTCCTGTACTGGCGGTTTATATTGCACATATGATGTGCGGGTCGATCGTTGTTGGCACAGATGTGCAAGTAATCCTAATGTCTTGATTCTGCTGATTTTCATTCAACAAAATTGCAGGCTAAGATCGGCGACACTTTTGTGTCGAAAGGTGTGGCGGATCACAAATAGTGCAGAGGCCATTCTGCACGATTATTTTTTATCGCCAGCAAGGTAGGGTATATTCCGCATTTATTACACAAAGCATTCAGGCTGTATCAAGGCGGCAAGGGAGCGAATCCTCTGGAGCATAGATAACTATGTGACTGAGGTGAGTGCGGGCAGCCAACGCAGAGACAGCCTGAAGGATAAAGTGTACAAAGGAGAAATTATGCTGCCCGACTCATCATCCATTCGACTCAACAAATACATCAGTGAAAGCGGAATCTGCTCGCGTCGCGAAGCCGATCGCTTCATCGAGCAAGGAAACGTCTTCATCAATGGCAAACGCGCCACCATTGGCGACCAGGTGATGCCTGGCGACGTCGTGAAGGTGAATGGTCGGTTGATTGAGCCGCGTGAAGCGGAAGATTTGGTCTTTATCGCACTGAATAAGCCGGTAGGGATCGTGAGCACCACTGAAGACAGCGAACGCGACAATATTGTTGATTTCGTTAACCACAGCAAGCGCGTGTTTCCGATTGGCCGTCTGGATAAAGACTCCCAGGGACTGATCTTTCTGACCAACCACGGCGATCTGGTGAATAAGATCCTGCGTGCCGGTAACGATCACGAAAAAGAGTATCTGGTCACGGTCGACAAACCGGTTACGGATGAATTTATTCGTGGGATGAGTGCGGGCGTGCCGATTCTGGGCACCGTCACCAAAAAGTGTAAGGTGAAGAAAGAGGCGCCGTTTGTATTCCGCATTACTCTAATCCAGGGGCTGAACCGTCAGATCCGGCGCATGTGCGAACATTTCGGTTATGAGGTGACGAAGCTTGAACGTACGCGCATCATGAACGTTAGCCTCTCCGGTCTGCCGCTGGGTGAATGGCGTGACCTGACGGATGATGAGCTAATTACGCTGTTTAAGCTTATCGAAAATTCCACTTCGGAAGCAAAACCGAAGGCGAAAGCGAAGCCGAAAACGGCGGGAATCAAGCGCCCGGTGGTGAAAATCGAAAAGACGGCGGAGAAAGAAAAATCACGCCCGGCGGCAAACGGTAAACGCTTTACCTCGCCGGGGCGTAAGAAGAAAGGGCGTTAACGTCTGCCGCGCGTTGGCGTATTCGCGGACCAGGAAAAAGAGGCCTCCGCATCCGGTTTATAAGCCTGCTTTTTCTTCAACTGACGGGCTTTTTTTGCCTCGGCTTCGCGCAAGACCATCAGCTTATCAATGTACTCTTTCTTCACGCTGTTGGTTTCTGCGTTGGTCAACTGACGACCATGCGCGATACGGGCGCGATCAAGCAGCGTTTTCAGTTCGCGCTGTTCGCGCTCGGTCATCTCTTTTTGGGTAATGCGGGGGAGTGCCATACGGGTGCCCTCTGTCTGCCAGGTGATTTCAGTGTACGGCAATACGCCACGGGCGGATAGCGCTCAGTCAGCAATACGCAGTTTTCCTGCGAAATCCTGCTGTGTATAACCCGTTGTTTTAAATCCCTTATCCGTAATGACGTGATCAATCTCTTTGAGCGTGGCGATACACATCACGCCGTCCTGACCAAATTTAGTATGGTCGGCGAGAATCACGGATTTTTTACTCATTGCAATCATCGCTTTGGCAACGTAAGCCTCATCAAAGCTCTTCACGAGTATGCCATGCTGCGGTGAAATGCCGCCCGCACCGATAAAGCAGATATCGGCGTGAATCGCGTTAATCTGCTGGCATACCGAGACGCCCAGATTGGCGCGGAAATGGTAATCATATTCGCCGCCTAAGACATAGACACGCGCCTGGAGATTATGCTCTTTTATTTTATCGGCAATTAAGGCGGAATTGGTAATAACGGAAAATGCGAAAGGAGGTAAGTGTTCGGCAAGAATAAGATTCGTGGTACATGAATCAATAAACAGCGTATCGCGCTCGCTGACCATTCCCGCGGCGACTTTGCCAATTGCCATTTTTTCTTCACGATGCGCATCTATTCTTGCGCCAAATGCATCTTCCTGGACAACCTGTTTTTTGACTGCACCACCGTGAATTTTGGTGATCTGACCTTCAGACTCCAGTAAAGAGAGATCGCGGCGAATGGTTTCTGAGGTCACATTTAGCGTTTCTGATAATTTAATAACGGTCACTTCACCGAATTTGTTTAATTCATCAAGAATATGTTTTCTTCTTTTAATCGGGTTCATTATTTTCCGCCTGGGCCGAGCTTTGCCGCATGGTAACTGGATGCGCAGAGCAACGCAACCACTCCAGCGCACAGACGATACCCTCATCATCATTCGTGGTTGTCACATAGCGGGCCTGACGTTTCACACTCTCTGGTGCGTTGCCCATCGCGATGCCGAACCCGGCAACGGCAAACATACTGACGTCGTTCTGCTGATCGCCAATGGCGGCAATCTCTGCGGTAGGTCGATTTAATTGCCGGGCGATTTCATTTATCGCATAGCCTTTATTAATCTCGCTACGTTGAATATCAATATAATTGCCGCCAGTGATCGTCGCCTTATAGTCATCAGGCAGCAGGCTGTTTATTTTCAGGCACAGATCGTCGATTCTGTCGTGTTCTGCCACCAGCGTGATTTTAAATATATCGCGACGATTAAAGATATTCCCTGGTGCGGCGTTAATAAGTGGTAACTCAAATAAGCTGGCCTCATACGATGTCCACGGAGCGATAAGGCGATCGTAACGGTGATAAATTGCCTGTGGAGTAAAAAAATGGTGAGGATAGCGGGACAGCGAAATATGCCGGTCAATATCTCTGAGATCCATTTGGGTGAGCGCGGCAGAATGCAAAATGCGCTGCTGCGCCGTTTCAAGAATTTGCCCGCCGTTGAAGCCGGCGCACCAGCCAAACAGCGTCTCAACCTGCTGCTGTTGTAACAGGCGCGCCATGGAGGAGACCGGTCTGGCGGAACAGGCGGCCAGCAGACCGCCGTGCTGGCGAAATTCAACCAGCGCCTGACGCGTACGTGAACTGATGGTCTTCTGCGACGTCAGTAATGTTCCATCCAGATCGGTAACCAGTAGCATTATTGTTCTCTGTGGTTATGCGTGCGCAATAAAGGGGGCTACGGCCTCTTTAGCGGCATTGCAAACCATATTGTCGATTGCCGTGCCGACGACCAGAATATTGACCCCGGTGTCCTTAAACGCTTTGGCATTGGCGAGGTTAATTCCGCCTTCTGCCAGCGTCGGGACGTCCACCGCGCTAACCAGCGCCCGAAGACGGTCTTTAATCATCTGCGGGATATCGCCTGCCGCCACGCCCTCATAGCTCATCCCGGTCATCAGGCCGATCATATCGACCCCCATCTCCTGCATGCGCTTCGCCACGCTGGCGACCTCTTCCGGGGTGCGTGCCGGAATGCCGAAGGTATGCAGGTCATCCGGATGACCAATGTAGGCGTCAACGGTCAGGCCATATTCATGGGCGAGGTTGACGATGTCCTGCAGGTCGTCCCAGTCAGATTTGTGGGTGTGTAAACCGTCGGCCCCGGCGCGGGCAATCTCCAGAATCTCCGTTTCACTGAGCGGCACGGGCAGCGTTTCGGTAAACCCGCCCGCAATACCCACGGTGATGAAGATGTCGTCCGGCACCACATTACGCACACCGTGTACCGCTTCTGCCATCTGACCGTTGGTGATTTCGTGGCGGATTTGCTCCGCAGCGTGCATGTTGCTCACCCCCTTGTGTCCGCGAGCCAACGCCAGTGCCGGATGGTTGGGCTCCAGCAGTTTCACGCCTGCTTCACACACCGCTTTCGCCAGGCGCGCATCGTCGCCGGTGATCCCCGTACTGAGGATGGTTTGCCCGCCGTGCAACGCGATGGCATCTTTCACTTTCTGTAACGCTTTGGCGCGTTTTTTATTCATATCGCCTTTAAACATGGTGTACCTCTGGTGTTGGTGCATTAATTAACGGGCAGACGGCACAGATTCACTCTGTACGACAGCCTTAAAACGGTTCGCAACGATGGTGGTAATGCAGGTCATGATCATGACGGTGGCCATCACGATAGCCATCTGCAGCGCATTGCTGGATAAGAACGGTGAGGCGAAAGCCGGAACGTAGGCCACCCCTTTGACGTTAAAGAAGCCGAGCATCATGCCGCCCATTCCTGCCCAGAAAATGGCGGAGCCAAAGACGATTTTGTTGGCGAACATGAAGGGGTAGGCGGATTCCACGAAGGTCCCGAAGCCCAGGTTGATAAGCAGTCCTGGTGTGGCAACGGCCGCTTCGCTTTTTTCGCGTGGCGCGATGACGTTGGCCAGGTTGATACCGGCTGCGACCATGACCAGCCCGACCATGTCCACTGCACCGAGGAAGCTGACGCCGGATTTTTCCATCTCCAGCAGCACCAGTGGCAGGATGACCGCGTGATAGACGCCACCCAGAATGGCAGGCCAGATAACCAGACCGGCCAGCAGCCCGGCAAGAATCGGACTAAATGCCAGCGTGCTTTCGATAGCCAGTTTGATGTAGTTACCCGCGGAGAGCGCCAGTGGGCTCAACAGATAGTGCATGATCAAGCCGGCAGCCAGGCCCGAAATACCGCCAGCAACGATGTTGACGGTGGTCATCGGGAAGCGCCAGTTCAGGCACAGTTCAAACAACCAGCGCACAAAAATCCCGGCCATCACGCCGCCAATAATCCCGCCGATCAGGCCGCCTTCAACAGAAAGCACCCCGGCGACGACCCCGGCCACAATAGAAACTTCATCAAGTTCGGAAATCTGTTTTGCCGCCAGCACAGCAACCAGCACCGGCAGCCCTTTCAGCAGGATTTCAAAGATATCGTTGAGTTTTTCCAGCCCGGGAATGTGGCTCAGGGCGAGTACGATCGCCATCGCGATAAAGCCCGGTAGCGCTGGAATCATGATGCTGCGAATGTTAAAGCGCTTGAGCAGGCTCTTTCCGGAACCGCCCTGTGAAGGTGACGCGCTGCCCAACTGGGGTTTGTACTTGATGCCCCAGTATTTACACAGCGAAGCCACGAAGGAGACCGCGCGGGTGCGGCTGGTGGTGCCGGTTGTGCCTGAAGTCGCGACCACATTGGCGCCTTTTGCGGCGACCAGTGCCATCGACGTGCCTCCGGTGCCGACGATAGGGGTTTTCATCTCCACGGCGGCATCAAAAACGGCCTGGTTTGCTTTTACCGGATCGGCGCTCATCACGACGATCCCGTCGATCTCACCACGGCGGATCATTCCGGCTATCCGACTATCGCTCTCGACGACGGAGGCATTCACCTCAGAGAGTTTGCCCTGGAAGATGCGTTGTGGTTTTGTTTGGTTTTCTGTGGTTAATGCATAGACGGAGGCGGGGGTGTCAGGTTTAGCGACATCCATCGAGGCATCTGCCGCGATGAACTGCACGGCGGCGACATCCACACCTGCGGCTTCGCACTGCTGATAAATCTCCTGGAGTAACTTTTCTGGCTCGGCGCCACCCAGGTTGTAGAGGTTGCCTCCACTGCTTCCAATAATCGCAATTTTTTTCATAGCGGCCTCAAAGGTAGGGTAAGGGGTTATCTGTGTTGTAGTGGAATCATATTCCCAATCAAAACAAAATAAAGCAACATGAAAAGATCGATGACAATAACCGATGAGACAATGTGACTGGCTTAATTTTATGAAAATTCAGGGGTTACGTTGTTTTTTGTTTTATGTTGTTATTTGTTGTTTTGTGATGCACTTCAAATACTGTACCGGGAGTTGAAGTACCAAAAGAAGGAATAACCTGGAAAGCGCCTCGCAGATTATGCCTTTCTGAAGTGACGATATGTCTTGCCTGAATTAGTTTACCCGAGCAGGGATGGTGCGCTTGTATTTTACTCAACAAATGCGTATAAAATTTTATACAAGGATGCGATATGCTGCTAAACAAGCAGGTACTTAGATCTGTTGCCTGGGTCGGGCATTCTTTCGAAGACTGCGCGATTTCCCGCCAGAGGTACGTAAAGATGCCGGTTACCCACTACATCGTGTCCAGGCGGGATTAGAGGCTGCTGACTGGAAACCGATGCCTGAGATTGGGCGTGGTGTTGAAGAGCTCCGATTACGTAATGAAGCTGGAGCATACCGGATTATCTACCTTGCCCGCTTTGAGGATACCGTCTATGTGCTGCACTGTTTCAGTAAGAAAACGCAGCGGACTTCCGGGCAGGATAAACACATTGCGCAGGTTCGCTTTCAGGCGGTCTGTCAGGAACACAGGAGGCGTCAATGAGCCACGAAGTGGATACTAAAATTCGTCATGTCACTTCTGCACAGGCGAATATTTTTGCTGAACCAGGCTTTGATGACGCAGAAGCCAAACACCTTCAACAAGACGCAGAACGTGAAGTGGAACAACTCATCCGTCTCAAACAACAGCTTATGCAGGAAATCGCTGTCTGGATTGAAGAAAATCACATGAAACAATCAGAGGCGGCGGTGAGATTAAATATCTCGCGGCCCCGCGTTTCCGATGTCGTTAACCAGAAAGCGAGCAAATTTACCCTGGATGCATTGGTCATGATGCTGATGAAGTTAGGAATACCGGTGACGGTGCAGGTAGGTTAGGCCCGGTTTTTCGTCATATCGGGCCTGTGCCTTTAACTTTCTTTAACCGTATTCCGTTGCGGCTTATCAATCGGTTTACCGGACCAGTAGCCGGCCAGCAGGGAACCGGAAAGGTTGTGCCAGACGGAGAACAGTGCGCCAGGCAGCGCAGCGAGCGGTCCGAAGTAAATTTTACCCAGCGCGGCGGCGAGGCCTGAGTTTTGCATTCCAACCTCGATTGCCAGCGTGCGGCAGGTTGACTCGTCAAAGCCAAACAGACGTCCCCCCCAGTAACCGCCGAGCAGGCCGATAGTGTTGTGCAGGATCACGGCGATAATCACCACGAAGCCGACGGACGCGATATGCGCCGCGGAACCCGCGACCACCGCGCTGATGATTGCCAGAATGCAGACCATCGAAAACGCAGGCAGGTAAGGCTCAACTGCCTTCACCACGCGCGGGAACAGGTGGTGGATCACCAGGCCCAGGGCAATCGGGATCACCACAATCTGCAAAATACTGAGCAGCATGCCCATCACATCAACCTGAATATGCGCATCGACATACATACGTGTTAGCAGCGGCGTGGCGACCACGCCCACCAGGGTGGAAACGGATGAGATCGTCACCGAGAGCGCCACATCCCCTTTCGCCAGATAGATCATGACGTTAGATGCCGTGCCGCTGGCCACGCTACCGACCAGTACCATCCCGGCAGAGAGTTCCGGCGGCATGTTAAACGCCAGCGCCAGTATCCATGCCGCGAGCGGCATCACCAGATAGTGCAGGAAGATCCCGGCCGCAACCGGCGCAGGGCGCGAAAGCACGCGTTTGAAATCATCCACTTTCAGATGAACGCCCATACCGAACATGATCAGCATCAGCAGTGTCGTCACCCACGGGCCGACAGGCGTAAAGGTGGTTGGCGTGTAATACGCAATAACAGAGAGCAGCAGCGCCCATAACGGGAACAGCCTGGTGAGAGTGGCGAGCATGTTGTTTTCCTTGCACGTATGTTGTGTTTGCTTGTTATTAACCGGTTGGGATCGAGCCCAACCATAGTTAGTTTTTATCGTGTGAAGGAATATTATTCAAACAAATTATACACTTTATCCTTCAAGCTGCCTCAGCGTTGGCTGTCTTCGTTCACCCCTGTCACTTACTTATGTAAGCTCCAGGGGATTCTCTCAGTTGCCGCCTTGATGCAACTCGAATGATTTTGTGTATATGCTCATGTTCTGACTTTGAGATTTTCCCAGCTCAGGCCGAACCGTGCGAGGTACTTACGCAGACGGTCGGCATCGTTGGGATTGGCTTTCTTCTGTCGGGAGACGGCGAAGAGTTCACGTCCGGCTTCGGACAACGATGCGCTGCGTCGGCATACCTCGAGCACCGTTTCCAGTTGGCGGCGGTCAAAGAGGTCGAGTTCCATCTCTCGTTCCGGTTGCAACGCCGTCTCCCCCCAACTCTCCTGCAAAAGCGCGATCTCTTCTTCGACGAGGGCGGGCGTAATACGCCCTTGCTCAGCCAGCGTTGCCATTCGCGCGACGGAGGAGCTCAGCTCGCGGAAATTGCCGCGCCACTGCGCCTGGGGCGAACAGGCAAACGCCAGATAGCGTTCGCGCGCCTCTTTATCAAAGCGGATCTGATTCTGTCGACTGCGGGAGAAACGTTGCAACTCATACTCAACGTTAGGGGCAATGTCTTCACGCCGCTGGGCAAGGCCGGGCAAGGCAAAGCGCCACATGTTAATACGTGCGTAGAGATCTTCGCGAAAACGCCCTTCGGCGACCCACTGTGGCATATCGCGATGGGTGCCGGCAATCAACTGGAAGTCGCTGTGCACCTCTTTATCTGAGCCAAACGGGAAGAAGGTTTTCTCCTCGATCGCTTTCAGCAGCATGGCCTGTTCGTCCAGCCCCAGTTCAGCGATTTCATCCAGAAACAGCACCCCGCCGTCGGCTTCGCGTAACAGTCCGGTTCGCGATGACAGGGCACCTGTAAACGCGCCTTTCACATGTCCAAACAGCGTCGACATAGCGTTATCGCCGCGCAGGGTAGCGCAGTTAACCGCTACCAGTTTTCCACCCACCAGATGTCGCGACTGGCGAAGCTGGAAAATCCGTTTGGCGAGGAAGGATTTCCCCGCGCCGGTCGGGCCGGTGAGCAGGATAGGATCGCCTGAGCGCAAGGCCACGCGCTCAATGCGGTCAATCAGTTTGTTGAAGGTAGCATTGCGCGTCTCGATACCGGCTTTGAGGAAGGAGACCGACTGCTGCTGCTCACGCTGAAAGCGACTGGTGAGCGTGGCATAGCGGCTTAAATCGAGATCGATAACCGAACAGGTGCCAGCGGCAACGTCCTCCGGTGGAGCGCCCTTCGGCGCGGGGCCGGTTTGCAGCAGGCTGGCGGGCAGATAGCGGGCTTCCGTCAACAGGAACCAGCAAATTTGTGCCACGTGAGTGCCGGTGGTGATGTGCACCAGATACTCTTCGTTCTCGGTATCGAAGGTGTAGTGCGTGGCAAAGTCGAGGAACGCGGCATAGACCTCTTCGAAATCCCACGGATCGGCAATGGTGATCGCATGCGGGCGGACCTGGGTATGTGGGGAGAGCAGGTTGATATCCTCCGCCAGTTGCTGACACATCCCGGCATCGCGTGGCTGGTGGATAAGCTCCAGTCGATCGACCGGGAAATCCGGCTGTTGACACAGTCCGACCGTTGGTCGCCATTTCTTGAGCCGGTTTGCCCGCTTGCCGCGTTTATCCAGCACCGTGCCCAGCACGCCAATCACCACCCGCCGCTTTTTCATGGTTTATCCCAAAAGATAAATATCGATATTGAAAGATAAAAAATACGGAAGGCATCTGCAATCACCATTATTGGCGATAAAAATTAATCCATTATTAATCAGATAATTAAAAATTAATTTTGTCTTTTTTTCGTTCTGGCACGCTTCTGGCAATAACACTCTCGTCAACACGTTGAAAGCGCAGGGGGTTAAACCCCGCCGGCACGTCAGGAACGGCAGCGGCTGTTTTCCGGAGGTGTTCCGTCAACCGATGACACCTGAACAATGGGTTCGATTCCCGATTCATTCTCCCAATGAAACTGGTTGTTAATCATAGAAATAAAAACGGGTACTGCGCAGTCAGCAGGCCCCAAAACAGGTTGCCGGTCACGATGCCGCGCCGCAGGCAAAAGGGAATTCCCCTGTAGCTTCGCCTCCGCACCCGCACCTGACTTTGATAAGGAAAAGAGAAAAATGACGAAGAAAATCACTATCCGCAAAGGACAATTAGGTCTGTTAGCGAAAAACGGCGACTACTATCAGGTTCTGGAGGCGGGTGAACACCGTCTGCCGTGGTTCAATACGCCAGAGGTGCTGGTGGTTAATCTGGACGGTAGCGAAGTGCCGGAAGCGCTGGCGAATTATTTACGCCGTTTTCAGCCGGACTGGGTAACGCGTTACGGTCTGGCCGTCGATCTTAACGACAGCGAAGCGGGGGCGTTATACATGAATGAGGTGTTGCAGGAGATCCTGCCGCCGTCCACGCGCCGTTTGTACTGGCGAGCCGACGAGGCGTTGAAACTGGTACGCATGGATACGCGTCAGGTTCAGGTGCCCACAGAGGTCATGAATGCGGTCCTGCAACCGCGACGTAACGGTGCGGTTAAAGGTCGTGAAGCGATGCTCACCGTGCAGGTTCCGGCCTGGCATGCGGGTGTGTTGAAAATTGACGGTGAGACGCAGGCGCTGTTGCCGCCGGGTCTGACGGCGTACTGGAAAGTGAATCATCTGGTTGACGCGGAAGTGGTGGATACCCGTTTGCAGGTACTGGAAGTGGGCGGTCAGGAAATTTTGACCAAAGATAAGGTCAACCTGCGTCTGAATCTGGCGGCGAACTGGCGTTACAGCGACGTGCTGCAGGCTTTTGCGCAGCTCACTAAACCGCTCGATCATCTGTACCGCGAACTGCAGTTTGCACTGCGTGAAGCCGTCGGGACGCGCACGCTGGATGAGTTGCTGGAAGATAAGCAGGTGATTGATGACGTAGTCAGCGCGCAGGTGAAAAAACGTATGGCGCCCTATGGCATCGACGTGGCCTCGCTGGGCGTGAAGGACATCGTGTTGCCGGGGGATATGAAAACGATTCTGTCCCGTCTGGTTGAAGCGGAAAAATCGGCGCAGGCCAACGTGATCCGCCGTCGTGAAGAAACGGCCGCGACGCGCTCGCTGTTGAATACGGCGAAAGTGATGGAAAACAACCCGGTAGCGCTGCGCTTAAAAGAGCTGGAAACCCTCGAAAGAGTGGCGGAGCGTATCGATAAAATCTCGGTATTCGGTGGCCTGGACCAGGTTCTGCACGGCTTAGTGAACATTAAAGGATAAGAAACATGGCACATAACGACTATGCGCTGTTGGCGTCGCAGAACGCGGCGCCGGTGAAAATGTGGACGCACGGCGTTCCGGTGGAGCCCGAAGCGCGCCAGCAACTGCTGAACACGGCGAAGATGCCGTTTATTTTTAAACACCTGGCGGTGATGCCGGATGTGCATCTGGGGAAAGGGTCGACCATCGGCAGCGTGATCCCAACCAAAGGGGCGATTATTCCGGCGGCAGTAGGGGTGGATATCGGCTGTGGGATGATCGCAGTGCGTACTTCGCTGCTGGCCGGCGATCTGCCGGATAACCTCAGCGGGTTGCGGAGCGCGATTGAGCAGGCCGTTCCACACGGGCGTACGAATACGCGCTCCCGTCGCGACAAAGGCGCGTGGGATACGCCGCCAGAGGAGGTGAGTACTCACTGGGGGATGCTGGCACCGCGCTTTAAGCGCCTGACTGACAAGTATCCCTCGTTGCTGAAGACCAACAACTATCAGCATCTGGGAACATTGGGAACCGGTAACCACTTCATTGAGGTTTGTCTGGATGAGCAGCAGCGCGTCTGGGTGATGTTGCACAGCGGCTCGCGCGGCGTGGGGAATGCCATCGGCAACGTTTTCATCACGCTGGCGCAGCAGGATATGCAGCAGCATATCGCGAATCTCCCGGACCGAAACCTGGCGTACTTCCAGGAAGAGAGCCAGCACTACAACGACTACATTGAAGCGGTGGAATGGGCGCAGGATTTTGCCCGGCAAAACCGGGAGGTGATGATGTCCCGTGTCCTGGCCGCGCTGTCGCGCATCGTGAGTAAACCGTTTATCACCCAGCAGGAAGCGGTGAATTGCCACCATAACTATGTGCAAAAAGAGCGTCACTTTGGTGAAGAGGTGCTGGTGACGCGTAAAGGCGCTGTTTCAGCGCAGAAAGGCCAGATGGGGATTATTCCGGGGTCGATGGGGGCGAAAAGCTTCATCGTGCGTGGGCTGGGGAATGAAGAGAGCTTCTGCTCCTGCAGCCATGGCGCAGGAAGAACCATGAGCCGAACGGCGGCCAAAAAACGCTTTACCGTGGCGGATCAGATCCGCGCGACGGCCCACGTTGAATGCCGTAAAGACAGCGAGGTGATCGATGAAATTCCAATGGCTTACAAAGACATTGATGCCGTGATGGCGGCGCAGTCTTCACTGGTGGAGATCGTGCATACGCTGCGGCAGGTGGTGTGTGTAAAAGGATAAAAGAAGATGGCGAAAAATGCAGTGAGTGCCGCGATGCGCGAACGGGTCGCGCGGCAACTCAAAGAAGTGGAAACGCGTTACGGCGTCAGGGTGCTGTATGCCTGCGAGTCAGGGAGTCGCGGCTGGGGATTTGCCTCGCCGGATAGTGATTACGATGTGCGGTTTTTGTATGTTCATCCGCCACAGTGGTATCTGCGGGTCGACGCGCCGCGCGACGTGATCGAGCTGCCGATAGACGATGAACTGGACGTGTGCGGCTGGGAGTGGCGTAAAGCGCTGGGACTGCTGAAGGGGGCCAACCCGACGCTGATCGAGTGGCTGGATTCCCCGGTGGTTTATCAGCAGGATGAGGTCACGGTCAGCGCACTTAAAACGATGATACCGCAGTGGTTTTCTCCACTTCGCGCACGTTGGCATTACTACTCGATGGCGCGAAAAAACTTTCGCGGCTATTTGCAGGGAGAAGAGGTGCGGCTGAAAAAATACTTCTACGTCCTGCGTCCGCTGCTGGCGGTGCGTTGGGTCGAAGCGGGTAAAGGCGTTCCGCCCATGCGCTTTGCCGAACTGCTGGCCGGAAGCGAACTGGAGGCGCCGTTACGTCAGGAGATAGACGAACTGCTGGCGCGCAAACAGCGTGCGGGAGAGGCGGAGTATGGTCCGCGCCGTCCGTTGCTGCATGCGTTCATCCACGCTGAACTGGCGAGAGGCGAAATCCCGCCCACGCTGCCGGACAGCCGGGAAGGCGACGTGAAGGCACTGGATAAACTGCTTTATGAGACGGTGATGGTATGACTACGTTGCCCGATGGCGCTGCGCTTATCGGGCCTACGTGGGCAAAATTTGTAGGCCGGATAAAGCGCGGAGCGCCGCCATCCGGCATTGAATCTATATCACTCAAACAAATTCTGGTGCAGTTTTTGCACCACTTGCTCGGCTTCGGTGCCAGGCACCAGGAAACAGAGGTTATGGCTGGAAGCGCCATAGCAAATCATACGGATATTGAACGGTTCCAGCACGCCGAACACCTCTTTGCCGACGCCGCAGGCTTTCGACAGATCGTTACCAATCAGCGCAACCAGCGCGAGACCCTCTTCAACCTCCACCCGACACAAGGCAGACAGTTCCATTAGCAGCGACTGCGTCAGCAGCGTATCGCCAGTGGAGGTCGAGCCGGTGGTATCCAGCGTTAGCGCCACGCTCACTTCGGAGGTGGTGATCAGATCGACCGAGATATTATGGCGTGCCAGAATACCGAATACTTCGGCCAGGAAACCGCGCGAGTGCAGCATATTCAGGCTGTGCAGCGTTAACAGGGTTTGTTTACGACGCAGCGCCAGCGCGCGGAACAGCGGTGGATTCTGGGTTTTATTGCAGACCAGCGTACCGCCCGCTTTCGGATCTTTACTGGAGCCGACGAAGACCGGGATATCGCTGCGCACGGCGGGCAGCAGGGTGGCCGGATGCAGCACTTTCGCACCAAAGGTGGCCATTTCCGCCGCCTCTTCAAAGGCGATTTCATCAATGCGCTGCGCCGCAGGCACCACGCGAGGATCGGTGGTGTAGATGCCCGGAACGTCCGTCCAGATATCGACACGCGCGGCATGGAGCGCTTCGGCCAACAGGGCCGCCGTGTAGTCGCTGCCGCCGCGTCCGAGTGTGGTTGTGCGCCCTTTGCCTTCGCTGCCGATGAACCCCTGAGTGATCACCAGCCCTTCGTTCAGACGTGGGGTCAGTTGCAGCGTTGCCAGTTCTGCCAGCGCCGCGACGTCAGGTTCGGCGCGACCAAAGCGATCGTTGGTACGCATCACTTTACGCACATCGAACCACTGCGCCTGAACGTGACGCTCACGCAGGATTTCAACAAACAGCAGAGTAGACATCAGTTCGCCGTGGCTGACCAGTTCATCCGTCAGCGCGGTGGAAGTGGCGAGTGAGGCCGCTTCCGCCAGCGTGGTGATATTTTCCAGCAGACGTTCGATCTCTTCACGAATAACGTTTGGATAACGCAGACGTTCCAGGATATCGAATTGAATTTTGCGGATAGCGTCGAGTTTCTCGAAGCGTTCGGTGGGTTCCAGACCTTCAGCCAGTGCAACCAGTAAATTAGTGATGCCTGCGGAAGCGGAGAGCACCACTAAACGCACGTTTGCATCGGAAAGCACCACGTCGGCGCTGCGGTTCATGGCATCGAAATCAGCGACGCTGGTTCCGCCAAATTTGGAAACAACGATTTCTGTCATAACAACCTCGTGTCAGGGAGTGAGAAAGCGACCTGGGCACAAAGGCAGAACAGAAACCGGTGCAGGCGCAAATACCGTATTTATAAATAAAATGTGTGGCCTGGACTGTCAACGCTGGGATTATGCGGATTTTTCATGCTGCGTTTAGCCTCAGTAATGGTGCTTATAACAACGATACTTTTCGGCGGCATTTGACCGTGGCCAGGCAACGGCACTAAAACAATCACACTTTTCTGTGACTGGCGTTACAATCGATCCCAGTCACAATTCTCAAATCAGAAGAGTATTGCTAATGAAAAACATCAATCCAACGCAGACCTCTGCCTGGCAGGCACTACAAAAACACTTTGATGACATGAAGGACGTTACTATCGCGGATCTGTTCGCGAAGGATAGCGATCGCTTCAGCAAATTCTCCGCAACGTTTGACGATCTGATGCTGGTGGATTACTCCAAAAACCGCATCACCGAAGAGACGCTGGCGAAACTGCAGGATCTGGCGAAAGAGACCGATCTGGCGGGCGCCATCAAGTCCATGTTCTCCGGCGAGAAAATCAACCGTACTGAAGATCGTGCCGTGCTGCACGTGGCGCTGCGTAACCGTAGCAATACCCCGATTATCGTGGACGGCAAAGATGTGATGCCGGAAGTCAACGCGGTGCTGGAGAAGATGAAATCCTTCTCTGAAGCCATTATTTCGGGCCAGTGGAAGGGGTATACCGGTAAAGCGATCACCGACGTGGTTAACATCGGTATCGGCGGCTCCGACCTCGGCCCGTTCATGGTGACCGAAGCGCTGCGTCCGTACAAAAACCACCTGAATATGCACTTTGTTTCTAACGTCGACGGTACCCATATCGCCGAAGTGCTGAAGAAAGTGAACCCGGAAACCACCCTGTTCCTCGTGGCGTCCAAAACCTTTACGACGCAGGAAACCATGACTAACGCCCATAGCGCGCGTGACTGGTTCCTGAAAACCGCCGGTGACGAAAAACACGTTGCGAAACACTTCGCCGCGCTGTCTACCAACGCGAAAGCGGTCGGTGAGTTCGGTATCGATACCGCCAATATGTTCGAGTTCTGGGACTGGGTGGGCGGTCGTTACTCGTTGTGGTCAGCGATTGGTCTGTCGATCATCCTGTCCGTCGGTTACGACAACTTTGTGCAACTGCTGTCCGGCGCGCATGCGATGGATAAGCACTTCTCGACCACGCCTCTGGAGAACAACCTGCCGGTGCTGCTGGCGTTGATTGGTATCTGGTACAACAATTTCTTCGGTGCAGAAACCGAAGCGATCCTGCCGTATGACCAGTATATGCACCGTTTCGCGGCCTATTTCCAGCAGGGCAACATGGAGTCTAACGGGAAATACGTTGACCGTAACGGCAACCCGGTGGATTACCAGACGGGCCCGATCATCTGGGGTGAACCGGGAACCAACGGTCAGCACGCCTTCTATCAGCTGATTCACCAGGGAACCAAAATGGTGCCTTGTGATTTCATCGCCCCGGCGATTACCCATAACCCGCTGTCCGATCACCATCCGAAGCTGCTGTCTAACTTCTTCGCCCAGACGGAAGCGCTGGCGTTCGGGAAATCGCGTGAAGTGGTTGAGCAGGAATACCGCGATCAGGGTAAAGATCCGGCCACGCTGGAACACGTGGTGCCGTTCAAAGTGTTCGAAGGCAACCGCCCGACCAACTCCATCCTGCTGCGTGAAATCACTCCGTTCAGCCTGGGTGCGCTGATTGCGCTCTATGAGCACAAAATCTTTACTCAGGGCATCATCCTGAACATCTTCACCTTCGACCAGTGGGGCGTTGAGCTGGGTAAACAGCTGGCGAACCGCATTCTGCCGGAGCTGAAAGATGATAAAGCGATTGAAAGCCACGACAGCTCGACTAACGGATTGATTAACCGTTATAAAAACTGGCGTTAATCTGGCGCAGTGCCGGATGGCGACGCTAATGCGTCTTATCCGGCCTACTCTCTACCGTAGGCCTGATAAGCGCAGCGTCATCAGGAAAGTTAATAATGAAATGAGCCGATATTATTATCGGCTTTTTTTATAAGATAATTCCGGTTGTCCGTGTTGTTTCCCGCAATTTTATATTGAGCATAATCCTAAAATAATAAATAACCGTAAAATAACCCAGTGTTATTTTAGGATAATACGGATCGTTTAGCTAAATGAATTTAATGTTAATATGCTGTTTTTAATGATTATTATTATTTTTATAAAAATGAATTGTTCAGCAAAAGTCCAATTATCCTAAAACCACCTTGCTATTTCCCCCTGCCGTAATTCGCATGCTTTAGTTGTGTATACTCGATCCCGCCCGAAATGCTTTTGGGTAAATCTCCATTCATTCAATGAAGGGAAATTGTTATGAAAAAAGTTCTGTATGGCATTTTTGCCATATCTGCGCTTGCGGCGAGTTCTGTCTATGCAGCCCCCGTTCAGGTGGGTGAAGCGGCAGGGTCGGCAGCAACGTCGGTGTCGGCGGGTAGTTCCTCCGCATCCAGCGTGAGCACCGTAAGTTCGGCGGTGGGTGTCGCGCTTGCGGCAACCGGCGGCGGTGACGGTTCCAATACCGGGACCACCACTACCACGACCACCAGTACCCAGTAAGATCGGTACATTTAATCCTAACCACACTTCGGTGTGGTTATTTTGCCCCTCTGGAGAAGAGTCGTGAAGCGACCTGCACTCATACTACTTTGCCTGCTGTTACAGGCATGCTCAGCCACGACAAAGCAACTGGGCAACTCACTGTGGGACAGTCTGTTTGGCACGCCCGGCGTACAGCTAACGGACGATGACATTCAAAACATGCCCTACGCCAGCCAGTACATGCAGCTTAACGGCGGGCCGCAGCTGTTTGTGGTGCTCGCTTTCGCAGAGAACGGACAGCAGAAATGGGTGACGCAGGATCAGGCCACCCTCGTGACCCAGCACGGTCGTCTGGTGAAGACGCTGCTGGGCGGCGACAACCTCATCGACGTGAATAACCTCGCGGATGACCCGCTGAATAAACCAAATCAGATCGTCGACGGCACGACCTGGACACGCACGATGGGCTGGACCGAATACAAGCAGGTGCGCTATGCCACCGCGCGCTCGGTCTTTACATGGGATGGCAACGACACGGTAAAAGTCGGCAGCGAAGAGACCCCGGTTCGCGTGCTGGATGAAGCCGTCACGACCGATCAGGCTCGCTGGCATAACCGTTACTGGGTCGATGACGAAGGGCAAATCCGCCAGTCGGAGCAATATCTGGGGGCGAACTATTTCCCGGTGAAAACCACGCTGATTAAGGCGGCAAAATCATGATGAAACGGACTATTGCGGCACTGATCTTCAGTCTGAGCACGTCATCTGTTTTTGCTGCGGGAACCGTTAAGGTCTTTAGCGCAGGCAGCGCAGAACCGAAAACACTTACCGGCGCTGAACATCTTATCGATCTGGTGGGACAGCCCAGACTGGCGAACAGCTGGTGGCCCGGTGCAGCGATCGCGGAAGAGAAAGCGACCGTGACGGCGCAGAGCCAGCAGCAGGCGCTGCTGGGGCGTCTGGCGGCGTTAAGCGGCGAAGAGAGCGGGGAGGGTGCAGCCGCCATTAACGCGCTGCGCCAGCAAATTCAGGCGCTGAAGGTGGCAGGTCGACAGTGGGTAAATCTCGATCCGGACATTGTGCGGGTCAGCGAGCGCGGCAATCCGCCATTGCAGGGCAACTACACGCTGTGGGTAGGCGCGCAGCCGACGGATGTCACAGTCTTTGGTCTGATAAGCCGTCCCGGAAAGCAGCCGTTTATGCCAGGACGCGATGTTGTCAGCTATCTCGAGGGACAACAGCGGCTCAGCGGTGCAGATCGCAGCTATGCATGGGTGGTTTATCCCGATGGACGAACGCAGAAAGTGCCGGTTGCGTACTGGAATAAGCGTCACGTTGAGCCGATGCCCGGCAGCATCATTTTTGTCGGCCTGGATGACGCTTTCTGGAGCAGCGAACCGGAAGCGCTTAACGCCGACATTCTTCACACCCTGACGCAGCGGATACCCGAATAATGAAAAAAACACATCTGCTTAGCTTACTGGCGCTGGGCATCAGCGCAGCGTGCCATGCCGAAACGTATCCGGCACCGATTGGGCCCTCCCAGTCGGATTTTGGCGGCGTGGGATTATTACAGACCCCAACCGCGCGCATGGCGCGTGAAGGGGAGTTGAGTCTCAACTATCGCGATAACGATCAGTACCGTTATTACTCCGCGTCCGTGCAGCTTTTCCCCTGGCTGGAAACCACACTGCGCTACACCGACGTGCGGACCAAACCGTACAGTAGCGTCGAGTCGTTCTCGGGCAATCAGACCTACAAAGATAAGGCGTTCGACCTGAAGTTGCGGCTGTGGGAAGAGAGCTACTGGACACCGCAGGTGTCGGTCGGCGCGCGGGATATCGGTGGGACCGGTCTGTTCGATGCGGAATACATCGTGGCGAATAAAGCCTGGGGACCGTTTGATTTCTCGCTTGGCCTCGGCTGGGGTTATCTGGGGACCAGCGGCAACGTCAGCAATCCGCTCTGTTCGTACAGCGATAAATATTGCTACCGCGATAACAGCTATAAACAGGCCGGCTCTATTGACGGCAGTCAGATGTTTCACGGTCCGGCGTCGCTGTTTGGCGGTGTTGAGTACCAGACGCCGTGGCAACCGCTGCGACTGAAGCTGGAATATGAGGGCAACAACTACCAGCAGGACTTCGCGGGCAAGCTGGAACAAAAAAGCAAGTTTAACGTCGGTGCCATTTACCGCGTCACCGATTGGGCCGACGTTAACCTCAGCTACGAACGCGGTAACACCTTTATGTTTGGGGTGACGCTGCGGACCAATTTCAACGATTTGCGGCCGTCGTATAACGATAACGCGCGGCCGAAATATCAGCCGGAGCCGCAGGACCCGATCCTGCAACACTCGGTGGTAGCGAACCAACTGACGCTGCTGAAATACAACGCCGGACTGGCGGATCCGCAGATTCAGGTGAAGGGCGACACGCTGTACGTGACGGGCGAGCAGGTGAAATACCGCGACTCGCGTGAAGGGATCGAACGAGCGAATCGGATCGTCATGAACGATCTCCCGGAGGGGATCCGCACGATCCGCGTGACGGAAAATCGCCTCAATCTGCCGCAGGTGACCACCGAAACGGACGTCAGCAGCCTGAAACGCCATCTGGAAGGCGAACCGCTGGGACAGGAAACGCCGCTGGCGCAAAAACGCCTTGAGCCGATAGTGCCGGAAAGTACCGAACAGGGCTGGTATATCGATAAATCGCGCTTTGACTTCCATCTCGATCCGGTGCTGAACCAGTCCGTGGGGGGGCCGGAAAACTTCTACATGTACCAGTTGGGCGTGATGGCGACGGCGGATCTGTGGGTCACCGACCACCTGCTGACCACCGGCAGCCTGTTTGGCAACCTTGCCAATAACTACGATAAATTTAACTACACCAACCCGCCGAACGATTCGAAGCTACCGCGCGTGCGTACCCGCGTGCGTGAATACGTACAGAACGACGTTTACGTGAATAACCTGCAGGCCAACTACTTCCAGTACTTCGGTAATGGTTTCTATGGTCAGGTTTACGGCGGCTATCTTGAAACCATGTACGGTGGGGCGGGAGCGGAAGTGTTGTACCGTCCGGTCGACAGCAACTGGGCGTTTGGCCTGGATGCCAACTACGTGAAGCAGCGTGACTGGCGCAGCGCACAGGACATGATGAAATTCACCGACTACAGCGTGAAGACCGGACACTTGACGGCCTACTGGACGCCATCATTCGCCCAGGACGTGCTGGTGAAAGCGAGCGTCGGTCAGTATCTGGCGGGGGATAAAGGCGGCACGCTGGATATCTCTAAACGCTTCGACAGCGGCGTGGTGGTCGGTGGTTACGCCACTCTCACTAACGTCTCGCCGGATGAGTATGGCGAAGGGGATTTCACCAAAGGCGTCTACGTGTCGATTCCGCTGGATCTCTTCTCTACTGGTCCGACCCGCAGCCGTGCGGCAGTGGGCTGGACGCCGCTGACGCGTGATGGGGGTCAGCAGCTTGGACGTAAGTTCCAGCTGTATGACATGACCAGCGATAAAAGCGTGAATTTCCGCTAAGGTTGTTTTGCCGGATGGCGCTGCGCTTATCCGGCCTACATTCCCATAGGCCCGGTAAGCGAAGCGCCACCGGGCGATTCTTCTGGTTTGCACAAAATATAAACAAAAAATATAGATCTCCGTCACATTTTTGCGTTATACAGGAACCTCACCACTGAGATCGAGGTGCTGTTATGACGTCACTCTCTCGTCCGCGCGTGGAGTTTATCTCCACGATCCTACAGACCGTGTTGAACCTTGGGCTGCTGAGTCTGGGTATGATCCTGGTCGTATTCCTCGGTAAAGAGACGCTGCATCTGGCAGATGTGCTCTTCGCGCCTGAACAAGCCAGCAAGTATGAGCTGGTGGAAGGGCTGGTTGTCTACTTTCTCTATTTCGAATTTATCGCGCTGATTGTGAAGTACTTTCAGTCAGGCTTTCACTTTCCGCTGCGCTATTTCATCTATATCGGGATCACCGCGATCGTCCGGCTGATCATTGTCGATCACAAATCCCCTCTCGATGTGCTGATCTATTCGGCGGCGATCCTGCTACTGGTGATCACGCTCTGGATGTGTAATTCAAAACGCCTGAAGCGCGAGTAGGTCGGATAAGGCAATGTGTGTCGTGGTTGCCTGATGGCGCTGCGCTTATCAGGCCTACAAACTGAAGCGCGAGTAGGCCGGATAAGGCAACGCCGCCATCCGGCAGACAAAAAAAAAGGCGCTCCGTGGAGCGCCGAATTACAGTCACAAGTTGGATAAAACAAGTTGAGGGTGCAGTGGCATTACAGGGACTTCAATGAAACTTAACCTTTGACTCCGCCCGCCGTCAGGCCGTTGACCAGCCAGCGCTGTGCCAGCAGGAAGACCAGGGTGATCGGGATCGCAGAAAGCACGGCCGCAGCGGCAAAATCGCCCCACAGGTAGTTTTGCGGGTTGAGGTATTGCTGCATCCCGACGGCCAGGGTGTAGCTGTCCACATCACGTAGCAGCAGTGAGGCAACCGGCACTTCGGTAATGGCGGCAATGAACGACAGAATAAAGACCACCGCCAGAATCGGCACCGACAGCGGCAACAGCACCAGGCGGAAAGCCTGCCACGGGGTTGCGCCATCCAGTGCGGCCGCTTCTTCAAGCGACCCGTCGATGGTTTCGAAATAGCCCTTGATGGTCCACACATGTAGAGCGATACCGCCGAGATAGGCGAAGATCACCCCACCATGGGTGTTCAGACCAATGAACGGAATGTACTGGCCAAGGCGATCAAACAACGCGTACAACGCGACCAGCGACAGCACCGCCGGGAACATCTGGAAAATCAGCATCCCTTTGAGCAGCGTGGCTTTACCCGGAAAACGCATACGGGCAAAGGCGTAGGCGCAGGTCGTTGACAGCGCCACGATGCCAATCGCGGTGATCCCGGCGATTTTCACCGAGTTCCACAGCCATAACAGAACCGGGAAGGGGGGCGGCGTGATGCGGCCATCAGCATGTTCAACGCTGAAGCCCAGCGCCAGCCGCCAGTGCTCCCAGGAGATGGTTTCCGGGATCAGGCTGCCGGTCGCAAAGTTACCTTCACGCAGGGAGATGGCGATAACCATCAGCAGCGGGAACATGATGGCCGCGATAAAAATCAGGAGTAACAGGTGCGTCGTGAAGAGACGCAATTTTTGAGATTTCGGTTGTACCATAGCCATAATTTTTTACTCCTTAACATCGCTCCAGGCTATTTCACTTGCCATTCTGAACGCTGGCAGCATCCAGACTGGCTGCGCCAATTACGCCTGGTGATTCTGATTAATCAAACTTCATGCGTGTGGCTTTCAGGTTCACGATGGCAAGCGCACCGACCAGCAGGAAGATCAGCGTGGCGATTGCCGCCGCCAGGCCGAAGTCCTGTCCGCCGCCGCCTTCAAAGGCGATGCGGTAGGTGTAGCTTACTAACAGGTCGGTATACCCGGCTGGCGTGGTCGTTCCGAGACGATCCGGACCGCCGTTGGTCAACAGTTGAATCAGCACGAAGTTGTTAAAGTTAAAGGCAAAGCTGGCGATCATCAGCGGCGTCAGCGGCTTAATCAACAGCGGGAGCGTAATCTTAAAGAAGTTCTGGAACGGGCCCGCGCCATCCATTGCCGACGCCTCGTACAGGTCGTCCGGAATCGCTTTCAGCAGACCCATGCACAGGATCATCATGTACGGGTAGCCCAGCCAGGTATTGACGATAATAATCATCGAACGCGCGGTGGTCGGGTCGCTAAACCATGCCGGCTTGATGCCAAACAGCGCGCTTAGCATCATGTTGATTTCACCAAAGCTCTGGTTGAACAGGCCTTTGAAAATCAGAATCGAGATAAACGACGGTACGGCGTACGGCAGAATCAGCAGGACACGGTAAATCGCTTTACCTTTCAGCGACTCCCACTGAACGAGACACGCCAGCACCATCCCGACCGCCACGGTCAGGATGACGGTGAGTACCGAGAACACCACGGTCCAGACGAAGATGGCGAAGAACGGCTTCTGGATCCCTTCGTCAGTGAAGACGCGGGTAAAGTTATCCCAGCCGATGGTCACGGTGTAGCCCGGACTGAGCTTTTCGTCACCCCAGTTACCGTCCGCATTGATGGACTGGTAGTAGCCAATGTCGTTATTGGGACGGTATTTCACGCCGCTCTGGTTGTTGGTCAACATGCCGTCATCGGCGAGCGCGTACAGCGGCTGCGTGCCGGAGAACTGGCGCAGCGAGCTCATGATCACTTTGCTGTCATCGGGCAGCACGGCGGTAATCTGGTTCAGCGCCTGGCGATTCTGGGTGATGATGCGCAGCGTCGCGCGCTCACCCTCTGGCAGGGCGTCCGTTTCTTTCAGCGCCAGCTTTTGTTCGCCGCCAAATTTAAAGGCGTCGGAGAGGTAATTCTTACCGGTTTCGCCGTCGGTGAGGGCCAGTTGCCACTCTTCACCTGCCGGATAGAGCCCGAAGTTATAGGATTTACCCGCCTGATAAGAGCGGTCCATCAGCACCTGTTGGGCGCGTTCGAAAGTGAGCTGGTTGGTGCTGCTGTAGTTGGTAAAAGCGATGGCGATGGTGCAAATCAGCGGAAACAGAACGAACAGTCCCATGCCCGCCATGCCAGGATAAACGTAACGCCAGGCGTAGGCCTTACGGTTAGCGAAAATGTACAGGCCAGCAGAGCTTAAAATCAGCGTCATGATGGCGAACAGATATTCCCCTTGTGCATACATTAAAACGACAAGGTAACCCACCAGCAGGCCCAGCAATCCGATCGCGGACCACTTCAGCATGTCGCTCTGCCACCAGTGACTCTTTTTAACGGCATCCATGGGGATCTTCCTCTACAACGGTGAAATCTTGTCGTAAATGTGCCAGATGGCGGCATAAATGCCTTATCCGGCCTACAGACGTTTGTAGGCCTGATAAGCGCAGCGCCATCAGGCACATCGACAGCATTACTTGGTGATACGGCCCTGCGCGTCTTTCAGTGCAGCATCAACCGTCTGGCGACCGCTGGCGGCGTTGATGACCGCCGTACGCACGGCGTACCAGAACGCAGACATCTGCGGGATGTTCGGCATGATTTCGCCTTTCTGGGCGTTATCCATGGTGGCCGCGATGCGCGGGTCTTTCGCTAACTGCTCCTGATAGGATTTCAGCGCCACGGCCCCCAACGGTTTATCCTTGTTCACTTCTTCCAGACCCTGATCGGTCAGCAGGTAGTTTTCAAGGAACTCTTTCGCCAGCTCTTTGTTCGGGCTGGCGGCGTTAATACCGGCACTCAGCACGCCCACGAACGGTTTAGACGGTTTGCCTTTGAAGGTTGGCAGCAGGGTGACGCCGTAATTCACTTTGCTCTTGTCGATGTTCGACCAGGCCCACGGACCGTTGATGGTCATCGCCGTATCGCCTTTGTTAAAGGCCGCTTCTGCGATGGAGTAATCGGTGTCCGCGTTCATGTGTTTGTTCTTGATGAGGTCAACCAGGAAACCCAGGCCCGCTTTCGCGCCTGCGCTGTCGACGCCCACATCTTTCACATCGTACTTGCCGTTTTCAAACTTGAATGCGTAACCGCCGTCGGCAGCAATCAGCGGCCAGGTGAAGTACGGTTCTTGCAGGTTGAACATCAGGGCGCTCTTACCTTTCGCCTTCAGCGCTTTATCCAGTGCCGGGATCTCTTCCCAGGTCTTCGGCGGGGTCGGCACCAGGTCTTTGTTGTAAATCAGCGACAGCGCTTCTACCGCGATGGGGTAGGCGATCAGCTTGCCGTTGTAACGTACAGCATCCCAGGTGAACGGATAGAGTTTGTCCTGGAACGTTTTTTCCGGGGTGATTTCAGCCAGCAGGCCAGACTGTGCGTAACCGCCAAAACGATCGTGCGCCCAGAAGATGATGTCCGGACCATCACCGGTTGCCGCAACCTGCGGGAATTTCTCTTCCAGCTTGTCCGGGTGTTCAATGGTCACTTTGATACCGGTGTCTTTCTCGAATTTTTTTCCGACTTCGGCCAGGCCGTTATAGCCTTTATCGCCGTTAATCCAGATAACCAGTTTACCTTCTTCGATTTTGGCCAGAGCCGGTGCGGAAATCATCATTGCTGCGAGGGCGGACAATGCGAAAACGCGTGCGCCAGTCTTGATCTTCATATCTGCCATCCTTTTGGTGATGTGCTCGTGGTATGACTTCAGTGATTCAACGTGACTCAGTCTCCTTATTTGACATCCTCTTTCCATCCTCCTTACCCCTACGCCCCACCTCCTCTTTATGTGATCTGTGTTGCAGAAATGTGAGTAATGCGTACTGGCGCACATAAAAATAGACTCATTTTTGCGGGGGACTTCACGAAATTACGCGATCTCCCCCGGACAGGGTCTCAGACTTCCTTCCCTCATCCTCCCGACTCCTCCCCCATGAAAAAGCCGGGGGTGGAGGATTTACGCACGCAGTGAATCCCGCATAGTCAGGCCATCATGAATGTTGCTGTCAATGACAGGTTGTAACGAAGGGAGAAGGCATGGCGAGCGTACAGCTGCGAAATGTAACGAAAGCCTGGGGTGACGTGGTGGTATCGAAAGATATCAATCTCGACATTCACGAAGGGGAATTCGTGGTGTTTGTTGGACCGTCAGGCTGCGGCAAATCGACCCTGCTCCGTATGATTGCCGGACTTGAAACGATTACCAGCGGGGACCTCTATATTGGGGATACCCGCATGAACGATATCCCACCCGCGGAACGTGGCGTCGGTATGGTCTTCCAGTCCTACGCGCTCTATCCCCATTTATCCGTTGCCGAAAATATGTCGTTTGGCCTGAAACTGGCGGGCGCGAAAAAAGAGGTGATGAATCAGCGTGTTAACCAGGTTGCGGAAGTGCTGCAACTGGCGCACCTGCTGGAGCGTAAACCGAAAGCCCTCTCGGGGGGGCAGCGCCAGCGCGTGGCGATTGGCCGTACGCTGGTGGCGGAACCGCGCGTGTTCCTGCTCGATGAACCTCTCTCTAACCTCGATGCCGCGCTACGTGTGCAGATGCGCATCGAGATCTCCCGTCTGCATAAGCGCCTTGGGCGCACGATGATCTACGTTACCCACGATCAGGTCGAAGCGATGACGCTGGCCGACAAAATCGTGGTGCTGGACGCCGGTCGCGTCGCGCAGATCGGTAAACCGCTGGAACTGTATCACTACCCGGCAGACCGCTTCGTCGCGGGCTTTATTGGTTCGCCGAAGATGAACTTCCTGCCGGTGAAAGTTACCGCGACGGCCATCGACCAGGTCCAGGTTGAACTACCGAACCGTCAGCACGTCTGGCTGCCGGTCGACAGCCGTGATGTGCAGGTGGGCGTAAACATGTCGTTAGGTATCCGTCCTGAACACCTGTTACCCAGTGATATCGCCGATGTCACGCTGGAAGGCGAGGTTCAGGTCGTCGAACAGCTTGGTCACGAAACACAGATTCATATCCAGATCCCCGCCATTCGTCAAAACCTGGTGTACCGCCAGAACGACGTGGTGTTGGTAGAAGAGGGCGCCACATTCGCTATTGGCCTGCCGCCAGAGCGTTGTCATCTGTTCCGTGAAGATGGCACTGCATGTCGTCGGTTGCATAAAGAGCCAGGCGTTTAAGGTGTCCCATTAAAAAAAAGCGCAAAGCCCTACGGTGAAGCGTTCAAAGAAAAGCAATGATCTCAGGAGATAGAATGATGATTACTCTGCGCAAACTCCCCCTGGCGGTTGCCGTCGCAGCAGGCATTATGTCTGTTCAGGCAATGGCAGTGGATTTCCATGGTTATGCTCGTTCCGGTATCGGCTGGACGGGTAGTGGCGGCGAACAACAATGTTTCCAGGCAACCGGTGCTCAAAGTAAATACCGTCTTGGTAACGAATGTGAAACCTATGCGGAACTGAAACTGGGTCAGGAAGTGTGGAAAGAGGGTGATAAGAGCTTCTATTTTGACACCAACGTTGCCTACTCTGTGGCACAGCAAAATGACTGGGAAGCCACTGACCCGGCATTCCGTGAAGCTAACGTACAGGGTAAAAACCTGATCGACTGGCTGCCAGGCTCCACCATCTGGGCAGGTAAGCGCTTCTATCAGCGTCATGACGTTCACATGATCGACTTCTACTACTGGGATATCTCGGGTCCTGGTGCCGGTCTTGAAAACATCGACCTGGGCTTCGGTAAGCTGTCTCTGGCTGCCACCCGTTCTCAGGAAGCGGGCGGCTCGTACATCTTTAGCAGCAACGATGTCTATCGCGATTACAAAGACACCGCCAACGACGTGTTCGACGTGCGTTTAGCCGGTCTGGAAACCAACCCGGACGGCGTGCTGGAGCTGGGTGTTGACTACGGTCGCGCGAACAAAACTGACGGTTACCACTACGTTGACGGCGCAACCAAAGACGGCTGGATGTTCACCGCTGAACATACCCAGAGCATGCTGAAAGGCTACAACAAGTTTGTCGTTCAGTACGCGACTGACGCGATGACCACCCAGGGTAAAGGGATCCCACAGGGTACCTACACTATCAATGACAGCGATAACATCACAACCAACAACAACGGTTCTCTGGTGCGTATCCTCGACCACGGCGCGATCTCCCTGGGCGACCGTTGGGATCTGATGTACGTCGGTATGTATCAGGATATCGATCGTGACGATAAAAACGGTACAACCTGGTACACCGTGGGTGTGCGTCCGATGTTCAAATGGACACCGATCATGAGCACCCTGATGGAAGTCGGTTACGACAACGTGAAATCTCAGCGTACCGACGACACCAACAACCAGTACAAAATCACCCTGGCGCAACAATGGCAGGCTGGCGACAGCATCTGGTCTCGCCCGGCTATCCGTGTCTTCGCAACCTACGCGAAGTGGGATGAAAAATGGGGTTACGACAACGGCATCGCCTACAGCGATACCAGCGCGCATACCTTCAGCCGTGGTGACAACGATGAGTGGTCCTTCGGTGCTCAGATGGAAATCTGGTGGTAATCCAGCACTAACCTGACGTAACGAGGGGCGAAAGCCCCTCCCAAACTGCTGCAATGCCCGATGGCGCAAGCTTATCCGGCCTACGGCACCAGTTTGTAGGCCGGATAAGGCGTCCGCCGCCATCCGGCATCATCTGGTTTAGCGCGCTATTGCCTGGCCACCGCTGAACCCACGCTTTCTGAGGTGATAACAATGAAAATGAAGAAAAGTCTCGTCGCCCTTTGTTTATCCGCAGGGTTATTTGCCAGTGCGCCGGGCATCAGCCTGGCTGACGTTAACTATGTGCCGCAAAATACCAGCGCTGCGCCGACGATTCCGACGACTGCGCTCCAGCAGTTAACCTGGACGCCGGTTGACCAGTCCAACACGCAAACGACGCAGCTTTCGACTGGCGGTCAGCGTCTTGACGTGGCTGGCATTTCCGGTCCGGTTGCCGCGTACAGCGTACCGGCGAACATTGGGGAGTTAAACATCACGCTCTCCAGCGAAGTGAACAAACAGACCAGCGTATTTGCGCCCAACGTCCTGATTCTTGATCAGAACATGACGCCTTCTGCGTTCTTCCCGAGCAGCTATTTCACCTACCAGGAGCCCGGCGTGATGAGCGCGGATCGCCTGGAAGGGGTTATGCGCCTGACGCCAGCACTGGGCCAGCAGAAACTTTATGTTCTGGTCTTTACGACCGAGAAAGATCTCCAGCAGACCACCAAACTGCTCGACCCGGCGAAAGCCTATGCCAAAGGGGTGGGTAACTCTGTTCCGGATATTCCGGATCCGATTGCCCGTCATACCACCGACGGCCTGCTGAAGCTGAAAGTGAAAACCAACAGCAGCTCCAGCGTGCTGGTGGGGCCACTGTTTGGTTCTTCCGGCCCAGGTCCGGTGACGGTGGGGAATACTGCCGCCCCTGCGCCGACCTATGCTGCACCTGTTGCCGCGCCGGTGGTGACTCCTGCACCTGCGAAGAAAAGCGAGCCGATGTTGAATGACACCGAAAGCTACTTTAACAAAGCGATTAAAGACGCCGTTGCCAAAGGCGACGTTGATAAAGCGCTGAAACTGCTTGATGAAGCTGAACGTCTGGGATCGACATCTGCCCGTTCCACCTTTATCAGCAGTGTAAAAGGCAAGGGGTAATGTTCTCCCCACATTGCTGATTTGCAACAACTGGTGCGTCATCTGGCGCACCTTTTTTTTAGCATTTCCTGCGACTTGTTACGCTTCTGTTGCGCAACAGATCACTTAATTATGTTTCCATCTCCCGTAAGCTCTTTTCTGCGATACAATGCCTTTCAGTTATGAAACGGAGAGTCAGGCATGTCACACCCCGCGTTAACGCAACTGCGTGCGCTGCGCTATTTTGAAGAGATCCCCGCCCTGGACCCAGAACAGCTCGACTGGCTGCTACTGGAAGATTCCATGACAAAACGTTTTGAGCAGCAGGGAAAACGGGTCACTGTGACACTGATCAGGGAAGGATTTGTGGGTCAACATGAGGTGGTGGAAGAGCTAACCCGACTGCCAAAAGAAACCCGCTACTGGCTGCGTGAAATCCTGTTATGTGCCGATGATGAACCCTGGCTGGCCGGACGCACCGTGGTGCCCGAATCCACGCTGTCTGGCCCTGAGCTGGCCCTACAAAATTTGGGCAAGACCCCGCTGGGGCGTTATCTGTTTACATCATCGACGTTGACCCGAGATTTTATTGAAATTGGTTGTGATGTCGGGCTGTGGGGACGCCGTTCCCGACTGCGACTGAGCGGTAAGCCGCTGATGTTGACCGAACTGTTTTTACCCGCATCACCGTTGTACTAAGAGGAAAATAAAATGGAGTGGAGTCTGACGCAGAATAAGCTGCTGGCGTTTCACCGCTTGATGCGTACGGATAAGCCCATCGGCGCCTTACTGCTGCTCTGGCCGACGCTGTGGGCGCTGTGGGTGGCGACCCCTGGAGTCCCTCAATTGTGGATCCTAGCGGTGTTTGTCGCCGGGGTCTGGCTGATGCGTGCCGCCGGATGTGTGGTTAATGACTATGCCGATCGGAAATTCGACGGGCATGTTAAACGCACGGCGAACCGCCCGTTGCCCAGCGGCGCGGTGACGGAGAAAGAGGCCCGGACGCTGTTTGTCGTGCTGGTGGTGCTCTCGTTTCTACTGGTGCTGACGCTCAATACCATGACCATTCTGCTGTCAATTGCGGCGCTGGCGCTGGCGTGGGTCTATCCGTTTATGAAGCGCTACACCCATCTACCGCAGGTGGTGCTGGGGGCGGCGTTTGGCTGGTCGATTCCGATGGCCTTCGCGGCGGTGAGTGAATCGGTACCGTTGAGCTGCTGGCTGATGTTCCTGGCCAACATTCTGTGGGCGGTGGCCTACGACACGCAGTACGCGATGGTTGACCGCGATGACGATCTGAAAATCGGCATCAAATCGACCGCCATTCTGTTTGGCGAGCATGACAAGCTGATCATCGGTATCTTGCAGGTGGCGGTGTTGGCGCTGATGGCGCTGATTGGTTGGCTGAACGGCCTGGGGCTGGGCTATTACTGGTCTGTACTGGTCGCTGGCGCGCTGTTTGTCTGGCAGCAGAAGCTGATTGCCAACCGCGAACGTGAAGCGTGCTTCAAAGCGTTCATGAACAATAACTACGTGGGACTGGTACTCTTTATCGGTCTGGCGATGAGTTACTGGCACTTATAAAGCATCTTGTCCGATGGCGCTGCGCTTATCGGGCCTACCAAACGGTAAGCTGATGTAGGCCGGATCAGGCGGAACGCCGCCATCCGGCAATCTGACATAAAAAAAGCCGGTCATCTCGACCGGCTTTTCTATGTATTACTCGCCTTGTGTTGCGCTCTCAATCGTCAGGCGCACATCCGACGTGATGAGCTCCGCCAGCATCTGATACACCTTCATCGTTTCGCCCGGTTCCGCATCGCCGGTATCGCTGATGTAACCCTCGTCACGCAGGGTCAGCACCAGTGAGCTGAACACCGCCTTGTCGAAGAATTCCGGTGCGTTGATACCGTGCAGCACGGACAAACGCTGCGCCACGGTGCGGCTTTCTTTCTCCAGCGTCCCGCGGTTGATAGACGGGTTGGCGCTCAGCAGCCAGAAGGTGATGGCATAGCGTTGCAGCGTTTCGCGCGCGCCCGCCGCCAGCAGTTGCAGCGTGCGGGAGTGGGCCGGGTTGATATGCAGCTCGTCGTCCTGAACGGTAATCAGCCCCTGACGCTGCATTTCAGCCGTCAGCGCGTCAATCACGCCTGCCAGTTCATCACGCTCCCAGCGCAGGAACAGCTCGGCTTTCAGCATCGGGTAGAGCACGTCAACGTGTTGCAGCAGCGCTTCGCGGGAAATATGACGATGCTGGGTGACGATCGCCGCCATCAGTGAAGGCAACACCAGCATATGCGCGATGTTATTGCGATAGTAGGTCATCAGCACCGCCTGCTCGCGCGGCAGAATGATGATATCGCCAATGGTATCCTTCTCGACTTCGAACTTGTTCATCTGCAACGCGTGATCGATAAGATCGCCGGCGCTGACAGATGGCACGGTCGAATCAGAGGAATACGGCACATTGCGCATCAGATCCAGATAACAGTTGAGCTGCTCGGTCAGTTGCTCGCGGGTCAGCGAACGCTGACGAGAAGCTAACAGCGCGGTGCAGCACAGGTTCATGGCGTTTGCCGCACCCGCGTTGTTAATACGCACCATCAGCTCTGCCGCAATCCCGTTCACCGTTGGCGTCAGCCAGGCCGGACGCACGGCTTCGATAGGATCGATAGACTCGCGCCACTCCGGCACGTGGTGATTCAGGTACGTCATCAACGGCATCGGCTCGCCAAAGTTCACGTAGCCCTGACCGAGATTACGCAGCTTGCTCAAGCCACGCAGCATCTGCGGCAGACTCTCTTTCTCTTTGGTTGCCCCGCGCAGCTCTTTGGCATAGGTTCCCACTTCCATCACGTGTTCGTAACCGATGTAAATCGGCACCAGGGTGATCGGACGGGTGCCACCGCGCAGCATCGCCTGGATAGTCATCGACAGCGTGCCGGTTTTCGGATCCAGCAGACGACCGGTACGGGAACGACCGCCTTCGACAAAGTATTCAACCGAGTAGCCGCGGCTGAACAGTTCGCCCAGATACTCACGGAAGACGGTGGAATAGAGCTTATTGCCCTTAAAGGTACGACGAATAAAGAACGCGCCCAGGCGGCGGAAGATCGGGCCTGCCGGCCAGAAGTTCAGGTTGATACCCGCGGCAATATGCGGCGGCACCAGCCCCTGGTGATAGAGCACGTATGAGAGCAACAGATAGTCCATGTGGCTGCGGTGGCAGGGAACATAGACAATTTCGTGCCCGTCGTGCGCCAGCTGGCGCACGCGCTCAGCGTTGTGAACGTTAATCCCCTGATAGAGCCGATTCCAGGTGAAGCCCAGGATACGGTCAGTCAGGCGAATCATCTCGTATGAGAAGTTGGCGGCGATCTCTTCCATCAGCGCAATCGCGTTTTGCTGCGCCTTTTCATGGGAGATTTTCTTGCTGCGCGCTTCATCTTCTACCGCGCGGGCAATCGCTTTGGACGCCAGTAGCTTGTTGAAGAGATCCTGACGTGCAGGCAGACGTGGCCCCACGGCAGCCAGTCGCTGACGGGCAAAGTGCATACGCGCCACGCGTGCCAGTTTCTGCGCAATGATTTTATCCGTGCCGTGCTCATCGGCCATGCGGCGCAGGGAGACGGAAGGAGAGAAACGGACAAAGCTGTCGCGACCCAGCCAGGAGACGGCAAAGAATTTCTGGATGCCGTTAAGCATACGCAGCGGCGGGTTAACCTCACCCTTCTCGCGACCCGGTGAGCGTCCAAACATCACCGACACCGGCACCATTTGCACATCCAGATCCGGATTGCTGCGATGCAGGTCGAGATAGTTATGGAACAGCTTAATGGACTCTTCTTTCGGCGTGTAATAGGTGAACACCCGCGGTCCGCCGTGAATGAACACATAGCGCGGCAACTGCGTACCATCGATCTCCAGCGGCTCTAATGGGTCGGGGAGATCGTGCGCCAGGCATTGCGCGCGCAGCGTCAGCAAGTCCGCTTTGGAGTTGTACGGTAAAACGTACATAATTGGACGAGAGGTATCGAGTCCTAACTCCGGGGCAGGATCTGCCGGAATAGACTTGCTTTTTACCAGTACGCTTAATGGTAAATTCAGGATTTTGTAGTAAATTCGTGGCCAGCCGGACATAAACGATGTAAAGCCTCTGGTTAATAATGCAATTGCGTTGCAAGGATATCAGAAAGTCATGTGAATTTCTGGTGTATCCCGTCATACTTCGCGCCGCGTTGCCTTAACTCGAATCACATGAGTTAACAAGACAATGTCATTGACGCCAATAATGCAAAAAGGTTCTTTTAATGGCTAATAATACCACTGGATTCACCCGAATTATCAAAGCCGCAGGCTATTCCTGGAAAGGTTTTCGCGCCGCGTGGATTAACGAGGCCGCGTTCCGTCAGGAGAGCGTGGCGGTTCTGCTGGCCGTGGCTATCGCCTGTTGGCTGGATGTGGATGCCATTACGCGCGTGCTGTTGATTGGCTCCGTCATGCTGGTCATGATTGTTGAAATCCTGAACAGCGCCATCGAGGCCGTGGTGGACCGTATTGGTTCTGACTATCACGAACTCTCTGGTCGCGCAAAAGATATGGGCTCGGCGGCGGTGCTGCTCTCTATCATTGTGGCGCTGATCACCTGGGGCATCCTGCTGTGGACACATTTTCGCTAAGGTTTTTTCGACCCTGATTCCATAACAGGTTAAATCTGCTGTTGAATGTGCAGTTTGTGGTTCCAAAATCACCTTTAGCTGTATATACTCACAGCATAACTGTATATACACCCAGGGGGCGGAATGAAAGCGTTAACGGCCAGGCAACAAGAGGTGTTTGATCTCATTCGGGATCACATCAGCCAGACAGGTATGCCACCGACGCGTGCAGAGATCGCACAGCGTTTGGGGTTCCGTTCCCCAAACGCGGCTGAAGAACACCTGAAAGCGCTGGCGCGTAAAGGAGCAATTGAAATCGTCTCCGGCGCTTCTCGCGGCATTCGACTGCTGCAGGAAGAAGAAGAGGGTTTACCGCTCATCGGTCGTGTTGCGGCGGGCGAACCCTTGCTGGCGCAGCAGCACATTGAAGGCCATTATCAGGTGGATCCGTCTTTGTTTAAGCCGAATGCCGATTTCCTGCTGCGCGTCAGCGGAATGTCGATGAAAGATATCGGCATTATGGATGGCGATTTGTTGGCGGTACACAAAACCCAGGATGTGCGTAACGGCCAGGTGGTTGTGGCGCGTATCGACGACGAAGTGACGGTCAAACGCTTGAAAAAACAGGGCAACAAAGTTGAGTTGCTGCCTGAAAACAGCGAATTTAAACCTATCCTGGTTGACCTTCGCGAACAGAATTTCACCATCGAAGGATTGGCCGTTGGCGTCATCCGTAACGGTGAATGGCTGTAGTATTCCTGTAGGCCGGATGAGGCGTTTACGCCGCTATCCGGCACTCTCACCACTCTCACCACTCTCGTTATGACCTCTTCTCAGGCTCGCTCCATGCCGTTTTTTGCTCCTGCTGACAAAGCGCTCTGGCGTCTCGCCTTACCGATGATTTTCTCCAATATCACCGTTCCGCTGTTGGGACTGGTGGATACGGCGGTCATTGGTCACCTGGACAGCCCCGTGTATCTCGGCGGGGTGGCGGTGGGGGCGACGGCAACCAGTTTTCTGTTCATGCTCCTGCTCTTTTTACGCATGAGCACGACCGGGTTGACGGCGCAGGCGTTCGGTGCGAAGAATCCTCAGGCGCTGGCGCGGGCTCTGGTGCAACCGCTGATCCTGGCGTTGGGCGCAGGGGCAGTGATTGCGCTCTTTCGTACACCGATTATCGATCTGGCGCTGCACATTGTGGGTGGTAGCGAAGCGGTACTGGAACAGGCAAGACGGTTTCTGGCCATTCGCTGGCTGAGCGCCCCGGCATCGCTGGCGAATCTGGTATTGCTCGGTTGGTTACTGGGCGTACAGTACGCGCGTGCGCCGGTGATCCTGCTGATTGTCGGCAATATCCTGAATATTGTGCTCGACCTCTGGCTGGTGATGGGGTTGCACATGAACGTGCAAGGAGCCGCGCTGGCGACGGTGATCGCGGAATATGCGACGCTGCTGATCGGTTTGTTGATGGTGCGTAAAGTGTTGCACCTGCGTGGCGTCTCCCTCGTTATGCTCAAACAGGCCTGGCGGGGAAACATTCGTCGCCTTCTGGCGCTCAATCGCGACATCATGCTGCGTTCACTGCTGCTGCAACTTTGCTTTGGCGCTATCACCGTGCTGGGGGCCAGACTGGGCAGCGATATCATCGCCGTTAACGCCGTATTGATGACGCTGCTGACATTTACGGCCTATGCGCTGGATGGCTTTGCTTACGCCGTGGAGGCGCATTCTGGTCAGGCCTATGGTGCCCGCGACGGCAGTCAGTTACTGGAAGTCTGGCGTGCCGCGTGCCGCCAGTCAGGTATCGTCGCGCTGCTGTTTTCACTGGTTTATTTACTCGCCGGCGAACCGATCGTTGCGCTGCTGACATCACTACCACAAATCCAACAACTGGCCGATCGCTACCTGCTCTGGCAGGCGATTTTGCCTCTGGTCGGCGTCTGGTGCTATCTGCTGGATGGCATGTTTATCGGCGCAACGCGGGCGGCTGAAATGCGCAACAGCATGGCGGTGGCCGCCGCCGGGTTTGCGCTGACGCTATTCGCGCTACCCGTGTTGGGTAATCACGGTTTATGGCTGGCGCTGGCGGTATTTCTGGCGCTGCGCGGGCTGTCATTAGCCTGGATCTGGCGGCGTCACTGGCGAAACGGAACCTGGTTTACTGTCTCGTAATGGTTAAAGATTCTGAATAGTGAATTTAACCCAGAATCTATGACTACACTTAATCTCACGTCCAGCAGAAAACGAACGCAGTTGGGCGGTTTACTCTCACTATTCACAGCCTAATAAAGAGGACTTTATGATGAATAAAGACGAAGTCGGCGGTAACTGGAAACAGTTCAAAGGTAAAGTGAAAGAGCAGTGGGGCAAACTGACCGATGACGATATGACGGTCATTGAAGGTAAGCGTGATCAACTGGTGGGTAAAATCCAGGAACGTTATGGTTACGCGAAAGACCAGGCGGAGAAAGAGGTCGATAGCTGGGAAAAACGCAACGACTATCGCTGGTAATCCCCCCTCTTACCCGTGAGTACAAGGATGTACACCCCTCTGTTTGCTTCGGGCGGCATCGCGTGCCGCCCACGCCCTTAACGGGGCTTCTTTTTAACCTGAATCGAATGGTCGTGCTGGCACTCGCCAGGATGACGACAGGCTTCTACTTCCACGCAGGCTGAACATAATCCGTGTGCTTCAATGACATTGTGGCGCAGGGCAAATCCCATCTTCGCTGCCAGCGTATGCATAATGTCTTCCACGCCTTCCGCACACTCTTCCTTCACCGCGCCGCAGCGGTCACAGATAAACATGGCGGAAGTATGGGTCGGCTGATCGAACAGGTAGCACAACACGTAGCTGTTGGTGGATTCGACCTTATGCACAAACCCTTGTTCAAGTAGAAAATCGAGGGCGCGATAGACCGTTGGCGGCTTGGCCTGCGGTTCGGATTCACGCAGCAGGTCGAGCAGATCGTAAGCGCTAATCGCGCCTTCCTGCAGGCTCATCAGACGCAACACTTCGAGGCGCTGTGGGGTCAGGCGCACATTGCGTTGCGCGCACAGTTTTTCAGCTTGCGCCAGCAACTCTTGCGTTGTGGTCTTTTCCATTGGGCACCTCGGATCGCGTGGAGTAAGAAAACCCTCACTTTATCATGTTATGGGAGAAACGCCGAGTTCCAGGCCAGAGCGATAAATCGCCCGCTAATCTTTCCCTGATTTACAAACTCTTCTATATATATTGAGGCATGTCACAAAAATAAACGCCCCGGCGATAAAAGGACGGGGCAAAACAGGCAACTTTTTCCTTGTTAATCACAGCAATGCTCCAGCTTTGTCCGGTTGATACTGGCAGAGACGATTTTCACCTGCGAATAAAATGGGCTTACTGTGAATAAAAATTTGAATATTTTGGTGGTGGCGATGACGGGCTCGCTGTTGGCGTCTCAAACCGCGAGTGCCGCGAATTCCTGGACAGAAGCGCGTAATGACGCGATGGGCGGCACGGGCGTGGCGTCAGCAAATTATGGCAGCGGCGTACTCATCAACCCGGCATTATTGGCGAAGTCACAGCCGGATGATGACATTACGGTGATCTTCCCGGCTATCGGTGGACAGATTTCCGACAAGGATAATCTGCGCGATAAGATTGATGATGTCACCGACGACGTGAATAACTACCGCCGCTCCCTGGACAATATCAACCCTCTCGATCTCTTTGTTCCCGGCAGCGCAGGCTACCGGCAGGTGTCTAATGCCGCGGGCGATCTGGCTGACCAACTGGAATCCCTGAAAGGGAAAACGGCCAGTGCGAAAGCCGGGGGCGGGCTTGCGGTCAGCATTCCGAACGATGTGTTAGCCGTGGCCTTTGTGGCGAAAGCCAACGCCCGCGCCCGTGTGAGTTCGTCTATTGATCAGGGCGACATTGACACGCTGCGCGGCGTTGAAGCGGTGCCTTCCAGCATCCTGGCGGTGGATCCTGAGAACCTTAAGTCAAAAGGGTTTGGCCGCGCCGCCATTGTCTCTGATTACGGTGTCGCGGTGGCTCGCCAGTTCGACCTGGGCGGCGTACCGGTTTCGGTTGGCGTGACGCCGAAACTGCAAAAAACCTGGCTCTACAACTACACGGTCTCGATTTACGATTTCAATAGCGACGACATCAACAGCAGTCGCTATCGCAATGATGATACCGGTTTTAACGTTGATGCGGGCCTGGCCGCGGACTTTGGCGAACACTGGACGGTTGGCCTGAGCGGGCAAAACCTGTTCTCTCGCGATATCGACACAAAAGAGGTGGCTGGCGTCCGCGATACTTACCAGATTCGACCGTTGGTCACCGCCGGTGTGGCGTGGCACAACGATCTGCTGACGCTGAGCGCAGACGGTGATTTAACCGAAACTAAAGGCTTCAAAAGCGAGGAAAACTCACAGTATGTTGGCGTCGGTGCTGAAGTCCGACCGCTCGACTGGTTGGCCGTCCGTGCCGGTTATCGTGCTGACGTGAAGGACAATGACAGCAATGTCTTCACCGGCGGTGTCGGGTTTGCCCCGTTCAATCGCGTCCATCTTGATTTGATGGGGCTGTACGGCGAGGACGAAACCTGGGGTGCAGGCGCGCAGGTCAGCGTGACGTTCTGATGAGGATGGCGGGGCAGTATGCCCCGTCTTTCAGCCATGAGCTGCTTTAGTCAACGTATCGTTAATCCATTGATTTACACTTTTCCCGGAGACTTCGGCGGCGATGTTAATCGCCGAATGCACCTCCGGAGAAATACGCAGACTGATCTTTCCACTAGCCGGGCGCAGAGGTTCTCTGCCTTGTTCAGCACAGTAAGAAAGGTAATCATCGACCGCTTCTTCGAAGGCATTGCGAAGATCGGAAACGTTGTCGGCATGGAAACCAATCACATCACGTATACCGGCAACATGCCCGACGAAGCACAAATCTTCGTCACTGTAATCAATTTTGGCGGCATAGCCTTTATAAGTCATGGTGTTCATGGGATCACTCCTACTGCGATAAGAAAGGCCATAGCATCCTTGACCTGATAAACTTTGGCTTCCTTTTCAGGATGTGGGCGATGAAAAGAGGCCACAACCTGATTGATTTCAAATCTGACACGGGATCCGTTCCCCTCTGAGACCTTTGCACCTAAGGCAACAAACAGCGCCTCAATTTTTCGCCATTCCAGCGCCGCAGGCGTTGGTAGTGAGAAAATCTGCTGTAATGTTTTTTTGGTATCTGGCGCTTAGTGATGTCATATCAATGCCGTTTCCTTGTGAGTATAATGCCCGCCAGGACAATTTGATGCTATCATTTTTTGATAGCACATCAAGGTGAATCGTATCCCTTTCCTGCCTGTGCTATAGTAGCGCCCCCAAATCACCGGATGCTCAAAAAATCACCATGTCACCAGAATTACAATCCGTCTTTCCGGCCCACCGTTTTTCCATCGCGCCCATGCTCGACTGGACGGACAGGCACTGTCGCTATTTCCTGCGCTTGTTGTCTCGCCAGACGTTGCTCTACACCGAGATGGTGACGACGGGGGCGATTATTCATGGCAAAGGGGATTATCTGGCGTACAGCGAAGAAGAGCATCCGCTCGCGCTGCAACTGGGCGGCAGCGATCCGGCAGCGCTGGCGCACTGTGCGAAGCTGGCTGAGGCACGCGGCTACGATGAGATTAACCTCAATGTCGGCTGTCCTTCCGATCGCGTGCAGAACGGCATGTTTGGCGCCTGTCTGATGGGCAATGCGCAACTGGTGGCGGATTGCGTAAAGGCGATGCGCGACGTGGTGTCGATTCCGGTGACGGTGAAAACCCGCATTGGTATTGATGACCAGGACAGCTATGAATTTCTCTGTGATTTCATCAGTACGGTGTCCGGTCGCGGTGAGTGCGAGATGTTCATCATCCACGCCCGCAAAGCCTGGCTTTCCGGGTTAAGTCCGAAAGAAAACCGTGAGATCCCGCCGCTGGATTATCCGCGCGTTTATCAACTGAAACGCGACTTCCCGCAGCTGACGATGTCCATCAACGGCGGCATTAAGTCGCTGGATGAGGCGAAGGCGCATCTCGAACATATGGACGGTGTGATGGTTGGCCGCGAGGCTTATCAGAACCCGGGTATTCTGGCCTCTGTCGACCGCGAAATCTTTGGCTCCCCGACCGCTGATGCCGATCCGGTGGCGGTGGTGCGGGCCATGTATCCCTATATCGAGCGCGAACTGAGCCAGGGGACGTATCTCGGCCACATTACGCGCCATATGCTGGGTCTGTTCCAGGGGATCCCTGGGGCGCGCCAGTGGCGTCGTTACCTGAGCGAAAACGCCCATAAAGCCGGTGCCGATATCAATGTGCTGGAGCATGCGCTAAAGCTGGTTGCCGATAAGCGGTAGATTTTCACTAAAAGTTAGTCAATTTCACCACGCCCTGCAAAAATTTACGGGGCGTTTTGTTGATAAATCAACAAATTAACTTTGGCATGATTTTTGTAATGGATTGTGCAGGAATTCATTATGGGAGAGCATCATGCTGGAACTACTTTTTGTGCTTGGCTTCTTTATCATGCTGATGGTCACCGGCGTCTCGCTGTTGGGCATTCTGGCTGCGCTGGTTGTCGCCGCGTTCGTGATGTTCCTTGGCGGCATGTTTGCACTGATGATCAAACTGCTGCCGTGGCTACTGCTGGCTGTTGCCGTAGTGTGGGTGATCAAGGCGATTAAGTCGCCGAAAGTCCCACAATATCAGCGCAATAACCGTTGGCGTTACTAAAGATGTGAGGGATGCGTCACAACCTGTAATTTTGGCGTCATAACCAAATAGGAATTGATCGTCAAATCTGTCAGTATTGCGCGTCTAACAGATTCATCGAGCTGTACCCTACATACAGCCGAACAAAAAAAGAAAGGGCTTCCCAATGGGAAGCCCAATTTCTTTCTCCCTGTCATAATTAAAGCTGCAGGTGTGTTGGCTGCTGTCACTCACCCCAGTCACTGATTTCAGTAAGCTCCTGAGGATTCGTTCCATTGCCGCCTTCCTGCAACTTGAATGATTCAGGGGAGCCAGGCAGTTAAGGAATCAGCAAACTGGAACCCTGCGTCGCCCGACTCTCCAGCACTTCATGTGCTCGCCGCGCCTCTTTCAACGGATATTTCTGACTGTCTGCCACATCCACTTTGATCACACCGCTGGCGATCAGCGAAAACAGTTCGTTGCTGGCTTCGGTCAGTTCTTCCGCGTTGGTGATGTAGCCCTGAAGAGAAGGGCGCGTGGCGTACAGGGAACCTTTCTGATTCAGAATCCCCAGGTTCACGCCGGTCACTGGCCCCGATGCGTTGCCAAAACTGACCATCAGTCCACGACGTTGCAGACAGTCCAGCGAGGCTTCCCAGGTATCCTTGCCGACGGAGTCATAGACCACGCGGACTTTTTTACCGCCGGTTATCTCTTTTACCCGCTCGACAATGTTCTCTTCGCGATAGTTAATCACCTGCCATGCGCCGGCATCCAGTGCCCGCTGCGCCTTCTGCGCGCTGCCGACGGTGCCAATCAGTTTCGCGCCGAGTGCTTTTGCCCACTGACAGGCAATCAGCCCGACGCCGCCAGCGGCCGCGTGGAACAGGAACGGTTCGTCGGGCTTGATTTCGTAAGTTTTGCGCAGCAGATAAAAAACGGTCAGTCCCTTCAGGAAAGAGGCAGCAGCCTGCTCATAGGAGATGGCATCAGGCAGGATAGCGGCCTTATCAGCCGGTACGTTGTGGACTGAACTGTAGGCGCCGAGCGCGGACTGCGCATACACCACGCGATCGCCCACGTTAATATGGCTGACGCCGCTGCCGACTTTGACGACGACGCCAGCCGCTTCGGTCCCTAAACCGCTGGGCAGCGCGGGAGGCGGATAGAGCCCGCTACGAATATAGGTATCGATAAAATTAATGCCGATCGCTTTGTTTTCGACCTGGATTTCGTTCGCCGCCGGATCGGAGGGGGTAAAGTCCACGGCCTGAAGCACGTCAGGGCCGCCATGCTTGTGAAATTCAATTCGTGTTGCCATGATTTCTCCAGTATCATCGGAAGATTAGCTTCAACTCACTTTTATCTCGGTAACTCCATTCACTATGGCAGGAAATAAACCCTTCAACAAACAACAGACTGATGTCCGTGACCGCGACCCACAGGTTGCCGGACTGAAAGTACCGCCGCACTCGATTGAAGCGGAACAGTCGGTGTTGGGCGGTTTAATGCTGGATAACGAGCGCTGGGACGATGTCGCCGAGCGCGTGGTGGCGGAAGATTTTTATACCCGTCCACATCGTCACATCTTCACCGAGATGGGACGGTTGCAGGAAACCGGCAGTCCGATTGACCTGATTACGCTCGCGGAATCGCTGGAGCGACAAGGGCAACTGGACAGCGTCGGCGGTTTTGCTTATCTGGCTGAACTCTCCAAAAATACGCCAAGTGCGGCGAACATCAGCGCGTATGCGGATATCGTGCGCGAACGCGCGGTAGTGCGCGACATGATCGCCGTTGCCCATGAAATTGCCGATGCGGGTTTTGATCCGCAGGGGCGCACCAGTGAAGACTTGCTCGATCTCGCCGAGTCACGCGTCTTTAAAATCGCGGAAAGCCGCGCCAATAAAGACGAAGGACCAAAAAACATTGCCGATGTGCTCGACGCAACCGTCGCGCGTATCGAACAACTGTTCCAGCAGCCGCACGACGGGGTGACGGGCGTTAACACCGGCTATGACGATCTCAACAAAAAGACCGCTGGCCTGCAGCCGTCAGATCTGATTATTGTTGCGGCACGTCCGTCGATGGGTAAAACCACATTTGCGATGAACCTCGTCGAAAACGCGGCGATGTTGCAGGATAAACCGGTTCTTATCTTCAGCCTCGAGATGCCCTCTGAGCAGATTATGATGCGTTCTCTGGCATCGCTGTCCCGCGTGGATCAGACCCGTATTCGTACCGGACAACTGGACGATGAGGACTGGGCGCGGATTTCCGGCACAATGGGCATTCTGCTGGAAAAACGTAACATCTATATCGATGATTCCTCCGGTCTGACGCCAACGGAAGTGCGCTCCCGCGCGCGCCGTATCGCCCGCGAACACGGCGGTATCGGGCTGATTATGATCGACTACCTGCAGTTGATGCGAGTGCCGTCGCTGTCCGACAACCGTACGCTGGAGATTGCTGAAATTTCCCGCTCGCTGAAAGCGCTGGCGAAAGAACTGCATGTGCCGGTCGTGGCGCTGTCGCAGCTTAACCGCTCGCTGGAACAACGTGCCGATAAGCGTCCGGTCAACTCCGACCTGCGTGAATCCGGCTCCATCGAACAGGATGCCGACTTGATCATGTTCATCTACCGTGATGAGGTTTATCACGAGAACAGCGATCTGAAAGGTATTGCGGAAATCATCATTGGTAAGCAGCGTAACGGCCCCATCGGGACGGTGCGACTGACCTTTAATGGACAATGGTCGCGCTTTGATAACTATGCGGGACCGCAGTACGACGACGAGTAAATCTCCGTCCTTCTTTTATTAAGGATTTGAAATGCAAGCGGCAACTGTAGTGATTAACCGCCGCGCTCTGCGACACAACCTGCAACGTCTGCGTGAGCTGGCACCCGCCAGTAAGCTGGTTGCGGTCGTGAAAGCGAACGCTTACGGACACGGTCTGTTAGAGACCGCGCGAACGCTCCCCGATGCTGACGCTTTTGGCGTGGCGCGTCTCGAAGAAGCGCTGCGTCTGCGAGCGGGTGGGATCACGCAGCCCATCCTGCTGCTGGAAGGCTTTTTTGAGGCGGCCGATTTGCCCACCATTTCCGCGCAGCGCCTGCATACGGCTGTCCATAACCAGGAACAACTGGCCGCGCTGGAAGCCGCCGAACTGGATGAACCGGTAACCGTGTGGATGAAACTCGACACCGGTATGCATCGCCTGGGTGTCCTTCCCGAAGAGGCGGACGCCTTCTGGCAGCGCCTGACGCAATGTAAAAACGTGCGTCAACCGGTGAATGTCGTCAGCCATTTTGCCCGTGCGGATGAGCCGGAATGCGGTGCGACTGAACGGCAGCTTGATGTGTTCAATACCTTTTGTGAAGGCAAAGCGGGTCAACGCTCAATTGCCGCGTCCGGCGGGATTTTACTCTGGCCGCAGTCACATTTTGACTGGGTGCGACCGGGCATTATTCTCTACGGCGTGTCGCCGCTGGAAAACCAGTCCACGGGAGCGGATTTCGGCTGCCAACCGGTGATGTCGCTGACCTCCAGCCTGATCGCCGTGCGCGAGCATAAAGCGGGTGAGCCGGTAGGCTATGGCGGAACGTGGATCAGTGAACGTGATACGCGCCTTGGCGTCGTGGCGATGGGCTATGGCGATGGTTACCCGCGCGCAGCGCCATCCGGTACGCCGGTGTTGGTGAATGGCCGCGAAGTGCCGATTGTGGGCCGCGTGGCGATGGACATGATTTGCGTTGATCTTGGGCCGCAGGCGACTGACCAGGCCGGTGACCCGGTGATTTTATGGGGAGAGGGCCTCCCGGTTGAGCGTATTGCGGCAATGACTAAAGTTAGTGCTTACGAACTGATCACCCGCCTGACCTCACGGGTGGCGATGAAGTACGTGGATTAAGTACGCCGGTTCCTGCCGGATGGCGCTAACGCTTATCCGGCCTACAAGGTGTTGCCGGGATGCCGGATGGCGCTACGCTTATCCGGCCTACAATATGTTGCCGGGATGCCGGATGGCGCTAACGCTTATCCGGCCTACAATATGTTGCCGGGATGCCGGATGGCGCTAACGCTTATCCGGCCTAAAAGCGTTTCCCGTATATCGCGCACGGACCGTAGGCCGGATAAGGCGATTACGCCGCCATCCGGCAATATTCCCACCAGGCGCTCGATCTTCCTCTCCATCCGGTTTATTGTGTCTTAACCCCTGCCTGTAAACCTGGAGAACCATCGCGTGTTTCAAAAAGTTGACGCCTACGCTGGCGACCCGATTCTGTCGCTCATGGAGCGGTTCAAAGAAGACCCGCGTAGTGACAAAGTGAATCTGAGTATCGGCCTGTATTACAACGAAGACGGGATTATCCCGCAGTTGAAGGCCGTGGAGGAAGCCGAAGCGCGTCTTAACGCGCAACCGCACGGTGCCTCGCTGTATCTGCCGATGGAAGGGTTAAATACCTATCGTCATACTATCGCGCCATTGCTGTTTGGAGCTGACCATCCGGTTCTCCGGCAGCAGCGAGTGGCGACGATCCAGACATTGGGCGGCTCTGGCGCGCTGAAAGTGGGGGCCGATTTCCTGAAGCGCTATTTCCCGGATTCCGGTGTGTGGGTCAGCGACCCGACGTGGGAAAACCACATCGCCATTTTTGAAGGGGCGGGATTTAACGTCAGCACATATCCCTGGTACGACAATGCCACCAACGGCGTGCGTTTCAACGATCTGTTAGCGACCCTGAAAACCCTGCCTGCGCGCAGTATCGTCCTGCTGCATCCTTGCTGTCACAACCCGACCGGTGCAGATTTAACGCATGCGCAGTGGGATGCGGTTATCGAGATCCTGAAAGCGGGCGATCTGATCCCGTTCCTCGACATTGCTTATCAGGGCTTTGGTGCCGGTATGGACGATGATGCCTATGCTATCCGCGCGATTGCCAGCGCCGGACTGCCAGCGCTGGTCAGCAACTCGTTCTCGAAAATCTTCTCTCTGTACGGCGAGCGCGTCGGTGGGCTTTCTGTTGTCTGTGAAGATGCAACTACCGCAGGTCGCGTGCTGGGGCAACTGAAGGCGACCGTCCGCCGTAACTACTCCAGTCCGCCGAACTTTGGCGCACAGGTGGTCGCGACGGTACTCGGCGATGAAGCGCTGAAAGCCAGTTGGCTGGCGGAAGTGGAGGCGATGCGAACCCGTATTCTGGCCATGCGTCAGGAACTGGTGAACGTGCTAACCGCTACGATTCCGGGACGTAATTTCGACTATCTGCTGCAACAGCGCGGTATGTTCAGCTACACCGGGCTGAGCGCGGCTCAGGTCGATCGCCTGCGTGACGAGTTTGGCGTCTATCTGATCGCCAGCGGACGCATGTGCGTGGCTGGTCTGAACGTGGCGAATGTGCAGCGCGTGGCGAAGGCTTTTGCCGCAGTCATGTAATTGCCAGGCCAGATAAGCGCAGCGTCATCCGGCAAAACGCCACTGGCCGGATGACGACGAATCGCCTTATCCGGCCTGGTAATGGTCTCTTCCATACTTATGTGATCCTCCTCCTTTTCCGGGACAAAACCGCAGAAAATCCTTCCTTTCACCTGCCGCCGGGGTTATGGTCAGAGGGTTTTTTGAACAATTGGTCTAATAAAATGATAACTAAATGACTTAACAGGGAAAAATATGCGAAGGCTCACACTGGCGCTGAGCGCCATCTGCTTGTTATTCACATTAAACCATTCCGCCAGCGCGCTGGCCTCTTCTCCTTCTCCGCTCAATCCAGGTACTAACGTTGCGAAACTCGCGGAACAAGCCCCCATTCACTGGGTTTCCGTGGCGCAGATCGAAAACAGCCTCGCTGGTCGTCCGCCGATGGTCGTTGGTTTCGACATTGATGACACCGTGCTGTTTTCCAGCCCTGGCTTCTGGCGCGGTAAGAAAACCTGGTCCCCTGACAGCGAAGCGTATCTGAAAACCCCGGCATTCTGGGAGAAAATGAACAACGGCTGGGATGAGTTCAGTATTCCAAAAGAGGTCGCCCGTCTGCTGATCGATATGCACGTCCGTCGCGGCGACAGCATCTTTTTTATTACCGGACGTTCGCCGACAAAAACCGAAACCGTGTCGAAAACGCTGGCCGATAACTTCCACATTCCGGCGACAAATATGAATCCGGTGATTTTCGCCGGAGATAAGCCCGGTCAGAACACCAAAACGCAGTGGTTGCAGGATAAAAATATCCGCATGTTCTATGGCGATTCGGACAACGACATTACCGCCGCGCGCGATGCGGGCATTCGTGGGATCCGAATCCTGCGCGCCTCAAACTCGACTTACAAACCGCTGCCGCAGGCTGGCGGGTATGGCGAAGAGGTGATCGTAAACTCGGAGTATTAAAAAGCGGGGAGGGCATTTGCTGTTTTTTTAAACAAAATTGATCTGTCAGCTTTTACCTTTTGCAGTCTTGCTGCACACTGAGTAGATGACATTTCAGTGGAGCATCACGCTTGCAAGGGGAATAACGATGACCAATTCGGAGTTACTGCAATACTGCATGGCGAAAATCGGCGCGGAGCAGAGTGTGCACAGTGACTGGAAAGCCACACAAATCAAAGTTGAAGATGTGCTCTTTGCCATGGTGAAAGAGGTGGAAGATCGCCCGGCGGTATCTCTGAAAACCAGCCCCGAACTGGCAGAACTATTACGCCAGCAGCACAGCGATGTGCGTCCGAGCCGACATCTCAATAAGGCGCACTGGAGCACCGTCTACCTCGACGGCTCGTTGCCGGATTCACAAATCTATTATCTGGTGGATGCGTCCTACCAACAGGCGGTTAATACGCTACCGGAAGAGAAACGCAAACAGCTGCAATGAACAACGCCGTTCACATCTTCACATGAACGGCGTTTTGCGTTTTACAGCATCGGTTTGAGGAAGCGGGCAGTATGCGATGTTTCACATTCCGCCACGGTCTCAGGGGTACCGGAAACGAGGATTTCCCCACCGCCGCTACCGCCCTCCGGTCCCAGGTCGACTATCCAGTCCGCCGTTTTGATAACGTCCAGGTTGTGCTCAATCACCACGATAGTGTTGCCCTGATCGCGTAACTGATGGAGCACGTCCAGCAGTTGCTGAATATCAGCAAAGTGCAGACCGGTAGTCGGTTCATCCAGAATATAGAGCGTCTGACCGGTACCGCGTTTCGACAGTTCGCGCGCTAACTTCACGCGCTGCGCTTCGCCACCGGAAAGCGTCGTCGCCGACTGGCCAAGACGAATGTAGGTCAGCCCTACGTCCATCAGGGTTTGCAGCTTACGCGCCAGCGCCGGGACGGCATCAAAGAACTCGCGGGCTTCTTCGATAGTCATATCCAGCACTTCGTGGATGGTTTTACCCTTGTACTTAATCTCCAGCGTTTCGCGGTTATAGCGTTTGCCTTTGCACTGGTCGCACGGCACGTAAATATCCGGCAGGAAGTGCATCTCGACTTTAATCACGCCATCGCCCTGACAGGCTTCGCAACGCCCACCACGAACGTTAAAGCTGAAACGCCCTGGCGTATAGCCGCGTGAGCGCGACTCCGGTACCCCGGCAAACAGTTCGCGCACCGGCGTAAAGACCCCGGTATAGGTCGCCGGGTTGGAACGCGGCGTCCGCCCAATCGGGCTCTGGTCGATGTCGATAACCTTGTCGAAATGCTCCAGCCCCTGCACGTCGCGGTACGGCGCCGGTTCGGCGATCGTTGCGCCGTTCAACTGGCGCTGAGCAATCGGGAACAGCGTATCGTTGATCAAGGTCGATTTACCGGAACCCGACACGCCGGTGATGCAGGTGAACAGCCCCACGGGCAGGGTCAGCGTCACGTCTTTCAGGTTGTTGCCGCGTGCGCCGGTCAGTTTCAGCACTTTTTCCGGATTCGCTGGCACGCGCTGTTTCGGCACTTCAATCTTGCGCTTGCCGCTCATGTACTGGCCGGTCAGTGATTCCGGTACCGCCATAATGGCTTCCAGCGGACCTTCGGCAACCACTTCGCCGCCGTGGACGCCGGCTCCCGGACCGATATCAATCACGTGGTCAGCGGCGCGAATTGCATCTTCATCGTGCTCCACCACAATCACGGTATTGCCAAGATTACGCAGGTGGATCAGCGTCCCCAGCAGACGTTCGTTATCGCGCTGGTGAAGACCGATGGACGGTTCATCCAGCACGTACATTACGCCGACCAGCCCGGCACCAATCTGGCTTGCCAGACGAATACGTTGGGCTTCGCCGCCGGAGAGCGTTTCTGCGGAGCGCGACAGCGTCAGATAGTTAAGGCCGACGTTGACCAGGAACTTGAGGCGATCGCCAATCTCTTTGAGGATTTTCTCTGCAATCTTTGCCCGCTGGCCTGCGAGTTTGAGATTGTTAAAGAAGTCCATCGCGTGGCCGATGCTCATGTCGGAGATGGTCGGCAGCGGCGTATTCTCAACGAAGACGTGGCGCGCTTCGCGACGCAGACGGGTTCCTTCACAGCTGGCGCACGGGCGGTTGCTGATGAACTTGGCTAGCTCTTCACGTACCGCACTGGATTCCGTCTCTTTATAGCGGCGTTCCATGTTGTGCAGCACGCCTTCAAACGGATGGCGGCGCACGGAGGTGTCGCCACGATCGTTCATATACTTAAATTCAATATTGTCTTTACCGGAGCCGTACAGCACCACTTTGTGCACGTTCGCATTCAGGCTGGCCCACGGGGCCTCAACGTCGAACTTATAGTGCTCCGCCAGCGATTTCAGCATCTGGAAATAATAGAAGTTCCGACGATCCCAGCCGCGGATGGCTCCGCCTGCCAGCGACAACTCAGGGTTCTGGATCACGCGATCGGGGTCGAAATACTGCTGTACACCGAGGCCGTCGCAGGTTGGACAGGCACCCGCCGGGTTGTTAAAGGAGAACAGGCGCGGTTCCAGTTCGCGCATGCTGTAGCCACAAATTGGGCAGGCGAAGTTGGCGGAAAAGAGCAGTTCTTCTGCTTTTTCGTCGTCCATATCGGCAACTACCGCCGTCCCGCCGGAAAGTTCCAGCGCGGTTTCAAACGATTCCGCCAGACGGGTACTGAGATCGTCACGCACTTTGAAACGATCGATCACTACCTCGATGGTGTGTTTCTTCTGCAGTTCCAGCTTGGGCGGATCGGAGAGGTCACACACTTCGCCATCAATGCGGGCGCGGATATAACCCTGGCTTGCCAGGTTTTCCAGCGTTTTGGTGTGCTCGCCCTTACGCTCTTTAATGACCGGCGCCAGCAGCATCAGGCGCTTGCCTTCCGGTTGTGACAGGACGTTATCCACCATTTGACTGACGGTCTGCGCCGCCAGCGGGACATCATGATCCGGACAGCGCGGTTCGCCAACGCGAGCAAACAGCAGACGCAGGTAGTCGTGGATCTCGGTAATAGTACCGACCGTGGAGCGCGGGTTATGAGACGTCGACTTCTGTTCAATTGAGATAGCGGGCGACAGCCCCTCAATATGATCGACATCCGGCTTTTCCATTAGCGACAGAAACTGACGCGCATAGGCAGAAAGGGATTCAACGTAACGACGCTGTCCTTCGGCATACAAGGTGTCGAATGCGAGCGAGGATTTGCCTGACCCCGAAAGCCCGGTCACGACAATCAGTTTGTCGCGGGGGATGACGAGGTTGATGTTTTTGAGATTATGGGTGCGGGCGCCCCGAACTTCGATCTTATCCATTCACCTTTCCCGGATTAAACGCTTTTTTGCCCGGGGCAGCAGGGTGCCACCGGCGATCACAAACGGTTAATTATGACACAATAAAACCTGAATGGATATACAGTATTGGAATGCAAAACACAGAGTCTTGTGTAACAATACCCGGCTGAAGTTGTTTCGCGGAATCCGCGTCGCAACGTAGTAAAATCGCTATTGGTAATGCTACAATCGCGCGTTTACACTTATTAAGAAACGTTTTCAGGAGACTCGATCATGGCCAGCAGAGGCGTAAATAAGGTTATTCTCGTGGGTAATCTGGGCCAGGACCCGGAAGTACGCTACATGCCGAATGGTGGCGCTGTCGCCAACATCACGCTGGCTACTTCCGAATCCTGGCGTGACAAGCAGACCGGCGAGATGAAAGAGCAGACGGAATGGCACCGCGTTGTGCTGTTCGGCAAACTGGCGGAAGTGGCCAGCGAATATCTGCGTAAAGGTTCTCAGGTCTACATTGAAGGTCAGTTGCGTACCCGCAAATGGACCGATCAGTCCGGTGTTGAGAAATACACCACGGAAGTGGTGGTGAACGTTGGCGGCACCATGCAAATGCTGGGTGGTCGTCAGGGTGGTGGCGCCCCGGCGGGTGGTCAGCAGCAACAGGGCAGTTGGGGTCAGCCTCAGCAGCCACAGGGCGGTAACCAGTTCAGCGGCGGCGCGCAGTCTCGTCCGCAGCAGCAGTCTGCGCCAGCAGCACCATCCAATGAACCGCCGATGGATTTCGACGACGATATCCCGTTCTGATCATTATTCATGTCGAATTCTCAGTATCGTTATAAGACCCCGTGAAAACGGGGTTTTTTGTCAGTTTATCTCCCGCAAAGTAAATAAACCTACATACTTTTCAATAAGATAATTAAATTGCCTGTGATCAAATCGTAGGTGGGATTATCGGTTATCCTGCGTTCGCAACTTTCACCCATTAAGACTGAACCTTGCCGGGCTTTTCAGGGAAACACGATCAGCCTGTCAGCGAACATAAGGAAATTAGAATGAACAAAGCCATTTTAATGCCGGTTGATATTCTGGCGATGGACCTTTCTGACAAAGCGATTGCCTGGGCCGATCACATGCTCAATAGAGAAGAGGGCGTTCTGCATCTCCTGCACGTTTTCCCCAAGCTGCACACGTCGCCGATTCGCGGTTTTGCTTCGGATATCAAAAAATACGAAGAGTACATGACCAACGATGCGCAGGAGAAAATGCTCGCCCTGGCGAGAAAATTCAAAACGCCGCTGGAGAGGATTCGCTTTGAAGTCCGTCATGGCAATATTCGTGATGAAGTGAATAACGCGGTAATCGCACATAACGCCGAAATGATTATTATCGGCTCGCGCAAGCCGGGGATTGCCACCCATCTGCTGGGCTCGGCAGCCGCCAATATTTTACGTTACGCAAAGGTACCGGTAATGGTTGTGCGTTAATCCGTTATCGCATTTGAAAAAAGGCCTCCCAATATGGAAGGCCTTTTTATTGCCGGATACCGCCGGTTATTTCCGGCGGAATTTGCGGGTGAGCGGTTTCTCAATCTCAACAATGAAGAATAGCGCGATGCCGATGGCAAAGGTAATTCCCCAGTAGCGCAGCGGCAGGGCTTCGGTACCAAACAGCATTTGCAGGAACGGCACATAGATAATCGCCAACTGCAGCAGCAACAGAATACCGCTGACCAGCCAGATGCCTTTATTCATCAACAGTCCACGACCCAGCGAGAAGCCATCGGAGACGCGGCAGTTAAGCATGTATACCCACTGCGCCGTCACCAGCGTTTGCAACAGGACCGTACGGATGAATTCCGGGCTGTGACCGCGCGGCTGCAGCCAGGCTTCCAGCGTAAAGGCACAGGCGGCAATCAGCGTGCCGACAAAACCGACGCGCCAGATAGCAAAGCCATCCATCACGTTCTCGTTACTCTGACGCGGTGGGCGGCGCATGATGTTTCGCTCACCGGCTTCAAACGCCAGACCGAATGACAGCGTGGCAGAGGTCGCCATGTTCATCCACAAGATCAGTACCGGAGTCAGGGGGATCAAATTGCCAGCCAGTAGCGCGACGACGATCAGCAGACCCTGCGCCAGGTTAGTGGGCATGATAAACAGAATGGTTTTCTTCAGGTTGTCGTAGACGCGTCGCCCTTCCTGTACCGCGCTGGCGATGGTCGCGAAGTTATCGTCCGTCAGCACCATGTCGGCGGCTTCTTTCGTCACTTCGGTGCCTTTAATACCCATCGCGATCCCCACGTCGGCCTGCTTCAGCGCCGGGGCATCGTTCACGCCATCGCCGGTCATGCCGACGATCTCGCCTTTCTCTTGCAGGGCTTTTACCAGACGCAATTTATGTTCCGGGCTGGTACGGGCAAAGATATCGTAGGTGACAGCCGCTTCGGCGAGTTCAGCATCATCCATCTGCTCGAGCTCATAGCCCGTCACCGCGTGGCAGCTGTTATGGATACCCAACATGCCGCCGATGCTCATGGCGGTTTGCGGGTGATCGCCAGTGATCATTTTGACGCGGATCCCGGCCTGCTGGCAGGCGCCGATCGCCGCAATGGCTTCCGGGCGCGGCGGATCCATCATCCCGGCGATGCCGAGGAAAATGAGCCCCTCGTTCAGACAGTCATGAGTCAGCGTACTGGCATCGGCACGCGCGGGTTTCCAGGCGGCGGCCACCATCCGCAGACCTTCTTTGGCATAGCGGGCAATTTCGGCCTCCCAGTGCGGCTGGGTAAAGGCTTCCGTACCGTTCGCGGTTTGCTGCAACTGGCAGAGTTTAAACAGCACATCCGGCGCTCCGGTCACCAGCACGCGCTCGTCGTTGCCGATGCGATAGTGCGTCGCCATGTATTTGTACTGGGAATCGAACGGAATTTTACTGCGCAGTTCGCACTCGACGGCAGGTAGCATGGCTTTGGCGGCCAGCACTTTCAGCGCCCCCTCCGTGGGGCCGCCGGTAATCCCCCAGTGACCCTGATCATCGCGAATCAGCTGGCTGTCGTTACACAGGTCAATCGTGCGCAGATAGTTTTCAAGCAGGCTGCCTGGCGCAATCTCTGCCAGCGCGTCATCTTCCTCGACGTGGATCTCGCCCGTTGGCTCGTAGCTGTTGCCCTGCACGCGGTAATTTTTATCCGCCGTGATGATGGCTTTGACCGTCATCTCGTTCATGGTCAGGGTGCCAGTCTTATCGGAACAGATCACCGACATGGCCCCCAGCGTTTCAACGGTAGGCAGTTTGCGGATGATCGCGCGTTTGCGGGCCATGGTCTGCACACCCAGCGACAGGATGATCGAGATAATCGCCGGTAAACCTTCCGGAACGGCCGCGACAGCAAGGCTGATTAACGAAAGCAGCAGCTCGCTCATTGGCATATCGCGTAGCAACAGGCTGAAGATAAACAGACCGGCCATCATGGCGAGAATGAGGGAGAAAATCGCTTTGCCGAGTTTATCCATCTGCACCAGTAGCGGCGTGCGGTGCTTCTCGATCCCGGTCATCATCTGGTTGATATGGCCCAGTTCCGTCGCTTCCCCGGTGGCGATCACCACGCCAAGCCCGGCACCGGCGCTAATCGTTGTACCAGAGAACAGCAGGTTTTTGCGATCGCCCAGCGGCAACTCGCCTGCCAGCGCGTCTGCCGTTTTATCCACAACGGTAGATTCGCCGGTCAGGATGGCCTCTTCAACCCGCAGGTTATGGGCTTCCATGACGCGAAGATCGGCGGGGATGCGGTCGCCCGCGCGCAGCACCACGATATCGCCAACGACCAGATCGGTGGTCGCGACCGTCTCATGTTGCCCGTTTCGTACCACCACAGCAGAAGCGGAGAGCATATTGCGGATACTTTTTAGTGATTTTTCCGCGTTGTTTTCCTGAATGTGACCTATCATGGCGTTGATCACTGCGACGCCGAGGATGACGGCAGTATCCACCCAGTGCCCCATTACGGCGGTGAGTGCCGCTGCGGCAATCAGGACGTAGATCAGGACATCGTGAAAATGGGCCAGAAAGCGTAGCCAGGCGGGTTTGCCGGCTTTTTCAGGCAGTGCGTTAAGACCATCCCTGGCAAGACGTGCGCTGGCCTCATCATGAGTCAGCCCGGAAGGTTGGCTCTGTTGATTTTTCAGAACCTCCTCAACGGTCAGCTGGTACGGCTTTTTTCCAGCGCATGGCGCAGAATGGAGACGATTGCTGTTCGGCATTCTGGTCAAAGTAAAATTCCTCGAAGTATTAAATTTAAATATTTTGAAACACAGGCATACTATTTGAATAATGCCTGCAGATATTTGACATTAATCAATGGCGTTTCTGTAATTATTATTTTATCTTTGAATGAAGATGATATTTTTCCATGCGGGTCATGGGGTTAAATGGAAATGTAAATTTAGGAAAGGAGGTTTTATGTTTGGAATTTATAATGCTAAGAAATTGATTTTATTGATTGTTTTTGCAATTGTTGTGGCGGCCATTAGCGGTATTTCAACTTATGCCTTTGTAAAATATCTGGGGTGAAAATAATAAAAACAGTCTTCCTTACATAACTTTTAAATCCTGAATAATAATGACAATAGGGAAACGAACACAGAGCAGAAAATATATTTTAAGCCGCGGTCTGTTGAGTAAACCGACCGCGCCAGATGAACGCATAATAGACGCGGACTTGCTGAAATCGAGACGGGACGAATTTGTCCGCAAGAGATAGGTCGGGATTTTCTGGAAACAATAAAAAAGCCTCCGTCAGGGAGGCTCAAGTGAAATCAGGTCAAGACCATCGGCCATTCCGGCGGGGTCTGACTCATCACTTCGACCATCACGGATTCAATGTTGTTCCAGATGGCGGAGAGATCCATCAGGGTGATGCCGAGTAACCCCGTCGCAAACCAGCAGGCGGCGACAACCCCGAGTCCACTGCTGATCACAGCCAGACCAATGTAATCTGAGCGACGAAAACGAATATTTAACGTGCTGGCTAAAAACATGAGCACAGCGCTCAGCAGTTGCCAGCGGAGAAGAACCACGCCAGTGGTTAGGGTAGCCATGAAACATTTCCTCTGAGAGTAGCAGGTGCCCTGGACAGCGCGGCGTTTTCACGGGAAGCGTGGCACACTCCTGGCTATCGACGGGCATTTACATCAATACCGAATGAAACGTTGTTTCTGTTTCAGAATATTTGTGAACTATATCACGTTTAGTCATTCGTTCGCCAGCCTGTACGCCTCTTTTTTGTTTGTTTTTTAACCACACTTTAAAAATGGTTATTGGTCGATAATGAACACGTTTTGATCGTGGCGTAACTGGAGGAAGGCGATGTAAAAAGATGTATTTATTCTACCCTTTCTGTTTTGTCCTAAATAAGCATACAGGGAAATTTAACTTAATTTCATTTTGTGTATGAACCGACAAAACTTTCATAAAAAACTACCCCTTTCGGAGAATGGATTACCCTTAATAAAATTAATCGTCACTGTAGGTTTGCTTTACGGTCGAATATTATCACCATCCTGCAATATCAGACTTTTGCTAATAAAAGTCTGTTGCTAATATCGATAGATTCATGCAACGTAATCACCTGTGTGATTTAGCATCCTGCCTTGATGATAAAGGCACATAAAATGCAGGGATATAGGGCTTAAATGAATCATCGGGCGCGACGCAAGATGCTGAGGTTCCTCGGGATAATCATGGTGGTTTTGCTCCCCGTGATGCTGGCGCTATGGTTTGCCCAGTTGCGAGCCACCTCTCAAACCAGTAGGCAACTGAGCACCTTTGCCCATTTGGCTTTAGATAAAACAGAACTGGTTGTTTTACAGGCTGATTTAGCGCGTGATGCCGCTGAACAGTACCAGGGGCAGGCGTGTACACCGGCGCATCAACAACGGATGTTGAATATTATCCGTGGGCGCCTGTATATCAACGAGTTAATTTATGCACAGGGCGATCGTTTTTTATGCTCTACGGTAATGGCACCGTCAGAGCCCTATATTATGCCGACGGCAGACTATAAACGAAAACCTAATATCTCCATTTATTACTTTCGCGATACGCCTTTTTTTACCGGTTATAAAATGACGTATATGCAACGCGGAAACTATGTCGCGGTGATCAACCCGCTGTCATATAGTGAAGTGATGTCCGAAGACCCCGAAATGGCCTGGGGGGTATATGACACCGTGACCAATACCTTTTTCTCCGTCAGCGAACAGGCCTGGGTGGCACAACTGTTGCCACTGGTCCAGCGTCATCAATCTGTCTTTCAGCAGGACGGTCACTTTTATACCATCGCCCACTCGGATAAACGGCCCATTGCCGTGATTGTGTCGACCTCGATGCAGCGGTTTTATCAGAACCTGTATCAGCAGTTGCTGATCACCCTTCCGCTGGCGGTCATCAGTAGCATTCTGTTGTTAATGTTCTGGTCGCGGGCGCGTCGGCAATACTACTCCCCGCGTCGTATGCTCCAGCGCGCGCTTAAGCAACGCCAGCTCTGCCTGCACTATCAGCCGATCATTGATATCAAAAATGAGAAATGCGTGGGGGCGGAAGCGCTGCTGCGCTGGCCGGGCTGCAAGGGTCAGGTCATGAGTCCGGCCGAGTTCATCCCGCTGGCGGAAAAAGAGGGGATGATCGCGCAGATAACCGACTATGTGGTGGAAGAAGTGTTCAGCGATATGGGGACATTTCTGGCTGCCAACCCGCAGTTGTATATCTCTATCAACCTTTCCGCGTCGGATTTCCACTCTTCGCGACTGATTGCCATGATTGCGGATAAAGCGCGCGAACACGCCGTGCTTGCACAACAAATTAAAGTGGAAGTGACTGAACGAGGATTTATCGATGTGCCGAAAACCACGCCGGTGATCCAGGCATTTCGCCAGGCGGGCTATGAAGTGGCGATTGATGATTTCGGCACCGGCTACTCTAACCTGCACAACCTCTATTCACTCAACGTCGATATTCTTAAGATCGACAAGTCCTTTATCGATACGCTGACCACCAACAGTACCAGCCATCTGATTGCGGAACATATCATTGAGATGGCGCAAAGCCTGCGTCTTAAAACCATCGCGGAAGGCGTGGAGACGGCGGATCAGGTGAGCTGGTTACTTAAACGCGGGGTGCAGTACTGTCAGGGGTGGCACTTCGCGAAGGCGCTGCCGCCGCAGGACTTCATTCACTGGTTGCAACAACCGCCCGCACTCCTGATGCAGCGCGGACAGTAACACTACAGGCGGTGACGGTAGTCGCTGGGGGTGCGATCAAATTCCCGGCGAAACACGCGGGAAAACGTCTGCTGCGACACATAGCCTAAATCCATCGCAATATCGAATATCGGTCTTTCGGTGTTGCGCAGTTCAACGGCGGCTAACAGAAGTCGGCGCTGACGGATATAGTCACCCAGCGTCTGGCGCATCACCGTGCGGAACATCCTCTGTAAATACCACTTTGAATAACCTGATTTTTTTGCGACCACATCAATATTCAGCGGTTGGTCGATATGTTCATCAATCCATTCAATAAGGGTTTGAATAATTTGCTGATGGGACATATTGCTGCCTCCTTCTCAGTGTTCGATTCGTCTTTTGTCTGCGGGCGAGTATAATTCCTCAAGTTAACTTGAGGTAAAGAGATTTATGGAAAAGAAATTACCCCGTATAAAAGCGATGCTCACGCCGGGAGAAGTGGCAAAGCGCAGCGGCGTGGCGGTTTCCGCACTGCATTTCTATGAAAGCAAAGGGCTGATCAGCAGTATCCGCAACAGCGGCAATCAGCGCAGATATCGGCGTGATGTGCTGCGTTATGTCGCGATTATCAAAATTGCCCAGCGAATCGGCATCCCGCTGGCGACCATCAGCGAAGCGTTGGGCGTGCTGCCGGAGGGCCATACCCTCAGCGCTAAAGAGTGGAAGCAACTCTCTTCGCAATGGCGCGAGGAGCTGGACCGGCGCATTCATACGCTGGTGGCGCTGCGTGACGAACTCGATGGCTGTATTGGCTGTGGCTGTTTATCGCGTAAAGACTGTCCGTTGCGTAACCCAGGGGATCGGTTGGGCGAAGAGGGCACGGGCGCACGCCTGCTGGAGGATGAACAAAACTAAAGCGCCGCAAGGGCGCTTTAGTTTGTTTTCCGGTCTTTGTCTTTCTCTCTATCCCGCTGGTTCACGGGAGGGTTTCCCCCGACGTCAACACCCCTCATTCGAGCACGTGGTGGAGGTTCCGGTTTGTGTTGATACTGTAAGTGTAAGCCGCATCATCCCGTTTGCCAGCTAATCTGGCGTTTTTTTAGGCGAATTTTTTTCGTCATCTCCCATAATTTACTAGAGTGAGTAAGAGGAAATAACGGGAGAACATCATGCTGACGGTGCATCATTTAAACCAGTCCCGCTCACAGCGCATTCTCTGGGCGCTGGAGGAGTTGTCGCTGCCTTACCAGATTGTTCGCTATCAGCGTGAAAAGAGTATGCTCGCCCCGCCTGCCCTGAAGAAAATCCATCCGCTGGGTAAATCCCCGGTAGTTGAAGATAACGGTGCAATCCTCGCGGAATCAGGGGCCATTCTCGACTATTTGCAGGACACCTACGACAGCGAAGGGCGATTTAAACCGAATGAAGCGGAGCCAAAGCGCCAGTATCGCTTCTGGTTGCACTACGCCGAGGGTTCACTGATGCCGTTGCTGTTAATGAAGCTGGTCTTCGTCAGTCTGGGTAAACCGCCGATGCCCTTTGGTTTGCGCACGCTGGGCGGCGCGCTGGGGCAGGGCGTGCAAAAAGCGTATCTCAATCCGCAACTGGAAACCCATGCGCGCTTTATTGACGCGCATCTTGCTGAGCGGCCATGGTTTGCCGGGGAGCATCTCAGCATGGCGGATATTCAGATGAGTTTCCCCCTGTTTGCACTGCTGGCGCGGGGTGGTATTGCCGATCTTCCCCATATCCGCGAGTGGAAAAAACGTGTGGAGATGCGTCCCGCCTGGCAACGTGCCATCCAGCAGGGGGGACCTTTTGAAATTCCCGGCGGCTGATGGCGGGTTTTTAGCTGTCTTCAGCTGTGCATCTGCAATATGGCCGGGAAAATGATGTTGCCGGATTGCGCATTGACGATAACGTTTGCGCATCAGTTGATGATTTCTTCAGCGTTAGCGCAAGAAATGAGTAAAAAGCGGCAAAGTTCAGTTGAAAATCCCCGTATGATCGCTGGATAATCGTTTGCTTTTTTTTACTACCCGTTTTTTTATGCGCGGAGCTAAACGTTTGCTTTTTGCGACACCCCTTTTGTCGCGATCAGAGCACAGGGAGTTGACGTTGCGCTGGCAGTGGATTGTCCACCACGCATAAGAACGAATAATAAACTCTCAGGGGATGTTTTCTATGTCTACGCCTTCAGCGCGTACCGGCGGTTCGCTTGACGCCTGGTTTAAAATTTCACAACGTGGAAGCACTGTCCGTCAGGAAGTGGTGGCAGGTTTAACAACGTTTCTGGCGATGGTGTACTCCGTTATCGTCGTGCCTGGCATGCTGGGCAAAGCCGGATTTCCGCCCGCAGCGGTGTTCGTTGCGACCTGTCTGGTGGCTGGTTTGGGTTCTATCGTCATGGGGCTGTGGGCAAACCTGCCTCTGGCGATTGGTTGCGCCATCTCGTTGACCGCTTTCACGGCGTTCAGCCTGGTACTGGGCCAGCAGATTAGCGTTCCGGTCGCGTTGGGCGCGGTATTCCTGATGGGTGTGCTGTTTACCATTATCTCCGCGACCGGGATCCGTAGCTGGATCCTGCGCAATTTACCGCAGGGCATCGCGCACGGCACCGGCATCGGTATCGGCCTGTTTTTACTGCTGATCGCGGCGAACGGCGTAGGTCTGGTCATCAAGAACCCGCTGGACGGTCTGCCGGTAGCCCTCGGTCATTTCGCGACCTTCCCGGTGATTATGTCGCTGGTTGGTCTGGCGGTGATTATCGGTCTGGAGAAACTGAAAGTGCCGGGGGGGATTCTGCTGACGATTATCGGCATTTCTATCGTCGGCCTGCTTTTCGATCCGGCCGTGAAATTCTCCGGCATTTTCGCCATGCCGTCGCTGAGCGATGAAAACGGCAAATCGCTGATTGGCAGCCTGGATATCATGGGCGCGCTGAACCCGGTTGTACTGCCAAGCGTCCTGGCGCTGGTGATGACCGCCGTGTTTGATGCCACTGGCACCATCCGCGCCGTGGCGGGTCAGGCGAATCTGTTGGATAAAGACGGACAGATCATCGACGGCGGTAAAGCGCTGACCACCGACTCCCTGAGCAGCGTGTTCTCCGGTCTGGTGGGCGCGGCGCCGGCAGCGGTCTATATCGAGTCAGCGGCTGGTACGGCAGCGGGCGGTAAAACCGGTCTGACCGCCATCACCGTTGGCGTACTGTTCCTGCTGATCCTGTTCCTCTCTCCGCTCTCTTATCTCGTTCCGGTGTATGCAACGGCGCCTGCGCTGATGTACGTCGGTCTGCTGATGTTGAGCAACGTGGCGAAAATCGATTTTGCTGACTTTGTTGATGCAATGGCGGGTCTGGTGACAGCCGTATTCATCGTACTGACCTGTAACATCGTGACCGGTATTATGATTGGTTTTGCCACGCTGGTGATTGGCCGTGTGGTTTCGGGTGAGTGGCGCAAGCTGAACATCGGCACCGTGGTGATTGCCGTGGCGCTGGTGGCGTTCTATGCCGGCGGCTGGGCCATCTGATTACGAAATGTACTCCGAAAATGGGTGGCTTTTGCCGCCCATTTTTATTTTCAGCACACACTTGTTGTCTTTTGCGATACTCTGAAAAAGGTAAAATCAAGGCACGACGCCTCTCAAACACATAAGAAACATCGCAAACAGGGAACGCATGGAAATCTTCTTCACAATACTCATCATGACCCTTGTGGTCTCTCTGTCCGGGGTATTTACGCGCGTATTGCCCTTCCAGCTCCCCTTACCCCTCATGCAGATTGCGATCGGCGCGCTGTTGGCGTGGCCCACGTTTGGTCTGCACGTCGAGTTTGACCCCGAACTGTTTCTGGTTCTGTTTATCCCGCCGCTGCTGTTTGCCGATGGCTGGAAGACGCCAACGCGAGAATTTCTTGAACATGGGCGAGAGATATTTGGCCTCGCGCTGGCGCTGGTCGTCGTCACGGTGGTCGGGATAGGGTTCCTGATTTACTGGGTGGTGCCGGGTATTCCGCTGATACCCGCCTTTGCGCTGGCCGCCGTGCTGTCACCCACCGATGCGGTGGCCCTTTCCGGTATTGTCGGCGAAGGCCGTATACCGAAGAAAATCATGGGCATTCTGCAGGGCGAGGCGCTGATGAACGACGCCTCCGGCCTGGTCGCGTTGAAATTTGCCGTTGCCGTGGCGATGGGGACGATGATTTTTACCATCGGCGGTGCGACCGTGGAATTCTTCAAAGTCGCGATCGGCGGTATCCTGGCAGGGTTTGTGGTGAGCTGGCTGTACGGTCGCTCGCTCGGGTTCCTCAGCCGCTGGGGCGGTGACGAACCCGCCACGCAGATCGTCCTGCTGTTCCTGCTGCCGTTTGCTTCTTATTTGATTGCCGAACATATCGGCGTGTCGGGCATCCTGGCCGCCGTCGCGGCGGGGATGACCATCACCCGTGCGGGCGTGATGCGCCGTGCGCCGCTGGCGATGCGTCTGCGCGCCAACAGCACCTGGGCAATGCTGGAGTTTGTTTTTAACGGCATGGTGTTCCTGCTGTTGGGCCTGCAGTTGCCGGGCATTCTGGAGTCCTCTCTGGTGGCGGCAGAAGCCGACCCGAACGTTGAAACCTGGATGCTGTTTACCGACATCGTGCTGATTTATGCGGCGCTGATGCTGGTGCGTTTCGGCTGGCTGTGGACGATGAAAAAATTCAGCGTGCGTTTTCTGCACAAGAAGCCGATGGAGTTTGGCTCCTGGTCCACGCGTGAGTTGCTGATTGCCTCCTTTGCGGGGGTTCGCGGGGCCATCACCCTGGCGGGTGTCCTGTCTATCCCGCTGCTGCTGCCGGATGGCAACGTCTTCCCGGCGCGCTACGAACTGGTCTTCCTCGCCGCTGGGGTGATTCTGTTCTCGCTGTTTGTCGGCGTAGTGATGCTGCCGATTCTGCTGCAACATCTGGAAGTGGCCGATCATTCTCAGCAGTTGAAAGAGGAACGGATTGCTCGTGCGGCGACGGCGGAAGTGGCGATTGTCGCTATCCAGAAAATGGAAGAGCGTCTGGCGGCGGATACTGAGGAGAATATCGATAATCAGCTCCTGACCGAAGTGAGCTCCCGCGTCATCGGTAACCTGCGTCGTCGTGCTGACGGGCGTAACGATGTCGAGAGTTCGCTCCAGGAAGAGAACCTGGAACGCCGCTTCCGCCTCGCGGCGCTGCGATCAGAGCGGGCGGAGTTGTATCATCTGCGCGCCACCCGCGAAATCAGCAATGAAACCCTGCAAAAATTACTGCACGATCTCGACCTGCTGGAAGCGTTGCTGATCGAAAATCAGTAAAACCGTCGTGTTGCCTGATGGCGCTGCGCTTATCAGGCCTACGGTTCGTGCATGTTGCAGGCCGGATAAGGCGTTAGCCGTCATCCGGCGATATTTGTCGTGTTGCCTGATGGCGCTGCGCTTATCAGGCCTACGGTTCGTGCATGTTGTAGGCCGGATAAGGCGCCAGCCGTCATCCGGCGTTGGTCTGTCTGCACATATTTGTCGTGTTGCCTGATGGCGCTGCGCTTATCAGGCCTACGGTTCGTGCATGTTGCAGGCCGGATAAGGCGCCAGCCGTCATCCGGCAATTTAGTTTGCGAGTTGTATTCCTGAATAAGTCAGTCACGCTTGCCACCTCCCTCGTCCCCGCCTATTTTTGCGAAAAAGGAGGAAATATGTCTGATTATCGGCGCAACTACATCAACGGTGGAACGTGGTTTTTTACCGTTAACCTGCGTAATCGCAGAAGTCATCTTTTAATAAAACAGATCGCAGCGCTGAGAAATGCCATTTGGATGGTTAAAAGAAACAAACCTTTTCAAATCGATGCCTGGGTCGTTCTGCCCAAGCATATGCACTGTATCTGGACGTTGCCTGAAAACGAGTATGATTTTTCAGCACGTTGGCGGGCTATTAAAAAGACTTTTTCAAAGTCGCTGGCGTTACGGCAGGTCTGGCAGCCCCGTTTCTGGGAACACACTATACGGGACCAGCATGATTACCAAAGACATGTTGATTATATTTATATCAATCCCGTTAAACATGGTTGGGTAACGCAGGTAAAAAATTGGCCGTACTCTACGTTTCACCGCGATGTGAAGCGAGGTTTATACCCTCAGAAGTGGGCAAGTAGCATGGCATCGTTACAGGCGGGTGAACGAGTGTAGGCGTTAGCCTGATGCCTGATGGCGCTGCGCTTATCAGGCCTACGGTTCGTGCATGTTGTAGGCCGGATAAGGCGTTAGCCGTCATCCGGCGGTACGATGTTTATCGGTCAGCCGAGGTTAACCAAAACCCTTCACAACAGGACAGCCAGGCTTTGGCGCTGTGTGAGAGATACACCCCTTCGCGCCAAATCATCCCTAGCTGCCAGCGTAACTCACTTTCCAGCGGGATCCAGCGCAGCGTATTCTTATCCAGCCGTTCGCAAATAGGCTCCGGCAAAATGGCGATCCCCACGCCTGCCTGCACCATTGCCGCAAGAAAGTCCCACTGACCGCTGCGCACCGCGATACGCGGCTTCACCTCATGCTCACTAAACAGTTGCATCAGTTGGCGGCTCAGGGCGAAATCCTCGTTGTAGATCAGCAGTGGATGCTCGGCCAGCGCTTCCGGCGACACGGACTGGCAGGTGGTCCACTGACCGGAGCGCGGCACCAGTACGCAAAGAGGATGGCTGAATACCGGTAACGTCGCCAGACCGCTCCCTTCCTCCACGGGGAGCGCGGTCATCGCGACATCCAGTTCCCCGTTCATCACCGCCTGCTGCACCGTCAGGCCGCCAAACTCAGAAACCTTAAGCTCCACGCCGGGGTAGCGCTGGCGAAACAAGCCGATCGGTCCGGCCATCAGCATGCCAACCATCGGCGGGATGCCGAGACGCAGCAGTCCTTTATTAAGGTGGTTGATGTCGCCCAGTTCGGCTTCCAGTTGGCGAAACTCGGCCAGAATCGCCAGCCCGCGTTCGAACACGACGCGACCGGTGTCGGTGAGCAACAGTTTGCGACCATCGCGGATCAGCAGCGTACAGCTCAGCTCATCTTCCAGGTTTTTCAGCATCTTACTGATGGTCGGTTGGGTGACAAAGAGCTTCTCCGCTGCGCGGGTGAAGCTCTGTTGGCGTACCACTTCAACAAAATAACGCAGCGTTCTGATATCCATGAGTATTCCTTCCGACTATGCCTGTAATGATTTTAATTCATTTCAGTCATCGACGGGGTCTCTCTATACTGGCGTTCCGTATTATTTTTCAGGATGTTCCCTCATGGCTGTGGCGATAAGCCGCGTTACGCCTGCCGTTATGCAACGACTCCAGGTTCCGGTTCAGGTACTGCTGTATGCAGGTTTGTTTATCGTTGCGCAATATCTGGTTTCCTGGCTGCATCTGCCGCTACCGGCCAATCTGGTGGGGATGATGCTGATGCTGGCGCTGATTGTTTGTCGCATCCTTCCATTGCGCTGGGTTCGCGCCGGGGCGCGCTGGCTGCTGGCGGAGATGCTGCTGTTCTTTGTTCCGGCGGTGGTGGCGGTAGTGAACTATGCCCATCAGCTACTGGTGGACGGCTGGCGGATTTTTTCGGTCATTGCGATCAGCACGCTAATGGTGCTTGGTGCAACGGCGTGGGTAGTGGATAAAGTCTATCGTTATGAAATAAGCAGGGTAAACCGTGACTAATCTCCAGCTCAGCGTGCTTTGTCTGGCGATCACGTTGATTATCTATTTCGCCAATAAACGCCTGTACCGTCGTTTTCGTAAGCTGCCGCTGATGCCGCTGGTACTCACGCCCGCGCTGCTGGTGCTGATGCTGGTATTTGGTCATATCTCCTGGCAAAGCTACATCGGTGAATCACACTGGTTGCTGTGGCTGCTTGGTCCGGCAACGATCGCCTTTGCTGTGCCGGTTTACGACAATTTTGCCATTATCAAACGTCACTGGATGTCGCTTACCGCAGGCGTGGTAACGGCAACGGTGGTCGCGGTGACCAGTTCAGTCTGGCTGGCACGTTTATTTACCCTGCCGGACGAAATTCAACGCAGCCTGGCGGTGCGTTCGGTGACCACGCCGTTTGCCCTGGCGGCGGCTGAACCGCTGGGTGGGCAGCCAGATTTAGTGGCGCTGTTCGTGGTGGTGACCGGCGTATTTGGCATGGCGGTCGGCGATGCGCTGTTTTTGCGTCTGTCGATTCGTGAAGGGATGGCGAAAGGTGCGGGATTTGGCGCGGCTTCGCACGGGGCAGGGACGGCGCGCTCGTATGAGCTTGGCCAGCAGGAGGGCGTGGTCGCCAGTCTGGTGATGATGCTTTCCGGTGTGGTGATGGTACTGGTTGCGCCGCTGGTAGCGAAGCTGATGTTCTGATAAATCGGGTAGCGAAGCGCTACCCGACAGAGAGTCAGTCTCCACTTTTTCTTCCCGTACAATTCATGATCATGAATCGCTAATGTTGGGACAATGTGGCGGCCTGTGCTCTGGCCGCGCTAATCGCGTTATCGTCAAAGATGTTTTGCTCAAACCCGTTGGAAACATCTACCACCCGGTAGATTTTCCAGTTGCCGTCTTCCTGGCGCAAATAGTCGCGAAGTTTGCGTTTTTTACCATCCTCAATACCCAACCAGACATCCAGCACTTTACCTCCCGCATCATCCCTGGCCGTTCCGACGTCGAGAGCGGATATCCATTCGGCAGCATAATCCTGGCAGTAGGTGAAATAGTCCGCGTCTACGATCTCTTGTTCCTTGATATCCTGAATGGCTTTAAGCCTGGTCAGCGTCTCTTTCGCGACGTATTGCTGCATTTTGGCGGAATTCAACGGATTTTCTTGATTATCAGAGACAAAATCTGTCAGGTAAAAATGATAGAAATCTCTGACGGTTGCTTCAGGTGTCTGTGCATGAGTGATGCAACTCATCAGCAGGAGTGATATCAGTAATAGTGTGCGCATTGTGGCATGATCGACCGCTGTATTGATATTCCATTCCATACTGATTTCCGTTTTTAGTTCGGTGAAAACCACAAATAATCCACTGATTTAAAATGAATTTTTTGCATAAAATGCCATAGATGAAAAGTATGGAAGGTGTTAACGCAGAGGGAATGTGGATGAATTTAAGAAGGGTGATTAACGCCGGGTCAGCCATTGAAATATCCCCTCCAGATATGAAGGGGATAATGTTGATTAGTGGGCGCGGCCTTGCTCGACCCCGAAGCCCGTCTGGGAACGGATGAACTGAGCACGGAACTGCTCGCGTTCGCGATTCCCTTCTGCCGAGTTATCGGTGGCAGAGAAGAACCAGATCCCAAGGAATGCCACGGTAATGGAGAACAGCGCCGGGTATTCATACGGGAAGATAGCCTTTTCGTGGCCGAGGATTTGTACCCAAATGGTAGGGCCAAGCACCATCAACACCACGGCAGTCAACAGGCCTAACCAGCCGCCCAGCATTGCGCCACGCGTGGTCAGTTTCGACCAGTACATGGAAAGCAGGATGATCGGGAAGTTACAGCTCGCGGCGATAGCAAACGCCAGACCTACCATGAAAGCGATGTTCTGATTCTCGAACAGCACGCCAAGAATAATGGCGATGACGCCCAGCACCAGCACGGTGATTTTCGACACCCGCAACTCGTCACGTTCGGTCGCACCTTTGCGGAACACGTTCGCGTACAGATCGTGAGAGACCGCAGAGGCGCCCGCCAGCGTCAGACCGGCGACGACCGCCAGAATAGTGGCGAACGCCACCGCTGAAATAAAGCCGAGGAACAGGTTGCCGCCCACCGCATTCGCCAGGTGTACCGCCGCCATGTTGTTCCCGCCAATCAGCGCGCCCGCCGCATCTTTATACGCCGGATTCGCACCGACCAGCATAATGGCGCCAAAACCGATGATGAAGGTCAGGATGTAGAAGTAACCCATAAAGCCGGTGGCATAGAACACGCTCTTACGCGCTTCGCGGGCATCGCTGACCGTGAAGAAACGCATCAGGATGTGTGGCAAACCCGCCGTACCAAACATCAGGCCGAGCCCCAGTGAGAGCGCAGAGATCGGGTCTTTCACCAGCCCGCCCGGACTCATAATCGCAGAACCTTTCGGGTGCACCGCCATCGCTTCGGTGAACAGGTTATTGAAGCTAAAGCCCACGTGCTTCATCACCATAAAGGCCATAAAGCTGGCGCCGAACAGCAGCAGCACGGCTTTGATGATCTGCACCCACGTGGTTGCCAGCATGCCGCCGAACAGCACGTACATCATCATCAGCACGCCGACCAGCACCACCGCGATGTGGTAGTTCAGACCGAACAGCAGTTCAATCAGTTTGCCCGCGCCGACCATCTGGGCAATCAGATAAAGGGCAACGACCACCAGCGAACCACAGGCCGACAGAATACGGATCGGGCCTTGCTTCAGGCGATAGGAGGCCACATCGGCAAAGGTATAGCGACCGAGGTTACGCAGACGTTCGGCGATCAGAAACAGAATGATCGGCCAGCCCACGAGGAAGCCCAGCGAGTAGATCAACCCGTCATAGCCGGAAGTAAACACCAGTGCCGAGATCCCGAGGAACGACGCTGCCGACATGTAATCGCCGGCAATCGCCAGTCCGTTCTGGAAGCCGGTGATATTCCCGCCCGCCGTATAGTAATCGCTACGCGAACGTACGCGTTTAGAAGCCCAATACGTAATACCCAGTGTAAATACGACGAAAATCAGGAACATGATAATCGCCTGCCAGTTGGTCGGCTGGCGTTGTACCGCACCGCTAATGGCATCCGCCGCGTTGGCCGCGAAGGGTAGTGTGGCGGCAAGCGCCGTCAGGACTCTCTTCATGATGCGTTAACCTCGCGCAGTACTGCATTGTTCAGACGGTCGAATTCGCCGTTCGCCCGCCAGATATAGATGCCGGTCAGAACGAAGGAGATCAGAATCACCCCCACGCCAATCGGAATACCCCGGGTGACGCTGGTTCCCTCGTGAAGCGGGGTTCCCAGCCAGCCAGGCGCAAAGGCAATCAGTAGAATAAAGCTGATATAGACCACCAGCATGATGATCGACAGTATCGTGGCAAACCGTTGCCTTTTTTCAACTAACTCCCTGAAACGCGCATTGTCTTCTATCCGCTGATAAATGGTGTCATTCATCACAGAGTCTCCAGAGGTTCCCTTCGTCTTTCACGCCGCAGGCAAGACCTGACTGCTGTCGTAGTCCTGCAACGCGAAATCCTTTGGGGAGGTTTTATCATTTCCCTCTCTCATGTAGAGAAAGGGTAGGGGGTATTGTTTATTTTGCCGATGGCGGCTAACGCCTTATCGGGCCTACAAAGGTTGCTGAACCTGTAGGCCCGATAAGCTTTTGCGCCATCGGGCATTTCACGGTGGTGGTTATGATGGCATCGCGATGGCCTGCTTCTCTTCGAGCAGTTTCTCTACCACGCCAGGATCGGCGAGGGTCGAGGTATCGCCCAGATTGCTGGTATCGCCCGCCGCGATCTTGCGCAATATGCGGCGCATGATTTTGCCGGAGCGGGTTTTCGGCAGTGAGTCGGTCCAGTGCAGCACGTCTGGCGTCGCCAGCGGGCCAATCTCTTTACGTACCCAGTTGCGCACTTCGGCGTACAGCTCAGGGGACGGTTCTTCGCCGTGATTCAGCGTCACATAGGCATAAATCGCCTGTCCCTTGATGTTGTGCGGGATGCCGACCACCGCCGCTTCGGCGATCTTCGGATGTGCGACCAGCGCGGATTCAATTTCCGCCGTGCCAAGACGGTGACCGGAGACGTTCAGTACGTCATCAACGCGACCGGTGATCCAGTAGTAACCGTCTTCGTCACGACGAGCGCCATCGCCGCTGAAGTACATGTTTTTAAAGGTTGAGAAGTAGGTTTGCTCAAAGCGTTCGTGATCGCCAAACAGCGTACGCGCCTGTCCCGGCCAGGAGTCGGTGATCACCAGGTTGCCTTCGGCGGCCCCTTCTTGCGGATGACCTTCGTTATCCACCAGCGCCGGTTGCACGCCGAAGAACGGACGCGTGGCAGAACCGGCTTTCAGTTCGGTCGCGCCGGGCAGCGGGGTGATCATGAAGCCACCGGTTTCGGTCTGCCACCAGGTATCCACCACCGGGCATTTTTCATTACCGATCTTCTTCCAGTACCACTCCCATGCTTCCGGGTTGATGGGCTCGCCAACCGAACCCAGAATGCGCAGCGATGAGCGGTCAGTGCCCTCAATCGCCTTATCGCCTTCCGCCATCAGGGCGCGGATCGCCGTCGGCGCGGTATAGAGAATGTTAACCTTATGCTTATCCACCACCTGGCTCATACGCGCCGGAGTTGGCCAGTTTGGCACCCCTTCAAACATCAGCGTGGTGGCGCCGCAGGCCAGTGGGCCATACAGCAGGTAGCTGTGTCCGGTGACCCAACCCACGTCGGCGGTACACCAGTAGATATCGCCCGGATGGTAGTCAAATACATACTTAAAGGTGGTTGCGGCATACACCAGATAGCCGCCGGTGGTGTGCAGCACGCCCTTCGGTTTACCGGTGGAGCCAGAGGTATAGAGGATGAACAACGGATCTTCGGCATTCATTTCCGCAGGCTGATGCTCGGCGCTGGCCTTATCAATCAGGTCGCTCCACCACAGGTCGCGACCTTCCTGCCACTCAATGTTGCCGCCGGTGCGCTTGAGGACAACCACATGTTCGATGGTTTTTACGTTCGGGTTTTTCAGCGCATCGTCGACATTTTTCTTCAGCGGAATGCTGCGACCGGCACGTACGCCTTCGTCGGCGGTGATCACCAGCTTCGAACTGGAATCAATGATGCGCCCGGCAACGGCTTCCGGTGAGAAGCCACCGAAGATTACTGAATGTACGGCACCAATGCGGGCGCAGGCCAGCATCGCGACAGCGGCCTCTGGCACCATCGGCATATAGATAGCAACCACATCGCCTTTTTTAATGCCCAGATCCTGCAGCGTGTTGGCGAAACGACAGACATCACGATGCAGTTCGCGATAGCTAATCTGTTTGCTCTGCGAGGCGTCATCGCCTTCCCAGAGGATGGCGGTACGATCGCCATTTTCCTGCAGGTGACGGTCGAGACAGTTTGCCGCCAGGTTCAGCGTACCGTCTTCGTACCATTTAATGGACACATTGCCCGGCGCGAAAGAGGTGTTCTTCACTTTCTGGTACGGCTTGATCCAGTCGAGAATTTTTCCCTGCTCGCCCCAGAAGGTATCTGGTTCGTTAATAGATTGTTGGTACTTCGCTTCGTACTGCTCCGGATTTATCAGGCAACGATCCGCAATGTTTGCGGGAATAGCGTGTTTGTGAATTTGGCTCATGGCTTTTGTTCTCCTTGTAGGATGTTAATAATATGTCTCACAAACGTTAAATGTAGGGGCTTTGACAGTTTTGTTTAGGTTTTGCGCGACAGATCACGCAATACGGGAATTGTGCAAATTAGCGGCAATACGTTTTTTGAAGGAAACCAACAAAAGTTGCCAAAATCTTTCCGTTACAGAGGGTTATGTTAATTTTTCCAGAAAGGCGATCGGGGTCGAAAAAGGGGAAAGGAGTAGAGAGAAAACGGCTTGACTAACTCTAAAGTGGTATTTTACATACACTTACAATTGATTAAAGACAACATTTTGTGTGTGGTTTTTTGTTACATCTAGATTAGGGCAATGTCATGGCGGTGTGTGTGGTTATCGTCATGGATAGAATAAAAAAAGAACCGTCATTGAACACAATGGCGCAATCTGGATGAGACCTCTATGGCAAGGATTACACTACGCGCACGCCGTTTCTTCAGCCTGGTCGTACCGCTGTTTTTCATTTCTGCGGTTTATGCTGAGCAAACGCCCGAACCCGCAAAGACTGTTACCGTTGAAGCGAAGAATGAAGTCTTCGCCCCTCAGCACCCCGATCAATACCTTTCATGGAAAGCCACCTCAGAGCAATCAAAACGTGAAGACGCATTAGCGGAAGATCCCCGTCTGGTGATCTTGTGGGCGGGATATCCGTTCTCCCGGGATTACAACAAACCGCGTGGGCACGCCTATGCGGTGACCGATGTACGCGAAACGTTACGTACCGGCGCACCAAAGACGGCTGAAGACGGTCCATTACCGATGGCCTGCTGGAGCTGCAAAAGCCCGGACGTGGCGCGTCTTATCCAGAAAGACGGTGAAGACGGCTACTTCCACGGTATGTGGGCGCGCGGCGGTCCGGAAGTCGTTAACAACCTGGGCTGCGGCGATTGCCACAACACGGCGTCACCTGACTTCGCGAAAGGCAAACCTGAGCTGACGTTGTCTCGTCCGTACGCTGAACGCGCGATGGAGACCATCGGCAAGCCGTTCGATAAAGCCGGTCGTTTCGACCAACAGTCGATGGTGTGCGCGCAGTGTCATGTGGAATACCACTTTGACGGCAAAAACAAAGCCGTTAAGTTCCCGTGGGATGACGGCATGAAGGTCGAAGACATGGAGAAATATTATGACGCCATTACCTTCGCTGACTGGACCAACTCGCTGTCAAAAACCCCGATGCTGAAAGCGCAGCATCCGGAATATGAAACCTGGAGCGTGGGCATTCACGGCAAAAACAATGTGACCTGTATCGACTGTCACATGCCGAAAGTGCAGAACGCCGATGGCAAACTCTATACCGATCATAAGATTGGTAACCCGTTCGACAACTTCCCACAGACCTGCGCGAACTGCCATACCCAGGACAAAGCCGCCCTGCAAAATGTCGTTGCTGAGCGTAAGAAGGCGATCAATGGGCTGAAAATCAAGGTTGAAGATCAACTGGTGCGTGCTCACTTCGAAGCGAAAGCGGCCTGGGATGCGGGCGCAACGGAAGCGGAAATGAAACCGATTCTGAGTGATATCCGTCACGCGCAGTGGCGCTGGGATCTGGCCATTGCTTCTCACGGAATCCATATGCACGCTCCGGAAGAAGGTCTGCGGATGTTAGGCATCGCGATGGACAAAGCCGCCGATGCCCGGACGAAACTGGCGCGTCTGCTGGCAACCAAAGGCATCACCCATGAAATCGCGATACCAGATATCTCCACCAAAGAGAAAGCCCAGGCGGCCATTGGTCTGAACATGCAGCAGATTAACGCCGATAAGCAGGACTTTATCAAAACGGTGATTCCGCAGTGGGAAGAACAGGCGCGTAAAAACGGTTTGTTAAGCCAATAACCTCAATTTGCCGGATGACAGCGCCAGCGCTTTATCCGGCCTACGGAAGTCTTGTAGGCCTGATAAGCGTAGCGCCATCAGGCATTATGCAACGGAGTGAATATGAGCGTATTCCGTTCGTTATTAACTGCTGGGGTGCTGGCGTCAGGTCTGTTATGGAGCCTGAGTGGGATAACCGCCACGCCAACGCCGCAGGAGTCTGAACGCTGGACGGTCACCCAACAGCGTAGCCCGGATGCCGCGTGTCTGGACTGTCACAAGCCGGATACCGAAGGGATGCATGGTAAGCATGCATCCGTGACCAATCCGAACAACAAACTGCCGGTCACCTGTACCAATTGTCATGGCAAGCCATCGCCTCAGCACCGTGAAGGGGCGAAGGATGTGATGCGCTTCAACGAGCCGATGTACAACGTGGAGCAGCAGAACAGCGTTTGTCTGTCCTGTCACTTGCCTGAGCAGTTGCAAAAAGCGTTCTGGCCGCACGATGTCCACGTGACTAAAGTGGCCTGCGCCAGTTGTCACTCACTGCATCCGAAGCAAGACACGATGCAGACGTTAAGCGATAAAGGACGGGTTAAGATTTGCGTCGATTGCCATAGCGATCAGCGTAACAATCCGAACTTTAATCCGGCGTCTGTTCCTTTGCTTAAGGAGCATCCATGAGTTGCTCTCGTCGCCAGTTCATCACCGGCGTCGGCGCGCTGGTGGCCGTCAGCGGTACTGCAGGACGCGTGGTGGCGAAAACGTTGAATATTAACGGCGTGCGATACGGCATGGTGCATGATGAATCATTATGCATCGGCTGTACCGCCTGTATGGATGCCTGTCGGGAAGTCAACAACGTACCGGAAGGGGTGTCGCGACTCACCATCATTCGCAGCGAACCGCTGGGCACGTTTCCGGATGTGAAGTACCGCTTCTTCCGTCATTCGTGCCAGCACTGCGATCATGCGCCGTGTGTTGACGTCTGCCCGACCGGGGCATCGTATCGCGATGCCGCGAATGGCATCGTGGACGTGAACCCGGATCTCTGCGTCGGCTGCCAGTACTGCATCGCCGCGTGTCCGTACCGCGTGCGCTTTATCCATCCGGTCACGAAAACGGTGGATAAATGCGATTTCTGCCGCAAAACCAACCTGAAAGCGGGCAAATTGCCGGCCTGCGTCGAGTCGTGCCCGACGAAGGCGCTGACGTTTGGCAATCTGGACGATCCTGACAGCGATATTTCCCGACTGCTGCGACAGAAAACCACGTATCGCTACAAGCTGGCGCTGGGTACCAAACCGAAGGTCTACCGCGTTCCCTTTAAATATGGGGAGGTGAGCCAATGACAAACGCATCTGCTTTCCACTTTGAATCGCTGGTGTGGGACTGGCCTATCGCCATCTATCTGTTTCTGATCGGTATCTCTGCCGGACTGGTGACGCTGTCGATCCTGCTGCGCCGTTACCATCCGGAGGCGGGCGGAGCGGACAGTACACTGCTGCGCACCACGCTGGTGGTGGGGCCAGGGGCGATTATTCTCGGTCTGCTGATTCTGATCTTCCACCTGACGCGTCCCTGGACCTTCTGGAAGCTGATGTTCCACTACAGCTTTACGTCGGTGATGTCGATGGGGGTTCTGCTGTTCCAGTTGTATATGGTCGTGCTGATTGTGTGGCTGGCCATCATCTTTCAAAAAGAGGTCATTGCCCTGCAACAGCGTTGGTTCCCCCGTCTGGAGGTGGTGCAGAAGGGGCTGACGCTGTTAACGCCGTTCAACCGTGGACTCGAAACGCTGATGCTGGTGCTGGCCGTGCTGCTGGGGGCTTATACCGGTTTCCTGCTTTCGGTACTGAAATCCTATCCGTTCCTGAATAACCCGATCCTGCCGGTATTGTTCCTGTTCTCCGGGATCTCTTCCGGTGCGGCGGTGGCGCTGATCGCGATGGCGTTACGCCAGCGCGGTAACCCGCACAGTACCGAGGCGCACTTTATTCACCGCGTGGAAACCCCGGTGGTGTGGCTAGAGATCTTCCTGCTGGCCGCCTTCTTTGTGGGGCTGGCTCTGGGGGATGACGGCAAAATGCGCGCGCTGTCGGCGGCGCTGGGCGGAGGCTTCTGGACGTGGTGGTTCTGGATCGGCGTCGCGGGGCTGGGACTGATCGTTCCGATGCTACTGAAACCCTGGGCCAGTCGTGGTTCGACGTTTCACGGTGTGCTGGCGGTATGTGGTGCCAGCCTGACGGGCGTACTGTTGCTGCGCTTTTTCATTCTTTATGCTGGACAGCTCACGGTTGCATAGGCCTGGCTGTGAGGGAAAGGTGATTTCTGGACGTACTCCTTCCTGAAGCCGGTTTTCTGGCGCTGCTATTCAGTCTCGGGGTCAACGTGTTGACCCCGCTTGCCGTACTGGCAGGTGAACGCCTGCGCTGGCAGGGCGTAATGCGTCTGGCGAGCGCAGGCGTCTGGGCGCAATTTGCGTGCCTGCTGCTCGCCTTTTCGATTCTGGTATTCTGCTTTCTGACCAGCGACTTCTCGGTTCTCTATGTGGCACAACACAGCCACAGCCTGTTGTCGTGGGGACTCAAACTGGCGGCGGTATGGGGTGGTCACGAAGGGTCGCTGTTGTTGTGGGTACTCTTCCTGTCCGGCTGGAGCGCGCTGTTTGCCTGGCGTTATCGCCGCGAATCGGATCCCCTGTTCCCGCTGACGCTCGGCGTGCTCTGCGCGATCGTCGCCTTTCTGCTGCTGTTCATCGTGTTCTGGTCCGATCCGTTTGTCCGCATTTTTCCGCCGGCAATAGAAGGACGCGATCTCAACCCGATGCTGCAACATCTGGGGCTGATCCTGCATCCGCCGCTGCTGTATCTCGGCTACGGTGGTTTGATGGTCGCCACCGGTGTGGCGCTGGCGTCCCTGCTGCATGGCGATTTCACGAAGATGACGGCCTGGGTATGCTGGCGCTGGGCGCTACCCGGCTGGTGCGCGCTGACGCTCGGTATCATTCTCGGTTCCTGGTGGGCGTATTGCGAACTGGGGTGGGGCGGCTGGTGGTTCTGGGACCCGGTGGAAAACGCCTCTTTATTACCCTGGCTTTCCGCCAGTGCGCTGCTGCACAGCCTGTCTGTGTCGCGCGAACGCGGCCATTTCCGCCACTGGTCGCTGCTGCTGGCGATCGTCACGCTGATCCTCTCTTTGCTGGGAACGCTGATAGTCCGCTCCGGCATTCTTGTTTCTGTACACGCCTTTGCGCTGGATAATGTGCGCGCTGTACCGCTGTTTGCCCTCTTTGCCATTCTGAGTCTGGTCTCGCTCGGCTTGTACGGCTGGCGGGCGCGAGCCAGTCAACAGACAGTCCGTTTAGGCGTATGGTCGCGCGAGATGTTGATTCTGGCAGCGCTGCTGCTCTTTTGCGCGGTGCTGCTGATTGTGCTGATTGGTACACTCTACCCGATGATTTATGGCCTGCTGGGTTGGGGACGACTCTCCGTGGGCGCACCGTATTTTAACCGTGCTACCTTACCGTTTGGGCTGTTGATGCTGGTAGCGATCGCTATTTCGATGGTCAGAAGCCGGAAGGGGTCTGTACGCCGCCAGCGTCCGGCGCTGCTGGCGCACGCTGGCGTGCTGGTTTTTGCCGCGGGGATTCTCTTCTCCAGCGGCAGTCGCCAGGAGATAAGCCTCAACCTGAGCCCGGGTCAGCAGGTTGAACTGGCAGGTTACACCTTCCGTTTTGAACGGCTGGAGCTGGCCGCGAAAGGGAACTACACCACCGAAAAGGCGCTTATTACGCTGTGGCAGGGTGACAAACGGATAGGTAGCCTGACGCCCGAGCGGCGCTTTTATTCCGCCCGCCGCCAGCAGATGATGGAGCCTGGCATCCGCTGGGATCTGCTTCACGACTGGTATGCGGTGATGGGCGAAAAAACCGGCGAGGAGCGTTATGCCATGCGCCTGTACGTGCAGAGCGGTGTGCGCTGGATCTGGGGCGGCGGGCTGTTGATGATTGCCGGGGCGCTGCTCAGCGGCTGGCGTGGGAGAAAGCGCGATGCGTAGTCTTATCTGCAATGTGCCGGATGGCGGCGCACACGCCTTATCCGGCCTACGATTTAAGCGCTGCGCAGGCCTGATAGGCACAGCGTCATCAGGCACTCTCATGGCGTTTATCTTACTGTTGGTTATCTCCTTTTCCGCTCATGCTCAGGTGGTGGATACCTGGGCTTTTGATAACCCGCAGCAGCAGGAAAAGGCGCTGTCGATCGCCAGCCAGCTACGCTGCCCGCAGTGTCAGAACCAAAACTTGCTGGAATCCAATGCGCCGGTTGCCGTCAGCATGCGTCATCAGGTCTATACGATGGTGGCAGAAGGGAAAAATGAAGCCGAAATCACCGCCTGGATGACCGAACGGTATGGTGATTTTGTCCGCTATAACCCGCCGCTCAATGGACAGACCATGCTGCTGTGGGCGCTTCCGTGCCTGCTGTTGCTGCTGGTGGGCGGGGTGCTCTGGCGGGTCAGTACGCGTCAACGTAAAGAGGAGGACGAGCCATGAGTCTGCCCGAACGTTCAGACGCACCTTTTCGTCCGCTGCCGCTGAAGTGGCTGGCGCTGGCCGTTGCGCTGATGGTCATCGTTTGTTTCAGTGGTTATCTGCTGTCACCAAAATGGCAGGCCGTGCGTGACGAACAACGACGACTGGCCGATCCGCTGCATGAATTTGCTGAAACATCGACGCCGGAAGCCCAGTTGTTAGCCCTGCAAAAACAGATTCGCGCCAACCCGCAGGACAGCGAAAAGTGGGCGCTGCTCGGCGAGTATTATCTGTGGCGTAATGATTACGATAATGCGCTACTGGCTTATCGTCAGGCGCTGCGTAGCCGTGGAGAGAATGCGGAGATCTATTCGGCGCTGGCGACCGTGCTCTACTACCAGGCCGGGCAGCACATGACGCCGGCGTCTCGCGAGATGATTGACAAGGCGCTGGCGCTGGATGCTTCGGAAGTCACCGCATTAATGCTGCTGGCGTCGGATGCATTTATGCAGGCGGATTACAAACAGGCGATTTTGCAGTGGCAAAAAGTGCTGGATTTAAATTCGCCGCGGGTGAATCGTGTACAACTGATAGAGTCGATTAATATGGCGAAATTGTTACAGAATCGGCAGAAATAATTTTGTGATTTGCGTCATTTATCTGTTTAAAAAACAGGCAAATGAACCTCGCGGTCAAAATAATTCCTGAAAGTTATAATTCAAAAATGCAGATTTAAAAATCTTTCCATAACAAATGGTTATGCAACTCAATCCCGATAAATTCGCGTTATTATGCATTATTTCAGCGAAAAGCCCTGTTCTTAAAGGGTTGCGTAAGATGCCCTGCAAATGGTACTGATTATGCGCGTTAAAAAACTCTACAAACCAACGCAACACAATTCATACCCTTTCAGTATGTAACCATTCCTGTTTTTTTTACCGGAATGGCGCTCCATTGAGGAAGTCCGTCGTTATGAAAAGTTTTAAACTCAGCCTGGCCTGGCAGATCCTGATTGCCATGGTGCTGGGCATTTTACTCGGCAGTTATCTGCATTATCACAGCGATAGCCGCGAGTGGCTGATTGCAAACCTGCTCTCTCCGGCAGGGGATATCTTTATCCATCTGATTAAAATGATCGTTGTGCCGATTGTGATCTCTACGCTGGTTGTCGGCATTGCCGGTGTCGGCGATGCGAAACAGCTGGGACGTATCGGCGCGAAAACTATTCTCTATTTCGAAGTGATCACGACCATCGCCATTATCCTCGGGATTACGCTGGCGAATGTGTTTCAGCCGGGGTCCGGCATTGATATGTCGCAACTGGCGACCGTGGACATTTCGAAATACCAGAACACGACGGCAGAAGTGCAGAGCCACGCGCATGGCCTGATGGGCACGATTCTGTCGCTGGTCCCGACGAACATCGTCGCCTCGATGGCGAAGGGCGACATGCTGCCTATTATCTTTTTCTCGGTGCTGTTTGGTTTGGGGCTTTCCTCACTGCCGGCAACGCATCGTGAGCCGCTGGTGACGGTGTTCCGTTCCATTTCCGAAACCATGTTTAAAGTGACGCACATGGTGATGCGCTATGCGCCGATCGGGGTATTCGCGCTGATTGCCGTGACCGTGGCGAACTTCGGTTTTGCCTCACTGTGGCCGCTGGCGAAGCTGGTACTGTTGGTTCATTTCGCGATCCTGTTCTTCGCGCTGGTGGTGCTGGGTATTGTCGCGCGCATTTGCGGGCTGAGCATCTGGATCCTGATCCGCATTCTGAAAGACGAGTTGATTCTGGCGTACTCTACCGCCAGCTCCGAAAGCGTTTTGCCGCGGATTATCGAGAAGATGGAAGCCTATGGCGCGCCGGCCTCGATCACCAGTTTTGTGGTGCCGACCGGTTACTCGTTCAACCTCGATGGTTCGACCCTGTACCAGAGTATTGCCGCGATCTTCATCGCGCAGTTGTACGGTATCGACCTGTCACTGTGGCAGGAAATCGTGCTGGTGCTGACGCTGATGGTGACATCGAAAGGGATTGCCGGCGTACCGGGCGTCTCCTTCGTGGTACTGCTGGCAACGCTTGGTAGCGTAGGCATTCCATTGGAAGGCCTGGCCTTTATCGCGGGTGTGGATCGTATTCTCGACATGGCGCGTACGGCGCTGAACGTGGTGGGGAATGCGCTGGCGGTGCTGGTTATCGCCAAATGGGAACACAAGTTTGACCGCAAAAAAGCGCTGGCGTATGAGCGCGAAGTACTGGGCAAATTCGATAAAACCGCTCAGTAACGGTTAGCGGATTGCCTGATGGCGCTTCGCTTATCAGGCCTACACATCCTTTGTAGGCCTGATAAGACGCGTGAGCGTCGTCATCAGGCAATCCGCCATCCGGCAATCTGATTCACCCATTGGTTAACTTATCAAACTCTTCGCAGCCGGTATCAAACCCTTCGCTACAGCTCAGATTTAACCAGTGCAGCGCCTTCTGTTTATTCTTCTCAATAAAGCCCTGTTCGCCGTTCAGAAAAATCATTCCCGCCCAGTATTCGGAATATCCGGTACGAGAGATGGCGGAACTGCGCTTGAAGTACCAGGTCGCTTTATCATCATCGGCCTGAATCCCGACGCCGTTGGCGTAAATCAGACCGAGCAACATCTGCGCGTCTACAGCAACATCGCTCTCCAGATTTTCAGAAGCGTTTTGCAGCAGGGAAATGGCTTTGGGGTAATCGGGTCTACCGGCCTGAGTATTGACCAGAATTCGCGCCAGCGTAATTTCACCCGCTTTACTGCCCGCCTGGGCAGCCTTTTCCGCCAGCATTTTCGCTTCCGGATAATCCAGACTGACCGGGTTAGTGATTTTAATTTGCGCCAGCAGCGCACAAGCATCCGCATCGCCATTGTCCGCAGATTTCTGTGCCCAGTACTCGGCTTTGCTCAAATCGCCGAAGCTAAACCAGCTGTCAGCAAGGTAATATTGCGCGCGTTTGTCACCTGCCTCTGCGGCCTGCAAATACTGGCTTCCAGGCTCAGGATCGGCAGCACGGGCAAAGAATGTCATCAATAACATCAATGCAAGAAGTGGTTTCATTATTAAGTTTTAATTAGGGTACGGAATGGACAGTATAAAGAGATCGTATGGATAAAAAAACAGCCTCCAGGAGGAGGCTGTTGAGATGCATCAACGTTGTGGTTAACCCATTGCGGTTTCGCGCAGGCGGGCCTTCAGCTTGTTGTACTCATCAATCACGTACTGCTCGGCGGCGGATTGATCGGCAATCGGCTCCACACGCACGGCGCAATACTTGTACTCCGGCGTTTTGGTAATCGGGCTTAAGTTCTCCGTCACCAACTCGTTACAGGCGCCAATCCACCACTGGTAGGTCATATAAATCGCCCCTTTGTTCGGGCGTTCGCTGACCTGTGCGCGGGTGATGATTTTGCCTTTGCGCGAGTGAACCCAGACCAGCGCTTCATCTTCAATGCCCAGACGCGCCGCGTCGGCCGCGTTGATTTGCGCATAGCCCGGTTCGTCTGCCAGCGCGGCCAGGGCCGCACAGTTACCGGTCATCGAACGACAGGAGTAGTGACCGACTTCACGCACCGTTGACAGTACCATCGGGTACTCTTCGGTGAGTTTATCGATAGGCGCCACCCAGTCGCAGGTGAAGAACTGTGCCATGCCGTTCGGGGTATCAAACTTCTCTTTAAAGAGGTAAGACGTCCCCTGATCGGCGTCCGACGTGTCACGGCAAGGCCACTGGATATACCCCAGTTCGCCCATCTTCTCGTAAGTGGCACCGTAGAAATCCGGGCACAGATGACGCAACTCATCCCAGATCTCCTGGGTGTTGTTGTAGTGCATCGGATACCCCATCCGTGTGGCAATTTCACTGATGATTTGCCAGTCGGTTTTCAGATCCCACTTCGGCTCAACGGCTTTAAAGAAGCGCTGGAAGCCACGGTCAGCCGCGGTAAATACCCCTTCATGCTCACCCCATGACGTCGACGGTAAAATAACATCCGCCGCCGAGGCGGTTTTGGTCATAAAGATGTCCTGCACGATGACCAGCTCCAGATCCTCAAAGCCTTTGCGCACCGCAGAGAGTTCCGCATCGGTTTGCAGCGGATCTTCACCCATGATGTATGCCGCACGCACTTCGCCATGCGCCGCACGGTGCGGCAGCTCGCTGATGCGATAGCCGGTGTGCGCAGGCAGACTGTCCACGCCCCAGGCTTTGGCGAATTTCTCGCGGTTGGCCGGTTCTTTCACATACTGATAGCCCGGATAGGTATCCGGCAGCGCACCCATATCGCACGCGCCCTGAACGTTGTTCTGACCACGTACCGGGTTAACGCCCACGCTGGGCTTACCGAGGTTGCCGGTCAGCATCGCGAGGCTGGTCAGTGAACGCACGGTTTCCACGCCCTGATAGAACTGGGTTACACCCATGCCCCACAGGATGGTCGCGTTTTTCGCCCCGGCATACATCCGCGCCGCCTGGCGAATTTCACTCGCGCTGACGCCGGTTATCTCCTCAACGGACTCCGGCGTATAGCCTTCGACAATCTTGCGGTACTCTTCAAAGCCTTCCGTACGCGAGGCCACAAACGCCTGGTCGTAGAGGCTTTCTTCAATAATGACATGACCCATTGCGTTCAATAGCGCGATATTCGAGCCGTTTCGCAATGCGATGTGCATGTCGGCAATGCGCGCGGTTTCAATTTTGCGCGGATCGCAGACGATAATTTTCGCCCCGTTACGTTTAGCGTTAATCACGTGATTCGCCACAATAGGGTGGGAATCCGCCGGGTTGTAGCCGAAGATAAACACTAAATCGGTGTTATCAATTTCGTTAATTGCATTACTCATTGCGCCGTTACCGACCGACTGGTGCAGACCTGCAACCGATGGGCCGTGTCAGACGCGAGCGCAGCAGTCAACGTTATTGGTACCAATAACGGCGCGCGCAAATTTTTGCATGATGTAGTTGGTTTCATTCCCGGTACCACGAGACGAGCCGGTCGTCTGGATGGCATCAGGGCCGTATTTCGCTTTGATGGCGCTCAGGCGCTCGGCGACGTAGTTCAGCGCTTCATCCCAGGAAACAGATTCCAGTTTGCCGCCACGCTGGCGACGAATCATAGGGGTTTTCAGGCGCGGGGTCAGGATCTGGGTATCGTTAATGAAATCCCAGCCGTAATAGCCCTTCAGACACAGAGTACCCTGATTGGTTTTCCCCTGCGCCGCCTCAGCCCGGACGATTTTGCCGTTATCGACCACCAGGTTTATCTTGCAACCTGATGCGCAATACGGGCAAACCGTGACGACTTTTTTCATCGGTTTCGCTCCAGTTAATCAAATCGCGCATACACGCTTGTCGCCCTGAGTATGCATCTTTTATGCCACATTTTAATTGGGGACTTTCCCTGATATTACGGGTATTTTTTGGTCAAAACCCTGACGAAAAGCAGGCTGTCGTCATATTTGACGTGACGATTTCCCGTGAATGACAACATATCGACCCCGCGCAGCGGCAGAGTCGTGTTGGCTGGCTAAGGCTTTGAACCCGGTACACCCATGGAGGGACGCTGCTGACCCAGACTGAATTTGAGATTCCTCCTCTGGTTGCATCAGGTTGCGTTGACTAACGTAGAAAACGTCCCCTTTTGAGGCTGGTTTTATGAAACGCACTCCGACGCTCTTTTTATTCAGCCTGCTGTCGCTGGCTACCGTGCCGGCGCAGGCCGATATTATTGATGATGCCATCGGCAACATTCAGCAGGCGATCAACGATGCCTATAAGCCTGACAGCGGGCGGGACTACGAGGATTCGCGTGACGACAGGTGGCAGAATGAAATGAGCGACGATCGCCGCAGGCAGTATGACGACCGTCGCCGTCAGTTTGAGGACAGACGTCGTCAACTGGATGAACGCCAGCGCCTGCTCGATCGCGAGCGCCGCCAACTGGAAGATGAAGAGCGTCGAATGGAAGAGGACGACGAACGTTAACGCAGTCGTGCACAAAATGCCCTAATCCACCACAATCTGCATTCCGTCATAGCCCGCTTCAAATCCGTCCGGGAGCGGGTTATCCATCAGCCAGACGTCGAACTGGTGGCTAATATGGGTGAGGATCACCTGCGGGCAGTGGATCACCTCATTCATCGCCATCACCGTGGTTAAATCACCGTGGTTGCGCGGGGGTTCCGGACTCGGCGCATGGCTACAGTCGATGACGATAACCTGCGGCTGATTGTTGAGCAGAAAGGTGAGCGTTTTATCGGGCAGTCCGGCGGTGTCGGATAGCCACGCCACGCGGCTGTGCGCCGTCTCCAGAAGATAACCCAACGTCAGCTTTGAGTGATTCAGCGGCAGCGGTGTGACCTGTAATCCCTGTAACTCAAACACCACAAACGGCTCGACGGTGTAGCTAAAGTCCAGAATGCCGGGGTGCTTAAACAGATCGTCGCAACCCTGTTCGTCCGGCGGGCCATACACCGGGATAGACGCACCAACGCCCCAGCGCAGCGGAAACAATCCCTGTACATGATCCATGTGGTAGTGGGTGAGTAAAAACTGTCGGAAACTGCCCGCCGGCCAGTCGTCCATCAGGTGCGGTATGCCCGCATCCAGCAGCGTCACCGCATCGTTGAATTTGACCACGCCGCTACACGGGCGTCGGCGATACTGTTCCTGCAAGCGTGCGCGACGACAGGCGGCGCAGTCGCAGCCATACGCCGGCACCCCTTGCGCGCCGCCCGTGCCGCTCAGCGTAATGGTCAGGCTCATCGTGACTCCCCTTGTCGTATCGTGCCGGATGGCGACGCGAGCGTCTTATCCGGGCTACGTACCTCACAATGCTTTTGTGAAGCGAAAATGGCTCTGTTCGTAGCCTTCGCGCAGATAAAAACGGTGGGCGTTATGGCGCTTCACGCTGGTGGACAGCTCCGTCATCTCCGCTCCCGCCTCGCGGGCTTTCTGTTCCGCCCATGCCAACAACTGGCTGCCGATTTTCAGACTCCGCGCCTGCGGCATCACCACCAGCTCCTGAATCTCGCCAATCCAGTTGGCGTGATGTAAATGATACTGCAAATGCAGGCCAATCAACCCAACCGCCTCACCGTCAAGCAGCGCCAACTGATAGCGCAATCGGGCATCCTGCAAATTGGCGGTGAATCCGGCGCGAAAGGCCGGGTAATCAAACGTGGTTTGTTTCAGTTCGCAGATGAGCGCGTACACGGCCTCGGTGTCTTGTGCCGTGGCGCGACGAAGTTCACAGGCAGACATGGCGTGGCTCCTTGCGTCCCATTAACGTTAACAGTGTATCGACGGACTGGTGCAAACTGCCGTCGTTATTCAACGTATGGCAGTCAAACGGGGCATAGCGGGCGGCGCGTTCGAGACGCGCGGCGATCTCCGTTTCGCTTTCCCGCCCGCGCGCCTGTAAACGCTGGCGCAAAATCGTGGGGGAGACCTGCAAACAGACCGGCAGCAGCGCCGTACCGTAGCGCGCCTGCGCCTGGGGAAGATGCGCCCGGGAGCCGTTGACCACCACGTCGAAGCCGCCGTTGAGCCAGAGGTCGATCTCCACGCCGACGCCATAGTAAAAGCCGTTAGCATGCCAGCTTAACGCCAGCAGGTTATGCCCGGCGCGGGTGAAAAACTCCTGTTCGCTCAGGGCAACATGATTCTCGCTCCCGGCGTTCGCCGCGCGGGTGATGTAACGATGCGCCACCAGCAGTTGCGCATGTTCCTGCTGACGGAGTGCCGTCAGCAAACTGTCCTTTCCGGAGCCGGACGGCCCCATCAGCCAGATCAGTTTTCCCATACTCAGAACACCCTCTTTCCCTGACGCCAGACGTGGTCGATGTGGATGTGATCGCCCTTGCGGTGCGCCAGTACCAGATCGGCGCGTTTCCCTTCGGCGATCGTGCCGCGATCGCTGAGACTGAGCGCCCGTGCCGGGTTGGCGGTGACCAGGCGGATCGCCTGCGGCAGGGTGAAGCGGTTGGCCGCGTCGTCCGCGACGCGAAACGCCGCATCCAGCAGGCTGGCAGGGTAGTAATCCGACGAGAGAATATCCAGCAGGCCCAACTCCGCCAGCGTATGCGCCGCGACGTTGCCGGAGTGAGAACCGCCGCGCACGATGTTCGGCGCGCCCATCAGCACGTTCATGCCGTGCTGGCGTGAGGCTTCTGCAGCTTCAAAGGTGGTGGGAAATTCGGCGATCACGCTGCCAAGCTGATGTGATTCAAGCACATGTCCGGCGGTGGCGTCATCGTGGCTCGCCAGCGCAATGTTGCGCTCATGGCACAACTTCGCGATGGCCGTCCGGTTGGGCTGTGACCAGCGTGCGGCAAGCTGAAGCTGTTCCTCTTCGTAACGCGCCATCTGTTCATCGGTCAGCGAATACTTGCCCTGATAATACTCACGGTACTTCTCGCGGTTGGCGAACTGGCGCTGGCCCGGCGAGTGATCCATCAGCGAAACCAGCGTGACCGGTTCACGACCCACCAGTTTCTCGAACAGCGGTAACGTGGTGTGGTGCGGCAGTTCGCAGCGCAGATGCAGGCGGTGTTCGGCGCGGTTCACCCCACGCTTTTGCGTCTCCTCCACGGCGTTGATCATTTTCTCCAGGTTTTCCAGACGATCGCCGCCGTCGCGGACATCGCCAATCGCTACCGCGTCTAGCACGGTGGTGATACCGCTGGCGACCATCAGCGCGTCGTGGCTGCTCATCGCCGAATGGGCGGGCCAGTCCACCTTCGGGCGGGGGGTGAAGAATTTGTCGAGATTGTCGGTGTGAAGCTCAATCAGTCCCGGCAGCAGCCAGCCGCCTTCACCGTCGAGCGCCTGTGGAAGACGGCTCTGACTTTGCGCAAACGCGCGAATCACACCCTCCTGCATTTCCAGCGATCCCTGCACCACTTCATCTTCCAGCACCAGCTTTACATTGTTGATAATCATGGTGTTGTTCCCATCAGGTGCAAACGATCCGCTACGCGGTCGCGCACAGTTTGATCGTGAAAAATGCCGACAATGGCCGCGCCGCGCGCTTTTGCCTCTTCAATCAGCGCCACCACGGCGGCACTGTTTTTGGCATCGAGCGATGCGGTCGGTTCGTCGAGTAACAAAATCGGGTAATCGACGATAAAACCGCGCGCAATGTTGACGCGCTGTTGTTCACCGCCGGAAAAAGTTGACGGGGCAAGGTGCCACAGGCGTTCCGGCACGTTCAGGCGCGTCAGCAGGTTTGCGGCTTTGGCGGCGCACGCCTCGCGCGGCACGCCGAGATCCAGCAGCGGCTGCATGACGACATCCAGCGCGGAGATCCGCGGGATCACCCGCAGAAACTGGCTCACCCAGCCGATCGTGGCGCGGCGTACTTCCAGCACTTTGCGCGCCGGGGCCTGCACCAGATCCACCCATTCGTCGCGATGGCGAATATGGATGTGTCCTTCATCGGGCAGGTAGTTGGCATACAGCGAACGGAGCAGTGTCGATTTCCCGCTGCCGGAATGGCCATGCAGCACGACGCATTCACCGTTTTTTACCTCCAGCGAGGCGTTTTGCAGCACCGGCAGGCGCACGCCGTTTTGCTGGTGGAGCACAAAAGTCTTGCTGACATTTTCTACGCGAATCATGTTGGCCTCTTCGTTCTTTTTGCCGGATGTCCGATCGCCGGATGGCGGCTTTGCCTTATCCGGCCTACACGTTTCGTAGCCGGATGGCGGCTTTGCCTTATCCGGCCTACATGTACCGTAGGTCGGGTAAGCGCGGTTCTGTAGGCCGGATAAGACGCGTTAGCGTCGTCATCCGGCACAGCAGCGACATCAATTCTGTAAAACTGACGACACCAGCAGTTGGGTATAAGGGTGGTGCGGATCGTCGAGCACGCGGTCGGTTAATCCACTTTCCACCACCTGACCCTGTTTCATCACCAGCAGACGGTCTGCCAGCAGGCGCGCCACGCCTAAATCGTGGGTGACAATCACCACCGCCAGATCCAGTTCCACCACCAGGCCGCGCAGCAGGTCCAGTAGCTTCGCCTGTACGGAGACGTCCAGGCCGCCGGTCGGTTCATCCATAAACACCAGCTTCGGATGCGTGACGAGGTTGCGGGCGATCTGCAGACGTTGCTGCATGCCGCCGGAAAAGGTGGTCGGCAGGTCGTCGATACGTGAGGCCGGAATTTCGACCTCTTCCAGCCAGCGCTGCGCCGTGGCGCGGATCTCGCCGTAGTGGCGCGCACCGGTCGCCATCAGGCGTTCGCCGATATTGCCGCCCGCAGAGACCTGACGACGCAGACCGTCCAGCGGATGCTGATGCACCACGCCCCATTCGGTGCGCAGCAGGCGACGACGGTCGGCCTCGCTCATGGCGTAGAGCGAACGGTTCTGGTACTGAATCTCGCCCGACTGCGGCGTCAGGCGTGAGGAAATGGATTTCAGCAGGGTGGTTTTACCTGAACCGGACTCGCCGACAATGCCCAGCACTTCGCCAGGCCACAGGTCAAAAGAGACCTCGCTGAAGCCTTTGCCCGGCGCGTAGAGATGGGTCAGGTTATTAACCGAAAGCAGCGGTTGCGTCATTGGCTGAGTGCCTCGCTCTGTTGGCGGCAGTAGTCGGTGTCGGAGCAGACAAACATCCGTTTGCCGGTGTCATCGAGCACCACTTCGTCAAGATAACTGTGTGTTGAACCGCAGATGGCGCAGGGCTCATCCCAGGTCTGCACGGTGAACGGATGATCGTCGAAGTCGAGGCTTTCCACGCGGGTATACGGCGGCACGGCGTAGATCCGTTTTTCGCGTCCCGCGCCAAACAGCTGGAGGGCGGGCATCATGTCCATCTTCGGGTTATCGAATTTCGGGATTGGCGACGGGTCCATCACATAGCGGCCATTCACCTTCACCGGGTAGGCGTAGGTGGTCGCGATGTGGCCGAAGCGGGCGATATCTTCATACAGTTTTACCTGCATGATCCCGTACTCCTCCAGCGCATGCATGGTGCGGGTTTCTGTTTCGCGCGGCTCGATAAAACGCAGCGGTTCGGGGATCGGCACCTGGAAGATAATGATCTGATCTTCTCCCAGCGGCGTTTCCGGGATCCGGTGACGGGTCTGGATAAGCGTGGCGTCTTCCGTGCGTTCGGTGGTATTAACGCCGGTGACGCGTTTGAAGAAGTTGCGGATCGATACGGCGTTGGTGGTGTCATCCGCGCCCTGATCGATAACCTTCAGCACATCCGGTTCGCCAATCACACTGGCGGTAATCTGGATCCCGCCGGTTCCCCAGCCGTAGGGCATCGGCATTTCGCGACCACCGAACGGCACCTGATAGCCTGGGATCGCCACCGCTTTGAGGATCGCGCGGCGGATCATGCGTTTAGTCTGCTCATCCAGATAAGCAAAGTTGTAGCCGGAGAGGTTAGTGGTCACGGGCGGCCTCCTGTTGCAGGCGTTTGAGCAGTTCCAGCTCGGCCTGGAAATCGACGTAGTGGGGGAGTTTGAGGTGCGAAACAAAACCCGCCGCCTCGACGTTATCCGCATGCGCCAGCACGAACTCTTCGTCCTGTGCTGGTCCCGTGACCGTTTCATCGTAGTCGGGTGCCTGTAGGGCTCTGTCCACCAGCGCCATTGCCATCGCTTTGCGTTCGCTCATGCCGAACACCAGCCCGTAGCCGCGAGTAAAGTGGGGCACGTCGTGTTCCGGGGCGACAAAGCCGTTGACCATTTCGCATTCGGTCATCAGCAGTTCGCCAACGTTGACCGCAAATCCCAGCTCTTCCGGCACCGTTTCCAGCGCAACGTAACCGCTGCGGATCTCGGCCGCGAACGGGTGATTGCGCCCGTAGCCGCGCTGGGTAGAGTAGGCCAGCGCCAGCAGATAGCCCTCATCGCCGCGCATCAGCTGTTGCAGGCGCGAGGCGCGGGAGCAGGGATAAACCGGCGGCGTGCGGGTGATGTCATCCGGCGCGATGCCGTTATCTTCTTCGGGCTTCGCCAGCCCCTGATTCGCCAACAGCGAAAAGACGTGCGGGGCGGCTTCCTGTGTACTCTCTGCGGTCCGCAACGGTGGCGTTTCGCCATTCGCCAGCAGCGTAAAATCGAGCAGACGATGGGTGTAGTCATAGGTTGGCCCTAACAGCTGTCCACCCGGAATATCTTTATAGACGGCGGAGATACGGCGTTCCAGGCGCATTTCCGCGCTGTTCAGTGGCTCACTCACCGCCAGCTTCGCCAGCGTAGTGCGATAGGCGCGCAGCAGAAAGATGGCTTCGACGTTATCGCCGCTGGCCTGCTTGAGCGCCAGCGCCGCCAGTTCGCGATCGGCAATACCGCCTTCGGTCATTACCCTGTCGACAGCCAGATTCATCTGCTGTTCGATCTGCGCCACGCTCAGTTCGACAACCGCATCGTCGCCCCGGCGTCGGTGCTCCTGTAACGCATGGGCATTGGCTATTGCCTTCTCGCCCCCCTTGACGGCTACGTACATCAGCACACCTCCACATGGGTGGTTCGCGGAATGGCCAGCAGCCGTTCGCCACAGGTGAGGATAAGATCGACGCCCAGCGGGAACGGATGCGGGCGCTCGGTGAGTTCGTGAATCAGGCACTCTGGCAACTGCGGCGCGATCATCCGCTCTTCGGCGATACCTGCGCCGGTCAGACGCAACATCCGCCCGCCGCTCAGGCTGGAGACCTGCACGATCAGCGTGGCGCTGGATTCCGGCGCGACGGCAGAACCGGCGGAGAGGGCATTAAGCTGTTCGCTGCTGATCTGCTCGTCGGCCACGGCAAAGGTTGCCAGTTGCGGCTGTTCGACCATCGGCGCGTTGGTGTGAAAACGCAGGTTCTGGCTGGCGATGTCATTATTAAGCGCAGGCGATAGCCAGACCGGCGTATCGCCATCGACCAGCGTCAGCAGAACGCTGGTGGTTGCCAGATTCAACGGCTGCCAGCCGTGTTTCAGTTGATGCAGGGCAACAATCACCCCCGGTTCGCTCATCGCTTTCAGCAGGCGGCGAAAGCTTTGTTGGGCGTCCTGGACGGGCAGGGTAAAGGCGGTCTGTAGGGTCATTCGTTATCTCCGCGTACCAGCGTAAAGAAGTCGACCCGGCTGGCGTTGACTTCGGCGCGACGTGCGGTAATTTCCGCCTCGCGTTCTGCCTCCAGCGGGCTAATTAAGGTTTCCATCAGGTTCTGGAAATGCGTCTGTTCCTGCAGTAAGGCGTCGATGACGGCGCACTGCTCGGCGTGATGTTTGTTGCGTCCCAGCAGGTAGCTGTAGCCCAGCGTGCCGCTTTTCAGGCGTACTACTGCGCGGGTCAGCGTGGTGTCTCCGGCAAAGAAGCGGTTGCCGGTGCCGCCCATGCGCGCCTGAATTTGCATCAGCCCGGTTTCCGGGGCGCGAATCAGCTCATATTCCGGTGCCAGCTTTAACGCCTGGAGCCGCGCATTCAGGGCATCGGCCTTGCTGAAAGCCAGCGCGCGCATCCAGCGCTGGCGGGTGGCGGTATCGAAATGCATTCAGTGCTCCATAGTGAATTCGATCATGTCGGCGCGGGTCAGGCTGACGGAGTACTCCATCGCGCGTTCTTCGCCTTCACGGTGGTTCAGGGTGCGCACGCAGAGCAGCGGCGCCATATTGGGGATTTCCAGGACCTTGCTCTCTTTCGCCTGCGCACGGCGGGCGCTGATGCGTGTCTGTGTGCGCTTGAGCGTGAGGCCGGACTGCTCGCGCAAGTAGTCGTGCAGCGAGCCGTGATTAAAGCCCTGCAACAGCGGCCAGAGGGTGAGGTCGGAAAAGTAATGGTCAATCAGACACAGGGCAATGCCGTTCACCCGTCGCAGGGTGCGCAGGTGGATGACGTTAGTGCCCTCCTGCGTGCTGAGCGCATCGGCAACGTGACGGGAAGCCGGGCGCAGCACCGCCAGCAGTTTTTCGCTGGTGGGATGGCTTCCCTGATCCAACAGGTTTTGACTGAAGCGTGCCTGGGCGTTAAGCGGATAATCGAACGGGCGCATCAGTACCAGCACGCCAACGCCCTGACGACGCTGTACCCAGCCGCGCTCAACCAACTGGTCGATGGCGCGGCGCAGGGTGTGACGGTTAACCTCATAATGCGCGGCAAGCTGATGCTCGGCGGGCAGGTAATCGCCGCAGCGGTAGTGTTGGCGTAGCTCCTGCTCAAGTCTCGCGGCAATCTCCTGATAACGCGTCGGATAACTGGTCGGATGTGTAGACAAGTGCATAGCAATCAATGCCTCGCTAATCAGATAAAGTGCTTACGTAAACGCTGGGAGAGAAAATCCAGCAGGCTGACGGTGACGATGATCAACACCATCAGGGCGCAGGTTTGCTGGAACTGGAAACCGCGAATCGCCTCCCACAACGTGACGCCAATGCCGCCTGCGCCCACCATCCCCACCACGGTTGCCGAGCGGACGTTAGATTCAAAGCGGTACAGCGAGTAGGAGATCAGCAGCGGCATCACCTGGGGCAGCACGCCGTAAAGAATCTCTTCGATTTTGTTGGCACCGGTGGCGCGAATGCCTTCAACCGGACCGGGTTCAATGGCTTCCACCGCTTCGGACAACAGTTTGGAAAGTACGCCGGTGGTGTGGATAAACAGCGCCATGACGCCAGCAAAGGGACCGAGACCGACGGCGACCACGAACAGCATGGCAAACACCATTTCGTTGATGGCGCGGCAGGCGTCCATCGCCCTTCGCATTGGCTGGTAGATCCACCAGGGCACGAGGTTGTCGGCGCACATCAGGCCGAAGGGAATAGAGAGGATCACGGCCAGCGCGGTGCCCCAGACGGCGATTTGCAGGGTTACTGCCATTTCGCCGAGGTAGTCCCGCCACTGGCTGAAGTCCGGCGGGAAGAAATCGGCGGCGAAGGTCGCCATGTTGCCGGAGTCCTGAATCAGCGTGAGCGGGGCCATTTCGGCGCCTTTCCACGACACGACCAGCACGGCGAGCAGAATGGCCCAACTCACGAGCGAGAACCAGCTACGTTTCGGAGGTGGGACGGTGATGGTTTGCATGAAGTTCTCCGTGGTCTGTCATTGCCGGATGACGCTACGCTTATCCGGCCTACAGGTGGAACGTAGGCCCGGTAAGCACAGCGCCACCGGGCATAGCATTACTGCACCGCTTTGTTCACGCTGGTCATGGCGCTGAGCGCGGCGGTCAGACGGTCAAGATCGTCCAGTTGCGCTTTAATCGCGGAAGATTTACTGGTTTTCTCTTCAGCGTTCAGTCCTTTGTTGTCCTGCACGCTCTGCATCTCTTTAAACAGCGCGAGCTGGCGAATCGGTACCAGTTGCAGGTCGCTGGAGGCACGGAACGGTGCCCAGCCCAGACGTTCCAGCACGGTTTTTTCTTCCGCTGTTTTGCCGTAGTTCATGAAGAAGCCGTACACCTTGTCCTTGGTGGTTTCTGAGAGGTTCTTACGCCAGACGATCGGATCGCCCGGGATCAGCGGCGACTTCCAGATAACCTTCAGTTCTTTCAGCTTGTCCGGCGCGGAGGTTTTCAGCTTATCGAGGTTCTCGGTATTGTTAGTGGCAACGTCTACCTGTTTGTTAGCGACCGCGAGGGCATTGGTTTCATGACCGGCGTTGACGGTGCGTTTGAAGTCGCTGGCGGCGATGTTGTTTTTTGCGAAGACGTAATAACCCGGGACGAGATAACCGGAGGTGGAGTTAGGATCGCCGTTACCGAAGGTGAGATCTTTGCGTTTGGCGATCAGTTCGTCGAGGTTGTTGATCGGGCTGTCCTTGTTCACGATCAGCACGCTCCAGTAACCCGGAGATCCATCGGCGGCGACGGTCTGGGCGAAGACCTGGCCGTTGGCGCGATCCACGGCTTCCATTGCCGAGAGGTTGCCGTACCAGGCGATATCGACTTTATTAAAGCGCATACCCTGGATGATCCCGGCATAGTCCGGCGCGAAGAAGGCGTTCACTTTTACGCCCAGCGTCTTCTCCATGTCCTTCAGGAACGGGTCCCATTGGGGTTTCAGGTTTTGCTGTGATTCGGTCGAAATAATGCCAAAGTTCAACGCTTTTTCCTGCTCTTCAGCAAAGGCGGGACTGAGCAGAGTACTGAGGCTGAACATGCTGGTGAACGCCAGCGCGGCTACCGTTTTATAGCTCATCTATCATCCTTATTTAGCATTGTTCCAGGCTATTTCACCTGCCAGCCTGGGCTTTTTGAATTAAGCAGCCTGTGCGTTCTGTTCGACGCGGTTCATGCTGCGGTAGAGATGATCAAATCTTTCGTTATCAAAGAGCTGGCTGCTGCCGTCATAGAAGACGTGTCCCTGACGCAGTGCGACAATGCGTTCGCAGTAGCGCAGGGCGTAATCCACCTGATGCAGCGTGACGACGACGGTAATGCCGTCGGTCTGGTTGATGTCGCGCAAAGTGTCCATCACGATGCGCGCCGATTCCGGGTCCAGTGAGGCAATTGGTTCGTCGGCGAGGATCACTTTGGCCTGTTGCATCAGCGCCCGGGCGATTGCCACGCGCTGCTGCTGGCCGCCGGAGAGCGTTGAGACGCGCTGGTGCGCAAAATGCGCCATCCCGACGCGGGTCAGTGCCTGAAGCGCGCGCTGTTTCTGCTCTGCGCTAAACCAGCTAAAACAGGTGCGCCAGAACGGCGTACTGCCGAGCGCGCCAATCAGCACGTTCTCCAGCACCGTCAGGCGATTCACCAGATTGAATTGTTGGAAGATGTAACCGGTATGCGCGCGGCTCTTGCGGATATCGCGCGCCAGTCGGCCTTCATGCTGAACGGTGCGACCGAGCAGTTCGACGCGGCTACCTGGCGATTTATCGCCGGTGATCAATCCGCTCAGATGACGTAAAAGGGTGGATTTGCCGGAGCCTGACGGCCCAAGCAGAGCCACCATCTCACCGGAACCGATGTTCAGATCAACCGCATGCAGCGCCTGATGCTGATTAAACGTTTTGGAGAGTTTCTCGACGCGAATGATCGTTTCCATGATGCGGCCTCTCTATAAAAAGTGGCCCCATCGTGGCGGATCAATATGACGTTTGGGTTAAGGGGACGTGACTTGCCGATGAAGAGTTAAGGTGAGTTTGATGACAAGACGGGAGGCACGCCTCCCGCTGTGTTACTCGGTTGGCTGGGGTTGTTTGACGACATTGATCATCCACGGTATACCGTAGCGATCGCTGACTTTGCCAAAGCCATGTGCCCAGAAGGTTTCCTGCCAGTCCATTTCGATTTGACCCTCAGCGGCGAGATGGTCAAACCAGCGCTTCCCTTCGTCGACATTTTGCGTGTCGAGGACCAGCGTGAATCCCGAATAGTGGGCGTTGTCCGATGAAATGGCATCACTCATCATGATGTCGCTATTGGCGATACGCAGGTTGGCATGGGCGATAGCGGTATCGGGGAATGTCATTGCGGACGGGCAACCGTCTTCGCTGTCCTGCGCCGATTTGGGCATTTCACCGAAGCTGATTTTATAAAGGAGTTCTGCACCCAACGTCTTTTGATAATACGCGATGGCGTCAGCACAGTTTCCGGCAAAAGAGATGTAGGGACTTAACGGCATAATCTTTACCTCAGGTAAGAGAAGCCACTTAAGTGTAGTTACCCCGGGCCCGGTAAGCGAAGCGCCACCGGGCAATTAAAATCAGTTCTTTTTCACGAACTCTGATTTCAGTTTCATCGGGCCAAATCCATCAATTTTGCAATCGATGTTGTGGTCGCCTTCCACCAGACGAATGTTTTTTACTTTCGTACCGATTTTCAGCATCGAGGAGCTGCCTTTCACTTTCAGATCCTTCACCACGGTGACGCTGTCGCCGTCAGCCAGCAGATTACCGTTGGCATCTTTCACAATCAGCGAATCGTCTTCATGCGCCGATTCCGCATCGTTCCATTCGTGGGCACATTCCGGGCAGATGTACATGCCGTTATCTTCGTAAGTGTATTCGGAGTTGCATTGTGGGCAGTGGGGTAATGACATGTCGATTTCCTCAAAAGTCAGCAAGGGCAAAAGCGCCCAAAAAATGGCAGATTGCCGAAAAAGGACGCAATTATACACAAAATCCTTAACGTTGTCGGGACTACTCTGTTTTTAACGTAAATGCCGAACTGTGACCGTAACCGGACGGCCAGGCCAAAAAATCGAGGTAATATTTTTAAGGGAAATTGCTACCGTTTGTTATTTGAGATAAGGTGGCGAGAAATATCCTAAATAATTGGCTGGTCGATTTTCAGTCTGGGTTCTTTCAGCGCTTTACCCCTTATTTTTGGTAGGTGAAATTAACCTAAACTGGTCTGGTTTTTTATAAAACTGAACTACGCTTTTTTACTTCTTTACGTCACTGAGCGTCATTCAAAAGACAGTAATTAAAATAATAATTTCAATAATATCAGTAAATTAATTAATAAATCCTTTTCCATACGTAATTATTAAAGCCGAATATTCACTAATAAAATGAAACGGCTAAATAAAAGCAATAAAATTTGCGTTAAGGAAACATTTTTTATGTACACACAGACAATATATGAATTGAGCCAGGAAGCGGAACGCTTGCTGATGCTCTCTTTAGAACATCTTAAAACGGTAAAAAAAATGCCAACGGCAACGCTGGAGGGCGCTTCCTCATTAAAGAGAGAGGACGACCTTAACGTTCAGCCCATGCATTTTAGCGCCCGTGGGATCGAAACCCAGCAGGCCACGCTGAACAATGAGTTGCGAAAAATCTCGCGACTGGAAATGGTGCTGGCGATCGTCGGTACCATGAAAGCGGGAAAATCGACAACGATCAATGCCATTGTCGGGACGGAAGTACTGCCCAATCGCAATCGTCCGATGACGGCATTGCCGACGCTGATCCGCCATACACCCGGTCAGAAAGAACCGGTGCTGCATTTTTCCCACGTTGCGCCCATCGAGGCGCTGATGAAGACCCTCCAGGAGAGCATGCATGCTTGCGATCGGCAGAGTCTGACTCAGGTGCTGGAAATTGATAAAGACATGAATGGTCTCATGCAGCGCATCGAAAGAGGGGAAGCGTTTGAGCGCCACTATCTCGGCGCGCAGCCGATCTTTCACTGTCTGAAAAGCCTCAACGATTTGGTGCGCTTATCGAAAGCGCTGGAGGTCGATTTTCCTTTTTCTGCCTATGCGGCTATTGAACATATTCCAGTGATTGAGGTGGAATTTGTACACCTGGCGGGGCTGGAGAACTATCCTGGTCAACTGACGTTACTGGATACGCCGGGGCCAAACGAAGCCGGGCAGCCGCACCTGCAAAAAATGCTCAATGAGCAACTGGCCCGTGCCTCCGCCGTGCTGGCGGTGATGGACTATACACAGCTGAAATCGATTTCCGATGAAGAGGTCCGCCAGGCCATCGCCGCGGTCGGAAAATCGGTGCCGCTGTATGCGCTGGTGAATAAATTTGACCAGAAAGATCGCAACAGCGATGACGAAGAGCAGGTGAGGGCGCTGATTTCCGGCACCCTGATGAAGGGCTGTATTAACCCGGCGCAGATTTATCCGGTCTCTTCGATGTGGGGATATCTGGCCAACCGGGCGCGTCATGAACTGGCAAGCCGCGGTCATCTGCCGGATCACGAGGAGCAGCGTTGGGTGCAGGACTTTGCCGAAGCGGCGCTCGGGCGGCGCTGGCGAAGCGCCGACCTCGATGATATTGAACACCTTCGCCACGCCGCGGATTTGTTGTGGGAAGATTCGCTGTTTGAACAGCCGATCCGGACCTTAATTCATGCCGCTTATGCCAATGCATCGCTGTATGCATTGCGCTCCGCCTCGCATAAATTGCTGAATTACGCCCACAGCGCCCGCGAATATCTGGATTTCCGCTATCACTGTCTGACGGTGGCTTTTGACACGCTGCAACAAAATATCGTGCGTCTGGAAGAGGACATGCAGCAGTTGAAGGTGAGTCAGGACAGCGTCAGCGATGAAGTCCACCATGAGGTCGGGCTGGCGCTGACGTCGGCCAACGGCTTTCTCAACCAGCAGCAGGCCACGATCTTGCGCAGTATCGAGACCTTTTTCAGCCGCGAGCAGATACTGAAACTGTCGCGTGGCGATAGCTGGTCGCCGCTACCGCAGGCGGAGTTTGACGCAGAGATGCTGGTGCTGCACGACGAAGCGCAGGCGCAGGTGATCCTCAGTAAGCTGCGTGCCGCCTGTGAGGGCGTCCTGCTGGCGGCGCAGGAAAACATCAGCCGTGACCTGGGAATACGTTTTGAACAACTGGAAGTGACCCTCAGCCGTTCGCTGAATGAGGCGATGCGCCCCATCGAAATGCGGGTGAAAGCGGAGTTGAGTCATGCGGGATTCAGTCCCAGGATAAGCTTCCCGGCCTTTCACGCCGCCATGTTTAACTTCACGACGCGGCAGTTGTTCAGCGACGCGATTGCCCAGCAGGACCACGTCGAAAGCGACGAACCCCGGGTGGGCGGGGTGCGTGAGACGTTCTCCCGCTGGCTGAATCAGCCGAACTGGCGCTGGAATGACTATGTTGAAGCGAAGACGCGCTATCTGATTGATATCAACGCGCTGCACCAAAGTCTGGTGGAGTACGTCAGCCATTTCTGCCAACAAATTCGTAAAGCTTTAGCCGCGCAGGTCGATGTTTCAGTTACGGCAGGTATGGCAACATTTTTTGCCGATTTCTCATTGTGCCTGGCGGGATTGCAGGAGAGCCTGCGTGAGAGTTTGCTGGTTCGTCAGCAAAATGAATCGGCTGTCCAGAGTCTGAGTCAGCAGTTGCAGCACAGTATTGCCGCCTCCGCCTGGATTTATGAAGACTCCCGTCTGCTCCGTGACGACATTCAAACCCTTTTTGCGGCCGAACACACATGACAAACGCGTTACTGGAAGGCCCCGGACGGACGCTGGAATGTATCCACCCGAAGTTTATGGTCGATCTGGTTCAGGGAGAAGAACCGAAACGGGCAGGCGGCACGCTGCAACAGCAGCAGTTTCGCGAACGCCTGACGCTGGAGATCCTCTCCCGGACGCAGTTGCGGGCGTGGGCCATGGCCGGAATGTTCAGTGAACATCTAATGATGCGCCTGAAGCTGGTGGAAAAACTGGCGGGCATGCTCGATCCGGGGCATCTGGCGCTGACGCGAATCTCTGCACGACTGCATGTTTTACAACAGACTGACCTCTCTCGCGGGCCGTCTATCCCTGGACTGGCTCAACAGCTTACTTCGCTGAGCGAATGGTTTCGCCAGCGCAGCGCCTGGAAGGAGAAGGCGCTGAGCCAGCGTGGTCTTACGGTCCAGGCCGGGGAACACAGCGAGCAGGTGTTTACCCGCTGGCTGGCGGGCGCGTATGAGGGGTGGTCGTTACCGGGGCGCTGTTTTATTGCGCTGGAAGAGTTGCGCTGGGGACCGTTTGGCGATGCCTGCCGTCTGGCGAATCCGGACGTGGCGGCGATGCTGAAAGATAATCTCCGGGCGATGGCGACAAACTATCTGGCCCACAGTATCAATGCCGCACCCACGACGCGTCACTACTATCACCAGTGGCTAAATACCACCGCGACCACCGGTTCAGGCGACTACAGCGACATGCTGAGCTGGCTGGGAGACTGGTGTGAGGCGGATAAACATCCGGTGTGCTGGTCTGTGACGCAGCGCTGGCAGACGGTTGCGCTGGGTATGCCGCGACTCTGTTCGGCAAAACGACTGGTGGATGCGATGGTTGAAGAGGTGTTTCCACCCTCTCCCCTCATGCGCTGAGAGGAGAGGGGTGATGATTAGTGGTTTGCGGATTCCGCTGTCGTTTCTTCCACCGTCGCTGGTGCCGGAAGCCTGGCGAAGCGTTTGGCGTAGAGCGCCGTAATAATTGGCACCAGAATCGCCGTGACCACTACGCTTGCGGCGACCAGCGCCGTTGCGGAGGCGGCGACCGGTTCAAACGCCGGGTTGATTTGCGCGATGATCACCGGGTTGGCGACGGCGGCACCTGCCGCAGAGGACGCCGCGACACCCGCAGTACCATTACCGCCACCGATCACGCGGTCAGCAATAATCAGCGGAATACCGGTGATGATAATGACCGCCACACCCAGCAGGATACCCAGCAGACCCGTATCAACAATCACGCCCAGGTTGATGGTGTTACCCAATGCAAAGCCGAAGAACGGAATCAGTACCGGCGTCGCTTTGCTGAAGAACGCACGCAGATCGTGGTCAAGGTTGCCCAGCGTGAAGCCGACCAGGAACGGCAGCACTGCGCCGATAAAGTGATGGGGTTCAAAGGAGCCCAGACCCGCCGCGCCCAGAATGACCATCGTCATCAACGGACCGGATTCCAGAGACATCAGGACGAACGCACCAGACTCTTCTTTCGTACCGTACTGGTTCATCAGGCTGGCATACAGACCGCCGTTGGTCATATCCATCGCGGAAACAATCGCCAGTACGGAAAGACCGGCAAAGAAACCGGTCTGAATACCGGTATCCGGAATAAACGATGCAGCAATCATTGCCACTGCCCACGCTACGGCAATTTTGGTAATCACCAGCGTGCCGGATTTACGCAAGACCGTACCGGTAGCGCGTAAATCAATCGATGCCCCAATACAGAAAAACCACACAGCAAGAATCGGTACCGTGCCGGTAATCATGCCTTTTGTAAAGGAACCAAAATAAGCACCGGTATTTGGTGCAAGGGTATTTACAACCGCACCCAGCAGCAATGGAATCAACATCATCCCACCAGGGATGCGTTCAATGGTGGCTTTAATTCTCATAAATGTCCTCACTTCTTGCCCGCGGAACAAACGGGTAAGGTGGCAAAAAATATTAAAATTCAGATTGTTATATCTAAACAGAAAGCAAGGAGAACCTGCATTCTCTTTATGTTGTACGTAGCGATTGCGCCTGGGATCGGCGTCTTTCGCTTCCCGGTGGTATTACATCGGCTATTATCTTGCATTCATCGGAATGCTGATTCAATCAAAACGAAACAGTGTTTTAGTTATCTTTGTCACATAATCAATCTAAACATTCCAGTGCGATCTGAATATTTAAAATTACCGTAAAGAATTTGTGAAAAATGAGAGAGAATTACCTGGCAGAATAATAATAACGACAGTGACTTTTTATTAAGGAAGCGCAATAAAATAGAGATTGAAAGCGTAAAAAAGCACAACACCGCGCTTTAAAAAAAGAGACTCAGAATCACCTTATTTACCTCCGTTGACGAAACCTAAACATATATGTGAAGTTGATCACAATTTTAAACACTGGTAGGGTAGATAGCTCATTAACCGCCCAAATCAGGCGTCAACAGGTTCGGTTGTACAGGCCTTAACCAGTCCGTGTAAGTAAACCTGCTACGCTTGTTTCAGGGGTTGCACCTGAGCAACCCGCGCTCGACGGTGACGTTCGCGCTTAGTGCGCCAATGGCGTCGGTATGCAGCGAGACAGGGCTTAGTCTACGAGGACAGCTATGCTGAAAAGGAAAAAAGTAAAACCCATTACCCTTCGCGATGTCACGATTATTGATGACGGTAAATTGCGCAAGGCGATTACCGCAGCGTCGCTGGGTAATGCGATGGAGTGGTTTGATTTTGGGGTTTATGGGTTTGTTGCTTACGCATTAGGTAAAGTGTTCTTCCCGGGGGCTGACCCCAGCGTGCAGATGATTGCCGCCCTTGCCACCTTCTCTGTTCCCTTTTTGATTCGTCCGCTTGGCGGTTTGTTCTTCGGTATGCTTGGCGATAAATATGGTCGCCAGAAGATTCTTGCCATCACCATTGTGATTATGTCGATCAGTACTTTCTGTATCGGCCTGATACCGTCCTACGCCTCGATAGGCATCTGGGCACCTGTCCTGCTGCTGTTGTGTAAGATGGCACAGGGCTTCTCTGTCGGCGGTGAGTACACCGGCGCGTCGATCTTTGTGGCCGAGTATTCCCCGGACCGTAAACGCGGCTTTATGGGAAGCTGGCTGGATTTCGGCTCCATTGCCGGGTTCGTGCTGGGTGCAGGCGTGGTGGTGCTGATTTCGACGGTTGTCGGGGAAGAGAACTTCCTGGAATGGGGCTGGCGTATTCCATTCTTTATCGCCCTGCCGTTAGGGATTATCGGACTCTATCTGCGTCATGCGCTGGAAGAGACACCGGCGTTCCAGCAGCACGTTGATAAGCTGGAACAGGGCGATCGCGAAGGTTTGCAGGACGGGCCAAAAATCTCCTTTAAAGAGATTGCCACTAAGCACTGGCGCAGCCTGCTGGCCTGTATTGGCCTGGTGATTGCCACTAACGTCACCTACTACATGCTGCTGACCTATATGCCGAGCTATCTGTCGCATAACCTGCATTACTCTGAAGATCACGGCGTGCTGATTATCATCGCTATTATGATCGGGATGCTGTTTGTTCAGCCGGTGATGGGGCTGCTGAGTGACCGCTTTGGCCGTCGCCCGTTCGTAATCATGGGCAGTATCGCGCTGTTTGCGCTGGCCATTCCGGCCTTTATCCTGATTAACAGCAATATCATCGGCCTGATTTTTGCTGGTTTGCTGATGTTGGCGGTGATCCTCAACTGCTTCACCGGGGTGATGGCCTCTTCGCTGCCGGCCATGTTCCCGACGCACATTCGTTACAGTGCGCTGGCGGCGGCCTTTAACATTTCAGTACTGATTGCCGGTCTGACGCCAACGCTGGCGGCCTGGCTGGTGGAAAGTTCGCAGAATCTGATGATGCCGGCCTACTACCTGATGGTGATCGCCGTGATTGGTTTCATTACGGGTATCACCATGAAAGAGACCGCGAACCAGCCGCTGAAAGGGGCAACGCCTGCTGCCTCGGATATTCAGGAAGCGAAAGAAATTCTCGGCGAGCACTACGATAACATCGAGCAGAAAATTGAGGATATCGATCAGGAGATTGCTGACCTGCAGGTGAAGCGTACACGCCTGGTGCAGCAGCATCCACGGATTGACGAGTAAGCCTTAAGGTTCGCTTAATCTCTGACTGGCACACTCTCTTCCATACCCTGGAGGAGAGTGTGATGAAACAGCGTGTTTATGAAAGTGTAATGACCGTGTTCAGCGTAGTGATTGTCAGTAGCTTCCTGTACATTTGGGTCTCAACCTACTAAGCCTTCTTCAATATCACCGACGCGCGGGTTCCGGTTGTTCCACTGCGATTTTGCAGGAAAAACTGCCCGTGATGCAGCTGCGTAATGCGGCTTACAATGCTTAACCCCAATCCGATTCCGCCGTAACGGCTGTCCATGCGTACGAAGGCTTTGCTGAGTTCGCCGCACTTGCTCTCGTCGATCCCCGGTCCTTCATCTTCTACCGCCATGGTTGCCCGATCATTAACATTTAGCGTAATGGTGATGGTAGTTCCTTCCGGACTGTAGCGATGGGCGTTCTCTACCAGATTGCGCAGCAGCATTCGCAGGAGCGTCGCATCGCCCTGCACGATGGCATCGTCCTGACGATCGGGCAGCAGCAACAGCGTTTGTTCGCGCTGTTCCAGCATTGTGCTCAGCTCATCGTAAGACGGCAGGACAACATCTTCCAGCAGCCTGACCTGTTGATAATTTCCCGATGAAAAGGACTGGCCCACGCGGGCGAGTTGTAGGAGCTGCGAGACGCTGTCCATCATTTGATCCAGACGGCCAAGCAGCGGGGCGACATCCACGTTATGCGCCTTTGACAATAGCTCCAGATGCAGGCGAACACCCGATAACGGCGTTCGCAACTCGTGTGCGACGTCGGCGGTAAACAGGCGTTCGTTCTCGATGGTTGCGGTCAGTCGATTCACCAACTGGTTGAGTGCGGAAACAACCGCTTCAATTTCGACCGTCGAACTGTGAATTTCGATGGGGGAGAGATTATCCGCCGTGCGGGTCTCTAACTCTTGCTGCAGATTGGCGAGCGGACGGGTGATGCGGCGAACGGCCTGATAGCAAATGAACAGCGTTAGCCCCACCATAAACACGCTGGGGACGATCAGACTGGCGATCGCCTCGCGGATTTCATGCATGATGTGGCGATCGTTATTGCGGTTATCCCGCAGCGCCTGTTCAAACAACTGGATCTGCTCAGTGCTTTCGTGCCAGAGCCAGAAGGTGCTGATAAGCTGGAAAACCAGCAAAATCATGCCGATGGTTATCATCAACCGCCGACGCAGGGTCATTGGCTGGCGCAGAAAACGCTTCAGATTCAATTAGCTTTCCTCAGTCGCGGTCGCCACCAACATGTAGCCAAAACCGCGCACGGTACGAATACGTGACTTTCCAACTTTATCGCGCAGGTTGTGGATATGCACTTCCAGGGTGTTGGTCGACGGTTCGTTATCCCAGTTATAGATGTCGTTATAGAGAATTTCCCGGTGCACCGGACTTCCCGATTTCAACATCAGGCGTGACAGCAGCGCGTACTCTTTGGGGGTGAGGATTAACTCTTCTCCCTCTTTCCACACCTGCCGACGGCCCATGTTCAGCGTCAGATTGCCGACGACCAGTTCGCTCTCGCCCTGGTTATTGTGACGACGCAGCAGCGCGCGAATACGGGCGTGCAACTCTTCCAGCGCAAAAGGCTTCACCAGATAATCATCCGCGCCGACGTCCAGCCCGGAGATCTTATCGCCGAGCGTGTCGCGTGCGGTGAGGATCAGCACCGGCAGGGTATATTTTTTCTGCCGGATGCGGGTAAGAAAATGCAGGCCATCTTCGTCAGGCAGGCCGAGATCCAGCACCACCAGACTGTAATGACCGGTCTCCAGACATTGCTCAGCCGCGCGGGCGGTCGACACGCCATCGCAGGCATACCCTTCGGTTTGCGCCGCCAGAATCAAGCCCTGCAAAAGCAGCGTATCGTCTTCAACAATCAATATTTTCATTCAGTGGTTCTCCTGCAAGGCTGCAGAATATCATCTGCGGCTTGATATTGCGTGGTCTGTACGCCGGTCAGTCCCAGCATGGTCGAGAAAAGATTGTCCTGCGAGTAGTCCCGATCGTGCGCCTGTTTTTGCAGGCAGTTTGCATCAACCTGGTAGCGCTGCTGATAATCCTCTGACAGCCACAGCAGCATCGGCACATGCTTCTGCGCATCTGGCGCAATGGCATACGGCAGGCCGTGCAGATAGACGCCGTTTTCGCCCAGCGACTCGCCGTGGTCGGAAAGATAAACCAGGCTGGTGGTAAATTTGTCCTGATGCGCTTTCAGGAGATTAATTGTTTTATCAACAATATAGTCGACATACAGCACGGTATTATCGTACGTGTTCACTAATTGTTCCTGTGAACAGGTCTGGATTTCATTGGTATCGCAGGTCGGGGTAAATTTCCTGAACTGCGGCGGGTAACGGTTGTAATAGGTGGGGCCGTGGCTACCGATGGTATGCAGCACGATCACCCCGTCGCTCTTCAGGCTGTTGATGTACTCCTCCAGACCGTGGAACAGCACCTCGTCATAGCATTCGCCGTCGATGCATTCACCTTTCAGGTTTAGCGCCGTCATATTCTGATGCGGTACGCGATCGCAGGCGCCTTTACAGCCGCCGTCGTTGTCGTTCCACAGCACGTTAATCCCCGCGCGCTGGATAATATCGAGCATGCCTTCCTGATGCTGCGCCAGTTCTTCGTCGTAGTGCTTGCGCGGCATGTTGGAGAACATGCATGGCACAGACACCGCCGTGGCGGTACCACACGACGTGGTGCGCGGGAAGTAGACCACATTATCTTTTGCTAACAATGGGTTGGTTTCACGTGAGTAACCGCCAAGCGAGAAGTTTTCGCCACGTGAGGTTTCACCGACGATCAGGATGGTCAGATTTTTACGCTTCTCTTGCTGCATCTGCGGATTGCGATGTGCATCTTCACCGATACGTACCAGCGGCAGGTGCGCGAGGCGTTGATGGGAGTACCAGGACGAACTGGCGACAATGCCGTTTGACGGGCTGAGGGCTTTGACCAGTTCCTTATTGTTGCGAAACAGCGAGGCGTAATCTTTATAGAAAAAGGCCGCCACCAGAACAATCAATAATACCGACACCAGCACGTTGGCGGCGCGATACAGCACGCTGCGCAGGGCCGGCGTGGTCGGTTTGATTTTGATCCAGCAGGCGACGAACGCCGCCAGAATGCCGCTAAGACCGAGTGTGAGAACCATTCGTGGCGTCATCAGGGCGAACGTTTCGGCAGGCGTGGTATCCACCATATTGGCAATCATCGAGCGGTCGATGATGATGCCGTAGGTCATGATGAAGTACTGCGCCGACGCGGCCATCAGAATAAACAGGCAGGCCAGCAGGCGGTTTAGCCACAGGAAAGAGGCCAGCGTCAGGACAATATTGATGACGCTGAACGCCACCACCGGCATTGATAAGAAGACCAGTACGTTACGCAGGGAATCCAGCGGCAGGGCCTGCACAACCTGCTTGTAGAATGCGATGTTCAGACAAACAGACAAATAGAATGAAACCAGTAGTAACCAGGCCAACAGGCTGAGAATGGGTCTTTTGATAATGCGCTTTAACATGGTGGAGCTTCCGTAGACTAAGTAGCGCCGATCCTCGCAGAGTAAAGTTAAGCCAACCTTAAGAACTTAAGGTTGGCTTAATGGGGGAAAATGACGGGGTTAGTTCCGGTTAACCGGCGCATCCAGCGGGAAGGGGTTTTTGTGGATCCGGTTGTAGTTCAGGGCGTACAGCGCGGTGATGATCATCAGGGTCACAAACGACCACATCACCTCTTTCGCGCCAGAACCGACCACCGCCCAGATGCAGTAGATAAAGGCGACAAAGGTCACCAGCAGATAGAGCGGACGCGCTTTGCCGAAGTGTCCGTGGCCGAGCAAAAGCAGCGCAGCGCAGGTGTACAGATACGGCACCAGCGTAAAGATGACGGACACAGAGGAGACGAGACCAAACTCTTTCGCGGCGTTGGGCGACATGCTGCTGAACTGGAAGACCGTCATCAGAATACCGACGATAATCAGCCCGGCAACCGGTGTACCGGCCTTATTCACGCGGGCAAAAATGGGCGGGAAAAGACCGTCATCGGCGGCGGCTTTTGCGGTCTGTCCGGCCAGCAGCGTCCAGCCACCCAGTGAGCCTAAACAACCTGCTGCCGCGCAGAAGGAGACAATCGCGCCGGCGGTATTGCCCAGCGCCATGCGTGCTGCGTCACCGAACGGTGATGCGGAGACGCGCAGCGCGGCGTTGGGGATCATCCCCATGATGGCGGTCGTGGAGAGCACGTAGCACACGGCAGCAATCAACACGCCGCCAATGGTGGCAATCGGCACGTTGCGTTTCGGGTTTTTGACCACCCCTGCCGCGACCGAAGCGCTTTCGACCCCGATGAACGACCATAGCGTGACGTTAAGGGTGCTCTGAATCGCGCCAAAGGTGTTCATACCGCTCACGTTCCAGGCGGCCATATAGGTTTCGCCACGAAACCAGAACCAGCCAAACACCGCGATACCGACGATGGGGACCAGCGCCAGCACGGTGGCGACGGCCTGAACGCGGGTGATCATTTTCGGACCGACAATATTGAGCAGAACGAAGATCCACAGTACCATCACGCAGGTCAGCGTTAGCACCAGCGGGTCTTTCAGAATCGGGAAGAAGTAGCTCAGGTAACCGACGCCGATAACGACCATCGCGATGTTACCGATCCAGCAGGCCAGCCAGTACAACACGTTGGTTTGATAACCGAGGAACGGCCCAAAGCAGCGGCGTGCGTAAGCGTAAGAACCGCCGGGACTGGGATCTAAGGACGACATTTTCGCGTAGACCATCGACAGCGCCAGCGCGCCGATAATCGTGACTAACCATCCGTAGATTGCAATCCCGCCGGTGGCGGCCAGGTTAGCAGGCAGCAGGAAAACCCCTGAACCCATTATATTCCCCGACACCATTAAGGTGACGGGGATTAAGCCCACTTTGTGAGCATCAGCATCCGAGGACATAAATAGACTCCTGAAAGGAACAACAAATGATGTTCTATAATACGCCTTCAGGGGTCGGTTGAATTATGTCCGGTACGGGTTATCGCTAATGCTGATATTATCGTGGCTCATTGTAAAGCGATCAAAAATCACGCTACTGCACGGTCTTTAAACTGGCTGACATAATGCAATGGGGTCATGCCATAATACTCTTTGAACACAGAGATAAAGTAAGATGTACTGTTATAACCACACAGTTCGGAGACCTGGGATATATTCTTGCCATCCATCAGGAGCTGATTAACGGCGTAGCGCATGCGGCAAGTGGTGATGATTTGACTGTAGCTGGTATTTTCGCTTTTGAGTTTCTTCTTTAGCAAACTCGGGCTCAGACAGAGGCAACGGGCGACCTGGTTAAGATTCCAGGCTTTATGAATATCACTCTCAATAATATGATAAACGCTGTCGCTGACGCGACTTCGCAGCATATACATGAGCAGGGGCATGAACTTCTTACTGTCGAGGAAACGTGATAACACGGTGAACAGCAGGGCGCGCGTGCGTTCCTCTTCACCTGGACTGTCGGTATGCGCAATGCTGTGTTGCGCCGCTACCCGAAAAACATCGGGGGTCAGACAATCGGCGGTTAATACCGGGGAGGAGCTCCGTTGCCAGAGTGGAATAGCCGTGAGATCTTTATTTAAGAAACGAAGGTAGTCTTTAATTATATCGCGGCTAATATGTGCGACCAGTGCGTTATTAATTGATGATATATCGACGATGTTATTTTCACAGGCGATGAGTGCCATATGATTCGCTTTTAAATTGATAGCCTCTTTACCATTTACACGTAGCCAGACGTCTTTTTCAGTTAACACGATGATGCAAGGATTATTGCTGAAAATTCTCATACCCCAACTCCCGAAATATGAACATAAAATACCCGTTCTCGCCAAAGGGGAGAGATAAAACAGATATTTTGATTTGTATGACGAATGAAGTCCACAATAAAATAATGGTTTTGGTTAAAATTACAATAGGCGCCAGCTAAATGCTATGTACAGAAATTTTTACGCGGTGGAAACCCTGCATTGTGGATAAAAAAAAGCGCGGGGGGCACCCGCGCAAAAAGGTATGACAATGTTAGTTTTTTTCAGCAATACTCAGGAAACGCACGTCATCACCTTGTGGCCAAAACCAGGCTGCGTCAGGATGGCCATTTCATGACGCAGTCGTCGGAATAGACTTACGCTTTCACGCACATCACGTGATAGACACCATCAATGATTTCAGTGCCTTCGGTTTCATGCTCGAAGCCTGGGAAGTGATGATCCCAGGATTGCAGAGCGCGAAGATAAGCAACCTGCGGACTGTTTTCATCACCAAAGTTCTCGCCGGAGAGCAGCATCGGAATTCCCGGCGGGTAAGGGATGACGGAGTTCGCCGCGATACGTCCCGGCAAATTCTCAATGGCAACCATTTCGATGTTGTCGTTAACGATGGCGTTATAAGCCTCACGCGGCGTGATCTCGGCAACCGGCAACCCGGAATAGGCGGCGTTCAGTTGCGCGCCTGGGTTGTTCTCACGCAGCCAGGCAAACATCTGGTCGCCCAGATCGTGGATCCCCATGTTGGCATAGGTTTGGGGATGTTCCTCCACCAGTTCCGGCATGACCTGCGCCAGCGGGGTGTTGGCATCGTAGTGATGTTTGAAGGAGCACAGCGTATTGATCAGCGTCCCCCATTTCCCACGGGTGATGCCCATCGAGAACAGAAACATAATCTGAAAATCGGTGGTACGGGTCGGAACGATACCGTGACGTCCAAGCCAGGCGGTGACCAGAGCAGCAGGCACACCCGTCTCTTCCAGTTCGCCATCGTCGCCCATACCCGGTGCAAGGATACTGACCTTGATCGGGTCGAGCATACTCCAGTTATCGGGTAAGTCCTTAAAGCCGTGCCAGGATTCGCCTGGACGCATCACCCAGCAGTTCTGGTTAGTGGCCAGCAGTTTCGCCGGAGCATCAGCAAAATCGAATGTTTTACCGGTCTGTGGATCGGTGACCACCTCTTTGTTCCACGGCTTGAAGAACCAGTCGCCGTCGGCGCTGAACGCTTTATACAGACGCGCCATGGCCTGGCGGAAGTCGATGGCTTCGTCGATCACTTCCTGAGTCAACGACAGGCCGCTGTTGCCGTCCATCATCGAGACCGCGACGTCGTTGGATGCGCAAATGGCATACAGCGGCGAGGTGGTGGCATGCATCATGTATGCCTGGTTGAAGCGGGAGAAATTCACCGCGCCGCGACCTTCCCGCACATGAATGTAAGAGGCCTGAGAGAGCGCGTTCAGCAGTTTGTGCGTGGAGTGGGTGGCAAAAACGGTAGGACCGCTGTGATCGCCCGGTTCGCCGCGCATCGCATAGTGATCGGCGTAAATCGGATTGAAGCGAGCATACCCGTACCAGGCTTCATCGAAGTGGATACGGTCGGTGGTTTGCGCCAGTAACGCCTGTGCGGATTTCGCGTTATAGCAGACACCGTCATAAGTGCAGTTGGTTACGACGCTGTAAGAGGGCTTTTGTCCCACTTTATCCTTGGTTAGTTTACTTTCGCTGATTTTTTGCTGTAGCGTTTCCGGCTGCATTTCCTGTGGGTAGATAGGGCCGATGATGCCGTAGCGGTTACGGCTCGGCACCATATACACCGGTTTCGCCCCGGTCAGGATCAGCCCCTGTTCGATCGATTTATGGCAGTTACGGTCCAGTACCACCACATCGTTATCGGTCATACAGGCCTGCATAATGGTACGGTTAGAACCGGAGGTCCCGACCACTACGGACCAGGAGCGGTCTGCGCCAAATACCCGTGCGGCGTACTTTTCACTTTCGCCAAAGGCACCGGTGTGATCGAGCAGGGAGCCCAGCGATGCACGCTCAATCCCCATGTCGCTGCGGAACAGGTTTTCGCCGTAATAATCATGATAGAAGCGACCGGCAGGCGTTTTGGTAAAACCCACACCGCCCTGGTGGCCCGGCGCGGCCCAGGAGTATTCGTGGATATCGCTGTACTTCATCAGCGCATTGAACAGTGGCGGTAATAGTTGTTGGCGATAACGGGTCATCGCCGCAACGGCGCGGCCTGCGATAAAGTCAGCGGTGTCTTCGAGGATCCAGGCGAACTCATCGACAAGCTCCAGCATATCGCGGTCCAGCGATGCGGTGGCTTTCTCTCTGTCACCTAACAGAAAGACCGGCACGTTTTGCTGGCGCTCATGAAGCTTACCGATCAGTTCTCTGACGTTCTGATGTTCATCAGGATGTTCCATTTGATAGCTGAACATCAGGCAATCAATGGCTTCGTTTGCCGAAAGGATGGCGTAGCCGTCGTCGAAAGACGTGGACTTAATGACGGTAACATTTTGCCGACTTAAGGCGTCTGCCAGACGTTCCACGGCCTTGCCGACCCAGGTGTCCTGATGCAGAAATTCACTTTCAACAATTAATACTTTCATCATCTTTTACCCGGTTGTGGAGGAATCTGTGATGCGGGCAAGTATTACCCTGACAAAAAAAGGTGTAAAGAGGGGGTAAAATGATGATTTTTTGAAATTAGTTGTTTATAAACAATGTGTTAAAGTGATTTTTCTGGTGTTTTTTGCAGCGGTTTATCGACAGCTGAACTATTTTTTGAGCTGATAGTGATATCACGCATCACCCGACCATGAGCTGCCGACGCTGCTGGCTCAACTTACGGTATTGTTGCGGTGACATGCCGACATATTTACTGAAGGTACTGTAAAAACGACTACTGGAGCGGAAGCCTGCTGTCAGCGCCACGTCGAGAATGGTTTTATCCGTATCGCTAAGCAGGGCGCGGACGTGATTAATCCGCATGGCGGTGATGTATTGCTTCAGGGTCAGCTGCATCACGCGTTGAAATATCCCCATCGCATAGTTGGCATTGAGTTTCACATGGTCCGCGACGTCATTAATGGTGAGTGCCTGATCGTAATTATCAGCAATAAATCCCAACATCTGGCTGACGTAAAACTGCGCGTGGCGCGAAACGCTATTCTTATGCGTGCGTGAGGTTTTGTTGAGCAAAATCGGCTGCCAGCCGGAAAGGCTAAAGCGCTTAAGCATCAGGCCGATTTCATCGATCGCCAGTTGACGAATTTGTTCATTTGGGCTGTTTGTCTCCTGCTGCCAGCGCAGAACTTCAAAGGTACTGAGTTGCTGAGTGGCCAGGGATTTAATCACCATGCCGTGTGTGACATGGTTGATAAGCTCCCTGTCCAGCGGCCAGGAGAGAAACAGGTGCATCGGCAAACTGAAAATCGCCATCTGCCGGCAGTTGCCGGGACGGGTAAGCTGATGTGGCGTACAGGCCCAGAACATTGTGATATGCCCTTGTTTTATCTGTACAACCTCATTGTTGATCAGATACTCCACGTCCCCGTCAAAGGGGACATTCACCTCGACCTGACCATGCCAGTGACTGGCGGCCATCGCATGTGGCGGGCGTAGCTCAATATCCATCCGTTGATATTCGGAATAGAGCGACAGCGGACTGCGCGTCTGTTTTTCGTCACCATTGCACATATGCGGGTCAGGTGGGAGAAAGGGGATTGGTTGCGTGCTCATCGACACTCCGTTTCCTGAATTGTCAGAATCATGCCAGCTTTACGGGAACAGAACCGGGAATTCGGACACAAAACCGACGGTTATAATTGATAGTAGCCCTTATAACCGCCCGGATACTCTGCTTTTCTGGCTATTTTGTCCCAAAAACTCAGATCGCCGTGCGACCAGCAGAGGATCTGAGTTTTCGGGAATGCTCATCGGGGAAGACGGAGGTTTTCACTCAGATCGCGTGCCACCATGAATCTGTTCACTACTGTTCTGGAGAGTCATGATGACAGCACCCAAAATTACCTTTATCGGCGCCGGTTCAACGATTTTCGTGAAAAACATTCTCGGCGATGTCTTTCACCGCGAGGCGCTGAAGTCGGCGCATATTGCCCTGATGGATATCGATGAGACGCGCCTTGAAGAGTCGCACGTCGTTGTACGTAAGCTAATGGATTCTGCCGGTGCGTCCGGACACATTACCTGTCATACAGAACAAAAAGCGGCACTACAGGATGCCGATTTTGTCGTTGTCGCCTTTCAGATTGGCGGCTATGAGCCCTGCACGGTGACCGATTTTGACGTCTGTAAACGTCACGGTCTGGAGCAAACCATTGCCGATACGCTCGGCCCTGGCGGCATCATGCGCGCGCTGCGTACCATCCCGCACCTGTGGCAGATCTGTGAAGATATGACGCAAGTCTGTCCGGATGCCACCCTGCTGAATTACGTCAACCCGATGGCAATGAATACCTGGGCGATGTATGCCCGCTATCCGCACATTAAACAAGTGGGGCTTTGCCACTCCGTGCAGGGAACGGCGGAAGAACTGGCGCGCGATCTGAACATTGATCCTGCTTCATTACGCTATCGCAGCGCCGGTATTAACCATATGGCGTTTTATCTGGAACTGGAACGTAAAACCGCCGATGGCACGTATGTGAATCTCTATCCGGAACTGCTGGCAGCTTATGACGCCGGGCAGGCACCGAAACCCAACATTCATGGCAACGATCGCTGTCAGAATATTGTGCGTTACGAGATGTTCAAAAAACTGGGGTATTTCGTCACCGAATCCTCGGAACACTTTGCTGAATACACCCCGTGGTTTATTAAGCCAGGCCGCGATGATCTGATCGAACGTTACAAGATTCCACTAGATGAGTACCCGAAACGCTGTGTGGAGCAACTGGCGAACTGGCATAAAGAGCTGGAGGAGTACAAAACCGCAGAGCGTATCGATATTCAACCGTCGCGGGAATATGCCAGCACCATTATGAACGCCATCTGGACGGGTGAGCCGAGCGTGATTTATGGCAACGTGCGTAACGACGCGCTGATCGACAACCTGCCGCAGGGCAGTTGCGTGGAAGTGGCCTGTCTGGTGGATGCGAATGGTATTCAGCCAACCAAAGTCGGGGCGATTCCGTCGCATCTGGCGGCGATGATGCAGACCAATATCAACGTACAGACGCTATTGACCGAAGCCATTCTGACGGAAAACCGCGATCGCGTTTACCATGCGGCCATGATGGACCCGCACACCGCTGCCGTACTGGGTATTGAGGAAATCTATGCGCTGGTGGATGACCTGATCGCCGCCCACGGCGATTGGCTTCCCGCCTGGTTACACCGTTGATTGTCAACGTCGCCGGGCTCAGACCCGGCGTTTACCCTCTCTAATAACAGAAGGCGGGCGCTGGTAACAGCGACCCGGTACCCTATGAGCATCTCTCTGACAACAAAATTAAGTTACGGATTCGGTGCGTTTGGTAAGGATTTCGCCATCGGCATCGTCTATATGTACCTGATGTATTACTACACCGATGTGGTGGGGTTATCGGTGGGTGTCGTGGGTTCGTTGTTTCTGGTGGCAAAGATCTGGAATGCGTTCAACGATCCGGTAATGGGCTGGATTGTGAACGCCACCCGGTCGCGGTGGGGAAAATTTAAACCGTGGATCCTGCTCGGAACACTGGCGAATTCGCTGGTACTGTTTCTGCTGTTTAGCGCCCACCTGTTTGAAGGCACGGCACAGGTGGTCTTTGTCTGCGTGACCTACATTCTGTGGGGCATGACGTATACCATCATGGATATTCCGTTCTGGTCGCTGGTGCCGACCATTACGCTTGATAAACGTGAGCGTGAGCAGCTGGTACCGTTTCCGCGCTTCTTTGCCAGTCTGGCGGGATTTGTTACCGCCGGGGTGACGTTGCCGTTTGTGAGTTATGTTGGGGGGGAGGATCGTGGGTTCGGTTTCCAGATGTTCACGCTGGTGCTGATCGCGTTCTTTATTGCCTCCACTATCGTGACATTGCGTAATGTGCATGAAGTGTATTCGTCTGACAGCGAGGCTACCGCTGACAGTACCCGGCTGTCGCTGAAGTCGATCCTCGCGTTGATCTACAAAAACGATCAACTCTCCTGTCTGCTGGGAATGGCGCTGGCTTACAATGTGGCCGCCAATATTATTACCGGTTTCGCGATTTATTATTTCACCTATGTGATTGGCGATGCTGACCTTTTCCCGTATTACCTGTCCTATGCCGGCGCGGCGAATTTATTGACGCTGATCCTCTTTCCTCGTCTGGCGAAGGCGCTATCCCGGCGGAGTTTATGGGCGGGCGCGTCGGTGATGCCGGTTCTCAGCGGCGGGGTATTGTTAATTATGGCGCTGGCTGGATACCACAATGTGTTTCTTATCTGCCTGGCCGGAGTCTTTCTGAACATAGGCACCGCGCTGTTCTGGGTACTACAGGTGATCATGGTGGCAGACACCGTCGATTACGGTGAGTATAAGTTTAACGTGCGCTGCGAGAGCATTGCCTATGCTGTGCAAACGATGGTGGTAAAGGGCGGCTCCGCGTTTTCGGCTTTCTTTATCGCCGTGGTGCTGGGGATCATTGGCTATATCCCCAATGCGGTTCAGTCTGCTGAAACTATCCTGGGCATGCAGTTCATCATGATTGCATTACCGACGCTGTTTTTCATCGTGACGCTGATCCTTTACTTCCGCTACTACCGTCTGAACGGCGATACATTGCGTAAGATCCAGATTCATTTGCTGGATAAGTATCGTAAAGTGCCGCAGTCCACTTTGCATCCGGAAACACGCCCGATACCGGTTAGCGCGACTGGCGATGTGAAGGCGTAATCATGGAATGGATTTCGTTGATAGGCTATCTGGCGGCAAGCCTGACCACGCTCTCTTTTCTGCCGCAGGCGATAAAAGTCATCACCACCCGTAATACGCAGGGGATTTCCGGACTGATGTACGTCATGTTTGTCTGCGGGTTAGTGATGTGGTTGATTTACGGATTGCTCATTGAGGACACGGCGGTCAGCATGGCGAACTTCCTGACGCTGGTGTTCGCCTTGCCGATTCTGGTGATCAAATACCGCAGGGGATAGTGCAAATTGCCGGAGGGCGTTGTGGCTTATCCGGCAATTAACCGATAGCGCTTCAACTGTCGGCAATGAATGCGCGCCAGCAGCATCACCGAGGTTAACGCGCCCAACAGCGCGCAGAACATGTCTGACTGGGTATCCCACGGGTCGCCCTGGGTACCAAGAAAATCATCCGCGCCTTGTCCCATCGCCAGTGCCGCCCACCATTCAATCAGCTCGTAAGTGGCGCTGATCGCCAGCGCCACGCAGCAAACCAGAAATGCCAGCATCTTGTTTCCGCGAACAATCTTTCCACGAAGCAGAATTTCGCGCGCCACCAGTGCCGGCACCAGCCCCTGGAAGAAATGCCCCAGTTTGTCGTACGGATTGCGGCTTAAGCCCAGCCAATCCTGTACCTCAAAACCGATGGGCACTTTGGCGTAGGTGTACATTCCGCCGACCATCAGGATGATGGCGTGGAAGAAAATCAGCGTATAAAGCAGCGGGGTAAGCGGGTAGCGCGTTGCGGTTGCCAGCAGCAGCGGTACCACAATAATCACCGGCGTCACTTCCATCAGCCAGGTGATTTTCTCACCCGCCGAGACGCCGGTGTAGATGAGGATAAGCGTCAGTATCAGGGCAGCAACAGTGAGCAGGCCGGGATTCAGTGTGCGGATCATCGAGATTCTCTCAGTAAGGGAAAAGACGACTATTCACCGATGCCGATAAAAATTCAACGTCTGCTATGGGAGGATAATAAGTGGCCCGGGGGGATCACCGGACTGCCCTCAAACGTTGAGAACCGTCCGGTGCCGGGCCGAAGAGGTTATTTCGCGCAGTTAGCGCACTGCTTGCTGACTATCTGCTGGAAGAAATCGTTGCCTTTGTCATCCACCAGGATGAACGCCGGGAAATCTTCCACTTCAATTTTCCAGATAGCCTCCATACCCAGTTCCGGATACTCAATGCATTCCAGATGCTTGATACTCTGCTGCGCCAGGACCGCTGCCGGGCCGCCAATGCTGCCCAGATAGAAGCCGCCGTGTTTCTGGCAGGCATCGGTCACCTGCTGACTGCGGTTGCCTTTCGCCAGCATGATCATGCTGCCGCCGTGTGATTGCAGCAGATCAACATAGGAATCCATGCGGCCTGCGGTGGTCGGCCCTAATGAACCTGACGGATAGCCCGCCGGTGTTTTCGCCGGACCCGCGTAGTAGATGGGGTGATCTTTAATGTACTGCGGCAACCCTTCGCCAGATTCGATACGCTCTTTCAGCTTCGCATGCGCAATATCGCGACCCACGATAATGGTTCCGGTCAGCGACAGGCGGGTTGAAACCGGGTACTGCGAAAGCTGAGCCAGGATCGCTTTCATCGGGCGGTTGAGGTCAACTTTTACCACTTCGCCTTCGCCGGCCTGGCGCAGGGCTTGCGGGATGTACTGGCCTGGGTTGTGCTCCAGTTTTTCGATCCAGATCCCTTCGCGGTTGATTTTTGCCTTGATGTTACGGTCTGCCGAGCAGGAGACGCCCATACCGACCGGACAGGAGGCACCGTGACGCGGCAGGCGGATCACGCGGATATCGTGGGCGAAATATTTGCCGCCAAACTGCGCGCCGAGACCGAGTTTTTGCGCCTCTTCCAGCAGTTCCTGTTCCAGTTGTGTGTCGCGGAACGCCTGACCGTGCTCGTTACCGGTGACCGGCAGCGCATCGTAGTAGTGCGTGCTGGCGAGCTTCACGGTTTTCAGCGTGCTTTCTGCGGACGTACCGCCAATCACAAAGGCGATATGGTACGGCGGGCAGGCTGCGGTGCCGAGGGTACGCATCTTCTCAACGAGGAAATTTTTCAGCTTGCCCGGGGTGAGCAGCGCTTTAGTTTCCTGATACAGATAGGTTTTGTTGGCAGAACCGCCGCCTTTCGCCACGCAGAGGAACTTATATTCATCGCCATCAACGGTGTAGAGGTCGATCTGTGCCGGCAGGTTGGTACCGGTGTTCACCTCTTTGTACATATCCAGCGCGGCGTTCTGTGAATAGCGCAGGTTGTCTTCGATATAGGTGTTGTACACCCCTTTTGACAACGCGGCTTCGTCACCACCCCCGGTCCAGACACGCTGGCCTTTTTTCCCCATGATAATGGCCGTACCGGTATCCTGACAGGTCGGCAGAATGCCTTTAGCGGCGATTTCGGAGTTTCTCAGGAATTGCAGCGCGACGTATTTATCGTTTTCGCTGGCTTCGGGGTCGTGGAGAATGGCGGCAACTTGTTGCTGATGTTCGGGGCGGAGCATGAAGGAGGCATCGTGGAAGGCTTGTTGCGCCAGTAGCGTCAGGGCTTGCGGCTCAACCTTCAGTATGGACTCGCCTTCAAACTCACTTACGCTGACATAATCGGAAGTGAGCAGGTAGTACTCTGTTTCATCTTTCCCCATCGGGAAAGGTGCCTGATAGAAGAACTCTTTATTTGACATGTGCTTCCAGCCTATTGATTTCTTTTAATATCATAAGTGACGCGCCGCCCGGTGAAGGGCGGCACGCGGGAGACCTTTACAGGAATCCGTACATGGCAGCAAAGATCCAGCCAAAGACGCAGGAGACGCTCACGCCAATCAAACCCGGCAGAATAAAGCTGTGGTTGATGACGAAACGACCAATGCGGGTGGTACCGGAACGGTCAAACTGAATCGCAGCCAGATCGCTTGGATAGGTCGGCAGAATGTAGTAGCCGTAGCACGCCGGGGCAGATGCCACGATGTACGCCGGGTCAACGCCGATCGCCAGAGCGACTGGAACGATAGCCGCCAGCGCCGCAGCCTGGGAGTTAACAAATTTGGACACCAGCAGCAGAACAATTGCATAGGCCCACGGATACTCTTTCACCATCTCGCCCAGCACGCCCTGGATCTCATCCATATGGGCACCGAACATGGTCTCTGCCATCCAGGCGATACCGTACACCGCCACAATCGCGATCATACCTGAACGGAAGACTTCGTTTTTAGAGATTGAAGCGGGATTGGTTTTGGTCAGGATAATAATCAGCGCGCCGGTCAACAGCATGAACATCTGGATAACCAGCACCATTGACAACGCTTTGCCGCCAAAGGAAGGACGCAGCTCGGAGAAAGCACCCAGAATGGCTACAATCGCGATAGAGCCCAGGAAGATCCACATCGCCAGCCAGTTGCTTTTCGGCAGCTTTTTGTCCAGCAGCGTTGCGGTGTCACCATACACGTAGTGATGGTTTTCCGGTACGGAGATGAATTTCTGGAAGTCTTCGTCTTTATCCAGATCTTTACCGCGGAACCAGCTGAAAATACCGATTGCCAGGATACCCAACAGCGTGGACGGGATGGTGATTGCCAGCAGGTCGAGGAATTCCAGGTGTTTACCTTCAAACGTCACATTACCCAGCATCGCAACCAGAGAAACCACTGCGACTGATACTGGACTTGCGATAATCCCCATTTGCGCGCCGATGGAGCTGGCGGCCATTGGACGTTCCGGGCGAATGTTGTTTTTAATCGCAACGTCGTAAATGATTGGCAGGATCGTGTAGACCACGTGGCCGGTACCGCAGAGGATAGTCAGGGTACAGGTCACGAACGGCGCAACGATAGAGACATATTTTGGGTTGCGGCGCAGCAGTTTCTCTGCGATCTGCAACATGACATCCAGACCCCCGGAGGCCTGTAGGGTTGCTGAGGCCGCGACCACCGCGATGATCACCAGCATAACGTCAACCGGTGGTTTACCCGGCTGGAGGTGGAAAACGAAGACCAGAATGACCAGGCCGATACCGCCTAACAAACCCAGCGCGATACCGCCCTTTCTGGCACCATAAAACAAACATATTAATATTATGAGAAGTTGTATACTAAATAGCATTTATTTACCCTCGCGATAAACCAGTCAATTTTGATAAATGGATCACAGCCATGTTCTGTTTTTTGTGTAGTGGGCGCAGAGCCTGGCTAATATTCGTTTCGTCTGAAAGTGTGATTAGTTTCTAAACATTGAATAAAAGTTTTTCATAAGGAACATGGAAACTCTTATCGTTTTTTCAGGCTGTTTTCAGAAAGCAAGACTCTCTGGCGATGGGCAGTGTTGAAAAAGGAGAGCAGAAGCAGTTTCGGGATCTTTTTTTGTATCTTTATGAAAAATATGAACATGTCATCTGCTCACAGAGTGTGCTTATCCCTAAGATGTAGCATGAGCTCCGTTGCTACCGTTTATCGTTTTTGTTAATCCGTCTGGTTATTTCCAGACTACTCCTTTGTGATTAAAAATACACACTCTATGAGGTGGATAATACTTTATTAACTTTTGTTAGCGTTTTTGAAATTAAAAACAATGCTATGTCGGATAATAATAAAGCATTGATAAATGTGAAATGATGCAATTATATTTGATCTGGCACAATTTCTGAATTTTCAGATAGTAACCTTAACCTTTTTATTTTTTCATTATTGTAATAATTGTTACCAATATATAACGAAATAACGCAAGGTTAAGATTCTTCTTCTACTGACAATATTGCTTAAGTAAAGAATAATGTTCTGCCTGAATACGGTAGCGGTAAACCGGTCTGCCCGTGACGCCATAATGAATGCTGGTGACCAGAATATGGCAGTTAACCAACCAAATGAGGTATTTGCGGCAGGAGACGCGGGAGATATTCACCGCATTCGCCAGCTCATCGGTTGAAAACTCATAATCCTGATGCGCATCAATCCACTGACACAGCGTACGCAGCGTTTGCGGCGTTAGCCCTTTCGGCAGGCGGCGAGTGTCCTGCTCATTGGACGCACTGCCGTGAATCAGTTGGTCCAGCTCTGACTGCTCATAATACTGGTGCTTGTCCATGTCCCTTTTCTTTTGCAGCCAGCTGGTGAGGGCTTCTTCAAAACGTGAGGCCTGAAACGGCTTGATTAAGTAATCAACGACGCCGTAGTGCAGCGAGTCCTTAATCGTTATGGCATCGGCGGCAGACGAGATGACAATGACATCAATTTTGCAGCCGGCGGCATGCAGAAGGGGAAGCAGATCCAGCCCATTCTCTTTCTGCATGTAAATATCCAGCAAAATCAGGTCTATCTGAACGTCGCTATGAAAAATAACTTCTTTGGCTTTCTCCAGCGTTGAGGCGGTTCCGCAGCACTGAAAACCGGGGATCTGTGCGACATAGCGGCGGTTTAACTCCGCTACCATTGCGTCGTCATCGATAATAAAGACATTGATCATGTGCTGGCCCTCTGCCCATCCCAGGGTATTTGTACAAAAAATTGTGTGAAAACGCCAGGTTCGGATTCCACAAAAATATTGCCGCCAAGACTTTCAACTTGTTGTTTAACAAGCGCTAAACCGACGCCGCGTTCAGTTCCTTTAGACGAGACGCCTTTCTCAAAGATAGCGTCAACACGGTGCGGTTCGATGCCGGGACCATCGTCACTCACTTCACAATGCAACCAGCCATTGCGATAGTATAAGGAGACGTTGATTTCACCTCCTGACTGCTGTGCTAACGCGTCGATCGCGTTTTCAATCAAATTTCCGAGCGCGGTGATCAATACCGCAATTTGATCTTCATTGCCGCTGTCCGGTAATTGGCTGTCATGGCTAATCACCAGTTTGTGCCCTGAATCGGATGTGCGATTAATCTTACTGAGTAAAAAGCCCGCAATGACCGGCGATCTAATTTTGCCTAGCAGTGAGCCGATCTCTTCCTGATAGTTGTTAGCCGTCCTGATAATATAGTCTTCAAGTTGCTTATAACTCTTCAGATGTAACAATCCCAGAATCACATGTAATTTATTCATGAATTCGTGGGATCGTTCACGGAGTGAGTCGGCATAGTTCACCATGCCATCGAGGCGCTGCATCAACTTGCGAACTTCCGTTTTGTCCCTGAAGGTGGAGATCGCGCCAATAATCTTGCCGTCGCTACGAACCGGGACGGTATTAATGAGCAGCAACCGGTCTTTGATGTTGATCTCTTCATCGCGGTGCGGCGTACCGTCGCGCAAAACTTCGCTGAGATCCACCACCTGCGACCAGGCGTGGCTGAGCGTGGAAAACTGGGGATCGTCCTGTGACTTGCGATAGTTCAGCAATTCCTGGGCGGCATCGTTAATCAACGTCACTTCGCCTTTGTCGTCAACGGCGATCACCCCTTCCTTGATCGACTGTAGCATCGCCTGGCGCTGTTCAAACAGGGTGGAAATCTCATATGGCTCCAGACCAAACAGGATGCGCTTGAGCACTTTCACCAGCACCCAGGTGCCCAGCAGACCCACCAGCACGCCAAAAAGTACGGACCAGATAATACTGCCACGACTGTTGTTAATCTGTTCGGTGACCCGGCTCAGTTCCAGACCGATCGCCACCACCCCAATCTGGCGGTGATTGTCGTCATAAATGGGGGTGAAAACGCGCAGCGCCTGGGCGAGAAAGCCCCGGTTGATGGCAATATTCTCTTTGCCATCTAACGCCCGCAAAATATCGTCGCCTTTAAACGGCTGTCCGATGCGCTGGGCTTCCGGGTGGGAATAACGCAGGCTTTTCATGTCGGTGACGACAATAAACAGCATATCGTTACGCTTGCGCACCGCTTCGGCAATTGCCTGAATCCCGCTATCCTCCGGTTTTTTCATCAACCCCCTGCGGATCTCCGGCGAGTCTGCCAGCGTTCGGGCAACGGCCAGCGCCTTATTTGCTAACGCATCACGCGTCATGTGGCTGATTTGTGAGAAGTAGAACAGGTGGACGACCAGTAGTACAGAAAACAACACGGCGCTGACCATCAATATTACCGTCGTACCGAGTTTCATCGGCCGTGTACGTAGCGTGCGGCAAGGCAGAGAGTGTCTCATTGTGGTCCCGGGTTCACTGTTCGTGTGGTTATTATCCCTATTGGGACACGTAATTCCAAGGTGGCAGGGAAATTCACCGGAGCAGGTACGCAATTATCGGACAATTATTGCGCTTACCGTTAGCAACCTGCGGCAATAAAATCGCCATTGGCGCTAATCGGGATCACCGTTAAGAACAGGATCGTGGCAAAAAGAATCAGCACCACGCCACCGACAATTCTGGCTGCAGGCGCCAGCCATTTCAGGGCCGGATGTCCAGTGCCGAACCATGAGAGCGTCTGATTGCGGGCATAGCGTACCGCCAGAGACAGTCCCATGATTGACAGCGCGGTGCCAAAGGACATGGTCATCACCGCCGCAATGCCCCAGGTGACGATGCCGAGCGCGTTGGAAAATAACAGGATCATGATCGCCCCACTGCACGGCCGGGCGCCGATGGCGAGAATCACCCCCAGTCGGGTTTTCCAGTTGCCGTCCTCCAGCGTCTTCCCGACGCCGTGATGCCCGCAGCCGCACTTCTCGTCATGGATATGCAGGGGAGTAAACCGGGTGAAGGTGATGGGACGCAGGGATTTTAAAGCATGATAGATCATAAACGCGCCAAACCCGGCGATCAGCACCGCGCTAATTTTCTCAACGTACCACCGGCTGGTGCTCAAATCACCGGATGCCAGGTTAAAGCCAATCGCGAGGATAAACACAAACAGAATCGCGCTGACGCCTTGCATCAGGCTGCCAACAAAAGGCACAACCCGTGCAGCCAGCAGGCTTTCCTTATTGGTACTCAGATAAGTCGTCACGATGAACTTCCCATGTCCCGGCCCGATGGCATGCAGCACGCCGTACAGAAAGGCCCCCGTCAGTAACCAGAAACCGCCGCTGTACTGATGATTATTCAACTGCAGCAGGTACATCACCAGATAACGGTGCAGCGTGATTTGCGTCGCCAGACACCATTGAATGAATGCCCCCCAGTGCAGATGCAGGGTATAGCCGACCCCGAACAGTGTCAGAGTCAGGAGTCCTGCCAGCGACAGGCGCAGAGAGGGATGGCGTCCGGATGCGATCATGATTCGGTCTGGCTATGGGTATGATGAAACAGTATAGCCTGATTAAGGGGAGAACCCAGCTCACTGAGCAGACTTCCCCCTTTTTTTACATAACAAATAATTATATTATCTATAAATTATCATGAAAAGTTTATATGACACCGGCTGCCAGGAGTATCACTTTCGTCCAGGAATAATCTTTTTGCGCACGCCGCGAAAATAAGAATTTTATTTCACTTGCCTGACGGGATATTGATTCGTAATATATTTAAATACATAACGACTATGCCGTTGTTGTTCTATTTTTATTTCTTGTTTGTATCGAGAAATGTCACTTTCAGTTAAATCACTGCTTTTTATCAGATGAAAAATGATAAGACGGTCATGGTTTTTCCACTTTATTTTCCCATAAAAGTTCGTTTGATCATAATCAACCATCAGCCGTGTTTAGCCCTTTATGATGACTTATTAATAATAACTATGGATGAAATGTGAGAAATAAAGATGGAAATAAAAAAATGGCTAAACACAACACTGTCCCGACGGGATGCGGTGACAGGAACCGCCAAAATAGGTGCCGCGGTTGCGCTCAGTAACGCGATTACGTTGCCTTTCTCTGTTACCGCGCAGGCCGAAACGATCGCTGCGCCGACGCAGGGTGGTAATGGTGAAACCGTTCGCCACAGCGCCTGTCTGGTCAACTGCGGCAGCCGTTGCCCGCTGAAAGTGATCGTTAAAGACGACCGTATTGTGCGTATTGAACCAGAAGACGCAAAAGACGACGCGGTATTTGGCGAGCACCAGATTCGTCCATGTTTGCGCGGACGTTCCAGTCGCTGGCGGGTATATAGTCCGGACCGAATTAAATATCCGATGAAACGCGTAGGTAAACGCGGTGAAGGGAAATTCAAACGTATTTCCTGGGATGAAGCGACCGCATTTATCGCAGCAGAATTGAAACGCGTGACGGAAAAATATGGCCGTGAGGCCATTTATTATAATTATCGGTGATGCTGCCAACTTACTGATTTAGTGTATGATGGTGTTTTTGAGGTGCTCCAGTGGCTTCTGTTTCTATCAGCTGTCCCTCCTGTTCAGCTACTGACGGGGTGGTGCGTAACGGCAAAAGCACTGCCGGACATCAGCGCTATCTCTGCTCTCACTGCCGTAAAACATGGCAACTGCAGTTCACTTACACCGCTTCTCAACCCGGTACGCACCAGAAAATCATTGATATGGCCATGAATGGCGTTGGATGCCGGGCAACCGCCCGCATTATGGGCGTTGGCCTCAACACGATTTTCCGCCATTTAAAAAACTCAGGCCGCAGTCGGTAACCTCGCGCATACAGCCGGGCAGTGACGTCATCGTCTGCGCGGAAATGGACGAACAGTGGGGATACGTCGGGGCTAAATCGCGCCAGCGCTGGCTGTTTTACGCGTATGACAGGCTCCGGAAGACGGTTGTTGCGCACGTATTCGGTGAACGCACGATGGCGACGCTGGGGCGTCTTATGAGCCTGCTGTCACCCTTTGACGTGGTGATATGGATGACGGATGGCTGGCCGCTGTATGAATCCCGCCTGAAGGGAAAGCTGCACGTAATCAGCAAGCGATATACGCAGCGAATTGAGCGGCATAACCTGAATCTGAGGCAGCACCTGGCACGGCTGGGACGGAAGTCGCTGTCGTTCTCAAAATCGGTGGAGCTGCATGACAAAGTCATCGGGCATTATCTGAACATAAAACACTATCAATAAGTTGGAGTCATTACCTAATTATCAGTCAGGCGCTTATTACCATACCCAGGGAACGCCAGCCTGGAAGCGTCTGCTGAATCTCACCGGCGGCTATTTAAATTATCATAACACCTATTCCACTGCGCAAATTGCCACGGCAACGCCCTACACCCATGGTGTTTATGTCGGGAGCCACTTTACGCAAATTGCCCATTCCGATTTGGTCGTGCTGTTTGGTCTGAATTTGTCTGAAACGCGCATGTCCGGTGGCGGACAGGTTGAAGAGTTACGTCGCGCGCTGGAAGTCTCAAAGGCGCGAGTGATTATTATCGATCCGCGTTATACCGACTCGGTGGTGACCGAGCATGCCGAGTGGCTGCCGATTCGCCCAACGACCGATGCTGCGCTGGTGGCCGGTATCGCGCACACGCTGATTACCGAACAGTTGATTAATGAAGCTGAAGTGAATAAGTACTGCGTGGGTTATGACAGCAGCACGCTGCCAGAAGGCGCTGCGCCGAATGCCAGCTATAAAGACTACGTGACCGGTAAGGGCGATGACGGTATCGCTAAAACGCCGGAATGGGCGGCGGAGATAACCGGTATTCCGGCGACGCGCATTCGCCAACTGGCGCGTGAAATCGCCTCGGCCCGTGCCTGTTACATTTGTCAGGGTTGGGGACCGCAGCGTCACGCCAATGGCGAGCAAACTGTGCGCGCCATTCAGACGCTGCCTGCGCTGACGGGCCACTTTGGCCTGCCGGGAACCAATAACGGTAACTGGCCTTATGGCACCCCGTACGGCGTGCCGCTGTTACCGATTTTGACCAACCCAATCAAAACCTCTATTCCGTGCTATCTCTGGACGGATGCGATTCAACGTCCTGAAATCATGACGGCCACCACGATGGGCGTGAAGGGGGCGGACAAACTGAAAACCGGCATTAAGCTGTTCTTCAACCAGGCCGGTAACACGCTGTTGAACCAGCACGGTGAAACCAACCGTACGCGCAAAATTCTCGCGGATGAAAGTTTGTGCGAAACCATTATCGTCATTGAAAACCACATGACGCCGAGCGCGAAATACGCCGATCTCCTGCTGCCGGAAACCAGCTATCTCGAAGCGGAAGATCTGGTGGACAGCTCCTATGCAGCGGGTTCTCACAACTACATGATAGCCCTACAGAAAACGGTCACGCCGATGTGGGAAGTGCGTAGCACCTACGACATCTGCGCCGATATTGCCGGGCATCTTGGCTTGCGCGAACAGTACACCGAAGGGCGGACGCAGGCGCAGTGGGCAGAAATGCACTATCAGCAGATCCGCGAAAAACGTCCGTATCTGCCGGAATGGCCGGTGGCGAAAGAGATGGGGGTTATCGACCAGCGCGTCGCGACAAACAAACAGAGTCTGGCGTTTGCTGATTTTCGCGCCGATGCCGTGGCGAATCCACTGACTACGCCATCCGGCAAGATTGAGATCTACTCTCAGGCGCTGGCCGATCTCGCAAAAGCGTGGACGCTGCCGGAAGGCGATCGTATCCCGGCGGTGCCGGAGTTCTGCGAAGTGAAAGAATCACACCTGAACAAAGTGTTAACCGTGAAATATCCGCTACAGCTGAGCGGTTTTCACACCAAAGGCCATACCCACTCAACCTATACCAACGTGCTGATGCTGCATGAAGCGGTACCGGATGAAGTGTGGATCAACCCGATAGACGCCAGCGCGCGTCAACTGAACTCAGGCGATCTGGTGCACGTGTTCAACGATCGCGGGGTGGTGGCGATCCCTTGTAAGGTGACCCAGCGTATTCTTCCGGGCGTGGTGGCGATGCCGCAGGGGGCGTGGACCCGTCTGGACAGCAACGGTGTGGACGTTGGCGGGTGCATCAACACCCTGACCAGTCATCTGCCGTCGCCGCTGGCGAAAGGGAACCCACAGCATACCAACCTGGTTGAAATCAAACGCGCTTAAGGAGTGATCTGCAATGAAACAGTATGGCTTTTATGTTGACTCCTCGCGCTGCTCAGGCTGTAAAACCTGCCAGGTCAGCTGTAAGGATAATAAAGATCTGGATGTCGGTCCGAAATTCCGCCGGGTCTATGAATACGGCGGCGGAAGCTGGGTGAAAGAGGGGGAAAGCTGGCACAACGACACCTTTACCTACTATCTCTCTATCGCCTGTAACCACTGTGATGAGCCGGTCTGCGTATCCGGTTGTCCGACCGGAGCGATGCACAAACGTGAAGAGGATGGTCTGGTGCTGGTCGATGACAGCATCTGCGTCGGTTGCCGCTATTGCGAAATGCGCTGCCCGTATGGTGCGCCGCAGTTTGATGCTAAGGCTAAAGTGATGCGCAAATGCGACGGCTGCCTCGACCGACTGGAGCAGAATCTGCGTCCAATCTGCGTGGACTCCTGTCCGCAGCGGGCGCTGGATTTCGGTCCCATTGACGAACTGCGGGCGAAGTACGGCACCGGAAATGAGATTGCGCCGCTGCCTGCCGCGTCGTTTACCCATCCTAACCTCATTATTAAGCCGCACCCGAAGGCCAAACCTACGGGCGACAAGGAAGGGGCCATTATGAACATGGGGGAGGTGCGCCATGCATGAGTTACCGCTGGTCTTCTTTACCGTCTTTACCCAAAGCGCGGTCGGCGCGTTCATTCTGCTGCTAATTGGCGGCACGCTGGGGCAGATTGACGCGCGGCGGATGGCCATTGGCCTGTTCTCCGTCATGTGTCTGTTTGGCGTTGGGGTACTGCTGGGGATCATCCACGTCGGGCAACCGCTGCGTGCGTTGAACATGCTGCTGCGCGTAGGCCATTCGCCGATGAGCAACGAAATCGTGCTGTCGGCGGTGTTTGCCACGCTTGGCGGGCTGGGTTCCCTTGGTTTGCTTCTCAATCGTGGGGCGACCGCAGTGTGTAAAGCGCTGGTGTGGCTGGCTGCGATAGTGGGCGTGGCCTTTATTCTGGCGATCCCGCAAATCTACCAGTTGCCGACGGTGGTCACCTGGCGCACTTCGTATACAACGGCGATGATGGTGCTGACGCCGCTGATTGGCGGCGGCATTCTGGCCGGACTGTTTGGGCTGCGTCTGGGTCTGCTGGTCAGCGTGTTGGCGATCCTGGCCAGCTTCTGCCTGCGTCCTGGGTATATGTCGACGTTGATGAGTGCGGACGGCGCCTTGACGGCGGCGCAAACCAGCTGGTTTACCGCGCAGGCGGCGCTGTTGGCCGTGGGGATTGTTGGCGTGGTGACCTGGGCGCGACTGAAGTCCAGTGTCACCGTTCTGGCGATGACCGCACTGATTGTCATCGTGGCGGAGCTTGTGGGAAGGATTGCGTTCTACAATTTGTGGACGCTGCCGATGTAAGCTGTGAGCGGCCTCGGCCGCTCTTTTTCCGTAGTCGTCGTAGGCCTGATAAGGCGTCAGCCGCCATCAGGCACGTTCAGGAGTATTTAGAGATGTCGTCTCTTGCCGTATTACCCCGTATCCTCGGTGCCCTGTTTTACTACTCTCCCGGGCGACCGGAGGTGAAAGCGCTTTTCGACAGTTTGCCCACGCTGCCCGATCTGTACCCGTGGCGCGATCCGGTGCAGATTGCCAGACTGTGTGCCGACTGGCCGTTGCCGGACGATGATGAACTGGCGTGGCAATTTTCCGTGCTGTTCGAGGGGCAGGGCGATATGCCCGCGCCGCCCTGGGGTTCCGTCTGGCTGGAACGCGATAATCTGCTGATGGGCGATACCACCGCGGAGTACCGTGGTTTTTTACAGTCTCAGGGAATGGCGTTTGACGCGCGTCAGAGTGAGCCCGAAGATCAGTTTGGCCTGATGCTGTTAGCCAGCAGCGCGCTGCTGGAGGCCGGCAAAGATGCGGCGGTTGATCAGCTATTCGAGATGTATCTTCTGCCGTGGGGATATCGCTATCTGGAACGGTTACAGGACTGCCCGGTGAGCCCGTTCTATGCCCGCCTTGCCGCCGTAACCGCGCGTTATCTGCAGGATATGGAGCAGCAACGGGCGCTGCAACCGGTGGTAAAACGGTTGTACTTCGGATGAACAAGTCAGAGAAATATTATCAGGCGCTGATGACGCACCGGCACGTCAGTCGACGCGGGCTGTTTCGCGCGTTTGTCAGTGCCGCAAAACACACTGCGCCTCAGGTGCCGGTGTCTCAACTGACGCATCCGCTGCCGCCGGGTGCCGTGCCTGATGTGCAGTTCATCACGCAATGTACCCGCTGTAACCAGTGCATTACTGCCTGCCCGATGGGAATTCTGACCCGACATGAGGACGGCTACCCGCAACTGGCGATTGAGTATGCCAGTTGCGATGGCTGTGGTTTGTGCATCGCTGCATGCCCGAGCGACGCGCTGTGCGTACAGGCTCGTTTTGATACCGGCCTGCGCCCGACGTTCAGCTCTGCCTGCGTTAATCCGTTACGCCCGTGCAACCAGTGTATCGAAGCCTGCCCTGAACAGGCTTGTGCCATCGGCGCGGCGGGGATCCCTGTGCTGGACAGCGAGCGCTGTACCGGCTGCGGCGAATGCCGGGTGCAGTGCAACGCTGATGCTATTCGTCTGAGATAACCCTCCAGCCTGGATTTGCGAGGCGGCCTTCCGTTTTGATGTGACTGGCGATGTTAAAAGATTTGCAGGCAGGTCTTTAATGTTGAACGTCGCGCTAAATATCTAATGATTTCCTAAATTATTATTTTATTTTCACTATAATTATGAATTATCCTAATCTCCCTTCTGATTTTTTATTTTATATCCGTTAAAAACCTATCATGTATTTAGGATTAATCGCACTGCTTCGCGAGATATAAATCCGCCTTTCTTCTCCTTGCGAGTTAACAATGCGTATCTATTCCACAGCAAATGTAGTGCTTTGTGTGGAAATTTGGATTTGGTAGCATTTTCATCAGTTCAAAGGAGTGGTGATAATTAATATTATTGCATATTTAATTATTGCCGGAACAATTCCAGAACAAAGCCAAGAGTTGATTACAGCAGAACGAAATAACGATTGCGACGTGATGACTCTTTATTTCTCAGGATATTGGTACAAACAGGATATTGTTATGAAAATGAATAAAGTTGCTATGGCTGTTGCTTTCACCGCTGCTCTGGGTTCTATGTCTGTTTTAGCTGACACGACGAACGGTGTGATTGAATTCCAGGGTGAACTGGTGAATACCGCCTGTGGTCTGGCACCTGGTTCAAGCCCGGTGACCGTTGATTTTGGTCAAATTCCTGTTTCTGCGCTGGCTAACGGTGCACGCGTCGGGAACGTACACCAGAACATCGAACTGCAGCACTGCGACATCACCGTGGCGCAAACTGCAGAAGTGACTTACACCCCGACCAGCTTAAACCAGGCTGACGGTACTCTGGCTGCATTCACCTCTGGCACCGCCTCTGGCGCGGGTATCGGCCTGCGTGACAGCGCCAGCCAGGATGTGGTGTGGGGCACGGCTACAACACCTGTTCAGTTAGTTAACGGCACCAACAGCATTCCGTTTGTCGCCTATGTGAAAGCAGAAAGCGCAAGCGCAACCGTGGCTGCGGGTTCTTTCCAGTCAACGGTTAACTTCGAGATTGCTTATCAGTAATCCACCCGACGTTCTGAGTGCGGGAGTTTATCCCGCACTTTTTTAAATCAGGGATCGTACCAGGGAGGGACAAAATGAAAATAAGCAATATGTTCATAATATCGCTTTATTTGTGTGCTCTGACGGGGTCGGTTTCTGCTTTAGGATCCACCGTCACGCCGGGTAAATTAGCGATGAGCGGTGAACTGATTGAGGCGGCATGCAGTCTTGACCCGAACAGTCGGGATATTGTGGTTGAGTTTGGCGATGTGTCTGCCAGTCTGATTAATCGAAATGATGAAGGCAATATTACGCGGCCAGTATTGGTACGCCTGACCGGTTGTTCCGTGGTGAAACGGGGCAACGATGGTTCACTTTATCCTTATGCCTCGGTCACCTTTATAGGTAATGCGGCGGCATCCGATCCCACCACGTTATTAGTCAGTGGTGAAGCCGATGGTTTCGGTATTCGTCTACGTGACAGTCAGGGTGAAATATTAACGCTGGGTCAGCCCTCTCCGGGATATGAACTGAGCGAGACTGATAACGTTTTAAAATTTTCCGCATCGCTGGTACCGGTTCAAAAATATATAAGAGCGGGCGAGTTTACTGCGGTTGCGCAGTTTTTTATGGATTACCACTAACAGCATAACAATAACGTCGCGGGACGCAGAACGTATTTAACGGATTTATTTGGGACGAAAATCATGTCGGTAAAATTAAAAACCCATATAACGATGATTGCTCTTCTGGTGATGAATAGCGGCTACGCGGCGACGGCCAGTGCCGAGGAGAGCATAGAGTTTAATACCGATGTCCTGGATGCTTCGGAGCGTACCCAGATTGATTTGTCGCGTTTTGCGACCGACAACTATGTCACCCCTGGCGATTATTTGCTGGATATCCGCATTAACGGTCAACCGGTCGGCCAGGAGAAAATTCGTTATATCGATGCTCCCGAAGGCAAGCGCACGCTGCCGTGCATCAGCGGCGACCTGCTGGATAAGCTGGCGCTGAAAGATGACGCGCGCGCGCAGGTCACTCAACTCTATGAGAATTGCTACTCATTGCAAAGCCTGCCGGGGGCGAAATTAAGCAACTACGCCGGCGTGCTTGAAATTACTGTACCGCAGGCGTGGATGAAGTATAACGATCCGAGCTGGACGCCGCCTGAACGCTGGGATGAAGGGATCGCGGGGCTCCTGTTCGATTACAGCCTCAACGGGCAACTCACTCGCCAGTTCAACGGCCAGGAAAACTACAGCGCAGTTTCAGGCTACGGTCAGGCAGGGGCGAACATCGGCGGCTGGCGTCTGCGCGGTGAGTATCAGACCAGCTACTACAGCCAGAACCATCAATTCGATTTCGACTGGAACCAGATCTACGCCTACCGCCCCTTGCCGATGATCGCGGCGAAACTGACGCTGGGTGAGATCTACCTGAATTCGCAGGTTTTCGATACCGTGCGTTTTACCGGGATCAACCTTGCCAGTGATGAGCGGATGCTGCCACCGGCGTTACAGGGCTATGCCCCTGAAATTCATGGTATCGCCCGCACCAACGCCAAAGTGACCGTCAGCCAGAGTGGGCGCGTCATCTATGAAACCACCGTGCCCGCCGGACCGTTCAATATTCAGGATTTACGCAGTTCGGTGCGCGGTACGCTCGATGTGCGCGTTGAAGAGCAGGACGGCTCGGTGTCGACCTTCCAGGTGAACACCGCCAACATTCCGTATCTCACGCGTCCGGGCTATGTTCGTTACAACATCTCAGGCGGTACGCCATCCCGCTACAACCATAAAATGCAGGGCCCGACGTTCCTCTCCGGCGATTTCTCCTGGGGGGTCAGCAACGCCTGGTCGCTGTACGGCGGCTTACAGTCTTCCGGTGAAGAGTACACCGCGGCGTCGTTGGGTATTGGGCGCGATCTCTACGCATTTGGCGCCATTTCCGTTGATGCCACCGAGTCATGGAGTCGCGAGTCTGACGGTAAACGACTGAAAGGGACCTCTTACAAGCTGAGTTACGCCAAAACCTTCGACGAATACAACAGTTCCATTACCTTCGCGGGTTACCGGTTCTCGCAGGAAGACTTCCGTTCAATGTCGCAATACCTCGATGAACGTTACCAGGGATATGACCATCTGGGACGCGAAAAAGAGCTCTATACCATCACCGGGAATAAAACGTTCTGGGCTGGCGAAGCGGGGAAGGCGACGACCGTCTTTCTCACCTGGACGCACCAGAACTACTGGGATAAGCGCAGCCAGGATCGCTACGGTATGTCTGTGGGACGCTCCTTCCGGATTGGCGAGATCAACGGCATCTCTGCCAACCTTTCCGCTTACCGTACCGATTACAAAGGGCGCAAAGACGACTCGATCTCCTTCTCGCTGTCGGTGCCGATTGGCGACAACAAATGGGCGGGGCTGGATATCCAGACCAACAACGGCAAAACCAGTCCGATGGCGTCTTACACCGACAACAGTGATTACAACAATTTGTGGCGTATTCGTGCCGGCGCCAGCCAGAGCGGTAACGCCAGCGTTGACGGCTATTACCAGCATCGTTCGCAACTGGCAGAAATTAATACCAACGCCAGCTATCAGCAGAACCAGTACATGGCGCTGAGCACCACCCTGCGCGGCGGCTTCACGGCAACCCGCCACGGCGCGGCGATGCATAACAGCGGCGCAACGATCAATACGGCACGCGTCATGGTGGATACCAACGGCATTGGCGGCGTTCCGCTCAATGGCAAGAAGTCGAGGACTAACGGCTACGGCATTGCCGTGGTGCCGGATGTGGTGAGCTACAACAGCTTTGACACCCGCGTGGACGTGGATGCGATGGACAGTGATGTCGAACCGTCAAAAGCCATCAGTACAACGACCCTGACGGAAGGCGCGATTGGCTATCAGGCCTTCGGCATGGCGAAGGGGATGAAGATGATGGGGACGTTGCGCCTCGCGGATGGCAGCGTACCGCCATTCGGCGCGGAAATTTACAACACCGATGGGGTGAGCGTCGCGATGGTGCTGGAAGACGGGCAAGCCTGGCTTGCCGGGGTCAATGCTAACGAAACGCTGAACGTGATGTGGGGCGGCAAACAGCAATGTCAGGTCACGATCCCGCCAGGTGCAAACGACGGGCGAGCGAACGGGTTTTTGCCGTGTCGTTAACCTCGACGCAACGAGTTTTCTCACTGTAATAAAAGGCCAAAAATGAGCAAGAAAAGACATAACGGATATCTGATGGCGGCGTGGGCGCTGAGCATGATTGGCGGCTACGCGCAGGCAGGGGTCTCTCTGGATCGGACCCGCGTCATTATTACGGAGAAAGAGGCCTCGTCGAGTGCCAATCTGTCCAACACCAGCCCGGATATTCCCTTCCTCGCCCAGTCGTGGGTAGAGGATGAAAAAGGCAACAAGATTACGTCACCACTGATTGTGTTACCGCCTCTACAGCGGATCAACGGGGGACAGAAAGGGATCGCGCGCGTCACCAAAACCGCCGGGATTGAAAAGCTGCCGCAGGACAGAGAGAGCCTGTTCTACCTCAACGTCAGAGAGATCCCGCCGAAGCCGGATAAACCGAACACGCTGCAACTGGCCATGCAGTCGCGCATCAAGCTGTTTTACCGCCCGGCGGCGGTGATCCCGAAGACCCGAAGTGAAGTCTGGCAGGACCAGGTGGTGTTCCATAAAAACGGCAGCCAGATGACGGTACAGAACCCAACGCCTTATTACGTCACGATCCTTGGGCTGTCCAAAGGGGCTGGACAGAAGATCACCCAATTTCCGGGGATCATGATCGCGCCCAAATCGAGCCAGCAGTTTGCGGTAACGGACGGGAATGTCAGTCAGTTTTCCATGATGTTCGTGAACGATTATGGCGGACACCCTGAGCTGAAGTTTCGTTGCGATGGCAACACCTGCAAAGCGCTTCCACCCGCGCAGCAGGGCTAACCAGGAGGAACCTGACAATGCAAAATCCTTTAACCACTGTGGCCCTCCTCGCGATGGGCGTGGCGTTTCAGTGCGGGGCGGATGTGCCGGCGCAGCCACAACATAACGCTCAGGAACATGTCAGCGAAGATAGCGGCATTGTCCGGTTTCACGGTTCTGTGTTTGCTTCTCCCTGCGTACTGATGACACAAGGGCGCATTCAGGACGTCGAGATGGGCGAGATCAGCGCGCAGCATTTTCGTCAGGCGGGCGATCGCAGCGAGCCGGTGCGCTTCAAGTTGCACCTGAAGGACTGCCTGAAAGGGGCGTCGCAGTCGCGAGGGAGTCTGGCTTCCAGAACCACCGGGAATGACTGGCGGGCTTACAGCACCGGGGAGCAGGCGGTGCAACTGACGTTTGTCGGCGAGTCCGACCACAATAACGGACAGCTGTTACGCGCCCACGGTACGACTCAGGGCGCGGGCGTGCGCCTGCTCGATAAGGACGGGAATGCGCTGGATGTCGGCCAGACCCATGCCCCCTGGCTGGTGAATTCCGGTGACAGTGAGCTGAATTTTATGGCGGCGCTGGAATCCACCGGTTTGCATGTGAGCGCGGGCGACTTTAGCAGCCTGGTCCGCCTGAAGATGGAGTACTTGTAATGAAACTGTCAGGCCTGTTCCGCCGCAAATTGCCGGTCTTACTGGCACTCAGCACGCTCGGCTTGCCGGGCGCGGCGTGGTCCGTGGTGGACGGTGAAATTGAACCGGTGAACGGCACCTACGACTATCTGATTAATATTTCTAATCATGACATTACCAACAACCAGATGGGCGCAACGGTTACCGATGAATTCGACCTGGCCGGAATGTTCCAGGGGCGCGCTTACTGCTCACAGCCGATGAGTAATCAGCCGGTATTTTTCATGGCGCAAGCGACGTTAACGCAGTCCGGCATGACGCCGGGTTACCTCAAGCTCAACGACTATATGGACGTCAAAATTGAGATCTACATCGGTGGTAATCTGCAAGACTATAAAACCGTGCCGTTCGAGAACGTCTCAAACGGCGCCGATCAGAACTTCTGTAACGTCCCCAGCACCATTCTGCAAAACCAATTCGCTTCCGGTGCGAGGGGGCGGGTGACCTTTATGATCACCAAACCGATTATCAACGGGGTGAATCTGCAAGGCTCTGAAATCGCCAAACTCTTTGGCCGTCTGGGGCCGGGGGCCATGGGGCAAACCCCGCTGTCGCGCGTCACCATTGCCTCAGGCGTCATCACCGTACCGGATAAATGCATCGTCAATCAGGGAACGCCGATCGTCGTCGACTTCGGCAACATTCCGGGGAACGGCAGTCGGCTGAACGGCACCAACTACAGCCAAAACGTGCCGATTCATGTGAAGTGCGAGGGCGGCAGTTTTGCCCAGGGCGCACTGAATATCAAATTAGGGATCCAGCAGGCCAATCCGGCGTTTGATGACGGCAAATACCTGAGTACGCAAGGAACCACGGATCGTTCCGAACTGGGTATTGCGCTGCGTGACCGTCAGGGTAACCCGGTGGCGCCGAACACCTTCTATAACGTACCGGGGTTTGCCAATAACGAAGGCGACTGGAACCTGACTGCCGCACCGGTGGCGAAATACGTCACCTCAGTCATTCCGGAAGGCGAGTTCCATGCATCTGCAACGGTTGTGGCTGAATTCCAGTAAGGAGGGAATATGCATCGCATAACAATGATCTTTGCCTGTTTATTGACGACGTTCGCTCCGGCCCCGGTATGGGCATTGGGGGAGTTGATTGGCGGCGATCTCAGTTTCAACGGCGTAGTGATGGCTTACCCGTGCAGCATTGCGCCCGAGTCAGAACGGGTGCCGGTCGATTTCGGAAACATATCGACAAAGTCATTGTATATCAACGGCAAAACAGTACCTGTTCCGTTCACGATCAAATTAGAGGATTGCACGCCAAACGTCTTTAATTCTGTGACGGTAACGTTCAGCGGGGCTGCCAATGGCAATCTGGCGGACCGACTGGCGATCAGCGCGACGTCACCGGGCAATGCGGGTGGCGTCGGGGTTGGCCTGCTGGAAGAGGACGATACGCCCGTGCGTCTGAATGTGGCGACTCGTCCGACCGCGATCGGCGACACCGTTTTGCGGCTTAACTTCCAGGCGTTTGTTGAAGCCGAACCTGCTGCCTTAGCAAACGGCACCCTGACCACCGGCCCCTTTACCGCCACGGCAAATTACACATTGAACTATCAGTAACGTCATCAACAGGGAATTGAGGCATGGAGTATCGGTGTTTTCTTTACAATAAAGATCTCTTTTTTTCGCAAGGAATAAAAACGGTCATTGCCAGTTTGCTCGCGGAGCAGACGGACGTTTTATATTCCTTAACGGATGACTACACGCAGCTTATCTGGCAGCTACAGACTCGCGTTAATGATGACTGCTGCCTGTGGATCCTGTGCGATCTGGACAGCCTGCCGCGGGAGCGGATTCGTGCGCTGCAACTCATGAATAATTTCTATCAGCGTGAAAATAAGAATCTGATTATTTTATTAAGCGAGCACAACATGCCGCTATTTTTCACGCTTTATGCGCTCTTGCCAAACGCCCATTGGTTATTGAAAAGCGAGAATCTCGCCAATACCACCCCTTTTTTTCAGGAATTATTGGATCAACGACGTCAGGGATGCTGCTTTAGCTATTCATTGGTGAATTACACGCGCAGAAGACTGCACCGCCGGGAAGTGAATTATACGATTTCCGGTAATGAATGGTGGCTGATGGAAGAGATATTCAAAGGAAAATCGCTGTCGCAGATTTCCTGCGAGGTAAATATCGATGTCCGACGCCTGAGCTATATCAAGCGGCACTTAATGAAGCGACTGAATATCAGAAACAACATTGCGTTATTTACGGTGTTCAAGGGAATTATGCCGTGACCCGTTAAAAGTCTTTTCGGCAGTAGCATTCGCCGAACTATCGGTGCAAATGATTGCACTACATTAAACCCTAAGTAAGGAAAACAGAGATGAAAAAATTAACTGCAATCGAAGTGGCTAACGTTGTGGGCGGAACCTGTAAAACCTGCGAAACAACGTATCAGAACGTCACCGTTGGTGGTGTGACCTCCTGTAAGGAACTGACAACCTGCACGGATAAGCACGGTAGCACCACGTCAATGAAAGATGCAAATGCCAGCAAGTGTGGTGGGATTCCGAACCGCTTCTAATTGGCTATAGCCTGGAGGTACCCGCGCCTCCAGGTTTATTTTTCCACTGCGAGAATACTATGGCGACCCAATTTAAACGTATCACCATTATTAGCTATTCACTGTTTCTGATCGTTATCTCTTCGCTGATAACGGTGCTTTGCTATCACCTTTTTGTCTTTAATACGTTTGCCACGGATAGCTCGCAAACGCAGGCTTTTCGTGAAGTCAGCGCAGAGCAAATTGCGAATAGTCCGATCAAAGAAGCGCGCAGTATTATCGAAGTGATGTCTTACGGTTGCCATTATTGTGCGGCAAACGAAGAGAATCTGGCGGAATTTTCTCGCACGCTGCCGCCGGGAAGTTCGTTTACCTCGATCCATATTACCAGTGAGAACAGCGGCCTTGCCGCTTACGCCCCGATTTTTGCCACGCTGGAAGAGATGGGGATTGAAAAGAACGTTCGCGACAGCGCCTATAACGCCGTTATTACGCGCAATGTCGATCTCACCGATGAGAAGGTACTGAATGCCTGGCTGGAAAAAAACAAGATTGATGCGGATAAATTTAAAACCCTGCGCCAGAGTGACGCGGTAAAAAACCGTCTCAGCACGATGGCGGCCATTACCGCACACTATGACATTAACGCGACGCCGATGTTTATTATCAATAAACGCTATGTGGTGGCCCAGGACAGTGAATTTCCTCAATTTGCGCAGCGCATGCTGCAATTGCTGAAAGAGGATAAATAACCCCGGTGGTCAGATTTTTTATTATCTGGAGCGTGTTTAGTTTTAAAAACAGCACGGGATGGCTGTATAACGCGAAACGTGATTTTTCTCAGGGAAGGCTGCTTCTGCTGCGAAAAATGGTGCGTTATCTGCCGCTGCCTGCGTTGCTGACCGTGGCGAAAGGACTTTGCGCGCTACGGTTGCTGGGGCGTCCATTCCGTTTACGCAATGCCGTGGCAAACGAAAACGCCCGTTGCCTGATCGGGCAAACTGGTCGGGTGGACGCGGTCTGGGTTGCCGTGCGTCGCCGACTGCTGGAAGAAGCCGCGACCTGGGGACAAAACCCAGAGCTGTTACGGCAGATCCGCGCCTGCGCGTCTGAACTCGACGCGGTTGTCGCACCACTGCATCAGCAGAACATACCTTACATTCTGGCACCGTTACATACGGTGTCGGACGTACTGGCGGCGATGGTTGGTGCCTGCGTCACGCCAGGCAAAGCCAGCGTGGTGGTCTCTTCCAGCGCTGAACTTTATAACGCGCAGACTCGCGCGCTTGGCGGTATCGACCTTTCCTACTGCTCCATTCATCAGCAGAACAAAACGCTGGCCGGCAGCCTGATGGGACTCATCACCGATGTCGCCGCCGGGCAGCAGAACATGATTATTTTTCCCGATATTTCGCCGGACTACACCTTACAGGCCGAAGGGGCGCTGGCAGCGAAATTGCCGTGTCGTTTATTCGGTCGCAGCGCGAAGTTACACAATGGCGTGGTTCGCCTCTCCGGGGTGATTGCGGCGCAGGTGGTGTTTTATCACCTCAGTTATGACAACGGCCTGCGCATCCACATTCATCCACCGGTGAGCAGCCAGAACGTCGCCCACGCGCTGCCCGGCATTATTGAATCCACTCTGCGTGAACATCCGCAGGAGTGGCTCCTTTGGCACAGCCATTCTCTCTTCTTTATTAATCATTGATGATAAAAATGACAACCACGATCCCGAATCTGATCTTTCAGGAAGAGACCAACGAATGCGGACTGGCGTGCGTGGCGATGCTGGCGCAGACGCAGGGGCAGCCCGTTTCGCTGGCTACATTGCGCGAGCTGTTTCCGGCGTCCGATCACGGTACCTCGCTGGATACGCTGATGAGCATCCTGGCGCGACTGGGCATTGCCACGACGCCGGTGCTGTTTGAGCACGATGAGCTGAGCAGTCTGCCGCTGCCGGCCATTTTGCATTACGGCGCGAGCCACTATGTCCTGCTGGCCTGGCGCAAAGGCAACCACGTCTGCGTGATGAATCCGGCGATTGGCGAGCAGTGGCTGCCGTTTGCCGCGCTTAAGCAGGAGATCAGCGGCTATGCCCTGATTGTCGAAGCTGAGCAAGCGTCAGCCGCCGACCCTGATTTACCGTTGCCGACAACAGCGCAGAGTGCGCCGCGGGCGATGAGTATGCAGGAGACCGCTGCGGTGCCGGGGATCTATCGGCTGATGCTGTTGACCTTTCTCGTCTCGCTAACGCTGTTTCTGATGCCGACGATGGTAAGCAGCGCCATCAACCAGGCCTTCTCCAGCGTGGAAAGCAGCGGCTTTCCCTACGGCTGGTTTATCCTGGCGTTTGTCGCCTCTTCACTGATGGCGCTCGGTGTGCGGGTCGTTAGCGAACGCTTTATCAAACGCTTTGTGCTGATCCACAGCGGCGTGGGATTTTCCCGCCTGCTCCGTAACCCGCTGCGCTTTTTCGAAAAAAGGGCGCCGGGGGAGATCTTCAGCCGCTTCACGGCCTGGCAGATTGGCCTGCTGCAAAAAATTGAACTGGATAACGGCCTGCGCTCCGACTGGGTGATCTGCGCGATCGCACTGGCTGTCATGTTCTGGATTGCGCCCGTGCTGGCGGCGATCTCCGCCGTCGGCGTCACGGTGATGGGGATCATCAGCGTCTGGGCGGTGATCCGCGACCGCTGGTTCACCCAGCAACTGCAGTTGAAAAGCGCCACCCTGAACGATTTTTTCATGGAGACCATTCAGGGCATTTTGACCGTCAAAACCGCCGGACTGGAAGGTCAGCGTCAGGGGCAGTTTGCCAACTTCAGCCGCGATCTGTTTTCGTGTCTGCAGCGCCAGAAGGTCTATCAGCAGGTGAAAGAGGGGTTGTATCAGCTCACCGGGAGTCTGGAGATGGTGGTGTTCATGCTGGTGGTCCTGCCGATGGTGCACAACAAACTGATCTCACTGGGCGATTTTTTTGCCTACAGCTTCCTGCGGCAAATATTCACCTCCTACGTTACGCGGATTTTCTACGCCATCATTCAGAAATCTCAGTTGAATGTGATAGACACCCGCGCCCATGCGCTGTTTGCGCCGCGAGACGAAGACGCACCCGCACCGCTGGCGGCACAGCCTCCCGCCGATACGGTGCCGGACCTGACGTTTGAGTCGCTGTGTTACGGCTACGATCCTGCAAGACCGGTGCTGTCGTCGGTTTCGCTGTCGCTGCGCGCGGGCGAGCAGATTGCGATTGTCGGTGAATCCGGCGCAGGTAAGAGCACCTTACTGCGGCTGATTGCCGGACTGTTTTCTCCTCAGGCGGGTGGCTGTTATGCCGCTGACACCGCGCTCCCGGCGCAGCAACTGGCGCAGTTTGTCTGCCTGCAAAGTCAGGAGGATATTTTGTTTAATGCCTCGGTTCGCGAAAACATCACCCTGTTCGATGCGCACTACCGTGAACGTGACCGTGGGCGGATTGAGGCGCTGCTGGAATCCCTCGCGCTGGGTGAGGTGGTGCGTGGATTACCGGGCGGTATCGACGCCCTGATCCGTGAAAGCCATGCGGCGCTTTCGCTCGGTCAACGTCAGCGGTTATTGCTGGCGCGTGCGCTGTACAGTTCGCGTCCGATTTTGTTGCTCGACGAACCGACCGCCAATCTTGATGACGACACGGCAGCCATTGTGATGGAGACGATTCACGCGCATTGCCAGAAAGCCGGTAAGTCACTGATTGTGGTCACCCACAGCGACGCGATTCTGTCGCGGTTCCAGCGGGTTTATCAACTCACTGAAGGCAAACTCAGCCCGCTGGAGGTCAACGTATGACGCTGAAATCCCGTTGGTTGCCGATCGGCTGCGGCCTGGCGCTGGCCGTTGCGGTCGGTGGGACGTGGGTGACGATGGCCTCGACCTCGCCGCAGGAGAATTTACCGCTGGAGACCATTGGCACTGGCGATATCGAAAAGGTGGTGCTGGTGACGGGGGTTCTGAAACCGGCGGTGCAGGTTAACGTCGGCGCGCAGGTCAACGGACAACTGCGCAAGCTGTACGTGCGCCAGGGCGAGAAGGTCCAGAAAGGGCAACTGCTGGCGGAAATTGACCCCACTTTGCAGGAGTCAGATCTGAACAACACGCGCGCACAACTGGCCAGCGCCAAAGCGCAAAAGCTGTCGGCGCAGGCGACGCTGTTACGTTATCGCCAGGAGCTGAACCGCCAGAGCATGATGCTGCGCGATGGCTCCGGCGTGCGCAGTGAATATGAACAGGCCAGAGCGCAATACGATGCGCAGGTGCAGCAAATTGACGTGAGTGACGCGCAGATTGTGCAGGCGGAGATGGCGGTGAAAACGGCGCAGGCCAACCTCAGCTATACCCGCATTGTGGCGCCTATCGATGGCGAAGTGCTGGGCATTGTCACCCGTGAAGGGCAAACCATCGTCTCCTCGCAAACGGCACCGACCATTCTGGTGCTGGCGGATCTCGATACCATGCAGGTGCAAACGCGCATTTCTGAAGCCGACGTGCAAAAAATCCGCCCCGGCCAGCCGCTGCGTTTCTACGTCATCGCCAACCCGGATAAACGCTACACCGGTACGATGGGCTTCGTGCAGCCAGCGCCGCAGGAAGCGCTGGAAGCGCCCGGCGAAGGCGGAATGGGCGGCAATCAACAGGCGATGGCGGTGTACTACACCGGCACCTTTGAAGTGCCTAACGCTGAGCGCGAGCTCAAAACGTCGATGACGGCGCAGGTCTTTATTCAGACCGCCGAAGCAAAAAACGTCTTGCGCGTGCCGGTCGCCGCGCTCGGGCAGGCGCTGGACACCGAGCGATACACCATCACCACCGTTGAAGACGGAAAAACGCGCACCCGCACGATCCGCATCGGGATCAACGACCGGCAGTACGCCGAAGTGCTGGAGGGATTGCAGGCTGGCGATCGCGTGGTGCTGGCGCAGGACACGGTGCGAGGGTAGCGGATGGAACCGATTATCGTCTTACGCCAGGTTTGCCGGACATTCAGCGCCGGGAGCGAAACGCTTGCGGTGCTGAGCGATATTTCGCTGACCATCCACGGCGGTGAGATGGTGGCGATTGTGGGCGCCTCTGGTTCGGGGAAATCCACGCTGATGAACATCATCGGCTGTCTGGACAAGCCTTCTTCCGGTGAGGTGTTGATCAACGGTACGCCGGTGCATGACGCTGACAGTCTGCACCTGGCCGATCTGCGCAGCCGCTATCTGGGGTTTATTTTCCAGCGCTATCACCTGATGCCGTATCTGACGGCGGAAGAGAACATCGCCATTCCCGCGCTGTACACCGCGATGTCGGAAGCCGAGCGCAAAGCGCGCACCCAGCGGCTTGCGGGCCAGCTCGGCCTGGAAAACCGGCTCCAGCATCGTCCTGCCCAGCTTTCGGGCGGGCAGCAGCAGCGCGTGAGCATCTGTCGGGCGCTGATCAACGGTGCGCATATCATTCTGGCGGATGAACCTACCGGTGCGCTCGACAGCGTCAGCGGCAAAGCGTTGATGGACGTGCTGCACCAGCTACATGCGGTGGGGCACACGGTCATCATCGTCACCCACGATCGCGACGTCGCCCGACAGGCGCAGCGAATTATTGAAATCAGCGACGGGCGGATGATTAGCGATGTTCAGCACGCCGCCGCCCGCCGACCGAGTGCGCTGCCGGAGCAGGATAACGGGCGCGCCTCGTTGGGGCGCCGTCTTCGTGAGTCGGTCCGCATGGCCTGGCGTTCGCTGCTCGGACACCGGATGCGCGCGTTTCTCTCCATGTTGGGGATCATCATCGGCATTGCGTCGGTGGTGTCGTCGATGGCGGTAGGTGAAGGCGCACGGCAGGCGATTATGAGCGAGATTGGCAAGCTGGGAAGTACCACGCTGGAGATCCATCCCGGTACGGGGTGGGGCAGTAAGCGCCCGGACATGGAGCGTGCGCTGTCGATGGACGATGTGCGCAGTTTGCAGACGCAGCCGTGGATCATGGGCGTCTCGCCGGTGGTCAGCAGCACAACGCTCGCGGTACGCAAGGGGCTCGACTCCTCCATGATGCTCTCCGGCGTTTCTCAGGACTTTTTTGCTCTGCAAGGGCTGCGTTTTGTGCAGGGAAATGGTTTTACCGCGCGCGACGTCGCGGAAGGCGAACCGGTGTTGATTCTTGATGAGACCGGGCGCGATACGCTGTTCCCCGGTGGTGAAAATCCGCTTGATGAGATAGTCCAGATTGGCGGCGCGCCGTGGCGGGTAATCGGCGTGGCGACGCGACCCGGTCCGAAAGTGGTGGGCGGATTTATGACTGCCTGGGTTCCGCATACGTCATTACAGCAGCGGCTCACCGGCGAAAAGCCGCTGGAATCGTTGATTCTGCGTTTTCAACCGCCGCTGGAACCGCATGAGGCAGCGCAACGAGCGGAGCGTCATCTGTTGCGGGAACATGGCCGAAAAGATTTCTTTATCCAGACCGACGATCAGCTGGCAAACGCGCTGCAAAAAACCTCTGACTCCCTGTCGCTGTTGATCACCGCCATTGCGGCTATCTCCTTGCTGGTGGGCGGCGTCGGGGTGATGAACATCATGCTGGTATCAGTGACCGAACGGACCCATGAGATTGGCATCCGCTTATCGGTTGGCGCGCGTCCCTCGGACATCATGAACCAGTTTCTGATTGAGGCGGTGATGATCTGCGCCCTCGGCGGCCTGCTGGGGGTTTTGGGATCGTGGGTGGCGGGGCATCTTTTCGCCTTTGCGACCGATGCGTTCTCGATGGTGTTCACCGCGTTCCCGGTGCTGATGGCCTGTGGGTTTTCCGCCCTGATCGGTCTGACGTTTGGCTATTTTCCGGCGCGCAGAGCGGCTCGCCTCAATCCGACCGAGGCGCTGGCTCGCGAATGAAAAGACTCCTTTTGTTACCCGTGTTCTTATTGCTGGCTGGTTGTAGCTCGCTGACCCGCAGCGACTACCAGCGGCCGCTGTTGTCATTGCCCACACGGTGGCAACCTGCTACCGACACGGTGTCGGAATATGGCTGGCAGCGCTTTGGCGATCCCCGGCTATCGCGGGTGATTGAACAGGTGCTGGAAAGCAATAACGATCTCGCTGCGGCGGCGATCACCGTGCAGCAGGCGCGCGTTGCTGCGGGGTTAACCGACACCAATATGACACCTGACGTGGCGGTTAGCGGATCCGCCAGTAACAGCAAAAACGTGCGCCGTGGGACATCGTCGCAGGAAAGCTACAGCAGCGGCATCACCATCGCCTGGGAACTGGATCTGTGGGGAAAACTGGCACGAACCCGTGAACAAAGCGAATGGGAAGCGGTGGCGAGCGAGCAGGATTACCATGCGACGGTACTTACCACGATGGGCACCACCGCCCAGCTTTACTGGCGTATCGCGCTGTATAACCAACAGATTCGCAATCAGCGTGACGGTCTGGCTATCTCGCAGCAAACCGTGCAGCAGGTGCAGTCATGGTTTAACGCCGGGAAGGTTGGCCAGCTCGATGTGTTGCAGTCGCAGCAGTCCCTGCTGGAACGAGAGAATCAGTGGCGAACGCTGGTTCAGCAGCGCCAGAACACGCGCAATGCGCTGGCGCTGTTGCTCAACAGACCGGCGGAGCAGCATGCCGATGAATCGCCCGCGCTGGATGCCAACCAGCAGGTGCCGATCGCGCAAAAAACACCGCTGCGGGTGATCGCGCAGCGGCCTGACATTCAGGCGGCAGAGTCGCGCCTGCGTGCGGCGCTTGCCGGTTACGACGCCTCGCGACTGCAGTTTTATCCCGCACTTTCTCTTGATGCCTCGCTGAATGCCGGCAGTCAGATCTTCAGTCAATGGTTCAGCGACCCGATCCGCTCGATTGGCGGCGCGCTGACGCTGCCGTTTATCCAGTGGAATACCCAAGAACTCACCGTGAAGCAGGCGGATCTCGCGGTAAAACAGGCGGCGATAACCTTTCGCTCGACGGCCTATGCGGCGCTCGCAGAAGTGGATGAGGCAATGGAGAACCGCCTGAGCGCCGATGAACAACGCGCGCGACTTCACCAGTCGCTGGTCCTCAGCCAGCGGCGTTTAACCCTGACGGAAAGCCGCTATCGCGCGGGCGCCGTGGATTTTCAGACGTTGTTGAACGCGCAGGACGATCTGTTGACGTTAGAGAACTCCCTCGCACAAACCCAATACGACTACCTCTACGCCACGTTGCAGCTCTGGCTGGCGCAAGGGGGTGGCGAAACGCAATACAGGATGATGCAACATGAAGCTGAATAATGAATTTAAGCGGGTCGTCGTTACCGGGTATGGCGCCGTGACCCCACTTGGCGCAACGGCTGATGAGAGCTGGCAGGCGATGATGGATAACCGCCTGGGCTATCGCTACGTCGATAAAACGGCGCTGAATATCAAAACCCATTTTCTCGGGCTGGTGGATAACGAACCGAGCCTGGCAGGTATTCCTGCGGTTATTCGCCGTCGGCTGCCGCGCTTTGCCCGGCTGACCGTCGGCGCGGCGCGTCAGGCGATGACGATGGCTTTTGGCGTCAGGCCGCCGCAGGAGTACTACAGCACGCTCGACTGCGGCGTGATCATGGGGACCGGCTGGGCGGGGCTGGACGAAAGCTACGACGCGCAAAGTGAGTTTGCGACCACGGGCGTCGCCTCGCCGTTTAACTGTTTCTACTCGATGCCCAGCGTCACCACCGCGGCCTGCAGCCAGTACTGGGGACTCAATGGCTATCAGAACACCGTGATTGCCGCCTGCGCGACGGGGACGATCGCCATTGGCGACGCTTACGAGGTGATCCGCAGCGGCAGGGCGAAGATGATGCTGGCCGGTGCCGGAGAGTCTCTCACCAGCCACTGCGCGGTGTGGAACATTGACGTGCTGGGCGCACTGAGTAAGGAGGCGTCGGATCCGCAGCGCGCCAGCTGTCCGTTTAGCGCCCATCGTAGCGGCTTTGTATTGTCGGAAGGGGCGGCGGTGCTGTGCCTGGAAGAGCGCGAAGGGGCGCTGGCACGCGGCGCGACGATTCTCGGCGAGATTACGGGCTACGCCAATTTCTCTGACGCGTGGGATTTCACCTCGCCGGCGGAAGACTGTCTGGCCCGCGTACAAACCATTACCCACGCGTTGCAACAGGCGGCGCTGGAGCCGGATCAACTCGACTACATTAACGCCCACGGCACCTCGACGCCGCTGAACGATATCAATGAAACGCAGTCGCTGAAAATGGCGCTGGGGGACGCCGTGTGGTCTATTCCGGTTTCCAGTACGAAATCGTACTCCGGGCACTTAATCTCCGCGGCGGGCACCTTCGAGAGCATCGTCTGTCTGCAGGCGATCGCCAACGGCATTATCCCCGCAACGGCCAATTTCCAGCAGGCGGATGAATGCTGCGATCTGGATTATGTGGTTGAAGGCCATCGGGCGGGCAATGTCCGTCGCACGCTGAATCTGAGCTTCGGCTTTGGTGGCGCGAATGCGGCGCTGGTTCTGGAGAAGCACGTATGATGCCCCTTCATTACGGTCAACAGGATGCCCGACGCTGGGCCGCGTTTTCGGGCGATTACAACCCGGTGCATTTTGACGAGGCGTGGGTGAAAGCGCAGGGGGGAAGCGGGCTCAGCGTGCATGGCATGCGCGCCTTGCTGGACGTAAAACGGTTTATCAGCCCGCCGGTTGATGACGCCCCGTTTCTGAAATGTACCGTGCGTTTGCGCCGACCGCTGTGGCGGGATACCGCCTATCGCCTGACGCGCGATGTGAATAAACGTGTTGCGGCATCGGTGCGCGAGTTTTCTGCCGAAGAGGCCTGCCTTTCCTGCCAGATTACACCGGAAAACCACCTGCCGTTGGCCGATGGAGAAAGCCGGCGGGTGCTGGATACAGCGGCGCTGGCTGCGCTGCATCAGACGTTCATGCCGTTGCTTCCCGATGCTCAGCAATGGCACTTTCTCGATGCTTTGCTGTTTCGTCATCTTCTTCAGGATACTGCGCTGTTACGCCAGCAGGCCATTGCCGCCATTTTGCCGACGTGTCGGACGCTGGATGCGCTGTTTTCTCACTTTCCTGTCGTGCAAACCCATCAGGAAGTCATTTTCGACAGCCATCTGCTGGCTCCCTGGCAAGCAGAGTCGCTACCGGAAAACCTTGAAATCGACACATTGCCCGCCCTGGTGGTTGGCGATCTTGCGAGTGGCGCGGTGGTGGTGCGAATCGCCGCGCGAACCTGTTATCAACATCACTACATTAGCAATGCCGTGACGCTTAAAGTCGGCGCGCTGACAAAAGGAAAATCGAATGAGCCAGCATGAAATGATCTACGACAAAATCAGTGAAATGATCTGCGACGCAAAAGACCTGACGCCGGAGGCGTTGACGCCAGAGACGACGCTGCCTGAACTGGAACTGGACAGTCTCGACTATGTTGAGCTGATGGTGCTGGCGAAGCGTGAATTTAACGTCACGCTTAACCCCGAAATGTTTATGAAAAATCCAACCATGACGCTTCGCGAACTCAGCCAGCGCATTGCGCAGGAAATGGCGGATTGATATGGCAAAGAAATGGATGCTCATCACTGGCGGCAGCCGGGGAATCGGCCAGGCGCTCGTGAGTCACCTGCTGCCCGAATGGAACATTGTCTTTACTGGTCGTAACGAGGTCGGTATCGCTCACACGCTGGACATCGCGAAAAGCCAGAGTACATCGACCTGGGTAAAAGGATTTCGCTGTGACGGCAGCGACGAAGCCAGCGTTGCGCAGTTAGCCACGTCGCTGCTTGACGTGCATGGCGCGCCCGCCGCCATCATCCATAACGCTGGCATGACTAATGATGCGCTGCACATCCACCAGAAAGCACGCGACTGGCAGGAGGTGCTGGGAAATAATCTGGTCGCGGTGGTCAACTGGAATCGTATCCTGCTGCCCGCCATGATGACCCAGGGCAACGGTTCGATTGTGTTTATGTCGTCCGTGACGGCTATTAAAGGCAACAGTGGACAGACGGCTTATGCGGCCAGCAAGGCAGCGATGATTGGGCTGACGCATTCACTGGCGCGAGAAGTGGGGCGCTTTGGCATTCGGGTTAACTGTCTGGCACCGGGATTGATTGAAGGTGAAATGGTTCAGGCTATTCCGGAAGCCCGATTAAAAGCGATGCGGCAGAATATTCCTCTGCGCCGTCTCGGGCGTACGCAGGATGTTGCCCGCGCGGTCGCATTTCTGGCTGGAGAAGGGAGTAGTTACCTCACCGGTCAGACGCTGGTGCTGGACGGCGGTTTGTCCGCCTGATAAGGGGAAATCGCGAGAACGACGTCTCGCGGTTCAGGACAGGCTGAGTTGGTTTATTCTCTGAACCAGGGCGCGTCGCTCTTTGACGGACTCCTGAAAGATCTGCAATAACGCCCCACAATTTTGTCGCACAATGCCCGCCAGTTCGGGGGCGATTTCTGCGGTTTCTCCAACGCGCGCTTTAAATTCTGACGACAGCGTGACGCCCTGCAGCAATGACGCCAGCCAGATGCTGGCTTTCAGAATCTTCACCTCCGGAGGATGCGCGGCTTGTGCAATCACCGTCTTCTGGATCTGGCACCAGCGGGAAATATCCCGAATGGCTTCAATAGGATAGAGTTCATCCCAGACGGCATTCTCTTCCCCGGTATGTGCTGGCGCGGCACACAGCGCCAGAGACGTCAGGTTGTGCAGCAGGCCACCTATTTCGATTTTCAGACACCGGACCGGGGAAATCCCCATTTCTCTGGCCAGAAAACCGGATATACGACCGACGACCAGAGAGTGCTGGACGCCGTTCTGGCTGAACCCATCAATAATAAACGCCAGCATGGTGGCGATATCGCGAAAGTTATGCAAAGAGATGGAGTCGTTATGGATGCGGGGGATGTCCTGGATGTAATCATCGAACTCTGTGGATTTAATTTTTAACCAGAAGTGCTCGCAGTTTGCTATTTTTCTGAATGCGTTGATAAATTCGGGGTTATACAGGATGTGTTCGCCGCCAACAATTATATTAATAATCTCATCTTTTACCGATATTATATCGCTGGAGCGGTAATGGGCGATTAAAACATCCAGACGATCCGCCAGATAAACAACATGGCTCTCTTTGGGCACTTTTTCACCGTTAACATGGTCACCCTTCCCATTATCCCAGTGGGTGTGGTGATAGCGAACAATGGGACTTAACGGGGTCAGTAAAGGGACACTGGCCAGTAATTCCGCGCCGACGGCCGCGTGGTTATTGAGTTCATTGTCGTAATAGCTGAGGGGCTGAAGGCGTGACTCCTCGTTCAACCCTCCAATATCATGAAGCAGGGCCGCCAGCAGGGTTTTCCTGCACTGTGCCGGCGTGAACCGGGACTCACGGGCCAGGTGCCAGGCGATAAATGCCGTTCTGACATGATGCAGGTTAAGCCTGGGGTTAATCATGTCTATTATTTTTGAGATGCAAGCCAGTGATTCTATTAATTTTATATTCATATAATGAGCAATTTAACTTTCGCTGTGCTTCATGAAAGAAAACCACGCAAATTAATCTCGTTTGCAACCATATTGCGGGAATGCGTGGTTACCAAATAGTATGACATTTTTATTGAGTTTTTTTAGAAAAATTATTTTATCGTTCGGGCCTTTACCAAATAACAAACTATTAGCAATCTCATCATCAACATTGTCAGTATTATCATGTATAGTTTTGACACTCATTATCTTATACAGATTCGCATTGGCATTGTACGTTTCATATTTCATTTTAAGCGTTCGCGAGATTAAATACTTTTTTTCATTATGTGTGAGAAGGCCATCAATATTGACAAGAAGTTGCTCGTCCGTCATGTGAACAAAAATTAACCCTTCGGCCCGAATGTTGTCACCGTTGATACTCTGAATGACAGAAAACTGTGACTCGCAAGAGAAAACCGGAACCCGGGTTAAACAGTAAACGGTGCCGATCAATAAGAGACCGACACAGCTCAAAAGCAAGATGGCTTGTTTAGGCATTATTTTTTTCTCTGTAATAAAAACTCATGCAACTGTCTTTATCACATTTGATCAGGAGCAATTGTACAGTATCGCCCAGGGCACCTTTTACCTGCTGCTTGTAAATGTACAACTCCTTTTGCTGTGAGCAATCGAACGGTTGCGGGACAAAGTCAAAACTTTTTGTCACCTCTCGCAACGAGAGTGAAGAGGGCATAAAAATGACGCACTGGCCCTTAACCATTTTTTGTATATCGGTGTCGGCCCTGAATGACTCGGGATTTATTATGAGAAGGAGAAAGGCGATTGCCAGGGCGATAATGCGGGTAAACCGCTTAAAACCGTTTTTTTGCGGTTCAATGGGTTGCGGCTCAGGCTCCTTTTCTTCGAGAAATGGGGTTCGATACTCACGATCGTTATTGATAATGGCATCTTCCGCTATTTTGAAACCAATACGGGGAACCGTGACGATGATTTCTTTTTCGACGCCCAGATCATTCAGGTTTCTACGCAATGTTGAGATATATTGATTTAGATTACTATTTGACGCTCTGGCACCGTATTTATCAAAAACGGCCTGAAAGATTTCATTTCTCGAAAGGATATCGCCGTGGTGATTGAGCAATTCTGCCAGCAGGCGCGTAGAGGTTTGGGATAATTCAACGCAATCCCCAGTCAACAGGTTTACGAGAGACGCATCCTCGGTGTCAAAAGTGATAAATCCCTCAATGTCGAACCTCATGTTCATCTCCACCCTAAACCTTGCTTTTCTCTAACACGCAGCTTTTTTTTAATAAAACGGCGTAAATGTTAGATAAAAATCCTGAATTTACATTCATTTCAAGCTAATGTTGCTGGTTGACACAGGAGAACGCATACTGCTAACACCTTCAAAATCCAGGAGTCTGTAATGAAACTCTCGCTGTGTTCATATAACCCGGGTGCAGCACATCCAGGCTACAACGTACCTCATGACAATCTGCAGATGTTAGCGGCGGAAATGGGAATAAGTGACCTGGCGATGATCAGGGGTCCGGAACAAGTTTTTATTCTCAATCTATTAAAAGATCGCAGTACTCAAGGCCTGTCGACCAGGGAGCTTGCCGATCTGTGTGGCGTTTCAATTTATAAAGTCAGACACTTACTTCTTCCGCTGGAGAAATATGGTCAGGTTATAAGAGATAAAATGCAAAAACACCATCAGTGGTTTTTGTCAAAGGACTCTACAGATATTGATTGGCATTCTAACAAGCGGTATTTTCATTTGCAACAATGACCAGAAAGTCAATTAGATAACCCTGGGGATATGGAAAATACTGATTATTATCTCGCAAAATACTAGGAAAAATCTCAATAAAATTTTAATATTCTCGCACTCACACTATTGCCTTTAGTCCATTTTGTTTATGTATCGCGCATAGGGCGCGTGTGACCCATATCTTTACGATAAGAACAAGAGTAACGCTTAACACTTTTTAACAGTGTATAACATTTGCGAATAGACTGGCCTGTCAGATGCCCGTGAAGCATAGTTTCAACGGGCAACCATTTTTTAACTCTCTTTATATGATAACAGATGTGTTAGCTGTGTATTAATCTTGTCAACCAGCCACTCGCATCCTTTTTTCTGCGCTAACGTATATAGGGGTAATAAAATGCCGGTCCCCTTAACGCCCTTATTGTCAGAGAAATAGATGCTTTCATCAGGCTCCGGGTAGCCATCATAACTATTCCACAGGGTATAAGGCGTAGCGTAAGTGGCATCATTTTCGGTTGGTGAAAAAAGATAAATGCACAGATAACTTTTGGCATCTTGTGCAGAGATTTTTAGCTCAGTAGCAAGCGGTTCACTGTTTTTTCCATATTGTTTCTGACGCTGCTCATAGAGAAGTTCACTGTCCGTGATCAGCTTGAAGTCGAGAACATAATCCCGTGTGGTCATGGGGGTTCCGGGTTCATGCTGTCGGCTGAAAACAAATGAAACGTCCATGATGGGAAGGTAGTCCCATTTCCACGACTCAAAAGGATTTTTATTTGATTGCGGAGGCTTATTAAAGCTCCACGTATTCCAGACCAGGAAGGTGGTATCCAGTTTTTGCGCGGTTTCATTTAGTAGAGGAAAGAGTTGTTGATAATAAGCGGCGCAAATCCGATGTGCTTGCCTGACAGCAGTAAAAGGATCAGACATGTGAGTTTCCTTCAAAAAAAGAGTAGGTTGTGGGAAGGTTTTGCGATGATAAATAGTCCAAAAGCGGCTGCCAGGACTGGAGTGGAGAATGGATGCCATACAATGCAAGCGCATTCAGGCAATCCTGGATAATTCTCCCCTCTTGTTGCGTTGCCCATTCCGTCGCAGAGTATTGAATTTTTTCTCTGACCGTGCGCCATTCCAGTCCGTGAAACGTTACTTCAGGAAAACAGTATTTGAGTTCAGCAAACCATGCGGTATGCTTTTCCGGCAGATTTCCCAGAGCTAAAAAGTGCAGGGTAGATTGTTGATCCTCACTGTTTTGCCAGCCATAGATCTCTTTGCACCATTGCTGTTGATACTGTTGCCCGCCTGTTGGGGGTTTCACTTCAACGAGCAGTGCGGCGTGGGTGAAATTTAGAATAACATCGGGTTCCGCATAGTTATCTTCTTCACTCACCCATCGCGTGACATGATCATCGATCTTTGGCGGGAAATCGTACTTCGGCCAGAAAACAATGGACTCAAATTTTCCCCAACTTCTAACATCAACATCAAGCAGTGAAGTAAGCACTGTATGCAGCGATTCTTCTGACAGATAACTTATGCGTCCCCAGAATGCCGCCGTAAGCAGATCCTCATAACGCTGGAATACCGAACGCCAGCTCTGTTCATCACCGTTTTCCAGGCTTACTCGCCGTGCTTTTCCGTTTAATATTGCCTGTAGCATAAAAGTGCCCTTGCTATGAGGTAACAACTGTTTTTTATCATGATTAAGTGTTTAATCTAATGTAAAAAAACCTGGATTCAATAAATAAACAAACGAGAGCATGAGATAGCCGTAACCGGCTAAAAAACGCCAGTTTCGTTTAAGGATAAAAACAACGTTTTTATTACGTCTGAATTTTCTGATTTTACTCAAGCGCAGATGAAGTGCGCTTTTTTCTGCATCCGAAATAGGCGCTTCAACGATCCTCTTTGAGATATATTTCTCTGAGTCAATAAATGAATGTCTATGGTGCAGTTTTAACAATTTACCCGCGAAAAAAATCAGTGTGAGTAAAAAAGCGGCAAGCTGAAAGACGCGATTCGGAATTCCCCAACAAGCGAAGCTTGTGAGTAGTACCCATTCAGCGACAGAATCACTTTGCAGGTTTTTCCACCAGTGATTCATATCATGAGCATAGACTTGAATCGCTTTTTTGATGTCTTTGTAATGATGGGTTGTCATCTCATTCTCCTGGGGAAGCATCTGTGCGAATGACTGCAATGTAACACGCCAGAATAGAGATCAAGAGGTTGGGGTATTGGCACTATAGGTTGTTTTCTAAGACGGGAAATTAAATGGCGAGGTAAAAATAGGATGATTGCTGTTAATGGTCAGAACCCCAAAAGCAAAAAAACATCCTGGAGGCGGGTTCTCTGAAGACGTGGTGCCCGGACTCGGACTAAGGCCGGAGGCGTTGAACAGCGCGCTTGTCGCGCTGGCCCCGAAGGGATGAGTCGCTCGCGGCGAATAATCGAACGGAGTTCGATGGAGGAGTCCGTTTCGCCAAAAGCAAAAAACCCGCCATAGGCGGGTTCTTCTAAATAGTGGTGCCCGGACTCGGAATCGAACCAAGGACACGGGGATTTTCAATCCCCTGCTCTACCGACTGAGCTATCCGGGCAACGGGGCGCATTAAACCGTAATCATGCCTGACAGTCAACCAAATTTAGGGGAAAGCTGTTCAACTGCTTAAGTTTGCGGCAATCTGTGCGTTTCTGCATTCAGTTTGCACAAATATTCCAGACAGACGCGTTCTGAACAGGCAATGCTGACAGCGAGAGGAGGGCAGTATGGCAAACGACTGGCTTGAGCTGCGACAACATGCCGATACCGGTATTGAAACAATCAAAGCCCATTTTGAAGGGCATGCGTTCGATCCGCACTGGCACGACAGCTATCTGGTCGGCATTACCCTTTCCGGCACGCAGCAATTTCACTGTCGGCGTGAACGTCACCGCAGCCAGCCTGGTGATGCTTTTTTACTGGAACCGGGTGAGATTCACGATGGCGATGCGCCGATGGCCGGTGGGTTTACCTATCTCACCTTTTATCTGGATGAACAGTGGCTGACAAAAACGTTGCAGGGCCTTTATGACACCACGCCGGACCGCTATTCCCTGCATTTTAGCCGCACGTTGTCGCGTGAGCCGCAACTGGTGCGTGCCATCGGCGAAACGTTTAGCGCCTTGCATACCGAAGAGATGCGCATTGTGCAGCAAAGCACGATGGATAATCTTCTTTCGCAACTCACCACCCATTGCCACTGGCGAAAGCGTCTTCCTTCACAGATACAGAGCGCAGCGATAGCCCATCGCGCCCGTGATTATCTGCATGCGCATATGGGCGACAATATTGGCCTTTCCGATCTGGCGCGCGAAACCGGAACGGACCGTTTTACGCTGACGCGCAGCTTTAAACGCGAGTTTCACCTGGCGCCGCACGCGTGGCTGATTCAGCTTCGGCTGGCAAAGGCACGCCAGATGTTGGGGAAGGGTGCGCTGCCGGTTGATGTGGCGGCGGCGCTGGGGTTCGCCGATCAAAGCCACCTTGGGCGCTGGTTCCAGCGTGCGTATCGCATTTCGCCTGCGCACTACCGTCGTTTGTGCACAAACCTTCCAGACGGTTGCAGGAAATAAGGTCACAGTCAGAACTCAACTAAAAAGGAGTCTGCCTGTGAGTATCGCGCCATTTTTGCTGTTTGCGTTTGTTGCCTCTATCACCCCCGGTCCCACCAATATCCTCATCCTGGCGAACAGCCAGCATCATGGTGTGAAAGCGACGCTGCCTGCGTTGATCAGTGGCTGTGTGGCGGCGAGTATGATTGTGTTGATTTCAGGTGCCGGGGCAGGGGAAATACTGCGTCAGTATCCGCTGGTGCGACAGGTGATGAGTTGGGGGGGCGTGGCGTGGTTAAGCTGGATGAGCTGGCAATTATATAGCGCCCCGGCCGCGAATTTGTCCGCAAAGCAATCTCATCGTTTTACCGCGCGGGCGGCGGCGCTTTTGCAGGTGGTGAATCCGAAAACGTGGATGATGGCGCTGGCGGTGGTGAGCCTGTTTGCGCCGACGGGGAGTCATGCGCTGCGCGATATTGCGTTCATGGCGCTGTGGTTTTTGCTGATCTCTATCGGATGCCTGCTGTGTTGGGCGTGGCTGGGGAAGGCAGTGAACAGGGTGTTTCGCACCACCGTGGCGATGGTGCGTTTTCAGCGTCTGATGGCGCTGTGCCTGCTGATTTCAGCGTGGGCGGGAGGGCTGGCTTAGGTCAGCGCGCCACCCTGACGGCACTGGGCAAAGCGCAGAATATCTTCCGCCAGACGATGCGCCGTCTCTACATCCGCATGGCTGCGATTGACCAGCATGCGGCTCAGACAGCCTTCCAGCACCAGTTCCATCTGTTTGGCAACCATCGCCGGATCGTCAATCTCCAGCGTGGTCAGCAGTTCGTGGGTAAAGTCGTGCGCCGCGCTTTTCTGCTGATCCGCCAGTTGATGAATGGGGTGTGATGGATCGGGATAAAACGTACAGGCGGCGATAAACAGGCAACCCGGGTAGCGATTATTACTCACGCATTCTGCCAGCGCATTGTAGCGGGCCAGCAGCTTTTGTTCAGCACTCAGGGAGTCATCAAGCAACAGCTGGCGACGCCAGATATCCACCTGCTGGCTGAGATAGCGCAGCGCGTCATACAAAATAGCCTCTTTGTCCGGCCAGAAACGCTGCATTTCGTCGAGCGGATAATCAACGCGCTCAGCCACCATTTCCAGCGTGGTGTTCGCAATCCCATGGATCTCGAGTAATTTTAGGGCCTCTCCCAGGACATCTTCACGTTGCACGGTCATTCCTCCGTCTTTACCTCTGAAAGTGTCGCTCACGGTTGGCGATCGTGCAAATGCGCACTAAACGTCGCCGCATCCATAAAGCCCGTTACCCGTGCCTGCGGGTGCTCCTGACCTTGTGCATCAAAGAACAGGATGGTTGGCAGTCCTAATACCTGCAAATGCTTCAGCAGCGCCACATCCTGCGCGTTATTGGCGGTGACGTTAGCCTGTAACAGCACCGTATCGCCCAGCGCCTGCTTTACCTGCGGATGGCTGAAGGTGTACTTTTCAAACTCTTTACAGGCTACACACCAGTCGGCGTACAGGTCCAGCATAACCGGTTTGCCTTTCGCCTCGACCAGCGCCTGATTGAGTTCCTCAACGCTTGCCACCGGTTTGAAGTCCAGATGCGCCTGCGCCTGCGTCACCGTTGTGCCAAACGCCCAGTCCTGGAGCGGACGTACGCTGACCAGCGCCGCCGCCAACAGAATTATCTGTACGAGGCGCATCCAGCCACGTGTTGCTTGCAGACTGGTGATAAACGCCCAGCCAAAGAAGGCCACGCCCAGCAGCGACCACAGGCGTAAACCCCACGTATCACCGATGATGCGCTCCAGCAAAAAGACCGGCAGCGCGAGGATAACAAAGCCAAACGCCGTTTTGACCTGCGCCATCCACGGCCCGCTTTTTGGCAGCAGACGGTTACCAAAAACGGTGACCAGCATCAGCGGCAGCCCCATTCCCAGCGCGTAGAGGTACAGCGTACCGCCGCCGAGCCACAGGTTCCCGCTCTGGGCGATGTACAGCAAGATGGCGCTGAGCGGCGCGGTCGTACACGGCGAACAAATCAGCCCGGCAATCGCGCCCATGGCAAAAACGCCGCCCGCGGAACCGCCCTGCTGGCGGTTACTCATCAGCGTAAGGCGTGTTTGCAGCGACGAGGGCAGTTGCAGGGTGAACAGGCCGAACATCGACAGGGCAAGCAGGGTAAAGACCACTGCCAGACCGATTAAGACATAGGGATGCTGAAGGGCGGCCTGGAATTGCAATCCGGCGGCGGCCACCACCAGACCCAGAGCGGTATAGGTCAGCGCCATTCCCTGCACATAGATGAATGTCAGTAGCAGTGCGCGTCCAGTAGAAAGACGCTGTTTACCGCCAAGTACGATGCCGGAAATCAGTGGATACATCGGCAGCACGCAGGGGGTAAAGGCGATGCCAATGCCGATCAGCAGCGCCCACAGGGCGGAAAAGGGAAGTTGCGCTGGCGCGTTTTCCGGTTGCGGCGGCTGTGCCGCTGCTGGTGTAGCCGGTTTCGGATCCACACTGGCGATCACCGCGCTTAACGGCACGGTTTTGCTTTCCGGCGGATAGCAAAAACCCGCGTCGGCACAGCCCTGATACGTTACCGTTAGCGTCGCGCCTGATTGCGCCTGGTTGATGGTCACCGGGATCGTGAGCGTATTGCGATAAATTTCGCTTTTACCGTAGAACTCATCTTCATGCCAGACGCCCGCCGGCAGAGTGACTTCCGCGATTTCTGCCTGAGCAGGGGTAATACTGATCTGCTTGCGATACAGGTAATACCCGTCTTTCACCTGCCAGGTGAGATTCAGATCGTGTTGGTTTTGCTGAAAGTCAAAGGCAAAGGCCTGGTCAGCAGGGACAAAATTCGAGCGACCCGGCGCGTCGAAAAGTCCGGCAAAAGTTGATGTGCTGCAAAGAAGCAGGATCAGCGTAAGGATGCGTTGAGCCATGAGAGGTAATCACTGTCTCCATGAGTAACGGGTAAAACCAGAAGTTCGGGCGTTTGATACGGGTGATGAGACTTCAGGCAGTCGAGTAAGGCATCCTGATGTATCACCGAGGTTTTTAAGATCATCTGGACTTCGTATTCCTGCTCCAGTTTCCCCTCCCAGTAATACAGCGAGGTTGCACCGGGAATAATCGTGGCACAGGCCGCCAGTTTTTCTGCCAGCACTTTGGCTGCCAGATCCTGGGCTGTGGCTTCATCCGGCGCGGTGCAGAGCACAACAACGGCATCGGGGAGGGAGATATCCTGACGACTAACATCATGCATAAACACCTCGAATGAACAGAATGACCCGCAAAAGAGTGGTCACTATACAACGGACGAGGAAAGGATGTTAGACAAAGGGAGGGAAATGCGGGGCGCGAACACGCCCCGCAGGTAACACTTACAGCATGAAGCTGCCCAGCAGGAAGCCGAAGCAGACCGCCAGTACCACACCCAGCGTACCTGGGATGAAGAACGGGTGGTTAAAGACGAATTTGCCGATACGTGTTGTCCCGGTGTCATCCATCTGTACCGCCGCAACCAGCGTTGGATAAGTTGGCAGAATGAACAGACCAGAAACCGCAGCGAAAGAGGCAACGGCAGTCAGCGGAGAAACGTTCAGCGCCAGCGCCATCGGCATCAGTGCTTTAGCGGTTGCTGCCTGAGAGTACAGCAGCGCAGAAGCAAAGAAGAAGATCACCGCCAGCAGCCACGGGTGGCCCTGAATCACTTCACCTGCAGTGTCTTTGATCCAGTCAATGTTGTGAGAGACGAAAGTATCACCCAGCCATGCAACACCCAGGATACAAATACAGGCGCTCATACCGGCTTTGAAGGTGCTGGAGTTGAGGATAGCGTCAGTTTCCACTTTGCACAGGATAGTGGTCAGCGTCGCGACGCTCAGCATGATGATCAGGATAGCGTTAGTGGTGTTCATCAGCGGTTTCTCAACCAGACCGAGGCTCGGGCTGTTGACGATCGCATAAACGACTACGCACACTACGCCCAGCAGGAACATCCAGACGGAGTTTTTCGCCATCGGTTTGATTTCAACCTGCTTCTCACCGCGCAGTTCAACCAAACCTTCTTCCAGACGCTTGCGGTACACCGGATCGTCAGAGAGTTTGGAGTTGAACAGCATGGTCACCAGGAAAGACATCACCAACACTGCCAACAGCGTGGACGGAATGACCACGGACAGCAGGTGGATGTAGCTAATGCCATGACCTTCCATCACTGAAGACATGTAAACGACCGCTGCGGAGATTGGCGATGCAGTGATCGCAATCTGAGCGGACACCACGGCGGTAGAGAGCGGACGGCAAGGCTTGATGCCCTGTTCCTTCGCAACTTCAGCAATAACCGGCAGCGTTGCCAGGGAGATGTTCCCGGTACCTGCAAAGATAGTCAGGAAATAGGTCACGATCGGTGCAAGGATCGTGATGTATTTCGGGTTCCGACGCAGCAGTTTTTCTGTCTGGTTAACCAGATAGTCCAGACCGCCCGCAACCTGCATCGCGGAGATAGCAGCAATGACCGCCATGATGATGGAAATGACATCGAACGGGATATTACCCGGTTTCACGCCGATAGCGGCAAGAACCAGAACACCCAGTCCACCTGCAAATCCAATCCCGATGCCCCCAAGTCTGGCGCCCAAAAAGATTGCCAGCAAAACAATGATAAGTTCGACAACTATCATATTAGCCTTCCTTGTTGTTTAACAAGTTGATATTAAATTGTTGTTATTTAGTAACTTCTTATAAGAAAAAAGGCACGTCATCTGACGTGCCCTCCTTGGTACTACCCTGTACGATTACTGTTCACTTTCATCAGTATAACGTTTTGCTTTGTAAGCCGGGTGCATCAGGTTCTGTGCGGAGAAAATATCGTCCAGCTCAGCTTCAGTCAACAGACCGCGCTCCAGCACCACTTCACGTACGCTCTTACCGGTTTCGGCGCAAATCTTACCAACGATGTCGCCGTTGTGGTGGCCGATGAACGGGTTGAGGTAAGTGACGATACCGATAGAGTTGTAGACATACCCTTCGCACACTTCTTTGTTAGCGGTGATACCGTTAACACATTTCTCCAGCAGGTTGTAGCAGGCGTTGCTGAGGATGTGAATGGATTCAAACATCGCCTGACCAATCACGGGTTCCATCACGTTCAGCTGCAGCTGACCGGCTTCAGACGCCATGGTGACGGTGATGTCGTTACCGATGACTTTGAAGCACACCTGGTTGACGACTTCTGGTACGACCGGGTTCACTTTCGCCGGCATGATAGAAGAGCCCGCCTGCAGTTCCGGCAGGTTGATCTCGTTCAGGCCAGCACGTGGGCCAGAGGAGAGCAAGCGCAGGTCGTTACAGATTTTGGACATCTTCACAGCCAGGCGCTTCAGGGCACCGTGTACCATAACGTAAGCGCCGCAGTCAGAGGTCGCTTCGATCAGGTCTTCAGCCGGAACGCAGGCAAAACCGGTCACTTCAGCCAGTTTCTGTACGGCTAGCGGAGAGTACTCTTTCGGAGTATTCAGACCAGTACCGATAGCCGTTGCGCCGAGGTTAACCTCCAGCAGCAGTTCAGCGGTACGTTCGATGTTTTTCACTTCTTCTTTCAGCAGTACGCTGAAAGCGCGGAATTCCTGACCCAGGGTCATCGGAACCGCATCCTGCAACTGGGTACGACCCATTTTCAGGATGTCCTGGAACTCGACAGCTTTACGCTCGAAACCTTCACGCAGTTGGTTGATGGCGTCGACCAGTTTAACGATAGAAGCGTAAACGGCGATGCGGAAACCGGTTGGGTAAGCGTCGTTAGTAGACTGACATTTGTTCACGTGGTCGTTCGGGTTCAGGTACTGATATTCACCTTTCTGGTGACCCATCAGCTCCAGCCCGATATTGGCCAGCACTTCGTTGGTATTCATGTTGACGGAGGTGCCTGCACCGCCCTGGTAAACGTCTACCGGGAACTGGTCCATGCATTTGCCGTTATTCAGGACTTCATCACATGCGGCAATGATGGCATTCGCTACACTCTTAGGAATGGTCTGCAACTCTTTGTTTGCCAGCGCAGCTGCCTTCTTAACCATTACCATGCCGCGCACAAACTCAGGGATGTCACTGATTTTGTTATTGCTGATGTAGAAGTTTTCAATCGCTCTCAGAGTGTGAACACCATAGTAGGCTTCGGCTGGAACTTCCCTGGTACCCAACAGATCTTCTTCGATACGAATGTTGTTTAACATGTGAACCTTCTTTATTTAAAGCTGCCAATGAATGCACTAAACACACAGAATATATGTGGTTTCGATTGTTTCTTGACCGACGATTATCCCCTACATCGGTCTGGTCAACGAGATCATATTCTGCTCCAGAAATTGTGCCGTAATCTGGATCACTTTAAGTGTGGTAAATTACTCCTTAATTATTATTTTGTGAAATAGGTCACCGCTTTAGGATTAACTCTAAAAATAAGTGCGTAAACAGCTTGAAATTTTGTGAACTACCCCTACATCCGACTAATGCGAATCGCAACTATTTTCGGGCCGACGTGCGCATCACGGCGGCCGTTTGAGGAGAAACCTTTTGCGCTGGATACCGTTACTTGCAGTCTTTCTCTATGTTTATATTGAGATTTCTATCTTCATCCAGGTCGCCCATGTTATGGGTGTACTGATGACGCTCATCCTGGTGATTTTTACCTCAGTCATTGGGATGTCGCTGGTACGTAATCAGGGATTTAAGAACTTTTTGTTGATGCAGCAGAAAATGGCGGCAGGAGAGAGCCCTGCTGAAGAGATGATTAAGAGTGTTTCGCTGATCATCGCGGGCCTGTTGCTGTTGCTGCCAGGCTTTTTCACCGACTTCCTCGGTCTTCTCCTTTTACTACCGCCTGTGCAGAAGCACCTGACGATGAAGCTGCTGCCGCATTTGCGTTTTTCCCGGATGCCAGGTGGCGGCTTTAGCGCCGGAACGGGCGGTGGCGATACCTTTGACGGCGAGTTCCAGCGCAAAGACGACGAGCGTGACCGTATCGAACATAAAGACGATCGTCGCGACTGATGACATCTAAAGACATTGTAGACTTGTCGGCCCGGTAAGCATAAACGCCACCGGGCTCTTGCGTTTATCCGGTCTATCCCTGATGTTCAGCCATCTTCCGTTTCGGCAAAAACAGCCACAGTATTGCCAGCATAATCAGCGCATACAGACTCTTCCAGCCGACCATCGCCAACAAAAGAAGGCATAATAATCCACCCACCATCGCCAGCGCGCGATACCGACCTTTCAACAAGCGACAGCCTGCCAGCATGCACAACAGATAGATCATAATAAAGATGCCGTTCGCGTAGACGATGAGCGCATCGAGATTGATCGCCAACGCATAGATGCACAGCGTACTGACCACGCAACAGCCCAGCACGGCATTGAGCGCGTTGCGCGGAATATGGCGGTGAGAGAGGCGGGCAAGGTAATGGTCTGGTTTGTACTGCGCCTGTGACCACACCAGACGGGCAAAACTCTGTATATAAATGTTGAGACTGGCAAAACAGGCCAGATAACCGATCACACAGGCTACCCACAACGCCTGAACGCCAAACAGTTGCACCACGATTTTCGGCAACGAGGCCGCTGCCGCCATCGTTTCGCCATAGGCGTCAAAATGCAGAACGACAACGGTGCAGGCCCAGTAGACTGAACCGGCCAGCAGCAGACCAATCATCAGCGCACGCGGGAAATCCCGTTCGGGATCCTTGAATTCAGAGGCCAGATGGGCGAACGCTTCCAGACCGACGAAACACCAGAACATCACCGACAGCGCGGAGAACAGCCCTGACATCTCAATATCGCCTGGCGCAGGGAAAGATATTTCTGTCGGTTTGAGGTCGCCTGCCCACCAGATGGCGACAATCAGTGCCACAATTAGACCCGCAATCACCGTTTGCAGGTTTGCACTGGAGCTGGCCCCGCGTGAGCCGATGAACCACACCAGCGCCAGGGTGCCGAGCTCGGCCAGCAACAGTTGCCCGTCGTGCCAGCCAAACATCGCCTGACCAAACCCGGCAGCAATGTGCAGCGCCGCGGGAAGCCCCACGGGGATAACGGACAGAAACAGCCAGCCGGTGACCCGTTCGAGATGTGGGCCAAATGCCATACCGACGAAATGGGCGACGCCGCCTGCGCTGGGATAGTGGCGGCCTAACAGGGCAAAAACAATCGCAACGGGAAACACCAGAACAATCAAAACGGGCCAGGCCCACAGGCTGTTATTACCTGCCACCAGTGCCGCCAGGGCCGGGACGGCAAACACGCCTGTTCCTAATAATGATGTCGACAACAGGCCAATGCCCTGAGCCAGTCCAAGCTCTTGTTTCAGTCCACTCATGAGTTGTTATCCGTTTGCGCCTGGATTCCAGGCAACTGCGCAGGTTTTCGATGTTATCACAATCAGATTTGCTTATGACGCCAGCGATTAAATAGGCGAGAAATGTGAGATAAGTACGGTTTTTGCAGGATTTTTGCCTGAAGAAAATTTTTTTTCACATTGCCCCTTGAAGGGGCAAAACCCCATCCCCATCTCTCTGGTCACTAGCCGGGAACCTTAACGGGCCGGCGTCACCCATAACTGATAAAGACCTTCTCAAAGGAGAGCTATCAATGAGTATTCGTCCGTTACATGATCGCGTGATCGTTAAACGTAAAGAAGTTGAGTCCAAATCTGCTGGCGGCATCGTTCTGACCGGTTCTGCAGCGGGTAAATCAACTCGTGGCGAAATCATCGCTGTCGGTAAGGGTCGCATCCTGGATAACGGTACCGTGCAACCGCTGGATGTGAAAATCGGCGACATCGTGATTTTCAACGATGGTTACGGTGTGAAATCTGAGAAGATCGACAATGAAGAAGTGTTGATCATGTCTGAAAGCGACATTCTGGCAATTGTTGAAGCGTAATCCGCGAACGACACTGAACATACGAATTTAAGGGAAAGAGAAAATGGCAGCTAAAGACGTAAAATTCGGTAACGACGCTCGTGTGAAAATGCTGCGCGGCGTAAACGTACTGGCAGACGCAGTGAAAGTTACCCTCGGTCCGAAAGGCCGTAACGTGGTTCTGGATAAATCCTTCGGTGCACCGACCATCACCAAAGATGGTGTTTCCGTCGCACGTGAAATCGAACTGGAAGACAAGTTCGAAAACATGGGCGCGCAGATGGTGAAAGAAGTTGCCTCTAAAGCGAACGACGCAGCGGGCGACGGTACCACCACCGCGACCGTACTGGCTCAGTCCATCATCACTGAAGGTCTGAAAGCCGTTGCTGCGGGTATGAACCCGATGGATCTGAAGCGTGGTATCGACAAAGCGGTTGCGGCTGCGGTTGAAGAACTGAAAGCGCTGTCCGTACCGTGCTCTGACTCTAAAGCCATTGCTCAGGTGGGTACCATCTCCGCTAACTCCGACGAAACCGTGGGTAAACTGATCGCTGAAGCGATGGATAAAGTCGGTAAAGAAGGCGTGATCACCGTTGAAGACGGTACCGGTCTGCAGGACGAACTGGACGTGGTTGAAGGTATGCAGTTCGACCGTGGCTACCTGTCCCCGTACTTCATCAACAAGCCGGAAACTGGCGCAGTAGAACTGGAAAGCCCGTTCATCCTGCTGGCTGACAAGAAAATCTCCAACATCCGCGAAATGCTGCCGGTTCTGGAAGCCGTTGCGAAAGCAGGCAAACCGCTGCTGATCATCGCTGAAGATGTGGAAGGCGAAGCGCTGGCGACCCTGGTGGTTAACACCATGCGCGGCATCGTGAAAGTGGCTGCGGTTAAAGCTCCTGGCTTCGGCGATCGTCGTAAAGCGATGCTGCAGGATATCGCAACCCTGACTGGCGGTACTGTTATCTCTGAAGAGATCGGTATGGAGCTGGAAAAAGCGACTCTGGAAGACCTGGGCCAGGCAAAACGCGTTGTGATCAACAAAGACACCACCACCATCATCGATGGCGTGGGTGACGAAGCGGCAATCCAGGGTCGTGTGACTCAGATTCGTCAGCAGATCGAAGAAGCGACTTCTGATTACGACCGTGAAAAACTGCAGGAACGCGTAGCGAAACTGGCAGGCGGCGTGGCCGTCATCAAAGTCGGTGCAGCGACCGAAGTTGAAATGAAAGAGAAGAAAGCCCGCGTTGAAGATGCCCTGCACGCGACCCGTGCTGCGGTAGAAGAAGGTGTGGTTGCCGGTGGCGGTGTCGCGCTGATTCGCGTAGCAAGCAAACTGTCTGAACTGCGTGGTCAGAACGAAGACCAGAACGTGGGTATCAAAGTTGCGCTGCGCGCAATGGAATCCCCGCTGCGTCAGATCGTGCTGAACTGCGGCGAAGAACCGTCTGTTGTGGCTAACACCGTGAAAGCGGGTGACGGTAACTACGGTTACAACGCTGCAACTGAAGAATACGGCAACATGATCGACATGGGTATCCTGGATCCAACCAAAGTGACCCGTTCTGCTCTGCAGTACGCGGCATCTGTGGCTGGCCTGATGATCACCACTGAGTGCATGGTGACCGACCTGCCGAAAGGCGACGCGCCTGACTTAGGTGCTGCTGGTGGTATGGGCGGCATGGGTGGTATGGGCGGCATGATGTAATTTAATCTTCATACTTCAAGCCGCAGGTGCGTTGGCTGCGTTTATTCACCCCGGTCACTTACTAATGTAAGCTCCCGGGGAATCATAAACTTGCCGCCTGCCTGCAACCTGAATTATTCGATTAAATCAGCATTTCGCGAAAAATGAGAAACCCTCGGGCAGAAATGTTCGGGGGTTTTTCTTTTGGTCATCTTTTTAGTATAAGATTCAGTGACGGACAAAACGTCCAGCTCATTGATTATGGGGAATAACATGCACGCGAAATATTTTGCAGGGATTGTCGGTGCCGCGCTACTGATGGCGGGTTGTAGCTCCAGCAGCGAACTGAGTTCTGCAGGACAAAGCGTTCGCTTTGTTGAAGATAAGCCTGGCGCTGAATGTCAGCTAATTGGCACGGCAACCGGTAAGCAGAGCAACTGGCTTTCAGGTCAGCACGGTGAAGAAGGCGGCTCTATGCGTGGTGCGGCAAATGACCTGCGCAACCAGGCGGCAGCCATGGGCGGCAACGTGATTTATGGCGTCAGCAGCCCGAGTCAGAGCATGTTATCCAGCTTTGTCCCAACGGCCAGTGAGATGATTGGTCAGGTTTATAAGTGCCCTAACTAATAGACTTTGTGTCTGTGGTTGCCGGGTATTCCTCTTATCAGGCCTGTGCTCACACCTGTAGGCCTGATAAGCGTCGCGCCATCAGGCGTGTTGTGCTGTCGTATTAACGGACTGAACCCGTAAATGATGCAGCGCGCGCAGGCATTGCTCCTGGGTTAGCGTTTGCGTTTTATTCGCCGTCAGCGTTCTGACAAAGACCTGACACGGCTTACCTGCCAGCTTTTTCAGTCTCGGGCTAAAGTCGAGTAAACGCCGTAAAATGGCTTCCGTCTCCTGGCTACCAGACTGAACGCGGGTTTTCACGATGGCGCCGCTGAACTGCTCCTTTCCTGTTTCACCCGTAAAACGGTAGAGCACCGCAAGATAATGTGTGAAAAGCGAGTGCTTCCACTCTGGCTGCGTATAGGCGTCGTATTCCAGTCGCTCATGGTCCAGGCAGTCCGCATCATACAGCGGTAAAAAGTCCAGCAGCGAAGAGATTCGCAGCGCCAGCTCCCGCATGCCAGCGTTCTCTATCGCCCGAATAATGGCGTACACCAAAATCTCAATCTGCAATTCGTTCACCTGCAGGATGCAGGTATTGCCATCGTGAAGCGTGAAGGTCAGCGTTAAGGTGTCGCTGCTTCCATCGGTTAAGGCGACGGCGGTGACGCGGCGATGAATATCTGCATGTCGAAGTTCGTCTTCCACCATCGCAGGTATGTTTTCCTGCATTTTCTTGCTGATAACATCGCGCGTTTTTTCGTAATGCTGACGTTCAGCGACGCCCAGTTGCTGCTTCTGATGCAGACGACTCTCTACGGCGATCAGCAGATCGCGTAATTCCAGTGCGGGCAGAAAAAACAGCGATTCCTTGTTCCTCGGTTCTTTAATTTTCAGCGCCAGCGCTATGAATTCGTTAGCTTTACGGATAACACCCGTATTAACCCCTTTGATACTAATAGCCATAAAGGTTCTCCCTCACCAATGATAAATTCAGCGATTGGTTGTGACTTATAGATATGATTTTTAAATATATAGTTCGCAAGGCGACGCTAAAATAACATACAGGGAGGGGGGAACCGGGGGTTTTGGTAGCAGGTGTCCGGAAGTGGACACCTGTTTGAGAAGTTATTGCTGACGCAGCTGTAAATCCAGTGGCGTTTTACTGGGCTCGCCGCCAATTTCCCGCGCCAGTTTGGGCACCATATAGCCCGATATCAGCGTGAGCAGTTCGCGCATAATCTGGCGGGCTTCATCGTCTGTCACCATGAAATGCGCGGCGCCCTGAACCTTATCCAGCACATGCAGATAATAGGGCATGACGCCCGCATCAAACAGTGCGTTGCTGAGGTTCGCCAGCGTCCGGGCGTTATCATTGACGCCGCGTAGCAGAACGCTTTGATTGAGCAGCGTAACGCCTGCGGTGCGCAGTTTTGCCATCGCCTGCCGGAAGGACTCATCGACTTCGTTGGCGTGGTTGATGTGATTCACCAGCAAGATTTGCAGCGAAGAACGGGTGAAGCGGTCAACCAGCTCCCCGGTAATTCGCGCAGGGATGACAATGGGCAGGCGACTATGAATACGCAGGCGTTTGATATGGGGAATGGCTTCCAGTTGCGTGAGCAGCCAGTCCAGCTCATGATCTTTGGCCATCAGCGGATCGCCGCCGGAGAAAATGATTTCATCCAGCTCGGTATGCGCGCTAATGTAGTCCAGCGCGGCCTGCCAGTTTCGCTTATTTCCCTGATTTTCCGCATACGGGAAGTGGCGGCGGAAGCAATAGCGGCAATTTACCGCACAGCCACCTTTCACCAACAGCAGCGCCCGGTTACGGTATTTATGCAGCAGTCCCGGTACGACGCTGTGTTGTTCCTCAAGCGGATCGGTGGAGAAACCCGGCGCGGCAATAAACTCATCCTCGGAGGTAAGTACCTGACGTAAAAGCGGATCGTCAGGATTGCCTTTTTCCATTCGCGCGATAAAGGCACGTGGCACGCGCAGAGCGAACAGACGTCTGGCATCACGCCCGGCCAACAGTTTTTCATCTGCGTCTATATTCAAAAGACGCAGGAGTTCATCGGGATTGGTCACAACATCGGCAAGTTGCGATAACCAATCTTCTCTGGATGGGGTATTTAGGGTTACAATATGCGCCATTTTGTGGCTTAGCTACCAGTTAACAATTTTCAGAGGGCCTTATGGCAACGTACTATAGCAACGATTTTCGTGCTGGTCTTAAAATCATGATGGACGGTGAACCGTATGCGGTTGAAGCCAGCGAATTCGTTAAACCAGGTAAAGGCCAGGCATTCGCGCGCGTTAAGCTGCGTCGCCTGCTGACCGGCACCCGCGTTGAGAAAACCTTCAAATCCACCGACTCCGCCGAAGGCGCAGACGTGGTCGATATGAACCTGACTTTCCTGTACAACGACGGTGAGTTCTATCACTTCATGAACAACGAAACTTTCGAACAGCTGGCTGCTGATGAGAAAGCGGTAGGTGATAACGCGAAATGGCTGCTGGATCAGGCTGAGTGCATCGTGACCCTGTGGAACGGTCAGCCTATCTCTGTGACGCCGCCGAACTTTGTTGAACTGGAAATCGTTGATACCGATCCGGGTCTGAAAGGCGATACCGCAGGTACGGGTGGTAAGCCGGCCACGCTGTCTACTGGCGCAGTGGTGAAAGTGCCTCTGTTCGTTCAGATTGGCGAAGTGATTAAAGTGGATACGCGTTCAGGCGAGTACGTCTCCCGCGTTAAATAATCCGCGTTATTTCCATTTATACCCTAAATAATTCGAGTTGCAGGACAAAGCCTAAAGGGCTTTGAACAGCGCTAGCGCTGGCCCCGGAGGGGCGAAGCCGAAGGCTGAGTCACGCGGCAAGGGAGTGACAAATTCGTCGGGAACGAATTTGACCAGCCGTAGGCTGGCCTTCGGTGAGAGACAGGATGTCTCTCATTTATCCCCAGGAGCTTACATAAGTAAGTGACTGGGGGAACGAGTGCAGCCAACGCACATGCAACTTGAAGTATGACGGGTATAATGGTGCAGCAGCTTTTGCTGCGCCATTATTTCTCCAGGGCAGGAATGATGAAACGTCTTCTCGGTCTTGTAACACTGCTCCTTCTCACCAGCTCGTTGCTGGCGGGTTGCAATACTGCACGCGGCTTTGGTGAGGATATTAAGCACCTCGGTAATTCCATTTCCCACGCGGCCAGCTAATTTTCTTCTCGTCGTCCTAAAAAGCGTCTATCTCCCGCCATTGTTCGGGATCTTGTCTATGATTAAGTGGCACTACACAAACAACATAGGCTAGAAAAGGAAGACGTTATGGTTAAAAAGACAATTGCAGCGATCTTATCTGTGTTGGTACTTTCCTCCGTGTTAACTGCCTGTAATACCACGCGCGGCATGGGTGAGGATATTTCCGACGGCGGCAACGCCATTTCGGGCGCCGCAACCAAAGCTCAGCAGTAGCCGCGTAAACGGTACGGCGAGTTTTGTCGTGCCGTTAATTTTTCAGCTCGGACGGCGCAAGAAACGGCGAAAAGCGATTATCCATGTGTAATTTCATGCGGATATTGCGTTTGTAGGTGTACACCGTTTTGCCATGAATGCTGAGCGCACAGGCAATCGCGTTGTTACTCGCCCCTTCCATCCACATCGTCAGCACTTTCTCTTCCTGTGGCGTAAGCAGCGTCGAGGCGTTGCCGGGCGCTTCGGATACCGAACCGGTTAGCAGCGCGTTGTGAATATTTTCAGCCAGCTCCGCCAGAGAAACCTGTTTGGTTAATGACGCACAGACCGGATAGCGCAGCGTCTCCGCCATCGCACCACCAGACTCCAGTAATATCAACGGACTGCCACCGCAGGCGAGAAAAAACGGGGCAATATACTGGGCCGACTGGGTGTCGTTGAGAAAACCGTACAAGTCCGCGATCACCAGGTGAGGTTTCCACTGCTGGATGTGCTCTTTAACCAGTAAGAGGTTATTGAGCCCAGAGACCAGAAACGACGTATTAAAGAGTTCGGAATGATTAATCCATGCCTCGATCCCTGTGCGGGTGAAGTGGCAACGGTCAATCACTAATATTTTCAACATAGCGTTTTCGCATTCAGAAGTAAGGCAAATGGCTTCCTGACTTCAGAAAGCGTCCCATCATAGAGAAGTCGGATGAGTGCTGAATGGGCAAAATGCGCTGCGAAATGCGCCTAATTCAACCTTTTAGGTGCGAAAAGATAAAAATGTTGAAATTCACCGCCGCTCGGGCAAGAATGTTTTTTCTACCATCAGCGTTACAGGACGACCTGCTAACGCTTCTTTCACCGGGGACGGCCCCATTTCTCTGGAGCCTGATATGTCCTGGATAATCTTACTCATCGCGGGTCTGCTTGAAGTGGTTTGGGCCGTGGGTCTGAAATATACCCACGGTTTTAGTCGCCTGACGCCGAGTATCATCACCATTGCCGCGATGATCGTCAGTATGGCACTGCTTGCGTGGGCGATGAAAACGCTCCCCGTGGGCACTGCATATGCCGTGTGGACGGGGATTGGCGCCGTCGGTGCTGCCATCACCGGCATTCTGTTGCTGGGTGAATCGGCTAATCCCATGCGTCTGGCAAGTCTGGCGTTAATCGTAGTCGGTATTATTGGTCTGAAATTAAGCACCCACTAAGCACCGGGCTGCTTCACCCAGATTAGCTTACTGACATCAAACCCTTCCCGGGTCGCGACGGCCAGCATCTGCTGCTTCATTTCGTCAGAAAGCGTCGGCGTGCGAGAGAGTATCCACAGGTAGTCGCGATCCGGGCCGCAGACCAGCGCGTGCCGGTACTCTCTGTCGATCGCGATAACGTTATAGCCACCGTAGAACGGACCGAAGAAGGAGACTTTCAGCGCGGCGCGGCTGGGGTCGCCGGTGAAATACGCTTTCCCCTCGCTTTTCTGCCACATCGCTCTGTCCGGGTTCCAGCCTTTATTGATCACGTTGAGACCGCCGTCATCGCGCGGACTGTAGGTCGCTGTGACCTTTTCCAGTCCCCGTTCGAAGCGATGATCAAAACGGGCAATTTCGTACCAGGTCCCGAGATAGCGTTTGGCATCGAAGTTATTCACCACGGTGACGCCCTGTGGCGGAGTAGGGGTACTACAGGAGACCACCAGAAACGCAGTCGTCACAGCGGCAACGATAGGGAGCAGGCGCATAGGTTTATCCTTAGGGTGTTTTTCCTAAGTGTAGAACCTGGTGGAGAAAATAACGGTGGGGACGAAAAAACGCCCTCTTATCAGCAGATAAGAGGGCGGATTGCTTTAGACAGACAGAATGCCAATCGCCGTTACGACGGTCAGGATGGCTGCCAGACCGTAGAACACCCATTTGCCAGCCGGCACATGGATTTTCAGGTCATGCATCGCGTGGTGCATACGGTGTAAGCCACACCACAGTGGCAGGACAATCATCAGGAACAGGAAAGCACGGCCGATAAAGCTCTGAGCAAACGCCAGTACGCGCTCATAGCTCAGGGCATCGCCCGGGAACAGACCCAGCGGCAGCAGAATCCCCACCAGCAGAACCATCACTGGCGCGATAATCGCACCCCACATACCGCCTGCGCCAAACAGACCCCAGAATACGGGTTCGTCAGAACGTTTTGGATTTGGATTAATCATCCCGGACTCCTTACCAGAACAGGGCAACAAACAGTATGACTACGGTCGCCACCACAGTAACCGCCCAGAGACCTTTGATGATCGGCTCTGGCCCCATTTTTTCGCTTTTTACGATGATGTTGGCTGCTTTCGGCGCCAGCTCAAACCAGGTTTTGGTGTGCAGCAGTGCTGCCGCCAGGGCGATCACGTTGAGGATCACCACCACCGGGTTTTGCAGAAAACCAACGAAGCCTTCCCAGGATTCCACACCGTGCTTCAGTGCGAACAGGCCGAAAATCAGCTCAATGCTAAACCAGACTGCCGGAACGGCTGTGCCTTCGCGCAGCATGTAAAAGCGATAAAACGGCAATTTCTTCCACCAGGTGGACGTCATCGGCCGCACATAGGGTTTGCGTTTAGTCGTCATGTTGCACTCCTTAGCGTGGTTTCAGGGTGGCGATAAGAAAGTCTTTCGAGCTTTCCACTTTACCCTGCTGAATGGCAGCCGCCGGATCGACGTGCTTCGGACAAACTTCGGAGCAGTAGCCCACGAAAGTACAGGTCCATACGCCGTTCGGACTATTCAACTGCGCCATACGCTCCTTCTTACCATGGTCGCGACTGTCTTCGTTGTAACGATGCGCCAGGGTAATCGCAGCCGGTCCGATGAACTCAGGGTTCAGGCCGAACTGCGGGCATGCGGCATAGCACAGACCACAGTTGATGCAACCAGAGAACTGGTGATACTTCGCCATCTGCGCCGGGGTCTGGGTGTTTGGACCCTGATCCGGCGTACGCGGGTTACCGATGATGTACGGCTTAATCGCTTCCAGACTTTCGATAAAGTGCGTCATGTCGACGACCAGATCGCGCTCAATCGGGAAGTTGCCCAGCGCTTCAACCTTAATGCCGTTGGTGTATTCACGCAGGAAGGTTTTGCACGCCAGTTTCGGTACGTTGTTGACCATCATGCCGCAGGAGCCGCAGATCGCCATACGGCAGGACCAGCGATAGCTCAGGTCTGGCGCCAGGTTATCTTTGATGTAGCCCAACGCATCCAGCAGTGACGTTGTTTCATCATAAGGCACTTCATAGAAAGCACTGTGCGGCGCGGTGTCGGTCTCAGGGTTATAGCGCACCACCTCAACTTTCAGGTTTTTCATCTCAGCCATTACGCCTTCTCCTTCTTATCGGCTGCTTCCGCTTCCGCACCGTAAACACGTTTTGCAGGCGGCAGCGTAGTGATTTTCACGTCGCTATAGTCGAGGCGAGTCGTGCCATCAGCATCGCGGAAGGCGAGAGTATGTTTGAGGAAGTTGACGTCGTCACGCTCGGTGCAACCTTCGTCCAGACGTTGGTGTGCGCCACGTGATTCCTTACGAGCCAGCGCGGAATGCGCCATACATTCAGCGACGTTCAGACCATGACCCAGCTCAATGGTGTACAGCAGGTCGGTGTTGAATACGCTGGAGGTGTCGGTGATGCGAACGCGCTTGAAGCGCTCCTGCAATTCGGCCAGTTTATCAACCGTTTTCTGCATGAGTTCCGGCGTACGGTAGATACCGCAACCTTCTTCCATGGAGAGCCCCATTTCGTCGCGAATCTTCGACCAGTTCTCGTTACCTTCCTGGTTAACCAGGTTTTTCAGCCGTTGTTCAACGCCCGCAACCTGTGCGTCGAGCGCGGCGTCGTTAGCGGTGCCCGCTGTCGATGCACGCTCCATCGCCTGCTCACCTGCCAGACGGCCAAAGACCACCAGTTCAGCCAGTGAGTTAGAACCCAGACGGTTCGCGCCGTGCAGACCCACAGAAGAACATTCACCGACGGCAAACAGACCTTTGATGCGGGTTTCGCAATTCTGATCGGTTTCGATACCGCCCATGGTGTAGTGCGCGGTCGGACGAACCGGAATCGGCTCTTTCACCGGATCGACGCCCACGTAAGCTTTTGCCAGTTCACAAATGAACGGCAGACGTTCCAGCAGTTTCTTCTCACCCAGATGACGCAGGTCGAGGTAAACCACATCGCCACGCGGCGTGGAGATGGTGTTGCCTTTACGCCATTCATGCCAGAAGGCCTGAGAAACTTTGTCGCGCGGACCCAGCTCCATGTATTTGTTTTTCGGCTCGCCCAGCGGTGTTTCCGGACCCATGCCGTAATCCTGCAGATAACGGTAGCCGTTTTTGTTGACCAGAATACCGCCTTCACCACGGCAGCCTTCGGTCATCAGGATACCGGAACCCGGTAGGCCGGTCGGGTGATACTGAACAAATTCCATATCACGCAGCGGAACGCCGTGGCTCAGCGCCATGCCCATGCCGTCGCCGGTAACGATGCCGCCGTTGGTGTTATAGCGATACACACGGCCTGCGCCGCCTGTTGCCATCACCACCGCGTTAGCACGGATTTGCATCAGCGTGCCTTCCATCATGTTCATCGCCACCAGGCCGCGAGCATGACCATCATCGACCAGGATATCCAGCACAAAGTGTTCGTCAAAGCGCTGGATCTGTGGGAACTGCAGAGAGGTCTGGAACAGGGTATGCAGCATATGGAAGCCGGTTTTATCCGCAGCAAACCAGGTACGCTCAATTTTCATCCCGCCAAAGCGACGAACGTTGACGCTACCGTCTTCACGGCGACTCCACGGGCAGCCCCATTGTTCCAGTTGGGTCATCTCGGTAGGACAGTGGTGGACAAAATAATCCACGACATCCTGTTCACACAGCCAGTCTCCGCCCGCTACCGTATCGTGAAAATGGTAGTCGAAGCTGTCATGATCCTGGGCGACAGCGGCTGAGCCCCCTTCGGCAGCAACGGTGTGGCTGCGCATTGGGTACACTTTTGAAATCAGTGCGATTTTCGCATTAGGATTTGCCTGCGCTGCGGCAATTGCAGCACGTAATCCCGCGCCACCGGCGCCTATAATGGCAAGATCGGCTTGAAAGGTTTGCACGACATTCCTCCAGATTATTGTAATTTCGCCACCACATATCTCGTAAAAGAGCCTGAAAAAGGTGGGTAGCGAACGTGTTTCCACTGCTCCTTTATAGGTACAACAGTATAGTCGCTGCTATGTGCTGGAAATTTGACGTGTTCGATTTTTTTGGCGTGTCGGAAGGGTGAATTATCATTGATTTTGATTAATTTAATTACTAAACCATCCTTCTACGGTTTTTTAACTCTTTAGCCGCGCTTGAGTATTCCTGAGCAAAATTTGTTTCATTGCCGCGTTACGAGTAGACTTCGTGCCCTTGTCTTAAACTGGAGAAAGAACCATGAGCGAAACGGCAACCTGGCAGCCGAGCGCGTCCATACCTAACCTGTTAAAACGCGCGGCAATTATGACGGAAATTCGTCGTTTCTTTGCCGATCGCGGAGTGCTGGAGGTTGAGACGCCCTGCATGAGTCAGGCGACGGTCACAGACATTAATCTGTTCCCGTTCGAAACGCGTTTCGTCGGCCCCGGCCATTCGCAGGGGATGAACCTCTATTTAATGACCAGCCCGGAATACCACATGAAACGTCTGCTGGTGGCAGGGTGTGGTCCGGTCTTTCAGCTGTGCCGTAGTTTCCGTAATGAAGAGATGGGGCGCCATCACAACCCTGAGTTCACGATGCTCGAGTGGTATCGTCCGCATTACGACATGTACCGGTTGATGAACGAGGTGGACGATCTGCTGCAGCAGGTGCTGGAATGCCCGGCGGCGGAGAGCCTCTCTTATCAGCAGGCGTTCCAGCGTCATCTGGAGATAGACCCACTCTCTGCGGATAAAACGCAACTGCGCGACGTCGCCGCGAAGCTGGATTTAAGCAACATTGCCGACACTGAAGAAGATCGCGATACCTTACTGCAACTGCTGTTTGCGATGGGCGTTGAGCCGCACATTGGCAAGGATAAGCCGACGTTTGTTTATCACTTCCCGGCAAGTCAGGCATCACTGGCGCAGATCAGTACGGAAGATCACCGCGTGGCGGAACGTTTCGAGGTCTACTTCAAAGGTATTGAACTGGCGAATGGTTTCCATGAACTGACGGATGCGCGTGAACAGCAGCAGCGTTTTGAACAGGACAACCGCAAGCGCGCCGCGCGCGGATTGCCGCAGCAGCCTATCGATAACAATTTGATCGAGGCGCTAAAGGTCGGCATGCCGGACTGCTCGGGTGTTGCGCTGGGCGTCGATCGTCTGGTGATGCTGGCGCTGGGCGCGGAAAGCCTCGCGGAAGTGATTGCTTTTACGGTTGATCGTGCATAACGCGTTCTGATGTGATGAAAAGCGGTGCGTTGTGCACCACTTTTCATCTCTACAAGCCCGTTCCGTCTGCCCTGCCGGGTATGACGAAGACTTACAAACTCCCCGCCGGGCGACTTCTTCTGCCGGCAGAACTGAGCGTTTTCCCCGTTTGTCTGCCATTCAAACTCTCCAGACGCATCTGGAACGGTGGGAACGGCATATCGATACCGTGCTCGCGGAAGCCTGCCAGAATCAACTGGTGGATTTCATGGCGCAGCGGCATACGGTGACCCATCTCGGCGGCATAGATACGCAGCTCAAAGATCTGGATCCCTTGCTGGAGATCGACCAGGAAGACTTCCGGTGCCGGGTTGTCGATCACCAGTGAGCAGCGGTGCGCGGCGGTCAGCAGGATCTGCGTCACCTCTTCGCTGTTCACATCGGACGGTGCCGGAATGGTCAGCACCACACGCGTCACGGAATCGGACAGCGACCAGTTGATGAACTGCTCGGTGATAAACGCTTTGTTCGGCACGATGATCTCTTTGCGATCCCAGTCGCTGATGGTGGTCGCGCGGGTATTGATCTTCGTTACGCTGCCGGTCAGATCGCGAATGGTCACCGTATCGCCAATACGAATCGGTTTTTCGAACAGGATGATCAGGCCGGAGATAAAGTTGGCGAAGATTTCCTGCAAGCCAAAGCCCAGACCAACACCGAGTGCCGCCACCAGCCATTGCAGTTTTGCCCACTCAATCCCAATCATCGAGAAGCCCACCAGACCGCCAATCAGCATCAGCAGGTACTTGGTGATGGTAGTGATGGCGTAGCCGGTACCCGGCGTGAGATCGAGGTGTTGCAGCAACGCCAGTTCGAGAAGCGCAGGCAGATTACGCACCAGTTGGGTGGTGATGATAAACACCAGAATGGCGATCAGCACCGCACCCAGCGTAATGGGCTCTAAACTTTCGACCCCCTGTACCGTAGAGGTGACGTCCCACAGCGAGATGTTTTCGAGGAAGCCGAATGCGGAATGAATTTCCGACCACAGCACAATGACCGACAGCAGGGCGATCAGCATCAGAATGGAACGTACCAGACGTAGCGACTGGGTGCTGATGGCGTCAAGGTCGACTTCGCTCTCGTCAACGTCAATGGTCCCTTCCAGGCTGGTTGAATGGGCTGGTTCCTCTTCGCCACGCGCGCGCTGGGCCAGCATTTCCGCGCGACGATGCTTGGCGCGGTCAAAGGCCAGTCTGCGGCGTTGAATGAGCATCCAGCGGCGAATGACGTGGTAAATCACCAGTAGCAGGAACCAGATGGCAACGGAGGTTTCCAGTCGCGCCAGCAGCGCCTGCGATGTCGCCAGATAACCCACGGCAGCCGCCAGTATCGCGACCACCGGTGCGCCAATCATCAGGTTCCACAGCATGCTGTTCACAATATTATCGCCGCTGCCCTCTTTATCGAGATAGAGCGGAATGCCGGCTTTTTTCAGGCTCAGGGTAACCAGCGCCAGCGCACCGCAAATCAGAATAAAGCACAGACGACCGAGTGAGCCGGAGAACTCACGATCGTTCAGATTATCGAACATGATGAGCGCCATGATCAGCGGCACAATAAGCCCGATACTCATCAGGTAATAACGCATTGCGCGTGACACGCGTTCGCGCGGCCAGCCGAAGTGGGCAATAAACAGGCCATTTGGCCGGGCAAACGCCGCACAAATCATCACGACCCACAGCAGCGGTACTGTCGCCGTGACGCCATCGCCTATCGCAACGGCAAGAGGATAAGGCCAGGCTTCGCGCAGTCCATATCCCAGCGTCATCCACAGTACCGGCAGCGGAGAGGCCACCAGTATCGACCAGAACACGGTACGCAGCGTGAGCCAGAAGTGGTCCTGCGTCACCTTGCCCACTCTGGCGGCGGAACGTTCCAGAAAACGGGTGAAGTGGCGACGTGAGTAAATACTGAAACCGACCAGAATCAACGCGCCAAACAGCGGTAGCAGGGTATCCCTGCTGGTCAGCATCATCAGACTGGCCTGACCTAACTGGCTGAAGGTGTCGAGTGAGATCAATCGACGCAGATCCTGCACGATATCTATCGGCCACGAGAAAGACATTGGGCGAACATCAGAGGTCCAGAACAGATAGCGGTGGGTCGCTTCGTTCACCTCTTTCAGCGCATCCTCAAGCTGACTATTGGACACTTTCAGTTTGGTCAGCTCGAGGATTAACGTGTCGCCGCCCTGTAACAACGAATTCAGCAGTTCGCGTTGGGTGCGCAGCTGCGCTTCAAGAATACGGTTTTGTTCCGCAGTGAGCGGTTGTCCGTCCGCCTGATGGAGCTGGCGCAGCTGAGGCTGTTTGTTGAGTTGATCTTCATAGCGCAGACGCTGGACGCGCAGTTGCGCCATTTCGGTATCCAGCTGCTGGGGTTTAGGCATTTCCGGCAGACGCGCCACCTGAGCGCGTAACGCTTCGCCCAACAGGTTAGACGAACCTAACCACTGCGACTGTTCGCGAAGTGTCGTTAATGCCTGACGTACCTGCTGAGTCTGACTGGCGGCCTGACGTTGCTGAGAGGCGACGAGATCCATGCGCTGAGCCTGCTGATTCAGCGCGGCTGACAGTTCCCGGTTCACTTTGAACTGGGCAACAATGTCCGGCGGTAAATCAGCGCTGTTCTCTGCCAGGAGCTCGGTGCTTTCCAGCGCGCGTTCAGCTTCACGCTGACGCTGGCTGTTGAGCTGATTGCGCAGAGCCTGTAAATACGCATCCAGTTGCTGACTCTGTTTTTCCGCCAGTTCGGAGCGCATACGCGCCAGTTCCTGACGGTTGTTAGCCGAAAGCTGCGCCAGCTCCAGCTCATCAACCAGCGCTTTCAGGCGGGCGGATTCCGCCTGCATACTGAAATTTTGTGCCTGGTTGAGCGGGGTGTTGCCGGTGGCGGTACCGATGCGGCGCTCAATCTCATTGAGCTGTCGACGGGCATCGGTTTGCTGCTGGGGCAGTTGGCTCAGCGAGTCGGCAATCTCACGGGCGCGCTCTTGCTCCTGCTGGGCCTGACGGCTTTTTTCCAGCAGTTGACTGCTAACCTGAAGGATTTCCTGATTCAGCGCATCGGTCGTCATGCCCGGCGACACGCTGCGGGGTTCATCGCGCAGGTTGGTTAACTGCGCGCGCAGACTGGCGGACATTTTCGGGAAGTTATCGATAACCTGCTGGTATTGCTGAACGCGCTCGAGAGAACCTTTGCGTTCATCAAGCGCGTTCAACGCAGACTGAAGGGCTTCGACGACATCGGGCTGGGCAGGCTTTGCGGATTTTGCCTGCTCCAGTTCCTGGGTGATTTGTTTGGCGTCGGGGGCGGTTGCAGCGTACGCCCCCAGGCTGAGGCACCAGGCCATCAGAAACGTTATAATCAGGCGCACAGCAGCTTCCCTCTACACGTCATCATTTAAGCGGCTTGATGCTTCTCGCATGATGCTATGTATGTATTAAGTTTCGTCTTTCTTATCGTCGACCAGCGGACTGGCGTCGTGCTCGGCGTTAATTTCTTCTTCCGGTAACGGTGCAGGTTCCGCTTCTGGCATCACAAACGTTTCGGTAGATATCGCCAGCGGCTGACCAATTTTGGTCACGGAAAGGCTTTCAAGCTGCTCGACCAGATTCACTTTGCCCGGTGCGAACAGATTGATTACGGTGGAACCCAGCTTGAAGCGGCCCATTTCCTGACCTTTCAGCAGTGCAACCGAACCTTCACTTTCGCCCGCAGGCCAGGTCCAGCGTTTGATCACGCCTTCGCGCGGCGGCGTGATGGTCCCTGCCCAGACGGTTTCGATACTGCCAACAATCGTAGCACCGACCAGAATTTGCGCCATTGGGCCAAACTCAGTATCGAACAGGCAGATAACACGTTCATTACGGGCAAACAGGTTTGGGACGTTCTGGGCGGTCAGATGGTTGACCGAGAACAGATCGCCCGGCACATAGATCATCTCACGCAGAATACCGTTGCACGGCATGTGTACGCGGTGGTAGTCGCGCGGTGACAGATAGGTGGTCACAAACGAACCGTTGCGGAAAAGATCCGCCATCAGGTAGTTGCCTGCCAGCAGGGCTTCCAGACTGTAGTTGTGGCCTTTAGCCTGCAGGAGCTTATCTTCTTCGATAGCGCCTAACTGGCTGATGACGCCGTCAGCCGGCATGACCAGTACGTTTGGATCGGTATTCAGCGGGCGAACGTCGTCACGCAGTGGACGGACAAAGAAATCATTGAATGAGCGGTAGCTGGCGGTATCCGGCTTCTGCGCTTCTTTCATATCGACCTTGTAGTACTTCACGAACAGATCGATAACCAGTTTAGTCAGCCATCCCGCTCGTTTGCTCGCGCCCCAGCCCGCCAGGCGAGTGAGCCATAGTTTCGGCAGAATGTATTGTAGCGAAAGTTTAAATGAGTTTAACAAGGTAGCCTCCAGGCCATTGTTTTATCGTTCCTGATCCGGCGTTCGCACCGGATCCTGAAAAAGGGGGACGATTCTAGCGATGCTTAGCTTAGTTGTCAGTCATCGGTATCAGAAAAGTTTTTACGCGTTTTTACCTGCGACATACTTTCAAGAATACGGTGATAATTTTCGAAACGGGTTTCCGCAATTTTCCCGTCTTCAACGGCAGCACGGATGGCGCAGCCTGGGTCTGCGTCGTGCTTACAGTCACGATATTTACACCGTCCCAGATAGTCATGAAATTCGACAAAGCCGTGGGTGATTTGTTCCGGCTCCAGGTGCCACAGACCGAACTCTCGCACGCCAGGGGAATCAATGACATCGCCGCCATGCGGGAAGTGATAGAGACGGGCAGCGGTGGTGGTGTGCTGTCCCAGACCGGAGTTGTCGGAAACATCGTTGGTAAGAATGGCTTTCTGCAGCCCCAGCAGCGCGTTGAGCAGGCTGGATTTGCCGACGCCGGACTGGCCAGCAAAGATGCTGATACGCCCTGTCAGCGCTTCTTCCAACGGTTTCAGACCATCCTGAGTATGGCTGGAGACCATCAGCACGCGATAACCGATATGACGATAGATATCCATCTGCTCATTCACAAAAGCGAGGCTTTCGTCATTCAGCAGATCGATTTTGTTGAGCACGATGATGGGTTCAACCTGCAATGTCTCGCAGGCCACCAGATACCTGTCGATAATATTGAGTGACAGCTCCGGTAAAATCGCGGAGACAATGACAATCTGGTCGATGTTGGCGGCAATCGGTTTTACGCCATCGTAAAAGTCCGGGCGCGTCAGTACCGAGGTACGTTCATGTACCGCCTCGACGATGCCTTTGACGTTGACACCTTCCGCCGCCGTTTTACCGGGACGCCAGACCACGCGGTCGCCGGTTACCAGCGAACGGATTGTGCGACGAATATTGCAGCGATGAATTTCACCGTCGGCAGATTCGACGTCGGCGTGCATGCCAAAACGGCTAATGACGATACCTTCAGCGGTCTCGCCAAACAGGTTGTCATCGTAGTCTGGCTTCTCCTTAGACGTTTTAAGACGACGCTGGTGATTAGCGTTCACGCGGCGCTGTTGGCCTTTGGAGAGTTTATTTTTACTCAATCGTACTGGCTCCTGGTCGCCCATGTTGGGCAAAACATCTATGATACACACAATTCTAGATGAGAGTAGTCACACTGAATGTGACGTATGAGGGGTGGAAAATAGCATGAGTGCCAATGAAAACAACCTGATTTGGATTGATCTTGAGATGACCGGTCTGGATCCCGAGCGCGATCGCATAATTGAAATCGCCACGCTGGTCACCGATGCCAACCTGAATATTCTGGCAGAAGGGCCGACCATCGCTGTTCATCAGTCCGATGAACAACTGGCGCTGATGGATGACTGGAACGTGCGTACCCATACCGGCAGCGGGCTGGTGGAACGTGTGAAGGCGAGCACGATGGGCGATCGCGAAGCGGAACTGGCGACGCTTGAGTTTCTGAAAGCGTGGGTGCCGGCGGGTAAGTCACCGATCTGCGGGAACAGCATTGGGCAGGATCGCCGCTTTTTGTTTAAGTACATGCCGGAACTGGAAGCGTATTTCCATTACCGCTACCTGGATGTGAGCACGCTGAAAGAGCTGGCGCGTCGCTGGAAACCCGAAATTCTGGACGGTTTGAGCAAGGAGGGATCGCATAAGGCGATGGACGATATCCGCGAGTCGGTGGCGGAACTGGCTTATTACCGTGAGAACTTTATAAAGTTGTAAGTTTGCTACCCGACAGGCTTGCACTGTCGGGTTTTTGTCGCTAAATTGTGCAGCCTGCTGCTTAATTAATCACTTGAACCTGATTTCAAAAAAATCGCTTTTAGAGGGGTTGCAGGCGGGAAGATTTCTCGTATAATGCGCCTCCCGTAACGACAGAGAATTACACGTTACGACAGCAACAAATTTGCGGGAATAGCTCAGTTGGTAGAGCACGACCTTGCCAAGGTCGGGGTCGCGAGTTCGAGTCTCGTTTCCCGCTCCAAAATTTGAAAGTGCTTGTTTAGCACGGACCACCCAATCGCAGGATTTCGAATTGCGACAAGGCAGTCAACGCCGTAGCGGTTCGAAAGACAAAGATTATGCGGGAATAGCTCAGTTGGTAGAGCACGACCTTGCCAAGGTCGGGGTCGCGAGTTCGAGTCTCGTTTCCCGCTCCAAAATTTGAAAGTGCTTGTTTAGCACGGACCACCCAATCGCAGGATTTCGAATTGCGACAAGGCGGCAAGAAAACGAATCCTTGAGAGCTTACAAAAGTAAGTGACTAAGGTGAGTGAAAGCAGCCAGCACCGTAGCGGTTCGGAAGACAAAGATTAAGCGGGAATAGCTCAGTTGGTAGAGCACGACCTTGCCAAGGTCGGGGTCGCGAGTTCGAGTCTCGTTTCCCGCTCCAAATTTCTTATCTCCAGAAAATCAACCACAGTACATTTTTGTATTGGGGTCATTTTATTTTGCCTTTGTCACATTCTTGTGAACAGAGTTATCCACAGCTTAAGATTTTTCTTTGGAATAATCAGATACTTCGCCGGGTGAATAGTTTTTCTTTAACTGTCTGAAATCATAGTTAAAATTAAGATTGCAAATTGTTAATGCGATCACTTGACGATTTTCTCGTTCTTGAATAGCAATGTGTTTTTATTTTTATTCACAGCCTGTGGAAGATTCAGGCGTCCCGCGGGAGTCCCCTCTCGATAGCGTTGACCAGTCGCCTTTGCTTCGGGGATTGCACGTCAACCACGCAGGCGTTTCGCTTCGCGATTTGCTGCGCGACAGCCCATTCAATATGCTCATCAAGAAGTGGGTGCTCACCCCGACGGCTTTCCAGCGCGGAAAGGGCGGCGTCACTCCAGGGGGCATTGCCGAGGGCGACAGCAATATTACGCAGCCAGCGCAGATGACCAATACGGCGAATAGCCGATCCTTCCGTAATTTTTAAAAACGTTGCTTCACTCCAGGCAAACAGCTCAATCAACTCGGGCGCATGAAGTGCCTTGCGTGGGCTGAAATCGTCTTCGCTGGTCAGGTATGAATAGCGGTTCCACGGACAGATCAACTGGCAGTCATCACAACCGTAGATCCGGTTGCCCATGAGTGGCCGCAGGGCTTCAGGGATCGCGCCTTCCAGTTCGATGGTGAGGTAAGAGATGCAGCGACGTGCATCCACCGTGTAAGGGGCAACAATTGCACCGGTCGGGCAGGTGGTGATGCAGGCGACGCATTTCCCGCATCCTTCCTCCACGGGATCGTCAACCGGCAGGGGTAAATCAATCAGTAACTCACCGAGAAAGAAAAACGACCCCGCTTCGCGGTTCAGGATGAGTGAGTGCTTACCTGTCCATCCAAGACCGGCTTTTTCCGCCAGCGGGCGCTCAAGTATGGGCGCAGAGTCGACAAAAGGTCTAAAATTCAGCGTGACACAATGCTGCTGAATCATCTCGCCCAGCTTTTTGAGGCGGTTACGTAAAAGCTTATGGTAGTCGCGCCCCAGGGCATAGCGACTGATGTAGCCCTGTGCGGGGTTTTTCAGCGTACTGGCAAACGCGGCGTGGGCGGGAAGATAGTTCATGCGCACGCTGATGACGCGTAGCGTGCCGGGCAACAGCTCATGGGGACGCGCGCGCATCATGCCGTGGCGCGCCATCCAGTCCATTTCGCCATGGTATTGTTTGTCCAGCCACGCCTGCAGTTTGGGTTCGGACTCGCTCAGGTCGGTATCGGTAATACCGACCTGCTGAAAGCCCAGTTCCAGCCCCCACTGCTTAATTTTTCGCACTAACTGATTGAGATCGAGGGGCTCTGACATGACGGACCATACAATGAAGAAAAACCCCATCAGTATACCACACTCCATCTGGCCCGCCGATGACATCAAACGACTGGAGCGAGAGGCCGCCGACGCGCTAGGGCTCACGCTGTTCGAGCTGATGCTGCGGGCGGGTGAGGCGGTGTTTGATGTGGCTCGAGAGTCCCGGCCTTATGCCCGGCGCTGGTTGGTGCTCTGCGGTCACGGTAATAACGGTGGCGATGGCTACGTGGTGGCGAGGCTGGCGAAGGCGGCTGGGATTCTGGTCACCTTGATAGCGCAGGAGAGCGACAAACCGCTCCCCGAGGAAGCCGCACAGGCGCGAGAGGCCTGGCTGAACGCAGGCGGTGTTATTCATTCCCCGGCGATCGCCTGGCCGGAAAATATCGACCTGATTATTGACGCGCTGTTAGGGACTGGGTTAACCCAGGCGCCGCGCGAACCGTTGTCTACGTTAATCGAACGGACAAACGCCCATCCTGCACCTGTTGTCTCGATAGACATACCTTCCGGGTTGCTGGCACAAACGGGAGCGACGCCCGGTGCGGTCATCAGGGCCGAACGCACGGTTACCTTTATCGTCCTGAAACCGGGCCTGCTGACAGGAAAAGCCCGTGATGTCACCGGGCGCGTCCATTTTAATTCGCTAGGACTGGACGACTGGCTGGCGGGGCAGGATGCGCCGATTCAACGCTTCGACGCCTCGCAACTTGCGCACTGGCTCTCTCCGCGTCGTGCAACGTCGCATAAAGGCGATCACGGTCGGCTGGTGGTGATTGGCGGCGATCACGGTACGGCAGGCGCGATTCGGCTGGCTGGCGAAGCGGCGCTGCGTGCCGGGGCGGGACTGGTACGCGTGCTGACGCGCAGCGAGAATATCGCCCCGCTGTTGACCGCTCGTCCCGAACTGATGGTGCATGAGCTGACGCCGCAGTCCCTTGACGAAAGCCTCGCATGGGCGGATGTCATCATCATTGGTCCTGGGCTTGGACAGGCGGAGTGGGGCAAAAAAGCGCTGCAAAAAGTCGAGAATTTTCGTAAACCGATGCTCTGGGACGCGGATGCGTTGAACCTGCTGGCAATCAACCCCGATAAACGTCACAATCGCGTCATCACACCGCACCCGGGAGAAGCCGCGCGGTTACTGGGGTGTTCTGTCGCAGAAATTGAAAGCGATCGCTTACATTCTGCTCAGCGTCTGGTAAAACGTTACGGAGGTGTTGCGGTGTTGAAAGGGGCGGGAACGGTAGTTGCCGCACAACCAGAGGCATTGGGAATTGTCGATGTCGGGAACGCGGGCATGGCCAGCGGCGGCATGGGCGATGTGCTCTCCGGTATTATTGGCGCATTGCTCGGACAGAAGCTTACCCCGTATGATGCAGCCTGTGCTGGCAGCGTGGCCCACGGTGCGGCGGCAGATGTTCTGGCGGCGAGCGTAGGTATGCGCGGTATGTTGGCAACCGATCTTTTTTCCACGCTACAGCGTATTGTTAACCCTGATGTGATTGACGTTTATCATGATGAATCGAGTAATTCCGCTACCTGACGAACAGGCAACATTAGACCTGGGACAACGGGTAGCCAAGGCCTGCAATGGCGCGACCGTTATCTACCTCTACGGTGATTTAGGTGCGGGTAAAACCACCTTTAGTCGGGGATTCCTGCAGGCGTTAGGCCATTCCGGTAATGTAAAAAGTCCAACCTATACGCTGGTCGAACCCTATTCTCTCGATAACCTGATGGTCTATCACTTCGATCTGTATCGTCTTGCCGATCCCGAGGAACTCGAATTTATGGGGATCCGCGATTATTTTGCCAACGATGCCATTTGCCTGGTGGAATGGCCACAACAGGGTAAAGGTGTACTCCCGGACCCGGATGTCGAAATACACATAGATTACCAGGCGCAAGGTCGTGAGGCGCGCATCAGTGCTGTCTCCTCATCAGGTGATTTGTTGCTGGCGCGTTTAGCCGGTTAACCTTAAAGGTGGCGGGATGATTTATCGCATCAGAAATGGGTTGGTGGCTATGCTGGTTCTGCTGTGCGCGCAGGCCGGGGCTGCCAGCCTCTCCGATATACAGGTCTCCAACGGCGATCGGCAGGCGCGTATTACGCTCAGCTTTATTGGCGATCCTGATTATGCCTTTTCCCATGAAGGCAAACGTACCGTTGCGTTGGATATTAAGCAAACGGGGGTCATTCAGGGGCTTCCGCTGATGTTCAGCGGTAACAACCTGGTGAAGACCATTCGTTCCGGTACGGCGAAAGATCCGCAGTCACTACGACTGGTGGTGGATTTAACTGAAAATGGGAAGACCGAGGCGGTAAAACGGCAGAATGGCGGAAATTACACGGTGGTCTTTACCATTAACGCCGATACCCCCCCTCCGCCCCCTCCTGCGCCCGTTGTCGCTAAACGCGTGGAGACGCCGGTGGTGACGCCACGTCCGAGTGAACCTGCACGCAATCCGTTTAAAGCCAGTGACGATCGAACCACCGCCGTGACCAGTAGCAATACGGCAACACGCCCTGCGGCCAGGGCGACATCCAGCAGTGGTGACAAAGTGGTGATCGCCATCGATGCCGGGCACGGCGGACAGGACCCCGGCGCGATTGGTCCTGGCGGCACGCGAGAGAAAAATGTCACTATCGCGGTGGCCCGTAAACTGCGCACATTACTCAATGCCGACCCGATGTTTAAAGGCGTGTTAACCCGCGATGGGGATTATTTTATCTCCGTGATGGGGCGTTCCGACGTGGCGCGAAAGCAAAACGCCAACTTCCTGGTGTCAATTCACGCCGATGCTGCGCCCAACCGAAGCGCCACCGGTGCTTCCGTATGGGTGCTGTCGAACCGGCGCGCCAACAGCGAAATGGCGAACTGGCTGGAAGAACATGAAAAACAGTCAGAGTTGCTGGGCGGTGCGGGGGATGTGCTGGCAAACAGCCAGTCCGATCCTTACTTAAGCCAGGCGGTGCTGGATTTGCAGTTCGGCCATTCCCAACGCGTAGGGTATGATGTGGCAACCAACATGTTAGGCCAGCTCGAACGGATTGGTTCACTGCACAAACGGCGTCCTGAGCATGCCAGCCTGGGCGTTCTGCGCTCGCCGGATATTCCGTCGGTGCTGGTGGAGACCGGCTTTATCAGTAATCACAGTGAAGAACGTCTGTTGGCGAGCGATGCGTATCAGCAGCAGCTTGCCGACGCGATCTACAAAGGGCTGCGTAACTACTTCCAGGCGCATCCGATGCAGTCGGCCCCGCAGGGAAGCGCGGCGCAAACCGCGAGCGCCGCGACGCCGGGTGAGTCGTTGATCAACTAAGGAATTTGCATGCCGATTCAGGTGTTACCGCCACAACTGGCGAACCAGATTGCCGCAGGTGAGGTGGTTGAACGACCTGCATCGGTGGTCAAAGAGCTGGTGGAAAACAGTCTCGATGCCGGGGCGACGCGGATCGATATTGATATCGAGCGCGGCGGCGCGAAGCTTATCCGCATTCGTGACAACGGCTGTGGGATCAAGAAAGATGAACTGGCGCTGGCGTTGGCGCGTCATGCCACCAGTAAAATCGCGTCGCTTGACGATCTGGAAGCGATCATCAGCCTCGGTTTTCGCGGCGAAGCGCTGGCGAGTATCAGTTCGGTGTCTCGCCTGACGCTCACATCGCGCACTGAAGAGCAGCAGGAAGCCTGGCAAGCCTACGCCGAAGGGCGCGATATGGATGTGACGGTCAAACCGGCCGCACATCCGGTAGGGACCACGCTGGAAGTGCTCGATCTGTTCTATAACACTCCCGCCCGGCGCAAGTTTATGCGCACCGAGAAAACCGAATTCAACCATATTGACGAGATCATTCGACGCATTGCGCTGGCGCGTTTTGATGTGACGATCAACTTGTCGCACAACGGCAAAATGGTGCGTCAGTACCGTGCGGTAGCGAAAGACGGGCCGCAAGAGCGTCGTCTGGGGGCCATTTGCGGCACGCCGTTTCTTGAGCAGGCGCTGGCGATTGAGTGGCAGCATGGCGATCTGACCTTACGCGGCTGGGTCGCCGATCCCAATCACACCACGACGGCGCTGGCGGAAATTCAGTACTGCTACGTTAACGGACGTATGATGCGCGACAGGCTGATCAACCATGCGATTCGTCAGGCGTGTGAAGATAAGTTGGGTGCCGATCAGCAGCCCGCGTTTGTGCTGTATCTCGAGATTGACCCGCATCAGGTGGATGTCAACGTGCATCCGGCCAAGCACGAAGTGCGTTTTCATCAGTCGCGCCTGGTGCATGACTTTATCTACCAGGGTGTACTGAGTGTGCTGCAACAGCAGCTTGAATCGCCATTACCACTGGAAGCCGAAGGTGAGCCTGCGCCCCGACACGTTCCCGAAAACCGCGTGGCCGCCGGGCGTAACCATTTTGCCGAGCCGGCGCCGGTGCGTGAACCTACGGCACCACGCTACGCCTCCGCGCCGTCAGCGGGCAGTAGCGCTCCGCGCCCGACAGCGGCAAGCTGGCCGCATGCCCAACCGGGCTACCAGAAACAGCAGGGCGAAGTGTATCGCCAGCTCCTGCAAACGCCGACGGCGGCGACAAAATCGCCCGCGGCGGAACCTGCGGTGTCAGCACTGGCGGGACACAGTCAGAGCTTCGGTCGCGTGCTCACTATCGTTGGCAACGACTGCGCGCTGCTGGAACGCGAAGGGAACATTTACCTGCTGGCGCTGCCCGTTGCAGAACGCTGGTTGCGTCAGGCGCAGCTCTCTGCGCAAGAGGGAAAGGTCTGTGCCCAGCCGTTGTTGATTCCGCTGCGGCTAAAAGTCTCTGCGGATGAAAAGGTCGCGCTGGAAAACGCGCAGGGCGCGCTGGTGGAATTAGGGATTGAATTTCAGGCAGATGCCCAGCATGTGACCATTCAAGCGGTGCCTTTACCCTTACGCCAACAAAATTTACAAATCTTGATTCCTGAACTGATAGGCTACCTGACGCAGCAGCCAGCGCTTGAACCTGGCAATCTGGCGCAGTGGATTGCGCGTAATCTGATGAGCGAGCATGCGCAGTGGACAATGGCTCAGGCCATTACCCTGTTGGCTGATGTGGAGCGGCTTTGCCCGCAGCTCGTGAAGGCACCGCCGGGTGGTCTGTTGCAACCTGTTGATTTACATACGGCGATGAATGCCCTGAAACATGAGTGATATCAGTAAGGCGAGCCTGCCAAAGGCAATTTTCTTGATGGGGCCAACGGCCTCGGGCAAAACAGCGCTAGCGATTGAATTGCGTAAAGTTTTGCCAGTAGAGTTGATAAGCGTTGATTCCGCCCTTATTTACAAAGGGATGGATATCGGGACGGCGAAACCGGACGCTGAAGAGTTAAAAGTGGCTCCGCACCGATTGCTGGATATTCGCGATCCGTCGCAGGCGTATTCTGCCGCGGATTTCCGCTGCGATGCGCTGGCGCAGATGAGTGAGATCACTGCGGCGGGGCGTATTCCGCTGTTAGTGGGCGGTACGATGTTGTATTTCAAGGCATTGCTGGAAGGTCTCTCGCCGTTACCGTCGGCAGACCCGCAGGTCAGGGCCAAAATTGAGCAACAGGCGGCTGAGCTTGGGTGGGATGCGTTGCACCAGCAGTTGCAGACAATCGATCCGGTTGCTGCTGCGCGTATTCATCCGAATGATCCGCAAAGACTTTCCCGGGCACTGGAAGTTTTTTTCATTTCGGGTAAAACTTTAACGGAACTGACGCAAACGTCAGGTGATGCTTTACCGTACCAGGTGCATCAGTTTGCTATCGCCCCAGCGAGCCGTGAGCTATTGCATCAACGCATCGAGCAGCGTTTTCATCAGATGTTGGCTTCAGGATTTGAAGCAGAAGTTCGGGCGCTCTTTGCCCGCGGAGATTTGCATACGGACTTGCCTTCCATTCGTTGTGTGGGATATCGCCAGATGTGGTCATACCTTGAAGGCGAAATATCATACGATGAAATGGTTTATAGAGGTGTTTGCGCCACGAGGCAGTTGGCAAAGCGCCAGGTAACCTGGTTGCGCGGTTGGGAAGGGGCGCACTGGCTTGACAGTGAGAAACCTGAGCAGGCGCGGAACGAAGTATTACAGGTTGTTGGTGCTATCGCGAACTGAATGTGTACAATTAAGGCGTATCGTGCGCAATTTTCAGAATCGAAAGATTCAAAGTACAAATAAGCATATAAGGAAAAGAGAGAATGGCTAAGGGGCAATCTTTACAAGATCCGTTCCTGAACGCACTGCGTCGGGAACGTGTTCCAGTTTCTATTTATTTGGTGAATGGTATTAAGCTGCAAGGTCAAATCGAGTCTTTTGATCAGTTTGTGATCCTGTTGAAAAACACGGTCAGCCAGATGGTTTATAAGCACGCGATTTCTACTGTTGTCCCGTCTCGCCCGGTTTCTCATCACAGTAACAATGCCGGTGGCGGTACCAGCAGTAACTATCATCACGGTAGCAGCGCGCAGGGTTCTGCTGCGCAACAGGACAGCGAAGAGACCGAATAAGGTTTTTGACTGTTTTACACACGGGGAGCCAGAATTTCTGCGTTCCCCGCTGATCTATATCGAGGGGTTGACGCTTGTTTGACCGTTATGACGCCGGTGAGCAGGCGGTACTGGTACACATCTATTTTTCGCAAGACAAAGATATGGAAGATCTCCAGGAGTTTGAGTCTCTGGTCTCTTCCGCCGGTGTCGAAGCAATGCAGGTGATTACCGGTAGCCGTAAAGCACCGCACCCGAAGTACTTTGTTGGTGAAGGTAAAGCCGTTGAAATTGCGGAAGCCGTAAAAGCGACAGGCGCTGCCGTCGTATTATTCGATCATGCATTGAGCCCGGCCCAGGAGCGAAACCTGGAGCGCCTGTGTGAGTGTCGTGTTATCGACCGCACCGGCCTTATCTTAGACATTTTTGCGCAACGTGCACGTACCCATGAGGGGAAATTGCAGGTTGAGCTGGCGCAGTTGCGCCATCTGGCTACGCGTCTTGTCCGTGGCTGGACCCACCTCGAAAGACAGAAAGGCGGGATTGGTTTGCGCGGTCCGGGTGAAACCCAGCTCGAAACCGACCGTCGTTTATTGCGAAACCGTATATTGCAGATCCAGTCGCGCCTGGAAAAAGTTGAAAAGCAACGTGAGCAGGGGCGACAGTCGCGCATTAAGGCGGATGTCCCGACCGTCTCGTTGGTGGGATATACCAACGCCGGAAAATCCACCCTTTTCAACCAGATAACCGAAGCCAGGGTCTATGCGGCAGATCAACTGTTTGCCACTCTGGATCCGACGCTGCGACGCATTGACGTGGCGGATGTCGGGGAAACTGTGCTGGCGGATACCGTTGGATTTATCCGCCATCTTCCGCACGATCTGGTGGCGGCGTTTAAAGCGACCCTCCAGGAAACGCGTCAGGCGACGCTGTTGCTGCATGTGGTTGATGCAGCGGACGTGCGTGTGCAGGAAAACATCGACGCAGTGGATACGGTTCTCAAAGAGATCGATGCTCACGAGATCCCGTCCCTGATGGTGATGAACAAGATCGATATGCTGGATGACTTTGAACCGCGTATCGACCGGGATGAAGAGAACAAACCGATCCGTGTCTGGCTTTCCGCGCAGACAGGGGTTGGGATACCACAGCTTTTTCAGGCTTTGACGGAGCGACTTTCCGGCGAGGTGGCGCAGCACACGTTGCGTTTGCCGCCGCAGGAAGGGCGTCTGAGAAGCCGTTTTTATCAGCTTCAGGCAATAGAAAAAGAGTGGATGGAGGATGACGGTAGCGTAAGTCTGCAAGTTCGCCTGCCGATCGTTGACTGGCGTCGCCTCTGTAAACAAGAACCGGCACTGAAAGACTATGTTGTCTGACCTGACGGATATGGCCTGAAGATTTTTTCGCCTCTGTACCTTGTGGATGTTGTGCGTCAGGAAGGCGGCAAGTCCTGAAGGCCCCTGGAATATAGTCAACTATGTGACTGGGGTTGAGGGATGTAGCCAACGCATCTGTAGCGCAAAAGACACAGGTATAGCATCGCATAACAAATATGGAGCACAAACATGGCGTGGAATCAGCCCGGTAATAACGGACAAGACCGCGACCCGTGGGGAAGCAGCAAACCAGGCGGCAACTCTGAGGGAAATGGAAACAAAGGTGGTCGCGAGCAGGGGCCACCTGATCTCGATGACATCTTTCGCAAACTGAGTAAAAAACTCGGTGGTCTGGGGGGCGGTAAAGGTACCGGCTCTGGCGGCGGAAGCTCATCGCAAGGCCCGCGTCCGCATCTGGGCGGGCGTGTCGTCACCATCGCGGCGGCAGCTATCGTCATTATTTGGGCGGCAAGCGGTTTCTACACCATCAAAGAAGCAGAACGCGGCGTGGTGACACGCTTCGGTAAGTTCAGCCATCTGGTTGAACCGGGCCTGAACTGGAAGCCAACGTTTATCGACGAGGTTACGCCGGTGAACGTGGAAGCCGTCCGCGAACTGGCCGCTTCCGGTGTGATGCTGACCTCGGATGAGAACGTCGTGCGCGTTGAGATGAACGTGCAGTACCGTATCACCGATCCGCAGAAATATCTGTTCAGCGTGACCAGCGCAGATGACAGTCTGCGTCAGGCGACCGACAGCGCACTGCGTGGCGTAATCGGTAAATACACCATGGACCGTATCCTGACCGAAGGGCGTACCGTTATTCGTAGCGATACCCAGCGTGAACTGGAAGAGACCATTCGTCCGTACAACATGGGTATTACCCTGCTGGACGTCAACTTCCAGGCAGCGCGTCCGCCGGAAGAGGTGAAAGCGGCGTTTGACGATGCAATTGCTGCACGTGAGAACGAACAGCAGTACATCCGTGAAGCGGAAGCGTATACCAACGAAGTTCAGCCGCGTGCGAACGGTCAGGCACAGCGTATCCTCGAAGAGGCACGTGCCTACAGAACGCAAACCATCCTGGAAGCACAGGGTGAAGTGGCGCGCTTTGCTAAGATCCTGCCGGAATATAAAGCCGCACCGCAGATTACTCGCGAGCGTCTGTATATCGAGACGATGGAAAAAGTGTTGAGCCATACTCGCAAAGTGTTGGTTAACGACAAAGGTGGCAACCTGATGGTTCTGCCATTGGATCAGATGCTGAAAGGCGCGAGCACGCCAGCGGCAAAGAGCGATAGCGGTTCAAACCTGCTGCGCCTGCCTTCCACGTCTTCTTCCAGCAGCACCGGAGCAAGCAACACCTCGTCCACCAGTCAGGGCGATATTATGGACCAACGCCGCGCCAACGCGCAGCGTAACGACTACCAGCGTCAGGGGGAATAACGATGCGTAAGTCAGTTATTGCGATTATCATCATCGTGCTGGTAGTGCTGTACACCTCTATTTTCGTGGTGAAAGAAGGTGAGCGCGGAATCAAGTTCCAGTTCAGCAGCGTCGTGCGCGATGCTGACAAAAAACCGTTGATTTATGAGCCTGGTCTGCACTTTAAGGTTCCCTTTATTCAGTCGGTGAAAATGCTCGATGCGCGTATCCAGACGATGGATAACCAGGCCGATCGCTTTGTCACCAAAGAGAAGAAAGACCTGATTGTCGACTCTTACATCAAGTGGCGCATCAGCGATTTCAGCCGTTACTTCCTGGCGACGGGCGGCGGCGATATTTCTCAGGCTGAAGTGTTGTTGAAACGTAAGTTCTCTGACCGTTTGCGTTCTGAGATTGGTCGTCTGGATGTGAAAGACATCGTGACTGACTCCCGTGGTCGTCTCACCCTGGAAGTTCGTGACGCGCTGAACTCTGGTTCTGCCGGAACGGAAGACGAAGTGGCGACGCCAGCCGCGGATAACGCGATTGCGGAAGCCGCTGAGCGCGTGACCGCAGAAACCAATGGTAAAGTGCCGGTGATCAACCCGAACAGTATGGCGGCGCTGGGGATCGAAGTTGTCGACGTACGGATCAAGCAGATCAACCTGCCGACCGAAGTGTCTGAAGCGATCTACAATCGTATGCGCGCTGAGCGTGAAGCGGTAGCGCGTCGTCACCGTTCACAAGGTCAGGAAGAAGCGGAAAAACTGCGCGCGACAGCCGACTATGAAGTGACCAAAACGCTGGCGGAAGCTGAGCGTCAGGGTCGTATCATGCGCGGTGAAGGGGATGCTGAAGCGGCGAAACTGTTTGCCGATGCGTTCAGCCAGGATCCTGACTTCTACGCCTTTATTCGTAGCCTGCGTGCTTACGAGAAGAGCTTCGAAGGCAATCAGGATGTCATGATCATGAGCCCGGACAGCGATTTCTTCCGCTACATGAAGACACCGAGCACCGCAACGCGATAATATCGTTCCAACGGTTTTAGGTTAGACGCATAAAACCACCGGCATCCTCAGGGATGCGGTGGTTTTCTTTTTTATAAGGACGTCCAATGAACTCAACAATCTGGTTGGCACTTGCCCTGGTGTTAGTGCTTGAGGGTTTAGGCCCGATGCTCTATCCGCGAGCATGGAAGAAGATGATTTCTGCCATGACGCAGTTGCCCGAAAATACGTTACGTCGTTTTGGCGGCGGACTTGTGGTTGCGGGCGTTGTGGTCTACTACATGTTGAGGAAAACGATTGGCTGATCAAAAAGTGTGCGAAATTAGCTGATTTTTGCATGCAAAAAGTGCTGTATATCTGAAAAAGCGATGGTAGAATCCATTTTTAAGCAAACGGTGATTTTGAAAAATGGGTAACAACGTCGTCGTACTGGGCACCCAATGGGGTGACGAAGGTAAAGGAAAGATCGTCGATCTTCTGACTGAACGGGCTAAATATGTTGTACGCTACCAGGGCGGTCACAACGCAGGCCATACTCTCGTAATCAACGGTGAAAAAACCGTCCTCCATCTTATTCCATCAGGTATTCTCCGTGAGAACGTCATCAGCATCATCGGTAACGGTGTTGTGCTGTCTCCGGCTGCATTGATGAAAGAGATGAAAGGACTGGAAGATCGTGGTGTTCCTGTTCGCGAGCGTCTGCTGCTGTCTGAAGCGTGCCCGCTGATTCTGGACTACCACGTTGCGCTGGATAACGCGCGTGAGAAAGCTCGTGGCGCGAAAGCGATCGGCACTACCGGTCGTGGTATCGGGCCGGCTTACGAAGACAAAGTCGCACGTCGTGGTCTGCGCGTTGGCGACCTGTTCGACAAAGCCACGTTCGCTGAAAAACTGAAAGAAGTGATGGAATATCACAACTTCCAGTTGGTTAACTTCTACAAAGTTGACGCGGTTGACTACCAGAAAGTGCTGGATGATGTGATGGCGATTGCCGACATCCTGACCGCAATGGTAGTTGATGTTTCCGATCTTCTGGACCAGGCGCGCAAGCGTGGCGATTTCGTCATGTTCGAAGGTGCGCAGGGGACACTGCTGGATGTTGACCACGGTACTTATCCGTACGTAACCTCCTCTAACACCACTGCAGGTGGCGTGGCGACCGGTTCAGGTCTGGGTCCGCGTTACGTGGATTACGTTCTGGGCATCATCAAGGCTTACTCCACTCGCGTGGGTGCGGGTCCGTTCCCGACTGAGCTGTTTGATGATATCGGTGAGTTCCTGTGCAAGCAGGGTAACGAATACGGTGCCACTACCGGTCGTCGTCGTCGTACCGGCTGGCTGGACTCCGTTGCTGTGCGCCGTGCGGTACAGATCAACTCCCTGTCGGGCTTCTGCCTGACCAAACTGGACGTACTGGACGGTTTGAAAGAGGTGAAAATCTGTGTCGCTTATCGTATGCCGGATGGCCGTGAAGTGACCACGACACCGCTGGCGGCTGACAATTGGGAAGGTATCGAGCCGATTTACGAAACCATGCCGGGCTGGTCTGAATCCACCTTTGGCGTGAAAGAGCGTAGCGGTTTGCCGCAGGCAGCGCTGAACTACATTAAGCGTATCGAAGAACTGACCGGTGTACCGATTGATATTATTTCTACCGGCCCGGATCGTACTGAGACCATGATTCTGCGCGACCCGTTCGACGCATAATTTGGGTTCGTGGCGCAGTGCCTGATGGCGCTGCGCTTATCAGGTCTACAGAGTGTAGTAGGCCGGATAAGACGCAAAGCGTCGCCATCCGGCTTAATCGTGCGTTAAATCCTCGCTTTTTCCTTCCCGAGTGAAATAAATTGGCAGTCGGACAGATGGCTGGTTTATCATCAATATATAAGATGTATCCCGTTCCCCCCTTTTCCCTGAGGTCGATGTGCAGTTAACGAGTTTCACCGATTACGGACTACGAGCGCTAATCTATATGGCGTCACTCCCGGAGGGTCGCATGACCAGTATTTCGGAGGTGACGGATGTCTACGGCGTTTCCCGTAATCATATGGTCAAAATAATCAATCAACTTAGCCGGGCGGGCTTTGTGACTGCTATTCGGGGGAAAAATGGTGGGATCCGCTTAGGTAAAGCCGCGAATACCATTCGGATTGGCGATGTCGTGCGCGAACTCGAACCGCTGTCGTTGGTGAACTGTAGCAGCGAGTTTTGCCACATTACCCCTGCCTGTCGACTCAAACAGGCACTTTCTAAGGCCGTGCAAAGTTTTCTTACGGAACTGGATAACTACACGCTTGCCGATTTGGTTGAAGAAAATCAACCGCTTTATAAATTATTGCTGGTGGAATAATGAAGTCCGCAGTATTTCGCGTCGTATCACAGCGGCAACTGAGCGAATCCCCACGCGCTTACAAAAGCAAGTGACTGGGGAGAGCAAAAGCAGCCAACAAAGAGACGGCGAGAAAGACGACGGAATTCCACCGGAGCTGACAATGGAGGAACCTCAATGTCACAAGATCCTTTCCAGGAACGCGAAGCTGAAAAGTACGAAAATCCTATCCCAAGCCGGGAATTTATCCTCGAACATTTAACAAAACGTGAAAAACCGGCCAGCCGTGATGAGCTGGCTGTGGAACTGAACATTGAAGGCGAAGAACAGCAGGAAGCCCTGCGCCGTCGTCTGCGCGCGATGGAGCGTGACGGACAGCTGGTCTTCACCCGTCGTCAGTGCTATGCGCTGCCGGAACGTCTCGATCTGCTGAAAGGTACCGTTATTGGCCACCGTGATGGCTACGGCTTTCTGCGCGTCGAAGGACGTAAAGACGATTTATATCTCTCCAGCGAGCAGATGAAAACCTGCATCCATGGCGATCAGGTGCTGGCGCAACCGCTGGGTGCAGATCGTAAAGGCCGCCGCGAAGCGCGTATCGTACGCGTGCTGGTGCCGAAAACCAGCCAGATTGTCGGTCGTTACTTCACCGAGGCAGGCGTGGGCTTTGTCGTTCCGGATGACAGTCGCCTGAGCTTCGATATTCTGATCCCGCCGGAAGAGGTGATGGGCGCCCGCATGGGATTTGTGGTGGTGGTTGAACTCACCCAGCGTCCGACGCGCCGCACCAAAGCGGTAGGTAAAATCGTTGAAGTGCTGGGCGATAACATGGGTACCGGTATGGCTGTCGATATGGCGCTACGGACCCATGAAATCCCGTACATCTGGCCTGCCGCCGTTGAAAAACAGGTTGCCAGTCTGAAAGAAGAGGTGCCTGAAGAGGCAAAAGTCGGTCGTGTGGATTTACGCGATTTACCGTTAGTCACCATCGACGGCGAAGACGCCCGCGACTTTGACGATGCGGTCTATTGCGAGAAGAAACGCGGTGGCGGCTGGCGTTTGTGGGTGGCCATTGCCGACGTGAGCTATTACGTGCGTCCGCCGACGCCACTGGACCAGGAAGCGCGTAATCGCGGGACGTCCGTGTACTTCCCGTCGCAGGTGGTACCGATGCTGCCGGAAGTGCTCTCCAACGGCCTGTGCTCACTGAACCCGCAGGTTGACCGCCTGTGCATGGTCTGCGAAATGACCGTGTCGACCAAAGGACGTCTGACAGGGTATAAATTCTACGAAGCGGTGATGAGCTCGCACGCGCGTCTGACCTATACCAAGGTCTGGCATATATTGCAGGGCGATCAAGAGTTGCGCGAGCAGTATGCGCCGCTGGTTACGCATATCGAAGAACTGCACAATCTTTACAAGGTGCTGGATAAAGCCCGTGAAGAGCGCGGCGGTATCTCGTTTGAAAGTGAAGAAGCGAAGTTCATTTTCAACGCGGAACGTCGTATTGAGCGGATTGAGCAAACCCAGCGTAACGATGCGCACAAGCTGATTGAAGAGTGCATGATTCTGGCAAACATCTCGGCGGCGCGTTTCGTTGAGAAGGCCCAGGAGCCTGCGCTGTTCCGTATTCACGACAAGCCGACCACCGAGGCTATCACCTCCTTCCGTTCCGTTCTGGCGGAACTGGGGCTGGAACTGCCGGGCGGTAACAAGCCGGAACCACGTGACTACGCGGAACTGCTGGAATCGGTTGCCGATCGTCCCGATGCCGAAATGTTGCAAACTATGCTACTGCGCTCGATGAAGCAGGCGATTTACGATCCGGAAAACCGCGGTCACTTTGGTCTGGCGCTGCAACAGTATGCGCACTTTACGTCGCCAATCCGTCGTTACCCGGATCTCTCGCTGCACCGCGCCATTAAGTATCTGCTGGCGAAAGAGCAGGGTCATAAGGGCAACACCACCGAGACCGGCGGTTATCACTATTCGATGGAAGAGATGCTGCAACTGGGCCAGCACTGTTCGATGACCGAACGTCGTGCGGATGAAGCAACCCGTGACGTTGCTGACTGGCTGAAGTGCGACTTCATGCTGGATCAGGTTGGCAATGTCTTTAAAGGCGTGATTGCCAGCGTCACCGGCTTTGGCTTCTTTGTACGTCTGGACGAGCTGTTTATTGATGGTCTGGTGCATGTCTCTTCGCTTGATAACGACTACTACCGTTTTGACCAGGTGGGGCAGCGCCTGACCGGCGAATCCAGCGGTCAGACTTACCGTCTTGGCGATCGCGTGGAAGTGCGCGTAGAAGCGGTCAATATGGATGAGCGCAAGATCGACTTCAGCCTGATCTCCAGCGAACGAGCACCGCGTAATGAAGGTAAAACGGCGCGCGAAAGAGCGAAAAAAGGCGATGCGGGTAAAAAAACCGGGCGTCGTCGTCAGGTCGGCAAAAAAGTGAACTTTGAGCCTGACAGCGCTTTCCGCGGCGAGAAGAAAGGCAAGGCCGGGGCTAAGCCTGCGGCTGAGAAGAAAGGCGATAAAAAAGCGAAAAAGCCATCGACAAAAACGCTTAAAATCGCAGCAGCCACGAAAGCAAAACGCGCCGCGAAAAAGAAAGACGCGCAGTAAGCCACACAGTGTAAGCCGGGGACGCATAGCGTCACCCGGCATGATTAACTATTAACGAGTAATTTCATGAGTGAAATGATTTACGGCATCCATGCGGTGCAGGCCCTGCTGGAGCGTGCTCCTGAACGTTTTCAGGATGTCTTTATTCTCAAAGGCCGTGAAGATAAGCGCCTGCTGCCGCTGATTCACGCCCTCGAAGCGCAGGGTGTGGTCATCCAACTGGCGAACCGTCAGTTTCTGGATGAGAAAAGCGAAGGGGCCGTACATCAGGGCATCATCGCCCGCGTGAAGCCGGGCCGTCAGTATCAGGAAAACGATCTGCCGGATCTGATCGCCTCACTGGATCAACCTTTCCTGCTGATCCTGGATGGCGTGACCGACCCGCATAACCTCGGTGCCTGTTTGCGTAGCGCCGATGCCGCCGGCGTCAATGCGGTGATTGTGCCGAAAGATCGTTCTGCCCAACTGAATGCCACAGCGAAGAAAGTCGCCTGCGGCGCAGCGGAAAGCGTTCCGTTGATCCGGGTGACTAACCTGGCGCGTACCATGCGTATGTTGCAGGAAGAGAATATCTGGATTGTCGGCACGGCGGGTGAAGCTGACCATACCCTCTATCAGAGTAAAATGACGGGGCGTATGGCGCTGGTGATGGGGGCAGAAGGTGAGGGAATGCGTCGTCTGACGCGTGAACATTGTGACGAACTGATCAGCATTCCGATGGCCGGTAGCGTCTCATCACTTAACGTTTCTGTCGCCACAGGTATCTGTCTGTTCGAGGCCGTTCGCCAGCGTAGCTAATGTCGTATCCCCGAAGCCATCCAGCAGGATGGCTTTTTTGTGCCCTCCTTTCCAGGCATTCTCCGCTCAGACTGACCATACTTACTGAGATGCCATTGAAGGAGGGAAACATAATGCATTGGCAAACTCACACCGTTTTTAATCAGCCGTTACCCCTGAATAACAGTAATCTGTTCCTGTCTGATGGTGCGCTCTGCGAAGCGGTGGCGCGCGAGGGGGCGGGCTGGGACAGCGAACTTCTCGCCAGTATCGGTCAACAACTCGGCACCGCCGAATCTCTTGAACTGGGACGGCTGGCAAACGCCTGGCCGCCGGAGCTGCTGCGTTACGACCCTCGGGGGCAGCGACTGGACGACGTTCGCTTCCATCCCGCATGGCACCTGCTGATGCAGGGGTTGTGTACCAACCGTGTACATAACCTGCCCTGGGAGGAGGAGGCGCGCGCCGGATCGTTTGTTGCCCGGGCCGCGCGCTTTATCTTGCATGCGCAGGTGGAAGCCGGGACGCTCTGCCCCATCACCATGACCTTCGCCGCCACGCCGCTGTTGCAGCAGATGTTGCCCGCTACGTTTGCCGACTGGCAAACGCCTCTGCAAAGCGATCGCTATGATTCGCACCTCGCACCGGGTGGGCAAAAGCGTGGCCTGCTGATTGGTATGGGGATGACGGAAAAGCAGGGCGGTTCTGATGTGCTGAGCAACACCACCCGCGCCGAGCGGCTGGAGGATGGATCGTACCGGTTGGTAGGACATAAATGGTTTTTCTCTGTGCCACAAAGTGATGCCCATTTGGTACTGGCGCAGGCAAAAGGCGGCCTCTCCTGCTTCTTCGTCCCTCGCTTTTTACCTGACGGTCAGCGCAATGCGATCCGCCTCGAACGGCTAAAAGACAAGCTGGGGAATCGTTCTAATGCCAGTGCGGAAGTGGAGTTTCAGGATGCCATCGGCTGGCTGCTGGGAGACGAGGGCGAAGGCGTTCGTCATATTCTGAAGATGGGCGGTCTGACGCGTTTTGACTGCGCGCTTGGCAGCCACGGCCTGATGCGTCGCGCCTTCTCGGTTGCTGTCTACCACGCACACCAGCGTATGGTGTCTGGCAAGCCGCTGATCGAGCAACCGATGATGCGCCAGATGCTCAGCCGCATGGCGTTACAGCTGGAAGGGCAAACCGCGTTGCTGTTTCGTTTGGCTCACGCCTGGGATCGGCGTAGCCATGCCAATGAACGGCTCTGGGCGCGGCTGTTCACCCCCGCTGCGAAATTCGTCGTCTGTCAAAGCGGCATCCCGTTTGTGGCGGAGGCGATGGAGGTGCTCGGCGGGATAGGGTATTGCGAAGAGAGCGAACTGCCGCGGTTGTACCGGGAAATGCCGGTTAACAGCATCTGGGAAGGCTCTGGCAATGTTATGTGCCTCGATGTTCTGCGGGTCATCGGTAAACAAACGGGTGTCGATGAGATGCTGAGCGAAGCGTTCTCTGACGTCAGGGGTCAGGACAGACACTTCGATCGCGCGGTACGTCAGCTTTTGCCGCGACTGCGCAAGCCTTCTGAAGAACTGGGCCGCGATATCACTCAGCAGATTTTTCTGTTGGGATGCGGAACGGAAATGTTGCGACATGCGTCACCGCCTGTTGCACAAGCCTGGTGTCAGATGATGCTGGATACGCGCGGTAGGATGTTGCTATCAGAACGGGTACAGGACGCGCTGTTGCTACGGGCGACGGGGGGATTGCGCTGATACTTTGCCGGATGCGCCTGTGCCATCCGGCAATCTGTTACGCGTAGAGAATAGCCTGTACGCGCCAGTTATCGGGCTGCTGATCTTCGTACATCTGAACGATGCGATACCATGATGCACCTTGTTCATCGGCTTTTAGCGCCACGATACGCTCCACATCCTGTGGGTTTCCGGAAATATTACTGACAGAGATCAGGCCAATTTCATTGAGGCCAGTCACGCAATCCGCACTTGCGAATTCTGCAGACTGCGCCGTCGTACTCACCAGTCCGGCAGTTAACAGCAGTGAGGATAAGGCAAGAGATTGTTTCATCGTCAGCTCCATTTTATGTTTCCCCGCAATGCGCAGGGCATTCCATCGCCGAAATAAACGTCCAGCCTCCTGCTGTCGGTTTATTGTGCACAGGTAAACGTATAGAGGCGTAAAGCTACGTGAAATTGCCTTAAATTCCCTCAATGACTATTTACGATATAAGATGGCCTGTGAATACCACTGGCCCGTCACGATGGTTTCATCAACCAGGACAATAACGTAATAATCGGCTTTCGCTGCGGCGGCTTTCGCTTTGACTTCATCGACTGCATCATCCGGAGAGCCTCTGACCAGAGAGGTCACCGTTCCCATCCGTTGCAACCCTTGTGTCTGATCGCGACGAATTTCTTGCGGATGATCGGCGACGGGTGGCGCTGGCTGCGGCGTTCCCTGAAGAATGCTACATCCACTTAAGAGCATCACCAATATCAATGAGGTAAACCGACGCATCACTCTATCTCGTTTCCTGATAGCCATAGTGTAGTGCCTTATTAATTTCCCTTTGGGGGAATGTTCCCAAAATGTTACCTTCCGCGCGATTTTCGAATGAAAATGTCGCGAAAGCGTAATCCAGTTCTCAACATTATGAATCGTTGTTGAACACGCTACCTTGTTTAATAATGTGACCCGTGGCATACCAGAGCCAAAAGGGGACGCAAATGATTGAAATTGAAACACGTCAGTTGGCGGAACATCACCTGCTTCACGCCTTTCCTGCGGGGCAGCGCAATACACCTTTGCCGTGTATTGTTTTCTATCACGGATTTACCTCTTCCAGCCTGGTCTACAGCTACTTTGCCGTTGCGCTGGCGCAGGCCGGATTTCGGGTCATTATGCCAGACGCCGCCGAGCATGGGGCGCGGTTCAACGGTGACGCACAGGCGAGAATGGGGCATTTCTGGCAGATTTTGCAACAAAACATGCAGGAATTTACGGCATTACGAGCGGCTCTGGACGCAGAAAACTGGCTGCTGGATGACCGCCTCGCGGTCGGAGGCGCGTCAATGGGGGCAATGACTGCGCTGGGGATTATGACTCAGCATCCGGAGGTCAACTGTGTCGCCAGCCTGATGGGATCGGGCTATTTCACCCGTCTGGCGCGAACGTTGTTTCCCCCTTCCGCCCTGGACACACCCGCCCGGCAAGAGGCGTTCGCCCGCATTATTGCGCCGTTGGCGAAGTGGGACGTGTCGCAGCAGCTTGACCGACTGGCCGACAGACCGTTGCTGTTATGGCATGGCCAGGACGATGACGTGGTTCCGGCGGCGGAAAGTTTCCGTTTGCAGCAGGCGATGATTCAGGCCGGGCTGGACCAGAATCTGACCTGCCAGTGGCAAGCGGGCGTGCGCCATCGCATTACGCCCGAAGCCCTGAGCGCAACGGTGTCTTTTTTCCGTCAGCATCTCTGACTCCCGTCGCTAACTCACAATACGTCATCACGCAAAAAAAGCCCCCTGAACAGGGGGCAAGTCAAACTATGGCTCTCTTTTCGTTGGACTTTCCTGGTGCTAGCGATAAATATCCGCGCTGGCGTGGATGTTGCCGTTGCTACCGGGTTCCCGAATCAGGATCACGTGGTAGTACTTTGCGCCTTGCGCGTCGGTCTCTTCATTCAGGGCCTGATCTGCTTCACTTTCAGTGGCGAAGTTATGATTGATGTAAATCACGCCTAAGCTCTGCACATCATCCATGTTTCTGGCTTGCTGGTGGTCTATTTCAATGGCGGCGAGTGTATTTGCACTGAGCAACAGTCCCGCCAGAAGGGTGACAAAACGGATTCGCATACCTACCTCCTCGACAGCTGACTCTGGTGAGTGATTTCTCCTGTAAGCCGATAACGTCTGATTTAATTTTAATCGCTACTTTGTCGGTCGATAGCGACCATTTCTGATGCAGTTGTTCAAAAAAATACCGCAACCCGTTCTTCTTGTGAGTTAACAATCGGCTAACCCGCTTCGCTGTGGCTAAAAATACCTGTTTTTCTGGCAAGAACTCTTACCGAATCGTCAATATCGCTACCGGCCATCGCCGCTTATAGTGAGCCGAAACATAAAGTTAACTTTATGATAATAAGGCAAAAAGATATGGATACTTCATTCATGGATTTCAGCTACTTCGCCATCATGTTTATGGTGGCGCTGATAGCGGGTTTTATTAATGTAGTTTCAGGCGGCGGTGGGTTTTTATCAATTGGAGCGCTATTGATCTCAGGATTGCCGCCGGCCAATGCGCTGGCGACCAATAAGATTCAGGCGCTGGGCAGTTCACTCACGTCGGGGATCTACTTTCTGCGTCGTGGGCATATCAACGTTCAGCAACATAAGTACGTCTTTTTAGCGGCGTTTGTGGGATCGGCGTTGGGGACGACACTGATCCAGTTCATTGAACCGGAACTGCTGAAAAAGCTGTTGCCGGTACTCATCATTGCGGTGGCGCTCTACTTTATTTTTGCCCCCAATCTCACCGAGCCGAAAAAGAAGCAGCAGGTATCACTGTTTCTCTTCTCCCTGGTGGGGGGAGGGTGTGTCGGTTTTTATGACGGATTCCTTGGCGCTGGCGCCGGTTCCTTTTATACCCTGTGCTACATCCTGCTGTGGGGTTACAGCATCGATAAGGCGCAAATTCACTCTAATTTCATCAACCTTGCCTCCAACATCGCTTCTATTCTGTTTTTCATTTTTGGCGGCAAGATGATCTGGTCGCTGGGGCTGGTGATGTTCGTCGGACAGGCGCTTGGCGCACGTCTGGGGGCGACGGTCGTACTCACGCGCGGCAAGAAAGTTATCAGGCCGATGATCGTGATTGTTTCCATCTGCATCAGCGGCAAGATGCTGTTGGATATGTATTAAGGGCGTCCTGACAAATATTCCTGGAATCACCTTGAGTTTGCGGCCTGTCACCAGTATTATGACGCGTCAATTTTTCAGCCGACCTTTAACACGTTCCTTGCCTCCATGGGCCGCGGCTGACCCAGACAGGAGGCTGAATAATCCGTAAGGAGCAATTCGATGCGTCATTACGAAATCGTTTTTATGGTCCATCCTGACCAGAGCGAACAGGTTCCGGGTATGATCGAGCGTTACTCTGCTGCCATCACTGGTGCAGAAGGCAAGATCCACCGTCTGGAAGACTGGGGCCGCCGTCAGCTGGCTTACCCGATCAACAAACTGCACAAAGCACACTACGTTCTGCTGAACGTTGAAGCTCCGCAGGAAGTGATCGATGAGCTGGAAACAACTTTCCGCTTCAACGACGCCGTTATCCGCAGCATGGTAATGCGTACTAAGCACGCTGTTACCGAAGCATCTCCGATGGTTAAAGCGAAAGACGAGCGCCGTGAGCGTCGCGATGATTTCGCAAACGAAACCGCAGATGATGCTGAAGCTGGGGATTCTGAAGAGTAATTTCTGATGACCAACCGTCTGGTGTTGTCCGGCACCGTGTGCAGGACCCCCCTTCGAAAGGTCAGTCCATCAGGAATTCCGCACTGCCAGTTCGTGCTTGAGCATCGTTCTGTGCAGGAGGAAGCCGGATTTCACCGGCAGGCGTGGTGCCAAATGCCCGTTATTGTTAGCGGACACGAAAACCAGGCCATTACTCACAGTATAACGGTCGGTAGCGCAGTGACCGTTCAGGGGTTCATCTCTTGCCACAAGGCAAAGAACGGCCTGAGCAAAATGGTTCTGCATGCCGAGCAGATTGAATTGATAGATTCTGGAGACTAGCCATATGGCACGTTATTTCCGTCGTCGCAAGTTCTGCCGTTTCACCGCGGAAGGCGTTCAAGAGATCGACTATAAAGATATCGCTACGCTGAAAAACTACATCACCGAAAGCGGTAAGATTGTCCCAAGCCGTATCACCGGTACCCGTGCAAAATACCAGCGTCAGCTGGCTCGCGCTATCAAACGCGCTCGCTACCTGTCTCTGCTGCCGTACACTGATCGTCATCAGTAATCGGTCACGGTCCATTAATACGACTTTGAGAGGATAAGGTAATGCAAGTTATTCTGCTTGATAAAGTAGCAAACCTGGGTAGCCTGGGTGATCAGGTTAACGTTAAAGCGGGCTATGCTCGTAACTTCCTGGTACCACAGGGTAAAGCTGTTCCTGCTACCAAGAAAAACGTTGAATACTTCGAAGCACGTCGCGCTGAACTGGAAGCTAAACTGGCTGACGTTCTGGCTGCTGCAAATGCACGCGCAGAGAAAATCAACGCACTGGAAACTGTTACCATCACGTCTAAAGCAGGCGACGAAGGTAAACTGTTCGGTTCTATCGGTACCCGCGACATCGCTGATGCAGTAAATGCAGCTGGCGTTGAAGTGGCTAAGAGCGAAGTTCGTCTGCCGAATGGCGTTCTGCGTACCACTGGTGAGCACGAAGTGGACTTCCAGGTTCACAGCGAAGTATTCGCTAAGCTGACCATTAACGTTGTTGCAGAATAAGTTTTTATTCTGACAATCTCGTAAGAAACGCCGGCCTCGTGTCGGCGTTTTACTTTTCTGCTCACCTCATTTTTCGCTCTGGCTATTCCTTATCCTTTTCGGGATAATCACTAAAAATAAAACACAATTTCAATGTGGTGATGAATGGATACTCCGCACCCGCAACCTCTGTTTGCGCGTAAAAATGTCGTCTGGCTGAGCGCAGCGTTTTGTTGTTTGCTCTGGGGCAGCGCCTATCCGGCCATAAAAAGTGGCTATGAGATTTTCCAGATAGCCGCTGACGATATCCCCTCCAAAATTGTTTTCGCCGGATACCGCTTCCTGTTCGCTGGCCTGCTGTTACTCCTGCTGGCAATGGCGCAGCGTAAGCCGATAGGCCGCCTGAGTTCCCGGCAGTTTGGGCAACTGACGCTGTTGGGGGTGACACAGACTTCGCTGCAATACATCTTCTTTTACATCGGCCTGGCGTTCACTACCGGCGTGAAAGGGTCGATCATGAACGCCACGGGCACCTTCTTCAGCGTGCTGCTGGCGCACTTCATCTACCAGAACGATAAGCTGAGCTACAACAAAACGCTGGGTTGTATTCTCGGTTTTGCAGGCGTGATGGTGGTGAACTTCAACAGCGGGCTGCTGGATTTTAGTTTTACTCTGGCAGGCGATGGTTCGATTGTGCTGGCGGCATTTATTCTCTCCGCCGCGACGCTTTACGGTAAGCGAATCTCTCAGACAGTCGATCCGATGGTGATGACGGGCTACCAGCTAGGGATTGGCGGTCTGGTGTTGGTCATTGGCGGTTATGCCTTTGGCGGCACACTGGCGGTCCACGGTCTCGCGTCGGTGGCGATTCTCGGTTACCTGACGTTGCTTTCTTCGGTGGCGTTTGCGCTGTGGAGCATTTTGCTCAAGTACAACCGCGTGGGGATGATTGCGCCGTTTAACTTCCTGATCCCGGTCTCTGGCGCGGTGCTGTCCGCGATTTTCCTCGGCGAGAATATCCTGGAGTGGAAATACGCGATGGCACTGCTGCTGGTGTGCTCGGGGATATGGTGGGTTAATAAGGTGAAGCGGTAACGCCACCAGTGAAGGTGTAGGCCGGATAAGGCAAAGCCGCCATCCGGCACTGCGCTGATATGCCTGATGGCGCTGTGCTTAGCGTGCGCGGATAAAGCTGCCGTCAGGCTGACGGGTAAACAGCACCTGCTGGTTGTTTCCGGTATCGATGGTCAGCCCGGTTACCACACCATTCGCATTTTGACGAATTTGCACCATCTGCCCATTTTGCAGATTACTGAGCGGCTTGCCCGCACCTTCAACCTGCGCCATCGCGTACACGTCCGTTGGCGGCAGTCCGTGATCGCGGAACAATTGCGCCATCGTTTTACCTGGCTCGACGCGATAAGAGCGCCACTGCTGGTCAATGCCGCTGTTTTGCTGGAAAGGCTGGGTTTGCGGTTGCTGTGCCTGGGGCTGCTCTTCCGGCTGGCCTTCCTGAATGGGTTCCGGCGCGACGGGAGCGACTTGCCCCGGATCGTTTTGCGGGGTAACCAACTGGGCCTGAAGCTGTGCTTCGGTCGGCGGTTGAGACTGCGACTGGAGATCCAACTGCGCGTTGCGGGTTACTACTGGCGCATCGTTCGTGTCATTTGAGGGGAGCAGGAAACCGATGACCAGCACGATCGCCGCAATGATAATGCCGCGGCGATGCATAGACGGAAGCGGATCCATAATGCGAAAATTGTCCGGTGCATGCCAGATTTTCGCCAGGGTTGGTTTTAATTCAAAGCGCCCGGGCATGGCTTTCCTCCTGCTCCGCGTCTCGTTCCTCAATCATAGAGTATAGACAGCTAACGCTATGATGTTCGTGATATTCCCCGCTTTTGGCTCATATCCAGGGGGATATCCCTATTGTTTCTTTTTCGTCGTGATTTGTCATCCTCCCCGAGACAACATTTTACCGGGAGAGGCCTGGCTGTTATGCTGCCCGCTACTTTTTATATCCGATGAAAGGAAATACGATGGCAACCCCGACTTTTGACACTATCGAAGCGCAAGCAAGCTACGGCATTGGTTTGCAGGTAGGACAGCAACTGAGCGAATCCGGACTGGAAGGGCTGTTGCCTGAAGCGCTGGTTGCCGGTATTGCTGACGCGCTGGAAGGCAAGCAGCCAGCCGTGCCGGTTGATGTGGTACATCGCGCGCTGCGTGATATTCATGAACGTGCGGATGCCGTACGTCGCGAACGCTTCCAGGCCATGGCTGCGGATGGCGTGAAGTATCTGGAACAAAACCGTGAGAAAGACGGTGTGAACAGCACGGAGTCGGGTTTGCAATTCCGCGTGTTGACCCAGGGCGAAGGCGCTATCCCGGCCCGTACTGACCGCGTTCGCGTTCACTACACCGGCAAGCTGATCGACGGCACCGTCTTTGACAGCTCCGTTGCGCGCGGCGAACCGGCAGAATTCCCGGTAAACGGTGTTATTCCTGGCTGGATTGAAGCCCTGACCCTGATGCCGGTTGGCTCTAAATGGGAACTGACCATTCCTCAGGAACTGGCTTACGGCGAACGTGGCGCTGGTGCAGCGATCCCACCGTTCAGCACCCTGGTGTTTGACGTAGAACTGCTGGAAATCCTGTAAGCAGTCACTTCTGTTCCCCTCCACGCTGGAGGGGGACGAAAAATACGTAATAACGCTGCCTGTTTGTCTGATATCGGAATTTTATCTTGCAAATGCATGGGTTGCGTGTATTTTTGTGAGCTAATTCGCGTTGCCAGAGTGATATGACACTCACTTTAAACATATAATTAACATAATATTTAAATCTTAGTATTCATCCCGCCGATTCTTACCTAATATCGATGAGTCCTGAAAACAGGATCGTCGTATCATAGCGATACACAACAGACGCACTAAAGGCCGTAGAGCCCGCACAACACAGACAGGTACAGGAAGAATAAAACATGGTAGATCAGGTAAAAGTCGCTGCCGACGAACAGGCTCCGACTGAACAGTCGCTACGGCGCAATCTCACAAACCGACATATCCAGCTTATTGCTATCGGCGGCGCCATTGGCACGGGTCTGTTTATGGGGTCGGGTAAAACCATCAGTCTCGCCGGGCCGTCGATCATTTTTGTTTATATGATCATCGGCTTCATGCTCTTTTTCGTGATGCGTGCAATGGGAGAATTGCTGCTCTCGAATCTGGAATACAAATCTTTTAGCGACTTTGCTTCGGATCTGCTGGGACCGTGGGCAGGTTATTTCACCGGCTGGACCTACTGGTTCTGCTGGGTGGTTACCGGGATGGCGGACGTCGTTGCCATTACCGCCTACGCGCAGTTCTGGTTCCCCGGCCTTTCCGACTGGGTCGCCTCACTGGCGGTAGTCGTCCTGCTGCTGAGCCTCAACCTCGCCACCGTGAAAATGTTTGGTGAGATGGAGTTCTGGTTCGCGATGATCAAAATCGTCGCCATCGTGTCGCTGATCATTGTCGGCCTGGTGATGATTGCCATGCATTTCCAGTCGCCAACCGGTGTGGAAGCCTCGTTTGCGCATCTGTGGAATGACGGCGGCTGGTTCCCGAAAGGCATTAGCGGCTTCTTTGCCGGTTTCCAGATTGCGGTGTTCGCCTTTGTCGGGATCGAACTGGTCGGGACGACGGCAGCGGAAACCAAAGATCCGGAGAAATCCCTGCCGCGCGCCATCAACTCGATTCCGATTCGTATCATCATGTTCTACGTCTTTGCGCTGATCGTCATTATGTCCGTGACGCCGTGGAGTTCCGTGGTGCCGGATAAGAGCCCGTTCGTTGAGCTGTTCGTGCTGGTGGGCCTGCCTGCCGCTGCGAGCGTGATTAACTTCGTGGTCCTGACGTCTGCCGCTTCTTCAGCAAACAGTGGCGTGTTCTCCACCAGCCGTATGCTGTTTGGTCTGGCGCAGGAAGGTGTGGCGCCGAAAGCGTTCGCCAAGCTGTCTAAACGCGCGGTACCGGCAAAAGGGCTGACCTTCTCCTGTATCTGCCTGCTGGGTGGCGTGGTCATGCTGTATGTCAATCCGAGCGTGATTGGCGCGTTCACCATGATCACCACCGTGTCGGCGATCCTGTTCATGTTCGTCTGGACCATCATCCTGTGCTCATACCTGGTGTATCGCAAACAGCGTCCGCATCTGCATGAGAAGTCGATCTACAAAATGCCGCTGGGTAAGGTGATGTGCTGGGTCTGCATGGCGTTCTTCGCCTTCGTTCTGGTGCTGCTGACCCTTGAGGACGATACCCGTCAGGCGCTGATCGTCACGCCGCTGTGGTTCATTGCGCTGGGTCTGGGCTGGTGGCTGATTGGTAAGAAGCGGATGGCAGGCGTTCGTTAATTTGATTGCCGGATGGCGCTGCGCTTATCCGGCCTACAAAACGTCTATACGGTGAGTTCCCGTAGGCCCGGTAAGCGTTAGCGCCACCGGGCATTTTATTTACTCCCCCGCTAACGCCCGAGGAAACAATACATTATTTTCCAGGCTGATGTGTTCCATCAGATCATCAATCATCTCATTGATGCCGTTGTACATCGCTTTCCAGGTGGTGCACGCTTCTGGCGGGATCGTCACATTCTGGGTGGTATGTTTAATCACTTCCAGCAGTTCCCCCGCGTCATCATGTTCACTTTCCATGACGCTGATCGGCCCCATCGCCTGGCTGCCCATGCCCTGTTTGATCATCGGGAACAGGATCTGCTCCTCTTTCATCATGTGGTTTGAAAGCTCCTGATGCAGCATGGTCAGATACTTCGCCAGACCTTTCGGTACATTGGGCTTATCGGCATGAACGCGTTCAACTTTGGTGGCCTGTAGGATCAGTTCCGGCAACTGCTCGCGGTGTCTGTCGTGATAGCGCACGATGATGTGGTCGATAATGTCGGCCAGCGGCGCGCTGCGCCAGTCCTTATCGACCGGCTGTTGTGCCAGTTGTGCCAGTTGCGCTTCGATGGCGTCAACATCCAGCTCTTTACGGGCGGCAGCACGCGCCAGCGTCTGCTTACCGCCACAGCAGTAATCCATGTCGTACTTACGAAACAGTGCCGAAGCGCGAGGAATAGAAAGCGCCAGTTCACCTAAAGGTTGATCGCGATAAGCCATAGCCGTTACCTCATTCTCAATAATATAAGGTGTATTTTAAATGCACCTTTAATCGGGCGCTATAACTCTTTCGGGGCAGGACCTTTTGTGATGGCGCAATGACGAACGAGAATGCGGGGGGGAAGGGTTAACTGCCCGGCTCAGAAAGTGGAATGACGCGCGGTTTTTCCGGTTTTGCTTTGACCGCCACCACCACGCCGACCATCAGCAAGGCGATACCGCTGAGAGTCAGCGCGGGGGGAAGAGTCTGGCGTAAGATGAAGGTATACAGCAAACCTGCCAGCGTTTCGAACACGATCAACGGGCCGAGGATCACCGTCGGTAACCGCTGGCTGGCAATATTCCAGCATAGCGCACCCACCCATGAGCACAGCACCGCAATCGCCACCATCAGGCCGACAAACACCGCCGGGCGCGGCCCGAACGGTAGGGTGAAGTCGGGCGTTTGCCCGTGCAGCCAGAGACAGGCGGCGAGGTAGCCCAGCAGCGACACGGGCAGCGTCACCAGCGCCTGCGCGGTCGCCCACATCATCGGGTGTTTATCCGGATTCTCCCGCAGCCAGCGGGCGTTGCGCAGCGCATACCAGGCCCAACACACCACCGACACCAGCGCCAGCGCAATACCGGAACCGTAACGCCAGCCGCTGAAATCAGGCAAGCCCTGGTTGAGTTCCGCAATGTTCACGCACAACAACCCGATGCCAATCAGCACCAGCGCGGGCGCCAGTCGTCGCCAGGAGAGCCTGCCGTCGCGATGGCTGTACAGCAGGTTTGCAAACACAGGAATGACGACCGGCAGCGTACCGATGATCATCGTTGAGACCGGCGCGCCGGTACGCTGAATGGCGCTGGCAAGGCAGACGTAGTAAATCAGGTTGCCCATCATGGTTAGCGTCAGCGCGGTCAGCCAGTCTTTCGGTGACAATTGTCGCAGGCGCACGCGCCCGAACCATGCCAGCGGCAGGGCAATCAAGCCTAATGCCAGGTAGCGCCCCATCGACTGCAGCACTGCCGGATATTCCGGCACGATCAACGGCCCGACAAAAATCAGTCCCCACATCAACCCTGCCAGCAGGGCGTACAACACACCGCTAATCATGCTTTACATCCACAACGTTAAACATGACGAAAAGTGTAGGCGGGGAACAGGCTTGCGTATTGTATGAGCTTGCGCATTAGCGCGAATAAACCTGCTTTTGATAGCGTACAGGAGTAATGCCATAGCGATGGGTAAAGGCGCGGGTGAGGTGGGACTGATCGGTCAGGCCGGTCGCGGCGGCAACATCCGCTGCCGGCATGCCGAGAGTCAGAAAACCTTTCGCTCGCCACAGGCGGATTGCCATCAGCATCTGATGCGGCGTCACGTGGAAATGGGCTTTGAACTGACGTTGAAAATGCCAGGGGCTTAGCGAGGCAACGCGTGCCAGTTCGTCGAGAGCGATCGGACGCATGTAGTTGTCATGCAAATAGTCGCGCACGCGATCAAAGCGATGCGCACCTTCCCGCGACACCGGAGCATGGCGCGCCAGCGGCTGGAAGGTGTCTATCAGATCCAACAGCAACCCTTTTTGCGCTAAGGGATCGTCGGTGTGCCACAGGCCGTGGATTAGCGAACAGATCTGACGCGAGCGGAGCGGATCGTGACGCGTGACGTCATGAAACCACCAGTGACGGACCCCGGTCACTTTTTCCAGCAGGTCGGGCTCCAGATAGATCATCCGGTAGCGCCAGCCGTCGGCGGTTTCGGCCTCGCCGGTATGCAACTCATCCGGATTCATCGTCACGACCGAGTGGGCAGGGGCAACGTATTGTGTGCCGCGATAGCGAAAACGCTCGGCGCCAGCTTCTATCGCGCCAATGCCGAACGCTTCGTGGGTGTGCGGTTCAAAGGCGTAGCGTGAAATGTGCGCGTGATACAGCTCAACGCCCGGTACCTGCGCCAGATGGCGAAAGCGGGCTCGGTCTTTTTCATCGCTAAACTGCTCAGGTACACCTTGCACGTTTTCTCTCCCCACGCATCATCCTGTCATTATCAGAGAGGATGCGCGGGGATGCCACCATAATTAACCGATTTGTAACACTTACAGAATGCCTTTGATGCTTTCGGCCAGCGGAGTGGTTGGGCGACCGATCAGTTTGCTCAGCGTGTGGCTGTCATCGAACAGACCGCCTTTGGATGCCCCGGTGTCTGAATCGGCCAGCATATCCGCCAGACCCGCTGGCAGGCCAGCGCCCTTCAACGCGGCGGCGAAATCAGCTTCGCTCAGGTTCTGATAGACGACCTGTTTACCGCTTTGTTTGCTCAGTTCAGCGGCCAGCTGGCTCAGCGTCCAGGATTCATCGCCTGCCAGTTCATACACGTTACCGGCATGACCTTCTGTACTGATGACCTGTGCGGCGGCTGCGGCGTAGTCAGCGCGGGTTGCGGAGGCAATTTTGCCTTCGCCTGCGGCACCGATAAACACGCCATGCTCCAGCGCGGGGGGGACGCTGGCAAGATAGTTTTCGGTATACCAACCGTTACGCAGCAGCGCGTGGGCAATACCGGAGTCTGCCAGCATCTTCTCGGTTTCGACGTGTTCGACGTGCAGGCCCAGCGGAGAACGGTCGGCATGCAACAGGCTGGTGTAAGCGATAAATTTCACTTTCGCCGCCTTTGCCGCATTAATGACGTTACGGTGCTGAGCGGCACGCTGTCCCACTTCACTGGAGGAAATCAGCAGCAGCTTGTCGACACCCTGCAACGCCTGGGTAAATGTGGTTTCGTCGCGGTAATCCGCCTGACGTACGGTGATTCCCTGCTGGCTTAATGCGGTGGCTTTCGCCGGGTTACGAACTATCGCAACAATCTGGCTGGCTGGAACGGTTTTTAGCAGATTCTCAATAACGTGTTGGCCCAGTTGGCCCGTCGCGCCGGTAATGGCAATCATGGGATGACTCCTTAATGTGTCGCTTGTGTTTTATAAAGCTAGCACTTAAACTTACTTTTAGTAAGTACGCACAAAAAGGTAAGTATAAAGATGAGTGCATCAACCCTTTCTCAACAACTGCGTGACGGCAATTTGTTTGCCGAGCAGTGTCCGTCGCGTGAGGTGTTAAAGCATGTGACCAGCCGCTGGGGCGTGTTGATTCTGGTGGCGCTACGCGACGGCACTCACCGTTTCAGCGATCTGCGCCGTAAAATGGGCGGCGTGAGCGAGAAGATGCTGGCGCAGTCTTTGCAGGCGTTGGAGCAGGATGGGTTTATCAACCGGGTATCGTATCCGGTTGTGCCGCCGCACGTGGAGTACAGCCTGACTCCGTTGGGCGAGCAGGTCAGTGACAAAGTTGCCGCACTGGCGGACTGGATTGAGTTAAATTTGCCACAGGTGTTAGCACAACGGGAAGAACGGGCGGCGTAAAACGTTGCCGGATGGCGGCGTGCCCTCCGGCATTAACGTTATTTGCTTAAATCTATCTGATAAATCGCGAAACCAATATCATCGGTGGCGACGTGCTGCATAGGGTATTGCCCTTTCTCTTTGATAAACGCGGTGGCTTTATCACTCGGCGACGTTTCGAAACGGATATCCAGTTTCGTCTTGCTGTGAATCGGTGCCAGACGCCAGTTGTTATCGGCAGCCGGATGAATTTCCCCGGCGCGTTTAGACTCCGCGCCAATCCATGCCGCCAGCACCGAGCGGTTCTCATCCGGTGACGCAAAGGCAATATGATTGTCACCGGTTCCGGCAAACTTACCGCCATAGGCGCGATAGTTATTGGTGGCGACCAGGAAGGTGGCATTGGGATCAATCGGCTTGCCGTTGAAGGTCAGATTTTTAATCCTTTCCGCTGTCGGATTGACCGTCTGGCATTCGCCGTCATAACGTGCGGGCTGCGAGACATCAATCTGGTATTCCACACCATCGATGACATCGAAGTTATAGGTGCGAAAACCCTCCCAGTTAATGAGCGACTGCGGCTTGCTGCTGGTGCTATCGATTTGATTAAACTGTCCGGCTGAGCACTCAAGCCACTCTTTCACCTCTTTGCCGCTGGCTTTAACAACCACCAGCGTGTTCGGGTACAGATAGAGGTCGGCAGCATTACGGAAGGTCAACTGGCCTTTTTCGACCTCGACAAAACTGGCCGGATCGTTCTTGCGCCCGCCGACTTTAAACGGCGCAGCGGCGGAAAGCACCGGCAGTTTCGCCAGGTCCGGGTCGCCCTGAATGAAGTGTTCGACATAGGCTTTCTGCGCGTTGTTGACCACCTGAACGGTCGGATCGTCCTGCACCAGCGCCAGATAGCTGTACATATTATCGGCGGATTTACCGATAGGCTTACTGACGAATTCACGGGTGGCGTCGTGGTCGGCTTTCAGAATATCCACCAGTTTGCTGTCTTCGGCAGCGAGTGATTTCTTCGCGGCCGCGTCGTAAATGGGGCGCGCTTCGGCTTTGGCCTGCGTCACCTGCCATTTGCCGCTGTCGTTATTGAGCACCAGATCCACCACACCCAGATGATCGCCCCACATGCCTGGCATCACCGCCGGTACGCCGTTCAGCGTCCCTTTCGCGATATCTGCGCCTTTGATGCTGGCAAAGTCTTTACCGGGGAAGACCGCGTGGGCATGACCAAACATGATTGCGTCCACGCCGGGCACGTCGCTGAGATAATAAACGGAGTTCTCCGCCATGCTCTGGTAGGGGTCAGCAGAGAGCCCTGAATGCGCAATCACTACCACCACATCGGCCCCTTTTTCGCGCATTTCCGGGACATACTGGCGCGCGGTGGCGGTAATGTCGTTAACCGTCACTTTACCGCTCAGGTTCGCTTTATCCCAGGTCATGATCTGCGGAGGAACAAACCCGATATAGCCGATGTTCAGCGTCTGCTTGTGGCCTTCCTGATCGACGACGTCAGTCTTTTTGATGAGATAGGGGGTAAACAACGGCTTTTTGGTCTTAACGTCGATGATATTGGCGTTAACGTAGGGGAACCTGGCGCCAGCCAGCGCCTTTTGCAGATATTCTAGTCCGTAGTTAAATTCATGGTTACCGAGGTTACCCACTGCGTAATCCAGCGTATTCAGCGCCTTGTAGACCGGATGGATATCACCGTCTTTCAACCCTTTGGCCGCCATATAGTCGCCCAGCGGACTGCCCTGAATCAGATCGCCATTATCGACCAGCACGCTGTTTTTTGCTTCATTGCGCGCGGCGTTAATCAGGCTTGCGGTACGTACCAGTCCGAATTTTTCGGTTGCGGTATCTTTGTAATAATCGAAATCCATCATGTTGCTATGTAAATCAGTGGTTTCCATTATCCGCAGGTCGACGGTTGCGGCATTCACGCTGGCCGCGATCAGCGTGGCCAGGAGCGTTGCACTAAACTTAATCATCAGGGGGCATCCTTTTCAGATCTAAGCCACAAAAGAAAATGTATATAAATCTTCTTGCTTACAGAACTGTGAATCATGCATCAGTTTAGCAAGCAAAACCGCAGGCACTATCACAGTTGGCGGATTCGCCTCTGATCGGGTATAAGTAAAACAATGAGTTAACGCCACTGCCACAAACGAGGTGGAGAATGTTAGAACACGTATGCCAGCTTGCACGGAACGCGGGCGATGCCATTATGCAGGTCTATGATGGAGTCAAACCGATGGAGATTGCCAGCAAGCAGGACGATTCTCCGGTAACCGCGGCCGATCTCGCCGCGCACGCAGTGATTCTCGAAGGCTTAACGACGCTGACGCCGGATATTCCGGTCCTCTCAGAAGAAGATCCGCCGGCCTGGGAAGTACGCCAGCACTGGCAGCGCTACTGGTTAGTCGACCCGCTGGATGGCACCAAAGAGTTCATCAAACGTAACGGTGAGTTCACCGTGAATATTGCGCTTATCGAGAAGGGTAAGCCGGTACTGGGCGTGGTCTACGCACCGGTCATGAAGGTGATGTACAGCGCGGCAGAAGGTAAAGCCTGGAAAGAAGAGTGCAACGTGCGCAAGCAAATTCAGGTCCGCGACGCCCGCCCGCCGCTGGTGGTAATTAGCCGTTCCCATGCCGATAACGAACTGAAAGAATATTTGCAGCAACTGGGTGAGCACCAGACGACGTCGATTGGTTCGTCGCTGAAGTTCTGCCTGGTGGCGGAGGGACAGGCGCAACTGTACCCGCGTTTTGGACCGACCAACGTCTGGGACACGGCGGCAGGCCATGCCGTTGCGGCAGCCGCCGGGGCACACGTTCACGACTGGCAGGGTAAGCCGCTGGACTACACCCCGCGTGAATCGTTCCTGAACCCCGGCTTCCGGGTCTCTATTTATTGAGCAACTTGTGCAGCAGGGCAATCACCTGCTGCACCTCTTCCTGGGTCAGCGCCCCGTCCTTCGCCCACTGTACGCGACCGTCTTTATCGAGCACCGCGATAGCTGAACTCTCTTCATCCAGTTGCCAGGCCTTACGGGCCACGCCGTCACTGTCGACGATAAACTGCGACCATGGGTAGAGCTTCTTATTGCTCTCGAGGCTGCTGCGCACAAACATACCGGAGCCTGGAATGGCATCGTCGGTGTTGACGACAGTCGTGGTCTGGTAAACGTCATGGGGCAGTTTTGCCGCTTTGATGGCTTCAATCAGCGTCGCATTTTTTTCTTTGGCGGAGGTGCGTCCGGCGATGTGCTGAAGGATGCGCACCTTCCCGGGCAACTGCGCGCTGTTCCAGCTTTTATAGCTGAATTTATCATTTTCAAGAATCAATTCGCCGCGATCGGCAATCCCTACCGGCGGGACGCGCTGGCCCGTTTCGAAGCTATGCGCGGAGGCCATCATCGGCGCTAACAGGCACGCCAGCGCCAGAATCTTACGTAAGGTCATGGTGTTTCCTTCTTATTGTTTGCAGGTGATCCGACCACTTGGGTCTGATTTTTAATCATATGTGCGAATGATGCTTTTTCCCGCAAGAGCGATGCCAGTTTGCGGACGGGCGCACAAATCCTGCGAAAAACGAAGGCTTATACTGAGGACAGCGCCGTGATTCAGAGATGATTCTGATTAACTGTAATGAAAAGGTAAATAAACTTATACGCGCTGGAAACATCGTACAGATAGTCTATAGTCAAATGGCATTAAATTTTGCGCCTTAGAACGGTTGGACCGATTGTGGAGCCACAAGGGCGTGACTTAAGCAGGAGATAACAATGAAAATTTTCCAACGGTACAACCCACTGCAAGTGGCGAAGTACGTGAAGATCCTGTTTCGTGGACGGTTATATATCAAGGACGTTGGCGCTTTTGAGTTTGATAAGGGCAAGATTCTTATCCCAAAAGTGAAGGATAAACAGCATCTGTCTGTGATGTCCGAAGTCAACCGTCAGGTTCTGCGTCTGCAAACTGAGATGGCTTAACCAAAGTGCTATGCAGTAGTTTAAAAAACGGCTCCCACTGGGAGCCGTTGATGTTTCTGAAGCAGGCCTGACGGGCGCAAACTACGCTTTCACGTCTTCCTGCGCATCCGGCAGTTTTGGTACCAGTACGCTCGGTTTACTGTCAAGACGGGTCACCAGCAACTGATCGATACGGTAGTTATCAATATCCACCACTTCGAATTTGTAGCCCGAGAACTTCACGGAATCGGTACGTTTGGGGATTTTACGCAGCATGAACATCATAAAGCCGCCAATCGTCTCGTAGTTGCCCGACTGCGGGAATTCATCGATATCCAGCACTCGCATCACGTCATCGATCGGCGTACCGCCGTCAATCAGCCAGGAGTTCTCGTCGCGCGCCACAATCTGTTCTTCCAGCCCCTGGCCGACCAGATCGCCCATCAGCGTCGTCATGACGTCATTCAGGGTGATGATACCCACGACCAGCGCGTATTCGTTCATGATTACCGCGAAGTCTTCACCGGCCGTTTTGAAGCTTTCCAGCGCTTCTGAAAGGGTCAGCGTGTCTGGAACAATCAGGGTGTTACGGATCTGCACGCCGCTGTTCAGCGCCATGCTCTGATTCGCCAGGACGCGATTCAGTAAATCTTTCGAGTCGACATAACCAATGATGTGGTCAATATCTTCGTTACAGACGAGGAACTTGGAGTGCGGATGTTCCGCCACTTTATTCTTCAGACTCTGCTCGTCTTCATGCAGATCGAACCAGATCACGTTTTCACGCGACGTCATGGATGACGGTACGGTACGCGACTCCAGCTCGAACACGTTCTCAATCAGCTCATGTTCCTGTTTACGCAACACGCCTGCGAGCGCGCCAGCTTCCACCACGGCATAGATATCATCAGACGTGATGTCATCTTTGCGCACCATCGGCAGCTTGAAGATGCGGAAGATCACGTTCGCTAACCCATTGAAGAACCACACCAGCGGCGTGAAAACAAACAGACAGAAGCGCATCGGGTTGATGATACGCAAAGCCACAGCTTCTGGCGCAATCATACCGATGCGTTTCGGGGTTAAGTCCGCGAAGAGGATAAACATACCGGTGACCAGCGAGAAGGAGAGGATAAAACTCAACTGCTCAGAGAGCTCTGGCGATATGTAGCGAGAAAATAACGCGTTGAAGGCGGGAGAAAATGCGGCGTCGCCCACGATACCGCCAAGAATAGCGACCGCGTTCAGACCGATTTGCACCACCGTGAAGAACATCCCTGGGTTTTCCTGCATTTTCAACACGCGTTGCGCATTGAGATTGCCTTCATCGGCCAGCAGTTTGAGCTTAATTTTACGTGAAGCGGCAAGTGAGATCTCGGATATCGAGAAGAACGCACTCACGGCTATCAGGCAAAGAATAATGAAAATACTGTTTAACATATTTTATCTAACCGTTCAGGTCAGATCCTCGGAAGGGAAATTGATAAATCCATGTGGTAATGCTTATTGAAAACCGGCTCGTAGAGGTGAGCCGGTAAGTTCAGGGGCTAGTATAGCGTAAGGGACTGTAAAGCCGCCAGAGGGTTAATTTTCAGCGGTAGCCGTCCGATGCTTATTTCGTGCGCCAGGCGCGGCATCCCATATTTCATCGTAGGCGAAGCCGGTGAGTGACTTAATGACGGCGCGGGTCTCTTCGTCGCAGTCTTCACATTTACCGCCGAGTTTGCGGCGCGCCACCTCTTTGATCAGGATTTTGTGCGTCTTTTGCGTCAGCTTAAAGCGGAACGTGGTGTAAAAGCTGACGGCCAGCAGGGCTGCGGTCGCAAATATCATCAGACCAATAATGGCATGTAGCGCACTGATGGGTTGCGAACCGCCGCCTTTGACAAAGCCGCTCTCTTCCAGCACCACGCCAATCAACATAATCGCCAGCGCAACGGTGCTTTTTCGGGTCAGCACCATCACCCCGGCAAAAATGCCTTCCCGACGCTGACGAGTGACTATCTCATCCACATCCGGAATAAAGCTGTAGATATTCCACGGGATGTAATACAACCCGGCTTTTGCCAGGCCGAACAGGACAAATATTGCGGAAAAGAGCAGGGCCGGGAGCTGGATATCGCCCAGATAAAGGGTAAAAAGACAGGCCAGGACGAAGAAAATACTGCCATAGGAGAGGCGCAGTGCCGCAGAAGGCGTCATGTTGAGCTTATTCATCAGCAGCATAAAGCCGAACGTGCCAGGGACCGAAACAAACGCCGCAATACTTAACAGTCCGGAAACTGTGGCCGCATCCTGTTTTAATCCATAGATCACGTAATAAGTGAAAACGGAACCAAAGACATCCAGGGCAGTGAATGAACAAATATAGATAAGAATATGCTGGCGGAAAATACGCAGTTTAAAGGCAGAAAAAAGATCCACGACCAAATACTTCAGGTGGTTTAATAATCCGGTACTGCGCTGCGTGTCCGGTGTGAATTCATATTCTTCCCGCACATCTTTTGCTTCCCAGGTCGTTGCCCAGGTTGTGAATACGGCGACACAATAAATAATCGCAAACACGATCCCGGTCAGGGTATAGGTCAATGAATTATCTTTACCCGTATATTGCATAATAATGCCGGGTACGGAAACCGCTAAAAAGCCGCCCAGTTGTGAACACATCATGCGCACGCCAGAGAGGCGCGTACGTTCGCTGAAGCGGTTGGTCATCTCTGCTGACAGCGTCTCCCAGGGCACCAGCACCATCGCCGAGAGCAGTTCGATGGAAAGATACGTTCCCAGGTAATACCAGTAGCTCATGTCGGTAATCCACACCAGCGCATAGAGAAACATGAGCGGAGCGCTTATCAATAAAAAGAAACGCCGACGGCCAAATTTTCTGCCAAGCCAGGTGTTGCCGAAGTTGTCGGTAATATAACCCATCACCGGGCTTAATATTGCATCGATGATACGTGCAATAGCAAATATAGAACCGGCTTCCAGTACAGACAGTCCACAGTAGGTGGTGTAAAAAAATAACAGCCAGGTGCCAATAACTGCGAATGCACCGCCACCAAATAAATCGGTTACGCCGTAGCCAATTGCTACGCCGTAACCTACTCTACGTTCAGTAGGTTTCGCCATATGATTATTCCTGTAGTATGACTTGATTGCCGGATGTGCCTTATCCGGCCGGGATTCACTTTCTGCGGATTTATTTCTCCAGGTTTATCCAGGTATGTAATTGCGACGAACGATAAATGGCATCGACGATCTGCAATGATTTAGCGGCTTCGTGAATGTTGCATACGCTCCCGGTGGTGGGATGGTGTAGGGCATAATAGAACTGACGGATCGCTTCACGATGACCGACGCCCCAGTAGCTTTTGCCGCTGCCGTCAGGGGCTGCGTCGGTTGCCAGCTTTTGTCGCGTCTCCCCGTTGATATGCCACAGCTCGCTCCCCTCAAGAAGCAACGTGCCTTTTTCACCGTGTATTTCCAACTGGAGCGGTGAGTTGGTGGTGTGGCAGTTGCTGGCATAAAACAGTCCACGCGCGCCGTTGCGAAAGGCAAAGGTCGCCATGGCGCTGTCTTCACCGTCGATGGTACTGGCAAGCCAGGTGCTGTCGACCACTCCCTTGACCCGCGTCACGCCCTCGGCAAACCATTGCATCAGATCGAGCGTGTGGATCGCCTGGTTGATGAGCAGACAGCCGCCTTCGGTGGCGGCTTTTCCACGCCAGGGACTGGCGGTGTAATAACTGCCGCCACGCGACCAGGTCAGCACGGCTTTAATGGCGAGCATCTTGCCTATCGCGCCCTCCTGCAACTGCTGCTTAATGGTGAGACTGGTGGGATTGAGCCGGTTCTGATAACAGATCCCAAGCGTGCCCCGCGCATGGGCGAGGGCCGTCTCGACTTCTGCCACGTCCAGCGCGCGCATCACTGCCGGCTTTTCGCAAAACACATGTTTCCCTGCCGCCAGCGCGGCAAGGATCATCGGTTTATGCAGATAGTGCGGGGTGCAAATATGCACAACGTCGATCGCGTCATCCCAGAGCATTTCGCGGTAGTCATGATAAAAATGGCAATCATAAAGCGCCGCCAACTGTCGTCCTTTGTTGATGTCCGTTTCGGCAATCGCGCGCAGCCTGACGTTGGGCAACTGCTGCAGCGCCTCAGCGTGGATGGCATGGATAGCACCCCCGCCGATAATGGCGGCATTCACTGTGTTCATGGTGCCTCCCGTCACGCGCTCGCGTTTGCCCGCATCTGCGCCTTAACGCACAGCTCCGCCGCCTTAAAGGCGTGCTCCTGCGTCATGGCGTTTTCAGTACGCCGGATACAGTCGAGGATGAGCTGGCCAAAGTACGGAAAGCCCACCTTACCGGCGACGGGATAACGAAATTCCCCCTCTTTGTTGACCAGATAAACCACATCCTGCTCGCCGCGAGTGATATCGACATATTTGCGGATTTCGATATAGCCCTCGGTGCCGAGCAGCGTCAGGCGTCCATCGCCCCAGGTCGAGAGGCCGCCTGGTGTGAACCAGTCGCAACGGAAGTAGCCCGTTGCGCCGTTATCGCCTGCCAGCATGGCGTCGCCAAAATCTTCGAACTGAGGATATTGCGGGTGATTCACGTTGCGTACCTGGCTTGCCACAATATGCGCGTCGCTGTTGCCGGTATAGAACAGAAACTGTTCGATCTGATGGCTGCCGATGTCGCAGAGAATGCCGCCGAAATAGCGTCGCTCGTAGAACCAGTCCGGGCGACCGCTGCCTTCACGGTGCGGGCCGGTGCCGAGGGTTTGTATCACCCGGCCAATTGCGCCCTGTTTGATCAGATCACCCACAAAGACGGCGCTTTCCACATGCAGACGTTCGCTGTAGTAGACCGCGTATTTACGTCCGGTTTTTGCCACCATTGCTCTGGCGTCTTCCAGTTGCTCCAGCGTGGTCAACGGTGCTTTGTCGGTGAAATAGTCTTTCCCGGCGGCCATCACCTTCAGCCCCAGCGGGCAACGTTCCGAAGGGATCGCCGCACTGGCGACCAGGTCAACCGTTGCGTCAGTGAGGATCGTTGCCAGTGAGTCAGCGACCTGCGCCTGAGGATACTGTTGTAGAAAGCTTGCCACTTTTGCCGGATCCGGGTCGTATACCCATTTCAGCGTCGCGCCGGCCTCAATCAGCCCGTTGCACATGCCATAGATATGGCCGTGATCGAGCGCTGCAGCGGCAATGATAAATTCGCCGGGCTTGACGACCGGCTGTGGTTTGCCGGTCGGGGCGTAGTTCATTCCGTCATGCTTGTTCATTCTTCCACTCCTGAATCTAAATCTTTACCCAGCGGGATCGCGCCCACTTCTGCAAAGTTGCTCACCGAGGCGGATTTCTCATAAAAATGTGGGGCCTTCTCGAGCAGGCCTCCCGTGCGATAAAACGCGTCGTCGCGCTGAACAGGTAGGGTCACGACCGACCGGGTGATCGCCGATTTGTAGATAGCGGCGATCAGTTCCAGCGAGCGTTTGCCCTGTTCGCCATCTACCAGCGGTTCGATTTGTTGCTCAATAGCGGTTAGCACATTGTCAATTTGCCCGGTATGCAACGTCCATTGCAGGGCCGGAGTGGCGTGAAACCGCGTTGTCAGACTGTCTTCTCGCGCAGAGTCGTTTCCTGCCTGTGGGAAACCATTGTCTGCGGACTGGCTGGCGAACACGTTCCATGGCGCGGAAATACGCGCCTTCTCACCCTGAATCACAATTTTCTGATCTTCACCGTGATGTACCACGGAGGCGGTCAGTTGGGTCAGCGCGCCATTGGGATACCGGAAGATGGCGGCGCTGAGATCTTCCACTTCCGCATTGTCATGGGCGACGTTGGTCATCATTGCCACCACTTCGCTGGGAAAACCGAGCATCCACTGGATGGCGTCGATATGGTGTACCGCGTGATTGAGCGTGCAGCCACCGCCTTCCTTCTCCCACGTGCCGCGCCACCACAGGTCGTAGTAGCAGTGTCCACGCCACCAGAAGGAATCCACCTGAGCGTGACAAATCTTGCCCGCCAGGCCGGAATCCACCACCGTTTTCAAACGCCAGAAGGCGTCGGTAAAACGGTTTTGCGCGATGATCGACAGCGTTTTGCCGCTGGCCTGTTGCGCAGCAATCATCGCGTCACACTCTTCCAGCGACGCTGCCATCGGTTTTTCACAGAGGACGTGTTTGCCGCGGTTCAGGGCATCAATGGCGATTTCCGCGTGAACATAGGGCGGCGTGCAGACATCCACCAGGTCAACCGTCGTCCCGGCCTCCAGCATTGCCTGATGGCTGGCGTAAACCCGTGCGTCGTGCAGTCCGTAACGCGCTTTTTTCTCTTCGGCCTTTTCGGGAAAAATATCCACCAGGGCGACAATCCGACAGCGCTCAGGAAACGTCAGATAGCCCTGAATGTGCTGATGAGAGATATTCCCCGTTCCGATAATTGCGATGTTCAGCATGATCACTCCTCGCCGTTACCAGGTTCCGGAGGCGTCCAGCGTGCGGCTGGCAACCGTTTTTTCGACCGATGACGCAATACGTTCCTGCAACAGCTGGTAATAGCGCTGCTCGTCAATGGGCAGCGCGACCCAGTCATCTATCCAGGTGGAGAGATGCATAGCATTGGAAAGCGTCAGGCCGTGAATGCCCTCCAGACCGGGGGCGATGAGTGGTTCGCCATGCAGAATGGCGGCGGTGAAATTGCGGGTAATAACAACGTGTTCGCTACACTCCGGGGCGGTGGGGATGGAAACTTCCCAGCACTTCGGTTCGCCGAAACCGTTTTGCCAGCGAGCGTTAAATTCTGTTTCGGATTCACGTAATCGCCAGAAACGCAGGCGACCCTCTTCGACAACCACTTTGCCGCGATCGCCGACAATTTCCAGACGGTTGGTGCCCGGCGCTTCGGCGGTGGTAGTGATGAAAACCCCCGTCGCCCCGTTCGCGTACTCGGCATACGCCGTCACCTCGTTTTCGACTTCAATCTGCCGATGCTTACCGAACTGGCAGAAAGCGCGCATCCGCACGGGCATACCGACCAGCCACTGCCAGAGATCGAGTTGGTGCGGATCCTGGTTCAGCAACACGCCGCCCCCTTCGCCTTTCCAGGTTGCGCGCCAGCCGCCGGAGTTGTAGTAACTCTGCGAGCGATACCAGTTGGTGATAATCCAGTTGGAGCGTCGCAGTTCGCCCAGCTCACCGCTGTCGATCAGATCTTTCACCTTCTGATACAGCGGGTTAGGGCGCTGGTTGTACATCATGCTGAAGACCACGTCGCACTCGCGGGCGCAGGCGTTCATCTCCTTAACCTGAGCGGTGTAGACGCCAGCGGGTTTCTCACAGAGCGTGTGGATCCCCAGACGCATGGCCATGATGGACAGCCCAGGATGATCATAGTGCGGCGTCGCGACAATGACGGCGTCAATCAGTCCACTCTCCAGCATGTCGCGCGCATCGCTGAACAGCGTCACGGATTCGCCCACCAACTGGCGGATGGCGACATGCTTAGCGGCGTTGTTGTCGCAGACGGCGGTCAGGCAGGCGTCATTCACGGTTCCCGCCAACAGATAACGGGCATGGACGGTACCGATGTTACCCACGCCAATAATGCCAAAACGTACTTTTTTCATGTCATGCCTTATTCAGGAACAAGGAGGGATAAGCGGAACATAAGAAACGCCTGGAAGGTCGACAACGTGATTTTGTGAGAGCGCTTGCAGGACGCAAAAGAAGTTAGCGTGCTAATTAAAAAGGTGTTTTAGAATCAACGAAGTATGTCTGCAAAAATTTGCAAAGATACATTGCGAGCGAGGTCACAGAATGCCGGGCAAGCTGAAAATGGATGAAATTGCCGCCTTAACGGGCTTCTCAGTGAGCACCGTTTCGCGGGTGCTAAGCGGGAAGTCCTACACCAGCGACAAGGCGCGTGAGGCAATAGTGAAATGTGCGCGACAACTGGGCGTTCTCGACTCACTCGCCAGTGGACGACTGTTGATTAACGGCATCGCCGTCTTCGCCCCGCAGCGTACGTTCACGGCGCAGGGTGATGCTTTCTACCTTGAAGTGACGCGCGGCATTGCTGAGGCGGTCGCGTCACACGATGTTTGGGTGAGCTATTGTGGCCTGGATGAGCAGCGTGCGGATATCAAAGCTTTTCTGGAAAAAGCCAACCATAAGAACATCAATGCCATCATTTTGATCGGCATTGATGATCCGACGATCCACAAGCTGGCGCTGTCGCTGGAGAAGCCCTGTGTGTTGATCAATACGCAGGACAGGGAAGGGCTGCTGGATTCGGTGTCGCCGGACCATCGGGCAATTGGCAACCGGGCGATGCAGTATCTGTTCGATCAAGGTCACCGGCGCATTCTCAACGTCACCAGCCTCCGGCGGGAGACGATGTACTGGCGGCTGGAAGGCATTAAAGAGGTCTATCGTCAGTACCAGATCCCGTTTGATACCCATTGCGATCTGCTGGTGACGGAAGGGTTCACTGCAGAAGAGTCGGAGCAGGCGATGGGCGAATGGCTGCGCGATACGCCGCGTCACGACTGGCCGGAAGTGATTTTCTGCGCCGGCGCGTCGATGTCCACCGGCATCCTGCAGGTACTGAACGCCCACGGGGTGCGCGTTCCGCAAGAGATGTCGCTGATGACCACGGGCGTACAGGAACTGGATGCCCGCATCGTGGCGACGGTGAGCAGCATGACCATTCCCTGCCGGGCGCTGGGCGTGGAGGCGGTGCATCTGCTGCAACATCGCCTGAACCGGCCCGACGCGCCGGTATTTAATCTGTTGCTGAAAGGGATGCTTTCACAGAGAGGGACTGTCGCCAGCGCCACGCGGCATGCGGCCCGCGTGACGGTGGAACGCTGATCTTACGCGTCAGGGGGTAAACAGACGCCAATCCCGCCGATACCGCAGTAGCCGTACGGGTTTTTGTGCAGATACTGCTGGTGGTCGTCTTCCGCGTAATAAAACGGTGTCGCGTTGCTGATTTCGGTGGTGATGTGGCGATCGTCCCCCGCCGCGCGCATGGCGGCCTGGAAGCGCTCAACACTGGCGCGAGCGGCGCTGTCCTGCTCCGGTGTCAGCGGATAAATAGCCGAACGATATTGGGTGCCGTGGTCGTTGCCCTGTTGCATGCCCTGTGCCGGATCGTGGTTTTCCCAGAAAACCTGCAGCAACTGTTCATAGCTGATGACCGCCGGATCGTACACCACGCGCACCGCCTCGGCGTGGCCAGTTTCACCGGAACAGACTTCCCGGTAGGTGGGATTCGGCGTGTAGCCGCCGGTGTACCCCGCAGCCGTGCTGTAAACGCCGGGCAACTGCCAGAACAACCGTTCTACGCCCCAGAAACAGCCCATCGCGAAAATCGCGATTTCCATCCCTTCAGGGACGTTCGTCATCGAATGTTCGTTGACGGCATGCAGCGTCGCCACGGGCATCGGGGTATTGCGCCCAGGTAATGCATCCGACGGTGAAATCAGGTGCTTTTTATCAAATAGACTCATGGTGCGGTTCTCCCGAAAATCAGTAATTGGGGTTAAGGTTGTAACAAGACGCGTATTTGCACACAATAACCGTTAGGAATGCGTCTACAGTAAACATAAGAAATATTTGGGTAGTCGTCTGTTTTTCAATCCCAGTTGTTGGGTTTTTGTTAAGCCGTGGATCGGCGTTATGATTTTTTCCAGGGTGGAAATAAGGGATATTCAGGAGAAAAAGTGCCACATATCCGTCAGTTATGTTGGGTGAGCCTGTTGTGTTTAAGCAGTTCTGCCTTTGCCGCGAACGTCCGTTTACAGGTCGAAGGGCTATCAGGAGAACTGGAGAAAAACGTCCGGGCACAACTCTCAACCATCCAGGGTGATGAAGTCACGCCGGACCGGCGTTTTCGCGCGCGCGTGGATGACGCCATTCGCGAAGGATTAAAGGCACTCGGCTATTACGAACCGACTATTGATTTCGATCTGCGTCCGCCTCCGGCGAAAGGGCGTCAGGTGCTGGTGGCCAAAGTGACGCCCGGTGAACCGGTGCGCATTGGCGGAACAGAAGTCATTTTACGCGGCGGCGCGCGTACCGACAGAGATTACCTGGATCTGCTGAAAACGCGTCCGGCGATCGGTACAGTGCTCGATCATGGGGACTATGACAGCTTCAAAAAGTCATTAACCAGCGTGGCGCTACGTAAAGGGTATTTCGACAGCGAATTTAATAAGAGCCAGTTGGGTATTGCGCTTGATAGACATCAGGCGTTCTGGGATATCGATTACAACAGCGGTGAACGTTATCGCTTTGGTCACGTCTCTTTTGAAGGCTCGCAGATCCGCGAGGAGTACCTGCAAAACCTGGTGCCGTTTAAAGAAGGGGATGCGTACGAGTCGAAAGATCTCGGCGAACTGAACCGTCGACTGTCGGCGACCGGCTGGTTTAACTCCGTGGTTGTCGCACCCGAATTCGATAAAGCGCGAAAAACCAAAGTGTTGCCGCTGAAGGGGGTGGTGTCGCCGCGAACGGAAAACACCATTGAGACCGGGGTGGGTTATTCCACCGACGTGGGGCCGCGCGTGAAGACCACGTGGAAAAAACCGTGGATGAACGCTTACGGCCACAGCCTGACGACCAGCGCCAGTATCTCGTCACCAGAACAGCAACTGGATTTTAGCTATAAAATGCCGCTGCTGAAGAACCCGCTGGAGCAATACTATCTGGTGCAGGGCGGTTTTAAGCGTACCGATCTCAACGATACCGAACAGGACTCCACCACGCTTGCGGTTTCCCGCTACTGGGATCTTTCCAGCGGCTGGCAGCGCGCCATTAACCTGCGCTGGAGTCTCGACCACTTTACTCAGGGGGAGGTGACGAACACCACCATGCTGCTTTATCCCGGCGTGATGATCAGCCGTACCCGTTCGCGTGGCGGCCTGATGCCCACCTGGGGCGACTCTCAGCGTTACTCCATTGATTACTCCAACACCGCCTGGGGCTCCGACGTCGATTTCTCGGTCTTTCAGGCACAAAACGTCTGGATCCGTTCTCTGTACGATCGTCATCGCTTCGTGATGCGCGGTAATCTCGGCTGGATCGAAACCGGCGATTTCGACAAAGTGCCGCCAGACCTGCGTTTCTTTGCCGGGGGCGACCGCAGTATTCGCGGCTACAAATACAAATCCATCTCACCAAAATACAGTAACGGCGACCTGAAAGGGGCCTCAAAACTGGCGACCGGGTCGCTGGAATACCAGTACAACGTCACCGGTAAATGGTGGGGGGCGATGTTTGTCGACAGTGGTGAAGCCGTCAGTGATATCCGTAAAAGCGATATCAAAACCGGTGCCGGGGTGGGCGTACGCTGGCAGTCTCCGGTCGGGCCCATCAAGCTCGATTTTGCCGTTCCGGTCGGCGACAAAGATGAACACGGTTTACAGTTTTACATCGGTCTGGGGCCTGAATTATGAGTTTATGGAAGAAGATAAGCCTCGGCGTACTGATTTTTATCCTGCTGTTGCTGGGGACGGTGGCGTTTCTGGTTGGAACGACAACCGGTCTGCATCTGATCTTCAATGCCGCGAATCGCTGGGTGCCGGGGCTGGAAATCGGCCAGGTTACCGGCGGCTGGCGCGATCTGTCTCTGAAAAATATCCGCTTTGACCAGCCCGGCGTGGCGGTTAACGCGGGTGAAGTGCATCTGGCCGTGGGGCTGGATTGCCTGTGGAACAGCAGTCTGTGCGTGAACGATCTGTCGCTCAAAGACATTAATGTGGCGATCGACAGTAAAAAAATGCCGCCGTCCGCGCCGGTCGAAGAAGAAGAGAACGGGCCGCTGAATCTCTCCACGCCGTATCCGCTAACGCTTTCCCGTGTGGCGCTGAACAACGTCAATATTAAAATCGATGACACTACCGTGTCGGTGATGGCGTTTACCTCCGGACTGCACTGGCAGGAGAAGGACCTGACCCTGAAGCCCACGTCGTTACAGGGATTGCTGATAGCGCTGCCGAAAGTGGCGGAGGTCGCTCAGGAAGAGGTGGTCGAGCCGAAGATCCAGAACCCGCAACCGGATGAAAAGCCGCTTGGCGAAACGCTGAAAGATCTGTTCTCGAAGCCGGTTCTGCCGGAGATGACGGACGTGCATCTGCCGCTCAATCTCAATATTGAAGAGTTCAAAGGCGAGCAACTGCGCATCACCGGCGATACTGACCTGACGGTGCATAACCTGCTGCTGAAGGTGAGTAGCATCGATGGCAACATGAAGCTCGATGCGTTGGACGTTGACTCTAATCAGGGCACGGTGAACGCCAGCGGGTCGGCCCAGTTAACCGACAACTGGCCGGTAGACATCACCCTGAACAGCACGCTGAACATGGACCCGTTGAAAGGCGAGAAAGTGAAGCTGAAGGTAGGCGGTGCGCTGCGTGAACAGCTGGAAGTGGGCGTGAACCTCTCCGGACCGGTGGCGTTGGATCTGCGTGCCCAGACGCGTCTGGCGGAAGCCGGGCTGCCGCTGAATCTGGAAGTGGTCAGCAAGCAGGTTTACTGGCCGTTTACCGGCGACAAACAGTTCCAGGCCGACGATATCAAACTCAAGCTCACCGGCAAGATGACGGACTACCGGCTCTCGATGCGTACGGCGGTGAAAGGACAGGATATCCCACCGGCGACCATCACGCTCGATGCGAAGGGCAACGAACAGCAGATTAACCTCGACAAGCTTAGCGTGGCTGCGCTGGAAGGGAAAACCGAGCTGAAGGCGCTGGTGGACTGGCAGCAGGCGATCAGTTGGCGAGGCGAATTGACGCTGGACGGCATCAATACGGCGAAAGAGGTGCCGGACTGGCCGTCGAAGCTCAATGGTCTGATTAAAACCCGGGGCAGCCTGTATGGCGGCAGTTGGCAGATGGAGGTGCCGGAGCTGAAGCTGACCGGTAACGTTAAGCAGAACAAGGTTAACGTTAATGGGTCGCTGAAAGGCAACAGCTACATGCAGTGGACCATTCCAGGGCTGCACCTGGAACTGGGGCCAAACAGCGCCGACGTGAAAGGTGAACTGGGCGTTAAAGATCTCAATCTGGATGCGACCATTGACGCGCCGGGACTGGACAACGCATTGCCGGGACTCGGCGGTACGGCAAAAGGGCTGGTCAAAGTACGTGGTACGGTTGACGCTCCGCAACTGCTGGCGGATATCACCGCCCGTGGGCTGCGCTGGCAGGAACTGTCGGTTGCCCAGGTGCGCGTGGAAGGCGACATTAAATCGACCGACCAGATTGCCGGTAACCTCAACGTGCGGGTTGAGCGCATTTCGCAGCCTGACGTGAACATCAGCCTCGTGACGCTGAACGCCAAAGGGAGCGAGAAGCAACATGAACTGCAACTGCGCGTTCAGGGCGAGCCGGTCTCCGGTCAACTGGATCTGACCGGGAGCTTTGATCGTAAAGAAGAGCGCTGGAAAGGCTCGCTGAGCAATACGCGTTTCCAGACGCCGGTAGGGCCGTTAACCCTGACCCGCGCCATCGCGCTCGACTACCGTAACCAGGAGCAGAAAATCAGCATCGGGCCACACTGCTGGGCAAACCCGAATGCTGAACTGTGCGTGCCGCAAACTATCGATGCTGGCGCCGAAGGGCGGGCAGTGGTGAATCTCAACCGCTTTGATCTGGCGATGCTGAAACCGTTTATGCCGGAGGCGACTCAGGCCAGTGGCGTATTCACCGGTAAAGCGGACGTGTCGTGGGACACCACCAAAGAGGGGCTGCCGCAAGGCAATGTCACGCTTTCCGGGCGTAACGTGAAGGTGACGCAGACGGTCAACGACGCGCCGCTGCCGCTGGCGTTCGATACCCTGAACGTGACGGCCGATCTGCGCAACAATCGTGCGGAACTGGGCTGGCTGATCCGCCTGACCAATAACGGCCAGCTTGACGGACAGGTACAGGTCACCGATCCGCAGGGCCGTCGTAACCTGGGCGGTAACGTCAACATTCGCAACGTCAACCTTGCGATGGTGAACCCGATCTTCGCGCGTGGTGAGAAGGCCGCAGGTATGCTGAGCGCCAATTTACGTCTGGGCGGTGATGTGCAGAGCCCGCAGATGTTTGGTCAATTGCAACTGAGCGGCCTGGATATCGACGGCAACTTTATGCCGTTTGATATGCAGCCGAGCCAACTGGCGATGAATTTCAACGGTACGCGCTCGACGCTTACCGGGGAGATACGAACCCAACAGGGGCAGATCAATCTGAGCGGCGACGCCGACTGGAGCCAGATCGACAACTGGCGCGCGCGCGTGGCGGCGAAAGGGAGTCGGGTACGTATCACCGTGCCGCCAATGGTGCGCCTCGACGTTTCTCCGGATGTGGTCTTCGACGCGACGCCGAGTCTGTTTACGCTGGACGGACGGGTAGACGTACCGTGGGCGCGTATTGTGGTACACGACCTGCCAGAGAGCGCCGTGGGCGTGTCGAGCGACGAAGTGATGCTCAATAATGACCTGCAGCCAGAGAAGCCGCAGAGCGCCGGGATCCCTATCAACAGCAATCTGATTGTACACGTCGGTAATAACGTGCGGATGGATGCGTTTGGTCTGAAAGCCCGTCTGACGGGCGATCTGAAAGTGGCGCAGGATAAACAGGGACTGGGTCTAAACGGACAGATCAACATTCCGGAAGGTCGCTTCCACGCCTACGGTCAGGATCTGATTGTGCGTAAAGGCGAGCTGTTGTTCTCGGGGCCGCCGGATCAGCCGTTGCTGAATATCGAAGCCATTCGTAACCCGGAGGCGACAGAAGATGAAGTGATCGCCGGCGTTCGCGTTACCGGAACGGCAGATGAGCCAAAGGCTGAGATCTTCTCTGACCCGGCGATGTCGCAGCAGGAAGCGCTCTCTTATCTGCTGCGTGGCCAGGGCCTGAGCAGCGATCAAAGCGACAGTGCGGCGATGACCTCAATGCTTATTGGTCTGGGGGTTGCACAAAGTGGTCAGGTTGTGGGTAAAATCGGGGAGACATTTGGCGTAAGCAATCTGGCACTGGACACGCAGGGGGTGGGCGACTCCTCCCAGGTCGTGGTCAGCGGATATGTACTGCCAGGTCTGCAGGTGAAATATGGTGTGGGTATATTTGACTCACTGGCGACACTCACGTTACGTTATCGTCTGATGCCTAAGCTATATCTGGAAGCCGTGTCTGGCGTAGATCAGGCACTGGATTTGCTCTATCAGTTTGAGTTTTAGCAATGCGAATATTTGTCTACGGCAGTTTACGAACCAAACAAGGCAACAGCCACTGGATGACCAACGCCCAGTTGCTGGGAAATTACAGTATCGATAACTACCAGTTGTACAGTCTGGGCCACTATCCAGGCGCAGTTCCGGGGAACGGAACGGTACACGGTGAGGTTTATCGTATTGATAATGCGACTCTGGCCGAGCTGGATGCTTTGCGCACCCGCGGCGGTGAATACGCACGCCAGTTGATCCAGACGCCGTACGGCAGTGCATGGATGTACGTGTACCAGCGCCCGGTGGACGGATTAACGCTGATCGACAGCGGTAACTGGTTAGACAGAGACCAGTACTGAAACCTCCGCGCCACCTTCGGGTGGCGTTGTTTTATGCGATGTCACTCGCATTCCGGATTGCCAGCCTTCCGGTGCTCTTTTTCCCCTTTTGCCAAAACGCAGGCATAAAAAAACCCTTACTGACCGGTACCCGGCGTTCAGGGTTTTCAGCGTTCAGCGAACTTATTTCTTCGCGGCGCGCTCGAAGGAGGCAATGATTTCAGCTTTAGCGGCTTCAGCGTTGTCCCAACCGTCCACTTTCACCCACTTGCCTTTTTCGAGATCTTTGTAGTGCTCGAAGAAGTGCGTGATCTGTGCTTTCAGCAGTTCCGGCAGGTCGTTCACATCTTTGATGTGATCGTACTCTTTGCTCAGTTTGGTGTGCGGCACGGCAACCAGTTTCGCATCTTCACCGGATTCGTCGGTCATTTTCAGTACGCCAACCGGACGGCAGCGGATAACGGAGCCAGGTTCCAGCGGATACGGGGTCGGGACCAGAACGTCAACCGGATCACCGTCCAGAGACAGTGTGTGGTTGATGTAACCGTAGTTGCACGGATAGAACATCGCGGTGGACATGAAGCGGTCAACGAACAGTGCGCCGCTCTCTTTGTCGACTTCGTATTTGATCGGATCTGCGTTAGCCGGGATCTCGATAACAACGTAGATATCTTCCGGCAGGTCTTTACCTGCTGGGACGTTGAGTAAGCTCATGTCTGTTTCCTTTAACTGTGTCGTAAACAAGTGGCGAGTATTATAGCGATCTCGCGACGAATGTCTTCGCCTGATTTTGTTTTCACTCGCCTCGTACCGGTCTTTTCAGACCACTTGCATGACAGGAAAATCCATATCTTCAGCCGCTTTTTTCATAGGGAAATGGAAGCGATTACAAACTTGTGATTAACGTTCTATTTACTTTTTTGAAGTGTGATGTAACGCAATCCGTTACATGCTCGATTGTCTATAGTTTTTTCGCGACTGTTTCTTAACCAACAATAACCTACCCTACGAGGACACAGTTATGTGGAAGCGCTTACTTATCGTCACAGCAGTTTCGGCAGCCATGTCGTCTATGGCCATGGCCGCCCCATTAACCGTAGGATTTTCGCAGGTCGGCTCTGAGTCCGGCTGGCGCGCCGCAGAGACCAACGTGGCGAAAAGCGAGGCCGAGAAGCGCGGCATTACGCTGAAAATCGCTGACGGTCAGCAAAAGCAGGAAAACCAGATTAAAGCCGTGCGTTCATTTGTCGCTCAGGGCGTTGATGCCATCTTCATTGCGCCGGTGGTGGCGACAGGATGGGAGCCGGTGCTGAAGGAAGCGAAAGATGCCGAGATTCCGGTCTTCCTGCTTGATCGTTCCATCGATGTAAAAGACAAATCTCTCTATATGACCACCGTCACCGCCAACAACGTGCTTGAAGGCCAACTGATCGGTGACTGGCTGATCAAAGAGGTTAATGGTAAGCCGTGTAATGTGGTTGAGTTACAGGGCACCGTCGGCGCCAGTGTGGCCATTGACCGTAAGAAAGGGTTTGCTGAGGCCATTGCCAAAGCGCCAAACATCAAAATCATCCGTTCCCAGTCCGGTGACTTCACCCGCAGTAAAGGTAAAGAGGTCATGGAAAGCTTTATCAAAGCGGAGAACAACGGCAAGAACATCTGCATGGTTTACGCCCATAACGATGACATGGTGATCGGTGCTATCCAGGCTATCAAAGAAGCGGGGCTGAAGCCGGGCAAAGATATTCTGACCGGTTCTATCGACGGCGTACCGGACATTTATAAAGCAATGATTGACGGTGAAGCGAATGCCAGCGTTGAACTGACGCCGAACATGGCGGGTCCAGCCTTCGACGCACTCGAGAAGTTCAAGAAAGATGGCACGATGCCTGAGAAGGTCACTATCACCAAATCGACGCTGTACCTGCCGGATACCGCGAAAGAAGAGTTAGAGAAGAAGAAAAACATGGGCTACTAAGTTCAGACCCGTTCTGGTGGCATACCTTACACCGTAGGCCTGATAAGCGAAGCGCCATCAGGCAAATGTTCTGCCGGATGGCGGCGTAACGGCCTTATCCGGCCTACGGGCCTACGGCCACGCTTTGTACCGGAGGAAGATCATGACGACTGAACAACACCAGGAGATCCTCCGTACAGAGGGGTTAAGTAAATTCTTTCCTGGCGTCAAAGCGCTGGATAACGTCGATTTCAGCCTGCGTCGCGGGGAAATCATGGCGCTGCTCGGCGAGAACGGCGCCGGAAAATCCACGCTCATTAAAGCGCTGACCGGCGTCTATCACGCCGATCGCGGTACCATCTGGCTGGAAGGCAGCGCCATCTCCCCCAGAAATACCGCTCATGCTCAACAGCTGGGCATTGGCACGGTGTATCAGGAAGTGAACCTGCTGCCGAATATGTCGGTGGCGGACAATCTGTTTATTGGTCGTGAGCCTAAGCGCTTTGGCCTGCTGCGGCGCAAAGAGATGGAAAAGCGCGCCACGGAACTGATGGCGTCTTACGGCTTTTCCCTCGACGTGCGCGAACCGCTGAACCGCTATTCGGTGGCGATGCAACAGATCGTGGCTATCTGCCGGGCGATCGATCTTTCCGCTAAAGTCCTGATCCTCGATGAACCCACCGCCAGCCTCGATACGCAAGAGGTTGAGATGCTGTTCGGCCTGATGCGTCATCTGCGCGATCGCGGCGTGAGTCTGATCTTCGTTACCCATTTTCTCGATCAGGTCTATCAGGTTAGCGATCGGATCACCGTCCTGCGTAACGGCAGTTTTGTCGGCTGCCGTGAAACCCGCGAGCTGCCGCAGATAGAACTGGTCAAAATGATGCTGGGACGCGAGCTGGACACCCATGCGCTACAGCGCGCGGGACGCACCTTGCTTAGCGACAAACCGGTTGCCGCGTTCAAAAATTTCGGTAAGAAGGGGACTATCTCCCCGTTCGATCTCGACGTTCGTCCCGGTGAGATCGTCGGTCTGGCTGGACTGCTCGGATCCGGACGCACCGAAACGGCTGAGGTGATCTTCGGCATCAAACCGGCGGACAGCGGCAGCGCACAGATCAAAGGCAAAGCGCAGACGCTGCGATCCCCTCACCAGGCGTCATGCCTGGGAATCGGTTTTTGCCCGGAGGACCGGAAAACGGACGGCATTATTGCCGCCGCCTCGGTGCGGGAAAATATCATCCTGGCGCTACAGGCCCAGCGCGGTTGGCTGCGGCCGATTGCGCGCAAAGAACAGAATGACATTGCCGAGCGGTTTATCCGCCAGCTTGGCATTCGCACCCCCAGCGCAGAACAGCCGATCGAATTTCTCTCCGGCGGCAACCAACAAAAAGTACTGCTGTCGCGCTGGCTACTGACCAAACCGCAGTTTCTGATCCTCGACGAACCGACGCGAGGGATCGACGTGGGGGCGCATGCCGAGATTATCCGCCTGATCGAAACCCTGTGCGCTGATGGTCTGGCGTTGCTGGTGATCTCCTCGGAGCTGGAGGAACTGGTGGGGTATGCGGATCGGGTGATCATCATGCGTGACCGCAAACAGGTGGCGGAGATCCCGCTGGCTGAACTGTCCGTACCGGCGATCATGAACGCCATCGCGGCGTAAGGAGACTCTTGTGATGCCCCAATCTCTCCCGCAAACCACGCCGCCGAAGCGACGCTTTCGCTGGCCGACCGGCATGCCGCAACTCATTGCGCTGCTGCTGGTGCTGCTGGTGGACAGCCTTGTCGCCCCCCACTTTTACCAGATTGTGTTGCAGGACGGGCGTCTGTTCGGCAGTCCAATCGATATCCTGAACCGCGCCGCCCCCGTCGCATTGCTGGCAATAGGGATGACGCTGGTGATTGCCACAGGCGGCATTGACCTTTCCGTTGGCGCGGTGATGGCGATTGCCGGGGCCACGACCGCCGCGATGACCGTCGCGGGTCACAGCTTGCCGGTGGTGCTGCTCGCCGCGTTGGGGACCGGCGTTCTGGCCGGCCTGTGGAACGGCGTTCTGGTGGCAATCCTCAAAATTCAGCCCTTTGTCGCCACGCTGATCCTGATGGTGGCGGGGCGCGGCGTGGCGCAACTGATCACCTCCGGACAGATTGTCACCTTCGACTCGTCCACGCTCTCCTGGTTTGGTAGCGGTTCGCTGCTGCTGTTTCCCACACCGGTCATTATCGCGCTGATCACGCTGGTGCTGTTCTGGCTGCTGACCCGGCGAACGGCGCTTGGGATGTTTATTGAAGCCGTAGGGATCAACATCCGGGCGGCGAAAAATGCCGGGGTGAACACGCGGGTCATCGTCATGCTCACCTACGTGCTGAGCGGGCTGTGCGCGGCGATTGCCGGGATTATCGTCACGGCGGATATTCGCGGTGCTGATGCCAACAATGCCGGATTGTGGCTGGAGCTGGACGCCATTCTGGCGGTGGTGATCGGCGGTGGTTCCCTGATGGGCGGGCGTTTTAATTTGCTGCTGTCAGTGGTGGGTGCGCTGATTATTCAGGGGATGAACACCGGGATCCTGCTGTCCGGATTCCCGCCGGAGATGAACCAGGTGGTCAAAGCCATCGTGGTGCTGTGCGTACTGATTGTGCAGTCACAGCGCTTTATCAGTCTGCTAAAAGGAGTGCGTGGTCGTGATAAAACGTAATTTACCGTTAATGATCACCCTCGGGGTTTTCGTGCTGGGCTATCTCTACTGCTTAACCCAGTTCCCCGGCTTTGCCTCCACGCGGGTTATCTGCAACATTCTGACCGATAACGCCTTTCTGGGGATCATCGCCGTGGGGATGACCTTTGTGATCCTCTCCGGTGGGATCGATCTCTCCGTCGGATCGGTCATCGCCTTCACCGGCGTATTCCTGGCGAAGGCTATCGGCTACTGGGGGATCTCGCCGCTGCTGGCGTTTCCGCTGGTACTGGCGATGGGCTGTGCGTTTGGCGCTTTCATGGGGTTGTTGATTGATGCGCTAAAGATCCCGGCCTTTATCATCACGCTTGCCGGTATGTTCTTCCTGCGCGGGGTCAGCTACCTGGTGTCGGAAGAGTCGATCCCGATTAACCATCCCATTTACGACACGCTTTCCAGTCTGGCGTGGAAAATCCCCGGTGGCGGTCGCCTGAGCGCGATGGGTCTGCTGATGTTGGCGGTGGTCGTTATGGGGATTTTCCTCGCGCATCGCACCCGGTTTGGCAATCAGGTGTATGCCATTGGCGGAAATGCGATTTCGGCGAACCTGATGGGGATTTCCACCCGCAGCACGACGATTCGCATCTATATGCTGTCGACCGGGCTGGCGACGCTGGCCGGGATTGTCTTTTCTGTCTACACCCAGGCCGGCTACGCGCTGGCGGGGGTTGGTGTGGAGCTGGACGCCATCGCGTCGGTGGTGATCGGCGGTACGTTGCTGAGCGGTGGGGTGGGTACGGTTCTTGGAACGCTGTTTGGCGTGGCGATTCAGGGGCTGATCCAGACCTACATTAACTTCGACGGTACGCTCAGTTCATGGTGGACGAAAATTGCCATTGGCGTTTTATTATTTATTTTCATTGCGTTGCAGCGTGGCCTGACGGTGCTCTGGGAAAATCGACAGAGTTCGCCGGTGACGCGTATTGCTGATTCAGGGAGCAGGAATTGATATCTGTTTGCCGATGCAGTCCAGGACAGAACAGACGGTTTTTGCTACAGTGCCTGTTTTACGGCAAGTGGGTTGGATATGGCTTCATTAAAGGATGTTGCGCGCCTGGCGGGGGTGTCGATGATGACTGTCTCCCGGGTAATGAATAATGCGGAATCAGTACGCCCTGCAACGCGTGACAGCGTGTTGCAGGCTATCCAGACCCTGAATTATGTTCCCGATCTTTCCGCCCGTAAGATGCGTGCCCAGGGGCGTAAGCCATCGACTCTTGCCGTGCTGGCGCAGGATACGGCCACAACGCCTTTCTCAGTCGATATCCTGCTTGCCATTGAACAAACAGCCAGCGAGTTCGGCTGGAACAGTTTTTTAATCAACATTTTTTCTGATGATGATGCCGCGCGTGCGGCGCGCCAACTGCTTGCTCACCGGCCTGATGGCATTATCTATACCACGATGGGGCTACGGCATATCACGCTACCTGAAGTTCTGCATGGCGAAAATATCGTTCTGGCGAACTGTGTGGCGGACGATCCCGCATTACCCAGCTATATCCCTGATGATTACACCGCACAGTATGAGGCAACCCAGTATTTGATCGCGGCGGGATATCGTCAGCCATTATGCTTCTGGTTACCCGAAGGCGCGCTGGCGACAGGGTACCGTCGACAGGGATTTGAACAGGCCTGGCGTAATGCCGGACGGGATCTGGCGGATGTGAAGCAATTTCACATGGCGATGGGTGACGATCACTATACCGATCTTGCAGGTTTACTGGACGCCTGCATTCCATCGGGTAAACCCGATTTTGATGTTCTGATTTGTGGTAACGATCGCGCCGCCTTTGTGGCTTATCAGGTTCTTCTGGCGAAAGGGATCCGCATCCCACAGGATGTTGCTGTTATGGGGTTTGATAACCTGGTGGGCGTCGGGCATCTGTTTTTACCCCCATTAACCACAATGCAGCTTCCACACGATATTATCGGGCGGGAAGCGGCATTGCATGTGATTGAAGGACGTACCGGCGGCGGCCAGAAACGGATCCCTTGTCCGCTGCTGATCCGTTGTTCCGCCTGACCGTTGATTACCCCAGTAGCCAGAGTTCGCCTTGCAGCAATATGGCTTCTCCATGAGCGGCATAGAGAGACAGTTCACGTTCCTCTGGCTGCGGATAGATTCGGCTGCTCATGACCGCTTCCCCACCATTAATGAATACCTCAATGGATGACTTATCGATAAAGATCCTCAGATCAAGTGGTTCACCTTGCGTAAGAGGAATACTACGGTAACCATCTATGTTTTCTTGCGGGTAATACCGCCACAAAACGAGCCGTCCGGACTGATTATCGATATACAGTCGCATCCCTGTGCCGAGCTGTAACCCGTAATGCTCGGCATGACTATTCTGACAATCCCACCGTAATTGAATTTCGATCGCTTGTGCGTTTTCCTGCAAAACGCATTTGCTGACGACGTTATTGGCAGGAATAGGTTGATACCGCTGGCGTAACGACTCTGCTTCCCGCACCGGGCGCTGGATGAGTTTGCCGTTGCTCTCAGAGAGCTCTCGAGCCAGCGTCATGCAACCTGCCCAACCCTCACGTTTTGATGGCATTGATGATTCCCACATATCCATCCAGCCGATGATGATGAGCCTGCCATCTTTAGCGGTAAAACTTTGCGGCGCATAAAAATCATGCCCGTGATCGAGTTCAGTAAAAGGGCCTGACTGGGCAAAGATCCGTCCAGGAGACCAGACCCCAGGTATGACTCCGCTCTGAAAGCGATTCCGGTTACAGTATCCTTCCGCCTTCATTCCTTGTGGTGAAAACATCAGGTAATGGTGTTCACCAGGACGGAAAAAGTCCGGACACTCCCACATATAGCTTTCGCCTGCGTTGGCATGCGCCAGTACGCGATCGAAGGTCCATTCACGCAATGATTTACCACGATAAAGTAAGATCTGCCCGGTGTTACCAGGATCCTTTGCACCTACCACCATCCACCAGGTGTTTGCTTCTCGCCAGACTTTAGGATCGCGAAAATGCATAATCCCTTCCGGCGGGGTCAGCACCACACCCTGTTTTTCAAAATGGATCCCATCCCGACTGGTTGCCAGACACTGTACTTCACGAATGGCGTCATCATTGCCTTCTCCTGCAAGCCAGACATGACCGGTGTAGATGAGCGATAGCACACCGTTGTCATCGACGGCACTGCCCGAAAAACATCCATCTTTGTCATCTTCATCGCCTGGTGCCAGCGCAATAGGCTCATGGCGCCAGTGAATCATATCTTCACTGGTGGCATGTCCCCAGTGCATAGGCCCCCAGTGTTCGTTGAATGGGTGATGCTGATAAAACGCGTGATAGCGATTATTAAACCAGATCAGCCCGTTGGGATCGTTCATCCACCCTGCTGGCGGGGCAAGGTGGAAATGGGGATAAAAGGTGTTTCCACGGCGGGTGTGAAGCTTTTCCAACGCTTTTTGCGCCATGTGTAATCGAGATTGCGTCATCTTAGCTCTTCCTGGTTTAGCAATAATTGTTGAATTGTTAACGTTAACTTTTGCAAAAATAAAGATCTTAATTTCGTCTAATGTGATGATTATCGCAAATGTTAACGTTAACTATGCGGTTTTGTGATCGATTATGCATGTTGGGGCAAATTTATGACGGTTTTGAGAAAAAGCGGTTTATCAATGTGCGTAAGCCAGATGAAGTCGAGGGAGAAACATGTCAGCCAAAGTATGGGTTTTAGGTGATGCGGTTGTAGATCTTATGCCTGAATCAGATGGAAGGTTATTGCCTTGCCCTGGTGGCGCGCCGGCTAACGTTGCGGTGGGGATAGCCAGATTAGGTGGGGCAAGTGGATTTATAGGTCGGGTGGGGGATGATCCTTTTGGCGCTTTGTTAAGAAGAACGCTGAAAGCGGAAGGGGTTGATACTTCACGGTTGAAGCAGGATGAATGGCACCGGACATCGACTGTGCTTGTCGATCTTAATGAACAAGGAGAGCGTTCTTTTACATTCATGGTTCGCCCCAGCGCCGATCTTTTTCTGGAGGCAACCGATTTGCCCGAATGGCGGCACGGCGAATGGTTACATCTCTGTTCAATTGCCCTGTCTGCCGAACCTTCACGTACCAGTGCTTTTATTGCGATGTCAGCGCTTCGACGCGCAGGCGGCTTTGTCAGCTTCGATCCCAATATCCGTGACGATCTCTGGCAAGACAAACAGTTGTTGCGCTTGTGTTTGTTGCAGGCGCTTCAACTGGCAGACGTGGTTAAGCTGTCGGAAGACGAATGGCGGCTTATCAGTGGAAACGCTCAGTGTGATCGGGATATCTGCGCCCTGGCAACGGAGCATGAAATTACCATGCTGTTGGTGACGAAAGGGGCTGATGGTGTGGTGGTCTGCTACCGCGGGGAGGTTCACCACTTTGCCGCGATACCCGCGAATTGTGTAGACAGCACCGGGGCGGGGGATGCGTTTGTCGCCGGATTACTGGCAGGTCTGGCTGCTGAAGGCTTCCCTGCGCATGAGGGCGAATTACAACACATTATAGAACTCGCTCAACGCTGCGGAGCGCTTGCGGTAACGGCAAAAGGGGCGATGACAGCGCTGCCGCATCGACAAGAGCTGGAACGGTGTAAGTAAACAACGAGGCCGATTTTGCCTCTGAACAGGACGTGATTTTTGTTAACGACAGGCAGGTAATTATGGCATTGAAGATTCCATTCAGAAATGCGTACTATCGTTTTGCATCCAGTTATTCATTTCTCTTTTTTATTTCCTGGTCACTGTGGTGGTCGTTATATGCCATTTGGCTGAAAGGACATCTGGGTTTAACAGGGACAGAATTAGGCACACTTTATTCGGTTAACCAGTTTACCAGCATGCTGTTTATGGTGGCCTACGGTATTATTCAGGATAAGCTTGGCCTGAAGAAACCTCTCATCTGGTGTATGAGTTTCATCCTGGTCCTGACGGGGCCGTTTATGATTTACGTTTACGAACCGCTACTGCAAAGCCATTTTTCTGTTGGGTTGGTTCTGGGATCTCTCTTTTTTGGCCTGGGGTATCTGGCGGGCTGCGGCCTGCTTGACAGTTTCACCGAGAAAATGGCGCGGAGTTTTCATTTTGAATATGGAACCGCGCGTGCCTGGGGGTCATTTGGTTATGCCATTGGCGCATTTTTCGCTGGCATCTTTTTCAGTATTAATCCCCATATCAACTTTTGGCTGGTCTCGCTATTTGGCGCCGTGTTTATGATGATCAACATGCGCTTCAAAGATCAGGAGCAGCAGTGCGTAACGGCTGAAGCGGGTGGGGTAAAAAAAGAGGATTTTATCGCTGTCTTCAAAGATCGTAACTTCTGGATCTTCGTTGTGTTTATTGTGGGGACGTGGTCTTTCTATAACATTTATGATCAACAGCTCTTTCCGGTGTTTTATGCCGGTCTGTTCGAATCACACGATGTTGGAACGCGCGTATATGGATATCTGAATTCGTTCCAGGTCGTGCTTGAAGCACTGTGCATGGCGAGTATTCCCTTCTTTGTTAATCGGGTGGGGCCAAAAAATGCATTACTCATCGGCGTGGTGATTATGGCACTGCGCATCCTCTCTTGCGCCTTGTTCGTTAATCCCTGGGTCATTTCGCTGGTGAAGCTCCTGCATGCTATTGAAGTTCCACTTTGCGTCATCTCCGTATTCAAATACAGCGTAGCGAACTTTGATAAGCGACTGTCATCGACAATCTTCCTGATTGGCTTTCAGATTGCCAGTTCGCTGGGGATAGTATTGCTTTCAACGCCAATAGGGATTCTCTTTGACCTCGCAGGCTACCAGACCGTGTTTTTCGCCATCTCGGGTATCGTCTGCTTGATGTTGCTTTTTGGCATCTTCTTCCTGAGTAAAAAACGAGAACCGTCCGTGCCAGAACCTTCACTGAATTCAGCGACATAAACCTAAACTTTTTCCGGTTGTTGTCGATAGTTTCTGTATATCTTACAACCGGAAAATAACGATGCCAAAATCCCTCTCTCTACGAAATACCCTGTTGGTTTTATTGTCGCTTATTACCCTGTTACTACTGCTAACAGGCGGCATGGGGATTTACGCCTCCACGCGTATTATTACCTCATGGGTCTATTACGGGGTGATGACGGCGACGACGCTGACGGCCATCGCTCTGCTGGCGGTGGTTTGGCTGTTATTGCGCAATAAGCTCCTGAAACCGCTCGATAATGTCGTTGAACAACTCGAACGCCTGGCGACAGGGGATTTATCGGCGGCGGAAAGCCGCTATGCCAGCGCCGAGTTTAATCGCCTGCAGGCTGCGCTCGAAGGGATGCGCGTGGCGCTGAGCGAGTCCGTCAAACGCGTCCGCGATGCCAGTTCGCAGATAGACACCGGCAGTCGTGAACTGACGGCGGGTAATATTCATCTGGCGACACGCACCGAATCGACCGCGACCTCGCTGGAACAAACCGCCGCCAGCATGGAGGAGCTCACCGCGACGGTGAAACAGAATGCGGAAAACGCCGATCAGGCGCATCAACTGGCGAAATCAGTTTCTGATACCGCCGATCGCGGCAGTGAAATGGTGTGTTATGTCATTGAAAAAATGCGCGATATTTCCGGTAGTTCTAACCGTATTGCCGATATTCTTGGCGTGATCGACGGGATTGCGTTCCAGACCAATATTCTGGCGCTGAACGCCTCGGTTGAAGCGGCGCGCGCGGGAGAGCAGGGACGCGGTTTTGCCGTGGTGGCAGGCGAAGTGCGCAATCTGGCCAGCCGCAGCGCGGAGGCCGCGAAAGAGATCCGCACGCTCATTGGCGACTCGCAGTCGCAGGTGGGGGAGGGCAGCGACCTGGCAATGCAGGCGGGTGAAACGATGGATGAGATTGCCAGCGAAGTGATGCGGATGACCAAACTGATGCGGGAAATTGCCAGCGCGTCGCAGGAGCAGAGTCGCGGTATCGAACAGGTGAATATCGCGGTGAGCCAGATGGATGAAACGGCGCAGCAGAATGCGGCCCTGGTACAACAGTCCTCCGCGGCAACGCGATCGCTTGAAGAGCAGTCGCACGCGCTTATCGAAGCGATGGCGTCGTTTAAATTGCAGACCGCCTGATGTGAAATGCCGGATGACGACGTTGACACGTCTTATCCGGCCTACGCAGCTATTGTAGGCCGGATAAGCGCTAGCGCCATCCGGCAAGGGTTTTACGCGTCCGGGAACTCCCGGATAAAGCGTTCCACATCTTCAACCATATGGTTGTTACCAACGAAGAACGAACGGCGCTGGTGCAGGCTTTCCGGGGTGATATCCAGAATACGCTCTTTCCCGTCGCTCGCTTTCCCGCCGGCTTGCTCTGCGAGGAATGCCATTGGGTTGCACTCGTACAGCAGACGCAGTTTTCCTTCCGGGTGGCTGGCGGTGCTTGGGTAAAGATAAATCCCGCCTTTCAGCAGGTTACGGTGGAAGTCAGCAACCAGTGAGCCGATGTAGCGCGAGGTGTACGGGCGCTGCGTGGATTTATCCTCTTCCTGGCAGAACTTGATGTACTTCTTCACGCCGTTCGGGAATTTAATGTAGTTGCCTTCGTTAATGGAGTAAGTGTTGCCTTTCTCCGGGAAGCGCATGCGCTCCTGACACAGGCAGAACACGCCCAGCGACGGATCGTAGGTAAAGGCGTGGACACCGCAGCCGGTGGTGTAAACCAGCATCGTGGAGGAGCCGTAAACCACGTAACCCGCAGCAACCTGTTTGTTGCCCGGTTGCAGGAAATCTTCTTCAGTGACCGGCGTGCCAACAGGCGTCACGCGGCGGTAGATAGAGAAAATGGTCCCGACAGAGACGTTAACATCGATGTTGGACGATCCATCCAGCGGATCCATCAGCACCACGTATTTCGCGTGTTCACAGCCTTCGAAAACGACGATTTCATCTTCTTCTTCAGAGGCAATACCCGCGACGATATCACGCGCCTTGAGTGCAGCTTTCAGTTTTTCGTTCGCGAACAGGTCGAGTTTCTGCTGAACCTCGCCCTGTACGTTCTCAGCACCGCTGGCACCCAGGATATCGACCAGACCGGCCTTGTTGATATCGCGGTGGATGATCTTGGCGCCCAGCTTTATTGCCGACAACAACGCAGTGAGCTCACCTGTAGCATGAGAGAACTCGTGCTGCTTCTCGACAATAAATTCACCTAACGTTTTCATAACACTTTCCCTGCAATTAATATGGAGTAAAGCGACCGTAACAATCTTAACAAATATTTCAGTGGCTGCGCTCAGGTGAATCGCGCCAGCAAACTACGGATTATCCTGAAATGCGTTTCTCACTTGCCTGACATATGCGTAAAATGCCCCCTGGGTTAAATTAGGATAGTGACGTATGCGCATTCATATTTTGGGAATTTGTGGCACGTTCATGGGCGGTCTGGCGATGCTGGCGCGCTCGCTCGGTCATGAAGTAACGGGTTCGGACGCCAATGTGTATCCGCCGATGAGTACCTTACTTGAGAACCAGGGGATCTCCCTGATTCAGGGTTATGACCCCAGTCAGCTTGACCCGCAACCGGACCTGGTGATCATTGGCAATGCCATGACCCGTGGAAATCCGTGCGTTGAGGCGGTGCTGGAAAAAAACATTCCGTTTATGTCCGGTCCGCAGTGGCTGCATGACTTTGTGCTGCGCGATCGTTGGGTGCTGGCCGTTGCGGGAACGCACGGTAAAACCACCACCGCGGGCATGGCGACCTGGATTCTTGACGTCTGCGGTTATAAGCCAGGTTTTGTGATTGGCGGTGTGCCGGGGAATTTTGACGTTTCTGCGCGTCTGGGCGAAAGCGACTTCTTCGTGATTGAAGCGGATGAGTACGACTGCGCCTTCTTCGATAAACGCTCCAAATTCGTACATTACTGTCCGCGTACGCTGATCCTCAACAACCTTGAGTTTGATCATGCGGATATCTTTGACGATCTGAAAGCGATCCAGAAGCAGTTCCACCACCTGGTCCGCATCGTGCCGGGTCAGGGGCGGATCATCTATCCGGAACACGACATCAATCTGAAGCAGACGATGGCGATGGGTTGCTGGAGCGAACAGGAACTGGTGGGCGAGCAGGGTCACTGGCAGGCGAAAAAGCTGAATGTTGATGCCTCGGAATGGGAAGTGTGGCTGGACGGCGAGAAGGTCGGCGAAGTGAAGTGGTCGCTGGTTGGCGAACACAACATGCACAACGGCCTGATGGCCATTGCTGCGGCCCGTCACGTTGGCGTGCAGCCGGGCGATGCGGCCAATGCGCTGGGATCGTTCATCAACGCCCGTCGCCGTCTTGAACTGCGCGGCGAAGCGAACGGCGTCACGGTCTATGATGATTTCGCGCATCACCCGACGGCGATTCTGGCAACGCTTGCGGCGCTGCGCGGCAAAGTAGGCGGCACGGCACGCATTATCGCCGTACTGGAGCCGCGTTCTAACACCATGAAGATGGGGCTGTCCAAAGACGATCTGGCACCGTCATTAGGCCGTGCGGATGAAGTGTATCTGCTGCAGCCGCCGCATATCCCGTGGCAGGTGGCGGAAGTGGCGGAAGCCTGCATCCAGCCTGCCCACTGGAGTGGTGATGTGGATACGCTGGCAGAGATGATCGTGAAAACGGCGCAACCTGGCGATCACATTCTGGTGATGAGTAACGGCGGGTTTGGTGGTATTCACCAAAAACTGCTGGATGGCCTGGCGAAAAAAGCCGAAGCGCAAGCCGAAGAGTAATAAAAAGGCCCGGTGGCGCTGACGCTTACCGGGCCTACGTGCTTGTAGGCCGGATAAGACGCTTCGCGTCGCCATCCGGCATTCACGCCGGGTTACATTACGCTTCGTTTTCCGCCAGTTCGCGCAGATACTGGAAGATCTGTCGCGCGGATTTCGGCGGCTTATTCCCTTCTTTCTCTTTCTTCGCGTTGCGGATCAGCGAGCGAAGCTGCTGGCGGTCGGCGTTTGGCCACAGGTTCAGCACTTCCTCTACCGCGTCATCCCCTTCGTCAATCAGACGATCGCGCAGATGCTCAAGCTTGTGAAACAACACCACCTGCTGGTTGTGGCGGTTTTTCAGCTTGTCCAGCGCCTGGCGAATAGGATCAACCTCACGCTGGCGCAGCATTTTACCAATCAACTGCAACTGGCGGCGGCGACCTTCCATTTTGATCCGCTGGGCCAGCTCAATGGCGGCACGCAGGTCCGCATCAAGCGGGATTTTGTCCAGCGCGTTTTTCCCCAGATCCACCAGTTCCGCGCCCAGGCGTTTGAGCTCCTCGGCGTCGCGTTTAATTTCACTTTTACTGACCCAGATAATTTCATCGTCTTCGTCTTCGATGTCATCACCGGGAACGTCGTCGAGCCAGTCTTCGGGCTGCTTAGTCATGTCAGGCTCCTTAAAAAAAGAGGCTAATGTTACCAGTTAAGATGCGCACTGAAAAACGGTTCTCTGTTAGACTTCAGAGAAACTCTCTACATTATGGCATTTGCGATGAAAGTAATCTCACAAGTTGAAGCGCAGCGTAAGATTCTGGAAGAAGCGGTCTCGACAGCGCTGGAGTTAGCCTCAGGCAAATCGGACGGGGCGGAAGTCGCCGTAAGCAAGACGACCGGCATCAGTGTCAGCACCCGTTATGGTGAAGTGGAGAATGTCGAATTCAATAGCGATGGCGCGTTGGGAATTACCGTCTACCATCAGAACCGCAAAGGCAGTGCCTCATCGACTGATTTAAGCCCGCAGGCGATTGCCCGTACCGTCCAGGCGGCGCTGGACATCGCGCGCTACACCTCGCCGGACCCTTGCGCAGGTGTGGCAGACAAAGAGTTGCTGGCTTTTGACGCACCGGATCTGGATCTGTTCCACCCGGCAGAGGTTTCTCCGGATGAAGCCATCGAACTGGCGGCGCGTGCCGAACAGGCTTCTTTGCAGGCCGATAAACGTATCACCAATACGGAAGGCGGCAGCTTTAACAGCCACTATGGCATTAAAGTGTTCGGCAACAGCCACGGCATGTTGCAGGGCTATTGCTCCACCCGCCATTCACTTTCCAGCTGCGTGATTGCCGAAGAAAACGGCGATATGGAGCGCGATTACGCCTACACGATTGGTCGGGCGTTGGGCGATCTGCAAACGCCGGAATGGGTTGGCGCAGACTGTGCTCGCCGCACGTTATCCCGCCTGTCACCGCGTAAACTCTCGACGATGAAAGCACCGGTAATTTTTGCCAACGAAGTGGCGACCGGGCTGTTCGGTCACCTGGTTGGCGCGATTGCAGGGGGCTCGGTGTATCGCAAATCCACTTTCCTGCTGGATTCGCTGGGAAAACAAATTCTGCCTGAATGGCTGACCATTGAAGAGCATCCGCACCTGTTAAAAGGACTGGCTTCCTCACCGTTCGACAGCGAAGGTGTACGTACGCAACGTCGTGACATTGTGAAAGACGGTGTGCTGACTCAGTGGCTGCTAACCAACTACTCTGCCCGTAAGCTGGGGCTGAAAAGCACCGGTCATGCAGGCGGCATTCATAACTGGCGCATTGCCGGGCAGGGGCTGAGCTTTGAGCAGATGCTCAAAGAGATGGGTACCGGACTGGTGGTCACCGAACTGATGGGCCAGGGCGTGAGCGGCATCACCGGGGATTACTCCCGTGGCGCAGCCGGTTTCTGGGTCGAAAACGGGGAAATTCAATACCCTGTAAGCGAAATCACCATCGCCGGAAACTTAAAAGAGATGTGGCGCAATATTGTTACCATCGGTAACGATATTGAAACACGTAGCAATATACAGTGTGGTTCAGTTCTGTTGCCGGAGATGAAAATCGCCGGACAATAATCCCGGATGGCGCGACCTGCCGCGCCAAAACAATAAAAAAGAGGAAGTGAGCAATGCGTAAAAAACTACTGGCGATGCTGGCGGTCTCCACTCTGGTATTGAGTTCGGCAACGGCGTTTGCCGCCGAACTCGAAGACAATATGGAAACGCTTAACGATAACCTGAAGGTGGTCGAAAAAGCGGATAACGCAACACAGGTGACAGAGGCGTTAACCAAAATGCGCGCTGCCGCGCTGGATGCCCAAAAAGCGACGCCGCCAAAGCTGGAAAGCAAAGCCTCCGACAGTCCGGAAATGAAAGATTTTCGTCATGGTTTTGACGTCCTGGTCGGTCAGATCGACGGTGCGTTGAAGCTGGCGAAGGAAGGGAAGGTCAAAGAAGCGCAGGCCGCCGCGGAAGAGTTCAAAACCACCCGCAACGCCTACCACAAGAAGTATCGTTAATGGTCTCCCCTGATGCCTTCAGCCGGGGCTTCAGGGGAAATAATAAAAATAACGGTCTTTTCAACCAGACTCTCCTGAACCAGGCCGCCCTCTTTACAAGGGCGGCCTTAATCATTACTTCAGATTCGTTTTGAAGAACGATGTCAGCTTTTCGAACGGAATCAGGTCGGTACGGTCATACAAATCGACATGACCAGCCCCGGGAACGACATACAGCTCCTTCGGTTGAGCCGCACGTTTCCAGGCATCTTCGCTGAATTCTTTCGAATGCGCCTGGTTCCCGGTAATAAACAGCATGGGGCGCGGTGAAATCGTTTCTATATCGTTGAATGGATAGAAATTCATAAATTTACCAATGCTGCTTAACAGCGGTTTGGTGGTCAGTTCTTCTTTCTCACCCTGCGGGGTGTAGCCGCCTCGCTCGGTACGGTAAAAATCAAAGAACTCACGCTGAATGGCCGGCGTTGAGTCATCCAGTTTGTTAACGGTCCCCGGGATATACGCCTTCTCTGCGCCTTTAAATTCTGCAAATCGCTGCTCGATAGCCGATTTAATAAAGGCCTGACGCTGTTCTGGCGTCTGGGAATGATTCAGACCATGACGGAACGCCGAGCCCATGTCGTACATGCTGACAGTGGCAATCGCCTTCATACGTGGATCGATTTTGGCTGAACTGATTGCAAAGCTCCCGCTGCCACAGATACCCAGTACGCCGATGTTCTCTGGGTCAACATACGGCTGGGTACTGAGGTAATCGACCGCCGCGCTGAAGTCATCTGCATAAATTTCCGGTGAAACCAGATGCCCCGGCTTTCCTTCACTTTCCCCCCAAAAAGAGAGATCGATCGCCAGCGTCACAAAACCCTGCTCTGCCAGTTTTTGGGCATACAGGTTCGAGCTTTGCTCTTTTACCGCGCCCATCGGATGTCCGACGACAATGGCTGGGTTTTTCGCATTCTGATTCAGCGTCTTTGGAATAAACAAATTTCCCACGACGTTCATCTGGTACTGATTCTTAAACGTGACCTTTTGCTGGGTAACGTTATCGCTTTTATAGAAGTTGTCCGCGCCTTTTGACATATCCGCCGCGGTGGCGGCGAATGAACTGATTAACAGCCCCAGCGCCAGTGTCATATTTTTCATGAATTTCATCCTCTCGTGTGCGTGGTGTGTTTTACGTGATGTCAGAATGGTCATCCCTGTTGCGGCGATCGGTCGTCTATCTCCTGCCTCGGCATTATCCGACAACGTGTGCGCTATACAGGTCAGCCATCTTCAGGCAAGCCGGGGCCGGACGTTATTCATGGGAATAACGACAAAAAGTGCATAAATAAACATGCAGTTCACGATGATCTCTTGCGGAAAGTTTTACACGGCAGGCGTAGGTTGACTAGCTAATGAATGCTTAATAGGCTTATAAGATTACCTTATTAATCGGGAAAGCCTGACAGATGAAACGCAATCTCAATGACCTGCTTTATTTTGTCACCGTTGCCCGCGAAGGAAGTTTTACCCGCGCGGCGGCACATCTTGGTGTCACACAGCCGGCTCTCAGCCAGGCGATTTCCGCTCTTGAGAATCGCCTGCAAATTCGACTTCTCACCCGCACCACCCGCAGCGTGTCCCCCACCGCTGCCGGAGAACGGTTGTTGCAGTCCATCGGCAACCGCATTGATGAGATTGAAGCCGAACTGGATATGCTCACTGAGCTGCGAGACAAACCCGCCGGTACGGTACGAATCACCTGTGGGCCGAACGTTTTGCGTACCACACTGTTACCTAAACTGACGCCACTGTTGCGTGAATACCCTGATATTCATATTGAGTTCGACGCCAATCACGGTTTTCGCGATATTGTCGCCGACCGTTTCGACGCCGGAGTGCGACTGGGCGACACGATTGATAAAGACATGATAGCCATACCGATTGGACCAGAACTCCGTATGGCGGCCGCAGCCTCACCGGATTATTTTTCGCGTTATCCCATTCCACAAACCCCCCATGAACTGACGCAACACTGCTGTATAAATCAGAGAATGGTGAGATCGGGTGGGCTGTATGTCTGGGATTTTGATCAGGACGGCGGCGACTTGAACGTGCGGGTGAGCGGGCAAGTGACGTTCAACACGTCAGAACACATTGTCTATGCTGCTCTGGAGGGGATGGGAATCGCTTTTTTACCGGAGGAAGAGTTCGGTGAACATATTGAGAAAGGTCGATTAATCCGTGTGCTTGAACCGTGGTGTAAGCCTTTTCCTGGGTACTATTTGTATTACCCCAGCCGCAAACAAGTCTCTCCCGCGTTTTCACTGGTGATAGATGCTCTGCGCGTTAACCGTAAGCGCCCATCCGTAGAGAAGAAAAAGTGATTCAGGAAAACCAGCCTGTCGCATTGATATAATCCGGATGGCAGCAATATATTTTTATGCCCTAATCTGTCCGCTTGTGGTTCGACGCTACCTGTGACATGTAGACCTGGCAGCGTCGAATAAGAAGGGGGGCAGATTTATAATTTCACTTTGATGATTACTTTAAACTGATATTTTTATTTTTCGCCCACTTTCTTAATCTTCCATTCGCATTGGCGTAAGGCGAAGAGGTGTTAAATGAGATCATTCGCCCCATCGTCCATTTTGTGTACCACGGTTTACCGTACAAAACATCATCAGTACGTTCATTAATAAGCCGCACAATTTCATTTTTTACAGCCTGTAATTCAGCGATCAGGGAGTCATAGCTTAACGCGCTGTAATCCTTGTAAAATTTTTGAGCAAGGAGGCCAAGCTGGTTCCATTTATAACCTGTTTCCGGAAAATCGACCGGCTGACCTTTCGCATCAAAAGTGATCCACTTTACAACCAGAGAATTCCATCCAAGTAGATACGAAACAAGGTCACGAACGCTCATCTCTGTCCCTTTGGCGTGCCCATCCATTGAGTCATCGGAAGTCATTTCGTTCGGGATTGAATTAAGGTAACCGATTAATTTACTGAAATTTTTATCAATGGCTAAAAGTAATTCAGCTTTTGTTTGAGGCACACTCATAAGGAATTCCTTCTCATTTAAGAAAATGACACCATGATGAAACGGTGTGGTGTTTTAACATCGGGCCGTTATTTTCTCTCTCCTTGCGTCATGTCTTGCAAGGATTCGTCATAACTCTTTTCGATAATACGGCTCAAAAGCGCGCTCTGCTCACAGTTTCAGACTTTCTTCTCTGCTGGCGTCGCCACGAAACACCCTCGATATCTGTGAATAAAATCACACTTTCCCAGCGATAAATCATCAAAACCCCCTTTTTTGTGGAACAGATCACTATTGCCACTCGCCTTTCCACTTCGAAGTGGAAAACAACTCGCTACAAACTTTTGACCCCCACCGCTAGTTTTAACTCAGAGCCATTAACGGGGTAAGACGAGTGAATAACGGAGCAGTAATGAACGACATGGGGGACCAGGTGGCGCAGATTGGTGAACTGGCCGATCGCATGCTGGCGCAAGTGTATGCCTTGCTGCGTGAACATCACATCATTCCCAACGCCGTACAGGAACAAATGCTGACGTCTCACGTTCGCGCCATGGCGCACCGGTCGGTGACCGGAGAGCCTTTGCCGGAAGTGGAAGCCAGTTTGTTTGATGAAATTTCAGCCGATTCAATGGCGCTTGCCCGCGACGTGGTCGCAGCGTTTGGCAATCTTCCCGAGGAAGAGGCCTGGCTGCTGTCCGTCCACTTTGAAGTCGCGAAAGACAACCTTTAAGGAGCAACAACATGGAACAGATTACAGTCGTGATTGGCGATCGTCTGGGGAAAGGCCAGAAAGTGGCAGCAGGCGTCGAGAAAGCCGGTGGCCGTGCGGTGGTGGTACCGGGTGTCGCCGCGGATATGAAACTGGGGGACGTGATGAAAGCGGAAAACGCCACGTTCGGCATCTCCTTTTGCGGCAGCGGCGGCGCGGGCGCTATCACCGCACAGAACAAATACGGCTACAAGGCTAAATACGGGATGCGCTCTGTGGATGAAGGCGTAACGGCGATTAACGAAGGCTGCAACGTGCTGGGGTTCGGCTTTATGGATAAAGAAGAGCTTGGCGAGCGTCTGGTTCAGGCGTGGCAGAAAAAATACGGCGCCTAAGTATGAAAGAACAATTCACCACAACGGTGAGAGTCACCGGTAAAGGCGAAGCCAAAACGCGCGCCTTTGCCGATGCCCTGAACCACGTTCAGGCCGCGGTCATGAAGGCATCGCCGCATATTTTACTGCGTATTGAGCCACAGGATGTGCAGGTTGTTCAAGCGCGTGAAGCGGTGCGCAAAGAAGCGTTTTTGTTCTTCTTTCTGCGCCGGGAACGACGCACTTACAGCGTGGAGCTGGATGTGACCGTCAACGTGACAGCCATCAATCTGGACAAGGTGGATTTTGTCTCGCAACGCTGATTCTTGTTAAGAAGGCATAATTATGTTCCTGATAATTTTAATAAAATCGCTCATCATCGGTGCCCTCGTCGGCGTGGGTGTGGGGGCCGGGGCTGCACGCATGTTTCATGCGCCTACCACACAGGGGATGGGTGCGTTTCGAACTCTGGGGGAACTGAACTCCTGTGAAGGGGATCCGGCTTCTCACTTCTCGTTTGGCCTGGGCTTTTTCTTCAACGCCTGGGCCTCATCCGTTGCGGCGGGCTCGTTCACACAGGACGTGGATCACCGCATTATTCCTAACTGGGGCGCGGCAGCGCTGATGATCAAAAACCGCAACGTCGGTGAAACGCTGCATGACCCGAAAAAGATGGCGATTGCCTGCGGCATCATCGGCATGATCGTCGTGACCTTCCTGAACCTCACGGCCTCTTCCGTACCGGAAGCGTTGCAGGTGACCGCCGTTAAGGTACTGGTTCCTGCGGCAAACCTGCTGGTCAACACCGTGATGCCAGTGATCTTCTGGCTGGCGGCAATCGATGCCGGTAAGAAATCGGGCTTCTGGGCAACCGTTTTCGGCGGCGCGGCGCAGTTGATCATGGGTAACGCCGTTCCGGGTCTGGTACTGGGCATCCTGATCGGTAAAGGCGTTGAAGAGAGCGGCTGGAACCATGTGACCAAAGTGATGATGGCGGCGATTGTTCTGCTGTTCGTCCTGAGCGGCTTCTTCCGTGGCTTCGACATGAAGATGATCGAATCCTTCCACATGACCGTGCCGAACTGGCTCGAACTGATCCACAACTCGCTTAGCGGCAAATAACGGAGGCCACAATGGAACAGAATAAAGGTTTTTGGTTTGCCGACTGGTCTTTCCCGATCTTCGTTGGCCTGCTCTCCTCCGGCGTATTTGCCGGGACGCACATGTACTACCTGTACGGGATTGGCGCGTTCAACGAAGTGGCTTTCGTGGCCATGCTGAAAGCGGGAATTGATACCGGATCGTACGGCGCGGTGGCGGCATTTGGCGCCAGCTTCCTGTTCGCCCGTATTATCGAAGGTTCTCTGGTGGGGATTCTGGATATCGGCGGCGCGATTCAGACCGGTGTGGGTCTGGGGGTTCCGGCGCTGCTGCTGGGCGCGGGCATTATGTTCCCGGTTGAGAACTTTATCGCTTCTCTGGCTACGGGGCTGGCGATTGGTCTGGCGATCGGTTACGTCATCATTCTGGCGCGTAAGTTCACCATCAATCAGAGCGATTCGACCTACGGGGCGGACGTGATGATGGGGGCTGGTAACGCCTCGGGTCGTTTCCTCGGTCCACTGATCATCCTCAGCGCGATGACGGCGTCGATCCCTATCGGCGTGGGTTCTTTGGTCGGCGCACTGCTGTTTTACATCTGGCAGAAACCGATCACCGGTGGCGCGATCCTTGGCGCAATGATTTTAGGTTCAATCTTCCCGATTGCGATTAGCTAACCCTCGGCGGGCGTGAAAACGCCCGCACTAACAGGAGAGAGACATGTTTGATTTACTCCTGCGCCGTGCGCGTCTGGTTGACGATACGGTCTGTGACATCGCCCTGAAGGACGGCAAAATCGCCGCGTTAGGTGAGATAAATGACCCGGCGGTGAAAACCGTTGAGCTCAACGGCGAGTGTTACGTCAGCGCCGGATGGATTGATTCCCACGTCCACTGCTATCCAAACTCCCCGATTTATCACGACGAACCGGACAGCGTAGGCATTGCCACCGGCGTGACAACCGTTGTGGATGCGGGCAGCACCGGTGCCGACGATATTGATGATTTTTATACCCTGACGCGCGAAGCCGCGACGGAAGTCTATGCCCTACTGAACATCTCCCGTGTCGGATTGATTGCGCAAAACGAGCTGGCGAATATGGCCAACATCGACGCCGACGCGGTGAAGCAGGCGGTAAAACGTTATCCCGATTTTATCGTTGGCCTGAAGGCGCGAATGAGCAGCAGCGTGGTGGGTGAAAATGGTATTACACCGCTGGATCGCGCCAAAGCGATGCAGCAAGAGAACGGTGATTTGCCCCTGATGGTTCACATCGGCAATAACCCGCCGGATCTGGATGAGATTGCGGAGCGACTGACGGCGGGCGATATCATCACCCACTGCTACAACGGAAAACCCAATCGTATCCTGACGCCGGAAGGCGAACTGCGCGCGTCGGTCACCCGGGCGATTCAGCGCGGCGTGCGTCTGGATGTAGGACACGGCACGGCCAGCCTGAGTTTCGCGGTGGCGAAACGCGCCATCAGCTTAGGCATTCTGCCGCAGACCATCAGCTCTGATATCTATTGCCGCAACCGTATCAGCGGCCCGGTGTATTCACTGGCGAATGTGATGTCGAAATTCCTCGCCATCGGAATGTCGCTGCCGCAGGTCATCGACTGCGTGACGGCCAATGCCGCCGACGGCTTGCGCCTGAAATCTAAAGGTCGCCTCCAGCCTGGTCTGGACGCTGACTTAACCCTCTTTACGCTGAAGCATCAGCCAACCGTGCTGATGGATGCCGAAAATGACAGCTTACAGGCTGAGAAGCTGCTGGTGCCGCTTGCCGCAATACGTGCGGGCAAGGGCTATATGACCGAACAAGGGAGCGCGGAACATGCCTTCGATTTTTGAGAAATACCATTTAAAGCAGGTGATTAATACCTCTGGACGTATGACGGCGCTGGGCGTTTCCACGCCGCGCCCGGAAGTGGTGGAAGCGGCGATGGCCGGCATGAACCAGTACTTTGAAATGAAAGATCTGGTGAATAAAACCGGGGAATACATCGCGAAGCTGCTGGATGTAGAGGGCGCGACGGTGGTCTCCTGTGCGTCTGCGGGTATCGCCCAGTCGGTGGCTGCCGTGCTGGTTCAGGACAGCGACTGGCTGTTGGAAAACCTGCATGTCACGCCGATTGAAAATAACGAAATCGTGCTGCCGAGAGGTCATAACGTCAACTTTGGCGCGCCGGTCGGCACGATGGTGGCGCTGGGCGGCGGCAAGCTGGTGGAAGCGGGTTATGCCAATGAGTGCTCTGCCGCACAACTGGCCGCGGCGATCACCCCGCGTACGGCGGCGATCCTGTACATCAAATCCCACCACTGCGTGCAGAAAAGTATGCTCAGCGTTGAGCAGGCCGTCGTGGTGGCGCGTAAACATAATCTGCCGTTGATTGTCGATGCGGCGGCGGAAGAAGATCTGCAGTGCTACTACCGTTCCGGCGCGGATCTAGTGATCTACAGCGGTGCGAAGGCCATTGAAGGGCCAACCAGCGGACTGGTCATCGGTAAAACGCAGTACGTCGAGTGGGTGAAACGCCAGACAGCGGGCATTGGCCGGGCGATGAAGGTCGGCAAAGAGGGCATTCTCGGTCTGACCTGCGCCATTGAACTCTATCTGCATGCTCAGAAAGAGAGCGGCGCGGAGATGGTTGAAAAAATGACGCCGTTTATTGACGCACTCAATGCACTCAACGGGGTGACCGCTCGCGTGGTGTGGGATAGCGCCGGACGGGATATCGCCCGTGCAGAAATTAAGTTCGATGAAGCCGTTACCGGCATCGCAACGGGCGAACTGGTGGAAGCGCTCAAGCAGGGCGAATACGCGATTTACTTCCGTGGCTACAAAGCCAACGAAGGGATTATTGAAGCGGATGTGCGCAGCGTAGACCGCGCACAACTGGATATTGTGGCGCGCCGTATTGGCGACGTAATTAATCAGGAGAAACAAGCATGAAACTGACCCCGAACTTTTACCGCGATCGCGTCTGCCTGAACGTATTGGCTGGCTCGAAAGAGAACGCTCGAGATATTTACGATGCGGCGGAAGGTCATGTGCTGGTCGGCGTGCTCTCCAAAAATTACCCGGATGTCGAAAGCGCGGTGGCGGATATGCGCGACTACGCGAAGCTTATCAACAACGCGCTGTCTGTCGGGCTGGGGGCGGGCGATCCGAACCAGTCGGCGATGGTCAGTGAAATCTCCCGCCAGGTTCAGCCGCAGCACGTCAACCAGGTGTTCACCGGCGTGGCAACCAGCCGCGCCCTGCTCGGGCAGAGTGAGACGGTGGTTAACGGTCTGGTATCGCCAACCGGCACGCCGGGTCTGGTGAAAATTTCCACCGGACCGCTGAGCAGCAAAGCGGCGGACGGCATTGTCCCGGTCGAAACGGCTATCGCATTGCTGAAAGATATGGGGGGGAGCTCGATCAAATACTTCCCGATGGGGGGGCTGAAATGCCGTGACGAATATAAAGCGGTGGCAGAGGCCTGTGCGCGTCATGATTTCTGGCTGGAACCGACCGGTGGCATCGATCTGGAAAACTACGCTGAGATTTTGCAAATTGCCCTCGACGCTGGCGTCAGTAAAATCATTCCTCACATTTATAGTTCTATTATTGATAAGGTAAGTGGGAACACCCGTCCGGACGATGTGCGCCAGCTGCTTGCGTTTACCCGGACGTGTGTAGGTTAAAATAACGAGGAGAGTGATGTGCGATTCCCCAACCAACGTTTGGCGCAACTGTTTACTATGTTGCAAAACGAGACGCTGCCACAGGATGAGCTGGCGCAGCGGTTGTCGGTTTCCACACGTACTGTTCGTGCCGATATTACTGCGCTCAACGCCCTGCTGACTCAGCATGGCGCGCAGTTTATCCTCAGCCGGGGCAACGGTTATCAGCTCAGGATCGATGACCCGGCAAGCTATCAGTCCCTGCAATCGCAGCAGCCCAGCGCGCTGCGAATTCCGCGAACCAGTCAGGAACGCGTGCACTATCTGATGGTGCGCTTTCTGACGTCCGCTTTTTCTCTCAAACTCGAAGATTTAGCTGATGAATGGTTTGTCAGCCGGGCGACGTTACAAAATGACATGGCGGAAGTACGTGAATGGCTGCAACGCTATCATCTGACGCTGGAAACCCGCCCTCGCCATGGCATGAAACTGTTCGGCAGCGAGATGGCGATCCGCGCCTGCCTGACCGATCTTCTCTGGACGCTGGCGCAGCAGGATCCTGCTAATCCGCTGGTGACTGAAGAGGCGCTGTATGCCGGTGTGCCGTCGCAGCTTCAACCTCTCCTTGAGGAGATCTTCAACCGCTTCCATATTCGCCTTACCGACGAAGGCGAACTGTTTTTGCGGCTGTACTGCGCGGTCGCGGTACGCCGCATCAGCGAAGGGTATCCGCTGTCGGAGTTCACCACCGAAGAGGTGGAAGAGAACGTATGCCTGGCGGCGCGTGAGATTGCCGCTGTGGTGCAGCATCTGGCAAATCATCCGCTCTCGGTATCGGAAGAGAACTGGCTGAAGGTGCATATCGCGGCGCGGCAGGTGCAGGAAATTGCCCCCAGCGCGATCAATGCCGACGATGAAGAAGCGCTGGTCAATTACATTCTGCGGTTTATCAACAGCCAGTACAACTATAACCTGTTGAATGATAAACAGCTTCACGCGGATTTACTCACTCACATCAAAACGATGATCACACGGGTGCGCTATCAGATAATGATCCCGAATCCGCTACTGGAAAACATCAAGCAGCACTATCCAATGGCGTGGGATATGACCCTGGCGGCGGTTTCCAGTTGGGGCAAATACACCCCTTACGCCATCAGCGAAAACGAGATCGGCTTTCTGGTGTTGCACATCGGCGTTGGACTTGAACGTAGTTACAACATCGGTTACCAACGCCAGCCAAAAGTCCTGCTGGTTTGTGACGCGGGAAATGCGATGGTGCGCATGATTGAAGCGGTACTGGCACGCAAATATCCGCAGATTGAAATTGTGCATACGCTGACGCTGCGCGATTACGAACAGCGCGAGAGCATCGCGGAGGACTTTGTGATCGCCACGGCGCGGATCGGTGAGAAAGACAAACCGGTCGTGCAGATCGCCCCGTTCCCTACTGACTATCAACTGGAACAGATCGGTAAGTTGGTGCTGGTGGACAGAACCCGTCCGTGGATGCTGAACAAATACTTCGATGCCGCACATTTTTGTATTATCGACGGTGAGATGGATCAGCAGACGCTGTTTAAAACCTTGTGCGATCGGTTGCAGAGTGAAGGATTTGTCGATGCGGAATTCCTCGACTCGGTAGTTGAGCGTGAGGCGATCGTCAGCACGATGCTTGGTGACAGTATTGCGCTGCCGCACGCCCTCGGACTGCTGGCGAAAAAAACGGTGGTCTATACGGTGCTCGCCCCACAGGGCATCGCCTGGGGTGACGAGACCGCGCACGTGATCTTTTTACTCGCCATCAGCAAAAGCGAGTACGAAGAGGCAATGGCTATCTACGATATCTTCGTCACGTTCCTGCGCGAGCGCGCCATGACGCGGCTGTGCAGCAGCCAGAACTTCGCCGAGTTTAAAGCGGTGGCGATGGAGTGCGTGAGTCGTTTTTGAGAGCCATTATCCAGATATGAATGTAATGCAGATGTAATGCTATAATGCATTACATTTCTTTTTTCTCTGGAGGCATAATGGCCACATTGAACGTCCGTCTGGATGACAAACTCAAAAACGAGGCGTATGCCGTGCTGGAAAAACTCAATATTACGCCTACTGAAGCGGTAAGACTGCTGTTTCAGTATGTGGCTGAAAATGGACGCATGCCGGTAAAGACACTCACTGTCAGTGATAGCGAAGAAGCGTTATTGCGTACTGTCAGGGAGCGACTGGCCGATCCGCAAGAGGCCATTAAGGTCAGACTGGATGCGCTATGAACTGGCGTTTGATCCGCGGGCGCTGAAGGAATGGCAAAAGTTGGGTGAAGCGGTGAAAAACCAGTTCAGGAAGAAATTGGCTGAGGTGCTTTCACATCCACGGCTCTCCTCCGCCCGGCTTCATGACTTTCCTGATTGCTACAAGATAAAACTCAAGGCGTCGGGTTTCAGGCTGGTTTATCAGGTGAAAGGCGCACAGATTCTGGTATTGGTGATTGCGATCGGTAAGCGGGAAAAATCGGCCGTTTATCAGGACGCTGACAAACGGCTTTGACGGGGACGTTACCGCAAATGGTGCACAACCTGGTTGCTGCTGCCGCGCCAGATCAGCGCCGGGTCTTTCAGATCCTGCACATACTTACCGTCGACCAGCACGTTGATGAGATCCACAACCTGCATTTGCGCGGCATTGAGTTCATCCAGCTTATAGCCGGTCCACACCCAGATATCTTTGCCCGCACATTCAGCGCGAATGCGTTGCACCAGTTTCAGAATATCCGGTACGTTCTGCGGATGAAGCGGATCGCCGCCGGAAAGGGAGATCCCCTGGCGGTGGATCCGCGTATCGTTCAGATCGTTAATGATCTGGTCTTCCATTTCTTTCGTGAACGGCTGGCCTGAATTCAGTCGCCAGGTGCTTTTGTTGTAGCAGCCCGGGCATTCGTGCACGCACCCTGAAACAAACAGGGTGCAGCGAGTTCCGGGGCCGTTAACGATGTCGACAGGATAATATTGATGATATTGCATAGAGGATGTCCAGAAAGAATGTAGGCCGGATAAGGTGCTTGCACCGCCATCCGGCAACATTGTGATGCCTGATGGCGACGCGATTGCGTCTTATCAGGCCTACGGCCTTTGCAAACGGAAATTAACCGATCTGCCCATTCCCTAAATGCTTAACGCGACGTTTCACTTCTTCCTGTTTACCGGCGTTAAATGGGCGTGCGTCCGGGCTGCCTAAATAACCACATACGCGGCGGGTAACCGACACGCGTGCGGCGTCGTGGTTACCGCACTTCGGACAGGTGAAGCCTTTACTGGTGCACTCGAACTCGCCGGTAAAGCCACACTCATAGCATTCATCGATTGGCGTATTGGTGCCGTAATACGGCACATGCTGATAGCTGTAGTCCCAGACGTCTTCCAGCGCTTTCAGGTTGTGCTGGATGTTCGGGTACTCGCCGTAGCAAATGAAGCCACCGCTCGCCAGCGGCGGATAAGGCGCTTCGAAATCGATTTTGTCGTACGGATTTACCTTCTTCTCTACGTCGAGGTGGAAACTGTTGGTGTAGTAGCCTTTATCAGTGACGCCCGGCACAACGCCAAACTCGGCGGTATCCAGACGGCAGAAACGGTCACACAGGTTTTCACTCGGCGTGCTGTACAGGCTAAAGCCGTAACCCGTCTCTTCTTTCCACTGATCGACGGCCTGACGCAGATGCGCAACAATGGCGACAGCTTTCGCGCGCAGTACTTCGCTGTCATACAGATGCGTATCGCCAAACAGGGCGTTGATGGTTTCGTGGATACCGATATAGCCTAGCGAAATTGACGCGCGACCGTTTTTAAAGATTTCCGCAATGTCATCATCGGCTTTCAGACGTACGCCGCAGGCCCCTTCCATATACAGGATCGGTGCGACGCGGGCTTTGACGCCTTCCAGACGGGCGATTCGGGTCATCAGCGCTTTACGCGCCAGTATCAGACGATCGTCCAGCAACTTCCAGAACGTCGGCTCATCACCGCCCGCTTCCAGTGCGATACGTGGCAGGTTAAGGCTGATCACGCCGAGGTTATTACGCCCATCGTGAACCTGTTCGCCCTGTTCGTTTTCCCACACGCCGAGGAAGCTGCGGCAGCCCATCGGGGTTTTGAACGAACCGGTGACTTTCACGACCTGATCGTAGTTCAGGATGTCCGGATACATACGTTTGCTGGCACACTCCAGCGCCAGTTGTTTGATGTCGTAGTTTGGATCGCCAAATTTGTGGTTCAGACCGTCACGAATCGCAAACACCAGTTTCGGGAACACGGCGGTCTTGCGATTTTTGCCCAGGCCAGCGATACGGTTACGCAGAATGGATTGCTGAATCAGGCGCGATTCCCAGCTGGTGCCCAGACCGAAACCAAAGGTGACGAACGGCGTCTGGCCGTTGGCGGTATGCAGCGTATTGACCTCATACTCCAGAGACTGGAATGCGTCGTAGCACTCTTTCTCGGTACGGGAATGCGCATAGCCGTCGGCATCCGGAATTTGCCACTCTTCCGCCGTTTTACGGTGCTTTTTGAAGCTGGCGGTCACGAACGGCGCCAGCACTTCATCAATGCGGTTAATGGTGGTGCCGCCGTAAATATGGCTGGCGACCTGCGCGATGATTTGCGCGGTCACGGCGGTGGCGGTAGAGATCGATTTTGGCGGCTCGATCTCCGCATTACCCATCTTAAAGCCCTGCGTCAGCATCCCTTTCAGATCGATCAGCATGCAGTTAAACATCGGGAAGAATGGGGAATAGTCGAGATCGTGATAGTGAATGTCACCGCGCTCGTGCGCCTGCACGACATCACGCGGCAGCAAGTGCTGACGAGCGTAGTGTTTGGCCACGATACCGGCCAGCAGGTCGCGCTGGGTCGGAATGACTTTGCTGTCTTTGTTGGCGTTCTCATTGAGCAACGCGGAGTTGGTTTGCTCCACCAGGCCGCGAATTTCCTGGTTCAGGCGACCGCGTTTTTCACGCTGAATATCACGGTCATGACGGTATTCAATGTAGGCGCGTGCGAGTTGCTTGTAAGGACCCGACATCAGTTGGTTCTCAACCGCAGTCTGGATCTCATTAATATCGACCTGGCTACGCGCGTCCATCTGGCTGCTTACGACTTCTGCGACGGTGGCGCAGTAATCTGCGTCATCGACTCCCGCTGCTTTAGCTGCACGCAGAATGGCTTCTTTGATGCGCTCTGATTTAAACGGCACTTTACAGCCATCTCGTTTCATCACATGCGGTGTCATGATCACTCCATAATTTGTAAGAACAGGTTATCCACAGAGGCTCGGGAAGCATTGATATGGTTATTCATCTCTCTATCCAATCACTTCCCGCAGTCCAGTCCCATGTTATCCACAATGTCACCCTGACTGTGGACATCATCGTTGTTGTAAATGTAGTTGATTAATACAACATGTTGGGGCGGATTGCATTTTAAGTTCTATATATAGTGATTTGCATCAAAAGTGTTTGCGATTTTTTTGATATAGCGCAAAGTAAAAATCAGAGCGTACAGTTGGCGGGCGTTATAGCGATTGTAAATTGTGACATAGAAAAATCTGATTATTTATTCAGCAAAAACAGTTAGCTAAGGCGGGGAGAGGGATTTTGCCCGGGAAGTCTTCCTTCTCCGGGCAAGAGGGGACCAACCGATTACTTCTGAAGCCACCAGATGGCTTCGAAAGGACGCAGCGTCATTGCCGTCGGCTGCGGTGAAACTTCCTCATAGTTGTGCATCAGTACCTGCCAGCTACCACGGCACGACTCCGGTTGCCAGGCCTGACATTCGCCGCTCAGGTTGGCAATGACCAGCAGCGTTTGCCCCTGCCATTCGCGGCGATAGCACCAGAGATACGGGCTGTCTGGCAACAGATCCTGATAGTCGCCCCAGGTGAGTACCGGTTCTGATTTGCGTAGCGCGATCAGCCGTTGGTAGGTGTAAAACACCGACGCGTTATCGCCGAGCGCGTTCTCCACGTTGATGTCCGTGTAGTTATCGCACAACGGGATCCACGGTTCGCCCTGGCTGAAGCCTGCGTTTTTGCGGTTATCCCACTGCATCGGCGTACGACTGTTGTCGCGGGATTTACTGGCCAGGATTGCCAGCAGTTCATTGGCATCGCGACCTTCAGCCCGCAACTCAGCAAACATGTTATGGCTTTCCACATCACGGTAGTCGGTGATCCGGGTGAAGTGCGGATTGGTCATGCCGATCTCTTCACCCTGGTAGATGTATGGCGTCCCCTGCATGCCGTGCAGCACCATCGCCAGCATTTTCGCTGCCGGCACCCGATATTCACCTTCGTCGCCGAAGCGCGACACGATGCGCGGCTGATCGTGGTTACACCAGAACAGCGCATTCCACGCGACGTTGTGCATCCCTTGCTGCCAGTGGCGGAACAGGGTCTTCAGCGCGATAAAATCGGGTTTCGCCAGTGTCCATTTTTCTCCGTCAGGATAATCAACCTTCAGGTGATGAAAATTGAAGGTCATCGACAGTTCGCTACCGTCCAGCGCGGCGTAGCGCTGGCAATGTTCCAGCGTGGTAGAGGACATCTCGCCGACCGTCATCAGCTTGCGCGGCGTAAAGACGTCGCGGTTCATCTCATGCAGAAATTCATGCGCCCGCGGCCCATCGGTGTAAAAGCGGCGACCATCGCCGTCAAGGTCATTGGGGAAGCTCTGATCTTTGGAGATGAGATTAACGACGTCCAGGCGCAGGCCATCCACGCCGCGATCGGCCCAGAATTCGCAGACTTTTTTCAGCTCGGCGCGAACGGCAGGGTTTTCCCAGTTCAGATCCGCCTGTTCCGGGGCGAAGAGGTGCAGGTAATACTGTTCGCTCTGCGCATGCCATTGCCAGGCGTGACCGCCAAACTTGGAACGCCAGTTGTTGGGCAGCGTATCGGGCGTGCCGTCGCGCCAGATGTAAAACTCGCGATACGGGCTGTCTTTGTCGAGCGCCTCACGAAACCAGGCGTGCTGCGTGGAGGTGTGATTAAACACCATATCGAGAATAATGCGGATCCCGCGCGCTTTTGCCTGGGCGACCAGTTCGTCGAAATCGTCCAGCGTACCGTAGGCGGGATCGATTGCCATGTAGTTGGCGACATCGTAGCCATTATCCACCTGCGGTGAGATATAGAACGGCGTCAACCAGATGGCATCCACGCCCAGTTTATGCAGATAGTCGAGGCGCTGAGTCACGCCACGTAAATCGCCGGTGCCGGAGCCGGTCGTATCCTGAAAACTTCTGGGGTAGATCTGGTAGATGACGCCGTTTTGCCACCAGTGGGGAAGGGTATTCATAGTCATTTCCTGGTTATGCGAGGGGCGCAATTGCGCCCCGAATAAAATCAAACAATCTGTAACGTGCCCTGACGGTATTTACGCTGGTAGACCACGGAGGTCAGCACGATCGGGATGACAATGGCGATCGCCATCGCGACGGCGTACACCTGCCAGTAAGTCGGTTGGATAGAGAGGATGCCCGGCAATCCGCCGACGCCGATGCCGTTAGCCATCACCCCGTACAGGCCGCAGAGTAGCCCGGCAAGGCCGGAGCCGATCATCGCGCAGAGCATCGGGAAGCGGTATTTCAGGTTGATACCGTACATTGCCGGCTCAGTGACCCCCAGATAGGCGGAGATCGCGGCAGGAACAGAGATCTCGCGTTCGTTCTGTTTACGGCTGGCGATAATAATGCCCACCACCGCAGAAGCCTGCGCGATGTTGGAAAGGGCAATCAGCGGCCATACCGGGGTTCCCCCCATGCTCTGGATCATCTGCATATCAATGGCGAGCGTGGTCTGATGCACGCCGGTAATCACCAGCGGGGCGTACAGGAAGCCGAACAGCGCAGCGCCAATCGGGGCGAAGCTGCCGGTCATCAGATGGCGAACCGCAAACGCCACGCCGTCGCCAATCATGCGGCCAAACGGACCGATCAGCGCATGGGCGAGGAATACCGCGAGGATCAGCGAACACACCGGTACCACAACAAGGTACAGGTAATCCGGCACGATGCGCTTCAGACGCGTTTCAATCATGCCCAGCGCCAGACCGGCCAGCAGCGCCGGAATGACCTGTGCCTGATAGCCCACTTTGGCGACGCTGAACAAGCCAAAGTTCCACACGTCTGGCACCTGTTGTCCCAACAGATAAGCGTTCATCAACTGCGGAGACACCAGCGTAACGCCAAGTACGATGCCGAGGATCGGCGTGCCGCCCATTTTTTTCACCGCCGACCAGCAGATACCCACCGGCAGATAGAAGAAGATGGCTTCGCCAATCAGCCACAGGAAGTCATAAATGGTTTTCAGCGCCGGATACATCTGCGCCAGCGTCTGGCCGTTGTTCATCGGCAGGTCGCCAATGACGTTACGAAAACCTAAAATCAAGCCCCCGCTGATCAGCGCCGGCAGCAGCGGAAAGAAGATTTCAGCGAAGTGGGAGATCAACTGCTCATGCCATTTCATGTTCTGGCGAGCCGCTTTTTTCGCCTGCTCTTTATCGGCGTGTGCCTGTCCGGTGGTCGCCAGCAGCGCTTTGTAGTAATCGCCGACCTCGGTGCCAATCACCACCTGGAACTGACCGGCGTTGGTAAAGCAGCCTTTGACCATCGGTAATTCTTCGATTTCTTTCGGTCTGGCGTTTGCTGGCTGATTCAGCACAAAGCGCAGGCGCGTAATACAGTGACTCACTGTGGCGATATTCTCTCGCCCACCTACCAGCGCTATCAGCCGGTCAATATCCGCTTGTTTAACTTTGCTCATCATGAAGCCTCGTGGCGATGACTGTGAAAAGGGGGTTGTTGTGCGATGGCCACAGAGTATATCCGGGATAAAAAATTAAAAATGGGAACGTTCCCGAAACGCAGTGAAGATCACAAATTATCGTTCAGAAAGCGATCGACAATGATTCAGGAAAGGGTGGAAGGAATGACGATCTGGCGCAGATCGCTGCGTCCGTTGATCTGCTCGATCAGTTGGGCCGCCGCCTGGCGTCCGGCTTCGGCATAGCCGGGATCGACCGTGACGATCTCCGGATGCAGGAATTTCATCAGCGGCGTATTGCCGACACTCGCCAGCTGCAGGTTATCGATCCGCTGCTCCTGCAAATACTTACTGGCGCCGAGCGCGAGGGTATCAGTGGCGCATACCAGCGCGGTAGTGTCCGGTGTAATGACACTCGCGGCATGCTCATAGCCTTGCTTCATCGCCAGACCTGGCAGGGCTGCGACGGGATGTAACTTATGTTGTTTGCAAAAGCTGAGATAGGCGTCATGGCGGCGCTTGCCGGTGGTGACGTCACTGTGCGGAACGCCGAGGAAACTGATGTGGCGATGCCCCTGATCGTACAGGCGCTGCATCAGGATTTTAATCGCTCCATCGTCGTCATAGCAGACGGAAGCAAAGCCTTTCGCATCACGTGCCAGCAACACCAGCGATGCCTGCCACGGGGCGATCATCGCGTCGGGGATGCCGGTAAAGCCAAACAGCACCACTCCGTCGATGTTGCGGCGTTTCAACATTCCCAGGTGCTCTTCCACTTTTTCTGGGGAAAACTGGCTTTCCATCATGATGGGATCATAACCCTGCTCATAAAACACCGGCAGCATCGTCTGTACGGCAAGGTTTTCCGACAGTGAATCGAGACGAGTCACAATGATGGCGACCACTTTATCGCTTTGGCCGCGCATGGCGCGGGCCGAACGAGAGGGGGAAAATCCGTGCTGATTCATTACTGCTTCGACACGTTCGCGAGTCCGTTCACTGACGCCACTTTCGTTGTTGAGCACACGGGAAACGGTGGATTTCCCCACGCCGCTTAAGCGGGCAATGTCTTTGATTGTCAGCCGATTTTGCATCCTGTTTTCCCGTGGTACGCTGCAAAAGATGATAAGAGGGTAACTTTACTCGTAGAAACCTCAATGGGCAAAGTCTGGTTTATACACGTCATCCTTCACGCTGCCTCTGCGTTGGCGTCGTTCATTCCTTTTCCGCCGGGATGCAAGCCGAATGGTTTTGTGTATATGTTTTGTTTAATTGCCGGGAGTTATTATAACGCCATAGATGCCACAAATATTATGATCTACAACTTATAATCTGCGGGCTAAATCATTCACTTACCGGAGGCTTTATGGATCCCGATCCCACCCCTCTCCCGAAATGGAGAACACGTTCTTTCCGGTAAGCCTGCCCTTCGCTGTCTTACCGGTGATGTAAGACAGTGACGCGTTAACGTCCCTGTTTAAGAAAATCATGTTACCTGCCAGGTAAGGCTTTGCCGCGCCTGAAGGATATTTCTGCGCCCGTCTTGTTGGCGCGGAGGGACTGCCTATGTTTAAAAATATCACTCGCCAGCTGTTTGCCCGGCTTGGCCGCCATCTGCCCGATCGCCTGGTGCATCGCGATCCGTTACCCAATGCACAGTCGATTGTCAGCACCCCGATGCCTGCTTCCCTGAGCGAACACTGCCTGAAAGTGGCCGCGATGGATGAAAAGACGTTGTGGAAAACGTTCAATGCGCATCCGGAAGGACTCACTGCGGCAGAGGTGAACGCCGCCCGCGAACAACACGGTGAAAACCTTCTGCCTACCCAGAAACCGTCGCCGTGGTGGAAGCATCTGTGGGTCTGTTATCGTAACCCGTTCAATATCTTACTGACCCTCCTGGGGGCTATTTCGTATGCCACAGAGGATCTGTTCGCCGCCGGGGTGATCGCCCTGATGGTGATAATCTCCACGCTGCTTAACTTTATCCAGGAAGCGCGTTCCACCAAAGCGGCAGATGCGCTGAAAGCGATGGTCAGTAATACTGCGACAGTGCTGCGGGTCATCAATGAGAAAGGGGAAAATGGCTGGGTTGAGCTGCCAATCGATCAACTGGTGCCCGGCGACATTATTAAGCTGTCGGCCGGGGATATGATCCCGGCCGATCTGCGGGTGATTCAGGCGCGAGATCTGTTTGTCGCCCAGGCATCGTTAACCGGGGAATCGCTGCCGGTGGAGAAAGTGGCGCGCACCCGAGACGTCAATCAAAGCAACCCGCTTGAGTGCGACACCCTCTGCTTTATGGGGACCAACGTGGTGAGCGGCACGGCGCAGGCGATGGTGATCGCCACCGGAGCCCATACCTGGTTTGGTCAACTGGCGGGGCGCGTCAGCGAACAGGAAAGTGAGCAGAACGCCTTTCAGAAGGGGATCAGCCGCGTCAGCATGCTGTTGATTCGCTTTATGCTGGTGATGGCACCAGTGGTATTGCTCATCAATGGTTATACCAAAGGCGACTGGTGGGAAGCGGCGCTGTTTGCGCTCTCCGTCGCCGTGGGCCTGACGCCGGAAATGCTGCCGATGATTGTCACTTCGACGCTGGCGCGCGGTGCGGTGAAACTGTCGAAGCAAAAAGTGATCGTCAAACATCTGGATGCGATTCAGAACTTCGGCGCGATGGATGTTTTGTGCACCGATAAAACCGGTACGCTGACCCAGGATAAAATTGTGCTGGAGAATCATACGGATATCTCCGGTAAGCCCAGTGAACGCGTCCTGCATGCCGCGTGGCTGAACAGCCATTATCAGACCGGGCTGAAAAACCTGCTGGATACCGCCGTGCTGGAAGGCGTTGATGAAGGGGCCGCGCGCGAGTTGTCTACCCGCTGGCAGAAAATTGATGAGATCCCGTTTGATTTTGAGCGCCGCCGGATGTCGGTGGTGGTGGCGGAAGAGACGAATGTCCATCAACTGGTGTGCAAAGGCGCGTTGCAGGAGATCCTCAGCGTCTGTACGCAGGTGCGCCATAACGGCGAAGTTGTCCCGCTGGATGACAACATGCTGCGACGGGTGAAGCGCGTGACTGACACGCTGAACCGTCAGGGGCTGCGCGTCGTTGCCGTGGCGACCAAATATCTGCCGGCACGGGAAGGCGATTACCAGCGTATTGATGAATCCGATCTGATCCTTGAAGGCTACATTGCCTTCCTCGATCCGCCGAAGGAGACTACCGCGCCCGCCCTGAAGGCGCTTAACGCCAGTGGCATCACCGTGAAGATCCTGACCGGTGACAGCGAACTGGTGGCTGCGAAGGTGTGCCATGAGGTGGGCCTGGACGCCGGAGAAGTGATTGTCGGGAACGAGATCGAAGGCATGAGCGACGACGCGCTCGCCGCATTGGCCCAGCGTACCACGCTGTTTGCACGCCTGACGCCGATGCATAAAGAGCGGATCGTCCGGCTGCTCAAACGCGAAGGGCACGTGGTGGGTTTTATGGGCGACGGCATCAATGACGCGCCGGCGCTGCGCGCGGCGGATATCGGCATCTCGGTTGACGGTGCGGTAGACATCGCCCGTGAAGCGGCCGATATCATCCTGCTGGAAAAGAGCCTGATGGTGCTGGAAGAGGGCGTGATTGAAGGGCGCCGTACGTTCTCCAATATGCTGAAGTACATCAAAATGACCGCCAGTTCTAACTTTGGCAACGTCTTTAGCGTGCTGGTGGCGAGCGCTTTTTTGCCGTTCCTGCCCATGCTGCCGCTACACTTGCTGATTCAGAACCTGCTGTACGATGTATCCCAGGTGGCGATCCCGTTTGATAACGTTGACGATGAGCAGATCCAAAAACCACAGCGCTGGAATCCGGCGGATCTCGGTCGCTTCATGCTCTTCTTCGGCCCCATCAGCTCCATCTTCGACATTCTGACGTTCTGCCTGATGTGGTGGGTATTCCATGCCAATGTGCCAGAAGCGCAGACGCTGTTCCAGTCAGGCTGGTTTGTGGTGGGCCTGCTCTCGCAAACGCTGATTGTGCATATGATTCGTACGCGCCGCGTGCCGTTTATCCAGAGTCGTGCCGCCTGGCCACTGATGCTGATGACGCTGGTGGTCATGGTTGTGGGAATAGCGCTACCGTTCTCACCGCTGGCAGGTTATCTGCAATTGCAGGCGTTACCGCTGAGTTATTTCCCCTGGCTGGTGGCGATCCTGGTGGGATATATGACGTTAACGCAACTGGTGAAAGGATTCTATAGCCGCCGCTACGGCTGGCAATAAGCGAAAATAATGGCTGCTTCGGCAGCCATTTTTCTTTTCACCCTGCAAAAGAATATATTCTTTCATCCGTCGTGTTTTATTTTTTTTGAAAAACCAAAGAGGTGTGGTCGATCACAATTTTAGGCCTCTTCAGAACATCTTTTTTCCAGGAAAAAGACCTTCATTGCAAAAATGAAACAGCGTGCTAAAAAAAATTCCATCCCGCATCATTTTATGAACATAATCATCGTAATAATTTGTTACACCGACTCGTCTGTTCGGGCAATGTCATTCCTTACTGTCCCTTTTAATTAAGGTGGCCCTCTATCCTGCAAGTCGTTTGTATTAATGAAAATTATAAACCTCTGGAGATGGAAAAATGAAACTGACTAAAACCTTGTTAAACCTGTGTATGGGTTCCGCCTTAGTGCTGGCCGCTCAGGCGGCGTCTGCGCAAACGCTGCGTGCGGCAGATGTCCATCCGGCGGATTATCCGAACGTGGTTGCTGTGAAGCATATGGGCGAAAAACTCAGCGCCGCTACCGACGGGCGTCTGGATATTAAAACCTTCCCGGGCGGTGTGCTGGGCGATGAAAAGCAGATGATTGAACAGGCGCAACTGGGTGCGATTGATATTATCCGCGTGTCGATGTCTCCGGTTGCCGCAATATTGCCAGAGATTAACGTCTTTACGCTGCCCTATGTCTTCCGTGATGAAGATCACCTGCACAAAGTACTGGACGGGGCAATTGGTCAGGAAATTGGCGACAGGTTGACCGCGAACAGCCAGTCCCGACTGGTGTTTCTCGGCTGGATGGATGCCGGCACGCGCAACCTGATTACCAAGGATCCGGTCGTGAAACCGGAAGACCTGAAGGGGATGAAAATTCGTGTTCAGACCAGCCCGGTATCACTCGATACCTTAAAAGCCATGGGCGCGAATGCGATCGCAATGGGGACCAGTGAGGTGTTCAGCGGGATGCAGACTGGGGTCATTGATGGCACAGAAAATAACCCGCCGACCTTTGTCGCGCATAACTATCTGCCGGTTGCCAAAAATTATACCTGGAGTAAGCATTTCATTATTCCTGAGCTGTTCCTGTTTTCAAAAGCCAAGTGGGACAAGCTGAAAAAAGAAGATCAGGAATTAATTATTAAACTGGCGAAAGAAGCACAAATGGAACAGCGCCAACTCTGGGAAGCGTATAACGCGAAATCGCTGGAGACGATGAAAGCGAATGGTGTGAATTTTCATGATATCGATACGAATTATTTCTATAAAGCCACACAGTCCGTCCGGGATCAATATGGTAAAGACCACCAGGATTTGATCAAGCGGATTCAGGATGTGAAGTAATTCATCAGGCGGGTGACGGAGGTCATCCGCCTGAATCGGTTATTAGTTGAGGTGATGATTATGGGTGAATGTTATTCATCGGTAATGGATGTGCTGTATCGAATTTCAATGTGGATTGCCGGGCTGGCTTTATTGGTGATGGTGGCGGTTATTCCCGTGGGGATATTCGCGCGTTATGTGATGAACAGCGCGCTGTCATGGCCTGAACCGGTCGCCATATTATGCATGGTGACATTTACCTTTGTCGGTGCGGCGGTCAGTTACCGCGCGGGTTCGCATATTGCTGTCAGCATGGTGACCGATCGTCTTGGCGAAATGGGGCGTCGGATCTGCTTTATCGGTGCCGATCTGATGCTGCTGGCGATCAGCATTTTTATTCTTTGGTACGGTTCGACGCTCTGTTACGAGTTGTGGCAACAGCCCGTGGCGGAATTTCCCATTTTAACTGCCGGGGAAAACTATCTTCCGCTCCCTATCGGTTCAGCGATCACGCTGCTTTTCATCATCGAAAAGATCTGCCGTGGCGCTCAGTATCAACGTCCTGTCGTCATGCTGGGTTCAACCAGTTGATGACCGAACCGACTTCATAGGGGAAAGCAGATGGATGCATTTATTCTCGTTTTTACGCTCGGCATCATGCTGGCGATTGGGGTGCCGGTGGCGTACGCGGTAGGGATCAGCGCGATCGTCGGGGCGTGGTATATCGATATCCCGCTGGAAGCGGTGATGATCCAGTTGACCAACGGTGTGAACAAATTCTCGCTGCTGGCGATCCCGTTCTTTATTCTGGCCGGTGCCATTATGGCGGAAGGTGGGATCGCGCGGCGCTTAGTGAACTTCGCCTACATCTTTGTTGGTTTTATCCGCGGCGGCCTGTCGCTGGTAAATATTGTGGCATCGACTTTTTTTGGCGCGATCTCTGGTTCGTCGGTGGCGGATACCGCGTCCATCGGTTCGGTGATGATCCCTGAAATGGATAAGAAAGGGTATCCGCGCGACTTCGCCGCGGCGGTCACCGCCAGCGGTTCGGTGCAGGCAATCCTGACGCCGCCCAGCCATAACTCGGTTATCTACTCGCTGGCGACGGGCGGTACGGTGTCGATTGCCGCGCTGTTCATTGCCGGGATCCTGCCAGGGCTGTTGCTGAGTTTTACCCTGATGGTGATGTGTGTTGGCTTTGCCCATAAGCGCGGCTACCCGAAAGGGGAACGCGTACCGTTCCGACAGGCGCTGAAGATCTTTCTCGATACGCTGTGGGGACTGATGACGGTCGTCATTATTATGGGCGGGATCCTTTCCGGTATCTTTACTGCAACAGAATCAGCGGCGATCGCCTGCCTGTGGGCGTTCTTCGTCACCATGTTCATCTACCGCGACTACAAATGGTCTGAACTGCCGAAGCTGATGTATCGCACCGTGAAGACTGTGACCATCGTGATGATCCTGATTGGTTTCGCTGCGGCATTTGGCGCCATCATGACGTACATGCAACTGCCGATGCGCATTACCGAAGCCTTCACCAGTATCTCGGATAACAAGTATGTCATCCTGATGTGCATTAACATCATGTTGCTGCTGATCGGTACGCTGATGGACATGGCCCCGCTGATTCTGATCCTGACGCCCGTGCTGCTGCCGGTTACCAACGCGCTCAGTATTGATCCGGTACACTTCGGGATGATTATGCTGGTGAACCTGGGGATTGGCCTGATCACGCCGCCGGTAGGGTCGGTGCTGTTTGTTGCCAGTGCGGTGAGTAAACAGAAGATCGAACAGGTGGTGAAGGCGATGCTACCGTTCTACGCGGTGCTGTTCCTGGTGCTGATGCTGGTGACCTATATTCCGGCGATTTCGCTGTTCCTGCCGAAATTCTTTGGCGTGATGTGAGGGGACTGCAGTAACGAAAATCCGGGCATTGATGCCCGGATTTTTTTATCGCTTAGCGACGAACGGCGATCGCTTCGATCTCGATCTTCACGTCTTTTGGCAGACGCGCCACTTCCACGCAGGAACGTGCCGGGAAGGTGGCGTTGTGCTCGGTGAAGAACGCTTCGTAGGTGGCGTTGACGGTTGCGAAATCGTTCAGATCTTTGACAAATACGGTCGTCTTCACGATGTCGCCCACTTTCAGACCAGCGGCTTCAACGATAGCTTTCACGTTTTCCAGCGACTGACGCGCCTGCGCGGAGACGTCTTCTGCCACGCTGCCGGTTTTCGGGTCAACCGGGATCTGACCGGAAGTGATGATCATGCTGCCCAGATCTACGCCCTGAACATATGGACCGATTGCTGCGGGTGCATTTTCCGTCGCGATAGTTTTGCTCATGATTTCTCCTGAAGTACAGCGGTAAAAGAATTTTCCCAGGTATTATAGGTAGCCAGGAATTTATAACCAACCCCAATTAGTTGGCCAGCACCACATAATGAGAAAACTCTTTTTCACAGTATTTGCATTTGAGAGCAATGTCATCTACGCGTTTTTTCACTGCGAAGCTGGATGAAACCGGCTCGGCGTGACTGATACAGTTACTGTTCGGGCAGACCAGCACGCTGTCGATGCGATCCGGCAGGCTTGGGCGCGATTTACCCACCACTTCGTAGTTGTCGATACGGTTAACGGTGGCCTGCGGCGCGTACAGTGACAGTTGGTTAACCTGTTCGGCGGTCAGGAAGGTATTCTCGATTTTAATCAGGTCTTTACGCCCCATTTCACCGGAAGGCAGGTTCAGGCCGATGGTGATGCGCTGATCGGTTTCGGTCAACTTAAACAGGGTCAGCAATTTAAAGCCAACCTGCGCGGGAATATGGTCGATTACGGTGCCGCATTTGATCGCTTCAACCTGCAGTTTATTATCGTGTGTCATCTCGTTATCTCCCCTTACAGTGCCAGATCGCTAGTCAGAACCAGTGCCAGTAACGCCTGGCGGGCGAAAATCCCGTTGCCTGCCTGCTGGAAATACCAGGCGTGAGGCGTTTTATCCACATCCGTGGCGATTTCATCAATACGCGGCAGTGGATGCAGTACCTTCATGTTTTCCCGTGCTCCCGCCAGGTCGCTGGCGCGCAGAACAAACTGGGCCTTAACGTTGGCGTATTCAGAAGGGTCCAGACGTTCTTTTTGCACGCGGGTCATGTACAGAATGTCTACTTCCGCCATCACCTCTTCAATAGAGGAGTGCAGGCTCCAGGCAATGCCTTTTTCGTCAAGCATATCGAGAATGTACTGCGGCATCGCCAGCGCATCCGGGGCGATGAAGTAGAAGCGGTTGCCGTCGAACTTGGCCAGTGCCTGCGTCAGTGAGTGTACGGTACGGCCATATTTCAGGTCGCCGACCATCGCCACGTGCAGGTTATTCAGACGACCCTGCGTTTCCTGAATGGTGAACAAATCCAGCAGCGTCTGGGTCGGATGCTGATTCGAACCGTCGCCCGCGTTCAGTACCGGCACCTTACCGGAGAATTCCGTCGCCAGACGTGCCGCGCCTTCCTGTGGGTGGCGCATCACGATCGCGTCAACGTAGGTGCTGATAACCGAGATGGTATCCGCCAGCGTTTCGCCTTTCTTGCCCAGCGACGTGTTGGCGCTGTCGGAGAAACCGACCACGCTGGCACCCAGGCGGTGCATTGAGGTTTCAAACGACAAGCGGGTACGAGTAGACGCTTCAAAGAAGCAGCTGGCAATCACCTTGTGCTTGAGCAGTTCCGGTTGTGGGTTAGCTTTTAATTTCGCCGCGGTCGCCAGCACCAGATTGAGGTCGTCGCGACTGAGGTCGTTTATGGAAATGATGTGTTTTTGATATAGCGGGTTAGCCATGTTTATCTCCTGACGCCTGGGCAAAAAAAAAGCCCCTCATTTGAGGGGCTGGGAATAGGTTAGCAACGGAAAGAAAAACGGCAGGCCAGCGTCTGTTTTCAGACGCGGTAAGACAGAATGTCGTACACACTGGACCATACTTCCTCCCGGCAAATTGTCCGCGATTATACTCAGCTCCGTTTGCGGATCAAGCAAATAATGCCATTTTTATTCAACGCAAACGGTTTTAATGAATATTAATTCATTTTTAGTAAGTAGTTAATCTGTTTGTGGACAAGGCCAGTCCGCTGTACAACCCGTGGGGCAACCCAGACAATACTGCTACCCGCGATCACTCCCAGAATCTCCGGCAGGGCATGGTAATCGAGGATCCTGGCGACGGCACGACCATAGCCGGCGGCAGTATGGATAAGGATAAATTCGCTGTTGTGCTCCACGCTCACTACCATTTCAGCAATCGAACGGGCGGCATCGGGGGCAGGGCGCAATTGCGGATTTACGGAATAAATTTTTTGTCCTTTCGTATTTCTAATTTTTATGACGCCAAGAATTTTCAGCAGGCGGGAAACCGTCGATTGGCTGATGGTTTCAAAGCCGTAGTTTTGCAGATCGCGGCGGATCTCCTCCTGCGAGAGATAACTTTTTTCGCCAATCAGGCGCTGACAAACAGAGAGCTGTAGTTCTTCTTTTTCTGAAGCGGGTTGGTAAAGTTTCATCATCAGTTAGTCCAGTGTAATCAGCCGAAGATAACAACCAATAGGTCTGCCCAATGTTTCTATTTTTAATTGATGACGCACTAAGCAAACGTTCTCCATTTCAACCGGGATGTATTTGATCGGCTTATTGAAATTCTACTGGAGCTCGCTTCAGCATCCTGACGGATGGCATCTCCATGAGAAAATATTCCACTTAGTCGTCTAAGGGAAGGCGGAGTTTTGCCGCTTCGTCTTCCCTGTGTTGACGTGCATCAACTGAGCGTGAGCACGCCTGTCGCCAACAGGTAGACGGCATAGATCCCCGCCGCCACCACCATAATAGCCAGAACGATCTCTATTGGATTGAAAAGTCTCCCATTTTTCTCTTTCCGCGCCCAGACATAAAAAATGATGCCGAGGGCGTAGAGGATCATCGACATCAGCAGATATTCCATCCCGGCGGCGTAGACCAGCCAGGCGCCATAGAGTGTTGCCAGCGCGCCGATGATGATGTCGCGGGTGATGGAACGCTGTTCATCACTACTGTAACCGTCTCTCTGCCACGCCACTTTCAGGGCATACAGACCACTGAGAAAATAGGGGATCAGGATCATTGAGGTGGCAAGCAGCAGCAGCGCAAGATACCCCGCCTGTTGGAAATGGGCGATGATCAGGAACAGTTGGGTCAGGACATTGGTCAGCAGCAGCGCGTTAACTGGTGCTTTATTGGCGTTTTCTTTGCCCAGAAATTTGGGCATGGTGCCGTCTTTACCGGCCATGTACGCCGTTTCCGCAGATAATAACGTCCAGGCCAGCAGCGCGGCACCGACGGAAACGATAAGGCCGATGTTCATCAGAGCGGCACCCCACGGCCCGACCGCCGCAGCCAGTACGCCCGCAGTCGAGGGGTTCTTCAACTGGGCGAGCTCGGGCTGGGAAAGGACGCCCAGCGACAGAACCGAAACGGCGACGAACAGCAGAATCGAGATGAAAAATCCAATCATGGTAGCTTTACCCACGTCTGATTTTTTCATCGCCCGGCCTGAGTACATGGCCGCGCCTTCAATGCCGATGAAAACCCAGGTGGTGACCAGCATGATGTTTTTCACCTGGTCCATGACGGAGCCGAGCTGTTCATTGCCCCAGAATTCGATCTTAAAGGTGCGAACCTGAAAGGCGACGCTGACCAGTACAACAAACATGATCAGAGGAACCACTTTCGCGACCGTGCCGATCAGATTGAGCAGGGCTGCACCCTGCACGCCGCGACAGATCAGGAAATGCAGGCTCCAGAGCAGAATTGAACCCACAATCAGCGCAGAAAGGGTGGTGCCATCACCAAAGAAGCCGAGCGCGCTGAATGAGCCGAGGGCGGAACAGATCACCACATAGTACGAAACGTTGCCGATCCACGCCGAGATCCAGTAACCCCAGGCGGAGTTAAAACCGATGTACTCACCAAAGCCCGCGCGGGCATAGCCATACACGCCGCCTTCAACGTCGCTTTTACGATGCGCCAGGGTCTGGAAAACAAAGGCGAGGGTTAACATCCCGATAAAGGTAATTCCCCAGCCGATCAGGATCGCGCCGGCGCCCGCTTTGGCCGCCATGTTCTGCGGCAGGGAAAATACCCCGGCGGCAATCAGCGCACTGACCACAAGCGCCGTTAGTGCCGGAAGTTTGAGCTTACCTTCGGACAGGGAGGCCGAAGCGTCCGCAGCCGGTTTGCTGGTATCAAGAGTAGTCATGAAGAGAGTCCTCAATCTGACAGAGAGTGATTTTTAGAAGTAGCTGTATTGCTTGCCGACGTATTCGGAGGTCATGCACTGCAAGACGCCGCTGTATCCCAGGGAGAAATAGACGATGTCGCCCACCTGATATCCCGATGCGGTGTGGGTGACATCGAGGATCAAGTGATCGGAACTGGCGCCGAGCACTTTGACGCCGGGGTCAAATGGCCGGAGCTGGGAGAAGGAGACGTCCTGCTCGCCGAGTGCGGCGAGCGCCCGGTGGTGTACGCCAAGATCTTCGAATACCGGCTTTCTCCCCATGGCATCCAGCGCCGTGGAGTGTCGCGGAACGGAGGGTTTATCTTTCAGCTCGATGATCTCCACGCCGAGCTTGATGGCATCCTGGCGGGTGTCGGGGATCGGCTCGTCATTCAGGCCGAATCCCATAATCAGCGATGCGCCAAGCCGCAGTTGGTTAACGCCCGTCGGTAGCCCACCGTTGATCAGCAGGAACAGGGCAGCGGAACTGGCGCCAGAAATCGTGCGCAGTTCAATACCCAGTTCGTCTTCTATCTCATGGGCGAGATCGACCAGCGCCTGCTGGTTTTCGGTAGTAGGTTCCACCCCGCCGTAGCAGGCGAGATTGGCGCCAAGGCCTTCCAGCGTCAGTCCCGGCAGTTCCTTGTGTACCAGGCGCGCAAGACGTCGCGTCTCCTGTGGATCCATGCAGCCTTCGCGCAGATCGCCCAGGTCGTGCATCAAAATGACCCGATGCGTTTTGTTCTGCGCCGTTGCAGCTGCGGAGAGCGCCTGCAACGTATGCTCTTCGGAATTCAGCGAAATATCCGCATAGGCCACGATGTCGTGCGCCAGGCTTATCTGCGGCAGACGCAGCAGTAGTTTGTCGACGGGCAGATCGGCTATTTTTTTGAGATTCTGGATCCGGGAATCCGCAATCGTGCTGATACCCGCATCAATCATGGCTCTGGCGACATTCGCTGCTTCACAGCTCAGCTTATTGACGCCGACAGGCTCTACGCCGTGCTGGCGGCACAGTGCGATCAGCGTGCGGGTGTTGTCACGAATGACCGAAAGATTAACGAAGAGGCATGGAAAATCCTGGTTTCGCATAATGGGTCTCCTTACGTGAGACGCGGGTCAGGGGGCACCCGCGCCCGGTTCGTTCGGTCCAGTAGCTACCGTGGAGAAAGACGCCGTCCCGGACGGCGCTTTCCGTGTGGGTTAGTCGCCGAGCGTCGCCACCATCACTGCTTTGATGGTGTGCATGCGATTTTCTGCTTCGTCGAACACGATGGAGTGAGCGGATTCAAAAACCTCTTCCGTGACTTCCAGCCCTTTCAGGCCGTAGGCCGCTTCGATTTCACGTCCCACTTTGGTGTGTTCGTTATGGAAGGCGGGCAGGCAGTGCATGAATTTCACGTTGGGATTGCCGGTGGCGTCGATAACCTTCTGGTTGATCTGGTACGGCGTCATTAGGCTGACGCGCTCAGCCCAAGCCTCTTTCGGCTCACCCATGGAGACCCAGACGTCGGTGTACAGAAAATCGACGTCGTAAACGCCCTCTTCAACATCGTCCGTCAGCGTAATGCGCGCCCCGGTGGTGCTGGCGATGTTGCGGCACTGGGCGACCAGCGCTTCATCTGGCCAGAAGGATTTTGGCGCGACGAGGCGAATATCCATGCCCATCTTCGCGGCACCGACCATCAGTGAATTGCCCATGTTGTTACGCGCATCGCCAAGGTAAGCGAAGCTCAGTTCGGGCAGCGTTTTTCCAGGCGCGTGCTCCAGCATGGTCATCAGATCCGCGAGGATCTGCGTAGGATGGAATTCGTCAGTCAGGCCGTTCCACACCGGCACCCCGGCGTATTGCCCCAGTTCCTCAACGATCTGTTGACCGAACCCGCGGTACTCGATGCCGTCATACATCCGGCCCAGTACGCGAGCGGTATCTTTCATCGACTCTTTATGCCCAATCTGCGATCCACTTGGGCCGAGGTAAGTGACCTGCGCGCCCTGGTCAAATGCCCCGACCTCAAAGGCACAGCGGGTGCGGGTGGAGGTTTTTTCGAATATCAGCGCGATATTTTTCCCGGTCAGCGTTTGCTTTTCGCGCCCGGCTTTCTTCGCCGCCTTCAGTTCAATCGCCAGATCGATCAGGAACTGAATTTCCGCCGGAGTAAAGTCGAGAAGCTTCAAAAAGTTGCGATTTTTCAGTGAAATAGCCATCAATGTATCCTTGTTAAAATGAACTGCCTGATGACGCTGCGCTTATCAGGCCTACGGACGTGAATCGGTGTAGGCCGGATAAGGCGAGGCCGCCATCCGGCAAAAAAGCCTTACGCGTCAACATCGGCGGTTTCGCGCCGAATCAGGGTGCCTTTATCTCCGGCGAGAATGGCCGGACCATCGGCCAGCGAACCGATGCCCGCAATGCCGTGGCAGCGGCTGACAAATTCAGCGCAGGCGCTGACTTTGGGTCCCATTGAGCCTGCATCAAACTGCATTTCGCTCAGCAGTTCCGGCGTCACCTGCGCCAGCGGACGTTGGGTGGGTTTGCCCCAGTCGAGGTACACCGCGTCGGCATCGGTCAGGATCAGCAACGCGTCGGCGTGGATCTGGCTGGCAAGCAGCGCGGCGGAGAGGTCTTTGTCGATCACCGCTTCGAGGCCGTGGTAACCGTCCGCTCTCTCGACGACCGGCACACCGCCGCCACCGTTACAGATGACCAGGTGATCGCGGGCGATCAGTGCCTGGATGGCGTCGCTCTCAACAATGCGTTTCGGCTGTGGTGAGGGCACCACGCGGCGAAAGGCTTTACCGTCAGCTTTGAAAACCCAGCCTTTTTCCGCCTGTAACGCATCGGCCTGTGCGTGGTCATAAACCGGGCCGATATACTTGGTGGGGTTGCGAAAGGCCGGATCGTTTGCGTCCACTTCCACCTGAGTAAGCAGCACGCTGATTTCCCGCTGCGGCAGTTGATTTTTCAGCGCCTGTTGCAGCATGTAGCCGATCATCCCCTGGCTTTCCGCCCCGAGAATATCCAGCGGGTACGGGGTGACGCGGTCATAGGCGCTGTTCTGCAATGCCAGTAGACCCACCTGCGGCCCGTTGCCGTGAACCAGCACCACCCGCCATTGCTGAGTGAGTTGGGCGATCGTTTTCGCCGCCAGGATGATGTTCTTGCGTTGGATATCGGCTTCCAGCGGTTCGCCGCGCTTGAGCAACGCATTGCCGCCCAGAGCGACAACCAAAGTCGGTTTGTTTTGCATGGTGGGTTCCTTAAATGCCATCGCGTTCCAGTGGGCAACTCATGCAGCGCGCGCCGCCGCGCCCGCGCCCCAGTTCGTCGCCGGGGATGGGCAGCACGGTGATGCCGGCTTTGTCGTATTTCTCGTTGGTCCAGATGTTGCGTTCGTAGCCCACGACCACGCCGGGGCGCAGCGTGAGGACGTTGTTGGCGTCGTTCCACTGTTCGCGTTCGGCTTCAAAGGCGTCGCCGCCGGTGGTAATCAAGCGCACTTGATCGATGCCGAGTGCTTTCTCAATGGCGTTAACCAGCGTGCGTTCTTCGGTACGTTTCAGGCCGCCGCGGCCGTCTGGCGTCAGGGTCCAGCACTGCACGTCCTGGCGCACCACTTCCGGGTAAACGGAGAAGGTGTCGATATCGATGTGGGTCATGACGGTATCGAGGTGCATACAGGAGCGGTGTTTGGGGAGCTCAACGGCGATCACCCGTTCAGCCTGGCGATGTTTAAACAGAGACTGGGCAAGAAACTCGATCCCTTGCGGGGTCGTGCGTTCAGACATCCCGATCAGCACGGCCCCGCGCCCGATCACCAGTACATCACCGCCTTCTAAGGTGGCATGGTCGTAATTAATATTCTCGTCGCCGAAATATTTAATAAAGTCGCCGTCGGCAAATTGTGGATGCCAACGATAGATGGCTCGCAGATTATTGGTTTCGCGCTGGCGGGCCGGTTTAGCCATTGGGTTAATGGAGACGCCGTTATATATCCAGCAGGAAGTATCACGGGTAAATAAATGGTTCGGCAATGGCTTCATAATAAAGTCATTAATATCGTGGGTATCGACCACCATATTTTTAATTGAGGCGGGAATTTCACCGTAGGTGAGTCCACCGCTTAAATGACGGGCCAGTTCACGATGCGACATATCGGCAAGCCAGGCACGGATATCGGTGGCGAAAGTAGGGCCAAGTCGGTAATCCGAGATTTGTGTTTCCAGCAGCCAGCTTTTCGCATCCGCGATATCCAGCGTTTGTGTCAGTAAATCAGTCAGTAACAGGACTTCGATACCCTGCTCGCGTAACGTGTTGGCGAAAATATCATGCTCTTCACCCGCGCGTTCAACCGACAGTACGTCATCAAACAGGAGCTCCTGGCAGTTAGACGGCGTGAGGCGTTTCAGGCTGAGATTAGGGCGATGCAACATCACACTGCGTAGTTGGCCGATTTCAGAACCGACATAATGTTTTTCCATTACGATACCTTTCACTCTATTTCAGGAATAAAAAGGGGGTGGCTGCGAATAATAAAAATGCTCGCAGTCATAACTGTTCCGATATTTTTCGAGAGGCATCATTGAATTATTAAGACGTCGAGAATGTGATGGGTTTCACATCCATTCGGTTATTTGTTTTTTCTTAATTAATATATGACAGAGGTCTGAGAAATAACAAAAATAAAAAGTATAAAACTGAATTACTACGCAGTTATACGGCAGGTTATTCTTCAGTGTTAATTATTTGTTGGCGAGATCAAATAATGAAAGTAATGTAACACTATGATTTGTATCAAATAATAATGATTCGATGCATAGATATGCGTATTGTGAATTATATTATTTTTACCATAAAGTAAATCGCGCAATAACTATGGTGATTATCATTGATTGAGTAAGGGAAATGAATTGTGATCGCCTGGCGGTTTTTCTTATAACTCTTTTTATAACAGTATGTTATGAAAATTTACCCTTGGTTGAATTTACATTTTATGCACTAAATATGCATAGAACACTGTTTGGTGTTAACAGATAGTCAACAACTTCAGCGATAAACATGCGCTGACGCAAAACTTTGCAAGATAGCGATGGCACGGCAGGGCATTTTTTCGTATAACAATTAAAATTGAAACGCTGTTTTGAATGAGGGGTATAAGATGATCGTTGGTAACATTCACCATCTGCAATCCTGGCTTCCTGAAGAACTTCGCCAGGCGATTGAGCACATCAAGGCAAACGTCACCGAAACGACGGAGAAGGGGAAACATGAGATCGACGGCAGCCGTCTGTTCTATCTGATTTCTGAAGATATGACCGAGCCGTTCGAGAAGCGTCGGGCGGAGTATCACGCGCGCTATCTGGATATTCAGATCGTGCTGAAAGGGCAGGAAGGGATGACCTTCAGCGTTCTGCCTGCCGGTAAGCCGGATACCGACTGGCTGGCTGATAAAGACATCGCGTTTTTAGCGGAAGGTGAGCAAGAGAAAACGCTGATCCTGAATGAAGGCGACTTTGTCGTCTTTTATCCGCAAGAAGTGCACAAACCGCTGTGTGCCGTCGGCGCACCCGCGCCGGTGCGTAAAGCGGTGGTTAAACTGCTGATGGCCTGAAACAGTCAAGGCCGGGACTGAGCAGCCGCTCCCTGAATCGGAGCGGCTGTACCTTTTATCCCTTATCTTAAATTCGGCCGTAAAGTTCCTTGCTCCTGCGAAAGCGGTAAAAAATATCAAAACGGCTGCCTGCATTCATCATTCAGAAGAGAGCCAATCTGTACAGGTCGGTTTATTTCAGCCATTAATAGCGCACCGCGATCACATTATTTCCTTATGTATTTAAATATATAACGAGGGCTCGATTTCAGTTAGTCGTTGTATATTTAATTTTATATCGCTATCGCCATAACTTCAGTCACAACATACGGTTAGCGGTAACCTTTTCGGTTAACTTTCAAAAACTCGATCAATAGCACGTTTAACTCTTTCTGGTTAATAACACTTTTGTGTTACATCAATTCTTGTTTAAAAAGCATCCCGCAAAATATATCCCACAAAATTAAATATTAACTTTTGAATTAATTTCAGGGCAAGGTATGAATAAAAAATGGAAGTGGATAGCAGGTCTTGTTTTCGTGGGCATTATCCTGGGGGGAACTCTCGCGCTGTCATCCATGTGGATGATGCATAAAACGTCTGACACCTCGTTTTGTCTCTCCTGTCACACCATGCAAGCACCCTATGAAGAGTACCAGGGGTCTGCGCACTTTATGAATCAAAAAGGTATCCGCGCTGAGTGCCAGGATTGCCATATTCCGCAATCGGGTATGGATTACCTGATCACGAAAGTTCGGGCCAGCAAGGATATCTGGCATGAGTTTGTCACCGGCAAAATTGATACGCCGGAAAAATATGAGGCGCACCGCCTTGAGATGGCGGAGACCGTCTGGGATCAAATGAAAGCCAACGATTCGGCGACCTGCCGCTCGTGTCACCAGTTTGACGCCATGGATCTGCAAAAGCAGAGCGCCGACGCGCAGAAAATGCATGCGCTGGGCATCAAAGAAAAACAAACCTGTATTGATTGCCATAAAGGTATCGCGCACTTCCCACCTGAAATCACAATTGACTCCAAAGCCCATGATGCACTGATAGAAAGCGCACGCCAGACGCCGGTTGATGCAAAAGAAGTGTACCCCGTCGCGCCTACCTCACTGGGCAATCTGGGCACGGTTTACCCGGCCACCAAACTGAACGTGGTGGGTCAGTCTGGCGATGCGCGTGAAGTGGAGATAATCGGTAGCCAAATGCAGGGAGCCGAGCAGGTGATTTACTTTGCGGCGGGCCAGCGTTTAGTCCTTGCCACGCTTACCGATGAAGGACAAAAAGCACTCAAAATCTCCAGTGACTGGGAAAAAGATCCTTACGGAAACGCGTGGCGCACGGTTTCTCTACGCGCGCCACTGGCTGAACCCGCACTGGGTAAACCCGACGCTATCTGGGACTACGCCAAAACACTCGACAAAACGTATTGCTCCGGATGCCATGCGCCGATTTCTTCTGAACATTACACCTTAAATGCCTGGCCTTCCGTAGCAAAAGGGATGGGCGCGAGAACGGACATCAGCGCTGAGGATTTAGACATCCTTACTCGCTGGTTCCAGTATCACGCCAAAGATTTTACCTCTAAGGAATAACTGAAAATTACGATTAAAGGAAACCCCATGAATCTTACACGACGTAACTTTATAAAGTATGCCGGCGGTTCCGCTGGCGCAATGATGATTACCTCGGCAATCCCGATGCCGACGTGGGCCGCAGGCGCGCCGGGTAACGCGATCCTGACTGCGGGGCGTTGGGGAGCGATGTACATTGAGGTTAAAGACGGCAAAATTGTTTCGTCTCGTGGCGCGCTGGCGAAAACGATTCCCAACGATCTGCAAACTACCGCACCGGATCAGGCACATACCCCGTGCCGTATTCAATCTCCGATGGTACGTAAAGGCTTTCTGAATGCGCCGGGCAAACCGGACGGCAACCGTGGTAAAGACGAGTTCGTCAAAGTGTCATGGGAAGACGCCCTGAAGCTCATTCACGAACAGCACGCCCGTATCCGTGCCGAGCATGGCCCTTCTTCCGTATTTGCGGGGTCTTATGGCTGGCGCTCCAGTGGCGTACTGCACAAAGCGCAGACGCTGCTTCAGCGTTACATGAGCATGGCGGGCGGCTACACCGGACATACCGGCGACTACTCTACTGGCGCGGCACAGGTGATCATGCCGCACGTAGTCGGTTCGGTAGAAGTTTACGAGCAGCAGACGGCATGGCCGCTGCTCCTTGAACATAGCCAGGTGGTGGTCCTGTGGGGCCTTAACCCACTGAACACCCTGAAAATTGCCTGGACCAGTACTGATGAGCAAGGCCTCGAGTACTTCAATAAACTGAAAGCCTCCGGCAAAACCGTTATCGCCATCGATCCGCAACGCTCAGAAACCATCGATTTCTTCGGTGATAAAGCGCAGTGGATTGCGCCGAATATGGGTACCGACGTGGCGCTGATGTTGGGTATTGCGTCCGTGCTGGTAGAAAAAGGCCTGCATGACAAAGCCTTCCTCGATAAATACACCACCGGCTATGGCGAATTCGAAGCTTATCTGACGGGTAAAAGCGACAACACGCCGAAAAATCCGGCCTGGGCCGAGAAGATTTGCGGCGTTCCGGCGAAGCAAATGGAAATTCTGGCGGAAATCTTTGCCAAGAATAAAACCATGCTGATGGCGGGCTGGGGCATTCAGCGTCAGCAGTATGGCGAACAGCGCCACTGGATGCTGGTCACCCTGGCGGCGATGCTCGGCCAGATTGGTACCGAGGGTGGCGGTTTTGGTTTCTCTTACCATTACTCTAACGGCGGCAACCCAACCCGTAGCGGCGGGGTGCTGTCGGCGATTTCAGCGACAATCGCAGGCGGCTCGTCTGCTGGCAACGACTGGGCAACTTCCGATGCGGTTGAAGCGTTCCCGGTTGCGCGTATTGTTGAGGCCCTGGAAAACCCCGGTGGCAAATATCAGCATAATGGTAAAGAACAAACCTTCCCCGATCTGCGCATGATCTGGTGGGCCGGCGGTGGCAACTTCACTCATCATCAGGACACCAACCGCCTGGTAAAAGCCTGGCAAAAACCGGAACTGGTGGTGATCTCCGAGTGCTACTGGACGGCTGCTGCCAAGCACGCTGATATTGTTCTGCCGATCACCACATCGTTTGAACGTAACGACCTGACCATGACCGGCGACTACAGCAACCAGCATCTGGTGCCGATGAAACAAGCTATCCCACCGCAATTCGAGGCCCGCAACGATTTTGACGTGTTCGCGGATATGGCGGAGTTGCTGAAACCAGGCGGTAAAGCTGCCTATACCGAAGGCAAGAGCGAAATGGACTGGCTGCGCGAGTTCTACGACGTGGCGCAGAAAGGCGCTCGCCAGCAGCGCGTCAATATGCCGCAGTTTACCGCCTTCTGGGACGCGAACAAGCTGATCGAAATGCGTAAGAACCCGAAAGAAGAAGCATTTGTGCGCTATGCCGATTTCCGTAAGGACCCGGTGATGAACCCGCTGGGTACGCCGAGCGGCAAAATCGAGATCTACTCGAAAACCATCGAAGGCTTCAACTATAAGGATTGCCCGGCGCATCCGACCTGGCTGGAACCAGACGAGTGGGCTGGCAACGCTAAAGAGGGTGAACTGCAACTGCTGACCGCGCACCCGGCGCATCGTTTACACAGCCAGCTTAACTATGCGTCGCTGCGTAAACAGTATGCGGTGGCTAACCGTGAGCCGTTCTACATCCATCCGGAAGATGCGAAAAAACGTGGCATTGCCGACGGCGATTTGGTGCGTGTCTGGAACGCGCGCGGCCAGGTGTTGACCGGCGCGAAAGTTACCGACGGCATCAAGCAGGGCGTGGTGTGTATCCATGAAGGCGCATGGCCGGATCTGGATTATGCTGGCACCGGGATCTGTAAAAACGGCGGGGCCAACGTGCTTACCAAAGACATCCCGACCTCGCGTCTGGCGAATGGCTGTGCTGGCAACACTGCGCTGGTGATGGCGGAGAAATACACTGGACCGGAGCTGGAACTTACCGCGTTTACGCCACCAATGGGCGCGTAATTCACGGTTGTAATACTGAGCGGAAACGGTGATTTCGTCTCAGACTACTCATGAACCCCACATTGTTATGTGGGGTTTTTCTTTGCAGATAACATTATTGTGCCAGCGTTGCCACCATCACGGCTTTAATGGTATGCATCCGGTTTTCGGCCTGGTCGAACACAATACTGGCCGGGGATTCAAATACCTCATCGGTGACTTCCATCCCGCCATGCAGACCAAATTCCTCCGCCATTTTTTTACCGAGCGTGGTCTGGTCGTCATGAAACGCGGGCAGGCAGTGCAGGAACTTCACCTGCGGATTCCCGGAAAGCGTCATCATCTGGCTGTTGACCTGATAGTCACGCAGCATGGCGATACGCTCCGCCCACTTCTCTTTTGGTTCGCCCATCGACACCCAGACGTCGGTGTAGATAAAGTCCGCACCTTTCACTCCTGCCGCGATATCTTCGGTGAGCGTAATGTTGCCGCCATTTTTCTTCGCCATTGCGCTGCATTCTGCGACCAGCGATGCTTCTGGCCAGCAGGTTTTTGGCGCCACCAGACGCAGATCAAGCCCGGTGAGTGCGGCGGCTTCCAGCATTGAGTTACCCATGTTATTGCGCGCATCACCGGCGTAAACCAGCGTCATGTCGTTGAACGCTGTGCCCGGTAAATGTTCCTGCATTGTCAGCAGGTCGGCCAGCAACTGGGTGGGATGGAACTCATTGGTCAACCCGTTCCATACCGGTACACCGGCATAGTCGGCCAGCGTTTCGACCACTTCCTGACCGTAACCGCGATACTGAATGCCGTCATACATCCTGCCCAGCACGCGTGCGGTGTCCTTAATTGACTCTTTATGCCCAATCTGGCTCCCGCTGGAACCGAGATAAGTGACGCGAGCGCCCTGGTCGTAAGCGGCAACTTCGAAAGAGCATCGTGTACGGGTCGAGTCTTTTTCGAAGATGAGCGCGATGTTTTTGCCTGTAAGTTTTTGTTCTTCTTTGCCATTTTTCTTATCGGCTTTCAGTTTTGCGGCAAGTTGGATAAGTGCGTTGAGTTCAGCAGAGGTGAAATCGAGTAACTTTAAAAAATGCTTCTGATAAAAACCTGACATAGTTCCCTCCCATGGCTGATGCCATCTATTGAATTAAAATTCAATTTATATGGATGATTATGCATTTGCAACCCCGTTTAACAAATCTTTTCTGGAAAGGTGGAGGCAACGACGGTGGTATGTGACAATAAGAGTATCGGCAGGACATTATGAGGAACGAGCCATGGCAAACCCGGAACAACTGGAAGAGCAGCGTGAAGAAACGCGCCTGATTATTGAAGAATTACTGGATGATGGCAGCGACCCGGACGCGCTGTATACCATCGAGCACCATCTTTCCGCAGACGATTTCGAAACCCTGGAAAAAGCCGCGGTTGAAGCGTTTAAACTTGGCTACGAAGTGACCGAGCCGGAAGAGCTGGAAGTGGAAGAAGGCGACACCGTCATTTGCTGCGATATCCTCAGTGAATGTGCGCTGAAAGCCGATCTTATCGACGCGCAGGTTGAGCAACTGATGAACCTGGCAGAGAAATATGACGTTGAATACGACGGCTGGGGCACCTACTTTGAAGATCCGAACGGTGAAGAAGGTGAAGAGGGCGACGACGAAGACTACGTCGACGAAGATGACGACGGCGTGCGTCACTAAGATCCCCGCACGTTAAAAGAGTACGGCAGTTTGCTGCCGTACTCTTTCGACAGGTTACACATGGACTATCCGCAAATTCTCTCCCCGGTACGCCAGTTTCTACACTGTCCTACCCCGCAGGCCTGGATTGACCAGGCGCGCGATCCGCAAAACCTTCCTCTGCTGCTCACCGATCATTTGATTTGCGAACTTAAGGCGGCGCAAACGGCGATGCTGCTGGTGCGTAAGTACGTGGCGGATAAACCGGGTGCGGATGCGCTGCTCGCCTGGCTGCAGCCGTATGAAGCCTTTGCCTTCCGCGAAGGGCCGGAACCGGACTTTGTCGCGCTCCATAAACAGATTGGTAAAAGCGTGATGCCAGAAACGGACGATCCGTGGGGCCGCCAGCTTATCGACAGCATGGTGCTGTTGATAAAAGAAGAACTGCACCACTTCTGGCAGGTGCGCGAAGCGATGCAGGCCAGAAATATTCCTTACGTGAAGATCACCGCCAGTCGCTACGCAAAAGGGATGCTGAAAGCGGTGCGCACGCATGAACCGCTGACGCTGATTGATAAGCTGATTTGTGGGGCTTACATCGAAGCACGCTCCTGCGAACGCTTTGCCGCGCTGGCCCCGTTTCTCGATGACGACCTGCAAAAGTTCTACCTGTCGCTACTGCGCTCCGAAGCGCGCCACTTTCAGGACTACCTGGCGCTGGCGCAACAGGTGTCGCAGGAGGATATTTCTCCCCGCGTCCGTCATTTTGGTGAAGTGGAAGCCGTGCTGATAGCCTCACCGGACAATGAGTTTCGCTTTCACAGCGGCGTCCCCGTCGCCTCTTAATTTCGGTAGTTCTGCCTGCTGTAAGGTGACATCCCGTCGCGAGCAGGGAAAAATGTCTCCTTTTCAGGGCAAGGAATACCGATGAACTGGACACATGTACTTCTCGCAGGCTACGTCGGCGCGGTTATCGCTGCGGTGATTGGGCTGATGCGTAAAAAAGGCTGGGTGGGGAAAGCCTCTGGCGCGGTGCTGATGATTGTGGCGATCGTCGCGTGGAACCTCTTTGACGTGCACTACCTGATCCCGCGAGAAAAAGCGGCATCCGGTCAAACGGAAGAGCAGCAGTTTGATGCCGTGCTACTGCAAATGCCGACGTTTCAGGTACTGAAGGAACAGGAGCCGACATTCTGGATCCATCTTCGTACACAGGCGCTGCAGCTAAAAAATGAAGGTAAAACCGAGCAGCAAATTATCGATACCATTCAACCGCAGGTGCTACAAATTCAGATGTCGCGTTTACAGCAGGCGCCGGACAGCAACGTCGTTGACTATATGAAGATCAATCTCGAACAGATTGCCGCGGTGCAGAAAAAAGGCGACGACGAGTGTTTCCGCTTTCTCTTCCCGCAGGTCAAAGGCGGGATTAACCCGACGCGTCTGATCTCGCAGGATATTCTGAAACGGCGTATGGAAGGCGATGCCACGATGATGCGCGCGGCGTATGGTGTCAATAAACACACGGTGACAGAGGCTGAGAAACAACAGGCCATGGAGGATCTGCAAAACGTCGTACCGGTGCTGGTGCAGCGTTACGGGCAGGATGTACAGCTTATGGCTGAGCCGCAGAAGGGCGTGGGGAAAGAAAAGGTTGTCTGCGATCTGGTGCAGGATATGTGGGTGGAAGTGCTGAAATTGCCAGCCGCTCAGGCCGCTGGCGTGATTCGACTTTCGGTATCGCCTGAGATGCAATAACCTGCTTTACAGGGGTTTGAGCATGCGCACTTCGCAATCGACGTGCCCGGTGCAGCCCAGCGGTTCGCTGATATGCTCAAACCCTAAATGTTCGTACAGGCCAATCGCCTCGCGTAAAAAGGCAGTGGTTTCCAGATAGCAGTGTTTAAATCCCTGCGCGCGAGCGTGGTCCATCGCCATCAGCGCCAGCTTTTTCGCCATGCCTTGTCCGCGCGCCGCGGGCAAAAAGTACATTTTTTGCAGCTCGCAAATATCGGGTTCGCTACACGTTAACGGGGCAATTCCGCCACCGCCCACGATTTCCCCATTACGCTCCACCACCCAATACGCATGGCCTGGCTGAGAGTAGAGCTGATACAGTTCGTCCAGATTCGGATCGGCAACCGTATAGCCTTTGTCAGCGGAGAGACCATATTCGGCGGACACCTGACGGATAACCGCCGCGATGACAGGATTATCCTGTACGCAAAGGGGACGGAGAGTGAGGGACTGATGCTGTTGATTACTCATATTTTCGTTTAATTAAATCTACATATATATAATTATAATTGATATCACTGTCTGTGAAAGCATGCAAGCAGTACGTAAAAAAACAAGCGTTTCTTCACTGAACGGGTTATTCTGCGTTTTCTGATAGTGATATTATTTAATAGTTTTCATTTTTATATTTGGCAAACAAAGGAATTGTTATGGACTCAGTAGTAAAAAACGGGCAGCAGTCTCGTTGGCAGTTTGACTTTCATGGTCGCGCCGGAGAATATTTTATGATCTGCCTGACTAATATCATTCTATGTATCATTACTCTTGGCATTTATACACCATGGGCGATGGTGCGCAGTCGTCGCTATATTTATGAAAATATGGAATTGAACGGTGCGCGTTTTGGCTACCATGCGACGGGACTGGCAATTTTCTTAAGCTGGTTGTTCCTGGTTTTTGTTATTATCTTGATCTCTTTCTTCGCCGCCGTGCCCGCGCTTGAACTGGTGTTACTGTTGGTATTTTTCCTGGTATTACCCCTCTTTATGGTCAAAAGCATAAAATATAATGCCATGATGACCACACTGAATAATGTGCGCTTTAACTTTCACAGCCCATTGGGACGTGCATGGTGGGTGATGATGGGATTACCCGTTGTGCTTTATATTCTGCTGACGGTGATTATTCTCCTGGTGGTGAATATTCCTGGTGACAGCGTTACGGCTATTATTACAAAAGTCCTGTTAGCATTCGTTATTTTCCTGGCAGGCGCCGGCGTTATTGCCGGTGTCGTGTATGCGAAATGGATTACGCTGCTCGGTGAGGGCGGTCAGTTTGGTATTCATCGTTTCGCTGTTGCTGTAAGCGTAAAACAGTGCATTAAAGTGTGTTTCCTGTCGATGCTGATCGTTGTGCCTTTCCTGGCGATGATTGCCTGGCTCTTTTCCGGCATTTTCAGCGCCATCATGATGGCCAGCATGATGGGCGGGATGAGTGAGGAGGCGCAGCTTGCACTGATCCTTGAGTACCAGGGACAAATCATCGCCTGCTACCTGCTCTATTTCGCTGCCATTCTGCTTTCCACTGGGTATATGTGGATGGGTTTGCGTAATCATTTTATGAACAGTCTGACGCTCGCGAACGGCGGTATCCGTTTTCATTCCGGTATCGCATTTCATGCGCTGGTGGTGCAGTGGGTGCTGATTGCCGTGGTATCGTCCATTACGCTGGGGCTGGCCTATCCGTTAATGAAGATGCGCTATCTGCGTTTCCTGGCGGCGAATACCTGGGTTGATGGCGATCTGGATACTCTGGAACTGACTGACCATGATGAACAACCCGAGACAGGGCCGATTGCGGTGCTTTCACGCGGTATGATGCCGCAGGTTCCATTTATTTGATACAACAAGCCTGATACAAAAAGGCCGGAGCATGCTCCGGCCTTTTTACATTACCGTTATCCGGTTATTCGATTACAGCGCGGCGATGACCGCCTGCTGCTCAACCAGCTTCGTTTTCGCTTCGGCGTAGCCTTCCAGCTTCTCACGCTCTTTAGCGATGACCGCTTCCGGCGCGCGCGCCACAAAGCCTTCGTTAGCCAGTTTGTTTTCGATACGGCTGATTTCACCTTCGATTTTCGCCACTTCTTTTGCCAGACGCGCCAGCTCATCTTCTTTGTTGATGAGGCCTGCCATCGGGATCAGCAGTTCGGCACCGTCGATAATTTTGGCGACCGATACCGGACCTTTGTCGTCGGCAGGCAGCACGGAGATGCTTTCCAGACGCGCCAGATTCAGCAGGAAGCTGCGGTTGTCGTTCACGCGACGAATCGCGTCATCGCTGCAACCACGCAGCAGCAGTTCCAGCGGTTTGCCCGGCGCGATGTTCATTTCCGCACGGATATTACGCACAGCGGCGATCGCCTGCTTCAGCCATTCGGTATCGGCAAGGGCTGCTTCATCAACCTGAGACGCGTCATAGGCCGGGAACGGTTGCAGCATGATGGTGTCGGCGGTAATCCCACAAATCACTTTCACGCGCTGCCAGATGGTTTCCGTGATAAACGGAATGATCGGGTGCGCCAGGCGCAGCAAACCTTCCAGAACGGTAACCAGCGTGTGGCGAGTGCCGCGCAGTTCAGCTTCCGTCCCACCGTTCATCACCGGTTTCGTCAGTTCCAGATACCAGTCGCAGAACTGGTTCCAGGTGAACTCGTACAGAATGCCCGCGGCGATATCGAAGCGGAAGTTGTCCAGCGCTTCACGATACGCTTTCGTGGTCTGGTTGAATTCCGCCAGGATCCATCTGTCCGCCAGCGACAGGGTCATTTCGCCGCCGTTGAAACCGCAATCCTGGTCTTCCGTGTTCATCAGCACAAAGCGGCTGGCGTTCCACAGCTTGTTACAGAAGTTACGGTAACCTTCCAGACGCTTCATATCCCAGTTGATGTCGCGACCGGTAGAGGCGAGCGCGGCCAGGGTGAAGCGCAGGGCGTCGGTGCCGTGCGGCTCAATGCCGTCCGGGAACTGTTTCTCGGTACGCTTAGCAATCTTCTCTGCCAACTGCGGCTGCATCATGTTGCCGGTACGTTTCTCCAGCAGGTCTGCCAGGGAAATCCCGTCGACCATATCCAGCGGGTCAATGACGTTGCCCTTGGATTTGGACATTTTCTGCCCTTCGTCGTCACGAATCAGACCGGTCATGTAGACGGTATGGAACGGCACCTGCGGCTTGCCGTTTTCATCTTTGATGAAGTGCATGGTCATCATGATCATGCGGGCAATCCAGAAGAAGATGATGTCGAAGCCGGAGACCATCACAGAAGTCGGATGGAACTGACGCAGCGCGTCGGTGTTTTCCGGCCAGCCGAGCGTGGAGAAGGTCCACAGCGCGGAGGAGAACCAGGTATCCAGTACGTCGTCGTCCTGACGCAGCGCAACGTCGGCACCCAGGTTGTTTTCCTTGCGTACTTCGTCTTCGTTGCGGCCCACATAGACGTTACCGTCGTTGTCGTACCATGCCGGAATACGGTGGCCCCACCACAACTGACGGGAGATACACCAGTCCTGAATATCACGCATCCAGGAGAAGTACATATTTTCGTACTGCTTCGGTACGAACTGAATGTCGCCATTCTCAACCGCTTCCACCGCCGGTTTTGCCAGCACGTCGGCACGGACGTACCACTGGTCGGTTAGCATTGGTTCGATGACCACGCCGCCACGGTCGCCGTACGGGACGGTCAGATCGTGTGGTTTAACCTCTTCCAGCAGGCCCAGTGCGTCGACGGCGGCAACCACCGCTTTACGTGCGGCAAAGCGTTCCAGTTTCTGGAACTCAGCCGGGATCTCGCTTGAGTAAACGTCAGATTCTTCGCCTTTGGTGTCGTACACTTCCGCCGTTTCGCGGATATCGCCATCAAAGGTGAAGATGTTGATCATTGGCAGGGCATGACGACGACCGACTTCATAGTCGTTAAAGTCGTGTGCCGGGGTGATCTTCACGCAGCCGGTGCCTTTTTCCATGTCGGCATGTTCGTCACCGACGATCGGAATGCGGCGGTTTACCAGCGGCAGCACCACGAATTTGCCAATCAGATCTTTATAACGCGGATCTTCCGGGTTGACGGCAACGCCGGTATCGCCGAGCAGGGTTTCCGGACGGGTGGTCGCAACCACCAGGTAATCTTTACCGTCAGCGGTTTTTGCGCCGTCGGCCAGCGGGTAGCGGATATGCCACATCGAGCCTTTAGACTCGCGGTTTTCCACTTCCAGGTCAGAAATGGCGGTGCGCAGTTTTGGATCCCAGTTCACCAGGCGTTTGCCACGGTAAATCAGATCTTCTTTGTACAGGCGGACAAACACTTCTTTCACGGCATTGGAAAGACCTTCGTCCATGGTGAAGCGCTCGCGCTCCCAGTCAACGGAGTTACCGAGGCGGCGCATCTGGCGAGTGATGGTGCCGCCGGATTCCGCTTTCCACTGCCAGATTTTGTCAATGAAGGCATCGCGACCATAGTCGTGACGGGTTTTACCTTCTTCTGCGGCAATTTTACGCTCAACCACCATCTGGGTCGCGATACCGGCGTGGTCGGTACCGACCTGCCACAGGGTATTTTTCCCCTGCATGCGCTGGTAGCGAATCAGGGTGTCCATGATGGTTTGCTGGAAAGCATGACCCATATGCAAACTGCCGGTGACGTTCGGCGGCGGGATCATGATGCAGAAGGACTCTTTGCTTTCATCGCCGTTAGGCTTGAAATAGCCCTGCTTTTCCCAGTGCTCGTAAAGCGGCTGTTCGATATCTTGGGGGTTGTATGTCTTTTCCATTATTTCCAGGTTGCCGTATTCAGGTTAAAACCAGCCACGCGGTAGGCTTTGTAGCGTTCACGCGCCGATTGTTTCAGAGAATCTTCGTAAGGAACGAAGTCTATCACTTCTGTGAAAGCGGTGGCAAAATCTGCAAAGCCAACGCGCAGACTGATGAGCAGATCGCGCGGGCTGCTGTTGCGTTTTTCCGGCCAGGCGATTTCCACCGGCGAGCCGCCGCGCGGTCCTTCACCTGCCAGATTGTGCGGGACGAAACTGTCAGCCGGTCTGGCCCACAGTGCTTCATCCAGGCGAATCGCCTGTTTTTCGTCTTCGCAAGCAATCAACACGCGTTTACCACTGCGCCAACGTTCTGCGGCAATCTCACACACCAGTTGCTCGACGGCACTTAAGCCATCGACGGTGTTTTCGTTGTCCAGAAGGTAGAACGTTGCATTCTTCATATATGGGGCTTCTTGTGGTGGATTTAAACGCGTTGCCATGTTGCACACCGTAGGCCTGATAAGGCGCATTAGCGCCGACATCAGGCATTTTGCCGGATGGCACTGCGCTTATCCGGCCTACGGGGCAATCTCTAACTTACTCTTCGCCGGAAAAACCCGCACGATTGAGCAGGAACTGTGACAGCAACGCCACCGGACGACCGGTTGCGCCTTTGGCTTTCCCGGAGCGCCAGGCGGTACCGGCGATATCAAGGTGCGCCCAGTTGTACTTGCGGGTAAAGCGCGACAGGAAGCAGCCTGCGGTGATCGCACCGCCAGGACGGCCGCCAATATTCGCCATGTCCGCAAAATTGGACTCCAGCTGTTCCTGATACTCATCACCCAGCGGCAGACGCCATGCGCGGTCACCGGCTTGTTCAGACGCGCCGATCAGCTCGTGCGCCAGCGGGTTATGGTTCGACATCAGACCGGTGATGTGGTGGCCCAGCGCAATCACGCAGGCACCCGTCAGGGTCGCCACGTCGATCACGGCTTCCGGCTCAAAACGCTCAACGTAGGTTAAGACGTCGCAGAGTACCAGACGGCCTTCGGCATCGGTGTTCAGCACTTCGACCGTCTGACCGGACATCGTCGTCAGCACGTCGCCCGGACGATAGGCGCGACCACCCGGCATGTTTTCACAGCCCGCCAGCACGCCGATGACGTTGATCGGCAACTGAAGCTCCGCCACCATGCGCATCACGCCGTAAACGGCTGCGGCACCGCACATGTCGTACTTCATCTCGTCCATGCCTTCGGCAGGCTTGATGGAGATACCGCCGGAATCAAAGGTGAGCCCTTTACCGACCAACACGATCGGGCGGACGTCTTCGGACGGACTGCCTTTGTACTCGATTACCGACATCAGCGATTCGTTCTGCGAACCGTGACCGACGGCGAGGTAAGAGTGCATTCCCAGCTCTTTCATCTGCTGTTCGCCGATGACGCGGGTGACCACATTCTTACTGTAGCTGTCAGCCAACTGGCGCGCCTGAGAGGCCAGGTAGGCGGCGTTGCAGATATTCGGCGGCATGTTGCCGAGGTCTTTCGCAGCCTTAATACCGGCGGCAATGGCCAGTCCGTGCTGGATAGCACGCTCGCCGCTGGTCAGTTCACGGCGGGTCGGCACGTTGAAGACCATTTTACGCAGCGGGCGACGCGGCTCGCTTTTGGTGGTCTTCAACTGATCGAAACTGTACAGCGTCTCTTTGGCCGTCTCGACAGCCTGACGTACTTTCCAGTAGTTGTTGCGGCCTTTGACGTGCAGTTCGGTCAGGAAGCAGACGGCTTCCATCGAGCCGGTATCATTCAGAGTGTTTATCGTTTTCTGAATAACCTGCTTATACTGACGTTCATCCAGCTCGCGCTCTTTGCCACATCCGATGAGGAGGATACGCTCGGACAGCACGTTGGGAACATGGTGCAGCAACAAGGTCTGACCTGGTTTGCCTTCCAGTTCGCCACGGCGCAGCAGGGCACTGATGTACCCGTCGCTGATTTTATCGAGCTGTTCTGCAATCGGAGAAAGGCGGCGTGGTTCAAAGACGCCCACGACGATGCAGGCACTCCGCTGTTTCTCCGGGCTACCGCTTTTTACACTAAACTCCATGCACTACGCTCCTGAATCTTAAAGACAACGGCGGCGCCTGCGGTTAGAATTGCAAGCTTTCGTAACTCATGTCCGCAGTTGCGGTGACTTCGTGTTAATCTTAACGTTATTACGGCATTGGCACATCAGAACGCGTTCTGAGTGGCGAATCCGCTGAGTATAATAATTTTAGCGACGATTTCGACGACTCAAGAGAATAAATGACGTTTAAGCCATGAAACAAGCTAAATTCCTGCAAAAGACGAGTTTTTACGGGCGTATTTAAAGTGATAATCATAAGATATCTGGTGCGGGAGACGCTCAAAAGCCAGCTTGCCATCCTCTTCATCCTGCTTTTGATTTTCTTTTGTCAAAAGTTAGTGAGGATCCTCGGCGCAGCGGTTGACGGTGACATTCCGGCAAATCTGGTGCTCTCGTTGCTGGGCCTCGGCGTGCCTGAAATGGCGCAGCTCATCCTGCCGCTCAGCCTGTTCCTCGGCCTGTTGATGACTCTGGGCAAACTGTATACCGAAAGTGAAATTACGGTGATGCATGCCTGCGGTCTGAGCAAGTCCGTGCTGGTGAAAGCCGCCATGATCCTGGCGCTGTTCACCGGTATCATCGCCGCCGTTAATGTCATGTGGGCGGGACCGTGGTCGTCAAAGCATCAGGATGAGGTACTCGCTGAGGCGAAAGCCAATCCAGGAATGGCTGCACTGGCGCAAGGGCAGTTCCAGCAGGCCACCAACGGCGGTTCGGTACTGTTCATTGAAAGCGTTGAGGGTAGCCATTTTAAAGATGTGTTCCTCGCGCAGATTCGCCCGAAAGGTAACGCCCGTCCTTCCGTGGTGGTTGCCGATTCCGGACATTTATCGCAACTGCGCGACGGCACGCAGGTGGTCACCCTGAACAAAGGTACCCGCTTTGAAGGCACCGCACTGCTGCGTGATTTCCGCATCACCGACTTCCAGGACTATCAGGCGATTATTGGTCATCAGGCGGTAGCGCTGGATCCTAACGATACTGACCAGATGGATATGCGTACGCTGTGGTCCACTAATACCGATCGGGCCCGTGCGGAGCTGCACTGGCGCATCACGCTGGTATTCACCGTATTTATGATGGCGCTGATGGTCGTACCGCTGAGCGTGGTCAACCCACGTCAGGGCCGCGTGCTGTCAATGCTGCCTGCGATGTTGCTGTATCTGATGTTCTTCCTGATCCAAACCTCCCTGAAATCCAACGGCGGGAAAGGTAAGCTGGATCCGGTTATCTGGATGTGGGTCGTCAACCTGCTGTACCTGGCGCTGGCAGTGGGCCTGAACCTGTGGGATACAGTGCCGGTGCGCCGTCTGCGCGCCAGTTTTTCGCGTAAAGGAGCGGTGTGATGCAGCCATTTGGTGTCCTTGACCGCTATATCGGTAAAACTATTTTCACCACCATCATGATGACGTTGTTCATGCTGGTGTCGCTTTCCGGCATCATCAAGTTTGTTGACCAGCTCAAAAAAGCCGGGCAGGGGAGCTACGATGCGCTGGGCGCGGGGATGTACACCCTGCTCAGCGTGCCGAAAGATGTGCAGATTTTCTTCCCAATGGCGGCGCTGCTTGGCGCGCTGCTAGGCCTTGGGATGCTGGCTCAGCGCAGCGAACTGGTGGTGATGCAAGCGTCGGGTTTTACCCGTATGCAGGTAGCGCTCTCGGTGATGAAAACCGCGATCCCGCTGGTGCTGCTGACCATGGCCATCGGCGAGTGGGTTGCGCCGCAGGGCGAGCAAATGGCGCGTAACTACCGTGCGCAGGCGATGTACGGCGGTTCGCTGCTTTCCACCCAGCAGGGGCTGTGGGCGAAAGACGGCAATAACTTTGTTTACATCGAACGGGTGAAAGGCGATGAAGAGTTAGGGGGGATCAGTATCTACGCCTTTAACGATCAGCGTCGTTTGCAGTCCGTGCGCTATGCCGCGTCTGCGAAGTTTGATCCGGAACAGAAGGTCTGGCGTCTGTCGCAGGTGGATGAGTCAAATTTGACCGATCCGAAGCAGGTAACCGGTTCGCAAATCGTGAGCAGTACCTGGAAAACTAACCTCACGCCGGACAAACTGGGCGTGGTGGCGCTGGACCCGGATGCGCTTTCCATCAGCGGTCTGCACAACTACGTGAAGTACCTGAAGTCGAGCGGCCAGGAGGCCGGACGCTATCAGCTCAATATGTGGAGCAAAGTTTTCCAGCCGCTGTCCGTTGCGGTGATGATGCTGATGGCGCTGTCGTTCATCTTTGGCCCACTGCGTAGCGTGCCGATGGGCGTGCGTGTGGTGACGGGGATAAGCTTTGGTTTTGTCTTCTACGTGCTGGACCAGATCTTCGGCCCGCTGACGCTGGTGTACGGCATCCCGCCAATTATCGGCGCACTGCTGCCGAGCGCCTCATTCTTCTTAATCAGCCTCTGGCTGATGATGCGTAAGTCATAATCTCCGGCACGTTCTGGCGCAGTGCCTGATGGCGCTGCGCTTATCAGGCCTACTCGCGAATTATGATGCGTAAGTTGTCATCTCTTGTAGGCCGGATAAGGCGGTTACGCCGCCATCCGGCAAACTGCGGCGCAATGCCTAGCGTCTTCTGCCGCCCATCAAACTGCCTAACATCCCGCGAATGATCTGATTGGTCACCTGACGCGCGGCGCTTTTCGCCACGCTCTGCACGACGCCATCACGCTTACCGCCGCGTGGCCCGGTAGTGCCGAACAGAATATCTTTCAGACCGCCAAGAATACCGTCGTCAACGGCCACTTCTTTACCTTTCGCGGGGGGATTACTCTGTTGTTCAGTAGCCACTTGTATGCCTTTTTGCAGCATTTCAAACGCGGATTCGCGATCCAGGTCGTCTTCATATTTACCATAAAGCGCAGAGTGGTTGATCAGTCCGTTGCGCTCATCATCCGTCACCGGTCCCATACGTGAGCACGGGGCAATTACCATCGCCCGCTCAACGACCGACGGGCTGCCTTTAGCATCAAGAAACGAGACCAGCGCTTCGCCGGTACCCAGTTCCTGAATCGCTTTCTCCGTATCAAACGCCGGATTGGCGCGCATGGTTTGTGCGGCGGTTTTCACCGCTTTCTGATCTTTCGGCGTGAAGGCGCGTAGGGCGTGCTGAACGCGGTTGCCCAACTGACCGAGTACGTTATCCGGAATATCCGCCGGGTTCTGCGAAACAAACCAGACGCCAACCCCTTTAGAGCGGATCAGACGGATCACCTGTTCGATTTTATCCAGCAACACCTGCGGTGCGTCGTTGAACAGCAAATGCGCTTCGTCGAAGAAGAAGACCAGCTTCGGTTTTTCCAGATCGCCAGCTTCCGGCAACTGTTCGTAAAGCTCGGAGAGCATCCACAGCAGGCTGGCGGCGTAGAGTTTCGGCATCTGGTAGAGCTTCTCGGCACTGAGAATATTGATGATCCCTTTGCCGTTGGCATCGGTGCGCATCCAGTCTTTGATGTCGAGCATCGGCTCGCCAAAGAAGTGCGTTGCCCCTTGCTGTTCAAGCGTCAACAGCCCGCGCTGAATAGCCCCGACTGAAGCACTGCTGATGTTGCCATACTGATTCTGGAAGGATTTGGCATTGTCGCCGATGTATTGAGTGATGGCCCGCAGGTCTTTGAAATCCAACAGCAACAGACCCTGGTCATCGGCAATGCGGAAGATAATGTTCAGTACGCCGGACTGTACCTCGTTAAGGTTCAGCAGACGCGCCAGCAAGAGCGGCCCGAGGTCAGAGACCGTGGCGCGAACCGGATGGCCTTTTTCACCGAAGATATCCCACAGCACCACCGGGTTGCTGTGCGGTTGCCAGTCGGTAATACCAATATTTTTCAGTCTGGCGAGCAGTTTCTCGGAGGCTTGTCCCTCAGCGGCGACGCCCGTTAAATCACCTTTCACATCGGCCATAAATACCGGCACGCCAATTTCCGACAGCGATTCGGCCAGTTTTTGCAGCGTAACGGTTTTTCCGGTACCGGTCGCGCCAGTAATCAGTCCATGACGGTTTGCCATACCGGGGAGTAAAAACACTTCAGTGTCTGGCGTGCGGGCAATCAGCAGGGGTGAGCTCATTAGATTTCCTCCATTTATCCTGCGTCGAGTATAGGCAATGTGAAGGAAAGAGAATATGCGCAGGGGAGAGAAAATCACTTATAGCGTATTGCCGTGATAAATCTGGTATCCCAAATCGATCGTATTGTGGTTGTGGTCGTTGTTCTTGATTTTACTCAGCAACATCTGCGCCGCCATGCGGCCAATATCAAAACGGGGCGTAATGACGCTGGCAAGGCTTGGGATCATCTGTCGGCCCATCTCCAGACCGTGGAAACCCGCAATGGAGATTTGCTCCGGTACGGACAGTTCGCGCTCCCGGCAAAACAGCAGCGCCCCCATTGCAATATCATCATTGGTGCAAAAAACGCCGTCTAAATCCGGGTGGGCGACGAGCGCGTCGCGCATCAGTTGCGTGCCCAGATGAATCGACGAGATCGCCCGAGGGTTAACGCGCAGAGGCGTCAGGTTTCGCTGCGTCATCGCGTCGCAGTAGCCACAAAAACGTTGTTCATCACGGATATCGTCTTTCGAACCGAGATAGAGAATTTTGCGCCGCTGGCGTTTATCCAGCATGGTGCTGACCATATCAAACGCCGCCTGACGGTTATCAAACCCGACTTCCATATCCAGACGATCGCCCTGGATATCCATCAGCTCGATAATGGGAATCGCGGCCGATCGCAGGAATTTCACCGTGCGCAGGGTGTGATATTTCTCGGAAAGAATGATGCCGTCGATATTGTAGGAGAGCAGATTGATCACCGACTCTTCTTCTGATTCGCGGTCGTAGTTATAGTTGGCAATCAGAGTCTGGTAGTTGTGGTCAGAAGTAACAGATTCAATACCGGCAAGAATGTCGGCGAAGAGCTGGTTCTGAAATGAAGGAATTAACACGCCAAGCGTGTAGCTTTGCGCGTTCAACAGCATGGCGGGCGCACGGTTCGGGATGTAGTTAATCTCCTCCATGATCTGCGCGATACGCTCGCCGGTTTCCTTTGCGACTTTTTTCGGCGAGCGGATATAGCGGCTCACCGTCATTTTGGTCACGCCCGCGAGCGTGGCAATGTCCTGCAAAGAAATTCTGTGGTTCCTCATCTTCTCTCCCGTACCGGGGAGCGGCGGCGACATCGCCCCCCGGTGGTTAATCCCGCCTTCTTAATGCAGAACGGCGTTTAGCGCCAGCACGCCCAGCAGTCCCATAATCGAAATCAGGGTTTCCATCACGGTCCATGTCCGCAGCGTTTCACCGACGCTGAGGTTAAAGTAACCCTTAAACAGCCAGAATCCAGGATCGTTAACGTGCGAAGCGATCACGCTACCGGCCCCGGTTGCCAGCACCATCAACGCCGGATCGGCATGAGTGACGTTAATGATCGGCAGCACCACGCCAGCGGTCGTGATCGCGGCAACGGTCGCTGACCCCAGCGCAATACGCAGCAATGCTGCTACCGTCCAGCACATCAACAGCGGCGACAGCGACGTGCCGGTCATCAACTGCGAAATATACTGGCCCACGCCGCTGTCCACCAGTACCTGCTTAAACGCGCCGCCGCCGGCGATAATAAACACAATCATCGCGATGGCGCCGATAGAATCACCGACGATATCCATGATTTGTTCAATCGTCCGTCCATTGCGTCGGCCAAGGGTGAAAATCGCCAGTACGATAGCGATAAACAGCGCGACGGCAGGGTTACCGATAAACTCAAAGAATACCCGCACTGAGTTGGTTTTTGGCAGCGTAATTTCACAGACTGCGGCAACAGCCATCAGTATGACGGGGATCACCGCCGCAAAGATACTGTTCCAGAAGGACGGCATCTCCTCTTCGGTGAACAGGTGCGGGTTAAACAACCCTTCCGGCGGCGCTTTTTCAAAGCGGGTCAGCAGTTTTGAAAACAGCGGGCCTGCGACAATCACCGTAGGGATGGTGATAATGAACCCGTACAGCAGCGTGGTGCCGAGGTTGGCTTCAAAAATCGTCGCAATGGCGGTCGGTCCCGGATGCGGCGGCAGGAAACAGTGGGTCACCGAGAGGGCGGCGACCATCGGCACGCCGACGTACAGCAGCGGCAAACCGGAAGAGGCCACTACCGTAAATACCAGCGGCAGTAGCAGCACAAAGCCGACCTCGAAGAACATCGCCAGCCCGACGACCAGTCCGGTGACGACCAGCGCCCACTGCACGCGTTTTTTACCAAACGTACCGATCAGGGTAGTGGCAATGCGTTGTGCGGCCCCCGTGTCAGAAATCAATTTACCCAACATTGCGCCAAAACCGAGGATCATCGCCAGTCCGCCGAGCGTACCGCCGATCCCGTTTTGAATGGAATGTAAAACTGCCTGTGCGTCCATCCCTTCGGCGAATCCCACGACGGCAGCGACCAGGACCAGGGCGATAAAGCCATTGACTTTAAAGCCAATCATCAGGACCAGAAGCAGCGCGACGCCTGCCGCAATTATGATTAATGGCATAATCTTATCTCTTATCTGTGCCAAAAAGGCAGCGCTTGCGCGCTGCGTAGGGTTGTTCAGTGGTTACACCGCGACCAGCATGCCGCCATCGACGAACAGCAGGTGCCCGTTAACGAAGTCCGAGGCTTTGGAGGAGAGGAATACCGCTGCGCCAATCAGTTCCTGCGGATCGCCCCAGCGGGCGGCAGGCGTACGTTTGCACAGCCATGAGGTGAAAGCTTCATCTTCAACCAGCGCTTTGGTCATCTCGGTTTTGAAGTACCCTGGCGCGATGCCGTTAACCTGAATGTTATGGCGCGCCAGCTCAACGCACATACCGCGAGTCAGCATCTTCACAGCACCTTTCGATGCGGCGTACGGCGTGATGGTGTCGCGACCCAGTTCGCTCTGCATCGAGCAGATGTTGATCACTTTCCCGGCCTGGCGCTCAACCATCCGACGGGTTACCGCCTGGGAGACGAGGAACACGGCGGTCTGGTTGACCGCAATCACGTCGTTCCACTCCTGCTCTGGAAATTCGGTAAATGGGTGACGGCGCTGGATCCCGGCGTTATTGACCAGTACATCAATCGGGCCAATATCCTTTTCGATATGCTCTATTGCTGCGTCGATATCCTGTTTATGCGTCACGTTAAAGGGGGCGGCAACGGCGCGGATCCCTTCCTGCTGTAGTTTTGCGACGGCGGCTTCTGCCCGTTCCGACGTAATATCGTTAACGATAATCTGCGCGCCATATTTGCCAAGACCCGTTGCCAGCAAATACCCGATCCCTTGGGCGGAGCCGGTGATCAGTATATTTTTACCTGCCAGTGAAAAAAGATCGTTCATGATGTTGCTCCTTATTTTTCATTCTCAAAGACGAGCTGAACTTTCGCCGCCTGGGTTTTGTCGCTGGCGAAAATCAGCGCCTGTTCCAGATCGGTAAACGGATATTCCGCACTCAGCAGCGGCAGCGGATCGATAACGTTATGCGCCAGCCAGGAGACCGCGGTGTTAAATTCGGTGGTAAAGCGGAAAGAGCCTTTCAGGGCGATTTCTTTGCCGATCAGCATCATCATCGGGAAGTCCGGAACGGCGCCGCCCATCCCGACCTGCACCATCACCCCTTTTGCCCGGGTAACTTCCAGACAGGTAGTGATAGAGGAAGGATGGCCTGAGACCTCGAAGCTGATATCGAAATAGCCTTTTTCCGTTTTCCACTGATCGAGCGAGTCATGCAGAGGATTCACCAGCGTATCCGCGCCCATTTGCTGAGCCAGCGACAGCGATCGGGGGCTGACGTCGGCACAGACCACTTCCGCGGCGCCCAGCGTTTTCACCGCGCTGACGATCAGGCAGCCGATGGGGCCGACGCCGGAGATAAACACTTTCTTACCCTGTAGGTCGCCAGCCTCATGCGCGGCATGGATGGCCACCGCCAGCGGTTCGGCAAAGGCCATAACCTTTTCGTCCGCCTGTTCCGGGTAAGGAATGCACTGGGCGGTATCGACCGTTTTAAACTGGGTAAATCCCCCATCGACGTGCGGAAAATACATCGCGCTGCCAAAAAAGCGCATTTCAGTACATTGGTTTTCTTCATGCTGAAGACAATATTTACAATGGCCGCACGGTTTAGACGGATTAATAGCAATTGACTGTCCTTCGCGTAATGTTTCTGAATCGCTGTGGACCACTTTGCCAATAACTTCATGACCTAAAATCATCGGGGCTTTGACGGTGAAATTACCGACTTTGCCTTCCTGATAATAATGTAAATCAGAGCCGCAAATTCCTCCGCGAGTTATTTTTACGAGCGTGCCTTTATTATTCCATTCGATATTCTGTTGTGTAACGGCAACAGAATGCTTACCCGCGACAACGCAGGATTGAGTTTTCACTTCCATAAATGCCTCACTGGGTCAGGTCTTCATCTCCGGTGCATTTAAGCGGTTTTCATTGCCCTTATTTGTGATCAGTGTCACGCTGGAAAATTGTTACACTACAATGTTACGCATAACGTGATGCGCTTTATAATTCTTATCTATGGAAATAAAAAAACGTGAAATTGCCGATTGTGCAGGCGTAGTATCGCGCCATGGAATATGACGCAGAGGGTTTTACATGGCCGGGGAAAGCTATATTTTGATGGGCGTTTCAGGAAGTGGTAAATCGTTAATTGGCAGTAAGGTGGCTGCATTATTATCGGCGAAGTTCATTGATGGCGACGATCTCCATCCTGCCAAAAACATTGATAAAATGTCTCAGGGAATACCGTTAACCGATGAAGACAGGCTGCCGTGGTTAGAACGCTTAAATGATGCGTCCTATAGTCTGTATAAAAAAAATGAGACGGGATTTATTGTGTGTTCATCATTAAAAAAACAGTATCGCGATTTTTTACGCAAAGGCAGTCCTAACGTGCATTTTCTCTGGCTGGACGGCGATTACGACATTATCCTGGCGCGGATGCAGCGTCGGGCAGGGCACTTTATGCCGGTCGGCTTGCTGAAAAGTCAGTTTGAGGCGCTGGAATGTCCGCTGGCAGAGGAAGCCGATATCGCGCGTATCGACATTAATCATGATATTGAGAACGTGACGGCGCAGTGCCAACAGGCGGTGCTGGCGTTTCGCCAGGCGCGGGAGCGACTCAGCGCCTCAATCTGAGCAAGGAGGCGCTGGGTCAGACCGTCAGAAATCGGCTTTTAGCACCACGCGGTAGCGGGCTTTGCCGTCACGCACGTGCTGAATAGCCTCGTTGATTTGCGACATCGGGAACAGTTCGGTGGTCGGCGAGACCTTGCTGCGTCCGGCAAACTTCATCAGCTTACGCAGCTCATATGGCGTACCGGTCGCCGAACCGGAGATGCTGCGATCGCCGGCAATCAGCGTGAATGCGGGTACCGGCAATGGTTTCAGCACCGCGCCGACGGTGTGGAAGTTACCGCCGTAGGCCAGCGCTTCGAAGTAGGGCTGCCAGTCGAGATCGACATTGACGGTGTTGATGATGAGATCGAACTGGCCTGCCAGCGCGGTTAATGCCTGCGGATCTCGGCTGTTCACCACTTTATCGGCACCCATCGCCAGCACTTCTTTCTCTTTCGCCGGGTTAGAGCTGAACGCGGTGACTTCACACCCCATCGCATGCAGCAACTTAATCGCGATATGCCCCAGCCCGCCAATACCAATCACTCCGACGCGGCTGGTGGCGGTGATGTGGTGCATCAGCAGCGGTTTAAACACCGTGATGCCGCCGCACAGCAGCGGACCGGCGGATTCAATATCGATGCTTTCCGGAAGCGGGATCACCCACTGCCAGTCTGCGCGCAGCTTCTCAGCAAAGCCGCCGCGATTGAGAATGGTTGGCACAGCGCCTTCCAGACAGTTGATCTGATTGCCGCTGATACAGGCATCGCAGTGCCCACAGCTGCGTGCCGTCCAGCCAATACCCACGCGCTGGCCGATCTTCAGCCCTTTCCCCTGTGCCGCGCTGCCGAGAGCGACCACGCGACCAATCACCTCATGCCCGGCAACCAGTGGATATTGAGAGAATCCCCACTCGTTGTCGATCATCGACAAATCGGAATGGCAGATACCGCAGTAATCGACCTGTACCTCGACATCTTCCGGCTTGAGTTCGCCCGCATCGTATTCAAAGAGTTCGAGTTCGCTGCCCGCCTCTTTTGCAGCATAGCTTTTTATCATCGACATCGTGTTTCCCTCATGTGGTGTTGAACAGAAAAGTGTAGAGCATGGAAAACGGCGTCGCTTTGCAGAAGAGGGGATAGAGAAGAGGAATAGGGGAAGCGTGCTGATTTTTTCGACACTTAACGGAGAAGACACACGCTAGCGCTTGCATGGTTGCGTGCTACAGGTATAATCCACAACGTTTTCCGCGTACCTCTTCAGTGCCGAAGTGGCGAAATCGGTAGACGCAGTTGATTCAAAATCAACCGTAGAAATACGTGCCGGTTCGAGTCCGGCCTTCGGCACCATCGGAACATCAATAGACGTCAACGGACGTCTTTTTTTGTGCCTGAAATCCAGTATCCGCAAGGCTTTCCTCGCTTTTTCACTCTTCCTAAGTCAACCTGATTCAATCTACATCAACTTACTGTTGCGGGTACAACTGCGGGTATATCCCGGTTCGATAATGTTTGTACCCACACCGAACCCTTGAAAGGATACTCATCATGGCTCTGAGTGATGTGAAGGTTCGTTCGGCTAAACCTGAAGCAAAAGCCTATAAACTAACTGACGGTGAAGGCATGGTTTTGCTGGTTCACCCTAACGGTTCCAAATATTGGCGTCTTCGTTACCGCTTCGGCGGTAAAGAGAAGATGCTGGCGCTGGGGAAATACCCTGAGGTTTCGCTAGCAGATGCCAGGGCACGCAGGGATGAGGCCCGTAAGCTATTAGCTAATGGCGTCGATCCCAGTGAAAACAAGAAAGCCGTTAAGGTAGAGCAGGAGCAAGAGGCGATAACGTTTGAAGTGGTTGCCAGAGACTGGCACGCCAGCAATCAGAAATGGTCTGCATCGCATAGTGCTCGTGTATTGAAAAGCCTGGAAGATAATCTTTTTGCTGCTATCGGTAAGCGGAATATTGCGGAGCTGAAGACACGAGATTTGCTTGTACCCATTAAGGCTGTGGAATCATCCGGACGACTCGAAGTTGCCGCCCGTTTACAACAGCGAACTACCGCAATTATGCGCTTTGCTGTGCAGAGCGGTTTAATCGACTACAATCCTGCCCAAGAAATTGCCGGTGCGGTTGCTACGGCAAAAAGACAGCATCGTGCGGCTCTGGAGCTTAACCGCATACCTGAATTACTTCATCGCATTGATCACTATTCTGGAAGACCGTTAACCCGACTTGCTGTCGAACTAACCTTGTTGGTTTTTATCCGTTCAAGCGAGTTGCGTTTTGCCCGTTGGTCAGAAGTAGATTTTGAAACAGCTATGTGGACGATTCCGGGAGAGCGTGAACCGCTGGAAGGTGTTAAGCATTCTCAACGTGGTTCGAAGATGCGGACTCCACATCTTGTTCCCTTATCGCGGCAGGCTCTGGCTATTCTGGAAAAGATCAAAAGCATGAGTGGGAATCGAGAGCTGATTTTTGTTGGTGATCATGATCCACGTAAGCCGATGAGTGAGAACACAGTGAACAAGGCTCTGCGAGTGATGGGCTACGATACGAAGGTGGAGGTTTGCGGGCATGGTTTCAGAACCATGGCGTGTAGCTCGTTGATAGAGTCGGGATTATGGTCGAGGGATGCGGTAGAGCGGCAGATGAGTCACCAGGAGCGTAGCTCTGTGCGAGCAGCTTACATTCATAAGGCGGAGCATCTGGGGGAGAGGAGGCTGATGTTGCAGTGGTGGGCTGATTATCTGGATGTGAATAGAGAGGTGGGGGTTAGTCCATATGATTTTCGTAATTAAGATTAACCCCAGAAAATTATCAATGTAACTTAACACTAAAGAGAATTATAACAGGATTATATGTTCTTTAAAGTTCGGATGAATACTATCGCTTGTTTTGCATATTCATTATCAGGTTCAACTTGAAGCCAAAAATTCAGTTTACCTTCAAGCACACTTAGGTAGGCCGGATTTCTAATTTTCATTTTTGAAGCATGTGAAAGATATCCAAATTTTTTGATGTAATGTACTTCCTTCCTTATTTCTCTTTTTTTATCTCTTGGTAATGTCATTTTAGAACCAGCTACAGAAACTCCAGTTATTATTCTTTTTCCAGGTTTTGTAATCAGTTGCGTTTTGTCATTGTTAATATGAAGTCCGAAATTATCAATTATTTGAGATACAATTTCTGAGAATTTTAACGGAATATAGTCGCCAGAAAAAGTCATATCATCAGCATATCGAGTGTAGTCCAATTTATATGATTTTGATAAGTTTGTTAACCTTCGATCAAGACTTACTAGCAATATATTTGACAAGTATGGACTAGTGGCACCTCCTTGAGGAAGCCCGTTGTTTAGACAGCAGATAGATGATAAGTAGAATGAAACATTATTAGAGTAACCTAAAGAATGAAAGAAGTTAATAACCCAGTTAATTGGAATGGATGGGAAGAAATCTGACATGTCCATTTTTAAAATACATTTTTTTTCTACGTGCTTCTCTGCATTAGACATAATGGAACGTTTCTTTATGAAACCGTGTGCGGCATCATGAATAGCTATTTTGGATAGTATATTTTTATATATCCATTTTTGGCAATGGAGTAAAGAAGGATATGGAGAAAGAATATTTCTTGTCCCACCTTTTCTTTTGGGAATGTTAAACTCTCTGTAATAGTTTTCCGGTGAATTTATTATTTTTAATAATTCAATGTAATTAATAGAAAGTAGTTTAGATAAATGCTCGAGTTCGAATATTATAGGAAGATTTTTATCTATTAAGGAGATAATGTAAGAAATATATTCATCAATCAAGTCAGATGGTAATCCTCTATTTTTTAAGTAGAGATACCATGAGTTGATTTTTAATTCTTGAACTTTATCTAACTTTTGAAATGTCATGATATGAAATCCGCATTCGTTAAAAAAGCTTACAGAAGATACCTTCAATACTTTGCAACAGATCAGAATGCAATAAAATTTGCGATACGCTAATTTTATTGTGTTCTGATCCCGACACAAAGGACGCAGTCCTTTTGTCAACTCAAGGATGAATTTGGTACAAAATCATCCTTGAGTGTTGGCTATCGCGAACCTTAGTTCGGGGAGCGACTACACTCCAACATACTAGCTTCTGTAAGCTTATAGATATTTTAGCGATTTATTTTGCTTTTTGCAATAGGGAATTTTATAGGGTCAAGTAATCGAAGGTTTGGTAAATATGGTTCATCGATATCATATTCGTTCAATTTAAATGTCGATGGTACTTCTCTCCACTTTTTATCAGTTTTTGAGCTGTACTCTGTGAATGCTCTTACATATCCTGTTTTTGTAAGTTTGATTTTTTTATCTAACTCCTCAATAAGCTTTAACTGTTTGAGGTTGTAAAGTGTCTTGGAAAATTCAGCAAAGCTTATGCGCATTCTTTTAAATGCCGTGAAAGAATCAAGCTGGTTGTGTGATTTTAATAATAAATATAATAGTTGTAGTTCTACGTTATTAGTTTTCATTAAGCATCACCCATTGCTCTAATTAAGAGAACTTTTCTGCCATTTTCATTATTTAGTTGTGGCCACCAGAATATAGGGAAGACATTATTAGGTGTGTTCCCACCCTCTCGAGCATAAAGAGATTCAGCTTCCCCATACCCCATACTAGGTAAGCTTCTATTGTTGAAACTAGTTGAAAGAATACTTTCTAGTTCGAGCATTGTATTTTTTTTATTTTGTATTAAGATTTCATCTTCGTAGAAATCAGTAATCCCTTTTTTTATCCTTATTAAGGATTCAAAGTCTATCCCTGTTTCTTTTATCCTTTTGAACCCTTCATTTGTAGAAACAAGTACCTTTACAAAAATATTATAATCTGTGATTCCTGCTGAAGAAAACTGAGAATTAATAAAACGCACTCTGTTTATTACTGTATCACCAGAACCTACAAATTCATCTACAAGAATAATATTTTTGAGATTAATGTTGTTTCGGTAATTTGAAAATGCCTTTCCACAAACATTAACATGAGAGTATTTGGTCCAGTTGTATTTCTGTAAAATAGGTTTGAGTCCATATAAAATGTATTGAGAACTATCAGCTGAGCCGTCCATAGCCATCGCTACGATTTGCGTATCTCCATCATCTATATTAGGCGTGGTAATTATTGACTCGGCTAAACTTTCAAGCATCGAGAGGAACTCTGAGCTATTAAGATAATTAAATCTATTTAATAGCTCAATAATTAGCGCTCTTTTTTCACCAGAGTCACATTCTTCCGATAATAATGAATGTAATTCCTCTGTCTTATTATTCAACCAAGGTTGACTTTGTGTCAGCTTTAGCAGTGTATGAAATGATTCTGAATCGAAATCAACCATATTAGAAAGTACCTGTTATTAACAAATCAAGGCAACTAATATATTTATTCCGTTAACTTATAATAAAAAAATAGTTATAATTAATTAGAATAAATGGGGTTTGACGTTGGATAGTAAGTATGCTACCGCACGAGATTTACTAAAAAACCTCCTTTTAACGTAAAAGATCAACTAAATTTATGTTATATTGACAGTGTCCTAGAATTAAAGCATATTTACTCTTGAATGTATATCATCTTCATTTTCTAAAATTGTTTTAAAAGTAGATCTATATCACCATTCCCTGATATTTAACTGTGCAAATGTTAAATAGCATATAGTTTTTTTTGATATTACATGAAATGTTATTATGTGCTTTAAAATTTATTAATAAGGCTATCCCAACTTTCTAATCGAATAGGTGGGGATGATGTTATCTCTACATTATGACGCTGTTTACTTTCTTCAAGATCATTATTAGAGCGACCAGCAATAACAACGCTTCTGATGTTAATGTCTTTGTTAGGGTCAACACTTAATTTTCCTCTTGGTCCAAGTAATGCGTTTGAGAAGCCAGAACCAGTTTCGACCTGTTCTCTTATCTCATGAAAGTAGTTTCTATATTTTTCATAATCCCCTCTATATATTACACTAATTCTCTCTCTAACTTGTTGTATCGCCTCATTTGTTTTTTGTGACAAATTACCGTATCCAGATTGGTTCATGAGATTAAAATTAGCACCTTTGATTTCTATGAGAGTAACATCCATTCGTGATCGACCGGAAAAGATGACATAATCAACGAAACCATTAGCAATTTTTAATTCTGATAAAACAATATACTCTTCTTTAGGATTAGCATAAAAACTAGCGAAAAATGATAAATCCTTCTTCAGAAACTCTGCTATTTCACGTTCAGTTGGATTAGTTTTAATGAAATCAGAGATTTCTTTTTTTAATATTGAATGTTCTTTAATTAATAATCTTCTGGTGATTATATTGCTATCTTCAACATATGTTTTTTTAGTATAAGGATAAAGTTGTTGATAAAAATACTCTATTTTTTTAAAAAGCCTTTCATTTTTCAATGTGCCATCTAATAATTCTTCGTAAGAACAGCCAAGCATTAATTGTGCTTTTTTCAGTGTTGTTTTCTCCCAATTAGGAGAGTTATTATGGTCAAATGTTACGATATCAAAGCTTCCGTAGCCAGAAAAGCCCTCTTCATAATGTTCAATGATTTTAGTGTCATTGTAGATAAATCCCTCATCAATTAGCTGCTTACGGATATGTTCCACGGAATTGGTTACACTCGTCGGGCTTTTATCATCTAGATCAGTTAGTAATGAGAATTGAGTGTTCGCATGCAAAAATATCCTGACTCGGCATAAGGAATATTCATGTGAATAGTCATTAGGTTTGAATTTAAAAATAAAGTCACTTACTTTCATCATATTTCCTTATGTGATCAGTTTGTATCTAAATTGCTTCACATCGTCCAATGATTCGAAATAACTTCCGCTTGTTTTAATATTAACTCCACCGCTTCCGGCGTTTTATCTGGCGGATACTTATACCTCCGCAGAGTCTGGCGAACTAGGATACGCAATCTTGCACGAACGCTTTCCCGTACCTGCCAGTCTACGGTTGTAGATTGCCGCAGCTTCAGCGTCACTTCTATCGCCAGTTTCTTAAGTACCTCATCCCCTAACTCTCGGACAGCGCTTTCGTTTTCTGCCAGTGCGTCGTAGAAGGCGATCTCGTCAGGATTCAGGCCAAGCGCATCATCACGCGTCATTGCGGACTGAAAATCCTTCGCCATCTGGATCAGCTCTTCAATCACCTGCGCCGTCTCAATAGCCCGGTTGTTATATTTAATCAATACGGCCTGAAGACGTTCCGAATACTTCTTCTCCTGCACTACATTATTTTTTGTGCGGGACTGGATACCATCATTAATCAGTTTTTCCAGCAACTCTACCGCCAGGTTGCGATATGGCATATCGTGGACTTCCTGTAAGAACTCATCAGAAAGTAGGCCAATATTGGGCTTATCCAGCCCGGCCAGCGTAAAAATATCATCCACGCCATTAGCAATTACGGCATTATCCAGAATCTGTTTTAGCGCAGAGTTCTTCTCGGCCTGGCTTATTTTTTTGTCCACACTTGTAAATTTGCTGATAGCGGCCTTCACTGCAGATAAGAAAGCAATCTCCAGTTTATAAGGCTGTGCCGCATCCAGCGTACAGCAAAGCGACCAGGCTTTAGTAATTGCCAATATGTTATCAAGAAAACGCTTCTTACCATCTTCAAGGCCGAGCACGTAGTTTGCAACGGGCACCAACAGCTTTTGTGCGTGAGCTTCAAAGCCGGTGTAGTCAAAACCCACTGACGTTGCTGTTTTGGCAAACATACCGTGGATGATGTCCAGCTTTTCCAGCATGATTGCCAGCGCTTCTTCGGCATTAATGGTCGCATCGCCTTTACCGTTTGCATCGGTATAGGTTTTCAGTGCCAGTTTCAGTTCATTGGCGATTCTGATGTAATCCACCACCAGCCCGCCGGGTTTATCTTTGAATACCCGGTTGACGCGGGCAATGGCCTGCATCAGGTTATGGCCGCGCATCGGCTTGTCGATATACATGGTGTGACAGCAAGGGGCATCAAAGCCGGTCAGCCACATATCGCGCACAATCACCAGCTTCAGCGGATCGTTCACATTCTTGAAGCGGGATTCTAGTCGTTTTTTAGTTCGCTTGTTGTAGATATGCGGTTGCAGCATGGCCTTATCAGACGCTGTACCGGTCATCACAATTTTGATTTGTCCTTTTTCAGGAGCGTCATCGTGCCACTCCGGGCGTAGCGCGATAATTTCATCGTAAAGATGGACGCAGATTTCTCGGCTCATCGCGACAATCATCGCCTTGCCGTCCATTACGGTATTGCGCTTCTCAAAGTGAGAAATAAGATCGGCGGCAACCTGCTGGAGACGAGGTTTCGCACCAACCAGTTTCTCCAGACGGCTCCATTCACCTTTGGTTTTTTCACGCAGGTCCAGTTCATCATCTTCAATCAGTTCATCAACCTGGTCAGAGAGCGCCGCCAGTTCTTCATGATTGAGATCGAGTTTCGCCAGCCGGGATTCATAGTGAATAGGCACCGTTGCGCCATCATCCACCGCATCCTGAATATCATAAATCGAGACATAATCGCCAAATACAGCGCGGGTATCGCGATCCTCTGCCGAAACCGGTGTTCCGGTAAACCCAAGAAACGAGGCGTTGGGCAATGCGTCGCGCATATGTTTGGCGTAACCGTATTTATAGATACCCGTTTCCCGGTCCAGGTTAGCTTTCATGCCGTACTGGCTGCGGTGCGCTTCATCGGAAATAACAACGATATTGCTGCGTCCATTGAGTACCGGATGGGCGTTTTCTCCTTCTTCCGGGGAGAACTTCTGCACAGTAGTAAAGATAATGCCGCCTGTGTCGCGAGTTGCAAGCAGTTCCCGCAGTGCTTCACGGTTATCCGCCTGTACCGGCATTTGCTTGAGCAGTTCCTGCGCCTGACAGAACGTACCGTAAAGCTGACCGTCCAGATCGTTACGATCGGTTACGACCACAATCGTCGGATTGCCCATTTCCGGCTGTTGTAACAGTTTGCCGACGTAACAACACATGGAGATACTTTTACCGGAACCCTGCGTATGCCAGACCACGCCCGCCTTCTTACTGCCAGGCTGAATGTTGCTGTGCAGGACCAGTTGCTTACCGGTAGCAGCGACGATCGTCGCCTGCACGGCCTCACGCACCGCGTGGAACTGGTGGTAACCAGCTATTTTTTTAATCAGCCTTTCATCGTTGTTCTCGAACAGGACGAAGTAACGGATATAGTCGAGCAGCAGCTCCCGGTTAAAGAACCCCCGCACCATAGTTTCCAGTTGCCATTCCAGCAACGGCTTATCATTTTCATTGCTGATGGTCTTCCACGGCATAAAACGTTCTTCCGTGGCCGTCAGAGAACCCACTCGCGCCAGATAGCCATCGCTGACAATTAGTGCTTCATTGCTGATAAACAGATCGCGGATTTCGTCTTTATAGGTCTGTAACTGATGGTACGCATCCCAGATATCTACTTTGTCGTCGATGGGGCTTTTCAGTTCCACCACCGCCAGCGGAAGCCCGTTAATAAAGCAGATGATATCCGGGCGACGAGGCTGTTTCGTTCCGCTGATGGTCATCTGATTGACCACCATAAAACGGTTGTTTTGCGGCTGGTTAAAATCCACCAGCAGGGCGTGGTCGTGGATAAGTTCTTCGTCTCGGCGGTACTGTACCGGAACACCTTCCAGCAGCCAGTGATGGAAGGTTTTGTTACTGGCAATCAGATCCGGGCTTTCAGCACGGGTAATACGGGAGATAACCTGTTCGATGACGTCAGCGGGCAGATGTGGGTTGATTTTTAGCAGGCAGGAGGTCAACACGGGCGTCAGGAATACATCATGATAACTGGCGCGTTGCGGGTTACTGCCCTCGGGGGCAATATCCGGCCCGTGGTGTATTTCCCAGCCTTGTTCGGCAAACCAGCCCAGACATAATGTTTCAAGCGTAGACTCGTTCATTTATGCCTCCTTGTCATCACTATCTTCAATAGAAAGTATATTTTTAATAACATACTCACGTGCAGACTCTGGATAACCTGCTTTTCTCAATATGATTCTTGTTTTTGCAAGCATACTTTCTTTCAATGAGTCACGCTCTTGCCAGTCTATTAATTTACCTTTTGCAAGAGTGTTAGCTATTTCATTAGCCATGAAATGCAACTTTTCAATATCTATGCCTTTGGCTTCGCTTGGTGTTAATAATAGATCCATTATCGAGTTGGAAGTATTTATTTTGGGGGTGGTACTTTCAAATGAGAGGTGTGGTGCTTCTTGGTGGAACTCTGTGACATCAGGGTTAATCGTTTTAATTACTTTGCTTTTCTCAATTTCAGAAATAAATACGTTGCAATAATCTGCTGCACCAATTAAATCTGGGAAAAGGCTGGCATGGTGTACATTCATGCGACGGAGATATTTTAAGCACTCACCTTGGTTTTCATTTTTGACATAAATTTTGCAGATGTATTTTGCTAAAATATAAGCTTCCTCATCCTCTGAAGCATTAGAAAAATCTTCGCCATGAACTTCTTCGTTGCTTAATATTTCGGCCAGCTTATTTTCAATGGTTGCGTCATGCGGTGAGTAAGTAAATAACCCAGCTTGGCTTACTAACCGACCGTGATCATCTTTTTTTGGCTCAAATAGCCTGATGTCCTGACATATTTCATTGTCTGTGATAAATGTTTTGTTCAAAATATAAATTGAACGATATGGGTTGTCATCCTCCTCAATTTGATCTTCTTTGCAAAAAGCAAAAAAAAGAGCAACATATGGAGAGTATGTCCAATCTAATAAAGGAGTCATTAATCCATGATGCTGACCAATTGACCATAATTCATCATCTTCCGGGCCATCATCTAGTAAACTATGATCTTTTATTCTTCCCCTAATAGCTTTCCTAAAGAGAGTGAGTTGGCGTTCTGCAAGCTCTTTAGTGACAATGCCATTTGACGTGACCCTTCCTAATGTTGGAGTCATACTCCAATCGAAACGCCTGTGGCCTCGGAAAACTAATTGCACATCATGTTGATTAAAAAAATCACTTTCTAATAAATGAGTAAAATCATGCCAGTCATCGATCCGGGTTACAGGTATTCGTCCGCTAAATTCGTCAGCAGTAATAATAAAACTCTGCTTAGGTAAATCGCTGACCCATTTTGGAATCTTATCCCAGTAATTATCTGGTAATTGACTCATTTTATGCTCCTTCCGTACTTATGTTGAGAGTTTTGATCTGCTAAATCAATCTCACCAAATATAAGTTTGGGAAGTAACTTGTCACGGAGTTGAGATAAATAAGCATTACTTACCAAATTGTTTTTAATGCTATTAAATAAAGGTGTGATAATCTCTTCGAACTTATCATTTATTGTTTTATGCGCAGTAAGTATATTTACCGTTTCAAATGTATTTGTTGTTATTGTGTCAAATACAGCACCGTGAGTATTCCGCTTTAATACATCAATACATTGTTTTACTCTGAGATAGGTAAGAAATGGCCCTGAGAAATCCTGTCCAGAGATTCCGTAACATGACTGGTTCATAGCCATCTCCACAGCGACCAACGCTAACTTTCCAACGGTCCCTCTTGCCGAAATTATTGTTGTTCCAACTGGGAGTAATTTTGTAGAACTATTATTTAGCCCCTTTGCGGTAATTTTTTCAACCGTATCAATAACAAATACATCCCCATCACGAGGTGCATCTTTTACTGAGTACCAGCAGATGTCACCTCCCCAATAATCTGATTCAGAACGCTTTGGTGTTCCCCCTCCAATTATTTTAATTTTTTCAGCTAAAGTGGTCATTTCCCATCCATCAGGGATATTACCCAACTTGCTTTCTTGCATAGCAAACGGAAACAACTCTGCGGTTGCCCTAAGCTCAGCATATTTTTCAGGTTGTTCACACTCAAACTCAGCCAAGGAAGCCATATCTTTACCAGAAATAGATGACATAGCAGCAAGTGTCGCATCTACCTGCGAACCACCTGCTTCCAGTACCGCAATTTTGGCTTTTACCGGTTCAAAATCAACAAACCAGCTTTTGAAAAGGGCTTGTGCCATTCGTTCTAGCGTTTGATTAATCTTCTGATTAATATGTATTTTTTCATCTAGGCTGCTAAGGATTTTAGCTATATTTTCTTGTGTCTTTAAAGGTGGCAGAGATAATTCGATAGATTTAAGAGAGGATAATGGTTGTCCGATACCCGGAGTACCAACTTGAGAAGCATTTTTAAGCAATTCATGTCTACCAGTACTACTTTTAAAAAAGTAGTATACAAATTTGGGACATGCTTTATCAGTAGCACAAGTCAGTTTCATCAAGCTGCTGGAAAGGACGTAGCGTTGTTCACGTTCTACAATGCCTACTTCACCTATAGAACCTCTGTGAGGAAATACCAAGTCATTTTTATAAACGTTACATGATGCTAATTCATCAGCTTTTTCTTCTGTTATATATACGAAGTCATTTATAAAATGAGATGTTGGGCCAAGGTTTGTCCCTCGAATTACCGCAATACCCGACTCGGTATAGCAATCACTCTTCATTCGAGACCCAAAAGGACCAATAGTGATAGCATTTTTTCTATCGGCTTTAATGTCATCGATCCGTACAATAGGCCAGTTAGAACTCATATCCTAAATAGCTGTGCCTAATACCGCTACACTTTTGCCTGACCATGTTTTCCTCCGGGGAATGGGCTGGCGGTTTCCATAAAATGGCGGACCTTTTTCAGTAACTGCCACATTGAGCGGCACTGATGATTACGGGTTATCGTGTCATGAAGTGCCTGCCATAGCCGTTCCACATGATTCACCCACGGCGAGTAAACCGGCTGGTAAATTACCCTGAACTTGGGATTTGCTTTCAACCAGCGCTGTGTTTCGCGGCTTTTATGGATAATGTAGTTATCAACGATCAGCGTGATTGTTTTCGCCCGCCGGTAAGTGGCTTTCAGGTGCTTCAGCAGAGCGATAAACAGCGCTGAACTTTTGCTGTTGCCGCCCACGTAGCTGACTTTACCCGTGCCACTGTGCAGTGCGCCGGCCAGATAGTATTTTTCGTTCTGCCCCGGCGTCACTACCCGTTTCTGCTGTCCGCGCAACTGCCAGTCCGCACCGATTTTAGGATTAAGGTGGATATCCACTTCATCTTCATAAAATACCGGATGCTCTGCGCTGCATTCATCCAGCGCTTTGTGGATTACCGCCATCTTTTCATCTTTATGTGGGTCACGGATACGCAGAGTTGGCGCGGCCCTGCGCCATACAAGCCCCGCAGATGGCAACCAGCGGCGAACGGTTCCTGCATGTAACTGGCAACCGGTTATCTCATTGATTTTTATTGCCAGTAATTCGGTGCTCCAGCGTGAACGTTGATAACCAAAATCGCCGGGAGAATGCTTTATCAGCTCACGTAACAGGGTGCAGATATGTTCAAAAGGCCAGCGTCGGGAGCGCCCTGCGGGTAAGGATTTCAGGCCTTCAATACCTGAGTGCGTAAACCAGTTAATCCAGCGACCAACGGATGAACGGGCACAACAGAGAGTTCTGGCAACATCGCTGACCCGTTCACCCCGATGAAGCATCAGCATGGCCGTGAGTCTGCGGGCATGATTTTTATCGCGCGTTTTATGAATAGCTTTCTGCATCAGGCGTCGTTCGCCACGGGGTATTGGTGCTATGATCGGCATCGCTCAGTCCGGTTGGTGGTTTTGGTTGGTTTGGCGATTGATCAGATCGCACAATCCGGGCTGAGTTCCCTTTCAGTGATCTACTATTCCGCGCAGCTATTTAGCCCTCCCAGATTCATCTTTATTTGCTTCTCCAGCTCCGCATTTTCTGCCAGTTGATCTTTTAGTATCGCTGTCAATTGCGCCATCTTCTCTGCAAACGGCTCATCATCTTCTTCTTGTTCAATTGCACCAACATAACGCCCAGGAGTCAGGACAAAATCATTTTTCTTTATATCGTCCAGCGTGGCAGTAAAGCAGAATCCGGCTATGTCTTCGTAATCTTTAGCTGTCTGCCAGGCATGGAACGTATCGGAAATCTTACGAATATCATCCGTTGAAAAATCACGTAGTACGCGATCTTTCATAAAGCCAATCTGGCGAGCATCAATAAATAGAACCTCACCTTTACGATGAGCCTTACCATTACCGCCTGATTTGTCTTTGGTCAGTAGCCAGATGCAGGCCGGGATTTGGGTGTTGGTAAAGAGCTGCCCCGGCAGTGCTACCATACACTCCACCAGATCAGCCTCAATAATCGCCCGGCGAATTGCACCTTCGCTGCTAGTATTGGAGCTCATAGAGCCGTTTGCCAGCAGCAGTGCCATTGAACCTTTCGGTGCCAGATGGTGGATCATATGCTGCATCCAGGCAAAGTTGGCGTTGCCCTGTGGCGGGGTACCGTATTGCCAGCGGACGTCATCTTCCAGCTTCGCATTCCACCACTCTTTCATATTGAACGGTGGGTTAGCCATAACAAAGTCGGCACGCAAATCCGGGTGCTGATCGTTCAGGAATGTATCGGCATTTTGTTTACCGAAATTAAAATCGATGCCGCGAATCACCATGTTCATTGCAGCCAGACGCCAGGTGGTAGGGTTGGATTCTTGCCCGTAAACGGAGATATTGCGCTTTTGCTCGGCAGCGTTGTAATGCTTTTCATCTGCATGCGCTTCTATAAACCGATCGCTGGAAACGAAGAATCCGCCGGAACCCATCGCCGGATCATAAACACGGCCATTATAGGGCTGGAGCATTTCAACAATCAGCGTGACGATGCTTTTTGGCGTGTAATATTGGCCACCCTGTTTGCCTTCCGCCAGCGCGAACTGACCGAGGAAATACTCGTAAACGTGACCGAGAATATCTTTGCTCTTCAAATTGAGCTTCACGCCATTGTATTTAGGTTCGCTGAAACTGGTATCGGAGAAAACGTTAATCAGGCTGATTAACAGGTCATTGCCAAGCTGATAGTGGCCGATACGGTTAAGGATATTTTTCAGTTTAGGATTGCTGTTTTCGATAGTATCCAGAACAATATCAATCAGCTTGGATACTGACGTCATTACGATATCTTTACCGCTATCGTCTTTTCCCAAAACCGTCCCTACAGGCAGGGCTGCGTTGGTTTTGAGAGTTTCCCAGCGAGCCAGTTTTGGTACCCAGAAGACGTTTTTCTCAGTGTAGTAATCCTTAACTTCCAACTCTTCTGTGATCGCCTGCTGGTACGCCTCTTCCGTGTCGTAATCATCACGAGAAAGTGTGTAAATGTTGTCCGGGTTGGACTTGTCTTCAAACAGCCCTCTCAGTTCCATCTGACGGGCATCAAAGGCATCTGAAACATACTTCAGAAAGATAAGCCCCAGTACCACATGCTTGTAGTTGGCCGCGTCCATATTGGCGCGTAGCTTATCTGCGGCTTTCCAGAACTTAGTATCCAGATCGTTAAGAAATTGCTGCTCAGCGTTGTCCATCATAACCTCAAAAAATCATCTGCGTCTGGTTCGGTATCCAGGTTGCGTAAAGTCAGGGTAATTGCCAAGGATCATACCCTGACGTCAGCGCGATACCAAGATGAAGGACTGATTTCCGTATCAATACTTTGTGGCAAGGGGGGATTACTCTTTTACACTTATCGGTGCAAAATGACGGTATTTTTCATTTCCCTACAGGAGCTTCTTACGCGCTATGACCACTCTCGTTTTTTCCTATTCTCATGCAAACGAAGCACTGCGCAATGAGCTTGAGAAGCATCTTTCACCTCTGAAGCGCATGGGCAAAATCACGACATGGCACGATCGCCGCATCGTTCCAGGACAAGAGTTCGAGAACCAAATAGACCACTACTTTTCGCAGGCAGATCTCATCCTGCTGTTAATTAGCAGTGATTTCATCGCTTCTGATTATTGCTATCAGGTAGAAATGACCAACGCCCTGGAGCGACATAAGCGTGGCGAAGCGGTGGTCATTCCGGTGATCCTATGAGAGTGTGCCTGGCATCAGCTACCGTTCGGCAGCATTATGGCTGCGACTACTGACGGTAAACCCATCACCAGATTTACCAGCTATGATGAAGGCTATGTTCAGGTTGTTGATGCCGTTTCCCGCGCGATTGCCAATTTGGAAGCGAAGAAACCACAGCAGAGTGCTTATGTTTCTTCTCCTGCGCCAGTAAACCCAATGTTTCAGGCAACGGATACCGTTTTTATTCCTCGCTCCAGCAATCTTTCACTGCCAAAACGTTTTACCGACCTTGATAAGGATCGTGCCTGTCGTGACGGTTTTGAATATGTCGCCCGTTATTTTGAAGGATCGCTGGCTGAACTCAAAAAACGCCATGCCGGGGTAGAGATCGATTTCCATCGGCCTGATGCAGAAGCTTTCACTTGTGCCGTGTATATCAACGGTAGCAAGGTTGGTCAGTGCGGAATCTGGTGTGGCAGTCGTAATATGGGATTCGGGGATATCTGCTACAGTCAAAGCGGTGTGACTCACAATAGTTGCAATGAAAGTCTTAGTGTTGCGGATAATGGGCAAACACTTGGATTCCGCACCTTGATGGGATTGGGTTACAGCAACTTAAGGGATTCGTTATTGACTAACGAAGGTATGGCAGAGCATTTGTGGGATATGTTCTTTAGTCCTATTCAGCAGCGTAATCGTTAAATGTAATCCGTATCAGTTCTGCTTATACGGGTCATGCTTCTGAGCGGTTAGGTAGTGCCCAGCCAGAGGTAATGGTTGATTTTTAGTATCCTTCGAAGGATTGATATTGACGTATCCCGCTGAGGATATCAGTACTGAATGAAGAACAGCTTTGAATAGAATAAGAATTATAAGGCTGAATTTGATTCATGATCGGGATTCACAAATGCGATAATACAACCACTCTTCTACATCGCTTTTTAACCATCGGGAAGCTCTGCCCAACTTAATTGGCTTCGGGAATAAACCATCCTGTATCAGCTTGTAAAACCATTTGTCGCTCAGGCCAGTAAGATGGGTAATGAATTTCATGTCAATAAACTGATCTTCCAGTAAAGTAGGTTTAGTAATCATATTGATGTGTTCCAGTAAGGTATATTAACCGGAGCGGTAGCAAACGATTTTACTACCGGCTCCTCCACATCAAGGGTTTGTCCTGTAAAAAATCAGAACTGACGCGGTCTGCCTCGATTACTTCTTGCAGATATGTTGTTTCTGTCCACATACACACCTATGTCTTTTTGACTGGTTTTCGCCAGATAACTAATAATGTATCTCAGGTTGTTTATATCTTCCGGGTTGCGATGATCGACAACACGCTCAACGCTGGCAACAAACTCTTTTTTATTTCTGCAATGATGGAAGTATCCCTCATTATCGGTACATACTGCCCACTCATCTCCAATCATCCGAACCAACATGTAAGAATTATTGTGTTTTTGTCCGTTTAGATAAAATACAGTATGGACATGTAACCCTTTATCAGATGAACATTCGATAACCCAGTAATAGCCTGTTATTGATTTGTTGGCTTTAATCCCATTAATCAGGTTATGCATGTCTTTTGCCATTACATCGATACTCTGTTTTTGATATCGCACACTGTTCTTTCTCCAGCCGAAATCAATTCTTACAGCCAAAAGACGTGAGTAACGATTAAACATCGCATCAAGATGCTCATTAATATCACTGATAATTAACGGGTGCATTTCGTAGTTAGGGTTTGCATTGTAGGTAGTTGTCATGATTTATCCTCTGTAGTGTTCAATAGACAGGGGCATCATGTTTATTGTCAGAAGCTAGTTTCTTCAGAGATGAGTTTCATTCAAGCGGGATATATCTGGAATGGAGTAAGCAGGGTAAGAGAGACTACGTTAACACTTCTATAGATAATATTAAAAAACCTTAATTCGATTATCTCCACAGATTGTCCCCCCTTATCAGTTTTCTGACCGTTAAGTAAGGCATTAACTACTCTTGCACCGCCTGCTTAATGGCTCGTGCTTCTACGCTAAAACCCTCCTGCTTAATGACAATGTCACCTTTGATCTCAGATGAAGGCTCTGTCTTGTATAAAAAATTTTCTTTAGTTAGTAAGCTTCACTATTGGCAATGCAGAAATTTCGATTTTGAAGCATCGTTAACCCTATGAAACCACCAGTTATGAACAAATACTGATCATTTTTAATTACCAAAACATTACGATTTTAGCTGTTATTTATTAGTAATAAATTGACATTTTATCGTATGATTGATGTAGTGGTTCTTGATAGTTTTAAGCCTTCTAGTGACGTGACAGGGGAACATAATGACGTTGATGGAGTATGAGCGTTGCAGGAAGTATCATCAGTATGTGAGGTATCTGAGTGAGCATCTCGGTGTGTCTGTTGATATGAAAACCGTCAATTCCTTCTGTTCACCGGCGCAGTACGCACAATTGATTCATTCGAAATTAGATCAGCTTTTTGATAATTCATCTCAGAAAAGAAAAACTATAAGAGAGATGAAACTGTATGCCACAATGCATATTGTGTCTGAAAAACATTTTGACTGGATGAAATCAAACAGGCGCATTGCCTGTTTTGCATGGTTCTGGATTTTTAGCAAACCTAGTTTAGAACAGAGAAAACTTAACTTAACAAATAATAACACTGCAGCATCTAATGCAATACCTTCATTCCTCACTGAGGAAATATTGGGGCAGTATTCAAGCGATGTAGACTTTGAAGCATTAAAGAAACATCAGATCAAAACGTCAGGTGAAAAGAACGTTAAACTCAATGACAGGACAAACGTGAATGATGTTAGCGCGTTGGACACACATGAGGTGATCACTGTATCCCACAGCGCAAACGGTATGAATTTCGAAAGACTTACCCCTGTATATGATTCAAAAGAAAGTTATGTGCTGTCACTGATGAAGGAAATTGATAGCTTCAGCTGCGATGTAAATGAAAAAATTAGTATCATTAATGAGCTCTATCATTCGTGGGTAAATACCTTTAATGAATTCCCTTTACCATTTTCATGGATTGATCTGGATGAAGAAGAAAATGTCTACTGGTTATGGAATTATATGTATAAGGGCTATGTCGGTTGTGATGTACAGCCAGCCACCAGCAGGCAAATGAAGGACTTTGCTGTTGCAACCTTTGATTGTTGGAATGGCTGGAGTGCAGAACAGGCTGTTATTATGAATGTTAAGGATGGTGATTTTACGCCAGGAAGGGAGATGAGCAAGCAGGAGTTTCTCGTGCGAGCACGCAATTCCTGGATACAAAAACGCCATCGGGATAAAAAATCCAAAGACAGTTCAGGTATTAAACTGACAGCGCAATCTAAAAAGAAATTAATGTCTTTGCATAAAGCCACTGGCATTGAGTCAAATGTATTACTTAAATCCTTTATTGATGAAGCATGGAAAAAAATGACATCCGATGGAAAGGAGTAATTAAAAATATTATAGATATATATCATCTCCCTGAAGACTAATCAGTTAAGGCAGAGCCACGAGGTTCTGCCTAATTATTTTATTTCTCCGGAGATGCTTTCATGCATAACTCAGATAATGTTCAAGCAATTCAACAAACACTGTCAGCTCTGCCTGATTGGGTATCGGAACGTATTTTACAACACATAAATAACCTGACAAATTACGAGCCGGTTATAGGGATTATGGGTAAAACAGGAGCCGGTAAATCCAGTCTTTGCAATGCACTCTTTGCTGGGGAGATATCGCTGGTCAGTGATGTGGTCGCCTGTACGCGTGAGGCACTGCGCTTTCGTCTGCAGGTCGGTGAACGTCTGATGACAATCGTTGATCTGCCCGGCGTGGGAGAAAGCAATGCCCGCGATGCCGAGTATGCTGCGCTGTACCGTGAACAACTACCCCGACTCGACCTTGTTCTATGGCTGATTAAGGCTGATGACCGTGCTCTGGCGGTGGATGAACACTTTTATCATCAGGTAATTGATGAGACTTACCGGCATAAGGTGCTGTTTGTTATCAGCCAGTCAGATAAGACTGAACCCACCAGCGGTAGTGGTCAACTGTCCACGGAGCAAAAGCAGAATATCAGCCGCAAAATCTGCCTGCTGCATGAACTGTTCCGGCCTGTACATCCTGTGTGCGCCATTTCAGTTCGGGCTAAGTGGGGATTGCGGATGATGACTGAGCGGATGATTAAGTGTCTGCCGCGAGAGGCCAGCAGCCCGATGGTCGCGCAACTGCAACATCCCTTTCGTACACCAACAGTCCAGAAAAAAGCGCGTGACGATTTTGGTGAAACGGTCGGCGCGGCACTGGATGCGGTGAGTGCCCTGCCGCTGATCCCGGCCCCGGTGCGGGCAGTTATCAGGGCGGTACGCGATACAGTGGTATCGGTTGCCCGTACCGTCTGGAATTTTTTCTTCTGAGTATTTAATCCCGCCTGTTGTTTCCCGAGCCCTGTCGCCTTCATGCGACAGGGCTTTCTTTTATTTGTTTTCCGTTATGAGGAGTCTGCTTATGACCCGTCTGGCTTCGCGCTTTGGCGCTGCAAATCTTATTCGTCGTGACCGTCCGTTAACCCGTGAAGAGCTGTTTCGCGTGGTACCCAGCGTATTCAGCCAGGACAAACACGAATCCCGTAGTGAAAGATACACATATATACCCACCATCTCTTTGCTGGACAGCCTGCAGCAGGAGGGCTTCCAGCCGTTCTTTGCCTGTCAGACCCGCGTGCGTGACCCCGGTCGTCGTGAACATACAAAGCATATGCTGCGCCTGCGTCGGGAGGGGCAGATTACCGGTAAGCAGGTACCGGAAATTATTCTGCTCAACTCCCATGATGGCACCAGCTCGTACCAGATGTTGCCGGGCCTGTTCAGGGCTGTGTGTCAAAATGGACTTGTCTGCGGTGAGTCGTTTGGCGAGGTAAGGGTGCCACACAAGGGGGATGTGGTGAGTCAGGTGATTGAAGGGGCCTATGAGGTGCTGGGGATTTTCGACCGTGTGGAGGAGAAGCGGGATGCCATGCAGTCGCTGATACTATCACCACCTGCTCAGCAGGCACTGGCAAAAGCCGCACTGACGTATCGCTTTGGTGAAGACCACCTGCCTGTTACTGAATCGCAGATACTCTCCCCGCGCCGCTGGCAGGATGAAAGCAATGACCTGTGGACCACTTATCAGCGTGTGCAGGAAAACCTGATTAAGGGAGGAATCAGTGGCCGTAATGCTAAAGGTGGACGGACGCATACCCGTGCTGTGCGTGGCATTGATGGGGATGTGAAGCTTAACCGTGCGCTTTGGGTGATGGCAGAAACACTGCTCACGCAACTGCAGTAGACGTTTCATGTTGCCATATTGTTAATGTCGGACATTACCTGTCCGCATTGCGACGTACTAGCGGTCCTCACTCCCCGGGGATGGCCTGAAACTCCCGTCACATCTGGCTTTTGCAGAAATGAAAAATAGTTACTGCGGTGTCCATACCCTGACCGCGCCCCTCTTTAAAGTAATCACATCATTTTCAGTCAGTTAACTTTCCCGGAGAACTTCTCATGACACAGGCAGAACGTCGCCATGACCGACTGGCGGTCAGGCTGTCGCTGATAATCAGCCGCCTGGTTGCCGGGGAAACGTTGAGTGTGCGTAAGCTGGCGGCAGAGTTTGGCGTATCGGTACGCACGCTGCGACGGGATTTTCGTGAACGTCTTATGTACCTCGACCTTGAGTATCAGTCCGGCTATTGCCGCCTGCGCACCGCTGGCAGTGAGATGCAGATGGTGCCTGATGTGCTTATCTTTGCCCACCGCAGCGGGCTGGCCGGGCTTTTTCCGGGCCTTGACCGCCGACTGGTGAATGCGTTGTTGATGTGTGATGAAGCTCCATGCGTTATACCACCTGCCAGTCCGGCATCCTCACCGTCAGAACCTCTGTCATTCTGGCGACTGGTTCAGGCAATTACTGACCGCAGAAAAGTCACACTGCTTGCTGACGGGCAGCGCTGCGAGCGATTGGCTCCGTGCCGGTTACTCATCCACCAGCAGACCTGGTATCTGATTGCCGAGCATAACGGACATATTGCCGTGTTCACGCTGGATGAAATTCATCTGGTTCAGCCCCTGCAGGAGTCTTTCAGACGTAACGACAATTTATGCCGTCTGGCTGAAGACCCGGTGTTCATTCAGGCCTTACCCCATTTTCGATTTATTCAGCAGTCACTGCTTGCGTTTGTTCCGGTTGATAACAGGCCGGAATAGCGCAACTTTTTATCCACCGGGCAGCAAAGAGGAGTCCGATGCTGTTATCGCCAGAGTTGTCAAAAACCGGGGTATCCAGCCGACTCCTCGCCCTAACACTGCCCACTGATGTACCGGTGGGTATTATCCGGGGCATTTATGTATTCACAAAAACTATTCATCTGATTTCAGTAAGGAAAAAAATGAAACTGATTAAATTATTACCTCTGCTGGCAATGGTTGCTGGCTCCAGCTTTGCTGCATCACCGGAGAGTACGGTCAAAGCATCAGGCTGTCTGGCGGTAAACGATATGCTTGAGAACCTCAATTCGCGGGAGTCTTGTGTTTCAGTCGATATCACCAGAACATTATCTGAAGGCCGTTATCTGGCGGTTGCTAACCTGAGTAACGGCAACATCTACCCGGTCCGCATAACCCTCAGTGAGGGTGTCATTACCGCACGTCCGGATACGGATGAAATTGATAAGCTCAATCAGCAGCAGGCGCAGAAGCGCCGGGAAGAGCAGTTACAGAAAAAGCGCGATTATTACAAAGCTCATCCACAAAAAGAGAGCGACTTCGATAAAGCGAAAAAGGCACATCTGAACCTTACTCAATATCACTCAGCCGCCTGCAGGGCCATTGGTCAAAAAGTATGGGATTCCATTAATGAAGATGTGTCGTGCCTGATGATTGAGAATGCACAGCCGATCAGTGATAACACTCAAACAGGAACAGCCATTCTGAGCGGGCCAGGTGCGAGCAAATTTAAGCTCCCGGTGAAGTTCAGCGTGTTCAGCGAGGATTTTATCCGTGTTGACGCCGATATTGCTCCAGCTGCGCTGGCACAGCTAAAGGCACAGATAGACACATATAAAGAAAAACTGAACCAGCGCTAATGAACTAAAAAGGATAACAGTATGAAAATTAAACACTGTTTGCCTGTCCTGCTGTCTCTGCTGACCCCGGCCATCACTCATGCAACGGTAACTGAACAACAGTGGGGCGAATGGTACGGTAATACGGGCGGTATGGAGTTTGCACTCAGCAGCGACAATCAGGCCGGAGAGAAGCTGACCATCAGTTGCAGCAATAAAAAGATGGTTGTGGCCTGGCAGCTCCCGAAGGAGGATTACCGCGCCACCTCTGATGAAGGAATGAGCGAGGTGTACCTTCTGATAAACGATGAAAAATACTCGCTTGAGAATGAAACTCTGCTCCCGGGCGAGACTGTTCCGGCTCAGGTGGCTTTTGAAGCACTGAAGCACACAGGAGCAAAAGACACACTGGCTTTCACCGCCTTTCAGTCAGGGGAATCGAAACCGTTCAGTGCCCGTGGCTTGCACGATGCGCTAAAAGATATCACCTGGCAGGATTGTCTCGATCAACCCTGACGGCTTTTCACATTAGTCATTCGACCAGCCCTGTTGCACATGTGCAACAGGGCTTTTTACTTTTTAAGGTCTTCAACATGCCTGAATCCCCGTTACTACCACCTGGTTCTTTTACCCGGCAGCAGGCCAAAGTCATTATCAGTCTGTACCACAACGTCACCATCGAAGATGACCAGAACACGCATTTTCGTCTGGTTGTGCGCGACGATGATGGCGGCATGGTCTGGCGTGCATGGAATTTTGAGCCCGATGCCGGTGCAGGACTCAACCCAAATATCCGGCGCTATGGCATCCGCAGGACGTTACTCACCGACTGACAAACCCCATTCCCGACGGCCATTTCCTGACCATCCTTTATTACCCCACACGCCAGCCCTCGCCGCTGGCGTTTTTTATTAACGGAGACATTTACATGACAACGCAGACACAGCACGACCTCGTACTCGCTAACCAATCCGAATTTGAACTGACCGTCACGCAGGTACCCGACGAACAGCGTATCGATTTCTGGCCTCGGCACTTTGGCACCATTCCGCAGTGGATAACCCTGGAGCCACGTATTTTTGCATGGATGGACCGCTTCTGTGAGGCCTACAGCGGCGGTATCTGGTCCTTTTACACCCTCAGCAATGGCGGCGCGTTTATGGCCTCTGACGCTGACGATAAATGGCATATGTTCAACAGCATGAACGGCAATGGTGCCCAAATGAGTGCAGAAGCCGCAGGTATCGCTGTCTGCCTGATTGAATACAGCCATCACGCCTGTCGCACCGAATGCGATGCCATGACGGAGCACTATCGCCGCCTGCGGGACTATGCCCTGCAGCATCCTGAAGCCCACGCCATTTTGCGCATCATTGACTGACCAGAGGAACAACGAATGAAACAGCTGTCCTTTTTACCCGGTGAGATGACGCCACAGGACCGGCGTCTCATTCAGCGTGCTCTCAGGGCTCTGGACCGACACCTGCATGAGCCCGGGGGGGTCTTCACCACCACACATGCTGTCCGTGAATGGCTGCGACTGCATATGGCCGCGCTTGAGCGGGAAGAGTTCCGGGTGCTGTATCTGGACAACCAGAATCAGCTTATTGCCCATGAGACGCTCTTTAGCGGCACGATTAACCGCACCGAGGTGTATCCCCGGGAGGTCGTTAAGCGTGCCCTGTATTTCAATGCCGCAGCGGTGATACTGGCGCATAACCATCCTTCCGGTGAGACGACGCCCAGCCAGGCTGATAAAGCCCTCACGCAGCGACTGGTGCAGGTACTTCAGCTGGTGGATATCCGTGTCCCTGACCATCTGATTGTCGGTGGCAGGCAAATCTATTCGTTCGCGGAACACGGTCTGCTGTGAGGTATGACATGAAAATTATCAGTAAACGCCGGGCGATGACGATTTACCGCCAGCATCCTGAGTCCCGAATCTTTCGATACTGCACCGGCAAATACCAGTGGCACGGTAGCGTCTGTCATTACACAGGCAGGGAAGTTCCGGATATCACAGGAGTGCTGGCGGTATACGCCGAACGCCGCCAGAACCGCAACGAACCGTATGTCTGTCTGATGAGTATCACCCTGAACTGATAATAAAGGAGGTTATAAATGAGCAACATCACATGGGGCCTGCAGCGGGATATCACGCCACGCCTGGGAGCCCGTCTGGTACAGGAAGGAAACCGGCTGCATTATTTAGCTGACCGGGCCAGCATCACCGGCAAGTTCAGTGACGCCGAATGCCAGAAGCTGAATGAAACATTCCCGCACTTTATCAGCCAGATGGAATCGATGCTTACCACCGGGGAGGTGAATCCCCGACAGGCCCACTGCGTCATCCTATACCACAACGGTTTTACCTGCGAAGCCGATACCCTTGGCAGTTGCGGCTACGTATACATCGCAGTTTATCCCACTCAACGCTAACTAATTTCACGAGAGCAAGCATGAAACCTCAACCTGCTACAATTTCGCGGGCGACGAAGCCTTCTCTGTCGCCCCTGACTGTCTGGCAAATCTTACTGACACGCCTGCTTGAACAGCACTATGGCCTGACACTGAACGACACGCCATTCAGTGATGAAACTGTGATTCAGGAACACATTGATGCCGGTATCACACTGGCTGATGCCGTGAATTTTCTGGTGGAAAAATACGAGCTGGTCCGTATCGACAGGAAGGGATTTAGCTGGCAGGAACAATCTCCTTATCTACGGGCTGTAGATATTCTGCGGGCAAGACAGGCAACTGGCCTGTTGCGATAAAGCCGTAATATTTCGACATGCTGAATCTTGCGAACCTCCTTCCCGAATTACATTCCTGATCTGTCTTCCTTATTTACTCATTTCAACATGCGCCTGCTACTCCCGGCAGGCGTGTTTGCTTTTATATGGAAAAAATCATGCAAACAGAAGCTGAAGTCTTAACTGACCATAATGAGCTAATTTGCTCGACCAGTATTGAACGTATCGTCACAGGACGTGATGCTGCGCTGAGCGAAATAGAAGTCCTGATCCATCAGCTTGATGACATCTCTCGGCTAACCTCCAGCATCGGTGGTGATGTGGCAGAGCATTGGGCGATGCGACAGGGCCATTCCTTTGACTGCTGGCTGATGCAACCCGTGGACAAAGCGATGCCGATTATAATCCGCAATATCGATCGCAGCATCTGGCGCGATCTGATGCTGAAGTCCGGGATGTTGACCTTAATGGATGCCGAGGCTCGTAGTCAGTGGGCTAAAAACCTCGAAGAGGGTGATCTTCCGGCCATCAGCGAAGCCAACATCCTGAGTACCTTTGAACAACTCCACCACAATAAACAGGATGTTTTCGAACGAGGGATTATCAACGTATTCAAAGGGCTAAGCTGGAACTATAAAACCAACAATCCTTGCTGTTTCGGTAGGAAGATCATCATCAATAATCTGGTGAAGCATAACCGATGGGGCTACAGCCTGAATTGGGGCTGGCGGCTCGATCAGTTAGCCGATCTGGAGCGGATGTTCTATTTGTTGGATGGTAAAACTCTTCCCGATAATCGGCATGATGTTTCCATCCGGTTTATGGAATTTGTGCGTGATAATCCGGATCAGCAAGTTTTCGAGGACGAACTTTTTATCATTAGATATTTTCGGAAAGGCAGTGGGCATATTACTTTCAAACGCCATGATTTAATTGAATGTATGAACGATATCATCGCAAAACACTATCCTGGATTACTAGGTAGCCGTTATTGAAGATTTTGACGCTTGAGGCTAACAAGCTTATGATCCAGCTTAATTTCTTTTCCTCATGAAGGGACTGGTATGGGCAACAGAATGTGGATGATTCGTGGCGATGGCGGCAAGCTCTATGACGATTTTCGCGATAAGCAAATTGTAGGCATCGGTTGGTCTCAGCTGGCTCCATTAGTCAAACCCGGCCTGTCCCGAGCCCAGTTACTCGCCTTATACCAGGAGGCAGATCCCTTAACAAAGCTGGGAACAGCCCGTTCTGGTGCATCGCAGGTCTGGCGTTTTGTGAATGAGATCCAAAAGGGTGATTGGGTTATTACCTATTCGCCAGCCAATCGTACTTATCTGCTAGGTAAGGTTACATCTGATTTCCAGTACCACCCTGAATGGGTAGAAGAGGGGATGGGAATCGCTCGACAGGTTAAATGGAATACTGAAGAAATCGATCGCGATCGATTGTCTGTTGCTACCAAAAACACATTGGGCTCCACGCTGACGGTTTTCCAGCTTCCAGAATATGCTCTAGAAGAGCTTTTGCAGGATAAGAAACCTACGGTAGATGTGATTACTCAGAATCCAATTGCGATGGATGAAGATGAGGTCGTTTCTGATCCGCTCCGCGATATGGAAATGCTCGCGTTTGAAGGTATCAAAGATCGCATCAACTCTCTTGACTGGGACGAGATGCAAAATCTGGTTGCCGGAGTTTTACGCAGTATGGGCTATAAAACGCAGGTGTCACCTGCGGGAGCCGATCGGGGTAAAGATATCATTGCTTCACCTGATGGATTCGGTTTTGAAAATCCACGTATTATCGTTGAGGTAAAACATCGCAGGGAGCAAATGGGAAGCCAACAGATCCGCAGCTTTATCGGAGGTCGCCATAAAGACGATCGCGGGCTTTATGTCAGTACCGGTGGTTTTACAAAAGATGCTCGATATGAAGCCGACCGTTCTACGATACCACTAACGCTCTGGACGCTTGATGATCTCGTCCGTGCGCTTATTGAGAACTATGAGCAAGTGGATATTGAGACCAAACTTTTGGTACCTCTGAAGAAAACTTTCCTGCCTGCCTGAATCTTGCTTTGACTGCCATATCGGTGTTTTACTGGTATGGCTTTATACCTACTTGCGATGTCTGTTTTTTGTACGGATTTTAACTTGTGGGTACAAGTGCGGGTATAACCATTTATGCCTGTTTATAAATTACATTTGTATCAGTCTATTAGGTGTGAAATTCGAGTCCGGCCTTCGCACCAAAAACGAAAAATAAACGTCAACGGGCTTGCCGGAAACCGCGCCACACAAGATTTGCCATTTCAACAATAGATCGCCTCGCCCTGACTCCCGAACCTCAACTAATTCAACAAGGTAATGCCGAAAATCACGCCCACCCAACAGAACTCCCCCTCATCACCTCTTTGCTGAATGTATCGTCGTTAGCCAGCGGGTGGTGTTTTCAGCCAGAGCATCGTTCCTGAAGAGGGCGCTGCCGGATACCACGCGATCGACGCCGCTGGCAATGATCTCCGGGAGTTCTTCCAGGGTTAGCGAACCGTCAACGGCCAGCAGAATGGAATCTCGCTTGCCGGATGCATTGAGTAATGCGACAACCTGGGCGATGCGCCTCAGCAAGGCTGACCTGCTGAGCTTGCTACCGTAGCCAGGATTCACCGCCAGAATTTGCACGATCTCAACGTCTTCAATAACCGGCAGAATGTGTTCCAGTGGTGTTGCCGGGCACAGGCTAATCCCTCGCAACACCGGCATCGTACCACCGGAGACTTCTGCAGTTTGCTCACCAAGCCAATGGAGCATATGGTGCAGATGCGGCGCGTTTTCCACCTGTAACGTGACGCAGTGCGCGCCCGCCTTTACGCTTGCCTGCACGACGGGCCAGGGATTATCCACCATCAGGTGAACATCCTTAATCATCTGCTGTGGCAGTTGCGCGATAGCCCAGGGACCAACGGTGAACTGAGGGCAAAAATGGCCGTCCATCAGATCCAGGTGAAGAACAGGTTGTTCAAGCGCGCGAAGATGTTGCTGGTACTCATTGAGTTTGAGCCACTGGCCGGCAAGAATACCGATGCTTAACGGGTAGCGCTTCATCAACGATACGCACTCTGCGCGATTCAAACCGGAAAAGGGACGGTTCATTTTTGAGATCCTTATGGCATCAGTCCATTGAAGACGCGTTTTTTTCGTGGGCAGCTCATCAGCGATTCCAGTTTTTCAACGCAGGCGAGGTAGTGGGGCGTTGTTTTATGGAACGCCACGGCGGCTTCATCCTTATAGGCTTCATAAATATAAAAGCGGCTCTTAACCTCCGGATCCTGCAACACATCAAAACGCAGATTCCCCTCTTCACGCACAGACCCCAGATGATTGAGGCGAAATACGTCGATAAATTCGTCAACCTTATCGTCGTGGACGTTAATTTCCACCAGAGTGACATGCATACTGTTCTCCTTGAAACGCATGGGCCCGCCAGGCAGGCCCATGACCTTTTAGTTTTTCTCGCTCAGATAGAGTTCATACGCGCGTTCAGCGGTTTCATTGCGATGTACCACCGCGTGGACGGCCTTCATCATGGCGACAGGGTGATCGGACTGGAAGATGTTACGTCCCATATCCACACCGGATGCCCCCTGGTCGATGGCCTGCCAGCACATCTCAAGCGCTTCACGTTCAGGTAATTTTTTACCGCCGGCGATAACAATCGGGACCGGGCAACCCGCGGCGATGCGCTCAAAACCTTTATCGACATAGTAGGTCTTGATGATCTGCGCCCCCATTTCTGCGGCGATACGGGTGGCGAGTGAGAAGTAGCGCTGATCGCGCACCATGTCTTTCCCCACGCCGGTTACCGCCATCGTCGGCATACCGACTTTGATGCCGGCATCGATCAACTGAATGATATTTTTGATCGACTGGTGCTCGTACTCACTGCCGATATACACCTGTGCCGCCACGGCGCAACTGTTGAGACGAACGGCATCATCAATGGAAAGTGCGACCGCCTCATTGCTAAGCTCGGTGAGAATAGAGTTAGCGCCTGAGGCGCGCAGGACCACCGGCTTGTTGGTGGCGGGTGGCACGACACTGCGCAGGATGCCACGTGTGCACATCAGCACATCGGCGAGCGGGAACAGCGGGGCGATATTGATATCAATACGCTCCAGTCCCGTCGTCGGCCCCTGAAAATAGCCATGGTCAAACGCGAGCATGACCGTTCTTCCCGTCTCAGGATTAAAAATGCGCGACAGTCGGGACTGCATCCCCCAGTCAAGCGCGCCGCATCCCTTAAGCGTGAACGGGGTGTTGCGCTGCGGCGTATCGGTATGGAAATCCTTGCCATCTTTGATGTCATCTAAATCAGCCATTTTTTACTCCATGGTTAAGGAATGAAACTCAGAAATCGTATTTGTCGATGTTCTCTTTGGTGAACACCACGCGTTCAGGCAGAAGCACAATGCCGTTGCCTTTCGCTTCATAGCTGTAGCCCTGAACGCTGTTCGGCGAGACCTCGACCTGGCCCACGCCCGGAATGTCCAGCTTGTCGCCGGTATTCATGTCGCCTTTTTTCAGCAACGCGTCAGCCACGTATACGGAGATCTTGCCCTGCTGGACCACGTCCCAGAGGCCAAACTCTTTCACCGTGCCGCGTTCAACATAAGGACGCATCACGTTTGGCGTACTGAAACCGACAATCGCCACGCTGGTGTTTTTCAGGTTTTCAGCGGCCTGAGCGGCGGCGGGAAGGGCGTTGGCATCCGGTGCGATGATGGCGTCAAGATCGGCATACGCTTTAATGATGCCTTCTGCGGTTTGCAGCGATTTGGTGGCGTCGTTATAGCCAAACTGAGTGGTGACGACTTCCCAGCCCGGATGATCTTTGGCGATTTTGTCTTTTGCCTCTTTCACCCACTGGTTCTGATCGGTCACGGTCGGGCTGGAGTAGAAGAAGGCTACTTTGGCTTTCTCTTTTTTGACCTGGTTTGCGGCCATATCGACCAGCATGCCGCCTAACTGAGCAGGCGTGCCCTGGTTGATATAGTACGAACGGCATTCCGGCTTGGTGTCAGAATCCCAGGTCAGCACTTTCACGCCGCGCTGCATGGCGCGTTTTAACGCCGGACATAAACCATCCGGCGACACGGCGGAAACCACAATGGCGTTATACCCCTGGTTGACGAAGTTATTGATGAGCTGAACCTGACCGGACACGCTGGGCTCCGTCGGACCGTCATAGGTGACATCGACGCCCAGCGCTTTGCCCGCCTCCAGGGCACCGTTACCGCCACTGGTAAAGAATCCCACGCCAACCAGTTTGGGGATAAACGCGATTCGCTCTGCGGCATAAGCGTTGAGGGTGAACGCCGCCAGGCTAAGGGTACTGATTACGGCAATTTTTTTAATGCTCTGAATAGTCATGTACTTTTCCTTTAGGGCAATGGGTTTCAGGCCTGCCGGATAGCGCGACGACGCGCCAGCCAGTCTTTAATTTGCTGACGATGCAGGCTGACGGAACGACCTACGACAACGACAATAAGTAATGCGCCGGAGAGGGCGCTGGATACCTGATTGGGCACGCCAGCCATCTGCAACCCCTGCTGCAGATAGCCCACTAACAGCGCGGCGATGGCAGTACCGAGAATGGACCCGGAGCCGCCGTAGATATTGGCACCACCGAGAACGACCGCCGTGATGGCCGGCATCAGGAAGGAGGCGCCCAGATCGGAACGCGCAGAGCCAAAGTAAGAGACCAGCAGCACCGCGGCGACCGCCGAGGCAAAACCGGTCATCGCGTACAGCGCGTACAGCGTCCGGTTCACCGGGATAGCGCTATACAGCGCCACGCGGGGGCTCTGCCCAATCAGAAAGACATTTCGTCCGGCGTGGGTTCGATGCATCAGTAACCAGAAAAAGAGCACGCTGACGAGAAAGAAGATCAGCGGCACGGGCAGGCCCAACACATCGAGGTTGGCAAAATCGGTGAAGCCCTGTGGGAAGCCGCCGATACCTTCATAACCGGTCGCCCCTGCCATCCCCGAAAGCAGCAATGCGCTGCCGCCGAACAGGTATAACGTTCCCAGGGTGATGACCAGAGGGTTTACGCCCGTGTAGATAATCAGCCCGGCGTTGATCAGTCCGCACAGCGCGCCCAGCGCGAGCGTCAGGACAATGGCCAGCGGCAGCGGGATGCCGCCCTGGAACATCACGCCCAGCGCGATGGCGCACAATCCCATTGTGGAACCAAAAGAGATATCGATCCCACCGCTGACGATCACCATGGTTAAAGGCAGGGCGACAATACCAATGCAGATAAAGTCGCTGGTGCTGAACAGCAGAACGTTCAGATCCAGCAGGCGTGGGTTCAGGGCGCCGAATCCCAGAATTTCAATCACCAGTAGCGCGGCGAGCGCCAGTTCCCAGCCGTAACGATGTAAACGAGTCATCAGGCAACCTCACGTTTTTTGGCGGTGCGCACGGTATCCGCTGCGCTTTTTGCCGACGGATGCGGCTGGGGCGGCGGAGTGAAGCGGGCATATTTTTGCCGGCGGATATTACGTTCCAGCGCGCAGCGCAGGCGGCCATCAAATACCAGCACTGCCAGCAGAACCAGACCGGCAATAAAGTCATTCCACCAGGCCGGAATGCGCAGCAGGACCAGTACGCTATCGATTTGCGTCAGGAAATAGGCACCGAGCACGGCACCAACGATCGTCCCGGAACCGCCCAGCAGGCTGATTCCCCCCAGCACACAGGCGGCAATGGCTTTCATTTCCAGCCCGGTTCCCGTCTGATTAGGGATAAAGCCAATCTGTGAGGCAAAGACGATCCCGGCCAGCGCCGCCATGCAGCCATTGAGCGAGAAGGCCAGAATACGGATGGCTTCGGTACGCACGCCCAGTTGCCGCGCGCCCTGCAAATTATCTCCGGTGGCATAAAAACAACGGCCAAAAGCGGTTTTTGCCAGCAGCCAGGCCATCAGCAGCATCAGCAGCAGGGTCAGCCAGCCGATGGCGGAGATCCCAAGGAAAACCGGAGCAGAGAGTTGCTTAAGCTGCGCCGGCAGTCCTTCAATCCATTTACCGCCCGTCCAGAGCAGCATGACGCCGCGATACAGGCCCAGTGTGCCCAGCGTGGCGACAATCGCCGGGATTTTCAGCCAGGCGACCAGCACACCATTGATAAATCCTGCCAGCAGTCCCAGTAACAGCGTCGCGACGCAGGCCACAGGCAAGGGATATCCTGCGTTCAACAGCAGCCCCAACAGTACGGCGCACATCCCGGTTATCGATCCGACCGATACGTCGATATTGCGGGTCAGCATCACCAGCGTCGCCCCCATCGCCAGCAGCATGAGGATTTGGGCGCTGCTGAAGATCATCGTCAGCGTCTGAACGCTGAGGTACTGGCTGTCAAGCATCCCCGGTAGAACGAACAGCAGCAGCACAGCCAACAGTGCGGTTGCCTCGCGGTTATTCTGGATAAATTTCAACATGGCGCTTCCCCGGAATGTGGTGTAGTCCCTGACGTGCGGTCGCCAAACGCTACGTGCATGATGGTGTCGACATTAATCTCGTCGCCTTGCAGGGCATCGTCGCCCGTTTCCCCCTGGTGCATGACGTAAACGCGATCGGCCATCTGTTCGATCTCTTCCAGGTCAGACGAGATGAACAGCACCGCAACATTCTGCGCCGCAATACTGCGGAGCAACTGATAGATGTCGTTACGGGCAGAGACGTCCACCCCGCGCGTCGGCTCATCGACAATCAGCACCTGCGGCGAGGCTTCGAGGCATTTGGCAATCAGAATTTTTTGCTGATTACCGCCGGAGAGCGTACGGGCAGGCTGTTCGGAATCGTTCAGCTTAATATTGAGCGCGCGACGATAGCGTTCGAGCGTGGCGCTGTCTTTTGCCGGATTTGCCCAGAAACCGCTGTGGTTGTGGGTTAACGCGCAAACATTCCACGCCAGCGAGGCGTCCAGATTCAGCCCTGACGATTGCCGATCTTCCGGCAGATACACCAGGCCGTGTTGCAGACGTTCGCGCGTGGAAAGCGCGGAGATATCTTTGCCGCCGAGCACCACGCTTCCGGCTCGCAGAGGCCGTAGCCCGTAAAGCGTTTCGGCAAGCTCGGTGCGCCCGGCACCGACCAGACCGGCCAGACCTAATATTTCCCCGGCGCGGACCTCGAAGCTGATGTTCATAAACCCTTCGCCGGTCAGATTCTCGAGGCTCAACACCGGCGTGCCCGCGTCGTGCTGCGGACGGTTGCCGGGTAGTTCCAGCCACAGTTTCTGTGTCGCACTTAGCGCGTTTGTGCGTGAGGCGGGCGTGATGGCCTGGATAATCTCGTCAGTGGTCAGTTCCGCCGTTTTCCCGGAAAGCGCAATGGTGCCGTCCCGCATCACGCTAATGTAATCCGCTATCTGGCGTATCTCTGGCAGCTTGTGGGAGATAAAGACGATCCCCACGCCGGTGCTCAACAATTCACGCAGGCGGCTGAATAAGCGATCGGTTTCCGCAGGCGTCAGCGAGGCGGTGGGTTCATCGAGGATCAAAATTCGCGAATCACGCATCAGCCCGCGCATGATTTCGACCATTTGTCGGTCGGCCACATCCAGTGAACCTGCCGGGCTGTTGATATCAAACTGGCAGCCCAGCGCGGCCAGCATTGCGCTCATTTTTTGCGTCGAGCTCTGGTGTTTGGGCAGACCAAAGAGAATGTTCTCTTTTACCGTCAGGCTGGGGAAGAGCAGCGGCTCCTGCGGCACAAGATAGATGCCTAACTGATGCGCCAGGATGGGCGTCAGTTTGGTACAGCGGGATCCCTCAATCTCAATGATCCCGCTATCCGCTGGGGTAATACCGGCGATGATCTTCATCAGCGTGGATTTCCCGGCGCCATTCCCCCCCAGGAGCGCATGGACTTCGCCTTTGCGCAAGACAAAGTCAATGCCTTTCAGTACTTTGACACCAGAGTACTGCTTACAGACAGACTGTGCGCTGAGCAGTGGTGCGATCTTTTCTTGACTCATTTGCATGCCACCTCCGTTCGGCCTGGGTAGAATCAGGTTGAACAAATGTATTGTGCGATTCGAATTGTTCATAACCTTATGACCTAACTGCTCATAAAACCGACGAATAGATCACGTTTTATGCTAAAATGATCATCAATATTAAATTTGTTCAAACGAAAGCCCCTGAAATGTGGGTTTAATCACAGTTATTAACGACCAATGAATGAACAATTGTGTTCAGAAATTCGATATGTTCAAAGTGAAGACAGAATGATGACTATTAATGACCCGATGATTTCCGAGCAAGGGATGTGTGAAGAAGAGCTGGTGGCGCGCATTGCGTGGTTCTATTACCACGACGGTATGACGCAGAGCGACATCAGCAACAGACTGGGGCTGACGCGGCTGAAGGTGTCGCGGCTGCTGGAGAAGGGGCATCAGTCCGGGATTATTCGCGTCCAGATTAATTCTCGCTTTGAAGGCTGTCTGGAATATGAAACCGAATTACGTCGTCGCTTTGACCTGAACAATGTGCGGGTCATCCCGGGACTTCCCGGCGCGGATGCCTGCGTTCGCCTGGGGATCGGCGCGGCGCATATGCTGATGGAGTCACTCCAGCCGCAGCAGATTCTGGCGGCGGGCTTCGGTGAGGCGACCATGAATACCTTAAAGCGGCTGAGCGGATTTATCTCTGCTCAGCAAATTCGCCTGGTGACGCTGTCGGGTGGCGTGGGGCCATACATGACCGGGATTGGACAGCTCAACGCGGCCTGTCCGGTCAGTATTATTCCGGCGCCGCTTCGCGCCTCCTCAGCGGAGATTGCCCAGACGTTAAAAAATGAAAACAGCGTCCAGGATGTCCTGCTGGCCGCCCAGGCTGCCGATGCGGCGATTGTCGGCATCGGCGCAATCAACCAGAAAGATGAGGCCACCATTATTCGCTCAGGCTATATCACTAAGGGTGAACAACTGATGATTGGCCGCAAAGGGGCCGTGGGCGACATTCTGGGTTACTTCTTCGATGGCGAAGGGCAGGTGATTTCGGAGATGAAGATCCACGATGAACTGATCGGGTTAACCCTCAATACCCTGAAGACGATCCCGACCGTGATCGGTGTCGCCGGGGGCGTGAATAAAGCGGAAGCGATCGCTGCGGCGATGAAAGGGGGTTATATCAACGCATTGGTCACCGACCAGGAAACTGCCGCCGCCATTGTCAGCGGGCAGTAATGCGTATCTGCCGTGCAGGCGCCCGGCAGGGGAGTAACAGAATTTCCGTTTGTACCGTGGAGAAAGCATTGACGACCTGACAGATATAATAAGCCGAGGACAAAAACGATGGCCCGACCCTGTACCCTCTCTGAATCAGCACATTACCTGATGGCACTGGACGCCGGAACCGGAAGCGTCCGTGCCGTGATTTTCGACCTTGAAGGCAAACAAATCGCGGTGGGACAAGCGGAATGGCGGCACCTTGCCGTACCGGATGTTCCCGGCTCAATGGAGTTTGATCTGGGGAAAAACTGGCAACTGGCCTGTGAATGCATCCGTCAGGCATTACACAACGCCGGGATTGCGCCGGAAGCGATTGCTGCTGTCTCCGCCTGTTCGATGCGCGAAGGCATTGTGGTTTATGACGCAGAGGGAACGCCCGTCTGGGCCTGTGCAAACGTGGATGCCAGAGCGGCACGGGAAGTCAGCGAACTGAAGGAGATCCACGACTACACCTTCGAAAGCGAGGTTTATCGCAGCACCGGTCAGACGCTGGCGTTGAGCGCCATCCCGCGTCTGCTCTGGCTGGCGCACCATCGTTCGGATATCTATCGTCGCGCTTCGACGGTGACGATGATCAGCGACTGGATGGCCTACATGCTCAGCGGCGAGCTGGCGGTGGATCCTTCCAATGCCGGAACCACGGGCCTGTTGGACCTCAAAACGCGCGACTGGAAGCCGTCATTGCTACAGATGGCCGGACTGCGCTCGGATATTCTCTCACCGGTAAAAGAGACCGGGACGCTGCTGGGAAAAGTGACGGCCCAGGCCGCCGCACAGTGCGGGTTAAAAGCAGGCACACCGGTGGTTGTCGGAGGCGGAGATGTTCAGTTGGGCTGCCTCGGCCTTGGGGTCGTACGTCCGGCGCAAACCGCCGTATTGGGCGGAACATTCTGGCAGCAGGTAGTGAATTTACCCGCGCCGATTGTTGATCCTGAGATGAACGTGCGCATTAATCCACACGTCATTCCGGGGATGGTACAAACCGAATCCATCAGCTTTTTTACCGGTCTGACGATGCGCTGGTTCCGCGACGCTTTCTGCGCCGAAGAAAAGCTGATTGCCGAGCGTCTGGGCGTCGACACCTACACGCTCCTGGAAGAGATGGCCTCCAGGGTACCGGCAGGCGCATGGGGAGTGATGCCGATTTTCTCCGACCGGATGCGTTTCAAAAGCTGGTATCACGCAGCCCCTTCATTTATCAACCTGTCCATCGATCCAGAAAAATGCAATAAGGCCACGCTGTTCCGCGCGCTGGAAGAGAATGCGGCCATTGTGTCGACCTGCAACTTACAGCAAATCGCTGATTTTACGGGGATCCATCCCACGTCGCTGGTGTTTGCGGGAGGAGGCTCGAAGGGCAAGCTCTGGAGCCAGATTCTGGCGGACGTTTCAGGGCTGACGGTCAACGTTCCGGTGGTCAAAGAGGCAACGGCGCTGGGCTGCGCCATTGTCGCCGGCGTCGGGGCAGGGATCTGGTCATCCATGGCTGAGACCGGTGAACGACTGGTGCGCTGGGAGCGGGAGCATGTGCCAGACAAAGAGAAACATGAGCTTTATCGGGAATCACGAGAAAAATGGCAGGCGGTATATCAGGAACAGTTAGGTCTGGTCGATCACGGGTTGACCACCTCGCTGTGGAAAGCGCCGGGTTTATAACAGGAGATCGTCATGATTAAATCGAATGAAGCGCAGCATGAGTACCGTTTTGGCGACAGTGGTCCGAAGTATCTCATTCGCGGTCCGGTATGTGACATGGGCGTCGTCATGCTCCAGCCCGGTCAGTCTTTTCCCAATCATCAGCACATCGAAGCCTGTGAAATTTTTTATACCCTGGCAGGCGAAGTGACGCTGTACCTGAACGGTGAGCCCTACACGTTAGGCTCAGGGGATGTTCTGCACTGCGATCCCGGTGAAGCGCATTTTCTGGTGAACAACGGGGATGTGCCGTGGAAGGGCGTCTTTGTGAAATCCCCCCATATACCGGGTGACAGCCATCCCGTCGAGCCTGCCGGGTATTAGCTTCCGGGATTTGTTAATAGACATCAGCGGTCGGATAGTCATTTGTTATCCGACCGTTTCGCTGCGATTTCCTCCTCGTTACATCTCGTTGCTCACCATTTTGTGATCAAGGCTAAAAAACACACAGACTGCCGCTCTCTCTGATTTACCTCTACGCACGGCCTGCATTACAGTGAATTTATAAATAAGAACGTTGTTCTATAATGTAGAACAACACTGGAGCGCCTGAACCCCGTCGCTCGGGAGAGTGAGAAGATGTCTATCAACACCATTTTTACGCCGCAGGACGAACAGTTCTATGCGGTGAAAACCCACGCAGCCGGCCCCCAGGGCGCGTTGCCGCTGACGCCGCAGATGTTACTGGAATCCCCCAGCGGCAATCTTTTTGGCATGACGCAAAATGCCGGAATGGGCTGGGATGCTAACAAGCTCACGGGCAGAGAAGTGCTATTGATTGGCACCCAGGGGGGGATTCGCCATTCGGATGGTCGTCCCATCGCACTCGGTTATCACACCGGGCACTGGGAGATTGGCCTGCAAATGTCGGCGGCGGCGAAGGAGATCACCCGCCTTAGTGGTATTCCGTTCGCGGCGTTTGTCAGCGACCCGTGTGACGGTCGCTCGCAGGGGACGCACGGGATGTTCGATTCACTGCCTTATCGTAACGACGCGGCGATTGTCTTTCGTCGTTTGATTCGTTCACTGCCGACACGGCGGGCGGTAATTGGCGTGGCAACCTGCGATAAGGGCTTACCCGCGACGATGATTGCGCTGGCGTCAATGCACGATCTGCCGGTGATCCTCGTGCCGGGCGGGGCGACACTGCCGCCAACCTTTGGCGAAGATGCCGGAAAGGTACAAACCATCGGGGCGCGTTACGCGAATAACGAACTGAGTTTGAAAGAGGCGTCCGAATTGGGGTGTCGCGCTTGCGCGTCGCCCGGCGGCGGATGTCAGTTCCTGGGCACCGCAGGGACCTCGCAGGTGGTGGCGGAAGCGTTAGGACTGGCGCTGCCGCACTCGGCGCTGGCGCCATCAGGCCAGGAGGTGTGGCTGGAGATTGCGCGTCAGTCGGCACGGGCAGTGATGGCGCTGGATGAGAAGGGGATTACCGCCCGCGACATCCTCACCGATAAAGCGATAGAGAATGCGATGGTGGTGCACGCGGCCTTCGGGGGATCGACGAATTTGCTGCTGCATATACCGGCTATCGCCCATGCCGCCAGATGTCGCCTGCCGGATGTAGCGCAGTGGAGCGCCATCAACCGCAAGGTGCCGCGGCTGGTCAGCGTGCTACCTAACGGGCCGGATTATCACCCGACGGTGCGCGCATTCCTGGCGGGAGGTGTGCCGGAGGTGATGCTGCACCTGCGTCGACTGGGGTTACTGCATGAAGATGTGATGACGGTGACCGGGCAGACGCTCGGTGAAAATCTCGACTGGTGGGAGCACTGCGAACGACGGGTGAAATTCCGCCAGTGCCTGCGCGATCGGGACGGTGTGGATCCGGATGACGTGATCCTGTCGCCGGAGGGGGCAAAAGCCAAAGGGATGACCTCCACGGTGGCATTCCCGGTGGGCAATATCGCGCCTGAAGGTTCAGTTATCAAAGCGACGGCTATCGATCCGTCAGTGGTGGATGAGGACGGTGTGTATCGCCATACGGGCGAGGCACGCGTCTTTGTCTCCGAAGAGGCGGCGATCAAAGCCATCAAACAGGGGCAGATCCAGCAGGGCGATATCATGGTAATCATCGGTGGCGGGCCATCCGGCACCGGCATGGAGGAGACTTACCAGCTCACCTCGGCGCTGAAGCATATCTCATGGGGGAAAACCGTATCGCTCATTACCGATGCCCGTTTTTCCGGCGTATCCACCGGCGCTTGCCTGGGGCACGTTGCGCCGGAAGCGCTGGCGGGAGGGCCTATTGGCAAACTGCGCACGGGGGATGTGATTGAAATCGTGGTCGATCGCCTGTCATTGAAAGGCAGCGTGAACTTTATCGGCAGTGCGCAAGCACGATTGACGCCGGAGGAGGGCGCGACGGTACTGGCGGCGCGCGAGTTACATCCCGACCTGAAGGCCCATGACTATCTGCCAGATGATACGCGACTGTGGGCCGCGCTGCAGGCAGTCAGTGGTGGCACCTGGAAAGGGTGTATCTATGATACAGATAAAATTATTGAGGTGATTAACGCCGGGAAAAAAGCACTTGGGCTTTGAATAATTAAAATTAATTTACCCGATCGCCGAAAAATTATTTCGGCGACTCATAATATGAACATGAAATATATTATCCTTTACGGGAGGGGTGCCTTTTTTTATTTTTCGGGAAAGTGAATCGTTATCACAGAAGTTAAAATACATAATCACTAAAGCAAATATGACAATTGTTGCCTCATCTAATCTCTCTCTACAATCTTCCTCGTAAGCATCATCTGATAAGCACACGGATAAAGGGTGTATTCCTCACAAAGTTCTCGTTCAGATATTTAATTTTGTAGGTCCCGGTCATTCGGAACGTATTTCTCTCATATGATCTGGAGGTAGAAATGCAGTTAACAATGAAAGATAAAATTGGTTATGGACTGGGGGACACCGCCTGCGGGTTTGTCTGGCAGGCCACGATGTTTTTACTGGCCTATTTCTATACGGATGTCTTTGGCCTGTCGGCAGGCGTGATGGGCACATTATTCCTGATTTCGCGCGTGCTGGATGCGATAACCGATCCATTAATGGGGTTAATGGTCGATCGAACGCGTACCCGCTACGGCCAGTTTCGCCCCTATCTGTTGTGGGGGGCGATCCCGTTTGGCATCGTCTGCGTATTAACGTTTTATACGCCTGATTTCTCCGCTCAGGGTAAAATTATCTACGCGTCTGTCACCTATATTTTACTGACTCTGGTTTATACCTTCGTTAATGTCCCCTATTGTGCAATGCCCGGCGCCATTACCGCCGATCCAAAAGAGCGTCATGCTTTACAATCGTGGCGTTTTTTCCTGGCCGCTGCCGGTTCATTAGCCATTAGCGGCATTGCTTTGCCGTTGGTGAAAATTATCGGCAAGGGGGATGAACAAGTCGGGTATTTTGGCGCGATGTGTGTGCTGGGCATTTGCGGTGTGATACTGCTGTTTGTGTGCTTCTTTACGACCAAAGAACGTTATACGTTCGAGATTCAACCTGAATCCTCTGTTAAGAAAGACCTTAAATTGCTAATGGGGAATAGCCAGTGGCGAATTATGTGCGTCTTTAAAATGATGGCCACCGGTTCGAACGTTGTTCGCGGTGGCGCAACGCTCTATTTTGTAAAATACGTGATGGACCATCCTGAACTGGCAACGCAGTTTCTGCTCTATGGTAGCCTGGCGACCATGTTTGGCTCCCTTTGTTCGTCTCGTCTGCTCGGTCGCTTTGACCGCGTCACGTCGTTTAAGTGGATTATTGGCATTTACTCACTGATCAGCCTGAGTATTTTCTTTATTCCGTCGGACAATATCGCGCTGATATTTGCGCTGAATATTTTGTTCCTGTTTGTCTTTAATACCACCACCCCGTTGCAATGGTTGATGGCCTCTGATGTGGTGGATTACGAAGAGAGCCGAAGCGGGCGTCGCCTCGATGGCCTGGTATTCTCCACCTATCTCTTCAGCCTGAAAATCGGACTGGCCATTGGTGGCGCGCTGGTGGGCTGGATCCTTGCCTTCTCCAGCTACTCGGCAGGTAACGCCGTGCAGCCAGATAACGTCCTGACAACCATCAAAATCCTCTTCTGTATCGTACCGGTCGTACTTTACGTCGGTATGTTTACGCTGCTTTCGTTCTACAAACTGAGCAGCAAGCGTGTGGAAGAGATCAGCCAGCAACTGCAACGTCAGCGCACCGCGCAGCCTGAGAAAAACCCTGCCGATGCCGCTGTGGCGGTGAACTGAGGAGAGAACCATGTATCAGATTGAAAACCCGATCCTGACCGGCTTCAACCCGGACCCGTCTCTGTGCCGCGTGGGGGAAGATTATTATATTGCCACCTCAACCTTTGAATGGTTTCCTGGCGTGCGTATTTATCATTCTCGCGACCTGAAACACTGGTCTCTGGTCAGTACACCGCTCGACAGCGTGGCGCTACTGGATATGAAAGGTAATCCGGACTCTGGCGGCATCTGGGCACCTTGCCTGAGCTATGCCGATGGCAAATTCTGGCTGCTGTATACCGACGTTAAAATCGTTGATTCGCCATGGAAAAATGGCCGCAACTTCCTGGTTACCGCCCCGTCTGTTGAAGGGCCGTGGAGCGCACCCGTTTCAATGGGCAACGGCGGGTTTGACCCTTCACTCTTCCATGACGCGGATGGACGAAAATACTATATCTATCGCCCGTGGGGACCACGCCATCACAGTAACCCCCATAACACCATTGTGCTGCAGGAGTATTTCGCTGACACACAAACGCTTTCGCCGCATCGTTCAACGCTCTTTACCGGTACACCGTTAGGCTATACCGAAGGGGCACATATTTATCACCGCGAGGGCTATTACTATCTGGTGGTCGCGGAAGGAGGAACCAGCTACGAACATGCCGTGGTGGTATTGCGGGCGAAAAATATTGATGGGCCATACGAGCTGCATCCTGATGTGACGATGATGACCAGCTGGCATCTGCCGGAAAATCCGTTACAGAAGAGTGGTCATGGTTCATTGCTGGAGACGCATACAGGCGAATGGTATCTGGCGTATCTGACCAGTCGCCCGCTGCATCTTCCGGGAATCCCGCGATTAGCGGCGGGCGGGCGGGGATACTGTCCGCTCGGGCGTGAGACAGGGATTGCGCGTATCGAGTGGCGTGACGGCTGGCCCTATGTGGAGGGGGGTAAACATGCCGCGCTGACGGTGCCGGGGCCGCGGATGGCGGAGCAGGCCGCCGCCGGAACGGGGGCGTGGCGGACGGATTTTGACAGTGAAAGGCTCGACCCGGAACTGCAGACCCTGCGTATCCCGTTTGATGACCAGCTTGGGTCGCTTACCGCCAGACCCGGATTTTTACGTCTGTATGGCAATGATTCACTGAATTCCACCTTTACCCAGTCAACGGTCGCCCGCCGCTGGCAGCATTTCTGTTTCCGTGCTGAAACGCAGATAGCTTTTTCCCCTCGCTACTTTCAACAAAGCGCAGGGCTAACCTGTTACTACAACAGTAAAAACTGGACATACTGCTTTGTGGACTGGGAAGAGGGGCGTGGGCGGACGCTGAAGATTATTCAGCTCGACCACAACGTGGCGCACTGGCATCTTTACGATAATCCGATTCTGGTGCCGGAGAATGCGGAAAACGTCTGGCTGCGCGTGGATGTGGACCATCTGGAATACCGCTATAGCTACTCATTCGATGGCGATCGCTGGCAGACCATTCCGCTAACGTTTGAGGCGTGGAAACTTTCGGATGATTACATTGGCGGCAGAGGCTTCTTTACCGGGGCATTTGTCGGTTTGCACTGTGAGGATATCAGCGGCGACGGCTGCTACGCCGATTTCGCGACATTCTCTTATCAGCCCAACGTATAGCGAGACGCTGGCTAGGGTTGACGGTAGCCCAGCGTTATCGACAACCCCAGCCCGGCATCCATCAGTTTCTGGCGCCAGGCTGTCAGCTCATTGTCGTTAACGCGAGAAGTGAGGGTTGAGAGGCTCAGGGCCGCGATAACCCGCGATTCATGATTCCAGACCGGTACCGCGACGCAGCGCACGCCGGGCTCATTCTCTTCGTTATCCAGCGCATACCGGTTGCGGCGGGTTTCTTTCAGCTCGGCAAGCAGCGAGGCACGATCGGTAATGGTGGAGGGCGTAAAGCCGTTGAACTGATACCCCTCTAACACCGCGGCAAGTTCTTCATCATCCAGCCAGGCGAGCAGTACCTTACCGATAGCCGTGGCGTGAACGGGCAAACGTCGACCAATTCGCGAGTAGGCGATGGCAGCCTGCTTACCTTCAATTTTCTCTATGTAGACGCCTTCGCTGCCGTCCAGAATACCCAGATGCGTGGTCTGTCCCGTTTCCTGCGAGAGACGGGTCAACCAGCTTTTTGCCTTCTGGCGAATATCCATCGTGCCCACAACAAAATGGCCACGCTCGACCAGCTTCATCCCCAGACGGTATTTCCCGTTTTCCGGGTTCTGATCGATATAGCCATGCAGCTGAAGCGTTTTGAGGAGCGAGTGGAGGGTACTTTTGCTCAATCCCATCAGTTTGCTTATCTCGGTGATTTTGAGTTCCGTCGCCTGTTCATTAAACAAGTCGAGGATCTGCAAAGCACGTTCAACAGACTGAATTATTGGCATAATTTTCCACCGTCCACGAAGGATTTTTCTTGTGTGACCGTACTATTTTCGTTGCGGAAAAGCAATGCCGGACACGCTTGCATGATGCACGTTTTTGGCCGGATAAGCGCAGGATTGCCCGATGCTTGTGTAGTCTACGGGTGGGGCAACTCTCGCTACCCTGGCTGCGTTGAAGGCATCTCGTTGCAAACTTATCCTTCAAGTCTGCAAATTCTCTCATTCCCCCAACTCAAAGACATTCTGATTATACTTGCGCCATAAACTCATTTTGCTGATCCCCAGATGGGCGGCGACTTTCTCCTGATCCTGTTCAAAAAGATCCATATAAAACGCAATAATCTGTCGCTCAAGATCTTTAATCACGGCTTTCAGTTGCCCCTTACTCAGATCCGCGACGATCGTTCCGGTCGCCTGTGACGAGTTGAAGGATTTAAGCGCGTTAAAACCGGTGAGATTTAATATTTCAAACAGCGAAGCGTCGGGGAATCCGGCGGATAATAGCGCCAGCCGTTCAATGATAAAATTCAGTTCGCGCACGTTTCCCGGCCAGTTGTAGGTGGAAAACAGGGCGATGAACTGCGCCAGCTTATGCCCACAGCCCGATTTTTCGAGGAAGTGGTCAGCCAGAAAACGGACATCGCCCTCTCTTTCCCGCAGCGGAGGTACCATCAGCGGTAAGACGTTTAGACGATAATAGAGGTCGCCGCGAAACGAGCCTTCCTCCGCCATTTTCTCCAGCGACCGGTTGGTGGCGCCAATAATCCGCACATCGACAGGAATAATGTCCTTTCCCCCCACGCGCATAATTTCGTATTCCTGTAAGACGCGTAATAAACGGCTCTGAATGGGGAGCGGCAGTTCGCCAATTTCATCGAGAAATAAAGTTCCCTGGTGCGCCAGTTCAATCAGACCTTCTTTTCCTTCGCGCCGCGCCCCGGTAAAGGATCCGCCTTCATAACCAAACAGTTCGCTTTCCAGCAGGGTTTCCGGGATGGCGGCGCAGTTAATGGCGACAAAAGGACCCCGGTGGCGTTTACTCTGGTTATGAATACTTTGCGCGAATAACTCTTTACCGGTGCCGGATTCTCCATAAATCATCACCGGGGAGTGGGTATTCGCATAAATTTTTGCCAGATGAATCACCGACTCCATGTGTTTATTTTGCGTGAGGATATGCTCAAACCGGTAACGGGCGGTGAAGCCTTTTTTCATCAGCTTGCCACGAATAATCCGTTCCACTTTTTGAATTTGCGGCGTATCGGTAAACGAGCACACCACTCCGATACACTGCGTTCCACGAAATATCGGCACCCGACTGGTAATGATGGACGTATTATCCAGATCCATAATCTCCCGAATTTCGGGGGATTTTGTCAGCAATACCTGATTAATCCGCGTATTTTTGATGACGGTATCCACCGGTTTGCCAATCACCTGCGAGGCCATCAGGCCAAATATGTTTTCTGCGGATTTATTGAAAATCTGGATCTCGTTATTTTCATTGGTGACGATGATCCCTTCCGTAATCGAGGAGAGGATGATCTCCAGGCGCGCCATATCCTGCTGCTTGCGGTGAGTTGTCTCAACGATAGCCATCGCCTCGCGCAGGGCACTATTCACCGATTCCAGGCCATTTTCGATCAAAATTCCCTGCATCGCATAGTGCTCCGCCGTGTCTGAGACCGGTAATCCTCCCGCTACAGTCTGGAAATTTCTCGCGCGGCATTTTTTGAGTTTATCGACCATATCGGCGTGCGACAGAAAGATAAATTCTTCAATCTCCACTTCCAGTGCGGTCGCTACCAGATTTACGTCAGATAAATAGTTCTGATAATTAAAAAAAGCGATTTTATGCGGATGTTTTTTCAGCGGTGTGAGCGATTTAAGTAAATCCAGCGCGGACGTGAGAATACGCACCACGGGAATTTTGGTCACGCGATCGATATAGTCCGCCGTACCGCCACGACTAATAATGATGTCATAAAAATCAGGATCGAGATTGCGGGCGATCCCCGCCGCTTTTTCCAGACTGCCGTGAAAGACATGGCAATTAAAAATACCGGCGCATTGTTCAGTAACAACGGCTGCCAGTGCCGGATAGGGGGTAATCAAGGCCAGGTTGGGTAATGTTTTGTGTGACATAAATCACCATGTAAAATTTGTGGCTATCACAAATCAATATCACAACTGTTATAGATTTCAAAATTGAAAGGCGTTTTTCCCTCTTTCAGATAAATAATAAAAATCAATAAGGTCAGTAATATCATCTGGTTATGATGTTCATTTCTGTTTTATTCATTTCTGGCACGCATCTTGGATTGCACAGGGTACAGGCGAGCAGCCTTGTTGCACTATCCAATAAAAAGTGAGGGAAAGAATGAATAAACAGTCTGGTGTATTAAGTGGGGTTCGCGTTCTGGATTTAACCCGGGTACTGGCTGGCCCCTATTGCGGGATGATGCTGGCGGATTTCGGCGCAGATGTCATTAAAATCGAATTGCCGGGAAAAGGGGATGATTCGCGGGCTAACGCGCCGCAGATTAATGGCGAAAGTGCCTATTTCATGAATTTAAACCGCAATAAGCGCGGGATGACGCTGAATCTTAAATCGGAAGAAGGTCGACAGATATTCCTCGATTTAGTCCGCGACAGCGACGTGGTGCTGGAAAACTATCGTCCAGGGGTGATGGAAAAACTGGGGCTCGGTTATGAGGATTTACGCAAAGTAAATCCGGCGATTATTTACGGCGCGGTTTCCGGCTTTGGTCATACCGGACCGTATTCGAAACGCGCGGGCTACGACATTATCGGCCAGGCCATGAGTGGATTGATGAGCACCACCGGTTGGCCTGATACACCGCCTACTCGTACCGGAACAGCCATTGCCGATGTGGTTGGCGGAATGAGTTGCGCCATCGGCGTCCTTGCCGCTTACGTTAATCGTCTGAAAACCGGTGTCGGTGAAAAAGTGGATATTGCGCTGGTCGACTCGATGGTATCGTCACTGGAAATTATCAACATTATTTACCTTAATACCGGACGTATTCCGACGCGTATTGGTAACCGCTATGAAGCGATTTATCCGTATGACTCTTTCCAGGCGCGTGATGGCTACGTCATTATTGCCTGCGGTAATGACAAATTATACGGTCTACTGAAACACGTCCTGCAAATAAGCGCCCTGGAAGATGAGAAATTTAAATCTAACCTCGACCGTGTCGCCCACCACGCCGAACTGAAAGAAATAATCGAATGCTGGACCCGCGATTTAGATATCGACACCATTGTGACGTTGCTGCTGGATGCCGGTATTCCTTCTGCGCCGATCAATACCATCGACCGCGTGACGCAGGATCCACATATTGCCGGAGCCCGCGAAATGTTTGTCGATATTGAACACCCGGTCGCCGGGAAAATTACCATGACTGGCAATCAGGTTAAATTCACGCATAACAAGGCAACCATCAGAATGCCTGCGCCAACGCTCGGTCAACACAATTACGAAGTGCTTAAAGAACGTCTGAACTATTCAGATGAAAAAATTGAGCAACTCATTCGTTCAGGCATTCTGTAAGGGATTTCACCATGTCGACATTTATCCAGATTACGGAAGTGGGACCGAGAGACGGCTTTCAGAATATCAAAACGTTTATCCCCACCGATTTAAAAATAAAAATTATCGATCGTCTGGTTGAGGCGGGTATCGGTGCGATGGAAATCACCTCGATGGTCAGCCCGAAAGCGATCCCGCAAATGCGTGATGCCCGTGAGGTTATTCAGCATGTTCTGACCACGCATCCGCATATTATTCCCTCCGTGTTAGTACCGAACATAAAGGGGGCCAGCCTCGCTAATGAGGCGGGTATTAAAAATATTAACTATGTCGTTTCGGTCAGCCCGGCGCATAACAAGGCCAACATTAACCGGACCCATGCCGAATCGCTGGAGGACCTTTATAACATTCGCCAGACCTTTGCGGATATGACCATCACGCTGTCGCTGGCGACGGTATTTGGCTGCCCGTTTATTGGCGAGACGAGTCGTGAAACGTTGATGGATATGATCAAGTTTGCGGATGACCTCGGGATTTCGGCGATCACCCTGTGCGATACCATCGGCGTCGCCAACCCGACCCAGACGTTGTCCGTGCTGCACGGGATCCAGCAGAAATTCCCCAAAATGGATATTGGTTTGCATCTGCATAATACCCACGGCATGGCGCTGGCCTGCATGTTTGCTGGCGTTCAGTCCGGGATCACGCGCTTTGAGACCGCCGTCGGCGGACTGGGCGGGTGTCCTTTTGCGCCAGGCGCCGCCGGCAATGCGGCGACCGAGGATGCGGTGAATATGTTTAACCGAATGGGGCTCGATACGGGGATTTCCCTGCCTGACCTGCTGGATATCGCAAACCTGATCCGCAGCACGATCGAGCCGATATTGTTGAGCAGTCTTTCGCGTGCCAGAACCTACGGTGAATTTAATTTTTGCAGCGAACAATTCTGACCTCTGATACGGAAACAGACATGATGAATAATAATATCGGGAAACCGAAGATGACCCATTACAGATGGTGGGTCATGAGTTTTATCTTTGTTACCTACACCGTGGCGAACGCCGACCGCGCGAATATCGGCTTTGCTATTCCGTTTATTCAGGAAGAGTTTCAAATCTCGAATACCATGGCCGGGTTGTTGATCAGCCTGTTCTTTGCCGGATATGCTTTTTTTCAGATCCCTGCCGGGTATTTAATTAAGAAATTCGGGATGCGTAATGCCTTTGCGATGGGGATGTTATTAACCTCCGTGTTTACGGGGTTGATGGGGATGGTGAATAACATTTTCCTGCTGAAGATCCTGCGTTTTATGGTGGGCGTTTGCGAGTCGCCGGTGGTCATTGGCTCGACGGTGACCATTAACCAGTGGTTCCCGTCGAAGGAGAAAGGGACGGCGACCGGGCTGTTTCTGGCGGGATCCAAGTTTGGTCCGCTGATTGTCCCGCCGCTGTGCGCATGGATAATCACCGTCTGGGGCTGGCGTTATATCTTTGTCTTCTTCGCTATTCCGGGCATGCTGCTGGCGATCTTCTGGTATCTGATGGTTCGCAATAAGCCGGAAGAAAGCCGCTTCGTTAATGAGCAAGAAGTCGCTTATATCCGCGAAGAACAGCTTCCGGCGACGACCCAGGAAGCTGCCGCACCGGTCGCGCCAGAGTTCAATTATTGCTGGCTCGACAAACTGATTCGCACAAAGCAGGTGGAAGAACTGTCCTGTTCGAAGCAGGTTTTCCGCTGCTGGGATATTTACGGCGTCGCGCTGGGATACTTTTCGATGGTGGGGATCGTCAGCGTGCTGATGTCCTGGCTGCCCAAGTATCTGATCACCGAGCGCGGATTCGATCTGACGAGTTCTGCCGCACTGGCAGCGGCACCGTTCCTCGGGACGGTAATGGGCAACTTTATTGGCGGCGTTCTTTCCGACCGGGTGCTGAACAAGCGGCGTAAACCGCTGATGTTGCTCAGTGCCGGGGCGACGATTTTCACCATGTACTCGCTGGTTTATGCGCCGGAAAGCAAAATCGTTCTGTCGCTGATGCTGTTCCTGTTGGGGCTGATGCTGTCGCTGGGCTATTCGGCTTACTCGGTCTACGCGATGGGACGGGCGAATAAAGACATTTACCCGATCGCTTATAGCGTAATCAACATGGGCGGACAACTGGGCGGAATGTGTATGCCGCTGATTGTGGGCATAATTCTGGATGCCTACAACTGGGATGCGGTGTTCATGGCGATGACCGGGTTCTGTGTTCTGTGCTTTATTCTGGTCTCCACGGTCATTGAACCCTTGTCGAAAAATATGAAGGTCAACTACCGGTAACCGGCGTGATGAAGTGCGGGTAAGCATATGGGCTAACCCGCACTTCGCCGTCCGCGTGTTTAACTCACCATCGTCGTCATCTGTCCCGGAAAACTGATTTGAATCACCCCGCCCCAGGCGCACATAAGTCTGGACTGCGCATTCAGTGCCGGAGCGTTGCCGACCATGATTGTTGGTGAACCGGGCGCCCACGGCGCAACGGTTGCGGGAATACACGGCATGGGGGTAAGCACGCCCAGCGCAGCAGCGGTGGCCGCCGCCACCGTAGGGTTAGCCAGGCTGCTGCACATGCCAAAGGGCAGAATATTAACGAACGGTCGGTTATCCATAATATTTGCCATCGGCAGGCTATTGACCAGCGTACGGTTGACGGGCAGGACGTTCAGCGTCGAAGGCGCAATGCCAAACGAGCACTGCATCATGGCCCCGGTACAAACGGCGGGACAACTCATGGTAGCACCCCCAGTTGCCGCCAGAGTCGGCGGGCGGATTCATCTCCGCTGATTAATTCCTGAAGTAGCTCCGGCAAGGGCGTGTGTCCCCAGGCCCAGGCGCGCTCAAGCAGATAAGGTACCGGACTGTGCGGCTCCGTTCGTTGCAGATAGCTGGCAACCTGGCGAAGCATCTGATAGGCCTCCTCGCGACTGGCGAAAGTGACGGGGGACGATATCGTCGGCGGTTCATTGACGGCCGCCGTCTGCGTGTTTTCAGGTGGTGCGCTGCCCAGCGCCTGTTGGCAGGTTTTGATCTTTTGTTCCAGCACGCGAAAGGAGGGCGCGGACGCTTCCGGCCAGTGCTGGCAGACCGCGTTCAGGCGCTGCAGCCAGTGCAGACTGGCCTCCAGCGCTTCGGCGACAGGGCGGCTGGCCTCGCTGAACGGTGGGCTGGGATGATGACCCTGCTGCCACTGGCCGAGCGTGATGCTTTCGCCGTTGACCGCAAACAGCGGGGCATTGGCAACCAGCATGGCATAATGCTGTGCCACCCAGCTAAGCGGTGCGGCGCGATAATCATAATCCCCGTCTCTGATCTGCGGATGCAACTCGCCCGGGTAATGTTCCAGCGCCAGCGTCAGCAGCGCCAGCGCGCGCGGCAGGGCCGACACTCCGTGCAGGCGAATCCAGGCATCGCCAAGCCAGGCCATCACCACCAGATCTTTACTTCGTGTGGTGGTCAGGTGGCTGGCCAGTCTGGCGACCTCCTCCCAGTCGGCGCGCCGTGGTGCGCTCTGCCAGACGCCGGCGGGCAATGACTCATCGTCCTCCTGGCGCGCGCTGACCAACCGATCGAACTCGGGCGAATAGCGGATGGACTCCCCACAGGGGCTGTCCGGACTAATGGGAATAAGTAACGCGTCTATCTGTTCCATTGATGTTCTCCCGAAAATCCCTGTTCAGTCAGGATGACCCAGGGCAGCGGTGCATTGTCTTGCGCATTCAGTAACGCAAACTGGATATTGACGGTTGTACGCGAGCGCTGTTGTCCGTCGCTCACGGGCAGTGAAAAACGAAGCGGCACAGGCTGCGCCAGTGCGCCGCCGATGCGCTGCTGGTCTGTCATACGCAGCAGCGCCCATGCCCCTTGCCAGCGCCAGCGTGCGGTGTCGCCCGCCACGCTCAGGCCGACGACGGCGGTATCCGGTACGGGACGCCACGCAGAATTTGCCGCCCAGCGCAGGCTGAACGTCAGATTATCGCCGCTGCGCCAGTGCAGATCGGCGCTGGTGCCGCCGGGCCAGATCAGGGTCTGCTGATTACCGCTTAACCGCCAGTCGACGATTTGCTCCGCACCGGCTTCCTGATTGCGCTGCGTCCGCCAGTTCACCCGTACCACCACACCGTCTGGCGAGACCAGTGCGGAAAGCAACGGCTGTGCGGCGGCTAACTGGCGAATCAGCGCGGGTTGGTCTGCGAGCGTTTCCGGCGGCAGTTTCACCAGCAGCGACACCAGTTCGCGAACCCGATCCACATCCGCATCCGGGGCATGGGGTAACGCCGTGAAAGGGAAACGCCCGGCAAGCCAGTTGTTATACAACGTGAAGATGTTTTGCACCACGCCGATGCTGCCCTGCTGGCGCAGTTGCTGACAGTTTTGCGCCGAGGCGCTGAGCAGCGCGTTCAGCGAGGCGCTGTAAAAATCCTGCTGACCCGCTGCATGAAACGAGGCCAGTTCGCTCTGACAATTTTGGACGGTTAATGTGGGTAACGTTGCGGCGAGGGTTTGCAGTTGCGCCGGTGCGCTGGTGGGATCCTGCTGTTGCAGACGCATTAACGTCTCCTGCGAACTGACCCAGCGGGCGATTTGCTGATTTTGCGCGGCGGTCAGCCACGGACGCTGCGTGCTGAGCCATTCTATCGGTTGCTGGTAGCGGGTGAGCGTCGCGGAAATTTGCTCCGTCTGGGCGGCGACCCAGCCCATCACCTGCTGTCCGCTCGCCTGTGCCTGCTCCGGCGTCGCCGTGTTGACCGACGGCGGGCGGATGCCGGGCAGACGTGCGCCGCCTTCATCATTGACCCGCGCAATGATCTGTGCGGCAACCTGCTGGCGCAGCGCGCTGGCGAGGGCCGGGCGATTGATCTGCGTCAGCGCCGCGATGACGCGATCGGCGTTTTCCGTGTTGAGCTCTCGCGCCGGTGCGGTGCCAGGAACGCCGCGGTAGAGCGTCTGACGAATGGCGCGCTCGACGGCATTCTGCGCCAGTTCATTGAGCCGGGGTCGCCAGAGGCTGTCGGGGAGCTGTTCACTATACCGCTGATAGCCGGCAAACAGCGTTGCAGCCTGCTGAATCTGTGGATCGCCGGGATAGCCTAAGCTCTCAGGAGGCGGCTGCCCCGCGCCTCGCTGCCAGAACGGTTGATTCAGCAGATCGCGTAAACTTTTTTGCAGCGCCAGAATGTCGGGGGAAACATGGAATTCGCCCTCTGTGGATTGCGCGGTCAGCGTGGAAAAATGCAGTAGAGAGCGATCAATCTGAGCCACCAACCGCTGACGCAGTTGTTCCTCATCGTTAAGTAGATTATGAATGGCCGTCCGGTCGAGCAGGCGCCGCGCCTGCGTCTGGGTCTGCAAGGTGTTCAGAGCAAGCCGTGCAGGGGAGTGCGCCGCGTCCTGACTGAGACTATTGAGCGTGGTCAGGGCGTTCTGCAGCCGACTTATCTGCCGCATCAGCAGGCGTACGAAATCCGCGTTAATCTCTTCGTTACTGCTGAATGTCAGCAGCAGCTCGTCGAGTTGCCTGGCATAGATTTCCAGGCTGGCGTTATCGTAGATTTGCGCCAGCCAGCGCCGGGTCTCGCGGGTAAACTGTTCGCTGTTGCGCTGGGTCAGTTCGCTGGCATCGGGCAGGTTCATCTGGCTAACGGGGAGTGTGGCGAGCATCTCATTAAGCTCAGATGTGGCGGGCAGGGCAGCGACTTCCACGTTAACCCCCCAGACGGTTGAAGAGACCTCGGCCAGCGTCTGCACCGTGGGGCGTTTGACCTGTGTCAGTTGCAGCAACGGCAGATACTGGGTCTCCATCTGCTTCGTCTGCTCGAGTAAAAACAGGATCTGCCGGTAACGCTCTTCCGCCAGCAGATCGTCCCGCTCGCGCAGGCCATCGCCGCGCGTTGCGCTCTGATGTTGCAGGCAGATGCTGTTCATCGCCGGCACCAGCAGGCTGCGCAGCGTTGCATCATGAAAGGTGGTGCTCAGTTTGCTGTCAGTCCGGCTGAACAGCGATCCTGGCCAGATGAGCGAGCGAAAATGCCACTGCGGGACATCATTCACCATCCGCCAGTACCGCGTGGCAGAACGTTCACCTGGCGTATCGCTGGGGGCAATTTGCGTCGCGAGACTCTGCAACTGGTTATGCAGCAACAGGGCGTTGGTATGCTGAGACGGCCAGCGCCAGAGCATCACCGCCAGCCAGACGACGCACAGCGCGCTGTAGCCCGCGAGGACAATAAAATGGCGGCGCAGATTAAGCCGCAGCAGGCGACGTACCGGCAGCGCCAGCCCTCGTTCCGCGGTGATTTTGTCATGCAGAAGCGTCTGACAGAACGCCATCTGCGGCTTTTCGTCCACCACGTGATGTGCGACAAACCAGATCCCACGCAGTAGCGGCGGTTCATCGCGGGCATTGCTGCTCAGAAGCCCATCGAAACTGGCGTGAAGCGCCGTCGCCAGCGACGGAAAAAACTCCGGCAGACGAAACAGCGATGCTGGCGTACTACCACTGAGCGCGCCAAGTTCAGTGACCGCCTGGCGCAGTGAGAAGCGGGTGTTCTCCAACGCATCGTCAATCCACTGTGGTTTCCAGACGGCTTCCCGGGGACAAGAAATCGCGCTCCCGATGGCGCTTCCCTGAGCCAGGGACGGGAGCTGGCGCAGCAGCGTCCGCACGCCGTCCTGCGCCTCCATACCGCTGATTAACAGATAAACAGGCAGGCTGAGGCCGCACACCTGCTGGATCTGCTGGCAGCGTTCTGACAGATAAGCGTATGCATCACTCTCTAAATCCGCGAGCGGAAGCGTCAGGATCAGCGCATCCAGCGGGCGCTGAGGGCGACTTTTCACCAGTGCCGCCATCATCTTTTGCCAGTCGTTCTGCCGGATAAGCCGTTTTTTCCCCGTGGTTTGCAGCGAATGCGGCACGCAGAGCAGGCTGCACTGTGCATCAAACCACCACTGCCCGAACCAGGACTCCGCGCCGTCGGTTAATGACCAGGTGCGGCACAGCAGACGGTTGTCCTCCTCGTTGCCCAGCATCAGGATCCGGGTGCTGTCGTAAGGATCCTGTCCGCCATTGGCGCGCTGGATCTCCTTTTGCGCGCGGATAAAGGTGTCGTTACGATATTGCCATTGCCACCAGACGCACCACAGCGTGATCGCCAGCAGCACCAGCACGAGGATCGTAAGCGACAGCCACGGCTGCGTCATGGCGTCTCCTCCGGGCAAAGTTGCGTCGCGGAAAAGTTCGGTAGCGTATTCACGCCAATGGCCTCTTCGAGGCCCAGCCACAGATGTTGGCTGAGCAATAACAGCGCCAGCAGCACGATCAGCGCGACCAGATGCAGACGAGAGTGATCGGGCAGACGGCGGCGGGGAGGCAGTTGCAGTGGTGCCCCCAGCGAGTCGGCATTCAGGCGTGCGGCAATGTCATCGGCCCGGGGATCCTGCTGAAAAGCAAAATGCCACAGTAACCGACAGGTCTCCTGATGCGTGGTTTCATTGAAATCGTCGCGGTTGATGCCAAAGCCCAGCGTCAGGCAGCGTAAATAGAGTGCGGCGACATCGCGCTGGCCCGGTTGACGTTCGCTGAGCAGGGTTTGAATACGCTGCGGTAACGCATCCCCCGCGCGATGCGTTTGCCAGAGGTGGTATTCCAGCGGGCACGCCTGCCACTGGAGGTGCGCTGGCCATGACGTGTAGAGCACCGTCTCATCAATCAGCGCGACCAGCGCATACACGGCGGCATCGATCTGCGCCTGAAACGGACTCCCTAACACCCGGTTCAACCGCTGCGTGTAGTCCGCGACGACCTGATTACTCCAGTCGAACGCCTGTTGATACAGCATTTCCGGTGCCAGCGTGCTGGTTTTCCAGTGTTCAAATTGCGCCAGCCAGCGGGTAAAAACCGTATCAAACAGACGGCTTGCGGGCATGTCAGCCGCCATCGGCATGATGTTGCGCCTCCTGCCGATAAAGCATGATCCGCTCAGGTCTGACGCTGGTCTCATGCAGCGGGGCGATGACCAGTAGGGCGTCGTGCTCAAACCATTGCGTGGTGAGCGTAAGGGTAAACAGCGCGATGGTGCTGTCGGTTTCCCACTCCGTCCGCTGTTGTGCCGCAAGCGGTACGACGGACATGCCGTGCATGCGCTGGCGGCGTAAGATCGGCAGAAACGGCTGGCAGGCAATCAGTGACGCCTGTAGCCAGTCGACTGCCGACAGCGGGCTACCGTCGGGCATCAGGATACCTATCACCACCTGCTCACCCGCGCGTGTCCCGCCAGGCAGCGTCAGGGAGAAGTCGTCCTCCCCGGCAGTAAAATTCAGCCGCAGTCGACGGCGATGGATATGTGCCAGTTGCGTGCGCAGCAGCGTAAACAGCGCGGTAAATCCTGGCTGCATATTTTCGTAGTCGAAACCGGGAAGCCAGGGCAAGGGTTTATCCTGAGTCAGGACAGCGGTCTGACCGCAGAATAAACACAGTGTGCGAAACAGATCCGCCGGATGGGTCTTTCCGCTGTTTACCAGACATTCCAGCAGCGGCAGCACTCCCTGAATACTTTGCAGGCAAAGCGTCAGCCAGAGCCAGTTGTGGGTATTGTCGTTCTGCCTGGCAAGTTGCGCTTCACGGCTGAGAAACAGGATCTTCTCTCTGGCCAGCAGACAAAGTTCACGAGCCTGTTGGCAGAGCGTACTGCCCTCGATCACCTGAGGCGACGGGGGAAGCCAGTCGTTGCGGCGAAATCCCCCTTCGGTATAGACCACCTGAATCAGCGGCAGGCAGAGGAGATCGGCGCGTTCATGCAGACTGACCAGACGCGGTGCCGGCTGCCAGCTGGCAATGGATTCGGGAAACTCTCCGCTGGTTAAATCGGGCAGCGGTGCGCTGGTGACGGAACGAAAGCGGGTGGTAAACGGCTGCCACTGACCACCGCGGTTTGCCGACGGCAGCGCCAGCCAGAGCGTGTGTTCGCTGTCAGCGGCAGCCGGAAGCAGGCGAGTGCAGTCAAATTCCAGCGGCGGATCGCGTTGGATATCGTAGTCAATGGGTAAGCCATCGGGCATGATCGCCGTCAGGCGTAAGAGTCGCAGAGTACCGGCGCAAAGCGCGGCATCGTCAATCTCCAGATGGTTCACGCCCCAGAACCACGGGTTAGCATGACCGGCAAGCGCGGCGGCGAGGGCGTCATGGCGCAGCGACTGCAACTGGAAATGCTGCGGCAGCATCGCCATCCCTTCATACCAGCAGACCATTGCCGGAATTGTCGTCATATTACTTTCCTTGTTCAGGAGCCAGTACCGCCTCGTCCGCCATCAGTTGCAGATGCAGGGCGGTGGTTTTGTCCAGTCGCAGGCGGTGCTCGCCTTCGCTGCGATAGCGGGCAAACAGCAGCGTGGCTTCTGCAGGAGCGCCGCTCAGCGGATTGTCATCAGCGGTAAAGCGGGAGCCGGGAACCAGTTCCAGAGACCACACGTGCAAACCGCCAGGGTAATCGCGCTGTAGTTGCGCTCTGGCGTTAAACCACTGCGTTGCCGAAAGCGTCTGCACCACAGGCACAAGTGAGGCATCGGCAATGGCGACAATATCCACGGCGACAGGGGTGTTATCATTCGCTTCCGCGACGGTATCGATGACCACCGTCTTTAATTCCACCTGATTTGACCAGAATGAACAGCCATTATTAAGCAATGCTAAACAAGTAATAAATATTATTCGGGCCAAATGGCATCTGCCGTTAGTCATATAAATTCCTTTTATATCCCCGTTAAGAAAATAATTAATGGTGAGGTTTGTTTAGTTGATTTAAATCATTATTCGGCGTTAATCATTAAATAAACAGGTGAAAATAGGGTGTGCCCGTAGAGTGAATATACCGTATGGAATATTCACTCTATCATCTACTTTTCAGTATCTTATTGAATAATGAATCTTTTGTTCTTTGCATGTGATATTGATCAACCAGGAAGATTCTCATCCAGAAAACAAAAATTGGTTGATATTTATTTTCCATTGTGTTTTTTATAATGGCGATTGATTATTCTGAAATAACGTTTTCAAATAAAGGTGCACGCAAGATTGCACTCGGGATTTTTATTGCGAAAAGGACAAGTTATGGCAGAGAGTATTCAACATAAACTCAGTCGTATTAGACCACCGCGGGTGCAAATTACCTATGACGTGGAAACGGGTGGAGCAATAGAAAAAAAGGAATTGCCTCTTGTTGTCGGTATTTTAGCCGATTTATCCGGCCAGCCGGCGACCCCACCTGAAAAGCTACGTGACCGGCGGTTTGTCGATATCGATCGTGATAACTTTGATGATGTGCTCGCGTCGATCGCCCCCCGCCTGGCGCTCCAGGTGGAGAATCGGCTGGCGAATGATGACAGCAAATTCAACATCGAGCTTCATTTCAAAACCATCGACGATTTCTCTCCTCTCAACATTATCGATCAAGTGAAACCCCTTCAGCGCCTGTTTCTTGCTCGTCAGCGCCTGCGCGATCTGCTGACCAAACTGGATGGCAACGACGATCTGGATGCCCTGCTCCAGCAGGTGGTCAATGACAATGCTGAACTTCAGGCGTTGCGGCCAACAACCGAAGGCAAGCCGGCAGAAAACGCCTAACCGAAGAGGAACGAACAATGGAAACGGTTCAGGAACAGGCTGAAACGGGCGGGCAAACGGTCACGCTGAGCGTATTGGATCGCATCATTCAGGAAGGGCGCATGGCGCGCGATGAGCTGCAGCAGACCTACGCGCGCGACATGCTGGAAGAGCTGGCAACGCAGATCCTTGATGAAGGCATGACGGTGGAAAGCGACACCGTCGCCATGATCAACCACCGTATCGCACAAATTGACGCGCTCATTAGCGCTCAGCTTAATGAGGTGCTGCACCATCCGGATATGCAGCGGCTGGAGGCGTCCTGGCGTGGGCTTCATCAGTTTGTGATGAACACCGAAACCAGTTCCCGACTCAAGCTGCGCCTGCTTAACGTCTCGCGTAAAGCGCTGCAAAACGATCTCGAAAAAGCGGTGGAGTTCGATCAAAGCACGTTGTTCAAAAAGCTGTATGAAGATGAATACGGCACCTTTGGCGGCAACCCCTATAGCGTGCTGGTCGGCGATTATGAATTTGGTCGCCATCCGCAGGATGTGGCGCTGCTGGAGAAAATTTCGCAGGTCGCGGCGGTGGCTCATGCCCCCTTTATTGCCGCAGCCAGCCCACGTCTGTTTGATATGGGATCGTTCGCTGAGCTTGGCGTGCCGCGCAGTCTGGCGAAGATCTTCGAAAGTGCTGAGCTGATCAAATGGCGGGCATTCCGTGAAAGCGATGAGTCCCGCTATGTGACGCTGGTTTTACCCCATGTATTACAGCGCCTGCCCTATGGCCCGGATACCGTACCCGTGGAAGGCGTCAACTTCGTTGAGGACGTCAACGGCCTGGATGCCAGTAAGTACCTGTGGGGTAATGCGGCGTGGAAGCTGGCAAACCGGATCACCGATGCCTTTGCGTTGTACGGCTGGTGCGCGGCGATTCGCGGAGCGGAAGGCGGCGGGCTGGTGGAAGATCTTCCGGCGCATACCTTCAGCACGCCTTCCGGCGACATCAGTTTGCGCTGCCCGACGGAGATTGCCATTACCGATCGCCGCGAGAAAGAGTTGAACGATCTGGGGTTTGTTGCCCTGTGCCACAAAAAGAACAGCAACTCGGGCGCATTTTTTGGCGGGCAAACCACTAATCAGGCACGGATCTACAACACGCCGGAAGCGAATGCCAACGCGCGCATTTCCGCGATGCTGCCTTACATCCTTGCCGCCTCCCGCTTTGCCCACTATCTCAAGGTCATTATGCGCGACAAAGTCGGCAGTTTTATGAGCCGCGACGAGGTGGAAAGCTATCTCAATAACTGGATTGCCGACTACGTTCTGCTGCGCGACAGCGCGCCGCAGGAGATCAAAGCCCGCTACCCGCTGCGTGAAGCGCGGGTTGACGTCAGCGACGTTCCCGGTAAGCCGGGAGTTTATCGCGCCGTCGTTTTTCTGCGCCCGCATTTCCAACTGGAAGAGTTGACGACCTCAATTCGTCTGGTTGCTGAGCTGCCGCCACCGGCAGTCGCCTGATTAATAAGGAGATAAATCATGGATGCTATTTTTTTAAAACTGGACGATATCAAGGGTGAAAGTCAGGCAGATGGCTTTAAAGATCAGATTGAGATCATGTCCTTCAGCCACAACGTGGCGATGCAGGTGACCAACGATGTCAGTAACACCGAGCGTACCTCCGGGCGCGCGCACGTAGGGGAGATGTCGCTAACCAAGTTTGTCGATCTCGCCACCCCGGTGCTCAACGAATACTGCTGTAGCGGCAAAATGATTAAAGAAGCAAAGCTGACGCTGTGCCGCAATGATGACGGCAAAATGCTGCCTTTTATCGTCTACACCCTGAGCAATGTCATCATTTCTCACCTGAGCGTAAGCGGCGGGGACGGTGGAAAACCGGTCGAAACGATGTCGCTGAATTTCACCAAAATCAAATGGGAAATTACCGCGCAGAAATCGGAGGGGACCCAGCAGGGAACCAGTTCTTCGGTCTGGGATATGACGATGAATAAGAAAGGGAGCTAATGATGAGCTCCTCCATACCGGTTGCGCTACTCGACAGGCTGGCGGATGAGGCTATCTCACCACGCGAGTCGGTCTACCGGGAACTGCGCAGGTTGTTCAACACCCGCGCGCCGAAAGACGCCGCGTCGCTCCCCGCGCTGCTCGCCTGGGGCGTTCCCGAATGGCACGGCATCAATGCGGATGATGATCGGGTGCTCGACTGGTTTTGTCGCCAGCTCAGACGCACGATTTTGCATCTTGAACCCCGCATTAAAGCGTTGACGGTGAGTGTCAAAGAGGCGCGCCACACCACGCTGGCGCTCCATCTGGAAGCGCAACTGTGGGATGACGATGCGCTGCTGGCGCTGGATCTGGCGTATCAAAATGGTCGTTGGCGGTAAAGCCAACAGGAGAGAACGATGGACGACAGGTTGCTGGAGGATTATTTGCAGGAACTCCGGTGGTTGCGTGCCGCCAGCGGTGAATTTTCCCGCCAGCATCCGAAGATCGCCGCCCGCCTGCGTTTAAGCGAATTTGACTGTCCCGACCCGCACGTCGAGCGGCTGCTGGAAGGGTTCGCGCTGCAAAGCGCGCGCCTGAACCAGCGGCTGGACGAAGGGTTTAGCGAACTGAGTGAATCGCTTCTGGAACTGCTCACCCCGCATCTGCTGCGCCCCTATCCCTCATTTGCCACCGCCCGTTTTACGCCCGATCCGCTGGCAGGCGATCTGACGCAGGGCTACACGCTGCCCGCCGGTACGCCGCTGTACGCGCTGACGGCAGAGGGCGAAACGGTCTGGTGGCGTACCGCATTGCAGCATACGCTGTGGCCGGTCGCGATCGATGACCTCACCTGGCTCGACGCGAGTGCGGCTCGTCAGGCATGTGGGCTAAGCCAGGCGCGGGGCGCATTGTCGCTTCGGCTTCGTTGTTTACCACCCTATAAGTTTTCCACGCTGACGATGCGCACGTTGCGCATTTACCTGGGGGGTTCTGCGCAGGTTAACGCCGCGCTTTTCGACCTGCTCTATGCCCACACGATAGGCCCACTGCGCCCGCAGCCGGTAGGGCTCGAAAATGCGGAGCACCTGTTGGCGAGCGAGCCGGGCGTCGAGTCGAGCGGGCTGGCGTTGAGCGCCTGGATGCACTGCCCGCAGGCGCTGATGTATTTCGATTTGCCGATCCCGCAGACCCCGCACGGCGACACGATGACGCTCTGCATTCCTTTTCGTCGCGCCCCGGACACGGCGCTGAATCTGACTCGGGACGATGTGCGTCTCAACTGCGTACCGGTGGCGAATCTGTTTACGCGAACCTCGGAACCGCTGCCCGTCGGGCACACGCACAGCGAATACCGGCTGGTCGCCGATCTCTACGACAAAGAGATGCAAATCTACCGCATTGTTCAACTGTGGATGAGCCGACGCGATGAAGCCTGGCCGGTGCCGCCCTATTACGGCGCGCAACAGCATGCTGATGCTCGATGGTTCTGGCATGCGCGGCGACATTATCGGCAGGAGAACGATCTCTGGCTGACGCTGGTGGACAGCCGTTTTGATCCCTTTGCCGCCGATGAAGCGTCCACGCTGACGGCAACGCTTCTGTGTACCAACGGTGAGTGTGCGTCGTCGCTGATGGCCGGAACCCCTCTGGCCTTTGAGTTTCCGGGGCCGATAGCGCAGGCGTGCTTGCTGGGCACGCCGACGAGTCCGGGTCAGTCCGTAAGGCAGCGGAACGCACGCTGGAAGTTGGTTTCCTCGCTGGTGCTCAATCATGTGTCGTTGACCGAAGGCGACGAGGCGCTGGCGTCACTGAAAGAGATGCTCTCTCTGTATGCCTCTTCGGGGGAATCGGCGGCGGTCTGGCAGCAAATCGACGGCATCCGTGCGATGCGCTGCGAACGGGCCAGCGAACATTCTGGTCGTGATGCTTGGCGTGGCTGGCGTAACGGTATTCGGGTCACGCTGACGCTGGATCCTCAGGCGTTCACCGCCAGCAGTCGCCTGCTTTTTGCCGCGATCATCGCCCGTTTTCTGGCGCGTAACGCCACGGCAAACTGCTTTGTACATACCGTGTTGCAGGATGACAGCGAGGAGATCCCGCTATGGCGCGATACCGATCCCAGCCTGCCGATAGTGTGATAGCGCAGCTTCGGCGCGAACCCTGGCGCTTTTCGCTGGAGCAGTGCGTCCGGTTGCTCGAACTGAGCGGCGTGTCGCCTGAACTGCGCGGTGAGCTGGGGCTGACCTTTGCCCCGGCGGAGATTGGCCGTTTGCAGGGGGCGCGCGTAGAAGTGCGAAGCCTCGGCCTGGGCGGAGCGGACGGCGTTTTACCCTACGAGGAACTGGAGGCGCTGCCACAGGCGGCACAGGATTTCCTCAACCTGTTTGAGCAGCGGATGATTGAACACGACTGCCGAAGCCGAAGCGTATATCGGCTGGCGACGCCTTATGCCCGACGAGAGCAGGCGGCAGGCGGCGAACTCATGCAGGCGCTATGTGGATTTTTGACCACGGCGCGTCCGGCGCAGGTGCCGTTATCGCTGATCCAAAGCGGTCTGTTGGCAAACCGCAGGCGCGGTGCCGCAGGATTTGTCGCACTGGCGGCGGCGATGATGAACATCAGCGTGTCGGTGGAAGCGTTTGTGGGGCGCTGGCAGGGATTACCCGCCGATGCGCAGAGCCGCACCGGCTGTCGGCTGGGGCGCAACAGCGTGGCGGGCCGCCACGCCTGGCATCAACACGCGGGCATCCGGCTCCATCTGATCGTCAGCAGTGCCGCGCAATGGCGCACATTTTTACCCGGTGGCGAAGGCTTCACCACGCTGAGCCTGGCCGGACGCCTCTGGTTTGGCGCGGCGATTTCGCTGGAGCTGGTCATGCGCGGGACGTTGACGCTTGACACGCATCTGTCCCGCGCGCGGCCTCCGCGCCTGGGGCGTACTGCACAGCTACAGGGGCGCAAAGCGTCGCCGTGCTGCTGTCGTCTGTTTTTCAGGGAGGATGAACATGGATTTAAACGCGTTGGTACAACGACTGAACCCGAATTGCTTTCGCGCGCTGGAACTGGCGGCTGAACGGAGCCGGGGACAGGGACACTGGTTTGTTGAACCCGAACATTTGTTGTTAGCTCTGCTGGATGAGGAACAGGGCGATCTGGCCTGTTGCCTCAGCGAGGCGGCGATCCCTGCGGACAGGCTGCGTGAAGAGATTCAGCGCACCCAGGCGCAGTTTAAAACCGGCTGTACGCGCATGCCGGTCTTTTCCGTCCAGCTAGTGGAACTGCTGGAAGGGGCGATTCTGCTGGCGACCTTCCAGCGTCTTGCACAGGTGCGTTCGGCGTTACTGTTGCTGGCATTGCTGACCCGCGAACGGCTGCGTAGCCAACTGGCACAGGGGATGCCGTTGTTGCTCGGCATTCAGGCCATGACGCTGGAAAATCAGTGGCGGAACTGGTGCCGACTTTCCGTGGAGGAACAAAACGGGCCGCAGTCTGATGATCGCCCTGACCATGAAAGCGGCGTACTGGAGCAATTTACCCACGACCTGACCCGCGATGCGCGCGAGGGACGGATCGACCCGATCATCGGTCGCGATAGCGAGATCCGCCAGTGTATCGACATTCTGCTACGTCGTCGGCAGAACAACCCGATTCTGGTTGGTGCGCCTGGCGTCGGGAAAACGGCCGTCGCCGAAGGGCTGGCGCGACGCATCGCTGAAGGCAGCGTGCCGCCGCCGCTGCGCGACGTGTCGCTGCTGGCGCTCGATCTTGGCCTGTTGCAGGCCGGCGCGGGCGTAAAGGGCGAATTTGAGCAGCGGCTGAAAGGCGTGATCGACGCGGTCAAAAAATCCTCTCAGCCGATTATTTTGTTTATCGACGAAGCCCATACGCTGATTGGCGCGGGTGGCGCCGAGGGCGGCAGCGACGCCGCCAACCTGCTGAAACCGGCACTGGCGCGCGGTGAGCTGCGAACTCTCGCGGCGACCACCTGGCAGGAGTACAAAAAATATTTCGAGAAGGATCCGGCGCTGGACCGGCGCTTTCAGCGTATCCAGATTGAAGAACCGGACGAGCATCGCGCGGTGGTGATGCTGCGGGCGGTCGCCGATAAGCTGGAAGCGCATCACGGCGTGCAGATCCTCGACAGTGCAATCCACGAAGCGGTGCGCCTGTCGCAGCGCTACATCTCCGGACGACAGCTGCCGGACAAAGCCATCAGCGTACTCGACACGGCCTGCGCACGCGTGGCGCTGGCGCAGCATGACGTACCGCCTGCGCTCGAAGAGATCCGCCAACAACGGGCGGCCATTGAGGAAGAGGGGCAACGGCTGAATCGCGAGCTGCTGATGGGCGTTGATCATCACGACCGGCTGTGCGAGCTGGAGGCGCAGGCGGAGAAACTCCAGATTCAGGCGCGGGAAGTGGAAGGGCGCTGGCAGGATGAGCGCCAGCGGGTCGGCGAGCTGCTCTCCGCCCGTCAGCGGATGCTGAATCTTAGCGAACGACTCGATGAGGATGACGAAGAACTGGAGCAACAGTTGGTGGAATGCGCGGCGCTGATTGGCAAGCTGGAAACCGCCGCCGCGCAGCTGCGCGAGGAAGTACCGCTGGTGGCCGATTGCGTAGACGCCGCCACCGTCGCCGCCGTGATTAGCGGCTGGACGGGGATCCCGCTCGGGCAGATGCTGACCGATGAAGCCCACGCCCTGCGTACGCTGGTTGAGCGGATGAGCGAACGGGTGATGGGACAACAGGCGGCGCTGGAAACCATCGTCCAGCGCCTGCGCGCGTATCGCAGCGGCCTGACCGACCCGCAGAAGCCGGTCGGCGTGTTCCTGCTGGTGGGGCCAACCGGCGTCGGCAAAACCGAAACCGCGTATGCGCTGGCCGATGCCCTGTACGGCGGTGAACGTAACCTCATCACCATTAATCTTTCCGAGTATCAGGAAGCGCACACCGTCAGCCAGCTCAAAGGCGCACCGCCGGGTTACGTCGGCTACGGCAGCGGTGGGGCATTAACCGAAGCCGTGCGCCGTCGCCCCTATTCGGTGGTGCTGCTCGACGAAATCGAAAAGGCGCACCCGGACGTGCTGGAGGCGTTCTATAACGTTTTCGATAAAGGCGTGATGGAGGACGGCACCGGGCTGATTGTCGATTTTAAAAATACGGTGATGCTGGCAACCAGCAATATCGGGGCGGAACTGATTCTGGAGACGCCGCTTTCTGAATTAAATAGCGAGTGGTTTAACGGGGAATTACGGGAGACGCTACTACGTCACTTTCGTCCGGCGTTTTTAGCAAGGATGACCACGGTGGCCTATCGCTCGCTGGATGAAGAGATATTAAAAGGGATTGTGCTGACGAAGCTGGAGAAATTAGCGCAGCGGTATTTAGTGGCGACCGGGGAGCGGTTAAATATGGATGAGGGGTTAATTGCGCGCGTTATGGAGAAATGCCAGGGCGCAGGAGCCAGGGATGTGGAAAACCTGGTGGTAGGGGAAGTGATGGGGATATCTTTTCAGTAAGGATAACGAATGTTGATAAATGATTTTTGTGCATGCGTTGAGGCATGGCGAGCGTCAAAAGCGGGGCAAATTGCACTCCTGGACTCTGCGGGCAATGGCTGGGAAACGTGGGCTCAAAGCGAGATTTGGTTATATTGCATCACCAATCCACTGTTTGTGGTTCACAGAGAAAAACCGGCTTATGGTGCAGCTCACCTCGATACCCGACGGGTAGATTTTGTGGTTACAGGTAAAATTCCGTTTATGAGGCCAACAGGAATCAGTACCGTTGAGCAGATATTTGTGGAATTAAAATGCGGCGCATATGCAACGCCTGCGGCTATCCATGCAGATATCACTAAGTTTAGCAGTTTTTATTATTACTCCACCTTTTCAAGGTATGTCATGTCCATTACCCACGCCGGAGTGGCCTATTACTCTGTGTGAATGACCGCATCAGCCTTATCCGGCCTACAACGGTCGCAAATTCTGTAGGCTCGATAAGCGCAGCGCCATCGGGCATTACATACCCTACAAACAGAAAAGGAATTTCCCGATGCAAGACACCGCCCTCATCAAACTCACCGCCCCGGTCCTTACCGCCACTCTCGCGCAAACCGACTCCCGGATTAACGAAGTGACAACCGCTACAGTCGAGCAAACAGAAGACACCGAACTGAACCGCATTGCCGACGAGAACGAAGGTAGAAAGCGAGTAAAGGTGTCTTTAAACGATCTGTAATTACGTTATTTTGGATGCAGAACTGCCGGATGGCGGCTTCGCCTTATCCGGCCTACAACGGCTGAAAATCCTGTAGGCCCGATAAGCGAAGCGCCACCGGGCATTACATACCCTACAAACAGAAAAGGACTTTCTCTATGCCAGACACCACCCTCATCACACTCACCGCCCCGGCGTTTACCGGCCTGACCGCCGCGACCGTTAATACTGAATCTCAACTTAACGGACTGACCACCGCCACGGTTACCGTCACCACCTCTGCGCCGTTAACGCTTGATACCGCGCTGGCGACCCATCTTACTGCCACAGTCAACAACGCCGACTATGACGGGCTGATTGCGGAGATTCACCAGCTGCCCGCGACGCGTAACGCCGACTGCTATCAGTTTGTGCTGCGTCCCTGGCTGTGGTGGCTGACGCTTTCCAGCCATAATCGCGTCTTTCAGAACCTCAGCGCGCAGGAAATTGTCGAGAAGGTGTTTAAGGACGGCGGCTTTACTGACTACACATTTCAGCTCAAGGCCAAACCGGCAAAGCGCGAGTACTGCCTGCAATACAACGAGAGCGACTTTAACTTTGTATCGCGACTGCTGGAACAGGAGGGGATCTTCTGGTTCTTCACCCATGTCGCGGGCAAGCACACGCTGGTGCTGGCGGATGACAACAGCGCGTTTCCGTCCATCCCCGGCGAGAAAAAGGTGAAGTATCTGGCGGCGCAGAGCGGTGAGCGGGAAGCCGGGGCGATTCGTTCGGCGGCGCTGCGCGTGCAAGCTACCGCGCAAGGATTTCAGACCAGCGATTTCAACTACGAGCAGCCGAAGGCCGCGCTCTTTTCGCAGGCGGGTGAGAAGAAAGGCGGGGTGCATTATCAGCATCCAGGGCGGTTTAGCGTCAAAGTCGACGGTGACGCGCTGGCGGCGTGGAAGGTTAACGCCCTGACGTCGCAGGCGAAGCAACTGGTCGGCGAAAGCGACTGCGCGACGTTAACCGCGGGCCACTGGTTCACCCTGACCGATCATGATGATAAGACACTGAATACCGACTGGCTGGTCACCGCCGTCACCCACGACTACGACGGTGAGCACTACCGAAACCGCTTTACTGCCATCCCGAAAGCCACGCTCTATCGACCGCAAAGCAGCACGCCGAAACCGTTTATGCACACGCAAACGGCAACGGTGGTCGGCAAGCAGGGAGAGGAGATCTGGACCGATAAACTCGGCAGGGTAAAAGTGCAGTTTGCGTGGGATCGGGAAGGCAAACGTGATGAAACCAGCTCCTGCTGGCTGCGGGTGGTGACTGCCTGGAGCGGCAACGGCTTCGGTACACAGTTTATCCCCCGCGTCGGCCAGGAGGTCGTGGTGAGCTTTATCGACGGCGAGCCGGACAAACCGCTCGTCACCGGCTGCGTCTATAACGGCGTCAACGCGCTGCCCTATCCGCTTCCGGCGAATCAGACCCAGTCCGGCGTTAAAACGCAAAGCAAAGCAGGCTTTAACGAACTGCGTTTCGACGACAAAAAGGATGCCGAACTGCTGGCGATGCAGGCGCAAAAGGATTTCCAGCTTACCGTGCTGAACGACAGTAACACGACAGTCGGCCACGATGACATTCAGAGCGTGAAAAACGACCGTACACGCACCGTTGAAGAAGGCAATGAAACCGTCACGCTGAAGAAGGGCAACCGGGTGGTCAACATTGAAAAGGGTAGCGATACGCTGACGGTCAAAGATAAGCGTAGCGTGACGGTGAAAGGCGATCAGGAACACGCGGTGGACGGCAATGAGACGCACAAGGTCAAAGGCGACTACACGCTGAACGTCGACGGCAATCTGACGATTAAGGTCAGCGGTACGCTCACGCTGGAAAGCGGTAAAACGTTGACGGTGAAGAGCGGGGCGGATCTGAAAGCCAGTGCGGCTGCGAGCCTGAATCTTGACGCTACCAGTATTGCCAGCGAAGCGAAGAGTTCGCTCACCCAGAAAGCCGCAACGATAAGCCAGGAGGCGAAAGCCACGCTGACCAGCAAAGCCAGCGCGATGCAGACCCTGGAGGGCGGCGGAATGCTGACGCTCAAGGGCGGGTTAGTGAAGATCAACTAATGAGCGAGCGACTGGACTATCAGCAGGACACCACCCGGCTACAGGCTGGCCTGACGGACGGCCAGCTCAGTGGCGAGATGCGTATTGAGGAGCATGGGCGTCGGCTGATGGCGATGCACTATCAGCAGGGCGTTTTGCACGGCGTCACCGAAAGCTGGTACCCCAACGGTCAACTGGCAATGCAGCAGGAATATCATCACGGCAGGTTGCAGGGCGTGGCGCGCTACTTCAGCGAAGAGGGCGTGTTGATCCGTGAGGAGCACTGGCGGGAAGGGCAATTGCACGGCGAGTGCCGCTGCTTTTATCCGTCCGGGCAGATGCAGATGCGTGAACAGTGGCAGGACGGCCTGCGTCATCAACAGAGTGAACAGTTCTATCCCGATGGGGCCTGTGCCATGCGACAACAGTATGTCCTCGGTCGCCTGGCCCACGAACCCGAGCGCTGGCTACCGGATGGCCGTGCCATCAATGCGTGGGGGCAACCCCAGTCGCGGTTCAGTAAATGGACGGAGCATCTGTAGGCGCGATCGCGGCAGGTCAATGAAAGGTATGAAACTGCACGCGCTGACTACGACTTTCCTGTTATGGAGCGCGGGCACAGAGTTCATAAAAATTAGTGTTACTTCCCTCCGGTTCGTCATCGTTTTACACGAGCGGCTTTCTGTACCTGCATAACGGTGTTTGCGCAAAGGTGATGATGTATGGTTGATCGAATGTACGTTCCGCCACTGGCTTCACGACGGGTGAAGCGAACCCAAATTCGCTCACGCGACAAATGGGTTGAAACGGATCTGTTTGTTGAGCAGGGGGTCAGGTATTTTTTTCGTGTGACCGGTAAGTGGTGCGATATGAACCATTGCTGCGACGCGAATGGTTATACCGCCGACTATCTTAATTTTGCCCGAATCTGGCTGCGTTGCCGCCACGAACCTGCGACCTGGTTTACCTTAATTGGCACTATCGATAAATCAACCGATACCATGTTTGTGATTGGTGACGGTGCCCGACTAAATAACGGCTGGATTGCGCCTCGCAGCGGTGAGTTAGTGGTCTTTGCGAATGATATTTCGGGGATGTACTGGAATAACTTTGGTTCGGTAGTGCTGGAAGTCTGGCGATGAAAAATGTAAGCGCATCGGAGGGTATCAATATGAAAGCTATTTAAGAAAATAAAATATTCTCCTGCTTATTATATTTTACAGAGAATGACGGGAGTTTGTTAAGATGTGCCGAAATCGTGAAATTGTGATTGACCTTTTATTTAAAGCAGTGACCGTTATTTTTTCTTTGTTTTTATTTGGTGAACCAATTGTTTATTAATTGATCTTTTATTGTTTTTTATTTGTACTAATACCCATGCTATTTTTGTGCTATTAGTCACGCTTATTGCTCGTTTTTGCCTCTTAAAAACACATCTGTGCCTTTTTTTTGTACAGATTGTGCGATTTCAAAGTGTTTAAGATATTTTGTTTGTTTCTTAACTTATTGTTTTAATTGTTAATTATTGGCAATGCTAACATCTGGAAATCATTTAAGATGAATTAAGCTTTTTTTTCTTTCCACTCCTCGTCGTAATACTCAGAATATTCCCTATCCAGTGATGTCCGCATTCCTGATAACGCTTACTGCGAATACCCGGGTAAGTGTCATTTTTAGGCTCTGCGAAAGGAAAAGAAAGCACGCTAATAATAGCGTTTTCTAAACAGGTCAACTCTGGAATATATATATCATTATCAGTGTGAGCGTGATTGTCGCTCAGGATGGCGTGAGCCGGAAAAATTGGATATCAGGTCTGCAATAGCACATTGATAATTGTATATCTCATTACAGGTATGTTTACCCCGTATTCTTCCTGGCGGATGTAATACGGTTGCCTGGTATAGCCGAAAATCGTCATTATATTTTTAGGATATTTGTTTTGAGCACTCGTATTGTTTTTTCATGGGTTACTCTGGCTCTTTCTCTCTGGGTAGCCACAACGCCATGTTTCGCCGCATTAGCCAATGTCGAAGAAACGAATCTGAAAGAAAGTATTTTATTTGCTTTTGATCGTGACCCTTCGGTAAGCAGCCAGGCCGCACAAATGGGTATTGGCCAGGCAATGACCGATGAAGCGAAAAGCGGCTGGATGCCACAAATTGGTTTAACCGCCAGCACCGGTCAAAATAAGACCACGGATTCCAGCGGTTCTCTCAATAACTCCGCTGCATGGGGCATTAGCGTCACACAGTTAGTTTATGACTTCGGTAAAACCAACAGCGCGATTGCCCAGTCAGAAGCCCAGTACGAAAGCTATCGCTATCAACTGATGAGTACGCTGTCTGATGTCGCGTCAAAAGCGGCGCTGGGCTACGTTGAAGTAAAACGCTATAGCGCATTGGTTGACGCCGCACGCGAGAATATCGTCGCGCTGGAGAAAATTCAGCATCTGGCGCAACTTCGCGCCAGTGCAGGTTTGAGTTCGACTTCAGACGATTTGCAAACGCAGACCCGTATTGCCGGAATGCGCGCCACGCTGGAGCAGTACTCCGCCGCGCTGCAGAAAGCGAAAGCGGTCCTCGCCGTACAAACGGGTGTCAGTGCTAACCGTTATGCCCGCCTGCCTGAAAACCTTGAAGTTAAACAAGTCACTGTTGAAAACATCGACTACGCGAAGATCCCCTCGGTACTCGCGGCACGGGCGATGGTGACCTCCGCACAACACGGCGTCGAGCGCGCAAAAGCACAGCATATGCCGACGGTGAGCCTGAAAGCGGGCCGTACTCGTTATGAGTCAGACAACCGCGGTTACTGGGACGACCAAATTCAGTTAAGTGTGGATGCGCCGCTGTATCAGGGGGGGGCGGTCTCCGCTCGTGTTGACCAGGCAGAAGGCGCGAAAGCGATGGCCGCCTCCGAAGTGGATCAGGTGCGTTACGAGATTCTGCAAAAAGCCTCTGCGGCGATGGCGGACTGGAAAGGTGCACGAGGCCGTGAAGATGCCGGCAAGTTCCAACTGGTCAACGCCGAACAAACCCGTCGCGTTTATAAGCACGAATACACCCTGAGCAAGAAAAGTATCAATGACCTGTTGAGCGTCGAACAAGACGTCTGGCAGGCGGAGTCTTCACGAATCAACGCTGAATTTGATGGCTGGAATGCGGCTATCAGTTACGCGACGGCAATCGACAACCTGCTGCCCCTGATCGGGATAGAAAAACAGGCGTCGAAAAAGCTGCCTGATCTTCAGTAGCGACGCGAACCCCACTCAACCGACTCTCTCCGGGAAAACACCGGACGACTATTACTGATTAACTGACCTTATGAGCCAGATGATGAATACCTTAAAAACCGCAAACATTATTAATCGTCACACCGCAAAGAAAACCGTACTGTCCGGCGAAGGCAACCTTTCCGTAGCTGTCTCTGGTGCATCTATCATTGAAATCCTGGGTTCCGCTCAGGATGTGGCGCGTTATGTCCGCCAGGGTAATGACCTGCTGATTTACATGAAAGATGGCAGCGTGATCCGTTGCAGTGGCTATTTCACTGAAGAGCCGGAGTCAAAATTGCACTCCGAGCTGGTATTCAGCGATGAAACGGGCCTGACACATGTGACGTTTGACGAGATTGGCGATGTCGCCAGCCTTGATTCCGTGGAACTGACGGCGCACGCGACGCCTGTCGACAGCCTTGAGCCTCTGATGGCGGAAGCGGCCAGCGACGATAATGATTTCCCGTGGGCGTGGCTCGCGGGGGCAGGACTGGGTGGCGGCGCAATTGGCGCACTGCTGGCTAATGATGATAGCGGTAAAACCAAAACTGTCACTGAAACCCAAACCGAAGTGGTTGATAACACCAAAAATACGCCGACGTATATGGTCACCGATAAGAAAGGGGACAAACAGGGCGGACTGTCAGCCAATGACACGACCGATGACAACACCCCAACCTTCAGCGGGACGGGTCATCCGGGCGCCACCATTCAGATTAAAGACAGCCACGGCAACACCATTGCCAGTACGATGGTGGATGCCAATGGCGTCTGGACCGTGCTGCTGCCAGTGCAGACCGACGGGACTCACACCTGGTCTGTTGTGCAGATCAACGGCAACGACACCACTTCCGCCGGTAGCATTACGATCAATGTAGATACCACCATTGCCACATTGACGCTGGCAACCACCGCCGGCGATAACATCGTTAATGCCAGTGAACAGTCCGCTGGTTTTACACTTTCTGGTGCCAGCAGCCATTTGGCACAGGGCACAACACTGACGGTAACGCTGAACGGTAAAACGTACGTCACCACCGTGGGTGCAAACGGCGAATGGCAGGTTAACGTGCCGGCCGCCGATGCGAACGCGCTGGCAGACGGCAGTTGGACCGTCGCGGTTAGCGGACAAAATGCGGCGGGTAATGCGGTCTCGGGCAGCCAGGTTATTACGGTAGATACTCAGCCACCGCTGCTGTCGATGGACAACATCGCCATCGACCAGATTATTAACGCCGCTGAGCATAACGCGTCTCTGGTTTTGAGCGGGAAAACCACGGCTGAAGCCGGGCAGACGGTAACGTTGATGTTCAATGGCAAAACGTACACTGCGACCGTGGCAGCCGATGGCACCTGGTCTATGACGCTGGATGCGGCTGATGTGCAGGCGCTGGCGGACGGTAACCACTCCCTGACGGTATCGGTAAACGATAAAGCCGGAAACGCGACAAACATTTCTGAATTAGTGACCGTTGATACCACGGCGCCGATTCTGACGGTCAACACTGTTGCAGGCGATAACATACTGAATGACGATGAACAGGATGTCGCACAACTGATCTCGGGGATGGCGAATGGTGCCGCGCCTGGCGACGTTGTCACCGTTCAGTTTGGTAACCAGACCTTTACCGGCGTTGTACAAGCGGACGGTAGCTGGAGTGTCGGCGTTCCGGCGTCGGTGTTCAATTCCATGAGTAACGGCCAGCATACGATCACGGTGACCGTGACGGATGCGGCAGGCAATACCAGCACCGCGACTCATGATGTGACGCTCAACAGCATGGCTGTTGGGATCACCGTGGACCCTATCAGTGTTGATAACGTGCTGAATGCGCAGGAGTCTATGCAACCGCTGACCCTCAGCGGCACCAGCACCCTGGCTGACGGCAGCACGGTGACCGTGATGCTCAACAATATCGCCTACACCGCGACGGTCAATAACGGTACCTGGTCTGTTCAGGTGCCGGTTTCTGACGTGCTGAATCTGGCGAACACAATTTATAACGTGACCGTCAGCGGGACAGATTCCATTGGCAACAGTGGGACGACCACCGCATCATTCCTTGTCGACACGACGCTGCCGCAGGTGATTATCAATAATTTCGCCACGGACAACCTGGTGAACAACACCGAAGCCAATAGCGATCAAATCTTAAGCGGTCGCGTGACAAATGCCGCAGCAGGCGACACGGTTTCCATCATGGTGGGCGGCAAGCATTATACCGCCACCGTAGAAAATGATTTGAGCTGGAAAGTAACCATTCCGGCGAGCGACCTGAACAGCGTTGGTGATGGTGATCTGACCTTTACCGCTTCTGTAACGAACAGCCACGGCAACACCGGTACCGGCGATCGCGATATCAACATCAACGCGTCGTTGCCTGGCCTGCGTATCAATACCCTCTCTGGCGACGACATTATTAACGCCATCGAACAACATCGGGATTTGGTGGTCACCGGGAGCAGCAGCCATCTGGCGGCAGGTACGACGGTCAACGTGACTATCAATAACGTGACTTACCAGACGGTCGTTGATAGTAGCGGTAACTGGCAGATTGGGGTACCGGCTGCGGATCTGCAAAGCTGGACCGCAGGCCAGGTGGTGGTGAATGCCAGCGCACAGGATGCCTGGGCAAACACGGTGACGGTTGACCACCAGGTCGAACTCGATCTGGATCCTGTCGCGATCTCCATTGATACCATCTCCACCGATGATCTTATCAATAGCGCCGAAAAAGGGGGCGACCTGCTGATTTCTGGTCAGACTCAGGGCGTTGAAGTGGGTCAGACGGTAGTGGTGAAGTTCGCCGGTCAGACCTTTACTGCGCTGGTTCAGACCGATGGTTCATGGAGTGTGACCGTGCCGCCTTCGGCCATTGCATCACTGACCGACAGCCGCGAACAGATCAGCGTTAGCGTCACCAATGTCAGTGGTAACACGGCCGATGCGGGTCGTACCGTCACTCTGGATACCTCTGCGCCATTGATTACGATCAATACCATTGCCGCTGACGATATCCTTAACGCCACCGAATCACTGGCGGACCTGGTGATCACCGGGACCACCACGGCACCGGCCGGTCAGACCGTCACCGTGACCATTAACGGCAACGATTACACCGCGCTGGTACAGGCGAACGGCAGCTGGAGCGTCACCGTTCCGACGGGGAGCGTCTATTCCATCATGGCCGTCGCTGGCGTACTGACCACCGGCACGGTTACCGCCACGGTCTCTGACGCGGCCGGCAACACCGGCTCGGCGAGCCATGCCCTGACGGTTGACACCACGTCACCGGTGGTGACCATCAGCACCGTGGCGTCCGACGACATCATCAACCGTGCCGAGCACGGCCAGACCCAGATCATCAGCGGCTCCGCCAGCGGGGCGGCGGCGGGTGATGCGGTCACCGTGACCGTGAACGGCAAAAACTACACCACGGTGGTGGACGCGGCGGGCAACTGGAGCGTCGGCGTGCCGGCAGCGGACATCAGCGCCCTGAACGACGGCACCACCACCATCGCCGTGACCGTGACGAACACGGCCGGCAACAGCGGCTCCGCGACCCACGATGTGACCGTGGACACCGCGGCACCGTCCGTCACCCTTAACAGCGTGACCGCCGACGACGTGATTAACGCCGCCGAACAGGGCGCGGACCTGGTGCTCTCCGGCACGACCACGAACGTGGAAGCCGGTCAGCTGGTCACCGTGACCCTGAATGGCCAGACCTATACCGCGCAGGTGCAGGCGAACGGCGAGTGGACCCTGACCGTACCGTCTGCGGACCTGTCCGGTCTGACCGACGGCAGCGCCCGCGTGGAGGCCAGCGTCAGCAATGCCGCCGGCAACAGCGCGTCGGCGACCCACGACTACAGTGTCGACACCACCGCGCCGGTCATCACCATCAGCACCCTCGCGGCGGACGATATCCTCAACGCCACTGAAGCACAGGCGGACCTGGTCATTACCGGGACCACCACCGCACCGGCCGGTCAGACCGTCACCGTGACCATTAACGGCAACGACTACACCGCGCTGGTACAGGCGAACGGCAGATGGAGCGTCACCGTCCCGGCCGCAGAAGCCGGTGCCCTGACCACCGGCAGTGTTACCGCCACGGTCTCTGACGCGGCCGGCAACACCGGCTCGGCGAGCCATGCCCTGACGGTTGACACCACGTCACCGGTGGTGACCATCAGCACCGTGGCAGCCGACGACATCATCAACCGTGCCGAGCACGGCCAGACCCAGATCATCAGCGGCTCCGCCAGCGGGGCGGCGGCGGGTGATGCGGTCACCGTGACCGTGAACGGCAAAAACTACACCACCGTGGTGGATGCGGCGGGCAACTGGAGCGTCGGCGTGCCGGCAGCGGACATCAGTGCCCTGAACGACGGCACCACCACCATCGCCGTGACCGTGACGAACACGGCCGGCAACAGCGGCTCCGCGACCCACGATGTGACCGTGGACACCGCGGCACCGTCCGTCACCCTTAACAGCGTGACCGCCGACGACGTGATTAACGCCGCCGAACAGGGCGCGGACCTGGTGCTCTCCGGCACGACCACGAACGTGGAAGCCGGTCAGCTGGTCACCGTGACCCTGAATGGCCAGACCTATACCGCGCAGGTGCAGGCGAACGGCGAGTGGACCCTGACCGTACCGTCTGCGGACCTGTCCGGTCTGACCGACGGCAGCGCCCGCGTGGAGGTGAGTGTGAGCAATGCCGCCGGCAACAGCGCGTCGGCGACCCGCGACTACAGCGTCGACACCACCGCGCCGGTCATCACCATCAGCACCCTCGCGGCGGACGATATCCTCAACGCCACTGAAGCACAGGCGGACCTGGTCATTACCGGGACCACCACCGCACCGGCCGGTCAGACCGTCACCGTGACCATTAACGGCAACGATTACACCGCACTGGTACAGGCGAACGGCAGCTGGAGCGTCACCGTTCCGGCCGCAGAAGCCGGTGCCCTGACCACCGGCACGGTTACCGCCACGGTCTCTGACGCGGCCGGCAACACCGGCTCGGCGAGCCATGCCCTGACGGTTGATACCACGTCACCGGTGGTGACCATCAGCACCGTGGCGTCCGACGACATCATCAACCGTACCGAGCACGGCCAGACCCAGATCATCAGCGGCTCCGCCAGCGGCGCGGCGGCGGGTGATGCGGTCACCGTGACCGTGAACGGCAAAAACTACACCACCGTGGTGGACGCGGCGGGCAACTGGAGCGTCGGCGTGCCGGCAGCGGACATCAGCGCCCTGAACGACGGCACCACCACCATCACCGTGACCGTGACGAACGCGGCCGGCAACAGCGGCTCCGCGACCCACGATGTGGAGGTTAATACCGCAACCGTCACGCTGGCAGTAGATACCATTGCCGTCGATGACGTGATCAACGCGCTGGAAGCGGGGAGTGATCTCATCATCAGTGGAACCAGCGGTCAGTTGCCTGCAGGTACGATCGTCACGATGATGCTGAACGGACAGAGTTACACCGCGACCGTACAGGCGAACGGCACCTGGACCGTGACCGTACCGGCAGCCGATGTGGCGCAGCTTGGCGACGGCCAGCGTTATACCGTCTCTGTGACGGCGCAGGACAGCGCTGGCAACAGTGCGTCGGCCTCCTCTCTGGTCTCGGTGGATACCTCTGCTCCGGTTGTCACTATCAACACGATCTCCGCAGACGATGTGCTCAACGCTGCCGAACAGCAGCAGCCTCTGACTATTCAGGGCAACACCAGTGCAGAGCCGGGTCAGGTGGTGACCATCACAGCAGGCGGTCAGTCCTGGACTGCCGTTGTCGCCGCCGATGGTACCTGGAGCGTTACCGTTCCGGCAGCGGATCTGGCTGGACTCAGTGAGGGTGCGTTGATTGTGACGGCCACCGTCAGCGATAAGGCGGGCAATGAAAGCCAGACAACGCATAACGTGACGGTCGATACCACGGCACCGCTTATCACGATTGATACCGTGGCAAGCGACGATATCGTGAATACTGGGGAGCAGCGAGCCGGACAAACCATTAGCGGTACGACAACCGCAGAACCGGGTCAAACGGTAACGGTGACCTTTAACGGTCATTCCTATCAGGCCACGGTGGATGCCAGCGGAAACTGGTCGGTCTTTGTGCCAGCAACGGATTTCAATGGTCTGGTGGATGGAAATTACACCATCACCGCCACGGTGAACGATACGGCGGGCAACGCGGGTGATACCAGCCACGACGTGACGCTGAACGGTGATGCTCCGACGATTACCATCAATACGCTCAGCACCGATGACATCATTAATGCTGCAGAGCACGGGACATCGCTGATCCTCAGCGGGACGACCACTGCCCCGGCGGGTCAGACGGTCACGATCACGCTGAACGGCCAGACATATACAGCCGTCGTGGACAGCAACGGTCAGTGGAGCTGCGTTGTGGGCAGCGCCGATGTTGCCGCGCTGGCAGATGGCACGGCTTACACGGTGCATGCGGAGGTCAGCAACGCCATTGGCAATAGCGCCAGTGACGATCATTCGATCAACGTGGATCTGACCGCACCGGCGCAGATCATCACTATCGTGGCGGTGCAGAATGATACGGGGCTGAGTGCCTCTGACTTCATCACCAGCGATAACCAGATTGTGCTCGATGGTTCACTTTCAACAACGCTTGCTACCGGTGAAACCGCGCAAATCAGCCTTGATGGCGGCGCAACCTGGATTGACCTGGTGGTGAATGGTACCTCCTGGTCGTATGCCGATGGGCGTACCCTGGCGGATGGTTCATATCAGTATCTGGTGCGTGTGATTGATGACGCGGGCAACGTTGGCGCGGTCATCAGCCAGACGGTGGTCGTGGATACGACCCCACCGGCAGTGACGTTGATTTCCGTCGATTCCATTACTCAGGATTCAGGGCTCTCGACAAGTGATTTCATTACCAGCGACAACCAACTTACCGTACAGGGCTCGTTAAACGCGCCGCTGGCCAGCGGTGAACATGTGCAGATAAGCCTTGATGGTGGGAATACCTGGATTGACGTCAGCGTGAGCGGTCAGAGCTGGTCTTATGCGGATGGACGCACGCTTGCTGACGGTGATTACGTTTACCAACTGCGGGTGATTGACGATGCAGGTAACGTCAGTGCGACCACCAGCCAGACGGTGACCATTGATATGCAGGCACCGGACGCCAGCAAAACAATCACTTTTGACAGCATTACTGACGACAGTGGCCTGAGCAATACCGACTTCTTGACTAATGATACCTCGCTCAGCCTGAAAGGTACGCTGGGGGCGTCGCTGGCGGCAGATGAAACCGTACAAATCAGCCTTGACGGTGGCGCGACGTGGCAGAACGTGACGGTGATTGGTAATCGCTGGACCTTTGATGATGGCCGTACGCTGGCGGAAGGGACTTATGACTACTGGGTGCGCGTGATGGATACGGCGGGCAACGTCGGTGAGACTGCGCATCAGCAGGTGACAGTCGATCTGACTCCGCCGGATGCCGCGACCACCGTGACCGTTGACCGCATCTCCTCCGATACGGGGGCGGATAACAATGATTTCCTGACCCAATCGCGCATCTTCACGCTTGAAGGGACATTGGGTGCCCCTCTGGTAGCGGGCGAAGTTGTGCAGATTAGCCTGGATAATGGGGTGACATGGATTACCACGACGGTCACCGGGACGCAATGGCATTACGACGATAACCGTATCCTGGCGGATGGTGACTATCTCTATATGCTGCGTGTGGTTGATGCGGCGGGCAACGTTGGGGCGACAACGTCTCAAAGGGTGACTGTTGATAATGACGTCAGCTGGCCGACGATCCAGTTTGACAGCGTGTCAAATGATACCGGTATTTCAGGCAGCGATTTTATTACCAGTGATACCACGTTGACTATTCAGGGCTCGCTTAGCAACGCCCTGCGCGGCGACGAACATTTAATGATCAGTGTCGATGGCGGCGCTACGTGGGTTGAAGCAATCGTAAACGGCACAGGCTGGAGCTTTACGGATCCACGTGTACTGGCAGATGGGGATCATACCTGGCAGGTTAAGGTTGTTGATGACGCCGGTAATATGGGCGGAGCGGTGTCTTCTGTGACGGTGACAGTCGATACCACTCCACCGGTTATTACCCTTAATACGGTCGCGTTTGATGATGTGGTCAACACGGCAGAACAACAGGCCGGGCAGACCATCAGCGGGACCTCCGATGCAGGGCAGGGGAGTATCGTGACGGTGACCTTTAACGGTCATCTCTATCAGGCACTTGTTGATGCCAGCGGAAACTGGTCGGTACTGGTTCCAGCGAGTGATTTCAATGGCTTGCCGGATGGTGATTACACTATCAAGGCAACCGTGAACGATAAGGCGGGTAACACCGTTGATATCAATCATGACGTTACGCTGAGTCGTGAAGTTCCGACAATTACGATTGATACGCTCAGTATGGATGATGTGATCAATGCTGCGGAACACGGTGTACCGCTGACGATTAGCGGGACGACGAACGCGCCGGCGGGTCAGATGGTCACTATTACGCTGGGGGGGAAAACCTATCACGCCGTGGTGGACAGTAATGGTCAGTGGAGCTGCGTAGTCAGCAGTACTGACGTTGCCGCTCTGGTGGATGGCACCGCGTATAGTGTGAATGCAGAAGTCAGCAATGCCATCGGCAACAGCGGCAATTCGATGCATGTGGTTAACGTTGATTTGACCGCGCCCGGCCAGACAATCTCTATCGATTCGGTACAAGGTGACAGTGGCCTCAGCGCCAGCGATTTTGTGACCAACACGAATCAGGTCATGCTTGAGGGTTCACTTTCCGCCCCTCTGGGAAGCGGTGAAACCGCGCAGGTAAGCCTTGACGGCGGCGCAACCTGGATTGACCTGGTGGTGAATGGTACCTCCTGGTCATATGCCGATGGGCGTACCCTGGCGGATGGTTCATATCAGTATCTGGTACGTGTGATTGATGCCGCAGGCAACGTTGGGTCGCTCGACAGTCAGACGATCCGGGTGGATACAACGCCACCGGCAGTCACGTTGATTTCCGTCGATTCCATTACTCAGGATACCGGTCTGTCGACCAGCGACTTCATCACGCACGATAATCAGCTTGCACTGCATGGTTCACTGAATGCGGTTCTTGCCAGCGGCGAACATGTGCAGATTAGCCTTGATGGCGGGCTCACATGGATTGACGTCAGCGTAAGCGGGCAGACCTGGTCTTACGCGGATGGACGTACGCTTGCCGATGGTGATTATGTTTACCAACTGCGGGTGATTGACGACGCGGGTAACGTCAGTGCGACTACCAGCCAGACGGTCACTATCGACACGCAAGTGCCAGACGCCAGCAAAACGATCGTGTTCGACAGCATCTCTGACGACAACGGTCTGAGCAGCAGCGACTTTATCACTAAAGATACGTCGCTCAGTCTGCAGGGGTCTCTGGGCGCGACGCTGGCCCCGGGCGAAATCGTACAGATCAGTCTGGACGGCGGCGCAACCTGGCAGAACGTGACGGTGATTGGCAATAACTGGTTCTTCGATGATGGTCGTACGCTGGCTGAAGGGACTTATGACTACTGGGTGCGCGTGATTGATACCGCGGGCAACATTGGCTCGACCGCGCACCAGCAGGTGACGGTCGATCTGACGCCGCCGGATAGCGCCATTACCGTCAGCATCGACAGCATCTCTACGGATACGGGCTACAGCAGCACAGACTGGCTGACCAATGACACATCGCTGACGATCAAAGGTTCTATTGCTGCGCCGTTGGCGGCAGGCGATCGCGTGCAGATCAGTATCGATAACGGGGCGACCTGGCAGGATGTCATCATGAATGGCACCAACTGGTCGTATGTGGATTCACGTACGCTAGTGGAAGGCGATCACACTTATCAGGTACGTGTGGTGGATGTCGCCGGAAACGTTGGGGCAACCAACGATCAGATCGTGACGGTTGACCTGACCCCGTCGGCGACGACGGCAACGATCGTCAGCTACACCGATGATGTGGCCTCTTCTCGGGGTGATTTTGCCTCCGGTACGACCACGGATGATCGTACGCCAGTACTGAACGGCACCCTGTCGACCACGCTGCAAACCGGTGAACGGGTGCGTATTTACAGCGCCGACGGCACGCTGTTGGGCGAAGCGGATGTGAATGGCACAGACTGGACGTATCAACTGAACGTCCCGCTGGTCGATGGTGAAAAAGGGGAGTTCTACGCGGTGGTGGTTGATGCCGCCGGTAACGAAGGGACGCACTCTCCGGTGTTTGATTTCACCGTTGATCTGGTGATGTATGCCGATACCCAAAGCACGCTGGATACCACGCCAATCATTACGGGCAGCGTTGATTTTGAAATCCTTCCGGGTGAGTACGTGGAAGTGACGGTCAACAACGTGGTGTACAGCTCGCGCAATGGCGCGGTGGTGATTGATCCGAAAAACAGTACCTGGTACGTGCAGATCCCTGACAGCGATGCGCTGGCGCTGGGAACGTACGAGGTGAAAGCCGTCCTTTATAAAGCGGACGGCACGGAAATTACCAAAGATGACAGCAGCAACGAGCTGACGGTCGCCGCAACGCCGTCAATCTCCTTTACGTCAACGGCGGCCTCTTCTGAAGATACCGGAACGGCGCTGACGATGAGTGAAGATGGCACATGGCGCATCCTCAGCAACTCGACGGTGTTTACCCAGAACGCGACCGATTCCACGACGTTAGGGTCGTTTGATTCGGTGGCAATTAGCGGTCCGGACAAACAGCAGCAGTCGTCGTTTGTCGATTTTGACCGCGACGGCCTGATGGATATTCTGGGGGCGGACACCGGCTATGCGAACGGTCAGCAGTCGTTCAAATACAACGAAGATGGGACCTATACCTCCTTCCAGGTGGGTGCCTACGGTGTGACCGGGCAAACTAACGATCCTAACGGTAACGTCTACGGCTGGTACGGCGGCGCAATGGGCGTCGATATCAATGGCGATGGCTATATTGATATGGTGTACGGCGATGAAACGCCGAACGATTCTGAGGGGCGAGGTGGCTACGACACCGGGTTTGTGATCAATACCGACGGGACAATTGCCGGATTTGATAAGACGGGTGCCTATGTGAACTCGAGCACCACACAAGATGGTGTGGCATCGACGAACAACAACAATGCTACCCCAGACCGCGAGGTTTCAGGTGTCGATCTGAACAACGATGGCTATGTCGACATCACCTATCACGGTACATCTGGCACGAATACCACTTCGGCGGGAGGAGCAAGTACTTCGAGCAGTCGTCTGGTCGTCGTGACCAACGGCGTGGATAGTAATGGCAATATGACGCTCACCAACACCCAGGTGGTGACGGGTGTGTTTAACGGTGACAGTGCGACGACCAACTACTACACCACCATGACCTGGTCCGACTTAAACGGCGACGGTTATATGGATCTGTTTGTTGGCGGTCTGACCGGTCAGGGGAATGCCACCAGCGCCATCTTCTATAACGACGGTACAGGTAAGTTAACTTCAGCCGCAAACGGCATGGGCGCCGGATCGAACGTGCAGACGTTGGGCGACAGCGTTAACAGTATGACGTCGCTGGCAGTGGACTGGAACGGCGACGGCAAGATGGATTTGATCGAAATTGCCGGTGCAGCAGGTTCAACGGTTGCCACCAATACCAACAACATCGGTCTGCTGTGGACCAATAATGGTGTGAATGGCAGCAACCAGGTCGACTGGACGTCACAGACCCTTTTAACCGGAGCAAACCAGGGCAGCACCAACATCACTACCGGTGCGCTGACGCTGGACCTGGATTACGACGGCGACAAGGATCTGGTGGTCTTCCGTGCCGCAGGCGGTAAAACGGAATACATCACCAACAACAGCACTATCGCTGACGGAACCAGCATTATCCTGCGTATTTCGGATGCGAACGGCATTAACGCCTTCTATGGCAACACGGTGCTGCTCATTGATGAAAGTACCGGCAAGGTGGTCAGCTCACAGGTCATTAACCCGCAGGGCGGCGTGAACATGAACGACTCGTCCGGCATGGTCTACTTCTACGGACTGGATGCGAGCAAGTCGTACAGCGCAGTACTGCTGGCTAGCGGTAAGGACTATGGCGGTGTCTCCTCGGTGAATTTCGACTCCTCCGGCGTGTCGAATACCATCGAGAACGTCAACGCCGCCTGGGGTGGCCTGAAAGCGGTTGAGAAGAACCACGCGTACACGCTGACCGCAGAAGACGGTGCCTCGGCGACGAACAGCGCCACGGCAGCGACGGACGGGACGAACACCACGGGTATTGTCGGAACCGGCTACAACGATACGCTGTATGCCACGGCAGGTACGCACGTTTATAACGGCGGCGGCGGTAGCCGCGTAGTGTCTGATGCCGACGTCTGGACCGCACAAGGTGGGATGGACATTGTCGACTATGAACTGGCGGGAAGTTCCGCGCTGAACATCGATCTAAGCAACACCGGAATGCAGAATACCGGTTTCGGTAACGCGCAGTTCGTGAATGTGGAAGGGATTGCCGGCGGCAACGGCAATGATGTGTTTACCGGCAACGCGACGGAAAACTTCTTCGAAGGTCGCGGTGGCGACGATACCTTCAATATTGGTAACGGCGGCCAGGATACCCTGTTGTACAAGTTGATAACTGCCTCAGACGCCACGGGCGGCAACGGCAGCGATGTTGTAAACGGCTTTACCATCGGTACCTGGGAAGGGACTGCAGATACTGACCGTATCGACCTGCGCGAACTTCTGTCCGGCAGCGGCTACACCGGTAGCGGCGCCGCGAGCTATGTGAATAGCGTTGCGACGCTGGATGCCCAGGCAGGGAACATCGAGGACTACGTCCGCGTGGTGCAGAACGGCAGCAACACTGAAATCCATGTGGATCTCGATGGGGCGGGCGGTAACTTCTCGTCCACCAATGTGGTTACCCTGAACGGTGTACAAACCGACCTTGCCACTCTGCTGGCAAACCATCAGTTAGTGATTATGTAATGCACTATTCCGGGGGAATGATTTCCCCCGGAATATATCGCGTCAAAATCGCACTAAAATAAAAGTCATGAACATTACCGTCCGCAGATGACGAGTGTCTTTTCGGACGAATATAAAAGTATGAGCACACATTCCGTTATTCCTAATGCAATTCCGTTATGGCGCAGTGCCACACAACAGGAACCGAACGCTATGAACACGCAGTCGCAATACGAACCCTGGTTACAGGCAATGATCGGTGTGGCGCAGCATTATCGTCTCGATTTCTCTCAAGAGCATGTTCGGGTGTCGATTAATTATGAAAGCGACTCGCCGCGCGACCTGGTGTTAAAAGATATGGCTCGCCAACTGGGGCTGGGACTGCGCGTTGTGGCGGCAAAAATCTCTTTTCTCGATCCGTGGCGTTTGCCGCTGATTGCGGAATTTAGCGAAGGGCAAATCGCGGTGATTAACCGAATGGACAGCGACGGCAATATTAGCCTTCAGTTCAGCGGTGATGAAGGACTGGAAACTGTGTTAACGCGTGATGAATTACGCGCACGGATAAAAACATTACTGGTTCTGCGTCCACTCGAATCCACGCCCGATGCGCGCGTTGACGATTATATTAAGCCATATAAGAAAAACTGGTTCTGGCGACTGGCGTTAAAAGACTGGCATCGCTATATCGATATTATGGTTGTTGCGCTGGTTGCCAACGTGCTGGCGCTTTCCGGCATGATTTTCTCTATGCAGGTGTATGACCGTGTCGTGCCCTCACAGTCAGAAACCACGCTGTGGGTGCTGTTTGGCGGGGTGATGCTGGCAATCCTGTTCGAATTTATTATGCGCATGCTGCGGGTTTATATTTCTGATGTCGTTGGTAAACGCGCAGATCTCCGTATCTCTGAGCGTATCTTTGCCCATGCGCTGCGCATCAAAAACGGTGCGCGTTCGAAATCGACGGGCTCGTTTATCGCCCAGATTCGTGAACTAGAGTCGGTGCGTGAACTGATCACCTCAACGACCATCTCGGCTATTTCCGACCTGCCGTTTTTCCTGCTGTTTGTGTTTATTTTGTGGATGATTGGCGGGCCGCTGGTACTGGTCGTGCTGATGGCGGTTCCCCTGTTATTGATCCCCGGCCTGCTGGTACAACGCCCACTGGGACGGCTTTCCAACGAAGGGATGCGTGAATCGGCAATCCGCAACGCAACGCTCGTGGAAGCGGTGCAGGGCATTGAAGACATCAAACTGATGCGTGCCGAACAGCGTTTCCAGAATCAGTGGAACAACACCAATTTTGTGGCCGCTGAAGTGGGTATGCGTCAGCGCTGGCTGACCAGTCTGCTGCTGACGTGGACCCAGGAAGTGCAATCGATAGTCTACGCCGTGGTACTGCTGATTGGCTGCTACCTGGTGATTGATGGCGATCTGACGACCGGTGCGCTGGTCGGGACCTCGATCCTCGCCTCACGCACTATCGCGCCGTTGTCGCAGATCTCCGGTGTGCTTTCGCGTTGGCAATCGGCAAAAGTGGCGCTGAAAGGGCTGGATGAACTGATGCAGCGTCCGATTGATGAGCCGCTTCAGGGTAAGAAAGTGCACAAAGCGCACCTGCGCGGCCACTATCAACTGGAAAACGTCAGCTTTTACTACGACGAAGAAGAGAAAGTGAACGTGCTGACGGTGCCGGCGTTGAACATCAAAGCCGGTGAACGCGTGGCGCTGCTCGGGCGCAATGGCTCAGGTAAAAGTACGCTACTTCAGGTACTGGCGGGGATGCAGGAGCCGCAGCAGGGGGCCGTCTTACTGGATGACATCGCCCTGAATCATCTGGACCCGGCGGATTTGCGCCGCGATATGCAACTGCTGAGCCAGCAGGCACGCCTGTTCTTTGGCTCCATTCACGACAACATTACGTTGGGTAACCCTACGGCGACAGACGACGACATCCAGCAGGCACTGGCGATCGGTGGCGCGCTCGATTTTGTCCGTAAGCAGAAGATGGGGATGAACTACGTGATAAGCGAAGGGGGGGCCGGGTTGTCTGGCGGTCAGCGTCAGTCGCTGCTGTTGGCGCGTGCGCTGCTAACATCACCCACTATTTTACTGCTTGATGAACCGACCGCGTGGCTGGATGAGATTGGTGAAAAGCAGTTCATTCAGCACCTCAAAACTTGGTTAGGTAGCCAGCGTACGATGGTTGTCGCGACGCATCGCCTGCCGATCCTCGAACTGGTGGATCGCATTATCGTGCTGGATAACGGACGTATTGTGATGGACGGTCCGCGTGACGCCATCCTGAATAAACATGGTATGGCGCAGCCGGAGACGACACAAAGTAATGTGTCGAGAATCAATACCCCGCCGTCAAACAATCCTGGGAGGTCGTAATATGAGCGATTTTAACCGTTTTAACAGTCGCCTCAGTGAACCGAAGCTCCCGCGCTCTTCACTGGTCGCCTGGTTCCTGTTTGCTCTGTTGGCCGCGTTTGTCGGTTGGATGAGCTACTTTCATCTCGACGAGGTCACCACTGGCAGCGGTAAGGTGGTGCCGTCATCCCACGAGCAGGAGATTCAGTCGCTGGAAGGCGGCATTATCTACAAACTGCATGTTCGTGAAGGGGATATCGTTGAAAAAGGGCAGATTCTGGCGCAGCTTGACCGGACGAAAACAGAATCGGGCGTGAAAGAGAGTGAATCGAAACTGAATGCTGCGATGGCGACGTCGGCGCGTCTTACTGCGGAAGTGAACGGCACCGATCTGGTGTTTCCGGCAGAACTGAACAACGAGACGGCACTGATTAACCAGGAGCGCGCGTTGTATCATTCCCGCCGCGAAAGCCTTGAGAAAGGCGTTGAAGGGCTGCGACAGGGGATTGCACTTATTCAGAGAGAGCTGGCGCTGACCCAGCCGCTGATTAAAGAGGGGGCGGCCAGCCATGTCGAAGTACTGCGTCTGCGCCGTCAAATGAATGAGATGGAAAATAAGATTGCCGAGTTGCAGACGCAATATTACGTTCGCGCCCGGGAAGAGCTGGCGCGGGCTAATGCGGAGATTGAAACAGAGCGTTCGGTGATGCACGGACGTGAAGATTCGCTGACGCGTCTGACCTTTACCGCCCCTGTGCGCGGGATCGTGAAAGATATCGACGTGACCACCGTCGGTGGGGTGATCCCGCCAGGCGGAAAACTGATGAGTCTGGTGCCGTTAGACGATCAGATCCTGATTGAGACGAAGATCCTGCCGCGCGATGTTGCCTTTATCCATCCCGGGCAAGAAGCGATGGTGAAGATTACGGCGTACGATTATTCCATTTATGGCGGTATCAATGGCGTGGTGACGGTCATCTCACCGGACACCATCCAGGATGAAGTTAAACGCGATCTGTATTACTACCGCGTCTATATCCGTACCGACAGTAATCAGTTAATTAACAAGCAGAAAAAAGCCTTCCCGGTTTTTCCAGGCATGATTGCGACGGTGGACATCAAAACGGGGAATAAAACGATTCTTGAGTACCTGTTGAAACCGCTGAATAAGGCGAAAGAGGCATTAAGGGAACGATAACAGACAGTGCGCCGTGTCTCCGGCTGATGGGGGGAAGCAGCACAGACCGGCGCGGTACATGAAGTCAATGCCTGTAGTTTATTATGCATCTGGCAGGTAACGTAAAATTTAGTGTACAAAAGCCGTCGGTATTTGTGTGCTTCATCAGATTCTTACCAAAAACTGGCAAATCACACCTTTAAGAATTGATTAATATCAATTAATGCGCACTTAATTTGCGCCGTTAAAAAATGTCCTTATTTACGACCTGTTTACCTTTTTGGCGTTTGCGGTGGTGGTGGTAAGACGTCGGATGACAAAAGGGATATGCTGCCTTAGCGAAAATAATTGAAAGAGGTCGTCGTAACTCGCTCTAAAAAAGCCCGTTATTGTCCTCAATGTAAACATTTATCTCAGAAGTAACGTATTGGCGGATAGGAATTTTCAATAATTGCAGTGAATGTTTAGCCGGGAGAATGGGGGCTGAAAATCACTGAATTAATCCTGGCATGTCAATAAACCCTGACATCATTAGTCTGCTACGGGTCATCTTTCACTTGAAACGGCGTTCCATTTCAAGGCGTTTTCTTAACATTTTCATCACCCGACTGCTGAAATACTGTGCGTTGACTTGTTATTCAGCCAACTGCATATTCCTCCCCAGTTAAGATGAAATAGCCTTCAGGAGCTGACGATGCCTTCCCGCGATTATCCCGATATCCGTAAAGCCAGAGGAACCCGTTCTAAAGATATGGTGCTGTTAAGTGCCCGTGTTGAAACCACGCTTTGGGACTATGTCCGGACACTGGCTTTAGAAACGCGTAAAAGCAAACAGGATATTATTGCCGAAGCGCTTATGCTTCATCGCATCGCCCATGAAGGCGGTCGTGAATAAGTGCGGGCCGGTTTTACAGGATGATGCCTTTACCATTCTGGCGTTCTGTGGCGTGTATTACGGTCATCGCAGTTGGCCTGACTCTGGTCGTGACGACCGTTTCGTTCATGGCGTGGGAGCTCAGCGTGACGCTCTTTTCCTGGTCAATCGCCGCCGCCAGTAAAATCGTCGCGGCTTCACTGCTTAACGAATTACTGGCGTGGATTCACCAGGCTCCCCGCATTATGATCGTGAGCGCATGTCGTTGATACGACACGCCAGCAAACGCTTTTGTTTATAGCACTGCAGGGCGCTGATTGTTGCGGCGATAAATAACGCCAGTGCACCACACAGCGTGGCATCGGTAATGGCCTGCGTACCGCTGCCCAACAGCGTGGTTAACAGCGGTCCCAGGATCTGCCCGATGCCGTAGGTCAGCGTGACAAACCCCAGCAGATTGAGGTTTCCTGGCACAATAAGCTGGCGCGCGAGGGTCATAACCAGCGACGTGGTACCCATAAACGTCGCGCCAAATCCCACGCTGCTCAGTACCAGCAACAGCGGAGAGCCGCTGGCTAGTGTCAGGAGCACACAGGCGGCCTGAATCACCAGGTTTGCGGTCAGACATTGCAACACCCCCCAGCGTTTCGCGGCCCACAGCCAGGCGAAGCAGCCCGGCACAATCGAGACGCCAACCAGCGTCCACAGATGGACCGTCAGCAGTGGCGAACCCGCGTCTTTTGCCATCAACGGCAAATAGGTCGCGACGATGATGTAGCCGAATCCGGCCAGGCCGTAGAGCAGCGCCAGCAGCCACCAGCGCATCGACTGCGATACGTTTTTTGCCTGCGTTACGGCTGGCAGCGCGTGAGCGCGGGACGGAAGCAACAGCGCCAGCAGAATCGCCAGCACGGCGGAGAAGGCCGCCGCCCCGACCCACAGCGCGTGGGAGGAGAGCGCAAAGTGCAATCCGGCAATCACGTACTCGTTACCCAGCGCAATCCCCACGCCGACGCCAGAAAACAGTGAGGCAATGACAAAAGGATTGCGGGTATGTTGCAGTACCAGCGTAGAGCCAAAGATCAGCATCCCGGCGCTGGCGACGCCCGCCAGAAAGCGTACCAGCATTACCACCACTGGCCCGGAGAATAGCGCCATCGCGAGGATCAGTCCGCCGGTTGCCACCGCTGAACTCAGCAGCATGGGGCGTAAACGTCCCGGCTGATGAAAAAGTCCGAAGGAGAACAGCAGGCTGCCGACCAGGTATCCCGCATAGTTGACGCTGGCTACCCACGACAGTTCGGAAAACGTAAAGCGCCCCTCGGCCAGCAGCACCGGCAGCATCGGGGTATAGAGAAAACGGCCAATCCCCATGCCCAGCGCTAATACCATCATCCCGAAGAGGGCGGTGCTGAGTGAATACCGGTCTGCGATGTGCTGTGGCTGGCTCATGCCGTACCCATTGTTATTTGTCGTGTGCGAAATGCGAGAGTAACAAATTTATAACAAATGGGTAAGGCGATGGAGGAATTATTGTGCGGTGTTGGACGTGAAGCGGTAAAACAAATTAGGCTCAGCAACCATAAACAGCGATCCCTGGTTATCCATCGCGATCCCTTCTGCCTGCCGTATGGTGTGTTCTAACCCGTGGTGGCCTTCGGTCAGCGTCATGACGCCGATGACGTCGCCGTCGGTTTTGACCTCTTTGAGCACGCGTGATTCGTGAGACAGGATCAGCAGGCTATTCTGTCGCGCATTAAATTCCGCGCCTGAAATATCCTTCACATTAAGCTGCTGTTGCAGAGTATTGTCTTTAGCAATAGTCAAATTGTCATTATTGAGCAGCCCCGTCACTTTATAGATCCCAATCGGTCTCTTTTCTTTGAAAAACCAGAATGTCTTTTTCTCTCGTGACCAGGCGAGTCCCTCAAAGCCATCGTTGGTCGGGGTTTCATACAGATCAAGCTTCAACTTTTTTATGATGTTCACCTGTGACTGCGCATTGATAGTAATAACGTAAATGGAATAATCACTTTCATCGCTGATGACAAAGGTGTCGTCGCCGATGAACTCAATGGTCTCCAGATCGCGAATAAAATCGAGTGGGATGGTACGCAGTAATTGACCCTGTTTGGTCAATTCAATAATCGCGGCAGGTTTATTGATCGTGCTGAACAGCGTGTCACTTTTATCAGACCAGGTGAGTGAGGAGACATTCTTTTTCACTCCGGCGATTCGTTCCCCATCTATCGTCACGCGATAATCCGCAAGGGAATTATTGTCGCCGTCGGGCGCGGCCCCACCCGATACGACATCACTCACTCCCACAATGAGTAAAGCAAGAAGTAGCATGACTCGCAGAGGGGGATTCAGACATCGGGCGGACAATCTCATTATTCTTCCTTAAATAAAATCAAAGAGAGCAAGATGAGAAGTATAACGATTTATCTTAATGAATCCTTAACTTCGCGATAATTGCAGAGTGAAATTTATCGCGGTTTAGCGGGTCAACGCGCTGGCGCATCGAAGGTTGCCACACATTGCCAGTCGCCCGACTCAAGGCGGTAGATCGATTCGGTGTGACCGGGGATCACCCACCGCTCTTCTTCTCCGGGCTGGCAATGCAGGTAGACACACAGCCCGCAGCCCCCGCGCAACTGGCGGGGAATATCAGCAACCCGAAAGGTCATGCCTGCGGCCTGCAACGCTTTGCGGGTCTGAATCACGCCCACCGTCGAATGAAACAAAAACAGGTATTCCGTCATTCGCGCTTTCTCTGCCGTTGACCAATCAGCGCCGCGCCAATGGCACCGGCAAACTGCGCGTCAGGGTGGGTGTGTACCGGGATGCCGACATGGCCTTCCAGCATATGGGCAAAGGCCGCGCAGTGGCTGACGCCGCCGGTAAACAGCAGCGGACCTTGTGAGGAGAGTCGACCAATGAAGTTGGCGCTGCGCCGCGCCATTGCGTTGATCACGCCCGCGAGGATCGCTTCCGGAGCGATACCCGCAGAGCGCAGGCTAATCACTTCGGATTCGGCAAAGACGGTGCACATGCTGCTGATGGCGTGCGGCGCAACGCCGGCGGTAATGGCGTCGAGTTGCTCCACGCTGGCGCCCAGGGTACGCGAAATGACCTCCAGAAAACGTCCGGTGCCCGCTGCACACTTGTCATTCATCAGAAAGTCGGTGAGGTTGCCGTCGTCATCCAGTTGGATAACCTTGCTGTCCTGTCCGCCAATATCAATGACCGTGCGGGTGGCGGGAGCCAGTAGCCGCGCCCCCAGTCCGTGACAGGAAATTTCGGTTACCTGCTTGTCGGCAAAATCAACCAACTGGCGACCATAGCCGGTTAAGGTCAGGTACGGTCGCGTTTCCAGACCTTGTGCGAGAACGTCCCAGGCCTCGCGGATGGCGTCGGCTGGTCGGAATGGCGTCGGGCACAGGAAACGGCGCTGAATCACGCCGCCTGCCAGTAAGATACCTTTGGTCGCCGTCGAGCCGGAATCAATCCCTATCGAATACGTCACGCCTGTTCCTTACAGCATTTCAATAAAGGCCGCGACGCGGGTGCTGAGTTGGCCGATATCCGAGGTGGAGTAGTCGGTTTCAATGGCGATATAAGGGAGGTTGTGCTGCTGACGAACATGACGCTTAATGGCCAGTGACTCAACGGCATAGGTATGACAGGCCTGCAAAATCACATCCACCACGCCGTCGGCCTGGTACTCTTCCACCATTTGACTGAGCAGCGTCAGACGCTGTTCGTTTGGAGAGATGCACGAACAGCCGATGGCGAGATATTTATCGGTGAGCGCGTCATAGACGTCGCCGGTTTCCGCAACGCACTGCTCGGTCGCCTTCGCGCCGGTGCAGTTTTCGTATCCCACCACCCAACCGCCGTTGTCTTCAATGGCGCGCACCACTTTTTCTGCCGCCCCGCCAATCGGGCAACCGGTGATCAGAATGCGCGGACGGGCGTCCAGTCGTTTGCCATCTTGCCACGCCTGGCGCACCCGCGCGGTCATGCTGTTCAGTTCGTCAATGAGGGCTTCTTTATCAAAGCGGAAGGTTGCACCGTACACCACTTTCAGGATATCGCTGCCGCTCAATGCGGGGGGATTAAGCTGCCCGAGACGATAGAAATTCGCCAGCGCGCGACGTTCACGGTTTTTGAGGACAATGGCTTCACGCAGCGCCGCTTCAGTTACCGGCGTCCCAAAGCGTGCTTCCACGGCCTGTTGCAGGCGCAGAATTTCTGCTTTCCACAGTGTGCGTGAGGCGGCATCCTGGCTGCTGTTTGGCAACTGCATGACGTGAACGGCTTTAAACTCAGCCATGTACTCGTACATTTTCTTTTTGCCGTCGCAGGTGGTTTCACCCACCACTAGGTCAGAAAAGTAGAAATAGGGGCATTTGTCGGTTTTGCCGAAGCCGTAGCTACTTTTGATCAACGGGCAGAGGTTGCGCGGCAGATCTTTTTCGGCCTCTTCGATGGTTTCATCGGACGTTGAGCACAGCGAGACCACCACCGCTCCCGCCGCCATCGGGATCTCCTGCGGCATGAAGGTGCAATAGGTCCCCACCAGCGGGATACCCTGCTCTTTGAGATCCATCACGGTGAGAAAGCCTTTCTGGCGGGCTTCAGAAAACTGGTCGAAAATGGCGGGTAGATCGGTGATAAGCGACATGGATTTTCCTTCCCCGTGACACGGGAGATGTTAAAAGTGTTCGCATTATAACCATGTCATTATTGTGGGTTTATTGATCTCCCGCCAGGTAAGGCACTATAAAATTTTCTTCAGATCCATCTCTTCCTGGATGCGCTCGCTCCAGGCAAGATGCGTGCGAATCGCCTCCTCAATGCCCGCGTTGTAGTACGCCGGACCCAATTTTTCGCTAATAAAATCAATAAAAAACTCGGCGTCGAACTGTTCCAGCTCCAGTTCGAAATGATCGCGGCAGTAGTCTCTGAGCGCCTCGCGCAGACCGTCGCGTTCCGCCGGGGACAGGGTAATGTCAGCCATTTTTTCTCCTTAAAAAGTGGGCAGTGCGGGCAGTAGTGAGGGGATTTGCGACAACAGATATAACACCAGCCCGATAGTCCCGCCCACCAGCGTGCCGTTGACGCGGATAAACTGCAAATCTTTACCGATGTTGAGTTCAATTTGCCGCGACATATCGCGGGCATCCCAGCTTTTCACCGTGTCGCTGATGTGGCGGGTCAGGAAGGCGGCAAACTCCGGTGCTACCCGATGGGCGGCCTGCTCCAGATGGCCGTTGAGCGAGGCGCGTAGCGCATCGTCGGCAACCAGCGTTTCGCCAAACCACTGTCCGGCATGGGCGATTCGCTGTTTCACCCGGGAATCCTCGGCGTTGATATCATTCTTTAACCACTGGCGTAAATCCGCCCACAGCTCGCCGAGATAGCGGTTAAAGGCATCATCTTCTTTCAGGTAATCCTTGATGCTTTCCGCCCGGTTCGCCATCTCCGGATCGTTTTTCAGTTTGTCGATGAGCATAAAGGTGGCGCGATCGAAGGCGTGGCGGATCTGATGCGCGCGATCGTGGCTGATGTCATCAAGCAGCGAGTTCACCGCCTCTGACACCAGTTCTGCACTGTGCTCGCCCAGCCACTCGGTGGGCAGAATTCGGGCCTTCAGCGGGTGCTCGGTCTCCAGCCAGTGGACGATTTGCCGGGCGATAAAGGTTCTGGAACTGTCGCGCTGGAGGAGCGCTATCAACTGGGCGATCAGCGTGTCGAGCAACTCCTGATGGCGATCGTTTTTGGTCATGCTTTCCAGCATCAGGGCGCTGGTGCCAGAGAGATCGACCTTATCAATTGCCTTATGCACCGCACGTTTTAGCAGGCGCTGGATACGGGCATCATCGGTCAGCTCCAGAAAACCACTCATGATCTGCAACAGATGCTGCCCGATCCGCTGGGCGTTTTCCGGCTGGCTGAACCAGTTGCCAATCAGTAGCGCGGGCTCATGGCGGCGGATTAGCGCGACCAGAGACTGGGTATCGAGGAATTTCTCCTGCACGAACTGACCCAGGTTCTCGCCGATCCGGTCCTTATTACGGGGAATAATCGCCGTGTGCCGAGAAATGAACGGGAGGGGGACGCGGCGAAACAGCGCCACCACCGCAAACCAGTCCGCCAGCGCACCGACCATCGCCGCCTCGGCAATGGCTTTGATCCCGCTGACCCAAAAGCCGGGCGGCAGGAAGAGGGTGACGACGAACGTGGTGGCAGCGATCAGCAGTAATGAGAGCGCCAACAGTTTGGCGCGTTTGAGTTCAGCGATTTTATTCATAGGGTTAAGGATAGAGCCAGACGGGGGGATCGTGCAAAAACAACCGGGGATCAGCCGGGGATCCAGTTGTCCCACGCCGGCAGCGTCCCTAGCTCTGCGACCAGAAAATCAATAAATGAACGCACCTTCGGGTTGCTGTATTTGCTGGGGAAATAGAGCGCATAAAGGGTGTGCGTTTCGCAGGTGATGGTGCCGTCGAGCATTAGCGGGGTGATCTCCTCTTTCTGAATATGATCGCCAATCAGATAGGTGGGCAGATAGGCTACGCCCTGATCTTCCAGCACCGATTTCAGCAGCACCAGGCTGCTGTTGGCCTGGATAGGCATATGCAGTTTCAACTGATGCAGGCGATCCTGCTCGTCGGCAACCTTCAGAACGGGGGTCAGGCCGGGGTAAACCAGACAGTCATGATTCACCAGATCGGTACGCCGTAGCGGCATTCCTTTTTTCGCGAGGTAACCGGGAGACGCGCAGTACGCCCAGCGGATAGGCACCAGTTTACGCATGGCATAGTTTTGCGGTGGCGCGGTGGAGATGCGCAGGGCGATATCGAAATCCGTGTCGTTCAGATTGACGAAGTTATCGTTGAGATCGATATACAGATTCACATCCGGGTACTGGGTGCGATATTTGTCCACCAGATTGACCAGTCGGGAATAGCCGAAGGCAATCGAACAGGTAATGCGTAATTCACCCTGCGGATTGTGATAATAACCGGAGGTGGTATTTAACGTTTCATCAAACTCTTTCAGTAATTTATTGGCCCGGTTAAATAAATATTGCCCGGCGTCGGTCAGGGTAATACTGCGGGTCGTGCGCTTAATTAATGTGGTCCCCAGCGTATCCTCCATTGCCGCCAGACTTTTACTGACCGCCGACGGCGACACGTTAAGTTGCACCGCGGCTTCAGATAATCCTCCGCAGTCCACAATCCGGACAAAAAATTCTAAATGCTTGAGAGAAATGGGTGTGCTCATTGTTTCCTTTTACTCACAAGTGATTTGCAAAAACGGTACGAATAGGCCGTTACATTGGGTTTTGAAACATGTAACTATTGAACCACAGGAAACGACCTACGCACAAAATGAAAAAATAACAACTTAAGTGAGTTGCGTCACAAATAGTAAGGAGGCAAAAACAGAACGTCGCCAAATTGTGAATTTACTCTCATTTAATTCCATTCTTATAAAAGGTACCGATTATGTGGACACGACTCGAACCCTACAAATCGTCAATTATTTTATTACTTGCTCTGGTTGCAGGTGGTTTATTAGGGATTTACGCCCCCGCGTTTGCCAGTAAACTCCAGCCGATAGGTCAGATTTTCCTGAACCTGTTATTTATGATTATCGTTCCGCTGGTGGGAATCAGCGTAATGTCCTCCATCGCCAGCATGACCGACCTGAAACGTTTAGGGCGAATTATGGCGATTATCTTTATCGTTTCCATCGCAATGGCGTTTATTCCTGCTGCCGGTATCGTGGCGTTAGCCCTGTGGTACAACCCGGCGCAGGGGGTCACCATCGATCTTTCGCAGTCCGTGCAGGCGGGCAGCGGCAAGATGGACTTTGTCAGCATGATCACCACCAACGACTTTATTGGTCTGTTTTCTAAGTCGAATATCCTCGCGCTGATCGTGATGGCGATCATTGCCGGGATCGCGATTGGTCAGTCAGAACAGGCGGGCAAACGCATTGCCTCGCTACTGGAAGATGCCAACACCGTCATTATGAAGATCGTATCGATCATCATGAAGGTCGCGCCGCTGGGGCTTGGCTGCTACTTTGCCGCCACGATGGCCAGTCAGGATTCCGGACTGCTGCTCACCTTTGCCCGGGCGATTGGCCTGTTCATGGTTGCCACGCTGGCTTACTACATTTTGGGTTCTATTCTTTACTCTTACATTGGCGGCGGCATACCGGCAGTGAAAGCCTTCTGGCGTCACGCTATTGAGCCTTCCGTGACGGCGCTGGGCACCTGTTCTTCGTTGGGAACGCTGCCGGTGACGCTGCGCGCGGGCAAAGCGATGGGGATTAACCCGGAAATTGTCGATGTCTCGATCCCGCTGCTGGTCAACCTGAATAAGGGCGGCGTGGCGATGATCGCGGCGCTGAAGATAGTCTTTATCTACTCGGTGCTGGGGATTCCGTTCACGACGGAAACCTTCTTCCTGACCATGCTGATCGCCGTGCTTTCCGCGATTATCGTCGGCGGCGTGCCGGGTGGGGCATTCCTTGGGGAGATCTTTATCGTCACTACGCTGGGGCTGCCGATGGAAACCATTCCTATGTTAGTGGTGCTGGGCACCATTACCGATGCGCCGGCGACGCTGATTAACGTGATTCATGATTTGAATGCGGCACAAATTGTAGAACGCTTCTCCGGGAAAAAATCGGTGAATGCAGAGATAGATGCGACGGCTACGGTAGCCGAGGTTTAACGCAGAATTAAGGATAAGAAAAGTTATGAAAGATTCAGTGAAACTCGAAACCCAGTTGATCATCGCCGGACGCGATAAACGCTATACCCAGGGTGCGGTAAACCCGGTTATCCAGCGCGCCTCTTCGCTGGTGTTTGATACCGTGAAGGACAAAAAATTCGCCACCGCCAATCGCGCAAACGGCGAGTTGTTTTACGGTCGCCGTGGCACTTATACCCACTTCGCGTTCCAGAAGGCGATGAGTGAACTGGAAGGCGGCGTCGGCTGCGCGCTTTACCCGTGCGGCGCGGCGGCGGTGACAAACGCGATCCTCGCGTTTGTACAGAGCGGCGATCATCTGCTGATGACCGGCGCGGCGTATGAACCGACACAGGATTTCTGCAATAAGATCCTGAGTAAATTCAACGTCGAAACAACGTACTACGATCCGATGATTGGCGCCGGGATTGTCGACCTGATCCGCCCGGAAACCAAAGTGGTGTTTCTTGAATCACCGAGCTCGATCACGATGGAAGTTCAGGATGTGCCGGGAATGGTGAAGGCGATCCGCGCGGTGAATCCGGAGATCGTCATTATGATCGACAACACCTGGGCGGCGGGCGTGCTGTTTAAGGCGCTGGACTACGGGGTGGATATCTCGATTCAGGCGGGGACTAAATACACGATCGGCCACTCGGATGGCATGCTGGGAACGGCGGTGTCCAATGCGCGCTGCTGGGATCAATTGCGCGAGAACTCGTATCTGATGGGGCAAACGCTGGATGCTGATACCGCGTATAACGGCAGTCGTGGCCTGCGCACGCTGTCGGTGCGCCTGAAGCAGCATCAGGAAAGCAGTATTCAGATTGCGCGCTGGTTGTCAGCACGAGCGGAAGTGGCGCGAGTAAATCATCCGGCGCTGCCGGAGTGTCCGGGGCACGAATACTTCACGCGTGATTTCAGCGGCAGTTCCGGTCTGTTCTCGTTTGTGCTGAAAAAACGACTGACGGATGAGCAGTTAGCGAACTTCCTTGATAACTTCTCTCTGTTCCATATGGCTTATTCGTGGGGCGGGTTTGAGTCGCTGATTCTGGCAAACCAGCCGGAGGAGTTGAACAGTATTCGCCCGGCCGGAGATGTCGATTTCAGCGGGACGCTGGTGAGGGTGCATATCGGTCTGGAAGATGTCGGCGATTTGATTGCCGACCTTGAAGCCGGCTTTGCCCGCATCGCGTAAAAAGTCACAGGCCCCGCATGGCGGGGCCTGATTTTACTTCTCTGTTGCCAGCTCCGTTGCCTGATACTGACGCACCCGCGCTAACAACCCTTTCAACGTGAATACCACCGCCACACCCGCAATCACCGCCAGCAGGTGAAACGGGATCCTGCCGCCGTTAAACCACAGTCCACGCCCGATTTCGACGGAAACGGCCATGACCGCCAGGATAACCATGTTCAGCGAGGCTGACACGGTGCCTTTCGGCAGATTGTTGGTAAACAGCGTGAAGCGAAACAGCGTCGGGAAGATAAGCCCGATACCAAACGCATACAGGCTGGTGCCCAGTACCGACCACAGCCACACGTGAGGCCAGAAAAGGTTCCCGGCAATCAGGACAAACAGGCCGCTGAGTTGAATCGGCACCGCACGCCAGATAAAGCGTGGGTCGGTCGGATCTTTCACAAAACGTGCAACGACCATGTTGGCGACGATCACCGCACCAAATACCGGGACCTGCACCCAGGCGAACTGTGAGGAACTCATGCCGCCCGCGTCGATCAGGATCACCGGGGAAACGGCGACCCAGCTCATCATCGGGATGTAGCTCAGCGAGATCGTGGCGACCCCAAAGAGGAACACGCGGTTGCGAAAGACATCACGGAAATCGCGTACGACACCGATCGCGCTAAATGGCACCGCACCGCGCTGGACCGTTTCCGGCATCGCCAGCAACAGGCCCATAAAGGCGATAAAACCCATCACCGCAATAATGGCAAACAGCACTTTCCAGTGGACGAAGTGCATCAGCGCCGCGCCGGAAAGCGGGCCGATGATCGGCGCCACCAGCACGATAGAGGTGATGATCGCCATCAGCTTGATGGCTTTTGTCTGCCCGAACGCTTCCTGCACCGTGACATAACCGACCGTCGCGATAAAGCAGATGCTGGTGCCCTGCACCACGCGTGCCGCCAGGAACTGTGTCATTGAGGTGGTGAACAGCGTGGCGGTACAGGCGAGAGCAAAAATGAGCGCCCCCGTGACCAGTACCGGACGACGACCGATCCTGTCGGAAAGCGGCCCCAGCAGCCATTGCAGCGCCATCCCCCCCGCGAGATAAAGACTGACCGCTGCCGGTGCCAGACTGACATCGGCATCAAACTCTCTCACGACGTTGATGATGCCTGGCTGAATCAGGTCCGTCGACAGATAGGCGGCAAAATCGTACAGAATCAGCGCCATCGGAAAGAACAGCGTCGTGGCGTGCCGCTTGAAAAACTCAATAATCCATTGCATACAAAACGAACTCCATGTGGAGAACCCCTTAATGGGAACAACGAAATTCAATACTGTCACAGGGACATCAGGCAGAAAATAGAGAACAGCAGACTGCGGATGTACTGAATTTCATGTAATCAAAAGCACTGCCCATGGGGAATCACAGACAGGGGAACACATTCTGATCTGTGTCAGAATGTGTATCGATTACAAATGGTTATCAGCACATCACACCTCGGGAAAAGTAAGTTGAACGGAAAATATACACCTTAAGTGTCATTATAATTTGATGTTAGTCAATAGATTGAGCTGAAAACATTCCGCGCGCCAATGGTCTACGGGAAGAGAAAACGCCAGACGATCCCGCAGCCGAAGGCGATCAACACGGCCCCGGCAATGCGTTCGATCCACACGATCCCATGACTGAGCCGTCGCTGGACAAACGGCAGGCCAATTCCCATCACAATCAACAGATCCCAGCCTAGCACGACGCTGGTCATCCAGACGCCGCTGACGGCCTGCTGCAACAGCGTCACTGACGGGCCAAGCAGGGCGGTCATCAGCGCCAGATAGAACAGGGCGTTTTTCGGATTGAGCAGCGATGAACCCAGCCCCAGCAGCACCTGTTTGCCCAGGCCTGGACACGTGGACTGGGCATCTGCGCCCGTCAGCGCTTGCGGACGACTGCGTAACAGCAGACTACCGATCCACAGTAAATAGAGTGCGCCCAGCAGCGCGATCAGCGTGAAGAGCAAAGGATGCTGACGGAGAATTCCCCAGCCGGCAATCGCCAGCAGGATATAGATCCCATTACCGGCGGCGATCCCCAGACACAGCCCGGCGCTGCCGCGCAGTCGGTAGCGAACGGCGTAGCCCACCAGTAAAAAGAAATCTGGTCCGGGGCTGAGCAGCGCCACAAAGTGCGCCAGCGCCAGTGCGGGAAATGCTGGGGGAAAGAGTACAGACAACGCTTCCATAGTGACCTCAGTGTGCAAACCTGAGGTCACGTTACGCCCGGTGAAACGCTAATTATTGTCTGATATTGATCGTGCCCGCGCATACTGGCGCGGCGTGGCGGCGGTATAGCTGACAAAGGTACGGTGGAAATGACTCTGGTCGGCAAAACCGCTCTGATAGCCGACGTCGGCGATGTCGTCTCCGGCGCGCAGTCGCGTCCTGGCAAAATCGATCCGCGCGATGTTCAGATAGCTGCCCGGCGTCAGACCGGTGTCCTGCTTAAAGGTGCGGATCAGCGTTTCTTTACGCATGCCGAACTCTTGCGCGACGTCATCAAGCGACGGTGGAGAAAGCAAATTGCGTTGCAGTCGCGCTTTCAGAGACTGACTGGTCGCACGCGAACGCTGCGGATTTCCTGACTGCAAGGGGAGCGCGCGCAACAGGAGGCGGGCGGCATCGACAAGCGGTGCGGTTTGCCGCTTCTCCATTAACGCAACAAGATCCAGAAAGTGCTGAAAGCGTTGTGGGTTGCGGACCACCGGATTCGGTGCGAAGAGTGGTGTGTGGGGCGTCAGTTCGGGCAACTGAGCAAGGCACCAGTCGGCGTCAAGGTAGAGCATATGGTAGCTGCGAAACTGTCCGTCGACAGGGTTACAGCTGTGAGGCACCAGTGGCGGGATCACAATCAGATCGCCCACCTGCAGGCGATATTCTTTGCCGTGGCTGACGCAGCAGGTTTCACCTTCCAGAATGGCCCCAATAGAGAGTTGCGGATGATGATGACGCTTATAGGCCTGATGACTGCGCCAGGTGCTGCGCAGTTCCAGCCACGTAAGCCGTTCATCGCGCCAGAACGATTGCGGAATATCTCGGGTATGGGTCACGGTCAGCGCCTCCGACAAAGTGATGATTTGTTATATCACAGGCCGGGCGGTGAAAACGTATTGTCGTGACGTTATGTGGAGGATGACGGGCGGCATGTCAGGACATACCGCCCGATGTATTAAGCCAACACGCCAATCGGCCAGGGAACAAACTCGTTTTCCCCTAATCCCAGCGCTTCGCTTTTACTCTGTTCTCCGGAAGCCACCGCGATAATCTTCTCAAAAATCGCTTCTCCCATCTGACGCAGAGTGGCGTCTCCGTCAATGACGACGCCGCAGTTGAGATCCATATCCTCTTCCATGCGCTGATACATCGGCGTGTTGCTGGCGAGCTTCACGGTGGGTGCCGGCATTGAGCCGAAGCAAGAGCCACGCCCGGTGGTAAATGCAATCATATTGGCGCCGCCTGCGACCTGGCCCGTGGCGGAAACCGGGTCATAACCGGGGGTATCCATAAATACCAGCCCTTTTTGCGTGACGGGATATGCATAGCGGTAGACTTCCATCAGCGGAGAGTTTCCGCCTTTTTTCGCCCCACCCAGCGATTTTTCCAGCACGTTTGCCAGTCCACCGGCATTGTTGCCCGGACTCACCCGACCATTAATCTGGCAATCGCGCCCTTTGTTGTACTCCAGCCACCAGTTGATGCAATCGACGAGCTTTTGCCCGACTTCCGGCGTCACTGCGCGTGCCGTGAGGGTGTGCTCAACGCCGAAGATTTCGGTAGTTTCGGAGAGGATCGCGGTTCCACCTTGTTCCACCAGCAGGTCCATCGCGACGCCCAATGCTGGGTTCGCCGAGAGACCGGAGAATCCGTCGGAACCCCCGCACTGAAGCCCTACAGTCAGGTGCTCTACGGAGACAGGTTGACGTTTTACCGTATTCGCATGGGGTAACATGGACTCGACAATGGCGATACCTTCGTCAATGGTTTTTCGCGTACCGCCCGTATCCTGAATTACCAGTTTGCGCAGCATCGGGTTTTCTTCGAGTCCCATCTGCTCAAAAAATCCGTGAATATTATTACGCTCGCAGCCTAACGCGACGACCAGCGCACCGGCGGTATTCGGGTTGTTGATGTACCCAGCCAGCGTACGGCGCAGCAGATCCATCGGTTCGCCGGTCATTTCCATACCGCAGCCGAGTTCGTGGACGTAGGGGATAACGTTGTCCACGTTCGGCCATGCCTGCAGACGCTCGGGTGTAAAGTGCGCAGCAATTTTTCGCGCCACCGTTGCGCCACAGTTTCCGACGACAAACACGCCGAGAATATTGCGGGTTCCTACCCGACCATCTTCACGGATATAGCCGTTGAAAGTGCGTCGCTGCTCCGGCGGCACGGTTTTCACAGGGTGATAATCGCGGCTGAAGGCGTAATCACGTTGGAAATCTTCAAATACAATATTGTGGCTATGCAACCAGGTGCCAGCTGGCAGATCTTCCGGGGCAAAACCAATGACCGTATTGTATTTGAGGATAGGTTCATCCTTTTTAATCAGTCTGGTGGCCACTTTATGGCCCAGCGGCACATCCTGTAGCGTGACAATCTTTTCATCGACGATAGCGGTACCGGCAGCGATGGCGATACGGGCGACGACGACATTGTCTTTATCGTCAAGGCGAATGACGGGTGATTTAGTCATAGCATTGCTTCCTGTAATCAATGATTCGGATGGTCGGTTCGCGCTTTATCCAGCCCTTCCCACAATCCCTGCATGTAGGTAATTCCCAGTGCGCGGTCGAAAAGGCCATAGCCAGGAACACCTGTTTCCCCCCAAATCATGCGCCCATGATCGGGGCGGATATAGCCGCTGTAACGTGCGTCGTGCAGGGCGGCCATAATGGCGGCCATATCCAGCGAGCCGCAGGCGCTGGGATGGGCAGATTCATAGAAATCGCCGTTTTCGCTGACCTGAACATTACGGAAGTGCACGAAATGCACCCGTTCACGTTGGGTAAATTCTGCGACCATTGCCGGGACATCGTTACGCAGATCGCTGCCTAAGGATCCGGTACACAGCGTTAAGCCGTTGGCGGGGTCATCAATGATCTCCAGCAGGCGGCGGTGATCGTCGACATTTTTCAGAATGCGCGGCAGACCAAACAGAGGGCGCGGCGGATCGTCTGCATGCAGCGCCAGCTTAAGCCCGAGCGCTTTCGCCACCGGGATCACTTTATGCAGGAAATACTCAAGGTTTCGCCACAACTGCTCTTCATCGCAATGTTGGTATTCGGCGAGTAATTGCTGCAACTGCTCGGGGGGATATTTCGCTCCCCAGCCGGGCAGATCGATACCTTGGCGGGGATCAACGGCATCAATGGTGGCCTGATCGTAGGATAAGGTATTGGAACCATCGGGCAGGGGATAAGCCATATTCGTGCGCGTCCAGTCAAAGACCGGCATAAAGTTATAGCAAATCACTTTGATGCCGTTTCTGGCCAGAACCTGCAGGTTCTTACAATATTCATCAATCAGGCGATCGCGGGTGGGTTTGCCCAGTTTTATATCTTCATGAATACGGAAGCTGTCCACGACCTCAAAATGCAGCTGTCTGGCCGCTGCGGCTTGCTTAATTTCCTGTATTTTTTCATCGGACCAACGCTGACCCAACGGTAATTTGTAGAGCGAAGAAACGATGCCATACATTCCAGGTATCTGTCGAATGTAGTCCAGTGAGATAGGGTCTTCTGGCCCATGCCAGCGAAATAAGATTTTCATGCGTTGTTCTCCTGTATGGCGGTAGTATTTTCACGGGGAGCTATTTTCAGACGTTCAATTTTGCCGACAATAAACCAGTAACTGCAGACGGCGATGATGCCGTGGGTGCCGACAAAAACCAGCGCATTGGCGAACGAATTGGTTTCTTGCAGGATGTAGCCAATGACAACCGGGGTAATGATGCCCGCAATGTTGCCCAGGGAATTGAACAGGCCGCCGGTGGTACCGATGATCTCTTTCGGTGCGGTATCTGCAACGACCGCCCAGCCCAGTGAACCGAAACCTTTGCCGAAGAATGCGGCGCTCATCAGGAACATGACCATCGCTTCTGAACCGACATAGTTACAAAGAATCATGCTGGCGCTCATGGTCAGACCGATGGTGATGGGCACTTTACGTGCCAGGCTCAGATTGTTGGTTTTACGCAACAGCCAGTCTGAGAAAAAACCGCTCAGTATGCCGCCCACCAGACCGCAAATCGCGGGCACCGAGGCCATAAATCCGGCCTGTAAGATCGACATGCCGCGCTCTTTCACCAGATAAATCGGAAACCAGGTCATAAAGAACCAGGTGATCGCGGAAATACAGTACTGACCAATGAAAATGCCGATCAGCATCCTGCTTTTAAACAGTTGCGCGATCTCCTGCAATCCGGCACGTTTACGTTCATCTTTCACGCTGGTAACGGTATCCAGTTCAACCAGCGCGCCACCTTCTTTCAGATATTCCATTTCTTCACTGTTGATCCCGGGATGCTTAGTGGGGACGTGGAAGAACTTTGACCAGCAGAAGGCAATCACGATGCCAATGACCCCCATCACGATAAACACGTGATCCCAGCCGAAGGCATGGCATAACCAGGCCATCAGCGGCGTGAAAATGGCGAGGGATGCGTATTGCGCGCTGTTAAAGATGGCACCGGCCACGCCGCGTTCCTGAGAAGGAAACCAGGCGGCGATGATACGTCCGGCAGAAGGACCCACCGGGGACTCGCATACACCCAGCAGGAAACGCAGGATTAGCAGGGCAGGGACAACAAACGTGATATAGCTGACCAGTCCCATCAGGACGGTCATAACCGACCACAGCAAAATACCCAGGAACATGGCGCGTTTTGAGCCAATCTTATCGGCCACCCAACCGGCTGGCGTCATACTGATGACGTACGCCCAACTGAACGCGGAAAAGAGATAGCCTATTTCCACGGCGGAAATACCCAACTCTTTTTGCATCTCTGGCCCCGCAACGGATAGCGTGGCGCGATCGCCAGTGGCCAGCGTTAACACCAGGGTTATCATAAACAGGATGTAATAGCGGGCATGCGTTTTATTATTTTTAGTGCTCATACTGCACTCTCCAGTTCTGACTTTCTGAGTCAGACGATGTTGTAGGGTAGTAAAGGCAAATTAGTTATTTTTGATTTGTAAGTAGTGTTTCGCGCCGTTTACCATATGCGGGGTGATAGCCGTCACCAGGTAGTTGGCGCCCCAGCTTATGGCTTCTGCCGCGCGTTCCGGTGTACCAACATAGGTTCCGGCGATGTTGCCACTGGCAGCGATTTTGCGGATACAGCGCTCAATGGTGTCCAGTACATCACGATGGTTCAAATCATGTCCGTAACCCATTGATACGGCTAAATCTCCCGGGCCGATGAAATAAACGTCAGCCAGTCCCGCAGCCAGAATGTCATCCAGGTTCTCTACCGCCTCCACGGTTTCAATATGTACAGACAGCACCCGCGCCGCGTTGGCTTCTGTCAGATAACGCGCTTTATCCGCACACATCCCGTAATTCGCCGAGCGTGGCAGGAAGGCGACTCCGCGATCGCCCTGTGGTGGAAACAGCGTTGGCCGACTGGCGAGGCGGGCATCTTCTGCGGTATTGACCAGTGGGACCTGTACCCCGTCAGCACCGAAATCCAGCGCTTTTCTTGTGTATTCGGCGCGGTTGTACGGAACCCGTACCAGACAGGGCACCTGCTGGCTGTGGGAGGCGCGTACCATATCTTCTACTGTCTCAGGATTCATATTGCCGTGCTCGTTATCGATAAGCACAAAATCAAATCCCATTGCGGCAGTAAATTCCGTCATCGCGGCAGAAGGAAAGGTGACAAAGCAACCGTGTAATGGCCCCTCGTGGAGCCGTTGTTTAAAATCCGGGAAACGCATCATTAGCTCCTTGCCTGTACTTCGATGCCGGAAAGCTGCTCAAAGACTTTGATAATGTTTGAATGGTCTTCGTTTCCTGTACCCTGTGCCATGCACGTTTTGTACAACTCACGCACCAGGCTGGCGATCGGCATCGGGGAGTCAATCCCCTGACTTAGTTCCATCGCCAGATTGAGATCTTTGTACTGTAAGCGGGTCATGAACCCGGGGGCGAAGTTGCGTTCCAGAATCAGGTTCCCACGGATATCCAGCGCGCCGCAGCGTGCGTAGCCTGCGGAGAGCACTTCCACAATTTTTGCCGGATTCACGCCCGCCTTGGCACCCATGACCAGCGCTTCACCCAGCGCGGCCATAGTGGCGGCGGCCAGCACCTGGTTGCAGGATTTCACTACCTGACCTGCACCGTGTTCGCCCACGTGGGTGACGCGACTGCCCAGTACATCCAGGATTGGTTTGCACTGTTCAAACACCTGCGTGTCGCCGCCCACCATGATGGAGAGCGCTCCTCCTTTCGCCCCTTTGTCGCCGCCGCTCACCGGGGCATCCAGCATATTCGCGCCCAGCGCTTTGATCTTCTCCGCAAAGTTGCGGGTGGCGAGGGACGAGATGGTACTCATGTCGATAATGACTTTACCTTCCCGTAGCGCAGGCGCGAGGCCATTTTCCCCGAACAGCACATCTTCAACCTGTGGCGTGTTGGGCACCATGGTGATGGTGACTTCTGCCGCTTCCGCCACGGCACGGGCAGAGGTCTGACCGATGGCGCCATCGCGGGCAATCTCTTCCACATCCTGCGGCACAATGCTGTAGGCATGGACGGTGTAGCCTGCTTTCAACAGGTTGCGCACCATTGGTTTGCCCATAATGCCCAGACCAATAAAGCCTAAAACTGGTTTCATGCGTATCACCCTTAATAAGTTTGGTATTCAATAATGCTGCGTAATTCCGCAACATCGATTTCATCGAAAGCGCAACAATCCCGATGACTCAGATATGCCGCTGTGCCTGCGGCATATCCGGTTAAAAAACACTGGGCGGTCACTCTTGCCGAAGCCAGTGCTTCATGTTCTGCACAGAGCGTCCTGCCCGCAGTGATAAGGTTAGGAACGTCCTCTGGCAGCAATGTGTCATAGGGAATGTCATACCAGTCGTTGTCGAGATAGAACATGAAGATGCCGTCCTGCCCGTGTGCTTCAATGCACCATGCGCTGCTGGCAACGGCTCTCTGACTTTTTTTCGCCTGAAAGACATCGTCATTAGACAGGCAACGTTGACCGTCGATTGTCCGGCTCTGGCGGATGCCGATTTGCGCCGCGACATCGTTGAGCTGGGCATTTTCGAACCCCGGAACCCATGCGCGCAGAAAACGCTCATATTCACGTACCTGCTTGCGTCCTTGCTGCTCGGCAAAGGTCAGATCTTCCGCGCAGGTCGCGTCAATCGGTCTGCCGTCGTCGCGTAAAATGCTGGTGACGTTACACATCACTTCACCGGGACGTGGGGAGGGCAGCAGATAAATATGCTTGCGCGGCAGGTGATACCCCTTGGCCTGCGCGGCTTCCACCCACGTTTCCAGTTGAGCCACCGGATGGCCGATGCCACGTGCGATATCGACATTACCCATGCGGAATACCATTGTGGGGTACTGCACCATCCCATTACGTCCGCAGGTATAAGGCACCCCGGCTTTTACGCACAGGTCGCCATCGCCGGTGGCATCGATAAAACGGCGCGCGGTAATCAACTGCCGGCCGTTTTTATTCTCAATAATCACTCCGCGTAGCTGATTGCCTTCCATCACCACGTCGGTGGCAAGGGTGTGAAACAACACCTTAGCGCCGCTGTCAGCCAGCAGATCGTCGGCAATCTCTTTCCAGGTATGTGGTTCATGAACCACCAGACAGGTCTCGCCAAACGGGAAGGGATCGCTGACGGCGCCGCGATGTTTCAGATGCTGGTAAAACTCACCGGCAAAACCGTGCACTAACTGCTCATGAGGACCTTTACCCGAGGTAAATAGCCCGCAAATTGCCCCTGACATGCCTGCGGTCGCCATACCACCGCAAAAACCATAGCGTTCGATCAGCAGTGTCTTTTCCCCGGCGCGCGCAGCAGCGGTGGCTGCAGCAACACCGGTTGGACCACCACCCACAACCAGAACTTCAACGTCGTATGCGACGGGGAGTTCATTGGCGGCTTCGTGCCAGATTTGCATGATGTATCTCCTCGCGATGTGGGTGAACGCTCACCCACATTCTGAAATGATTAATCGACGTTTTTCGCGTGGATGCGGCGTTTACCCAGCACCGCGCCCTGCGCAATCGGCTGTACCAGTTGCGCATATTGCGACAGGTAAGTGCCGCTGCCGCCGCCGAGAGGCAGTGGTTTGGGTTGCCACTGCGCCAGCCGGGTGTCGATCACCTCCTGCGGCACGTCCATATTGATACTGAGATCGACGAAGTTGATATGTACGGTCTCACCCTGTTCGATCACCGCCAGTGGCCCGCCAGCAGCGGCTTCTGGCATCAATTGACCGACGATAATGCCGCGGTTCAGACCGGAAAGTTCGCCATCGGTGATTACCGCGACATATTCTGCGATCCCTGCACCGTTCAGCGCCGCCACGAAACTACAGGCGAATACTGTGCCGGGGCCGCCCGCTGGCCCCATGTTGCGCAGGACAATGACATCGCCTTTCTGGATCTTGCCTTCACCCAATGCCTCAATGGCGTCGTCTTCGCCTTCGTAGATATTGGCTGGGCCGGTAAACTGTTCCAGTTCACCCGGTACGGCGGAAAGTTTGACGATGGCACCATCCGGGGCAAGATTTCCGCGCAGGATTGCCACGCCAGGGCGCTGGCTGACCGGGTTATCCAGGGTGCGGATCACCTCATGGTTTTTCACCACTGCGTCCTTAATGTTCTCGCCAACGGTTTTTTGCGTGACGGTAAGTGCGTCCAGATTGAGGAAATCGCGCAGTTGGTTCATCACTGCCGTCGTGCCGCCTGCCGCTTCCAGATCTTCTGTGCGGAATGGACCGTTAGGGCGAACAGAGGTCAGCAGCTTGATGTTTTTCCCGTATTTTTCATACAGGCGGATGACATCGATCGGCAGTTCGGCTTCGGTGGCGATTGCCGAGAGGTGACGAACGGTGTTCACTGAACCACCGACGGCCAGCACCGTCATGACCGCGTTCTGGATAGCCTTTTCTGTGAGGATCTCGCGCGGCAGAACCTGCTGTTGGGTCAGTTCAACAATGCGTTTCCCGGCTGTCTGCGCGTATTCTTTCACTTTGCGGCCGTTGGCCCAGATCGGCGAGTTGCCAGGCAGCGTCATGCCTAATGCTTCAGCCACGATATGCATAGAGTTGGCGGTACCCAAACCGGCGCAAACGCCCGGTGACTGGATCGCGACATCGGTCATATCGGTCAGATCTTTCTCGCTGATTGTTCCGGTTGCCAGGGCACCCACCTGCTCGTAAACGTCATCAATATCGAAGAACTGATCGTCGAATTTTTCGTTTGAGCACTTGCCGCCCACCTGGTAGCCGCAGGTCAGCAGCAGGGAAGGTACATTCAGTCGAGCGGCTGACATCAGGTGTGCCGGCGTGGTTTTATCGCAGGAGGAGAGACAGATCATGCCGTCCAGCACTGCGCCTTCCATCATGCATTCCACTTCGTTAACCATCAGGTCGCGGGTCGGCATCAGATACCGTGCTTTTTTCCCGGCGCTGGTCACAAAGTCACTGGGTGCAACTGTGCGCACTTCAAACGGTAATCCCCCAGCGTCACGGATCGCTTGTTCAACGATCCGGCAAAGTTCGTCCAGATGGATATAACAGCAGGAAAGCTTGTTGGAGGTATTGATGATCGCGATCTTCGGTTTATGCATGTCTTCTTCGCGGATCCCCATGCTGCGCCATTGCGCACGACGTACTGCCCAGCGGGTCGATCCCGGCTTAAAATTGCTTCTGTACATCATGAATTCCTTAATCGGGTTGTGGTTTTATGGTTTCGAATATCCTCCAATTGGGTTGGTTGTCCAACCAATTTTTAAATAAAGTGCAATATTGGTCACAAAACGAGGGTTTTTACGCCTTTTTGAACGTTGGGGAAGGAAATGGAGGGTACTGAACAACCAATAATGATATAGTGGTCCATCCAATTTTTTCGATACAGTGATTGAGTGCGATGTTGTACACAGAACGCGACCGATCGCCTGTGTGATACGTCGTTGGGAAGAGGTAACGGTATGCCGGATAAGAATAAATTCACGATGATCCCCATTAAGCGCACGGACGTTTTTCAGACGATCATCCAACACATCACTAATTTACTCGACAGCAAACAGATCAAACCCGGTGAGCGCTTGCCATCCGAGCGCGAGCTTGCCGAGATGCTCAATGTAAGCCGCACCTCGGTGCGTCAGGCGCTGAAGGTACTCGAATCGTCCGGACGTATTGAGACGCGCGTGGGCAGCGGAACCTTTCTGACGGAACCGCCGGCGGTGTCGCTCAGCGATACCCACAGTCTTTCAAGATTGATCGAAGGCGGGGTGACAAAAGAGTTCTTGCGTAATCTGATTGTGGCGCGGACGTCGATCGAGCGAGCCATCTTTGAAGACTATGCCTGGCGTGCCAATAAGTCGGGAATTAACCAACTGCGGGAGCTTATCGATCTCAACCGGGAAAAATTCTCGCGTCAGGATTGCGATGATGATGACAGCGCGCTGGATCTGAGTTTTGAGAAAAAGGTGGCCCAGTTGGGCGGCAACCCGATCCTTATCAACATGCAGGAGCAGTTGCACCATTTATGGGTGCTGGCATGGCGCCAGTATGGTTTCACGCCGGAGCAGACTGAAGTACTGCATGAAGAGCACTTAGCGATTATGGACGCGCTGGCGGCGAAGAACTCAGCGCGCGTTGCCGATCTGATCGTCCAGCATGTGGATAAAGAGATCGACTGATTGCGCACAAAGCCCGGTGATACCGGGCTAATCGAGTTAAATCGGTAAGGATTGACGGAAAAACAGGAGGCCTTCTTCCACTGATGACTGCGTGATTTTGTGCCCTGCCTGTGGATCGATGACGCAGGCTAGTGAATCACTGTTGATAGCCTCCCGGAGACGTTCGGTATACCTTACGTCGACAATCGTATCTTGCTCACCGTGCCAGAGAAAAAGTGGTCTCTGAGCCAGAATGGCTTCTTTTCCTGCGACGTCGTAAGGGGCCAATCCGCGCAGGCAATCTGCAATCATGTTGCCTGAAGGAGGATGAATTTCAAGGATGGCGTCGGTAAAATAACCGCTTGCCATATAGGCGGCTCCGGCCTGAATAGCCGGATAACGTGCCATCGCCCCCAGAACGGCAAAACCGCCCATTGAAGTACCTAGCAAGCCGAGTCGAGAAATATCGCCCAGATTATCCTGCTGACATGCTGCGATTAATACGGGAAGCTCATCCAATGTATGTTGCAGGATCTGCCAGAAAGAGGCGGCGCGAAGCGTTGCATCATCCTTCACCCCATGCAGCGCCGCCTGTGGGCAAACCACGCTGTAACCTGCCTTCGCGAGCATATAACCCAGATTGGCATCTAACTCGCGGGAGGCCATAAAGCGATGAAACAGTACAATGAGCGGTCTGCGACTGACACTACCATCTGCTGGACGAAACCAGAGCACCGGCGTGTTGGCAATCAGACGGTCAGAAATAACAATGTCCATCTTTTATCCTTTCGCAATCAGATGGCGTTCTAGTACGTCGATATCAGGGGTAAAGCCCAGACCCGGCGCATGTGGCAGATCCATCACAGGTTGGAAATGCATAAACGGATGCAGGGTTTGTTCAAACATCAACCATGGTACTTCCAGTGGAACGGGTTTTGGCAACACGCTGAGCAGATGGGCGCTGGCAAGGAGTCCGGGACCATAATAAAAACAGTGTGGCAGTAGGCTAACGTTCTCATGCTTGCGTGCGTGTTTGATAATGTTCAGCACGGCAGTGATACCGCCAATTTTGGCGACACTGGGCTGTAATACATCTACTGCATTAAGCGCCATACTCAACGCAAACTCTTCGCTGTTGTTAAAGTTTTCTCCTGCGGCAACGCGTGCGCCCGTCACCTGACGCAGGTAACGGAGTTGGCTTACGTTTTCTGGTGGGAATGTCGGTTCTTCAACAAAGTCGACACCTGCAGCATGTAGTTGGGGGAGAATCTCTTCGGCCTGCTGCGCGTTCCATGCGCAGTTGGTGTCTACCATCAGAGTGACCTCATCCGGCAGCGCCTGGGCAACCTCCACAATAGACTGCGGATCTCGTTCGTGCAGTTTAATATGCCGATAACCCTTTTCAATTAAGGGATTAATACAATCCATGAGTTTAGCGACATTTCCGTCGAAACTGGCGAGGCTGGGATACAACTCAACCTGGGAGCGCGTGCCGCCGAGCAATTTCCACAGCGGCAGATTCTCTGCTTTGCCACGCAGATCCCACAGGGCGATATCCAGTGCGGAAAGTGCATACATCATTGCGCCGCCACGACCATAGCTGTGAAAGGCATAGTGTGCTTTCTGCATCAACGCCTCTATGTCGTCGCATTTTTCGCCTGTATAGAATGGGGCGAGTAATCCGCTTAACAGCGCCATACTGGCGGGGTTACAGGCGTGACCAAATGCTTCTCCCCAACCGGTAAGTCCGCTATCGGTTTCGACCCTCACCAGCAACGCATCCAGGGTGGGGTTTAGCGATCGCGCGGCATTAAAGAGACCTTCTTTATCGGTGGTGCGCGTCATTGTTGGCGTATAAGGCAGACGGACCAGAAAGCTATCTATGTTCGTAATACGCATAAAGTGTCCTTAATGATGAGAGAGCGCGAACTGCACACCCAGTGACGCAGGATGCTGAGGCATGCTGACAAGAGGGCGGTCGATCGCCGCCGTTTCCAGACAGACAAAGTGTTGCCAGCCGTCATCCGGTATGTCGCTTGTCTGTGCAGCCCGTTGCTGCCAGGGATTCCACACCACCACGTTGCTGTTATTGACATGGGTGAGCGTCAGGGTTCTGTCCGGCGTGACGAGTACCGTCTGCGGTTCCGCATAGGAACAGATCGTGCCAAATTCGCCATTCAGGGAGAGCGGCGATGGCAGATTCTGTCGCGGTTTCCCGGCAACGGTGTCGTAGCCTTGCGTTCCCACTCCGTGAATACGCGTAGCACGAATATCTGACGTCGCGAGATAGCTGTGCAGGGCCGCGGTGGTGCTGTAATTACCGTGGGCGATTAGCCGTAATTCGCAGATCTCTGCCGTGAAATTCAGCGTCAATTCCAGTTGAAACGTGTGGTTCCACCACTGACGCGTTTGCGGTGTGTCGCAAAGGCGCAACGTCAGAGAAAGGGAAGTTCTGGCGCTGTTGAGCGCCATTAACTGCCACGGCAGAATGCGGGCAAAACCGTGAAACGGCTCACCGCCGAGATCGGTGAACCACGGCCAGCAAACCGGCACACCGCCACGAAGGGGGACTCCGGCTTTAAACGGCGTGTTATCACTTAACCACAGTACAGAATTTGTTTGCCGCAACGGTCTCCAGGCGAGCAGATGCGCCCCCTGTAAGGCTACGGCGGCGTCGCAGTAAGGTGTCTGAATCACCAGAATTTCCAGTTCATCCATTTTCCGCCGGGTAATGCCCGGGCTGAGCGTTTCCAGCACCGGTAGAGCGAATAGCTGTTGAATTACGTTCATCGTCAGACATCCGTCCGTGTAGTGACATTTTGCTGGCGTAACAGATCGTCGTTCATCGCATAGCGCGCCAGCGCGGGACGATCGAACGTGATGCCATGTCCTGGTTCTTCGCCCGGACGAATGGCGCCGTTTACGACCTGACAGGATTGATGAATTATTCCCATCTCGCTCAGACTCGCCCCCTTTAGCCCTTCGAAGAGCTGGATATTGGGCAAGCCGCAGCCCAGATGCGCCATCAGTTCCATACCGAAATGCGGGATCACGGGGATGTTGTGACTTTCAGCTAATTTCGCAATTTTTATAAACTCGGTAATTCCCCCCACCCGATAAACATCCGGCTGGATGTAGTCACATGCCTCCTGTTTAATCCAATGAGCGAACTGGTATTTGGTGTACAGGCTTTCACCAACGGCAACCGGAACCGGGCATTTCTGGCGCAGCAGGCGGTGACCGTTGATATCGTCGCTGAGCAGCGGCTCTTCCAGCCAGTACAGCCCGACCTGTTTCAGTGTCGCCATCCGACGAGCGGCATCCCCCGAGGACCACTTCTTGTTGGCATCTACGGCGATGTTTATCGACGGTCCCACAAAGTTGCGCACCGCCAACAGGCGAACCAGATCGTCCTCAACATCCTCGCTGCCGATTTTCATTTTGACCGTGCGATAGCCTGCGCTGAGGAAACCTTCCATCTGTGCAAGCAGGGCATCAAGTGAGAGATGCAGGTTCACGCCGCTGCCGTAACCCGGTAAAGCATCCCGATAGCCGCCGAGCAGTCGGTATAGCGGCTGATTCAACTGCTGGCCAATGAGATCCCACAGCGCGATATCCACGGCAGCGATTGCGTGGGTCGTCACGCCCGCCGAACCGATATCGTGGCTTTCCAGCCACATACGGCTCCACAAGCGCTCGACGTTCAGTGGATCTTCTCCCATCACTTTAGCGACAAGATAATGGTCAATCAGGTTTTTAAACGCGCTGCCGCCGTTGCCAGTACTGAACGTCCAGCCGGTACCGGTATGTCCGGTATCAGTTTTTAACCACACCACCACAAATTCCAGACTGGAGAACGCGTAGTTTGACGAACCCCAGTTCTCAGTGAGTGGGACGCGGTAAAGCCCGGATTCAAAATCGATAATTTTCACGTTGTTTTCCTCTTACGCTATGCGAGGGATTGATGTCCATCACGCTGGGCCGCTTTTTTCACAAACAGCGCCACCACGGTCGCTCCCAGTACGCCGAGGCAACCGGCGAGGATAAAAGCAGCGGCGTAAGAGCCTGAGCCGACAATAAAGCCGGTCACGGTAGGCGCGACGATGCCAGAGATATTGGCCAGACCGTGCATCAGTCCGCCCGCGCTCCCGACGTACTCCTTCGGCGCGGCGTCCTGAATCAATGTCCAGTAGGCTGGGGCAGCAATTTGCATGAAGCCAAAGGCGATAGTCATCAACGCGACAGCCCCCATCGCGGTTTGCGTCTGACTGATAAGCCCCACGCAGACGGAGCAGATGCCGAAACAGGTCACCAGTACCACTTTGCGGGAGAAGAGCTGTTTGCCGGTTTTACGGTAGATGAAGTCAATAATGAAGCCACCGGAAACGTAGCCGAGCGTCCCGGCAACCCACGGCAGCACGCCGACGAGACTCATGTCTTTCAGACTGATCCCTGTGGTATCGACGAGGAATGTCGGGAACCAGTTCATGAAGAAAAACAGCACGTAGTTGAAGCAAAACAGCGACAGCGCGGTGGCGAGAATAGACGGCTGGAGGATCGCACTCCACATTGAAGGGGCTGGGGCACCGGGCTCTACGTGTGGAATGAGCACGTCCTCATCGCCTTCAATCAGTTGGGCTTCATCAGCAGATACCCGTTTGTTATCCCGGGGCCTGTCGGTGGCAATCAACGCCCAGATAATGGCCCAGGTAATGCCGATAAAGGCAATGATGACAAAGGAAATACGCCAGTTGAACGTGAGGCACAGAAAACCGACTATTGGACCGGATATCGCCCCGCCCAACGGTCCGCCAGCCTGGTTAATGCCTACCGCCCGGGCACGCTCATTCAGCGGAAACCAGTTATTCACCACTTTGTTGGCCGTGGTAGAAATGGGACCTTCCCCGGCACCGAAAAAGGCGCGAGCAATAAACATGGTCCAGAAGTTAAAACAGCCTGCCGTCAGGCCGCAAATAATCGACCAGATGGACATTGACCAGGTAAACACCCGCTTGGGTCCAAATTTATCAGCCAGTACGCCGCCGATAAAATTAAATAAGGCATAACCAATTGAGAAACTACCGAAAATAATACCTTTTTCTTCAGGCGTCAGATGAAAGTCTTGAGTAATAAAAGGCATAGCGTAGGCTAATGCCGAACGGTCGAGATAATTGATGATCATCGCCAGCGTCAGCATGACCAGAATGACACGACGGAATTGCGTATTCATAGGGGTACCCTTCACTAATATGAGGTTAGCGGTAGAAATAATGCACAATTTTTCGTAATGATTATTTTGTAATTATTTTATCCTGTCATTCCCTGACAGGATCCAGATAGCGTATTTTTCGGGTGACATAAAAACCACCATCGAGCGTTAACATTGCCCCGTTAAAACTGTGAATTTTCGGGTCGGTTAACAGCATACTGGTTTTGGCAATTTCTTCTCCGTCCACATATTCCAATAGTGGAATGCCATCGTCTTTATGTAGTTGCTTTAATTGCTCGACAAACGCTTTTTGTTGCGGATCTTCTTCACTAAAACCACGGAATATCGTATTGATTTTAATGCCATAGGGTACCAGTTCCTGAATGCCGGAACGGCAGATATTCATTAGAGCCAACTGACTGGCGGCACCATAAGAGTAGTACTCGGTGGGCACCAGTGCCGCAATATGTGCCAGCGTGACAACGCGTCCTTGTACGCCTTGTTGCACCATTTTTTTGCAGGCATTTTGTACCCACCATAATCCTCTTTCCAGATCGTCATTCATCGTTTCGGCAATGATATGATCGTCATCGTCCAACATTGAACCCTGGCGTGGTGGAGGGGAAATATATATAAAGGCATTCAGTTTTTTCTCACCGATAATAATCTCGTCAATAGCCATGGCCATTTTGTGATATTCAGTTTCTTGACTAAAATAAACGCTCCATCCCTGTTGGGAATAGTATTTTTTCAGCGAGGATAACAGGTTGGGCTCAGCCTGACCGCCGGTAATCAGAATGGTGTTTTTGTTTTCCATTTCTATTCTCCCGATTAAATGCAGCGGATATGCTGACCGCCATCAATTTTAATAAAATCACCCGTTACGACGGCACCGTAGTTCCCTGCCAGATAGACTGCGGCGGCGCCCAACTCTTCAATGGTTGCGGGCTGGCCAATAGGAATTGTTGCCAGCAACTTCTTCCGTCCTTCATCGGTTGCCAGTTCGGGCTTCGGATCGTTGATATTCGTATCAACAAACCCGGGCCAGAGTTGGTTTACTGTAATGCCATAGCGTGCCAGTTCGAAGGCCATTGACTGACTCATCTGATCAATTGCAGCTTTGGTCGCAGCATAGACGCCCATCAACGCCATTGGGCGGCGAGCATGTCCAGAAGCAACATTGATGATGCGACCACGAATACCTTTTTTTACCATCATGTGTGCAGCGTGGCGGGCACAATCATAGGTACCTTTGATGTTGATGTTTACCGCATGGTCAAAGGCGGGCTTACTGATCTCAAGGAAGGGTTCCCATACGCAAACACCGGCGTTGTTCACCAAAATATCCAGACGACCGAAGTGGGCGTCGACGTCCTTAAACATCTGGCGGACCTGCTCTGGATGAGAAATATCGGCCTGAACCAGCAGCGCGCGCCTGCCAAGTCCGCGAATGATGTTGGCAACCTGTTCGGCTTCTTGTGGGTTGATAACGTAGTTGATGACAATATCTGCACCCGCCTCAGCAAGGGCGCAGGCGATGCCTTTACCTATCCCTTTCATATTTCCCGCACCGGTCACCAGTGCGACCTGGTTATGTAGACTCACGACCTTCTCCTTTTAAGTGTGCAACACGCGATGGCAATGTATGGCGTCGTAGTAGCATCCTGTGTTGACGATATCTTAACCGTTTAATCAACAACTGATATATTAGTTGATTATTAGATTTGCACTTTGCAAAAAAAACATCCATCATCTGTTGGGTTAATTACGATGGAGATCACAAATTTTGTCGTAACTGTCTAATTAACAGAGAATTTCTAATTTTCATTTTTGTTGCGTTAGGGGGATAATGCCCGCAACTCAGCAGGGAGAATGCCCATGAATCCGCCCGTCAATAAAATGAACCAGGCCTATGAAGCCATTGAAAGCATGATTATTTTTCAGGATCTTGCGCCAGGTTCGATGGTGTCCGAAGCGCAACTCATGGAGCTGACAGGGTTTGGTCGTAGCCCGGTGAGGGAAGCGTTACAGCGCCTGGCAAATGACCGGTTGGTAGAGATTTACCCGTATAAAGGCGTCTTTATCCCGGCCATTTCTGTTGAGGTACAGCTCAAAGTGCTGGAATTGCGCCGCTGTGTAGGGGAGTTCGCCGTGCGTCTGGCAACCCGGCGTGGTACGCATCAGCAGAAGAAAGAAATGCTGCAACTGGCGGAGGCCTTTGAGGCGATTAACGATATTTCGCATATGCGTCAGTTCGGCGCATTGCTCAAGCAAGCCTATGCGTTGATTGGCCTGGCAGCAGAGAATGAATACCTGCAGCCGTGTCTTTCGCCACTACAGGGGCTTTCCAGCCGCTTCTGGTTTGCTCAGCTTAGTGCCAGCAATCAGTATGAGCTGGTGAAAGCATCACAGCTGAACGCTGTGATGCTGCGTAATATCTGTCATGGCGATGAAGAACTGGCCGCCAACGCCTCGAAAAACGTCAACGATTACTTTACTGAGTTTACCTACAAGGTACTGGCGCGCTAACAGGACGGTATGGCAGGATGGGGCTGTCAGGAGTCGCTCAGCACCCCTGGCGTCGCGACTTCTTCCATCGCCACCTTTAACGCTTCACCCAGTTTCTGCATCACATCCCGATGCTTTTCGTTGGGCGGGAGCGCGCAGTTTATGCGCACGCAGTTGCGGTATTTTCCGGATGCGGAAAACAATGAACCCGGCGCGACCTGAATTTTCAGGCGACAGAGTTGTTTGGCGACACAAACCATGTCGACCTGCTCCGGGAGTTCAACCCACAGCATAAAACCGCCTTTTGGCCGCGTAACGCAGATCCCACAGGGAAAATATTCCCGCGCCCAGCAGGTATACATCTCCCTGTTACGCTGATAAATCTGGCGCATTCGCCGAACGTGGCGATGATAGTGCCCCTCCCGGACAAACGCCGTCGCGGCCAGCTGTGTGGCGGGAACGTTAGTGCCAATGACGGCGTATTTCATGTGCAGCAGTTTGTCATGATAACGACCCGGTGCGACCCAGCCAACGCGCAGGCCGGGGGCGACCGATTTGGTGAATGAACTGCAAAGGATAACCCGACCGTCGATATCCCAGGAATGAATGGTTCTGGGACGGGGATACTCTGTCGCCAGCTCGCCATACACATCATCTTCAAAGATCACAATGTCGTGGCGTTGGGCTAGCGCCAGTACGGCCCGTTTACGGGCATCCGGCATGATAAACCCCAGCGGATTGTTGCAATTCGGCACCAGAATTACCCCTTTGATCGGCCATTGTTCCAGCGCCAGCTCCAGCGCTTCAATACTGATGCCGGTATCCGGATCCGTCGGGATTTCAATCACTTTGATCCCTAAGCCGCGCAGCAATTGCATGGTGCCGTAATAAGCCGGGGATTCCACGGCCACAATGTCTCCTGGCTGGCAGACGGCCAGCAGTGCCAGCGACATGCCGCTTTGACTGCCGCTGGTGATCACCAGATCATCAGCGTTAACAACCGAACCGCCATCAAGCATCAGCCTCGCGATTTGTTGGCGTAGTGCGAGGCTGCCAGCCAGTTCATCGTAGCCCAGAATCGCACTTAGATTGTGTTGTGCTACGCGACTGAGTTCGCGCCAGAGCGGTTTCAGACTGGGTTGGCTGACATCCGGAATACCGCTGCTAAGCGGGATAACCGATTGGTCGTGATGGCCTTCCAGCATGTTCAGCACCTGCTCCCATTGGGTAATCTCAACCGGACGCTGTACCGGACGCGACATCGGCGGGACCGGTGGCTGCGCTTTCTGCGGTGCGACGAAGTAACCTGAGCGGGGCTGCGGCGTGATGAGTTGCAGCGATTCCAGTACCTGATACGCCTGCTGCACAGTGCTAATGCTGACCCCGTGCTCCTGACTCAGACTGCGCACCGACGGCAGTTTTTCTCCGTGACGATACAGCCCTTGTTCAATACGCTCGGCCAGCAGGTTGGCCAGATGTTGGTAACGCGTCATGCTGTATCCCTCGAAGATGCCATACAGATGCAAAAATCAGTACAGACAGGCGGAAAATGTGCGGTGCAGAGACTGTTTTAGCGGATCTGTATGTTAAATAAAAGCTGTTTTTGAATCTGTATTGTTCAGCCCTGAAACCGCCAGAATAAAGGCTCTGGTAGGCGAGGGGGTGGAGTATGGAATTTCATGAGAACAGAGCGAAGCAGCCGTTTATTGGTTTTGTCCTGATCTGGCGAGCGTTTAAAAAATGGCGCTTGCAGGTACAAACCCGACGGATCCTGCAACAGATGAGCGATGAACGGCTCAAAGACCTGGGATTACGCCGGGATCAGATTGACTAGCGCGATTTCGGGAGTCAGAGGCTGGATGTTGACCCTGTCCGGCCTTTTTTACATTCAGAAAATTTATCAATTTATGCTTCCTGACAGTATGTTTCTTGATACTTACCCTGATAAGTATTATTTTCCCTTTCGCTAAGAGAGGAAAGACACATGACTGAAGATGAGCTGTTTGCCCGCCGCCCGATGGGGATGCGTATGGCGATGGTAGTGCGTCAATGGCGTGCCATTATTGATGCGGCTATTACCGATACCGGCCTGACCCAGTCCAGTTGGACGGTACTGATGCAACTGCATCAGTTGGGCGATAACGTCTCGGTCAGCGAACTGGCGGAGGTGCAGGGCATTGAACTGCCGCCGCTGATGCGCACTCTCACGCAACTGGAAAATCAGGGCTATCTGGTGCGTTCCACATCGCCATATGACAAACGTATCCGCCTGCTTATGCTGACCGCGGAAGGCCGTGCCCGGCTGGAAGAGTTAAACCGGGTGATTGAGGCCTATCAATATCGCGTCACGCGTTCCATACCTGAAGCGGATCTCGCTTCCTTCAGCGCCACCCTAAATTTAATCGCCTGCAATTTGCGGACAATCCGCGAAGAAGATAATCAACACTAAAAAACTATGATGACCCCAGAACAGAAATTTGCCCGTTGGGTAAGGGTGAGTATTGCCGCTTTCCTTGCCATATTCGCCTGGTTTATCGTTGCCGATATCTGGATCCCGTTGACGCCGGACTCCACGGTGATGCGCACCGTTACACCGGTTTCGTCGCGCGTTTCCGGATACGTCTCGCACGTCTATGTGCGCAATAATAGCCAGGTGAAAAAAGGCGATCTGCTTTATGAGCTGGATCCCACACCATTTATCAATAAAGTCGAGGCCGCGCAAATCGCCTTTGCGCAGGCCAGACTGAGCAATCAGCAACTGGATGCGCAGATTGCCTCTGCCCGCGCCAGTCTGCGTACTGCCGAATATACTGCGCGTAATGACAAGCTGACGTTCGATCGCTATCAGCGGCTAAGCACGATGCAGAACGTGTCGCAGGCGGATCTCGACAAGGTGCGGACGACCTGGCAAACCAGCGAACAGTCGGTAACCGCCCTGCATGCCAACATCCAGAATCTGCTGATCCAGCGTGGCGAGCGTGAAGATAGCCATAACGTGACGCTGCAAAAATATCGTAATGCGCTGGAAGAGGCGCAGTTGAATCTGGCATGGACAAAAGTGCACGCAGAGACGGACGGGACGGTGAGTAATCTCCAGCTTAACGCCGGGCTTTACGCCACCGCCGCCACGCCGCTGCTGGCGCTGGTCAGCAACCAGACGGATATCGTGGCCGATTTTCGCGAGAAAAGCCTGCGTCATACCCGCGTGAACACCGATGCCGCAGTGGTATTTGATGCCATGCCGGGCAAAGTGTTCCGTGCGCGCGTTACCAGCAGCGATGCCGGGATCCTCGCCGGACAGGAAGCGGTCAACGGTCAGTTGTCGCAGCCGGAGCAATCCACGCGCTGGGTGCGCGATGCGCAGCGGATGCGTATTCACGTGACGCTGAGTGAGCCACTGGATAAACCGTTGCCGACCGGTGCCCGCGCGACGGTGCAGTTGTACAACAGTGAAGGGCCGTTTGCCCGCACCTTTGCCGGCGCGCAAATTCATCTGGTTAGCTGGCTGCATTATGTCTATTAACACGCTGGCGCGCGTGTTTACGCCACATGACAATATCGTCTATACGGCGAACGACTTTCGCCAGACCCTGCGGATAGCCGTTGCCGGGACGATCGCGCTGAGTATTTCGACCTTTTACAACGTGCAGTACGGCGTTTTCTTCGTGGTTTATCCACTGATGCTGATGTCGTTGGTGCCGGTATTCAACCGCCACGTGGCGCGACAGTTTGTGTTCAGTGCGGCGGTGAACTGCGTCGAAATGGTGCTTATCGTCGGCTATCTCTCGCAGTGGCCGGTGATCATGACGCTGGTGGTGTTTGGTCTGTACGTCATGCGCTTTCGCTTTATGAGCAAGGGGCCGTTGTTTTTGCTGGGGTCAATGGGCGTGGTCTGCCAGAGCACGATGCTCAACTTTATGAGCTATTCCACCACGAACTGGCACACGCTGATGTTTTCCAACATGGAAGCCTGCGTGATGGCGGTGGCGCTGAGCGCGCTGCTGCACTATCTGATCCCTGACGTGGAACCACGCAAGCCGCCGCCGCGCATTGAGAAAGATGACGCCCGCGTTCGCCATGAATCGCTGCTTTCCGGGAGCGTGGCGACGATGATTTTTGTCATCTTTCAGGTCTGCGATCTGAGTGATTCGCTGTCGGCGCTGATGGCGGGGATTTTGATTCTGTTTCCCATGCATTATCGCGGCGCGGTCCTGAGTTCTATCTGGCGCGTCGTGGGCGTGGTGCTAGCCTGTCTCTACATTCTGGTGGTGCAGTTACTTATTTATGATTTCAGTAACCATATGTTGCTGATGATGCCGCTGATTGGCCTCGGACTAGCCTTCAGCGCCCGTCTGCACGTGATGGAAAAAGTGGGTGCAGGCGTTGGCTTCGCCAGCATCACCACCATCGGCATTATGTTCGGCCAGAACCTGCACCCGGACAGCGACTTAGTGTTCAGCGATCTGTATCGCATCACCTCAGTGACCGTGGCGCTGGTGGTGACGCTGACGATGGTTTTTCTGGTACACCGGATATTGAACTGCTTCGCCGCGACACGGTTTGTGGTGGTGGAGTGAGGTTCCTCATAGCGATCTCAGCTAATCCACACATGAACGCAGGCAGAAAAATACGTAAATTGTGATGCTTTTTCCAACAGCGTCGTTATACTCGTAAGATAATTGTCTATACTTTTTTGTATATACAATCAGGAAGCGTGATATGCCAACGGAGTTTGAATGGGATACAAACAAGGCAAAAAGCAACGTCGGTAAACACGGTGTCCGTTTTGAAGATGCGATTCTGGTATTCGACGATCCCCGACATCTGTCACGACAGGATCGCATAGAGAACGGGGAATATCGCTGGCAAACAATCGGTCTCGTTCATGGCATCGTGATTATTCTGGTTGCCCACAGCATTCGGTTTGAAAGCGGCATTGAAGTCATTCGCATCATCAGCGCCCGAAAGGCGGATCGTAAAGAGAGGAATCGTTATGAGCATGGTTAAACATAAACGCGGTACACAATCCGCGCTCAGTGCTCAGCATGAAGCTGAACTCAACGCGCTGGCGAAGCAATCCGATGATGAAATTGATTACAGCGATATTCCCTCCTCGGAAGAGGCGCAGTGGTCTGACGCGGTACGCGGTAAGTTTTTTCGCCCGCTAAAAACTCAGGCGTCCGTACGGATTGACGCCGATGTGATGGAATGGTTGAAGCGTCCGGGCAAAGGGTATCAGACCCGACTTAACGCGATTCTGCGGGAAGCGATGCTACGGGAGCAAAACAAGAAATAGTGAGTGTTTACTCGTGTGTAGATGCCGGATGGCGGCTACGCCTTATCCGGCCTACAAATCGGCGTAGGCCCGATAAGCGAAGCGCCATCGGGCACGGGAATCACGACTTCTTAAGCCCCGCAAACGCGGTTCTGATCTCTTCTTCCGGCAACTGAATGCCGATAAACACAAGCGTGCTGTGCGGCGGTTCATCGCCCCACGGGCGATCCCAGTCGGCGCTGTACAGGCGTTGCACGCCCTGGAACAGCAGACGGTTCGGTTCGCCTTCAATCCACAGCATCCCTTTGTAACGCAGCAGTTTTTCTGCGGACTCCAGCAGCAGGTTTTCCATCACGCGGGAGACGTCGCTGATATCCACCGGGTAATCCAGTTCCACCACAATAGAAGAGATATCGTTCTGCTTGTCGGCAATGAAGTGGAAGCGCGGTTTAGCGCTAACGACGTTCTCTTCCAGCATAAAGCCGTTGGTGTCGAACAGCAGGGAGAGATCGATATCGCCATGTGTCACGGTATAAACTGGCGCGCGGGCGTTGATACGCGCCAGACGTTCGCGCAGTTTCTCGCTTTCGCCTGCGACATCGGTTTTGGTCAGCAGGATGCGATCGGCGTAGCCAACCTGCGACTGGGCAATCGTGAACTGGTTCATCTGATCGTCGGCATGGACCGCATCGACCAGCGCAATAACGCCGTCCAACAGATAGCGCTGGCAAAGGATCTCGTGCGAGAAAAAGGTCTGAATAATCGGGCCGGGATCGGCCATGCCGGTGCATTCAATCACCAGACGATCGAAGCTGATATTACCCTTATCGAGGTTGTCGAGAAGGTCTAACAGCGCGTCCTCCAGTTCGTTCGAACGCGTACAGCAGATGCAGCCGTTGGTCAGGGTTTTGATCTGCGTGGCGCGATCGCCAATCAGCTGATCGTCAACGGACACTTCGCCGAATTCGTTTTCGATAACGGCAATCTTATAGCCGTGTTCTTCGTTGAGGATGTGGCGCAGCAGAGTGGTTTTACCCGCGCCAAGAAAACCGGTGAGTAGGGTGACTGCAATCGGGGTCATTCACTTCTCCTTCTAACAGCAGCGCATGCCGCCTTTACCGTCGCCGCCGTAGCGCGCCTGCTGGCGCTCGCGGAAGAATTCTTCATAGCTCATGTACGGCTTGTCCGGATGGTTGGTTTGCATATGCTCGACGTAGTTGTCGTAGTCTGGAATACCAATCAACATCTTTGCCGCCTGGCCGAGATATTTTTTTGCCTGACCTAAGTTACCAAACATTGTGCCGCCTCGTGAATGATTAAAGCCGGATGGCGGCTTTCGCCTTATCCGGCCTACGCTTACAGCATTCTGTAGGCCGGGTAAGCGAAACGTTACCCGGCATCAGCTTAGTGATGTGAAGAGGTTTTCACGCCGCCTTCAGGAATCGGAACGTACGGGGTTTCTTTATCGGTACGTTTGTCCACGTTGCGCACATTCATCCAGGTTTTGAAACCGTAGAAGATGATGCTGTACACCACCACCAGGAACAGAATACTCAGGCCTGCGTTAGTGTAGTTGTTCACAACGATGTGATTCATGTTGGCAATCTGCTGAGCGGTCAGTTCGCCGCCGTTGGCAATCTTCTCTTTGTACTGGTTAGCCATGTAGAAGAAGCCTTCCATCTGCGGGTTGGTGCTGAACAGTTTCAGACCCAGCGCCCAGGTGGTGCAGATCAGCAGCCACACAGCCGGGATAACGGTCACCCAGATGTATTTGGTGCGCTGCATTTTAATCAGTACCACGGTACCCAGAACCAGCGCCACGGCTGCCAGCATCTGGTTAGAGATACCGAACAGCGGCCACAGGCTCTTAACGCCGCCCAGCGGATCGACCACGCCCTGATACAGCAGGTAGCCCCACAGGCCCACACAACCCGCCGTACCAATGATACCGGCAACCAGAGAGTCGGTTTTCTTCAGGAACGGTACGAAGTTACCCAACAGGTCTTGCAGCATGAATCGACCGGAACGCGTACCCGCATCCAGTGCGGTCAGGATGAACAGCGCTTCAAACAGAATACCGAAGTGGTACCAGAAGCCCATGTCAGCCATCGGCAGTACTTTGTGGAATACGTGCGCGATACCAACCGCCAGCGTCGGTGCACCACCGGCACGGTTCAGAACGGACGGTTCGCCGATGTCTTTCGCGGTTTGCAGGATCTGCTCAGGCGAAATCACGAAGCCCCATGAGCTGACGGTTGCCGCCGCATGCGCGGTCACGTCTTTCAACTGCGCCATAATCAGCGGCGCGTTCTCACCCCCCATTTCATGCAGGTTCGGCATCGTAATGCCCAGGCCTGCCGGTGGGGTGTTCATCGCAAAGTAGAGACCCGGTTCGATAATGGAAGCTGCAACCAGCGCCATAATCGCCACGAAGGATTCCATCAGCATCGCACCGTAACCGATGAAGCGGGCGTCAGTTTCACAGGCCAGCAGTTTCGGGGTGGTACCGGAAGAGATCAGCGCGTGGAAGCCAGAGACAGCGCCACAGGCGATGGTAATGAACAGGAACGGGAACAGTGCCCCTTTCCACAGCGGACCGGTACCGTCAATGTACTGCGTCATGGCCGGCATTTTCAGCTCAGGGTTGAGGATCACAATACCCAGCGCCAGGCCGACGATAACGCCGATTTTCAGGAAGGTGGCCAGATAGTCGCGCGGGGCGAGGATCAGCCATACCGGCAGCAGTGCAGACACAAACGCATAGCCGATCAGTGCAAAGGTAATGGTGGTGTCTTTAAAGGTCAGCGCCGGACCCCAGTACGGGTCGTGAGCAATCACGCCACCGAAGTAAATAGATGCTACCAGCAGAACAATACCAATCACCGACACTTCACCTACACGCCCCGGACGCAGGAAGCGCATGTAGATCCCCATGAACAGCGCGATAGGCACGGTGGAGCAAACGGTGAAGACCCCCCACGGACTTTCGGCCAGCGCTTTTACGACGATCAGCGCCAGTACCGCAAGGATGATGATCATAATTAAGAAGCAGCCAAACAGCGCAATCGTCCCCGGCACGGAGCCCATCTCTTCTTTAATCATCTCGCCAAGCGACGCGCCGTTACGGCGAGAAGAGATAAACAGCACCATGAAGTCCTGAACCGCACCCGCCAGCACAACGCCCGCCAGCAGCCACAGGGTACCTGGCAGGTAGCCCATCTGCGCGGCCAGAACCGGACCGACCAGCGGACCTGCGCCAGCGATGGCGGCAAAGTGGTGTCCGAACAGGACATAGCGGTTGGTTGGAACGTAGTTCAGGCCATCGTTATTGATGACCGCAGGTGTCGAACGTGTAGGGTCGAGCTTCATCACCTTCTGGGCGATGTACAGACTGTAGTAGCGGTAAGCCACCAGATATACCGACACGGAAGCGACCACGATCCACAGGGCGCTGACGTGTTCACCCCGGCGTAAGGCGACAACCGAGAGGCAGAATGCCCCGATGATCCCGAGGATCACCCAGGGTATGTGCTTGAATATCTTTTTCGTATCCATAGTAAAACCTGGTTTTATAAGATTAATAATTGGCCGAAGCCGTTTGGTTTGGGTTGCGTTTGAAGAGGTAATTGGACTGCTATGCTGGTGACGATCTTGCCAGAGAGTCGCGCGCGTAAAGTACGGTAAATAAGTGAGCGGTCAAATGGTGAGTTAAGCGGTCAGAAGTGTCAGTAAGCGGTAAAGAGGATCGCTGAACGACGGATATTATGTGACTGAGATCACAAAGAAAAATCCACCAACGACTGGCGAATACCGACTACGCTTATTGCCGACAACATCATAAGGAGAACAACATGGAAACAGTAAACCTCACACTATCTGAGGCTTACACGCTGGCGCGTGAGGTGCTGAGCACCAACGGCTTTAGCGCGGAACATGCGGATGCCATCGCGCGTAACGTGACGGCAGGCGAGCGTGATGGCTGCGCGTCTCACGGGTTATGGCGATTGTTGGGGATCGTCGAGACTCTGCGTAAAGGAAAAGTCTCCGCTGATGCACGTCCGCAGATTTCCGATCGGGCGCCCGCGATCGTCAGAGCGGACGCTGGCGGCGCGTTTTCGCTGGTGGCTTATGAACAGGCGCTGCCGTTGCTCATCAGTAAAGCCAGCACGTGCGGCATTGCGGCGCTGGCAATCAACCGCTGCGTTCACTTTTCCGCGTTGTTTGCGGACATTGAACCGCTGACGGACGCCGGACTGGTGGGCTACGCCTGTACGCCAAGCCACTCCTGGGTCGCCCCGGCAGGCGGTACGCGCCCGCTGTTTGGCACGAACCCCATCGCCTTTGGCTGGCCGCGTAAAGGCAAACCGCCTTACATTTTTGATATGGCAACCAGCGCGGCGGCGCGCGGCGAGATCCAGTTGCATCAGCGAGCCGGAAAAGCGATCCCGGAAGGGTGGGGCATCGACAGTGAGGGGCAACCGTCAACCGATCCGCAGGCGGTATTAAACGGTGCCATGCTGACCTTTGGCGGTCACAAGGGCTCGGCGTTTGCGGCAATGGTTGAACTGCTGGCAGGGCCGCTCATCGGTGATATGACCAGCGCGGAATCGCTGGCCTGGGATGACGGGGCGGGCGGTCTGCCGTACGGCGGTGAGTTGATTCTGGCGTTTGACCCGTCCCGATTCCTCGGAGATGAGGCACACCTCCATCTGGAGCGGGCAGAAACCCTGTTTGCCGCGATGCAGGCGCAGGGGGCGCGACTGCCGGGAGAAAGGCGCTTCAGTTCGCGGGAGAAATCACTGCAGGAAGGCGTGACGATTACCCGTTCTCTGTTTGCGGACATTTCCGCGCTGAGATAAGGCAGAATGGGCGAGGCATCCTCGCCTGATTCCCGTTCGGGTAGAGGGTAATCGCATTTTTTGCCAGTTAATTGAACAAATTTCCTGTGATACCCCCTGCGATTACATAAAGTTTTCTCATTCCGGGCCGAAAACCAGAGTATCTGTCTAGCGGAAAGAGAAAACATGTTAAAACGTATCAAGATTGTGACCAGCCTACTGTTGGTTCTGGTTTTATTTGGCCTTTTACAACTCACTTCAGGCGGATTGTTCTTTAATGCATTGAAAAATGACAAAGAGAACTTCACCGTTCTGCAAACTATTCGTCAGCAGCAGTCCACGCTGAATGGCAGTTGGGTGGCGCTGTTGCAAACGCGTAACACCCTTAACCGTGCGGGTATCCGCTACATGATGGATCAGAGCAATATCGGTAGCGGTGCGACCGTTGCGGATCTGATGCAGATTGCCAGCGTCTCCCTGAAACAGGCGGAAAAAAACTGGGCGGACTACGAAGCGCTGCCGCGCGACCCGCGCCAAAGCGAAGCGGCATCGGCGGAGATCAAACGCAATTACGACATTTATCACAACGCGTTAGCTGAACTGATCCAATTGCTGGGTGCCGGGAAAATCAACGAGTTTTTCGATCAGCCCACTCAGGGGTATCAGGACGGTTTTGAGAAGCAGTATGTGAACTATCTGCAACAGAACGACCGCCTGTATGACCTGGCGGTAGAGGACAACAACCGCTCATACAGCCAGGCGATGTGGGTTCTGGTCAGCGTGTTGTTGGCGGTGCTGGTGGTCATTATTGCCGTCTGGTTTGGCATCAAGCTGTCGCTGATAGCACCGATGAATCGCCTGATCGCGAGCATTCGTCATATTGCCAGCGGCGATCTGGTGAAGCGTATTGATGTGGAAGGCACCAATGAAATGGGCCAACTGGCGGAAAGCCTGCGCCACATGCAGGGTGAGCTGGTGCGTACCGTGGGCGACGTGCGTAACGGCGCAAACGCCATTTACAGCGGTGCCAGCGAAATCGCGATGGGTAACAACGATCTCTCTTCCCGTACCGAGCAGCAGGCGGCGTCTCTGGAAGAGACAGCGGCGAGCATGGAAGAGCTGACGGCCACCGTTAAGCAGAACGCCGAAAACGCCCGCCAGGCCAGCCATCTGGCGCTGAGCGCGTCCGAAACGGCGCAGAAAGGCGGGAAAGTGGTCGATAACGTGGTGCAAACCATGCGTGATATCGCCTCCAGTTCACAGAAAATTGCTGACATCATCAGCGTGATCGACGGCATTGCCTTCCAGACCAACATTCTGGCGCTGAACGCGGCGGTAGAAGCGGCGCGTGCCGGTGAGCAGGGGCGTGGCTTTGCGGTGGTTGCTGGTGAAGTGCGTAACCTCGCGCAGCGCAGCGCGCAGGCAGCACGTGAGATCAAAAGCCTGATTGAAGACTCCGTCAGTCGTGTTGACGTCGGTTCTACGCTGGTAGAAAGCGCCGGTGAAACCATGGATGAGATCGTGAATGCCGTTACCCGCGTGACCGACATCATGGGCGAGATCGCGTCGGCTTCCGATGAGCAAAGTCGTGGGATTGACCAGGTGGGTCTGGCCGTAGCGGAAATGGATCGCGTCACCCAGCAGAACGCCTCGCTGGTGGAAGAGTCCGCCGCCGCTGCCGCCGCGCTGGAAGAGCAGGCCAGTCGTCTGACTCAGGCCGTTGCTGTGTTCCACATCCAGCAGGAACAGCGGCGTGCGCGTGACGTTGCCAGCGTTAAGCCCGCTTCCACGACGGTTCAACCGCGTAAAGCCGCTGTGGCGGAGACCGGGGATAACTGGGAAACGTTTTAATTAAGCATCAGGCGCATGGCACAACGTGATTCAAACGCGATACCATGCGCCGTCTCTTCCTCTCGCTTCTGGCGCAATGCTGTCGGCAACGCGTCATCTTCCAGTATTTCAAATCCCAGATGTTGATACAGCGGCGCGTTCCAGTCGACATGGCGAAAAGTGGTGAGCGTCAGAGAGGTAAAGCCCTGCTCGCGCGCCCACTGCGCGACTGTGTCTACTAACTGACGGCCAATGCCTTTACCCTGCCACGCCAGATGCATCGAAAATTCGGCAATATACAGGGACGATTCCATTGCTTCACCCAGCAGAAATCCAACGGGTTTGTCGTCAACCTGTGCCAGCCAACTCATCCCCTTACCGGCATATTCCCGATGCTGTTCCACGCTGACAATGCGATCGTCCGCGATCCATGCCAGTTCCGGCACGTCTAAAAAGCGCTGTCCTGCTGAGCGTTCAATGGCGGGCAGGGCGGCAGCATCTGCCAGTGTGGTTGGGCGAAAGGTAATGTGCATAACGATACCGGGATTAAGGTGACAGTGTGGGCAGTATAACGCTGTGCCCCGCCACAGGGAAAAGTCCCCGGCAGCGGGGACTTTACGGTGTTAACGGGTTAAACGAGTAATAACGAAATGGCCGGTATGTAGGTCACCAGCAACAGCATGAACAATAAAGTCCCCAGCAACGGCAGAGATTGACGGAAAAACTGTCCGACTGAAACCTGAGTAATATTGCAGACCAGCAACATGACGGTGCCAACCGGCGGCGTGAAGGCGCCGATAGAAAGGTTGAAGATCATGATGATACCGAAGTGTACCGGGTCGATACCAAAATGCGCCACGACAGGTTTAAGCAATGGAACCAGAATCAGCAGAATGGCATTCCCTTCAAGAAACATCCCCAGTGTCAGCAAAAGAATATTGATAATTAACAGGAACATGTATTTGTTTTCTGTCAGCGTCGTGACAAAGTTCGCCACCGCGACGCCGGCATGTTCCATTGAGAAGATCCAACCGAGTGCGGCACTTGCCATGATGACTAACATGACCGATGCCGTTGCCCGTGCCGTTTCTCCCAGCGCTTTTACGACATGGCCAAGGGTCATTTGACGATAAATGAAGAAACCGATGATCAACACAATGAGTACCGCAGCCGCGCCGGCTTCTGTTGGAGTGAAGATGTTGGCGCGAATCCCTCCTACGACGGCAAAAATCAAAAACAGCGCGGGCCAGGCCTGTCCAATAGAAAAGAGCGCTTCCTTACCGGTAGGCCAGGTGTCGCGTGAGGGCTTAGCGTTCGTTTTACGGGCAACCAGATAAACCGTAATCATTAACAGCACCGCACAGAGCAGACCCGGAATCAGACCGGCCATGAACATCTTTCCGATGGAGACGTCTGCCACCAGGCCATAAATAATCAGGGCAATCCCCGGCGGGATGATTGGGGTGACGAGAGACCCTCCGGCGGTGATTGCAGCAGCGAAGGCACGGTTGTAGCCTTTACGCTCCATCTCAGGAACCATCATGCGCGACAGCATCGCCGCGTCGGCCAGGTTTGAGGCGCTGACCCCTCCCATCATTGTACTGACCAGAATATTGGCGACACCGAGTCCGCCCCGCATTTTACCCACCAGAATATTCGCCACTTGCAGAATACGTTCTGCAATACCGGTATAACTCATCAGCGTACCCAACAGAATAAAGAAAGGTATCGCCAGCAATGATGGGCTCTGGGTTGGCGCAATTAACCGCTGAACAGCAATTTCAATCGGAACCGTGGAAAAAAAGAGGAAATAGGCAATAATGCCGATAAACATTGCCAGATACACACGAATATTCAGAAATAAGCACACGATCATTAGTGGAATAATCAATAACCAGCTCATTGTTTTTCCTCGCCGACATCTACCTGTTTAACGTCGTTAATTAACCAGTAGAGCGTATAAATTGCCGTTGCCAGAGTACCGACGGGAACAGCGATATCAATCCAGAACCAGGAAACTTTCAATATTTGCGTGACCTTATACTGCGCCATTTCCGCCAGTCGGTAACCCAGCCAGGCCATATAAACCAGCAACCCAATGGAAAGCAGGGCAACCAGCGTGGCAATAATGCGTTTGACTTTATGTGGAAACATATCGACGACAAAAGGAATAGTCAGATGCGCCCGATCGCGTTCAGCCACCACTCCGCCCAACATCACAACCCAAATCATCAGCAGTCCGGACATTTCCTCAGTCCATTGAATGGGCTGTCCTACAAAATAGCGCATGAATACAGCTGCAATGGTCATTATCACCAGGATAAACAGTGCCAGTGCTGCGCTCAGTTCTACAAGCTTGCCAAAGAAACGCATTAATCCTCCTTCAGAGAGTCGCCCTGGCCTTGAGAGGAAAAGGCGTTGGGCGCTCTGTGCCTGTATTTATTGCAGTTGCTGTTGAATGGTTTCATACAAGCCCGGTGTCCACTCCGGGAATTGCGAGTAAACTTCGCGTGCTTTCTGGCGGAATGCTTCGGTATCCGGATAAATAACTTCAACGCCTTCCGCTTCCATGCTCTTCAGCATTTCGGCGTCGCGTTCAATCGTTAATTTCTGGCTGTAAAGGCCTGCTTCATAACCCGTTGAATGAATCAATTCCAGTTGCTCAGGAGAGAGCGTACTGAAAAAGGCTTCGCCGCCAATCCATACCGAGGTGTTGGTCAGGTAATTTACCATCGACAGATATTTCGCCTGCTCAAACAGTTTTTGCCCTTGCAGAACCGAAATTGGGTTTTCGACGCCATCAATAACGCCCTGAGTCAGCGCAGGGTAAACCTCACCCAGCGGCATTGGGGTTGGTGTGGCACCCATTGCCTGAATGGCTTTAATTTGCATCACGTTATTCGGTACGCGGATCTTCATTCCCGCAAGATCTTCCACTTTGCGAATCGGTTTTTTAGAAATAATCTGACGGGTGCCATACAGATAATTGTTCATCACCACATGAATTCCTTTTTTCTTCAGGTCTTCATTTTTTTGACGAAACCAGTCGCTCTCATAAATTTTGAAGAGTTTCTGCGGGTCATCGGTCAGATAAGGTCCAAACAAAATACCTAAATCAGGTTCGTAATCGGCGAGGAAAGCCACATCGGTGAGCGTGATGACGTTCATTCCCATCATGGCTTGTTCAGTCACATCTTGTTTTGACCCTAGCTGTGAGCTGGGATAGAGAACCAGCGTTATTTCTCCATCACTCTTTTTATTCAGAATCTCAGCCCAGTAGCGCATCACCACATCTAATGGCTCGCCTGGATTATTCTCATATGCGACTTTAATAGAAAGCGGTTTAGCCTGAATGGTGAATGGCAGAAAAAAAGTACAAACAGTAATCAGCACGGCTATTATCTTGTTCATTTTCTACTTGCTCCCAGGGATCAACGAATAAAACCAACATTTGTACTGGCGGAAAAATTCATAGTGAATCCTGCCTAATCAGAAAGTAAGCAGAAAGTCATCATGGTGCTGTATGCGTTGTATGAAATCGTGCTCTTGCTAAAGGTTTGTTGTTTTTAATGTGTTTTTAATTCATTCATTTTCTTGTCGGATGGAGTGAATCATCGATTGTTTCGCCGTATTCAGGTGGTTTCGCAGCGCAAGAACCGCATCGAGATCGCTGCGGCAAATCAGCGCGCTGAGGATGGTCATGTGCTCATCAATGGCGATGATATTGCGTTGTTTAAGATCGCGTTCATCCCATTGGTAATGGAAATGGAAGATCACGGAGATGATTTCAAGCGACTGATTAAAAAATATATTGTCGGCGGCAGAGAGCAGCAGCGCGTGAAAATCACGGTCTAACAGGGAGAACATGCGGAAGTTGCTACCGACGCTGTCGCGCAGCAGACGGTGGCGTTCAAGCAACATTTTTGCCTGCAGCCAGCGCGGATCGTCATCCGGCAAATTGAGAAAGTGTTGTAGCGCATGGGTTTCCAGCATCTCGCGCAGCTCAAAAAGCTGTTCGGCATAGGATTGATCGAACTTTTTCATGCTCCACTGGCCGCGCTTTTCACTCTGGATGAGATTGTAACGCCCAAATTTTAAAAGGTATTCTCGCACCACTACCGGGCTGACGCCCGCCATCCGGGCCAGTTGAAGTTCAGAAAATGTCTCGCCAGCACGAAGCTGGCGCTGGTTAATCATCGTATAAAACGCCTGCTCAAAAATACGATTTTGCTCCGCCATGGAGGCAGTAGTACAGGCAAAACCATCATCATGTTCAGGGCTACGGGTAATGACATGGTCGTTGCCGACCAGGGTCAATACGCCGCACTCGCTGAGGTGATTGAGCATGTGCCGCACCGTGGTGCGACTGATGTTGTACATCTCGGCTAATGCGCTTTGCGACGGCAGCGGGGAAGGAAGATGACCGCGCGCCATATCATCGATCACCTGGTTAATGACATTGTGACGTAAATTTTGCGAACGGCTCATCGGGATCTCCTTTTGCCTGCATTAAAACCCGATTTAAAACATTTTAATGCGCAGGGTTTCACAAATTAGCTTTCTCGTTACGCGGCTATTTCTATTTTCATCAATATCTGAAGCAACAAAGAAACAGGAGCGCATAACGATGTCCACAATGAATATGTTGATTTGCCAGGAACCCAGGAAATTAATTCATGAGAAACGCGACATTCCGATTCCGGATAAACATGAAGCATTAATTAAAATTAAGTCTGTCGGTATATGTGGAACCGATATTCATGCCTGGGGAGGCAATCAACCTTTTTTCAGTTATCCACGCGTATTAGGCCATGAAATATGTGGGGATATTGTGACGCTCGGCAAGAAGGTAACGCAATTTAAGGTGGGTCAGCAGGTGGCGGTAATTCCCTACGTTGCGTGCCAGCAGTGTCCGGCGTGTCTGGGGGGACGGACGAACTGCTGTGAGAAGATCTCCGTGATCGGCGTGCATCAGGATGGGGGTTTTAGCGAGTATCTCAGCGTTCCGGTGACCAATCTGTTGCAGGCGGAGGGGATTGATCCTCACGCGGCAGCCTTGATCGAGCCTTACGCGATCAGCGCGCATGCGGTGCGTCGGGCAGCGATCGCACCGGGTGATCAGGTGCTGGTCGTTGGGGCCGGGCCGATTGGGATCGGGGCGGCAGCGATTGCGAGGGCTGATGGGGCACAGGTGGTGGTGGCCGATACCAGTATCGCTCGTCGCGAACACGTGACTTCCCGCCTCGGCCTGCCGGTGGTGGATCCCTCTGCGGACGATTTTGAGGCTCAGCTACGTTCGCAATTTGGCGGTTCGCTGGCGCAGAAGGTGCTCGATGCGACGGGTAACCAGCATGCCATGAACAATACCGTTAACCTGATCCGCCACGGCGGCACCATTGTTTTTGTCGGGCTGTTCAAAGGCGACTTGCAGTTCTCTGACCCGGAATTTCACAAGAAAGAGACCACTATGATGGGCAGTCGTAACGCCACGCCGGAGGATTTTGCGAAGGTGGGACGGCTGATGGCGGAAGGCAAACTGAACGCTGAAATGATGCTTACGCATCGCTATCCGTTTAGCCAACTAGCGGAGGTCTTCGAACGCGATGTGATTAATAACCGGACGCTAATCAAAGGGGTGATTACGTTCTGACGATTGCCATGCAGCGCCCGGGGTTGTGTTGGGCGCTGTTTTTTTTATCACCGGTGGTCAGCCCTGGGCGCTGACCACTTTGATTTCAACCATCCCGATCCCCAGCTTACGCGGCGAGTGGCCGAGGATGTTGCCTTCGTTGGTCGGGACCGGATCGGGCGGGACAATCACCAGCGTATCCGCATCCGTCGGGTTGTCGAAATGCAGCGTGGTGGTGGTGACATCGTGACTTAACACCAGCGTCTGCTCTTCCTGGCCTACACGCACCGGAATCGGGCGATTGGCATTGTCGCCAAAGGCTTTCGCAGTGATCACCATGTCGAATTTTTTCGGCAGCGGCTGTTTGTACTCGATCTTCACTTCTTCCGCCAGCTGCGCGTTGGACCAGCGTCCCCAGGATTCCGGACGAGAAATCCCGCTGAACTGCTTCACCTCTTCCGGCGCGCCCGCCACGTTGAAGACAAAACTGTCGGCTTTATAGCGGATGTCGTTGTCGACGATTTTCAGGGTATCGACGTTGCCTTTATAACGCTCCATGTCGATCACCGTGTCTTTAAAGGCCGTTTTACCTTTCCACTGCGCTTTATCAACATGCTGAACGATTTGTTCTCCGCCAAGCTGGCCCTGCGAGACGCACCAGTCGGTTGAGAGCGCCAGCGCCGGTGACCATAACTGGCCCATTTTGTAGCAGCGATCGACCCAGACGAAGTTATCGCGAGGGGCAAAATCGGCAAGCTGGAAGCGCAGCGGGGCGGAGTATTCGCTTTCCGGGAGGGGTTCGACGCGCTTATCCGATATCCTCAACAGCAGCGGCAGACGGAAATGGCTGCCGGAGAAGGCGATCATATTTTTATCCCGGTCGACGGTGAAGTCTTTCATCTCTTTCGGGAAGTTCCACAGGCGAATAATGTCCGGCTTCATAGCGAGGACCTTTTCTTTACTGTTGAGGAACACTTCCGACATCGACTGACCCGACAGGCTGCTGCGTCCCAGGCCGATATAGTTATCGCCGCCGAGAATATCCAGTACCGTCGCGCCGTTATCCATGGTGTTACGTTTGACCGCCAGCGTCTCCTGCTGAGGCTTGTCGCCACGGATCACGAAGAACAGGTTGTTACGATCCTGTTTGTTCAGGTATTTCCATGCGCTGTTGTTCATCGCCAGATGGTCTGAAGAGACCACAATGACGGTATCTTTAAACCACGGTGAGGCTTTGATTTTATTGATAAACGCCGCGATGTTTTCCTGGCTACAGCTGACGGCGCTAAAAGACTGATTGGGTTTACCGTCGAAATCATAGCGTTTGCGCTGACAGGCGCGCGAGATAAAACCATCCGGATGATGGGTATCGACCGTCAGGGTAAACAACGAAAAACGCTGGCCGGAGCGAGAGAGTGCTTCGAACTTCTTCCACGCTTCATCCAGTACCGTATCGTCATAGAAACCCCAATCGTTACGGTAAGTTGGATCGGCGACGACGCTTTTTAGCTCTTCGGCGCCATACAGATAATCGAAGCCGTGGGACTTCAGGAACACGTCTTTCCCGGCAAAACGCAGGTTTGCGCCCTGCACAAAGTGGTTCTGGTAGCCGGAGTTTTTCAGGATATCCCCAAGACAGAGATTCTGCGGGAAGAAGCTGGAGACCGATGCTGACGCATTGCCTTCAAACGGTGCGAACAGGGGGATGCCACACTGGGAGGCGACCATCCCGGCGATGGTGTAGTCTGTTCCCGGTAACTGCTGGGTATGGCTAAAATCCATACCTTCGTTTTTCAACGCGCCGAGTTCCGGAGTGAGTTCCGGGAAGGCCTCATTGTCGAAATAGGTTCGCTCCAGGCTTTCACCGTAGATGTACACCAGATTCAGCTTCGGGTTGGGTATGCTTTTCGCCGGTTCTTTATAGTAGGCCGCGAAATCGGGATCGCCGTCGCGGGTCTGAGATTTGACCAGCTCGCTGATCTGACGAAATGCCGGGCTGGCATCGACGGAACCCAGCGCCAACAGTAGTGCCAGCAGGCTGTAACCAAAATGGTGAGGATGATGACGGCGACGACGCAGCACCCAGCCCAGCGTGCCAAACACAGCCACGAGCGCCAGCGCAATGCCAATGCCCGGCAAAATGTATTTGCCGACACCGGCCCCCGTCAGACTGTTCGTCAACGTGTAGAGTACTGCATCGTTAATGCCATCACCTGTGAAATAGTCGCTGGCAAATAGCGTGATATTCAGAACCACAAAAAGTCCCAGCACCGTCAGGGTGGCGATAAACCACCAGGTGTTGCGACCCGCTTTCCAGGCATAAATCAGTACAGAGGCAAGAAACAGCGCGATGGAGAGTAACTCAGACAACGGACGATCCTCACAAATAGCCTTGCGATAAGGCTCTAAACCAGGTGTTCGACTGGCAGTTCAGCGTTTACAGAAAGTACAATGTAATGGGGTTGTCACTTAGCTGCAATTCTAGTGACATTTAATTACGTTGTTATTCAGAATTGGTTTAGATCGGGACTTTTTTGATCGCCGTCACCTCCCGTTGTTCCTGAGGTGGGCAAAAGAGAAGGGCGAAAAGGGACGAGAAGCGCCGCGTCTGGCGAAAAACGGCCAAAACGCGGCGTCGGGAATCAGGAAATAAAGCTCATACCCTGTTTGAGCACCAGGTCGCAGGCTTTGGTTTTCACTTTTTCTGCGAGCGGCGTGCTGCCGATGTTGTTCAGGTTAAGCTGCTGACCATCTTTGGTATTGAGCAGACCCTGAATACCGTCCAGATAGTTGGTGTCCTGTTTTTGCTCGGTTGCGCCGAGACCCAGTTTATCCAGTACCTGATTTTTCACATTTTCCGCATCGGTAACGGAAGCCAGCTTCTGCTTCGCGCAGTACTGTAAAATCCCGGCTGCGTTATTCATATTGTTTGCACTCAGTGCCTGGTTGCCGCCATTCAGCAGGCTGGTCAGGGAAGAGAGCGACGTGCCGCTTTGCGATGAGGTGGTACTCTGCTTGCTCAGTTCGCTGGCGGCGCTGGAGAGCGAGTCTTGCCAGGAGGCGGCGAAAGTATTGGCTGCGAAGCAGGCGCTGGCCGCTATCGCGCAGCACAGCAAACGTTTTGTCGTTTTCATTATGATTACTCGTGTATAGACCTTCGTCGAAGTATAGCGCCGCTCAGTCTAAGAATGGTCTTAATACTCTTTGCCGGTTACCCGACTGCGGAAACTGTCCCAGTTGAAGATCACCCACAGGCTGTTGCCCAGTCGCATGCGATCCATCACGCGTTCACCCAGCAGCTTGGTCATTTCTTCCATATTACTGTTGGTGAGCATGCCGGTTGGGCGCTTTGAAGAGGAACGACGATCGACGATCTGGTTGATGATCACTTTTTCATAGCGTGATTCGGTTTGTACGCCGATCTCATCAATGACCAGTAGATCAACATTGCTGAGATCGTTCAGCAACTGTTCTTCGCTGGTCTGGCGATTGCTGAACGTCTCTTTCATCGCCGACATGATGTCTGCCACGGTGATAATCAGCACCGACTTTCCGCGCAGCAGCAGTTCGTTACAGATTGCCGCAGCGAGATGGTTTTTCCCCGTCCCCGGTTTGCCGGAGAAGATAAAACTGGCGATGTTGCCATCAAACTCTTCCACATACTGGCGCGCTTTGCTCAGCGCATTCATCTGACCTTCGCATTCAACATGATAGTTATCGAACGAGCAGTTCTGGTGCAACGGACGAATGCCGGAACGGTTAAAGGTGCGCTGCATTTTCATCGCCCGATTTTCGCGAGCCAGCGCGGCGGCGCGAATTTCACCTTGCTCCTTCTGCCATGCCAGTAGCTCTTCACCCGTTTTGAACGCGGGTTCGATATGGGCTGGCATCATTTTTTGCAGACGTTTCATCAGATCGCCAACGTTTTTCATGGTTAACCTCTAAAACCCGGTGGAATTTGATTATCTGGTTCGCTGACCGTGTTCACATCGCGCTTTGGCAGGCCACCATTGCTCGCGCGACCGATCTGGACGCTGCGTGCCAGTTTTTGCTGCCATTGCACGTGATGAAAAACTTTGCCTTCCGCTTGCCAGTAAGCCACGAATGAGGCCAGTTCTTCGGCGGTGACCGGTTCTCTTAACGCCACGCCCCACAGCGCGGCCTGACGCTGAAAGTCGTCATCCGGCTGCCAGTCGGGGTACATGGCGAATTTCCCCAGCGGTACGGCGACCGGTACAGGCTGCGGTTCTTCATAAAACTGTGCATCCAGCGTCACATCGCTCCCCGGTCGGGCGAGCTTTTCTTCGAGCGCCAGCAGTTGTGCCAGACGAGCGGGGGTCAGCGCGTAAAAGGCCGGGGCGTTATTGGCAAACACCGCCACCGCGCCGCCTTCTGACTTCGCCAGCACCGTCTGATGATCGTGTAATAAGGCGTCAATACCAATGACGTCTGGGGTCAAAATTCTGGATGACATAACGTTTCTCAAGACTGACTGCAACCGAGAAGGGACACTGCTTCTATAGTAACACATCGATGAGGAGCAGCGGCAGGGATGCGCCTGCCGCGGCGATTAAACGCGTGGGCGTTTCCGGTAGAGCCACAGGCCGGGCACGGAGAGTCCGATCGAAAGCGCGCCCACAATCGACGAGGCTTTCAGGAAATTGGTCAACAGCGTAATCATCAACGGTTCGCTGTAGCCGAAGTGGCTGATTTTCACCGCCGAGATCATCGCCGTATAGGCTGAGATTCCAGGGAACATCGGGATCACCGCCGCAACGGTAAACACTTTGGGATGCGCCAGATACCAGCGCGACCATTGAATGCCAATGCTACCGACGAGCAGCGAGGCGACAAACGTGGACCATTCAATATTAAATCCGGCGGTCATCATCACCATCCGCGAACCGTGACCGAGCGCGCCAAGCAGCGCACACCAGGGCAGCGCGCGGTGCGGGACGTTAAAGACCATCGCGAACCCCACGGCGGGGATCGCGGAAAGCAACATGTCCTGCATTAGCGCAAGAATGAAATCGATTATACCCATCCGCGAAGCCCCCAAAGTGTCAGCGCCATGACCACGCCCACGCAGGTCGCGAGCGTCAGCAGGCTGGCGATAGCCCAGCGCGCCAGACCGGTATTAATGTGTCCTTTAAACATATCCGCCACCGCATTGATCAGCGGAAAGCCGGGAACCAGCAGCAAGACGCTGGCGGCCATTGCCACCGAGGGCGTCTGGCTAAAGGTAGGAAGATGCAGCATCAGACCGGAAATGGTGGTCGCGACAAATGCGGTAACGCAAAAGTTGATCTGCGGATGTAAATGGCGATGTGCCAGGATCTGACGAATATACATCGCCACCATACTGGCAAAAAAGGTAATCACCGCGCCGTCCCAACCACCATCATTCAGCTTACAGAAGCAGGCACAGGAGAGGCCGACCATTAGCGCGACCAGCCAGCGCGGATAGCGCAAGGGTCTGACCTGACTGAAGCGCTTCTCTACGCCTTTGTAATCCAGCAGCTTGTGTTCGGCGAGAATGACGATGTGCTGAACCTCCGTGACCACATGCATATTAATGCCGCGATCCTGGTTTTTTCGCGTGGAGGTCAGGCATTGCCCGTCTTTAATGGTGGTCAGAACGATAGCATTGGAGGAGATAGCGCTTTCGACGCTGTCCATCCCCAATGCCAGCCCAAGTCGGGTAGAAAGTTCATCAACCAACGCGCTCTCCGCGCCGTGTTGCAGTAAAAAAAGCCCACACTGAATGCATAACCGTGTAACCGTTCGCTGTAATGACTGCTCTTCTTGCATGACTCGCCCTGGCTGAAAAGACGTGTTGCGTACTGTCGAATGACGAAAGACTCCTTTGTATCACGAAGCGCGCATTTTTTGGCTCCGGCTGAGATCAATCTTTTTGTTGAAAAAAGAACCTGCCATGCGGTGGCCAGAATTTGAACTGCTCCACAGTTTTGCTAAATCGGTGAAAAGTGCAATTTTTGCCCGCATTTGGACCTTCTTTTTCTGTGCCTGCTTATCAAAAATGCAATTTGAAACTTTTATTCAACATTGATTAAACAAATAATCAACCAAGCAGGTGGGGAATGTAATGAAAACTCAGGTCGCAATTATTGGGGCAGGACCTTCTGGGCTGCTGTTAGGTCAGTTGCTGCATAAGGCGGGGATCCGCACACTCATCATTGAACGTCAGACGCCAGAGTATGTGTTGGGGCGCATCCGGGCAGGGATCCTCGAGAGTGGAACCGTCTCGCTCTTGCGGGAGGCCGGCGTGGCGCAGCGTATGGACAGCGAAGGTCTGGTGCATCACGGCGTTGAGTTTATTTTTGACGGTAAACGCATTCCCGTCGCGCTGAGCGAATTAACCGGCGGCAAAAGCGTAATGGTCTACGGGCAGACGGAAGTCACACGGGACCTGATGCAGGCGCGTAGCGATTGTGGCGCGCCTACGATTTATGGCGTCCAGCAGGTTGAGATTCACGATGCCAAAAGTGACCGCCCCTCAGTCACGTTTGAGAAAGAGGGGGAGAAGTGCCGCATTGAGTGTGATTTCATTGCCGGGTGTGATGGATTCCACGGCATTTCGCGACAAAGTATTCCGCGAGATGTCATCCGCGAGTACGAAAGTATCTGGCCGTTTGGCTGGCTGGGGTTACTTGCCGATACGCCGCCGGTCAATCCGGAGTTGATTTATGCGCATCATGAGCGCGGATTTGTACTTTGTAGTCAGCGCTCACTAACCAGAAGTCGCTACTATTTGCAGGTCCCGCTCAGCGAGCAGGTGGAATCCTGGAGCGATGAGCGCTTCTGGGGCGAGCTGAAACGGCGTTTGCCTGAGGAACTGGCCACGAAGTTAGTGACTGGTCACTCACTTGAAAAGAGTATCGCGCCATTACGCAGCTACGTGGTGGAACCGATGCAGTACGGCAAGCTCTTTCTGGTCGGTGATGCGGCACATATCGTTCCGCCGACCGGTGCAAAGGGGCTGAATCTGGCCGCGTCTGACGTGAATTATTTATGGCGTATTTTGACGCAGTACTATCAGCACGGGCGTAGCGATCTGCTGGCGACCTATTCCCGGTTGGCCCTTAACCGGGTGTGGAAAGGAGAGCGATTCAGCTGGTTTATGACCCACCTGCTGCATGATTTTCAGGAAAAGAGCGATTTTGATCGCAAGATGCAGGAGGCGGATCGTCAGTACTATCTGGGTTCGAGGGCTGGGCTGACGACGATTGCGGAGAACTACGTCGGACTGCCTTATGAAACGGTGGGTAAATGATGAGGAAAAATGATGCAACTGGCTGACGTTATTCCTGTTTTTAAACTGTATGGTGAACAACAGGGATGGCCAACCCCCGATCTGCTGCACTGCGAGTCGATTCATCAGCGTAGCAGTTTGTATGAATGGCATATTCGGGTGCATCAGCATGCGGAGATCGTCCAGTTACTCTACTTGCATCGGGGTGAAGCAACGATTGAAATTGAGGGGCAGACGACGGTGAGGCGCGATGCCTGTATTCAGGTCGTTCCTGCGCTTTGTGTCCACGGTTTTCGCTTTTCCCCCGGAACCCAGGGCTATGTTCTCTCTCTGGCGTTGCCGCTGATTGGCCGCCTGGAATCCCAGTTTCCACAGCTGCTGCCTTTGCTGAATAGTCCGCAGTGCATATCGGTGGCTCAGTCCCGCAGTCACATCCGCACGTTTTTTTCCGCCTTGCAGAAGGAGTATCAGACGGATAACGAGGCGCGGGAAATGATGTTGTTTTCGTTGCTGAGTGCGTTGCTGGTCTGGCTTCGTCGGCAGAGTCGGCCCATTGCGCAATCGAATGACACTCTGGCGCGTCGGCGTAGCACACTCCGTCTTTTTGCCCGTCAGATTGAGAGCCACTATCGTGAGCATCTTCCCCTTACAGAATATGCGCATCGAATCGGCCTCTCTGCCAATTATCTGAATCAGTTATGTCGTGAATTTCATCATTGCAGTGCATTAAACGTTTTGCATCAGCGGTTGATGCTCGAAGCCAAGCGCAGCCTGCAATATACCAGCATGACCATAAGTCAGATCTCCGACTATCTGGGATTCAGTGATGTAACCTATTTTTCCCGTTTTTTTAAAAAACATTCAACGTTGTCTCCGAAGTCATATCGGGAATTAATTAAAAACAAATAGTTTGTCCAAATTTGGATAAATAAAAAAATCGTATATAAAATAGGAATGTTTAATGTCCCATTCAGGAATATAGTGTACATATTGACAATATCGACTTGTATTATACCCCGTGATAGTTGTATAACCACATCTTGCGAAATTAAAGAAAAACACCAAGGATAAACAATTCATATTGGCTATTATTCTGTTCTTTGTATTGTATCGTTGTATGTATTAATACTCATGCGATCCAGTTAATAGCAGATAAATTCATATGAATGTGGAGGATATATGTTGCCAGGATGCTGCAAAAACGGAATTGTCATCAGTAAAGTCCCTGTTATACAAGCGGGATTCCACGGCGTTATGCAACGGCATTTCCCGGAGTATGAGCTTACCGTTTGTGGTGTGGTAGAAGAACTCACGCCACTACAACTCCGGCGGGCGGAGTTGGCGATCGTGGATTTAACCGGTGAATGCCAACACCCGCGCACGGTCTGCGAACGATTCTACACACTCCTTTCTCAATATCGTGATATCCATTGGGTTTTCCTGGTGTCACGTGCGTATTACGCGCAGGCGGTTGAATTGCTGATACGCCCCTTCAGTACGCTGCTGTCTGACGTCGAACCAATTGAGAGTCTGGTAAGCACCATCCGTTCCGGGCATAACAGTCCTGACCGAATCAGCAAAATGTTGTTGTCGCCCCCTCCGTTAGAACATCTGGAATTCAGTTCCCACGCTATCCTCTTGACGCTTTCAGAGCGAAAAGTACTGCGCCTGTTGGGGAAGGGGTGGGGGATCAATCAAATTGCGGCGTTACTTAAGAAAAGCAATAAAACTATCAGCGCCCAGAAAAACAGCGCCATGCGCCGCTTATCAATACACAGTAATGCGGAAATGTATGCATGGATTAACAGTTCTCAGGGAGCCAGAGAGCTGAATTTACCTTCGGTATATGGAGAGTCAGCGGAATGGAAAATAGAAACCGTACGCGAAATGTCGCACTCATAGAAAAATGTGTTATGAGCGGAATTGGTATTCAGAATCTATTTAACGCAATCTCAGATAACCAATATAAACTGCATCTCTATTTGACGCTGGATGATTTTCAACAGGCGATGAGTACGACAGTTTTTTCTGCCGTTATTTTCTCTCTCTCCTCGGTCCGAAAAGCCAGGCGGGTAGAACTAATGAGCCTTACCGAACTGTCTGAAAACTATCCTGCTATGCGTCGTCTGGTTATTGCGGATGATGATGCTGAAGCGCGTTTAATCAGCGCACTGTCGCCCTCCCCGTTAGATGGTGTGCTGAGTAAAGCAAACTCGCTCCCTGCGCTGCAGGAGGCGTTATTTACCGCATTAAGCGGCACGCGGCGGATCAGTGAAAGTAATAACAATCTCTGGTATCTCAATCAGAGCCGCATGCTGAGTCCAACCGAGCGTGAGATTTTGCGCTTTATGTCTAACGGCTACTCAATGCCGCAAATTGCGATTGAACTGGCGCGGAATATTAAGACCATCCGGGCGCACAAGTTTAACGTGATGTCGAAACTGGGCGTCAATTCTGACGCCGGTTTACTGCATGCGGCAGATATTTTGCTTTAACCGCCGCGAAAGCTAAAAACGGATGATTACTGGCACACATCAACCCAGGTGGCTGAAGTCAGTTCAGCCATACGCTCTGGTGCAATACGCACTGCGCTATATGTGGCTCCTGCTGCCGGAAGGACTTCGGTGAACGATCGTAAAGAGACGTCACAATAAACGGGCAACGGAGTTTCCAGCCCGAAAGGGCAAACCCCGCCAACGGGATGCCCCGTCGCGTTGACGACTTCATCACTGTTCAGCATGCGCGCTTTGGCACCGAAGGTGCTTTTGAGCTTTTTATTGTCCAGTCTTGCGTCGCCTTTGGCGACAACCAGGATGATGGTGTCTTTCACCTTCAGCGAAAGGGTTTTTGCTATTTGTCCGGGCTGTACGTTATGTGCTTTGGCCGCCAGTTCAACCGTCGCGGTACTTTGTTTTAATTCAATGATTTCAATATCCGGGGCATGTTCGGCCAGAAATTGCCGTACCGATTGCAGACTCATTCGATTCTCCTGACACCATTTCTGCAGTCCCCGACGCTTCAGAAAACTGCGAGTGTAATTTGGCATAAGTCGTCCTGTACTGTAAATATTTTAATATAACAAACCAGCAACATGGGTGATTTTTCGATCCTCTTCACAATCACGGAAACCGGTTACCGTAACCGGTTGCAGTCTGTGAAAGAGCGATTAATACTGGAGTTGTCACTTCCTCTGTATCACATAAAAAGAGCCACTTATGAAATCTACCAACCATGCAGTCTTTAATGTGATTTTTCGGTTTGTTGAAAACTATGTCAGCCCGATTGCCGGGCGCATTTCTTCACAGCGTCATGTTATGTCTATCCGTGACGGCTTTATTTCCGCGATGCCATTTATGATTGTCGGATCGTTTCTGTTGGTATTTGCCTATCCTCCGTTTTCGCCGGATACCACCTGGGGATTTGCCCGGGCCTGGCTGGATATGGCGAAACAGTTTGAAGGGCAGATCCTGACCCCTTTTGATATGACCATGGGGATCATGTCGATCTATATTTGTGCCGCTATTGCCTATAACCTGGGCAAACATTACGCGAAGTCACATCAGTTGGATCCGTTCATGTGCGCCATGCTCTCCACCATGGCGTTCTTACTGGTCGCTGCGCCTAAAACAAAAGGCACTCTGCCTGTGGACAGCCTCGGCGGAACGGGGATTTTTACGGCGATTCTGGTGGCAATTTATTGCGTAGAAATGATGCGTTTTCTGAAGGCACATAACATTGGCATTCGTTTACCCGATCAGGTTCCGCCGATGATCAAAAACTCATTCGATCTCCTGATTCCGGTGCTGGTGGTGGTGCTCACATTGTACCCGCTCAGCCTGCTGATTCAGGCACAGTTCGACATGCTCATCCCGCAGGCCATTATGTCTATTTTTAAACCGCTGGTATCGGCTGCCGATTCTCTGCCAGCGATTTTACTGGCGGTGCTGATTGGCCATTTGTTGTGGTTTGCCGGTATTCACGGCGCGGCGATCGTCTCCGGGATGCTGCAAATGTTTTGGCTGACCAACCTCGGTATGAACCAGACTGCGCTGGCGCAGGGCGCACCGTTACCGCATATTTTCATGGAGGCATTCTGGACATTCTTCATCGTGATCGGTGGGTCGGGTGCAACAATGGGGCTGGTGATTTGCTATTTGCGCAGTCGTTCCGTACATCTGCGTTCGATAGGCCGACTGAGTGTGGTTCCCAGTATCTTCAACATTAACGAGCCGGTGATTTTTGGTACGCCTATCGTCATGAATCCCGTGTTCTTTATTCCTTTCCTGCTGGCACCGATGGTGAATGCCGTGCTGGCCTGGGCGGCGATGAAACTGGATCTGATTGGTCGCGTGATTTCGGTGGTGCCATGGACCGCGCCGGCACCTGTCGGTGCGGCGTGGGCGCTAGGTTGGGATTATCGCGCAGCGATTCTGGTGGTTCTTCTGGCTATCGTTTCTGCCGTCATCTATTTCCCGTTCTTTAAAGTGTACGAGAAGCAGCTGCTGGAACAAGAGGCGGAAGAGGCACAGCGTTCAGACGCGGAAAACGAGCAGATTGCGTTGTAATCCTCAGGGGGCGAACGCTCCCTGATTACTTCAGCGTACAGTCACCGCACTGCTGAACGTCCGGCAGACGATAACGCTGACAGCATGTTCTGCGTACCAGAATCCCCTCGCGAGGGACGACCGTGCGCCAGAGTGGGTTGTCAGCACCACAGGACAACTGCTTTTCAAAGAAGCAGCCCTGGCGCAGCGTGTTCAACAACTCTTCACCCAGCAGCGGTTTCATCTCCGTGAGATACCAGTTAATCAGATAGCCGGTATTGCTCCAGATAAGTTTACCGTTGATTTCTCCGGTTGCCTCAAGCGCCTGGATGACCGGAGTCAACGCCTGCTTAACCAATGTTTCCATGCGCGCCTGCGGTGATTGCGTCGTCGCCAGACGATCCTGATGCACGTCAATCCAGAAGCACGCTGCACGCCCCGTCTCGTGAAACTCCACGTGGACGTGTTCGGGAGAGACATCAATTGCCGTCTCCTGCGTCAGCAGGGCAAGCATCAGTGGGGGCACCATCAGACCGATGTACCACTGTGCCCACAGCGAGATTAATGGTTTGTTTTCGCGCGGCTGCGCGGGGTGGTTGCGATAAATATGATTGGAGTAAATTGCCAGCAGAGACTGGAGTTCGCTTGGGCGACGCCATTGTGCCAGTGTCATCGCGCTCGGAGGGGCGGGTTCATCCAGACGGATGAAATCCAGCAGATGCTCACGCGTCTGGGCTATGGTTGCACGCACGGCCTCAGCCAGCGAGGGCATCTGCGGTTGGAGATGCCCTCGCCAGATGACATCGTCAATAATCGGTGCGGAACGATAGGCCATGAGTTAGATAGTAATATAAATGATAATGATTGCTAATCCTAGCGACAGGCATAACCGATAGCAAGATCTTTGTCAGTCTGACGTTCAACGGCGCATTAATTGGCTACGGCGTGTCAGGCGATACCCGGATCGTCACTGACTAAAATATGGTTACGCCCCAGATCTTTCGCTTTATAGAGCGCCTTATCAGCATGACGAATCGCCTCTTCGACATCTCCCCCTACCAGAGGCGCAATACCAATACTGATTGTTACCTGCGTTGCGACGTTCTCATTGAACATATGGGGAATTTTAAGATCGTAAACATTCTGCCGGATACGTTCAGCCGCCTCGCGGGCTGTCAGTGGATCGCTCGCCGTCAGGAGCACCATAAACTCTTCACCGCCAAAACGGGCGACAATATCGCGTGAACGCACGGCATTGCGGATCGCGGCGGAAACGCGGATCAGGGCCTGATCGCCCATCATATGCCCATAGTGATCGTTGTAGGCTTTGAAATGGTCGATGTCGATCAGCAAAACGTAATGCTCATGCGTATCCAGTTCCAGCACAGCTTTCAGCTTATGCTGGAGTCCTCGCCGATTATACAATCCCGTTAAGGGGTCGAGCATACTCAGGTCGGTCAGCGTCTCTCTTTCGGCGAGCAGTTTGAACATAAGTTGCTGGGCGAAATCGTCGTAGCGCTTTTGAATCACATGCTGAATGGCAATACCAGCCATGGGCAGGGCCATAAAATAGAGCAGTCGTAGAGCGTGCTCGCTACCGTTCAGACATAAACAGGCCAACAAGGACGGCAGTGAATGGAGGGTAAATGCGACGATGTTATTGGCAAACGCAATTGATCCAATAAACAACACGCTCAGCAGTGCGATCAGCAAAAAGGAATAGTCAGGATTCTGCAACGTCTGGTATTTCAGCGTAATGTGCGCTGCCCATAAACCGCCAAAGAGTATTGAGATGACATGGAGATTAATCCGCTTCTTCGCATACCTTACATGCCATGTCAGCAACGCAGTGCTCAGCACAAGGATGAGAGACACCGGTGTGGAGACGGTTTTACTGGGATAGATAGGAAAAGCAATGGCAAACAACGCAGAAATAGCGTTGAGAAACAAAAAGAGTCGCAGAGAGAGTTGGTACTTTTTAGTGCGCAGCGTTTGCCAGGATTGTGCAGTCATATCTTAACGTCATTATTTATCTAACAATTACACTGTTCACGTCGCATACACTGTTCACGACACATAAATAATGGGTGAGAAGATGCTTGCCTGGAATCAGATTATTGTATCTGTACGTTTACCGTTGTGCAATTTATCACCTTAAATAATTCATGTCATCATTGCTTGAGTAAAGCTCATATAAGTGACGTATGGATTGCTGACAAATGAGAAAAATTGTCATATGATATTGGTTATCATTATCGATGTGAGAGGTGAAACCATGTTGCAACGGGCGCTGGGGAGTGGCTGGGGAGTATTGCTGCCTGGAATCGTCATTACCGGGCTGGCATTTGCCGATCTTTCTCTCGGGGCATGGAAGGCCATCATTGTATTAGGGTTATTGCTGACCCCGGTGATGCTCTATCACAAACAATTGCGGCACTTTGTGTTGCTGCCATCGTGTGTCGTGCTGATCGGTGGAATGATGCTGGTAATGATGAACTGGAATCAGGGATGAAAACCGGGAATGCTACAGAGAGGGATGTAAGATAATTGGTGCGAGGGGGGGGACTTGAACCCCCACGTCCGTAAGGACACTAACACCTGAAGCTAGCGCGTCTACCAATTCCGCCACCTTCGCACAGTCATCTTACTTTTTGATATCGCCTCGTTGGTGCGAGGGGGGGGACTTGAACCCCCACGTCCGTAAGAACACTAACACCTGAAGCTAGCGCGTCTACCAATTCCGCCACCTTCGCCCAGTGCGAGCAATATCAACGTGGTTTATGGTGCGAGGGGGGGGACTTGAACCCCCACGTCCGTAAGGACACTAACACCTGAAGCTAGCGCGTCTACCAATTCCGCCACCTTCGCATACCATCGATTCTTAAAAAGAATCACTACCACGGAGGCGCATTCTAGTGGTTTTCAGCTATTCGTCAATAGTTAATTACGTGGGGCAGCGGTGATTGCTGCAAAAACGGCCATTCGCATGGCCGTCATTGTGATATCACGCTTTTTTCGCCTGGCGGGTCATGACCGTGCGATACACTTTGAAGCGTCCGGTCTGGGCGATGACGTCGTGGAAGCCAAAGGTCTCATCCAGTATCTGCGGATACGGCAGGAAAGCGTTAGCGACAATGCGCAGTTCGCCGCCGCTGTTCAGGTGACGTACGGCACCGCGAATCAGGGTTTGCGCGGCATCCAGGCTGGTTTGCATACCGTCATGGAACGGCGGGTTGGAGATTATCATATCAAACCGGCCCGTCACTTCGGAGAAGACGTTACTGGCGAAGACCTCGCCCTCAATGCCGTTTGCAGCCAGCGTGGCGCGACTGGCTTCAACCGCCGGCGCCGCAACGTCGCAGAGGGTTAAACGTACTTTCGGCGAATGGCTGGCAAGCGCTACGGAAAGTACGCCTGCGCCGCAGCCGACGTCCAGCACTTTCCCTTTGGTATGCGGCGTCAGGGTGGACAGCAGCAACTGACTGCCAACATCCAGACCATCGCGACTGAATACGCCCGGCAGGGTTTTTATCGTCAACCCCTCAGCGTTGTATTCGCCCCAGAATTTTTCTGCGTCAAACGTTGGCTGTTTGTCCAGACGACCATGATACAGCCCGCAGCGGCGCGCGCTGTCGATTTTGTTCAGCGAGGCATATTCGGCCAGCATTTGCTCAGCGCTGCGCACGCCGCTGCGGTTTTCGCCGACCACAAAAATGTCAGTGCCAACGGGAAGTAGTGACAGAATATTCATCAACTGGAACTGGGCTTCCGGTTTGTTTTTCGGCCAGTAGTAGATAAAAGTGTCGCAATCGGCAACGTCTTGCGCTTGTGCAACAAGGCTAAAGCGCGCGTTGTCGCCCATCTGGCGGCTCAGCACCTGCCAGTGGTGGAACTGCTGCGTATGTACGCGGCTGGCAGCGCATTCAAAACGTGCGGGCAGGTCATCCTGCAAATCTCCGGCAAACAGAATACGGCTTTGTTCGAAATCATCACTGTGGCGCAGCAAGACTTCACTTGCCGGGGTTAAAGCAGACATGGAAAACTCCTTAATTCATACAGCGGGCGATTATAGACGTTTGATGGCGTCTATTCGACTAATTTGCTATATTTGCGCCCCTGAATACAGGAGCGATTCGCTATGACAACCCGACGAGACTGGCAGTTACAGCAACTGGGCATTACCCAGTGGTCGCTGCGTCGCCCCGGCGCGTTGCAGGGAGAGATCGCGATTTCCATTCCTGCGCACGTCCGTCTGGTGATGGTAGGTGAAATACTGCCGCCGCTGACTGAACCTCTGGTAAGCGATATTCTGCGCGCGTTAACCCTGAGCCCCGATCAGGTTTTGCAGGTGACGCCGGAACGCGTTGCGATGCTGCCGCAGGGCAGCCGCTGCAACAGCTGGCGGCTGGGCACAGAAGCGCCGCTGTCACTGGAAGGTGCGCAGGTTGCAACGCCGGCTTTTGATGAATTGCGGGCAAACCCAGCGGCACGCGCCGCGCTATGGCAACAAATCTGCACACATGAACACGATTTCTTCCCTCAGTCAGAGTGATTTACCCGCCGCGTTTCAGATTGAAAAACGCGCCCATGCGTTTCCCTGGAGCGAACACACTTTTGCCAGTAATCAGGGGGAGCGCTATCTCAACTATCAATTGACGGTAGAAGGGAGAATGGCGGCGTTTGCGATTACGCAGGTCGTGCTGGATGAAGCTACGCTGTTCAACATTGCCGTTGATCCCGATTTTCAGCGCCGGGGATTCGGGAAAGCGCTGCTGGAACATCTCATTGATGAGTTAGAAAAACGCGGCGTCCTGACGCTGTGGCTGGAGGTTCGCGCCTCCAACGTTGCCGCCATCGCATTGTATGAAAGCCTGGGCTTTAACGAGGCAACGATTCGCCGCAATTATTATCCGACCGCTGACGGTCGTGAGGACGCCATCATAATGGCACTGCCAATCAGTATGTAAAAGAAGGTGTAATGATGAAGTGGGACTGGATTTTCTTTGATGCCGACGAAACGCTGTTCACATTTGACTCGTTTACTGGCTTACAGCGGATGTTTCTCGATTACAGCATCACCTTTACCGCTGAAGATTTTCAGGACTACCAGGCCGTGAATAAACCGCTGTGGGTGGATTATCAGAACGGCGCGATCACGTCATTACAGCTTCAGCATGCCCGCTTCCAGAGCTGGGCTGAACGGTTAAAGGTCGAGCCCGGCTCGCTGAATGATGCCTTTATGAATGCGATGGCTGAAATTTGCGCGCCGCTGCCGGGAGCCGTTTCGCTGCTCAATGCGATTCGCGGCAAAGCCAAAATAGGCATTATTACCAATGGGTTCACCTCTTTACAGCAGATCCGCCTGGAACGTACAGGACTTCGCGACTACTTTGATTTGCTGGTCATTTCCGAAGAAGTTGGCGTGGCAAAGCCGGATCCGAAGATTTTTGATTACGCCCTGGCGCAGGCGGGCAATCCCGATCGCGCTCGGGTGCTGATGGTGGGGGATACCGCTGCGTCCGATATTCTCGGCGGCATCAACGCCGGGCTTTCTACCTGCTGGCTGAATGCGCATCATCGTGAGCAGCCGGAAGGCATCAAGCCGACGTGGACCGTATCGTCATTACACGAACTGGAGCAACTCCTGTGTAAACACTGATTGCCTCCCCCCCGCTGATGGGTAAAATAGCCGCAATTTTTCGTATTCAACATGCGCGGTGCGACACCGCGTTTACTCAAGAAGAATGAACTATGACGTTGTCTCCTTATTTGCAGGAGGTGGCCAAGCGCCGCACTTTTGCCATTATTTCTCACCCGGATGCCGGTAAAACGACCATCACAGAGAAGGTGTTGCTGTTCGGACAGGCGATCCAGACTGCCGGTACGGTAAAAGGCCGTGGTTCCAGTCAGCATGCGAAATCGGACTGGATGGAAATGGAAAAGCAGCGTGGGATCTCCATTACCACCTCCGTCATGCAGTTTCCGTATCATAACTGTCTGGTCAACCTGCTGGACACCCCGGGGCACGAAGACTTCTCCGAAGATACCTATCGTACTTTGACGGCGGTGGACTGCTGCCTGATGGTGATCGACGCTGCAAAAGGCGTCGAGGATCGTACCCGTAAACTGATGGAAGTCACCCGTCTGCGCGATACGCCGATCCTGACCTTTATGAACAAACTCGACCGCGATATCCGTGACCCGATGGAGTTGCTGGACGAAGTAGAGAACGAACTGAAAATCGGCTGTGCGCCGATCACCTGGCCGATTGGCTGCGGTAAGTTGTTCAAAGGGGTTTATCACCTTTATAAAGATGAAACCTATCTGTATCAGACGGGTAAAGGTCATACCATCCAGGAAGTACGCATTGTTAAAGGTTTGGATAACCCGGCTCTCGACGCGGCCGTTGGGGAAGACTTAGCGCAGCAACTGCGCGACGAACTGGAACTGGTGAAGGGCGCCTCTAACGAGTTTGATAAAGAACTGTTCCTGGCGGGCGAAATTACCCCGGTCTTCTTTGGTACCGCGCTGGGTAACTTCGGCGTTGATCACATGCTGGACGGTTTGGTGGAGTGGGCGCCAGCGCCAATGCCGCGCAAGACTGATACTCGCGTGGTGGAAGCGGAAGAAGAGAAGTTCACCGGCTTCGTCTTTAAAATTCAGGCCAACATGGATCCGAAACACCGTGACCGCGTGGCATTTATGCGCGTCGTTTCCGGTAAGTACGAAAAAGGCATGAAGCTGCGTCAGGTCCGTATTGGCAAAGACGTGGTGATCTCTGATGCGCTGACCTTTATGGCTGGTGACCGTTCGCATGTGGAAGAGGCTTATCCGGGTGATATTCTCGGTCTGCACAACCACGGTACTATCCAGATTGGCGATACGTTCACTCAGGGTGAAATGATGAAGTTCACCGGTATTCCGAACTTCGCGCCGGAACTGTTCCGTCGTATTCGCCTGAAAGATCCGCTGAAGCAGAAACAGTTGCTGAAAGGTCTGGTCCAGCTCTCCGAAGAGGGCGCGGTGCAGGTCTTCCGCCCAATCGCCAACAACGATCTGATCGTGGGCGCGGTCGGTGTACTGCAGTTCGACGTGGTGGTTGCCCGTCTGAAGAGCGAATACAACGTTGAGGCCATTTATGAGTCCGTCAACGTGGCGACCGCTCGCTGGGTGGAATGTGCTGACGCGAAGAAATTCGAAGAGTTTAAACGTAAGAACGAAGTTCAACTGGCGCTCGATGGCGGCGATAACCTGACCTACATCGCACCAACGATGGTGAACCTTAATCTGACGCAAGAGCGTTATCCTGACGTTCAGTTCCGCAAGACGCGCGAACACTAATCCCCCCTTCAGGGCGTGGCAGCCGCTGCGCCCTGCGACTTTTCCTGCCTTATTAGCCCGTTGCGGAATGTTCTTAAATCCCTCTGTTTTGCTTATGACTGCCTGTTTTTTGCGCAGTTCGCCGCGCTTTTTCAAAATTGTGATCTATATTTAACAAAGTGATGACATAAATATTGGCTTTAAATACCGTTCAATGCGTGAATCTAAGTGCTTAAAGCTAATGTCTATTGTAGTCACGATATTAATAACTGACTCAGAGAGCCACCTGTCAGCGCATCATCATCACCTTTTGTGATTGTGACCGCTGCCATTGACTTCTGAGCTGGGTGAATTTTTCACCACATTCAGCAATGCAACCTTATGTTGCCTGAGCTCAAATTATGAGCAAACCATACAGGAATTAATCGATGATTATGACAAGACTGAAGATTTCTAAAACTCTGCTGGCCGTGATGTTGACCTCCGCTGTGGCAACGGGTTCTGCGTATGCAGAAAACACCACAATGGATAAAGCGCAATCCGGTGTAGAAAGCGCAGGGCAGAAAGTCGATAGCTCTATGAATAAAGTCGGTAATTTCATGGATGACAGCGCCATTACCGCGAAAGTGAAAGCGGCACTGGTGGATCATGAAAGCATTAAGAGCACCGATATTTCCGTCAAAACCGATCAGAAAGTGGTGACGCTGAGCGGCTTCGTTGAAAGCCAGGCGCAGGCGGAAGAGGCCGTGAATGTAGCGAAAGGCGTTGAAGGCGTCACTTCCGTCAGCGACAAACTCCACGTTCGCGACAGCAAATCAGACTCCGTGAAAGGCTATGCCGGCGATACGGCAACGACCAGCGAGATTAAAGCGAAACTGCTGGCGGATGACATCGTTCCTTCCCGCAAAGTGAAAGTTGAAACGACCGATGGCGTGGTCCAACTTTCCGGCACCGTTGATTCTCAGGCGCAAATTGAGCGTGCTGAGAGCATTGCAAAAGCCGTTGATGGCGTAAAAAGCGTCAAAAACGATCTGAAAGCGCAGTAAGTCTTCGTTTTCTCCTCCGACCTGGGTCGGAGGACGTCATGGGCACGACACAAACAATAGCGTGAATGAGTGGCCTGAGCGCTCATATCAAGCGGTCGATATTAACTATGGTAAAGGAGAAGCGTATGTTTCGTTGGGGCATTATATTTCTGGTTATCGCGTTAATTGCCGCCGCTTTGGGATTTGGTGGACTGGCCGGCACCGCAGCGGGTGCGGCGAAAATTGTCTTCGTTGTCGGGATTATTCTCTTCCTGGTCAGCCTGTTTACAGGGCGTAAGCGGCCCTAGCGCCTAAACCACACCATGATTCTGTTGTTAAGCCAGTCCGGTGGACTGGCTTTTTCGGTTTTAGCCGCCGCCTATTTGCGTTACTTTGGCACTTTACACAATAAAAAACAGGAAGGCAGAGGTGGGGCAGCGTATACCCGTCACGCTCGGCAATATTGCGCCGTTGTCATTAAGAACGTTTAAACCGGGTCGCCTGGCGTTGGTCTGCGAGGGGGGCGGGCAGCGTGGCATCTTTACCGCAGGTGTACTGGATGAGTTCATGCGCGCGCAGTTTAATCCGTTCGATCTCTATTACGGCACTTCAGCGGGGGCGCAAAATTTGTCGGCCTATCTGTGCAACCAGCCCGGCTATGGGCGCAAAGTCATCATGCGCTATACCACCAAACGTGAATTCTTTGACCCGGTACGCTTTGTGCGTGGCGGGAATCTGATCGATCTCGACTGGCTGGTGGAGTCCACGGCGACTCAGATGCCATTGCAGATGGATACCGCCTCGCGCCTGTTCGAAACGGGGAAATCGTTCTACATGTGCGCCTGTCGGGGTGATGACTACACGCCGAACTATTTCTCTCCCAACAATCAAAACTGGCTCGATCTGATCCGGGCGTCCAGTGCGATCCCGGGGTTCTATCGTAGCGGCGTGTCGCTGGAGGGGATCAATTATCTCGATGGCGGGATCAGCGATGCAATTCCGGTTCGCGAGGCCGTGAAGCAGGGGGCGAAAACGCTGGTGGTGATCCGCACGGTGCCTTCGCAAATGTATTACACCCCGCAGTGGTTCAAGCGGATGGAGCGCTGGTTGGGCGAAAGCAGCCTGCAGCCGCTGGTCAATCTGGTCCAGCACCACGAAGCCAGTTATACGGAAATTCAGCGATTCATTGAAAAACCACCGGGCAAGCTGAAGATCTTTGAAATTTACCCGCCGAAACCGCTGAAAAGTATGGCGCTGGGAAGTCGTATTCCGGCGCTGCGGGAAGACTATAAAATTGGACGACTGTGCGGGCGCTACTTCCTGGCGACCGTGGGAAAACTGCTGGCAGCTGAGCCGCCGTTATCGCGCCACCTGCTGCCGACCGTCACGCCGACGCCGGTGGTGGTTCCGCCGGCACCGGTCGCCAACGATGCCCATGTGGCGGCGCTGAGCGATGCGCCGCAGGCTAACGATACGACATTCAGTAATGAGGATCTGGCGTGAGTTTTCGCTTTATCGACACCCACTGTCACTTTGACTTCCCTCCTTTCACGGGGGATGAAGCCCACAGCCTGCAACTCGCCGGCGAAGCGGGCGTTGAGAAGATCATTATTCCGGCCACCGCAGCGGAAAACTTTGCCCGCGTGCGGGCGCTGGCGGAACGTTTTTCCCCGCTGTATGCCGCACTGGGACTGCATCCCATTGTGATTGAGCAACATACTGATGAGGATCTTGCGCGTCTGCAACATGCGCTGGAGACGCGTCCGGCAAAGGTGATTGCTATTGGTGAGATCGGTCTGGATCTGTATCGCGACGATCCGCAGTTCGCGAAGCAGGAACGGTTTCTGGAAGCACAGCTGCAACTGGCCAGACGCTACGATTTACCCGTAATCCTGCATTCCCGGCGCACGCATGACAGGCTGGCTATGCATCTTAAGCGTCAGGATCTGCCGCGAACCGGCGTAGTGCACGGTTTCGCTGGTAGCCTGCAGCAGGCGGAGCGTTTTGTGCAACTGGGCTATAAGATTGGGGTGGGTGGAACGATCACCTATCCGCGCGCCAGTAAAACCCGCGATGTGATGGCGCGACTGCCGCTGGAGGCGCTACTGCTGGAGACCGACGCGCCGGATATGCCGCTGAATGGTTTTCAGGGGCAGCCTAATCGTCCGGAGCAGGTGGCGAGAGTGTTCGGGGTGTTGTGCGAATTACGTCCGGAACCCGCAGAGCTGATTGCTGACGCGCTGTATCGCAATACGACCACATTGTTTGATGTATAAGCGATCATACGATTGATTGGCCCACCATCCAGTAGTTGCATGCCTGATGGCGCTTCGCTTATCAGGCCTACGGTCGGCATATGTAGCTTTTGTAGGCCGGATAAGGCGTCAGCCGCCATCCGGCAGGTCATAAATACAACGCCGGAAAGATCAGATTATCCACGCCGCGTTGCTGTAATGCCGTTGCCAGTTGCTGCACGTCGTTTGGTGTAGCGCTCGCCCATTCACTCGCTTCTCCAAAGACCCCATGCGCATGAAACGCATTTAACCGCACTGGCACATTGCCCAATTGCGAAATAAAGACCGCAAGCGAATCAATGTGCTGTAAATAATCCACCTGTCCAGGAATCACCAGCAGACGCAGTTCCGCCAGTTTTCCCCGCTGTGTCAGCAGCGTAATGCTGCGCTTGATCTGCGCGTTATTCCGACCGGTGAGGGCAATGTGGCGTGCGCTATCCCAGGCTTTGAGATCGAGCATCGCGCCATCGCAAACCGGCAGCAATTTCTCCCAGCCGGTTTCGCTCAACAATCCATTGCTGTCGACCAGACAGGTAAGTGACTGTAGCTGCGGATCGGCCTTAATCGCCGTAAATAAATCCACAACGAAAGGCAGTTGCGTCGTGGCTTCGCCGCCGCTGACGGTGATCCCCTCAATGAACAGTGAAGCTTTGCGGATCTGGCGCAGCACGTCGTCAATGCTCATCGTCTGTGCCATCGGCGTCGCCTGTTGCGGGCACATTTGCAAACAGGTGTCACACTGTTCGCAAACCTCTGCCTGCCAGACAACGTTACCGGCATTGAAGCTCAGCGCCTGATGCGGACACTGCGGGACGCACTCACCGCAGTCATTGCAGCGTCCCATCGTCCACGGGTTGTGGCAATTCTTACAGCGCAGATTACACCCTTGCAGAAACAGGGCCAGACGACTACCCGGCCCGTCCACGCAGGAGAAAGGAATAACCTTACTAACGAAAGCGCATCTGCTGTTCATGACTCACGACACGAGGTTGGCGTTCCAGAATATGCGTATTACGCGCGGCCTCTTCACCCAGCCAGGTGGTATTGGTCCGCGAGCCTTCGGCGCGGTATTTTTCCAGATCGGACAGGCGCACCATATACCCCGTGACGCGGACCAGATCGTTGCCGCTAACATTGGCGGTAAACTCTCGCATTCCCGCTTTGAACGCGCCCAGACAGAGTTGTACCAGCGCCTGTGGGTTGCGCTTGATGGTTTCATCGAGCGTCAGAATGTCGCTGATACCGGACTGATAATAGGCATGATGTGGCGCGACGGTCTGTAGGTGGGTGATTGGATCCGGTTCATCACCATAGGGTAAACGCGCGCCTGGGGTGGTACCGATATCCGAACTGATCCCCGACTGAGCATGCAGCATGGCGCGCTGCTGCCAGCCGTATTTCACCGGCGTGTTTTCAACAAAATCAGCAAGCTGGGCGCTGATGCGATAGCCCAGATCGTTCGCCGTCTCATCTTTGCCGTAGCGCGCGTTCATGCCCGCTTTTTCGCACAGCAGATTAACCGCCTCCGCCAGACCATACATACCGAACATCGGTACAAAACGTTGTGGATCGATCAGTCCTTCCTGCACCAGGAAGCTATTCTCAAAGAAATGTGATTTTTCATAAAGGAACTCACATCGCGCATCGATGATGGCGACTTGCTGCTGGCAATAGTACGGCAGCGTGCGGTTAAAGAAGTCATAGACAGAGGTACTGCGCTCGGCAATGGCTTTCAGATTGAGACGAACCAGCGTGCTGCCGCCGCCGGCAAGGGGCAGAGAGTTGTAACAGCTGACGATGCCATAGTGGCCTTTTGTGAAAATTTTATCATTTATCGGCCCGTTGGAAATATGTGGCTTGCTGCATTCACAAATGTTTTTCGCCACTTCCAGCAGGAGATCATCGGGTGTTATCTCCGGGTCGTAGATGAACGTCAGGTTAGGCGCAACCTGCTTTAACTCTGCATCGGCGCGTAAAATGGCTCGAGTGATGGGGGTATCGGCGGGGCCAATATTCGCATGCATGAATGCGTCAGGCAGCGTTCTGTCGAGATAACGCCAGAAACGTTTTATTCGAATATCGATCGCTTCTTGTGTTAGAATTCTAACATACGGTTGCAGCAGCGTATCCAGTTGCCCCAGGTAAACCGGCATCGATGTAACGGAAGGCACGTGGTGATACAGAATGGTCAGCAGGGACAGCGCATCGTCCAGATCTTTCGCCCCTTCCAGTTCCAGCCAGGCTGAACCGTTGGCCAGAAAACGGGCGTAATCGGGAAGTACATAGCGCGGTTTATACGGCGCGTGACCTTCGAACATATCGCAGATAACCCCGTCGTCCAGTGCCTGACGGGCCCCGGCGGGCAGTGCGGGATAAGGCAGATTGTTCTCTGCTTCCAGCGCGAGAAAATGGCGTTTCTGTTCTGGGCTGAAGAGTGAACTGGTGACGATTTGCTGACAACGTTGTTGCAGCGCGGTTTCATGGGGCGTGGGCATCGTGATTCCTTTATCGGCCGAAGATCATCATGTCATTGTAGAAAGATGTGCTGTTAGCACTTTGATCCTGATGCGCCTGAGTGGAGAAGAAAGCGACAGAAAAGGGAGATTATTTGAAGTTGATCTCATTACAGTAATGCAAATTTGTACGTAGTTTTCATTAACTGTGATGTATATCGAAGTGTAATAGCGAGTGGATGTTAGAATACTAACAGACCCGCAAGGTGAAAATTTTATACGGCGACGCCGTTGGAGAATGTTATGAGCGATTTAACTGCAAGCAGCCTGCGCGCACTGAAACTGATGGACCTGACCACCCTGAATGACGACGACACCAATGAAAAAGTGATCGCGCTGTGTCATCAGGCGAAAACCCCGGTCGGCAACACAGCAGCAGTCTGCATCTATCCGCGTTTTATCCCGATTGCACGTAAAACGCTGAAAGAGCAGGGCACCCCGGATATCCGTATTGCAACCGTTACCAACTTCCCGCATGGCAACGACGACATTGAGATCGCGCTGGCGGAAACCCGTGCGGCGATTGCCTACGGGGCGGACGAAGTGGACGTGGTATTCCCGTACCGCGCGCTGATCGCCGGTAACGAACAGGTCGGTTTCGATCTGGTTAAAGCCTGTAAAGACGCCTGTGCGGCGGCAAACGTACTGCTTAAAGTGATCATCGAAACCGGTGAGCTGAAAGAAGAGCAACTTATTCGTAAAGCATCAGAAATTGCGATTAAAGCCGGTGCGGATTTCATCAAAACCTCTACCGGTAAAGTGCCAGTGAACGCCACGCCGGAAAGTGCACGCATCATGATGGAAGTGATCCGCGATATGGGCGTATCCAAAACCGTGGGTTTCAAACCGGCAGGCGGCGTGCGTAGTGCAGAAGACGCTCAGCAGTTCCTCGCTATTGCTGACGAACTGTTTGGCGCTGACTGGGCGGATTCCCGTCACTACCGTTTTGGCGCATCCAGTCTGCTGGCAAGCCTGTTGAAAGCGCTCGGCCACGGCGACGGTAAAAGCGCAAGCAGCTACTAAGGTGCTAAGTGCCTGATGGTGCTTCGCTTATCAGGCCTACGACATATCACCGTAGGCCGTATAAGGCGTTAGCCGCCATCCGGCAAAACCGCCTGCAAACTCTTTTCCCCATGGAGGTTCCCTTGTTTCTCGCACAAGAAATTATTCGTAAAAAACGTGATGGTCATGCGCTGAGTGATGAAGAAATTCGTTTCTTTATCAACGGTATTCGTGACAACACAGTCTCTGAGGGGCAGATTGCTGCCCTGGCGATGACCATTTTCTTCCACGATATGACTATGCCAGAACGCGTTTCGCTGACCATGGCAATGCGGGATTCAGGAACTGTCCTGGACTGGAAGAGCCTGAATCTGAACGGACCGATCGTGGATAAACACTCCACCGGCGGCGTGGGCGATGTGACGTCGCTGATGCTTGGCCCAATGGTAGCGGCCTGCGGCGGTTACATTCCGATGATCTCGGGCCGCGGGCTGGGTCATACCGGCGGTACGCTCGATAAACTGGAAGCGATCCCGGGCTTTGATATCTTCCCGGACGACAACCGTTTCCGCGAAATCATTAAGGACGTGGGTGTGGCGATCATCGGGCAAACCAGCTCGCTCGCACCGGCGGACAAACGTTTTTATGCCACCCGCGATATCACCGCGACGGTGGATTCTATTCCGCTTATCACCGGCTCCATTCTGGCGAAAAAACTGGCGGAAGGGCTGGACGCGCTGGTCATGGACGTGAAAGTCGGCAGCGGCGCGTTTATGCCGACCTATGAACTCTCTGAAGCGCTGGCGGAAGCGATCGTTGGTGTTGCCAACGGCGCGGGCGTGCGCACAACCGCACTGCTAACTGACATGAACCAGGTACTGGCATCCAGTGCGGGTAACGCGGTGGAAGTGCGCGAAGCGGTGCAGTTCCTGACCGGCGAATACCGCAATCCACGCCTGTTCGATGTGACGATGGCGCTGTGTGTTGAAATGCTGATTTCCGGCAACCTGGCGAAAGACGACGCCGACGCGCGGGCGAAACTGCAGGCGGTGCTGGATAACGGTAAAGCGGCTGATGTCTTTGGACGTATGGTTGCCGCCCAGAAAGGCCCGACCGACTTCGTTGAGAACTACGCGAAATACCTGCCGACGGCAATGCTCAGTAAAGCGGTTTATGCTGATAGTGAAGGGTTCGTCAGTGCGATGGATACCCGTGCACTGGGCATGGCGGTAGTGTCGATGGGCGGCGGTCGTCGCCAGGCTTCGGATACCATTGATTACAGCGTCGGCTTTACCGATATGGCCCGTCTGGGCGACAGCGTTGACGGACAGCGTCCGCTGGCGGTGATCCACGCGAAAGATGAAGCCAGCTGGCAGGAGGCGGCGAAAGCCGTCAAAGCGGCAATAATCCTTGACGATAAAGCGCCGGAAAGCACACCAACGGTCTATCGTCGCATTACCGAATAGCGATATACTGATCTGATCGCTTTTTTGCAGCGCAGATGAATGGAGAACAAGATGAAACGTGCATTTATTATGGTGCTGGACTCCTTTGGTATTGGTGCGACGGAAGACGCGGATCGCTTTGGCGACGTCGGTTCCGACACCATGGGGCACATCGCTGAAGCCTGTGCCAAAGGCGAGGCTGACAAAGGTCGTAAAGGCCCACTGAATCTGCCAAACCTTACCCGCCTGGGTCTGGTGAAAGCGCATGAAGGGTCTACCGGCAAAATCGCAGCCGGTATGGATGCTAACGCGGAAGTGATTGGCGCATACGCCTGGGCGCATGAGCTCTCTTCCGGTAAAGATACGCCGTCTGGCCACTGGGAAATTGCCGGTGTGCCGGTGCTGTTCGACTGGGGTTATTTCAGCGATCACGAAAACAGCTTCCCGCAGGAACTGCTGGATAAGCTGGTCAAACGTGCGAACCTGCCGGGCTATCTCGGTAACTGCCACTCTTCCGGTACGGTGATTCTGGACCAGTTGGGTGAAGAGCACATGAAAACCGGCAAACCGATTTTCTATACCTCCGCTGACTCCGTGTTCCAGATTGCCTGTCACGAAGAGACCTTTGGCCTGGATAAACTTTACGAGCTGTGCGAAATCGCCCGTGAAGAGCTGACTGAAGGCGGCTATAACATCGGTCGCGTTATCGCGCGTCCGTTTGTCGGCGACAAAGCGGGTAACTTCCAGCGTACCGGTAACCGTCACGATCTGGCCGTTGAACCGCCTGCGCCGACCGTGTTGCAGAAACTGGTCGAAGAGAAAGACGGCCACGTGGTTTCCGTCGGTAAAATCGCGGACATCTACGCCAACTGCGGCATCACTAAAAAAGTGAAAGCCACGGGGCTGGACGCGCTGTTTGACGCCACCGTCAAAGAGATGAAAGAAGCCGGTGACAAGACGATTGTCTTCACCAACTTCGTGGACTTCGACTCCTCCTGGGGCCACCGCCGCGATATCGCCGGTTATGCCGCCGGTCTGGAGTTGTTCGACCGCCGTCTGCCGGAACTGATGGAGCTGGTGGGTGAAGATGACATTCTGATCCTGACCGCCGATCACGGCTGCGACCCGAGCTGGACCGGTACTGATCATACCCGTGAACACATTCCGGTGCTGGTGTACGGCCCGAAAGTGAAACCGGGCTCGTTAGGTCACCGTGAAACCTTTGCGGATATCGGTCAGACGCTGGCGAAATACTTTGGTACGTCCGACATGGAATATGGCAAAGCCATGTTCTAAGGTCATTGCCGGGTGGCGGCTGCGCCTGACCCGACCTACAAAACCGTAGGCCCGGTAAGCGAAGTGCCACCGGGTAAAGAAACTCAAATTAAAAGGGAACTGAAGATGGCTACCCCACATATTAATGCAGAAATGGGCGATTTCGCTGATGTTGTTTTGATGCCGGGCGACCCGCTGCGCGCAAAGCACATTGCGGAAACTTTCCTTGAAGATGTGCGCGAAGTAAACAACGTTCGCGGCATGTTAGGTTTCACCGGGACGTACAAAGGTCGTAAGATTTCCGTGATGGGTCACGGTATGGGTATCCCGTCCTGCTCCATCTACACCAAAGAACTGATCACCGATTTCGGCGTGAAGAAAATCATTCGCGTAGGATCCTGTGGTGCCGTGCGTGCCGATGTGAAACTGCGTGACGTGGTGATTGGTATGGGTGCCTGCACCGATTCCAAAGTGAACCGTATTCGTTTCAAAGACCATGATTTTGCCGCGATTGCTGATTTCGGCATGGTGCGTGACGCGGTTGAAGCGGCGAAAGCACTGGGTGTGGACGCGCGCGTCGGCAACCTGTTCTCTGCGGATCTGTTCTACTCTCCAGACGGCGAAATGTTCGACGTCATGGAAAAGTACGGCATCCTGGGCGTGGAAATGGAAGCGGCGGGTATCTACGGCGTGGCGGCAGAATTCGGTGCGAAAGCGCTGACTATCTGCACCGTGTCTGACCACATCCGTACTCACGAGCAGACCACGGCGGCTGAACGTCAAACCACGTTCAACGACATGATCAAAATCGCGCTGGAATCCGTTCTGCTGGGCGATAAAGCGTAATTTTGTTTTGTGCCCGGTGGCGCTCACGCTTACCGGGCCTACAAGCGTTGTAGGCCGGATAAGGCGCAGCCGCCATCCGGCAATTCTTGCAGTAGATTATCGAACCGCTTTCGTCATCCACGCCGACAATTCCCGCAGCTCTTTTTCCTGTTCCGGGAAATCGGCCAGCAGCGCCTCGCACTCCTGTTGCAACCTATCCGCACGATACAAACAGCCCTGCAAACGTCCCGCCAGCGCCTCTAACGGTGCAGGATTGAGACTGTCGGTAAAGACCTGGGCTCGGGTGATGTGTCCTTTCTCAACGTCAAAGTGCAGTTCAACGCCTCCCCAGGCAAAACGCTCATCCAGCAGATGTGAAAAGGCCGGTGCCTGACCGAAATTCCATTCCCAACTGCTCTGGCGGGCAAAGGTTTCTGCGAAGTTCGGCAGATCTGGCGTGTTGTCCGGAGAAATAATCTCAGGCGTAACGCGCTCACCGTAATGCGTGAAAAAGGCCTCGATCACCGCTGCGCAAACCTGTTCATGCGTGATCCCCGGCAGCAGTTCGGTGAGATTCGCGACTCGCGAACGAACGGAGGTAATCCCTTTGGCAGCCAGTTTCTTTTTATCCGGATTCAGGTAATTTGCCAGACGGCTGAGATCCGCATTCAGTAACAGCGTACCGTGATGAAAACCACGATCTTTGGTTTCGCGATAGGCAGAGCCGGAAACCTTACGGTCGCCATCCGCCGTTTTCACCACCAGATCGTTACGCCCGGAGGTTTCTGCCGCAACGCCCAGCGCGTTAAGCGCGTTCAGGACAATTGCCGTTGAAATGGTCTTGTCGTATTCCGGCTTCCCGGCCATAAAGGTGAAACAGGTATTGCCGAGATCGTGGAACACCGCGCCACCGCCGCTGCTGCGACGCGCCAGGCGCACGTTGTCCTCTTCCATCCGCCGGGTATTACACTCTTTCCACGGGTTTTGCGCCCGACCAATGACGACCGTATCGGCATTGCGCCACAAAAACAGCACGCGCTGCGTGGCGGGCATTTGACGGAAAATACACTCTTCGACCGCCAGGTTAAACCAGGGGTCATAAGAGTCAGAAATAAGCAGGCGAAGTGTCGACATGTCAGTTTTCCTTTCCTGTAATGAGTTACTCTTTTCTCTCGCTCTCTTCCTCTTCCGGCACCGACTTGTTGGCGGTTAGCAGGAAAGGCGATTGCTGCCAGCGGGTACGTTTACCTTGCAGCAGGGTGCGGGTTAGCACTACGCCGATGGCCAGTGAAAGCAGCAGCATCAGGCGTAGGATGTTGGTGGTGTTATCGACCTGTTTTGCTTCGGTGGCTAAGGTATGGGTATCCAGCGTCAGGCGCAGATAGCCCAGCGGACCATTTTTTCCCTGAATGGGTTCGACAATCTGCTGGTTGAAGTAGCCGCCTGCTTTTTTACCGTCCAGCGCCAGACGGTCGCGCACATTTACGCTTTCGCCTGCCCGGGCGATCATATCGCCTTGATTATCATAAACCCCGGCATCGAGAATACGGCTTTCCTTCGTCAACTGCTGCAAAAGGGTCTTGATGCGTTTTTCGTCGGGCGTTTCGGTTCGCATCAGCGGCGCGATGTTCAGGGTCACCTGATGTGCCAGCGTGCGGGCCAGCTCTTCAAGCTGCGGATTTCGCTGTCGCTGGTGATTTTGGCTGAACCAGGACGCGCCCTGCATGAGCGCAACAAGCAGTGCGAGACAGAACAATACAATCACTGCACGATGAAGTCGGAATTTTAGTTTTGCGCGAGCCATATTCCACCTGTTGAAAATTTGAGGCTTAATGTTGCCAGAAGCGATGGTTACAAGGTAGCCTCATGCGTTATTTTCCCCAGAACCTTTCCGGCCCGAATGATTTTACAGGAGCTTTAATGCCTAACATTACCTGGTGCGATTTGCCTGAAGATGTCTCTTTATGGCCAGGTTTGCCCCTTTCTTTGAGTGGTGACGAGGTGATGCCACTGGATTACCACGCTGGACGTAGCGGCTGGCTGCTGTACGGACGCGGGCTGGATAAACAACGTCTGACCCAGTACCAGAGTAAACTGGGGGCGGCGATGGTGATTGTCGCGGCGTGGTGCGTCGAGGACTATCAGGTCATTCGCCTGGCCGGGTCGCTCACGCCTCGCGCCACGAAACTGGCGCATGATGCGCAACTGGACGTTGCGCCGCTGGGGAAAATCCCGCATTTGCGCACCCCAGGCCTGCTGGTGATGGACATGGATTCGACCGCGATTCAGATTGAGTGTATTGATGAGATAGCCAAACTGGCCGGTACCGGCGAAAGGGTAGCGGAAGTGACCGAACGCGCGATGCGCGGCGAACTCGACTTCACCGCCAGCCTGCGTAGCCGCGTGGCGACGCTTAAAGGCGCGGATGCCAACATTCTGCATCAGGTGCGTGAAAATCTGCCGCTGATGCCGGGGCTGACACAGCTGGTGCTGAAGCTGGAAACGCTGGGCTGGAAGGTGGCGATCGCCTCCGGCGGCTTTACCTTCTTTGCCGAGTATCTGCGTGAGAAACTGCGTCTGACGGCGGCGGTGGCGAACGAACTGGAGATCATGGACGGTAAATTCACCGGCAACGTGACTGGCGACATCGTCGACGCGCAGTATAAGGCCAAAACGCTGACCCGACTGGCGCAGGAGTATGAAATCCCGATCGCGCAGACGGTGGCGATTGGCGATGGCGCTAACGATCTGCCAATGATCAAAACGGCGGGGCTGGGGATCGCGTACCATGCCAAGCCGAAAGTGAATGAAAAGACGGAGATTACTATCCGTCACGCCGATCTGATGGGGGTGTTCTGCATTCTCTCCGGCAGCATGAACCAGAAATAACGAGGTAAAACGTGGCAAAAGCTCCAAAACGTGCCTTTGTGTGTAATGAATGCGGGGCGGATTATCCGCGCTGGCAGGGGCAATGTAGCGCTTGCCATGCCTGGAACACCATCACAGAGGTGCGCCTGGCCGCGTCGCCGACGGTGGCGCGTAATGAGCGACTCAGTGGTTATGCCGGGAGCGCGGGCGTCGCAAAAGTCCAGAAGCTTTCCGACATCAGCCTGGAAGAGCTGCCGCGTTTTTCCACCGGCTTTAAAGAATTCGACCGTGTGCTGGGCGGCGGCGTCGTCCCTGGCAGCGCGATTCTGATCGGCGGTAACCCCGGTGCGGGTAAATCCACGCTGTTATTGCAGACGCTGTGTAAGCTCGCGGAGCAGATGAAAACCCTGTACGTCACCGGGGAAGAGTCGCTACAGCAGGTGGCGATGCGTGCGCACCGTCTTGGTCTGCCGACCAGCAATCTCAACATGCTTTCGGAAACCAGCATTGAGCAGATTTGCCTGATTGCGGAAGAAGAGCAGCCAAAGCTGATGGTGATCGACTCCATTCAGGTGATGCACATGGCGGATATCCAGTCATCGCCCGGCAGCGTGGCGCAGGTGCGTGAAACGGCAGCCTACCTGACACGCTTTGCCAAAACGCGCGGCGTGGCGATTGTCATGGTGGGCCACGTCACTAAAGACGGCTCGCTGGCTGGGCCAAAAGTGCTTGAGCACTGCATCGACTGCTCGGTATTGCTGGATGGCGATGCCGACTCTCGTTTTCGCACTCTGCGCAGCCACAAAAACCGTTTTGGCGCGGTGAATGAGTTAGGTGTCTTCGCGATGACCGAGCAGGGTCTGCGCGAAGTGAGTAACCCTTCGGCGATCTTCCTGAGCCGTGGCGATGAGGTCACCTCCGGCAGTTCGGTGATGGTGGTCTGGGAAGGGACGCGGCCATTGCTGGTGGAGATTCAGGCGCTGGTCGATCATTCCATGATGGCGAACCCGCGGCGGGTAGCAGTGGGTCTGGAGCAGAACCGTCTGGCGATTCTGCTGGCGGTGCTACACCGTCATGGCGGTCTGCAAATGGCGGATCAGGATGTGTTCGTTAACGTGGTCGGCGGCGTCAAAGTCACAGAAACCAGTGCGGATCTGGCGCTGCTGCTGGCGATGGTCTCCAGTCTGCGCGACAGACCGTTACCCCAGGATCTGGTGGTGTTTGGCGAAGTGGGGCTGGCAGGAGAGATTCGCCCGGTGCCCAGCGGTCAGGAGCGTATTTCGGAAGCGGCAAAACACGGTTTCCGTCGCGCGATTGTGCCGGCGGCCAACGTGCCGAAAAAGCCGCCAGAAGGGATGCAGGTTTTCGGCGTCAAGAAGCTGACGGATGCGTTAAACGTATTTGACGACTTATAATGAGTGAAACGGAGGTTACCCATGTCGTCATTTGAATATCTGAAAACCGCGATTAAGCAAAAGGGCTGTACCCTGCAACAAGTGGCGGATGCCAGTGGAATGACCAAGGGCTATCTCAGCCAGCTCCTCAATGCCAAGATCAAAAGTCCCAGCGCGCAAAAGCTGGAGGCGCTACATCGTTTCCTTGGGCTGGAATTTCCCCGCCAGCAGAAAAATATCGGCGTGGTGTTTGGCAAATTTTATCCGCTGCACACCGGTCATATTTATTTGATTCAGCGCGCCTGTAGCCAGGTGGACGAACTGCATATCATCATGGGCTATGACGATACCCGTGACCGCGCGCTGTTTGAAGACAGCGCCATGTCTCAACAGCCGACCGTTTCGGATCGCCTGCGCTGGTTGTTACAAACGTTCAAGTATCAGAAAAATATCCGCATTCATGCCTTCAATGAAGAGGGAATGGAGCCGTATCCGCACGGTTGGGATGTCTGGAGTAAGGGCACTAAGGCGTTCATGGCAGAGAAGGGGATTGCGCCAAACTGGATCTATACCTCAGAGGAAGCCGATGCGCCACAGTACCTGGAACATCTGGGCATCGAAACGGTGCTCATCGATCCCAAACGTACCTTTATGAGCATCAGCGGCGCGCAAATCCGTGAAAACCCGTTCCGCTACTGGGAGTACATTCCTACCGAAGTGAAGCCGTTCTTCGTGCGAACCGTGGCGGTGCTGGGCGGAGAGTCGAGCGGGAAGTCGACGCTGGTCAACAAGCTTGCGAATATCTTCAATACCACCAGTGCGTGGGAATATGGCCGCGACTATGTCTTCTCGCACCTCGGTGGTGATGAGATGGCGCTGCAATATTCTGACTACGATAAAATCGCGCTGGGTCACGCACAATATATTGATTTTGCAGTGAAGTATGCCAATAAAGTGGCGTTTATCGACACCGACTTCGTGACCACGCAGGCTTTCTGCAAAAAGTACGAAGGGCGGGAGCATCCATTTGTACAGGCATTGATCGATGAATATCGCTTTGACCTGGTGATCCTGCTGGAAAATAACACGCCATGGGTGGCGGACGGTTTACGCAGCCTCGGCAGTTCCGTGGATCGCAAAGAATTTCAGACGCTGCTGGTGGAGATGTTGCTCGAAAATAATATCGACTTCGTGCATGTTGAAGAGGCGGATTACGATGGCCGTTTCCTGCGCTGCGTTGAACTGGTCAAAGAGATGATGGGCGAGCAGGGGTGACCCACGCCGCAGGGTGAACGCGATGTTTAAGCACTTGCAGGATATGGCGCTGTTTGCCCTGGTCGCCGAACACGGCAGCTTTACCGTTGCCGCGAAGAAGGCAGGGCTGCCGAAGTCGAGCGTCAGCCAGCGCATCAGTCAGCTTGAGCAGCACGTCGGCATTCGGCTGATCAACCGCACCACTCGCAAACTGAACCTGACCTACGCTGGTGAACACTATCTGGTGCACTGCCGGGAAATTCTCGCTGCCAGCGAACGCGCAGAATATGCGGTTCAGCGACTGCGCGACAACCCCAGCGGACGATTGCGCATCACCTCGCCAGCAGGCATTGGCGCGACGCTGTTAGCGCGCCTGAACACGCAGTTCCAGCAGCGCTACCCCGATGTTTATCTGGATGTCAGTATTTCCGATGCGATGCTGGATTTGGTGGACAGCGGTTTTGACGTCGCGTTGCGCACCGGTAAGCCGCAGGATTCCTCGCTGATTGGACGTATGATTGGCCATTGTCCGCGCTATCTGCTGGCCTCGCCCGATTACCTGTCACGTTTTGCGCCGCTGAGCCACCCCCGTCAACTGGTTGAACACCATTGCATTGCACACAAGGCCTGGTCTGAATGGTTATTCCATCGGGACGATGAAGATTACCAGCACCTGCCTGACCGTGTGCATCTGACGGATAATCTGGTGTATGCCCGCGAAAGCGCCATCGCAGGGGCTGGGATCACGCTGTTGCCGGCATTCATGCTGGAAGATAAAATCGAAAAGGGCGACCTGATACCGGTGTTGCCGGAATGGACGGTCGCGGGAAACGATCTGTGGCTGGTTTATCCCAGCCGTAAGCTGAACTCTCCTGCGCTCATGAGCTACATCGAATTTGCCATGCAGTTCGATGAGCTCAGACACTTCTACAGCGCAGAGTAAGAGCGGCTCAGTCCTGGCGTAGCACCTTGTGACCGTAGGCCAGTAGCGCGTCGGTGACGTTGCGCATCATACGGCTTTCTGGCGCAAACCGATGCCAGTAGAGCATCCGGCGCTGGAACAGGCCCGGCGTGAGATCGATAAGCTCACCGCTTTGCAGTTCTTTTTCAATCTGCAGGTGCGGGATCATACAGCAGGTGGTGCCCTGACGCGCCAGTTGCACAAAGGCTTCAGAAGAGTTAACGATGTGACACGGGACGCTGCCCGGCGGCAGATCGAAGTTCTGCTGCAGGAAGGCCTGGTGCATGTCGTCCAGATGGTCAAACGCCACCGCAGGCGCTTTCAGCAGCGCGGAACGGGTGACGCCGTTCGGGAAGTAGCGTTCCGCGAACGCTTTGGAGCCAACAAACAGATAGTCGAGCGCGCCGAGTTTATCCACCAGACAGCTGGGCAGCGCCTGATGCTGAATACTCACCGCCCCAACCACTTCACCGCGACGCAGGCGTTCCTGGGTGCGGGTTTCATCTTCCACCTGCAAGTTGAGGCGAATAGGGGAGTCGGCCAGTACCGGCGCCAGGGCTGGCAGCAGCCAGGTTGCCAGACTGTCGGCGTTGACCGCCAGCGACAGCAGCAGCGGCGTAGAGCCGGTTTGCTCATCGCCCAGCCATTCATCTTCCAACAACTCCACCTGACGAAGCAGCGCCAGCAGCTTTTGTCCTTGCTCCGTCGGACGCGGCGGAACGGTACGGACCAGCAGCGGTTGTCCGAACATATTCTCAAGCTGCTTGATGCGTTGCGAAACGGCAGATTGGGTGATGCACAGCTTCTGCGCCGCGCGTTCAAACCCGCGTTCTCGTATGACGGCATCCAGTGCTTGTAGTGTTCTGTAGTCCGGACGTTTCATTGCTCTGACACACTCCTGAAATTTTTGTTTGTCCTGCACTATGACATAAATTTGCATTGGGTAAAGACGAAATCCGTAGCCTGGGAGCGGGTCGGGAAGATTTTTCCGCGCAATGGTCTATAATGCGCGTGAATTTTTCTCCACAAAGGCGAGACGATCATGACGCAGGATGAACTGAAAAAAGCAGTTGGATGGGCGGCACTTCAGTATGTACAGCCCGGCACCATTGTAGGGGTAGGTACCGGTTCAACAGCCGCGCACTTTATTGACGCGCTGGGCACCATGAAAGGCCAGATTGAAGGTGCCGTTTCCAGTTCGGATGCTTCAACCGAAAAACTCAAAAGCCTCGGCATCCCTGTGTTTGATCTCAACGAAGTGGACAGCCTTGGCGTCTACGTTGACGGTGCGGACGAGATTAACGGTCACATGCAGATGATTAAAGGCGGCGGCGCGGCACTGACCCGTGAAAAGATCATTGCCTCCGTTGCGAAGAAATTTATCTGTATCGCTGATGCTTCCAAAGAAGTCGATATCCTGGGTAACTTCCCGCTGCCGGTTGAGGTGATCCCAATGGCGCGTAGCGCAGTGGCTCGCCAGTTGGTTAAGCTGGGGGGGCGTCCGGAATATCGTCAGGGCGTGGTCACTGACAACGGCAACGTGATCCTCGATGTGCACGGAATGGAGATCCTCGATCCGGTGGCGATGGAAAATGCCATTAACGCCATTCCTGGCGTGGTTACCGTCGGTCTGTTTGCCAACCGTGGCGCGGATGTGGCGTTAATCGGGACCGCTGACGGCGTCAAAACCATCGTGAAATGATCTTACCGGGGGAGCGCTTCCCCGGTTAAAATTTTTTTGTGGGGCAAATTTGGTGACATGTATCACGTTTTGAATCTTGCCCTGCTGATTTCTCCAAAGAAAAACTTATCCCCAGCATTTTCCTCTACCATTTGCCCCTGAATGAACGCTCCTCAACAGGGCGACGCAAACGTTCATATTGCCGCAATCATTATTTTTGATATGTTGAAAGGCGGATGCAAATCCACACACACAACATCAGATTGCATAAAAAGACAGGGTCGGGAAATGGCAAAGGTATCGCTGGAGAAAGACAAGATTAAGTTTCTGCTGGTTGAAGGCGTGCATCAAAAGGCGCTGGATAGCCTTCGGGCGGCAGGTTATACCAACATCGAATTTCACAAAGGGGCGCTGGATGCTGAACAGCTGAAAGAGTCCATCCGTGATGCCCACTTCATTGGCCTGCGATCCCGTACCCATCTGACAGAAGAGGTGATCAGCGCGGCGGAAAAACTGGTCGCCGTCGGCTGTTTCTGCATCGGCACCAACCAGGTTGATCTGGCGGCGGCGGCAAAACGCGGTATTCCGGTGTTTAACGCGCCGTTTTCCAACACCCGTTCCGTGGCGGAACTGGTGATTGGCGAACTGCTGCTGCTGCTGCGCGGCGTACCGGAAGCAAACGCCAAAGCACACCGTGGCGTGTGGAATAAACTGGCAGCCGGTTCGTTTGAAGCGCGCGGTAAAAGACTGGGCATTATTGGCTACGGCCACATCGGGACTCAGTTAGGTATTCTGGCGGAATCGCTGGGGATGCACGTTTACTTCTACGATATTGAGAACAAACTGCCGCTGGGTAATGCTACCCAGGTTCAGCATCTTTCCGAACTGCTTAACATGAGCGACGTGGTCAGTCTGCACGTGCCGGAAAATGCCTCAACGAAGAACATGATGGGCGCGAAAGAGATTGCCCTGATGAAGCCAGGCTCGCTGTTGATCAACGCCGCACGTGGCACGGTGGTGGATATTCCCGCACTGTGTGATGCTCTGGCAACCAAACATCTGGCTGGGGCAGCAATCGACGTATTCCCGACCGAACCAGCGACGAACAGCGATCCGTTTACCTCACCGCTGTGCGACTTTGATAACGTGATTCTGACGCCGCATATTGGGGGATCCACCCAGGAAGCACAGGAGAACATCGGTCTGGAAGTCGCGGGTAAGCTGGCGAAGTATTCCGATAACGGCTCTACGCTTTCTGCGGTTAACTTCCCGGAAGTGTCGCTGCCGCTGCACGGCGGGCGTCGTCTGATGCACATCCACGAAAACCGTCCCGGCGTGCTGACGTCTCTGAACCAGATTTTTGCTGAGCAGGGCGTCAATATCGCCGCGCAGTATCTGCAAACGTCGGCACAAATGGGCTATGTCGTTATTGATATTGAAGCGGATGAAGATGTCGCCGAGAAAGCGCTGTTGGCGATGAAGGCTATTCCGGGCACCATTCGCGCGCGTCTGTTGTACTAATTCTCACCTGTGCGGGCAGGCGTGGAGTCTGCCCGTCATTTCTTCCTTCGTTTTCCCTTCATCCCCTTCGGTAACGCATACATCCTGTTTTCGAGCCTTGCCGCAATTGATGATTAAAGGCTTCACTGCGTGTTGTACATCAACAAAAGGAAATTACGATAGAGGCGCAGCACAACGCTGAAACGGGAAAGCCCCTACCGAAGCAGGGGCTCTTAGAAGGAAAGGGACGATGATGAGTCATGTCATCATGCTGCTTATCCTGTTAATCATCGCCTGGCCAGCATATTAACAGCGAAAACGCAGGAAGGAGGTTCGCCTCCCTCACCCTTACCGAGGAATCTAGGTCAAAAAAACGGCGGTGTCAATCAACAAAGAAGCGCCTGGCACTCCCATACTTTTGATGGTGTCACAACGGCCGGTAAGGGAACATCCCACTCTTCTACCGGCAGTTTCTCCACGCGCTGACAGTCGTGGGCGTACCCTACGGGTATCAACCCATACTGTTGCCAGTTTTGTAAGGTGCGATCGTAGAATCCGCCGCCCATCCCCAAACGCTGGCCCTGTTCATCAAACGCGACTAAAGGCGTGACCAGCACGTCCAGTTGCGAAAGTGGCAGGACATCACGAACGTCCAGTTTAGGCTCCTGAATCTTCAGCCGATTGGTAACCAGTTCACTGTGTGGGTGGTAGTGCAGAAATAGCAAATTACCGGGGCTGAACGGGTGTAGAACCGGAAGATAGACTCGCTTTCCCGCCCGCCAGAGTTGTTCAATCAGCGGCTGGGTATCAAGTTCGCCATCAAATGACAAAAACACAGCGACCGTCTGTGCCATCACGACGGGCGGATACGCAAGCATGCGTGTCGCGGCCTGTTGACCGAAGGCGATTTGTTGCGAAAGTGTGAGTGCACGACGACGTTGCCTGATCATCTGGCGAAGGGCTTGTCGTGATAAAGGGAGTTCAGAGAGTAATGTCATGGCTGTCGCCAGGTAGAAGGAGAATCTCCGAGATGCCGCCGCAGGCTGTAACCCTTGAACCCTTGGTTCAAGGTGAATGCGTCGTCACAGTCTTAAGGCTTCTCGGGCGGACCGAGCATGCTCACCAACCATGGATCGCCACATTCTTGTGGTATGAAATATCGGCTCAGGGGACTGGCCCGCTTGCAAACATCTCAGAGAAATTTTGTCTTCACGGTCACTCTACCATAGTAAACCGAAAAGTGTTATTCAAAGTTTTTGCTCGTTTTTTCGGTTATGCGACCCTGATCAAGCAGTGCCTCTTCAATGGTCTGTTGTAGCATCCGAATACGTTGTTCCATGCTCGCCGCGTAGTCGCGGGTCTTCGCTTTTTCCTGAGTCAGTTCGTAGCTAATATTCAGTGCAGCAATGAATACCAGTTGCTCAGTATTTGTGACTCTAGTGCGAACTTTCAGATCTTGCAACCGCTGATTCAGATCGTCCGCTGCCTGATTCAACGCATCCCTTTGTTCAGGCGGGCAATTCACTCGCAGTGAACGGCCAAAAATTTGGATATCGACGGGTTGTGCAGACATGCCACCTTCCTGCTGATTGACTGCGCTGCCTTCGTCTCCAGACCCTGGGTCCGCGAAGGGGCGACACTATAGCTACCCTGATGTGAAGATACAAGCCCTATTCTGGTTCACCAGGGTCCAAAGTGGTAGCATACCATGAATATCCTCCCTTTGATGACGAATGCTTATGTCTATACAGAACGAAATGCCTGGTTACAGTGAAATGAACCAGTATTTGAACCAACAAGGGGCCGGACTGACCCCGGCGGAAATGCATGGTTTGATCAGCGGGATGATTTGCGGTGGCAATAACGACAGCTCCTGGCAGCCGCTGCTTCACGACCTGACGAATGAAGGACTGGCCTTCGGTCATGAACTGGCTCAGGCGCTGCGTAAAATGCACTCCGCGACCAGCGACGCGCTGGAAGATGACGGTTTCCTTTTTCAGCTTTATCTGCCTGAAGGCGATGACGTGAGCGTCTTCGATCGCGCCGATGCACTGGCGGGATGGGTTAATCACTTCCTGCTTGGTCTTGGCGTCACGCAGCCGAAGCTCGATAAAGTGACCGGCGAGACGGGTGAAGCCATCGACGATTTGCGCAACATCGCGCAGCTCGGCTATGACGAAGATGAAGATCAGGAAGAGCTGGAGATGTCTCTCGAAGAGATCATCGAGTATGTGCGTGTCGCCGCGCTGCTGTGCCACGACACCTTTACCCGTCAATCGCCGACCGCACCGGAAGTGCGTAAACCGACCCTACACTAAAAAGTAAAACGATAATGGAGGCCACGTCATGACACCGCAGGAATACCAACGTCGTCGCCAGGCACTGCTTGCGCAAATGCAGCCAGGCAGCGCCGCGCTGATTTTTGCCGCGCCGGAAGTTACGCGCAGCGCGGACAGTGAATACCCGTATCGCCAGAGCAGCGATTTCTGGTATTTCACCGGTTTTAACGAACCGGAAGCCGTTCTGGTACTGATTAAAAGCGACGATACCCATAACCACAGCGTGTTGTTCAATCGCGTTCGCGATCTGACTGCGGAAATCTGGTTTGGTCGTCGTCTGGGACAAGATGCCGCGCCGGAAAAACTGGCTGTGGATCGTGCGCTGGCCTTTAGCGAAATCAATCAACAGCTTTTTCAGTTGCTTAACGGTCTGGACGTGGTCTACCACGCGCAGGGCGAATATGCGTATGCGGATGAGGTCGTCTTCACCGCGCTGGAAAAACTGCGCAAAGGTTCGCGCCAGAACCTGAAATCGCCGTCAACCCTGATCGACTGGCGGCCGATAGTGCATGAAATGCGCCTGTTTAAGTCGCCTGAAGAGATTGCGGTGATGCGTCGCGCAGGAGAAATTACGGCACTGGCGCATACCCGGGCGATGGAAAAATGCCGTCCGGGGATGTTTGAGTATCAACTGGAAGGCGAAATTCATCACGAGTTTACTCGCCACGGTGCGCGCTATCCGTCCTACAACACCATTGTGGGCAGCGGTGAAAACGGCTGCATTCTGCATTACACCGAAAACGAAAGTGAACTGCGCGACGGCGCCCTGGTGCTGATTGATGCTGGCTGTGAATACAAAGGGTATGCGGGCGATATCACGCGAACCTTCCCGGTGAATGGCAAATTTACCCCGGCGCAGCGTGAGATCTACGACATCGTGCTGGAATCGCTGGAGACCAGCCTGCGTCTGTACCGTCCTGGTACTTCGATTCAGGAGGTCACCGGTGAAGTCGTGCGCATTATGATTACCGGGCTGGTGAAGCTGGGTATTTTGAAAGGCGAAGTGGATCAACTGATCGCCGATAACGCGCATCGACCGTTTTTCATGCACGGTCTGAGCCATTGGCTCGGGCTGGATGTTCACGATGTCGGTGAATATGAGCAGGATCGTTCCCGTATTCTGAAACCGGGAATGGTGATCACCGTTGAGCCGGGACTGTACATCGCCCCCGATGCTGATGTACCAGAAGCTTATCGTGGGATCGGGATCCGCATTGAGGATGACATCCTGATTACGGAAAACGGTAACGAAAATCTGACCGCCGGCGTCGTCAAAAAGGCGGATGAGATTGAAGCGTTAATGGCGGCGGCGAGAGCGTAATGAGCGTGATCATTGTTGGCGGTGGCATGGTGGGCGCGACGCTGGCGCTGGCCATTTCCCGGTTAAGTCAGGGAACACTGCCGGTTCATCTGATTGAAGCGACCGCCCCTGAAGCAGACAGTCATCCTGGGTTTGATGCCCGGGCGATTGCGCTTGCGGCGGGAACCTGCCAACAACTGGCGCGAATCGGTGTCTGGCAGGCGATTGCCGATTGTGCCACCGCGATCCATACGGTTCACGTCAGCGATCGAGGCCATGCCGGATTTGTGACGCTCAACGCTGATGATTATCGCATTCCGGCGCTGGGGCAGGTGGTTGAACTGCACGACGTGGGGCTGCGCTTGTTTTCCCTGCTGCGAAAAGCGCCAGGCGTCACGTTGCACTGCCCGGACCGGGTTGCCAGCGTGTCGCGCACCCAGGAACAGGTGAATGTCACGCTGGAAACGGGCGAAACGATCGTCGGACGCGTTCTGGTGGCGGCAGATGGGACGCGTTCTGCGTTGGCAACCGCCTGCGGCGTTGACTGGCAGCAGGAACCTTATGAGCAGTTGGCGGTGATCGCTAACGTCTCAACTGCGGTTGCCCATAACGGCCGCGCGTTTGAACGGTTTACGGCGCATGGCCCCCTGGCGATGCTGCCGATGTCTGAAGGGCGCTGTTCGCTGGTGTGGTGTCATCCGCTGGAACAACGTGAGGAAATTCTGAGCTGGTCAGATGAACGCTTCTGCCGTGAACTTCAGACGGCTTTCGGCTGGCGGTTGGGGAAAATCACCCACGCGGGCAAACGCAGCGCGTATCCGCTTTCTCTCACTACGGCGGCGAAGGCGTTTACGCACCGCACCGTGCTGGTGGGCAACGCCGCGCAGACGCTGCACCCGATTGCGGGGCAGGGGTTTAACCTTGGACTGCGTGATGTTATGAGCCTCGCCGAAACGCTCACAACAGCTCAGGCGATAGGCAGGGACGTCGGCGACTACGCCGTGCTCGCGCACTATCAACATCGTCGTCAGGGGGATCGCCAGGCCACGGTCGGCGTGACGGACAGTCTGGTTCATCTGTTTGCCAACCGCTGGGCGCCGCTGGTTGTCGGGCGCAACGTGGGTCTGATGACCATGGAATTATGCCCTCCCGCCCGCGATGCGTTTGCACAGCGGACGTTAGGTTGGGTGGCGCGGTAAACATCACCTCCAGACCGGACAGGCGAAGCGCGATCCGGTATTTTTACGAATATGACGCCCGATGGCGGTTTCCGATTTTCAGGAGTAAACAGTGCAAAGTGTTGATGTAGCAATCGTGGGCGGAGGCATGGTTGGCCTGGCTGTCGCGTGTGGACTGCAGGGCAGCGGTTTACGTGTCGCTGTGCTTGAACAGCGCGAACCGCAACCGCTGGCGGCAGATGCCGATCCCGCGCTTCGCGTGTCGGCGATCAATGCCGCCAGTGAAAAACTGCTTACCCGACTGGGCGTCTGGTCAGACATTGTGGCTCGTCGCGCCAGTTGCTATCACGGGATGGAAGTGTGGGACAAAGACAGCTTTGGTCGTATCAAATTTGATGACCAAAGCATGGGCTACAGCCATCTGGGCCATATCGTGGAGAACGCGGTTATCCATTACGCGCTGTGGCAAAAAGCGCGTCAATCCTCCGATATCACGCTGATGGCGCCTGCCGAATTACAGCAGGTGGCGTGGGGCGAAAACGACGCCTTCCTGACGCTGAAAGATGGCGCCATGCTCACGGCGCGTCTGGTGATTGGCGCCGATGGGGCAAACTCGTGGCTACGCAATAAAGCGGACATTCCATTGACCTTCTGGGATTATCGCCATCATGCGCTGGTCGCGACCATTCGTACCGAAGAAGCCCATGGTGCCGTTGCCCGTCAGGCGTTTCATGGCGAAGGCATTCTGGCGTTCCTGCCGCTTCGCGATCCGCATTTGTGCTCCATCGTCTGGTCGCTTGCGCCGCAAGAGGCTGAACGGATGCAGCAGGCAAGCGATGAGCAGTTTAATCAGGCGCTGAATATCGCGTTTGATAATCGTCTGGGGCTGTGCAGCGTGGAGAGCGAACGCCAGGTGTTTCCGCTGACGGGACGCTATGCGCGTCAGTTCGCCGCGCATCGTCTGGCGCTGGTCGGCGACGCCGCGCATACCATCCATCCACTGGCCGGGCAGGGCGTGAACCTTGGGTTTATGGATGCAGCAGAACTGGTGGATGAACTCAAACGTCTGCATCGTCAGGGTAAAGACATTGGGCAGTACCTCTATTTGCGTCGTTATGAGCGCAGCCGTAAGCACAGCGCGGCGATGATGCTGGCGGGCATGCAGGGGTTCCGCGAGCTGTTTGCGGGGACGCATCCGGCAAAAAAACTGCTGCGTGATATGGGGCTGAAACTGGCTGATACCCTTCCGGGTGTTAAACCGCAACTTCTCCGTCAGGCAATGGGACTCAACGATCTGCCTGAGTGGCTTCGCTAAGCATTCACCTCTTTTAAAGAATTTGAAACCCGTCACATTTCCTCCTCCCGGCGACTTCGCCGGGGGGCATCTCTCATTTGAAATAAACTAATTTCACTGTTCTTTTCGCATTATATTTTCTAATGTCGCGATTTTTTCATAACGCCAGTTTTGACATTTTTTTAGCGTTTAATGTGGTTATGTTCGCCTTTTAAGCGCGAATTGTAGTTATTTATCTGCGTAGCTTGCTTTTGTTGTGGTTTTTTATACTGGCGGAGTTTCGGTGAGTTTTGGCCATAAGCTAATGTGATGGTTAATTTTGTTTTATGGTTTAGCGTGGGTTTCGGTGGTAAGTTCAGGGGCAAAGAGAACGTTTGCGTCGGGGCCCTGCAGTGGCGTCGATGCCGGGTTTCGTGGCGATAATTTCGCCGCGAAAGGGTGGTCAGCCCCGCTTATTCAATGAGGACAAGATGGCTCAACAGACTCCTTTGTACGAACAACACACGCTATGCGGTGCTCGCATGGTCGATTTTCACGGCTGGATGATGCCACTGCATTATGGTTCTCAGCTTGATGAGCACCATGCGGTCCGCACTCATGCCGGGATGTTTGATGTGTCGCACATGACCATCGTCGATCTGCGCGGCAGTCGCACCCGGGAGTTTTTGCGTTATCTGCTGGCGAACGACGTGGCAAAGCTAACGAAAACCGGCAAAGCCCTTTATTCCGGTATGCTCAACGCCTCGGGCGGCGTGATAGATGACCTGATTGTCTATTACTTTACCGAAGACTTCTTCCGCCTCGTTGTAAACTCCGCCACCCGCGAAAAAGACCTTTCCTGGATTACCCAACACGCTGAACCTTATGCCATCGACATTACCGTGCGTGATGACCTGTCGCTGATTGCCGTGCAGGGACCAAACGCGCAGGCGAAGGCGGCATCCCTGTTTACTGACGAGCAGCGCAAAGCCGTCGAAGGCATGAAACCGTTCTTCGGCGTGCAAACGGGTGACCTGTTTATCGCCACGACCGGTTACACCGGTGAGGCGGGCTATGAAATTGCAATGCCGAATGAAAAGGCAGCGGATTTCTGGCGTGCGCTGGTGGAAGCGGGCGTGAAGCCATGTGGCCTGGGCGCGCGCGATACGCTGCGCCTGGAAGCGGGTATGAACCTGTATGGTCAGGAGATGGACGAGGGGATCACGCCGCTGGCGGCCAATATGGGCTGGACCATCGCCTGGGAACCGACTGACCGCGACTTTATCGGTCGTGAAGCGCTGGAAGTTCAGCGTGAAAAAGGCCACGAACAACTGGTTGGTCTGGTGATGACCGAGAAAGGCGTTCTGCGTAACGAACTGCCGGTACGCTTCACTGATGCCCAGGGCAATCAACTGGAAGGCGTTATCACCAGTGGTACCTTCTCACCGACGCTGGGCTACAGTATTGCGCTGGCGCGGGTGCCGGCGGGCATTGGCGAAACGGCAATTGTGCAGATTCGCAACCGCGAAATGCCGGTAAAAGTGACTAAACCTGTTTTTGTGCGTAACGGCAAAGCCGTCGCGTGATTCATCCTTTTCTGGAGATTGATTGATGAGCAACGTACCAGCAGAACTGAAATACAGCAAAGAACACGAATGGCTGCGCAAAGAAGCTGACGGCTCTTACACCGTTGGTATCACCGAACACGCTCAGGAACTGTTGGGCGACATGGTTTTTGTTGACCTGCCGGACGTTGGCGCGACCGTTAGCGCGGGCGACGACTGCGCGGTGGCTGAGTCGGTCAAAGCCGCTTCTGACATCTATGCGCCGATCAGCGGTGAGATCGTGGCCGTCAACGACGCGCTGAGCGACTCCCCGGAACTGGTGAACAGCGAGCCGTATGCCGGTGGCTGGATCTTCAAAATCAAAGCCAGCGATGAGAGCGAACTGGACTCGCTGCTGGATGCGACAGCGTACGAAGCTCTGCTCGAAGACGAATAAATACGCTTATGCCGGATGGCGCTCACGCTTATCCGGCCTACCGATCGCGCGTAGGCCCGGTAAGCGTGAGCGCCACCGGGCAAACCAGTCAGACAATCACGATTCACTGCACGTTTCAGGAACCATCGCCCATGACACAGACGTTAAGCCAGCTTGAAAACAGCGGCGCTTTCATTGAACGCCACATCGGACCGGACGCCGCGCAGCAGCAAGAGATGCTGAATGCGGTTGGCGCCGAGTCGTTAAATGCGTTGATCGGCCAGATTGTGCCGAAAGACATTCAGCTCGCGACCCCGCCGCAGGTCGGCGAGGCGGCGACCGAATACGCTGCGCTGGCAGAATTAAAGGCCATCGCCGGGCGTAACAAGCGCTTCACGTCGTACATTGGCATGGGTTACACCGCCGTGCAGCTGCCACCGGTTATCCTGCGCAACATGCTGGAAAACCCAGGCTGGTACACCGCCTATACGCCTTATCAGCCGGAAGTGTCTCAGGGGCGCCTGGAAGCGCTGTTGAACTTCCAGCAGGTGACGCTGGATCTGACCGGTCTGGATATGGCTTCCGCTTCGCTGCTCGATGAAGCCACTGCGGCTGCAGAAGCGATGGCGATGGCGAAGCGCATCAGCAAACTGAAAAACGCGAACCGTTTCTTCGTAGCCGCGGATGTGCATCCGCAAACGCTGGATGTTGTGCGTACGCGTGCAGAAACCTTTGGTTTTGAAGTGATTGTGGATGATGCGGCGAAAGTGCTGGATCACCAGGATGTGTTCGGCGTGCTGTTACAGCAGGTGGGAACTACCGGTGAAGTCCACGACTACCGCGCGCTGATTAGTGAACTGAAGTCGCGCAAAGCGATCGTCAGCGTTGCTGCCGACTTTATGGCTCTGGTTCTGCTGACCGCGCCGGGCAAACAGGGCGCGGACATTGTTTTCGGCTCTGCGCAACGCTTTGGCGTACCGATGGGCTATGGCGGTCCACACGCGGCATTCTTCGCTGCGAAAGATGAATTCAAACGCTCCATGCCGGGCCGTATTATCGGTGTATCGAAAGATGCGGCGGGCAATACCGCACTGCGCATGGCGATGCAGACTCGTGAGCAGCATATTCGCCGCGAGAAAGCGAACTCCAACATTTGTACCTCTCAGGTGCTGCTGGCAAATATTGCCAGTCTGTATGCCGTTTATCATGGCCCGGTTGGCCTGAAACGCATTGCGAATCGTATTCACCGTCTGGCCGACATTCTGGCGGCAGGCCTGCAACAGAAAGGGCTGAAACTGCGTCACGCCCACTATTTCGACACGTTGTGCGTGGAAGTGGCGGACAAAGCGGCGGTGCTGGCGCGTGCGCAAGCGGCAGAAATCAACCTGCGCAGTGATATCCATAACGCCGTAGGTATAACGCTCGACGAAACCACCACCCGTGAAAATATCGTGCAGTTGTTCAGCGTTCTGCTGGGCGACAGCCATGGTCTGAATATCGACACGCTGGATAAAGAGGTGGCGCACGACAGTCGTTCCATTCAGGAAAGTATGCTGCGTGATGACGCTATCCTGAGTCACCCGGTATTTAATCGCTATCACAGCGAAACCGAAATGATGCGCTACATGCACTCGCTGGAGCGTAAAGATCTGGCGCTGAATCAGGCGATGATCCCGCTGGGCTCTTGCACTATGAAGCTGAACGCGGCAGCGGAGATGATCCCGATTACCTGGCCAGAGTTTGCTGAACTGCATCCGTTCTGCCCACCAGAACAGGCGGAAGGCTACCATCAGATGATCGGTCAGCTTTCTGACTGGCTGGTTAAACTGACCGGTTACGACGCGGTTTGCATGCAGCCGAACTCCGGCGCGCAGGGTGAATACGCCGGGCTGCTGGCCATTCGTCATTACCACGAAAGCCGTAATGAAGGGCATCGTGATATCTGTCTGATCCCGGCCTCTGCACACGGGACTAACCCGGCTTCAGCACAGATGGCGGGTATGCAGGTGGTGGTCGTGGCCTGTGATAAGAACGGTAACATCGATCTTGGCGATCTGCGTGACAAGGCGGGTCAGGCGGGCGAGAACCTTTCCTGCATCATGGTGACCTATCCGTCCACCCACGGTGTTTACGAAGAGACGATCCGCGAAGTGTGCGAGATAGTGCATCAGTTCGGTGGTCAGGTTTATCTCGACGGCGCAAATATGAACGCTCAGGTGGGCATCACTTCTCCGGGCTTTATCGGCGCGGACGTTTCACATCTTAACCTGCATAAAACCTTCTGCATTCCGCACGGCGGCGGCGGTCCGGGTATGGGACCCATTGGTGTGAAATCGCACCTGGCACCGTTTGTGCCGGGACACAGCGTGGTGCAGATTGAAGGGATGCTGACCCGCCAGGGCGCGGTCTCTGCCGCACCGTTCGGCAGCGCATCAATTCTGCCGATCAGTTGGATGTACATCCGCATGATGGGCGCAGAAGGGCTGAAGCAGGCAAGCCAGGTAGCGATTCTGAATGCCAACTACATCGCCAGCCGACTGAAAGACGCGTTCCCGGTTCTGTATACCGGTCGCGATGGTCGCGTGGCGCACGAGTGTATTCTCGATATTCGTCCACTGAAAGAAGAGACTGGCATCAGTGAACTGGATATTGCCAAGCGCTTGATCGACTACGGTTTCCACGCGCCAACCATGTCGTTCCCGGTCGCGGGTACGCTGATGGTTGAACCAACGGAATCTGAAAGCAAAGTGGAACTGGATCGCTTTATCAACGCCATGCTGGCGATTCGCGCAGAAATTGACAGCGTGAAAGCGGGTGTCTGGTCGCTGGAAGATAACCCACTGGTTAACGCGCCGCACACCCAGAATGAACTGGTGGCGGAGTGGAATCACGGTTACAGCCGTGAAATCGCCGTCTTCCCGGCGGGCGTGGCGAACAAATACTGGCCAACCGTGAAGCGTCTTGATGACGTTTACGGTGACCGTAATCTGTTCTGCTCCTGCGTGCCGATGAGCGAATACCAGTAATCTGCTGATTCGACTATCTTTTAAAGGCGCTTCGGCGCCTTTATTCTTTTTGGGGGAAAATGGCATGGCAATAGCATTAGTTACCGGCGGTAGTCGCGGTATCGGGCGCGCGACGGCCTTGCTGCTGGCACAGGAAGGTTATACGGTTGCCGTCAACTTTCATCACAATATCCGGGCCGCCACCGAGGTGGTGAACAACATTGTCGCCGCCGGGGGAAACGCGTTTACCCTGCGTGCAGATATCAGTGACGAAGCGCAGGTCGTGGCGATGTTTGAATCTATCGATCGTGAAAATGAGCCCCTTGCGGCGCTGGTCAATAATGCCGGAATTTTATTTGAACAAAGTACCATCGAGAATCTTTCTGCCGAGCGGATTAACCGCGTGCTGGCGACCAACGTGACGGGGTACTTCCTCTGCTGTCGCGAAGCGGTAAAGCGCATGTCGCACAAACACGGCGGTCACGGCGGGGCAATTGTGAACGTGTCATCAGCGGCGTCGCGTCTGGGAGCGCCGGGAGAGTATGTTGACTACGCGGCGTCGAAAGGGGCCGTAGATTCACTGACCACCGGCTTAGCACTGGAAGTCGCGGCGCAGGGGATCCGGGTTAACGGCGTGCGTCCGGGGCTTATCTACACCGAAATCCACGCCTCCGGCGGCGAGCCTGGGCGGGTGGATCGCGTGAAGTCAATGTTGCCCATGCAGCGCGGTGGTCAACCGGAAGAGGTGGCGCAAGCCATTGCCTGGCTGCTGAGTGAGAAAGCGTCGTATGTCACGGGCAGTTTTCTGGAACTGGCGGGCGGGAAGTAGGATAAGGAATGCCGGATGGCGGCGTAAACGCTTTATCCGGCCTGTGGCAACAGAACCTGTCGGCCGGATAAGCGCAGCGCCATCCGGCAACCCCTTAGAGATCCTCGCCGTTGCTGGCGATCACCGCTTTGTACCAGTCGAAGCTCTTCTTGCGGGAACGCGACATGTCACCCGTGCCATCATCGTGCTTGTTCACATAGATAAAGCCGTAGCGTTTGCTGTACTGGCCGGTGGTGAAAGAGACACAGTCGATGCAGCCCCACGGCGTGTAGCCCATCAGATCCACGCCGTCATACGTCACCGCCTTCATCATCTCTTCGATGTGGGCGCGCAGATAGTCAATGCGGTAGTCGTCGTTAATGCTGCCGTCTTCTTCCACTTTATCTAAGGCACCAAAGCCGTTTTCAACGATGAACAACGGTTTCTGGTAGCGCTCATACAGTTCGCACAGTGAATAGCGCAGGCCCACCGGGTCAATCTGCCAGCCCCAGTCGGAGGCCTTGACGTGCGGGTTCGGTACGCTGCCTTCGAAACCCGAAATAGCATCACCGCTGCCGCCTTCGGCCTTCACCGCGTTGGTCATGTAGTAGCTGAAACCAAGGTAATCGCAGGTGCCTTCACGCAGAATCGCGGTATCGCCATCTTCCATTTTGATGTTAAAGCCGCGACGCTCCCACTCGTTGAGGACATAGGAAGGGTAGTAACCGCGCAGTTGAACGTCGGTGAATACATAGCGCTCGCGCATGGATTCCTGGGCGAACATGACGTCCTCTGGCTTACAGGAGAACGGATACAGCGCGACCATCGCCAGCATGCAGCCCACTTTCATCTCCGGGTTGATGCGACGCGCCGCCTTCACCGCTAACGCGCTGGCGACAAACTGATGGTGCAGCACCTGATACATGGTCTCTTCCGGGTTTTCGTGCTCGGTATAGACCACGCCGGAACAGCAATAGCCAAACAGCGGCGCGCGCCAGTTGCGCTGGTTGTTGATTTCGTTGAAGGTCATCCAGTATTTGACCTTATGCTTGTAGCGTTCAAACACCACTTCGGCAAAACGAACAAAGAAATCAACGACCTTGCGGTTAGTCCAGCCGCCATACTGCTGCACCAGATGCAGCGGCATTTCAAAGTGAGAAAGGGTAATAACCGGCTCGATGTTGTACTTGAGCAACTCGTCAAACATGTCGTCGTAGAATTTCAGCCCTTCTTCATTTGGCTGCGTTTCGTCACCTTGCGGGAAGATGCGGGTCCAGGCGATGGATGTGCGGAAGCATTTAAAGCCCATTTCGGCAAACAGTTGGATGTCTTCTTTGTAGTGACCATAAAAATCGACCGCGTCGTGGTTCGGGTAGTATTTACCAGGCTCCACTTCCTGGGTGATTTCACGGGGTACGCCATGCGCGCCGCCGGTCAGAACATCACAAATGCTGGGACCTTTGCCGCCTTTGTTCCAGCCGCCTTCAACCTGATGTGCAGCAACCGCGCCGCCCCAGAGAAAATCTTTCGGTAAGGTGAGTTTTTTCATCGTTGCGTCATCTCAAATTAATACAAACTGATTTGAGTCTAACAAAGGGAAGATAAATGTCACGATATAACAAAATAGCGAAACGGTAATTTGTTACCGCCAAAAAACAGTCTGTTTTTTTACGCTAATTTTTTCGCCAGCTTTCGCCCGAGGGATTCGAGAATATAAATAACGGGAATTTGCGTGGTGATATCGTACACACCGGCAATACGGGTTTGCGGCACATGCCAGGAAAGATTAAAGTCCGCCAGTTTAGCGAGACGCGAGTGTTCATGGCTGGTAATCGAGAGCACTTTGCAGTTATGCAGGCTGAACTGGCTGGCAAAGCGCAGGATCTCTTCGGTTTCACCAGAGACAGATAACACAATCGCCAGCGCATTACGTGCCATGTCGTTAGTGACCGGGAAATAAGGATCGTCAATATGGTTACTGAATTTTCCGACGTTTGAGAAAAAACGCGCGCCATATTTCGCTAAGGCTCCTGAGGTACCGGCACCGACAAATATAATACGCTCGGACGATAAAATAATGTCTACCGCCTTTTCGAGTAATTGATCAAATTCATCGTTATTGACCCCTTTAAAGAAACTGATAATCTCGCTGGCACCAAAATTAGCCTGTTGCGGTTCATTCTGCTCTAAATATAATTTAAAGCGTACGCGAAATTCGGAGTAGCCTTCACAGTTAAGCTTGCGACAGAAACGCAGCACGGTGGTCGTCGATACACCCGCCGCTTCAGCCAGTTCCCGAATGGTCATATACATGACTTTGTCACGGTTTCTGATGACATAGTTGTAGACCAACATCTCAATGTTGTTGAGACTGGCGATGGCAGCGTGGGAGAACATACTCACAATGGCAATACTCACTCATCAGATATATCTACAGGGAATAATAACATGCAGCCAAATGACATCACTTTTTTTCAGCGTTTCCAGGACGACATTCTGGCAGGGCGTAAAACGATCACCATTCGCGATGAGTCTGAATCTCACTTCAAGGCCGGTGACATTCTGCGGGTAGGGCGTTTCGAGGACGACGGCTATTTTTGCACGATCGAGGTGCAGGGTACGTCAACCGTCACCCTCGACACACTGACGGAAAAACATGCCCAGCAGGAAAACATGACGCTGGAGGAACTCAGGCAGGTGATTGGCGAGATTTACCCGAATCAGTCACAGTTTTATGTGATTGATTTTAAATGCCTTTGAATTTAATGAACAACTGTTAGTTGAAAAATACATTTCAATATTATGATTTATAACGATTATTTTAAATTCGATATTTATTTTGGCTAACAGGTGTTCACTGGAACCATTCTCAGTTACGCTAGAAGCGCAATCACGAACGTGTTCGTTTCACCGGAGTAAGTTATGGTCCAGAAGCCATTAATCGCGCAGGGATATTCACTGGCAGAGGAAATCGCCAACAGCATCAGCCACGGAATTGGGCTGGTGTTTGGTATCGTCGGTCTGGTGCTGTTGCTGGTGCAGGCGGTGGATATGAACGCCAGCGCGACGGCGATTACCAGCTACAGCCTGTACGGCGGCAGTATGATTCTGTTGTTTCTGGCGTCGACCTTGTATCACGCTATCCCACATCAGCGGGCGAAGATCTGGCTGAAAAAATTCGACCACTGTGCTATCTACCTGCTCATTGCCGGGACCTATACGCCGTTTCTGCTGGTGGGTCTGGATTCAACACTGGCACGTGGGCTGATGATTGTTATCTGGAGCCTGGCGCTGCTCGGTATTTTATTCAAACTGACGATAGCCCACCGGTTTAAGGTGCTGTCGCTGGTGACCTATCTGACGATGGGCTGGCTGTCGCTGATTGTGGTGTATCAACTGGCAATCAAACTGGCGGCGGGAGGCGTAACGCTACTGGCCGTCGGCGGCGTGGTCTATTCACTGGGAGTGATTTTCTACGTCAGTAAACGCATTCCCTACAACCATGCCATCTGGCACGGGTTCGTGCTGGGTGGCAGCGTGTGCCACTTTCTGGCGATCTACTTGTACGTAGGACAGGCGTGATGTGATGGTTTGACGTTTTATCAGGCCTACAGGGCGAGAGGTATATCTTCGTAGGCCTGATAAGCGACGCGCCATCAGGCGTTATTTTGTTACTCTTCCAGCGAATAGGGCAGCGGTTTGATGTGCAACGTGTTGGCATCGTCGCGTACACGAAATACGCTGTCGGTTTCCATATCGTTGTTCATCACCACCTGTACCAGTAGCTGACCGTCATCCAACTGCACTGCCGCGAGGACGGTGCCAGTACGACGCCAGTTCTCACCCATTTGCATCTCAAGATCGTCACCCGCTTCTGGTACCCGGCTGGCCTTACCCGCCAGAGACCACAATGCACGTTTGTTCGCCCCGCGGAATTTCGCTCGCGCCACCATCTCTTGCCCGGTATAGCAGCCTTTCTTAAAGCTGATCCCCCCCAGCGCCTGAAGATTGGTCGCCTGCGGAATGAACTGCGCACTGTTGGCAGAATCGATCACCGGAAGTCCAGCCTCAATATCCAGAGCCAGCCACTGCTGGCTGTTATTCAGTTCGGCTTCGCCACGCAGCTTTTCCGTCACGGCTTCCGCTGTTGTCACATCAGTAACCAACAGGAAGCGTTCCACCGGATGTTCAAACCACAGCAGGGTGGTTGCTCCTTCACGCGTGACGGGCTTTTCGCTGTCAGGCAGTTCGCTAAACAGATTTGCCAGTGCGGCACGCGCCTGGAAACCCGCTACGCCCAGCAGCACGCGCTCATCGTTCGGGGCAATCGCCACTTTCGAAAACACGGCGTATTTTTTCAGTTCGGTCACCTGCGCGTCACGCAGGCTACGACGCTCAATCCAGGCAAAGCCATCGCCGTCGCGGAACAGTCGCAGGTTGCTCCACATTTTTCCTTTAGCGTCGCAATGGGCGGCCAGTACGTGTTGGTGTTCAGTCAGTAGACTCACGTCAGCAGTCACCTGACCCTGGATATACTTCTCGCTGTCAGCCCCGGTAATCGTGGCCAGCGCCCAGTCATCTAACGTCATTAACGTCACGGGCAAACGTGCTGAAGCTGACGGCTGACGAGGTGGAAATGGAGTAAATGCCATAAAAATGTCCTGATTTGCTTAACGCAGTGATAATGACTAATGGTAAAAGAGCTATTGCCCAATGCAAGCGCTTTGATAGTCCCATTTGTGCCTTATCGTATAGATTGCGAGACGGCATCCAGAAAACATGAACCCATTGAGTTATTGGGGATTTAATTAGCGATCGCGCTTGTGATTACGGATATTCCCGCAAAACAGGATGAAAAACACGTTACAATAGTCGGGTAGTTCATTTGAGTGAGACAGGAAGAAAAAAATGGATATTAACAATAAAGCACGTATTCACTGGGCATGCCGACGCGGTATGCGTGAACTCGATATTTCCATCATGCCGTTTTTCGAACATGAATACGACACGTTGAGCGACGATGAAAAACGTATTTTTATTCGTCTGCTGGAGTGTGATGACCCGGATTTATTCAACTGGTTGATGAATCACGGTAAACCGGCAGATGCTGAACTGGCGCAGATGGTACGACTCATTCAGACACGGAATCGGGATCGTGGTCCTGTGGCAATCTGATCTCCGCGTCTCATGGCGCGCACAGTGGTTATCGCTACTTCTGCATGGGCTGGTCGCTGCGGCTATTCTATTAATGCCATGGCCGCTGAGCTACACGCCGTTGTGGTTGATACTGCTTTCGCTGGTTGTGTTTGACTGCGTCCGTAGCCAGCGTCGAATTAACGCCCGTCAGGGGGAGGTCAAACTTCTGATGGATGGACGGCTCCGCTGGCAGGGGCAGGACTGGCTTATCGTCAGTGCGCCGTGGATGATTAAAACCGGCATGATGTTGCGCTTGCGGTCAGAAACCGGTAAACGCCAGCATTTGTGGCTCGCGGCAGACAGTATGGATAAAGCTGAATGGCGAGATTTACGCCGCCTGATGATGCAAAATTCGACGCTGGGATAGGCGTAATGGGTGGAATGCGCTGGCAGGGCTGACGGTTTTTACTGCCAGCCCTACGGGTCAGGGGTTTTGTCTCAGATAATCGGTATCAGGAAATCGGTATCAGGAATAGTGCTCGGCCATTTCACCAAGAATTTGCTCGCACCATGCCTGAATACGCTCATCGCTGAGATCGTATTGATTGGTTTCATCCAGGGCGAGACCGACGAACAGCTGACCCTCGGCAATGACCGGTTTAGGGCTGGTGAACTCGTAGCCTTCGGTAGGCCAGTAACCGACGAATTTGACCCCTTTGGTCGACAGTTTGTCATGCAGCATGCCCAGCGCGTCAAGGAACCACTCGCCGTAGCCTAACTGGTCGCCCATACCGTAAAGTGCGACAATTTTGCCTTCGAGGTTGAGCTCGTCCAGTTGATCCCAGACGGCCTCCCAGTCTTCCTGAATTTCACCGAAATCCCAGGTGGGAATGCCTAAGATCAGCACATCGTACTGCTCCATCAGGGCCGGGGCATCATCTTTCAGATTATGCAGTGTTACCAGTTCCGGGCCGATGATGTCGCGAATTTTCTCTGCCGCCATCTCGGTGTAGCAGGTGCTGGAACCGTAAAAAAGACCAATATTCATCGCGTAAACGTCTCAATACTTGCTATGACTTTGCGCGTAGTGTACCAGAAACCCGTATCATTGAGTCATAATGGCGGGTTGCAGAATCAAAGAGGCTGATGTGGAACAGGATCTTGCGCGCATCGAACAATTCCTTGATGCGCTCTGGCTGGAGAAAAATCTGGCGGAAAATACGCTGAGCGCCTATCGCCGCGATTTGACCATGTTGGTGGAGTGGCTCGCACACCGTCAGGTGTCGCTGGATACCGCGCAAAGCGACGATCTGCAGGCATTACTGGCCGAGCGGATGGACGGCGGGTATAAAGCGACCAGTACCGCACGACTGCTGAGCGCGGTGCGGCGGCTTTTCCAGCATCTTTATCGCGAGAAGATCCGTTCAGACGATCCAACAGCGACGCTGGCGTCGCCTAAATTGCCACAGCGCTTACCGAAAGATCTCAGTGAAGCGCAAGTTGAGCGATTATTACAGGCGCCAGTGGTTGACCAACCGCTGGAGTTACGCGATAAAGCCATGCTTGAGATCCTGTATGCCACGGGACTGCGTGTGTCTGAACTCGTCGGGCTGACGATGAGTGACATCAGTCTGCGCCAGGGTGTGGTTCGGGTGATCGGTAAAGGCAATAAAGAGCGACTCGTTCCATTGGGCGAAGAGGCGGTGTACTGGGTGGAGACGTACCTGGAGCATGGGCGTCCGTGGCTGCTGAACGGCGTGTCGATTGACGTGCTGTTTCCCAGTCAACGCGCCCAGCAGATGACGCGCCAGACCTTCTGGCACCGCATTAAGCACTATGCCGTATTAGCGGGAATCGACAGTGAAAAGCTGTCACCGCACGTTTTACGCCACGCATTTGCCACGCATTTGCTCAATCATGGCGCCGATTTACGCGTGGTGCAGATGTTGCTGGGTCACAGCGATCTCTCCACCACGCAGATTTATACTCATGTTGCGACAGCGCGCTTGCGTCAACTTCATCAACAGCATCACCCAAGAGCGTGAATGCTGAGCGAACAGGAAAGGTTATGAAAAAAGGTTTAATGCTGTTTACCCTGCTGGCCACCGCGTTTTCCGGCCTGGCACACGCCGACGACGCCGCGATCCGCCAGTCTCTGACGAAACTGGGCGTGCAGAGCACGGATATTCAACCCGCCCCAATTGCCGGGATGAAAACGGTGCTGACCAACAGCGGCGTGCTGTACGTGACGGAAGACGGTAAACATATCATTCAGGGGCCAATGTACGACGTCAGCGGTGCGACGCCGGTCAACGTGACCAATCAGCTGCTGATGAAGCACCTGAACGCGCTGGAAAATGAAATGATCGTCTATAAAGCGCCACAGGAAAAACACGTTATCACCGTCTTTACCGATATCACCTGTGGCTACTGCCACAAGCTGCATGAAGAGATGAAGGACTACAATGCGCTGGGCATTACCGTCCGCTACCTCGCCTTCCCGCGCCAGGGACTGGAAAGCCAGGCCGAACAGGATATGAAGTCCATCTGGTGTGCAAAAGACAAAGCCAAAGCGTTTGATGACGCGATGGCTGGCAAAGGTGTGAAAGCGGCAACCTGTGATGTGAACATCGCGGATCACTACGCGCTGGGCGTGCAGTTTGGCGTAAGTGGCACGCCAGCCATTGTGCTGAGCAACGGCTATGTCGTACCAGGTTATCAGGGGCCGAAAGAGATGAAAGCGTTTCTTGACGAGCACCAAAAACAGACCAGTGGTAAGTAATTCGCGTGAAACAACAGATACAACTTCGTCGGCGGGAAGTCGATGAATCGGCAGAACTGCCTGCCGATCTCTCGCCGCTGTTACGCCGCTTGTACGCCAGTCGTGGTGTACGCAGTGCCCGGGATCTCGAGCGCAGCGTAAAAGGCATGCTGCCCTGGCAGCAACTGAGCGGCGTCGAAAAAGCGGTCGAAATCCTCTATAACGCCTTTCGCGAGGGGACGCGCATCATCGTGGTCGGCGACTTCGATGCGGACGGCGCAACCAGTACCGCCCTGAGCGTGCTGGGGATGCGCTCGCTGGGCTGCGATAACATCAGCTACCTGGTGCCAAACCGTTTTGAGGATGGTTACGGTTTAAGTCCGGAAGTGGTCGATCAGGCCCATGCGCGCGGCGCGCAGCTGATTGTCACCGTCGATAACGGTATCTCTTCCCATGCCGGTGTGGATCACGCCAGGGCGCTGGGGATCCCGGTGGTGGTTACCGATCACCACCTGCCGGGCGAGACGTTGCCAGCAGCCGAAGCCATCATCAACCCAAATCTGACTGACTGTGATTTCCCGTCGAAATCGCTGGCCGGCGTGGGCGTGGCGTTTTATCTGATGCTTGCCCTGCGCACTTTCCTGCGCGATAAGGGCTGGTTTGACGAACGTGGCATTGCGCCGCCTAACCTGGCGGATCTGCTCGATCTGGTCGCGCTGGGCACCGTGGCGGACGTGGTGCCGCTGGATGCCAACAACCGGATCCTCACCTGGCAGGGCTTAAGCCGCATTCGCGCCGGAAAATGCCGTCCGGGGATCAAAGCGCTGCTGGAAGTGTCCAACCGCGATGCGCAAAAGCTTGCCGCCAGTGATTTAGGTTTCGCCCTCGGTCCGCGTCTGAACGCCGCGGGTCGGCTGGATGATATGTCCGTCGGTGTGGCGCTATTGCTGTGCGATAACATCGGCGAAGCGCGAGTACTGGCCAATGAGCTGGATGCGCTGAACCAGACGCGTAAAGAGATTGAGCAGGGGATGCAGGCGGAAGCGCTGACCCTGTGCGAGAAGCTGGAGCGCAGCCGCGAGACGCTGCCTGGCGGTCTGGCGATGTATCATCCTGAGTGGCATCAGGGAGTGGTTGGGATCCTCGCCTCGCGCATTAAAGAGCGTTTTCATCGCCCGGTGATCGCTTTTGCACCGGCAGGTGACGGCACGCTGAAAGGCTCCGGGCGATCCATTCAGGGTCTGCACATGCGTGATGCGCTGGAGCGGCTGGATTCGCTGCATCCGGGGTTGATGATTAAATTCGGCGGCCATGCGATGGCGGCGGGACTGTCGCTGGAAGAGGCGAAATTCGATCTGTTCCAGCAGCGTTTTGGCGAGCTGGTCACCGAATGGCTGGATCCGTCGCTGTTACAGGGGGAAGTGGTCTCTGATGGCCCGCTGAGCGCGGCGGAGATGACGATGGAGGTCGCGCAGTTGCTACGCGACGCCGGTCCGTGGGGGCAGATGTTTCCGGAACCGCTGTTTGACGGGCGTTTCCGCCTGCTTCAGCAGCGTCTGGTTGGCGAGCGGCATTTGAAAGTGATGGTCGAACCCGTTGGCGGAGGACCGCTGCTGGACGGCATCGCCTTTAACGTCGATACCGCCTGCTGGCCGGATAACGGCGTGCGCGAAGTTGAACTGGCCTACAAACTGGATATTAACGAATTTCGCGGCAACCGTAGTTTGCAGTTAATCATCGATAATATCTGGCCCGTGTAATCTGACCACTTTACCGTCACTATTCTCTATAAAAAAGAGCGTGGATTGGTTACAATCCCGCTCTTATCACCGCATTTTGACAAGTCCAATAAAAGAAATCAGACCATGTTTGAAATTAATCCGGTAAAAAACCGCATTCAGGACCTCACGGAGCGCTCTGACGTTCTTAGGGGGTATCTTTGACTATGATGCCAAGAAAGAGCGTCTGGAAGAAGTAAACGCCGAGCTGGAACAGCCGGACGTCTGGAACGAACCCGAACGCGCGCAGGCGCTGGGCAAAGAACGTTCCTCGCTTGAAGCGATTGTCGACACCCTCGACCAAATGTCTCAGGGGCTGGAAGATGTTTCCGGCCTGCTGGATCTGGCTGTAGAAGCCGACGACGAAGAAACCTTTAACGAAGCCGTTGCGGAACTTGAAACGCTTGACGAAAAACTGGCGCAGCTGGAGTTTCGTCGTATGTTCTCCGGTGAATATGACAGCGCCGATTGCTACCTCGACATCCAGGCCGGTTCCGGTGGGACTGAAGCGCAGGACTGGGCAAGTATGCTGGAGCGTATGTATCTGCGCTGGGCAGAAGCGCGCGGCTTCAAGACCGAAATTATTGAAGAGTCAGAAGGGGAAGTGGCCGGGATCAAATCCGTGACCATTAAGATTTCTGGCGAATATGCCTACGGCTGGCTGCGTACGGAAACTGGCGTTCACCGTCTGGTACGTAAGAGCCCGTTTGACTCCGGCGGTCGTCGTCATACCTCGTTTAGCTCCGCGTTCGTTTACCCGGAAGTGGATGACGATATTGATATCGAAATCAACCCGGCAGACCTGCGTATCGACGTGTATCGCGCATCCGGCGCGGGCGGTCAGCACGTTAACCGTACCGAATCTGCGGTGCGTATTACTCACATCCCGACCGGGATTGTGACGCAGTGCCAGAACGACCGTTCCCAGCACAAGAACAAAGACCAGGCCATGAAGCAGATGAAAGCAAAGCTTTATGAACTGGAAATGCAGAAGAAGAACGCCGAGAAGCAGGCGATGGAAGATACTAAATCCGACATCGGCTGGGGAAGCCAGATTCGTTCTTACGTCCTTGATGACTCCCGCATTAAAGACTTGCGTACCGGGGTTGAAACCCGTAACACGCAAGCCGTGCTGGACGGCAGCCTGGATCAATTTATCGAAGCAAGTTTGAAAGCAGGGTTATGAGGAACCAACATGTCTGAACAACACGCACAGGGCGCTGACGCGGTAGCCGATCTTAACAACGAACTGAAAACGCGCCGTGAGAAGCTGGCAGGACTGCGCGAGCAGGGTATCGCCTTCCCGAACGATTTCCGTCGCGATCACACCTCAGACCAACTGCACGCTGACTTCGATGCGAAAGAGAACGAAGAGCTGGAAGCGCTGAACATCGAGGTGTCCGTTGCAGGCCGCATGATGACCCGTCGTATCATGGGTAAAGCGTCCTTTGTTACGTTGCAGGACGTGGGGGGGCGTATTCAACTGTACGTTGCCCGTGACGATCTGCCGGAAGGCACTTACAACGAGCAGTTTAAGAAATGGGACCTCGGCGACATCCTTGGTGCGAAGGGGAAACTGTTCAAGACCAAAACGGGCGAACTGTCTATCCACTGCACCGAATTGCGTCTGCTGACTAAAGCGCTGCGTCCGCTGCCGGATAAATTCCACGGTTTGCAGGATCAGGAAGCCCGTTATCGTCAGCGCTATCTGGATCTCATCTCTAACGATGAATCCCGTAACACCTTTAAGGTGCGTTCCCAGATCCTGGCGGGCATCCGTCAGTTCATGGTCGGTCGCGGCTTTATGGAAGTTGAGACCCCGATGATGCAGGTGATCCCAGGCGGCGCCTCTGCGCGTCCGTTTATCACCCATCACAATGCGCTGGATCTGGATATGTACCTGCGTATTGCACCGGAACTGTACCTGAAGCGTCTGGTGGTGGGTGGTTTCGAGCGCGTGTTCGAAATCAACCGTAACTTCCGTAACGAAGGGATCTCCGTACGTCATAACCCAGAGTTCACCATGATGGAACTCTACATGGCGTATGCGGACTACAAAGATCTGATCGAACTGACCGAGTCTCTGTTCCGTACCCTGGCGCAGGATGTGTTAGGTAAAACGGAAGTCCCTTACGGTGATGAAGTGTTCGACTTCGGCAAGCCGTTCGAAAAACTGACCATGCGCGAAGCTATCAAGAAATACCGTCCGGAAACGGAAATGGCTGAACTGGATAACTTCGACTCCGCCAAAGCGATCGCCGAATCTCTCGGTATCAAGGTAGAGAAGAGCTGGGGTCTGGGCCGTATCGTGACTGAAATCTTCGAAGAAGTGGCCGAAGCGCATCTGATTCAGCCGACCTTCATTACCGAATACCCGGCAGAAGTGTCTCCGCTGGCGCGTCGTAATGACGAGAATCCGGAGATCACCGATCGCTTTGAGTTCTTCATCGGCGGCCGTGAGATCGGTAACGGCTTTAGCGAGCTGAACGATGCGGAAGATCAGGCGCAGCGCTTCCAGGATCAGGTTGACGCGAAAGCGGCGGGCGACGACGAAGCGATGTTCTACGACGAAGACTATGTGACTGCGCTGGAGCATGGTCTGCCGCCGACGGCGGGTCTGGGTATTGGGATTGACCGTATGGTGATGCTGTTCACCAACAGCCACACTATTCGTGACGTGATCCTGTTCCCGGCGATGCGTCCGGTAAAATAAGCGGTGAAATGTTGGATAGCGTTACGCTTGCCGTAGGCCGGATAAGCGTAGCGCCATCCGGCGTCAATTAACGTCGGCAATATTCTCGCAGTCGCTCGCGCGCATTATCATCAGCAGCCTGCATCACCATCCACGGACTGAAGGCCCACGGCGTCGCGTCAGTTCCGCGTAAAACATCCTCCAGACTGCTCCATTGATAATCCATCACTTCGTCGTGATTGACCTGCAGTTCACTGGTTACCCGTGCCGCATAGACCGGACAAACCTCATTTTCTACGATCCCACTGGGATCGGTCGCCCGATAGCGGAATGCAGGGTAGACGGGGGTCAGGCTGGCAATCTCTACGCCAAGCTCATGACGGCAGCGGCGGATAACGGCCTCTTCGTGGCTTTCACCCCGTTGAGGGTGGCCGCAAACCGAGTTCGTCCAAACTCCCGGCCACGCTTTTTTCGCAAGCGATCGGCGAGTCACCAAAAGTTGCCCCTCTGCATTGAACAGCCAGGAAGAGAAGGCGAGATGCAATGGTGTGTTGGCGGTGTGGGCGCTGTATTTTTCCAGCGTGCCGGAAGGGGTGTCCTGTGCATCCAGCAAAATGACGTGTTCCTGTCGCATAATGTCTCACTGTAATTCTTAAGCACGTACCAGTATATGAGATCTCACGACGTATTGATTAACTCTGGGAGCGTTTAACGGCGGAATTTGACATCCGTATCTTGCGGTACGGATGTCGGGCGCAGGCGCGATTTTAGAAAAACAGCAGCATAAACTGGAAGCGACTTTCGATACCCAGCGCAATGCCGTCTGAAACGGCGGGGATCGACATCAGCATAAGCAACAGCAGGGTTATCAGGCAGCGCAAAAAGAGACTCATGCTACTCATCCTGCTGATTTTTTTTCAGCTTGCGCATCAGCAGCCACATTCGCACCGTTCTGACCTTCAGGTTTTTATCCGAGATGGATTCCTGTACCAGTCCGGTATGGTGGTGATAACCATTGAAAAACAGATTCAATACCACCGCGCTGAAGGTGGCTAGCATAATGCCGCTGTGCAGCAGCGGCTGGAGTACAGCAGGCAGGCGAGAAAAAAAGTCATGTGATAACGTCGGCGTCATGCCAACGCCCAGGCTGATGGCCACAATGTAGAGGTTGTAACGGTTCGCGGTGTAATTGCAGCGTGAGAGAATGCGGATCCCGGTCGCCAGTACCATGCCAAACATCACCAGCCCTGCGCCGCCGAGGACGAACTGCGGAATGGAGGCGACCAGAACCGCCATTTTCGGCACCATGCCAAACAAAATTAAGATGACGCCAGAGGCGATGCAGACCCATCGACTGTGCACGCGCGTGACGCTGACCAGACCAACGTTTTGGGAAAACGAGGTATGCGGAAAGCTGTTAAACAGTCCGCCAATCATCGTCCCGACGCCATCCACGCGCAGGCCGCGAATGATATCCTGCGAAGAGAGTTTGCGACCGACGATTTCACCGAGCGCCAGGAACATCCCCATCGATTCAATAAACACAATAATCAGCACGGCCGTCATGGTCAGAATCGACACTGGATCAAAGACGGGCGTACCGAAGGCCATCGGTGTGACAATCGCGAACCACGAAGCATCGTGCAGGCCTGACAAGTTCACTTCATTCATCATCCATGAGAGCGCAAAGCCAAAGATGATCCCCAGCAGGACTGCGACGTTGGACATAAAACCTTTGGCATATCGGGTGATTAATAAAATAAAAATTAAGACCGCAAACGAAATGCCCAAATAGACCGGATTCCCATATTCAGGATTGCCTTTCCCGCCTGCTGCCCAGTCAACGCCCACCTGAATAATGCTCAGGCCAATTGAGGTGATCACCACACCCGTCACCAGCGGCGGAAATAACGGCATCAGGCGACCGACAAGCGGCGCTAAGAGTGTGGTTATCACCCCAGCGGCGATAGTTGAGCCAAAAATGCCCAACAGACCGATATCCGGATTGATGCCAATCGCAATCATCGGCGTCACGGCGGCAAACGTCACCGACATAATCACGGGCAGGCGAATCCCCATAAAGCGGCCGATGCCAATACATTGCAGTAGGGTAACGATCCCGCAGCAAAAGAGATCAGAACTGATTAACAGCGTGATGGCTTCTTTACTGAGGCCGAGCCTGTCGCCAATCATCAACGGGACAGCGACCGCGCCTGCGTACATGACCAACACATGCTGTAAACCGAGTACGACCAGTTTGCCTGGCGATAACAGGCGGTCTACCTCATCGGTGGCGCGGTCTTGCCCCGAAGGTGAGGGATGTTGGGAATCTATGGCGCTCATGCGTTTTCTCCTGAAGGGCGAGGCCGATAGAACAGCTCCGCGCGCGTGCGCGGAGCATCGCTTAAATTGCCCATCCGCCGGCGTAGAACGCGACCAGCGCGACGGTAATGATGACGGTACCGATATTCAGCTTCTGCCATTCCCGGGCAAAAACACGACCAACAACCAGCGTCACGAAACCGAGCATAATGCCGGTAACGATGTTACAGGTCAGGACGATAAAGACCGCGCAGACCAGACCGGCCATCGCATCGATAAAATCATCGAAATCCAGTTTTGAGACGTTGCTGAGCATCAGTAAGCCTACGTACATCAGCGCAGGGGCAGTCGCATAGCCTGGAATCAGGTAAGAGAGAGGAGATAAAAACAGGATAAGCAGGAATAAACAGCCGACGATGGTGGCGGTCAGCCCTGTTTTCCCTCCGGCGGCGGTTCCTGCAGCGGATTCAATATAGACGGCAGCCGGTGCTGCGCCTACCAGCCCGGAAAACACGGAGCTGATGGAGTCGCTGGTCAGCGCTTTACCGCCGTTGATTATCTGGTTGTCCTTATCCAGCAGATTCGCCTGTCCGGCGACGGCGCGGATGGTGCCGGTGGCATCGAATACCGCCGTCATCACCAGCGCCAGTACGCTTGGCAGCACCGCAGGTTGTAAGGCCCCCATAATATCAAGGCTAAAAATCAGAGACTTACCATCTTCGCCGCTCAGACTGGGCATGGCGACCAGACCGTGATATTTGACGGCAGGGTCAAATATCAAACCGATAATGGAGATGGCGATAATCACCAGCAGGATCCCGCCGGGGACGCGGCATTTCTCCAGCCCGAAGATGACCGCCAGCCCCAGCAGACTCATCAGCACCGGGAAAGAGGTAAATGCGCCGAGTGCCACCGGAAGTCCTTCCAGCGGATTTTTAATCACCATGCCGACACCGTTTGCCGCGATCAGCAACAGGAACAGCCCAATACCGATCCCTGTGCCGTGTGCAATACCCATGGGTAAGTTTCGCAGGATCCAGGTCCGGACCCCGGTTACCGAAATGGCGGTAAAAATCACCCCCATCAGGAAAACCGCGCCGAGGGCGACAGGAATCGAGATCTGCTGGCCCAGCACCAGGCTGAATGCGGTAAAAGCAGTTAGAGAAATTGCGCAGCCGATAGCCATCGGCAGGTTGGCCCAGAGTCCCATCAACAGCGAACCGAAGCCTGCGACGAGACAGGTGGCGACAAAGACGGCGGCGGGTGGGAATCCCGCTTTCCCCAGCATTCCGGGCACGACAATGACTGAATAGACCATCGCCAGAAAGGTGGTCAACCCGGCCAGTATCTCCTGGCGCACGGTACTGCCACGCTCAGTAATCTTGAAGTAATTATCCAGCGCGCCGCGAGGTTTCGACGCGCCGGGGGTTTGCAGTATATCTCCAGACATAATAATGTCCTCAGCAGGATGTTAGCGTTCTGTCAGGTCCGTTCGTACACCAGACGCCCATCGACGTAGGTGCGGTAAATAGAGCGATCGTCGCCCAGCGTCATCATCACGAACAATTTGTCGACCAGGGATTTAGAGTTGTCATAGCGCAGTTGCTGTAGCGGCGTCGCCGTCGGTTCCAGTACCACGAAGTCCGCCTCTTTGCCGGGCATAAAGTTGCCAATAAGATGGTCGAGGCCCAGCGCTTTTGCGCCGCCGAGGGTCGCCAGGTAAAATGCTTCGTATGCCGAAAGGCGGTAACCCTGCAATTGCACCACTTTGTAGGCTTCGTTCAGCGTTTGCAGCATATTGAAAGTGGTGCCCGCACCGATATCGGTTCCCATGCCGACGCTGATCTTCTTACGCCAGGCTTTCTGCAGATTGAACAAACCGCTGCCGAGGTAGAGGTTAGAGGTTGGACAAAAGGCGATGCTGGAGCGGGTTTCACTCAGGCGATCCCACTCTTTCTCTTCGAGATGTACGCAGTGGGCGAAGACGCAGTTTTTGCCGGTCAGCCCGTACTGGTGGTACACATCCAGGTAGCCGTCATGTTCAGGATAGAGTTCCTTAACCCAGGCAATTTCGTCTTTGTTTTCACAGAGATGGGTATGCACCCAGGTATCGGGATATTCCTCACGCAGACGCTGTGCCATCGCCATCTGCTGTGGAGAAGAGGTCGGCGCAAAGCGCGGCGTGATGGCGTACAGCAGGCGGCCATTTTTATGCCAGCGCTCAATCAACGCCTTACTTTGCAGGTAGCTGCTTTCGGCGTCGTCCAGCAGGTAATCCGGTGCGTTACGATCCATCATCACTTTGCCGGCGATCATACGCATATTGATGTGGCTTGCGGCTTCGAACAACGCGTCAACGGACTGTGGATGGACCGTACCAAAAACCAGTGCGCTGGTGGTGCCGTTACGCAACAGCTGCTTGATGAAAAAAGCCGACATCTCGCGTGCGTATTCCAGATCCTCGTAGCGTTTTTCGGTCGGGAAAGTGTGTTTATTCAGCCATTCCAGTAACTGCTCGCCATAGGCGCCGACCATTTCGCTCTGGGGGTAGTGGATATGCGTATCAACGAATCCCGGCACGACCAGTTTCCCGCGATAGTCGCGGATACGGATGGCGTCAGGGATCCGTTTTTTCCCTTCTTCCCACTCGCCAAACCATTCGACTTTCCCCTGGCGAATCAGCAGTAATCCGTCTTCCACAAATCGCAGCGCTGAGGCAATTTCTTCCGGGTCTTCGGCGGTGCGGGTGACATCAATAAAGCTGCCGCGCACCGCTTTCAACGTGTGTTCTCCAGACATCGTAAACTCCTTTACCGTTAATCCGTTTCCTCCGCAGAGGCGATGCCAGGCAGCACTTCTTCAGGCCGGTAGCCTCCAGGGAGAATGATATTCAGTAGAATGGCGGTCAGACCGCCTGCGCAGATGGGGTTTTCCACCAACACATAAATTGAGGCAGGCAGGATTTTGAAAATTTCCGGGTCATAGGAGACGCCCAGACCCAGCCCCAACGAGGTGGCGACAATCAGCGTTTCACGGCGCTTAAGCCCGTTGGTGATGATGATGCGGATCCCGGCGATCGCGATCATCGAGAACATCAGCGTCATCGCGCCCCCCAGCACCGCCGAGGGAATGGTAGTGAAGAAGCCGCCAATCATCGGAAACAGCCCAAGCAACACCAGCATGATGGCGATGGTGCGTCCGATATAGCGTGAGGCGACGCCGGTCATCTGGATAACGCCGTTGTTTTGCGCAAAGGTCGTCAAGGGGAGTGAACCCACCGCAGAGGCAATGACCGAGACCAGTCCATCGGCCAGCACGCCACCCTTCAGGCGCGACTGATATTCATCTCCCTGAATCGGACGCCGGGAAACCATCGCTGTCGCGGTAATGTCGCCTACAGCTTCCAGCACGCTGAGCAGATAAATGGTCCCGACAACCAGGAAGTGATGAAAATTGAACTGGAAACCGTACTTAAACGGGGTCGGGATGGTGACCCACGGCAGATTGCGTATACCACTGAAGTCCACCATGCCAAGGCACAGAGAGACGATATAGCCCACGCAAAGGCCGATCGCGATACCCCCCATTCTCAATAACGGACTGCGACAGCAGTTAAAACCGATCACCACGACCAGTACCAGCAACCCGACGCCGATGTTCTCGTAATTCCCGTAGGTGCCGCTGCTTTTCGCCGCAAAGCCGCCGCCAAAATCGATGATCCCGACTTTAATCAGGCTCAGGCCAATCATCAGCACCACAATGCCGCTGACGGTTGGGGTGATGACTCTGCGCAAGTAAGGCAGAATGAAAGACGACCCCACCACCAGAAATGCCCCGACAAAGGAAACGCCGAGCAGCGATGACATGATCAACTCTTCATGGAAGCCGTCGTTTTTCATCCCGCTGCCCAGCGCAATCATCACCGTGACAAATGAGAAGTTCACCGACTGAATCGAGAGTAAACCGGAGCCGACCATGCCATAGCGATTGACCTGCAGCCAGGTGCCGATGCCGGAGGCAATCATCGCCATTGAGACCAGATAGGCGGTGGTTTCCGCCGAGAGCTGTAGCGCGGTGCCGACAATTAATGCTGGCGTAACCATGGGAACAAAAATGGCCAGCAGGTGGGTGATCGCGCCAATAATCGACTGATGAAAGGGAGGGCGATCCTCCAGTTCGTAAATCAGATCTGAGCCTGCACGTGATATATCAGACATCCCTTCACTCCTTAATAAGTAAATTTGATCATCTGAATCAGCAGAATTAAATTCTGCGAATTTGAGGCGCAGGTTGCCCTGAGAACGGCTTATCTCATTTCCGCAGACGGCATTTAATCATTATTGAGTCATGAACACGGGCCGCCTGAGCGGCCCGCGTCGCTACAGTTTTTCCAGCGCGGTCAGTATTTTCTCCGGTGTGAAATGCCATTCGCGCAACCACACGCCGCAGGCATCATGAATCGCGGTAGCAATGGCAGGCGCCGCGCCATTTACGCCAATTTCAGAGATCGATTTAGCGCCGAACGGGCCGACCTTATCGTCGCTTGGCACCAGCACGGCACGAAAATCCCGGGGGATATCGCCAATTTTGGGCGCGCCATAGCTGCGCAGGTCGCGGGTCAGAGGATGGCCTTCGGCATCATAGAGGATCGCTTCGCTCAGGCTATGACCGATGGCCCGCATTGATGCCCCGTAGATTTGCCCCAGCGCGAGTTCCGGGTTAACCGGCGTGCCGCAGTCCAGCAGCGCGTAGAACTTGTCGAGACGGATTTCGCCGGTTCGGGTATTCACCGCGACTTCGGCGAAGTTCGCCCCATAGGGGAATGCGAAGTCTGCGGTGATGTAACTGGCCGTGGCGACCAGTGTGCCAAAACCGGTCCCCGTCTCCGCTTTATGCGCGATGTCACCGTAACTCACTTCTCCCTGCTTGCCGCGCACGACGCCAGGGGCCGCCAGTTGAACGTCAGAAACGGGTTCGCCCAGCATTTGCGCACCGTGAAAGAGGATTTTCTCGCGCAGGTTTTCCGCCGCCTTACGCGCCGCGTTCCCCGAGAAGCAGGTGCCGGATGAGGCATAAGCGCCTTTGTCGAAGAGCGCATGGTCAGTATCGCCGGAGATGACATGCACTTCCTCTGGCGCGCAGTGCAGCACTTCCGCCGCCAGCTTGGTGACCACGGTATCCAGTCCGGTGCCGATGTCCGCCCCGCCGGAATGGACGATGAAGGTGCCATCGGACTCCAGTTTGATCATGCAGTTGGCCTGATCGATATCCGGGATCCCTGATTTCTGCATGATAATGGCGACCCCGCGACCGGTATGCCAGTCACCGTCCTGCGGTTTGGGGGAAGACCAGTCGATCATCTTCCGCCCCTGGCGCAGGATCTCTTCCAGCGCACAGCTGGCGGCGGAAGGGACAGAGGTCGGCGCTTTCCCTTCACCGATTGCGCCGAGGATTTTCAGTTCCTGTCCTTCGTGAACCCGGTTGCGCTCGATGATCTCCAGTTGGTCAATTTGTAACTGTTCGGCAAGCTCGGCTAACGCCATCGTCATTGCAAAGGTGCCTTTCGGCGCGCCATAGCCCTGATACGCCCCGGTTGGACAGATATTGCTGTAGTAGGTGGTGACCTGGAAATCGACGTTGTCGCAAGGATACAGCGGTAGCGAGAGCGCCGGACCGTTGCTCGGCACGGTCAGCGAATGGTTGCCGTAAGGGCCGGTATTGGCGCGGAAGTCCATTTTTACCGCCGTCAGGCGACCATCGTTCTTCGCGCCCAGTTTAACCGTGACTTTCGCAACGTGGCGGGAGGTATTGGCAATAAACTCCTCTTCACGGGTATAGCGAAAATAGACCGGGCGTCCGGTCACGCAGGTCGCCCAGGCACAGACTTCTTCCAGCAGGATATCCTGTTTGGAACCAAAGCCGCCGCCGACGCGCTCCTTGATGACGTGGACCTTGTGCTGCTTCATGCCGACGAGACGGGCGACCTGGCGACGAAGGTGCCACGGCACCTGCGTTGAGGCGTGAATGATCAGGCGATCGCCGTCCATGCGGGTAAAACAGATGTGAGGCTCAGCCGGGCACTGCTGCGCCTGTGTGGAATGGTAGGTACGCTCAATAATCACATCCGCTTCGGCGAAACCTTTCTCCATGTCGCCGATATGACCATGAATACTGGCGGCGATATTCTTGCGCGGACGAGAACCAATCGGAAAGTTGATGATCATGTGCTCGCCACGCTGGGCGGCATGGCGGTTGTCTTCTTCCAGCGTCTCCGGCGCGCCAGCAACATATACCACCGGTTCATCGTGTACGACTGGCGCATCGTCCGCCATCGCTTCGTCAATCGACAATACCGGTTTAAGCACGTCATATTTCACGTCGATAAGCGCCAGCGCTGCCAGTGCAATCTCTTCGCTTTCTGCAACCACGGCGGCAACACGATCGCCGACGTGGCGCAGTTTCTTACCGAACATGCGACGGTCAAGCGGGGAGGGTTCCGGCGCGCTTTGCCCGCCTGGCGTATAGTAGATATCGGGACAGTTACGGTGGGTGATAACGTGAACCACGCCGGGTAACGCTTCGGCTTTGCTGACGTCGAGATGAGTAATCAACGCATGGGCATGCGGACTGCGCAGCATTTTAATCACGCAGGCGTCAGGGGTGATGCGATCTTCCACATAGCAGGGCTTGGCCTGGACCATTTTTGCGGCATCGGTTTTTGGCCAGGGCTTGCCAATGACCGCGAGATCGTCGCGGAACGTGGGGGCGACATTGATATGGGCTTGCGGATCGCTTTTACGCGCTACCGCCAGTTCGATCACCTGATAATATTGCTGCCAGCCCGCGTCGCGACTGAACAGACCGGACAGCGCATCGTCAATCTCTTCCCGCGTGGGGAGTGCGATACGCTCCAGCAGATCGCTGATGATAAGCGCAGCGGCAGGATCGTTGTAACCGGACTGTACAACGCCGACATCCACCATCGCCTGTTGTACCAGGCTCAGCGCATTCCATTTACCGAGTGATTCGCTGGTGCGGATCTCCGCGTGATCCAACTGCGCGGCAATCAGTAATGAGGCATTGACGATGCGACCGTTGTAGAGAATCGCATCCGAACCGGCGAAGCCGAATCCGTCGTCGCTGTTGCGCACCGAGTGCATACCGAGGTTGAACAGCAGTTTCTGTACGTTTTCGCCCGGGTTAATCTTCATTTCACGGACCATGCCGTTCAATGTGAAGTGAATCATCATACAACGTCCTCCCCGGCCATCAGGCAGTCGGCATACAGATCGGCCACCACCACGCCGGTGATATAGCGCTTATAGGCGGCGCTGCCCCGTATATCTTCCTGCGGGAATATCGCGTTAGCGACCGCCTGTTCCAGTTCCGTACCTTCACGCGTTTGTGTTTCCACATCACGCAGGCGTTGTGCTTTGTCCGCCACGCCGTCCAGCGCGATGCAAATCCCTCCGTGTTCGGTTAACGCGACCGCCGCCGTCACGACGGTGAGTCCGGCCTGTGAACGGCTCACTTTGCGAGTGGCGCAAGGGCGGAAGGGATCTTTAATGATAACTTCGGTGATCAGGCGATCGTGCGGGGAGGCGAGATAGCTTTCCAGCGACAGGGTTTCGCCATCACCAAAAACCAACTGAGCGTCCAGCGCCAGCAGGACGGGGAGTAACACGGACTCTTTCTGGTGCGCGGCAATCTCTCCGCCGAGGGTTGCCTGGTTGCGTAAATGACGCGAGTAGATAAAGCCGATTGCCTCCCGCAGTGCCGCCGGGAGATAGCGGGCGTCGCGTAACGGTTGCAGGCGAGTCATTGCCCCAATACGCAATGCGCCATTGTCCCAGTCGATCCACTCCAGCTCCAGCTCCTGCAGTGAAATGGCAATCCGCTTATCGGTACGCGTTGGCGTGGCGTTGAGTTTGCTGCCCCCGGCAAACCAGACGGCGTCCTCCTGATAGCGGCGCTTGAGTTCCAGCGCCTGGTCAACGGAGTCGGGCCTGAAAAATTGTTCAATCATCAATCATTCCTCATCACTCCCTCTCCCGTTCAGGAGAGGGTATGGGCTATGCCAGCGCATCCATTCGCCGCCACATGCTGGCGGCGGCTTTTCGGGCCTGCGCATAAATGGAATCGGTATCGAAAGTGAACTGACGGTCTTCATACACCATCACACCATTCACCATCACGCTGTGCACGCTGCCTGAACCGAGGCCGAAAGCGATATGCCCGGCAACGTTTTCAGCGATCAGCGGCGTCGGCGACGAATAGTCGAGGAAGGTTAAATCGGCTTTATAACCGGCTTGCAGTTGACCAAAGTTTTCCCCGAAGTTGCGGTGCAACAGTTCGTTGCCGTTCGCCAGCGCTTTCGCAAAGCTGTCAGGCCACAGAGGACCGCCCGCGTCACGATGTTTGAAGAAGGCAAATTTCATCTCTTCAAGCATGTCGGAGCCGATGCCGTCCGTCCCCAGCGCCAGATTGCGAATGTGGGTAAGGTGGGGGTTGTAACCCACATGGTTATTCATGTTGGAGCGGGCATTGTGTACCAGGAAGGCATCCTGCTGATTCAGCAACGCGATATCTTCCGCAGACAGGTACAGTCCGTGTGCCACCAACGTTTTACTGTCGATAAGTCCGTATTCCGCGAGCCTTACCAGCAGGTCTTTACCGTACAGGTGATGACTGTGGGAGACATCGTAGCTGTCTTCCGCCGCATGAATGTGCAGGCCGCGCCCGGTGGCGTTGATGGCCTCGCGCAACATCTTCAGACCGGCGTCGGATACGGTAAACGGGGCGTGCGCGCCAATGTGCGCTTCCACCAGATACGGCTCGTTACCGGTCTCCCGCGCGTGGTCTATCTGACGGGCGAAGCGGATATTCTCTTCAACGCCGGCCTGCAACTCGTTGATTCCCTCGTTACGGTCGGTGGTTTCAAAGCAGGTCATTGCCCGCAGGCCCACCTTTATAAATGCTGAACGCAGCGTAGAGAGCGACCCCTGTATGTAGCCCGGCGAAGCGTGGTGATCGATAACTGCAGAGCATCCGCTCTTAATCGCTTCCATCGAGCAAATCAGCCCGCTGTAGTAGAGCGACTCTTCGTCCAGAGCCCGGTCCAGACGCCACCACAGGTTCTTCAACGTTGAGATAAAGTCCGGGCTGGGGGCAATATTGGCCTGGATCCCACGCGATAAACCGGAGTAAAAGTGGTTATGCGCGCAGACCAGACCCGGCATCACGATTCGCCCGTGCATCTCTTTCCATTGCGCCTGCGGGTAGCGCTGCGTCAGCGCATTGCCCACTTCGACGATGGCGTCTTTATCTATTGCAATATCCACGCCTTCGCGCACGCTGGCCGGATGAAGTTGTACGGCGGTGACATTTTTTAGAATCAACATGATTACACCTCCACGCGGCCTAACAGGTAATGGTGATGCTGGTGGACATAGCTGATGATGCGGCACATGTCATCCAGCTCCGGCGGGATGCTGGCGAACTGCCCATCACTGCGGATGTTCAATGTCCAGCGTTGGTCATTCAACCGGACCCTGACCCGACCGTCTTCCACCAGGAAACCGGGGTTGCTGCTGTTGTCGAAATCCTCGGCCAGGCTAAAGAGCGTGACTTTGTCTTTATACGGTTTGCCCTGCCATGGGCAGAATTGGGCGCAGTTACCGCATTCGTTGCAGTAAGCGTCCAGGTGCAGCGTCTGGAAGCGGTTCTGGAAGCCAGGAACGGGAATCGACACATTGGCGCGGTTCGGACAGACGTCCACGCATTTGCTGCAGATATAGTTACATTCAAGGCAACGGGCCGCTTCCTGGGCGACAAAGGCGTCACGGTCGTCTTTATCGACCTTCGCGACCGCTATCTCACCTTTACGCTGATAGATTTCAGCGGGACTGACGTTACCCCAGCGCTTATCGCCGTGGTGGGAGCGGATATTTTCCCGCCAGAGAATTGTATCTGTGGCCCGTCGCGCAGAGCCGATGGCGGCAACAATGGATAACGGGCCGCGCTGGACATCGCCAATCATGAACACGTTGGAGAGACGGGTTTCGCCATTGTTGTTCACCGCAGGCCAACCTTTGCTATCCAGCGGTACGCCCATTGCGCTCAGCGCGTCGCTATCCTGCTGTTCACCGATGGCGGTAATCAGGCTATCGATGTGCAGGGTCAGCGTTTCGTCGGTTTCCACCGGACGGCGACGCCCTTTCTCATCCGGTTCCCCGAGCGTCATGACGCGCAGGGTGAGCGTACCATCCGCATCAAAGCGTTCCGGATTGTTGAGGAAACGGAATTCAACTCCGTCGTGCAGGGCTTCTTCATACTCTTCACGCCAGGCGGGCATCTCCTGTAGCGAACGACGGTAGACCACCGTGACGTTTTCCACGCCCGGCACGCGCAGTGCCGCACGGGCGCAGTCCATCGCCGTGTTGCCCGCGCCGACGATCGCCACATGTTTACCGAGCGTCAACGCCGTTCCCTGGTTGTATTCACGCAGGAAAGGAAGTGATTTCCAGATGTTGGGGTTGTCGCCGTTGAGCTTCACGCCGCTGTTTTTATCCGTACCGGTTGCGATCAGGACATAGTGGAAACCCCGATCTTTCAAGCCCTGAACGGTCAGATCCGGTGTACAGCCATATTCGAACTTCACGCCGTGTTCGGCGACAAAATCGATATCGTGCTGAATGAGCTCTGCCGGAATACGGAACTGGGGAATAATATTTTTCACCACGCCACCCGCATTGGCTTCGCGCTCGAATAGCGTCACCGGATGTCCTGCCCGGGCAAGGAAATAACCGGCCGCAAGCCCGGCCGGACCCGCGCCGATGACCGCAACAGGATGACGTGAACCCGAGCCTGCAGGTTTATGCCAGCGCCGTTTGTACTCTTCCCAGCCTTTTTCCAGCGCCACTTTTTTCAGTTCACGAATGTTAAGCGCACTGTCGTAGTCCAGACGGGTACAGTTGTACTGGCATTGATGATCGCAGATATGGCCGGTGATCGCGGGGAGGGCGTTTCGCTGATAAATCAGCTCCAGCGCGTCGGCATAACGCTGCTCGCCAAGCAGGCGAATATACTCCGGAATATCCTGTTTGATGGCGCAGGCTGTAATACAGGGGGCCACGTAGCAGTCGGTCAACGGTAAGCCGTCGGCCACGTCAATGCGCTCTTCAGGCTTCCAGTGTTTCTGGGTGTAGGCCATCGTAACGGCCTCTTCCGCCAGCCGATTCAGGCGATCGACATCGACATGTTCCATTCCCCACGTATCCGAGGATTCCAGCTCACGCATACAGGCGCTAAGACGCAGATAACCGCCTGGTTTTAACAGGTCGGTCGCCATCGTGATCGGGCGGATTCCGGTGTCGAAGATATCGCGGATGGTCAACTGGCTGGCGCCGCCGGAATAGGAGATGGGTAATTTGCCGTCAAAGGCCCGGGAAAGCACGGCTGCTACGTTGATCGAGAGGGGAAACAGCGCCCGGCCGGACATATACATCTCTTCACCGGGAAGCGCGCCTTTGTTATTAATGGTGCCCAGCGTATTGGTGAGTTTGACGCCGAAACCCAGTGATTTTTCTTTTGCCAGCGTCATCAACCGTTGCAACATTTCCAGCGCCTGGGTGAGTTTGAGATCGTGCTCGAACGACTCCTCTTTTAAGCCGATATAACCAAAGCCGCAGCGGTCCAGAATTTCATGTGCGCGTGGGTAACCCAGCAGCGTCGGATTCAGCTTCACAAAGGTATTCAGGCCTTTCTCTTCCAGCATGTAGCGGCAGATGGCTTCTATTTCGTGCGGTGGACAACCGTGCATCGTGGACAGCGTGACGCCCTGCACCAGTTTTGCGGGAATGCGTGCTGGCAGCGCCTGTAGACGCTGTCGATGTTCGTTCAGCCCGTGGCGAGCCAGGAACGTCTCATCGTGCAGCCAGTGCTGCAGCGTGTCGCGATACTGCGCGAACTTAGGATGCGCCGACGCGTCCATCATGTTGTCGATGAACTGCTGCATGGGCGGTTGCTTGATGCCGTCAAGGTTATAGCCGACACTCATATTAAAAATGAACGACTTACCAGCACCGGAAGGTTGCAGCAGTTGTTCCAGCAAATGCAGTGCGAACCAGGCTTTAAGATACTCATCCCACGCTTTCAGCAGGGTAAATTCAGTTGACCATTCGGTATTGAAGCACTCATCCTCCGCATCAATACAGGGTTTTTCCAGCTCCAGCCGATCGAGAATCTGGACGGTTTTGAGTTCGATGAACCGGCCGCCTGTCAGCCAGGCGGTGATGATATTTTGGGCGAGTTGAGTGTGCGGGCCGGCGGCGGGGCCGACGGGGGTGGCACAGGTTTCACCGAAGACGCTTACCGATTTGCTTTTTTCCGGTGAATAGAACTGCTGCTCAGGAATACCAAAGATCGAGCGCTGCTGCTGATATTCATCAAATAGGCGCGTCAAAAGTTCCTCAAATGGAATCGGACGCATTATATCCCCCATAACCCTCTCCTTAGCTTTACTCGACCTCCTTCAGGGAGTTGCAAGGCAACGGGAAGGAGCGCGTGTTCATAGATGTCATTGGTTGACCGGGACTAATAAGGCCAGCGGTTTGGAGAGATAGAGCAACATTCGCACCACTCTGACAAAACAGCGCTATAAAAATATAATTTTGTGAAGCGGTTCTAATCTTAAGTCCGCTTTGTGAAATATCTCACAAACGCTAAATGAGAATGAAAATCAGCCGGGGAGTTATTGCGATAAGGCAATTTCATTGCCGCATTCTATTTTCTCAAAAATGGTGGCCTCTTATCATTATGATAAGTGGGAAATGAGGCGGGAGAATATTTGAACGCAATCGTTTAACTACTGGCTCTCTATTTATTTGTGTCGGTTCTGCGCATTGATAAAATCCTCTGGAGTATCGATATCCAGAGTGATCCGGGGATCGTTCATTTCAGCGATATTATGTTTCCCGCGCAGCAATGCCTGACGCATGCTGTTGACATTCGGCTGTGATATGGCCTGCAACAGGCATTTTTTAGAGAGTAAAATAGGATGCCCTGGCTGGCCCTGATAGCAGGGGATAAGGGCGCTATCATTGCGTAATGCCCAGATTTTACGAAAGATATCGCGGTTCAGTTCTGGCATGTCACCGTGCGTAATGAAGCAATATTCACTGCGCACGGCGGCGGCGCCGACCTTAATTGATGTAAATAAGCCCTGAGCATAATCTGGATTGTACGTAATAATAATATTCGGCTGATTAGCATAGCGATTATGTATCTCAGTTGCGCGATGACCGGAAACTAATATCACCCTGTTGCAAAATTGCAGCGCGTTTTTGATACTTGCATCAAGAATTGTTCCCCCATGCCAGGGTAACATCATTTTCCATTTTCCCATTCTGGATGATAACCCAGCAGCAGTAATTATACAGTCGACCGCAGGCATAGCGACTCCATAATGTCTATTAGACGTTGCGTCACTTCAGAGAGGCTTATGAGTATATCGGGTCATGCTTCTTTATTCTTTGATTTGGGTGCACAGAAACGGCCTACGGTTATTTCGGTTGTCGGTGCCGGTGGGAAAACCAGTACCCTTTTCTGGCTCGCTCGCCTCTTTCAATTATCAGGTCGACGGGTATTTATCACCACCACGACGCATATGTTTCTGTCTGACCAACCCTGGCCGACCCTTTTCTGTCGGGAGCCCGCCGGGTTGCCATATCACACCTTAATGCAACCCATCATAACCTGCTTTCAGTCATGGAAAGCGGCATCAGGAAAAGCGTGTGGCTTCTCGCCAGACGCCATAGATGCGCTAGCCCGGCGGGCGGAATGTGACGTGGTTCTCGTCGAGGCAGACGGTGCCCGCGGAATGCCGCTCAAAGCGCCAGATGAGCACGAACCTTGCATACCTGAAAGCAGTTGCTGCGTGATTGCCGTTATGGGTGGACACCTTATGGGGAAAAGCGTGGGGGGAGAGCAGGTGCATCGCTGGCCGCAGTTCGCCGGGATTACTGGTCTGACGGAGGGATCCCCCTTACCGCTGAAGGCGCTTATCCGACTGGTTCAGCATCCACAGGGGGCATTCAAAAATGCACCGCCTGCCAGTCGACGAGTCTGGTTTCTCAATCGTTTTTCTCAATCTGAGAATGCTATTGATGAAAGTGAGCTCATCCAGCCGTTGTTAGACGGTGATGTGGAGGCTATCTGGCTGGGAAATGCACAGGAAACACCTGCAATCGCGCGCAGATTTGTGAGATAGCGACGCCGGGAACACCGGGTTACTGAAAGGATATCCATTGAGGTTCGTATGAATATTTTCACAGAGGCTGCAAAACTTGAAGAGCAAAACCGCCCCTTTGCGCTGGCGCAGATTGTCGACAGCCGGGGTTCCACCCCCCGCCATTCGGCACAGATGCTGGTGCATCAGGATGGATCTATCGTCGGGACTATTGGCGGGGGCATGGTGGAGCGCAAGGTTATCGAGGAGGCGCTGCTGGCGTTGCAGGAGAGAAAGCCGCGCATGTTCCATGGCCGGATGGCCCGCAACGGTGCCGATGCCGTTGGCTCGGACTGCGGCGGCGCGATGTCGGTCTTTATTAGCGTGCACGGCTTGCGTCCGCGACTGGTGCTAATTGGCGGTGGGCATGTGAACCGGGCGATTGCGCAGAGTGCGGCACTGCTAGGGTTTGATATTGCCGTGGCGGATGTTTATCGCGAGAGTGTCAATCCGGACGCTTTCCCCCCTTCGGTACAGTTGTTACATGCCGATTCTTTTTCCGCGGCGGTGGATGCGCTGGAGATTCGTCCAGACAACTTTGTGCTTATCGCGACGAATAATCAGGATCGGGAAGCGCTGGACAAATTGATCGAGCAGCCCGTCGCGTGGTTGGGTTTGCTGGCGAGTCGTCGAAAAGTGCAGTTGTTCCTGCGTCAGTTGCGGGAAAAGGGCGTCGGTGAAGAGCACATTGCGCGTCTGCATGCGCCTGTTGGTTACAACATTGGTGCGGAAACGCCGCAGGAAATTGCGGTTAGCGTGCTGGCGGAGATCCTACAGGTTAAAAACAATGCCCCAGGCGGACTGATGATGCGAGCCGCACATCCATCCGGTCATCAGCGCGTGGTGATTCGCGGCGCGGGCGATATTGCCAGCGGCGTGGCGCTGCGTCTGTTTCATGCCGGTTTCAAAGTGATCATGCTGGAAGTGGAGAAACCGACCGTCATTCGCCGCAGCGTCGCGTTTGCACAGGCGGTCTTTGATGGCGAAATGATTGTAGAGGGCGTGACGGCCCGGTTGGCCACCTCGTCAGCAGAGGCGGCGGCGTTAGCCGAACGCGGCTTCATTCCCATTCTGGTTGATCCCGCCGGTTCGCTGATTGACGCACTGAAACCCGTCTGCGTGGTCGATGCTATCCTGGCAAAACAGAATCTGGGCATGCGCAAAGAGATGGCGCCCGTCACCATTGCGTTGGGGCCAGGGTTTACTGCCGGTGAAGACTGCCATGCGGTGATTGAAACGAATCGCGGACACTGGCTGGGACAGGTGATTTACGCCGGTTGCGCGCAGGAAAATACCGGTATTCCTGGCAATATCATGGGGCATACCGCACGACGGGTGATCCGTGCGCCTGCCGCAGGCATCATGCGTGCCAGAGTGAAATTAGGCGATCTGGTGGAAGAAGGCGACGTGATTGCCTGGATTGGAGAAAACGAAATCAAAGCGCCACTGTCGGGTATGGTGCGCGGCCTGTTAAGCGACGGACTGGCGGTGGTGGGCGGCTTTAAGATCGGCGATATCGATCCACGCGGCGTGACGGCTGATTTTACCAGCGTCTCCGACAAGGCGAGAGCGATAGGCGGCGGTGTGCTGGAAGCGCTAATGATGCTGATGCATCAGGGCGTGAAGTCAACGAATGAGGTGCTTGAAGTGGCGTAAAACGCGTTGCCGGATGGCGCTGCGTTTATCCAGCCTACGGGGAGTAAACGGTAGGCCGGGCAAGCGAAGCCCCCCGGCAAACGCGCTGGATAAACGCATTAGATTACTGACAGATTACGGTTCCGGTTTTTCCTTCAATCCCTTCTTTCGCTTTACTCAGCACCGTAATCAGGGCTTCCCGGCCGGGACGGGAGCGGGCAAACGACGCCGCGGCCTCGACTTTCGGTAGCATAGAACCTTTGGCAAAATGCCCCTCGCGGATAAAACGCTCCGCGTCGCTCAACGACAGACGATCCAGCCATTGTTCATTTTCTTTGCCAAAGTTAATCGCGACTTTTTCGACAGCCGTCAGGATGATGAGCATATCCGCATCAATCATCTCTGCCAGGCGGGCACTGGCCCAGTCCTTATCGATCACCGCGCTGGCACCACGCAGATGATTACCCTCTCGAATCACCGGAATTCCGCCTCCGCCCACGGTAATAACCACCTGTCCGGCCTCAACCAGCGCGTTGACGGTCTCTTTCTCGATGATGTCCACCGGCTTAGGAGAAGCAACGACGCGACGATAACCGCGACCCGCATCTTCTTTGAGCGTATAGCCTTGTTTCTCCAGCTGTTCCGCTTCCTGCTGCGTGAAGAACGAACCGATGGGTTTGGTGGGATTCAGGAACGCCGGATCGTTGGCGTCGACCTCTACCTGCGTCACCAGCGTGGCGACAGGTTTGTGCATCCCACGTGAGAGTAATTCTTCACGCAGCGCGTTTTGCAGATCGTAGCCGATGTAGCCCTGGCTTAATGCCACGCAGACGGACATCGGCAGCATGGGAGAGTGCGCTTCTGTTTTTGCCGCCGCTTCAAATGCCTGGTTGATCATACCTACCTGCGGCCCATTACCGTGGGTCACGATAACTTCATGGCCCTGCGCAATCAGATCCACAATGGCCTGCGCCGTAATTTTGACGGCCTGCATCTGTCCGGCCAGATCCTCACCCAGCGCGTTACCACCCAGCGCGAGAACTATTTTCTTCCTCATTTTTCCTCACTTATCATACACAGTTGTCTGTTTCACAAACGCCGGGCGGGGTAAACGGTTTACGTCGTAAGAAGCGGCCCCGACCTGCTTTCCCTGTAAAGATGCCGTCGCCGAAGATCGTTTCGCCACGCGACAGCGTTCTGACAATCGTTCCCTGACAGCGGAAACCCTCCCAGGGCGAATAGTCAGCGTTATCGTGCAGGCGGGCATGATGGATTTCCTGACTCTGACGGGGATCGATAATCACCACATCGCCATCAGCGCCAGGTGCCAGCCGACCCTTTTGCGGCCACAGGCCGAACAGTCTGGCGGGCATCGCACTGGTCAGCGCGACAAAACGTTCAGGGGTAATTCGTCCGCTCATAACGCCTTCAGAAAAGAGCAGTTGCAGGCGGTTTTCCACGCCGGGCAAACCATTCGGACAGCGGCTAAAATCACCGCCTGAGATCTGCAGGCGTTGGGCCATTGAGAAGGTACAGTGATCGGTTGCCACCACGTCGATGGCTCCGTCACTGATGCCGCACCAGAGCTTGTCCTGCTCACGAACATTGCGTAACGGTGGGCTGAGAATGAAGTTCAGGCCATCTTCCGCGTCATAACGGCGTTCATCCAGCAGCAGATATTGTGGGCAGGTCTCTATCCACACGGACTGATGATTCGCTTTCGCCAGACGTAAATAGTCCAGTCCCAGACCGTTGGACAGGTGAACGATATACAACGGCGCGTTCCCTGCAAGCTGTGCAAGGTTGATCATCCGGGCGATGGCCTCGGCTTCACATTCCAGCGGTCTGCTCAGGGCGTGATAGCGCGGCGAGGTTAAGCCAGCGGCAATGAATTCGGCCCGTTTACTGGCGATAGCGGCATCGTTTTCCGGGTGGACGGTGGTCAGCGCGCCGGACTTGTGCAAATGGCGCAGCGCCTGCAAGGTTTCATCATCGTTGAGTTTGTACTGGTAGGTCAGATAGAGCTTGAAGCTGCTGATGCCGTCTTCCACCATCATCGGGATCTCATCGAGGATGGCGTGATTAACGTGCTGAATGACGCCGTGGAAACTGTAGTCGATCGCCGCTTTATGCGCGGCATATTCCTGGTAGACCTCCAGTTGATGGCGCAAGCGGCAGCCTCTCGGACCAAATCCCATATGATCGATAATGGTTGTTGTACCGCCACACGCCGCCGCGCGGGTGCCGGTAAAAAAATCATCACAGCTACGGGCGAGGCCTGTGTCGATATTGAAATGTGTATGCACATCCACGCCGCCGGGAAATACGTAACATCCCGCTGCGTCAATGACGTCACAAGAGGGAGGCGGCGCGATCTCCGCGTCCAGTTGGCGAACAATGCCGTTCTCAATCAGTAAGTCCTGTTTTGCCTGTCCGTCGGCGTTAACGACGATGCCATTTTTAATCAATACGCGCATAGCACACTCCAGAAATCCCCCGGTAAACCGGGGGAGGTAGATGGATTGTTATTTCGTTGCCAGCCAGGACAGTGGAATGGCTGCGTACATCGCGGCGCAGGTCACCAGATGTGATTTCCAGGTTTTTTCGTTTGGCGCGTGGGCTTCGGGTTCTTTACCCGGACCAAAGCCGATCACCGGAATACCGTGACGTCCCATAATCGATACGCCGTTGGTGGAGAAGGTCCACTTGTCGACCACCGGCGCTTTGCCGAACAGTCCTTCATAGGCACTGACCAGCGCTTTGACGGTGAAGTGATCTTCTTCCACCTTCCAGGTCGGGAAGTAGCATTCGGTGGGGTAAACCAGCCCGGTCCAGGAGGGGCGGTCATAGTTGTACATCGAGACCACTGCATTGGCCGCTTTCACTGCCGGCAGGGCGCGAATCTCTTCCAGCGCACCTTCCCAGGTTTCGCCCCAGGTCAGACGACGGTCGATGGAGACGGCGCAACTGTCCGCCACGGCGCAACGACTGGGTGACGTGAAGAAGATTTCGGAAACGGTTAAGGTTCCTTTACCGAGGAAGTCGTCCCAGGCCAGATTCTGTGACAATTCCTGTAGCTCGTTGAGGATGGGGCCCATTTTGAAAATGGCGTTATCGCCGCGCTCCGGGGCGGAACCGTGGCAACTGACTCCCTGTACATCAATGCGTATCTCCATGCGTCCGCGCTGCCCACGATAGACCTGGCAGTCGGTTGGTTCGGTGCTGACGACGAATTCCGGGCGGATACCGGATTGCTCGATGATGTACTGCCAGCACAGGCCGTCGCAGTCCTCTTCCTGTACCGTACCGGTGACCAGCAGCGTGTACTCATCTTCCAGACCGAGATCTTTAATGATCTTCCCGGCGTAAACCATTGACGCCATGCCGCCTTCCTGGTCAGACGTGCCGCGTCCGCCGATCAGTTCGTCGGTCTCCATCCCTTCGTAGGGATCGAAATTCCAGTTCTTGATGTTGCCAATACCGACCGTATCGATATGCGCGTCCATCGCAACCAGGCGCGGACCATGGCCGATGTACCCCAGAATGTTGCCCATCGGGTCGATCTCGACTTTATCAAAACCGACTTTCTCCATTTCCTGCTTGATACGATGGATGACACGTTTTTCATCGCAACTCTCGCTGGGAATGGCAACCATGTCGCGCAGGAAACGCGTCATGTCCTCTTTGTAGTCGTTTGCTTTTTCAAGAATCAGTTTAAAGGGAATGTGCTTCGCCATGACTTTTCTCCAGTGTTCGCTCCCGAATCTCCTGGGGAGCGTTGTCCAATAGGGGTGATTACAGTGCGACCGGATGTTTGCCTTCCCAGACCACTTCGCGGTAGTGCTTCACATCGGTATCGCCTTCGGTACTGATGACCAGCACAACGGCGTCTTTATCTAACGCCAGTTTGTCCATTAAGGCCTGACGCTGTGGGTGATGATGGACGGCTGCCAGAACGCCTAGCCCTACGGCTCCGGACTCTCCGGAGATCACGCGTGGGTCGTGGCCAAAGGGATTGCCCAGTACGCGCATGCCCAGCGCGGCAACGCTGTCCTGACAGGAGATAAACTGTGTGGCGCAGTTGCGCAGAATTTCCCAGCCAAGCGGGTTAGGTTCGCCACAGGCCAGACCGGCCATGATGGTTGCCATATCCCCACCGACGTTGACGATGTCGCCTTTCACGCCAGAACGATAAATGCAGTCCGCTTTGTCCGGTTCGACGATGATGCTGTGCAGATTTTGTGGGCCATAGACGTCCACCAGATAGCCCAATACGCCGCCCGCCATGGCGCCAACGCCGGCCTGTAACAGCACGTGGGTTGGCGTGACGCCCAGGGCGCGCATTTGCTCAACGGCTTCATCGGCCAGCGTGGCGTATCCCTGCATAATCCAGGTGGGAATTTTGGTGTAGCCTTCCCAGGCGGTATCCTGCACCACTTCCCAGCCGTTTTGTTGGGCATGCTGCATCGTCAGACGAACGGTATCGTCATAGTTCATGTCGGTGACGATGCACTCCGCGCCGAGGTTGAGAATGGCGTCCACGCGCTCTTGCGCAGAGCCTTTCGGCATGTAAATCACCGCATGTTGTCCAAGCTGTTGTGCCGCCCACGCGATACCGCGACCGTGGTTACCGTCGGTGGTGGTGGCAAACGTCATTTTTTCGCCGATGGCGTTTTTGAGCTGTTCGAAAGAGAGCGTCTCAATATCAAGATGATATTTCTCACACAGCAGGCAGGCGATGGCCCAGGCCCCGCCGAGCATCTTGAATGCGTTGAGTCCAAAGCGTTTTGATTCATCTTTGACGAGAATTTTCTTCACGCCGAACAGGCAGGCAAGGTCATCCAGCGCACAGAGCGGCGTTGGGTGGTAGCCGGCGATCTTTTGATGGAACTGGCGAGCGACTTTGGCCTGTTTTTGCGAAAAAAGGGGCGACGTTTCACCGTTATAAAAGCGGTTATCGGCAATATCGATCTTCAATGAGAAAACGGACATATCCTATCCTTTTGGCCTCCGGAAAGGAGAGCCGACCGGCAGGTCGGCTCAGGGGGTTATTTCACGCGCGGTTGCGCTTCTTTCAACAGTTGTTCCAGCAGTACGCCTGGCTTCGGATATTTGCGGGAGAGGATCATCGCGGCGATGATGTAGGGCTTCCAACTGGCTTCTTTGTAAGTCGCGATGCGGTATTTTTCGAATACGGCGTCGGTGACTTCGCCTTCTTTGCAAGAGACGCCGCTGATATCCGCTGGCAGGCAGTGCATATACAGCGCTTCGCCGTCGCGGGTGAGTTGCATCATTTCTTCAGTGCAGTGCCAGTTTTTATGCTTCGCGTTCTGTTCAAGGCACTGTCTTTCCAACGCTTTCAGGGCCGCATGATCGTTAGCCCGCAGAAGTTCAGTACGCTCTTCCATCACTTTGTAAGGTGCCCATGACTTCGGATAGACGATGTCGGCATCTTTGAAGGCTTCTTCCATGCTGGTGACCTGACGGAAACTGCCGCCGGACGCGTTCGCGTTGTTTTTCGCCACGTCAATCACGTCCGGAATCAGGTCATAACCTTCCGGATGCGCCAGGGTGACGTCCATACCAAAGCGGGTCATCAGACCGATAATGCCCTGCGGCACGGAGAGGGGTTTGCCGTAACTGGGTGAGTAGGCCCAGGTCATGGCGATTTTTTTGCCTTTGAGGTTTTCCAGAGAGCCGAAGTGCTCACGCAGCCAGGCCAGATCTGCCATCGCCTGTGTCGGATGGTCAATATCGCATTGCAGGTTAACTAACGCCGGACGCTGCGGGAGTACGCCCTGTTTATAGCCGTCATCAAGCGCGGCGCCGACTTCACGCATATAGGCGTTGCCCGCACCAAGATACATGTCGTCGCGAATACCAATGGCATCGGCGCAGAAGGAGATCATGTTGGCCGTTTCGCGGACGGTTTCGCCGTGCGCGATTTGTGATTTCCCTTCGTCCAGATCCTGCTGAGCCAGACCGAGCAGGTTAAGGGCGGAGGCATAGGAGAAGCGGGTACGGGTGGAGTTATCGCGGAAGACGGAAATTCCTAATCCACTATTGAAGACTTTGGTCGCGATATTTTCGGCACGCAGCATTTTCAGCGCGGCAGCGACGTCCAGGACTTGTTTCAGTTCATCCGGCGTCTGTTCCCACGTAAGCAAAAAATCCTTCTCGTGAAGGTGTGAGGTCAGCGAATTGATATCCTTTATCAGCTCATTAACAGTTTTCATTGTAAGATCCTGGTAGTGGAATGACGGCAAGGTGGCTTATTCGCGGTAATGACAAGCGGCATCACCGATATACCAGGGACTAACAATAAGCGTGCCAAAATGAATCCGGCGGCGGATAAACAGAAATTCATCCGGCAATATGTGGTTTCGATCACAGAATAAAGCTATCTGTAATTCGTCATGAATATACGAAAACGTTTGGCTTAATAAATATCGCAATCTGTCAATGAAATTACTGGCGGAATAATACCCGGAAGGGGTGTAAATACCGTCAGTTTGATAAACTCACTCCGCTGATTCTCATATTGATATGGAAATGTGATTTCTCTTGCATATTTTCATTATAAAATGATAAAGAGCCTGTGTTTTTATCAAAGCAAAATTTGTCTGAGTTAGTATCCTTATATTCTACGAACCATCAATGTCTTCAATGATCAATCATTTAAGTGATTCCGGAAGGTAAGACTATGGTGCTTGCAACAACGCAGTCCGTTTTGATGCAGATTCAACCGACCATTCAGCGTTTCGCCAGAATGCTTGCCAGCGTTTTGCAACTCGAAGTTGAGATCGTCGACGACAACCTCTGCCGCGTCGCAGGTACCGGCGCCTACGGTAAATACCTCGGACGCCCGTTGAGCGGTAACTCCAGACTGTTACGCTATGTACTGGAAAGTAAAAAAGAAAAGGTTGTGACGCATTCCCGCTTTGATCCGTTGTGCGAAGATTGCGATAGCAAGGAGAACTGTCGTGAGAAAGCTTTTCTGGGAACGCCGGTCATTCTACAGGACCGCTGTGTAGGCGTGATCAGTTTGATTGCCGTAACGCATGAACAGCAGGAACATATCAATGACAACCTGCGCGAGTTTTCAGATTATGTTCGCCATATATCCACCATTTTTGTTTCAAAACTTCTCGAAGACCAGAGTGGGAGTGACAACATCAGTAAAATATTTTCGACAATGATCGAGAATATGGATCAAGGTGTGTTAGTCATTGATGAAGATAACCGCGTACAGTTCGCGAATCAAACCGCGTTAAAAATTCTCGGTGCGGCGCAGAATAATATGATGGGAAAGTCGGTCAGGTTCCGGCCATTAACGTTTGAAAGTAATTTCACCCACGGGCATATGCAGCATATCGTCTCCTGGGATGATAAAAGTGAACTGATTATTGGTCAGTTGCATCATGTTCAGGGGCGGCAGTTATTCCTGATGGCCTTCCATCAGTCGCATACCAGTTCCTCTGTGTCGATTGCCACCGATGAGCCGCATATTGAGCAACTGGTTGGTGAATGTCGGGTCATGCGCCAGCTTAAGCGACTGATTAGTCGCATTGCACCCAGTCCGTCCAGCATCATGATTGTGGGGGAAAGCGGCACCGGGAAAGAGGTGGTCGCGCGCGCCATTCATAAACTGAGTGAACGACGCAATAAACCGTTTATCGCCATCAACTGCGCTGCGATACCGGAACCGTTGCTGGAAAGTGAACTGTTCGGCTATGTCAAAGGCGCATTCACCGGCGCTTCCGCCAATGGGAAAACCGGCCTGATTCAGGCGGCGAACAGTGGAACGCTGTTTCTCGATGAAATTGGCGATATGCCATTGATGCTACAGGCTAAACTGCTCAGGGCAATTGAAGCGAGAGAGGTGTTGCCGCTGGGGGCGAGCAGCCCGGTTCAGGTCGATATCCGCATTATTTCAGCCACCAATCAGAACCTCGGGCAGTTTATCGCTGAAGGTAAATTCCGCGAAGACCTGTTCTATCGACTGAACGTTATCCCACTGACCCTGCCGCCGCTACGTGAGCGACAGGACGATATTGAACTGCTGGTGCACTATTTTCTGCATCTGCATACTCGCCGCTTAGGGTTGGTCTACCCGGGTATTGCACCGGATGTGGTAACCCTGCTCAGGCACCATCAATGGCCGGGCAACCTGCGCGAGCTCAGCAACCTGATGGAGTATCTGGTCAACGTGGTTCCTTCGGGTGAGGTGATAGACAGTACGCTCTTACCGCCAAATCTCATCAACAACGGTAAAGCGCCGGAATCGGTTGGTGCGGTGGCTCACATGGCGCAGCTGCTGTCCGATGACACTGGTGGAACCGCGCTGGAAGAGATGGAAAAGCAGATGATCCGCGAAGCGCTGTCCCGCCACGCCAACAAAAAGCAGGTGGCGGATGAGTTAGGCATCGGGATTGCGACGCTCTATCGCAAGATTAAAAAGTACGAGCTGTTGAACGTTTAACTCGGCACGCAAACGTGTGAATGCCTCCATCCCGGAGGCAATCTGAAAGAGGCGGCGTCTATTATTTATTCTGGTCCGGTGCAGCGCTGTACGGTATCGACAATCATCTGATATCCGGTGCAGCGGCACAGATTTCCCGCCAGTCCGCGACGGATCTCCAGAATGGTCAACGGCTGTTCCCGCGGCTTTGCCAGCATTGCGGTGGTCGCCATAATCAAACCTGGCGTACAAAAGCCGCACTGTACGGCGCCGGATGTGGCATAAGCCATCTGGACACGTGAAAGTTGACCGCCAGCCGATTCGCCTTCCAGTGTGCGGATATCTTTTCCTGCTGCCCACGCGGCAAGATACAGGCAACTGTCAATGGCCGTACCGTCAACCAGAACCGTACAGGCACCGCATTCACCGACACAGCATCCCTGTTTGACGCTCAGCAACCCTTGTTCGCGCAGGAGTTCAGAGAGCGGCATTCCCGCCAGAATGCTGAGCTGAAAAGGGTGACCATTGATGACGCATTCCAGCGTGATTCGGTTAGTGTCATTCATTACAGCTTTCCTCCCGCCGCGACAACGGCTTCAGTTACAACTTTCCGGGTCATCGTCTGGATGAGATGCAGACGAAATTCCTTACTGGCCCGCCAGGAAGAGCGCGGGGCGACGTCTTGCAGAACGGATTCAGCGATCGCGTCCAGCGTTTGCAGGGTCAATGGCGCATTTTGCGCCGCGCTCTCCGCATGCTGACAGCGAACTGGCGTGGGAGCCGCAACGCCGAACGCCAGGCGAAGTTCTTTAATACCGCCGTTATCCAGTTGGCATCGTGCCGCGCAGCCAATGGTCGAAATGTCCATCGCATCACGCATGGCGTATTTAAAATGCGCGCTGCCGGTATCGGCCCTGGGCTGCGGGGGAAAATGAAAGGCGACAAGGATTTCATCTTGCTCAAGAGCGACTTTTCCGGGGCCGGTGTGAAAACCGTTGATGCTGGTAAAACGCACCCCTTTCGGCGAGGCTATCTCAAGCGTGGCGTCATAAATCAGCGTTGGCGTCGCCGAGTCTGCGCTGGTTGCGCCGTTGCAGATATTCCCGCCGTAGGTGGCGACATTACGGATTTGCGGTCCGGCGATAGAGGCGGCAGCAGCGCACAGGGCTGGCAGATATCGTTGCGTAATGGGGTGCTCGATAATCTCGCTAAAAGTGGTGGCGGAACCGACGCGCAACCCCTCCTCCTTCGTCAACGTCATTCCCTGGAGCTCGGGCAGATCATGGATGTCAACGATATGGCGGTAACGCGCATTATGATGATGAAGTTGGATCAGGACGTCGGTTCCACCGGCGAGCAGTTTCGCCTGTGGATAGCGCGCCAACAGGCTGATAGCCTCGGCAATGCCTGACGCGCGATGGTAAGAAGCAAAGTCAAACATGGTCTTATCCTCAAATCAAGCCAGCCTGGTGGAACTCCGCATACAACCGTTTTGGCGTCAGGGGCAGCGTATTAATCGCAACGCCGGTGGCCATTTTCACGGCGTTACGAATGGCTGCAGCCACCGGGATAATGGGCGGCTCGCCGAGGGATTTATGCCCATACGCCGATTGCGGCTCCTGGGTTTCAACGAATGCGCTTTCCAGTTGCGGCAGGTCGGGCATGGTTGGCATTTTGTAATCGAGGAGATTGGGGTTTCGCACCAGGCCACTTTCCGCATCGATGATCATCTCTTCAAACAGCGACCAGCCAATGCCCATCCCCATCCCGCCGTGCACCTGTCCTTCCGCCAGTTGTGGATTCAGAATATGGCCGGAATCGTGGACATTGAGGATGCGGTTGATAGTGACCTTGCACAGGGCGATATCGACGCTCAGATCGACAAACGTGCAGCCAAACGCCGGTGGGTTGGTGGTTGTTTTCACGGAACATTCCGCTGACAGTTGGCCACCGCGTTCCGGGTGATAAAACGCATCCATTGCCAGGTCTTTTAATGACAGCAACGGAGAGTCCGGGCGATCGATAAGGACGATGCTACCTGCCGTCAGCGTCAGGTTCATGACGGACTGATGCAGCATGTCGGCAGCGTGATGGAGGATTTTATCGCGCAGTTGCATTGCCGCTTTGCGCAGTGCCGGTGCGGCGACATAGCTTTGGCGAGAGGCAAATGCGCCGGGGTCGAACGGGGTAATATCGGTATCCTGGGTCGAAATGACGTGTACATCGCTGACCGGCACGCCGAGGGTTTCCGCTACCATCTGTGAGAAGACGGTATCCGCCCCCTGACCGATTTCTGTGGCACCGCTCTGAACGTTGATCGTGCCATCCTGATTCATAAGCAGACGGGCACCGGCGATTTCCACGCCGACCGGCCAGGTGTTGGAGGTGTAGCTAAAGCAGGCGACGCCGACACCCCGGCGGATATTGCCCTGCTGGTGCTGACATTCAGCACGACGGGCATCCCATTCAAACAGCGCGCGGCCTTTTTGCAGACACTCCGGGAGTCCCGCGCTGTAGATGCGTTTGCCGGTAATCGGGTTCTTGTCGCCTTCGCAGGCCGCATTACGCAACCGAACCTCGAGCGGGTCGAGACCCAGCGCCGTCGCGGCGTCATCCAGCATCGATTCCACGGCAAAGATCACCTGCGGCGCGCCGTAGCCGCGCATCGCGCCAGCGGAAGGGAGATTGGTATAGCAGGTGGTGGAACGGTAAGCATACGCGCTACGGGGATAGAGCCAGGCCACTTTGTTGCCGCCCGCCGAGGCGATTGAATGTCCGTGCGAGGCATAGGCGCCGGTATTTGACAGGACATCCAGACGATAGCCTTTCAACGTGCCGTCGCGATTGAGTCCCATCTGTCCATCAATCGTGAACGCATGGCGGGTCCGGGAAGCGAGAAAACACTCTTCGCGACTCAGCGAAACTTTCACCGGAATACCGCCCAGTTTACGGGTCAGGAACGCGGCCATTGGCTCTTCCAGCACATCCTGTTTGTTGCCAAATCCGCCGCCGACGTACGGTTTGATGACCCGCACGCATGACCAGGGAATATCCAGCGCCTGACCCACAACCCGCCGTACAATGTGAGGAATCTGCGTGCTGGAGACGATGGAAATACGCGAGTCATCTTCCATCCAGGCAAATGAGGTGACGCTTTCCATATGGCAGTGTTGAATGACTGGGGTCTGGTAATGTCCCTGGAGTTGATAATCTGCGGCATCAATGGCCTGCTGCACATTCCCCGTAGTCATTTCACTGCGATTGAGCAGATTACCGCCGGGGTGAATGGGGACTGCCTCCTGCGTCAGAGCGGCCTCTGGCGTAGTAATCACCGGGAGTTTTTCCCATTCCACCTTCACCCGCAGGGCGGCTTTCTCCGCGGTTAACTCGTCTCTTGCCACGACAATCGCGACCGCATCGCCATGATGGCGTACGTGACGGGTCAGCAGTAAACGGTCGGCGGTGTCGCGTTTGTTCTCATCCAACGTCCAGGCGTGTCCTGCCGTGGCGAATGGAATATCAGGTACATCTTCCCAGGTAAACACGGCCAACACCCCGGGCAGGGTTTTCGCCTCGTCACAGTCGATGCTGGTGGCGTAACCGTGGGCAATCGGGCTGCGAACGTATTTGGCATAACACATACCCGCCATCATGTAATCATCAGTATATCGAGCCCGCCCGGTCACTTTAGCAATGGCATCCACGCGCATACATGACTCACCGGTAGCGGTTGCTTCCCGCGCATCCATAAACGTCCCCTTGATTTGACTATTCGGTTCCTGAACAACCGTTAAATCAGGCAAGAATTACGCCAGAAGCGCAAAGTCGAACGGTGGGAGACGGGAAGTGTGACGGAGATAATAATATGACCTGATAAAGGGGATAACAGACCGGGAAAAACGGATGTCTTGCGTATCATTATGAGTTTAATCAACTCATTGTGATACACGGTAAGTGGCAGTGATAGCGTTTATCTGGCAGTCTGTGATGATACTTACCGACTCAATAAATTTGGCATCCGGATTATGACTGCTATCATATGGCGTCTGTGAATGTTGCGAGGAACGGTTTTGAGCGCAGGACGCCTGAAGAAAAATAGCCTGGGTATTGCCATGCTGCTTTGTGCAGGATTGCTGATCGCAGGCTGCTCGGGGAGCAAATCGTCTAATTCTGGATCCGGGGCTGGCGCCGTTTATACCGTTAAACGGGGGGATACGCTTTACCGTATTTCACGCACTACCGGCACCAGCGTCAAAGATCTTGCGCGTCTGAACGGCATTTCTCCGCCGTATACCATTGAGGTGGGGCAAAAGCTGAAGCTCGGTGGTTCGAAAACGGCCTCAGCGAAATCCACTAAAAAATCGTCCACCAAAACGGCAGCGGTCAGACCGTCCTCTTCTGTGCCGCAATCGTCCTGGCCTCCGGTGGGACAACGTTGCTGGCAATGGCCTGCCAGCGGTAAGGTGATCCTGCCTTACTCCACGGCGGAAGGTGGCAACAAGGGGATCGACATTTCCGCTGCCCGTGGTACGCCTGTTTACGCTGCCGGGGCAGGGAAGGTGGTCTACGTGGGCAACCAACTGCGCGGCTACGGTAATCTCATCATGATCAAACACAGTGAAGATTACATTACTGCCTACGCGCACAATGACACGATGCTGGTGAATAACGGGCAAAGCGTGAAGGCCGGACAGAAAATTGCCACGATGGGCAGTACTGATGCGGCCTCGGTGCGGTTGCATTTCCAGATTCGCTATCGTGCGACGGCCATCGATCCGCAGCGTTACCTGCCACCGCAGGGCAGCAAACCAAAATGCTGACGGCGAATTAATCGCCAGTCAGCAGGCCTGTCCCTTGCCAACAAGAGCGTAAGGTTTATAATGCCTTACGCACACCAAAGCGGGCGTAGTTCAATGGTAGAACGAGAGCTTCCCAAGCTCTATACGAGGGTTCGATTCCCTTCGCCCGCTCCAGACTCAAGTCTCCTGAAGTCTACCAAACTCAATTTTCCCTTGATAAATCAGCAGTTATTGCATTCTATTAGTCTATTGAACGCAATTGTACTCCCTCAGGGTCAAGCTCTATGTGGGGGTATGGATGGGGAATACTTTCAGTCAGCTACAGCCATTTTGCCTGCAGCATTTCTGGTGTGACAACTTTTGCCCCGATGCGCCGTTTCGGCCGAACAAATAATGAAGATCTATGGCACATGACAAGACGCAACAAAGCGGGTGCGCTGAACGACACCGGCGATCTGCCGGTGTACAAGCCCGTGGAACGATTATGGAGAAGAAGCGAGTGGCAGCTGTTACCGCGTGAATACGATATTTTCAGAGCAACTATCGTCACACTATTGTATCAACAAAGAATTAAAAGTTATTCATACAGTTAGTGTAAATGAATTTCGCTGAAACCTGAGCGTCCTGTTTCGGGTGTTCATATACGTAGTCAACGAAAGTCTTATAGAGCGTAATCATCTGGGGAGTGACTTCGGACTTGCCATTCATATTATCGAGACGCTGATAATATTCTCCTTTGGTCATTCCTCCGTTTCGGCCCTCGGTTACGTTTGCGGTAAATTGGGCCATACCCATGCACATTTGATCTTTGTCGCTACTCGCTTTATCCGGGTAGAGGGCACCTTCAAGCACTTTATCACCACTAATGGCATGTTGCGCCCACGCTGAATTGTTGGCGATAAACTTTTTGGAGCCAGTAGCAATACCGTATTCGATGCGAATGCCATTATCGTGATAACTGCCATCTGCGTCTTTGGTTGCGAGCTTTAATGAGATTCGGCAACCGGGCAACGTTTTGTTTTCCTGAACAGAAACTATCACCGTGTCCGTGTCGCAATCGGCAAAGCTGTATTCGGGATTAACGTAAGTATTCGTTTTAACCAATAATCCGGTTAAACCGTTTTTATAGCCTTTTGCCGGTAGGGTTTTGTAGGCGTTGCGGTCGCCCTTTTTTATTGCTTCACGGAAGTGATCCATTCCGATACGTGTAGCCAGTTGATCAATGCTTTCGGTTGCGTAGGATGATGTTGACGCTGTGATGAGTAAAGTGCCTAACGCTGCCTTGCACATAAAGCCTGTTTTTCTAATCTGCTCTTTAAACATGTTGTTCTTTCCTCGAAATCCACCCATGCGGTGTTTCTAACAACATAATAAACGTTTGATTCGTAATATCACGATAAGTGAGTGGCTCTTTAGTGGTCATCTGCGCAAATTCAGCGATGAAAAAGTCCCTTCGAACCCTGTTTGAACAACGAGTAAAAGCATTGTGCATTGCCACCGGAATGCGTCAGGAAGCTTTTGCTTATATCGGACCCGTCCCGTCAACAATATCAACCGACGGAGTTGTTTGCTGTTCTCTTAAAGACAGAAGCACGAGTGCAGCGGAAAAGATCCGTAAGGCCAGCCAACGGTGTGGCGGCGTATTCAATCATCTCTCATTTCATATATGAAAATTCAAATATAATTTTGACATTTTATGGTTGCAGAGAGAGACTGCCAGACAGAAGCAGGAGGGCTTATGCCGCAATTATCATCAATACAACTCTTCAAAAACCTCTCCGATGAAACTCGTCTGGGCATCGTGTTGCTGCTCAGGGAGATGGGGGAACTGTGCGTGTGCGATCTCTGCACGGCGCTGGAACAGTCCCAGCCCAAGATCTCCCGGCACCTGGCAATGCTTCGGGAAAGTGGATTATTGCTGGATCGCAAGCAGGGTAAATGGGTTCATTACCGCTTATCACCGCATATTCCTTCCTGGGCTGCGCAGGTGATTGAGCAGGGCTGGCTAAGCCAACAGGACGACGTGCAGGCCATCGCCCGTAAGCTGGCATCGGCTAACTGCTCTGGTAGCGGTAAAGCTGTTTGTATCTAAAAAATTTGCCTGTACATATATGCTTTATCGAATGTGAGGTGTTAAAGATGAAGGCGTTAACGGTGTTTGAACCGGCGATGTGCTGCAGTACCGGCGTTTGTGGTTCCGATGTCGATCAGGTTCTGGTCGATTTTTCTGCGGATGTGCAGTGGTTGAAAGGGCGTGGCGTGCAGGTTGAACGTTACAACCTGGCGCAGCAGCCCATGAGCTTTGTTCAGAACGAGAAGGCGAAAGCATTCCTCGACGCATCTGGAGCAGAAGGGCTTCCGCTGCTGTTGCTGGACGGTGAAACGGTGATGGCGGGGCGATACCCAAAACGCGCTGAGCTGGCTCGTTGGTTCGGTATTCCGCTGGATGCAACCGGGGCTTATCACCGTGAGATTGCTAAGAAAATGGGCGACAAGGGTCATTTTACCACCCCGATGATGCAGCTTCAGGATCCGGAACGTACCAACGTTCTGCTTGTCACTCTGCCTGAAACCACACCTGTGCTGGAAGCGGCAAATTTGCAGGCCGATCTGGAACGCGCGGGGATCCACCCCTGGGGCTGGATAATCAATAACAGCCTTGCTATTGCGCAGACGCGTTCACCGCTGCTTTGCCAGCGTGCCCGGCAAGAGTTGTCTCAGATTGATGCCGTGAAGAATCAGCATGCTAACCGCATCGCGTTAGTACCGGTACTGGCGACAGAACCTACTGGCATCGAAAAACTCAGAGCGCTGGCGGGTTAATTCTAGTGTATACAGGGCGGCAGAGTCGCCCTGTCAGGAGGATGTATGTTACTGGCAGGCGCTATTTTTGTCCTGACCCTCGTTTTGGTTATCTGGCAGCCGAAGGGAGTAGGGATCGGCTGGAGTGCGATGTTGGGCGCGGTGCTGGCGTTAATCTCGGGCGTTGTACACATGGGCGATATTCCGGTGGTATGGAATATCGTCTGGAACGCTACCGCAACGTTTATTGCCGTGATTATCATCAGTCTGCTTCTGGATGAATCCGGCTTTTTCGAATGGGCGGCACTGCACGTTTCACGCTGGGGTAACGGTCGTGGCCGTTTGCTCTTTACGTATATCGTTCTGCTTGGCGCAGCGGTCGCGGCGCTGTTTGCTAACGATGGCGCAGCGCTTATTCTGACGCCGATTGTTATCGCCATGCTGCTGGCATTAGGTTTCAGTAAAGGCACTACGCTGGCATTTGTCATGGCTGCCGGGTTTATTGCCGATACGGCCAGTCTGCCGCTTATCGTGTCAAACCTGGTGAATATCGTTTCTGCTGATTTCTTCGGACTGGGGTTTACTGAGTATGCGTCGGTGATGGTGCCGGTGGATATCGCCGCCATTATCGCCACACTGGTGATGCTGCATCTGTTCTTCCGCAAAGATATTCCGCCGACTTACGATTTAGCCCTTCTGAAAGCACCGGCGAATGCGATTAAAGATCTGGCAACGTTCAGAACCGGCTGGATAGTGTTGATTCTTCTGCTGGTTGGCTTTTTCGTCATTGAGCCGCTCGGTATTCCGGTCAGCGCCATTGCGGCTGTAGGGGCTGTCATCCTGTTTGCGGTGGCGAAACGAGGCCATGCCATTAATACCGGTAAAGTGCTGCGCGGTGCGCCCTGGCAAATCGTCATCTTCTCGCTGGGGATGTATCTGGTGGTCTACGGTCTGCGCAACGCCGGGCTAACGGAATATCTCTCCGCTGTGCTGAACGTGCTGGCAGATAAAGGACTTTGGGCCGCGACGTTGGGTACGGGCTTCCTGACGGCTTTCCTCTCTTCCATCATGAACAACATGCCTACCGTGCTGGTTGGCGCGCTCTCGATTGATGGCAGTACCGCAACCGGCGTAATCAAAGAGGCGATGATTTACGCCAACGTGATTGGCTGCGACCTGGGGCCGAAAATTACCCCTATTGGTAGTCTGGCAACGCTGCTCTGGCTGCATGTCCTTTCACAGAAGAACATGACCATCACCTGGGGGTATTATTTCCGCACCGGGATTATCATGACGCTGCCCGTGCTGTTTGTAACGCTGGCCGTGCTGGCGCTACGCCTCTCTTTCACTTTGTAATGAGATACTGATATGAGCAACATCACTATTTATCACAACCCAGCCTGCGGTACGTCGCGTAATACGCTGGAGATGATCCGCAACAGTGGTACTGAGCCGACGATTATTCATTACCTTGAGAATCCACCGTCACGCGATGAGCTGGTCAAACTCATTGCAGATATGGGCATTTCAGTCCGGGCCTTGCTGCGTAAAAACGTTGAGCCTTACGAAGAACTGGGGCTTGCGGAAGATAACTTTACTGACGAGCAGTTAATCGACTTTATGCTTCAGCATCCGATCCTGATTAACCGTCCGATTGTGGTGACGCCGCTGGGAACGCGTCTGTGCCGTCCTTCAGAGGTGGTGTTGGATATTCTCCCTGATGCGCAAAAAGGCGCGTTCGCGAAAGAAGATGGCGAGAAAGTGGTTAATGATGCAGGTCAAAGAGTGAAGTAAACATCAGGGGGGAGGAATGTCCCCCCTGTTTGTTGACCATTTAAATTATTGACCTTTTAAAACAACGCATGATTTCTATGAAGTAAGCCTTCCTGTAACGCTTTGCGGAAGGAAAGCGTTATTCTTTTTTGCCGCAAGCCATTCCAGAACAGAATATATCTTATCCCGTCAGCCACTCTTTTTCTGCTTATTCATTTTTCAGTAATCGTTATTTAGTATTCTTGATTGGCCCCATCATGCAGATGTGTATAGTGAATTTCACTTTTATAAAGCCCTTTTTATTAGCAAGGAGCATTTATGCATCTGGCCCGGTTTCCACGAATTTCACTTGGTCATTTTCCCACGCCGCTGGAGCCGCTGAATAATTTAAGCAAATTATTAGGCGGACCTAAAATATGGATTAAACGCGACGACGCAACCGGTCTGGCAACGGGCGGAAATAAAACCCGCAAGCTGGAATTCCTGCTGGCGGATGCGCTGGAGAAAAAAGCCGATGTGGTCATTACCCAGGGGGCGACGCAGTCAAACCACGTGCGCCAGACGATCGCGGGCGCCGCGCGTCTCGGGCTGAAAGCGAAGGCGCTGCTGGAAAAACGCGTTACCGATTTTGGTGAAGATTATCAGCGTTCAGGTAACGTATTGCTGGATACGCTGCTCGGCGGCGACATCGTCGCCCACCTGCCGGGCGGTACCGATATGCAACAGGCGATGGAGGAATACGCGGCGACGCTGCGTGAACAGGGGCACACGCCGTATATCATCCCCGGCGGTGGCTCGAACCCGATCGGCGCGCTGGGCTACGTGGCCTGCGCGGAAGAGCTGTTGTACCAGTCATCAGAGCGCCGTCTGCGCATCGATCATGTGGTTCACGCCACCGGCAGTACCGGCACGCAAGCTGGGTTAGTCGCCGGTTTTACCGCCACCAACAGCCATATTCCAGTGCTTGGCATTAGCGTGCGGGCGCCAAAAACAAAACAGGAAGAGAACGTCTGGAATCTGGCCTCGCGGACACTGGATCTGCTCGGTGTGCCGGGGGAACTGTCGCGTCATGCGGTGGTGGCGAACAGTGATTATGTCGGTGATGGGTACGGTTTGCCGACAGAAGGCACGCTGGAAGCGTTGGCGCTGCTCGCCCGCCATGAAGGCATTCTGCTCGATCCGGTCTATTCCGCCAAAGGCATGGCCGGGCTTATCGATCTCATCCGTAAAGGCCATTTCCGTCAGGATGAAAACGTCGTGTTTATCCATACCGGCGGCGCGGCGGGTCTGTTTGGTTATCGTCAGGTACTGGAGCATGTCTAAGCCTTTCCTGCTTGGCGTACTGGGTGGTATGGGGCCGCTGGCAACACTGGATTTTCAGCGCCGCCTGCTGGAGGCCACGCCCGCACAGAGCGATCAACAGCAGATCCCCACGGTCGTCTGGAATGTGCCGCAAATTGTCGATCGCCAGGACGCGCTGGCGGGCAAAGGACCATCGCCCCTGCCGCAGTTGCTTCACGCTGTTGAGAAGCTTAACCAGGCAGGGGCAAGCCATATCGCCATACCGTGCAACACGGCGCACCACTGGTACGACGCGCTGAGTGAAGCCAGTAATGCGCCCATTTTGCACATTGTTGATGCCACGCTGGATGCGCTGTCACAGGCTGAGGATAAGCCTCAGCGGGTGGGGGTGATCGCCACCAAAGGCACGCTGGAGGCGGGCTGGTATCAGGAGCGACTGGCAGCGCTGGGTATTGAGGCAATCGTGCCAGTCCCTGAGGAACTGGATCACTGGTTTGTACCGGGCTGCTACGCAGTAAAACGAGGTTCGCTAAATGAAGGTGGGGAATTACTGACGTTGCAGGCCAACGCACTGTTTGCCCGAGGTGCGCAAAAGTTAGTGCTGGCCTGTACCGAAGTGCCGGTTGCGCTGGAAGCGGCCAATGCGCCTTTCCTCCATCTCACCTGGGATCCGGCTCAGGCACTGGCAGAGCGATGTTCGCAATTATGGCAAACCTACGCACAGTTTAATTAGAACGCTGTCCGGTGCGATAACGGACGATAAATTCAGAACAATCACGGGAAAATAAAATGAAGAAAAGTCTCTGCTTATTAATTGCGGCGGGTGGGGTATGGGCAAATATAAGTTTTGCAGCAACGCCAACTGAAGTTCGTGTGGCCTATAGCGGTGGTTCCCAGGTATTAATGCTGGCAAAAGCCGACGGCTCTCTGGATACCGCGTTAAACAGCAAAGTGAAATGGGTGCAATTTGCCTCTGGTGCAGATGCTTTGAATTATTTCGCCAGTAACGCGATCGATATTGCCAATTTTGGTTCCAGCCCGGCGACAGCGGGTATTGTGCGTAAATTACCGGTCGAAATTATTGGCGTTTCGGGCGTGATTGCCAGCTACGAGCGACTGATCGGCAAAGACGGCGTTGTGAAAATCAATGATATCGAGGGCAAGCGTGTCGCCTATCCACCCAATTCAACGGCACAGTACGCTCTCGAAGCCGCGATCGATGTAAACAAACTGGATCGCAGCAAAATTACGCTGCTGCCGCTGCGTCCAGCAGAAATGGTGGCGGCCTGGAAACGTGGTGACATTGATGCTGGTTATGTCTGGGCGCCGTTTGCGCAGGAGCTGGAGGCTTCGGGTGGCCATCAGGTCTTTGCGACCAAAGATCTGCAGAAAGAGGGTTACCTGATTTACAACAACTATGTGGTGCGTAAAGCCTTTGCCGAACAGTATCCGGAAGCGGTGACCGCCTTCCTGCGCGTACACCAGCAGAAAGTGGATGAGTTCAGGAAAGATCCGGAACGCGCCGCAGCCATTGTCGCGAAAGAAGTGGGTGCTCCGGTCACCACCGCCGCCAATACGCTGGGCGGGCTGGAATATCCCACGTTGGCCCAGCAAGGGACGGCTGACTGGCTGGGAAATGGCACCCAAACCACAGACAGTGGTATTGGCAAAGCGTTGACCAAAACCTCCCGCTTCCTTGCCGACATCGGTGAGATTCGCAAGCGTGATATTCCCGCCAACTGGGATACCGCGATTGATTCCCGCTACATTCGTGATGCGGCGGTGGCGGCGCAATGAGATTGAGTCAGCATATCGCCATCAGCGTGGTGTCGGTGGCGATTTTCTTTATCGTCTGGCAAGTGGCGGCAACGCAGCAGTGGGTCGATCCGCTGCTGTTACCATCGCTGACGGACATCGGTTTGACAACTGAAGAGCTTTTGGCCGATGGCTATCGCCAGGTGCCGCTCTGGGAACACATTGCGGTGAGCCTCGCGCGTGCACTTGGCGCGTTTTCCGTGGCGATTATCATCGGTATTCCGCTGGGTTTACTGATGGGGCTGTCTGACGGCCTGGCGGCGGTGCTTAATCCCTTCGTGCAGTTCCTGCGTCCTTTGCCAAAAATTGCGCTGATCCCGCTGGCCGTCGTCTGGCTGGGGATTGGCGAGGCCTCCAAGTTTTTCCTGATTTTCATCGCCACATTTTTGAGCGTGGTGGTGGGTGCATCGGCGGCCGTTGAGCGTATTGGTCGTTCGCGCATCCGCGTGGCGCAGACGCTGGGCGCATCACGCAGGCAAATCTTCCTGCGCGTGGTGTTGCCGGATGCGCTGCCGGATCTCTTTACCACCGTCAGGCTCTCCATTGGCATCGGCTGGACGTCGCTGATTGCCGCAGAGATGGTCGCTGCCAGCTCTGGTCTGGGTTGGATGGTGATCAACGCCAGCGCTTACTTGCGCACCGATATTGTCATGCTTGGTATTTTGCTGTTGGGCGGTATTGGCTATCTCCTGGATTTATTGCTGCTGGGGTTACAGCGCCTGATGGTGCCCTGGGCGGGGAAAGAATAATGAGTGCTATTAACCTGGAAAATGTGTCGCTCTCTTTTGCGGCGAAACCGCAGCCGTTTACAGTGCTGGAAGATATCAACCTGAGCCTCAACAGCGGCGAGTTTGTGGTCCTGCTTGGGCCGTCTGGCTGTGGTAAATCCACCATCCTGAACCTGGTCGCCGGGTTTAGTAAACCGGATCGGGGGCGAGTGGTGGCTGGCGGCAAAACGGTACGACAGCCTGGTCCCGATCGCGGGATGATCTTCCAGCAACCCAACCTGTTCCCGTGGCTGTCGGTGCTGGAAAACGTCACCTTTGGCCCACGTCTGGGCAAACACCACAAGGATGAAACCAACGTGCAGGCGCAGGCATGGCTTGAGCGAGTGGGGCTGAAAGGCTTTGAACATCACGCCCCCTGGCAGCTTTCAGGCGGCATGAAGCAGCGCGTGGCGCTGGCACGAGCCTGGCTTCCCGGCCCGGAAGTGCTGCTGCTGGATGAGCCGTTCGGCGCACTGGATGCACAAACCCGGCTGATGATGCAGGAACTGCTGCGTGAGGCCTGGCTTTCCACCGGCACCACGTTGCTCTTCGTCACTCACGATGTCGAAGAGGCGCTGTTTCTCGCCGATCGCATTCTGATCATGTCAGCAAAACCCGGAAAAATCGTCGATGAGATCGTTCTGCCCTTTGGCCGCGATCGGGATATCGAAACGCTTGCCGAACACCCCGCCTACAGCGAGATCAAACATCACGTTCTGCATCGGGTGCGCCAGGAGGCGAAACGGCACTTATCTTAAACGTAGTTCCCGGTGTCGGGAATGAATCAACCGTCATGACTGAGGTGGAAGCAATGAGCAACAGCGAATTACGAGACCGTCTTGAAACCAGTATTCAACAGCACCGGGATGAATATGTGGCCATCGCCAAAGATATTCACGCCCACCCGGAAACGGGCAACAACGAGTATTACGCCAGCGGCCTGCTGACTCAACTGCTGGAGAGGCACGGCTTTGTTGTCACCCTCAATGTCGCCGGCCATGAAACGGCTTTTTATGCGGTAAAGGAGAGCGGCAAACCCGGTCCAACTATCGCGTACCTCGCGGAATACGATGCGCTTATTGATATTGGCCATGCCTGTGGCCACAACATCATTGGGGTCACCAGTATCGCCGCAGCGGTTGCCCTTAGCGAAACGCTGGACACGACAGGGGGTAAGGTAGTGGTACTCGGTACGCCTGCGGAAGAGGGCGGACTGCGGGGTAAAGGCGGCCCGAATGGTAATGTGAAGGCCCGGTTCGTGGAGCACGGTTTCCTGAAGGGCGTCGATGCGGCGCTGATGATCCACCCGGCGGGTAAAACGCGACTGTCTGGCCCGTCGCTGGCAAACAATCATCTGTACTTCCATTTTTATGGCAAACCGTCCCACGCGGGCAGCTCGCCGCATAAAGGCGTGAATGCTCTGGATGCGCTTGTGCTGCTCTACAACGGGATCAGCGTTCTGCGCCAGCAACTGCCGGACGGCATCCGCGTTCACGGCATTATTACCAACGGCGGTCAGGCGCCGAATGTGATCCCGGAGTATGCCTCGGCGCACTATTACATCCGCGCCCATACCCGTGAAGAGGTGGTAGCGCTGGAACCGCGCATCCGCGCGATTGCGGAAGGTGTTGCGCTGGCAACCGGCACCACGGTGAAAATTGAGCACCAGGTCGGGCCGCGAGATTTCAATATCAACCACACGCTGAACGGCGTGCTGCTGGACGAATTCACCGCCGCAGGAGAAAACGTCGAGCTGAAGGAAAAAGAGGGGCTGGGCTCCACCGACGCAGGCGATATCAGCCACGCGGTGCCGACCGCACATCCGTACATCAAGATTGGCCCCGATGAGTTGATTGGACACACCGTGGCGTTTCGCGAAGCCGCGAACTCAGTGCAGGGATATGACGCGCTGATCGCGGGGGCACAAGTGCTGGCGCGAACCGGGCTGCGTCTGTTAACCGATGCCGCACTGCTGCAGGAAGCGAAAGACGAATTTGCCGGGCAAACCGCCGCCACGCAAGCCGCATGACCTTAGCCGGAGTATCATAACAATGAAAATGCTGTTTTCTGCCGCCGCACTCCTGCTGGCGGCGGTTTTACCCCTGGGAAGCGCGCAGGCTGAGAACGTCGATCGTAACGCTTCGCTGAATATTGCCTACGGAAACCGGCCGGGCACGCTGGATCCTTATCTGACGACCAACAACGCCACCTCAGACGTGGACAGGCATATTTTCGAAACGCTGTTCACCATCAACGCTAAATTTGAGCCCGTACCGGAGCTGGTACAACGCTATACCCTGAGCGACGATCGCAAGACCTACACCTTTGTATTGCGCGATGGGATCCATTTTCATGACGGACAACCGCTGACTGCCGATGACGTGGTGGCTTCAATGAACCGCTGGCTGGCGGTGTCCACGCAGGGGAAAGCCAACCTCCCCGGCGTGCAGTTCAGTAAGGTGGATGATAAAACAGTCACCTTTACGCTGCCTGCTCCGTCGCTCATTACACTCAACGTGCTGGCGGACGTGAAGAACATTGCCGCAATTATGCCGAAACGCATTGTCGACGAGGCCAACAGCAGCAAAAAGCCGATCGCTGAACTGATAGGCACCGGCCCTTACAAGCTGGCGGAATTCAAGCCTGGTGATTATTTGCATCTGACCCGCTATGACCAGTACCAGTCACGCGCCGAACCGGCGAGCGGCCTGTCGGGCGAAAAGAAAGCGGACGTGAAGGACATCTGGTTCCGCTATATAACCGATGAATCCACGCGCCTGGCCGGGGCGATGACCGGTGAATACGATCTGGTATTCCAGTTGCCGAAGGACAATATCGACACGCTTAGCAGCGCGCCGGATCTGTCGCTGTTTCAGCCGCAAAGCGGCGGCTCGCTCATTACCTACCTGTTCAATAAAAACCAGGGGCCGTTCGCCAACGTGAAGCTGCGGCAGGCATTTAACCTGGCGCTCGACGTTCATCAGACGCTGCTGGCGGGTTACAGCGATCCGCGTTTCTTCAACGAAGATCCCTCACTGGGCTTCCCGGATCAGGTGGACTGGTACAGCGAAGCCGGCAAACCCTTCTGGAATCAACATAAGCTGGACGAGGCTCGTGCACTGGTGAAGGCCTCGGGCTACAAGGGTGAAGAGGTGGTGATCATTGCCACTAAAGAGTATGCCGAACTGTATAACCTGGCGATTGTGGCCCAACAGGTGCTGAAACAGATTGGCGTGAAATCGCGGCTGGACGTGTACGACTGGCCGACGGTGCTGCAACGCCGCCAGGATCCGAAAAACTTCGATCTCTGCGCGCTGGAATTCTCAATGCGTCAGGTGCTGCATCAGTATCCTTTCCTGGATTCCCGGGCGAAATTCCCCGGCCTGAGCAACAGCCCGGAAATTGACAACGTGCTGGATCAGATTAAACAAGCGTCGTCGCTGAAAGCGGCCAAACCGTTGGTGGATAAACTGAACACGCTGAGCTGGCAATATCTGCCGGTTATCGTGCTGGGCCGTACTACGCCGGATGCGGTGGCGATCAAAAGCAATGTGAAAGGCTACCAGGATCTGATAGGTCCCGTGCTGTGGAACGTTAGCGTGACGAAACCCTGATGGAGAAAGGCGATGAAAAGATACCTTTTTCACCGCCTGCTGGCACTGCTACCGGTGCTGCTGGTGGTGTCGGTGGTGGTGTTCTGTCTGATTCACCTGGCGCCGGGCGATCCGGCGCTGGTGATCCTGGGGAACGATGCCAGTCCTCAGGATATTGCCGCGCTGCGCCAGCAGATGGGGCTGGACAGGCCGTTGTTTGTGCAGTTCTTTAGCTGGTTTGGCGAGATACTGACTGGCGATCTGGGGCATTCACTGTTTTTGAATACCAGCGTCATGTCGCTGTTTTTACAGCATCTGACGCCGACGCTGGCGCTGGCGTTATACGCCCAGCTCATCGCGCTCATTCTTGGGCTAGCGGGCGGCGTGGTAAGCGCCTGGCAACATGGCGGCATCGCGGATCGCATCATTCGTATGTTGGCGACGTTTGGCATGTCGGTGCCGGGGTTTTTGCTTGGCCTGTTTCTGATCTTTTTCTTTGCCGTTCAGCTGCGCTGGTTTCCGGTGGTGGGCTATCGCTCCACCAACGATTCTTTCTGGCTAAACGTCTGGTATTTAACCTTGCCTGCATTCGCGTTGGGACTGCGCATTGCCGCGCTGATAGCCCGTATGACCCGGGCTGTGATGCTGGATGTCATGCAGGAGCCTTTTATCAACACCGCACGGGCAAAGGGGGTTCCGGAGCGGCTGGTGCTGCTGCGGCATACTTTGAAAAACAGCCTGATCCCGATTCTGACCATTTGCGGCGAATCGTTCGCCTCGCTGGTGACCGGCACTCTCGTTATCGAGAGTGTGTTCGGTATTCCGGGCGTGGGTTCGCTGATTGTGGATTCGATCGAACGGCGTGACGTGACGGTGATCCAGGGCGTGGTGCTACTGATCACGGTTTGTTACGTGTTGATCAACCTGGCGGTGGATCTGCTGAGCTATCTGGCCGATCCGCGACTGTCTATAGACGGAGGGGAAAAATGAACCTGTCGAGAAACCCGACGCTGTTGATCTGGCCCGCCGTACTGGTGTCGATCGTACTGTTGTCGTTTTTTGCCAGCCTGGTGAGTCCTTACGATCCCTACAGCATCGATCCGTTAAGCCGCCTGAAACCCCCTTCCGTTGAGCACTGGTTTGGTACCGATAACTTCGGGCGAGACCTTTTTGTTCGCGTGGCGCTTGCGGTGCGGGTGTCGTTCTCGGTTGGTGCTGCGGTGGCGCTGATTGTAGGCGTCACGGGGATCGTCATCGGTTTACTGTGTGCCTGGTATCGTCCGGTCGACAGAGTGTTAATGCGTGTCTGCGATGGTCTGTTCGCGTTTCCGTCTCTGTTGCTTGCCATCGCCATTGTGGGGGTATTGGGGCCGAATATCGCCAACGTGGTGCTGGCGTTGTCGCTGGTTTACGTACCGTCGATAGCCCGGGTGATCCGCGGTGCGGCCATGGTCATTAAAGAGAAGAATTTTATCGAAGCCCTGCGCGCGCAGGGGGCGAACGCTTCGCGCATTATCTGGCTGCACCTGCTGCCTAACGTCATCTCGCCGTTTATCGTGCAGGTGAGCTGGGTATTTTCGGTGGCCATTCTTACCGAAGCGGCGTTGAGTTTTCTCGGCTCCGGCGTGCCTGCGCCAATGCCCAGCCTGGGCAACCTGTTACTGGAAGGTAAGGCCGTTATCTTTAACGCGTGGTGGATGACCTTTTTTCCAGGGGTTGCCATTGTACTGCTGATCCTGGGGCTGAATATCATAGGCGACGACCTGAGAGATAATGCCGATCCCAGCCTGAAGCCTCTGCCGCGTCGCGTGTTACGGCGGCTAAAACAAGGAGGTCGCCATGGCTGATATCTTGCTTGACGTGAAGGAGCTTGAGGTTCATTTCGCTACCCGGCAGGGCGTTGTCTCTCCGGTGCGTGGCGTCTCCTTTCGGGTTAACACACATGAGACTCTCGGTATTATTGGTGAATCCGGCTGCGGTAAGAGCGTGACCGCGCAGGCACTGATGGGGCTACTGTCTCCCCGTACCTGTCGGGTTCACGGCGAGGTAACGCTGGCAGGAAAAGCATTGCATTCGCTGTCGGCGAAAGCGCGCCGTCAGCGAAACGGGCATGAAATGGCGATGATTTTTCAGGACCCGCTCGCCAGCCTGAACCCGGTGATGACCATTGGCTTGCAGATTGATGAGAACCTGCGGCTACATACCTCGTTGAATCGAGCGCAGCGTCAGCAGAAAATTATCAGCCTGTTGACGCAGGTTGGTATTGTCGATCCTGCCCGCAGCGCGGGTGCCTGGCCGCATGAACTCTCTGGCGGTATGCGTCAGCGCGTGATGATTGCAATGGCCATTGCGACGTCACCGTCGTTGCTGATTGCCGATGAGCCCACCACGGCGCTGGACGCCACCATTCAGGCACAAATCCTCGATTTGCTGGAGGAAATTAACCAGAAGTCGGGGATGGGCATTGTCATTATCACGCACGATCTGAGCGTGGTCGCACGGCTTTGTCAGCGGGTGGTGGTGCTCTATGCCGGACAGGTTGTGGAAGAGGCGGATGTACACACGCTGTTTGAGCGTCCACGTCATCCGTATACCCGTGCGCTGCTGGCGGCGCGTCCGTCGGCGGATCACACACCGAAAACGCCGCTGGCGGAAATTCGTGGTCAGGTGCCCGCGTTGCATGACTTGCCTTTAGGCTGCACTTACGCCGATCGCTGCCCGCTGGCGCAGCCGCGCTGTCGGGCACAGGCACCTGAACTGCGGGCGGTAGGGCACAAGGCACAACAGGTTCGCTGCTGGCGGGCCGACGAAGCGGGAGTGTTGAGATGACGACACCGTTGTTAAGCGTTAAAAACCTGTCGAAAACCTTTAGCCGTCGTGGGCAGTCGGTACAGGCGGTTGATAACATCAGTTTTACCCTGAATGCGGGCGAAACCTGGGCGCTGGTGGGGGAATCCGGCAGTGGAAAAAGCACGACCGGCCGCCTGGTGCTGGGGTTGACGTCCGCAAGCGCGGGCGAGATAGCGTTTGAGGGGCGACCGCTTGCGGGGCGTAACGCCGTTGGATGGCGGAGCGTGCGCCGCGACATGCAGATGATTTTTCAGGACCCGCTTTCATCGCTCGATCCAAAACGCACCATTGGCTATAGCCTGGAAGAGCCGCTGATTATCCATGGTGCCGGTAATCGCAAGACGCAGGTTGCTGAGATGCTGGAGCAGGTTGGCCTGCGGCCACAGGATAGCGCCCGCTATCCGCATGAGTTTTCCGGCGGTCAGCGCCAGCGTCTCGGTATTGCCCGGGCGCTGATCCTGAAGCCGAAGCTGATCGTCTGTGATGAGCCGGTTTCCGCGTTGGACGTCTCGATCCAATCGCAAATTCTCAATCTGCTGATGCAATTACAGCGTGACTATGGGCTGGCGTATCTCTTTATCTCTCATGATCTTAACGTGGTCAGGCACATTGCTGACAGCGTGGGGGTGATGTACCGGGGAGAGATCGTTGAGCAGGGAGAAACCGCAGAAGTCTTTGCTGCACCGCGTCATGACTACACGCGCTATTTGTTGAATGCCATTCTGCCTGAGTATCCCGACACGCAGGGAGAAACACGCATCGTCGCTAACGGTTAAGTCTGCAAAGGGGGCATTCCCCCCCTTTCTACTGACACTTCTCCTGTTAATCATCGTCTCTCGCTCAACTCCGTTTTCTTTTCGCCAACACATTGCATTGACAGCAAGACCTGTAACGTTACACTAAACCGTTGTAGTTCATAATTCCTAAGAAGATGGCGATGCCGGGTGTTAGTGTCTTCCGCCATTCATCGATTGCCGCAAAGGAGATGTATGGCGAATATTCGTGATGTCGCAAAGCATGCTGGCGTTTCCGTCAGTACGGTATCCAATGTGCTCAACGGTCGTACCGATCAAATGCGTGCCGAAACGCTGGCGCGCATCCAGCAGAGCATGCAGACGTTGAATTACTTTCCAAACCGGGTGGCGCAACAGCTCAAAACCGGGCAGGCCAAAATGATTGGCCTGCTGGTGCCGTCGATTGTGAATCCCAGCTTTGCCGCCCTGGCCCGTGAAGTTGACCTGGCGGCCAAAAAGCGTCAGTTCCGGGTGCTGATTGGTAATACCTACCGGCAGATTGAAGAAGAAGAGGCCTTTCTGGACGACATGTTTTCTCACGGCGTCCGCGGGATTATCGTTGCCGCCTGCGATATTGAAAAAGCGCACTTTGCGCGAGCGGTAGAGCAGGGCATGGTGATGGTGAACTATGATGGCCGCATGCCTGCGCGCGCTCAGTCAGACCATTTTGCGCTGGACAGCGTATCCATGGACAACATTGATGCCGGGCGAATGGCGGCAGAACACCTGATCGCGCAGGGATGCCGTCGTCTCGCATTTGCCACGGTGGAAGGGATGACGCCGAGCCGCGCGCACAAAATCGAAGGCTTTCTTCGTGCGGTGCAAGACCATGGACTTTATCGGGAAGGGATGATCATTGAAGGCCAGGCCGTGGCCGCCTATGGCGACACGGAAATGACGGAACTTGGGCGGGCGCTGGCGTTAAAAATCAGCCAACAGCCGGCGTTCCCGGATGGCATCGTGGCAATCAACGACGCCCTGGGTATTGGTCTGATGGCTGGTCTGCATCAGGCGGGGATCCATGTGCCACAACAAATTTCTATTGTGGGTATCGACAATATCCCGCTCTCCGGACTGGTTTTCCCTGGCCTGACCTCCATCATGCCGCCACTTCGGGAGATGGCAGAGGTGATGGTTGAACGGTTGATTGACAGGACCGAAAACCCGGCCATTCCGCCAGAGGAGTTTCTGTTCCCTCCGTCGTTGGTCTCCCGGCAATCGGTACGGTAACGGCGTGGCAGGAGAAGAACATTACGTTCTTCTCGTTTTGTCATACCAGCGTTGGGGCTACGGTCAGCAGGATATTGGCGAAGCGGCGGGTTTCTCCGGACGCGATAACCAGGATAGTGTCGGACGATTTGGCCAGCGAATAAAACGCGTTGCGTTCAACGTGCTCAAACTCGATGGTCTCAGAAAGCATGCCGCGGTATTCGCGCTCGACCGTATTATCAAAATCCGCCGGGCTTGCCATTAACGTGGCTTTTTCCACATTAATATAGCCGAGGATTTTCTCCAGAATGACGACGCTGCCGATCATTCCCGGAGTGAAATTAAGCCAGATAATCCGTGCCTGCGCAGAGGTATTGGTTAAAAAAGAATAATTGGCATCGGTGATTAAAATATTCGCCTTGTGTCCGCACTGTGCCAGTGCCTGTAATAAATCAGGATGAATAATATCTGACTTGATCATATGTCATACCTTTTTAAAACTGGCGGGCTTGATTGCCCGCCACATTTTTATGCCCGGTAAATACCGCCGTTAATGTCAATGGTTGCGCCGGAAACGAAACCGTCATATTCAGAGGCGAGGAAACAGATGACCCTTGCCACATCTTCCGGCGTACCCGCTCTTCCCAAAGGAATTGCCTGGATGGTCTGGTCGGCAGAGGCCTGCGTGGTGTGTTGATTATGAAAACGCGTACCCAGAATCAGCCCTGGGGCAACGGCATTGACGCGGATGCCGTGTTCACCGAGTTCTGCGGCGAGCGAGCGTGTCCAGGTCAGCACCGCGCCTTTGGTGGTGGAATACACCAGAGAACCCGCGTGGCCGCCGGAACGTCCGGCCAGAGAGGCCAGGTTGACGATACTGGCGCCTTCTGGCGCGGCTTTCAGCCACGGTAATGCCTGCTGAGTGACATTCAGCATCGTCGTCATATTGACATCGATAACGGTGCGCCAGAAATGTGGCTCAATCTCGCCCAGCCATTTGCGGGCAATAATGCCGCCGACGTTATTGACCAGAATATCGATACCGCCGAGAAATTCCGCCGCCTGCGCCACACAGCGGGCCGCATCTTCTTCATCGGTTAAATCGGCGAAACCACAGGCCGCCCGACAACCCTGTTGTTCGGCGAGGGCGATTAATTCCCGTGGGCCTTCTTCGCCACTGAAATAATGAATATAGATATCGCATCCCGCTTCAATCAGTTTTCTCGCACTCTCTTTACCAATGCCTTGTTCTGCACCCGTAATAAATGCTTTTTTACCCGTTAATAATCCCATTTCATACTCCCGTTATTCATATTTAAAACGGCATCAGGCAATGACGTAACATCGTTTTGCCGTTTTTTACGCGTGGATATCCCTGCCACCTGAATGTGGCAAATACAGAACTTAATTATCAGTAGCCGGCCAGTCCAGGCAGCCAGGTGGTTAACGGTGGCGCCATGGCGACAATAATGATGCCGACAAAAATCACCGCCAGATATTTCGCCATAGGTCTGATGACGTGTTTCATTTCCACTCCGCAAATCGCGCAGGTGGTGTACAAACCCAGGCCGATCGGGGGTGAAAACAGACCAAAGCCCATCGCCATGATCATCACAATGCCAAAGTGCAGCGGGTTAAAGCCAAGCTGAATTGCAATCGGCACCAGAATAGGGGCGAAGATGATCAGCGCAGGCGCACCTTCGAGAACCGCACCAAAGATGATCAGAATGACAATGGTTAACATCAGGAACAGCCAGGCACCTTGCTCCATACCAATTCCCACCAGCAGTTCAGCGATCTGCTGCGGGATCATCTGAATGGTCAGGGCATAAGAGAGGCTGGTTGCACAGGCCACGATGAACAGCAGAACGCCGGACATTGCGGCAATATCAACGAACATTTTAACCGTGGCTTTCAGCGTCAGTTCACCAAACGCCAGGCGACCCACCACAATGGCGTAGATAACCGCGAAGGCGGAAATTTCTGTGGAGGTGGCGATCCCCATCATGACGCCACGACCAATCATGAAGATCATGACCAGGCCAACAGCGGCACCCAGGTAAAGCTGAGTTCTCGGGCGTAATACCGGGTAGGCTTCGCTGACGTTAATTTTTCCGCCGAAACGGTTGGCGGCAACCATTAACAACACCAGCAGGCAGGCCGCAGGCACCAGGCCGGCGATGAACAACGCCCCGATGGAAATATTCGCGACAAAGCCCATCACAATCAGGTTCACGCAGGGAGGAATGGTCTCCGCCATCACTGCGGAGGCGGCAAATACCCCGGCGGCTTCTTCGCTATCCTGCTTCGCACGGCGTACCGCTGGCATTAACACCCCGCCGACGGCCGCTACATCCGCCAGTTTGGAACCGGAGATGCCGGAGAAAAAGGCCATCGATAGCACGGTTGTCATGTTCAGACCGCCGCGAAACCGTCCCATACCGCGCACAATCAGTTCGACCAGTCGCGTGGACATGCCGTTGATTTCCATTGCCGCACCGGCGAGCAAGAAGAACGGAATCGCCAACAGAACAAAGTGGTCAACGCCCGCCGCCACCTGCTGAGAGAAAAAGACAAAAGGCAGGGAAGGGTCGCAGATGAAAAAGACCATTGCGGACATGCCGAGCGTGAAGGCGATCGGCACACCGGCCAGAATGCCGAGCACGAAGCAAATCAGCATCAGGCCCGCCGCTGCGCTGGCAGGATCGGCCATCAGCGACAGTTTCAGATAACCCAGCGCCGCCAGCACCAGGATCCCAACACCGCTGAGCAACACCACTTTGGCGCGTTCATGCAGGGCATGTTCCAGCGCGGCCACCATCATAACGACGGAGCCAATTAACACCGGGATCACGTAGATGGTCTGCGGCAGGCCCGTCTCGGTGGTTTGCAATCGCGCGGCCTGTACCAGGTCATAACTGGAAATCACCAGCCCGACGGAGACCAAAAACAGGATCCAGCGACTGGCATGGATAACGTAAGGGCGAACGCTTTCAGGCAGGAAGCGTAAGAACAGATCGACACCAATGTGTCCGCCTCTGCCCGTTGAGGTGGCAACGCCAAAAAAGACCAGCGCAATCATCAGCGCACGCGCCACTTCTTCCGCCCAGTGGATCGGTGAATGCAGGGCGTAACGCCAGATCACCGAAGCGAATACCACCAGCACGTTGATAAACAGCACCAGCGCCCCGGCCCACGACGTTAAGGTTGTCAAAAATCGACTCAGCCGCCCCAACAGCGTCAACAAAGTATTTTCATCCTTTGTTTTCATCGAGATATCTGCCATGGTGAACTCCTTTCATGGTTTGTTTGGGCAACATCGCCGACCCGCGAAATTCCGCAGGCCGACGATGCACGGCTTATGGCTTATGGCTTGTCGCTCGGCGCCGCAGCGCTGATCTCGTCCACCATAGGTTTCAGATCCGGGTATTTATCAAGGAAGGTTTTCCAGACAGGCTGTACGGCCTGCGCGAAGAACGCGCGATCGGTTTCCCGGAAAGTGACGCCTTTGGCCTCCAGGTTTTTAATCGCTTCCAGCTCTTTCTGGCTGGCCTGTTGGCGTTCGTATTCCGTGGCTTCTTTCGCAGCGGCCAGCACGTCGGCACGTAATGATTCCGGGATCTGCTCGAAGCTCTTCTTGTTCATGGCGATCATCAGTGGATTATAGCTATGGCGGGTCAGCGTGCCATTCTTGATGATTTCATAATATTTGCTGGCGTAGATGGTGGGCGCATCATGCTCGACGCCATCGATCACGCCCATTTGCAGGCTGGAATAGACTTCCCCGCCCGGCATTGGAATCGCTACTGCTCCCATGTGATTCAGCGTGGCGATAAAGTTAGGTACCGGCAGAACGCGGATTTTCAGATTCTTTAAATCCTCTGGTTTTTCAATCGCCTTCTTGGTGTACACGTTACGTGCGCCGAGGTTATAGCCATAACCCAACACCATCACGTTCGCTTTATCCATCATCAACTTAGAAAGCTGCTCACCGGGTTTGCCGTCCAGCGCTTTCCCGACCTGGTCATAGTCTTTAAACAGATAACCCAGATCCAGAACACCGACTTCAGGGACCAGCGTGGCCCAGATTGAGGTGCCTGAAATCATCATGTTAATGGCACCGATACGGACCTGCTGTGTGGCATCGGCTTCTTTTCCCAGCATGGCGTTGGCGAAATAATTAAGCTTAATCTGTCCTTTTAACTTCTCGTTTTTATTCAGGTTTTCCTGGAATCGATTGAACCAAATATAGTGCGCAGAGGAGTCATCTCCTGGCAGAGACGAGTAAACACGAAAATTGATTGCTGCCTGTGCTGAAGCGCTCAGCACGCTACCTGCAATCAGGGCGCTACTGAGGCAAGCGAGTGCCAGAAAACGTCTGGCTGAACGAAACGGTGTTGTTTTCATCATGATTATCCTTTCTCACAGTGTAGAGGTCGCGATAACGCCATCTGGCAAGGCTGACACGGCCAGCTGGTTTAACGAAAAAGTCGCTGAATCTGTTTTCTGTAACGTTTTAGTGTAACGTTACAGACGCTATCCGACTCACTGTGCAAATGCAATATGCTTCCTTTCATCAACGCCAGTGATATGTGAATTTTGTGGCGGGCATCGCTAATTTGCGGGTGGGTGTTACAAAACCGAAACGGGGTGTTCGCTGTTTAGTCACTGTTTAGCGGCGCAAGGCTCAGAAAACGGTCCTTCGCAGACAGCCGAAGGCGCTGTCAGCCCTCTGTGTAAACAGATTCGCGTCTGTCAGGCGATAACTTTTACGCATAGCGGCTAAGAAAATGGCATTTTTTACATATGCATCAAGCTGATAGTGTCATTTGAAATAGCAGAGAAAGAGCGGTGCGGTAATGAAACATACCATTGGGATTCTGGGCGGCATGGGGCCTGCTGCAACGGCGGATATGCTGGAAAAATTTGTTGAACTTCGCAGCGCCAGCTGCGATCAGCAGCATATTCCGCTAATCGTTAGCTCAATTCCTGACATTCCCGATCGTACAGCCTGCCTGCTTTCTGGCGGTCCCTCTCCCTGGCACTATCTTGAGCGTTATCTGCACATGCTGGAAGATGCGGGGGCTGAATGTATCGTCATACCATGCAACACTGCGCACTACTGGTTTGATGATTTACGGGCAGTGGCAAAGGCGGAAATGATCAGCATTCTGGATGCCACGCTGAGTGATATTCCTTCCGGCGTGACCCGTGTCGGCCTGCTGGCCACGAATGCCACGCTGGCGACGGGGTTGTACCAGAAAAAAATGATTGCGCAGGGACTCTCTCTGGTTCAGCCGGAAGAGACCGGTCAGGAGCAGGTGATGCAGGCCATTTACGCATTGAAAAGCGGCGATAAATCCGCAGCGCAAAGGTTGCTGTTTCCCCAAATTGAGCGACTGATTTCCCACGGTGCGCAGATAATTATTATGGGCTGCACCGAGATCCCGTTAATTGTGGTCGGGCATGAGAACAAATTTGGGCGCCGGTTTATTGATTCAACTGCGTCTCTGGTCAACGCCGCCATTCGTTGGTATGAGTCATGGCCGGATACGCAGGTGGATGAGCCTGTGCAACAGGTTGCCTGCGTGTGAATGGCGATCAGGGGACCGTATGCAGGTGATGCAACTCCTTCCAGAACCGTTCCGCCAGGGGAGTCATCCGCGTATCCATCCGGTAAGCATAGGCCTGGATAGGAATAATTAACGCGTCCTGGTCCAGCACGACGAGCTGTTTACTCCGAATCTCCTGACGAATCGCGTACTCCGGGAGCCAGGCGATTCCACAACCGTCCAGCGCAACCTGTTTAAGCAATTCACTCATTGAAGAGACAAAAAATGTGCTGAAACTCAGCTCGGTATGACGGGTCAACGTTCGGTTGATAAGCCGCCCCATGTAGGAGTTCTGGCTATAGTTGAGCAGCGGGAAAGAGGGTTGGTCGAGTGTGTATCGCGGTTTTCCGTTCGCATCGCTTGCGCAGACGGGAAACAGTTGCGACTCGAACAGGGGAATATTGGCAAACGGAGGCTGGAGCAGGTTTTCATCATAATAAGAGAAGATGAAATCACTTTGTCCTTCCCGCAACATATCTACTGCCTGATCGACATCGATCGCTTCAACTGACCAGGTAAACTGGGTTGGCATCTGGCTGACGATACCGGGTAACAACCCCAGTGAGAGGGAGTGCGCCGCGGCAATCTTGATTTTACGCAGCATGAAATCGCTGCCGCCACGCAGCTCAGCCAGGTTGCTTTCCAGCTGTTGTAGCAAATGACGTATCTGAGAGTGAAAGATTTTTCCCTGCTCGGAGAGCTGCAGCGGCGAGACCTGACGATTGAACAATTCAACCCCTACCGCGTTTTCCAGTGCGCGAATACGGCGGCTGAACGCGGGTTGCGAGACATTACGGATAATCGCGGCCTGGGAGAAATTTCGGCACTTTTCCAGTGTCAGAAAGTCATACAGCCATTTCGTTTCAATGTTATACAAACCTGCACCACTCACATCCATTTATCATCACCTGTCAGCCGTCTGTCTGCGCCATTTTACGGGCATTCACACGGCTGACAACCGATTGAGCTTACTCGAAGGTACCCTTCACGCAGGCTTTACCGTCAACCACCATTTGTTTGCCGTGAGCATAAACCTGCTCAATACCTAATTCTGGTGTCATAACCAGCAGATCGGCATCCTTCCCTGGCGCGATTTCGCCTTTAGTGGAAAGGTTAAGAAAGGCAGCCACACTGGTCGTCAGCGGACGCAGTGCGTCGGTCAGGGTAAATCCGTAATCGTTTATTAGCGATTGTACGGTCTCAAGCAAACTCTCGAAGCCCGCCACGCCAATTCCGGTGAGTTTTCCGGCATCATCAAACAACGGCTGGCTACCATTACCATCAGAACTGACTGTTATTCGGGCAAGCGGTATACCGGCTTTCACTGCCCGAGCCACACCCTCAGCCGGTGCGACCGGGTCGGGAATACCGCTGGTGATATCGATGGTGCCGCCTTTGAGAGCAAAGGCCAGCGCTTCTTCGAACAGCGCCTCATTGCGGTTAACGTGGGTGGGAAGCAGCTTACTCATCGGCACATCGCTATTTTCCAGAATGTCGTACAGCGGTTTGAGTCCTTTTTTGCTGTCGCCCATATGGAACACGCTGACCCCCGGTTTGCCGCCCAGCAGGCCACCCACGCGGGATTCAGCGGCCATGTTTGCCAGTTGATAATCGCCAGGGGCGGCAGAGCGGTGGTCAGAAACGGCGCATTTTACGCCGATGACGCGGTCGATCAGCGCCACATCTTTTTCTACGGAACCGGTGATCGTCGGTGAAGGGACATGATAAGCGCCGGTTAACATCCAGGCGGTGATCCCTTCTTCATTCAGCGCCCGGGTTTTTGCCAGCAGTGATTCCGGATGACGAGTTACGGAGTCGGTGCCGAGTAGGCCAATGACGGTCGTGACCCCGGCTTCGGTCAGTCTGCTCAACCTGACTTCTGGCGTTCGGGTTGTGGGGCCGGCTTCGCCGCCGCCGCCAATCAGGTGAACATGCTGATCGATAAAGCCAGGACACAGAATCCGTCCTTTGAGATTGATAACCTTACAATCCGGCACGATCTGAGGAGAGATATCGCGTGCTACGGCAATAATCTTGCCGTTGGCGAGAAACACGTCGCAAATCCCCAGGTCTTCAGGGGTGTAAAGGTGTGCACCTTGCAGCAACGTAAAATCTGCGAAGGATAAATCAGGCATGGTAATTCCCTTTTAAACAATGAGTTGCATAACCCAAATCGACAGCAATGCGTTGATGGCGCACACTGCAATGATGTGGGGATAATATTTGGCATTCACTTCGGCGGTACCGAGGCAGCGGCCTACGTTCTGCACTGGGTTACCCATCAGGTATATCGCCGGGAGCAGAACCGTGACGTCGTGACCATTTAATGCCCCCGCCGTGAGCAGACTGGCGGAAACGCCTACCGCGCCGCCCATGCTCATTAGCGACGCTAACAGCACGGTGGCCGCTTCACCGGGAAGCCCCCAAAGCGCCATGATCGGTTGGCAAATGTGTCCAACCCAGTCGAGTAAACCGGTAATTTTCAGCGCCTGAATAATGACGAACGCCATGACCACGTTTGGCAGCAGGTTAGTGGTGGCAATAGTAAAGCCGCGGCGGGCACCGTCGATAAACATGTCCATGACATTTTTGCGAACCTGAGTGGTCATGCTTGTGCTCCTTGCGTTGGGTTACGGCGTTCTTCAAAATTGATCCAGAGACGTAGCAGATTGGCACCGACAAATTTAAACACCAGAATGACGGCCAGCGGGACGATAACAGACGTTCCCAGAAATGCGAAGACGGCGACGCCAGAGGAAAAATAGTTGGTAATAATCGCGCTACCGCTGGTCTGGTATGCCGCAAAAATGACTTTATCACGCTCAGTGATTTCGCCATCCTGCGCCAGTTCTTTCGTCATACCCGCAGCCGCATCGGTATTTTGTAAGTTCGCGATGAGCGCCAGCGAGCAGATGCCCGGAATGCCAAGCAGCGGCTTCAGGATTGGCGTCATCAGTTGTTGAGCCGCACGCAATCCGCCAAGACCGTCGGTGATAGAAATAATGCCCAGTGACAAAATGACTGACGGCGCGAGCTCCAGCGCGAAAAGAAAACCATCTTTTGCGCCAGTACCGCCCGCCCCCCGGAAGGTTACAGACGTTTGTCCAGCCCCATTCGCGATTTGGCCAAATGAACCGTTCAGCACAGTAAAATCAAAAACACGCCACCAACCTTCCGTTCCGGAAAATACGCCGGAAAAGAAAATGATGGTCAGAAAAAATGCCAGATACCCTTTAAGTCCGACTTTTTCTGTTGCAAGCGGCAGCGCCGCCTGTTCCCCTTGTTGCGCCATAGCGAACCCCGTTATTTTTTTGATGATGTGTGTTTGTCGCGACAGGCCAGAAGTGGCCCGAACTCAATGACCTTATCAGTCATGCGGATATGGGGAAAATGCAAGAATGTTTCGCGCTATGCGTTTCTTGCATAATGCGGCAGGAAGCGTGGGCATGAAACCCCCCGTCTGTTTCCGTCTGGTTTTAATGTTGCCGGTAATTTCGCCCTCCGTTCTTGTAACGAGAGTCAATACAACGGCATGCTTCCCGGCATGCGAAAGCCGCAGTCATCGCGATCGCGTATGCGTGAGCATCCGATACCTTATTTTTAAATATATTCAGCTGAACAGAGCGTGGAACTGACGAAAACAGTGAATGACTCCTCATGACAAAGGGTAATGTAGGGGATAATCTGCCGTATCGTTTACGCTATTCTTAGTGACATAGCGTGTTTATGCATCATGGTCTTCGGGGGAATTATGAGTGGAATGCGTTCCCGCACGGCAATTATTGTGGACGATCATCCTCTGGCGCGTATGGCTATTCGCGGTGTGCTGGAAAAAGATCACATTACGGTTCTCGGAGAGTATGAAGACGGTGCGATTGCGTTGAAGAGTCTGGTAAAAACGACAGCGGATATTGTCGTTATTGACGTTGAGATCCCCGGCATCAATGGTGTCGAACTGGTGGAAAAGCTCAGATCGGAACGCTATTGCGGTGTGTTAATTGTCGTCTCAGCGAAAAACGATCGTTACTTCAGCAAACGTTGCGCGCAGGCGGGGGCGAACGCGTTTATCAGTAAAAAGCAGAACATGGATAACATTCTGGCGGCTATTAATGCCGCGCAGAATGGGTATACCTATTTTCCATTTTTCTACGAAGAAGCCTCCGAAATCCTTACCGATTCGCAGCGTCTGGAGTCCCTCTCAGCACAAGAGATGAAAGTCATGGGACATGTGCTTAACGGTCTGGACAATTCGCAGATCGGTGAGGCGATGCATATTAGTGGTAAAACCGTCAGTACTTATAAAACGCGACTGATGGAAAAACTCGGTTGTAAATCATTAATCGAACTGCTCTCTTTTGCTCACCAAAATAAGCTGACATGATGATGAATAAATGGCTGATAGTGGTGTTCATTGTTTTATCTGTAGGTGGACGCACCGTTTACGCACAGCAAAAACCGCCCGTTGAGCTGGAACTATCAGGATTCAATTATATAACGCCTGTACCGGTTTATCTGAGTGAGGATGACAAACGCTGGCTGCAACAGAAAAAAATACTCCGGGTCGGCGTTTATGAACCCGGTCAGCCACCGCTTGTTCTGACAACGCTGACGGGACGTTATCGGGGAATGAATGCTGACTATCTGGCATTGATTCAACATTCCCTTAATACACGAATCAGTGTGATGGTATTTCCGGGGCAAACGGACGCTGTCGACGCGCTAAAAAAGGGCGAAGTCGATATGGTGTTAACCGGGCTAGAGAGTCAATCCTGGAGTGAAGCAAGTGTTCAGGTTTCTCTACCACTGATTCATTCCTGGCCAAATTTAGTGACTTCCCTTGGCAACGTTATGGCGCCGTTGCAGAGCGCGCAACGTACGAGTGTGGCGATTGTTAACCACTATCCGGATGACAATTTTATCCGCCAGTCCTTTCCCGATGCCGAGATAGATAACTATAACAGCTATCAGGAGGCGCTGAATTCCGTTAATAATGGACGCAATACCTGGTTTTTCGGTGATTCACTCACTACCAGTACCTGGCTTTCCCAGGAGTTCAGTCTTGCGCTGACAACGGTAAAGTACTGGCCAGCACCGCAAAGAAAGAGCTACTTTTTATTTTTACCCGCACAGCAACGGTTGCGGGAAATTGTGAACAATACGCTTAGCGCAATTGATGAAAATATCCATGGGCAAATTGCCCAGTCGATGATTGATAAAAGCAATCTCTCCTTCCTGATTGAACCCCTGAACCTGACGCCACGCGAAAAGCAGTGGTTGAATAATCACAAAACGCTACGTGTGATTATCAATCCCTGGTTTGCCCCCTACACGATGGTTGATGGCAGCCAGCAGACGCGAGGTATTGTTGGCGACATCCTTAACTTGATTGGCCTGCAAACGGGTATTCAGTTTGAGACGGTTGTCGTCAAATCGAATAAAGAGATGATCGCTGAGATGAAGAAAGGTAACTGGCATATTGTGCAGGCTGCAACCTATGATCTCAGCCGGGAAAATTATCTCTCTTTTACTCACCCCTTTATCACCACACAATTCGTTGCCGTGACCAGAAAAGAGGAAAGTAAAGAACATGCGCTGCGACCCGGTAATCATGTGGCAATAAGCGCCGATCACACTTTACTGACCAAACTGAAGGCGCAATATTCAGGCATTCTGTGGGAAGAGGTGGAAAATTCCAGCGTGGCGTTGAATCTGGTCGCAACAGGAAAAGTGGATGCCGCCATTTCGAATCAACTGACCGCGCGTTATCTGAGTGAACATTACTATCCCGATCAGCTTTCCTGGATACCGCTTACGGGAGAAGATCCTGCGGCAATTAGTTTTGCGGTGCCCCGCACTGAACCGGAGCTACGGCAAATTCTGGATAAAGCGTTAGATGATATTCCACAAAAAGAGGTCCTGCAGATAGTCAGTAAATGGATCCGTCTGCCGGATGTCAAAATAGATACCTGGGAGTTATACAACAGGCCTTTTTATCTGGTAGCTACGTTAGCATCGTTACTGGTACTCAGCACCTTGTTATGGGCAGTCTATCTGGTGCGGGAAGTCCGTGTCAGAAAACGTTCTCAACGCTTACTCAAAGAGGAACGGAACAGGGCTCTCAGGGCTAATGAGGAGAAGAGAGAATTTCTTTCTCATATGAGCCATGAGATACGAACCCCGGTAAGCGCCATTATGGGATTTCTTGAATTACTGCAACTTTCTCCTGCGAAGTTTAGCCCGGAAGATAAAGCGTCAGTGGACCAGGCTGCTCAAGCCTCACGTTCGTTATTAAAACTCATCGGCGAGATCCTCGATCTGGAGAAGATCGAATCGGGTTTGTTAGAGGTTGTCCCTCAATGGAAATATCCGGACGGTCTGGTACAAGACAACATTGCGCTATTTAGCGCGCTGGCGGCGCAAAAAGGGATCGCGCTGCATTACGATTCTCGTTTAGATGCACGTGAAGCGATGCGACTGGATCCACAATTATTGGGGCAGGTTCTGACCAATATTATCGGTAATGCGGTGAAATTTACCGAACGCGGTGATGTGCGAATTTCAGCGGAGAAGCATGAGCAAACGCTGGTGATCTCGGTGAGTGATTCAGGGCCGGGGATGAGCGAAGAAGAACAGCGTCGTTTATTCACCGCTTTTAGCCAGGGAAAAGCGGGAGTGCATCATCGTGGTTCGGGGCTTGGATTAGCAATCAGTCGGGCATTAATGAAGCAAATGGGAGGAACAATCGAACTGCAAAGTGAGCTCAATCGAGGAACGACCGTGACGTTGAGCCTGCCAATCCAGACGTCGTTTGATATCACGCCCACCGTTGCGGACGTTGACTCGCCTCTGCCAGCATTTCAAGGAACGCTCCGGGTATTAATCGCTGATGACCTTCCTTTCAGCCGATTACTCCTCAAGCGTCAACTGGCAACACTGGGCATCATGGCGGATGAAGCCGACAACGGAGAGACCGCATTACATTATCTTCAGCAAAGAGATTACGACTTGTTGATTACCGATCTCAATATGCCGGTTATGGAGGGTATTGAGCTTGCCCGCCAGGTAAGAAAATTTAATACGACGCTTGTTATCTGGGGGCTCACGGCAACGGCGCAGGAACACGAGCGCGAACGTTGTTTGTCGGCGGGTATGAATGCCTGTCTTTTCAAACCGATCACGCTGTCGCAGCTTTCTCATTTACTCTCCGGTGTGAGTGACGCCCACGACACCGTATTTGATCTCGAAAGACTGGCGATGCTGGCGCAAGGGAATCGGGCATTGATGCTTCGCGCATTAAAAGATGCGCAGGTAGAAAATCGCTGCGATTTAACCGCGGCTCATAAAGCCAGTGAGTCTGGTGATTATCGTCTGGTTAAACATCATATTCATCGCATTAACGGGACCGCCCAGCTATTGGGGGTTGAGACCTTGATGACGGCTGCACAGTCTTTGGAGGATAAACTCCCGGATGCTATTACCGCCACAGCACTGTCTGGTGAGCTTGAGCATATCCAGACGCTGCTGGACGAACTGGAGCTCGCAATCGAGAAGTTCACGCCCTAATTCCCCTTCCTACACGTGTAGGCGGTGCCTGACAGAATAATAAGGCACCGCTGATGTTGCTCCAGTGTTAACCAGGTAAAATAAGCCCTGTTCCAACAGAATAAAATTAGTTAATTAAACCTGGTATATTTCCTAAGAAAAATCCATGTTTTTGTTTATTACAAGTTTCAGCTATTAAACATGCTCGGATCATTAAACCAAACCTATCCATGTAGTCAGTGTTTAATTCTTATTTTGTTCTTCTGTGTGGGCTTTTGTATTGGTTAAAATAGTTAAATGTGGATCGTTGTTCTTTTGATGATGAAAAGATAGTAGAAACGATCGTTTTTATTTTTTCTGACGAAATCCACGACTTTTGTGATGTCATGCTGAATTATTTTCTGTAAATTTTACAGCGAAACATGAAGTGACTTACTGACGTTAAAAAAGCAAACAGGACGTGTCGAAAAGGGAAGTTTTATGAAATTATCAGACTCTGTTTTTTCTGATGATTATTTTTTTATTGTCGGCATAAGTGCGTTGTTAACGCCGGAGTTGATTGATGAAAATTACTATATAGTCGATGTTGATGAGTCTAGTTTTCAACGGAGTACTGAGTATTTGTCGCCTGGTAGGAAAATCATTGCATTTATCACCAATGATCTAGACTACTATGCTTTGAACCATTTGAGCGATATTACCTTTATTGATAAGAAACGCCGGATAAACGAAATTCTCTCGTGCCTGTTTGTCAATGACCCTCGGTATGCTTATCGGGTGAAATACACACTTTCATTCCGGGAAAATGAGGTTCTTGCTTGCATGCAAAAAGGAATGGATGCGAATGAGATTGGTAAGTTATTGGGCATGTCGATGAAGACGTTTTATGCACATCGTCGCAGTTTAATATTTAAACTTCAACTCGGTAATCGAGTGTCTCTGTATCGCAATATCGCGCGAATAAGGATGTGCAAACAGTGTACTCATGAATCTGGCCTTGCATAAATTGTTGCATTAATGTCAGGGGCGATAATATACAGAGGAGGTGAACGCGGGAATAATTATTTTTAACATCCATGCTTTTAATTACTTATTAACTTAACTATCTGGATTTATATATGAAAAAAATTGCACTGATCTCCGCGATTTTATCGCTTTCTACTCTGCAAGCAGCCAATGCAGCCGATGGCGTAATTAACTTTACCGGAACGATTACGGGAACGGCGTGCGTGGTTGATCCTTCTGCGATTGCACAACCTGTTGAGCTGGGTACCGTCTCAACGGCGGCATTTTCTGGCGGGAATGGCGCAACCGCGGCAGCCAAGCGCTTCAATATTGTGCTGAAATCCTGCCCGGCGAGTGTGAGCAGCGCCAGCATTCGGTTTGACGGTGCCACTAACACGGCGAATCCTTCGATTCTGGCGTTGACCACGGGGCAAACGGCGACGAATGTCGGAGTCGCTATCTATGAACAGGACAGCGCCACATTGATCCCGGTAGGCTCTTCCTCGGCTAACGTGACGTTGTTGGAAGACGTCAACAATACGTTGACCTATTTCGCGAAATATATGGCCACGGGGACTGTCGGCGCGGGGACGGCAAACGCGTCAACGTCCTTCACCGTGACTTATCAGTAAAAGCAGGGCCACCAGTGGCCCTGAGTAATCAATCAGGAACTCTCATGTTTCAGCAATTATATAAAACGCTTGCTGTGGGGATGATATTGGTCTCAACAGCGGCAGTCAGTGGTGTTGAAATAGGCGGCACCCGTCTTATTTATAATAGTAATGCCAGTCAGGCCACAATAAGCGTGAAAAACCCGGACAATAAACCGTATTTAATCCAGTCATGGGTGAGTAAAAGTGAAAATGGTGATGACAGTGGAAGCGAATTTACCACGACACCACCCTTGTTTAAATTAAACCCAAATTCACAGAATTCCGTTCGCGTCATGCTGGCAGAAAACCACTTACCTTCGGACAGGGAAAGTGTTTACTGGTTGAATATTAAAGCGATTCCGTCATCCTCGCCGGATGCGAAAAATGAATTATTGATCGCAGTAAAAAGTAAAATGAAGCTATTTTATCGTCCCGCGGGATTAAAAGGCGATCCGTCATTAGCGTACCAGCAGTTAATTTTTTCGCGCGAGGGCGGAAAGTTGACTGTCAATAATCCAACGCCTTATAGCGTGTCGCTTAATGAAGTAAAGGTGAACGGCAGAACGATAACAAAACCTCCAATGGTATTACCATTTAAAACAGTAACGCTACCACTGTCGGGGATAACAGGCGGAGAGGTATCATGGCGTGCGATTAATGATTTTGGAGGCGTCACGACTGAACAAAAAGTTAAAATGTAGGTTAATTACTTATGCTCCATCTCAATGCGGTCTCAGGTTTTGCAACGTTAACAAAATTATCAATCCTGGTCTATCTGACTACACATGCTTCAACTGTGTTAGCTGAGGATTATTTTTCACCAGACTTTATTGAAACCCGAGGGAATATCCCACGTGATATTGATATCTCTCGTTTCAGCAGAACTGACGGACAGGTTCCCGGTGTTTATCACGTTGATGTCTATCTGAACGGAAATTATATCGAATCTCGTGATATCACCTTTCTGGGTAAAGCGAGTGAATTGACGCCATCGTTAACTTACGCCGATTTCGTGAAATGGGGTGTGAAGCATAATGCACAGCCTGACTGGATGAGTATGGCGGATTCCGCAACCATCGATAATATTGGTGAGTTACTCCCCGGAAGCCAACTCAATTTTCAGTTTGACAGGATGCGGCTGGAGATTTCAGTACCGCAAGAATATATGCAGCGCGATCCGCGCGGTTCAGTCTCACCGGAACAGTGGGACGACGGACTGAATATGTTGTTCCTGAATTACAACTTCTCTGCTGCCAATAGCCATGGCAAGGGAGATTCGCGTAATGACAGCTATCTGAACCTGCGTAGTGGGATTAACGTCGGTCCCTGGCGGTTGCGTAATTACTCGACGTATAACAATAACCAAGGGGACGGTCGCTGGAACACCCTCAGCACTTCACTGGAGCGTGATATTAAAGTGCTGAAAAGTCAGTTCAGTGTGGGTGACGGTTATACACAGGCTGGCGTATTCGACAGTGTTCATTTCCGCGGCGCACAAATTTATTCGGATGACACCATGCTACCGGAAAGCGTACGTGGATTTGCGCCTGTGGTCCGTGGTATTGCGCAAAGTAACGCACAAGTCACCATTCGTCAGGGCGGGAATATTATCTGGCAGTCTTATGTTCCGCCGGGGCCGTTTGTGATTGACGATCTCTATCCTACTGCCGCTAGCGGCGATCTTACCGTGGCTGTGCGTGAAGCCGATGGTTCGGTACATCAGTTTATTCAGCCATTTTCGGCTGTGCCGATCATGCAGCGTGAAGGCCAGTTTAAATATGCGTTGGCCGCAGGGAAATATCGTGCGTCAAACAGCACGGATAAGGAACCGGAATTCCTTCAGGCCACAATGAGTTACGGGTTGCCGTGGGACACCACGCTCTACGGCGGCACGCTGGCGTCGGGGGATTACCAGGCTGCGGCAGTCGGTATCGGCAAAGGATTGGGTGATTTTGGTTCGTTTTCTTTTGACACCACCTTTGCACATACGCAGATGCCAGGCAAAACGGAAGGCGGTATCTCGCTTCGTGCGCAGTACGCCAAAGATTTTTCATCCACGGGCACCTCGCTGAGTCTGATGGGGTATCGGTATTCCTCTTCCGGTTTTCATGATTTTCAGGAAGCGAATGGCGATGTGAATAAATACCGGATGGCGAGTGATAACGCTCTGGAAGGAAATGACTGGCGCTATCAGCGTAACAAACGCAGTAAGGCACAGGTGACGCTGAACCAGCAGCTCGGTGATTTCGGGAATCTCAACCTTTCGGCCTGGCACCAGGACTACTGGGGCGGCGATAGCGAACGTAACGTCAGCCTGGGTTACAACACCAGTATTAACAATATTAATTATGGCCTGAACTATAGCTATTCCCGCGGTCCCTGGCACAACGACAATGATCATATCGTCTCTTTTACGATGCAGATTCCGTTCTCCCGATTCTTGCCAAATAGCTGGATGACGATTTCGGCAAGCGCGAATAAAAAAGGCGATGCCACTTCACAGGTAGGGCTGTCCGGTTCCGCGCTGGAAGACAGAAATCTGAGCTGGAACGTCCAGCAGGGATACAACAGTAAGGGGTCAGATGTGACGGGTAGCGCGTCGGCAAATTATAAGGGGCGTCACGGTGAATATCAGCTTGGTTATAACTACTCTCGCGATAACCGACAGGTGTCGGTTGGTGCGATGGGGGGGCTGGTGGTTCATCCGTATGGCGTCTCTGCGACTCAGCCTCTTGGCGAGACGATGGCGTTGGTGAGGGCCGAGAACGCGGCAGATGCGAAAGTGGCGAATAACAGTGGCATTTACACGGACAGTAAAGGTTTTGCCGTTGTGCCATACGTTTCGCCATATCGGCAGAACAGTCTGACGTTAAATACCGACGCCTTGAATAACAATACCGATGTGTTGAATGACACGCGCACGGTCATACCCACAAAAGGTGCGCTGGCGCTGGCTGACTTCCCGACCGTTACCGGCTACCGGATCATGCTGCATTGACGGGTAAAACGATTCCGTTTGGGGCGACGGCAAAGATAAACAATCGCGACAATGCGCCAGAAGGAATTGTTGACGATCGTCAGCGAGTTTGGTTTAGCGGTGCACCGGAAAAAGGCTCCGTGGTGGTGAACTGGGCTGGGGAAAGTTGTCAGGCAAGTTATCAGATTGCGCAGGTTTCTGACAAAACGCATAACGTCACCGCGGAGTGCAGGTAAGTGGAGAGTAAGATGAATCGAATTATAGTGAGTTTACTGTTGGTGGCTCTGGGACTGTTTTCACGTACTGCGCTGGCGTGGGATTGTTCGACGGTCACACCATCAACAACATTATCGCCGCAGAATATCACTATCTCCAGGGATCTGCCGGTGGGGGCCGTTATTGGTACGCAGATAATGACCCCGACAGTGAATGCGTTCAGTTGTTTTGACTCACAACAAGGAGTCATTTCCAATCAAACGTTTGGCGTAAAGGCGATTGGTACCTTCGATTCGATGGTTAATGGAGTACGCGTTTATAAAACCAACGTTAACGGTATTGGCTATGCTATTTCCGGTACAACGGCAAAGTGTGCCGGAGGGAATGCCAGCGTCACCGGGTCGAATACTATTCGAGGGGATATTAACACCGCTCAACTGTGTCAAAATACCACGGGAATGATAAGCCCCGGATTAAATGGGTCAGTCACGGTGACGTTTTATAAGACGGCGACGGAGACGGGTTCTGGGACGATATCGGCAAGAACGGTGGGGTCGTTGGTATTGCTGAATAACTCGCTGCTCTGGCAATCCCCAGAGGCCGCAGTCAATATCAATGCGTTCACGGTGACCACGCCGGCCTGCAAACTCACCACAGCATCAATCCCTGTCGATATGAAAGAGGTCGATAAAAACGCCTTTAATGGCAAAGGCACGACGCCGGGAGAGACATATACCCAGTCATTCAGTCTGCCGATGACCTGCAATGCCGGAACGGCGGTCAGCGTCAGGATGGAAGGCGATATTTATGACGCAACGAAAGGCGTTATCAATACGACCAGTGGGAGTAACGCCGCCACAGGGGTCGGGATCCAACTGCTTTATGACAATCAGCCGATGAGGCTGGGCTCAGATGTTGCGGTTGGGGCATCAAGCATTGGGGGCGGATTCTCGGTACCGCTTAAGGCGCGTTACTATCAGACGGGCGAGCGCATCACCACCGGGGCGGCGAATGGCGTCCTGTCTTTTACGATGACATACCAGTAACTAACAGGCGAATGCACATCAGAACAGGTTAACGTCAACCTGTTCTGAGCGGATTGTTAATCAGGACACATTTAATGCGGCTACGTTTGCGATGCCGTAGGGAGAAAGCCGCCAACGGCAGAGCATTCCGTATTTGCCATTACAAAATTATCTGTGCCAGTAAAAAGCCAAACGGTACCGAGAAAATAATCGACAAACATCCCGGCAGGAAGAAGGGATGATTAATGATCCTTGAGCCATTCCAGCGTGGACTGAGAAATGATCCCGTATCATCAGTGGCTATCGCAAACGCGGTTGTCGGATAAATATTCGTGATATAGAGTGCGCTGACCGCGACAAAACTGGCTAATATGGCATCTGCGCTAATGCCGATAGACGCGGCAATAGGCATCAGTAATGCACTGGTTGCCCCCTGGCTGAACAGCATTGCGCTGGTACAGAAAAATACGGCTGCTAATAAGACCGGCCAGGTGCGCAATATGTCACTGGCTTCCATTTTGATTTCATCAATATGGGCACCGATAAGCGTGCTGCTTAACCAGACAATCCCTAAAACAACCACCAGCGATTCCGCACCTGATTTAAATATCGGTGAGTTCTTCAGCTCTTTCATGTCCAGCTTGCAGGTAAAAATAATGATGGTGGACACGACAAACATCGTAATAATAATTAAGTCGCGGGAGTTGATGGTATGCCCGATAAGCGATTTAAATAGCAGCATACACACCACAAAGACAACACCTGCCAGGAATATAGCAACCGAAGATTTTCCACCAGCGGGAATCGGGCGGTGGGTATGTTTATTCAGTACAATTTTATTCTCCTGCATGATTTTTTGACACACAGGATCGTCGGCCAGTTTTGCGCCCTGTCTGCTGGCAATAAACGCCGCGATCAGCATGGCGAATAACGCGGTGGGCAGGATAACCAGCATTGCATCGCCGAAACTGACGCCCATCACTTCAACAGTGCCGTACATGATAGCCGTGGCGGCAGAGATCGGGGAGGCGGTAATCCCCAATTGTGACGCCACAACCGCAGAGCTCAGTGGCTGGCTGGGCCGGATACCATTATCTTTCGCCACTTCCTGAATCACGTTCATCACCGACATCGCGGTATAACCGGTACCGGAAAGTACCGTCAAAATAAAGGTCACGGTGGGGGCGAGAATATTAAGATAGCCAGGATGATGACGTAATAACTTTTCTGTCAGGGTGACGAGATAATCCATTCCACCGGCCTGTTGCATGGCCGAAAGTGCCACAATGGTCGACAGAATAATGAGCATCACGTCGACAGGCGGAGATCCCGCTGGAACGCCAAAGATAAATACCGAAATCGCTAATCCGATCCCGCCGGCAAACCCGACGCCAATTCCGCCCCAGCGGGCGGCAAGCATGATGGTTCCCAGCAATAAAACGACATGTAATATCACCATATATTTAACCTGCTCTTTGTTATATTTTATTTATCGGCAACGAGGTGGCGAGGTAATGAATAGTGAATATTCATTACCTGCAGTTAACGCTTATTTCTCGAAAACAGATGATTACGACATATTCATTTCTGTTTGATAGCGTTTAATCGCTGCCGTACTTTTTTGCGGGTCGGTCATATTCATCGGATCAAGCAAATAGTCCGCCTGTTCCGGCGTCAGCAGTTTTTCTGCCAGCACGACCTGCTTTACGCTGCACTGTTGTTGATACGCGGCTTTTGCAATTCGCGATCCCACCTGATAACCAAACAGCGTTGCCACGACGGTGGCCAGCGCCGTACTTTCCTCGGCGTAGCGAGCGCTCACTTCTTCATTGATCGCAATATCTTTCAGGCATTTATCGATGAATAACGGTATCCCCCGACTCAGTAACGAACAGGATTCGAAAAGCGCCTTCAGCAGTACAGGTTCCCACACGTTCAGGTCAAGCTCGCCACCCTCAACGGCCATGGTCACCGTGACGTCATTACCTATCACCTGATACGCAATTTGATTCATCAGTTCGGGCATCACCGGGTTGATTTTGCCCGGCATAATGGACGAGCCCGGTTGCACGGCCGGGACGATAATTTCATTAAAGCCTGCGCGCGGTCCTGAACCCTGAATACGAAAATCGGTTGCCATTTTGGAGAGAAAGGCGGCGATTTTTTTGAGCTGTGCGGAGAATTCAATATAAAAGTCACCGTGTTGCAGACCATCGAAGAAATCCGTTTCTGGTCGATATTTTTCGCCTGTGAGGGTTTCCAGCCACTGATAAACGGCCGGAAGATATCCCTCATGTGTGGATAACCCCGTGCCGATCGCCGTCGCCCCCAGGGGTAAACACAACGCCTCTTCGTTAACCTCGGTCAGCTTTTCTTTGAGTCTGCTGACCTGTGTGCGATACGCGCCAAACTGCTGACCAAACGTCATTGGCACCGCATCCTGAAGGCAGGTGCGGCCTAACTTCACCTTGTCGGCAAACAGACGGCTTTTGTCCGCTAACACGGCTTCCAGTTTTTCCAGTTGCACGAGCAAATGTTTAATATTCATGCGGCTGGTCATTTTCATTGCCGCAGGAATGACGTCGTTAGTTGACTGTCCCATATTGACGTGCGTATTCGGGTGAATCGCGTCATATCCCCGTGCGCCGGTGAGAAGTTCATTCGCGCGGTTAGCGACGACTTCATTCATGTTCATGTTGGTCGAGGTGCCGCCACCGCCCTGAAAAACATCAATCGGGAAATGGGCAGCAAAATTTCCGTTCATCACCTCCTGCGACGCCGTCACGATGACGGCGGCTTTCCGCGGTTCCAACGCGCCAATTTGCGCGTTCGCCTGAGCCGCCGCTTGTTTGATCGCGGCGATAGACCACAGGAAATGCGGAATATCGCCGGCCGTTTGTCCCGATACTGAAAAATTCAGTACCGCCCGTTGCGTTTGAATACCGTAGTAGGCGTCATCCGGCACCATTAAAGTTCCTAATAGATCCTTTTCTTCACGCATCGTTATCTCTCTTCCTGTATTAAGGTGTGTCGCTACCTTAATTTGCTGGCAGTACAGATAATTTGAAGTGGCTCAAAGAAAAAAAACCATTGAAAAGATAAATATTCATTATTAAAAAATGTAATAGTAGAGGCGGAGATGAAGGACATTAACTTCGATTTTAAGCAGTTACAGGCGTTTTTAGCGGTGATTGAGACCGGTTCATTTACCGCTGCGGCAAAGAAGCTCAACCTGACTCAATCCTCGATTTCTCAGCAGATAGCGAATCTGGAAAATGGCCTAAAGACAGACGTTATTAACCGCTCACAGCGACCCATTCAGATGACGATAGCCGGGCAAGCGCTGTATCCGCTGGGGAAAAAGATTATCGATAGCGGCATTTATTTGCAGGAACATATTAACGCGATCAGTCACGGGCATATTTCACATTTGAAAATTGGTTTTGTTGATTCGATCGGTAAGTCCATTGGGCTGGATATCCTTAAGTTCCTGCAACCGCAGGTAAAACATATTTTTCAGGTTACCGGTACGGCATCGGGACTGCTTTCCGCACTGAATACAGGCAGCATTAACCTGGCAATCACCATGCTGCATACTGAGATGCCGCCTAACGTCAGAATGTACCCGTTGATTGAGGAAGAGTTTCTGTGCGTTTGCCCCAAAGCCTGGTCGGAGACGCGACTGGAAGAGTTGTGTAAAAACAGGAACTACATCGCCTACACCCCCAGTACGCCAACCGGCATCCAGACGCTCAACTGGTTGAAATGGAATAACCTGTCTCCATCCATACAGTTTGAAATGGACAATGCTGATGACATTCTAAAACTTATTTCCTACGGTTATGGATGGACGCTGACCACGCCGCTGTTTATGACCACCATTCCCACGTTTACCGACTCGCTGAAGATCATCCGTATTAACAACCGTAAAGAGCGGCGCAAAATTGTCCTGTTGTGTAAGGACGACGAACTGTCTGAGTTTTATAAACATCTGGCGATTGAAGTCCGGTCGATACTGGAAACGAAACTGGAGCAAGGGTTTTACAGTAAGCTCGATTCGGATGAGGATGTGTCGTTATGAAACGAGTTTTCATGGTGAAAATGAAACCCTGACACAGGTTTTGAAAAGGCCGGATAAATAATAACCCCGGCCTTTTAATTCAACCTTAGAATATTAAAGCAATTTATACGGAGCTCTTTGAGTTCACTTGATGAAACGCGCCTGCGTTATCGGTCGTTTTTTTTACCTCATTACTGGCAACGTGAGTGAGGTCTAACTTGTGAGTTTCGGGGGCAAACCACACAGCAACCATCGTGATGACGCTCATCGCTACAGCCAGGCATGCGACAGGCCAGGATGCGCCGTCCGCCATACCGGAAAGCAGAACCGCAGCGAGCGGCGCGATGCCGCCAGAGGCAGCCGCACTGATTTCGCGGCCCAGAGATAATCCGCTGAAGCGGACCCTGGACGGAAACACTTCAGAGAAAAACGCGCCCTGGGTTCCCAACATCGCGGCAACGCCGATACCGACACCCAGCGTCATGGCAACGATCACTCCCCATGTGGTTCCGGTATTTACCAGCCAGAAAAATGGGAACGCAAAAAGTGCTGAGAAAACGGCACCAAACATGTAGATGGCTTTACGACCCCATTTATCAGATAAAGCTCCAAACATGGGGGTGGTAAACATGGCGAAGGCAGCCGCGACCGCCACAGCAACTGGGCCGACCGAAGGTGCCATATGTAGCGTCCCGACAATATAAGCAATAACAAAGGTCTGGTAGACGTAACTGACACCACTCTGGGCGACCTGAGAGCCAGCCACGACAAACAGGCTCTTCTTCTCCGTTTTTACCAGGTCGCGTAGCGGGCTTTTACTGACCGATCCGGACTTGGCCAGTTTCTCAAACGCGGCTGTCTCAGAAAGCTTCATACGGATGATCAAAGCCACAACAACCAGCAGTGCACTGAATAAAAATGGAATTCGCCAGGCCCAACCAAGGAAAATTTCTTTCGGAAATTGAGTCAGGATAGCGAAGGTGCCAGCGGACAAAAGCAGGCCGATATAAACGCCAACACCCGGGAATGATGAGTAAAACCCTCGCCGATTGACCGGAGCACTTTCCGCAGTCAGAATTGCCGCACCGCCAAATTCAGCCCCAGCGCCAAATCCCTGAATCAGACGCAGACAGACCAGCATGATCGGCGCCCATACTCCGACAGAATCATAAGTGGGTACGAAACCAATTAAGGTGGTAGCCGATCCCATCAGCAGTAGCGTGATTACCAGGACTTTTTTCCGTCCTATTTTGTCACCGAGTTGGCCGAAATAAATCGCCCCGAACGGACGAACCACAAAACCAAGCGCTAACGTTGAAAATGCCAGAATGGTTGAGACGAAATGATCCCCTTTCGGGAACATGATTTCATTGAAGACCAGAGCAGCTGCAGTGCCATACAAAAAGTAGTCAAACCATTCCAGTGCGGATCCCACTAAAGAGGCTGCGGCGACACCCTTCATTGATTTTTTCTGAGTACTCATCGGGTTTCCCCTTAATTAAAATGGTGGAGTTCGCTCATTACATTATGTAATTGAGAGGCGTGTATAAAATAAAGACTGGAAATGCGAGCCCGTCATGTACGGACTCAAATATGGCGTCATTCCCCGCGGAATTGCGGAGCGCGTTTTTCTTTAAATGCCGCTTTGCCTTCGCGGGCATCATCGGTATAGAAGCAGATAGTACGGAGATCCCTTTCGTAACGGACGGCCTGATCGAGCGGCATATTGCCGGCTGCGCGCATATTTAATTTGGCTGTCTGGGCAGCGATTGGGGGCCTCTCGCTGATAGTTATCGCCAGTTTGTTCACTGCAACCAGCATCTCTTCCTGGGAATTAAACAGTTCGTCAACAATCCCCCACGCGCATCCTGTTTCAGCGTCAATGGGATCTCCGGTGTACAGCATTCTTGAGGCTCGCGATGCACCAATCGTTTTGTTGAGATATACCGCCATCCCACCGCCGCCAACCCAGCCGAGTTTAATTTCAGGGGCTCCGAACAACGCGTTACGGGTGCTGACGCGGATATCACAGCACAATGACAGCTCGAGTCCTCCACCCAGCGCATAGCCGTTAATAGCACAGATAGTGGGTTTGTTTATCTCGGCAATGGCGTCGCAATGGTCACTCTTCATACGGTGAGCCCAGGGGGAGTGATAGGTATCCAGTTCTTTAATATCGCTGCCACAGCAGAATGCTTTAGGACCGTTTGCCGTCAGGATCACGACACGTACATCCGGTGATTCATTACAGAAGGCCGCAATTTTCGTAATGGTAACGGACATCGACGGCGTGATCGCATTTAACTTTTCCGGACGGTTCAGAGTGATGATTGCCACTCTGTTTTCAAGTGAAAACTGCACGTTCGGATCAATTGCAAAACTGAGCTCAGCCATTGATTTTTTCTCCATTAGTACGGGTTACGGTGCCGGTCTCTTTCAGAGAGGCAATATCCTGTTCGCTGTAACCCAGCTCACGCAGGATTTCATCGGTATGTTGACCCACAAACGGTGTCGGGCGTTGAAGGGAAGAAGGGGTTTTACTGAATTTAATGGCAAATCCCGGTGTTTTCACTTTGCCTTCGCTTGGATGGTCATACTCAATAAAGGCTTCGTTATGAATAACCTGAGGATCGTTAACCACATCCTCATAGCCATAGACTTCACTACTCCAGAGGCCCTCAGCATCAAAGATGTCACGCCACTCTTGGGTTGTCCGCTCCACGAGTTTTTCCCGGGTTACGCGAAAAATGAAATCACGCTGAGGTAGAGTATGACCATCCACTTCATCTTCCATCGTTTCAAATTCCGGCACGCCCAGAATTTTACCCAGAGTGGGCAGGTGAGGAGTGACCAGGGTAATAAAACTGTCTTTCGTTCTGAATACACCATAAGGTGCACGGATATAGCAGTGGCCATGCGGCTCTTCGCTGCGGCGTTGAGGTTTGAGCCCTTGGGTAAATACCGTCATTTCCTGCATCTGATTCGCAATGATCGCATCGAGCATGTTGATCTGTACCAGTTGGCCTTCACCCGTACGTTCACGATGCAGCAATGCCGCCAGTGCGCCTTCAAAGGCAGTATAGGCAGTAATCGCATCAACCAGATATTGTCCGGCAGGCTGTGGCGGGGTGTCATCTACTCCGGAGCTCAGCATCGCGCCGCTTAGCGACTGCAGCAGCAGATCCTGACCAGGGCGTTTCGAGTACGGGCCAGTCTCGCCATAACCTGACATCGATACATAGATCAGATCGGGTTTTATTTCTTTCAGCGTGTCGTAATCCACGCCAAGACGGGTGGCCACTCCCGGACGATAATTCTGGATAAACACATCAGCGGTTTCTACCAGCTTGTAAAGCAGAGCCTTACCTTCCTCATCCTTCAGGTTCACCGCCAGACTTCGCTTATTGCGGTTCAGGGAAAGGAAAGACGTGTTGATGATATTACCGTAGGCCCCCCCGGCTGAAGTATGGCGCTGCCATTCCCCCGTTGTGGGCTCCACTTTAATGACGTCTGCTCCCATATCTCCCATACGTAAAGCCGCAAACGGGCCCGCCATGGCGATTGAACAATCCAGTACCCGATACCCTTTAAGAATTGACATATAGCTACCTCGCTTATCCGTTGTCATTTATTACCGCCATCGGGCGGCTCTGTTGATGTCTTTTACGTTAGATGAAGAGCATTAGATATTATATATAATATTTAATAAATTGTGATGACGATCGATATTTGAACAACTTCAAGCCGATAAGATGAGCGGCGTTCATGAACAGAATGTCGACAAATCAAGAGGTTAAAATGAATTATTTCAAGGGGTTAACATGGGATCATCCGCGAGGTTATCGTCCACTACAGGCATGGGCAAAAGCAGATGAAACGCTGAAGGTTGAGTGGGACATCCAGAAACTTGAAGGTTTTGAGTCACATCCTATCGATGACCTGGCAGAAAAATACGACCTGTTAATTGTAGATAATCCGGGTATTGGCGAGGCTGTTGAGAAAAAGTGCCTGTGGCCACTTGAAGATCTCCTGACATCTGAACAAATGGCTTACCTGCGTGAGACCAGTACCGGCGATTCCTGGGACAGCTACCAGTACAAAGGGAAACACTGGGCAATTCCGGTGGATGCTGCATCCCAGGTTTGCGCGCTTGCCGATAGCAATATCGGTATCGCGCCGGTGAGTTGGGATGATGTGCTGTTGCTTAGCCAGGAGCATGAAGGGCGGGTTGCGTTATCACTGGGAGGGCCTCATGCTTTGCTGACTTTCTTCTCCATTTGCCAGTCGTTAGGAGGAAAGCTGTTTGAAGGCCACTGTTTCGTTCTCGATACAAGAACCGCAATCCAGGCACTGCACATTATGCAGGCTCTTTATCGTCGTCAAAATAAAGCCCTAACATCGCTTAATCCGATTGGTTTGCTGGATGAAATGGCCAAAGGGACCTTTGATTTGTGCCCGGCTATTTTTGGATATATTAATTTCAGTACACCGGATAGCGGCAGGCGAGTGAAATTCTATAACACTCCTCATTGTGGCGATTCGACAGTGCATGGGTCCGTGTTAGGGGGAACCGGTCTGGCGGTGTCTTCGCGTTGTACTCCGACCCCAGAACTTATCCGGCATATCATGACATATGTGTCTGAAGAGATGCAGAAAACACTTGTCGTGGAAAACGGCGGGCAACCAGCCAATATCTTAGCGTGGAAAGATAAACGCGCTAACGATCTGACTCACCATTTTTTTTCCGGCACGCTTGAGACAGTAACCCAAGCTTATCTTCGCCCAAAATATCATGGCTATATTTCATTCCAGGATACGTCTTCTGCAATTATTCGCAATGGCCTGATAGACGGCCTCTCAACGGAGGACATCGTTTTGGCAGTCAAAGAGAATCATAGAAAATTTCGTCTGGAATAAATCAAAATGCCGCGATGACGCGGCGTTTTCAATGACCAGTACTGTATGAAATCTGGCGATCAAAACCTAAGATAATATGGTCACGGGAACGCTGGCGATACCCCTCTACATCAGCAGATTCAATAGTGTTGATAATTTCATCGTGTTCATCACACAATAAATTGATATCAGGCACCCCTCTGGATTCATGGAAACGGCCAACCTGGGGGCCATAGTTTAAGGTACGGTACATTTCGATGATAAGATCATTACGTGTTGCCTGAACAATATAATTATGGAACTCAGCGTTCAGGTTGATAAAAGAACTGTACTGTTCATAGCGTGGTCCGTACTGTTGCGAGCGCATCGCCTGATTCAATTCCCGAAGATGTATAATTTCAGCACGGGTAATATTTTTAAGCACCATTTCCGCAATTTCAGGCTCAATAAGCAGACGCGCTTGCTGCCACTGGTAAATATCCTGTGCATCCGGTTTTGGGGCGACACGAAACCCTTTGTTATGCTCAAGAACTATCAGTTTCTCAGCGGCCAGACGAAAGAGCGCCTCACGAACCGGGATACCGCTGATCCCAAAACGCTTACTGAGGGTATTCACAATCAGTCGGGCACCAGGTTCCAACTGGTTAGAAATGATCTCCTGCTTCAGCAACTCATACACTTTATGGCTGATACTCTCGTGTTGCAGCATGGGCTTTCCCTGAGAAATTGAACAAAATATATAATATCAGTAATAAATGACCGGAGCAATTTAACAAAATAATAACAATAAGGTGCGGTATTTTACTGAGGATATTTTATTCTTTAAATTTCAATTGATTAAGTTATCTGTAAAAACAAGGAGGACTTCTTCCGGGCGGGACTGCCTTTCAAAAACAGTAAGTAAATGTATTGTCCCTGCGCGATTTTGGCCTCAATGCATTCGTGTCAGCAGTATCGCCTGATATTTACATAACCCCAATCCTTCATCATTCGGTCTCCAGCGAAGTATTGCCCGCAATTACCCTCTAAAGTAGCGGAAGTGCTTATGCCGGAGGTTGCTATGATTGCAGTGATTTTTGAAGCGGATGCGGTGCCCGCTCAGCAGGAACGATATTTACAACTCGCCGCTGAACTCAGGACGGAACTCGTTAATATTGAGGGTTTCATCTCAATTGAGCGTTTCAGAAGTTTGAGCAAGGAGGGGCGGATTTTATCGCTGTCGTGGTGGGAGAGTGAAGACGCCGTTACGGTGTGGAAAAACAACATGAAACATCGGGCCGCGCAAATGGAAGGAAGGGAGTCGATATTTTCGTTTTACCGAATCCGCGTTGCGCACGTTCTGCGTGATTATTCATCCGAATGAGAAGCGAATGGAATACCCCCCGACGTCGCTTCTGGCCGTCGGGGGAGGGTTATATCTCTGTTCTTCACAGGTACACGATTACCGCCTGAATGCCTGCAAGCTGGTCAGGTTGCTCTGCGTTTCGATGTTGAGCAGAAAATCCAATAACCCATGACATTCTGTAACCAATACAGAGGAAGGGGAATCACCGCCATTACGCAAGCAGAATGGTATCCAAAGCACACAGGGGAACGGAAAGTACATACGCTGGGGCGCTATTTCTGAGCCACTGTGAATGACAGGTCATTGCCCCGCAATCTGACAGAAAATAGCATTGGTTCGACAGCCAAATTTATTTTCCAGACGTAATTTTCTGACATAGACTTCTTTGGGTTTGAGTTGATCAAGTTCGATGATTTCTTTAAACCCTCTGCCAGCAATAAAATGAGCCAGTAGGGAATACTCAGCCCGATTCAGCGTTTCTCCCATCCGGCGATTGGCTAACTCACCTCTGAATAATCGCTTGATTTTTTGTTCAATGGCATCTTCTCTATCACAGGAGTAAATAACGCCTCTGATTTCCTGACGATTGACAAGCCAGTAATTCGCTAAGGAACTCATTTTTTTATCGGCGATCAGGATAATGTACATTTTTGTACCGATCAGGTAATCAACCCAATCCGATTTAACAAAATATCTCAGGTTAGCAAAGGAGAAGTCGATAAAGATAAAACCACGTGGTAAATGGTTTTTATACTTCATTAAAAATTTCTCAATGACCCCATTTTTAAAATAAATATTCACCTCCGGCCATACTGCGAATTGAGTATGGTCACAATACAGAGAACAGACGCTCTTCTCTGGGGAAATAAGACATGACGTCTCACAACTAATACAATGAATCTGTTTTTTCAAATACGCATTCATATATAAATTCTCCCAAGTCGTTCTCATTCATTTGTTAGGTTTCTATACACGTCTGAGATTTTTCCAAAAAATGTTAAAAAACTATCCGTGTAAAATAATTTTTCCAGTGGGAGAGGCGTATTCAAAGGTTCCATGCCCGGACTATTGATCGTCAGGCCCTCGTCATGAACAGAGAACGTATCGGTATTCCTTTGCCAGACACAGGAGAGTGTTGTCGTGTTTTTGGTAATTATCCTGGTGCTCGCGGGTGGCATATACGTCTCAATGAGCACAGGTAAATCGGTTCCCGGACCCAATTCCTTTAAACAGTCGAATGCAATACAGAACGTCTGGGGGACGGGATACTGAGAAAAAAGAGTCACAGAAACACCTGACGCACCAGGTAAATATTTTTTTGAAAATAGAACCATCTCCTGTCCTTAAGGTGGAACAATATAAAGTAAGACTATTTGACACGTTACTAATCAATTTTTCATATGTATGACTTTTATGAAAAGTAAAGTCAATATTACGTGATGTCAATAGTTCTACTATTGAAATGAGCCTATAATGCGTGTGGATAAAATACCGTAAAGGGTAAAATTCTTATATTTAAAGCAAGCATGATTTGCGATGATTTCATGCAATATATGCAAATGGAACTATTCTCTTACACGAGTAAAATAAGAATTTATTCCATACATTAAGCCATTATTGCAAGGATTTGAAGGGTATCAGAAAGAAAAAACAGCACTTTATGTTAAAGTGCAGAGCAAATGAAGTTTAGCTATCCGATAGCGTGTTGGTTACTTCATTTGAGAGAAACCTCACCGTGGATCTGTTGAGATTGAAATTCGTCAATATATAAATCGTCACGGATAATACCGCCTTTTCGCTGCCGTAGATGAGGGGGATATAACCTTTAACCCATAAATAATTTGTGGGAATACAGGTACTGCCGTTATCCGACGCCTGGACGACAATCCTGACAGCGCACTGGTCGCCGTCAAATTAGCAGAGGGATGCCAGGCTGAGCCATCAGCACCATCGGAACGTGCGGTTGACCCGAGAGAGAAGAGAGATGTGTTTCTTCTGTGTAAAGGGACAAACGGCGTTAGGAATAAACGATGCTCCGCTGAGAATTATTGCGAAATTGTTTGGTGGTCATTTTTACCACGCGTTGCCTGGATGAGGATCACCAACAGGGCAGAATTGCCTTTCATAGCGACTTACCGGCAAGCCGTTGTTTTCTTACTGAAAGTAGTGATGACGTTGGCATTGAGCGGATTTGTCGCCGGAAGGTGGTATAAGGAAAGATTGAGCGTCGTGATGACAAGGGACTGAAACTAGGCAGGACTGTACTGAATTTTTGAATTAATGCGACCCTAAATATTACCCCTTGAAAATACAAGGGGCAATATAATAAAGGTGAATATTTGATATTTGTCGTATTTTAATGGTTTTTTATTGATTAAGTGCTTATTGCATTCTGTACCCGAGGGACTAAATGTTAGATAATCTCGGGTGGATTTATCCCTGGTGTTACGTTGGTCTTTGACCGCCTGACTAGTATGCGCCGCGAGCGCTATTAGTCAGGTATTTTTTAAGTATAAGGAAGACCCGCCCTAAAAAAAAGCTGTCCTAAAAGACAGGGGATAATAATTTCGGAATGTTATTATCAGGAATGAATAAATGAACTCTTTTGTTGAGTTTTTTTTGCTTGATCGCGATAAGTTGCCGTCAGGTTTTGCCACTGAACTCTACAGACTGCGAAACCGAACATTTCGTGAGCGACTCGACTGGAAAGTGGAATGTATTGATGGCCTGGAAAAGGATCAATTTGATAACGAAAACACGACTTACCTTTTAGGCATGCATGGGGGAGAGATCCTGTGCGGCGCCCGATTTATCGACGCCACGCAACCGACGATGATCAGCGAAATATTCCATGAGTACTTTGATAATATCGCCCTTCCCACGGATATTCCCTGTTGCGAAGTGAGTCGCCTGTTTTTAGATAAAGCCAGACGTGATTCCGGGAATCTTCGCGGGATGCCAGCCAGTAAGGCACTGTTCCTCGCGATGATCATCTACTGCATGAAAAAACAGTATCGGGGTATGTACGCCGTTGCCAGTCGCGGCATGTATGCCATATTTCGTCATGCTAACTGGAAAATAGACGTGATTCAGAAAGGTCTTTCTGAGAAAGGTGAGACTATCTACTATATTTTTATGCCGGCAAGTGAAAGCGCGGTCGAAAGCATCATCAGTAAAGACAAGGACAGCCACTGGCTCCGCGAGATACTTCAACAACTTCGCCGTATGTAATTGCGCACGGAGTTCAGTTATCCAGTAATCTGAGCTCCATTCCGAGTTTTACCGCATGTCTGGCGTTGTTCACGCCCAGCTTCTTCATCGCATTACCCATATGAAATTTCACGGTTCGCTCAGCAATTGATAAAATAACCGAGACTTCAGCGTACGTTTTACCTGCACTGACCCATTTCAAAATCTGCCGTTCACGCGGTGACAAAAAAACGTTCTTTTTTTGATGAACTTTACTGTAGAGATCGAGTGTCTTCTGATGTAACTGAATGAGAAAATGCATGAAATGTGCACGACAGGTTTCCATCTCAATACCCGAATCCTTCTGGCTGATGATGGACAACACGACAAGATTATTCAGATAGTCATGCAGGGGAAACGTTTGGCCCTGAAAAATATTGTGTTCAGAACTTTCACTGAAAATGCGGGTAAGATTATAACCGCTTGCCAGCAAAACCTTGTTCTCCCAGAAAAAATCCTCAACGCTGCTTAATGCCCTAATAATAACAGGGTCAATAAACTGATATTTTCTTTCAAGATAGATATCAAACCACTCAGGATTATTATTGATAATCTGCATTTGCGAGGGATCTTTCTTGTTCATGATCGCATATGCGTAGACCGTATTTTTGTAGTCCTTAATGAACGTATTCAGTTCATTCTGGATTAACGCATTGATCCCTTCATCGCTGTAATACATATCCTTCACGCCAGCTGCTGCCTCTGAGATGAGTGTTTGAATAAGTATAACCTGCCTCGTTGCCTGACAAAATGGACTTATCCCACAACAGTCGATATTTTCTGTCCTCTTGACGAGTCTGTTTACCGCCTGAAAAGGTCTGATTTGATGCCAGTTCGCTATCGTGCAGGCGAAAAGCATGTTTGATCAGAATGATATGGCGTTGCCCATAAACGTTTCGAGCATATTCCCGCCTACCGGCGGGGAGATGAGATATCCCTGAAAGCGATCGATACCTAAGGCTTTTAATATCGCAAATTTCTCTGCACTGTCCACCCCTTCGGCAACGCAGCGACTGCCTGTCAGCATACAGTAATAGTTCAGGCTTTTTATCAGCGCCAGTGCGTGTGGATCGCGTTGCATATCATTGATAATGCCCCTGTCCAGCTTATATTCGCTAAACTGGATCTGCCTGACCGGAAACATCACGCTGCCTTGTGAAAAGCAGTCATCCAGCATAATACGAAAGCCGAGCTGTTTTAATTTGTCGATGTTCGCGGCGGTTTTTCCTCTTTGACTGACATCGATGGTTTCAGCAAATTCCAGTACCAGCCTCTCCGTTCGCTGCGGCGAATGCAACTGCTGTTTTGCGGTTTCCAGCATTCGCGGAAGGCATTCATGACCGGCGATGGCGGCAGGGATGTTCAGTGAGAAATAAAACTCCCCGGGATGCTGGTTGATTCGCTGTATGGCTTCCTGCAAAACAAACGCAGTCAGTACCTGCCAGGCGTATTCGGCGCGTATCTGTGGCAAAAATTCACCGGGTTGCAGGACCGTTCCATTGCGACGCCAGCGTGAGAGAATTTCCACACCCTGTAATCGATGGGTGCTATCAACAATCGGTTGAAATACCGGAAAGAGTTGTCGGCAATGGATGGCATGGACGAATTCACGTTCGAAGGGGGATAGCGGATTGATGCCGCTTCTGTTCTGCCGGGTTTCCGGATTGCCGGGAAAATGTGCTGCCAGTTTTGGGTGATGTTCTGCCATCTTTTTGAGTCCTGATGTCCTCTGGTTATAAAGCGTTTTTTGGCTGATACCCTGCTGTTGTGCCCGCTCCATGATGTTGTATCCATGCAATAAATCCAGAATGGCGTTTAGCTCAGGTTTGCTGAGGCCAACCGCCGGTTTGCCATAAACCAGCCTCGCTTTTTCTGCTCGTTGCATCAGAAAAGGGGCCTCCTGAAATCCATGCCCGCGCAGCTGTGCCGCAATGCAGCGAGTTGGCAAGTCGGAGGCGGCGACCCGGATTTCGCTAAGCAGACTGCGACGGGTAACAAGATGCCCCAGCGTGTGCCACAACCAACGGTCAGGACAGCGGCTAAGGATTAGCATCGGCAGGGGAGCGGCGGACTGGTCCAGCAAAACCGCCGCTTGCTGCAGCGTCGTGAGCAACCCAAGGGGATCGTCAGGAAGAAACACCACGATTCGGCGTGCTGGCGCCAGGGCGGGAAGCGCCGAAATATCCAGCGACTGTGCGTCCAGTTGCGTCAACTGCTGGCGGTCTGACGCCATCATCCTTGCGAGTCCTTCGCCAGCATAGGGGCAGGGCGACAGAATGTAGTCCATCGTGGGGCTTCCCGTATCACTGATAAACAAACGTCACCCCGATGATTGACTGAACATTTCCCGCCGTAACCTGTCCGCTGGTTCGCGCGTAATTGGCCGTTAAGCCGAGGCTCACGGCAGAGGTGCTGACCGTCCCTAATGACACGGTGCTGTTGGTGGGGACGACACTGCCGTTGCGCGTGAGTTGGACGCCAATGCCCAATGCCGGAGAGGACGATGCGGTATTGGTGAAGATTGAACTGGCGGAATCCGCCGTGGTTCCCGAGAGGTAATACGCCAGTTTCTGGCTTTGCGCGCAGTAAACGGTCAGAGGGATGGGCATGGAGCCTGGGTAGTCAGGCAGGGTCACCGTCACGTCGCGGGCGGAGACGTCGCAGCCGCCGGTAGGAATGACCACATTGTTGTTGGCGTAGATGTTCCAGACGAACTGAAAGTCATCGCTGTCTTTGCTGTTGGTCTGGCGGAGAATCAGTTTGGCAATAAGCGTTCCGGTGCTTATCGCCACGCCGCCGGCAGAGCTGATCGGCGTCAGATACAGTACGGTCGGCCAGGGTTTATCGATTTTCGAGTCATAGATCATCCGCGCGGTTTCGCTGGTGGTGGGAAACGGGTAGCTGGAACCGTTGTATTTTACTGTGCCGGAAAAACTCGCTAACACGCCGCCGTAAGCGGACCCCTGCTGGAGAGTGACATAGTCGGTTATGGTTTCAGGATAATCGTTGTGACAAAAAATCTGCGTTGAGAGATCGACGACCAGGTTTTGCCCGACGTTCACCGCCGGTGCGAGGTCGACATAGACATTAGCGCTGCCGCCGCCAATAGGAATTGTCGCCCCGCTAGCGGTTTTGCAGGCGAAGGACCAGGCATTGACCGACCAGCCCAACAGTAGCAACGTCGTCAGCAGGGTGATGATTTTTTTCATTAACATACTCTCCTGGTCAGGCATAGGTGTAGGTCACGTTAATCACGGCCTGGATAGTTCCCTGGGTTGCGCCGCCGTTGACGGATATCGCTCTGACCTGTAAAGGAAAACGGGTGGCCTGCGTGGCGTCATCCACCTGAACAGACTTTGTCGCGCCGGTGTTCAGTCGGTTACCGCTGTCATCCTGGAGTTCAAGCTGGATATTTCCGGCGCTCCCCTGATTTTTGTAATAGCCGGTACTGTCGGCCGTACCGCTGAAGCTGGCTGTAACGCGGGACGTACCGACCGGACAGTTGCTCAGATCGAGCGCCACGGTATGCCAGGCGGAGGTGGAACCGGCCGAGACCAGACTGAAGGTGTAGAGATCGCCAAGCTCGACGGTGGCATTGGTGGTGGATACCGTGCACGGTTTCGCTACCACTTTTCCGTTCACGGTAATTGTCACGTCGGCTGCCTGTAGCGTTGAGGGGGCTGCCAGTATTACTGCCAGTAGCCAGCCGGGTTGAAACCATCTCATCAGAGCCTCCGCTTACTGAAATTCAAGAGTGAATGTCGCTGTTGCATTAACGTGTCCTGGCGTGACGGGCACCTGCGTCGCCATCAGGCGGGCATAAAAGTTTAGCGTGTTGGTCTGGCCGGGCGTCAGGGTGGTCCAGGGTAGGGTGGATGATCCGGCATTGAGGGGCAGCTCCGTCTGCTGTCCGTTGAGGATCTGGATCCCCATTCCGGCCGCCGCCGAGTTTCCGCTGTCGAGTTGCAATAAATGGGTGTTGTCGTTATCACGAATACCAGTAAAACCGACCTTCACCGCAGTGACTGAACTGCCGCAGGGGGAGAGCACAATACGGAACGGGACGGGAGGCGTGGTCGCGCCGACGCGGCTGAACTGTTTTGCCGCGTTATCCAGTAGATCGACAGTAAAATCTTTGGATTCGCCCGCCACAGCACAGGCGTTATCCCTGACATACCCGCTGATCGTAATGGTGCTGTCGGCGGCAAGCGCGTTAGCGGCAGCCAGCGAGAAAACGACACCCAGCAGATAAAGACGTTTTTTCATCATCATGTCCTTAGCGGCACTCCGCCGTGAGCTGAATGAGTCGTTGTTGCTGGTTCTCTGCGGTCAGGCGGTAATCCGCCACGCAACTGGCGCTCGCAGCGTTCCCCCATTTCACCTGCACCTTTCCCGCCAGCGGCATGCCGCTTAGATAAACCAGACCGTTATCGGCGACGATGCTGCCGCTTTTATTGCTGTCAGAAGTGACCATCGCGCCAAACGGAACCGGTTTGCCGTTGTGGATTAGCGTCATCAGCAGTTTCATCCCGACATGGGCATTAAATTCGGCACGGACGATCGCACCGTGCGTGGGTACGACGTTGATGACGGCATCATCGAGATCAACGTTGTCGGCGAGCGTATTGGTATTCAGCGCAACCCTGTTTTCGCGGTATTCGGTGGCGTAAGGCAGGACGGCGTAACCCCGCCAGTCGGTACGGACTCCGGTCTGGTTTTCGACTTTCACGCCCTCAGCGCCCGGTGCTTTTATTAACACCACCGTGTCATTGAGCGGTTGGCTCAGCGTGACGCCGTTGGCATGCGCCAGTACGCCACCGCTCATCCCGTAATAGAGCTGTTTGAGACCGTCACTACGGCTGTAACCGACGTTGGCGTTGCCGTAACTGCTGCGGTAGTTCAACGCGGCATAGCCTGTGCTGCCGCTGTTACCTTCACCGCCGCCCGCATAGCCGGTTTGCACGCTGTAGCTGAGGTTATTGTCTTCCAGCAAGGTGCCATACAGCCCCGCCAGGTTGGTCATTCGACCGTTAAGGTCGTTCGACATGCTGTAGCTGGCGCTGGCGTGTCGCCAGACGGACTGGCTGTCCGATCGCAACCAGTGGCTGAAGGGGATATTGACGTTAATCGCGAGCATCTGATCGCGCCCCTCCTGCCAGGCGTTTTTGGTCAGGCTGTAACTCAGTGTCCAGTTGATATCGTCGATGGCGGTGTTCAACCCAGCCTGCAACTGTTCGTCGGCGCTGTCGGTGCCCCAGTATGTCTGGTGGCTTCCGCTCAGATAGAGCGTGGCGGTGCGGCCTAACTGTTGGGTCAGACTCACCTGCACTTTGCCGCGCTTGTTATAGGCGAGGTTGTAGTAATCCGTGAATTTTGGCTGTACCTGAATGACCCCATCCTGCGTTTCAACGCTATAGCCGCTCATACGACGGTAAGTGGTATCGGCAAAGCTAAAATAACCGCGTGTGGAGTAGCGATAGCCCACCAACTGGATGTTCGTGCCAACGTCGCTCAGTGATTTGTTATAGAGAAAACGTACCGACTGCCCCTGATGTTTGCTGTCATCGGGCAGGGTGGCATTGGCCTGAGTGACATCTACCGACAGCGCCCCCAACACCCCCATATTTTTCCCCACCCCCAGATTGAAGGCGCGGTAGCGGTCCGCCAGTTGAGTGCCGCCGTACAGGGTCCAGCCTGCCGGAAGGCCGTGGAGTACGGTGCTCTGAAAGAACGTCGGTTCTTCCTGCTGATCGTTACCGCTACGGTACTCTCCGGCGGTGACGGCATAACGGGTGTGGCCTTCACGTTGCAGCACCGGAACCGAGGAGTAAGGAACGGTGAAATTCTGGCTGCTGCCGTCGGTTTCCTTGATGGTGACCTGCAGATCGCCACCGTTACCTGCGGCATAAAGATCGCTAATGGTGAAGGGGCCGGGCGGTACCGTGCTGTGATAGATCTCATAGCCGTTTTGTTTGATGGAGACCTGTGCCGTACCGCGGGCAATACCGTGGATCACGGGGGCGAAACCTTTCTGGCTGTCCGGCAGCATATTGTCATCAGAGGCGAGTTGCGCGCCGCGAAAGTTAATACCGTCAAAGACATCGCCGTTGGTATAGCTATCGCCGAGCGTCAGGCGCGAGCGTAACGGCGTGATATCCCGTTCCAGCCAGGTATTGACGTGCTGCCATGTGTTGTCATTACCAGAAGATCCACCGCCGCTACTGTAGCTCCACGTGGTATTGTCACGCAGACGCCACGCACCAAGGTTAAGCCCACTTTGCAGGTTCAGATATGCATAATTGCTGCTGCCGCCGATGTCGTTCTGGACAGTGTTACCTGTGAAGTTGTAGTTCAGTAACCCTGCCGTAATACCGTTATCCCATTGTTCCGGCGGGATGTAGCCCCGCGCCTGATTACCCATAAACGCCTGAGGGATAGTCAGGTGCAACTGCTGTTGCCCCACGTCTAAACGTGCGGTAGCGTCTTTAATCATCTCCGTTAACGGAACGCAGGCGTCGGTCGCCAGCGCATCCATTCCATTCACTGATGCGGTGTTAAGCCCCATCGCCGCGAGTTGTCCACGCGTCAGGCAAGGAGCCAATTCGTGACTGTTTTCGCTGGCATGGAAGGTGACATCGCGGGTGGTCATATACCCGTCATTCAGCCAGATATCGACGCGGTACGTGCCGGGGGGCAACTCATGCCCTTTCTCAAAACCGGAAAGATCCGCGACGGCAGATGGATCGTCCGCCAGAAAACGCGGGTTAAAATAGAGCTCTGCCCGCGCGGAAAATGTCTGCAAAACGAGCAGAAGGGCAAGGGCTGTCTGCGCAATGATGCCTGCCAAACGTGGCGCGTACTGCCGTATACGGCGGGAGCTCAAACGGTCGAGTCCAAATTTCAGATATGACATTAGTCCCTCCGGTTCGAGATCACCCGGCTGTCAGTTCTTTTTTTATTCAGGGATGACGCTGGTTTCCCCGTGCGTTATTACATTGCGCCTTTCATGCGCGGCGTCAGCGCGCCATAGTCATTAATGGTCTTATAGGTAATTTCGCTGCCTGCATCGGCGGGTAATGCCACGCGGGTTTCGCCCATCGGTGGAACGAGTGCATTTTCCAGCGTTCGGGTGCCCGCGCTGAGTTCAGTCACCGTCAGGTAGTACGGCGTTGGATTGATCAACGTCAGCGAGCCTGCGCTACGGCGAAAGGTGAGTTTTTCGGGGGCCTGATCCGGCGACAGTGCGAGTCCGGCCGGACGGTAATACAGCTTAATGCGGCTGATAATGGCCAACTGTAGGGTGTTGTCGCTGAGCTTCGATTTGTCCATCGACGGGATCGCTTTGACATTCATCCAGAACAGACTTTCCCGGTCCTGGGGCAACTGATTATTGGTCGCATCGAGAATACGCAAGGTGTTCTCTTTTTTTCCCTGCATGGCAAACAGTGGCGGGGTAACGACAAAGCGTCCGTCTTTGACGCCCTCGGCATTTTCAACCCATGACTGGAGCAGATACGTACTGTTGTCATCATTGTTGGTGACCGCCAGTTGCACCTGTTTTTGACCCGCCGGATAAATCACCCGAGTCGCGCCCAGCGCCACGCCCGCTTCGGCCTGGGTGAAGGATCCCATAGCGGTTACCAGCAGCACGCCTGCCAGCAGACGGCGCATCATTGTGCGTGTTTTTTTCATGTTTACCCCTGTTGTTCTCACCGTTATTTCCTGTATTCGATATCTCTGCGGGTTAATTACTGGTAGGTCAAAGAGAACCAGGCCTGTGCGTTGGCGGTTCCTCCGGTGACCTGACGTCCGGTAGAACGATATTTCGCTACGAAATGCAGTGTGGTTGGCCCGCTGTAGAGGCGCGATCCGCTAACCGGTGGAAGGTTAAGAGGAAGTTGGCTGCCTTCTTGATCAAATAACGCTATCCCAATACCGGTGGCGATCCCTGGCCCTTCTCCCACGGAGAGGACATCGGGGTTTTTCCCATCGGCAATGCCATGAAACGTCACCCCGACACGTTGGCTTACGGCTGTATTGCACTCCTGGAGATGAATGTCGAAAGGGACAGGGTTGGCATCTTCCCCTGCCGCATGAAATCGATTGCTGCTGATCTGCCCCATTTGCACGGTCATCTGACGATCGCCTGCCTCAACACGGCAGGATTCGGCAATGATGACGCCCTGGAAACGCATGCTTCCGCCGGGCAACGTGACATTCCACTTGTTTCCAGCCAGCGCGCAGGCGGGGAGTAAAAGCATCAGCAGTCCTGATTTCATCCTGTGCATCGTTATCACCTCAGTCCCATTGCGGATAACAGGCCGTCCTGGCCCCATTCGCTTCCCTGCCTGATGAATTACTGGTATTGAACTTTGAAGGTGGCGTCAGCGTTAGCAGTACCGGCTGTTGCTGCGCCCGTTGCAAAGTAACGGGCCTGGAACGGGATGATGTTGGTGCCATCGTTCAGGGTTGTCGCGGCGCTAAAGGTTGCGCCGTCCAGCGCCAGTGGGGTGCCTTTGTTGTCGAGGATCTGGACGCCAACGTTGGTGGCGCTACCGGCTGCGGAGCTCTGCAACGCCAGTACGGTGTTATTGGTGGTATCAATCGCCGTGCCAGAGAAAGCCACAGAGGCTTTGGTTGATACGCTGGTATCACAGTCATCAAGCTGAATGTTGAAACCGACGGAAGAACTGGTACTGCCCGCCGTCGCCAGTTTTGCCGAGCGAACCTGACCAAGCTGTACGGTTTGATCGACAGAACCGGCATCGACGGCGCAGGCGGCGTTAACGACTTCCCCTTTAAAATGCACTGTACCGCCGTTTACCGTGGTGGTATCGGCCAGAGCCGCCGCGGAAGCCAGAGACAGAGCTGACATAGCAACGATAGCCAGTGTTTTAATTTTCATGCTGTTTTCCTTTAAACAATATCGATATAACGAACCCAAATGGGCAGTCGTTATGCCTTCCAGGCATTCCATGTTTCAACAGAATGGTACGACTGCCGGTTCTGCACAGTTTTCGCCCAACGAATGAGACAATTGGGGCCATTTTGACTCATTGGGATAAATGTCTTGAAATGGCGCTAATTTTTTTATTTGTTGGATTTTTATGTTTTCTTTTTGTGCTTTATAAATACAAAAAACTGCATTGTGATTTTTAACAGGCGGACGGATACAGGGCAGGGTTCAGAGGGCGAAATCCCAAAAGTCTTTAAACGCGGAGGTGGGTGAGAAAAAATATTGAGGATAATGCTATTCTAATCAACGAGATAATTAGTGATTTTTGATAATGCTCAACTTGTTAGTTGCAAAGCTTTACGCATTTTTTTTATGATATAAACAGTTTGGCCCCAATTGACCTATTCATGCAAAGACTTCCCTTTCTATATCAATAAGTTATCTTATTTCTTTTTCTCCTGTGAAATGACTTCTAACAGACTGCTCCTCTCCCATAATCCGGCAAAACGTGCGGCGTTGCTGGCGGTGTAACGGACGGTATGGCGAATATTACGGTGGCCAAGATAATCCTGAATCAGGCGCGTATCTGCCCCCCTTTCGGCAAGTTCATAACCGCAGGCGTGACGTAACATATGGGGATGGGTATGGGTGACGGTTCCGGCATCAATGCCTGCAGCCCGAATAATACGATACGCTTGTTGGCGAGAAAGCGGTGTCCCCCGGCGGGAGATAAACACGGCGTCAGTCCGACTTGCGCCTCTCCAGTCTGCTCGCGCCTGACTCCAGCGTTCAACGGCCTCACGCTCATCAAAACGCAGTGGATGGATGGTGGAAAAACCGTTTTTTAGTCGACGGATATTGATTCGTCCCTCGTTAAGATCGAAGTCGCGGTAATGCAGATCGAGGAGTTCACTGATGCGCATACCGTGACGGAATGCCAGTAAAATAAGGCAATAATCTCGCTCCCCGGTCGCGCCATGCCGGGCGGCCAACATCATAGCGTGTACTTCTTTGCCGGTAAGATAACGACGTCGATTCACAATACATTACTCCTGAAATATGTTTCTGATAGTGAACGCCTGTAGCCAACATCATGCGATTAAAAAATAATCTGCGATGTTAAAGGCATATTATATTTAGGGGATTAATCACAGTTTGTGATTACATCACTTTTACACACGCAGCTATTATTGCTACATGATAAATCTTATTTTTATTGATTTTATCAGGTGCGACAATAGCGTCTGTGGTAGACAAAGTCAGGTGTATAAATTTAAAAGAAAAATAGTTACAGACGGTAGTGATTCCAGCGAAGGTTTGTTTGATGAAACGTTAACTTTGGTAAAAGACATATCATTGTTAATTACAGGGATATAATAAAATTGTTTAATTTTAATGCAAATAAAGATATGCGTGAATAATAAGCATAATAAACATAAGGTTAAATATTATTAATGTCTCGTAGGCCACGGGGTTGTTTTTTAACACCATCCATGGCGTTGAAAATGTCACAGTGAAATAGCATTATGCTGTTTGAGTTTAGCGTCATCCCAGATACCGTAAAATCGACCTGCATTACTGGCAGTGTACCAGACGGTATGGCGAATGTTACGGTGCCCCAGGTAATCCTGGATGAGACGGGTGTCGATCCCCATATTGGCTAACGCAAAACCGCAAGAGTGACGAAGCATATGTGGATGAATTTCAAGCGGGAGTCCTGCGTGATCGCCCGAGGCTGAAATGATTTGATAAAACTGTTGGCGAGAAAGAGGATTCCCTTTTCTTGATAAAAATAACCACTCACTGTTGGAATCGGGATAGGTGGCACGAATAACCAACCAGTTCTTTAATGCCTGAATTTCTTCACTTAATAATGGATGCGTTGTCGAAAACCCCTTTTTCAGACGGTGAATATAAATGCATCGTGATTTGATATCAATATCTGAAATTTGCAGGCGACAGATTTCGCTGGCGCGAAATCCATGAATAAAACACAGTAATGTCAGACAGTAATTGCGGGTAGCGTTTGGTCCGGTATTTGCTGCTTTGAGAAGCGACTCTATTTCATTTTGAGTCAAAAAATTCCTCTTCTTATTATCTGCGCTGTTTTTCATTAGGTTCCCTTTTGATTGCAGGTGTGCACTCATTCTGCTGATTCCCATTAATCCAATGGTCTTATCCGGTTTTAGCTCATTATTTATTAGTACAGCACGGTAGGCGTAAATCGTATACAACACCGCTACGTCACAGAAAGACTTAACCGGATAATGAAAATGGCTGTATGTTGTTACGTCATAACGTCGTGCCATTATCGACTGGTAGCCTCCTCTTATCTTGTGCTCGGGGTTATCTTGCTGAATCAAAAAAATTTATTGCTGCTCTAAGATCGAGTCCATTCTGGAACATCCTGAATGATGTGCAAGGGACTTCGCTGAAGGCGGAGAACAACATAACAACCTCGCTAGCATTCACTGTAGAACTACAACAATGAGTAAACAATACTGCAAAAATCACAGAGAGAATAGTCATAATAGGTATGACAACCGCGTTAAGAGATGTGCCGGGTATTTAACCGGGAGCAAAATGCTCCCGGTTTATCATGCGAAAGGTGCAATGATACGGGTATATTTGACTGACAGGGGCGGGTGGTGAAATTAGAATACAAATGTGATGAAATATTTTGCGACAAATAAAACGTGAGCGGCGGAATAATAACGCTTGAAATTACTCTTGTCCGGACAAAGGTGTTTACGGGTAGCGTTCTAAAGAGACACCGCAGTTTTCTGATATTGTATTGCTGCTGACATTACGCCTCATTTTGGTAATTACTGGAACTCACATGATCGGTACTTTCTTTTTTCAGTCTGACATAGTGTATTGCGTCCCTTTGAATTATGCTGTTCCGACATTGCGTTACTGAAGATTTACGGATTGGGTGATGACTGAAGGAAATTATATGAAGTCTATCGGTATTTTTTGCGGTTCATCTGAAGGTCATGCTCCTGTTTACATGCAGGCCGCGCGCGAAGCCGGAACCTTTCTGGCCCAGGCTGGACTGGGTATTGTTTTTGGTGGTGGTCGGGTTGGATTGATGGGGGCCGTGGCGGATTCTGCCCTGCAACACGGTGGGCACGTGACGGGGGTGATCCCCGTGTCTTTGCTTGAACGTGAAATTGCGCATACCGGGCTGACAGATTTGCAGGTCGTTGAGAATATGCACCAGCGTAAAGATCGCATGGCGGCGCTGTCTTCTGCTTTTATCGCCTTACCCGGCGGGGCTGGCACCCTGGAAGAGATTTTTGAGCAGTGGACGTGGGGGCAACTGGGCATCCATAACAAGCCCTGCGCGTTTTATAACATGAACGATTTTTACCAACCGTTGCAGGCCATGGTACAGAAGATGGCCGATGAAGGTTTTATGAAGCAGAGCTACGTGGATATGCTGTTTTTCTCCGATTCCTTGCCGGAAATTGTTGAGTATTTTGCGACGTATACGCCGCCCGCTTCCAAGTGGACGGCGAGCCGGAATTAAGGCTGTGACAGCCCATCAGCCAAACGCCTTCTCAGCGTTGAGTTCCCTGGGAAGGCGTGCGATGAGCGTTAAAAGATATTTACAGGATAAATGTAAGTACGTAGTGTCTTCAGGGATGTCCTGGCACCGCTGACGCGGGCAAAAACGGTAAGGAAACAGGAGAACGGATGAAATTTATCGCCACCTTAACCGGGCAACACATTGACTACAGCGATATTCGACCGGAACATATCGTGATTGAAGACATCGCTGTGGCACTGTCGAACATCTGTCGCTTTGCCGGACATGTGCCTGAATTTTACAGCGTCGCCCAGCACGTGGTTCTGTGCAGCCAGTTAACACCGCCAGAGTTTGCGCTTGAAGCGCTGCTGCACGATGCCGCTGAGGCCTATTGCCAGGATCTTCCCTCGCCGCTAAAGCGTTTGCTTCCTGAGTACAAAGAGATTGAAGCGCGGCTGGACAACGCCATTCGTCAGCGTTTTCATCTTCCTCTCACGCCGAGCAAGGTGATCAAGCAGGTGGATCTGATGGTGCTGGCGACCGAGCGGCGCGATCTCAAGTTGGATCCCGGAAATGACTGGCCGATGCTGGCAGGCGTGTCGCCCACGACGCGGCTGACCGTCAATCCGCTGATGCCACGGCAGGCGCGAGCGCTTTTTTTATCCCGCTTTCAGGAACTGACAACGGGTTAAAGATGGTATGCCGTCACGGTTCTGTGCGTCCCGGTCAGTGAATCGAACACCTCGACATCCGACGCCTGAACAGGCATTCCCGATGCGCGGAGCCGCTGTATATCTGCGGCAATTCGCTGGATCCCCAACCAGAACAGCCCATCCAGGGCGTTAACCTGCAAACCGCTCTCCAGCGCCAGGCGAAGCCGTTCTTCGGGGTGTTTTGTCTGACTGGCTACCTGCTGATAGGGGGCCGTGGTAATCCTTTCCTCATCCATACGGCGAATACGCGACGACAGACGATAACGAAAGGCATCGGGGACGCGACTGAGATCGGCACTGATGCTGTAAACCTGCCCACGGCGTTTATCATTAATCAGGACGTTTTTTTGGGTGAGGGCAAACTCTTTCCGCAGTTTATCGATCAGTTGCGGGGTGCGGGTGAGCAGTAAACGAAAGGGCAGTTCGAAGCTGGTCACGTAATCGACGTTGAGCAGCGCAATACGCAGTCGTTCTTCAACGCCAGCGTTCTCTTGTTGGCACTCCGCCAGAACCTCCTGCCATTGGCGGGTAATACGCGGCGACTCGTTGATTTCAGTGAAGTGATATTTCTCAATCAGGTAATCGATACGCCTGGTCATTTTTTTCCCCCCATCCCATCTGCCTGTGCGCTAGTGGCACAACATAGCATAGAGAAAGAGACAGAATACAGAAAGAGACGAATTGTCATCCATTTAAGAATGTTTAAGAATCCAAACTAAAATCTATATTTTCAATGAGTTAGGAAAATCATGTCAGTTAAGACTTTTTAATTGAGGTATTCAATTATTTCCTAATATAGTTTTAATACCGCGCCAGATGATATAGCAGAACGGAAATAAACGGCAAGTTAAATGGATTATTAATACGGAAGTAAAAGCGATGACGATATATATTATAAGCAACAATAACTTTTTGCAGGACGGGATAGTCTTGTTGGCAAAAGAGGCCAACCTGGAAATTGTGAAAGAAACCATGCACCACTTGCCTGTAGAAAAACTCACTTTCGACGATACCGTGATTTTGCATCTCAATCTGTTCAACAAAAGTTGTGCCAGGGAAATATCCCGTCTCAACAAAAAATGTAAGTTGCTGATTATACTGAATTCTGAACGCAGCGCACTGGTATTTGATGCCGACATGATTGTCAGTGCCCGACAATCCCTGCTGGCACTGACGATGATTATTACGCGTCTGGCGAGCATGGAAAAGCGGCAGGTTATCCGGAATCATATTCTCAATCGCGTCGAGAAAATGATTATTTGTGAATCGCTGCAGGGAAAAGATATTAACCTGATTGCCGAATCATTGGCGTTGCCTCCGAAACGGGTATACACCTATCGCAATCTCGCGTGCAAGAAATTGGGGGGCCACAGGGTCCACGATCTGCTGCTAATCAAAGAGAATTTACTGGAAGAGACGATGTTTTTGTAAAAAACGTCAGCCCTGTTAAGCCCAGAGCTGACGGCGGTAGTTCGTTTAGCGGGCGCAGTATAACAGGGGGCGTTTTCCGATGGTAAACAGGAACCCGTGGACGCCCTGATTGAGAATAGAGTAACTCACATTCTTATCGGGATAGACGTAGAAATCAGGCAGAATATTGGCTAATAACGCATCCGGTAACGTCTCGATGATTTCGAACTTATTGATTCTGGTTGAGTGTAAGTGATACGAATCCTGGTTTTCTGTCCAGTTATAGGCGACATCTCGTCTGATCCGTCCTTTAAGTTTGTTATCTTCAATGTAGGTCCCGCTGACGGCCACGATGCCGTTCTGATTCTTCAGGGAATACATGTAATTCAGCGTAATATTTGCGCGCGCGTTTTTATGAAATACCACCAGCGACATCGAACATTCCTGTTTATCGTAATGTTTAGCCATAAGAACATTGTATATCGCGCCGATGAGCACACCCGCGAGTAAAAACACCGCACTCATCATCATGATCGTTTTTTTACTCACTTCCTACTCCACGAAAAGAGAGTGTGATACAACCCGGAATAGCTGATTTCAGGTAATTCTTGCGACAGACAAGAACGGCTAATCCGGGAGACGTTTGTGACAGCGGAAAGTACACCCAGGGATACTTTTCGCAATCGAGGCCAGAACCCAAAATCAACGTCTTGAAGCGTGCATAACTGTTTTTATTATCGTGGCTGTCATCCGTGATATAGAAATGACAGCCTTTGTCCTGCTCGACGAAGGTATAGCCAGCGAAGAAAGGCTTCGTATCACTAAAGTGCCAGGCAAAGTTCATGCCGATTGCACCGATGAAAAATGCCGCTGCCATGGCGATGATACCGACGAAGAGGGGCAATCTGCTGCGCTTACTCACCGTTACCGTATGGGCAGGAAGTGCAGTTTCTTCCGGTGTAAACTCCGGCTCAGCGTCAGCGTGGTACTCGACATCCAGTTCATCCTCACCCTGTAGGGTTTCAGAGACCACTTCATCAGCCTGATCTGCCGCAACGCGGGCGATTTTAACGCTTTTGTCGATTTGAAACCCTTTGCGCGGTACCGTGGCGACCAGGATTCGGTCGGTCTCACCGACGGCGCGTAGCCCACGACGGACAATAGAGATATTCTGATAAAGGGTGTTTGCTGGAACCAGCATTCCTTCATCTTCCCACACCTTTTTGAAAAACTCCTGCTGAGTGACCACGTCCGGCGAAGCCTCAAGCAGCAAAAGCAGACAACGGCTGGCAGGCGTTGTCAAAACGACGTTAATTTCTGGATTAGTCACAGAAATTAACTTTTTACTGTCAGGTCTGAATTCAATATTATCGTTAATAATCCAGTACATATAGGTTCACGATGTGCGAAAGTTATAAAGAGTAGAGACTTAAGTGTAGAAAATTCTGAGCATAGTATTACATATACTATATGCGAACACAGTAGCCGTTTGATTTATGAAACTAATGTTTTTGTGCTGTAGTTTCACATATGTATATAGACAATAAGGAATTTTGTTAATAAAACTAGTGGTTTCTGCCGCTATGTTTAATCCGGTAGTGTAATCGTCTGAGCATTTCAATGATTAAACTCGGATTGATTACTGCCGCATTGCGGAAATGTTGATCTTATGTCAAAAAGATCAAACAGTTAGTTTGATTATCAGGTGTTGGACTTGAGAAGCGAATAAATATATTGTACTTGTTATGTTCATTTTGTAGTGACTCCTGCTGGTATTCTGTCCCAAATGGCGTTAGTCGATGACTTTCCGCTTATAAATACGTCATTTCGACTGCCTGACTATCAATTGCGTGGAAAAAACGGAGTAGGAATCTGTTTCAACACGTTGATTTAAGATTCATCATCAGACAATCTTCCCTTTATGTAATCACGCTTCTTGATTAGTATTTTTTTAATGAAAACAAGGGTTTTTAAATCGTTTATTTGAATAAGATATTATGCCGACACAGCATCAAATAGTCAATTAGAGCGAATAACCTTAAATACTGTGAAATGCATAATATAAAGTCTTAAATATCTCCATAACCGGTTTTTTATTCTTAGTGATAAGGGAAAGGTGAGTATTTACTCATCTAACATTAAAGTGGTGGCGGGGGGCATTCACGGGCTATGCTTAGGGGATAAACAAAAAAAGAGGCAATGTCATGGATAAGCAACTTGAGGATGCGGGTTACCGCGTCTATACCGGTGAGAAAATCGATGTTTACTTCAATACGTCGATTTGCCAGCATTCCGGAAATTGTGTACGCGGTAGTGCTAACCTTTTCAATCTGAAACGCAAACCGTGGATCATGCCTGATGAAGTTGATGTTTCAACGGTGACCAGGGTTATCGATACCTGCCCAAGCGGGGCGCTGCAATATCGTCATAAATAAAGCGAGGGAAAGATGGAAATACGGGAAGGCCACAATAAATTCTATGTCAATGATGCGCAGGGGAATCAGGTCGCTGAAATCGTTTTTGTTCCGACCGGTGAGCATTTAAGCATTATCGAGCATACTGATGTCGATGCCAGTCTGAAAGGACAAGGCGTCGGAAAACAACTGGTGGCGAAAGTGGTGGAGAAAATGCGCCGCGAGAATCGCAAAGTTATCCCTCTTTGTCCGTTTGCCAAACATGAGTTTGATAAAACGCGTGAGTATGACGATATTCGGGCCTGATAACATGCCGGACAATGCGCCTGAGCAGTCCGGCTAAATTTACCCTTCCCGATGCAGTAAATCCTGATAGATGCCGGTTAATATCCCCTGCGGTCCAAACTCCTTTTTGATCCACTGGGTCACCTGACCGGTGGCGGAGTGCTGGGTGGCGAGCAGCATCCGCGAATCCTGACGTGGATTATGGATCTGCCGCGTGACCAGCAGCGAATCTTCCATCGCTTCATGCACCATGTAGTCCGGTAGAAAGCCAATTCCTGCACCGAGGATCTGACACTGGCATTTGGTATTGAAATCCGGCACGAGAATCGATTCCTGACCATGCAGCAACCAGCCCACCTTTTTATTAATGGTATGCGCGGTATCTTCCACCATGATATTCGGGTAGAGGCGCAACTGACTTTCGGCGATCGGCTCTGGCATGAAAGCCAGCGGGTGATCCGGTGCGATCGCAAATGCCCAGCGAATGGCGCCAATTTCAGTGTAATCAATACCGCCGCCGTCCAGCAGCGTGTCGGGCGCGCCGATGGCAATATTGGCCTGGTTGTTGATGATGGAGTCCCAGACGCCGTTATACACTTCGGTGGTGACCGTAATCTGGCAGGTCGGAAACTGCTTCTTCAGCACCTGGAGCAATCGCGCGGTATGTTTTGGCGTATATAAGAGCTGATTAATGCAAATACGCACCCGCGCCTCAATGCCCTGCGCAATGGTATCAATGCTGCGCTTAATGGCATGAAAGTCGTTTAGCAGGTCGGTGGCCTTGCGAAAAAAGTAGCGCCCCGACTCGGTGAGTTCAATACTGCGGGTATTGCGGGTAAACAGCACCACATCAAGACCCGCCTCCATTCGTTTGATCGTATAGCTGATGGCTGAAGTCGTCAGGCCCAGCTCCTCCGCCGCCTTGCTGAAACTGCCAAAACGAGCGGCTGTGGTAAAGGCCAACAGGTTTTCTTCCGTAAAAATTGAATTCATGCACTGGTTCCTGTTCCGATCGGCGGTCGTCGCGTCTCCCCGGAGATGACTGTATTGGCTGTGCTTGCCATTGAGCAATCACTTTTGAATAACTTTTAATACCTGAGTCGGGTTCAGGCACGGTTTTTCGACGTGGATTCACTCAGTTTCCGCCCGGTGTACTCCGAAATGAAACCCACGCAGTTCCCGGCTAAAAAACCCAGTAGCGTCACCGTCCAGTTCAGCCCGGTGGCGAAAAACAGCGTCATGCCAAGGAAACCGCCAGGAATAAACGAGGTTAACCAGAAGCGCCCCTGCCAGACGATGACGGCGGAAAACGGTACGGTCATGACCACACCTGCCCAGAACGAAGAAAGCCCGCTCGCGGAAGCCAGCCATCCGGAGGCCAGCGCCGCCAGAAAGGCCCAGACGGCACCGGTGTAGTTCACAAACAGGCTTTTCACAAACCCCGCCTTGCTCCCCCCGGCAGCATAGAAGCTGCAAAACGCGACAAAGCCAATGGTGCCCAGTAATTCCCAGCCTGGAGCCAGCCCAACCCTCGAGGACACCATCTGCCAGAGACCTGCACAAATGCCGACAGTAATGCCTGTTGCGGTGAGTCCGTTCATCTTTATCTCCCGTTATTAACGTCTGGATAGAGTGGTTTCGTCCAGCAACTATATAGAAAGAAAACCCGATTGAGTTAAGGGGAATAGCAGCAAAGAAATAAAGGGTGCACTACAGCACAGTCTGTGCGGATTGTTAAAAACCATTCAATAATTAATCCGCTTATGGCGAATAAAATTTAAGCGGGTTCTTTTCTATAAATTTCGTTGCTATTCTCAGTCCATCAGATACAGCCACAAAAATCAGGGGAATGATCATGACAAATACCAGTCTGATGACAGACTACCTAATGGCTGCGCAGCAGGGTGATGTAAAGAAATTAACCGCCTGTCTGGAACAGGGAGTGGATGTGAATACCTGTAACCGCCAGGGGCAGACGGCCATTATTCTGGCGAGCCTGCATAAAAAATATGACTGTGTTACGGCGTTAATTAGCGCAGGCGCGGATATTAATCAGCAGGATCAGACCTGTTTAAATCCTTTTCTACTGAGCTGTCTGAATAACGATCTCACTCTTTTACGCTTAATTTTAGCAGCCAGGCCCGATCTTAATCGATTAACGCGTTTTGGCGGCGTGGGATTAACGCCCGCCTGTGAAAAAGGCCATCTTGATATCGTCAACGAGCTATTAACGCAGACGACGATTAATGTGAATCATACCAATTTTGTTGGCTGGACGCCGCTACTGGAAGCCATTGTGCTGAATGACGGCGGTGCTACGCAGCAGGCGATAGTTGCCTTACTGCTGGAAAAGGGGGCCAGTCCACATATGACGGATAAATACGGTAAAACGCCGCTGGAACTGGCACGGGAAAAAGGCTTTGAGGCGATCGCCCAATTGCTGATTGCCGCAGGAGCCTGACGAAGGAGAAACGTTATCGACACCCCACGACGGCGGTGTGTGCAAGCGCTAACTGCGGATGCGGGCTTTCTCTGCGAACGCGGTAGTGGGCGGGTCGAACAGGTCTTTTCCCGGGCGGTCAATCTGTATCTCCCGGCACAGCACCAACTACTGACGCTGCTGTGTGAAGAGTATGACAACGCGCCCAATAGCGCCCGGTTAGCACTCACCCACTTTGACGGTCTGTTCCGGCCTGGTGAGTTGGTTCAGTTTCATCCTTCGGGAATAACGGTGGGTGATGATAAATGGATAGACAAGACATCCTGTCATGACTGGCACATGCCGAAACTGCAGCTGAGTCCCGAAAGGTTCCGGCAAATTCCCTGGCAACGGTGGAGCGAACTAATCCATCAACAGTTACAGGAGAATGAGACATTATTTCTCTGGCGTGGAGATAATCCATTTTATCAGGCAATTTGCCACGAACTACAGCTTCGACGAAATACGTTATTACGTGCAATGCGAAAAGGAATCGAAATTGCGCCCGCGGTAATCCAGATGATGGGGTTAGGTATTGGCCTGACGCCCTCCGCAGACGATTATCTGGTTGGTCTGAGCATTATTTTATTTATTGCTGGTCATCCGGCGGGAAAATACAAGGAGGCATTTTGTTCGGCACTGCAATTGGGCAGGGAAAATACCACGCTGCTTAGCGCGATTACGCTGGAAGCGGCATTTGAACAACGTTATCGCGAAAATATTGCCGGGTTTATTCGCTGCATGATTAATGAACCCAACGGCTTTTCTATCCAGTCTATTGCCAATATTAAAAATATTGGCTCAAGTTCCGGTTGCGACATGCTGTATGGCATGGCGGATGCCTGCGCGCTGAGCCAAATATATGGAGGGAATTATGTCAGTTAAGATAGTCATTAAAAAGAATACCTATTTTGATTCCGTGTCGCTTATGTCCATTTCCACCCGCGCCAATAAACTCGACGGCGTCGATCAGGCGTTTGTGGCGATGGCGACCGAGATGAACAAAGGGGTGCTAAAAAATCTGGGGCTGTTGACGCCGGAGTTGGCTGAGGCGAAAAACGGCGACCTGATGATTGTGATTAACGGCAAAGACGGCGCAGACAACGATCGGACGCTGGCGGCCATTGAGGAGTTGTTCAGCAAAAAAGCGGAAAGCGGCTCGCACGAAGCGCGTTATGCCACGCTGGCCAGTGCGAAAAAACATATTCCGGACAGCAATCTGGCGGTAATTTCGGTTAACGGCCTGTTTGCTGCCCGTGAAGCGCGCCAGGCGTTGCAAAACGATCTGCACGTGATGCTGTTTTCTGACAACGTCTCTGTTGAAGACGAACTGTCGCTCAAACAGCTGGCGCACGAAAAAGGGTTGCTCATGATGGGGCCGGACTGCGGTACGGCGATCATCAACGGTGCTGCACTGTGCTTTGGCAACGCGGTCCGTCGCGGCAACATTGGCATTGTGGGCGCCTCGGGGACCGGTAGCCAGGAACTGAGCGTACGCATTCATGAATTTGGCGGCGGCATTTCGCAGCTGATTGGCACCGGCGGACGCGATCTGAGTGAGAAAATCGGCGGCCTGATGATGCTGGACGCCATCGCAATGCTGGAAGACGACCCGGAAACGGAAATCATCGCGCTGATCTCAAAACCGCCAGCCCCGGCAGTCGCGCGTAAGGTACTGGAGCGTGCGCGTGCCTGCCGTAAGCCCGTCGTGGCCTGCTTCCTTGGGCGCGCAGAACCGCCAGCTGACGAGCAGGGTCTGCAGTATGCTCGCGGGACGAAAGAGGCGGCACTGAAAGCGGTGCTACTGAGCGGCGTGAAGAAAGAATCGTTAAACCTGCATTCGCTGAACGAGACGCTGATTGCCGAAGTGCGCGCGCGTCTGACCCCGCAACAGAAGTACATTCGCGGTCTGTTCTGCGGCGGCACGCTGTGTGATGAAACCATGTTTGCGGTGATGGAAAAACATGGCGACGTCTACAGCAATATTCAGCCCGATCCGGCCTTCCGCCTGGCGGATCTGAATCGCAGCGTTAAGCACACCTTCCTCGACTTTGGCGATGACGACTTCACCAACGGTAAGCCGCACCCGATGATCGACCCCACCAACCGTATCAGCCGTCTGCTGCAGGAGGCCAAAGATCCGCAAGTGGGTGTGATCGTGATGGATTTTGTGCTTGGCTTTGGCTCGCACGAGGATCCGGTTGGTTCCACGATCGATGCGATCAAAGAGGCGAAAGCGATCGCCGCCGCTGAGGGGCGTGAGCTTACGATCCTCGCCTATGTGTTAGGCACCGATCTCGATGCCCCGTCGCTGGAAAAACAGAGCCAGATGCTGAGCGACGCGGGCGTGATCCTGGCAAGCAGCAGCACCAATACCGGTCTGTTGGCGCGTGAATTTATCTGCAAAGGGGAGGAAGCCTGATGAGCCAGTCACTGTTTACCCAACCGCTGAACGTCATCAACGTGGGTATCGCAATGTTTAGCGACGATCTGAAAAAACAGCATGTCGATGTCACCCAACTTGACTGGACGCCGCCGGGCCAGGGCAACATGCAGGTGGTGAAGGCGCTGGACAGCATTGCCGATTCGCCGCTGGCGGAGAAAATCGCCGCTGCGAACCAGCAGGCGCTGGAGCGGATCATTCAGTCACATCCGGTGCTGATTGGTTTTGATCAGGCGATCAACGTTGTGCCGGGCATGACGTCGAAAACCATTCTCCACGCCGGTCCGCCCGTTACATGGGAAAAAATGTGCGGCGCGATGAAAGGTGCGGTCACCGGCGCGCTGGTATTTGAAGGGCTGGCAAAAGATATTGATGAAGCCGCTGAGCTGGCGGCCTCCGGTGAGATTATCTTCTCGCCGTGCCACGAGCATGACTGCGTCGGTTCGATGGCGGGTGTCACTTCTGCTTCCATGTTTATGCACATTGTCGAAAACAAAACTTACGGCAACATTGCGTACACCAACATGAGTGAGCAGATGGCGAAGATCCTGCGTATGGGAGCCAACGACCAGAGCGTGATCGACCGTCTGAACTGGATGCGTGACGTGCAGGGGCCCATGCTGCGCGATGCGATGAAGATTATCGGTGAAATCGATCTGCGCTTAATGCTGGCACAGGCGCTACATATGGGCGATGAGTGCCACAACCGTAACAACGCGGGCACCACGCTGCTGATTCAGGCGCTGACGCCGGGCATCATTCAGGCCGGTTACCCGGTTGAACAACAGCGTGAAGTGTTCGACTTTGTTGCCAGCAGCGACTACTTCTCCGGCCCGACGTGGATGGCGCTGTGTAAAGCGGCAATGGACGCGGCGCACGGTATCGAATACAGCACGGTGGTAACCACGATGGCACGTAACGGCGTGGAGTTTGGGCTACGGGTTAGCGGCCTGCCGGGTCAGTGGTTTACCGGTCCGGCACAGCAGGTGATTGGCCCCATGTTCGCAGGGTACAAGCCGGAAGACTCTGGTCTGGATATTGGCGACAGTGCGATTACCGAAACCTACGGCATCGGCGGTTTTGCGATGGCCACGGCACCGGCTATCGTTGCACTGGTCGGCGGAACGGTGGAAGAGGCGGTCGATTTCTCCCGACAGATGCGTGAAATCACGTTGGGCGAAAACCCGAACGTCACCATTCCGTTACTGGGCTTTATGGGGATACCGACGGCGATCGACATTACCCGCGTCGGTAGCAGCGGCATTCTGCCGGTGATCAACACCGCGATTGCGCATAAAGATGCCGGTATCGGCATGATTGGCGCCGGGATTGTCCACCCGCCGTTTGCCTGCTTCGAAAAAGCGATCCTGAGCTGGTGCGAACGCTACGGCGCATAACCACTCACCCCCCGGCGCTTTCTGAGCCGGGGGTTCTTTCTCAACACACACAATAATCCCATCACACTCTGTACCGGAAACCTACACGATGAAAGAACTTGTGGTCGTTGCCATTGGTGGCAACAGCATTATCAAAGATAACGCCAGCCAGTCGGTTGAACATCAGGCCGAGGCGGTGAAAGCCGTCGCCGATACCGTACTGGAGATGCTGGCATCGGACTACAATATTGTGCTGACCCACGGCAACGGCCCGCAGGTTGGACTGGATTTGCGCCGCGCGGAGATCGCTCATGAACGTGAAGGGCTACCGCTGACGCCGCTGGCAAACTGTGTCGCCGATACGCAGGGGGGAATTGGCTATCTGATCCAGCAGGCGCTGAATAACCGACTGGCGAAGCGCGGCGAGCAGAAAGCCGTCACCGTCGTCACCCAGGTGGAGGTGGATAAAAACGATCCGGGATTTACCCATCCCACTAAACCCATCGGTGCGTTCTTTAGCGAAGCCCAGCGCGATGAATTACAGCGGGTTAACCCTGGCTGGCGGTTTGTGGAAGATTCCGGGCGCGGCTACCGTCGGGTTGTCGCGTCACCTGAACCGAAGCGCATTGTTGAGTCGGAAGCGATTAAGGCACTGACTCAGAAGGGCTTTGTCGTTATTGGCGCGGGCGGCGGCGGGATCCCGGTGGTGCGCGGCGAGCAGGGCGATTATCAGAGCGTCGATGCGGTTATCGATAAAGATCTCTCTACCGCGCTGCTGGCGCGCGAGATTCAGGCGGACATTCTGGTTGTCACCACCGGCGTTGAGAAGGTGTGCATTCACTTTGGCAAACCCGAACAGCAGGCGCTGGACTGGGTCGACATCCCTACGATGACCCGTTATATGCAGGAAGGTCACTTCCCGCCGGGCAGTATGCTACCAAAAATTATCGCCAGCCTGGCTTTCCTCCAGCACGGCGGCAAACGCGTCATCATCACTACGCCTGAGTGCTTGCCTGCGGCCATTCGCGGCGAGACGGGCACCCATATCGTCCATTCATAACAGGAAGCAACGATGAAGGAAAACAAAAGCCGCCGTGAGTTTTTGAGCCAGAGCGGGAAGATGGTCACCGCCGCCGCGCTATTGAGTGCTGGCGCGCCGGTCGCCTATGCGGCAACCTCTGGTGCAGCAACCTGTGACGCCAGAGGCACCATGACGATTAACGATACCCATTACTACCTCGACAACGTCCTGCTTGAGACGGGCTTTGACTATGAGGGCACGGTCGCGGTTCACACGCGTACGGCGCTGCAAACCGTGGAGATTCAGGCGGGCAAAATTGTCGCGCTGCGCGACAACAAAAGTCATCCGGACGCCACGCTGCCGCATTACGATGCGGGCGGCAAACTGATGCTGCCGACCACGCGCGACATGCACATCCACCTCGACAAAACGTTCTACGGCGGGCCGTGGCGTTCGCTGAACCGTCCGGCAGGCACGACCATTCAGGACATGATCAAACTTGAGCAAAAACTGTTGCCAGAACTGCAGCCCTATACGCAGGAACATGCCGAAAAGCTGATCGACCTGCTGCAGTCGAAAGGGACCACCGTGGCGCGCAGCCACTGCAATATCGAACCGGTCTCTGGCCTCAAAAATCTCGAGAATTTGCAGGCGGTACTGGCACGGCGTAAAGCGGGCTTCGATTGTGAAATCGTGGCGTTCCCACAGCACGGCCTGTTGTTATCGAAATCAGAACCATTGATGCGTGAAGCGATGCAGGCCGGCGCGCACTATGTCGGCGGGCTGGATCCGACTAACGTCGACGGCGCGATGGAAAAATCTCTCGATACTATGTTCCAGATCGCTCTCGATTATAACAAGGGCGTGGACATCCATCTGCATGAAACCAGCCCGGCGGGCGTCGCGGCGGTGAAGTATATGGTTGAAACGGTTGAGAAAACGCCGCAACTGAAGGGCAAGCTGACCATCAGCCACGCCTTTGCGCTGGCGACGATGAATGCACAGCAGGTTGATGAGATTGCCGCACGCATGGCGGCACAGCAAATATCCATCGCGTCAACGGTGCCGATTGGCACGCTGCATATGCCGCTTAAGCAGTTGCACGATAGCGGCGTGATGGTGATGACCGGCACGGACAGCGTGATCGACCACTGGTCGCCTTACGGTCTGGGCGACATGCTGGAGAAGGCTAACCTTTACGCCCAGCTCTATATCCGTCCCAATGAACAAAGCCTTTCCCGCGCGCTGTTCCTTGCGACAGGTAACGTGCTGCCGTTGAACGAGAAAGGTGAGCGTGTCTGGCCGAAAGTGCAGGATGACGCCAGCTTTGTGCTGGTGGACGCCTCCTGTTCTGCCGAGACGGTTGCACGAATTTCACCACGAAGCGCCACATTCCATAAGGGACAACTGGTGTGGGGAAGCGTCGCACGCTAAACGGGGGAGAGCCCGCTACGGTTGCGACGAGACGGTTTTTTCGTAGTGCCAGGCAGTGCCGTGATCGTTGATCGCGTCATAGCGGATCGACGAACACGGCGCACCACGTCCCTGTAGCGGTACCGGGACAGTAGAAAGCGGTGCGATCATGACGCCGCTTGCACTGCCGGCTTCACAGCTTATTCCGGCCAGCGTGATATGCCACGGGGTAGGGTTGGTTATTTGCAACTGATTCTGTGGTCCAGCATACGTCACGCGCAGCTTTTCTGCGTCGCTTTCCTGGAGCACGCCAATGCCCTGCGGACGGATAAACAGCTTCATGCGGATGCGTAATGGCAGTACCACTTTTTGTGCCGCCTGCGCATCGGTCTGCGTCATGGGGGGAATTTGATACACATTCAGCCAGTAAAGCGCTTCACGATCGCGCGGCAGGGCGGCGGTGTCGGTGAGTTGCAGCGTAATGCTGCGCAACTCGCCGGGCTGCATTTTAAACACCGGCGGCAGCGCGATGACGGGCGTCGTCTCCTCGTTGGGCTGGCTCGACGGATTGCCCGTATCGGTCCAGACCTGAACCAGTGCCGGCTGCTGCGGGGAATTAATCAGCGCCAGCGACGTGCTTTTGTCACCGGCATTAAAAATCACTCGGGTCACTTCGCTATTCACTACCGCGTGGCTGGAGAACGGCAGAACGTTCAGTAGCAACGCGCTACTGAAAGCTAACCACCACCTGAAGTTGTGCATAAACTGATCCTGCTGTAATGGCTTCGCCAGGAATTGCTTCCAGCGAGGCGGTGAATTCACCGTTGTAAAATTCGGTCGAACCGCTTGAGGTTTTACTGGTTAAATCGGCATAGCCATACCACCCTCCGGCGTTGCCCGTCGCGGTCGCCGTCAGATTCGGCAACAGGTTGATGGCGCTACCGCCCAGTTTTTCGCTGTAAATACGAATGCCTACGCCGGACGCCACGCCGCTGGCACCGTAATGGTTATCGAGCAGCCAGGTCCAGGCCCCCGATCCGGTCTTGAGCCCTAACTGGTTCGCCGCATTCGCCGCCGTCAGGTTATTCACCAGAAACCCCATCGCCACATTCGCTTTGCTGGTGGTCGAGACCGCGGTACTGGAAATCGCGCCGGTTTCGCATTCGACGGTGATGTTAAAGGGCGTCTGCGCCGTGCCGCCGCCGCTCAGTTCACCAACGCTAATCGGCGGCAGGCGGACGATGGCGGGATAGTCGTCGATCCGACAGGCGGCGCCGCGCACAAAGTAACTTTGACTGGTGAGCGTCCAGCCGCCTGGCCACTGCATGGCACCCCAGCCGTCGTAATTGGTTCTGCTGTCTGCGCCGTCAAAGAGTCCGGAACTCATGCCACCGCCGTGAAAGGCGATATAGCCCGCCGGCCCCGCGTAGGTATAGCCATAGCGATTTGAACCGTTCACGCCTTTCGACGCGTCATCAACCCGAAAAAGCTCAACGAAAACATCGCTGAAGGCGCTGCCCGGGATGTAAATATAGGTCCCGTCATTAAACATCTCGCTTTCAGGGATGAGGCGTGTTTTCCAGTAGCGCGAGTAGTATTGCCCGGTTTTCAGGTTCGTCAGTCGGAGCGCCACGTTTTTGACGTAGGTGTAGTACGCGCCTTCAATACCCGCAACCGCTTCTCTGCCGCCCCAGGCGTCATCGCCGTTGGTGGCGTAATACTCATACACTTTGCCGATTTCTGCGACATCACAGCGGAAATAGATTTGGTTGGCGTTGACGCCCTGGGTGCGGCCGTTAGGCACAAAGCTGGCCGTTGAGCTGGCGAGCAGCGTGCCTTCACTCTGAAAGCCGGTGCCGCTGCTTAAGGTGATGACGCCGGGCAATCCCAGTTTGCCTTTTACTTCGCTATCGCCAACGCCACCCCAACTGGCGCCGACGTAGCCTGCGTCTTTTGCCACCTGCGACAGGTCGTTGGCTGAGGTCACCCTTTTACAGGCAGACCATGCGGGCGGTGTCAGTACGACAGCGACCAGCAGTAGCGGGAGGACAGAGGATAATTTCATGAGTCATCATTCCTGGCGACAAGGTAGCGTGAGTTGATACAACGGCGTGTCGCTCGTCGTCGGCAATTGATACCAGACCTGGCACCGCTGAGCGGCATTTTTGCCCCACTTAACAAACAGCACGCCGGACTGCGCGGCGATTCGGGCGTAGATTTGGCCGCCCTGACCCATGATGCCCACGTCGTCACCGTTGCCGTCCGTGACGTCCGCGCCCATCGGCGGCAGGCTGCCGTCGGGCAGGGTGGTATTGATCAGCGTCGCTTTGCCGTGAGTGGTCTTGAACGTCACGCGGGAAATCGCCCCTGCATAGGGGACAAGGCGCTTGCTGCCGCCCTGAAGTTCGACGTCATCGGCCATATTCTGGCTGTCGAGACTGATGGTGTTATAGCGATAGGGCGTTAGGGACGGGAGGATCGCGTAGCCGAAACGGTCTACCGTCGCGCCCTGACCATTACGTATCGTCGCACCGCGTGCGCCCGGGGCCTCTACCAGTGCGAAGGTGTCGCTGGTATACGGGCCAGCGGTAATTCCGCCGCGATGGGCGACCAGCGTACCGGACATGCCCAACCCATACTGCTGATAGCTGTCACCCCGGGAGGCCCAGGCGCGGAAGGCACCGACGGAGGTGCGGCGTTCAATATTACCGCCCCAGGTTGAGCTGTCGCCGCTATCATTGTTGTGCTCAATACCGCTGTAGAGCGCCCACGAGGTGGTACTTTTCTCGCCCGTTGTCCCACTCATCCCGACCGTTGCCGTCCGGCTGTCGCGACTGCGGTTCATGTCCAGATTGATCTGCGAACGGCTGGAGCCAAAGTCGAACGGAATCGAAATCCCCAGCGACACGGTGTTTTCGGTGTATTTACGCTGGTTCTCATTATCGAAATCGCGATCGTTGACGCTGCTGAAGTAGCGGCTGGAGTAAGTGCTACGCTGGCGTGCGGCGCTGACATTGAAGCTGATATCCCGCCAGCTATTGCTGTAGCCGAGCTGTAGTTGAGTGATGCGTGAGGCGTTGTTGTAGTAATCCGACGTGCTGCCGGTAAAGCTCAGCATGCCCCAGTTGCCCATCGGCTGGCTGAGGGTCGCCGAGAAGTTGTTCCGCTGATTGAGCGTGTCGGAGTAGTAGGTGGTGCCGCTTTTTTCCTGGCGACGCACGCCGAGTACGTCCTGCAAATCGCGATAGCCGCTGGTGGAATAGCGATACGCTGCGAGGACCAGGTTGGTTCCGGTGGTGAAGGTTTTACTATAACTCGCCTCGACGCGCCAGCCCTGTTGCTTCTCGTCATTTTCTACACGGGCGCTGGAAAATACCGTGTTCAGACCGAAGGCGCCGACAGAGGTCGCCAGCACGCCGCCCGCGAGAATGGCCTGATAATTATCCGCCAGTCGCGACCCCATGTTGGCCGTCAGCACGTTGCTCATCCCGCGCTGCAACACACCTTCTATAAACTTATTTTCCACGCTGTAGTACTGACGAACGTAGCCCATCGCCAGTTCGTAGTTCCAGTTACCGGGACGAATCGAGTCTGGTACGGCAGAGTAGGGGACGGTAAAGCGCGATACCTGTCCGTTGGCGTCAATCACATCGACCGTCAGATCGCCCTGACCGCGGGTGTTGTACAGATCGTTAATGACGAAGGCTCCGGGCGCGACAGTGGTCTCGTAGATGACTTTTCCCTGCTGGCGCACAACGACATGGGACGTTGTGGTGGCGACGCCGCGCACTTCCGGCGCATAGCCCCGTTTTCCCTGTGGCCACATGCGCTGATCGGTGCTGAGCTTGACGCCGTTGAATGACAGACTGCCAAACAGACTGCTGTTGGTGTAGTTATCACCGAAGGCAATGATGCTGTCCAGTTGCGGCAAAGGCCGTTGTACCGAGGTGGCGACCGCATTGTATTTGTAGTGACCTCCCGTCTGATTGTCATCGGCGTAGCGCAGGTTACCCTGATGACGAACCTGCCAGAGGCCAAGGTTGATCCCACCGTTGATATTGCTCCACAGATAGTCATAGCGCAGATGGCTGTCCGTGTTTTCGGTATGGTAAAAATTGGTGTTGTGGCGCAGAAACAGCGCGGTTTCACCGGCATCCCATTCGGATACCGGAATGAAGCCTCTTGGCGAATGTAACAGCCCCGCCTGAGGAATCACCATGTTCAGGCGTAACGTGCTTAAATCCACTTCCCAGTTGATTTTCTGTCCCAGACTGTCAATTGGCAGACACGCGTCGGGCGTAGAATTTTGCGTTGTACGAATAGCACTGGCGGCAATCAGTTCAGGTGACAGACAGGGCTGAACCCGCGCATTGTCGCCTTCCGGTTTTACCAGCGTGATTGACTCCTGGTGACGAATCAACTGGTTATTGAGATAGACGTCGAGCACATAGTTGCCCGTTGAAAGCGCGTCATCTCGCTGATTAAAGCGATCCAGATCCAGTGTCTTACCCACATCGGAACCCTGCAAAAGCGCCGGGTCAAAGTAATATTCCGCGCACGCCGTCGCCGGGGTTAACGCCAGGCCTATCAGGGGCGCGACGACGTTATAGCGGATAGTCGGCACTGATGCGTGCTCCCTGATCGTTGATCAAGGTAACGCGTACGCGCTGTGCGTCAGCGCCAGAGGTACGCGGAAAGTGAAACGTTTCGCTGGCAAAGGGCGAAATCATGTCGTTTTTGGGGTGCAGAATTTCCGATGAGCGACCGGGTTGCAGGACCGCAACCGTGACAAAATAAGGCTGGTTATTTTTTATGCTTATCGCCAGTTCTTTATTTCCGCTAATACGTTTGACCTGCAGATTTTCCAGCATTTTTTGCGGATCGCCGACGAGACCTGCCGGGCGATAAAAAAGTTTAACCCGATTGCGCAACATAATCAGCAGACTGTTTTGTTTTTCTGTGTGGGTCGCGGATTGTCCGGCATTGGCGGGCGGGATCTGCATGAAATTAAAATAGACCAGCGATTCCCTGTCCTGAGGTAATGCTTTCCCCCGGGTGTAAACAATACGAATGATTTGCCCTTCTCCAGACTGAATACGAAATGCCGGAGGTGTGGCAATAAACGGAACCTGCGCAGATTTATCCGGACCATCGGCCATATTGCCGTTATCGAACCAGCTCTGGACAACATAGGGAATGGCATCTTTATTTTTCAGATGCACATCGGTAGATTTCGCTGCACCATTATAAATAATACGCGTTCCTGTCATCGTAATACTGGCATTCACGTGGCTACAGCAGGCGCTAAAAAAGAGAAACAGGCAACCTGAAATAAACGGACGATAACGATGAGAAGTTCGCATTGTATTTTCCCTGAAGGTGGGTGGCGGGAGTTCATTCCCGCCAGGACTACTTTTACTGATAAGAAACGGCGTATTGCAGTGAGGCCAGCACCGTACCGGTGGTGGCGGCACCACCGCTGTAATACTGAGCTTTATAGGTCGCGCTCGCGGAGTCCTTGTTAGCGGCGAGAGAGAGGTCGCCGGTACCGGTAAAGGCGCTGCGGAAGTCAATTTCATCGCCGCTGGTATCGAGGATTTGGATCTCCACATCTGTCGCAGAGCCCGTGCTGCCGAGGTTCCCGGTGGCTGAACTGATGTTGTTGCCAACGAAGACCGTTGAGATCTGCACGCCAGAAGGTGAGCCGGTACAGTTGCTCACACCAACATCAAATGTCGTCGCGCCAGCCACCTGATTGGCATTCAGTTCGGTGGCCGTCACGGTCGGCAGCAATACCACCGGAGAGGCATCAGAGCCATTTACCGATATTGAACAGGTCTCGTCACTCACTTCACCCATAAACGTAATGGTGTTGTCAGAGGCTAGTGCATTCGTGGAAAAGAGCGCAGAGGCCATCAGCGCCGAAAGGAAGGCACGATTTAAGGTCATAATATAAACTCCATTTTTTTCAGTCGTGTTGATTTACCCTGCGGGACAGGGTTCTTCCATGCGCAGGGACATTTATCGCGATGGCTCTGTGCGGGAATGGGGACAAAATAAAATAATTGGTGATTTTCTTAAAAGGTGAATGCTTCCTGTATCAGGAATATCGTAACGGCAATGATTATATTTTCGTAGCGAGAATAAATTCACCCTGGTTAATCAGTTAATTTGTCTGCGTGGATATTACCGAGAATATCCATAAAGAGGAAAATCGTTTAAAACGAACAGATAGATTACTGGTGATAGGTTGAGTCTATTAAAATCTGGAAATAGATCGGCGGTAGCTTTATTAGGAATTTTAGATTATTAGATGATTAATGTTGAAGTGTTTCGCCGGGTGAAAAGCGTATTCCCGCCTGACAGGTTCCCGGACCAGGAAAATTCACACGCTATACATAAAGAAAAATGAATAGTGCACCGTGCTAATTATTTTGCTGATGACATTCAGGGATGAGAATTTTATTTGATTACAGAGTTGTTTCTGGAAGCTTAATGTCGGGGGTTCCAGTAATCGCGGACTGCTCAACATCAAAAAACAAGAAAAAATTTTTTCCTCTGCAATTGATGTCGCGTCATTTTTGCCAGGTTCATGGCAAAAAACGCGGTGTCAGACCCTGAAAGAGATGACTTTTGACAATTTTTTCACCAGCAATTTGTGCCATGCGGTACGCGTTGATTCTTTTGCGCTGACAAACCCTTATCTTCACAACGAGAAAAATGAGGTTTTTTTGGAAAGATGAGTGAGCACAGCGACAGGCGCTGTGCGTCAGAAACGTATTTTCAGGAAGCGTGAACAATCCCCATGTAGCCATGAATGCCCATATAAAGGCCGACCAGACCGATTAGCAGGCTGGAAAAATAGGGCGCTTTTCTTGCCAGTGCGTTGAATCCACTCCAGCGTTTGGCGACCTGGTGGACGCTAACTGCCGCACCCACGCCGACCGTCACCAGCGTTATAGCCAGTCCCAGACTAAAGCAGAGCACCATCGTTGCACCGAGAGTAAAGGCTTTCAACTGGATACAAATCAGCAGCACGGTAATCGCTGCGGGGCAGGGGATCAGCCCACCTGTCAGACCGAACAGCAAGATTTGCCCATTGGTCACCTCTTTGCCGTGAAAACGGCGCTGAATATCACTGGCATGCGCGCGCTCGTGGGCGTCCTGCCAGGCTTTCGATCCTTCCGACAGTTCCGCCAGAACGTTGTGGTTGTGCTGATGCTCGCGATCGTGATGCGCGTGATCGTGGTGGTCATGATGATCGTGAGCATGATGATCGTGATGATGATCGTGATGATGATCGTGGTCATGGTCGTGATGAGGGGCATGAGCGTGGTCGTCATGCTGCATATCGGTGAGCCAGTTTCGCTCCCCCTGCCACGTCCGCCAGAACATCCAGGTCGCAGTGCCCAGAATAATAAATGCGGAAATCAGTTGCAGCCAGGGCTCCACGGACTCTGCGGTAAACGCCCGACTGATATACATGCCGCCAAGAGCAATCAGCCAGACCACGGCGGTATGGGAGAGCGTTGCCGCCAGTCCCAGCATCACCGCCTGTTTGATGGTCCCTTTAATGGCGATGATAAATGCCGCCATCATCGTCTTCGAGTGGCCGGGCTCCAGTCCATGCAGCACGCCGAGAAGAATCGCGCTGGGAATAAAAAACCACGCGTTACCTTGCTGAAGAAGTGTTGAAAATTCGCCCATGATAATGATTCTTAGTTGCCTGTTTTGCCAGATTCTACCCCCCCCCCAGTACCAAATACTACCCCCCAGTAGCAGCGTAATGCTATAATCCACAACGATTTATGTTAATGAGGTGTTGCGATGTCACATACCATCCGGGATAAGCAGAAACTAAAAGCCCGAACCAGCAAAATTCAGGGACAGGTCGTTGCGCTGAAGAAAATGCTCGACGAACCCCATGAGTGTGCCGCTGTGTTGCAGCAGATCGCCGCGATACGCGGGGCGGTAAATGGATTAATGCGGGAAGTGATCAAAGGGCATCTGACCGAGCATATCGTTCATCAGAGTGATGAAGAGAAGCGAGAAGAGGATCTGGACGTGGTTCTTAAGGTTCTGGATTCCTATATAAAATAGCCGGGAACGTTGTCCCGACTCTGTGTCTTAGCAATACACTACAGCCTGATTCCGCTGGGAAATATAGCGCTCAACGTGCTTATAGCCACTAATGGATTCCAGCGCATGCAACAGGCAGCAGACCGCCCGGGCATTCGTTCGATCGGTTTCGTCTTCACTATGACTTTGCAACGCCTCTTCGCATAGCTTGCGCACGGCAGGTGGAAAGGCGAGTTTTTGCAGAGAGCGCTCCAACTCTCCAAAGGCGAGCTCATTACGTGCCGTAAAGAGCGATAACAATATCGCACTCAGCGCGCGCGTTTCTTCTTCGTAGTATCCCACTTTATATCCCTTGTCCATTTCGTTCCCTGTTGTCGGACTCATCTGCGTCTTTGCAAATGCACTGCTGTACCATCCGTCTCTTTAAGCAACAGCGGATAAGATGACTTATCGCCAGAAACCGGATGCGAGTGAATAAACAACGAATTGATTCGTCCACCCATTCTTTTTTCAATTCTTTGCTTGTAGGCGTAGATGCTGCGGATATCCATGTCCAACAGTTGAGCGATCTGGTGCGGATTGCTGCCTGCAACCATATGGCCCAGAATGGTGAACTCCATCTGCGTCAACGTATTCCCTTTGGTGAACGACAAATGCCGTCCGATAAACACCTGGCGGATCTTCTCATTGGCGACATCCAGTCCGTCATCGTGGTAAATGATGGCGGAAATCGCAGGATGTTTTTTACGCCAGTAGTTGGCGAGCGACTGCATGTTGCGATCGCTTATCAAAATAATGCCCATGCGCGTGCTTGCGAGATATTCTATCCACTCTATATCCAAAAACAGGCGTAAAAAGCTGATAGAGAAATCTACAAAAATATAGCCACTAAGTCTGGCGTTGTGATTATTATTTAAAATCCCTTCAATGACCCCCTTATTAAAATAAATGCTTTCTTCTGGCCACATGCAAAAGCAAGCATTGGCACAATACTGTAAGCGGGGTGATTTTTCGGGCATTATTTTACAATGCAAGGTACAACTGCTGCATGTCAAATTCTTTAATTTAACGTCCAGCCCCATATTGAGAGCCTCCCTATCCGTAGATGATTTCATAATTTCATCCGTTTTAAAACATGTCAATACTCAACAAAATGCAACTTTGATAGAGAGAAAATCCGAAAATTTATTTATTGCTATTATTCTTAATCGTGACTTTTGTTAGGGCGTTGCCTCTGTATCAATTCAGGTTTCTATCGGGGTCATTCTCCAACGGGCGAAGCATGAAAAAACGCCTCCAGGAATTTTGTAACAACCACCAGGAAAATCTATATTGCAAAAATGTTTAAGTTTTATCGCTAAATGGCATTAATGGCAAAAAGTTGAACTTATGTTAAATTGTCTGAAACAATTGTAACAATGCTTTTGTCTTTTATTAAGTAATGCTATTTATCTGTTTGTCCGTTTTTTAAACGTGAAACAATAATAATGAGTGCTGAGTGATAAAGCATCTAAAATGGTCTTAATTAAGAATACATGATCTTTTTCAGCTGGAAGTGTATTGATTTATAAGAAATTTTATTTTTGAGCTATGACCGCACTGACATATCTATTATATATTTGGTGATCTCTGTATAAGATTTTTGTAGCATGTCATTCATCAAGTAAATGCGAGAATGCACACCGTGTTTGAGAAGTACACGCACACAACATTATATACAATTAATAACCTGGTTGACTTTCACCCGGGTGACAGAACGCTGACAAATAAAAATACGCAAAAAACGGTCATTCTTCAAAACCCTGCGAGTTTCATTCTTTTATATCTCCTCACAAATTGTGGGGTTGTTATTCCACAAACCCAGCTCGTAGAGGTGGGCTGGGGGGATAAAAACACTATCACCTCCGTCAATACGTTATATCAGACGGTGCTCACGCTCAGAAATGCGTTAACTGAAGTCGGGTTGCCGCGCGATCTGATTAAAACCGTTGCCCGGCGCGGTATGATGATGACCGCGGAAATTCAACGTACGGAGATGGAATCGGTTGATAATGCGGGAGAGAGCGTTACCGGGGAGGAGCCAACATCACCCGCGCTGACGGCACCTCCGCTCAAAATGCGGCCTTCAAGGGAAACGCTAATGGTGGGTGCCGTTTTACTGTCGGTATTGCTGATCGGTGTCGGCCTTTCTTTTGGTTTGTTATATCCGACGGCAGAATCGCTGTTTTCTTCCTATGCTATTGTTGATACCACCTCCTTTTCATCCTGTACCCTGTTACTGAAAGGCAATAGTACGCTAAATACTCGCTATGCAACATTCCTGACAAGACACCCGGATATCTGTCAGAACCATAAATATGTGTATCTCTCGGGAATGAACAGCGCGAAAAATATTGCGGCAGTCGCCTGTCAGTTAGATATAAGGGAAAACCCTCAGACCAAATGTACGACGTGGTACTCGATTAATGATAAAAATTAAAATAGTAGTATTCATTTCACTGGTTGTAGTAGTGATATTGGCAGGCGCAGGTTATTGGTATTCACATAAAGGCAAAAGTGGGATTGATTGCCAGGGTCGCGTGGTATGGGAAATTAATAATGAGGAGTTCCGGGGAGACGTCGCCTACCAGATGCAGAATAACCAGGGGATAGTCACAATCACCGGCGATTTGCATACGCCGGAAGCTGATAATTATAAAATTAGCCGGATTATCTATTTCACTTATTACAAGGTGCGGGACAACTATGTTATTAGCAGCAATAACCTCGTGCGGTTTCCGAGTGATAATTTAGAGGCGAAAAAAGGATACCGGTCACTGCCCTCGCTCTATCTCTCCGAGCGCGCTTCTTTCTCGCTATTGATTAAACGTTATCGGGAAGGGTGGGTCTTTACGACGGTAGGCGCCCCTTCGCTGCTGTGTCGCAGTATTGAGTAAACGGCCCGGACGAGCCGTTTACTCCAGCATTAGCCGAGAAACATCACGGACACGCAGAGCAGGCCGACAATCAGGGTGATCAGATTACCAGGAGAACGGTACGGTTTTAACGCCGGGATCAGGTATGTCGACAGGGTCGGCATAATGAACAAAATCATGGCGATGAGCGGTCCGCTGATGGCGTAAATCATCGAGATGGCATTCGGGTTGATGCAGCAGACAATAAAGGTGATAGCTGACACCAGCATGATGGACAGGGCGCGGTTAAAGGCCCGGCTTTTCTTCACACCAACCTGTTGCAGACCGGTTTTGACCACCTCGGTTGCCCCTTCGATAACGCCAAAGTAGGTGCCGAGAAAGGATTTCGACATTGCCACCACGGCGACGATGATACCCGAAACAGAGAGCCACGCCGGGGCGGCAGGCATCATGGATAAGGCCGAAAGGATAGTGACGCCCTCATTTTTGGCGGCTTCGATATACGACGGCGGAATCGATAACAGGCAGCTAAAGACGAAGAACAGCACGCTTAAGCAGATAATCAGATAGGCTACCTTCATGATTTTTTTGCATTTACCCATGGCCAGCTCGCCATATTTCTCACGTCTGTCGATGGCAAACGTGGAGATAATAGGCGTATGGCTAAAAGCAAAAACCATCACCGGAATCGATATCCAGACCTGACGCAGGGTGTGCTGATCGAACGCCATTTGTCCGGTGAGTAACGAGGGTTGCCAACTGCCGGTCAGATACAGCGAGAGAAATAAGAAGTAAGCGATCAGCGGGAACACCAAAAATCCCATCACCCGAATGGTCGCATGGCGGCCCATCAGAAAAATCAGGTTCAGGGTTAACACCACACCGAGGCTGACGCCCATGCGGATGCCCAGGCTAATCTCAAGATACCGGGCTAACTGCTCTGTCAGGGAGTTGGTTATGGCGACGGCATAAATCAGAACCACAACAAAAAAGGCAACAAAGTACAGCGCGGTGATGAGGCTGCCGATCTTCTTACCATAATAATGTGTCACCGCGCCGGTGATCCCTTCTCCTGCGGAGGTTTTAGACGAGAGAATGAACTGACATAAGGCTCTGTGCGGCCAGTATGTGAGAGGCCAGGCGACCAGGGCGGTGACAAACAATACCATCGCGCCCGCGGAGCCAAGCTGGATGGGGAGAAACAGGGTTCCTGCGCCAACGGCAGTCCCATATAACGCAAAGCTCCAGAGCGTCTCTTCTTTTGACCAAATTTTCGACATTTCTTGAACGTATCAACTATAAAATAAACAAAAAGAAGCGCAATTTACCATAAATGAGCGGGCGGGCGTGAGGACTGAACGGGAGAAGGGGTGGCAACGGGCCTTGCCGGAACCCAGGTGATTCCGGCAAATGTGAGAATTATCAGGCAGTCACGCGCTGTTCGCGACGCTTCATAACGCGTACGCGTAACGTGTCGTAAGCCCAGTTGTAGAACATGGTGTAGGGCAGGAAGAACAGGAAGAAGCCAATCTCCAGCGTAAAGGCCTGTATCAGGCTAACGTTCAGCACGTACGCCACGATACTCACGCCAATGACGATAAAGCCGCTTTCAAACCCCAGCGCGTGAAATGCACGCACTTTCGCCGTTCGCTTCACCAGATGTGAAGGCCAGAAACGGTCAAACAGCGCGTTGTAGATGATGTTCCAGATCATCGCCGTGGTCGCCAGCAGGATCGTCAGTCCGCCCATTTCCAGCACCGATCGCTGCATTAACCAGGCCGTGGTCGGTGCCAGGATCGCCGTGGCAATCCCTTCAAAACATACGGCGTGGAAGACACGCTCCAGTAACGAACGACGTTGAACCGCATTGTGTTGCATAACTTACCTTTATTAAAAACGCCCGGATAACGGAATAGAGGGTATTTTATCGCTTTATATGATATCTAAAAGATAGTATCCATCGATAAAGTAGATAGTTTATGCGTTACTCACCTGAAGCTTTAACCGCATTTGTCGAGACCGTTTCCTGTGGGTCTTTCTCGGCTGCAGCACGCAGACTGCGTAAAAGTCAGTCCACCATTAGCACGGCGATTGCCCATCTTGAAGCCGATCTTGGCGTTCAACTTTTTGACCGTTCCTCGCGTCAGCCGGTGCTGACGGAAGAAGGAAAGAAAGTGCTCGTCTACGTTCAGGCGATTCTCTCGGCCAGCGAGCGTCTCGATGAGGTAGCGCTTTCGCTGGCCGGAGAAACCGAAGCGCGGCTGACGTTTGTGCTCTCCGATACCCTGCACCCCGATGTGCTGGAGGAACTGATGGTGCAGTTTGATCGCCAGTTTCCGCATACCGAGTTTGAATGTTTGATTGGTGAGGATGTGGACGTCATCGATCTGTTGCAAAAAGAGCGGGCGCAGGTCGGTTTGATTGAAGCCAGGGACCACTATCCCACGGATATCGGTGCGACGCGCTTGCCAATGCAAACGTGGATGGGGCTCTACGTTGCCGCTTCCCATCCCCTGGCGAAAGAGAAGAAACTGCAATGGGATCAACTGCACGTCTGGCGTGAGTTGCGCCTTAACACCTACATCGATCGTGGCGCTCCGCTTGCCCGTGGTCCGGTGTGGTCCGCGCCGAACTATTTGCTGTTGTTGAGTATGGCAGTACAGGGTTTTGGCTGGTGCGCGCTCCCCTGTGCGTTGGTGGAGGAATTTGCGGCGGAAAAACCACTGATGCAACTCGATGTTCCGGGATGGCCCAAAGCGATTGCTATCGATCTGCTCTGGAACAAAAAATCACCGCCCGGCGCGGCGGGGAACTGGCTTAGATACCATTTACAGCAAGGCAGTGTCCCAGGCCGCGGGGCGTTATAACGATTTCCTTTGTGATAAAACTCACTTTTCTTAAACAATCAAGATAACTATTTTTAACAATCCTCTACTATTGCGGTGTTATTTTGCGCTGAGGTCGTAATGAAAGAGGTGGTGATAGTCGGGGCGTTGCGTACGCCAATTGGTTGTTTTCAGGGGACGCTGGCACGTCATTCTGCCGTGGAATTGGGCAGTATGGTGGTCAAAGCGTTGATTGAAGCCAGCGGCGTGAAGGCGCATGCCGTTGATGAAGTGATCCTCGGGCAGGTGCTGACGGCGGGGGCGGGACAAAACCCGGCGCGTCAGTCAGCAATCAAAGGGGGATTACCGAATACCGTTTCTGCTATCACCATCAACGACGTTTGTGGCTCAGGGCTTAAAGCGCTGCATCTTGCCACGCAGGCGATCCAGTGTGGCGAAGCGGACATTGTGATTGCGGGTGGGCAAGAGAACATGAGCCGTGCGCCGCATGTCCTCACCGACAGCCGGACCGGCGCGCAGTTGGGCAACAGCCAACTGGTCGACAGCCTGGTGCACGATGGCCTGTGGGATGCCTTCAATGATTACCACATGGGCGTGACTGCCGAGAATCTGGCGCGTGAATACGGCATCAGCCGGGAACTGCAGGATGCGTATGCCCTCAGTTCGCAGCAAAAGGCGCGAGCGGCCATCGATGCCGGTCGCTTTAAAGCGGAAATTGTTCCGGTTGCCACCCAGCGTAATGGGCAAACCGTGATGGTTGATACTGACGAGCAGCCGCGAACCGATGCCAGCGCAGAAGGTCTGGCGCGGCTGGATCCGGCCTTCGAACTGTCAGGATCGGTGACCGCCGGCAATGCTTCTTCGATTAATGATGGCGCAGCGGCGGTGATGATGATGAGCGAGTCCAAAGCGCAGGAGCTGGATTTGCCCGTGCTGGCCCGCATCCGCGCTTTTGCCAGCGTCGGCGTAGATCCTGCTCTGATGGGCATTGCCCCCGTGTATGCTACTCGCCGCTGTCTGGAGCGGGTCGGCTGGCAGCTGGCCGATGTGGATCTCATTGAAGCGAATGAGGCGTTTGCCGCCCAGGCGCTTTCCGTGGGCAAAATGCTGGAGTGGGACGAGCGCCGGGTGAACGTCAATGGCGGCGCGATTGCCCTTGGACATCCGATTGGCGCTTCCGGCTGTCGTATTCTGGTTTCTCTGGTTCACGAAATGGTCAAACGCAATGCCCGCAAAGGTCTGGCGACGCTGTGCATTGGCGGTGGGCAAGGCGTAGCATTAGCCATCGAACGCGATTAACTCCCCTTTTTTCTCTCCCTCTACATTCCCTTTATACCCGTTATGCCGTGCGAGAAATCGTGACGGCATTACTGCGTTTTGTTTTGTATTCCCTTCATTATTAGCATCAGACAGATGAACTAAGCGAATGAACATACAGCGGTTTGCCTGGGAGCGTGGGTGTCGCAGACTCGGGGTTAAATCCTATTTCTTTGTTTTACTATACGATTTTACCCCTGCGCTTAATCATGGAATGAATCGATCGTGATCGGAATTACACTTTTGACAATAAGATGCAGAAAAAGTGAAACGATGTTTTATTTGTAATTGAAAACGGGTTCCTGGAGGACTATCATGGGCGCATAACGTAAAACGGAACAGCGTTTCGCTCTCCGTCGAGGAATTCCCGCTCAGTACATCACTGGAGGTAAATGTGGACGTAAGACAAAGTATTCACAGCGCGCACGCCAAAACACTGGATACCCAGGGGCTACGCAAGGAGTTTTTGGTTGAGAAAGTGTTCGTGGCTGACGAATACACAATGGTTTACAGCCACATTGACCGCATCATCGTCGGCGGCATTATGCCGGTGGCAAAAACGGTCTCCGTCGGCGGCGAAGTCGGTAAACAACTCGGCGTGACCTATTTCCTGGAACGTCGTGAACTGGGTGTGATCAACATCGGCGGCGCAGGCACCATCACCGTCGACGGTCAGTGCTATGAAATCGGCCACCGCGACGCGCTGTATGTCGGCAAAGGGGCAAAAGAAGTGGTCTTCGCCAGCGTGGATAGCGCGACGCCAGCCAAGTTCTACTACAACTGCGCGCCGGCTCATACCACCTACCCAACCAAAAAAGTGACGCCTGCCGATGTTGCGCCCGTGACGTTAGGCGACAATCTCACCAGCAACCGTCGCACCATCAATAAATATTTCGTGCCGGATGTGCTGGAGACCTGCCAACTGAGCATGGGCCTTACCGAACTGGCACCGGGCAACCTGTGGAACACTATGCCGTGCCACACCCATGAACGCCGCATGGAAGTGTACTTCTATTTCAATATGGAAGAAGACACTTGTGTCTTCCATATGATGGGGCAGCCTCAGGAAACGCGTCATATCGTTATGCACAATGAACAGGCGGTCATTTCGCCAAGCTGGTCGATCCACTCCGGGGTGGGCACCAAAGCCTATACCTTCATTTGGGGCATGGTCGGTGAAAACCAGGTCTTTGATGACATGGACCACGTTGCGGTGAAAGATCTGCGCTAGTCGCGGGCGCTCATAACGCCTGTCCGTGACAGGTATGAAAAACTAAGGATTTACAATGATTTTGAATGCATTCTCTCTCGAAGGTAAAGTCGCTGTCGTGACCGGTTGTGATACGGGTCTGGGCCAGGGCATGGCGCTCGGTCTGGCGGAAGCCGGCTGCGATATCGTCGGGATTAACATCGTTGAACCGACCGAAACCATCGAGCGAGTGACCGCACTGGGCCGTCGCTTTTTGAGCCTGACCGCAGACCTGCGTCAGATCGACGGGATCCCGGCGCTGCTGGAGCGTGCGGTTGCTGAGTTTGGTCATATCGATATTCTGGTTAACAACGCTGGCCTGATCCGCCGTGAAGATGCGATCAATTTCAGCGAAAAAGACTGGGATGACGTGATGAACCTGAACATCAAGAGCGTGTTCTTTATGTCTCAGGCGGCGGCAAAACATTTCATCGCGCAGGGTAACGGCGGCAAAATCATCAATATCGCTTCCATGCTCTCCTTCCAGGGCGGTATCCGCGTCCCGTCTTACACGGCTTCCAAAAGCGGCGTAATGGGGGTAACCCGTCTGATGGCGAACGAATGGGCGAAGCACAATATCAACGTCAACGCGATCGCACCGGGTTACATGGCAACCAACAATACCCAGCAGCTGCGTGCCGATGAACAGCGTAGCGCTGAAATCCTCGACCGCATCCCGGCTGGCCGTTGGGGTCTGCCGAGCGATCTGATGGGACCGGTGGTGTTCCTGGCATCCAGCGCATCGGATTACATCAACGGCTACACCGTGGCTGTTGACGGTGGCTGGCTGGCACGTTAATTCGCCCCCGTTTATCGAAAAACCCTGCCATCGCGCAGGGTTTTTTATTGATGAAATCAGGCGTTGAGAAAATCCTCGCGAACCGGTGTAAAAGTATCCAGCAGGGTTCCCGGTTTCAGGCAGACACAGCCGTGCACAATATCCGGTTGCTTATATAACGTATCCCCTGCGCGTACCACCTGCTTCTCGTCACCGATGGTAAATTCAAATTCACCGGATAAGACATAGGTCAGTTGTTCATGAGGATGATGATGCAGCGGGCCGATCGCCCCTTGTTCGAAATTCACCTCAACGGCCATCATGTTGCCATTATGCGCGAGGATGCGGCGGGTGACGCCATTGCCCAGATCTTCAAGCGTCGTCTCGTTATGGAAAACAAACATGCGGGATCCTGTTAGTGTTTGAAACAATGTTTCATTCAAGCTAACTCAGGCACGCGATAAAGAAAACGGCAGATCGAATGAACTGGAAACTTGATCACAAGTTTGCTTCACTGCTGTAAATCACTGATGAAGGAGCAGGTAATGAAGACGATCGGCTTGTTAGGCGGCATGAGTTGGGAATCGACGATCCCGTACTACCGGTTAATTAATGAAGGGATCAAACAGCAACTGGGTGGGCTTCATTCTGCGAGCCTGCTGCTGCACAGCGTTGACTTCCATGAGATCGAAGCGTGTCAGAGTCGCGGTGAGTGGGACAAAGCCGGAGAGATACTTGCGCAAGCCGCGATCGGGCTGCAGCAGGCGGGGGCGGAAGGGATCGTCTTATGTACCAACACGATGCACAAAGTGGCGGAAGCCATTGAATCGCGCTGCTCGCTGCCTTTTCTACATATTGCCGATGCAACCGGTCGCGTCATCTCCTCGCAGGGAATGCGCCGGGTTGCACTGCTGGGTACGCGTTACACCATGGAGCAGGATTTTTATCGCGGTCGTCTGGAACAGCAGTTTGCTATTGAGAGCCTGGTGCCAGATGCGCAGGCTCGGGCGAAGATCAACCAGATTATCTTTGATGAGCTTTGCCTGGGACACTTTACCGAGACCTCGCGCCAGTACTATGTCGAGGTGATTGAAGACCTCGCGGCGCAGGGTGCAGAGGGCGTCATTTTTGGCTGCACCGAGATTGGCCTGTTGGTACCGGTAGAGCGCAGTCCAATTCCCGTGTTCGACACCGCCGCGATCCATGCCGCAGACGCCGTGACGTTTATGCTGTCGTAACCGGTCCGAGGATCTGCTCCAGCGCCGTCACCAGAAGGTGATGGCGGGTTTGCAGATGATCGCTGAAGGCCTCGACCAGTGCGGAAGCGGGACGGTGGACCGGACGAACCAGGCTGACGGTAAACGGCACGGAAATACTGAAACGGCGCACGACCACGCCGCTCGCCGCATAATCCAGCGCGGTGAACGGGTTTACGACTGAAAGACCAACGCCGGCGCGCACCATTGCGCACACTGACGCCGCGCTGTGGGTCTCCACGACCATTCGCCGTTTAACGTCGTGCTCATTAAACAGCGCGTCCAGCAGCTTCCGGTAACTGTCCGTGCGCGACAGGCTGATGTAGTTCTCCCCCTGAAAATCCTGCGGCGTTAATACCGGCTTTTCCGCCAACGGATGCCCCGGCGGCAGCACGCAGACTTCATCGAGCGAGAAGAGTTCCGTACGTTGCGTTCCGGCAGGCGTATGCAGCGTCTCTGTTAACCCCAGATCGTGACGCTGGGCGGAAAGCCACTCTTCCAGCAGCGGTGACTCCTGAGGCACGATGTTCAGGCTGACGTCCGGGTAGCGGGCGAGAAACGGCTGAATCAACGCAGGCAGCAGCGACTGCGAAAAGACCGGCAGACAGACAATCGACAACTCTCCCTGGCGAAACTCCCGCAGGCTTTCCGCCGCGCTGACAATTCGATCCAGCCCGTACCAGGATCGCTGAACCTCTTCAAACAGACGTAACCCCTGGACCGTCGGATGCAGGCGACCGCGTGTGCGTTCAAACAGCGTTAATCCCAGCACTTTTTCAAATCGTGCCAGTTCGCGACTGACGGTGGGCTGTGACGTATGCAGCAGTCGCGCGGCTTCAGTCAGGTTTCCGGCGGTCATGACCGCATGAAAAATTTCAATATGACGTAAGTTAACGGCAGCCATAGTCACCTCGTTTGATTCAACCCATATCATTTTTGCATAGAGTCGATATAAAACGATATTTTTTATTCTCTTCGTACTGTGGCGTAATGATAAAAAACGTCATGTCCGGAGTCCGTTATGCCTCATTCACTGTATTGCACCGATACCGATCTCACTGCGGAAAACCTGCTCAGGTTGCCGGCTGAATTTGGCTGTCCGGTCTGGGTTTACGACGCACAGATCGTTCGTCGCCAGATTGCGGCGTTGCAGCAGTTTGATGTGGTGCGCTTCGCGCAGAAAGCCTGCTCCAATATTCATATTCTGCGTTTAATGCGTGAGCAGGGCGTCAAAGTGGACTCTGTGTCATTAGGCGAAATCGAGCGTGCGCTGGCGGCGGGATACGATCCGCAAGCGCACCCGGATGACATCGTTTTTACCGCCGATGTGATTGATAGCGCCACGCTGGCCCGCGTCAGCGAATTGCGCATTCCGGTCAATGCCGGCTCTGTCGATATGCTCGATCAGCTTGGACAGGTTTCGCCGGGCCATCGTGTCTGGCTGCGCGTTAATCCTGGTTTTGGTCATGGTCACAGCCAGAAAACCAATACCGGTGGCGAAAACAGTAAACATGGCATCTGGCATACCGATTTGCCGCAGGCGCTGGCGGTGATGCAGCGCCATCAGTTGAAACTGGTCGGTATTCACATGCACATTGGTTCAGGCGTTGACTATGAACATCTGGAGCAGGTGTGTGGCGCGATGGTGAGTCAGGTGGTTGATTTTGGTCAGGATCTGGAGGCCATTTCCGCCGGTGGCGGCCTGTCGATTCCTTATCACGATGACGAAGAGGCGGTGGACACCCGGCATTACTTTGGCCTGTGGAACGCCGCGCGCGAGCAGATCGCCCGTCATCTGGGACATCACGTGAAGCTGGAAATTGAGCCTGGACGTTTTCTCGTCGCTCAGTCAGGCGTACTGGTTACCCAGGTACGCAGCGTGAAGCAGATGGGCAGTCGTCATTTCGTGCTGGTGGATGCGGGTTTTAACGATCTGATGCGCCCGGCGATGTACGGCAGTTATCACCATATTACCGCGCTGGCGGCGGATGGCCGCTCGCTGGAGAAGGCACCGCGGGTCGATACGGTCGTCGCAGGACCACTGTGTGAATCGGGCGACGTCTTTACCCAGCAGGAGGGAGGCAAGGTGGAGACGCGTGCGCTGCCGGTCGTGGCACCGGGAGATTATCTGGTGCTGCATGATACCGGCGCATACGGTGCGTCGATGTCGTCGAACTACAACAGCCGTCCGCTGTTGCCGGAAGTGTTATTTGACAACGGTCAGGCGCGACTGATTCGCCGTCGCCAGACCATTGAAGAACTGTTAGCGCTGGAAGTGTTTTAATTTCTTGTCGGGCAGCGGCTTATCCGGCCTGCGGAGTTACCGTCGTTTGTAGGCCTGATAAGCGAAGTGCCATCAGGCATTGCGTCGCGCAGATAACATTACGATTTATATGTTAAAATACGGCCCGGTGGTCACCGAGTCGCGCAGGACCAGCGTGCCGGTAAAGGGCGGGATCGGTTCAACCTCTTCACCATTGACCATGCGAATTGCCTGGTCAATGGCGGTGGTGATCATCGTGTCGATGGGGAGATAAACCGTCGACAGTCCTGGCTCAAGCCATTTCGCACTCGGCGCATCGTCAAACCCAAACAGCGACACATCCTGCGGAATGTTAAGCCCGGCCTGGTGCAGGGCTTTCGATGCGCCCAGCGCCATATCGTCGTTACAGGCGAACAGGGCGCTGAACGTTACCCCTTCCCGCAGCAGTTCGTTACAGGCGTCATAGCCGCGCGTCATGCTGGAATCGCCATACTTCACCTTCGCCGGATCCCAGGCGATGCCATTTTTCTCCAGCGCCTTACGGTAGCCCATCAGACGCGACTTCCCGGTCGGCGTGTGTCCCGGCACGGTAATACAGGCAATCTCGCGGTGTCCCTGAGAAATCAGGTAATCCACCGCCTGAAATGCCGCATCTTCCTGTTCAAAAAAGATGGCGCGTTCACGGGCGAGGCTGACGTCGCGGTTGATGATAATCAACGGCATCGTAATCGAATCCGCCAGCGCCAGGATCGCCTTTTCGCTCATATAACGGGTGTAGAGAATGATGGCGTCACACTGCCGGTCGGCCAGCATCTGCACCGCTTCCTGTTCGCGCTCTGGTGTATCGTGACCATCGGTGACAATCAACTGCTTGCCATGAGATTCAGTCTGCCGCGAGGCCTGCTGTAGCAGGCGGCCAAAGTAGAAGCCATCAAAGGTCGATACGACCAGTCCAATGCTGTTGCTGGTCCGGTTCGCCAGCGATCGGGCCAGAAAGTTTGGGCGATAGTCCAGCGCCTGCATCGCCTTAAACACTTTCTGACGTGTACTCTCTTTAACCTGACCGGTGCCGTTCAGCACGCGAGAAACGGTGGCTTTCGAGACACCGGCACGACGGGAAACATCCAGCATTGTTATCATGACGCGTTCCTGATTACTCGTTTGATGACGCATTGCCCGACTCCACTGGCGTCGTCACGGAATGGCGACGGACCAGCGTAGGGCTGAAGACATGGGTGACATCCGGCAGCGGACGTTTTTCCGCCAGCGCGAGCGCCAGTTCTGCGGCCTGCGTCGCCATCGTCACGATGGGATAACGCACGGTGGTCAGCCGCGGGCGAACGTAACGCGAAACCAGCACATCATCAAAGCCGATAAGCGAAATTTCCGCCGGGACGTCCACGCCGTTATCATTCAGCACGCCCATTGCGCCTGCGGCCATGGAGTCGTTATAACAGGCTACTGCAGTGAAGTTTCTGCCCCGACCCAGCAGTTCGGTCATCGCCTGCTCCCCGCCGCTCTCATCCGGCTCGCCAAACGTCACAAGGCGATCGTTAACCGGGAGATGGCTCTCTTCAAGGGCATCGTAATAGCCTTTGAGGCGATCTTCCGCATCCGAAATAGAATGATTCGAGCAGAGATAGCCAATGCGGGTGTGGCCCTGTTGGATCAGATGACGGGTCGCCAGCCAGGCGCCGTAGCGGTCATCCAGCGCCACACAGCGTTGTTCGAAACCGGGCAGGATCCGGTTGATCAGCACCATGCCGGGCATTTGCTTCATTAATGACGCCAGATCGGCATCCGGGATCATCTTGGCGTGAACGACGAGCGCTGCGCAGCGGTGACGAATGAGTTGCTCGATCGCCTGGCGCTCTTTTTGTTCATTATGGTAGCCGTTGCCAATCAGTAAAAAATTCCCAGTGTTATAGGAGACCTGCTCCACGGCTTTCACCATCGCGCCGAAAAAAGGGTCGGAAACATCACCAACCACCAGGCCTATGGTCTCGGTGGACTGCTGCGCCAGCGCGCGCGCGTTGGCGTTGGGATGGTAGCTGAGCGACTCCATCGCACTGGTTACCGCCAGGCGTGACGCCTCGCTGGCTTTGGGGGAATGGTTGATGACGCGGGAAACGGTGGCGACTGATACACCAGCCAGTCGGGCTACATCCTTTATGGTCGCCATGACAGTACCTATTGTGGGTAAACGCTTACATTCTGTCAGTGTTACGGAAAACGTCTGCTGGTTCAAGCAGATTGCCTGTTACGACGCGGCAAATGTGAGCAACACCCTCGGAATTAAGACAAAAATCGAAAGATGCAAACCATTAGTTACACTTTGCGAAGGGCTGTTGCGATTGTTCGCTGGCGACGTTTCCTGGCGGCTTGATAAAGTTGAGATCCCAGAGGTATTGATAGGTGAAGTCAACTTTCGGGTTGAGCACACGAATTACACCAACCTGCGCCAGTTGCGCAGGTTTTTTTTTGCGATTTCCGCAATCTGTAACAGTAAGCGATAATTTACACAACTGGTTGCATTTCCCTTCATTCCTTTGCGTTTTCTCGCTGGCGAAGCGGTCACGTACCGACCACAATCAAGATCCCAGAGGTATTGATTGGTGAGATTATTCGGTACGCTCTTCGTACTCTGTCTCTTGCACCAACCTGCGCGGATGCGCAGGTTTTTTTTCGCCCCGACTTTACTGTCGCTCCTGTTGCCTTGTTCGTGTAATCTGCCACCATTATTTTACCGAATCGTGCGCAAAGGGAGTTGAAATGTTATTTGGCTTTTTCCGTAACCTGTGCCGTGTGCTCTACCGGGTACGCGTGACGGGGGATATGCAGGCGTTACAGGGAGAGCGCGTCGTAATCACCCCTAACCACGTTTCTTTTATCGACGGTATTCTGCTGGCGTTGTTTCTGCCGGTACGCCCGGTGTTCGCGGTCTACACCTCAATTAGCCAGCAGTGGTACATGCGCTGGTTAACCTCGCTGATTGATTTTGTGCCGCTCGACCCGACGAAGCCGATGGCGATTAAACATCTGGTTCGCCTGATCGAGCAGGGTCGTCCGGTAGTGATTTTCCCGGAAGGACGCATATCGGTGAGCGGCTCGCTAATGAAAATCTACGACGGTGCCGGATTTGTCGCCGCGAAATCCGGCGCGACGCTGGTGCCGGTACGGATTGAAGGGGCAGAGCTCACCCATTTTAGCCGCCTGAAAGGGCTGGTGAAACGTCGCTTCTTCCCGCAGATCCATCTGCATGTTTTGCCGCCAACTCGTCTGCCTATGCCAGACGCGCCGCGCGCGCGCGATCGTCGTAAAATTGCTGGCGAAATGCTGCATCAAAAAATGATGGAAGCGCGAATGGCGGTGCGCCCGCGCGAAACGCTGTATGAATCGCTCCTGGCAGCGAAGTACCGCTATGGCGCGAGCAAGCACTGTATCGAAGACATCAACTTCAAGCCGGACAGCTACCGACAGTTGCTTACTAAGACGCTGTTTGTCGGGCGTATTCTGGAAAAATACAGCGCAGAGGGCGAAAAAATTGGCCTGATGCTGCCGAATGCCGCCATCAGCGCGGCGGTGATTTTCGGCGCGGTGTCTCGCCGTCGTATCCCGGCAATGATGAACTACACGGCGGGCGTCAAAGGGCTGACCAGCGCCATCACCGCCGCGGAAATCAAAACCATTTTTACCTCCCGTCAGTTCCTGGATAAAGGCAAACTCTGGCACTTGCCGGAGCAACTGACGCAGGTTCGCTGGGTCTATCTGGAAGATCTCAAAGCTGATGTGACCACCGCAGACAAGCTGTGGATCTTTGCGCACCTGCTGATGCCGCATCGGGCGCAGGTCAAACAGCAGCCGGAAGAGGCGGCGGTGATCCTTTTTACCTCTGGCTCTGAAGGCCATCCAAAGGGCGTGGTGCATAGCCACAAGAGCCTGCTGGCTAACGTCGAGCAGATCAAAACCATTGCTGACTTCACTGCCAATGACCGCTTTATGTCGGCGCTGCCGCTGTTTCACTCCTTCGGCCTGACGGTGGGGCTGTTTACGCCGCTGCTCACCGGCGCTGAAGTGTTCCTCTATCCCAGTCCGCTGCATTATCGCATTGTGCCGGAACTGGTTTACGACCGGAACTGCACGGTGCTGTTCGGCACCTCCACGTTTCTTGGGAACTATGCGCGCTTTGCCAATCCGTATGATTTCTATCGCCTGCGCTATGTGGTGGCGGGAGCGGAGAAACTCCAGGAGAGTACAAAACAGCTCTGGCAGGACAAGTTTGGTCTGCGCATTCTCGAAGGTTACGGCGTGACGGAATGTGCGCCTGTAGTCTCGATTAACGTCCCGATGGCAGCGAAGCCTGGAACCGTAGGGCGGATCCTGCCCGGCATGGACGCGCGCCTGCTGGCGATCCCCGGCATTGAAGAGGGAGGACGTTTGCAACTGAAAGGACCAAACATCATGAACGGTTACCTGCGCGTGGAAAAACCGGGCGTGTTGGAAGTGCCGGTGGCGGAAAACGCTGCGGGAGAACTGGAGCGCGGCTGGTATGACACCGGAGATATCGTGCGCTTTGATGAACAGGGATTCGTGCAGATTCAGGGACGTGCCAAGCGCTTTGCGAAAATTGCCGGTGAGATGGTCTCGCTGGAGATGTTGGAGCAACTGGCGCTTGGTATATCGCCGGAGAAAATGCATGCAACGGCTATCAAGAGTGATGCCAGCAAAGGCGAAGCGCTGGTGCTCTTTACCACCGACAGCGAACTGACGCGTGACGTTTTACAGCAGTACGCCCGCGCGCACGGCATCCCTGAACTGGCGGTGCCGCGCGATATCCGTTACCTGAAACAACTCCCGTTACTCGGCAGCGGTAAGCCGGATTTCGTTACGCTGAAAAGCTGGGTTGATAATCCGGAAAAACAAAATGCCTGAGTCAGTACATACCAATACCTCTGTCTGGTCGAAAGGGATGATGTCGGTTATCGCGGCGCAGTTTCTCTCGGCGTTTGGCGATAACGCCCTGCTGTTTGCCACGCTGGCGCTGCTGAAGGAACAGTTCTATCCGGACTGGAGTCAGCCGATTCTGCAAATGGTGTTTGTGGGCGCTTACATCCTGTTTGCGCCATTTGTGGGGCAGGTCGCTGACAGCTTTGCCAAAGGTCGGGTGATGATGTTCGCCAACGGCCTTAAACTGCTGGGGGCGGCAAGCATCTGCTTTGGCTTCAATCCGTTTCTCGGCTATACGCTGGTGGGCGTTGGCGCGGCGGCTTACTCACCGGCCAAATACGGCATTCTGGGTGAACTGACCACCGGCGATAAGCTGGTGAAAGCCAACGGTCTGATGGAAGCATCCACCATTGCGGCGATCCTGCTTGGCTCGGTGGCCGGTGGGGTGCTGGCCGACTGGCATGTCATTGCCGCACTGGTTGCCTGTGCGCTGGCCTACGCCGGAGCCGTGGTGGCAAACCTCTCTATTCCCAAACTGGCCGCCGCGCGTCCTGGGCAGTCCTGGCATCTGGCAAAAATGACCCGCAGTTTCTTCTGCGCCTGTGTTTCACTGTGGCGCAACGGCGAAACACGTTTCTCGCTGGTGGGCACCAGTCTGTTCTGGGGCGCGGGAGTGACGCTACGTTTCCTGCTGGTGCTGTGGGTGCCGGTGGCGTTAGGCATTACCGATAACGCCACGCCAACCTATCTTAACGCGATGGTCGCGGTCGGTATTGTGGTCGGGGCGGGTGCCGCTGCCAGACTGGTGACGCTGGATACGGTGGTGCGTTGCATGCCTGCGGGGATCCTGATTGGCGTCGTCGTGCTGATTTTTTCTCTGCAACACGCGCTGCTGCCTGCCTATGCGCTGCTGATGCTGATTGGTGTGCTGGGCGGCTTCTTTGTGGTACCACTGAATGCGCTGTTGCAGGAGCGCGGTAAGAAGAGTGTCGGCGCGGGTAATGCGATTGCGGTACAGAACCTCGGTGAGAACAGTGCGATGCTGTTGATGCTGGGGCTCTACTCGCTGGCGGTATGGGTAGGGATCCCGGTCATTGCCGTGGGTATCGGTTTTGGCGGTCTGTTCGCACTGGCCATTGCGGCGCTGTGGATCTGGCAGCGCCGTCAGGCGTAATCAACGCGCCGGAATTCCTCCGGCGCGCTTCTGTTACGGTGCAGGATAGGTGTAAACCTGATGCACCGCTTCAATTTCTGCCAACACCTCTTCGCTTAACTCCAGATGTAAGCTCTCAACGTTGGTTTTCAGTTGTTCCATGGTGGTGGCGCCAAGCAGCGTACTGGCAACAAACGGCTGACGACGAACGAATGCCAGCGCCATCTGCGCCGGACTGAGGTTATGGCGTCTGGCTATCTCCACATACGCAGCCACGGCTTTTTGCGTCTGCTCGCCGCTGTAGCGGGTAAAACGACTAAACAGCGTATTGCGCGCCCCGGCCGGTTTCGCGCCGTTCAGGTATTTACCGGTCAGCGTGCCAAATCCCAGACAGGAATAGGCCAGCAGTTCGACGCCTTCGTACTGGCTCACTTCCGCCAGTCCCACTTCAAAACTGCGGTTGACCAGACTGTAAGGGTTCTGGATGGTGACAATGCGCGGCAGGTCATGTTTATCCGCCAGGTGCAGATAGCGCATCACGCCAAAGGCCGTTTCATTTGAGACGCCGATGTAGCGAATCTTACCCGCGCGCTGAAACTCGGCCAGCGCATCCAGCGTATCCAGCAGCGACACCACCGGCGCGGCATCGGTCCAGCTGTAACCGAGCTTGCCAAAACAGTTGGTCGGGCGCTGCGGCCAGTGAACCTGGTAGAGATCCAGATAATCGGTTTGCAGACGCTTCAGGCTGTCGTGCAGCGCTTCGCGGATGTTCTTACGATCCAGTGCCTGGTTCGGACGAATGCTGTTGTCGTTATTACGCGACGGGCCGCTGACCTTGGAGGCGACAATCAGTTTTTCACGGTTGCCATGTTTGGCCAGCCAGTTTCCGACGTAAGTTTCGGTGAGCCCCTGGGTTTCCGGGCGCGGCGGGACCGGGTACATTTCGGCCACGTCGATCAGGTTAATGCCGTTGGCGACGGCATAGTTGAGCTGTGCATGTGCGTCGGCTTCGCTATTTTGTTCACCAAACGTCATTGTGCCCAGCCCCAGTGTACTAACTTCAAGCGAGCTGTGGGGTATACGGTGATATTGCATAGCCGTTTCCTTTTTATAATCACGACATAAGGATTATAAAAATGGCTGAGGGAAGGGAAAAAGGGAAGAAAAATTGTTAAGGCCAGCAGCGTGGCTGACCTCAACCCTCAACGTTCAATGATCTGAGAAACCTCGTCACGGTTAATTTGCATGGCGTTGCCCTGCTGGTCGTGGTAGCTCACCAGACCGGTATCATCGTCAATCTCGGGTTTCCCGTCGGTCAGGATCATCCGACCATCTTTGGTCGCCATCACATAGTCGCTACTACAGCCGGAAACAGCAAAAGCCAGTCCAACTGCGGAAATTATCACTGCCCATTTTTTCATCCATTTATCCTCACGTGGCCTGCGTCTGATAATAGTCTAGTAATAACCTGACGTTATGGGCAGGAAAAGCAGGAAAATCTTAAACTGGGAGGGGAAAAGGAAAGAATTTCGCTCCCCAACGGGAGCGAAAAAGACAATTACAGCGGGTTTTTTTTATTTCGCAACAGGTTCAGGCTCTCGACCGCAATCGAGAAGAACATGGCGAAATAGATGTAACCCTTCGGCACGTGAACATCGAAACTTTCCAGAATCAGGGTGAAGCCCACCAGAATCAGGAACGACAGCGCCAGCATCTTCACGGACGGGTGTCGGTCGACAAACTCGCCAATAGGACGTGCTGCAAACATCATTACGCCAACGGCAATCACCACCGCCGCCATCATAATGAACAGATGATCGGACAAACCGACCGCCGTGATCACCGAGTCCAGACTGAAGATGATGTCGAGCAGCATGATTTGCACGATTGCTCCCAGGAAGGAGGTGACGCGCATGTTCATCCCTTCTTCTTCACCTTCAATGGATTCGTGGATCTCCTTACTCGCTTTCCAGATCAGGAACAATCCGCCGAGCAGAAGGATCAGGTCGCGGGCGGAAATGGCCTCACCAAACACGTCAAACAGCGGATTGGTCAGCCGGGTCACCCAGGCGATGGAGGCCAGCAGCGCCAGACGCATGATCATCGCCGCCGCAAGACCCAGACGTCGGGCATGTGCGCGTTGCGCAGTCGGGAGTTTTGCAACCACCAGAGAGAGGAAAATAATATTATCGATCCCAAGCACGATCTCCAGCAGCGTCAGCGTACCGAGCGCAAGCCAGGCGTTAGGATCGGTTATCCATGCAAATAACATTGAACAAAGTCCTGCCAAAAAAAAGAAGCGCTAATTATATGCTTCCGGGGCACCGGGCGAAAGTCTAACGCTGCTGTAACAAAAAGTGGCGTTCCAGCAGGGCGCGTGTGAAGTTCTTTTTCAGATAAAAACCACGCGGCAACGTCAGTATTGGCTCGCCCTGGGCGCCGATGGCCTCGGTGAGCGCTTTGGCGTTTGCCGCCTTTGGTCTCAGTTGTAAAAATTCGCCATGCCGGGCGGTAATGCGTTCAACCTGACCGAGCACAATCATGTCCATTAACTCTTCCCAGTCCAGACGCAACTGACGGTCTTCTTCTTCATCGGGACTCCACAGCACCGGCGAACCCACCCGCCGTTGTGCGAGGGGAATGCTGCGCTCGCCTTCTACCGGGATCCACAGCACTCGCTTCAGTTTGTGCCGCACGTGGCTGGTTTCCCACGTTACGCCACTGTTTCCCGTCAGCGGCGCGACGCAGACAAAGGTGGTTTCGAGCGGGCGCCCAAGGCTATCCACAGGAATGGTTTTCAACTCGACGCCGAGTGCGGCGAAATCCTGCTCAGGCTTACTTCCGGCGCTGGCGCCCAGCCAGAGTTCCAGCAACACGCCGATCCAGCCTTTGTCCCGCTTGAGATCTTTCGGCGCAACAATGCCCGCCAGCGCAGCCAGTTCGCCTAACGAATAGCCCGAAAGCTGCTGCGCCTGCTGGAGCAGAAGGGCTTCAGATTCCGGCGGAAAGCGTAAAGGATGGAGTCCGGACATGGCGTCATACCTTAGGTGAAAAAATAAACAATGATTTTATACCGTGGAAAAGAAGTTTATCGTTTTCCACATGTGATATCCAATGCCATGATTTATATTGATTTTTAGTTTACGGCATCACGTGTTGCGCAACACCAGAATGGGTTTTCCATTTCTGGTCACTGAAAATAAACAGGATCTTACACCATGTTATCCACAGAAAGATGGGATAACTGTGAAAAACCCCGACTACTGTTTCCATTTACAGCCTTGACGTGCGACGAAAATCGAATTTTCACACAATTTGTGTTTAACTTATTGGCACAATCTGTGGATAAAGTCGGCGCTGTTCGATCTTTCATCAGCCTGAGGATCGTCAGTGTGATACTTGTCACTTTTTTGCCTGATAACAGGTGGGATGACCAAGTAACCTCATGAATATAAGAAAAGATTTTTTTCACCCTGTCGGCAGTTTATTCAAACTGTACCGGTTTTTCCCGGAGTAATTCCGTACTTCTTCACAACTCTATCCACAGAAAAGGTGAATAAAATCGCCCATATGGGTGAGTGTCTGTTTATAACTTTGTCTTTAACTGTGAGTTATTCAATTGTTATTAGATGCACACCGTCTTAACTCAGTGGTTTACCGTCTGTCAGGAGTGTGAAACAATCATTCTCATATAAGGTTTATATTGAGGTAGTCCGGTGATTGATGACGATGGCTACCGCCCAAATGTAGGTATCGTAATTTGTAATCGTCAGGGGCAGGTGATGTGGGCCCGGCGGTTTGGTCAGCACTCCTGGCAGTTCCCACAGGGTGGGATAAACCCAGGAGAATCAGCAGAACAGGCGATGTACCGGGAACTGTTTGAAGAAGTAGGGTTAAGCCGTAAAGATGTGCGAATCCTTGCCTCTACTCGCAACTGGTTGCGTTACAAGTTACCAAAACGTTTGGTGCGTTGGGATACAAAGCCGGTATGTATCGGCCAGAAACAAAAGTGGTTTCTTTTGCAGTTGATGAGCGGGGACGCGGAAATCAATATGCAAACCAGCAGCACTCCTGAGTTCGACGGCTGGCGTTGGGTAAGTTACTGGTACCCGGTCCGGCAAGTGGTTTCATTTAAACGCGATGTCTACCGCAGGGTGATGAAAGAGTTCGCAAGTGTTGTGATGGCGCTTCAGGAAACGACGCCGAAGCCGCAAAGTACACCTGCTTATCGACGTAAAAGAGGTTAAGCCACGCAAATTATGCTCACCCGCCTGCGCGAAATAGTCGAAAAGGTGGCCAGTGCTCCGCGTCTTAATGAAGCGCTGAATATTCTGGTTACTGACATCTGTCTTGCGATGGATACAGAGGTCTGCTCGGTTTATCTGGCCGATCATGACCGGCGTTGTTATTACCTCATGGCGACGCGGGGGCTTAAAAAACCGCGCGGTCGCACTGTCGCACTCGCGTTTGATGAAGGTATCGTCGGCCTGGTTGGCAGGCTGGCGGAACCTATCAACCTTGCCGATGCGCAAAAACATCCCAGTTTTAAATATATCCCCTCGGTAAAAGAAGAGCGCTTCCGTGCCTTCCTCGGGGTGCCGATCATTCAGCGTCGTCAACTGCTGGGCGTCCTCGTTGTACAGCAGCGTGAACTGCGCCAGTATGACGAAAGTGAAGAATCTTTCCTCGTGACGCTCGCCACGCAGATGGCGGCGATCCTGTCACAATCTCAGCTTACCGCCCTGTTCGGCCAGTATCGCCAGACGCGTATTCGTGCGTTACCGGCGGCACCGGGCGTGGCGATCGCAGAAGGCTGGCAGGACGCGACGCTGCCGCTGATGGAGCAGGTGTATCAGGCCTCGACGCTGGATCCTGCTCTGGAGCGTGAGCGCCTGACCGGTGCGCTGGAAGAGGCGGCAAATGAGTTTCGCCGTTACAGCAAGCGTTTTGCCGCAGGCGCGCAGAAAGAGACCGCTGCGATATTCGATCTCTATTCACACCTGCTCTCCGACGCCCGCCTGCGACGCGAACTGTTTACCGAAGTCGATAACGGTTCGGTGGCAGAGTGGGCGGTCAAAACGATCATCGAAAAGTTTGCCGAACAGTTTGCCGCGCTGAGCGATAACTACCTCAAAGAGCGTGCGGGCGATCTGCGTGCGCTGGGTCAGCGACTGCTGTTTCATCTTGATGATTCCGTACAAGGGCCAAATGCCTGGCCAGAACGCTTCGTGCTGGTGGCTGACGAACTCTCCGCCACGACGCTGGCGGAACTGCCGCAGGACCGACTGGCGGGTGTTGTGGTTCGCGACGGGGCGGCCAATTCCCATGCTGCCATTATGGTGCGTGCGTTGGGCATTCCCACCGTGATGGGGGCTGATATCCAGCCGTCTGTACTGCACCGGCGTACGCTGGTGGTGGATGGCTATCGCGGTGAGCTGCTGGTCGATCCTGAACCGGTATTGATCCAGGAATATCAGCGGCTTATCAGTGAAGAAAACGAGCTTAGCCGTCTGGCGGAAGATGACGTCAATTTACCTGCACAGTTGAAAAGCGGCGAGCGGGTCAAGGTCATGCTGAACGCGGGACTCAGCCCGGAGCATGAAGAAAAGCTGGGCAGTCGTATCGACGGTATTGGCCTGTATCGCACCGAAATTCCCTTTATGCTGCAAAGCGGTTTTCCTTCTGAAGAGGAGCAGGTGGCGCAGTATCAGGGTATGTTGCAGATGTTTAACGACAAGCCAGTGACGCTACGAACGCTGGACGTTGGGGCGGACAAACAGTTGCCGTACATGCCGATCAGCGAGGAGAATCCCTGCCTGGGTTGGCGAGGGATCCGCATTACGCTCGACCAGCCAGAGATCTTCCTTGTCCAGGTCCGCGCCATGCTGCGCGCCAATGCGGCGACGGGCAACCTGAGTATTCTGCTGCCGATGGTAACCAGTATTGACGAGGTGGATGAAGCGCGCCGCCTGATTGAACGTGCCGGGCGTGAAGTGGAAGAGATGATCGGTTACGCGATCCCGAAACCGCGTATCGGCATCATGCTCGAAGTGCCGTCGATGGTCTTTATGCTGCCGAATCTGGCAAGTCGTATCGATTTTATCTCCGTCGGCACGAACGATCTGACTCAGTACGTGCTGGCGGTGGATCGCAACAATACGCGCGTCGCCAGCATCTACGACAGCCTGCATCCGGGGATGTTACGTGCGCTGTCGATGATTGCGCAGGAAGCCGAGCGCAGCGATATCGACCTGCGCGTGTGTGGCGAAATGGCGGGCGATCCGATGTGCGTGACCATCCTGATTGGGCTGGGTTTCCGCCATCTCTCAATGAACGGTCGCTCCGTGGCGCGCGTGAAATACCTGCTGCGCCGTATTGATTACGAAGAGGCAAAAACGCTTGCCCAGCGTAGCCTTGAGGCGCAACTGGCAACGGAAGTGCGCCATCAGGTGGCGGCGTTTATGGAGCGTCGCGGGATGGGTGGTCTGATCCGTGGAGGGATGTAAAAGCGCTATACAGATCTTTTACATCTTCGGCGCAGCCTCGTTAACCCCCTTATGCTATCATTCGCTCCTTTGGAGCGCCTGTAAGCAGTGGGTGCGCATATCGCTCGCTGAGTTTTTTCAGCGGAATAACAAGAACTTGTGGTGACAGATGACCAGTAGCTATCTGCATTTTCCGGAATTCGATCCGGTCATTTTCTCAATTGGGCCCGTTGCACTTCGTTGGTACGGCTTAATGTATCTGGTGGGCTTCATTTTCGCGATGTGGCTGGCGACGCGTCGTGCCAATCGCCCTGGCAGTGGCTGGACTAAGAATGAAGTCGAAAACTTACTCTATGCAGGTTTCCTCGGGGTCTTCCTCGGTGGGCGTATTGGCTACGTACTGTTCTATAACTTCCCGCTGTTCCTGGATAATCCGCTCTACTTGTTCCGCGTCTGGGACGGGGGCATGTCCTTCCACGGTGGCCTGATTGGCGTGATTCTGGTGATGATTATTTTCGCCAAACGCACGAAGCGCAGTTTCTTCCAGGTCTCTGATTTCATTGCTCCGCTGATCCCCTTTGGCCTGGGGGCCGGGCGTCTGGGCAACTTTATCAACGGCGAACTGTGGGGCCGTGTCGACCCGAATTTCTCTTACTCCATGCTGTTCCCTGGGTCACGCACCGAAGATATTCTGCTGCTGCAAACCAACCCGCAATGGCAATCCATTTTCGATACCTACGGCTCCTTGCCGCGTCACGCGTCTCAACTCTATGAGATGGCGCTGGAGGGGGTAGTGCTGTTTATCATTCTTAACCTGTTTATTCGTAAACCGCGCCCGATGGGGTCCGTCTCCGGGCTGTTTTTGATTGGCTATGGCGCGTTTCGTATCATCGTTGAATTCTTCCGTCAGCCGGATCAGCAGTTCACCGGCGAATGGGTACAGTACATCAGCATGGGACAGATCCTCTCGATTCCGATGATTGTCGCTGGTGTTGTCATGATGATGTGGGCCTATCGCCGTCGCCCACAGCAACACGTTTCCTGAGGAACCATGAAACAGTATTTAGAACTGATGCAAAAAGTGCTGGATGAAGGCACACAGAAAAACGACCGCACCGGAACCGGAACGCTTTCCATTTTTGGTCATCAGATGCGTTTTAACCTGCAGGACGGATTCCCGCTGGTGACGACAAAACGTTGCCACCTGCGCTCCATCATCCATGAACTGCTGTGGTTCCTGCAAGGTGACACCAACGTGGCCTATCTGCACGAAAATAACGTCACCATCTGGGACGAATGGGCGGATGAAAACGGCAATCTGGGCCCGGTGTACGGCAAACAGTGGCGTGCCTGGCCGACGCCGGATGGTCGCCACATTGACCAGATCACGACCGTGCTGAACCAGTTGAAAAATGATCCCGATTCGCGCCGTATTATCGTTTCGGCGTGGAACGTCGGCGAACTGGACAAAATGGCGCTGGCACCGTGCCACGCGTTTTTCCAGTTCTATGTCGCGAACGGCAAGCTCTCCTGCCAGCTGTATCAGCGCTCCTGCGACGTGTTCCTCGGCCTGCCGTTTAACATCGCCAGCTATGCGCTGCTGGTACACATGATGGCGCAACAGTGCGATCTGGAGGTTGGCGATTTCGTCTGGACCGGTGGTGACACGCATCTGTACAGCAACCACATGGAGCAGACGCACCTGCAACTGACTCGCGAACCGCGCGCGCTGCCGAAGCTAGTGATCAAACGTAAACCCGATTCTCTCTTCGACTACCGCTTCGACGATTTTGAAATCGAAGGTTACGACCCGCATCCGGGGATTAAAGCGCCGGTTGCTATCTAAACTGACCCTTATCCTGTCATAGCCGACGCCTCCGTGCGTCGGTTTTTTTTATCCAGATGCTGGTTTTTCGGCGTGGATTCCTGAAATGTTGCAACCAGCTGCAACAGAGGAAATTTCCCTCGTAACGCGCCGAAAAACCTGAATTCTCGCCTCGTTTTAACTTCCCGACGCGTCATACTGCCGCCATGAATACACAGCAGGGCTATACGCTCATCGAAACGCTGGTCGCGATGCTTATTATTGTCAGCCTGAGCGCAACGGGTCTCTACGGCTGGCAGCAGTGGCAGCAACAGCAACATCTCTGGCAGACAGCCTGTCAGCTGCGCGATTTCTTGCTGCAGCTACGGGAGGACGCCAACTGGCATAACCGCGACCACATCATTACCGCCATCAGGGAGGACGCGTCATGGTGTCTTGTCAGTTCGACAGCCTCACGAAATACCTGTACGCCGCGCTCTGCGCTCGTTTTTGTGCCGCTCTGGCGCGATGTCGATCTCGTCGGGGTCACCGCCTCGCTGGCGTTTTATGGTCAACGCAATACCGCGTGGCCGGGGAATATTCGCCTGAAAAATACGGCAGGAGAGTGGCGAGTGGTGGTTTCGCCCTGGGGACGCATTCGCCTGTGCGAACGCGACGATACCCAGGGCTGTCGGTGAGTGAGCGTGGTTTTTCTCTGCTTGAGGTACTGATTGCGATGGCAATCAGTAGCGTACTGTTGTTGGGGGCTGCCCGGTTTTTACCGGCGTTACAGCGCGATATTTTGCAGCAGACCCGCAAACTCGCGCTGGAGGATGACGTGTGGCAGCGGGTGTATACCGTCGCGAAGCACCTTCAACGCGCGGGATATTGTCACGGTAGTTGTCGTGGCGAAGGGGTAAACATTGCCGAGGCGGGCCAGTGCGTTATCGTACAGTGGGACGCAAACGCGAATGGTATCTGGGAAACCGAGCCGGTAAAGGAGGCTGAACAAACCGGATTTCGTCTGAATGACAACGTGCTGGAGACGCAGCGCGGCGCGAAAACGTGCGGCGGAAAAGGATGGGATAAAATGACCGATCCTGATGTTGTGCAGATTACGGCATTTGAGGTCACGCGCCAGGATATCGCGGGCTTTGCACCCGAACTGACCTTACATCTGCGCGGCAGTAGTCGGGCAGATCCGCAAACCGTGGCCGACGCGCGCTACAGCGTCAGCGGCTTTAATTTATGAATCGCGAGCGGGGCGTTTCCTCTCTGGCGCTGGTTCTGATGCTGTTGGTCCTCGGTAGCCTCCTGTTGCAGGGCGTTAATCAGCAGCAGAGCAGTTTTGCTTCGCGGGTGGCGATAGAAAGTCAGGCTTTGCAGCGCCAGGCTGTCGTGCAGTCAGCCATGGAGTGGGGCAGGATGCAGCAATGGTCAGTAAACTCCGATAAACCGTGTCGGTACTATGGAGAGGACAATGTTGCTGTTTGCCTGCGCAGACTCGCTGACAGTCGCGCGTTGCTTATTGCCAACTATCAGGGAACGTCCGTATGGCGAGAAGGCGAACAAAAGGAGGAATTCGTTATTTTTTCTCCTCATGGCTGGAGCGATTTCTGTCCGCTACGGGAGGCCGCATTATGCCAGATCCCCTGAGCCGACAGCGTGGGTTTAGCTTGCCGGAAGTGATACTGGCAATGGTCCTCATGGTGATGGTGGTGACGGCGCTTTCCGGGTATCAGCGCGCGTTGATGAACAGTTTTTTCATCAGAGGTCAGTATCTTCAGCTCTGGCGGCAGGGCTGGCAGCAGACGCAACTGCATTCGTTTTCGCCACCTGTTAACTGGCAGGTTAACCGGATGCAGACAACGCAGGCGGGATGTGTCAGCATCAGCGTTACGCTATCTTCACCTCAGGGCAGGCAGGGGAAAATGACGCGCCTGCACTGCCTAAACCGTTAGTTGCCAGGAGTCTCTATGTTAAGGGTCTACCACTCAAACCGTCTGGATGTGCTGGAAGCATTGATGGAGTTCATCGTCGAGCGCGAACGGCTGGACGATCCCTTTGAGCCAGAAATGATTCTGGTGCAGAGTACCGGGATGGCGCAGTGGTTACAGATGACCCTTTCGCAGAAATTTGGTATTGCCGCCAACATAGAATTCCCACTCCCGGCAAGCTTTATCTGGGATATGTTCGTCCGCGTACTGCCGGAGATCCCCAAAGAGAGCGCCTTCAACAAACAAAGCATGAGCTGGAAGTTGATGACGCTGCTCCCGCAACTGCTGGATCATGACGACTTTGCGCTTTTACGCCACTATCTGACGGACGATACCGACAAGCGTAAGCTGTTTCAGCTGTCGTCGCGCGCGGCGGATCTTTTCGATCAGTACCTGGTGTATCGACCGGAATGGCTAACGCAGTGGGAAGCGGGGCGAACGGTCGAGGGGTTAGGCGAGGCGCAATGCTGGCAGGCGCCGCTGTGGAAAGCGTTGGTGGAGTACACCGATACGCTGGGTCAGCCGCGCTGGCATCGTGCTAATCTCTATCAACGGTTTATCCAGACTCTCGAAAATACCGATACCTGCCCGCCAGGCCTCCCTTCCCGTGTGTTTATCTGCGGGATCTCCGCGTTGCCGCCCGTGTACCTACAGGCATTGCAGGCGCTCGGCAAACATATCGACATTCATCTGCTCTTCACCAATCCCTGCCGCTACTACTGGGGCGATATAAAAGACCCGGCGTATCTGGCAAAGCTGCTGGCGCGTCAGCGGCGACATAGTTTTGAAGACCGCCATTTACCCCTGTTCCGTGACAATTCGAATGCCGAAAGTTTGTTTAACGGCGATGGTGAACAGGATGTCGGTAACCCGATGCTGGCCTCGTGGGGGAAACTGGGACGTGACTATATTTATCTGCTCTCAGAACTGGAAAACAGCCAGGAGCTTGATGCGTTTGTCGATGTGACCCCGGATAACCTGCTGCATAACATTCAGGCCGATATCCTTGAGCTGGAAAACCGCGCAGTGGCGGGGGTGAGCCTGGAAGAGTATTCGCGCAGCGATAATAAGCGACGCCTTGACCTGGATGACACCAGCGTCACCTTTCACGTCTGTCATAGCCCACAGCGTGAAGTTGAAATCCTCCACGATCGTCTGCTGGCGATGCTGGAAGCGGACCCAACGCTCACCCCGCGCGACATCATCGTGATGGTGGCGGATATCGACAGTTATAGCCCGTTTATTCAGGCGGTCTTTGGCAGCGCCCCTGCAGAGCGTTATCTGCCTTATGCCATTTCCGACCGCCGGGCGCGTCAGTCGCATCCGGTATTGCAGGCGTTCATCAGCCTGCTGTCACTGCCTGACAGTCGCTTTATTTCTGAGGATGTGCTGGCGCTGCTGGATGTCCCGGTGCTGGCGGCGCGCTTCAATATCAACGAAGAAGGGCTGCGCTATTTGCGACTGTGGGTCAATGAGTCGGGCATTCGCTGGGGAATTGATGATGACAACGTGCGGGAGCTGGAACTTCCGGCAACGGGACAGCATACGTGGCAATTTGGCCTCACGCGTATGCTTTTGGGCTATGCCATGGAAAGTGCGCAGGGCGAGTGGCAGTCCGTTCTGCCTTATGATGAGTCCAGCGGGCTGATAGCCGAGCTGGTGGGGCATCTGGCGTCATTACTGATGCAGCTTAATCTCTGGCGTCGTAGTCTGGCACAGGAGCGTCCGCTGGAAGAGTGGCTGCCGGTGTGTCGTGAGATGCTCAACGACTTCTTCCTGCCGGACACTGAAACCGAGGCGGCCATGACGCTTATCGAGCAACAGTGGCAGGCGATGATCGCCGAAGGATTGAAGGCTGAATATGACGACGCGGTCCCCCTGTCACTGCTGCGCGATGAGCTGGCGCAGCGGTTGGATCAGGAGCGGATCAGCCAGCGTTTTTTAGCCGGGCCGGTGAACATCTGTACTCTGATGCCGATGCGTTCTATTCCCTTCAAAGTCGTCTGCCTGCTGGGAATGAACGACGGTGTCTATCCGCGCCAGCTTGCGCCGCTCGGCTTTGATCTCATGAACCAGAAACCGATGCGTGGGGATCGCAGTCGTCGTGATGACGACCGTTATCTGTTCCTTGAGGCCTTAATTTCTGCCCAGCAGTCGCTTTACATCAGCTACATCGGGCGCTCGATCCAGGATAACAGCGAACGCTTCCCTTCCGTGCTGGTTCAGGAACTGCTCGATTACATCGGACAAAGCCACTATTTGCCGGGTGACGAAGCATTGACCAGCGATGAGAGCGAGAAACGGGTCAAAGCGCATATCGCCCGACTGCATACCCGCATGCCGTTCGATGCGCAAAATTTCCTGCCCGGCGAGCAGCAGAGCTACGCCAGCGAGTGGTTGCCCGCGGCAAGCCGTTGCGGAGAGGCCCATAGCGATTTTGTGCAGCCGTTGGCCTTTGACATGCCAGAGATGCTGAGTCTGGAAACGCTGCAACGTTTCTGGGCGCATCCAGTACGGGCGTTTTTTCAGCAGCGCTTGCAGGTCAATTTCCGCTCCGAAGAGAGTGAAATCCCGGATACCGAACCATTTACCCTGGAAGGACTAACCCGTTATCAGCTCAACCAGCAGTTACTGAATGCACTGGTCGAACAGGAGGATGCCGAACGTCTGTTCCGTCGCTTCCGCGCGGCGGGGGATCTGCCGTATGGGGCTTATGGCGAGATCCTCTGGGAAGTTCAGCATCAGGAAATGCAGACGCTGGCGGACAGGATCGTGGCCTGCCGTCAGCCGAGCCAAAGTCTGGAGGTCGATCTGCACTGTAACGGCGTACAGTTGACCGGGTGGCTACCGCAGGTGCAGGAAGATGGGCTGCTGCGCTGGCGGCCTTCGTTAATCAGCATTTCACAAGGCGTGCAACTTTGGCTCGAACACCTTGTCTATTGTGCCTGCGGGGGAAAAGGTGAAAGCCGGCTGTTTTTGCGAAAAGACGGAGAGTGGCGTTTCCCACCGCTGGAAAAAGAGCAGGCATTGGGTTACCTGGCGCAACTGATTGACGGATATCGCGAAGGAATGTCCGCACCGCTGCTGGTGCTTCCGGAAAGCGGCGGCGCGTGGATAAAAACCTGTTATGACGCGGCAAATGATGCCATGTTAGATGACGATGATACGCGACAAAAAGCCCGCGTGAAGTTTATGCAGGCTTACGAAGGCAACATGGTCGTGCGTGGCGAAGGCGAGGATATCTGGTATCAGCGCCTGTGGCGGCAACTGGACTCCGAGACCCTGGAGGCCATTATTTTGCAGTCACAACGTTACCTGCTTCCGCTTTTCAGATTTAATCAGTCGTGATGATTGTATAAAAATTGCGCAATTTTGATGCTTCCTTTATGATGCGTTGCCCTGCTCAGAGAAGCATCCAACATGTCTTTGCGCAGAAAGAAAGTTAATGATGAGGTTCTTGAATGCCCCGCAGCACCTGGTTCAAAGCGTTACTGTTGTTGGTCGCCTTTTGGGCGCCCTTAAGTCAGGCAGACACCGGTTGGCAGCCCATTGCGGAAACCATCCGTAAAAGCGACAAAGATACCCGCCAGTATCAGGCCATTCGTCTGGATAATGGCATGGTGGTATTACTGGTATCCGACCCGCAAGCGGTGAAATCGCTTTCTGCGCTGGTGGTACCCGTGGGGTCGCTGGAAGATCCCGATGCGCATCAGGGACTGGCACATTATCTTGAGCACATGTGTCTGATGGGATCGAAAAAGTACCCACAGGCCGACAGCCTGGCGGAATACCTGAAATTGCACGGCGGCAGCCACAATGCCAGTACCGCGCCGTACCGTACCGCGTTCTACCTGGAAGTGGAGAACGACGCGCTTACCGGTGCTGTTGATCGTCTGGCCGATGCCATTGCCGAACCGCTGCTGGATAAAAAATATGCCGATCGTGAGCGCAATGCGGTAAACGCAGAGCTGACGATGGCGCGCACCCGTGACGGGATGCGGATGGCGCAGGTGAGTGCGGAAACCATCAACCCGGCGCATCCTGGTTCACGTTTTTCCGGTGGTAATCTGGAAACCTTAAAAGACAAACCGGGTAACCCGGTGCAGCAGGCATTGCGCGATTTTCACAGCAAGTATTACTCCGCCAATCTGATGAAAGCGGTTATCTACAGCAATAAGCCTTTGCCGGACCTGGCAAAGATTGCTGCAGAGACCTTTGGGCGGGTGCCAAACAAGAATATCGAAAAGCCGGAAATTACCGTTCCGGTTGTCACCGATGCGCAGAAGGGCGTCATTATCCATTACGTTCCTGCGCTGCCGCGTAAAGTGCTGCGCGTTGAGTTCCGAATTGACAACAACAGCGCGCAGTTTCGCAGTAAAACCGACGAGCTGATCACATATCTGATTGGCAACCGTAGTTCGGGTACGCTTTCTGACTGGCTGCAAAAGCAAGGGCTGGTGGAAGGCATTCGCGCGGATTCCGATCCGGTGGTCAACGGCAACAGCGGTGTGTTAGCCATTTCCGCCACGCTGACCGATAAAGGCCTGGCAAATCGCGAAGAGGTTGTCGCGGCTATTTTCAGCTATCTCAACCTGTTACGTGATAAGGGTGTGGATAAACGCTACTTTGACGAGCTGTCGCATGTGCTTGATCTCGACTTCCGTTATCCGTCGATCACCCGTGATATGGATTACGTCGAGTGGCTGGCGGATACCATGATCCGCGTGCCGGTGGCGCATACGCTGGATGCGGTGAACATCGCCGATCGGTACGATGCGAAAGCGATTCAGGCGCGTCTGGAGATGATGACGCCGCAAAATGCGCGTATCTGGTACATCAGCCCGAAAGAACCGCACAACAAAACTGCTTACTTTGTTGATGCCCCTTATCAGGTCAATAAAATCAGCAAGCAGACCTTCAGCGACTGGCAGAATAAAGCGCAGGGTATTGCGCTGTCTCTGCCGGAACTGAACCCCTATATTCCTGACGATTTCACGCTGATTAAACCGGAAAAGAAATATGACCGTCCGGCGCTGATCGTGGATAAGCCTGATCTGCGCGTGGTGTACACCTCGAGCCAACATTTTGCCAGCGAACCAAAGGCGGACGTGAGCGTCATTCTGCGTAATCCGCAGGCGATGGACAGCGCCAGGAATCAGGTTATGTTTGCGCTGAACGACTATCTGGCGGGGATTGCGCTCGACCAGTTAAGTAATCAGGCGGCAGTGGGGGGCATCGGTTTTTCAACCAACGCCAACAATGGCTTAATGCTCAACGCTGACGGCTACACACAGCGTTTACCGCAGCTTTTCCAGGCATTGCTTGAAGGCTACTTCAGCTACACCGCAACCGAGGAGCAGCTTGAGCAGGCGAAATCCTGGTATAGCCAGATGATGGATTCCGCCGAGAAAGGGAAAGCTTACGAGCAGGCGATTATGCCGGTGCAGATGATCTCTCAGGTGCCCTATTTCTCGCGCGATGAGCGGCGCGCGCTGCTGCCGTCGATCACCCTGAAAGAGGTGATGGCCTACCGTGAAGCGTTAAAATCGGGTGCCCGTCCGGAATTCCTGGCAATTGGCAACATGAGCGAAGCGCAGGTCACAACGATGGCGCGGGATATCCAGAAACAGCTTGGCGCGAACGGTTCCGAATGGTGTCGCAACAAAGATGTGCTGGTGGATAAGAAGCAGTCGATCATTTTTGAAAAAGCGGGCAGCAGCACCGACTCTGCACTGGCGGCGGTATTTGTTCCCACCGGCTATGATGAGTATGCCAGCGCGGCCTACAGCGCCATGCTGGGTCAGATTGTTCAGCCGTGGTTCTACAATCAACTGCGTACGGAAGAGCAGTTAGGATATGCGGTGTTCGCCTTCCCGATGAGCGTCGGACGTCAGTGGGGGATGGGCTTCCTGCTGCAAAGCAGCGATAAACAGCCGTCATATCTTTGGGATCGCTATAAGGCGTTTTTCCCCACGGCGGAGGAGAAGCTGCGGGCGATGAAACCGGAAGAGTTTGCCCAGATTAAGCAGGCTATCGTCGCGCAGATGTTGCAGGCACCGCAAACGCTGGGTGAAGAGGCATCGAAATTAAGCAAAGATTTCGATCGCGGTAATATGCGATTCGATTCACGTGATAAAATTGTGGCTCAGATAAAACAGCTGACGCCGCAAAAACTTGCTGATTTCTTCCATCAGGCGGTGGTAGAGCCGCAAGGCGTGGCGGTACTGTCGCAGATTTCCGGTGGTCAAAACGGGAAGCCACACTATGTGCACCCGGAAGGCTGGAAAGTGTGGGACAACGTCAGCGCGTTGCAGCAAACTTTGCCCCTGGTGAGAGAACAGAATGAATGATGTCGCCGAGTCCCTTGATCCCCTGCGCTTGCCCCTCACGGGCGAGCGCCTGATTGAAGCCTCTGCGGGCACCGGCAAAACCTTTACTATCGCGGCGCTCTATCTGCGTCTGCTCCTCGGACTTGGCGGTTCCACTGCCTTTCCCCGTCCCCTGACCGTTGAAGAACTGCTGGTGGTGACCTTTACCGAGGCCGCCACCGACGAGTTGCGTGGTCGCATCCGCAGTAATATTCATGAGCTGCGGATAGCCTGTCTGCGCGAATCGACCGACAATCCCCTTTATGCCCGTCTGCTGGACGAGATCGACGATAAAAAGCAGGCGGCTCAGTGGCTGCTGCTCGCCGAGAGACAGATGGATGAGGCGGCGGTGTTCACCATCCACGGTTTTTGTCAGCGCATGCTGAGTCTGAATGCCTTCGAATCCGGCATGTTGTTTGAGCAACAGTTGATCGAAGATGAATCTCTGCTGCGCTACCAGGCCTGCGCGGATTTTTGGCGTCGACACTGTTACCCCTTATCACGTGACATTGCCCAGGTAGTGTTTGAAACGTGGAAAGGACCGCAGGCGCTGCTGGCAGATATTAACCGTTACCTGCAAGGGGAAGCGCCGGTCATCAAAGCGCCGCCGCCGGATGATGAAACGCTGGCGTCCCGTCATCAACAGATCGTGCAGCGAATCAACGCGCTTAAACAACAGTGGTGTGACGCGGTGGGTGAGCTTGAGGGATTGATGGAAGCCTCAGACATCGACCGGCGTAAATTTAATCGTGGCAACCAGGGTAAATGGATCGAGAAGATCAGCGTCTGGGCTCAATCCGGGACGCAAAGCTACCAGTTGCCAGAGGCACTGGAGAAATTCTCGCAGCGTTTTCTTGAGGATCGCACCAAAGAAGGCGGTGCTGTGCCGCAGCATCCGCTGTTTGTCGCGATAGATGAACTGTTGTCAGAACCTTTGACCCTCAGAGATCTGCTGATCACCCGTGCGCTGGCGGAGATCCGTGAGACGGTGGCGAAAGAAAAACGTCGCCGGGGTGAGCTGGGATTTGACGATATGCTCAGTCGACTGGATGGCGCGCTGCGCAGTGAAAGCGGCGATGCGCTGGCAGCGGCGATTCGAGCCCGCTTCCCGGTGGCGATGATCGATGAGTTCCAGGATACCGATCCGCAACAATACCGCATTTTCCGTCGCATCTGGCAGCATCAGCCGGACACCGCGCTGTTGCTGATAGGCGACCCCAAGCAGGCGATTTATGCGTTTCGCGGCGCGGATATTTTTACCTATATGAAGGCCCGCGGTGAGGTCAGCGCGCACTATACCCTCGACACCAACTGGCGTTCCGCGCCGGGCATGGTGAACAGCGTCAACAGGCTGTTCGGCCTGATGGACGATGCCTTTATGTTTCGCGAGATCCCGTTTCAGCCGGTGAAATACGCCGATAAAAATCAGTCGCTGCGTTTTGAATTTCATGGCGAAACTCAGCCCGCGATGACGATGTGGCTGATGCAAGGGGAAAGCTGCGGAGTAGGGGATTATCAAAGCTATATGGCGCAGGTGTGCGCCGCGCAGATCCGCGACTGGCTGAAGGCCGGGTTGAGCGGTGAGGCGATACTTTTCAACGGCAAGGATGCGCGTCCGGTGAGTGCGGCGGATATCAGCGTGCTGGTACGTAGCCGTCAGGAAGCGGCGCTGGTGCGCGACGCCCTGACGCATCTGGCGATCCCTTCCGTGTATCTTTCCAACCGCGACAGCGTGTTTGAAACGCTGGAAGCGCAGGAGATGCTCTGGGTTTTACAGGCGGTGATGGCACCGGAAAAGGAAAATACGCTGCGTAGCGCACTGGCAACCTCCATGATGGGGTTGAACGCGCGCGACATTGACATGCTCAACGACAATGAAAATGCCTGGGATCAGGTGGTCGAAGAGTTTGTCGGCTACCGCCAGATCTGGCAGAAACGGGGCGTGATGCCGATGCTGCGCGCGCTGATGTCGACGCGAAAGATTGCGGAAAATCTGCTGGCGACGGCGGGGGGCGAACGTCGCCTGACCGATATTTTGCACATTAGCGAGTTGTTGCAGGAGGCGGCTTCGCAACTGGAAAGCGAGCATGCACTGGTACGCTGGCTTTCGCAGCATATTCTTGAGCCTGACAGCAACGCCTACAGCCAGCAAATGCGCCTGGAAAGCGACAACCATCTGGTGCAAATCGTCACTATCCATAAGTCAAAAGGGCTGGAGTATCCGCTGGTCTGGCTGCCGTTTATCACTCATTTCCGCATTCAGGATCAGGCGTTTTATCACGATCGCAACTCGTTTGAAGCGGTACTGGATCTGAGCGAAGCGGACGAAAGCGTGGCGCTGGCAGAAGCCGAACGGTTGGCGGAAGATCTGCGTTTACTGTACGTGGCGCTGACCCGTTCAGTCTGGCACTGTAGTCTGGGCGTCGCCCCTCTGGTGCGTCGTCGGGGCGATAAAAAGGGCGATACCGATGTGCATCAGAGCGCGCTGGGGCGTCTGCTGCAAAAGGGCGAACCGATGGATGCCGCCGGGCTACGCGCGGCGATAGAGGCGGTTTGCGATGAGAACATCATCTGTCTTGTCCCGGAAGCGGTCAGCATGGAGCCGTTGCCCGTCACTGCGGCGAGCGGGGCGTCGCTGAATGCCCGACGAGTACAACGAACGCCTGGCGACAGTTGGCGGGTGACCAGTTATTCTGGCCTGCAACAGCGCGGTCATGGTATTGCGCAGGATCTCATGCCGCGACTGGATATCGATGCGACTGGCGTCGGTGAGGTGGTTGAGGAACCTGAACTGACGCCGCACCAGTTTCCGCGCGGTGCGTCGCCGGGGACGTTTTTACACAGCCTGTTTGAAGATCTCGATTTTACCCAACCGGTAGAGGCTGCCTGGGTGCAGGACAAACTGGCGCTTGGCGGTTATGACGCCGGTTGGGAGCCGGTGATTACCGCGTGGGTGACGGCCATTCTCCATGCGCCGCTGAATGAGACAGGCATCAGCCTGAGCCAACTGTCTGCGCGTGAAAAACAGGTCGAGATGGAGTTTTATCTGCCCATTAGCCAACCGCTTATCGCGGAGAGGCTGGATGCGCTGATCCGTCAGTTTGACCCGCTTTCGGCGGACTGCCCGCCGCTGGAGTTCGCCCAGGTTCGCGGGATGCTCAAGGGCTTTATCGATCTGGTGTTTCGTCACAACGGGCGCTATTACCTGCTGGATTACAAATCGAACTGGCTGGGTGAAAACAGCTCGGCTTACACCCCACAGGCGATGGCCACGGCAATGCAGGCGCATCGCTACGATTTGCAGTATCAGCTCTATACCCTCGCGCTGCACCGGTATTTGCGCCATCGCATTGCGGATTACGACTACGAGCGCCATTTTGGCGGCGTGATTTATCTGTTCCTGCGCGGTGTGGACAGCGAACAGCCGCAGCAGGGGATTTACACCACCCGCCCGTCTGAGGAGCTGATTGCCCGGATGGACGAGATGTTTGCCGGTGTGGCACTGGAGGACGCATCGTGACGCTACAAAAGCGATTGCTTGAGGCCGTCGAGCAGAAGCAACTGCGCCCTCTGGATGCGCAATTCGCGCTGGCGGTGACCGGCGAACATGAACCTGCCGTCACGCTGGCAGCGGCGTTACTCAGCCGGGATGCCGGAGAAGGGCACGTTTGTTTACCGCTCGCCCGACTGACGATGGGGGCTGACCTGCCTCCTCTGCTGGCAGCCTGCCTGAGTGAGACAGGTGAACCGACTGACTGGGCGGAATGTCTGCTCGCATCGGACGCCGTCAGTCGTGGAGAGCGGCCATCGCCGATGATCCTCCACGGCGATCGGCTGTATCTGAACCGGATGTGGCGCAACGAACGCACGGTCGCCCGTTTCTTTAGCGAGGTGAATCGACCCATTGCGGTAGATGAAGCCTTACTGACGCAAACGCTGGAAGCGCTGTTCCCGACAACAAACGAAATCAACTGGCAAAAAGTTGCCGCTGCGGTGGCGCTGACCCGCCGCATTTCGGTGATTTCCGGCGGGCCGGGTACGGGGAAAACAACGACCGTGGCGAAACTGCTGGCGGCGCTGATCCAGATGGCGGAAGGCGAGCGTTGCCGTATTCGCCTGGCGGCACCGACGGGCAAAGCCGCCGCGCGTCTGACTGAGTCCTTAGGCAAGGCGCTGCGCCAGTTGCCGCTGACGGATGAACAAAAGCAACGCATCCCGGATGATGCCAGCACCTTACACCGACTGTTGGGCGCTCAGCCTGGCAGCCAGCGCTTACGTCATCACGCAGGCAATCCGTTGCATCTGGATGTGCTGGTGGTGGATGAGGCGTCGATGATCGACCTGCCGATGATGTCGCGACTGATAGATGCATTGCCACCGCACGGGCGCGTCATTTTCCTCGGCGATCGCGACCAGCTCGCCTCGGTTGAGGCGGGGGCGGTGCTGGGCGATATCTGCGCCTGGGTGAATGCGGGCTATACCCCAGAACGGGCGCAGCAGCTGGCTCGCCTGACGGGGATGCCCGTTCCGGCAGGCGTGGGCAACGACGCCGCCACGCTGCGTGACAGTCTCTGCCTGCTGCAAAAAAGCTATCGTTTTGGCCGTGATTCCGGCATCGGACAACTGGCTGCGGCGATCAACCGTGGTGATAAGGCCGCGATAAACGGCGTTTTCCAGCAGGGCTTCAGCGATATCGATAAACGGACGCTGGAGAGCAGTGAAGATTACACCGCCATGCTTGAAGACGCGCTGACAGGTTACGGACACTACCTGACGTTGCTTCAGGCGCGCGCGGAGCCGGCGTTAATCATTCAGGCATTCAATGAATTCCAGCTGCTGTGTGCGCTGCGTGAAGGGCCGTTTGGCGTGAGCGGACTGAATGAACGCATCGAACTGGCTATGCAGCAAAAGCGTAAAATTCATCGTCTGCCCCATTCCCGCTGGTATGAAGGGCGACCCGTAATGATTACCCGTAACGACAGCGCGCTGGGATTGTTTAACGGCGATATCGGCGTGGCGCTCGATCGTGGGCAAGGATTACGGGTCTGGTTTGCGATGCCGGATGGCAGTATTAAATCTGTACAACCCAGTCGTCTGCCGGAGCATGAAACCACCTGGGCGATGACGGTGCACAAATCGCAGGGCTCAGAGTTCGATCATGCCGCGCTGGTGTTACCCACGCAGCGTACGCCGGTGGTAACAAGGGAGTTAGTGTATACCGCTGTCACCCGCGCACGTCGCCGCCTGTCGCTGTATGCTGATGAACGCATTCTTGGCAGTGCGGTTGCGACCCGTACCGAACGTCGCAGCGGGCTGTCGACGTTGTTTAAATGACAGGTTACCGGATGGCGTTTGCGCTTATCCGGCCCGTGTTGAATTCATGACGCCAGGCCGGATAAGGCGTTTACGCCGCCATCCGGCAATTCAATAACCGCTAACCCAGATCGGCCATCAGCACTTTGGATTTCCGCTGATAGTTGTACATCTCTTTCTTGCTTTCTGGCAGCAGGTCAATATCCACGGGCGTGAAGCCGCGCTCCTGGAACCAGTGAATACTGCGGGTCGTCAGGACGAACAGCTTGCTCAAACCAATCTGCTTCGCCTGGGCGGCGATTCGCTCCAGCAACACTTCTCCTCTTGAAGAACTGCGGTAGTCAGGATGGACAGCCACGCAGGCCATTTCACCAATCTTCTCTTCCGGGAAGGGATACAGCGCGGCACAAGCGATGGTCATGTTATCGCGCTGAATAATGGTGAATTTGTCGATCTCCATCTCCAGCTGTTCGCGCGAACGACGCACCAGAATACCCTGCTGCTCCAGCGGGCGGATCAGCTCCAGGATCCCACCGATATCGTTAATGGTGGCGCGGCGGATCTGCTCGGCGCTCTCCATCACAATTTGCGTCCCGATACCGTCGCGCGAGAACAGTTCCTGCAACAGCGCGCCATCTTCCTGATAGCTGATCAGGTGACAGCGACGGACCCCGCTCCGGCAGGCTTTTACCGCGCCACGCAGGAAGCGTACGGTACCCGAGTTGTAATCGCCTTTTTCTTCCTGTGCTTCTACGCGCGCCTGTGCTTCATTTGGGAACAATTCAGAGACGATATCGCCATCATCATTGGTCACCCCCTGCGAGGAGCAAAAGCCGATCATCTTTTCGGCTTTCAGCTTGATAGCCAACTGCGTGGCGATCTCTTCCGACGTCAGGTTAAAGCTTTCGCCGGTGACAGATACCGCGACGGGGCCCATCAGCACAATGGCGCCGCTGTCGAGTTGACGATGGATCGCCTCTTCATCGATTCGACGGATGCGCCCGCTGTGGCAGTAATCCACACCATCATCAACGCCCAGCGGCTGCGCAATGATAAAGTTGCCGCTGACCACGTTGATATGCGCGCCCTGCAGCGGCGTATTGTTCAGGCTCATCGACAGACGAGCGGTGATATCCAGTTGCAAAGTGCCCGCCGCCTGCTTAACCAGCTCCAGCGTTTTGGCGTCAGTGACGCGGGTATTTTTGTGATACATCGGTTCATGGTGGTGGGTGACGAGGTTGGCGTCGATTTGCGGACGCGCGCCATAGACCACCACCAGGCGAATGCCGAGGCTGTGTAGAAGCCCAATGTCATTGACGATGCTGGAAAAGTTTTCATGCTCAATGGCTTCGCCGCCGAGCATAATGACAAACGTTTTTCCCCGATGGGTATTGATATAGGGAACAGAATGGCGGAATCCCTGTACCAGTTCGGTTCTACGTTCCTTCACCACGGCATATCCTCATTGCATGATTATTCGTAATTAGTGTATTTTTATTCTGTTTTTTCGCCGCGCGCAAGCGCAAATTTTGACCCTGACAAAGTTTTTTCTCAGTAATACCGTGAATACAATAACAATGTTTACCCTTTTATAGATGACAGATTATGCGTCATTCGTTAAAGTTTCCGGTCAATTTAGACGTTTAGTATCTCATCACCATTACGTTTTATTTTGCTCGGGAGAAGCATGTCAGGATCCAATCCACCTATCAGCCGCCGTCGTTTACTGCAAGGGGCGGGCGCCATGTGGCTATTGAGCGTCAGTCAGGTCGGTCTGGCTGCGGTCAGTCAGGTCGTTGCGGTTCGTATTTGGCCAGCATCCAGTTACACCCGTGTGACGGTGGAATCGAATCAACAGCTGAAGTACAAGCAGTTTGCGCTGAGCAATCCTGAGCGCGTGGTGGTGGATATTGAAGGTGTGAACCTGAATTCCGTGCTGAAAGGTATGGCGGCGCAAATTCGTCCCGACGATCCTTATATCAAGTCGGCACGCGTGGGGCAGTTCGATCCACAGACCGTACGTATGGTGTTTGAACTGAAGCAAGATGTGAAGCCGCAGCTGTTTGCACTGGCACCGGTGGCAGGCTTTAAAGAACGTCTGGTGATGGATCTCTATCCGGCCAATGCGCAGGATATGCAGGATCCGCTGCTGGCGCTGCTGGAAGATTACAACAAAGGCGATCTCGATAAGCAGGTTCCCCCCGCGCAAAGTGGCCCGCAGCCAGGTAAAGCCGGTCGCGATCGCCCGATTGTGATCATGCTCGATCCGGGGCATGGCGGTGAGGATTCTGGCGCCATTGGTAAGTACAACACGCGTGAGAAAGACGTGGTGTTGCAGATTGCCCGGCGACTGCGGGCTTTGATCGAGAAAGAAGGCAACATGAAGGTCTACATGACGCGTAATGAAGATATCTTCATTCCGCTGAAGGTGCGCGTGGCGAAAGCCCAGAAGCAGCGTGCGGATCTCTTTGTCTCGATTCATGCGGACGCCTTCACCAGTCGACAACCCAGCGGTTCATCCGTGTTTGCGCTGTCGACCAAAGGGGCAACCAGTACGGCGGCGAAATATCTGGCGCAGACGCAGAACGCCTCGGATTTGATCGGTGGCGTAAGTAAAAGCGGCGACCGCTATGTCGACCACACCATGTTCGATATGGTGCAATCGCTGACCATTGCCGATAGCCTGAAATTTGGTAAAGCGGTGCTCAACAAGCTCGGCAGGATTAACAATCTGCATAAAAATCAGGTGGAACAGGCCGGGTTTGCGGTGCTGAAAGCGCCGGATATCCCATCGATTCTCGTCGAAACGGCGTTTATCAGTAATATCGAAGAAGAACGGAAGCTGAAAACGGCAACCTTCCAGCAGGAAGTGGCGGAGTCGATTCTGGCAGGGATCAAAGCGTACTTCGCCGATGGGGCGACGCTGGCGAGAAGAGGATAATAAAAAGCGCTGAAAAGCGCTTTTTTTCTGGACCGCAGAAACAAAAAAACACCCGTTAAGGTGTTTGATGTTGGTTGCGGGGGCCGGATTTGAACCGACGACCTTCGGGTTATGAGCCCGACGAGCTACCAGGCTGCTCCACCCCGCGTCCGTCTTTCTGCTGTGCATTTCAAACCACATGAGCCTTGGCTTTCCTGTGATTCGAACGACTATGCAAAAGCTTTACTGCATCAAATTTTAATTGGTTGCGGGGGCCGGATTTGAACCGACGACCTTCGGGTTATGAGCCCGACGAGCTACCAGGCTGCTCCACCCCGCGTCCGTCTTTCTGCTGTGCATTTCAAACCACATGAGCCTTGGCTTTCCTGTGATTCGAACGACTATGCAAAAGCTTTACTGCATCAAATTTTAATTGGTTGCGGGGGCCGGATTTGAACCGACGACCTTCGGGTTATGAGCCCGACGAGCTACCAGGCTGCTCCACCCCGCGTCCGTGGATGCGCACTATACTCTGCTCGCATTTTCATGCAACCCTTTTTTCACCTTGATCACGGTTTCGGGATGAAAATGAACAAAAACAAGGCATTTCAGTTTAAATAATGTGCAAAATTTGCGTCAGGGCAGCGGTGCTCGTTTCATTAGCGGGCCGGGTTTGTTATCTTCATTGCGCATGATTTACAGCTAAAAGAAGAGAACAATGAAAGGACGTTGGGTCAGTTACCTTCTCGTGGGCGCGGTAGTTGCAATGCTGGCTGCCTGTTCCTCTAAACCAACCGATCGCGGGCAGCAGTATAAAGACGGGAAGTTTACCCAGCCTTTCTCACTGGTGAACCAGCCGGATGCCATCGGCGCACCGATCAACGCCGGCGATTTTGCCGAACAGGTCAATCAGATCCGCAGCGCTTCTCCGCGCTTGTACGGTAATCAAAGCAACGTTTATAACGCCGTACAAGACTGGCTGCGCGCCGGGGGCGATACGCGCACCATGCGCCAGTTTGGCCTTGATGCCTGGCAGATGGAAGGCGCTGATAACTACGGCAACGTGCAGTTTACCGGTTACTACACGCCAGTGATTCAGGCGCGTCATACGCGTCAGGGCGAGTTCCAGTATCCTATCTATCGTATGCCGCCGAAGCGAGGTCGTCTGCCGTCACGCGCTGAGATCTACTCCGGTGCGCTGAGCGACAGCTATATCCTGGCGTACAGCAACTCCCTGATGGATAACTTCATTATGGACGTGCAGGGCAGCGGCTATATCGACTTTGGCGACGGTTCCCCGCTGAACTTCTTTAGCTATGCCGGGAAAAACGGTCACGCCTACCGCAGTATTGGCAAAGTGCTGATCGATCGCGGTGAAGTGAAGAGAGAAGATATGTCGATGCAGGCGATTCGCCACTGGGGCGAAACGCACAGCGAAGCACAAGTGCGTGAATTGCTTGAGCAGAACCCGTCATTCGTCTTCTTTAAACCGCAATCTTTTGCCCCGGTGAAAGGGGCCAGTGCGGTACCGCTGATTGGCCGCGCATCGGTGGCGTCTGACCGCAGTATTATCCCGGCGGGCACGACGTTGCTCGCAGAAGTTCCGCTGCTGGACAACAACGGGAAATTTAACGGTCAGTATGAGCTACGTCTGATGGTGGCGCTGGATGTTGGTGGGGCGATTAAAGGTCAGCACTTCGACATTTACCAGGGCATTGGACCGGACGCCGGACACCGCGCGGGCTGGTATAATCACTATGGTCGCGTATGGGTACTGAAGAGCGCGCCTGGCGCGGGTAACGTGTTTAGCGGCTAGTCGCCGGATGGCGCTTCGCTTATCCGGCCTACATCATCGGGTAGGCCTGATAAGGCGCAGCCGCCATCAGGCAGTCATCCCGCTCGGTATTAATGAATTTGAGGTGTTATGTCTGTTGTAATTAGTGATGCCTGGCGTCAGCGTTTTGGCGGCACCGCGCGTCTGTATGGTGAAAAAGCGCTACAGCTGTTTGCCGATGCGCATATCTGCGTGGTTGGGATCGGCGGCGTCGGCTCCTGGGCGGCGGAAGCGCTGGCGCGAACCGGGATCGGCGCGATTACGCTTATCGATATGGATGACGTTTGCGTGACGAACACCAACCGCCAGATCCATGCGCTGCGCGACAATGTCGGGCTGGCAAAGGCGGAAGTGATGGCCGAGCGTATTCGCCTGATCAACCCCGAGTGCCGGGTGACGGTAGTCGATGACTTTGTTACGCCGGATAACGTCGCGGAATATATGAACGCGGGATTCAGCTATGTCATTGATGCCATTGACAGCGTACGGCCAAAAGCGGCGCTGATTGCCTACTGTCGACGCAATAAGATCCCGTTAGTGACCACCGGTGGTGCGGGTGGTCAGATCGATCCTACGCAGATTCAGGTCGTCGATCTGGCGAAAACTATCCAGGATCCGCTGGCGGCAAAACTGCGCGAACGGCTGAAAAGCGATTTTGGCGTAGTGAAAAACAGTAAAGGCAAACTCGGCGTCGACTGTGTGTTTTCAACGGAAGCGCTGGTGTATCCACAGTCAGACGGTAGCGTCTGCGCCATAAAGGCGACGGCAGAAGGACCAAAGCGGATGGACTGTGCGTCGGGCTTCGGCGCGGCAACGATGGTCACCGCCACGTTCGGTTTCGTGGCAGTATCCCATGCGTTGAAAAAGATGATGGCAAAAGCGGCACGCCAGGGGTAGGCCGGATAAGACGCTTCAGCGTCATCATCCGGCGGAATGAGCCGCATTAATGACTGCCTCGTTCAACGCCGCCAGACCCTGGCCGCGCGACGCGCTGAGCTGAGTTCGTAGCCCCAGCTCATCAAACAACGCCAGCGGCGAATGGGCCAGAAGTTCCGCCGGCGTTTTCCCTTCTGCGGCGGTCAGCAATACCGCCAGCAGTCCGCGCACAATGCGACCTTCACTGTCGCCGAAAAAGTGTAGCGTGCCCTTTTCAGAGCATGTATATCCCAGCCAGACGCGATTTTCGCAGCCAGCAATCTCTTTGGCCTGCGCTTTGAGATAGTCGGGCAATGCCGGAAGCTGTTTACCGAGCAGGATCAACTGACGATATTTGTCTTCCCACTGGGTCAGCGGGAGAAAGGTATGGCGCAACGTCTCTTCGGTTATGGTTGTGCCGAACGGGTGTCCGGCAAACATTGGGCTAGTCATTAATCCACCAGTATTTCCAGTGCGCGATCAACAGCGTTGACCAGCGCATCCACATCACTTTGGGTATTATACGGCGCAAATGAGGCGCGTAGCGTACCCGTGACGCCAAGTTCAGCCAGCAGCGGCTGCGCGCAGTGCTGACCGGCACGCAGTGCGATGCCATACTCCGCCAACAGGGTGACCATATCGCTATGGTGAACCCCGGCAAAATCAAAGGCCAGCAGACTGGAGTCCTGACAGCGAAACGAACGGAACCCCGGACGCTGAGCCAGCGCCTCTTCCGCCAGCGTGGCCAGCCCACGACTCCAGCTTTCCGCCTGGATGATATCAATGTCGGCCAGCCACTCCAGCGCGGCGCTCATGCCAATCACGCCAGCGACGTTAGGAGTACCCGCTTCCAGCTTCCACGGTGCGGCTTGAGTAGTGAAGCCCTCGAAACTGACTTCGTTGATCATCTTACCGCCACCAAGCCAGGGCGACATGGCTGCCAGCAACGCTGGTTTGCCGAAAAGCACGCCGATGCCGGTTGGGCCGTACAGCTTATGTCCGGAGAAGGCGTAGAAGTCGATATCGAGCGCCTGGACATCCGCCGGGAAATGGACCGCCCCCTGCGCGCCATCCACCATCACCACCATGTCAGCGGCATGGGCGAGCGTAATGGCTCGGGCTAAGTCCGGGCAGCCGCCGGTAACGTTCGACATCTGCCCTAGTGCGAGAATTCGGCTTCGCGGGGTGATAATTTCCGGCAGGCGTTCGACATCAGGCAGGTGCTGGGTATTGAGCGGTAGCTTGACCACTTTTGCCCCGGTTTGCTCCGCGACCATCAGCCACGGCACAAGGTTCGCATGGTGCTCCGCGACGCTGACGATAATCTCATCACCCGGTTGCAGGCGAGGGCGGGCATAGCTCTGCGCCACCATGTTGATGGCCTCCGTGGTGCCACGGGTCCAGACGATGGTTTTGTCATCAGGCGCGTTCAGCAAACGCGCCACCTTTTCCCGCGCGGCCTCATAGCGCGCGGTCAGGCGCTGGGCTTCGGCAAACTGACTGCGGTGGACGTTGCCGGCGCTCAGACTATAGAACTGTCGGGTCGCCTCAATAACGGCCTGTGGTTTGAGGGCCGTCGCGGCGCTATCAAGATAGACGCCCGCGTCAGCTAATGCGGGAAATTGCGCGCGAAACTGCGCGGGATTGAAAGCGTTCATGGTATTCCTCGATTCAGTGATCCGATCGTGGCGCAAATTGGTCGCTGATTCAAGGATTGTGCGGCCACCAGGAATACTCTGGATGTTGTGGCGAAATCAGACCAGTAGCTTATGCTGAATTATGTTAGGTAAATATTTATGCCTGTTACGGAGTACGTTTTAAATAGCATAAACAGCTTTAAGGAGAAGAAGATGAAAAAGACTGCCGCAATTATCTCTGCATGTATGCTGACTTTTGCCCTGAGCGCCTGTTCCGGTCCGAACTATGTGATGCACACCAATGATGGTCGTAGCATCGTCGCGGACGGTAAGCCGAAAACCGATGATGAAACCGGGATGATTTCGTACAAGGACGCTAATGGCAACAAACAGCAGATCAATCGTACCGATGTGAAAGAGATGGTCGAGTTGGATCAGTAGTCGCCAGATATCAGGTAAAAAAAAAGCACCGCAAATTGGCGGTGCTACATTAATCACTATGGACAGACAGGGTAAATGTACAGGAAGTGAAAAAGGGTAGCGTTGCTACCGTGGTCTGAATCGCAGACCAATTGCAAACACAACAACACAACATCACAACCGTAAGCCAAAAGCCCACCAGAACACGCATTCCGATAAAACTTTTCGTTCCGGCTCAGGAAGTGCCGCCACTATAGGTATTTGCTGGTAGTTCCTCAACGGACAAATTATAATGGCTCAGATTAAAAAAACTAATAGGTTACATAGTGTAGCCTAATTGTTAAATTCTTTTAACATCAAAGTTTAAAAGCCATGTCAAAACGACTTCCACCTCTGAACGCATTACGTGTTTTTGATGCCGCCGCACGGCATCTGAGCTTCACCCGCGCAGCAGAAGAGCTTTTTGTGACGCAGGCCGCAGTAAGCCACCAAATCAAGTCACTTGAGGATTTTTTGGGGCTGAAGCTGTTTCGTCGACGCAACCGTTCTCTTCTTCTTACCGAAGAAGGGCAGAGCTACTTCCTCGACATAAAAGAGATTTTTTCGCAATTAACCGAAGCGACGCGTAAACTTCAGGCGCGGAGTGCAAAAGGGGCGCTGACGGTCAGTTTATTGCCCAGTTTTGCGATTCAGTGGTTGGTGCCACGACTCTCTAGCTTTAACTCAGCTTATCCGGGAATTGACGTCAGGATCCAGGCGGTGGACCGTCAGGAAGATAAACTGGCGGACGACGTCGACGTGGCGATTTTTTATGGCCGCGGCAACTGGCCTGGACTGCGCGTAGAAAAATTGTACGCCGAGTATCTGCTGCCGGTGTGCTCGCCGCTGCTGCTGACGGGGGATAAGCCCCTGAAATCGCCCGCGGATTTGGCTTCGCATACTTTGCTGCATGATGCCTCACGTCGTGACTGGCAAACCTATACGCGACAGTTGGGGCTGAATCACATCAACGTCCAGCAAGGGCCTATCTTTAGCCATAGCGCGATGGTGCTGCAGGCCGCTATCCACGGACAGGGTGTGGCGCTGGCGAATAACGTGATGGCGCACTCAGAAATTGAGGCGGGACGACTCGTCTGCCCGTTTAATGATGTGCTGGTCAGTAAAAATGCATTTTATCTGGTTTGTCATGACAGTCAGGCAGAACTGGGTAAAATAGCCGCGTTCCGTCAGTGGATACTGGCGAAAGCGGCCACGGAACAAGAGAAATTCCGCTTTCGTTACGAACAATAACTTACTTAGGGTATTACCATGACCAGCCGTTTTATGCTGATTTTTGCCGCGATCAGTGGCTTTATTTATGTCGCTCTGGGGGCTTTCGGTGCGCATGTCCTGAGCAAAACCCTCGGTGTGGTTGAAATGGGCTGGATCCAGACCGGCCTGCAATATCAGGCGTTTCATACGCTGGCTATCTTCGGGCTGGCGGTGGCGATGCAACGCCGGATCAGCATCTGGTTTTACTGGAGTAGTGTTTTTCTTGCCCTGGGCACGGTGCTGTTTAGCGGTAGCCTGTATTGCCTGGCGCTGTCTCATCTGCGCCTGTGGGCGTTTGTTACCCCTGTCGGCGGCGTCAGCTTCCTGGCAGGTTGGGTGCTGATGTTAATTGGCGCCATCCGTTTGAAGCGTAAGGGCGTAGTTCATGAATAAGGTTGTGTTGTTGTGTCGCCTGGGCTTTGAAAAAGAGTGTGCCGCCGAAATTACCGACAAAGCAGGGCGTCGGGAGCTTTTCGGTTTTGCTCGCGTCAAAGAGAACGCGGGCTATGTCATCTATGAGTGCTATCAGGCAGAAGACGCCGAAAAAATTATCAGCGAGCTGCCGTTCAGTTCACTGATTTTTGCTCGTCAGTGGTTTGTGGTTGGCGAGTTGCTCCAGCATCTGCCACCGGAAGACCGCATTACGCCGATTGTTGGCATGTTGCAGGGCGTGGTGGAGAAAGGCGGCGATCTGCGCGTGGAAGTGGCCGATACGAATGAAAGCAAAGAGCTGATGAAGTTCTGCCGCAAATTTACGGTGCCATTGCGTGCCGCGCTGCGCGACGCTGGCGTTCTGACGAATTATGAGACGCCGAAGCGTCCGGTGGTGCACGTCTTCTTTATTGCGCCAGGCTGCTGCTATACCGGCTATTCCTGTGCCAGTAATAACTCGCCGTACTATATGGGCATTCCGCGCCTGAAGTTCCCGGCCGATGCGCCAAGCCGCTCGACGCTGAAGCTGGAAGAAGCGCTGCACGTGTTTATTCCGCAAGATGAGTGGGATGAGCGTCTGGCAAACGGGATGTACGCGGTGGATTTAGGGGCCTGCCCCGGCGGCTGGACCTATCAACTGGTCAAACGCAATATGTGGGTGTATTCAGTCGATAACGGCCCGATGGCGCAAAGCCTGATGGATACCGGGCAGGTCACCTGGCTTCGCGAAGACGGCTTCAGGTATCGCCCCAACCGCAGTAACATCTCGTGGATGGTGTGCGACATGGTTGAGAAGCCGGCGAAAGTGGCGGCGCTGATGGCGCAGTGGCTGGTCAACGGCTGGTGCCGGGAAACCATCTTTAACCTCAAGTTGCCGATGAAAAAACGCTACGAAGAGGTTTCGCAGAACCTGGCCTATATCCAGGCGCAACTCGACGAGCACGGCGTGAATGCGCAGATTCAGGCGCGTCAGCTGTATCATGACCGTGAAGAAGTGACGGTGCACGTCCGCCGCCTGTGGGCAGCGGTCGGTGGGCGTCGCGACGAGCGCTAGCGTCTGCTTTTGTCTTTTGCCAGAGTAACCACAGCGCCGTCAGGCGCTGTTCTTCCCATCAGTATTTCTTATTTTCATCAGCATTAATCCGGCCTGAGAATGGGACACATCAATATTAGTATCATTAAAATGCTAATTATTTACTTTGGCAGGTATAATTAATACCCTAAAGATAAAACGCTGGTTTGTGTAGTTTTGAATGGACAAAACACTGAATGTTGCCATGGAATAAGATATTCATGTATCCATCAAGGAATGTTATTAGACTGATAGTCATATAAACGTCCAAAAACAGATAAAGTCGATAATGTTTATATTGTCCTAATTTTCTTTTATGTATTGCGTTCGTCAGAGCTTGTTGATAATAATAGTTGCACGTTTTCCCGGTCAGGTTTGTTATCTGAACGAAAAACAGCAAAGCTGACATTGTATTGAATGTGAATAATCGTGGTACTCTGGATTTTTTGATGTTAAGGATAAAACGTAATGTTAAATTCCATAATATGGCAGGTTAAATTGCCAGGGCTTAATGGCTAAAAACGTTAGGTTGGCATCATTTTTTATACCAAGGAGACAACATGTCAAAGGTAATTAAATTCTCGCTGCTTGCTATTGCTATCTCTGTGATTTCTGGTTGCACAGGTAGTGTCTATAACAAACAAAAAAATTGTGATTACGATTATTTGTTACACCCGGCAATTTCTATTTCTAAGATTATTGGCGGTTGTGGTCCTGTAGATCAGTAATCCTTTGTCTGAGCCAACCGCTCTGGTTGGCTCAGCATCTGTCTTACCCACGTAAAGTCAGCACACTCTGAGAAATCATTCTTTTATCCAGCAGATCAATGCGTAAGTACCACGTTACTATGACACAGTAAAAACTCAACTTTTGCCTGAATATCATTGATTGAAACCGATGATGTGAAGAAAAGGGTGACGTGTTATAATTTCGGTCTAATGACTTAATTATTCATCTCGTCTTGTCAGCGAAGAGAAATATTGACGGAATCTGTTTTATCGGGGAGATGAAGGCGTATTTCACCTTCCGACAGCCATTCCACACGCCAGGCCATTACCTCTGTTGAACCCACACGATCTGGGGTTGCAATCAAAAAGAAGATTGTTATCTTTATGTGTTTTTAATGGTTTTTTTCTTGCTTTGTATTTTACAGAGGAGTTGAGTTAATGAACTATTTTAATTTATTATGTTAAATAATAATTTTGTGGTTAATTATTCTTATGATTGTTTCTGGCGCGATAGATGATATTGTCAGGGACATTGCCACTGTAGCGAGAGCAATGACTTTTATTTGTTGAATGTGATGACCTGATTACATCGACGTACTGTCCGACACAATATGCGTTACGTCATCCAGATGCCCGAGTCGGGCTTCTCCTGAGCGATTGAATTTACTCTTATCGATCAGCAATAACGACTGCGACGCGCGTTTCAACAGGACCGATTTGAAATCGGCGTTAAAGGTGCTGGAATCCCATAGTGCGCCGCCGCCGTCGATCCCTTCGCAGGAAAAAATAAACAGGTCGACCTCAAGGGATTTGAGCTGCGAAATGAGCGCAGGATTGACGTAACAGCCATGCTTGCGCTCGAGTCTGCCGCCGGAACTGATGAGCTGAATATGCTGGCGCTTACCGAGTTCCTGGCAAATGGGCTGGCTGTTGGTAAAGACCTGTATATTGATATCCGGCAGTTGCCGAGCCAGATACCAACAGGTAGAACTGGCATCCAGCGCAATGACCATGCCTTCTTCAATCCAGCTCAACGCCTTTCTGGCGATATCGGCTTTATGCGCGTAATGGCTCTTCAGGCGCATATGAAAGGGATCGCCGCTGTCCGGATTTTCCCGCAGGATCCCTTTCGCGCGCCCGTGGTTGCGCAGTATTTTTCCTTGAATCTGCAGTTCGCTGAGATCGCGGCGGATGGTCTCTTTACTGACGCTGAGCTGAACGGCCAGTGTCTCGGTGGTCAGGCTTTTATACTGACTGAGCAGATCCACGATCGCCTGCTGACGTGCCGCTTTCATCTCTTATCACCTCTCAATCAAATGCCCCAACCGCGATTGAGATTACGGTGTTACCCCTTTTTTTAAAAGAATATTCCCATACTTTGCGCACTCGCCGGTGATGACAATCGCAAAAGCCTTTTGCGCACGCTCGTAGAAGGCGAAGCGATCGATACGAGTAATCTCCGGACACGGCGTCTGTGCGGAAAGTGCATCGCGATAGCGCGCTTCAACGCGCGGGTCGAGCGTGTCGCCTTCGACGGCAGCCATCATGACCAGCGGTGGCGCATAGCTGTCGAGCTCAAACAGCGGGATCACGGCTCGCAGCAGGTCGCTGACGCTGAGACCATCGGCACGGATCACCTGCGGTCCCATGCTGTGCGCCGGGAAGTGCGCGTCTGAGAAAATAATTTCATCGCCGTGACCCATTTGCGTCAGAACTTTAAGCAGTTCTGGTGAGATGAGAGGAGAAATGGTTTTAAGCATATATATTCCTTTACTCTGTGCGGGGATAGAAATAACGGTACTGGTAGCGCACCTGTTCTCTGGCCTGCTGCGGACTGGAAAACGCGCCGATGCCATACCAACCGTACATCGCCGCGCCGGCAACGGTGGTTTCCGCGTCATCCAGCACTTTGATAGAGATCTCAAGAGTATTGGCCTTGATCTGATTCCACAGCGCATTGCGGCTCCCGCCGCCGACCAACAGCAGTTCCGTCGCGCTGAATTGACCAATTTTTTCCAGCGTATGCAGGTTATGTCGCAGTTGCTCCGTTAATCCTTCCAGCGCCGCGCGATAGAAATGCGCGCGGGTGGTATTGAGCGTAACGCCTCGCCAGCCTGCGTTTGCAGAAGAGAGCAGTTCGCACTGCATCTGCACGCCATCGGACCCGGCAGGAATCGCTTGCGCTTGTGCAATCAACGTTTGCCAGGGGGTTTCGGGTGTCCACAGCAGCTTGCGCACCCATTCAAGTACGCCGGAAGCAAGCCACTGCATCCCCGGATTATAAAGTCCTGACTGGCTGTCCAGTTCACAGGTTGAACCCGCATGTCCGCTCAATAGCGACGTATCAACCCTCGCGCTACGCACCATCAGGATCTCCCACGTGCCGGAAGAGAGAACCGGTTCGTCTTGCTCCGCGCCGGCGCCAAACAGCGCAAACTGGGTATCGTGTCCGGCGGAGATCACGGGAATTCCCGGCGGGAGACCGAGTATCGTTGCCATAGCAGGCTGTAGCGAACCTGTCTGTTCACCCGCCTCTACAAGTCGCGGGAAGAGCCGTCGCGGCAGTCCTGTGGCCTGTAAAATATCGGTACTGAAATCCCGCTGCTGGATATCCAGCATCTGGCTGGTGCCAGCCATGGTGATGTCAGTGGTGAATTCGCCGGTCAGACGATGATTAATGAGTGAAGAGATAAACAGCCAGGCGTGGGCCCGCTCCAGCAGCTGTGGGTAATTTTCTTTAAGCCATATCAGCTTGTACAGCGTGTTGAAGCTAAATGCGCCGACGCCGGAAAGGGTCTGAAGTTGACGCGGCGACATAAAACGACGGATGTTTTCCATCACCGAGGCGGTGCGTGGGCATTTCCAACTGATGATGGGGTAGAGTAACTCGCCGCGTTCATCGACCAGCGCGCCGTCAACGCCAAAAGTGGTGACCGTGATGCCGCGAATCCGACAGGCCGAGAGTTCAGCGGATAGTTTCTGGCAGCATTGTGCAAAACGTTGCAGGATGGCATCCAGCGACCATTGGTGCCAGGCACTGTTTTCTACGGCAATCTCGCTGGCATTGGCAACCGCAGCACGGGCGACAATGTGTCCCTGACGATCGACGGCAATGGCCCGCACGTTTGTTGCGCCGCAGTCGAGAACCAGGATGATTTCATTTTTCATTATGACTCCCGTTGCCGGATGGCACTGCGCTTATCCTGTCTACACGTTGTTTACCCGTAGGCAGGATAAGCTGTCTCAGCGTCGCCATCAGGCAATTGCGCAATGCTTAACGTTTATACAGTGGCCCGTAGTTCTGACAGGCGCGGTAATCCTGGCCTTCTGTATCCATACCGTGCGCGGCCCAGGCGGAGGGGCGGTAAATTTTCGCCTCTTCCACGTTGTGCATGCAGACCGGAATGCGCAGCATGGCGGCGAGGGTGATAAAGTCTGCGCCGACGTGGCCGACGGTCAGGACGCCGTGGTTCGCGCCCCAGTTAGCCATCACGGAATAGACGTCGGAGAATGGTCCTTTACCGGTAAGGCGTGGTGCAAACCAGGTGGTGGGCCAACTGGAATCGGTGCGTTTGTCGAGGGTGTCATGCACCGCTTTCGGCAGTTCGACGCTCCAGCCCTCTGCAATTTGCAGTACCGGCCCCAGACCTTTGATGATGTTCACGCGGGTCATGGTGAACGGTACGCCGCCTTCAGTCAGGAAGCGTGATGAATAGCCGCCGCCGCGGAAATATTCATGGATAGCCGGACACCACTCTGTGGCCGCCAGGCAGGCGTCAGCCTCCTGCTGTGTCACCTCCCAGTGCGGTTTCACCGTCGGTTTTCCTTCGCTGTCGCGCTGTTTACAGGTACCATCCAGCGCGGCGGAACCGGAGTTGATCAGATGGATAATGCCGTGTTCTGCACGTCCGGTCAGCGCTTGACCCGTCACACGTTCAACCGCTTCTGGCGACCAGTAGGTACGCACATCGGCAAAGACCTGTGCGGTGCCGGTCAACTGATGTCCAAGCAGCATGGCGACGCCGTTCAGACTGTCGTTTTCGGTGGCGACCACAAATGGTTCGCGCACGCCGTTCCAGTCAAACGAACTGTTCAGCAACGCTTCGGCGGTATCGCCGTTGGGGTATTGATCGGTCCAGTGACGTTGCCCCTGAAAGCCCGCGGCAATCGCGTTATAGCCGAGTGACTCTTCCACGCGTCCCTTTTCTGCCAGCTTAGGGTTCCCTTGCATCATGTCGCGAATGCACATTGCCATCAGCAGGCTTTCCCGCAGGATCGCCCGGCTTTGTTCGGCGTTACGCTGATACTGTTTAGCATTTTTATCTTCGCCATAGCGGAAGTGTTTATCCGCCCATGCCAGCGCCATTTCCAGTTCAGCTTCGTCATAGATTTTTTGATCGATGCGGCGACGCAACTCGGTCATATCGACGGACTGGACCTTCATCCCTAGCCAGGACTCAAAGAAATGATGATCGACGATGGAACCGGCGATCCCCATCGACACCCCGCCCAGAGAGAGGTAGCTCTTACCCTTCATGCTGGCGACGGCAAGTCCTGCCCGGGCGAAGCGCAGCAGTTTTTCCTCAACATCGTCCGGGATAGACGTATCGCCGGCATCCTGTACATCCTTGCCGTAGATGGAGAACGCAGGGATCCCCTTTTGGCTATGCGCCGCCAGCGCCGCAGCCAGGTAAACCGCGCCCGGGCGTTCAGTGCCATTAAAGCCCCAGATGGCTTTCGGACGTAGAGGATCCATATCGATGGTTTCGCTACCGTAGCACCAGCACGGCGTCACGGTGATCGTCAGACCGACATTCTGACGACTGAATTTTTCCTCACAGGCGGCGGATTCCGCCATTCCGGCAATACAAGTGTCGGCAATAACACATTCAACCGGCGTGCCGCAGGCGTAGCGCAACTTCTCCGTCAGCAGGGCTGCAGTCGCCTTTGCCATATTCATCGTCTGTGCTTCCAGTGATTCACGAACGCCCATTCGGCGTCCATCAATGACCGGACGAATACCAATTTTCGGTAGGCTGATCTTCTTCATTCGGGGTTCCTCATCTCACGTATTGGCGCGCTGCTCAGGCGGATGAAAAGAGCACCACCGCAGCAGGCGGCTGAAACAGATAAAATTGCTAACTCGAGTTAGCTTAGATATTGGTGTGTTTTTTACACAACTTTTTTCTGATGGGATTGTGAGTGGCTTCACGAGAAGTGGTTAAAATTCGATCTGCATCAAATAATTCAGAGGCAGTCAAATTTATTAAAATATTTAAAATCAAATAATTAGAAATAAATGTCTGTCCGGTATCACAGTTTTAACCCAAATGATTTGGCTATTTTTGGTGGCTAAAATAGCTTTAAAAGGGCAAATCGCTAACTCGAGTTAGCAATATCTGGCAACATATCGACGTGACGTATACGTGTTTTCAGGAAGTATTCACATTCATGGTGACGCTCGCTCCCTGAGAATGCACTTCGCCTGATTCACTGCCTGCAGTTTCTGATTATTGAGGAAAGCAGCAATGTCCGAAACATTTTTACAGATGAATCATATAACCAAACGCTTTCCCGGCGTATTAGCGTTGAGCAATGTGAACTTTACTCTTCGCAAAGGCGAAGTGCATGCGCTATTAGGCGAAAATGGTGCAGGAAAGTCCACGCTAATGAAAATTTTATCCGGTGTTTATCAACCGGATGAAGGGAATATTATATTTGAGGATCGTCCTGTGTCATTCAGCGATCCGCTCAGTGCGAAAAATGCCGGGATCACTATTATTCATCAGGAATTTAATCTCTTTCCGGAATTAACCGTGGAAGAAAATATCTTTATTGGCAGAGAGTTTTGTAAAAATAACCGTTGGCGACTGGATGAAAAGCAACAGCGACAGGCGGCAAGCGAGATTTTGCAGAAATTAAACCTGAATATTTCGCCAGAAACGCTGGTGGCAGACCTGACGGTGGCACAACAGCAGATGGTGGAAATCGCGAAAGCGATATCCGTCAATGCCAAAATCCTGATTATGGATGAACCTACGGCGGCGCTGACGGAAACGGAAATAGAAAGTTTATTCCAGGTGACCCGGTTGCTTAAAGCACAGGGAACCGGGATTGTCTACATCTCGCATCGTCTGGAAGAACTGGCGCTGATTGCCGATCGCGCGACGGTTATGCGCGACGGCCAGTACATTGATACCGTTGATTATGAAAACGTGAAGATAAGCGACCTGATTGCGATGATGGTCGGGCGTGAATTGGGAAACATCTATCCTCGCCGCGAAGCGCGGGCACATCAGGAACCGGTGCTGGAAGTCAGCGGCCTCACGCGCAAAGGCGTTCTCAATAACATCGACTTTACGTTGAATCGGGGAGAGATCCTGGGTTTTGCCGGTTTGATGGGCGCCGGGCGTACGGAACTGGCGCGGGCCATTTTTGGCGCCGATCCTATCGACAGCGGGACCATTACGCTGAACGGCAAGGTCATTGTGATAAAGAGTATTTCTGACGCCATTGCGCAAGGTATTAGCTATTTAACCGAAGATCGCAAAAAAGAGGGGCTGGCGCTTAATTTGTCCGTTGAGCGCAATATCATGTTGGGGAATTACCCTGAATACGCCGACCGTTTTGGTAACGTTGATTCGAAACGCTGCCAGCAAACCAGTGAAGAACAGGTCAGGGCGCTCAGAATTAAAACGCCGCACCTTGAACAGGCGGCCCTGAATCTGAGTGGGGGAAATCAGCAAAAAATAATTATTGCCCGCTGGGTGTGTAAAGATACCGATATTCTTATTTTTGATGAACCCACCCGGGGAATTGATGTCGGCGCAAAATTAGAAATCTATGAATTAATGAATCGTCTTGTGGCGAAAGGGAAGTCGATCATTATGATTTCCTCGGAATTACCGGAGGTTCTGGGCATGTGCGATCGTATCTTAGTCATGCGCAGTGGTCGTATTACCGGAGAATTAACTGCTGATAACGCCACCCAGGAAAAAATCATGCAATATGCGACGTTAGAGGATTAAATCATGACCATCTCTGTAACCTCTTCAGACAGCAATAATAAGAAAATAAAAATTAATAAAGAACTTTTAATGCGCCTTGCGCCGCTGTTCAGTTTGATTATTTTGGTTGTCTTCTTCAGTTTCAGCTCGCCGTTTTTCTTTAATACCGAAAATATTATGACGATTGCGCTGCAAACGTCGGTTATCGGCATTATGGCCATTGGCGTCACGTTTGTGATTATTACGGCAGGAATCGACCTCTCCTTAGGGTCGGTGGTGGCGTTTTCCGGCGTTGCGGTGGGCATCTGCGCGACACTCGGACTGCCCCTGCCGGTCTGCATTCTGGCTGGCGTGCTGGCCGGGGGATTATGCGGCTACGTGAACGGTTTGCTGGTGACCAAAATGACGATCCCGCCGTTCATCGCTACGCTGGGGCTGATGATGTCCGTCAGGGGAATCAACATGGTGATGACCGACGGTCGCGCCATCTATTTTGCCGATTACCCCACCTTTAAATTGCTGGCGCAGGGACGTTTATTCGATGTGCTGCCGTATCCGGTGTTCTATCTGGTGATTGTCGCCCTGGTTGCCGGTTACATCCTCAAGAAAACGGTGATTGGTCGCTACGTCTATGCCGTGGGCAGTAATGAAGTGGCGGCACACCTTTCCGGGATCAAAGTCCAGCGCGTCAAAATTTTTGTCTATGCCTTTTGCGGGCTGTTGACTGGTATTGCCGGGGTGATTCTGGCCTCGCGCCTGAACTCCGGTCAGCCAACGGTCGGTGTTGGTTATGAACTGGAAGCCATCGCGGCAGTGGTGATTGGCGGCACCAGTCTGATGGGCGGGATTGGCACCATCGGCGGCACCATCATTGGCGCATTCATTATGAGCGTATTGAAAAACGGCCTGAACCTGATGGGGGTCTCCCAGTTCTGGCAAATGGTTGCGATGGGGGTTGTGGTCGTCGCCGCCGTCTATCTCGATACATTACGCAAAAAGATTCGTTGATTTACGCTCCCGGCAGTCACGGGGAACACTGACCCTGACGTTAAGGGTGACACACTTACAACGGAGTACCACAATGAAAACCAGGCATTTTGTCTACGCGTTATCCCTGCTGGCGTGCATCACGTCCAGCGCGTTAGCGAAAGATTTGAACCTTCCGGTCATCAGTAAAGGTTTCCAACATGAATTCTGGCAAACCGTGAAAATGGGGACGGAAGCGGCGGCGAAAGAGTTGGGCGATAAAACCAGCTATGTCGGACCTGCGGACGAAACCCAGATTGCGGAGCAAATTCAGCTGGTTGAAAACGCCATGGCGCAAAAACCGAACGGCCTGCTGCTGGCCGCGCTGGATGCGAATGCGCTTGCTCCGCTGGTGGAAACGGCAAATTCACGTGGCATTAAGGTTGTCACCTTTGACTCTGGCGTGAACTCCGATATTCCAGTCAGCTTTGTCGCGACCAATAACCGTAAAGCTGGCGCTGAAGCGGCAGATGCGCTGGCGGCGCAGGTGAATAATAAAGGTAAGGTCGGCATTATCGCTCACGTCGCCGGAACGTCATCGGCGATTGAGCGCTCGGAAGGGTTTATCGCCCGCATGAAGGAAAAGTATCCGGATATCAAGGTGCTGCCCGTGCAGTACAGTGATGGCGATCCGCAAAAAGCGATGGATAAGACCATTGATATGATTCAGGCCAACCCCGATCTGGCTGGGATCTATGGCACCAATGAAGGCTCAACGCTGGGCGTCGCTAACGCTATCGACAGTCAGAATCTGAAAGGGAAGGTGAAAGTCATTGGTTTCGACAGTACCGAAGCCATTATTAACTTCCTCAACACCGGGGTTATCCAGGGCTTTGTCGTCCAGGACGCTTATCAGATTGGTTATCAGGGGATCAAAACCCTGAATGCCGCGCTGTCCGGGCAAACGGTCGCGAAAGAGATCGATATCCCGGTGAAATTCGTCAGCGCTCAGAACATCAATACGCCAGAAATTGACAAGCTGTTACATCCTTTCGGCAAGAAATAAACAGGCAGGGGGCGGCGTCTGCGCCCCCGCTTAGCTGGTGAGATCAACAGCGTGCGCTTAACCGACTGATGCGGTAAGACAAAAGTGTAAAATGCTTTTATGATTGTCAATTGACGCGTGGACGGTGACTGGGGCACATATATGGCTAAAACAGTAGAACAGATAGCCAGCGACCTGAATTTATCGGTGACAACCGTGAGACTGGTGCTAAACGGAAAAGCTGAACAGTATCGGATCAGCCTCAAAACGCAAACGCGTATTAATGAATATGTTGAGCGATATGGTTATGTGATTAACCATTCCGCCCGCAGTCTGAAGCTGAATAAAACGGATACGCTAGGTCTTATCGTACCGAATATTTCTAACGTCTTCTTTGCCACGCTGGCGGAGAAACTGGAGCAGCGCTGTCGCCGCTCCGGTTACCAGTTGATGATTAGCTGTACCTATGATGATGTCGATTACGAAAACAAAATAACTAAGGCCTTAATAGCCCGTAATGTGGACGGCCTGTTTATTGTCCCGTCGACGTTAGAAAATCAGCAGCATCATTTACGTCAGGTGAGAAAACCGATGGTATTGCTGGACCGTGATTTTAAGTACACGGATAACGCGCTGGTGGAAAGTCACAATATTTCAGGCGGTGAACAATTAACCCAAAATCTACTGGATGCAGAAAAGCTGCCGATCTGGTTTCTGGTCGGCGACACCGGTTTGCCGAGTATCAGCGATCGTCTGTCGGGCTATCTGAATGCGCTCAGTAAAAAAGGGATTCATCACCGCGACTGGGTGCGTGAAGGACCGGTGAATACCCCGGAAGGGGGATACCAGATCATGCAGGCGCTGATCGACGAAGTGGGATGCCCACAGGCGTTTATCGCCTCGTCGTTACCGGTGCTGGAAGGCGCGGTAAGAGCCATCCGCGACCGTTTTGGCGTCATTCCACCCGAGATCAATATCGGCACGTTCGACGAACATCCGATGCTGGGATTTCTGTCCAATAACGTGTGGTCAATGCAGCAGGACGAGAATGCCTGGGCGGAAAAAGCCTTCGCGATGATGCTCAATGCCATTGAAGATCGTCCCGTCCATGAGACGGTAAAAGTGGAAATGAAATTAATTAAGCGCTTAAGACAAAAATAATACGCGCGATAAAAAGAGCGTTATCAGTCATTGAACCGATTACCCCGGAGAACTGAGATGGAAAGAACTCGTTTATCTCGAGAAATTATCGAAACCTGTCTGGAAATGACGCGCCTGGGTTTAAACCAGGGGACCGCGGGAAATGTGAGCGCGCGTTATCAGGGCGGTATGCTGATTACCCCGAGCGGTATCCCTTATGAGCGAATGACCGAACAGATGATTGTCTACGTGGATAACGACGGCAAATACGAAGAGGGGAAATTACCGTCCAGCGAATGGCGTTTTCATCTGGCGGCTTATCAGACTCGCCCGGAGGCGAATGCGGTTGTGCATAATCACGCCATTTACTGTACTGCGGTGTCTATTCTCAACCGACCTATTCCGGCAATCCATTATATGATTGCGGCGGCGGGGGGAAATTCTGTTCCCTGCGCGCCTTATGCTACCTTCGGAACCCGCGAGCTCTCTGAACATGTCGTCGTGGCACTGAAAAATCGCAAAGCCACGCTGTTGCAACATCACGGTTTAATTGCCTGTGAGGCGAATCTGCAAAAGGCGCTGTGGCTGGCACATGAAGTAGAAGTGCTGGCGCAACTCTATATGAAGACGCTGGCGGTGGTGGATCCGGTGCCTGTGTTATCCGATGAAGAGATCGCCGTTGTGCTGGAGAAGTTTAAAACTTACGGATTACGCATCGAAGAATAAGCGGCGGAGAGTCCGTCGCTGTTTGTGTGTCGGGTCAGACGGTCTGCGCCATCTGGCCCTGACACTACCGCGTCAGGCGTAACTGTTGCAGGTTACCGTCAAGATGCAAATCGGTTTGCAAACGCGCGATATCACGGCACAGGAATGCCATCTCCTGGTGAGCTTCCAGTTTCTTGCGCCATTTATCCGGCACCTCATCCAGATGCGCGTAGAGACCTTCCAGCGTCTGAAACTGCACCAACAGTTGGGTTGCGCTTTTCGGGCCAATACCGGCGACGCCTGGCACTTTTGAACTGCTGATCCCCGCCAGTCCCCAGTAATCCGGCAACTGCTGCGGTTGAACGCCAAACTCTTTTTCGATGAACGGTGCGTCCAGCCAACGCTTCTGAAAGTAATCACGAATGCGTAAGGTTGGGGAGAGCAACTGGCAATAGCCTTTGTCAGTCGACACGATGGTGGCCTGATGGCCCGCTTGCGCAACTTTTACCGCCAGCGTTGCCGCCAGGTCGTCGGCTTCATTGCCGCTCGACACCCAACACGCGACGCCTCGCTGTTCGAAGGCGGCACGCAGGGCGGGCATCTCATCGTGCAGTTCGTCAGGCATGGGGGGGCGACCGGCTTTGTAGTCCGGAAGGCGTTGATGACGCCAGCCGCTGCTCCGCGCTTCATCATCAAACACCGCCACGGCGTGGGTGGGCTGACTGTGGACAATCAACTGATCAAGCGCGTGCAGACAGGTCTGCGCACAGGGCGACCCCTGAACGGCGTGGATCCGGCGAATTAAATTGAGCGCGTCGACGATGAGCAGATGGACAGCCACGGTGTTCTCCCTTACCAGTCAGCGTATAGGGTAACATTCACCGCAAATTGTGGCTAATGTCAGGAGTCAGTCCGTAGGTCTGATAAGCGTAGCGCCATTAGGTAAAACAAAGCCGGATAAGGCGCATGCGCCTTATCCGGCCTACAGGCAGGTCTTAATCGCAGGTGACAATCTTCATGGCCAGGCCGCCGCGAGAGGTTTCGCGATACTTGGCGTTCATGTCTTTGCCGGTTTCATACATGGTTTCGATGACTTTATCGAGGCAGACGCGCGGTTCACTGGTGCGACGCAGCGCCATACGCGCCGCGTTGACCGCTTTGACGGAAGCAATCGCGTTACGCTCGATGCACGGTACCTGAACCTGGCCCGCAACCGGGTCGCAGGTCAGACCGAGGTTATGTTCCATGCCGATTTCCGCTGCAATACACACCTGTGTCGGACTGCCGCCCAGCAGTTCTGCCAGACCGGCTGCCGCCATCGAACAGGCCACGCCGACTTCACCCTGACAGCCCACTTCCGCGCCGGAAATGGAGGCATTCATCTTGTACAGTGAGCCAATCGCGCTGGCGACCAGCATATAGCGCGCCAACGAGTTAGCATTCACTTCGCGGATGAATTTGTCGTAGTAGGCGAGGACTGCCGGCACGATACCGCAGGCACCGTTCGTTGGTGCGGTAACCACGCGTCCGCCAGCGGCGTTCTCTTCATTCACCGCCAGCGCGAACATGTTGATCCAGTCAACAACCGCCATCGGATCGGTGGTGGTTTTGTCACTGCTTACCAGCATACGACGCAGCGCCGCAGCACGGCGTGGTACGCGCAGTTTTCCTGGCAGTACGCCTTCGGTGGTGATGCCGCGCTCAATGCCGCCGCGCATCACGTCCCAGACGTTAGCAAAGTGCTGTTCCAGCTCTTCTTTGCTGTGCAATGCCAGTTCGTTTTGCATCATCAGGCCGGAAAGAGAAAGCCCGGTTTCCTGGCAGTGTTTCTGCAGATCGGCAGCCGATTTGTACGGATACGGTACGTTGACCGGCGCACTGTTCGGTAAACCGAAATGTTCTTCATCAACGATGAAACCACCGCCAATAGAGTAGTAAGTCTGGCTGTAGAGAACGTTATCGCCCGCCAGCGCGGTAATGCGCATCCCGTTCTCGTGCAGAGACAGGTTATCAGCATGGAAATTCATGCACTTATCAACCGGGAATTCGACTTCATGCTGCCCATTCGCCAGCAGCAGCCGCCCGTGGGTGTTCACATCCTGGATAAAGCCCGGGATGGCGTCGATGTCGACGGTATCCGGCAGATTTCCCGCCAGACCCATGATAATCGCGATATCAGTGTGGTGGCCTTTACCCGTCAGCGACAGGGAGCCATACACATCCACCACGACGCGGGTGACATCCGTCAGAATATTGCGGGCAATCAGGTCATCCGTGAAATGTTTGCCGGCTTTCATTGGTCCAACGGTATGTGAACTGGAGGGGCCAATGCCGATTTTGAAAATATCGAATACGCTAATCATAGGGCATCCATTGCGGTTATATCAGGGAGGAAGCGCCGCCCGAAAGCGGCGCTAAAAAACTTAGCTGAACAGGGAGTAGAAAATCGCGGAGATAGCAATCAGACCCATCACGACAACGAACACGTTGCTGATGTGACCGCTGTATTTACGCATTGCAGGTACTTTCTGGATAGCGTACATCGGCATCAGGAACAGGATCATCGCGATGATTGGACCGCCCAGGGTTTCAATCATACCGAGGATGCTCGGGTTCAGGGTGGCGACAATCCAGGTCGTAACCAGCATGAACAGCGCAGTGATTTTGTTCAGTTTGTTGATTTCGATGGATTTGCCTTTACCGCGCAGCGACTTAATCACCATACCGTTAAAGCCTTCACGCGCGCCCAGGTAGTGGCCGAGGAAGGATTTAGTGATAGCGATAATGGCGATAATTGGCGCCATCCATTCGATGAACGAGACGTTAAAGTGGTTCGCCAGGTAAGACAGAATTGAGATGTTCTGTGCTTTTGCCGCCGCCAGGTCTGCCGGCGTCAGGCTCAGTACGCAGCTGAAGACGAAGAACATAACGGTCAACACCATCATGATGTGCGCGCAGGCCAGAATTTTGGAACATTTCTTCTCAGCACCCTGACCGTATTCTTCACGTTTCGCCACTGCGAAAGAGGAGATGATCGGAGAGTGGTTGAAGGAGAAAACCATCACCGGAATTGCCAGCCACAGCGTCATCCACAGGCCGTTGCCGGTTGACGCGGCAGTGTCAAAGGACAAGGTTTCCAGCGCCGCACCGCTCCACTGAGGGATCAGGTACACCGCCAGCAGCATCAGCGCCGCAACAAACGGGAACACCAGGATACTCATCGCCTTCACGATCATCTGCTCACCGAAGCGGACGATGGTCATCATACCGACAATCAGAATCAGCGACAGAATCGCACGCGGCGGCGCAGTCATTTGTAACTGGTGGGTCATGAAGCTTTCAACGGTGTTGGTAATCGCGACGCTGTAAACCAACAGAATTGGATAGATCGCGAAGAAGTAGAGCAGGGTAATCAGTTTACCTGCACCAACGCCAAAGTGCTCTTCAACCACTTCTGTAATGTCTTCGCCCGGGTTTTTGCCGGACAGCACGAAGCGAGTCAGACCACGGTGGGCGAAGAAGGTCATCGGGAAGGCGATAATTGCCATGATGATCAGCGGGATCATACCGCCGACACCTGCGTTGATTGGCAGGAACAATACGCCCGCACCGATAGCCGTGCCATAAAGGCCCAGCATCCACATGGTATCAGTCTTGCGCCATGCGCTTCGTGTTTCAGTCGAAGCAATCGTGCTGGTTTGAATGGTTTCCATCTGTTTCTCCTGGAGGAAGCTAAAAATCAGGAAAAAATTCCTGACAGTAAAACGAAATTCTTGCAATGACGATTTTTATAAAATTTTTAACCGTAGTAATTTGCGGGCAGAAAGATACATTTAACTAATGAATCTATCAGTGATCGCGATCCCAAATGCAATAATCCACTTCTAACATGGATATGTTTGGATCATTAGTCTGTTAAAAAAACATCAAAGCGAATTTACGCGCGCGAAGGCTAGCATTAACGACATATCAGCTGAAAGTATTGCGAGGTAGATGCGGAGGTTGCGTTGTAAAAAGCGTTGTTTTTGGTGGTTTATGATGACTAAGTTAAATTTAGACTGATAAAACGCGGTTGCATTAGGTGGGTAATCGTTTGCGTTGCGATAATTTTTGTATGATGTATTAGCTACCTTAATAAAGTAAAGACGTTATCTCTTTGGTAATTATAAAAAAAACGGGAGAGGCAGTAGCCGCTCCCGATTCATGAAACGCTTTACGCGTCAGGCGCTGATTTCGTAGCAGGGGATATAGGCGGTGCCGGGTAGCTTCATACGGTGCTGCGCGACAAAACCTTGCAGGAGATCGTCCATGCGACGCATCATTTCACTGTCGCCATGGATTTTGTATGGGCCAAACTCTTCAATGGCGCGGATGCCCATTTCCTTGACGTTACCCGCCACAATCCCGGAGAAGGCGCGACGCAGGTCTGCTGCCAGCACCTCAACCGGTTGGTCGGGATACAGCTTCAGGTTGGCCATGTTCTCGTGGGACGGTTCGAACGGCATTTGCAGATCCGGCGTGATACGAATCGACCAGTTGAAGCTGTAGGCGTCACCGGTGTCACGACGGTTCTCTTTGACCAGCGGCATCGCTTTTTTCATCAGACGCGCCACTTCTGCCGCGTCATCAATGATAATGCGGTAATGCGAGCGCGCGGCTTCTCCCAGCGTATGCACGATGAACTCATCCAGCACGCGGAAGTAGTCGGCACTCTCTTTCGGGCCGGTCAGGATGAGCGGCAGAACCTGATCTTTGTTCGCCGGGTTCATCAGGATCCCCAGCAAATACAGCAGCTCTTCTGCCGTTCCCACACCGCCCGGGAAGATGATAATGCCGTGGGCGATACGCACGAAAGCTTCCAGACGTTTTTCAATGTCCGGCATGATGATCAGCTCGTTAACCAGCGGGTTCGGTGGTTCAGCGGCGATAATCGACGGTTCGGTCATCCCAATAAAACGGCTGTCTTTATAACGCTGCTGAGCATGCCCCACCGCCGCGCCTTTCATGGGTGCTTCCATCGCACCTGGTCCGCAACCGGTGCAGATATTCAGCTCGCGCAGACCTAACTGCGTCCCGACGCGTCGGGCGTACAGGTATTCGTTTTCATTAATGGAGTGGCCGCCCCAGCAGACAACCATGTTTGGCGCTTCGCCCACGTGCAGCGCTCTGGCATTACGCAAAATAGAGAACACCAGGTTAGTAATGTGCACGGAGCTTTCGAGATCCAGATGCTGGAAACGACCCGCGTTATGAATCTGACCATTAACAAACAGAATGTCGCGCAGTACAGCAAACAGGTTTGCCTGTAGGGCGCGGATGATACGACCATCAACGAATGCATCTTCTGGCGGGTTGATCAGTTCCAGCTTCACGCCGCGTTCGCGACGCAGCACGTTAATGTCGAAACTTTCAAAGCGGGACAGCAGCTCTTTGCTGTTGTCAGTCAGACTGCCGGAGTTTAAAACGGCAAGCGAACAGTTACGAAACAGTTGATACAGATCGCTGCTGGCCGTGCGTTTAAGCATATCGACTTCCAGCTGCGACAACATGTCCATTGAGCCAAGCGGGCTAATATGTGTAATCAAGTAAACTCCTTATGGGACGCAAAACGTCATTCCCTGTAGATTACAATAGCCCTGGCTTATGACCTTTCACAACCTTGCGCGTGGAATCCGGCGCGCAAAATGGTGAAATAATTCACTGTCGAACTAATCTGCCGGTTGCCGGAACGAAGTTGGTGTTGCTTCGCCATGGATTAATATCCAGACCTCCACGGCGTGTATAGCGTGCATAAACACTCAGTTTCTCTGGCTGGCAGAAGCGTAGCAGGTCATTGAAAATGCGTTCCACGCACTGTTCGTGGAACTCGTTATGATGACGGAAAGAAACCAGATAACGGAGCAACTTCTCTCTGTCAATTTTACGTCCACGATACTGAATTTGTATGGAGCCCCAGTCCGGCTGATGGGTGATCAGGCAGTTTGATTTCAACAAATGGCTTACCAGCGTCTCTTCCACTACTTTTTCCCCGCTGGCGGCGGACTGCAGAGAGTCAGTGGTGAACTGGTAGTTGTCGATGTCGATGTCTTGAAAATCAATGCAGGTGCCGTGAAAATGCGCGACAGGTTGTCCTTCCAGTTCGTCGAGACGGTACAACGCCACGGTCACATCCCCTTCGGCACAGGCGCGCAGATCGTTTTCCAGCGTCTGTTGTACCGCCTCCCAGGAATCAAACCGCGTCTGGTTGAAGCTGTTCAGGTACAGCTTAAAGCTTTTGGATTCAATCAAATTAACGCTGGTGTAATCCAGTTCAACATGGCCTACCGCCACCTGCGGTAATCCTCTGGCATTCAGCCATGACAGTTCATACAGCGTCCAGATATCGGCACCGTGAAACGGCAGACTGCCTGCTTTTAATCCCAGCGGGTCGCGATTCAAACTGCGGGGTACACCCTGTAGCAGGCTGGGGTCGTAAAGATCCCGGTAATCGGTTGATTTACCGAGCGTCAGGCCGTCAAGAGCCTGATGGTTTTCATAAGAAGACATGTTTCACCGTCATAAACCAGATACACTATGCGTCAAGTGTATCCTGGCTTTTATGAAGAGAGAAACCGGTGGACGAACAGACAGCTCTGGCCCTGAAGGACTTTACGACGCGCTACTGCAACGAATGGCACGAAAAACACGCAAGCTGGCCCATGAGCGAAGAGCTGTACGGGGTGCCTTCTCCGTGCATTATTTCTACAACCCGTGATGCCGTTTATTGGCAACCGCAGCCGTTTGAAGGTGAACAGAATGTAAACGCGGTTGAACGTGCCTTCGATATTGTGATACAACCAGCCCTTCATGCATTTTATACCACGCAGTTTGCCGGGGACATGCGTGCACAGTTGGCCAGTGAAACGCTGACGCTGTTGCAGACCTGGAGCGCGGATGATTTCAGACGGGTTCAGGAGAACCTGATTGGTCATCTGGTGACGCAGAAACGTTTGAAACTGTCGCCGACCCTTTTTATTGCCACGCTGGACAATGAACTGGAGGTGATTTCACTCTGCAATCTGTCCGGTGAAGTGATCAAAGAAACGCTGGGAACCCGTAATCGTTCCGTTCTGGCGCCTTCTCTTGCGGATTTCCTTACGCGACTTAAGCCTCTTCTGTAATCCATTTACCCCATCAGTGTGTGAGAGATCTCTTACAAGCCCTGTAGGAGATCGCCAGGTGATAACGGAAGACATCGCGAAACAAAAATCGCTAATATTCTAATAAATCATAAAGTTAATCATTTTCTGTCAACTTTCATATGAAATTTTCCTTAAGGCATTGCCTATAAGCACCTTGTAAGACGGCGTGAAAAAGGCGATTCTATCTACGTCGACAAGGAGTCGCACAACGAAGTGAACATCAGGATGATGGCACTTCGGCAGGACACACCAGGACGGTGTTACAGGGAAAGGCTTCAGGATGAAGTGAAGAGGAAAACGCAGGAGCGCGTTAAAGGACACCTCCAGGAAGGAGAACGAGAGCCGGTCAGGATAGTCGGTGGGTCAGGATGGCCAGGACGCTTCGGGATGAAGTCATCACATCGGGGTGGTGTGTGCAGGACGCAAATGTTCAGGATGAACAACAGGTCGCAAGACCACAGGAAAAGTTGTCACGGATGAGCAGGGAGCACGAAAAGTAGCTGGAATGCTGCGAAACGAACCGGGAGCACTGTTTTTACAGTGCTCCCTTTTTTTGTTTCTTTTTTTACTGGTGGTATCCTTCGCGCCAGATTTTTCATCATTGAGGTGACTTTCATGACGACTCATGACCGTGTGCGTCAGCAGCTCCATGCACTTGAAGCGCTGCTGCGTGAGCATCAACACTGGCGGATGGATGAACCCGAAGCCCACCTGTTTTCCAGTACCCAACCGTTTTGTATGGATACGATGGCGCCGATTGAGTGGCTGCAATGGGTTCTGATCCCTCGTATGCATGCTTTACTGGACAGCGCGCAGCCGCTGCCAGAGGCGTTTGCCGTCGCACCCTACTACGAAATGGCGCTGACCGCCGATCATCCGCAGCGTGAAATCCTGCTGGCGGCGTTGCAGGCACTGGATGCGCTTTTTGCGCAAGATGAATCCTGATGCTGGAGATTTTGTATCAGGACGAGTGGCTGGTTGCGGTCAACAAACCCTCTGGCTGGCTGGTGCACCGCAGTTGGCTGGATCGCGACGAAAAAGTGGTGGTGATGCAGACGATACGTGACCAGATTGGTCAGCACGTGTTTACGGCCCATCGCCTCGACAGACCAACCTCCGGCGTGCTGCTGATGGGCCTATCCAGCGAAGCCGGGCGCCGCCTCGCACAGCAGTTTGAGCAACATCAGATCCAAAAACGCTATCACGCTATTGTCCGCGGATGGCTAATGGAGGAGGCGGTACTCGATTATCCGCTGGTGGAAGAGCTGGATAAAATCGCCGATAAGTTTGCCCGCGAAAACAAGGATCCGCAGCCTGCGGTGACCCATTATCGCGGCCTCGCCACCGTTGAAATGCCTGTGGCAACCGGGCGTTATCCGACGACGCGTTACGGACTGGTGGAACTGGATCCGCAAACAGGACGCAAGCATCAGCTCAGACGCCATCTGGCGCACCTGCGCCATCCGATTATTGGCGACAGCAAGCATGGCGATTTACGGCAGAACCGCAGCGCGGCGGAACATTTTTCCTGCAACCGGCTGATGCTGCACGCCAGCCAGCTTTCGCTGACGCACCCGTTTACCGGTGAATCGTTGACGATTCATGCCGGGCTGGATACGGTCTGGATGCAGGCACTATCACAGTTTGGCTGGCAGGGACTTCTCCCTGAGAATGAAAGGGTTGAGTTAAGTGAGCCAGCAGGTCAGGATGAAGGCATAAGTTCTTCATCCAGGGAGTAATTAAGCATGGCGGAAATTGGGATTTTTGTCGGGACGATGTATGGCAATGCGCTGCTGGTTGCCGAAGAGGCAGAAGCGATCCTGACGGCACAGGGGCACAAAGCGACTGTTTTTGAAGATCCTGAACTGACGGACTGGCAGGAATATCAGGACAAAATCGCGCTGGTGGTCACCTCCACGACCGGGCAGGGCGATTTACCTGACAGCATTGTGCCGCTGTTTCAGGGGATCAAAGACCAACTGGGTTTTCAGCCCAATCTGCGTTACGGCGTGATTGCGTTGGGTGACAGCAGTTACGTCAATTTCTGCAATGGCGGTAAACAGTTTGACGCCCTGTTGCAGGAACAAAGCGCACAGCGCGTGGGGGAAATGTTGCTGATTGATGCCAGTGAGCACCCGGAGCCCGAAAGCGAATCCAATCCCTGGGTTGAACATTGGGGCACACTCTTACCCTGAGAGTTAACCCTCCCCCTACCGGGAGGGACTCCCTTGTGACGCCAGGCACGGGAACGACCTGTCTCTAGTCTACCCAATACTGAATCGTGTTAGCCTCGGGCGAACGCCCCTAAAAGCCTTCGCTATTGAAGGGTTTTTAGGGGCGTTTTCATAGGGTCAAGCGACCTGTTTCACACTCCTGCCTTTTCCACGTAAGCCCTGCGCGATTTCCGTTATATGTTTTCATTTCCGTGAAGTCGCTTCCATCACCCTGGGCTTTTGCCATAAACATAAGTGATACGTTGTCTAAATGTTGGGTTCTTGCACGGTGAGCAAGAACCTGGTGCTTTTTATACTTCTCCTGCCAGTTATAAAAAAATGCAGTTAGCAAGGCGAACGACCTAATAAAAGCTGCAAAAAAACACGAAACGTCACCTCTGATCCCCTACCAGTTGTGCTGTTCAGAGTGAGCGTGACTAACGCGAAAATTCAGGAGTGCAACAATGAGTTCATTAAGTCAGGCTGCGAGCAGTGCGGAAAAACGCACAAATGCTCGCTACTGGATAGTGGTGATGTTGTTTATCGTCACCTCCTTCAACTATGGCGACCGCGCCACTTTATCCATTGCCGGTTCGGAGATGGCCAAAGACATTGGTCTGGATCCGGTCGGTATGGGTTACGTTTTCTCTGCGTTCTCATGGGCCTACGTTATCGGGCAGATCCCGGGCGGCTGGCTGCTGGACCGTTTTGGTTCCAAACGTGTTTACTTCTGGTCCATCTTCATCTGGTCCATGTTTACCCTGTTACAGGGCTTCGTCGATATCTTCAGCGGATTCGGCATTATCGTCGCGCTGTTTACCCTGCGCTTCCTCGTCGGTCTGGCGGAAGCGCCGTCCTTCCCCGGCAACAGTCGCATTGTTGCGGCCTGGTTCCCGGCGCAGGAGAGGGGAACGGCAGTCGCGATCTTCAACTCTGCACAGTACTTTGCCACCGTTATTTTCGCCCCGATCATGGGCTGGCTGACGCATGAAGTGGGTTGGTCGCACGTGTTCTTCTTTATGGGCGGCCTCGGGATTGTTATCAGCTTTATCTGGCTGAAAGTGATCCACGAACCAAACCAGCATCCGGGTGTGAACAAAAAAGAGCTGGAATATATTGCAGAAGGCGGTGCGCTGATCAACATGGATCAGAAAGACACCAAGGTCAAAGTGCCGTTTAGCGTGCGGTGGGGGCAGATCAAGCAGTTGCTGGGTTCCCGCATGATGATCGGCGTATACATCGGCCAGTACTGCATCAACGCGCTGACTTACTTCTTTATCACCTGGTTCCCGGTTTATCTGGTGCAGGCTCGCGGCATGTCGATCCTGAAAGCGGGCTTCGTGGCTTCGGTTCCGGCCGTGTGCGGATTTGTCGGCGGAGTGCTGGGCGGCATTATCTCCGACTGGCTGATGCGTCGGACCGGCTCGCTGAACATTGCGCGTAAAACGCCTATCGTGATGGGGATGCTGTTGTCGATGGTGATGGTGTTCTGTAACTACGTTAACGTCGAGTGGATGATCATCGGTTTCATGGCGCTGGCGTTCTTTGGCAAGGGCATCGGAGCGCTGGGCTGGGCGGTGATGGCCGATACCGCACCGAAAGAGATCAGCGGCCTGAGCGGCGGTCTGTTCAACATGTTCGGCAACATCTCCGGTATCGTAACGCCCATTGCGATTGGCTATATCGTCGGCACGACGGGCTCCTTTAACGGCGCGCTGATCTATGTGGGCGTGCATGCACTGGTGGCGGTACTGAGCTATCTGGTGCTGGTGGGTGATATTAAACGTATCGAACTGAAACCTGTCGCAGGACAACTATCATGACGACACAATCCAGTCCCGTTATCACGGACATGAAGGTCATTCCGGTCGCCGGACATGACAGTATGCTTCTCAATATTGGCGGCGCGCATAACGCGTACTTTACCCGCAACATCGTGGTCCTCACCGATAACGCCGGCAACACCGGCGTAGGTGAAGCACCGGGCGGTGAGGTGATCTACCAGACGCTGGTGGATGCCATCCCGATGGTGCTCGGTCAGGAAGTGGCCCGACTGAACAAAGTGGTTCAGCAGGTGCACAAAGGCAATCAGGCCGCTGACTTTGATACCTTTGGCAACGGCGCATGGACCTTCGAACTGCGCGTAAACGCGGTAGCCGCGCTGGAAGCAGCCCTGCTTGATCTGTTGGGCAAAGCGCTCAACGTACCGGTCTGTGAACTGTTGGGGCCTGGCAAACAGCGCGATGCGGTGACCGTGCTCGGATATCTCTTCTACATCGGCGATCGCACAAAAACCGATCTGCCCTATCTGGAGACCACCCCGGGCAATCACGACTGGTATCACCTGCGTCATCAGGAAGCGTTGAACAGCGATGCCGTGGTTCGCCTGGCGGAAGCCTCACAGGATCGCTACGGCTTTAAAGATTTCAAACTCAAAGGCGGCGTGCTGCCTGGCGAGCAAGAGATAGACACCGCCCGTGCGCTGAAAAAACGTTTTCCGGATGCGCGGATTACCGTTGATCCCAACGGTGCTTGGCTGCTTGATGAGGCCATCACGCTGTGTAAAGGGCTGAACGATGTGCTCACGTATGCAGAAGATCCGTGCGGCGCAGAGCAGGGATTCTCCGGTCGCGAAGTGATGGCGGAATTCCGCCGGGCCACGGGGTTGCCGGTGGCGACGAACATGATCGCCACCAACTGGCGTGAAATGGGCCATGCGGTGATGCTCAATGCTGTCGACATCCCGCTTGCCGATCCGCATTTCTGGACACTTTCCGGTGCGGTGCGGGTGGCACAGTTGTGCGACGACTGGGGGCTGACCTGGGGTTGTCACTCTAACAACCACTTTGATATTTCACTGGCGATGTTTACCCACGTTGGTGCCGCGGCGCCGGGTAAACCGACTGCCATCGACACGCACTGGATCTGGCAGGAGGGCGATTGTCGCCTGACGAAAAATCCCCTTGAGATTAAAAACGGAAAAATTGCCGTTCCCGACGCGCCTGGACTGGGTGTTGAACTGGACTGGGATCAAGTGCAGAAGGCACATGAAGCTTATAAAAAACTGCCGGGCGGCGCGCGAAATGACGCAGGTCCGATGCAGTACCTGATCCCCGGCTGGACTTTTGACCGTAAACGTCCCGTTTTCGGCCGTCACTGATTTTGTATAAGGACTCAATAATGAACGCACAATTTACCACCCCAGTGGTTACGGCCATGCAGATTATCCCGGTTGCGGGACACGACAGTATGCTGATGAACCTGAGCGGTGCGCATGCGCCATTCTTTACGCGTAATATTGTGATTATCAAAGATAATTCTGGTCATACTGGCGTTGGTGAAATCCCCGGCGGCGAGAAAATTCGTAAGACGCTGGAAGATGCGATCCCACTGGTGGTGGGTCAACGGCTTGGCGAGTACAAAAACGTGCTGAATGCGGTACGCAATACCTTTGCCGATCGTGACTCAGGCGGTCGTGGCCTGCAAACGTTTGACCTGCGTACCACCATCCACGTCGTCACCGGGATTGAAGCTGCGCTGCTGGATCTGTTGGGACAGCATCTGGGCGTTAACGTGGCTTCTCTGTTGGGCGACGGTCAACAGCGTAATGAAGTGGAAATGCTGGGTTATCTGTTCTTCGTCGGTAACCGCAACGCCACGCCGTTGCCGTATCAGAGCCAGCCCGATGAGAAGTGCGACTGGTATCGTCTGCGTCATGAAGAGGCGATGACGCCCGATGCGGTCGTCCGTCTGGCTGAAGCCGCATACGAAAAATACGGTTTCAACGACTTCAAACTGAAAGGCGGCGTGCTGGCAGGGGAAGAAGAGGCAGAATCCATTGTGGCGCTGGCAAAACGCTTCCCGCAGGCGCGCGTCACGCTGGATCCCAACGGCGCATGGTCGCTGAATGAAGCGATCAAAATCGGGAAGTACCTGAAGGGTTCGCTGGCCTACGCGGAAGATCCGTGCGGTGCTGAGCAGGGCTTCTCAGGTCGTGAGGTGATGGCGGAGTTCCGTCGCGCTACCGGTTTGCCGACGGCGACAAACATGATCGCCACCGACTGGCGTCAGATGGGTCATACGTTATCGTTGCAGTCGGTGGATATTCCGCTGGCTGACCCGCATTTCTGGACGATGCAGGGCTCTGTACGCGTCGCGCAGATGTGCCATGAGTTCGGTCTGACCTGGGGTTCACACTCCAACAACCACTTTGACGTTTCACTGGCGATGTTCACCCACGTCGCGGCAGCGGCTCCGGGCAAGATCACGGCGATCGATACCCACTGGATCTGGCAGGAGGGCAACCAACGCCTGACTAAAGAGCCGTTTGAAATTAAAGGCGGCATGGTGCAGGTACCGGCGAAACCAGGCCTGGGCGTTGAGCTGGATATGGACCAGGTGATGAAAGCCCATGAGTTGTATCAGAAGCATGGGTTGGGCGCGCGCGATGACGCGATGGGGATGCAGTATCTGATCCCGAACTGGACGTTCGATAACAAACGTCCGTGCATGGTTCGTTAAGATAGACACCGGTCCCAAAAGGACCGGTTATTTTTTATCTGTAAACCGGGTGTATGCTTAGCTGAGTCAACATGCGTAAGGACGGCTTATGAAAATAGTGATCGCACCGGACTCGTATAAGGAAAGTTTGAGTGCTCTCGAGGTGGCGAATGCCATTGAGCAAGGTTTTCGTGAAATCTGGCCCGATGCGGATTACGTAAAACTTCCGGTTGCTGATGGGGGGGAAGGAACGGTCGAAGCCATGGTTGAGGCGACGACGGGACGCATTGTTGAAGTCGATGTTACGGGCCCTCTTGGGGAACCGGTCACCGCGTTTTATGGTTTATCCGGTGACGAGCGCACGGCTTTCATTGAGATGGCGGCGGCCAGCGGTCTGGAGCAGGTGCCTGTCGCGTTACGCGATCCATTAAAGACAACCTCCTGGGGAACCGGGGAGTTGATTCGTCATGCGCTGGATGCGGGCGTAGACCATATTATTATCGGGCTCGGCGGTAGTGCGACCAATGACGGCGGCGCAGGCATGGTGCAGGCGTTAGGGGCAAAATTGCTTGATGCTCAACAGAATGAAATTGGTAAGGGCGGTGCGGCGCTCGACGCGCTTGCACAGATCGATATCAGCCGGTTGGATCCGCGTCTTGCCGCATGCCGTATTGAAGTGGCGTGTGATGTGACCAATCCGTTGATCGGAAAAGAGGGGGCGTCGGCCGTGTTTGGCCCACAGAAAGGTGCAACGGCCGAGACAATCGATCGTCTGGATACGGCACTGGCGCATTATGCGCAGATTATTGCCCGTGACCTGGAGGTGGATGTCCTTGAACTGGCAGGCGGCGGCGCGGCAGGCGGTATGGGGGCGGCGCTGTACGCGTTTTGCGGTGCGCAACTGCGGCGCGGGATTGAGATTGTCACCGATGCGCTGCAACTGGATGAGTGCGTTGCCGATGCCGATTTGGTGATCACCGGGGAAGGGCGCATCGACAGCCAGACTATCCACGGTAAAGTTCCGGTAGGCGTGGCGAAGGTGGCGAAACGCTACAACAAACCGGTGATCGGTATTGCCGGCAGCCTGACGGCCGATGTCGGCATTGTCCATGAGCATGGACTTGATGCCGTATTTAGCGTGATTTATACCATCTGTACGCTGGACGATGCGTTGAAGAGCGCCGCAGAGAACGTGCGCATGACCGCGCGCAACGTCGCGGCGACGCTCAAAATGGGACAGACGCTACGCTGAAGCGATCGGCAGACCGGATGGCGCGATGCCTGTCCGGCCTATAACAGCCATTTGCGCGCTTCACGCGCTACGTTATCCATCTCGTCAAGCAGTTCCAGAAACTCGGGTTCCAGATCCTCTTCTGACGTGCCTTCTCGTAATTGATTTTCCAGCAACTGACACAGATTTTTCATGCGCGGTACGCCGCTATAGCCGCAACTGCCATGCAGTTTATGAATCAGGTCGATTAAGCCTTGCGGGTTTTCACCCACCAGTTGCTCTTCAATTTTATTACGCACTTCCGGCAGAAAATCGATCAGCATTTGCAGCATATCCCGTGCCAGATCCGGTTTCCCGGCGGCCTGGCGCAGCGCCAGTTGCCAGTCCAGCGTGGCGTTCGGGTTGAAGATCGGTTCGATCGTTTCTGCACCGACCTGGCGCGTCGGGGCGCTTGCGCCAGGTTTATAGCGTTGCAGCAGGTTACACAGCTTCTCTTCTTCGATCGGTTTTGCCAGGTAGTCATTCATTCCGGCACTCAGTAATTTTTCTTTCTGACCCGCCATCGCGTGCGCCGTGACGGCAATTACCGGGGTTTGCTGTTGATGCGGAAGCTGGTGGATCAGTTCGCAGGCCCGAATGCCATCCATATCCGGCATCTGAATATCCATCAGGATCAGATCAAACTGCATTTGCTTCGCGCGATCGACCGCCTGCTGGCCGCTATCACACAGCTCAACGTGTTGAACCAGATCGTCCAACAGTGCACCAATCAGCTTCAGGTTCGCCGGATTATCATCGACCGCCATGACGGTCATGGCGATTTTACTTTCGTCTGATGTCAGCATGCTTTCGTGGTGGTTTTGACGACACAAATCCACCAGTGCGGGCAGCAGACGCGTAGAGGTCAGGGGTTTTAGCAGACAGCTGGCAACGCCGTCCTGCTTGAGTTTTTCGGCATTCACCTGAGCGTGGCACGGCAGCGCCAGCATCAGGAAATCGGTCATTTTGGTCGCCTGTATTAGCCGCTCGTGCTGCATCGTCAGCGGTTCTTTGAAGGTGACGGCAACGCCGAGCAGCATAAAGTCGTAATGCTCAACGGTCAGCGCGGAAAACGTTGGGCTGTAGACCACGTCCAGCGGCGTTTCGCTGAGAATATCCAGCGTGCATTGCGCGGCGGCGGCATTCGGCTCGATGTAGGCAATGCGTTTACCGGCCAGGCATGCGGTGGCCGGGCCGTCGCTGATCACATTCGGATTCAGATCGAGATTAATATGGAACCAGAAGGTTGAACCGCGATGCGGCTGACTGTGGAAGGAGATATCCCCTCCCATCTCGTTGACCAGTTTTTGCGTGATCACCAGTCCCAGCCCGGTGCCGCCGTGGCGACGGGAAATACTGGCATCGGCCTGACGGAAAGCCTGGAACAGGCGCGACTGATCGCGCTCAGGGATGCCGATGCCGGTATCGCGGATCTGCACTTCGATCTGCACTTTGGTGTTACTCAGCGAGCGCTTCTCCACCAGAATGTCGATGTTGCCGCTCTCGGTGAATTTGATCGCATTGCCGACCAGATTGGTGATCACCTGCTGTAAACGCAGTGGGTCGCCAATCACGTTATCCGGTACGTCATTCTTAATATTGAGCGTCAGCTCCAGCCCTTTGTCGTGCGACGAATGCGCCAGCAGCGTCACCACTTCATCGAGCGTATTGCGAAGCGCGAAGGGAATGCTTTCGAGAATGAGTTTACCCGCTTCCAGCTTGGAGAAATCCAGGACGTCATTGATGATCGCCAGCAGATTATTGGCCGACCGCTCGATGGTATTCAGGTGATCGCGCTGCGTGGTATTCAGTTCGGTTTTCAGCGTCAGGCGCGTAAAGCCGATCACGCCATTCAGCGGGGTACGTAGCTCATGGGACATGTTGGCCAGAAACTCAGATTTGATGCGCGCGGCTTCCTGCGCGCGTTTTTTCGCCAGGTCCAGCTCGACGTTCTGGATCTCCATCTGTTCGAGCGTTTCACGCAAATCGGAGGTGGCCTGATCGATATTGTGCTGCATCTCTTCATGATAGGCGGCGAGCGACATGGCCATCGAGTTAATGCCGTTTTTCAACATATCCAGCTCGCCGAGCATAAAGCCCTCGACGCGGCTGTCGAGTTGCCCTCGTCGGATACGGTCAACCGTATTGACCATGTTGCGAATCGGCCCCGTCACGTCGCGCATCAGACGCCAGCCAAAGATGAGCGCAATGCCGATACAGAACAGCATCATGACGGAGGAGATGAAGATTTCTTTATACTGTTGTAAGCGGACCGACTTGAGATCGAGCTCAAGCGCCACATATCCCAACATATTACCCGCGTTTTTTGCGTCAGTGGCTGGGGATTCGTCCAGCGAATAACTTTCCGAAACGATCGGTGTTCGCAGGATTAAAATATCACCATGACGCTCAACGTTCAGTCGGCGCGGAAACGGTGAGCCCGGGGGCAACTGCATTTCCGACGGGTTGAGATTGAAATTCGAGGTGACGAAGAGGTGATTACCCTCATCGTAGACTGAAATCGCCCGCACGATATCAGAGTGGCGGCGATGTAGAACGCTGATGAGTTGGCCGATGGATTCGCGGTTTTGCAGGTTCATACCGTATTCGGTAGAGACCGCGAGAGGCTCGATGATACTGGCACCGGCATCTTCCAGTTGACGCTGCAAGTCGTGGTAGCGATGCACAACAAAAAAGATACTGAGCAGTAAACCAATAAGTACGGTTGGGGCCAGGATCAGAATCATCATGCGAGCGCGCAGGCTGTAGTTGGTCATGGAGTTCCGTTATGGGACAATTAGGGTCACACTGTTAAATTGAGAACAATCTCGTCGATGGCGCAATTCTACTCTGCAAAACGGCGCGTGACGACGCGCCAGATCATAACCGTTACCGTCAATGACCTCGATGCTTTTGGTCAGGGCGTTGCGCGGCACAACGGAAAGACGCTGTTTATCCCCGGTTTGCTGCCGCAGGAAAGTGCGGACGTGGCGATCACCGAAGATAAAAAACAGTACGCGAAAGCTCAGGTTAAGCGCCGTTTGAATGATAGTCCGGATCGCGTAACGCCGCGCTGTCCACACTTTGGCATTTGCGGCGGCTGTCAGCAACAGCATGCCAGTATCGAACTGCAACAGCGCAGTAAAAGCGCCGCGCTGTCGCGCCTGATGAACCACGATGTCACTGAGGCGATCGCCGATGCGCCGTGGGGCTATCGTCGTCGCGCGCGGTTAAGTCTCAACTTCCAGCCGAAAACCCAGCAGTTCCAGATGGGGTTTCGCAAGGCGGCGTCCAACGACATCGTCGATATCAGACAGTGCCCTATTTTGGTGCCCCAACTTGAAGCGTTGCTGCCCGAACTCAGGGCATGCCTCAGTAGCCTGCAGGGAATACGCCATCTGGGACACGTTGAACTGGTGCAGGCGGGCAGTGGCACGCTGATGATACTGCGCCATACCGCGCCACTCACTGCGCAGGATAACGAAAAACTGGAACGCTTTTCGCATTCAAAGGGACTGTCTCTGTATCTGGCGCCGCAAAGCGAGATACTGGAAACGGTATCTGGTCAGACGCCCTGGTATGAGTCAAACGGACTACGCTTAAACTTCAGCCCGCGTGATTTTATTCAGGTCAATGAAGGGGTGAACCAGAAAATGGTGGCCAGTGCGCTGGCGTGGCTGGACGTACAGCCAGGCGATCGCGTGTTGGATCTCTTTTGCGGGATGGGCAATTTCACGCTCCCGCTGGCGACCCGGGCGGCAAGCGTCGTCGGGGTGGAAGGCGTGCCTGCGCTGGTGGAGAAAGGGCGCGAAAACGCGCAACAAAATGAATTACACAATGTGACATTCTTTCATGAAAATCTTGAAGAGGATGTTACCCGACAGCCGTGGGCCAAAAACGGTTTTGATAAAGTCTTGCTCGACCCTGCGCGTGCAGGGGCTGCAGGCGTAATGCAACATATTATAAAATTGCAGCCTGGCCGCATTGTTTATGTATCCTGTAATCCTGCCACGCTGGCGCGTGATAGCGAGGCGTTATTACGCGCAGGATACCAAATTCAGCGGCTGGCGATGCTCGACATGTTCCCCCACACGGGACACCTGGAGTCAATGGTGTTGTTTGAGCATTAAAAATAAATCTAATACCCAAAGGATTTCGGGTTGCATTGAGGCGGCAACAGAGAGAGTCCCCAGGAACTTACGGAAGTCAATTGACTGGGGTGAAAGACAAATCTGTCAGGAACAGATTTGAACGTCGCGGAGCGACGGCCCGAAAGGGCGAGTCTCATGGATGAGACGAGTAACTCAGAAGCCAACAAAAATGCAGCGTGAAAGACGACGGGTATGGCTTGTCGACTTCGACAGGCCAGATCCCCTTAAGGAGAGGACAATGGTTGCGGTAAGAAGTGCACATCTAAATAAAGCTGGGGAATTTGACCCGAAAAAATGGATCGAAAGTCTTGGGATCACCAGCCAGCAGTCATGTGAACGCTTAGCCGAAACCTGGGCGTATTGCCTGCAACAGACACAGGGGCATCCGGATGCGGAACTGCTGCTGTGGCGTGGCGTGGAGATGGTGGAAATCCTCTCAACGCTGAGTATGGATATCGACACGCTGCGGGCTGCGCTGCTGTTCCCTCTGGCAGATGCCAATGTCGTTAGCGAAGATACCCTGCAGGAAAGCGTAGGTAAGTCTATCGTCAACCTGATTCACGGCGTGCGTGACATGGCGGCCATTCGCCAACTGAAAGCGACCCATACCGATTCCGTCTCCTCAGAGCAGGTCGATAACGTGCGGCGGATGCTGCTGGCGATGGTCGACGACTTCCGCTGCGTGGTTATTAAACTCGCCGAACGCATTGCCCATCTGCGCGAGGTGAAAGACGCGCCGGAAGATGAACGCGTACTGGCGGCGAAAGAGTGCACCAACATCTACGCTCCGCTGGCGAACCGATTAGGTATCGGCCAGTTGAAATGGGAACTGGAAGATTATTGCTTCCGCTATCTGCATCCTGCCGAGTACAAACGCATTGCCAAACTGCTGCACGAACGACGTATCGACAGGGAGCATTACATCGAAGAGTTCGTCGGTCATCTGCGATCGGAAATGAAAACCGAAGGCGTGAAGGCGGAAGTGTACGGACGCCCGAAACACATCTACAGCATCTGGCGAAAAATGCAGAAAAAGCATCTGGCGTTTGATGAGCTGTTTGATGTCCGCGCCGTACGTATTGTCGCCGAGCGTTTGCAGGACTGCTACGCTGCGCTGGGGATTGTGCACACCCACTATCGCCATCTGCCGGATGAGTTTGACGACTACGTTGCCAACCCGAAACCGAATGGCTATCAGTCGATTCATACCGTGGTATTGGGGCCGGGCGGCAAAACGGTTGAGATCCAGATTCGCACTAAGCAGATGCACGAGGACGCCGAACTGGGCGTTGCCGCGCACTGGAAGTACAAAGAAGGCGCGGTCGCGGGCGGAGCGCGTTCTGGTCATGAGGACCGCATTGCCTGGCTGCGTAAGCTGATCGCCTGGCAGGAAGAGATGGCGGACTCCGGCGAGATGCTCGACGAAGTACGCAGTCAGGTTTTTGACGACCGGGTCTACGTCTTTACACCGAAAGGCGATGTGGTGGATCTGCCCGCCGGCTCCACGCCGCTCGATTTTGCGTATCACATTCACAGTGACGTAGGGCATCGTTGCATCGGGGCGAAAATCGGTGGGCGCATCGTACCGTTCACCTATCAGTTGCAGATGGGCGATCAGATCGAAATTATCACCCAGAAACAGCCAAACCCCAGTCGTGACTGGCTGAACCCGAATCTGGGCTATGTGACGACCAGCCGTGGGCGCTCGAAAATTCACGCCTGGTTCCGTAAACAGGATCGGGACAAGAACATCCTCGCCGGACGGCAGATTCTGGATGATGAGCTGTCGCATCTCGGTATCAGTCTGAAAGAAGCGGAAAAGCACCTGCTGCCGCGCTACAACTTTAACGAACTGGAGGAGTTGCTGGCGGCGATTGGCGGTGGAGATATCCGTCTGAATCAGATGGTGAATTTCCTGCAATCGCAGTTCAACAAACCGAGCGCCGCCGAAGAGGATGCCGCCGCGCTGAAACAGCTTCAGCAGAAAACGCATTCCCCGCAGAACCGCCGTAAAGATGATGGTCGCGTTGTTGTGGAAGGGGTCGGCAACCTGATGCATCACATTGCCCGTTGCTGCCAGCCGATTCCGGGCGATGAGATTGTCGGGTTCATCACCCAGGGGCGCGGGATTTCCGTCCATCGGGCAGACTGTGAGCAGTTGGTCGAACTGCGCGCGCATGCGCCGGAGCGCCTCGTGGAGGCCGTCTGGGGCGAAAGTTACTCGGCGGGATACTCGCTGGTGGTGCGCGTACAGGCCAACGATCGCAGCGGCTTACTGCGTGATATCACGACGATTCTGGCGAACGAGAAGGTCAACGTGCTTGGCGTTGCCAGCCGCAGCGATACCAAACAGCAGCTTGCCACCATCGACATGACGATTGAAATCTATAACCTGCAGGTACTGGGACGCGTGCTCAGCAAGCTGAATCAGGTCCCCGATGTGATTGACGCTCGTCGTTTGCACGGCAATTAATAAATCAGAGGCCACTGAAGTTTTTTTGGTGGCCTCTCCTTTTAAGTGGGCACATTTCCGAATTTTTATCTGATTGCCCAAAGTTCCCTTTTTGCGCAGTAAACTCTCTACGGTATTTTGTTTAAAACATTTAAATGTTATTTAGCCGCAGCAGAGGCACTTATGATTTATGGATCAAAACAAGAGTTTGAGATTCAGAAAAATGAATTCATGTCTGTAGCACAGCGTCTGTGGATGACAGAACCTTTTTACTTTAAACAATCAGATTACTTTAGTCGAGTTATTGATGTGGTTAGGCAGATCGAGACTGAAATTCAGATGCATTGCCTATCATGGTTGGGAGGGGAGGAAATATTAAAATACAAAACTGCCGTTCTGAATTATCAGCGCTCGGTAATTATGAATAATAAAATTTATTCACGATGGATGGCTGAACAGGAGTACAAAAACAAAAGAGCCGCAGAGTTATATAAGCTATACACCAAAATAATAGGATTCTTATCAGGCATAGGCCAGGTTACTACCGGTGTGGGACTATGTGTATCAACTGGTGGAAGTGCAACGGTACCGGGTACTGCAATGATTCTGCAAGGCCTGAACAATATCTATGAGAACGGGTATTATCTTGTAGTTTATGAAGAGGCCTCAGGTCCACTCAGAGAAGCATACTATTATGCAGCAAATAAGGCCGGTTATGACAAGAATCAAGGGGATATTGCATATAGTACAATAGATCTTGTCCTATCAGGATATGGTATGGCCAGAAGGATCCCTACGCCGAGAGAAAGATCATGGAATCTGTTTGGTATCCAATCACACCAGACAGATTATGTTAGGGGGGTGAGTGGCATGACAAAACCTGTGTTTATGCTTGAGATTATCAGCGATGAAGTGACTGTTTTATCATTGATGCCTGCTTATAATGAAAATGACTTGAGGCACTAAGTATGGAGCAAGATATTATTTTCTTTTCAAAACCGTGGTTACCGGTCATGTTGTATTATTTAATGGGGGTAATTGTTTTTATTGGTTGTTATTTGTGGTATCGTTTCATTAAATTTCATTCAAATACGCTTTGTCGGTTTTTATTTATTATTGTAACAACGCTTTCCTGTGTCGTTCACATTGTCACTGGATACTACGATGTGGTGGGCTATCACGGCTATGGCAATAGTATTTTGCGAGCGTACTACTTAACTGATTACGAAACGATCCGTTACGGCGTTATTTTGTTCGTCACCCTGAATGGATTATTAATCTGTCGAATATAATATTAGGGGATGGCAGTCATCCAGCAACACGCTATCATGAGCGAAAGTGAAGATGATAAAGAGGCTGTATGACTGTCACCATCAATAAAACTCAAATTGACCGCCTGCTTGGCATCATGCAACGCCTGCGCGACCCGGAAACCGGCTGCCCGTGGGATAACGAACAGACTTTCGCCACGCTTGCCCCCTACACCCTTGAAGAAACCTACGAAGTACTCGACGCGATTTCTCGTGAAGATTTTGACGATCTACGCGGTGAACTGGGCGACCTGTTGTTCCAGGTGGTGTTTTACGCGCAGATAGCCCAGGAAGAGGGGCGCTTTGATTTCAATGACATTTGTGCCGCCATCAGTGACAAACTGGAGCGCCGACATCCGCACGTTTTTGCCGATGCTCAGGCTCATAACAGCAGCGAAGTGCTGGCTCGTTGGGAGCAAATTAAAACCGGCGAACGGGCACAAAAGGCGCAGCATTCTGCCCTTGATGATATTCCGCGTAGCTTACCGGCGTTAATGCGGGCACAGAAAATCCAGAAGCGTTGTTCGAATGTTGGCTTTGACTGGACGACGCTGGGCCCGGTGGTTGACAAGGTGTACGAAGAGATTGACGAGGTCATGCACGAGGCGCGGCAGGTCGTGGTCGACCAGGCTAAACTGGAAGAGGAAATGGGCGATTTGCTCTTTGCCACTGTCAATATGGCTCGTCACTTAGGCACCAAAGCGGAGACCGCCCTGCAAAAAGCCAACGAAAAGTTCGAGCGGCGTTTTCGTGAGGTCGAGCGGATTGTGGCGGCACGGGGCCTGGAAATGACGGGTGTTGATCTGGAAACCATGGAAGAAGTCTGGCAGCAGGTAAAACGGCAGGAAATTGATCTCTAAGGAGTTTGAGCGGTCAAGGGCGTTTTGTGTGATTTTTTAAATAACAAGCTCTTGATTTGCGTCAAAAACATTTACCCCAAAGGGGCTATTTTCTCACTCCCGATGTTAAATGTGAGCTGACGAAGAGGAGGGATAATGAAAGTTTGTGGCGTACGTCATGTTCGGGTATACTACTTTCCCGTCCTGGTTATTCCATCGTTTCACCCTAACTTCTCAGGTTCAGCATGACAACGAACTATATTTTTGTGACCGGCGGGGTCGTCTCCTCTCTGGGTAAAGGCATTGCCGCAGCCTCCCTCGCAGCCATTCTTGAAGCCCGTGGCCTCAACGTGACCATCATGAAACTGGATCCGTATATCAACGTCGATCCGGGTACCATGAGCCCAATCCAACACGGGGAAGTGTTCGTTACTGAAGACGGCGCTGAAACCGACCTGGACCTGGGTCATTACGAGCGTTTCATTCGCACCAAAATGAGCCGCCGCAACAACTTCACTACGGGTCGTATCTACTCTGACGTTCTGCGCAAAGAGCGTCGTGGCGACTATCTGGGGGCGACCGTACAGGTTATCCCGCACATCACCAACGCTATCAAAGAACGCGTGCTGGAAGGCGGCGAAGGCCATGACGTTGTCCTGGTTGAAATCGGTGGCACCGTCGGTGATATCGAATCTCTGCCGTTCCTTGAAGCGATTCGACAACTGGCGGTTGATATCGGTCGTGAACACGCGCTGTTCATGCACCTGACCCTGGTGCCTTACCTGGCCGCCGCGGGTGAAGTTAAAACCAAACCGACCCAGCACTCTGTGAAAGAACTGCTGTCCATCGGTATTCAGCCTGATGTCCTGATTTGTCGTTCCGATCGCACCGTTCCGGCAAATGAGCGCGCAAAAATTGCATTGTTCTGTAACGTGCCGGAAAAAGCCGTTATTTCAATGAAAGATGTCGATTCCATTTATAAAATTCCAGGCCTGTTGAAATCGCAGGGCCTGGACGATTATATTTGTAAACGATTCAGCTTGAACTGTCCGGAAGCTAACCTGTCTGAATGGGAACAGGTTATTTATGAAGAAGCGAATCCGGCAGGCGAAGTGACTATCGGCATGGTGGGCAAGTACATCGAACTGCCGGATGCCTACAAGTCCGTTATCGAAGCGCTGAAACACGGTGGCCTGAAAAATCGTGTGACCGTTAACATTAAGCTTATCGATTCGCAGGATGTTGAAACGCGTGGTGTCGAAATCCTGAAAGATTTGGACGCTATCCTGATCCCTGGCGGCTTTGGCTACCGTGGTGTGGAAGGGAAGATCGCCACTGCACGCTATGCGCGTGAGAACAATATTCCTTATCTGGGCATTTGCCTGGGTATGCAGGTTGCGTTGATTGAGTTTGCGCGTAATGTCGCCGGTATGGACAACGCCAACTCGACGGAATTTGTGCCAGACTGTAAGTACCCGGTTGTGGCGCTGATTACCGAATGGCGTGACGAAGAAGGCAACGTTGAGGTTCGTACTGAGAAGAGCGATCTCGGCGGCACGATGCGTCTGGGCGCGCAGCAGTGTCAGCTTGGCGACGATAGTCTGGTTCGTCAGCTGTACGGCGCACCGATCATTGTTGAGCGTCATCGCCATCGTTACGAAGTCAACAATATGCTGTTGAAACAGATTGAAGCTGCGGGTCTGCGTGTTGCAGGCCGTTCCGGTGATGATCAGTTGGTCGAGATCATTGAGGTACCGAATCATCCGTGGTTCGTGGCCTGTCAGTTCCATCCGGAATTTACTTCCACGCCACGTGATGGCCATCCGCTGTTTGCTGGCTTTGTGAAAGCCGCCAGCGAGCATCAGAAGCGTCAGGCGAAGTAAGAAGTAAAAAAGTTAGAACGGCAACGCGTACCAAAGGTACGCGTTGTTTGTCTGGAGTTTTAGTTTAACTTGTACTGAGGAAAACCTAATGTCCAAAATCGTTAAAGTCATCGGTCGTGAAATCATCGACTCCCGTGGTAACCCGACTGTTGAAGCCGAAGTACACCTGGAAGGTGGTTTCGTCGGTATGGCAGCAGCTCCGTCAGGTGCTTCTACGGGTTCCCGCGAAGCGCTGGAACTGCGCGATGGCGACAAATCCCGCTTCATGGGTAAAGGCGTACTGAAAGCTGTTGGCGCGGTTAACGGCCCGATTGCTCAGGCAATCCTTGGCAAAGATGCCAAAGATCAGGCTGGCATCGACAAAATCATGATCGACCTGGACGGTACTGAAAATAAATCCAACTTCGGTGCAAACGCCATCCTGGCTGTGTCTCTGGCAAACGCCAAAGCTGCTGCTGCCGCTAAAGGCATGCCGCTGTACGAGCACATCGCTGAGCTGAACGGTACTCCGGGCAAATACTCCATGCCGGTTCCGATGATGAACATCATCAACGGTGGTGAGCACGCTGACAACAACGTCGACATCCAGGAATTCATGATTCAGCCGGTTGGCGCGAAAACCCTGAAAGAAGCCGTACGTATGGGTTCTGAAGTGTTCCATAACCTGGCTAAAGTTCTGAAAGCGAAAGGCATGAACACGGCTGTGGGTGACGAAGGTGGCTACGCGCCGAACCTGGGTTCTAACGCAGAAGCGCTGGCTGTTATCGCTGAAGCGGTTAAAGCAGCAGGTTACGAGCTGGGCAAAGACATCACTCTGGCGATGGACTGTGCAGCATCTGAATTCTACAAAGACGGTAAATACGTTCTGGCGGGCGAAGGCAACAAAGCGTTCACCTCTGAAGAATTCACTCACTTCCTGGAAGACCTGACCAAACAGTACCCGATCGTTTCTATCGAAGACGGTCTGGACGAGTCTGACTGGGATGGTTTTGCTTACCAGACCAAAGTACTGGGCGACAAAATCCAGCTGGTTGGTGACGATCTGTTCGTAACCAACACCAAGATCCTGAAAGAAGGTATCGAGAAAGGCATCGTTAACTCCATCCTGATCAAATTCAACCAGATCGGTTCTCTGACCGAAACGCTGGCTGCAATCAAGATGGCGAAAGACGCTGGCTACACGGCTGTCATCTCTCACCGTTCCGGTGAAACTGAAGATGCAACCATCGCTGACCTGGCTGTTGGTACCGCTGCAGGCCAGATCAAAACCGGTTCTATGAGCCGTTCTGACCGCGTTGCTAAATACAACCAGCTGATTCGTATCGAAGAAGCGCTGGGTGAAAAAGCACCGTACAACGGTCGTAAAGAGATCAAAGGCCAGTAATTTATTACTGCCGCTTTACGCTCTGAAAAACCCGCTTCGGCGGGTTTTTTTATGCCTGCGGTTAGCGCAGCCGCTGCGCATGACCAGGAAGACGAAATCTGCGATAATTACAGATTATCCCTTTAACAGAGAACGCTATGCAGTACCCGATTAACGAGATGTTCCAGACCCTGCAAGGTGAGGGTTACTTTACCGGCGTCCCCGCCATTTTTATTCGTTTACAGGGATGCCCGGTCGGCTGTGCCTGGTGCGATACCAAACACACCTGGGATAAGCTTGAGGATCGGGAAGTTTCCCTGTACAGCATCCTGGCGAAAACCAAAGAGAGCGATAAATGGGGCGCGGCGAACAGCGAAGATCTGCTGGCCGTGATTGGTCGACAAGGGTACACCGCGCGTCATGTGGTGATTACCGGCGGCGAGCCCTGCATCCATGACCTGACGCCGCTCACTGATTTGCTGGAGAAAAATGGATTCAGCTGCCAGATAGAGACCAGCGGTACGCATGAAGTGCGCTGCACACCCAATACCTGGGTGACCGTTTCGCCGAAGGTGAACATGCGTGGTGGTTATGACGTTCTCTCACAGGCCCTGGAACGCGCGAATGAGATTAAACATCCGGTCGGTCGCGTGCGTGACATTGAAGCGCTGGACGAACTGCTTGCCACGCTGAGTGACGACAAACCGCGAGTGATTGCGCTGCAACCCATCAGTCAGAAAGAGGATGCCACACGCCTGTGCATCGAAACCTGCATCGCGCGCAACTGGCGCCTGTCGATGCAGACGCACAAATATCTGAATATTGCCTGATAAATAGCCCGGCGCGTTAACCTGTCGGGCTTATCTGTAGGCCGGATAAGACGTTTTGCGTCGCCATCCGGCAAGACGAAACGTTTACTCGCCGCGATAAACGCAGCCCGCCGTACAGGTTTCTTTCACCATTACGGCGCTCAACAGGGGGAGTGACGGTTTGACCTGATCCCAAATCCATTTTGCCAGCACTTCGCTGGTCGGATTTTCCAGACCGGGAATATCGTTCAGGTAGTAATGATCGAGCCTGTCGTAAGTTGGCTTGAACGCGGCTTTTAATTCGGCGAAATCGATAATCCAGCCTGTATGTGGACAGACTTCACCGGTGACTTCAAGGCGCACCATAAAGGAGTGTCCGTGCAGACGGCCACATTTATGCCCTTCAGGAACATGAGGCAAATGGTGAGCGGCTTCGAAGGTGAAATCTTTAAACAGGGTGGTGGTCATCTTAAACTCTCAGTCAGGCAAAAAACCGCCGTAGGGTACCGGAAAGTACATTTTTTATCATTAACTAAAACGGCTTTCCGTCGCAGATTACGTCATTCATCAACTTTATAGGAGATAACTTCATATATTTCATGTGGTTATTCAATCGTTTTTGTTGTTAATAACTATAACTAAAACAGGTTAGTCCATTTGGTTATTTGTTATTTCCATCCCTTCTTTAATTGTTACTATCACCGCCGTTACCCTTATCTTCAGTTTGGGTTTTATTGCTTAAATCCGCTTTGCTTACTGGAACATAACGACGCATGACGACACAGGCCCCACCTTCCGCTTTGCTTCCGCTGAACCCGGAGCAACTGGCCCGCCTTCAGGCGGCCACTACCGATCTCACGCCCATGCAGCTTGCATGGGTTTCTGGCTATTTCTGGGGCACGCTGAATCAGCAACCCGGCGCGACCGTTGCGACGCCGGCCCCCGTTGCTGAAATGCCGGGCATCACATTGATCTCCGCGTCACAAACGGGCAATGCGCGTCGTGTGGCAGAAGCGCTGCGTGACGACCTGCTGGCGGCAAAGCTCAGCGTCACGCTGGTGAACGCAGGCGACTACAAATTCAAACAAATCGCCAATGAGAAACTGCTGGTTGTCGTCACGTCTACCCAGGGTGAAGGCGAGCCGCCGGAAGAAGCCGTCGCGCTGCATAAGTTCCTGTTCTCTAAAAAAGCGCCGAAGCTCGAAAACACGGCATTTGCTATTTTTGGTCTGGGTGATACGTCATACGAGTTTTTCTGTCAGTCAGGCAAAGATTTTGACAGCAAACTGGCGGAACTTGGCGGTGAGCGTTTGCTGGATCGCGTTGACGCCGATGTGGAATACCAGACCGCCGCCGCCGAGTGGCGTACCCGTGTGGTCGAGGTGTTGAAATCACGTGCGCCGGTTGCGACGCAGACTCCGTCGATTGCCAGCGGAGCGGTGAATGAGATCCACTCCAGCCCCTATACTAAAGAAGCGCCGCTGAGCGCGGCGTTGTCCGGGAATCAAAAAATCACCGGCCGTGATTCAGAGAAAGATGTTCGCCATATTGAAATCGATCTCGGTGAGTCGGGTCTGCGCTACCAGCCTGGCGACGCGCTGGGCGTCTGGTATCAGAACGATCCTGCGCTGGTGAAAGAGATGGTGGAACTGGTCTGGCTGAAAGGTGATGAGCCCGTGACGGTCAATGGCCAGTCTCTGTCGCTGTCCGACGCGCTACAGTGGCATGTCGAACTGACTGTCAATACTGCCAATATCGTTGAAAACTATGCCACCTTAACGCGCAGTGAATCGCTGTTGCCGCTGGTTGGCGACAGGGCACAGTTGCAGCATTATGCGACGACAACGCCGGTTGTCGATATGCTGCGTTTTTCGCCAGCACAGCTGGATGCACAGGCGTTGGTCGACCTGTTGCGTCCGTTGACGCCGCGCCTTTACTCCATCGCGTCGTCTCAGGCTGAAGTGGAGAACGAAGTACACATCACCGTCGGTGCGGTGCGTTATGAAGTGGAAGGTCGCGCGCGCGCCGGCGGCGCATCCAGCTTCCTCGCCGATCGCGTTGAAGAAGAGGGCGAAGTGCGTGTGTTCATCGAACATAACGATAACTTCCGTCTGCCGACGAACCCTGAAACGCCGGTGATTATGATTGGTCCGGGCACGGGCATCGCGCCGTTCCGCGCCTTCATGCAGCAGCGCGCCGCTGATGAAGCGTCAGGTAAAAACTGGCTGTTTTTTGGCAATCCCCACTTTACCGAAGATTTCCTCTACCAGGTGGAATGGCAGCGTTACGTCAAAGAGGGCGTACTGAGCCGTATCGATCTCGCCTGGTCACGAGATCAAAAAGAAAAAGTGTATGTACAAGACAAACTGCGCGAACAGGGCGCAGAACTGTGGCGCTGGATTAATGACGGTGCGCATATTTATGTCTGCGGCGACGCTAATCGCATGGCGAAAGACGTTGAGCTGGCATTGCTGGAAGTGATTGCTGAATTCGGCGCGATGGACGCGGAATCAGCGGATGAATTTTTAAGTGAGCTGCGCGTTGAGCGCCGTTATCAGCGAGATGTCTACTAATGAGCGAAAAACATCCAGGGCCCCTGGTGGTCGAAGGTAAACTGACGGACGCCGAGCGCATGAAGCTGGAAAGCAACTATCTGCGCGGCACCATTGCTGAGGATCTGAATGACGGTCTCACCGGCGGTTTTAAAGGTGATAACTTCCTGCTGATCCGTTTTCACGGCATGTACCAACAGGATGACCGTGATATCCGCGCCGAGCGTGCAGAACAGAAGCTGGAGCCGCGTCACGCGATGCTGCTTCGCTGCCGTCTGCCGGGCGGTGTCATTACCACCAAACAGTGGCAGGCGATTGATAAGTTTGCCCATGACAACACCATTTATGGCAGCATTCGCCTGACCAACCGGCAGACGTTTCAGTTCCACGGGATCCTGAAGAAGAACGTGAAGCCGGTGCACCAGATGCTGCACTCCGTTGGGCTGGACGCGCTGGCAACCGCCAACGACATGAACCGTAACGTGCTGTGCACCTCGAACCCGTACGAGTCAGAGCTGCATGCCGAAGCTTACGAATGGGCGAAAAAGATATCCGAGCATCTGCTGCCGCGTACCCGCGCCTATGCTGAAATTTGGCTCGATCAGGAAAAAGTCGCGACCACCGATGAGGAGCCGATCCTCGGTCAGACCTATCTGCCGCGTAAGTTCAAAACCACGGTGGTGATCCCGCCGCAGAACGATATCGATCTGCATGCTAACGACATGAACTTTGTCGCGGTTGCGGAAAATGGCAAGCTGGTGGGCTTTAACCTGTTGGTGGGCGGCGGTCTTTCCATCGAGCACGGTAACAAGAAAACCTACGCCCGTACGGCGAGCGAATTTGGCTATCTGCCGCTGGAGCACACGCTGGCTGTGGCGGAAGCCGTTGTCACCACGCAGCGTGACTGGGGTAACCGTACTGACCGTAAAAATGCGAAAACCAAATATACGCTGGAACGCGTGGGAGTCGAGACATTCAAAGCGGAAGTGGAACGTCGTGCCGGCATCAAATTCGAACCGATTCGTCCGTACGAATTTACCGGTCGTGGCGATCGTATTGGCTGGGTGAAGGGCATCGACAATAAATGGCATCTGACGCTGTTTATCGAAAATGGTCGAATTCTCGATTATCCGGGACGTCCGCTGAAAACGGGCCTGCTGGAGATTTCGAAAATCCATAAAGGCGAGTTTCGTATTACCGCGAATCAGAATCTGATTATCGCGGGTGTACCGGAGAGCCAGAAGGCGAAGATTGAGAAGATCGCGCAAGTGAGCGGCCTGATGAACATGGTGACGCCGCAGCGTGAAAACTCCATGGCCTGCGTGTCTTTCCCAACCTGTCCGCTGGCGATGGCGGAGGCCGAGCGCTTCCTGCCGACGTTTATCGATAAAATTGATGGTTTGATGGCGAAGCATCATGTCAGTGACGAGCATATCGTAATGCGTGTGACGGGTTGCCCGAACGGCTGCGGCCGCGCGATGCTGGCAGAAGTCGGGCTGGTCGGGAAAGCGCCGGGACGCTACAACCTGCATCTTGGCGGTAACCGAATCGGCACGCGTATCCCGCGGATGTTCAAAGAGAACATCACCGAACCGGAAATTCTCGACTCGCTGGACGAACTGATTGGGCGCTGGGCGAAAGAGCGAGAAGCGGGTGAAGGCTTCGGCGACTTTACGGTGCGTGCGGGCATTATTCGCCCGGTGCTCGATCCTGCCCGGGATTTCTGGGAATAACGTCTTATTGCCGGATGGCGGCGTGAACGCCTTATCCGGCCTACGGATTTTGTAGACGCCCGGTGGCCGTTGTAGGCCTGATAAGCGAAGCGCCATCAGATAAAGCCGTTGTAGGCCTGATAAGCGAAGCGCCATCAGGCAGTCAAACAGTGAGGAACTTATGTCCAGACTCGATCTACACGCTCTGAACGCGCTGCCGAAAGTGGAGCGCGTGATGGCACTGGCTGAAACCAACAGCCAACTGGAAAAACTTGACGCTGAGGGGCGGGTAGCCTGGGCGCTGGAGAATTTGCCTGGCGAATACGTCCTTTCATCAAGCTTCGGGATTCAGGCGGCGGTGAGTCTGCATCTGGTCAATCAGATCCGCCCGGATATCCCGGTGATCCTGACCGATACCGGCTATCTTTTCCCGGAAACCTACCAGTTTATTGATGAGTTAACGGACAAGCTCAAACTGAATCTGAAGGTTTATCGCGCCCCCGAAAGCGCCGCCTGGCAGGAAGCACGTTATGGCAAACTGTGGGAGCAGGGCGTGGAAGGCATTGAGAAATACAATGAGATCAACAAAGTCGAACCGATGAACCGGGCGCTGCAGGAACTCAATGCGCAAACCTGGTTTGCGGGGTTGCGTCGCGAACAGTCCGGTAGTCGTGCGCATCTGCCCGTGCTGGCTATCCAGCGTGGGGTCTTTAAAGTGCTGCCAATTATCGACTGGGACAACCGCACGGTTTATCAGTACCTGCAAAAGCACGGGCTGAAGTATCACCCGTTGTGGGATCAGGGCTATCTTTCCGTGGGGGATACACATACCACGCGCAAATGGGAACCCGGCATGGCAGAAGAAGAGACACGTTTCTTTGGGTTGAAGCGTGAGTGCGGACTGCACGAAGGCTAAAATAAAAATCTGAAAATATTATCCCGGGCTGTTTTATAAATCGCTTTGTTTTACCCTTGGTGACGTTATTGCCGGAGGCAGTGACGTCAATTTAAAACTGAGGGATTAAATAAATGAAAAAGATTTTTTTTGTTGTGATGCTAACTCTGGTGTCTGGTTCTTCTTTTGCAGCAATTACTGATACTTGTCAGCAATACTTTGATGATGTTGATGCGTTGATTGTTCAGGCATCAAAAACCAGCGATCAGGCTAAACAGCAGATGGAAGCAATGAAACCTCAACTGGAGGAGGCTAAGAAGCAACTCGCAGGATTACCGGCTGAAAATCAGGATGCTGGCTGTAAACAAGGCGCTGCTGCGCTGGTACAAATGAAGCAGTCCATGGGCATCCAATAATTTATTATAAAAGAGCGTAATGGAAATAAACGACGCTCAGAATGGTGTCACTCTTCGCGTCTTTTGCCGGATAGCAATATCGCTTTATCCGGCCGTATGATTAGCTCGCTTTCGCTAATTCTTTCACCAGCGGCAGCATAATGCGCATGACGTCGCGATTGCGATGTTCAATACGTCCAGGCAGGGCTTTATCAATATGCTGTTGATTATCCAGACGTACGTCGTGCCAGCTATTTCCTGCCGGGAAAGAGGCGGTTTTGGCGCGCTGCTGGTAACCATCTTTCTTGCCGAGATTCCAGTTCGTCGCCTCGACGGAAAGCACCGAAATTCCCGCTTTATCGAAAACCTCTGCGTCGTTGCAACAACCGGTGCCTTTTGGATAATCCTTATTCAGGCCAGGATTAGTGGTAGCGACAATACCATGACTGCGCGCGAGAGCTAATGCCCGGTCGCGGGTTAATTTGCGCACGGCTTCCGGGGTATTTTGCCCACTATTAAAATACAACTTATCGCCGACGATCAGGTTATCGAGGTTAATCACCAACAGTGTGTTTTTCTTCTCGGCCGCGCTCATGCGTTTGAGCAGGTTTTCGGCCCCCAGTTTTCCCTCTTCCTCGCCGCTGGTGGCAATAAAGCGAATACCGTATTCGGTAGGCACATTTTTCAGGCGTTCTGCCAGTTCGAGCATAACGCCCAGTCCGGCGGCGTTATCATCCACACCTTGCAGTGTCAGACCGCCAAGATTTGCATCGCTATCGGTGTCACTTTGTGGGGCGTAGGTGTCCAGATGCGCCATGATAATAATCTGCTGCGGGGCTTTGCCTTCATGGGCGGCAATGACGGTACTGCCGGTCACGTTATGCCAGTTTTTGCGGTTATTTTTAGCGGTATAAATGTAGCGACTGTTGAACGTGCGGATATCGCTGCGATAGCCCATTTGCTCAAACTGCTGGCGTAAATAGTCGGCAGACAACATTTCTGCCGGGGAACCGGTCATCCTTCCCGGGAAAACGGTCGCAATATGACGGGTCTGCGTTGTCGCAAAATCGCCCGGTTTTGGGGATGACGCCTGAGCGGGGACAATAAAGCATACGCCGAGCGCCAGGAGAGCAGAAAGACGGCGCGTTGCGGAAAACATAGTGAATCCTTAATAGCCAGCGGGGGAAACCCTGAATACAAAGCAAAAATTTTAATCCATCTAGTATGAAACGGTGACCTCGCTAAGACAATTTCATTTGCTCTTAAATGCCCGAATTCCGGCGGGTTAAGCACTTTTTGATATTTGCTTTGCCAGATCGTTATTCCTTTGAGGAACTACTCATTCCAATTCGTAATTTCATTCGTTCTCCTGCGCTCCCTATAGTCGGGTTATCTGACGTGCTCGACATTCGCGGTATTGTAAAGGAACGGTTATGGACCAAAAACGACTCACCCACCTGCGACAGCTGGAGGCCGAAAGCATCCACATCATTCGCGAGGTGGCGGCTGAATTCTCTAACCCGGTAATGCTGTACTCCATCGGCAAGGATTCCAGCGTCATGCTGCATCTTGCCCGTAAGGCATTCTATCCGGGGTCGTTGCCGTTCCCGTTGCTGCATGTCGATACCGGCTGGAAGTTCCGCGAGATGTATGAATTCCGCGATCGTACTGCCAAAGCGTACGGCTGCGAGCTGCTGGTGCATAAAAACCCGGAAGGGGTGGCGATGGGCATCAACCCGTTTGTCCACGGCAGCGCCAAGCACACCGACATCATGAAAACAGAAGGACTGAAGCAGGCGCTGAACAAATACGGTTTTGACGCCGCATTTGGCGGCGCGCGTCGCGATGAAGAAAAGTCGCGGGCGAAAGAGCGCATCTACTCCTTTCGCGACCGCTTTCACCGCTGGGACCCTAAAAACCAGCGTCCTGAACTGTGGCACAACTACAACGGGCAGATTAACAAAGGCGAAAGCATCCGCGTTTTCCCGCTCTCCAACTGGACCGAACAGGATATCTGGCAGTACATCTGGCTGGAAAACATTGAGATCGTCCCGCTGTATCTGGCGGCAGAGCGCCCGGTACTGGAGCGCGATGGCATGTTAATGATGATCGATGACGATCGCATCGACCTGCAGCCCGGCGAGATGATCAAAAAACAGATGGTTCGTTTCCGTACCCTCGGCTGCTGGCCGCTGACCGGCGCCGTGGAGTCAAACGCGCAAACGCTGCCGGAAATTATTGAAGAGATGCTGGTCTCGACCACCAGTGAACGTCAGGGCCGCGTGATTGACCGCGACCAGGCGGGCTCTATGGAGCTGAAGAAACGTCAGGGGTATTTCTAAGGAGCCGCCATGAACACCACACTTGCACAACAAATCGCCAATGAAGGCGGCGTCGAAGCCTGGATGGTCGCCCAACAACATAAAAGTCTGCTGCGCTTTTTAACCTGCGGCAGCGTGGATGACGGCAAAAGCACGTTGATCGGTCGCCTGTTGCACGATACGCGTCAGATTTATGAAGATCAGTTGTCATCGCTGCACAACGACAGTAAACGCCACGGTACGCAGGGAGAGAAGCTGGATCTGGCGCTGCTGGTGGATGGCCTGCAGGCCGAGCGCGAGCAGGGGATTACCATTGACGTGGCGTATCGCTATTTCTCTACCGAGAAGCGTAAATTTATCATTGCCGATACCCCTGGGCATGAGCAATACACCCGCAATATGGCGACCGGCGCATCAACCTGCGATCTGGCGATCCTGCTGATCGACGCCCGTAAAGGCGTGTTGGATCAGACTCGTCGTCACAGCTTCATCTCAACGCTGCTGGGGATCAAACACCTGGTGGTGGCGATCAACAAAATGGATCTGGTCGACTACAGCGAAGAGACTTTTGCACGCATTCGCGAAGATTATCTGACCTTTGCTGAACAGTTGCCGGGCAATCTGGATATCCGCTTTGTGCCACTTTCTGCGCTGGAAGGTGACAACGTGGCCTCCCAGAGCACCAGTATGCCGTGGTACAGCGGCCCGACCTTACTTGAAGTGCTGGAGACGGTTGAGATCCAGCGTGTGGTCGACAGCCAGCCAATGCGCTTCCCTGTGCAGTACGTAAACCGTCCGAACCTCGATTTTCGGGGCTATTCCGGCACATTGGCCTCTGGTCGCGTTAAGGTGGGACAGCGCGTGAAGGTGCTGCCATCCGGCGTGGAATCAAGCGTGGCGCGGATCGTCACTTTTGATGGCGATCTGGACGAAGCCTTTGCCGGTGAAGCCATTACCCTCGTCCTGAAAGACGAGATTGATATCAGCCGTGGCGATCTGCTGCTGGCGGCGGACGAAAGCCTGCCGGCGGTACAGCACGCTGCTGTCGATGTGGTCTGGATGGCGGAACAGCCGTTGGCGCCGGGACAAAGTTACGAAATCAAAATCGCGGGCAAAAAGACCCGTGCGCGCGTTGATAACGTTCAGTATCAGGTGGATATCAACAATCTGACGCAGCGTGAGGTGGACAATCTGCCGCTGAACGGCATTGGTCTGGTGAATCTGACCTTTGATGAGCCGCTGGTACTGGATACTTATCAGCAGAACCCGGTGACCGGCGGGCTGATTTTTATTGATCGTCTGAGTAACGTCACCGTGGGTGCCGGTATGGTCCGCGAACCGATTGTGCAGGAGACCGCTGCGCCGTCAGAATTCAGCGCCTTTGAGCTGGAGCTGAATGCGCTGGTGCGTCGTCACTTCCCGCACTGGGGCGCTCGCGATCTGCTGGGAGGGAAATAATGGCGCAGCATGACGAAAACATCGTCTGGCATGCCCATCCCGTCACGCCGCAACAGCGCGAGCAACACCACGGTCATCGTGGTGCTGTGCTGTGGTTTACCGGGCTGTCGGGGTCCGGTAAATCGTCGATCGCCGGTGCGCTGGAAGAGGCGCTGCATCAACGGGGCGTCAGTACCTATCTGCTGGATGGCGATAACGTTCGCCATGGCCTGTGCAGCGATCTGGGGTTCAGCGATGCCGATCGTAAAGAGAACATCCGTCGCGTGGGCGAAGTGGCAAACCTGATGGCGGATGCCGGTCTGGTGGTGCTGACGGCGTTCATTTCTCCGTACCGCGCGGAGCGGCAGATGGTGCGTGAGCGCGTCGGTGAAGGACGCTTCATTGAAGTGTTCGTGGATACGCCGCTGGAAATCTGCGAGGCCCGCGATCCGAAAGGATTATATAAAAAAGCGCGCGCCGGCGAGTTGCGCAATTTCACCGGAATTGATTCCGTATACGAAGCGCCTGAATCGCCTGAGGTTCATCTTAATGGCGAACAATTAGTAACAAATTTGGTCGCCCAATTATTAGACCTGCTCAGACAGAGCGATATTATCAGATCCTGAGACACCTGACTTGTGTGTACAGTCAGTCAAGGTTACAGGATTTAATATGCGCGATAGCCAGAACATCACACTCACAACGACAGACGCGTTTGCTACTGATGACGAAACCACCTGGTCGCTGCCGGGCGCCGTGGTGGGTTTCGTGTCATGGTTGCTGGCGTTGGGGATCCCCTTTCTGGTGTATGGCCCTAACACATTGTTTTTCTTCATCTACACCTGGCCTTTCTTCCTGGCGCTGATGCCCGTTGCGGTCGTCGTGGGTATCGCGCTGCATTCCCTGCTCAACGGCAAATTGCGCTACAGCATTATCATAACCCTGCTGACCGTTTGCGCGATGTTCGGCGCATTGTTTATGTGGCTGCTGGGCTAAAGCGCGACCACTGTCCATAATTCAAACCGTAACTAACAATGAGATGATGTTCTCAGGGTTCTGGGTATACGTTATAAAGGGCAATTGTGGTACATTTGCCCGCGTTGTTGCGGCTTTCCCGCCCGCAAACGTCGTGTCGTTTGCGGAAGTATGGGAGGATGATGCCGTTTTTCAGGGGGCAGGATGGGTAAACTAACGCTGCTGTTGCTGGCTTTACTGGTCTGGCTACAGTATTCGCTGTGGTTCGGTAAGAACGGCATACATGATTACAGTCGCGTCAATGATGACGTGGCGGCGCAGCAGGCGACAAACGCCAAACTTAAAGCACGTAACGATCAGCTCTTTGCCGAAATTGACGATCTCAATGGCGGTCAGGAGGCTATCGAGGAGCGTGCACGCAACGAACTCAGCATGACTAAGCCGGGCGAAACGTTTTATCGTCTGGTGCCCGACGCGTCTAAACGCGCGCAAACTGCGGGGCAAAATACTCGTTAAACCAGCCCAGGAAATCACATGGCAGCCACTTTTTTGGATGTTTGCGCCGTGGTGCCGGCGGCCGGATTTGGCCGCCGTATGCAAACGGAATGTCCGAAGCAATATCTCTCAGTCGGTAATAAAACCATTCTCGAACACTCGGTCTCTGCGCTGCTGGCGCATCCCCGGGTGACCCGCGTGATCATCGCTATCAGCCCTGGCGACAGCCGCTTTGCTCAACTTCCTCTGGCGCAGCATCCGCACATTACCGTCGTGGACGGGGGAAATGAACGGGCAGACTCCGTGCTGGCTGGATTACAGGCCGCCGGAAACGCTGAATGGGTGCTGGTGCATGATGCGGCGCGTCCCTGTCTGCATCAGGATGATTTAGCGCGCCTGCTGGCGATTAGCGAAACCAGCCGCACCGGCGGGATCCTCGCCGTACCGGTGCGCGACACCATGAAACGCGCGGAGCCGGGCAAAACGGCTATCGCCCATACCGTTGAACGCAACGATTTATGGCACGCGCTGACGCCGCAATTTTTCCCTCGTGAACTGCTGCATGACTGCCTGACGCGTGCGCTGAATGAAGGGGCGACCATCACCGATGAAGCGTCGGCGCTGGAATATTGCGGCTTCCATCCACAGCTTGTTGAAGGACGAGCTGATAACATCAAAGTGACGCGTCCGGAAGATTTAGCGCTGGCTGAATTTTATCTGACCCGAACAATCCATCTGGAGGATGCATAATGCGAATTGGACACGGTTTTGACGTACACGCCTTTGGCGGTGAAGGCCCAATTATCATTGGTGGCGTGCGCATCCCGTATGAAAAGGGGCTGCTGGCGCATTCTGATGGCGATGTTGCGCTGCATGCGCTCACCGACGCGCTGCTTGGCGCGGCGGCGCTGGGTGACATTGGCAAGCTGTTTCCGGATACCGATCCGGCGTTTAAAGGCGCGGACAGTCGCGAGTTGCTGCGTGAAGCCTGGCGTCGGATCCAGGCCAAAGGCTACGCCCTGGGCAACGTCGATGTGACTATTATTGCTCAGGCACCGAAGATGCTGCCGCACATTCCGCAAATGCGCGTGTTTATTGCTGAAGATCTCGGTTGTCACATGGATGATGTGAACGTGAAAGCAACCACCACTGAAAAACTCGGTTTTACCGGGCGTGGGGAAGGGATTGCCTGCGAAGCGGTGGCGTTACTCATTAAGGCCGCGAAATGACAGAGTTTGATAATCTCACGTATCTCCACGGAAAACCGCAAAGCACTGGGTTGCTGAAAGCCAGTCCGGAAGATTTTGTGGTGGTCGAAGATTTAGGTTTCGAACCGGATGGCGAAGGTGAGCACATTCTGGTGCGTATTCTCAAAAGCGGCTGTAATACCCGTTTTGTCGCCGACGCGCTGGCGAAGTTTCTGAAAATTCATGTCCGCGAAGTGAGCTTCGCCGGGCAAAAGGATAAGCATGCGGTCACTGAACAGTGGCTATGCGCGCGCGTACCGGGTAAAGAAATGCCCGACCTGAGCGCTTTCCAGCTTGAAGGCTGCAAGGTGCTGGAATACGCACGTCACAAACGCAAGCTACGTTTAGGCGCGCTGAAGGGCAATGCGTTCACGCTGGTGCTGCGCGAAGTCAGCCATCGTGACGAGGTAGAATCTCGTCTGCAGGCGATAAACACCGGCGGTGTACCAAACTATTTTGGCGCTCAGCGTTTTGGCATTGGCGGCAGCAATCTGCAAGGCGCGCTGCGCTGGGCGCAAAGCGATGCGCCTGTGCGGGATCGCAATAAACGCAGTTTTTGGTTGTCGGCGGCCCGCAGTGCGTTGTTTAATCAAATTGTCAGCGAGCGTCTGAAAAAAACAGACTTTAATCAAGTTGTTGACGGCGATGCGCTACAATTAGCGGGACGCGGAAGCTGGTTTGTCGCCACACAAGAAGAATTGGCGGAATTACAGCGTCGTGTCGATGAAAAAGAATTGATGGTGACGGCTTCGCTTCCCGGCAGCGGCGAGTGGGGAACCCAGCGGGATGCGCTGGCGTTCGAACAGTCCGCGATTGCCGAAGAGTGCGAGTTGCAGTCACTGCTGCTGCGCGAAAAAGTCGAGGCTTCTCGAAGAGCGATGCTGCTCTATCCGCAGCAATTAAGCTGGAACTGGTGGGATGATGTCACTGTTGAGTTACGTTTTTGGCTGCCCGCGGGGAGCTTCGCCACCAGCGTTGTGAGGGAACTGATCAACACAATGGGTGATTATGCGCATATTGCTGAGTAACGATGATGGGGTCCACGCGCCCGGTATACAAACGCTGGCAAAAGCCCTGCGGGAGTTTGCTGACGTACAGGTCGTCGCCCCGGATCGGAACCGCAGTGGCGCGTCAAACTCGCTGACGCTTGAATCTTCTCTCCGGACGTTTACCTTTGAAAACGGCGACATCGCCGTGCAGATGGGGACGCCCACCGACTGTGTTTATCTGGGCGTCAATGCGCTCATGCGTCCGCGTCCAGATATTGTGGTGTCAGGAATTAACGCCGGCCCTAACCTGGGGGATGACGTTATTTATTCCGGCACCGTCGCGGCGGCGATGGAAGGGCGTCATCTTGGTTTTCCTGCGCTTGCCGTATCGTTAGACGGACATCAGCATTACGAGACTGCTGCGGCCATCACCTGTCGGATCTTACGCGCACTGCGTCGGGAACCGCTGCGTACCGGGCGGATCCTCAACATCAACGTGCCCGACTTACCGCTGGAGCAGATCAAAGGCATCCGCGTGACGCGCTGCGGTAGCCGTCATCCGGCAGACAAAGTGATCCCGCAGGAAGATCCGCGCGGTAACACGTTGTACTGGATTGGCCCACCGGGCGATAAATGCGACGCCGGGCCTGATACCGATTTTGCGGCCGTAGATGAAGGTTACGTGTCCATTACGCCGTTGCATGTGGATTTAACCGCGCACAGCGCGCATGATGTGGTTTCCGACTGGTTAGATAGCGTGGGAGTTGGCACGCAATGGTAAGCAGACGCGTACAGACGCTTCTTGAACAATTGCGCGCGCAGGGGATTCGCGATGAGCAGGTGCTTAATGCCCTGGCCGCGGTGCCGCGTGAGAAATTTATTGATGAAGCGTTTGAACATAAGGCCTGGGACAATATCGCGTTGCCGATAGGTCAGGGACAGACGATTTCGCAACCGTACATGGTGGCGCGAATGACCGAACTGCTCGAACTGACCCCGCAGTCGCGGGTGCTGGAAATTGGCACCGGTTCCGGGTATCAGACGGCGATACTGGCGCATCTGGTACAGCAGGTTTGTTCCGTCGAACGCATTAAAGGTCTGCAATGGCAGGCGCGTCGCCGTCTGAAGCAGCTCGATTTACACAATGTTTCAACTCGTCACGGTGATGGATGGCAAGGCTGGCAGGCACGCGCGCCATTTGACGCTATTATTGTGACGGCAGCTCCGCCGGAAATTCCGACCGCGTTGATGACGCAACTGGATGAAGGCGGCATTCTCGTCTTGCCCGTGGGGGATGAGCATCAGTTTCTGAAACGGGTGCGTCGTCGGGGCGGCGAATTTATTATCGACACCGTGGAGGCGGTACGTTTTGTTCCCTTAGTAAAAGGGGAACTCGCGTAAGACGCGGTTCCGAATACCTGGAGTTTTCCTGGAGTTTTTGGAACGGGTCAGCGTATCGTGGTCACATTTTCCAGTGCCCATTTGCTGTCTGCACGATTATACGTCACTGGTTGTTAACCAATTTTTCCTGGGGGATAAATGAGCGCGGGAAGCCCAAAATTCACCGTTAGCCGCATTGCGGCACTGTCACTGGTTTCGCTATGGCTGGCGGGTTGTTCAAATTCATCGAATCCGCCTGCGCCGGTAAGCTCAGTCAATGGTAATGCCCCGGCGAATACCAGTTCCGGTATGCTGATCACGCCGCCACCGAAGATGGGGACGTCGTCATCCGCCTCGCAGACACCACAAATTCAACCGGTGCAGCGCCCGACGACGCAACCGACGCACGTTCAGCCGGTAGCCGAGCAACCCGTGCAGATGGAAAACGGACGAATTGTCTACAACCGCCAGTATGGGAACATTCCGAAAGGTAGCTACAGCGGCGGCAGCACCTACACCGTTAAAAAAGGCGACACGCTTTTTTACATCGCCTGGATAACCGGGAACGATTTCCGTGACCTGGCGCAGCGCAACAATGTCCAGGCACCGTATGGCCTGAACGTCGGACAAACGCTACAGGTAGGTAACGCATCAGGTGCGCCAATTACCGGTGGTAATGCGATTACCCGGGCCGATGCAGCAGAGCAAGGAGTTGTGACCAGGCCTGCACAAAATTCCGCCGTTGCTGTTGCGTCTAAACCGACAATTACGTATTCTGAGGATTCAGGTGAACAAAGTGCTAACAAAATGTTGCCGAACAACAAGCCTGCTGGGACAGTCGTCACAGCGCCTGTAACGGCTCCAGCAGTTAGTGCAACCGAATCGACAGCAAGCAGTTCGTCTACCAGTTCGCCAATCTCCACATGGCGCTGGCCGACTGACGGCAAAGTGATCGAGAACTTTGGGGCTTCCGAGGGAGGCAATAAAGGGATCGACATTGCGGGCAGTAAGGGACAGGCTATTATCGCGACCGCCGATGGGCGCGTGGTCTATGCCGGTAACGCTCTGCGCGGTTACGGTAATCTTATTATCATCAAACACAACGATGATTACCTGAGTGCCTACGCTCATAACGATACAATGCTGGTCCGGGAACAACAAGAAGTGAAGGCAGGACAAAAAATAGCGACGATGGGTAGCACCGGAACCAGTTCTACACGTTTGCATTTTGAAATTCGTTACAAGGGGAAATCCGTAAACCCGCTGCGTTATTTACCGCAGCGATAAAGCGGCGGAACCAGGCTGACACTTGCTAGTTCCGTCAAGGGATCACGGGTAGGAGCCACCTTATGAGTCAGAATACGCTGAAAGTTCATGATTTAAATGAAGATGCGGAGTTTGATGAGAACGGAGTTGAGGTTTTTGACGAAAAAGCCTTAGTTGAAGAGGAACCCAGTGATAACGATTTGGCTGAAGAAGAGCTGTTATCGCAGGGGGCCACACAGCGTGTGTTGGACGCGACTCAGCTTTACCTTGGTGAGATTGGTTATTCGCCACTGTTAACGGCCGAAGAAGAAGTGTATTTTGCGCGTCGCGCACTGCGTGGAGATGTCGCCTCTCGCCGTCGGATGATTGAAAGTAACCTGCGTCTGGTGGTGAAAATTGCCCGCCGTTATGGCAATCGTGGTCTGGCGCTGCTGGATCTGATTGAAGAGGGCAATCTGGGGCTTATCCGTGCCGTCGAGAAGTTTGACCCGGAACGCGGGTTCCGCTTCTCAACATACGCAACCTGGTGGATTCGCCAGACGATTGAACGGGCTATTATGAACCAAACCCGTACTATTCGACTGCCGATTCATATTGTTAAAGAGCTGAACGTCTATCTGCGTACCGCGCGTGAGTTGTCCCATAAACTGGACCACGAACCCAGCGCGGAAGAAATTGCAGAGCAACTGGATAAGCCGGTTGATGACGTTAGCCGTATGCTTCGTCTTAACGAGCGCATTACCTCGGTAGACACCCCGTTGGGTGGCGATTCCGAAAAAGCGTTGCTGGATATCCTGGCCGATGAGAAAGAGAACGGTCCGGAAGACACCACGCAAGATGACGATATGAAACAGAGCATCGTCAAATGGCTGTTCGAACTGAACGCCAAACAGCGTGAAGTGCTGGCACGTCGTTTCGGTCTGCTGGGTTATGAAGCGGCGACACTGGAAGATGTAGGCCGTGAAATCGGTCTGACTCGTGAACGTGTTCGTCAGATTCAGGTTGAAGGCCTACGCCGTCTGCGTGAAATCCTGCAGACTCAGGGGCTGAATATCGAAGCGCTGTTCCGCGAGTAAGTACTGTTCTAACAAGAAAGGCCAGCCTCTTTGAGGCTGGCCTTTTTCTTTCTGGCTTTTTTGCTGTGGTTTCGCAGGTGAAAGCAGACGGGTGCATTTTCATGCATACTCAGGTTCGTCAATCGGGCATCATTTTCTTGATTAACAGGGCGAATTGCGCACGTTCCTTGTCATTCAACCGTCCCAGAAATTCCTCATCCACCTGGTTTCCCAGCGGCATGCATACTTTCAGCAAGGCTTCTCCCTCCGTGGTCAGATAAACGAAGCGGCGACGTTTATCCAGCGGATCGTTCTCACGCCTCACCAGCCCGCGTTTTTCCATCCGGCTCAGCATTTCAGCCAGCGTCGCTTTGGTACTGACGGCGGCCTCCATCAGATTAACCTGTTCAATGCCGGGACGTTCCGCAATGGCACGCATCACTGCGTATTGCGGTTTAGTGAGATCCGGCAACTCGTGCTGCCAACGCGCCGTATGTTGCTGAAAAAGCTGGCGTAACAGGTGAAACGCTTTATTCCGTAACTCCATGAAAACTCCAGGCTAAAAATCGTGTCTCCTATCATAACGGGTAACGTCGCGTTTTTTAACGAGGAAAGCTTAAGCTATACGTGCGAAAAAGAGTGGGCGATCTTGTCGCTGCGGTTGTATAGGGGTAATTTAGATAAAACGTTCGTATACGAACAATTTGTGGAGTGATGGATGAGATTGATTGTGGGGATGACGGGGGCAACGGGTGCGCCGCTGGGCGTGGCGCTGTTGCAGACATTGCAAAAAATGCCGGATGTGGAAACGCATCTGATGATGTCGAAGTGGGCCAAAACGACCATTGAACTGGAAACGCCATACTGCGCGCGCGATGTCGCTGGACTGGCGGATTATTGCCACAGCCCGGCGGATCAGGCGGCGACGATTTCGTCAGGTTCGTTTCGCACCGACGGCATGATCGTTATCCCCTGCAGTATGAAAACGTTGGCCGGAATTCGCGCCGGCTACGCCGAAGGTCTGGTGGGACGCGCCGCCGACGTAGTGCTGAAAGAAGGGCGCAAACTGGTGCTGGTGCCGCGTGAAATGCCGCTCAGCACGATTCATCTCGAAAACATGCTCGCGCTTTCTCGCATGGGTGTGGCAATGGTGCCGCCGATGCCCGCTTTCTACAACCATCCACAAACCGTTGATGATATTACACAACACATTGTGGCCCGCATCCTGGACCAGTTTGCGCTGGAGCATCCGCACGCACGTCGCTGGCAGGGGTTGTCACAGGCACAAAATTTTTCACAGGAGAATGAATAATGGCATTTGATGATTTGCGCAGCTTTTTGCAGGCGCTCGACGACCAGGGGCAACTGCTGAAAATCAGTGAAGAGGTGAATGCAGAACCGGATCTGGCGGCAGCCGCCAACGCCACTGGCCGTATTGGCGACGGTGCGCCGGCACTATGGTTCGACAATATTCGCGGCTTCACCGATGCGCGCGTGGCGATGAACACCATCGGATCCTGGCAAAATCATGCCATTTCGTTGGGCTTGCCACCGAATACGCCGGTGAAAAAGCAGATTGATGAGTTTATCCGTCGCTGGGATAAGTTCCCGGTAGCCCCGGAGCGTCGCGAGAATCCGCCTTGGGCGGAAAACAGCGTCGATGGCGAAGAGATTAATCTGTTCGACCTTCTGCCACTGTTTCGCCTGAACGATGGGGATGGTGGGTTTTACCTGGATAAAGCCTGTGTGGTCTCCCGCGATCCGCTTGACCCGGACAACTTCGGTAAACAGAACGTGGGTATCTATCGGATGGAAGTGAAGGGCAAGCGTAAGCTGGGCCTGCAGCCGGTACCGATGCACGATATCGCGCTGCATCTGCATAAGGCGGAAGAGCGCGGCGAGGACCTGCCGATCGCCATCACGCTGGGCAACGATCCTATCATCACACTGATGGGCGCAACGCCGCTGAAATACGATCAGTCCGAATATGAGATGGCGGGTGCGCTGCGTGAAAGCCCGTATCCCATCGCCACCGCGCCGTTGACCGGGTTTGATGTGCCGTGGGGATCGGAGGTGATCTTGGAAGGGGTGATTGAAAGCCGCAAACGCGAAATCGAAGGGCCGTTTGGCGAGTTCACCGGTCACTATTCCGGTGGTCGCAATATGACGGTGGTGCGTATCGATAAGGTTTCGTATCGCAGCAAACCGATTTTTGAATCGCTTTATCTGGGTATGCCGTGGACGGAAATCGACTATCTGATGGGGCCGGCTACCTGCGTGCCACTGTATCAGCAACTGAAAGCGGAATTTCCGGAAGTGCAGGCGGTTAACGCGATGTACACCCACGGCCTGCTGGCGATTATCTCCACCAAAAAACGTTACGGTGGCTTTGCCCGCGCAGTGGGCCTGCGTGCGATGACCACGCCGCATGGCCTGGGTTACGTGAAGATGGTCATCATGGTTGATGAAGATGTTGACCCGTTCAACCTGCCGCAGGTGATGTGGGCGCTCTCTTCGAAAGTGAACCCGGCGGGTGACCTGGTTCAGCTACCGAATATGTCGGTACTGGAACTGGATCCAGGTTCAAGTCCTGCGGGGATCACCGACAAACTGATTATCGATGCCACCACGCCAGTCGCACCAGACAACCGTGGTCACTATAGCCAGCCGGTGGTGGATTTACCGGAAACCAAAGCCTGGGCTGAAAAACTGACCTCGATGCTGGCCGCACGCAAATAAGGAGAAGAAGATGATTTGCCCACGTTGTGCTGATGAACATATTGAAGTGATGGCGACATCGCCGGTGAAAGATGTCTGGACGGTGTATCAGTGCCAGCACTGCCTTTATACCTGGCGTAATACGGAACCGCTGCGCCACACCAGCCGCGAACATTATCCGCAGGCGTTTCGCATGACGCAAAAAGATATTGATGACGCGCCGATGGTGCCGAATATTCCGCCGCTGCTGGCGGAAGATAAACGTTAACGGAGTGCCGGATGGCGACTGGCGCCTTATCCGGCCTACGAAAGTACAGTACCGTGAGTGTGTAGGCCCGATACGCAAAGCGTCATCGGGCATTTCTCTTACACCAGACTTTTCAGACGATAGATCCACTCCAGCGCCTGACGGGGCGACAGGGAATCCGGATCGAGATTTTCCAGGGCTTCAACAGCGGGAGAGGTCTCTTCAGGGACGGACAGCAGCGACATCTGCGTGCCATCCACCTGCGTTGCCGCCGCGTTTGGCGAAATGCTTTCCAGCTCGCGTAGTTTCTGCCGCGCTCGTTTGATCACCTCTTTCGGAACGCCCGCCAGCGCCGCGACCGCCAGGCCGTAACTCTTACTGGCCGCACCATCCTGAACGCTGTGCATAAAGGCGATGGTATCGCCGTGCTCCAGGGCATCCAGATGCACGTTGGCAACGCCTTCCATTTTCTCCGGCAGTTGTGTCAACTCGAAATAGTGCGTCGCGAACAGCGTCAGCGCTTTGATCTTATTCGCCAGATTTTCCGCGCACGCCCACGCCAGCGACAGGCCGTCGTAAGTCGACGTCCCGCGGCCAATCTCATCCATCAACACCAGACTGTTCTCGGTAGCGTTGTGCAGAATGTTGGCCGTTTCGGTCATCTCTACCATGAAGGTGGAGCGCCCGGAGGCCAGATCGTCCGCTGCGCCCACGCGGGTAAAGATGCGATCGATAGGACCAATCTCTACCTTCTGCGCCGGCACGTAGCTGCCGATATAGGCCAGCAGTGCAATCAGCGCGGTCTGGCGCATGTAGGTACTTTTACCGCCCATATTTGGCCCGGTAATGATCAGCATTCTGCGCTGCGGTGAGAGGTCCAGCGGATTGGCAATAAACGGCTCATTTAGCACCTGTTCCACTACCGGATGGCGACCTTCGGTAATCCGAATACCCGGTTTATCGCTAAAGGTCGGACAGGTGTAGTTCAGCGTATATGCGCGCTCGGCCAGGTTCACCAGTACGTCGAGTTCCGCCAGCGCACTGGCGCTCTGTTGCAGATCCGCCAGATGGGGCAGCAGCAGGTCGAACAGTTCATCATAGAGCTGTTTTTCCAGCGCCAGCGCTTTGCCCTTGGAGGTCAGGACTTTGTCTTCGTACTCTTTGAGTTCCGGGATAATGTAGCGCTCGGCGTTTTTCAGCGTCTGGCGACGAACGTAGTTGATTGGCGCGAGGTGGCTCTGCCCACGGCTGATCTGGATGTAATAACCGTGTACTGCGTTAAAGCCGACTTTCAGCGTGTCCAGTCCGGTACGCTCACGTTCGCGAATTTCCAGCCTGTCGAGATAGTCGGTCGCACCGTCTGCCAGCGCGCGCCACTCATCGAGTTCTTCGTTGTAGCCTGGTGCGATAACGCCGCCGTCACGGACCAGTACCGGTGGCGCGTCAACGACCGCACGTTCAAGCAGTTCCCGCAGTTCGGTGAATTCGCCCATTTTCTCGCGCAGCATCTGTACGGGGGCGCTGTCCACCGATTCCAGTTGCGCACGCAGTTCCGGCAACTGCTGGAAGGCGTGGCGCATGCGGGCGAGATCGCGAGGACGGGCGGTGCGCAGTGCCAGACGCGCAAGAATACGTTCCAGATCGCCTACCTGACGCAGCACCGGCTGTAGTTCGCTGGTCGCATCCTGTAGCGAGCCGATAGTCTGCTGGCGTTCAGTCAGGATTTTCGTGTCACGTACCGGCATGTGCAGCCAGCGTTTGAGCATACGGCTGCCCATCGGCGTTACGGTACAGTCGAGCACGGAGGCCAGCGTGTTCTCTACGCCGCCTGCCAGATTCTGGGTAATCTCCAGATTGCGGCGCGTCGCGGCATCCATGATGATGCTGTCCTGCTGGCGCTCCATGGTGATAGAACGAATATGTGGCAGGGAAGTGCGTTGCGTGTCCTTGACGTATTGCAACAGGCAGCCGGCAGCGCAAAGCCCGCGCGGCGCGTTTTCAACGCCAAAGCCAATGAGATCGCGGGTACCAAACTGCAAATTCAACTGCTGACGGGCAGTATCAATTTCAAATTCCCACAGCGGGCGACGTCGTAATCCACGACGGCCTTCAATCAGCGCCATCTCAGCGAAGTCTTCGGCATACAGCAGTTCCGCCGGATTGGTACGCTGCAGTTCGGCTGCCATCGTTTCCCGATCGGCCGGTTCGCTCACGCGAAAACGTCCGGAGCTGATATCCAGCGTGGCATAACCGTAGCCTTTGCTGTCCTGCCAGATGGCAGCCAGCAGGTTGTCCTGGCGCTCCTGTAACAGGGCTTCATCGCTGATGGTACCTGGAGTGACAATACGAACGACTTTACGCTCAACAGGCCCTTTGCTGGTGGCGGGATCGCCTATCTGCTCACAAATGGCGACGGATTCACCCTGATTCACCAGTTTGGCGAGGTAGTTTTCAACCGCGTGATGGGGAATGCCCGCCATCGGGATAGGTTCGCCTGCGGATGCGCCGCGCTTGGTCAGCGAAATGTCGAGCAGTTGCGACGCCCGTTTTGCATCGTCGTAAAAGAGTTCGTAAAAGTCGCCCATGCGATAGAAAAGCAGGATCTCCGGGTGCTGGGCTTTCAGCTTGAGATACTGCTGCATCATGGGCGTATGGGCGGTAAGGTCCTTGTTGATAGACTCTTGCATATTGATTTTACTCGTTTTTTAAGTCTTGTGAGTACTCGGGGGTGACATGTAGCACCGTTTAAACCCCTATAAATCGATAAATTTATATATCAAATGTTGTCGATACCATCGGACATACCTTTTGATTCGCAGGTATACATCAATGAAAATACCTGCCAATGAGTAGATTGTAATCAATCGGCTCTCAATTACGTGAAAACCGATTTTAACCCGCAAAGGAGAGTTGACTACTTAACCAATCCTGAACGAAAGTCTTATCTTATCACTGACAACCCTTGGGATTCACCCGTCGGTTTTGGCGCTAAATCTGAGCGAGTAATGTCATTATCAGAAACACGATCGGTCGCTCGTGGTAAAACATCGAAAGAGGTTATCAGATCTACGATTGGTAATGTCTCTGACTTTGTCAGTATTGATCAGGCTCGCGAGGCTGTTCGCAACTCAGTGATGCACAAATCGGAGTTTGGGGAGGGAAAGAGATTTTAATCAGAAATCTCCAACTGATTAGTTGGTTAGTTTGTATTTGTCATGTCAATGTGATGGGAAACGTAACTGCGGGGAAAAGTCAGAAAATCCTTTGCGAACAGTGTACGTATATCTCAGCTTTATTGCCTTAATGGTAAGCATTTCGTCTGTAAATCATGCTGGTTTAACGTCGCGCGAGTGGTGCCATTTTTCGCTGTGTTCAGAACTCAACCCGGTGGCTCATGACCACAAGTTCAGCCAGAACTTATCGATTTACCTGCATCATTGAAAATGGAAAAGATCTGATATCATACTTGCACTTTCGTCAGAATCTCTTTTCTCTTTTCCTCTTCGCGACGATGAACTGATTGATTACTGCAATCAAATTTATCTCTTGCAATAGCTCCAGTAATAAAAAACTAAATTATCCAATAATGGACAAATTAGTGCTGAAGAGCTGTGCTAGTACTAGATATAATCTTCTAAATGATGTTTGGATGAGTTGTTTATTTGTGTAAGTATTTTGTTTAATGATTGTATCTCTTTGAATAAATAGGTCCCATTTATATAGAATATTTCTATAGTGGTAGGTTTGAATGACTCGTGTTGTTATCTTTGTATTGATCATGGTTATAATACCTAGAGCGTTGTTAGCTGCAAATCAATATACTGAAAGTCAGACGCTTACCAAAGAACCCTCCCCACCCCTGGCAGCAATTGAGTTACCTGATTTAGGTAGTGAGGCTGCGAAGAAAATAGAAAAAGAAGATTTTAAAGAGCAATCAGAAAGTTATATAACGAATTCTGCTGCTCAGGGGTTTGAAAACCTGACACCAGAGGCGCTGGAATCACAGGCCAAAAGCTATTTACAAAATAAAATTACCTCTACAGCACAATCCTACATCGAAGGTCTGATGTCACCTTATGGCGTTGTGCGCACGAATTTATCGGTTGATCAGGAAGGGTCTCTGGAAGGCAGTTCTCTGAATTATTTCGTCCCCTTATATGAAGACCCGGATAATGTCCTGTTCAGCCAGCTTTCTACTCAACGTAAAGAAGATCGTACTATCAGTAATATAGGGGTAGGGCTGCGTCATAATATCGGGCGCTGGATGCTCGGTGGTAATACTTTTTATGATTACGATTTTTCTCGTGGGCATCGTCGGTTGGGGCTGGGAGCCGAGACCTGGACTGACTTTCTGCGATTCTCCGGAAACTATTATCACCCGCTCTCCAACTGGAAGAATTCTCCTGATTTAGACTTTTATGAAGAGCGTCCGGCACGTGGGTGGGATGTGCGCGTAGAGACATGGCTGCCATTTTATCCACAGGTAGGTGGTAAGTTGGTTTATGAACAATATTATGGTGATGAAGTGGCGCTATTTGGTGAGGATAACCTGGAGCGCAACCCGCAGGCCGTCACGTTTGAGTTGAATTATACCCCTGTACCGTTGCTCACGTTCAGTACGGATTATAAGTATGGTACAGGAGATAACACGGATGTAAACGTGACAGCCACGCTAAATTATCAGTTTGGCACACCGCTTAAAGCACTGCTCGATCCGGAAAATGTCAAAATCCAGCATTCATTGGAAGGCAGTCGCCATGATTTTGTCGACCGTAATAATTTTATCGTTCTCGAATATCGCGAAAAAGATCCGCTGGACGTTTCGCTGTTTCTGAAAGCCGATACAACCAATGAACATCCGGAATGTGTGATCAGCGATACGCCGGAAGCGGGCGTGGGCCTGGAAAAATGTAAGTGGACAATCAATGCACTGGTGAGTCATCACTACAAAATAGCGACGGCCTCATGGCAGGCAAAGAACAATGCTAACCGTACTCTGGTCATGCCCGTGGTTAAGGCGAACACGCTGACGGAGGGCAATAACAACAGCTGGAATCTGGTATTGCCTACATGGGAAGACGCTGCAACGGATGCTGAACGTCTTGCGTTGAATACATGGAAAGTCAGGATCTCGCTGGTGGATGAAGAAGGTAATCATCAGAACTCCAGCATCGTGGAGTTGACGGTACAGCAGCACCGCAAAATTGAATTGGTTGTCGATAACCTCGCGGGGGCAGATCTCAGCCAGCATCAACATGAGACCAGCGCACAGGCGGACGGCGTCGACGGCGTCGTGATGGCACTGCTGCTGACAGATGCTTATGGCGATGATAGCGACAGCAAAGGCGAGAAACTGGTGGATGACGCCATGATGCCTGAGTTGTACGACAGCAATGACAAAATGGTCACGCTCTCCACCAAACCCTGCACGAACGTAACACCCTGTGTGTTTATTGCCAACCGCGATAAACAGGCCGGAACCCTCACACTTTCCAGTACGCAGCCAGGCACTTTTCGCTGGAAGGCTAAAACGGATGCCTATGGTGACAGTAATTATGTGGATATCACTTTTCTGGGCCAAAACGTCAACGATGTTAATGCCGCTATTTACCAGACTCATGTCGGTAATCCGGTGAATTTAATTGGAAATAAGAATGGGCACCTGCCATTGAACAGCGCATACCGATTTATGTTATGGCGCGATAAAAACAAGGACGGAGTGTTCCAGATGTCGGAGCAGCTCAGCGCTGAGGAAATGGCGCAGTACGACTACAAATGGGAGTTTACTGGTGAAAGCATCAGCGGGGATTCGGGGGCGCAAACCAATACCGAGAACCAGGATTTGGTGCTTCCGGTGACGAACCGTGAAGCGAAGCAAAAATTTGGCGCCAGCGAAAAAAGCGGCGTTCAGGGGTATGGGATACGAGTCACGTATCACAAAAAGTAAAAGACTATTGGCGTGATGGTTAACAAGGGCCAGTCGCTGATATTCGAAACAAGAGGAATATTAATGAAACAAGTAACAATACAGCGTCTGACCAAAATTGCTATAGCGTTAGCCATTGCCGGATATTGCTCCGTACCTGTCGCACTTGCCGCGAATAAAGTGAGTAAAGTGGGCAATCTAAAAGAGGGGGCTGGCTGGTTGACGAGTGGTAACACGGGCAGCATTGTCGGTACGGTTCCTAAAATTAAAATCCCGAACGCGCCAGTGACCGATGACGGCCTGCACGTCAAGGTGGAAATTGATCGCTCGGGTCGTACGGGTGGTTCTACGGCGTCGACGGATGGCGAGAAGCAACTTCATGTCGGCGATAAGCTCACCGTCTCTTGGGATATCAACGATACCGAAGGTGATACTGACGCCACGGGGTTAACGAAAAAGAGCATCAAGTGGATGTGTTACAAAGATCAGAGCAAAAAGGATGGTCGGACCCTTCAGGGCAACGGCACGAATGGCTCAGACTCTTATACCATCGTAACCGCAGACGAGAACTGTTATATCGGGATGCAAATTACCCCGACGACGGAGACCGGCGATCCCCGCACGGGCGTGCTGGTTGATATGGCTGATTTGTCCACCGCGGCTGGCGGCGGTAGCGACAGTGATGATATTCCGGAAGGGCCGGTGGTGGATGACGATCTGCAGGTGACTATTTATGACACCACCGATACCTCGGTTAACCTGCTCAAGAACACCACGGTTCCACTGCATACCGGTCATACCTATAAGGTCAAACTGTGGCGAGATACCAACGGTAACGGCACCTACGATTCCGGTACAGATACCGATGTCACCAGCTACTATGACTATATGTGGGTGTTTACTGGAACGAGCGCAACGGCAAATACGTCCGGCGATTCCAGCGTACAGAACGAGGATCTGGTGCTCCCGGCAACCAATACTGCCGCAACCGGTGTTCTCTCCGGTGCAGGCGTGGATGGTGTTCAGGGAAATACGTTGGCCATCAAATACAAACGTAAATAGTTTTTTATCTCTGATGCCATTCCCCGCAGGGAATGGCATTTTTGCAGATGTAATTTTTGTTGAGTACACCACTGGGTAAAAAAAACGAAGCCAGTCAGGACTGATTAATGTGCGGATATCGGAAAATGAAGAAGATATTGAGTATCTTATTGCTGCTGGCGATGTCGTTCGGAATACCCCCATTTTCAGCCCAGGCAGCGTTCAAAGGAGGAACCTGGCAGACAACGCCTACTTCTACGGGTGAAATTAAGGGGACCAGTCCGCAGGCCGACAGTGCGGCGATCGCGGTTTATCAGGGCAGCATACAGCTAGATCCCACTAAAACGTACGCCGTACCGTTCAGCGCAACGCCCGGCGATTTCAGCGCTGATACTGCCGCCAGCCATCTTATCCTGACGAATCCCCATGATACTGAAGGCGACCTGTTCGCCGCGCCACCGGCCTTACAGTGGGAGAACCAACAGCCGCCCGGTGCGGACCTGGTTTGGGCCGATGCAGCCACACCGGAGACGCTGCTTGACCCACAGCCGGTAGACGACAAAAGTTTTTGTGCACAAAATCTGGCCGGGCGTCATCTGGTGACGTGGCCGCAGGTGAATTCAACCACGCCGCTGCCGCTGCTGTATCTCTCCACGCTCACCGGTTCTCCCGCCACTGGCACCGTGGCGCTGCAGGATAAGCGGGTGGCGATTGATATCGCACCCTCACCGAATGCGCCGTTGACGGTCAGCGCCAGTCACTATGACGATACGCTGAAAGCTGCGAAGGTGAAGGCCGGTGAGAGTATCACTCTGACCATTACCACCCACGACTGTACGGGAAATGTGCTAAATAACGTACCCTTTGTCATTACCCGCAGTGATGCGCGTGGTCGACAGGGCGATGTCAACAACAGCCTACCGGTACATATCGGCAATACTGAACTGATCTCCTCTGGCACCGAATATCAGGGTGTCACGGATGCTAACGGTACAGCGACCGTGACAGTGACGCAGGATGGTGGACCGGGGGTAAAAACCACGCTGAAGGTGAAACCATCAAAAAGCAGCGTGTTGGAAACCGATGTGGATGTGATATTTACCACGTTGACAAGCCCTAACAGCGATAAAGCCGCGATGTGGGGTCATATGGTGGAGAGTACCACGGTAGGTGATTTTACGTTTAGCCGCCCTAAGCTGTCGGGGGAGACCAGTGGAGCGAATGGCTCTGCGACCGACCATAACGAAGTCTGGGCACTGTTTGACTGGAACAACGCTAACAGCCACTGCAACTCCCTACTGCCGGATCTTCGGCGGTTAGTTGCGCTGGATGTTGCTCAGGGCACGCAAACTATTCAGGAGACGCTGGGGTGGCCGATACAGGGTAATAATTACTGGTCGGCTTCGCCCGGTGACTCTGGGCGGCACTTCGCGGTGGATATGAATGGTCAGGAAAGCGAATCCCGCAATGACAGTGAGCACTACCTTGTCAGTTGCGTGGATCATGCTATGCCGGTGGTTATACCCAAAATAACGCTGACGCCTGATCATTACGACACCACGCTGACTGCGGCGAAAGCAATGACCGGTGAATCCATCACCATGACGGTCACGATCACCGACAGCGTGACCGGGGAGCCGCTTCCTCACACCTATTACTCCCTGGCGCTGGACCCGGCGCATAACCGCGCCAATGAAACCAGTTCTGAGTGGGAAACGTCTCCCGTGGTGATCGCTGGCGAGCAGATTCAGGCCAGCGATCCACACCTTTATGAGGGGGTTACTGATGCCAGCGGTGCCGCAACCGTGGTATTGACCCAGCCTCATGGTGCCGGCGTGCGCACCACCATTACGGCCGAAATGCGCGAAGGGTATACCGCCACCGACAGTAAAGACGTGATTTTTACCGTCATCACCAGTCCGGACAGCGACAAGGCTCGCATGTGGGGCCATATGAAAGATGCGGCAACGGCAGACGGCAGTCTGTTCGTACGCCCGCTGCTGGCGGCGGAGTCCAGTTACGAAGCGGGTAATAATCGGGAGAATAATGAAGACTGGGCTACATTTACTCAGCTCAGCAAGGCGGAAAGCCAGTGCGGCGACGGACAGGTGCCGTCAGCCAATTCACTGGAAAAACTGTATGCCGGGCACAGCGCAAACCAGATAGTGACAGATCTGGGCTGGCCGACAGAAGGCTACAGCTATCTGTCGGCAGACACGGATGGCACTACTTACCACAATGTCAGCCTGAAAAACGGCGACCAGGGCAGCTTTACCGGTAGCACGTCGAACTATCTTTCCTGCGCTGCCACGGGGTTGGTATCGCAGCTTCAGGTCATTACCAACGGTGACGCCAGCCAGCGGCAGGCGAAAGCGAAAGCGGGTGAACCTATCACGCTGACAGTGCAGACAACCAACGCGGTAAACGACTTGCCTGCGCCGAATGTGGCGTTCACGGTGACGTCCGGGGAGTCCACTAACCGGCAGGGGAGTGCCACCGGGTTTACATCCGGCGGCCCGCTGATGGTGAACGGACAGTCATTTGGCACTAACAGCGGCATGACAGGCACTTACCAGGGGATTACGGATGCGCAGGGGCAGGCGCAATTGGTCATTGAGCAACCGAAAGGGCCTGGTGTAAAAACACCGCTGACCATCAAACTGGATGACTCGCGGGTCGCCGATGCGATTAACTATGAGGTGATTTTTACTGCCGTCACCAGCCCGGATACGGACAAAGCGCAGATGTGGGGGCACATGGATGACAGCGTGACGGTGGGTGATGATACATTTTATCGCCCCAAACTGACGAGTGAGTTTACTACCACCCCAAGTGGTTCAACGCGTGCACTGGATAACGAGGTGTGGGGAATACTGACCAGCGCTAGTGCACAGAGTAGCGCGGCAGGAGGATGTGAAACCAGCCACCTCCCCAGTACTAACCAGATGAAGGCGCTGTATAACGCGAACAAAGACAATAAACTTAATACTGAACACGGCTGGCAGACTGTCTATAGCTACTGGACGTCGACGCTGTCTTCAGGAGGACCCACCGTCGGTTGGGATGTTATCAGTATGACGTCCGGCGCCACGGGCTCCAGCGGCGCTGGCATGTTCGTGGTCTCCTGCCTGAAAGATGCCAACCCAGTAGCGACACAGATAACTCTGGAGACGACGGATAAAACTCAGTGGTCAGAGACGCTGAACGCCGCCAGAGTGAAAAAAGGCGATACACTGCGATTAAAACTGATGACAAAGGATAGTGCGGGTAATCCGGTACCCGATACGTCGGTTGTTATCTCGCGCGGTGACGATTATTCTCGCCAGGACGTCAAAGAGAGCTCCCCCGCATCAATGGTGATTAACGGGCTGTCATTGGCCAATCAATCCTCTTTGCTGTATGCCTCAACCGGCGCTGACGGAAGCCTGATTCTGGAGATCACGCGGGCAAACACCAAAGGTACAAAAGCGGTGATTACCGCAAAGCTATTTGATAACGACAGCGTCACGGCTGACATGGGTTCGATTTTTACCGTTGCCACCAGTCCGGACTCGGCGAAGGCGACTTACTGGGGGCATATGCCCGAAACGCTGACGGCAACCGATGGTACCGTCTTTAAACGCCCGATACTCTTTAATGAACTGGCTCAGACCAGCGGGTATAAATCTTCTTCAGAAAATTATGAGACGTGGGCTGTCTTAACGTATCCGCAGGCGCAGGATAACGCTTCCTCAGGATGCGATGAGGCGCATATTCCGACCCGGGATTCCTTAGATTCGCTCTACAACGCCTATCCAGGCGGCAAAATAGAATCAGAACAAGGGTGGCCTACATACACATATTACTGGAGCAATACGGCCGATAGTTCTGTTACCGCCAGCCGCAATTATTATACCGTTAGCCTGTATTCGGACAGCAGTTCAGGGATGGCGCAAAGTCAAACAAAGTATCTGACCTGCCTTGATAAGGCGAAAGCAAAGGGGAATGTCGCTCAAATTGAACTGACGTCTGCGCAATATGTACCCGAACTGAAAGCCGCCAAAGTGAAAAAAGGTGAGATAATTACGTGGCAGATAGAATTCAAAGACGCACAAGGGAATATATTGCCAAATGTCGCTTTTTCTATCCTCGGTGCCCAGAGTACAAAACGTAATGGCGAGCCGTACTCCGCTTACCTGTACGCAGGATATCCCGGAGGGTCTGCGACATATTTATCAGGGAGTACCCGTTTCTACGGTGTCACGGACAGTAATGGGCAGGCGCTGGTGGAGGTTTCCGGCGGCGCAGGGTTTGAGGGATTACTCTCTGTTTCACCAGATGAGAACAGTGCATTAGTTGAAAATATGGCATCCATTTTTACGATAGTAACCAGTCCGGACAGTGATAAAGCCGCGATGTGGGGACATATGCCAGATACCATCACCGTAGATGATATCGTTTTTGAGCGGCCAAAACTGGCGGCGGAGGCCCCATCAGCGAGTGGTCATACGACGATAAGCAACGAATCCTGGGCAACCGTGAGGGATCATAACGTGGCCTTCAACAACCCAGAAGCCGGAGGATGTGCGGCAAACCATTTACCGCAAATTGCTCAAATGAGTGCGTTATATGCTGCACACAGCGGCAACAAGATCAGTACCGAATTCGGCTGGCCGGTCACTTCAGGCTATAACTACTGGACTTCCACCTATTATTATCCAGACAGAGTCTCGGCCTGGTATTCAATCGAATTAAAAAGCGGGTATACATATTCTGCGAGTGGCTCATCGTGGATGATGATTACGTGCCTGAAAGACGCCAACCCTGTGCCATCGAAGATCGTTATTAAACCTGCCGATAGCACGCAATGGGATGCGTCACTGAATGTTGCGAAGGCAAAAAGCGGCGATACGCTTCATCTCAATGTAACCGTCGAAGATGCCAGCGGTAAACCAATACCCGCAACAATGCTGACCATTTCCCGCGGCAATGATTATAACCGTCAGGCAGTCCAGGAATCAGCACAAGCGATGACGGTTAACGGCTCCACATTGACTTCACCAGGATCAACAAGCAATTTGTCTACGGATGATGCCGGTAACCTGCTTCTGGACGTGACGCGTCCCTCCACAGTCAAAGGAACAAAAGCACCGATTACTCTCTCGATTACCGACATTCCCGGCGTAACGTCCAGTCTGGACACGGTGTTTACCGTACTGACGAGCCCTGACTCCAGTAAAGCTCAGTACTGGGGCCATATGCCGGAGACAGTTACCAGCAGTGCGGGGGTTGTTTTTCGTCGGCCAATGCTTCAGGCCGAGATCGGTGTGGGTTCCTACAGTTCGACTAATAACGAAAAATGGTCTGCGATAACTTACCCACAGGCTTCTTCGTTGAATATCGAGGGATGTTCCATCGACAAAATACCGCTGCTCAAGGAGTGGCAAACACTCTACGGCGATCATCCTGGTGGTGCGGTGGCAACGCTTTATGGATGGCCGACCAATTATGTCTATTGGGGTGCCGATCTGACGGCAGACAATAAGGCGCAATCTATCAACCTGGCTTCAGGAAGCACACAAGCGACAGCGTCTACGTCAACGGTAGATTATGCCATGCTGGTCTGCCTGGCTCAGACTCATAATACGTCTAAATCGACTGGCTTTATGCTGAATTCTGGATCTCAAATTCAGTCTTTCGTAGCGGAAAAAAAAAGTGACTCTACTGGCGGTATCCACAATTGAGTACGAGAGAGGATCTCTTTTATGACGCATTCTCGATCCTTCTTCCGTTTCAGAATTTTACACCGATTGTTGTTGTCGCAATTCCGAGCGCCGGTCGCGTAATGTGGCAAAAACAAACGCAGCGATAAAGATAAGGGTAAACAGCACCACGATCGTGGGAGCGGGGGCGCTGTCGAGGAAAAACGACAGATAAACGCCCAAAAATGAGGTGACTACCGACAGCCCGGTTGCCAACAGCAGTGCGTGGGCAAAGCGTCGGGTGAGGAGAACGGCAATCGCGCCAGGGGCTATCAGCAGGGAAATCGACAAAATGATCCCCACCGATTTCAGCGTCGCCACGATGGTCAGCGCAATCATGCAGAGTAATCCGTAGTGCAACAGCGTCGTGTTAAGACCGCAGGCCTTTGCCTGATGTGGATCGAAGGCGTGAAGCAGCAGATCTTTCCATTTGAAGAGGATGACTAGCGCAATTCCGAGCGCGATGAGCGCCGTTTGCCCAATATCGCTGAGCGAAATCCCCAGCATGTCGCCAAATAAAATATGGTCGAGATGGACCTCTGACTGGATAGAGATATACAGCACCAGTCCGGCCCCAAACATTCCGGAGAAGACGATCCCCATGATGGTGTCGCGTTTGATCCGGCTATTGTCGTCGAGATACCCGGTTGCCACGGCGCAGAACAGCCCGGCAATAAACGCGCCAATCGCCAGCGGAATGCCGACGATATACGCCAGTACAATTCCCGGAAAGACGGCATGGCTCATGGCATCGCCCATGAGTGCCCAGCCTTTCAGTACCAGAAATACCGACAGCAGCGCACAGGGAACGGCTACCAGGGCGGAAACGGAAAGCGCATTCACCATAAAGTCGAACTGAAAAGGTTCCAGCAGGATGCTCAGGAACATGACGGCTCCTTACGACGTGCACGACGACGGTTCGCCAGCAGGCCGTGTTTGGGGGCGAAAACGAACGCTAACAGGAACAGCAGCGTTTGCAGCACCACGATGATCCCGCCGGTAGCGCCGTCCAGCCAGTAACTGAGCCAGGCACCGAAGAAACTGGTCACACTGCCGATCGCAACGGCAATGATAAGAAGGCGCGGGAAGCGATCGGTCAGCAGCCAGGCCGTTGCGCCGGGCGTCACCACCAGGCAGATCACCAGAAAGGCGCCCACCGTTTGTAGCGCAGCCACGGTGGACACCGACAGCAGGGTGAAAAACAGCAGCTTCAGGCGATCCGGATTCAGGCCAATCGAGCGGGCGTGGTTTTCATCAAAAAAGGTGACCATCAGATCCTTCCACTTCAGCAGCAGGATAAGCAGGGAAACCGCGCCAATAATGGCCAGTTGCACAATATCTTCCGGCGCGATCGCCAACACGTTGCCGAGAATGATGGTCTGAATATTTACCGACATCGGGTTGAGCGACACCATAAACAGCCCAATGCCAAAGAATGACGAGAAGATCAGGCCAATAATGGCGTCCTCTTTCAGCCGCGAGCGCTGGTTCAGAAACAACATACTGCCTGCCGCCAGACCACCGGAGAGGAAGGCGCCGAGCGAAAAAGGTAAGCCGAGCATGTACGCCCCGGCAACGCCTGGCACGATGGAGTGCGAAAGCGCATCGCCAATCAGCGACCAGCCTTTGAGCATTAAATAGCAGGAGAGAAAGGCGCACAGGCCGCCAACCATCGCTGAAACCCACATCGCATTGAGCATGTACTGATAGCCAAAGGGTTCCGTCAGCCAGTTCATGATGATTCTCCGCTGCCTGCCGTACGCCGGGAAATAAACGGACGTTCGTCATCGGTAATGATGTGTTCTTCGCCGCCGCTGAGCGCGACGTGGCGTAAAACGCCGCTGAATGCCAGCTCAAGGTTTTCGGCGGTAAAGGTCGTATCGGTTGGGCCGCTTGCCAGTACGGTGCCTTTGATCATCACCGTATAATCGCAGAACTCGGTGACTGAACCGAGATTATGGGTGGAGACCAGCATGGTGCGCCCCTCATCGCGCAACTCGCGTAACAGCGCAATAATGCGGGCTTCGGTTTTGACGTCGACACCGGTAAAGGGCTCATCCAGCAGAATCACCTGGCCGTCCTGGGCAATGGCTCTGGCGAGAAAGACGCGTTTTTTCTGCCCGCCGGAAAGCTCACCAATCTGCCGGTGGCGGTATTCCAGCATGTCCACCCGCGCCAGCGCAGCGTCGACGCTGGCTCGATCCGCTGCCTTTGGGCGACGCAACCAGCCCATATGCCCGTAGCGACCCATCATTACCACGTCCTCCACCAGCACCGGAAATGACCAGTCGACCTCTTCTGACTGCGGCACGTAAGCAATAAGATTCTGTTTCAGCGCGTTATTCACCGGCAGTCGCAGGATAGATATCTCGCCGTCCGCCAGACGGACAAAGCCCATTAACGCCTTGAACAGCGTCGATTTTCCCGATCCGTTAACCCCTACCAGCGCGGCAATAGAGCCGCCGGGCACCTGAAAGGTGGCATCGCGTAGTGCGGTATGACCATTGCGATACGTCACCGTCACCTGATTCACGGTAATCGCCGATTGACTCATTTCTGGTTCCTCAGACCGTCGTTAATGCCGCTGACGATGGTCTCGGTAGTGACCCGCAACAGGTCGAGATAGGTGGGCACGGGGCCATCGGCGGCGCTCAGCGAATCGACATACAGCACGCCGCCGTAATGTGCACCGGACTCCCGGGCGACCTGGCGAGCCGGTTTATCCGAGACGGTGCTTTCGCTGAACACGGTGGGGATCTGATGTTGTCTTATCGCATCGATTACTTTACGCACCTGTCTTGGCGTTCCCTGCTGATCGGCGTTGATCGGCCAGAGGTACAGCTCTTTCAGATCGTTATCGCGGGCAAGATAAGAGAACGCCCCCTCACTGGTCACCAGCCAGCGTTTATCGGCAGGGATCTTTGCCAGCGCGGCATGGAGAGGGGCCAGCGTCTGGTGAATTTGCGCTTTATAACGTTCGGCATTTTTCTGGTAAACCGCGGCGTTATCCGGATCGTATTTCGCCAGCGCGTCGCGAATATTGTCGACGTAGATAATCGCATTTTCTGCAGACATCCAGGCGTGGGGGTTAGGTTTTCCGTTATACGGACCTTCGCTGATACCCATCGGTTTCACCCCGTCAGACACCGTCACGTCCGGTACGCCCGACAAATTCTGATAGAAGCGGGCAAACCACAGTTCCAGATTCAGGCCGTTAGAGAGGATCAGTTGCGCACCCTGTGCCCGCTTAATGTCACCCGGAGTGGGCTGATACTCATGAATTTCTGCGCCAGGTTTGGTGATCGAACTGACATTTGCCGCCTCGCCCGCCACGTTTTTCGCCATGTCGGCAATGATAGTGAAGGTGGTAACGACGTTGAGTTTCTCTCTGGCGTAAGCCGGTGACAGCGCAAAGATGACCAGTACGCCAGCCAGCAGAGACGACGTCAGACGGGAAATATGTGACATAGTATCCTCCTAAAAAAGTGGTTAATTATCCATCAAATATAGCCTTTGCTATGTTATATAGCACAAGGCATATATAAAGATAGTGTTAAATGAAAATAATTCTTATTTGAGTGGTGAAGGAGATGTCACCTTCGGGTGATAGTGTCGCGAGAATTTAAGTTGTAGAATAAATGCACCTTAATGTTGTGGAGGGCGCATCATGTCCGGCAAGCGTATCGCTCGCGAAAAACTGACGATTAAAAAGATGATCGCGCTGTACGAGAGCCAGTGTCCGCAGGCTTCCGACGAGTCGGGGCACTACGACGCGCTGTTCGCCTATGCGCAAAAGCGTCTGGATAAGTGCGTCTTTGGTGAGGAGAAACCCGCCTGTAAACAGTGTCCGGTACACTGCTATCAGCCTGCAAAACGTGAAGAGATGAAGCAGATCATGCGCTGGGCGGGGCCAAGAATGCTCTGGCGTCACCCGATTTTAACCGTTCGTCATCTTATCGACGATAAACGCCCCGTGCCGGCATTACCGGAAAAATATCAGCGCAAGAAGTAGGGCGTTGGTAAGCCCGACAGCATGACGTTATCGGGCACCAGAATTACGCTTTGGTGGCAATCAGAATCGCTGAGGCTTTAATCAGCGCGATCACGCGGCTGCCCTGGCTCAGTTTCATCTCTTGCTGACTTTCATTGGTGACGACTGCCACAATCTCAAATCCGGCGTCGGTTTTGATGTGGACAGTGGCATTGACCGCGCCTTCAGTGACCTGAGAAACGCTACCGACGAACTGGTTGCGGGCTGAAAATTTCAGACCACAATCTTCTGTTGCCAGAGTGACCCACGGCGCTTTGATCAACGCAATGGCGTCTTTGCCTTTCACCAGACCCAGCGCCTGCTGGCTGCTGTGGGTGACGATGGCGACCAGTTTTGCACCGCCAGCCAGGGTCAACTCAACTTCGTCATTCACTGCCCCTGTTGCGACTGCGCTAACCGTACCGGTCAATTGATTACGTGCTGATACCGCCATGTTGCCTCCTTTTGTTTATGTTTCACAGAGTATAGCCTGAACGACTTACACTAATGCATCCTTATCAATACCTAAGCGCTTCATGCGCGACAGCAGCGTTGTACGCTTGAGTCCGAGGCGCTGAGCCGCCCCTTTCGGACCCGCGACCACACCATTGGTCTCTTTCAGCACCCGCATGATGAGCTGATACTCGTCCTCGCCTTCCTGCGCGACTTCCGTTGCGACAGGGGGGACGTCCGGTGAGAGCATGCCAACATCCGGAAGTGAGAGTTGTAGTACGCTTCCCCGCGTCAGTAGAACGGCGCGCTCAACCACGTTTTCCAGTTCACGCACGTTGCCAGGCCACTCCATATTACTGAGGATGCGCAGCGTTTCCGCCGGGATACTGTCAATGTTACGTCCCAGGCGGCGAGCGATTTTAAAGGTGAACGCTTTCACCAACAGAGGAATATCCTCCGGGCGTTCGCGCAGCGGCGGAAGCTGGATCGGAAAAACGTTGAGGCGGTAGTAGAGATCGCTGCGAAACTCGCGATCGTCGACCATTTTTTTGAGATCGCGATTAGTGGCGGCGATCAGACGCACGTCGGTCTGGATCAGCTTATTGCTGCCCAGACGCTCAAATTCCTGTTCCTGTAAGACGCGCAGAAGCTTCGGCTGTAATTCCAGCGGCATGTCGCCGACTTCATCCAGGAATAGTGAACTTTTATCTGCCAGCTCAAAGCGGCCAATGCGCTGCGCGCTGGCACCGGTGAAAGCGCCGCGCTCGTGGCCGAACAGATCGCTTTCCAGCAGTCCGGCGGGCATGGCGGCACAGTTCATCTTCACCATCCGGCGCGCGTTACGCCCGCTCAGATTATGGATAGCACGGGCAATAAGCTCTTTCCCCGTGCCGGTTTCCCCAAGGATCAGCACGGTGCTGTCGCTCTGGGCCACCATCTCGACCTGCTTGAGCACGCTGTACATTGCTTCGCTGCGCCCGATGATTTCGCCAAATTCGCTGTCGACATTATTAAGCTGTTCGGTGAGCGCCAGGTTTTCATCCACCAGTCGCTCTTTCAGTCGATGAATTTCCTGATAGGCGAGGGCGTTATCCACGGCGATGGCCACGCGCTCGGCAATCTGGCGCAGCAGGTTCAGGTTGGCGGTGGTGAACACTTTTTCTTCACACTGCGCCAGCTTGAGCACGCCGAGCATGGTATTGCCCGACTTCAGCGGCAGCAGGCACAGCGTCTGGATCTGGTTGCCCCACGTATTGAATAGCATGCGTTCATAGGGGGCCAGCGCATCCCGTTCGTTCAGGTTAATCAGCAGCATCTCTTTGCTTTTAAACACCCGCTCCGTCAGGGTGCCCGCTTCATCCACTTCGCTCTGTTCGTGCGCCGGATGATTTTCATCGAGGTAGTGGGTGGAGTAAATGCTGAGCTTATTTTTGCGGTGGCTGCGAAGGACAATGCTGATGTCGTCGATATTGAAATAGTGGTGGATCTCTTTGGCGACTTCACTGACCAGTTCATCCATGTCGAGCCGGGAGAGCACGGCGTTGGTGATGGCGACCAGAATGCGAAAGTTGTCGCGTTCGCGGCACAAGAGATCGTAATCGACGTTGTTCGTGACCCGGCACTGAATTTGCTCCGCCACCACGCCAACTATCTGCGTGAAGGTTTGCAGCCGCTCGTACTCTTTTTCGCTCCAGGGGCGGTCTTCATTGCGGATGAATTCACAGCCGCCGAAAATGCGCCCATCCGCCGCCAGCGGCAGCAGGCAGTAGTGACCAAATGGTGTATAAAGTCCGCCGCAGGCCAGCTGCGGCCAGGTTTCCGTAAATTCGTGATAATTGCAGTGCAAGGCATCAGGTCGGGAAAGAATACGGCGGACCGGGCCGTGGGCCAATACGGTTTCGTCTTCGTAGACGACAGGATTGCCGTTATCGCGCGTGACGTAATACGACGCGCGCTGCGTTTGCGCTTGCCACAGTACAATTGCCGCGCTGTCGGCAAGCGCCGAGCGCTTTACCAGTTGCGAAAGCGCCTCACTTAGCGATTGAAGATCGGGCTGCTGTAACAATGTGCGAGTGATGTCGAACAATCCTTGCTGCCCGAGATCGCTCATCGGTGTATACGACATATTGCTTTTCCAGGAAAGTACCGCTGCGCGGTGCGAAAAAGAAACTAAATTATAGATAGATATACTCGACTTCCGCCGGATGGCGGCAAAATAGCCTTATCCGGCCTACGGTTCAAAAGCGTGTGTAGGCCGGATAAGGCGAAGCCGCCATCCGGCATAATTACAGAATTAACAAATACGCGGCAGAGGTTCGGCATGCGGTAAATCCAGTGTGCGCTTCACGCCGTAAAGACCGGCCAGACGCACACCTTTACGTTCGACGACGTCGCCAATCAGTGCCGCATCGCGCCCCAGCGGATGGGCATGCAAGGCAGCCAACACCTGCTCTGCCGCCTGACGTTTAACCGCAATCACCAGCTTGCCTTCGTTAGCGAAATTAAGCGCATCCAGACCCAACAGTTCACAGACTCCACGAACGGCGGGCTTCACGGGAATTGCGGATTCGGACAGCTCAATCCCGCAACCACTGGCAGCAGCAAACTCGTGGGCGACCGCGTTCACGCCGCCACGCGTCGCGTCGCGCAGAGCTTTCACGCCGGGAATATCGCGCAGCGACTGAATCAGCGGTGTCAATACCGCGCAATCGCTGACCAGTTCACCATCCAGCCCCAGTTGTTCACGCAGATTAAGAATGGTTGCCCCGTGATCGCCCAGCGTCCCGCTGACCAGCAGTACATCACCTGCACTCAGGGTTTGTGCGCCCCAGTGAATATTGGCCGGGATCGCCCCCATGCCCGCGGTGTTAATAAACAGTTTGTCCGCCGCGCCGCGCTGAACGACTTTGGTATCGCCGGTGACGATTGCAATGTTAGCCTCGCGCGCGGTGGCGGCCATGCTGCTCACCACGCTTTTCAGCGTCTCCATCGGCAGTCCTTCTTCGAGGATAAAACCGCAGGAGAGATAGCGAGGGATCGCGCCGCTGACGGCGACGTCGTTGGCGGTACCGCAGATCGCCAGCTTGCCGATATTACCGCCGGGGAAGAACAGCGGATCAATGACATAGCTGTCAGTGGAGAAGGCTAACCGATCGCCTTCAGCGACCAGTTGCGCCAGTTCAAGCCGCGCCTGATCTTCTTGTTCCGCCAGCCACGGGTTGGCAAAGGCTTCCATAAACAGGCTGTTAATCAGCTGCTGCATGGCCTGACCGCCACTGCCGTGGGCGAGTTGTACGCTGTTCATGCTTCACACTCCTGCTGACGATACTGATACCAGGCGGCGCATGCGCCTTCTGAAGAGACCATCAGCGCGCCGAAGGCGGTCTCTGGATTACAGGTCTTGCCAAACAGCGGGCACTGATGCGGTTTACATTTCCCGGTCAGCACTTCGCCGCAGCGGGCACGCGGATCGTCGTAAACCTGTTGGGGGGCCGGGCGGAAATGCGCTTCGGCATCAAAACGCTGGTAATCGGGCGTCAAATGCACACCGGACGATTCAATCACCCCCAGGCCGCGCCACTCACTGTCGCCAGTAACGCAAAATACCTCGGCAATAGCCTGTTGCGCCAACAGGTTACCGGCATCGGGCACCACGCGGCGGTACTGATTTTCGACCTGACTGTGGGCCGCTATTTTCTGCTCAACCAGCATCAGGACGCCTTGCAGTAGATCAAGGGGTTCGAATCCTGCGACCACCAGCGGACGATGAAATTCACTGGCAATAAAATGATAGGCTTCAGTGCCGATAACCATGCTGACATGGCCTGGCGCGAGGAACGCGTCGATGCCGTTGTCGGGCTGTTCCAGCAGACTGCGCAGGGTCGGAATGAGCGTGATGTGCTGGCAGAAGAAGTAAAAGTTCTGCACGTCGCGCAGTTTCGCCTGTTGCAGGGTAATGGCGGTCGTCGGCATGGTGGTTTCAAAGCCGAGACCGAAGAAAACGACTTTGCGCGTCGGGTTTTCCTGCGCCAGTTTGAGCGCATCCATCGGCGAGTAGACGATGCGAATGTCCGCGCCGCGTGCTTTCGCCTGCAACAGCGAACCCTGTTTCCCCGGCACGCGCATGGCGTCGCCAAAGGTACAGAAAATCACCTCCGGATGGCTGGCAATTTCCACGCAACTGTCGATACGCCCCATCGGCAGCACGCAGACCGGACAGCCCGGGCCGTGGATAAATTCCACGTTTTCAGGGAGCAACTGGTCAAGACCAAATTTAAAGATCGCGTGCGTGTGACCGCCGCAGACTTCCATGATGCGCAGCGGACGTTCGGCGGTGTATGGCAGATGCGCGGCGCGTTCACGCAGGTGCTCAATCAGTTGCATCACCTGTTCCGGCGCGCGGTATTCGTCAACAAAACGCATTATTTTTCCTCGCCATACAGCAGAGCGCCGACATCCGGCTCAACATCAAACATGTTCTGGAGCGCATCAAGCGTGTCGCGCGCTTCGGCTTCGTTAATCACGCTCATAGCAAAACCGACGTGGACCAGTACCCACTGGTTCAGACGGGGTTCACCGTGCTCATCGCAACTGCCGACCAGCGTCAGATCGACGTCGCGCTGAATACCGCAAACGTCGACTTTCGCCAGGTTACCTTCAATGGTGCGGATTTGGCCGGGAACGCCTATGCACATCGCTGTGCCTCCAGCCAGTTCAGCCACAGATCCATCCCTTCGCCGCTGGTGGCGGAAATCAGGATGATCTCGATGTCCGGGTTGACTTCCCGGGCGCTGGCAATGCACTTCTCAACGTCGAAATTCAGGTACGGCAGCAGGTCGACTTTGTTGAGCAGCATCAGCGAGGCGGCAGCGAACATATGCGGGTATTTCAGCGGCTTGTCTTCGCCTTCAGTGACAGAAAGCACTGCCACTTTATGGCGTTCGCCGAGATCAAAGCTCGCCGGGCAGACGAGATTGCCGACGTTTTCGATAAACAGAATACCGTGGTCTGCCAGCGGCAGACGCGGCGCGGCATCGGCAATCATCTGCGCGTCAAGGTGACAGCCTTTGCCGGTGTTGACCTGAATGGCCGGCGTGCCGGTGGCACGAATGCGCGCCGCATCGTTGACCGTCTGCTGGTCGCCTTCAATAACGGCACACGGCACGCTGTCTTTCAGCTTCATCAACGTTTCGGTGAGCAGGGTCGTTTTACCGGAGCCTGGACTGGAGACGAGGTTGAGCACCAACTGCTGTCGCGCGGCGAAGCGGGCGCGGTTGCGCTCAGCCAGCCGGTTGTTCTTATCCAGCACGTCGATTTCCACTTCCAGCATACGACGCTGGCTCATACCTGGCGCGTGGGTTCCGGCTTCACCGTGACCGTAGTGCAGATCGCCTTCTTCAGTCTGGCTCGGGGTGAATTCGGACGTTTTGATGCCAGTAATATTCAGCGCCGGGCGAGCTGCCGGGGCAAAAGGCGCGCTGCGAAACGCGGAATGAGGGTTATGCTCATCACCCTCTATATAAAGGTTGCCTTCAGCGCAACCACATGTTGTACACATCGCTCACTCCTGATCTATTTCTATTCGTCGAATCTGTAATCCGTCATCAGCCACGATCTGTAGCGTGTCGCTGTTGCATTGCGGACAACGGCGTACGCGCTGGGTGAGTAAGGTGACGTATTGCTGACAGGATTCACACCAGCATTCGGCTTCTTGTTCCTCGAGGTGCAGTTTACAACCTTCCGCAACGGTGCCACGGCATACCAGATCAAAACAAAAGGAGAGAGCGCTGGTTTCTACGCAAGAAAATGCGCCAATTTTGAGCCAGACCCCAGTTATCCGTTTTGCGCCGTGCGCGACGGCCTGTTGTTCGATCAATTCCAGCGCCCGCTGGCAAAGGGTAATTTCGTGCATGTCGCCTCCCGATGTGATGGGCAGGGTTAAGCAATAACTATGCCAGCCTGAAAATTGCGTGCGTTAGCCGATGACGATGATGACGAAATGACATGTCATCTGGACGTCGACATCCGTCATTTATTTTTAAATTCATGAAAAAACAATTAGTTAAAAACTGGCATGGAAAATGCTTATGGCAGGCTATCTCTGTTAAACGGGTAACCTGACATGACTATTTGGGAAATAAGCGAAAAAGCCGATTACATCGCGCAGCGGCATCGTCGCCTACAGGACCAGTGGCATATTTACTGTAACTCGCTGGTTCAGGGGATCACCCTGTCGAAAGCGCGTCTGCATCATGCGATGAGCTGCGCGCCGGATAAAGATCTCTGCTTCGTGCTGTTCGAACACTTTCGTATCACCGTCACGATGGCGGATGGCTTCAACAGCCACACCATCGAGTATTACGTCGAAACAAAAGATGGCGAAGATAAACAACGGATTGCACAGGCGCAATTGAGCATTGACGGCAAAGTGGACGAGCGGGTCAGCAACCGTGACCGCGAGCAGGTGCTGGAACACTATCTCGATAAAATCTCCAGCGTCTATGACCGACTGTATACCGCCGTTGAGAGCGGATCGCCGATCAATCTGAGCCAACTGGTGGCGGGACAAAACCCGGCGGCCTGAACGCGGCGCTTTGCGTTGTGACGTCGTGTCATCGGTTGTCACGACGATTTGAGGGACAGACGTGTCGATAAGTGTCGATACTGACATTTCATCGGCATGTTTTCGTCAAAAATGACTATCACCTGAGGAATGCCTGGTGAATCGTTTTGTAATTGCTGACTCCACGCTCTGTATCGGCTGCCACACCTGTGAGGCCGCCTGTTCAGAGACGCATCGCCAGCACGGCCTGCAGTCTATGCCGCGCCTGAAAGTGATGCTGAATGAAAAAGAATCTGCGCCGCAGCTTTGCCACCACTGTGAAGATGCCCCCTGCGCCACCGTATGTCCGGTCAACGCCATTAACCGGGTGGATGGCGCTGTGCAGCTCAATGAAAGCTTGTGCGTGAGCTGCAAACTGTGCGGCATCGCCTGTCCGTTTGGCGCGATCGAATTTTCCGGCAGCCGTCCGCTGCATATCCCGGCCAATGCCAATACTCCGAAAGCCCCGCCTGCACCACCGGCACCGGCTCGCGTCAGCACACTGCTGGACTGGGTTCCGGGCGTGCGCGCCATTGCGGTGAAATGCGACCTGTGCAGCTTTGATGAACAAGGCCCGGCTTGCGTGCGGATGTGTCCAACCAAAGCCTTGCATCTGGTGAACAACATGGATATCGCCCGCGCCAGCAAGCGCAAACGTGAGCTGACGTTTAATACCGACTTCGGCGATCTCTCCTTGTTTCAGCAGGCTCAGAGTGGGGATGCAAAATGAGCGCAATTTCACTGATCGTAAGCGGCGTGGCCTGGTTTGCCGCCGCCGCCGTCCTGGCATTTCTGTTTTCTTTTCATAAAGCGCTGAGCGGCTGGGTCGCTGGCGTGGGCGGCGCGGTTGGCAGTCTGTGCACCGCGGCGGCGGGTTTCACCGTACTGATCAACGCTGTCGCCGTGAGCGGCGTGATGCCGTTTATCGGTCACGGCGTGCAAATCACCCCGCTGAATGCCATCTGGCTGATTACGTTAGGGCTGTGCGGGCTGTTCGTCAGCCTGTACAACATCGACTGGCATCGCCATCCGCAGGTCAAAGCGAACGGCCTGCTGGTGAATTTGCTGATGGCGGCGGCGGTGTGCGCCGTTGCTGCCAGTAATCTCGGCACGCTGGTGGTGATGGCGGAAATTATGGCGCTGTGCGCCGTGTTCCTGACCGTTTGTAGCAAAGAAGGCAAGCTGTGGTTTGCGCTGGGACGTCTTGGTACGCTGCTGCTGGCGATTGCCTGCTATCTGGTGTGGCAGCGCTATGGCACCCTGGAGCTGCGTCTGCTCGATCTGCGCACGCAGGAACTGCCGCTGGGCTCCGACATCTGGCTGCTCGGCGTGGCGGGCTTTGGTCTGCTGGCGGGGATCATTCCACTGCACGGCTGGGTACCACAGGCACATGCGAATGCCAGCGCACCTGCTGCCGCCCTGTTCTCCACCGTGGTGATGAAGGTCGGTCTGCTGGGTATTCTCTCTTTATCGCTGATTGGCGGTAATGCGCCGCTGTGGTGGGGCGTGCTGCTGCTGATACTCGGCATGATCACCGCGTTTGTCGGCGGCCTGTATGCGCTGATGGAGCACAATATTCAGCGTCTGCTGGCGTATCACACCCTGGAGAACATCGGCATTATTCTGCTCGGTCTGGGCGCAGGTGTGACCGGGATTGCCCTCAATCAACCGGCGCTGATTGCCCTTGGCCTGACCGGCGGTCTCTACCACCTGGTGAACCACAGCCTGTTCAAAAGCGTACTGTTCCTCGGTGCGGGCAGCATCTGGTTTCGTACCGGACATCGCGATATCGAAAAGCTGGGCGGCATCGGCAAACGCATGCCGGTGATTTCTATCGCTATGTTGGTCGGGCTGATGGCGATGGCCGCACTGCCGCCGCTGAACGGCTTCGCCGGTGAGTGGGTTATCTATCAGTCTTTCTTCAAACTGGGCAACAGCGGCGCGTTTATTGGTCGTCTGCTGGGACCATTACTGGCGGTTGGACTGGCGATCACCGGTGCGCTGGCGGTGATGTGTATGGCGAAAGTGTATGGCGTCACCTTCCTCGGCGCGCCGCGCACGAAAGAGGCGGAAAACGCCTGCTGTGCGCCGATCCTGATGGGCATCAGCGTCGTGGCGCTGGCGATTTGCTGTGTGCTGGGTGGTGTTGCCGCGCCGTGGCTGCTGCCGCTGCTGGCGACCGCCGTCCCTCTGCCGCTGGAAACCGCCAATACCACCGTTTCGCAGCCGATGATCACACTGCTGCTGATAGCCTGTCCGCTGTTGCCGTTCATCCTCATGGCGATGTTCAAAGGCAACCGTCTGCCGTCGCGTTCACGCGGTACGGCATGGGTCTGCGGTTACGATCACGAGCAGTCAATGGTCATTACCGCGCACGGTTTCGCGATGCCGGTGAAGGAAGCTTTTGCTCCGGTCCTCAAACTGCGGAAGTGGCTTAACCCGGTAGCGTGGGTTCCGGGCTGGCAGAGCGCGGCTGTGCCGGTTCTGTTCCGTCGTCTGGCGCTGATTGAGCTGGCCGTGCTGGTGGTGATTGTGGTTTCACGAGGAGCCTGAGAATGAGTGTTTTATATCCGTTAGTTCAGGCGCTGGTGTTGTTTGCCGCCGCGCCGCTGCTATCCGGCGTGACCCGCGTGGCACGTGCCCGTCTGCACAATCGCCGCGGTCCGGGCGTATTGCAGGAATATCGTGACATTATCAAACTGCTGGGCCGCCAGAGCGTCGCGCCAGCGGACGCCGGGTGGGTCTTTCGCCTGACGCCGTTTGTGATGGTCGGCGTGATGCTGACTATCGCGACCGCGCTGCCGGTGGTGACCGTTGGCTCTCCGCTGCCGCAACTGGGCGATTTGATAACCCTGATTTACCTGTTCGCCATCGCCCGTTTCTTCTTTTCCATTGCCGGTCTGGATACCGGTAGCCCGTTCACCGCGATCGGTGCCAGCCGTGAAGCGATGCTCGGCGTGCTGGTTGAGCCGATCCTGCTGCTGGGTTTGTGGGTCGCCGCGCAGGTGGCCGGTTCCACCCATATCAGCAATATCACCGATACGATCTACCACTGGCCGACGGCCCGCAGTATTCCGCTGATTCTGGCGCTGTGCGCCTGCGCCTTCGCCACCTTTATCGAAATGGGCAAACTGCCGTTCGATCTGGCGGAAGCGGAACAGGAGTTGCAGGAAGGACCGTTGACCGAATACAGCGGCAGCGGTTTTGCGGTGCTGAAGTGGGGCATTAGCCTGAAACAGCTGGTGGTACTGCAAATGTTTGTCGGCGTGTTCCTGCCGTGGGGACAGATGGAAGCGTTCAGCATGGGTGGACTGCTGCTGGCGCTGGTGATTGCCGTCGTCAAGCTGCTCGTCGGCGTGCTGGTGATTGCCCTGTTCGAAAACAGCATGGCGCGTCTGCGTTTTTGCGCCACTTCACGCGTGACCTGGGCCGGTTTTGGGTTTGCGTTTTTAGCGTTCGTCTCCTTGCTGGTGGCGTGATTTAAGAGAGTTTGAGCATGTCTGAAGAAAAATTAGGTCAACAATACCTTGCTGCACTGCACCAGGCGTTTCCTGGCGTGGTGCTGGACGAAGCCTGTCAGACCCGGGATCAGCTGACGATCACCGTGAAGGTTAATTATCTGCCGGAAGTGGTCGAATTCCTGTACTACAAGCAGGGCGGGTGGCTCTCTGTGCTGTTCGGCAACGATGAACGCCAGTTGTGCGGTCACTACGCCGTGTACTACGTGCTGTCGATGGAGCAGGGTACCAAATGCTGGGTAACGGTGCGTGTTGAGGTCGACCCGAACAAGCCGGAATACCCGTCCGTTACGCCGCGCGTGCCTGCGGCGGTGTGGGGCGAGCGCGAAGTGCGCGATATGTACGGTCTGATCCCGGTCGGTTTGCCGGACGAACGCCGTCTGGTGTTACCGGATGACTGGCCGGATGAACTCTATCCGCTGCGTAAAGACAGCATGGATTACCGTCAGCGCCCGGCACCGACCACCGACGCTGAGACTTATCAGTTCATCAACGAACTGGGTGACAAGAAAAACAACGTGGTGCCGATTGGCCCGCTGCACGTCACTTCGGATGAGCCGGGACACTTCCGCCTGTTCGTTGACGGCGAAAATATTATCGACGCCGATTATCGCCTGTTCTATGTCCACCGCGGCATGGAGAAACTGGCGGAAACCCGGATGGGTTACAACGAAGTCACCTTCCTGTCGGATCGCGTCTGCGGTATCTGCGGCTTTGCCCACAGCACCGCGTACACCACTTCGGTTGAAAACGCGATGGGCATTGTGGTGCCGGAACGCGCGCAGATGATCCGCGCCATTCTGCTGGAGGTGGAGCGTCTGCACTCCCACCTGCTGAACCTCGGTCTGGCCTGTCATTTCACCGGCTTCGACTCCGGTTTTATGCAGTTCTTCCGCGTGCGTGAAACCTCCATGAAGATGGCGGAGATCCTGACCGGGGCGCGTAAAACCTACGGTCTGAACCTGATCGGCGGGATTCGTCGCGATCTGCTGAAAGAGGACATGATCCAGACCCGCCAACTGGCGCAGCAGATGCGTCGCGACGTGCAGGAACTGGTGGATATGTTACTCAGCACACCGAACATGGAACAGCGCACCGTGGGTATTGGTCGTCTGGATCCGGAAATCGCGCGTGATTTCAGTAACGTTGGGCCGATGGTTCGCGCCAGCGGTCACGCCCGTGACACCCGCGCCGATCACCCGTTTGTCGGTTACGGCCTGCTGCCGATGACGGTTCACAGCGAACAGGGTTGTGATGTTATCTCGCGCCTGAAGGTGCGTATCAACGAAGTGTATACCGCGCTGAATATGATCGACTTCGGTCTGGACAACCTGCCGGGCGGTCCGCTGATGGTAGAAGGCTTTACCTACATTCCGCATCGCTTTGCTCTGGGCTTCTCCGAAGCGCCGCGCGGTGATGATATCCACTGGAGTATGACCGGCGACAACCAGAAGCTGTACCGCTGGCGCTGTCGTGCGGCGACTTATGCCAACTGGCCAACTCTGCGCTATATGCTGCGCGGCAACACCGTTTCTGATGCACCGCTGATTATCGGTAGCCTTGACCCTTGCTACTCTTGTACCGACCGCATGACCGTGGTGGATGTGCGTAAGAAGAAGAGCAAAGTCGTGCCATATAAAGAACTTGAGCGCTACAGCATTGAGCGTAAAAACTCGCCGCTGAAATAAGGAATCGCCATGTTTACCTTTATCAAAAAAGTCATCAAAACCGGTGCGCCAACTTCGTCTTATCCGCTGGAGCCGATTGCGGTTGATAAAAATTTCCGCGGCAAGCCGGAGCATTATCCGCAGCAGTGTATTGGCTGCGCGGCCTGCGTGAATGCCTGTCCGTCGAATGCGCTGACGGTGGAAACCGATCTGGCCAGCGGCGAACTGGCCTGGCAGTTCAACCTTGGGCGCTGCATTTTCTGCGCCCGCTGCGAAGAAGTGTGCCCGACGGCGGCGATCAAGCTTTCGCAGGAGTACGAACTGGCGGTGTGGAAGAAAGAAGATTTCCTCCAGCAGTCTCGTTTTGCGCTGTGCAACTGTCGCGTGTGCCATCGTCCTTTCGCCGTCCAGAAAGAGATTGATTACGCCATTGCGCTGCTCAGGCACAACGGCGACAGCCGCGCGGAGCATCACCGCGAAAGCTTTGAGACCTGCCCGGACTGCAAGCGCCAGAAGTGCCTGGTGCCGTCCGACCGTATTGAACTGACTCGCCATATGAAAGAGGCCAGCTGATGAGCAATTTATTAGGCCCGCGTGACGCAAACGGTATTCCGGTACCGATGACGGTGGATGAGTCCATCGCCAGCATGAAGGCGTCATTGCTGAAAAACATCAAGCGTTCAGCGTATGTTTACCGCGTGGACTGCGGCGGCTGTAACGGTTGCGAAATTGAAATTTTTGCAACGTTGTCACCGCTGTTCGATGCCGAACGCTTCGGTATCAAAGTCGTACCGTCGCCGCGTCATGCGGACATTCTGCTGTTCACCGGCGCGGTCACCCGCGCGATGCGCTCTCCGGCGCTGCGTGCCTGGCAGTCAGCGCCCGATCCGAAAATCTGTATCTCTTACGGCGCTTGCGGTAACAGCGGTGGCATCTTCCACGACCTGTACTGCGTCTGGGGCGGCACCGACAAAATTGTGCCGGTGGATGTGTATATTCCAGGATGCCCGCCGACGCCTGCGGCTACGCTGTACGGTTTCGCGATGGCGCTGGGCCTGCTGGAGCAGAAAATTCATGCTCGCGCCCCAGGCGAGTTGGATGAACAGCCTGCGGAAATTCTGCACCCGGAAATGGTGCAACCACTGCGCGTGAAGATTGATCGCGAAGCACGTCGTCTGGCGGGCTATCGCTACGGGCGACAGATTGCTGATGACTACCTGCGACAGTTAGGTCAGGGTGAACATCAGGTGGCGCGCTGGCTGGAAGCGGAAAGCGACCCACGTCTCACTGAGATCGTTTCGCATCTGAATCAGGTTGTTGAAGAGGCGCGTATCCGATGAGTGAAACGGTGGTGTTCAGTCAACTGAGCCGTAAGTTTATTGATGAGAACAATGCGGCACCCGCAGAGGCGCAGCAGGTTGTCTATTACAGCCTGGCGATTGGCCATCATCTTGGGATCATCGACTGTCTTGAAGCGGCGTTGACCTGCCCGTGGGACGCCTATCTGACGTGGATTGCCACGCTGGAAGAGGGGAGCGAGGCCCGTCGAAAGATGGAAGGGGTGCCGAAGTACGGGGAGATCGTCATCGATTTTAACCATGTGCAAATGCTGGCGCACGCGTTCGATCGGGCGCTTGTCGTACAAACTCCGGAGCAGCAGGCATGGAGTAAACAGATGCTCGGCATGCTGCACGATATTCACCAGGAGAGCGCCATCTACCTGATGGTGAGGAGACATCGTGACTGACGTTTTACTGTGTGTTGGCAACAGCATGATGGGGGATGACGGCGCGGGTCCGCTGCTGGCAGAAAAATGTACGGCGCAGGCGAAGGGCAACTGGGTGGTCATCGACGGAGGCAGTGCGCCGGAAAATGATATCGTGGCCATTCGTGAACTGCGCCCGGATCGTCTGCTGATCGTGGATGCTACCGATATGGGGCTGAATCCCGGCGAAATCCGCATCATTGATCCTGACGATATCGCCGAAATGTTCATGATGACGACCCATAATATGCCGCTGAACTATCTGGTCGATCAGCTCAAAGAAGACGTCGGTGAGGTGATCTTCCTCGGTATTCAGCCGGATATTGTCGGATTTTATTATCCCATGACCCAGTCGATTAAGGATGCCGTCGACACCGTTTACCTGCGTCTCGACGGTTGGGAAGGCCACGGCGGTTTCGCGGAACTGGACGCGTCGTGATGTTCATGCCGGATGACGGTTTGGCCTCATCCGGCCCGTTCTTCTTTCACCTGTTCAATCACTAATTTCCCCTGCATCACCGCCACATTGACGATGGTGCCGGTAGGAAAACCGGCCTGTTCCAGCCAGTCGCCGTTAATGGTTAACGATGCATGCCGGCTATAGCGGCGCGTGTTGCCGGTTTTTGGATCTTCATGGCGCTTTCTGACATAGCTCACCTTTAAACGACGAAAGGGCCTGCTGATAGCGACTTCAGGACTGTCAGTCTCAATAGTCATAAACGATTCCTTGTTGCCCACGGGTAGAAGAATATACCTGTATAAAATGCCAGTAAAAGAGGGGAAGGGCAAACCGGAAACTGGAAGGGAGATAGCGGAAACAGAATGCAAATGATGTAACGGGAAAGGGAGGGAAGACCGGTAGAGGCCGGACAGCGAGAGCGCCATCCGGCATCTTGTTTACGCCAGATCCTGTCCGTTGCTGGCGATCACTTTTTTATACCACCAGAATGATTTTTTACGGGTTCGTGCAAGCGTACCGTTTCCGGCATCATCGCGGTCGACATAGACGAATCCATATCGTTTGCTCATTTCCCCCGTTGACGCGGCCACCAGATCAATACAGCCCCAGGTGGTGTAACCCATCAGCGGCACGCCATCCTCAATGGCGTCAGCCATGGCCCGGATATGTTCGCGCAGATAGCTGATGCGATAATCGTCATTAATGTTGCCGTCGGCATCGATTTCATCTTTTGCCCCAAGACCGTTTTCCACCAGAAACAGCGGTTTCTGATAGCGGTCGTACATCATGTTCATTGTGATGCGCAGGCCAAGCGGGTCTATTCCCCAACCCCAGTCGCTTACCTGAAGGTACGGGTTGCGAAGTGACTTCACCACGTTTGCGGCACTGGTGTTCTTTGTATTCATCTCAGCCGACGCGCAGCGCGACGCGTAATAGCTGAAGGAGACAAAATCGACGGTATTTTTCAGGATGGCATCATCTTCCGGGGTTTTCTCTATCACCACGCCTTTCTCGCGGAACACGCGGGTAGAGTAAGCCGGATACGCCCCGCGCGCCTGCACGTCAATGAAGAACAGGTTTTCACGATCTTTTTCCAGCGCCGTCCAGACATCTTCCGGTTTACAGGAGTATGGATAAAAATTTCCCCCTGCCAGCATACAACCCACCTGGTTCTGCGGGTTTACCTCATGGGCGATTTTCGTCGCCAGCGCGCTGGCAATCAGCTCGTGGTGCGCGGCCTGATATTTCACCTGATCCTGATTTTCCCCCTCTTCAAACACCAGCCCCGCGCCGGAGAACGGGCTGTGCAGCATGATGTTGATTTCATTGAAGGTCAGCCAGTATTTCACCAGACCATCGAAGGCTTCAAAACAGGTGCGTGCATAGCGAGTGAAAAAATCCACCATCTTGCGGTTACGCCAGGAGCCGTATTCGGTGACCAGATGCATCGGCACATCGAAGTGGCACAACGTCACCAGCGGTTCAATACCGTACTTTTTGCACTCGGCAAACACCGCGCGATAGAACGCAATGCCTTCCTCGTTTGGCGTCAGTTCGTCGCCGTTGGGATAGAGGCGGCTCCAGGCAATCGAGGTACGAAAGACGGTGAAGCCCATTTCCGCCATCAGGGCGATATCGTCTTTATAGCGATGGTAAAAATCGATCGCCTGATGGCTTGGATAGAATTCGTCATTCCGCAGTTGGAAACGTTTCTCCAGTCCCAGTTTGACCGGCATGCGATGCTCGCCGTGCGGGATCATATCGACGGTGGTCAGCCCTTTGCCGCCTTCCCGGTATGCCCCTTCAGACTGGTTGGCGGCCAGTGCGCCGCCCCATAAAAATCCTTGCGGAAATACAGCCATAGTAAACCTCAGTGAATAACAGTCAGACGCTGGCGCTTTTTACCGCGGACGGTTGCGCCGCCTGGTTTTTTCGTGCCTGTGCGGCCGCATCCTCGACGGGGATATCCTCAAAGCCCAGCAGCAGCGTCAGGACAAACGACAACACGACCGCCAGCGCCATGACGCCGAACACCCAGACGATGGTCATTGGGTTGGCCGGATCGAAAAACTGAACGCTGGTAAACAGGCCCGGTGCCGCCATTGAGTGGCTGGCGAGCCCGGCCATACCAGCGACGGCGCCACAGATGAAGCCGCTGATAAGACTCGCAATCAGCGGACGTTTCAGGCGTACCGCCACACCGTAGAGGGCGGGTTCTGAAATCCCCGCCATGATGGCCGAGGCCGCCGCTGCCAGTGCGGTCTGGCGCAGTTCCGGGTTTTTCGTTTTCCAGGCAACCGCCAGCGAGGAGCCGCCGAGCGACAGGTTGGCACCAATTTCGGACGGCATTACCATCCCTTCTTTACCCGTTTCGGCGATGGTCTGGATGATGGTCGGCGTAAAGACGCGGTGCATCCCGGTCATCACCAGCAGCGGCCACAGTGCGCCCATAATGGCGACAGACAGCCAGCCGAGATAGCCGTGAATGGTATAGACCAGCGCGGAAATTGCGCTACCGATCCAGATGCCAATTGGCCCAATCAGGACGATGGCAAGCGGTGCGGCGATCAGTACGATCAGCATGGGTTTCAGGAAGTTTTTGGTGACCGCGGGCGTAATGTGATCCACCCAGCGTTCGATATACGACAAACACCATGTCATGACCAGCGCCGGAATAACCGTATAGGTATATTTCACCGCGGTGACCGGGATCAGCGCGAATTCAACGTGCTCGCCCTGTGCCGCTTTCGCCATCAGATCGATAAAGCTCGGATGCACCAGCACCCCGGCAATGGCGATTGCCAGCGACATGTTGGTTTTGAATTTAATCGCCGCCGAGGCAGCTACCATTAACGGCAGGAAGAAGAAGGCGCCATCGCCGATCACGGTCAGGATCGTTAAGGTGGAAGAGCCTTTTTCCAGCACGCCGGTCATTTCAAGGATCATCGCCAACAGTTTGAGCATCGATCCGCCGATAATCGCCGGGATCAGCGGTGACATGGTGCCGATCAGCGCATCAAGGATCCCCGCGCCAATGCGTCTGAGCGTCAGCTTCGGTTTGCCGACGGGTTCTGCTGGTTGCATATCGCCCGGCAGCAGGCTAACGACTTCCCGATACGCCTGGGAGACGGTATTGCCGATGATGACCTGACACTGGTTGTCGCTGCGAACCACGCCGAGTACACCGCTGAGAGTTTTGAGCGTGGCGCTGTCGACCCGCGCGTCATCTTTCACGACGAAACGCAGACGCGTCATGCAGTGTGTCACTGCGGTGATGTTGTCGACGCCGCCCAGAGCCGTCACCACGGCGCGCGCCAGCGCTGCATAATTCTTGGACATAGGATTTTTATCCTGTTTTATCAGTAGGGTACGTTTTATTTTGCCGCTCGCTCGCCTGAACGATCGTCAGTGATGAAACGTCGATGAGAAACCGGTTACACAAAATCATGAATAGATTGTGTTATTCAGGCAATATTTAATTTTATCTATTTTCGTGAATTGTGATTTGAGTCACTTGTGGTTTTTTGGCGTGATTTAGCATCAAGGACAACCGCGCAGCGGTGAAGTACACTGCATCTCATTGCGAGAAAAGGAAGAAAAATTATGACGACGATGCTGGAGGTAGCGCAGCGGGCCGGAGTGTCGAAGGCGACGGTCTCCAGGGTGCTTTCAGGGAATGGCTACGTCAGCCAGGAGACGAAGGATCGCGTATTTCAGGCGATTGAAGAGAGCGGCTATCGGCCTAATCTGCTGGCGCGTAGCCTTGCGGCGAAAACCAGTCAGACGCTGGGACTGGTGGTGACTAACACCCTCTACCACGGCGTCTATTTCAGCGAATTACTGTTTCACACCGCGCGGATGGCGGAAGACAAAGGTCGTCAGTTGCTGCTTGCCGATGGTAAGCACAGCGCCGAAGAAGAGCGCCAGGCGATCCAGTATCTGCTGGACTTGCGCTGCGACGCCATCATGATCTACCCGCGTTTTCTCAGTGTGGATGAGATCGATAAAATTATCGACAGCCACTCGCAGCCGATTATGGTGCTTAACCGCCGGTTACGAAAAAACAGCAGCCACTGCGTCTGGTGCGATCAAAAACAAACCAGTTTTAACGCCGTGGCGGAACTGATTGCCGCAGGCCATCAGCAGATTGCCTTTATTACCGGCTCAATGGACTCCCCTACCGGGGTTGAACGTCTGTCGGGGTACAAAGAGGCGCTGACCCGACACGGCATCGCCGTCAATGACGAGCTGATCGTCAAAGGCAAATGGACGCCTGCCTGCGGTGCGGCGGGAGTGGACACGCTGCTTTCACGTAACGCGACGTTCAGCGCGCTGGTGGCCAGCAATGACGACATGGCGATTGGGGCCATCAAACAGTTGCATGACAAAGGACTGGTCGTGCCGTCGCAGGTGTCGGTGATCGGTTTTGACGATATTGCAATGGCCCCCTACACCATACCGGCGCTCTCCAGCGTCAAAATTCCAGTGACGGAGATGATTCAGGAGACCATTGGTCGACTCATCTTCATGCTGGACGGCGGGGCGTTTACGCCACCGAAAAGCTTCACCGGCACGCTGATCCGCCGCGATTCTGTTGCGCCTGTCACGGCGCAGTAAAAATTGTCACCCGTCATCGTCATTCGTGACGATGACACCGCAATGGTCGCCCCCTGTTTTTAAATATCGTTAAATTACAGCAAGATAAAAACTGGCATGATTTGTGAATGTTTCGGCACATTATCTGTCATTGCTGGAGAGTTTGATGAACCGTTTCATCATTGCAGACGCCAATAAGTGCATTGGTTGCCGTACCTGTGAAGTGGCCTGCGTGGTCTCCCATCAGGAAAACCAGGACTGCGCGTCACTGACCCCTGAAACCTTTTTACCTCGTATCCATGTGATAAAAGGCGTCAATGTCTCGACGGCGACGCTGTGCCGCCAGTGTGAGGACGCGCCGTGTGCGAACGTTTGTCCGAACGGTGCCATCAGCCGTGATAAAGGCTTTGTCCACGTCATGCAGGAACGTTGCATTGGCTGTAAAACCTGCGTGGTGGCCTGCCCGTATGGGGCAATGGAAGTGGTGGTGCGTCCGGTCGTGCGTAATAGCGGCGCAGGCCTGAACGTGCGGGCGGAAAAAGCAGAAGCTAACAAGTGCGATCTCTGCCATCACCGTGACGCCGGTCCGGCCTGTATGGAAGCCTGCCCGACGCACGCCCTGATTTGTGTTGATCGCAATAAGCTCGAGCAACTCAGCGCAGAAAAACGTCGTCGCGCGGCGCTGGAGTCTTCTGCATCGCTGCTTTTCTAATCCCTGAAAATCCGCGTAAAATACGGTAGTACTTATGCCGGATGGCGATGCTCTCGCATCTTATCCGGCCTACTGTTCGCATCCCCGTAGGCCTGATAAGCGTAGCGCCATCAGGTAAACCGGGATAGATGACTGCGGAAACGACTTAATGGCACTAAACAATCACTCCGGCGTACAGCTACGTATTCGCGGCAAAGTGCAGGGCGTCGGCTTTCGCCCCTTTGTCTGGCAACTGGCGCAGCAACTGCAATTGCACGGCGATGTCTGTAATGACGGTGATGGCGTCGTCGTTCGCCTGCTGGAAGAACCCTCCACGTTTATCGCTGAACTGCATCAACACTGTCCGCCGCTGGCGCGTATCGACAGCGTGGAGAGTGAGCCATTTCACTGGGGACAGCAGCCCACCGAGTTCAGCATCCGCCAGAGCGCGGGCGGCACGATGAACACCCAGATTGTGCCCGATGCCGCCACCTGCCCGGAATGTCTTGCTGAAATGAACACGCCCGGTGAGCGGCGTTATCGCTATCCGTTTATCAACTGTACCCACTGCGGCCCGCGTTTTACCATTATCCGGGCGATGCCCTACGACCGTCCGTTTACGGTGATGGCGTCATTTCCGCTCTGTCCGCAATGCGATAAGGAGTACCGCGACCCGTATGACCGTCGTTTTCACGCCCAGCCGGTGGCTTGCCCGGCGTGTGGTCCGCATCTGAGCTGGTTGAGCGGCGGACGACAGGCGGAAAAGGATGCGGCATTGCAGGCTGCGGTTGAGATGCTGAAGGCGGGGGGCATTATCGCGGTTAAGGGCATCGGCGGGTTTCATCTGGCCTGCGATGCGCGAAACGGCGATGCGGTAGCAACTCTTCGCGCGCGTAAGCGCCGTCCAGCAAAACCGCTGGCGGTGATGCTGCCCGATGACAGCGGCTTGCCAGATGCGGCAAGTCGGCTGCTGAAAACACCCGCCGCGCCGATTGTGCTGGTGGATAAACAGCATATTTCCTCGCTGTGTGACGGTATTGCCCCTGGGCTTGCAGAAGTTGGTGTGATGCTGCCCGCCAATCCGCTGCAGCATCTCCTGCTCCAGGAACTGAAGGGGCCGCTGGTGATGACCTCCGGTAATCTCAGTGGCAAACCTCCGGCCATCAGCAACGAACAGGCGCTTGAGGATTTACAGGATATTGCCGGGGGTTTCCTGTTGCACAATCGCGACATCGTGCAGCGCATGGACGATTCCGTGGTACGTGAAAGCGGCGAAATGCTGCGTCGCTCGCGGGGATATGTCCCGGACGCGCTGGCGCTGCCGCCGGGTTTTCGCGACGTGCCGCCGATGCTTTGTCTGGGGGCGGATTTGAAAAACACCTTCTGCCTGGTGCGCGGTGAGCAGGCGGTGATCAGCCAGCATCTTGGCGATCTCAGCGACGACGGGATCCAGCATCAGTGGCGTGACGCGCTGCGGTTGATCCAGAATATCTATGACTTCACGCCGCAGCGCCTTGTTTGCGATGCCCATCCAGGATACGTCTCCAGCCAGTGGGCCAGTGAGATGAGCCTGCCGACAGAAAGTGTGTTGCATCATCATGCCCATGCTGCGGCCTGTCTGGCTGAACACGGCTGGCCGCTGGACGGTGGCGATGTCATCGCCCTGACGCTGGACGGCATCGGAATGGGTGAAGCGGGCGCGCTGTGGGGCGCAGAGTGTCTGCGGGTGAACTACCGTGAGTGCGAGCACCTTGGAGGGCTGCCCGCCGTGGCGCTTGCCGGTGGCGATCTCGCTGCAAAGCAGCCCTGGCGTAACCTGTTAGCGCAGTGTCTGCGTTTTGTGCCGGACTGGCAGCGCTATCCGGAAACCGTCGGCGTGCAGCGGCAGAACTGGAGCGTGCTGGCGCGCGCGATTGAGCGCGGGATTAACGCACCGCTGGCCTCGTCCTGTGGGCGTCTGTTTGATGCGGTTGCCGCAGCGCTGAACTGCGCGCCAGAATCGCTCAGCTATGAAGGTGAGGCCGCCTGCACGCTGGAGGCGCAGGCGTCGCAATGCGCGGGCGTTAAACACCCGGTGACGTTGCCGCTGTCGGGTAATCAACTGGATCTGGCGACCTTCTGGTCGCAGTGGCTGAACTGGCAGGCAACGCCGGCCGAACGCGCATGGGCCTTCCACGATGCGCTGGCGCAAGGGTTTGCGGCGATGATGCGTGAACAGGCCACCGCGCGTGGTATCGACACGCTGGTGTTCGGCGGTGGGGTGATGCACAACCGGTTACTGTCGGCGCGGCTGGCTTATTATCTGGCGGATTTCACGCTGCTGTTCCCGCAGCAGTTACCGGCGGGTGATGGCGGACTGTCGCTGGGGCAGGGAGTGATTGCTGCGGCGCGCTGGCTGAGCCATCGTGATATGCCGGATGGCGACGCGTAGCGTCTTATCCGGCCTACAATGCGGCACATGCCGTAGGCCGGACACCACGTCACTTATACGCTGACAGTGGCAGGACGGATGGCGACGAATAGCGTTACAACGCGTAACATCCAGTAGGCCGGATAAGGCGTAGCCGCCATCCGGCGCCACGTCATTTACACGAGCAGCGTTTTCAACAGGGCGAAAGCCTCCTTCATCCTGTCTTCGCTCACCACGAAGGCGCAGAGTTGTCCTTCAGCGTTCACCCCTTTGGCTACCATCCCGTCAGGTTCTGCGGCAATGTGCCAGTTCAGATCGCGACGCTGGGTTTCCCCTGCCAGGTGCAGCGGCAGTTCCGGCGTTTTAATTTTGACTAACATGGCGGGCAACTTCAGCGGCGCGTTGCCGCCGAGCAGGTTTTTCGCCAGGTACATGGCGCTGAGCTGAATCGGCTGCAGGAAAGGCAGTACCTGGCCGTTAATCTCCGCGCAGTCGCCGAGAGCATAAATATCCGGGTTGCTGGTTTGCAGGTAGCTGTCGACACAAACGCCGCGATTGAGCGTTAAACCGGCGCGACGCGCCAGCGCCGTTTCCGGACGCAGGCCGGTGGCGGCAATCACCGCATCGACGTCAATGCTGCGCTGACTATCGAACGTTGCGCGAATACCGGATGCGGTTTTCTCCAGCCCCTGCAACGATGATTTCAGCAGCAGATGCACGCCCATATCGGTAAGGCGATGCTGTAAGCGACTGCTCACTTCTGGTGGCATCAGCGAGGCGAGAAGGCTGGCGGCATTATCAATCAACGTGACCGCTTTACCCGCGCGACAGAAATCCATCGCCAGCTCTGTACCAATCAATCCGCCACCGACAATGAGCACCCGTTGGGCGTCGCGCAACTGTGTTTCACCGGCGCGGAACTCCTGCTGACTGTTCAATGTGAGCATTAACTCACGTCCTGCTATCGGGGGAACAACGGCCGCAGCGCCCGTGGCCAGCACCAGTTTGTCATATTGCCACTGCTTATCCTGGCTTTTCACCACGTGGGCATCGGCATCAACGTCGGTGACCCAGGTGTGGGGAAAGAGACGCAGACTGAATTGTTCGGCAAATTCTCCCGCCGACTGGCGGGTGAGATCGTCGGCGTGCTGCGCCTGGCTTATCACATGGCTGAGATCGGGTTTGTTGTACTCATCCATGCTGTCAGCCGCAATCAGGGTTAACGGGACATCCGCGTCCTGCTTGCGAATGTTTTTAACTAACTGGCGGGCGGCGAAGCCCGAACCAATGATGACGATTCCCCGGCTCATTTTGCCTCCGTTGCCAGCACGTCGAAGACGTCTTTGCCTAATGAACATTCCGGGCACAGGAAGTTGTCTGGTACGTCGCTCCACGGCGTACCCGGCGCAACGTCCTGCAACGGTTCACCTTTTGCCGGATCGTAAATCCACTGGCACACGCTGCACTGCATGCACGGACCGAGGTCGGCTGCCGCTGCGGCGGCGCAGGCGCACGCTTCGTCTTTCGCCGTCGCTTTCACTGTCACTTCCGGCAGCGGCGCGAGCGCCCACTGACGCGCGATGTCGCGACCGTGCTGACGGCACAGCTCCAGCGCATCCAGATCCGGGCGCCATTTAGCCTTCAGGCTCAGGGACATTTCAAAACCGGCATCCTGTAAACGGGTGGATAAGCGGTCAACCGCACCGCCGCTCCAGCCGTGGGATCCAAAGGCGCTGGCGCGTTTGTTACGAAAACGCAGTCCGGTCATCTCTTCCACCAGACCGGCGATTTTCGGCATCATCACGTTGTTCATCGTGGAGGTGCCGACCAGCACGCCTTTCGAGCGGAAGACGTTGGTCAGGATTTCATTTTTATCGCTGCGGGCGACATTAAAAATTTTCACCGCCACGTTCGGGTCGACTTCGTTAATCCCCTGGGCAATCGCATCCGCCATCATGCGGGTGTTATTGGACATGGTGTCGTAGAAAATAGTGATCCTGTCTTCCTGATAGTCCGCCGCCCATTTCAGATATAACTCAACAATCTGGGTGGGATTATCGCGCCAGACCACACCGTGAGAGGTGGCAATCATATCCACCGGCAGGTTGAAGCCGAGGATTTCGCTAATTTTTGGCGTCACTAGTCGGCTGAACGGGGTCAGGATGTTGGCGTAATAGCGCTGGCACTGCTCGAACAGTTCGGTTTGATCCACTTCATCGTTAAACAGACGTTCGTCACAGTAGTGCTGACCGAAAGCGTCGTTACTGAACAGGACGGCATCGCCGGTCATGTAGGTCATCATGCTGTCCGGCCAGTGCAGCATCGGGGTTTCCACGAAGATCAGCTGCTTGCCGTTGCCGATATCCAGCGTGTCGCCGGTTTTCACGACGTTAAAGTTCCACTCCGGATGGTGGTGGTGACCGGTAATCGAGTCAATGGCGTTGGCGGTGCAGTAGATGGGCGTATCCGGGATCTGCATCATCAGTTCGGTCAGCGCCCCGGCGTGATCTTCTTCCGCATGGTTGATAATGATGTAATCGATATCTGCGAGGTCAATTTCATTACGCAGGTTCTGCACAAATTCGCGGCTGAATTTATGATCGACGGTATCGATCAGAACATTTTTTTCTTCACGGATGAGATAGCTGTTGTAGCTGCTGCCGCGCAGCGTTTTGTATTCAGTTCCGTGGAAATCACGCACTTCCCAGTCACGTTGGCCAACCCAATGAATGTTATTTTTAACCAGAATAGACATAGCAACCTCAATTAATTCAGCGTTGTTCAAAGTAAGTTGCTTTGCATATTGCAGGCTACGTGCCAACTTTTTAATTTGTTGATTTACAATAAAATATTGTTTCTATACTCATTAAATGGTAGTCAAAAAGACTATCCATGACACAGTCAATATGACACCATGAATTGTCAAAATGACAGTGAGGACACCATGAGTTTTTCCGTTGATGTGCTGGCGGGTATCGCCATTGAATTACAGCGCGGAGTGGGTCATCAGGACCGGTTTCAACGTCTGATTACCACGCTGCGTCAGGTGCTGGAATGCGACGCCTCAGCGCTACTGCGCTATGAGGCGCGCCAGTTTATCCCGCTGGCGATTGACGGTCTTGCTCGTGATGTGCTCGGCAGGCGCTTTACGCTGGAAGGGCATCCCCGACTGGAGGCCATCGCCCGCGCTGGCGACGTGGTGCGCTTTCCAGCGGACAGTTCCCTGCCCGATCCGTATGACGGGCTGATCCCGGGGCAGGAGAGCCTGAAAGTGCACGCCTGCATTGGGCTGCCGCTTTTTGCCGGGCAGAACCTGATTGGCGCGCTGACCCTCGACGGTATGGCGCCAGACCAGTTTGATGTTTTCAGTGATGAAGAGTTACGACTGATCGCCGCGCTGGCCGCCGGTGCGCTCAACAATGCGCTGCTGATTGAACAACTGGAACGCCAGAATATGCTGCCAGGTTCGGGTATCGATTTCGAACAGGTAAAAGAGACGCAGCTGATTGGCCTCTCGCCGAACATGATGCAGTTGAAAAAAGAGATCGAGATTGTGGCAGGCTCCGATCTCAACGTGCTAATCAGCGGCGAAACCGGCACCGGGAAAGAGCTGGTGGCGAAGGCGATTCACGAAGGTTCACCTCGTGCGGTCAATCCGCTGGTCTATCTGAACTGTGCCGCGCTGCCGGAAAGTGTGGCGGAGAGTGAACTGTTTGGTCATGTGAAAGGGGCGTTTACCGGGGCCATCAGCAACCGCAGCGGCAAGTTTGAAATGGCCGATAACGGCACGCTGTTTCTTGACGAAATTGGGGAGCTGTCGCTGGCGCTGCAAGCGAAATTGCTTCGCGTGTTGCAGTACGGCGATATTCAGCGTGTCGGCGACGACCGCAGTCTGCGCGTAGATGTGCGCGTGCTGGCGGCGACCAACCGCAGTCTGCGCGAAGAGGTGCTGGCGGGACGTTTTCGTGCCGATCTGTTTCATCGCCTGAGCGTGTTCCCGCTTTCCGTTCCTCCGCTACGAGAACGCGGTGAGGATGTGGTGCTGCTGGCGGGCTATTTTTGCGAGCAGTGCCGACTACGGCTGGGGCTTTCCCGCGTAGTGCTCAGTTCGGGCGCGCGCAGCCATCTGTTGAATTACGGCTGGCCGGGTAATGTGCGTGAGCTGGAACATGCCATTCATCGGGCGGTGGTGCTGGCGCGGGCGACCCGGGCCAGAGACGACATCGTACTGGAAGTGCCGCATTTCGCGTTACAGGAGGAGGCGATGACGTCGCAGCCGGAAGTGGCGGCGGATATCCCGCGCAATCACAATTTGCGTGACGCGACGGAGGCTTTCCAGCGGGAAATGATTCGCCAGGCGCTGGCGCAAAATAATCACAACTGGGCGGCCAGCGCGCGGGCGCTTGAAACAGACGTCGCCAACCTGCACCGGCTGGCGAAGCGTCTTGGGCTGAAGGATTAGATAATTCCGGCCTGGTAGAAATCCTGTAGGTTGATGGCGCCGGTGAGTTTACCGGTTTCATCCACCACCGGTGCGGCGGTGATTTTGCGCTTCATCAGAATCTCTTTAGCATCAATCGCCCGGCTTTCTGACTGTAAGGTGATGCCGTTGTGGGTCATGGCTTCACTGACCGGCGTGGTGAGCGCGCCGCCGCCAACCAGCCAGCGACGCAGGTCACCGTCGGTAAAGACGCCTTTCACCTGCATCTGCTCGTCGCAAACGGCGACCAGACCCAGACCGGTACGGCTTAACTCCAGCATCGCGTCCATCACGCTGGTGGCGAGTTGAACCTGCGGGACGGCATCGTCGCGGCGCATCAGGTGATGCACTTTATTGAGTAAACGCGCGCCCAGCGCACCGGCCGGATGCGAGCGGGCAAAATCTTCTTCATTGAAACCGCGAGCCTGCATGACCGCCATCGCCAGCGCGTCGCCCATCATCAGGGTATTGACGGTGCTGGACGTCGGTGCCAGGTGCATCGGGCAGGCTTCGCGCTCGACGGAAATATCCAGCACGGCCTTCGCCGCCAGACCCAGCGGTGAATTGGGTTTGCCGGTCATGGCCAGCAGGGCGATGGACTTGTCTTCCAGGCGAGGGATGATGAGATCCAGCTCTTTTGCGCCACCGGAATAGGAGATGAACAACATCACGTCGCGGCTTTCGATCATCCCCAGATCGCCATGCAGCGCTTCGGCAGGATGAACAAAAAAGGCCGGAGTGCCGGTACTGGCGAGCGTCGCGGCGATTTTCTTACCAATATGACCCGACTTGCCGATACCCGAGACAATCACTTTGCCTTCGCAATGGATAATGATATTGGCGGCACGGATAAAATCATCGCCCAGACGTTCCGGCAAACGGCTTGCTTCCTGTAATTCTAGCATTAACGTCTGACGGCCCGCGTTCAGTAGTGCATCACTCATTGGTTTCTCCGGTTATGATCACTTCAATTCCTTTCTCTTCCAGCGCCTGACGAAATGCGGGATCAATACCCGCGTCGGTAATCAGTTTGTCGACGCTTTCCAGACTGCACACAACATTCGGACTCTTGCGACCAAACTTGGATGAGTCCGCCATCAGGATCACTTCGCGAGCGGCGTTGCACATCGCTTTACTGACGGTGTAGACCTCATTAAAAGTGGTCACGCCAGCACTGAGATCAATGCCGTCGGTGCCCATGAAGAGTTTATCAAAACTGAACTGCTCAAAGGCGTTTTCCGCGAGCTGTCCGTGAAATGAGGCCGATTTTTTACGGAACGTGCCGCCGGGCATCAGGATGGTTTGTTCGTTGTCTAACTCGGACAGCGCGTTGACAATATGCAGGCTGTTGGTCATGACGGTGATATTACTAAAGCGGGTAAGCATCGGCACCATTTGTAGTACGGTGCTCCCGGCATCCAGAATGATGGAGTCGCCATCGTGGATAAAGCGGACGGCTGCTTCAGCAATACGTTCTTTCTTGAGCGTATTGATCAGCGTTTTGTGATCGATAGGCGGATCGGACTCCTCTTTATTTAACATCACGCCGCCATAGGTACGAATGACGGTTTCGGCATTTTCCAGGACGACAAGGTCTTTGCGAATGGTTGTGCCCGTGGTGTCAAAGTACTGGGCCAGTTCTTCTACTGAGCATTTCCCCTGCTTTTGCAGATGCTCAAGAATAGCGGCCTGACGCTGACGAGGTTTCATTGGTGTAATTACCCTGAATTAAATTTGCGAAATGATAATTTCGCAAGCTATAAGCATTCACAACGAAATTACCCATGTTTCAAACTAAGCGCCAATGATAGTGCATTCTGCGACAACGGATCATGGGGAAAGATCACATCAGGCTGTAATTCATTAAGATGTTTGCCCTGAATGGCGTCGATTTTGCCAGGTCTGGCGAATACGGTGAGACCTTTCATAAACAACGTATCGGTGACCCGCCGATCGTCATCGAGTGCGACGGCGACAACGACGCGCGGTTTAAAACGTCCTCCCGAACGCCCCACGCCGACATGTCCTTGTAGGCAAAGTTGGTCAAACGCTTTGTTAAAGCGCGATATTTGCCAGTACCCCAGCGCCAGTTGCGCGCACCAGGCAATGACGGCGACGGTAACGAGTGCGGATACCATGTTGTGCTCCTTTTATTTTGCCGGATGGCGGTTTCACCTTATCCGGCCTACGGGTAAGCCCGGCAAGCATAGCGTCACCGGGCGACACCCATTAGAACATCACCTGACCGCCAGTCACATTGATTGACTGTCCGGTGCAGTACGACGCTTTCTGGCTGGCATAGAATAACAACATGTTCAGCACATCCTGATAGTCGCAGCCACGCTTCAGCGGAACCTTATCAATGTAATACTGCTCCACTTCGTCAGGTTCAATACCCAACTTGGTGGCGTACTGCGGCAGCAGCGACTGGAACATCGGTGATTTCAGCAGGTTGCCAAGCATCAGCGAATGCACGGTGATGCCATATTCCGCCAGATCCAACGCCAGCGACTGCGTTAACCCCACGCCGCCAAACTTCGCTGCGCTGTAGCCGGAGTTGTGTTTGCTGCCCACTTTACCGGATTTGGAGTTGATCTGAATAATGCGTCCCTGAATACCATCGCGGATCATCAGACGGGAGAATTCACGCGCGCAGAGGAAGTAGCCCACCAGATTCACCTGCAGCGAGCGGTCAAAATCGCCGAGCTGGAAGTCACTGATAAATGCCGCTTTGGCGATACCCGCGCTGTAAACCAGCAGATCCACGCGGCCAAAAATTTCATCTACGCCGCGAGAGAGTGCGAGTACGCTCTGTTCGCTGGTGGCGTCGGCACCAAAACCGTAGGCCATGCCTTCGCCAAATTCTGCGTTAATCTCCTGTGCGACGTTCGCGGCTTTATCGCTCTGAATATCTACAACCGCAACGCGATACCCTTCTGCTGCAAGCCCACGGCAAAGGAACGCCCCCAGGGTCTGTCCTCCACCAATGACAATGGCAACCTGATTCATTTTTCTCTCCTTAAGCGACAAACTTCAAAATACAGCCCGGCGCGATGTCGTCCGGTACAGGCCCCGCAACGTGCACGGTGCCGGGAAATTCCGCTTCGCTCTGTCCATCGAAGCGCAGGGTGATATGCCCCAGTTCACGTAAATTCTGTTCGGCCACGCTGCCGACGGCGGTGACCGGATAATGATGCTGACCCAGTTCGAACTGCGCACCGGGTTGCAACGGGCCGTTCAGTTCGCCATGACAATGGATAAAGCAAAACTCCTCGATATCCGCAGGCGCGCCTTCACGAAAGGTAATCAGCATCTGGTCACAGAGGGCATCCGGTGCGCTCTGTCCGATACGGGTGATGGTGGTCTGATAAATAACGGTCATGTCTGAACCTCTTATTGATAAATAAAGCCGGAAACAAACCAGGCGATGAGAACGGTAGGCGCACCGGTCAGGAAACGGCTCACCAGTACTGACGGTACGCCGACGCGAACCGTGTCCTGACGCGCTTCTGCCAGTGAAAGACCGACCGGGATAAAGTCACAGGCCGCCTGGGCGTTGATGGCAAACAGCGCGGGCAGCGCCAGGTGTGGCGGGATGTTGCCCAGACCAATTTGCACGCCGATCAGGACGCCGATAACCTGCGCAATGACCGCGCCAGGGCCGAGGAACGGCGACAGCAGCGGGAACGAACAAATCAGCGCCAGCGTCACCAGGCCCAGCGGATGGCTGGCAAGCGGCGCCAGGCCGTGGGCGATCCAGTCGCCAAGACCCGAGGCCATGATGATGCCGATAAGCGCCGAGACGAATGCCATGAAGGGGAGAATGGTTTTCAGTACTGTATCAATGGTGTCGCGACCCGACTGGAACAGCACGGCCACCGCCGACCCCATTCCCATTCCGACTTTCGCCAGCAGGCCATCGCTTTGTTCCGTGATCTTTTTGCTGGCATCGTAATCGCGTCCGGCGGTGGTACTTGCCGGTTGCTGTTGCGGCTGTGCTGTGGCAGACGCGTCGCCCACCACGGTAATGTTGTCTTCCCTGACGCCAGAGACATAGATGTCTTCGACGATGTACTGGGCAAGCGGTCCGGATTTCCCGGTTGAGTGAATGTTCACAGTCGGGATACGGCGTTTGGGATAGATCCCGCAGCGCAGCGTCCCGCCACAGTCGATGATGGCGACGCCAATTTCGTCTTCCGGCGGTTCGCCCTCTTTAAAGCCGTCGACAGCCTGCCAGCCGGTTAACTGCGCCAGTTTGTCGACAATCGCCGGGCGCGTGCCTGCGGTGATATAGACAATTTTCTTGCCGGCGACCACGTCCAGCTCCAACGGGCCACCCCAGCCGCCAGTCCCTTTTTCAATACGAATACGCGTCATGATGCTGCTCCTGCAAGGTGGACTTTCTGCTCAAGTTGGATACCCATCTTTTTCTCAAAGATGGAGGTCGTGAGGTCCGTGACCCAGCCACGAAAGAAGTTGGTGACCAGACCGACCAGCAGGTAGCTCACTGCCAGCGGGCCGAGTGGGAGACCTAACGTGGTCAGGCCGCTGGCAATACCGAGATAAACGAACAGTTCGCCGGGGTTGATATGTGGGAACAGGCCGTTCATCGAGTGACAGCTGTAAGAGGCTGCCGCGTAGTAGCTGGGCTTATATTTCTCTGGCATAAAGCGGCCCAGACTCAGGGTCATGGGGTTACAAAACACAAACGTGCCAATAAAGGGCAGAATCAGGTAACGGGATAATGGGTTCCCGGCACAGCGCTGGGCGAAGCGTTCGATCCGCTGTTGGCCGATAAAGTTGATTAGCGCATTCATGATGACCAGCAGGCTGATCAGCAGTGGAAGAATACCGGTGACCATCCCGGTAAACACCTCTCCACCTTTCTGGAACAGCCCGATGAACCACTCTGCTCCATGTGTAATGGTTTCGATCATTGTTCTCTCCTGTAGGGATTTTTAGTTATCTTGCGAATGGGTGACTTATTTTAATCAGATTGAAAGCAATAAAAGTGTTATTTTGATCTCAAAATGAAAGTAAAATATTTTAAATTGAAAGTTTTTTGCGGGAAGGAAAGAATGTGCTGACGATCAAGTCATGGAGAGCGATACGTAAATTGTGTGACGGAGCGCGTCTGGCGCTTCCTTGTATGGCGGGGGATGCTTTACCATACTTCTCTCTGGCTGAATCTGTTTAATGGATGTCTCATGTTCAAGCGTCGTTATGTAGCATTACTTCCCCTGTTTGTGTTACTTGCTGCCTGTAGTAGCAAACCGAAACCTCAAGAACCTCAAACGACAACGGGGACGCCTTCCGGCGGTTTCCTGCTTGAGCCCCAGCACAACGTTATGCAGATGGGCGGTGATTTTGCCAACAACCCAAATGCGCAGCAGTTCATCGATAAGATGGTGAACAAGCACGGTTTTAATCGTCAGCAGTTGCAGGAGATTTTGTCGCAGGCGAAGCGTCTGGATTACGTTTTACGTCTGATGGACAGGCAGGCGCCCACCACGCAGCCGCCAGCGGGGCCTAACGGCGCATGGCTGCGCTACCGCAAACAGTTCATCACGCCAGATAACGTGCAAAACGGCGTGGCGTTCTGGAATCAATATGAAGACGCGCTGAACCGCGCCTGGCAGGTTTATGGCGTTCCGCCGGAGATCGTCGTGGGCATTATCGGCGTGGAAACTCGCTGGGGTCGTGTGATGGGAAAAACGCGCATTCTGGATGCGCTGGCGACGCTGTCGTTTAACTATCCACGTCGTGCGGAGTACTTCTCTGGCGAACTGGAGACGTTCCTGCTGATGGCGCGTAACGAACAGGACGATCCGTTAGATCTGAAAGGTTCCTTCGCTGGCGCGATGGGGTACGGACAGTTCATGCCGTCGTCCTATAAAGAGTACGCGGTGGATTTCAATGGCGACGGCCACATCAACCTGTGGGATCCGGTCGATGCCATCGGCAGCGTGGCGAATTACTTCAAAGCACACGGTTGGGTGAAGGGCGACACGGTGGCGGTGATGGCGAACGGTCAGGCACCGGGACTGGCGAATGGTTTTAAAACACAGTACAGTCCTTCTCAACTGGCGGCAGCCGGATTAACGCCGCAACAACCGCTGGGCAACCATCAGCAGGTGAGCCTGTTGCGCCTGGATATCGGCACCGGTTACCAGTACTGGTACGGCCTGCCGAACTTCTATGCCATTACCCGCTACAACCACAGCACCCATTATGCGATGGCGGTGTGGCAGTTGGGTCAGGCGGTGGCGCTGGCGCGCGTGCAGTAATCTACGCTTACAGAGGGGAGCACGGGCTTCCCTCTGCTGGTACTATCACTGTTTTTTCGACCGATTCTCTGCACGCAGCAGGGATATCTTCTTTGATATTGTCAGGCTGTAGCCAAGGCATCCCAGGCCTAAGATAATTTGGCCGCCATCATAAGGTTCAATATATCCGGCCGATATAATGTTCAGCGCCCCCATCACTAAAGAACATACGCCGCCAATGATGAGCCATAACCGTAGTTGATGGTGTTGTTTCAACTGTTGCTGAAGGGGAACTTCCTTTTTGCCTAATGACATCATGTACTCTCTTCATCCATGCAAAATTGAACTTCACTCTATCGTTTTTAAGCACGGGTTTACCTGCATAAGTGAGAGGCTGGAGTTTTTTCGGAATACGACTCGTAAAATGGTTACTCCATCCCCATCTCTGTCGGGAAAGTGCTATCTTGTCCGGCATATTTTTTAACTGACAGAGGCTGATATGACTGACAGTGAACTGATGCAGTTAAGTGAACAGGTTGGGCTGGCGCTGAAAGCGCGCGGTGCGACCGTGACCACCGCAGAGTCCTGCACCGGCGGTTGGGTGGCGAAAGCCATTACCGACATTGCCGGCAGCTCCGCCTGGTTCGAGCGCGGTTTTGTCACGTACAGTAACGAAGCGAAATCGCAGATGATAGGCGTGCGTGAAGAGACGCTGGCACAGCATGGCGCGGTCAGTGAGCCGGTGGTGGTTGAGATGGCGATTGGCGCACTGAAAGCGGCACGCGCTGATTTTGCTGTTTCCATCAGCGGGATTGCCGGGCCGGATGGCGGCAGCGAAGAGAAACCGGTCGGCACGGTCTGGTTCGCCTTCGCGAGCGTGCGCGGAGAAGGGATTACCCGTCGGGAATGCTTTAGCGGCGACCGTGATGCGGTGCGTCGACAAGCCACGGTTTATGCGTTGCAAACCCTGTGGCAACAATTTCTACAAAACACTTGATACTGTATGACCATACAGTATAATTGCGACAACAGTACAGAATCACTATCCGGCTTCAGCTGGCATGACAGGAGTAATTAATGGCTATCGACGAAAACAAACAGAAAGCGTTGGCGGCAGCGCTGGGCCAGATCGAAAAGCAATTCGGTAAAGGCTCCATCATGCGCCTGGGTGAAGACCGTTCTATGGACGTGGAAACCATCTCCACCGGTTCGCTTTCACTGGATATTGCGCTGGGCGCAGGCGGTCTGCCGATGGGCCGTATCGTCGAAATCTACGGGCCGGAGTCTTCCGGTAAAACTACGCTGACGCTGCAGGTGATTGCCGCTGCGCAGCGCGAAGGTAAAACCTGTGCGTTTATCGATGCAGAACATGCGCTGGATCCTATCTATGCGCGTAAGCTGGGTGTTGATATCGACAATCTGCTCTGTTCTCAGCCGGACACCGGTGAACAGGCGCTGGAAATCTGTGACGCGCTGGCACGTTCTGGTGCCGTTGACGTTATCGTTGTCGACTCTGTAGCGGCGTTGACGCCGAAAGCGGAAATCGAAGGCGAAATCGGTGACTCTCATATGGGTCTCGCAGCACGTATGATGAGCCAGGCGATGCGTAAACTGGCCGGTAACCTGAAGCAGTCCAACACGCTGCTGATCTTCATCAACCAAATCCGTATGAAAATTGGTGTGATGTTCGGTAACCCGGAAACCACTACCGGTGGTAACGCACTGAAATTCTACGCGTCTGTTCGTCTGGACATCCGCCGTATCGGCGCGGTGAAAGAGGGCGATAACGTGGTGGGCAGCGAAACCCGCGTGAAGGTGGTGAAAAACAAAATCGCAGCACCGTTTAAACAGGCTGAATTCCAGATCCTTTACGGTGAAGGTATCAACTTCTATGGCGAACTGGTTGACCTGGGCGTGAAAGAGAAGCTGATCGAGAAAGCGGGTGCATGGTACAGCTACAACGGTGAGAAAATTGGTCAGGGTAAAGCGAATGCAACTGCCTGGCTGAAAGACAACCCGGCTACCGCGAAGGAAATTGAGAAGAAAGTTCGTGAAATGCTGCTCAATAACCAGGATGACAAACCCGCTTTCACCGTTGATGATGGTGAAGGCGTTGCGGAAACTAACGAAGATTTTTAATCGTCAGGTGTCCCCCGTGCGGATAACGCAAAACTGCCATCCGGCAAAAAGTTGAATTACACTCAAGGGCTGCATTGATGCGGCCCTTTTTGCATTTCTGATTTCGAAGGTTGTTATGAGTGAACCCACACCGCGCCGACCTGCGTATTCCCGGCTGTTAGATCGCGCAGTACGTATCCTCGCGGTTCGCGATCACAGCGAACAAGAGTTACGACGTAAGCTTGCCGCCCCGGTGATGGGGAAAAACGGGCCGGAAGAGATTGATGCCACGGCAGAAGATTATGACCGGGTGATCGCCTGGTGCTACGAACATCATTATCTTGATGATGACAGATTTATCTCCCGTTTTATCGCCAGTCGCAGCCGTAAGGGGTATGGTCCGGCGCGCATCCGACAGGAGTTGAATCAAAAGGGGATTGCCCGTGAATCGGCTGAAAAAGCGATGCGGGAATGTGACGTTGACTGGTGCGCCCTCGCGCGTGACCAGGCGACTCGCAAATACGGTGAACCGCTGTCAGGCGCATTTTCGGAAAAGGTTAAGATACAGCGGTTTTTGCTTTATCGCGGGTATCTGATGGAGGATATTCAGGAAATATGGCGAAATTTTGACGATTGAGCGCATACGGGATTTTACTTCCCCGTAAAGAAAACTTATCTTATTCCCACTTTTTCCGTTCGGGTGATGGTTGTCATATGACGACCTGCGTCTGTAACGAATATTCCTTAAATACACAAAATCATTCAAGCTGCATCAAGGCGGTAAGTGAGTGAATCCCCTGGCGCTTACTGGAGTCAGTGACTGGGGAACGATCGCAGCCAACGCAGAGGCGGTTTGAAAGATGAAGTGTAGCTTGATTTCAGGATAATTATGAGCAAGAGCACCGCTGAGATCCGTCAGGCGTTTCTCGACTTTTTCCATAGTAAGGGACATCAGGTAGTTGCCAGCAGTTCCCTGGTTCCGAACAATGACCCCACTTTGTTGTTTACCAACGCCGGGATGAACCAGTTCAAGGACGTTTTCCTTGGGCTCGACAAGCGTAATTATTCCCGCGCAACCACGTCACAGCGTTGCGTGCGCGCGGGTGGTAAGCACAACGATCTGGAAAATGTTGGTTACACTGCACGTCACCATACCTTCTTCGAAATGCTGGGCAACTTCAGCTTCGGCGACTATTTCAAACATGACGCCATTCAATACGCGTGGGAACTGCTGACCGGTGAGAACTGGTTTGCCCTGCCGAAAGAGCGTCTGTGGGTGACCGTCTATGAAACAGACGATGAAGCCTATGAAATCTGGGAAAAAGAAGTAGGTATCCCTCGCGAGCGCATTATCCGCATCGGCGATAACAAAGGTGCGGCCTATGCGTCGGACAACTTCTGGCAGATGGGCGATACCGGTCCATGCGGTCCGTGCACCGAGATTTTCTACGATCATGGCGATCACATCTGGGGTGGTCCTCCGGGAAGCCCGGAAGAAGACGGCGATCGCTACATTGAGATCTGGAACATCGTCTTTATGCAGTTCAACCGTCAGGCTGACGGTACGATGGAGCCGCTGCCGAAGCCTTCCGTCGATACCGGTATGGGGCTGGAGCGTATTGCGGCTGTGCTGCAACACGTCAACTCCAACTACGAAATTGACCTGTTCCGTACGCTGATTGAAGCGGTAGCGAAAGTGACCGGTGCGACCGATCTGAGCAACAAGTCGCTGCGTGTGATTGCGGACCACATTCGTTCCTGTGCGTTCCTGATTGCCGATGGCGTGGTTCCGTCGAACGAAAACCGGGGCTATGTCCTGCGTCGCATCATTCGTCGCGCGGTACGTCATGGCAACATGCTGGGCGCGAAAGAGACCTTCTTCTACAAACTGGTGGGGCCACTGGTTGACGTCATGGGAGCGGCGGGCGAAGAACTGAAGCGTCAGCAGGCTCAGGTTGAGCAAGTACTGAAAACTGAAGAAGAGCAGTTTGCCCGTACGCTGGAGCGTGGCCTGGCACTGCTGGATGAAGAACTGGCGAAACTGTCAGGTGATACGCTGGATGGCGAAACGGCATTCCGTCTGTACGATACCTACGGTTTCCCGGTTGACCTGACGGCGGACGTTTGCCGCGAGCGCAACATCAAAGTGGATGAAGCCGGCTTTGAAGCCGCCATGGAAGAGCAGCGCCGTCGCGCCCGTGAAGCCAGCGGTTTTGGCGCGGACTATAACGCGATGATCCGCGTTGATAGCGCCTCTGAATTTAAAGGTTACGACCATCTGGAACTGAATGGCAAAGTGACTGCGCTGTTCGTCGATGGTAAAGCGGTGGATGCCATTAGTGCCGGTCAGGAAGCCGTTGTCGTACTGGATCAGACCCCATTCTATGCGGAATCCGGTGGTCAGGTTGGCGATAAAGGTGAACTGAAAGGCGCGGGCTTTACCTTTGCCGTAAGCGATACGCAAAAATATGGCCAGGCGATTGGTCATCTCGGCAAACTGTCTGCGGGCTCTCTGAAAGTGGGCGACGCGGTTCAGGCTGACGTAGATGAAGCGCGTCGTGCGCGTATTCGTCTGAACCACTCCGCCACGCACCTGATGCATGCGGCGCTGCGCCAGATTCTGGGCACGCACGTGGCGCAGAAAGGCTCGCTGGTCAACGACAAAGTACTGCGTTTCGACTTCTCACATAATGAAGCGATGAAACCTGCGGAAATCCGTGCGGTTGAAGACCTGGTAAATGCGCAAATTCGTCGCAACCTGCCGGTTGAAACCAACGTGATGGATCTGGAAGCGGCGAAAGCAAAAGGCGCAATGGCGCTGTTCGGCGAGAAATATGACGAACGCGTTCGTGTACTGAGCATGGGTGATTTCTCTACCGAACTGTGTGGCGGGACTCACGCCAGCCGTACGGGGGATATCGGTCTGTTCCGTATCATCTCCGAGTCCGGGACGGCGGCAGGGGTTCGTCGTATTGAAGCGGTAACGGGTGAGGGCGCTATTGCGACTGTGCATGCAGAAAGCGATCGCTTAACCGATATCGCACAGCTGTTGAAGGGCGATAGCCAGAACCTGGGCGACAAAGTACGTTCAGTACTGGAACGTACTCGTCAGCTCGAGAAAGAGCTTCAGCAGTTGAAAGAACAGGCTGCCGCGCAGGAAAGTGCAAATCTTTCCAGCAAAGCGGTTGATATCAATGGCGTTAAGCTGTTGGTGAGTGAGCTTGCAGGTGTTGAGCCGAAAATGTTACGTACCATGGTTGATGATCTGAAAAATCAACTGGGGTCGACAATTATCGTGCTGGCAACGGCAGCTGAAGGTAAGGTTTCTCTGATTGCGGGCGTGTCTAAGGACGTGACCGATCGTGTCAAAGCAGGGGAACTGGTCGGTATGGTCGCTCAGCAGGTGGGCGGTAAGGGTGGTGGTCGTCCGGACATGGCGCAAGCCGGTGGTACGGATGCGTCTGCTCTGCCTGCGGCGTTAGCCAGTGTGCAAGCCTGGGTCAGCGCAAAACTATAAAATATATACACAAAATCATTCAAGCTGCGTCAGGGCGGAAAGCGAATAAACCCCCGGAAGTGAACAGGTAGTTCGTGACCGGGGGAATGTGCGTAGCCAATGCTGAGACAGCCTGAAGGATGAAGTGTGTAAGCGTTAGCCGATGCCGTGGATAAGCATTCCGCGGCGTTTGCATCAACGTTGTCGACAACGATAAAGTCAGGTTGAAGTTGTGTATATCGGCTAAACTTAGGTTTAACAGAATGTGATGCCGTGACTGCTTACATGTAATGTGTTTGTCATCGCTTACTTTTTGGCGTTATATGATGGATAATGCCGGGATACAGAGAGACCCGACTCTTTTAATCTTTCAAGGAGCAAAGAATGCTGATTCTGACTCGTCGAGTTGGTGAGACCCTCATGATTGGAGATGAGGTCACCGTGACAGTTTTAGGGGTGAAGGGCAACCAGGTACGCATCGGCGTAAACGCCCCGAAAGAAGTTTCTGTCCATCGTGAAGAGATCTACCAGCGTATCCAGGCTGAAAAATCCCAGCAGTCCAGTTACTAAGGTTTCCGCGTCTCACCTGACCGGGTGAGGCGCAACCTGACGTCTTCGTAAATCCCTCTCTTTTTCGTTATGTTGTGACTCTTTTTCCCGTTCCGCGTCACTCTCCTGCAGTCGTAGGGCTTTTTCATTGTGGTAGTCAGTAGCCCCAGAGACCAATTTATCTGTTGATAAAACACTCTTTTTGCCGTTTTTGCAGACTAATTGAACGTGAAGTGTGCAAACGATAAAAGCTCAGGAAAAATTGTTTGACTTATAAGTCCCAGAAAGTAATATGTGCGCCACGCAGCGACGATGAGCAGAAACAAGTTCTTCGAAGCACTCGTAAGAGGCGTGTGGTGAGGTGGCCGAGAGGCTGAAGGCGCTCCCCTGCTAAGGGAGTATGCGGTCAAAAGCTGCATCCGGGGTTCGAATCCCCGCCTCACCGCCATTTGCATCCGTAGCTCAGCTGGATAGAGTACTCGGCTACGAACCGAGCGGTCGGAGGTTCGAATCCTCCCGGATGCACCATCTCTTACTTGATACGGCTTTAGTCGCGGTATCAAAATCTGCAGTAAAGTAAGTTTCCCGATGCATCCGTAGCTCAGCTGGATAGAGTACTCGGCTACGAACCGAGCGGTCGGAGGTTCGAATCCTCCCGGATGCACCATCTCTTACTTGATACCGCTTTTATGCAGTATCAATATCGGCAGTAAAATACGTTTTCCGATGCATCCGTAGCTCAGCTGGATAGAGTACTCGGCTACGAACCGAGCGGTCGGAGGTTCGAATCCTCCCGGATGCACCATCTATTACTCAGTATGGCGTTAACGCGATACTTGATATCAGCAGTAAATCAGCAAGTCCCGATGCATCCGTAGCTCAGCTGGATAGAGTACTCGGCTACGAACCGAGCGGTCGGAGGTTCGAATCCTCCCGGATGCACCATCTTCTCTCTTTATCCCCTCTGCATTAACACCCTGAACAATCCTCAGCATCGTCGTCAGCGACAAAATCCAGCAATTACGATAAAGTAACGTCTGTTTATTTGCCGGGTGAGAGTGCTATGTACGAACGTTATGCGGGTCTGATTTTCGATATGGATGGTACCCTTCTGGATACTGAACCGACGCACCGTAAGGCGTGGGTTGAAGTATTAGGTCGTTACGGTATGCACTTTGATCTTCAGGCGATGATTGCCCTTAACGGCTCAGCCACATGGCGGATTGCGCAGTCCATCATTGAGCTGAATCATGCGGATCTCGATCCCCACGCGTTAGCCCGTGAAAAAACCGACGCGGTAAAAATCATGCTCCTCGACAGCGTCGAGCCGCTGCCGCTGATTGAGGTGGTGAAAGCGTGGCATGGTCGTCGCCCGATGTCCGTCGGAACCGGCAGCGAAAGCGCGATCGCAGAGGCGCTGCTGGCCCATCTGGGGCTACGTCGCTATTTTGATGCCGTCGTTGCCGCCGATCATGTTCAGCACCATAAACCTGCGCCAGATACTTTCCTGCTCTGTGCAGAACGTATGGGTGTGCCCCCGGCGCAGTGCGTGGTATTCGAAGATGCTGATTTTGGTATCCAGGCCGCACGCGCCGCCGGAATGGATGCGGTGGACGTTCGACACTTGTGAGTGACGGACTGTCGCTCCTTTCATTGTTCGCCAGCAGTTTTCTCAGCGCTACGCTGTTGCCCGGCAACTCGGAAATCGTTTTGGTTGCCATGTTACTGGCCGGGCTCAGCCATCCCTGGGTCTTAGTCTTAACAGCAACAATGGGTAATAGCCTTGGAGGGTTAACTAACGTTATCCTTGGGCGTTTCTTTCCGCTGCGCAAGACATCGCGCTGGCAGGAGAAAGCCGCAGGCTGGCTTAAACGCTATGGTGCGGTCACACTATTATTAAGCTGGATGCCGGTTGTGGGTGATTTACTGTGCCTGTTAGCGGGATGGATGCGCCTCTCGTGGGGGCCGGTACTCTTTTTTTTATGCCTTGGTAAAGCGCTGCGCTATATTGTTGTCGCGGCGGCTACCGTTCAGGGCATTACCTGGTGGCACTAATTGTGCCTGGGGATTAGCCTTTAGGGTAACCACTACAATTATGCTAATTAATACGATTTTGACAGGCGGGAGGTCGATTTGATCCCGGACGTATCACAGGCACTGGCCTGGCTGGAAAAGCATCCTCAGGCATTACAGGGGATTCAGCGCGGGCTGGAGCGCGAAACATTGCGCGTGAATGCGGATGGCACGTTGGCGACAACGGGGCATCCTGAAGCGTTAGGCTCAGCGCTGACGCATAAATGGATAACCACGGATTTCGCTGAAGCGCTGCTGGAGTTTATTACGCCAGTAGACGGCGATATCCAGCATATGTTGACCTTCATGCGTGACCTGCATCGTTATACTGCCAGAAATATGGGCGATGAACGTATGTGGCCGCTGAGTATGCCTTGCTATATTGCTGAAGGTCAGGACATTGAACTGGCGCAATACGGCACCTCGAATATTGGTCGCATGAAAACGCTGTACCGTGAAGGGTTGAAAAACCGTTACGGTGCGCTGATGCAAACCATCTCCGGCGTACACTATAACTTCTCTCTGCCGATGGCATTCTGGCAGGCGAAGTGCGGCATTGTGGAAGGCGAAGAGGCAAAAGAGAAAATCTCTGCCGGCTATTTCCGCCTGATCCGCAACTATTACCGCTTCGGTTGGGTCATTCCTTATTTGTTTGGCGCGTCCCCGGCGATTTGCTCTTCCTTCCTGCAGGGTAAACCGACCACGCTGCCATTTGAGAAAACCGACTGTGGGATGTACTACCTGCCGTACGCGACCTCGTTGCGTCTGAGCGATCTGGGTTATACCAATAAGTCGCAAAGCAATCTCGGTATTACGTTTAACGATCTCTACGAATATGTGGCAGGATTGAAGCGGGCGATTAAAACGCCTTCTGAAGAGTATGCGGCGGTCGGGCTGGAAAAAGACGGTAAGCGTTTGCAAATCAACAGCAACGTGCTGCAGATTGAAAATGAGCTGTACGCGCCAATTCGTCCGAAACGTGTTACGCGTAGCGGTGAGTCGCCTTCAGATGCGCTTCTGCGCGGCGGTATCGAGTACATCGAAGTCCGCTCGCTGGATATCAACCCGTTCTCGCCAATCGGCGTGGACGAGCAGCAGGTGCGCTTCCTTGACCTGTTTATGGTCTGGTGCGTGCTGGCCGATGCGCCGGAAATGAGCAGCAGCGAGCTATTGTGTACGCGTACCAACTGGAATCGAGTGATTCTGGAAGGGCGTAAGCCGGGTCTGACGTTAGGCATCGGTTGTGAAACCGCGCAGTTCCCGTTGCCTGAAGTGGGCAAAGATTTGTTCCGCGATCTGAAACGCGTGGCGCAAACGCTGGACAGTATCCACGGGGGAGAGGATTATCAGAAAGTCTGCGACGAACTGGTCGCCTGTTTTGATAATCCGGAATTGACGTTCTCTGCACGTATTCTGCGGTCTATGCTTGATACAGGCATTGGCGGTACGGGCAAGGCGCTGGGCGAAGCTTATCGCAATCTGTTGCGTGAAGAGCCGCTGGAAATATTGCAGGAAGAAGACTTTGTGGCTGAATGTGACGCTTCAAAACGTCGCCAGCGTGAGGTTGAAGCAGCGGACACCGAGCCGTTTGACCGCTGGCTGGAAAAACAGGCCTGACAGAAAAGAAAAAGGCCACTCGTGAGTGGCCAAAATTTCATCTCTGAAAACAGGGATGATGATAACAAATGCGCGTCTTTCATATACTCAGACTCGCACCGGAACGAAGAGTTCAGTTTATTTTAAAAAAATTATCGGAGGTGGCTAAATGCCGTTGTTAGATAGCTTCACTGTCGATCATACCCGGATGGAAGCACCTGCAGTGCGCGTGGCGAAAACGATGAACACCCCGCATGGCGACGCCATTACCGTGTTTGATCTGCGTTTCTGCATTCCAAACAAAGAAGTGATGCCGGAAAAAGGGATTCACACGCTGGAGCATCTGTTCGCAGGCTTTATGCGTAATCACCTCAACGGCAATGGTGTCGAGATTATCGATATCTCCCCAATGGGTTGCCGTACCGGTTTCTATATGAGCCTGATTGGGACGCCTGACGAGCAGCGTGTAGCCGATGCCTGGAAAGCGGCGATGGCTGACGTGCTAAAAGTTCAGGACCAGAATCAGATCCCGGAACTGAACGTCTACCAGTGCGGCACTTATCAGATGCACTCACTGAGCGAAGCACAGGACATTGCGCGTCATATCCTGGAACACGACGTTCGCGTCAACAGCAATGAAGAGCTGGCGCTGCCGAAAGAGAAGTTGCAGGAACTGCACATTTAGTTGTGTGATGACTGACAAAAAAAGCCCGTTCAGTTGAACGGGCTTTTTTATCACTATTACCTAGTGCGCGCCACCGCCGCCGCCACCCGCACCAAACGGGGGTTTAGCGAACCAGACCAGACCGAGCAGTACGAGGAAGATCCCCGCCGACATCCAGAAGATCTCGTTAGCCGAAATAATCAGCCCCTGATTGGTGATCTGCTGGGCTATCCAGCCTGACGCCTGCTGCTGCGTCATGCCCAGTCCCTGTAGCTGATCGTACATTGCCTGCGCGTTCGGGTTATACGGATTCACCGACTCGGTTAACTGCGCGTGGTGCATCGACTCCCGGTTGGTCCACATGGTGGTCGTAATCGATGTCCCGATTGACCCCGCCAGCGTTCGTGTAAAGTTAGACAAGCTCGATGCTGCCGCCAGGCGTTCAGGCGGTAAGCCAGACAGCGTGATGGTCGTCAGCGGCATAAAGAAGCACGCCACCGCAAAGCCCTGAATAAACTGCGGCCAGGCAGACGCGCCGAAGTCCATTCCCGGTTCAAACGTCCACGCACGCCAGTAAAAGCAGACGGCGTACATAATAAAGCTGAACGTCACCAGCCTGCGCATATCCAGCTTATGGGCAAAGCGGCCAATAATCGGCGACAGGATCACCGGAATGATCCCCACCGGTGCGGACGCCAGACCTGCCCACGTCGCGGTATAGCCGTAGACCTCCTGCAAGAGCTGCGGCAGCAGAACAATCGCCCCGAAGTACAGCATATAGGCCAGACTGATACACAAACAGCCGATGGTAAAGTTTCGCGACTTAAAGAGCGAGAGATCGACAATGGGGTTGTCGTCGGTGAGCTCCCAGACAATCAGGAAGCTAATGGCGACCACCGCCACCACGGTCAGAATGACGATTTCCTGCGAGGCGAACCAGTCCAGCTCTTTCCCCCGGTCGAGCATAATCTGCAAGCTACCAATACCAATCACCAGCAGCGCCAGCCCGATGGCATCAATCCGTCGCTGTTCGGTACGCGTTTCGCGACCGCGCAGGGTTTGCAGCGTCATCAAAACCACCACAATACCGATCGGCACGTTGATAAAGAAGATCCAGCCCCAGTGATAGTTATCGCTGATATAGCCGCCCAGAATCGGGCCGCAAATCGGCGCGACGATCACCGTCATTGACCACAGCGCCAGCGCAATGGAGCGCTTCGCGGGCGGGTAGTTATTGAGCAGCAGACTTTGCGAAAGCGGGATCAGCGGCCCGGCGACCACCCCCTGAACGACACGGAAGAAGATCAGCATGTTCAGGCTGTTGGAGACGCCGCACGCCCATGAGGCAATGGCAAACGCCACCGTTGACCACATGAACAGCTTCACTTCCCCGACGCGCTTTGCCAGCCAACCGGTGATGGGAATCGAGATGGCGTTCGCCACCCCGAAAGAGGTGATCACCCACGTCCCCTGGCTCAGCGATGAGCCGAGGTTCCCGGCGATAGTGGGGATCGCCACGTTAGCAATGGTGGAGTCCAGCACCTGCATGAATGTCGCCAGCGACAGCGCAATCGTCATAATGACGAGCTGCGCGCCCTCCAGCGGTTTTTGCTGTTGCATCACACGCACCTCAGATTAGCCTGCGTTGGCCTGCACAATCTCTTCGATCAGCTTGTTGACCGGGGCAAGGCTGATTTCACGGGCGTTACTCTCAGACACCGGCGTGGTGCGAACCTGGCTGGCCAGCACCTGACCGTCGCGATTCGCAGTATCGACGGTGACGAGCGTCGATAAACCAATCCGCAGCGGATGCTGCGCCAACTGCTGGGCGTCCAGTTCGATACGCACGGGCAGTCGCTGAACCACTTTGATCCAGTTACCGGTCGCGTTCTGTGCGGGCAGCAGGGAGAAGGCGCTGCCGGTCCCCATATCAAGACCCACCACTTTACCGGTGTATTTAACGTCATCGCCGTAGATATCACTGATGACCGTGGCCGGTTGGCCGATACGCATATGGGCAAGCTGCGTCTCTTTGAAGTTGGCATCAACCCACAGATTGGTGGCCGGAACCACGGCCATCAGCGGCGTCGTGGGGCTGATCTGTGCGCCAGGCTGCACGGCGCGACGAGAAACGTAGCCGGTCATCGGACTGACGATTTTGGTTCGTTCCAGCGCCAGCCAGGCGTTACGCACTTCGGTGGCGGCCTGTTGGACGGCAGGCTGATCTTCGAGTTTGCTGTCCAGAATCATCGCCTGATTCGCGTTGTATTGCTGAATGGCAACATCAAGCTGTGCCTGCGCGCTGGCCACGGCATCACGCGCGTGTTGCAGTTCTTCGCGGCCGATCAGGTTAGCGTTGCCGAGCGGTACGCGACGGTTAAAATCGCTTTGCGCCTGGGCGAGGGCAGTTTTCTGCACCTCAATGTTCGCCTGCAACTGTTTGCTGTTGATCATTAACTGATGCGTCTGACGAACGCTGGAGGCCAGCGCGGTCTTCGCTTTTTCAAATGCCTGTCTGGCATCCGTCTGATCGAGCGTGACGAGAACGTCACCCTGTTTAACAAAGTCAGTGTTATCCGCCCAGACTTTCGTCACGCTGCCGGATACCTGTGCCATGATTTGAACCTGGTTCCCTGCCACGTACGCATCATCGGTCTCTTCGACATGACGCAGTACCAAAAACCAATAGATCCCATATGCCACGGCAATAATGATAAAGAGCAAGGTCAGGAGGAGTAGCGTACTTTTACGTTTGCTTTTCTTCTTAACCGGTTGCTGCGGGGTTTGAGTCTCCGCATTTGCGCTCATGTTGTTCTCCACGATCTTATTTTTTCGTCGGCTGGGCCGAGCTGTTTACCAGAAAGGCCAGCACGTTCAGGTGCTGGCCAGTCAGTTTTCTTTCTTAATCTGGATTATTGAGCGAGTCGACGCGTTAGCTCAGCGCCTCAAGGATAGCACCATCCTGGTCCATCTGATCGAGACGCGTCAGAAGCTTACGGGTGATGTGCTCAAGCTGTTCTTTTTCTGCAGTGCTAAGAGAGGACCACAGTTGATGCAGGCAGTTATGCTGCGGCGGTAATACCTCGCGCAAAAAAGCATGGCCTTTATCGGTTAACTGCAGATGCAGGCAACGACGATCGTTGTCGCTTTCACGGCGCTCGATCCAACCGCGCTTTTCCAGCTCATCAGCGATACGTGTCGCGTTAGTACGCGATGACCCCAGGGCACAGCTCAGTTCAGAAGGCTGAATGCTGTGGTTTTCCTGAGACTCCAGCGTAATCAACGCCATAAACAACGTCTCGTTAATCCCTTGAGCTTTCAGCATTTTATTGCGATTATCCAGCAGCTTTCCTTGCATATGCATGCAAAGACGAGTCAGCAGAATTTCCTGATAAGGAAAATCCTCGTGGCGGCTGGCGCGAAATTTTAGCATTTGTTCAATGGGCGTAAACGAACTATCCATTTGGGCATGACCTCATTAATTTCAGCCGATATAGTAACGACAGTGACAAATAAAGTAAATGTATTATTAAATTAAAATGATTCTTGTATCCTATAAAACCGCCAACATTTTCCACGCTAATCCATAGGCCAGAGCACTTAATAGCGTGGGAACAATGATGCTGCGCGTTTTATAAAAACTTGCACCCAGTACAGCAAAACCCGCGAGCGTCGGCACGAAGCGACTGGCGTCGTGCATTACCTCAGGGGCGGTTGACACAACCAGCAGGGCGCAAATTGATGCTATGCCGATGGTGTCGAGTAGTACGCCGGTTGCGCCTCGCTTGCCCGGACGAGTATTTCCCATCTTCAGACGCAGCGGTAAATAGCGAAACCCATAATTCACACAGCCGACCAGCAACCCGAGTAGCAGTACCTCATAGCGCATCGGGAACCCCTTGCCAGAAAGCCTGGATCAGCGCGGTCAGACAGCCGCACACAATCCCCGCAAGAATCGCGGCGGGGATGGAAAATAGCGTCACGCCCGCCAGTGCGCCAGCGAGTGCGGCGGTCACGCACAGGGACTGTTTGCGCTGGAATGACGCCAGCAGAAAACTCATAAACAGCGCGGGCAGCATAAACCCGAGCGCCGCTTCGACCGCCGGGAATCCTTTCAATAAACCGCTGCCGGAAAAGGCACCGATTACTGTTCCCAGCACCCATGAAGCCCAGGAGCAAAATGCAATGCCGATCATCCAGTTTTCGCTCCAGCGACGGTTATCCCGTACCAGCTTTGCGGTGGCCGCGGCAAAGACTTCGTCAGTGAGGCCAAAAGCCCATAAGGCGGTTTTCGGTTTACTGAGTTTTTGGGCGATACGACTGCGCAGGGAAGGGCCGTATAAGACATGGCGTACATCCATCGCCATGACGGTCAGGGCGGCAACCCATAATGTGCTGCCTGCGGCGAGCATGGTTGTGATAACGAACTGACTGGCACCAGCATAAATAATGCAGGAAAAAAATACGCTTTCAAGCGGGCTAAACCCGAGACGGGTGGCATTGAGACCAAATGCAAAGGCAACAGGAATATAACTGATGACGATGGGTAAACTGTCTTTGAATCCTTCCGCACAGGTCGCCGGAGGGGTATTGGGCAGAGAAGCGGGCCTTTCCATAGAATTTTGCGCGTTATCACCAATGTTAAAATTATCAGGGCTAATAATCCCTATCACCTTAACAGACTGGGGGGCTCCTTAACACCCTCAGGAGCCCAAACGAGCGCAAACGCTTGCTGAGCGTTTAAATTGCGGCTTCTTGTCGGTGAAATCCTCGCCACCAGACCAGCAGGTTCAGTACGGCAACGGTCGACCCTGCCAGACAAACGCCCAGCCATCCGGCATGCTGCCAGGCCGAGGCGGAGATTAACGACCCTGCGGCCCCGCCGATAAAGTAACTGGTCATATACCCTGCGGTCAGGCGGTTTCGCGCCTGCGGATAAAGACGATAAATCACCGTCTGGTTAGTGATGTGAACCCCCTGAACGGTAAGGTCCAGTACCAGGATCCCGACAATCAGCGCCAGTACCGAGGCGTGTCCCAACCAGATAGCTAACCAGGAGAGCAGTAGCAGCAGCAGGCCCCAGGTCGTGGTGAGATGAGAATGCCCTTTATCCGCAAGACCGCCAGCCGGACGTGCGCCGAGCGCGCCAGCGGCACCCGCCAGCCCAAACAGGCCAATCATCCCTTCGGAATAGTTAAACGGCGGGGCGGCGAGTAAAAAGGCCATTGAGGTCCAGAGAATGCTGAAGTTGGCGAAGGTCAGGCAGCCCAGTAGCGCACGTGTGCGCAGCAGTTTATCGCGGGTAAACAGACTGAATACGGAACCCAGCAGTTGCGGGTAGTTCAGATGGGTGTCGGACTTCACCTTTGGCAAGCCGCGCCACAGGGCGATAGCCATCAGCGCCATCAATATGGAGGCGACCCAAAAGACGGTACGCCAGCCGCCGAGATTCGCCAGCAGGCCCGCCACGGTACGCGCCAGTAGAATGCCCAGCAGCAGTCCGCTCATGATGGTTCCGACCACTTTGCCGCGTTTATCGGGTGTGGCAAGCGTCGCCGCCAGCGGCACCAGTATCTGTGCTACCACGGAAAAGAGCCCGGTCAGCGCCGTGCCGAGGAGCATCATCGCCAGCGACTGACTGCTGGCGGTAATGAGCATCCCGCCCGCCGCCAGCAGCGTCATGGAGACGATCAGCGTCCGGCGTTCAAACATATCGCCAAGTGGAACCAGCAACAGCAAACCGGCGGCGTAGCCCAGTTGCGCTGCGGTGACGATAAACCCGGCCGAGCTGGCGGAAAGCGAGAAGTTGCGTGCGATGGTATCGAGCAGCGGTTGTGCATAGTAGTTGCTGGCGACGGCCAGACCGGTTGCCACAGACATAAGAACGATCAGTGCTGGGCTCAGCCCGTGAGAGGTTTTTGTCATTATGTTCGCAATCGTGAGTCAGGTGATGATTTCTTAGGGAATCAATCATAGCGGACATTTATGAATGCGGGGGATTTGTTGCGTGCCGGATTGTGCGGTCAAGTGGGAGTAGGGAGTAGGGAGTAGGGAGTAGGGAGTAGGGAGTAGGGAGTAGGCCGGATAAGCGCATCGCGCGCCATCCGGCATTCAGGAGGGGATTACTTCTGCGCAGCCAGCGCGTCGTTCACCCAACCGTCGAACTGCTGCTGGTGGGCTTTGATCCAGCCGTCAACGTGACCCTGTACGTCAGCTTCCGACGCTTTACCGTCATGCATCATCGCGTTCTGCGCGTTGATATCCGCCAGCGGCAGTTTCATGATGGCAAACAGTTTCGCCGCCGCCGGGTTTTTCTCAGCCCAGGCTTTGTTGGCAACGATGTGCATGGTGTTTACCGGGAAGCCATAGTTCGCGCCATTCGGCAGTTTGGTATCGATATCTTTCTGTTCGCCCGGCAGCGAGGAGAACGGCACCTGCAACCAGACCACATCTTTGCCCGGCTTCATCACGTCGCTCACCCAGTAAGGCGTCCAGGTGTAATAGAGGATTGGTTTGCCTTCTTTAAAGCGGGTGATGGTATCGGCCATCATCGCTGCATAGTTACCGTGGCTGACGTCGACGGTTTTTTCCAGATCAAACGCTTTGTTCTGGTGGTTAATCACCGCTTCACAACCCCATCCCGGCGAGCAGCCCATCATATCCGCTTTACCGTCGCCATTGGTGTCGAAGATTTTGGCGATTTTGGGGTCTTTCAACTGGGCGATATTGGTGATTTTGTACTGCTCAGCGGTTTTCTTATCGATCAGATAACCTTGCGCGGCGCCGGTGACAAACGTGCCTTCGCGCCAGAACTTTTTGTCCCCGCCTGCCGCAGAATACATATCATCGTGCAGCGGCTGCCAGTTCACGGCGGTAAAGGTGGCATCGCCGGAAGCAATAGAGGTGTAGCCCACGTTATAATCGACTTCGCTCGGTTTGTTTACGGTATAACCCAGTTTCTCCAGTGCGCGGCTCACCAGCAGCGTCTGGAAGGTTTCTTCGGTGATGGTGCTCTGTACCGGTTGGACGGTAATGCCTTTGCCTGGCAGGTCGGCAGCGAAAGCGCTGGTAGAGACAAGGGTGGCAAACGCTGTGGCAATAATCATCTTCTGTCGCATCGTTGTTCCTTATTACACTTCATCCTTCAGGTTGCTTCTTTGTTGGCTGCACTCATGCACCCCAGTCACGTACTGCGTGTACGTTCCTGGGGATACCTTCGTTTGCCGCCTCGATGCAACATGAATGATTTTGTGTAAGTTCATGAGTGTAGGCCCGGTAAGCGCAGCGCCACCGGGCAACAGGTGAATTATTTAGTGAAAGGGCGCGTGATGAGCCCAATGGGGCCGGTGGTGTACCAGCGACGATTACCCCGACTACGGGAGTCGCGACCCACGGCCTGAGTCAGACGGTCCAGAATGATAGCGAGGATCACAATGCCGACCCCACCAACGGTAGCCAGTCCCATGTCGAGACGACCGATACCGCGCAATACCATCTGGCCCAGGCCACCGACGGCAATCATGGAGGCGATCACGACCATCGAGAGGGCAAGCATGAGTGTCTGGTTGACCCCTGCCATAATGGTTGGCATCGCCAGCGGTAGCTGAACTTTGAACAGCATTTGACGCGGGCTGGCCCCGAACGAACGTGACGCTTCGATCAGATCGGCTGGAACCTGGTTAATCCCGAGGATCGTCAGACGCACAATCGGCGGTAGCGCAAAGATGATCGTCACGACTACTCCCGGCACGTTACCGATGCCGAACAGCATCACAATCGGTACCAGATAGACGAACGCTGGCGTCGTCTGCATGGCGTCGAGCAGCGGACGAACGATCTTCGCCGCCCGTGGACTGCGTGCCAGCCAGATCCCCATCGGCAAACCGATCACCACGCAAAACAGCAGGGCGGTCAACACCAGTGCCAGCGTAATCATCGCCTGCGACCAGGCACCGATAGCGCCGATTGCAATCAGGGAAATCAGCGTCGCTACGCCCATTCCGACGCCGGAAATCTGCCAGGCGATCAGCGCGAAAATGAGAATCGCCACCGGAGCCGGCATTCCCAGCAGCAGTTGCTGGAAACCGTTAAGGATGTAATCCACCGGCACACGAATGCCCTGGAAGAGGGGACGAAAATGGGTGACTACCCAGTCAATTCCTTCGGTAACCCAACTGTCGAGCGGGATCAGCGTTTTATGGAACGGATCCATAATATTGAAATGCTCTGGTGCAGGCGCTGGCGCGCTGGTCAGCCAGTCTGCGCTGCCGCTATCGGCAGGCGTCCCTGACGGCGTGCCCCAGGCGTCAGCGGATTGTGCGGCGCTATCGGCCGCCGGTGCGGTATCCCACGGATTGGATTGATCAGCCATTGTTTGTCCCCTCGCGATCTAAAGCCTGTAGCAGCATGCGTTTTGAAATAATGCCGACATACTGTTGTTCCTCATCGACAACCGGCACCGCGCACGGCGCCTGTCCGACATGAGAGAGCAACTCGCTAAGCGGGGTTTGCGCATCCACGGCCAATGGCTCGTCGATCAGCGCCCCTTCCATGCCCTGGGCCTGGGCTAATGCCGCCTTTAATGAGTCGATGGAGACCACACCAACAAACTTATTGCCGCGTTCGATGACGTAACCGTATTCCCGGTCTTCATCCTGCAATAATTTCAGGGCAGAACGGGGGCCAAAGCCCGGCGTTTTACGAATCAGTCCGACCGGGCTACGGCGGGCAATATCTTTCGCGCTAAAGACCTGGCTAATATCGACGCCACGGAAGAAGGTGCGGACATAATCGTTCGCCGGATTATTCAAAATTTCATCCGGTGTACCGACCTGAACCACTTCACCATTCTGCATAATGGCAATTCGGTCGCCAATACGCATCGCTTCATCGAGATCGTGGGAAATAAAGACCACGGTTCGCTGATGTTTTGCCTGCAGTTTTACCAGTTCATCCTGCATCTCGGTACGAATTAAGGGATCAAGCGCGGAGAAGGCTTCATCCATTAATAAGATGTCAGGGTTAATGGCTAATGCACGGGCGAGCCCGACACGCTGACGCATCCCGCCGGAAAGTTCATCCGGATAGCCGTGGGCGTAATTCTCAAGTCCCACCTGACGCAGGGCGTCCAGCGCTTTTTCGCGACGTTCCTCAGCGCTTACGCCGGCTAATTCCATGCCGAATGCCGTATTGTCCAGAACGGTCATGTGCGGCATGAGCGCAAATGACTGGAAAACCATCGCAATCTTTTTTCTGCGCACCTCGCGGAGTTCGGCATCCGATATTTTTGCGATATCAACGCCGTCGATCAGTACCTGTCCACGGGTGGGTTCAATCAGGCGATTGAGAAGGCGTACCATTGTGGATTTACCCGAACCGGATAATCCCATGATGACAAATATCTCGCCTTCTTCAATGGCCAGACTGGCGTCTTTAACGCCAAGCGATAGCCCTGTTTTTTCCAGAATTTGTTCTTTTGAAAGTCCTTTTTCAATATATTTGAAGGCGCGCTGCGGATGCTCTCCAAATACTTTATATAGATTCTTAACTTCTAATTTAATTGCCATGCAATAGAAAGATTCCTGTTATTTATATATGTCGATATGTTACCTGATAGAAATAGTCACCTTTTTCTACCCTAACATACTGAGAATCTGAGACAACCCTGAATGTGAAATGAGGCTAAATAGGGTAGAAGGCAAATTGCCGGGACTTCCCATGATATAAGGGCTGAGAGCAAACCACGGCCGGTGAATATTTTTTGTAAGGACCACTGGAAAGGCGCCTGAATTTAGAAAATTCAGGCGAATATGGCAACAGCTATTGAGTGTAGATCACCCTGAAATAGTTGGGTGATAAAAACGTGATCTGCTTAAAATATTAACTTCATTATTGTAGTGATATTCCCCATATTAATTTGCGTTAAAAATTCCAGTCTTCGTCTTCCGTTTCGACGGCTTTACCCATCACGTATGACGACCCCGAGCCAGAGAAAAAGTCGTGGTTTTCGTCGGCATTGGGCGAAAGCGCAGCCAGGATCGCCGGGTTCACCTCCGCCATTTCCGCCGGGAACAGCGCCTCGTAGCCCAGGTTCATTAACGCCTTGTTGGCGTTGTAACAGAGGAACGCGTTAACATCCTCAGCCCAACCGGTGTTGGCATACAGTTCTTCGGTATAACGGACTTCGTTATCGTACAGCTCCATCAGCAGTTCGAGAGTAAAATCCTTCAGCTCATCACGCCTGGATTGAGACAATTTTTCCAGTCCTTTCTGGTACTTATAACCAATGTAATAACCATGAACCGCTTCATCACGAATGATCAACCGGATCAGATCGGCGGTGTTGGTGAGCTTGCCACGGCTGGAGAAATACATCGGCAGCCAGAAACCGGAATAAAACAGGAAGGATTCCAGAAACACGCTGGCAATCTTTTTCTTTAAGGGGTCGTCGCTGGCGTAATGTGCGAGGATAATTTGTGCCTTCTGCTGTAACGGCGCATTTTCCTCACTCCAGGCGTAGGCGGCGTCGACATCTTTAGTCTGGCACAGCGTAGAGAAGATGGAACTGTAGGAACGGGCGTGCACCGCTTCCATAAAACAGATGTTCGACAGCACCGCCTCCTCGTGCGGCGTCAGCGAATCCGCCATCAGCGACGGAGCGCCGGCGATGTTCTGGATGGTGTCGAGCAGCGTCAACCCGGTAAAGACGCGGATGGTAAGCTGCTGCTCGGCGGTGCTCAGGCCTTGCCACGCCGGAATATCGTTAGACAACGGCACTTTTTCCGGCAGCCAGAAGTTGCTGGTCAGGCGGTTCCATACTTCCAGATCCTTGTCATCCTGAATCTTATTCCAGTTGATGGCGCTCACGCGTGATAATGTCATACCGCTCTCCTTACAGTGCGCACGAGACGCAGCCTTCAATTTCAGTGCCTTCCAGCGCCAGTTGGCGCAACCGAATGTAATACAGCGACTTAATGCCTTTTCGCCAGGCGTAGATCTGCGCCTTGTTGATATCGCGGGTGGTGGCGGTATCGGGGAAAAACAGCGTCAGCGACAGGCCCTGATCGACGTGTTTAGTGGCTTCAGCGTAGGTATCAATGATTTTCTCCGCGCCGATTTCGTAGGCGTCCTGGTATATGTCCAGATTCTCATTGGTCATGAACGGGGCAGGATAATAGACGCGCCCGGTCTTGCCCTCTTTGCGAATCTCCACTTTCGAGACAATCGGGTGAATGCTCGATGTCGCATGATTGATATAAGAGATTGAACCCGTCGGCGGCACCGCCTGTAAATTCTGGTTGTAGATGCCATAGCGCATCACCTCATCGCGCAGGTACAGCCACATTTCGCGCGTCGGCAGCGTGATGCCGCTACGGGCAAATAGCGCACGGACTTTCTCGGTTTTCGGCGTCCAGCTCTGTTCCAGATACTGCGTGAAAAACTCGCCGCTGGCGTAGCGAGACTGCGCAAATCCGTCAAAGGTCTGCCCACGCTCACGCGCCAGCCGCATCGACGTATGCAGTGCATGCCAGGTAATGGTGTAAAAGTAGAGATTGGTGAAATCCAGTCCTTCTGGCGAACCATAAGCGATGCCTTCACGCGCCAGATAGCCGTGCAGGTTCATTTGTCCCAGCCCGATGGCGTGAGAGGCGGCATTGCCGGCGGCAATCGACGGGACGCTGCGAATGTGGCTCATGTCCGACACCGCCGTCAGCCCACGAATCGCCGTTTCCACCGTCCGACCAAAGTCCGGGGAATCCATGGTGTGGGCAATATTCAGCGAGCCGAGATTGCAGGAGATATCCTGTCCGGTCTGCGCGTAGTCAAGGTTCTCATCGTAGGTGGAGGCGCTGTTGACCTGCAAAATTTCCGAACACAGGTTGCTCATATTGATGCGGCCTGCAATGGGGTTGGCGCGATTCACCGTATCCTCATACATGATATAGGGATAGCCGGATTCGAACTGAATTTCTGCCAGCGTCTGGAAAAAGTCGCGGGCGTTAATGTATTTTTTGCGCACCCGCTCGTCGGCAACCAGTTCGTCGTACCGTTCGCTTATCGCGATATCGCCAAAGGGTTTACCGTAAAGACGCTCGACGTCATAGGGCGAAAACAGCGCCATCTGCGCATTCTCTTTGGCCAGACGGAAAGTGACGTCCGGGATCACCACGCCCAGGGAGAGCGTCTTGATGCGGATCTTTTCGTCGGCGTTTTCGCGTTTGGTATCGAGAAAGCGCAGAATATCCGGATGGTGCGCGTGCAAATAAACCGCCCCCGCTCCCTGACGCGCGCCAAGTTGGTTAGCATAGGAAAAGGCATCTTCCAGCATCTTCATCACCGGGATCACCCCGGAGGACTGGTTTTCGATGCGCTTGATAGGCGCGCCCGCTTCGCGCAGGTTAGAGAGTAAAAACGCCACGCCGCCGCCGCGTTTAGAAAGCTGAAGCGCGGAGTTCACCGCCCGGCCAATCGACTCCATGTTGTCTTCAATACGCAGCAGAAAACAGGAAACAAGTTCGCCGCGCTGCTGTTTTCCGCAGTTTAAGAAGGTGGGCGTGGCGGGCTGGAAACGCCCCGAGAGCATCTCATCGGTCAACTGTGACGCCAACACTTCATCGCCCTGCGCGAGCGTCAGCGCCACCATCACCACCCGGTCTTCAAAGTGTTCCAGGTAGCGTTTACCGTCAAAGGTTTTCAGCGTGTAGCTGGTGTAAAACTTCCAGGCACCGAGGAAGGTCTGGAAACGAAAACCGCTGGCGTGGGCGCGGGCAAACAGCGTCACCACGAAAGCGCGATCGTAGCGAGTCAGAACGCTTTCGTCGTAATACCCTTCGCGCATCAGCGTTTGCAGGCGTTCCTCCTGACTGCTAAACGTGACGGAGTGAGGGTGAACGTGAGCGGTAAAAAAGGCGTCAACTGCCTGCCTGTCTTTATCAAACTGAATACGACCTGCTTTATCGTACAGATTCAGCATGGCGTTCAGCGCATGGTAATCCAGCGATTCCTGCATTACGCGTTCTGCGGTTGTCGTTGCCAAAATTCGCTTACTCCTTTTCGAACGTTGTCGATGTCGGCGGGTGTTCCCATCAGCTCAAAACGATAGAGCCAGGGCACGGCGCATTTTTGGGCGATCACTTCTCCTGCGCGACCGTACGCCTCGCCGAAGTTACGATTGCCAGAGGCAATAACGCCGCGAATTAACGCCCGGTTGTGGGCATCATTTAAAAAGCGAATCACCTGTCGCGGGACCGCGCCAGCCGTGCCCCCGCCCCCGTAAGAGGGCACCACCAGAATGTAAGGTTCGTCTACCCGGATCCGTTCGCGTTCATTCAGCGGAATGCGAACGGCGGGCAGCCCCAGACGCTGCATAAAACGGTGCGTATTTTCGGAGCTGCTGGAGAAGTAGACGAGCGGGTTCATGCGCTGGCCACCCGGGATTCAGGATGCAGGCGGTTGATCATATCCGGCCGAAACCCAGACCAACTGGTCTCACCGGCAATGACGACCGGCAATTGACGAAAACCTTGTGCACGCAGGATATCCGCCGCGTCGGGCACCAGATCGACGTTCACCATCTCAAATTCAAATCCACGGCTTTCCATCGCCCGTTTGGTGGCGTGGCATTGAACACAATCATTTCGAGTGTAAATAGTAATGCGCATGATTCGTATTTCCATTTAAAATGAGAGAACGGCGCGATAAGTCGCGTCGGGTTGGGTGTGTACTGATAGAGAGAATACTAGATGTAGTTGAAAAAAGTTTCAACCATACAAGATATGGGAATTATAGATTGATTACTCCCCACCGATGAGCCCGGCGGGGAGCGGGAATTTATGGTGATAAATCGTCAGATTACATCCGCATTCCAACGGCCAGGCGGTTAAAGCAGTTCATCAGGCCGACAGCAAAGGTCAGGTCGCTAATTTCGCGAGCGCTAAAATGCGCGAGCAGCGGCAGATAAACATCATCTTCGGCATGGGTTCTGGCGATGTCGGTCACCGATTCCGCCCATGCCAGCGCCGCGTGCTCCTGCTCGCTGAAATGATGGCTGACCCGCCAACCGGCCAGCGCGTCCAGTTTACTTTGCGCGACGCCCGATTTACGCAGCGCCTTGCTGTGCATCTCCAGACAAAACGCGCAGCCGTTGATCTGCGAAATACGCAGGTAAATCAACTCCATTAGCGTGGTATCCAGCGCGCTGTTTTCCAGTGCCGTTTTCGCCTGTACCAGGGCGTTATAGACTTCAGGGCTGAGTTCATAGTAGGGCTGGCGTAACGTCGTCATTGTGCATCTCCTCGTGTTGATGGCCGGCAATGTAGCACTATAATGGACTGCATAAGAGAGCCATATTTTTATGAAAAAAGCAGACCATATGCCGCGCTATAAGCAAATTGCCCGCCAGTTAAAAATCGCCATTGAACGTGGGGAACTCAAGCCCGGTGCCAGACTGCCATCCAGCCGTACCTGGTCGCAGGAGCTGGGCATTTCGCGTTCGACGGTGGAAAACGCCTATACGGAGCTGGTGGCGCAGGGCTGGCTCGAGCGGAGAGGGCAGGCGGGAACGTTTGTCAGCGCACAGCTGCAGCCAGAACAGGCGCTTAGTGAACCGGTGGTATTTGCCGGGGAAAGTACGGTCCCTCAACCTTTTCAGATGGGGCTTCCCGCGCTGGATCTCTTTCCGCGAGACGTCTGGGCGCGGGTGATGGGGCGACGATTGCGCACACAGACGCGTTTTGATCTGGCGCTCGGTGACGTGTGCGGTGAAGCCGCGTTGCGCCAGGCGATCGTGGACTATCTGCGCGTGTCGCGCAGTATTGAATGTCTGCCTGAGCAGATTTTCATCACTTCCGGCTATGCGGCTTCAATGACCCTCATCCTGCGTTCGCTGGCTACACCGGGCGATGGCATGTGGATTGAAGATCCCGGCTTCCCGCTGATCCGTCCGGTCATTGAGCAGGAAAATGTCGCGCTGCTGCCGGTTCCGGTCGATGACGACGGGCTGAATGTGGCGGTTGGGATCCGCGACTATCCGGATGCGCGTTTTGCGCTGCTCACTCCGGCTCATCAAAGTCCGCTTGGCGTCGCGCTGTCGCTATCCCGGCGTCATCAACTCCTTGAGTGGGCATCACAGTCTCAGGCGTGGATCGTTGAGGATGATTACGACAGTGAGTTTCGTTACCACGGCAAACCGCTGCCGCCGCTGAAAAGTCTTGATGCGCCACAGCGGGTGATTTACGCCGGTACGTTCAGCAAGTCGTTGTTCCCCGCATTGCGCTGTGCGTGGCTGGTGGTGCCGATAAACCAGGTGGGATGCTTTCGTCAGCAGGCGATACGGATGGCCTGTAGCGTGCCGCTACTCTGGCAGCAAACGCTGGGGGATTTTATCCGCGATGGTCATTTCTGGCGGCACCTGAAAAAAATGCGTCAGCACTATGCGCAGCGAAGACAATGGATTGAACAGGCGCTCGGCGAACAGGGGTTTCAGGTTGTGCCCCAACAGGGCGGGATACAACTGGTGATTGCGGTTGACGGTGATGATACTGCGCCGGTGCGCAAAGCCAACGAGGCGGGTCTGGCGGTTCAGGCCTTAAGCCGCTGGCGGGTGAAATCAGCCGGGCAGGGAGGGATGCTGCTGTCGTTCACAAATATCGCTTCTGCAGAAATGGCGAGTCAGGTAGCAACGCGGTTACGGCGGGCAATTCAGGCCGATCTTTAGACGGGCATTGGTGTGCCGGATAAGCATGAGCGCCATCCGGCACGCGCTTCACAATTAGCGACGAAGGCTCAGCAGCGCGCCGACGAAGATCCCCACCGCCGCCGCCGTACCGATGCTACACCAGGGCTTGTCGCGTACAAACGTATCGGCGCAGCCTACGGCATCCCGGGCGGCTTGCTGCACGCGCGTGCGGCCATGCATTTTTGCCCGCGTCTCTTTCAGCAGCGCCTGCGCTTTACGCCGTGCGGCATCCGCTTCATCCTTCGCATCGCTGCCCCATGACTTCAGGACGGCTTCCAGACTATCGGCCAATTGATTGACGTCATTGTGAATATCCTGCACGCCATCATCTACATCGTTTCGGTTCGGTCTGTTAAACATATGATCCTCCAGTGATTTCGATGTGACTTTCAGTTTAGTCGATATTTTTAACTTCTGAGGCAGTTCACGGCGTTATTGCGCGTTTATGGACTTTTCTGAAAGCGTTGCTAATGCTGAATCAGGTAAGGTAAGCCCGCAGTAAAAGATAACGAGGAAAAAATATGTATTTACGACCTGACGAGGTAGCGCGCGTACTTGAAAAAGTGGGGTTTACCGTCGATGTGGTGACACAGAAAACGTACGGTTATCGACGTGGAGAGAATTACGTCTATGTTAATCGTGAAGCGCGTATGGGACGCACTGCGCTGGTGATCCATCCGACATTAAAAGAGCGCAGTTCATCGCTGGCAGAACCGGCAACTGATATTAAAACCTGCGACCATTATCAGCATTTTCCGCTTTATTTAGCCGGGGAAACGCACGAACACTATGGTATTCCCCACGGCTTTAGTTCGCGTATTGCGCTTGAGCGCTATTTGAATGGACTGTTTGGCGAAGCGAATTAATTAAGCGACTGGCATCGCCAGTCGCGGAGTGATTTCAGACTTTGACCTGCTGGTAGCGGCTCACTCTGAACAGGCGGCGGCAGTAATCCAGGAAATAGCCATATACCGCCCCCATTAGCATTGATATCACAATATTAGAACTGACTGCGGCGGTAATTTGATGCCAGTCAGCGCCTACCGTTAGCAGAATTGCGACATAAACCGGGGACTGGAAGGTGACATAAGCCAGCACGTCCGCCAGGTTTTTCACCCATCCCGCAGAACCCACTTTACGCGACGCCTTCATAAAGAGATCGCGATACATTCCGTAGGGCCAGGCGATCAGAATGTTGACCGGAATGGCGACCAGTCTGGAAGAAAGCGATTGCTCAAAGCTCATTCCGGAGAGGAATATCTCGATCAACATGTTCACGACAGAACAATAAACAACCATCGCGAACGTGTCTGCTACAGCATGACGCAAGCGTGACTGTGGTGAGAACATGCTAATGCTCCTTGTGAAAAGGGATAAAGTCGCCGTTAAATGAGTTTAACTTAGTGATTTAGCGTGGTGTTTTTGCTTGATGATAGAGTATATTGCTGCATTGTTACTATCAACTAGTGAAATGTTTTTATTTTTACGCTTTTTGTCGATAAAATACTCTGTAACCGCCTGATTTTTGTGCTGCATAGAGTTTTTGTTGCTGATGTAATTTAAGTGATTAAAAATCAATGTGTTATGTTTACTCGCTGGTTGGAGAACTTCCCGGTGTGGTAAGAACCTCCACTCAATGCTCAACGAACCGACATGAAGGTTATTTAGAGGGGAATGAAAAATGAGTCTGGATATTATTCAGGATTAAGTAAACTATATTCTTGCCGCAGGATGTCGGTATTCTCCTGGTTATATCACAGGGTCTGGAAAACGCTCTAATAATAGAATACACTACCCGGTGTAATACTTTTTTTTAGCGTTAAAGGGTTTTAATTACTATGAATTTGATGTTACAGAACTTAAATAATATCCGTTCACTACGCGCCATGGCTCGCGAATTCTCCATTGACGTTCTTGAAGAAATGCTGGAGAAATTCAGGGTCGTCACTAAAGAAAGACGTGAAGAAGAAGAACGGTTACAGCGTCAGCGCGCTGAACAGCAGGAGAAAATTAATACCTTGCTGGAGATGATGAAGGCTGACGGAATTAGTCCGGAAGAGTTATTCGGTGGTGAAGTCGCGACCACGCGGACGGGTAAAAAACGCCAACCGCGTCCGGCAAAATATCGTTATACCGATCTTAATGGGGAAAGCAAAACCTGGACCGGTCAGGGGCGTACACCTAAAGCGATTGCTCAGGCACTGGCGGCTGGTAAATCTCTGGACGATTTTCTGATCTAATTATCCGGGCGGTGAGGTTGCCCTCACCGCTTATTTCCCATGGTGTTTCCCGCTTTATTGAGGACGACGGTTCCACGGCATTTTGTCGAGCAGTCGCGCCATTCCACAAAAACCTGTCAGTCCGGCAAACAGGAGTCCCGCACCCACGAACCCACTGAGCAGAAAGAAACCACTGCTAACGCTGTACCCCAGTACTACGCCCAGTAACGCCAGTCCGCCTGCCGCAATTTGTACCTGACGCATCAGTGGAAGCGGCTGTGATTTATCTTCCGCAGTGGGCAAGCCCGCCGCTTTCCAGCCGTCAATGCCCCCTTCCAGCAGCAAAGCTTCTGCTGGCGCGACAAGCACCTGTAATTTAGCCGCGTTGTTTTGCGTCCGTTTCCCGGACTGACAATGGAAGATAACGAGCTCACCCCGCAGTCTGGCAGGAAAGCCGCCTTGTTCCAGAGCAGACAGCGGCGCGAGGTGAGCCTGCGGAATATGCTCACGCAGGTATTCGTCGGCATCGCGAATATCAATCAGTCTGGCGCCTTGCTCGATACGGGCCTTTGCGTCGCGCGGGGAAATCGTCCCAATAGTCATGTTCACTCCTTATGGACAATAGACGTTTTTCAATGTGGCAATGAGTGAATTCACCGCTGCATTTTTAATGGAATAGAGGATGCGCTGGGCATCGCGCTGGCTGTCAATCAGACCTTCTTCGCGCATTTTCGCCAGATGCTGTGAGGTGGCCGACGGGCTTAGTCCGGTGGCGCGAGCCAGATCGCCCGCGCTGGTACCCGGTGAGCCGCAAAGCATACACAGGATCAGCAATCGCTTAGGATTGCTCATTGCTTTCAGCAGGGCCGCCGCCTGTTCAGCGCTGGCCTGAAGTTGTTCAAGTTCGCTCATATGTATTTTAGGTTTTGCTAAATTAAGTAAATTCTAAAATAAAAACGAAACGCATGCCAGCGTAAAGAGCGTAAAAGAGGGTAAAAGCGCGAGAGGAGACTGGCGATCTCCGCTAAGCTCACTACGCTTAGAGATAAAATCTCTTTTTAAACAATAAGTAATTTTTCTTTTTGGAGTGTGTATGGGTTTCTGGAGAATTGTTTTTACGATCGTTCTGCCCCCGCTGGGCGTCCTGTTGGGTAAAGGGTTCGGTTGGGCGTTCATCCTTAATATCATTTTGACCCTGCTGGGGTATATCCCGGGTCTGATTCACGCGTTCTGGGTGCAAACCCGTCCTTCAACGCTTTCTTAACCATCATCCGACAGCCCGATAGCGCGACGTTATCGGGCCACGCCTGTCGCCGCGCAGTCAGAATTTTAAGCGAAACTTTCTGCTACACTTCGTGAGTGTTTATTGTCAATGATCGAGGTGGTTATGGGACTTTTCAACTTTGTAAAAGACGCCGGGGAAAAACTGTGGGATGCCGTAACTGGCAATCACGATAAAGACGATTTAGCAAAAAAGGTGCAGGACCACCTGAATAAAACCGGTATTCCGGATGCCGACAAGGTCAATGTACAAATTGCTGATGGCAAGGCAACGGTGACAGGCGACGGATTAAGCCAGGAAGCAAAAGAAAAGATCCTGATTGCGGTCGGGAATATTTCCGGAATTGCCAGCGTGGAGGATCAGGTTAAAACCGACGTGCCTGCCGCCGAGAGTCAGTTTTATACGGTGAAATCCGGCGATACGCTGAGCGCTATTTCGAAACAGGTTTACGGTAATGCCAACCTGTATAATAAAATCTTTGAGGCGAATAAGCCGATGCTTAAAAGTCCGGATAAAATTTATCCCGGGCAGGTTCTGCGTATTCCGGAAGAATAAGCGTCGTCAGGATTTCTCTGCCAGCAGTTTACCGGTCATGGCCTGCTGGATAATAGGAATCGGCGTCAGCAAATGTTGACGCATCAGTTCACTGGCGCGTGCCGCATCGCGCGCCAGAATTGCCTCTGTTAGCGTCTGATGCTGAACGTGTTTATCCTCCAGCATTTCAACCGACAAGACCGTTTTTCGCAGCCAGATAAACCGATAGCGTGCCGCGAGATCGAACAGCCGTTCGCGCATTTGCAGTAGATACTGCGAACCGCATCCGGCAACGATAGCGGTGTGGTATGCCTGATGGCGTAAATCCCACTCATCCAGCAGATGTTCACTGGCGTCGCTGGCCTCAAGCTTGCTGAGCATATGGGCGCGGGCGAGGATCTCGGCTTCCCATTCGTCACCGCCGCGTTCAATCGCCAGACTCACCAGCATCGCTTCCATGTTGGCGCGGGCGTCGAAAATATCGAGCAGTTCCTGCTCTGACATAGACGCCACCCGATACCCTTTCTGATTCACGACCGTGACCAGCCGTTCCGCCACCAGATGAGAAAGCGCCTCTCTGAGCGGTCCAACGCCAAGAGAATAGCGTGAGGTTAATAAGCTCATGCGCAGTTTTTCATCAGGCTGATAAACACCGCGGATAATATCGTTCTTCAGCCAGCGGTATCCATCTATGGCCGTCGGATGGGAAATGGCGGTCATGGTCTTACTCCTGAATCCTGTTCCCGGCCTGCGCCGGGAAATCATTTAACGGGTATTTTGCAGCGGTGCCTTTTGCCACAATACCAGTTTTTTCCAGCGCGACATAATCGGCACGGTACAAATAATTCCCAGTCCCAGCAGCCCTGTGGAAATGACTTCCAGCTGTTGCGCCGGGCGAAAGAGCATCACAATCAGCACAAAACTGATAAAGCCAATGACCAGCCAGGTCAGCCACGGATAGAGCCACATTTTCAGTTTGAGCTCGCCGCCTTCCGCCAGCAGGATTTTGCGCATCCGCAACTGGGAAATGGCGATCACCAGATACACCAGCAGGGCGATGGCGCCGGAGCTGTCGATCAGGAACTTAAACACTTTTGCCGGGGCGTAATAGTTCACGACCACGGTTAAAAATGCCGCGCCGGTCGAGAGCAACACCGCCACGTAAGGCGTTTTGCTGCGATTGATTTTGCCCATAATAGCCGGCGCGTCACCACGGCGGCTCAGAGAGTAGAGCATCCGCGACGCGGTATACAGCGCGGAGTTCAGGCAGCTGGTTACCGACAGCAGGATCACACAGTCCATGATCAGTTTGGCATGCGGAATATGCAGCAGTTCCAGCACCGATTGATAGGAGCCGACCTCTTTTAGTCCCGGCATGTTCCACGGGATCAGGGCGACGACAACAAAGATCGAGCACAGATAGAAGATTGAAATACGCCAGATCACCGAGTTGGTGGCGCGGACGATATGCTTATCCGGCGTGTCGGATTCGGCGGCGGCAATGGTGACAATCTCAGCCCCCATAAATGAAAACATGGTGATAAGCATCGCGCTCAGCACGGCACCAAAACCGTTTGGCATAAAGCCGCCGTGATCCCACAAGCGCGAGATACCGCTGACTTCAGTGTAAGGGTAAACGCCGCCGATCGCCGCTGCACCGAGGGCGATAAAGGCGAGGATGGCAATCACTTTGCACAGCGCCAGCCAGAACTCAAACTCACCGTAGTTTTTGACGCTCAGCAAATTACTGCCGGTTAACGCCAGCGTGATAACCAGCGAGAACAGCCAGATCGGGACGCCGGGAAACCAGGAGTTGAGGATGATTGCGGCGATATTCGCTTCAAGCGGGATCACCAACACCCAGAACCACCAGTACAACCAGCCGATGGTGTAGCCCGCCCATCGCCCGATCGCTTTATCGGCGTAGGTGGAAAAGGAACCGGTGTCCGGCGTGGCGACGGCCATTTCGGCCAGCATCCGCATGATCATCACCACCAGTAGCCCGGCGAACAGATAGGCCAGCAGGACCGCGGGTCCGGCCTGGGCTATCGCCACGCTGGAACCCACAAACAGACTTGCGCCGATAACCCCGGCAATAGACAGCATGGTGACGTGGCGTGATTTCAGCCCGCCCCCTAAATCATGTGATTGTGACAGTTGCCCCATCTTATGACCTCTTTATTGTTATTGAGCCGTTTGCCGGATGGCGGCTGCGCCTTATCCGGTCTACAAACCACGCCGACTCTGTAGGTCGGATGGCGGCTGCGCCTTATCCGGCCCACAAATCACGCCGACTCTGTAAGCCGGATGGTGACTGCGCCTTATCCGGCCCACAAACCACGCCGACTCTGTAAGCCGGATGGCGGCTGCGCCTTATCCGGCCCACAAACCACGCCGACTCTGTAAGCCGGATGGCGGCTGCGCCTTATCCGGCCTACAAACCATGCCGACTCTGTAGGCCGGATGACGGCTGCGCCTTATCCGGCCCACAAACCACGTCGACTCTGTAGGCCGGATGACGGCTGCGCCTTATCCGGCCTACAAACCACGCCGACTCTGTAAGCCGGATGGCGGCTGCGCCTTATCCGGCCTACAAACCACGCCGACTTTGTAAGCCGGATGGCGGCTGCGCCTTATCCGGCCCACAAACCATGCCGACTCTGTAAGCTGGATGGCGGTTGCGCCTTATCCGGCCTACAAACCATGCCTACAGAGTAGGCCGGATAAGCGAAGCGCCATCCGGCAATTGGCTGCAAGGGTTAACGTTGCTTAGCCTCGTCAAAGCACTGGGCGATGATCTCCAGACCCTGACGGATTTGCGCATCTTCAATGGTGAGTGGAACAAGGATGCGCAGCACGTTGTAGTACGGCCCGCAGGAGAGCAGGATCAGCCCTTTGTCGCGGGCGCGAGCGACGATCTCTGCCGTCAGTTTCGCGTCCGGCTTGTTGTGGTCGCCGTCTTCAAACAGCTCAATAGCGATCATCGCCCCCAGCCCACGGACATCGCCGATTTCACGATGCGTTTCGGCAATCGCCAACAGGCCGTTGCGCAGGGTTTCGCCGAGCTCGTTGGCTTTTTGCAGCAGATTTTCCTGCTCGAAAATATTCAGCACCGCCAGCGCGGCGGCGCAGGCAATCGGGTTGCCGGCATAGGTGCCGCCCAGCCCACCCGGCGGGATGGCGTCCATCACCTCCGCGCGTCCGGTCACGCCCGCCAGCGGGAAGCCCCCGGCGATAGACTTGGCGAAAGTCGTGATGTCCGGCGCCACGCCCATCTGCTCCATCGCGAACAGCGTACCGGTACGACCCGCGCCGCTCTGCACTTCATCGGCAATCAGCATGATCCCGTGTTCGTCGCAAATTGCGCGCAGGCGCTGCATAAAGGCTGGCGAGGCGGCGTAAAAGCCGCCTTCGCCCTGTACCGGTTCAATCACGATGGCGGCGATATCTTCCGGCGCGGCATCATTTTTGAAGATGCGGTGAATGCTGGCGATAGCGTCGTCTTCACTAATGCCGTGCAGGGCGCAGGGGTAGAGGGCGCGATAGACGTGGCCGGGCATCAGCCCCATGCCGGCTGAGTACGGGTTCACTTTTCCGGTCAGCGACAGGGTGTAGTGGGTGCGACCGTGGTACGCGCCGCTAAAGGCGATGGTTCCCGACCGTTTGGTGGCGGCGCGGGCTATCTTCACCGCGTTTTCCACGGCTTCAGAACCGGTGGTGACCAGCAGGGTTTTCTTGGCGAAGTCGCCCGGCACCTTCTGGTTCATGATTTCGCACAGCTGTAGATACGGCTCATAGGCCAGCACCTGGAAGCAGGTATGAGACAGCTTTTTCAGCTGTTCTTCGACCGCCGAGACGATCTGCGGATGCAGGTGTCCGGTGTTCAGCACCGCGATACCGCCGGCAAAATCCAGGAACTCACGGCCTTCCACGTCCCAGACCCGACAGTTTTCCGCACGCTCGGCAAAGATAGGGTGGATCTGTCCTACGCCACGCGGAACGGCGTTGCTGCGACGCTGCATTAATTCGTTATTGGTGCTCATCAGGTGTTCTCCAGTAGGTTTTTTATTAAAGGCCGATGCACAGATATTTGATTTCTAAGTAATCTTCGATGCCGTATTTGGAACCTTCGCGGCCAAGACCGGAGGCTTTGATCCCGCCAAACGGCGCGACTTCGTTCGAGATAATGCCGGTGTTAATGCCGACGATGCCGTACTCCAGCGCCTCGCCAACGCGAAAGACGCGGCTTAAATCACGGGCATAGAAATAGGCTGCCAGACCAAATTCGGTGTCGTTGGCCTGCCTGATGACGTCGGCTTCATCACTAAAGCGAAACAGTGGCGCCAGCGGGCCGAAGGTCTCTTCTTTGGCGACCTTCGCGTTGTCAGGTACGTCCACCAGGATGGTTGGCTGGAAGAAATTGCCGCCCAGCGCGTGTGGCTTCCCACCGCTAATCACCCGGGCACCTTTTTCCAGCGCGTCGGCGATGTGCTCCTGCACTTTGGCGACTGCTTTCTCATCAATCAGCGGGCCGGTGGTCACCTCAGGAGCCAGACCGTCGCCGAGGCGCAGTTTGTTCACTGCCTGTTGCAGTTTCTCAGCGAAGCGCTCGTAAACGCCGTCCTGCACATACAGACGGTTGGCGCAGACGCAGGTCTGCCCGGCGTTGCGAAACTTTGAAGCCAGCGCGCCTTCTACTGCTTTATCCAGGTCAGCATCGTCAAAGACGATAAACGGCGCGTTACCCCCCAGCTCCAGGGAGACCTTTTTGATGTCTTTGGCGCACTGTTCCATCAACTGGCGGCCAATCTCCGTCGAGCCGGTGAACGACAGTTTGCGCACCAGTGGGTTGCCGGTCAGTTCGTTGCCAACTGCGCCCGCCGAACCGGTGACGACGCTGAATACGCCCGCCGGGATCCCGGCGCGATTTGCCAGTTCCGCCAGCGCCAGCGCGGAGAACGGCGTCTGGCTGGCGGGTTTAAGCACCATCGTGCAGCCTGCCGCCAGTGCCGGACCCGCTTTGCGGGTGATCATCGCCGAAGGAAAGTTCCACGGCGTAATGGCGGCAGTAACGCCAATGGGTTGCTTAATGACGATCAGGCGTTTGTCGGCCTGGTGTCCGGGAATGGTGTCGCCATAAATACGTTTGCCCTCTTCGGCAAACCACTCAATAAAAGAGGCGGCATAGGTGATTTCCCCTTTGGCTTCCGCCAGTGGCTTACCCTGTTCAAGGGTCATCAGGCGGGCAAGATCGTCCTGATGTTCCATCATCAGATTGAACCAGCGGCGCAGAATGTTTGCCCGTTCTTTGGCGGTGATGTCGCGCCAGGCGGGTAGCGCGCGGTTAGCGGCCTCAATGGCTTTGCGGGTCTCCGCGCTGCCCATTTTCGGTACGCTGCCCAGCGTCTCGCCGTTGGCCGGGTTGGTTACCGTAATGACGTCGCCGCTATCGGCATCGCGCCACTGGCCGTCGATCAAGGCCTGCTGACGGAACAACGTCGGATCGTTAAGTTGCATGATGGCTTCCTGTCTTAAAAAGGTGAACGGGTGAAGGCGGCGTGTAAGGTGTCCACGCTACGTGCCGCACGCAGCGTGCGTCCGGGATTGCTCTGGCTTGCCAGCAGCGTCTGTACCTGGCTGACGATGTGTGCGCCGATGGGGATCGCCGACGTCGCCGCCGGGGAGGGGGCATTGCAGGTGTGGATCGATCGCGGGGTGGTGACAAACAAAAAATCATCGATCAGCTTGCCGTCCGGCGAGACCGCCTGCGCGCGGACGCCTGCGGGCCACGGTTGCAGATCGCTTAGCGTCAGGCTCGGGCAGTACTTTTGCACCAGCCGCAGATAGCCACTTTTGCACAGCGAGTTTTTCATTTCGCTAAGGCCTGCGCACAGGTTGTTTTGCAGAACCCGACGAATGCCGGCAGAACCGAGGATCTCCAGCGTGTCGCTGAGCGAAAAGTCCTGCTTGCGATAACCTTCGCGCTTAAACGCCAGTACGGCGTTCGGCCCGACCGTGACGCTGCCATCGATCATGCGGGTAAGATGAACGCCAAGAAACGGCATTGCCGGATCGGGGATCGGGTAGATCAGATGGTTGACTATCTGGTTGTGTTCTGCGGCCAGACGGAAGTATTCGCCACGGAACGGGCAGATGATAAAACCCGGTTCGATGCCGAGCATTTTCACCAGCCGGTCGGCCATCAGCCCGGAGCAGGTAATCAGCGTTGCGCCACTAAATTCCTGCCCTTGGCGGGTATGCACCACCACGCCCGAGGCGTGTTCTTTCAGGGCGCTGACGTTGGCGTTGTAGATAATCTCGCCGCCTCTGGCCTGGAAGATTTTCGCCATTGCTTCCGTCACGTCGCGGTAGCTGACAATCCCGCTGGACGGCACAAAAATGCCGCCGAGTCCGGTAATGTTTGGTTCGCGCTCGCGCAGTTCCTGCGCATTCAGCCACTCGCGCTCCAGGCCGTTGGCCGCGGTGCGATCCCACAGGGCGCGCATCCGGCCCATTTCCTGCTCAGAGGTGGCGACCAGCATCTTGCCGCAGGTGTCGTAGCGGATGCCGTTTTGATCGCAAAAGGCTTTGGTTGCACGGTTGCCGGCGAGACAAAACTGCGCCTTCAGACTGCCGGGGGTGTAATAGACCCCGGCGTGGATCACGCCGCTGTTGTGGCCCGTCTGGTGACAGGCCGGGCCGGACTCTTTTTCCAGCAGCGCTACCCGGGCATCCGGATAAACGTCAATTAACTGCATGGCGGTCGACATGCCAATAATGCCGCCGCCAATAATCACAAAATCATACATCCGCTTGTTCCTTCACGCTTACTGGTGAGTCTGGTAGTGGTGGGTGGAATAAGCGAAGTAGCCGCGCTGGCGCATCAGTTCGCGGCGCAGGTCCGGGTGCGAGGTAAAGCGATCGCGACCGTGCAGCCAGAACAGGTTGTTAATCAGCAGGAATTTGCCCACCGATACCGGAACGGACAGGATGCTTTTGCTGGTTTCCAGCGCATCGGACAGGTCGCTCAGCCAGACGCCTTCCTCAAAATCTTTTGGTTGCACGAACTGGTCGATGTAGCGCATGACCGGGCGGCCCTGTTGGTCTACGTCAAACACCGGGTGGAACACATCATGGCTGACGTTCTTGCTGGGCGGCGCGGCGAAGCGCATTGGACGACGAGCCAGGGGATGGCTGAAGTACTTGTCGAGATGCTCCCAGTCGTCGAGATGCAGCAGCAGCGAGTTGCCGCCGGTCATGTTCTGCTCGTCGATCTTCATCATCAGCACATAATCGGTGATTTCTTCGACGTAAGTACCGTCGTTATGCAACTCCATGACGCGGTGCGGCTGGCGCAGATAGCTGTCTGAGTTATCGACATTTTTCACCACGAAGCGCGCATAGTACTGACCACTCATGGCGTCAAAGTTGGAGCGCCCAACCAGATGTGCCACTGCGGTTGCCAGTTTGACCATCTCGTCAGCCTGCGCCACGTCATCGATGCCTTCCGCGTTGATCAACAACGCGCCTTCTGCACGATCGAGCAGCGTTTTCAGCAGCAGCGGTTGCAACTGGTTGTCGCACAGACTGTCGAGGATCTGGCCCACTTTGAAGCGCAGGAACGACTTATATTCCAGCGCCTGCACCGGCCACTGCGCGACCTGCTGGAGAAAGTGTTCCGTCGTTCGGGCAGAAAAGGTCAGCTCCAGCAGACGCGGAGACTGGGCCGACGGTTTCAGCGTAAATCTGCTGTCGTGCTGGCCTGGATCTTCAGCGTTCGGTTTAACGGCAGTCAGTGCATTCATCAGAATCGATCCTCTCAGTAGATGGTCAGGGAAACATGGCGAAGCTCATTTCGTAGCCATAAATTAAAAATATCTACATTTTTAATAAACGCGCACAAAATGAACTTTTTGTTTCTTTTTTGTGATCAAAAGCAACAAATATTTAACATTGTTAAGTGCAGGGATATCGGGATGATTACCGTGAGAAAAGGGAAGAAAAGGTTGAGGAAACCGCCGCTTAGCCTACACTAACGCGGGTTGTGGTGCGTCTGATGAGCGGGGCTTGGGATAAACATGTTGATTAAAAACCTCTTTCGTCGGGTGAAGTGGGTGAGTTCCGGCCTGTTGGCGCTGGTCAAACACGTGGTGCTGACGCTGCTGGTGGTACTGATTGTTTTCCTGGGCGTGCGGGTGTATCAGACAGAGAGCGGACCGGACCTTCATCTCTGGCACACCTGGCACGGGAATGAGATGAGCGCGGCGGCGCTGGACAATGCCACGTTTGCACAGTATCAGGCGCAGGAAGAGATGCTGTTTGCCGATCTGCAAAAACAGGTGGGCGATAAGCTGAGTGCGGATGAGCAGACGCCGATCAACCGTTTCTGGTCGGGCAGCCGGGTTTATCCGGCGCAATTTACCCCCAACGGGAACCGCTCATTCGTGCTGATGCCGCAAGGTAAACCGCGCGGCGTTGCCGTGATGCTGCACGGCCTGACCGATTCGCCCTATAGCCTGAAATATTTAGCGCAGATCTACCAGCGGCAGGGATTCATCGCCGTGGTGCCGCGCCTGCCCGGACACGGTACTGCGCCTGGTGCATTAACGGCGGTCGACTGGGAAGCGTGGCTGGCCGCGACGCGGCTGGCGGTTCGTGAGGCGACGCGACTGGCGGGTACCGAAGTGCCGCTGCATCTGGTGGGGTACTCTAACGGTGGCGCGCTGGCGCTGAAATACACGCTGGACAGTCTGGACGACGACGCGCTGCGACGCCCGCGTCAGCTGGTGCTGCTATCGCCGATGATTGGCGTCACGTCATTTGCCCGTTTTGCCGGGCTGGCGGGACTGCCGGCGCTGTTCCCCGCCTTTGCCAAAGCCGCGTGGCTTAACGTCACGCCAGAATATAACCCCTTCAAATACAATTCGTTTCCGGTTAATGCGGCGCGGCAGTCTTATTTGCTGACCAAAGCGTTACAGCAGCAAATCGTACAGGATGCGCAGAATACGCGACTTCACGATCTTCCTCCGGTGCTGACCTTCCAGTCGGTGATGGATTCTACCGTCAGCACCCAGGCGGTAGTGGATTCGCTGTATCGCTATCTGGGGCCAAACGGCAGCGAACTGGTGCTGTTTGATATCAATCAGGCTGCTAACCTGCGACCACTGCTGCGTAGTGCGTCTTATACCGCCGCGGCGACGCTGTTGCCGTCTGTACCGCGTGCTTACCGCACGACGGTGGTGACCAACGCCACGGCGGAAACCGTGGCCGTGGTGGCGCGTGACACGCTCGCCGGAACGCGTGAAGTGCAGATTCAGCCGTTACGGGAAGCCTGGCCACAGGAGATGTATTCGCTGTCGCATGTGGCGGTGCCGTTTCCACTGACCGATTCTTTGTACGGGTTGAAGCCGGATGCGTTGAATCGTTATGGGGTGAGCATCGGTACGATTGCGCTGCGCGGAGAGACCGCCACGCTGCTGGTGGGGCTGGATACGTTAATGCGTGTCACCTCGAATCCGTTCTTTCCCTATCTACAGGAACGGGTTGAGGCGGTGGTCGGGGGGCAACGTTAACGCGTTTTATCGCCCCTCCGGGGATGAACGACAGCGGGTAAGTTCAGCCCGGTAAATGGGTAACAAGCAAAAAGCCGCTTACGCGGCTTTTTGCCTGATGAACGTCAGGATTATTCGCTGATTTTTTTCTCAACGGCGGCGGCGCCTTCTTTGGTCTTATTCCAGCCCTTTTCAGTCCCTTCTTTCGTGGCATTCCAGCCTTTCTCGGTGCCTTCTTTGGTTTTATTCCAGGTTTTCTGCGAACCTTCACTGACTTTACTGCGTAGACTATCGCTTTTACCTTCAGCGGTATGTTTTGCTTTCAGTCGTTGCTCTTCACCCTGATTCTGTGCCTGGTGCAGTTTTTCTTTTGCGGTATTCGCATTTTCATGCGCGGCAGCCACATCATTATCCGTTGCGTGTGTGGTTGCAGCAAAAACAGGTGAAGCCAGCAGAAGTGCAGATAATGCGATCATGGTCTTTTTCATAATATCCTCGCTTAACATTATTCGTTATTAGCGTGATTAAGCATGACAGCTGAACGAGGCGCTGGCTTTAGGAAAAAACTGTAAGCAGGAAATATCATTTTTTTTCCATGCGTTATGCTGGGAACGCATCACGCAGAATTATCCTGGCGGTGAGAAATAAATATCGTCGCGACTATGGTCAATTCTCGTTCTTTCTACCATGCTTTTTAGACTCGTGACGTTAAGCGGGTAAATGGCATTGTAATAACTTATCTCTCGTCCGGGGCTGACAATGCGTAACATTCTTCCCCCCATTATCGTTACCGTGTTGCTCTTTGTTTTTGGCGTTTTAATTCTTAACGCGCAGCTCTGGTATTCAGCCAGAGCTGACAGCCTTGCGGGTGCGCGGTATGTGGTGAGTGATGTCAATGTCATTCTTGATGAAGCGAGTCTTGCCACCCGTACGGCCAGCAATGTCGCCCTGAAAGGCTGCGACCAGGAAAGTCAGTATCTGCTTGGCATGGAGGCGGCGTTACAGCCCCATCTCAGGACTATCTTTATCTTTCGCCAGGGAGAGATATGGTGTTCGTCGCTACCGGGTAATCGCATGTTGCTTACGCATCTTCCGCAGGTTCCCGACAGCACACTGTTGCTCGCGTCGGCAAAAAATACCGTCAACAAACAACCTGTTCTGTTGTACCAGACGCCGCTCGCCGAAAAGCGAATTGTAGTCACCATCAGCGATCAACATATTCGTGACACATTGCGTACGCCGCTGAAAGGGGTGAGCTACGCGCTTAGGGTCGGCAGCGTGGTGCTGGGATTGTCGGGGGATGTGGTTAAGGTAAGTGAGTCAGAGCGGAATTTTGGCTACGTAAAGTCTGGCCATTATCCCTTCGCGGTAAGATATAACCAACCTTCGCTATTTAGTTTGCACAGACTCATCAGCCAGGGAATGGGCATTATCGTTTTTATTGCGCTGATATCGTGTCTCGCAGGGTATGCTCTCGAACGGTATTTAAACAGAAGCACCACCCCGGAAGAAACGCTGCGCAGGGCCATAAATAAAGGGGAAATTGTTCCTTTTTACCAGCCGGTGGTGAATGGCAGAGAAGGAACGCTGCGAGGGGTAGAAGTACTGGCAAGATGGAAACATCCCACTGCGGGATATATTTCCCCGGCATCCTTTATCCCGGTGGCAGAAAAATCGGGGCTGATTATTCCGCTCACCCAGGGGTTGATGAGCCAGGTTGCCGCGAATATGAACGCGATTGCCAGTAAACTGCCGGAAGGTTTTCATGTCGGAATTAACGTGAGTGCTTCCCATATTTCTTCTCCGTCATTTGTAGCAGAATGCCTGAAATACAAGGAAAGTTTCAGGCGAAAAGATCTGAACCTGGTCATTGAGGTGACGGAGCGCGAACCTTTGCATGTTGATGAACACCTGGTACAAACGCTTAATGTTCTTCATGAAAATGGTTTTGTTATCGCACTGGATGATTTTGGTACCGGGTATTCGGGGCTTTCATATCTTCACGATTTGCACATTGATTATATCAAGATCGATCAAAGCTTTGTTGCACGGGTTAACACAGAAGAAGATTCAACCCGGATCCTGGATTGTGTGCTGGATCTGGCGCGAAAACTGTCGTTAAGTATTGTTGCCGAGGGGGTGGAAACGAAAGAGCAGGTTGACTACCTGAACCGCAACAATATTACCTTCCAGCAGGGGTACTATTTCTTTAAACCGGTCAACTTCACTGAACTGATAAAAATTATCTTATCAAAACCTAAAGTAAAGGTAATCGTTGAGTAGGTGGAATATTTCAATTTGAATGACGTGTATCGGAAGCATTCACCTCCTGCATCCCTTTTTGCGGGTCAAGAAAATAGCATTTTGTTTTTGATGAATAGGCCTGCGAAGCCGCTTCGCATTCCGAGTAATGGGTAAAGGCGCCAATGACTTCGCTTTTTGTATTGTTGCCGGTAAGCGCAAAAACCAATGCCAGAACGTACATGTTTCATCCTTAAAATAACGACGGGTTGCTATTATGGGTTGATTTGTAAATAAAGAGTTTTGTGCTTTTATTGATAATAAAAGGTAAAAATAGAATGCCTTTAATCCTTCTAATAATACGGCTGGCATCACTGAATACAAGTCAAAAACTCTGGAAAGTCCGTTTTCGGATAACTTATCTTTTATTTATGATGTAAATAAATAGCGAACCTGATTCGTATCATAGGGATACGATCAGGGAGTGAGAATGCGTCGTATCCCCGCCAGGGCCAAAGCGGAATCGGGCGTGGAAAGCCCGTCGCGTTGATACAGCGGTAAACTGACGATTTGCTCATTGCCAGAAACTGGGGCCTGGACGACATTATTCATAGGTGACTGTCATATTAACTTGTCCCGTCACCGGTCCGGTATAGCTGGCACCATTACGTTTAATGGCACCGCGCTGGACAAACCGCGCACCAAACTGCGCCGTGTCCTGACTGCTATAGCTGAGATCTTGCGTATTTGTTTTAACTTGTCCTTTGCTACCCGTACTGACAGGAAAACTAGGATAAGGTGCGATGGTAGTATTGACATCAATTCGGCTACCGTTATAAGACATCTCGATTTCTAACCCTTCAATAAACTGACCGCCACTGTCATACACGGTGATATTTCGGTTCAGTAATCCGTCTGAGCCAGCATCCTGAAAACTAAATTTCACGTTATTCACTTTTCCAGAACATTCAATATTAAGATCGATCGGCTTTATGGCGCCGTAAGCAGGTAAAACCCCTGTATTTCTGCCTGCCACATCGGTCCAGGTTCCCAGGTTTACCTGATAATTAGTTGCTCCTCGCAATCGGCAGGTAGGTTTTATCACTGTGATACCTCCGGATCCTATGATGGAGGTCGGTACTCCAGAATTTGTAGTAATGTAATTCACACCCCATACACCATATTTTGTAAAAAAATCAAATCCTGAGCTAAGTGATAAGTTAGGTGACGCCTGCACATCATTGATTTTTATTAATTCCCCTCGTACTGCGTAGGTTGCAAAATGATCGCTGCCACTAAAAGTAAATTGTTTGCTTGCAGCGTTATATATTGGTTCGAAAAAAGTAGTAATAGCGTTTTCGCCGAGAACTGAGGTGACGGGATACTCTACCCCTGTTGATGCAGGAGCAGTTGTTGTTACCACATAGTTGAATGCAGAAGATGAACTGTAACCGGTCGAAGCGGGAGTATATCCAATTGGAGTACTGCCTGAACTTACCAGCTTAACATAAAGTTTCATGCCAATGCCTGGATTGGTTGTAGAGAATGTTTGCGTTGTACTATTGAATGTGCCATACCGAAAACCAAATCCACCAGAAATACTATTTGTGAAGCCGAATGATGATATTTGATATGGTTGACCATCCAGGTAATATGGACCGCCTGCGCCACTATTGCAGCGGAAAGTAATATTTGGAATAAAATCGCCGTAATCCCAACTGTAAAGCGTTGCACCATTGGCAATATTATCGTCCACTATCAGGGTTCTGGATTGAGATAATGGTTGTTGTCCGGAAAATGAAACGCTGCAATTCGCTCTTTGCAGCGTTGTATTATTGTTCCAGTAGAAAGGTTGGGCAGGAACGATATCAGCGCTTGCCTGTTGACTTATTCCGCTAAGAACCAATATTGGCATTATATATTTGCAGATTCGTTTAGTCATAACCGTACCTCAGTCGTCAGCACGCCCGTCTCACCGCCAAAATCATTGACTGCGCTGTAGGTGAGGGTGGCAGACTTACCGATTAACCCCTTCGGTACGCTATAGCGCTGGCTGCTCATTGGCGCGGGCATTTCGGTTTTGTCTTCCAGTCGGGTTTCGTTTACGCCCCCTGCCTTCAGGGACAGTTGACCGAAGCTAATGTAATAAGGAGTGGGGTTCGTTGCTTTCAGCCAGACCGCACCGCCCTCGCGTTCAACGCTCCAGGTCAGCGACTTCACCGCCTCCGCAGCCTTACCGCTGTCCAGTCCTTTCGGGCGGACGAATATTTTTAATCGACTGCGAATCGCCAGGACCAGTTTGTTATTCTCGCTGTCTTTGGCTTTCGGTGGGATTTCCTGGATTGATAACCAGTATACCGACTCCCGGTTTTGTGGAATTTCACCCGGTAAAACGACCAGGCGCAATTTCCCTTCCTGTTTTCCGGTGAGTTTCATCACGGGCGGCGTTAACACTAAAGGCAGGTTATTATCATTGCCTTTTATATCTTCCAGCCACGACTGAACCAGATACGGTTCCTGGCTTTCATTAACGATCTCAATTGGCGTTTCTTTATCGTCGGCATAAGCCACAATACGCGTCAGTTGTGGACGAACGGCGCTCCAGCTGTGTACCGGAATTAAAAAGCTCAATGCAGCGCTGATTAACAGTGAATGTTTAATGGTCTTTAACAACATAATTCTACTCTCTTGAATAATTCATTGAACAGGTGCTGACAACGCCCTGCTTATTACTGGCAATTCACCGTGATTTTTTGGTACCACTGCGATTCAGAATTATTGGTATTTAATTTTGGTAACGTAAACTGACACTGCTTATCACGCCCCCAGTTAACAATCAGCTTTTCATCTCTGCGTGCATCCAGCCCCGTCAGATAAGCCAGTCCGTTATTACCCACAATGCCGGCTTCTTCACCTTGACCTTCAACGGTGACCACTGCGCCAACCGGAATCGTGTGCGGACTCTTAATCACCACCATTGCACGACGCCCGTTGCGTGTAGCAAAACGCAGCAGCACCACCGCACCCTCGGTCGGTACCACTTTTTTCGTTGATTCCTTAAGTTCCACGTTCGGCGCATTTTGGGTGTCTAAACTGACGGTGTTATAGCGATAAGGGCTGAGATACGTCACGACGGCACGCCCCCAGCGGTCGGTTCTGACATTGTTATTACCAGAGACGCTGATATCAGGCGCATCATCGGTTTCCACAATGCCGATAGTGTCACCCATTCTTTGGGCAAGCAGCAGACCGCCTCGGTACACCACCACACCACCGGCAATACCGGCTGAGAACTGGTCAGCATAATTACTGTGGCTGACCGACGAGTTCAGGGTGGCAAAACTGGCGTTATGGGATAATGACGCTGATTCGCTGAGGTTATTATCGGTATCCCGTTGCACATTAATGCTATAAGACAGGGGGCTGTCCTGTTGTCCGCCGGAAATCCCGACTGACTGACTGTAGCGATTATCTCTATTGCGCGTCAGGTTATAACTCACCGAGTTATAGTTCCTCTCGCGTTCGCCCCAGCGTAAGGGGATGCTGACGCCGAGATTGAGCGAGTTGTCATTGTCGCCGTTGCCATTTTTGCTGTAGGTGTATGCCAGGTTGACGCTGGCGGAACCCAGCATAAAACCATAACCGGCGGACGCTGAAGTGCTCTTTTCAGACGTGCCATAATAGCGATCCTGACTCAGCGAAAGATAAAGACTGCCATGTTCTTGCAGACCCTGGTTGATATTGACCTCAAGTCGGCTGCGACGGCGTTTATTCCACAGGCTATCTCCTCTTTCATAATCACTGTCATCGTCATACCCCGAGTGATTATTTCGGCTAGTAAACTCTGAGAAGGACAGGAAATGTTCTGAACGATATTGATAGCCTAAAATACGCAGGCCGGTATCGGTCTGGTCAAACTGTTTTGCATATAACAAACGAACCGCGCTACCGTTTTTCGTGCTGGTATCATGGGTGCTGGTGGCGTAATCATAGCGATAACGCGCCTGGGCGAGATCTAACGAAAACGCGCCGATATTACCGATATTCCACGCCGCCCCCATCGCCAGAGACTGATACTGCTCTGACCCGAGGCTTGAGACATTCAGCGTAAGCGCTTCAAATCCACGCTCAATGCTCAGCGCTGCCATTAATGGCTTATCAGACTGGCTGTCAGGATATTCCCCCATCGACAGGCTATAACGAAAGGCGCCGGGGCGGATCATATTTGGCAGTGCGGTATACGGTACGGTGAATTTCTGCTCTGTACCGTCGGTTTCTTCAACCGTGACGTCCAGATCGGCACCGATCTGTCCGGTATACAGGTCGTCAATGGCAAAAGCACCGGGCGTCAGGGTTTTACTGTAAATAATATTGCCACGCTGGCGCACCACGAGACGTGCGTTAGTGCGGGCTACGCCTCTGATAACCGGCGCATAGCTGAACTGTGATTCCAGCAGCATTCTTTCATTGGTTCCAAGGGTGAAACCCCGCAGCGGAATAACGCCCATAATACTGCTGGGCGTATAGGTATAGATATCCCCGGCAGAGATTTTTGATTGCAATGCGATGATATTGCGTTCGGCATACAGTCTGTCGTGGTTAGTTTTCCAGCCCTCGCGGCTATTCTTATTAAATGTATCAAAACTATAAAGTCTCCAGGCTCCTGCACTGGCAATACTACTCAGACTGACAAAAGAATTATTATTATTAGAACGGCTGTCATTCCCTTCGTTATTGGTGCTTTTCTGGCGGGTATTATAAAAATAGCCATTGTAAGCGGTGCGTAATGCCGGGGTGCCATCATCCCACTCCGTCGGAGAGATCATTTGAAAGCGTGAGCGGTTTACGGCTTCCTGCGGCAGAGTCAGTCTGAGCTGCTGGTGTGCATCATCGTAAAATACAGTAGCGGCAGGAATGCGCTGCGCTAAATCTTCACAGCTCCCGTCCGATGGCGGCTCTTTTTCTGGCGTTTGCCAGTCATCATAAAGCTCTGTTTTCACGCCTAATTCGTTTAACAGATGACGACTCAGGCAGGGAACAACCAGCTTGTCTTTCGCCTGAGGGATAAAGTTGATCTCGTAAATATCCGTTACGCGATCGTTCACGACCACCTCAACCTTTTTTTTCCCGGGTGCCAGCGTATTTTTATAAAGAAATATATCGGGGGTCGCGCCATTTTTATCCTGGCGCAAAAATTCACTCTCAAATTCACTGTCGTTTTCCTCTGCATTGATACATGAGGAAAACGACAACAAAATCGAAACTGCCAGCACAGATAAAACACGATAAGCGGGGATAGAGAAATAGTAAGCTGGCATAGTCGTTTTCTTTTGTTACTTAGGTGTAATAACCACCACGGCAAATTTTGCGGTGGTGGTTTAGATAATCCAGGTCAGGCCTTATCTGACTTATCAGAAGTAAGAGATGACAAAGTCGGCAACGCCAGTGACGTTACCTGACGTCACTCCAGTGCTCAGGGATTTGTAGGCTGCGTTGTAATTCAGTGTCAGCGAGCGAGGTGAACCTGTTGGAGGCAATGCCACACCTGGATCACTTGCCGCGCCGCCGTTTACGTCGATTTGCGTCGTGCCGTTTTGTTGCAAAATGGCGATAGCCACGTTCGCTGCTGGAGTTACCAGTGCGGTGTTTTCAATAGCCCCTCCGACTGCGCTGGTTGTTGTGAACAGTGTGCGCACGTTACGCAGTGCCGCAGTTGCCTCGCATCCGGTAAGCTGGATGGAGAATGGCTTTATACCGGCGTAAGTCCCGGCTGCGGCGTTCAGGGTCGATCCAGTGACGTTATCCAGCGTCAGAACAGCGGTGCCTGGAGTCCCCGTAGCGTCGGCAGTGACGGACGCAATCGCGGTACATGCCGAACTGGTGACAAGACCGTTGAACGTAATTGTGCCGTCAGCAGCCTGGGCAATCCCGCTGCTTACACACAATGCAATAACGGATGCCAGAAGATATTTATTCATAGTAACTCCATGTTGATTTATATTTCATTCATTCCATGTTTGCCTTGTAATAGAGAATGTTGCATTTGATTATCGTCTGATGCGCGTGTGAGCACTCATCAAATGATGACCATCAAACGTAAACTCTATAAACAAGTGTCCATGTCATTTTTAAAACGATATTGGTAAAACCTTAATCCTTAATGGATTGAACTTCCCCTTATTAAATATTAATTAAGTGAAAGGTTGAGATTTCCAATACCAGAATGCTAGCGAAATTGATTTTTTTATACAAATGAGTTGCTGAAATTCATTATCCTCAGCATGAAATATTGTGTTTTCACTTTTTACAGGGATTGATGTAGGTTATGTCGGGCGGGAAGCATATCTGTTGACGTGTTTGTCTGAAAGGGCCATTTTGTGGCATGAGATATCATGTTACTGGATAACTCAGCATTTTATATTTTTTTAATTATGAATTAAGGATGAAAATATAACGATTACTTTTAACTGATATTTTACAATAAATAAACAATGCGAGCGACAGGTCATGCGCTGGCTGCTTTTATCCGTTTTCGCAATACCAGCGTGCGACTATTTAGCACAGTACAAATAGATATACTGATTGTTTCCAATCAGATATCCACCATCACCTGCCGGATAAACGGTAATGGTGTTTTTTGAGTTGTGGTAAAAGAAATAACCAGGGAGTAGATCTTTGAGTATAGGGTCAAGTTCTGAACGATTTCCAATTTCAGCATTTGAGTTGTTGTTGATATAGACTCTGGAGCCTCGCTGTTCAGCTTCATAAGAGGCCACTTTCTGTACATAGCCCAAACTCTCACCGTTTCTTTTCTTCAGTTCCCCTTCGATAGCCGTTTGGCCAGATTTACCATCAATAGAGTGGAATGCTCTCATGCTAAAGATATAGTTTTCATTTTTTACTGTGGTGTATCCCTGGCATTCGAAATGCGTCAGAACCCGGTGTTGATGATAAAGGTAGATATTGACTATCACCAGAAGGCCAATGATGAGACTCATCGCGACATTAAATACTTTCTGATTCATTGTGCCGCATCTCCCAGTATATTGTAGGTCGTACAGTCAAACGGTAAGTCACTTTCCAGTGGGTGTTTGCACAACAGCAATGATGAATGAATATTAAATTGCATGCTGGCCGTGTATAAATACACGTAGGGGGTTTGTTTACAATCAATATTGTTATCGATGATTTGTTTACTGACTTCCGTTGCCGTAAATTTATAATTGGTATGAACAGAACAACCCGATATGTTCATTTTCTGCGTGTAAATGTCGCTTAACACGGTGGGGATACCCCATAGAAATAACTGAAGTCCAGCGGCAATGGATAACGTCAGGACGCTTACCAGAAAGAAAAACCTGAGGATGGATTGATTCTTAAAGGCGCTTTTTTTCGCGATAGTGCTGGTTTGTTGAGCCGTAGAGTGGGGGATCTCAGGCAATGCAGGTTCTACATCGTCAACATCGTCGGTTAACGCTATCTCCTGAACGTTGACGTCTTTCGCAAGTAAGAACCCTTTTTTGGGAACCGTCTGGATTATCTTATCCCCATCCTCAGAAAAGGTCTTAAGCGCCTTTCGTAATAAAGAAATGTTCTGATAAAGCGTGCTCACGGGAACTGATGCGCCTTCATCTCCCCAGACATAAGGGTAAAAATCATTTTGAGGAACCAGCTCGTAGCGCCGCTCAAGTAAAAGCTGGAGGCAACGACTTGCCGGGACATTGAGGGTAACGGCGAGGTTCGAACTATGGCGGGATACTAACTGATACTTGTCTGGGTAGAACTCAATCAGATCGTCAAGAATGTACCGGTTTGGCATGGAGAGACTCTATGTATATGAAAATTATAACTTTATAAAAAATAAAAATGTAATTTAGATTTTGTTATCAATAGTATAGCCTTCCTTGAATAAGATGAAGCTGTCAATGTGGTGAAAGCCTTTCTATAGATGCTTTATGACATTAACTGAATGAAATGTATAGAAAAATTAATACTGTTCTTATCCGCAGTCAGAATGCAAACCTCTCTTACACTCTACTTTAACTCTACTTTTATCTAATTCATTTTTTTGCCTGGCAATTGACCGTTAATATAGGTCTCGCCAATAGATTGGTGGCCCGCTGTGAGAGCCTATCCTCAGGATGAAAAGTCTTAGTAGTTATAGGGTTAAAATGAAAGAAGTGAGTCTGACTAGTTGATAATGCTAAAAATACTGGCAAATAGATCAATTTTGGTTGAGTGTTTTTTTAAATGGTAAATACCTCATGGTGAGTCTCTTTGGGATTATTAACCGATCTGATCGAAATACTATTGGCCGGTTATAGCATAAAGATCTGTTATTGGGTTCTCTGGCAGCGTTTTAGCATTATGGTTTGATAAATGTCTCATTTATTTGCCAACCTAATTATTTTTAATGAGAATGCGCATAAAAAGTAAGGACATATGCTTGTCAATACATCGCTATGCGTTAATCAGTACTTAATAGAGATAGATGATATGGATAAAACTATTTTTGGCTATTATATTGAACCAGATGTCTATTTTGACATTAATAAAAGAATGCTGGTCAATGTGGATAAGAACATTCGTTCCCACAGTTATTCCCCTGTCATTCTCAGGGAAACAATGTTTCATCTGTTAGTCTACCTACTGGAAAATGCAAAAGGGAATATCATTAGCAATTCTGACATTCTGTTAAATGTCTGGGATAACCACGGATTAAGTTCATCCAATCAACGCTTGTGGCAGGTGATGAACGCATTAAAAATTAAGTTAAACGCTGTAGGCATAACCGAAGACTTCATTATGCGGGTTGAGTCTAAAGGTTATTATGTCAGGGAAAATTTAGTTAATGTTTTATACACAAACAAAAAAAATGGATTTATTGGGAAACCCAGTAATGCTGAGCAAGTCATTTCTTAATTATTTATTGTCTGCTTGGTAACAATATCAGGATAATTGACCATATCATATATCGAGGTTGAAATGTGTTATTTTTTGTTTACTGAGAATGTTTATTTACACTTTGCTTTACGTTCGTTGGGCGATTGCAAAAGGTTGATAGTATCCCCTGATGCTGGCGATTTAAACGACCTCTTTAAGGAAGAATTACCAATGACGGTTTTGTTAGACTTCAGTACGCCAGCGGTGGCTAAAACTAATATGAACACACTGTACCTGTTGAGCCATCAATACCCTGATATACCCGTGGTCGTATTAAAAGGTAATCATAAAATCCTAAGTTGCCTATCCAGGTATCCATCCTGCAATATAACCTATTCAGCAAAATATGTTATCGACTATTTGATCTCGATTTTAAAGATTGTGCAGACTGATAACGTGCGCTACGCGTTTTCTGTGCCAAAGTTAACTGACAGGCAAGCCAGCATAATGTATCTGGTCTGTCTTGGATTCAGCTTTAAACTAATCGCTACTATATTAGGTATGAAAACGAAAACGGTCTATCTGCATTACTATAATTCCTTAACTAAATTAAATGTCAGCAAGGTTTTCGAATTTGCACATTATCAGCGTTTTTTAATAAAATTCATACAGGATGAATATCCTGAATCTATGCACATGCTATCTTACTATCTGGCGCGTTCAGAAATGAATATTCCTCTCTCTCCCCAGGTGAATACCTTCGCCCAAACGAACGCTAACGCATTTGATAAACGGTTTCTGCCTGAATTAGCCGGTATGCACTGTTCCGATGACGTCCTTCTGGTGGTGTAAAATCCGCAATCAGTGTTGCCGTTACCTGAGTTTCGTTGTTTACAGGATTGTCGCAGTCAACCAAAACGGGGCGAGTGAGACGGCAGGTTTTTGCTTTGTCAGAGGTCGATGGCAACGGCCTGATGTACAGGCCGTGTGTTAGTTATACCGGTGTCACCACATACCGGGTGCCAAAACTCGTCCAGCGAGGAATGATGGCAAATATGATGGCTATCATCAGGCATGACAGGTTAAACAGCACATACGGCGCGTAATCTATCGTCGCCACGCCGAGAGTTTTCGCCATAAACATCCCCGATATCGTCCACGGAAACAGCCCTTCCAGCAGCGTGGCTCCGGACTCCATGGCGCGTGACATGTTAACCATATGGAGGTTTTTCTCCTTATAGCAGGGGTCATACATGCTCTTGACGATAAAGAAGCTGATCACCGCATTGCCGGTGCAGGCTACCAGGATAGAACTGGTCAGCATGGTCGCGAGGAGGGTGCGGGTGATGGTATTAAGCTTTTTCACCAGGCTTCTGAGAATGACCGCCAGCGCCCCCGACACGTCCAGTGCCGAGGCGAACATAAACGCGCACAGCATCACCACTATCGGACCGGTCATCGAGTACATGCCGCCCCGGTTGAGCAGTACGTTGATGTTGCGCCCCGTCGCCTCATCCAGCGCCATCCCGTGCAGGCCGGGCAGCATGTCCGATTTAAAACCGTTGATGGCGGCAGCGATAATGTCGGTGAGCGCGATCTCCTGAAACAGCACCGCCAGCACGATGCCGGACAGCGCCGAGGCAACCAGCACAATCACCGAGTCCCATTTTTTGATAGCCCCGACAAACACCAGCAACGCAGGACAAAGCAGCAGCGGGTTCAGCCAGAACAACTGCGACAACGCTGATTTCATTACCGCAATTGCCGCCATCTGTTCGCCGGTGCCGCCGTGAAGGTGACTGCCCAGGGCGTAAAATCCGCAGCAGGCAACCGCAAAAGCCGGCAGCGCGGTATAGAGCATATTGCGGATGCTCTGGTACAGGTCGGCCCCGGCAGCAATGGCGGCCATGTTGGTGGTGTCGGAGAGCGGCGAGAGTTTGTCACCGAAATAGGCCCCTGATATCACCGCTCCAGCGGTCACCGGCAGTGATACATCCATCGCCGAGGCGACTGCCATTAGCGCCACGCCGATGGTGCCCGCCGTCCCCCATGAGGTGCCGGTAAACGTGGAGATGCAGACGGTAACCAGAAATGCTGTCAGGTACAGGTATGCCGGATTGATGGCAGCCAGCCCGTAGTAAACCATCAGTGGAATGGTGCCGGAGACCATCCAGCAACCAATCAGCATTCCGATGGACAACAAGATCAGGATCGCAGGCACCGCATCCTTGATTTTCCCGACCAGCGATTTCATCACGTCTGCCCAGCTTCCGCCGTAGTAACGGGCGTAGAAACAGGTAACGATAGTGATGCAAAGTAACGTGAATTCGACCGGATAATTCAGCAGGCCGATACCGGCGGCAAAGATAAAAAATATCACCGCCAACAGGCAGAGAGCGGAGCTGAATGACGGTACTTTCCTGGCATCCATCATTCCTCTCCTTTAGGCATATCCGCGATGGCGGCGAAGGCGGCGTCCAGGTCGGCAATCAGTAGTGCCGGGCTTTCCTGGCCTATGGACAGACGTATCAGGCCAGAGGCGATATTGTCGGCAGCGAGCGCTGGCTCGTTGTAGCCCCGGTTGGGGGAGATAATCAAACTTTCGTACCCACCCCAGCTACAGCCGACCTTAAACATCCGGCAGGCGTCGATAAACCATTTCACCGTTTCGAAATTCCCGCCGCGAATTTCAAAGGCGAAGAGACCGGAGAAACCGTACATCTGCTGGCGGATAATGAACTGCTGCTCCGGGGTTGCCATGCTGGGGTGGCGGATATTTTCCACTTCGGGGCGGGTTTTCAGGTACTCAATCACCTGTAGCGTATTGTCCTGGTGGCGAGGCATCCGCACCGGCAGCGTGCGCAGTCCACGTAACAACAACCAGGCGGCGAACGGCGACAGTACCGCGCCCAGCAACTGGTGGGAGAAGTCACGGATCGCGGTCATACGTTCGTGGGAGGTAATCACCGCGCCGGCAATTAAATCGCTGTGACCGCCGAGATATTTGGTGCAGGAGTGAATGACGATATCGAAGCCGAGCGTCAATGGCTTCTGGAACAGTGGCGTGGCCCAGGTGTTATCGATAACGGTGGTGATATTATGCGCCCTGGCAAGCGCGGCGATGGCCTTCAGGTCGACAATGTTCATCGTCATGGTGCCGGGCGATTCGGTGTAAATCATCCGGGTGGCGGGGGTGATTTTGCGGGCGATACTCTCCAGCGTACCATCCAGCACAATATCGTATTTCACGCCGAATTTTTCCGCCATCTGCCGGACTAATGCCTGAGCCGGACCGTAGACGTTGTTGACCAGAATGATGTGATCAGCGCTGTTGAGGTTCGCCATCAACACCGCGCTGATGGCGCCCATTCCCGAAGCAAAGCAGCGGCAGGTCTCGCCGCGTTCGAGCTTTGCCAGCTTATCCTCCACCATCTGTACCGTCGGATTTAACCCGCGCGAATAAATATAGCGCTCGGCTTCATGCTGCATATCATCGCAGTAGGCCTGGTAGTTTTTCTGTACAAACAGGCTGGTCTGGATAATTGGCGCACTGACTGCACCAAAATAGCGTTCATGCGGCTCATCGAGCCCGGAACAGGCCAGATTATCGTCAGTGATAACATCATCGTTTTTGAGAAACATTTTACTGATTTCCATCGTTAATTCCCTTATGTGTGATGTATGGCAGGCTGGACGACGCGAAGGAGGGGCCGCAGGCATCGTTGAACCTGTTAATTTTTGGAGCGTAATGAAACGGTGAAACGCTTAAACCGTTATTGGCTTTTGCGCGCGGGGCGTGGCGGCCCGGTTTTTACGGTGAGGGTGAAATGTATAAGACTGGTAGCAGGCGCGATTTTCAGCGGATGCCCCCCTGCTGCCGTCTGAGTGATAGACAAATGTAATTCAACAGGCATAAACAACTCTCCATGTCGGGGGGCGCGGTAATGCGTTCTGTCACGCACGGCGCGGGGCGTAATGCCCCGGCGTTACGATGCCGGTTTGGCCGCATCATGATGGGGTGTCTGGTTCTTAAAAACTGTTACTGAGTTCATATAAATTCAAGTATCCATTGAATTAGTATGGTTAAACTTGAAGATTGACCCGACAGGGAGAGCGATAATTCTGGTTTCTGAACAGAGGCTGGGTCAACGCTGTGATGGGTAAGCGATTAAAAATTGCCAGAATTAATGCAGGCCTGAAACAAGCAGAGCTCGGCGTGCGCGCCGGGCTGGATGAAGAGTCGGCAAGTGCTCGTATAAGTTCATATGAGAACGAAGTTCATGCACCCGATTTTCGGCTGGTGCGCAAGATAGCGGCGGTGCTCGATGTGCCGGAGGCCTATTTTTATGCGGTGGAAGATGACCTGGCTGAGTTGATTTTACGGCACCATCGGTACAAGAAGATACACCGAACAGTGGAGTAGGTGATTGCAGGGGCAGCGTAGTGTCGACGGGTTTGCCCTGCGTCGCTTTTCTGATTGCAGGCACGAAGTGCGACAGGACCTGATAAATACTTTCCAGAGCGACTTGCCTGGTTTTTGGCTTTGTCAGGGTCGCTGGTAACATCCTTTTTTTTCCTGTAATGAGTCATCTCTATGCGATTCAGTTAAAAAAATCAAGACAGCTTAAAAAAAGGGAATTCGTATGGGTTCCCTTTACCGATCACTAATTGGTTAGGCTCTGTTTTAAATTAATGTTAAACTTGACAAGTTTTTGATGCCATGTTACAGCAAAGGGAATGTTTACAGGTTTGGAGGAAAATTACATGAAGCCAAAGGAAATAGTTTGCCAATGGGTTGACGCATTTAATAATGCAGATATAGAAATTATTTCAGAACTATATGATGATAATGCAATAAACCATCAGGTTGCCAATGAGCCCGTTATTGGGAAAGAGGCTATAAAGAAAATGTTTGAACAAGATTTTTCTTTCCCGGACATGGTTTGTATCGTTGAAAATATTTTCGAAGATGGACAATGGGCAATTTTAGAGTGGCGTGACCCATTAGGTTTGAGAGGTTGCGGTTTTTTTCACATAGTAAACAATAAAATTTTATTTCAAAGAGGCTACTGGGATAAGCTAACTTTCCTAAAACAGCACAATTTGCCTATTGAGTAAAATGAATATGTATCTTATATGAATAGCTTGCAAATTTCTTAAAATGTGCATCAAGGGAAGTATAATAACTTCCCTTAAAATGGTTATAATATCAACATGGTATTAAAACATAGCCATTGGTTAAAGTACTGATCATATCATTAACACGCTTTGGTGTTTGTCTGTCCCAGTTAGAGTCACGTACCTGAACGATTGCTTCTTTCCAGTTATTCTTTTTCAATGCCGCAATCACTTTCTTGAACTGCTTTGCTTTGGTGATACCTAATTGAAATATCATGAGGATCATAAAATCAGTCCAGTCAGTGGGAAGGGCAATATTCATCTTATAGAAATCTAGCAAGGGAATTCAGAAAGAGCGGGTACAAGGATGAATGTAGTTATTTCATGGGGTATTCATTCATCAATAAGCCAACATTTGAATATAAAGAAATCGTTCAATGGGAACTGGATGGTGATGTACTGGATTTGGTACATCTACATGCTGAATACAAGTTCATTAAAGGCAAATCAGTATGGTTATGTCATGGAAGTATATTAAACAACGAAGTAAGGAAACGATATGAATAGATATGATTATCCTGGATTACTACTGAAATTTATCAGTACTATATTCAGGAGAAACAACAAATGATTAAGCTAATGATCACGATTGTGAATGCACTATTGGGTATTGCACCAAAGTGAGAAGCTGCCACATTAAACAGGCACCTGGTTGACAGATTAATGCTGGTAGTTCGCATCGTCTGCATCAGTTGCGGTAACGGAACTGCCAGAGCTTACTGCCGCTGGACTTGATTAACAGAGTAAGCCCGTCACCATCATATAGCTGGTAATCGGCATCTTTAGGTTTGGCGGCTTTGATTTCTGTATCGGTTAACGGCTTGGTTTTCTTGCCATGGGGAGTCTCCATGCGTTTAGGCCCAACGAAAACAATAGTTCTTTTCGTTGGGCCTATCAATGGGCCTAAAAGGTTCGGATTTAATTAGTTCTCTTCGGACTTCGCGGGACAAATTCAAGGCACAAAAAAGCCCGCAGGGCTTGCGCCGTGCGGGCTTTTAGGACTTCATCGGATGACTCTGGTAATCACCGATGGAGAATTTTGGTGGGCTGGCGGGAGTTGAACCCGCGTCCGAAATTCCTACATACCATTTTTGCAATAGTAAAAACAGTTATTTGCGTTTTAAAACAGTGTGTTAGTATTTTCTGGTGTTTGGCGGTTTTATGCGTTTTCAATGCTCTGCCGCCAAACTGCCGCCATTGTCAACCGTAGGAATGTGGAAGCACAAGAGGGAATATTTTTGCACTGCCATAGCCGTAATCAGGTATGACATCCCATAATCCTTTAGGTGTTTGGAAGAACTCTGGATTTAGCCCGATGAGTGTATATACGTGAACTAGTAGATCTCTCAATCCGGTAACCATCTGTTTTATTTGCTTTTCGTCAGAAAAAGATATGCTCGTCCCTTCATTCATAATTGGATTGAAAATGATGAATTCATGTTTTTCATACCTATAGTCTATACCTAACTCTCGACATAGTTGGATGATATTTATTTCCAGTTTTTTTAGATATATTATTTGATTGTCATGTGAAACTTCCTTTTCATAACAATTTTTTATCGAGAGGCTTATTTCTTTATAGTAATTTTGAACGCGACCTATAAAATTCTGGCTTATCGTTTTATTATAACCATCTTCAACAGAAGATTTAGTGAAGATATTCATGTACAGAATATATGGATGTGAGATCGATAATTCTACATATTTTTTTGAGACGTCTGTTTCAGTGAAATCTCGACTTACTATAAATGACGGAACGGTTTTAAAAATATCAGCATAGCTTTTCTGATGCGCATAAAATGAATCAGATTTGTTTTTTTCTTTAACAAGTTCAATCTGATTCTCCGTTCTTTCGAGTTGCTTTTCAGTCTGAATAGTTCGATGCACATTGTTGACGATTGCACCAAGTGGAACAGCGCTCGCCAGCAGCATTAAAGGGAATTTACTAATTTCATAAAATCGAGCATATCCATGAGCGCTTAGTACCGGTGTTTTCCCCCACCATGCGAAAATTCCAAAGTAAAAGAAAGAAATAACAGGGAAGATTATAGTCACCCAAAATAATTTTTGTTTGAGGAGACTGTTTTCATTCAATTTGTACCATTTACGAGTGTAAATAGCATGTAATACTAATAAAAATATTACTACGTAAAAACTGATTCCAAGTCCTGAGATGAAAGTCATGATTGTTTCCATGCAAGAGAATATAGAGGGTTTTTGGTTACAGCATCTTCCAAATGATCAGGGGCAAAGTGGGCATAAATCATCGTCATTTTTATATCGGCATGTCCCAAAATATCTCGTAGCACTAAGATGTTTCCGCCGTTCATCATAAAATGGCTGGCGAATGTATGACGCAGTACGTGGGTGCACTGGCCTTCAGGCAGGTCGATACCAGCGCGTTTCACTGCTCGTTCAAAAGCTTTTCTGCATGGCGTGAATAATTTCCCTCTGTTTTTGGGAAGTTCGTCATACAGATCCTGAGATATGGGTACGGTCCGGTTTTTCTTGCCTTTGGTTTTGGTGTAAGTGATTCGGTATTTTGATAACTGATGGCCCTGCAGGTTTTCGGCTTCACTCCAGCGCGCGCCAGTGGCAAGGCATATTTTTGCTATCATCAGCAGGCTGGGGCTTTGAGAATCAGCGCAAGCATCTAGCAGGCGCTTAATTTCTTCAGGTGCCAGGAACGCCAGTTCACCTTCTGCGATTTTAAATGTTGGCAAACCGGCGAGTGGGTTGGGAGCTGACCAGTGGCCCAATTTTTTCAGTGTGCCAAAAACTGATGATAGGTTACGTTGTTCAAGGTTTACCGTGCGAGGCTTAACTGGCGACATAAGCGCACCATCTTCATTTCGCACTTCACCTTTTAGCCGTGCTTCGCGGTATTTCGTAAAGTCTCCAGCTGTCAGCTCTGAGGCGATGGGATCACCTAGGCCGTTACAAATAATGTTGAGTTTCGCCATCAAGCGCTTGGGGTCTGCAAGAGTCTGCCCATAGAGTGAGTGCCATTGCTCAATTACTTCTGACAAGCGCCGCCGATCTTCCTTCTCACCAAGCCATGGCTTTTTGTTCACTTCATCCATGGTGAAGTTTTCGAATGCTATGGCCTCGCCCTTCGTCGCAAATTGCTTGCGAACACGCTTACCGTCGCGCCCCTTTGGGTAGCATTCACACAACCATTTTCCGTTTGGCTGCTTTCTGATGGTCATATCAAAGGCTCTTAATTATTTTTAAAGCGCGGCCTACTACCTCGATATCATCAAGGCTGCACTCAAAGGATGATTCGTCTTGATGGACCACCAATCTGTTCCCTGGTAGCCGTGTTAACTTCACGATGATTTTTATTCCGTCGATATCTACCAACCACATACCGTTAACTGGAGGCGTTTGGCTGCGGTCCACTAAATAAGAATCGCCAGAAGTATTCACCAGTAATAGGTTTCTTGAGTCTGAGGGGAGCAGACTGCTATCAATGATTGCTTTTCCAGCATCGACTAATAAGCCACCGTTGAGAGTTGCCTTGTCAATTTCGGGGGAAACAAGCTCAGAAAGGGGTTTAACTTTGCCTGAGTTCACGAAATTAATATCTTTTTTGTGTTCAATATTTGAACCTGTATCGCCCTGTCCAGTAGTGAGCCACAATAAAGAAACCCCTGTCTCCAAAGCACACTGAATCACCCATTCTGCTGGAAAACTATCTCTTAAGTATCTGTTTGCCATGGTGCTTTTTGATGCGCCCAGGTGATCACACAGTTGCTGTCTGGACTTGAAATCATAGGCGGCCATTAGCCTATGGATAGCCTCTCTTCCCCCGGTATTCTCGCCAGCTTTCACTTGTATCATTTTTTAATCCTATTGATGTATCAAATATTGGATCGTAGTATCTCGATGTATCAATTATTGAATCAAATAAAACAAGATAAGACGACGTAAACCAAACCTTAACCGAGAGATATTGCACTATGAGCACTGATATTTCAATTCGTGTACCAAAAGAGATGGCTACGCCTGCAGAGTTCGCTGAATGGGAAGGTATCTCCCGTGGCTCTGTTTACCAGAAAATTCACCATGGTCATCTTGCTAAGTACATGGTCAAAAAAGAAAAAAACAAAGGTCGCGTAAGCCTGCGTTACCTGATGTACAAAACCGACCAGGTTCGTGAATCCCTCGGTCATTCCAACTTTCGCGTCATTGTTGGTCAGTAAGTTCAATTATGAGAACTTTTTGAGAGGGGCGCATGTTTGATTATAAGATTTCCAAACATCCACACTTTGACGAAGCCTGCCGGGCTTTCGCGCTGCGTCACAACATGGCGAAGCTGGCAGAACGCGCAGGAATGAATGTCCAGACGCTGCGCAATAAGCTGAACCCGGATCAACCGCATCAACTTACGCCGCCGGAGATCTGGCTGCTGACTGATATCACAGAAGACTCAACGCTGGTTGACGGTTTTCTGGCTCAAATCCATTGCCTGCCGTGTGTGCCATTGAATGAAGTGGCAAAAGAGAACCTGCCGCATTACGTCATGAGTGCAACTGCGGAAATTGGGCGAGTAGCTGCAGGCGCAGTATCCGGTGATGTAAAAACCAGTGCGGGCCGCCGCGATGTTATCAACAGCATCAACTCTGTCACGCGCCTGATGGCACTGACCGCAGTTTCATTACATGCGCGTTTGCAGGCGAATCCGGCGATGGCAAGCGCAGTAGATACCGTGACGGGCCTCGGCGCTTCGTTCGGTCTGATCTGAGGTGGTTATGCTGACTAAAGAACCATCTTTTGCATCACTGCTTGTTAAGCAAAGTCCTGCAATGCACTGCGGTCATGGCTGGATTATGGGGAAGGATGGCAAGCGCTGGCATCCGTGCCGCTCTCAGGATGCGTTGCTGGCTGAGCTGTCCACTAAAAAGCAGGGGAAACCATGGCTATTGAAGGCGATGCTGCGACTGTTCCGCTAAGCGCTGGCCTCCGCCTTAATGGGTTAAACCACATCGCGGAATTAAGGGCGAAAGTGTTTGGCTTAAATATTGATTCAGAACTGGAGCGCTTTATTAGCGATATGCGGGACCAACGGGATATTAACCATGAGCAGAATAAACGCGCACTAAATAGCTGTGCCTAATACCGCTACACTTTTGCCTGACCATGTTTTCCTCCGGGGAATGGGCTGGCGGTTTCCATAAAATGGCGGACCTTTTTCAGTAACTGCCACATTGAGCGGCACTGATGATTACGGGTTATCGTGTCATGAAGTGCCTGCCATAGCCGTTCCACATGATTCACCCACGGCGAGTAAACCGGCTGGTAAATTACCCTGAACTTGGGATTTGCTTTCAACCAGCGCTGTGTTTCGCGGCTTTTATGGATAATGTAGTTATCAACGATCAGCGTGATTGTTTTCGCCCGCCGGTAAGTGGCTTTCAGGTGCTTCAGCAGAGCGATAAACAGCGCTGAACTTTTGCTGTTGCCGCCCACGTAGCTGACTTTACCCGTGCCACTGTGCAGTGCGCCGGCCAGATAGTATTTTTCGTTCTGCCCCGGCGTCACTACCCGTTTCTGCTGTCCGCGCAACTGCCAGTCCGCACCGATTTTAGGATTAAGGTGGATATCCACTTCATCTTCATAAAATACCGGATGCTCTGCGCTGCATTCATCCAGCGCTTTGTGGATTACCGCCATCTTTTCATCTTTATGTGGGTCACGGATACGCAGAGTTGGCGCGGCCCTGCGCCATACAAGCCCCGCAGATGGCAACCAGCGGCGAACGGTTCCTGCATGTAACTGGCAACCGGTTATCTCATTGATTTTTATTGCCAGTAATTCGGTGCTCCAGCGTGAACGTTGATAACCAAAATCGCCGGGAGAATGCTTTATCAGCTCACGTAACAGGGTGCAGATATGTTCAAAAGGCCAGCGTCGGGAGCGCCCTGCGGGTAAGGATTTCAGGCCTTCAATACCTGAGTGCGTAAACCAGTTAATCCAGCGACCAACGGATGAACGGGCACAACAGAGAGTTCTGGCAACATCGCTGACCCGTTCACCCCGATGAAGCATCAGCATGGCCGTGAGTCTGCGGGCATGATTTTTATCGCGCGTTTTATGAATAGCTTTCTGCATCAGGCGTCGTTCGCCACGGGGTATTGGTGCTATGATCGGCATCGCTCAGTCCGGTTGGTGGTTTTGGTTGGTTTGGCGATTGATCAGATCGCACAATCCGGGCTGAGTTCCCTTTCAGTGATCTACTATTCCGCGCAGCTATTTAGCCGCAATATTCTTTATGGCAAAGATTCCGGCGGAACGTCATAGCGTCAATGTTAGTGAGCTGACGACTGACGAAAAGCGGGAGCTGATTAAAGCAATGAACCATTTCCGTACAGTGGTGAGTTTATTTCCAAATCGGCTAGCCATGCCGAATTAACCCACAACCGAAATTAAAGGCGTAAACCCGCCGGGCTTCTTATTGCCCAAATTCAGGAGAAACAACAATGCGAAATATTGAAACCCGAATCACCAAAACAGGACCAGATGATGCTGGCCTTAACCAGATGCTGACTGATGCACGCATGGAAGAACGCCGGGCACGTGCCGCGGCAATGGCAGCCCGTCTTGATAGCCTGGCTTGCCATATCACGTCACGCCAGCTTAATCACGTTGAAGCGGCGGAGCTGCTGCGTATTGCGGCTGAAAACATTCAGAACGAAGCGCAGGAGATCCACTGATGGCTGATTCAATGGACCTTGTACAGCAGCGCGTTGAAGAAGAACTTCAGCGCCACATCCACACCGCCCGCAACAGAACGCCGGGCGTTTCCCGTGTGCTTTGCATTGATTGCGATGCACCGATCCCGCCAGCTCGCCGCCGCGCTATTCCGGGCGTGCAGTGTTGCGTCACCTGTCAGGAAATCGCAGAGCTGAAAGGCAAACATTACGTAGGGGGTGCTGTATGAGCACTATCCTGAAATGGGCGGGTAATAAAACCGCCATAATGCCAGAACTGAAAAAACACCTTCCAGCAGGCCCGCGACTGGTTGAGCCTTTCGCGGGTTCGTGCGCTGTGATGATGGAGACAGACTATCCTCATTATCTTGTCGCGGATATTAATCCAGACCTGATTAATCTCTATCAGGTGATTAAGAATGATGTTGAATACTTCATCAAAGAGGGCAGATATCTTTTTGAAGCCCGTAATGACCCAGAGGCATATTATAAGACGAGACAGGAGTTTAACTTGCGCCATGGTGGTGCAATTGAACGCGCATTGTATTTCTTATATTTAAATCGCCATGGTTATCGCGGACTGTGTCGCTATAACTTGGACGGTTATTTTAATGTTCCTTACGGTAATTATAAAAAGCCCTACTTCCCTGAAAACGAAATACGCGCATTTGCAGAAAAAGCAAAATGCGCAACGTTTATCTGCGCCAGCTATGACGAGACACTGGCACTGCTGCAAACGGGTGATGTTGTCTATTGCGATCCACCATATGACGGCACGTTTAACGGATATCACACTGCCGGTTTTACAGAGGACGACCAGTATCATCTGGCGTCTATTCTTGAGCGCCGGTCATCAGAAGGTCATCCGGTTATCGTGTCCAACAGCGACACGTCCCTGACCCGTTCGATTTATCGTAACTTTACCCGCCATCGTATCACTGCAAAGCGCAGCATGGGCGTGACTGCCGGTGATAGTAAAACTGCAGTAGAAATCATCGCCACAAAATCAGCATGCTGGTTTGGTGTTGATTTGGCGTCTGGTCCTGATATCTCGGTGGAAGCTGAGGTGCGGGCGTGGTAGTGAGTAAATTCACATTACATCATGCACAAACCACTGGCGGCTCGAATGAGGCCGCCGTGGCCTTTCCATGGAATGCCCGAAAAAAAGCGGTTAACCCGTATCTGGACCCGGCGGAAGTTGCGCCGGAGTCTGCGCTTTCAAACCTCATCACTCTGTACGCTGCGGATAACGAGCAGGAGCATCTGCGCCGTGAGGCGCTGAGTGATAAGGTCTGGGAACGTTATTTCTTCAATGAATCCCGCGATCCTGTCCAGTGTGAAATGGAGCAGGATCGGCTGATTAGCCATGCCAAAATGGCCCGCGAACAGCAGCGTGTTAATCCCGATTTGGTGATTATTGCCGATGTAAGCGCCATGCCTGCCCATATCAACAAGCCTCTACTGGAGCGGATTAAATACTTCCATAGCCTGGGCAGGGCAAAGGCTTATTCCCGGTACCTGCGCGAAACAATCAGACCGTGTCTTGAGCGGCTGGAGCGCGTGCGGGGCAGCCAAATGTCCACCTCGTTTCGGTTTATGGCGAGCCAGGACGGGCTGGAGGGGCTGCTGGTACTGCCTGAAATGAATCAGGATCAGGTCAAGCGCCTTTCCACGCTGGTTGCGGCACATATGAGCATGTGTCTTGATGCGGCCTGCGGTGATCTGTTTGTCAGTGACGATGTTAAACCAGAAGAAATCCGCCAGGCATGGGAAAGGGTTGCTGCAGAAGCCATGCGCCTTGAGGTCATCCCGCCTGCCTTTGAGCAGTTACGCCGCAAAAAGCGCCGCCGCAAGCCGGTGCCTTATGAACTGATCCCACCGTCGCTGGCGCGCATGCTGTGTGCGGACTGGTGGTACCGCAAATTGTGGCAGATGCGCTGCGAGTGGCGGGAGGAACAGCTGCGCGCCGTCTGCCTGGTCAACAAGAAAGCGTCCCCGTATGTCAGCTATGAAGCCGTGATCCACAAACGCGAGCAGCGCCGCAAATCGCTGGAGTTCTTCCGCTCGCATGAGCTGGTCAACGAAGATGGCGACACGCTGGACATGGAAGACGTGGTGAACGCCAGCAACAGCAACCCGGCACACCGCCGTAATGAAATGATGGCCTGTGTTAAGGGGCTGGAGCTGATAGCGGAAATGCGCGGAGACTGCGCAGTGTTCTATACCATCACCTGCCCGTCACGCTTCCACGCAACCCTCAACAACGGCAGACCTAATCCGAAGTGGACCAGTGCCACGGTCCGGCAGAGCAGTGACTATCTGGTTGATACGTTCGCTGCTTTCCGCAAGGCAATGCACAAGGCCGGGCTGCGCTGGTATGGCGTCCGCGTTGCAGAGCCGCACCATGACGGCACTGTACACTGGCATCTTCTGTGCTTCATGCGCAAAAAAGACCGCCGTTCCATCACCGCGCTGCTGCGTAAGTTTGCCATCCGTGAAGACCGCGAGGAACTGGGCGCCAATACCGGGCCGCGCTTTAAGTCCGAGCTAATCAACCCGCGCAAGGGTACGCCGACAAGCTACATCGCCAAGTACATCAGCAAGAATATCGACGGGCGCGGGCTGGCTAAAGAAATCAGCAAAGAAACCGGCAGATCACTGCGTGACAGCGCCGAGCATGTCAGCGCCTGGGCGTCACTGCATCGTGTCCAGCAGTTCCGTTTCTTTGGTATTCCGGGGCGTCAGGCATACCGCGAACTGCGCCTGCTGGCTGGTCAGGCGGCGAGAGTGCAGGGTGGACGCAAAGCGGGCGCGCCGGTACTGGATAACCCGCGTCTGGATGCGGTACTGGCGGCGGCTGATGCGGGCTGCTTTGCCACCTACATCATGAAGCAGGGCGGTGTGCTGGTTCCCCGCAAACATCACCTTGTCCGCACGGCATATGAGCATAACGACGAGCCGAGCGCCTACGGCGATCACGGTATCCGTATCTATGGCATTTGGTCCCCGATTGCAGAAGGCAAGATTTGCACGCACGCGGTGAAGTGGAAAAAGGTTCGTAAGGCCGTTGACGTTCAGGAGGCGGCAGCCGACCAGGGCGCTTGCGCCCCTTGGACTCGTGGCAATAACTGTCCCCCTGTTGAAAATCTGAACAAATCAGGAGGGGATTTACCTGATATTAAAACCATGGATGAGAGGGAACTGGGGGATTATCTCCACAACATGAGCCAGAAGGAACGGCGGGAGCTTACAGCCAGGTTAAGACTGGTGAAACCGAAGCGGAAAAAAGCATACAAGCAGGAGATTTCGGAACAGCAGCGCCTGCAGCTTGAGGCAGAACTTATTGCCAGAGGGTTTGATGCAAGTAACGCAGAAGTGGATTTGCTTTTGCGTGGTGGCAGCATTCCATCTGGGGCTGGGTTGCGGCTTTTTTACCGGGGTCAGCGTTTGCAGGAAGATGATAAATGGCGCCATTGGTTCTAAGGCGCCTTAAATCGAAGAGTTACAAGCCAGCCAGACTCTTACCGCGAATGCGGGCAACTTCATACTTCAGTTCAGCCGCCTTGGCCTCGCAGAGCCTTAAGGATTTTAGCCATTGTTCTGTTGTAGGCTTACCAAATATGTCTTCCATTACTACAACCAAGTAAAGACAGCGACCAGTGCCTAGTTCACCTGCAACCAGGCAGGCTGCGTTAGTTCCTGCCATAAGTTCAATACATGCTTTACGCATCGATTAATTCCTCATTCCGTTGTCTCCTGTAAAGCATCTCACTTGAGCCATCTGTTTGAAACATAGAAAAAACAATTTACATTTAATGGCTAATTATATACTGTGTTTATATACAGTTGTTTTAAGTGGAGGGGAAAATGCAGGACTATTTTTTGGAGTCGTTGAAGCTCCAGCGCATTGATTTTTTTGTGAAGCTTGTAGCGGCTAGTGAATGCGATGATGAAGAGAAGCGGCTTGCTATCCAGTGGGTTTCGGAGCTTACCGATGAGCTGATGGCGAAAATCCGTGCTCATGAGTACAACCGTTCAATGGATCTCCCCAGTTAGGTTTAGGAACGTTGCTGGCGTTAGGACTTGATTCTGACGCTGGCAAGGTTGAACAACGAGCCATGCGAGGCGTTAGTGCCGTTGTGCATGTCTATGCCGCATGAAAATGCATGATCGTCTGAAGCTCTTTTTTATTGAGGCCTGCCAGAACTGGCGGGCTTTTGCTTATGTCATGCAGGTGCATGAAAACCACTACATAAAGCGGGCAGGCGTGGCGGGGATACGAGCGCGCGCTGGCACTATGGATGATCGCTTCACCTGTATGCATGACCACCTTGAAAATTTGATTGTTCTGGACTTAAGTATGTATTTTATATTCGGAAAAATCCGAACCACTGAAAAGGATTTGTGTGATGATAGAAGAGTTAACGATCAGAAATGCAGGTTCATATACTGGGCCAGAACAAAAGATGTATGGTTTATCTACATTTAATTATCTTTATGGAGCTAATGGTGCAGGTAAAACTACTATTAGTAAAATAATTAATGAACCTGATAAGTATCCCGACTGCTTAATTCAGTGGAAAAACGGCAATAAATTAATTAGTTATGTTTATAATAAGGATTTTGTAGACAATAATTTTAGTCAAGATAAAATAAAAGGGGTTTTTACCCTGGGAAGCGATATTAAAGGTGCTCAAGAGAAACTAACATCATTAAACGAGCAGAAAAATAAGCTTCAAGAAGGAATAACAGCTAAACAAAAATTATTAAATGGCAGCGCTGATGATGTGGGCGTTATTAATGATCTGACTGAGCAAGAAGAAACTTTTAAAGACATTTGTTGGAAACAAAAGCAAAAGCATGATGATGTTTTCTTTAAGGCTTTTGAAGGTTTAAGAAACAGTACTGAAAAATTTAAAATCAGAGTCCTTGCTGAATTCAAGCAGAACACCGCAGCTCCAATACCACTAAGTGAACTTACTGAGAAATGCCGTACAGTATTCTCGGATGAGCTAATTTCATACACCCCGTTATCCATTCCTAGTTTTGATGGATTCGAATCTATTTTAAGTCATGAGGTATGGCAGGAGAAAATACTGGGGAAAAAAGATGTCAACGTTGCAGATTTGATTAGCCTATTAAATAATAGTGACTGGGTAAAAAAAGGTTTAGAGTATTTTCACGAATCAGAGCCTAAGTGTCCATTTTGTCAGCAGGATATAAGTAGTGATATTTTCCATAATCTCTCATCATACTTTGATGAAACTTATAATAAAAAGCAACAACTAATAAATGGATTGCTTTCTGAGTACCATGCTAATATACAACGCTTAAGATGGGAACTTGATAACATTAGGGGGGCAAAGTTACCGTTTATCGATGACGACATATTTGAAGATAAATCTAATATCCTTATTTCTCTATTGCTTAGAAATTTTGATAAGGCAAGAGGTAAAGAAAAGTTACTGAGTGAGGTTGTTGTATTTGAAAACATTGACTCTATAATAGAGGATTTTTCAATATTTATACAAGCAATAAATTCAAAGATTGAGGCTAATAATACACTCTTTAGAAATATCAAAACTGAGCAAAAAAATTTAAAAGAACAAATCTGGGCATACATAACAAGAACTGAATTAAAAACGGATATAGAAAGTTATCTAAAATCACGAAACAAACTTGAAAAGAAAAGAGATGGTTTATATGCAGGAGTGGCAAAGGAAAGCGAAAAACTGATCGAGTTGAAGAAGGAAATTGAAGGGATTGAATCTGGCCAAACGAGTATTCTTCCTACTGTTCATGAAATTAACAAGATTTTGAAGAGCTATGGGTTCATAAATTTCCATTTAAAACCATCGGAAGATAGAGCACATTATGTAATAGTAAGAGACAGCGGAGATAACGCGCGATTGACATTAAGCGAAGGAGAGAAGACATTCATCACTTTCCTTTACTATTATAATCTCGTTAGAGGTAGTAATCAGTCTTCTGGTGTTCTGGCAGATCGGGTGGTTGTTTTTGATGATCCAATATCAAGTTTAGATAGCGATATATTGTTTATCGTTAGTTCACTGATTAAAAATTTAATGGATGATGTTCGTGCAAACAAAGGTAGTATAAAACAAATGATTATACTTACGCATAACATTTATTTCCATAAGGAGTTAACATTTAATCCGAAAAGATCAGGCAATAACGCAATGAATGAAGAAACCTTTTGGATTGTTAGAAAAAAAGAGAAGGATTCATATGTTGAAAAATGCACGACCAATCCAATAAAAACATCATATGATCTCTTATGGAGTGAATTACGCCGTAGTGAAAAAAATAATGGTACAATTCAAAACACTATGCGCAGAATTTTAGAGAACTACTTTAAAATTTTAGGTGGCATTGATGTTAGAGAATTAGAGTGTCACTTTGAAGGTTGTGATAAATTGATTTTTAAATCATTGGTGTCATGGATTAATGATGGCTCACATTTTTCTGGTGATGATGTGTTCATGAATTTAGATGATATTTCTGTAGGGAAGAATCTAATTGTATTTCAGAAAATATTTGAGTGTAGCCAACATGCCGCACATTATAAGATGATGATGGGCGATTCGTACAAGCCATTGGAAACATTGATTCAACCTGTCGATGTTGTTGAGTTGGAGCCTGGTGCTAATGATGATGATATGAAAGTTGATGGTGCTGCTGAGAAACCTCCCTTGTTGTCAAATGATGATGCTCCCTTTTAATCAGTTAAACTGTAAACATGCCTGTAATTGATTTTAATTACAGGCATGGTCTACTAGTTTAAATTGTAATTTTTAAAATTTAAAACATTTATACCTACCCAATCGTTCAATTCTTCCAGCCTTTTTTGCAATGGCAAAAGTTCATTTCGAACGAATACATTTGCCGCCTTCTCCACATCCCCAAACCCCCCAACATTGCTCGGCATGATCCCCATCATTTGCGGTGGAACGCGGTGCGCTGCCATCATGTCATCGCGACTCACGTTTTTGATATTCAGAAACTCATCCTTTGCCGCAACCTCTGACAATGGGATGATCTGGATGCCGTCCTTTTTGCCGTTGGGCGAGTACATAAACAGGTTGCGGAAATTACCTGGCCCTTTGGCGCTTTTCATGGCCTGGCGGATGTTGTTCACGTCCTCCTGGTTCTGCGCGGCGTCAGTCATATACATGATGAAGCCTGCGTGGCTGCCGTTGATGTAGTACTTACGGCGGAACAGCGTGGCGGATTCATTCAGCAGGGCTGAAGGGATGGCGGACAGGTACTCCGGCAGGCCGTAAATCTCCTGGTTTAAATCCGGCTCCATCAGGTGAAAAATGCTGCCTCTGGTGAACTCATACGGCTGGGTGGTCATGCCGTACTGCACAAACCAGTAGGTATCCAGATCCACTCCGCGCCGGGTGTACTTCGCCAGCGATGGCTCCAGCGACAGAATACCGCCGAGGCGGTTCGTCCGTTTTTCCAGATAGGCATTACCAAACACCAGATAGTCCTGTACAAAGCGGCTGAATGCCTGCTGACTCAGCAGCGGGTGCGGGATAAACGTGCTGGTCAGGATGTTGCGCTTAACGGCAATCGGTGAGCTGTGATGCACGGCGGCGCGGTAGGTGCGGGCAAGTCCGTCAAAACTGACCGGCGGCTCATACCAGCGGTCCATCTGTACGCATTCCACATAATCAAGAAGTTCACGCCGGTCCAGAACGGGGATCGGATCACCAAAACTGAATGCTTCTGCTGTCGCCGCTTTATTTGGCAGTTTCTCAGGTTCAATTGTGCTCAGGTTGGCGGCCTCGTTTTGTTCATTCATTAAAAAATCTCCACGATATTACTGGTATTGGCGGATTCGCCCTGCAGCGGTTCGTTGAACAGCGCGTGCATCGTTGCCCAGGCCAAATCTGCGTGGCTGGCTTCTTCGCTGCGGCTGGCTTCGTAAGTAGGGCGGTTTCCGCTGGCGGTTGTGGCGCGGCGGATAGCCATAAAGGACTGCGCAATGTCGGTATGCCCGGCGTCAAACTCCAGACGGCGGTGGCTGATAATGTCGTACGCCTTGAGCACCAGGGCGTTTTTGACGTTGGGGTTGTAGACAAATTCACGCACGGCAGGAAAGAACGCTTTCACGTTCTCATAGACACCGTGACCGACCCCGGTCGAGTCGATGCCGATATAGGTCACGTTGTATTGCTGCGTCAGTTTTTTGATAGCGTCCGCCTGCGCGCGGAAGTCCATCCCGCGCCACTGGTGCCTCTCAAGAATGCGGAACTTCCCGCCCGGTACAGTTGGCGGTGCTATAACCACGCAGCCTGCGCTGTCACCGTTCTGCGTACCTTTCGCCGGGTCGTATCCGATCCAGATTTCTCGCCAGCCAAACGGGCGCAACGCCAGCGCCTGAAAATCTCTCCAGACTTCCCAACTGTCCACCATGCACGCCTGCAACTCGCTGAGCGGGAATACTGACGCCAGATCGTCAATAAATTCGCACATCAGCAGGTTCTGGTATTCGTCCGGGCTGTACTCCGTGCGCAGCTGATCCAGGTCGAACAGGTTACAACCGCCGCGCACTGCATCCTCCACGGTGACGATCTGGCGATACTGTCCGTCCGGGCAGAGCACGCCGCGCGCAAGGTTGGCGTGGGTCAGGTCAATGTCCACCTTGTCCGCTTTGGCGCGTCCCCGGTTGAACAGCGCGCCGGACCAGAACGGATAGGCGCTGTGGGTCAGGCTGGACGGTGTGGAGAAGTAGGTTTGTCGCCATTTCTTGTGAATGGCCATACCGGAGGCAACCTTGCGCAGTTCCTGGAATTTCGGTATCCAGAAATATTCATCCAGATACAGGTTGCCGTGGTAGCTCTGCGCCGTGCGGGCGTTGGTGCCGAGGAAGTACAGGCACGCGCCGTTGCAGAGCGTCATCGGGTCGCCTTTCAGCTCCACATCCACCTCTTTGGCAAAGTCGATGATGTATTGCTTAAAGACGTGCGCCTGCGCCTTACTGGCAGAGAGGAAAATCTGGTTGCGCCCGGTGGTGATGGCATCAATCAGCGCTTCGCGGGCAAAAAAGTATGTTGCCCCAATCTGGCGTGACTTAAGCAGGTTGCGAATGCGGTGTTTTACGCCTGCCTGCCACCAGTGGCGCTGATATTCAAACATGCCGTTGCGGAAGATTTCTTCCAGCTTTTCGGTCTGTTCATCAGTGAAAACATTCTTTTCGGGCTGGCGACGTGGCCCTTTGTTACGGTTGGCAACTTTCGGGTTTAAATCAGCTTCGTTCCCGCCATCGTTAAATTTTTCGATCCGGGCATGGCGCTCTGACTGGCGCGCCAGCAGGTCAATTTCCTTGAAGTCTTTCCCTTCTTTCTGCTCCTTCATGATGAGCTGGCAGTAACGTGCGGCGGTGGTGAGCTGCATCTGATCCAGCGGCCCATAGTCGCCCCATTTGTCGCGCTTCTTCCAACTGTGAACGGTTGCAACTTTCTCGCCCAGCATTTCAGCAATGCGGGCTACGCGGTATCCCTGAAAGTACAGCAGCATGGCCTGCCGACGGGGATCGAGGTCTGCGGGGGTCAGTGTCGTGTTCATGGCCCAAACATACGGCCTTGGATGGCGGCTTTCCCCGGCTGCGGTTTGTGTGGTTTACCGTACAAATACAGCGCGTTGTCTCACTCCCCCCATCACCGCAAACATAAGGCTCCAGTAAGTTATTTCTAACGGAGCACGGCTCATGACAGTGAAAGCAAAGCGTTTCCGTATCGGGGTGGAAGGTGCCACTACTGACGGGCGCGAGATCCAGCGTGAATGGCTGGTACAGATGGCTGCCAGCTACAACCCGATGGTCTATACCGCGCTGATTAACCTTGAGCACATCAAGTCTTATCTGCCGGACAGCACTTTTAACCGCTATGGCAGGGTGACGGGGCTGGTAGCAGAAGAAATCCAGGATGGGCCGCTTGCGGGCAAGATGGCGCTTTATGCTGATGTCGAACCCACGGACGCCCTGGTGGAACTGGTGAAAAAGGGCCAGAAGCTTTTCACCTCCATGGAGGTCAGCACGAAGTTTGCCGACACCGGCAAAGCCTACCTTGTGGGGCTGGGGGCGACGGACGATCCGGCGAGTCTGGGTACTGAAATGCTGGCATTCAGCGCCAGCGCAGCACACAACCCGCTGGCGAACCGTAAGCAGAACCCTGAAAACCTGTTTTCGGAAGCAGTTGAAACGCTGATCGAACTGGAAGAAGCCCAGGACGAAAAGCCGTCCCTCTTTGCCCGCGTCACCGCGCTGTTCACCAAAAAAGAACAGACCGACGATGCGCGCTTCTCTGATGTGCATAAAGCCGTGGAGCTGGTCGCTACTGAGCAGCAGAACCTGAGCGAGCGCACTGACAAATCCCTGTCCGATCAGAACCAGCGCCTTTCTGAACTGGAGTCCTCCCTGCAGGAGCAGCAGACCGCCTTTGCCGAGCTTGAGCAAAAGCTTAGCAGCGAAGACAGCCGCAAGGATTACCGCCAGCGCGCGCCGGGCGGTGACGCACCGGCAGGCACCCTGACCAATTGCTGATGGAGCATATAACCCGATGAAAAAGAAAACCCGCTTTGCCTTTAACGCTTACCTGCAGCAACTGGCGCGCCTGAACGGTGTGGAGATTGAAGAACTCTCCAGCAAGTTCACCGTGGAGCCGTCCGTGCAGCAGACGCTGGAAGACCAGATCCAGCAGTCCGCCGCTTTTCTGACGCTGATTAACATCACGCCGGTCACTGAGCAGTCCGGGCAGCTGCTGGGGCTTGGCGTTGGCAGCACCATTGCCGGAACCACTGATACCACCACCAAAGAGCGCGAGCCAACCGATCCGACGCTGATGGAAGATGTGGAATACAAATGCGAGCAGACCAACTTTGATACGGTGCTGACCTACGCAAAACTGGACCTGTGGGCGAAATTCCAGGACTTCCAGGTGCGTATCCGCAACGCCATCGTCAAGCGTCAGGCGCTGGACCGCATCATGATCGGCTTTAATGGCGTGAAGCGTGCCAAAACCTCTAATCGTGCTGAAAACCCGCTGCTGCAGGACGTCAATAAAGGCTGGCTGCAGAAAATCCGCGAAGACGCGCCGGATCATGTCATGGGCAGTAAAACCGCAGAAGACGGCACCACTACTGCAGAACCGGTAAAAGTAGGTCCGGGGGGTAAGTATCTAAATCTTGACGCGGTGGTGATGGATACCGTCAACGAGCTGATCGATGTGGAGTATCAGGATGATGACGAGCTGGTTGTCGTCTGCGGACGTGAACTGCTGTCTGACAAGTATTTCCCGCTGGTCAACAAAGAGCAGGACAACAGCGAGAAAATCGCCGCCGATCTGATCATCAGCCAGAAACGCATGGGCGGCCTGCAGGCTGTGCGCGCGCCTTTCTTCCCGGCAAATGCCCTGCTGATCACCCGTCTGGATAACCTGTCCATCTACTGGCAGGAAGACACCCGCCGCCGTTCTGTTATCGACAACCCGAAACGTGACCGGATTGAAAACTTTGAATCCGTCAACGAGGCGTATGTGGTCGAGGACTACCGCTGCGCGGCGCTGGTTGAAAACATCGAAATCGGTGATTTCAGCGCGCCTGCCGCACCGGAAGGTGGGGAATAACGCATGAGCCTGAGTCCCGCACGGCAGCACCGCCTGCGCATTCAGGCCGAACAGGCCGCCCGTGAGGGCGGCAGTGTTCGCCATGCGTCGGGGTATGACCTGATGCTGCTGCAACTGGCAGAAGACCGCCGCCGCCTCAAGGGGGTCCAGTCCACGGTGAAAAAGGCGGAAATCAAGGTGGAGCTGCTGCCGAAATATTCCGCCTGGGCGGGGGGCGTGCTGGCTGCCGGAGGTGCGCAGCAGGATGACGTGCTGATGTACGTGATGCTGTGGCGTATCGATGCCGGTGATTATGCCGGTGCGCTGGAAATCGGGCGTCATGCGCTGCGCCATGGCTGGGTGATGCCGCTGGGCAATCGTAACGTGCAGACCGTGCTGGCAGAAGAAATGGCAGACGCGGCGCAAAGCGCTCTGCTGGCTGCTTCCGTTTTTGATGCCGATCTGCTTTTGCAGACGCTGGACCTGACAGCCGATCTGGATATGCCGGACCAGTCGCGGGCGCGCCTGCATAAAGCCATCGGCGCTGTACTGAGCGAAAGCAACCCGGCATCTGCCCTGAATCACCTTACCCATGCGCTGCAGCTCGATCCCCGCTGCGGTGTGAAAAAAGAAAAGCAGCAGCTGGAGCGCAGACTGCGCAATGACAGCCGCTAACGAACGTGCCCCGCGCACGGGCGGCACGGGGTGGCGAAAGGCACTGCCACATCAAAACCCCGTCCACCGCCCACTTATTCAGGAGAATGCCGCATGAAGTTTGTTGCGCCCGAACAGGCACCGGAACAGGCGGAGGTCATCAAAAATACGCCGTTCTGGCCTGATGTGGACCTGTCGGAATTTCGCAGTGTGATGCGCACTGACGGCACGGTGACGCAGCCGCGTTTAAAGCAGGTCGTGCTGACGGCAATTTCTGAGGTTAACGCTGAGCTGTACGACTTCCGCAACCGTCAGCAGATGCTGGGCTGGCGGACACTTGCTGAGGTTCCGGCAGAAATGCTGGACGGCAAAAGCGAGCGTATCCGGCACTACCACAACGCTGTTTTTTGCTGGGCGCGCGCCGTGCTCAATGAGCGTTATCAGGACTATGACGCCACGGCATCCGGTGTGAAGCGAGGGGCGGAGCTGGCGGAGGCCAGCGGCGATCTGTGGCGAGATGCCCGCTGGGCCATCAGCCGGGTGCAGGATGCGCCGCACTGTACGGTGGAGCTTATCTGATGAAAGTGCGTGCGCATCAGTATGACACGGTGGACGCGCTTTGCTGGCGTCATTACGGGCGCACGCAGGGTGTCACTGAGCAGGTTCTGCAGGCAAATCCGGGGCTGGCTGAGTACGGCCCATTTTTACCGCACGGGCTGCAGGTGGAGCTGCCGGACATTACGGCGTCAACCACAGCGCAGACCGTCCAGCTATGGGACTGAATGATGACGCTTGAACGAATCAGCGCCTTTATCACTTACTGCATCGCCGTGCTGCTGGCATGGCTGGGCGATCTGTCGCTCAAGGATGCGTCAACGGTTGGCGGCGTACTGATAGGTGTGCTGATGCTGGCTATCAACTGGTACTACAAACACCAGTCTTTCAAATTGTTACGTGGCGGCAAAATTTCGCGGGGGGAATATGAATCCTTCAATCGTTAAGCGCTGCCTTGTCGGGGCGGTGCTGGCTATCGCCGCCACGCTGCCCGGTTTCCAGTCGCTTCATACCTCCGTTGAGGGTCTGAAACTGATCGCCGATTACGAGGGATGCCGCTTGCAGCCTTATCAGTGCAGTGCGGGCGTATGGACTGACGGTATCGGCAATACGTCCGGTGTGGTGCCGGGGAAAACCATCACGGAACGGCAGGCGGCGCAGGGGTTAATAAACAATGTGTTGCTGACTGAAAAAAGGCTGGATGCCTGCCTGACGGTGAAGCCACCGCAGCATGTCTACGATTCGCTGGTGAGTATTGGTTTCAATGTGGGGACCGGCGCGATCTGCAGGTCAACCATGGTGTCATATATCAATCGCCAGCAGTGGTGGCAGGCATGCAACCAGCTACCGCGCTGGATTTACGTTAACGGTGTGAAAAATAAAGGTCTGGAGAACCGCCGCGCGAGGGAACTGGCCTGGTGTCTGAAAGGAACTGGAGCGTGACGCGCGCACTGGTGGTAGGGCTGGCGCTGGTTCTTGCGGCGCTGGCCTGGCAGTCGTGGCGACTTAACAATGCCACTCACACCATTGAGACGCAAGGCGCGGCGCTGAAAAGCAAAACGCAGGAACTGACGAAGAAAAATAGTCAGCTCATCGGCCTGTCCATACTGACCGAAACCAACAGCCGGGCGCAGACGCGGCTTTATGCGGCAGCGGAACAGACCACCGCACTGCTGCGCAGCCGCCAGCGCCGGATCGAGGAACTGAAACGTGAAAACGAGGATTTACGCCGCTGGGCTGACACTCTTTTGCCTGCTGACATTATCCGGCTGCGGGAGCGTCCGGCCCTCACAGGAGGTGCAGCTTACCGTAAGTGGCTGTCCCAGAGTGACGCAGTGCCGCCTGGAAAGGTCAGCGCCGCGCAGTAACGGCGATCTGAATGCGGTGCTCGATGAAACCGAGGCCGCCTGGGCGATCTGTGCTGACAAAGTGGACACGATTATTGCGTGTCAGGAGCTAGACAGTGAACAAACCACAGTCCTTACGCAGCGCCCTGAATAAAGCGGTTGCCTATGTCCGCGATAACCCGGACAAGCTGCACCTTTTCGTTGATAACGGCTCACTGGTTGCAACCGGTGCCAGCTCCATGTCATGGGAATACCGCTACACCATGAACGTGGTGATCGAGGATTTCAGCGGTGACCAGAATTTGCTGATGGCTCCTGTGCTGCTGTGGCTAAGTGACAACCAGCCGGATGCTATCAATAACCCGGATCTGCGCGAAAAACTATTCACCTTTGAAGTGGATATTCTGCGCAACGATGTGTGCGATATCAGCCTGAACCTGCAATTGACGGAGCGTGTACTGGTCAGCACTGACGGTAATGTGTCGAGCGTTGAAGCGGTGCCAGAGCCGGACGGACCCGAAGAAATGTGGACGGTGAAACGTGGATGAGCTGCAGAGGATGGATGACTGGCTGACGGCATTGCTGGCAAATCTGGAGCCTGCAGCACGCAACCGTATGATGCGGCAACTGGCGCAACAGTTGCGCCGGATGCAGCAGCAGAACATCAGGCTGCAGCGTAATCCAGACGGCACCGCCTTTGAGGCGCGCCGGGTGACGGCCAGAAGCAAAAAGGGGCGTATCAAGCGCCAGATGTTCGCCAAATTGCGCACCACTAAATACCTGAAAACCGCAGCCACTGCGGATTCTGCCAGCGTGCACTTTGAGAGGAAAGTTCAGCGGATTGCGCGGGTGCATCATTATGGGCTGCGTGATCGTGTCAGTAAAAAGGGAGGTGAAGTGAAGTATTCTGAACGTCGATTGTTAGGATTTAATATGAGCACACAGGATATGATAATCGAAAATCTACTTGAGTTTTTTGTGGTTAACCATCTCTGGTTTAAAACATAAATAATGAAAATTTAATTTTGGTCGAAATTTTTTTTGTGTATGGAGGTTTTTTTTAGGTTTGTTTTTTGATTCGGATATTATTATGCTGATATTAAATCAAACCAATTGAAGAGGTGCGGCATGATCAAAATAATGTCTGAATATAATAGTGATTATAAAAACCTAGAAGAATATATTGAAAGCCAATTAATAGAACAGAGTTTAACTGCTCAAGTTTACAAAGAGGATCAGCTTGCTCAATCACTAAATAGTGATGAAGGTCTTCTCAATATTTGCCGTAAAATGGATAACATACCTTCTGATTATATGAAGGAGATCGTTGATAATGTCCAAGGTGTAATGACTCTTCCAACAATCTACGATGACCGATTAAGTTATAGTATTGCATCTCATCTAATGAGTAAAGTGGAGTTAGTCGCGAAAAGTTTTCCCTTTGATCACCAAAATTATGGCGGATTTTGTTGTGCCCCAACCGGTAAAGTTAGTGCGCTGGCTGCTCCGGTAAAGTGTTCAGACGGAAAATCAAAAGTTTTTATTATTTTTGAATCGGGGATATTTCATTTTGTTCATGGAGTCATTAGTTTGTTTGTGAGCAGTTATCCACGAACTCTTTTACAAGGGGGAAATGAAAAAGAGTGGAGAGCTGAATGGGAGAAACATGTAAACGATGATCAAAATAGAACGGAGTTATTACAAAGTAAGACTGATTTGAACGAGTGGCGGAATTTCTTCAAAGATTACAATGTTCGCGGCCAACTTGCATACACATCATTAATGAACTTTGGACCTGTGGGGCAAAAGCTCATACTGGATATGGTGTTAGGGTGTGAGATTTTCATAGCCGCACACGAGTATTCTCATGCCATGCTGAACCATCAGCACCCAGATTTAGATCCTTCTGAAGTAGAGAAAGAGGCAGATATGTGGGGCGTTAGAATTGCCTCAATCATATGTCGTGATGAAGGTGTTACGTTAACATTTATGATGGCTGGGATAGCTATATTTTTTTCCGCAATAGAAACAACAGTGCCATCTCATTATTTACCTGCTGCAGATCGAATTTCTTTTGTTATAAAATCATTAGAGATCAATGATTCAACACAAGAGAAAATACTTTCCGATATCGCGAGTTTAATGCAGGATGTATTCCGCGATATTGTCAATATGAAATGACTATTTTTAGACAATTGACCGGCTTCATACAACCTCGCAGTGAATAAGTGCTGCGAGTTTTTCATTTTCCTCCAAACTTCTTTGTATCCTTGCTTATACAATCAAACAAGATCAAATTACTTACAAAAGTTGTGCATTATTACTTTTATGAATGCACAACTTACAGAAATCATGCGCCTTATCACCAACCTGATCCGCACCGGCACAGTGACCGAAGTGGACCGGGAAAACTGGCTGTGCCGGGTGAGAGTGGGCGAGCTTGAAACCAACTGGATTAACTGGCTGACGTTGCGTGCCGGTGGTGCCCGTACATGGTGGTGTCCGTCGCCGGATGAGCAGGTGGTGGTGCTGAGTATGGGTGGCAATCTGGAAACTGCTTTTGCGTTGCCTGCCATCTATTCCAGTCAGTTTGCGCCACCGTCGGATTCCGTGGACGGCTGCGTGACGGAGTACCCGGACGGGGGCTGGTTTGAGTATGAACCCGCCACCGGGCGGTGGTATGTCAGGGGTATCAAATCCATGGTGATCGAGGCGGCGGACAATATCACCCTCAAAACCGGTGAGTTTGTGGTGGAGGCCGACACCACGCGCATTAACAGCGAGGTGGTGATCAATGGCGGCGTTACCCAGGGAGGCGGTGCGATGAGTTCTAACGGGATCGTGGTGGATGACCATGTGCATACCGGTGTTGCGAAGGGTGGTGCAAATACCGGAGGTCCGGTATGACGCTGTATATCGGCATGAACCAGAAGGACGGGCAGAGCATCACGGACACTGACCATCTGCGCCAGTCTGTGCGCGATATTCTGCTGACGCCACAGGGCAGCCGTATTGCCCGACGGGAGTATGGTTCCCTTTTATCCGTGCTGATTGACCAGCCGCAGAACCCGGCGCTGCGCCTGCAGGTCATGTCTGCGGTCTATGTGGCCCTGAGTCGCTGGGAGCCACGGCTTGCGCTGGATTCCATCACCATCAGCAGCAATTTTGACGGCTCCATGGTGGTTGAGCTTACCGGGCAGCGCAACAACGGCGCGCCGGTTTCCCTTTCGGTATCAACAGGAGCAGAAAATGGCAGTAATTGACATTTCCCTGCTGCCCGCGCCGCAGATAGTAGATGTGCCGGATTTTGAGACATTGCTGGCAGAACGCAAGGCCGCCTTTGTGGCCCTTTATCCGACTGATGAACAGGAGGCCGTTATGCGCACGTTAGCGCTGGAGTCTGAACCCGTCACCAAGCTGCTGCAGGAAAGCACCTACCGCGAAATACTGTTGCGCCAGCGTATTAACGAGGCCGCGCAGGCGGTCATGGTGGCATATGCCATCGGCGGCGATCTCGATCAGCTGGCAGTCAACTACAACGTGAAACGCCTGACGGTAACGCCTGCTGACAGCGACGCGGTGCCGCCGGTCGCGGCAGTGATGGAAAGCGATGAGGCGCTGCGTCTGCGTGTTCCGGCTGCGTTTGAGGGATTGTCCGTTGCGGGGCCGACGGCGGCCTATGAGTTTCACGCCAGAAGCGCGGACGGGCGCGTGGCGGATGCCAGCGCAACCAGCCCGGCACCGGCGGAGGTGGTACTTACCGTACTGAGTCGTGAGGGTGATGGTACAGCAGAGGCTGATCTGCTGGCGGTAGTTGAGCAGGCGCTTAACAGCGAGAGCGTGCGTCCGGTGGCAGACCGCCTGACGGTGCGCAGCGCCGAAATTATCCCTTACAGCGTGGATGCGACGATCTATCTTTATCCGGGGCCAGAAGCTGAGCCGGTGATGGCGGCGGCAAAAGCCAGCCTACAGAAGTATATCGCCAGTCAGACGCGGCTGGGCCGTGATATCCGTCGCAGCGCGATTTATGCCACGCTGCATGTCGAGGGCGTCCAGCGTGTGGAGCTGGCGTCACCGCTGGCTGATATGGTGCTGGATAAGACGCAGGCGGCGTTCTGTACGGAATGGAGCGTAACCAACGGGGGCACGGATGAATAGCCTGCTGCCGTCAGGTTCATCGCTGCTTGAGCGCCGACTGGCGCAGACCTGCAGCGGGATTTCCGGACTTATGGTGCCGCTGCGCGATTTGTGGAACCCGGCAACGTGTCCGGTCAGCTTTCTGCCGTATCTGGCGTGGGCGTTTTCCGTTGACCGCTGGGACGAAAGCTGGGCGGAGAGCGTCAAGCGCCGGGTGGTGCAGGATGCTTTCTATATTCACCAGCACAAGGGGACAACCAGCGCAGTGCGGCGCGTGGTGGAGCCGTTTGGCTTCCTGATTCGCATCATTGAGTGGTGGCAGACCGGCGAAACGCCGGGGACGTTCCGTCTGGATATTGGCGTGCAGGACCAGGGCATCACGGAAGAAACCTATCTGGAACTGGAGCGCCTCATCGGTGATGCCAAACCGTGCAGCCGTCACCTGATCGGCATGTCCATCAACCTGCAGACCAGCGGCCCCTATTTTGTAGGCGCGGCTACCTACACCGGCGAAGAAATCACGATCTACCCGTATATCAACGACACCATTATTTCCGGTGGCGCCGCTTACGAGGGCGGGGCAGTCCATGTTATTGACACAATGAGAGTGAATCCATGAGCGCAAAATTTTACACCCTGCTGACGGATATCGGGGCGGCGAAACTGGCAAGCGCCGCCGCGCTCGGTGTCCCGTTGAAAATTACCCAGATGGCGGTGGGAGACGGTGGTGGCGTATTACCCACGCCAAGCGCGCAGCAAACCGCGTTAGTTGCTGAAAAACGCCGCGCTTCCCTCAATATGCTGTATATCGATCCGCAAAACAGCAGCCAGATTATCGCTGAACAGGTGATCCCCGAAACGGAGGGCGGTTGGTGGATTCGTGAGGTAGGTCTGTTTGATGAGACTGGCGCATTGATTGCCGTGGGTAACTGCCCGGAGAGCTACAAGCCGCAGCTGGCGGAGGGGAGCGGGCGCACGCAGACTGTCAGAATGGTGTTGATTACCAGCAGCACTGATAACATCACCCTGAAAATTGACCCGGCAGTGGTACTGGCAACTCGTAAATATGTTGATGACAAGGTGCTGGAGTTAAAAGTGTATGTGGATGACCTGATGGCGAAGCATGTCGCAGCTAACGATCCTCATACGCAGTATGCGCCAAAAGCCAGTCCGACATTCACTGGTACGCCAAAAGCGCCGACGGCGGCGGCAGGCAATAATTCCACGCAACTTGCTAACACGGCTTTTGTGCAGGCGGCAATTGCAGCACTGGTGGCATCTTCTCCAGCTGCACTCGATACCCTTAACGAACTGGCGGAGGCGTTGGGAAACGATCCTAATTTTGCCACCACCATGACAAATGCGCTTGCCGGAAAGATGGACAAGGCTGCCAATGGAAAAGACATTGCTGATGTTTCAGAGTTTCTCAAAAACCTTGGTTTGGGAGAGATTGCGAAAAGAGATGTCGGTACCGGCGCAAATCAGATACCGGATATGTCCAGCTTTGGCGCTGGCTCAGGATGGTGCCAATTGCCTAACGGGAAACTATTGCAGTGGGGTGTTTACACCGGTACTGCTGCATCAGCGACCATTAATTTCCCGATTCCTTTTCCAACCACGCAAGGTAGAGTGATCCTTAGCTTATCCGGGACTGCAACCAACACGGATACGGCCTATATCATTCAAGATGATAATTTACTTTCGCGGACGTCATTTTCTTTTCGCCGTACTGGTTCTCAAGTTCGTTTTAACTGGTTCTGCATAGGTGAATAAAATGAATAAATATAAATGGTCAGCAAAATATAACGCATTTTTCCCGATTGAAATGCTTCATATATATCAATCGTCATGGGATGAACTTAGTGATTTAATTGATATTGATGATACTGTTGAGGCTGAATTTAACGGGGAGCCACCTGAAGGGAAAGTGCGGGGGGTTGTTGATAACATGCCAGCATGGGTAAGCGAGCCACCACCAACACAGGAAGAACTAACAGCAAATGCCGAAAATATGAAGTTGAATCTGAAGACTAAAGCCGATTCTGAAATTGCGTGGCGGCAGGATGCGTTAGATGCGGAGATCGCGACTGATGAAGAAACCGTTACGCTGACTGAATGGAAAAAATACCGGGTTTTGTTGATGAGAGTTGATCCTGCGTCACCAGTATGGCCAGCCCTTCCGGTTTAGCCTGTCGTAAACTTATATCGGCTGATATAACGCTCTAAAAATAAAGCATAAACTGATACTATCTAAACATTGGTTAGTTGCGAAGGTTGCAATTATAAGGTCTGAGTCCGATAGGATATCGAACTCAGACCCTGAAAGAATAACATGAGCTATCCAAACTTTATGGAGTCAGCCCTTGTTGGAGGGGTTAACCGGTGAACACCTGATTAACAAAACTAGATAACCATGACTGTTTAATTCGCCGTGTAATCCGATTAATAAGTTTACGTTGATAAACAGCCATCGAAATGGAGAAGATAGAGGTTATGATAAGGCTAATGGAATAATGATAATTGCTAAAGTAGTTTTTCGTGAAAAAAATCATTGGAATGTGCCACAGATATATCCATATCGTATTTGTAGCTATATTGTTAATGATTAGTGCGAATGTTTTATTTTTTAACCTGAAGTGCTGTAATGAAGAGTAAATAGTAATAGATATGATTATTGCATAAGAAATATAAATAATAGTAGGAGGGGTTTTATAATCATTGACTCTAAAGTTATTAAAATAAAATACACAAAAAAACAGAAGTAGTGCTGCGTGTATAATGAATATTATTGATAGTTTTTTGGTGGTCAATGATGAGGCTAAATATCCGATTACAAACATTAAACCGTAAGAAACGGAATGAATAAAATAATCACTCAATATGAAACTTATAAATTTATTATCTTTGTATGGTGGGGTGAAATGTGCAAAGGTAATAAGAACACACATTAGAGTAAATAAAAGAACGGTTTTCAGTTCACCACATTTTTTTATTAATAAGACATACAGAGGGGAAAGGAGAGCGACGATTAAAAATACTCTGATTATCCATACGTAGCCAAATCCGCTTTCTAATTTAAAAGAGCTTGTCATTGTATTGTAATTTAAAGTCCAGTGGGTTATTTTTATATTAAATAGAAAGGTTACTAGGTAAAAGAAAAACAAAAAAATCCACACAGGGAAAACAAGTCGCTTAATCCTTGACCATACATATGATAAATAATTCACTGAGGTTTTTTTAGCGAGAAAAAATGAAGCGCCTGAAATAAAAACCATCATGGGGACGTCAAAGGTCCTTATCTGAAACAAGATGTCAGAAGGTGTCGGGTTCATGTGAGCAAGGATGATTAGCAGTATTCCCAACGATCTCATTATATCAATAGTAAAATTTCTATCTTTCATTTATATGCTCGCCAAAAATTAAAAGTGCTTACATAGTGATTAATTGTACAGCATTCTTCTACAAGTTGTGATAATTACAGAAATAAATTATAGAGAAATGGCCTTCGCTGGTAAAGTAAAAAAAATTTATCATAAAAGATGTTTTTTTTCAGATTAATTCTAAATGTTGGAGCCAACTAATTATCTTGCAATATGCTGAATATATTGCATTGGTTTATGCTCGCTCAGTAGAATATTAGGTTTTGATGATTATTGGATATCCACACTATATCAAAAAAAATTTCCTGCCAGCCGGTTTGCATGACAATGGTTTCATTGTGCCAGCACTGACACATTACTGACCGCGTGCACGAGATGTCTATCACCCTGAACATAGGCAGACACCCTGTAAACCGGAGAGACTGCCTTATGGCTCAGGACTACCACCACGGCGTGCGCGTCGTTGAGGTTAACGACGGCACCCGCCCTATCAGAACAGTAAGCACGGCAGTTGTCGGTCTTGTTTGTACCGGCGACGATGCCGATCCCGTGACTTTTCCACTTAATAAGCCAGTCCTGCTGACCGATGTACTGACCGCCAGTGGTAAAGCGGGCGAGTCCGGCACGCTGGCACGTTCACTGGATGCGATTGCAGACCAGGCTAAACCCGTAACCGTTGTCGTGCGTGTGGCGCAGGGCGAAACCGAAGCGGAAACCACCTCCAACATTATTGGAGGCGTGAGCGCTGACGGTAAAAAAACAGGTATGAAAGCGCTGCTTTCGGCGCAGGCGCAGCTCGAGGTCAAGCCGCGCATTCTTGGCGTGCCGGGACATGACACGCAGGCGGTTGCTACGGAACTGCTGAGTGTGGCGCAGAGTCTGCGTGGGTTTGCCTACCTGTCCGCCTACGGATGCAAAACGGTGGAAGAAGCTATTGCCTATCGTGACAATTTCAGCCAGCGCGAGGGGATGTTGATCTGGCCTGATTTCATCAATTTTGACACTGTACTGAGCGCGGATGCGACGGCTTACGCCTCCGCCCGTGCGCTCGGCCTGCGCGCCAAAATTGACGAGCAGACCGGATGGCACAAAACCCTGTCCAACGTGGGCGTGAACGGCGTCACCGGCATTTCCGCCGATGTGTTCTGGGATCTGCAGGACCCTGCAACCGATGCTGGACTGCTGAACCAGAACGACGTCACCACGCTTATCCGCAAAGACGGCTTTCGCTTCTGGGGTTCCCGTTGCCTCAGTGACGATCCGCTGTTTGCTTTTGAAAACTACACCCGCACAGCGCAGGTGCTGGCTGACACCATCGCAGAGGGGCACATGTGGGCAGTGGATAAACCACTTAACCCGTCACTTGCTCGCGACATCATCGAAGGTATCCGCGCCAAACTGCGCAGCCTGGTGAATCAGGGGTATCTCATTGGGGCTGACTGCTGGCTGGATGAGTCCGTGAACGATAAAGACTCCCTGAAAGCCGGAAAACTCACCATCGACTACGACTACACGCCGGTGCCACCGCTTGAAAACCTGATGCTGCGCCAGCGCATCACCGATCGCTATCTGGTGGATTTCGCCAGCCGCGTAGCTGCATAAGGGGAAATCATGGCTTTACCACGTAAGTTAAAACACCTGAACCTGTTCAACGACGGGAACAACTGGCAGGGGATTGTTGAGTCTCTGACCCTGCCGAAATTCACCCGCAAGTTTGAGAAGTATCGCGGTGGTGGCATGCCGGGCGCGGTGGACGTGGACATGGGGCTGGATGACGGCGCACTGGACACGGAATTTTCAATCGGCGGCACTGAACTGCTGTTATTCAAGCAGATGGGCACTGCCACGGTGGACGGTATCCAGTTGCGTTTCACCGGCTCCATTCAGCGTGACGATACCGGCGAAGTGCAGGCTGTTGAGCTGGTTGTGCGCGGGCGTCATAAAGAAGTGGATTCCGGCGAGTGGAAAACCGGCGAGAGCAGCTCCACCAAAGTCAGCAGCACCAACAGCTACGCGAAGCTGACCATTAACGGTGAGGTGCTCTATGAGGTCGATCTGGTCAACATGGTTGAAATCGTTGACGGCGTGGACCTGATGGAAGCACACCGCAACGCCCTCGGCCTCTGATTAACCTTAACGGCGCGGGCAGCCGCGCCAGTATTTCATTAACAGGAAACGAACATGAGCGACAAGCTGACTGAAAGGACCGTGCAACTGGATACCCCGATCAAGCGCGGTAAAACTGAAATCACCGAAATTGTGCTGCGCAAACCGCAGTCCGGCGCACTGCGCGGGACACGCCTGCAGGCAATCATGGATATGGATGTGGGCGCGATGATGACCGTCATCCCGCGTATTTCCACCCCGACACTGACCGCGCAGGAAATGGCAGAACTGGACCCCGCCGATCTCACCGCGTTGTCGGTAGAGGTGGTGACTTTTTTGTTGAAGAAGTCGGTGCTTGCCGGTTTACCGACAGCCTGACGGTTGATGATCTGGTGGCAGACATTGCTACCATCTTTCACTGGTCGCCGTCCATCACTGACGTTATGCCGCTGACTGATGTGCTGGAGTGGCGGCACAAAGCGATTCAGAGAAGCGGGGCCAGCGATGAGTGACAATAACCTGCGTCTGCAGGTGATTCTGAATGCGGTTGATAAAATCACCCGTCCATTTCGATCCGCGCAGACCAGCTCAAAAGAGCTGGCTGCCGCTATCCAGCAAAGCCGTACCCGGCTGAAAGAATTAGATACGCAGGCGGGTAAGATTGACGGTTTCCGCAAAGCCAGTACGCAACTGGCTGTCACGGGCAACAGCCTGAAAGCCGCACGTGAAGAAGCGGCAAAACTCGCCACGCAGTTTTCCGCCACTAACCGCCCGACGGCGGCACAGGCGAGACTGCTTGAGCAGGCAAAAAGCTGTGTCACTGAGCTGCAGAGTAAATATAACGGCCTTCGCCAGTCCGTACAGCGTCAGCGTCTGGCGCTGAATGAAGCCGGGCTGGACACAAAGAAACTCAGCAGTGCGCAGCGGGAACTGCGACAGAATGCCGATGAAACAAGACAGGCGCTGGACCGTCAGCAGAAATCCCTGAAACGTCTGGGTGAACAGCAGGCCAGAATGAATGCTGCCCGTGATCACTATTCCAGAAGTCTGGAAGTACGGGATCGCATTGCCGGGGCTGGAGCGAGCACTACCGCCGCCGGGGTGGCAATGGGGGCACCTGTGGTGGCTGCTGTTAAGAGCTATTCAAGCATTGAAGATGCCATGAAAGGTGTGGCAAAGCAGATGAATGGCCTGCGTGATGATAGCGGCAACCGTACCAGACAATATTATGACATGCAGGATGCCATTAAGGCTGCCAGCGAAGATTTGCCGATGGAAAACGGTGCCATTGATTATGCCGCGCTGGTTGAGGGCGGTGCACGTATGGGCGTGACCAATCAGGACGATCCTTACGAGGACCAGAAACGTGACCTGCTGGCCTTTGCATCCACGGCGGCAAAAGCCGCAACGGCCTTTGAGCTGCCCGCCGATGAACTGGCGGAAGGGCTGGGGAAAATTGCGCAGCTGTATAAGGTGCCAACCCGCAATATAGAACAACTGGGCGATGCACTGAACTACCTGGACGATAACGCCATGTCAAAGGGCGGGGATATCATCGACGTGCTGCAGCGTATGGGCGGCGTGGCTGATCGCCTGGACTATCGCAAGGCGGCAGCACTTGGTTCCACATTCCTGTCTCTTGGTGCCGCACCGGAAATAGCTGCCAGTGCCTCTAATGCTATGGTGCGTGAACTGTCCATTGCGACAATGCAGAGCAAGCGCTTCTTTGAGGGCATGGATCTGCTGAAACTTAATCCTGCAGAGATTGAAAAGCAGATGACCACCGATGCCATGGGCACTATTCAGCGCGTTCTGGAGAAGGTCAACAATCTGCCGCAGGATAAACGCCTGTCAGCGATGACGATGATTTTTGGCAAAGAGTTTGGCGATGATGCAGCAAAACTGGCTAACAACCTGCCGGAGCTGCAGCGCCAGCTGAAACTCACATCCGGCAGTAACGCAAACGGCTCCATGCAGAAAGAATCGGACATCAACAAAGATTCATTGTCTGCTCAGTGGTTGCTGGTTAAGACGGGCGCGCAAAACGCTTTCAGTAGTCTGGGCGAAACGCTGCGTGAGCCTCTGATGGCGATCATGGGAACGGTAAAGCAGGTCACGGTAATATTTCGCCGCTGGGTTGAGGAAAACCCGAAGCTGGCAGGTGGGTTGCTGAAAGTTGTTGCGGGCATTGCCTCTGTTGCAGCGGTGCTGGGGACAATGATGCTGGCAGTGTCGGCGGTGCTTGGCCCTCTTGCACTGATGCGCCTGCAGTTCTCTGTCCTGGGTATCAAAGGAGGAAGCGCATTTGGTGTGATCAGCAAGGCCATCGGCAGTGTTGGTAAGGGGATTATGTGGCTGGGCCGCCTGATGTTCGCAAACCCAATACTGGCTGTGATTGGCCTGATTGCGATGGGGGCAGTCTATATCTGGCAGAACTGGGACACGCTGGGACCGAAGTTCAAAGCTATGTGGGATGCAGTTTGCGCTGCCACGACTGCTGCGTGGGAATGGATTAAACAGGCTGTCAGCAATGCCTGGGAAGGCATCAAATTTCTGTTTTTCAACTACACCCTGCCAGGGTTGATTGCCAAAAACTGGGACGCCATCAGGGCCGGAGTGTATGAAGCATGGGCCAGTATCAGACAGGCCATCAGTGATAAATGGAATGCGATTCTGGCTGATGTTGCGGCGCTCCCGGCAAAATTCCAGGCGATGGGGAGCGCAATTATTGACAGTATTCTGGATGGGATTAACGCCAGATGGGAGGCGCTTAAAAGCAAGATTTCCTCTGTTACCGATTATCTGCCTGACTGGATGACCGGTAATAACACGTCGGGCAAAACACAGATACAGATAACGGGTGGCGCTGCTGCTGTTTCTTATGCTGGCATGTACGACAGCGGCGGCGTTATTCCGCGTGGGCAGTTTGGCATCGTGGGCGAGAATGGTCCGGAGATTGTGAACGGTCCGGCAAATGTAACCAGCCGGCGGCGTACTGCAGCACTGGCTTCCATTGTTGCCGGAGTCATGGGGGGTGCTGCAACACCGACAGAGGCGTCACCGCTTCATCCGTTCAGCCTCCCGGCGCGGGCATACCAGACGCAGGCCGCTAAGACAGATATCCAACCCTCAGTTATCCGCTATGAGATAAACGCGCCCATTTATATCACTGCCCAGCCGGGGCAGAGTGCGCAGGATATTGCCCGCGAAGTGGCGCGGCAGCTTGATGAGCGCGAGCGCAAAGCCAGGGCTAAAGCACGCAGTAATTTCAGCGATCAAGGGGGATATGAATCATGATGATGGTGCTGGGGTTATATGTCTTCATGTTGCGTACCGTGCCGTATCAGGAGCTGCAGTATCAGCGCAGCTGGCGACACGCAACCAACAGCCGGGTGAACCGGCGACCATCAACGCAGTTTCTTGGCCCGGATAATGACTCGCTGACATTATCTGGCGTACTGCTGCCGGAGGTCACTGGGGGCAGGTTGTCATTGTTGGCGCTGGAGTTGATGGCAGAGCAGGGCAAAGCCTGGCCTCTGATTGAAGGCAGTGGAACCATTTACGGTATGTTTGTGATCGAGAGCCTGAATCAGACAAAAACGGAATTTTTTGAAAGTGGAATGCCTCGCCGTATTGAGTTTACGCTGACCCTGAAAAGGGTTGATGAGTCCCTGTCTGATATGTTCGGCAGTCTCAGCGATCAGCTCAGTAACCTGCAGGACTCTGCAACATCTGCGATAGGTAATATTAAAAATACGGTTGGAGGGTTGCTGCAGTGAATTTTAGCTCTGATCTTTTTGACCTGAACAGCAAAAGCCCGGCTTTCAGTATCACCATTGAAGGTAAGGATGTGACTGCCGCGCTGGATGCGCGTCTGATGAGTCTGACGCTCACCGATAACCGGGGTTTTGAGGCTGACCAGCTTGATCTGGAGCTGGACGACGCCGACGGGCAGATCGTCCTGCCGCGACGTGGTGCCGTTATTCAGCTGGCGCTGGGATGGAAGGGCCAGCCGCTTTTCCCTAAAGGAGCTTTTACCGTAGATGAAATTGAACACAGCGGTGCACCTGACCGGCTGACCATCCGGGCGCGTAGCGCAGATTTCCGTGAAACCCTCAATACACGACGCGAAAAATCATGGCATCAGACAAGCGTTGGCGATGTGGTAAAGGAAATAGCCGCCCGGCATAAGCTCAAAATGGCGCTGGGTAAAGACCTGGCGGATAAAGCGCTGGAACATCTGGACCAGACCAATGAAAGCGATGCCAGTTTCCTGATGAAGCTGGCGCGCCAGTATGGGGCGATTGCTTCCGTGAAGGATGGAAACCTGTTGTTTATCCGGCAGGGGCAGGGAAGGACGGCGAGCGGTAAGCCGCTGCCGGTAATCACCATTGAACGTAAGGCCGGTGACGGTCATCGTTTTACCCTGGCCGATCGTGGCGCGTATACGGGCGTTATTGCCAGCTGGCTGCATACCCGTGAACCAAAGAAGAAAGAAACAATGCAGGTAAAGCGACGTCGCAAGAAAGTCGCCGCACCCAAAGCGCCGGAAGCAAAACAGGGTGATTATCTGGTGGGAACGGATGAAAACGTGCTGGTTCTTAATCGTACCTATGCTAACCGGAGCAATGCAGAGCGCGCAGCAAAAATGCAGTGGGAACGTCTGCAGCGCGGGGTTGCTTCATTTTCCCTGCAGCTCGCTGAGGGCCGGGCAGATCTCTATACAGAAATGCCGGTAAAAGTGTCGGGGTTTAAACAGCCGATTGATGAGGCTGAGTGGACCATCACCACACTGACGCATAACGTCAGCCCGGATAGTGGGTTTACGACTAGTCTGGATCTTGAGGTGAAAATTGATGGTCTTGAAATGGAATAATCGGTTCTCAAAATTGAATTATAATGTATCATTATTGCGATTTCGGCAAAGATGGTGGAATTGCAACAATGATGAACTGTCCAGAGTGCGGTCAGGCTGCACACACCAGAAGTAGCTTCCAGGTATCAGCAACGACGAAGGAACGTTATAACCAGTGCCAGAATATTAACTGTGGCTGTACATTCGTGACTCATGAAACGTTTGTACGTCACATAACAAAACCGAATGTCGTTTCTTCTGCACCGCTACATCCAGGAAAGGGCGGACAAGCCCATATGAATTTCTGAGCAGAACCCGCTTTGACTGCGGGTTTTTTAATGTCGCCAGTCCGAGTCGCTGTCGCCATTTTGCCGCCACTACCAAAGAAAAAGAGGCTACGTTTTCACGTAACCCCTTGTTTTATTTGGTGGAGCTGGCGGGAGTTGAACCCGCGTCCGAAATTCCTACATCCTCGGTACTACATGCTTAGTCAGTCTTTACATTCGCCTGGCACCTGCGGATTGACACGCCACTACCAGACTAGCCTGATTAGTTTTAACGCTTCAACCCCAGGCAGGGCCTCCACGCGATCTCTTTTGGGTTTGACCTCTCTTTGATCCCCGTCTTAAGAGCGGAAGCTAGGGAGAGAGGGCTCAGAGCAGGTTATTAAGCTGCTAAAGCGTAGTTTTCGTCGTTTGCGACTATTTTTTGCGGCTTTTTACGAGGCCAACCGCCCCTCGGCATGCACCTTGGGTTTCGCAAATCCCGTCGAATCCAGAATCAGCCCCAATGTGTTAAGACAAGTATAACAGACTTGTGACAGCCCTTTCCAGCCCAATCCTCAAGGATTTACCGCTCGCGCAGCGCTTCTCGCGCCCGATTGAACGGTTTGATTAAATAGTCGACGATGGTTTTTTCACCTGTTTTTATATCCACTGTCGCAATCATGCCCGGTACGATAGAAAAGCGGCGTCCCAGCTTATTTTGTAAATAGTCCTGATGGGTACGGATGAAGACGCGGTAGTAGAAGATTTCTGGTTTTACTTTGTCCTGAATGGTGTCCGGCGAGATGGTTTCAACCACGCCTTCAAGGCCACCGTAAATGGCGTAATCGTAGGCGGTGATTTTGACCAGCGCGCGCTGACCGGGATGGATAAAGGCGATATCGCGCGGAGACAGGCGCGTCTCAATCAGCAGATGATCGTCAACCGGCACAATCTCCATCATTTCGCCGTTTGGCGGGATCACGCCGCCGATGGTCGTGACCTGAATGTTCTTCACAATACCGCGAACCGGAGAGCGAATGGTCAGGCGGGTCACCGAATCTTCGCGTCCCTTAATGATGGCGGACAGCATTGCCACTTCGGCGTTGGCTTTGGACAACGCCTCGCGCGCCTGGACGTAATATTGCGAGCGCAAATCCGTGAGCTTCAGGCCGATGTCGCTTTTTTGCCGCTGCAAACGCAATACCTCGACGTGGCTGGCAGCCCCGCTTTTTGCCAGTCGCTCGGTGATCGCCAGCTCTTTATTCACCAGCGCCAGCGCCTCTTTGAGCTCAGACTGCGCATCAGCGAGTTGCGCGCGGCGACTGGTATAGAGCCGCGTTTCCGAGGCGAGCAGATCCGGCCAGCCGTTCAGCTCGTCAGAAAAGACCAGCGGCTTATCGCTCACCTCCGCCGTCAGGCGTTGACTGGAGGCCAGCGACGCGCGATAGCGGGCGGCGCTTTCGCCGACGTTAGACTCCGATCGCGTGGGGTCCATCCTCGCCAGCACTTGTCCCGCCTGTACCTGATCGCCCTCATGCACCATCAGCTCGGCGAGAATTCCTCCGTCGAGCGACTGTAATACCTGCTCACGCGAACTGGGGATCACCTTACCGGTACCGGTCGAAACCTCATCAAGAATGCCGAACCACGCCCACACCGCGAGGATCAGGCACAAGATCCCGGTGAGCCAGATGATGCGGCTGGCACCCGAAAATTCGCGCTCGCGGCTGTCGTCGAGTGCGTCCGGCGTTGCGTCAGGCTGACTGGTTTTCATTTTTCCACTCCCGCGTGTTGGCCTGCGCGGCCATTCGACTTTGCCCCAGCGCCTGCGCTTTCGGCGCGTCCATCACCAGTTGCCCCTCTTTGAGCACCACCACCCGTTCGACCAGCTCAAGTACCGGTACGCGGTGGGTGGCAACCACCAGAGTGCGATTGCCAAGCCACTGTCCCAGCCGCTGAATAAACTCACGTTCGGAATGCTCATCCAGCGAGGCGGTGGGCTCATCAAGCAGGACAATATTGGGTGCGCGCAACAGCATGCGGGCGAGCATGATGGATTGCCGCTGACCGCCGGATAGCCCGTTGCCGCCTTCCATAATCGGGTGGTCGAGACCTTTCGGCAGCCGTTTCACGAAGTTGGCCGCGCCGCAAATCTCCAGTACGGTAAAAATCTCGTCGTCGCTGGCATGCGGGGCGCCCAGCGTCAGGTTCTCGCGCAGCGTACCGAAAAACAGGCGCGCGTTCTGGCTGAGGAGACCGACATTGCGGCGTAAATCGGCCATATCGATGTGCGTCAGGCTGAGGTTATCAAGACGGGCGTCGCCTTCGACCAGTTCCACACCGCCTGCCAGCGCCTGTAACAGCGTTGATTTGCCCGCGCCGTTGCGCCCGAGCACCGCGATGCGTTCGCCGGCGGCAATCTCCAGCCGGTTAATGCGCAGCGGCACCCGCTGGTCTTCACTGTGATAGCGAAACTGTGCGTTCTCGAACAGATAGTGACCGTGAAAGATCTCCTGATGCACCAGCGTTTCATCGCGCTGGGTCTCGGTGGGGAGTTCCATTATGCTGTCCAGCCCCTTTTTGGCGGCTTTCACCTGCTGCCAGCGCGCCAGTACGCCGCACAGATTGCCCATTGGCGCGATCATTCTCGAACCGAGCATCGAGGCGGCAACCACCGAACCGGTGGTCAGGGTGCCTTCAATCACCAGCGGGGCACCAAACATCACCATCGCGGCATAAACCAGTCCCTGGACGGTCACTCCCCAGTTGATCAACCCCTGCGACAGCTCGCGGGTGCGCAGTCCCGACTCGGCGGTAATGCGGATATAACTGTTCCACTGCTGCAGAAACCGGTTCTCCGCCTGCATCAGCTTGATGTCCTCCAGCCCCTGAACGCTTTCGACCAGCACGGCATTGCGCAGCGTGGCCTCGTGCGCCGACTGATTCGCCAGCTCCGCGAGCTTTTTTTGCAGTAGCAGACCGGGAAGGATCATCAGCAGCGCGGCGACCGGAGCGATCCAGGCCAGCGGCGGGGCGATGATCGCCAGCACCACGATGAACAGGAAAAAGAAGGGCAGATCCACAATCGTGGAGATGGTCGAGGAGGTGACCATTTCACGGATCTGCTCCAGCTCGCGTAGCTGTGAAATAAAGCTGCCGGTGGAGCGCGGGATCGCACTGTTGCGCAGGCGCAGCGCGTGGCTGAACACGCGATCCGACACCCGCATATCGGCGCGTTTACCCAACAGATCCATGACGTGACCGCGGGCGAGTCGCAACAGAAAACCGAACAGCATGGCTATCAATACGCCAGCGGCGAGAACGTACAGCGACGGCCATGACTGCGCGGGGATCACCCGGTCGTACACCTGCATCGAGAAGATGATCCCGGAAAGCGACAGGATGTTAATCAGCAGCGCCGCCAGCATCACCGGGCCGTAAGGGCGAAGATCTTTCAGCACCAAACTTTTTAGCCAGTCGGGTTTGAAACGTGAGATGTAGGCGTCCACCCGGCGGTCTTTCACGGCGGAAAGCGGGCGTAAGGCGATGATGAAACGAACCGTCGGCAGCAGTTCGCGCAGGGATATTCGGTTGCGCTGTAGTTCGCCGTTGATGAAACAGACGTCAAGCTGGTCTTCGCCATCGAACTGTTCAACCAGCACCAGTTCACCGTCCTGGAGCTGGATCACCACCGGCAGACGCCAGCGGGTGAGCGATTGTTCCGTGGGGGCCAGCGGCTGAAATGAGAGTCCGGCCTGGCGGGCCAGTTGGCTGAGCGCCTGCGGCATCGGTTTATCTTTGAACCAGGGGGCGCTTGCCTGTAACGCGCCGGGAGAACAGGCGATACGATAATGGCCGGCGATATGGCTCATCGCCCGCGCCCAGTTGGCCAGCGCTGGCGCGGTAATGCGCTCGTCGCCAGGAATGTCGGCGTGGGTCATGGCTGGATCTCCACTGACTGGATCGTGCGGTTTTCCAGACCAAAGGCCTGGCGCATCTGACCGGTGTTATACAGGCAGTTAAGCTGCAGTTGATGCAACTGACTCTCCGTCTGTAACTGTGCGAAGCGCGCCTGGTAGACCTCCTGTTCGGCGTTGAGCACGTCGAGCAGCGGTCGGGAGCCGAGGTCGAGATACTGCTGCTGATACAGCTCGCGCGTTCGCTCGCTCAACGTTTCCTGGCGTTTCTGGATCTGCAAGGAGGTCACGAGATTCATCGCTTCACTGCGATCGGCAAGCAGCTTCTTGCGCACGTCCAGCCGGGTACGCTGGATTGCCGACTGGGCGGATTCCACCGCGTGGCTGGCGGCGTTGCGACGGGCGGTTAAGCCGCCGCCCTGATAAATGGGCATCTCCACTTTGACCCACGCCGAATACTGGGTACGGTCAACGGACTCATGCCCGGCGTAATTATCGTTGAGATAGCGACGCACCTCTGGTTCCAGCGAAACCGTTGGCGTCATTTGCGCGTTAGCGTAGTCGAGATTGGCCTGGGCGATATTAGCCTGCGCCCAGGCGGCGAGCACGGAAGGCACCAGCTTGTCGTCTGGCTTTGCCAGTTCGCAACTGCGACTCAGCTTTGGCGGGAAGTCGTTACTGATGGTATTGAGGTTTTTCCAGCCCAGCCAGGTCATGAGCGTCGACTGCGAGCTTTCAAGGTTGGCCTGATATTGCACGAGCTGGGAGCGTGCGCCTTCGATACGCGCATCGGTCTGCACCACGTCCGAAAGCGAGCTGGCCCCTTCATCGTTGCGCTGATTCGCCAGCCTGCCAATGGCGCTCAGGGCATCCAGTTGCTCCTTTGCCACCGCCACCATCTGTTGCCATGTCTGCACCTGCACAATGGCGGTTGCCGTTTCATGACTAACCGTATCAATGCTGAGCAGCACGTTGGCCTGTTCCTGCGCCACGCTGGCGTTTTCTGCCCGTACCTGGCTTGCGACTTTGCCGAAGTCATAGAGCATTTGCGACAGTGACAGCACCAGCGATGGGCTAAATCCGCTGTCGGAATAGCTGTTGGTATAACCGTTGTTCATCCCGGCGTTAACCTGCGGGTAGTATTTGGCTTTCGCGACATCGACCTGCTGGATTTGGGCATACAGTTTGCCGACCACTTCCGCGATCGACGGATGCCAGGTGACGGCGCGATTGACCGCCTGAGAGAGGCTCAGTTCACCGGGAGCGGCGCTGTCGCTGCTCAGCGGCATCGGGCCATCAAGCGCGGGCAGTTCCTGTTGCTCAACCCACTGTTGCGGGGCGATGCGGGGCGTCTCTCCAGCCGCGATAGCCGGGGCCGCGCACAGGTTTCCCACCAGCCACCAGAATGTAAGCGGTCGTTTTCCCATCTTTCTTCCCTAATTGAACGTTGTTTTTTTGCCCCGGGCGAACGTGCGCCCGGGGTCGTTGTGTGGTCGTTCTGGAGACCTTTATCAGGTCACAATGTGGTTTTGTTCGATAAGCTCCGTCAGCGTGGTTTGTACATTCTCCAGGGTCACCAGTTGTGTGGAGTGATAAGTACTGCCTGTCCCGTCACGGTCAATAGAGATGATGGTGTTGCTGCCGCTGGTGCTGACGCTGAGATAGTTGCCAAGCGTCGCGGTTTGTCCGTTCCAGCCCACCAGCAAATCGCCGATATCAATCTTGTCGCCCTGCGCCAGCGAGAAGTTTTTCCAGGTATCCGTACCGTTACCGCCCGTGGCATCACTGGCGTTGAGCAGGTTGTAGATCAGCGTGTCGCCATACACCGAGCCCACCAGTACATCGCTTTGTGAGGTACTGGTAACCTGCGGGGCGATATCCACCGTCAGCGTGGCGCTGTCGGTATGACCGTGGGTGTCATTCAGCGTGTAGCTAAAGGTCTCCTTCGCCGTGATCGAAGAGAGGGCCACGCCGTTGTTGAGCGTGTAGGTATACGAACCGTCGGCGCGAATTTGCAGTGAACCGTAGTGGCCCTGAATGGTGGTGGTGGCGCTGGAGTAAGGATCCAGCGTGGCGGTACTGCCGTTAAAGCCGGTGATAGTCAGGCGCGTATCGACGGTGTTCAACTGGTCCATCGCACCGGCGGAGTCGCTGCCGTCAAAAATATTGCCGGTGACGGTATGCGTGCCGGAGGTTTCGAAGTTATCCAGATCGACCGTCGTGCCGGTGATTTTCGGCGTAATGGTTGCCGCGCCTGCCAGCGTGTTATTGCCGGTGAAATTCAGGGTGTAGGTGCCGCCATCCAGTTCCAGCCCGCTCAAATTGACGGTCACGGAGGCACCGCCCAGCGTGATGTTGGCGACCGGCACCGTGCCGGAGCGAATGATCACGCCGTTTTCCACTATCGACCAGTTGATGGTCAGGTTGCCCAGCGTGACCAGCGTTGAGACATCAAAGACGATGGCCGCACCTTTCAGAATGGTGCCCGCCGCGACGTCAAAGGTGCCGCTGCCGCTACCGGTTCTGCCAAGTAACCCCCAACTGGCGCTACCGACGGTGGAATCCAGATAGCCTGTGGTGTCCTGAGCCGCCGTGGCCAGCAGGGTATCGCTGACATCGTTCACGGCATCCAGCCCACGGGCGGTCGGCTGGATATTGAGCGATGCGGTATCGGTATCCCCGTTGGGTGCTTTCACCGTGTAGATGAAGCTGTCCGGCGTTTTGGTGCCGTCCGCGCCCACGCCGCTTTTCAGGGTGTAGGTGTAGTTACCTTTGGCATCAATGGTCAACGTGCCGTAAGTACCCACAATGGTCGTGGTGCCGGTTGCGGCAATCGCCACACCGTTCACCTGTGTCACCAGCGTACCGACGGGCGCGATGTCGTCGTTCAGCACATTGCCCTGGGTGGAAGTGGTCAGGCTGTCAACGCTGTAAACATGGTCCTCAAGCACGTTAAGGGTGTAGCCGGTGAGCGCCGTAATGCCAAACGCCGGATTCAGCAGGAACAGGTATTCACCGCCCGGCAGGTTCAGCGTCAGCTTATCGGACTGACCGCCCAGCAGCGGCGCGTTTAACCAGTTTTTCTCCACTCGCCACTGCTCAAACTGCTGGGTGACGTCGTTGAAGCGATAAATGTACAGGTCGAAGCTAGATGCCACCGCCACGCCGCCAATGGAGGATTGCAGCGTCATGGTGCGCGTTGAACCCTGCTCGACGTCGAAAATAATCGGGTTACTCAGTTTGTCCAGCACGCCCAGATCCAGCACGTTGCCCAGACTGACGTTCACCACCGTAAAGCCGCCCTGCGAGGACGTCCCGTTGTTGATGGCCTCCACATGGGTGTCGTAGGGCAGAGTGGCGACGTTATCCACGGCGGTCACGCTGCTAGCCGGCGTGTCATTGCCCAGAGTAATCACCAGCTTCGCCGACGCGCTGTTGCCGCCGCCGTTGATGGTGTAGGTGAAGCTCTCCGTTCGGCCAATGACCGAGGCAGGACTGTTCGGGTTCAGCGCGTAACTGTAGGTACCGTCCTGATTGATCGTCAGCGTGCCATAGACGCCCTGGATGACGTTACTGCCAGCCCCCAGCGTAAAGCTTTGTCCATTGGCGTTGGTGACGGTGGTGACGACGGTATCCAGTGGGGCGCTGTCGTTATTCAGCACGTTGCCGGTTTGCGGCGTGGACGTGGTGATGGTGCCGGCGCTGGTCTCTTCGACGCTGACGTTCAGTGCGGTATAAGAGCCGGTCGCCAGCAGCGCCGTATTGTAAGTCAGAACCCGATAAGTGCCGCCCTCCAGTCCGGACACGTTCACCGTGACGCCGCTGCTGCCGAGCGTCAGCAGATTGGCAAACTGCGACTGCGCGGTGTCGATGACGGTGGTCCATGAGTTGGTCGCGGCGTCAAATTTCTGGATCGCCACTTCCTGAGTATTCAGCAACGAGAGCACGACCCCGGTGGTGCTGGCATCGATCACCAGATTTGCGCTGCCGCCGTCCTGAATAGTGAATTCAACGGCTGCCGTATCGTTACCCAACACGTTCGCCACATTGCCCAGCGCGCCAACCAGCAGCAGGCCATAGTCGCTGAGCTGCTCGCTGGTTACGGTCGCATTTGAGGTGAGCTCCAGATTCTCCACGTTATCGCTGGCCGAGATGGGCAGGGTTGGGGCGGTGACCTGCGTCGGGGTCGAGGCGTTGCCGACGGCGTCCGTGGCGCTGACGCTGATGTTCTCGCCGCTGGTCTGTTTGCGATCAAAGGTATAGGTGTAATTCCCGCTGCTGTTGGCGGTGGTGGTGACCGTTAAGCCCGTGCTGAGGGTGATGGACACCGTACTGCCCGCTTCGGCAGTGCCGCTGATGCTGGCGCCGTCGCTGCTGATGGTGCCGGTTGGCGTAGCCGTGACCGTATCCACCGTGACGGTATAGCCTGATGACAGCGTACTGGTGCCGTTGGTATTGGTGGCCGTAGCGGTGAGGACGTGCGTCCCGTCGGCGATATTGGCCTGCGGGGTCAGCGACCAGTTGCCCTGCGCATCCACGCTGGCGCTACCAATGGAGACACCGTCTCTGTACACCGTGATGGTGGAGAACGGTTGGCCCGTCCCGTTTAACAGCGGCCTGGCGTCATTGGTGGCCTGACCATTGGCCACCAGTCCGGTTATCGACCCTACATCGTCCGTCAGCGAGGCGATAACGGGTGCGCCAGGCAGACCACTGAACGGTGCAATGACGCTGCCGGACGTTCCGGTGTTACCCGCTTTATCCTGGGCGACCACCTGCAACGTTTCTCCACCGACCTGCGCCGGATTAATCAGAATGTTAAAGCTGCCGGTGGTCCCGTCCGCGACGCCGGTTCCCAGTACCGTGCCGTTGCTGCTGGTGATGGTGACGGTGCTGCCAGCCTCTGCCGTCCCGGTGACGTGGCTGCCGTTGGTGACCACCGCCAGGTTGGTCGGCGTGCCGGGCGGGGTGGTATCCACCACGATGGTCGATGCCGCCGACGAGGCGCTGACGTTGCCCGCCGCGTCGGTGGCTTTGGCGGTAAAGGTATGTGAACCCTCCGCCAGTGCGGTAGTGGGGGTAAAGCTCCACGCGCCGCTGGCATCCGCCTGAATGGGCGTTGGCGTGAGTAACGTCGCACCGTCATAGATATTGATGAATGCCCCCGGTTCACTGGTCCCTCGCAGTTCCGGCAGGGTGTCATTCGTGCTTTGTCCGCTGCCGACGGGACCCGTGATGTTGCTGACATCATCAAGAATGGTGGCGATCACCGGCGCGTTTGGTGCCAGCGTATCCACCGTGACGCCAAAGCTGGCGGCCGGGCTGACGTTGCCCGCCGCGTCGGTCGCGGTCACCGCAAGGGTATGCGCGCCGTTGGTTAAGGCGGTTGTTGGCGTGAAGGTCCAGTTGCCGTTCGTGCCGACAACAAGGCTACCAATGACCGTGCCGTTATCGGTAAAGGTCAGCGTGGTGCCCGGTTCCGCCGTGCCGTTAAGCGTGGGGCGGGTGTCGTTGGTGCTCTGATTGGGCGAGAGATTGCCGGTCTGCGGCGCGCTGTCATCGACCACTGACGCGATCACCGGTGCCAGCGGCGCGGCGGTATCCACCGAGATGGCGAAGCTGGCTGATGGGCCGACGTTACCGGCGGCATCGGTCGCGGTGAAGGTCAGCGAATGATTCCCCTGTCCCAGATCGCTGGTGGGGGTAAAGGTCCAGGTCCCGTTCGCCTCGACCGTCACGCTGGCGAGGGGAACTCCGTTATCCACGATGCTGATCGTGGCCCCCGGCTCACCGGTGCCGGTGAAACCAGGACGCGCGTCGTTAGTGGTCTGACCGCTGGTCAGACTGCCGGTGACCGGGCCAACGTCATCCAGCACATTGCTGATTACTGGCGCGCCGGGCGAAACGGTATCGACCGTCAACGCAAAATTTGTTGACGCTGGCCCGGTATTGCCCGCGCTATCGGTGGCGGTGACTCTCAGCGAGTGGGCACCCTGAGAAAGTCCATCCGGTCGGTAGCTCCAGCTCCCGCCTTCGGTCACGGTGGTCGTACCCAGCAGAACGTTGCCATCGTAGACATTAATGGTGCTGCCAGGTTCGCCGGTGCCGGCAACGATCGGGCGGGTATCGTTTGTGCTTTGCCCGCTGGTGAGATCGCCGGTTCCTGGCGTCACGTTATCGGTGACGCTGACGATGATCGGGGCAACTGGCGCAACGGTATCAACCACCACGGTAAAGGCGGTGCCAGGGCTGACGTTGCCCGCGGCGTCCGTCGCGGTCACATTGAACGTGTGCGAACCGTTGCCCAGCGCGGTAGCGGGCGTAAAGGTCCAGGCACCTGAGCCATCGGCTTGTACGGTGCCCAGCAGCGTGGTGCCGTCAAAAATACTGACGGTACTGTTAGCTTCGGCGGTCCCGGCAAGCGTTGGTCGTGTGTCGTTGGTGCTTTGCCCATTGCTCAGCGTTCCGCTATTGGGGGCGACGTCATCGGTAACGGAGCTGATGACAGGAGCCGATGGCGACTGCGTATCTACCGTCAGGGAGAACGCGGCTGACGGGCCTTCGTTACCTGCTGCATCCGTCGCCGTGACGCTCAGATTATGCGGGCCGCTGCCTAACGGGTTATCCGGAGAGAGTGACCAGCTTCCGTCGGTGCCCACCACCACGCTGCCCACGGCGAGACTACCGTCATACAGCGTAACGGTAGAACCTGGCTCCGCCGTTCCCTGGAAGGTTGGCTGAGTATCATTGGTGCTTTGTCCGTTCGCCAGCACGCCGGTTGCCGGGCTGGTGTCGTCGGTGACGCTTTGAATCACCGGAACCCGTGGCGCGGTAGTATCGACGTTCACCGTCCAGGCAGCAGAAGGCGCGCTGACGTTACCCATCGCATCGGTGGCGGTGACGGTTATCGCGTGCGAGCCGGTGGCCAGCGTCGGCGCGGTGAAGCTCCAGCTACCGTTGGTGACCAGCGCGGTGCCGATTTTTACCCCATTGTCATAGACGGTAATCGTACTGCCTTCTTCGGCGCTGCCGCTAAAGTCGGGCGTGGTGTCGTTGGTGCTGCCGCCGTTGCTGATGACGCCCGTCTGCGGCTCGCTGTCATCCACCGCGCTGGCAATGGTTGGTGCCGCCGGTGGCGTGGTGTCCACCACCACCACAAACGCTTGCGACGCGAGGCTGGTATTTCCTGCCGCATCGGTGGCGGTGATGGTCAGATTGTGGCTGCCATCCCCCAGGCTGGTGGATGGAGTAAAGCTCCACGCGCCGTTAACCACCTGCACCTGGCCAAGGGGCGTATTGCCATCGTAAATTGTGATGGTTTCACCGTTGGTGCCGTTGCCGCTCAGAGTGGGGCGGGGATCGTTGGTCGTCTGCCCGCTGGTCAGCGTTCCCGTACCGGGAGCGACATCATCCGTCACGCTGCCAATCGCAGGTTGTGTCGGTGGGGTGAGATCAACAGTGATGTTCACCACGGCGGACGCTTTGCTGCTATCCCCGCTATCGACAACCTGGAAGGTGTGCGGGCCTTCGCCTAACTCGGCGGCGGATGTCCAGCTCCAGTTGCCGTTTCCGTCGACCTGAACGTTCGATGCGACAACGCCACCATCGACCAGAATGTTAACCGTCGAGTTCGGCGTGGAGAAACCGCGCAGTCCCGGCTGCGTGTCGTCGGTGGTTTGCCCACTCTTCAGGTCGCCCTGAACGCTACCCGTATCATCGACGATGGCGCTGATGACCGGCAGCCCGGTGCCGGAGCCGTTAAAATTAGTGGGATCGCTGTTGTTGCCCGCAGCATCCTCCGCCGTGGCGGTCAGCGAATTGAGACCCGTTTGCGCAGGCGTGACCTGAATCTGGAAGGTGCCGTCCGTCGCCACGCCGGATCCAATGACATTGCCGCCGGTGTCGCGGATAGTCACCGTGCTGCCGGTTTCCGCCGTACCGCTGACCGTTGCGCCATCGGCAGAGATTGTCACATCCTCCGGCGCTGCCGGTTTAGTCAGATCGACGTTTAGCGCGATGGAGGCAGAAGGTCCGCTGATGTTACCCGCCGGATCGGTGGCCGTTGCCGTCAGCGTGTAATTGCCTTCGGTGAGCGGTGAGTCCGGGACGATCGTCCAGTTTCCGTCGGAATCGACTTCGGCAGTGCCGATAACCGTGACTCCATTCGACAAGGTGATGGTGCTGCCGGGTTCGCCGGTGCCGCTAATGGGCAACTCGGGCTGATTGGTGACTGCCGGATTGCCTGGCGAGGTGATAAACGGCGCGTCGGGCACCTGGGTATCAATGGTGATGCCAATCGCATCCGATGGCTGACTGGTGTTGCCTGCGGCATCTTTTGCCGTCACGGTAAAGTTGTAGTTGCCTTCGACAAGGTCGCTGTCCGGAGTGAAACTCCAGACGCCATCAATGACCTCGGCGGTGCCAATCGGCACGCCGTTATTCAGAATGGTGACGATGCTGCCCGTTTCGCCCGTCCCACTCAGCGTCGGGGTGGCATCGTTGGTCTGTCCACCATCGTTCAACGGTCCGCCGTCATCGTTGACGGTCAGCGTTGGCGTGCCTGGAGCCTGAGTATCCACGCGCACGATGCGTTCCGGCGAGGTGCTGCTGTTACCGGCAGGATCGGTCGCGGTCACCCGGATGTTATGATCGCCCTGTGACAACGGGCCCGTCGGTTGAAAACTCCAGTTCCCGGAGTTGTCGATAACCAACGGCGACTGTTCAACACCGTCGAGGGTAATGGTAATGGTGTCGCCAGGCGTACCGCTTCCGCTCAGCAGCGGTCGCGTGTCATCGGTATACTGGCCGTTATCGAGTATGCCGGTCTGGCTGCCGACGTTGTCGGTGACGGTCAGGTTGGGCACGGCGGGTGGGGTGGTATCCACCAGAATGCCGATTGGTGCGGAGGGCTCGCTGACATTGCCCGCCGGATCGGTGCTGGTGAGGCTAAAGACATGGTCACCTTCATCGAGAGCATCCGACGTGTAGCGCCAGGTGCCGTCAGTTATCGTGACGGTGGTGACCAGAACGCCATTGTCGTAAATGCTGATGATATCGCCATCTGTTCCTGTGCCGCTCAGAACGGGCTGGGTTTCATTGGTCGCCTGGCCGTTGGTCAGTGGGGCATCAGCGCCATCCGTCAGCGTTAGCGTGGGGGCATCAGGCGCGGTGGTGTCCACCGTAATGGTTATGGGGATGGATTTATCGCTGGTGTTGCCCAGAGGATCGCTGGCGGTGACGCTCAGCGTGTGATCGCCTTCGCCCAGCGCGGGGCTCGGGGTAAAGCTCCAGCTACCGTTTTCATCGACCTCTGTCGTGCCAATGACCGCCGTTCCGTCATACACCGTGATGATATCTCCGGCGGTGCCGCTGCCGCTTAACACCGGCTGTGTTGCATCGGTTACGTCGTTATCCGCCAGTTCACCGACGTTGCTGCCGGTGTTATCCGTCAGGGTTACGAGCGGAATAGCCGGCGGTGTGGTATCGACCGTAATGGTGATGGGAGCAGACGGTGTGCTGGTATGGTTTGCGGTATCAGTCGCCGTGACGGTGAAGGTATGGTCGCCGTCGCCCAGCACCGGAGTGGTGAGCGTCCAGTTGCCGTTGTTGTCTACAGTGACCGTTCCCGCCAGCGGGATATTTCCGTCCCGAATGGTGATGGTTGCGCCGGGTTCACCGGTTCCGCTGAAGGTTAGCTGATTGTCATCGGTAAGTTGCCCGTCACCCAGATTGCCTTTCTGCGCGCCGATATCATCAACAATCGAACTGACGACCGGGGCATCCGGTGCGGTGATATCCGGCGCCACGACCTCGTACGGCAGGCTGGTATTGCTCGCGGCATCCGTGGCGGTGACGCTCAGCGTTTCACCGTTGGCCTGCGGCGGGTCAAGCGCGATCGCCAGCGTGCCGCTCTCCGGGACCGGACCGGATTGCGCCAGCGTATTACCGTTACTGTCTTTAATCGTAATCGTACTGCCAGGCTCGGCGGTGGCGGTCAGGACGGTGCCGTCCTGAGAAATGACCGCCGTGGGGGACTGCGGCGGTGTGGTATCCGGTGCGGTGACGTTGGCTGGCGTGCTGTTTTGATTCGCCGGATCGGTCACCGTGGCGGTAAGCGTTTCGCCGTTGGTTTGTGGCGTGTCCAGCGTAACGGTGAAATTCCCTTCGCCGTCGGTTTGACCATGGCCAATCGGGGTGCCGTCCGGATCGCGAATTGTCACCGTGCTGCCGGGTTCCGCTGTCCCCGTCACGGTGGTGCCATCATCCGAAACCTCCAGATTTCCGGCGGGCTGCGGCGGGGTGGTGTCCGGGGCGAGGGTGGTCGCCGGTGGACTGGTCAGATTCGCCGGATCCTTGACGATGGCGGTTAAAATTTCGCCATTGGTTTGCGGCGGGGCCAGCGTGACGGTAAATGAGCCGTCGGGTAGAACAAGTTCAGACCCCAGCGGGGTGTTGTCGCTACCGTAAATCGTCACCGTCGTGCCGGGTTCGGCGGTACCGGTCACCGTTGTCCCATCCTCAGATACATCCAGATTGCCTGCTGCCTGCGGGGGAGTGGTATCAGGCGCTGTTGCATTGGCGGGCGGACTGTTATTTCCCGCCTTATCCGTGGCGGTCGCGGTCAGAACCTCACCGTTTACCCGTGCCGGATTGAGCGGGAAGCTGAATTTTCCTTCACTATCGGCGGTCACGGTGCCGAGTGTGGTGCCGCTGGCATCTGTAATCGTGACTTTACTACCCGCCTCGGCGCTGCCGGTAAGCACGGTTCCGTTTTGCGAGACGAGCAGATCGTCGGGAACTGCCGGAGGGGTGGTATCCACGGTGACCGAGAATTCCACCGTGTTGCCGCTGACGCCGTCCTCTGTGGTCTGTGTGGCGGTGTAGTTGTGCAATCCTTCAGGCACACCGCTCAGCGCGAACGACCACGTGCCGTCGTCGGCGCTCGCCGTCCCGATAGCGATACCGTTTTCGTAAATGGTCACCTCCGCGCCAGGCAGCGCGGTCCCCGTGAGGGTGGGGGTGGTATCCTTCGTAAACTGACCGCTGCCTAACGTCACGGCGGTGGGTTGCGTATCATCAATGATGCCGATAATGACGGGGGCATCGGGGAAACCTGAGTCGGAACCGAAGAAGGACGCTTCGTCGCCTTCGTTGCCTGCGGCGTCAGAAATATCAGCATAGAGCTGCTCGGAATCGGTTTGTGCCGAGTTGAGGCGAACGGTAAACCGACCGGTGTCATCGACCTGAATGGAGGCAAGAATATGGTGTTGATTGTCGAAAATCGTGACGACGCAACCTGCTTCTGCGAGCCCGGATACCCAGAGTCCATCTTCAGAAACCGTTAGTCCGGAAACCTCATCCGGGGCAATGGTATCGACGGTAAAGGTGAAATCGCCGGAGACGGCGCTGGTGCTACCGTTTTCGTCTGTGGCGGTCGCGGTTAGCACATGTTCACCGTCAGAAAGGGGCGCGTCGGGTTGATAGTGCCAGTTACCCTGTCCATCGACGACGACGGTTCCCATTACCTGCCCGTTGTCATAGAGGGTGATGAGGGAGCCCGCGTCACCGGTACCAGAAATCATCGGCTGGCTGTCGTTGGTGGTCTGGTTCACCTGAATGGCGCCGGTGATGCCGGAAACGGCATCCACTGCGCCGGTAATCACGGGGGCAGGCGGTGGTGTGGGGTTTTCTCCTCCCGGAGGGTTCGTACCGTTATCGCCGCCGCCGTTGCCTCCGCCTCCGTTATTTCCGCCCCCCTCACCCGGTGTACCACCGTTACCGGAACCATCATCAGGATTGCCGTTGTCGTTATCATGATGGCTACTGCCGCCGCCACCCGAGGACGCTATTGCCGCGATCCCACCGGCGGCAACCGCCCCACCCAGCACCCACGGCCAGATAGCCCCACCTTCGTGAGATTCTCCGGCGGTGACAAGCAGATCGTCAATGGTTGAAATTTGTTCAAAGTGCAGGCCGCTTTCCGGATTTTCCACCCACCACAGTGCGCCGTGACTGTCTTCCAGCACCAGTTGGCTGGTTCCCTGGTCGTTCGCCACATAGAAATTTTTAACGGTCAGTTTTTCACCAGAAGTAAAGACGATCACCAGATCCTGATTCACGCGAGTCAGTTGGCTGATATCGCTACGCTCTGCGGATAATTTCACAATGGAAGGGGCATTAAGTGTGACTTCAGAGGCTTCAACATTGGTGGAAACGCCCGTCAACTTGGATATAACGGCGAGAAGACGCATATGTTCACTCCTGATGGCTTGCTCTGTGCATTAATTCTTTAAAATCACCGGGCAAGGAAAATGAGCAGACGAGCGATCCCGTTCATCAGGTCGATGAATTGTCGCCGGTGATTTCAATGTGAGTGTCACGCAGATGATGGTTTCTGTTGTGTTGAATAACCCTTTGTTTTTTGTGATTCACTGGTACTTTCGTATTAGATGATATAGTCAGAAAGCGCTCATCCTGCAACTTAACGCATATTTGTGATTTGTTTAGCGAGGGTGAAATATATGCTTTTTTACGCCATCTGGCGAAGCGTAGCAACCTGACATAACAAGAGGGGGTAACTTATCTTTCTGTGTTATAAGGTTTTCTTTGATTGATGTGAGCAGGGTTAATAATCGATTTCTTACACAAACTGTATTGTTATTTCTGAATGTTAAAACGTCAAAAAAAATTATTTGAAGTATTGGGTAATTGGGCTATGTCCATAATATGAAAATGGCTGAGGATATATTCTTGGCAGTGTTGATGTTTCAACAGAAATAGAAATAAAGGCGGGAGAATATATTTTTGGAGGTCCAATATGTCAATAATAATGACCCGTCCCAAATAGAGAGACAGGTCACACAGTAATGCGCTTAACGACCTGCATGTTTCATAATGCGCGCTTTATCCAGTTGCCATTCACGATCCTTCAGATCGGAACGCTTGTCGTGCTGTTTCTTACCCTTCGCCACGCCAATTTTGACTTTGCACCAGGCATTTTTCCAGTACAGAGAAAGGGCGACAACGGTGTAGCCTTCACGGTTCACGCGACCATACAGTGAGTCAAGTTCACGCTGATTCAGCAGCAGTTTACGGGTACGGGTGGGATCGCATACCACGTGCGTGGAGGCCACCGCCATTGGCGTAAAGTTAGCGCCGAACAGGTAAGCTTCACCGTCTTTCAGGATCACGTAGCTGTCGCCGATGTTGGCCTTACCGGCGCGCAGGGATTTCACTTCCCACCCTTGCAGGGCGAGTCCCGCTTCGAACTCTTCTTCGATAAAGTATTCGTGTCGCGCACGCTTGTTGAGCGCGATGGTGGCTGAGCCAGGTTTGTGTGCTTTTTTCTTCGTCATAGTGCCGCTCAGTATAGGTAATCTGGAATCGAAAAACACCCCATTTCATCCTTCGGGGGGCAAGGGGATATCTTAGCATGAACAAGGTTGTACCCTGTTGTGGGATAGCGTTTTTTTTACCTTGCGATAAATGATATTATTTGTTCGATTTTTGTTGATGGAAATAGCTATGCCGCAGATTAGTCGAACCGCGTTAGTCCCTTACAGTGCGGAACAGATGTATCAGTTAGTGAATGATGTTCAGTCCTATCCTCAGTTTTTACCGGGTTGCACCGGCAGCCGCGTTCTCGAGTCTACGCCAGGACAGATGACGGCTGCGGTGGATGTCTCTAAGGCGGGGATCAGTAAGACGTTCACCACGAGAAATCAGTTAACCAATAACCAGAGTATCCTGATGCAACTGGTCGACGGTCCGTTCAAAAAACTGATTGGCGGCTGGAAATTTACGCCGTTGAGTTCAGATGCCTGCCGTATTGAGTTTCATCTCGATTTTGAGTTTACCAACAAACTGATCGAGCTGGCGTTTGGTCGTATCTTCAAAGAGCTGGCATCCAATATGGTGCAGGCTTTCACGGTTCGTGCCAAAGAGGTCTACCGTGTCGCCTAAGATTGTCGTTGAGGTGGCCTACGCGCTGCCTGAGAAACAGTATCTGCAACGGGTGACGTTGCAGCCGGGGGCGACGGTCGAAGAGGCTATCCGCGCGTCGGGGTTACTGGAACTGCGTACGGACATCGATCTGACAAAAAGCAAAGTCGGTATCTACAGCCGTCCGGTCAAGTTGGCGGATGTGTTACAGGATGGCGACCGGGTTGAAATCTATCGTCCACTGATTGCCGATCCGAAAGAGTTGCGCAGACAGCGGGCAGAGAAATCGGCGAAAAAATAGCGGATAACAAAAAAGGTGCTCACAGAGCACCTTTTTTGTTATCAGAAGACAAGCTTATCGGTTGTCGGTCAACGCAGGCTTGTTATCGATATTGGTCAATACGCCGCTGCTGTTGAAGGTCAACGTCAGCGTTTGCTGCGTGACGCCTTCATGGCCCGGCTGTTGACGGAACACATAGAACCAGGTGTTGGTGCCAAACGGATCGGACATCATCGGCGTACCCAGCGCATAGGCAACCTGCTGTTGCGTCATGCCCACACGAATTTTGGATACATCGTTCGCAGTCAGATAGTTCCCCTGGTTGATATCAGGGCGGTAAACCACTCGCTCCAGAGTGGAACAGCCTGCGGTCAACATCAATAATACTGCTGCGGCAGCAGTCAGCGTTTTACAGCGCATAGTGATTTGATTCCTTTTCGGGCCCGAGCAGTACGTGGCTCATATGTAATATGCCGATGATAATAGACCTTTCACCACTTTAAAACCTTTTGCTTACGGGTCCGACGGCGTTTTTGTTGTCTACTCTGACCGTTGAGGTGCAAAAAAGTTTACGCCGCCAGCAGTTCTTTCGCATTTGCGAGGGTGTTTCGCGTCACTTCGCTGCCGCCCAGCAGGCGCGCTAACTCCTGCAACCGTGCGCGTTTGTCCAACGGTTGCATATGCGTTTCGGTCATTTCGCCGTCCGTCTCTTTGCTGACAAAAAAGTGCTGATGACCGCATCCCGCCACCTGCGGAAGGTGGGTAACGCACATCACCTGGGTCGATTCTCCGAGCTGACGCAGCAATTTTCCGACGACTGCGGCGGTTGGGCCGCTGATGCCAACATCGACTTCATCGAAAATTAGCGCCGGGGTTTCCATCTTACGTGCGGTAATCACCTGAATCGCGAGGGCAATACGCGACAGTTCTCCCCCGGAGGCCACTTTGGCAATCGGCTGCATCGGCTGACCTGGGTTGGTGGTCACTTTAAACTCGACGCGGTCCGCGCCGTCCTCGCTCAGATGATGCTCATCAAACGTGACGTCGATGGTGAAACGACCGTGCGGCATAGAGAGTGAGTGCATACTCTCGGTAATCAGGGTGCTCAGTTCTTGTGCATAATGCTGACGCTGCTCATGCAGCGCTTTCGCCGCCTCCAGCGCCTGCTGGCGATGTTTATTCACCGACAGGGTCAGGGTTTCCAGTGAGTCGGCCTGATCGTCAAGTTGCTGCTGTTCCTCCAGCAACGACTGATAATATTGCGGCAGCGCTTCCGGACTAACATGATGTTTACGGGCCAGTGAAATTTGCTTCGAGATGCGCTGTTCCAGTTCGAACAGCCGATTAGGATCTAAATCCAGTCGATCGCAATAGTGGCGCAATTCGTCGCTGGCTTCCGTTAATTGAATGGTCGCCTCTTCCAGCATATCGAGAATGCCTGAGAGTTTACCGTCCATACCGACCAGTTCACTGACCAGTTGCTTCGCAGTATACAGCTGACTTTGCAGGTTAACGTCTTCACCGTCCGCCATCAGCGATAGCGCATTCTGGCTGGTGGAGAGAAGTTGACCGCTGTTGGCCAGGCGTTTGTACTCTTCATCAATCAGCTCAAACTCACCCGCCTGCGGGTTAAATTCATTCAGCTCTTTAAGCTGATATTGCAGCAGTTCCGCACGGGCGGCGCGTTCCTGGCTCTGCTGCTGGTGGTGTGCTAAATCACGGCAGCTCTGGTGCCAGAGTTGGTAGCGCGCAGCCATATCCTGTACCAGCATGGATTCATTTGCGTAGCCATCGAGCAGGGATTTTTGATGTTCGGCTTTAGTCAGCAACTGATGCGCGTGCTGGCCGTGAATTTGAATGAGTCGTTGCCCCAGTTCGCGAAGCTGAGAGAGCGGAACCGCCGTTCCGTTGATAAAGCCACGGGAGCGCCCGTCGCTACTGATCACGCGGCGAAGTAAACACTCACGTCCTTCTTCAAGCTGGTTTTCTTCCAACCAGCGCTGGGCAGCAGGTGTGTCTTTCAGCGAAAAACGGGCGCACAGGTCGGCACGGCTGGCGCCAGCACGAACCATGTCGGCTTCAGCACGACCGCCGAGGCACAGGCCGAGCGCATCAATTGCAATGGATTTACCCGCCCCGGTTTCACCGGTGATGACGGTCATTCCACTCTGAAAATCGATCTCAAGTTCACGAACGATAGCAAAATTGCTGATGGTCAGTTGTGCTAACATAGCTGTTTTCCTGTATGAAAAACCATAACTGTAATTACATACAGTATAAACTGGTTTTTTATACAGTAAAGAGGTTGGCGTTAAATTAAAATAATTTTTTTGACCAGCCCAGTTTGGTGCTTAATGTATTGAAATAGCTGTAATCTTTTGGGTGGATCAGATTCAGGTGGTAATCACAGCGACGGATCAGCACATCTTCACCTTCCTGGATAGGCAGCGCGATCTGACTGTCGCAACTGATTTCGAGATCGTTACGGCGATGCGAGAAGCGTAGCCGAATGGTGCTGCTGCTGTTGATGACCAGCGGACGCGCCGAAAGGGTATGCGGAAACATCGGTACCAGTGTAATGGCGTCAAGCGACGGGGTCAGAATCGGCCCGCCGGCTGACAGGGAATAGGCGGTGGAACCGGTTGGCGTTGAGATAATCAGACCATCGGAACGCTGGGAGAAGGCAAAGCTTTCGTCAATATAGACTTCAAACTCAATCATGTGTGCAACCTTGCCGGGGTGCAGCACGACCTCGTTAATGGCGGTACTGATGCGCTTCTGACAGTCCTTCTGACAGACCTGCGCTTCCAGCAGAAAACGTTTTTCCGCGACGTAATGGCCTTCCAGCACGTCGGCGAGTTGTTGCTGTGCGTTATCGGGATCAAGGTCCGTCAGAAAGCCAAGATTGCCACGGTTGATGCCGATCACCTTGATGTCGTATCGTGCCAGGGTACGCGCTGCGCCGAGCATGTTGCCGTCGCCGCCGACGACGACCGCGAGGTCTGCCTGCTGACCAATCTCCGCCAGGGTGCCGATTTTCACATTCTTCAACTGCAACTCGTGAGCGATTTGCTGCTCGACAATGACCTCATACCCTTTAGTGCATAACCAGCGGTAGAGCATTTCATGTGTCGTGAGTGCCGTGGGGTGACGAGGATGCCCCACAATGCCAATACACTTGAAATGATTATTCATTTTTTCGAGGTCCTTGTGATGAAGATTGATGACAATGTGAGTGCTTCCCTTGAAACCCTGAATCTGATCCCCATAATAAGCGAAGTTAGCGAGATGAATGCGAAAAAAACGCGGAGAAATTCATGAGTAGTAAAGAACAGAAAACGCCTGAGGGGCAAGCCCCGGAAGAAATTATCATGGATCAGCATGAAGAAGTTGAGGCGGTTGAACCAGACGCTTCTGCTGAACAGGTGGATCCGCGCGATGAAAAAATTGCGAATCTGGAAGCGCAGCTTACTGAAGCTCAGACCCGTGAACGTGATGCGGTGCTGCGCATAAAAGCGGACATGGAAAACCTGCGTCGTCGTACCGAGCTGGACATTGAGAAGGCGCACAAGTTCGCGCTCGAGAAGTTCGTCAATGAACTGCTGCCGGTGATTGATAGCCTGGATCGCGCGCTGGAAGTGGCGGACAAAGCCAATCCGGATTTGAAGCCGATGGTGGAAGGGATCGAACTAACCCTGAAATCCATGCTGGATGTCGTGCGCAAATTTGGCGTTGAAGTGATCGCCGAGACGAACGTCGCGCTGGATCCGAACGTGCATCAGGCGATTGCGATGGTCGAGTCTGAAGACATCGCGCCGGGCAACGTGCTGGGTATCATGCAGAAAGGCTATACGCTGAACGGTCGTACGATCCGCGCGGCGATGGTCACCGTCGCGAAGGCGAAAGGTTAATATTTCGGCTATTTGTATTGCCGGATGGCGCTGACGCTTATCCGGCCTGTGGCCCGTTGGAATATCCGCGGGCCGTTGTCGTTACTCTGCGATGCTTTCCCGCAGCGGTTTAACGGGTAACACTTTGACCTGCTTAATCATATTCTCCTGGACGTCGAGAATATCGATATCGTATTGACCGATGCGCACGCGAGTGCCCGCAATCGGGATCTCTTCCAGCGCCTCCAGAATCACGCCATTTACCGTACGCGCGTCGTCTTCCGGTAGGTGCCAGTTAAACGCTTTATTAATTTCCCGCACGTTGGCGCTGCCATCGATGATCACCGAACCGTCATTTTGCGGCGTCACTTCTTCAGCAAGCGTAGGTGACATCGAGGTGGTAAAGTCGCCGACAATCTCTTCGAGAATATCTTCTACCGTGATCAGCCCCTGAATATCGCCATATTCATTGACGACCAGACCGACTTTCTTTTTATTGCGCTGAAATTTGATGAGCTGCGTGCTGAGCGGTGTACCCTCCGGGACGAAGTAAATCTCATCGGCGGCGCGCAGCATCGTCTCTTTGGTGAACTCTTTTTTTTCCGACATCAGCCGCCAGGCTTCGCGGACGCGCAGCATGCTGATGGCGTCGTCCAGCGAATCGCGGTACAGCACAATGCGTCCGTGCGGCGAGTGTGACAACTGACGCACGATAGACTTCCAGTCGTCATTGATATCAATACCGATGATTTCACTGCGCGGCACCATGATGTCATCCACGCTGACCTTTTCCAGATCGAGCACCGACAGCAGCATGTCCTGGTTACGCCGGGAGATTTGTGCGCGGGATTCATTCACGATGGTGCGCAGCTCATCCTTACTCAGCGAACCACTGATCACGATGTCGGTTTTAATGCCCATCATGCGCATCAGCAGTCGGGTGATGGTGTTGAGCAGCCAGACCAGCGGCATCATCAGAATCTGCAAAGGAGCCAGCAGGAAGCTGCTGGGATAGGCCACCTTTTCCGGATACAGCGCGGCAATGGTTTTCGGCAGGACCTCGGCAAATACCAGCACGACGAAGGTCAACACGCCGGTGGCGATGGCAACACCTGCATCGCCATACAGACGCATACCGACAATAGTGCCGAGCGCCGAGGCGAGGATATTGACGAGATTATTGCCAATCAGCACCAGGCTTATCAGGCGATCGGGTTTACGCAGTAGCTTTTCAACGCGCTTTGCCGGACGATTCCCCTGTTTAGCCAGGTGGCGTAAGCGGTAGCGATTCAGGGTCATCATCCCGGTTTCGGAACCGGAAAAATAGGCGGAGATGACCACCATGACGATCAGTGTGACGATCAGCGTGGTGGTGGAGATGTGTTCCAGGGGGCGCCTCCTTTAAGGCTTAGCTGACAAACTGCTGCAATATCCGGCTACCGAAATAGGCCAACGTCAGGATCCCAGCGCCCGCGACGTTAAACCACACGACACGACGACCGCGCCAGCCTTCATGATAATGCCCCCACAACAGAACAATATAGACAAACCATGCGATGATAGAGAGAACCGCTTTGTCGATATTTTCCATGCTGAACAGATTGTGCATGTAAAACAGGCCGGTACACAGGGTGAGCGTCAACAGGACTACGCCAATCTGCGTAATGTGGAACATCTTGCGCTCAATGCTCATCAGCGGCGGCATTTCATTATTGAACGCCAGCTTTTTGTTTTTAAGCTGATAGTCGATCCAGGCCAGTTGCAGCGCGTACAGCGCGGCGATAATGAGCGTTGCATAGGAAAACAGCGACAGCCCGATGTGGATCATCATCCCCGGCGTGGCTTCGAGATGGGTAATGAATTCGTTTGGCATGAAGGTCGCGAAGGCCAGATTGATCAGCGCGAAGGTATACACTACCGGCAGCAACAGCCAGCCACGGTTGCGTGAGGCGACAATCGTCATCACCGTACAGATCATCAGGCTAACCAGCGAGCCGACGTTCAGCAGGCTCAGGTTTTGTCCGCTGTCGCCACCCGGCAGAATGCGGGCTTCAAGTGCGATGGCGTGACACACCAGCGCGACAACCGCAGAAAGAATGGCCATACGCCGCCAACCGCTGTTTTTTTGCAGCAGTGCGGGGACGATCAGCGCGAGGCTGACGGAGTAGGCGACAAGGGCGAGCAGAGCAAAAACGGGCATAGTGGTGTCGACAGTTGGCCAGTGAGAAAGAGAAGCAGTATAGCGTTACGTGACCGCGGCTCCAACCGTTGCATAACAACAAAGACGGCTTCATGTTATACTGCGGCAAATTTATATACATGTGTCGCTTAAGCGACCAACCGTTTCCACCCCAGGCGAGAGACAATGTTTGATAATTTAACCGATCGTTTGTCGCGCACGCTGCGCAACATCAGTGGCCGTGGACGCCTTACTGAAGACAACGTTAAAGAGACGCTGCGCGAAGTGCGCATGGCGCTGCTGGAGGCTGACGTTGCGCTGCCGGTAGTGCGAGAGTTTATCAATCGCGTAAAAGAGAAAGCGGTTGGACATGAAGTCAACAAGAGCCTGACGCCAGGACAGGAGTTCGTCAAGATTGTCCGTAACGAACTCGTGGCGGCGATGGGTGAAGAGAACCAAAGTCTGAATCTGGCTGCGCAGCCGCCGGCCGTGGTGCTGATGGCGGGTCTGCAGGGTGCCGGTAAAACGACCAGCGTCGGTAAGCTGGGTAAATTCCTGCGCGAAAAGCACAAGAAGAAAGTGCTGGTGGTCTCTGCCGACGTGTATCGCCCGGCGGCGATCAAACAGCTGGAGACGCTGGCAGAGCAGGTCGGCGTTGATTTCTTCCCGTCGGATGTCGGTCAGAAGCCGGTCGATATCGTTAACGCGGCGTTGAAAGAAGCCAAACTCAAATTCTACGACGTGCTGCTGGTGGATACCGCCGGTCGTCTGCACGTTGACGAAGCGATGATGGACGAAATCAAACAGGTTCATGCTTCTATCAATCCGGTAGAAACCCTGTTTGTGGTTGACGCGATGACCGGTCAGGATGCGGCGAATACCGCGAAGGCGTTCAACGAAGCGCTGCCGCTGACCGGCGTGGTGCTGACCAAAGTTGACGGTGACGCCCGTGGCGGTGCCGCGCTCTCTATTCGCCACATCACCGGCAAGCCGATCAAATTCCTCGGCGTTGGCGAGAAAAACGAGGCGCTGGAGCCGTTCCATCCGGACCGTATCGCGTCACGTATTCTCGGCATGGGCGACGTGCTGTCGCTGATCGAAGATATCGAAAGTAAAGTTGACCGCGCGCAGGCTGAGAAGCTGGCGACTAAACTGAAAAAGGGCGATGGTTTCGACCTGACCGATTTCCTGGAACAGTTGCGGCAGATGAAAAACATGGGCGGCATGGCGAGCCTGATGGGCAAGCTGCCGGGCATGGGCCAGATCCCGGACAACGTGAAGTCACAGATGGATGACAAAGTGCTGGTGCGCATGGAGGCGATCATCAACTCGATGACGCTGAAAGAGCGCGCGAAGCCAGAAATCATCAAAGGGTCCCGTAAACGCCGTATCGCGCAGGGTTGCGGTATGCAGGTGCAGGACGTTAACCGCCTTCTGAAACAGTTCGATGACATGCAGCGCATGATGAAGAAGATGAAGAAGGGCGGGATGGCTAAGATGATGAGAAGTATGAAAGGGATGATGCCTCCCGGATTCCCCGGTCGTTAATCTTTATAGGCCTGGCTTATTTGCCATTTCGGCACCGGGGTGTGCTCGCCATCCTCACGTACTGCGTGTACGCTCCGGTGGCTGCGCGCACGCCGGCACCGAACTGGCTGCACCGCCGACGGCCTTCTGCGACAGAGTTTTTAACTGCTGATTGCAATTTCCCCAGAAATCAGTAAAATTTTCGGGCTTTTAATATGACACCCGGGCTCCGTTCCTCGATGGGGCCCGGTTGTTTTATTCACACAAGAGGATGTTATGGTAACTATTCGTTTAGCTCGTCACGGCGCTAAAAAGCGTCCGTTCTACCAGGTTGTTGTTACTGACAGCCGTAACGCACGTAACGGTCGCTTCATTGAGCGCGTTGGCTTCTTTAACCCAATCGCTAGCGAAAAAGAAGAAGGCACTCGCCTGGATCTGGATCGCATCGCTCACTGGGTTGGCCAGGGCGCGACCATTTCTGATCGCGTCGCTACGCTGATCAAAGAAGTAAGCAAAGCAGCTTAATCTGTCACGGTGGTCATGATGAGCAAGCAACTCACTGCGCAAGCACCCGTGGACCCAATTGTCTTAGGGAAAATGGGATCGTCTTACGGTATTCGTGGTTGGCTCAGAGTGTTTTCTTCCACTGAAGACGCCGAAAGCATTTTTGACTATCAGCCCTGGTTTATCCAGAAGGCGGGTCAGTGGCAGCAAGTACAGCTGGAAAGCTGGAAGCACCACAATCAGGATCTGATCATCAAGCTGAAAGGCATTGAAGATCGGGATGCTGCGAATCTACTGACCAATTGCGAAATTGTCGTGGATTCTACGCAACTGCCAAAACTGGAAGAGGGTGACTACTACTGGAAAGACCTGATGGGCTGCCAGGTAGTGACTACAGAAGGTTACGATCTCGGGAAAGTCGTCGACATGATGGAAACCGGATCGAATGACGTCATCGTCATTAAGGCAAACCTGAAAGATGCGTTTGGTATCAAGGAACGCCTCGTGCCGTTCCTCGATGGGCAGGTTATCAAGAAAGTCGATCTCACTACGCGGACTATCGAAGTAGATTGGGATCCTGGTTTTTAAACCACCGGATAAGCGGTAAATGACGGCGTGATGGGGATTGGCTTGTGTTTATAGGTATCGTTAGCCTGTTTCCAGAAATGTTTCGTGCAATTACCGATTACGGGGTAACTGGCCGGGCTGTTAAAAATGGCCTGCTGAACATCCAGAGCTGGAGTCCTCGTGACTTCGCGCATGACCGGCACCGTACCGTGGACTCACGTCCTTACGGCGGCGGACCGGGGATGTTAATGATGGTACAACCCTTACGGGATGCCATTCATGCAGCAAAAAGCGCGGCGGGTGAAGGCGCTAAGGTGATTTATCTGTCACCTCAGGGACGCAAGCTTGATCAAGCGGGCGTCAGCGAACTGGCCACGAATCAAAAGCTGATTCTGGTATGTGGTCGCTACGAAGGCATAGATGAGCGTGTGATCCAAACCGAAATTGACGAAGAATGGTCAATCGGCGATTACGTTCTCAGTGGTGGAGAGTTACCAGCAATGGTACTGATTGACTCCGTTTCCCGGTTTATCCCGGGGGTTCTGGGTCATGAAGCATCGGCAACGGAAGATTCCTTTGTGGATGGATTGCTGGACTGCCCGCACTATACCCGACCTGAAGTGTTAGAAGAGATGGACGTCCCGGCAGTGTTACTGTCAGGAAACCATGCTGAGATACGTCGCTGGCGTTTGAAACAGTCGCTGGGCCGCACCTGGCTTAGAAGACCTGAACTTCTGGAAAACCTGGCTCTGACTGAAGAGCAAGCAAGGTTGCTGGCGGAGTTCAAAACGGAACACGCGCAACAGCAACATAAACATGATGGGATGGCGTAAGCCCCCGATTATCAGTTTACCCAGGATAAGAGATTAAATTATGAGCAACATTATTAAGCAAATTGAACAAGAGCAGATGAAGCAGGACGTACCTTCCTTCCGTCCGGGTGATACCGTGGAAGTGAAAGTATGGGTTGTTGAAGGTTCCAAAAAACGTCTGCAGGCATTCGAGGGCGTGGTTATCGCTATTCGTAACCGCGGTCTGCACTCTGCATTCACTGTTCGTAAAATTTCCAACGGCGAAGGCGTTGAGCGTGTCTTCCAGACTCACTCTCCGGTTGTTGACAGCATTACTGTCAAACGTCGTGGTGCCGTTCGTAAAGCTAAACTGTACTACCTGCGTGAGCGTACTGGTAAGGCTGCTCGTATCAAAGAGCGTCTTAACTAAGATATCGCTCAGGCGACATCCTGTTAGAGGGGCTGGCCAGTTGGCTGGCCCTTTTTTTATCTCCGTAATACTCACGACGTTAACCTTCGGTTCATAAATCATTTACAATGCTCTTCGTTTGCAGCGAGTGGGGCAGGTGTTATGGGTAAAATTCGTCAGTCAGGTTTTCAGCAGCGTGCGGCATGTCTCGCGCTGTTGGCGATCCTGCTGATTGTTATTGCCCCGCTGATCTCCGTGGCGCTGCAAAAGGACCCGATGAGTGCGATGCCGGGTATGCATCATGAGATGAATTCGATGACAAAGCACGCCGGGCATCACGGTGATTCTCCTCCCGTCCCGATGCCCGTCGATCACGGCGAAGCCTGTGGTTACTGCGTGTTACTGGCTCACGTTCCCGGGCTTATCCTGGCTCTGGTTATTCTGCTCTGCGGCGTCCTGCTCAGAGTGCCATGCAACCCCATTCGTCCGACGGTTCAACACTGGCACTTCTTCCCCTGGCTGTATCCGGATACTCGCGCGCCGCCGCGCAGGTCTGCGCTTTCCTGTTTCTGAAAATAAGATTGTGCGCATAAGCGTCACGACACTCTTTTGCTTTTTCTGAGGAAAAGTATGACAACCTGCACACCGCGCGCGGCATGGATAACCCTGCTGCGGCGCCTTCATTTCTATATCGGCCTGTTTGTCGGGCCATTTATCTTTGCTGCCGCGCTGACCGGTACGCTGTATGTGGCGACGCCGCAGCTGGAAGAGGCTATTTACGCTCAGGCACTTAACGGGACGATGCAGGGAGAGCCGCAATCGCTGGCGGCACAGGTGGCTATCGCTCAGCAGGTGACCGGTGGGCACCTGCGCTTGCACGCCGTTCGCCCTGGACTGGAACCTGGCGATACAACGCGAGTCATGTTTGCCGATCCTGCACTGGCGGCCTCTGAACACCGGGCTATTTTTATCGATCCAGTGACCCTGGCCATCAAAGGCGATATGCCGGTGTACGGCACCAGCGGCATTCTGCCTCTGCGTCAGTGGATTGATTATGCCCACCGTTCGCTACTGTTGGGGGAGGTCGGGCGCATTTACAGTGAACTGGCGGCATCCTGGATGTGGGTGGCGGCGCTGGGCGGTATCGCACTCTGGTGGTTTACGCGCCCCCGTCGTCGGCTGAACAATCCGGTACAAAACCACCGGCGACTGCACGTTACGCTGGGCTGGCTGTTGTTAGCCGGAATGCTGTTATTTTCGGCAACCGGACTGACCTGGTCACAGTGGGCAGGCGGCAACGTGGATAAAATGCGCGCGGCGTTTGGCTGGCTGACACCACAGCTTAACGCTCAACTCCACGGACCTCGCCAGCTTCATGATGAGCATGCAGACCATCATGGCGGCATGGTGATGCCTGAGACCCGCGTGGATATCCGTCAGTTCGATGCCGTATTACAGACCGCGCAGCAAGCAGGACTGAATGCACTCCGGCTGGAAATCCGCCCGCCGAAGGATGCGCAGCACGGCTGGACGGTGACAGAGATCGATCGCCGTTGGCCTACTCAGGTTGACGCCATTGCTGTCGATCCGGCAACACGGCAGGTGACTGACCGTACGCGGTTTGCCGACTTCCCACTAATGGCGAAGTTGACGCGTTGGGGCGTCGATTTTCATATGGGTATTCTGCTGGGATTGCCGAACCAACTGTTGCTGATCGGTTTTGGCGCCGGGCTATGCCTGATGATAGTGATTGGCTATCGACTGTGGTGGAGCCGCCGCCCTGCGAGCCCATCAGTCAGTCCGGCACAGACGCTGGTTCATTGCTGGCTTATGTTGAGCGTGCGGGGACGTGTTAGCGTCGTGCTGTTGGCGATTGCGCTCGGACTGGCAATGCCGGTGCTGGGGGGAAGTCTGCTGCTGTTCATGCTGATCGACTGGCTGCGCTGGGTTCATGCGTCACGTACGGTGTTCACGCAGTCAGTCGACTGAGGATTAAGGCGTGCTGATGACCACGGCGACGCGGCGGTTTTCAGCGCGACCTTTCGCAGACTGGTTGCTGGCGATCGGATATTTTTTCCCTAATCCCTGGGTGGTCAGATTGGTGCGCGGGATCTTCGCGCCCTCTGACCAAGCATCAGCCACGACATTGGCGCGCTTGAGCGATAAGGCTTCATTGTAGCTGTCCTCACCGTAGTTATCGGTGTGCCCATCCATACGAGCATGGTTCAGACCCACTGAGGCCAGACGAGCGGCCATCGACTCGATCTGCTGCTGGCTTTCCGCTCGTAGCTTGTAGTCATTCTTATCAAACAAAATGGTGTCGGAAAGCCCCAGGGACCAGTCGCCCGCCGATTCCGTAAATCCGTACGATTGCATGGCCGCTACCTGTTCAGGGGTGAATTTCCCCTGTGGAGCCTGACAGCCTGCCAGCAGTAGCGCGGCAAGAATGAGTGGAGATAAAAGACGCTTAAGCATGTGTGCATTCCTTTTTTATTTAATCGAGCGCTCGGTGCGCTGATGTTTAGCCTGATACATATTGCGATCGGCCAGTTCTTGTAATTTCTCGGCGGAAGCGTGCTCCCAGGTCAGCGCGTAACCCATGCTCAGCGTCATACTGACTAAATGCCCGTTATGCAGGTCAAAAGGACGAGTAAACTCTTGTGACAGCGCAGCGCTGATTCGCTGGACTTCGTAGTCTGAATGTACGCCGTAAAGCACGACGGCAAACTCATCTCCGCCGAGGCGATAGGGGATATGGCGGTTGCCACCAAATTCGGCCAGTCGTCTGGCGACTTCAATCAGGACGCGATCGCCTGCGGCATGCCCCCAGGTATCATTCACGAATTTGAAGTTATCGCCATCGAGAAATAAGAGCGCAGAGCTGCTACGGGCGGAATTGTCGTTCATCAGGGCGCTGATACTGCTACGAAAAGCCGCACGGTTTGCCAGACCCGTCAGCGGATCGTGCAGTGCCGTTCGCAGTAATTGCGCATTTTTGGCCTGCAAGCGTAGTTGCCACTCTTCCATTTCATCCAGCAGGCTGTTGAAGTCCTGGGCAAAATTGTGGAACTCTTCAATCCGCTCTTCAGAGACGCGGCGGGAGAAATTGCGGTTGGTACGCACATCGTGCACCACGTCGGTGATATTTTGCAGCGCCTCAACCACGCCGCGGTGCAGATGTCGCGTCAGCAAAATGGCGATACTGGAGGCCAGCAGAATTGACCCGGTGAGCACGGCCAGTGAAAGCCAGATGAAGTGGCTGATTAAACTGTCACGCGCGGTAAGTCGAACTTCACCGATAATCTCTCCGCTGTGCCAGACAGGCTGGGCGACAGGGAAGGGAAAGAGCCAGTGGCTGATAAAATCACCCAACTTATCGTCGTTCTCCTGCGCGTTATAGCGCCAGGAGGCAATGACATTCTGATTATTGTCGCGCACTTCTGCGGCGGAAAATTGCCCCTGCTGGCCAAGTGCGGCCAGCGTTTCTGCGGCGGCGGCATCATCGGTAAATACCAGTGCGGCTTCCAGACTGTGGGTCATTGTCGCCGCAGTGAGCTCGAGGTTTTTTTGCGCATACTGTTTTAACGTCAGTACCGAGGCAACACACAGCAGCAGCCAGATCAGCGTCATGGTCACGATCACGCTGGTGATGTTGATGCGTCGCAACGCTCGCTTAAACGTTGGACGAGTAGTAGGGGAATGATCCTTATCCATGCTTTTTATTCCGTGCGAGCATCAATACATCCGGATTGACTCTTATGCCACTACGCGACAAAGAATCCAGATTAACGGCGAATCTGACATCATTATTGTTAATAATCAGACAAAAGGCGCTACCAATAATGCATTCGGTATTCTGTTCTGCAATTAATAACAACGCCTTAGACGGATATTTATTTGTTAATTCAACCTGAGCAGTGGGAGATTCACTGCCGAAATAAACACCATCACAGCGAGCAGCTAATGCTTCTTGTTCGGTGTTAATAATGACGGGTTGATAAGGCAGTGACGTATCACTGCTGTCCCCCAATACGCTGGCGAACCGGGAAGACGAGAAAATGCACAGTCTGGGCGGCCCTGAGAGGGCAGGCCAGCGCGTATAGCTGACAATGCCAGAGACCATTGCGCGAACGTTTTTTGCCGCATCAGGGATGTCCTGAGCACAAACTGGCGATCCTGCCAGTAAAAGCATTAACAGCATCAGGCGTCGGTGAGAAGCGAACATAACGGTTTCCTCACCAGCATCTTTTATCAGTCATCAAAATACATCCATGTCTTGTTTAAAGCAAAATAGCATTATTTTTGCGGAGCGTCATTATAGCTTATGAATTAACGTATAAGCCTTAAGCTAAATCTGACTAAATATTAATTCAGACGCGTTGAGTTGGCATTTTCATCAGCACCTTGTTGCCATGCTTTACGCAACTGGCTGGCATTTTCTACCGTATCGCAACTGGCAGGGAAAGTTTTCCCCGTCACGCCTCTGGCGTAGGCAAAATTTTGCTGGCAGGTTTTACGTTGACCTTCTGCATAGCCTTTGAGGTATTGCGGACGATCCACTTCCGGATCGTTAAAGGTATCGGCCAGCGTTTCATTATCTTTAACGGCAATGCCGGAAATCGCATCTTCGATGCCGGCATCATACCAGTTGGTACTGGTCCATGTTGGCGCGTGGGTGTAAGGATCTATCTGACAACCGCTGAGCAGAAAAATGACTGCGATACCGACTATTCTCGTCATTGCCCGTTCTCCTGTTTTTTCAAAGCATAGCGGATCGCGTAATAAACACATGTAAATTATTCTGTACGAAAACAAAGGCGTTAAATCGAACAAATATCACTATTGTAACGTAATGTTTACGTATTTTGGATTGATATCTTTACTCGTTGTGTTATCGTTACGTCATCCTCTCTGAGGAAAACTATCGCAAACGAGCTAAAACAGGATCGCCATCATGCAAAAAGACGCGCTGAACAACGTACATATTACCGACGAACAGGTTCTGATGACCCCGGAACAACTTAAAGCGGAATTCCCGCTGAGCCTGGCGCAAGAGGCGCAAATCGGCCAGTCGCGCAAAACCATTTCTGACATCATTGCCGGTCGCGATCCGCGCCTGCTGGTGGTGTGTGGACCGTGTTCCATTCACGATCCTGAAACGGCCCTGGAATATGCTCGTCGATTTAAAGCCCTTGCCGCAGAGGTCAGCGATAGCCTCTATCTGGTGATGCGCGTCTATTTTGAAAAACCCCGTACCACCGTTGGCTGGAAAGGGTTAATTAACGATCCTCATATGGATGGCTCCTTTGACGTTGAAGCGGGTCTGAAAATTGCGCGTCAACTGCTGCTTGAACTGGTCGACATGGGGCTACCGCTGGCGACGGAAGCGCTGGATCCGAACAGCCCACAGTACCTGGGCGATCTGTTTAGCTGGTCGGCGATTGGCGCACGCACCACAGAATCTCAAACGCACCGTGAAATGGCGTCGGGTCTGTCGATGCCGGTGGGTTTCAAAAACGGCACCGACGGCAGCCTGGCGACGGCGATCAACGCCATGCGCGCTGCGGCGCAGTCGCACCGTTTTGTCGGTATTAACCAGGCCGGACAGGTTGCGCTACTGCAAACCCAGGGTAACCCGGACGGGCATGTGATCCTGCGCGGTGGGAAAGCGCCTAACTACAGCCCGGCAGACGTCGCGCAGTGCGAAAAAGAGATGGAGCAGGCGGGACTGCGGCCGTCACTGATGGTAGATTGCAGTCATGGTAACTCCAATAAAGATTACCGTCGTCAGCCTGCCGTGGCAGAGTCGGTGGTTGCACAAATTAAAGATGGCAACCGCTCAATCATCGGTCTGATGATTGAAAGTAACATTCACGAAGGCAACCAGTCCTCCGAGCAACCGCGCAGCGAAATGAAGTACGGCGTGTCCGTTACCGATGCCTGCATCAGTTGGGAAATGACGGACGCGTTGCTGCGTGAAATAAACAAAGACTTGAACGGCCAGTTGGCGGCGCGCCAGGCTTAAGAGGTTCGTTATGGTTGCTGAGTTGACCGCATTACGCGATCAAATTGATGAAGTGGACAAGGCGCTGCTGGATTTGCTGGCGCGCCGTCTGGAACTGGTGGCTGAGGTCGGTGAAGTCAAAAGCCGCTTTGGCCTGCCGATTTACGTACCAGAGCGCGAAGCCTCGATGCTGGCGTCGCGTCGTGCAGAAGCAGAAGCGCTCGGCGTACCGCCCGATCTGATTGAAGACGTGTTGCGCCGGGTGATGCGTGAGTCCTATTCCAGCGAGAACGATAAAGGGTTTAAGACGCTGTGTCCTTCTCTGCGCCCGGTGGTCATTGTCGGCGGGGGCGGGCAGATGGGACGGTTGTTCGAGAAAATGCTCACCCTGTCGGGTTATCAGGTGCGGATCCTTGAACAGCATGACTGGGATCGCGCGCAGGAGATCGTCGCGGATGCCGGTATGGTGATCGTCAGCGTCCCGATCCATCTGACGGAATCGGTGATCGGCAAGTTACCGCCTTTGCCGGCTGACTGTATTCTGGTCGATCTGGCGTCGGTGAAAAATGGTCCCTTACAGGCGATGCTGGCGGCGCACGACGGCCCTGTGCTCGGTCTGCACCCGATGTTCGGTCCGGACAGCGGTAGCCTGGCAAAGCAGGTGGTGGTCTGGTGCGACGGGCGCAATCCGGAAGCCTATCAGTGGTTCCTGGAGCAGATTCAGGTCTGGGGCGCACGACTGCACCGCATCAGCGCCGTCGAGCACGATCAGAACATGGCGTTCATTCAGGCGCTGCGCCACTTTGCGACCTTTGCCTATGGCCTGCATCTGGCGGAAGAAAACGTGCAGCTTGAACAACTGTTGGCACTTTCTTCTCCGATTTATCGTCTTGAACTGGCGATGGTGGGGCGACTGTTTGCCCAGGACCCGCAGCTTTACGCCGATATCATCATGTCCTCGGAGAGCAATCTGGCGCTGATTAAGCGTTACTATAAGCGTTTTGGCGAAGCGATTAGCCTGCTGGAGCAGGGGGATAAACAAGCATTTATCGACAGCTTCCGCAAAGTGGAGCACTGGTTCGGTGACTATGCGAAGCGCTTCCAGAGCGAAAGTCGTACGCTATTACGCCAGGCGAATGACAGTCGACAGTAATGGCAGGATGATGCCGGATGGCGGCTTCGCCTTATCCGGCCTACAAAAGTCGCATGAATTGTAGGCCGGATAAGCGTAGCGCCATCCGGAAAATTAAGATTGTCAGCTCGGATCCACCGGCACCACGTTCTCACTGGGATAGCAGCCCAGCACCTTCATGGAGCGAGTAATTTCGCCCAACTCTTTAAGCGCTTTTTGCATCTGCGGGGATTCCAGGTTGGCCTGGATGTCGAGATAAAACATCTCTTCCCAGGGATTGCCGTGTATGGGGCGGGATTCCAGTTTGGTCATGATCAGATTGTGATTACGCATCACCAGCAGCGCTTCCACCAGAGCACCCGCCTGTTGTCCTGTCGCCATCAGCAGTGTGGTTTTCGCTGGTACCTGGTCGGAGACGTTGATCGCTTTACGTGCCAGCACGATGAAGCGAGTGATGTTCTGCGTCTGGTTCGCTTCGATACGTTCCAGAACCTGTAAACCATGCAGCACGCCACCCGCTTCGCTTCCGAGTGCGGCAACGCGTGGAGAGTTCGCCTGAGCGACCTTTTCCATCGCGGCGGACGTGCTTTCGGTGTACTCAATTTTCCAGTGCGGGTAACGACTGAGAAACTTGCTGCACTGCTGGAACGGCTGCGGATGGCTGTACACCGTTTCGATGGTGTCCAGGTCTGTTGTTCCGCAAACCAGCACGCAGTGGTCGATAGCGATCGTCATCTCGCCCACAATTGACAGCGTCGTGTGTTGCAGCAGATCGTACACATCGTTAATTCCACCGGAGCTGGTGTTTTCAATTGGCACGACCGCGTAGTCGGCCTGGCCGGTTTCGACCTGATTAAAAATATCAGCGAACTTTGCACAGCCGCTTTCAATAAACTGTTCAAAGTGACGTGCAGCATACTGACGAGCCGCGAGATGTGAGTAAGAGCCTTTTGGCCCCAGGAACGCCACGCGCGCGGAATGCGGGTTGGTTTTATTCAGATGTTGCTGGAGCAGCGCCTGCTGGGTGAGAACGGAATCTTCGATGATGAGCTGAAAAAGGCGGGTGATGTAGTGGGCATCAAGATGATGCGCTTTGCCAAGTGTAATCAGCCTGTCCAGCAGATCGCGCTCGCGGTCAATATCCCGTACCGGGCGATGGGATTCGAGCTTGGCTTTACCGACTTCAACCGCCAGCTCACGTCGCTCGGCCAGTAACGCCAGCAATTTTGCATCCAGCGTGCTGATTTTATCGCGCAGCGCCAGTAATGGGTTTTCCGATGTCATAGTGTTGCCTTTATTGTTATCAATAAAAAAGGCCCCCCGGTGTGGGAGGCCTTATTGTTCGTCTTCGCATTCTTTTTCACACGACGAAAGCCTCCCATTCAGGGGAAGGTAAAAAAGAATGCGAAGAAGAACGGGGTGAGTTTCATATCAGTTTCCTTAAGCGATGTGAGTAAAGTACCCGTACTGTTTTCACCCTGTCAACAAAAAACGCGCCCGAAGGCGCGTTGGCGATACACTCAATGTAAGGGACTACTCTTCTTCTGCTTCGACGAAGTTGGCGTCTTTTACTGAAGTTGTTGCACGACGGGCTTCGCCTTTGTGCTGCACTTTATTGAGCTGCCGTTCCAGCTTGTTGATCAAATCGTTAATAGCGGTGTACATATCTTCGTGTTTTGCGCTGGCGACCAGATGTCCGTTCGGTGTATTGATGGTGGCATCAGCAACGAAACCCTTTGGCTCCTTGGACAGAATGATATGCGGATTAATAAGATGGGTTTGCCATTTATCCAGCTTGGCGAGACGGTCTGCGACATGTTGGCGAATTGCCGGAGTAATTTCCATTTGTTTACTGGTAATGTTCATTGTCATAAATTTTACCTCTTGTCTTTCCCGTCTTGGTGATCCCAGCATACCGTTCCTAATGTCAAAATGTGTGACTTTAATCACATTATTTTGTCACTTTTTGTCAAGGGAACCTTTTTGTGAGTTATCGCAGGAAGAGGTGATTTTTCACTTGAGGAAAGCCAGAAAGCAGGCCATATTTGATGGGTTGCGTCATGCAAAAGTCATCAGCGTCATGACGCGAAACGGATAAAAAAACGGCAGCCCTTGGGCTGCCGTTTTTGCATATGAAAATCGATCAGGTGTTGCTGCTATTGGCGGCGATAATTTTCGCCACTTTGTCAGCCTGCGTCGTCATCTGCATTTCGCGATAGGCATTTTCCATTAGCGGCAGGGCGTCACGCGTGGCCTGCGTATCCGGGAAATCGCGCAGCATACCTTCTACACGGTTAACCACGGCAACCCATGCGCCGCGCTTGGTGTAGTAATCCGCAACGGAGTACTCATACTTCGCCAGGCGATCTTTCAGGAACACCAGACGTTTGGTGGCGTCGGTGGTGTACTGGCTGTTCGGATAACCGCGGACCAGTTTCGAAAAGTCATTGAACGCAGCTCGCGCATGCTGCGGATCGCGGTCGCTACGATCGACACCAAAGAATCCTTGTAATGCGCTGTCATCTAACGCCATATTGGTCAGACCACGCATATACATGACATAATCAATGTTAGGATGCGTCGGGTTCAGGCGGATAAAGCGATCGATAGCAGCCTGAGCAAGCGGCAGATCGGCGTTTTTGTAGTAGGCATAGATGAGATCTAACTGCACCTGCTGAGAATAGGGACCAAATGGATAGCGGTTATCCAACGCTTCCAATTGCGTTATTGCCTGTTTCCAGTTACCGTCCTGCAGCTTTTGCTGAGCAGTCGCGTAGATTTCATTAGGCGGATTATCGGGCACCTCTTCCTTTGAACCAGAGCAACCCGCCAAAAACAGGCTCAACGTGGCTGCTGCCACCAGATATTTCATGCGCGTCATGACGTTTTGACTTTCCTCAAAATGTTTACGGGAGATTCTCTGTTCCTGCTCCCGGTTAAGACCAGCTACAATAGCACACTATATTAAACGGCAAAGCCGTAAAACCCAACGATAAACGAAGAAGCTGTATATGGCACAACGAGTACAACTCACCGCAACAGTATCCGAAAATCAACTCGGTCAACGCTTAGATCAAGCTTTGGCCGAAATGTTCCCTGATTATTCGCGATCGCGCATAAAAGATTGGATTCTTGATAGGCGCGTGTTGGTCAACGGTAAACTTTGCGACAGACCTAAAGAAAAAGTGTTAGGCGGAGAGCTGGTCGCCATCGATGCTGAAATCGATGAAGAAATCCGCTTCGAGCCTCAGGATATCCCACTGGATATCGTTTATGAAGATGATGACATCATTGTTATCAACAAGCCGCGCGATCTGGTTGTCCACCCTGGCGCGGGCAATCCGGACGGTACGGTTCTGAATGCGTTACTGCATTATTATCCGCCGATTGCTGATGTTCCACGTGCGGGTATTGTCCATCGTCTGGATAAAGACACCACTGGACTGATGGTGGTCGCGAAAACCGTTCCGGCGCAGACGCGTCTGGTGGAAGCGCTGCAGTTGCGTGAGATCACCCGTGAATATGAAGCGGTAGCGATCGGTCATATGACCGCAGGTGGCACGGTGGAAGAACCTATCAGCCGTCACCCGACGAAACGTACCCATATGGCGGTGCATCCGATGGGTAAACCGGCGGTCACGCACTATCGCATCATGGAGCACTTCCGTGTGCACACGCGTCTGCGGTTACGTCTGGAGACCGGACGTACGCACCAGATCCGCGTGCATATGGCGCATATCACCCATCCGCTGGTGGGCGATCAGGTGTACGGTGGCCGTCCGCGTCCGCCGAAAGGGGCGTCGGATGTGTTTATCTCTACGCTGCGTAAATTCGACCGTCAGGCGCTGCATGCCACTATGCTGCGTTTGTATCACCCGATTTCCGGTATCGAAATGGAATGGCATGCGCCAATCCCGCAGGATATGGTTGAACTGATTGACGCGATGCGCGCGGATTTCGAAGAACATAAGGATGACGTGGCCTGGCTATGAGTGAGCTTATTGTCCCGCAGTGGCCTCTACCGAAAGGTGTGGCGGCCTGCAGTTCGACCCGTACAGGCGGCGTGAGTTTGCCGCCGTATGATGCATTAAATCTGGGGGCTCACTGCGGCGATAACCCGGAGCATGTCGACGAGAACCGCAGACGCCTGTTTGCTGCGGGCAATCTGCCTTCAAAACCGGTCTGGCTGGAGCAGGTTCATGGAAAAGATGTCCTGAAGCTAACCGGCGAGCCTTACGCCTCTAAACGGGCGGATGCTTCATACAGTAATACTCCGGGCACCGTTTGCGCGGTGATGACGGCGGACTGTCTGCCCGTATTATTCTGTAACCGGGCGGGTACTGAAGTGGCGGCAGCCCATGCGGGCTGGCGTGGATTATGTGAAGGCGTACTGGAAGAGACGGTGGCCTGTTTTGTCGACAAGCCAGAAAATATTCTTGCCTGGTTAGGCCCGGCGATTGGTCCAGCCGCGTTTGAAGTTGGGCCAGAGGTGCGTGAGGCATTTATCGCCAAAGAGGCTAACGCGCATGAAGCCTTTGTGCCGCACGGTGAAAAATATCTGGCGAATATTTATCAGCTTGCGCGCCAGCGCCTGGCAAAGGTTGGCATTGAGCAAATTTATGGCGGTGACCGCTGTACTTTTAGTGAAAATGAGACTTTCTTCTCTTATCGTCGCGACAAGACCACGGGGCGTATGGCAAGTTTTATTTGGCTGATATAACCTAAAGAATCAAGACGATCCGGTACGCGTAATTTTCTTTTCACATAATTCAGGTCAATAACCTTGAATAATTGAGGGATGACCTCATTTAATCTCCAGTAGCAAATTTGACCTGTTATGGGAGGAGTTATGCGTCTGGATCGTCTTACTAACAAATTCCAGCTTGCTCTTGCCGATGCCCAGTCACTCGCACTGGGGCACGACAACCAATTCATCGAACCTCTTCATTTAATGAGCGCCTTGCTGAATCAGGAAGGGGGATCGGTACGTCCTTTATTAACCTCTGCCGGCATTAATGCCGGACAGCTACGCACCGCCATCGATCAGGCGCTGAGTCGTTTACCGCAGGTGGAAGGCACCGGCGGCGACGTCCAGCCGTCTCAGGATCTGGTGCGCGTACTGAATCTTTGCGACAAGCTGGCGCAAAAGCGAGGGGACAACTTTATTTCGTCAGAACTGTTCGTTCTGGCGGCGCTTGAGTCGCGCGGCACATTGCCCGATTTACTGAAATCGGCTGGTGCAACAACCGCCAATATTACTCAGGCAATTGAACAAATGCGTGGAGGTGAAAGCGTGAATGACCAGGGGGCTGAAGACCAACGTCAGGCCTTGAAAAAATACACAGTCGATCTGACCGAGCGTGCTGAGCAGGGCAAACTTGACCCGGTTATCGGCCGTGACGAAGAGATCCGCCGTACCATTCAGGTGCTGCAACGTCGTACTAAAAACAACCCGGTGTTAATCGGTGAACCTGGCGTCGGTAAAACGGCGATTGTTGAAGGGCTGGCACAGCGGATCATTAACGGTGAAGTTCCGGAAGGGTTAAAAGGCCGTCGCGTACTGGCGCTGGATATGGGTGCGCTGGTGGCAGGGGCAAAATACCGTGGTGAATTTGAAGAACGCTTAAAAGGCGTACTTACCGATCTCGCCAAACAGGAAGGGAATGTCATCCTGTTTATCGACGAACTGCACACGATGGTCGGCGCGGGTAAAGCGGATGGCGCAATGGATGCCGGGAACATGCTGAAACCGGCGCTGGCGCGTGGGGAACTACACTGCGTGGGGGCGACAACGCTCGACGAGTATCGCCAGTACATCGAAAAAGATGCGGCACTGGAACGTCGTTTCCAGAAAGTGTTTGTAGCAGAGCCTTCAGTGGAAGATACCATCGCGATTCTTCGTGGTCTGAAAGAACGTTATGAACTGCATCACCATGTACAAATTACGGACCCGGCAATCGTTGCGGCGGCTACGCTGTCTCATCGCTACATCGCTGACCGTCAGTTGCCGGATAAAGCTATTGACCTGATCGATGAAGCAGCATCCAGCATCCGTATGCAGATTGACTCCAAGCCGGAAGAACTGGACAGACTCGACCGCCGTATTATCCAGCTCAAACTGGAACAGCAGGCGCTGATGAAAGAGTCTGATGAGGCGAGCAAAAAACGTCTCGACATGCTTAACGAAGAACTGGACGACAAAGAGCGTCAGTACTCTGAATTAGAAGAAGAGTGGAAAGCGGAAAAAGCGTCGCTCTCCGGAACCCAAACGATTAAGGCCGAGCTGGAACAGGCGAAGATTGCCATTGAGCAGGCTCGTCGTGTTGGCGATCTGGCGCGGATGTCCGAACTGCAGTACGGCAAAATCCCTGAGCTGGAAAAACAGCTGGAAGCCGCGACCCAGTCTGAAGGCAAGACCATGCGTCTGCTGCGTAATAAAGTGACGGATGCGGAAATTGCCGAAGTGCTGGCGCGCTGGACTGGCATTCCGGTTGCGAGAATGCTGGAAGGTGAGCGCGAAAAACTGTTGCGTATGGAGCAGGAGTTACACAGCCGCGTGATCGGGCAGAACGAAGCGGTAGAAGCGGTATCGAACGCGATTCGTCGTAGTCGTGCGGGTCTTGCCGATCCAAACCGTCCGATCGGTTCGTTCCTGTTCCTCGGCCCAACCGGGGTAGGTAAAACCGAGCTCTGTAAAGCGCTGGCAAACTTTATGTTTGATAGCGATGATGCGATGGTGCGTATCGACATGTCCGAGTTTATGGAGAAACACTCGGTGTCTCGTCTGGTAGGGGCGCCTCCGGGATATGTCGGCTATGAAGAGGGGGGGTACCTGACAGAAGCGGTTCGTCGTCGTCCTTATTCGGTCATTCTGTTAGATGAAGTTGAAAAAGCGCATCCTGATGTGTTCAACATTCTTCTGCAGGTACTGGATGACGGTCGCCTGACCGACGGGCAGGGGAGAACGGTCGACTTCCGTAATACGGTAGTTATTATGACCTCTAACCTGGGTTCCGATCTGATTCAGGAACGCTTCGGCGATCTGGACTACAGCCATATGAAAGACCTGGTGCTAGGCGTGGTGAGTCACAACTTCCGCCCTGAATTCATAAACCGTATAGATGAGGTTGTCGTATTCCATCCGTTGGGTGAACAACACATCGCATCTATTGCGCAGATCCAACTGCAGCGTCTGTATAAACGTCTGGAAGAGCGTGGCTATGAAATCCACATCTCCGACGAGGCACTGAAACTGCTGAGCGCGAATGGTTATGATCCGGTGTATGGGGCTCGTCCGTTGAAACGTGCAATCCAACAGCAGATCGAAAACCCGCTGGCGCAGCAAATCCTGTCTGGTGAGTTAATTCCAGGCAAAACGATTCGTCTTGAAGTAAACAACGATCGTATTGTCGCAGTACAGTAATTTCTGATGAAATAATAAATGGGCTCTCCGGAGCCCATTTTTGTTTAAAAAACAGGCTAAAATGACGGTTTATGAGGCTGATTGCCTGGAAAGTGAGCGGTTGATAAGTTTTTTGTATTTTTGACTTGTCAGCCTGAAATACTCCCTATAATGCGCCTCCACTGACACGGAACAACGGCACGCAAGCCGCCGGGTCAGCGGGGTTCAGAGATGAATACCCACAGAGAAAAGCGAAATAAATGCTTGACTCTGAAGCGGGAAAGCGTATTATGCACACCCCGCGCCGCTGAGAAAAAAAGCGAAGCGGCACTGCTCTTTAACAATTTATCAGACAATCTGTGTGGGCACTCAAAGTGACATGGATTCTTAATGTCTTCGGACACTAAATGAATACCAAGTCTCAAAGAGTGAACACGTAATTCATTACGAAGTTTAATTCTACGAGCATCAAACTTAAATTGAAGAGTTTGATCATGGCTCAGATTGAACGCTGGCGGCAGGCCTAACACATGCAAGTCGAACGGTAACAGGAAGCAGCTTGCTGCTTCGCTGACGAGTGGCGGACGGGTGAGTAATGTCTGGGAAACTGCCCGATGGAGGGGGATAACTACTGGAAACGGTAGCTAATACCGCATAACGTCGCAAGACCAAAGAGGGGGACCTTCGGGCCTCTTGCCATCGGATGTGCCCAGATGGGATTAGCTTGTTGGTGAGGTAACGGCTCACCAAGGCGACGATCCCTAGCTGGTCTGAGAGGATGACCAGCCACACTGGAACTGAGACACGGTCCAGACTCCTACGGGAGGCAGCAGTGGGGAATATTGCACAATGGGCGCAAGCCTGATGCAGCCATGCCGCGTGTATGAAGAAGGCCTTCGGGTTGTAAAGTACTTTCAGCGGGGAGGAAGGTGTTGTGGTTAATAACCGCAGCAATTGACGTTACCCGCAGAAGAAGCACCGGCTAACTCCGTGCCAGCAGCCGCGGTAATACGGAGGGTGCAAGCGTTAATCGGAATTACTGGGCGTAAAGCGCACGCAGGCGGTCTGTCAAGTCGGATGTGAAATCCCCGGGCTCAACCTGGGAACTGCATTCGAAACTGGCAGGCTTGAGTCTCGTAGAGGGGGGTAGAATTCCAGGTGTAGCGGTGAAATGCGTAGAGATCTGGAGGAATACCGGTGGCGAAGGCGGCCCCCTGGACGAAGACTGACGCTCAGGTGCGAAAGCGTGGGGAGCAAACAGGATTAGATACCCTGGTAGTCCACGCCGTAAACGATGTCTATTTGGAGGTTGTTCCCTTGAGGAGTGGCTTCCGGAGCTAACGCGTTAAATAGACCGCCTGGGGAGTACGGCCGCAAGGTTAAAACTCAAATGAATTGACGGGGGCCCGCACAAGCGGTGGAGCATGTGGTTTAATTCGATGCAACGCGAAGAACCTTACCTGGTCTTGACATCCACAGAACTTGGCAGAGATGCCTTGGTGCCTTCGGGAACTGTGAGACAGGTGCTGCATGGCTGTCGTCAGCTCGTGTTGTGAAATGTTGGGTTAAGTCCCGCAACGAGCGCAACCCTTATCCTTTGTTGCCAGCGGTCCGGCCGGGAACTCAAAGGAGACTGCCAGTGATAAACTGGAGGAAGGTGGGGATGACGTCAAGTCATCATGGCCCTTACGACCAGGGCTACACACGTGCTACAATGGCATATACAAAGAGAAGCGACCTCGCGAGAGTAAGCGGACCTCATAAAGTATGTCGTAGTCCGGATTGGAGTCTGCAACTCGACTCCATGAAGTCGGAATCGCTAGTAATCGTGGATCAGAATGCCACGGTGAATACGTTCCCGGGCCTTGTACACACCGCCCGTCACACCATGGGAGTGGGTTGCAAAAGAAGTAGGTAGCTTAACCTTCGGGAGGGCGCTTACCACTTTGTGATTCATGACTGGGGTGAAGTCGTAACAAGGTAACCGTAGGGGAACCTGCGGTTGGATCACCTCCTTACCTTAAAGAACCTGCCTTTGTAGTGCTCACACAGATTGTCTGATGAAAAGTGAATAGCAAGGCGTCTTGCGATTGAGACTTCAGTGTCCCCTTCGTCTAGAGGCCCAGGACACCGCCCTTTCACGGCGGTAACAGGGGTTCGAATCCCCTAGGGGACGCCAGCGTTCAAACTGATGAGGTGCAAACCTCCCAGGGGACGCCACTTGCTGGTTTGTGAGTGAAAGTCACCTGCCTTAATATCTCAAAACTGACTTCAGAGTCATGTTTGAGATATTTGCTCTTTAAAAATCTGGATCAAGCTGAAAATTGAAACGACACACAGTTAATGTGTGTTCGAGTCTCTCAAATTTTCACAACACTGACGGTGTTTTACGAAACATCTTCGGGTTGTGAGGTTAAGCGACTAAGCGTACACGGTGGATGCCCTGGCAGTCAGAGGCGATGAAGGACGTGCTAATCTGCGAAAAGCGTCGGTAAGGTGATATGAACCGTTATAGCCGGCGATGTCCGAATGGGGAAACCCAGTGCAATTCGTTGCACTATCGTTAAGTGAATACATAGCTTAACGAGGCGAACCGGGGGAACTGAAACATCTAAGTACCCCGAGGAAAAGAAATCAACCGAGATTCCCCCAGTAGCGGCGAGCGAACGGGGAGCAGCCCAGAGCCTGAATCAGCATGTGTGTTAGTGGAACGGTCTGGAAAGGCCGGCGATACAGGGTGACAGCCCCGTACACAAAAGTGCATGTGTTGTGAGCTCGATGAGTAGGGCGGGACACGTGGTATCCTGTCTGAATATGGGGGGACCATCCTCCAAGGCTAAATACTCCTGACTGACCGATAGTGAACCAGTACCGTGAGGGAAAGGCGAAAAGAACCCCGGCGAGGGGAGTGAAAAAGAACCTGAAACCGTGTACGTACAAGCAGTGGGAGCCTCATTTATGGGGTGACTGCGTACCTTTTGTATAATGGGTCAGCGACTTATATTCTGTAGCAAGGTTAACCGAATAGGGGAGCCGAAGGGAAACCGAGTCTTAACTGGGCGTTAAGTTGCAGGGTATAGACCCGAAACCCGGTGATCTAGCCATGGGCAGGTTGAAGGTTGGGTAACACTAACTGGAGGACCGAACCGACTAATGTTGAAAAATTAGCGGATGACTTGTGGCTGGGGGTGAAAGGCCAATCAAACCGGGAGATAGCTGGTTCTCCCCGAAAGCTATTTAGGTAGCGCCTCGTGAACTCATCTTCGGGGGTAGAGCACTGTTTCGGCTAGGGGGTCATCCCGACTTACCAACCCGATGCAAACTGCGAATACCGAAGAATGTTATCACGGGAGACACACGGCGGGTGCTAACGTCCGTCGTGAAGAGGGAAACAACCCAGACCGCCAGCTAAGGTCCCAAAGTCATGGTTAAGTGGGAAACGATGTGGGAAGGCTCAGACAGCCAGGATGTTGGCTTAGAAGCAGCCATCATTTAAAGAAAGCGTAATAGCTCACTGGTCGAGTCGGCCTGCGCGGAAGATGTAACGGGGCTAAACCATGCACCGAAGCTGCGGCAGCGACACTATGTGTTGTTGGGTAGGGGAGCGTTCTGTAAGCCTGTGAAGGTGTGCTGTGAGGCATGCTGGAGGTATCAGAAGTGCGAATGCTGACATAAGTAACGATAAAGCGGGTGAAAAGCCCGCTCGCCGGAAGACCAAGGGTTCCTGTCCAACGTTAATCGGGGCAGGGTGAGTCGACCCCTAAGGCGAGGCCGAAAGGCGTAGTCGATGGGAAACAGGTTAATATTCCTGTACTTGGTGTTACTGCGAAGGGGGGACGGAGAAGGCTATGTTGGCCGGGCGACGGTTGTCCCGGTTTAAGCGTGTAGGTGTGTGTTCCAGGTAAATCCGGTTCACTCTAACACTGAGGCGTGATGACGAGGCACTACGGTGCTGAAGTAACAAATGCCCTGCTTCCAGGAAAAGCCTCTAAGCATCAGGTAACATCAAATCGTACCCCAAACCGACACAGGTGGTCAGGTAGAGAATACCAAGGCGCTTGAGAGAACTCGGGTGAAGGAACTAGGCAAAATGGTGCCGTAACTTCGGGAGAAGGCACGCTGATATGTAGGTGAAGTGATTTACTCATGGAGCTGAAATCAGTCGAAGATACCAGCTGGCTGCAACTGTTTATTAAAAACACAGCACTGTGCAAACACGAAAGTGGACGTATACGGTGTGACGCCTGCCCGGTGCCGGAAGGTTAATTGATGGGGTTATCCTTAGGGAGAAGCTCTTGATCGAAGCCCCGGTAAACGGCGGCCGTAACTATAACGGTCCTAAGGTAGCGAAATTCCTTGTCGGGTAAGTTCCGACCTGCACGAATGGCGTAATGATGGCCAGGCTGTCTCCACCCGAGACTCAGTGAAATTGAACTCGCTGTGAAGATGCAGTGTACCCGCGGCAAGACGGAAAGACCCCGTGAACCTTTACTATAGCTTGACACTGAACACTGGTCCTTGATGTGTAGGATAGGTGGGAGGCTTTGAAGTGTGGACGCCAGTCTGCATGGAGCCAACCTTGAAATACCACCCTTTAATGGCTGGTGTTCTAACGTGGGCCCGTAATCCGGGTTGCGGACAGTGTCTGGTGGGTAGTTTGACTGGGGCGGTCTCCTCCTAAAGAGTAACGGAGGAGCACGAAGGTTAGCTAATCCTGGTCGGACATCAGGAGGTTAGTGCAAAGGCATAAGCTAGCTTGACTGCGAGCGTGACGGCGCGAGCAGGTGCGAAAGCAGGTCTTAGTGATCCGGTGGTTCTGAATGGAAGGGCCATCGCTCAACGGATAAAAGGTACTCCGGGGATAACAGGCTGATACCGCCCAAGAGTTCATATCGACGGCGGTGTTTGGCACCTCGATGTCGGCTCATCACATCCTGGGGCTGAAGTAGGTCCCAAGGGTATGGCTGTTCGCCATTTAAAGTGGTACGCGAGCTGGGTTTAGAACGTCGTGAGACAGTTCGGTCCCTATCTGCCGTGGGCGCTGGAGAATTGAGGGGGGCTGCTCCTAGTACGAGAGGACCGGAGTGGACGCATCACTGGTGTTCGGGTTGTCATGCCAATGGCACTGCCCGGTAGCTAAATGCGGAAAAGATAAGTGCTGAAAGCATCTAAGCACGAAACTTGCCCCGAGATGAGTTCTCCCTGACCCTTTAAGGGTCCTGAAGGAACGTTGAAGACGACGACGTTGATAGGCCGGGTGTGTAAGCGCAGCGATGCGTTGAGCTAACCGGTACTAATGAACCGTGAGGCTTAACCTTACAACGCCGAAGCTGTTTTGGCGGATTTGAGAGAATTTTCAGTTCAGCTTGATAACAGATTATGTCACTTCGAGGAAACGGGGTGATAAAACAGAATTTGCCTGGCGGCTGTAGCGCGGTGGTCCCACCTGACCCCATGCCGAACTCAGAAGTGAAACGCCGTAGCGCTGATGGTAGTGTGGGGTCTCCCCATGTGAGAGTAGGGAACTGCCAGGCATCAAATTAAACAGGAAAACCTCATGCGAAAGCATGGGTTTTTTTGTTTTATCTGCAGTTCAGTGAAGAGGCCATTCTGCGGATGGCCTTTTTGCGTTTATATCTACTTCTAAACCTTTCAAATCTCCTGCGCTTACTCCTAAATTCTTTCCCTGCTAATTAAAATCGTGATCCCTGTCTCATAATAAAATATAACAATTATATAACATTTCATTTACTAAAAATGACAGCAAACACAACCGAAAAGAACAATCGGAACTTTGGCAGGAGTACCATTCTAATGACTGAAAGCAGTGTAACTGCGAACGGGTCACTGACTGACAGTGATACCCGTCGTCGCATATGGGCAATTGTAGGCGCATCATCCGGAAATCTGGTTGAATGGTTTGATTTCTATGTCTACTCGTTCTGCTCGCTCTATTTTGCCCACATCTTCTTTCCTTCCGGAAATACGACAACGCAGCTACTACAAACCGCAGGTGTTTTTGCCGCCGGGTTCTTAATGCGTCCTATTGGCGGCTGGCTATTCGGTCGTATCGCCGATAAACATGGCCGTAAGAAATCCATGCTTTTGTCCGTGTGCATGATGTGTCTGGGATCGCTGGTGATCGCCTACCTGCCGGGTTATGAAACCATTGGAACCTGGGCTCCGGCACTGTTATTGCTGGCGCGTTTGTTCCAGGGGTTATCCGTCGGCGGGGAGTATGGCACCAGCGCAACCTATATGAGTGAAGTTGCCGTAGAAGGCCGTAAGGGGTTCTACGCCTCTTTTCAGTACGTCACGCTTATTGGCGGTCAACTGTTGGCTCTGCTCGTTGTGGTTGTCTTACAGCAGACCATGGAAGATTCAGCACTCAGAGAGTGGGGCTGGCGTATTCCTTTCGCTTTAGGTGCTGTGCTGGCGGTGGTGGCGCTCTGGTTGCGTCGTCAACTGGATGAAACGTCAAAGCAGGAAACTCGTGCGCTGAAAGAGGCGGGATCGCTGAAAGGGTTATGGCGTAACCGCAAAGCCTTCATCATGGTGCTGGGTTTCACTGCGGCAGGATCGCTGTGCTTCTATACCTTCACTACATATATGCAAAAGTATCTGGTGAACACCGCAGGTATGCATGCCAATGTGGCGAGCGGCATTATGACGGCGGCGCTGTTTGTTTATATGCTCGTGCAGCCGCTGTTTGGCGCACTGTCAGATAAAATTGGCCGACGTACCTCTATGTTGTGCTTCGGTGCGCTGGCAACCCTGTTTACTGTGCCTATTTTGACCGCACTTCAGAATGTGACTTCACCGTATGCAGCATTTGGTCTGGTGATGTGTGCGCTGCTGATTGTCAGCTTCTACACGTCAATCAGCGGTATTTTGAAAGCTGAAATGTTCCCGGCGCAGGTTCGCGCACTAGGTGTGGGGCTTTCTTATGCCGTGGCGAATGCGCTGTTTGGTGGTTCTGCGGAATATGTGGCGCTGTCGCTGAAATCGGTCGGTATGGAGACCTCGTTCTTCTGGTATGTCACCGCTATGTCGATCGTGGCATTTCTGGTCTCGCTGACGTTGCATCGAAAAGGGAAAGGTCTGCGTCTCTAGTGATGTGCCATTTGCCAGAGGGTATAGCCGGTCGTTGCGCCGGCGACATCCCAGGCAAAGTCTTTCCAGCTCCAGCCGCTCCCTGCGGGGCGGCTATCCCAAAGTTCTTTTGCTGCCCCCAGACCTACCGAGAACATCAAACCCACCATCGCACTGCGATCGCGGTTCATCCCCTGATGTTGAGCGAACTCATTGCCTGCGGCTGAGAGCATCGCGGAAGCAATAAAGTGCTGTGCTTTGTCCTGCCCACTCCAGCTGTCCTGCGCCATATGGCTACAGCCTGACAAAATAAAGACACTAAGAAGAAAAATAACGCGCACCCGCGGTCCCCATAGAAAAAACCCCGTTCAGGACGGGGTCTCGCTTACAGAATACGGCTTATCAGCCGGTCGATTCGAATACGACGCAATCGACGGATCAGTTTGCGAACTTTTACCGGGTAATCGGCAATGCTCTGCAAGTCACGATAGTGCTTAACGACGGTGGTATGCGTACGAATCAGCGCCAGCTCTTTCTCTCGCTGCGCAGCCAATTCTTGCTTAGGATCGTGGATCAGGATCGCATTTTCCAGATCCAGACGCCAGGCGCGCGGGTTGAGGTTGTTCCCGGTCAACAGCATCCACTTGTCATCGATCCACATCCCTTTGAGATGGTAGGTGTTATCGTCATCTTTCCACAGACGGACAACCAGCTGATCGGTATTCACGTAATACTGCAAACGGCTCAGGAAACGACGCAGGTTAATCTCATAGAGATAGGGTAGTGCGCCGATTATCTTAAATGGCTCGTTTTCCGGGATATAAAAGTCGTTGGCGGTTTTGTCTCCCACAATGATCTCAACCTTTTTCCCTTCCCGCAGCAGTTGAATGATGTTGCGGACAAGAATTGCCGGCAGGTTGAAATAGGGGGTGCAAATCGTAAGCTTATGCTCCGCACAGGGCATAAGGTGGAAAATGGTTTTGTTGAGCAGGCTGGATTTCCCCAGACCGACCAATGGCGTCACGGACAGCTGTTCATTATCGGCATCGCCCTGGAAGTGATAAGCGGCGTCGCGTAACTCCTGGCGATATAAACGAATGTCGTTTTTAATCTCCGGGCTTTTCGGACGCAGGGTATTATCCAGACGATTCACGCCACGACCGTTCATCAGGTTCTGGGTCACCCATTCGAACATGATGTCAGCCATTCGGGCGTTGCGGATTAACTGATAGCGGTCATAGCGATATTTATCGTGCTGATGCAGATAAACATCGTTCAGACTTGCACCGCTATACAGGACGCTATCATCGATGATAAAGCCTTTAAAGTGCAGAACGCCGAGGGCTTCACGGGTATTGATCGGTACGCCGTATACTGGAACATCGACTCCCGGATTTTCATGTGCCATCCGGCAATACCAGTCGGCATTAGTATTGGATGCTGCCGCGCCAATACGTCCACGCTGCGCACGATGCCAGTCGACGAGTACCCGAACATCCAATTCAGGACGCTGCCGTTTCGCCTCGTATAGCGCGCTGAGAATGCCTTTGCCACCGTCGTCCTGTTCCAGATACAGGGCAATAATGCAAATGCGCTGCTTCGCGCTGGCTATCTTTTCCAGCAGGGTCTCCCTGAACCTGGCGGGAGCATAAAAGAAATCGACATCATCAACTGATTGAGAAATCTTAGGTAGTTGGGCAAGGTGTTGTTGATGTTTGTTACGCTTAAATTTTGACAACATCACAGTGCATTTCTTCTCTGTTCATTGAAGGGTCCTCTGTGCTATGCAGACGACATAAGCGGGTAATGATAACACCGTCCCCGTCAAAGTGGTCAACATTTCCAGTACCTTACTCACGATTCCTCGGGCGGAGCCAGATCCAGCGACAGCCCGACGATTCCCTCTTCGAGCTGGATATCCACGCTAAAGCCAAGCTTACGCGCCAGCGCGACCATGCCACGATTATTTGGCATCGTAATACCATTCAGCCTTCTCAGTCCGTGATCTCGTGTATAGGTAATCAATTTTTCCAGCAATCGACGACCCAATCCTAACCCTTTGAGATCGGAACGAACCAGCACGGCAAATTCTGCATCAATGTTATCCGGATCGGAGATCGCACGGGTCACGCCGAGGATCTCTTCCGTTCGTTCTACGCGCCTCACCGCGACAAACGCCATTTCCCGATCGTAGTCGATCTGCGTCATGTTAGCTAAATCTTCATGAGTAAATTCATTTATCTCACTGAAATAACGGTAATAAAGATCTTCTTTGGTGACCTGGGAAATAAACTGCTGAAGCTGAGGTTCATCCTCGGGCAGGATAGGGCGGAACAGACATTGCTCGCCGTTTTTCATCTCCACCCACTCTTCCAGTTGCTGCGGGTAGGGGCGAACGGCAAGACGGCTTTCGTTATCGCCCTCGAATGGGGCGATATCCAGCGTGACGTCCAGAGCAGTGAACTCACCGGCGGAGGCCAGCAGCGGATGAATATCCAGACGCTGGATCTCGGGGCAGTCGACAATCAGGTTTGAGACCTGGACCAGCAGTTGGCTTAATCCTGCAACATCCAATGGGCGCAACGCACTGCGGCCGCGGATCTTTTTATTCTTGATCGCCTGAATCACTAAATAGCGCGCCAGGTTCATGTTCAACGGAGGTAATGCCACCACGGCCTGCTCCTCAGGACGCCACTCCACGCCGCCTTCACCCAACATAATCAATGGGCCAAACACCGGATCGTGCTCAACCACCACGCGCAGTTCCTGTGCCCCAGCACGATTCGCCATGCTTTGCACCAGCAGACCGTGGATCCGCGCCTGCGGCCAGGCCATTTTCACGCGATCGATAATGGCGTTGGCTGCCTGCTGAACTTCATTTGCCGTGCGCAGGTAAAGCATGACGCCCTGAACTTCAGATTTGTGCGGGATGTCCGGCGAACGCAACTTCAGTGCAACCGGATAGCCAATTTGTTCCGCAATATGGACGGCTTCGATGCTGTCGCCGGCAATCCAGGTCGGGAGCGTATGCAAGCCATAAGCCTGCAGGATCGGCTGAACCTCATGGGTGTCAAGCGAGGTCGCGCCTTCAGCAATTGCCTGCTGAAGCAGATCATGCGCCTGGGCCGTGTTGGACGTCAGATTACTGGGCAGGGCCGGCGTTTCACGCAGTTGTTTCTGGTTTCGCCTGTACTCGACCATATGCATAAACGCGGTGATAGTCCCTTCCGGGGTGCGATAAGTGGGGAGTCCGGCTTCACTGAACAGTCTGCGGGCTTCCTGGGAGGAAAACTCCCCACACCAGTTGGTCAACAGCGAGACAAATTTCCCGCGTGGATGATGCTTAACGGATTCAATCAGCGTCTGAGCACACTCGGTTGCGGGGGCGGCGGCGCTGGGGGAATGAATCACCATCAGCGCGTCAAAATCCTGGCTGGCGAGCAGGATATCCAGCGTTCGGGTGTAATGCTCAATGCTGGCATCGTCGCGCAGGTCCAGCGGGTTGGCGATCTCAACATGGACAGGCAGAGCATCGCGCAGCTTCTGACTGGTCTCTTCACTCAACATGGCCAACTTGCCGTTACGTGACCAGAGTTGATCAAGCGCCAGCGCCGCAGGCGCGGCACCGTTACTGATGATCATCAGCCTGTCGCCGCGCAGAGGGCGCATGTGGCTGAGCGTTTCCACTGCGGAAAAAAGCTCGTGGGTATCATTCACGCGCAGCAAACCGGCGCGCTGGATGGCGGCATCCCAGGCAGGATCCATTCCGGCGCTGGTATGCAATAACCGCTGTGCCGCCGGGCTGCGGCCGCTTTTAATCACCAGGATTGGTTTATTGCGTGAGGCACTACGGGCGGCAGAAACAAAGTGTCGGGCATCGCTGAGATGTTCGAGGTAAAGCAGAATGGCACTGGTTTTGCTGTCGCGTGCCAGATAATCCAGCAGCTCATCGACATCAATATCCAGGCTGTCACCGAGTGCAATAAAGTAGGAGAACCCCATTTCCCGCTGCTGCGCCCAGTCGAGAATGGTATTGGAGACCGCGGCGGACTGAGAAATAAACGCCAGCTTGCCGCGTTTAATCGGGACCGGTGAGAAGCTGGCATTCAGCCCCTGCCAGGGGGCCAGCAGGCCAAGACTGTTAGGCCCGAGCAGACGCATGTTGTAGCGTTGCGCACAGGCCAGTAGTTCTGCATGTTGCGCGGCGGGGGCCGAGAGAATAATGCAGGTTTTACAGCCTTTTTCCCCCAGGGCTTCCAGCAATGCCAGATTGCGGCTGGCATTGGTGCACAATACGGCGAGGTCGGGGGTGAAAGGCAGGCTGGCAACATCGGGCCAGGCCAGGACGCCCAGAACGGCTTTCCAGGCGGGGGTTACCGGCAAGACAGGACCGTTAAATCCTCCCGCCAGCAGGTTGCGCATCATCAGATAACCAGCCCGATTGGGCTTCATCGATGCCCCGATTACCGCGATCGATTTTGGTCGCAGAAGCGCTTCCAGTCCTCGCTGACTCATACCGGTTTCCCTTACACAGAAGTGACCGAATGATTCTAAACGCTTTCTGCTGACTCTGCTGTGATGCTTCCCTGATGTTGGGTTTTTCCTGCAAGGTAGCGCGTTTTAAAGCGGGTAAAGTGCTCGCCCAGGCCGCTTGCCGCATCGGTATCCCCGGCCAGATCCAGCAGCGCAATGGCGACTTCGGCCGTGCAATATTGCCCTTCGGCATGGACTTCGCGCAGATGGTAGGCCGACAGACGCGACAGATCCACGGAGATCACGGGTAGAGAGTCGAGATACGGGCTTTTGCGGAACATCTTACGCGCTTCCGGCCAGGTGCCGTCGAGCATTATGAACAGCGGAGGCTTATCTGTTGGTGGGGTAAAAATCACCTCACGTTCGGCTCCGGCATACGATGCAGGAAAGACGACGATCGGTTGATAATCCGGGTTTTTCACCAGATCCAACATGGCCTGCGGCGGTTCTGTTCGTGACCATTGAAACGCGGCGGTGTCCGGTAAAATATCGGCGATCAGACGTCCGGTATTGCTCGGTTTCATCGGTTCCGTATCAAACATCACCAGACAAAAACGGCTTGTCGCCCGAGAGGGTGACAGCGTCGCGCACAGGCAAAGTTTCAGCGGCAGCAGGCAGCGCTGGCAGCGGCGAATGCGATTGCCTCGGGCGAGAAAAGGGCGAGTGGCGCGCGCCAGACGTTCAGCGCGAAGCTTGAGAACAGCGTTTTCAGTCATAGTGAATGCGTTGAAAAACGCTATTGTCGCAGAGGTGAATACGGGGCACAAGATGCGCCCCGCGGAGTTTACAGTGATTCGTTCAGCCAGTTGTCAAATGGCGCTTTGGGAACCGCGCCGTTCAGCATGTCGACAACCTGACCATTTTTGAAGATCATAATGGTGGGAATGCTGCGGATACCAAAGCGCGCGCTGAGCTCACGTTCGGCCTCCGTGTTGACCTTCACGAAGCGAACTTTGCCGCTGCGCTCTTCGGCGACATCTTCAAATATAGGGGCGAAGTTACGGCACGGGCCGCACCACGGTGCCCAAAAGTCGATCACCACGGGCAGATCGTCTTTGAGCAGTTTATCCAGTGTTTCACCGGTCGCATTGATCACCTCCCCGTCGAACAGGTCGTGACCACAGCGTCCGCATTTTGCCGCATCCTCAACCCGATCGTCGGGAATGCGGTTGATGGCCTGGCAGCTGGTACAAACGGTATTCATAACAAACCTCTGGATGCGTCGGGGTGTTGAACGGCAGAAATGCCGGTATGTTTCCAATATGTTACATATTATCGATGAGACTGTTTTAAACGACAATCTGTTTTATTCAATGAGTACAATAGTCATAAGCTTTTAAATGAAATAATGGCTAACCTGGTGCACATCGGGTAATCTGCGCGCTTCGCGCAGCGCTGGTGGAGAAAAGCATGAACGATGAATTGAAAAGTAAAAGCGGCAAGGTCAAAGTGATGTATGTCCGCAGTGATGATGATTCTGATAAACGTACCCATAACCCGCGTACCGGGAAAGGTGGCGGGCGTCCAGGAAAATCTCGTGCCGACGGTGGCCGTCGCCCCGCCCGCGATGAAAGAACCCCTCAGAACCGCGATCGCAAGCGTGAAGACTCGCCGTGGCGGACCGTATCCCGCGCGCCGAGTGATGAAACGCCTGAAAAAGCCGATCACGGTGGTATCAGTGGTAAAAGCTTTATTGATCCTGAAGTCTTACGTCGTCAGCGTGCGGAAGAGACCCGCGTTTACGGTGAAAATGCCTGTCAGGCCCTGTTCCAGAGCCGTCCGGAAGCGATTGTCCGTGCCTGGTTCATTCAGAGCGTCACGCCACGTTTCAAAGAAGCACTACGCTGGATGGCGGCAAACCGCAAAGCGTACCATGTGGTTGATGAAGCGGAACTGACGAAAGCCTCAGGAACTGAGCATCACGGCGGTGTCTGCTTCCTGATTAAAAAACGTAACGGCACCACGGTGAAGCAGTGGGTGAGCCAGGCGGGCACGCAGGACTGCGTGTTAGCGCTGGAAGATGTTTCTAACCCGCACAATCTTGGCGGCATGATGCGTAGCTGCGCGCACTTCGGTGTGAAAGGCGTGGTGGTGCAGGATGCGGCGCTGCTGGAATCCGGCGCGGCGATTCGTACCGCAGAAGGCGGTGCCGAACACGTTCAACCGATTACCGGCGACAGCATCGTTGATGTGCTGGATGATTTCCGTCAGGCGGGCTACACCGTGGTGACAACGTCCAGCGAACGCGGCAAGCCGCTGTTTAAAACCGAACTGCCAGAGAAAATGGTGCTGGTGTTAGGTCAGGAATTTGACGGTTTGCCAGATGCGGCGCGTGATGCCAGCGATCTGTGCGTGAAAATTGATGGCACGGGTCACGTTGAAAGCCTGAACGTCTCGGTGGCAACCGGTGTGTTGCTTGCCGAATGGTGGCGTCAGAACAAAGCCTGACAGAAAAAATGCCAGCGAATCGCTGGCATTTTTTTATTCGCTCTCTGCCGGTAAAACAGGCATCCAGTCAATCGGCTTTTCGCCGCGTTGTTCCAGCCACTGATTCGCCAGGACAAAATGGTTACAGCCAAAGAACCCACGATGCGCCGAGAGCGGTGAGGGGTGAGGCGCTTTCAGAACATGGTGACGTTTCTTGTCAATAATCGCGCCTTTCTTCTGCGCATGAGAGCCCCAGAGCAGGAAAACTACCCCTTCACGATGTTCGTTAATCAGGCTGATCACTTTATCGGTAAAGGTTTCCCATCCCAGACTGGCATGAGAATGCGCCTGACCCGCCCGCACGGTTAATACCGTATTGAGCAGTAGAACCCCCTGATGCGCCCAGCTTTCAAGATAACCGTGGGCAGGACGAGTGAAACCGGGGATTGACCCTTCCAGTTCCTTATACATGTTCAGCAGCGAGGGGGGCGTGGCAATACCGGGGCGAACGGAAAACGCCAGACCATGCGCCTGACCGGGGCCGTGGTACGGGTCCTGTCCAAGGATCACGACCTTAACATCACCCAGCTCGGTGAAGCGAAACGCATTGAACACATCTTTTTGCGGCGGATAAACCGTTATCCCGGATTGACGCTCTCCGGCAACGGTATGCAGCGTATTCATAAAGTAGGGCTGCTGTTTCTCTTCAGCCAGCACATCGTGCCAGGTTAATTCAGTGGCCATCTCGCTCTCCTGCGAATTTTTAATCACCATAGCTTAACTGCTTCTTTCGATGGCGCAAAATGCTCTCCGCAGCGGTGTGTGCTATGCACTTAATAAAGTTGAAAATTTGTGTAAAAAGTTTATGTCTGTATATGGCGTAAGTTGATGTAAAACAATAAAATCATCCAATCACCCTGTTTGATGTGTGGATTTTATTGATTTAAATCAATGAATCGAGGGTGTTAGGGGGGTATATATACACTCAAGCAACAATGGTTTTACCAATTGGCCGCGAGCCGGCCAACCCTAATCAAATAATTTGCCGGGGAGGCATCACAATGATTACAGGTATCCAGATTACTAAAGCCGCTAATGACGATCTGCTGAATTCCTTCTGGCTGCTGGACAGCGAAAAAGGCGAAGCACGCTGCATCGTGGCGAAAGCCGGTTTTGCCGAAGACGACGTGGTAGCGGTCAGCAAACTGGGTGAAATTGAGTACCGCGAAATTCCGATGGAAGTAAAACCGGAAGTTCGTGTGGAAGGTGGTCAGCACCTGAACGTTAATGTTCTGCGTCGCGAAACGCTGGAAGATGCGGTTAAGCATCCGGAAAAATATCCGCAACTGACTATCCGTGTTTCTGGCTATGCCGTGCGCTTTAACTCACTGACGCCGGAACAGCAGCGCGACGTTATCGCTCGTACCTTTACTGAAAGCCTGTAAGGCTTAACGTTTAAATAAAAACGCCGGGTTTCCCCCGGCGTTTTTTTATTCTTCGTTTGATTCCTGCGGTGTCGTTGCCGTACTCGGCTTGCGACGTTTACCAATGTTTTTGGTATCGCGATGGCGTTTTTTCACACGCGGTTTATCTTTGTCTTTCTCTTTTTTCTTCTCTTCGCGTTTCGCGAGCGTTTTCTTCGACGGTTTGCCCGTCATCTTTTCGCTCGGCGCGCGTGAAGTTGGACGCAACTCATCAATCACCCGTGATTTCAGCGGTTCTTCGATATAGCGACCAATTTTCAGCAGCAGCAGGTGATCGTGCGCTTCAACCAGCGAGATTGCCGTCCCCTTGCGACCGGCGCGGCCCGTACGGCCAATACGGTGCAGATAGGTGTCTCCGCTACGCGGCATGTCGAAGTTAATCACGTGGCTGACGTCTGGAATATCGATTCCACGCGCGGCAACGTCGGTGGCAACCAGCACGTTAACGCGACCGTCAGTAAGACGATTAATACCTTCGTTACGCTTGACTTGCGCCATCTCACCTTCGAGATAGCAGTTGTTGATCCCCGCCAGACGCAGTTTTTCAGCCAGTTCGTGCACGCGCTCACGTTTGCGGACAAATACGATGGTACGGGTGGCGTCGTCTTGTTTCAGCAGGTGCTTCAGCAGTTCGAATTTGTGCTCGAAGTTATCCGCACGGTAATACCACTGATGAATCTTCTTACGCTCGCGGGTTGATGGTGTCGCAGAGACTTCAACCGGCTCTTCCAGCAGACGCTCGGCGAAATCTTTAATCGCATCGCCTTCCAGCGTGGCGGAGAACAGCATAGTCTGTTTACGCCAGCGCGTTTCCCCGGCGATGTGCTCGATGTCCTGGGCAAAGCCCATATCCAGCATTCGGTCAGCTTCGTCGAGGATCAGCGTTTCCACGGCGCGGCAGTCAAAATTCTCTTCTTTAATATACTGCATCAGACGCCCGGTGGTGGCGACCACGATATCCTGGTTTTCGCTGAACACTTCGGCGTGGTTCATGTACGCTACGCCGCCGGTAATCGTCGCGATATCCAGGTGGGTGTTTTTGGCCAGTTCACGGGCATGATCGGCGACCTGCATTGCCAGTTCGCGTGTCGGCGTCAGGATCAAAATACGCGGCGGACCGGATTTTTTACGCGGAAAGTCGAGCAGGTGCTGCAACGCTGGCAGCAGATACGCCGCCGTTTTACCGGTGCCTGTCGGCGCAGAACCGAGTACGTCACGGCCTTCGAGCGCAGGCGGAATGGCGGCAGCCTGAATGGCGGTCGGGCGAGTGAAACCTTTTTCCTGGAGGGCATCCAGCAGGCTTTCATCGAGTTCAAGTTCGGAAAAAGTCGTTACAGTCATGTTCTACCTCTGTGTGGGGCGCTGATTATAGACGTTACGGCTGCAATCTTCATCTGTTTGTATGGATATCGCTTCTCAGGTATTGTTTTCACCAGGTGCTGTTGCCGTTTTTCCTGCAAGGTTTTTAATTCATGCCTCAGTCTACATCCGTCCTTCGTCGTAATGGATTTACTTTTAAACAGTTTTTTGTCGCGCACGATCGTTGTGCGATGAAAGTCGGTACAGATGGGATTCTGTTAGGGGCATGGGCACCGGTGGCAGGTGTAAAGCGGATCCTTGATATCGGGACCGGCAGCGGCCTGTTGGCGCTGATGCTGGCGCAGCGTACCGATGAAAGCGTCACCGTCGATGCCGTGGAGCTGGATAGCGACGCCGCCGCACAGGCGAAAGAAAATGTTGCCCGATCGCCATGGGCGGATCGGGTGATCGTACAGGCCGAAGATGTTCAACTCTGGGCTGCGCGCCAGACCGTCAAATATGACCTTATCATCAGCAACCCACCTTATTACGAGCAGGGTGTCGAGTGTGCCACGCCGCAGCGGGAGCAGGCGCGTTATACCACGATGCTGGATCATTCCGCATTGTTAGCGACGGCGACGGGGCTTATCACGGAAGAGGGGTTCTTGTGCGTCGTGCTGCCGGAAAATATCGGCAATACCTTCACGCAGCAGGCGTTAAATATGGGCTGGCATTTACGGCTACGCACTGACGTTGCTGAAACCCAGGCGCGATTGCCGCATCGGGTGCTGCTGGCATTCTCCCCAAAGAAGGGAGAATGCTTTAGCGACAGGCTGGTGATTCGCGGGCCGGATCAACGTTACTCTGAAGGTTACACGGCGCTGACCCAGGCATTTTATCTGTTTATGTGAGCATTTAACGGTGAGAGCACTGATGGGCCTGAATCCTCGAGCAGCGCCGGGTAATCGAGCGTGTAGTGCAGACCCCGGCTCTCTTTGCGCATCATTGCACAGCGGACAATCAGTTCAGCAACCTGTACCAGGTTGCGTAGCTCCAGCAAATTATTCGAGACGCGGAAATGGGCGTAATACTCGTCGATCTCCTGCTGTAACATGGTGATACGGCGCAGGGCGCGCTCCAGGCGTTTGGTGGTGCGTACAATCCCCACATAGTCCCACATAAACAGCCGCAGCTCATGCCAGTTATGCTGGATAACGACCAGTTCGTCGGGGTTGTCCACGCGACTTTCATCCCAGGCGGGCAGGGTGTTGACGCTACGGGCATAAGGCATTCGTCTGTCGATATCTTCCGCTGCGGACCAGCCGTACACCAGACACTCCAGCAGCGAGTTTGAGGCCATGCGGTTCGCGCCGTGCAGGCCGGTATAACTCACTTCCCCGATCGCATACAGGCCATCCACATCAGTGCGACCAAAGTCGTCAACCATCACGCCGCCGCAGGTGTAGTGTGCCGCCGGCACAATGGGCACCGGTTCTTTGGTCAGGTCGATGCCCAGCCCCAGCAGTTTTTCATAAATCATCGGGAAATGCTGACGCACGAAGGCTTCTGGTTTATGGCTGATATCGAGGAACATGCAGTCCGCGCCAAGACGTTTCATCTCATGGTCGATAGCGCGGGCGACGATATCGCGCGGCGCCAGTTCTCCTCGTGCGTCAAAGTCCGGCATAAACCGTGTGCCGTCCGGGCGTTTGAGATGGGCGCCTTCTCCGCGCAGCGCTTCGGTGAGCAGGAAATTACGTGCCTGAGGGTGATACAGCGCGGTAGGGTGGAACTGATTAAACTCGAGGTTTGCGACCCGGCATCCTGCACGCCAGGCCATTGCAATACCGTCGCCGGAGGAAATGTCCGGATTCGTCGTGTATTGATACACCTTGGATGCACCGCCGGTCGCCAGCACGACGGACTTCGCGTGGCAGGTTTCCACCGCTTCTTTATTCCGGTTCCAGACCCATGCTCCGACGACGCGTCGCGTGCCGAGCAGGCCAATTTTATCGGAGATGATTAAATCGACGGCATTACTGCGTTCCAGTACCCGAATGTTCGGGTGGTTTTGCGCCTTGCTGACCAGCGTGGTTTCCACCTCTTTGCCGGTGGCGTCGGCGGCATGCAAAATGCGACGATGACTATGGCCGCCTTCACGCGTCAGATGGTAACTTTCTTCACCGTTAGGCTGGACCTGAGTATCAAACAGCACGCCCTGGTCAATCAGCCACTGTACGCAGGGGCGGGCGTTGCTGGCGACAAACTCCACCGCATGGCGATCGCAAATACCGGCGCCAGCAATGAGCGTATCTTCCACATGTGAATCAATACTGTCGGTTTCATCGAAAACGGCGGCAATCCCGCCCTGCGCATAGAAGGTGGAGCCTTCACTGACGGGGCCTTTACTCAGCACGATAACCTGGTGCTTTTCAGCCAGACGCAGCGCCAGCGAGAGTCCGGCAGCGCCGCTACCGATAATTAACACGTCACAAGAAAGATCTGGAGTGGTTTTCATGATTTTTGTTTAATTTACTAAACATTGTTTGGCCAGCATAGCACCACAATTGGCGATTCAGCACGTTTTATTTTCAGTTGTGTTGTAATGGCTAAACAAAGAAGCGCGATGTAAACGGATATCTGACAGGTAACTCATTTTGCGTGGCAGGCCGTAAGCTCCAGATTAGATGATGAAATAAAGTGGCCATTGGGTTACTCTGCTCGCGGTTTATGGGCATTTCTAAACAATATACCCTTCATACTTCAGGTTGCATGTGCGTTGGCTTTCCTCGCTTACCCAGTCACGTACTGGAGTACGCTCCCGGGGATTCACTGCGTCGCCCCTTTCCGCAACTCGAATTATTTAGGGTATTGTGCGTTGTTCGGACTCTGTAGACTTATAATGAGAGATAATGACCGTCTACAACATGACAAACAAAAAACAGATGCGTAACGGAACTTTACGAAAACGAGACACTCTAACCTGTTGCTTGCTCATAGTGCAGCTAATGGAGTGGCGTTTCGCGAACGCGTGGAAATTTGGTTTGGGGAGACTTTACCTCGGATGAGCGAGCAGTTAACGGACCAGGTCCTGGTTGAACGGGTCCAGAAGGGAGATCAGAAAGCCTTCAATTTACTGGTAGTACGCTACCAGCATAAAGTGGCGAGTCTGGTTTCCCGCTATGTACCGTCGGGCGATGTTCCCGATGTGGTGCAAGAATCATTTATTAAAGCCTATCGTGCGCTGGATTCGTTCCGGGGAGATAGTGCTTTTTATACCTGGCTGTATCGCATTGCGGTGAATACAGCGAAGAATTACCTGGTGGCTCAGGGGCGTCGTCCGCCATCAAGCGATGTTGATGCGATTGAAGCAGAAAACTTCGAAAGTGGCGGTGCGCTGAAAGAAATTTCGAACCCTGAGAACTTAATGTTGTCAGAAGAACTGAGACAGATAGTTTTCCGAACTATTGAGTCCCTCCCGGAAGATTTACGCATGGCAATAACCTTGCGGGAGCTGGATGGCCTGAGCTATGAAGAGATAGCCGCTATCATGGATTGTCCGGTGGGTACGGTGCGTTCACGTATCTTCCGAGCGCGGGAAGCTATTGATAATAAAGTTCAACCGCTTATCAGGCGTTGACGATAGCGGGATACTGGAAAAGGTATTAGGCATGCAGAAAGAAAAACTTTCCGCTTTAATGGATGGCGAGACGCTGGATAGTGAGTTGCTTAATGAACTGGCTCACGACCCGGATATGCAAAAAACCTGGGAAGGCTATCACCTGATCCGTGATTCAATGCGGGGTGATACACCTGAGGTTCTTCATTTCGATATTTCCGCTCGCGTAATGGCCGCTATTGAAGATGAGCCGGTACGCCAGACGGTGCCATTCATTCCAGAGGCCCAGCCTGCGCCGCAGCAATGGCAGAAAATGCCGTTCTGGAAAAAAATGCGTCCGTGGGCCGCGCAACTTACCCAAATGGGTGTTGCCGCGTGCGTATCGCTTGCAGTTATCGTTGGTGTCCAGCACTATAATGGACAATCTGAAACGTCCCAGCAGCCTGAAACACCGGTCTTCAATACTTTGCCGATGATGGGTAAAGCCAGCCCGGTAAGCCTGGGAGTACCTTCTGATGCGACCGCAAACGGTGGGCAACAGCAGCAGGTACAGGAGCAGCGTCGTCGGATCAACGCTATGTTGCAGGATTACGAACTGCAACGCCGACTGCACTCCGAACAGCTTCAGTTTGAGCAGGCACAGACACAGCAAGCCGCTGTTCAGGTGCCAGGAATTCAAACTCTAGGAACGCAATCGCAGTAATGAAGCAACTTTGGTTTGCCATGTCACTTGTGACGGGTAGCCTGTTCTTCTCTGTCAACGCCTCGGCCAACACTGCGTCCGGGGCGTTGTTGCAGCAGATGAACGTGGCCAGCCAGTCACTCAATTACGAGCTGTCATTCGTCAGCATTACGAAACAAGGCGTTGAGTCTCTGCGCTATCGCCATGCACGCCTGGAAAATCGTCCGCTTGCGCAACTGCTGCAAATGGATGGTCCGCGTCGTGAAGTGGTCCAGCGTGGGAATGAAATCAGCTATTTCGAGCCTGGACTCGAACCGTTCACCCTGAACGGTGACTACATCGTCGACTCCCTGCCATCGCTTATCTATACCGATTTCAAACGTCTCGCCCCCTACTATGATTTCATTGCGGTGGGCCGTACCCGTATTGCCGATCACCTGTGTGAAGTGATTCGCGTGGTGGCGCGTGATGGTACGCGTTACAGCTATATCGTCTGGATGGATACTGAAACGAAGCTGCCAATGCGGGTTGATCTTCTCGATCGCGATGGCGAAACGTTAGAGCAGTTCCGGGTGATCGCCTTCACCGTGAATCAGGATGTGGGTAGCAGCATGCAGACGCTGGCGAAAGCCAGTTTGCCGCCGCTGCTTTCCGTTCCGGCGGGTGAAAAAGCGAAATTCAACTGGAATCCAACCTGGCTTCCGAAAGGGTTTAGCGAGGTGTCCAGCGGTCGCAGACCGTTGCCAACGATGGACAATATGCCGATTGAATCGCGTCTCTACTCTGACGGTCTGTTTAGCTTTTCGGTTAACGTAAACCGGGCGACTCAGGCCAGCACCGATCAGATGCTGCGCACCGGACGCAGAACGGTCAGCACCAGCGTACGCGACAACGTGGAAATCACCATCGTGGGTGAATTGCCGCCGCAGACTGCGAAGCGTATTGCCGACACCATTAAGTTTGGAGCCTCACAATGATTAAAGAGTGGGCTACCGTGGTTTCATGGCAAAACGGCGAAGCGCTGGTGAGTTGCGATGTGAAAGCGTCCTGTAGCAGTTGTGCTTCGCGCGCCGGTTGCGGCACCCGTGTGCTGAACAAACTGGGGCCGCAAACCACGCATACCATTGTCGTGGCGAGCGATGTGCCGTTAGAGCCGGGCCAGAAAGTGGAACTGGGGATTGCCGAAGGCAGCCTGTTAGGTTCCGCCATGCTGGTTTATCTGTCGCCGCTGGTGGGGTTATTTCTCATCGCATCGCTTTTTCAGGTGCTGTTTGGCTCTGATCTTGCGGCGTTAAGCGGCGCGATACTCGGTGGCGTCGGCGGATTCCTGATTGCCCGCGGTTATTCCCGCAAACTTGCCGCACGCGAAGCCTGGCAGCCCATTATTCTTAATGTTGCTCTCCCGCCCGATATGATTCGCGTTGAAACACCCTCTGCCGAAACGACCCCATGATATTCTTGCCGGATGGCGGCTTCGCCTTATCCGGCCTGCTAACGATCGGCAAGCCCAGTAGGCCCGATAAGCTTGCGCCATCGGGCATCATGCTTCTTTTACGATGTTTTACATCAGAAAAGCGATGCCGTTTCCAGTTCCCGCTATCCTGACTCTACGAACATTTCCTCGCCTTCGCGTTGTAGTGTAGAATGCGGCGTTTCAGTTAAACAGACGTTAAGCTCAGAACAGCGACTTCTCAAAGCCTGTCCAACCAGGCGTAAGGCACAATAATTACACTATATGAAGAACATACGTAACTTTTCGATCATTGCTCACATCGATAACTGACACCACGTCACCCTCCGCAAACCTCCGACAGAATCCCCTCAAAAACCCCACTAAATAAGCTTTCACAAAAATAATACTGGTTGCATGTACAGTCAACCTGCGACATCATAAGTCATGGTTTTTGTGTCCACCAGTGCGTCCATATTCTATGATGGACACAGAACCAACTGTTCTGATGGACACACGTAGGGACAAACCATGACTATTTCAGATAGTTATCTAAAGTCGTGCCTGGGGCGCGAACGCGATAAAGTTGAAGAGAAGGCAGACCGGGACGGTCTGTGGGTGCGCATTTCTAAGAAAGGTGCCGTTACCTTTTTCTACCGATTCCGCTTCCTGGGAAAACAAGACAAGATGACGATCGGCAGCTACCCGGAATTCGGGTTGAAAGCCGCGCGCGACGAAGTGACGAAGTGGGCCGCTATTCTTGCCCGCGGCGAGAATCCGCGCATCAGGCAAAATCTCGACAAAGCCAAAATTAACAGTCAGTACACATTCGAAGAGCTTTTCCGCGAATGGCATTCTATGGTCTGCATTCAGAAAGAGACCTCCGGGCAAATACTGCGTACGTTCGAGCTTCACGTCTTCCCTAAGCTTGGGAAATATCCGGCGCATCAGTTGACGCTTCACAACTGGCTTACGGTTCTGGACCGGCTGGCGCAAGGGTACAGCGAGATCACCCGGCGCGTAATAAGTAACGGTCGGCAGTGCTATTCGTGGGCGGTTAAACGCCAGTTGCTGGAGGTGAACCCGTTGTCAGAGATGTCTGGCCGTGATTTCGGTATCCAGAAACAAATGGGTGAACGAACCCTGGACAGAAAAGAACTGGCGATTGTCTGGCGAGCAATAGAGGATTCCCGTCTTATTGAGCGAAATAAAATTCTTTATAAATTGTCCCTGGTCTGGGCGTGCAGGGTAGGCGAACTCCGGCAGGCTGAAGTTTCGCATTTCGATTTTGAGGAAGGCACCTGGACCGTACCATGGGAAAATCACAAAACAGGACGGAAAAGTAAGAAGCCTATAATCCGCCCAATCATCCCTGAGATGCTCCCGCTGATAAAGCGGGCTATTGATCTGGCACCGGGCCGTTTTGTTTTCTCGAAATACGAAGACAAGCCGATGAGCGAGGGATTCCACATGAGCATCAGCAGCAACCTGGTGAAATTCATGTTGAAGGCCTATAACGAGCAGGTGCCGCATTTTACTATTCATGATCTGCGCCGGACAGCACGAACGAATTTTTCTGAACTGACGGAACCACACATCGCCGAGATGATGCTGGGCCATAAACTACCTGGTGTGTGGTCGGTGTACGATAAGCACACCTATATCGAGGAGATGAGAGAGGCGTACAGTAAATGGTGGGCCCGACTGATGAGCATCATCGAGCCCGATGTTCTGGAGTTCACGCCACGTCAGACCGGATGATCCGACCTTTGCTGTCACGCTGAAGATTCAGATGCGACATTGGGCGCCGTACTGGACGTGACATTTCTCTGACTTGCCACTCGTGAACTTTGGTTTTCAGCCATTTGTTGGATCCCCCCATGTATGAACAGTCTGGTTCAGGGAAAGGATTGCTGTCGCTCGGTCGCTTACGATAACGCTCCAGTGTTCTGGCGGAGATCCGCAACTGGCAGCAAATTTCGCGTGTGCTCATCAGATCGAAGTCTTCAATTTTTTCGCTCATCATCTCTCCAGTGGCCCCGACCGGGGCCGTTATTGATTATTCGTTATCAGTTAAACCGACCAGGCAGAGTTCTCAGGCGGCGCATGCCAGTCATAGCGGTTGCCACATAACTCTTATGACGGTTGACCACTTCTACCCAGATCTTCACGCCGTCCACGTTCACTGTGTATGTTTCCTTCCTGTCGCTGCGACCATAGTCACCGTATCGTTCAACATGCTTTGTCAGTGCTGCATCACATGCCCGGCGGCCCAATGGTGATTGTTTACTGCGATTGATAAGGCGCATAAACCCCCCTGTGAGGGAGGGTGTTACCCCTCCCTATTCAATTAGCCGATGTATTCCGGTTTCATGTCGTCAAGAGTTATGCGGTACTTATCGTGCAGTTCGTCGCCAAGATGCCGTTTCGCTGCGGAGAGTTTTTTCTCTACCACTTCAAAGCATGCTGCAGCGTCTGGTGTGCCAGGCTGTGGCAGACCGTTGATTGCTTCATCAAGCATGGCGCGATGCTTAACCAGGTGATAACGGCGGGTAGCTTTATTTTTCAACTCAGTGAACAGTGCCGTACCTAATGCAGGTTTTGCCGTATTGATATCGTTTCCCACAGCGGTTGCATCTTCCAGCGTCTCAGCCGAATCAATGCGCGCACGGAATTTCTCTGCCGTATCATCGATGTTTACATCAGCTTCCTGCGTACTGGTGGTCTGCAGGTTATCGGCATTAATATCCTGCATGGTGATGCTTTGGGTGCTCTGGTCGGGGTTGATAATCTTCTCTTCCCGCTCATCGAGTTCGTCTGGCGTATAGACGCCAAGAATGACGTCAGGGCAGAAAAGGCGAGCCCAGCGCTTCACTGCGAGGTAAGCAAGTTGCTGGCGCGGATCGTCAGCCCAGAGAGTGGAATTACGAACGCGTGCCTGAGCAAGCAACAGGTCGAGTTCTCGCGGTTGATCCTCACCTTTCAGGCGCGCTTTGATAATGATGCCGATACCTTCTTCATCAGCCATTGTCCAACCCGGTACGCGATATTCGCCTTTTTCACCTTTTCTGATGTTGAACTTGCCGATGACCTTTTCCCATGGGCCATACCATTCATATTCAAAACGGCTTGCCAGTACGCCACTGCGGGAAATAACTGCGTTAACCAGTTGTGCTTCGTAACCCAGAACGCCATTGATCAGGTGCGTTTTCTGCGCCACAGCGAAAGGATTCATCTGCCATTGTGCGGCCTGCATAGCTACTGCCATGCAATCTGCTGCATTGCCCTGCAGATGGCGAGGAACCGTTGCAGCACCCTGGGACATCATCTGAGCGAATGCACTGATAGCGTTCAGATACTGCGAGTCAAACAAAGCAATATTTGAGTTAACTACTGCATTCTGATCGGCAACAGTTATGTTTTTGTTTTCCATAGTTTCCCCCTTAAGCCATTTCACGAAGCGCATCGAGACGGCGCAGGTCGTAATCGTTCAGTTCGTCGGTGTAGTCTTCAGTTATCGGTGCTGGCCATTCGCCTGTGTCCATGGCGTTCGCGATGGAACGAATCGTCTGGCGATACTCAAGCTTTCCGAGTTCCAGCAGTGATTCCGAAGCCCACACAACAGCCACCCAGTGATAACCCTCGTCTTTGTTCACGAAGATCCACGCGAATTTGTCCAGGTCGGCAACGTTGCAGTACATACCGGCGCTGAGGTGGTAATCGCGCATGGTTATTTCGCGGTGAAGCCGTGATTTCAGGGCGTCTTCCTTCACATCCCACATGCTGATTGTTTTCAGGTCGAAGCCGATACGCAGACCTTCGTACTCGAGTTCAACATCCGGGCGAACACGGATTTCAAGCCCGGTGTCGTCATCAATGCCGAAATAGCTGACTTCAACGGCACGTGTTGGGTTTTGCAGTAACTTGCCTGCTTCAGGGTGGGTGTAGAGCGCAGACTGGATAGCCAGCGCGGTAGCGTACTGCTGACGGGTAACCAGGATTTTATCGCCTGGGTTTTCTCGCCATGCGTCAAGCAACTCGTCGGCGAACACTATGTCGGGTTTGACGGATTTCACTGCCTGAATCAGATCCGCTTTCGTGCCGGATACTTTCAACGGTTGAGGTTTTTGTGCTTCCTGCGCAACGAGATCAGGATTGATGATTGCCAGTTGCTCCAGTAGCGTGTCACGGCTACCGCTGGTTTTCATTTGCGTTGGCAGAGTGGCGTTGTATTCCCTGATGCACGCCTTCATTTTTGCTGCTGTGACTTTTTGGCCTTCCTCCACACGCTGGAATTCAGGTGGTAAAGACATGTAGCTTTCACCAGTCTGGGTGACATCATCGCCTAACGGAACTGGCTGTGGCATGGTGGCGTTGTATTCCTCCAGGAACCTTTTAATATCGTCTGCGCTGAGCTGCACTGGCAGACCATTGTTGTAGTCGTCGATAACAGCGCGGATCGTTGCTGTCGTCGTGAGCGCGCCTTCCGGGATAACCGGTTCAATGCTGAACTCTTCATCCAGAATTTCAGGCTGTAACGCCAGCGCGTGCACCAGATTTCCCATATCCAGAACTTTGGAGCGTTCTTTCTTTATGGTTTTAGATACGTGGCGGCCGTCGTAATACATCAGGCTCACTCGTGCGTCTTTCACCATCGTTGAACTGATACCATTCGCGGCGTGATAAACGTCGTTCGGCACGCCTTCATAACGTCCAGGCTCGAAGTATGACGGCCACTCCGGTGCTGGCTCCTCCTGTTGCGTTTCCGGCGCATTTTGTTGCGCTTCTGGTTCAGAATGGTTTACTGAGTCGTCATTTTGGTGCGTTTCAGCCTGACTCTGGTTCAGAATGGCCTGCTCTCCGGCATCTGCTTCTTCACCATTCCCCAGATTACTTTCGCCTGCGTACAGCGCATCACCAGCCTGTTTTTCATCACCGTTAGTTTCTTGAACCTGCACATTGCTGGTGGTCTCCGGATCCTTTTTAGTGCCATGAGTCGAAGAGTTCTTGATTAAAGCGGCAGCGTCAAAAATGCCATCGGCAGCTTTTTCCGGTTGTGTGGTCTGCTGGCTTGTCTCTGTCTTCACCCATTTCGGATCGTTCGGGTCGCTGATTCCTTCAACGTAATCACCACATGAAGCCGCAAGGATTTTATTTACTTCTTCTGCTGTTACCTTCTGAGGCATTGGCATTGATGAGCGACCGCAGGCGATATCAACGATCATTTCATCCGGGTGAGCGTGGTCGGTTTCAGTCATGACACGATTGAGATACTCGCGATGACGGAAAGGAGATTTAAACAGTTCCTCTGGCGTTGTTTTTACCGTAGCGACATTGCAGGCGCGGGAGTAATCCATCCCACCAGGCATTTCTTCAAACAATTTGCAGGTCGCAATAAATTCATCGAGTACGTTATCTTCCCCTGAGCGGGAGAGATTCATAATGGCGTTGGCTTCAACATCGATCTCGAAGGAAGGGCTGTAAATATCGAACTCTTTGTTACGGGCGATCAGGCCAAGTGCTATTTCATAATCGAGCCCGGTTTTTGTCAGTGGAGTAAGACGGTCAGTCTTATTACCGCCACCGGCGTTCGCGCCAGATGGTGTGCGATTAATTTCAGACACACGATTGCCTTTCACCCATTCTTTAACGAGCAGGCCACGATCGATGTATTCTGTATCAACAAATGCCTGTGCAAAATTCATCATCAAATGCAGGGTGTGTCGTTTGTCCTGCGGGAAAATTCGTTTAAAGGCGTCAGTAAATTTCCACAGGTTTGGGGTATCCAGCTTTTGAATGGCTGGTACGTTATGGCAGGCAAGCAACATGTCCTGGATATAGCTGTTACTCATGTCCAGTTCAAGGCGGCTTACTTCGGCGAGCTGTACCGGTGTCACGTGATGTGAGAAGGCATCATCAAGAATGAACTGAGAAAGTATGCGGTGGCGTTCGCTCATTCTGGCGACCGGCTGGTTCATTTCCTTTTCCACTTCCTCCATCAGTTCGCCGTTGACGTTGTAAGCGTAAGCAGGGAGATCTCCAGGCTTTACGGCGTTATCTTCGTTGCCAAAGGTTTCTGTATGGTCTTCCAGCACTTCGCCTGTTTCGGTATCAACACCATCAACGATACGCTGACGAGCGGCGGCAACGGCTTCAGATGATGGAAGTGTCACGCCTGGAATTTGCGCCCAGGTCATGTTGTCGCTGCCGAGCTGGTAGAATTCGCAAAAGGTTAAGCTCAATTCGCCTTCCGGCGGCAGATCGTTAACAACAGGGAAATTAGTAGCGACAGCTTTGAAATAATCTTTCAGCTTTGCGCCAGATTTAATCAGGAGATAATCCAGTGTTGCATTTGCCACTTCAAAATCATCGCTGCACCAGAGAACAGCATCTTTCTGGCCTGATGATTTCTTTGCTTTGCGGACTAAAAATACGGGATTAGTTCCACTCATTATTTTATCCTCACTTCGTGTAGAATAGAGGGGCCTTAACAGCACCCCGATATATCTGGTTGTTATGTCCGGTTCGCTTTGGTCGGTGAGACCGGACAGGGCAAGCCCACCTTGTGTGGGCTTTTTCTTAATGAACGGTGCTGAAAACTTTTTCTGAGTAATCGAGCTTATAGCTGCGGTAGTTACCAAACCCGGCGTTATCGCCATCACTCACTTTCACGGACAGCATTGAAATTGCCTCTACAGCGCAGAGAGGACAGTCGAACTTGCCGAACACATAGCCACCGTCGAGAATGACCGTGACCGCGCCCGTATCGGCTGAATGAATAACGCCTGAAACTTTCTTCTCGCAGTTGAATACAGCCACTTCTTTATTCACTGCTTTCAGGTTCATTTCGATTTTTACGATTTCCATAACATCTCCAGTTATTAAATTAAGGGTGTAAGAAGCCGCGCCAAATTAATGGCGAATTTTTCATTTCATATTTCAGGGGTACTAATTAACTTTCGTGCGCCATCTGGTCGTATTCAGCGCATTGTTTAGAGCAATATTCTTTTTCTTTCTGTGCCAGTTGCGAGCCGTTGAGATAGAGCAGGGTGCTCTTTACTTCTGCGCCTTCTTCAACAGGCTTGTGGCAATAACCACATTCTTTTTTCATCACCTGTCCTTAAAGTGTTTTGGCAACTCTCCGTTTTGAACGATACCTTCGAGCGGATAACAATCAGTGATACTGCTTTGCTCACTGGCTGCGGATTCACACTGTTCCTTGCTTCCGTATACGCCGATGATGCCTTCCTGGAAGTCTCCGTTTGCCATGGCGATCGTCAGCACTAATGCGTACAGAGTTCCCATCAGTGTGTCCCCGCAGGTACAAGATTCGGTTCGATGGTTCGTGAGGCATACGGGCGGCGAATGTTGCGCAGATTTCCCTGCGGTTCGTGCCAGTAGGTGCCGTCTCGGTAGTCGAATGAAACCTGCCATGCTGCGCCGGTACGGATGTTCCGCATTGGGACGGCGCGTCCGCTGTTAGGAATTGAGATGGTGGTTTTCATGACAGAGCCTCTTTAAATTCTGCGAAACTCAGTGCTTCCTCGCCCTCGGCGAGACCTTCAAAGTATTCCTCGTATGCCTTTTCCATACTTTTCCCCTTGCCGTCTTCCCGGCTGCCAGAACGTTTATCACCTGACAACGATGCGCTTGTTGTCGATATAGATAACGATACAAGAAGAATTTTCATTCATCAAGAGATATTGAAAAATTTTATTTCAATTTAGGGTGAAAAAATAACCACTTCATTGATTTCCAATGAAATGATTATTTGTCGTTGAGGTCTTGAATGATGTTTAGCACATCACCTTTTAGGAGGTCTAACTCATGTAGCATCGCCTTGGCATGCATTATCAGGCGAAGTTTTTCAGTTTCAGGCATCTGATTGAACAGATTAAGAAGGGCTTCTTCTTTTTGATCCAACTCCCTGACTGGAGGTAGTGTTGAGTCCTCATCAGTACCATCTGGAGGGGTAAAAAACCAATGTTCGGGTTTTCCCGCTGCGGCAGCTAATCGCTTGAGCCTGACTCCTCTGGCAGCAGTCTCACCCTTAGCCCATTGCTGAACGGCCTGGGGAGTAACCATGGCTCTCCGGGCTATATCTGAAAGATTCCATCCTCTTTCATCTCTCACCTGTTGAAGGCGAAGGGCAAAGATTTCATGCGGTGCTTTTTTCATGACTTCAATTCTACAAGTTAAGCTTGCGGGTATCATTGCAAAATTATTTTTCATTAATAATTGAAAAGTTTTTTTTCATGTTGTAGCCTTTCCTTGTATCGTAAAGGAGACAGCAATGGGCATTGACCTCAAAAACACAATCTGTGCGCTTATGACTCAAACCGAGATAGCAAGCAGGATTGGTACGACATCACAGGCAGTAAGTAGCTGGTTAAACAATCAAATACCTCCCGAGCGCGTAATTCCATTGTGCGAGATTCTCAGCTGGAGAATTACACCTCATCAAATGCGTTCAGATATTTACCCAAACCCCACCGATGGGTTGCCCGGGCAGGATGCGAGGACATAACCGTGCAATCAATATCATTCCAACAAAATACCGGGTTTAAACCGGCAGCGATGATAAATCGCAATCACCAGCATCAGGCGGATAAGCATGACCAGATTCGGGCTGCCGTTCGTGCGTGGTCGGCATCGCTGGACAACCAGGATGTGGTTGCCGGGATCATCGTTGAGGAATGGGAGCGGCAGGGCGGCGCCGGGCTGGATTTTCCTGACGACCTGAGCCGTAAGCGACAGAAGCTTTTCCGCTGGCTGGACAGCGACACCGGATATGCGCGCGAAAACATCCGTCAGCTGGCTCCGGCAATCCTGGCTGTTTTACCGCTGGAATTTCGTGGGCGCCTTATCGGACAGGATTGTTTCATGACGCGTTTTGCAGCGATGGAGAAGGAAATCAGCGAGGCGAAACAGGCCGTAATGCTGAATGCGCCTACGCATCAACTGGTGAAAGAGGTCAGGGAAGGGATTGAACATCTGCTGAATATGCTGCCGGGTGAGGCTGTCGTTCAGGTTCTGAGTGGTATCGCGGCTATGGCGCCGGGTGTCATGTAGGAGGCGTTATGAGTTGGGGAAGTTTTGTTCGTGACCAGGTTGAAAAAACACTGATGCAGGAAGGTTTCTCTCCCGTAGTCGCCAGGGGGGGGCAATACATGCAGAGGATTTATATAACCGAATGTCACAGGCAAGCCGTAAAGGAGGAATTTTCGATGATGCGTTACGGCACGGCAGATTGTGGGCGGAAAAGCAGGAGTTACCCGCTGACAGGAACGAAAAGAAGCGGAGCAAACGTGGCAAGCAGCAAGGTTTGTTCTGAGGGTGAAGGTCGGACCGCGCCAACGGAACCGACCTTCCATGTAATTCCAGGCAGAAATTACGGAGTCATTATGACAAAGAGTTTTTCAAAACACCAGGCAAGGGAGGCATAGCTATGTCTAATGTCGCCTACGCCGATTTTGCGGCGCGTACCGCCGTCAGGAGCAACCGGATGGAAAACCAGAAGACCGGATTCATCCCGTTGTACCGGAGTGTACTCAAGCAGCCATGGTCAGAAGATGTTTACCTGCGCACGTTGTGGGATAACCTGCTTTTGGGCGCTGCCAGCCAGCCATATACAGCGAGCTTTAAAGGTCGCCAATGGCCGCTACAAACCGGACAACTGGTAACCACGGCGGCCGATCTGGGCCTGAAACTACGTGACAGAAAAGGCAACCCAACAAGCCGTGATGCTGTTGAGAGAATGCTGACATTTTTTGTGCGCGAAGGGATGATTTCCATTGAAGGGGAGCGGCAAAGAGGGCGTGTGATCACGATCTCAAATTATGCCGAATATGCTCAAAAAATGGACAATTTGCCCGCACAAACTTCCGCACATGAAGGCGCACATACATCCGCACATGGCGAAGCCAGTAACGGCGCGGGTTTGACAGTAGGTAGCGCACATGAAAGCGCACATACATCCGCACAAACAAGCGCACATCATGAACAATATATATTAAATACTAACGTATTTAATGTACGTCAGAGAATTTCTAAAGTTGTTCCTGATGCAGCAGTCCAGACTCCGAAAGGTGACAAGTGGGGGACATCTGACGATCTCCGCTGCGCGGAGTGGATGCTGGCACTGCGTGACATCACCAAACCATCCCTGAAAAAACCAAACATGGCTGGCTGGGCGAATGATATACGCCTGATGCGCCAGTTGGACGGACGCACCCACAAAGAGATTTGTGAGTTGTTCAGATGGGCCTGCAAAGATTCGTTCTGGTACAAAAATATTCTCTCCCCCGCAAAGCTCCGCGCCAAGTGGGACACGTTAACCCTTCACCGCGAAGACCCTACCCGCAAGCCACGCGCAGATGTCAGCGCAAACAAATCCGAAACCGGCCCGCACTGGAACAGTGCTAAAGCATGGGAGAAATTTATATGACCCCGGATCTTTATCGTGCGATTCAGAATCGCGACAGCGAAATGCTATCGCGCATAGCTGGCGATTCTTACGACGACAGAAAGGTTGTTAACACTGATGCTGAGGAACTGGTGGATATGCTTTTTGAGAACCTCATGCAGGTATTTCCGGCATCCACTCAGACGAACCTACGCACTGACGATGATATTCGCGTTGCGAAGCAGCAATGGATCGCTGCTTTCGCCGAGTCAGGAATCACCTCCCGTGAACAACTTTCCGCCGGAATGCAGAAAGCCCGATCCAGTCAGTCGCCGTTCTGGCCATCGCCGGGTCAGTTTATTTCGTGGTGCCGTGATGGGAGTGGTGCGCTGGGCGTCAGTGTGGACGACATCATGAGCGAGTACTGGCGCTGGCGGAAACTTGTTTTTCGCTACCCGACGAGTGAGCAGTTCCCATGGAGGGATAAAAACCCGCTGTATTACCACGTCTGCCTTGAGTTGCGTCGTCGGGGAACAGATGGGCAACTCAGCGAAAAGGAACTTATCCGTACCGCTGGCGACATCCTGCATGACTGGGAAAAGCGAGCGCTGTCCGGTAAGCCGGTTCCCCCTATCCGCCGTGCACTGTCCGCGCCAAAAGTGGCTGCCGGGCCAACTCCGGCAGAGATGCTGATGGCTAAGTACAAACAACGCAAAGACGCCGGTTTGATTTAACAGGAGACACCATGGAAACCGTAATCGATGTTTTAAAAGCTATGGGCAAAGCAACATACCGTGAAGTTGCGGCACGCCTGGAAATCGAACCTGTTGAAGCTCTTACTATGCTTCGCGAACAGGAAGAAAGCGGAACTGTGACTTTCATCAACGGCTACTGGGATATTGCAAGCAACGATGCATCAGTTCCGAAGATAATTACGGCGCCAGCCGTTACCCCGAAAAGAACTATACCGCCGCGCAAAAGCTCCAAAGTTGTGCGCGGAGCCGAACCTTCTCCCGTCACCCCGGAAATGGTTATCGATCTGCTTACCGGAAATGGTTCGATGAACACGTCAGATCTTGCCGAACTGCTCAAACGTAATCCTCGTGGCCTGGGTACAACGCTGCGTCACTTTTCTGACCGAGGGCTGATTGTGAAAAACGGTTCAGGGAAGGGCGTTACCTGGTCCTGTATTCCGACAACGCCGGAAGCAGTTCACATTCCCGCGTCAGAAGTCACTGCCAAAAAGGAGCAAAAATACAATGCCGATGACCTGGCAGAACCGGCCTTACACGGAGCGTGCCCGGATGACCTGCTTATCCCTAATGTCCGTTTTATTTCAAACGAGATCCGCCGGACGAAAGCCAAACTGGAGCGTCTGTACAAACTACGGGATGCGGCGCGCGAAGTGAGCAAACAGAATCACGGATTGAAACGGTTAGGTGGGAGGGTGTCAGCGTGAAAACTATCAAAACGCACACCGGGATCGTCATAACTCGCGACGGGAAAAAACGGCTGAAACTGCATTCCACTGAAAACTCATGGGTTGTAGGGCGTTGTGAATCCTACGACAAAAAGACTGGTTACCGCTGGGGCGCGCCTAACATGCGCCGCCGGTTGCTCCTGGACAGTATCAAGCCAATCAGCGCGGTCGCCCCTGGCATCGATAAGGGGGGACAAGTATGAAGCTGGATGTCACCCCCGCTCAACTTGAAGCAATTAAGCGCCTCACCGATGACTGCGCATCAATGATCGGTAGCGGTGAGGATGATTCAGACAAAGCTTGGGCGCGTTATGTTGGCCTTATTGACCGCATGCTCAAAAAGAACGGTCACGAAAGAAGCTTCAAAGGTGAGGACTAACCCATGACCACTATTACCAAAGAAAGAGTTGCAGAAATCATTCACGCCGCTGGGCTTGAGCCATGCGATTACGAAGAAGTATTTGGCTCGATTAAAACCGGTGAAATTGTTGCTATGGCGCGTATCGCGCTGGCATCTCTGGAGGCTGAGCCTGTTGGTACATTCCGGAAAGGACCGTGTGGGTACTCTCCCTCCTTTCATGAAGATGCTATGCCGCTTTACGCCGCCCCGCCAGCGCCGGTAGTACCGGAAGAAATGACTATGGCAGATGCCATTATGGAAATTGATGCCAAAGACGCTGACAGGTGGACAGGGCGTATCGGTTTCAAAAAAGGCTGGAACGCCTGCCGCGCCGCCATGCTTCAGGGTACAGATGGCAAGCCTGAGTTAACTGTCTGGTATGGCTCGATGCCTGAAACGAACGGAAAAACAAACTGGACAGCAATGCTGCATCGCAAAGGTCAGCACCCGTGGGAAGGCATTACAATCGACCGTTCCGAGTATCCTGATCGCGTGCGCTATGAGGCTGACCGGATGAGTCACCTTATTGGTGAGTTGGCTGATGAGCCGGATATTCTGGCTTACGATGCAGATGCTCACAGCGGGTACGTTGAACCTGTAAGTAATCGTGATGAGTTGCCGGTATCTGAAATAGAGTGTGACATCTGCGGATTTAAAAGCACTGATCCTGACGGTGCGCACTACTGCTGTGAGGATAACAGCAATGATTGATAAATATCGTTTAGATGATTTACGGCTTGAATCCGGCGAAAAAGGGGAGCTCGCCCGCTGGGTGATTCAGTTGCAAACAGACCTGGATAGCGAGCGGCGTAAGGCTGGAAACTCTCCGGTGATTCCGGATTGGCAAGCTGAAGCTGAGAAGATGTCTGAGCTCCACGGCAGCAGTTTCGTTGTATTCCGGAATGGAGAATCTCCGCAGTGCGCTGATCCGTCAAAAGTGATTATATCATTCACTGATAAAGGGCTTGGACATGAATCAGCACCACAGCAGGAGGAGTGAGGTGAGTACTTATCTTTTTTTCGGTTTCCTTGTTGTTTGCACTCTGTTTTGTATGGTGATGCTGTGGCGGGTGGTCAAGGTGGCAGAGTGGCGACTCAAGGCCTTCGAAATGAGTGCTGATGATTATCGGGCACTACCTGAATTTAATAAGATGTTGTGGATGATTTGGATATGGAGGCTAGAACGCTTCCCGAGATGTAATAAGCGGGCATGGCGGGAGGCGAAGTGATGGATCAACTACTGCAATACGCCACCAACCGGATCATTGAACTGGAAAATCTGCTGCTGGTGGATGTTCCTGAAACCGTCTGGCCAGCGGAAGTGAAAATGGTTTTTTCTCAGGTCGAGAATGCCAGTGATCTCCCTTCTCACCACCAGCGACGCCTGCAGCATCACATAAACAGGATGTGGCTGGAGAAAATGCCGGTACCGTCAATTGTTACAGCTGCCCGTTCGCTGGCAAGCGCGATGGAGAATTACGCGTGAGAGAAATCATTGTTGATAATTTTGCTGGTGGTGGTGGCGCGTCAACCGGTATTGAAATGGCGATTGGTCGAAGCGTTGATATTGCGATTAATCACGATGAGAACGCCGTGGCGATGCATACGACAAACCATCCTGATACGTTGCACTACTGTGAATCCGTATACGATGTCAGTCCAAAAGTTGCGACTGCTGGTCGCCCGGTTGCGCTCGCGTGGTTTTCCCCGGATTGCCGCCACTTTTCCAAGGCCAAGGGCGCGAAGCCTGTTGAAAAAGCGATACGCGGTCTGGCCTGGGTGACACTGCGCTGGGGGCTTGATGTTAAGCCTCGTGTTATGAAGCTGGAGAACGTCGAAGAGTTTAAAACATGGGGGCCGCTTCTTGCTGGTGAAATGCGCCCGGATCCTGAACGTGTTGGCGAAACCTTCCGGGCTTTCGTCGCTATGCTGACGACGGGGATTTCTCCCGATCATCCTGCGCTGGTGGAGTGCTGTGAATTCCTGGGTATTCCTCTCGACAGCGAGGACGCCGCCAGGCTGGTAAAAGGTCTGGGTTATGTTGTTGAGTATCGCGAACTGCGCGCCTGTGACTACGGTGCGCCGACGATCAGAAAACGCTTCTTCATGGTTATACGCTGTGACGGGAAACCGATAGTGTGGCCGGAGCCAACACATGGGGATCCGAAATCACCGGCGGTTCAGGCTGGCAAGCTGATGCCGTGGCGCACCGCTGCGGAGTGTATCGACTGGACTATTCCTGCTCCGTCGATCTTCGACCGCAAAAAGCCACTGGCAGTGAATACGCTCAAGCGCATCGCGCGCGGCATTCAGCGTTTCGTAATCGACAGCGCGTCGCCGTTTATCGTGAAGTGCAACCATACCAGCACCAAAACGCATTACGACTGCTTCCGGGGCCAGTCGCTGGAAGAACCGCTGCAGACCATCACCAAAACGCATGGTTACGCGGTTGCCGTTCCGCACCTGACGAAGTTCCGAACAGGCGCGACAGGGCAGGATGTCACACAACCAGTCCCGACAATCACCGCCGGCACATCGCGGCGCCCGGGTGGGAATGGTCATGCCCTCGGCATCGTTGAGGCCGCGCTTACACCGTTCCTGGCTGGTAACGGTGGCAGTGAGTACCAGGCAAAACCGCGTCCGCTTGATAAACCCGCCCATACCATCCTGAAGCAATCTCGCGCCTGTCTGGTTGCGCCGGTTATCGCCCGCCAGTTTGGGGCCAGCATCGGTCACCGGGCAGACGAGCCGAGCGCGACGATTACGGCAGGCGGCGGCGGTCATTCACAACTGGTGACGCCAACGTTGATCCAGATGGGTTATGGCGAAAGACCGGGGCAGGACCCGCGCGTGTTGCAGCTTGAAAAGCCGCTGGGGACAGTAACCGCTGGTGGTAACAAGTTCGCCGTGGCCAGCGCATTTCTGGCGAAGCACTACGGCGGCAACTATACGGGGCCGGGCGTCGGGCTGGATGAACCAGTCCACTCGGTGACGACGGTCGATCATCATGCTGTTGTGGCTTCTCACCTGGTAAAACTGCGCGGCACCTGTCGCGATGGTCAGCCCACGAGTGAACCAATGCCGACAGTTACGGCTGGTGGTCTGCATGTCGGGGAAGTCAAAACCACACTGGCTGTCGAAGACTACGACGAACAGCGCGCACAGCAAACGCTGGCGTTCCTGCGTGAATACTGCGGAGAGGAATGCACCGGGATGGTCGACATCGACGGGATAACGTACCGCATCGTCGATATCGGTATGCGCATGCTTCAGCCGCACGAGCTCTATCGTGCACAGGGTTTCCCTGACTGGTACATCATCGATCAGGATTATCGCGGCAAGCGCTACGCCAAAGATAAACAAGTGGCCCGCTGCGGCAACGCAGTCCCGCCACCGTTCGCTGAAGCGCTGGTGCGCGCCAATCTGCCAGAGTTGTGCCAGAAGAAAGAAATTGCAGCCTAAAAACACTCTTTAATTCAACCCACTACGGTGGGTTTTGTAATTTTCTACTGACAGTGACTTAACAATTTGTGCTCTTAAGACGTTGATCATTTCCTCTCATAGGTATACTGTATAAAAATACAGTATATGCAATGGGGGCTATTATGAAAGTTGAATTAACCATTGATCGCACTAAAGAACTTCCAAAGGGAGCGCTGCCTGCACTTGAGAAAGAACTGCTTAAGCGCCTTAATTATCAGTATGAGGATTGCAGTCTGATAATTCGTCGGGCTGGTTCTGATGGTTTGAGCGTTTTCGGGGCTGATAAGGACGACAAAAAGAAAATTGAGAAGATCCTCCAGGAAACCTGGGAAAGTGCTGACGACTGGTTTTACTGACATTGCGCTTGGGGCTGGCGCGCATTTATCCGAATACCGCATTGTGTATACCTTTGATGCTGCTGCCGACATTTTTAATCGCGTCTGTATGTCGCTCAGGGGGATTACGTGGCGGATATAGCTCAATCAGATCTTGCTGATAATTTTCGGGTGACCATAACTGATGGGAAAGGGCGGGAGGTTCTGTCTTTCGGGATCAGAACGGATGAACGGTTTATAATTTCAAACAGGGATGGGACAGTGACTACCAGAAAACTATCCAGGGATGATCTTTACTGGTCAAAAGAAACCATCATGGAAGTTGTCAGGGAAATGACACCCGGAAATTGACTTAATGCTGCATACGCAATCATAATTCACTCACTGGCCTGAACAACCAGTAGCCTGACAATCATGCGCCACGGGGAATACCATGGCGCACGAACTACAACTCATCAAGCAGTCCTCAGGAATCCTGATCCCCGCGACGCCGGAGACCAGCGATATTTTGCAATCAAAAATCAAGCTCGGCGCTGTGCTGGTGGCTGAATTTCGCCAGGTGAGGAATCCTGCATTCCATCGCCGTTTCTTTGCGCTCCTTAATCTCGGGTTTGAATACTGGGAACCAACCGGCGGCGCTATTTCTTCGAATGAACGCAAACTCGTTAATGGTTATGCCAGATTCCTTGCCTCTTACGGCGGCAATGAAAGCGCTCTGCTGGATGCTGCTGAGCAGTATCTGGAGCAGATCGCCAGTCGGCGTATCACGAACGGCATAAGTCTATGCAAATCCTTCGACGCTTACCGCGCATGGGTGACCGTCGAAGCCGGGCACTATGATGCAATCCAGTTACCAGATGGAACTCTCCGCAAACATCCCCGAAGTATCGCCTTCGCGAACATGGACGAAACAGAATTCCAGGACCTGTATAAATCTGCTCTGGATGTGCTCTGGCGCTGGATCTTGTCCCGTACTTTCAACAGCAGGGAAGAGGCCGAAAATGCTGCGGCCCAGCTTATGAGCTTTGCGGGGTGAACATGGCTAAGTTACCTCGACGCAAATGCTCAGTATGTAAAAAATGGTTCCATCCAACACGCGACGGCCAGTTTGTCTGCTCGTTTGAGTGCGCCTGCCGCTACGGAAAAGTAGCGAATGATACTGCGAAGGCAGAAGCTCAGCGGGAAAAGAAGAAAGTCGAGAAGGTTGAGCGTAAGCGCCAGGCCGAACGCCGGCAGGCGGTTAAGCCTCTGAGCTATTTCATCCGACAGGCTCAGCAGGCGTTTAACGAATTCATCCGGTACCGGGATCGTAACCTGCCGTGCATCAGCTGCGGTCGCCATCACGACGGCCAGTATCATGCCGGTCATTTCCGAACGACCGGCGCTAACCCGGAACTGCGATTCAACGAAGACAACTGTCATCGCCAGTGCGCTCCCTGTAACAACCATCTATCCGGAAACCTTATTGCATACCGCCCGGCGCTGATTTCCAAAATCGGACAGGCTCGCTTTGACGCTTTGATGGGGCCGCACGAATTACCGAAATGGAAACGCGACGACTACATCCGGATCCGCGATGAGTACCGCGCCAAACTGAAAGAACTGAAACAGGAGATGACAGCATGAATCGTACCGATATTGAAAATTACCAGAAAACCTCGGTACTGCGTGCCGATCCTGAATGCTATTGGATGAAACTGGCTTCCATACCTCGCCGTTCATACCTTGGGAAATACCGTCGTATCACTCCTGCACAAAGCCGTTGGGTGCGCTCGTTGCTTGGACTTTGGGGAAGAGAGTTTGGCGGTAGTGATACGGCATATCTTTCTGGCGGTGGCAGTATGTGGGCAATGATTCTTACTGGCTGGACTGGCGAGCAACAGGAGAGAATTACCAGTGTACTGGCTGGACTGCGAAAGATGGGCTATTCCGGTGACCAGCTTATCACCCAAGCAAAAGCCATCATCTGGCCCAAAAAGTCACTGTCTGACCTGATGGGCAAAGCCAGTGATGAGGAAGAGGCTGAGTTCATGGAGCGGATGATCCTCAAATCCTTCGCTAAAAACAGCATTGTCTACGAGATCGGAAAGGATTATTACACCTGGCGCAAGACCATTAACGATATGGCTCGTTGGATGCAGTACCATCACGCACCTTTTCTGACTGAAAAGCAATGTATTGACCGTGTGCGTTGGTGTATTGAACTGTTCAATTCTGCTGTCTTCTTCACGTTAAAAGATGAATTAGGCTTCGAAAATGCAAAAACTTGCGAAAAAGACTTGAAAACAAGTTTTGAAGATGCATAATTCATATATGCTCGGACGTCGAAGGCGAAAGAGCGAGGAGATATAAAATCACCGACAGAATTTAAGCCCGAGGTCAATGCCTTGGGCTTTTAGTTTTGATAAACGGGAACTTTGAACTTGTGTAACGACCCGTTGTCATAAAATGTGCTCTCTTTTAACCGTAAATTGTTGGTTGTGTTATCTGTTTGTAAGCTAAATGTAAGTGTTGGTGGCTTCACGCCAGCAAAGCTGCCCATACTTTTGAAGAAACAGCACATTTTGCGTGCATTTGGTGGCAATTTCTGTTGATAACTTGAGTTATCTCCGTATAATGCCGCGCCATCGGAAACAAAACCGATCCCAATTTGATAAAAAAAGTAGTGTTTTTCCTCTTGTATCGATCAATGTCTTTAGGTAGGTTGGATGTTGTAGGACACATAGAGCCCTACTAAGGAAATTTAATTTGAATAAATTACAGCCTGCAGTCGTTTACACAATGACGTTTTTTATCATCCCTGCATGGGGTTTTTGGCTGTTTTCGCTCATTAAATAACCAAACAAACCATCATTTCATTTTTTCCGAAGATCTTCATAACCTTATGTAGTTAAAATACCCATGGTTCTAACGTCGCGGCCGCGCGTTGGGTGTTTTTTCTATTCATAAGGAATTTCTTATAGAAGCCTCTGATAATTCTGCTTCCGGTGTGAAGGTCTGGATTCTTACCGCTATGGTCGTTCTTCTCATGGCCATTGTTTCATTCTTGACGGTTCGTTTGATTAACACCGTCGATGAGACTGAGGCGGCCGTTCAGGCCTCAAAAGAAGTACAGGCGTCCCAAGGTGAAGTAATAAAAGGTCTTCAGCGCGACCGAGACAACACCGATAAGGAAATCGAAAGGTTGCGAAACCAAGTAGATCGTCTGAAAGATGATAACGCTGCATTAAAGGCGAAGGTGGGTATACCTCTAACGCTGAACAGTGAGCCACCTTCGGGTGGCTTTTTCATTTCTAAGGGCTGCGCATTTGCGTGGCCTTTTTCATTTCAGGCTCATGGGTATCACTCACTGCGTGCTTTGTTGATAAATTCAGCCCGTGAAGCCTGACCCTTTCAAACACAGCACCCGCTAACTATGCGAGGTGAGGCTATGAAAATGAATGACAAAAACCCTGAATTCTGGGCTGCGGTTTTGACCGGACTCAAAAATGCGTGGCCCCAGATTCTGGGGGCGTCAATGGCCGGACTCATTGCCTACGGTCGACTGATATACGACGGTGCCACCCGTAAGAATAAATGGCTCGAGGGCGTCCTTTGTGGCGCTCTTTCTTTATGTATCACCAGTGCACTTGATGTTGTCGGGCTTCCGGTATCGATATCACCCTTTGTTGGTGGCGTGATTGGATTCGTCGGGGTGGACAAGTTGCGCGAGATCGCTATCAGCGCACTTAAAAAAAAGGCAGGAGTGAACGATGACAACCAGTAATGTTTCCCGCGGTATCCGCAACAACAATCCCGGCAATATCCGCTGGGGTGACGAATGGCAGGGTCTGGTACCCAAAGCACAGCGTACAGATAAATCATTTTGCCAGTTCACCACGTCTGAGTATGGTGTCCGGGCGATGATCATCATCCTGCGCAATTACCAGCGTAAGCACGGGCTGAACACGGTAAGCGGCATTATTAAACGCTGGGCACCGCCGAATGAGAACAACACACAGTCGTATATCAATAGCGTGGCTCAGGCGACGGGCGTTTCCCCCGACCAGCGCATCGATACCAGCGACAGTCGTTTCATGATGAAGTTGTTGCAGGCCATCATTAAGCACGAGAACGGCAGTCAGCCTTACGGCTTCGATACGTTTGTTCGCGCAGTCGAACTGGCGTCCAGTAAATAAAGAGATGGACCGCGTGAGAATTGCCTGCTATTCTTCTGGTACTTTAGCTTTGAGGTATTCAGGGATGCTTAGAAAAACGACGATTAATATACATACTGATGATGTGAATCTCTACCAAGGGGACTGCCTCAGTATGTTGTCAATGATGGAAGACTCATCAGTCGACCTGATTGTTACATCGCCGCCGTATGCAGACCAGAGAAAGGGAACCTATGGTGGCATTTCTCCTGACCAGTATGTTGATTGGTTTTCACCTATAGCTGAGCAACTGCTACGGGTTCTTAAGCCCTCAGGATCCTTTGTTCTTAACATTAAAGAAAAAGCCGTGAATGGCGAAAGACATACATATGTTTTAGAACTTATTCTTAAAATGCGAGAGCTTGGCTGGTTGTGGACAGAAGAATACATCTGGCACAAAAAGAATTCATTCCCTGGAAAGTGGCCAAACCGGTTCAGAGATTCATGGGAACGCTGTCTTCATTTCACCAAAAGTAAAAAATTCTCGATGTATCAGGAAGCTGTAATGGTGCCTATGGGAGACTGGAAAAATGAACGACTAAAAAAACTGAGCGCCAGAGATGTAACCCGCGATGAATCTCGTGTTGGAAGCGGCTTCGGTAAAAACATATCTAACTGGAAAGGTAGAGATATGGCTTATCCAACAAACGTGCTCCATATGGCCACCGAATGTGGTAATAAAAGCCATAGCGCGGCATTCCCTGAGTCTCTTCCCGAGTGGTTTATCCGTTTATTCACTGCTGAAGGGGATGTTGTTTTGGATCCGTTTGCAGGTTCTGGGACAACTCTTCTGGTGGCGGAGCGTCTTGCAAGAAAGACAGTGGGTTTTGAATTGCTGGAAGAACACTGCCTTGTTGCAAAAGAGAGACTAGGCCTGAAGAGAAAAAGATTAGGCGGAGTAATAAGTTATAGCAAAAAGGCTGAATAGGCTTCTGGTTTGTGGTAGTTTCCTTCTTGGTTAACCAAAGAAGGAAAAAATAATGTCAGGAACATGCATCATTGACGGATGTGGTAGACATGCAGATAAAATTATCGGTGTTCGTCTGAGACGTGAGCTGGATAATTTATCTGCAATTTGGGCCCACAATACCAATGCTTATTTGTGCGACGAGCATGCAGCGATGGGATTTGATGTTGAAGTAACCTTCACGCCAAGGGACGACAAGACAATCCGAACATCCGTTAGTGATGGTCGCGGTAGTCCTGTTGTTCGCTTGAGGGAAATCACAAAGCCTGTAAACCCAGGTGGAGTGGAAGACTAAAATGGTATCTTAGTAATGCTAACCGCCCTTGTGGCGGTTTTTTTACGTCCATATAAAGCGCGGACTGATAGTTATGATGCTTACATTGACGGGAAAATACTGGAAGCCACTGGCGGTGATGACCATGGTTATCGTTGTCGCCGTGTTGTGTATCCTGCTGGCAAATAGCCGTTCTGATGTCGCTCTACTTCAGAGTGATAACGATGTGCTTCGCAATGACAACTCGCTGCAGGGACAGGTTATTGCCACTCAGGCACTCAACTTCAACCGCTTCAATCAGGTGGCTGAGAATTCCAGTCGCCTTAATTCGTTGATCGATGCAGGTACCGAAAAAACTGTCATCGAATACCGGGAGATTCTTCGACGTGAAAAAACCTGTGATCTGCCTGTTCCTGCTGATGTCGCTGGTGGGCTGCTCAGCTACGCGAACAGTTTACGTGCCAGCGCAATGCAAGCCGATTCCGGGAACGCTGACGCAGCCAGTGATAGCGCCACTTCCACCGGCACGCTGACGTATTGCCAGGCTGTTCTCTGGATTAAGCCGTTGCTGGCCGCTATTGAAAAAGCGAATAACCAACTGGCTGGCATACGTCAAATCGAGCAGGACCGAAAATGAGCCTTATCCCCTTGTGCGGATAAATTACTAAATATCCCCACGCGAGGATAAGACCATGAAGCATTAAGCGGATTGACCGCAGCCGATAGGCAATGCAGCAGTAGTGATGCTGCTCCGAGTCGCGTAATGGCGAGCCTGTGTAGTGATGGGTAAGGGTTCATAGATAACAATAAGCTCCGGGAAGGCAGCGCGATCGCCAAACGCGCACCGGTTATCAGCGGCGATGATGCGACAGCAACTCAAGGGCATGAGCGTGGCCACTCCGGGAAGTGGCAAAGTATTACAGAAGCTCTTCGCTGAGGGGCTTCGATAATAACAAACAGGCAGGTGATCAGATATGGCAAAACCGGACTGGGGAGCACTGCAACACCAGTTCCTCGCCGAGCATGCTAAATCCGGTATCTCCCCTAAAGACTGGTGTGAAGCGCAGGGACTGAATTACGCCAGCGCAAAGCGCTATATCAAAATTGCGAATGGTGGTGCGAATTCGCAAAAAAAAAGTGCGAATAAAACTGCGAATTCGCAGAAGGGAAAAATCAGTAAGCGTGGGGATTCTGAAACCGAAGACAAATGCAAAGGTAGCCCAAAACCCTCAAATTCTCCAGAAACGAAACCGATACGCGGTTCAAGGCGATCACCGCCAACAAATCCATTCAAGCCTGGTAATCAGCAAGCCCTCAAACATGGGGGGTATGGGCGCCGCATGCTTCTCTCTGATGCCATCACTGAGGATGCGCAGGCTCTCACTCTGGATGATGAGCTTTTCTGGCTTCGCGCTGCGAATCTGACGGCGGCGGAAAATATCGGTCGCTGGCAGGCAGAATTAGAGATTGCTGATGACGACAAGGTTAAAGATCTGCACTCGCTTATCTCGTCAGCTGAGAAAGCCATGCACCGAAACACGGCGCGCATTGAGTCCCTGGAATACACCAAGGGATCGATAGCAAAGCTTCATGTCGATGCTGCGTATAGAGAAGCCGCCACTGAAAAAGTGGAATTGGAAATTGACGTGATGAGAGACGGCGATAAAGACAACGCGATTGTCGTTCATAACTCGCTGCCAATACCGGGAAGATAATATGGCTGACATTTACCTTCCCACTCTTCACGATGGGCAGTTAATGGTCTGGTCCGATTCTTGGGATCACCAGTTAAACGCTGTTCGATGTGGCCGACGCTGGGGTAAAACCTTCATGCTCTCCAGCGCAGCGGTGACTTACGCTACAACGAAGTTTAAGCGGCCTGGCATGGATATTGAGCTCGGCGGCAGGGTGGGGATTTTTACCGCTGAATACCGTCAGTATCAGGAAATTTACGACAAGCTGGAAGAAGTCCTGCTGCCGTTAAAAAAGAGTTTCAGCCGTCAGGAAAAACGCCTGATGCTGAAGAACGGCGGGAAGATAGACTTCTGGGTAACAAACGATAACAAGCTGGCTGGTCGTGGTCGTGAATACGAAATAATCCTGATAGATGAGGCAGCGTTCACCAAATCACCGGAAATGCTGAAGGAGATCTGGCCGAAGTCGATAAAGCCAACGCTCCTTACGACGAAAGGTCGGGCTTACGTATTTTCTACCCCTGATGGGGTGGATGAAGAAAACTTTTTCTACGCAATTTGCCACAACAAAAATCTGGGATTTTTTGAGCATCACGCTCCGACATCCTCAAACCCGTTCGTGCCTCCTGAGGAACTGGAGAAAGAAAGGGAAAATAACGATCCAAGGGTGTTTCGTCAGGAGTTTCTGGCAGAGTTCGTCGACTGGTCAGCGGCATCCCTTTTCGATGTGCGCAAATGGTTCGAAGGTGAGAATCAGGATCAGCCCGTCGAATTCCCTGAAATGTGCGAAGCCGTTTTCGCTGTTCTGGATACTGCAGTCAAAGGTGGTTCTGAGCATGATGGCACCGCGGTGGTGTACTACGCCGTCGATACCAGGCCAGGGCGGCAGCGCCTGACCATTCTCGACTGGGATGTTGTTCAAATTGACGGGGCTCTGCTTGAAACGTGGATCCCGTCAGTGTTCGAAAGACTCAATGAGTTATCCAGCCAGTGCGTGGCCGTAAATGGCAGCCTTGGTGTGTTCATTGAAGATGCCAGCATGGGCAGCATCCTTCTGCAAAAAGGGGAGAGCCTGGGCTGGCCAGTAAACAAAATTGAATCTTCGCTGACCAGCAAAGGAAAGGACGAACGCGCAATTATGGCTTCTAGTTACCATTACCGAGGCCTGGCGAAAATTTCCCGTTACGCCTACGAAAAAACAGCAGTTTTTAAAGGCGAAACAGCTAACCATCTGCATAAGCAGGTTTCCCGATTTCACCTTGCCGACAAGAACGCGCATAAACGCGCCGATGACTTGCTCGATGATTATACCTACGGGCTGATCATTGCATTCGGTAGCGGCGACGCAATCTGACGAGAAAACCAATGAACGAAGATGATTTCGAAATCGGCAGCAGCTCTCACTCAGAGTTGATGGCATTGCTGGACAGCGACGACATCCAGCCCGGGGCAACGGCTGGCTATCAGACCTGCAAAACGGTTTACCTCTACCACCCACTGGGCGGCAAGATGGTTGATCGCCCAATTAAAATGGCGATGAATGAGCCGCGCACTATACATGTTGCTCAGTCGTACGGACTTGAGCAACGCCTGCGTGACGCATTCGAGCGCGAATGGAAAGCAATGGGCGCTAACCAGCACATTGCTAACGCCGCTCGCATTGCCAGAATTTACGGCGTATCAGCGATCGCAATGCTGGTGGATAACCAAGAACCAAATGAGTCGCTGGATTACCGCACGCTGTACAAGCATAACGTCAGCTTTAACATTCTCGACCCTCTTAACACCGCGGGTAGTATCGTGCTGAACCAGGACCCCAATGCTCATGACTTCCAGAAAGTCGACGGCATCCGGGTGGCAGGAAAGCCGTATCATAAATCGCGCTGTGTCGTCGTACAGAACGAGGATCCGATTTATCTCGCGTACAACCCTGCTGCGTTCGGCTTTACTGGGCGCAGCGTATACCAGCGCGCGCTCTATCCGTTGAAGTCTTTCATCCAGACCATGCGTACTGACGATATGGTTGCGGTGAAAGGCGGTCTTCTGGTGACGAAAATCAAGGGGCCAAGCTCCGTTGTCAACAACATGATGCAGAAGCTCAGCGGCATCAAGCGAATGATGTTGAAGCGCGGGAAGACGGGAGAGGTTCTTCAGATCGGCGATAATGACAATATCGAGTCAATCGACCTAAGCAACCTGGAAAAGCCGCTCGACTCAGCGCGTAAGCATATCCTGGAGAACGTGGCCGCCGCCGCTGACATGCCGGCTATCATCCTCAACTCTGAAACGTTCGCTCAAGGCTTCGGTGAAGGCACAGAAGATGCCCGCGCCGTCGCGGTGTACATCGACAATATCCGTGAATGGCTTGACCCGCTTTATGCTTTCTTCATTCGCGTGTGCCAGTACCGCGCCTGGAGCATTGAGTTCTTCCAGTCGCTGCGCGCCGATTTTCCGGATCTGAAAAACACCTACAGCGTGTATTTCGCAAGCTGGATAAACAACTTCGAATATCGATGGCCGTCCTCTCTGAAAGAGCCGGAAAGCGAGAAGGTGAAGGTTGACGAAACACGCTTCAAGGCGATCGTCAGCATGCTGGAAGTGGTGCTGCCGCAGCTCACAGCAGACCCGGAGAACCGCGCGACACTTATCGAGTGGGCGTGTGAAAACGCCAACGCCAACGAGAACCTCTTCCCTCAGCGGCTTAATCTTGATTACGACTCGCTGAAAGACAACCCTCCGCCGGAGCCGACAAAAGCTGAAGAACCTGGCGACGGGATGTTGCTATGAACAATTTCACCAGAACAGTGAGAGAAGCGGTGAAGTTCTTTCTCCGCAACGGCTACACGTCTCGGGAGGAACTGGAACGCTGGCAGAGCATTATCAGGCAGGCGGCTGAGAGCGAAACAGCCGATGATTACTCTGCAATGGTTTCCAGAAACCTAACTCATGCATATGACCTACAGATCGGGCGTGCCGCTGCGCTAAAGCGTCATCCAGGTATTTCCCGCTTTACCATCAATTATTTGGAGCCGAAGCTACGGACGGAGCTCGACAGGCGAATACTGGCCAGCGCTGACCTGATAAAGATCAACCGCAAAAAAGCCATCGACACCACATTATCGCGGTTTAGCGGCTGGGCCAGCAGTATTCCTTCGGCAGATACGATTGCTTTGACTGGCATTCAGGGAACGATGAGGGAAACAGCGGCGCATATCCAGAAAACTGCTGAACAAATGGACTATGAAGCGCGGCGGGTGATGATAGACCAGAACCGCAAGCTGATAGCCAATATCGACAACGTGATTGCGACCAGTAATAACGCGATTGCAGCGATTTGGCACAGCCACTGGCGCCGACCGGGTTACAACTATCGCGAAGACCACAAAGAACGTGACCAGCTTTATTACCTAATTCGCGGTAACTGGGCACAAAAAAACGGGTACGTCAAAGTCGGCCCTGCCGGGTATCTCGACGGGATTACCCAGCCGGGTGAAGAGGTCTTCTGCGATTGCTATGTGACCTACATCTACAACCTCCGCAGTATTCCTGAATATATGCTTACCCAGAAGGGGCGCAAATTCATGGAGTCAATGAAAGCAGCATAGGAGCATTAAAACGTGGCTATTTTTGGCAGCGGGATAATGTTTCGTCAGGGTGATTTCGTCTTCCTGATCCAGCGCTCAGATGATGGCACGTGGTGTCAGCCCGGCGGCACGGTCGAACCGGGTGAACTGGCTATTGACGCTGCGCGCCGCGAAGTGCTGGAAGAGGTGGGTTATCAGTACGATGGCCCGCTGACCCCGCACAGCGTTTACGGCGATTATCTGACGTTTCGCGCCGAAGTGCCGGAAAAGTTCGAGGCGAAACTCAACGATGAATCGCTGGCCGCCGGGTGGTTCCACATTGAAGACCTGCCAACGCCACTCCATCAGCCATTCGCTGAGATGCTGGCGCAGCAGGCACTCAATGAAACGGAAGTCGCCGCACTCATCGCTGACGGGACATTAAGCAGCCCGCAATACTTTATCAACATGTGGATGTTCGCCATCCGGGTGACCGGAACAGGGGTTACCTGGCGCTCTGCAGATCAACAGATGACCTTCCGTAACCCGGATGACTATCTCACCCCCGAATTTCTCCAGCGGGTTGCCGGGTTACCTCTAATCTGGCTGCACCCCGAGAAAAATACGCTCGATAGTGATGAGTTCGCAAAACGCGTTATCGGCACCCTGACCAACAGTTGGGTTGCTGATAATGGCGAGGTGTGGGCCATTGCGCGCGTATACGACGCCGAGGCTGCCGAAATTATGGCGACCAGGCAATTAAGCACCTCCCCAACTGTGAAGTTTGTTGAGGTACCTAAATCAATCATTGTCGACGGTCAGCCTCTGCTGGTGGAGCCATCCCCCGAGCTGCTCGACCACGTTGCAATTTGTGAACAGGGCGTATGGGACAAACTCCTTGCCCCTACTGGTGTTAAATCTGATTCCATTCCAAATGAGGCTGAAATAATGGACGAGGAAAAAATCGTTGCGCTGATTAATAAAGCGATCGATGCACGTATGGCTAAAGCTGATTCAGAAGCTGCAGATCTGAAAGCCAAAGCCGATGCTGAAGAGGCTGCCAAGAAGGAAAAGGCTGACGCGGAGGCCAAAGAGGCAGAAGAAGCGAAAGCCAAAGCAGACGAGGAAGAAAAAGCCGCTAAGGCAAAGGCCGATGAAGGTGAGCTGAAAAAACTCGAGCATGAAGCAAAGGGAGAAGATGACCGTCTGGAGCGTGAACGTAAAGAACGTGATCGCGAAAAAGCAGACTCTCAACTGCGACAGGAAATTGCAGAGCTTCGTTCGCGCATTCCTACGGAACTGAGCGATGAAGAGCGCAACGAAGTCGCCGACGCACAGGTGAAGGCTGACAGCGTTTTCTCATGCTTTGGCAAACGTGCTCCTGTGCCGTTGTCCGGTGAAAAACCGCTGTCGTACCGCCGCCGCCTGATGATCCAGCTTCAGGAGCATTCGCCTGACTTCAAGTCTGTCGACCTGTCCTCTATCGCTGATTCCGCGCTGCTGAATGTGGCGGAAAAACAGATCTACGCCGATGCGCAGAAATCAGCAAGTCTGTCGGTTGGTCCTGGCATGCTGCGTGAAATTAAGCGCGCTGATGCTACTGGTCGCCAGATTAGCACCTTTGAAGGCGATCCTGCTGCCACCTGGGCACCGTTCCAGTCTGGTAAACGTCAGGTCACCAGTTTTAACAACCAGGCTTAACGGGAGCGCTGAAGCATGTCTTATTTATCTCTTAACCCGATGGCAACCACGAATGCTCTGGGGTCCTTCGGTGTACAGTCTGACGGTTATGTTCAGGGTATTGCACTGGACGACCCGGCAAACCGTTTCAATCTTTCATCCGGTACGGTAGCGGCTACTGAAACCAAACCTCTTTGGGGCGGTCTGCCAGTTGCCGAACTTTTGCCAGGCAATCAGTCAAGCCCTCGAGGCTCAACGATTCGCCGCGCGGTATCCGTAGCAGAGCTGGAAGGTTTTACTGTATTCAATCAGGCGCATAACGGTCTGACCACTCCACAATCACCGGTTCCGCTATATGCATCCGGTATGAGTGTGTCGTTCTACCGTCTGGGATCAAACATGCGCGTTCCTCTGAAAGCGTCTGCTCAGGTGGTCGCGCTGGCTACTTCCGGCGCGTCGGTGAAAACGGCGCTGGCGTGGGACTTCGTCAACAACCAACTCACCACTGCCGCCGCAGCGGGTTTTGCTGGCGCTGATATTGCAACTACCGACGTGACCTATGCGTCTGGCGTGGCTACAGCCACCACTGCTTCAGCGCATGGCCTGACGGCTGGCCAGTACGTAAAAATCAGCGGCGTTGCTCCATCGGCGTACAACGGCACCGTTGTTGTGTTGTCTGTACCGAGTGCAACCACCTTTACTTACACCCCGGCGACAGCACCTGGCGGTGCAGCGACCACGCAGGGTAACATCGGTGCGGTAACGCTTTCCGACATCACACTGCCAGTGAAAGTGCTCGCCGTCGAAACAGGTAACTCCAAAACTGTCACCTATGACAGCTCAACCGGTTTCCTGACCTGGAATAACAACGACAGCTGCGCGCTGGTCTTACTTTAATCGGGAGCTGAATTAAATGGCTGCAATTACCCCCAGCTACACTATCGTCAATCCGTCGTATATCGCGCCGGAAATGATCCTCAGTTACCAGCAGGCGTCAGGTGCATTTGAAACTATCGCCAGCGGTAATCCTCAGGTCCGACTTGGCGTTGGCGACCAGTACGCCTACATGCGCCGCCTGGATATTCGCACCCAGGTAACCTCCAGCCAGTCTGGTAACGCCAACCAGTTGCCGAGCGTGGCACTTGATGCCCGGATGATTTCCACCCCAACTTACCTGTTCCGCTGCCGTGGTATCTACGATCACCACGACATGGCGGCAGCCGGTAACTGGAATTTTGCTCTGCCTGAAGCTCAGCGTCTCGGCATGCGACAGGGTATTTTCCAGCAACTTCGTTCTGCACTGTTGTACGGCATGAATCCGGCTGGTGGTGAAGGGCTGCTGAATACTGCTGGCGCAACAACCGAAACACTACCGGCAGACAGCGCCGGAAATACCACCGTGCTGACCTACGATCACGGTCAAATGGCCGTTTACCTGCTCGGTCACGTCCAGGCGGCAATGACCCGTACCATGCAGCTAGGTCGCCAGTTGCGCGTCGTTATTCTCGGTCCTCAGCGCGTTCTGGGTGCAATGGAGATCCAGCAGATTGTCCAGCTGACCTCATATCAGCGTCCTGGTGGCGGTACTGATACCGTTGGCGGCACCGTGAAGGAGGTCCTGAAAGGGGCAAATGTTCAGGTGGACTGGGTTTATGACGACACACTGATCGGAAAAGGCGCGGGCGGAACAGACGCGGTGGTCATTACCATCCCTGAAGTTGAAGTGCCGATGGTCAATTCCACCGTGAACACCAACGAATTCGCCAAACTGACCCCGTCTCTTGCCGCGAATGCGCTGATGTTCTGTGATATGGCTGCCCCGCGTGAAATTCCGACACCGATCGCGGGTGGCGCCATTGATGTTCTGTCCGAAATGCGTTCAACCGCAGGCTGGGCAGTTCGTCCGGAAGCCATCACCATCCTGTCTATGGCGTACAGCGCCTGATCCATTGTTTGAAATGAACTGGCCCCCACAGGGATATCTCTGCGGGGGCTTTTTTACGAGGGTAACTAATGAAACTGTATATCGCCAACACCACTAAACAGCGTCATATCTTCACCTATCGCAATCTGGAGACAGGGAGACTTGTTCAGATCCCTATTGAGCACGGCGCACAAATGATGGTTCTTGATGGCTCCACCGAAGAGGTTGACGCGGTTATTCAGCATCACCGGGTTTATGGCCTGGTTGATTCGACAAGAATTGACCAGAGCAAAGATTTTGTCGGTCTTTGCTACAGCATTAACAAGCCTGTTTCGGCAGCGGTAATCGAGAAAACTATTCGCGACAACGATGTTCATTTGACGCGTAACGCTCACAACCTCCGCCAGGCATCAATTATTGCTCACGACAGCACGCTGCGAGAAAGCGGTACGGGTTACGACGGTGATATGGAATTCAGCGTTGAGCAGGCCAGAGGCCGTGATGAAAGCGACGAAACTCAGGTCGTTAACGAGACGATTGTTACTCCGAAAGCCGGGAATAAGAAAAAATGAGCGTAAATCTGGCTGCATTCATCATATTCGTTCGCACAGATATGGGCGTAACCGCCAGCCAGGTTCCTTATGACTCTCCGTCCTTTGTTGTTGCGTATAACGCGGCCGTGGAATGGGTGAACCGGGATATTGAACTGGTTATGCCCAACCTGTATGAGGTTGCCGTTTACAATCTTGGCGCATCGTTTCTGGTCAACTACGGTACTGAGTCGGTATTTGCTGAATTCAGGAAAGCGTATGGTCTGAATGATTTCAGGGCTGGCGTGATAACGGGGGCCGGGGATAACTCAACCAGCGCGCAGCGTCTTGTGCCTGACTTCTTCAAAGATTTGTCTCTGGCCGATCTGCAGATGTTGCAGGACCCCTGGGGACGCCGCTATCTGATGATTGCCCAGCAGTTCGGTAGCCTGTGGGGGCTGTCATGATCACCTTTCATCTTGGTGTTATCGACATTCCCTACGAGGATGAAAACACCACAACCGGGGATGTTGCTGAGTACCTGGAAGAAAAATACCAGATTATGCAGACCTTTTTTGACAGGTACGGAAACGACATCGCCGATCTGATGAGTAAAGACCTCGCCGCAAATCTTGAAAATATGCTGGCTGGCGCGCCGCCGTTAAGGGATCCGCTTGCGGAATCCATGTCACGTGTTCACGACCTGTTCGTGGCCTTTCTGGATAACGAAGAGATGAACGGCATGTCAGGTGTGCCAACCCGACGCGCGCTGCTGGGTATATCTAAGCGCTTTAAAAATAAGAAGGGCGATCCGCGGGCATCCTTTATCGATACAGGAAACTATCAGGCGGCAATGCGCGCCTGGGTAAGCGGGGTATTAAATGCCTTCCCTGAGTGAACTACAGCAGAATGCAAAAACAGAGCTTAACGCGGCTCTGACGCAGGGGCTTGACGACCTCAGTCGCTTTCAGGTGGTTACGTTTACGAAGTATATCCGTAAGGTTCTCCCGCTTGATGGCTTCGTGTTCTGGGTGAAAGCCTCAGTCCTGTCTGATAACCCGGGCAACGAACCCGACACGGTGAACGTCAAAGGCTACCTTCATCTGACGACAGAAACCATCCAGGACGATGAACAACTCTACGACCGAAACGTCGTTACGTTTACTGCGCAGGCCGATATAGACCCATTCAACGATATTGGATCGGACGTCCTGTACATCGGCGAGTTTTTTGGCATTCAGTTTTCTTTCTCCCGTCGAACCGGACTGAACGAACCGGCCAATCTTTATCACTACACAGGGGAGGCGATCTATCCGCATATGCGGTCGCAGATTATCAACTCTGCGGATGATATCGACCTGAGTGACGTTGTGGTTTCCAGTTCGTTGCCTGTATGGCTTGGGCTTAGTCAGTTTATGCCAATGTTTCCGGCGATGCTTTCCACGCAGAACCTGTCGCCTCCCTTCGCGACAATACGGTGCAGCAATGTCTCTCCGATCGCCGGGGCGTTTTATATCGATGAACGCGACAACCAGTACCAGCTGGTTTCCGAGGATGTGACGATTTCGATTACAGGCCTCAGGAATGCCGTGGTTGAGGACTTTCTGCGATACGTTCAGCAGTACACCCTGCGCGATGATGCAGAAATGGGCGTAATGAACATCCCCGTTGTGCAGGATGAGCGCGTTACGCAGAACGAACTGAACGTTATCGCCATGCGCAAGACCATCAAATTCAAAGTCAATTATTACCAGCAGCGGATGCGCAACGTAGCCCGCGGGCTGATCCTGTCTGCAATTCCGTCCATTTATCCGGAGAAATAATTAAATGGCAATTGTTAACATTAACGTATCGGTGACCAATCCGCCGAAGCCCTCGCAGCTGCTTAAATCCGGCGCGATGATCTCCATGGGCGGGACGACTCTGGCGGCAGGCGAATATCAGTTGCTTACGTCAAAAGACGATCTGAAAGCTATCACCGCCCCGGGGAAAACGATATCAACCATTGTCTGGGCGGCCAATCTGGTCACTGTTACCCTCGCATCGCCTCATGGCTGGACGAATGGCAGCACCGTGCCTGTTGTGATTTCTGGCGTGGCACCAGCGGCATACAACCGCTCTGCTGAGGCGACGGTTACCAGCGCGACGGAATTTACTTATTCGCTGAGCAGCGACCCGGGGACGGCAACCACCATGGGCGTTGTTAAGACGGTTGTTGCTGGTGAAATTATCCAGATGAACACCACGTACTGGGCGCAGGGTGCAGCTCGCGCGGTCTATGTGCTGGAACTTGGTGACATCACCATCCCGGCAGCCGTGGCAGCTCTGAGTGATTTTATCGACAAGGATATTTCCCTCGGCAACACGTACCAGAAATTCTTTTCGTATCTGGTACCTCGTGAGTGGGATTCTGAAGCGACTTTCAAAACGCTCACGGGTCAGTACACATCCCCCGGATCGCTGGTTTATTTCTTTGTCACAAGCACGATTGCCACCTATCAGTCCTGGGTGGCAACAAAGAATAAAACCGTATTTGCAGGGGTCGAAGCTCCGAATATTCCAGCTACTGAATTTTCGATGGCGGCAGCGTTCCAGTCCTCGCTGTCAAATGACCCCGGTTCGTCGAACATGGTACCGCCGATGGCGTTCCGCTTCATGTATGGGGTGACTGAATACCCGGTTGAGAACAACGGGACGTTGCTGAAAACGCTCCAGGAAAACCACGTCAACTACATCGGGTCATCTGCAGAAGGCGGCCTGAGTAACAAGATGCTGGTAGCCGGTCACATGCTTGACGGTAATCCGTTTAACTACTGGTATGCAGTAGCATGGGCCGCTATTAACCTTGAACTGGACCTGGCTAACGAAGTGATCAACGGGTCTAACACCACAACCAACCCACTGTATTACGACCAGAACGGTATTGACCGCCTGCAAAACCGCGCACTGAAAACGCTGCGTAATGGAATTAGCTATGGGCTGATTCTGGGCCGCGTTATCGGTACAAAACTTATTCAGTCCGATTTCAACACCGAATACGAGAAAGGTTCTTACGCGGGTAATGCTGTTATCAACGCGGTTCCTTTTGCTAACTATTCCAGCCTGAATCCTTCGGATTACCAGGAGGGTAAGTACAACGGGCTAAGTGCTGTTATCACGCCGCGCCGTGGCTTCGAGTCCATCACGTTTAACCTGAACGTTACCAATTTTGTAGGGGCATAAAATGGCAAACCCATTAGTACCACAGGGATTCCTCAACCGCGTCCGTGGAGCGGTTTCCATCACTGATGTTCCGGCTCTGAATGTCACCGCATCTTATCTTGGTAAAGACGGGATCAGCATACGCCCGGACGGTCCTGCAACGGACATTCTGCCGACCATGACCGGCACTGTTGGCAGTCAGGTACCGTATCAGCAGGTTACCTTAACCGTCCACATGCTGCGCACTCAGGGTCTTGCCGCAAGCTATCAACAGCGCTTTACGACGGACACAGCGCTTGGCGAGGTGGTCGTTACCCCGGACGCAACCACATTTGGCAACTTCACCCTGCTTAACTGCTATCTGGTCAACTTTAACGAAATGCCATTTAACGGCATGGATGCCGGGTACGTGGTAACCATCAGCGGCTACCTCATCACTAACGACAACATGTGGATCTGACCGTGAAAATTGATAAAAAACTTAATCTGGTCTGTTCGATCAGCCGTGATGACGGCTCTCTCATTTACGTTCACACCTCACCTTTCCCCTATGAGGTGGTGGAAGAGCATTGCCTGATGCTCGGTAGTCTGTTTACCAGCTTCATCGCTCAGGTTGGTGGGCTTGGTGCGGCCCGGGTAGCTGCAATGATGCTCCGGAAGAAAATTAAAAAGGAACAGGAGGTAACCGGGGAGGGTAGCCCAAACATTGTTGATGAAATCCAGCGTCAGACAACGGTCATTTTTAATGACAACGGTCAGTGGAAATCTGTGCCGTTAGATTCTGCGATGAAACAGGGCATTATTTCTGCTGACGAGTTTCGTGAGGTGGAAGGCGAAATCGTTTTTTTTATGGTTTCCTCTGCCATTCAGAAACCGGAACTCATCAAACCGACGGTGGGGAGCGTGATCGGTATGTTCGGTGGTCAGTTAACGTTATCGACCGCTACGGAGTGGCGAGGTTCTTTACTGACGTCGAAAACGGATACCGATACCCCGAACCAGACTGCCCCGCAGGAAACGTCGTTTATACCCTCCTAGACTGGGCCTCTAACGAGGGGTTCAGGGACGTTGTAAGGGAAATAGCTGGCGAAGAATACGCCAGCCCATCCCAGTTCAGGCAGCGCTTTATTATCTCTGCGTTAAAAGAAAGAGGCTATTTCAATGGCAGCTAAATCCATTATTGAAGTTGACGTGAATGATGAGAAATTCCTGTCATTTATGGATAAATTCAATGAGTACCAGGCTGCTCTTGAAGATCTTCCCGAAGCATGGCGGGCATCTGCGCAGGGTATTGGCGACACCGCCCGCGAAACGTCAAAAGCATCCTCAGAAGCAGAGGGGATGACAAAGGCTTTTTTGGATGGCGTTGATGCTTTGAATATGATGGTGAATAACCTCGATCGCATCAACACCAGCCTTGACGATGCCAATAAGCGTCAGAGTGACCTGAATAAGAAAACTGCTGGCTCTTCCAGCATATTTGGCAAACTTAAAAAGGACTCAAAAGAGTTCGCCGGCCATATCAAAGACGCCACAGTCAGCCTGCTGTCATGGGGCGGTATTGTAGGGCTGTTTACTGGTGTTCTCGGCGCTGGTGGGTTGTTCGGACTGAACCGCCTGGCATCCACCGCGAGCGCCCAGCGATTCACCTCTATGGGGTTGAATACCTCGATTGGTGCCCTGGATTCAACGGCCATTAACTACCAGCGTGCAGTGGCCAACCCAACAGCGACACTGGGCGCCATTCGTGACACTCAGGCCGATTTATCCCAGCGCTGGAAATTCCAGGCTATGGGGATCAATAACCCTGACCGTTCACCGGACCAGTTGCTGCCGGAGATGATTCGTGCCGCCAGGAGTATTTTCACGCAAACAGGTGGCACGTTGCAGGGGGCTAACGCCTACGGGTTGACCAGCTTCTTCAGCATTGACGACCTCAATCGCTTTAAAAATATGAGCGATGCCGAGATCGACGCTATGGAGAAACGTGCGAAGCGTGACGCTCAGTTGCTGCAGATCACTGATGAGCAGGCCCGGCAATGGCAGGACTTCAATGTTCAACTCGACTACAGCAGTCAGAGCATCAAAAACACGTTCATCCGTGGACTTGGCCCGCTTACCCCTGGACTGACAAAACTCTCTGATGCGCTGTCTGGTGCTATCGATACTGTTCTTCAATCTCCAGAACTTGGGAAATGGATAGACGGGCTCGCTGGTGGTATTCAGCGATTTGGTGATTACCTGGCCTCTCCCGACTTTAAAAATGATGTCGAAAACTTCATGGTAAAAGTCGAGAAGCTTGGAAAAGTAATTGGGAAGGTTGTTGACTGGATTATTGGTAAAACTAACCTGTCAGTCGATGACATTAAATCAGGCTCATCAATCCTAAGTGATAAACCAGTTGTCGACCCAAAAACTGGACAGAGTTACATTCCAGGGAGTGAAAGTGACCCAAATGTTTCAGCTGGTTTGAAATGGTTGAAAAGAGCTTCAGGCGTGACACCAACAGCCTACGATTCGTATTTTGAAGAAGCCGCGAAAAAATTCGACCTCGACCCAAAACTCCTTAAATCAGTTGCGGCTGCGGAATCATCCTGGGATCAGAATGCTGTGAGCAAAGCTGGTGCTCAGGGTCTGATGCAAGTAATGCCCATGAATTTTCAACCAGGTGAAAATCCTTTTGATCCACGAGACAACATAATGGCCGGAGCACGGGTTATGTCGTGGGCAAAACAGCAATCTGGAGGCGATTTTGATGAGATGTTGCGCTGGTATAATGGGGGTAAGAACCGCGGTAGTCAGGAGAATATTAACTATCCTGGGCGTGTGAAAGAGCAATACGCGGCTATTTACGGCACACAGCCAAATCCAGCCAACACCCCCAGCCAGGAAACTTCAGAAATTGCTCGTAACACTGCTAAAACCAATCAGCTTCTCCAGCAGGCTATCGACAGCAACAGAAACTCTGGTGGCGCCGGACTTGTTGTTTATAACAATACTGGTGGAAATGCAGTCGTAACAAGCGCTCAACTCGGAGCACGATAATAATGGGGTTCACTCGTGAGATGTACAAGCTGGGGTTTGAAATATCCCCGGTTATCCTGTGCGATGGCATCGCGCAGGCAATCCCAGGTGGTATGCTACCGATTGTTGCCCTGACCCAAAGTGCCAGTTTTGTTACTGGTCTTTTAGGGGGCGCAATAAATCTTACAGACCTGGATAAGTATTTCTGTCACTGGAAGCCAGTGCAGGGCGCGACGATAGTAGATTATGACATTGCCCGCTATCCTTTTGCTAACCAGGTTGTGGCCGCGAATGCCTTACTGGCACAACCGTTGCGTGTTGCTCTGGAAATGAAGGCCCCGGTTAACGAAAACACCGGGGTAATGACAAAGCTGGTAACAATAAGCGCACTCCAGTCTGTCTTACAGGCACACGCCAACTTGGGCGGAACATTCATCGTTGCTACCCCATCAGTTATCTATAACCGCTGCATTTTGCGCACTGTAAAGGATGTCACCAGCGGAAATGATGCATTACCTCAGCTGACATGGATGTGGGATTTCGAGCAGCCTCTGATCACCGAAACTGGTGCAGAGCAGGCGGTAAATAACTTTCTTGGGAAAATTGGTGGCGGAGACAAGGTTACAGAATCAGCCTGGACAAGTACTGTAAACGCCCTTGGTAACACATCTCTTGGAGGTTCTGTCTCTGAGGCTATTACTGGTCTGCTTGGTAAATTGGGAGTGGCAACATGACAACTCAATATTACCCTTTTACTGGCAACGAACGTCAGAGCATGACCTTCACGCCCGTTCTTGACGGAACGGTTTATAACTGCCAGCTGAAATGGAATATCGCAGCTCAGCGATGGTATCTGTTAATAACGGACAGTTCCGACAATACCGTTATTAATACGGCATTAGTCGGTTCTCCTGTAACTGGTGGAATTAACCTTATATCCGGTATTTTCAGTTCTACAGAAATGTACTGGAGGGAAAAAAACGGACAAATTGAGGTAACCAGTTAATGCGTTATTACGATATCCAGATTTTCTCTCCAGCTGAAGGTGATAAACCAGAAAAATTAATCCAGCAGTATTCAAGCCATAAGAACGGTGTTTATAACCCTGGCGCGCTAATGATTGAATTCGATATTCTCAGGTTTGGTGAGTCGACCCCTCAGGGAGAAACGCATTTAGCAATCTATGGCATTGGCCCAAAAGAAATGCAGCAGGCTCGACAGGACCTGTTTGGTAAGAGAATAAAAATATTCCTCGGCATGAAATCGGGTTTACCACTGGCTGGTAAGATTACGGCACCAGGACTGGTGCTGGACGGCACAATTAACCAGGTGTTTGGTAACTGGCAAGGTACTGAGTTAAGGCTGGATTTCATAATTGTTGCGGGGCCGGTTACCAGCACACCAAGAGGAAAGTTAGCCCCACTACCACTTACGTTTAACTGGAATGTTGGTCAGAAGCTATCTGTAGCATTAACTCAGTGCTTTCAGAGAATTGGCGGTTATACATTTAATATCAATATTAGCGATCTGCTTGTCCTTTCCTATTACAGGGATCTGTTTTGTGATTCAATTGAAGAGTTGGCAAAAGATCTCAAAGCTTTTTCTTTATCTAAAATAAAAAATAAAGGCTATACCGGAGTAGAAATAGCGATAGTCAACGGTAATGAAATAAGGGTATGGGACAATGACTACCCAAACCATCCAGACAAGACATCCAGAGGCAGCGCAACCGAACGAAGTAAAAAACCAGTTCAAATTCACTTTAATGATCTTATCGGTCAGCCTACCTGGGTAAAGTTCGACGTTATGAGTGTTGCTTGCGTCATGCGTGGCGATATCCAGGTGGGAGATCATATTCTTATGCCGCAGCAGGCAACCCCGATGATTAAGGCTGCGTCGTATTCTCAGTACCGAGATGACTCTGCATTCTCTGGGCAATTTGAGGTTTCCTCTGTTCGTTTGCTCGGTAACAGCAGACAACCGTCAGCAGAGTCGTGGATAACAATCATTGAAGCGTATCCGTTCATTGAGGTAGGTAAAAAATGAGCATCGGCCAGAAATTAAATTTTGGTGCAAACATGAACCGGTTTGCAGAAAGAAAAGTGGAAGCTGCGCTGCAAAAAGCAGGAAAGGTGCTCCCTGCCAGTGTAGTAAAACAGAGCGGGAAGATGGTTACAGTGGCTTTTGAGCTGCGCGACATCCCTTATGTGCTTCCTCAGGTTACCATCCCGCTATTTGGTCCTCAGTACATCCGATACCCAATGCAGCCGGGCGATAAGGGGATAGTCATCCCGGCGGATACTTATCTGGGAGGGGTAAGCGGGCAGGGAGGTGGTATTGCCGACCTGACACCACCGGCTAACCTTAGCGCGCTGGTATTTTTGCCAATCAGTAATACAGAGTGGGAAGGCGTCGACGGTCAGGTTGTGACCATTTACGGGCCCGAAGGTGTCACCATTCGGGATGCTGGCAGCAACACAACGTTTTTACTTACTCCTGACAGCATAACCATCGCCACTCCAACGCAGTTCAAAGTGACCGTAGGGTCAACAGTTTTCACACTCACGGACGGTATGTGGAATCTGACTGGTCAGGCAGGGAAGTTGCAGGACGGAACAGCCAGCACAAGCCCGGCGATCATGCACGAGGGCTGGAAGTCGCTTGTTTCCTGGTGCAACAGCCATGTTCACTCCAACGGAAACGGCGGCAGCAATACCGGGAACGCGACAGTGCAATTTAACGGGAATATCACTGAATGAGAACTTACGGCAGGAATTCAGATGGTAAGTGGACTCTGGTCGAAACAGATGAGAATGGATTCAACGACGCGGTTTACCTGACTACTCTGGTGCAAAATCTTAAGCTTGCGCCGCAGGAGTCTCCGTTCTTCGCGAACAATGGTATTCCGGCTAACGGATCAGTAATACAGCAGGTATTGCCGACGTACTACGTTAACCGCCTGCAACAGCAATTTAGTCCCTACTTTTCATCGCTACAAATTGCTTTGGTTAGTGATGATCCACCTGTTTATAACATTTCGGCGATAACCAACGCCGGTTCTAAAATTATTGCAACGGTGAACGTATGAGTGATTTATCTGTTAGCTACACAGCTGCTGGCCCGGTTCCGCAAACCCCAGAAAGTCTGCGCGAGCAGCTGGTGTCACTGGCCGTTCAAATGGCGCCAGGCATCACCACCGAATTACCAGGCTCACTGATTGAGGATATCGTGAGTACAGACGTTGGCGCGTTGCTGATTTGCGATCAGGCGAGAGTCGATCTGATTAATTCGGTAGGGCCGCTTAAGGCTAACATTTACATGCTTAACCTGCTGGCTCAACAGGCTGGTATTGCACCACAGAAGACGCAGGGAGCAACGACTGTTCCTGTGCAATTCGATGGCCCGGCGGGATTTGGTATTCCTCAGGGGTTTGTAGTGTCCGATGGGACCTATACCTATACGCTTAACGATGCCACAATTATTCCCTCGTCTGGAATTACACCGCAGGTAACCTGTACGGCCACCACGACAGGATCATGGGCGGTACCTGCTGGCACCGTTACCCAGATAATTAGCAGCGTTCCTGACGAAATTACATTGACCTGCACAAATCCGGTTGCAGGAGTTCCTGGCTTAGAACGTGAATCAAACTATCAGTTTCGTGATCGCGTCTGGGAATCCCAGATGTCTACTGTTCAGGGATATCCTGGCTTCATCAGGCAGAAGCTTACTGATGTTAATGGTGTGCAGGCTCGCCTGGTATCAGTCGTACAGGACGGTAACAGCTGGATAATCATGTGCGGGGGAGGTGATATTTATGAAATGGCTGGGGCCATTTTTAAATCTGCCGGCGATATCAGCAGGCTAAAAGGAGCGAAAGTAGACGTTACTGGCATAACGAATGCTAATCCTGGCGTCGTTACCACAGGTATAACTCATGGACTGACCAGCGGGCAGGTGGTCAACATCTCTGGCGTGAATGGTATGACTGGAATTAACAACGTTCCGCTAACCGCAACAGTGCTCACACCGCATACGTTTTCAATAGGTATAGATACTTCAACGTCCGGTTCGTGGGTCGGGGGAGGAGAGGTCACGCCCAATGTAAGAAATAATGTGGTGGCCATAAACGACTGGCCGGATAACTACCTAATCCCATTTGTTATACCGTTGCAGCAAAATGTTACGGTGAAATTTGAGTGGGGATCTGAAGGGGTGAATTACCTGACTGATGCTACAATTTTAACGCTGGTATCAGCACCTGTAATTCAGTACATAAACGGGATTTATGCGGGTAAGCCGTTAAATATTAATAATCTGAAAGATACCTTCCTTCAGTCCGTCAATACTACTATTGACATGAGTTTAATTAGTAAGCTCAATGTTATTATCACTGTTAATGGAATTATTACTAATCCTGACCCGAACACAAACATTATAAGTGGCGACCCATTTAGTTACTTCTACATAGCGTCAGATGGCGTAACCGTTGATGGAGTGTGAAATGCTTGAGGATATTATCCGTTCGTACCTGTACACGCAGTACAATGATGATGACAATATCCGTGCTTTCGTGACTGCGTATAACACGATGGCAAAAAATATTTATGACTGGATGCGGAGTGCAAATCTGCCGATTTTTGTTGGTGGGTATAATGCAGGGGATCAACTCAGGTGGATAGCTCGTGGCATATACGGCGTGAAACCTCCTGTACTGGCAAGCGGTCGCCTGCTGGTGATCGGGGCATTCAATACATTCACGTTTAACACTGTACCGTTTAATACCCGCAGAGTAATAAACCAGTCAGAACAGGTCGTTGTCTCTGATGACCTGTTCAAGCGGATCATGACGTGGAATTTCTATAAGGGGGATGGGTTTTACTTCACAATACCCTGGCTGAAACGTCGGATTATGCGGTTCCTCACGGGAGTAAACGGGGGGGATGTCGTGAACGACCAACACTGGAGTATTTCGGTGTTGTTCTCTGGTAGCGGGGCTAGTGTTTCAATTATTAAGGGTTTCAGAAAGCTGACTGATTCTTCGGTATACAACGCGCAGACGTTTAATAGCAGGGCTTACAACCAGAAGACTAGCGTTCTCATCAAAAGTAATGAGTATGAGTACGCATCGCTGTTCAAGCAGGCTTTCGACAGCGGCCTGCTCCACATGCCGTTTTACCAGCCAGTGAGCGTGACTATAGTTGGTTGAGTGGTGTAAAATCAGGCATCTTTTATAGACTTTTAGGGATGAATATGAAAATTATCGCCAAGGCCTTGTTTCTTTGTTTTTTCCTTTCAGGATGTGGAACTACTGCATATCAAAAATCTAGTGATTTTTCCTCAGCTTATACTTTGCAACAAAAAAGAGATGTTTTGATAAAATGGCTTCCATCTTATAATGGGATGCAAAAAAACTTCCCCAAAATACGTAACGAATTGATTGAGAGCGTAGGTGAAGATAATGCGTTTTTAAATGGTCTTGTATTGGAGTGTTATAATAATAGAAATGATGAGTGCGTATACCATTATTACATTAATGCCATAGATGAATACAATGACAAAAAATGCGAAGAAAATCCATCTTGCCTTAAAGAAAGAAATCTTAATGAAGCGATAAACAAGCTAAATAGCACTTATTATCTCGTAATGGCTAGGAATCAATACCATCAATCAGAATTTGATCTAATTATAAGAGAACTATGTAAGTCTGCCGGAATAGGCCAGAGAGGTGGGATATCACTCATGCAGATTGAAAATGACGTAAACCAAGCATCAGGCCTATCCCCTGAAGTAAGAGGGCAGTTCAGAGATATAGCAATGGAATGTTGGAAATTAAGTTCATATGGTATTAACGATGGAACTACTAAAATAAAAAATATCTACTAACGAAACAAGATAAACGACTATTCAGTAGCAGTCAATATGCCCCGCTTCGGCGGGGTTTTTTATTGCCAAAAATCCCGGAGGAAAAATGGCACTATCTCTTTTAGCCGCTAACAATGCCCAGACAGTGCTTGCGGCCGGAATTAGCTCAACGGCAACATCTCTTACCGTAAACGCTGGAACGGGAACGCTTTTCCCATCCCCGGTAGCAGGATCCAGCTTCTTTAAACTGACGATTATTGATGCCGCCACAGGTACTCTCACTGAGATTATTCATGTTACTGCCCGAAATGGTGATGTCTTTACTATTCAGCGTGGGCAGGAAGGAACTGTCCCACGAGCGTGGTCAGCAAATGACATTGTTGCAAACATGATGACGGCCGGAACGCTGTCCTACATCCTTGGGAACTTCCAGCCGCTGGATCCTACATTGACGGCGTTAGCCGCGTTAGTGGGCGTTGCGAATAAATTACCGTATTTCAATGGGAATGATACTGCAGCTTTGACCGACCTCACTCAGGTAGGCCGAGATATTATCGGTAAAAGCACTATTGCCGACATTCTCACATACCTTGGTTTGGGAACAGCGGCAACGAAGGACGTAGGAACAGGTGAAAATCAAATCCCGGACATGTCCAGCTTTGGTTCTGGTTCAGGATGGAGCCAATTACCAAACGGGAAATTATTGCAGTGGGGGACTTACACTGGCTCTGCAACAACAGGGACCATAAATTTTCCGGTTCCTTTCCCCATTTCAGTAGGGCGAGTAATTATGTCTCTATCAGGGACCAGTGCTGATGCGGGATCTATTGCCTACGTTCTCCAGGACGATAACTCGTTATCAAAAACATCGTTTTTCTTTCGTCGTGCCGGTGCGCAGGTGCGATTTAACTGGTTCTGCATAGGTGAATAAAATGAATAAATATAAATGGTCAGCAAAATATAACGCGTTTTTCCCGATTGAAATGCTCCCTGCCTATCAATCGTCATGGGATGATCTTAGTGATTTAATTGATATTGATGATACTGTTGTGGCTGAATTTATCGGGAAGCCGCCTGAAGGTAAAGTGCGGGGTATTGTTGATAACATGCCAGCATGGGTAAGCACACCTCCACCCACTAAAGTTGAGTTGATCGCAGATGCTGATGCCGAAAAGCAGTACCTGATTGCTAAGGCTAATATCTACATGAACAGCAAGCAGTGGCCTGGTAAAGCCGCGATCGGACGCCTGAAAGTCGACGAAATGACACAATACAATTTGTGGTTAGATTATCTTGATGCGCTGGAAGCGGTTGATACGACTACTGCCCACGATATTACCTGGCCTGATATTCCCGACTGATGAAATACCGCCGCTCGTCATATGCAAGAACTTGCGGCGGCAGGCTGGCGTTCGTTCGATAGTGCGGGTATTGAATGATTGTCAGCCGGGGCGGATTCTACATATTCAATATGACATAACAATGTAGTTAATCTGAAACCAGCCACATGTCAGATTCTTCAAACATTTCTTCCAGCATGCGGTTCAGCCGTTCTTTCTCAGTTTTGGTGCAGTCGCTGTTTAAAGCATTAGCCTGCATTGGCTTCACCTTCACCTCAGCATCGGGAAAAATCCGGTGCACCCGCTTTGTCAGTTCTGCCAGAATGATGTTACTTGCTCCTGGCAACCCGGCAACGTTTCTCTTGTCATAAACCAGCTCAACAAACATTTTTACCTTCTCCCTTTACTGGTTGGATATACAGTATTTATACTGTGTTTTTATCCAGTGTCAATAGTAGAGGTAACTATGGGCTTTCCCTCTCCGGCAGCTGACTATGTCGAGCGCCACATATCGCTAGATGAGAAGTTTATTGAGCATCCAGCAGCTACATACTTCATGAGAGCAGGGCAGACATACTGGAGAGAAGGCATCATAAATGGTGCCTTGTTAGTGGTAGATAGCTCCTTGTTACCTTGCGATGGTTCTTTGCTCATCTGTAGGATAGATGGTGATTTAAAGATAAAACGCTTCCGCGTGCACCCAAGACCTCACCTGGTGAACTTGGAGAACGGTAAGCGCGAAGAGATACCAGACGCAGTGGGGGATTACAATGTGACTTCGCCAGTGTTTGGGGTGATCACTTACATCATCAACGATGCTCGCTCAGGTGAGTTTGATGATTGCCCGGTGATGTAACATAGTATGTTAATGAAGAGATCGTATGCTGACGATTTCGGCGCTACAGTGTAATATGCACGCCAGTCATTGATGGGGTAGTTACTGTGGAATGTCCACCGCTGTGTCCATCAAGAAAAAATTATCAGCATAGCGAGTTAAAAAATTCATATTTATGAAGAACATAAGAAATTTCTCCATCATTGCTCACATCGACCACGGTAAATCGACGCTGTCTGACCGTATTATCCAGATCTGCGGTGGCCTGTCTGACCGTGAAATGGAAGCGCAGGTTCTCGACTCGATGGATCTTGAGCGTGAGCGCGGTATTACTATCAAAGCGCAGAGCGTAACGCTCGATTTCAAATCCGCTGATGGTGAAACTTACCAGCTTAACTTCATTGACACCCCAGGCCACGTTGACTTCTCGTATGAAGTTTCCCGTTCGCTTGCTGCCTGCGAAGGCGCACTGCTGGTGGTGGATGCCGGACAGGGCGTAGAAGCGCAAACCCTGGCAAACTGCTACACCGCGATGGAAATGGATCTCGAAGTGGTGCCAGTCCTCAACAAAATTGACCTGCCAGCCGCCGATCCCGAGCGTGTCGCCGAAGAGATTGAAGATATCGTCGGTATTGATGCGACCGATGCCGTGCGCTGCTCGGCGAAAACCGGTGTGGGCGTGACCGACGTACTGGAACGTCTGGTGCGTGATATTCCGCCGCCGGAAGGCGATCCGGATGGCCCGTTACAGGCGCTGATCATCGACTCCTGGTTCGATAACTACCTCGGCGTTGTTTCGCTGGTGCGTATTAAAAACGGCACCCTGCGCAAAGGCGATAAAATTAAAGTGATGAGCACCGGTCAGACCTATAACGCGGACCGTCTGGGGATCTTCACGCCAAAACAGGTTGATCGTACCGAACTGAAATGCGGCGAGGTAGGCTGGCTGGTGTGCGCCATCAAAGACATTCTCGGCGCACCGGTTGGCGATACCCTGACGCAGGCGCGTAACCCGGCAGAAAAAGCGCTGCCAGGCTTCAAAAAGGTAAAACCGCAGGTTTACGCGGGTCTGTTCCCGGTCAGCTCTGATGACTACGAGAACTTCCGCGATGCGCTTGGCAAACTGAGCCTCAACGACGCCTCCCTGTTCTATGAACCAGAAAGTTCTACCGCGCTGGGCTTCGGCTTCCGCTGTGGCTTCCTCGGCCTGTTGCACATGGAGATCATTCAGGAACGTCTGGAACGTGAATACGATCTGGACCTGATCACCACCGCGCCGACCGTCGTGTATGAAGTCGAAACCACGGCGAAAGAGACAATCTACGTCGACAGTCCGTCCAAGCTGCCACCGTTGAACAACATCTACGAACTGCGCGAGCCGATTGCGGAATGTCATATGCTGCTGCCTCAGGCTTACCTCGGTAACGTCATTACCCTGTGCATTGAGAAACGCGGCGTGCAGACCAACATGGTCTACCACGGTAACCAGGTGGCGCTGACCTATGAAATTCCGATGGCTGAAGTGGTACTCGACTTCTTCGATCGTCTGAAATCCACCTCGCGCGGTTATGCATCACTGGATTACAACTTCAAACGCTTCCAGGCCTCCGACATGGTGCGTGTTGATGTCTTGATCAACAACGAACGTGTCGATGCGCTGGCGCTGATCACACACCGTGATAACTCGCAAAGTCGTGGTCGCGAACTGGTGGAGAAGATGAAAGAACTGATCCCACGCCAGCAGTTCGATATCGCGATTCAGGCAGCTATTGGTACGCACATTATTGCGCGTTCTACCGTGAAACAGTTGCGTAAAAACGTTCTGGCAAAATGCTATGGCGGTGATATCAGCCGTAAGAAAAAGCTGTTGCAGAAACAGAAAGAAGGTAAGAAGCGTATGAAGCAGATCGGTAACGTCGAACTGCCTCAGGAAGCGTTCCTCGCCATTCTGCATGTCGGCAAAGACAGCAAATAATCCTTAAGGAGTTGGCATGGCGAATATGTTTGCCCTGATTCTGGTGATTGCCACATTGGTCACGGGCATGTTGTGGTGCGTGGATAAATTTATCTTCGCGCCAAAACGTCGGGAGCGTCAGGCGGCAGCGCAGGCTGCTGCCGGAGATTCACTGGATAAAGCAACGCTGAAGAAAGTGTCGCCGAAGCCTGGCTGGCTGGAAACCGGTGCCTCGGTTTTTCCGGTGCTGGCTATCGTGCTGGTCGTGCGTTCGTTTATCTATGAACCTTTCCAGATCCCGTCGGGTTCGATGATGCCGACACTGTTGATCGGTGATTTTATCCTGGTGGAGAAATTCGCCTACGGTATTAAAGATCCGATTTACCAGAAAACGCTGATCGAAACGGGTCATCCACAACGTGGCGATATCGTGGTCTTTAAATACCCGGAAGATCCGCGTCTGGATTACATCAAGCGGGCAGTCGGTTTACCCGGCGATAAAGTAACCTATGATCCGGTCGCGAAAGAAGTGACTATTCAACCGGGTTGCCGTTCGGGCCAGGCGTGTGAAAACGCGTTACCTGTCACCTATAGCGACGTTCAGCCGAGCGATTTTGTGCAGACGTTTGCACGTCGTAACGGTGGAGAGGCCACCAGTGGTTTCTTCGAGATCCCTCTGAGCGAAACGAAAGAGAACGGTATTCGTCTGTCTGAGCGTAAAGAGACGCTGGGCGACGTGACGCACCGCATTCTGACCGTGCCGATTGCTCAGGATCAGGTGGGGATGTATTACCAGCAGTCTGGGCAGCCACTGGCGACCTGGATTGTGCCGCCGGGCCAGTATTTCATGATGGGTGACAACCGCGATAACAGCGCAGACAGCCGTTATTGGGGCTTTGTCCCTGAAGCGAATCTGGTTGGCAAAGCCACTGCTATCTGGATGAGTTTCGACAAACAAGAAGGCGAATGGCCTACTGGCGTTCGTTTAAGCCGCATTGGTGGTATTCACTAATTGCTGCGAATCGTTCACGTTGCCGTCATTATGACGGCAACGTGAATTATTTCTTCGATAAATCCGTCCAGGCTAACGACATCCCTTGTCGTTGTGTATAGAATATTCCCCCGAAGTTTCAGGTTGGCGCCTCCTGGTCGCCACGGCACACGAAACAGCGTTGGTCCCCTATATGAGCGACATAAGCTGCTTAGCGCGGCTGATAGAATGCTACGTATATCAGGTCTGTTTCGTGTGCTGAATTGTTGACGCATTTATTTATTGGTATCGCATGAACCCCATCGTAATTAATCGGCTTCAACGGAAGCTGGGCTACACTTTTACTCATCAGGAGCTGTTGCAGCAGGCATTAACCCACCGCAGTGCCAGCAGCAAACATAACGAGCGTTTAGAATTTCTTGGCGACTCAATTTTAAGTTTTGTGATTGCGAATGCGCTTTATCACCGCTTCCCGCGTGTGGACGAAGGTGATATGAGTCGTATGCGCGCGACGCTGGTGCGCGGTAATACGCTGGCTGAATTGGCCCGTGAGTTCGATCTGGGCGAGTGTTTGCGCTTAGGGCCGGGCGAACTGAAAAGCGGCGGATTCCGTCGCGAATCGATTCTGGCCGATACCGTCGAAGCGCTGATTGGCGGGGTCTTCCTCGACAGTGATATTCAGACCGTCGAAAAGCTGATCCTCAACTGGTATCAGACTCGTCTGGACGAAATCAGTCCAGGCGATAAGCAAAAAGATCCGAAAACGCGTTTGCAGGAATATTTGCAGGGCCGCCATCTGCCGCTGCCGTCATATCTGGTGGTGCAGGTGCGTGGTGAAGCGCACGATCAGGAATTTACTATCCACTGCCAGGTTAGCGGCCTGAGTGAACCGGTGGTTGGCACAGGTTCAAGCCGTCGCAAGGCGGAACAGGCTGCCGCCGAACAGGCGTTGAAAAAACTGGAGCTGGAATGAGCGACGAAAAAACTTACTGCGGATTTATTGCTATCGTTGGACGCCCGAACGTTGGCAAATCCACGCTGTTGAACAACCTGCTCGGGCAGAAGATTTCGATCACCTCCCGTAAAGCGCAGACCACGCGTCACCGCATTGTCGGGATCCATACCGAAGGGGCATGGCAGGCGATTTACGTCGATACCCCGGGCCTGCACATGGAAGAAAAACGCGCGATTAACCGTCTGATGAACAAAGCCGCCAGCAGCTCCATTGGTGATGTTGAACTGGTGATCTTTGTGGTGGAAGGCACTCGCTGGACACCGGACGACGAGATGGTGCTCAACAAACTGCGTGACGGTAAAGCGCCGGTGATTCTGGCCGTCAACAAAGTGGATAACGTGCAGGATAAAGCCGATCTGCTGCCGCACCTGCAGTTCCTGGCAAGTCAGATGGACTTCCTCGACATCGTGCCAATCTCTGCGGAAACCGGGATGAATGTCGACACCGTTGCGGGCATCGTGCGTAAGCATCTGCCGGAAGCGGAGCATCACTTCCCGGAAGATTACATCACCGATCGTTCACAGCGCTTTATGGCTTCTGAAATCATCCGTGAAAAGCTGATGCGTTTCCTGGGCGCTGAGCTGCCGTACTCGGTGACCGTGGAAATCGAACGTTTTGTGACTAACGAACGCGGCGGTTACGATATCAACGGGCTGATCCTCGTCGAGCGCGAAGGGCAGAAGAAGATGGTCATTGGCAACAAAGGGGCCAAAATCAAGACCATTGGTATTGAAGCGCGTAAAGACATGCAGGAAATGTTTGAAGCCCCGGTTCACCTTGAACTGTGGGTGAAAGTGAAATCCGGCTGGGCCGATGACGAACGCGCGCTGCGCAGTCTCGGTTACGTCGACGATCTCTAAACCTGCGCTCTGAACAGGCGACGAGCATGATGGAGGGCTGGCAGCGCGCATTTGTCCTGCATAGCCGTCCCTGGAGCGAAACCAGTCTGATGCTGGACGTCTTCACGGAAGAGTCGGGTCGCGTGCGCCTTGTTGCCAAAGGCGCTCGTTCTAAACGCTCTAATCTGAAGGGTGCACTCCAGCCTTTTACCCCCCTGTTAGTCCGCTTTGGTGGACGTGGCGAAGTCAAAACGCTGCGTAGCGCAGAAGCCGTTTCTCTGGCGCTTCCTCTGAGTGGTATCACCTTGTACAGCGGTCTGTACGTCAATGAGCTGCTCGCCCGCGTGCTGGAGCACGAGACCCGCTTTTCTGAACTCTTTTTCGATTACCTGCACTGCATACAGGCACTGGCGGGGGCAACGGGAACGCCGGAGCCTGTGCTGCGCCGTTTTGAACTGGCGTTGCTCGGTCATCTCGGTTATGGGGTCGATTTCCTGCACTGTGCGGGCAGCGGTGAGCCGGTGGATGACGCCATGACCTACCGCTACCGCGAGGAGAAAGGCTTTATCGCCAGTGTCGTGATCGACAACAGTACCTTTACCGGACGCCATCTGCGGGCGCTGGCAGAACGCGAATTTCCGGATATCGATACGCTGCGCGCGGCGAAACGCTTTACCCGCATAGCGCTGAAGCCGTATCTTGGTGGTAAGCCCTTAAAGAGCCGCGAATTATTCCGGCAGTTCATGCCGAAGCGAACATAAAATCACGAGGATTGTCATGGCTGAATTACTGTTAGGCGTCAACATTGACCACATTGCCACGTTACGTAATGCGCGCGGTACCGCGTATCCGGATCCGGTTCAGGCGGCATTCATTGCCGAGCAGGCGGGTGCTGATGGCATCACCGTCCATTTACGCGAAGATCGCCGCCACATTACCGACCGCGATGTCCGCATTCTGCGCCAGACGCTGGACACGCGTATGAATCTGGAAATGGCGGTGACGGAAGAGATGCTGGCGATTGCCGTTGAAACCAAACCGCATTTCTGTTGCCTGGTGCCGGAAAAGCGCCAGGAAGTGACCACTGAAGGCGGTCTGGACGTAGCCGGGCAGCGCGACAAAATGCGTGATGCCTGCAAACGTCTGGCTGACGCCGGGATCCTTGTCTCGTTGTTCATTGATGCGGATGACGTGCAAATCAAAGCGGCTGCAGATGTCGGCGCGCCATACATTGAAATTCATACCGGCTGCTACGCGGATGCGAAAACCGATGCAGAACAGGCGCAAGAGCTGGCGCGCATCGCGAAAGCCGCGACCTTCGCGGCGAGTCTGGGGCTGAAGGTCAATGCGGGGCACGGTCTGACCTATCACAACGTCAAAGCTATCGCCGCACTGCCGGAAATGCACGAGCTGAATATCGGCCATGCGATTATTGGTCGCGCGGTAATGAGCGGATTGCGTGAAGCCGTAGGGGAAATGAAGCGTCTGATGCTGGAAGCGCGCGGCTAATGGCCATTCTTGGATTAGGCACCGATATCGTGGAGATCGCTCGCATAGAAGCGGTGATCTCCCGCTCCGGTGATCGGCTTGCCAGACGGGTGCTCAGCGATAACGAATGGGCTATCTGGGAAACGCACCAGCAGCCGGTGCGTTTTCTGGCTAAACGCTTTGCCGTCAAAGAGGCCGCCGCGAAAGCCTTTGGTACCGGTATCCGCAATGGGCTGGCGTTTAATCAGTTTGAAGTGTTTAACGATGCGCTCGGTAAACCGCGCCTGCGGTTATGGGGAGAGGCGCTCGCGCTGGCGGAGAAACTGGGCGTTGCGCATATGCACGTGACGCTGGCCGATGAACGTCACTATGCCTGCGCCACGGTCATTATCGAAAGTTAGATTTTATCGGCGTGGTGCATCTGGACGAACTTGTCCCAGAGTTGTTCTTCCGTTTCGACATGTGCCGGATCTTTAAGGATCGTGTTGGGGATTGGGCACACCTTCTGGCAGGTGGGCGTGTCGTAATGACCGACGCACTCGGTGCACTTGTCGCTGTTAATCTCATAGATGCTGTCACCCATCGAAATCGCCTCATTCGGGCATTCGGGTTCGCACATATCGCAATTGATGCATTTTTTTGTGATTAACAGGGCCATCAGGAAACTCTCAAAACAACACAAACCGGGCGGGCATTATACGCGCATTCTTTGCTCAGACCAGTTTTTTTACCAGCGCCTCACTGTGGCGAATACGTCCCGGTGCGTGCTCCAGATCCTGCTGTACCAGCGCCATAAAAAGCAGGTCGGTGAGCATCATTTGCGCGTGGGTTGATGAGATAGCCGCACTGCGGGTGGCCTGTTCTTCCGCGATGGTATACAGACAGTGGCTGGCGCGCTGCTGGAGCGCATTGGGCGTGAACCCGGTGATCGCCAGGATCTGCCCCCCGACGCGCAGGGTTTCCTCTGCTGCCAGATTCAGTTCCCGACGTTCCCCGCTGTAGGAAATCGCCACCAGCAGAGAGTCTGGCGTCAGCGCCTGAACCGTGGCCAGCAGCGCATGCATATCGCGCTCAACAATGGCGTTCAGACCGATCTTCATCAGTTTCCAGGCAAAATTCTGCGCCACCAGGCCGGATGCGCCAATCCCGGTTAACACAATCCGGCGGGCGTTGCGCAGCATCGTTACGCTTTCGGTCAACTTCTCTTCGTCGTTGACATCCAGCGTGGCATGCATCGCCGCCACGTTCTCTTTGATCAGTTTTTCACCGACCAGACGCAGGGGATCGTCGCCGCGGATTTGGTTATGCACCGGCACGGAATGCGGGTTCGGGTTGCTGACCAGCGCTTCGCTGATCGCCAGTTTCAGCGCCGGGAACCCCTTATAGCCGAGCTTTTGCGCGAATTTCACCACGCTTGACTGGCTGACGCCCGCTTCGGCTGCCAACTGCTGTGAACTGAGGTGTCGGGCGGCATCGGGTTGGATCAGAAGATAGTCCGCGAGTTTTTTATCGCTTTGCGCAAACCCCGGGTAGCGCTGGCGGATGCGAATCAAACAGTTCATGGTCTCTCCTGGCGAAAACGTGATGGCGGCAACAAAATGAAATTTCACTCGCCTGTACGAATATTATATTCCATTATTGGTCGCTAATATGAATTAAAAATTCCTGAGGAGCAAACATGAATCTCGGTGCTTTAGTGTCAGAAACCCGTAATCCGCAAACAATGGACCTCGATGCGCTGTCGACGCTGGAGCTGGTTCACCGTTTTAATCAACAGGATACGCTGGTAGCGGAAGCAGTAAAAGCAACATTGCCCGATGTTGCGAGCGCCGTCGATGCAGCGGCTGAAGCGTTAAAATCCGGTGGCCGGATTATCTACATGGGTGCGGGGACCAGCGGCCGACTCGGCGTGCTGGATGCGTCTGAATGCCCACCCACGTTTGGCGTTCCTCACGGTCTGGTGGTGGGGCTGATTGCCGGTGGTCCGGGGGCCTTACTGAAAGCGGTTGAAGGGGCAGAAGACAATGCGCAGCTCGGTGAAGACGATCTGATTGCCCTGAACCTCGCGCCGCAGGATCTGGTGGTTGGACTGGCGGCCTCAGGGCGTACGCCGTATGTCATCGGCGGACTGAAATATGCCCGCAAAACGGGCTGTACCACGGTCGCTATCTCCTGTAATCCCGACTCTCCTATTGCCCGGGAAGCCGACATCGCGATTTCTCCTGTGGTAGGGCCGGAAGCATTGACAGGCTCAACGCGGTTGAAATCCGGCACCGCGCAAAAGCTGGTGCTCAATATGATCTCCACCGGGGCGATGGTGAAGTGTGGCAAGGTTTACCAGAACCTGATGGTGGATATGAAGGCCACCAATATCAAGCTGATGGACCGCGCATGCCGGATGGTGGTTGAAGCCACTGGCATTGCGCGTGCTGAGGCACAAACGTTGCTGAAGCAGACCGATTTTGATGTGAAACCGGCCATTCTCATGGCGCTCAGTGGCCTCAACGCCGATGCGGCGCGAGAAAAACTGGCCACCCATCAGGGATTTTTACGGGCTGCGTTAGCAGACTCATCGAGGTAACTATGGATAAGACGGCGACCCTTGCCAGCGACATTCTGCTGGGGATAGGCGGAGAACAAAACATTCTGCGTCTGGAAAATTGCATGACGCGCGTCAGGGTGGAGGTGAAGGACGATGCGGCGTTGGATATCCCGCGTCTGAAACAGCTACCCGGCGTCAGTGGCTACGTAAAGCAGGGGGCGCAGCATCAGCTTATCGTCGGGCCCGGCAAGGCGGCAAAGGTCGTTGATGCCATGCGTTCACTACTGACAGAAGGGGGAGAGCGCCCGGTCGGCGATGATATTGAGCGCACGAAATCGCAGGCGAAAGCGAAGTACAAAGCGCCCATGAGCGATGCGCTACGCAAACTGGCGAACGTTTTTATTCCCCTGATCCCGGCGTTTATCGCTTCCGGTTTAATCACCGGCATTATTAACATTCTCAAGCGCCCGGATATCGTCGGTGATTTCGCCACCCATTATCCCAATATGCTGGGGCTGATGGGGATCTTCGGCAGTGCGGTCTTTGCCATCATGAACATTCTGGTGGGGGTGAATACTGCCAAAGTCTTCGGCGGTTCGCTGGCGATGGGGGGCGTGATGGCGGGCATCCTGTCGAGTCCGCAACTGGCGCAAATTACCCTCTTTGGCGAAGCGTTGCAGCCAGGCCGCGGTGGGGTTATCGCCGTGCTGCTGGTGGTGGCGCTGATGTGCTGGATCGAGCGTAAGTTCCGCGAGATATTGCCTGGCTCGCTGGAGCTGATCCTCAATCCGCTGCTGACGACGATCATCACCGGCACTATTGCGATTGTGGCGCTGCAACCGCTGGGCGGCTGGATTTCAGAATCGATAGCCCAAGGCGCGTCCTGGGCTATCGATCGCGGCGGCTTGCTGGTGGGCGCGGTCCTGGCGGGAACATTCCTGCCGCTGGTGCTGACGGGGCTGCATCAGGGACTGGTGCCAATTCACGTCGAGCTGGTGCAGGCTCACGGCTACAACGCGCTCTTTCCCATTCTGGCGATGGCAGGCGTCGGGCAGGTGGGGGCGGCGATTGCCGTGCTGATGAAAACCCGTAACGCGCGGCTGAAAAAAGTGATTAAGGGGGCATTACCGGTAGGATTACTCGGGATTGGCGAACCGCTGATTTTTGGCGTCACGTTACCGCTGGGCAAGCCGTTCATGGGGGCCTGCCTGGGCGGCGCGGTAGGCGGGGCGCTGATCAGCTACTGGAAGGTCGCAACCGTTATCACCTTTGGCATTTCCGGATTGCCGCTGGCGTTAACGATTGTTGCCGGAAAAGTGATGTTCTATCTGTTAGGCTATTTAGTAGCAGTCATAGCCGGGTTTTTGTTTACCTGGCTGTTAGGATTCAACGATCCCGAGGAGTAAGGTTTGACCAATCACGCGCGTCGTGTCGTTTTTTTTGATTTGGATGGTACGTTACATCAGCAGGATATGTTCGGCAGTTTCCTGCGCTATCTGTTGCGTCGCCAGCCGCTGAATGCGCTGCTCGTGCTGCCGTTGTTGCCGGTGATCGTTGGCGCATTACTGATCAAAGGGCGCGCCGCGCGCTGGCCGATGAGTCTGTTGCTGTGGGGGTGTACCTTCGGTCATCGCGAGGCTCGTTTACAGGCCAGACATGCCGATTTTGTCCGCTGGTTTCGACAGAACGTCACGGCGTTTCCTCAGGTGCAGGAACGTCTGACCACCTATCTGCTCAGTTCTGATGCCGATATCTGGCTCATCACCGGTTCGCCGCAGTCGCTGGTGGAACAGGTCTACATTGATACGCCGTGGCTGCCGCGCGTGAATCTGATCGCCAGTCAGATGACGCGAGGATACGGCGGTTGGGTGCTGACCCTGCGCTGTCTGGGACACGAAAAAGTGGCTCAGCTTGAACGTAAGATCGGCACGCCGCTGCGCCTTTACAGCGGCTACAGCGACAGTAATCAGGACAACCCGCTGCTCTATTTTTGTCAGCACCGCTGGCGCGTTACGCCTCGTGGAGAACTCCAGCAACTGGAATAGTTGAAATCATAGTATAATGCGCCCGCTATGATTACCGGAGTACTCCCTTTGTCAGATGTTGAATTTAGCCACGAATACTGGATGCGTCACGCGTTAACGCTGGCGAAGCGCGCCTGGGATGAACGAGAAGTCCCGGTCGGTGCCGTATTGGTGCACAACAATCGCGTGATTGGCGAGGGGTGGAACCGCCCGATTGGCCATCACGATCCCACCGCGCACGCAGAGATCATGGCGCTGCGCCAGGGCGGCCTGGTCCAGCAAAACTATCGTCTGATTGATGCGACGCTGTACGTGACCCTTGAACCGTGCGTCATGTGCGCGGGTGCGATGGTGCACAGTCGCATTCGTCACGTGGTATTCGGCGCGCGTGATGCAAAAACCGGTGCAGCCGGTTCGCTGATGGATGTCCTTCATCATCCGGGAATGAATCATCGCGTTGAGGTCACTGAGGGGATACTGCGTGAGGAGTGTGCGACGCTGCTCAGCGATTTCTTCCGCATGCGCCGTCAGGAGATCAAAGCGTTGAAGAAAGCCGCAGGTCAGTAACCATTGCGGCTCTGTTTACTTCTTCTCTTCTTTCTTCTGCGGTAAACGCAGCAGTGATGGAGAGTGCGTCAGATAGCCAGATGACGATTGTGACAGGAAGGCGACGAGCGGTCGTCGCTGTTTGCCAAAATCTGTCGGCGAGACGACCGGATACTCCTCAGCCAGTTTCATCTCTTCTGCCAGCTGCTTTTCTTTCTCCTGCAAATAGCCCAGCAGGCTTATCTGATACTTACGGATGTTCTCAACATAGGCGTAGGCTTCATGTCCGCGCGCATAGCCATAGGTCAGCTTGCTGTAATACTGTTTTTGACTGAGCATGGGCAGGCGCTGTTTGACGTCCGCCCAACTGTCCGGATTGCCCTTCGTCTTGGCCGTCAGCGCCCGCGCATCAAGCATATGCGCATAACCCATGTTGTAGGCCGCCAGCGCAAACCAGATGCGCTCGTTTTCCGGCACGGTGTCCGGCACTTTACTCATCATGTCCTGTAAATAGCGCGCCCCACCGCTGATGCTCTGCTCAGGATCGGTCCTGTCGGTCAGACCCAGACTTTGCGCGGTGTTCTTAGTGAGCATCATCATGCCGCGCACGCCGGTGGGCGATGTGGCCTGCGGATCCCAGTGTGATTCCTGCCAGGCAATCGCGGCAAGCAGCTGCCAGTCAATCTCCTGGGCGTATTTCTCAAACAGCGGTTTCAGGTCGGGGAGCATGGCGTCAACCGCGCGCAGAAAGGTGCGGGTATCGACATAGTCAAAATCATCGCCGTGCCCCAGATACTTTTCTTCGAGACGTGCCAGTGAGCCGTCTTCATTCATGCCGTTGAAGAAATCGAGCAGGGCGGCAGATAGCGAGTTGTCATTATCCAGCGGGCTAAACCAGGTCACCGGCTGTTCGTCGGTGACGTCCAGCGCAACGGCAAGTTCGGGGTGGACGCGCTGGTAAAGGCTGATGGCGACAGAGTCGGCGATGGTGTAATCCAGTTGACCGGCAATCACCGCATCAAGCAGTTCAGTTGAGCCTTTTTTCTCGTCGATCCGCCAGCTCAGTTCAGGGTATTTTGTCTGTTTCAGGGTTTGCAGATCGTTCGCCACCACATGTCCTGGGGTGATGGTGAGCTGACTTTCCGTCACGCTGCCCAACGAGCGGGGACGATACTGGCCCACTTTGTAGACCAGTTGCTGGGATACTGAATAGTAGGTTGGCCCCGGCTGATAGTTTTTCACCCGTTCGCTGTTGTAGACCAGCCCGGCCGCCAGCAGGTCGGCGTTGCCATTATCGAGGTCGTCAAACAACTGGCTGATGTTCTGGCGTACGGTAATCTTCAGCTTTACGCCCAGATAGCTGGCGAACTGCTGCGCCAGCTCATAATCGAGCCCGTACGGCTTACCGTTAAGTTTTGACCAGGTGAGCGGCGACTCAATGGTGCTCACGCGCAACTCTCCCCGCGACTGGATCGCGGCGATACGATTATCAGCTTTACCGAACCAGGGGATTGAGGGCCAGAGGGCCGCCGCCAGCAACAGCGTCAGTATGCCGATGAACAGATAATTAATCTTTAATTTTTTCAATTAGTTAATTCTCTGAACCGTGCGTTGCCTCAGGATGGGAAAAGAAATAGAAAGACCAGGATTATTCATCAATGAGCGGCATTTTGCTTAAACTTGCGCCAGTTGGCAACTAATTAGCGCTATCGATAGCATCGTATGACAACAATGCGGGGTGATTTTATTTCGACGCAAACGGTTTCGTCTGCGGCTCAGATTCTTTATAATGACGCCCGTTTCCCCACTTGGGCACACCGAAAGCTTAGAAGACGAGAGACTTATGATGGAAATTCTGCGTGGTTCGCCTGCACTGTCCGCATTCCGTATTAACAAACTGCTGGCACGTTTTCAGGCTGCCAACCTCCAGGTAAGCAATATTTACGCCGAGTACGTCCATTTCGCTGACCTGAACGCCCCGTTGAACGAGGATGAGCACGCGCAGCTTGCCCGTCTGCTGAAATACGGCCCTAGCCTGAGCAGCCACACCCCGGAAGGGAAACTGCTGCTGGTGACGCCTCGTCCTGGCACCATCTCCCCCTGGTCTTCCAAAGCGACGGACATCGCCCATAACTGCGGTCTGCAACAGATTGACCGTCTGGAACGCGGCGTCGCTTATTATGTTGAGGCCTCCACGCTGACCGCTGAACAGTGGCAGCAGGTTGCCGCTGAACTACACGATCGAATGATGGAGACGGTGTTCTCTTCATTAACCGACGCTGAAAAACTGTTTGCCCACCATCAGCCTGCGCCGGTTGCAAGCGTTGACCTGCTGGGTGAAGGCCGTCAGGCGTTGATTGACGCTAACCTGCGTCTCGGTCTGGCGCTGGCGGATGACGAAATTGATTATCTGCAAGACGCGTTTACCCGACTGCGGCGCAACCCGAACGATATTGAACTCTACATGTTTGCGCAGGCGAACTCTGAGCACTGCCGTCACAAGATTTTCAACGCTGACTGGGTTATTGATGGCAAGCAACAGCCGAAGTCGCTGTTCAAGATGATCAAAAACACCTTTGAGACCACCCCGGATCACGTGCTTTCCGCTTATAAAGACAACGCGGCGGTGATGGAAGGGTCTGAAGTGGGTCGTTACTTTGCCGACCACGCGACCGGACGCTACGACTTTCACCAGGAGCCGGCGCATATCCTGATGAAGGTGGAAACCCATAACCACCCGACGGCGATCTCCCCGTGGCCGGGGGCGGCGACCGGTTCCGGCGGCGAAATTCGTGATGAAGGGGCTACCGGACGCGGCGCGAAGCCAAAAGCGGGTCTGGTCGGTTTCTCGGTCTCTAACCTGCGTATTCCGGGTTTTGAGCAGCCGTGGGAAGAAGACTTCGGCAAGCCGGAGCGCATTGTGACCGCGCTGGATATCATGACCGAAGGCCCGCTGGGCGGCGCGGCGTTTAACAACGAATTTGGTCGTCCGGCGCTCAACGGCTATTTCCGGACTTACGAAGAAAAAGTGAACAGCCACAATGGCGAAGAGCTGCGCGGTTATCATAAGCCGATCATGCTGGCGGGTGGGATCGGTAATATCCGCGCCGATCACGTGCAGAAAGGCGAAATAGTCGTTGGGGCGAAGCTGATTGTCCTCGGCGGCCCGGCGATGAACATCGGCCTGGGCGGCGGCGCGGCGTCCTCCATGGCGTCCGGCCAGTCTGACGCGGATCTCGATTTTGCCTCCGTCCAGCGTGATAACCCGGAGATGGAACGCCGCTGTCAGGAGGTTATCGACCGCTGCTGGCAGTTGGGCGACGCCAACCCGATCCTGTTTATCCACGACGTCGGCGCGGGCGGTCTGTCGAACGCCATGCCTGAACTGGTCAGCGACGGCGGACGCGGCGGTAAATTTGAACTGCGTGACATCCTCAGCGATGAACCAGGAATGAGCCCGCTGGAGATCTGGTGCAACGAGTCCCAGGAACGTTATGTGCTGGCCGTTGCTGCGGATCAACTGCCGTTATTTGACGAGCTGTGCAAGCGCGAGCGCGCGCCGTATGCGGTGATTGGCGAGGCGACCGAAGAGCTGCATCTGTCGTTAAACGACCGTCACTTCGACAATCAGCCTATCGACCTGCCGCTTGACGTACTGCTTGGCAAAACGCCGAAGATGACCCGCGACGTCCAGACGCTGAAGGCGAAAGGTGAGGCGCTGAACCGCGCGGACATCACCATCGCGGATGCCGTAAAACGCGTTCTGCATCTGCCGACGGTGGCGGAAAAAACCTTCCTGGTGACCATTGGCGACCGTACCGTGACCGGGATGGTATCCCGCGATCAGATGGTCGGTCCGTGGCAGGTGCCGGTGGCTAACTGCGCGGTGACCACCGCCAGCCTCGACAGCTACTACGGCGAAGCGATGTCGATCGGTGAACGTGCGCCGGTAGCACTGCTCGACTTCTCCGCCTCTGCCCGTCTGGCGGTCGGCGAGGCGCTGACCAACATTGCGGCAACGCAGATTGGCGATATCAAACGTATTAAGCTTTCCGCCAACTGGATGGCCGCAGCCGGTCACCCGGGGGAAGATGCGGGTCTGTATGAAGCGGTGAAAGCGGTCGGTGAAGAACTCTGCCCGGCGCTGGGTCTGACCATTCCGGTGGGCAAAGACTCCATGTCAATGAAAACCCGCTGGCAGGAAGGCAACGAACAGCGCGAAATGACCTCGCCGCTGTCGCTGGTGATTTCCGCTTTTGCCCGCGTGGAAGATGTACGCCATACCATCACCCCGCAGCTTTCGACCGAAGACAACGCGCTGCTGCTGATCGACCTGGGTCGTGGCCATAATGCGCTGGGTGCCACAGCGCTGGCGCAGGTCTACCGTCAGCTTGGCGATACACCGGCAGACGTGCGCGATGTCGCGCAACTGAAAGGCTTCTACGACGCAATGCAGGCGCTGGTGGCGCAACGTAAACTGCTGGCCTATCACGACCGCTCCGACGGCGGCCTGCTGGTTCTGCTTGCAGAAATGGCCTTTACCGGTCACTGTGGTATTCAGGCGGATATCGCGACCCTGGGTGACGATCGTCTGGCGGCGCTGTTTAACGAAGAACTGGGCGCGGTTATTCAGGTTCGCACAGCGGATCGCGAGGCGGTGGAAGCGCTGCTGGCACAACACGGTCTGGGCGATTGCGTCCATTACCTGGGGCAGGCCGTCGAGGGCGACCGTTTTGTTATCGAAGCCAACGGTCAGGTCGTCTTCAGCGAAAGCCGCACCACACTGCGAATCTGGTGGGCAGAAACCACCTGGCAGATGCAGCGTCTGCGTGATAACCCGGAGTGTGCCGATCAGGAGCACGACGCCAAAACCAACGATGCCGATCCGGGCCTCAGCGTGGAGCTGACGTTTGATATCAATGAAGATATCGCCGCGCCTTACATTGCGACCGGTGCTCGTCCGAAAGTGGCGGTGCTGCGTGAGCAGGGGGTGAACTCCCACGTAGAAATGGCCGCGGCGTTCCAGCGTGCCGGTTTTGACGCGATTGACGTACACATGAGCGATCTGCTCGGTGGCCGTACCGGTCTGGGTAACTTCCAGGCGCTGGTGGCCTGCGGCGGTTTCTCTTATGGTGACGTGCTGGGCGCGGGTGAGGGCTGGGCGAAATCTATTCTGTTCAACAACCGCGTGCGCGATGAGTTTGAAACCTTCTTCCATCGTCCACAAACGCTGGCGCTGGGGGTGTGCAACGGCTGCCAGATGATGTCGAACTTGCGCGAGCTGATCCCTGGCAGCGACCTGTGGCCGCGTTTTGTGCGTAACCATTCGGATCGCTTTGAAGCCCGTTTCAGCCTGGTCGAAGTGACTCAAAGCCCGTCTCTGCTGTTGCAGGGAATGGTCGGGTCAATGATGCCTATCGCCGTCTCGCACGGGGAAGGGCGTGTTGAAGTTCGCGACGCTGCTCATCTGGCGGCACTGGAAAGCAAAGGCCTGGTCGCGCTGCGCTTCGTCGATAACTTCGGCAACGTCACGGAAACTTACCCGGCTAACCCGAACGGTTCGCCAAACGGCATTACCGCGGTGACCACCGAAAATGGTCGCGTGACCATCATGATGCCGCACCCGGAACGCGTGTTCCGTACCGTCAGTAACTCATGGCACCCGGAAAACTGGGGTGAAGACGGTCCGTGGATGCGTATCTTCCGCAATGCGCGCAAGCAGTTGGGGTAAGGTACTCGTCATGATCAAAGCCCGGTGGACGTTACCGGGCTTTTTTTATGGCAGGCGCAGGTGCAGGTTATTTTTTGACTTCCTGTACGTACAATAATTCCCCCGCGTAAGCCCGTCACGGTCAGTCAGGATGAGGGCCGAAGGTGCTCAGCCGTTATGTCGTGTGTCTCGCGTATCTTTATAATCACTGTCGTTAATTAAGCCTGTCGGGAATTCACGACAAACATGCGTCAGGAGTGTCTCCAAAAAGAGACATTTAACTTATTGATTTGTATATAGCTAAGTATATTGCGTTTAAGGTGTTGCTAATTGGCGACGGTTTGGTTGAAAAATGCTCACTTTATTAATGATGTGAATGTCATTTAAAGTTCAATAAATTCATTGTGTTAAATAATTGTTTTGAATATTGGCACAGTTACTGCATAATACTAACCAGTGGCTCATTCACCTTCTTATGTCAGCCCCTTCGGGACGTGCTACATAAACTTCGAATGACGCACAACAAGGTGCCTGCCGTCCAACTTCTGATAATAGCTTTGCTTTATCAACCATCGGGCGAAACGTCGAGTTAGGCACCGCCTTATTCCACAACAAAGCCGGGTTCATCCCGGCTTTGTTGTATCTGGCGTTCCCCTCAGTTAGCATCGTCCTATTCATCTGTTGTGAGAGTAACGCATTGAAGCGCTGGTCTGTTTTCCCCCGGTCATTACGCCAACTGGTGACGCTGGCATTCCTGCTGATCCTGTTACCACTGCTGGTCCTCGCCTGGCAGGCGTGGCAAAGTCTGAACGCACTCAGCGCCCAGGCGGCGCTGACGAACCGTACCACGCTTATTGACGCGCGCCGCAGCGAGGCGATGACCAATGCCGCGCTGGAGATGGAGCGCAGCTACCGCCAGTATTGCGTCCTTGACGATCCGACGTTGGCGAAGGTGTATCAGAGCCAGCGCAAACGCTACAGTGAAATGCTGGATGCTCATGCGGGCGTTCTGCCGGATGATAAGCTGTATCAGGCGTTGCGGCAGGATCTCAACGGTCTGGCACAACTGCAATGTCGTAACAGTGGACCCGATACCGCCGCCGCCGCACGTCTGGAAGCGTTTGCCAACGCCAATACTGAAATGGTGCAAGCGACGCGTACCGTGGTTTTTTCGCGCGGGCAGCAGTTGCAGCAGGAGATTGCCGAACGCGGGCAGTTCTTCGGCTGGCAGGCTCTGGTGCTGTTTCTGGTGAGCCTGGCGATGGTGCTGCTGTTCACGCGAATGATTATCGGGCCGGTAAAGGGGATCGAGCGGATGATCAATCGGCTGGGGGAAGGGCGATCGCTGGGCAATACCGTCACTTTTGCCGGGCCGCGCGAGTTGCGTTCCGTTGGGCAACGGATCATCTGGCTGAGCGAGCGCCTTTCCTGGCTGGAATCCCAGCGCCATCAATTTTTGCGTCATCTCTCCCATGAGCTGAAAACCCCCCTGGCCAGTATGCGTGAAGGTACCGAACTGCTGGCGGATCAGGTGGTGGGGCCGCTGACGCCGGAACAAAAAGAAGTGGTTGGCATTCTTGATGACAGCAGCCGCAATCTGCAAAAATTGATTGAGCAACTGCTTGATTACAACCGCAAACTGGCTGACAGCGCCATTGAAATGGAAAGCGTGGAGATTGAACCGCTGGTGGATATGGTGGTTTCCGCTCATAGTCTACCGGCTCGCGCTAAAATGATGCATACCGACATTGAACTGGCGGCGGAACGCTGTCTTGCCGAGCCAATGTTACTGATGAGTGTACTGGACAATCTTTATTCCAATGCGGTGCACTACGGGGCTGAATCCGGTAACATTCGTATTCGCAGCCGCTTACAGGGGACTACGGTGTATATCGATGTTATCAATACCGGAACGCCTATCCCCGAAGCAGAAAGAACCATGATTTTCGAGCCTTTTTTCCAGGGAAGTCATCAACGGAAAGGGGCAGTGAAGGGGAGTGGACTGGGGTTGAGCATCGCCAGAGATTGTATCCGCCGTATGCAGGGGGAGCTGTATCTTGTCGATGAACAGGCGCAAGAGGTTTGCTTTCGCATAGAACTGCCGCTATCTGCAACGAAAAACGATTAAATAACGCTAAGCCTGGTGAATATGCCACACGTTTTTGTTCACATTTTCCAACGTTTATTCTCCCGTCAGGTTATCCTGGCGGGGATGCCATGCCTTGCGCTGATGGGCTGTACGCCGCATGCGGTGAAACACATCACGGGAGATGCGCCACAGGACGTTCTCCCGACGTATCAACTGGCGGACTACCTGTCGGTTGAGTGCACCGATATCTGGGCATTGCAGGGGCAATCGACCGACACCAATCCCCTTTACTGGCTGCGCGCCATTGACTGCGCGGATCGCCTGTTGCCGGTACAGTCGCGTAGCGAAGCCCGCATGCTGAGTGACGACAGCTGGCAAAACGCCTTTAAGCGCGGCATCTTGCTGGCGAACGCCAAAATCACGCCGCTGGAACGTCGTGAGAACGTCTCGCGACTGGATGCGCTAAGCCCGCAAATCCCGGCGCAGGTGCGTCCGCTTTATCAGATCTGGCGCGACGGCCAGTCGCTTCAGCTCCAGCTCGCCGAAGAACGCCAGCGCTACAGCAAACTGCAGCAAACGACCGATGGCGATCTGGATACGCTGCGTCAACAGCATCAGTACCTTCAGGCGCAGCTCGATCTTACGACGCGCAAGCTGGAAAACCTGACCGATATTGAGCGACAGCTTTCTACCCGTAAACCGGCAGGAAATTACAATCCGGATACGACACATGGCGGCGACAAGTCTGAGGGACAAGCGCCAGTATCTTCACAAGATGAGGTGACCCCATAATGAGTCGTAAACCGGCGCATTTACTGCTCGTGGACGATGACCCTGGTCTGTTGAAACTGCTGGGAATGCGCCTGACCAGTGAAGGCTATAGCGTGGTGACCGCAGAGAGCGGGGCCGAAGGTCTGCGCGTTCTGAACCGTGAAAAAGTGGATCTGGTGATTAGCGACCTGCGCATGGATGAGATGGACGGCATGCAGCTGTTCAGCGAGATCCAGAAGGTTCAGCCGGGGATGCCAGTCATCATTCTTACCGCCCACGGTTCTATTCCGGATGCGGTTGCGGCAACGCAAAAAGGCGTGTTCAGCTTCCTGACCAAACCCGTGGACAAAGATGCGTTGTATCAGGCGATTGACGAGGCGCTTGAACAGTCGGCGCCCGCCACGGACGATAGCTGGCGCGAATCGATTGTCACCCGTAGCCCGCTGATGCTGCGTCTGCTGGAGCAGGCGAGGATGGTGGCGCAGTCCGACGTCAGCGTGTTGATCAATGGTCAGAGCGGCACCGGGAAAGAGATCTTCGCTCAGGCTATTCACAATGCCAGCCCGCGCAGCAGCAAACCGTTTATCGCCATCAACTGCGGTGCACTACCGGAACAACTGCTGGAGTCGGAGTTGTTCGGACACTCCCGCGGTGCGTTTACCGGCGCGGTGAGCAACCGTGAAGGGCTGTTTCAGGCGGCGGAAGGCGGGACGCTGTTCCTTGACGAGATTGGCGATATGCCTGCGCCGTTACAGGTCAAACTGCTGCGCGTCTTGCAGGAACGTAAAGTCAGACCGCTGGGCAGCAACCGCGATATCGATATTGATGTGCGCATCATCTCGGCAACCCATCGCGATCTGCCGAAAGCGATGGCACGCGGTGAGTTTCGCGAAGATTTATACTACCGTCTCAATGTGGTAAGTCTGAAAATTCCGGCGCTGGCGGAGCGAACAGAAGATATTCCGCTGTTGGCGAATCATCTGCTGCGCCAGTCGGCGGAGCGGCATAAGCCGTTTGTGCGCGCGTTTTCGACGGATGCAATGAAGCGGCTGATGACCGCCAGTTGGCCTGGCAACGTGCGTCAGTTGGTGAACGTGATCGAACAGTGTGTGGCACTGACCTCCTCGCCGGTGATCAGCGATGCTCTGGTGGAGCAGGCGCTGGAAGGGGAAAATACTGCACTGCCGACCTTTGTCGAAGCGCGTAATCAATTTGAGCTGAACTATCTGCGCAAATTGCTGCAAATCACCCGAGGCAATGTCACGCATGCGGCAAGAATGGCGGGCCGTAACCGGACGGAGTTTTATAAGCTACTGTCGCGCCATGAGCTGGATGCAAACGATTTCAAAGAATAAGTCAGCGTAATATGTTACGTTTATCCGATTAAAAGACAGGCGACCTTTTCAAGGACTAGCATGAAAAAGATTGATGCGATTATTAAACCCTTCAAGCTCGATGATGTGCGTGAAGCGCTGGCTGAGGTAGGGATCACCGGTATGACCGTCACCGAAGTGAAAGGCTTTGGGCGTCAGAAAGGGCATACCGAGCTGTACCGTGGCGCGGAATATATGGTGGATTTTCTGCCGAAGGTCAAAATTGAAATCGTCGTGCCGGACGATATCGTTGAAACCTGCGTCGATACCATTATCCGTACGGCGCAGACGGGCAAAATTGGCGACGGTAAGATTTTCGTCTTTGATGTGGCACGCGTGGTACGTATCCGCACCGGTGAAGAAGACGACGCGGCAATTTAAGCCGCGCCGTGCTTGCCGGATGGCGGCGTGAACGCCTTATCCGGCCTACAACATCCCGTAGGCCTGATAAACGCAGCGCCATCAGGTATGACGTAATTACAAGACCTTATCCGGCCTACAACATCCCGTAGGCCTGATAAGCGCAGCGCCATCAGGCATGACGTAATTACAAGACCTTATGCGGGCCGAAGCATTCGTAATGAATGTTTTCGTTATTCACACCCAGTTCAACAAGCTGCTTCGCGGCAAACTGCATAAAGCCCACCGGACCGCACAAATAGAACTGCATTCCCGGAATATCGATAGCCGCTTTCATCGCCTTCAGATCCATCAGACCTTCGCTGTCAAAGGCATCGTTAGCGCGATCCGTTTCGCTCGGTTCGCGGTACCAGGTGTGCGCGGTAAAGTTCGGCAACGTTTTACCCAGTTCGTTTACCTCATCGGCAAACGCATGCACATCGCCGTTTTCTGCGGCGTGGAACCAGTTGACCTGGGCGCTGTGCTGCGCGTTGGCCAGCGTATCCAGCATTGCCAGCATCGGCGTTTGACCGACACCGGCAGAAATCAGCGAAACCGGCGTGTCGTGGTCAACTGCCATAAAGAAATCGCCAGCCGGCGCCGCTAAATGCACCACGTCGCCAACGCGCGCCTGATTGTGCAGCCAACTGGAGACCTGACCACCCTCTTCACGCTTAACGGCAATGCGGTAACCTTTACCCTCCGCTTTACGGGTCAGAGAATACTGACGAATTTCCTGATGCGGAAAACCTTCCGATTTCAGCCAGACGCCCAGATACTGGCCTGGCTGGTAGTCAGCCACGGCGCCACCGTCCACCGGTTCAAATTCAAAGCTGGTAATCAGTGCGCTGCGCGGGGTTTTCGCCACGATCCGAAACGGACGTGTGCCTTCCCAGCCGCCGGTTTTACTGGCGTTTTCACGGTAGATTTGCGCTTCGCGATTGATAAAGACGTTAGCCAGCACGCCGTAGGCTTTGCCCCACGCCTCCAGCACTTCCTGGCCCGGGTTGAACATTTCGTCCAGGGTCGCCAGCAGATGGGTTCCGACAATGTTGTACTGTTCTGGCTTGATCTGGAAGCTGGTGTGCTTCTGGGCGATTTTTTCGACCGCAGGCAGCAGGGCAGGCAGATTCTCAATGTTGCTGGCATAGGCGGCAATGGCATTGAACAGGGCTTCACGCTGGGAGTCATTACGCTGGTTACTCATGTTAAAAATTTCTTTGAGTTCAGGGTTATGAGCAAACATGCGATCGTAAAAATGGGCGGTCAGTTTGGGGCCCGTTTCAACCAGCAGGGGAATGGTAGCTTTTACAGTGGCGATGGTTTGAGCGTCAAGCATACGGTCTTCCTTTATGTGAACTTTTAATGATGTATGTCAAATACATCTTATAAAAAATACCCCCGCACTGTAAATGGTTCTTTGACGCTTTGCGTTTTAAAAGCGACAACGTGAAAAATCTGCATCACAAACCTGAAAAGAAATCCGTTGAAATTTGTAAGGTCTTCATTCGGCAAAGCCTTGTGTCGTGTGAAGGTAATCGTTTGCGTAAATTCCTTTGTCAAGACCTGTTATCGCAGAATGATTCAGTTATACTGTTGCCCGTTGTCCAACAGGACCGCCTTTTAAGGCCAAAAATTCTATCGTTAGCTGAGTCAGGAGATGCGGATGTTAAAGCGTGAAATGAACATTGCCGATTATGATGCCGAACTGTGGCAGGCTATGGAGCAGGAAAAAGTACGTCAGGAAGAGCACATCGAACTGATCGCCTCCGAAAACTACACCAGTCCGCGCGTCATGCAGGCGCAGGGCTCTCAGCTGACTAACAAATACGCTGAAGGATATCCGGGCAAGCGCTACTACGGCGGCTGCGAATACGTGGATATCGTTGAGCAACTGGCGATTGACCGCGCGAAAGAACTGTTTGGCGCAGACTACGCTAACGTGCAACCGCACTCTGGCTCCCAGGCTAACTTCGCCGTCTATACCGCGCTGCTGCAACCGGGTGATACCGTTCTGGGTATGAACCTGGCGCAAGGCGGTCACCTGACTCACGGCTCCCCGGTTAACTTCTCTGGCAAACTGTACAACATCGTGCCTTACGGTATTGATGAGTCCGGTAAAATTGACTACGAAGAGATGGCGCAGCTGGCTCAGACCCACAAACCGAAGATGATCATCGGCGGCTTCTCTGCCTATTCCGGCGTGGTTGATTGGGCAAAAATGCGTGAAATCGCTGACAGCATTGGCGCATACCTGTTCGTCGATATGGCGCACGTCGCGGGTCTTATCGCCGCAGGCGTTTACCCGAACCCGGTTCCGCATGCTCACGTTGTGACCACCACCACCCACAAAACGCTGGCTGGCCCGCGCGGTGGCCTGATCCTGGCGAAAGGCGGTGACGAAGAGCTGTACAAAAAACTGAACTCTGCCGTTTTCCCAAGCGCGCAGGGCGGACCGCTGATGCACGTGATCGCGGGTAAAGCCGTGGCGCTGAAAGAAGCCATGGAGCCAGAGTTCAAAGTCTACCAGCAGCAGGTTGCGAAAAACGCCAAAGCGATGGTGGAAGTATTCCTGAATCGTGGCTACAAAGTCGTGTCCGGCGGTACTGAGAACCACCTGTTCCTGCTGGATCTGGTGGACAAAAATCTGACCGGTAAAGAAGCTGACGCCGCGCTGGGTCGTGCCAACATCACGGTAAACAAAAACAGCGTGCCGAACGATCCGAAAAGCCCGTTCGTCACTTCCGGTATCCGTATCGGTTCTCCGGCTATCACGCGTCGCGGCTTTAAAGAAGCGGAAGCGAAAGAGCTGGCAGGCTGGATGTGTGACGTGCTGGACAACATCAATGATGAAGCGGTGATTGAGCGCATCAAAGGTAAAGTTCTGGATATCTGCGCACGCTTCCCGGTTTACGCATAAGTTATCGCAGAAGTCAAAAAGGCCGCGCGAGCGGCCTTTTTGACTGATGACAAACATCCTGCAGACGAAATTGGTACATCTTCGACACATGAATTGTCGGGTGGCGCTACGCTTACCCGACCTACAAAAACCTACGATATCAATGGTTTTGTAGGCCCGATAAGCGAAGCGTCATCGGGCGACGGTCTAACGCCTGTCTACCGATATCGCTCCCGGTCCCGTCAGCGCCAGCAGCAGGAAACCTCCCGCAATGCTGACATTCTTATAGAAATTAATCATATTCGGACCGACCGCATCACCGGTCATATTCCAGAAATGATGGCCGATTACTGCCGTACCCAGCGTATAGAAAACGAAGAGGATTGCCAGCGGGCGAGTAAAAAAGCCCAGAACAATCAGTATCGCTGCGGGAACCTCCATGACGACGGCAATAATGGCCGCCAGCATTGGCGCAGGCGTACCGAGAGAGGTCATGTACTGTACGGTCCCGTCGAAACCCGTCAGCTTAGGAAAGCCAAAAATAATAAACAGAACCGCCAGCGCAATGCGGGCAATCAATAAAAACAGATGGCGTGATTCACCGAACTCAAAATAACGTAACGTGTTCATAGCAGGCTCATTGACATGAGTAACGTACTTTAAAATTAATACACAACGGCCCGCCTCGCCATTGGCTAAATGTCGTTCAGCTGCGACTCAACGTACAGATAGCCAATTCCCATCAACTGCTGGGCGCGAGTCAGCGTACCAAAGCCAATCTGTGTCGCTTTTGCTCGCGGGTTATCTCCGTGATCGAAAGGATTAAATCCCGTCTGTTGTCTTAGCGTGTTGAGCCAGGGTTCACCGAAGGCGCAACTGCGCCCGTACAGCCAGATCTGATTAATATTCAGGATATTGAGAAAGTTATACAGGCTTAGACCAATCGCGCTGGCGGCATGTTCCACCCACGCCTGAATGCGCACATCACCCCTGCGCCAGGCATCGATTAGCATATCCGTGGTCAGCGTTTCCGGATCCCTTCCCGGCACCGGCTGCGCTTTCATCCAGACTCTGGCCTGCTTTTTCAATGCGCTCAGTGAGGCGACGGTTTCCAGACAGCCATAACGGCCACAGTCGCAGGCGATGCCGTCGGGGTTAATGATGGTATGACCAATCTGACCGCTGCCGTACAGACTGCCGCGATAAATCTGTTCGTTGATAACGAAAGAGGACCCAATACCGTAGTCGACGTTGATGACGCAGAAATCTTCATTGGCTGCCGGGTTTTGCCATTTTTCCGCTAGCGCCAACATCACACAGTCGTTGTCCAGACGGACCTGTATGCCGAGCCGCTCCTCCAGCAGATACTTTATTTCCACTGGCGTTTTCCACGGTGCCTGCGGCATGGTTTTCGACGCGCCGGTGATCGGATCCACCTGACCGTGGACGCCCAGCGCCAGGTTGATTGTGATGTCGGGATAGCGCTGACGCCAGCGCCGCCAGTGGCTGGCAATCGCCGCGAGCAGCGCTTCAGGCGTTGCGGCGTTGATCACCTCGTGCTGCCAGTTGCCAACCGCCATCAGTCGGGCATCGGCAAGTTGGCTGGTCAGGCTGGTGGGGGTGACGTTCATACACAGCGTCCACGCGCCCCGTTCCGGCAGATGAAAACTCCCGCTGCTGAGCCCGCGCTGGCTTAGCGTTTCCCGGGAGTGGTAAATTCGGCCTTCATCCAGCAACTCTTCAAGAATGTTACTCACTGCCGGAATCGACAGGCCGGTGAGCTGCGCCAGTTGCGATTTACTGAGCTGCTTTTCGCGCCACAAATGCGACAGAAAGATCTGTTTATTCGCCTGTCTGACCCGGGCGTTATTGAATCCCGAACGCTGCATACACTTAACTCCCTTAACTATATTGCGTGAGCATTGCGCATTTTACCGCCAGTTAACTGCCACACAATAGCCACAAGATGACATTTTACTTTTGTTTATTGAGTGGAGGCAGCATGTACGGTTCAGTTAAGGTCTGGCAGGAAACCCTCTCATTACCGACCTGGACGGTGGGTGAGGAAGACACCAACCCAATGTTCCTGGAAAAACGGGTTTATCAGGGTTCTTCAGGGGCGGTTTACCCTTACGGCGTGATCGACACCCTGACCGGCAAACGCGAGATGCGCGATTACCAGGCCGTGTGGATGGAAAACGATTTTATCCGCGTCATGCTGTTACCAGAACTGGGTGGGCGTATTCACCGCGCGTATGACAAAGTACAGCAGCGCGATTTTGTCTATTACAACGAGGTGGTGAAACCCGCGCTGGTTGGTCTGTTGGGGCCGTGGATCTCGGGTGGGATCGAATTTAACTGGCCGCAGCACCATCGTCCCACCACTTTTATGCCGGTGGATTTTACGCAGCGGGCAGGGGAGCACGGTGAGCAAACCGTCTGGATGGGCGAAGTGGAGCCGATGCGCGGCCTACAGGTGATGACCGGATTCACCCTCTACCCGGATCGCGCGCTGATAGAAATTACCGGTAAAGTCTTCAACGGCAACGCCACGCCGCGCCACTTTTTATGGTGGGCGAACCCGGCGGTGAAGGGCGGCGACGATCATCAAAGCGTGTTCCCACCTGATGTTACGGCGGTATTCGATCACGGCAAGCGCGATGTTTCCGCTTTTCCGATCGCCACGGGCACCTATTACAAAGTCGATTACTCGGCGGGGGTGGATATCTCCCGCTACAAGAATGTGCCGGTGCCGACTTCGTACATGGCGGAAAAATCGGACTACGACTTTGTCGGGGCCTGGCATCACGGCGAGCGCGGCGGACTGTTGCACGTTGCCGATCATCATATCTCGCCGGGAAAAAAACAGTGGAGCTGGGGCTACGGGGATTTCGGTGTCGCCTGGGATCGCAACCTGACCGATGAAAATGGTCCGTACATCGAATTAATGACCGGGGTGTTTACCGACAACCAGCCTGATTTCACCTGGCTTGCGCCTTACGAAGAGAAGGTGTTCGTTCAGAACTTCCTGCCGTATAGCGAATTAGGGACGGTGCAAAACGCCAGCACTGACCTGGCGCTGCGACTGGTGCGTGATGAAAACCATCTGTCCGTCGGCGTCTATGCCGTTGCGCCATTACATGACGTGCGGGTGACGCTCAGCGCAGACCGCGGGCCTTTCTTCGAAACCATGCTGACGCTGGCACCGGGGGAACACTGGCTGACGACGCTTGCCGATTCGGGCTCTACGCGGATCGCCATGACGGTCACGCGTCACGACGGTCAGACGCTGCTGCGATACGAAGAGCATATTGCTGACGACCTGCCGCTACCTTCGGCGGCAACGGCCCCCGCACAACCGGAGGCGTTGTCTAACACTGATGAACTCTACTTTATCGGTCAGCATCTGGAGCAGTACAACCATGCCAGTCGTTACGCCGGGGATTACTATCGCCGGGCGTTAGCGATTGATCCGCTGGATTACCGCAACAACGTCGCATTGGGGACGCTGGCGCTGAACCAGGCTGACTGGAGGCAGGCTGAACGCTGTGCGAGAGCAGCGTTACAGCGAGCGCATCACCTGAACAAAAACCCGCGCGATGGCGAAGCCAGTATGTTGTTGGCCACTGCGCTGGAGCGCCAGGGCGATTGCGAACAGGCCTGGGAGCATTACTACAAGGCGAGCTGGAGTGGAAACTGTCGCGATGCGGCCTTCTGGGCTCTGGCGAGGATCGCGATGGCGCGCGGCGACCAGGCGGATGCATTGGAAAAAGTGACGCAGAGTCTGCGTTTTAACGGCAGCAACAACCTGGCGATGGGGCTGAAAGCGCTGGTGCTGGCAGCGTTGGGGCGCACATCAGAGGCGTTGAAGTACATCGAACAGCAGCTCCATGACTATCCGCTCAGCTATGCGTTGCACTATGCGCGCTGGGCAATACGCCGGGATGAACTGTCGAAGACGGCGCTGATCGCTATTACGGGTCGACGCGGTACCAACGCTTGTGAACTGGCGGGGTGGCTGCTCTCTTTCGGTCAGAAAGCCGCGTCTCGCGAACTGCTGGAGCTACTGGACAGCCAGGAAACGCTGCCGCTGCTGTGGCGGGCGTCGCTAAGCGACAATCCGCAGCCGTTCATCGACCAGGCGCGGGCCTGCCTGCACAACCGGGTGCGTTTCCCAAACACTCTTGATGAAGTGCAGATGCTGGAAACGCTGTCGCACAGCGCCTATGCCCGCTATCTGCTGGGCTGCTTCTGGTACAGCAAACGCCGCTACGAAGAGGCGCTTTCCTGCTGGCAATTCACCCTGCAACAAGAACCTGAATTTGCGCCAGTGCATCGTCTGCTGGGGATTTATGCGTGGAACAAACAGCAGGATGCCGTAAAAGCACACCAGTATTTGTCGCAGGCAGTGGCGCTGGAGCCCGATAACGCCCGCTTCCTGTTTGAACTGGATTATCTCAATAAGCTATTGGCTACGCCTGTCGGGCAGCGTTTGCAACAGCTTGAATCACGCAAAACGGTGGTATTCCAGCGTGACGATCTGACGGTGGAGTTACTTAGCCTGTGGAACGGACTGGGCTACTACGATGAAGCGGCGAAGGTTCTTGGCGAGCGCGTGTTCCATCCCTGGGAAGGGGGCGAAGGGAAAGCGACCGGGCAGTACTTGCTGAACCAGGTTCATCGGGCGCTGGCGGCGATCGGCAGGGAGGAATTATCTGCCGCGGTCAGCCTGCTACAACAGGCGCTGAGCTATCCGCATAACCTGGGGGAAGGACGTCTGCCCGGACAAACCGATAACGATATCTGGTATCTGTTGGGCTATTGCGCCCAACGTCAGGGGCATCATGACGAGGCACAGCGTTACTTTGCGCGCGCCACCTGCGGTGGAAGTACGTTGGATGCTGGTCGTTACTACAACGATCAGCCCGTGGACTATCTCTTCTGGCAGGGCATGGCGCTGAAAAAACTGGGTAAGAGTGACGATGCTGAACAACTCTTCAAAAGCTTCCTGCAATGGGTAGCGTCACAGCGAGACCATGTGCCAGAGGTGGATTTCTTCGCCGTCTCATTACCGGATCTGGTGGTACTCGATACCCCGGCGGAGGCAAAGCATCAGCAGCACTGCCTGTTTATCACCGCGTTGGGGCATCTGGGGCTGGAGGATTTATCCGCCTGCCAGCAGGCGCTTGACGCTCTTCTGCAACAGAATCCGGCGCATGACAAAGCTCTGCTCCTGCGCCATGTCATCAGACTGGAGTTATTGCAATAAACCCTGAACCGGTGGTGGTGACGCCACCGGAAACCTACTGTTCCCTGCGTTTCCCTGAAAGAGGAATCATAATGAATAACGCGCAGACACATTTGAAAATCGGCTACGTCTGGACCATCTGTCTGGTCGCGGCCTGTGGTGGTTTGCTGTTTGGCTACGACTGGGTGGTGATTGGCGGGGCAAAACCCTTTTATGAAGCGTACTTCTCAATAACCGATCCGGCGCAGTCGGGCTGGGCGATGAGTTCGGCGCTGGTAGGCTGTATTTTTGGGGCGCTGATTTCCGGCTGGTGTGCGGATAAATTTGGCCGAAAAATGCCGCTGATCCTCTCGGCTATTCTGTTCAGCGCCTCCGCATGGGGAACCGCCGTTGCCAGTAACTTCGACATGTTCGTGATTTACCGCATCGTCGGCGGCGTCGGGATTGGCCTTGCCTCCGCGCTCAGTCCGCTGTACATCGCTGAAGTCAGTCCGGCGGAAAAACGCGGACGCTTTGTGGCGGTGAACCAGTTGACCATTGTGATTGGCGTGCTGGCGGCGCAGCTGATCAACCTGATGATCGCCGAACCCGTTGCGACAGGGGCCACGCAGCAGGCGATCGTCGAGAGCTGGAACGGGCAGATGGGCTGGCGCTGGATGTTTGGCGCAGAGTTAGTCCCTGCGCTGGTGTTTCTGGTACTGATGTTTTTCGTTCCCGAATCCCCGCGCTGGCTGGTGAAGGCGGGTAAACCGGAACGCGCGCGCGCCATGCTGCAACGCATTGGCTCTACGGAGTATGCCGGGCAGACGCTGAAGGAGATTGAGCACACGCTACTCAAAGATAACCATAAGGTGGCATGGTCAACGCTGTTGCAACCACAGATCAAACCGATAGTTATTATCGGCATGGTGCTGGCGGTCTTCCAGCAGTGGTGTGGGATCAACGTGATCTTTAATTACGCGCAGGAGATTTTCGCCTCCGCCGGTTTCGACATCAACGGCACCCTGAAATCCATTGTCGCCACCGGCATTATCAATCTGGTCTTTACTCTTGCCGCGCTGCCGCTGGTGGATAAACTCGGTCGCCGCAAACTGATGCTGTTTGGCGCATCCGGCCTGACCGTGATTTATGTGTTGATTGCTGGTGCATACGGGATGGGGATTATGGGCTGGCCGGTGCTGGTTCTGGTGCTGGCAGCCATTGCGATCTATGCCCTGACGCTGGCACCTGTCACCTGGGTGCTGCTGTCCGAAATTTTCCCTAACCGCGTGCGCGGGCTGGCGATGTCGTTGGGCACGCTGGCACTGTGGATTGCCTGCTTCCTGCTGACCTATACCTTCCCGCTGCTCAATGCCGGGCTGGGCGCAGCCGGGAGTTTCCTGCTCTACGGCGTGATTTGTGCGATGGGTTATGTGTACGTGCTGCGTAATGTACCTGAAACCAAAGGCGTCACCCTGGAAGCCCTTGAGGAACAACTGGCGGCGAGACACCTGAAGGCCAGCCCGTCGTCGGCACAGCAGAGAAGTGCTCGCTGATGACGACGCCGCTGACGCTGAATAACGCGCATCTGCGGATGCGCGTGGACCCGCAGGGCGGTAGGCTGCTGGCATTGTTTTCGTTACAACATCAACAGCCGGTTTTACGTGCAGGCGAGGGGAAATCCGTTGGTGAGGGTGGGCTGTTTCCGATGCTTCCGGTCGCCAATCGTGTGGCCGATAACCGCTTCAGCCAGCGCGGAACAGAGGTGCAGTTGCCGCTGCATAATGCGGATGAACGTTTCTTTCTGCACGGTGACGGCTGGCTTAAGCGCTGGGAGATAGCAGACGTAACCGACGACAGTTGTCGATTGTGTTTGCGCAGTCAACTGGCGTGCGGGTATGACTATCTGGCGGAACTCCAGTATGTGCTGGAGGCGTCGGTACTCAGAGCGTCGCTGACGATCGTTCATCTGGGCAAACGCCCGATGCTTTACGGCTGCGGTTTTCACCCGTTCTTTGTGTTTGATGCTCAAAGCACCGTGCAGTTCTCGGCAAGCGGTTACTGGCCAGAAGGCGAACATCATTTGCCACTGGCCTGGCAGAGCGAACTCCCGGCGGAAGTCGATTTCACCAGGTCGCAATATGGCGCGGATCGCTGGCTGAACGTGGGATATTCCGGATGGAGCGGACAGGCGGTTATCCGTAGAGATGTGATGAATGTCACGATTTCTGCGCAAACTCCCTGGCTGATGCTCTTCAGAATGCCAGGTCAGTCATTCCTTTGTCTGGAACCGCAGACGCATCCGGTAAATGCCCACCACATGCCGGGGCTGCCGGGATTACGGATGTTAGGCTCCGGAGAACAGTGTTGTTTTACGATGGAGATTCGCGTTGATTAGCGACAAAACGTTGTTATGTCGCTGTTAATGTTCACTTGCGCCAGCCTGCGTTTATCGCCAGACTATCGCCTCCACACGGGAGGGGATCATGTCTTTGCACTCCACGCGCTGGCTGGCGCTCGGTTACTTCACCTACTTTTTTAGCTACGGGATTTTTCTTCCCTTCTGGAGCGTCTGGCTTAAAGGGCTTGGCCTCACGCCAGAAACGATCGGCCTGCTGCTAGGCGCTGGACTGGTGGCGCGTTTTCTCGGGAGTCTGATCATTGCCCCGCGGGTCAGCGACCCGTCGCGACTGATCCGTGCGTTACGCCTCCTGGCGCTGCTGACGCTGGTCTTTGCACTGGCCTTCTGGGCCGGAACCCATGTCGCGTGGCTGATGGTGGTGATGGTTGGCTTTAACCTCTTCTTCTCACCGCTGGTGCCGCTCACGGACGCGCTGGCGAATACCTGGCAAAAACAGATTACGATGGACTACGGTCGGGTACGACTGTGGGGATCGGTGGCGTTTGTTATTGGTTCGGCGTTGACCGGAAAGCTGGTCAGCGTGTTTGATTATCGGGCGGTTCTGGCGCTGCTGACGCTGGGCGTCGCCTCAATGCTGCTGGGAATGCTGATTCGCCCCAGCGTGCTGCCACAGGGGGAAAACCGGCACCAGGAGAGCGCCGGTTGGCCCGCCTGGCGTGCGCTGGTCACGCAGAGCTGGCGCTTTCTGGCCTGCGTATGTCTGTTGCAGGGGGCGCATGCCGCTTACTACGGCTTTAGCGCCATTTACTGGCAGGGAGCCGGCTATTCCGCTTCGGCGGTAGGCTATCTCTGGTCGCTCGGCGTGGTTGCGGAAGTGATTATCTTTGCTCTAAGCAACAAACTGTTCCGCCGCTTCAGCGCCCGCGATCTGTTACTGCTCTCCGCCGTCTGTGGGGTGATTCGCTGGGGACTGATGGGCTGGACGACGGCGCTGCCGTGGCTGATTGTCGTGCAGATCCTCCATTGCGGCACTTTTACCGTGTGCCACCTGGCGGCGATGCGCTATATCGCGGCGCGTCAGGGAAGCGAAGTGATCCGTCTGCAGGCGGTCTATTCTGCGGTGGCGATGGGCGGCAGTATTGCCATCATGACCGTGTTCGCCGGCTTCCTGTATCAGAACCTGGGCAACGGCGTCTTCTGGGTAATGGCGCTGGTGGCGCTACCGGCCATGGTGCTGCGGCCAAAGGTGACCGCCTCAGCCTGATTCCAGCATCTTGCGGATCTGCTGTTGCTGATGTGGCGTCAGCGCTTGATCCGCGTGAATCAACGGTGGTGAAAAGAGCGGCAGCAGCGTGGCGTAAGGGGTGACAATCAGCGCCACGCCGCGCGGCGAGCCCTCCCGCTGGAAATTCCGCATTGGCAACGGCTTGATGTTCAGCGGCAGCAGGGTCAGCTCACGCAGCTGTTGCTCTATCTGCTGCTCCAGTTGCGGATTATCCCCGGTCAGTAAGACGACCTGCTTCTCATGCAAATCATTATCCTGCATCAGCCATGCGCCAAAAATCACCGCCACCAGTCCCGTCTCTTCCTCGGAAAATTCAACGTCATACTCTTCTTCAAGCCCGCGTAACGCATCACGAGTGGTACGCATCAGACGCGGATAGAGGCGGGCGAACTCTTCCGGCAACGTGTTATCGATACCGATAGAAAACAGACTGCGGTTCAGTGCCTGAGCGAGGTGGATGTAGAGTTGGGCATTCAGTCCGTGCTCGTCATTGAAACGCACCGCGCCCATTTCGCGAAAGCGCAGGATCAGCCGGGCGATCGCCAGACGCAACCGCCGGTTCTGCTGATGGTTATCGCGAATCGGATCCGGGATGCGGATCATCGAAAACAGCAGCGCCATAAACAGTGATTCCGTGAGCGGCGCATTTTGCATGACGCGCCGCTGCCAGTGGCGACCGATCTCCTGCGCCAGCGGGTATTCGGCGCAGGATTGCGCCCAGCGCTGCTGGACAGGATTAAATTCCGGGGAGATCCCCGCGTGATGCTGCAACAGGCAATATTGCAGATAGAGGTGCAGGAACTGAATATCCCGGCACTCAAACGGTTTTTGCAGGCGACGCGCGCAGAGGTTAATCAGCGCATGCAGATTGGTGTCGTCATACAGCGTGCGCAGGATCCCCCGCTGTTTCAGTTCGGTTTTGAGGGCGGGGGCAAAGTGTTGGGTAATGAACGCCGGACACAAACGCAGGCCGCGTCTGAGCCAGTGTAAGAGGCAGAGGCGTTGGTTTAACGCGGTACCTTCGATCCGGTAGCACCCGTTCGGACCAGTGCTAATGCTGAGTCGATGATAACGCTGGATCTCCCGTCCCGTTTCGACAATATCCTCACGGGCAACAGCATCATCGACACCATTTAGCGCACTGAACATTTCCGCGGTGGCACTTTGCCCCGGCTGGAAAAGCGTCAGCAAAACCTGGCAACGGCGCTGGGGAGCAGAAAGTACAGATGGCGGAGCAAGCGTTGGCATCATCTGTCGGATCTCCCGTAGGTATGTTAGATAAGAATAGCTAAAGTTTTTCCATAGCCATTACGAATGAAATGTTTTGCGTCAGGATTGCAGGGAGAGGTCACAGAATTTTTCACGCGTGCAGCCACATCAGAAAGTTTAACGCAGCGCTTTACCAGGATTTTTCGCGTTTTTTATCTTCAGATGGCGCAAAAATAAATATCCTCCGGCATAGCCGGAGGTTTTTCTGATGCGCCTATAAGGCTCTGTTACCAGCCGCGCCCTAACAGGCGCATACGATCTGACATTTGCATCAGACTTCGTTACTTACGGCCCGTAAACGGGCTGCCCGGATAAGGGATCGATAACTGCTCACCCATTTTATCCTCTGCAAGCTGCTGCTTTATGTAGTCCTGTATCTTCGCCGTGTTCTTACCCACCGTATCTACGTAGTATCCACGACACCAGAACTCCCTGTTCCTGTATTTAAACTTCATATCACCAAATTGCTCATACAACATCAGACTGCTTTTCCCTTTCAGATACCCCATAAAACCCGATACGCTCATTTTGGGCGGGATTTCCACAAGCATATGGATATGATCTGCACAGCATTCCGCTTCCAGGATTCGTACGTTTTTCCACTCACACAGCTTTCTTAAGATGCCGCCTATCGCTCTGCGCTTCTCTCCGTAGAACGCTTGCCTTCGGTATTTTGGCGCAAAAACTATATGATATTTACAGTTCCATCGGGTGTGCGCTAAGCTCTTTTCGTCCCCCATTGGGACCCCCTTTTGATTTCTTGTTTAACTTTTGCAGTTGCCAGACCGCAAGGTGTTTTAACAAATCAAAAGGGGTTTTAATAACTGGCTCAAAGCTGAAAGCTTCCCGGAACCCCAGCCTAGCTGGGGGTTTTCTGTGCACAAAAAAGCCCCGCCGGAGAAGGCGAGGCTGAAAGGTTGCTAATGGATTAGCGCTCCTGTCGCAGGGTTAAACCGACATCCCCCCCCGGATGCACGGCCAGCAGCGTTTCTTTGGTGTAGCCGCTCTCGCTCATCAGACACGCGCAGGCGGCATCAAAGATCGCAATCACCAGCATGATGGAGGTGGTCGCCAGCATGTTCAGCGGATCCGCCTCGCGCTGGACGCCGGTAGAAATCACCAGTCGGGCGGCGCGGGCAATGGCGGAATCCGGGTTTTCCGTGACGCTGATAATCGGCACGTTGCGTGCGGCCAGCCCCGGCAACAGTCGCGTGAGCTCGTCAGAGTTACCGCCACGGGAAAGCAGAATGACCCGATCGTCCGCGCGTAAAAAACCGAGATCGCCGTGCGCGGCATCGGTGGCGTTGAGATAGATTGCCGGGCGCTCAACGCAGGCCAGCATGTGGGCGATTTTTCGCGCCGCAATGCCGGAGGTGCCGACGCCGGTGACCACAATTTTCCCACGGCATTCGCGCAGTTCCGTCATTAACGCGTTCCAGACCGGTTCGTTAAGATGCTGACCCAGACCGGCCAGCGCCTCGCTGTAGAGGCTCCAGGTGTCGCTGGCCTGCTGCCATGAACTACTCATGCGTCCCCCTGCATCAGTTGACGGTACTTCATATGATCCTGATACATCTCATGGAACACCTGATATTTGCGGTCGTAATACTGCTTAATGCGGTTGGTCTGTGGGGTGACCGTTTTACCAATCCGACTCATCGCCGACATCGCTTCCGGGAAGGTCTCGAAAACGCCGGCGGCGATGGTGCCCATCATCGCGCCGCCCAGCAGCATCGCTTCGCTCTCTTCCGGCAGCAACATGGCGCAACCGGTGGCATTGGCATGTTCCTGCACAAAGATAGGATTCTTGGTGCCGCCGCCGCTGGCCATGATGGTGTCAATGCTGTAACCGCTCTGGTTCATCGTCTCAATGATATGGCGCGTACCCAGCGCGATGGCCTGAATGGTCGCCAGATAGTGCAGCGCCATATCTTCCGGCGTGCGGGAAAGCTTCAGACCGCTGATCGCCCCGGTCAACGTTGGGTTGGCGCGCGGTGAACGGTTGCCGTGAAAGTAGGGCAGGATATGAATATCGCGGGTCAGGAAGGCGATATTTTCCGGCTCACCCGCCATTTTACGCAGCAGCGCGTTCAGCACTTCATAAATGGTGTGTCCCTGCGCTTTTGCCTGCGCCAGCAGCGTTTCGTAACAAGGATGCGACTGAATAATATGGTCGATCAGCGCGCCGGTAGCGGACTGTCCACCTTCATTGAGCCAGTATTCCGGCAGTACGGCGGAATAGTAGGGACCCCAGACGCCGCCGATAAAGCGTGGCTGTTTAGAGATGGCCATGTGACCGGTAGAGGTTCCGCCAATCAGCGCGACGCGGCGGTCAAAGTCAGCGACTTCGCCGGAGACGCCGCAGGCGCCGAGCGTGCCGAGCGTGCCGGCGTGGGCGTCGATGATCGACACGCTGACGGCGGTGCCAGGAATCAGCCCCATTTCACTGGCGGCGCGCTGGGTCAGCCCGTGGCCGAGCGGTTCGCCCATCGTTTTCACGTAGCGGCCAATTTTTTCCGCATCGTGTTCCAGCAGGTCTTCCAGCCCGATTTCGCGGAAGTAGCTGGCATCCCACTTATCTTCATGACCCATGTAGGTCCATTTGCACACCGTGGAGCAAAGGGAGCGCGTGTCGTCGCCGGTGGCGCGCCAGGTCAGAAAGTCGGGTAAATCAAAATAGTAGCCCGCGTTCGCCCAGGTGTTAGGCATATGCTGTTTCAGCCACAGCAGTTTCGGCGTCTGCATTTCCGGGGAGATAATCCCGCCCACGTAGTCCAGAACCCGGTGGTGCATCGCGTTGATGCGCTCGGCCTGGGTGATGGCGCGGTGATCCATCCACACGATAATGTTTTGTTCGCTGCGCCCGGAAGGGCTGATGGTCAGCGGTTTGCCCTCTTTATCCAGCACCACCAGCGAACAGGTGGCGTCAAATCCCAGCCCTTTCACCTGGATTGGGTTGATATCGGACTGATTAATGGCATCACGAACCGCGTTGCAGACGGCCTGCCAGATGTTATCGGACGACTGCTCAACGAAATCGGCCTGCGGGCGGTAAATCTCAATCGCGCGAGTGGCCTGACCGACCATTCTGCCGTTAAGATCAAATACGCCTGCGCGAGCGCTGCCGGTTCCTACATCCACACCAATAAAGTAACTCGCCATAATTTTTCTCCTGAAATCAGGCTCTACGATTCTGTAATGCGATAAAGAGGATGAGGACCGCGCCCCAAAGCGCCATCGTCAGATAGCTACTGATCCCCAGCAAGTTAAAGCCGCTTTCCAGCATTTGCAGCACAATCAGCGCCAGCACCAGACCGATGATACGGCCAAATCCGCCGTCCGGATTAATGCCGCCCAGCACCGACGCGAGAATAGTGACCAGCAGATAAGACTCTCCGTATCCGGCCTTCGCCGAGTTGAATTTCGCCATCATTAAGATTGCGGCCACCCAGCCGAGCAGGGCGGAAATGACGTAGACGGAAATCTGCACCCGAACGGTGTTCACGCCGCTGTAGCGGGTCGCCTGTTCGTTGGAACCCATCAGATAGAGACTGCGCCCAAGCGTGGTGTGTTCCAGTAGAACCCACAGCAGCACGGCGACCAGTAAGAAGAGCAGCAGGGCGACGGGAATACCCGCAAGGGTGGCATTACCGAGATACTGGATCGCCGCCGGGAAGCCGGAAATCACCGTGCCGTTGGAGAGCAAGATGTTCAGCCCGGAGATAAGCGTCATGGTGCCGAGCGTGGCAAGGATCGGCGACACGCCAACCCAGGCGATCAGCGCACCGTTCAGCGTACCTATCGCGACGGCGACCGCGGCACCGGCCAGCAGCGCCAGCGCGAGAAACAGCGGATTGTCCGGATGGCTGACGATGACGGCGGCCATGACCAGCGAGCAGGCGTTGGCGCCCGCGATAATTGACAGGTTAATGCCGCCCGTCAGCATGGTCATGCCCATTCCCAGCGCCAGCATGCCGAGGATCGGCAACTGCGAACCGATGGACTGGAAGTTTGCGACGCTGAAAAAGCGGGTGCCCAACAGCGCCGAGAAGACGACGGCGACGACGATAATAATCACGCACTGCAGGCGGATGATGGCATCACCGGGTAATACTTTTGCGAACGCTTTCATCTCAAAGCTCCCTTGCCAGTTTGCGTTTTTCATTCCACGCCGTGGCGCTGATGCTGACCAGGATAATGACGCCGCTGAAAACGGTGTGCCAGTACGAGGAGACGCTGAGCAGCGTCAGACCGTTTTGCAAAAAGGCCAGCAGAATCACCCCCAACAGCGTACCGGTCAATGTACCGCGCCCGCCGCTCATGCTGGTGCCGCCCAGCACGACCGCCGCCAGTACCGTCAGCTCAAAACCGAGCAGCGAGTTTGGCGCCACGGACTGTGTGATCTGCGCCTGCACGACAGCGGCTACACCTGCGAGAACGCCCATAAAACCATAGACATAGAAATGCAGCTTCAACAGGTTCAGCCCGAGGCGGGATGCGGCGTCGCGGTTGCCGCCCATCGCGTAAATCTGACGCCCGAGACGGGTGTAATTCATCAGGATGGCGGTGAAAACGATCGCGGCTGCCAGGCACAGTAGCGGGAGCGTGAGGCCATAGTCATAGCCATCTGCCGCCGTGAAGGAAAACCAGTTGATGCCGTTCATAAACCAGTCCGGGAAGCCGTACAGCCAGGTGCCTTTAGTGGCGTACACCAGCAGACCGTAATAGACGTTCAGCGTCGCGATGGTGATGATGATTGCAGGCACGCGCAGCCAGTAGACCAGAAAGCCGTTAATCAGCCCGAGCAGGAGTCCGACGACGACCGCGATGGCCAGCGCCAGCAGAAAGTTACCGCCATGCGCGATCACCCAGCTTGCCATCGCGTATTGCGCTATTGCCGTCATCGCCGGGAACGAAATATCGATCCCCCCGGAGATCAGCACGACGAACAGCCCGCAGGCGAGAATACCGAGAATGGCATAGCTGGTGGCGACGTCTGTCAGATTGCCGAGTGACAGAAACTCGTCGGTGCTGACGCTCAGTCCAACGGCAAGCGCAATCACCAGCAGCCCCAGCCAGAATTCATGGTGCCCGACTAAACGGGAGAGACGAAAGTTATTCATGGATGACCTCGACCACCTCTGCAATGTCCTCTTCACGACAACGATGCGGATTAAACTCGGCGACCAACTTCCCGCGCCGCATAACCAACACGCGATGGCTGTTGTAATAGGCTTCCGGGATTTCATCGCAAATCATCAGCACTGCCATTCCTTGCTCCGCCAGGTTGCGGGCAATCTGATAAATCCCTTCTTTGTTGGCGATATCGACGCCCACCGTCGGGGAGTCCAGGATCAGGATACGCGGCTGGGTCGCCACCCATTTGGCGATGGCGATGCGCTGGGCGTTGCCGCCGGAGAGCGTTTTGACCGGCAACTGCGGATCGGCCACCTTGATATTCAGTTCACGGATCAGATCGGCGACCAGCGTTTTTGCTTTACCGTGATCGAGCAGGCCGCTGCGGGTATGCAGTTTGTCGAAGACCGTGACAATGGTGTTGTCGTAGATCGACTGTTCCATGATGAGCCCCTGGGTCAGGCGATCTTCCGAGACATAGCCGAGCCCATGTTTGATGGCGTCATGGTTGTTACGAAGCTGAACCGGTTTGCCGTTAATGCGGATTTCCCCGCTTTCCGGGTGCGTCATGCCAAACAGGCTCAGACAAAGCTCGGTGCGGCCCGCGCCGAGCAGACCGACGATCGACACGATCTCACCGCTGCGCAGTGACAGGTTGATATCCTGATATTTTCCTTTGCGGCTCAGGTTGCGCAGTTCCAGCATCGGCTCCTGCTCAACCGGTGGTTTTTCCGGCAGCGGACTGTAGTGGAAGCGTTGACCGGTCATCAGGAAGGCCAGCTCATGGCTGTCGAGTTCGCTGGCGGGATACGTCCCTACCAGTTTGCCGTCGCGCATGACGCTGATGCGGTCCGCCACTTCCATCACCTCATCGAGACGGTGGCTGACGAATACCACGCAAATCCCGTCGGCTTTCAATTCGTTGACCACGCGCAGCAGGCCGTTGACCTCCTGGCGCGTCAGGGACGCGGTGGGTTCGTCCATGATGACCAGGCGCGCGTCGGCAGCAATGGCGCGGCAAATCGCCACCAACTGGCGATCGGCAATGGAGAGTTTTTCCACTTTTTTATCGGGATCGATGCTGACGCCAATTCGCTTCATCGCCGCCAGCGCCTGTTGCTTCATCGAACCGCGCCGTACCCAGATATCACCGCCGGGCAGATAGCGGTTGACGGCAATATTCTCTGCCACGCTGAAGTTCGGGAAGAGGGATAAATCCTGGTAGATAACCTGGATGCCGTAATGCGAAGAGAGCTGTGGCGACAGATGGTGGAACAGTTTGCCGTCCAGCAGGATCTGCGCCCCTTTTCCCGGCTGGTAGACTCCGGAGATCACTTTAATAATGGTGCTTTTGCCGCAACCGTTCTGCCCTGCCAGACAGTGAACTTCGCCTTTTTTCAGCGTCAGATTCACATTATCCAGCGCCAGCACGCCCGGGAATTGCTTGCTGATATTCTCAAGAGTGATAAATGCGGTGGTGTCTGTCATGGACAATACCCCTGCGAGCGCCCTGACGGGCGCAGAGTGTTAAGCCTGTTGATAGCGCCGACCAGACGGCCGGCGTTGGGTTTCCCTGGTGGTGGCTGGAGCCTTAGAAACCGAGTGATTGTGCGTTGTCTTTGGTGACTTCGAGGATCTTGTTAAAGCGGATCACTTTCTTCTCCATGTCGACATCGGCTTTCCCTAATCCGTCAATGGTCAGATCTGGCGTCACCTCTTTGCCTTGCAGCAACTGATCCGCCACGGTCACCAGCGCGTAGCCGGCATCTTTCGGATCCCACAGCATCGCTTTTTTGATGTCGCCACGCATCAGATAAGGCGCAGCCTGTGCTGGCATGGCAATCCCCACCACGGCAATTTTATCTTTCGCGCGTTTTTTCTGTACTGCCTGACCCGCACCAATCGGACCCAGCGAACCGAAGCCAATGATGCCCTTCATCTGCGGATAGGTTTTCATCAGATCCAGCGTGGTGGAGTAGGATTTGTCGATGCTCTCAGCCACCGGTAGACGGGTGGTCACTTCAAACATCTCCGGGTATTTCTCTTTCTGGTACTTGATGGCGTAATCGGCCCAGGCGTTGTGTAACGGCACGGTCAGCGAGCCGACGTAAATCGCATAGCCGCCTTTGCCGCCCATATCCTTCGCCAGCTCGTCGACGTTGGCCTGCGCGTACTTCTCGCTGTCGATCGTTTCGATATCCCACTGGCCGATTTGCTGATCCGGCGATTCATGGGTCAGAACGACAATGCCCTTATCGCGCGCTTTTTTCAGCACGGGCTCAAGCACCTTCGCGTCATTAGGTACCACAATGATCGCGTTAACGTTCTTGGCAATGAGATCTTCAATGACCTTCACCTGCTGAGCCGGATCCGGCGTGGAAGGGCCGGTCTGATAAGCATTCACATCCAGTTTTTTCGCTGCTTCATTCACGCCGGTTTCCATGCGGTTGAACCACGGAATGCCGGTGACTTTAGCAACCACAGCGATTTCGTATTTTTCTGCCGCAAAGGACGGGCCGGACAACATGCATGCAGAAACCAGGGCTGCACTGAGTAATGCGAGTTTGAATTTCATAGTTGTACCTTTTGTAGGGACCGGGGCATGTCACGAACAGGAGGTTATCAACGAAGGGAAGAGGTAATGAATCTCAAGTTTATAAAATGTGACAAATGCCCATTAATGTTAATTTATGGATATTATTTAGTTAAATATTGGTTAATTTTAATGGTTTTTGTGCAGTGCGGGTTAATTGGTATGTTAAAAAATGTCGTAATTTGCTTATTTTATTTTACAATTTGTTATCAATTCAGGCGTGACGCACAGAAAATTACCGGAATGGGAACGTTGTACTTAACGACAAAATCTCAAATCTGAGAACTGAATCGAGCCCATAAATCCGCGCTCAACATTCATCATTTCAATGTTATCCTCACGGGCAATCCTGTCACGGCGATCGTGACTCTCGTGGCCATCCTGTTTTTATGGGGAGTCAAAGTCATTCATGATACGCGGCGTTTTGTTGGTGTTACTCGCTTTTTTGACGTTTACGGTGAGCGCACATCCTCACAGTTTTATCCGTCTGAAAACGGAAGTGGTTAGCGATAACGGGTCTATTGTGGCGCTAAAAATGCGCTGGACGATGGATGAGCTGACCTCTGCCGACCTGCTCTATGATGCGGGCGATGCAAAACCGGGTTCCGACATCTGGAAAAAACTGGCGGCGGAAGTGATGGCGAATGTCCTGGGACAGCACTATTTTACCGAAATGTGGCACAACGGACAGCGCGTCAAATTTAAAAACCGCCCCACGGAATACGGTATGGTGCGCGATGAGCATCAGGCGGTGCTCACCTTCGTGCTGCCGCTTGCCGAACCGCAGCCGTTGAGCGGGCAACGTTATACCTTCTCGACCTTTGATCCCTCTTATTATGTCGATATGAGCTACGAAGAAGACCGCGATGCGACGCTATCGCCGACGATGCGTGAGCGCTGCAAAATCGCGCTACATACCCCCGAGCCGAACGAGGCGTCGCTCAGTTTTGCCCAGTCTCTGGATAAGGACGATGCGCCGCCAGAGGATATGGAACTGGGTAAACAATTCGCGCAGACGGTGACAGTCACATGCCAGTAATGTCGCTAAACCGCATTCGCGCACAACGCTGGATATCGCTGTGGCCGCTGGCGCTTTTTTTGCTGATGGCGGCGATCGGTGGCGTCTGGCTGTGGCAAACCTGGCCGCAGGTGATGGTCAAAAGTATCGTCTGGCAGCGGGAGGTGAATCAGCAGATGAGTGTGCTGCTGAAGGCCGTTGCCGCCAGCTCAGCCCAGGCGGGCGGTTCGTTGCTGCTGTTTAGCTTTTTATATGGCGTACTGCACGCGCTGGGGCCGGGGCACGGAAAGGTAGTGATTACCACCTGGCTGGCGACCCATCCTTCAAAACTGAAGTCGAGCATTGGCCTGACGCTGACCTCCTCGTTATTGCAGGGGCTGGTGGCGATCGGGCTGGTTGTGGTGGTGCTCAGCATCCTGCAACTGCCGGCGAGACAGCTCCATCTGAGCGGTTTCTGGCTGGAGAAGGGGAGCTATGCGCTGGTGGGGGTTCTGGGCCTGTTGCTCTGCTGGCGGGCGCTGAAGAAACTACATGCGCTGCTGCGCAAACCCAGGTTTACCGCCTTTACGCCACACCATGTGCACCATGAAAACTGTGGGTGCGGGCATCAGCACTTGCCGCATCCGGAACAACTGCACCATGGCGATGACTGGCGCGCACGGTTGATGATTATCCTGTCGATGGGGATGCGTCCCTGTTCCGGGGCTATCATGGTGCTGCTGTTTAGCAAAGTCATCGGCGTATTTTACTGGGGAATAGCGTCGGCGCTGGCGATGGCGGCGGGCACGTCGTTGACCATTACCTCTCTGGCGCTGCTGGTGCACAGTTTTCGCACGCTGGCGGTCAGGCTGAGCGGTAACCGCGCGCCGGTATTGTGGCGACAGGTTGGCTGGTCGACGCTGGCGTTAGCCGGTGGCGTGATACTGGTGGTGGCAGCAGGCGTGATGTGGATGAGTGCGGTGCCAATGGGAAGGGGATTACGACCGTTTTAAACGTGCCCTGAGGGAGAATGCCTGATGGCGCTTCGCTTATCCGGCCTACAGAGTAAAATGATCTGTAGGCCGGATAAGGCGTTAGCCGCCATCCGGCAGCAAACGATTAACGCTTCAGCGCGTCGCTCAGTTCATCACGCATGCTCGCCAGCATTGCTTTTACCACGCGCGGGTTACCTGCCACGATGTTGCCGGTCATCATGTAGTTATGACCGCCGGTAAAGTCGCAAACCAGTGCGCCTGCTTCGCGGGCGATCAGTTCACCTGCGGCGAAATCCCACGGCTTGAGGCCGATTTCGAAATAACCGTCAACGCGCGCGGCGGCAACATACGCCAGATCCAGTGCGGCAGAACCAGTGCGGCGGAAGTCAGCGCACTCGGTAAACATTTTGCCGAGGATATTCATGTAAGAGGTGGCGTGCTGTTTGGCTTTGAACGGGAAGCCGGTAGCGATAATGGTGCCGTCCAGATCGCGCGCATTGCTGCCGCGCAGACGATAGCCATTCAGCTGAGCGCCCTGGCCGCGGGTGGCGGTGAACAGTTCATTACGCATGGGATCGTAAACCACAGCGACTTCAGTACGGCCTTTAATGCGTACCGCAATAGAAACGGCGAAGTGTGGCAGACGTTTTATGAAGTTGGTGGTGCCATCCAGTGGATCGATAACCCATTGAACATCCTGATCGGTACCTTCATGTTCACCGCTTTCTTCGGTGATGATGGTGTGCTGTGGGTAAGATTTGCGGATCGTTTCGATAATAATCGCTTCGGCGGCTTTATCGACGTTGGTCACAAAATCATTGCTGCCTTTCTGGCTGGTTTCTACTGAGTCAGGCGTTTCGTAGTGTTTGGCAATTACATTACCCGCCTTGCGCGCTGCGCGCACGGCGATGGTCAGCATCGGATGCATCGGTCTCTCTCACTGGATGTTAAAGAACGGGAAAACGGCGCAGAGTATAGCAGCGAGATCGGAATATGTCTTCGATTTATGATAATATGGGCGAATAATCTTTAGCTGAAGAAAGACAATGCTGCAAAATATTCGAATCGTGCTGGTGGAAACGTCACACACCGGCAACATGGGCTCTGTTGCCCGCGCAATGAAAACAATGGGGTTAACCAATCTGTGGCTGGTTAACCCGCTCGTAAAACCTGACTCCCAGGCTATCGCCCTGGCAGCAGGGGCCAGTGATGTGATCGGCAACGCGCAGATCGTCGACACCCTCGATGAAGCGCTGGCCGGATGCAGTCTGGTCGTCGGAACCAGCGCGCGTTCGCGTACGCTGCCGTGGCCGATGCTCGATCCGCGCGAATGCGGTTTAAAAAGCGTCGCGGAAGCGGCAAATACCCCCGTAGCGCTGGTGTTTGGTCGTGAACGCGTTGGACTGACCAACGACGAACTGCAAAAATGCCATTACCACGTCGCGATTGCGGCAAACCCGGAGTACAGTTCGCTGAACCTGGCGATGGCGGTACAGGTCATCGCGTATGAAGTGCGCATGGCCTGGCTGGCAACACAGGAAAACCCTGACGCGGTGGTGCATGAAGAAGCACCGTACCCGCTGGTGGACGATCTGGAGCGTTTTTACGGTCACCTTGAGCAGACGTTACTGTCGACGGGGTTTATCCGTGAAAACCACCCCGGGCAGGTGATGAACAAACTGCGCCGTCTGTTTACGCGCGCGCGTCCGGAGAGCCAGGAGCTGAATATTCTGCGTGGAATGCTTGCCTCTATTGAGCAGCAGAATAAAAGCAAGTAACGGTGCTAATGCCGGATGGCGCTTCGCTTATCCGGCTTACGAATCGTGCGGTCTGTAGGCCGGATAAGCGAAGCGCCATCCGGCAACGCAAAATGGCACTGAAGGTTAAATACCTGACTAAAACAGTCAAGTAAATAGTTGACTGATTTAGTCGGGAATGTCAGACTTGGCCCTGCTATGCAATACCCCCATTTTACAATAAAAAACCCCGGGCAGGGGCGAGTTTGAGGCTAAGTAAGACATGAGACTGACATCTAAAGGGCGTTATGCCGTGACCGCAATGTTGGACGTTGCGCTCAACTCCGAAGCGGGCCCGGTACCGTTGGCTGATATTTCTGAACGTCAGGGAATTTCCCTTTCTTATCTGGAACAGCTGTTCTCCCGTTTGCGTAAAAATGGTCTGGTTTCCAGCGTACGTGGACCAGGCGGCGGTTATCTGCTGGGCAAAGATGCCGGCAGTATTGCAGTTGGTGAAGTGATTAGCGCTGTTGACGAGTCGGTTGATGCGACCCGTTGTCAGGGCAAAGGCGGTTGTCAGGGCGGCGATAAATGCCTGACCCACGCGCTGTGGCGTGACTTGAGCGACCGTCTGACCGGTTTCCTCAACAACATCACGTTAGGCGAACTGGTGAATAATCAGGAAGTCCTGGATGTGTCTGGTCGCCAGCACAGCCACGACGCTCCACGCACAAATCGTGCACAAGACGCAATTGACGTTAAGTTACGCGCTTAATTAGAAAAGTACGCAATATCATTCTGGCTGCATCAGGGCGGCAACTGAGCGAATCCTCAGGCGCTTACATCAGTAAGTGACTGAGGTGAGTGAAGACCGCCAACGCAGAGGCAGTCTGAAGGATGAAGCGTAAAAGTATTTCAGAGTCAGGCCGGGGCGCTTGCGCTCCGTTAACACGGTCGTACATCCAGCCGGTTGCCTGACTCCTTGCATTGAAGCGATGTACGGAGTTTATAGAGCAATGAAATTACCGATTTATCTCGATTACTCCGCAACCACGCCGGTGGACCCGCGTGTTGCCGAGAAAATGATGCAGTTCCTGACGCTGGACGGAACCTTTGGTAACCCGGCCTCCCGTTCACACCGTTTCGGCTGGCAGGCTGAAGAGGCGGTGGATATCGCCCGTAATCAGATTGCCGATCTGGTGGGTGCCGATCCGCGTGAAATCGTCTTTACCTCCGGTGCGACTGAATCCGACAACCTGGCGATCAAAGGTGCAGCCAACTTTTATCAGAAAAAAGGCAAGCACATCATCACCAGCAAAACCGAACACAAAGCCGTGCTGGATACCTGCCGTCAACTGGAGCGCGAAGGGTTTGAAGTAACCTACCTGGCGCCGCAGAGCAACGGAATTATCGATCTCAACGCGCTGGAAGCGGCGATGCGTGACGACACCATTCTGGTTTCCATCATGCACGTGAATAACGAAATCGGTGTGGTGCAGGATATCGCGACTATCGGCGAAATGTGCCGTGCGCGCGGCATCATCTATCACGTTGACGCCACCCAGAGCGTGGGCAAACTGCCTATCGATCTGAGCCAACTGAAAGTTGACCTGATGTCTTTCTCCGGTCACAAAATTTATGGCCCGAAAGGGATCGGCGCGCTGTACGTTCGCCGTAAACCGCGTATTCGCATCGAAGCACAGATGCACGGTGGCGGCCACGAACGCGGTATGCGTTCCGGTACGCTGCCCGTCCACCAGATAGTCGGCATGGGCGAAGCCTATCGCATCGCGAAAGAAGAGATGGAAACCGAGATGGCGCGTCTGCGCGGTCTGCGTAACCGTCTGTGGAACGGCGTGAAAGATATGGAAGAAGTCTACCTGAACGGTGACCTCGAACAGGGCGCGCCAAACATCCTCAACGTGAGCTTTAACTATGTTGAAGGCGAGTCGCTGATCATGGCGCTGAAAGACCTTGCGGTCTCTTCAGGTTCCGCCTGTACCTCTGCGAGCCTCGAGCCTTCCTATGTGCTGCGCGCGCTGGGAATGACCGACGAGCTGGCGCATAGCTCTATTCGTTTCTCTTTAGGTCGTTTTACTACCGAAGAAGAGATTGATTACACCATCGAACTGGTTCGTAAATCTATCGGCCGTCTGCGTGACCTTTCTCCACTGTGGGAAATGCACAAGCAGGGCGTGGATCTGAACAGCATCGAATGGTCACATCATTAATCGGTACCGATAAGGGGAATTCATCATGGCTTACAGCGAAAAAGTAATCGATCATTACGAGAATCCACGTAACGTGGGCTCTTTTGACAACAGCGACGAGAACGTGGGAAGCGGCATGGTGGGTGCACCAGCCTGTGGCGACGTGATGAAGTTGCAGATCAAAGTCAACAATGAAGGTATCATTGAAGACGCGCGTTTCAAGACTTACGGCTGCGGTTCCGCTATCGCGTCCAGCTCCCTGGTCACCGAATGGGTGAAAGGGAAATCGCTGGACGAAGCACAGGCGATCAAAAACACCGATATCGCCGATGAGCTTGAACTGCCGCCCGTGAAAATTCACTGTTCTATTCTGGCAGAAGACGCGATCAAAGCCGCTATTGCGGACTATAAAAGCAAACGTGAAGCAAAATAAGAAGAGTTGAGGTTTTATTATGTCGATTACACTTAGCGACAGTGCAGCAGCGCGAGTAAATACCTTCCTGGCGAACCGCGGTAAAGGGTTTGGCCTGCGTCTGGGCGTGAGAACCTCCGGCTGCTCAGGTATGGCGTATGTACTGGAATTTGTTGATGAACCGGCGGCAGAAGATACCGTGTTTGAAGACAAAGGCGTTAAGGTCGTGGTTGACGGAAAAAGCCTGCAATTTCTGGACGGAACGCAGTTAGACTTCGTAAAAGAAGGTCTGAACGAAGGGTTTAAATTCACTAACCCGAATGTGAAAGACGAGTGTGGTTGCGGCGAAAGCTTCCACGTGTAACGCGCGTCATCCGAAAACCCCGCCGTGGCCAAGCTACGTGTGGGGTTTGTTCTAACAGGCTACCCCTGAGAATGTTATGGACTACTTCACCCTCTTTGGCTTACCGGCCCGTTATCCGCTCGATATTCAGGCGCTGAGCCTTCGTTTTCAGGATCTGCAACGTCAGTATCACCCTGATAAATTTGCCAGCGGTACCCAGGCGGAACAGCTTGCTGCCGTTTCGCAATCCGCCACCATCAACCAGGCCTGGCAAACGCTGCGCCATCCTCTGATGCGCGCAGAATATCTGCTTTCGTTACACGGTTTTGATCTCAGCAACGAGCAGCACACGGTGCGCGACACCGCATTCCTGATGGAACAACTGGAATTGCGTGAAGAACTCGATGAGATCGAACAGGCGAAAGACGAGGCGCGGCTGGAACGTTTTATTCAGCGCGTGAAAAAGATGTTTGATAGCCGCCATCAGCTGATGGTGGAACAACTGGATAGCGAGACGTGGGACGTTGCGGCCGATACCGTGCGTAAACTGCGTTTTCTCGATAAACTGCGAAGCAGTGCAGAACAACTCGAAGAAAAACTGCTCGATTTTTAATATTCGGAAGCAATTATGGCCTTATTACAAATTAGTGAGCCTGGTCTGAGCGCAGCGCCACACCAGCGTCGTCTGGCTGTGGGTATCGATCTCGGGACCACCAACTCTCTGGTCGCAACCGTACGTAGCGGGCAGGCGGAAACGCTGGCCGATCGCGACGGTCGTCATCTGCTGCCGTCCGTCGTTCACTATCAGCAGCAGGGCCACACGGTCGGCTATGATGCGCGCGCCAATGCCGCGCTGGATACCGCCAATACCATCAGCTCGGTAAAACGCATGATGGGGCGTTCGCTGGCAGATATTCAGACTCGTTACCCCCATCTGCCGTACCGTTTTCAGGAAAGCGTTAATGGCCTGCCGATGATTGAAACGGCGGCGGGTTTGCTGAATCCGATTCGTGTTTCTGCTGATATCCTGAAAGCGTTGGCGGCGCGTGCCACTGAGTCGCTTTCCGGCGATCTGGATGGCGTGGTCATTACCGTACCGGCGTACTTTGACGATGCACAGCGTCAGGGGACCAAAGATGCCGCGCGTCTGGCGGGTCTGCATGTCCTGCGCCTGCTCAATGAACCGACCGCAGCGGCGATTGCCTACGGCCTGGATTCCGGCAAAGAGGGCGTCATTGCGGTGTATGACCTCGGCGGCGGAACGTTTGATATTTCTATTCTGCGCCTGAGCCGCGGCGTGTTCGAAGTGCTGGCGACCGGCGGGGATTCTGCGCTTGGCGGCGATGACTTCGATCACCTGCTGGCAGATTACATCCGCGAACAGGCGGGGATTACCGATCGCAGTGATAACCGTGTTCAGCGCGAATTGCTGGATGCCGCCATCGCGGCGAAAATTGCGCTCAGCGATGCCGAGTCCGTAACGGTTAACGTGGCGGGCTGGCAGGGTGAGATTACCCGCGAACAGTTTAATGAGCTCATTTCCGCGCTGGTTAAGCGCACGCTACTGGCCTGTCGTCGTGCACTGAAAGATGCCGGCGTTGAGGCGCAGGAAGTCCTGGAAGTGGTGATGGTTGGCGGTTCCACGCGCGTACCGCTGGTGCGCGAACGTGTGGGCGAATTTTTTGGTCGTCCGCCGCTGACGTCCATCGACCCGGATAAAGTGGTGGCGATTGGCGCGGCTATCCAGGCCGATATCCTGGTCGGCAACAAGCCGGACAGTGAAATGCTGCTGCTCGACGTGATCCCGCTGTCGCTGGGACTGGAAACGATGGGCGGTCTGGTGGAGAAAGTGATCCCACGTAACACCACCATTCCGGTGGCCCGCGCGCAGGACTTTACTACCTTCAAAGACGGTCAGACCGCGATGTCTATCCACGTGATGCAGGGCGAACGTGAACTGGTGCAGGACTGCCGTTCGTTGGCGCGCTTTGCACTGCGCGGTATTCCGGCGCTGCCGGCTGGCGGCGCGCACATTCGCGTCACCTTCCAGGTGGACGCTGACGGTCTGCTGAGCGTCACCGCGATGGAAAAATCCACCGGCGTTGAGGCCTCTATCCAGGTGAAACCGTCCTACGGTTTGACCGATAGCGAAATTGCCTCGATGATTCAGGATTCGATGAGCTTTGCCGAACAGGACGTAAAAGCCCGTATGCTGGCAGAGCAGAAAGTCGAAGCGGCGCGCGTGCTGGAGAGTTTAACCGGCGCGCTGACCGCTGATGCCGCGCTGTTAAGCGCCGCAGAACGTCAACAGATCGACGATGCCGCCGCGCACCTGAGCGAGGTGGCGCTGGGCGATGATGTTGACGCTATCGAACAAGCCATTAAAAACGTAGACAAACAAACCCAGGAATTCGCCGCCCGGCGCATGGACCAGTCGGTCCGTCGCGCGCTGAAAGGCCATTCCGTGGACGAGGTTTAATATGCCAAAGATTGTTATTCTGCCTCATCAGGATCTCTGTCCGGATGGCGCAGTTCTGGAAGCGGAGACCGGTGAAACCATTCTTGACGTTGCGCTGCGCAACGGTATCGAGATTGAACACGCCTGCGAAAAATCCTGCGCCTGTACGACCTGCCACTGCATCGTGCGTGAAGGTTTTGATTCCCTGCCGGAAAGCACGGAAGAAGAAGACGACATGCTGGATAAAGCCTGGGGACTGGAGCCGGAAAGCCGTTTAAGCTGCCAGGCTCGCGTGACCGGGGATGATTTAGTGGTCGAAATCCCACGTTACACAATCAATCATGCTCGTGAGCATTAACAGAGGGTAGTATGGGACTGAAGTGGACCGATAGCCGCGAAATCGGCGAAGCGCTGTACGACGCCTTCCCCGATCTCGATCCCAAGACCGTTCGTTTCACCGATCTCCATCAGTGGATCTGCGATCTTGAGGAATTTGATGACGACCCTGACGCATCCAGTGAAAAAATTCTGGAGGCGATTCTGCTAGTCTGGTTAGATGAAGCAGAGTAAGTCGCGTATTCAAAATCATTTGAGTTGCGTCAAGGCGGCAAGGCCACGAATCGCCAGGAACATAGATAACTATGTGACTGGTGTGAGTGGATGAAGCCAACGCAGAGGCAACTCAAAGGATGAAGAATATTACGGGCTGCCTTCGGGCGGCCCGTTTGCTAATAAGGAAAAATTACAATGACAGAAGCCATGAAAATCACGCTCACTACGCAGCCTGCCGATGCGCGTTGGGGCGAAAAAGCCACATACAGCATTAATAACGATGGTATTGCTTTGCATCTTAACGGTAAAGACGACCTCGGTTTGATCCAGCGCGCAGCGCGGAAGATCGACGGCCTCGGTATCAAGCATGTACAGCTGGCAGGTGAGGGCTGGGATGCTGACCGCTGCTGGTCATTCTGGCAGGGCTACAAAGGGCCAAAAGGCAGCCGCAAAGTGGAATGGCCAAACCTGGACGATGCACAGCGCCAGGAACTGGATAACCGTCTGACCATCATTGACTGGGTGCGTGACACCATTAACGCACCGGCGGAAGAGTTGGGGCCAGAGCAACTGGCGCAGCGCGCCGTTGATCTCCTGTGCAGCGTGGCGTGCGATCACGTCTCTTACCGCATTACCAAAGGTGAAGATCTGCGCGAGCAGAACTACATGGGACTGCATACCGTTGGTCGTGGTTCTGAACGTCAACCGGTTCTGCTGGCGCTTGATTACAACCCGACAGGGGATAAAGAAGCCCCGGTTTATGCCTGCCTGGTCGGGAAAGGGATCACCTTCGATTCCGGCGGCTACAGTATCAAGCAGAGCGCCTTTATGGACTCCATGAAGTCTGATATGGGTGGTGCCGCAACGGTAACCGGCGCGCTGGCGTTTGCTATCACGCGCGGTCTGAACAAACGCGTGAAGCTGTACCTGTGCTGTGCGGACAACCTGATCAGCGGTAATGCCTTCAAGTTGGGCGATATCATCCACTATCGCAACGGTAAAAGCGTGGAAGTGATGAATACCGATGCTGAAGGGCGTCTGGTGCTGGCGGACGGTTTGATCGACGCCAGTGCGCAGAAACCGGAACTGATCATCGATGCCGCAACCCTGACCGGTGCCGCGAAAACCGCGCTGGGTAACGACTATCATGCGCTGTTCAGCTTTGATGACCCACTGGCGAATCGTCTGCTGGCAAGCGCTGCCGAAGAGAACGAGGCGTTCTGGCGTCTGCCGCTGGCGGAATTCCATCGCAACCAGTTGCCGTCTAATTTTGCCGAGCTGAACAATACCGGCAGCGCAGCGTATCCGGCGGGGGCGAGTACGGCCGCAGGATTCCTGTCGCACTTTGTGGAAAACTACCAGCAGGGCTGGCTGCATATCGACTGCTCTGCAACCTATCGCAAAGCGCCGGTTGAGCAGTGGTCTGCCGGGGCGACAGGTCTGGGCGTGCGTACCATCGCCAACTTGTTGACTGCCTGAAAGGTGTTTTTGTAGGCCGGGTAAGCGAAGCGCCACCCGGCATTTTGCCTGATGGCGACGCTGTGCGTCTTATCAGGCCTACAATTCATATAGATAATTTGTGACCCCTATGTCTGAAACCAAAAACGAATTAGAAACCTTACTGGAACAAGCCGCGACTGAACCTGCGCATCGTCCGGCATTTTTCCGCACCCTGCTGGAATCCACCGTTTGGGTGCCAGGCACTGCGGCAGAAGGCGAGGCGATTGTCGAAGACAGCGCGCTCGATCTTCAGCACTGGGAAAAAGAAGATGGCACCACCGTTATTCCCTTTTTCACCTCTCTGGAAGCGTTGCAGCAGGCAGTAGAAGATGAGCAGGCGTTTGTGGTGATGCCGGTACGCACGCTGTTTGAAATGACACTCGGCGAAACGCTGTTCCTTAACGCTAAATTGCCGACGGGCAAAGAGTTCATGCCGCGCGAAATCAGCCTGCTGATGGGGGAAGAGGGTAATCCGCTGAGTACGCAGGAAGTGCTGGAAGGCGGGGAATCCCTGATCCTCTCCGAAGTGGCCGAACCGCCCGCGCAGATGATTGACTCACTCACTACGTTGTTCAAAACCATCAAACCGGTGAAGCGCGCCTTTCTCTGTTCGATTAAAGAGCGTGCGGACGCTGAGGCCAACCTGCTGATTGGTATCGAAGCCGATGGCGATATTGAAGAAATTATTCATGCTGCAGGCAGTGTGGCGACAGATACATTACCGGGCGATGAACCGATTGATATCTGCCAGGTGGTAAAAGGGGAGAAGGGGATCAGCCACTTTATCACCGAACATATCGCACCGTTCTACGAACGCCGTTGGGGTGGGTTCCTGCGCGATTTTAAACAGAATCGGATAATTTAAGTGAAGGAAAGCCGCCCCGAAAGGCGGCATCCTCGCTTACCTGCCCTGGCCGTTGGTCTTTACGAAAACAGAATTACCGAAGTAACTCTGGTCTGCGTGAAGGCACAACACGCCAGAAACAAGAAGCACGATACAGACGTACCGTATCTTCATTGTGCGGTCCATGCGAAGACCGCTTCACGACAGCACCACTGGCGATAATGCCGTGACAGCAAGCACTGAGGTGTGCCTGCGCAGACGGCCATGGAACGACCTTTCCCGTAACCAGTGCCCGCTTGCGAGGCGGCGGAAAGGGCCGGTAAGGATAATACTTCAATTGTGAAATAGTTTCTCAGCTAATTGACTTGACTTTCTTTTCTTGAAAAGGGACTATCTGCAACACTGAGGTGTGCCTGCGTTGCTATGGCAACACAGCCAGCTGGAAAGGCCGCGAACCGGACCAGCACAAAAAAACCGCTCAAACGTTAGAGCGGTTTTTTTGTGGGCGAGACAGACTAATAAATCAGAATTTATTTAGTTTCCGCCGGGTTCAACCGGTAAATCCGCACGGGCTCCCCATTCGCTCCATGCGCCGTCATACAGCGCGACGTCTGGCACGTCCAGCGTCGTCAGCGCCAGTACAACAACCGCAGCTGTCACGCCGGAACCACAGCTGGCAATGATCGGTCTGTCAAAACTGACCCCGTGGCGAAAGAAGATGGCATCCAGTTCGTCGGTTGTTTTCAGTTCACCGTCCTGAACCAGTTCTGTCCACGGCACGTTTAAGGCACCAGGCACATGACCGCGTCTGAGACCCGGACGCGGCTCGTCGGCTTCGGCATTAAACCGTGCTGCCGGGCGGGCATCGACAATCTGTGCGCTTTTTTCGTGGCTGGCGAGCAACACGTCGGTGACGCGTACTACGGCTTCAGGAGTAAACGCCGCATCAAAGTCGCCTTCCGGTAGTTCGACGTTGCCTTCCTGTAGCGGCAATTCATCACGTTGCCAGCCAGCCAGGCCCCCTCCCAGAATGGATACATTCTCCACGCCAAAGGTTCGCAGCATCCACCACGCGCGCGGGGCGGAGAACAGATTTCCCTCATCATAAACAATCAGATGTTTATCCTGATCTACCCCCAGTTCACGCATCGCAACGGCGAAGCTTTCCGGGCGCGGCATCATATGCGGCAGCGGTGAGGTGTGGTCGGAGAGCGCTTCGATATCAAAAAACACCGCGCCCGGGATGTGTCCCGCGCGATACTCTTGCGCAACGTCGCGGTCTTCCTGTCCTGGCGGCGCCATACGGGCGTCGATAATTTGAATCTGCGGATCGTCAATATGCTCGGCAAGCCAGTCGGCGGCGACAAAAAAGGCAGTAGTCATGGGTATCTCCATGTTTATCAGGTGTCCGGCAAATTGTCGGGCCTTTGCCAACAGGGGACAAGTAAAAGAGGCCGATTTGTCTGGTGATCCCACACTTCTTAATTAAATTCGGACTCGATGGGTGGGATAGAGACTTACACAAAGTGAAATCTCACGCATAATAACGGTTCTACGTTGCTAACGGGCCATGCTGGCCAGGGATTAAAAATGAAACACATACGCGTAGTCGCCTGCATGTTAATGCTGGCGCTGGCAGGGTGCGACAACAACGATAAAGCACCGACGGTGGCGAAAAACGACGCCCCCGCCGCGCAACCCGCTGCGGAAAAGAAAGCGGACAAAGATACCGCGCAGTTGCAGAAACTGGCCCAACAGAGTGAAGGCAAAGCGCTGACGCTGCTGGATGCCTCTGAGGTGCAACTGGACGGTGCATCCACCCTGGTGCTGACCTTCTCCATCCCGTTAGATCCTGAACAGGATTTTGCCCGTGTTATCCACGTGGTGGATAAAAAAAGCGGCAAAGTCGATGGCGCGTGGGAGCTGTCGCCGAATCTGAAAGAGTTGCGCTTACGTCACCTGGAACCCAATCGCGAACTGATTGTGACCATTGAGCGCGATCTCAGAGCGCTGAACAAAGCGATTTTCGAAATCAACTATGAGAAAAGCCTGACCACGCGTGATATCCAGCCCAGCGTGGGCTTTGCCAGCCGCGGTTCGCTGCTGCCGGGTAAAGTGGTGGAAGGTTTACCGGTGATGGCGCTTAACGTGAACAACGTAGACGTTAACTTTTTCCGCGTGAAGCAGGAATCGCTGGCGGCCTTTGTCAGCCAGTGGGAGTACCGAAATTCTCTGTCCAACTGGGAATCTGACAATCTGCTGAAAATGGCGGATCTGGTCTATACCGGTCGTTTCGATCTCAATCCCGCGCGTAACACCCGCGAAAAACTCCTTCTACCACTGAGCGAGATTAAACCGCTGCAGCAGGCCGGTGTCTACGTTGCGGTGATGACCAAAGCCGGGCAGTACGAGTACAGCAACGCTGCAACGTTATTCACGCTCAGCGATATCGGCGTGTCGGCGCATCGCTACCAGAGTCGGCTCGATGTGTTTACGCAAAGCCTGGAGAATGGTACCGCGCAGCAGGGCGTGGAGGTTGCCTTGCTGGATGAGAAAGGGCAGACCCTGGCGAAGGCAACCAGCGATGCGAAAGGCCATGTCCAGCTCGAAAATAACCCAAACGCCGCGCTGCTGCTGGCGCGTAAAGAGGGGCAAACCACGCTGCTGGATCTGAAACTCCCGGCGCTGGATTTAGCGGAATTCGATATCGCCGGGGATCCCGGTTATAGCAAGCAGTTTTTTATGTTTGGCCCGCGCGATCTGTATCGTCCCGGCGAGACGGTGATCCTCAATGGTCTGCTGCGCGACAGTGACGGCAAGACGCTGCCCGATCAGCCGGTGAAGCTGGAAGTGGTTAAGCCGGACGGTCAGGTAATCCGTACTGTGGTCAGTCAGCCGGAGAACGGGTTGTATCGCTTTACGTATCCGCTGGACAGCGGCGCGCCGACTGGAATGTGGCACATTCGCGCCAACACGGGGGATAACCAGACCCGGATGTGGGATTTCCACGTTGAAGATTTCATGCCGGAGCGGATGGCACTGAATCTCACCGGTCAAAAAATGCCTTTGTCGCCGTCTGACAAGGTGACGTTCTCGGTGGTCGGCTACTACCTTTACGGTGCCCCGGCGAACGGCAATGCGTTGCAGGGACAATGGTACCTACGCCCGCTGCGTGATGCGGTACCGTCATTGCCTGGCTTCCAGTTTGGCAATATCGCCGAGGAAAACCTGTCACGCAGTCTCGATGAAGTACAACTGACGCTGGACGAAACCGGGCGTGGCGACATCAGCACCAACAGCGAATGGCGTGAAACCCACTCGCCGTTGAAGGTGATTTTGCAGGCCAGTCTGCTGGAGTCCGGTGGTCGTCCCGTTACGCGTCGCGCTGAACAGGCTATCTGGCCGGCAGATACGTTACCGGGTATCCGTCCGCAATTTGCGGTGAAAGCAGTGTATGACTACCGCACCGATACCACGGTGAATCAGCCGATTGTCGATGAAGATAGCAACGCCGCCTTTGACATTGTCTATGTCGATGCCCAGGGCGAGAAGAAAGCGGTCTCCGGATTACAGGTGCGTTTGATTCGTGAGCGTCGCGACTACTACTGGGACTGGCTGGAAAGCGAAGGCTGGCAGTCGCGCTTTGATCAAAAAGATCTGGTGGAAGGTGAACAGACGCTGGATCTGAAAGCGGATGAAACCGGCAAAGTGACATTCCCGGTGGAATGGGGTGCTTACCGACTGGAAGTTAAAGCGCCAAACAATGCGGTCAGTAGCGTCCGTTTCTGGGCGGGCTATAGCTGGCAGGATAACAGCGATGGCAGCGGCGCGGCGCGGCCGGATCGCGTCACGCTGAAACTGGACAAACCGGCCTATCGTCCGGGCGACACGATGAAATTGCATATCGCGGCACCGGCGGCAGGGAAAGGCTATGCGATGGTGGAATCCAGCGAAGGTCCGCTGTGGTGGCAGGAAATTGATGTTCCGGCCCAGGGGCTGGATCTCTCCATTCCAGTCGATAAATCCTGGAATCGCCACGATCTGTATCTGAGCACGCTGGTGGTGCGTCCGGGCGATAAATCCCGCTCTGCAACGCCGAAACGTGCCGTGGGGCTGCTGCATCTCCCGCTGGGGGACGAAAACCGTCGTCTGGATCTGGCGCTCGAAGCCCCGGTTAAAATGCGTCCGAACCAGCCGTTGACCGTGAAGATCAAGGCCAGCAGTAAAAATGGCGAGACGCCAAAACAGGTAAATGTGCTGGTGTCGGCGGTGGACAGCGGCGTGTTGAACATTACTGATTACGTCACGCCGGATCCGTGGCAGGCGTTCTTCGGGCAAAAACGCTACGGCGCGGATATTTATGACATCTATGGTCAGGTTATTGAGGGCCAGGGGCGGCAGGCAGCACTGCGCTTTGGTGGTGATGGCGATGAACTGAAGCGCGGCGGCAAACCGCCGGTCAATCATGTGACTATTGTGGCGCAGCAGGCGCAACCGGTCATGCTGAATGAACAGGGTGAAGGCAGCGTGACGCTACCGATTGGCGATTTCAACGGCGAGCTGCGCGTGATGGCGCAGGCGTGGACGGCGGATGACTTTGGCAGCAATGAAAGCAAGACCATCGTCGCCGCCCCGATCATTGCTGAGCTGAATATGCCGCGCTTTATGGCCGGCGGTGATACTTCGCGACTGGTACTGGACGTGACCAACCTGACCGATCAATCACAATCACTGAACGTGGCGCTGACCGCCAGCGGACTGATCGAACTGGTCAGCGACCAGCCTGCGCAGGTTAGTCTGGCGCCGGGCGTGCGTACAACGTTGTTCGTTCCTGTTCGTGCGAAAGAGGGATTTGGCGATGGCGAGTTGCAGGCGACGATAAGCGGACTGAACGTGCCGGGAGAAAGCATCGGACTGCAACAGAAGCAGTGGAAGATTGGCGTACGTCCGGCATTCCCGGCGCAAACGGTCAATAACGGCGTGATGCTGCAACCGGGTGAAAGCTGGACACCTCCCGCGGAGGCGTTAGCGAATTTCTCTCCGGTTACCGTACAGGGTCAGTTGTTGTTCAGCGGTAAACCGCCGTTGAATCTGGCGCGCTACATCCGTGAGCTGAAGGCATATCCTTACGGCTGTCTGGAACAAACCACCAGCGGTCTGTTCCCGTCGCTTTATACCAATGCTGCGCAGCTAAAAGCGCTGGGCATTACGGGTGATACCGACGAGAAGCGTCGTGCGGCAATCGAAACCGGGATTTCCCGTCTGCTGCAAATGCAGCGTGACAACGGCGGATTCGCGCTGTGGGACAAAAATGGTCCGGAAGAGTACTGGCTGACAGCCTATGCGATGGATTTCCTGGTTCGGGCGGGTGAGCAGGGTTATAGCGTTCCGACAGAGGGGATCAATCAGGGTAACGCGCGTCTACTGCGTTATCTGCAGGATCCGGGGATGATGTCGATTCGCTACACCAGCGACACGCAGGCGAGCAAATTTGCCGTGCAGTCCTATGCTGCACTGGTACTGGCGCGTCAGCAGAAAGCCCCGCTTGGCGCACTGCGCGAGATCTGGGAGCGTCGCAGTCAGGCTGCTTCCGGCTTACCGCTGCTGCAACTTGGCATGGCGTTGAAAACCATGGGTGACGCGAAGCGGAGTGACGACGCGGTGATGCTGGCACTGTCTACCCCACGTCACGATGAACGTCAGTGGCTGGCCGATTACGGCAGTCCGCTTCGTGATAACGCGCTGATGCTGGCGCTGCTGGAAGAGAATAACCTGAAGCCGGATGTCCAGAACACGTTGCTGAACACGCTCTCTGAACAGGCGTTTGGTCAGCGCTGGCTGTCAACACAGGAGAATAACGCACTGTTCCTGGCCGCCCGCTCGCTACAGGATTTACCCGGTACCTGGCAGGCGCAGACCTCACTCGCGGAACAACCGCTGACGGGCGATAAAGCGCAAACCCGTAATCTGGATGCCGATCAACTCGCGGCGCTGCAGGTGACGAATAACGGTTCTCTGCCAATGTGGTTGCGTCTGGACGTGAGCGGTTATCCACAAACGATTCCGGCACCTGCCAGCAATGTGTTGCAGATTGAGCGCCATATTCTGGGAAGCGATGGGCAGAGCAAATCGCTGGAATCACTGCGCAGCGGTGAGCTGGTGTTGGTCTGGCTGGAAGTGAAAGCCAGCCAGGACGTGCCGGATGCGCTGGTGGTAGATCTGCTGCCTGCCGGACTGGAACTGGAAAACCAGAATCTGGCCAACGGCAGCGCCAGTTTGCAGGACAGCGGCAGTGAGGTACAGAATCTGCTAAATCAGATGCAGCAGGCAGATATTCAGCACGTGGAGTTTCGGGATGACCGCTTTGTCGCTGCCGTGGCGGTGAATCAGGGGCAGCCAGTAACGCTGGTCTATCTGGCGCGAGCAGTGACGCCGGGAACCTATCAGGTACCGATGCCCATGGTGGAATCAATGTATGTTCCGCAATGGCGGGCAACCGGCGCGGCTGAGGAAATACTGATTGTTAAGCCGTAAATGGGGCAATTAACCGGTAAACGCGGCGGCTGGCTTGGTCTGGTTGCCGCATCTGTTTTACTTGTTTGCGCCGTCTGGGCGGCCGATAAAATCTGGCCGCTGCCTTTGCGTGAGGTCAATCCGGCGCGGGTGGTGGTGGCGCATGACGGGACGCCGCTGTGGCGGTTTGCAGACGCGGACGGTATCTGGCGCTATCCGGTGACGGTCGAAGAGGTCTCTCCGCGCTATCTTGAGGCACTGATCAACTATGAAGACCGTTGGTTCTGGCAACATCCGGGAGTAAACCCTCTCTCTATCCTTCGCGCCGCCTGGCAGGATCTCTCCTCCGGGCGGGTGATTTCCGGTGGCAGCACGCTGACCATGCAGGTGGCGCGTCTGCTGGATCCGCATCCCCGCACGTTCGGCGGTAAGTTTCGCCAGCTCTGGCGCGCCCTGCAGCTTGAATGGCACCTCTCAAAACGCGACATCCTGACGTTGTACCTCAACCGCGCGCCGTTTGGCGGCACGTTGCAGGGGATTGGCGCGGCCAGTTGGGCTTATCTCGGTAAACCTCCGGCGCAACTCAGTTACTCTGAAGCCGCTTTACTGGCGGTATTACCGCAGGCGCCGAGCCGACTGCGTCCCGATCGCTGGCCGGATCGGGCAGAAGCGGCGCGCAACAAAGTGCTCGCGCGCATGGCGGCACAGGGGATCTGGTCGCAGCGCCAGGTTAAGGAGTCACGTGAAGAGCCTGTATGGCTGACGCCCCGCCAGATGCCGCAACTGGCGCCGCTGTTCTCGCGGATGATGCTGGGCAAAAATCAAGGCGACAAAATTGTCACTACCCTGGATGCCGGGCTGCAGCGACAACTGGAAGAGTTGGCGCAAAACTGGAAGGGCAGGCTGCCTGCGCGCAGTTCGCTGGCGATGATCGTCGTCGATCACACCGACATGAGCGTGCGTGGCTGGGTCGGCTCGGTCGATCTGAACGATGACACGCGCTTCGGTCATGTGGATATGGTTAAGGCGATTCGATCGCCTGGCTCAGTGCTGAAGCCTTTTGTTTATGGACTGGCGCTGGATGACGGATTAATCCATCCGGCGTCCTTATTGCAGGATGTGCCGCGTCGTAGCGGGGACTATCGCCCAGGTAATTTTGACAGCGGTTTTCATGGCCCCGTCAGTATGAGCGAAGCGCTGGTGCGCTCGCTGAATTTGCCAGCGGTACAGGTGCTGGAAGCCTACGGTCCAAAGCGCTTTGCCGCACAATTACGTAATATCGGGTTGCCGCTGTTCCTGCCCGCAGGCGCGGCTCCCAATCTGTCGCTTATTCTGGGAGGGGCAGGCGCACGGTTGGAGGATATGGTCGCGGGGTACAGCGCTTTTGCCCGCCACGGCAAAGCGGGAATCCTGCGTCTGCAACCGGGCGATCCGCTTGTCGAACGCACGCTAATGTCGCCGGGCGCGGCGTGGATCATCCGACGAATTTTAGCCGATGAAGCGCAACCGCTGCCGGACAGCGCGCTTCCCCGGGTAGTGCCGCTGGCATGGAAAACCGGTACCAGCTACGGCTATCGTGATGCGTGGGCGATTGGCCTCAATGCCCGTTATATCATCGGTATCTGGACGGGCAGACCGGACGGCACGCCCGTTGCCGGACAGTTCGGTTATGCCAGTGCGATCCCGCTGCTCAATCAGGTGAACAACCTGCTCTTAGCCCGCAATACCTCGCTGCCGGAAGACTCGCGACCGCAGTCGGTTACGCGTGGCGTCGTGTGCTGGCCAGGCGGACAGTCTCTTCCTCCGGGTGACAGCAATTGCCGGCGTCGTCTGGCCACCTGGCTGCTGGAGGACGCACAACCGCCCACGCTACTGCTGCCGGAACAGGAGGGGGTGAGCGGTATTCGTTTCCCTGTCTGGCTGGATAAGGCTGGTCGACGCGTTGCTGCCGATTGCCCGCAGGCGCGAGAGCAGATGCTGATTGTCTGGCCGTTGCCGCTGGAACCGTGGCTGCCCGCCGCAGAACGTCGCAGTGCGCGCTTGCCGTTGGCCTCAACGGAATGTCCGCCACACGGGCAGGATCCTGCGTTGCCGCTGTTGCTGTCAGGCGTACGTGATGGCGCTATCGTCAAACGTTTACCGGGGGCCGCTGAGGCAAGCTTAACGATTCAGAGCAGCGGCGGGGCAGGCGAGCGCTGGTGGTTCCTCAATGGTGAACCGCTGCAAGAACGTGGGCGCAGTATCACGTTGCGTCTGAGCGAAAAAGGGGACTATCAGCTACTGGCGATGGAGGCGAGCGGACAGGTTGCGACGGTGAGATTTACCCTGCAGTAGACCAGATTGACACTTTTTGTTGCTAATGCTCATCTTATTTTAAAAAAATGTTACCTTCGTCCATATGCAATAGCCGGGATGCTCTTTATAATCCGCGCCAGGTAAAACACAACAGAACATCTTTCAGAGGTAATCATGGCTATTGAACGTACTTTTTCCATCATCAAGCCAAACGCGGTGGCAAAAAACGTTATTGGTAATATCTTTGCGCGCTTTGAAGCTGCAGGGTTTAAAATTGTCGGCACCAAAATGCTGCACCTGAGCGTTGAGCAGGCGCGCGGCTTCTATGCTGAGCATGACGGCAAGCCGTTCTTCGACGGCCTGGTTGAGTTCATGACCTCGGGTCCTATCGTGGTGTCCGTGCTGGAAAGCGAAAACGCGGTACAGCGTCACCGCGATCTGCTGGGCGCAACCAACCCGGCTAACGCCCTGGCGGGTACGCTGCGTGCTGACTACGCTGACAGCTTCACCGAAAACGGTACTCACGGTTCTGATTCCGTGGAATCCGCCCAGCGTGAAATCGCCTACTTCTTTGGCGAAGGCGAAGTGTGCGCTCGCACGCGCTAATTCCCTTCATCCGGGAATTCGTCAGTGTGCCACCTTCCCGCGACGCGAAATATTCGGGAATAATTTTTCGATAAATGCCGCGTGCAAACGTGGCATCCTTGCGCCAGACTTTGTACAATGCAACGCCCCGGATGAGCCACTGCTTACCGGGGCGTTTCTTTTCAACCTCCCATGGGCCATAACGTGTAACAACGAGGCCGGAAAAAATTATGTCTGAATTAGTTAACACTTCTGAAATTATCACGCCTGCGGTTCCTGCAAAAAATGGCAAAATCAACCTGTTGGATCTGAACCGTCAGCAGATGCGCGAATTCTTTAAAGAGATGGGCGAGAAGCCGTTTCGCGCCGACCAGGTGATGAAATGGATGTACCACTATTGCAGCGACAACTTTGATGATATGACCGACATCAACAAAGTGCTGCGTAACAAGCTCAAAGAGGTGGCGGAAATCCGCGCACCGGAAGTGGTTGAAGAACAGCGCTCCTCGGATGGCACCATCAAATGGGCGATTGCCGTGGGCGATCAGCGCGTTGAAACGGTGTATATCCCGGAAGATGACCGTGCCACGCTGTGCGTCTCTTCGCAGGTAGGGTGTGCGCTGGAGTGTAAATTCTGTTCAACCGCACAGCAGGGGTTTAACCGTAACCTGCGCGTTTCTGAAATTATCGGTCAGGTCTGGCGTGCGGCGAAAATTGTCGGCGCGGCGAAAATCACCGGTCAGCGTCCGATCACCAACGTGGTGATGATGGGGATGGGTGAACCGCTGCTTAACCTGACTAACGTCGTGCCGGCCATGGAAATCATGCTTGATGATTTCGGCTTCGGTCTGTCCAAGCGTCGCGTTACGCTGTCGACCTCCGGCGTGGTGCCTGCGCTCGACAAATTAGGTGACATGATTGACGTCGCGCTGGCTATCTCGCTGCATGCGCCAAATGACGAAATTCGTGACGAAATTGTGCCCATCAACAAAAAGTACAATATCGAAACCTTCCTGGGCGCGGTTCGCCGCTATCTGGAGAAATCCAATGCCAACCAGGGACGTGTCACGATTGAATACGTCATGCTTGATCACGTTAACGACGGCACAGAACATGCGCATCAGTTGGCGGAGTTATTGAAGGATACGCCTTGTAAGATAAACCTCATCCCATGGAACCCGTTCCCGGGAGCGCCATATGGACGTAGCTCTAATAGCCGCATTGACCGTTTCTCTAAAGTGTTGATGAGCTATGGTTTTACCACTATTGTGCGTAAAACGCGGGGTGATGACATCGACGCCGCCTGTGGGCAACTGGCGGGGGATGTGATCGACCGTACAAAACGTACGCTGCGTAAGCGTATGCAGGGTGAGGCTATCGACGTTAAAACTGTCTGATGCAGAACGTGCTACAGCCTGATTTTTGTGCTGTGGCACAGTGTAATTTGCATGAGGGTCAGAGTCGTACTTGTCCGGTCAATAATAACGGTGCGTTTTTGTCGACTTTAGGGCAGTATGTACGGCGCGACAATAGTTTAGCCCTCAGGCTTAAGCTGTTTTTGTTAAGAGTCAGCAGACGGGTTTATACTGTTTGACTCAGGTTGACTGACCAGATTCTCGCGGCGTGGGTGGGCATTATGACTCGCCGGCGCCTGAACCTTAATTTTCACCAGCAGCTGTAGCGAATGAATACTGAAGCCACTCACGACCAACATGAAGCACAATCCACCGGCGTTCGTCTACGCAATGCCCGTGAACAACTCGGACTCAGCCAGCAGGCTGTCGCTGAGCGACTTTGCCTGAAGGTATCCACCGTACGCGACATTGAAGACGATAAGGCACCTGCCGATTTGGCTTCAACGTTCCTGCGTGGGTACATCCGCTCTTATGCGCGTCTGGTCCATATTCCTGAAGAAGAACTGCTACCGGCTCTGGAGAAGCAGGCACCGGTTCGAACAGCGAAAGTTGCACCGATGCAGAGCTTCTCACTAGGCAAACGCCGTAAAAAGCGCGATGGCTGGTTGATGACGTTTACCTGGCTGGTGCTGTTTGTGGTGGTCGGTCTGACGGGCGCATGGTGGTGGCAAAACCACAAAGCGCAGCAGGAAGAGATCTCCACAATGGCCGATCAATCCTCTGCTGAGCTGAACGCCAACAGCGAAAACACGCAAAGCGTGCCGCTGGATACCAGCGCAACGGCAAGCCAGGACAACACGCCGGCGTCCACCGGTCCGGCGGAGACGGCACAAACGCCTGCGCCGACGGCGGCGCCTGCGATTGACCCGCAGCAGAACGCCGTGGTCGCCCCATCTCAGGCCAACGTTGACACCGCAACAGCCACCCCTGCTACACCGGCAACGCCGGACGGCGCGGCCCCGTTGCCAACCAATCAGGCGGGCGTGGAAGCGGCTGCCGATCCGAACGCACTGGTAATGAATTTTACCGCCGACTGCTGGCTGGAAGTGAGCGATGCAACGGGCAAAAAGCTGTTCAGCGGAATGCAGCGCAAAGATGGTAATTTAAACCTGACCGGTCAGGCGCCTTATAAGCTTAAAATTGGCGCGCCGGCTGCGGTGCAGATCCAGTATCAAGGAAAACCTGTCGATCTGAGCCGTTTTATCAGAACTAACCAGGTTGCGCGTCTGACCCTAAATGCCGAACAATCACCGGCGCAGTAATAGACGGGTAACGCGGGAGATTTTTCATGCATAACCAGGCTCCAATTCAACGTAGAAAATCAACGCGTATTTACGTTGGGAATGTGCCGATTGGCGATGGTGCTCCCATCGCCGTACAGTCGATGACCAACACGCGGACCACGGATGTGGAAGCAACGGTTAATCAGATCAAAGCGCTGGAACGTGTGGGCGCTGATATTGTTCGTGTCTCCGTCCCCACGATGGATGCCGCAGAAGCCTTCAAACTGATCAAGCAACAGGTTTCGGTTCCGCTGGTCGCCGACATTCACTTCGACTACCGTATTGCGCTTAAAGTGGCGGAGTACGGCGTTGATTGCCTGCGTATTAACCCTGGCAATATCGGTAACGAAGAGCGTATCCGCATGGTAGTGGATTGCGCCCGTGACAAAAACATCCCGATTCGCATTGGTGTTAACGCCGGATCGCTGGAAAAAGATCTACAGGAAAAGTACGGCGAACCGACGCCGCAGGCTTTGCTGGAATCGGCAATGCGCCATGTGGATCATCTCGATCGTCTGAATTTTGATCAGTTCAAGGTCAGTGTAAAAGCATCTGATGTTTTCCTCGCCGTTGAATCCTATCGCCTGCTGGCAAAGCAAATCGATCAACCGCTGCATTTAGGGATCACCGAAGCCGGTGGTGCGCGTAGCGGTGCGGTGAAATCGGCGATCGGTCTTGGCCTGCTGTTGTCTGAAGGGATTGGCGATACATTGCGAGTTTCGCTGGCAGCCGATCCGGTGGAAGAGATCAAAGTTGGCTTCGATATCCTGAAGTCTCTGCGCATCCGCGCTCGCGGGATCAACTTCATCGCCTGTCCGACCTGTTCGCGCCAGGAGTTTGACGTGATCGGTACGGTTAACGCGCTGGAGCAGCGTCTGGAAGACATCATTACGCCAATGGATGTCTCCATCATCGGCTGCGTGGTTAACGGGCCGGGTGAAGCGCTGGTGTCCACGCTGGGTGTGACCGGCGGCAACAAGAAAAGTGGTCTCTATGAAGATGGCGTTCGCAAAGATCGTCTGGATAATAGCGATATGATTGACCAGCTTGAAGCCCGCATTCGTGCCAAAGCGACGATGCTCGACGAAGCACAGCGTATTAACGTGCAGCAGGTTGAAAAATAATAACGTGATGGGAAGCGGCGTGCTTCCCGTGTATGATTGAACCCGCATGGCTCCCGTATCGCTCGGGGAAGCGCTGAGGGTTCATTTTTATATTCAGAAAGAGAATAAACGTGGCAAAAAACATTCAAGCCATTCGCGGCATGAACGATTATCTGCCTGGCGAAACCGCCATCTGGCAGCGCATTGAAGGCACACTCAAAAACGTGCTCGGCAGCTACGGTTACAGTGAAATCCGCTTGCCGATTGTAGAGCAGACCCCGTTATTCAAACGCGCGATCGGCGAAGTGACCGACGTGGTTGAAAAAGAGATGTACACCTTTGAGGACCGCAATGGCGATAGCCTGACGCTGCGTCCGGAAGGGACGGCGGGCTGTGTACGCGCCGGCATCGAACATGGTCTCCTGTACAATCAGGAACAGCGTCTGTGGTACATCGGGCCGATGTTCCGCCACGAGCGTCCGCAGAAAGGGCGCTATCGTCAGTTCCATCAGTTGGGCGCCGAAGTTTTTGGTCTGCAAGGACCGGACATTGATGCCGAACTGATCATGTTAACCGCGCGCTGGTGGCGTGAACTGGGTATCGCTGAGCATGTCAATCTGGAACTGAACTCCATTGGTTCTCAGGACGCACGTGCAAACTATCGCGATGCGCTGGTGGCGTTCCTGGAACAGCACATTGAGAAACTGGACGAAGATTGCAAACGTCGCATGTACTCCAATCCACTGCGCGTCCTGGATTCAAAAAATCCGGACGTTCAGGCGCTGCTCAACGATGCTCCTCAGCTTGGCGACTATCTGGATGACGATTCCCGCGAGCACTTTGCGGGTCTGTGCAAACTACTGGAAGCCGCAGGCATTGCCTACACCGTCAACCAGCGTCTGGTGCGCGGCCTCGACTACTACAACCGCACCGTATTCGAGTGGGTCACCAACAGTCTGGGGTCTCAAGGTACGGTCTGTGCGGGCGGTCGTTATGACGGACTGGTAGAGCAACTCGGTGGTCGCGCGACCCCGGGGGTAGGCTTTGCAATGGGTCTGGAGCGACTTGTTTTACTGGTTCAGGCAGTTAATCCGGAATTTAAAGCCGATTCTGTTGTCGATATATACCTGGTCGCTTCAGGCGCGGATACGCAGTCTGCGGCAATGACACTGGCTGAGCGCGTGCGTGATGAAATCCCGGGCGTGAAGCTGATGACAAACCACGGCGGCGGCAACTTTAAGAAACAGTTTGCCCGAGCTGACAAATGGGGCGCCCGCGTTGCTCTGGTGCTTGGCGAGTCCGAAATGGCTGCCGGCACCGTTGTAGTGAAGGATTTGCGCTCCGGTGAGCAAACTGAGGTGGCACAGGACAGCGTTGCCGCCCATTTGCGCACGTTAATGGCTTAAGGAGAAGGACTGCGTGGAAATTTACGAGAACGAAAACGACCAGGTCGATGCGATTAAACGCTTCTTTGCCGAAAACGGCAAAGCCCTGGCTGTTGGGGTTATTTTAGGTGTTGGAGCGCTGGTTGGCTGGCGCTACTGGAACAGTCATCAGACTGAGTCCGCACGCTCTACTTCTCTGTCATATCAAACTGTAGTGAGTTCGCTCAGTGCGGGTAAAGCAGAAGACCTGTCTGCAGCGGAGAAATTTGCCGCAGACAACAAGAACGCCTACGGCGCGTTAGCGTCGATGGAACTGGCGCAGCAGTTTGTCGATCAGAATCAACTTGAGAAAGCCGCAGCCCAGCTTCAGCAGGGACTGGCCGCCACGAGTGATGAGAATCTTAACGCGGTGATCACGCTGCGTCTTGCTCGCGTTCAGGTTCAACTCAAGCAGGCGGACACGGCGCTAAAAACCCTTGATAGCGTGAAGGGTGAAGGATGGGCAGCAATTGTTGCCGATCTGCGCGGCGAAGCGCTGCTGAGCAAAGGTGATAAACAAGGTGCGCGTAGTGCATGGGAAGCGGGCGTGAAAAGTAATGCCTCCCCGGCACTGAGCGAAATGATGCAGATGAAAATCAATAATTTGTCCATCTGAGAGGGACCCGATGCAATTGCGTAAATTACTTCTGCCAGGGCTGCTTTCCGTTACCCTGTTGAGCGGCTGTTCACTGTTTAGTGGCGAAGAAGACGTTGTAAAAATGTCCCCATTACCGGTGGTTGAAAATCAGTTTACCCCGTCTACGGTCTGGAGCACTTCTGTAGGCAACGGTATCGGTGATTTCTATTCCAACCTCCACCCGGCGTATGCCGATAACGTGGTCTACGCTGCCGATCGGGCTGGCGTGGTGAAAGCGTTGAATGCTGATGACGGTAAAGAAGTTTGGTCGGTTAACCTGGGCGAGAAAGATGGCTGGTTCTCACGCTCGTCGGCGCAGTTGTCTGGCGGCGTAACGATTGCTGGCGGTCACGTTTATCTTGGCAGCGAAAAAGCGCAGGTTTACGCGCTGAACGCGGCGGACGGTACGGTTGCGTGGCAAACCAAAGTGGCGGGCGAAGCGCTCTCTCGTCCGGTAGTCAGCGACGGAATGGTGCTGATTCATACCAGCAACGGTCAGTTGCAGGCCCTGAATGAAGCCGACGGCGCCATTAAGTGGACCGTGAACCTGGATATGCCGTCTCTGTCGCTGCGTGGCGAATCTGCGCCGGCAACCGCCTTTGGTGCAGCCATCGTCGGTGGTGATAATGGTCGCGTAAGTGCCGTGCTGATGCAGCAAGGCCAGATGATTTGGCAGCAGCGTATTTCTCAGGCTACCGGCTCTACCGAGATCGACCGTCTGAGCGATGTGGATACCACGCCGGTTATCGTCAATGGCGTCGTTTACGCCCTGGCTTATAATGGTAACCTGACCGCGCTGGATCTGCGCAGTGGCCAGATCATGTGGAAACGTGAACTGGGCTCGGTGAATGACTTTATCGTCGACGGCAACCGTATCTACCTGGTGGATCAGAATGACCGCGTACTGGCGCTGACTACCGATGGCGGCGTAACGCTGTGGACGCAGAGCGATCTGCTGCACCGTCTGCTGACTTCCCCGGCGTTGTATAATGGCAACCTGGTGGTAGGGGATAGCGAAGGTTACCTGCACTGGCTTAATGTCGAAGACGGCCGTTTTGTGGCTCAGCAGAAAGTAGACAGCTCTGGCTTCCTGACCGAACCGGTCTCTGCCGATGGCAAACTGCTGATCCAGGCCAAAGACGGTACCGTGTACTCTATTACACGTTAATCGTCCTGGTCGTACGCTTTAAAAAACGGCTCCTGGTGCAGGGGCCGTTTTCCTGTTTTTAACAACAGCGCAAAAATGGCGGCTGTTGTCTGATGATTTTTAAAATGAGGCTTTAAACATGGTACCTGTGGTCGCGCTTGTCGGGCGCCCTAACGTCGGAAAATCCACGTTATTTAACCGTCTAACTCGCACCCGAGATGCGCTGGTTGCGGATTTCCCGGGTCTGACTCGTGACCGTAAGTACGGTCGTGCGGAGATTGAAGGTCGTGAGTTTATCTGTATCGATACCGGTGGTATTGATGGCACTGAAGATGGCGTAGAAACGCGTATGGCGGAGCAGTCGCTGCTGGCGATTGAAGAGGCGGATGTAGTGCTGTTCATGGTTGATGCGCGTGCTGGCCTGATGCCAGCCGATGAAGCTATCGCCCAGCATTTACGCTCCCGTGAAAAACCGACGTTCCTGGTCGCCAACAAAACGGACGGACTCGATCCGGATCAGGCCATCGTTGATTTCTACTCGCTGGGTCTGGGTGAAATTCACCCGATCGCCGCGTCTCATGGTCGTGGCGTGCTCAGTTTGCTGGAACACGTTCTGCTGCCGTGGATGGATGATGCCGCGCCGCAGGAAGAGGTGGATGAAGACGCCGAATACTGGGCGCAGTTCGAAGCCGACGAGAACGGTGAAGAAGAGCCGGAAGATGACTTCAATCCGCAGGACCTGCCGATCAAACTGGCGATTGTCGGTCGCCCGAACGTCGGTAAGTCCACACTGACTAACCGTATTCTGGGTGAAGACCGCGTGGTGGTTTACGACATGCCAGGGACTACCCGTGACAGTATTTATATCCCGATGGAACGTGATGAGCGCGAGTATGTGCTGATCGATACCGCCGGGGTGCGTAAGCGTGGCAAGATCACCGATGCGGTGGAAAAGTTCTCGGTTATCAAAACATTACAGGCAATTGAAGACGCTAACGTGGTGATGCTGGTGATTGATGCTCGTGAGGGTATTTCTGACCAGGATCTGTCTCTGCTGGGCTTCATCCTCAATAGTGGGCGCTCACTTGTTATCGTGGTGAATAAGTGGGACGGACTGACTCAGGAAGTGAAAGAGCAGGTGAAAGAGACGCTGGACTACCGTCTGGGCTTTATCGACTTCGCGCGCGTGCACTTTATCTCTGCGCTGCACGGCAGCGGTGTCGGTAACCTGTTTGAATCCGTCCGTGAAGCGTATGACAGCTCCACCCGCCGCGTCAGTACGGCGATGCTGACCCGTATCATGACGATGGCGGCTGAAGATCACCAGCCACCGCTGGTCCGTGGCCGTCGCGTGAAGCTGAAATATGCCCATGCGGGGGGATATAATCCACCGATCGTGGTGATTCACGGTAACCAGGTCAAAGACCTGCCGGATTCCTATAAGCGCTACCTGATGAACTACTTCCGTAAATCGCTGGAAGTGATGGGGACGCCGATTCGCATTCAGTTTAAAGAGGGTGAGAACCCGTACGCCAATAAGCGCAATACGCTGACTCCAACCCAGATGCGTAAGCGTAAGCGTCTGATTAAGCACATCAAGAAAAGTAAGTAATAACTTACCTGCCAGGCAGGTAACCCCCAAAAAGCCCGCACCCGTCGGGCTTTTTGGTATCTTTCCGTCTACCGTTTATATTCTGGTAACGTTACTCAGGCGCACGGAAGTCCGTCTTTAGAAGATCGCCTGATGACCGATAAAGCAAAACAAATCGAGAAAACCCGTAAGCTACTGGCGCTTGCCGCACAGTCCTCTAATGACGGTGAGCCCGAAGATGACCTTTACCTGTTTCACGTCAGAAAAGGCATTGGGTCAGTATCTTCAGAACAGAGCCCCCAGTAATTGATGGCATCCTCAGAAGAGGAGAGTGAGGAGATAGTATGGAACTGATGTGTCCTGTTTGTCATAACCCGTTGGAGCGCAATGGTGAAACGGCCCATTGCGCGACCTGTCATACAGACTTTACCGTTGAAGCATGTTGTCCGGACTGCCACAAGCCGCTCCAGGTGTTGAAAGCCTGCGGTGCGGTGGATTATTTTTGCCAGAACGGCCACGGATTGATTTCAAAAAAACGCGTTGAGTTTACGTTGCATAACGCGTGAACGGATGGGGGCAGTCCCTGACAGGGGCTGACCACTTACTTGCGGGCGCGCTTCTTCACCGGTTTGATATCGGTGACCTGGCTTTCCACCCAGCCGTCTTCCAGTCGGGTGGTCATCACATCACCCGCCTTCACCTGTTTCACTTTTTTCAGCACCTTGCCATCGGTGGCGGTAGAGACGCTATAACCACGCGCCAGGGTCGAGAGTGGGCTGACGGCTTCCAGATGCGTTACCGCGTTGCCAAAGCGTTCACGCGTGGCGCTCAGACGTGAGCGCACATTCTCCGCCAGACGATATTCCAGTTGCTGAATACGGGTTTGCGCCCGATGAATACGCGGCTGAGGACTTTGCTGGTTCAGGCGTTGTACCAGGCGAGACTGGCGCTGGCTGGTGCGCTTCACCTGGCTGTCGATGGCCACGTTCATACGCTGATGCAATCTTTCCAGCGCTGTCTGCTGACGGGCTAGACGCAACTGTGGATGCTGCTGTTGCAGGCGGTGATAAATCTGGGTGAATCGGCGACTGCGGTTCGCCAGAAAGTAGTCCATTGCCATGCCAAGACGCTGTTGGGCGGACTGGATTTGGCGCAGCAACTCCTGCTGATTCCGGCTGACCATTTCAGCCGCGGCCGAAGGCGTTGGCGCTCGCAGGTCGGCAATAAAATCGGCAATCGTCACGTCGGTTTCGTGGCCGACCGCGCTGACGACGGGGATCTCGCTGGCAAAAATAGCCCGGGCGACGCGCTCGTCGTTAAAGCTCCAGAGATCTTCCAGCGAACCGCCACCACGCCCGACAATCAGAACATCACACTCCTGGCGCGTATTCGCCAGTTCAATAGCACGGACAATCTGCCCCGGCGCGTCGTCGCCCTGGACGGCGGTCGGATAGATAATGACCGGCAAAGAGGGATCGCGGCGTTTCAGTACATGGAGAATATCGTGCAGTGCGGCCCCGGTCTTCGAGGTGATCACACCCACACAGTGGGCGGGAGAGGGGAGAGGCTGCTTGTGCTGTTGATCAAAAAGCCCTTCAGCCTGCAGCTTGGCCTTTAACTGTTCATACTTTTGCTGGAGCAGGCCTTCGCCGGCAGGCTGCATACTTTCGACGATAATCTGATAGTCGCCGCGCGGCTCGTACAGGGTGATATTGGCGCGAACCAGCACCTGCTGGCCATGCTGGGGGCGAAAGGTTACCCGACGATTGCTGTTGCGGAACATTGCACAGCGCACCTGCGCAGTGTCATCTTTGAGCGTGAAGTACCAGTGCCCCGATGACGGCTGCGAGAAATTGGAAATCTCACCGCTGATCCAGACCTGCCCCATCTCTTGTTCAAGCAGCAGACGAACCGTCTGATTCAGGCGGCTAACAGTAAAGATTGCGGAGGTCTGAGAGGATAACATGTGAGCGGGATCAAATTCTAAATCAGCAGGTTATTCAATCGATAGTAACCCGCCTGAGCAGGAGCGCAAGCATTATTTGCAAAAAAGTGTGGATGCAACCGATTACGCTCTGTATAATGCCACGGCAATATTTATCCACCCCCAGGTTAGAGATATTGCCCATGCTACGTATTGCTAAAGAAGCTTTGACGTTTGACGACGTCCTCCTCGTTCCCGCTCACTCCACCGTTCTGCCGAATACTGCCGACCTCAGCACGCAGTTGACGAAAACCATTCGTCTGAACATTCCTATGCTTTCCGCAGCAATGGACACCGTGACTGAAGCGCGCCTCGCAATTGCGCTGGCACAGGAAGGCGGCATCGGTTTTATCCATAAAAACATGTCGATTGAGCGTCAGGCGGAAGAAGTTCGCCGCGTGAAAAAACATGAATCTGGCGTGGTAACCGACCCGCAAACCGTTCTGCCAACCACGACCCTGCGTGAAGTGAAAGAACTGACCGAACGCAATGGTTTTGCGGGTTACCCGGTGGTGACACAAGACAATGAACTGGTCGGGATCATCACCGGTCGTGACGTGCGTTTTGTGACCGATCTGAGCCAACCGGTCAGCGTTTACATGACGCCGAAAGAGCGTCTGGTCACCGTTCGCGAAGGCGAAGCGCGCGATGTCGTGTTGTCTAAAATGCACGAGAAACGCGTTGAGAAAGCGCTGGTTGTCGATGACAGCTTCCACCTGCTCGGCATGATCACCGTGAAAGACTTCCAGAAAGCCGAACGTAAACCGAACTCCTGTAAAGATGAGCATGGTCGTCTGCGCGTTGGCGCTGCGGTTGGCGCTGGCGCAGGTAACGAAGAGCGTGTTGATGCGCTGGTAGCTGCCGGTGTTGACGTGCTGCTGATCGACTCTTCTCATGGGCACTCAGAAGGCGTGTTACAGCGCATTCGTGAAACGCGTGCTAAATACCCGGATCTGCAAATTATTGGCGGCAACGTGGCGACCGGCGCGGGCGCACGTGCCCTGGCGGAAGCCGGCGTGAGCGCGGTGAAAGTGGGTATCGGCCCTGGCTCCATCTGTACGACCCGTATCGTGACCGGCGTGGGCGTTCCGCAGATCACCGCGGTGTCTGATGCCGTTGAAGCGCTGGAAGGCATGGGTATTCCGGTGATCGCTGACGGCGGTATCCGTTTCTCTGGTGATATCGCCAAAGCCATCGCCGCGGGCGCAAGCGCGGTAATGGTTGGCTCCATGCTGGCAGGTACCGAAGAATCCCCAGGTGAAATCGAACTCTACCAGGGCCGTTCTTACAAATCCTACCGCGGCATGGGCTCTCTGGGCGCAATGTCCAAAGGCTCTTCTGACCGTTACTTCCAGAGCGATAACGCTGCTGACAAACTGGTGCCGGAAGGTATCGAAGGCCGTGTTGCCTATAAAGGCCGCCTGAAAGAGATCATTCACCAGCAGATGGGCGGCCTGCGCTCCTGTATGGGGCTGACCGGCTGTGGTACTATCGACGAATTGCGTACTAAAGCGGAATTCGTACGTATCAGTGGTGCGGGTATTCAGGAAAGCCACGTTCACGACGTGACCATCACCAAAGAGTCCCCGAACTACCGTATGGGCTCCTGATTTTCTTCGCCCGACCTTGTGTCGGGCGATTTATTTAACCTGTTTCACTTGCCTCGGAATTAGCGTCAATGACAGACAATATTCACAAGCATCGCATTCTCATCCTTGATTTCGGATCTCAGTACACACAACTGGTTGCACGTCGCGTGCGTGAACTGGGCGTTTACTGCGAACTGTGGGCATGGGATGTGACTGAAGCACAGATTCGCGAGTTTAATCCTAGCGGTATCATTCTTTCCGGTGGCCCGGAAAGCACCACCGAAGAAAACAGCCCGCGTGCACCGCAATACGTTTTCGAAGCCGGTGTTCCGGTCTTCGGCGTGTGTTACGGCATGCAGACGATGGCAATGCAGTTGGGCGGTCATGTTGAAGGTTCGACTGAGCGTGAATTTGGCTACGCGCAGGTTGAAGTTGTGACCGACAGCGCACTGGTTCGTGGCATCGAAGATTCCCTGACCGCTGATGGCAAACCGCTGCTGGACGTGTGGATGAGCCACGGCGATAAAGTGACGGCGATTCCGTCTGATTTCGTCACCGTTGCCAGCACCGAAAGCTGTCCGTTTGCCATCATGGCGAACGAAGAAAAACGCTTCTATGGCGTACAGTTCCACCCGGAAGTCACCCACACCCGTCAGGGAATGCGCATGCTGGAGCGTTTTGTCCGCGACATCTGCCAGTGTGAAGCGCTGTGGACGCCAGCAAAAATTATCGATGACGCCGTTGAGCGTATCCGCCAGCAGGTTGGCGATGACAAAGTGATCCTCGGCCTTTCCGGCGGTGTGGATTCTTCAGTCACCGCTATGCTGTTGCACCGTGCGATCGGTAAAAACCTGACCTGTGTCTTCGTTGATAACGGCCTGCTGCGTCTGAATGAAGCCGAGCAGGTGATGGACATGTTCGGTGACCACTTTGGTCTGAACATTGTTCACGTTCCGGCGGAAGAACGTTTCCTGACGGCGCTGAAAGGCGAAAACGATCCTGAAGCGAAACGTAAGATCATTGGTCGCGTCTTTGTTGAAGTCTTCGACGAAGAAGCGCTCAAGCTGGAAGATGTGAAATGGCTGGCGCAGGGCACCATTTATCCGGATGTTATCGAATCTGCGGCCTCTGCGACCGGTAAAGCGCACGTCATCAAATCTCACCATAACGTAGGCGGTCTGCCGAAAGAGATGAAGATGGGTCTGGTTGAACCGCTGAAAGAGCTGTTTAAAGACGAAGTGCGTAAAATTGGTCTGGAACTGGGCCTGCCGTACGACATGCTTTACCGTCACCCGTTCCCGGGGCCAGGTCTGGGCGTACGCGTGCTGGGTGAAGTGAAGAAAGAGTACTGCGACCTGCTGCGTCGTGCAGACGCTATCTTCATTGAAGAGCTGCACAAAGCCGACCTGTACAATAAAGTGAGCCAGGCGTTCACCGTGTTCCTGCCGGTTCGCTCTGTTGGCGTGATGGGCGATGGTCGTAAATACGACTGGGTGGTTTCTCTGCGTGCGGTCGAAACTATCGACTTTATGACTGCGCACTGGGCGCACCTGCCGTATGACTTCCTGGGGCGTGTATCTAACCGCATCATCAACGAAGTGAATGGTATTTCACGCGTTGTGTACGATATCAGCGGTAAGCCGCCAGCCACGATCGAGTGGGAGTAAATATCCCTTCGCGTCGCTGACGCGTAGTCGACAAAACCCTCTGTTTATACAGGGGGTTTTTTGTTTTATCCAGGCGTAAAAAATACCAGATGGCGTCTGTCTGGAAATAAAGGATTAACGTTGAGCAGGCGTTTCGACAGAGAGACTGGACTGTTGCGCGTCTTTTTTGTCCTGATGATGATGCCAGGCACCGATAGAAGAGTAGACAAAGCGTCCAAAAAAGAAGATAAAGCTGATAAGCAATACGATACGGGTCATGCGACTGTTAAATCGATGTCGTTTTCGCATACTGGTTGCCTGACTCACAAAAGGTTCCTTAAGAGATGCCCATTCGGGCGATAAGTACATTAAGGCACACTGTGTCGGACGGGTCAATTACTGATTATGTAAAATTGCGTCAGTTGATTCATATCCAGGTGTTATGGAAATTAATTACATTATTTACATTAATAATGTGAAAATGATAACGCAGCGAAATAAAAGTAATAATTGATTAATGGGGACTAAAATATTTGATATACGTCAAAATTTACTTTCCGTTGATAACTAAAATCGGTGCGACATGTATGGTGAGTTTTTCATCTTAATTTGACGTCAGGTGGGATGCCTGTCTGATACACCCCCTTCAGGATTCTGGGGGTTCCGCTGAGCATCTATGCGACTGAATAAAAATTATATTGCAATCAGAGATAAGTGGTGGGGACTCCCTCTGGTTTTACCTTCCCTGTTTTTACCGCTTGTGAGCCATACGAATACCTATGCGCATGTGGCCACCGGGGACGTTATCCTTTTCTTCTTACCGTTATCACTCATGATGAGCCTGATGATTTTTTTCGGTTGGGCTGCATTACCCGGAATTATTCTGGCTATTTTTATTCGCAAATATTCCCAGGTCGGGTTGGCGGAAACGCTGCCCATTATTGTGCATTTTCTTATTGCTATTGTGCTCAGTTGGGGCGGTTACCGCGTCTTTACGCCCCGGCGTAATAACATTTCTCATGGCGAGGCGCAGCTGGTTTTTCCCCGCATTTTTTGGCAAGTTTTTTGTCCTGCGACGTTATTTCTGGTGCTTTTCCAGTTTGCCGCCTTTGTGGGGATGTATGAAAGTAAACTGAGCTTAATGGGAGCAACACCGTTTAACATCAACGCATTAATAAACTACCAGGGCATTCTGGTGGGGAATTTGATTGGTGTGCCGCTCTTCTATTTTATTATTCGCGTCATTCGTAATCCGTTACATTTGCGCAGCTATTATTCACAGTTAAAATTACAGTTTGATGCCAAAGCCTCACAAAAAGAGGTCATTATTTGGCTGCTGGTATTGTTCGCATTAATGTCTTTGCTTTGTATGCCATTGAATGAAAATAGTTCAATATTCAGTACAAACTATACGATGTCGTTATTACTCCCGGTCATGTTATGGGGAGCAATGCGTTATGGTTATCGTTTCATATCGCTGCTGTGGGCACCGGTTTTAATTATTGCGATTCATAATTACAAAAGTTATACGCCCTTTTATTCGGGTTACGATGTGCAACTGGCGATTACCTCTTCCAGTTTTCTGGTTTTTTCTTTTATTGTGAATTACATGGCGGTACTGGCGACGCGCCAGCGGATTGTGAGCGGACGTGCCCGCCGCCTTGCGTTTCTTGACCCAGTGGTCCATCTTCCCAATCTTCGCGCACTCAATCGCGCGCTGAGAAGTACACCCTGGTCAGCACTGTGCTTTCTGCGCGTTCCTGAACTGGAATTTCTTGTAAAAAATTACGGAATTATGCTGCGTATTCAGTACAAGCAACAATTATCCCACTGGATAGCTGAAAAGTTGGGGCCAGATGAACATGTTTATCAAATGTCCGGGCCTGACCTGTTGCTGCGCTTGAATACGGAGTCGCATCAGCAACGTATTGAAGCGTTGGATGAGCATATCAAGAAGTTCCGGTTTGTCTGGGATGGTATGACGTTCCTGCCACAGGTGGGAATGAGCTATTGTTACGTGCGTTCTCCGGTCAATCACATCTACTTGTTGCTGGGTGAGTTGAGCACCATTGCTGAGTTGTCCATCATGACCAATACGCCGGAGAATTTAGAGCGTAGTGGTGCCATGAATATGCAGCGCAATCTGAGAGACAAAGTCGCGATGATGAACCGGCTGCAGCATGCGCTGGAGCATGACCGTTTTTGTCTGATGGCGCAGCCAATCGAAGGGCTTCGCGGCGATGTTTATCACGAGATTTTACTGCGATTGCTGGACGATGACGGTGGCATGATTAACCCTGACACCTTCCTGCCCGTCGCGCACGAATTTGGTCTCTCCTCCAGAATCGATCTCTGGGTTATCGAACACACGTTACGCTTTATGGCGGAGAATCGTGCGCAGATGCCCGCTCGTCGCTTTGCACTTAATTTGTCGGCGTCCTCTGTCTGTCGGGCCAGGTTTGCGCAGGACATCAGTAAACTACTGAGCAAATACCAGATCGAAGCATGGCAATTGATTTTTGAAGTGACGGAAAGTCAGGCGTTGATGAATGCCGGACAGGCGGAAACTACGCTGCAAAACCTGCAGCAGTTGGGCTGCCAGATTGCCATCGATGACTTCGGCACGGGTTACGCCAGCTATGCAAGGCTAAAAAACGTTGACGCCAATATTCTGAAGATTGACGGTAGCTTCATCCGTAATATTGTTTCGAATAGCCTCGACTATCAGATAGTAGCTTCGATCTGTCATCTGGCACGAATGAAGAAAATGCAGGTGGTCGCTGAGTTTGTCGAAAGCGAAGAGATTCGCCGCGCGGCAATTTCGCTGGGGATTGACTACATGCAAGGATATTTAATCGGCGTGCCGCAGCCGTTAAGCGAGACGTTGAAAGAGCAGGTGCCAGTCACTGGCACCTGAGTGTGCTTCACGCAGCGATTTCCGGTGAGCGTTCTTCTTCGATTTTCAAACGCCAGCCGGTCACGGCTTCCCAGTACTGCTGTTCTTTTTCCAGATCGAGCAGAACCAGCGCGTTCTGGCTGAACCAGTCATGAGGGAAACGCAGGGTCCAGTGGTTGTCGTCGGTGATGAGCGTCAGCGTGGGAGGCGTGGTTGTGGCCTGACGCTGGTTGTTCAGCAGCACGCCAAGACGTAGCAGTTGAATGAGCGGCAGGAACTGCTTCTTCTTAAACAGCGTAAAGCGTGGGAGATCGTCCAGCTTAACCGCTTTACGATGGTAGCGAACCAGCGTCGCCATCATGGTTTGCTGCTCCTGATTAAAGCCGGGCAGATCGCTGTTTTGCAGAATATACGCCGAGTGGCGATGCAGGCCGCTGTGATTGATGTTCAGCCCAACCTCATGCAGCATTGCCGCCCATTTCAGCAGCGCCTCGAGCTGCGGATGCGCCAGCTTAGGCTGCTGTTCCTGCCATTGCTCATACATTTGCATGGTAGTTTCCAGCACGCGTCGAGCCTGCTCGCTGTCGATGTTGTACTGATTCGCCAGGCTGCTGGCGGTGCGGCTGCGAACATCCTGATGACGGAAGCGACCTTCCATTTCGTACAACACGCCTTCGCGTAATGCACCATCGGAAAGGCGTAACTCGCGGATCGCTAGCGCATCAAAGACACCGCACAAAATTGCCAGCCCCGGAACAAAGACCGCTTTTCGTTCCTCAGATAAACCCGGCAGGCTTAGCGCCTCGAAACTACGGTGTTGCAGCAGTTCGGCAACCAGCCTGTCCAGACGCTCAGGCGTGATGAAGCCGTCTTTCTCGCCCATTGCCAGGAGCACTTCATGCGCGGCTTTGATGGTGCCGGAGGCCCCTAATGCAACGTTCCAGCCCTGAATACGGAATTGCCAGGTCAAGGTTTCAAGCTTCTGCGCCGCCGCCATTCTGGCGCGCTGGAAGTTTTCCTGGCTAATAACCCCGCCGGGGAAATAGATCTGCGCAAAGCTGACGCAGCCCATACGACGGCTTTCAACCAGCTTCGGTTCAAAGTTTTCGCCAATGACCAGTTCCGTCGAGCCGCCGCCAATGTCGATAACCAGCTTGCGGCCTTTCTCCGGTTGCGTATGCTCAACGCCCATAAAGATCAGGCGCGCCTCTTCATTGCCGGAAATGATTTCGATCGGATAAGGGATCACCTTTTCCGCGCGTTTGAGAAAATCGGTGGCGTTTTGTGCCTGACGAAGCGTATGCGTCCCGACGATACATACGCTGGAGGGGGCGAACCCCTGAAGGCGTTCAGCGAACAGCGACAGGCAGCTTAAGCCACGCTCCATCGCCTCTTCGCTCAGCATGTTGTCTTCGCCGAGACCATCCGCCAGATGCACGCGCTGCTTCAGACGGCCAATAATCTGCATGGCGCCATCCACCACACGGGCAATCACCATGTGAAAACTGTTTGAACCGAGGTCGACCGCCGCAAACTCCTGCGGTCGTGGGGTCTTATCATGTATTGGCATAGCGTTAGTCAGATTGTTCGAGTGATTTGATATAGTCGTAAATAGCCAACTGCGACTGCACTTTGCGGCGGTTTCCACGCGGCACGTAGCGATTGCTCAGTTCTTTATCGATGTAGCGGGCTTTTACCGTATCGCTGAACAGGATGTCAACAATATCCAGCACCTGCTGCTTCAGACGTGGGTCGAGCAGCGGCGTCGCTACCTCAATGCGGTAGTCGATATTACGCGTCATCCAGTCCGCGGAGGAGAGATAGACCTGCTTATCGCCGCCGTTCTCGAAGATGTACACCCGGTCATGCTCAAGATAACGGTCCACAATGCTGATGACACGGATATTATCGCTGATACCTTCCAGATTCGGAATGAGTGAGCACATGCCGCGAATCAACAGATTCACCGCCACACCGGAGCTGGATGCGGCATACAGTCGATCGACCAGCCCTTTATCCACCAGGTTATTCAGCTTCAATGTGATGCCGGAGGGCAGTCCCTGCTGGGCGTTGGCTATTTCACGATCGATCATTTCATACAGCAGGCGGCGCGAGTTCTGCGGCGAGACCAGCAGATAATCGAACGTCACCGGGCGATACGGGTTCTCGATGAAATTGAACACCCGGCGGACTTCGTTAGTGATCCGCGCATCGGCGGTCAGCAGCGAATAGTCGGTATACAGGCGGGCGGTTTTTTCGTTGAAGTTACCGGTGCCGATATGGGCGTAACGCACGACCTCTTCGCCTTCTTTACGCGAAATCAGGAACAGCTTGGCGTGAATTTTTAAGCCTGGCGCAGAGAAGATCACGTGAACGCCCGCTTCCGTCAGACGCTTCGCCCAGTGGATGTTAGCCTCTTCGTCAAAACGTGCCTGCAGTTCCACCACCACAGTGACTTTTTTACCGTTATGGGCGGCGTGGATCATGGCGTCGATAATGCGCGAGTCTTTCGCGACGCGGTAGATATTGATTTTGATCGCCAGCACGCTGGGGTCAAACGATGCCTGACGCAACAGTTCCAGTACGTGCTCAAAGGTATGATACGGATAGTAGAGCAGCACATCGCGCTCGCGAATGGCGTCAAATCCGTTACGGAATTTTTCTTTATCGAACCAGATGTGACGCAGACGCGGGAGCGGCTTATTCACCAGATTCGCTTTGCCCACATTGGGAAAATTAATGAAATCTTTAAAGTTGTGATAGCGCCCGCCGGGAACGATAGAGTCGTAGCGTGAAATCGTCAGCTTCTCGCGCAGCACTTCAACCAGCGCATTAGGCATGTCGCGCTGATAGACAAAACGCACGGGCTCGGCGGTCAGACGCTGTTTCAGACTGGAGGACATTAGCTCCATCAGGCTGGATTCCATCTCGTGGACCAGATCGTACTCGGCATCACGGGTCATTTTCATGGAATAGGCGTTCAGCGCGTCATAATCAAAGAAGCCCTTAAAGATATCGTCCAGGCAGTAGCGCAGAATGTTGTCCAGCAAGATCATCGGCTTGCGGCGACGCGGGGCTTCCGGCGGCAGATTCACAAAGCGAGGAACCTTGTCAGACGGAATTTCCAGCAGCGCATAGCGAATTGTGTCGCCACGAATAATTTCGACTGCCAGATAGGTGTAATCATCCTTCAGGAACTGCACCAGATCCGTTTCGCGGTTAATTAAAATCGGGGTGATGTGCTGGCGCAGATACTGTTTGAAGTAGTGGCGCAACCAGCTTTGTTGATTGACCGACAGCTGACGCTCGTTAATCAGGAAGATCTGATTACGCGCCATCTCCAGCAGCAGTTCGTTATACAAGCCATCGAATTCCTGGTCGGCTTTCAGCACGCGGGACTGGATTTTGCCTAACAGGTGGCGAGAATGCGAATTTGAACCCTGTTCTTCACTGATGATGATGCGGCGTTTGAGTTCTGCGAAGCGAACTTTGTAGAATTCATCCAGGTTATTGGAATAGATGCCTAAGAAACGCATCCGTTCTATCAGCGGGTTTGATTTATCCGCAGCTTCCTGAAGCACACGTTCGTTGAACGCTAACCAGCTCAGCTCTTTCTCGATGTATAGCTTTTCCTGACCCATTAATACTTATACTCCGTTTTATTCACGGGACACTGCCTGATTATTATGGCGAGCATTGCGCTCAGATGTCCAACTGTGCCAGAAAAGTATGACAATAAACCGTCCGATCGCAAAGAGGAAGGGGGACTGGGGGGTTGAAGAGAACAGCAGGCCGGATAAAGGATGACGTCCGATATCCGGCTCGGTTTTATTCGTCGGCAGCGTAACCCTGTGGCGGCAGGCGAACACCGTCCAGCCAGGCGGCGTTATCGTGCATTTTCAGTCGCCCATCCACAAACCAACTGACCACCAGTGGATAAATGGCGTGTTCCTGTACCTGAACGCGAGCGGTGATTTCATCCTCGTCATCGCCTTCAAAGACCGGGACTTTGGACTGCAAAATGACCGGTCCGCCGTCGAGTTCGTCAGTCACAAAGTGGACCGACGTGCCGTGTTCCTCATCGCCATTTTCCAGTGCCTGACGGTGGGTGTGTAAACCGGGGTATTTGGGCAGCAGGGAAGGGTGAATATTCAGCAACCGTCCGTTGTAGTGTGCGACGAACGCCGGGCTCAGAATGCGCATGAAACCGGCCAGCACCACCACGTCAGGCTCATAAGCGTCGATCTCAAGGATCAGTTCGCGGTCAAACGCTTCACGGCTGGAAAACTGGTCAGCCGTCAGCGTATGGGCAGGGATTGCCGCTTTTCTGGCTCGCTCAAGGCCGAACGCGTCGGCCTTGTTGCTGAATACTGCCCGCAGGGTGCCGTTGATTTTCTTCGCTTTGCAGGCATCAATAATCGCCTGCAAATTGCTTCCGTTACCGGAAATAAGCACCACAATATTCATTATTCAATAACCACACGCTGCGCGGAGTCAGACGCTTTGATGACGCCGATTTTCCACGCGTCTTCACCTTTTGCTTTAAGCAGGGCAAGGGCGTTGTCCACTTCCGCCGCTGGCAGGGCAATGACCATGCCGACGCCGCAGTTAAAGGTACGATACATTTCATGCTGGCTGACGTTACCGGCCTGCTGCAGCCAGTTAAAGACCGCTGGCCACTGCCAGGAGGACTCATCGATCACCGCCTGTGTGTTGTCCGGCAGGACGCGCGGAATGTTTTCCCAGAAGCCGCCGCCGGTCAGGTGCGCGATAGCGTGCACATCAACCTTCTCGATCAGTTCCAGAATCGATTTCACGTAGATACGGGTCGGCGCCAGCAGGTGATCGGCCAACGGTTTGCCTTCCAGATCCGTTGTTTCTGGATCGCAACCGCTGACGTCCACAATTTTACGTACCAGTGAGTAACCGTTGGAGTGTGGGCCGCTGGAACCCAACGCAATCAGCACATCGCCATCGGTCACTTTGGAACCGTCGATGATTTCTGATTTTTCTACTACGCCGACGCAGAAACCGGCGACGTCATAATCTTCACCGTGATACATCCCGGGCATTTCCGCCGTTTCCCCGCCAACCAGCGCGCAGCCGGACTGCAGACAACCTTCTGCGATACCCTGAATCACGCTGGCTGCGGTATCCACATCCAGTTTACCAGTGGCATAGTAGTCGAGGAAAAACAGCGGTTCAGCACCCTGAACCACCAGGTCGTTGACGCACATCGCCACGAGATCGATGCCGATGGTATCGTGACGTTTCAGATCCATCGCCAGACGCAGTTTTGTCCCTACGCCATCAGTGCCGGAAACCAGTACCGGTTCACGATATTTTTGCGGCAATGCGCACAGCGCACCGAAGCCACCCAGACCACCCATTACTTCCGGGCGGCGAGTTTTCTTCACTACGCCTTTGATTCGATCCACCAGAGCATTACCCGCGTCAATATCAACACCGGCATCTTTGTAGCTAAGAGAGGTTTTATCGGTCACTGCCTGGTTCCCCACGTTTTCTTACGGTAAAAGTAAAATTCGGCGCAATTCTAACAGGGAAAGCAAACGTTTGCGAGCCTGCGTTACATCCGTTTTTATCTGTCGATTTTTGCTGCATTTTCTCCGCGATGGCTCGTTTTTATGACTTGACCCACGAAAATGAAACCGGGTTCAGTTTCCTCCTTGAAAGCATTGAAGGGATTGCTCAGTATCTTACTGAAACCGGTTTCTGTTTTGCCATTGCGAATCAACGAGGGAAACTATGTCTGGATTTAATGCGAATTTCATGTGGGGTGGGGCGGTTGCGGCTCACCAACTCGAGGGCGGTTGGCAGGAAGGGGGAAAAGGCGTCAGCGTTGCCGACGTTATGACGGCGGGGGCTCACTGCGTGGCGCGTGAAATCACCGATGGTGTGCTGCCGGGGAAAAACTATCCTAACCACGAGGCGATCGATTTCTATCACCGCTACAAAGAGGACATCAGGCTGTTCGCGGAAATGGGCTTTAAATGTTTTCGCACCTCCATTGCCTGGACGCGTATTTTCCCGCGCGGGGATGAAACGCAGCCAAACGAGGCCGGACTGCAATTTTACGATGACTTGTTTGATGAATGCCTGAAGTTCGGCATTGAACCGGTGATTACCCTGTCGCATTTCGAAATGCCCTACCATCTGGTGACGGAGTATGGCGGCTGGCGCAACCGGAAGCTGATCGACTTTTTTGTCCGCTTCGCAAAAGTGGTCTTTACCCGCTATCAGCATAAAGTGAAGTACTGGATGACCTTCAATGAGATCAACAACCAGGCCAATTTCCATGAGGATTTTGCGCCGTTTACGAACTCTGGTCTGAAGTATCAGCCTGGCGAAGATCGTGAACCCGTGATGTACCAGGCCGCGCATTACGAGCTAGTGGCCAGTGCGCTGGCGGTGAAGGTCGCACGAGACATTAACCCGTCGTTACAGATAGGCTGCATGATTGCCATGTGCCCAATCTACCCACTGACCTGTGCGCCGAATGACATGATGATGGCGATGAATGCCATGCACCGTCGCTACTGGTTTACCGACGTGCATGTGCGGGGGAAATATCCGCAGCATATCCTCAACTATTTTGCGCGCCGCGAGTTTGACCTTGATATTACTGAGGAAGACCGCGTTGCCCTGTCTGAAGGCTGTGTGGATTACATCGGCTTCAGCTACTACATGTCGTTTGCTACCAAAGCGACGGACGATAATCCACAGCTCGATTATGACGAGAGTAAAAGCCTCGTTTCCAACCCCTACGTACAGAAATCGGACTGGGGCTGGCAGATTGATCCGGTGGGGCTGCGCTATTCGCTGAACTGGTTCTGGGATCACTACCAGCTACCGTTGTTTATCGTTGAGAACGGGTTTGGCGCGATTGATGTTCAGCAACCGGACGGCACCGTGGACGACAGTTATCGTATTGAATACATGGCCGCGCACATTCGCGAGATGAAAAAAGCGGTCGAAGAGGATGGCGTGGACCTGATGGGTTATACCCCATGGGGATGTATCGATCTGGTCTCTGCGGGAACGGGTGAAATGAAAAAACGCTACGGGTTTATCTACGTCGATAAAAATAATGACGGTAGCGGGACGCTGGCACGGCGGCCTAAAAAATCTTTCGCCTGGTATCAGCAGGTGATAAAAAGCAACGGTGAATCCCTCTGATTTCAGCCACTTGACACCCAGCCCCGCACAGAATGCGGGGCGTGTTTTATACTCATCACCCAAACGTATACCACTTTGCTTGATCCAGGTCATGCATACGTTATGTTGCGCCAGAGAGGAAAAGCGGTATAATCCGGCGATTTTTTTGTGGTTGCCACTCGTCTGAGGAAAGGAGAAGAGTATGAAGATCGTGGAAGTCAAACACCCACTCGTCAAACACAAGCTGGGTCTGATGCGTGAGAACGATATCAGCACCAAACGCTTTCGTGAACTCGCCTCGGAAGTAGGCAGTCTGCTGACCTACGAAGCGACTGCGGGCCTGGAAACTGAAAAAGTGACCATTGAAGGCTGGAATGGTCCGGTCGAAGTGGATCAAATCAAAGGCAAAAAAATTACCGTCGTGCCTATCCTGCGCGCAGGCCTGGGGATGATGGACGGCGTGCTGGAAAACGTGCCAAGCGCGCGTATCAGCGTGGTCGGCATGTACCGTAACGAAGAGACGCTGGAGCCGGTCCCGTATTTCCAGAAGCTGGTTTCTAACATTGACGAGCGCATGGCGCTGATCGTCGACCCGATGCTGGCGACCGGGGGGTCCGTTATCGCAACCATCGATCTGCTGAAAAAAGCGGGCTGCAGCAGCATTAAAGTGCTGGTGCTGGTGGCGGCACCGGAAGGCATCGCCGCGCTGGAAAAAGCGCATCCGGATGTGGAACTGTACACCGCATCGATCGACCAGGGCTTAAACGAGCACGGATACATTATTCCGGGGCTTGGTGATGCCGGCGATAAGATTTTTGGTACCAAGTAAGTGAATAATGACTAAATAGCCGACTTTAAGAGTCGGCTTTTTTTTGAATAAAACAACTCAACAGCTAATGACCATCACACTCAGAGGAAAACACTATGACGCGCCGTGCTATCGGGGTGAGTGAAAGACCGCCGCTTTTACAGACAATCCCGCTTAGTTTGCAACACCTGTTCGCCATGTTTGGCGCAACCGTGCTGGTGCCAGTTCTGTTTCATATTAACCCGGCCACCGTTCTGTTATTCAACGGGATCGGGACATTGCTGTATCTCTTTATCTGTAAAGGAAAAATCCCGGCCTATTTAGGCTCAAGCTTCGCCTTTATCTCACCGGTTTTGCTGTTGCTGCCGTTGGGATATGAAGTGGCGCTGGGCGGCTTCATCATGTGTGGCGTGCTGTTCTGCCTGGTGTCTTTCATTGTGAAGAAAGCCGGTACCGGCTGGCTGGACGTTATGTTTCCTCCTGCGGCAATGGGCGCAATCGTTGCCGTCATCGGTCTGGAACTGGCAGGCGTTGCCGCCGGAATGGCCGGACTGCTGCCTGCGGAAGGACAAACTGCGGACTCAAAGACCATCATTATCTCGATGGTGACGTTGGCGGTTACCGTGTTCGGCTCGGTGCTGTTCCGCGGTTTCCTCGCGATCATCCCTATCCTGATTGGGGTACTGGCAGGTTATGCGTTGTCATTTGCGATGGGCGTGGTCGATACCACACCGATTGCCGAGGCGCACTGGTTTGCACTGCCGACCTTCTACACTCCTCGCTTTGAGTGGTTCGCTATTCTGACCATTCTGCCTGCGGCGCTGGTGGTGATTGCCGAACACGTTGGTCACCTGGTGGTGACAGCGAATATCGTCAAAAAGGATCTGGTTCGCGATCCGGGCCTGCATCGCTCGATGTTTGCTAACGGTCTGTCGACGGTGATTTCCGGCTTCTTTGGCTCCACGCCGAACACCACTTACGGTGAGAACATTGGCGTAATGGCGATCACGCGTGTTTACAGCACCTGGGTGATCGGCGGTGCGGCGATTTTTGCCATTCTGCTCTCCTGCGTCGGCAAACTGGCGGCGGCTATCCAGATAATCCCACTGCCGGTTATGGGCGGGGTGTCATTGCTGTTGTACGGAGTGATCGGCGCGTCCGGTATTCGCGTGCTGATTGAATCGAAAGTGGATTACAACAAAGCGCAGAACCTGATCCTGACCTCCGTTATCCTGATAATCGGCGTCAGCGGGGCGAAGGTACACATTGGTGCGGCGGAGCTGAAAGGGATGGCGCTGGCGACAATCGTTGGGATCGCGCTGAGCCTGATCTTCAAGCTGATCTCTGTCCTGCGCCCGGAAGAAGTGGTGCTGGACGCGGAAGATGCGGATACGCCGCAACAGTAACATGGGATCCGGGCAGTGATGCTGCCCGGTTCTAACACGACAGAATTCTGTGATAAACTCATCGCGATTGAATGAAATCTGGATTGAGGTCTCTCTGAACACACCGGCACAGCTCTCTTTGCCACTTTATCTTCCTGACGACGAAACTTTCTCAAGTTTCTGGCCGGGGGATAACGCCTCTTTACTGGCTGCACTGCAAAACGTGCTGCGCCAGGATCATAGCGGATACATCTATCTCTGGTCGCGTGAAGGCGCGGGCCGTAGTCATTTACTGCACGCCGCGTGCGCTGAACTGTCTCAGCGTGGTGATGCGGTGGGCTATGTGCCGCTGGACAAACGCACCTGGTTTGTCCCGGAAGTGCTCGACGGGATGGAACATCTTTCATTAGTCTGCATCGACAATATCGAATGCGTCGCCGGGGACGAACTGTGGGAGATGGCCATTTTTGATCTCTACAATCGCATTCTGGAATCTGGAAAAACGCGGTTGCTGATCACCGGCGATCGTCCGCCGCGTCAGTTAAACCTCGGTCTGCCCGATCTGGCCTCGCGTCTGGACTGGGGACAAATCTACAAGCTACAACCTCTGTCGGATGAAGACAAACTGCAGGCGCTGCAGTTGCGCGCGCGGCTGCGTGGATTTGAACTCCCGGAAGACGTGGGACGCTTCTTGCTCAAGCGACTCGACAGGGAAATGCGCACGCTGTTTATAACGCTCGATCAGCTTGATCATGCGTCCATCACCGCGCAGCGCAAATTAACCATCCCGTTCGTGAAAGAGATCCTGAAGCTGTAGCCGGAATACAAGGTTACGTATCACAGTAGGCCTGATAAGCGTAGCGCCATCAGGCATCCGCTGCCGAACAAACGCCGTAACGCCGGGGTTTACTTCTCAACTGCCAGCTCGTTAAACAAATGCTGCATCAGCAGTGGAATGGGCCTGCCCGACGCCACGCTTTTCCCTCCTTCGCGCCACAACGCCGTACCGCTGACGTCGAGATGCGCCCACGGGATAGTTGCCGGACAAAAATGATGCAACAGCCAGGCCGCTGACGCGCTGATCGCGGCATTGTTCGTGGGCGTATTACAGAGATCGGCAATCGCGCTTTCGGTTTGTTTCTGCAAGCGCGCGTCCAGTGGCAAAGACCAGACTTCATCGCCACATTTTTTCCCTGCCCGGGTGAGATTATCCCGTAGCGACTCATCCTGTGTCATCAGCCCGCTCAGTTCGTATCCCAGTGCTTTCACTACCGCGCCGGTTAAGGTCGCCATATCGATGATATAACGCGCCTGCGGATGGCGTTGGCTGGTCCAGGCGATGGCGTCAGCGAGCACCAGTCGCCCTTCGGCATCGGTATTATTAATCTCCACCGTCATACCGTTGCAGGCGCGCGCCACATTGCCCGGTTGCATCGCATTCGGCCCGATGGCATTTTCAGCCAGCGCCAGTACGCCCATCATGCGCACCGGCAAATTTAACTCTGCTGCGCTAAGCAGCAGACCCAACACATTTGCCGCGCCGCACATATCGTATTTCATGGTGTACATGCCTGCGCCTTCTTTCAGCCAAAGTCCTCCTGTATCGAAGGTGATGCCTTTTCCGACATAGCAGCGGACAGGGCCGTCGGCTGCGCCATCGTAATGAATGGCAACCAGACGCGGGGGGCATGCCGCGCCTTTGCCAACCGCATGTAACAATCCGAGGCCCTGCTCAACAATCTGCTGCTCATTCAGCACTTCGCAACGCAGAGTGGGGAAGGCGGCGCAAAGCGCTTGCGCCTGGTCGGCGACAAACTGTGGCGTACAGCAGTCGGATGGGATGTCGGCAAGACGGCGGGCGGCGACCATTCCGTTGGCAATGGCCTGCTGTTGACGAAAAATTATCTCTAATGCTTCCTGCTGCCCGGGTAAACAAAGCGCGTCGATGTGGGAGAGTCGCACCGTCGCGTTGTCTGCTGTTTTCAGCTGTAGATCATTCAGGCGATAAACCTGATTGAACAGAAAACGCAGAACCTGAAGCAGCACGGCTTCGTGAATGTCGCGGATATCAATAATCACGCGGGCACTGGCCGGCGTGGCGAACAGTGGACGCAGGGCCTTCAGTAAACCGTCAGTCAGGTTGTCCTGCCACAGCGCTGGCGGAATAAGGGTAATACGTTTGAAGGGGGCGCAGCCGAAACAGGCGTCCGCTATGTTACCCGTTGCACGCATTTCGTTTATCAGCGTGCTGTCCGGTAACGGTTGGCTTGTGGACGGAGCAATCAGGTGCGCGTTGGGTTGCGCCTCTGAAAGGGAATGAATCAACTGATAGGTAATCATTATTCTTCCTCTATTGGCGCACGGATCCGTGCCGCATAGGCCTGCATCCAGGCCTCATCGACAGGCTGGTAGTGGGTCTTTTCGTGTCGACGTTCAGCGAGATAAACGGTGAGCGGCTGGCTGGCTGTGGCAACGGTAAACGTGAAGGTTTTGATATTGGTCGCCGCGCCAAACTCTCCCCGGTTGTTCATACAAACGACAGACAAATCGCCCACCCGACCAAAGCGGGACATCAGGTTGTCCTCAAGTTCAAAAACCACCGAGTCCGCTGCCTGCTGCGGCGTCATGCCTTGCGCCATACGGCGAACGATCTCGTAACTGGTGCAGCCCTTCATCAGGTCTTCGCCGACGCCCGTGGCGGTTGCAGCGCCGATTTGACTATCACAGTAGAAACCGGAGCCAATAATCGGTGAGTCCCCCAGACGACCGCGTTTTTTCATAAACAGACCGCTGGTGGAGGTCGCCACGCTCATCGAACCGTGTGCGTCCAGCCCGATGATTCCGACGGTATCGTGGCCGTCATAAGGACTCAGCCCCTTATCCAGCGTTTCGCGACAGCGTTTGCGATAGTGCTGGATGGCGCGATCGGTAAGCATGGTTTTTTCAGCAAACCCCTGGCTAAGCGCCCATTCGCGAGCACCCTCGCCAACAAGCAGGCTGTTATAGCGCTGGCGGCTCAGGGCGTGCGCTACGCGTACCGGATTCGCGATGTCCACGAGATTTCCCACGGCGCCGAACGCCAGCGTGTCGCCATCCATAAATGCGGCATCCAGTTCCACCTCACCATTTTCTGTTGGCAGCCCGCCGTAGCCAACGGACTTGTACAATGGGAAGTCCTCAACAGCGGCAACGGCATCCACCACCGCGCGGGCAGTCGGTTGTCCTGCAGACAGCGCAGAAGCGGCCTCCGTAACGCCTTCAAGCGCCATTCGCCAGGTGGCGATAATTCCCCACATGTTTTACTCCTGTTTAACGGGTGTGCTCTCGTTTTGTGTCAGTGTGGCGATTTCCGCCGCGCGGTATTGTTTATCGACAATGCGCATGAAGGGCAGATAGAGCATTGCGCCAATCAGTAAATTAATGATTTGCATGACGCTGCCGCTGAGATGGCCTGTGACGATAAAACCACTGATAACCGGCGGCAGTGTCCACGGGATGAACACCCCGGTAGTGACGGCGACAGCCCCGATTTTCATTGCGACGTACTGGATGGTGACTAATACCAGAGGCACCAGGTTGAACGGGATAAGCATGATAGGGTTCATGATAACCGGCAGACCGAACAGAATGGGTTCATTAATATTGAAAATCGATGCGCCGGCCCCCAGTCGGGCTACTTCCCGCATATTTTTACTGCGAGCAAAAATCAGCATCGCGATGACCAGCGATAAGGTTGCGCCAGCCCCGCCCATCCAGATCATGTCAAAAAACTGCTCGGTGATAATATGCGGCGGCGTAACGCCCGCCTGAATTGCGGCGATGTTATCCGTTTGGTTCTCCATCCACAATGGACGAATAATGCCATTGATCATCGACCCGGAGTTGATGCCCACCGACCATAAAATGGTGATGCTGAATACGGTCATCAACGCGCCAAAATAAGAGGTGCCATAGTGGCGAACCGGCGTTGCAACCACGTCGTAGATAAACCGGTGAATGGTCTGGTAGTGAGTATTTTCAAACAGGATGCGAATGACCAGCACCAGGATCATCACTAACAGGGCCGGGATCAGCGCGGCGAACGATTCCTGTACGGCAGGCGGAACCCCTTCGGGCATCTTGATGACCAGCTTTTTGCGTTTCAGCCAGCAGAACAATTCCGTCCACAGCAATGAGCCAATCATCGCAACGAACAGCCCTTTAGTGCCGATCCACTCCACAGGTATCACGGTGATACCGCCGTTATCCGCAACTTTGATAAACGGGGTGAGGATCAAAAAGCTGACCAGCGCCAGAATGCCGCAGGAGATACGGTCTTCAGCGTAGTGTTCCGCCAGACGGTAGGCAACCAGGAAACTGATAAACAGTGACATTGTTGAGAACACCGCGTTGAACGGGATCTCAATAATGCTGCTCCAGCTTTCGCCAAACGCGCCAGACATAAATTGCTGATAGGTCTGGTTCGGAAAAGAGGAGATAACCAACAGAATGGAGCCGACGATAATAAACGGCATAAAGGAAACATAGGCACCGCGGATCGCACCCAGGTGACGCTGCTGCGCCGTTTTGGCCGCAAGCGGCATCAGTTTTGCTTCAAGAAATCCCAGAACATTGTTCATTGTGAACTCCGTACAAGATCGGCTGAGGGTAGTTGTGTTATGCCAATGGATTATCAGTGAAGGATGCTGGTCGAAAGGTGAGTCTGGTCACAATGTGTTCGCTACATAAATGTAAATCTCATATGATTAGTTATCTTTGCGAAAAAGGATTTGGCGATGGAAATAAAACTACATGCCAATGCCACCACCACACCGCGTATCCGACGTTATCTGCAGCAGTCGGATAAAAGCGACAGGGCGCTGGCCGCTGAGCTGGGGATTTCGGTCACTACGGTCAGACGCTGGCGTCAACGTGAGCAGACTGCCGATCGGCAAACCACCCCGAAAGTGATACATAAAGCGATGAGACAGGAACAAATTGCGCTGGTTAACGGACTGCGGGATGCCACCGGCGCGCCGTTAGATGAACTTCTGTTGCTGGTCAATGAGGGACTGGGAATTCGCGTCTCTCGTGCGACGCTAAATCGTTATCTTAAACCGGCGATGGTGCAGCGTCAGGGGGCGTGTTTGCAGGGAAAAAAAGCACTGAAGGCCGGGCAGTTCCCTCATTTGCTTGAGGTACGCCATCTCCCGCTGTCATTGCATATGGAGGATGGCGGGGAGCATCATCTGCTCTGGGCTCGCGAACCGGTGAGCGGCTGGTGTTATGCGCGTTTGTATGCGGGGATTTCGCCGCATCTGGTCATGAAATGGCTGGATGCGCTACTGGCGGCCTGTCCTGTTGATATACAATCTATTGAGACTTTCATTACTGACGCGAATTGCGTTGGGCTGGAACAGAGGCTGATAGCGCGGGGGATAACGCACAAAATAAACCGGAACGTGCAGAATGCTGTCCAGGTCAATCTTCCGCTGGCGGCGATCGTTCCACGGGTAAAGGATGTATCGGCCAGCCGGCTGCTGATAGAGATTAGCGAAAGTTACAATACTGGCAAGGCGCAAAAAAAACTGGGGGAGATGACGCCGCAGGCTTTTCTTGAAGCGCTACGGCGTAGTGATTAGCCGATAATGTCCAGTACCTGCTCCGGCGGACGGCCGATGCGCGCCTGGCCGTTCGCAACGACAATGGGGCGCTCCATCAGTTTCGGGTTTTCCACCATTGCCTGAATCAGTTCCTCTTCGCTCAGGCTGCTGTCTGCCAGGTTGAGTGATGCGTAGAGATCTTCTTTCCGGCGCATCAGTTCCCGGGCGCTGGACATACCCAACATCTTCAACAGCTGACGCAGCGTTGCGGCATCTGCGGGCGTTTCCAGGTAAAGCACCACTTCCGGTTCCACCCCGTGCGATTGCAGCAGATTCAGCGTTTCGCGGCTCTTTGAGCAACGCGGGTTATGGTAGATTTTTACGGCCTTTGACATGGTGAGTCCTTATTACATTTTCGTGTACGGCTTAAAGCGTTCCTGCAACTGGCGTAACTGGTCGATGCGTGCATCGTAACGTGCCTGCTGTTGGCTACCCAGTTTCACCTGCGAACTGGCACTGCTCAGTAACGAAATGGCCTGATCGAGACGGCCCGCCAGCGCATACCCTTCCGCACGGGCGGCCAGTTCCTGATCGCGGTTAAACAGCGCCGCTTCCGCCTGCGCCAGCAGATCCCAGCCGTTGGCGTCGTCTTTGTTAGTAAACGTATAGCGGTTGAGGATGGTCGCCGCTTCTTGTGGCTGACCGCCCTGCAGCAGGGCGTTTGCAAGGTTGAGTTGCAGGACCGGGTTGACGCGCAAATCACGCGCCTTTTTCAGTCGGGCAATGGCGTCGTTGGTTTTCTTCTGTCCGAGGTCGATATCGGTTGCCAGATCCAGATACCAGGCGTTATTCGGTTCTGCAGACAGCAGCGGTTGCAGCGCTTTGCGAGCGTCGTCGTATTTACTGGCTTCCATCGCCTGTAACGCACGACCATACTGCGCCGCGCGCTGTTGTCGGACATTCCCTTTTGCCCACTCGTCCAGCATGTCGCTGGTCAGTTGGTTGCGCCCGGAATTATACATTCCCAGCGTTCGCGCTTTCGCCAGGTAGAAATCTTCAGAGGATTGCACGACCACCGGACGCATCTGGTTTGCGCGGTTGCGGGTATCCGAGAGACGGCTTTCTGGCAGGGGGTGGGTCAGCAAAATTTCAGGCGGACGAGAGGAGTAACGCGCCTGGTCGAGCAGTTTTTCCAGGAAGGTTGGCATTGCCTGAGGATCGAATCCGGAACGTTGTAAGACTTGAATGCCGATACGGTCGGCTTCCTGTTCGTTCTGCTGGGTAAAACTGATCATCCCCTGACGACTTCCCGCCAGCGTACCGGTGAGTGCGGCCATCCCGGCCTGTGGGTTAGCCATCGCTAACAGAATGGAGCCTAGTGCGCCAACCCAGGTCAGCGGTGCGTTGCGTTTCTGATCTTCCATAGCGCGCGCCAGGTGGCGCTGGGTGACGTGTGAGATTTCGTGCGCCATGACGGAGGCGAGCTGACTTTCGTTGTCGGAATAGCGAAACAGCGCGGAGTGCAGCACGACGTTACCGCCAAAAAAAGCAAAGGCGTTGATTTCATCGTTATTGATCAAAAAGAAATGGAAGGGCGTCTTAACCGAATCGGCGTGTGAAACCAGACGCATACCTAAGCTATTAATGTACTGAACCAGTAGCGGATCGTTAATCAGCGGCGCGCTGCCGCGCAACTGGCGTACATAATAATCTCCCATCTGCATTTCCTGCCCGATGGAGAGCGTGCTGGCCGCCGAGGTTCCCATGTCCGGCAGGTTGTCCGCAGAGTCTGCGAACGCGGGAGCCACCTGACCCAGGGTCAGCGCGGCAATGAGGGTCGCCACCAGGTTTTTCTTGAACTGCCTGAACATAACCTCTGTCCTGTTTTCTTTGAGATAGTCATTTGACCGATGCCGGGCTGTATCGTTCCGTTTAGCCGACACAGGCAGTGTAACGGCGAAATTTGTCGATGAATACCCTGCACAAATGACTTTTCAGTTTCCAGAATCAGCAATAAAAAGCGAAGTCTTTTTTGTGACATTTCGATACAATTCGGGATCGCAATCCCGCTATTGAGGTTCAGGGAAGGTTTTATGCTCGAAATGTTGATGCAATGGTATCGCCGTCGCTTTAGCGACCCCGAGGCGATTGCCTTGCTGGTTATTCTGGTCGCCGGGTTTGGCATTCTTTTCTTTTTTAGCGGATTACTGGCGCCGCTGCTGGTCGCCATTGTGCTGGCTTATCTGCTGGAATGGCCAACGGTGCGTCTCGAAGCCATCGGCTGCTCGCGCCGCTGGGCGACCTCTCTTGTGCTGATTGTATTTGTCGGCATTCTATTGCTCATGGCCTTTGTGGTGATGCCAGTGGCATGGCAACAGGGGATCTTACTGATTCGCGACATGCCTGGCATGTTGAATAAACTGTCGGATTTTGCCGCCACCCTGCCGCGTCGTTATCCGGCCTTAATGGATGCGGGCATCATCGATGCCATGGCGGAAAACATGCGCACTCGCATGCTGACAATGGGCGATTCGGTGGTGAAGTATTCGCTGGCCTCTCTGGTCGGCTTGCTGACCCTGGCAGTTTATCTGGTGCTGGTGCCGCTAATGGTGTTCTTCCTCGTTAAAGACAAAGATCAGATGCTAAACGCCGTGCGTCGCGTGCTGCCGCGCAATCGCGGTCTGGCAGGACAGGTCTGGAAGGAGATGAACCAGCAAATTACCAACTATATTCGCGGTAAAGTGCTGGAGATGATGGTGGTGGGCGTAGCGACCTGGCTTGGTTTCCTGCTGTTTGGCCTGAACTACTCGCTGCTGCTGGCTGTGTTGGTAGGGTTTTCTGTGCTCATTCCCTATATCGGCGCTTTTGTGGTGACCATCCCAGTGGTTGGCGTGGCGCTGTTCCAGTTTGGTCTGGGGACCGAATTCTGGAGTTGTTTCGCCGTCTATTTGATTATCCAGGCGCTGGACGGCAACCTGCTGGTGCCGGTGCTGTTTTCTGAAGCGGTGAATCTGCATCCGCTGGTGATTATCCTGTCGGTAGTGATCTTTGGCGGACTGTGGGGATTTTGGGGGGTTTTCTTCGCTATTCCGTTGGCGACTCTCATCAAGGCCGTTGTCCATGCCTGGCCGGATGCGCAGGTTGTTGACGAGTCGTAATGCGCTCCGGGCGAAAGATAAGCGGATGGTGCGAGATAAAAAGGCGTGCGTAAAAAGGACGTTTGAACAGGCAGCAAATTACCCGGCCTACACACTGTAGGCCGGACAGAACGTTAGCCGTCATCCGGCAGCGCGAAAATCAGGCGTTTTCTTTCAGCCAGTTCAGCACCACATCGTGGTGATTGCTGGTTTTAAAATCATCGAAAACGTGTTCAACCTTGCCGTTCGCGTCAATCAGGAAGCTGATGCGATGGATCCCGTCATAGGTTTTCCCCATAAAGGATTTCTCGCCCCAGACGCCAAACTGCTCGCAGACCTGATGATCCTCGTCGGACAGCAGGGTAAAGTTAAGCAGCTCTTTTTCGGCAAAACGGGAAAGCTTTTCAGGTTTATCCGTGCTGATACCCAGCACGTCCACACCCGCTTTTTTCAGCTCATCCATGTTATCTCGCAGGCCACAGGCCTGAACGGTACAGCCTGGCGTCATGGCTTTCGGATAGAAATAGACCAGCACACGCTGTCCCTGGAAGTCGGTCAAATTTACTTGTTCCCCGTCTTGATCCGGCAAGCTAAATTTCGGTGCGATGTCACCGGCTTTCAGTGGATTCATTACTTAACTCCATCCTGTTCATCATGTTGTGAATAATTAACAACGTTAATACTGCCTTGTGCATTGAGTTCTGTACATAGTGCTTTGAAGGCCTGCTCAATATTTGCAGCATCATCTGACGCCGGACTGTGGGCGGTAATCTGGATGTATAACTGCGCCACCTTATCATTTTCAGCAGGTTGCGTGCGCGAAACCAGTTCCGCGATGTTCATACGATGGTTATCGAACAGGGCCGTAAATCGTTCAATTAAATGTGGCGAATCCGGCACATCGACCTGTACCCATACCGTTGCCGGCATTGGCGGGCGGGGATGCGCCGTCGTACGTTTCATCACAATCAGTAAATCCAGCTCTGCACCTTTCAACGGCAGGGTCGATTCGATCAGGGTGATGGCATTCCAGGTACCCGACAGCAGCATGATAAACGTAAACTCATCGCCCAACATGGCCAGGCGACTGTCTTCGATATTACAGCCGCAACTGCTGACATGGCGGGTGATCGTGTTCACAATTCCCGGGCGATCGGCACCCAGCGCAGTAATAACCAGGTAATGTTGCGATGAAGGTGTCAAACCTGTTCTTCCTTTGAGAGGTGGGGTAATCATAAGGAAAGCATAAAAAAAACCTGCATACAACAATCAGAAGGGCTCTCGTCGCTTGCTTTTATTGTCGTACCAAACGTAACATTGAGACACTTGTTTGCACAGAGGATGGCCCATGTTCACGGGAAGTATTGTCGCGCTTGTTACACCGATGGATGAAAAAGGTAATGTCTGCCGGTCAAGCCTGAAAAAACTGATTGATTATCATGTCGCCAGCGGCACCTCGGCGATCGTTTCTGTTGGCACCACCGGTGAGTCTGCCACGCTTAGTCATGACGAACATGGCGACGTGGTGATGATGACGCTGGAGCTGGCTGATGGACGTATCCCGGTGATTGCCGGAACGGGCGCAAACGCGACCGCAGAAGCCATTAGTCTGACGCAGCGTTTCAATGACAGCGGGATTGTCGGCTGTCTGACGGTGACGCCTTACTACAACCGTCCGACTCAGGAAGGTCTGTTCCAGCATTTCAAAGCCATCGCTGAACATACTGACCTGCCACAAATTCTGTATAATGTGCCATCCCGTACCGGTTGCGATATGCTGCCGGAAACCGTTGGCCGTCTGGCGGAATTAAAAAATATTGTCGCAATTAAAGAGGCGACAGGGAACTTAAGTCGGGTTCACCAGATCAAAGAGCTGGTTTCAGATGATTTTCTGCTGCTCAGCGGCGATGACGCGACCGCGATGGATTTTATGCAGTTAGGCGGTCATGGCGTGATCTCCGTGACGTCTAACGTTGCGGCGCGTGACATGGCGGAAATGTGCAAACTGGCAGCAGAAGGGCACTTTGCCGAGGCGCGTGCCATTAACCAGCGTCTGATGCCGTTACATAACAAACTGTTTGTCGAACCCAACCCTATCCCAGTGAAATGGGCATGTAAGGCGTTGGGCCTTGTGGCGACCGATACGCTGCGCTTGCCGATGACACCGATCACGGACAATGGTCGTGAAATTGTCAAAGCGGCGCTCAAGCATGCCGGTTTGCTGTAAAGTTTAGGGAGATTTGATGGCTTACTCAGTACAAAAGTCGCGCCTGGCCAGGGTTGCGGGTGTTTCGCTTGTTTTGCTGCTCGCGGCCTGTAGTTCTGACTCGCGCTATAAGCGCCAGGTGAGTGGTGATGAATCCTATCTGGAAGCCGCACCGCTTGCTGAACTTCATGCGCCTGCCGGTATGATTTTGCCGGTGACCACGAGCGACTACAACATTCCGGTCACCAACGGCAGTGGTGCGGTAGGAAAAGCGCTGGATATCCGTCCGCCGGCACAGCCGCTGGCGCTGGTCTCCGGGGCCCGGACCCAGTTTGCGGGCGATACTGCAACGCTGCTGGTGGAGAATGGGCGTGGAAATACGCTGTGGCCGCAGGTGGTCAGCGTGATTCAGTCTAAAAACTACACGATTGAAAAACGTGATGATGCCAGCCAGACGCTGACGACAGGTTGGATTGACTGGAACCGTCTGGACGAAGACGAGCAGTATCGTGGTCGTTATCAAATCTCGGTTAAACCGCAGGGCTATCAGCAGGCGGTGATGGTGAAACTGGTGAACCTTGAGCAGGCTGGTAAACCTGTTGCGGACGCCGCTTCACTGCAGCGTTACAGCACTGAGATGATGAACGTGATTTCTGCGGGGCTCGATAAGACCGCGACAGATGCCGCGAATGCCGCGCAGAACCGTTCTACCGCTACGATGGACGTGCAGAGCGCCGCCGATGACACCGGTTTACCGATGCTGGTGGTGCGTGGTCCGTTCAACGCCGTTTGGCAGCGCCTCCCGGCAGTACTGGAGAAAGTCGGTATGAAAGTGACCGACAGCACGCGTTCGCAGGGGAGCCTGGCAGTAACCTACAAACCGCTGTCCGACAGCGGCTGGCAGGAACTGGGCGCTCGCGATCCTGGGCTCTCTTCCGGTGACTACAAACTGCAGGTCGGTGATTTAGATAACCGCAGCAGCTTGCAGTTTATCGATCCGAAGGGGCATACCCTGACGCAGAGCCAGAACGACGCGCTGGTTGCTATCTTCCAGGCAGCGTTTAGCAAGTAAAAAAACAGGGCTGGAGAAATCCGGCCCTTTTTATTTCCGTGCTACGCAAACGTGTGCGTGGCATAATATTCCCCGTTTTGAATACAAATGATCACACCCAGGAGTAATGAAGATGCAAAAGCAAGCTGAGTTGTATCGTGGTAAAGCGAAGACCGTATACAGCACGGAAAACCCGGACCTGTTGGTGCTCGAATTCCGCAATGATACGTCAGCAGGGGATGGCGCACGCATTGAGCAGTTTGATCGTAAAGGCATGGTAAATAATAAGTTTAATTATTTCATCATGACCAAACTGGCCGAAGCGGGTATCCCGACGCAGATGGAGCGACTGCTTTCCGATACCGAATGTCTGGTGAAAAAGCTGGATATGGTGCCGGTCGAGTGCGTGGTGCGTAACCGTGCGGCAGGCTCTCTGGTTAAACGTCTGGGTATTGAAGAGGGCATCGAACTGAATCCGCCGTTATTCGACCTGTTCCTGAAAAACGATGCAATGCATGACCCGATGGTCAACGATTCCTACTGCGAAACCTTTGGTTGGGTGAGCAAAGAGAATCTGGCACGAATGAAAGAGCTGACCTATAAAGCGAATGACGTGCTGAAAAAACTGTTCGATGATGCGGGGCTGATCCTCGTCGACTTCAAACTGGAGTTCGGTCTGTACAAAGGTGAAGTGGTTCTCGGTGATGAATTCTCTCCGGACGGCAGCCGTCTGTGGGATAAAGAGACCCTCGAAAAAATGGACAAAGACCGTTTCCGTCAGAGCCTGGGTGGCCTGATTGAAGCCTATGAAACCGTCGCACGTCGTCTGGGTGTGAATCTCGACTAACTCGCCTTTCGGGCCGGGGAACATTCTCCGGCCTGCTCTGCGCACTTCAATCGCGCTTTCCTGTGGTAATCTTGCGCTGAACCGCCTACGATCATCATCATAACGAATATATTGTTGAGGTGAGTATGCGCTGGCAAGGGCGTCGTGAAAGTGACAATGTGGAAGACAGGCGCAGCAACTCGGGTGGCGGTCCTTCTCTGGGCGGGCCAGGGTTTCGTCTGCCGAGCGGCAAAGGCGGGATTATTCTGCTCATCGTCGTGCTGGTTGCCGGGTATTACGGTGTCGATTTAACGGGACTGATGACGGGACAACCGGTCTCACCGCAGCAGTCTTCGCGTTCCATTAGCCCGAATGAAGACGAAGCGGCAAAATTTACCTCGGTGATTCTGGCGACAACGGAAGACTCCTGGGGTCAACAGTTTGAAAAAATGGGCCGCACCTACCAACCGCCAAAACTCGTGATGTACCGTGGGGCGACGCGTACCGGTTGCGGTACCGGACAATCCATTATGGGGCCGTTTTACTGCCCGGCGGATGGCACGGTCTATATCGATCTCTCCTTCTACGATGACATGAAAGAAAAACTGGGCGCGGAGGGGGATTTCGCTCAGGGCTATGTGATTGCTCACGAAGTGGGACATCACGTCCAGAAACTGCTGGGCATCGAACCGAAAGTACGTCAGATGCAGCAGAACGCCTCGCAGGCGGAAGTCAACCAACTCTCTGTGCGTATGGAACTGCAGGCGGACTGCTTTGCTGGCGTCTGGGGTAACAGTATGCAGCAGCAGGGCGTTCTGGAGTCTGGCGATCTGGAAGAGGCGCTGAATGCCGCCGAAGCGATTGGTGACGATCGTCTCCAGCAGCAAAGTCAGGGCCGCGTCGTTCCGGACAGTTTCACCCATGGAACGTCAGAGCAGCGCTATAGCTGGTTTAAGCGCGGTTTTGATAGCGGCAACCCGGCGCAATGTAATACCTTTGGCAAAGGTTTTTAACTTCTGAGGCAGGGATGTCTGGTTATACCGCGCTGAATGCGTTAACCGCACAAATGACCCGGGAGGGGATTCGTCGTCTGCTGGTGCTGAGCGGCGAGGCGTCCTGGTGTCATGAACAGGCGCAGCGCCTGCGTAACACATTACCCGGCGACTGGCTATGGGTTTCCCCTGGTGCGTCCGCTGAACCCTGCTGCACGCCGCTGGCGCTGCAAACGCTCCTGGGGCGCGAATTCCGCCATGCCATCTTCGATGCGCTGGCAGGGTTTGATGCGGCGGCCTTTGCCGCGTTAAGCGGAACGCTGCGAGCGGGCAGTTGGCTGGTGCTACTTGCGCCGCCACTGGCGCGCTGGCATCACTGCCCTGATACGGATTCGCTGCGCTGGAGCGACTGCGCGCAACCTATTGCGACCCCCCATTTTATCGATCACATCCGTCGACTCATTGCGGCGGATGAGCAGACGCTGTGCTGGCAGCAGTCTCAGCCGTTTTGTGTACCACATTTTCCTGAACGTCCCCACTGGCAGTCCGCAACCGGTGCGCCGCTGCCTGAACAGGCGGCTATTCTGGCGCAGTTGTTACAGATGCCCGAAGGGATCGCCACGGTCACCGCCGCGCGTGGGCGCGGTAAATCGGCGCTGGCGGGGCAGTTGATTTCGCGCATCAAGGGCAGCGCTATCGTGACCGCGCCGGCAAAAGCGGCAACGGACGTGCTGGCTCAGTTTGCCGGCGACAACTTCTGCTTTATGGCACCGGATGCGCTGCTGAGTACGGAGGTGCGCGCCGACTGGTTGGTGGTAGACGAAGCCGCGGCGATCCCCGCGCCGCTCCTTCTGCGCCTTGTTTCCCGTTTCCCGCGCACCCTGTTGACCACAACGGTACAGGGCTACGAAGGTACCGGACGCGGCTTTTTGTTGAAGTTCTGCGCCCGCTTTCCAAAACTACAGCGTTATGAACTCCGGCAACCCGTTCGCTGGGCGCAGGGCTGCCCGCTGGAGAAATGGGTCAGCGACGCGCTGGTTTTTGATGATGACCGTTTTGCGGCCACGCCGCAGGGCAGCATTACGATTGCCCCTTTCGAACAGGACGCCTGGCGTACAAGGCCGGAAATGCCTCTGGCGGTCTATCGACTGCTTTCCGGGGCGCATTACCGCACCTCTCCACTGGATCTACGCCGAATGATGGATGCGCCGGGCCAGCATTTTTTCAACGCCGCCTGTGATGGGCAAATCGTCGGGGCGCTTTGGCTGGTTGAGGAAGGCGGCCTTGCTCCCGAACTCAGCCAGGCCGTCTGGGCGGGATTTCGGCGACCTCGGGGGAATCTCGTCGCGCAGTCGCTGGCGGCGCACGGCGGCGATCCGCTGGCGGCGACCTTGACTGGTCGTCGGATCAGCCGCATCGCCGTCCATCCGGGACGTCAGCGCGAGGGTATTGGACAACAGCTGATCGCGCAGGCTCATGCGGCAAACTGTGACTACCTTTCCGTTAGTTTTGGCTATACGCCTGAGCTGTGGCGCTTCTGGCAGCGCTGCGGTTTCATCCTGGTGCGCGTAGGGAATCACAAGGAGGCCAGCAGCGGCTGCTATACCTCAATGGCACTCCTGCCGCTAAACGCGGCGGGAAGACGTCTGGCTGAATATGAGCATCACCGCTTACGTCGCGATGCCGACATTCTTGCGCGGTGGAATGGGGAGGCGATTCCGGTTGAGCCGTTGAAAACGACTACGCTTAATGAAGATGACTGGCTGACGCTGGCGGGGTTTGCCTTCGCACATCGTCCGTTGTTGACCTCGCTTGGCGGTTTGAGCCGCCTGCTGGCGACCAGCACGCTGCCGTTACCGGCGCTGCGGGGCAGCCTGCAAGCGCGGCTTAGCGATGCAGATCTCTGTCTGACGTTGCGCCTTTCAGGGCGTAAAGCACTGCTGAAGCGTCAGCGAGAAGAGGCGACGCAGGCGTTAACCGCGCTGGACCCCGAGCGGACCGATCATGACCGTAATCGCATTCTGCAATGGCAATTTTTTCACTAACTCCTTCAATTTTCTGGCATGGTCATTGCGATTGAGCAGCGTAGAATTAACGGCATCAGTTAAGGAGACCGCCATGAAACATGACCATTTTGTTGTTCAAAGTCCGACCCAACCTGCTCAACAGCTGTTGCTGCTGTTTCATGGCGTGGGCGATAACCCCGTCGCAATGGGTGAGATCGGTTCGTGGTTTGCCCCTCTCTTCCCGGACGCGCTGGTGGTCAGCATCGGTGGCGTTGAGCCGAGCGGTCCGGCATCCGGGCGTCAGTGGTTTTCAGTGCAAGGGGTGACGGAAGAGAATCGCCAGGCGCGGATTGACGCGATCATGCCGGTATTTATCGAAACGGTGCGCTACTGGCAAAAACAGAGTGGCGTAGGGGCTAATGCCACGGCGCTGATTGGTTTCTCTCAGGGGGCAATTATGGCGCTGGAGAGCATCAAAGCCGAGCCGGGCCTTGCCTCGCGGGTGATTGCGTTTAACGGACGCTATGCCAGCCTGCCGGAAACCGCGTCGACCGCCACCACTTTCCATCTGATCCACGGTGGTGAAGATCGGGTGATTGAACTTTCGCATGCGGTGGCCGCTCAGGACGCGCTGTTAAGTGTAGGTGGAGATGTCACGCTGGATATCGTGGAAGACCTCGGTCACGCGATAGACGACCGTAGCATGCAGTTTGCCCTCGATCATTTGCGCTATACCGTGCCGAAGCACTACTTTGATGAAGCGCTCAGCGGCGGTACGCCAAATGATGATGACGTGATTGAGATGATCTAAAAGACAAGGCCGGAAGGGATCCCTTCCGGCCTTTGGTTATTTCTTCGGTTGGTCTTTCTTCGGCCAATCGTCGTCGTCATCCCACTTATCGTTAAAGTCACGATGCGGAGGAAGTTCCGGCTTATTGGCGAGGAATTTTTTGTGGTCGACGCGTTTGAGATCCTTGATCACGTTCAGCAGCACACCTACCAAAAACACCAGCACCAGAATCCACCAATATTTTGCCAACCAGTCCATGCGCGTTACCTCTTGCAGGAACCTCGTCAGGCGACGAGTTGTTCCATAATACGTTGATACATACGGGCAAGTAGCTGCAGGTCGGCGGCGTTCACGCATTCATTGATTTTATGAATCGTGGCATTCACCGGACCCAGCTCCACGACCTGTGCTCCCATGCGAGCGATAAACCGTCCATCAGACGTACCGCCCGTGGTCAGCAACTGCGGTTTAATTTCATTATAGTGCTCGATGGCGTTCACGACGGCATCCACCAGCTTCCCGCGATCGGTCAGGAACGGCTGACCGGAGAGCCACCAGTCTACCGTATAGCGCAACTGATGTTTTTCGAGCAGCGCGTGCACCCGCGCTTTGATCATCTCATCGGTCAGTTCGGTACTGAAACGGAAGTTGAACTGCACGAACAGTTCCCCGGGGATGACGTTATTGCTACCGGTGCCAGCCTGGACGTTGGCAATCTGCATGCTGGTGGCCGGGAAAAATTCATTGCCCTGATCCCACTCAATGCTTACCAGTTCATTAAGCATCGGCGCGGCGCGGTGTACCGGGTTATCCGCCAGATGCGGATAGGCGACATGCCCCTGCACGCCATGAATGGTCAGGTTGCAGGTCAGTGAGCCGCGACGACCGTTCTTCACCACGTCACCAACCACTTCGGTGCTTGAGGGTTCGCCGACCAGACAGTAATCCAGGCGCTCATTACGCGCCATCAGCGCGTCGACAACCTTGACGGTGCCGTTTTTTGCGCTGGCCTCTTCATCTGAGGTGATCAGAAACGCCAGACGTCCTTTGTGGTTTGGGTGCTGAGCGACAAAGCGCTCTGCCGCCACCACCATGGCCGCCAGCGAACCTTTCATATCCGCCGCGCCGCGACCGAACAACATCCCGTCGCGAATAGTTGGCTCAAAAGGCGGGTTGATCCAGCGATCGGCATCGCCCGCAGGCACAACGTCGGTGTGACCGGCAAACGCCAGCGTCTCACCCTGTCCGCGCCATGCCCAAAAATTCTGAGTATCGGCAAAATCCATACGCTCAACGGTAAAACCGATCGCGCGCAGGCGTTCAATCATCAACGCCTGACATCCCGCATCATCTGGGCTCAGGGAAGGGCGGCGAATAAGCTGCTGTGTCAGCTCAATAACCGGGCACGACATAGACTACACCTCGTCAAAAAACTGCTGATAACTGGATTCACTAAAACCCAGCAGCATAGGCTTCCCGGGCGCGCAGAGCAATGGGCGTTTGATGATTGCCGGCATTTCAGTCATTAATGCGGCGGCAGACGCTGCATCTGTGATGTGACTGCGCGTGGTTTCGTCCAGCTTGCGCCACGTTGTTCCACGGGTGTTGAGAAGCGACTCCCAACCTAATTCATTGATAAATGAAGTGAGAAGTGTGTTGTCCAGACCATCGACACGATAATCGTGAAAACGGTAGTCAATGCCACGCGCTTCCAGCCAACGGCGGGCCTTTTTAATGGTGTCGCAATTTTTAATACCGTAGAGGGTAATCATTTGCATCCTTATTAACGTAAATTGACTATATAGTCATCAATATCGTTACGTCCGATAATACATTTTGTCATTTAATCGTGATCGGTAAATATAACATTGTTGAAGTAATGTGAATAATAATTCCTGAATCCGGGGAGATTTACGGCTTAATCAAAATTCGGAATTTCCCACTTGCAGCCACCTGTTTTTTAATCAAAATTGAAGGAGTACCAGATAACGTATGATTGTGTCGAATTATTGCTGTATGTCACATAAAATTTATGGGTAGCGCGCCATAGTGATGACATTACCCCACACCCCGGAGGATGTAATCACAGCAATTGGTTAATTTGTCTTCACCAGGAGATAATATTTTTGTAGAATGCCCATAATAAAAAGCAGAGGTTGTTATGATTGAACGCGAACTGGGGAACTGGAAAGATTTTATTGAAGTGATGCTTCGCAAATAAATTTCTGGAAGGATGACCAAATAACAGAACATACCGTGTGAGATTCATCACACAGAAAGGGCGACCCGTTGGCAGGTCGCCTTTTTTTATCGCTTATTCCTGGCGCGGTTTCAATGGGAAACGGCGACGGACCAGGACGAAGAACAGTGGCACAAAATAGATAGCCAGCACCGTTGCCGAGATCATCCCGCCCATGACGCCCGTCCCGACGGCGTGTTGACCGCCGGAACCTGCCCCGTTGCTGATAGCCATCGGCAGCACGCCGAAGATAAACGCCAGCGAGGTCATCAGGATCGGACGTAAGCGCTGCCGACAGGCGTGCAGCGTCGCATCCAGAAGATCGTGTCCTTTCTCGTTCATCTCATTGGCAAATTCAACAATCAGAATGGCGTTTTTGGCGGAGAGACCAATGACCGTCAGTAGCCCGACCTGGAAATAGACATCGTTTTCCAGACCGCGGATCCAGGTAGCGAGCAGCGCACCAATGACCCCCAGCGGCACCACCAGCATAACCGAGAACGGTACCGACCAGCTTTCATACAGCGCGGCCAGGCACAGGAATACCACCAGCAGAGAAATGGCATACAGGGCCGGTGCCTGCGCCCCGGAGAGCCGATCCTGGTATGACATGGCAGTCCATTCCAGACCAAATCCGGTTGGCAACTGACGCACCAGCGACTCCATCACATCCATCGCCGTCCCGGTGCTCACACCGGGCGCAGCTTCACCGACAATCTCGATGGCAGAATAGCCGTTGTAGCGCTCCAGGCGCGGAGAACCGGTCTCCCAGCGTGAGGTGGCGAAGGCAGAGAAAGGCACCATGCCGCCGCTGTTATTGCGCACGTACCACAGGTTGATATCGTCTGGCAGCATGCGGTATTTCGCAGCAGCCTGGACGTAAACCTTCTTCACGCGGCCGCGATCCATAAAGTCGTTGACGTAGCTCGACCCCCAGGCGGTCTGCAACGTATCGTTGATATCGTCAATGGATACGCCCAGCGCCTGGGCTTTGCGCTGGTCGACATCAATTTGCAACTGTGGGCTGTCGTCCAGACCGTTGTGGCGCACACGGGTCAGGGCGCTATCCTGCGACGCCAGACGAATCAACTGGTCGCGTGCGGCCATTAAGGCGTCATGACCGGCACCGGCGTGATCCTGCAGTTCCATGTCAAAGCCTGCGGAACTGCCGAGACCGCTGATGGCTGGCGGGCTGCTGGCGAATACGCGCGCCTCTTTGATTTTGTTAAAAGCCTTCGTCGCACGTTCGATAATGGCAAACGAGGTGCCGGTGGTGGAGTCGCGTTCGCCCCAGTCTTTCAGGCGTACGAACATACGCGCCACGTTCTGACCGTTGCCACCCGGCCCGGAACCGACTGTCGCAAACACGGACTGGACATTATCTTTTTCGTGGGTGGAGTAATATTTCTCGACTTCCTGCACCACTTTTAAGGTTTGCTGCTGCGTAGAGCCACTCGGCAACTGAATCGACGTGGTAAACATGCCGCGGTCTTCCAGCGGCAGGAACGAGGTTGGCAGACGCAGGAACAGAACCACCATCGCGCCAAGCAGCAACACATAGATCAGGATCCAGCGCAGGCTGCGATGCAGAATTTTGGCTACGCCTTTCTCGTAACGCTCGGCGTTACGGTTGAAGGTGCGGTTAAACCAGCCGAAGAAACCGGTTTGCCCGTGATGCTCGCCTTTGTGCAGCGGTTTAAGCAAGGTGGCGCACAGGGCAGGGGTGAGGATCATCGCCACCAGAACGGAAAGCACCATTGCCGCCACAATGGTAATGGAGAACTGACGATAGATTGCCCCGGTGGTCCCGCCAAAGAAGGCCATCGGCACAAAGACGGCTGACAGCACCATCGCGATACCGACCAGCGCGCCCTGAATTTGTCCCATCGATTTTCGCGTTGCCTCGCGCGGCGTGAGACCTTCCTCACTCATAATACGCTCGACGTTTTCCACTACCACGATGGCGTCATCCACCAGCAGACCGATCGCCAGTACCATCGCAAACATGGTCAGGGTGTTGATGCTGTAACCGAAGGCATAGAGCACCGAGAAGGTGCCCATCAGCACCACCGGTACGGCAATCGTCGGGATCAATGTGGCGCGGAAATTTTGCAGGAACAGGTACATCACGAGGAATACCAGCGCGATGGCTTCCAGCAACGTTTTCACCACGTCTTCAATGGAGGCTTTAACGAAAGAGGTGGTTTCATAGGCCACCTTGTACTCCAGACCGTGCGGGAAGTATTGCGCCAGCTCATCAAGGCGCTTAATCACCTGCGTCGCGGTGGACATTTCGTTGGCTCCCGACGCCAGTTTAACCCCAAGCCCGGACGCCGCATTGCCATTGAAGCGGCTGAGATAGTCATACTTCTCAGCCCCCATTTCGACGGTGGCGACATCGCCCAGGGTCACTTCTGAACCATCCTGATTGACGCGCAGCGTAATGGCGCGAAACTGTTCCGGCGTTTGCAGCAGCGACTGGGCGTTAATGGTGGCGTTCAGCGCCTGGGTATCAATGGAAGGGGTTCCACCTAACTGTCCGACGGCGATCTGCGCGTTTTGCGACTCAATGGCGTCAGTGACATCTTTCGCGGTCATCTGGAAACTGTTGAGCCTGGCCGGATCCAGCCAGATGCGCATGGAATATTGCGAGCCGTAGGCATCGATATCGCCGACGCCGTTCACCCGGCTGAGTGGATCCTGAATATTACTGGCAACGTAGTCCGCAATATCCTGCTTATCCATCGAACCGTCAGTGGAGACAAAGGCAATCGTCAGGATGTTGGTATCCCCGGTCTTACGTACCGTCACGCCCTGGTTCTGTACCGCCTGCGGCAGTTTACGCATCGCTGACTGCAGCTGATTCTGGACCTGCTGTACGGCTTCATCCGGATCGGTGCCGGCAACGAAGCTCAGCGTCACCGACGCTTGTCCGGTACCGCTGCTTTGCGATGACATGTACATCAGATTATCGAGGCCGGTCATGTTCTGTTCAATGACCTGGGTGACGGTGTTTTCCAGCGTTTGCGCGGAGGCGCCGGGATAGTTCGCGGTGATGCGCACGTTTGGCGGCGCCAGATCCGGATATTGTTCCACCGGCAACGAGAAAATAGCCAGGGTACCTGTCAGACACAACAGGATAGCCAGCACCCAGGCAAATATGGGGCGATCGATAAAGAAATTCGCCATCAGAAAGAGGACCTCATTATTCTACATATCTTTATAGGTATGACTTGCTTCACTGTAGCGGGAAGGTACGAGCCAAACGTGGAGAAAAAAAGGAGATAATGTAAATTATCATGCCTGATTACAGCGTTTGTCAGCTTCCCGCACGCTCACGTCCGGTTTTGTGCGAATTTATGTCAGATGACTCGCGTCCTCTTCTGATTCCGTCGAGCGAAAGCTAATGCTCACTAACGTCCCGCCGCCGGAAGGCTGCGAGAAACTTAATGTACCGCCAAGACGTTCCGCACGCTCGCGCATAATGTTCAGGCCATAATGCCCCGCTGGTTCGTTAGGCTCGCCGATGCCCACTCCGTTATCACGGATATACACCGTGTGATTACCATCAGGTGCCGTCACACAGCTGACGGCAATCTCACTGGCATTGGCGTGCTTCATCGCGTTGAGCACCGCTTCACGGATAATCTGCAATAAATGGACCTGCATCTGCGCGTCGAGAGCCAGCGTCGGCAGGCGGCAGTCCAGAGAGAGTTTAGCAGCGGTCTGTCCCTGCAGCGCTTCGAGCATCTCATGCAGGGCAGAAGGTAAATCAGCCTGCTGTAACGTCAGGCGGAAGGTGGTCAGCAGTTCTCGCAACTGACGATAGGCATCGTTCAGCGCCCGCGAGAAATCATCCATAATGGCCTGCGCCGGGGCGTTATCTTCCGGAATGGCGCGTTTGAGCAGCGTCAACTGAATGCGCAGATACGAGAGCACCTGCGCCAGCGAATCATGCAGCTCGCGGGCAATGGTGGCGCGTTCCTCCATCAGCAACAGTTGCTGGAAGTGTTTCTGCGCGTGGTTGAAGTACAGGCCGCGGCCCAGCATTGTCGATACGCTATTTAACAGCGGGATCGCGCTGGCGACATGCTGACTTTGCCAGTGCAGCTCGCCGTAGACCGTCTCCTGCATGGTTACCGGCAGGATTTGCATGGGCAGGTTGGTCTGTTTTTCGCCCTCGCTGATGCGCCAGTTTTCACCGACGGTAAGTTCGAGGAATTGCGCCGCTTCGTTATCACGGACAATCTGCAAAATATGACGGAAGCAGTGCACATCAATCTGACTGGTATTCAGCGCCTGAGAGCACTGGTACAGCACTTCCAGACGACGTTTGGCTTCATGGAGATCGTGGGTCTTTTCTTCGACCGTTGCTTCCAGCGAGCGATACAGCTTGTGCAGTTCGCTCGACATCTGATTAAAGGTTTTCGCCAGCAGCCCCAGTTCATTGGGGAGGTGCGTGTCCAGCGGCGGTGAGTCAAACTGACCGTGTTCAATGCGCTGACTGGCCATTACCAACTGAGTAAGCGGGCGCACAACCTGATGACGAATACGTCGCAGGGTGAAGAAGACGAGGGTAAAGATCCCGAAACCGCCCGCCAGCGAGATCCCCACCACCAGCATCACTTTGCGTTCGGCATAGTGTTGCAATGCCAGCACGAAGAGATCGATCTTATCGACGTAGGCGTTAATGTTGTCCTGATACCACTGCAGGTCGCCATCGATCAGGCGGTTGTTCATTTCCAGCCAGTTGGCATGCAGCTGCGCGTAGCGTCCTTTCACCGCCTGAGGCACATACCAGGCATTCAAATTGTTTAATGCCGGTGAGTTTAATGCCTGCTGAAAGAGTTGACGATGGGCGTTTAACTGTGGGCTTTGGCTTTGCAGATCGTACCCCAGACGATAGCTCTGCATGCGCAAAGACCCCGCCACGTTAATGGCCTCGGCATCCCGCAAGCTGCTTGCCAGCGTCAGTAGCGCAACGCCGGTCGAGAGAATCGAGAGCAGGACAATGTAAAAAAAGGCCCGGGCCAGACTGGCCGAGACAGGGCGTTTGACGATCACACGCGTAATTTCCTTTAAAAGTGCTTACGGCGAAAAATCTCTCGCAGATCTGAAACGTAATTTCACCTGGGCTGAAATAAATTGATCTGCCACAGGTTCTGTAGAAATAGTTGCGCTTCCTGGGCAAATGAACATTGCCGACGTGTGGTCAGTCGGTTAATAACAACACTTATATAAAGAATAAGGTTTTTACAACCAAAAAAGAAGGTCGCCATGAACCGTTTTATTATGGCCAACAGCCAACAGTGCCTGGGATGCCATGCCTGTGAAGTGGCTTGTGTCTTGGCCCACAATGAAGAGCAACATGTCCTTAGCCAACGTCACTACCAGCCCCGGATCACTGTCATCAAGCATCAGCATCAGCGGAGTGCGGTGACCTGCCACCATTGCGAAGATGCTCCTTGCGCCCGCAGTTGTCCGAATGGGGCGATAAGCCACGTCAACGACAGCGTGCAGGTTAATCAGCAAAAGTGTATCGGCTGTAAATCCTGCGTAGTGGCCTGTCCGTTTGGCACGATGCAGATAGTCCTGACGCCCGTCGCTAAAGATCAGGTCAAAGCGACGGCGCATAAATGCGACCTCTGTCTGGGGCGGGAAAATGGACCGGCCTGTGTGGAGAACTGTCCTGCTGACGCGCTGCAACTGGTGACGGAAGGGACGTTAACCCGACTGGCAAAAGCGCGACGTTTACGTACAGCCCGGCAGGAGAATCAGCCCTGGCATGCGGATGCGACGGCGACGGCCTCCCCCGGGATGAGCAAAATTGAGCAAATGCACGCGACGCCTGCGCGCGGTGAGCCGGATAAACTGGCTATCGACGCGCGAAAAGTCAGCTTTGACGAAATCTATCTGCCCTTTCGTACGGCTCAGGCGGAACAGGAGGCCTCTCGCTGCCTGAAGTGCGGTGAGCACAGCATTTGCGAATGGACCTGCCCGCTGCATAACCACATCCCCCAGTGGATTGAACTGGTGAAAGCCGGGAATATTGATGCGGCGGTAGAGCTGTCTCACCAGACGAACTGCTTGCCGGAAATTACCGGGCGCGTCTGTCCGCAGGATCGACTGTGCGAAGGGGCCTGTACGGTGCGCGACGAGCATGGCGCGGTGACGATCGGTAACATTGAACGCTACATCTCTGACCGCGCGTTGGGTAAAGGCTGGCGCCCGGATCTGAGCCATGTCCAGAAGGTTGATAAGCGCGTGGCGATTATTGGTGCTGGCCCGGCAGGGCTTGCCTGCGCGGACGTGCTGGCCCGTCACGGCGTCAGCGCCACCGTTTTTGACCGCCACCCGGAAATCGGCGGGCTGCTGACCTTTGGCATCCCGGCCTTCAAACTGGATAAATCACTGCTGGCGCGCCGTCGGGAAATCTTCAGCGCAATGGGGATCCATTTTGAGCTGAACTGCGAAGTGGGCAGAGACGTGAAAATGGAGGCGTTGCTGGAAGATTACGACGCCGTGTTTGTCGGCGTAGGAACCTACCGTTCGATGAAGGCTGACCTGCCCAATGAGGATGCACCGGGCGTCTACGACGCGCTGCCGTTCCTGATTGCCAATACCAAACAGGTGATGGGGCTGGACGAACATCCAGAAGAACCGTACATCGACACCGCCGGACTCAACGTGGTGGTGCTGGGCGGCGGTGATACGGCGATGGACTGCGTGCGTACCGCGCTGCGTCATGGCGCAAGTCAGGTAACCTGCGCCTATCGCCGCGATGAAGCCAACATGCCGGGTTCGAAAAAAGAGGTGAAAAACGCGCGCGAAGAAGGGGCCAACTTCGAGTTCAACGTGCAACCGGTCGATCTGGAACTGAGCGCGGACGGACGCGTTTGCGGCATTCGTTTCCTGCGTACGCAATTAGGTGAGCCGGATTCCCAGGGACGCCGCCGTCCGGTGCCGATCGCAGGCAGCGAGTTTGTGATGCCGGCAGACGCCGTAATCATGGCGTTTGGTTTCCATCCGCACGGGATGCCGTGGCTGGAGACCCACGGTGTCCAGGTGGATAGCTGGGGACGCATCGCGGCAAACGTCGAGAGCGCGTACCGGTATCAGACCAGTAACCCGAAGATCTTTGCCGGTGGCGATGCGGTTCGCGGCGCCGACCTGGTGGTTACGGCAATGGCGGAAGGACGTCATGCCGCGCAGGGCATCATCGACTGGCTGGGCATTAATTCGGTGAAATCTCACTAACCAAAACCGGCTTCACGGCGTAGTATGATTTCTCTTCTTACGCTGTGGAGCCGGTATGTCGCAAAAAATCACCCTCGTTAAAGACAAAGTCCTTTCTGATAATTATTTCATCCTGCGCAATATCACTTACGATCTCACCCGCTCGAACGGCGAGGTCATTCGCCACAAACGCGAAGTGTACGATCGCGGCAATGGGGCAACGATTCTGCTGTATAACGCAGAGAAAAAGACCGTCGTGCTGATTCGTCAATTCCGCGTAGCGACATGGGTGAACGGTAACGAAAGCGGGCAGTTGATTGAAACCTGCGCCGGATTACTGGACAACGATGAACCCGAAGCCTGCATTCGCAAAGAGGCCATTGAAGAGACGGGCTATGAAGTGGGCGAGGTGCGTAAGCTCTTTGAGCTGTACATGTCCCCCGGCGGCGTGACGGAGCTGATTCACTTCTTTATTGCCGAATACAGCGAAAGTCAGCGCGCCAGTGCAGGTGGCGGCGTTGAAGATGAAGATATTGCCGTGCTGGAACTGCCGTTTACCCAGGCACTGGAGATGATTAAAACCGGTGAGATACGAGACGGTAAGACCGTGTTATTGCTCAACTATTTGCAATCCTCTCATTTAATGGATTGATAAATAAGGTTTATATTTCTTTACGAATTATTGAATCTATCCGACAAATCCGATTGAGCATGGTGAACAGCACAACGAAGATACGACCTGTGTTGTTCGTTTGACTTCTGGGGTTATTACCGTCCATGCGCTATCGCGTTATTTTCCTTTTCCTGCTCGGTCTGATTCCGGCCCGCTTGCTGTGGGCCGCGCCCGCGCAACAGGCCTTTTCTGACTGGCAGGTAACCTGTAATAACCAGAATTTTTGCGTCGCGCGTAACACCGGGGAACACGGCGGGCTGGTGATGACCCTGAGTCGCAGCGCCGGGGCGCATACCGATGCTGTCCTGCGCCTCGATCTTGGCGGATTGACCGCGCCGTCCAATGAAGCGGACATTGCGCCCCGTCTGTTGCTGGACGGCAAACCGCTGGCGCTGAGCCCGGAACACTGGCGAATAACGTCGTGGCACCTGATGACGGACGACACGACAACCATTGCAGAATTTCTGGCGACGATTCAGGACGGGAAGGCAATCACCCTGCAAAAGGGCAATCAGATAATTTCGCTGGCTGGGCTGAAAGCCGCGCTGTTGTTCATCGACGCGCAGCAAAAGCGGGTAGGCAGTGAAACGGCGTGGATTGAGAAAGGTAACGATCCACCGCTCAGCGTTCCGCCCGCCCCGGCGCTGAAAGGCGTGGCCGTCGTTAACCCGACGCCAACACCGCTCTCCCTCGACGAACGCAACGACCTTCTTGATTACGGCAACTGGCGAATGAACGGCATCAAGTGTTCACTCGATCCTTCACGCCGCGAGGTACGGGTGACCGCCCTTACTGATGACAAAGCCTTGCTGATGATTGCCTGTGAAGCCGGGGCGTATAACACTATCGATCTGGCGTGGATCGTGTCGCGTAAAAAACCGCTGGCCTCACACGCCGTGCGGCTGCGTTTACCGTTCAACAGCGGTGCGGAAAGCAATGACATGGAGTTGATGAACGCCATGTTTGATGAGAAGTCGCGCGAACTGGTCACTCTGGCAAAGGGGCGGGGATTAACGGATTGTGGCATCCAGACGCGCTGGCGTTTTGACGGCCAGCGTTTTCGTCTGGTGCGTTATGCCGAAGAGCCGAGCTGTGATGGCTGGCATGGGCCAGATGCCTGGCCCACGCTATGGATCACGCGTTGATTTTCTGTCGGATGGCGACTGCGTCTTATCCGACCTACAGATAGCTTTTCGTAGGCCGGATAAGACGCGTTAGCGTCGTCATCCGGCGTTGCATACATCCGGCGTTGCATACATCAGGCGTTCAAAACCTTGTGTGCTTTCTCGACAATGTTCTCAACCGTAAAGCCGAAGTAAGGGAACAGCTTCTCTGCCGGCGCAGATTCACCGTAACCGGTCATTCCGACAATCGCCCCTTTTAAGCCCACATATTTGTACCAGTAATCGGCGATACCGGCTTCAACCGCGACGCGCGCGCTGACGTTGGACGGCAGAACCGACTCGCGGTATGCCTCGTCCTGGGCATCGAAAATATCCGTTGAGGGCAGGGAAACCACGCGAACATTGCGCCCTTCACCGGTGAGTTTCTCTGCGGCCAGCAGGGTTATCTCCATTTCCGAACCGGTGGCTATCAGGATGATATCCGGCTTACCGCCGCCATCTTTGAGCACATAACCGCCGCGGGCGATCGCGTTCACCTGCTCCGGCGTGCGTTCAACCTGTGCCAGGTTCTGTCGTGACAGGATCAGCGCCGTTGGGCCATCATGACGCTCGACGGCCAGCTTCCAGCCCACCGCCGCTTCAACCTGATCGCACGGTCGCCAGGTGCTGAAATTGGGTGTCAGACGCAGGCTGGCCAGTTGTTCCACCGCCTGGTGCGTCGGGCCATCTTCCCCCAGGCCGATAGAGTCATGGGTATACACCATAATCTGCCGCGCCTTCATCAGCGCCGCCATGCGCGCCGCATTGCGCGCATATTCGACGAACATCAGGAAGGTGGCGGTATAGGGCACGAATCCACCGTGATGGGCGATGCCATTAGCGATGGCAGTCATGCCAAATTCACGCACGCCATAGTGAATGTAATTGCCTGCAAGATCTTCTTTCAGTGAGGTCGAACCTTTCCAGATTGTCAGGTTACTCGGCGCAAGGTCCGCCGAACCGCCTAACAGTTCTGGCAGGAGCGGACCGTAGACGTTGAGGGCATTTTGCGATGCCTTGCGGGTGGCGATTTTGGCAGGATTCGCCTGAAGTTCGTTGATGTATTTCTGCGTGGTCTTTTCCCACGCCGCTGGCAGACCGCCGGTCATGCGGCGCGTGAACTCGGCGGCCAGCTCCGGATGCGCTTTCTGATAAGCGGCGAATTTTTCATTCCAGTGCTGCTGCGCTTTCTCGCCTTTTTCACGGGCGTCCCAGGCGCGATAAATCTCTTTTGGGATCTCAAACGCCGGGTGGTGCCAGCCCAGTTTCTGTCGCGTCAGCGCCACTTCCTCTTCGCCCAGCGCCGCGCCGTGGGATTCCTCTTTGCCCGCTTTGTTCGGCGAGCCAAAGCCAATCACCGTCCGGCAGATAATCAGCGAGGGTTTGTCCTTCACGCTCTGCGCTTCCTGAATCGCTTTCTTCACCGCTTGCGGGTCATGACCGTCGATGTCGTGGACGACGTGCCAGTGGTAGGCCTCAAAGCGTTTGCCTGTGTCATCGGTAAACCAGCCGTCGGTTTCACCATCAATGGAGATACCGTTGCTATCGTAAAAGCCGATCAGCTTGCCCAGTCCCAGCGTTCCCGCCAGCGAGCAGACCTCATGCGAAATGCCTTCCATCAGGCAGCCGTCGCCCATAAACACATACGTGAAATGATCGACAATCTCGTGACCCGGCTGGTTGAACTGCGCCGCCAGCGTGCGTTCGGCAATGGCTAAACCGACGGCGTTCGCCAGCCCCTGACCCAGTGGCCCGGTCGTGGTTTCCACCCCCGGCGTATAGCCGATTTCCGGGTGCCCCGGCGTTCTGGAATGTAACTGGCGGAAGTTTTTCAGCTCTTCAATCGGCAGATCGTAACCTGTCAGGTGCAGCAGGCTGTAGAGCAGCATTGAGGCATGACCGTTAGAGAGAATAAAACGGTCGCGATCGTACCAGCTCGGATCGGTCGGGTTGTGGCGGAGGAAGTCGTTCCACAGGACTTCGGCGATATCCGCCATTCCCATCGGCGCACCGGGGTGGCCGGAATTGGCTTTCTGAACAGCGTCCATACTGAGCGCACGAATGGCATTAGCAAGGTCTTTACGGGACATAGAACACTCCGTGGCAAGATTTAGAGTTTGGCTGCAAGCAGGTCTTCCAGTTTGCGTTGGTCAACGGCGAACAGACGGATACCGTCAGAGAGTTTCTCGACCGCCATCGCATCCTGGTTATGCTCCCAGCGGAATTCGGCTTCACTCATGGGGGCGGGGCGATGGAAGGTTTGTGAAGACGGCACCAGCTTGCGCTCGACCGGTTCTTCTTTTTCCTGCAGTTCTTTCAGGAGATTGGGGGCGATCGTCAGGCGATCGCAGCCGGCCAGCGCGAGGATCTGTTCAGTGCGGCGGAAACTGGCACCCATGACAATCGTCTCATAGCGATGCTGTTTGAAGTAATCGTAGATGTTGCGCACTGATTTCACGCCCGGATCTTCCTCTACAACGTACGGATCCATGGGGCTGCGCGCCTGATACCAGTCATAAATACGCCCAACAAACGGGGAGATCAAAAAGACGCCCGCTTCGGCGCAGGCGCGGGCCTGGGCAAAGGAAAACAGCAGCGTCAGGTTGCAGTTAATTCCCTCTTTCTCCAGTGTTTGCGCGGCGCGAATGCCTTCCCAGGTGGAAGCCAGCTTAATCAGAATGCGGGATTTATCGATTCCCTGCTGCTGGTACAAATCCACCAGATGGCGGGCCTTTTCGATGCTCTTTTGTTGATCGAAGGAGAGGCGGGCATCCACTTCGGTCGACACCCGGCCCGGAATACTTTTAAGAATTTCCGCACCAAAATTCACCGCCAGTTTGTCACAGGCTTCGACAACCTGCTGTTCCTGGGTTTTCCCCTGTTTCTTCCCCCACTGGATAGCATCGTCAATCAGATGTGCGTAATGCGCCAGTCCGGCAGCCTTCAGCAGCAGGGAGGGATTGGTGGTGGCATCCTGGGGTTGGTAATGACGAATAGACTCAATATCACCGCTATCGGCCACGACAGTGGTGAATTGTTTGATGCCGTCTAACTGGTTCATAGGAAATACTCCTTGAAAAGTAACGTGTTAGGTGAGTGCTTAACATCACACTTCTGAGAGATTCATGAGGTGCACCACAAAAAAGCATAGCAGACAGGCATGGTAATGCTGGCTCAGAGAGGTAACATGGTTGTTATGAGTTGATTACGAAATCTTTATTTAAGTCGTGATAGTTTGGGGACCTTCAAAGTTTGCGTCCCGCAGTGCGGTGATAATGTGCGACGCACCTGGCTGCGCGTGACTTTTTTGAACGATACGTGAAAGGAACAACAAGATGGATGACCAGTTAAAGCAAAGCGCCCTTGATTTCCATGAATTCCCGGTACCTGGTAAAATCCAGGTTTCCCCGACGAAGCCCCTTGCCACGCAGCGCGATCTGGCGCTGGCCTACTCGCCGGGCGTCGCAGCGCCGTGTCTTGAAATCGAAAAAGACCCGCTGGCTGCGTATAAATACACCGCGCGTGGCAACCTTGTTGCCGTTATCTCTAACGGGACGGCGGTGCTGGGCTTAGGCAATATTGGCGCGCTGGCCGGTAAACCGGTCATGGAAGGCAAAGGCGTTCTGTTTAAGAAATTCGCCGGTATTGATGTGTTCGATATCGAAGTCGATGAACTCGACCCGGACAAATTTATTAACGTCGTTGCCGCGCTGGAACCGACGTTCGGCGGGATCAATCTGGAAGACATCAAAGCGCCAGAGTGTTTCTACATCGAGCAGAAACTGCGCGAACGGATGAATATTCCGGTGTTCCATGACGATCAGCACGGCACTGCGATCATCAGTACCGCCGCCATTCTTAACGGCCTGCGGGTAGTTGAAAAAAATATCTCCGACGTGCGGATGGTGGTATCCGGCGCGGGGGCGGCGGCGATCGCCTGCATGAACCTGCTGGTGGCGTTGGGGATGCAGAAGCACAACATCGTGGTCTGTGACTCCAAAGGCGTCATCTACAAAGGTCGCGAGCCGAATATGGCCGAAACCAAAGCGGCCTACGCGGTAGAAGATGACGGCAAACGGACGCTGGATGACGTTATCGACGGTGCGGACATTTTCCTCGGTTGTTCAGGTCCGAAAGTGCTGACCCAGGAGATGGTCAAAAAGATGGCCCGCGCGCCGATGATTCTGGCGCTGGCTAACCCGGAACCGGAAATCCTGCCGCCGTTGGCAAAAGAGGTGCGTCCGGACGCCATCATCTGTACGGGTCGTTCCGACTACCCGAACCAGGTCAACAACGTCCTGTGCTTCCCGTTCATCTTCCGTGGCGCGCTGGACGTCGGCGCGACGGCGATCAACGAAGAAATGAAGCTGGCTGCGGTCCATGCGATTGCCGAACTGGCGCATGCCGAGCAGAGCGAAGTGGTGGCCTCGGCCTATGGTGACCAGGATCTGAGCTTCGGCCCGGAATACATCATTCCAAAACCGTTCGACCCGCGCCTGATTGTCAAAATCGCGCCCGCAGTTGCCAAAGCGGCGATGGATTCCGGCGTGGCGATGCGCCCGATTGCTGACTTTGACGCTTACATCGACAAGCTGACGGAGTTTGTCTACAAAACCAATCTGTTCATGAAACCTATCTTCTCGCAGGCGCGTAAAGCACCGAAACGCGTCGTGCTGCCGGAAGGGGAAGAGGCGCGCGTCCTGCACGCCACGCAGGAGCTGATCACGCTGGGTCTGGCGAAGCCGATCCTGATTGGTCGCCCAAGCGTGATCGAAATGCGCATTCAGAAACTGGGTCTGCAGATCAAAGCGGGCGTCGATTTTGAGATCGTCAATAATGAATCCGATCCGCGCTTTAAAGAGTACTGGAGCGAGTACTACCAGATCATGAAGCGTCGTGGCATTACCCAGGAGCAGGCGCAGCGTGCGGTGATCGCCAACACCACGGTGATTGGCGCGATCATGGTACAGCGCGGCGAAGCGGATGCGATGATCTGCGGCACCATTGGCGACTACCATGAACACTTCAGCGTGGTGAAAGAGGTGTTTGGCTACCGTGAAGGCGTCCATACCGCCGGGGCGATGAACGCCCTGCTGCTGCCAAGTGGTAACACCTTTATTGCCGATACCTACGTCAATGACGATCCTGAGCCGGAAGAACTGGCAGAAATCGCCGTGATGGCGGCGGAAACCGTGCGTCGGTTTGGTATCGAACCGAAAGTGGCGTTGCTGTCGCACTCTAACTTTGGTTCATCTAACTGCCCGTCTGCCGGCAAAATGCGTGCCGCGCTGGAGATTATCAAAGCACGTGCGCCTGACCTGATGATTGACGGTGAAATGCATGGCGATGCCGCGCTGGTGGAAAGCATCCGTAACGATCGGATGCCGGACAGTCCGCTGAAAGGGTCGGCCAATATTCTGGTGATGCCAAATATGGAAGCCGCACGCATTAGTTATAATTTGCTGCGCGTCTCCAGTTCAGAAGGTGTTACGGTTGGCCCAGTCCTGATGGGCGTGGCAAAACCGGTTCATGTATTAACGCCGATTGCCTCTGTTCGTCGAATCGTGAATATGGTGGCACTGGCGGTCGTTGAGGCACAAACACAACCGCTGTAATTTCACTTTAATTAATTCCGGCGCGGGTTTCTCCCGCGCCTTTTTATTTTCCCATTCTTAGTGATCCATCTCACCTTTTAAATCTCTTTGCCGAATTTTGTTATTTACCCTGACAAAAAATTGCCACGATAAGCCCTGTCTTAACACAGGCGGTGAGCAATGGATAAAGAACGCATTATTCAGGAATTTGTGCCGGGCAAACAGGTCACGCTGGCGCATCTCATTGCGCATCCTGGTGAAGAACTGGCGAAAAAGATCGGCGTTCCCGAAGCAGGTGCCATCGGCATTATGACCCTGACGCCGGGAGAAACCGCAATGATTGCCGGCGATCTGGCGATGAAGGCTGCCGACGTACACATCGGTTTTCTCGACAGATTCAGCGGCGCATTGGTTATCTACGGCTCGGTTGGCGCAGTAGAAGAGGCCTTATTGCAAACGGTCAGTGGGCTGGGGCGTTTATTAAATTTCACACTCTGCGACCTGACAAAAAGCTAATTCTGAGGTGCTTATGAAACGTATTGCGTTTGTTGGCACTGTCGGTGCGGGAAAAACAACGCTTTTTAATGCGTTACAGGGGAATTATACCCTCGCCAGAAAAACGCAGGCCGTGGAATTTAATGAAAATGGCGATATCGATACTCCTGGGGAATATTTCAGTCACCCCCGTTGGTATCACGCCTTAATTACCACGCTGCAGGACGTTGATACGTTGATTTATGTCCATGCAGCCAATGACAAAGAAAGTCGCTTACCTGCCGGGCTGTTAGATATCGGCGCCAGTAAACGACAAATCGCCGTGATCAGCAAAACGGATATGCCAGATGCTGACGTGATCGCAACGCGGGAATTACTGCGCGGAATTGGGTTTCAGGAGCCGATTTTCGAACTCAATAGCCATGACCCGCAAAGCGTGCAGCACCTGGTGGATTATCTGACTGAGCTCAGCCAAAAGGAGGAAGGGGCAGGTGAAAAAACTTATCACAGCTAACGATATACGTGCGGCGCACGCACGGGGCGAACAGGAAATGTCGGTGGTGCTGCGCGCCAGCATCATCACCCCGGAAGCCCGTGAAGTCGCGGAGCTACTGGGCATCACGATTGTGGAGTGCGAGGGTGCCGCCCCGACGGCAACGCGTTGCGCGGACGAGGCTAAATCTGAAACGCAGCGCATTCGCGAAACCATCATCGCGCAACTGCCGGAAGGGCAGTTTACCGAGAGTCTGGTCTCGCAGTTGATGGATAAAGTGCTGAAGGAAAAACAGTCGCTGGAGCAGGGCGGGATGCAACCGGGTTTTCATTCGGTGACCGGCAAAGGCGGTATCAAAGTGATCGACGGCAGCAGCGTTAAGTTTGGCCGCTTCGACGGTGCGCAGCCGCACTGCGTCGGCCTGACCGATCTCGTCACCGAGCAGGATGGCAGCAGCATGGCCGCCGGGTTCATGCAGTGGGATAACGCCTTTTTCCCGTGGACGCTGAACTACGACGAAATCGACATGGTGCTCGACGGTGAACTGCATGTGCGCCATGAAGGCGAAACGATGATCGCCAAAGCCGGGGACGTCATGTTTATCCCGAAAGGCTCAAGCATTGAATTTGGCACGCCGACGACCGTGCGCTTTCTGTACGTTGCGTGGCCTGCGAACTGGCAATCGGTATGAAAGATTTCATCACCGAAGCATGGCTCAGAGCGAACCATACGCTCAGCGAAGGGGCGGAAATCCATCTCCCTGCTGACGCTCGCCTGACGCCCTCTGCTCGCGAACTGTTGGAAGGCCGTCATTTGCGCATCAAGTTTCTGGATGAGCAGGGCAGTCTGTTTGTCGACGACGAGCAACAGCAGCCGCAACCGGTGCACGGGTTAACCAGCAGCGATACGCATCCACAGGCCTGCTGTGAACTGTGTCGCCAGCCGGTGGCGAAAAAGCCCGATACGCTGACCCACCTGACAGCGGACAAAATGGTCGCCAAAAGCGACCCGCGTCTGGGCTTTCGCGCCGCGCTGGACAGCACCATCGCGCTGGCGGTGTGGCTGCAAATTGAACTGGCGGAACCGTGGCAGCCGTGGCTGGCGGACATCCGTTCACGGTTGGGCAACATTATGCGCGCCGATGCCATGGATGAACCGCTGGCGGCACAGTCTATCGTTGGGTTGAACGAAGATGAGCTGCACCGCCTTTCCCATCAACCGTTGCGCTATCTGGATCACGATCATCTGGTACCCGAAGCCAGTCATGGTCGCGAGTCCGCGTTGCTGAACCTGCTGCGAACCAAAGTCCGCGAGACGGAAACGATCGCCGCCCAGGTCTTCATCACCCGCGGTTTTGATGTCCTGCGTCCGGATATTTTGCAGGCGCTGAACCGGCTCTCCAGCGCGGTCTACGTGATGATGATTCTGTGTGTCACCAAACGTCCACTCACCGTCAGCCAGATTCAACAGCGACTGGGAGGTGAACAATGATCATTGAACGCGCCCGTGAACGGGCTCAGCAATCCCCGGCTCGGGTGGTCTTCCCGGATGCGTTAGACGAACGGGTGCTGAAAGCCGCGCACTACCTGCAACAGCACGGTCTGGCGCACCCCATTCTGGTGGCCAGTCCGTTTGCGCTGCGCCAGTTCGCGCTCACACATCGGGTCGCGCTGGACGGTATTCAGGTTATTGACCCACACAGCAACCTGGCGATGCGTGAAGCGTTCGCTCAGCGCTGGCTCGCCCGGTCCGGGGAGAAAACGCCGCCGGATGCCCTTGAAAAGCTCAATGACCCGCTGATGTTTGCCGCGGCGATGGTCAGCGCGGGCCAGGCGGATGTCTGTATCGCTGGCAACCTCTCTTCCACGGCCAATGTGCTGCGCGCGGGCTTACGCATTATCGGCCTACAGCCGGGGTGTAAAACGCTGTCGTCTCTCTTCCTGATGCTGCCGCAGTACGTCGGACCGGCGTTAGGATTTGCTGATTGCAGCGTGGTGCCGCAGCCGACGGCAGCGCAACTGGCGGATATCGCGATCGCCAGCGCTGACACCTGGCGCGGCATCACTGGCGAGGAGCCGCGCGTGGCGATGTTGTCGTTCTCCAGTCAGGGCAGCGCGCGTCACCCGTGTGTGGCTAACGTACAGCAGGCAACGGAGATCGTTCGTGAACGCGCGCCTGAACTACTGGTGGATGGCGAACTGCAGTTTGACGCCGCTTTTGTACCGGAGGTCGCCGCGCAAAAAGCACCTGCCAGTCCGCTACGGGGTAACGCCAACGTGATGGTTTTCCCATCACTGGAGGCGGGCAATATTGGCTACAAAATCGCCCAGCGTCTGGGCGGATATCGTGCTGTCGGGCCGCTGATTCAAGGGCTTGCCGCACCGCTTCATGACCTCTCGCGAGGCTGTAGCGTACAGGAAATTATCGAACTGGCGTTGGTGGCAGCCGTGCCGCGCCAGACTGACGTGAGTCGCGAACGTGACTCACAAACCCTGGTTGTATAAATGGTCCCGTTCTGGACCCCATGAGAGGAAAACATAATGGAAGCTTTAGGAATGATTGAAACCCGGGGCCTGGTTGCACTGATTGAGGCCTCTGATGCGATGGTAAAAGCCGCACGCGTGAAGCTGGTTGGTGTGAAACAGATTGGTGGCGGTCTGGTGACTGCGATGGTTCGTGGCGATGTTGCGGCCTGCAAAGCGGCAACGGATGCTGGTGCTGCCGCCGCGCAGCGTATCGGCGAACTGGTCTCCGTTCACGTGATCCCGCGTCCGCATGGCGATCTGGAAGAAGTGTTCCCGATCAGCTTCAAAGGCGACAGCAACATCTAAGCATGACTGGGGCCGGATGGCGCTGCGCTTATCCGGCCTACAGGACAGCAGCAAAACTTAACCCACGGAGGCGGGTATGAAACTGGCAGTCGTCACAGGACAAATCGTTTGTACCGTACGCCATCAGGGACTGGCACACGACAAATTGTTGATGGTGGAGATGATCGATGCCCAGGGAAATCCCGACGGGCAGTGCGCCGTCGCCATTGACAGCATCGGGGCGGGAACCGGGGAGTGGGTGCTGCTGGTTAGCGGTAGTTCTGCTCGCCAGGCGCATCGCAGCGAAGCGTCCCCTGTCGATCTGTGCGTGATTGGTATCGTCGACGAAGTGGTGGCTGGCGGTCAGGTGATATTCCACAAATAGGACTGAACATCATGAATCAACAGGATATTGAACAGGTGGTGAAAGCGGTACTGCTGAAAATGAAAGACAGCAGCCAGCCGGCGACCGCCGTTCATGAAATGGGCGTCTTTGCCTCCCTGGATGATGCGGTGGCGGCAGCAAAAGTCGCTCAGCAGGGGCTGAAGAGCGTGGCGATGCGTCAGCTTGCCATTGCGGCTCTACGTGAAGCAGGCGAAAAGCACGCCAAAGAATTAGCGGAACTTGCCGTCGCAGAAACCGGCATGGGACGCGTTGACGATAAATTTGCCAAAAACGTGGCGCAGGCGCGCGGTACACCGGGCGTGGAGTGTTTATCGCCACAGGTATTGACCGGCGATAACGGCCTGACGCTGATCGAAAATGCGCCGTGGGGCGTTGTCGCGTCGGTGACGCCATCCACAAACCCGGCGGCAACGGTGATTAACAACGCCATTAGCCTGATTGCGGCGGGAAATAGCGTCGTGTTTGCTCCCCACCCCGCGGCGAAAGGGGTTTCACAACGTGCGATTACGCTGCTTAACCAGGCGGTGGTTGCAGCGGGTGGCCCGGAAAATTTACTGGTGACCGTTGCGAATCCGGATATTGAAACCGCGCAGCGGCTGTTTAAGTACCCAGGCATTGGCCTGCTGGTCGTGACCGGCGGTGAAGCGGTGGTCGACGCCGCGCGCAAACACACTAATAAACGTCTGATTGCCGCCGGTGCCGGTAACCCGCCGGTCGTCGTCGATGAAACCGCAGATCTGGCACGGGCTGCGCAATCCATCGTCAAAGGCGCGTCGTTTGATAACAACATCATTTGTGCTGATGAGAAGGTGCTGATTGTTGTCGACAGCGTAGCGGATGAGTTGATGCGCCTGATGGAAGGTCAGCAGGCGGTGAAACTGAGCGCCGCGCAGGCCGAACAGCTCCAGCCGGTACTGCTGAAAAATATCGATGAACGCGGCAAAGGTACCGTCAGCCGTGATTGGGTCGGACGCGATGCGACCAAAATCGCCGCCGCTATTGGTCTGCACGTCCCGGATCAAACCCGACTGCTGTTTGTTGAAACGCCTGCCACGCATCCCTTTGCCGTCACTGAACTGATGATGCCGGTTCTGCCGGTGGTACGGGTGGCAAATGTCGACGAGGCTATCGCGCTGGCGGTGCAACTGGAAGGCGGCTGTCACCATACCGCCGCGATGCACTCGCGCAACATCGACAACATGAACCAGATGGCAAACGCCATTGATACCAGCATCTTCGTCAAGAACGGGCCGTGCATTGCCGGACTGGGGCTGGGCGGTGAAGGCTGGACCACCATGACCATCACCACGCCAACCGGGGAAGGGGTGACCAGTGCGCGCACGTTTGTGCGTCTGCGTCGCTGTGTTTTGGTGGATGCGTTTCGCATCGTTTAAGTGCCTCAGGCCAACGGAGAGAAAGAGAGATGGCGCACGACGAAGAAAGTTGGCTCACCCCAAGACTGCAAAAAGCAGCCGACCTGTGTAATCAGGCGCCTGCAACGAGCGATTCCCCACTGTGGCTGGGCGTTGACCTGGGCACCTGTGATGTGGTGTCGATGGTTGTCGACGGCGACGGACAGCCGGTTGCGGTGTGTCTTGACTGGGCTGACGTCGTGCGCGACGGCATCGTCTGGGATTTCTTTGGGGCGGTCACCATCGTGCGTCGCCATCTCGATACGCTCGAACAGCAACTCGGCAGTCGGTTTACCCACGCGGCGACCTCGTTTCCGCCGGGCACCGACCCGCGCATCTCCATCAACGTGCTGGAGTCTGCCGGGCTGGAAGTCAGTCATGTGCTGGATGAACCGACCGCCGTTGCCGACCTGCTGCAACTGGATAACGCCGGCGTCGTGGATATCGGTGGCGGCACGACCGGGATCGCCATCGTTAAGCGGGGCAAGGTGGCGTACTCGGCGGATGAAGCGACGGGCGGTCACCATATTTCTCTGACTCTGGCCGGAAATCGTCGTATCCCACTGGAAGACGCCGAGCAGGTCAAGCGCAGCAACGCGCAGGATATCTGGCCGGTGGTGAAACCGGTCTACGAAAAAATGGCGGAGATCGTTGCCCGTCATATCGAAGGACAAGGAATAGCCGATTTATGGCTGGCGGGCGGCTCTTGTATGCAGCCGGGCGTGGAGGCGTTGTTTCGCCAGCGCTTCCCGGCACTCCAGGTGCATCTGCCCCGGCACAGCCTGTTTATGACACCGCTGGCGATCGCAAACAGCGGGAGAGAGAAAGCGGAGGGAATCTATGCAAGCTGAATTGCAGACGGCGCTCTTTCAGGCATTCGATACCCTGAATCTGCAACGCGTGAAAACGTTCAGCGTACCGCCGGTCACGCTGTGCGGGCTCGGGGCGCTCAGTTCCTGCGGACAAGAAGCGCAATCACGAGGCTTAAGCCATCTGTTCGTGATGGTCGACAGTTTCCTGCATCAGGCGGGAATGACCGCGTCGTTAGAGCGCAGTCTGGCGATGAAAGGCGTGGCGATGACGGTCTGGCCGTGTCCGATGGGCGAGCCATGCATCACCGACGTCTGCGCGGCGGTAGCCCAACTGCGTGAGTCAAAATGCGACGGCGTCGTCGCCTTTGGCGGTGGTTCGGTGCTGGATGCGGCAAAAGCGGTCGCGCTGCTGGTAACCAATCCGAATCAGACGCTGGCGGAGATGACGGAATACAGCGCGTTACGTCCTCGTCTGCCGCTGATTGCCGTGCCGACGACGGCCGGAACCGGATCGGAAACCACCAACGTGACGGTGATTATCGACGCGGCGACGGGACGCAAGCAGGTACTGGCGCATGCGACGCTGATGCCGGACGTGGCGATCCTCGACGCCGCGCTGACCGAAGGGGTACCACCTCATGTGACGGCAATGACCGGGATTGACGCGCTGACGCATGCGGTTGAGGCTTACAGCGCGCTGAATGCGTCACCGTTCACCGACAGCCTGGCGATTGGCGCGATTGCGATGATCGGCAAATCGCTGCCGAAGGCGGTGGGCTACGGTCACGACCTCGCGGCGCGGGAGAGCATGCTGCTTGCCTCCTGCATGGCGGGGATGGCGTTTTCCAGCGCCGGACTGGGACTGTGCCATGCGATGGCGCATCAACCGGGCGCGACATTACACATTCCGCACGGCCAGGCGAACGCCATGCTGTTGCCGACGGTGATGGGCTTTAACCGCATGGTATGTCGGGAACGCTTCAGCCATATCGGGCGGGCGCTGACCAATAAGAAATCAGACGATCGCGATGCGATCAATGCGGTCAGTGAACTGATTGCTGAAGTGGGCCAGAACAAACGGCTCGCCGACGTCGGCGCAAAACCAGAACACTACAGCGCCTGGGCGCAAGCCGCGCTGGAGGATATTTGTATTCGCAGTAACCCACGCACCGCTACGCAGAGCGACATTATCGATTTGTACGCGGCGGCACAATAAAAGCATACCAGGACGTAGGCCGGATAAGGCGTTCGCGCCGCCATCCGGCAAAACGCGGCATCATTGCCTGATGGCGCTGCGCTTATCAGGCCTACGAAGACCCTGGCAAATGGAGACAAGGGTATGGGAATTAACGAAATCATCATGTACATCATGATGTTCTTTATGCTGATTGCCGCCGTTGACAGGATCCTGTCACAGTTCGGCGGGTCAGCGCGCTTCCTTGGAAAGTTCGGCAAAAGCATCGAGGGATCCGGCGGTCAGTTCGAAGAAGGGTTTATGGCGATGGGCGCCCTGGGGCTGGCGATGGTCGGTATGACCGCGCTGGCACCGGTGTTAGCTAAATTGCTCGGGCCAGTGATTATTCCGCTGTATGAAATGCTGGGCGCAAACCCGTCCATGTTCGCCGGCACGCTGTTGGCGTGCGATATGGGCGGCTTCTTCCTCGCCAAAGAACTGGCGGGTGGCGATATCGCGGCGTGGCTCTACTCCGGGCTGATTCTGGGGGCAATGATGGGACCAACCATCGTCTTCTCTATCCCCGTTGCGCTGGGCATTATTGAACCGTCTGACCGCCGTTATCTGGCGCTTGGCGTGCTGGCAGGCATTGTCACCATACCTATCGGCTGTATCGCCGGCGGTCTGGTCGCGATGTACTCGGGGGTTGAGATCAACGGGCAGCCCGTCGAGTTCACCTTCGCGCTGATCCTGATGAACATGATCCCGGTGATCATCGTCGCCGTGCTGGTGGCGCTGGGGCTGAAGTTCATCCCGGAAAAAATGATCAGCGGCTTCCAGATCTTCGCGAAATTCCTTGTTGCGCTGATCACCATTGGCCTCGCGGCGGCAGTCATCAAGTTCCTGCTGGGTTGGGAACTGATCCCCGGTCTTGACCCGATCTTCATGGCGCCTGGCGACACTCCCGGTGAAGTGATGCGCGCTATTGAAGTCATCGGTTCCATCTCCTGCGTGCTGCTCGGGGCGTATCCGATGGTGCTGTTGCTGACCCGCTGGTTTGAAAAACCGCTGATGCGCGTCGGCAGCCTGCTGAAAATCAACAATATGGCGGCAGGTGGCATGGTCGCGACGCTGGCAAACAACATCCCGATGTTCGGCATGATGAAGCAGATGGATACCCGCGGCAAAGTGATCAACTGTGCTTTCGCCGTCTCTGCGGCCTTCGCGTTGGGTGACCACTTAGGCTTCGCGGCTGCCAACATGAACGCCATGATCTTCCCAATGATTGTCGGCAAATTGATTGGCGGTGTGACGGCGATTGGCGTGGCCATGATGCTGGTGCCAAAAGATGAAAACGTTCCGGCAGAAACGGAAGCGGAGGCGCAATCGTGAACACCCGCCAGCTACTGAGCGTCGGTATCGATATCGGCACCACGACCACTCAGGTGATCTTCTCGCGCCTGGAATTGGTTAACCGTGCGGCAGTGTCGCAGGTGCCCCGTTACGAATTTATTAAACGCGACATTAGCTGGCAAAGCCCGGTCTTCTTTACTCCCGTCGATAAGCAGGGCGGGTTACGGGAGGACGAACTAAAAGCGCTGATCCTTGCACAGTATCAGGCGGCGGGGATCGCCCCGGAATCGGTTGATTCAGGCGCGATCATCATCACCGGCGAGAGTGCGAAAACCCGCAACGCGCGTCCGGCGGTGATGACGCTCTCTCAGTCGCTCGGTGACTTTGTGGTCGCCAGCGCCGGACCGCATCTGGAATCAGTGATTGCCGGTCACGGCGCCGGGGCGCAGACCCTGTCTGAGCAGCGGATGTGCCGGGTACTGAATATTGACATCGGCGGTGGCACCTCGAATTACGCCCTGTTCGATGCCGGAAAGGTAAGCGGTACCGCCTGCCTGAACGTTGGCGGACGTCTGCTGGAAACCGACGGTCAAGGGCGCGTCGTGCATGCCCATCAGCCCGGACAGCAGATTGTCGACGAGGTGTTCGGTACCGGTACCGACGCCCGTTTGTTGACCGTCTCGCAGTTAGGGCAGGTTGCGCAGCGGATGGCGAGTCTGATCGTGGAAGTGATCGACGGTACGTTGTCGCCGCTGGCGCAAGCGCTGATGCAAACCGGGTTACTGCCGACGGGCGCGAAGCCGGAGGTTATCACCCTGTCCGGCGGCGTGGGGGAGTGCTATCGCAACCTTCCTGCCGACCCGTTCTGTTTTTCTGATATTGGGCCGCTGTTGGCGACGGCGCTGCATGAGCACCCGCGTTTGCGCGAAATGAACGTGCAGTTCCCGGCGCAAACCGTGCGCGCCACGGTGATTGGCGCGGGGGCGCACACGCTTTCGCTCTCCGGCAGCACCATCTGGCTGGAAGGGGTTCAACTGCCGCTGCGCAATCTGCCGGTGGCGATCCCGGTGGATGACGCCGATCTGGTGAACGCGTGGCAACAGGCGTTGATACAGCTCGATCTGGATCCACAGACTGACGCATACGTACTGGCGCTTCCCGCCTCGTTGCCGGTGCGTTATGCCGCATTACTCACGGTCATCGACGCGCTGCTCGCGTTTATCGCGCGTTATCCGAATCCGCATCCCCTGCTGGTGGTGGCCGAGCAGGACTTTGGTAAAGCGCTGGGCATGCTGTTGCGCCCACAGTTACAGCAACTCCCGCTGGCGGTCATTGACGAAGTGATTGTCCGGGCGGGCGACTATATCGACATTGGTACGCCTTTATTTGGCGGATCGGTTGTGCCGGTGACGGTGAAATCACTCGCATTTCCTTCCTGAGGGAACGACTTATGAAACTAAAGACTACATTGTTCGGCAATGTTTATCAGTTTAAGGATGTAAAAGAGGTGCTGGCAAAAGCCAACGAACTGCGTTCGGGGGATGTGCTGGCTGGCGTCGCGGCGCAAAGCTCGCAGGAGCGCGTGGCGGCGAAACAGGTGTTGTCGGAAATGACGGTGGCGGATATTCGCAACAACCCGGTGATTTCCTATGAAGAGGACTGCGTCACGCGTCTGATTCAGGACGACGTCAACGAAACGGCTTATAACCGCATTAAGCACTGGAGCATCAGCGAGCTGCGTGAGCACGTGCTGAGCGATGAAACCTCGGTTGATGATATTGCCTTTACGCGTAAAGGGTTGACCTCGGAAGTGGTCGCGGCGGTGGCGAAGATCTGTTCTAACGCCGATCTGATCTACGGCGGCAAGAAAATGCCGGTTATCAAAAAGGCCAACACCACGATCGGTATTCCGGGCACCTTTAGCTGTCGTCTACAGCCGAACGATACCCGTGACGATGTGCAGAGTATTGCCGCACAAATCTACGAAGGACTCTCTTTCGGTGCCGGCGATGCGGTGATTGGCGTCAACCCGGTGACCGATGACGTGGAGAACCTAAGCCGCGTACTTGACACGGTTTATGGGGTGATCGACAAGTTCAACATCCCGACCCAGGGCTGCGTGCTGGCACACGTCACTACGCAGATTGAAGCTATTCGTCGCGGCGCGCCGGGCGGACTGATCTTCCAGAGTATCTGCGGCAGCGAAAAAGGCTTAAAAGAGTTCGGCGTGGAACTGGCAATGCTGGACGAAGCGCGTGCGGTGGGGGCGGAGTTTAACCGCATCGCCGGGGAAAACTGCCTGTACTTCGAAACCGGACAGGGCTCGGCGCTCTCCGCCGGGGCGAACTTCGGCGCGGACCAGGTGACGATGGAAGCCCGTAACTACGGTCTGGCGCGCCACTACGATCCGTTCCTGGTAAACACCGTGGTGGGCTTTATCGGGCCAGAGTATCTCTACAATGACCGGCAGATCATTCGTGCCGGCCTGGAAGACCACTTTATGGGCAAGCTGAGCGGCATCTCGATGGGCTGTGACTGCTGCTACACCAACCATGCCGATGCCGATCAGAACCTCAACGAAAACCTGATGATTCTGCTCGCCACTGCGGGCTGTAACTACATCATGGGTATGCCGCTTGGCGACGACATCATGCTCAACTACCAGACCACCGCTTTCCACGATACCGCGACCGTACGCCAGTTGCTGAATCTGCGCCCGTCGCCGGAATTTGAACGCTGGCTGGAAACAATGGGCATTATGGCAAATGGTCGCCTGACCAAACGGGCGGGCGATCCGTCACTGTTCTTCTGATGACGCGGGGATGACAAACAATGGATCAAAAACAGATTGAAGAAATTGTACGCAGCGTGATGGCGTCAATGGGACAGACCGAGCCGCAGACCGCCGCCCCGTCGCCGCAGTCCTGCAGCCAGTCACAGTGCGCGGCACCGTCCAGCGCAGAAAGCTGTGCGCTGGATCTGGGCTCCGCAGAAGCGAAAGCGTGGATTGGCGTGGAGAATCCGCACCGTGCCGAAGTGCTGACTGAACTGCGGCGCAGTACTGCGGCGCGCGTCTGCACCGGCCGTGCCGGTCCGCGTCCGCGCACTCAGGCGCTGCTGCGCTTTCTTGCCGACCACTCGCGCTCGAAAGACACCGTACTGAAAGAGGTGCCGGAAGAGTGGGTGAAAGCCCAGGGACTGCTGGAAGTGCGTTCGGAAATCAGCGATAAAAATCTCTACCTGACGCGCCCGGATATGGGTCGCCGACTGAGCCAGGAAGCCATTGACGCGCTGAAATCGCAGTGCGTCGCGAACCCGGATGTCCAGGTCGTGGTGTCTGACGGTCTGTCTACCGATGCGATCACCGCGAACTATGAAGAGATCCTGCCACCGCTGCTGTCCGGTCTGAAGCAGGCCGGGCTCAAGGTCGGGACACCGTTCTTTGTTCGCTATGGCCGCGTGAAGATTGAAGACCAGATCGGCGAAATCCTCGGCGCGAAGGTGGTGATTCTGCTGGTCGGTGAACGTCCGGGGCTGGGGCAATCAGAAAGTCTCTCCTGCTATGCGGTCTATTCACCGAAAGTGGCGACCACCGTTGAGGCCGACCGTACCTGTATTTCCAACATCCACCAGGGCGGCACGCCGCCGGTAGAAGCGGCCGCCGTGATCGTGGATTTGGCCAAACGTATGCTGGAGCAGAAAGCGTCCGGCATCAACATGACCCGTTAAGGAGGCATCATGCCAGCATTAGATTTGATTCGACCCTCGGTCAGCGCGATGCGCGTGATTGCTTCCGTGAACGACGGGTTTGCGCGCGAACTTAAATTACCGCCGCATATACGTAGCCTCGGTCTCATCACGGCAGATTCTGATGACGTCACGTATATTGCCGCAGACGAAGCGACGAAACAGGCGATGGTCGAAGTGGTGTATGGCCGTTCGCTGTACGCCGGGGCGGCTCACGGGCCGTCACCGACGGCTGGTGAAGTATTGATCATGTTGGGGGGACCGAACCCGGCGGAAGTGCGCGCCGGTCTGGATGCGATGGTCGCCCATATTGAAGGCGGCGCGGCGTTCCAGTGGGCGAATGATGCAGAAAACACGGCGTTTCTGGCGCACGTGGTCTCGCGCACCGGTTCTTATCTCTCGTCAACGGCAGGCATTGCGCTGGGCGATCCGCTGGCTTATCTGGTGGCACCGCCGCTGGAAGCGACGTATGGCATTGATGCGGCGATGAAATCTGCCGATGTACAACTGGTGACCTACGTGCCGCCACCGTCGGAAACCAACTACTCGGCGGCATTTTTGACCGGCAGCCAGGCTGCCTGTAAAGCCGCCTGCAATGCCTTTGCCGATGCGGTTCTGGATATCGCCCGTAACCCTGTTCAGCGCGCGTAACGGAGGTCATCGATGATCAATGCACTGGGGTTACTGGAAGTGGAGGGCATGGTTGCCGCCGTTGACGCGGCGGATGCCATGCTGAAAGCCGCCAACGTCAACCTGCTGAGCCATGAAGTGCTTGACCCGGGCAAGGTGACGCTGGTGGTGGAAGGCGATCTGGCGGCGTGCCGCGCGGCGCTGGATGCCGGAAGCGCCGCGGCGCAGCGGACAGGTCGCGTCATCAGCCGCAAAGAAATTGGTCGGCCAGAAGACGACACCCAGTGGCTGATCGGCGGATTTAAGCGTGCGTCGAAACCCCCTGAGCAGAAGAAAGCGCCGAAGCCTGAAGCGCCTGCACGGTCTGAGTACGCCGACGCGCTGTTGGCACAGCTCGCCACAGTGCGTCAGGGCATGACGGCAGGAGAAGTCGCCGCGCACTTTGGCTGGCCGCTTGAAGAGGCCAGAAACGCGCTGGAACAGCTCTTTACTGACGGGGCGTTGCGTAAACGCAGTAGTCGCTATCGCTTAAAAAATTAACCTGTCGGAGGGCCGGGCGTCTTACCAGGCGTCCGGCATAAAAGATCATGAAAAAGACCCGTTCAGCCAGTTTGCACCATCTTTATCATGAAGCGTTACCCGAAGACGTTAAACTCACGCCAAAGGTTGAAGTGGATAACGTTCACCAGCGGCGGACCACGGATGTTTATGAGCACGCCCTGACGATCACCGCCTGGCAGCAGATTTACGATCAGCTGCATCCGGGGAAATTTCATGGCGAATTCACGGAAATCCTGCTCGATGACATTCAGGTTTTTCGCGAATACACCGGGCTGGCGCTGCGTCAGTCTTGCCTGGTATGGCCGAACTCGTTCTGGTTTGGCATTCCGGCCACGCGAGGGGAGCAGGGATTTATTGGCGCGCAGTGTCTTGGCAGCGCCGAGATTGCTACCCGCCCGGGCGGTACGGAGTTCGAGCTGAGCACGCCGGATGATTACACGATCCTCGGGGTAGTTATCTCAGAAGATGTGATTTCCCGTCAGGCACAGTTTTTACATAATCCGGAAAGGGTGCTGCATATGCTGCGCAACCAGTCGGCGCTGGAGGTCAAAGAGCAGCACAAGGCGGCGCTGTGGGGCTTCGTCCAGCAGGCGCTGGCGACCTTTAGCGAGAACCCGGAGAATCTTCATCAACCCGCAGTGCGTAAGGTGCTGGGGGATAATCTGCTGTTGGCGATGGGGATGATGCTGGAGGACGCGCATCCCATCAACTCGGCGGAAAGTATCAGCCATCAGGGCTACCGCAAACTGCTCTCCCGGGCGCGGGAGTATGTGCTGGAAAATATGTCGGAGCCGTTGACGGTACTCGACCTCTGCAACCAGCTCCACGTCAGCCGTCGTACGTTGCAGAATGCATTTCACGCCATTTTAGGCATTGGGCCGAATGCGTGGCTGAAGCGGATCCGCCTGAATGCGGTGCGGCGAGAATTAATCAGCCCGTGGTCGCAGAGTACCACGGTCAAGGATGCGGCAATGCAGTGGGGGTTCTGGCATTTAGGGCAGTTCGCCACCGACTACCAGCAACTGTTCGCCGAGAAGCCGTCGCTGACGTTGCACCAGCGAATGCGCCAGTGGATGTAGTGGCGTGCCTGATGGCGCTTCGCTTATCAGGCCTACAAAGCCGGACCCCGTAGTGCCTGATGGCGCTTCGCTTATCCGGCCTGTAAAGCCGGGCCCCGTAGGCCGGATAAGGCGAAGCCGCCATCCGGCAATCACACCCACTCGCGTACCTGAATAAAATCGTGCAGGGCAGCCTCCGGGCTGTCGGCGTCCGGCTGCCAGTCATATTCCCAGCGCACCAGCGGCGGCATTGACATCAGAATGGATTCGGTGCGCCCGCCGGTTTGTAGCCCGAACAGGGTGCCGCGATCCCATACCAGATTAAACTCCACGTAACGACCACGACGATAGAGCTGGAAGTTACGCTCACGTTCACCCCAGCTCATCGCCTGGCGGCGCTCAACGATCGGCAGATACGCCTCGGTATAACCTTGACCAACGGCCTGCATGAAGGCAAAACAGCGGTCAAAATCTGGCGTGTTCAGATCGTCGAAAAAGAGCCCGCCGATGCCGCGCTGCTCGTTGCGATGTTTGAGGAAGAAATAGTCGTCGCACCACTTTTTGTAACGCGGATAGACATCGTCGCCAAACGGCTGGCACACATCGCGCGCGGTGCGATGCCAGTGAACGGCATCTTCTTCAAAGCCGTAGTAGGGCGTTAAGTCGAAGCCGCCACCAAACCACCAGACCGGATCGGCACCCGGCTTTTCGGCAATAAAAAAACGGACGTTGGCATGGCTGGTAGGAATATAAGGGTTGAGGGGATGCACGACCAGCGAGACGCCCATCGCTTCAAAACGGCGTCCCGCCAGTTCCGGGCGATGCGCGGTGGCTGACGCTGGCATAGCGTCACCGTGTACGTGCGAAAAATTGACCCCCGCCTGTTCGAAGATACCGCCGTTACGCAGCACCCGACTGCGTCCGCCGCCGCCCGCGTCACGCTGCCAGCTATCCTCAATAAACTCTGCGCCGTCAATGGCGGTGAGTTGCTGGCAAATGGCATCCTGCAGGTTCAGCAGGAACTGTTTTACGCGTAGAGCATCGGGTTTCATGATTAACGTTTCTTCGAGTGTGCTTTCTGATTATCAAACCAGTGGAAATAGCTGATCACGCCGTTGGCGATGGCGGTGGCAATCTTCTGGCGAAACGCCGTGGTGCCCAGCAGTCGCTCTTCTTCCGGGTTGGTGATGAACGACGTTTCCACCAATACCGAGGGGATTGACGGTGATTTTAGCACCACAAACGCCGCCTGTTCCGTATTGCGACTGTGCAATTTATGTACGGGTTTGATCTTCCTGAGAATATGCGAACCCAGCGTCAGGCTGTTTTTGATGGTATCCGTCTGCACCAGGTCAAATAACACCTGTTGCAACAGGTGATCTTTGTCGGTCGCTTTCTTGCCTGCTGCTTCGTCGGCGCGGTTTTCGCGATCGGAAAGGTATTTCGCCATGGCGCTACTGGCTCCGCGATTAGAGAGGGCAAACACCGACGCGCCCGCCGCGCTGGGATTGGTAAAGCCGTCGGCGTGGATCGACATAAATAGATCCGCGCCGTGCTTATGGGCGATTTCAACGCGATCGTACAGGGGGATAAAGGTGTCGCCCGAACGCGTCAGGCGGCAATCGATCCCCTGACTGCGTAAAATAGAACGCACATTTTTCGCAATCGCCAGCACGACGTGCTTTTCTTTGGAGCCGTTGCGGCCAATAGCGCCGGTGTCGATACCGCCGTGTCCGGGGTCCAGCACGACAATGCGCTTGCCGCCCGATTTTTTCGTGGGCTGACTGTGACCATTGCTGGTTTTCAGTGGGGCTTCTTTGGCTGTGGCGTTCGACATCCCTGTTAATGTCAGCGCCGCCAGTCCGGCTTTCAGCACCTGGCGGCGCGATGTGAGAGTTTTTAGCGGTTTAAAAGTGCTCATACGGCCTGAGTTGTAAAAAAAATAATCCTGATGTTATATCGTATCGCGTAATCCGTTACGACGCTTGATGTTGAGAATTGTTTTACTTTTCATTTCAATACGTGACAATTCGCTATTATGCCATTTTTTCCGCCGTTTCGCGTCAGATATTGGCTAAATCAGTTGTTCACGCCATAATCATTATTTTTAAGGCTAAAAGGGTCTCAATACCATGGAGATACGCGTTTTTCGCCAGGAAGATTTCGAAGAGGTGATCACCCTCTGGGAGCGCTGCGATTTGCTGCGGCCGTGGAATGACCCGGAAATGGATATCGAGCGGAAGGTGAATCATGACGTCAGCCTGTTTCTCGTCGCGGAAGTGAACGGGGAAGTCGTGGGGACGGTGATGGGCGGTTACGACGGCCATCGCGGGTCGGCCTATTATCTCGGCGTGCATCCGGAATTTCGCGGTCGCGGCATCGCCAATGCGCTGCTTAACCGACTCGAGAAGAAACTCATTGCGCGCGGTTGCCCGAAGATTCAGATCATGGTGCGTGAAGATAACGATGTCGTGCTGGGGATGTATGAGCGACTCGGCTATGAGCATTCCGACGTGCTGTGTCTGGGAAAACGCTTGATCGAAGATGAAGAATACTGATTCCCCTGCCGCGTATCGGGACAGGGGATAATTGATTAACGTGCAACGCGGCTGGCGATTTGCGCGATATCATCTTCACTGAAAGAGATATTACAATCCTTGCCTGTATCCTGGAGGATTTTCTGGGCGATCATTTCAGTCACTGGCGCGATGATATTAAAATGATCGGCTTGAGGTATTTTGTGGATTTCGATGGGTATGTTGTCTTTCCTGGCTAGCTTCGCAATGTTATCGAACGCAGACCAGTAGCTCTCCTCTCCTTCAAAATACCATGTGGGCTTCTTAATCGAGGTAATAAACGTTGCTGGCGAACGTAAACGGTATTCTTGATCCGTTTGTTCAAACGGCACGGGCACCATCATTTTTCCTCCTTCTACCCGGGCCTTCAAATCAGGGATTGCACCAAGGCTGAAGTAGGCGCGAAATTTGTTACCATATTCGCTGGAGAGTAAAACGCGGGTGCCGCCAGTACTGTGTCCCGCCAGATAGATGCGCTCCGGATCGACCCATGACTGCTTTGCTAACCAATCATAAGCTGCTTCGATATCATCAAGCTCACCGTAGAACATCTCATAACTGCCGGGATTATGGTCTTCGCCGCGAAAGCTGGGCACCATCTCAACTAGCCCAGCTTTGCGAAATGCGCTGCCGCTCTGGTCGTTATTTCTTTCCTGCGGTTCCCAGAAATAATCACTGTCGCTCAGTCCGCCATAGCCGCCGTGTACCCAGATAACCGCCGGGTGCTGCTTTCCATCTTTCGGATCGGGCGTGACATAAGCCGACATGTTTCCCGATTTTGTCGGGTAGTGTGTCAGCACATAAGCGTCTGCCGGGGCTGTCAGCAGGTCGCCTGAATCCGTAAAACTGCTTTGTATAATATGGGTAGTAAAATTGCTGCGTGCATCGCGAAGTGACTGGCGACTGACGGTGATCTGATGGCCGGTATCCGGGATCTCAATAACGTCATCGGCCTGGTTACAGGAAATGGTTGAAAATAATATTCCTGTAAGCAGACCATAGCGGAAAAAAAGCATGTACAACTCCCTGTCATAGAAAAATATCAGGATAATATAGATTAACTCTGTCAGAGAAAGACAGACTGTAACCGGACAAAGAGCATCCGAATTAGTTAAGATGCATAACGCTATTTTATTGCCAGGGATACGAATGTATTTTCCTTCAGATTATGATCGTAATGGGGTACTGAAGTTACCCTTTTTATTCTGGTTTGTGCTGCTGCTCCAGGCGCGAACCTGGGTGCTGTTTGTGATCGCGGGTTCCTCTCGCGAGCAGGGCACCACGCTGCTAAATCTGTTTTATCCCGATCACGACAACTTTTGGCTGGGACTGCTGCCCGGCATTCCGGCGGTGCTGGCGTTTTTGCTGAGCGGGCGACGTTACTCCTTTGTGCGTCTGTGGCATGCGTTGCGACCGCTGCTGATCGCGGCTCAGGTGGCGCTACTCTGCTGGCAGCCCGTGCTGTGGTTAAATGGCTCCCCTGTCAATGGCGTAGGTCTGGCGCTGGTGGTGGCGGATATCGTGGCGCTTTTGTGGCTATTGACCAACCGACGGCTGCGCGCCTGTTTTGCTCTGGAAAAAGAATAACGGAACTTTTTGCTGAAGCCGGACTCCAGGTAACGTTGAATATTAATGAAAGGAAGTGAGATGAAATCGCTGCGTATCTTGTTATGTGCCATGCCGCTGGCGCTGACCGGCTGTTCGACGCTGTCGTCGGTAAACTGGTCTGCCGCTAATCCGTGGAACTGGTTTGGTTCATCGACAGAAGTGACCGAGCAGGGCGTTGGTGCACTCACGGCGTCGACGCCGCTGGATGAGCAGGCTATTGCCGATGCGCTGGACGGCGACTATCGCCTGCGTAGCGGCATGAAAACCGAGAACGGCAATGTGGTGCGCTTTTTCGAAGCCATAAACGGTGACAAGGTGGCGATGGTCATCCACGGCGAGCAGGGTCACATCAGCCGCATTGATGTCCTGGATAGCGAAATTCCTTCCGAGGCCGGTGTTGAGGTTGGCGCACCGTTTAGCGACCTCTACAGCAAAGCGTTTGGCCATTGTCAGCCTGCCGCCGGTGACGATCCTGGTACCGTGGAATGCAAAGCCGAAGGCAGCCAACATATTAGCTATCTCTTTACCGGTGAATGGAAGGGACCGGAAGGATTAATGCCGCCGGACGATACGCTGAAAGTGTGGAAAGTGAGCAAAATTATCTGGCGTCGTTAATTTGCGTCTGAACAAACCCTCGAGCGTAAAAAGAGGGTAAAATAACGCCCATCAATGCCACGATTGCGTGGCATTCTCATTTTTCAGGAGGAATGATGTCTCAGGTTCAGAGTGGCATTTTGCCAGAACATTGCCGTGCGGCGATTTGGATTGAAGCGAATGTGAAAGGCGACGTTGACGCCCTGCGTGGGGCCAGCAAAGCGTTCGCCGATAAACTGGCGACCTTCGAAGCGAAATTCCCTGACGCTCATCTGGGCGCGGTTGTGGCGTTCGGCAACAAAACCTGGCGCGCCCTGAGCGGCGGGGTCGGGGCTGAAGAGCTGAAAGACTTCATCCCTTATGGTAAAGGTCTGGCTCCGGCCACGCAGTACGACGTGTTGATCCACATTCTTTCTCTTCGTCACGATGTCAACTTCTCTGTCGCCCAGGCGGCCATGGAAGCCTTTGGCGACTGCATTGAGGTACAAGAAGAGATCCATGGTTTCCGCTGGGTGGAAGAGCGTGACCTCAGCGGCTTTGTCGACGGCACAGAAAACCCGGCAGGTGAAGAAACGCGCCGCGACGTGGCGGTTATCAAAGACGGTGTGGATGCTGGCGGCAGCTACGTTTTTGTTCAGCGCTGGGAACACAATCTGAAGCAGCTCAATCGTATGAGCATTCACGATCAGGAGATGATGATCGGGCGTACCAAAGAAGCCAACGAAGAGATCGATGGCGACTCCCGTCCGGCCACATCGCACCTGAGCCGTGTGGATCTGAAAGAAGACGGTAAAGGGTTGAAAATTGTTCGCCAGAGCTTGCCATACGGGACGGCCAGCGGCACTCACGGTCTCTATTTCTGTGCTTACTGTGCGCGTTTGCACAATATCGAACAACAATTGCTGAGCATGTTTGGCGACACCGACGGCAAGCGTGACGCCATGCTGCGCTTCACCAAGCCGGTGACCGGCGGATATTACTTTGCGCCGTCGCTGGATCGTTTGCTGGCGCTGTAATGTTTGCCGGATGGCGGCTTTGCCTTATCCGGCCTACAAATACTACAAGTACAACGTCTGTTCCTGGCGCGCCGCGTAGGCCTGATAAGCGTAGCGCCATCAGGCGCGAATGCGTTGTTGTGCCGGATGATGGCTTCGCCTTATCCGGCACAACAGTGAAAAATACCAATCCCCGCCTTGGCGGGGATTATTTTTACCTAAGATTTACCTTAATTAGTGAGCTGTTACTCAGCACTTATCTGTTTTTACTGTATTTTCAGTGTTAATGGAGTGTGAGACTCCATTTTCACAAGGAGAGCATTGAAATGGGTAAACTCACGGGCAAAACAGCATTGATTACGGGCGCATCACAGGGCATTGGCGAAGGCATCGCCAAAGTATTTGCACGTCATGGCGCGAACTTAATCTTGCTGGATATCTCCGATGAGATTGAAAAGCTGGCCGATGAACTGGGTGGCCGCGGGCATCGCTGTACCGCAGTGATTGCGGATGTGACCAATCCCGCGTCTGTAGCAGCGGCGCTGAAGAAAGCGAAAGCGGTGGAAGGCCGCATCGACATTCTGGTCAACAATGCGGGCGTTTGCCGTCTGGGAAGCTTCCTCGACATGAGTGACGAAGACCGCGACTTCCACATTGATGTGAACATCAAAGGCGTCTGGAACGTGACCAAAGCCGTTCTGCCGGAGATGATCAAGCGTAAGGACGGGCGCATCGTGATGATGTCATCGGTTACCGGTGATATGGTGGCCGATCCGGGGGAAACCGCCTATGCGTTATCGAAAGCGGCAATCGTGGGACTGACCAAATCGTTGGCGGTTGAGTATGCCCAGGCGGGGATTCGCGTGAATGCGATTTGCCCGGGCTACGTGCGTACTCCGATGGCGGAAAGCATTGCGCAGCAGTCAAATCCCGCCGATCCGGAATCGGTACTGAGCGAAATGGCGAAGGCTATTCCGCTACGCCGACTGGCCTGTCCGCTGGAAGTGGGTGAACTGGCGGCCTTTCTCGCGTCCGATGAATCCAGCTATCTCACGGGCACGCAAAACGTGATTGATGGCGGCAGTACGCTGCCGGAGACCGTCAGCATCGGGGTCTGACGACCGCATAGCCCCTTCTGACACTCAGGAGGGGTTTTCTCTTATTCCCTTTTCAACTTTCAAATCAGCAAACGGTATATAAAACCGTTACTCCTTTCACACTCGTTATAAATATTATGGCTATTAGAAAGTCATCAAATTTATAAGGGTGCGCAATGGCCGTTAACTTACTGAAAAAAAGATATCTGACGCTGATGGCGTCGCTGTTACTGGTCGGTCAGGCGCAGGCGACGGAGCTATTGAACAGCTCGTATGACGTCTCCCGAGAACTGTTTGCCGCCCTCAACCCGCCGTTTGAACAGCAGTGGGCGAAAGATAACGGTGGCGATAAGCTGACCATTAAGCAGTCGCACGCGGGCTCCTCAAAGCAGGCGCTGGCGATTTTGCAGGGGCTGAAAGCCGACGTCGTGACCTACAACCAGGTGACTGACGTGCAGATCCTGCATGACAAAGGCAAGCTGATCCCGGCCGACTGGCAAAGTCGTCTGCCGAACAACAGTTCACCGTTCTACTCCACGATGGGATTCCTGGTACGTAAAGGCAACCCGAAGAACATCCATGACTGGAACGACCTTGTCCGCACTGACGTGAAACTGATCTTCCCGAATCCGAAAACGTCTGGTAACGCGCGTTACACATATCTGGCAGCATGGGGTGCAGCTGATAAAGCGGACGGCGGCGATAAAGCCAAAACCGAACAGTTCATGACGCAGTTCCTGAAAAACGTCGAAGTGTTTGATACCGGCGGTCGCGGCGCCACCACCACGTTTGCCGAACGCGGACTGGGCGATGTACTGATAAGCTTCGAGTCTGAAGTGAACAACATTCGCAAACAGTATGAAGCGCAGGGTTTTGAAGTCGTTATCCCGAAAACCAATATTCTGGCCGAGTTCCCGGTCGCCTGGGTGGATAAAAACGTCCAGGCTAACGGCACCGAGAAAGCGGCGAAAGCCTACCTGAACTGGCTATACAGCCCGCAGGCGCAAACCATCATCACGGACTACTACTATCGCGTGAACAACCCGGAAGTGATGGACAAGCTGAAAGACAAATTCCCGCAGACTGAACTGTTCCGCGTGGAAGATAAATTTGGCTCCTGGCCTGAGGTGATGAAAACCCATTTCACCAGCGGTGGTGAACTGGACAAACTGTTGGCGGCGGGGCGTAAGTAATGTTTGCAGTCTCCTCCCGACGCGTGCTGCCCGGCTTTACCTTAAGTCTGGGCACCAGTCTGCTGTTTGTTTGCCTGATTTTGCTGCTGCCGCTCAGTGCGCTGGTGATGCAACTGGCGCAGATGAGCTGGGCGCAATACTGGGAGGTGATCACCAATCCGCAGGTGGTCGCCGCCTATAAGGTGACGCTGCTGTCGGCGTTTGTGGCGTCGATTTTTAACGGCGTGTTTGGCCTGCTGATGGCGTGGATCTTAACCCGTTATCGTTTCCCGGGGCGGACGCTGCTGGATGCGCTGATGGATCTACCGTTTGCCCTGCCAACGGCAGTCGCAGGTCTGACGCTGGCCTCGTTGTTTTCCGTTAACGGTTTCTACGGCGAATGGCTGGCGAAGTTTGATATCAAGGTGACGTACACCTGGCTCGGCATCGCGGTGGCGATGGCGTTCACCAGTATTCCGTTCGTGGTGCGTACCGTGCAACCGGTGCTGGAAGAGTTAGGCCCGGAATACGAAGAAGCGGCGGAAACGCTGGGGGCCACGCGGCTGCAAAGCTTTCGCAAAGTGATACTGCCGGAACTGTCTCCGGCGCTGGTGGCGGGTATCGCGCTGTCGTTTACCCGCAGCCTCGGCGAGTTCGGCGCGGTGATTTTTATCGCCGGCAACATCGCCTGGAAAACGGAAGTCACCTCGCTGATGATTTTTGTCCGTTTGCAGGAGTTTGATTATCCTGCCGCCAGCGCCATTGCTTCAGTGATCCTCGCAGCATCGTTGCTGCTGCTGTTTTCGATTAACACCCTGCAAAGTCGCTTTGGCCGACGTGTGGTAGGTCACTAATGGCGGAAGTTACTCAATTGAAGCGTTATGACGCCCCCCGCATTAACTGGGGAAAATGGTTTCTGATTGGCACTGGCATGCTGGTGTCGGCATTCATCCTGCTGGTGCCGATGATCTACATCTTCGTCCAGGCGTTCAGCAAAGGGTTGCTGCCCGTGCTACAGAATCTGGCCGATCCGGATATGCTACATGCCATCTGGCTGACGGTGATGATCGCCCTGATTGCGGTGCCGGTGAACCTGGTGTTTGGCATTCTGCTGGCCTGGCTGGTGACCCGTTTTAACTTTCCAGGACGCCAGTTATTGCTGACGCTGCTGGATATTCCCTTCGCCGTCTCGCCGGTGGTAGCGGGGCTGGTATATCTGCTGTTCTACGGCTCCAATGGTCCGCTGGGCGGCTGGCTGGACGAGCATAACCTGCAAATAATGTTCTCCTGGCCGGGGATGGTGCTGGTCACTATCTTCGTCACCTGTCCATTTGTGGTACGTGAGCTGGTGCCGGTGATGCTCAGCCAGGGCAGCCAGGAGGATGAAGCGGCGATTTTACTGGGCGCATCCGGCTGGCAGATGTTCCGTCGCGTGACGTTACCGAACATCCGCTGGGCGCTGCTGTATGGCGTGGTGCTGACCAACGCCCGTGCGATTGGCGAGTTTGGCGCGGTGTCGGTAGTGTCCGGCTCGATTCGCGGCGAAACCCTGTCGCTGCCGTTACAGATTGAATTACTGGAGCAGGACTACAACACCGTCGGCTCTTTTACCGCCGCCGCGCTGCTAACGCTGATGGCGATTGTTACCCTGTTTTTGAAGAGCATGTTGCAATGGCGCCTGGAAAATCAGGAAAAACGCGCGCAACAGGAGGAAAATCATGAGCATTGAGATTGCCAATATTAAGAAGTCTTTTGGTCGCACCCAGGTGCTGAACGATATCTCACTGGATATTCCTTCAGGTCAGATGGTTGCCTTGCTGGGGCCGTCCGGTTCCGGTAAAACCACGTTGCTGCGTATTATTGCCGGGCTGGAGCATCAGTCCAGCGGCCATATTCGCTTTCACGGTACCGACGTCAGCCGCCTGCATGCCCGCGAACGTAAAGTCGGTTTTGTGTTCCAGCACTATGCGCTGTTCCGCCATATGACCGTATTCGACAATATCGCCTTTGGCCTGAACGTCCTGCCGCGTCGTGAACGCCCCAATGCGGCAGCGATCAAAGCGAAAGTGATGAAACTGCTGGAGATGGTGCAACTGGCACACCTGGCGGATCGCTTCCCGGCACAGCTTTCAGGGGGGCAAAAACAGCGTGTCGCTCTGGCCCGTGCCTTAGCCGTTGAACCACAAATTCTGCTGCTGGATGAACCGTTCGGCGCCCTTGATGCGCAGGTGCGTAAAGAGCTGCGTCGCTGGTTGCGTCAACTGCATGAAGAGCTGAAATTCACCAGCGTTTTTGTGACACACGACCAGGAGGAGGCCACCGAAGTGGCAGACCGCGTGGTGGTGATGAGCCAGGGCAATATTGAACAGGCCGATGCGCCGGATCAGGTCTGGCGTGAACCGGCGACCCGCTTTGTGCTGGAATTTATGGGCGAAGTTAATCGTCTGCAGGGCACGATTCGCGGCGGACAGTTCCATGTTGGCGCGCACCGCTGGCCGTTGGGCTATACGCCTGCGTATCAGGGGCCGGTGGATCTGTTCCTGCGTCCGTGGGAAGTCGACATTAGCCGCCGTACCAGTCTGGATTCGCCGTTGCCGGTACAGGTTATCGAAGCCAGCCCGAAGGGGCACTACACCCAGTTAATCGTGCAGCCGCTCGGGTGGTATCACGAACCGCTAACGGTGGTCATGCAGGGGGATGATGCCCCGGTGCGCGGCGAACGTCTGTTTGTCGGCCTGCAAAACGCGCGGTTGTATAACGGTGAGCAGCGTATTGAAGGTATTGTGCAGTTTGAACGTGAACTGTTTGAACAATCAGCTTAATCATTTCGATCTTCTCTTTTAAAGGCTCACCCGGTGGGCCTTTTTTATTTTATAGCCTCTTCTCCCTCACGAATTATTAAGAAAACTGACGATAATGTCACAGAGAGTTACGCATCAGTGCCATTTTTGCGTAATGACTTGGCATCGCTATTACTGTCTAATAAAACGATATCGCAAGGATATCATGTCTGTTAAATGTAAGGATATAAGCTGCGTCTCTTGGGGGAGTAATGGTTGATATCAAACAGTGTGAAGATTTTTTCCCCTCAGATGCTCATGCGTTTTGTGTTTTTATGCTAAACAACCAGTCAATGGCTGATTTGCACGGACATGAGTTTGATGAGCTGGTGATTGTGCGTGGCGGTAGTGGTTTTCATATTGTTAACGATCATGCTGAGATGATCCGTCGCGGTGATTTCTTTTTGGTGACAGCGAATGACGTCCATTATTATGAGTCAACCAGTGAACTTTGTCTTATTAATATTTTAATTCATCGGGGGCGTAATTTTAAATACATTAAAAATATCGATGATATGATTGATGCACTCAGTATTAGCACTCATCCTTTTAATGATAATTATCAGCCCCTGGTCGATGAAGTGTTGGATTCGGTAGTGATGCTGGCAGAAAGCATCAGCCAGCGCCGGGATGACGCTTTTGATGCGCTCTACTTTTCTGGTACGGAATCTTCATTTTTGAAAATATTAACCATTCTGTGCCAGTGTGTGATGGAATACAAAGGAATACCTATTGAAAGCAAAGGGAAATTTTATCTTCTGGATCAGGTCAGGCAAAAGTATGCGCAGGAGATCAACTGGAAAAGCGTCTGCGAAGAGAGCGGTATTGCCTTACGCACGCTGTACCGTTTTTTTCATGAAATGACCGGGCAAACCCCCGAGAAATTTCAACAGGTGTACCGTCTGTTAAAAGCACAAGAGTTATTGAGAACCACTGATATTCCTGTGAGTCGGATTGCGACATCGTGCGGGTTTTCTAATCCTACGCGTTTAACCGAGGCTTATCGCCGCTATTTTCGGCGCACGCCTTCGCGGGAACGACAGATGAGTTTATCTGTTCAGTCTGATTCATAATGATTTAACTGATTTTTGCCAGTAATGACTTAAAGGCGTTCAGACTTTGAGTTGGCTGACTTTTGTCTGGGGTAACGAGAGTGATATTCAGCATTTTTCATTCAGGAGTCTGTTTATTCGTTAATTAACATAAATGGAGTAACTATAATGCCTGAGATAAAAAAGCAGAATCCCTGGTATATTGGTGTGGTATCAGGGATGGCCTCATATATTGATTCTGCAGCCATTGTCTCTAATGGTACTGCGCTGGTTATTTATCAAAAATCGCTGGGAACGACATCCGCTGAAATTGGCACGCTTTCTGGTGTATTGACATTGTGTATAGCACTGGGCGCTTTTTTTGGTGGTCGCCTTGGAGATTATTACGGACGACGTACCGTTTTTATTATCACCATGGCAATGGTTCTGACGGGTTCTTTATTATTAGCCTTTGGTCCGAGCTTCACGTTACTACTGGTCGGCACTATTTTTGTCGGGCTGGCAACCGGGGCCGATCTGCCCGTCTCTCTGGCCACTATCTCAGAGGCGGCTTCAGATAAGAATCGGGGCAAAATTATCGGTCTGTCGAATTTACTCTGGTTTGCCGGTATTTGCTCGACCATGGCGCTTTCTGCCCTGATCGGTGGTTGGGGGAAGCCTGGCGCGCAAATTCTTTATATGCATGTTGGCGTTGTCGCCGCGCTTCTGCTGATCTTGCGGTGGTCTTTGCCGGAGTCGCCCATGTGGTTGATCGCGCGTAAAGAGCGACTAAGCGGAAAAGCGACGGTGCGGGCGCAAAAGAATTCTTATGCGGATTTGCTTCGCGGAAAGTACCTGTGGCCCTTTGTAGCACTCTGCCTGTTCTATATGTTCACCAATCTTGCGGCTAATACCGGCGGCCAATTTGGGGCTTACGTGGCGGTGAATGTGGTGGGAATCACAGTTGAAAAGAACGCACTGTGGAATTTACTGCTGATGCCCGTGGGGATGGTATCTGGGCTGCTGTTTATGAAGATGGTGGACACTGAAAAAAGGATGCGGGTGTTCATTATCGGCGCCTGCTTTTTTGCCGGGGGCTTCTTTATGCCGGTATTGCTGCAATTTTCGCCGGTGTCGTGGTTCTGCTGTCTGCTGTTCACCGCGATTGGCAGCGGGATGGCGTTTGAAGGGATTATGAAGGTCTGGTCGCAGGAATCTTTCCCGACCATGCTGCGCGCCACGGCGCAGGGCGCGATTGTCGGCCTTGCGCGGCTGACCTGCGGCGTGCTGGCCTTTGTCACGCCGGTGCTGCTCGATGCAGGCCCGATTGTTCTCTACACCATCCTTTCCGCCGTTGTGGCTTCAGGCATGTTAATTGGCTGGTTTTGTTTTCATGGCAAATCACGCAATGAGTTTTTGAGTGAGTCAGAGACGATTCAGGAAGCCACCTCACAAACTATGCCGGTCCCCGTGCGTACCTCTGTCCCCCATTAATGTTATCCGCAAGGAGAATTGAATCATGCTGTCAGTCAGTCAACTTACTTTGAATGGAGAAACGGCGTTAACCGGCGTGGATAGGCTGCCGCTTATCGGCTGGAAGATGCAGAGTACGCAACGCAACGTTTTGCAGCGTTCATGGCACTTGCAGTGCAGTACCCGGACTGATTTTTCAACGCTGGCTTTTGATAGCGGTGTTGTGAATAGCGAGACGTCGAATAATATCGAATTGAACGAATTCACGCTTCGGCCTTCTACGCGCTATTTTCTGCGGGTGCGTATTACCGCCAACAACGGCGAACGCAGCGAGTGGAGTCCGATGGCACAGTTCGTCACGGGGCTACTGGATTTACCCTGGAAAGGGACCTTTATCTCAGCGGAAACGCTGCAGGACAAGGCGAACTCAAAAGCCACACTGCTGCGAAAAGTCTTTTCAGTGACGGCTGAAAAGAAGGTGGCTAGCGCTTATGTGCATGCCACGGCATTAGGCATTTATCAGCTCTTTCTGAATGGGCAGCGAGTGGGAACGGATGAACTCACGCCGGGCTGGACCAGCTATCGGTACCACCTTTTGTACCAGACGTACGATATTACGGGGTTGTTGAACAGCGGGGAGAACGTAGTTGGTGCAGAGCTTGGGGCGGGCTGGTTCAAAGGGGATATGGGGTTCAGTCGCCACCGCAACTACTACGGGGAGCAGACGGCGTTATTGTGCCAACTGATGATTGAGTATGAAGACGGGTCTCAGCAGAGCGTGGTCAGCGACCTGTCATGGTGCGGCAGCGATTCTGCACGCCAGTTTGCCGAAATCTACGATGGTGAACGCTATGATGCCTCTCTGAATCGACAGGGCTGGCAGCAGCCGGACTTCAATGATTCGGCCTGGCGCAACGTTTCTGTGATTCCCTGGGAGAAAAACGCTCTGGTTGCCCAGGGTGCGGGCACCATCAAACAGATCGAACGTCTTCCTGTTGCTGCACTGATTGTGACGCCCCAGGGCGACAATGTGCTGGATTTCGGCCAGAACATGAGCGGTTGGGTGGAATTCCGTGTGAGGGGCAAGCCCGGTGACAACGTGGTGTTGCGTCATTTTGAGACGCTCGACGCCTGCGGCAATGTCTATCTCGACAATTTACGCAGCGCGAAGCAGCTTGTGGAATATACATTGAGCGGTGAGGGGGAAGAAGTCTGGCATCCTCGTTTTAGCTGGCAGGGATTCCGTTATGTGAAGGTTGAGGCGTACCCGGGCGAGCTCAACCCGAACAATTTTACCGCCATTGTCATTCATTCTGCGATGCAGGCAACCGGGCAGTTTGCCTGCTCAAATCCGGACCTGAATCAGCTTCACCACAATATTCTTTGGGGGTTGAAAAGCAATTTCGTCGATGTACCGACCGATTGTCCGCAGCGCGATGAACGTCTGGGCTGGACGGGCGACGCGCAAATCTTCTGTCGTACGGCCAGCTATCTGATGCAAACCCGCACCTTTTTTGCCAAATGGCTGACGGATCTGAAGTATGACCAGACGCCAGAAGGCGGGGTGCCGCATGTGATCCCGGATATTCTGACCGGGCATTGCAGTCAGGATAAATTCCTCGCAGAAGGTGGAACGCACTCAGCGACAGGCTGGGCGGATGCCGCCGTGATCAATCCGTGGACGATGTATCTGATGTATGGCGACAAGCGCATCCTGCAAAATCAGTATGCCAGCATGAAAGGTTGGGTCGATTTTATGCAGGCCCATGCTGACAATGATATCTGGCGCTATAAGCTACAGTTTGGTGACTGGGTGGCGCTGGATGCGCAGGAAGGCAGCTACTTCGGCGCCACGCCGGAAGACCTGCTGTGTACAGCCTGGTATGCCTTGTCGACGTCATTGTTTGCTAAGACGGCAGAGGTGTTGGGCCACGAAGACGATCATCGATATTACAGCGCACTACAGGCCAGAATTGTGAAACGCTTCCATGCGCGTTTCTTCACGCCAGAAGGCAATCTGACGGCGCAGACGCAAACGGCGCACATTGTCGCGCTTTGTTTCGATCTGACGCCCGTAACCCTTCGTCAGCGCGTGGCGGACAGGTTAGTCGCGTTGCTCAATGAGCACGACGGGCATCTGGTGACAGGTTTTCTGGGTACACCGTATTTCTGCCATGCGCTAAGTCAGAATGGTCGGGCAAAAGAAGCCTGGGCGCTGTTGCTGAAAGACGACTTCCCGTCCTGGTTGTATCAGGTGAAAGCCGGGGCGACGACGGTGTGGGAACATTGGGATGGCATCAAGCCAGACGGTTCCATGTGGAGTGCGGACATGAACTCATTTAATCATTACGCCTACGGCGCAGTGGGCGAATGGTTGTATCGAACTGTCGCAGGGATTGAGGCTGATGAATCAGCGCCTGGCTTTAAGCATGTGATGATTTCGCCTCTGCCCGGTGGCCAACTGAGCTGGGTTCAGGCAACCTATGAATCAATTTACGGTGAGATTGCCGTAAAATGGCAGGCTATCAATGGCAAGGTTGCCATGACTTTCCGCATTCCGGCGAATACCACTGCAACGGTGAAATTGCAGGCGGTAAAAGAGATCGAAAATTCAGACGGACTGGCATTTCGTCGCTCAGACGCGGGCTGGTCTGCGACGGCAGGTTCTGGTGAGTACCGTATCGACTATTTACCCGATGATTCAGTAGACCTGACTTTCACAGACTGATAGCTTTATTGCATCCTGATGTTGCCGGGTGACGCTCCGCTTACCCGGCATTTTTATTGGAATGCAGAAGTGACGACATTAGAAAACACCATTGGCAATACTCCTTTAGTCAAGCTCCAGCGCCTGACGCCGGACAACGGCAGTGAAATCTGGGTCAAACTGGAAGGTAATAACCCGGCAGGATCGGTGAAAGATCGCGCCGCGTTATCGATGATTGTTGAAGCGGAAAAACGCGGCGAGATTAAACCTGGCGACGTGTTAATTGAGGCCACCAGCGGGAACACCGGCATTGCGCTGGCCATGATTGCCGCGTTGAAGGGCTATCGCATGAAGCTGCTGATGCCGGACAACATGAGTCAGGAGCGTCGTGCGGCGATGCGCGCCTACGGTGCTGAGCTGGTTCTGGTCACCAAAGAGCAGGGGATGGAAGGAGCGCGTGATTTAGCGCTGGAAATGGCCCAGCGCGGCGAAGGTAAGCTGCTGGACCAGTTCAACAACCCTGATAACCCGTACGCGCACTACACCACCACAGGGCCGGAAATCTGGCAGCAAACGTCCGGACGCCTCACCCATTTTGTCTCCAGTATGGGGACTACCGGCACCATCACCGGGGTTTCCCGCTTTCTGCGCGAGCAGGCCAGCGCGGTCACCATTGTGGGGCTGCAACCGGAAGAGGGCAGCAGTATTCCGGGGATTCGCCGCTGGCCAGCGGAATACATGCCGGGCATTTTTAACGCTCAGCTTGTCGACCAGGTCGTGGATATTCACCAGCGGGAAGCGGAGAACACCATGCGTGAACTGGCCGTGCGTGAAGGGATCTTCTGTGGCGTCAGTTCAGGCGGTGCAGTCGCTGGCGCGATACGCATTGCGAAAGTGAATCCAGGCGCGGTGGTGGTGGCGATTATTTGCGATCGCGGCGATCGTTATCTCTCTACCGGTGTGTTTGGCGAAGAGCACTTCAGCCAGGGCGCAGGGATTTAATCATCTGCCTGGCCCGGCCCTGGCCGGGCTATGTGGACTAACTCTGGCGTTTTTTCACCAGCAGATCCAGGAACTGCCAGAGCTTTTCATTCATCTCCCGGTAATCCCATTCGCGCATTTCCGCATTCGAGCGAATAAAACGCTTCCCTTTGGCTTCTGCCAGCTCCTGTTCAGAGTGCTGGATCAGCCCTTCCACCGCCTCGGCGGTAAATTCCATGTGGCACTGGAAGCCATAGACGAAATTGCCGTACTGCACTATCTGCCGTGGACACCCAACGCTTGCGGCAAGTACCGTTGCTTGATCGGTAAGCCCTGGCATGTCGTTGTGCCAGTGACCGACGGTGAGCGGAGATCCGAAGTGGGCAAGCAGCGGATGCTGCTTGCCTGCTTCGCTCAGGGTGATGGGATAGTGACCAATCTCTTTCTCCGGGCTCTGGCAGACTCTGGCTCCCAGCGCCTCACCAATCAGCTGTGAGCCCAGGCAGATCCCGACCACAATACGACCCGCCGAGATGGCCTGGTTAATCAGATGCTGTTCGGCCAGAGAATCAAAGTAAGGGCACTCTGCGAGCGTGGTGCGGGGTGATTGTGGGCCGCCAAAAACGACCAGCATATCAAAGCCATCGGCGTTAGCCGGAACGGGTTCGCTGTCGTAGACGCGAGTCCAGGTGATGCTGTAGCCACGCGCTTCGGCCCACGGCAAATAAGCACCGGCCGATTCAAACGATTCGTGAATGATAAAATGGACGTGCACGGTGCTCTCCTGTTATTGGCCCAGCGCCTGATGAATGTGGGCGGCCAGGCGGTTGATGTCGTTGTCGTTGAGTGTGGAAAGGGTAATGCGCAGACCCTGTGCGGGCGTGTTGACGCCGAAGGCTTCGCCTTCACGCACCAGCCAGCCGAATTTCGCCAGCGCGAATGCGGTGTTCTGACTGGCTTCGGCGAGCGGTAGCCACAGGTTCAGGCCATCGCCGGGGAAAAAGTGGCTGATGCCTTTCGCGTGCAGCGCCTCAGCCAGTTTACGCTGTTGATCGGCATAAAACTGGCGGGTTTCCGTGAGGGTTTGCTGCCAGATGGGGTCTGCCAGACAGGCGTAAACCAGATCCTGCAAAATGTGGCTAACCCACTGACTGCCGGCGTTAAGGCGCAGGCGTAGCTTTGCCGAAGTAGCGGGATCGCTGGCGACAATGGCAAGACGCAGGTCCGGGCCCAGCGCTTTCGACATTGAGCGAACGACCGACCAGTGGAGCGTTTCTGCTGCAATCACCGGATGCCATGCGGAGGCTGAAAGTAGGGCAAAGTGGTCGTCAATAATCACCAGCACCTGCGGATATTGCGCAAGAATAGCCTGTAACGCGTCAGCGCGTGCGGCGCTTAAGCTGCATCCCGTCGGGTTGTGCGCCCGTGGCGTCACGATCACCGCGCGTGCACCTTTGCTCAGCGCCTGTTCGAGTCCTTCGGGGAGCATCCCTTCGCTATCGACGCTCACCGGGCTGGCGCTGAATCCGGCGTATCGCAGCATGTTGATGCTGCTTAAAAAACAAGGGTCCTCAACGACCACGCTATCGCCCGGCAGCAGATGGGCGCTCAGCAGGCGTTCAATGGCATCAATTGCGCCGCTGGTGATATCAATTTCGCCCGCAGTGGGAACGGCATTCTGCATCCACCGTGTCGCCCAGCGCGTTAGCTCCGGTGTTACCGGCGCGTCGCCGTACAGGCGGTGGCCGTGATGGAGAGTCGCAAAGTAGCGACTCAGGTCGGGTAGACGAGTCGGATCCGGATTCCCGCTGGAGAGGTCGTGCAGTGGTGTATGGAGGTCGCCGCCCTCCCACGCGATGGGCGTAGCGGCGCTTTTTATGACGGTACCGTTGCGGCCACGACTTTGCGCCAGTCCGGAAGTGACCAGGCGTTTGTAGGCCGCCGCGACGGTATTGCGATTGACGTTGAGCTGCGCGGCCAGTTCCCGCACCGGCGGCAGTGTTTCACCCGCAGACAACACGCCGCTGGTGACGTGCTGACGTATACTGTCAAAGATTTCGCTGGCGGTTTTTCCGTCGATCATTATTGACCTATGACAAAATGAATTTTAGCATATGACGATAATAGTGAGGCACCAGCCCGCTGTCCAGTGAGAGGAGAAGTCTATGGGGCAGGAGAGTGATATTCAATCAGTGCTCTTCGACGATAAGCATCGGGCGTTACAGACCGATATTGTCGCCGTTCAGTCACAGGTGGTGTATGGCAGCGTCGGCAACAGCATCGCTGTTCCTGCCATCAAAGCAAAGGGTTTGCGGGTGACGGCGGTGCCTACCGTCCTGTTCAGTAATACTCCGCACTATGACACGTTCTATGGGGGCGTGATTCCGGCTGACTGGTTCAGTGGCTATTTGCAGGCGCTCAATGAGCGTGATGCGCTGCGCGAGTTAAAGGCGGTGACGACCGGTTACATGGGTAGCGCGGAGCAAATTGCGCGACTGGCGCAGTGGCTGAAAACCGTGCGTGAATCGCATCCAGACGTCGCGGTTCTGGTCGATCCGGTGATTGGCGATATTGACAGCGGGATGTATGTGAAAGCCGAGATTCCGGATGCTTATCGCCGCCATCTGCTGCCGTTGGCGCAGGGGCTGACGCCGAATGTTTTTGAGCTGGAGATGCTCAGCGGCATGCCGTGCCGCACGCTGGAGGAGGCTGTCGTCGCGGCGAGATCGCTGCTGACCGACACGCTGAAGTGGATTGTGATCACCAGCGCGCCAGGACAGGACAGCGACACCATTACTGTGGCGGTGGTGACGGCGCAAACGCAGGATGTGATTGAACATCCGCGTGTAGAAACCGATCTGAAAGGGACCGGCGATCTGTTTTGTGCCGAGTTGATTAGCGGCATTGTGCTGGGAAAATCACTGACGCAGGCAACGCGACAGGCTGCGGAACGCGTGCTGGAGGTGATGACCTGGACGCAGCAATGCGGTTGTGACGAACTGATACTGCCTCCGGCAGGGGAGGCGCGATGAAGAGCTATCGGCTGGTGGTGCGCCAGCAGGGACGCATAGTAGGGCATTTTGAAACCAGCGGGCTGAATGCGCTGGAGGATGTTTGCGTGGCGCGCGCGATGTTTGGCATTACGGGCGGCTATCAGTGCGAACTGCTGGTTTCTGATTCAGAAAAGCGGATGCTGGAGAGCGGGCCGGAAGGGATGAAAATCCTGATGCGGGAAAAGTGTTATCGTCCGGTGACCTCGCCATTGTGACCGCAGCACCGATGCCGGATGGCGGCGCAAACGCCTTATCCGGCCTACAGGTCTAACTCCGTGGTGAAAAATCGCGTAGGCCTGATAAGCGCAGCACCGATGCCGGATGGCGGCGCAAACGCCTTATCCGGCCTACAGGTCTAACGCCGTGGTGAAAAGTTGCGTAGGCCTGATAAGCGCAGCGCCGATGCCGGATGGTGGCGCAAACGCCTTATCCGGCCTGGCGGTCCAACCCCGTGGTGAAAAGTCGCGTAGGCCTGATAAGCGCAGCACCGATGCCGGATGGCGGCGCAAACGCCTTATCCGGCCTACAGGTCTAACGCCGTGGTGAAAAGTCGCGTAGGCGCTGATAAGCGCAGCACCGATGCCGGATGGCGGCGCAAACGCCTTATCCGGCCTGGCGGTCCAACTCCGTGGTGAAAATCTCGTCGGCCTGATAAGCGCAGCACCGATACCGGATGGCGGCGCAAACGCCTTATCCGGCCTACAGGTCTAACTCCGTGGTGAAAAGTCGCGTAGGCCTGATAAGCGCAGCGCCATCAGGCAGGCCGGAAGCATCGTTGGTGGATGACGTGTATAAAAAAAATGGCGCCAGAAGGCGCCATTTTTTCCTGCGGCAAGAATTATTTCTTGATGCGGATAACCGGGGTTTCACCCACAGTCACGCTACCGGACAGTTTGATCAGTTCTTTGATTTCGTCCATGTTGGAGATAACAACCGGAGTCAGGGTAGACTTGGCTTTTTCTTCCAGCAGCGGCAGATCGAATTCAATAACCGGGTCACCCACTTTCACACGCTGGCCTTCTTCGGCGATGCGCTTAAAGCCTTCGCCTTTCAGCTCAACGGTGTCGATACCGAAGTGAACAAACAGTTCGATACCGCTATCGGATTCGATAGAGAACGCATGGTTGGTCTCAAAGATTTTGCCGATGGTACCGTCAACCGGTGCAACCATCTTGTTACCGGTTGGTTTGATAGCGATGCCATCACCCACGATTTTTTCAGCAAAAACGACATCCGGTACGTCTTCGATGTTGACGATCTCGCCAGAGAGCGGTGCAACAATCTCAATAGTTCCGGTGTCTTTCTTATCATCAGAAACCAGAGACTTCAGTTTATCGAACAAACCCATGATCTTCTCCTAAGCAGTAAATTGGGCCGCATCTCGTGGATTAGCAGATTGTTTTTTCTTCAATGAACTTGTTAACCAGCGTCATTAACTCGTCCGTTGTCGGTTGAGCAAGAGCCTGCTCTGCTAACACCTTCGCATCTTCGAAGTTCGTGTTACGGATAATCTTCTTAATGCGCGGGATAGAAATGGCGCTCATAGAGAATTCGTCCAGACCCATCCCCAGCAACAGAAGTGTAGCACGTTCGTCGCCTGCAAGCTCACCGCACATGCCAGTCCATTTACCTTCAGCATGAGAAGCATCAATAACTTGCTTGATAAGCGTCAGGACAGATGGTGACATTGGCTGGTAGAGATGTGAAATCATATCATTACCACGGTCAACTGCCAGGGTGTACTGCGTTAAATCATTGGTGCCGATACTAAAGAAATCAACTTCTTTGGCTAAATGACGAGCAATCGTTGCCGCAGCCGGTGTTTCCACCATCACGCCAATCTCAATGGTTTCGTCAAATGCTTTACCTTCGTCGCGCAGTTCCTGTTTGTAGATTTCGATCTCTTTGCGCAGTGCGCGAACTTCTTCAACAGAGATGATCATCGGGAACATAATGCGCAGTTTACCGAAAGCAGACGCGCGCAGGATAGCGCGAACCTGATCGCGCAGGATCTCTTTACGATCCATCGCGATACGCACGGCACGCCAGCCCAGGAACGGGTTCTCTTCTTTCGGGAAATTCATGTACGGCAGTTCTTTGTCGCCGCCGATGTCCATGGTACGCACGATCACGGCCTGGGAGCCACAGGCTTCAGCCACGGCTTTGTACGCCGCAAACTGTTCTTCTTCAGTCGGCAGCGCGTCGCGGTCCATAAACAGAAATTCAGTACGATACAGACCAACGCCTTCCGCACCATTGCGCTCTGCGCCTTCGACGTCACGCACGGTACCGATGTTGGCGCACACTTCAACCTGATGGCCATCCAGCGTGATTGCCGGCAGGTCTTTCAGTTTAGCCAGTTCCGCTTTTTCAGTGGCAACCTGCTCCTGAACGGCGCGCAGTTTTTCAATTTCTTCGTTGGTCGGGTTGACGTAAACCAGGTTGTTTACGGCATCCAGAATCAGATAGTCGTCGTTTTTCACCTGAGAGGTGACGCTACCGGTACCCACGATAGCCGGCAGTTCCAGAGAACGCGCCATGATAGAGGTGTGGGAGGTCCGGCCACCCGCGTCGGTAATGAAACCCAGCACCTTCTGCAGGTTCAGCTGTGCGGTTTCGGACGGGGTCAGATCAGCGGCAACCAAGATCACTTCGTCCTTGATTGCGCTCAGGTCGATAATTGCCAGCCCCAGGATGTTGCGCAGCAGGCGCTTACCGATATCACGTACGTCAGCCGCACGTTCTTTCAGGTATTCATCATCCAGTTCTTCCAGGGCAGTGGCCTGACCTTCGATAATTTCATGCGCAGCTGCGTCAGCCGTCATGTGTTTATCTTTAATCAGGGCTATGATTTCCTGCTCCAGCTCCTCATCTTCGAGCAGCATAATGTGCCCCTCGAAAATGGCTTCTTTTTCTTCACCGAACGTTTCACCAGCTTTCGTTTTGATCGCTTCTAACTGTGCAGATGCCTTGGCACGACCGCTCAGAAAACGTTCAACTTCCTGATCAACCTTGTCGGCAGAAATTTTTTTCCGGTCAATGACGATTTCGTCTTCTTTCAGCAAAAGTGCTTTGCCGAAAGCGATACCCGGGGATGCTAAAATGCCTGAAATCATAACCCTACCTTACTTGTGACTGATTTTTAAAAGAACCCGGAAAAACTTATTCCAGTTCCGCCATCAGCTTGACCAGATGTTCAACCGCTTTCTGCTCGTCTTCACCTTCTGCAGAGATAGTCACGACGGTACCCTGAGTCAGACCCAGAGTTTGCAGTTTAAACAGGCTTTTCGCGCTGGCGCTTTTGCCGTTGGAAGTCACAGTAATCTCAGAAGTGAAGCCTTTCGCTTCTTTAACAAACTGAGCAGCAGGGCGGGTGTGCAGACCGTTCGGAGCGGTAATGGTAACTTCTTGCTGGAACATTGTATTTCCCCAACTTATAGGTTTAGTGTTGTGGAACTAAAGTCTAGCCTGGCGGTTTGACTTTAGCCTGTATTGTTAGCGCCGGCGTAAACGGGCGCGACACACCAGGTGTTTTACGCAATCCGTTGCAGTCAACCTCTGGCCGCTGACGTTTCGCTCGTCATTAAACATTATGCCGCTAAATCAATACTTGAACCAAATCATAAAATCGATTCAGCCAGCAGTTTTCCTGTAACGATTAATTTCGCGCTTCAAAATAATTAATCAGGTTAAATACCAGACCTGGCGGGGTGAAGCAATGGCAGGTGGGGCTAAAGTTTGAAGCAGGCCACAAAAAAGCACCTGAAAAGGTGCTTTTTTACGCGTTTTTAACATGCTGGCATTACTGTTGCAATTCTTTCTCTGTGAAGAGATCGGCAAACAGTGCTGTGCTCAGATAACGCTCACCCGATGACGGTAGGATAACCACAATATTCTTGTTGGTAAAGGTTTCATCTTCCTGAAGTTTAAGTGCGGCAGCGACTGCGGCTCCTGAGGAGATACCGGCAAGAATGCCTTCTTCTTCCATCAGACGGCGAGCGGTGGAGATCGCCTCTTCGTTAGTGATGGCGACCACTTTATCGATCAGTTTCAGATCCAGGTTACCTGGAATAAAACCGGCACCAATACCCTGAATTTTGTGCGGACCTGGCTTCAGCTCTTCGCCAGCCAGCGCCTGAGCAATAACCGGGGAATCCGTCGGCTCAACGGCTACGGTAATCAGGTCGGCTTTGCCTTTGGTACCCTTAATATAGCGGGTGACGCCGGTCAGCGTACCGCCAGTACCCACGCCGGAGATAAAGACGTCAACCTGACCATCGGTATCTTCCCAGATTTCCGGGCCGGTGGTTTTTTCGTGAATTTCCGGGTTAGCCGGGTTGCTGAACTGCTGAAGCAGCAGATATTTCGCCGGATCGCTGGCGACAATTTCTTCTGCTTTCTGAATTGCGCCTTTCATACCTTTAGCGCCTTCGGTCAGCACCAGATTGGCACCCAGCGCTTTCAGCAGCTTGCGACGCTCGATACTCATGGTTTCGGGCATGGTCAGCGTCAGCTTATAGCCACGCGCAGCGGCGACATAGGCCAGTGCGATACCGGTGTTGCCGCTGGTAGGCTCAACCAGTTCGACGCCCGGTTTCAGCACGCCGCGTTTTTCAGCATCCCAAATCATATTGGCACCGATACGGCATTTCACGCTGAAGCTCGGGTTACGTGATTCCACCTTCGCCAGAATGCGTCCGTTACCGATACGGTTCAGTCGAACCAGCGGCGTATGACCGATAGTCAGCGAGTTGTCTTCAAAAATCTTACTCATGGCCTGTCCTTAACTGTATGAAATTGGGATACCTTCCCAGCATACCCTTCAGGCTGAGATGGGGAAGTAAAGATTTCGCATATCTATATGCTGTGGAGAAATAATGGGGATCAGTATGGAATAAGAGGTGGTATAAGCCACCTCTCGTTTACACATTTTTGCATTACTTCCATAACGCGTGCTTAGCACGATAGCAATCTACCCACATCGCCGTGGCGCCACAGACTGCCACCGGCATGATGAAGAGATTGAGTATCGGGATCAGAGTAAAGAGGCTGGTGAGCGCACCAAACTGCATATTGATGACCTTACGACTGCGCAGGGCGGTACGCATCTCTTTAAACGGCACTTTATGGTTATCAAAAGGGTAATCGCAATACTGAATCGCCAGCATCCAGGCACTGAACAGGAACCACAACACGGGGGCGACGGTTTGCCCGATACCGGGAATAAAATAGAGGATCAGCAGCACAATGGCGCGTGGCAAATACCAGGCGAGCTTTTGCCATTCGCGTTTCATAATGCGCGGCACATCTTTCATGATGCCCAGAACCCCGGTATCCGGCGGCGCTGCGCCAGTCAGACGCGCTTCCAGTTGCTCCGCCAGTAGCCCGTTAAACGGTGCGGCAATCCAGTTGGCCAGGGTCGAGAAAAAGTAACCAAACACCAGCAGTACAGAAAGGACGGCGATGGGCCACAGCAAATAGCTCAGCCATTGCAACCAGTCGGGGACGTGACGCATTAATGACGGGATCCAGACATCCAGTTGTGTGAATAACCACCAGAATGCACTGCCCATCAGCAGGATGTTTACCAGTAGCGGTAAAATGACATAGCGACGGATCCCCGGCTGCGAAACCAGTTTCCATCCCTGAGCAAAGTAGTAAAAACCGCTACGTGGTGCAGTGACAGATGATGACACCATAGTCAGGACATGCTCCTTTTAGTATAAGTCCTAAGTGAACACGGGTATCTTACCGGGTTATCGCATGCAGAACAGTTCAGAAATGTTCGAAAAAACAGCAAAAAGCACAATTTCGTTCATCTTTATGCTGTGAAAGCTAAGAGTACACTTGCACTTGACGTAATCGGCAAATACTCTTAGTGAGTAAATGTTTGCCGTGGTGGCAAGGTGTTAGAACAACAGAGAATATAATGATGCAGGATTTGCGTCTGATATTAATCATTGTTGGCGCGATCGCCATAATCGCTTTACTGGTACATGGTTTCTGGACCAGCCGTAAAGAACGATCTTCTATGTTCCGCGATCGTCCACTGAAACGCATGAAATCAAAACGCGACGACGACTCGTATGACGATGATGTTGAAGCTGACGAAGGCGTCGGTGAAGTTCGTGTTCACCGCGTGAATCATGCCCCTGGCAATCCGCAGGAGCATGAAGCTCCTCGCCAGTCGCCGCAACACCAGTACCAGCCGCCTTATGCGTCGGCTCAACCGCGTCAGCCGGTTCAGCAACCGCCTGAAACGCCGGTACAGCCGCAGCATGCCCAGCGTCCGCCGCAACAGCCGGTACAGCAGCCTGCGCCGCAGCAGTCCGCTCAGCCGCGACCAGTCCAGCAACCTGCGCCACAGCAACCTGTCCATCCGTCGCAGCCGGTTCAACAACAGCCCATCGCGCCGCAGGTTCAGCCTGTTCAGCCGACTGCGCCACAACCGTCTCAGCAGGCCTTCCAACCCGCGGAACCCGTGGTTGAGCCGCAGCCTGAGCCCGTCGTTGAAGAGGCGCCAGCTCCGGAAAAACCGCAGCGTAAAGAAGCGGTGATCATCATGAACGTCGCCGCCCATCATGGCAGCGAGTTGAACGGTGAAGTGCTGCTCAACAGCATTCAGCAGGCCGGTTTCAAATTTGGCGACATGAATATCTTCCATCGTCATCTGAGTCCGGATGGCAGTGGCCCGGCGTTGTTCAGCCTGGCGAATATGGTTAACCCGGGTACGTTTGATCCAGAAATGGTCGACTTCACCACGCCGGGCGTGACCATCTTCATGCAGGTGCCGTCTTATGGTGATGAACTGCAAAACTTCAAATTGATGCTGCAATCCGCACAGCACATTGCCGATGAAGTCGGCGGCGTGGTGCTCGACGATCAGCGTCGGATGATGACGCCGCAAAAATTGCGCGAGTATCAGGACCGTATCCGCGAAGTGAAAGACGCGAACGCCTGATACACTCAAGGCACGACAACTTCCTTTCTGAACCCCCGCCTGTCGGGGGTTTTTTATCATTGATGGTGCGATATGGAATCAATCGAACAACAACTGACTGAACTGCGAACCACGCTTCGCCATCATGAGTATCTTTACCATGTGATGGATGCGCCAGAAATCCCGGATGCAGAATACGACCGCCTGATGCGCGAACTGCGTGAACTGGAAGCGCAGCACCCGGAACTGATCACCCCGGATTCTCCGACCCAGCGCGTGGGCGCTGCGCCGCTGGCGTCTTTTAGCCAGATTCGTCATGAAGTGCCGATGTTGTCGCTGGACAACGTCTTTGATGAAGAGAGTTTCCTGGCATTTAATAAACGCGTCCAGGACCGTCTTAAGAGCAGCGATAAGGTGACCTGGTGCTGCGAACTGAAGCTGGACGGTCTGGCGGTCAGTATCCTCTACGAAAACGGGGTGCTGGTAAGCGCTGCAACCCGTGGCGATGGCACGACCGGTGAAGACATTACCTCAAACGTGCGGACGATCCGCGCCATTCCGTTAAAACTTCGCGGCGATAACATTCCGACGCGTCTGGAAGTGCGTGGCGAGGTGTTTTTGCCGCAGGCGGGTTTTGAAAAGATCAATGACGATGCTCGTCGGACGGGCGGTAAGCTGTTTGCTAACCCGCGTAACGCGGCGGCGGGTTCGCTGCGCCAGCTCGACCCGCGTATCACCGCGAAGCGACCGCTCACTTTCTTCTGCTATGGCGTTGGCGTGCTGGAAGGCGGCGAACTGCCCGATACCCATCTGGGCCGCCTGCTCCAGTTTAAAGCGTGGGGGCTGCCGGTCAGCGATCGCGTGACCCTGTGCGACTCCCCGGAAGCCGTGCTGGCGTTTTACCACAAAGTGGAAGAGGACCGTCCGACGCTGGGCTTCGACATTGACGGCGTTGTGATTAAGGTCAACTCGATGGCGCTTCAGGAGCAACTGGGCTTTGTCGCGCGCGCGCCGCGCTGGGCGGTGGCCTTTAAATTCCCGGCGCAGGAGCAGATGACCTTTGTTCGTGACGTGGAGTTCCAGGTGGGACGTACCGGAGCGATTACGCCCGTTGCGCGCCTTGAACCTGTTCAGGTTGCGGGCGTGCTGGTGAGTAATGCCACGCTGCATAACGCTGATGAAATCGAGCGTCTCGGGCTGCGTATTGGCGATAAAGTGGTGATTCGCCGTGCTGGCGATGTCATCCCGCAGGTGGTCAACGTGGTGCTTTCCGAACGTCCGGACGACACGCGGCCAGTGGAATTTCCGACGCATTGCCCGGTATGCAATTCCGACGTCGAACGCGTGGAAGGTGAAGCGGTCGCTCGCTGTACCGGTGGCCTGATTTGCGCCGCGCAGCGTAAAGAGTCCCTCAAGCATTTCGTCTCTCGACGGGCGATGGACGTGGACGGGATGGGTGACAAAATTATCGACCAACTGGTTGAGAAAGAGTATGTCCACACGCCGGCGGACTTGTTCAGGCTGACAGCCGGTAAACTGACCGGTCTCGACCGGATGGGGCCGAAGTCGGCGCAAAACGTGGTGGATGCGCTGGAAAAATCGAAAGAGACGACCTTTGCGCGCTTCCTGTATGCGCTGGGGATCCGGGAAGTCGGCGAGGCTACTGCGGCAGGGCTGGCGGCCTTTTTTGGTACGCTGGACGCGCTGGAAGCCGCTTCTATTGACGAACTGCAAAAAGTTCCGGACGTGGGCATTGTGGTCGCTACCCATGTGTTTAACTTTTTTGCCGAAGAGAGCAATCGCGAGGTGATCGCACAACTGCTGGCGGAAGGCATTCGCTGGCCCGCGCCGGTGGTTATCAATGCGGATGAAATCGACAGTCCTTTCGCCGGGAAAACGGTCGTTCTGACGGGGAGTCTGAGTCAGATGTCGCGCGATGATGCCAAAGCGCGGCTGGCGGAACTCGGGGCGAAAGTGGCGGGCAGCGTCTCGAAGAAGACCGATCTGGTCATTGCCGGCGAAGCGGCAGGTTCCAAGCTGGCAAAAGCGCAGGAGTTGGGGATTGCGGTCATTGACGAAGCGGAAATGCTCCGCCTGCTGGGTGTCTGAGATGGAGAAAGAGCAGCTCGTTGAGATTGCCAACACGGTGATGCCGTTTGGTAAATACAAAGGGCGTCGGCTGATCGATGTGCCGGAAGAGTATCTGTTGTGGTTTGCCCGCAAGGATGAGTTCCCGGCGGGTAAACTGGGCGAACTGATGCAAATCACGCTGCTGATCAAAACCGAAGGGCTGAGCCAACTGGTTCAGCCCCTGAAACGTCCGCTTTAAGCTTTTGCGGCGCGGCTGTCCTGCTGCGCCTGTAACTGTTCGGCCTGGCGCTTATAGCGACGCGCCAGTACCGCACAGACCATCAACTGGATCTGGTGGAAAATCATCAGCGGCAATACCATCATCCCAATGACGGACGTCGGAAAGAGGATGTTGGCCATGGGTACGCCGTTCGCCAGACTCTTTTTCGACCCGCAGAAGACAATCGTGATTTCGTCGGCCTTGTTGAAGCCGCATTTGCGTGCCACAAAGATGTTTACGGCAATCACGATGGCGAGCAGCACAATGCTGACTACGACGATAAACAGCAGCGATCCCCAGCCCACTTTGTGCCAGATCCCGTTAACCACGGCTTCGCTGAAGGCCGAATAGACCACCAGCAGAATCGACGTCTGATCCGTCTTCGCAATCCATTTTTTATTTCGCGCAACCCATTTGCCGATCCACGGACGGGAAAGGTGTCCGAGCACAAACGGCAACAGCAGTTGCAGCATGATTTTGCCGACCTGCTCCAGACTTCCTTCTGCGCCGTGAATGTTCATCACCACGCCGACCAGCAGCGGGGAGAGGAAAATCCCCAGCAGGCTGGAGGCCGACGCTGAGCAGACCGCCGCCGCAACGTTCCCTCCAGCCAGCGACGTAAAGGCAATTGCCGACTGCACCGTGGCGGGCAAAATGCACAGATACAGGAAACCGGTGTACAGCATTGGGTCAACGTTGACGGGCGCCCACCAGGCAAACAGTACACCGAGTACCGGGAACAGAATGAAGGTGCTGCACATCACCCACAGGTGCAAACGCCAGTGACTGCCGCCAGCGATAATGGCTTCGCGCGAGAGCTTCGCCCCGTGCATAAAGAACAGGAGCGCAATGGCGGCGGTGGTAATGCCTTCAACGACAGGAACAAAATCTCCCTCAGCTGGAAAAAATGAGGCCAGCAGGACGACCGCAACCAGGGTCAGGGTAAACGGATCAAGGATTCGAAAAATATTCATAAATACTCCAGGAATTCGGTGTCCTCATTTTGCGTTTTTCATTTTGAGAAATAAAATTGATTTATTGCATCTATATATGAATTGAGTTGATGAATTATTCTCTGCGTCAATTACGTGTGTTTGTTACCGTTGCTCAGGAGCGAAGTTTCAGCCGGGCCGGTGAGTTTATTGGTCTGAGCCAGTCGGCCGTCAGTCACAGTATCAAAGAACTGGAGCGCCAGACAGGAGTGAAGTTACTGAACCGCACGACGCGTGAAGTCGTGCTGACGGATGCCGGGCAACAACTGGCAGGCCGCCTGGAGCGGCTGCTGGATGAACTTCATATCACGCTACGGGAAGCGGGCAGAGTGGGCACGCAACTCGCCGGTACTGTCCGCGTGGCGGCAAGCCAGACTATCTCCGCCCATCTCATTCCGCAGTGTATTGCGCAAAGCAATCAGCGTTATCCGGCGATCGACTTTGTCCTGCACGATCGACCGCAGCAGTGGGTGCTGGAGAGTATCCGTCAGGGGGAAGTGGATTTTGGTATTGTGATTGATCCCGGTGCCGTGAGCGATTTGCAGTGTGAAGCAATACTGTCCGAACCCTTCCTTCTGCTCTGCCATCAGGCGCATCCGCTGGCGCAACAGGAGTGGGTGAGCTGGCAGGATCTCCAGCAGGAACGCCTGGTGTTGCAGGATTACGCGTCGGGAAGTCGGCCGCTCATTGACGCGGCGCTCGCGCACTTTGCGATAGAAGCCAATATTGTGCAGGAGATTGGTCATCCGGCGACGCTGTTTCCGATGGTGGAAGCGGGGATAGGCATTAGCATTTTGCCTGCGCTGGCCTTACCGCTTCCGCAGGGAAGTCATTTGCAGGTGAAGCGCCTGACGCCGGTGGTGGAACGACAGTTGATGCTGGCGCGGCGCAAAAATCGCTCGCTGTCGACGGCAGCCCAGGCGCTGTGGGAGGTGGTTCGCACCCAGGCGAATGAATTAACGGATTTACGTGCACAGGATCCGCTCTATCAGATATAGACATCAATCTGATGATCGTCAGAAGGATAATTAACGCCTTCTGCTTTAACCTGTGTTTGATCCTGCTTTTGCTGCGCCTCTTCGGCCTGCTGACGCTGTAACTGTGCCAGTTGCGCCTGCAACATTTTGATCTGCGTCTGGATCAACTCCTGCTGCTTCTGCTTCTCTTCGGCACTGCCGCTGCCGTCCGACACTTCTTTGAGCTTCTGCGTCAGTTGGGTGATTTTCTCTGCAATCTGCGCGATTTGTGCAGAGAGGCTGTTACCGGCGGCGGCTTTTGCCCCACCGCCACCGCTTTGTACGGAAGGGGTTGAGACGTTAATGGTGGTCATCGTGGTTTCCTTTTGCCATTAAAACTACGATATCGGCACAAGTCAGCAGACCTTCAGTACTCCCTGCCATTTCTGGCAGGGACGCTTTTTCTTACCCAACGGTTCTGATTTGCCATATCAATATATATTTACTATCGATCGGCAGGGAAAACTGTATTGGTAATCGATTGCGTGCTCTGGTTATAACCATTACCTCTCTCACTCAATGAGTGATTAGCCGATTATAAGGACATCTCATGACCGACTCCCACTTTTCCCAGAATCCCTGGAACAGCGCTGATATTATTCGCGGCTACAAGCCTGACTTCACGCCGCGCGTCGCCTTTATCCTTGGTTCGGGTTTAGGCGCGCTGGCTGAGCAGATAGAAGACGCGGTGGCGATTTCCTACGAGAAGCTGCCGGGTTTTCCGGTGAGTACCGTTCACGGGCATGCGGGCGAGTTAGTGCTCGGTCATCTGGCCGGGGTTCCCGTCGCCTGTATGAAAGGGCGCGGGCACTTCTACGAAGGACGCGGCATGACCGTGATGACCGACGCCATTCGCACGCTGAAGCTGCTGGGTTGCGAACTGCTGTTCTGCACCAACGCGGCGGGTTCTCTGCGTCCGGAAGTGGGGCCAGGGAGCCTGGTGGCACTGAGCGACCATATTAACACCATGCCGGGGACGCCGATGGTTGGGCCGAACGACGACCGCTTTGGCGAGCGTTTCTTCTCGCTGGCCAATGCTTACGACGCCGACTATCGCGCGGTTTTGCAGAGCGTCGCAGCCGACGAAGGTTTCGCGCTGAGCGAAGGGGTGTTTGTTTCCTATCCGGGGCCTAACTTTGAGACAGCAGCAGAGATCCGCATGATGCAGATTATCGGTGGTGATGTGGTGGGGATGTCGGTGGTACCTGAAGTCATCACCGCCCGCCATTGCGGACTGAAAGTGGTTGCCGTGTCGGCGATCACCAATCTGGCGGAAGGCCTGGGTGATGTGAAACTCTCGCATGCGCAAACCCTGGCGGCGGCTGAACTTTCACGACAGAACTTTATCGACCTGATTTGCGGGTTCCTGCGCAAACTGGCCTGAAACAGAGAATAATAATGACCCCGCCAGCAGGCGGGGTTCGTACTCTACGGCAAGGAAGAGAAAAATGGGTATTGCGTCCCGATTAAAGATCATGTCGTTTATGCAATATTTTATCTGGGGAAGCTGGCTGGTGACCCTGGGCTCATACATGATTAACACCCTTCATTTTACCGGTGCCAATGTGGGTATGGTGTACAGCTCAAAAGGGCTGGCGGCGATTATTATGCCCGGTATTATGGGGATTATTGCTGACAAGTGGCTGCGTGCGGAGCGCGCTTATATGTTCTGTCATCTGCTCTGCGCAGGCGTGTTGCTCTACGCGACCACGGTGACTGACCCGGACACCATGTTCTGGGTGATGTTGATCAACGCAATGGCCTTCATGCCGACTATTTCTCTCTCCAACAGCGTCTCCTATTCCTGTCTGGCGCAGGCAGGGCAGGATCCGGTAACGGCATTTCCTCCTATCCGCGTTTTCGGCACGATTGGCTTTATCGTTGCAATGTGGACTGTGAGCCTGATGGGATTGGAACTGAGCAGCGCGCAGCTGTACATTGCGTCCGGCGCATCACTGCTGCTGGCTATCTATGCACTCACGCTGCCAAAAATACCGGTGGCCGAGAAGAATGCGAGCGCGTCGCTTGCCAGTAAGCTGGGGCTGGATGCGTTCGTGTTGTTTAAAAATCCGCGGATGGCGATCTTCTTCCTGTTCGCCATGATGCTGGGTGCCGTGCTGCAAATTACCAACGTTTTCGGTAATCCCTTCCTGCACGACTTTGCCCGCGATCCGCAATTTGCCGATAGCTTTGTGGTGAAATACCCGTCCATCTTACTGTCCGTCTCGCAGATGGCGGAAGTGGGCTTTATTCTGACCATCCCGTTTTTCCTCAAACGTTTTGGCATCAAAACGGTCATGCTGATGAGTATGCTGGCGTGGACATTGCGCTTTGGTTTCTTTGCTTTTGGCGACCCGTCACCGTTCGGTTTCGTCCTGCTGCTGATGTCGATGATCGTCTACGGCTGTGCATTCGACTTCTTCAACATTTCTGGCTCCGTCTTCGTTGAGCAGGAAGTGGAATCTCGGATCCGTGCCAGCGCGCAGGGGTTGTTTATGACGATGGTCAACGGCGTCGGGGCGTGGGTTGGTTCCATCCTGAGCGGTATGGCGGTGGATTACTTCTCTGTGGAGGGTGTGAAGGACTGGCAAACTATCTGGCTCGTCTTTGCGGCGTATGCCCTGGCGCTGGCGGTGATTTTCGCGCTGTTCTTTAAGTATAAGCATGAGCCTGAAAAACTGACTCAGCACTCGCTGGCCCGTTAATCCTCCTTTGCGGCGGGCGAGTGTTGCCCGCCGTTCCAGTTCTGCGATGCAATGTGGTAACCTGGCGCATCACTCTTCCCCTCAGGAGCGCATTACCCATGGAACGCACGCATCGTATCGATCTCAAGTTACTGCGTTATTTTCTTGCCGTCGCCGAAGAGTTGCATTTTGGACGCGCCGCGGTTCGTCTGAATATGTCGCAGCCTCCGCTGAGCATTCATATTAAGGAGCTGGAACAGGAGCTTGGCACGCTGTTGTTTATCCGGCATTCCCGCAGCGTGGCGTTGACCCATGCGGGGAAAATCCTGATGGAAGAGTCGCGGCGTCTGCTTTCCAGCGCTAATCAGGTACTGGCACGAGTCGAACAGATTGGGCGCGGTGAAGCAGGGCGGATCGAACTGGGGGTGATCGGCACCGCGATGTGGGGAAAAATGCGCCCGGTCATGCGGCGATTCCTGAAGGCGAATCCCAACGTTGAGGTGTTGTTTCGCGAAAATATGCCGGCAATGCAGATGGCTATGCTGGAGCGACGTGAACTGGATGCTGGTGTCTGGCGAATGGCGATTGACCCTGCGCCTGGATTTACCAGCCTGCGGCTGCATGAATCCTCTTTTCTGGTTGCGATGCCGGAAGAACATCCGCTGACTGCCCGTGAGGCCGTGCCGTTAGCCGCACTGCGCAATGAATATTTCGTCACCATGCCGTCCATTCACACAGACTGGGCGTTTCTGCAACGCGTTTGTCAGAGCGCCGGATTCTCTCCAATGATTATTCGTGAAGTGATGGAGCCGCAAACCGTACTGGCGATGATTAGCATGGGGATCGGCATTACGCTGATTGCAGACAGTTATGCGCAGATGAACTGGCCGGGAGTGGTGTTCCGTCCATTAGAAGAGCGTATTCCGGCAGATTTGTACATTGTGTATGACCAGCAGCAGGCGACACCAGCACTGGACCATATGATTGTCGCCTTAACGACGTAACGGAGAACCGTAGACCTGATAAGCGTAGCGCCATCAGGTAAGCAGGTTTGAGCCTTGTGAATCCTGATATCGCCGGATGGCGACTGACGTCTTATCCGGCCTACGCGGCTTAACTGAGCAGTGTAGGCCTGATAAGCGAAGCGCCATCAGGCTCGAATCGTGACATTCTGCGCATAGCAAAAAGGCGCCTTTAGGGCGCCTTTCTACATTGGTGGGTCGTGCAGGATTCGAACCTGCGACCAATTGATTAAAAGTCAACTGCTCTACCAACTGAGCTAACGACCCGAAGTGGTGGGTGATGACGGGATCGAACCGCCGACCCCCTCCTTGTAAGGGAGGTGCTCTCCCAGCTGAGCTAATCACCCACTTCGGTACTTCACAATAAGAAATTTAGCTGGTGAGAAAGTGGTGGGTGATGACGGGATCGAACCGCCGACCCCCTCCTTGTAAGGGAGGTGCTCTCCCAGCTGAGCTAATCACCCACTTCTCAATTTCTTATCTACACGGCGGAGACTACATAAAGTAGTTGGTGGGTGATGACGGGATCGAACCGCCGACCCCCTCCTTGTAAGGGAGGTGCTCTCCCAGCTGAGCTAATCACCCCCGCTGTGTGGAGTCGCATTATAGGGAGAGTTGAAAATGAGTCAACGCCTTTTCTAAAGAAATTGTTCGTTCGTCGTAATTTTAAACAAAACGATAGCGAAACGGTCTCTGACGCATGATTTCTAAACAAAAACGTCTATGCGCGGCGTTTACCCGGTAACAACATTGAGGATTTACCTCACAGTGATAGAATATCGGCCATTCCATTTTCCCCGGATTTGCCGGTTGTCGGCATCTTTATAAACGTAAGGCCATTTCATGAAAATCAAAACTCGCTTCGCGCCAAGCCCGACAGGTTATCTGCACGTCGGTGGTGCGCGTACTGCTCTCTATTCCTGGCTTTTTGCACGTAATCACGGCGGTGAGTTTGTGCTGCGTATTGAAGACACCGATCTTGAACGTTCCACGCCGGAAGCGATCGAAGCCATTATGGATGGGATGAACTGGCTGAGCCTGGAATGGGACGAAGGTCCGTACTTCCAGACTAAGCGTTTCGATCGTTATAACGCAGTGATTGATGAGATGCTGGAAGCGGGCACAGCCTATAAATGCTACTGCTCCAAAGAGCGTCTGGACGCACTGCGTGAAGAGCAGATGGCGAAGGGCGAAAAGCCGCGTTACGACGGTCGCTGCCGTCATGGTCATGAACATCACGCAGATGACGAGCCTTGCGTTGTCCGTTTTGCCAACCCGCAGGACGGTTCTGTCATTTTTGACGACCAGATCCGTGGCCCGATCGAATTCAGTAATCAGGAGCTGGACGATCTGATTATCCGCCGCACCGACGGTTCCCCGACCTATAACTTCTGTGTTGTGGTGGACGACTGGGATATGGAGATCACCCACGTGATTCGTGGTGAAGACCATATCAACAATACTCCGCGCCAGATCAACATCCTTAAAGCGCTGAACGCACCGGTGCCGGTGTATGCCCACGTTTCCATGATCAACGGCGACGATGGTAAAAAACTGTCCAAACGTCACGGCGCGGTGAGCGTTATGCAGTATCGTGATGACGGTTATCTGCCGGAAGCCCTGTTGAACTACCTGGTGCGTCTGGGCTGGTCCAGCGGCGATCAGGAAATCTTCACCCGTGAAGAGATGATCAAGCTGTTCTCCCTCGGTGCGGTCAGCAAATCTGCCAGCGCGTTCAATACGGAAAAACTGCAGTGGCTGAACCATCACTACATTAACTCGCTGGCACCGGAGTATGTGGCAACGCATCTGCAGTGGCACATCGAGCAGGAAAACATCGACACGCGCAATGGTCCACAGCTGGCTGATCTGGTGAAACTGCTGGGCGAGCGTTGCAAGACTTTGAAAGAGATGGCGCAGAGCTGCCGTTACTTCTACGAAGACTTTGCCGAGTTTGATGCTGATGCTGCGAAGAAACACCTGCGTCCGGTTGCGCGTCAGCCGCTGGAAGTCGTGCGCGACAAACTGGCGGCCATTACCGAGTGGACGGCTGAAAACGTGCACCATGCCATTCAGGCGACCGCCGATGAGCTTGAAGTGGGGATGGGCAAAGTTGGTATGCCGCTGCGCGTTGCGGTAACCGGTGCGGGCCAGTCTCCTGGCTTAGACGTAACGGTACATGCGATTGGTAAAACCCGAAGCATCGAGCGTATCAATAAAGCACTGGCTTTTATTGCAGAGCGTGAAGCGCAGCAGTAAGCGATCGGCGCATTAGCAGAACGGCAGGGGAGACTCTGCCGTTTTTATTTGCGTCACTCAGAATCGTTCAGACCCAGGCGAGTAAGAAAACCGCGGATGCCTTCGCGTGAAAGAAACAGCGCTAACTTTTCCCGTTCCTCTTCGGACATATTTTCCACGGCATCAATAATCTGGCGATAGGCATGACTGCGTATGGCAGGGTTGTATTCAGCCAGCGACTCCTCAGCCTGATAAAATGCAGAATGGTTACGAAACGCCGGGATGTTCAGAATAAATTCTCGCACGCGCGTGTCGATATGAACGAGCCTTGCCCGACCACCTTTAACACCTGGAAATTTTTCCGTTTCCCATTTTTGCTCACGGATCCAGCGATTCACGGTTTGTTTAGCCACACCGAGACAATCCGCCAGTTCTTCGGTGGTCATTTTGCTGCGTAATCTTTTCATATTATTTGCTGTCGCGGATCCCTAAGCGTTGTAATAAACCGGTAATCCCTTCCCGCAGTAGCAAAGAGGTAAAGTGTTTTTGTTCGGCTGGTGTCATCTCTTTCACCAGTTTGACCAGTAGCGCTTCCAGTGAGGCATCGCCTGGGGGCGAGAAGGTGTCAGACAGCCCTTCCGCCGAGCGTTCTGCGCTGCGGATATATTCACGAACCTGTTCGTTAACATGCACCAGTCGTGCTTTACCGCCCTGGACGCCTGGTTTTGGTGATGTCGCCCAACCCTCTTTTCGTACCCACTTATTGATGGTCTGTCGGCTGTAACCCGTCAGATTAGCGAGTTCTTCTGGCGTCATCCGCTCCTTGAACATAAAGATTCCCTGAATAGTCGTATGGTTAATTAGTGGTTCATTTTATAGCACCATTTTAGTGGAAACCGTGACGTGTTTAACTACTGAATGCGAGTTGTTACGCATTGCTATTCAGTTGTCTGCTTTTTCAGCGATTAGAATCGGCGTTTTCAATTTGCCGTTGACACATGCGAAGGGAATTCATATGATGCCGCCCGTCAACTCGACAAGCTTTACGTAATGGGGCTATAGCTCAGCTGGGAGAGCGCTTGCATGGCATGCAAGAGGTCAGCGGTTCGATCCCGCTTAGCTCCACCAAAAATTGAACCCAACAATTTTGGTACGTAAACGCATCGTGGGGCTATAGCTCAGCTGGGAGAGCGCTTGCATGGCATGCAAGAGGTCAGCGGTTCGATCCCGCTTAGCTCCACCAAATTCAGAACCCTCGCTGTAAAGCGGGGGTTTTTTTATCTCTGCATACCTTCCATTTTTGTAATACAGTTGCTGATAAGCCAGAGTCTTTTCTGCAAATTGTGACATCTGTTTCTGGTGGGCATAGGTTTGCTTCGCGATGCGAATAAACTTATTATTAATGTGATTAATAGTTCGTTCCGTGAGAGCAGTCAATCCATGCCAGTCAAGCGCAACCTGATAAATAATATAAGAATATTCGCTCTTGCGATCGTGCTCTCCATCGCAGCCATCCAGTTTTCGCGTTTGATTTCCCCGCTTGCGATTGTGGATTCCAGTTATATCTATCTTTCGTGGTTGCCGCTGTGCGTCCTGCTGTCGATGATGTTTCTTTTCGGCAGGCGCGGTGTTCTGCCCGTCATGTTAGCGTTGTATATTACTAACCTCTGGAATCTTCATCTGCCGTTTGCCCAGGGGGCAGTACTTCTGTTTTGCCAGATGTCTGTTGTGGTGGGTGTTTGCGCTATTGCTCGCTGGCAATTGGGTTCGCGCTGGCGCTGTGGGCTACCCAATCGCAATATCTGGCGACGCGTCATTTTGTTCGGTTTTATTACCCCTGTGGGCATCAAAATCAGCATGTATCTGGCGGGTCATTATCTCGACTTTCCGGTGGCCGTCTCGACGTTCTTTGGTACTGCAGCCGCTATTTTCACGATTGTCGATATTCTAAGCCTGATCTCCGCGGTGCTAATTTTCACCATGCTTTTTTATTACCCGATGCGGATGATCGTGAGTCCACACTATGCCCGAACATTCTGGCGTAGAGATATCGCCCCCTGTTTCAAGAAGGAAATTCGCTTATTTACCTTGTGCTGGCTCGCTGTCATCGCTGTTTTGCTCATCCTGATGTGCACCCCGTATGACAACGATTACATCGCCGGGTATCTGGTTCCTGTTTTCTTTATCATTTTCACCTCCGGCGTGGGCAAGCTGACTTACCCTTTTTTGAACCTGAGCTGGGCGGTTTCAACGCTGTTCTTGCTGACCTACAACCGCAATTTTTTACAGGGCGTCGGGTCGGAGTATTCGTTGGCCTTCGTCCTGTCGGTATTGGTTTCGTTCAGTATTTGTCTGCTCTATATGATGCGTATCTACCAGCGTAGCGAATGGTTAAATCGTCGTTGGCATCAGCAGGCGCTTACCGATCCTTTAACCCGCTTGCCGAATCTGCGCGCGCTGGAACAGTTCCTGCAAAAAGGGGCCGGGCAGAGCGTCTGCTGTCTGCGCCTGGAGAATATGGAGTTTCTCAGTCGTCATTACGGCATGCTGATGCGCGTGCATAGCAAACGCACGGTGCACCGTATGCTGCAACCGTTGATGCTTGAGGATGAAAAAATCTTCCAGTTGCCCGGCAGTGAATTATTGCTGGTGCTCAATGGGTCGGAGGTGGACGCCCGCCTGCAACATATGCTCGACCTGTTGAACAGTCGTAAAATTTACTGGAACAACACCGGGCTGGACATGGGCTATGGCGCATCCTGGGGACAATGGGACGGTAAGCAGGAGACGTTGCAACCGCTGTTGGGTCAGTTGAGTTGGCTGGCGGAACAATCCTGCGCAAATCACCGGGTGCTGGCACTGACTCACAGCCAGGAAGTGGCGACAGGTCAGACAACCGAACGGGTGCTGCTGCTCAATAAAATACGTAAAGCACTCGATGGTGGCGATCTTCTGCTTTACGCGCAGCCTATCCGCGACGCTCAGGGCAAAGGATACGATGAAATTCTCGCGCGGCTGAAAAGCGATGAAGGCATCATGACCCCGGATCAATTTATCCCGCTAATAGCACAGTTTAACCTCAGCGCCCGCTTTGATCTGCAGGTAGTTGAAGCCTTGCTGAACTGGTTATCGGAGCATCCTTCTACTGAGCCAGGGCCGCTTTTTTCGGTCAATTTAATGCCGCTGACCTTGCTGCAAAAAGAGACGGCGCCGCGCATCATTCGCCTGTTTACCCGTTATGGTATCGCGCCAGAAACGGTGATCATTGAGATAACTGAAGAGCAGGCGTTTTCCAATTCGGAAACCAGCATGCAAAACATCGAACAGTTGCACAGGTTTGGCTTCAGGATTGCGATTGATGATTTTGGAACCGGCTATGCCAATTATGAGCGCCTGAAGCGCCTGCAGGCAGACATCATCAAAATCGATGGCGTGTTCGTAAAAGATATTATGACCGATTCTCTGGATGCGATGATCGTGAAGTCGATAACCGATCTGGCAAAAGCAAAGTCGTTAAGCGTGGTGGCGGAATATGTAGAGACGCCTGCGCAGCGGGAGCTGCTGTTAAGCCTGGGGGTGAACTACCTGCAAGGGTATTTGATTGGACGACCGAGGCCGTTAGGGGAATTACAGGGATAAAAAAACGGGGATGCGCTCCCCGTTTTTATGTCAGTGCTGTCTTACAGAACCAGTGCGGCGATAGATGCCGACAGGACGCTCACCAGCGTAGAGCCGTAAACCAGCTTCAGACCGAAGCGGGACACGACGTTACCTTGCTCTTCGTTCAGGCCTTTAATCGCGCCCGCGATGATACCGATAGAAGAGAAGTTGGCGAAGGAAACCAGGAACACTGAGAGGATACCTTCAGCGCGCGGAGAGAGCGTGGAGGCGATTTTCTGCAGGTCCATCATCGCAACAAATTCGTTGGAAACCAGTTTGGTCGCCATGATGCTGCCCACCTGCAGTGCTTCGCTGGACGGCACACCCATCACCCAGGCAATCGGATAGAAGATGTAGCCCAGGATGCCCTGGAAGGAGATGCTGTAGCCGAACCAGCCGGTCACGGTAGCGAACAGGGCGTTCAGCGCGGCGATCAGGGCGATGAAACCGATCAGCATGGCCGCAACGATAATCGCAACTTTGAAGCCAGCCAGGATGTATTCACCCAGCATTTCGAAGAAGCTCTGGCCTTCGTGCAGGTTGGACATCTGGATGTTTTCTTCGCTGGCGTCAACGCGATACGGGTTGATCAGCGACAGTACGATAAAGGTGCTGAACATGTTCAGAACCAGCGCCGCAACGACGTATTTTGGCTCCAGCATGGTCATGTACGCGCCGACGATAGACATGGAAACGGTGGACATTGCCGTTGCAGCCATGGTGTACATGCGGTTGCGGGACATTTTGCCCAGAATGTCTTTATACGCGATAAAGTTCTCAGACTGGCCAAGGATCAGCGAGCTGACGGCGTTGAAGGATTCCAGTTTGCCCATACCGTTGACTTTGGATAACAGGAAGCCAATAGAACGGATGATAATCGGCAGCACGCGAATATGCTGCAGAATACCGATCAACGCTGAAATGAAGACGATAGGGCACAGGACTTTCAGGAAGAAGAAGGCCAGGCCTTTGTCGTTCATACTGCCAAAGACGAAGTTCGTCCCTTCATTGGCGAATCCGAGCAGTTTTTCAAACATTTCGGAAAAGCCTCTAACGAAGCCGAGGCCGACGTCAGAGTTCAGGAAGAACCACGCCAGTAACACTTCGATAACAAGCAGTTGAACGACATAACGAATGCGAATTTTTTTACGGTCACTGCTTACCAGCAATGCGAGGATCGCAACAACGGCAAGTGCCAGGACAAAATGAAGGACGCGGTCCATATTTGCTCCAAATATGAGGCAGGTTAAATTTCCGTGCACATTCTATGCAACGCGTGCAAAGAAAACGAGATCTAACACACACTATAATCAGGACCTGTGACGAGATTCAAAAATAGTGATCCGGCATACACTTCTGTTATGTCTAATTCGAAAGTAAATAGTTAAGTTATTGTGCTAATATAATAACAATTATTAAACATGCTGCGCGCATTTCCTGTACCCGCACTCGTTATCGTTCCCGCCTGTCAGAGAAATCAAGGTTACCTTTATTACATGCACTTGATAACCATTCTCATCAGGCATAACATAAAACATAGCACAGGCTATGTTTCAGAGGCAGAAAATGACAAACGATCGCGTTGAGAGTAGCAGTGGAAGAGCAGCGCGCAAGTTAAGGCTCACATTAATGGGGCCTGCGTTCGTTGCGGCTATCGGGTATATCGACCCGGGCAACTTCGCGACGAATATTCAGGCCGGTGCCAGCTTTGGTTATCAACTGCTGTGGGTTGTGGTCTGGGCAAACCTGATGGCGATGCTTATCCAGGTCTTGTCAGCCAAACTGGGCATTGCCACGGGTAAGAATCTGGCTGAACAAATTCGCGATCGCTACCCGCGTCCGGTGGTCTGGTTCTATTGGGTACAGGCGGAGATCATCGCGATGGCGACCGATCTTGCTGAATTTATCGGTGCGGCAATAGGATTCAAACTGATCCTCGGCGTTTCGCTATTGCAGGGAGCGGTATTGACCGGGATCGCCACCTTCCTGATCCTGATGCTCCAGCGGCGCGGGCAAAAGCCGCTGGAAAAAGTGATCGGCGGCCTGCTGCTGTTCGTCGCCATGGCCTATATTGTTGAACTGATATTTTCCCAACCCAACTTTGTGCAACTGAGTAAAGGCATGATGATCCCCAGCTTGCCAAACTCTGAAGCGGTGTTTCTGGCTGCCGGGGTGTTGGGCGCAACCATCATGCCGCACGTCATCTACCTACACTCTTCGTTAACGCAACATCTGCACGGCGGTACTCGTCAGCAGCGCTATGCGGCGACAAAATGGGATGTGGCTATCGCCATGACCATTGCGGGGTTCGTCAATCTGGCGATGATGGCGACGGCTGCCGCAGCGTTTCACTTTAGTGGTCATACGGGTATTGCCGATCTGGATCAAGCCTATCTGACGCTGGAGCCGTTATTAAGCCACGCGGCGGCAACGGTATTCGGGCTGAGCCTGGTGGCGGCGGGACTGTCGTCAACGGTGGTGGGAACGCTGGCGGGGCAGGTTGTGATGCAGGGATTTGTCCGCTTTCATATCCCCTTGTGGGTGCGTCGTACCATCACCATGATGCCGTCATTTATCGTTATTCTGATAGGTCTTGACCCGACGCGTATTCTGGTGATGAGCCAGGTGCTGTTAAGCTTCGGTATCGCACTGGCGCTGGTGCCGCTGCTGATTTTTACCAGCGACAGTAAATTGATGGGCGATCTGGTGAACACTCGCTGGGTTAAACAGATTGGTTGGATGATTGTGGTGCTGGTGGTGGCGCTGAATCTGTGGCTACTGGTTGGCACGGCGCTGGGTTTGTAACCGGTAATGAAAAAGCCCGAGGCCTGCGCATCGGGCTTTCAATAAAAATGGAATTAATGACGGTGTCCGTGACCTTTGCCGCGACCCCGGTGGTCGTCGCGATCGCGCCAGCCTTCCCGGTATCCGCGCTCATAAGCATTACGCTTATCCCAGCCACGGTGATAGCCATTGTCATGTCGCCACCAGCGATTTTTACGCCATTCATAATTGCGATGCCAGTAGTCACGGTCACGCCAGTGTCCGCCGTCCCAGTAGTTACCGTAATTATCGCGATCGCCAATTTGTAATTTTATCGATGGCAACAGGGTGATTTCGCCCGCGTTTGCGGCAAGCGGTGTAAAAGCCAGTAAGGCTGCCGCCAGAATCAGTGACCTGAACATTCTTTATCTCCTTCACGATCGAAGCCGTAGTCGGCCTGTTAACGTAATATTACGGGGCCGTAAAGCCCCATTTCATCGCCTTAACTCTTAAATCATGAATGAGAGCACGAATTGCTAAAAATGCAGTTAACGCGTGCTGTTCAGAATGTTGTCGATATCGGCGCACTCCTGGTCGGTGAAATGACGATTGGCCAGCATGCCGACCGCATCTTCAATCTGCGTGGTTTTACTGGCACCAATCAGCACCGAGGTGACGTTATCGTTACGCAGTATCCACGCGAGCGCCATCTGCGACAGTTTTTGCCCACGTTTTTCGGCCAGCGTATTGAGCTGGCGTACGGTTTCCAGTTTCCCGGCGGTGAGCTGATCCGGATTCAGAAAACGGCTTCCGCTCGCGGCTCTGGAGTCAGCCGGGATCCCATTCAGGTAGCGATCGGTGAGTTGTCCTCCTGCCAGCGGTGAAAACGCGATACTTCCCACCCCTTTTTCCTGCAACATCTCCAGCAGTTCGTCCTCTACCCAGCGTTCAAACATCGAATATTTAGGCTGATGAATCAGACACGGTGTGCCCAAATCATTGAGGATATCGATAGCTTCACGGGCGCGGTCGGCAGGGTAATTGGAGAGCCCCACATACAGCGCTTTTCCCTGGCGCACGATGTGGTCCAGTGCTTTCATCGTCTCTTGCAGGGGCGTTTCAGGGTCGGGACGGTGGTGGTAGAAAATATCCACATATTCGAGCCCCATCCGCTTCAGACTTTGGTCAAGGCTGGCAATCAGATATTTGCGGGATCCCCAGTCGCCGTAAGGGCCTTCCCACATGGTATAACCCGCTTTGGTGGAGATTATCAGCTCATCGCGCCACGGCAAAAAATCTTCCTGAAGGAGACGGCCAAAGTTACGTTCCGCTGAACCCGGCGGAGGGCCGTAGTTATTTGCGAGGTCGAAGTGGGTGATCCCCAGATCAAACGCGCGCTGAAGCAGGGCCCGGCTGTTTTCCACCTGGGTGGTATCGCCGAAGTTATGCCACAGGCCAAGCGAGATAGCGGGTAGCTTCAGACCGTTCTGACCGCAGCGGCGAAATGCCATCCTCTGATAGCGATTTTCATCAGGCTGGTAAACCATTTTCTTCCCTCGCAGTGAATTCAGCTCTCAAGTGTATACGTTTACACTCATCATTTTTCAATGACATTTTCACCCCGGCCACTGTAAATTCTGCTTTCCACCCTCATCGCCGCCGCTTTCTGGACAGCCCCGACGCTTCTTCAATACTCAACATGAGGTTACCGTCAGAAGGAAAGCTGTCATGCAAACCCCTTATACCGTTGCGGATTACCTGCTCGACAGAATTGCCGGGTGCGGCATCGGGCATCTGTTTGGCGTACCGGGCGATTACAATTTGCAGTTTCTTGACCATGTGATCGATCATCCGCACGTGCGCTGGGTCGGGTGCGCAAACGAGCTTAATGCCGCCTATGCGGCGGACGGTTACGCACGGGTCGCTGGAGCAGGCGCGTTGCTGACCACGTTCGGCGTGGGTGAACTCAGTGCGATGAATGGCCTGGCGGGCAGCTATGCGGAATATGTCCCCGTTTTGCATATTGTTGGCGCCCCGTGTAGCGGCGCGCAGCGTCGGGGCGAACTGATGCACCACACGCTGGGCGACGGCGATTTCCAGCACTTCTACCGTATGAGCCAGTCCCTCTGTGCTGCCAGTGCGCTGCTGGATGAGCCAAACGCCTGTTACGAGATTGACCGCGTCCTGTGCGCGATGTTGACCGCCCATCGCCCGGGTTACCTGATGCTGCCTGCTGATGTAGCAAAACGTCCCGCATTGCCTCCCTCGGCGGAGCTGGCTCTCTCTGGGCCGGAATGGCAGGAGAACGTGGTGACGGCATTTCGCTACCATGCACGACAAATGCTGATCAACAGTCCACGCGTTGCGCTGCTGGCAGATTTTCTCGCCCATCGCTTTGGTCTACAACCGGTCCTGCAACGCTGGATGGTTGAGACGCCCATGGCCCACGCCACGCTGTTGATGGGGAAGGGGCTTTTCGACGAACAGCAACCGGGGTTTGTCGGCACTTACAGCGCGGGGGCCAGCAGTGACGATGTCCGTCAGGCGATAGAACAGGTGGATACCACGATTTGTGTGGGAACCCGATTCGTCGATACGCTGACTGCCGGTTTTACCCAGCAACTGGCGCTGGAACGTACCATTGAGGTTCAGCCGCAGGCATCGCGGGTGGGAGGAACCTGGTTCAGTGGTCTGTCTATGGAACAGGCGGTCACCACGTTGCGTGAGCTGTGTCTGGAGCTCTCTTTTGCGCCGCCGTCCGCTAAATCTGCGGCCGTGCAGCCGCACATCGAAAGAGGGGCGCTGACCCAGGAGAATTTCTGGCATACCGTGCAGCAGGCGCTGGTACCCGGCGATCTGATCCTCGCCGATCAGGGAACGGCGGCGTTTGGGGCCGCGTCTTTGTCGCTGCCTACGGGGGCGGAACTGATAGTACAACCGCTCTGGGGTTCGATAGGCTACTCGCTGCCCGCAGCGTTTGGCGCACAAACGGCGGCACCTGGACGTCGGGTTATTCTGATAACCGGCGACGGCGCAGCGCAACTGACGATCCAGGAAATAGGCTCCATGCTGCGTGACGGGCACACGCCGGTGATTCTGGTGCTCAATAACGACGGGTATACCGTTGAGCGAGCGATCCACGGGGAGAAACAGCGGTACAACGATATTGCTTCCTGGAACTGGACGCAGATCCCACGGGCATTCAGCCTTGCGGATCAGGCTGAATGCTGGCGGGTGACTCAGGCCATCCAACTCGAGGAGGTACTGGCCCGGCTGGAGCATCCACAGCGGCTCTCGCTAATTGAAGTTGTGCTACCGAAAGCCGACTTACCCACGCTGCTACGCAAGGTCACCCAGGCGCTGGAATCGCGTAACAGCGGATGACTATTTATCTTCCCGGTTGGCGACCATCATCGGCTTGCCCGCCAGTAACAGCCAGGCCGGAAGCATGACAATACACAGTAGCGGCAGCAGGGTGGTGTCCGGCACCACCACTGCGGCCATAAACAGGCTGAGCCAGCCGTCACGGGTGACGACCAGCACCAGTCCCAGAATCGCGCAGGAGACGGTAATGGCCGCCGGAACGGCTTCAACGTGGGCATGCAACATCAGCCCTAACGCTACGCCAATAAATACCGCCGGGAAGATTCGCCCTCCGCGAAAACCGCTGGCCGCCGCAATGACCAGCGCGGCGAGTTTAATCACCGCTAACATGAAGAAATCCGTTGCGCCGAGCGTCTGGCTGAACGCCATTTGCTGCATTTCATCCAGACCTTTAAACAACGTTAGCGGTCCTCCCACCACGCCGAGTATCCCTAAAAGGAAGCCGCCGACGCCAAGGAGCACCACCGGGTTCTTCAGGCGATGCAGTAAAGCGTGCAACCGGGGTAAGCACCAGACCGCCACCATCCCCGCCGCAATAGCAATCGCCGCCACCACGGCTCCGGAGAAAATGTCCACAATGCGCATCTGGGTGTAGTGGGCGATAGGGAGCGAGAAATGCGGATGAAAGAACAGGCTGGTGGTCAGCGAACCTGCCGCCGCCGCCATTAACGGCGCAAAGAGCCGATCCCATAAAGGGGTGTCATTAGAGCCGCTCAGGGTTTGCGAGAAAATCAATGCGGCGGCGACCGGTGTGCCAAACAGGGCGCCGATGGTGCCAGCAGAGGCCAGAATGGTCCAGTCGAGTGCGCCAATCCGCGGGAATAGCCGACGACCCAGGGCAACGGCTAACGCGATGTTAACAGCCATAATCGGATGCTCGGGACCGAGGCTGACCCCACCCGCCAGACCCAACACCAGCGCGATGATCAAGCCTGGCAACGCGGCAGGAGAAATCGGCGCGCCAATAAGCGGTTCAGTGGCCGGATCCGGACCGGCATGTCCGGTGCTGTAGCGAATCACCAGACCGACCATAACCCCGGTTAACGTCAGGGTGAGCATGATCCAGAGGGGAGAATCGGCAGCGATCCCCAGACTGCCCGGCAGACGTTGCCAGAGTATGCTCTGCAAGATGGACGCAAACTTCATGACCACAATCAGGACTAAACTGGATGCGACCCCCAGGATCAACGCGGGAAGCGACAATAACAACATGGTTCTGGCTCGCGGATGGAGCATGTTTTTTTCCTTAATGCCGTGTCTTGCGCTCAGTTTGCCGCGTCAGCCGGATGGCATCGCTGCAAATGGTGCTGAAACGATAAAGTTATTGTGTGACCTGGATCGATATTTTCAGGGGACTCGCTTTTCTGACATTGTTGTTATGCCCCCGTATATTTACAGTGTGGCAAAGACTTATTTTGACTTTAGCGGAGCAGTAGAAGAATGACAAAGTATGCTTTAGTAGGTGATGTCGGCGGCACCAACGCCCGTCTTGCTCTGTGTGATATCGACAGCGGTGAGATCTCGCAGGCCAAAACCTATTCCGGTCTGGACTATCCCAGCCTGGAAGCTGTTGTGCGAGTTTACCTCGATGAGCACAAGGTTAACGTGAACGCTGGCTGTATCGCGATTGCCTGCCCGATTACGGGGGACTGGGTCGCGATGACCAACCATACCTGGGCATTTTCTATTGCGGAGATGAAAAAGAATCTTGGTTTTAGCCATCTGGAAATCATTAATGATTTCACCGCGGTGTCGATGGCGATCCCGATGCTGAAAAAAGAGCATCTGATCCAGTTTGGCGGCGCGGAACCGGTTGAGGGTAAACCTATCGCGGTTTATGGTGCGGGCACCGGTCTGGGAGTATCGCATCTGGTCCATGTCGATAAGCGTTGGGTCAGCCTGCCGGGCGAGGGCGGTCACGTAGATTTCGCGCCGAACAGTGAAGAAGAGGCGATCATCCTGGAGGTACTGCGTGCCGAGATTGGTCATGTTTCTGCGGAACGCGTACTGTCCGGTCCAGGGCTGGTGAACTTGTACCGCGCCATCGTCAAATCCGACGGACGTCTGCCGGAAAATTTGCAGCCAAAAGATATTACCGAACGCGCCCTGGCCGACAGTTGCACTGACTGTCGCCGCGCGCTGTCGCTGTTTTGTGTGATCATGGGACGTTTCGGCGGCGATCTGGCGCTAACGTTAGGCACCTTTGGCGGCGTCTACATCGCCGGTGGCATCGTGCCGCGTTTCCTGGAATTCTTCAAAGCGTCGGGCTTCCGTGGTGGTTTTGAAGATAAAGGTCGTTTTAAGGCCTACGTGCAGGATATTCCGGTGTATCTGATCGTTCACGATAATCCTGGCCTGCTTGGCTCTGGCGCGCATTTGCGCCAGACGTTAGGTCAGATCCTATAAGCCACGTTAAACAGACAAACCGCGTACCTCACGCGGTTTTTTTCACCCATTTGATTAAGGAACCGACAGAATGAAAACGGTAGAACGCAAAAACTACCCTGAATTAGGTGACGTTAACGCGCCTTACGTTCATGCGGTGAAATACAATGGGACGCTCTATATTTCGGGGCTGACCGCCTTTGGCACGCCGGCTCAGCGCGGTGGTATCGCAGAACAGGCGGAAGAGATATTTGCTCAGATAAAGAAAGTGACCGCCGCAGAAGGCATCGATTTTTCCGCGCTGATAAAAGTGACTATTTTCATTACCTCATTTGATGAAATTAACACGTTGCGCGAGGTCCTTTACCGGCACTACGGTGAATATCTGCCTGCCAGTTCCCTCGTTGAAGTCAGCCGTCTTTTTGCACCCGATCTCAGAATCGAAATTGAGACAGTGTTCGCACTCTGATTCAGGGTTTATGGCTGAACAGCATTCGTAGTCCTGGTCCGATCATGACGATACCGGTGAAACGTGTCTGCCAACTGGTATCGCCTCAAATATTGCAGGTATAATTCCACCTATCATTCACCAGACTCAGAAGCAAAGATGACGAAACTTACCTTACAAGAGCAGATGCTCAAAGCGGGTTTAGTAACCAGCAAAAAGATGGCGAAAGTCCAGAGAACGGCTAAAAAATCACGCGTGCAGGCTCGTGAGGCAAGAGAGGCGGTCGAAGAAAATAAAAAGGCGCAGCTTGAGCGTGACAAACAGCTCAGCGAGCAGCAAAAACAGGCGACGCTGGCGAAAGAGTTTAAAGCCCAGGTGAAGCAACTGATTGAAATGAACCGGATCACTGTCGCAAAAGGCGACATTGGCTTTAACTTCACCGATAACAATCTCATCAAAAAAATCGAAGTGGATAAGCTAACTCAGGCGCAGTTGATCAACGGACGTCTGGCCATTGCGCGTCTGGCTACCGATAACAGCGACGAGAGCGAATACGCGATTATCCCGGCCAGCGTCGCCGATAAAATTGCGCAGCGCGATGCAAACAGCATCGTATTACACAGCGCGCTGAGTCAGGAAGAGCAGGATGAAGACGATCCGTATGCTGATTTTAAAGTGCCTGATGATTTGATGTGGTAAGACGCATTCAGAACGGCGCGGGGTGATGAGCATTGATGTGCTCCCCGCTGACGGGGTGAACAAAGCGCAGTTCGCTGGCGTGAAGCATCAGACGCGAAGCCTGTTCTGTACCGGGCTGCAGGCGGCCGCCATACAGGTCGCAGCCCAGAATGGGGTGCCCCACTCGCTGGCAGTGAATGCGTAGCTGATGCGTGCGTCCGGTCTCCGGCGTGAGTTGGACCCGCGTCAACGGCATCATGGTCCCATCGGCCAGTTGCCGGACAACGCGCTCAACGACCTGATAGCGAGACCGCGCGGGTTTGCCCTTGAGCGGGCAAATCGTCATCCGCGGGAACAGGGCTGGATCTTTGGCAATCGGTGCGTCGATCGTCCCCTCGTCAGCGTCCAGATGTCCGCAGAGCAGCGCGCTGTAGACTTTACTGACGGTGCGCTGGCTGAACTGGTGGCAGAGGGCGGCATTGATCGCCTTATTACGCGCCACCACCATCAGTCCGGACGTACCGAAATCCAGGCGGTGAACCAGCGTGCAGCCAGGAAATTGCTGAACCAGTCGATAGTGTACCGAATCGAGATTTTGCGGATGCTTTCCTGAAAGACTGAGCAGCCCAGCGGGTTTGTTGATCAACACCAGGTGATCGTCCTGATAGAGCGTCTCTATCTCGTCGTCGCACGGTGGGGCAATAAAGGTATCAATAATCGTAGACATCAGGCTGCCCGGCGGGAAAGTGGGTGCGGATGATAACCCATTTTCTGCTGACCGGCGAATGACGGCGACTTCACTTTCCCTCGCATCCCTGAAATTTATCATCCAGACTTAACCCAAAGACGTGGTCTGCGCAGGCATTGTGCTTTACACTGCGCGCTGCAAAAAATTGAGTAGATTAACCAGACGGTAATGGCGATGAACGGAACAATCACAACGTGGTTTAAAGATAAAGGTTTTGGATTTATCAAAGATGAGAACGGCGATAACCGCTATTTTCATGTGATTAAGGTTGCCAACCCTGAGCTGATTAAGAAAGATGCGGCGGTAACCTTTGAGCCAACGACCAATAACAAAGGTCTTTCCGCGTATGCGGTGAAGGTCGTGCCGGACAGCAAATATATCTATATCGCGGGCGAGCGGCTAAAGCTCACCTCGATTAAGTCATTCGTGGTGTTCAGCGAAGAAGTCCCGGCCGATACGCCGATTGATAAAGAAAATGCGGTGCTCTCTGTTGGACTGCTGATGAGCAGCATCAGACCGAAAACCGCGGAAAAAGCGGGTGAAATGCGCACGGTGAAAAAACTGGCGATCACCACCTTCCAGGGCACGACGCTGATCTTCTCGGAAGATGAGATTGATATCGAGTCCACGGTCAAAATGCTCAAAGTTTGATTTCTGCGCTGCCTGTCGACAGCACAGCGCAGTCCACTATAAATGCATTAGCTGGCGGAACTCTTTTACCTTGCTGCGGCTTACGGGAATCTCAAATTCCAGATCCTTGAGCCGCAGAATATAAGTATTGTTAAACCACGGCTCAATCTCGCGGATCTTGTTCAGGTTGACGCAGAACGAGCGGTGGCAGCGGAAAAAATGCGAGGGTGGCAGTTTGTTGCAGAACTCGGTGATATTGATGGGCATCACGTACGACTCCCGCCGCGTATAGACAAACGTCATTTTCTCATGTGCTTCGGCGTAATAAATATCGTTGATCGGCGTGACGATAATCCGCTCATCTTTGATCAGGTTGATGGTGTCGTTTTCACGCGTAACCGGCCCAACCGCTGCGGCGCCGGACTGTTGCTGTTGCCAGGCTGTCTCCAGCTTTTGCAGCATCCCGACGATCCGTGATTCCTGATACGGCTTGAGAATATAGTCAAACGCTTCCAGCTCAAACGCTTCAACCGCATGTTCTTTCCACGCGGTAATAAACACAATAAACGGCTTATGGGCGAACTGACTGATATTTTGCGCCAGCAGAACGCCGTCCAGAGACGGAATATTGATATCAAGAAAAATGGCGTCGACGCGGTGATGCTGCAAAAACTTCAGCACATCCAGACCGTCGTCAAACGTGCCGACAATCTCCATCTGGCTGTGTTCTTTAATCAGCCAACTGAGTTCCTGTTGGGCAAGGAATTCATCTTCAACGATGATGACTTTCACAGTGTTACTCCGGCTTAAAGCAATAACGTGGCGGGCGTCGCGGTCGCGGTGTGCTGGTTCGGCACATAAAAGGCGATTTCGGTACCTGGCTCCAGGCGGCGAATATGCAGACCTTCACCGTATAACAGCTTAACGCGATGATGGACATTAAGCAGACCAATTTTATTGCCCGGCATTTCGTTGGATTCCACACGCTCAATCACTTTTGGATCGATACCGTGGCCGGTGTCTCTTACGGCAATGCGCACCCGGTTACCACACTCGGCGACGCTAATCGTCACCACGCCTTTCCCTTTACAGGGCTGAATGCCATGGACAATGGCGTTCTCGACTAACGGTTGTATCAGCAGGCTGGGGATGGAGCAGTTGACCTCTTCATCAATATCATAAATCACGGTCAGCTTGTCACCAAAACGGGCCTGTTCAATGGCAATGTAATCCTTGATTTGGTACAGCTCTTTTTTGATGTCGATTTGCTCGTCATCCTTTAACTCAATGTTATAGCGCAGGTAACGCGACAAATTAAAAATGAGCTGACGGGCCGTGTCCGGATTAAGCCGAATCGATGACGAAATCGCGTTCAGGGCGTTAAACAGGAAATGAGGATTAATTTTACTTTGCAGCGCGCGTAGCTCTGCCTTATTTGCCATCTCCCGCAATTGCTCGGTGCGGGACACCTCGAGCTGGGTCGAGATAATTTGCGACAGACCTATTGCCATCTCCTGCAATGACGAGGTGATCTGATGGGCGTGGCAGTAATAAATTTTCAGCGTGCCGGTCACGACGCCTTTTTCCCATAATGGAATGACCAGCATGGAGTGAATTTCTGGCGTGCGGTGTGCTTCATCATTGTTTTTAATAATGATTTCACCGTGATTGATCGCCTGCTGGGTGGTCGGGCTGACGAAGTCATCGTGATTGCGGTAGTTGGCTTCTCCGACACCGACGTAGGCCAGCACGTGCTGGGTATTGGTAATTGCCACCGCATCGGCGTGGATATCGTGACGAATAATTTCGCAGATCTGGCGCAGCGATTCACTGTTGACCTGGCGAAACAAGGGCAGGGTTTTATTGGCGATATCCAGTGCCAGCTTGGCCTGCCGCGCGGCGCTCGCTTCCTTCTCACCCTCAACGCTCTGTACCAGCAGCACGATAAACCCGATACAGACGCTGCCGAGGATCATCGGAATACCGATTTTCGAGACGATATCCAGCCCCAGTTCGGTGGTTGGCGCCCAGAGGACAACCAGGATCATCGTCAGCGTTTCACAAAGCATGCCGCCTAAAATCCCGGCGCGCCAGTGTTGGGCTTTGGGGATCTTACGGTTAATCCAGCCGGCAAGACACCCCGCCAGAATACTGGTGATAAAGCAGGGGATCGCCGTCACGCCACCAATGTCGATCAGATAGCGGTGCGTCCCGGCAATCACCCCCGTAATAATACCTACCCACGGACCAAACAGGATCCCGCCTGACATCACGGCAATAATACGCACGTTCACCAGTGAACCTTCTACCGGCACGCCGGACCAGGTACTGAACAATGCGAACATCGAAAAAATGGCGGTAACGGCGAGCAGTTCTTTTGGCGTATGGGCAGACTTATGCAGCAGCTCGCGAAACAGGCGGATGCGGATGAGAAAGAACAGACAGAATAGCATCAGCGCAGCCCGGTCAAAGACGGCCAGCAGCATGGTAAATATTTCGTGCACGGGGGGACTCTTGCCAAAGGGTTAAAGGACTATGATAGGTAACCGCAGGGCGGATGACCAGCCTGCTGAGATCGGGTGGCTAATGAGGAAAAACCTCAATTTTAAAAGGGGATTGATGAATGATTGGTGTATTTACAATACATCTCATAAAACGCGGGCTTTCATGGTTACTACCATAACAACAGAGTGTTATAAAAACGTAACATTTAACGGCGACGAAAACGAATCACTTCCTCTTTTAAAATTGATATTCCTCTTTTGAGAAACAAAAAAATATTTTCCTTTCCCTCTCGACAGAGGGATTTTAATCAGGCTATTTTCTAAACATGCCACCATCGTGGCAGCGTCGCTCGGACGGTCCGGGCGCTAACGTGAATCTGAGGAAATTATGGCTGACTCTCGCCCTGAACGTCGCTTTACGCGTATTGATCGTCTCCCCCCCTACGTTTTTAACATCACGGCTGAACTGAAGATGGCTGCGCGTCGGCGCGGCGAAGATATTATCGACTTCAGCATGGGGAACCCGGACGGCCCAACGCCGCCTCACATCGTCGAAAAACTGTGTACCGTGGCGCAGCGCCCCGATACGCACGGTTATTCCACTTCTCGCGGTATCCCACGCCTGCGTCGGGCCATCTCCCGCTGGTATCAGGAACGCTATGAAGTTGATATCGATCCGGAATCTGAAGCGATCGTCACCATTGGCTCAAAAGAGGGGCTGGCGCACCTGATGCTGGCGACGCTCGATCATGGCGATACGGTGCTGGTGCCGAACCCCAGCTATCCCATCCATATCTACGGCGCGGTGATTGCTGGCGCTCAGGTGCGTTCTGTTCCGCTGGTGGAAGGTATCGATTTCTTCAACGAACTGGAACGCGCGATTCGCGAAAGTTATCCGAAACCGAAGATGATGATCCTCGGTTTCCCGTCTAACCCGACGGCGCAGTGCGTTGAGTTAGAATTTTTTGAGAAAGTGGTCGCGCTGGCGAAGCGTTACGATGTACTGGTGGTGCACGATTTGGCTTACGCCGACATCGTTTACGATGGCTGGAAAGCGCCGTCCATCATGCAGGTGCCAGGGGCGCGCGACGTGGCGGTAGAGTTTTTCACGCTGTCGAAAAGTTACAACATGGCCGGCTGGCGCATTGGCTTTATGGTGGGCAACAAAACGCTGGTCAATGCCCTGGCGCGGATTAAGAGCTATCACGACTACGGTACGTTTACCCCGCTGCAGGTTGCTGCCATTGCGGCGCTGGAAGGCGATCAGCAGTGCGTGCGTGATATCGCCGAGCAGTATAAGCGTCGCCGTGACGTGCTGGTGAAAGGGCTGCATGAGGCCGGGTGGATGGTCGAAATGCCGAAGGCCTCGATGTACGTGTGGGCGAAGATCCCGGAACAGTATGCCGGGATGGGGTCGCTGGACTTCGCGAAAAAACTATTGAACGACGCTAAAGTGTGCGTGTCGCCCGGAATTGGCTTTGGTGATTACGGTGATACCCATGTGCGTTTCGCGCTGATTGAGAACCGCGATCGTATCCGTCAGGCGATCAGAGGGATTAAATCGATGTTCCGCGCCGATGGCTTGCTGCCTGCCGGAACGAAATCGGCCTCTGAAACCCTCGAGTAAAACGTTCTGTCCATCCAAACGCAAACAGGAGCCATCGGCTCCTGTTTTTTTGCTGCATTGTTGTCTTTAGATCATCAGAGCAAACGTACCGGCCCAAACGATGACCATAAAAGAAATGCCCATAAAGAAATATTTCACTTTCATCTCTCCGCGTAATGACTGATACGCCTGAATGAATTTTATCTCATCTGATTATAGAGAGCTGATACCGGTAAAAACGAAACCCGGAATGTTCCCCGTTTCGTCTGCGGTATCACCTCAGAATTCTGTGCGTTGATTGCTCCAGACGGCGCTAATGTACGCCTAAAAAAGGGGCAAGACAATAGACATTTTCTTATTTACTTTTAGTAACTTACAACTGTCGGGATTCGGCGACAGTATAATTGCAGAGGGTAATAAATCACCATTGAGCGACGCGATTTATAGCGCAAAAAACGAGGATGAAAACCATAGCGTAATCAAGGTTGTTGGTGGGTGGCAGACAATAAAAAAGGCCTTGCGGCCTTCTTTAAATGTAGAGTGAGGCTTCACCCAATGGACGGGTTTTAAAGCGGCGGTGGATCCAGAGATATTGCTCAGGGGCGCGCATGATCTCTTTCTCGATAATCTTGTTCATATAGGCGGCTGCCAGGTTTTCATCTGCCGGGTAGCCCTTCATCTCAGGGGAGATATACAGACGGTATCCGGCGTTACCGGCTTTTCTGACCATCGTCACGGTGAGCATGGCCGAACCTGACAAGCGCGACAGCACATAGGTACCATTAGTGGTCGCCACGTCTTTAACGGCGAAGAACGGGGCGAATGAACTGCCTTTCGGGCCGTAATCCTGGTCCGGTGCAAACCAGACGGCTTCACCTTTCTTCAGGGCGCCGACGATGCCGCGCAGATTGTTTCTGCCGATCATGGCTTTATTCGAACGCATCCGTCCGCGGGTCTGTACCCACTCCATCAGCGGATTGTTGTGCGGACGATAGGTCGCCATCATCGGTTGGCAAAGACCCATCACCCGGCCACCGAGTTCCAGTGACATAAAGTGAACGCCAACAACCATCACGCCGCGATTTTGCGCTTGTGCGCGTTGCAGGTTGTCCAGTCCCTCAACATCAAACCATTTACGCACGCGACGGTCCGGCCAGAACCAGGCCATGCCGGTTTCCAGCAGCGCCATACCAAGAGAACGGAAATTCTCTTCGATCATCTTTTCTCTCTGTTCCTGAGAATAAGACGGGAAGCAGAGCTCAAGGTTTTTACGGGCGATGGATTCGCGACGTTTCAGAAAAGGGCGTGCCAGTGACCCCGTCCGGGTGCCGAGAAAGCACAAAACAGGGTAGGGAAGTTGCACCAATAACCAAAGCACACCGAGACCAAACCAGGTGAGCCAGTAACGCGGATGCAGAAACGCGCGGGAAAATTTGCATGTTGGGAACATAAATACCTTCTATTGATACCCATTTTTGTATCGCAGAAGACGTATTCTCCAACGCGGTACACTCAATGTTTTAGGCCATCATGTACGACAATGGTTCCTGCAAAGAGTGTAAAACTGCGTCAGGATAAAACCACGAGGGGCATGAATGCTGGACGTATAATGTACCATCCGGGGATTAATGTAAGCCACAAATAATTAATCAAGAAGCGTAAATATTTGCATTGCGTATAAAAAATAATGACGTTGTTTTTAATGGGTTGTTTTTAATAAGGTTAGAAAAGCACAATGCGGAATATTCGTATAATTACAATTGTTATAAATGGGTTATGAGATTTGCCGGAGGGGCCGCTTTAGCTTATGATTGAAAATATAAGGAGAGTAAGTATTTACGTTTTGAGTTCACGCAAAAAGGAGGTACAGCGATGATCTTTTTTTTAGCCTTTCTGCTCGTGAGTATGCTGGGCGTCAGCGGCTATATCGCGCAGGTTTTAGGTTGGGTATCAGCCATTAGCGCGTTTGTCGGCATGGTCATTCTGGCGGTGCTGATATACTACACCACGATGTGGTTGACTGCGGGTGATGAAATGGTCACAGGATTGTTTCTTTTTCTTTCACCTGCCTGCGGCCTGATCATTCGTTTTATGGTGGGGTACGGTAAGCGTTAATTGGCCCGGCAATAAAGCATTAATATTGATGATTGCCATTTTTTATATCGGGTGATCACGTCGTATGAGAAAGTGCCAGTTAACTGGCACTTTCGTTGTCAGGATCAACAAAACCGACCCGGTTAATTCCCTTCTTACTCCCTTCGCGCCTTAATCGGCGACTGACCACTCCTGCGGATAGCGTGCGGGCACGAAACGCAGCGTGAGCGCCATCAACCCGGCCACACAGAGGGCGTGGAACGTCCAGTCAAGCCAGTAATTGCCGCTCAGGCTACGCAAGATACCGGAGAACCAGGGAGAGAGGCCGGCGATAATAAAGCCAATCCCCTGCATAAAAGCGACTAATTTGCCAGATATTACCGGATGTTGGGCATGGTCGAGCGCCAGCACGAGGCATAAAGGAAATGCGCCGCCAAGGCCGATACCACAAACCACGGCCCAGAGGATTGGCAGTTGCGCAGGCCAGAGAATAAAACCGCAAAAGCCAAGCATCTGTAGGGCCAGCGTGAAGAGCAGCAGTTTACGGCGATCCTGATGACGCGCGAGCATCGGTAATACCAGCGCCCCCGCCGTCTGACCGACGGTCATCAGAGCCAGCAGCGTGCCGCTGAACTGCGCGCTTTCGCCCAACTGAATATAGTACGGTGGTAGCCAGGCGATCAGGCTACCGTAACCACCATTGATCACGCCAAAATAGAGTCCCAGCGTCCAGGCGCGGGGGTTGAGTACGACGCGCACGGCGGCACTTTTCGGGTGAGATGAAGGCATCTCTGTTGAGCGACGTTGCGCCAGCCAACCGACCAGGGCAACCAGCGCGGGCAGGGCCCACCATGCCAGCGAGCGGTGCCAGAGTTCACTGTGCTGTGCGATCCACGGCGTCATCGCCGCGCCGAGTCCCCCTCCGCCCATCAGTGCAGCTGACCAGAGCCCCATGACCTGCGGCATGCGACGGTGAAAAAGACGCTTAATCACCGTTGGCATTACGACCTGAACGATCCCAATACCGATACCGCCCAGCAGAGCGCTGCTGAGCAGCACAACGCTGTGCGGCGCCAGCTCGCGAAGCAACGCGCCAGCCATAATCATCAACAAACTTAAGGCGACGCTGAGACGCTCGCTGATATGGCGATTGATCCACCCACCGGCCAGCGCCAGCGCGCCCATGGCGATCATTGGTAATGCCGTGAGCAGCGACGCCACGGCAAAGCTCATACCGCTGGCGGCACGCAGTTGCGGCAGAAGCGGGCCGACAGAGGTCAGCAGCGGACGCATATTCAGGCCAATCAGTACCAGAACCAGCAGGACCAGGCCAACGCGCGGGGTTTTGTTCATGACTGTTTTTCAGCGAAGCGTTGGTAAACCGCCAGCCCATTGGGCTGTGGAAGATGATGAACAGGCAGGGTTTGTTGAGCGAGGGGCTGCTGTAATTGCTGATAAATTGCCGCAGTGGAGAGACGGAATGTTTCGCCATCGCCATTGCTGTTGGCGAACCAGACTTCTTTTACGCCGGTGAGATACATGGCGCTAAGGCACATCGGGCACGGCTGGCCGCTGGCGTAAACCACGCATTCACGAAGCGCCGCGCTGCCTGAATGGGCCGCAATCGCCCGAATGGCGTTGAGCTCAGCATGCCCGGTGGGATCATCATCCAGGTGCAGGGTGTTGACGGCTTCGGCGATCGCTTCGCCGTTGCGGACGATGATCGCGCCAAACGGGCGTCCACCCTGTTCAACGTTGCGGGCTGCCAGGGCCAGCGCCTGTTGCAGATAGTTATCATGTGCAGACATGCTTTACTCCTGTGAGCAGAGAAAAGAAGAACGATACGCCTGCGCGTACCGTTCTGATGGATTAGAAAGGCTTCGTCGGTAAATATTTGCCATCCAGGGTAATCACGGCGCGCTCGCCGCCTTCCGGGTCTGCCACTTTTTTTACATCCAGCTTGAAATTAATGGCGCTAATAATGCCGTCGCCAAATTTTTCGTGAACCAGCGCTTTCAGCGTGGTGCCGTAAACCTGCAACATCTCATAGAAACGGTACATCGTCGGGTCTGTCGGTACGCGATCGTCAATACTGCCGCGCAGTGGAATGGTCTGTAACAACAGTACCGCATCGTTGTCGAGGGCCAGTTTCTCGCCAACGAGACGCGCAGCATCGGCCGGGAGGGCGTGTTGACCGAGCAGTGCGGCAGTGACAAACGCTTCTGATAAGCCGGTGCCGTCCGCAAGTTGGGCAAACGTGAGATCTTTTCTGGCTTTGCTCAGCAGGATCTGATCGGCCAGGGCCAGGCGAATATCGCGGTTAATTTGCGACTGAATCATAATGGAACCTCTTTGATAGATTAATAAATAGCTCAGGCTGCGGATGACTGGCGATAAGGCATCGCGCAGGTGTTCGGGTTTTTTGCCAGTGAGACGAACCGTCCGCTGGCGCCGTCGTAAGCAGCAATCTCTGCGCTTTCGATGTCGTAGACCCAGCCGTGGAGCGCAACGCGCCCCTCTTCAAGCGCGAGACGCACTGAGGGGTGGGTCTGAATGTTGGCGAGTTGTGCGATGACGTTTTCACGCACCATCGAGGCCGTTTTCTCGGCCAAAGAGGCGTGCTCGCGTGACTCGTTGACCACGCGAGCGGAGTCCGCATAGCGCAACCAGTGATCGACGGCTGGCATGTGGTCCAGGCAGTGACATCCGGCTATCGCGGTCATCGCGCCGCAGTCGGAGTGCCCACAGATAACAATGTCGGTGACACGAAGCGCAGAGACGGCGTATTCCACTGAGGCGGTCACCCCGCCGGGTTCCGGTCCATATGACGGCACAATATTGCCGGCGTTGCGGATCACGAACAGATCGCCTGGCTCGCGCTGCGTGACCAGTTCGGGAACCAGACGGCTGTCCGAACAGGAGATGAATAACGCACGGGGGTTTTGTTGGGTAGCAAGGCGTCTGAATAATTCCGCGCGTTCAGGAAATACATTGCGCTGAAATTTCAGGAAACCATCAATAATCTCTTTCACGAATAATCCTCTGTCTCGCTATGCGATGAACACAGGCTACGCGCTTCGTATCATAAGATAAAAGACTCATTTATAATGGAGTCTATTGGAAAAATTTATAGGTAAAGGCGATGCTGGATCGACACACCCACTATTTTCTTGCCGTGGCGGAGCATCACGGATTCACCCGTGCAGCGGCGGCGCTGCACGTTTCGCAACCGGCGCTTTCGCAGCAAATCAGACAGCTGGAGGAGATGTTGGGCGTGCAGTTGTTCGATCGCAGCGGGCGTACGACCCGATTGACCGACGCGGGAGAGGTCTATCTGCGCTATGCGCGCAGCGCGCTACAGGCGCTGGAAGAGGGCAAACGCGCCATTCATGATGTGGAGGATCTGAGCCGGGGTTCCCTGCGCGTTGCGGTTACGCCGACCTTTACCGCCTGGTTTATTGGCCCGTTACTGGCTGAATTCTATACCCGCTATCCCAATATAACCTTACAGCTACAGGAAATATCGCAGGACAGAATCGAAGAGCGGCTGGTTAATGATGAACTGGATGTCGGTATTGCCTTCGACGAGGTTCACTCTCCGGATATTGACGCGCAGCCGCTGCTGACCGAAAACCTGGCTTTGGTCGTGGCGAATCACCATCCGCTGGCGGCGCAAACGTCGGTAGATTTGAGCGTGCTCAATGACGAAAAGTTGATTTTATTGAGCGCAGAGTTTGCTACCCGGGAACAGATTGACCGTTACTGCCGTCAGGCAGGGCTGCGACCGCAGATTCTCATGGAGGTCAACTCCATCAGCGCGGTGCTGGAACTGGTGCGGCGCACCGGATTATCCACGCTGCTGCCGGCGCCCATCGCCGCACAGAGTCACTATCTACAGGCGATTTCACTGACCCCACAACTCCTCGAACGCACGGCCGTATTAATGCAGCGAAAAGGTGCCTGGCGAACCGCTGCCGCCAGGGCGTTTGTCGCGATGGCGCAGGAAGGCGCGAAGGCAGTATCAACGGCGAGCTAAGCGGGGATCCGGCAAGGCAAACTGCGGATCAGATAGTGATTGCATAAGGAAATCAGTTTGGGTATTTTTATGCAGTAAATGTGCATAAAAATAACAGGAGAAGGGAATGTTCAGTCAGTGGATAAAAGCAGGATGTTTGATGATGGCGTTGACCGGGGCCGCTTTCGCAGCACAAGAAACTTACGTGGTCGGCGCGGGTGGCACCTATCGCCCGTTTGAGTTTGAAAACAGCCAGAAACAGCTGGAAGGCTTTGATATCGATATTATTAAAGCCATCGCGAAAGCGGAAAATTTTGATGTCAAACTGGTCAACACGCCGTGGGAAGGTATCTTCGCGACGCTGGGTTCCGGGGATCGCGACATTATTATCTCGGGGATCACCATCACGGATAAACGTAAGCAGATGGTGGATTTTTCTCTTCCTTATTTCCCGGCGGAGCAGTCAATTGTCGTTCCGGCTGATTCAAAAGTGAGTTCTCTGGACTCGCTGAAAACGGAAAAGGTTGGCGTCGTTAACTCCAGCACCGGCGACATTGTGGTTTCTGGCGTTCTTGGGAAAAACAGCACCGCGATCAAACGGTTCGACAATACGCCGTTAATGTTGCAGGAACTGTTTGAGGATGGCGTCAGCGCGGCGGTCGGCGATGTTGGCGTGGTGAAATACTACATCAAGCAGCATCCGGAAAAACAGTTCAAGCTTGTCCCGGATGCCAAGTTCGAGCGCCAGTATTTTGGTATTGCGGTCGCCAAAGGGAACACCGAATTGCAGCAGAAAATTAACGCGGGATTGAAGAAAATCATCGCTGATGGCACCTACGATAAAATTTATAAAACCTGGTTTGACAGCGAAGTCCCGACGCTTCCGTCAGAGTAATTTGCGGTATTAATTTTTTTTAGGCTGGCACGCTGTCTGTGCCAGCTTTTTTGCAGGGGAAAACCATGACGGGATTTCGTTGGGAAATCATCCAGGAGTATGCGCCATTGTTTATGGAAGGCGCATGGATGACCATAAAATGCACCATCATCTGTGTCTGTCTTGGCACACTCTGGGGGCTGACGCTGGGGCTGGGCCGCATGGCAAAAGCCGAGCACGGCTTCTGGAAATACGCGCTCCGCTATTGTGTTCAGTATCCCGTTCGTTTCTACGTCAGCGCCTTTCGCGGAACGCCACTGTTTGTTCAGATCATGGTCGTCCATTTTGCGCTGGTGCCGCTGTTCATCAATCCCCGGGATGGGATGCTGGTTACCAGTGGACTGATGAGCGCCGATGTTGCCCGCGAATTGCGCTCGGGCTACGGTGCCTTCTTATCCTGTATTGTGGCCATTACGCTGAATGCCGGGGCCTATGTTTCCGAGATCTTCCGTGCGGGGATCCAGTCGATTGACCCCGGTCAGATGGAAGCGTCGCGGGCGCTGGGAATGCCGTGGTGGAAAACCATGCGCAAGGTTATCCTGCCTCAGGCTTTTCGCCGTATTCTTCCGCCGCTGGGCAATAATGCCATTGCAATTGTCAAAGATTCCTCACTCGCCTCGGCGATCGGGCTTGCCGATCTGGCCTACGCGGCGCGAACGGTTTCAGGGGCTTACGCGACCTACTGGGAACCCTACCTGACTATTTCGCTGGTGTACTGGGTACTCACCTTCCTGCTGGCGCAGCTGGTTAACCGTCTGGAAAAAAGGTTTGGTAAAAGTGATCCACATTAAAAATTTACATAAACACTTTGGTGACAACCACGTTCTGCGCGGTATTGACTGTGATATCAAACCCCAGGAGGTGGTGTGTATCATTGGTCCGTCAGGGTCGGGGAAAAGCACCTTCTTACGCTGCATGAATGCGCTTGAGACGGTCACCGAAGGCGAAGTCGTGGTGAACGGTTTTGCCGTTCACGATCGCAAGACCGATCTCAATAAAATGCGTGAAAGCGTGGGAATGGTATTCCAGCGTTTTAATCTGTTTCCGCACATGACGGTGCTGGACAACCTGATGATGGCGCCGCAAATGCTGTTGGGGATCTCCCGCAATGAAGCGGTCAGCCGGGCTGAAATGCTGTTGGAAAAGGTCGGGTTAAGCGATAAACGCGATGCCTGGCCTTCGCGCCTGTCGGGTGGTCAGCAGCAACGCGTGGCGATTGCGCGCGCGCTGGCAATGAATCCCTCGATCATGCTGTTCGACGAGCCAACCTCGGCGCTGGACCCGGAGCTAGTCGGCGATGTGCTGGAGGTGATGAAGAACCTGGCCAACGAAGGCATGACCATGGCGATCGTCACCCACGAAATGGGGTTTGCCCGTGAAGTGGCCGACCGGGTCATTTTTATCGATCACGGTATTATCCAGGAAGAGGGAACGCCTGAGGTGCTTTTTACGTCGCCAGCAAATCCGCGAACGGCTGAATTCTTAAGTAAGGTTCTCTGATATAAGGTGCCAGATCGGTATTTCCCGATCTGGCCATTTACGTCAAAAAATCAGATCTGCTCTTTTATTGTTTTGCTGCTGCCGTTTGTTTTTACCGACGCGATACCCACGTCACGCGACTGCGTGGAGGCATACATCTGGCTGGTGCCAATGATCTGATGATTGCCTGCTTTTAAATTAAAGAAGAACTTACCGTTCGACGCCGTTTTCGTTTCGTAGCGCTCGTCCAGCGGACTGTTCGACTGAACGGAGGCAATGCCATTTTCTGCCGCCGCTTTCGTGGTATACAGTTCGCTCGTGAGGATCACCTCGCCATTACCTGCTTTCAGTACAAAGCGAAACTGATCGTTTGTACTCTTACTTAATTCAAACCAACCGGCCATAATTATCACCTTTTTGAAAAGAGAGGAATTACCGCACCGTATTGAGCATAGTTTAATAATAATTTATCAGGCAATATTCGAAGGGATCTGAAAAGTCTCAAATAATTGCGCTGCAAAAGGAGGGAAATGAAACACGTCAACGTGCGTCTCGAAAAGCTCAGGAGCCGATTTCCGCCACCGGTCATTCTGTTAATCTTTGTGGTGGGAGATTGTCTTACCGCAAATCCGCGTTTTACCTTTGGTCTGGTCACCCAGGTTCTGAGCCTGGCGATAGCCGCAGTAAGCCTTGGCGTCATCCTGACAACCGCATGGCAAATGCATGTGAATCGCACCACGCTCAATCCGCTTCAGGCGGATAAAACGACGACGCTGGTCACGCGTGGATGTTATGCCTGGAGCCGAAACCCCATTTATCTTGGACTGAGCGGAGGGCAACTTGCCGTTGCGCTCTGGATGGGCAGTCTGCCTGGCGTGATTGCCGTACCACTCTTCATGCTGGCGGTGGCACGATTGCATATCGATTTTGAAGAGTTTCAGTTACATAAGCGCTTTGGGGCAGAGTGGGAGCGCTACGCTAAGCAGGTTCGTCGCTGGCTATAAAGGCCATCACGCTGACTATCCGCAGATTGCGTCAACAAAGGCGATGGCATCGGCAACGGCATGACGCGCCTGCCACGCAAGGTGTCCGGGGCTGTCGGCGTCGCAGAAACCGTGCCGGGCGTCGAACATATGACATTGTACCAGGGGCAGTGTTTCCAGCTTCTGTTGTAGTACCGTAGGATCGAATGACGGCTCGTGGCGAGCCATGATCATCAGCGCAGGGCAGTGGGGCACCTCGTCGCTGTACTGGCGGATTCGCGAACCGTAATGACAGATAACCCCGTCACACAAGCCGCTTCCTGCAACTCGCCATGCAAGCGTTGCGCCGGTGCTGTAGCCAATGACAATCAGTTTGCGATGTTGCGCGCGGAGTGTGGCAAGCAGCGTTAAGACGGGTTGCGGATCAAAACCCACGTGGTGCGAAAAATAGCGATAAGCCTCGTCCTGTTGCGCGTAGCTGTAGGGAATCTCATGCGGGAAAAGCGCGGGAGTATAGACCTCGAACCCACGCGCTCGCCACATCTCGCTGGTACGCCGGATATGCGCATTGATGCCGTAGATTTCATGCAGAATGACGACGGCATCCGACCGTGGACTGGGCATCTGCAGTTTAGTCGTCTGCTTTGTGAGCCCAGGCGGGCATGGATGTCAGGAAGCGAATCGCGCGCTTACGTGACTCCTCGGGACCGACTTTTTGCCAGGAATCAAGAAACCCCGCCAGGCCAGAAACGGCATCTTCCCAGGGTTTCAGATTGCCTTCGGCATCGCTGCAATACGCACAGTACGTATCGCTCACCCCTTTAGCGTTGGGTATCGATAATGGCATTCCACAGGCGTGGCAATATTGTTCTGTTTCTGACATTGCATCCTCCTTGTTTTATGATCGCCTAATAAATATACGGTTATTTGGCGGGCTGAATCCGATGCCAGATCAAATAACCCTTATGGATGTGTAACAAATATTGATTTGGTTTATGTATTAAGAAAATGAGGGTCTGTTAGTCTTACTGTCATCATCGATGACTCAAGGGATTGTTGTGCTGGAAATCTTTTCTTAACCCACTGAAAAATATCTTCAAATATTTTTCGCATAGCAAAATTTATGGTTCGTTCAGAACGAATCCGTTTTTGTATGGGTTAAAAAAGGATCAATATGCACGTCACATGGACCGTCAGTCCCGTGGGCTATCAGCGCATCGCGAAGCGCTGTCCTGCCTGCAATATCAAACGCGATTTCATCCCTTCCGGGGCTTTCAGAATGAATTCACAAAAGAAGCTGCTGGATGTCTGGAGCATCTATAAGTGTCTTCATTGCGATTACACCTGGAATATCAGCCTGTTCTCGCGACTCCCTGTCAGTCGTATCAACCACGCGCTCTATATGCGGATCGTTGCTAATGACGCAAGCACAATTCAACTTTTCGCTCACGATCGCCAAATCCTGAAGCGAAATAATGCTGAGCTTTCCGGGATCCCGGACTTTGCGGTTCGCGAGCAGTGGCGGATGACGCTTGCCCGACATCAGCAACTGAAGGTGAGTATCAGGTTAACGATCGCCTTTCAGGTCAGCCTGTTGGCGGTGGTGAAAAAACAGTTGCGACTCAGTACGGGGGAGGTCGCGCGATGGGTTGCCGAAGGTAAGATTCGCGGTATCACGCTGCGTGAGCTCAAAAATCGTAAACGTCATGAAACGGCTTATGATCTCTGGATGAGCCCGAACGCGTTTTACGCAACCCGGAAAATGCGCATAGGAGTGAAACGCTAAGCCAGACGACGCCTGGCCTACAAGGCGGGCGTCGACATCGGTGGAAAACGCAACGCCGAATCAGGTTCTTGTCTGGTGCTTTTCAAGGTAAATCATTGTCAGACCCGCGTGAATGGGTTCGCGACGGTATTCCTGATAACCGTGACGGCGGTACAGGCGTAAATTGCCTGCACTTTTATGTCCGGTAAAGAGTTCAAAACGTGTGATATCAGGGAATTGTCTTTCCAATGCATTCAGTAAGTCTGAGCCGATACCTCTGCGCTGAAAGTTCGGGTGGACAATCAAACGCCCCACATGGCAGGTATTCCCGACAACATGACCGCGCACCGAGCCGACAATTCGCCCCTCCGCCAGAGACGCTTTAAGCAGGAGTGTGTTCGTAAATTGCGCCCGTAATGATTCCAGCGTTTGCTGCAATGCAGGAATGGAATCATCCTGATAAAGTAATGCTTCACTCTGGTAAGCCATTTGCTGAAGCAATAAAATATCTTCTGCGTCGACGGGTTTGGCCTGAACGATGGTAATATCCACTTTACTCCTCCCTGTTTACCGCTTTCTGTTACCGTTATAACGTCTTTTTAGTTCGCGGAATATCTCCTCCTGAAATATCAATCTTCAATTGAGAGGAATTCTTCGCAAAAAGGCGTATAAGGACGCAGATTAGCGTAATTTCGCGAGAAACGAAGTCTCCGGTCTATATTTTTGACCAGCCGGTCTGTGGAATCTTCATTCAGGAGCTTGCACACGTGCCGTGTATCCAGATGCAATATTTTGCATGCCTCAAGCGTTGGGCAGAAATTCATGGAATGGAAAACTATCTGCTTTTCACTTCTGGCCACAACAGGCATTTCATCCTCCGCGGCGTGAAATCGGGTCACCAGCAAGTGGTGGGCTGCCTCTAACGGATGGCTATGTTCAGTACGCAGTACCGCGCTATTCTCACAGAACCAGAGTGTTCGACGGGCAATGGAATCCGCATTCAGCGCCCTGAGATCGTCATCAGTCGCGGAACGGAGATTATTGATTTCATGTCGAACATCCGCCCGATACAGAATTGAACATTCCCGCTGAAGAATGCCTTTATGAACGGTAATATCCATTCCTGCTTTATCAAACGCCTCGGTACAGAGGAATAAAATCCGCCGCCGCCCCTGGGCCAGCGCATCCTGAATAGAGTAGCCATAGGCAATCTCTTTGATACCAGACCATGCAATGGCAAAGGCACACATCGGGCAGGGTTCACTGGTTGAGAGAAGAAGACAACCCGATAAGTCTTTACCGATCTTTTTTCCGGCGAGTTTTATGGCATTAATTTCCGCGTGCGATGTCGGGTCTGCTTGCGTTTCCTCACCATCATGCGCGCAGGCAATGATTTCTCCATCCTTAATGATGACCGCACCAAATCCCTTATTTCCTTCACGCAGACTTTCTTCAGCCTCACGAATAGCATGACGCATATAATATTCAAGTTGAATAATATTATCCATAAGTTATTTATTCCGTGGCGTGTTTTTATGAATTATTACACCGGCTTTATAATAATGGCAAGGAACAATAATATGGCCTCCGGTCTCTAAAAGAAATGCTTCTCATCCGTCATCCGGAATAACTGAAATGCTTAAGATATCGCGTTAATGCGCCTGTTTTAGTTAAGTGAGGGGTCATGACCGATCGTCTAAACCATGCTATTAACGTTAATGGAGCAACGAATCCTGCGCTAAACGCCTGCAAAACCACGACGCCTTCAACACACGCCAGCGGATCCTGAATGTGACTTACCATCCTCTGGTTTGTCTTCCCTTACCTGACCAACGTGCACTGGCATTCTGGATCAGATGGCCACTCTGAAAATTTCTCAGTAGAATATCTTTCCTGTTGCATTTTTGTTTAATAAAATGAACATTACTCAATGACAATTTAACCAACGTAATACAAATTAGTTCGCGTTTCATTTTTTATGGCGTGTTTTTATAGTGTTAGTTGTAATGCCGAAATAATATGCTTATCTGTGTCAGGTATTTTTGTCTAATATTCTTAATTATCCCTGATTTATTTAAGTGTTATAATGTACTAAGGATATATTTAAGAATTTTCTTTGTTTCAAAGTTAATCCTATCTAATTATAATAAGTTCAGAAAAGGATTTTGGAGCATAGAGTATCTGACCGGATTTGATTTTTATCTGTTTTTGTTCTTATTTGATTATTGTGTTAATTAACACTCGGTCGCGTGTTTTGGTAAGTTAATATTTGGTATTTTCTCATTAAAAATTAGTTACGTTATTCTGTTAACCTTCTGATTTTCTGTCGCTCTTAACTCTGCCCCTGTTAGCCTTTCATCCTATGGTGAAAACTCCTTTTTATCACGGTATTAATTACGTTGTTTTATTTATCAGACAACCAGAACACATTATTTCACGCATCATCACAGGGATGATACAGATATAAACGATTAAAAACAGGATGTTAAATGACATATTCAGTTTTAATTCATGCGCAAAAAGCCAGTACCCGGAAAATTAAAAAGCCCGCCAGCGAAAGACGGGCAGCGTTCTCATTTCTGAGTAAAAGCATTGGAATAACTCAGGATGAATTTATCAGTAGCAATATTACAACCCGTACAGACAGGGTGTAACAGAGGGATCTTATGAACAAAATCTATCGCGTTATCTGGAACAGCACCCTGATGCAATGGGTTGTCACTTCGGAATTTGGTCGCGCCAGAATCAAAAGAGCCGTCAGCAATGCGGTGAAGGCGACCGGCCTGATGGCGGTAATGACAGCAGGGGCGTATGCAGCCACCTGCGATCTTGCCTCCCTGAATTGCCAGCTTGATGCCACCTGGAGCGCGGCAACAAACAGCAATGAGACCGGCGCTGCGGTCATTACTGACGGCAATACCTGGTCGGTTTCGGGGCTGGATACATGGCGGGCAGGAGATATGACCTATAAGTATTATACTCATCTCCAACAAGTCATTGACGCAGGCTACACCGTAATGCAAGGCGGGAGCGCTGTGACGTCTTTGCCTGCGGCCGGGAACACGATTATTTTCCCTGGCCTGACCACGGCGGTAACCGTATTTGATCCGATCACCTCGAGTAACAAAACGGTTATGGTCTATAGCTCTGGCGCGTTTACCGAGCTTGATGCCTACTATTTCAACCCTGCTGAATCCTTTGTCTTAGCGGATGCTGAACCTTATATTGATACCCGACTGGCAACGGTAACGAATGGTGTTGCTAATATATCGCTGAATAAAAGCCAGTATAATCTTGGGGAATTAAGAGAAAGCGCCCTGGTTTATGTGGATGGCACCACGGCAAATGACGCCACGGCTAACTGGACGTCACAACAACTCATTTATGCAAATATTCCGAGTGACCTGGATACGCTGGGTTCACCCATTAACCGGAGCATTAAGACTGACAGTTATGTGGGGACCTTCACCGCGTTTGACGGTTCATCGCATACCGTCAGTTCCCTGGCTGATTTTAAAACCTGGAATAACTGGCTTATCAGTAAATTGTCTTCCGGCGATCTGGCTTACACCAGCTATCAGTCTGAACTGAAAAAAGCGTATACCTCAACCTCGCAGACTTATCAGGTCTCTCACTCCCCGGATGGGTTTGACGTTTCTGTTTATGGTGAGCGTGATGTCGCTGTTCTTCAGGCAAATGGGCAAAATGCTACTATCAACATTGCCCCGGGTGGTTCAATTGATTTGAGAGCAAGCAGCAGCGCATCATTTCTGCTTGTCAAACTGAATAATAATGCCACGTTTATTAATAACGGTACGGCAATGACCACTAACAGGATCGCCCACATTAACAGTGGCTCATCCTTTATCAATAATGGGTTCCTGAGCCTGGGGGGGAATATCCCGGATAGCGCTTATCAAAATATCGCAATTGTCGTTGATGGCAACGACAGTCGTTTTATAAATAGCGCCCAGGGGACCTACACCATTTCACCCCGTTACAATTACACCAATAAAAACCAGAATGGGATTGTTGAAGGGGTTCAGACACATATCGGAACCACTGCTGAAAATGCCGGGACCATTAATACCGGTTACTGGAGCAACGCTGTCGATAAGTTTCAGACAGGCAGCGTCTGGATTGCCAAGGTGTATAACGCCTCTTCTTTCGTTAACACGCCGACGGGTCATATCAATTTAGGTTACACCCAGGATGGCAGTAGCGAAGCCTATCTGAATACCGAAAGTGCCGCGATTCACACGGAAACCGGTGGCCGCGGTGATAACCAGGGGACCATTACGCTGAGTTCGATGGCCAACGGTGTCTATGGTCTGCATGCCCTTGATGGCACCGCGTCCCTGGTAAACAGCGGCACTATCAACGTCAACAGCGACGGGGATGATGGGGCATTTGTTCCCTCTGAAAGCATCGGGATTTATTCGTTCAGCAAAACGGCGGGGACCGTTGGCAGTTCCGGCATCATCAACCTTAACGGCGTGAATAATACCGGGATCAAAGCGGTTTCCGGCGGGAAAGCGTCATTATCCGGCGACATCAATATTACCGGCGGCGCAGAGCTGTCAACCGGACTGCGTAACTACGGTGTCTGGTCTGAAGGCACTGGCTCGCAGGTCGATATTTCCGGCCAGATCAACATGGACGGGGACGGGGCGATAGGCGTTCATGCCCGCTATGGCGGCAATGTGACCATTTCCGGTACCGGTGAAGTGAACTTTACTGACGGCAGCAACCAGATTGGCTACTACGTCTATGGGCAGACGGCTTCCATCACCAACAACGGTACCGGCGCGCAGGATGTCAGCACCGAAGATTCCGTGCTGTTCCGCGTCGATGACGGGGCCGACTTTACCGGCGGCGCCGGTGCGGCGTCCGTCCTGACGGCCTCCGGTAAGGGGTCAACCGCCGTGGTCGCCAACGGTAAAGATGCCATCAGCGGTAATGTCTCCGCCTTTAACTCCGGCGGTATGACCCTTAATCTCTCCGGCCGGGATGCCACCGGCGTGGTTATCCAGGGCGGTGCGCAGGGTAAAATCTCGTCTAACGCCACCATCAACATGACCGCCACCGGCGCAGTCGCGGGGATTGCCGACGGTCAGGGCTATGACATCAACGGTAATGTTCTGGGCAGCCCGATTGCGGGCGTGCTGTCGAACGCGGCACTGGCGGCGGGGGCGGCAGGTTTTGGATCCGGCACCCTGCTGGTCACTGAGGCGGCGCTGAATTCCGCGCTGGATGCGGTAACCGGCTTCATTGCCCGTAACGGGGCGGAAGTCAGCAACGCCGGGAACATCGTCTTTACCGGAAACAACACCACCGGTCTGCTGGTTGAAGCGGGTGCCCGCGGTAATAATACCGGCAGCATCACCGTCGGTGCCGGCGGTACCGGGATCGTGGCGCAGGATGCGACCGGTACCCGCACCACGGTGGTCAACACCTCGGGTAACCTGGTGCTGAACGGTGGCAATACCGCCAACCGCACCACCGGGATTGTTGCCAGCGGTGCCAGCACCACGGTCAACATGACCGCCGGAACGGTGACCCTGAACGGCAACGGCGCCACCGGCGTGCGGGCCTCAGAGGGGGCAACCGTGAACCTCTCCGGTACTGCGACGCCTGCGTTTTCTTCCTCCGCGACGGACCAGATCCTGTTTGCTATTTCCGGCGCGGGCTCCACCATCAACACCAGTGTCCCGACCGGGACGGTGCTGGATGCCTCCGGTGAGCGTTCCACCCTGTTCCGTCTGGAAGATGGGGCGGCGATGGACGGCGACATTCAGGTGGCGGCCAGCGGGAAGGATGCAACTGCGCTGTACGCCACCGGTGAAAATACGACGGCGGTTATCGGCAGCGGCAGTCAATTGGATATCAGTGGTAACGGCGCCACCGGGGTGATTTCTTCGGGGAGTGCGACCGCCACCATCGAGAGCGGTGCGACGCTGGCGCTGACCGGTAGCGGTGCCACCGCCGGACTGGTTGACGGTAACACCTATGCGTCTGACGGCGCGCTCTTGCAGCAAAATACCGGCGCGGAACTGATTAACGCCGCAACCATCAGCTCCACGGTTTCCGGTGCCACCGCCTTTACGGCGCAAAACAGCGGAACACTGACCAACAGCGGTAATGTCCTGCTGACCGGCACGAATTCCACCGCCATTAAGGTAATGGGCGGGAAAGTTAACAACACCGGCAGCATCGAAGCGAACGGGACTGCCCTGTATATCGGAGCCGGTGACCAGGGACAGGCCTCTACCGTCACCAACAGCGGCACGGTGCTGGCGACCAACGGGAATGCCGCCATCGAACTGGCGGCCGGCAGCCTGAACCTCGTCGGCAGCGGCGTGGGCACCGTTGAAGCCCGCGGCACGGCAGACGGTGTGCTGGTCAGCAGCGGCGCCAGCGGACTCGACGTGACGAATGCCCATATTATTGTCAGCGCGGCGGGCGCATCCGGTAACGGCATCGAGAACGCCGGTAATCTGACCGACCTGCAACTGACGGGCACCACCATTGATGTGGCGAATGGTGCCGGGGTCCGTACCTCGGTGACCATCGACGACACCAACAGCGGCACTATTAATGTGGGCGGCGCGGGTACCGGGATTGCCTTTGCAAACGCCGATGGCAGTGCGACCAGCAGCAACCTGGACCTCTCCGGCTCGTCCGGCCTGACCATTAATGTCAGCGGCACCGGCGGTACGGGGATTTATGCGAACACCGCCGGCACCACTGACACCGCAGTGAGCGTGAACGTCAGCAACGCCGCGGGCGGCGCGGCTCTGAAACTCGGTAACGGCGTCACCTCCGCCACTAACCGCGGTACGCTGACCTCAGCCAGCACCACGACGGCGACGGTGGAGACGGCGAATGCCACCGCCTTTACCAACACTGCCACCGGGGTTATCACTGCGTCAGCGTCCGGTAACCCGGCGCTGGCGATGAACGCGGCGAATGCCACAGTGACTAACGCCGGGACCATCAACGGCGATGTGGTGATGAACCGTGCCAGCGGTACGGTGAACAACAGCGGTACGGTCAGTAACAATATCACCACCACCAGCGGCAATAACGCGGTCACGGTGGACAGCGGAACTGTTGGCGGCAATATCGCGCTGAGCGGTAACGGCACCAATACCGTTTTGCTGAAAAACAACGCGGACGTGAACACAGTCAGTGGTTCGGCGGGTAACGATACGGTCACCGTTCTGGGTAACGGTAACACCTTTACGGCGCTCAACGGCGGCAGCGGTACGGCCACGGCGGTGTTTGACGGCGTGACGGCGGGCTTCCATATGGACGGCACCGGCGCGCAAATCAACAACTATAACCAGGTGAATCTGCGTAACGGCTCGTTGTTCAGTCTGGATAACAACTATGCCCTCGGCGGTAAACCAGCCGGCGGTGCCGGGTTCAATATTGATGCCGCCTCGGTTCTGGCGGTGAACAGCACGGTCGACCGGACGCTGACCAATGCCCTGACCGGCACCGGTACCGTGGCGGTAGAGAACGCCGGACAGGCGTTTAACTTCGCCACCACCACCGGCAGCGCCTTTGTCGGGACCGTGGACCTGAGCAATGCGACCCTGGCGCTGGGCGGGGTGAACACCACCGCCCTGACGAATGCCACCCTGAAGGCCGATACCGGCAGCGTCACCACCGTGGCGGACGGGGAACAGGTTATCGGCGGTCTGGCTTTCGCCAGCGGTAAAGTGGCGTTTAACGCCAGCGCGCCAGCACAGAAAGTGGCGACCAGTCATATGACGGTCAACAGACTGGATGCATCCGGTAACGGTACGGTACAAATTAACGTTCCGGCGCCGTATGTCCCGGGCCATGAAACCAGCACTACCGCCTCACTGATGACTCAGGATGACGCCAACATCGGCCTGGAGCTGGTTGGCGCCGCACTGGTTAACGGTGCTGGCGGTAACCTGGTACTGCAGGACCAGAGCGGCAATGTCATCACGGACGACACGCAGGTGGATATCGCTCAGGGTGGCAGCACGGTGGCGAAAGGCACTTACGATTACCGCCTGACCACGGCCGGTTCATCCGGCAGCCAGGACGGTCTGTATGTCAACTATGGCCTGACAGAACTGGAGCTGCTGGCAAACCAGACCCTGACGCTCGACGGCACACCGGGTGCCACCGGTGCGGCAGCGGACCAGTCCGCCCGCATCACCGGCAGCGGCAGCCTGGCGGTCAGTACCACAGGCAGTGACGTACTGTCCCTGTCCAACAGCAGCAACGATTACACCGGTGATACCACGGTCCTGAGCGGGACTCTGCGTACTGACGTCGACGGTGCGCTGGGGGATACCGCCAGACTGGCGATTAACAGCGGAGCGAAGGCTGACCTCAACGGCACACGGCAGACTGCTGGCATCCTGGCCGGTGATGGCGGTTCACAGCTTGACTTCAACGCCGGCACGCTGACGCTGACGGGGGGCGGGGACAGTAACGGCATCCTGAACGGCGGTGGGAAACTGAACGTTGAAGGCGGCGTGCTGACCATTGACGGTGCCAACAGCAGTCTGAGTGTGATCACTAACATCAGCAGCGGTGCGGAAGTGGTCCTCAGTGATGCACAGGGCGCAGGCAGCGGTGATATCACCGACGAAGGCACCCTGACGCTGAACAATGTCACCGGGATGCTGGCAAACAACATCAGCGGAACCGGTAATGTGGACGCTACAAACACCACGGACGCCGCCCTCTCCGGTGACAACAGCAGCTTCAGTGGTCTGTTTAACATCGACAGCGGCAGCAACCTGACCGTCGGTGAACAGAACCATCTCGGTACGGCGACAGTGAACGATAACGGTCTGCTGACCGTCGACACCGCCAGTGACTGGACGCTGGTGAACAGCGTAAGCGGTAGCGGCGGCCTGAACAAACAGGGCGCAGGTACCCTGACCCTGACAGCGGACTCTGCTGCGTATACCGGTACTACCGACATCACCGCCGGCGAACTGACGCTCGGCAGTGACGCTGACTCTGCGTTGGAAATGGCGAGCCAACAGGTGAATGTACACAACGGCGCCACCTTCACCGGTTACGGCAGCACTGCCGGGAATGTGGATGTCATGCAGGGCGGGACGATGCAGATGACGGACTTCCTGGTCGGCGGCAACCTGAACAACCGCGGTTCCGTTCTGCTGACCCGTGCGGACGGTCAGCCGGGCAACACCCTGACCGTCAACGGCAACTACGCCGGCAGCAACGGCCTGCTGGCGTTCAACACCGAACTGGGTGGCGACAGCTCTCCGACCGACAAACTGACGGTGAACGGCAACACGGCGGGTAACACCCGGGTCAGTGTCACCAACACCGGCGGCACCGGGGCGCAGACGGTGAACGGTATTGAGGTGATTCAGGTGAACGGCAGCTCTGCCGGCAACTTCGCCCTGACCACCGGCACCGTGGAGGCCGGGGCTTATGTCTATGCGCTGGCGAAAGGCACCGGCAGCGCGGCGAAAAACTGGTATCTGACCAGTAAATGGAAAAACAGCACCACCCCGACAGACCCGGTCTCCCCGGCCACGCCGGATAAGCCAGGGACCTCACCGGTGGTTGACCCGACAGCACCGGATGCGCTGCGTCCGGAAGCGGGCAGCTATATCGGCAATATCGCGGCCGCCAACACGCTGTTCAACACCCGTCTGCACGACCGTCTCGGTGAACCACAGTACACCGATGCGCTGAAAGGCGAGGGACTGGCCGCCAGCATGTGGATGCGTCATGTCGGCGGACACGAACGGTCTTCTGCCGGTGACGGTCAGTTGAAAACACAGAGCAACCGCTACGTGCTGCAACTGGGTGGCGACATCGCGCAGTGGAGTACCGACGGCGCCGATCGCTGGCATCTGGGCGTGATGGGCGGCTATGCGAATGCGCACAGCAATACCCGCAGCGACCGTGCCGGTTACGGTTCAGACGGGCGTATCAGCGGCTACAGCGCCGGTCTGTACGGCACCTGGTACCAGAACGAGGCGGACAAAACCGGGGCGTATGTTGACAGCTGGATGCTGTACAACTGGTTCGACAGCAGTGTGGAAGCGGATAACCGCGACAGCGACAGCTACAACTCGAAAGGGCTGACCGCCTCGCTGGAAGCGGGTTACACCCTGAAAGCCGGTGAGTTCAACGGCAGCCAGGGCACACTGAACACCTGGTATGTACAGCCGCAGGCGCAGGTCACCTGGATGGGCGTGAAAGACAACGCGCACACCCGGAAAGACGGTACCCGCATCGAAACGCAGGGTGACGGCAACATCCAGACGCGTCTGGGCGTAAGAACGTACCTGAACAGTCACCACAAAATGGATGACGGTAAACAGCGTGAGTTCCAGCCGTTCGTGGAAGTGAACTGGATCCACAACACCGAAACCTTTGGCGTGAAGATGGACGGCACGAAAGTCAGTCGTGACGGCGCACGCAACCTGGGCGAAATCCGCACCGGGGTGGAAGGCAAAGTGAATGACCGTCTGAGCGTCTGGGGCAACGTGGGCGTACAGATGGGGGATAAAGGCTACAGTGACACCCAGGGCATGCTGGGAGTGAAATACAGCTGGTAACTGACAGCCAGGGAAATGTAGCTGAAGTAAAACAGGAGTCGGGAAACCGGCTCCTGTTTTTACTTATTCTTGCCCAATGACAACGTCTGTCGCAAGTCGCTTGCGGCATGATGGCGTTTAATATTGAACATCAGAAAAACCACTATAAGAATGACAATGTAGATATCCGTTTCGTCGTTCCTGAGTGTTGATTCGAGCTGTCGCTGACCCGGATCGAACCAGAAGCGTTCCATACCAGTATCCGGATCGTCCGTGAAGGTGGCAACGCGATGCGACTGAAATACAGCTTAGAAAGGAGAAGGACATGTTACAGGCTAAAGCGTTTCTGTTTGATATGGACGGCACCCTGGTAGACTCAACGGAGGTGGTTGAAAATGAATGGCGTAGGTTCAGTGCCCGCTTTGATCTGGATGCAGAAGAGGTTATCGCCTTTGCTCATGGGCGACAAACGATTGATACGGTTATTCATTTTTTAGGCGCAGGCGAAGAGGCCGTGACGGCAGCAGAGGAGCTGGATGCACGTGAACTGGTGATCCTTGACGGGATTGTCGCTATGGCCGGGGCGGCCGATTTGTTGAAGCGCCTGCCGCAGGAACGCTGGGCACTCGTTACCTCCGCAAGCAGAGAGTTGGCTATTAACAGGATGCGGGCAGCCGGATTACCGCTTCCGGCCGTGATGGTCTGCGCAGAGGATGTCGCAGAAGGAAAACCCTCGCCTGAAGGCTATCTGAAAGCAGCATCGATTCTTGGTTATCACGCCCGTCACTGTCTTGTTTTTGAGGATGCGGAGGCCGGTATACGGGCCGGGAATGCAAGCGGTGCGCGCGTGATTGCCGTCGTCCCCGATGCTAACGGTGCTCAGGACGCGTTTGCCTGCGCAACCTTGACCATGCTAAACATCGTCCCCGACAATAATGGCTTCAGGATAACTTTACGCACGGCTGAGGAGTAAGCGTCATTCCAGCCCCGTCTGGCAGAATCTGAAACTCCTGAAAAGGATAGTGGTCACTATCCATGAAATCATTAACTGCAGTGGGTAAAAAAGCCTATATATCCCGTTGAGTTCAAAATCAAAAGGGGGGAACTCTCACACCGTTCAGCGATGTCCGTCGCGCAGCTCGCGCGTGAGGACAGGCAATGTCTACTGTTATTCAAGGCCCCTAAACGATTATTGATTTACGTTTAATTGGGCTGACGTCGTGTAGCCAGAATTAAGAGACTGTCTATGATAGTAAAGCGATTTTATTGAATTCAGCAGATATCAGGAGAGGCATGTCATGGTGTCCCTGCAGGAATCGAATGAAGGTTTAATTGATTGATATTTTGGTGTTTATAAACTTAATTTTTGTTGAATACCATCACAGATACCATCAGGTGATTGTGACAACTCCAATTCTGGGTATCTCGAGAATAGAACCTGGGAAAGTGACCTGCATTGAATTTACTCCCTACCTTTTTATGAGCGGGTCATCCCATCGGTTCGGTTTGTGAACTGTTACTATAGCCATGTCGAACAACGGAAGATGGCAGAGGGAATATGGTGAGTCATCATTGGCTGGACCAAATGACAGAATGCTTGAAAGAAGCCCGAAAGAAACATGAAGACCTCAACAAAAAAGATGCTATTGAGTTTAACGTCTTTCGGTATATCACTGCTGACGAAAATGGTCTTTCACGCATCATTGCGGATTTGCTAAACGTGAACGATGTCCATGGTCAGCAAGCCCTCTTTCTAAGTAGCTTTCTGGAATTGATTGGAAGAGGGTCATGGGATGCAACATCTTGCAGATTTGTACAGTGTGAGCAGCAAACCGATGCCCTGGGCACTAAACGTCGAATTGATATCGTCGTACAGGGGGAGCGATGGACTTTAGGGATAGAGAACAAACCCAGTGCAGCCGATCAACCTAACCAGGTTTTGGACTATCTCCACGAGTTAAGGAAGCGCCGCAGCATACTAAACGAGACTTTGCTCATTTACCTAACTCCTGAAGGGAGCAGGCCAAGCCTGATTAGTATTGATGAGTACCAATGTGATGCCGCTCTTCAGTCTGGTGAACTTGTCCTCCTGTCTTATCAAAGCATTGTTGCGTGGCTGGATGGGTTATGCAAAAACGATGCGGTACCTTATCGTGTGCGAGTCTTTTTATTCGATTTACAGCGTTTTATTTCGGCGAATGTGCTGAATTGTAGGGAGGGGAAGGTTGTGGATGTGTTGTTAGACAAAATCTTTAACGACGATTCAACGCTGGATACAACGTTAAGCTTATTGAGCCTGCAAAATAGCATTTATCAAACCCTGACTAAAAAAGCGACTGCGGATTTGATACCACCGGCAGGCTGGGAAGTGTGTCGAAAATTATATCCAGATTACGGGATCGGATTACGGCCGCCAGAGGCCATTGGCTGGCACTACTGCATCGAGCCTGCCAAAGGGAGTTACCAGGATTGGAGTTACGGTATTAAGCTTGATAGCGCGTCGAACCCTACTGAATCCGCTTTGCTGGCTGCGCAACAACTCAAAATAGATTTCCCTACAGGGGCAAAATCTAGTGCCTGGTGGCCTTGGTGGCGAAGCTTTAATGGGTATCTGCCGCATGACCTTGATCCCACTGAATACAGGGATTGGCTCACAAGTAATCGTGCCTGGCTTGATATGAACAATGGTGAGTTTTCGAGACGCTGTGTCGATTTGTTTATTCGGCTGCATGAGTCGGTTAGCAGCGGAAGTTCTTTTAACATGTAAGGTCTTTTCAACTGACAGCCCAAAACATCGTTTCAGGTCATTACGTCATGCACTAATCTGTGTAAAATCAGAGCTAACCCAATATCGTGGAGTGCTCTGCTATGGCTGGCGTAAACAAAACTCATCTGACCGAAACGGACGTCATTACCAAATTCATCCTGCCCGCGATTAAAGACGCGGGCTGGGATGTGATGTCGCAGATCCGCCAGGAAGTGAAGCTCCGCGATGGTAAAGTGGTGGTGCGCGGCAAGCTGGCCGCGCGTCTAACCGTAAAATCAGCGGACATTGTGCTTTACCATAAGCTGGGATTACCGCTTGCCGTCATAGAGGCTAAAGCCAATAAGCATGAGATTGGCAAAGGGATGCAGCAAGGGCTGGATTACGCTCGCTTGCTCGACGTGCCTTTTGTTTTTGCCTCTAATGGCGATGGTTTTATCTTCCACGATAAAACGAATCCCACCCAGCTTGAATCAGAAATCACGCTCAACGATTTCCCAACGCCGGAACAGCTGTGGAATAAATACTGCGTCTGGAAAGGTTTCACCGCTGAGCAATTGCCGGTGATCAGTCAGGATTACCACGAAGGCAAATCAGGCAAGTCCCCGCGTTACTACCAGCTCCAGGCAATCAATAAAACAGTAGAGGCCGTATCTGCCGGGCAAAAACGGGTATTACTGGTGATGGCCACTGGAACCGGGAAAACGTATACAGCCTTTCAAATTATATGGCGTTTATGGAAAGCAAAAAATAAGAAACGCATTCTGTTCCTTGCTGACCGCAATATCCTGGTCGATCAGACTAAAATTAATGACTTCCAACCTTTTGAAAGCGCGATGACAAAAATCACCGGGCGCACCATCGACCCGGCCTATGAAATTCAACTGGCACTCTACCAGGCTATCACCGGCCCCGAAGAGCATCAGAAAGCGTTTAAACAGGTTGCCCCTGATTTCTTTGACCTGATTGTGATTGACGAATGCCATCGCGGCAGCGCGTCGGAAGACAGCGCCTGGCGTGAAATCCTCGAATACTTCAGCAGCGCTACGCAAATTGGCCTGACCGCCACGCCGAAAGAAACCGAAGAAGTCTCCAGCACCGACTACTTTGGTGAGCCGGTTTACACCTATTCGCTCAAAGAAGGCATCGAAGACGGTTTCCTTGCCCCTTACAAAGTGGTGCGTGTGGATATTGATGTCGACTTACAGGGTTGGCGGCCAACCAAAGGGCAGGTTGATAAACACGGTGAACTGATTGAAGACCGTATTTATAACCAGAAAGATTTTGACCGCACGATGGTCATTGATGAGCGCACCTGGCTGGTGGCACAAACCATCACTGACTATCTGAAACGCACCAACCCGATGGATAAAACCATCGTTTTCTGTAACGACATCGATCACGCCGATCGTATGCGCCGGGCGCTGGTCAACCTGAATCCGGAGCAGGTGGCAAAGAACGAAAAGTACGTGATGAAAATCACTGGCGACGACGATATCGGCAAAGGGCAACTGGATAACTTCATCAACCCGAAGAAAGCCTACCCGGTTATCGCCACCACCTCAGAATTGATGAGTACCGGTGTGGATGCGCAGACCTGCAAACTGGTGGTTCTGGACCAGAACATTCAGTCGATGACCAAATTTAAGCAGATCATCGGGCGCGGCACGCGTATCAACGAAAAATTCGGCAAGCTGTGGTTCACCATTCTCGATTTCAAAAAAGCGACCGAGCTATTTGCGGACGAACGCTTCGACGGCGTACCAGAGAAAGTGATCCGTACCACGCCGCAGGATATTACCGATCCTGAATCTGATTTCGACGACCAGCTTGAAGACGAAACGCCAGAGCACGAATTACCTGATTTGATAAATGGCGTCGATGAAACACCTGCCATCTATGACCCAACATCAGGTAACGGCAGTGGGGTTTTTGAAGAAGACGACGAAAACAAAATCCGTAAGTTCCACGTCAACGGCGTCACTGTAAAAGTGCTGGCAAAACGCGTTCAGTATTACGACGCGGATGGCAAACTGGTGACCGAATCCTTCCAGGACTACACCCGCAAAACGCTGCTCAAAGATAAAGACTACGCATCGCTTGATGACTTCATCCGTAAGTGGCACTCTGCGGACCGCAAACAGCTCATCATCAATGAGCTTGAGCAGCTCGGAGTGCTTTGGGATGTGCTGGCCGAAGAGGTGGGGAAAGATCTCGACCCGTTCGATTTGCTGTGCCACGTGGTTTACGGCCAGCAACCGTTGACGCGCAAAGAGCGCGCCGACAACGTGCGCAAGCGGAACTACTTCACCAAATACTCCGGGCCTGCGCAGAACGTATTGAATACGCTGCTGGATAAGTACGCCGATGAAGGTGTGCAGGAGATTGAGGACATCCAGGTGTTGAAGCTGAAACCATTCGATTCGCTCGGTCGCCCGCTGGAAATGATCAAAAGCAGCTTTGGTAGCAAACAGGCTTACGAAGATGCCGTGAACGAACTGGAAAGTGAAATCTACCAGTTGCCACCACGCACTGCCTGATAACCAACCCTTATTCTGCCACCTGGCGCTGACGGCTCCCGGTGGCATCCTTTTTAAAGAATGGAAAGAAAATATGTCGATTAGCTCAGTCATTAAATCCCTGCAGGACATCATGCGCAAAGACGCAGGCGTGGACGGCGATGCCCAGCGTCTGGGACAGCTTTCCTGGCTGCTGTTCCTGAAGATTTTTGATACCCAGGAAGAAGAGCTGGAACTGGAGCAGGATGACTACCGTCTGCCGATCCCGGAACGTTATTTGTGGCGCACCTGGGCGGCAGACAGCGAAGGCATTACCGGCGATGCATTACTGGAATTCGTCAACGATGATCTGTTCCCAAAACTAAAAAACATGACCGCGCCGATGGATACCAACCCGCGCGGCTTTGTAGTGAAACAAGCATTCAGTGACGCCTACAACTACATGAAAAACGGCACGCTGCTGCGTCAGGTGATCAACAAGCTCAACGAAATCGACTTCAGCAGCAGCCAGGAACGTCATCTGTTTGGCGACATCTACGAACAGATCCTGCGAGACCTGCAAAGCGCCGGGAATGCGGGTGAATTCTATACCCCGCGTGCCGTGACGCGCTTTATGGTCAACCGTATCGACCCGAAACTGGGTGAGTCAATTATGGACCCGGCCTGTGGAACGGGCGGCTTTCTTGCTTGTGCGTTCGATCATGTGAAAGAGCATTACGTCAACACCACCGAAGACCACAAAACCCTGCAACAGCAGATCCACGGCGTGGAGAAAAAACAACTTCCGCACCTGTTGTGTACCACCAACATGCTGTTGCACGGCATTGAAGTACCGGTGCAAATCCGGCACGACAACACGCTCAACAAACCGCTCTCCTCATGGGACGAACAGCTAGACGTGATTATCACCAACCCGCCGTTTGGTGGCACCGAAGAAGACGGCATTGAGAAAAACTTTCCGGCAGAGATGCAGACCCGTGAAACCGCCGATCTGTTCCTGCAACTGATTATCGAAGTGTTGGCAGACAAAGGCCGTGCGGCGGTGGTATTGCCGGACGGCACGCTGTTTGGCGAAGGTGTGAAAACCAAAATCAAAAAGCTGCTTACCGAAGAGTGCAATCTGCACACCATCGTGCGGTTGCCAAACGGCGTGTTTAACCCGTACACCGGCATCAAAACCAACATACTGTTCTTCACCAAGGGCCAGCCAACCAAAGACGTCTGGTTCTACGAGCACCCGTACCCGGCGGGCGTGAAGAACTACAGCAAAACCAAACCGATGAAGTTTGAAGAGTTCCAGACCGAAATCGACTGGTGGGGCAATGAAGCTGACGGTTTTGCCAGCCGCGAGGAGAACAACCAGGCGTGGAAAGTCAGTATCGACGACATCATCTCCCGCAACTTCAATCTTGATATCAAGAACCCCTATCAGGGTGAAACCATCAGCCACGACCCGGACGAGTTGCTGGCGAAGTTCCAGACGCAGCAGTCGGAAATCAGCGAGCTGCGCAACCAGCTTCGCGATATCCTCGGTGCCGCACTGGCGGGCAACAAGGAGGCGAACTGATGACCGTTGAGAATTTAATCACCGACCATATCGATATCTGGTCTTCTGCGCTGCAAACCCGCTCCACTGCCGGGCGCGGCAGTAATGGAAAAATTGACCTCTATGGCATCAAGAAACTGCGTGAGCTGATTCTGGAACTGGCGGTACGCGGCAAACTGGTGCCGCAGGACCCGAATGATGAACCAGCGTCAGAGCTGTTAAAGCGTATCGCCGCAGAGAAAGCAGAGCTAGTGAAGCAGGGTAAAATTAAAAAGCAGAAGCCCCTGCCGGAAATTAGCGAGGATGAGAAGCCTTTTGAATTGCCGGAGGGGTGGGAATGGGTGAGGCTGAATGATCTTGCTCCAATGTCGCTATTTGATGGCGATTGGATTGAGAGCAAAGACCAAGACCCTCAAGGTAACTATCGCTTAATTCAATTAGCCGACATTGGAGTTGGTGAGTTTAAAGATAAGTCGGAGAGATATATTAACGCCGAAACTTTCTCTAGGCTCAATTGTAATCAGTTATCTATGGGGGACATTCTTATTGCACGTCTTCCTAGGGAAGGTGCGAACAAGTTCCTGATATGAGATCATCATATTCATCCGGAGCGCATCCCAGAGGGACATCATGAGCCATCAACTCACCTTCGCCGATAGTGAATTCAGCACTAAGCGCCGTCAGACCCGAAAAGAGATTTTCCTCTCCCGCATGGAGCAGATTCTGCCATGGCAGAATATGACCGCTGTCATCGAGCCGTTTTATCCCAAGGCAGGCAATGGCCGACGGCCCTATCCGCTGGAGACCATGCTGCGTATTCACTGCATGCAGCATTGGTACAACCTGAGCGACGGTGCCATGGAAGATGCCCTGTACGAAATCGCCTCCATGCGCCTGTTTGCCCGATTATCCCTGGATAGCGCCCTGCCGGATCGCACCACCATCATGAATTTCCGCCACCTGCTCGAGCAGCATCAACTGGCCCGTCAATTGTTCAAGACCATCAATCGCTGGCTGGCCGAAGCAGGCGTCATGATGACCCAAGGCACTTTGGTGGATGCCACCATCATTGAGGCACCCAGCTCTACCAAGAACAAAGAGCAGCAACGCGATCCGGAGATGCATCAGACCAAGAAAGGCAATCAGTGGCACTTTGGCATGAAGGCCCACATTGGTGTCGATGCCAAGAGTGGCCTGACCCACAGCCTGGTCACCACCGCGGCCAACGAGCATGACCTCAATCAGCTGGGTAATCTGCTTCATGGAGAGGAGCAATTTGTCTCAGCCGATGCCGGCTACCAAGGAGCGCCACAGCGCGAGGAGCTGGCCGAGGTGGATGTGGACTGGCTGATCGCCGAGCGTCCCGGCAAGGTAAAAACCTTGAAGCAGCATCCGCGCAAGAACAAAACGGCCATCAACATCGAATACATGAAAGCCAGCATCCGTGCCAAGGTGGAGCACCCGTTTCGCATCATCAAGCGGCAGTTCGGCTTCGTGAAAGCCAGATACAAGGGGCTGCTGAAAAACGATAACCAACTGGCGATGTTATTCACCCTGGCCAACCTGTTTCGGGTGGACCAAATGATACGTCAGTGGGAGAGATCTCAGTAAAAACCGGAAATAACGCCAGAAATGGTGGAAAAAATAGCCTAAATAGGCTGATTCGATGTGTTTGCGGGAAAAAAATCGGCCCAGATCCGCGAAATTTTAATCAGCGAGTCAGCTTGGGAAGAAATGACCTGCTTATTCGCACCTTCCATAAATTGGTGTTTGAACACCGAAACGATCAGCATAAAATGCTATCGTTGCTGCACTTACCTAAAAATAACAGCATTGTAATTGATGGTGCAGGCATAGATATATCTTATTTTAATTTTAAAACCCCAAAAAAAGATAGCCCGGCAACTATTTTTTTTGCTGGACGAATGCTTAAAAGCAAAGGTTTGAATGATCTGATCCAAGCAAAAAATTTATTAAAGCAACGGGGAATCGATTGTATTCTAAAAGTGGCTGGAATCTTGGTAGATAATGATGAAGATGCCATTAGTCGTAAACAAATTCAGCAATGGCAAGATCAAGATGATATCGAATGGTTGGGAACTCGAACAGATATCAAAGAATTGCTTGAAGCGGCGCATGTTGTTGCATTACCATCACTTTACCCAGAAGGAATCCCACGAATATTATTAGAAGCCGGGGCCGTAGGTCGGCCTTGTGTCGTCTATGATAATGATGGTTGCAATGCTTTGATAGTAGACAACTATAATGGATTCGTTGTAGAGCGAAGCAATGTCAGCAAACTGGCTGATAAAATTAGTTTATTGATCACAAATCCCGATGAGCGAGATCGCATGGGGAAAAATGCCAGGCAAAATATCGAAGAACGTTTTACGTCAACATTGGTTATTGAGCAAACGCTCAAAGTCTATCAGGAAATATATAATAAATAATTACTTTTCGATATTTAATATTGTTTATGTATTTAGAAGTGAAACATATTTAACACCATTATATAATTTATTCTAGAATGATTTCATTGTTTATATTAATTTATGAAACAATGCAAAGAGATAATAAGAGGCATCATGAGATTATTGGTTCAGGATATTATAGTTCCTAGCATTGGGTTGTGTACTGATGAGTCGTTATATTACCATGCAGGAGAGCGGGTTTTTGCTGACTTAAACAGTAAAGAAATTCACGTTCCTAAAAATGCGGTGATTAGTTTTGATTCCTTCTTTAACTCTCTTAGTGTGAAGAAATGGAAAGAAAACACAACCATTGATAATCTTTTAGTGACATATAAAGTTCGTGGGAAAGGTTGCCTTTACATCAATCACTTTAACGATAGTAAAGATGAAGTTTTAGAGCAAATTATTATCGATAATGATGAAGGGGAAGTGCAATTTTCACTGAGTGGATTACATACTGGCTATATCTACTTAAGATGGCGAGCATTTGAAGAAAGCGTAATTGAATCCTTTTCATTTTATACCTCTTCACCTTGTAAAGACGTCAAACTCGGGTTAGTTATAACAACGTTTAATCGTGAAGAACAAGTTGTTAAGTCGGTCAAACGTATTCGTGATGAATTGTTAACTGATCCACGTTATGTAAATAAAATACAACTATATTTAATTAACAATGGTAATGATGTTGATGGTATCGATTATCCTGAAGTAAATATAGTCAAAAATAAAAACCTTGGCGGTGCCGGTGGGTTTTCTCGAGGCTTGTGTGAGTTGACGGACGAAGGCACTTTTACACATTGTATATTTATGGATGATGATGCAGCATGTGAAATCGATTCAATTCGACGTACATTTGCACTTCTTTCTCTGTCTAATGATGATAATCTGGCTGTATCGGCTGCTATGCTCTATGAAGAAAGGCCAAGAATTGTGCATGAAGCCGGTGCTGTAGTTTTCTGCGATGGTATTTTTCATCGCCCGGCAAAGATAGGCTTAAATGTCTCTGAGCGCTCAGGTATTATTAGTTTTGATGAAGAAGAGGCTTTGGGATATGGAGCCTGGTGGTTTTATGCGTTTAATATAAAGAATACTAAATACTATCCATTCCCTTTCTTTGTCCGGGGTGATGATATGCTATTTGGGCTAATGAACGATAATCATAAGATTATCACTCTCAATGGCATTGCATCCTGGCAGATGGATTTCAATAGAAAACTGAACCCGCTAGTCTTTTATCTTAGCTTCCGAGCTATGTTTATGAGTTCCTGCCGAAAAGTTACCTGGCGTAATAGAATAATGCTCTCAGCATTTTTCATGCGTGAAGTTATAATTCTATCGATGGCTAATCGCTATGAAAGTGCGCAGGCTGTTGTACAAGCTTATAAAGACTGCATGAGTGGGATAGATTTTTGGGAAAACAATGTAGATTGCGCTGAAGTACGAAAAAAGATAAATCAGCTTACTATTAATGAGAGATTTAATATACCTTCAAGTGATTTATTAAAAATTGAAACAGATTCTTTTTTGTATATAAAAGAAAATAAGATACATAAGGCCTTAAGATACTTGACATTAAATGGCCATCTTATTCCTAAATATTTCTTTAATAAAAGAGCTCGTTTAATACCTGAAACACACAAAAACCCGACTAATATGGTGTTTATGCGAAATGATGTTTACTATGTTTCGCAAATGAATGGTTCAGCAATGAAATTGTCGCATTCAAAAGAGAAATTTTTCCGTGTTGTTTTAAATGCAAGTTTACTTAGCTTTAACACGTTATTTTCCTTAAAGAAACGACTTGAGTCTTATCAGTCTGAAATTACCCGGTTGACGACTAAAGATTTTTGGAAAACTAAGTTTTAAAATAGGCCCCAATTGTTAACAATTGGGGCCTATTTTTTTTATGTTAACGGAAAGCCACGACCAGTAGGTGTGGCTGTTTACGAATTTAGTTCAACCTGATTACCTTTAAATTTAAATTTCGCTGGATTGTTTGAGATCTTTTAAAATTTTAATGCATCCATATAAGCGGTAATGAATGATATTTTTTGAATTGGAGGGTGTGACCAGCTTCACGTTATTGATATGAATAGTTAGATATTATTAGGTTTTAAATATCTTTACTGGAAGTCATCGTTTATCTGCAAGTGGTAATGATTTATATATGGTTTAATTTGCCAGAAATAATAATTCGACAACATGTGTATGGGCGGCTGCGCGCCAGGGTGTGTTAAAATCATAAAATGACTACACGCAGAATCATAGAAATTGTTTTTTTGAATTTTTTTTTTGGAGTTTGCATGAGCAATTTTTTTAAATTTTTAGGCTACTTGAAAACCAGAAGATTTCTCTATTTTATACTTTTTTTTCTGTCGCTTGCATTGTGCTGGCTTGATCCCACAAATGTGTTTTTCACCACGTTCTTTTCTGTTTTTCTTTTACTACGCTTAATTTTCTGCATTCGCAACAGAATAATTAGAAATAGCCTTGTGATTTTTGTTTCATTAATTACTTTTTTGACCTATTTTATCTATCAAAAGTACGGTGGCCTTTCCACAAGTATGGTAATGTCTACCTTCGGCGTAGGTCTTTCTGTATCATTAGGTACGGTGCAAACGTTTGGTCTCAAATTCCTGGTCGGTTTTCTTTTTATACTGTTCGTGATCTCGCTGTTATCGATTAAAATTCCGAAAGCATGCTACTCTATTAAAGAGCGTGTAGTTTTGACTGTCTGTCTTATTCTTATTCTTTCGAAACCAGTATTCGATGGTATCAGCTTTTGGGGTGCAAAATTCTTCATTAACAATCTCGAATACTCACCAACTTTTATTTCTCAGCCATATATCGACCAGTACAAGATTTTTTTTTGGTCCTCTCATTTCCTCAGTTTCTATCATCGCTGAAAATATAGTTGATGATGTCAAATATAAAAAGGTTGATCATGAAGAATATCCTGATTATATTAAGAATAAAACAGCAGGCAGCACAAATATTATTTATGTCATCGGCGAATCATCCAATCCTGGTCGTTATGGCATCTACGGTTATGGTAAAGACACCACACCAAACTTATCGCAGATGGATAGAGATGGAAAAATCTGCGTCGTTAACAATGTGCATTCCCCGGCTGCGCAAACACGACTTGCTGTACCAATGCTAGTTTCTTTCGAAACGCCTTTGCAGCGTGGTAATTTATTTAAGTATAAGAATCTTATCGAAATGGCAGAGTTGCAGGGGTACCATACATATTGGTTCGACTCTCAAATGCAAAACAATATGTGGAACAAACCCTTTGGCTATCTGGCTAAATACGCGGAAGTATTGCAAACTCCTGAAGAAAATAATACCCGCTTCCCAATTAACGAAGGGCAGGACGAAAAACTATTACCTGCAATCAAGCATTACTTTAAAGAATCACAAGAGAGAAACTTTTACGTTATTCATTTGATGGGCAACCATTTACCTTATTCTGCTCGCCGGGGAGATGAGGATAACCCTATGGTTGATGATTATGATGCGTCTATCTATAACGTAGATGATACCTTACAAAGCATTTTTACCCTTGCGGATTCCTATCTTAAAGATTACAAGCTGGTTTATGTATCAGACCATGGGGAAGTTGTTGGTCAGGGACATGGTTTCCCATCCAGCGATAATGAAATGTATAAAATTCCATTGCTGATGAATGATGCTTCCTGGTGTGCAAAGGCTGAACAATTACGCAATAATAATCATTATTTTTCATCAGATTTAACCAAGCTTCTGGTTTTAGAAATGATGGGTTATTCTGTCTCCGACCAACATTTACGGGATGCAGTAAAAAATTCTGATTTCGTACTGAATGAAAAAGAGGATGCTATCCGTTTCTCTGAATTAAGAGATGTGCCTTTACCGCAACATCCTTAATCGTCTGTTAATACATTAACTCTGGTTTAAATGTTGATCATATTAAACCAGAGTAATTTTCTACCTGTTACATTTTACTTATGTCTCGCCCTTAAATTCTCAATCACTTCCCCTAAATTCAGCCCCTGGTCCTGCAACAACACCAGCAGGTGATACATCAGGTCTGACGCCTCATTCTTCAGTTCAAACTTATCGTTAACCGTCGCGGCCAGCGCGGTCTCCACGCCTTCTTCCCCCACTTTCTGCGCAATACGTTTGGTGCCGCTGGCATACAGTTTCGCAGTGTATGAGCTCTCCGGGTCTGCATGTTTGCGCTCGGCCAGCAGTTGTTCCAGTTGATAGAGGAACAACCACTGGTGTCCGGTTTCCCCAAAGCAGCTTGACGTCCCTTTGTGGCAGGTCGGGCCTACCGGGTTGACCAACACTAGCAAGGTATCGTTATCGCAATCCGGGGTGATGCTGACCACATTAAGAAAGTTGCCGGAGGTTTCACCCTTTGTCCACAGGCGCTGTTTGGTGCGCGAGTAGAAGGTCACTTTGCCGCTTTCTTGCGTTTTCGCCAGCGCGTCCTCATTCATATATCCCAGCATTAACACTTCGCCAGATTCAGCGTGCTGTATGATGGCCGGCATCATGCCGTCGGTTTTTTGCCAATCCAGCTGTTCACTCAACATACCCTGATCTCCACGCCCTGGGCTGCCAGGAACGTTTTTAATTCGCCAATATTAATAATCTGTTTATGGAATACGGAAGCTGCGAGGGCGCCATCGACGTTGGCGTCGCGGAAGGCCTCAAGGAAGTGCTCCATGGTTCCGGCGCCGCCGGAGGCAATCAACGGAACGTTACACACTTCACGGACCTTTCTGAGCTGATCCAGATCGTAACCGTTGCGCACGCCGTCCTGGTTCATCATGTTGAGGACGATTTCTCCTGCTCCGCGCTTTTGTACCTCCTGCACCCAATCCAGCGTCTCCCATTGGGTGACGCGAGTCCGGCTTTCATCGCCGGTGTACTGATTAACGTGATATTTACCGGTTTGTTCATCAAACCAGGTATCGATACCTACCACGATGCACTGCACGCCAAAGCGATCGGCGAGGCGGGTAATTAACGTTGGATCCGCAAGCGCAGGCGAGTTAATTGAAATTTTATCTGCGCCGAAGGAGAGGATCTGCGCTGCGTCTTCCCTAGCCCAATTGGTCGGGCTTGTATTTATCCCGGACTAAATCAGCCTGCAATTACCGTTGTTGATGTTGCTATATTGCGCCCTTCAATAAATTATAAAACTGAATATTTAGTTAACGCTATAAATAGCAATGTTTTTAGAGAGCAGGTAGAGTCATTCGGTAAAGGTGCTACTCGTTTTAGAATTGCAACTGGTCATCTCAAATCTTTACTTATTCCAGTATCCCCGTTCAATGAGCAAAATCGACTTGTTGCAAGAGTCTATGAACTTCTGTCCCTTTGCGACCAACTGGAGCAGCAATCTCTGACCAGTCTGGACGCGCATCAGCAACTGGTGGAAACCCTGCTGGCAACGCTGACCGACAGCCAGAATGCCGAAGAACTTGCCGAAAACTGGGCGCGAATTAGCCAGCATTTCGACACGCTGTTTACCACTGAAGCGAGTATCGATGCGCTTAAGCAAACTATTCTGCAACTGGCGGTAATGGGTAAGCTGGTGCCGCAAGATCCTAACGACGAACCAGCTTCTGAACTGCTTAAACGTATTGAACAGGAAAAAGCACAACTGGTAAAAGAAGGGAAAATAAAAAAACAAAAACCTTTTCCGTCAATTAGTGATGATGAGAAACCGTTTGAATTACCGCAGGGATGGGAATGGTGTCGTATTGGTGAAATCATTGTAAATATGGATGCTGGTTGGAGTCCCTCGTGTTCTCCTGAACCATCGCCAAATGAAAATATTTGGGGAGTATTAAAAACTACTGCAGTGCAAAGTTTGGAATATAGAGAACAGGAAAATAAAACTTTGCCAAGTAGTAAACTGCCCCGACCTCAATATGAGGTTCATGATGGTGGGTAATGACTCCAACTTATTGATAGTGTTTTATGTTCAGATAATGCCCGATGACTTTGTCATGCAGCTCCACCGATTTTGAGAACGACAGCGACTTCCGTCCCAGCCGTGCCAGGTGCTGCCTCAGATTCAGGTTATGCCGCTCAATTCGCTGCGTATATCGCTTGCTGATTACGTGCAGCTTTCCCTTCAGGCGGGATTCATACAGCGGCCAGCCATCCGTCATCCATATCACCACGTCAAAGGGTGACAGCAGGCTCATAAGACGCCCCAGCGTCGCCATAGTGCGTTCACCGAATACGTGCGCAACAACCGTCTTCCGGAGCCTGTCATACGCGTAAAACAGCCAGCGCTGGCGCGATTTAGCCCCGACATAGCCCCACTGTTCGTCCATTTCCGCGCAGACGATGACGTCACTGCCCGGCTGTATGCGCGAGGTTACCGACTGCGGCCTGAGTTTTTTAAGTGACGTAAAATCGTGTTGAGGCCAACGCCCATAATGCGGGCGGTTGCCCGGCATCCAACGCCATTCATGGCCATATCAATGATTTTCTGGTGCGTACCGGGTTGAGAAGCGGTGTAAGTGAACTGCAGTTGCCATGTTTTACGGCAGTGAGAGCAGAGATAGCGCTGATGTCCGGCAGTGCTTTTGCCGTTACGCACCACCCCGTCAGTAGCTGAACAGGAGGGACAGCTGATAGAAACAGAAGCCACTGGAGCACCTCAAAAACACCATCATACACTAAATCAGTAAGTTGGCAGCATCACCATGATGGTGATATCTTAGTTACAAGAGCAGGACCAAAGAACAGAGTTGGTGTTTCGTGTTTAGTTGAAAAAACACGATCCAAGTTAATGATATCGGACAAAATCATCAGGTTTCATTTAATTTCTGATGAGATATCAGCGAAATATATTTCATTATGCCTTAACTGTGGGGTGACAGCTGATTATTTGGAAGCATCGAAGTCTGGTATGGCTGAGAGCCAAATGAATATATCTCAAGAAAATTTGAGGTCAGCACCGGTAGCTCTTCCTCCTACAGCAATCCAATTGAAGGTGATATCCACTATTGAAGACTTTTTCAAAGTATGTGACCAACTTAAGTCCCGTCTGCAAGCCGCCCAACAAACCCAGCTTCACCTGGCGGATGCGCTCACAGAGGCAGCATTAAACTAAGCGCCTGTCCACCAGGCTATTTTATTCGCCATTTTGGCCCTGGGCAGTGCTCAGAATCCTCACGTACTACGTGTACGCTCCGGTTCTTCCACGCTGTCCTAGTCCAAACTGGCTTCAACAATAACGCCAGCTGGATCAGGCGTTAAGGAAGAGACGATGCCGGTTCATCATGCTATCTGGCGGGTAGGGGAGAATCCTCAGCCGCTGATCATCAGCAAACTCGCCAGTGAGCAACTGCTGGAGAGGATGATTTTAACTGATCCCACCATCCTCTCCGATCAGTGGATGATCATCGGCCATCAGGAAAATACGCTCGATAAAGGGCGTATCGATCTGCTGGCGATTGCGCCGGATGCCTCGCTCATCCTGATTGAACTGAAGCGCGATCGCACTCCGCGAGAAGTGGTCGCGCAGGCGCTGGATTACGCCTCCTGGGTGGATGACTTATCCCCGGAGCGTCTTTCGCAGATCTACGAAAATTTTTCCGGCGGCAATCTTGGCGACGCATTCAGACAACGTTTTAACGTTGAACTCGAAGACGACGCCATCAACAAGTCACACCAGATAATTATTGTCGCAGCAGAGTTGGACCCTTCAACTGAACGCATCGTCGATTATCTGAGTAAATACGGAATCTCAATTAACGTCCTGTTCTTCAAGGTGTTCCAGCACGGTGACGAACAGTTTTTAAGCCGCGCCTGGCTTATTGACCCAAGCGAAACGCAAACCAATGCCGCGCAGGCCACTGCCACCAGCGCCAGTGCAAAAGAACCCTGGAACGGCGAGTTTTACGTATCGTTTGGTGACCCGAAAAGCCGCGTCTGGGAAGAAGCGCGTCGTTACGGATTTATCAGCGCAGGTGGTGGAAGCTGGTACAGCCAAACGTTAAAGCAGCTGCAGCCTGGCAATCGTGTGTGGGTAAAAATCCCGGCAACGGGCTACGTTGGTGTCGGCATCGTGCAGAGCGCCGTTGAACCCGCCAGCAGCTTCACCATTAACACGGAACACGGCGAGAAGTTGGCGATGGATGTCCTCAAATTTGGTGACGGATATCGTGAAAACGCCGACGACCCTGACAAATCAGAATATTTTGTTCCCGTGAAATGGCTGGAAACCCGTGCAGAAAGTGACGCGGTGAACGAGGTCGGATTCTTCGGCAATCAGAACACGGTCTGCAAGCCTACCACGCCGAAATGGCGTCATACGGTGGATAAGCTAAAACGTATTTTTTTACGTTGGGATGCTGAACGGGCAGAGTAAGAGAGGCTGGAATGAGGTCTGTTAACGATAAAGTATTAAAACTCGCTTTCCAGGGAGAATGGGAAATGCTTTTGCCCATTCTTGGTGATTATCCTCATCTGGTCAATCTTCCCAGTGAACCTAAAGGCTACACCCCGTTGCATCAGGCGGCATGGCATGGGGCTAATTTGTCGGTGATAGGGGAATTGTTATCTCTTGGGGCCGAGCGAAGTGCGACAACGAACACTAAGCGGCAGACGGCTTATGACATCGTGGTCGAAAAGCACAACAGACCCGAACTGGAGTATCTTCTTTTCCCACAAAAAGAGACTCTCGCGCAAATCATCAGAAAAGTCGTTGCCACTGAACGGCAATTGTTCACTGATTATGATGGCAACCAAATTTTGGTCGATAAAATGATTTCGGCTTCAGGTGTTGAGCCATGTCCTGATGACCTTAGCGAACTGGATACCAGGCTAAATCACCTCTTTTTTGCGTTGACGGGTAAAGCGATATCAACGACTGAAGCCATTCACTTTGATGTGGCTGAAGGTTTTACATTCATGGTAGAGGCTGATTTTTTCAGGCAGATATTTTTCCCATTGGTACATAAGGTTGCGGCAAAAAAGATTAGCTTTCCGGAACGTGAATGGGCTGTTGTATCTGACTTGTTTGATCCTGCGCCAACCCAGTGGGGATCGCGCGGGAGTCTCTTCTTATGGTTGGAAATGCGCAAGGCTTTGTGTCAGGTGAGTATCCCGGAAGATGAAGACGAGTTGGCAAATATCATCGCGGCGGCATTCCAGGCATTGACTGGAAGATCATTAATTCATCGGGTAGGGGAAGATGAGTTTTTTGTAAAACGGTTTAGCCGTGGCGGCGGATCTTCAGGCTATGTTTCCTCCCTGTACTGGCTGAATAACGTTATCCCACAGTTGCAAAAAAGACTGTCCTGGATGCAGGTGGTGTGGTTGATATCACCACATGAGGCGTAGTGCTTTTTTTTATTAGGTGCTGAAAGTTGCTTTTGTTGTTTTAGGCTTTTACCTCATCGCTGCAAATTTGCGGCACTTGCTGGTTTTTTTGAATCGTTCGAGAGGAAATTATGAACACAGCAGAATTAGGGCAGTTAGCGGTATTGCACAAATTAACCAGCCTTGGGGCCAGAAATATTGTCGTTCAAAAGGAAGGCAACAAGTCATTCATCTTATTTGAGGCACCCAACGGTAAAACGTGCAAAGTGACGACCCGATCGAAAAAAGCAGGAACATGGCAAACCACAACCAACTATGCTGCCCAGTGTACTCTTGATAAAAAAGATAATGCGTTTTGGGTGTTTGTTGATCTCGGACGAGAGCCGAATACTTTCTATATTACGCCGCTGTCGTGGATCAGGAATGATATTTATGAGGCTCATTTGGCGTATCTGGATAAGCATGGTGGGCACCGTGCGCAGAATGATGAGTCGACGCATCATTCTATTTCGGTAAAACGCATTGCTGGCTGGAAAAATGCTTGGGGAGAAATGGGCTTGAGTGAGTCTGCAAATAATTCTGCATAACTGGCATCACCTGAAAGGTTACGTTAAGCAGCTATCAGCCACTCGTACGCTGAAATCTGTGTGGCCATTTTTCAAAGCCGTCATACCTCACCTGATTTTTACTGATAGTAAGCACAGTAGTGTTGGTTCTGTTGGTTTAGTCGGTTCAATGCCCGGCAGGCCTTGCCAACACCGGGTTTTGCTGAACCAACATTGGTGATGCTGAGCTGGTTCAGCGGGACTTTCTGTTGGTTTACTGCCTGCCAGAGGGAATGTCAGTATTACTAATTATTGATTCAAAACGGATATTTGTTGGTTCAGCGCTGGTTCAATATGCGAATTAAAATCCTTATAAAACAATGAGCATTTTATATTGAACCGACTGAGCTAACTGAACCAACACCCTTTTTACGTATGTGAAAAATGCTATTCCTCAGATGCGGCGTAGTCCTCTGTCTGGAAGGTCAGGACGTAAACGTTAATCTGCCTTCCGTCGATGCGAGGTGATTTGCGCTGGTAACCTCGCCCGCTCGTAGGAGGGGTCAACATCCCTGAATTTTTCAGAACTTCAGCGAATTGCTTCGGGTTAAAGTTCTGGGCGATCTCTTTTTCAAATGTGCTTCGAAAGGTGTAGTAGATTGTCGGATCGTTTTCGTGCTTCCCTTTCTGACGATACCCCGCCAGATCCTTAATCGGCATATCGGCTGAGCTATAGGGGAACGGTGCAAACCGGCTGAATCCATAGGAATTCAAAAACGCCTCGCACTGTTCAATTATTTGCTGGTGTTCTTTGTTGCCGGTGCCGAACTCGCGTAGCCACGCGTTGTAACTGTGCTGTATTGCATCACGGCAGGTCTGTGCATCCCATCCCGTGACCGCTTCACTCAACTGTAACGCAGCCTCCAGAATGGCAAATCGTGCGGCCACACGATGTACCTGCTCGCCATAGTCGGCAGGAATAAGATTGCGCCAGTGTGCTTCACACTTACGCACGGTATCAATCGCCTGTTGCGAGTGGTCTGCCAGCCATTTTATCCACGACCTTCCAGCGGAACCGTGATGGTGCTGGTATGCTTCTTTGAGTGCGTCGGCATGTTGCTTGCCGTTCGCGTATTCATGAAAGCGCACAGCTTTACTGAGCGGTATATTCAGTAGGCGCACGAGTTGTCCCGCTTTGGTTTTGCGCCCCGCACTGGCTATGAATGTTTCTAAATCCATTTCACCTGTACTGATAGCCACGGTTCGCCAGCGTTTTAAATCGCGGTTGCCGCCTTCCTTCGCGCCCTGCAATTTTCCTACACCGTTAAATAGCGCATAGGCAGACTGCGACACGCTCACCGGGTCAGCTCCCTGTCCGACTTCATCCAGTGGCATTAATCCGTCATTGTGAGCGGCGGCTTCGTTTGCCAGCCCCAATGCCGTTCCGTACCACGTCAGGCGTAATAAATCCGGATTGCCGTATAAGCTGCTCGCCACATTCGCGGTGGTGGTTTTGCCTGCACTCGACTGCTCATAAAAGTGAATGCCGAACCCATCCGCGCCCGTCAGGCCGATTAATGGCGCTGCCAGGGCGGCAGCGACGCCGGTCATCATTGCATAGTTGCCGTATGCCAGACGCGCCACACTGCCACGCCAACTCTCAGTTGTGCCCTGTACGGCATAACCTGCACTTGCGGAGCTGCGACCGCTGAATAAAACAGGCCTGGCAGGTGTGCCGATGATTTCTCCGTCGGGCATGATATATGCCCCGCACTGCCAGCCAGTGGCATAGGTAACACGCCATAGCTCACGTGAGCTGTTGCGCTGTAACCAGTCGGCCAAAATTGCCCTCATATTGCTTTTAGCAGTGACTTTAACCCCGCCTGCTTTCAAAGCGCGCCAGCCTTCTCGCTCTCCAATATCCGCTAGGGGAATGGCAGCGGTCGTCGGTACGTCTGAGCCAAAGGCCAGCCAGCGTAATATCAGATACTGGTCTTTATCGTCGCGTCCGGAGCCGATCACGTCCATTGCTGACGCCAGCCAGTTTTCGTTATTGATAATATTGCCGCTTTCTTTGTCCACCTTTGGCACAATCCAGTACACACCATCCTCCCGGCTCTCGATACGCGGTTTTAACGGGTCTATTTCTGGAGGGCTAGATTTACCTCCCTCAATGGCCTGCAACTCTGGTTTCATGCTTTCTCCCTGTGCTTGGTACATCGAATCGGTAAACATGCAGATGCTCTCAGCTACCCCGTATTGCTGGTGGATGTCGTTCCAGTCGGCTTTATTCTCACCCGGTGGAAGAGCCACCCATCCAGCTACCAAAAGCGCCGCTTTATCTGCGACCGCTTTCCCGGTGTTTGGCTGGTTGTTGTGGTGGTCGTTATCAGCGGCAATAATTATTTTTGCTTGTGGGTACTGCTGACGCATCTGGATGGCGACGTGTAACAGGTTACCGGCATCGACTGCACAGATGGTCAGTGCATCCGGTCGCATTAAGTGAACTGATAAGGCCGTTGCCAGTCCTTCGGCAAGGATCACCTCCTGCGGTTGCTCTGTAGCGTTGATAGCGTGGAATGCTCCGCGTTTGGCTGAATCCACTACAAGACGTTTTTCCCCGCTCGAGGTAATGGTTTGTGCGGCAGTGACCGCACCAGTGTTGTCCACCAGCGGCAGCAGGATCGCGCCATTAGTGAGAAGGGGATAGGTGAGGCCGTTCAGCCCCTTTGATTTCAGATAGTCAGATTCGCCCTGTGTGACATTCTGGCACATCGCTGCATAGCGGCGAGAAAAGGCTAGGCGACGGTGCTCTGTGTCCTGTGCGGCCTGCTCCTGTCGCATTTGCTCACGCTGCAGGCGCTCTGTCTTAAGTAATTTCCGGCGCTCAATGACAGCGCTTAGATTCGTTTGCGATACCCGAAAATCAATACCCAGCACTTCCGCTACCAGCTGCGCGGCCTCTGTCGTGTCGCAGCCATTCACCTTCTTAATCAGATCGAGGCCGTCGCCAGCGCCACACTGATTGCAGATATGAGCCCCGCGCTCGTTGTCGTCGAACCGAAAGCGATCTGTTCCTCCGCACGCCGGGCAGGGGGTATGCCTGAGCGGTGAATCAGAAACTGCGATACTGAGGTCAGACAAAACGGAATGCCATTGCCCGGCAGCGGTATGAGTCACTTCGCGTATAAAGTCGATATTACGCATCGGATTCACCGCTCAAATGTTTGCTAATGATAATTAGCGGTTCACTTTTTTCAGCGTGAGTTTGGCCACTGGCAGTTAAGCCAGATTTTTCTAATTTCATAGTTTTTACTCCAGGGTTAGCTGTGCTTCTTCGAATCCAGCCAGGATCGGATCTCTGCAGCGTCGTAGACAGTGACGCGTTCAGAAAGACGAATGGACTTCGGGAAATCGGGTTTGCTTGTTTCCCAGCGCCAAAGAGTGACAGTGCTGACTTTGAGAAAATCAGCAGTAGCTCGTGGTCGGGCATGCCCGGTGTGAGGGTAGGGTTGTGTAATCATAGGTTTCACCTGCCATGTTATGTCGTTAGTGTAATCATCACGACAAATGTTAGGAGGTGCGTAGAACGATTTAAATACAGGGTAAGCTTACACAGTAGCAGGGTAAGTTTACTCTGCATTATGTTGAGCAATTTCCTCTTCCTGCATTTCCTTGAGTATTTTACTTATTCCTCTTTGGCTCGAATGAATAAAGCCTCCATAATCATTTCTATATTTCAATGTGGCTGAAGCCCATTTTGTAAAAACCAATTTACCACCTTTGTCGACACATTCACTCCGGTGATTGGCAAGTACCTTTTTAGCCGCAGATTCGAGTCTCTGCCTATTTTTATCATGCCTTGCACTTTGTGTTAGCGATACAGCATTTGGAATAATAGGTTTATCTTCTCGAGGTTTACCCGTGAAATAGCTATCCATTGGCTCACCAAGGATTGTAGCTGTCCAGATTTTTTCGATATCTAACCTTGTTATGAAAAGCTCACTCAATTCAAGTGAAAACTCCTCCTCTCCTTTGTAAATAAAAAAGACAGAGCAAATTTCATCAGATCTACTAACAGGGTGAAATAAATTATGTCCTTTGTGGTTTTTATTTGTTATGAATACTCCATTATTTTCATTTATAATTCCGGAGCTAATAATCCACAATCCATTAATGTACCCTGAAAAATTAAATCCATAACGGGATTGATGGAAATACACACCTTCTTTATGTCCTCGTTTAGAGTTAAAAATAGAACCATAAAAGCTCAACTCGGCTGTGATATTGTACGAGAGGTTATATCGTTCAATATTATCAGCGGCATTTTCGTAAAAGCTAACAGACAAATCACCAGCTAAATTTTTAGGCTCAAAAGCTATTGAGATAGCACCTATTTTATTCCAGTGAATTAAGTCTTCACATTCGCAATTGAGCAATTTAGCAGCTCTTTCGAATGAGCAGTATTCTAAAGGCGCGATTCGGTTCTCTTTCCAGACGTTGCTATCCATCACCTCATCCTCTTGCGCATCTGATAAAAACTGAGGCAGGCATCAGGTGTTACTGCTTTTCGCCTGACCGGGCTAGCCCCAGTTTGTTCGGTTAATTGCCAACAACCCGTAATTTCTTCATGTCATATGGTGCAACATGTTGATCAGAGTTTGCTTCAAGATAGTCTGACCACCACTGCATCATTCGGCGGCGCTCCTGCATGTGCTGCGCCAGATGAACATAAGCCGCACGTACCTCATTACGTTCCTGATGGCTCATTTGCCGCTCTACGGCATCCCGTGACCACAATCCTGATTCGGTAAGAGCAGAGCAGGCCATTGCCCGGAAACCATGTAAGCAAACATCGGCCTGAGTATCATAACCCATAGTACGGAGCGCTTTATTAACCGTGTTCTCACTCATAGGCTTATAGGGGTTGCTATCGCCAGGAAAAATCAGTGTGTACTCATTGCTGATGCTTTTAATCGATTTCAATACGTCAATTGCCTGCGAAGACAATGGTACTGAATGCCCACTGCCCATTTTAGCCCCACGTTCAGAGAATTTTACACCTGCGATTTCTTCTCGCTGACCAGGGATTGTCCACATGGCAGTATCAAAATTTATCTCGTCCCAGCGAGCGTGGCGAAGTTCGCTGGAGCGAACAAACGTATGAAGAGATAGTAATACTGCGAGTTTGGTGAGAGATCTGCCTGTGTATGTTGCAGTTTTCGTCATCAATTCTGGCAGGCGATCCAGAGGAAGGGCGGGGCGGTGTTTAGTTTTAGGACTCGTCAAAGCACCTTTCAGGTCGTGAGCTGGGTTGTACTCGACTATTCCACGCTGAACCGCATAGCGGAATACGCTGCTCATCGTTGTCTTTACTCTTCCCGTAGTAGCACCAATGCCTTGTTCGTTCATGCTGATAAGCAAAGGTAGCAGATCCCGTGTTTTTAAGCTGTCGATGGGTTTACTACCGATGAGAGGAAATATGTGGTTTTCCATTTCCCTCAATATTTTATTACGGGTGATCTCTTTCCACTCAGGATGTCCCATCGTTCCGCCGTGCCACTCACGGGCTATAGCCTCGAAAGTCGGTGACGTTGGTTCAGTGCTTTCAGCTTTTTTTGCTTCACGTGGATCTTTGCCGTCGGCAAGAAGCTGTCTGGCTTCATCTCTGCGTTTACGTGCTGTTGTCAGTGGAACATCCGGATACACGCCCAATGCTAATGTCGCCTGTTTACCAGCAAAGCGATAATTCATGCGCCAGTATTTGCCACCCGTTTTTTTGACCAAGAGGTACAGACTGCCACCATCGGTTATTTTGTAATCGGTGTCTCGTGGCTTGGCATTCTCGATCTGTTTGGGTGAAAGCTCGTTTATAGCCATAAATGGCACCCCCTCAAGAGGTAATTGATGGTATCTGGATATCGAACTGATGAATACCATCACTTATACCATCAGAGTGCTGTAATGTCATGAAGGTAATTGAACGCTGTGTAAGTGTGGTTTCTGTTGAAAGGCTTGGTATTGCTGATGTTGTGAAGTGAACTGAAGTGGTGTGAAATGACTTAATGGTGTCCCCTGCATACATCGAATTGGCATGGCAGGGGATTGTTAGGAAAGGGGTTTTTCAGAATTGGATTTTATTTTACCCGCAGTTTTACCCATCGTGGCGATTCAGGAGCTTTTCTTTGAATGCGCAATGCTCACTATATAACCAACGGGCGCGGCCGTGGATGAGTCTGCTTTTTGGCAGGGTGCCGTCTTTGATGCGGTCATAGATGAAGGTCTTTCCGAAACCAGTATCTGCCATGATGAATTTCAGATCAACCAGTGAATCGGGCTGTAATTGGTGTTGCATGGGTTTCATCTCCGGTTTGGAAATCGAACCTGTAAAACAGGTAAAAGAATGCCCTCACAGTGGAGGGCAAAAGGGATAACGTTGCAGTGCTTTCGCACCCAAAAGCCAGCTCATAACTGGCTATCAGTTGCGTCAGTCGTCTTCATCTTCGTCCCAGTCCTCGTCGTAATATGGCGAGGTGAGAAGGGGGTTAGTTGCTGAGAGAATCTCTCCGGCGGCGCCCTGCCGCTGAAGTCGACGAAGTGCTTCGTAAAGCTCAAATGCCTCGGTTCGCTCGTCACCTATATCGAGGGCGCATGCAACCTTGTGCGCCTCGGTGACCAGAGTTGATAGCTGGTTTCGGATGTCCTGAATGGTGCTCATAGTTCTCCTTACGCCGCACGCTGGGCGCGCAGCTTTTTCAGGTGATCTGCTGTTTCGATTTCTTCGGCGATCCGCTCGGCCTGTGCTTTGGTCAGCGGCTCGAATTCATGCTGAAAGCGGCCCATGCTGGCGATGCAGGTGCGACCGTTGCGGATGTAGTGGATTACTTCGTGGGTAGTGCGGATGATTTTGCAGGGCGCGCCGTGGGGATCGGCGTACCAGGTGTTAGGCTGGATTATCCTGAACATTGGGCACCACCTTAAATTCAATTACCCAAACCCATGGGTTGGCCTTCCAACTTTCCTCGCCGTAGATTGATTCCCACAGCTGCGCAAAGTTGTCATATGGAGTCCAGACTTCTCCGCCGCTATCTGGGTCAGAGTATGTTGGCCGCCATCCGGTAAGTTCCATGCCTTCAGCCTGCGCATCCTCCTGGCTGATAGAGTTCAAGCGCTCCACGCTCACGCTGGTAACTTCCAGCAGAATGCGACAGGCTGCGCGAGGCATGTGGATAGATGGTTTCCAGCACGAACGACCATCTTCATAGCCATCGTCATCACCCCAGGTAAAATCCCCATCTGCTGCGTAAATAGCGTGACCAGAGTAGTAACCATTACCAAACGGCATTTCGTGAATGGCTGTGGCAGGACGGTCAGGGATCCATGGCTGAATGCGACCGTCCTCATCCAGTTCATGGCTAACTACGCCCCACGTTTCGCGCACCCAGATGCGATCGCCGACGGCACCGAACGGGCAGGTATAGCCTTCATTCTCATCAGCAACGCCAAACACATCTTTCTTTGCAGGCTGCAGGTATCCGTTTTTATCGACCACGCCAGGCGTGTACCAGTGTGCGTTTAAATCCAGATCGTAACCGTTATGCGTTGGATGGAAGCCATCAGACGGCTGAATTTTCATGATGCGCCGGGTCTGCGTCTTCCGACCGCCGAGGATGGCGCGAACCATCTCGCCATTAAAAATCATTCCGCGCTCTTTCACTGGATCCCCCTCTGCTTATTCTTCAGCTCAATGACCGATTGGCACTCCGCGCATGTCTGGCAGCCGGGAACGGCGGCGCGCCGCGGCGCCGGGATATCCTCGCCGCATTCCGCGCAATGCTCAGCTGATATGGTGTTACGGTTGAGCCGGTGAGCGGAAAGGGCAGCGTTACGCTGAAGCTCTTCAATCTCTGCTGCTGTGTCGATGATGTCGGCCATGGTCAATGCTCCCGGAACTGTCGGTTAATTCGGTTGAAGGTGATACTTTGGCCATTCACCTGTCACTATCAGCCAAATGAGACGATGCGCGCGATAGAGGCGGCCAATCCTAACTTTGACGTAAAGCTTTCTACCGTTCCCACAAACCGAGCCAGCAACACTACCTTTCTGGACTTTTTTGCGACAAGTCTTCCAGGTCAGCAGCCCTGTTGTGGGGTCATATTCCAGAAGCTCTCTAACCATTTCGGCAGTTAATTCAGGGCAGTTTCTACTCGGCATTTTCATATCTCCCCGGAACAAGCTTCACATCGCCATCAACTTCATTCCCCCAAGCATCCCAGCCCGGTGCCGCGCTGCGACTAAACAGCTCAATGCGCGGCACATCTCCATAAAGCAGCTCCAGCCGGTGGCGCACTTCCCAAGGCTTTTCGCTGTGCGCGCCGAGCGGGCTGTAGACCACCTGCTTAATCGCGGCATGCTTTCGCTCCAGCCCGGCGCCGCGGGTAGCAATCAGCAAGTCCTCGGTGTTGGCTCGGGTGTGGTTGCCACCGTTCATGCGCGTCTCAGCGTTAAGCAGATCGAGGAAGTCGTAAAAGTCGGTGACTTCACCCTCGGCCAGCGCCTTGTTGATGCGCAGTTCCGCGTTCTGGTTCAGCTTCACCCAGGTAAAGCCCTTCATCGTGCGAACGGTAAAACCCCAGGCCTCGGCCAGTTCTATCGCTTCCTGGTTATGCGTACCTGTGTACCACATCGCCAGCACCGCGTTTTCGGCGGCTAGTTCCCACACTGGCAGACGCTTGATGTCGATTAACTTCATGGTGGAGTAGTGGTCGGCAGCGGCGCCGTTGCTTATGGTGTTGCCGTAAGACCAGGGCGGATCAGCGTAGATTAGAGAGTATTTTCCGGTCATACACCCTCCCGCTCCGGGTCGTTAACATCCCAGCCATTACGCTCCATATTGGTTTGCAGCCGCTTATCTCCGACCTCTTCGATACTCCGTCCGGTCATATCTGCGACTTCTGCGTTTGTGTGGCGCCACAGGTATGCAACTTCTTCTGCTGTCCATTCAGGCATGACTTTTCCTCCTGACGTTCTGGTCAGAGACTGTAATTTGCTGCGTACGGAGTAGATGGAACGCCCGGTTGCTGCAGCGACCTCTTCAGGTGTGAAACGACTGAGAAGGAATAACTCGGCTTTAGTCCAGCGTCTGCCGGTCATTCGAGATGGAATACTTGCGCCGATACGCGATGCTTGAGTTGTTATGGCGCGTTCCGTGCGCTCAAGCTTTTCAGCAATGACCGATACCGGCATTGTTCCACCCACTTCATGCAGGAATAGGTTTTCCCAAGATTGCCAAAGTACGCTCATTGGCTCTCCTTAAGGCGATACACGCAGCCGCCGATCGTTCCGTTTCCCCATTCCTCGCTGGTAAGTAGGTGTTGAATCCGAGACAGAGACGGGCCTGAGATGAATGTTTGTTGCATCTCCAAAGCAGGTGCCCACCCCTCGTAATAGGGCTCGTGATAGTTGAGAGTGATTCCGCCGGTATGACCAAGAGCTCCCTTTGCGGTCTGCCAACGGTGGAATGAAGTGATATGATTCCGCGCATCCTTACGCAGAATTCTGATAATCGATTCAGGAGTCATAGTGTTAACGGCAATGCCGCCCGCTAATGAAGAGTGGTTTTACGCAGCCTGTTTGAGCTCTTTGATGCGAATACCAGTGACGTCTTTGCATTTGTTCTGGTGCTCAGAAAATCCGTTAAGCAATTTCCATGTTTCTTCGTATCGATGCTTTAGCCGCTCGCTGTTGTTTTCAGAGCTGGCATATTCAGAGAAATCGGCAAGGATTTTGTCAGCATCCTCAGGCTGAGTTGTCCTCTCTTCCTGCTGCGCCTCATTGCAAGGTTGCTCTTCCTGTTGGACTGCAGATCCGGATGGCAATGCCCATGCTGGCAATGCTGGAGCCTTCCAGTAAAACACGCCGACCTCTTTTGATTTTGCATACTGGAATCCCGGTGCGCGTGTTGCTGAAACTACGGCAAAACCTTCATCCAGGTTGTAGAGGTAACGTCCGATACCCCACTGAACGGCGGCGCGCTTCATTGCGCCAGAACGCCCCCCTTTAACAGCTTCTACCTGGGTGTTTTCAGCCGCATCCCATTTGGTGATCCACTCGCCATCAACTTTGATGGAAATACCGCACTCAACCCCGCCATTATTTGGGATGTCGCGGTAGTCGTTACGCCAGCCAGCCTTTCCGCATACTTCATCCAGGCGTTTCATGATTGCCCGGTTAGTAACGTAAGCCAGCACTTTGGCCCAAATGCCGTTATTAGTTTTCCCTGCTTGCTGTATGCGCCATTCGATGTCGTCTGAATGGAATGGCTCATCTAATTTATTCAGATCCATGCTTCACCTCAGAACGGCAGGTTTTCGCCGAGAAAGTCACATTGATTGATGCGTTCATCACGAGCCATGCGCAGACAATGACGCTTCATGCTTTTGTTGGCGGACTTACGCCAGTACAGAGCTTCAACAACGTGATACTTGCGTTTTATCCGGCTGAGCTCCGGTGTTCTTGCTAAATCAACGGGGATCATTGTTCACCTCAGTAATGAATTTTTGCGCAGGGGATCAGGTCATCTTTCAGAGCGGTAAGCACTTCGATAGCCTGTTCGCGGGTTAAGCTTGTGTGGCTGGTGAGCGCGTTAACGATGTTGGTGCCGACCGTCTTGCGGTGCTTAACGTCAGCTTCGCGCTTGGCTTGCTCGTCGGCTTTGCGCTTCTCTTCGGCCAGGCGAGCATCTTCGGCCTGTTTTGCCTTCAGGCGCTCGGCTTCAACCGCCGCGGCTTTTTCGCGTTCCGCCCGGGCTTCCGCTTCCTGCTTCTCGCGAGCTGCACGCTGTTCCGCTTCAATGCGCTGGCGCTCCGCTAGTTCAGCGCGGGCTTTCTCTTCAGCCTCACGGCGTGCCGCTGCATCCAACTCAGCTTTGTGCTTCGCTTCTGCATCGCGGCGGGCTTGTTCTGCCGCTTCCTGTTTCAGTTGCTCATCACGTTCACGCTGAGCCTGTTCCGCCAGACGGCGCTGCTCTTCGCGGTCACGGTCAAAATCCTTATTCATCAGCAGGGCCATTTCGTGGTCCGCTTCGAACTTGGCAGCCAGCTCCTGATCGAACCTGATGTTCATCTCCAGCGCTTCGGCGTGCATCGCGTTCATGGCTTCTTCAGCCTTAATGCGTTCCTGCTCGGCTTCCCATTCGGTTAGTGGGCGGCGGGTCGCATCACGTAGCTCGTCGCAAGCATCAACGAATCGCTTAATTTCAGCCTCTGCTGGACGCACAGCCTCTTTCAGGCGCTTAAGGTATTCACGGCCCGGCTTTTCGATTGCCGTCTTGCTGCGGGATACCTGCGCCGCCAGAGAGGCGACACGGTCACGGCCTTTCTTCGTGGACAGGTCAGGTACTTCGTTCACTGCCTGGCGGATTTGCTCGAGGTAAACATCAAGGCCGCCCGATACGTAAAGCACCGGTGCCTGCTCAGGCTTGATTTCGATGACAGTTAAGTCCGTTACTTCGCTCATGGTTTCTCCTGAAATTTGGATGCAACGATGCCGCCCGCAGAAAGCCAGGCCGATCGGTTGAATAGGGTGGTTAGTGACTAAGTCCGTGACCGCGACCGTCGAGATAAACCTCAACAAGCAGCTCTTTGGTGTAGGTGCGCTCACAGCCGCGGTGAAGGTAGAGTTTGCCGCGGGCATTTGCTGATGCGGTCCACATTCCGTCTTTGTGCTTTACCAGCATTCCTGGCTGAACGGCGCCGCGGTTAACTTCAAACACTCCGTAATGGTGCATCATGCTTCACCTCAACCTTTTCCAGGAGACCAGCGATATGCATCTGCCAGCGGTTAAGCGTCAGCTTTTCACGCGGTGCCGATACCGACGTCAGCTGCCACTCGTTATCGTTGAGCTTTTTGGCGGTGTACTGCTTGCCGTTGTGGGTGACTGTCATAAATCCTCTTGGCCTTATCGCGGCGAACGGAACGTTAATAATGGGGTTGCGCAATATCTGGCGGTGGATGGCCGCCGGTTGTCATAAATGGGCAGACTCGAAAATCTGCCTATGTATGGCCGATAAAAAACCCGCCGTGGCGGGTCTTCAGAAATAGTTTTTTTGATCGTGCATCGCTCGCTCGAGAATCAACTTTGCATCTTCAAAGTTGGAAGATTCAAAAGCATCTCTTATGGCTTTAGCCAAGCAAGTTGCGTCGCTTTCATAGTCATCAGCTCTGCTTTCCCAGTTTGATGCCTCTTCTTCAGCCTCATAAAGGCGATCACCATACTCACACTCGAGCTCTTGGCGTACTTCATCACGAAGCTTCTCCTTGATGATTTGAGATGCTTCTTCAATCGGCATTGTTTCCAGAATCGTCTCTGGCTGATGAGTGCCGTACTTCAACGTAATATCAGTAGCAAACATGCAACCTCCGAAAAAATGCCCGCACGGTGGCGGGCCAAAAAAGACTTTTCAAACTTAACCAGAACAGGTCTTCGTCTCCTGTTTGGTTACGATGGCTTCATTACCATCACCAAGCACCGGGTTAAGATGCTTGAGGTTGGCTATGTCGTTACCCGCTGATGCGGGAGAAATGCTAAAGATGCCCAAACTCTTTCATGAGCATCTCTTCGTTATGTTTAATCTTTCGAATGGCGTATTCGCCATGATGGAAAACGGCCGCCTCGTTAAAAGCACGCACCGCATCAATTTTTGTTTGGAAAGTACCGAGGGCTATTTGCTTCCTGTTAACCTTGATCTGCGCTCTCCAGCACCCATGACGCTTATCAATGCTGATCCCGATGTAACCGCTGGTGTTTGTTGATTTAATGGATACATTCCGGCAGTTTTCCTCACGCTTAGCTTCTCTGAGGTTAACTAGGCGGTTGTCAGCTTTATCGCCGTTGATGTGGTCGATAAAACCTTCAGGCCAGTGTCCATGCACATAAAGCCATGCGAGCCTGTGAGCAAAGTATTGCTTTTGGTCGATCAGGATCTTGATGTACCCGTAACTGGTTAGCGTCCCCGCATAAGGAGATTTATTGCGAGCGCCTTTGTTAAAGTTCCATTTGAAATGACCACTTTCAGGATCGTAAGTTAGGATTTTGCGGAGATACTCTTGGTTTAACTCAGGCCGCATAATTACCTCCCTGCTTGTTTACCGTCAGCCCCTCGCAAAGAGCTGCCGGTAAAGATTCCCCGATGTTCGGGAACTGAGCAGCAAACCATTCCGGTGCGGTAAGGTGGCGTTAACCACCCCAGCGATCGCCCCTCTGAATTCTGCCGATATGTGATTTGCTGACGTTGAACATATCGGCAATCTGTTTTTGCGTTTTCTTTCCCTTAAGCCGTTTTATTTCATCAACGTCAGAACTACTTAATTTCGCTCTTGGGTTTAACTCGCCGTGACGGTGGCAACTTCTACCCTTAAGTGCCATATCATTCATATTGTCCTGATGGGTGCCAATTCGTAGGTGAGAAGGATTGATACACTTTGGGTTGTCACACTCGTGCATAACAATCAAGCCGCGAATGTCATCCAATGTGAGTCCGTTTGCCTCGCAATAAGCCTTCCTGTGAAGCTTTATTGATACCGTTTTACCGTTAACCTTAGTCGTGGTAATTCCGTATTTTCTGTTCTGTTTGTGTTCGACACATGCACTTAACATATCGACCTCTTTTGATAAAAATCATTAGGTTAAGTATTCGTGTGTAGTCAGCGCCAACTCCCTGCCAGTGTTGCCCGTTCTCACGCCGTTCTCGCTCTCGCGCGGGGATACTCTCTCACCGACCGGATCGCACCCGGTGATACAGCACGTTTTCGTGTAGGGGTCATAACAGGTCATTGACGCTGTAAATCTGCATGTTGTTAAAAAGCAGGCGACTTGCTATCCGCCGCTGGCTAACTTCGCTCAGCTGTCGATGTTTCGTTTCGATGGGCTTATTAAAAACCATAGTTGTTTTATCGTCAACAACAATAGTTGTATTAATGATTAATGTGGTTTTATTTGGTTGTTTTTAAACTAAATTTATTTTTAGCTCCGATGATGGTATGTTTGAAAAAACATCAAAAAGGAGTGGGTAATGGGCTTGGATGAAGAAAGAGTGAACATGATGGTTCACGCCATGGGGCGGGCGGTCATGGAGTTGTCACTGGCAGATTTACCTATGACCCAGCAAAACATCATCGACAAGCTGGAACGGTACCGGAAGGAAACGGGAAACGTGATAGGTAAGGGTGTGAACAGGGATGCAGCTGAGATAGTGCGGAAGGGCAATAAAAACCCGGCGCGGTGGCCGGGTTTTAGCTGGTGATTTGAAATCCTATATCTTCAAGCGTAGCGTCACCTCTGCATAATGCGTGAAAGTGGCGATCTTTCAGCCCGGCTTGTTTAGCCATGGATTTTATCAAATCTCTGGAAAATGGGGCGTGATGCTTATCAACTGTAACCACCCATTTCCCTTTGCTGTTCTTGAGAACCCATTGTTCGTGAGAGGTTCCTGTTTTGGGTTTCATTTCAAACCCCATTTTCTTAAGCCCTCTGATTACCTCGTCGTATTTCAAAGGGGTAAGCTTTTTCAAGAACATGTAATGCAGTCCTAAGCATGAGCATCACAAGGTTCAGCAAAGAGCTTTGCTTCACCTCGTTTTCTGACAAAGACCTGAAAGGCGATCACCCAATACTTTAGCCACATAGATAGCGGTGCTTTACGGCTAAGTAATTGTTTTGCATATTCCGGTTCTGATAGTGCTTCAGTGAAAAAGTCTTTAATCTGTTCGTCCAGTTTTTTTACGGCGTCCTGCATGGTATCTGCTTGCGCTGCCAATGACAGGTCTAAACACGCAGCTACGTAAACGCCGTTCTGCTGGTAGGCCATGCAACGTAAGGTTTTCATTTTGTATCTCCTCAGAAGCTCTCATATAGGAGCTTAAGTGAAGTTTACCCTATAGGTGATTTTAGGCAACTCAAAAAATAGATAAAAATGTAAATGTCAAGGAGTGGGGTTTATTAATCTGAATTTTTATACAGTGTAATTGTTTTGTATGAAAAATTCGCCATCCTTAACCAAACGTCTCATCAGGCCACTATAAGCACGATAGCAACAACCGAGAGCAAAGTAACCACGCCTACTATCAGATATTCTCTCATCACCCAAACACCTCATCAGGCCACTGCTACAGTTTGTTGTAAGCTATCGATTCATGGATCAGCGCTTTTCCCATGATGTAGAGCTGGTCCTGATTCTCTTCTGTTACATACCAGTCTTTGTAAGCCGGGTTATCTGAAAGCACGGCTAATTGCAGGCCCTGCATTTGCAGACGCTTAACATGGAAGTGCTGCCCAAAGACAAATGCGTATACTCCGTCAACCTTGAAGTTCCTCACTGACACATCGAAGAAGAGGCGATCACCAGACTGAATCGTTGGACACATACTGTCACCGTCTACAGTCATCACCTTCACATCATGCTGTGCGCGATTGCCGAAGAGGGCGCGGGCATGCTCATTTGTGAACTCAATAGCATGCAGAACTTCTACAAACTCAGAAATCATGAATGATCCCGGTCCCGCACTAACAGTGAGGTCGAGAACGTCTACGCGGAATACGTCCGAAGCTGCATTAGTTAATAAAGCTGCCCCTGATTGCTTTCCGTCATTAAGCATCGCCCCTTCTCCAGAGCTGAGCCAATCAGGCATTACCCCGAGCGCGTTAGCAATTTCCACAAGCTTGGTGGTCTGGCTGGCTTTTCCTGTTTCAATTTTCTGAATAGCCGCCTGGCTAACACCCACGAGATCCCCGAGCGCCTTTTGTGTCAGGCCTCGTGCCGCGCGTGCTTCTTTCAGTCTTCCAGCAAGTGTCGTTTTCATAAGGTTAAATGTACAACCGTGGTTTTATTCCATCAAACGAAAATGGTTGTTGACTAAATACAACCATAGTTTTATTCTTCGTTTATGTTCACTATGGAGGTTGTTATGAACCCAACCATTAAAACCGCTATCACCATCGTCGGGTCACAAAAAGCCCTTGGTGAAGCGTGCGCAGTGTCGCAGCAGGCGGTTTACAAGTGGCTACACAACAAAGCGAGGGTTTCTCCGGAGCATGTGAACAGCATCGTAAAAGCAACTGGTGGCGAGATTCAGGCCTACCAGATTCGCCCTGATTTGCCGACGCTGTTCCCGTCACCGGCCGACAATAACGCCGCCTAACCGGCGGCCCTAACCACGAAAGGGAAAGCAATGCATTCACTTGCGTATCAACAGAGTACCGGACTTGAACAACGTCCGTTGATTTCGATTTATCAAAGTGTTCCGCGTAATAACCGTAAGCTAACTCGAATACGGGAGGCAGTTAAGGCCTGGCAAAAAGCTACGCCGGGCCAGTCTCAGGTTCACATTTCTCAGCTGGTTGCGAAAGAGTGGCTGGCGCGCGGCGGGAAGGGGTTGTTACTGGCAGGTTCTGAACACAACACGAAGCAGAACTTCTTCCGGATGATTAACGATCCGGGCCCGAAGAACGACAAGGGGTTGATGCTACTGATCCCCGTCATTATCGACGTGATGGCGCGGGATAACGAGAAAGTGGCGAGAGAGTTCGGTCTGGTCGCAAAGACTGAGGCCGAACTGATAGCCGAGGCCATGAAAGAGTGCACTGAAGCACATCAGGCGAAGTTACTTGGTCAGCCGATACAACGCCTTGAGAAAGAGGTGAGAGAAGCTGCTGAAGCACTGCTGCGCTTCCTGCCAACTGAATCAATCGCTGCGGTGGTGACAAGTCTGGCCGCTATGGCGCCGGGAGTTATGTGATGGGTACTACCAAAAAAGCGAAAGCCCTTGAAGCGGTCACTTCAAAGGCCCTTATCACACTGTGTTACGCCAAGTAACTGGAGTAAGTATGTCAAAAACTCGCAAAAAGTACCAGGAAAAAGAGGAACGTCGCCATCCAGATTCACCAGATGGCCTGGTTGTCGCTGCCTCAAAAAACCGGGCGTTCGCTGAGCGCTTCGTTGGCATGGCAAGACTGGCACTGATTCAGGCAGGGGTGAAGCATGGGCGTCGTTAAGTTAGCTGATTATCGTAAACCTCAACAAGAGGTTATGGAGCGACAGGTGGCAGATATTGAAGATGGCTATACGCGCATCGCCAATGATTTGCTCGATGCCATTATGTCTAACAACTTCACCGTTCGGCAGATGAAACTCCTGCTAGCTGTAATTCGTAAAACATACGGATTTAACAAGACGTTTGACTGGATAAGTGGTGAGCAATTCTCAGAAATGACAGGCATGCCGAGAACAAGATGCAGTTCAACTAAAACAGAGTTGCTGAATATGCGGGTCTTGGTTACCGAAGGAAGAAAGGTTGGCATTAACAAGGTGATCTCAGATTGGTGCGTAGATAGACCAGAGCGTCGCAGAGAATACGGCTCTACAAAACACAAGGCTGGTTACATATACGTTTTTGCTGAAGATGAATTCGGTCCTGTGAAAATTGGCTTCACCACCCGTGATGCGGAAGAAAGGCTAAGAGAGGTTAAATACTACTTCGAAGGAAATAATCCTAAGGTGTTTTATGTTTCTCCTTTCCATCTTCACGCAGGGGCTATCGAACCACTGGTTCATGAAGCGATGAAAGAGCAGATGATTCGCGGAGAGATGTTCGAAACCACAGTGGCACAAGCAATAAATAAGATTAACGACGTGATGGAATATTTTACACCGTCTGTGACAAATAGTGTCACACCGTCAGTAAATCGTGATTTACAGCGTGAGGTACACACAAAAGACAATAATCAAAATACAGAAAAACAAGATCCCCCTAAATCCCCCCAGGGGGAAAACTCACTCGCTCAGGAAGTGATGGATTACTTCAACGAGCTAACGGGTAGTCGTTGTGCTGCACTGGCGCCTTTCGAGAAAGCTCTCTCCACGGTGAAGAGCAAAGACCAGTGCTACACCGCTGAAGAGCTGAAACTCGTTATCCGCTGGGCCCATGTGAACTGGGGTCACAGCTTCAAGCCAGAGAACCTGTGCCGTATGACCCGCTTTGATGGATACCTGTCAGACGCCCTGATATGGGCAGATGGTCATGGAAGCAACCCGAAAGCCTGTCCGCACGAAGAGATCATCAAGCTCTGGAATGAAAAATTCCCTTCGAAGGCCGTTTCACTGCATGAGTGGAACCGCCGCCGTCCGGCCTATCGAGACCTGGAAGCTGTGTGGAACGGCAAAACCACCCAGGGCAACTGGCGAGAACTGAAGCACATGGGAATGGCCTTCGAGCTGATTAGCAAGTCTTCCCTGTTCGGCACCAGAGGCGATCAGCCATGGCTGACTCTCGACTGGATACTGAATCCGAAGAACTGGGGATCTGTCTACGAGCAGGCCATCAACGAGCACCGTGAGCGCAAGGGAGTGAAAGCATGAGCCGTTTTATTGATTTATACGTTGAGCAGGCCGTCATCGGCGGAATAATGCTTGCAGCAGGTCGCCCAGAGGGTGCGGACATGGCTACCGATGCGATTGAGGGGCTGACTGAAGACCACTTCACAGCAACGCCTCACAAGGTGGCTCTGCGGTCCTACAAACGCCTCAACGAGTCCGGGGAGAAGATAGACCTGCTGACGTTGACCAGCGACCTTGAACGGCTTGGCGCGCTGGAAAGTGCCGGGGGATTCGCTTACCTGGCTGAATGCAGCAAAAACACTCCGTCTTTCGCAAACCTTGCAGCCTACTGCGAAAAGCTTCGGGAAATGTACCTTGGTCGCCGTATGACCCTGGCGTTACAGGTTGGGATCCAGAAGCTGTCCGAACCAACGACCGAGGGTATCGCAGACATCATCGGCAACATTCAGGCCGACATCTCTGGAATTGAGCACAGCGCTGACTACGGAACTGAACACATCACCACTGGAATCGATATGTCGCTTGAAACCATCCAGGCGATCATCAATGGCGACATCTGGAAATACAAAACAGAGCTCGGCATGTCGACCATCGATAGCGCTTTCGGAGGATTCAACAATACGGATTTTATCGTTGTTGGCGGACGTCCTGGCATGGGGAAAACCATGTTTAGCACCACAGTGACAGAAACCGTAGGCCTGAAAAACAAAAAGCCGGTGCTGTTCTTCAGTCTCGAAATGCCAGTGGAACAAATCTCTGAGCGAGTCGCTTTCCACCGGGCGCGGGTAAGCAAAGAAGATCTGCTGAGCAAAGTTAGCGGGAAAATGGACGAGGCATGGGGGAAGGTTAGTCACTGCATGAAGGAGTTCATCGACTCTCCAATCTACATCAATGACAAGCCATCCCTCAGCGTTCATCAGGTGCGAGCGGAAGCCAGGCGAATGAGCAAGAAACTGGGTGGACTTGGTGTGGTCATTGTCGATTACCTCCAGAAGATGCGCATGTCTGACCCTGAGAACATGAACCGCAGCGTAGGGGAGATCGCCACCGGCCTGAAAAACCTGGCGAAAGAGTTGCGTTGCCCGGTCATCGCACTGGCTCAGCTTAACCGTAAGGTCGAAGAACGTGCTAATAAGCGCCCGGTCGCAGCTGACCTCCGCGAGTCCGGTGTTATCGAGCAGGAAGCCGATGTGATTTTCATGATCTACCGGGATGAGAAATACAACCCGAACACCGAACTGAAAGGCATCACCGAAATCATCTGTGTGAAGTCCCGCCATGCGCCAGGGGCAGAAAAGACCTACCACTTCAGCAGCCGCTACTCCGGCCTGGACCCGGTAGATTTCACCTACAGCGGCCAGATGCAACAGGAGGCTGACTATGAGTGCTAAGACGATGAAAGGCAAACAGGTAATCCTGCGTTATCTCGAAACGCACCGGACCTTCACCGCGAAGGATGTGGCCACAGAGTGCGGCATGACCATCAACTGCATCACGAAGAACGCTATCGATCTGGAGCGGGCCCGGAAGATTGTGCGCGTGAGCAAGGTATGGCGAACGGTGACTTATCGCCTGGCCACGCAGGAAGAGCAGGCCGGTACCGCACGCAGCTGCACCAACGGAATATTTCAGGAATGCCGCAACAGCGCGGCTATGAAGCGAGTATTGATGGTTTGGGGGAGGGAAGGGGTATGAGCAACAAATACGAAGATCTGATTAAAAACGCCAGGATGAATGCCGACTGCGGTGAGCACATGTCACCGACAGAGGTTACGACTCTGCTTAACGTGGTTGAAACCACATTCGCGGCGCTGGCTGCGGAAGTGTACGACCTGAAACATCCTGGCACATACCTGCCATCGAAACGCGAAACTCCTGCTACGGACGCCTTCCTGGCTGAAGTGCGGGCGCAGGGTGTGGAGTCGTTTGCTGAAAGCCAGAAGGAATACGTCAGAATGAACCGCTACGAATTGGATTCCATGACTCGCGCTTCATATTGCGGAAGTGCTGTTGATGCTGAACGATTCGCCACCCAGCTTCGCAAAGGAGTGCAGTCATGAGCAAATTAACAATCGATTTACTCGTCATGGATGATGCCTGCGACCCATATATTTGCGGCGTTCGTGGAGCTTGCACCATTGAAGACTTGCAAGCTATTGAGAAGGAAATTGTTGAAAACCGAGGCGACCATTTGCCAACAGATGGTACCTACACCATCGAGGCCAGTTTCTTTGAAGGTCAGTACGGTGAATATGGTCGATGCGAATTATCTCCAGGGTGGGAGTGGGAGATTATTGAGTTTTCCACTTTTGATTTTGGTGAGGAGGCCGCCCAATGAGCAACATCGACAAACAGGCGCTGCGTGAAGCGGCGGAGAAAGCATTACCAGCGATGAAACGCCTGCTGATGATGCCTAACGATGAGTTATTTGATGAGGCGTTGTTAAACGTCGATGGTGATGTTGACGCGGCGAATGCATTTAACTTGCTCTCTGGACCGGAAACTATGCTGGCGCTGCTGGATGAGCTGGAAGCCGCAGAGAAGCTGATTGCTGAGCTGGAGTTGAAACTAGAAGCCGCAGACAAATTGCAGGATAGCGCGTTTCGTCATGGTCTCCAGCATGGCTTTAGTTACGGGCAAACGGATAATCAGGCGGGGTTCGAGCAAGCCATCCAGGCATATGGTCAGCAGTGGAAAGGAGAGTGAGTATGAAATACGAAATACCAGAATCAGAAGACATTGAATGGCAGCAGGATATGCTCCGTGAAATAGACAGCGCCCTTGACGTCTTGCGTGATGAGCATGAGCACGCAGTGGTGGTGGAAGAAATCATCAATGATATCACCGCGAGAATAGCATCACTCCGCGCGTACTCTGGATACTGAGGACTAACCCATGAGCCCTATTACCGAAGAATTCACCAAAGAGCAGTTACAGCAAATTATCGAAACTGACCACGTTCAATGCGGTGAGGCTTCTTCGCTGGCGCGTATCGCGCTGGCCTCGCTGGAGGCTGCGCCAGTGGCGTCATGCATCGTTGAGGATGGGGGCATGTGCGTTGATGGATTTGGTGAGTATGTAGGTCACTCGCTGCCAGATGGAACGCACCAGCTTTACGCCGCCCCGCCAGCGCCGGTAGTGCCGCCTGAGAAAAATGATAGCGATTACGTAACTGATTGTCATGGCGTGCCTAGCCTTGAGGATTGCGCACATCAGCGAGGGTGGAATGAATGCCGCGGCGCCATTCTTCAGGGTAGCCAACCTGTAAGTAATCGTGATGAGTTGCCGATGGACTACATGCAGGGGCATAAAGACGGCCTGGAGTGGGCCGCACGACTGGCAGAAGCCAATCACCCACAAACCGGCGACTGGCTTTACGATGACCCTATTGAGCTTGCAAAGGCGATTCGAAAAGGTCCGCACATGCCTGAATTAAAGTTAGTGCAAGCTGATGCTGATGACAACTTCTACTCGTGGTTTGGCAGATTCTGGCATGAAAATTATCAGCAAAAGAATTACACAACATCTGCAAAACAGATGCTTGGTACGATGGCTGAGTTTGCATTTAGAGCAGGGAGAGAGTCGGCAACTCAGGCTGGCAACTCTCCGGTAATTCCGGAAGGTTGGGTGATGGTGCCGATTGAGCCGACTGAAGACATGATCGTTAATGGCTTTGAATCAGAGCCTGATGAGAGTTTCAGTGATGAGAAGGAGTGGGAAGTATACGACGACATGAGTGGATGCCAGCAAGCTGCGCACCGGGCTAAGTTGTGCTGGGCGGCAATGATTGCAGCGGCGCCGAAGTTAGAGTGATTCTTGATAATCATTTTTCAAAAGTGATGTTATAATTAACCATCGTCGGTCTGAACACCCGGCGATGGGGTTGCGCTAAACGGGGACGTTTATGCGCACACAAAATCTGAAGTCACTTCTCCAGTCACAGATGCAGAAATGCACCTGCGATTTTCTGTATTCTGCGCTACCTATCGGAGGTGGCGTATGAGTATCAAATTTTACCTCCGCGACGAGCAGGTTCGCCGCAACCTCATTGACTACATCAACAAGCAGCCTGTAAACGCAGATTTCCCGCTCGTGGTGAGTTTTGCCGACCCTAAGCGCACTCTTCCTCAGAATTCACTGTTCCACGCGCTTTGCGGCGACCTGGCTAAGCATCGCATTGAGTGGGCTGGCTCTGCGTGGTCACTTCCGTCATGGAAATCAATTCTGGTTTCCGGTCACTCCATTGCCACTGGCGGGCAGGGGAAGGTTGTTGCCGGGATTGAGGGCGAATTGGTGGCAATTCGCGAAAGCACCTCATCGATGGGGATCAAACGGATGAATAGTCTGATTGAGTACACCCAAGCTTTCGCCGTCAGCCAGAACATACAGCTTCGCGATGTCCGTTACCGTGGCGATTATTTCGGGAGGCTTGCATGAATAACCCTCTCGCACGCGTCATCACCAACGAAATCTTCCGCGTTCCGGCACGCCGCAAACGTAAGCCCGCGGTTAAGCCGTCCGACATCCCGACACTGAAGGGCTACACCGCCCGCCTGGTGGATAAGAAATGGCTGCGTCTCGCGGCACGGAGAAAGCATGCGTAAACCAACCCGCCGTAAGTGCAAAGTGTGCGGTGAATACTTCGTGCCGAAATTCCACGACATCCGGATCCGATGGTGCTGCCCGGAGCACGGCGCAATCCTCGCGTTGGAAGAGCGCGAAAAGGAGAAGGTGAAAGCCGCGGCTAAACGCATCAAGGAGCAGAAAGAGGCAGAGAAGGCCGGGCGCAAGCGTCGTGCTGAACGTCGCAACGAGTTGAAGCCAATCCGCCACTGGGTGCAGATGACTCAGCGAGCTTTCAACGACTGGCGGCGCGAAATGCTGTTGGCCGCCGGGCATGGCTGTATATCCTGCGGAACGAAGACCGCCTTTGCCTGGCATGCCGGGCATTACCGTACCACGGCCGCCGCACCACAGCTTCGCTTTAATCCGGACAATATCTGGCTCCAGTGCTCCGCCTGCAACGTTCACAAGTCCGGGAACATTGAGGCGTACCGTGCCGCTCTGGTCGAACTGATCGGAGAAGAGCGCGTGCTGGCGCTGGAATCCAACAACAAAACCCACCGATACACCCGAGAAGAGCTCGATGGCATCCGCGCCAAAGCCCGAGCAGACCTTCGCGCACTGAAACAGCAGGAGGCAGCATGACCCGCACCGATATCGAAAATTACCAGAAAGCATCGGTACTGCGTGCCGATCCTGAATGCTCATGGATGAAGTTGGCTTCTGTACCGCGGCGCTCATATCTTGGGAAATATCGCCGCCTCACTCCTGCTCAAAGTCGGTGGGTTCGTTCGTTATTAGGACTTTGGGGAAGAGAGTTTGGTGGTAGTGACACCTCATATCTGTCTGGAGGTGGCGGCATGTGGTCGATGATACTCACTGGATGGACAGGTGAGCAGCAGGAGAGGATTACTACCGTACTCGCCGGTCTTCGCAAGATGGGGTATTCAGGAGATCAGCTTATCATGCAGGCAAAAGCTATCATCTGGCCTAAAAAGTCTCTATCCGATCTGATGGGAAATGCTGCTGATGAAGAAGAGGCTGAATTTATGGAGAGAGTGATTCTCAAATCATTCCCAAAAAATAGCATCGTCTACGAGATAGGGAAGGACTATTACACATGGCGCAAGACCATTAACGATATGGCCCGTTGGATGCAGTATCACCACGCGCCTTTCTTGACTGAAAAGCAGTGCATCGATCGCGTTCGGTGGTGTATCGATCTGTTCAATTCTGCTGTCTTCTTCACGTTAAAAGATGAATTAGGCTTCGAAAATGCAAAAACTTGCGAAAAAGACTTGAAAACAAGTTTTGAAGATGCATAATTCATATATGCTCGGACGTCGAAGGCGAAAGAGCGAGGTGGTGAGGAAAAAGAGGCGGCTCTCACCACTGAACCGCCTAGTTGGTATCTTCGACGCATCGTCTGGTACTCCAACCGTAGAGGGCTGAGAGGTTCTCCAAGACCTGAGTAATCAGGCCGCCATCTGGATGATGGCGTTGTTATTCGAAGCCTCGCCATCGTGCGGGGCTTTTTGCATTCAGGGTCAGAAGCACAGAGGTTGTGCGATCGGCTGTTAACCGATTGGTCGAAGGTTCGAATCCTTCCTGTCACGCCAAATACCTACCAGGACCATAAGAGCGAAAGCTCAACGCACTACCCTCATCTTGCCAGCCATCGTGCTGGCTTTTTCTATTTCAGGCCCCGGGAATCATCATCGACATGCTTCGTTGTTAAATCCAGCCCGTGAAGCCTGCTCCCTTACTACAAACAGCACCTGCTAACTATGCGAGGTGAGGCTATGAAAATGAATGACAAAAACCCTGAATTCTGGGCTGCGGTTTTGACCGGACTCAAAAATGCGTGGCCCCAGATTTTGGGGGCGTCAATGGCCGGACTCATTGCCTACGGTCGACTGATATACGACGGTGCCACCCGTAAGAATAAATGGCTTGAGGGCGTCCTTTGCGGCGCTCTTTCTTTATGTATCACCAGTGCGCTTGATGTTGTCGGACTTCCGGTATCGATATCACCCTTTGTTGGTGGCGTGATTGGATTCGTCGGCGTGGACAAGCTGCGCGAGATCGCTATCAGCGCACTTAAAAAACGGGCAGGAGTGAACGATGACAACCAGTAATGTTTCCCGCGGTATCCGCAACAACAATCCCGGCAATATCCGGTGGGGTGATGAGTGGCAGGGCTTGGTACCAAAAGCACAGCGCACTGATAAATCATTCTGCCAGTTCACCACACCTGAGTATGGTATCCGGGCGATGATCATCATCCTGCGCAATTACCAGCGTAAGCACGGTCTGAACACGGTAAGTGGCATTATTAAACGCTGGGCACCGCCGAACGAGAACAACACGCAGGCATATATCAACAGCGTGGCCCAGGCGACGGGCGTCACCCCCGACCAGCGCATCGATACCAGCGACAGCCGGTTCATGATGAAGCTGTTACAGGCCATCATTAAGCATGAAAACGGTAGCCAGCCTTACGGCTTCGATACGTTTGTTCGTGCAGTCGAACTGGCGGGGTAATCATGAATATCGCGCTGGTGGAAAAATACTGGAAGCCACTGGCGGTGATGACCATGGTTATCGTTGTCGCCGTGCTGTGTATCCTGCTGGCAAATAGCCGTTCTGATGTCGCTCTACTTCAAAGTGATAATGATGTTCTTCGCAATAACAACTCGCTGCAGGGACAGGTTATTGCCACTCAGGCACTCAACTTCAACCGCTTCAATCAGGTGGCCGAGAATTCCAGTCGCCTTAATTCGTTGATCGATGCAGGTACCGAAAAAACTGTCATCGAATACCGGGAGATTCTTCGACGTGAAAAAACCTGTGATCTGCCTGTTCCTGCTGATGTCGCTGGTGGGCTGCTCAGCTACGCGAACAGTTTACGTGCCAGCGCAATGCAAGCCGATTCCGGGAACGCTGACGCAGCCAGTGATAGCGCCACTTCCACCGGCACGCTGACGTATTGCCAGGCTGTTCTCTGGATTAAGCCGTTGCTGGCCGCTATTGAAAAAGCGAATAACCAACTGGCTGGCATACGTCAAATCGAGCAGGACCGAAAATGAGCCTTATCCCCTTGTGCGGATAAATTACTAAATATCCCCACGCGAGGATAAGACCATGAAGCATTAAGCGGATTGACCGCAGCCGATAGGCAATGCAGCAGTAGTGATGCTGCTCCGAGTCGCGTAATGGCGAGCCTGTGTAGTGATGGGTAAGGGTTCATAGATAACAATAAGCTCCGGGAAGGCAGCGCGATCGCCAAACGCGCACCGGTTATCAGCGGCGATGATGCGACAGCAACTCAAGGGCATGAGCGTGGCCACTCCGGGAAGTGGCAAAGTATTACAGAAGCTCTTCGCTGAGGGGCTTCGATAATAACAAACAGGCAGGTGATCAGATATGGCAAAACCGGACTGGGGAGCACTGCAACACCAGTTCCTCGCCGAGCATGCCAAAACAGGTATTTCCCCCAAAGACTGGTGCCAGGCTCAGGGACTGAATTACTCGACCGCAAAGCGCTACATCAAGATTGCGAATGGTAGTGCGAATTCGCAAAAAAAAATTGCGAATAAAACTGCGAATTCGCAGAAGGGAAAAATCAGTAAGCGTGGGGATTCTGAAACCGAAGACAAATGCAAAGGTAGCCCAAAACCCTCAAATTCTCCAGAAACGAAACCGATACGCGGTTCAAGGCGATCACCGCCAACAAATCCATTCAAGCCTGGTAATCAGCAAGCCCTCAAACATGGGGGGTATGGGCGCCGCATGCTTCTCTCTGATGCCATCACCGAAGACGCGAAGCTGCTCACGCTCGACGATGAGCTTTTCTGGCTGCGCGCGGCGAATCTGACGGCGGCGGAAAATATCGGTCGCTGGCAGGCAGAATTAGAGATTGTTGATGACAACAAGGTTAAAGATCTGCACTCGCTTATCTCGTCAGCTGAGAAAGCCATGCACCGAAACACGGCGCGCATTGAGTCCCTGGAATACACCAAGGGATCGATAGCAAAGCTTCATGTCGATGCTGCGTATAGAGAAGCCGCCACTGAAAAAGTGGAATTGGAAATTGACGTGATGAGAGACGGCGATAAAGACAACGCGATTGTCGTTCATAACTCGCTGCCAATACCGGGAAGATAATATGGCTGACATTTACCTTCCCACTCTTCACGATGGGCAGTTAATGGTCTGGTCCGATTCTTGGGATCACCAGTTAAACGCTGTTCGATGTGGCCGACGCTGGGGTAAAACCTTCATGCTCTCCAGCGCAGCGGTGACTTACGCTACAACGAAGTTTAAGCGGCCTGGCATGGATATTGAGCTCGGCGGCAGGGTGGGGATTTTTACCGCTGAATACCGTCAGTATCAGGAAATTTACGACAAGCTGGAAGAAGTCCTGCTGCCGTTAAAAAAGAGTTTCAGCCGTCAGGAAAAACGCCTGATGCTGAAGAACGGCGGGAAGATAGACTTCTGGGTAACAAACGATAACAAGCTGGCTGGTCGTGGTCGTGAATACGAAATAATCCTGATAGATGAGGCAGCGTTCACCAAATCACCGGAGATGCTGAGGGAGATCTGGCCGAAGTCGATTAAGCCAACGCTGCTGACGACGAAAGGCCGGGCCTACGTATTTTCAACGCCGGACGGGGTGGACGAAGAGAACTTCTTCTACGCCATCTGCCACGACAAGAACCTTGGCTTTATCGAGCATCACGCGCCGACATCCTCAAACCCGTTTGTTCCGCCGGAAGAACTGGAGAAGGAGAGGGCCAACAACGACCCGCGCGTGTTCCGCCAGGAGTTTCTGGCCGAGTTCGTCGACTGGTCCGCCGCTTCGCTGTTCGACGTCCGCAAATGGTTCGAGGGTGAGAATCAGGATCAGCCTGTCGATTACCCTGAAATGTGCCAGGCCGTCTTCGCTGTCATGGATACCGCTGTCAAAGGTGGTTCAGAGCATGACGGCACGGCGGTGGTGTATTACGCCGTCGACACCCGGCCCGGCATTCAGCGCCTCACCATTCTGGACTGGGATGTCGTGCAGATTGACGGCGCGCTGCTGGAAACGTGGATGCCGTCGGTGTTCGACCGCCTCAATGAGCTTTCCGGCCAGTGCGTTGCCATCAACGGCAGCCTTGGCGTGTTCATAGAAGACGCCAGCATGGGCAGCATCCTCCTGCAGAAAGGCGAAAGCCTTGGATGGCCGGTCAACAAAATTGAGTCCGCCCTGACCAGCAAAGGAAAGGACGAGCGCGCCATTATGGCCTCCGGTTATCACTACCGCGGCCTGGCGAAAATATCCCGATACGCCTACGAGAAGACAGCCGTCTTCAAGGGCGAGACAGCAAACCATCTGCACAAGCAGGTTTCCCGATTCCACCTTGCCGACAAGAAAGCGCATAAGCGCGCCGATGACCTGCTCGATGATTACACCTACGGGCTGATCATCGCCTTCGGCAGCGGCGACGCAATCTGACGAGAGAACCAATGAACGAAGACGATTTCGAAATCGGCAGCTGCTCTCACTCAGAGTTGATGGCATTGCTGGACAGCGACGACATCCAGCCAGGTTCCACGGCTGGCTATCAGACCTGCAAAACGGTTTACCTCTATCACCCGCTGGGCGGCAAGATGGTGGATCGCCCGATTAAAATGGCGATGAATGAGCCGCGCACCGTGCATGTTGCCCAGTCCTATGGGCTTGAACAGCGCCTGCGCGACGCGTTCGAGCGCGAGTGGAAAGCGATGGGTGCCAACCAGCACATCGCCAACGCCGCGCGCATCGCCCGAATTTACGGCGTATCAGCGATCGCAATGCTGGTGGATAACCAGGAGCCGAATGAATCGCTGGACTACCGCACGCTGTACAAGCACAACGTCAGCTTTAACATTCTCGACCCGCTGAACACCGCCGGCAGTATCGTGCTGAATCAGGACCCGAACGCGCAGGACTTCCAGAAAGTCGACGGAATCCGGGTTGCTGGCAAGCCGTATCACAAATCGCGCTGTGTCGTCGTGCAGAACGAGGATCCGATTTACCTCGCATACAACCAGGCGGCGTTCGGCTTCACCGGTCGCAGCGTGTACCAGCGCGCCCTCTACCCGCTGAAGTCTTTCATCCAGACCATGCGCACCGACGATATGGTTGCGGTGAAAGGCGGCTTGCTGGTGACGAAAATCAAGGGGCCAAGCTCCGTCGTCAACAACATGATGCAGAAGCTCAGCGGCATCAAGCGCATGATGCTGAAGCGCGGGAAGACGGGAGAGGTCCTGCAGATCGGCGAGAGCGACAATATCGAGTCAATCGACCTGAGCAACCTGGAAAAGCCTCTCGACTCTGCGCGTAAGCACATTCTCGAGAACGTGGCCGCCGCAGCCGACATGCCGGCGATCATCCTCAACTCTGAGACATTCGCCCAGGGCTTCGGTGAAGGCACTGAAGATGCCCGCGCCGTGGCGGTGTACATCGACAACATCCGCGAGTGGCTGGACCCGCTTTATGCTTTCTTCATCCGCGTGTGCCAGTACCGCGCCTGGAGCATTGAGTTCTTCCAGTCGCTCAGAGCCGACTTTCCGGAGCTGAAAAACACCTACAGCGTGTATTTCGCGAGCTGGATAAATAACTTCGAATATCGCTGGCCGTCATCTCTGAAAGAGCCGGAAAGCGAGAAAGTTAAGGTAGACGAAATACGATTCAACTCATTGATAAGCATGGGTGAGTTATTGCTTCCACAGTTAAATAATGACCCTGAAAACCGAGCTGCGTTGATTGAGTGGATGCAATCTAATGCAAACGCCAATGAAAACCTTTTCCCGCAGAGGCTTGATCTGGATTTCGATGATCTGAAGAAAAGACCTCCTACCAACCCTGATGGCAACCCCGAAAAGCCAGATGTCGACTGGAATTTGGTATGAACACTTTCACCCGAACAGTGAGAGATGCGGTGAAGTTCTTTCTCCGCAACGGCTACTCATCCCGTGAAGAGCTGGAGCGCTGGCAGGCGATTATCCGCCAGGCCGCCGAAAGCGAAACCGCCGATGACTACATGGCGATGGTCACCCGCAACCTGACGAAGGCATACGACCTGCAGGTGGGCCGCGCTGGCGCGCTGAAGCGCCATCAGGGCATATCCCGGTTCACGCTCAACTACCTTGAGCCGAAGCTGAGGACGGAGCTCGACAGGCGGATCCTCGCCAGCGCTGACCTAATCCAGCTCAACCGCAAAAAAGCCATCGACACCACGTTGTCGCGGTTTAGCGGCTGGGCCAGCAGCATTCCCTCAGCAGACAGCATTGCGCTGACCGGCATTCAGGGAACGATGCGGGAGACGGCAGCGCACATTCAGAAGGCCGCCGAGAAGGTCGACTATGAAGCGCGCCGGGTGATGATCGACCAGAACCATAAGCTGATAGCCAACATCGACAACGTGATCGCAACCAGCAATAACGCGATTGCAGCGATATGGCACAGCCACTGGCGGCGTCCGGGTTATGACTTCCGGGAAGACCACAAGGAACGCGATCAACTGTACTACCTGATTCGCGGGAACTGGGCGCAAAAAAACGGTTACGTTAAAGCTGGTCCAGCCGGTTACCTCGATGAAATCACTCAGCCTGGCGAAGAGGTTTTTTGTCAGTGCTACGTGACCTACATCTACAACCTCCGAAGCATTCCTGAATACATGCTGACCCAGAAGGGGCAGAAGTTCATGGAGTCGATGAAGAAAGCAGCATAGGAGCATTAAAACGTGGCTATTTTTGGCAGCGGGATAATGTTCCGTCAGGGTAAGTTCGTCTTCCTGATCCAGCGCTCGGATGATGGTACGTGGTGCCAGCCTGGCGGCACGGTAGAGCCGGGCGAGCTGGCTATTGATGCCGCGCGCCGCGAGGTGCTGGAAGAGGTGGGCTATCAGTACGATGGCCCGCTGACCCCGCACAGCGTATACGGCGATTATCTGACGTTTCGCGCCGAGGTGCCGGAGAGGTTCGAGGCGAAGCTTAACGACGAATCGCTGGCCGCCGGATGGTTTCACATTGACGATCTGCCCACGCCGCTTCATCAGCCATTCGCTGAGATGCTGGCGCAGCAGGCGCTCAATGAGACCGAAGTGGCCGCGCTCATCGCTGACGGGACGCTAAGCAGCCCGCAATTCTTTATCAACATGTGGATGTTCGCCATCCGGGTAACCGGAACAGGGGTTACCTGGCGCTCCGCAGATCAACAGATGGCCTTCCGTAACCCGGACGACTATCTCACCCCAGAGTTTCTCCAGCGAGTTGCCGGTGTACCACTTATCTGGCTGCACCCGGAGAAAAACAAGCTCGATAGCGATGAATTCGCGAAGCGTGTTATCGGCACCCTGACGAACAGTTGGGTTGCTGATAATGGCGAGGTCTGGGCTATTGCCCGGGTATATGACGCTGAAGCCGCCGAAATTATGGCGACACGGCAGCTGAGCACCTCGCCAACCGTCACGTACAGCGAAGCGCAGGACTCAATCATCAAAATCGACGGTCAGCCTCTATTGGTGGAAGGTTCCCCGGTATTGCTCGACCACGTTGCAATTTGTGAACAGGGCGTATGGGACAAGCTCCTTGCCCCTACTGGTGTTAAATCTGATTCCATTCCAAACGAGGCTGAAAAGATGGACAAAGAGGAATTGAAGGCCCTAATGCGTGAGTGCTTGGCAGACATGCAGAAAGAAAAGGCCGACTCCGATGCGAAAGAAAAAGCTGACGCTGAAGAGCGCGAAGCTAAAGAGAAAGCTGACGCTGAGGAAAAAGAAAAAGCGGATGCAGCTGAAGCCGAAGAAAAGGAAGCAAAAGAAAAAGCAGATGCTGAAGCCAAAGAGAAGGCCGACGCTGAAGATGCAGAACGTATGGAGAAAGAAAAGGCTGATTCTCAGCTGCGCCAGGAGATCGCCGACCTGCGCTCCCGCATCCCAGCTGAGTTGAGCGATGAAGAGCGTAACGAAGTCGCCGACGCACAGGTGAAGGCCGATAGCGTGTTCTCCTGCTTCGGCAAGCGCGCACCGGTTCCGCTGTCTGGTGAAAAGCCGCTGGCGTACCGACGCCGACTGATGATCCAGTTGCAGGAGCATTCTCCGGACTTCAAGTCCGTAGATCTGTCATCAATCGCTGATTCTGCGCTGCTCAATGTGGCTGAGAAGCAGATTTATGCCGATGCACAAAAATCAGCAAGTCTGACAGTTGGCCCAGGCATGTTGCGCGAAATTAAACGCGCTGATGCGACCGGTCGCCAGATCAGCACCTTCGAAGGCGATCCTGCTGCCACCTGGGCTCCATTCCAGTCCGGCAAACGTCAGGTAACCAGTTTCAACAACCAGGCTTAACGGGAGCTCTCAAGCATGGCTAACTTATCTCTTAACCCGATGGCAACCACGAATGCGCTGGGCTCCTTCGGTGTGCAGTCCGACGGTTATATTCAGGGCGTGGCGCTGGATGACCCGGCTAACCGCTTCAATCTGGCGGCGGGCACCGTGGCGGCAACGGAAACCAAACCACTTTGGGGCGGTCTGCCGGTTGCTGAACTTCTGCCTGGCACCAGTTCAAGCCCGCGCGGGTCATCCATCCGTCGCGCTGTGTCTGTTGCTGAACTGGAAGGCTTCACTGTCTTCAATCAGGCTCACAACGGCCTGACCACTCCGCAGTCGCCGGTCCCGCTGTACGCCTCTGGCATGAGCGTTTCTTACTACCGCCTGGGCTCCAACATGCGCGTTCCGCTGAAAGCATCTGCGCAGGTTGTTGCGCTGGGTACCTCCGGCGCTTCAGTGAAAACGCCGCTGGCCTGGGATTTTGTGAACAACCAGATCACCACTGCGGCGGCTGCCGGTTTCGCTGGCGCTGATATCGCGACAACTGCGGTGACCTATGCCAATGGTGTGGCTACGGCTACCACCGCATCGGCACACGGCCTTACTGCTGGCCAGTACGTGAAAATCAGCGGCGTCGCTCCTGCTGCGTACAACGGTACTGTGGTCGTGCTTTCAGTCGTGAACACAACGACCTTCACCTATGCCCCGGCAACTGCACCAGGCGGCGCTGCAACCACGCAGGGAACCATCGGCGCAGTTACTCTTTCCGACATCACGCTGCCGGTAAAAGTGCTCGCCATCGAATCAGGAAACTCCAAGACTGTCAGCTATGACAGCGTGACGGGATTCCTGACCTGGAATAACACCGACAGCTGCGCGCTGGTCTTACTTTAATCGGGAGCTGAATTAAATGGCTGCAATTACCCCCAGCTACACCATCGTCAATCCATCGTACATCGCTCCGGAGATGATCATTGGTTACCAGCAGGCATCAGGTGCGTTCGAAACCATCGCCAGCGGTAACCCGCAAGTCCGTCTCGGCGTGGGCGATCAGTACGTCTACATGCGCCGCCTGGATATTCGCACCCAGACCACTTCCAGCCAGTCCGGTAACGGTAACCAACTGCCGAGCGTGGCGCTGGATGCGAAGATGATTTCCACCCCAACCTACCTGTTCCGCTGCCGTGGTATCTACGATCACCATGACATGGCCGCTGCCGGTAACTGGAACTTTGCACTGCCGGAAGCCCAGCGCCTGGGCATGCGTCAGGGTATTTTCCAGCAGCTGCGCTCTGCTCTGCTGTACGGCATGAACCCTGCTGGCGGTGAAGGCCTGCTGAACACTGCTGGCGCGACTACCGAGTCCCTGCCTCCGGACAGTAACAGCAACACCACTGTGCTGACCTATGACCATGGTGAGATGGCGGTATATCTGCTGGGTCACGTACAGGCAGCATTGACACGCACCATGCAACTGGGCCGACAGCAGCGCGTCGTTATCCTTGGTCCGCAGCGCGTCCTCGGTGCCATGGAGATTCAGCAGATCGTTCAGCTGACTTCTTACCAGCGTCCTGGTGGTGGTACTGACACCGTCGGCGGCACAGTGAAAGAAGTGCTGAAAGGCGCAAACGTCCAGGTTGACTGGGTGTATGACGATACCCTGATCGGCGCTGGTGCTGGCGGTACCGACGCGGTGGTGATCACCATCCCTGAGGTCGAAGTGCCGATGGTCAACTCTACCGTAAACACCAACGAATTCGCCAAGCTGACCCCGTCTCTTGCCGCGAACGCGCTGATGTTTACCGACATGGCCGCGCCGCGCGAGATTCCGACGCCGATCGCTGGTGGTGCCATCGATGTTCTGTCCGAAATGCGTTCTACCGCAGGCTGGGCAGTTCGTCCGGAAGCAATCACCATCCTGTCCATGGATTACAGCGCCTGATCCATTCTTTGATGTGGTTAAGCCTCTGCCGGGGAGACTCAGCAGGGGCTTTTTTACGAGGGTAACCAATGAAACTCTATATCGCTAACACCACCAAGCAGCGCCAGATTTTCGCCTATCGCAAGCTGGAGACCGGCCGCCTTATTCAGATCCCGATTAACCACGGCGATCAGATGATGGTGCTGGATGGCTCAACTGAAGAAGTTGACGCAGTGGTGCAGCATCACCAGGTTTACGGTCTGGTTGACTCGACGAAAATCGACCAGAGCCAGGCGTTTGTCGGCTTGTGCTACAGCCTGAACAAGCCTGTATCAGCGTCGGTAATCGAAAAAGCAATCCGCGATAACGATATTCACCTGACCCGTGGCGCCCACGGCCGCCGCCAGGCATCCGTAGCGGCTCTGGATAGTTCTCTGCGCGAAAGCGGTACCGGCTATTCCGGCGAAATGGAAGTCAGCGCTGAGCAGGCGAAAGGCCGCGAAGACAGCGAAGACACCCCAACGGTTAACGAAACAATCGTGACTGAAAAATCCGGGAGCAAGAAAAAATGACAACGAGCCTGTCGGGATTCATCGAATTCGTTCGAACTGACATGGGCGTGACCGCCGCGCAGGTTCCCGACGACTCGCCGTCTTTCAACCTGGCATATGGCGGCGCGGTTGAGTGGGTAAACCCTGATATCGCGTGCGTCACGCCGAACCTGTACACCGTTGCGGTGTACAACCTGGGCGCGTCTTTCCTGGTCAACTATGGCACGGAATCGGTATTCGCCGAGTTCAGGAAAACGTATGGCCTGAACGATTTCAAGGCTGGCGTGATTACTGGTGCAGGGGATAACTCAACCAGCGCTCAGCGCCTGGTTCCGGACTTCTTCAAAGACCTGTCGCTGGCTGACCTGCAGATGTTGCAGGACCCATGGGGCCGCCGGTACCTGATGATTGCCCAGCAGTTCGGCAGCCTGTGGGGGCTGTCATGATCACCTTCCACCTTGGAGTGATTGACGTCCCGTATGAGGACGAGAACACCACAACAGGAGACGTCGCCGAGTATCTGGAGGAAAAGTACCAGATCATGCAGACGTTTTTCGACAGGTACAGCAACGACATCGCTGATTTGATGGCAAAGGACATGGCGGAACAACTGGAAAACTTGATTGCAGGCTTCCCGCCACAGAGTGACCCTTTTCGACAATCAATGTCACAGATCCATGACCTGTTCGTCGGATTCCTCGACAACGCCGAAATGAACGGATTGCCTGGAGTGCCAACGAAGCGCGCGCTGGAGGGTATTTCGAAGCGATTCAAAAGCGGAAAAGGGCCGAAACCTCGCCCTTCATTCATTGATACCGGAACCTACCAAGGGGCGATGTGCGCCTGGGTAAGCGGGGTGCTGAATGCCTTCCCTGAGTGAGTTGCAGCAGACTGCAAAAACCGAGCTTAACGCCACCCTGACGCAGGGTCTTGACGACCTGAGCCGCTTTCAGGTGGTCACGTTCACGAAGTATATCCGCAAGGTGCTGCCCCTCGATGGGTTCGTCTTCTGGGTGAAAGCTTCTGTTCTGTCGGACGACCCCAGCAGCGAGCCGGATACGGTTGAAGTTAAAGGCTATTTGCACCTGACGACCGAAACCATCCAGGACGATGAGCAGCTCTATGACCGGAACGTCGTGACGTTTACCGCTCAGGCGGATATCGACCCGTTCAACGACATCGGTTCTGATGTCCTGTACATCGGCGAGTTCTTCGGTATCCAGTTTTCTTTCTCCCGGCGCACCGGGCTGAACGAACCGGCCAACCTCTACCACTACACAGGGGAGGCAATATTCCCCTACATGCGGTCGCAGATCATCAACTCTGCTGACGATATCGATCTGTCTGATGTGGTGGTTTCGAGCTCATTGCCGGTATGGCTGACTTTGAGCCAGTACATGCCGATGTTTCCGGCCATGCTGTCGACGCAGAACCTTTCACCGCCGTATGCGACGGTGAAGTGCAGCAACACTGCGCCGATTGCCGGGAGCTTTTACCTCGATGAGCAGCAGAACCAGTATCAGCTGGTTTCCGAGGATGTGACGATCTCCATCACTGGCCTGCGTAATGCCGGAGTTGAAGATTTTCTGAGGTACGTGCAGCAGTACACGCTCGGCGATGACGCGGAAATGGGCGTGATGAATATCCCTGTCGTTCAGGACGAGCGCGTCACGCAGAACGAGCTGAACATCATAGCCATGAGAAAAACCATCAAGTTCAAAGTCAACTATTACCAGCAGCGCATGCGGAACGTCGCGCGCAAGCTGATCACGTCAGCGATTCCGTCCATTTACCCGGAGAAATAAATAAATGGCAATTGTTAACATTAACGTCTCGGTGACCAATCCACCGAAGCCCTCTCAGCTGCTCAAATCCGGCGCGATGATCTCCATGGGCGGAACAACCCTGGCTGCAGGTGAGTACCAGCTCCTGACGACGAAAGACGATCTGAAGGATATCACCTCACCGGCTAAAACTATTTCAACTATCACCTGGGCAACCGGCGTGGTCACGGTGACCCTCTCGGCAGCGCATGGCTGGAACGTTGGCAACACTATCCCGCTGGTTGTCTCTGGCGTTACTCCAGCAGCTTATAACCGCGCCGTAACCGCCACTGTGACCACTTCTACCGCCTTCACTTATCCGTTGGCTACAGACCCAGGAACGGCAACAGTTATGGGTACGGTGAAAACCGTAGCGGCAAACGAAATCATCGAGATGAACACCACGTTCTGGGCTCAGGGAACTACCCGCGCGGTCTACGTGCTGGAGCTGGGCGACGTGTCTGTCGCTGCTGCTGTGGCTGCACTGGCTGACTTCATCGATGAGGATATTTCGCTGGGCAACACCTACCAGAAATTCTTCTCATACCTGGTGCCGCGAGAGTGGGACTCCGAGGCAACATTCAAAACCCTGACAGGTCAGTACACCAGCCCGGCGTCTCTGGTTTACTTCTTCGTGACCACGACGATAGCAACTTATGAATCATGGGTTGCGACGGCAAATAAGTCTGTCCTGGCAGGCGTGGAAGCGCCGGGAATTCCTGCTACAGAATTTTCCATGGCGTTCCCGTTCCAGTCATCGCTGGCTAATGATCCTGGGTCGTCGAATATGGTTCCTCCGATGGCTTATCGCTTCGGCTACGGTGTAACTGAATATCCGATCGAAGGTAACGGCACGCTGCTGAAGCAGTTGCAGGACAACAGCATCAACTATATCGGCACCGCCGCAGAGGGTGGCCTGAGCAATAAGATGTTGGTGGCAGGCCACATGCTGGACGGTAACCCGTTCAACTACTGGTACTCAGTGGCCTGGGTTGCTATCAACCTCGAGCTAGATTTGGCTAATGAAATCATCAACGGCTCGAATACCAACATTAACCCGCTTTACTACGAGCAGAACGGCATTGACCGCCTTCAGCGCCGCGCACTTAAAACAATGCGGAATGGCATCAGTTACGGCCTGATTCTCGGTCGCGTGATTGGCACCGAACTGACACAGAAGGATTTCAATACCGAGTACGAGAAAGGCACGTATGCCGGGAACGCGGTGATTAACGCCGTTCCGTTCAGTAACTACAACAGCCTGAATCCGTCCGATTACGCTGCTGGAAAATACGCTGGCCTGAGTACCGTAATGACGCCGCGCCGCGGCTTCGAATCCATCACGTTTAACGTCAACGTAACCAACTTTGTAGGGGCATAAAATGGCAAACCCATTAGTACCACAGGGATTCCTCAACCGCGTCCGTGGAGCGGTTTCCATCACTGATGTTCCGGCTCTGAATGTCACCGCATCTTATCTTGGTAAAGACGGGATCAGCATACGCCCGGACGGTCCTGCAACGGACATTCTGCCGACCATGACCGGCACTGTTGGCAGTCAGGTACCGTATCAGCAGGTTACCTTAACCGTCCACATGCTGCGCACTCAGGGTCTTGCCGCAAGCTATCAACAGCGCTTTACGACGGACACAGCGCTTGGCGAGGTGGTCGTTACCCCGGACGCAACCACATTTGGCAACTTCACCCTGCTTAACTGCTATCTGGTCAACTTTAACGAAATGCCATTTAACGGCATGGATGCCGGGTACGTGGTAACCATCAGCGGCTACCTCATCACTAACGACAACATGTGGATCTGACCGTGAAAATTGATAAAAAACTTAATCTGGTCTGTTCGATCAGCCGTGATGACGGCTCTCTCATTTACGTTCACACCTCACCTTTCCCCTATGAGGTGGTGGAAGAGCATTGCCTGATGCTCGGTAGTCTGTTTACCAGCTTCATCGCTCAGGTTGGTGGGCTTGGTGCGGCCCGGGTAGCTGCAATGATGCTCCGGAAGAAAATTAAAAAGGAACAGGAGGTAACCGGGGAGGGTAGCCCAAACATTGTTGATGAAATCCAGCGTCAGACAACGGTCATTTTTAATGACAACGGTCAGTGGAAATCTGTGCCGTTAGATTCTGCGATGAAACAGGGCATTATTTCTGCTGACGAGTTTCGTGAGGTGGAAGGCGAAATCGTTTTTTTTATGGTTTCCTCTGCCATTCAGAAACCGGAACTCATCAAACCGACGGTGGGGAGCGTGATCGGTATGTTCGGTGGTCAGTTAACGTTATCGACCGCTACGGAGTGGCGAGGTTCTTTACTGACGTCGAAAACGGATACCGATACCCCGAACCAGACTGCCCCGCAGGAAACGTCGTTTATACCCTCCTAGACTGGGCCTCTAACGAGGGGTTCAGGGACGTTGTAAGGGAAATAGCTGGCGAAGAATACGCCAGCCCATCCCAGTTCAGGCAGCGCTTTATTATCTCTGCGTTAAAAGAAAGAGGCTATTTCAATGGCAGCTAAATCCATTATTGAAGTTGACGTGAATGATGAGAAATTCCTGTCATTTATGGATAAATTCAATGAGTACCAGGCTGCTCTTGAAGATCTTCCCGAAGCATGGCGGGCATCTGCGCAGGGTATTGGCGACACCGCCCGCGAAACGTCAAAAGCATCCTCAGAAGCAGAGGGGATGACAAAGGCTTTTTTGGATGGCGTTGATGCTTTGAATATGATGGTGAATAACCTCGATCGCATCAACACCAGCCTTGACGATGCCAATAAGCGTCAGAGTGACCTGAATAAGAAAACTGCTGGCTCTTCCAGCATATTTGGCAAACTTAAAAAGGACTCAAAAGAGTTCGCCGGCCATATCAAAGACGCCACAGTCAGCCTGCTGTCATGGGGCGGTATTGTAGGGCTGTTTACTGGTGTTCTCGGCGCTGGTGGGTTGTTCGGACTGAACCGCCTGGCATCCACCGCGAGCGCCCAGCGATTCACCTCTATGGGGTTGAATACCTCGATTGGTGCCCTGGATTCAACGGCCATTAACTACCAGCGTGCAGTGGCCAACCCAACAGCGACACTGGGCGCCATTCGTGACACTCAGGCCGATTTATCCCAGCGCTGGAAATTCCAGGCTATGGGGATCAATAACCCTGACCGTTCACCGGACCAGTTGCTGCCGGAGATGATTCGTGCCGCCAGGAGTATTTTCACGCAAACAGGTGGCACGTTGCAGGGGGCTAACGCCTACGGGTTGACCAGCTTCTTCAGCATTGACGACCTCAATCGCTTTAAAAATATGAGCGATGCCGAGATCGACGCTATGGAGAAACGTGCGAAGCGTGACGCTCAGTTGCTGCAGATCACTGATGAGCAGGCCCGGCAATGGCAGGACTTCAATGTTCAACTCGACTACAGCAGTCAGAGCATCAAAAACACGTTCATCCGTGGACTTGGCCCGCTTACCCCTGGACTGACAAAACTCTCTGATGCGCTGTCTGGTGCTATCGATACTGTTCTTCAATCTCCAGAACTTGGGAAATGGATAGACGGGCTCGCTGGTGGTATTCAGCGATTTGGTGATTACCTGGCCTCTCCCGACTTTAAAAATGATGTCGAAAACTTCATGGTAAAAGTCGAGAAGCTTGGAAAAGTAATTGGGAAGGTTGTTGACTGGATTATTGGTAAAACTAACCTGTCAGTCGATGACATTAAATCAGGCTCATCAATCCTAAGTGATAAACCAGTTGTCGACCCAAAAACTGGACAGAGTTACATTCCAGGGAGTGAAAGTGACCCAAATGTTTCAGCTGGTTTGAAATGGTTGAAAAGAGCTTCAGGCGTGACACCAACAGCCTACGATTCGTATTTTGAAGAAGCCGCGAAAAAATTCGACCTCGACCCAAAACTCCTTAAATCAGTTGCGGCTGCGGAATCATCCTGGGATCAGAATGCTGTGAGCAAAGCTGGTGCTCAGGGTCTGATGCAAGTAATGCCCATGAATTTTCAACCAGGTGAAAATCCTTTTGATCCACGAGACAACATAATGGCCGGAGCACGGGTTATGTCGTGGGCAAAACAGCAATCTGGAGGCGATTTTGATGAGATGTTGCGCTGGTATAATGGGGGTAAGAACCGCGGTAGTCAGGAGAATATTAACTATCCTGGGCGTGTGAAAGAGCAATACGCGGCTATTTACGGCACACAGCCAAATCCAGCCAACACCCCCAGCCAGGAAACTTCAGAAATTGCTCGTAACACTGCTAAAACCAATCAGCTTCTCCAGCAGGCTATCGACAGCAACAGAAACTCTGGTGGCGCCGGACTTGTTGTTTATAACAATACTGGTGGAAATGCAGTCGTAACAAGCGCTCAACTCGGAGCACGATAATAATGGGGTTCACTCGTGAGATGTACAAGCTGGGGTTTGAAATATCCCCGGTTATCCTGTGCGATGGCATCGCGCAGGCAATCCCAGGTGGTATGCTACCGATTGTTGCCCTGACCCAAAGTGCCAGTTTTGTTACTGGTCTTTTAGGGGGCGCAATAAATCTTACAGACCTGGATAAGTATTTCTGTCACTGGAAGCCAGTGCAGGGCGCGACGATAGTAGATTATGACATTGCCCGCTATCCTTTTGCTAACCAGGTTGTGGCCGCGAATGCCTTACTGGCACAACCGTTGCGTGTTGCTCTGGAAATGAAGGCCCCGGTTAACGAAAACACCGGGGTAATGACAAAGCTGGTAACAATAAGCGCACTCCAGTCTGTCTTACAGGCACACGCCAACTTGGGCGGAACATTCATCGTTGCTACCCCATCAGTTATCTATAACCGCTGCATTTTGCGCACTGTAAAGGATGTCACCAGCGGAAATGATGCATTACCTCAGCTGACATGGATGTGGGATTTCGAGCAGCCCCTTATTACCACCACTGATGCTGATAGGGCTGTTACCAACTTCCTTAAGAGAATAGATGCCGGGGACCCCAATAAAACACCTTCATGGACAAACACAGCATCATCTCTTGGTAATACTGCCTTGGGTGGAGCGGTAGCAAGTAGTGCTGAGGGGGTAATTGGACTGATCGGTAAACTCCAGGGGGCGTTCGGGATATGAGTACCGTCAATTATCCATTTACTGGAAGAGAGCAGCGTAGCATGACGTTCTCACCAATTCTGGACGGGAACGTCTATACCTGCCAGATGAGGTGGAACATCGCCGCACAGCGTTGGTATTTGTTGATCACTGATAGTTCTGACAACACGGTCATGAATACCGCCGTCGTAGGCTCAACATCTACTGGGGGGATAAACCTTTTAAGTGGAGTTTTCTCATCGACGACCATGATCTGGCGCGAAAAGAACGGACAGATTGAGGTAACGAGCTGATGCGTTATTACGAAATAAATATTCTTGATAGCAAGAATAAAGTCATTCAGCACTACTCCAGTCATAAAAATGGAGCGTACAACCCTGGCGCCTTGATGGTTGAATTTGACATTCTCAGGTTCGGAGAGTCTACCCCGCAGGGTGAAACTCACTTAACCATATGGGGGATTGGACCGAGAGACATGCAGCAGGCAAGGCAGAATCGCTATGGTAAAAAAATTCAGATCTTTGTTAGCATGTCAAAAGGGCTTCCACTGGCAGGCTCGGTGAATAAAAAGCTAGCTATAGAAGGCTATATCTTTCAGGTGTTCGGCAACTGGCAGGGCACAGAGCTGAGGCTGGACTTCATCATTGTCACTGGTCCGGTTAACACCACGGCCCGCGGGCAAATGGTTCCTCTCCAGCTAACCATGCCGTGGTCTATGGGGCAGAAACTTTCCGTTGCACTGACACAATGCATAATGACTATGGGCGGCTTTACACCAAACATAAGCATCAGCGACAGGCTGACGCTGAATTACGATCGCCCCATGTTTTGCGGCTCCCTCGCTGAACTGGCAAAAAACCTGAGAGCGTTTTCGCTGTCCCGCATCAAAGACCCAGGCTATACGGGCGTTGAAATTGCCGTGGTCAACGGCAACGAAATCCGTGTGTGGGATAACGACTACGCCAATCACCCCGATCAGGGCTCGAAGACCAGCGCGACGGAAAGGAGCAAAAATCCCGTCCAGATAAATTTCAATGACCTGATCGGCCAGCCAACGTGGATCAGTTTTGGCGTTGTCAGCGTCATCTGCGTTATGCGCGCTGACCTACAGACTGGCGACCACATCCTGATGCCGGAGAAGGCCAGGCCGATGATTCAGGCATCTTCTTACTCCCAGTTTAGAGACGACTCTGCCTTTAACGGTGAATTCGTCGTTCAATCGGTGCGGTTGCTGGGTAACAGCAGGCAGCCAACAGCAGAAGCGTGGATCACCGTGATTGAGGCATATCCGGCGGAGGCGGTTAAGACAAAATGAGCGTTGACCAGAAGCTAAATTTCGGCCGGAACATGAACAGGTTCGCTGAGCAGAAATTCCAGGAGGCGTTCCAGGCTGCAGGGAAGATACTTCCTGCCAGCATTGTTGAGCAGAAAGGCAATATGGTCACCGTGGCCTTCGAGTTGCATGACACGCCATATGTTTTCCCGAATGTCACTATTCCGCTTTTTGGCCCACAGTACATCCGCTATCCGATGCAGCCAGGTGATAAGGGCATTGTTATTCCTGCCGACACCTATCTCGGCGGTGTCAGCGGGCAGGGAGGCGGCGTCGCTGACTTAACCCCTCCGGCAAACCTGAGCGCTCTGGTATACCTGCCGATCAGCAACACGGAGTGGGAGGCCGTCGACGGGAACGTTGTCACTATCTATGGGCCCGAGGGCGTGACTATCAGGGACCAGGGCAGCAACACAACGTTTCTGTTAACGCCTGACAGCGTGACGATTGCGGCCGTTGATTTGTTTAAGGTCACAGTCGGTAGCACTGTCCTTACCCTTACGCAGGGTATGTGGAGCATCACGGGCCAGAGCGGGAAGCTGCAGGACTCAACCGCCAGCACCAGCCCAGAGATTATGCACACCGGCTGGGCCGCCCTGGTTTCATGGTTGAATAATCATCTGCATTCAAACGGTAATGGCGGTGCAAACACCGGCGTTCCGACCACTACTTTCAACGGGAATATCACGCAATGAGAACCTACGGAAGAGATGCAAATGGCAAGTGGGTGCTGGTGGTTCCGGATGAAAATGGCTTCAACGACTCTATCTATCTGACGACGCTGATCCAGAATCTGAAGCTGGCGCCGCAGGAGTCACCATTTTTTGCAAATAATGGCATCCCGGCTCAGAGCTCGGTCATTCAGCAGGTGCTTCCTACCTACTACGTCGACAGGCTTCAACGGCAATTTAGTCAGTATTTCTCATCGCTGCAGATCGCCCTGGTGAGTGATGACCCGCCCGTATACAACATTTCGGCGATAACGAACGCCGGTTCTAAAATTATCACAACGGTGAACGTATGAGTGATTTGTCCGTTAGCTATGACGCAGCCGGGCCCGTGCCGAAAACATCCGAAGAACTGCGCGCCGATCTTGTTTCAAGAGCAACTGAATTATCACCGGGCATCACGACAGACCTTCCAGGCTCCCTGATTGAGGATATCGTAGGTACTGATGTTGGCGCGCTGCTCATTGCCGATCAGATCCGCGTCGACCTCATAAACTCCGTCGGCCCGCTGAAAGCGAATATGTACATGCTGAACCTCCTGGCGCAGCAGGCAGGAATAAGCGCACAAAAAACTGAGGGATCGACTACCGTTCCTGTGACGTTTAGCGGTCCAGCAGGATTCGTCATACCGCAGGGGTTTCTGGTCAGCGACGGCACTTATACCTACCAGATCGCTGATGCGACAGTGGTCCTGTCTTCAGGCGTCAGCTCGATGGTAACAGCTATTGCGACAAACACCGGTTCGTGGGCCGTTCCGGTCGGTTCTGTTAACCAGATCCTCACCAGTCTGCCGTCTGACATTGCCCTGACCTGCACCAACCCGGTTGCCGGCACCTCTGGTGGAGCGCCTGAAACTAACTTCGAGTTTCGCGAGCGCGTATGGGAAGCTCAGATGTCGACTGTGCAGGGATATCCTGGCTTTATCCGCCAGAAGTTAACTGACCTGAATGATGTTCAGGCTCGTCTTGTTTCCGTAGTCCAGAGCGGTAGTTCCTGGATCGTGATGTGCGGTGGCGGCGATATCTATGAAATGGCAGGAGCCATTTATAAGTCAGCAGGCGACATCAGCAGGCTCAAGGGTGCAGACCTTAATGTAACCGGGATCACCAATGCGAACCCTGGGGTTGTCACAACTGACATCACTCATGGTTTCAGCTCAGGCCAGGTGATTCGTATTACCGGCGTAACAGGGATGAGTGGCGTCAACAACGTCAACCTTACCATTACCGTACTGAGCCCCAACACTTTTTCTATTGGCATAAATACCACTGCCTCAGGGGCATGGACAGGCGGCGGAATTGTCACTCCGAACCTGAGGAATAACGTTGTCACGATCAATGACTGGCCTGACAACTACGTCATACCCTTTGTTATCCCGCTGCAGCAGCTGGTGACGATTAAGTTTGAGTGGGCGACGGAAAGCGCCAACTATCTGACTGACGCGACTATCGCCTCACTGGTTTCACAGCCGGTTATCAATTATGTAAACGGGATATTCGCTGGAAAGCCGATGAATATCAATAACGTCAAGGATGTATTTCTTCAGGCTATTAACAGCACGCTCGATATGAGCCTGATTTCTACACTGAACGTTATTGTTACGGTGAATGGTGTAATCACAGGAGTGGATGCCGGAACCAACATTATCAGCGGCGACCCTTACAGCTACTGGTTCATTGCCTCTGACGGGGTTATCGTGGACGGAATATAATATGCTTGAAGATATCATTAAGTCTTACTTGTATACGCAGTATAACGATGATGATGATCTCCAGGCATTCGTCTCTGCGTATAACACAATGGCGCAGGACATTTATTCATGGATGATTAACGCCAACCTGCCGATCTTTGTCGGCGGGTATAATGCTGGTGACCAGTTAAAATGGATAGCCAGGGGGATTTATGGCGTTAAGCCGCCGGTGCTGGTCAGTGGAAAGCAATCCGTATTCGGCCCTTACAACGCCGTCCTGTTCAACCAGTTACCATTCAATGGCAGAAAGGTAGTTAATCAGTCAGAGCAGGTTGTCGTTTCAGATGATCTGTTTAAGCGCATCATGACGTGGAATTTCTACAAAGGTGATGGGTATTACTTTACCATCCCATGGTTAAAGCGTCGGATAATGAGATTTCTTACCGGGGTTGATGGCGTTGACGTCGTTAACGATCAGAGGTGGAGTATCTCGGTCTTGCTCTCAAGTTCAGGGGCAAGCATCTCAATAATTAAGGGATTCTGGAGGTTAACAGACGCCTCCATGTTTAATCACTTCACTTATAACTCACAGGCTTTTAATCAAAACAAAAGCGTCTTGATAAAAAGCACGGACTATGAATATGCATCGTTATTCAAGCAGGCCTTTGATAGCGGCCTGCTACACATGCCATTTTACCAACCCGTGAGCGTGACTATCATTGGTTGAATTGTTATTATGCTGCCACTTAATTGCGTCCTGGCAAGGGGGAGCTAAATGTTTGTAAAACATATAATATCTACATTGCTTGTGTTTCTGTTTTTGATGACCCAAGCGTGGGGGGGAGAACAACTTTCACCACAGGATCAAGATGAATACAATCAGATGTTAAACGAGATAAGAACCACAGGAATCAAGCCAACGGACTCTAATATTTACAACATGTGCGCCGCCTCATCCCTTCTTATTACAAATGCCGCAAATGATGCAATGAGTGGACAGTACTCTGGCGATCGCATGATTGGCGATATGTTGCTTATATCGCATGATGAATATAGGGATATGGTAAAGGCGCTGATAAAAAGCAATGCTGTAATTGATATTAAGAAAGATCCAAATTCTTTTGATGCGAATTTTCAAATGAAATGCCGGGCATCACCTGAAACCTATATAAAGAAATACAATGAAATATTTAGGTTAAAGATGTCGGAAAGTGATTTAAAAAATCAGTGGTAGTGATAAACATAGAAAAATAAACCCGCTTCGGCGGGTTTTTTATTACCAAAATCCCGGAGGATAAATGGCACTCACACTCTTAGCCGCTAATAATGCACAAACAGTGCTGGCGGCCGGAATAAACTCGTCTGCAACGTCACTCATCGTCAACACTGGCACGGGTGCTCTGTTCCCGTCCCCGGCTTCCGGGACGAGCTTCTTTAAGCTTACTATTGTTGATTCTGCTACGGGCTCTCTCTCTGAAATTGTTCATGTAACTGAACGAACTGGTGATTCGATGACGATCGAACGCGGGCAGGAGGGCACTGTTGCCCGAGCATGGTCCGCAAATGATATCGCCGCGAACATGATGACGGCTGGAACGCTATCTTATCTGTTAACGAATTTTCAGCCTCTGGATTCCACTTTAACAGCTCTTGCTACGCTTGTCGGAGCTGCAAATAAGTTGCCGTACTTTAACGGCGTTGACTCTGCAGCACTCACCGATCTTACTGCGGTTGGTCGTGACATCATCGGTAAAAAAACGGCTGCTGACATTCTCACATACCTTGGTTTGGGAGAAGGCTCTGCATTACCTGTAGGCGCCCCAATTCCCTGGCCTTCAGATTCAACACCATTTGGTTATGCGTTAATGCAGGGACAATCTTTTGATACTTCTGTTTATCCTCTTCTGACTGTGGCTTATCCATCTGGGGTGATACCTGATATGCGGGGGCAGACCATCAAGGGGAAACCAGCCAGTGGTCGCGCTGTATTGTCTCTGGAACAGGACGAGATCAAATCACACACGCACAGTGCGTCCGCTGATAATACAGACTTGGGTACAAAAACTTCATCGTCATTTGATTACGGTACTAAAACAGCCAGTACGTTTGACTATGGCACGAAAACGACAAATACAACGGGGGCGCATGCACATACGCTGCCTGTACTTAATGAAGAAAAAGGTGATGGAAGCAACGCTGCGGGGGCTACGGGGTTTACGGTTGGAACCGCAACAACATCGTCTACTGGGGCACATGCCCATACGGTTGACATTGGCGCACATAATCACACCGTAAATATTGGCGCTCACTCTCATACCGTAGCAATTGGCGTACATAGTCACACGATTACCGTCGCCGCGTCGGGTAACGCAGAAACGACCGTTAAGAACATTGCATTTAACTACATAGTGAGACTCGCATAATGACTTTTAAAATGAGTGAAACCGATCAAACAGTTACTGTTTATAACCTGCGTTCCGATACGAATGAATTTATTGGTTCCGGTGACGCTTTTATTCCTGCACATACCGGACTGCCAGCTAACTGCACCACGATAAAGCCACCGGCAATAAAAGCGGGATTTGTGGCGATTTTTGATTCAGAGAAGCAAAGATGGATTTCCCGTGAGGATCATCGTGGTGAGGTGGTGTTTGATACAGAAAACGGCAACGAACTGGTGATCACCGAGCTAGGCGCATATCCGGAAGGGACAACCACGTTAGCACCGGCTAATACATGGCAAAAATGGAATGGTAAGGCGTGGGTGAATGATGCGAAAGCGATACAGATTGCGTTAGTCAGTGATGCTGACGCTGAAAAGAAAAAATTGTTGGCACAAGCTAATAATAGTATTGCAACATTACAAGATGCAGTTGATTTCGATATGGCTACTGCCGAAGAAAAAACACTACTTATGGCTTTCAAGAAATATCGCGTTCTGCTAAATCGGATTGACGTTAGCAGGGCACCAGATATCGAATGGCCTGAAGTTCCTGTGTGATATCAGTGCCCCGTAAGGGGCTTTACTAACTGTTTTTTAATTTTAGTTTAAAATTTTTTAATTTCCCATACAGGGAATCTTTTATTGAGAAAGAAGGAACCCAATTGAAACCTGTTCTCCAGGGCCTTGGACTGCCATGAAAACAAACAACGGATACATTTTCAGGAACTTCTCCAGTCGCATTTGGATTTGCCAGAACCGAGTTGTAGCCAATCATTTTATTGGTTGCGATATCACATTTGTAACTTATCACTGAGCCAGGAATGATGTCCTGCCAAAGCATAGGATGAAGGATACTACCAATAAATCCTTGATCTCCCCATTTTTCTTCTGTCTGGCATTCATTCATGATTTTGTCTGGATCTGCAATGAATGCTTCCCATACTTTACGTTTAACTGACACGGGGATCATCATTATTGAAGAATTTACACGTGTTGGATGATTGAATTCACGTAGCATTGTGAAGTCAGTTGCTATTTCAAAAACGTCAAGGTTTCCTGTAACGACAACGTCAATATCAAAATATAGTAAGTCCTGATTACCAATGACAGGATGATCGGGGTTAAATAGTTCAATCTTAGACCACCAACCTGGCCAGTTATAAAGTAACGGTGCCGTTTCCACACCTTCAATAGTTTTTGCATCGGTAAGGCACAAAGACTTTCTACCCCCGAATTGACGATGTAACCATTGCGCGTGCTTAGATGTAAAGTTTTTGCCACAACGTAAAACAGATACAATTAACATAATGTTACTTTCCTTGAATTTCTGCGCCAATTTCCCGCATTTTTTCCAGTACAGCAGCCACATCTTCATCACTTAACGCCAACTGCGCAGCCATAAAAAAGAGGATGTGGGGTGACATTGCGCGGGGCGATTCACCGCCAGTGTATTTACGCCACTGGCTGTTGCTGGCAACACCTGCAAGATCTGCCATTTGAGTACCAGTATAACCGAGTTGCTCTTTAAGGCGGTTGAGATCATCCGGTGTAGGCGGCGTGTAATCGTTAATCAGTCGCATATGTCACCTTTAAAAAAGCCCCTTTCGGGGCTTCTTGTCAGAAAAATTTGAGTAGCACTGTAGTGATGGTGGCTACCGCGCCGATGAGCCCTGTGGCTACAACAATCGGATACCAGGCTGATTCTCTGTTGAGTTTTGACGTCTCAGCAATCAGCTTTGCAATTTCTGCGTTGATTTTTGCTAATTCTGCCTGGGTCATTGCTTTGCTCATGTGTTCTTCCTTTCGGGATTTGGGCTGCGGCCTTTCCGCTACCTCATGTGTTTAAGTATAGCCCCAATGGTGCTACTGGTCAACACTTGTCTCCCCCTTTATCAAAGAAAACTATGTGACGTATAAAATAAATTCTCCATCCTTTCAGAAGGCTGCTAACCCTTGCTTGAAAACAACTTGAATCCACCTTTTCAAAGAATATACTGTATATATAAGGGTCTTCCCTTGTTGTGGTGGCTGAAGGCATGATAATGGTGTATTTAATCGCCAGAGGTCACCGCCATGGACGAAAAGTCCCTCTACGCTCATATTCTCAACCTGTCCGATCCGTGGCAGGTAAAGTCCCTTTCTCTCGATGAAAATGCCGGTTCTGTTACTGTCACTATTGAGATCGCTGAAAACACCCGGCTAGCCTGTCCGACCTGCGGTAAATCCTGTTCTGTTCACGATCACCGTCATCGTAAATGGCGCCATCTTGATACCTGCCAGTTCACCACTATTGTTGAAGCCGATGTTCCACGAATTATGTGTCCGGAGCATGGCTGCCTGACGTTGCCTGTTCCGTGGGCTGGCCCCGGAAGCCGGTATACGTTGCTATTCGAATCGTTCGTTCTCTCATGGCTGAAAATCAGCACCGTTGATGCTGTCAGGAAGCAACTTAAGCTCAGTTGGAATGCGGTTGACGGCATTATGACCCGGGCAGTTAAGCGAGGTCTTGCCCGGATAAAAAAGCCATTATCCGCCCGTCATATGAATGTGGATGAGGTCGCCTTTAAAAAAGGACATCGTTACATAACGGTGATCTCCGATCGCGATGGTCGGGCGCTGGCCTTAACGGATGATCGCGGCACAGAGAGTCTTGCCGGCTATCTTCGCACGCTCACTGATGGGCAGTTGCTGGCTATCAAAACGCTCTCAATGGACATGAACGCGGGCTATATAAGAGCAGCGCGTATCCACTTACCCAGTGCGGTTGAGAAAATCGCCTTTGACCGCTTCCATGTGGCGAAGCAACTGGGCGAGGTAGTTGATAAAACCCGTCAGAATGAACATCCGCACCTCCCTGTTGAAAGCCGACACCAGGCAAAAGGAACCCGCTTCCTGTGGCAGTACAGCGATAAGTGGATGACCGAATCCCGGCAGGAAAAGCTGATGTGGCTGCGTGCACAGATGAAGCTGACGAGCCAGTGCTGGGCGCTGAAAGAGCTGGCAAAGGATATCTGGAACAGGCCATGGAGCGAGGAAAGACGGAGTGACTGGCAGAGATGGTTGGCGCTGGCGGCTAACAGTGACGTTCCCATGATGAAAAATGCCGCGAAAACGATAGGAAAAAGGCTGTACGGGATCCTGAATGCGATGCGACACAGTGTCTCAAACGGAAATGCGGAGGCACTTAACAGCAAGATCAGGCTGCTGAGGATAAAAGCCAGGGGATACCGAAACCGGGAGCGCTTTAAACTGGGGGTGATGTTCCACTACGGAAAGCTGAATATGGCGTTCTGAGCCTTCCCACCATGATCGGGGAAGACCCATATATAAACATTATTTATATGGGGGATTTATGCCGCGACGTTATGACATTGAGGCCGCATTCAGGTCTGCTGTAGTTGTTGAACCCAGCGGTCGCAGAACACTACGAACAGTTGATTTTGTGCGAGAACTTAAAAAGGTTAACTGGGATTTCTCCTTGCGGGATGCAAATGCCTGGATAGAGGCCAGCATAAGCACGTTCAAGGATATTTCCCCTACGGAAGGCGAGGATCGTTTGTTCATGCTCTATAACCCCAACGGAGGGCTATGACATGGGATTCCCATCACCGGCGGCTGACTACATCGATCATCGCATATCGCTTGACGAAAAATTTATTGAACATCCAGCATCTACATACTTCATGAGAGCGGGCCAAACATACTGGCGAGAAGGCATCCAGAATGGTGCCTTGCTGGTCGTGGATAGCTCACTAACACCATGTGATGGCTCTCTGCTCGTTTGTAGGATAGATGATGAGTTAAGGATAAAGCGTTATCGTTTACACCCAAGACCACACCTGGTGAATCTGGAGAGCGGTAAGCGTGAAGATATACCAGGGCAGACTGGTGACTACAACGTATCATCACCGGTATTCGGGGTGATCACCTACATCATCAACGATGCTCGCTCAGGTGAGTTTGATGATTGTCCGGTGATGTGATTACCCGGCATTTCCGTCTATGTAGTCAGCCCACCACTGCATCATTTCACGACGCTTATCGAGATACTGAGCATGGTTGTAAATGCCACGTATTGATCCGCTGTTTGCGTGTGCCAGTTGCTTTTCTATGGCATCAGCAGGCCATTCATGTTCATTCATGATTGTGCTGAACTGGTGCCGGAAGCCGTGTCCGCTTGCCAGGCCTTCATATCCAATCTGCCGAATAACCAGCAGCACGGCGTTCTCGCTAATCGGCTTTGTTTTGTCATTGCGTCCGGCGAAAACGAAACTTGATATCGGCTGAGTTACAGGCTTCAGTGTTTCAAGCAAAGAAATTACCTGGTCTGACATGGGGACAAGGTGAACTCGGCGCCCCTTCATCACCTCTTCACCGATAGTAATCGTCCTGGTTTCAAAATCGACGTTCGACCATTGCATGGACCGGAGTTCTTTAGTCCTCAGTACCGTGTACTGCAAAACCTGTGTTGCAATCTTCGATACGATGCTACCAGAGAAGCCAGATAGAGCTTTGTTGAAGGCCGGAATCTGATCAGCAGGAAGGAAAGGATAGTTCTTCTTGCGATATCCCTTCATTGCATCAGCCAGATCAGGAGCGGGGTTATATTTGGCCCTGCCGGTTACAATGGCGTACCTGAACACTTCCCCGCAGCGCCTCCTTGCCTTATTGGCCCTCTCCATTGCCCCACGGTCTTCAAACCTGCGGATCACTTCCAGTATCTGCATCGGTTCTATCTCGTGAATCTCCATCCCGCCAATCAATGGCAGAATGTCATCCTGGAACATGCGTGACAGTTCTGTGCTGTATACCTCTGACCATACCTGTTTTTTATGCTCGTACCATTCCTTGTATATAGAGCCGAACGAGTTGTCTTTGACTGACAGTTTTTTAGCCTTTACCGGATCTACACCGACAGATACATCCTTTTTCGCAAGCCATGCCTTGTCTCTGGCTTCCTGCAATGACATGAAAGGATATTTGCCTATTGTCATCACCTTCTCTTTACCATCGATCTTGTAACGAAGTTGCCAGACTTTCTTTCCGGTAACCGGCACATAAAGGTAAAGGCCATTGCTGTCGAGCAGCCGGTACGGTTTATCTTTCGGCTTTGCCGCGTCGATCTGCTTGATGGTGAGCATGGGTAAAATTCCGGTGGGTAAAATTATTTACTCGTTTTTTACCCGCCTGACTATGCGGCTGTCAACGTTCTATTGCGAACTATGGCGAACTGGTCTTTTATTTGATGCTTGCTGTGTAAGGGATTTTGCGAACTATTGCGGAGGGCGGCGAACCATAGAATGGTGTCCCCTGCAGGAATCGAACCTGCAACTAGCCCTTAGGAGGGGCTCGTTATATCCATTTAACTAAGGGGACGAAGCGGCACCGAGTATACCGGTTTTTGTTTGCCTCGGTAAGTGAGGGGCCGCCTGACTGTTCAAACCGTCGCCATTCAGGACTGTTTTTCCACCTTTTTCTGCGCGTTGTCTCTTTTTTGCGCCGCTATCCTGGCTTCTTCTTTACGCTTGTTGCTCATATCATTGCGGATCTGCGCGTGGCTCATCAGGGCAAAGATAAAGGTACCGCCGCAAATGTTTCCAGCAAGCGTCGGTAAGGCAAATGGCCAGAGGAAGTTGCTCCAGTGCAGCGTACCGTTAAATACCAGATAGAGAATTTCAACCGAACCCACCACGATGTGAGTGGTATCGCCCAGCGCAATCAGCCACGTCATCAGGATAATCACCACGATCTTCGCTGCGCCCGCTGCCGGGAACATCCAGACCATAGTGGCAATCAGCCAGCCGGAAATAATGGCGTTGGCAAACATTTCCGTGGGGCTGTTTTTCATCACCTCCATGCCTATCTTAACGAACGCATCACGGGTCTCTTCGTTGAAGATAGGCATGTATTCAAAGGCCCACGCTGCAATCGCAGTGCCCAGTACATTCCCCAACAGCACGATGCCCCACAGTCGCATTAACAGGCCCGCGTTACCGAACGTCGGATTTTGCATCACGGGCAACACGGCGGTGACGGTGTTTTCGGTAAATAGCTGCTGACGAGCCATAATGACGATGATAAAACCAAAGGTATAGCCGAGATTTTCCAGCAAGAAACTGCCCGGGACGCCCTTCAGCTCGACGTGGAAGATGCCTTTTGCCAGCAGTGAGGCTCCCATCGAAAGCCCGGCGGCAATGGCTGACCACAACAGCGCCATCGCATCCCGCTCCAGCTCTTTCTCCCCGTCCTGACGGATATGCTCGTGAATCGCCATCGCCCGCGAGGGGAGGCGGTCCTCATCCACTTCTATCTTCTTCCCGCTCTGTTTCTCTTCACTTTCGACGGCTAGCTCGTCGCTATGTGTATCTATCTTGTCGTTTTCATGATCAACCATCATTCATCCCCGGTATGAGCACAGACAAAATAAAGCGTAGCGGTTTTTCGCCTGAACCCCGTCAGGGCATACTCTGAAAACGCAAAAATGGTAACGTTTGTTTTTCGCTATCTCGCTAGAATAGAAGCGCGGCGATTCTGGTGTGACCAGGCTATGATCACATCAACGAGTTCGGTGATATAGACATCGTTTGACGTACTGTTACAATCGCTCACACCTTTACAGGCGGATACGGTAGCGTTCCGTCATGGATGGCAATCAGCGATAGCCATAATTAACAGGGAGACATTTATGAAGCTTCGCCTGTCGGCGCTTGCGCTGGGAACCACACTGCTGGTGGGGTGTGCAAGTTCTGGCACAGAACAGCAGGGGCGTTCAGACCCGTTTGAAGGGTTCAACCGCACCATGTACAACTTCAACTTTAATGTGTTGGATCCGTATATCGTTCGACCGGTGGCTGTCGCCTGGCGTGATTATGTTCCGCAGCCTGCCCGTAATGGTCTGAGCAACTTTACCGGAAACCTGGAAGAACCGGCGGTCATGGTGAACTATTTCCTGCAGGGTGATCCCTATCAGGGGATGGTGCATTTCACCCGTTTCTTCCTCAACACGATTCTGGGGATGGGCGGCTTTATTGACGTCGCCGGTATGGCTAACCAGAAACTGCAGCGCGTTGAGCCACATCGCTTCGGCAGTACCCTCGGCCACTATGGCGTAGGTTACGGTCCTTACGTGCAATTACCGTTCTACGGCAGTTGGACTATTCGTGATGACGGCGGTGATATGGCGGATACGTTCTATCCGGTTCTTTCCTGGCTGACCTGGCCGATGTCTATCGGTAAGTGGACGATTGAAGGGATTGAAACCCGCGCGCAGTTGCTGGATTCCGATGGTTTGCTGCGCCAGTCCTCCGATCCCTACATTATGGTTCGTGAAGCTTACTTCCAGCGTCATGACTTTATCGCGGATGGCGGGAAGCTCAAGCCGCAGGAAAACCCGAACGCGCAGGCGATTCAGGACGAACTGAAAGAGATCGATTCCGAGTGAGTCGATTGGGCAAATAAAAAGGTGAGCAAAAAGCTCACCTTTTTTACATCTGCAACTTTTACATCTGCAACAAATCAGAATGCGTAGTTGAAGTTGGTACCAAAGAGCCAGGCTTTACCTTCGGACTCGAACTGGTATGGACCTTCGCTAATTTTAACGCTCTGACCGTGCATGTAAGAGACGCCAACGTCCACTGAAGCATCTTTATTGAAGGCGTAGGTGGTACCGGCGCTCAGCCAGAAGCGGTCCTGATCCGGAATTGAGATAGAACGGTTTTGAGATGGAACCGGGCTATCATCGAAGGCGATACCGGTACGGAACGTCCAGTTGTCATCGTAGTAGTAGGTGGTACCCAGTGCGATGCGGTAGGCGTCTTTAAAGCCTTCATCTTTCTGGAACAACGTCTGACCACTGGTGGATTTCGCTTTCAGCTCCTGGAACTGACTCCAGCTGGTATAGGCCAGGCTGTAGTGAATAGCCCACTGCGGCGCCACGCGGTTATAACCCGACACTTCCCACATTTCTGGCAGGTTCAGGGTCAGATAACCCGACTGGGTTGCGCCGCCGGTAGCGGTCGGGATGCCCAGGTTGTAGTTGTTGATCGCTGGCGGCAGATCGCTGCTGTAGTTGCCTTTAAAATCAATTTTGACTTCCGAACGGTAGGTCAAGGCGTAGCGGTTGTTCTTATCCAGTTCATACAGGATCCCGGCGTTCCAGCCGAAGCCCCATTGGTTACCGTTCAGGTGGGCAATTTTAGTATCGCTCGGGATGCCGTTTGCGGTGGCAGCCAGTTGCTGACCCTGCGGCGTTTGTCCGGCAGGCGATTGCATTACCTGACCGGCGACCAGTTGACCCAGGTCACCGGCGAAGCGTTCGATTTTCGCCCGTGCATAAACGGCGTTCAGACCGAGACCAAAGCTCCAGGCGTCATCCAGGCGATAAGCACCGCTCAAGTTGAGGTTCATGGTTTCAAGGTCGGTGGTACCGCCGACAGAACCGCCCGCGTAGGTATCGTTAAACTCTGTCGCCAGACCGTAGTTAGAGGTAATTGATGCTCCCCAACCGAACTGATCGTTAATTGGCGCAACAAAGTGCGCGTTTGGCACCCATGCCGTTGGTGCGATGTTATCCGCATCAAGGCTACGGCCAGACGGCGAGCGTCCGCTGATGTTGACGTCCGGATCGATATAGACCGCACCCGCAGAAAACGTTGGGCGATCGAACATCGTGATCAGCGCTGGGTTACGGCTGACGTTACCTGCATCGTCTGCGATAGCGCCTTCACCCGAATAAGCCCGGCCGAGGCCAGAGGAAGAAAATTCGTTTAACTGAAAGCCTGCAGACCAGGCCTGGGTGGAGATAATTGCCACTGCGACTGCGAGAGCAGACTTTGTTAACAGGGTTTTCTGGCTCATGACCATAACCTCAATTGATTTATTTTTATACAAACTATGTTACATGGTGTAACAGGAGCGCGAAGTGTAGGGTCTGTGGTACGACTTAGAAATCAGACCAGTGGCGTGAGTATAGGTCTGACCAGATGAAATGTTGCAAGTATGTTTATAAGTTTTTTCAATTGTGATCTTAAAAACGCGATCCAGCTGGCAAAATTGACGGTTTGCGCACTCATTCTTTTGGGTGAAATTTGTTCTGGATCATTTTTAAGTGTGATTTCGGTCACTTATCGCATTTCGCACAATTAACAACTGGAGAGGCGAATGTGGGGAGCGTAAAATATCCCCATCGTTTATCTGGCACCCTGGGTGCAAAATACAGAGGAAATCTACAATGAGTAAATGCAGTGCTGATGAAACCCCGGTTTGCTGCTGTATGGATGTTGGTACCATCATGGACAACTCCGATTGCACCGCATCATACAGCCGCGTGTTCGCTAACCGCGCAGATGCAGAAGAGACGCTGGCGGCGCTGACCGAAAAAGCGCGTAGCGTGGAATCAGAACCGTGCAAAATCACCTCAACCTTCACCGAAGAGTCTGACGGTGTGCGTCTGGATATCGATTTTGTCTTCGCCTGTGAAGCCGAAACCCTGATCTTCCAGCTGGGTCTGCGTTAATCCCGCCTCGTTGTTTTTGATGCCCCGGTGATTTTTCCCGGGGCATTTTCATTTCAGGCAGTGATTATTCACTGTGCCATAGCTCTCACTTTCTTTGCGCACCGCTTGGCTAAATGTAAAAAATTGGTTAAGACTATGATCAGGTCAGACCACTTATTTTATTTTTACAGGGGAGTGTTATGCGTCAGGTTTTACCGCTGGTCACCCGTCAGGGCGATCGCATCGCCATTGTGAGCGGATTACGTACGCCTTTTGCCCGTCAGGCGACCGCCTATCATGGCATTCCCGCCGTCGATCTCGGCAAAATGGTGGTTGGCGAACTGCTTGCGCGCAGTGAAATCCCTGCCGATGTTATTGAGCAACTGGTTTTTGGGCAGGTCGTCCAGATGCCGGAAGCGCCGAACATTGCCCGTGAAATTGTGCTCGGGACCGGGATGAATGTGCATACCGATGCCTACAGCGTCAGTCGTGCCTGTGCGACCAGTTTTCAGGCCGTCGCTAACGTTGCGGAAAGCCTGATGGCCGGTACTATTCGTGCAGGTATCGCCGGCGGGGCGGACTCTTCTTCGGTGCTGCCCATTGGCGTCAGCAAAAAACTGGCGCGGGTGCTGGTTGATGTCAACAAAGCCCGCACGATGGGGCAGCGTCTGCAACTCTTTTCCCGTCTGCGCTTGCGCGATCTGATGCCCGTCCCGCCTGCCGTGGCGGAGTACTCTACCGGCCTGCGAATGGGCGATACCGCCGAACAGATGGCGAAAACCTACGGCATTACCCGTGAACAACAGGATGCTCTGGCGCATCGCTCTCATCAGCGCGCCGCCCAGGCGTGGGCAGAAGGAAAGCTGGCCGATGAGGTGATGACCACCTACACGCCGCCTTTTAAAGATCCCCTGTCTGAAGATAACAATATTCGCGGCAACTCCACGCTGGCGGACTATGCCAGACTGCGTCCGGCATTTGACCGGAAACATGGCAGCGTAACGGCGGCAAACAGTACACCGCTGACGGATGGCGCGGCGGCGGTCATCCTGATGACGGAATCCCGTGCCAAAGAGTTGGGGCTGGTTCCGCTCGGCTATCTGCGCAGCTACGCGTTTACCGCAATTGATGTCTGGCAGGATATGTTGCTGGGACCGGCCTGGTCCACGCCGCTGGCGCTGGAACGTGCGGGGATCACGATGGCCGATCTGACGCTTTTCGATATGCACGAAGCCTTTGCCGCGCAGACGCTGGCGAATCTCCAGTTACTCGGTAGTGAGCGCTTTGCCCGTGAGGTGCTCGGTCGGTCCCATGCCACCGGTGAAGTCGATGACAGCAAATTTAACGTACTCGGCGGCTCGATTGCCTTTGGACATCCGTTTGCCGCGACGGGCGTGAGGATGATTACGCAAACCCTGCACGAATTACGCCGGCGCGGTGGCGGCTTGGGTCTGGTCACCGCCTGTGCGGCGGGTGGACTGGGTGCGGCAATGGTTCTGGAGGCGGAATAATGGAAACGACATCGGCTTTTACGCTTAACGTTCGTCTGGACAACGTCGCCGTCATTTCCGTTGATGTCTCAGGAGAAAAGATGAACACCCTCAAGGCGGAATTCGCCTCCGAGGTTCGGGTCATACTTAAACAGATCCGTGAAAACAAGGCGATTCGCGGCGTCGTGATCGTTTCCGCGAAAGCGGACAATTTCATTGCCGGGGCGGATATCAATATGATTAGTCGCTGCAAAAGCGCGCAAGAAGCGGAAACGCTGGCGCGACAGGGGCAGCAACTGATGGCTGAGATCAACGCGCTGCCGATCCCGGTGGTTGCCGCCATTCACGGAGCCTGTCTGGGCGGCGGGCTTGAACTGGCGCTGGCCTGTCATGCGCGTGTCTGTACGGATGATGCGAAAACGGTTCTCGGTTTACCGGAAGTTCAACTGGGACTGCTACCGGGTTCAGGCGGCACCCAACGGCTTCCGCGACTGGTAGGCGTCAGTACGGCACTGGATATGATCCTCACCGGTAAGCAACTTCGCGCGAAGCAGGCGTTGAAAGCGGGGCTGGTGGACGAGGTGGTTCCGCAGACGATCCTGCTGGACGCCGCCGTGGAATGGGCGAAAAAAGATCGCCCCAGTCATCGATCCCTTCCGGTTCGTGAACGTATTCTGGCGGGCCCACTTGGGCGAGCGTTGCTGTTCCGCATGGTCGACAAGAAAACAGAACAGAAAACTCAGGGTAACTACCCGGCGACAGAACGCATTTTGCAGGTGATTGAAACGGGACTGGCGCAGGGCAGCAGCAGCGGCTATGACGCGGAAGCGCGCGCATTTGGCGAGCTGGCGATGACGCCGCAATCCCAGGCGTTACGTAATATCTTTTTTGCCAGTACGGACGTGAAAAAGGATCCGGGCAGTGAGGTTTCGCCAGGACCGTTACGCAGCGTCGGCGTATTAGGCGGCGGGCTGATGGGCGGGGGCATTGCATACGTTACTGCCTGTAAAGGTGGCTTGCCAGTTCGCATCAAAGACATTAATCCCAAAGGAATCAATCACGCACTGAAATACAGCTGGGATCAGCTTGAAACGAAGGTACGTCGCCGGCATATCAAAGCCAGCGAGCGTGACAAACAGCTGGCGCTGATTTCAGGTTCGGTGGACTATCGCGGCTTTTCCCATCGCGATGTGGTTATTGAGGCGGTGTTTGAAGATCTGTCGTTAAAACAACAGATGGTGGCGGAAGTTGAGCAAAATTGCGCATCTCACACCATTTTTGCGTCCAATACCTCATCTTTACCCATTGGCGATATTGCAGAAAAAGCGGCCAGACCCGAGCAGGTGATAGGTCTGCACTTCTTTAGCCCGGTTGAGAAAATGCCGCTGGTGGAGGTGATCCCGCATGCCACGACGTCGGGGCAAACCATCGCCACCACGGTTAAGTTGGCGAAAAAACAGGGCAAAACACCGATTGTGGTGCGTGATAAGGCTGGATTCTACGTAAACCGTATTCTTGCACCGTATATCAATGAAGCGATTCGCCTGCTAACCGAAGGCGAGCGGGTCGAACAGATCGACAGCGCACTGGTAAAGTTTGGTTTTCCTGTTGGGCCAATCCAACTTTTGGATGAGGTCGGAATCGACACAGGCACTAAAATTATACCGATACTGGAAGCCGCTTATGGCGAGCGTTTTAGCGCCCCTGCAAATGTTGTTTCATCAATATTGAATGACGATCGCAAAGGTAGAAAAAATGGTCGGGGTTTCTATCTTTATGGGGCGAAAGGGCGTAAAAGCAAAAAACAGGTCGACCCCGCAATTTATAGGCTTATTGGCGCGCAGGGGCAAAGTCGGCTCTCCACCCAGCAGATTGCGGAACGTTGCGTCATGTTAATGCTCAATGAGGCGGCGCGCTGCTTCGATGAGCAGGTGATCCGTAGCGCGCGCGATGGTGACATCGGCGCGGTGTTTGGTATTGGTTTTCCTCCGTTTCTCGGTGGCCCGTTCCGTTATATGGATTCTCTCGGCGCGGGTGAAGTGGTTGCGGTATTGCAACGTCTGGCTTCGCTGTATGGTCCACGGTTTTTGCCGTGCGATACGCTGTTACAGATGGCGGAGCGGGGTGAAAGTTTCTGGAAAGCAGATGCAACTGACCTGAATTAACAAGGTCAAATGTAAGGTAAATCCGTACTGAATGGTTGTGGTTTGGTTAAATTGTAAACACAGATTGACTATACTTACGCCATTGAGGTAAAACACAGCGTTTCATTCAGTGAACGGATAAGGCACAATGCCGGCCACTGCATTACAGCAACCCTGAGAGGTTTTAGCTGGGGTGCGTGTGATTCTGGTTAACAAAAGCGGTGCAATATGCAAGTTTTTATCATGCGTCACGGCGACGCGGCCCTCGATGCCGCCAGTGATTCGGTTCGTCCCTTAACCACCTGTGGTTGTGATGAATCCCGCCTTATGGCGAACTGGCTGAAAGGTCAAAAAGTGGATATCGAACGTGTTCTGGTGAGCCCGTTCCTGCGAGCCGAACAAACGTTGGATGTGGTAGGGGGATGCATGAACCTGCCAGGCGACGTGGATGTTTTGCCGGAGTTGACTCCCTGCGGCGATGTCGGTCTGGTCAGCGCTTATTTACAAGCTCTGGCCAATGAAGGTGTCGCCACCGCACTGGTGATTTCCCACCTCCCGTTAGTGGGTTACCTGGTGTCCGAGCTGTGCCCAGGCGAAACGCCGCCGATGTTTACCACCTCAGCGATTGCCAGTGTAACGCTGGATGACAGCGGAAAAGGGGTATTCAACTGGCAGATGAGTCCGTGTAACCTCAAAATGGCGAAAGCGATTTAACCTGTCGTCTTATCCTGTATCGGGATGAGGTTTGTCATACTCTCAAAGAGCCGCTGATGCGGCTCTTGTTGTTTTTGCGCTCAGGGCAGTTCCGGCGGTGCCCACTCTTCCACCTCGATCAGCACCAGCAGCGCGGCATCGCCGCCGTACTCTTTTGGTGCTTGATGGAAAGCCATGACATGCGGATGTTGCGCCAGCCACAGGGGCGTCTGTTGCTTCAGCACATGTTTGCCGTGACCGTGCATCACACAGGCGCAAAACACATGCTCCCGTCGACAGGCGGCAATCAGCGCGCCCAGTTCCTGCTTGGCCTGAAGCTGCGTCAGACCGTGTAAATCGAGAAACAATTCCGGAGAGTAATCGCCACGACGCATTTTCTTCAGTTCGAAATGGCTGACGTCAGGACGAACATATTTCACCGGGCCTTCCGTATTCAGCAGCGGCTGAAACTCATCAGAGAAATAGTGGCTGGCATCGGCCTGCTCAGAAAGCAGTCGCTTAACCGGAACTTCGGTGACCTTTTTACGTAGCGGGCGATGAACAATCGTGTCCTGTTTAATCTGACGGGTGCCGGTCATCAACTGTCGGAACAGCGCCTGGTCCTCCTCGCTGAGCGATGTTTTCTTTTTCATTCTGCGGTCTCATCTTTTTTTATTATCCGCTAGTTTACCCGACTCGATGCGGATGCGAATGCTCAAAACGCAATTTTCACCCGCTACCCCTGCGTGATTGCTGATTTATCGCCGTCTTCATGGCAAACTAGCCGCCGAAATTAATGCGAGCATGCCCTGGAGGAACAAATGGATAAAATTTTCGTTGATGAAGCAGTGAGTGATCTGCATACCATTCAGGACATGTTGCGCTGGGCGGTTAGCCGTTTTAGTGCGGCGAATATCTGGTACGGTCATGGTACGGATAACCCGTGGGATGAAGCCGTACAGCTGGTACTGCCCTCGTTGTATCTGCCGCTGGATATTCCCGAAGATATGCGCACCGCGCGCCTGACCTCCAGCGAACGCCACCGTATTGTTGAGCGCGTGATCCGTCGCGTGAACGAACGTATCCCGGTGGCCTATCTGACCAATAAAGCCTGGTTCTGCGGCCATGAGTTCTATGTCGATGAACGCGTGCTGGTGCCGCGCTCTCCGATTGGCGAGCTGATCAACAACCGCTTTGCGGGTCTGATTGCACAACAACCTCACCACATACTGGATATGTGTACGGGTAGCGGTTGTATCGCTATTGCCTGCGCCTACGCCTTCCCGGAAGCGGAAGTGGACGCGGTAGATATCTCGGCAGACGCGCTGGCCGTGACGGAACGCAACATTGAAGAGCACGGTCTGATCCATCACGTCACGCCCATTCGCTCCGATCTGTTCCGCGACCTGCCTAAGGTCCAGTACGACCTGATCGTGACCAACCCACCGTACGTTGACGCGGAAGATATGTCCGATCTGCCTAATGAATATCGTCATGAGCCGGAACTGGGGCTGGCGTCCGGTACTGACGGCCTGAAACTCACCCGTCGCATTCTGGGCAACGCGCCGGATTACCTGTCTGATGACGGTATTCTGATTTGTGAAGTCGGTAACAGCATGGTACATCTGATGGAACAATACCCGGATGTGCCGTTCACCTGGCTGGAATTTGACAATGGCGGCGATGGCGTCTTTATGCTGACCAAAGCCGAATTGATCGCTGCCCGCGAGCACTTCAGCCTCTATAAAGATTAAACCACAACGACAACAACGAGACCGCAATGGCAGGAAATACAATTGGACAACTCTTTCGTGTAACCACCTTCGGCGAATCGCACGGGCTGGCGCTCGGTTGTATCGTCGACGGTGTGCCGCCGGGCATTCCGCTGACGGAAGCTGACCTGCAACACGATCTCGACAGACGTCGCCCTGGCACGTCACGTTACACAACGCAGCGTCGTGAACCGGATCAGGTCAAAATCCTTTCCGGCGTGTTTGAAGGCGTAACGACAGGCACCAGCATTGGGCTGCTGATTGAAAACACCGATCAGCGTTCACAGGACTACAGCGCCATCAAGGACGTGTTTCGTCCCGGACACGCGGATTACACCTACGAGCAGAAATATGGTCTGCGCGATTATCGTGGCGGCGGACGTTCCTCAGCACGAGAAACCGCGATGCGCGTGGCGGCAGGGGCGATTGCTAAAAAATATCTCACTGAAAAATTTGGCATTATCATTCAGGGCTGTCTGACCCAGATGGGCGACATTCCGCTGGCGATCAAAGACTGGTCGCAGGTAGAGCTTAACCCTTTCTTCTGTCCGGACCCGGATAAGATTGAGGTGCTGGATGAACTGATGCGTGCGCTGAAAAAAGAGGGCGATTCCATCGGCGCGAAGGTAACCGTGGTCGCCAGCGGCGTACCGGCAGGGCTGGGCGAGCCGGTCTTTGATCGTCTCGATGCCGACATCGCCCACGCGCTGATGAGCATCAACGCGGTGAAAGGCGTCGAAATTGGCGACGGGTTTGACGTCGTGGCGCTTCGCGGTAGCCAGAACCGTGACGAAATCACCAAAGATGGGTTCCAGAGCAATCATGCTGGCGGTATTCTGGGCGGGATCAGCAGCGGTCAGCAGATCGTGGCCCACATGGCGCTGAAACCGACGTCCAGTATTACCGTCCCAGGGCGCACCATTAATCGCTTTGGCGAAGAGGTGGAGATGATCACCAAAGGACGCCACGATCCGTGCGTGGGGATCCGCGCCGTACCGATCGCGGAAGCGATGCTGGCGATCGTGCTGATGGATCACCTGTTACGTCAACGGGCGCAAAATGCGGATGTCAAAACGGATATTCCACGCTGGTAAGAGATGAAAAAAACCGCGATAGCACTGCTGGCACTGCTTGCCAGTACGACCAGTCTGGCGGCGACGCCGTGGCAAAAAATTGCCCAACCCGTGCCGGGCAGCGCGCAGTCAATTGGTGGCTTCTCGAACGGCTGCATTGTGGGGGCGGACACGCTTCCCGTGCAGTCCGAGCATTATCAGGTGATGCGCACCGATCAGCGTCGCTATTTCGGCCATCCCGACCTGGTGATGTTTATTCAGCGCCTGAGTACGCAGGTGAACAATCTTGGACTGGGAACGGTGCTGATTGGCGACATGGGAATGCCCGCCGGTGGTCGATTTAATGGTGGACATGCCAGCCATCAGACCGGCCTGGATGTGGATATTTTCCTGCAGTTGCCAAAAACGCGCTGGACTCAGGCGCAACTGCTGCGTCCCCAGGCGCTGGATTTGGTCGCCCGTGACGGTAAACATGTGGTGCCGACCCTGTGGAAACCGGAAATCGTCAGCCTGATTAAGCTGGCGGCGGAAGATAACGACGTCACCCGTATTTTTGTGAACCCTGCCATAAAACAGCAACTTTGCCTTGATGCCGGTACCGATCGCGACTGGTTACGTAAAGTGCGACCCTGGTTCCAGCATCGTGCGCATATGCATGTACGATTGCGTTGCCCTGCCGACAGCCTTGAGTGCGAAGACCAACCGTTGCCTCCTCCGGGCGATGGCTGCGGTGCCGAGCTGCAAAGTTGGTTTGAACCACCAAAACCTGGAACAACAAAGCCTGAGAAGAAGACACCACCTCCGTTGCCGCCTTCGTGCCAGGCGCTACTGGATGAGCATGTACTCTAATGGATAATTTTGCGGACCTGTTTATGGTCTCTCCGCTACTGTTGATGGTGTTGTTTTTTGTGGCAATGCTGGCTGGATTTATCGACTCACTGGCGGGCGGCGGCGGTCTGTTGACCATCCCCGCGCTGATGGCGGCAGGGATGTCTCCCGCGCAGGCGCTGGCGACCAACAAACTGCAGGCCTGCGGCGGCTCGATTTCTTCTTCGATTTATTTTATTCGCCGTAAAGTGGTGAACCTCGCTGACCAGAAACTCAATATCGCGATGACGTTTATTGGCTCGATGAGCGGCGCGCTGTTGGTGCAGCATGTGAAGTCTGACGTGTTACGTCAGGTCCTGCCGGTTCTGGTTATCTGCATTGGTCTCTACTTTTTACTGATGCCGAAAGTGGGTGAGGAAGACCGACAGCGTCGTCTGTACGGTCTGCCGTTTGCCCTGGTCGCCGGGGGTTGCGTAGGCTTTTACGATGGCTTTTTTGGCCCGGCGGCAGGTTCATTTTACGCGTTGTCATTTGTCATGCTGTGTGGCTATAACCTCGCTAAATCGACGGCCCACGCCAAGGTGCTGAATGCCACCTCCAATATTGGCGGTCTGCTGCTGTTTGTCATCGGCGGGAAAGTGGTTTGGGCCACCGGTTTTGTCATGCTGATCGGTCAATTTCTCGGGGCGCGAATGGGTTCCCGACTGGTACTGAGCAAAGGACAAAAGCTGATTCGCCCGATGATCGTCATTGTCTCGGCGGTGATGAGCATGAAACTTCTTTATGATAACCATGGACAGGAGATTCTCCACTGGCTGGGGATGAATTAATGAACAGTACGCACCGCTACGAACAGTTGATTGACATTTTTAACGGCTGCTTTGCCGATGATTTTAATACCCGTCTGATTAAAGGCGACGACGAACCGATCTATCTTCCTGCTGATGCAGAGATCCCGTATCACCGGATTGTCTTTGCGCACGGTTTTTACGCCAGCGCATTGCATGAGATTTCGCACTGGTGCATTGCCGGAAAGGCGCGCCGCGAGCTGGTGGATTTCGGTTACTGGTATTGTCCGGACGGTCGAGATGCGGCGACGCAGGGTCAGTTTGAAGATGTAGAAGTGAAACCGCAGGCGTTTGACTGGTTGTTCTGCGTGGCGGCGGGGTATCCGTTTAACGTCAGTTGCGACAACCTGGAAGGCGATTTTGAACCAGACCGCGTGGTGTTCCAGCGTCGGGTTCATGCACAGGTGATGGTGTATCTGGAGAACGGCATTCCCGAACGTCCGGCGCGATTCATTAAGGCATTACAGAATTATTATCACACGCCTGAACTTACGGCGGAACAGTTCCCGTGGCCAGAAGCGCTCAACTGAAGCCAGCGCCACGTTACAATGAGGAAAGAAGATGATCGCGGAGTTTGAATCACGCATTCTGGCATTAATCGATGACATGGTAGAGCATGCAAGCGATGATGAGCTGTTTGCCAGTGGGTATTTGCGTGGCCACCTGACGTTAGCCGTTGCAGAACTGGAAGGTACAGATGACCATTCTGCTCAGGCCGTCTATGCCAACGTCACCCGCAGCCTGGAAAACGCTATCGGTGCCGGTGAGTTGTCGCCGCGCGATCAGGCGTTAGTGAAAGAGATGTGGGACACGCTGTTCGAGAAAGCAGTGCAATAATCACGATAACGCCATCCGGCCTGGTTAACTTGCCGGATGGCGCGTCTGTTCATCCCATCGGTGTTTTAACCGCTTTCCCTTTCAACAATTTCCGCACCCATAAACGATTTGGATTTAATGCTGCCAGCGTGGCGGCATCCATCGGCATCGGTTCATTACTCATTTGTGAAGCCAGTATTTCTGCGCACAGGGGCGCGGAGCACAGCCCGCGGGAACCCAGCGCACCCAGCATAAATAAATCGTCATACACCGGCGCATTTGCCGCGCCCGCTTTGTTGTCGGCTAAATCGGCGTACTGCACCAGTGTGGCAGCGTAGTCCGGAACGCTTCCCACCATCGGCAAATGATCGCGGGTGGCGCAGCGCACGCCGCTGCGCGCCGCGTTGTCGCTGACATCGACCTCTTTGGCCCATTCCGCCGCCGGGAAGCAGTCAATCAAGCGCTGTCGATTTTGCTGCTGATCGTCTTCCCGATACTGCGTCTCTTCGCTGCCGCGATGGTAGCTGGCACCGATACAGTGCTGCTGATTAGCCGGGTTCTGCGGCGTGAGATAACCGTCATAGCACAGCACCTGACGAATCTTACAAAGCGCTGGCTTGGTCGGAATATGGCTGACCTGGCCGGCGACAGCGTAGACGGGCAACGGTTGTGTCTGCGTAAAATGGTTAATCTGATGACCGTTAGCCAGTACCACCACGGCATGTTCAGCGCAATTACCGTGCGTAAACTGCAAATTCCAGCCGGATGCAGACTGATTAAGTGCCGCCAGCGAATGCTGATAGTGACAGCGTAATCCCTGTTTTTCAGCAAGCAGAAGCACGGCGGCGGTTAATTGCGCCGGGCACAGCCAGCCGCCCAGAGGATACGTCACGCCGCCACAATCGGTATCGACGCCGGTAAGACGTCGCGCCTGTTCAGCAGCAACGGCGTTCGCCAGCGCTGACGGTAAATCCAGCGACAGCATCTGCGCGATTTTCTGCTGACTCTTGTCGTCCCAGCCCAGTTGCGTGACGCCACACCAGTCGTGATCGAACCTGACGGGCAGGGCGTCATAGAGACGACGGGCAAACGTAAACGCGGCGGGGAAAAAGAGGTTTATTGCCGCATCGTGTTTGCTGAGAAGAGGGTAGAGCGCCCCCTGACGGTTGCCGGACGCGCCCTGAGCGGGTTTATCATCCGCGCAATAGAGCGTGACCTGCCAACCGCGGCGCAACAGCGCCAGCGAAAGCAGCGCGCTGGCAATCCCGCCGCCAATGAGGGCAACCTCGCGTTTTTCACTGCCCTGACGGGAAAACCACGGCATTGATGCTGGCAGCGCGGGAGCGTGTTCCATCACGCCGCGCAGCATCTCGCGCTTGCGCCCAAAGCCTTTGCATTTCTGCATGGTAAAACCGGCTTCCTGTAAACCGCGACGGACAAATCCGGCAGACGTAAAGGTCGCCAGCGTACCACCCGGCCGAGCCAGTCTCGCCATCGCGTTAAACAGCGTTGGCGTCCACATGTCCGGGTTTTTGGCCGGGGCGAAGCCGTCAAGAAACCAGGCGTCGACTTTTTGATTCAGACTATCGTCAAGTTGATTGGTGAGTTCATTGATATCGCCAAACCAGAGATCGAGCGTGACGCGTCCTTCATCCAGCAGCAGACGGTGGCAACCCGCCAGCGGTAACGGCCACTGGGCCTGAAGCTGTCCGGCAAATTCAGCCAACTCCGGCCAGTGCTGATGTGCCGCCGTGAGATCGTCGCGGGTCAGCGGAAATTTTTCAAAACTGATGAAATGTAATCTTTGTAGCGTAGCCTCGGGCTGAGTGGCGCGAAATTCAGCAAACGCCTGCCAGAGCGTGAGAAAGTTCAGACCGGTGCCGAAACCGCTCTCCGCCACCACAAACAGCGGGTGAGAATGTTTTGCAAAACGTTCTGTGATTCGGTTGCCGCCGAGGAAGACATAGCGCGTCTCTTCCAGACCGTTGTCGTTGGAAAAGTAGACGTCGTCAAAATCTCGGGAAACAGGTGTACCCTCAGCGTTGAATTCGAGGTTGGCGGGTTGTATAGCGTATTGTTTCACGTAAGTTACTCGTCTGACAGGCAGTGTCACGATCTTAGCGATGTGTGCCAGGCGGCGCAAATTTCAGTACAAATTGGCTGATCGGACTTGTTCGGCGTACAAGTGTACGCTATTGTGCCAATCGAAACTTACTATAGTGCGATTACAGAGGTATTGAATGAAACGTGCAGTGATTACTGGCTTGGGCATCGTTTCCAGCATCGGTAATAACCAGCAGGAAGTCCTGGCATCTCTGCGTGAAGGACGTTCAGGGATCACTTTTTCTGACGAGTTTAAAGATGCAGGAATGCGTAGCCACGTATGGGGCAACGTCAAACTGGACACCACTGGTTTGATCGACCGTAAGGTGGTTCGTTTCATGAACGATGCCTCTATTTATGCCTATCTCTCCATGCGAGAAGCGATTGCAGATGCAGGCCTGAGTGAAGACGCGTATCAGAACAACCCGCGCGTTGGTCTGATTGCCGGTTCCGGCGGCTCTTCCAAAGCGCAGGTATTCGGTGCTGACGCAATGCGTAGTCCGCGTGGCCTGAAAGCGGTTGGCCCGTATGTGGTCACCAAAGCGATGGGCTCCGCAGTTTCTGCCTGCCTCGCAACACCGTTCAAAATTCACGGCGTAAACTACTCAATCAGCTCCGCCTGTGCGACCTCCGCACACTGCATCGGTAATGCGGTCGAGCAGATCCAACTGGGCAAACAGGACATCGTATTTGCGGGCGGCGGCGAAGAACTGGGCTGGGAAATGGCCTGTGAGTTCGACGCGATGGGCGCACTGTCCACCAAATATAATGACCAGCCTTCTAAAGCTTCTCGTACCTATGACGCGCACCGTGACGGTTTTGTTATCGCTGGCGGCGGCGGTATGGTGGTGGTTGAAGAACTGGAACACGCGCTGGCGCGTGGAGCCCATATCTACGCGGAAATCGTGGGCTACGGCGCGACGTCTGATGGCGCTGACATGGTGGCTCCGTCTGGTGAAGGCGCGGTGCGCTGCATGCAGATGGCGATGCACGGCGTTGATACTCCAATCGACTACCTGAACTCCCACGGTACCTCTACGCCAGTGGGTGACGTGAAAGAACTGGGTGCGATTCGCGAAGTGTTTGGCGATAACAGCCCGGCTATCTCCGCGACCAAAGCGATGACCGGTCACTCTCTGGGCGCTGCTGGCGTACAGGAAGCGATTTACTCTCTGCTGATGCTGGAACACGGCTTTGTCGCACCAAGCATCAACATCGAAGAGATGGACGAGCAGGCTGCCGGTCTGAACATTGTGACCGAAACTCTCGATCGTGAACTGACCACCGTTATGTCCAACAGCTTCGGTTTCGGCGGTACCAACGCCACGCTGGTGATGCGTAAACTGAAAGCGTAAGTGACTTTCTTAATAAGAAGGGGAGCCCGATTGCTCCCCTTTTTTGTTTCGTTGACAAAATGCATGCGTAGCAGGCAGACTTCAGGCCCATCATTATCTTCTGGATAATGCGTAAGCGTTTGACGTTATCCAACGCACCTTAATCCTGACGGTCAGGTGGAGGGGGCGTGGCAATTCCTCGCCTTACTCTGCATTCTGGAGTAACGCATGACAGCAGTAACCCATAAAGAAAAAACATCTGCAGCGAACACATCGCTTTTTCGCATCGCTTTTGCGGTCTTTTTGACCTACATGACGGTCGGCTTGCCGCTACCCGTTATTCCACTTTTTGTCCACCATGAGCTGGGCTATGGCAATACGATGGTTGGTATCGCCGTGGGAATTCAGTTTCTGGCTACCGTCTTAACACGCGGTTATTCCGGGCGACTTGCCGATCAGTACGGTGCCAAACGTTCTGCGCTTCAGGGGATGTTCGCCTGCGCGCTGGCGGGCGGCGCGTGGCTACTGGCGGCGCTGTTACCCGTTTCTGAACCGATCAAATTCGCATTATTGATAGTCGGACGTCTGATCCTCGGCTTTGGTGAAAGCCAGTTGCTCACCGGCACGCTGACCTGGGGACTGGGCCTGGTGGGGCCTGCACGTTCCGGCAAGGTGATGTCGTGGAACGGGATGGCGATTTACGTTGCGCTGGCTGCAGGCGCGCCGCTGGGGCTGCTCATCCACAGCCATTTTGGTTTTGCGGGTCTTGCGGGCACGACAATGGCGTTACCGCTGCTGGCATGGGCGTTTAACGGAACGGTGCGTAAAGTACCTGCTCATACGGGCGAGCGCCCCTCGCTGTGGAGCGTGGTGGGGCTTATCTGGAAACCGGGTCTGGGCCTCGCGTTGCAAGGTGTCGGATTTGCCGTTATCGGCACTTTTATCTCTCTCTATTTTGCCAGTCACGGTTGGGCGATGGCCGGCTTTACGCTGACCGCGTTTGGCGGGGCCTTTGTCATTATGCGCGTGCTGTTTGGCTGGATGCCGGACCGCTTTGGTGGGGTCAAGGTGGCTATCGCTTCCCTGCTGATAGAGACCGTTGGACTGATACTGCTCTGGCTGGCACCGACGGCGTGGTTTGCGCTGCTCGGGGCGGCATTAACCGGGGCCGGGTGTTCGCTAATCTTCCCGGCGCTCGGCGTTGAAGTGGTGAAACGCGTACCGTCGCAGGTTCGCGGTACCGCACTGGGGGGATACGCCGCATTTCAGGATATCTCTTACGCGGTCACCGGCCCGCTGGCGGGGTTGCTTGCCACGTCCTGTGGCTATCAATCTGTATTTCTTGCCGGAGCGATTTCGGCGGTACTGGGGATTGTGGTGACGCTGTTGTCGTTTCGCCGGGGCTAGATGACCAGCCAGAACACCAGTAACGCGATCAGCAGGGCGATAAACAACAGTCCGGGACGCGCGGTGAACGATCGCAGCGTCTCAATAAACGGTGCAAACGGACTGTAAATCGGCTGAATGTGGCGTGGATCGGTGAATTCCCGATCGCGCTCAACGCGCTTGAGGAAGATCTGATTCAGGAGGTCCTGTACCTGGGCGGTGGTGAGCACGGTTTGCGGTTGGAGCTGCCCGTTCTGCTGGGCGTAATCTTTCAAACTGGCCAGCTCGTCGGCTTCCAGCGGTTGCTTAAGCGCCGCCTGTAGCGATTGCAGAGTGGGAGCATGTTGCAGACTGAGGGTCTGACGCGCCTGTAGCCAGGTCGCCAGATGGGTGAAATGTTTTGCCGGGATCAGCTCACCGCTTTTCACGCCAGAGAGTTCCAGCATCGATTGCCAGATAAGCTTGCCGGATTCCCCCGTGGCGGCGGCCAGTTTAGTCACCAACTGATTTAACGTATTGTGTTCGGCTGGCATCAGCGGGCGATCGGTTGCCGGACGCTGTTGCGGCTGCGGGATCGACAACTGCCCCTGCTGTAAAAGCGTCAGTACGTTCTTAAGCTGTTCCGGTTTGAGTTGACTGAGCGCCGTTTGTCCGTACTGCTGGCGAATAAAATCGCTCACTGCCTGGCGGTTATTCCCCTGACTCAGCAATTCCGTCAACTGTGAAAGTACCTGACGGTTGGCATGATTCTGTTGGGCTACGCCAAGACGCTGGCTGAGATTTTGCTCCGCCGCAGGGAAATGACGTGACAGTAGCGGAGTGTCGCTTTTCACTCCAAGATCGTGCTTCATGCCGGCCCACACTTCCGCACTTTGCTGTTGCGTCAGTGAAATCAGGCGGGTTATCAGTCGTTCCAGTACGGTCCGCTGTTGCGTGGAGAGCGGTTGTTCGCCCGCCGTGGATACCGCAGGTTGCCCTTCGCCGGGAGGGTGCGCGGGAGTACCGGAAATAGGTTGCATCATCACTTATCCTTAAACCATCAATCTTAGCAAAGTATGCCTGGCGGCCAGATTATGGCACACTTGCCCGGTTAACTCTCGTTCTCAAACAGGTACGACAGACGTGAAAATTCTCGTTGATGAAAATATGCCTTATGCCCGCGAATTGTTTAGCCGTCTGGGCGAGGTCAAAGCGGTTCCTGGGCGCCCCATCCCTGTCGCTGAACTGGATGATGCCGACGCGTTAATGGTGCGTTCTGTCACCAAAGTGAACGCGTCATTGCTGGAGGGAAAGGCCATCAAGTTCGTTGGTACCGCAACTGCCGGCACCGATCATGTGGATGAGGACTGGCTTAAGCAGGCGGGAATCGGATTTTCAGCAGCGCCTGGCTGTAACGCCATTGCGGTGGTGGAGTATGTTTTCTCTTCGCTGCTGATGCTGGCGGAGCGTGACGGATTCGCATTGCGCGATCGTACCGTCGGGATTGTTGGCGTGGGTAACGTCGGGGGGCGCCTGCAGGCTCGGCTGGAAGCGCTGGGGATCCGTACGTTGTTATGCGATCCACCGCGCGCGGATCGTGGAGACGAGGGCGATTTTCGCTCGCTTGATGAGCTGGTACAGGAAGCCGATGTCCTGACCTTCCACACGCCGCTGTTTAAAGAAGGGCCATACAAAACGCACCATCTGGTCGATGAGGCGCTGATTGGTCGCCTGAAACCGGGCAGCATTCTGATTAATGCCTGTCGCGGCGCGGTGGTTGATAACGCCGCGCTGCTGGCGCGCCTTAACGCCGGGCAGGCGCTGAGCGTGGTCCTGGATGTCTGGGAAGGTGAACCGGATCTGAATGTCGAGCTGTTGAACAAGATCGATATTGGCACGGCGCACATTGCGGGCTACACGCTGGAAGGCAAGGCGCGCGGCACCACGCAGGTTTTTGAAGCCTGGAGCAAATTTATTGGTCGCGAGCAGCATGTCGCGCTGGATACCCTGCTGCCAGCGCCGGAATTTGGCCGCATTACGCTGCATGGACCGTTGGATCAGCCGACGCTGAAAAGACTGGTGCATTTGGTGTATGATGTGCGCCGCGACGATGCGCTACTGCGCAACGTTGCCGGAATACCGGGTGAATTTGATAAACTGCGCAAAAATTATCTCGAGCGCCGTGAATGGTCCTCACTGTACGTGATGTGCGACGACGCGGATGCGGCGGCGTTACTGTGTAAACTGGGTTTTAACGCGGTTCATCACCCGACACGTTAATGTCTTCTTAATGCTCCCTGACGAATAATCGGCAGGGAGGCTTATGCTTTTCTGGAGTAAACCACCATGTCTGAAGGCTGGAATATTGCCGTCCTCGGCGCGACGGGCGCCGTCGGCGAAGCGTTGCTTGAAACCCTGGCTGAACGTCAGTTCCCGGTTGGGGAAATTTTTGCGCTGGCACGTAATGAAAGTGCAGGCGAACATCTGCGCTTTGGTGGTAAGTCAGTGATGGTGCAGGATGCGGCTGAATTCGACTGGACGCAGGCACAGCTGGCCTTTTTCGTTGCCGGTGTCGACGCCACGGCAGCCTGGGTGGACGAGGCGACAAATGCGGGCTGTCTGGTCATTGATACCAGCGGTCTGTTCGCGCTTGAGCCGGACGTCCCGCTGGTGGTGCCAGACGTGAACCCGTTCGTGCTGGCAGACTACCGCAATCGTAACGTGATCGCTGTGCCGAACAGCCTGACCAGCCAGTTGCTGGCCGCGCTGAAGCCGCTTATCGATGAGGGGGGACTCTCTCGCATCACCGTAACCAGTCTGCTTTCTGCATCTGCGCACGGTAAGAAAGCCGTCGATGCCCTCGCCGGGCAGAGTGCGAAACTGCTGAACGGGATCCCCATTGATGACGATGATTTCTTTGGCCGCCAGCTGGCGTTCAATATGTTGCCGCTGTTGCCGGATCGCGAAGGCAGCGTGCGTGAAGAGCGGCGGATCGTCGATGAAGTGCGCAAAATCATGCAGGATGACGGGTTGATGATTTCGGCAAGCTGCGTACAGTCACCGGTGTTTTATGGCCACGCGCAGATGGTGGCATTTGAAGCGCTGCGTCCACTGGCTGCCGAAGAGGCTCGCGATGCCTTTGCCCGTGGCGAAGACATTGTGCTGTCGCAAGAGAGTGATTTCCCGACTCAGGTTGGCGATGCCACCGGCAGCGCGCACCTGTCCGTGGGCTGTGTGCGTAACGATTACGGTATGCCAGAGCAGGTTCAGTTCTGGTCCGTGGCGGATAACGTTCGCTTTGGCGGCGCGCTGATGGCGGTGAAAATTGCGGAAAAACTGGTGCAGGAGTACCTGTACTGATGTCTGACCAGCAACGCTCGCCGGTGTATAAAATTGCGCTGGGCATCGAGTATGACGGCAGCAAATATTATGGCTGGCAGCGTCAGAATGAAGTCCGCAGTGTGCAGGAAAAGCTGGAAAAGGCGCTCTCACAGGTTGCCAATGAGCCGATTAACGTCTTTTGCGCCGGACGCACCGATGCCGGTGTGCACGGCACCGGTCAGGTTGTGCATTTTGAAACCACCGCTTTGCGCAAAGATGCGGCATGGACATTGGGTGTAAATGCGAATTTACCTGGTGACATCGCGGTGCGATGGGTGAAAGCTGTACCGGAAGATTTTCACGCGCGTTTCAGCGCCACGGCTCGCCGATATCGTTACATCATCTACAATCATCGGTTACGTCCGGCGGTGTTAGGTAAAGGTGTGACGCATTATTATGAACCGCTGGACGCTGAGCGCATGCATCGTGCGGCGCAGTGTCTGATTGGCGAGAATGACTTTACGTCGTTTCGCGCCGTCCAGTGCCAGTCGCGCACGCCGTGGCGCAACGTGATGCACATTACGGTCTCGCGCCATGGCGCGTATGTGGTGGTCGATATCAAAGCGAATGCCTTTGTACATCATATGGTCAGGAACATTGTTGGCAGCCTGATGGAAGTAGGTGCCCACAACCAGCCGGAGAGCTGGATAGCAGAGTTGTTAGCGGCAAAGGACAGAACGCTCGCAGCGGCAACGGCGAAGGCCGAAGGACTGTATCTGGTTGCGGTGGACTACCCTGACCGGTTTGACCTTCCTAAACCGCCCATGGGCCCGCTCTTTCTGGCGGACTAATTCAAGTCGTATAAAGGCACAACTATGGACCTGATTTACTTCCTTATCGATTTTATCCTGCATATTGATGTGCACCTGGCGGAACTGGTCGCACAGTACGGCGTTTGGGTTTACGCGATTTTGTTCCTGATCCTGTTTTGTGAAACCGGACTGGTGGTGACGCCGTTCCTGCCAGGCGATTCCCTGCTGTTTGTGGCGGGGGCGCTGGCGTCGCTGGGCACTAACGATCTCAACGTGCACCTGATGGTGGTGTTGATGCTGATTGCCGCGATTGTTGGCGATGCGGTGAATTACACTATTGGTCGATTGTTCGGTGAGAAGTTATTCAGTAACCCGAACTCGAAGATTTTCCGCCGCAGCTATCTGGACAAGACGCATCAGTTTTACGAAAAACATGGCGGAAAAACCATCATTCTCGCCCGTTTTGTACCGATCGTCAGAACATTTGCGCCGTTTGTGGCGGGAATGGGACATATGTCGTATCGTCATTTTGCGGCTTATAACGTGATAGGCGCGCTGCTGTGGGTTCTGCTCTTCACCTACGCAGGTTACTTCTTTGGTACCATTCCGATGATTCAGAACAACCTTAAGTTGCTGATTGTCGGGATTATTGTGGTGTCTATCCTGCCGGGCGTGGTGGAAATTATTCGCCATAAACGCGCGGCGTCACGTGTAACAAAATAGAAACTAACTCGGCGGTTCGACCACTTTTTTGTCCAAAGTTTCGGGCTGTTATGTTTTAATGTGCAACATTCATGGTCTGTTGGGGGCAAAAATGGCATTATGCGCCCCCACGGCAAAACTGGAACACACCAGGTTCAGGCAGAAAGGTCATAAATGAGCTGGATTGAACGAATTAAAAGCAACATTACGCCCACCCGCAAGGCAAGTATTCCTGAAGGGGTGTGGACTAAGTGTGATAGCTGCGGTCAGGTTTTATACCGTGCTGAGCTGGAACGTAATCTCGAGGTCTGTCCGAAGTGTGACCATCACATGCGTATGTCGGCGCGTAACCGCCTGCATAGCCTGTTAGATGAAGGAACGCTGGTGGAGCTGGGTAGCGAACTTGAGCCGAAAGACGTACTGAAGTTCCGTGACTCCAAGAAATACAAAGACCGTCTGGCTTCCGCGCAAAAGGAAACCGGCGAGAAAGATGCGCTGGTGGTGATGAAAGGCACGCTTCACGGCATGCCGGTCGTCGCGGCGGCATTTGAGTTTGCTTTCATGGGCGGCTCGATGGGTTCTGTGGTCGGCGCACGTTTTGTGCGTGCTGTAGAACAGGCGCTGGAAGATAACTGTCCGCTGGTGTGCTTCTCCGCCTCCGGCGGCGCGCGTATGCAGGAAGCGCTGATGTCGCTGATGCAGATGGCGAAAACCTCTGCGGCGCTGGCAAAAATGCAGGAACGCGGTCTGCCGTACATCTCCGTGCTGACCGACCCAACGATGGGCGGTGTCTCTGCAAGCTTCGCGATGCTGGGCGATCTCAACATTGCTGAACCGAAAGCGCTGATCGGCTTCGCGGGTCCGCGCGTTATCGAACAAACCGTACGTGAGAAACTGCCGCCGGGATTCCAGCGCAGTGAGTTTCTGATCGAAAAAGGCGCTATCGATATGATCGTCCGCCGTCCGGAGATGCGCCTGAAACTGGCAAGCATTCTGGCGAAGCTGATGAATCTGCCGGCGCCAAATCCGGATACCCCGCGTGAAGGCGTGGTGGTGCCACCGGTGCCGGATCAGGAACCAGAGGCCTGATAACTGAAAAGGGCAGGGCCACAGGCGCTGCCCTTTTGCTTTTCTCAACGTAACGAATTTACGGGCATCATGAATAACAAACGTATTCCTAAAGCCGCGTCGCCCCTGGCCTCGTGGCTTTCTTATCTGGAAAACCTCCACGCGAAGACTATCGATCTGGGCCTTGAACGCGTAAGCCAGGTGGCTGCGCGGCTGGGCGTGCTGAAGCCTGCGCCGTTTGTCTTCACCGTGGCGGGCACCAATGGCAAGGGCACCACCTGCCGGACGCTGGAGTCCATATTGACGACAGCGGGATACAAAGTCGGGGTATACAGTTCGCCGCATCTGGTGCGCTACACCGAACGTGTGCGTGTGCAGGGCAATGAACTGCCAGAATCGGCCCACACAGAATCCTTTGCGGAGATTGAAGCGGCGCGTGGGGATATCTCGCTGACATATTTTGAATACGGCACGCTGTCTGCGTTGTGGCTGTTTAAGCAGGCGCGACTGGATGTGGTGATTCTGGAGGTCGGGTTGGGCGGACGACTGGACGCGACAAACATCGTTGATGCCGATATCGCCGTGGTTACCAGCATTGCGCTGGATCATACCGACTGGCTGGGGCCAGATCGTGAAAGTATTGGCCGCGAAAAGGCCGGCATTTTCCGTGCGGATAAACCAGCGATTGTCGGCGAACCCGAAATGCCCTATACCATCGCCGATGTGGCGCTGGAGAAAGGCGCACGCCTACAGCGCCGTGGCGAAGACTGGCAGTTTACGGTAACGGAGACGGGGTGGTCCTTCAGCGACTGCCACGGTACATTGACCGATTTACCGCTGCCACAGGTACCGCAACCCAATGCGGCGACCGCGCTGGCGGCACTGCGCGCCAGTGGCCTGAACGTCAGTGAACAGGCGATCCGCGACGGGATTGCTCAGGCGATTCTACCGGGACGTTTCCAGATTGTGAGCGAGTCGCCGCGCGTCATCCTCGATGTCGCGCATAATCCCCATGCGGCGGAATATCTGACCGGACGGCTGAAAATGTTGCCGAAAAAGGGGCGCGTTCTTGCCGTTATCGGTATGCTACATGATAAGGATATTGCGGGAACGTTGGCCTGGTTGAAAAGCGTGGTCGACGACTGGTATTGTGCTCCGCTGGAAGGCCCCCGGGGGGCGACGGCAGAGCAACTGCTGGAACATCTCGGTAAAGGCAGTGTCTATGACAGTGTCGCGCTGGCATGGCACGCCGCTCTGGCAGACGCGAGACCAGAAGATACCGTACTGGTGTGTGGTTCATTCCACACGGTTGCACATGTCATGGAAGTAATGGACGCGGGGAGAATCGGTGGCGAGTAAGTTTCAGAATCGTTTAGTCGGCACGATTGTGCTGGTCGCGCTGGGCGTGATTGTGCTGCCCGGGCTGCTCGACGGGCAGAAAAAACATTATCAGGATGAATTCGCGGCGATCCCGCTGGTGCCGAAACCCGGCGATCGCGACGAGCCGGATATGATGCCTGCGGCAACGCAGGCATTACCGACTCAACCACCGGAAGGGGCGGCAGAAGAGGTGCGGGCAGGCGATGCGGCGGCTCCGTCGCTGGATCCGTCACGCTATGCGTCAGCGAACAGTCCTGAGCTTGATACGACGCCAGCGCCCGTAGAACAACCCAAACCAAAACCGGTTGAAAAACCGAAGCCGCAACCGAAGCCACAGCCGACTGTGGACGCAACGCCCGCTCCGGTTCCCACTCCTGCGCCAAAACCGGCGGTGGAAGAGAAACCGGCACCGACGGGTAAAGCCTATGTTGTGCAGTTGGGTGCGCTGAAAAATGCCGATAAGGTCAATGAGATCGTGGGTAAACTTCGTGGCGCAGGTTTCCGGGTATATACTTCTCCGTCAACGCCAGTACAGGGTAAAATAACCCGTATTCTCGTGGGGCCGGATGCATCACGCGACAAGCTGAAAGGTTCGCTCGGCGAGTTACAGCAAATCTCCGGATTAAGCGGAGTGGTGATGGGGTACAGCCCGAACTAAGTTAGGGTTGCCTGATGGCGGCGCTCGGCGTCTTATCAGGCTTACCACCTTGTGTTTGTTGGCCGGATGAGGTGTTTACATCGCCATCCGGCAGTGCCCGAAGAGGCATAAAACGGTATGGCGTTGAATATTTTTTCAGCGCCATTTTTATTTACGCGCGGGAAGGAAATCCCTACGCAAACGTTTTCTTTTTCTGTTAGAATGCGCCCCGAACAGGACGACAGGGCGTAAAATCGTGGGACACATATGGTCTGGATTGATTACGCCATTATTGCGGTGATTGGTTTTTCCTGTCTGGTTAGCCTGATCCGTGGCTTTGTTCGTGAAGCGTTATCGTTGGTGACATGGGGTTGTGCTTTCTTTGTCGCCAGCCATTACTACACTTACCTGTCTGTCTGGTTTTCGGGCTTTGAAGACGAACTGGTTCGAAACGGGATTGCCATCGCGGTGCTGTTTATCGCGACACTTATCGTCGGCGCCATTGTGAACTACGTGGTAGGGCAACTGGTTGAGAAAACCGGTCTGTCAGGTACCGACCGGGTTCTGGGGGTCTGTTTCGGCGCGCTGCGTGGTGTGTTGATTGTTGCTGCCATTCTGTTCTTTCTCGACACCTTTACGGGCCTGTCGAAAGGTGAAGACTGGAGTAAGTCACAGCTGATCCCGGAGTTCAGTTTCATCATCAGATGGTTCTTTGACTATCTGCAAAGCTCGTCAAGTTTCTTGCCCAGAGCATAAGCGTTGGGTTGTAGCTTAACGAGGAAAAAGACGTATGTGCGGTATTGTCGGTATCGCCGGTGTTATGCCGGTTAACCAGTCGATTTATGACGCCTTAACAGTGCTCCAGCATCGTGGTCAGGATGCCGCTGGCATTATCACCATCGATGCAAATAACTGCTTCCGTTTGCGTAAGGCAAACGGCCTGGTGAGCGATGTATTCGAAGCGCGTCACATGCAGCGTATGCAGGGCAATATGGGCATCGGTCATGTGCGTTACCCAACGGCTGGTAGCTCCAGCGCCTCTGAAGCTCAACCTTTCTACGTCAACTCCCCGTATGGCATCACGCTTGCCCACAATGGCAACCTGACTAATGCCCACGAACTGCGTAAAAAGCTGTTTGAAGAGAAGCGCCGCCATATCAATACCACCTCAGATTCTGAGATCCTGCTCAATATCTTCGCCAGCGAACTGGATAAGTTCCGCCACTATCCGCTGGAAGCAGACAACATTTTTGCGGCAATTGCCGCGACCAACCGCCAGATCCGCGGCGCGTATGCCTGCGTGGCGATGATTATTGGTCACGGTATGGTCGCCTTCCGCGACCCGAACGGTATTCGTCCGCTGGTGTTGGGTAAACGTGATATCGGTGACGGCCGCACTGAGTATATGGTGGCGTCTGAGAGCGTTGCGCTGGATACGCTGGGCTTTGAGTTTCTGCGTGACGTTGCGTCGGGCGAAGCGGTCTATATCACTGAGAAAGGGCAATTGTTCACCCGTCAGTGTGCTGAAAACCCGGTCAGCAACCCGTGCCTGTTTGAGTATGTTTACTTCGCGCGTCCGGATTCCTTCATCGACAAGATTTCCGTCTACAGTGCCCGTGTGAATATGGGGACCAAACTTGGCGAAAAAATTGCCCGCGAATGGGAAGATCTGGATATCGACGTGGTCATTCCGATTCCGGAAACCTCCTGCGACATCGCGCTGGAAATTGCGCGTATTCTCGGTAAGCCGTACCGCCAGGGGTTTGTGAAAAACCGCTATGTCGGCCGTACCTTTATCATGCCGGGACAACAGCTGCGTCGTAAGTCCGTACGTCGCAAACTGAACGCTAACCGCGCTGAGTTCCGTGATAAAAATGTCCTGCTGGTGGATGACTCCATTGTGCGCGGCACCACCTCAGAACAGATTATTGAGATGGCGCGTGAAGCCGGGGCGAAAAAGGTCTATCTGGCCTCTGCCGCACCGGAGATTCGCTTCCCGAACGTGTACGGTATCGACATGCCTACCGCAAATGAACTGATTGCGCATGGTCGTGAAGTGGATGAGATTCGACAGATAATTGGCGCAGACGGTCTTATCTTCCAGGATCTTGACGATCTGATCGACGCCGTGCGTGCCGAGAACCCGGATATTCAGCAGTTTGAATGTTCCGTGTTTAACGGCGTCTACGTCACGAAGGATGTCGATCAGCAATATCTCGATTTCCTCGATTCCCTGCGTAATGACGATGCCAAAGCGGTCCAGTTGCAGAACGAAGTCGAAAACCTCGAGATGCACAACGAAGGGTAATCCTGACCTGCCAGGGGGCGAATCCCGCCCCCTGACTTGCAACTCCCCATAAAATCCTGCAAAGTCAGCCCAGAAGTCAGACAGGGCGATATATCATGAAACGACTCATAGTAGGGATCAGCGGTGCCAGCGGCGCCATTTACGGCGTGCGGCTGTTGCAGGTTTTACGCGATGTACCGGACGTTGAAACGCATCTCATCATGAGCCAGGCCGCCCGCCAGACGCTGTCGCTGGAGACCGATTTATCGCTGCGCGATGTCCAGGCGCTTGCCAACGTGACGCACGATGCGCGCGACATTGCCGCCAGCATTTCCTCAGGCTCATTTTCGACTGCCGGCATGGTGATTCTGCCATGCTCCATCAAAACCCTTTCCGGTATTGTGCACAGCTATACCGACGGCCTGTTGACCCGTGCGGCAGACGTGGTGTTGAAAGAGCGCCGTCCGCTGGTGCTGTGCGTTCGGGAAACGCCGCTCCATCTTGGGCATCTGCGCTTAATGACTCAGGCGGCGGAAATTGGTGCGGTGATTATGCCGCCGGTTCCGGCGTTTTATCATCGTCCTGTGACGCTGGATGATGTGATAAATCAAACGGTTAATCGCGTTCTCGATCAGTTTGATATCGCCCTGCCGCAGGACCTTTTTACCCGCTGGCAGGGGGCATAACATTGCGCTGTCAGCGTGCCTTTTTGCATCAGTTGCCCTGTTTCAGGGCAATTTTGTAACCGCGATCATATCCTCAACATTTAATTCGCTAAATCCATTCGAAACGCTGCGGTTCATCCGTCAGACCTGCTATCTTCAACATCAGGACAATATTGCAACGTTTTATTAACATATTTAACGTCGAATATCCCGGGCGGCGCGAAAATGGCATAAGACCTGCATGAAAAAGCCTGCAAACACACAACACAACGTAAAACATAATAAAGTCATTCCACTTGAGGGTTATGTATGAAGAAGTCAATTCTCGCTCTGTCATTGCTGATTGGTCTTTCTGCTACTGCATCCAGCTATGCGGCGCTGCCGCAAACGGTGCGCATTGGCACAGACACAACCTACGCCCCGTTCTCTTCGAAAGATGCCAAAGGCGACTTCATCGGCTTTGATATCGATCTGGGCAATGAGATGTGTAAGCGTATGCAGGTCAAATGTACCTGGGTCGCCAGTGATTTTGATGCGCTGATCCCATCACTCAAAGCGAAGAAAATTGATGCCATTATCTCTTCGCTCTCGATTACCGATAAGCGTCAGCAGGAAATCGCGTTCTCTGACAAGCTGTACGCGGCGGACTCGCGGTTGATTGCGGCGAAAGGCTCACCGATTCAGCCGACGCTTGACGCGCTGAAAGGTAAGCACGTTGGCGTGTTACAAGGCTCAACTCAGGAAGCGTATGCCAATGATATCTGGCGCAGCAAGGGCGTGGATGTGGTGGCCTATGCAAACCAGGATCTGATTTATTCCGACCTGACTGCGGGCCGTCTTGATGCGGCACTGCAGGACGAAGTTGCCGCCAGCGAAGGTTTCCTCAAACAGCCTGCGGGCAAAGACTATGCTTTTGCCGGTCCTTCCGTGAAGGATAAAAAGTACTTCGGCGACGGTACGGGCGTCGGTTTACGTAAAGATGATGCTGAACTGAAGGCCGCCTTCGATAAGGCACTTGCCGATCTGCGTCAGGATGGCACTTACGACAAGATGGCGAAAAAATACTTTGACTTTAACGTCTACGGTGACTGAAACCTCAATATGGGGAACGGATTGCACCGGTCGGGTTAACCATTACGGTGCGTGACAGGTGAATTGCACCGTTATGGTGCAATTAGTGCGGGTGAACAGGGTGGAAGTGCATATTTAAGCGCTTTTCATGCAAAATAAACCGGGCGACAGGGTAGAATGTTTTGCCTTGTCGACCCGATTAGTGGCACGATAACTGCACCTGGTCCTGTAAACATCCCCTATAAAAGACAGTCTGTTGAGGATAGTTATGAAAAAACTGGTGTTATCTCTTTCTCTGGTCCTGGCTTTCTCCAGTGCTACCGCAGCATTTGCCGCTATTCCGCAAAAAGTTCGTATCGGTACCGATCCGACCTATGCCCCGTTTGAGTCAAAGAATGCCAAGGGTGAATTAGTCGGTTTTGATATCGATCTGGCGAAAGAGCTGTGCAAACGTATTAATACACAATGTACCTTCGTTGAGAACCCGCTGGATGCGCTGATCCCTTCGTTAAAAGCGAAGAAAATCGACGCTATCATGTCCTCGCTTTCGATTACTGAAAAACGTCAGCAGGAAATCGCCTTCACCGACAAACTTTATGCAGCCGACTCGCGTCTGGTGGTGGCCAATGCGTCTGACATTCAGCCGACCGTTGAGTCGCTGAAAGGCAAGCGTGTCGGTGTGCTGCAGGGCACCACCCAGGAGACGTTTGGTAACGAACACTGGGCGCCAAAAGGCATTGAGATCGTGTCGTATCAGGGCCAGGACAATATTTACTCCGACCTGACTGCCGGACGTATTGATGCCGCATTCCAGGATGAAGTCGCCGCGAGCGAAGGCTTCCTGAAACAACCCGTTGGCAAAGATTACAAATTCGGCGGCCCGTCTGTGAAAGACGAGAAACTGTTTGGTGTAGGGACCGGTATGGGTCTGCGCAAAGAGGATAACGAATTGCGTGAAGCCCTGAACAAAGCGTTTGCAGAAATGCGCGCTGACGGAACTTACGAGAAGCTGGCGAAGAAGTACTTTGATTTTGATGTTTACGGCGGTTAATCACCGCAGGTGCAGATAAAGCCCGAAGATGTTTGACAGACTTTATGCCAGATGACGGCTTCGCCTTATCCGGCCTACGACGATGTTCTTGTAGGCCGGATAAGCGTAGCGCCATCCGGCATCAATGAAGTGTGTCATCACGTCAAAAGAGGCTTCTAACTCGCCACTCACGACAGGACAGGCAGCATGTTGTACGGGTTTTCAGGTGTTATTTTACAGGGCGCAATTGTCACGCTGGAACTGGCTCTCAGTTCCGTGGTGCTGGCCGTTCTGATCGGCCTCGTCGGAGCGGGGGCCAAACTCTCGCAAAACCGGGTGACGGGGCTTATTTTCGAAGGTTATACCACCCTCATTCGCGGGGTGCCGGATCTGGTGCTGATGCTGCTGATTTTTTATGGCTTGCAGATAGCACTCAACGCGTTAACCGATGCGATAGGCATCGGTCAGATTGATATCGACCCGATGGTCGCGGGTATTATTACGCTCGGCTTCATCTACGGTGCGTATTTTACGGAAACCTTCCGTGGCGCCTTTATGGCGGTCCCCAAAGGGCATATTGAAGCGGCAACGGCCTTCGGTTTCACCTCTTCCCAAATTTTTCGCCGCATTATGTTCCCGGCGATGATGCGTTATGCGCTGCCGGGGATTGGGAACAACTGGCAGGTGATCCTCAAAGCGACGGCGCTGGTCTCGCTGCTCGGTCTGGAAGATGTGGTAAAAGCCACGCAGTTGGCCGGGAAGAGCACCTGGGAGCCCTTCTATTTCGCCATCGTCTGCGGACTTATTTATCTGGTATTTACTACGGTTTCTAATGGTGTGCTGCTGTTCCTTGAGCGCCGCTACTCCGTCGGTGTGAAGAGGGCTGACCTGTGATCGAGATTATTCAGGAGTACTGGAAATCCCTGTTGTGGACGGACGGCTACCGCTTTACGGGCGTGGCGATAACGCTGTGGCTGCTGATCTCCTCCGTGGTGATGGGCGGCATTCTGGCAGTAATTCTGGCGATTGGCCGCGTTTCCAGTAACAAATTCATCCAGTTTCCCATTTGGCTATTCACCTATATTTTCCGCGGGACGCCACTGTACGTTCAGCTACTGGTGTTCTATTCAGGGATGTACACGCTGGAGATTGTCAAAGGCACGGATTTTCTTAACGCCTTCTTTCGCAGCGGTCTGAACTGTACCGTTCTGGCGCTGACGCTGAACACCTGCGCGTATACCACGGAGATTTTCGCTGGGGCGATCCGTTCGGTTCCACACGGTGAAATTGAAGCAGCGCGCGCGTATGGCTTCTCCTCGTTTAAAATGTATCGTTGCATTATTCTGCCTTCGGCGCTGCGTATCGCGTTGCCCGCGTACAGCAACGAGGTCATTTTGATGTTGCACTCCACGGCGCTGGCCTTCACCGCGACGGTTCCGGATCTACTGAAAATCGCCCGTGATATAAACTCGGCGACCTATCAGCCCTTTACCGCCTTCGGTATTGCCGCCGTGCTGTACTTAATCATATCGTATGTCCTGATAAGCCTCTTCCGCCGCGCGGAAAGGCGCTGGTTGCAGCATGTTTCCTCTAAATAATTCGAGTAACACGATGTCTGAGAATAAATTAAACGTTATCGATTTGCACAAACGCTACGGCGAACACGAAGTGCTGAAAGGGGTTTCGCTGCAGGCCAACGCCGGGGATGTGATCAGTATTATTGGTTCTTCTGGCTCGGGAAAAAGTACGTTTTTGCGCTGCATAAACTTCCTCGAAAAACCGAGTGAAGGGTCGATTGTGGTCAATGGCCAGAATATTAACCTGGTGCGTGACAAGGACGGTCAGCTAAAAGTGGCGGATAAAAATCAGCTTCGTTTACTGCGTACGCGCCTGACAATGGTGTTTCAGCACTTTAACCTGTGGAGCCACATGACGGTGCTGGAAAACGTCATGGAAGCGCCGATTCAGGTACTGGGCCTGAGCAAACAGGAGTCCCGCGAGCGGGCGATCAAATATCTGGCGAAAGTTGGTATTGATGAGCGCGCCCAGGGGAAATATCCGGTGCATCTTTCCGGCGGTCAGCAGCAGCGTGTGTCGATTGCGCGCGCGTTGGCGATGGAGCCGGAGGTGTTGCTCTTTGACGAACCGACCTCGGCGCTGGATCCTGAACTGGTGGGCGAAGTGCTGCGTATCATGCAGCAACTGGCAGAAGAGGGAAAAACGATGGTGGTGGTGACGCACGAAATGGGCTTTGCCCGCCATGTCTCCAGCCACGTTATTTTCCTGCATCAGGGGAAAATCGAAGAAGAGGGCAATCCGGAGCAACTCTTTGGCAATCCGCAAAGTCCACGTCTGCAACAGTTCCTGAAAGGATCGCTGAAGTAACATTTCTCTGTTGGCGTGGTGTTTTCAGCTAATAGTCCTGATAAGCGCAGCGCCTCAGGCTAACATTCAATGCCGGATGGGGGCGTAAACGCCTTATCCGGCCTACAGATCAACAAACGCCTCTGCCTCCAGACGGTATCCCCAGTCATCATAGTGGATACCGTTGACCTCAAACGCTTTCTCCAGTACCTGCGTACGCACAAATCCGAGCTTTTCCAGCAGACGAACTGAACCCCGATTCTCGGCGAGCACCCAGGCGTTGATGGCTTTCACACCGGCATCGCAAAAGGCATAGTTGCAGACGGCGCGAACGGCCTCGCTGGCGATACCGCGTCCCTGGGCTGCGGGGATGACGCAATAACCGATATCCGCTTCTTGCGGAAAATGATGGCTAACCTGTAAGCCAATGTCGCCCAGCGGTGTGGCATCGTGATGCTGGCGGATCACGAAGGTGTGTTTTGAGGTAAGGCGACGTGCAAACAATAAGCGTGTTTCGCGTTCGGGGCAGAGGTTGCCCATAAAACGCATGACGTCCGGATTTTCACGAAGCGCGAGGAAAAAGGGCCAGTCTGTGGGTTGAAACGGGGAAAGCGTCAGTCGTTCAGTGGTGAGTCGTGCCATAAAATCGCCATTCCGGGAGCCAGTGAGACTACCTTACCACCGGAATAGCGAGGGTGAACAGGGAAGACGTTAACGAACAACATCCGCCAGCGCTTCTTCAAGATCGTACCAACGGAAGGGAAATCCGGCGGCTTCCAGTCGTTTTGGCAGGGCGCGCTGCCCACCCAGCACCAGAACGGACGACTCGCCCATCAGCAGGCGAATCACCGTGGCCGGTACGCGAAGAATCGCAGGTCGCTGCAGGGCATGTCCTAGCGCATGAGCAAACTGTTCATTGCGTACCGGGTAGGGTGAGACCATGTTGAACGGCCCACGCAGATCGTTATCCAGCAGCCAGAGGATCGCATTGACCATGTCATCAATGTGGATCCAGGCCAGATACTGGCGACCGCTGCCGATTGGGCCACCGAGGCCCAGGCGAAAGGGCGGTATCATTTTGGCGAGGATCCCGCCTTTTGGCGCCAGCACCACGCCGGTACGCAGCAGGCACACGCGCGTTCTGTCGCTTTGCGCCTCACAGGCAATTTGCTCCCAGCGCGCGCAAAGCTTATGGGTGAATTCGTTATGCGGCGGCTCTTCCTCGGTGACAACCACTTCACCCAGATCACCGTAATAACCGGCGGCAGAACCTGAAATCAGGACCGACGGCGGCGTTTCACTGGCGTTAATGAGGTCCGCCAGTTTCTGGGTGATGCGCCAGCGGCTCTGGCACAGGCGATCTTTTTGCTCTGTCGTCCAGCGCTTGTCAGCAATGGGTTCACCGGCCAGGTTAATCACCGCATCGATGTCGTCGAGATTGTGCTTATCGTCCAGCGAGTTCCACAGGGTGACCCGATCATTAAGTTTTTTGCGGGCGTCATCGGGGCGGCGGGTCAGTACCGTCACCTGATGGCCCAGTTCCTGCAGGCGCGGGACCAGGTGTCCTCCGATAAGGCCAGTCCCTCCAGTTACCAGTATCTTCATGCAGCCTCCCGTGAAAGCGGTTAGCGCTGCCAGCTCAACGTCATGGAGACAGAATCGGCATAACGCAACGCGTGTAGTTTGTCGACTTCCACTTCAGCATAAGTGACCCAGTGGTGTTCGCGTGCGATATCGAGCACATCCTGGGTTAATTTTTCTAACAATGAGAAGCGGTTGTTCTCAACGTGCAGGATGATATTTTTGGTGATCGTGCGGTAGTTCAGCGCATCATTGATGTCTTCGCTGACGCGGGCTTTGTCTGCCGGATAGTGAATCGCAACGTTGATGACAATGTCCTGTCGGTTATTGATCTCTTCCTCTTTGATACCGATGAAAGTGCGTAAACGAAGGTTTTTTATACGAATAATAGCGTCATGATGTGACATTGCAGGTCTCCTCCATGTATGAACTCTCGCATGATACACGAGAACCCGGCCATGTTATTCTTTTGCACTCGCAGGATCCTGGTGCGCCCGCATCATCGCGCGTTCCGTGGCGGGTCGACTGCGAATGCGGTCAAACCAATTCTTCACAGCGGGAAACATGTCAAGGTCGACGCGCTGACGCTGCCAGGCGTTCACCCACGGCCAGCAGGCAATGTCGGCGATGCTGTAATGTTCACCGCCCAGCCACGGCGACGTTTCCAGCCGTTTATTGAGGACGTTATACAGCCGCTGTGTCTCCACCTGATAGCGTTCGATGGCGTAGGGGATGGCCTGCGGGGCGAAATGGTTGAAATGGTGATTCTGACCGAGCATCGGTCCCAGTCCGCCCACCTGCCAGAATAGCCATTGCAATGTGGTATGGCGCTCGCGCAATTCGCCGCTAAGCAACAGGCCGCTCTTTTCCGCCAGATAGATCAAAATGGCGCCGGACTCAAACAGGCTGAGCGGTGTGCCGCCATCGATCGGGGCATGATCGACGATGGTGGGGATTTTATTGTTGGGTGAAATGGCCAGGAAATCAGGGCGAAACTGATTTCCCTTACTGATATCCACCTTAATGAGTCGGTAGTCCAGTGCAGCCTCTTCAAGGAAGATCGTAATCTTGTGCCCATTGGGTGTCGGGGCATAATAGAGGTCGATCATTTCAGCTCCAGAAAGCATTGAGTGGAATTAGACAACCACAAGTATAGAAAGCCTGTTGCGCTGTGTGAGTTTTCATCAGGTGACAGCAAGCGAAAGACCCTCTATGTTGTGAGAAAAGCCTAATAACGACGAGGATGCTATGAGTAAACCCAACATCACGCTGTGGTCAGACGCGAATTTTTTCTCTCCCTACGTGCTATCTGCCTATGTTGCGTTGCAGGAAAAGGGGCTGCCGTTTAGCCTGAAAACCGTTGACCTGAACAGCGGCGAACATCTACAACCTGGCTGGCAGGGTTTTGCATTGACTCGCCGTGTGCCGTTGCTGGAAATCGATGGCTTTGAGCTGAGCGAGTCCTCCGCGATAGCTGAATATCTGGAAGACAGTTTTGCGCCACCCACCTGGGAACGAATCTATCCCCACGACCTGCAAAAGCGCGCGCGCGCGAGGCAGATTCAGGCATGGTTGCGCAGTGATTTAATGCCCATTCGAGAAGAGCGTCCGACGGATGTCGTTTTCGGAGGGGTAAAAAAAGGGCCGCTGAGCGACGCGGGGAAAGTCAGCGCGGAAAAACTGTTCGCCACGGCGGGGAATCTGCTGGCACACGACATGCCAAATCTTTTCGGAGAATGGTGTCTGGCCGATACCGATTTAGCCCTGATGCTCAACCGTCTGGTCCTCAATGGCGATGAGGTCCCTGAACGACTGGCGGAATATGCAGCATTTCAGTGGCAACGCGCATCTGTCCAGCGTTATATTGCGCTTTCCGCGAAGCGTTCAGGCTGATAAAGCGTCTACAATCCAGTATCATAATGTGGTTTTTGATGACACGGAGTATGTGATGAAACTGATGTTTGCATCCGACATTCACGGGTCCTTGCCTGCCACAGAACGCGTGCTGACGTTGTTTTCCCAGAGTGGCGCACAGTGGCTGGTGATACTGGGAGATGTACTCAACCACGGGCCGCGAAATGCCTTACCCGAAGGCTACGCGCCCGCTCAGGTGGCTGAGCGACTGAACGAACAGGCGGCGCAGATTATTGCGGTACGGGGAAACTGTGATAGCGAAGTGGATCAAATGCTGCTGAAGTTTCCAATGACCGCGCCCTGGCAGCAGGTGCTGTTGGATAATCAGCGGCTGTTTCTGACTCACGGCCATCTCTTTGGGCCGGATAGCCTGCCCGCTTTACGCGCCAGCGATGTCCTGGTGTATGGGCATACGCATCTGCCGGTGGCAGAAAAAAAAGGCGATATTTATCACTTCAACCCGGGTTCAGTAAGCATTCCTAAGGGGGGCTTTCAGGCAAGTTATGGCCTGCTGGACGATAATGTTTTAAGCGTTATCGCACTCAATGATCAAAGTATCATTGCACAGGTTGCGATTAATTCGTAATTTACCCCCACATATGTAAATGCGCCGTAAGAGCGCCAGAAAAAGAAGGTTTCCTGATGGTGGAACAGCGTCGTTTGGCAAGTACGGAATGGGTGGATATTGTGAATGAAGACAACGAAGTCATTGCACAATCCAGCCGGGAACAGATGCGAGCGCAGGGCCTGCGTCATCGTGCGACCTATATTGTCGTACACGACGGGATGGGCAAAATACTGGTGCAGCGTCGTACCGAGACAAAAGACTTTTTACCTGGAATGTTAGATGCCACTGCCGGTGGTGTTGTGCAGGCCGACGAACAACTGCTGGATTCTGCCCGTCGTGAAGCGGAAGAAGAGTTAGGCATTGCCGGCGTGCCATTTGCCGAACACGGTCAGTTCTACTTTGAAGATAAGAACTGTCGCGTCTGGGGGGCGTTGTTCAGTTGTGTGTCGCACGGCCCGTTCGCCTTACAGGAAGAAGAGGTCAGCGAAGTGTGCTGGCTGACGCCAGAAGAAATTACCGCTCGCTGCGATGAGTTCACGCCCGACTCTCTGAAAGCGCTGGCGCTATGGATGACCCGTAACGCCAAAAACGAAGCGGCCAGGTCAGAGTCGCAACAGGAGAAGCAGGAAGAGGCGGAGTAACCGCTCAGCAACTGTCCCTTACGCACAAACTGGAGGCGATCGGTTTTTGATCGCGCCAGTTGCCATCCTCAAACCGTGCCAGTAACGCGCGTCCAGCCTCAATACCAATCTTGCGATGGGGCACAGCCATCGTGGTTAACGGCGGCTGGCAAACCCTGCTCACATCACTATCGCCAAATCCGACTACCGCCAGATCGTCAGGCACTTTGATGCGTCGTCGCTGACACTCATACAGTACGCCACAGGCCAGTTCATCCGACACGCAAACCAGCGCGTCGAGTTCGGGCCAGGCGAGAATAAATTCGGGCAACTGCGAAGCGCCGGTGGAAAAGTTGGGGGGGAGCGCCGCGTTAATCACTCGATTCGGCGACATGTGGTGGCGCAGCATCGCCTTATACCAGCCTTGCAAGTGCTGCTGAAAAATCCACTGTTCCTGATTGGCGCAGAGCAGTCCAATGTTTTGATAGCCGCGTTGAATCAACATTTCGGTGAGTTCAAACATTGCTGCGACGTTATCAATACCAATGTTCATATCAATGGGATCGCTACGAATCGCGCCCATCTCCATGACCGGGATCCTGGCGTTTTTCAGCCAGTTCCGCACGGTGTCGCTGTGCTCGACGCTGAGCAAAATGGCGGCGGCAATATTGGAGGCCAGCAGCGTCTCAAGCAGCGTTTCTTCCTGTTCCAGGCGATGACGGGACTCTGCCAGCATGATCTGGTATCCGGCGGGCTGCAGGACTTCCTGCAATCCAGCGAACATTTCCGAGCAGCCAGCCTCTGAAAGATTTGGCACTACCATCGCAATGGTTCGTGATGACGCAGACGCCAGCGCACTTGCAGCCAGATTGGGCATGTAGCCCAGTTCATGCACTGCAGCGTCTATTTTTTCCCGGAGTTTATCGGAAACCTGTTCAGGCGTGCGCAGTGCACGAGAGACGGTCATGGTGCCGACACCGGCAAGGTGAGCGACATCCGCAATGGTCACCTTGCCTGTACTACGTCGTTTTCGGGTCAGAGACATACACATTCCTGCGCAATTACAATCGGTTGAGCCGCTTTTTATCGTCATTTTTTGCTTCGTATGCAGGGCAAGTATACGCCTTTAATGACTTTCATTGCTGTGATTTTACCCGGCAATTGTATTTTGATAGCGCTATCACATATCTGAACGATATCCCATGATAGCGCTATCTTTGTGAGAATGATCGCAGATAAGGTTTCATGGGTTGAATAAAGTTTGCTCACATTGAGCAAGAAATGAGGAGGGGACGTGCTGAATAAATGGTTAACGGAGTCAACCATCATGCTGCGCGAGAGCGTTGAGGACTGGCAGCAGGCTCTTGCGTGGTGTGCCAGACCTTTGCTTGCTGCCGGGATTATTACACCGGAGTACCTTACCGCCATCGTCGCGCAGCATCATCAACTGGGACCTTACTACGTCCTGGCACCGGGTCTGGCAATGCCGCATGCCAGACCGGAAGAAGGCGCAACAGCATTAGGGCTCTCATTGTTAAAACTGGAGCACGGTGTTTCATTTGGCGCAGGCGAATTTGATCCTGTCGACATTATTATCATGCTCGCGGCGCCGGATAAACATAGCCATATTGCCATGATATCCGCACTGGCTGAATTATTTTCAAGCGACGAGGATCTGGTGCGATTACATCAGGCAACAACCCTGGAGGAAATTAAAAAAATCATTTCACGTTTCTGATGTAAGTCATATTGGCATCTTCTAAAACATGACGCGAAAGCGTGATGCGGACGTACTCTACTTAAAAAAGGGGATAACAATGAAAATTCTGGCAATTTGTGGTTCTGGCCTGGGCAGCAGTTTTATGGTCGAAATGAATATTAAAAAAGTGCTCAAGAAACTTAATATTCAGGCAGATGTTGAACATTCCGATCTCTCCTCCGCCACGCCTGGAGCTGCCGATCTGTTTGTGATGGCAAAAGATATTGCCGCCAGTGCCAGCGTACCGGAAACTCAACTGGTGGTGATTAATAATATTATCGATATCAATGAACTGGAAGCGCAATTGCGCGAATGGTTCGACAAACAATAACTGTAAATGCACACCATCATGCAAACAGCCCGATGGCGGTTGCGCGCTGATGTGCATAAAGCGAGGTGGATATGTTTATCCTTGAAACGCTGAATTTTGTTGTTGATATTCTTAAAGTCCCTTCCGTGCTGGTGGGGTTAATTGCATTAATTGGCCTGGTCGCGCAAAAGAAAGCTTTTTCCGATGTGATAAAAGGGACAATTAAAACGATTCTGGGTTTTATTGTTCTTGGCGGCGGCGCAACGGTGCTGGTGGGATCGTTAAATCCGCTAGGCGGGATGTTTGAGCACGCATTTAATATTCAGGGCATCATTCCTAATAACGAAGCCATTGTCTCTATTGCTCTCGAGAAATATGGCGCCTCAACCGCGCTTATTATGGCGTTCGGGATGGTGGCGAATATTATTGTCGCCCGCTTCACGCGCCTGAAGTATATCTTCCTGACCGGGCATCATACGTTTTATATGGCCTGCATGATCGGCGTTATTCTGACCGTCGCCGGATTCGACGGGATCGGACTCGTCTTTACGGGCTCGCTGATTCTGGGGCTGGTGATGGCTTTTTTCCCCGCGCTGGCGCAGCGGTATATGCGGCGGATCACCGGAAATGATGAGATTGCCTTTGGTCACTTCGGCACTCTGGGATACGTGCTGTCAGGCTGGATCGGCAGCGTCTGCGGCAAAGGTTCCCGTTCGACCGAAGAGATGAACTTACCGAAGAACCTGAGCTTCCTGCGCGACAGTTCAATCTCTATCTCCCTGACCATGATGGTAATCTATCTGATTATGGCGATCAGCGCCGGTCGGGAATATGTCGAAAGTACCTTCAGCGGCGGGCAGAACTATCTGGTTTACGCCATCATCATGGCGATCACCTTTGCCGCCGGGGTGTTCATTATTCTGCAAGGTGTCCGTTTGATTCTGGCGGAAATCGTCCCGGCGTTTACCGGTTTTTCTGAAAAACTGGTGCCTAACGCGCGACCGGCGCTGGACTGCCCGGTGGTCTATCCCTATGCCCCGAATGCGGTACTGATTGGCTTTCTGTTCAGTTTTCTCGGCGGGCTGGTGGGGCTGTTTCTGTTGGGACAGATGAAACTGGTGCTGATCCTGCCAGGCGTTGTCCCACACTTTTTCACTGGCGCAACGGCCGGGGTGTTTGGTAACGCCACCGGTGGGCGTCGCGGGGCCATGATTGGCGCGTTTGCCAATGGCCTGTTAATCACCTTCCTGCCGGTTCTCCTCCTGCCCGTGCTGGGCGCGATTGGTTTTGCCAATACCACTTTCTCGGATGCCGATTTTGGCGTCGTTGGCATTGTGCTCGGCAACCTGGCGCGTTATCTGTCGCCTTTTGCCATCACGGGACTGGTTGTGGCGTTGTTTGCGCTGTTGGTGGCCTGGAACCTGTTCGCGAAAAACCGGACGGTAACGGGTCAGACTAAGGAAAATAATGGAGCCAAATCATGAGTGTGAAGGCGGTAACGCAACTGGCGCGCGAGATTCGCATCGCCACCCTGAAGTCGCTTATTGATCTCGGCTTTGGCCATTTTGGCGGCTGTATGTCGGTGGTGGAAACGCTGGCGGTTTTGTATGGCGAGGTGATGAACATTGACCCTGCCGATCCGGACTGGCCAGAGCGGGACTATTTCGTGTTATCAAAAGGCCATGCCGGACCGGCGCTGTATAGCACGCTGGCGCTGAAAGGTTACTTCCCGGTCGCAGAGTTGAGCACGCTGAACCAGAACGGCACGCGTCTGCCCAGTCACCCGGACAGGCTTAAGACGCGTGGCGTTGATGCGACGACAGGATCGCTGGGGCAGGGCATTTCTATCGCCGGGGGGATGGCGCTGTCGCACAAACTGGCGCAGCGGACTAACCGGGTATTCTGCATTGTGGGTGATGGCGAGCTCAATGAAGGACAGTGCTGGGAAGCGTTCCAGTTTATCGCTCACCATCGGCTGAACAACCTGACGGTCTTCGTTGACTGGAATAAGCAGCAACTGGATGGCGAACTGGATGACATCATCCACCCGTTTTGTCTTGAAGATAAATTTCGTGCGTTTGGTTTTGAGGCGTTCACGGTGAAAGGGGATGATATCCCCGGCCTGCTGGCGGTGGTCCAACCGGTTCTGGATAACCAGGCACGTCCACGCGTTGTGATTCTTGACAGCGTCAAAGGGCAGGGGGTGCCGTATCTGGAGCAATTAACCAACTCACATCACCTGCGCCTGACGGATGAGACCAGACATGCGCTGAACGATAATCTTCGCCAACTGGAGGCTACGCATGATTAAGCTCGCGCCCGCAGGACAAAAAGACAGTGTGGAGATGCGCAAGGTTTATGCCGGTTTTGTCGCGAAAGAAGTGGCGGCGGGAAGCCCGATCATTGCGCTGGAAGCGGATTTGATGAGCTCCATGGCGATGGACGGCGTGGCGCGCGAGTATCCGCAGCATGTCATTAATTGCGGCATCATGGAGGCGAACGTTATTGGTACTGCGGCAGGGCTGGCACTGACCGGACGCAAGCCGTTTGTGCATACCTTTACGGCGTTCGCCAGTCGCCGCTGTTTCGATCAACTGTTTATGTCGCTCGATTATCAGCGGAGTAACGTCAAAGTCATCGCCTCCGATGCCGGCGTGACCGCCTGTCATAACGGCGGGACGCACATGTCTTTCGAAGATATGGGCATCGTTCGCGGGCTGGCGCATTCGGTGGTGCTGGAGGTTACTGATGCCGTCATGTTTGACGATATCTTACGCCAACTGATTGACCTCGACGGGTTCTACTGGGTGCGCACCATCCGTAAACAGGCACCGAGTATTTACGCCCCGGGATCGACCTTTACGCTGGGGAAAGGAAATGTGTTGCGGGAAGGCAATGATGTCACCCTGATTGCCAATGGGATTATGGTGGCTGAAGCGCTGGAAGCGGCACGACAGCTGGAGCGGATGGGGGTCAGTACGGCCGTCATCGACATGTTCACCCTCAAGCCTGTCGATCGCATGCTGGTGAAGAACTATGCCGAAAAAACGGGGCGGATTGTGACCTGTGAAAATCACAGTATCCATAACGGGCTGGGATCGGCGGTAGCGGAAGTGCTGGTAGAAACCTGCCCGGTTCCGATGCGGCGGGTTGGCGTCAGGGAACGCTATGGACAGGTCGGCACCCAGGACTTCTTGCAGGAAGAGTATGGACTCACCGCGGCGGCGATTGTGACTGCGGCAAAATCACTGCTTTAGAAAGGAGAAACCGGATGAGCGCTAACGCTTATCCGGCCTACGAGGATAAGAAATATTGTAGGCCGGATAAGACGCGTTAGCGTCGCCATCCGGCATGTTGGATCAATGGTATCCCATAATCTGTGCGCCAATCACCACCATGCTGGACATAATAAACAGCAGTCCCAACAGCGTCGCACCCACTTTCAGCCAGTTACGAAAATCCACCCGACAGACGCCTAACGTCGCCATCAGTGACGCTGAGGTCGGATAGATGATATGGCTAAAGCCATCGCCAAACTGGAACGCCAGCACGGTTACCTGACGATTAACACCTACCAGATCGCCGAGCGGCGCTAACAGCGGCATGGTCAACGCCGCCTGACCGGATCCCGAGGTAACAAAGAAATTGAACACGGCCTGGAAGAGCAGCATAAACCACGCGGCAACGGCGTTATCCAGCCCGCTGATGCCGTTGGCAATGCTGTGCAACAGCGTATTCAGCACGCTCGCGTCACCTGCTTCGCCGTTGCCTACCAGCAGCAATATGCCTTTGGCAAAACCTACCAGCAGGGCAGGGGCAATCATCATGCGTGCACCTTCGGTGAAAGAGGACGCCATAATGTTGACCGTCATGCCGTTAAGGCGAAAAATAACGGCGATAATGCCAATCACCAGGCCCATGGTGAAGAACTGGCTGGCGATTTCTGGAATAAACCACGCGTTGACGATGACGCCCCAGACAACCCATACCATCACGCCGGTCAGAACCAGTAGTACCAGCCAGTCGCCGATCGTGAAGCGTCGCTCGACAACATCATCCTGCTGCTCGCGGAAGAAACGGTCAGATTCATGTACGCGCGACAGAAGCGGGTTCTTTTTCACCCGCGAGGCGTAGGCCAGGGTAAACGTCAGGCCAATCAGCGTTGAAATGACCCATACCACGATACGCAGACCGGAACCGGAGAGGACGGGAACGCCGGCGATACCCTGAGCAACCACCACGCAGAAGGGATTCATCCACGAACTGGCAAAGCCAATTTGTGTTGCAATATAGGTCACCAGCACGGTGGTGATACTGTCATAGCCCAGCCTCACCATCAGCGGCGCGATGATGATCGCAAAGGCGACCGCCTCTTCCCCCATACCGAATACCGCGCCGCCCAGCGAGAAGAGAATAAACAGCACCGGGATAAACAGAACCTCGTTGCCTTTGGTATGGCGGATCAGCGCCAGAATGCCATTATCAATCGTTCCTGTACGCATGACGATGCCAAACGCGCCACCAATCACCAGCATAAACATGATGATGCCAACGGCGGTGCCGAATTTAGAGCCAGAAGTCAGCCCTTCAAACGGGAAGTTCATCAGGCCCGGACTTTCGTCACCGGTGGTAAAGAACTTCACCGGGTGATACTGCGCTTCACCTGCCTCGTTGGTCAGAATGCGAAAGGAGTGCGGGTCGACCACTTTACGGGTTTTTGTCTGACCATCGACCTGGTATTGCACCTCCTGGCTGTCAAACATCCCGACGGGGACAACCCAGGTTGCAAGACTGGTTAAAATGGCGACAAAGAAAATAATCACCAACGTATCGGGCATGGCCCATTTTCTTCTGGTTGGCTGTGTTTCGGTTACTGCAGACATGACAGACTATCCCTGTTGCAAAGCAAAGAGGCTAAGTATGCAAACAGGCGAATGGTTATTCATTGATACAGCGCAGTTAAGCCAAAAAATCAGATTTTGCAACGCTGAAAGGACGGAAATAAAAAATCCGGAAATCGTTGAAATTTCCGGATGTTGACTGGGCTCGTGAGAGCCCAGGGGAGGCAGTTTACTGCTGCTGCTGTGAAGACTGAATCGCGGTCAGAGCGATGGTGTAGACGATATCGTCAACCAGCGCGCCACGGGACAGGTCGTTCACCGGCTTGCGCATACCCTGCAGCATCGGCCCGATGGAGATCAGGTCGGCTGAACGCTGTACCGCTTTGTAGGTGGTGTTACCGGTGTTCAGATCCGGGAAGATGAACACGGTAGCGCGACCGGCAACCGGAGAGTTCGGCGCTTTGGATTTCGCGACATCAGCCATCACGGCGGCATCGTACTGCAGCGGACCGTCGATCATCAGGTCAGGACGTTTTTCCTGCGCCAGACGAGTCGCTTCACGCACTTTTTCTACGTCGCTACCCGCGCCAGAGGTGCCGGTGGAGTAGGAGAGCATTGCGACGCGCGGTTCGATACCAAAGGCAATTGCGGAATCGGCGGACTGGATTGCGATCTCAGCCAGCTGTTCAGCGGTCGGATCCGGGTTGATCGCGCAGTCGCCGTAAACGTAAACCTGTTCCGGCAGCAGCATGAAGAATACGGAGGAAACCAGTGAACTGCCCGGCGCCGTTTTGATCAGCTGCAGCGGCGGACGAATAGTATTAGCCGTGGTGTGAACGGCACCGGATACCAGACCGTCAACTTCGTCTTGTTCCAGCATCAGCGTACCGAGAACCACGTTGTCTTCCAGCTGTTCGCGGGCAACGGTTTCGGTCATGCCTTTGCTCTTACGCAGTTCAACCAGACGTGCGACATAGCTATCGCGGACCACTTCCGGATCAACGATTTCGATGCCAGCGCCGAGTTCAACGCCCTGAGACGCCGCAACGCGGTTGATCTCTTCCGGATTACCCAGCAGCACGCAGGTTGCGATACCACGTTCAGCACAAATGGCTGCCGCTTTCACGGTACGCGGTTCGTCGCCTTCCGGCAGCACAACACGTTTACCGGCTTTACGCGCCAGTTCGGTCAACTGATAGCGGAAAGCTGGCGGAGACAGACGACGGCTACGCTCAGAGGTCGCGGTCAGAGACTCGATCCAGTCAGCGTTGATGTAGTTCGCCACGTACTCCTGAACTTTCTCGATACGTGCGTGATCGTCAACCGGCACTTCCAGGTTGAAGCTCTGCAGGCTCAGAGAGGTCTGCCAGGTATTGGTGTTCACCATGAATACCGGCAGGCCGGTCGCGAAAGCGCGTTCGCACAGTTTAGAGATGCGCGCGTCCATTTCGTAACCACCGGTCAGCAGCAGGGCGCCGATTTCTACGCCGTTCATCGCGGCCAGACAAGCGGCAACCAGCACGTCCGGACGGTCAGCGGAGGTGACCAGCAGGGAACCGGCACGGAAGTGTTCCAGCATGTGCGGAATGCTGCGCGCACAGAAGGTGACAGACTTCACGCGACGCGTGTTGATGTCGCCTTCGTTAACGATGGTGGCATTCAGGTGACGCGCCATGTCGATAGCACGGGTAGCGATCAGATCAAAGCTCCACGGCACTGCGCCGAGAACCGGCATCGGGCTGCTTGCGGTGAGCTGCGCCGGATCAACTTTCACGACCTGCGCTTTGGAAGAGTCGTCGAAAATCTCGGACAGATCCGGGCGAGTACGACCCTGTTCATCAACCGGGGCGTTCAGTTTGTTAACGATAACGCCGGTGATGTTGGTATTTTTTGTGCCGCCGAAGCTGCTGCGAGTCAGTTCAATACGCTCGTTCAGCTGTTCTGGCGTATCGGTGCCCTGAGACATCACGAAGACGATTTCTGCATTCAGCGTTTTAGCGATTTCGTAGTTCAGAGACTGCGCAAACTGGTGTTTACGGGTTGGGACCAGGCCTTCAACCAGTACCACTTCTGCGTCTTTGGTGTTCGCGTGGTAGTTCGCGATGATCTCTTCCATCAGCACATCTTTCTGATTGCTGGACAGCAGAGACTCAACGTGGCTCATCTTCAGCGGTTCAGCCGCTGTGACAGAGGAGTTTGCACGAACGATAGCGGTGGTCTGGTCTGGCGCATCGCCACCGGCGCGTGGCTGGGCGATTGGCTTAAAGACACTCAGACGAACGCCTTTGCGTTCCATAGCGCGGATGACGCCGAGGCTGACGCTGGTCAGGCCGACGCTGGTTCCGGTAGGGATCAGCATAATAATACGGGACACGGTTTATCCTCTTTCGTTACCGCCCGTTGGGCGGGTTACAAAACAGCACCGCCAGCTTAGCTGGCGGTGTGAAATCAGGCAGTCAGACGGCACGCGTCTTGCGCGATAACCAGTTCTTCGTTGGTTGGGATCACCACCGCAGGACGGGTACCTTCCTTGTTGATGAAACCAGACTTGCCGAAACGCGCAGCCAGGTTACGTTCATGATCAACTTCAAAGCCCAGCACGCCCAGTTTACCCAGAGACAGCTCGCGAACCATGGCCGCGTTCTCACCAATACCGCCGGTGAAGACAACCGCGTCCAGACGACCGTCCATCAGCGCCGTGTAGGAACCGATGTACTTCGCCAGACGGTGGCAGTAAACGTCCATTGCACGTTTCGCGTCTTCTTTGGTGGTGTAGTTGTCTTCAACGTAACGGCAGTCGCTGGTGACTTCGGTCAGACCCAGCAGGCCAGACTCTTTGGTCAGCATTTTGTTGATCTGATCAACGCTCATGCCCAGCGTGTCGTGCAGGTGGAAAATGATTGCCGGGTCGATATCACCAGAACGGGTACCCATTACCAGACCTTCCAGCGGGGTCAGACCCATAGAGGTATCAACACATTTACCGTTGCGGATAGCCGAAACAGAACCACCGTTGCCCAAGTGGCAAGTGATGATGTTCAGTTCGTCTACCGGTTTGTTCAGCATTTTTGCCGCTTCCTGAGTGACGAAGAAGTGGCTGGTACCGTGCGCGCCATAACGACGAACGCCGTGTTCTTTGTACAGGCTGTACGGCAGGGCATAGAGGTAAGACTCTTCCGGCATAGTCTGATGGAACGCGGTGTCAAACACAGCTACGTTTTTGTCTTTTAACTGCGGGAAGGATTTCAGCGCTTCTGCGATCCCGATCAGGTGAGCCGGGTTGTGCAGCGGTGCGAAAGAGGCAGAATCTTTGATGCCCTGAATAACAGAGTCATCGATAACCACGGAGCTGGTATACTTCTCGCCGCCGTGTACGATACGGTGACCGATTGCAGTCAACTGCGCAGACAGTTCTGGTTTTTGTGCCAGAATAGTATTAACGATAAAGTTCAGCGCTTCACTGTGAGCGGCGCCTGCACCTAAAGCCGCTTCTTGTTTACCGCCGTCCATTTTCCATTTGATACGTGCTTCTGGGAGATGGAAACATTCGGCTAAACCAGAAAGGTACTCTTCACCGTTAACTGCATCGATGATTGCAAATTTCAGTGAGGAGCTACCGCAGTTCAGAACCAGTACTAACTTACTCGACATGGAAGTACCTATTATTGATACGTGGCTAAAAAAACGTCAGGGAGCCATAGAGCGTAGCGCAGTGTGACGCTGACATTTATGATTAACATCATGCCAGTTGTCTTTTTTGGCATGATGGAAGAAATACCTTTGAGTCTATGCCATTTTGCGTATTTTTCAGCCAATGGCATACTATATGTAAATTTGACGACTCAATGATTTTGGACTACAGGCCATTTACAGGCCGCTACAGGATACCCGATAGTGGGTATCAATGACAAAATGTTTTGAACGTTGTCCCGCATAGTTGTTGTTTTGCACAAATATTTGAATTTTTATATGTGAAGTTGAGGTAAGCCATGTCGACGCCGGATCATCGCTCCGTAAATTTTTTTAGCCTTTTTCGTCGGGGGCAACATTACTCAAAGACGTGGCCAATGGAAAAGCGCCTTGCACCCGTCTTTGTTGAGAATCGCGTGATACGGATGACGCGTTACGCGATCCGCTTTATGCCGCCGATCGCCATCTTTACCCTGTGCTGGCAGATAGCACTGGGCGGCCAGTTAGGGCCTGCCGTCGCCACCGCGTTGTTCGCGCTCAGCCTGCCGATGCAGGGGCTGTGGTGGTTAGGAAAACGTTCCGTCACGCCACTGCCGCCCTCTATTCTGAACTGGTTTTATGAAGTCAGAGGCAAATTACAGGAAGCAGGGCAAGCGCTCTCCCCGGTTGAAGGAAAGCCGGATTACCAGGCGTTAGCTGACACGCTTAAGCGTGCCTTCAAACAACTCGATAAAACTTTCCTTGATGATTTGTAATTGACCCCGGATTACGCATATAAAAGAAGGCATATTGATGCCTTCTTTTTTTTCACTTTTTTCACCGTAGTAGAGTGATACAGGAGTCCCAAATGGAAATGACCAACGCTCAACGTCTTATTTTGTCTAATCAATACAAAATGATGACTATGCTCGATCCGACTAACGCCGAGCGCTATCGTCGTCTGCAGACGATTATTGAACGCGGTTACGGTCTGCAAATGCGCGAACTGGATCGGGAATTTGGCGAGCTGAAAGAGGAAACCTGTCGTACGGTTATCGACATCATGGAGATGTATCATGCCCTGCACGTCTCATGGGCCAATCTGAAAGATGCGCAAAGTATTGATGAGCGTCGGGTGACTTTCCTGGGTTTTGATGCCGCAACGGAAGCGCGCTACCTCGGCTACGTTCGCTTTATGGTGAATGTGGAAGGCCGTTACACCCATTTTGATGCCGGCACACACGGTTTCAACGCCCAGACCCCTATGTGGGAAAAATATCAGCGGATGTTAAGCGCATGGCATGCCTGCCCGCGTCAGTACCATTTGAGCGCCAACGAAATCAACCAAATCATCAATGCCTGAGGAGGTGAACGTGCAGTGCAAAGGCTTTCTGTTTGACCTGGATGGAACTCTGGTTGACTCTTTACCCGCAGTGGAACGCGCATGGTGTAACTGGGCCGATCGTTTTGGGTTGACGCATGACGACGTATTGAGTTTTGTTCATGGCAAGCAGGCGATCACCTCTTTGCGTCACTTTATGGCGGGCAAACCTGAGGCGGAGATCGCCGCTGAATTTACGCGTCTGGAGCGAATTGAAGCGACAGAAACGGCGGGCATCACTGCGCTGCCCGGTGCGGTTGCACTGCTCAACCATCTGAACAAGGCCGGGATTCCGTGGGCGATTGTGACCTCCGGGTCAATGCCGGTTGCTCGTGCGCGTCATCAGGTGGCCAATCTGCCGGCACCGGAGGTTTTCGTTACCGCTGAGCGGGTCAAACGCGGTAAGCCTGAACCGGATGCCTACCTGTTGGGGGCGCAGTTGCTGGGGTTAGCGCCGCACGAATGCGTGGTGGTGGAAGATGCTCCTGCAGGTGTGCTCTCGGGATTGGCTGCAGGTTGCCATGTTATCGCGGTAAATGCCCCGGCGGACACGCCGCGTCTGGATGAGGTCGATTTCGCGCTGACCAGTCTGGAGCAGCTTTCGGTGACCAAACAACCGAACGGTGATGTGGTCGTATTAAGAAATACCTGATCATGATTTAGCCCCGATTTGTCGGGGCTTTTTTATGGCAGAATCACTCCATCTTCTCATCTGACAAGGATAGGTTGTGAACGGTGAATTGATCTGGGTTCTCTCGCTGTTGGCGATTGCCGTTATTTTGTTTGCGACGGGCAGAGTGCGTATGGACGCGGTAGCTCTGTTGGTCATCGTAGCCTTTGTTCTGAGTGGAACATTGAGTCTTACCGAAGCCTTTTCTGGCTTCAGCGACCCTAACGTGGTGTTGATTGCCGCGCTGTTTATCATCGGCGACGGACTGGTGCGTACCGGTGTGGCGACCGTCATGGGCACCTGGCTGGTGAAAATGGCGGGCAGTAGCGAAGTTAAGATGCTGGTCCTGCTGATGCTGACCGTTGCCGGACTGGGCGCGTTTATGAGTTCAACTGGTGTTGTCGCTATCTTTATCCCCGTGGTACTCAGCGTCTCGATGCGTATGCAAACCTCGCCATCGCGCCTGATGATGCCACTGAGTTTCGCAGGGCTTATCAGCGGCATGATGACGCTGGTGGCCACCCCGCCAAACCTGGTGGTTAACAGTGAATTGCTGCGTGAAGGCCATGCTGGTTTCAGTTTCTTCAGCGTTACACCTATCGGTCTGGTCGTGCTGGTGCTGGGCATTATCTATATGCTGCTGATGCGTTTTATGCTCAAAGGCGACAATCCGCAACAGCAACGGGATGGCTGGAAGCGTCGTACCTTCCGCGATTTGATCAAAGAATATCGCCTGACCGGGCGTGCGCGTCGACTGGCGATTCGTCCGGGGTCGCCGATGATCGGTCAGCGCCTCGACGATCTCAAACTGCGCGAGCGCTATGGCGCCAACGTGATCGGTGTTGAACGCTGGCGGCGTTTTCGGCGGGTGATTGTGAATGTGAACGGGGTTTCGGAGTTTCGCGCCCGCGACGTATTGTTGATTGATATGTCTGCCGCCGATGTCGATCTCCGTGAATTCTGTAGCGAGCAATTGCTGGAGCCGATGGTGCTGCGCGGGGAATATTTCTCCGATCAGGCGCTGGATGTGGGAATGGCGGAAATTTCGCTGATCCCGGAATCGGAGCTGATTGGCAAGTCGGTGCGGGAAATTGGTTTTCGTACCCGTTACGGGCTGAACGTGGTTGGTCTGAAACGCGACGGCGTGGCGATCGAGGGCTCGCTTGCCGATGAGCCGCTGCTGATGGGCGATATCATCCTGGTCGTCGGTAACTGGAAGCTGATCGGTATGCTGGCGAAGCAGGGGCGAGATTTTGTTGCGCTTAACCTGCCGGAAGAGGTGAGCGAGGCTTCACCTGCGCACAGCCAGGCCCCGCACGCTATTTTCTGTCTGGTTCTGATGGTCGCGCTGATGCTGACCGACGAAATTCCTAATACCGTTGCGGCAATTGTTGCCTGTCTGCTGATGGGGAAATTCCGCTGCATTGACGCCGAAAGCGCGTACAAAGCGATTCACTGGCCAAGTATCATTTTGATCGTCGGCATGATGCCTTTTGCGCTGGCGTTGCAAAAGACCGGCGGTGTGGATCTGGCGGTGAAAGGGTTGATGGACGTCGGCGGCGGCTATGGGCCGTACATGATGTTGGGTTGTTTGTTTGTGCTGTGTGCGACCATTGGCCTGTTTATCTCAAATACCGCAACGGCGGTATTAATGGCGCCGATTGCCCTGGCGGCGGCGAAATCGATGGGCGTTTCCCCTTATCCATTTGCGATGGTGATTGCGATGGCGGCGTCAGCGGCCTTTATGACGCCGGTTTCATCACCGGTCAACACGCTGGTGTTAGGGCCGGGGAATTACAGCTTTAGCGATTTTTTGAAGCTGGGCGTTCCGTTCACCCTCATCGTGATGGCGGTATGCGTGGTGATGATCCCAATGTTGTTCCCGTTTTAATATTGTGCCGCATTGCCGGATGGTGCAAACGCGCATCCGGCAAACGATTACAGCGGAGAATCCTGGCTAATTTCATCAAGAGAAAGGTGGAAGCTGGGGACAAAGACCTCCATGAAATAGTCCATCTCCGGGCTCCGGCGTGATTCCAGCGTTTTTTCCAGCCGCGTCTTCGCCAGCAGGAATTCATTATTTCCCGCCGACAACTCTTCCAGACACTTCAGATACGCACACAGCGCGTCGGCCTGTTTCACAATTGATTTTTCTTCTTCGCTATATGCATGCTCATCAATCAGCGGCGCAAAAATATCCCGCAATTCATCGGGCACCATATCGACCAGTTTCTGCTGAGCGATTTTCTCAATAGCCTTATATTCCTGGGCGATTTGCGAATTGAAATATTTCACCGGTGTGGGCAGATCGCCGGTCAGCACTTCTGAAGCGTCGTGATACATCGCCAGTAACGCAATGCGCTCGGCATTAACCTGACCGGCAAATTTCCGGTTTTTGATTGCCGCCAGCGCATGGGCCACCATCGCGACCTGGAGGCTATGCTCAGAGACGTTTTCTGTGCGCACATTGCGCATTAAAGGCCAGCGGTTAATGAGTTTGAGGCGGGAGAGATGGGCAAAAAAATGACTCTGCTTCATAGTGACCTTTTCATGATAACAACCTGGAGGTCATTGTGCGCAGAGAAGGCCGCCGGATGCAAATACTCGTCATACTTCACGTTGCATGTGCGTTGGCTTTCGAGTTACTCGTCTCATCCATGAGACTCGCCCTTCCGGGCCGTCGCTCCGCGACGTTCAAATCTGTTCCTGACAGATTTGTCATTCACCCCAGTCACTTACTCGTGTAAGCTCCTGGGGATTCATTGCGTCGCCGCGTTACTCGACCAATGGTCTCGCCCCTTCGGGGCCAGCGCTTACGCTGTTCAAAAACACCTATGGTGTTTTTGTCCTGCAACGCGAATTATGTAGAGTATTCTGGCGGTTGATTTTCAGATTACAACTGCCGATATCCCGACAGGAAACGACTAAATTTGCTCAGCGACATTTCGATATCGTCAATGCGGGGCAGGGTGACGATACGCACATGGTCTGGCCACGGCCAGTTAAACGCCGTGCCCTGAACCAGCAGGACTTTTTCCTGTAACAGGAAATCGAGCACCATTTTCTGGTCGTCGTGAATATTGAAACGTTTGGCGTCAATTTTCGGGAACATATACAGCGCACCGCGCGGCTTCACGCAGGAGACGCCCGGAATATCGTTGATCAATTCCCAGGCGCGGTTGCGCTGCTCATACAGACGTCCACCGGGCATGATAAATTCACTGATGCTTTGGTAACCGCCCAGCGCCGTCTGAATCGCGTGCTGCGCCGGCACGTTGGCACAAAGACGCATCGATGCCAGCATCTCCAGCCCTTCGATATAACCTTTCGCATGCTTCTTCGGACCGTTGAGAACCATCCAGCCCTGACGGAATCCGGCCACGCGATAGGTTTTGGACAGGCCGTTAAACGTGATGGTCAGCAGGTCTGGCGCCATCGCGGCAATGGAATGGTGCTCGGCGTCGTCATACAGGATTTTATCGTAGATCTCATCGGCAAAGATGATGAGGTTATTCTGCCGCGCGATCTCGACTATCTCCATCAACAGTTCTTTGGAATAGACCGCACCGGTCGGGTTGTTTGGGTTAATAATGACGATCCCACGGGTACGCGGCGTGATTTTTGCGCGGATGTCGTCAAGGTCCGGGAACCAGTCGGACGACTCATCACACAGATAATGCACTGCATTCCCACCGGAGAGCGCGACGGCCGCCGTCCACAGCGGGTAATCCGGCGCGGGCACCAGCATTTCGTCCCCACTGTTCAGCAATGCCTGCATTGCCTGCACAATCAGTTCCGAAACGCCATTGCCGATATAGATATCTTCGACGGTGACGTCACGCATACCACGAGCCTGATAATGCTGCATGATGGCTTTACGTGCGGAATAGAGGCCTTTCGAATCGGAATAACCCTGCGCGGTAGGCAAATTACGAATGACGTCCACCAGAATCTCATCGGGGGCATCAAAGCCAAAGGGGGCGGGGTTACCAATGTTCAGTTTCAGGACTTTATTGCCTTCTTCTTCAAGGCGTTTCGCTTCCTTCAGAACAGGACCGCGGATGTCATAACAGACGTTATCTAATTTGCTGGATTTCTCAATGGGGGACATGAATCTTGACCTTTATGCTGTTATCACCACTTCCTGCCGTGGAAGTCAGTTTGAAACAATGTACTCCCACGGCGGGGCGTTTTGAAGGCTTTGCAGAAGAAGATTTTGCTGAATGGTTAAGCGCTATTGTGCTGTTATCGACTGGTTTTCAGCGGTTTTTCAGAGTCAAAAATAGCTGTTGTTGTGTTTTTTAGCATGATATTTCAGAGTTTTTGCTTATGGTTGGCGTATTCTCTTGCCGGGAAAAGGTTCTGCGCTCGTGAAATTTCGGGGTAACGCTTACGTCATTTAATAATTCGTAAATACTGAAAGATTAACTGTCGGCTGTGTTATCGGGATGTACGGGAACCCTGATGGTGTAAATCTAATGTTAAGCAGGATTTATGAATGACCTTGGATCTCATTAATTATTATTTAATAATTAAAAAGGCTTTACGTAAGTCGGGAATAATAGCAGCCTGGTTTGAGAAACATAACAAAACTTTGCATCAGATTATTCGTATTAAGGCTTATAAATAAAAAGGTTTTAGGTTAAGATACGCATGAGGAAATGACATGTGGTCGCGTGATTTGTTAATATCCCGAATGGGGTTTTGCGGCTAACTTACTGCCATGTATGCTTATTTCTCGTTGATGTATGCTCAGTTCCATTCTTTACATTTACACTTTTACATCCAGACAATGGCAGAAATCTGCATACACTTTAATAGGTCAGCCCGTTCTTAACGAAATAACCTGAGTGATCGCGTAAGGTATTATTACGTAAGAAAGGGAGTAGCATTTCGCCAGTCTCATGATATACCTATTTACTTTCACCTGCTGTCAGCGGGTGACTCTGCTAAGGAAGCGCATTACAAAGGGAATTGCTTGATTTTGTATGCACAGCATTAACAAGCTCAGTATGAGCCGCCAGTAAGTGAAAAATTATGATAAATGCAAATCGTCCGATAATTAACCTCGACCTCGATCTGCTGAGAACATTTGTTGCTGTTGCCGATCTGAACACATTTGCAGCAGCGGCTGCAGCGGTGTGTCGTACTCAGTCTGCGGTGAGCCAACAGATGCAGCGCCTCGAGCAGCTCGTGGGAAAAGAACTCTTCGCTCGTCACGGTCGTAACAAACTGTTGACTGAACACGGCATTCAGCTTCTGGGTTACGCCAGAAAAATTTTACGTTTCAATGATGAGGCTTGCTCATCATTGATGTTCAGCAATCTTCAGGGAGTATTAACTATCGGGGCTTCTGATGAATCCGCCGATACGATACTGCCTTTTCTTCTGAATCGCATTAGTTCGGTTTATCCGAAACTTGCGCTGGATGTCAGGGTGAAGCGAAATGCCTTCATGCTCGACATGCTGAAATCGCAAGAGGTGGATCTGATCGTCACCACCAATCGTCCAGGATCGTTTGAAAGCCTGACGCTGCGTACCTCACCGACGCACTGGTACTGTGCCGCAGAGTATGTGCTGCAAAAGGGCGAACCGGTTCCGCTGGTGTTATTGGACGATCCCAGTCCGTTCCGTGATGTGGTCCTTGCCACCCTGAATGCGGCGAATATCCCCTGGCGACTGGCTTATGTCGCGTCGACACTGCCGGCGGTACGCGCGGCGGTGAAGGCCGGTCTCGGCGTGACGGCGCGCCCGGTAGAAATGATGAGCCCGGACCTGCGCGTGCTGGGGGCAGTTGACGGATTACCCCCGTTGCCGGACACCGAATACCTGCTCTGCCGTGACCCGGCGTCGAAGAACGATCTGGCGCAGGTCATCTATCAGGCGATGGATACCTGGCAGAATCCGTGGCAGTACAGTCCGATTACCCCGGAAGGGGGAGATGATTCCGTGCTGGTCGAAGGAGACTATGAGTAACGGATCACAAAAAAGTCATTAAAAAATGTAAGTGTAAAAAAGAGCCACTGGTGATTAAAAAACATCCAGTGGTTCTTTTTTTGTACTAATATCCTTAACGGACGGGTGGGAAAAGGTAAAAATCCTCATAAATCAGCGAGTAGACGTTGCGATAAAAAAACGCGTAAAAAATAAGCAAAATTCGCAACTCAACGCTCTCATGTTAAAAAACGAGAGAAATTGTTGCTGTTTTTTGGGGTGGATTAACAAAAGCGTGTCACAGATCAAGAAAATACTCCTTTTTAGGGGAAGGCTTTTGGATCAATTCCTGTCAAAATAGGCGCGATTTTTCCTACTTACTTCACAACGGACACGATTCAACAACATCCCTTTTTAGCCTGTGAACCGATCAACACGGTGCTAAAGCGCATTAAATGTTAAGGGTGTTGTTATCATGTAAATTAATGTGAGGAAACTTTTGTCAAAGTTGACAAAAGGTTATAGAAAGGAGTAAAAAACCCCATCAATTGGCTGTCTAAAACATTTTTTGCAGCGATTGTAAGGTTTTTTTTATTCCTCCCCATGAATCGATGTGGCGTTCATCTGCCGAAAAGAGCAGAGAATTTGGCGCTACTTTTGATGAGTAAGCAATGAGTATGTCAACATCCACTGAAGTCATCGCTCATCACTGGGCATTCGCTATCTTTCTTATTGTTGCCATTGGCCTGTGCTGCCTGATGCTTATCGGCGGTTGGTTTTTAGGCGGTCGCGCACGCGCGAGGTCAAAAAACACCCCGTTTGAATCAGGTATCGACTCGGTCGGCACCGCCCGCTTACGCCTGTCTGCCAAGTTTTATCTGGTAGCCATGTTCTTCGTTATCTTCGACGTTGAAGCGCTGTATCTGTTCGCATGGTCGACCTCTATCCGTGAAAGCGGCTGGGTTGGCTTTGTGGAAGCTGCAATTTTTATTTTTGTGTTACTGGCAGGTCTGGTTTATCTGGTGCGTATTGGCGCGCTGGACTGGACGCCCGCGCGTTCACGCCGCGAGCGTATGAACCCGGAAACGAACAGTATCGCTAATCGTCAACGCTAACCGCGAGGCATTAAGATGGATTATACGCTCACCCGCATAGATCCTAACGGTGAGAACGACCGTTACCCCCTGCAAAAGCAGGAGATCGTAACCGACCCCCTGGAACAGGAAGTTAACAAAAACGTGTTCATGGGCAAACTGCATGACATGGTTAACTGGGGTCGCAAAAACTCAATCTGGCCTTATAACTTCGGCCTTTCCTGCTGCTACGTTGAGATGGTGACCTCGTTCACCGCCGTGCATGACGTGGCGCGCTTTGGTGCGGAAGTTCTGCGTGCTTCACCGCGTCAGGCCGACCTGATGGTGGTGGCGGGGACCTGCTTTACCAAAATGGCGCCGGTCATCCAGCGTCTCTACGACCAGATGCTGGAGCCGAAATGGGTGATTTCCATGGGCGCGTGTGCCAACTCCGGCGGTATGTACGATATTTATTCGGTAGTGCAGGGCGTTGATAAGTTTATCCCTGTGGATGTTTACATCCCGGGTTGCCCGCCGCGTCCGGAAGCGTACATGCAGGCGTTAATGCTGTTGCAGGATTCCATTGGCAAAGAACGTCGTCCGCTCTCCTGGGTGGTTGGCGATCAGGGCGTTTATCGCGCCAACATGCAGTCAGAGCGCGAGCGTAAACGCGGCGAACGCATTGCAGTAACGAATCTGCGTACACCAGACGAGATTTAATTTGCGCCTGTCGGCAGCAGCATTTTCTTCGCCCATCACTACATAAATTCAGCGAAGCTCTGTCGACAGTCACCACGGACCATTTGCAATGGTGAACAATATGACCGACTTAACCGCGCAAGATGCCGCATGGCAGACCCGGGATCACCTTGATGACCCGGTCATCGGCGAACTGCGCAACCGTTTTGGGCCGGATGCCTTTACCGTTCAGGCGACTCGCACCGGGGTACCCGTTGTTTGGGTCAAGCGTGAACAATTACTGGAAGTGGGCGATTTCTTAAAGAGATTGCCGAAACCTTACGTCATGCTGTTTGACTTACACGGCATGGACGAACGTCTGCGCACACACCGCGAAGGGTTACCCGCCGCGGATTTTTCCGTTTTCTACCACCTGATTTCCATTGAGCGCAATCGCGATATCATGCTCAAGGTGGCATTGTCAGAAAACGATCTGCGCGTGCCGACCTTCACCAAACTGTTCCCGAACGCCAACTGGTATGAGCGTGAAACCTGGGAAATGTTTGGCATTGATATTGAAGGTCACCCGCACCTGACGCGCCTGCTGATGCCACATACCTGGCAGGGCCACCCGCTACGTAAAGACTACCCGGCGCGTGCCACCGAATTCGATCCGTTTGAGCTGACTAAAGCGAAACAGGATCTGGAAATGGAAGCGCTGACTTTCAAACCGGAAGACTGGGGTATGCAGCGCGGAACCGAAAACGAGGACTTCATGTTCCTCAACCTCGGCCCGAACCACCCGTCCTCTCACGGTGCATTCCGTATTGTGCTTCAGCTTGATGGCGAAGAAATTGTCGACTGCGTGCCTGACATCGGCTACCACCACCGTGGTGCTGAAAAGATGGGTGAACGTCAGTCCTGGCACAGCTATATTCCGTATACCGACCGTATCGAATACCTCGGCGGCTGCGTTAACGAGATGCCGTACGTGCTGGCAGTGGAAAAACTGGCGGGCATTACCGTACCGGAACGCGTTAACGTTATCCGGGTGATGCTCTCCGAACTGTTCCGCATTAACAGTCACCTGCTGTATATCTCGACGTTTATTCAGGACGTCGGCGCCATGACGCCGGTCTTCTTTGCCTTTACCGATCGCCAGAAAATCTACGACATCGTGGAAGCGGTCACCGGCTACCGTATGCACCCGGCCTGGTTCCGTATCGGCGGCGTGGCGCATGACCTGCCGCGCGGTTGGGACAAACTGCTGCGTGAGTTCCTCGACTGGATGCCGAAGCGTCTGGCTTCTTACGAGAAAGCCGCACTGCAAAACACCATTCTGAAAGGGCGTTCGCAGGGCGTTGCCGCTTACGGTAAGAAAGAAGCGCTGGACTGGGGTTGCACCGGCGCGGCGCTGCGTGCGACCGGTATTGATTTCGACGTGCGTAAAGCGCGCCCTTACTCTGGCTATGAAAACTTTGACTTTGAAGTGCCGGTTGGCGGCGGGGTTTCCGACTGCTACACCCGCGTAATGCTGAAAGTTGAAGAGTTGCGTCAGAGTCTGCGCATCCTTGAGCAGTGCCTCAACAACATGCCGGAAGGCCCGTTCAAAGCGGATCACCCGCTGACGACGCCGCCGCCGAAAGAGCGCACGCTGCAACATATCGAAACCCTGATCACCCACTTCCTGCAAGTGTCGTGGGGCCCGGTCATGCCGGCGAACGAGTCCTTCCAGATGGTGGAAGCGACCAAGGGTATCAACAGTTACTACCTGACCAGTGATGGCAGCACCATGAGTTATCGTACCCGTATTCGTACCCCGAGCTATGCGCATCTGCAGCAGATCCCGGTGGCAGTACGTGGCAGCCTGGTGTCCGACCTGATCGTCCATCTGGGTAGTATCGATTTTGTTATGTCAGATGTGGACCGCTAATTATGCACGAGAATCAACAACCACAAACCGAGGCTTTTGAGCTGAGTGCGGCAGAGCGTGAAGCCATTGAGCACGAGAAGCACCACTACGAAGACCCGCGTGCGGCGTCCATTGAAGCGCTGAAGATCGTTCAGAAGCAGCGCGGCTGGGTGCCGGACGGTGCTATCCACGCGATCGCCGATGTGCTGGGGATCCCGGCCAGCGATGTCGAAGGTGTTGCGACGTTCTACAGCCAAATCTTCCGCCAGCCGGTGGGTCGCCATGTGATCCGCTATTGCGATAGCGTGGTATGCCATATCAACGGTTACCAGGGGATTCAGGCTGCGCTGGAGAAAAAGCTCAACATCAAGCCGGGGCAGACGACCTTCGACGGTCGCTTTACGCTGCTGCCGACCTGCTGCCTGGGGAACTGCGATAAAGGGCCGAACATGATGATCGATGAGGATACTCACGCTCACCTGACCCCGGAAGGCATTCCTGAACTGCTGGAGCGGTATAAATGAAAGACATTATCCGTACTCCCGAAACGCATCCGCTGACCTGGCGGCTGCGTGATGACAAACAGCCCGTCTGGCTGGACGAATACCGTAGCAAGAACGGCTACGAAGGTGCGCGTAAGGCGCTGACCGGTCTGTCGCCGGACGAGATTGTCAACCAGGTAAAAGACGCTGGCCTGAAAGGGCGCGGCGGCGCGGGCTTTTCCACGGGGCTTAAGTGGAGCCTGATGCCAAAAGACGAATCCATGAACATCCGTTACCTGCTGTGTAACGCCGATGAAATGGAGCCGGGCACCTATAAAGACCGTTTGCTGATGGAACAACTGCCGCACCTGTTGGTAGAAGGCATGTTGATCTCCGCGTTTGCGCTGAAAGCGTACCGGGGTTACATCTTCCTGCGCGGTGAATACATTGAAGCCGCCGTGAATCTGCGCCGTGCGATTGCGGAAGCGACCGAAGCCGGTCTGCTTGGCAAAAACATTATGGGCACCGGTTTTGACTTCGAACTGTTTGTCCATACCGGGGCAGGGCGTTACATCTGCGGTGAAGAGACTGCGCTTATCAACTCCCTCGAAGGCCGTCGCGCTAACCCGCGCTCGAAGCCGCCGTTCCCGGCGACCTCTGGCGCATGGGGTAAACCGACCTGCGTCAACAACGTGGAAACGCTGTGTAACGTTCCGGCGATCCTTGATAACGGCGTGGAGTGGTATCAGAACATTTCGAAGAGCAAAGATGCCGGTACCAAGCTGATGGGCTTCTCTGGTCGCGTGAAGAATCCGGGACTGTGGGAACTGCCGTTCGGTACCACCGCGCGTGAGATCCTCGAAGATTACGCGGGCGGTATGCGCGATGGGCTCAAGTTCAAAGCCTGGCAGCCCGGCGGCGCGGGAACCGATTTCCTGACGGAAGCGCACCTCGATTTGCCAATGGAATTTGAGAGCATTGGTAAGGCCGGAAGCCGTTTGGGTACGGCGCTGGCGATGGCGGTTGACCACGAGATTGGCATGGTGGGGCTGGTGCGAAACCTGGAAGAATTCTTCGCCCGTGAATCATGCGGTTGGTGTACGCCATGTCGTGACGGCCTGCCGTGGAGCGTAAAAATTCTGCGTGCGCTGGAGCGTGGTGAAGGTCAACCGGGGGATATCGAGACGCTTGAGCAACTGTGTCGTTTCCTCGGTCCGGGTAAAACCTTCTGTGCACACGCACCGGGTGCGGTTGAGCCGCTACAGAGCGCCATTAAATATTTCCGCGAAGAATTCGAAGCTGGCATCAAGCAGTCGTTCAGTAATACCCATGCGATTGGTGGTATTCAGCCGAACCTGCTTAAAGAGCGCTGGTAAACGTTTTACGCGAAAGCATTCAAGCTACGTCAAGGCGGCGACTGAGAGAATCCACTGAGCTTACTGATGTAAGTGACTGGGGTGAACGAAGGAAGCCAACGCCGAGGTAGCTTGAAGGATAAAGCGGAAAAGAAATTCGATTAACGCTCAGTCTCTGACTGAGCCAACTGGAAGCATGCTGACTATGGCTACGATTCATGTAGACGGCAAAGAATATGAGGTCAACGGAGCGGACAACCTGCTGGAAGCTTGTCTGTCTCTCGGCCTTGATATTCCGTACTTTTGCTGGCATCCGGCGCTGGGAAGCGTTGGTGCTTGCCGCCAGTGTGCGGTGAAGCAATACCAAAACGCGGAAGACACGCGTGGTCGCCTGGTGATGTCTTGTATGACACCGGCCACCGAAGGCACGTTTATTTCGATTGACGACGAAGAAGCGAAACAGTTCCGCGAAAGCGTGGTGGAGTGGTTAATGACCAACCACCCGCACGATTGTCCGGTCTGTGAAGAGGGCGGTAACTGTCATCTTCAGGATATGACCGTGATGACCGGCCACAGTTTCCGTCGTTATCGTTTCACCAAGCGTACTCACCGCAATCAGGACCTCGGACCGTTCATCTCTCACGAAATGAACCGCTGTATCGCCTGCTATCGCTGCGTGCGTTACTACAAAGATTATGCAGACGGCACCGATCTTGGCGTGTATGGCGCGCACGATAACGTCTACTTCGGTCGCCCGGAAGATGGCACGCTGGAAAGCGAGTTCTCCGGCAACCTGGTGGAAATCTGCCCGACCGGCGTCTTCACTGATAAAACGCACTCCGAGCGTTATAACCGTAAATGGGACATGCAGTTTGCACCGAGCATCTGCCAGCAGTGTTCCATCGGCTGTAACACCAGCCCGGGCGAGCGCTACGGCGAACTGCGTCGTATCGAAAACCGCTACAATGGGACCGTTAACCATTACTTCCTCTGCGACCGCGGTCGTTTTGGCTATGGTTACGTGAACCTGAAAGACCGTCCGCGTCAGCCGGTACAGCGTCGTGGCGATGACCTGATCACCCTCAACGCCGAGCAGGCGATGCAGGGCGCGGCAGACATTCTGCGTCAGTCGAAGAAAGTGATTGGCATCGGTTCTCCGCGCGCCAGCGTCGAGAGCAACTTCGCGCTGCGTGAACTGGTTGGAGCGGAAAACTTCTACACCGGGATTGCACATTCCGAGCAGGAACGTCTGCAACTGGCACTGAAAGTGCTGCGTGAGGGCGGAGTGCATACCCCTGCGCTGCGTGATATCGAATCTTACGATGCGGTGCTGGTGCTGGGCGAAGACATCACTCAGACCGGTGCTCGCGTTGCGCTGGCCGTGCGTCAGGCGGTAAAAGGCAAAGCACGCGAAATGGCGGCAGCCCAGAAAGTGGCTGACTGGCAGATTGCGGCGATCCTCAACATCGGCCAACGTGCGAAGCATCCGCTGTTCGTGACCAACGTGGACAACACGCGTCTGGATGATATCGCTGCCTGGACCTACCGTGCGCCGGTTGAAGATCAGGCGCGCTTAGGTTTCGCTATCGCCCACGCGCTGGACAACACGGCACCAGCCGTTGACGGCATCAGCAGCGATTTGCAAAACAAAATCGACGTGATCGTTCAGGCGCTGGCCGGGGCGAAAAAACCGCTGATTATTTCTGGCACCAACGCCGGTAGCACTGAAGTGATTCAGGCGGCTGCCAACGTGGCGAAAGCGCTGAAAGGTCGCGGGGCTGACGTCGGCATCACGATGATTGCCCGTTCTGTTAACAGTATGGGCCTGGGCATTATGGGTGGCGGTTCACTTGATGATGCGTTGACTGAACTGGAAACCGGTCGTGCAGACGCGGTGGTAGTGCTGGAAAACGATCTGCATCGTCACGCGTCGGCAACGCGCGTGAATGCCGCGCTGGCAAAAGCGCCGCTGGTAATGGTGGTTGACCATCAGCGCACCGCGATCATGGACAACGCCCACCTGGTGCTTTCTGCGGCAAGCTTTGCCGAAAGCGACGGTACGGTCATCAACAACGAAGGCCGCGCTCAGCGTTTCTTCCAGGTTTACGATCCGGCGTACTACGACGCCAACACCATTATGCTGGAAAGCTGGCGCTGGCTGCATTCGCTGCACAGCACCGTGCAGAGCCGCGAAGTGGACTGGACGCAGCTTGACCACGTTATCGACGCTGTAGTTGCCGCGATACCTGAACTGGCCGGCATTAAAGACGCTGCGCCGGATGCCACCTTCCGCATTCGTGGACAGAAACTGGCGCGTGAGCCGCACCGTTACAGCGGTCGTACAGCCATGCGCGCGAACATCAGCGTTCATGAACCGCGTCAGCCGCAGGACAAAGACACGATGTTTGCCTTCTCGATGGAAGGGAACAACCAGCCGTCCGCGCCGCGTTCACAGATTCCATTTGCCTGGGCTCCGGGCTGGAACTCCCCGCAGGCGTGGAACAAGTTCCAGGATGAAGTGGGCGGTAAGCTGCGTCATGGCGATCCGGGTGTGCGTCTGATCGAAGCGTCAGAAGGCGGTCTGGATTATTTCACGACCGTTCCGGCGAGCTTCCAGGCGCAGGACGGACAGTGGCGTATCGCGCCGTACTACCATCTGTTTGGTAGCGACGAATTGTCTCAGCGCGCGCCGGTCTTCCAGAGCCGCATGCCGCAACCGTACATCAAACTCAACCCGGCCGATGCCGCGAAGTTGGGCGTGAATGCCGGTACCCGCGTCTCCTTTAGCTACGATGGCAATACGGTCACGCTACCGGTTGAAATCGCTGAAGGGTTGACGGCAGGGCAGGTCGGTTTGCCGATGGGCATGCCGGGCATTGCCCCTGTTCTGGCGGGCGCACGTCTTGAGGATCTGCAGGAGGCACAACAATGAGTTGGATTACACCGGATCTGATTGAGATCCTGCTGACCATCCTCAAAGCGGTGGTGATCCTGCTGGTGGTGGTCACCTGCGGGGCATTCATGAGCTTTGGCGAACGTCGTCTGCTGGGGCTGTTCCAGAACCGTTACGGACCGAACCGTGTAGGCTGGGGCGGTTCGCTCCAGTTGGTCGCGGACATGATTAAGATGTTCTTTAAAGAAGACTGGATCCCGAAATTCTCGGATCGCGTCATCTTTACGCTTGCGCCAATGATTGCCTTTACTTCGCTGCTGTTGGCGTTTGCCATCGTGCCGGTGAGTCCGGGTTGGGTGGTTGCGGATCTGAACATCGGGATCCTGTTCTTCCTGATGATGGCGGGTCTGGCGGTGTATGCGGTGCTGTTCGCCGGTTGGTCGAGCAACAACAAATACTCGCTGTTGGGTGCAATGCGTGCGTCTGCGCAGACGCTCAGCTACGAAGTGTTCCTCGGACTTTCCCTGATGGGCGTGGTGGCGCAGGCCGGTTCATTTAACATGACCGACATCGTCAACAATCAGGCCGATATCTGGAACGTTATTCCGCAGTTCTTTGGTTTTGTCACCTTCGCTATCGCAGGCGTGGCGGTGTGTCACCGTCACCCGTTTGACCAGCCGGAAGCCGAGCAGGAACTGGCCGATGGTTATCACATTGAATACTCCGGGATGAAGTTCGGTCTGTTCTTTGTGGGGGAGTACATCGGTATCGTCACCATTTCTGCGCTGATGGTTACCTTGTTCTTCGGTGGCTGGCATGGCCCGTTATTACCGCCATTCATCTGGTTCGCGCTGAAAACCGCGTTCTTCATGATGATGTTCATTTTGATTCGTGCGTCGTTACCGCGTCCTCGTTATGACCAGGTAATGTCCTTCGGCTGGAAGATCTGCCTGCCGCTGACGCTCATCAACTTGCTGGTAACGGCGGCTGTCATTCTCTGGCAGGCGCAATAAGGGACACAAAGACCATGACCTTAAAAGAATTGTTAGTAGGTTTCGGCACCCAGGTACGCAGTATCTGGATGATCGGCCTGCACGCGTTCGCGAAACGCGAAACGCAGATGTACCCGGAAGAGCCGGTCTATCTACCGCCCCGTTTTCGTGGTCGTATCGTTCTGACGCGCGACCCGGACGGCGAGGAGCGCTGCGTTGCCTGTAACCTGTGTGCGGTAGCGTGTCCGGTAGGCTGTATTTCTCTGCAAAAAGCGGAGACCAAAGACGGTCGCTGGTATCCGGAGTTTTTCCGCATCAACTTCTCACGCTGCATTTTCTGCGGTCTGTGCGAAGAAGCCTGTCCGACAACCGCGATTCAGCTTACGCCAGATTTCGAACTGGGTGAGTACAAGCGCCAGGATCTGGTTTACGAGAAAGAGGATCTGCTGATCTCCGGTCCGGGTAAATATCCGGAATATAACTTCTACCGGATGGCAGGTATGGCAATCGACGGCAAAGATAAGGGCGAAGCAGAGAACGAAGCTAAGCCTATCGACGTCAAGAGCCTGTTACCGTAAGGAGAGGGGCAATGGAGTTCGCTTTTTATATCTGTGGCCTGGTCGCCATTCTCGCTACCTTGCGGGTGATCACCCATACCAATCCGGTGCACGCGCTGCTGTACCTGATTATTTCGCTGCTGGCGATTTCTGGAGTGTTCTTCTCGCTGGGGGCTTACTTCGCGGGTGCGCTGGAAATTATCGTTTATGCCGGCGCCATTATGGTGCTGTTCGTGTTCGTGGTGATGATGCTTAACCTGGGCGGTTCTGAAATCGAACAGGAGCGCCAGTGGCTGAAACCGCAGGTGTGGATTGGTCCGGCGATTCTGTCGGCCATCATGCTGGTGGTGATTGTGTACGCCATTTTGGGTGTTAACGACCAGGGTATCGACGGTACGCCAATCAGCGCGAAAGCGGTGGGTATTACACTGTTCGGGCCTTATGTACTGGCGGTTGAGCTGGCGTCCATGCTGCTGCTGGCGGGGCTGGTTGTCGCCTTCCACGTCGGTCGCGAAGAGCGCTCTGGCGAAGTGCTGAACAACCGGAAAGACGACAGCGCGAAAAGAAAAACGGAGGAGCACGCATGATCCCCTTACAACATGGACTGATCCTCGCTGCGATTTTATTCGTTCTGGGCTTAACCGGTCTGGTTATCCGCCGCAATCTGCTGTTTATGCTGATCGGTCTGGAAATCATGATCAACGCTTCCGCGCTGGCCTTTGTGGTCGCCGGTAGCTATTGGGGCCAGACCGATGGTCAGGTGATGTATATTCTCGCTATCAGCCTTGCGGCTGCCGAAGCGAGTATTGGACTTGCGCTGTTGCTGCAACTTCATCGCCGTCGCCAGAACCTGAACATCGATTCAGTAAGTGAGATGCGTGGATGAACATGCTTGCCTTAACCATCATTCTGCCATTGATTGGCTTTGTCCTGCTGGCGTTCTCTCGCGGACGCTGGTCAGAAAATCTCTCCGCCACCGTAGGCGTGGGCTCCATCGGTCTGGCGGCGCTGGTCACCGCCTTTGTGGGTGTCGACTTCTTCGCGAACGGCAAGCAGGCGTTTAGCGTCCCGCTGTGGACGTGGATGTCTGTCGGTGACTTCAACATTGGTTTTAACCTGGTACTGGACGGCCTGTCGCTGACCATGCTGTCGGTGGTCACCGGTGTTGGCTTCCTGATCCACATGTTCGCGTCCTGGTACATGCGCGGTGAAGAGGGGTATTCCCGCTTCTTCGCCTACACCAACCTGTTTATCGCCAGCATGGTTGTTCTGGTGCTGGCCGATAACCTGCTGTTGATGTACCTCGGCTGGGAAGGGGTGGGTCTGTGCTCCTATCTGCTGATCGGTTTCTACTACACCGATCCGAAGAATGGCGCGGCGGCCATGAAAGCGTTTGTCGTGACCCGTGTGGGTGACGTGTTCCTCGCCTTCGCACTGTTCATTCTGTACAACGAACTGGGCACCCTGAACTTCCGCGAGATGGTGGAACTGGCGCCGGCACACTTCGCCGCAGGCAACAATATGCTGACGTGGGCGACGCTGATGCTGCTGGGTGGCGCGGTCGGTAAATCGGCACAGCTGCCGTTGCAGACATGGCTGGCTGACGCGATGGCGGGCCCGACGCCTGTTTCCGCGTTGATCCACGCCGCAACGATGGTCACCGCCGGTGTCTACCTGATTGCCCGTACCCACGGCCTGTTCCTGATGACCCCGGAAATTCTGCATCTGGTGGGTATCGTTGGTGCGGTGACGCTGGTGATGGCAGGGTTTGCTGCCCTGGTACAGACCGACATCAAACGCGTACTCGCCTATTCCACCATGAGCCAGATAGGCTACATGTTCCTGGCGCTGGGCGTTCAGGCATGGGATGCGGCGATTTTCCACCTGATGACGCACGCCTTCTTTAAAGCGCTGCTGTTCCTGGCGTCCGGTTCCGTCATTCTGGCCTGCCATCACGAACAGAACATCTTCAAGATGGGCGGCCTGCGTAAGTCCATTCCGCTGGTTTATCTCTGCTTCCTGGTGGGGGGCGCGGCGCTGTCGGCACTGCCATTGATTACTGCTGGCTTCTTCAGTAAGGATGAGATTCTGGCGGGGGCCATGGCAAATGGTCATATCAATCTGATGGTGGCAGGTCTGGTCGGTGCATTCATGACCTCCCTGTATACCTTCCGTATGATTTTCATCGTGTTCCACGGTAAAGAACAAATTCACGCTCATGCAGGGAAGGGGATTACTCACCACCTGCCGTTGATTGTCCTGATGATTCTGTCCACCTTCATTGGCGCGCTGATTGTACCGCCGCTGCAGGGGGTATTGCCGCAGACAACAGAACTTGAGCATGGCCGCGTGATGACCCTGGAAATTACCTCTGGCGTGGTGGCGATTGCGGGCATCCTGATTGCTGCATGGCTGTGGCTGGGTAAACGTACGCTTGTGACGTCGATTGCCAACAGTGCGCCTGGCCGTCTGCTGGGGACCTGGTGGTATAACGCCTGGGGCTTCGACTGGCTGTACGACAAAGTGTTCGTTAAGCCATTCCTTGGCGTCGCCTGGCTGCTTAAACGCGATCCGCTTAATGCGCTGATGAACGTACCGGCAATTCTTTCCCGCTTCGCAGGTAAAGGTCTGCTGTTCAGCGAGAACGGTTATCTGCGCTGGTATGTCGCGTCAATGAGCATTGGCGCCGTCGTGGTGCTGGCACTGCTGATGGTATTGCGTTGAGTTTGAGGATTGGGGTGTTTTGCCCGGTGGCGCAGGGCTTACCGGGCCTACGAAACGTAGGTCGGATAAGCGCTAGCGCCATCCGACAGTACCCAAAAGAATTTTCGAAATTCGTTGAAAATCAGGTCCTTTAGAGGACTTTTACAAGGAATAAAGATCACCATGTTATTACCCTGGTTGATACTAATCCCCTTTATCGGTGGCTTTCTGTGCTGGCAGACCGAACGCTTTGGCGTGAAGGTGCCGCGCTGGATAGCGCTGGTAACCATGGGACTGACGCTCGCGCTTGGCCTGCAACTGTGGCTACAGGGCGGCTATTCGCTGACGCAATCTTCTGGCATTCCGCAGTGGCAGTCTGAATTTGTCCTGCCGTGGATCCCGCGCTTTGGCATCTCAATTCATCTGGCAATCGACGGCTTGTCGCTGCTGATGGTGGTGCTAACCGGCCTGCTCGGCGTTCTGGCGGTACTGTGCTCCTGGCGAGAAATCGAAAAATATCAGGGCTTTTTCCACCTGAACCTGATGTGGATCCTCGGCGGCGTTATCGGTGTGTTCCTTGCCATCGACATGTTCCTGTTCTTCTTCTTCTGGGAAATGATGTTGGTGCCGATGTACTTCCTGATCGCGTTGTGGGGCCATAAGGCGTCTGACGGTAAAACGCGTATCACGGCGGCAACCAAGTTCTTCATTTACACCCAGGCGAGTGGTCTGGTGATGCTGATTGCCATCCTGGCGCTGGTGTTCGTTCACCACAATGCGACCGGCGTGTGGACCTTCAACTATGAAGACCTGCTGAAAACCCCGATGTCGCACGGCGTCGAGTATCTGCTGATGCTGGGCTTCTTCATCGCGTTTGCGGTGAAAATGCCGGTGGTTCCGCTGCACGGCTGGCTGCCGGATGCGCACTCCCAGGCCCCGACCGCGGGTTCCGTTGACCTCGCCGGTATTTTGCTGAAAACCGCCGCTTACGGTCTGCTCCGCTTCTCCCTGCCGCTGTTCCCGAACGCGTCGGCGGAATTCGCGCCTATCGCGATGTGGCTGGGTGTCATCGGTATCTTCTACGGTGCGTGGATGGCGTTCACGCAGTACGACATCAAACGTCTGATCGCCTACACCTCGGTTTCACACATGGGCTTCGTGCTGATTGCCATCTACACCGGCAGCCAACTGGCATATCAGGGGGCGGTGATTCAGATGATCGCGCACGGCCTGTCCGCGGCGGGTCTGTTCATTCTGTGTGGTCAGTTGTACGAACGTCTGCACACTCGCGACATGCGCATGATGGGCGGTTTGTGGGGCAAAATGAAATGGTTGCCTGCACTGTCTATGTTCTTCGCGGTGGCGACGCTGGGTATGCCAGGTACCGGTAACTTCGTTGGCGAATTCATGATCCTGTTCGGCAGCTACCAGGTGGTTCCGGTCATCACCGTGATTTCGACCTTTGGTCTGGTGTTTGCCTCTGTTTACTCGCTGGCGATGCTGCATCGCGCTTACTTCGGTAAAGCAAAGAGCCAGATTGCAAAACAAGAACTGCCAGGGATGTCGCTGCGTGAGCTGTTTATCATCCTGTTGCTGGTCGTGCTTCTGGTACTGCTTGGCTTCTATCCGCAGCCGATTCTGGATACCTCGCATTCTGCGATGAGCAACATCCAGCAGTGGTTTGTTAATTCCGTTACTACTACAAGGCCGTAAATCGCCATGACAATAACTCCACAACACCTGATTGCGCTGCTACCGCTGCTGATCGTCGGCTTGACGGTGGTGGTTGTGATGCTCTCCATTGCGTGGCGACGCAATCACTTCCTCAATGCCACGCTGTCGGTCATTGGGCTTAACGCCGCGCTGGTTTCGCTCTGGTTTGTTGGCCAGGCTGGCGCGATGGATGTCACCCCGCTGATGCGGGTTGACGGTTTCGCGATGCTCTATACCGGACTGGTTCTGCTGGCGAGTCTGGCGACCTGTACCTTTGCCTACCCGTGGCTGGAAGGCTATGACGACAACCGGGAAGAGTTCTACCTGCTGGTGCTGATTGCCGCGCTGGGCGGTATTCTGCTGGCGAACGCGAATCATCTGGCGGCGCTGTTCCTCGGTATCGAGCTTATCTCCCTGCCGCTGTTCGGCCTGGTGGGTTATGCGTTCCGTCAGAAACGATCGCTTGAAGCCAGTATCAAATACACCATCCTGTCTGCCGCCGCCTCTTCATTCCTGCTGTTCGGTATGGCGCTGGTGTACGCGCAGTCTGGCAACCTGTCGTTTGTTGCGCTTGGTAAGAGCCTCGGCGACGGTATGCTGAACGAGCCGCTGCTGCTGGCAGGCTTCGGGATGATGATTGTGGGACTGGGCTTTAAACTCTCGCTGGTTCCGTTCCACCTCTGGACGCCAGACGTGTACCAGGGCGCTCCGGCTCCGGTTTCCACCTTCCTGGCGACGGCGAGCAAAATCGCTATCTTCGGTGTGGTGATGCGTCTGTTCCTGTACGCGCCGGTTGGCAACAGTGAAGCGGTTCGCGTGGTGTTGGGCGTGATTGCCTTTGCCTCCATCATCTTCGGTAACCTGATGGCGCTGAGCCAGACCAACATCAAGCGTCTGCTCGGTTACTCGTCTATCTCTCACCTCGGCTACCTGCTGGTGGCACTGATTGCCTTGCAGAGCGGCGAGATGTCAATGGAAGCGGTCGGCGTTTACCTCGCCGGTTACCTGTTCAGCAGCCTCGGCGCATTCGGCGTAGTCAGCCTGATGTCCAGCCCGTACCGTGGCCCGGATGCCGATTCTCTGTTCTCCTACCGTGGTCTGTTCTGGCATCGTCCGATCCTCGCGGCAGTGATGACGGTGATGATGCTGTCTCTGGCCGGTATCCCGATGACGCTGGGCTTTATCGGTAAGTTCTACGTGCTGGCAGTCGGTGTGCAGGCGCACCTGTGGTGGCTGGTTGCCGCTGTGGTGGTGGGTTCCGCGATTGGTTTGTACTACTACCTGCGCGTTGCCGTGAGTCTGTACCTGAGCGCACCGCAGCAGCTTAACCGTGATGCGCCGTCTAACTGGCAGTACAGCGCAGGCGGCATCGTGGTGCTGATCTCCGCGCTGCTGGTGCTGGTGCTGGGTATCTACCCGCAGCCGCTGATAAGCATCGTGCAGTTAGCCGCACCGCTGATGTAAGCGAAAAGCAGAAACGACAAACCCGCTCCGGCGGGTTTTTTTATGCCGAATTCCATACGATGAAATACGTAAGGCGTGATTCGGTTATGGTATAACGCAGATGCCTACGTGACAGGATGCAAAAATGTTCTTTACACATTCATCAACTTCATCCATTGGCTATTGGTTTACAGGTGCAGATGAGCACCAGAATCTTATTGTTGGTAATAAGATTAAAAATGCGCACCGTGGTCCACCGTGGATGGTTGTGGATCAAACGATCTCCTCGGTGATTGTAACGGCCAGGCACTGGCCTGGTCGTTTATGGCGTGTTCGTGTCATCAGGATGGGCGACATGTCTGGGTTGGTCGCTAACCCTGGCTACTGGCGCGCCAGTAAAATTGAGCTGATCGAAGCACTTTCCTGCGGTGTGCTGTTTGGCATGGCAGGGGAAGCAATAGTGACGCTACTGCAAGATATCAAATGTATAGACACAGAGCGGGCTGCGCTACTACAGACAAACCTGCCAGCGGATGCGCAACAACTCTGGCAACTGGCCTGGAAAAACTGGAATCGTCGTTTGCCCTCGCCAAGAACTGAGTATGATGATGAAAACGAAGAATTAACGCTGGGATGGCCTGGGCGTGATGACAAGGAGGTCTCTCCTGTCGGACGTGGTTTTATGCTGGTACAGGAACTCTTCCGCCAGCATGTCCGCGAAACTCAAGGCTCTGCGGCCTTTATCCGGGTTGAGGAGGACGGAGAGACAGAAGAATATCTGACGCCTCTGTGGTCAGCGGCTATACGGGCGCTGTTGTTTCGGATGATGGCGTTGGCAGAACGGGAATATCTTAGCCCGAGCGAATTCGCTCAATTAAGCCAAAGCTGGAACGCTGTTTTTGTCGGGAAACCCTGCATTCGTGACCGCCCAGGGGGGCTGCGGTAGGGTATAAATAAAGACTCCAGCGTGCCAGCCTGGCGCAAAAGAGAAACGGCCTGAAGAGAGGGCCGTTCGTCTTTCAATACTCAGTATTCCGTGCACTCAAAACATCTTAAGCGAACCTCAGGCAATCAGCTGACGGCTGACCAGCGGGCCGCTGACGTTTTGCGCCGCACGGTCCATCACTTCCTGAATAACGGATGACAGTTCATTGACCTCAAACTTTGCCACGTAGCCATCGGCTTTAACTTTGCGGACGTGATCTTCGTTGGCGCTGCCGGAGAGAGAAGAGTGAATCACCACCGGGATCTTCTTCAGCCGCTCGTCGGTTTTGATTTTCCGGGTGAGGGTGAAACCATCCATCTCCGGCATTTCAAGATCGGTTAGCACCAGTGCGATCTTCTCGCTGATCGCTTTGCCTTCCGCCTCCGCTTCCTGCGTCAACTGCTGGATTTTGTCCCACGCATCTTTACCGGTGACGTGCATCTGGTGGGGAATCTCCATTGCCGTCAGCGCTTTCTCCAGCATCGCGCGGGCCACGCGGGAATCTTCCGCGACAATGGCGACGGCACCGGGAGTGATGTTGAACTTATTGGTTTTCAGTTCCGTTGCGCGCAGGTCGTGATTCGACGGCACGATGTCATACAGGATCTGCTCAACGTCGAGCACCAGCGCCAGGTTGTTGGTCTCTTTGTCCTCATCCAGACAGGCGATACTGGTGATATAGCGGCCGTTCACCGCTTTCTCTGCGGTGTGTACCTGCTTCCAGTCCAGGCGCATAATGTTTTCCACTGACTCGACGGCGAAGGCCTGCACGCTACGGGCGTATTCGGTGATCAGCAGAATGTTGAGCCCATTCTCCGGTTTGCAGCCGGCAACGGCCGGGAGGTCAATGACCGGAATAACCTGATCGCGAATGTTGACCATTCCCAGCAGGGGGGCCTTCATCCCCGCCGGACGGGTAAAGGCAGGCATGGGTACAATTTCGCGCAATTTAAACACGTTAATGCCAAACAGCTCGGACTTCTGTTCGTGCAGGGAGTTTCCCAGGCGAAACAGCAGCAGCTCAAAGCGGTTGGACAGGGTCAGATTCGCCCTGTCATCGATATCTTTCTGGAAATTATCCATTCTGCCCTCAGTGTGAATACAGCGTTTTTACTGTTATCGGCACTGAGGGCGAAAAATGGAGCACTAAACCGTGAAAACGGCGAAATCGTCGGCAAGTTCCGTGGCAGGAAAGATTGCCTGACACTCTGCCAGCAGTCGCTGGCAGCCTGCGGCGTCATAGCGAGAACTGACGTGCGTCATGATGAGTTTCCCGACCTCGGCCTCCCGAGCCAACAGCGCCGCCTGGCGGGTAGAACTGTGTCCACGGCTGTTGGCCTTTTCTTCCATAGACGCATCCAGCGTGGTTTCGTGAATCATCACATCAACCCCTTTCGCCAGCGCAAGCGAGGATGCACAGGGCGCGGTGTCGCCAAAAATCGCAACCGCTTTACCGGGCGTCGCCGGGGCAAGAAAATCCGCACCGCGTATCACGCTGCCGTCTTCCAGCGTAACCGTTTTGCCGGCTTTCAGATCCTGAAACCAGGGCCCGGCTTTCACTCCTGCGGCTTTCAGCGCCCTGGCGTTCAGCGCGCCGGGTTTATCATGCTCTTCAACGCGGTAGCCGTAGCATTCCAGCGGGTGTTCAAGCGGGTAAGCCGTCACTTTTCGCAGCCCGTCATCAAGAATTTCCCCGGCGGTGATTTCGACGATTTCCAGCGGATAGTCGGTCCAGGAGCCGCTCAGGCGCAGCGCGGTTTCAGTAAACTCACGCAGTCCCTTCGGGCCGTAAAGCGTCAGCGGGTGAGCATTGCCCGCCATCGAACGGCTGCACAATAATCCCGGTAAACCGAACAGATGATCGCCGTGCAGATGGCTGATGAAAATCCGTTCAATCTTGCCGGGATGATGTGCCGTGCTCAACATCTGATGTTGTGTGCCTTCACCACAGTCAAACAGCCACAGAGCGGGCTGCGTCGGGTGCTGATGATGCAGCAAAATGGCCGTCACGTTACGTGCCCGCGTGGGAACGCCAGCCGAGGTGCCTAAAAAGAGAAATTCCATTATTTCATTACACTTTTGAAAAATAATCTGGCTAGTATAAATCGTTTACGGAAAAAGGAGCGCACGATGATTACCTGGCAAGACCTGCATCATTCGGAATTAACCGTCCCTCAACTCTATGCGCTGTTAAAACTGCGCTGCGCGGTGTTTGTCGTGGAGCAGAACTGCCCCTATCTTGATGTGGACGGTGACGACCTGGTGGGTGATAACCGTCATATCCTCGGTTGGCATGATGGCGAACTGGTGGCGTATGCGAGGATTCTGAAAAGTGCTGAAGATCTTGAACCCGTAGTGATTGGACGGGTGATCGTCAGTGAAGCGTTACGTGGTGAAAAACTGGGTCAAAACCTGATGGCGCAGGCGCTGGCATCCTGCCAACGACGCTGGCCGGAGAAGGCGCTGTATCTGGGCGCACAGGCGCATTTGCAGGAATTCTATGCGCGATTTGGTTTTACGCCGGTCACTGACGTGTACGATGAAGATGGCATCCCTCATGTGGGGATGGCGCGCGAAGCGATTCGGGCGTGATCCTGAGTCATTGTCTATAGTTAGGGGCAGGTTTTACTAACATGGAGAACGAGAATGTCTTATCAATTTGGTGATTCGCGTATTGATGACGACCTGACGTTGCTGAGTGAAACGCTGGAAGAGGTGCTGCGTTCCTCAGGGGATCCTGCCGATCAAAAGTACATCGAGCTGAAAGCGCGGGCGGAACAGGCGCTGGATGAGGTCAAAAAACGCGTAAGCCAGGCTTCAGATAGCTACTATTATCGCGCCAGGCAGGCGGTTTATCGTGCGGATGATTATGTACACGAAAAGCCCTGGCAGGGGATTGGTGTGGGCGCAACGGTCGGACTGGTGCTCGGTTTACTGCTGGCACGGCGCTAACCTGTAACCGGGATCGCATTTCCTCCCTAAACTGGGGTACTGCTTTTTTTCCGCAGTACCCCGTATAATGTGAGGTTTTTAACAGGGAGAGGTCCGCGTGCATTCACTCACTACTGCGCTGGAAGGTCTGACGCATCTTTTGTCGCAGGCGATCCCGGCGGCACCAGGCATTCGGGTTCTCGATGTTCCTTTCCCCCTCAATGACGCCTTTGATGCGTTAAGCTGGCTGGCAAGTCAGTCCATTTATCCGCAATTTTACTGGCAGCAGCGCAATGGCGATGAAGAGGCCGCGGTGCTGGGTGTCGTTGCCCTTTTTTCCTCGCTTGATGAGGCGCAACGCTTTCTTCGCCAACATCCGCAGCAAACCGACCTGCGTATCTGGGGGTTAAACGCGTTCGACCCTCAGCAGGGCAATCTCGTGTTACCGCGACTTGAGTGGCGGCGCTGTGCGGGCGTAGCGGTGCTGCGTCTGCATCTGTGGAGCGATGTTTCTCTGCGCGAGGATGCTGACCGGGCGCTGACCTTCCTGGCTTCGCTGGCGAGCGTAAAACCGTTGCCGACGCTACGTCTGAGCAAAACGGGTGAACAGCACTGGCCTGAAAAAGCGGGCTGGATAAACCTGATTGAGCAGGCCACTCAGACGATTGCCGACGGTGAACTGGATAAAGTGGTGCTGGCGCGCGCCAGCGACCTGCTATTTTCTCGCCCGGTGAATGCCGCTGCCGTTATGGCCTCGAGTCGCCGTTTGAATCTGAACTGCTACCATTTTTACATGGCTTTTTGCGCCGAGCGCGCGTTCCTTGGCTCGTCTCCGGAACGTCTCTGGCGTCGTCGTGATACCGCGCTACGCACCGAAGCGCTCGCCGGTACGGTGGCGAATCATCCTGATGATTATAAGGCCTGGCAACTGGGCGAATGGCTGATGAAGGACGACAAAAACCAGCGCGAAAATATGCTGGTAGTCGAGGATATTTGTCAGCGCCTGCAGGACTACACTCACTCACTGGACGTTTTGCCACCGCAGGTGCTGCGGTTGCGAAAAGTGCAGCACCTGCGACGTTGCATCTGGACGGCGCTGAATCAGGCGGACGACACGTTGTGTTTACTGCAGTTGCAGCCGACGGCGGCCGTCGCTGGGATCCCCCGCGAGCGGGCGCGGGCATTTATTCAACAACATGAACCCTTTGCGCGGGAATGGTACGCCGGGTCGGCGGGCTATCTGTCATTACAGCAAAGCGAATTTTGTGTCTCGCTGCGGTCGGCGAAAATCAGCGGTAACGTGGTTCGACTGTATGCCGGCGCGGGTATTGTTCGCGGGTCAGATCCTGAGCAGGAGTGGCAGGAAATCGACAATAAAGCCGCCGGCCTGCGATCTTTGTTACAGATGGATGGATAATGAGTCACATATTCCCGACTCATATCAATAATCCCTTTTTTCCGTTCTTTATACTGAGTCGCAATATTGATACCGGACAATCTCATGTCAGTAAGCGCATTTAACCGACGCTGGGCGGCGGTCATTCTGGAAGCATTAACTCGCCACGGTGTCAGGCATGTTTGCATTGCCCCTGGCTCACGTTCCACGCCGCTCACCCTGGCAGCGGCGGAAAATTCGACCTTTATTCACTACACCCATTTTGATGAGCGTGGTCTTGGTCATCTGGCGCTGGGACTGGCGAAGGTGAGCAAACAGCCCGTTGCTGTGATAGTGACCTCCGGCACGGCGGTGGCTAACCTTTATCCGGCACTGATTGAAGCGGGGCTGACCGGTGAAAAATTGATTCTCCTGACGGCCGATCGTCCCCCTGAACTGATTGACTGCGGCGCGAACCAGGCGATTCGCCAGGCGGGCATGTTTGCCTCGCATCCGTCACAAACGCTTTCCCTCCCGCGTCCGACGCAGGACATTCCGGCCCGTTGGCTGGTGTCGACCATCGACAATGCGTTGACCTCGCTACATGCTGGCGCGGTTCACATCAACTGTCCATTTGCCGAGCCGCTGTATGGCGAGATGGATGAGACCGGTCTGGCCTGGCAACAGCGCCTCGGTGACTGGTGGCAGGATGACAAGCCCTGGCTGCGCGAAGCGCGTCGGCTGGAGAGTGACAAACAGCGCGACTGGTTCTTCTGGCGCCAAAAACGCGGCGTCGTCGTCGCCGGGCGAATGAGCGCGGAAGAGGGCAAAAAAGTTGCGCTGTGGGCGCAGACGTTAGGCTGGCCGCTGATTGGCGATGTGCTGTCGCAAACCGGACAGCCGCTTCCGTGCGCCGATCTCTGGCTCGGTAATGCGAAGGCGGTGACGGAACTCCAACAGGCGCAAATTGTGGTGCAACTGGGGAGCAGCCTGACCGGAAAGCGCTTACTGCAATGGCAGGCAAGCTGTGCGCCTGAAGAGTACTGGATTGTCGATAATATCGAAGGACGGCTGGATCCTGCTCACCATCGTGGTCGTCGTCTGGTCGCAAAAATCGGCGACTGGCTGGAACTGCATCCAGCGGAAAAACGTCAGCCGTGGTGTGTAGACATACCGCGTCTGGCGGAGCAGGCCTGGCAGGCCGTGGTGGCGCGTCGGGATACCTTTGGCGAGGCACAACTGGCGCATCGTATTCGTGACTATCTGCCTGAACAGGGGCAGCTTTTCGTCGGCAACAGCCTGGTGGTGCGCTTGATTGATGCGCTGTCAAAACTCCCGGCCGGTTACCCGGTTTACAGTAATCGTGGAGCCAGCGGCATTGATGGCCTGTTATCGACGGCCGCCGGTGTGCAGCGCGCCAGCGCGAAATCGACGCTGGCTGTCGTGGGTGATTTATCGGCGTTGTATGACCTCAATGCGTTAGCCTTGCTGCGCCAGGTTTCCGCGCCGTTCGTCTTGATTGTGGTGAACAATAACGGCGGGCAGATTTTCTCGCTACTGCCCACGCCGCAGAGCGAACGTGAGCGCTTCTATCTGATGCCGCAGAATGTCCATTTTGAACACGCGGCCGCAATGTTTAACCTCAAGTACCATCGCCCGGAAAGCTGGGATGAACTGGAGGCGGCGCTGGCGGGTGCATGGCGTACCCCGGCAACCACGGTGATTGAACTGGTGGTCAACGACACCGACGGCGCACAAACTCTGCAACAATTGCTGGCGCAGGTAAGCCGTCTATGATCCTGCACGCGCAGGCAAAAGACGCACAGCCAGGTTCACCCTGGCTGGTTTTTCTGCACGGCTTTTCGGGTGACGGTCAGGAGTGGCAGCCGGTTGGCGAGCAGCTTACGAATTTTTCCCGGCTGTATGTTGATTTACCCGGTCACGGCGGATCGACAGATATTCGCGTCAGCGGATTTACCGATGTCATTGCTTTGCTGCGTAATACCCTTATTAGTTACAACATACTAAACTACTGGCTGGTGGGATATTCGCTCGGCGGCAGAGTGGCGATGATGGCGGCCTGTCAGGAGATGCCGGGGCTTTGCGGCCTGGTGGTTGAAGGCGGTCATCCGGGACTGCAAAGCGAGGCTGAACGCGACGCGCGCCGACGTTCCGATCATCGCTGGGCGGAACGTTTTCGCCATGACGCGCTGGCTGACGTGTTTACTGACTGGTATCAGCAGCCGGTGTTTGCCTCGCTGAACGCGCAGCAACGAGAAGCGCTGGTTGTTCTGCGTAGCCAGAATAACGGCGAAACGCTGGCGGCAATGCTGGAGGCCACTTCGCTGGCGGTCCAGCCTGATTTACGCGAGGCGCTCAACGCGCGCGCATTTCCGTTTTATTATTTATGTGGTGAACGTGACAGCAAATTCTGCGCTCTCGCGACGGAGTTAGCGGCGACCCGCCATGTGATTCGTAACGCCGGACACAACGCGCATCGGGAAAATCCCGCGGGCGTGGTGGACTGTCTGGCTCAGATTCTGCGTCTCTGACTAAAGGACACACTATGATCTATCCTGATGAAACAATGCTTTATGCGCCGGTAGAATGGCAAGATTGCTCCGAAGGCTACACCGACATTCGCTATGAGAAATCGACCGACGGTATCGCAAAAATCACCATTAATCGTCCACAGGTGCGCAACGCATTCCGTCCTCTGACCGTCAAAGAGATGATTCAGGCGCTGGCGGATGCCCGTTACGACGATAACGTGGGTGTGATTATTCTGACTGGCGCAGGCGATAAAGCCTTCTGTGCCGGCGGCGACCAGAAGGTTCGCGGCGACTACGGCGGCTATCAGGATGACTCCGGCGTGCATCATCTGAACGTGCTGGACTTCCAGCGCCAGATCCGTACCTGTCCGAAGCCGGTTGTGGCGATGGTGGCGGGTTACTCCATTGGCGGCGGTCATGTGCTGCATATGATGTGCGACCTGACGATCGCGGCGGAAAATGCCATCTTCGGCCAGACCGGCCCGAAAGTCGGTTCTTTCGACGGCGGCTGGGGCGCATCTTACATGGCGCGGATCGTTGGGCAGAAGAAAGCGCGTGAAATCTGGTTCCTATGCCGTCAGTACGACGCTAAACAGGCGCTGGATATGGGGCTGGTCAACACCGTGGTTCCGCTGGCGGATCTGGAAAAAGAGACCGTGCGCTGGTGTCGTGAAATGCTGCAAAACAGCCCGATGGCGCTGCGTTGCCTGAAAGCCGCGCTGAACGCTGACTGTGATGGTCAGGCCGGCCTGCAGGAACTGGCGGGTAACGCGACCATGCTGTTCTATATGACGGAAGAAGGTCAGGAAGGCCGTAACGCCTTCAACCAGAAACGTCAGCCTGATTTCAGCAAATTCAAACGGAATCCGTAATGCGTAGCGCGCAGGTATACCGCTGGCAGATCCCCATGGACGCGGGGGTGGTTCTGCGCGACAGGCGGTTAAAAACGCGTGACGGGCTGTATGTCCGTCTGCACGACGGCGAGCGTCAGGGATGGGGAGAGATCTCTCCACTGCCGGGCTTCAGTCAGGAAACCTGGGAAGAGGCGCAGGTTGCGCTGCTGGCCTGGGTTGACGGCTGGCAGCAAGGAGAAGACGCATTGCCGACAATGCCTTCTGTGGCCTTTGGCGTCAGCTGTGCGCTGGCGGAACTGGAAGGCGTCTTGCCAGAGGCAGCGGATTACCGGGCAGCGCCGCTGTGTACCGGGGATCCTGACGATCTGGTGCTCCAGCTTGCCGACATGCCCGGCGAAAAAGTGGCGAAGGTGAAGGTCGGACTGTACGAAGCGGTTCGCGACGGCATGGTGGTCAATTTGCTGCTGGAGGCGATACCGGAGCTGCAGTTGCGGCTGGATGCTAACCGTGCCTGGACGCCGCTGAAGGCCCAGCAGTTCGCGAAGTACGTGAACCCGGACTACCGCAACCGCATCGCTTTCCTCGAAGAACCGTGCAGAACACGCGATGACTCGCGAGTCTTTGCCCGGGAAACCGGTATTGCCATCGCCTGGGACGAGAGCCTGCGTGAAGCGGATTTTGCCTTTGAGGCAGAAGAGGGCGTCCGTGCGGTGGTTATCAAACCGACGCTGACCGGTTCGCTGGAGAAAGTACGCGAACAGGTGCAGGCGGCGCATGCGCTGGGGCTGACGGCGGTGATCAGTTCGTCTATTGAGTCGAGCCTGGGCCTGACGCAACTGGCGCGCATTGCCGCGTGGCTCACGCCAGATACCATTCCGGGACTGGATACGCTGAGTCTGATGCAGGCACAGCAGATTCGTCGCTGGCCGGGCAGCGCCTTGCCGCTGATTAACGACGACGCGCTGGAACGCCTGCGATGACCTTTCCTGACTGGCCGTGGCGTTACTGGCGGCAGGTTCAGGGAGACGTGCCAGCCTTACGCCTGAATGATGAGGTGCTAAGCTGGCGCGCACTCTGTAACCGGACTGATGCCCTGGCGAGCGGTTTTGCCGCACAGGGCGTCACCGAAGGCAGCGGCGTTATGCTGCGCGCCTGGAATCATCCGCAGACCCTGCTGGCGTGGCTGGCGCTGTTGCAGTGCGGAGCAAGGATTTTGCCGGTCAATCCACAACTTCCTCACCCGCTGCTGGCAACCCTGTTACCCGATCTCACGTTGCAGTTTGCGCTGGATCTGGAGGGAGAAAATTCGTTTCCCTTTCTGATCTCGCTGGACTGTCAGGACGCTGACGGTCAGCATGCCGTCGACTGGCAACCGCAGCGTCTGTGTTCCATGACGCTGACCTCCGGCTCGACGGGTCTACCGAAAGCGGCGGTCCATACCTGCCAGGCGCATCTTGCCAGTGCTGAAGGCGTGCTGTCGCTGATGACGCTGGCAAAAGAGGATGACTGGCTGCTCTCTCTGCCATTGTTTCATGTCTCTGGACAGGGAATTCTGTGGCGCTGGTTATCCGCCGGGGCGCGGATAACCGTGCGGGAAAAACAGCCGCTGGAACAGATGCTGGTCGGCTGTACGCATGCTTCGCTGGTGCCGACGCAACTCTGGCGACTGCTGGTGAACCAGACGCCGGTGGCGCTGAAAGCGGTTTTGCTGGGCGGCGCAGTGATTCCGGTCGCGTTAACCGAACAGGCGCGCGCACAGGGCATTCGCTGCTGGTGTGGTTACGGCCTGACGGAATTTGCCTCGACGGTGTGTGCGAAAGAGGCGGACGGTCTGGCTGATGTGGGTATGCCCTTACCAGGACGAGAAGTCAGAATCGTGAATGACGAAGTCTGGCTGCGGGCGGCCAGTATGGCGGAAGGCTACTGGCGAAACGGTAAACTGGTTCCGCTGGTCAACGATGAAGGCTGGTTTGCCACACGCGATCGCGGCGTGCTGAATGATGGCAAACTGACCATCGCCGGGCGTCTGGATAATCTCTTTTTTAGCGGCGGAGAGGGGATTCAGCCCGAAGAGGTGGAACGGGTAATTGTGACACATCCCCATGTGCTGCAGGCGTTTATCGTCCCGATCGCGGACGCCGAGTTTGGTCATCGTCCGGTGGCGGTGGTTGAATATGACGCTGATGTTTCACAGACCGCTCTTAGTGAATGGGTGAAGGACAAGCTGGCACGCTTCCAGCAGCCGGTCCACTGGCTTTCTCTACCTGCAGAATTGAAAAATGGGGGAATCAAGATTTCCCGACGGGCAATTGTTGATTGGGTGAATGAAATATTAAGAAAACATTAATTTCACCTCGCAATTTTACCAATTGATGCCCATTGCCACTTTGTTTATCTGCTACTGTGTAACGTAATGTAAACGTTCCCGATAAGTAAAGGTAAGCAATGGAATGGCAGGTGAAGAAGTCATGCTATGACAAAACGTCAGGGAAGCATGCATTAGTGTTGAGTGATGCCGGCGGTTCACTGAAAATGATCGCCGAAGTTCAGTCCGACATTGTGGTGAATGCCGGTGATATCCTTTCCCCGCAGAAGGATGCCCTGTATTCCGTCAACCGTGATAACGGGCGGACGGTGAAGATTCTGGATGCCAGAAGCTATACCTGCGACGAGTGGGAGCGCCTGAAGAGGCTACTGGTAAAAAAATGAGTATCAGCGAGTTCTCCGCTGCGCGGGCAGAAAAATGAACATCAGTCCGGCCATGATGCACAGTACGCCCAGCAACGCTTTCAGGGAAAATGCGCCTTGCCAGCCGGGTAAGGTCATCGACGCCACCCACACCAGCACATAACTCAGGCTGAGCAGCGCGTAAGCCTTGCTCAGCGCGAGGTGATGCAGCGCGTTATGCCAGCAGAAAACCGACAGCAAATAGCCCACCAGGCCGGCGAATAGCGCGAAGGTACCGGTATGACCGGAGAACAGCGCCGGGATAAACGTCTGCCACTGCGTCATCGGCGGCAGTTGTGCCATCGCATAGCCCAGACCCAGTTGCGCGACGGACGTGATGACAACGCTGCACAGTCCCCACAGTAATCCCATCACGCCGCGCTCCCCAGAATAAAAATACCGCTGATAATCAAGGCGATGCCCAGCCAGTGACGAAGTGTCACCGGTTCGCGCCAGATTTTCCATGCCAGCAGTGTGACCCAGACAAAATTCAGGCTGAGCATGGGGTAAGCAATACCCACAGGAATGCTCTGCAATACCAGCAACCACAAGACCATTGCCAGGCCGAGGCAGGCGAGCGCCAGCCCCAGCCACAGGGTAATATGACGTCTTCGCGCGCGTGTTGGCACGCGGAACGTCGCCTGCTTCTGGCATAACTGCCCCGCAACGCTGAGCAGGCTGGCCATCACTAAAACCAGCCAGATCATTTGGGACGATACTGAATCAGCACCAGACGCCCCTGATTATCGATTGTATCGGCAGGCGGAATGGCAAGGCGGTTGATGTCTTCATCTTTCGCGATAGTGAGCACGAGCGTAATAATCCCCTCCTGACGGTGTTGGCTGAGCCAGTCCGCAAAATCGGCATAGCGAATGAACCGGCCTTTGGCATCGGGATAGTTAAGGCCATATTTCAGTTCGCCTGTTTGCCCATACATTAAGATGTCATCCCGCTTCAGACTCCAGGCCAGACCAGCGGCGACCCCCACGCTATCGGTAAGAATGTAGCGGCTCGGCGCGAGGTTTTCTCGGGTCATTTCGACAAAAAACTGCGGCTGTTTGGATTCCATCACCCGATCGGGAACGGAAAAACCAAACAATAATGCCAACGCCAGTGGACACAACGCGGCGTAAACCCAGCTTTTCTCCGTGTTACTCAGCGTATACCAGCCGAAAAAGGTCCACAGGAAAAAAATACCCAGCGAGCAGAAGACCTTGTATACCTCGATGTGCACCCAGACCGGCGATTTCAGCGGCCCCCACGGCGAGACGACCAGCGTGGCAATAATCCCGATAATACCAAACAGGATATTGATCCAGCCGTTGATGCGCAGCGCGGCATAGCCCTTTTCCGCGGCGTTCAGCCCATATCTCGCCATCAGTATCGCGAGCGGGGCGAAACATGACAGGATATAGGTGGGCAATTTACCTTTGGCGATGCTGAAGAACACCAGCGGCATCACTATCCAACCGAGCAGATAGAGGGCACCGCGCGATTCATCGCGCTCCTGCCAGCCGGTTTTTAATGCTCCCGGAAGCAGCGCAAGCCACGGCAGACTTCCGGCGATCAGCACCGGCAGATAGTACCAGAATGGCGCTTTGTGCTGGGCGTCGTCCATCGCGAAACGCTGGATATGTTCAACCCAGAAAAAGTAGTGCCAGAAATCGGGTTCACGTTGGGTGATAGCCAGTCCCCACGGCAGGATGACGGCGACACAGCTGATGACCGCCAATCCGCCGTAAAGAAACAGGTCTTTCCAGCGTTTCTGCGCGGCGACCCACGGCAACACGCTGAGCACCGGTACGGCAAGCGCCAGAAAGCCCTTGGTCATGACGCCCATCCCGCAGGTCACGCCCAGCAGCAGGAATCCCATGCTTTTCCCTTGCCAGGTGGTGGACTGCATCGCCAGCCAGAAGCAGCACATTCCCGCCATCAGCCAGAGCGCGATCAGCGGATCGAGTACCGCATAGGTGCCAATCCCGTAAACAATGAACAACGACAAAAAGATAATGGCCGACAACAGCGCGGTACGCGTATCCCGCCATAAGCGCATGGCGAGCCATCCCACCAGTGCGGCGGTTACCAGCGTCGCAAAAATCGCGCCAGCGCGAACGCCGAAGTTGTTCGCTCCAAACAGCCATTGCCCGATGCTGTTGATCCAGTATCCGGCAATCGGTTTTTCAAAGTAACGCACTCCCAAAAAATGGGGGACAAGCCAGTCGCCGGATGCCAGCATTTCGCGACTGATCTCGGCATAGCGCGTTTCATCAGGCTGCCACAGCAGGCGCAGGTCGATGGGAATGATGTACCAGAACGCGATAAGTGCGATCAGTATCTGATAATAACGGGTGTTCTTCATCGTGTGACGCTCATCGCTTGCTGACAGCCTAACCATCCTTCTCTTCCCGCGATTTTACCGCGAATAATCTCTCCCGACGGCAAGGTATTGCGATCGGCAGGCAGCAGATCGCCAAGCGGGCAGAAGGTGATGCCCGCATCTGCCGCACGCTGGAGCAGATCCTCAAACTGGCTATGCCAGGCGCCGCCTTCGACTTCGGCATGGATGGTATACACGGGGGGACCGGGATCCTGCTGCATCCGGGAGAGGATCCAGTCGTTGAAATCTTCCGCCTGAACCTCGCGACCCACCGCTTCGTCCCACGTGGGCAGCGTGACCGGAATTTGCGGTGTGGCGAACGAACCATCCTCGAGAAGCGGACGGAACGGCGTCCTGCCGCGGCAATCGCTGTTGTAACGCAGAGGGAATGCCTCTTTGGCGAGAACCACACGCTGGTCAGCGCGCCAGCCTGCGACGGCTGAACAGGTCACCGGCTGGCCGGTGATCGCCTCCAGGGCGGTTATCCCGTGCAAAATATCGGCGATCAACTGCTGTTTGCTCCACTGAGGGCTACGGGCCTGCCAGGCATGGTGATCCCAGGCGTGTAGCCCGGTTTCATGCAGGCGCGCCGCTTCCCGGATAATCTCTGCGTTTGCGCGGCCGATTTCTTTCCCCGGCCAGGCGGTACCGGCCAGCAGAATATCCCAGCCGTAAAGAGAAGCCGCGTTTGAGCGCAGCATCTTCCACAGAAACTGCGGTTTGATCAGGCGCCAGAGATGGCGCCCCATGTTGTCTGGTCCGACGCTAAAGAAAAAACTTGCCCGAATGTGGTATCGGCTCAATGACGCTAACAGGCGTGGCACACCTTCGCGGGTGCCACGGAAGGTATCGACATCAATTCGCAAGCCTACTTTTGTCATGATGAATGTTCCGTGAGATCCACGCTGCGCAAGAAGAAATCCAGCGTCTCGTCGACCGTTTCGCGCATGTCGATGGTCGGTTCCCAGTCCAGGCAACGTTTTGCATTACGGATGTTGGGCTTACGGTGCTCAACATCCTGATAGCCTTTGCCATAGTAGCTGCTGCTCTCGACGACCCGTAACCCGGCAAACGGCGGGAAGTGATTGCGCAGTGGATGTTTGTCGAAACTCTCCAGCAGCATTTCCGCCAGTTCCTTGATGCTGGCTTCGTTTTCCGGGTTACCGATGTTGATGATTTCACCGTCACAGCGGCCACCCGCGTTTTCAATGATCCGGTATAGCGCTTCGATACCGTCGCGAATATCCGTAAAGCAGCGCTTCTGTTTCCCCCCTTCGATCAGCTTGATCGGCGAGCCTTCTACCAGATTGAGGATCAGCTGTGTAATGGCGCGCGAGCTGCCGATTCGCGCGGAATTCAGGCTGTCCAGACGCGGCCCCATCCAGTTGAACGGGCGGAAGAGGGTAAAGCGCAGTCCTTCTTTTTCGCCGTATGCCCAAATGACGCGATCGAGAAGCTGTTTGGACACCGAGTAAATCCAGCGGGGTTTATTGACCGGCCCGACAATGAGATTCGAGCTATCCTCATCGAACACTTTGTCGGTACACATTCCGTAAACTTCGGAAGTCGATGGGAAAATGATGCGCTTACGGTATTTCACGCAATAGCGAATGATTTTCAGGTTCTCTTCAAAATCCAGTTCAAAGACGCGCAGCGGGTTGCGGGTATATTCAATAGGGGTGGCAATGGCCACCAGCGGCAACACGACATCACATTTCTTAACGTGATATTCGATCCATTCAGAATGAATGCTGATGTCACCTTCCACAAAATGAAAACGCGGATGACTGAGGAAACGACTGATTGCGTCGCTGCCGATGTCCAGACCATAGATTTCATAGTGGTCTTCGCGTAACAGACGTTCGGTAAGATGGTTGCCGATGAAGCCATTCACGCCGAGGATCAGCACGCGGGTGCGGCGCTTGCTGGCGGCCAGCGATGGGGTGTTTAAACGAGAACCCGCAACCAGGCCGAGAATCTGTGCTAACTGTGCGCCTTGCACCGTGATGCCGTTGCCAGCCTGTCCAGTCACCACTTCCAGCGCACCTTCGGAACAGGCGATCAGCAGAGGGGAGACGGAAATCACGGTACCCGGTTGCGCGGTCTGGTTCTGAGCGTGGACGCGGGATGACCAGATAGTGAATTTCTGCGTACCGGAATAGCTGAACGCGCCCGGCCAGGGGGCCGCGACCGCCCGCACCATGTTGTGCAGCGTCGTTGCCGGTCTGTTCCAGGTCAGGAAGCTGTCTTCTGGCGTGCGGCGACCAAAGTAGGTCGCTTCACTCTCGTTTTGCTGGACGTCGTGTATCTCTTTTCGTTCGATGGCCGGTAATGCTTGTTCCAGCACCCGCCGTGCGGTCTGGCAAAGCTTATGATGTAGCGTAAGGGCCGTGTCGTCAGGCGAGATGGCGACGCGCTGTTGCGCGACAATGGCACCCGCATCGGCGCGTTTCACCATGCGGTGCAACGTCACGCCGGTTTCGCTTTCGCCATTCACCAGCACCCAGTTCAGCGGAGCGCGACCGCGATATTTCGGCAGTAGCGAACCGTGCAGGTTAAATGCGCCAGCCGGTGCCAGCGCCAGAATCGCATCGCTGAGCAGATGGCGATAGTAGAAAGAGAAAATAACGTCGGGAGCGAGTTGGCCGATACGCTCGGCCCAGATTGGGTGATTGACGTCATCGGGAGCATAGACCGGGATCCCCGCGTCAGCTGCCAGGCGAGAAACGGAGCCAAAAAACGCGTTTTCTCCCGGATTATCCGCATGCGTAAAAATGGCGGCAATTTCATAGCCGGCGTCGAGCACGGCCTGAACGCCCAAACACCCCATATCGTGATACGCGAAGACAACGGCTTTCATTGTTGGTTTTCCTTAGTAGAGTGCAGACTTTCCGGACGAATAACTTGCTGGACGAAATAGCGGGGACGGGCGCGTACATCGTTGTAAATCCGACCGATATATTCGCCGAGTAAACCCATGCCGATGAACTGCGCGCCAATAAAGGTAAACAGAACGGCAAACAGCATGAAAACCCCTTCTGCCGCCCATTGGGGGCCCAGCGTCAGGCGGAGGATGACGAGGAGTATCGACAGGGTAAATCCGGTGACGGCAATGACGCTGCCGAGCAGGCTCAGCATGCGCAGAGGCGTTGTCGTCAGGCAGGTCACCAGGTCGTACATCAGGTTAATCAGCCGCATAAAGCTGTATTTGGAGTCGCCAAATTCACGTTCAGCGTGATGAACGGGGATCTCCGTGGCGCGTCGGGCAAAGATATTCGCCAGAATCGGGATAAACGTGCTGCGTTCATGGCAATGCAGCATGGCATCAATAATGTGACGGCGATAAGCGCGAAGCATGCAGCCGTAGTCGCCCATCGCTTTGCCCGTGGTTCTCTGAATCAGATGGTTGATCATCTTCGAGGCTGTCTTGCGAAACAGACTGTCCTGACGATTCTGGCGCACGGTGCCGACCACGTCATACCCTTCGTCGGCTTTTGCCACCAGGCGAGGGATCTCTTCCGGTGGGTTTTGCAGATCGGCATCAAGCGTAATAATCAGGTCGCCGGTGACGTGACTGAATCCTGCCATGATGGCGGAATGCTGCCCGTAGTTGCGGTTCAGCAAAATCGAAACAACGTGGCTGCCTTCGGCTTCTGACGCGTCAATCAACAACTGTGCGGAGTTGTCGCTGCTGCCGTCATCAATCAACAGGATCTCATAATCTTTTCCCAGACTCTCGCAGGCTGCGGTGGTTCGCCTGAGCAGTTCCGGCAGGCTTTCCTGTTCGTTGTAGACAGGGATCACCACCGATACTTTCGTTATCGGGAGGGCTTCAAACATGGCTATTTTCCTGCAATCTGGCGAAGCGCGGTAATGACGCGAGCGGTATCCGCCGGGGTCATATCGGGAAACAGCGGTAGCGAGCAGATACGCGCACTGTTCCATTCGGTATTGGGGAGCGACAGGGTGTTAAAGCGTTCGCGGTAATATTTCTGCGTGTGTGCCGCGCGGAAATGCAAACCTGTACCGATCCCCTGGGCTTTAAGTGCCTCCATCAGCGCGTCGCGACTGATGCCGCACCGATCTTCGTCGGTACGAATAATAAACAGATGCCAGGCATGCACGTGGGGCCACGGCGGCAGACTCAGCGGCTGAAACGGGAGATCGGCCAGCGCGTGTTGGTACTCCAGGGCGATGACTGCCCGACGATGGTTGAGCGTCTCAAGCTTCTCTAACTGAACCAGGGCCATCGCCGCGTTAATGTCGGTCAGATTGTATTTATAGCCTGGCGTCAGGACCTCCGCCTGGGGCGCACGACCCCAGGTCTGGCGATCGAAGGCATCAACGCCGAGTCCGTGAAACTTCAGGTTGCGTAGCTGCCTGGCGAGTGACTCATCGTCGGTGACGATGAGTCCCCCTTCTGCACAAGTGACATTCTTGATGGCGTGAAAGGAGAAAATCGCGGTGCCCCGAGCGCCGACGTGGCGACCCTGATAATAAGTGCCGACCGCGTGGGCGGCATCTTCGATAACCGCAATACCGTGGCGTTCCGCGAGGGCGTAAATAGCATCCAGATCGGCCGGTGCGCCGGCGTAATGGACGGGAATGATGGCTTTCGTGCGCGGGGTGATGGCAGCTTCAATGTGTTCAGCGGTGACCATCAGCGTGTCGCGGTCGACATCCACCATGACCGGGGTTGCCCCCAGCAGCACAATCATGTTCAGTGTGGAAACCCAGGTCATTGACGGGGTGATGACTTCATCACCGGCACCGATTCCCAGCGCCATGAGGGCGATATGCATACCTGCCGTGGCAGAACTCACGGCAATGGCGTGTTGGTTTCCCGTCAACTGGCAGAAAGCCTCTTCCAGTTGCTGATTTTTCGGGCCAGTGGTAATCCATCCAGAATCGAGAACCGCTTTGATAGCGGCAAGTTCTTCCGTACCTACCGCCGGGCGAGAGAAAGGCAGAAAATCAGACATTATATTTCCTTCAGCCATTTGGATACTGCGAGCCTTTTATTTATTGCGTCATAAACAGGAGGCTAAATGAGGATTATCCAGTCAGACCTAAATAGTAGTATATGAATATTAAATTAACCTTAAGAACTTAACGTTATGGAAATATATGCTTTTTTACCCACGTTGCATTTGCAATGGCCGTGGCTTTCGGGCATTTTCCCCACATAAACGATCGTGCCTTTCATTAAGCAGTACGCTGCAAGGTTATATTTCTGTTTGCCGGTATCAAGTGGAGTTTAATGTGTTTGTAGTATCCCAATATTTTGTTAAATACAAAAAATATACCGTTGTTCTGCTATCGGCACTGGCGATCATGGTGGGGCTGGGCAGCCATTTCGCCTGGAGCAGCAACGGTCTACCGAGAATCGATTCCCGTACCCTGGCGGTACTGGCAAAACAGCATCCGGTAGTGGTGCTGTTTCGCCATGCTGAGCGCTGTGACCGGTCAGACAATACCTGTCTGTCGGATAAAACCGGCATCACTGAGCATGGGGCGATGCAGGCTCGCGCGCTGGGCGCCTCGTTTAGCAAAGAGATTAAAGACTACGATCTGTATGCCAGCGATACGGTGCGCACTGTTCAGTCAGCAACCTGGTTTGCTGCGGATAAAAAATTGACGGTGGATAAAGGCATGCATGCCTGTGGCCGGGGAACCGGGCAGGCCATTGAGCGTTTAGCAAATAAGTCGGAAAATAAAGACGTGGTTATTTTTACTCATAATCATTGCCTGACCTATCTGGCAAAAAATATGCGTGGCGTAAAATTGACACCGGATTATCTGGACGGTCTGGTGATGCATGTCGATAAGGGAAAACTGTATCTTGACGGTAAACTGGTCTCACCTTAACCAACATTATGAATAAAAGATGACAGCCGCAACAGCTGTCATCAGAGATTATAATAACCCTTTCAGTGTTAAGGTTTTCACTGTCGCAACGTTCAGATCGTATTGAGGTAAATCTTCCGGCTTGACCCAGGCAAACGCCTGAAATTCTTCATTGATATGCACTTCGCGATTGGCGGCGGTGCAGTCAAAAATCAGGTAAATCATATAGATCTCTTCCTGACTGCCATCGGGGTAGGTTTTCGTACGGATATCGTCACTGAAGGTCCAGGGTTTGATGTCAGTCAGAACCAGCGCACTGCCCAGTTCTTCGCGAATCTCACGGCGCAGGGCCTCTTCAATACGTTCTCCTGGCTCAACGCCACCGCCAGACAGCGCCCATTGACCCGGGAAAACTCCCCGATCGTTAGCCATCTGGCACAGGAGATAACTTCCTGCATTCTGTATTAAGGGGCAAACAATAGTCCTTTGACGCACGGTAATGTTCCTTGAAGCAGAGGTAGAGTTAGCAGGGAAAAGTTTATCCCCTGGCAACATCAGATAACATGTTTATTTTCCATTCACATGAGAAATGTACTGTAAGGGAAAGCGATAAATAAGAAATGGTTCCCGGACTCTCTCCGGGTCGATAAAAGGAATTAACGGCTCTCTTCTTCCTGCGTACCGGTATTATTTGGTTACAAAACGTTGAGCGATCGCTTTTTTAGCTCATTGATTCCTTTGGCGTTGGCAGTACAATCCCGCAGCTTTGGGAAACTTTATGTATTTGCTTGCTGGAAAGGGTAAAAATGAAGAAAAGCGTATTATTTGGAATAGCTGGAATGCTGTTCGTTTCTGCTTCTGCGAGTGCCATGAGCATCAGCGGTCAGGCGGGTAAAGAATATACCAACATTGGCGTCGGGTTTGGCACGGAGTCTACCGGACTGGCCTTGAGCGGTAACTGGATGCATAGCGATGACGACGGCGACGCTGCGGGGCTGGGATTGGGTATGAATATTCCACTCGGCCCGATGCTGGCGACCGTGGGCGGCAAAGGGGTCTATACCAGCCCGAACGACAGTGATGAAGGCTATGCGGCCGCCGTTGGCGGTGGATTACAGTGGCCGATAGGCGACAGCGTCCGCCTGTTCGGTGAGTACTACTACTCTCCGGATTCGTTATCCAGCGGTATCCAGAGCTATGAAGAGGCAAATGCCGGCGCGCGCTTGAAGATCATGCGTCCGCTTAGCATTGAAGCGGGTTATCGCTACCTGAATCTGGCGGGTAAAGATGGCAATCGCGATAATGCCATTGCGGACGGCCCATACGTTGGGGTCAACGCCAGCTTCTGACCCCGGTGGCGCGATCTCCTGTCGCGCCACTTTTATTCCCTTCAGGATATTTCTCTGCCACGCCACTTCCCCCTTTGCGTTATAGTATTTTCATCATAAAAGCAGGAGAACACGATGTTAAACGTGGAGATGTTATCCACCGGGGATGAAGTGTTGCACGGGCAAATCGTCGACACGAATGCTGCCTGGCTGGCCGATTTTTTCTTTAATCAGGGATTGCCCTTAACGCGCCGTAATACGGTGGGCGACAACCTCAACGATCTGGTCGCCATTTTGCGCGAGCGGAGTCAGCATGCTGATGTTTTGATCGTCAACGGCGGCCTGGGGCCGACCAGCGACGATCTCAGCGCGCTTGCTGCGGCGACGGCGAAAGGGGAAGGGCTGGTTCTGCACGAGGCCTGGCTTGCCGAGATGGAGCGATTCTTCCGGGAGCGCGGCAGAGTGATGGCGCCCAGCAACCGTAAACAGGCGGAACTGCCCGCCAGCGCCGAATTCATCAATAATCCTGTCGGCACCGCCTGCGGCTTTGCCGTGCAGCTCAATCGTTGTCTGATGTTCTTTACGCCGGGCGTACCGTCAGAATTTAAAGTGATGGTGGAACATGAGATCCTGCCACGTTTGCGCGAGCGTTTCTCTCTCACTGAGCCGCCGCTGTGTCTGCGTCTGACCACTTTTGGCCGTTCGGAAAGCGATCTGGCGCAAAGCCTCGACTCGCTTTCATTACCGGAAGGGGTGACCCTGGGTTATCGCTCATCGATGCCAATTATCGAGCTTAAACTGACCGGACCGTACGCCCAGCGTGAGGCGATGCGCAGCCTGTGGCAGGAGGTCAAGCGCGTTGCCGGGCAAAATCTGATTTTTGAAGGCACCGAAGGACTTCCTTTGCAGATTGCGCGCGAGTTGCAGAAAAGGCAGCTCAGCCTGACGTTGAGTGAGCAGTTCACCGGCGGGCTGGTGGCATTGCAGCTTTCTCGCGCGGGTGCGCCGCTGCTGGCCAGCGAAGTGGTACCTTCGCAGGAAGAGACGCTGGCGCAGACCGCGCACTGGACGTCGGAACGACGCGGTAAACATTACGCCGGACTGGCGCTGGCGATATCCGGGCTGGAAAACGATCACCTGAACTTTGCGCTGGCGACGCCAGATGGGACGTTTGCTCTGCGCGTGCATTTCAGCGTGACCCGTCACAGCCTGCTGGTCCGTCAGGAGGTCTGCGCGATGATGGCGCTTAACATGCTGCGTCGCTGGTTCAACGAACAGGATATTGCCAGCGAGCATGGCTGGATTGACGTGGTTGAATCGCTGACGCTGTAGTTTTTAATCGCCCGATGGCGCTGTGCTTTTCGGGCTGATTCTCTTTCTGTCCAACCCGCTGTACTCCTCGCGAAAAAATCCGTGATTCATCTCGCATTTTTGCACGTTATTTCTCCATTCTGCTGGAAGAAAGACGCGACATGACGCGCTTCACAAATTTACCCGCCATGACCGATCACACTGATTCCAGTATCTCAGACTGGAGTCCAGTATGTTGGAATCAAGCAAAGTCCCGGCGCTCACCCGCGCCATTGATATTCTCAATCTGATTGCGCGGATTGGCCCCTGCAGTGCCGCCACCATCATTGAAACGCTGGGTATTCCCAAAAGCACGGCTTACCTGCTGTTGAGTGAACTGAAGCGTCAGCGGTTTATCAGCGTCGATCATCAGGAGAACTTTTGTCTGTGGACTAAGCTGGTGGAGCTTTCCGGCCATGCGCTCAGCAAAATGGATCTGCGCGAACTGGCGCGTCCGCGCCTGACGAAACTGATGGATGAAACAGGGCTGCTCTGCCATCTGGGGATCATCGATCATGAGAGCGCGTATTACATTCTGAAGGTGGAATCGTCTTCGACCATCAGCGTGCGCTCCCATGAAGGGAAAAGCCTGTCGCTGTATCGCTCTGGCATTGGTAAATGTCTGCTGGCGTGGCAGCCTGCTGCCGTGCGCAACGCTATCATTGAGCAACTGGTGTGGGAGCAGGCGACCCCCACCACGATCACTCAACCTCAGCAACTCAGAGACGAACTGGAACGCATCCGCCAGCGCGGCTGGAGCTTTGATAACGGAGAAGATTATCCGGATGTGCGCTGCGTCGCCGCCCCCATTTTTAATGCCAATAACGAACCCGCCGCCGCCATTTCGGTGGTCGGCACCCGTTTAGAAATCAACGAAGAGAATCGTGATTATCTTGCTGGCAAAGCCATTGCCTGCGCGAAGGATATTTCACGTCTATTGGGATGGAAAAGTCCCTTCGATTCACTCGCATCATAATAATGGAGAACATCATGACCCTACCCAAAATTAAACATGTCCGCGCCTGGTTTACCGGTGGAGCAACGGCAGAAAAAGGAGCCGGCGGCGGCGATTATCATGACCAGGGCGCTAACCACTGGATTGACGATCACATCGCCACGCCGATGAGTAAATATCGTGAGTACGAACAGTCGCGTCAGTCGTTTGGGATTAACGTGCTGGGTACGCTGATTGTTGAAGTTGAAGCCGAAAACGGACAGACGGGCTTTGCGGTCTCCACGGCAGGAGAGATGGGCTGCTTTATCGTTGAAAAACATCTCAACCGTTTTATCGAAGGGAAATGCGTCAGCGATATCAAACTCATTCACGATCAGATGCTCGGTGCGACCATGTATTACTCGGGATCCGGCGGTCTGGTGATGAACACCATCTCTTGCGTTGATTTGGCGCTGTGGGATCTGTTTGGCAAGGTGGTGGGCCTGCCGGTTTACAAACTGCTGGGCGGCGCGGTGCGCGATGAAATTCAGTTCTATGCCACCGGCGCGCGTCCTGACCTGGCAAAAGAGATGGGCTTCATTGGCGGCAAAATGCCGACTCATTGGGGACCGCACGATGGCGACGCGGGGATCCGCAAAGATGCCGCCATGGTAGCGGAAATGCGTGAGAAGTGCGGCCCGGATTTCTGGCTGATGCTGGACTGCTGGATGAGTCAGGACGTGAATTACGCCACGAAACTGGCCCACGCCTGCGCGCCATCTAACCTGAAGTGGATTGAAGAGTGTTTGCCGCCGCAGCAGTACGAAGGCTATCGCGAACTGAAACGCAATGCGCCAGCTGGAATGATGGTCACCAGCGGCGAGCACCACGGCACGCTGCAGTCCTTCCGCACGCTGGCGGAAACTGGAATCGATATCATGCAGCCGGATGTCGGCTGGTGCGGCGGCCTGACCACGCTGGTCGAGATTGCTGCGATTGCGAAATCGCGTGGACAACTGGTCGTACCGCACGGCTCGTCGGTCTATTCGCACCATGCGGTGATTACTTTCACCAACACGCCGTTCAGTGAGTTCTTGATGACCAGTCCGGACTGCTCAACGATGCGTCCGCAGTTTGACCCGATTCTGCTTGATGAGCCGGTACCGGTGAATGGCCGCATTCATAAGTCCGTGCTGGATAAACCGGGATTTGGCGTCGAGCTTAACCGCGACTGTAACCTGAAACGCCCTTATAGCCACTAATGACCTGTGCGTTGCCGCAGAGACGGCAACGCCCTCATTTCTTTGAGGATCTTGCTATGAGTACCACTCTTCTTGACGGCGTAGTGAAGAAAAACCGCGCACGTTTGATCCCGTTCATGCTGGCACTGTATGTACTGGCGTTTCTGGACCGTTCGAACATTGGCTTTGCCAAAGAGACCTATCAGATTGATACCGGGCTGAGCAATGAGGCCTACGCGCTCGGCGCGGGGATCTTCTTCGTGGTCTACGCCTTTCTCGGCGTGCCCGCTAACCTGCTGATGCGCAAACTGGGGGCCAGAACCTGGATTGGCACCACTACGCTGCTGTGGGGATTCCTCTCCGCCGCGATGGCGTGGGCGGATACCGAGGCGAAATTCCTCATTATCCGTACTCTGCTGGGGGCGGCAGAAGCCGGTTTCTTCCCCGGCATGATCTATCTCACCTCACAATGGTTCCCACAGCGTAACCGCGCCAGCATTATGGGGCTGTTTTACATGGGGGCGCCGCTGGCGTTGACGCTGGGATCGCCGCTGTCCGGCGCACTGTTGGAGATGCACGGCTTTATGGGCTATCCCGGCTGGTTCTGGATGTTCGTTATCGAAGGTTTGCTGGCGGTAGGCGCAGGGATTTTCACCTTCTTCTGGCTGGATGACACCCCACAACAGGCGCGTTTCCTCAGCGTTGAAGAAAAAGCGGCGCTCATTAGCCAACTGGCGAGCGAAGAAGAGAAGAAGACCACGTCAAAACTCTCGGATGCCTTGCGTAACGGACGCGTCTGGCAACTGGCGATTATCTATCTGACGATTCAGGTGGCGGTGTACGGACTGATTTTCTTCCTGCCAACCCAGGTTGCCGCGCTGCTGGGAACCAAAGTGGGCTTCACGGCGTCGGTGGTCACCGCCATTCCGTGGGTTGCCGCACTGTTCGGGACCTGGCTTATCCCTCGCTACTCCGATCGCACTGGCGAACGCCGTAATGTCGCCGCGCTGACGCTGCTGGCTGCGGGGATTGGTATTGGTGTATCCGGCCTGGCATCACCGGTGGTGGCGATTCTGGCGCTTTGCGTGGCAGCGGTGGGTTTCATCGCCGTACAGCCGGTGTTCTGGACAATGCCGACGCAACTGCTTTCCGGCACAGCGCTGGCGGCGGGGATCGGTTTCGTGAACCTGTTTGGCGCGGTAGGCGGGTTTATCGCGCCAATTCTGCGCGTTAAGGCGGAAACGATGTTTGCCAGCGATGCCGCAGGACTGCTGACGCTGGCGGGTGTCGCGATTATCGGCTCATTGATTATCTTCACGCTGAGCGTGAACCGTCCCGCGTCGCAACCGGGTGCTGCGCATCAATAATTTTATCCACGTTGTAAGGATCATTATGAACGGATTGTTAGCAAACCCTTTTAAGGACGCACTCCGCAGAGGGGAAGTACAAATCGGACTGTGGCTGAGTTCGACAACCTCCTACATGGCGGAAATTGCCGCAACGTCGGGTTATGACTGGCTGTTGATCGACGGCGAACACGCGCCGAACACGGTGCAGGATCTCTATCATCAGTTGCAGGCGATTGCTCCCTACGCCAGCCAACCGGTGATCCGCCCGGTCGAAGGCGCTAAGGCGCTGATCAAACAGGTTCTGGATATCGGGGCACAGACGCTGTTGATTCCGATGGTTGATAGCGCAGAGCAGGCACGGCAGGTGGTTGCGGCCACCCGTTACCCGCCCGTTGGCGAGCGCGGCGTCGGGGCTAGCGTGGCGCGAGCGGCGCGCTGGGGGCGTATTGACAACTATATGGCGCAGGCCAATGCGTCACTCTGTTTGCTGGTACAGGTCGAAAGTAAAGCCGCGCTGGAGAATCTGGATGCGATCCTGGACGTGGACGGTATTGACGGTGTGTTTATTGGTCCTGCCGATCTTTCGGCGTCTTTGGGGTATCCGGACAACAGCGGACACCCGGAGGTGCAGCGGATTATCAAAGAGAGTATTCAGCGCATTCGTGCGGCTGGAAAAGCGGCGGGCTTTCTCGCCGTCGATCCGCTCATGGCGCAGAAATGTCTGGCGTGGGGCGCGAATTTTGTCGCCGTCGGCGTTGATACCATGCTGTATACCGAGGCGCTGGACCAGCGGCTGGCAATGTTTAAGCCCGGTCAGACGATGCCGAAACTGAAAAGCAGTTACTAAATCCATAGCCCGGCGGCACTGTGTCACCGGGCTATCTGTCAGGCTTTACGGACTGTTTGCCATGATATCATCGAGTGACAGTCCGGTTATCACCAGTACCTTGTCGCGTTCGATCCCGCTTTTCAGCATCATCCGCGCGATACGTAATGCCTCCTCCCTGGTGCCTTTTTGTAATCCTTCCTGTAGACCCTTTTGTAGTCCTTTCTGCAGCCCCGTGTGGTGGCCTTCCTGCCGAAGCCTTTCTGCAATCGTCATCAATTTCTCCTTGTGATGGGGAACGCGTCTGGCGACCTCATGGATAAAGTCACTGAAGCGGGACGCATCGCCGTACTGCACCAGGTAATTAAACAGCGTATGCAACTGGCTGTCATTAGCGGTACCGGTTATTAAAAGCGAAACCAGTCGGTCAACCAGCCCCATCAAATCACGATCGCGGATGTGTTTTTGCATCAGTTCCAGCAGGGCTATGCGCTTATGCTGCATGATTTCGTCGTCAGAGATGACCGTGATATCGACCAGCGGAAAGGCTTCCGTGTAGAGCCGCCGCGCCAGCTGTGGGTCGTCAAATTCGTCCAGCCAGTTCAGTGAAAAAGGGTATGGGCTTGGTTCGCCATGATAAAACAGCATCGGGATCACCAGCGGCAGGGTTTTATTTCCGCTATCAAGATGGTGTTGCATAGCGGCAGTGGCATAACGCATCAAACGAAATGCCATGTGCGGCACGGCGGTACTCTGATGTTCGATAACGCAGTAAATGTAACCCTCACCCTCGCGTGTTTTCAGCGACCACAAAACATCGGAATAGTAGGTTCTCAGGTTGTCTTCAATGAAGGTGGTGGATTCCAGCTTGAGCGTGGTTAAATCGCAGAGTTTGCATAACGACTCAGGAAGATGAATCTTAAGAAAATCCTGCGCAATTTCAGGATGGGTCATCATCTTTTTAAACACGGCATCGTGCTGTGTTGACGTCGTTGATTTCGCCATGGTTGTCCGTCACCAAAGAATCCAGTGACGTGACGATACGAGGTTATATTAAGGGCTGCATGCGCGAAATTCAGTCTTTGCGAAGAGGGGCGGGAGATAAATACGTACGACGGTAACGTATTCAATTTTGTGGAATGCTAAACGCAAAAACGCCCGGGGCACAGTACCGCCGGGCGAGTCATTTAGCCTAATGCTTTCGCCAGCAGGGTAATCGGATGTTCACAGCGTTTGCTGGTGGACATCTCGATTTGCCATTTGCAGGTCTCGCAGTCGGTAACCACAATATCTGCGCCGCTTTCTTCAATCTGTTTAAACAGTGGAGAGCCAATGGCTTGCGAGGTGGGGTAGTTCTCCTTCTTAAAGCCGTAGGTGCCGGCAATCCCACAGCACTGGGAATCCAGCACCGTGAGTTCCAGCCCCGGAATGCGACGCAGCAGTTCAAGGGTGTACAGCGTCCAGCCCATTTTTTCCATATGGCACGGGGTGTGGTAAACCACTTTCAACGGCAGTGTTTTCAGCGGCAGCGTTTTTCCTTCATCCAGTTTGCGCCACAGCCAGCGGGTCGCCAGTTCGATATGTTCCCGTAGACCGCTGTTGTCGACGTCCAGGACTTCCGGATACTCGTCACGCAGTGCAAAGGTACAGGTCGAAGACGTGGCAATCACCGGAATTCCCTTCACACTAATTGCTTCACGTAGAGACTCGACGTTGGTCACCGCCTGTTTACGCGCTTTATCGGTAAACCCGTTGGCAATCAGCGGTACGCCGCAGCACTTCTCTTTGCTCAATAACTGGACGCCTGTGCCCATCGCGTTCAGCACGTTGATCAAATCTTTGCCGAGCTGTGGGTGGTTGTAATTCACAAAGCAACCGTGGAAGAAGGCAACCTGATCGTTGTACTGCGCCTGCTGGGTCGCCACGCTGCGATACCAGCGGCGGAAGGTGCCAAAAGAGTATTTAGGCAATGTACGGCGATGATCGATTTTCAGCGCGTAATCGAGTAACTGGCGCACCGGTTTCAGCGAGGTTGCCGTATTGACAACTGGCGCGAACGGCGTGGAGACGCTGCCCATCAGGTCAGTATGGCTTAAGATAAAGTTACGCAGCGACGGACGCGACGTGTCATATTTGGCGCGCGCGCGCTGAATAATATCGCCGATTTTCACGTCAGATGGACAGGCTACTTCGCAGCGTTTGCAGTTAATGCAATATTTCAGCGCATCGTCATACAGTGCGCCATCTTTCAGGCGCAGGCGTTCGCCGTCGGGGCCGGCCTGTTTTGGGCCCGGATAGCTCGGGTTAACGCGGCTGACCGGACAGGCGGTGGTGCACACCGTGCATTTGATGCAACTTTCAAAACGGGTATCGCTCATTGCTCACCTCCTGCACGTGCTGCAATGTGATGGGCGGCATGTAAAGCAGTGACCGCACAGACGCCGCCTCCGCATCCCTGGGCAATCGGGTCGAATCCGCCGAGAACAGATCCAATGGCATACAGATTGTCTACCGTTTGTCCCGCCAGCGACGGGCGCAGCGTCTCATCGGTGGTGACGCCAAACTGCTGCCAGGGTTGCGCATCAAAGAAATCGCGTTGATACCATTCGGCGCGGGTCGCCGCTTGCTGAACATCCAGCCCCAGAATGGGCTCACGTATACCTTCACGTTCGGCGAGCAGGCCGCTGCTAAAGAAACTTCCGCTGGCGAGCACGGCAAAGCGCGGGCGCAGAGGGATGTCCGCGTGATTGCGCGTCCAGATTTCGCTCACCACGCCATTTTTACAGGTGACTTTCTTCACTTCATCGCCGGGCATCCAGAGTCCGCCCTGGCGGACGAACTGACGCTGTAACTGGTTATGCAGTCGGATCCCCAGCACCGACGGCGGCAAAGTGGGAAGTAACCTGAGCGAGCAGGGCAGGCGCTCGTTGAGCCAGCGCCAGAGACCGTCATCCGCCAGGCCAAAGCAGGCGGGCATGATGATCATTTCGCACGTTTTTGCTATCGGCAATAACGCGTCATACAGCAGGGGCCATTTGTCTTCGTTATCCAGAAAACGGGCGATGTTCACCGCCCGAAACTCGGTGGCGTTGTCGCGCAAAACGTCCAGTTCCGGCAGATCAATCTCGGCGGTTTCTACCTCCAGGTCGCGTTGACCAAGAGAGGCGGCAGCCAGGTGTGCCTGGAAATCAAGCAGGCCGCTAATGCCCACTACGCAGATACGTTTAGCCTCCAGCGGCCAGACAGGGACTTCCGGTGAACTGAGCCAGGTCGAACGCAGAGTACCTAACGGGGTGACCCGCTGATGCGACGACTGAACCTCGCCCTGCAGATGCGCACCGGATGCGTTTAGCAGCGCCTGCGCTTGCTCTGCGAGCATCAGCACCTGTTGGGTGCCGAGTGTCGTGTAAGGGTGTGTGGGAGCCTGTTCGCGCAGGGCGTTCAGGCCCGCAGTGATATCATGCACCGGCTGCCCATCCGGCAGCGCGCTGAGCAGATCCAGCGAGCCGGAGGAGAAGTGCAGCGCGCTCTGTCCACGGGTGACCACCGCGCAGCGTAAGCCGCTCTTTTGCAACTGTAGACCGCACAGGAGTCCGGCGAGACCGCCGCCCATAATGACCGTATCAAATCTCATCGCGCGGCTCCTTTTCCAGACCACATAATCCCTGGTACACCCAGCGGGTAAATTCGCTTTCGCGCAGCGCATCGCCCCAGGCGATCGGCTGCACGCCTTTCCAGCGTTCATTGAGAAAATCCGATAGCTGGGTGATGGATTGTGCAGCGGTGGTGATGTTAAAGCGTTGCAGCAACCCGGCAGCACGACAGGCGCAGAGTTCGCCCTGACAGGTGCCCATCCCTACGCGGGTGCGACGACGGAGATCCAGCAGGCTGTTAACGTTTAAATTTTCGACGGCGTACTGTACTTCACCCGCGGTGACGGCTTCGCACTCACAGACCAGGCTGCGGTGCTGGCGGCCATGGCTCAGCCACGCCGGCGTACGGTCGCCGTGGCGATACACCGCTGACCCTCGCAGTGGGGCGGGCAAGGAGATCACACGCTTCAGCGTGCTTTCCGTCGGTTCCTGTGAACCCGGTAGCGGTGTGTCTGCGGTGATGCAAGGGCGCGTGTTGCCAAGCTTACGGCAGACCGCGTCGGTAGCCCATTCCGCCATCAGGCGGTAGGTCATCAGTTTGCCGCCGGTAATGGTGATAAACCCGTCGAGGCCGTCGCGTTTCGCGTGATCGAACAGCACAATGCCGCGACTGACGTTACGACCACTCGGATCGTCATCACTGGCTACCAGCGGGCGCACCCCTGAGTAGGCGCGCAGAATACGGGTTTTCGCCATAATCGGCGCCAGCTTTTCACCTTCGCGCAGCAGAATATCGACCTCATCGGCGGTCACCCTGTTGCTGTCGATATCGTTGTAATCAATGTGGGTTGAGGTCGTGCCAATCAGCGAAATCGTGTCGCCGGGCACCAGAATATCGGCGTCAGACGGCTTACGGCAGCGGTTGATGACGTGCTGGTTGATGCGGTGGTCCATAATCAGCAGCGATCCTTTTGCCGGGAACATGCGGATACTCAAATCAGCATATTCCGCGATCCGTTGTCCCCAGATCCCGGCGGCATTAACCACCACCGGCGCATGCAGGGTTTGTGTTTCGCCGTTGAGATGGTTGCGCACATGGACACCGCTGACGGTCGCGCCTTCGCGGATAAGTCCAGTCACTTCGTGAGCGGTCAGGATGATGGCGCCGTGCTCTTTCGCATCGAGCATATTGGCCGCGGTCAGGCGGAACGGGTCAACGGTGCCGTCCGGCACTTTGACCGCGCCGATCAGTTGCGGATTTACCGACGGCTCAATAATCCGCGCCTGTTGCGGATCGACTGCTTCTGCACGAATCCCCGCTTCTTCGCAGGCGCGGATAAAGGTGGCCTGGAAGGAAAGTTCATCCTCCGGCAGGGTAATAAACAGACCGTCCGTTGGCTCAACGCAGTGGCGGGCGATACGTTTCAGAATTTGGTTTTCACTGATGCATTCACGGGCAGATTCCGCGTCAGTCACGGCATAGCGCGCACCGCTGTGCAGCAGTCCATGGTTACGGCCGGTTGCACCGGTCGCAATATCATGACGTTCGACTAAGATGACACGTAGACCGCGTAGCGCGCAGTCACGGGCAATTCCTGCGCCTGTGGCACCGCCTCCAATGATAATCACGTCACTTGTTTGCGAGTCGCGAGTTTTCATTGCTTTCCCTCACAGTTCGTTTTTTATCATTTAGCCACATAAAAAACATGGTTTGTTTGATTTCGCGCATATTCGCTCATGATTCGAAAATGAAACGTGATTTCGTGCGCCTTTCTGAACATTTGTCATAAATCTGTAACAATATGTGCTGCAATTCACATTCACGACAGGTATCTTTACCTAACATCGCCGCCATACGGGAATCTGCGGGGGGCGCTCGAACTACCTGCGGTGTTTACTACTTATAAAAGACGGGCCACGGAGGCTACATTATGTTGAGTATTTTTAAACCAGCGGCGCATAAAGCTCGCTTGCCAGCGGCGGAAATCGATCCGACTTACCGTCGGCTTCGCTGGCAGATATTCCTGGGAATATTCTTTGGCTATGCCGCGTATTATCTGGTGCGCAAGAACTTTGCTCTGGCGATGCCCTATCTGGTAGAGCAAGGCTTTTCGCGGGGAGATTTAGGTTTTGCCCTCTCGGGGATCTCCATTGCTTACGGATTTTCGAAATTCATCATGGGCTCGGTTTCGGATCGCTCGAATCCGCGCGTTTTCCTCCCTGCCGGCCTGATTCTTGCCGCAGCAGTGATGCTGTTCATGGGCTTTGTGCCGTGGGCGACATCGAGCATTGCCGTGATGTTTGTGCTGCTGTTCCTCTGCGGGTGGTTCCAGGGGATGGGGTGGCCGCCGTGCGGACGCACCATGGTGCACTGGTGGTCGCAGAAAGAACGTGGCGGAATCGTCTCCGTCTGGAACTGTGCGCATAACGTCGGTGGCGGGATCCCTCCGCTGCTGTTTCTGCTCGGGATGGCCTGGTTTAACGACTGGAAAGCGGCGCTGTATATGCCAGCGTTCGGCGCCATTCTGGTGGCAATTTTCGCTTTCGCGCTAATGCGTGATACTCCGCAATCCTGCGGTCTGCCGCCCATCGAAGAGTACAAAAACGACTACCCGGATGATTACAACGAAAAAGCGGAAGAAGAACTGACGGCGAAGCAGATCTTCATGCAGTACATCCTGCCGAACAAATTGCTGTGGTACATCGCTATCGCGAACGTGTTCGTCTATCTGTTGCGCTATGGCATTCTCGACTGGTCTCCGACTTATCTGAAAGAAGTGAAGCATTTTGCGCTGGATAAATCCTCCTGGGCCTACTTCTTCTATGAATACGCAGGGATCCCCGGGACGCTGCTGTGTGGCTGGATGTCGGACAAAGTGTTCCGTGGCAACCGTGGTGCGACCGGCGTGTTCTTTATGACGCTGGTGACTATCGCCACCATCATTTACTGGATGAACCCGGCAGGTAACCCGACCGTCGATATGATTTGTATGATTGTGATCGGCTTCCTGATTTACGGCCCGGTGATGTTGATTGGTCTGCATGCGCTGGAGCTGGCACCGAAAAAAGCCGCAGGGACGGCAGCTGGCTTTACCGGCCTGTTTGGTTACCTCGGTGGTTCCGTGGCGGCCAGCGCCATTGTCGGCTACACCGTTGACTTCTTCGGCTGGGACGGCGGCTTCATGGTGATGATCGGCGGCAGCATTCTGGCGGTTATCCTGCTCATTGTGGTGATGTTCGGCGAGAAACGCCACCATGCTGAGATGCAACTGAAACGCAACGGGGGCTAAGTGAATGAAGACAGCACTGAAAAACCTGAGTCTGACGCTGATGATGGCGGGCGTGGTAATGGGAAGTCATGCACTGGCGGCCACGACTACGGATAAAGTGGTGATTGCCCACCGTGGTGCGAGCGGATATCTGCCGGAGCATACGCTGCCCGCGAAAGCGATGGCCTATGCACAGGGAGCGGATTATCTGGAGCAGGATCTGGTGATGACCAAAGATGACCAACTGGTCGTTCTGCATGACCACTATCTGGATCGCGTGACGGATGTCGCCGAGCGTTTTCCGAATCGTGCGCGCAAAGACGGTCGTTACTACGCCATCGACTTTACGCTGGATGAAATCAAATCCCTGAAGTTTACCGAAGGGTTTGATCTGGAAAACGGCAAGAAGGTACAGACCTATCCAGGCCGTTTCCCGATGGGCAAGTCGGACTTCCGCGTGCATACCTTTGCCGAAGAGATCGAGTTTATTCAGGGGCTGAACCATTCCACCGGCAAGAACATCGGTATCTATCCGGAGATCAAAGCGCCGTGGTTCCATCATCAGGAAGGGAAGGACATTGCGACCAAGACGCTGGAAGTGCTGAAACAGTACGGCTACAGCGACAAGCAGGACAAGGTCTATCTGCAAAGTTTTGATGTAGCAGAACTCAAGCGCATCAAAAATGAGCTGGAACCCAAAATGGGGATGGATCTGAACCTGGTACAGCTGATCGCCTATACCGACTGGAATGAAACCCAGGAGAAGCAGCCGGACGGCAGTTGGGTCAATTACAACTATGACTGGATGTTCAAACCCGGGGCGATGAAGCAGGTGGCGGAGTATGCGGACGGCATTGGTCCGGACTACCACATGCTGATTGATGAGAAGTCGACGAAAGGCAATATCGCGCTGACTGGCATGGTGCAGGACGCCCATCAGAATAAGATGACGGTTCATCCTTATACGGTGCGCGCCGATCAGTTGCCGGACTACACGACGGATGTGAATCAGCTGTACGACATTCTGTACAACCAGGCGGGTGTGGACGGGCTGTTCACCGACTTCCCCGACAAAGCGGTGATGTTCTTACGTAAAGAGTAAAAACCGCGTTATCCCTCTCCACTGCACCCCAAAAGCGGGAAACCGCTGAGTAAGGTGCAGTTTTTTTATCTCATTTTCACGATAAGCCATAAAAAACGCACACCAGATCAAGAAATCCAGACCAGAACATAAATATCTTAAGAAATCCTTAAGCGGACGATTTATATTAATTGTCTGAATAGTTTATGACGTTATGGTAACGGATGAGGCCGAAATGGTGCAGGAAGAGTTTAATCACTGGTGGGCAACGGAAGGCGATTGGGTCGAAGAACCGAATTATCGACGCAAAGGGATGAGCGGTGTGCAATGCATCGAGCGCGACGGGAAGAAACTGTACGTGAAGCGGATGACTCAACACCTGTTTCACTCGGTACGCTATCCCTTCGGACGTCCGACGATTGTGCGTGAAATCGAGGTGATCAACGAACTGGCCCGCGCGGGCGTTATCGTGCCGAAAATTGTTTATGGCAAAGCGACAAAAATTGACGGTGAGTGGCGTGCGCTGCTGATCACCGAAGATATGAAAGGCTTTGTGAGCATCGAAGAGTGGTATAAACAGCATGCGGTGACGCCGTATCCTGATGAGGTGCGCGATGCAATGCTAAAAGCGGTCGCGCTGGCCTTTAAAAAAATGCACAGCGTCAATCGTCAGCACGGCTGCTGCTACGTACGTCATATCTATGTGAAAACGGAAGGGACGGTAGAAGCCGGGTTTTTAGATCTGGAAAAAAGCCGCCGCCGTTTACGTCGCCATAAAGCGGCACAGCATGACTTCTCCCAGCTTGAGAAGTACCTGAGTCCCATCCCGAAAGTGGACTGGGAACAGGTGAAGGCGTATTACTACGCGCTGTAGCGCACGCTACATCTCAATTTCAATGTCGCCTTTTGCCCGGCAACAGCAGGGCAAAATTTCACCCGGCTGAATGAACGCTAAAGGCTCGGCGATCCAGTCGACCTGGCCGGCAATCAGCCGGGTGCGGCACGAGCCGCAATAGCCTTCGCGACACTGGTATTCCACGTCAACGTTGTGCGACTCAAGCGCGGCGAGCAGGGAAGGGTGTTCATCCTGGCACAGCAACTGTGTGCCAGTGATGCGTAGCGTGACGCGTCCCATCAGAGCTGGAAATTACTCAGATCGTCGGTATCGACTTCGGAGTCGATCTGCCCGACCAGATAAGAGCTTACCTCCACTTCCTGCGGGGCCACCTGAACGTTATCGGACACCAGCCAGGTGTTGATCCACGGAATCGGGTTTGAACGGGTCTGGAACGGCAGATCCAGTCCGACCGCCTGCATACGAATGTTGGTGATGTATTCGACGTACTGGCAAAGAATGTCTTTGTTCAGGCCGATCATCGAACCGTCGCGGAACAGGTAGTCTGCCCACTCTTTTTCCTGCAGCGCGGCCTGCACAAACAGATCATAGCACTCCTGCTTACACTCTTCCGCGATTTCCGCCATTTCCGGATCGTCAACGCCGCTGCGCAGCAGGTTCAGCATATGCTGAGTGCCGGTCAGGTGCAGCGCTTCGTCACGGGCAATCAGGCGAATGATTTTGGCGTTGCCTTCCATCAGTTCGCGCTCGGCAAAAGCGAAAGAGCAGGCGAAGCTGACGTAGAAGCGAATCGCTTCCAGCGCGTTGACGCTCATCAGGCACAGATACAGTTTTTTCTTCAGCGCGCGCAGGTTCACGGTGACGGTTTTACCGTTCACGGTGTGCGTCCCTTCGCCCAGCAGATGCCAGTAGCTGGTCATCTCAATCAGCTCATCGTAATAGCTGGAAATCCCTTCCGCACGTTTCTGGATCTGCTCGTTGGTGACGATGTCATCAAACACGATTGCCGGATCGTTAACGATATTACGGATGATATGGGTGTAAGAGCGCGAATGAATGGTCTCAGAGAAGGCCCAGGTTTCGACCCAGGTTTCCAGTTCCGGAATGGAGATCAGCGGCAGCAGCGCCACGTTCGGACTACGTCCCTGAATGGAGTCCAGCAGCGTCTGGTACTTCAGGTTGCTGATAAAAATATGTTTTTCGTGCTCCGGCAGCGCCTGGTAGTCGATGCGGTCGCGGGAAACGTCAACCTCTTCAGGACGCCAGAAGAATGAGAGTTGCTTTTCGATCAGTTTTTCGAAGATGTCATATTTTTGCTGATCGTAGCGGGCCACGTTAACCGGCTGACCAAAAAACATCGGTTCCAGAAGCTGGTCATTTTTCGTCTGTGAAAAAGTGGTGTATGCCATGAATATGTCCTGTTTGGAGTTTAATGCCGGATGGCGTTACGCTTATCCGGCCTACAACACTTTAATGCCGGATGGCGCTACGCTTATCCGGCCTACAACGCTTTAATGCCGGATGGCGCTATGTTTATCCGGCCTACAACACGTTAATGCCGGATGGCGCTACGCTTATCCGGCCGACAACACGTTAATGCCGGATGGCGCTACGCTTATACGGCTTACAACACGTTAATGCCGGATGGCGCTACGCTTATCCGGCCTGCAACACGTTAAGGTCGGATGGCGCTATGCTTCCGGCCTACAACGCTTTAATGCCGGATGGCGTTACGCTTATCCGGCCTACAACGCTTTAATGCCGGATGGCGCTACGCTTATCTGGGCTACAACACGATGCATTTGTAGGCCGGATAAGGCGTTTACGCCGCCATCCGGCATCACAATATCAGATCTTACATGCGCCGCTTTCGCAGCCATCATCCTGAATGGAGGGCACCAGATCGTCCTGGGCATCTTCCGCGCCGTCGCGGGTGTTCTGATAATACAGCGTTTTGACCCCGAACTTATAGGCGGTGAGCAGGTCTTTCAGCAACTGCTGCATCGGCACTTTTCCTGACGGGAAGCGTGACGGATCGTAGTTGGTGTTGGCCGAAATCGACTGATCGATAAACTTCTGCATGATGCCGACCAGTTGCAGATAGCCGTCGTTGCCCGGCATTTCCCACAGCAGTTCATAGGCGTTGCCCAGGTGCTCGTAGTCCGGCACTACCTGACGCAGAATACCGTCTTTCGACGCTTTAATGCTGACGTAACCGCGCGGTGGCTCGATACCGTTAGTGGCGTTCGAGATCTGCGAAGAGGTTTCGGACGGCATCAGGGCAGAGAGCGTTGAGTTACGCAGACCAAAGGTCTTGATGGACTCACGAAGCGCTTCCCAGTCATGATGCAGTGGTTCGTCGGCGATAGCATCCAGATCTTTCTTGTAGGTATCGATCGGCAGAATGCCCTGCGCGTAGGTGGTTTCGTTAAACCACGGGCAGGCGCCTTGTTCGATAGCCAGTTCGTTAGAGGCCTTCAGCAGATAGTACTGAATGGCTTCAAACGTCTTGTGCGTCAGGTTGTTGGCGCTGCCGTCGGAGTAGCGCTTACCGTTTTTCGCCAGCCAGTAAGCAAAGTTAATCACGCCGATACCCAGCGTACGACGACCCATCGCTCCGCGTTTGGCGGCCGGGATCGGGTAGTCCTGATAATCTAACAGCGCATCAAGGGCGCGAACGGCCAGTACCGCCAGCTCTTCCAGTTCCTCGAGGCTGTTGATCGCCCCCAGGTTGAACGCGGAGAGTGTACACAGGGCGATTTCACCGTTTTCGTCGTTCACATCCATCAGCGGTTTGGTGGGCAGGGCGATTTCCAGGCACAGGTTAGACTGGCGTACCGGCGCAACCCGCGGATCGAACGGGCTGTGGGTGTTGCAGTGGTCAACGTTCTGAATGTAGATACGACCCGTAGACGCACGTTCCTGCATCATCAGAGAGAACAGTTCGACCGCTTTGACACGCTGTTTGCGGATGCTGTCATCGTTTTCATATTTTACGTACAGGCGTTCGAATTCATCCTGATCGGCGAAGAACGCGTCATACAGCCCCGGAACATCGGATGGGCTGAAGAGCGTAATGTCGCCGCCTTTCAGCAGACGGGTGTACATCAGCTTGTTGATTTGTACGCCGTAGTCCATGTGACGAACGCGGTTGCCTTCCACACCACGGTTGTTTTTCAGTACCAACAGGCTTTCAACTTCCAGATGCCACATCGGGTAGAACAGCGTGGCCGCCCCGCCGCGTACGCCGCCCTGAGAGCAGGACTTCACTGCGGTCTGGAAGTGTTTATAGAACGGGATACAGCCGGTGTGGAACGCTTCGCCACCGCGAATCGGACTGCCCAGCGCACGAATACGACCCGCGTTGATACCGATACCGGCACGCTGGGAGACGTATTTTACAATCGCGCTGGAGGTGGCGTTGATTGAGTCCAGGCTGTCGCCACACTCGATCAGTACGCAGGAACTGAACTGGCGCGTCGGGGTACGAACGCCGGACATAATCGGCGTCGGCAGCGAAATTTTGAACGTTGAGACCGCGTCATAAAAACGCTTTACGTATTCCAGACGGGTATCACGCGGGTAGTTAGAGAACAGGCAAGCCGCCACCAGAATATAGAGGAACTGGGCGCTTTCGTAGATCTCACCGGTGACACGGTTCTGGACCAGATATTTCCCTTCCAGCTGCTTAACGGCGGCGTAGGAGAAGGTCATATCACGGTCGTGTACGATAAACGAGTCCATCTGCTTGAACTCTTCTTCCGTGTAGTCTTCCAGCAGATGATTGTCGTATTTGCCCATTTCAACCATTTTCACCACATGGTCAAACAGTTTCGGCGGTTCGAACTCGCCGTAGGCTTTTTTACGCAGATGGAAAATCGCCAGGCGCGCAGCCAGGTACTGGTAATCCGGCGCTTCGCGAGAGATCAGGTCCGCCGCCGCTTTAATGATGGTTTCATGAATATCGGAGGTCTTGATACCGTCATAAAACTGGATGTGGGAGCGCAGTTCGACCTGAGAAATCGATACGTTATTCAGCCCTTCCGCCGCCCAATCCAGAACCCGATGGATTTTGTCGAGATTGATGCGCTCTGTACTACCATCACGCTTTGTCACCAGCAGACTCTGATTCATGTGGTTTTTACCTGTCCGTGAAAGAAAAAATATCCCCTGCATTATCCACAATGCCACCTTGTGACTAACTCTGTGGATAAATACTATATATAGGGGTTGAGTGTTAAAGTAAACGCTATATGGTGAGTATTCTAGTAGGGATTCTTTTCAGCACAAGAGTTGATTTTGAGGTTAAATTGAGGTTGCAAAAGGGTAAGAAAGGCTAAGTGCGCGTCTTATAAGGCCTGGCGGGGATGTCAATAATTTATAAAAAAAATAGATAATTTGATCGAGTGCTGATTTCTTCAACGAAGGTGTAGAATCTTCTTATGACCTGGCGCAAGTTTTGTAACCTGGGTACAGGCGAGAGATGCCGAATGGCGACGTAAACGTCTTATCCGGCCTACAGGGCATATTTCCGTAGGCCTGATAAGCGTAGTGCCATCAGGCAAGTGGATTATTCCGCGTTCGCCGTGGTGTGCACCATATAGTTCACATCAACGCCGGGGCCAAGCTTGAAGGTGTTGGTGATAGGGTTGAAATGCAACCCGGTCATATGGCGTTCCTGCAATACCGTCTGATCCACCCAGCCTAACAGCTCCGCAGGTTTAATAAATTTTTTAACATCATGGGTCCCTTTCGGCACCATGCGCAGAATATATTCCGCGCCGACAACGGCCATCAGCCAGGATTTGCCATTGCGGTTAAGGGTTGAGAAGAACACCTCGCCGCCGGGTTTGACCAGTTGCGCACAGGCTCTGACCACCGATTGCGGATCGGGCACATGCTCCAGCATCTCCATGCAGGTCACCACGTCATACTGGTGGGCATGTTTCGCTGCGTGTTCTTCCACGGTTTCCTGCACGTAATCCACCTGGATACCACTTTCCAGCGCATGCAGTTTTGCTACCTGCAAGGGCTCAAAGCCCATATCCAGACCGGTCACCGTGGCACCTTCACGGGCCATACTCTCTGCCAGAATGCCGCCGCCGCAGCCCACATCGAGCACCTTTTTACCAAACAGGCCGCCTGCGCGTTCAGCAATGTAACCCAGTCGCAGCGGGTTAATGCGATGCAATGGCTTAAATTCGCCTTCCAGATCCCACCAGCGTGACGCGACGGCTTCAAACTTGGCAATTTCTTCGTGGTCAACGTTGTGGTTTACCGGTGGTTTTACGGCATTCATCGGGGCTTTTACTCCTTCTATGGCTTGTTACAGGAGTATATCAGTCAACGCGGGTGAATAAAGCTTATTGGTTTACCTCAATCGGTGCGGATGTGTTATAATTTGCGACCTTTGAATCCGGGATACAGTAGAGGGATAGCGGTTAGATGAGCGACCTTGCGAGAGAAATTACACCGGTCAACATTGAGGAAGAGCTGAAGAACTCTTATCTGGATTATGCGATGTCGGTCATTGTTGGCCGTGCGCTGCCGGATGTCCGAGATGGCCTGAAGCCGGTACACCGTCGCGTACTTTACGCCATGAACGTATTGGGCAATGACTGGAACAAAGCCTACAAAAAATCAGCCCGTGTCGTTGGCGACGTCATCGGTAAATACCACCCGCACGGCGACTCTGCGGTATATGACACCATTGTTCGTATGGCTCAGCCGTTCTCGCTGCGATATATGCTGGTGGATGGTCAGGGGAACTTCGGTTCCATTGACGGCGACTCTGCGGCGGCGATGCGTTATACGGAAATCCGTCTGGCGAAGATTGCCCATGAGTTGATGGCGGATCTGGAAAAAGAGACGGTTGATTTTGTCGACAACTATGACGGCACGGAAAAAATCCCTGACGTTATGCCGACCAAAATCCCTAACCTGTTAGTGAACGGCTCCTCCGGTATCGCGGTTGGGATGGCGACTAACATTCCGCCGCACAACCTGACTGAAGTGGTCAACGGGTGTCTGGCGTATATCGACGATGAAGACATCAGCATTGAAGGGCTGATGGAATACATCCCGGGTCCGGACTTCCCGACGGCGGCGATTATCAATGGTCGTCGCGGCATTGAAGAAGCCTACCGTACCGGTCGCGGCAAAGTGTACATTCGCGCCCGCGCGGAAGTGGAAGCTGACGCGAAAACCGGTCGTGAAACCATCATTGTTCATGAAATCCCGTATCAGGTGAACAAAGCGCGCCTGATCGAGAAAATTGCGGAACTGGTAAAAGACAAACGCGTTGAAGGCATCAGCGCGCTGCGTGATGAGTCTGATAAAGACGGTATGCGCATCGTGATTGAAGTTAAACGTGACGCGGTTGGGGAAGTGGTACTCAACAACCTCTACTCCCAGACCCAGCTGCAGGTCTCTTTCGGTATCAACATGGTGGCACTACACCATGGTCAGCCGAAGATCATGAACCTGAAGGACATTATTTCAGCGTTTGTGCGCCACCGTCGTGAAGTGGTGACCCGCCGTACCATTTTCGAACTGCGTAAAGCCCGCGATCGTGCGCATATCCTCGAAGCGCTGGCGATTGCGTTGGCGAACATCGACCCGATCATTGAACTGATCCGTCGCGCGCCGACCCCGGCGGAAGCGAAAGCGGGGCTGATTGCGCGTCCGTGGGATCTGGGCAACGTGGCGGCGATGCTGGAACGTGCCGGTGATGATGCCGCGCGTCCGGAGTGGCTGGAGCCTGAATTTGGCGTGCGTGACGGTCAGTACTACCTGACGGAACAGCAGGCCCAGGCGATTCTGGATCTGCGTCTGCAGAAACTGACCGGCCTTGAGCACGAAAAACTGCTCGACGAATACAAAGAGCTGTTGGAACAGATTGCCGAACTGCTGCACATTCTGGGCAGCGCCGATCGCCTGATGGAAGTGATCCGCGAAGAGCTGGAACTGATCCGCGATCAGTTCGGCGACCAGCGTCGTACCGAAATCACCGCCAACAGCGCCGATATCAATATCGAAGATCTGATCAACCAGGAAGATGTGGTTGTCACCCTGTCTCACCAGGGCTACGTGAAGTATCAGCCGCTGACCGACTACGAAGCACAACGTCGTGGTGGGAAAGGCAAATCTGCTGCGCGTATTAAAGAAGAAGACTTTATTGACCGCCTGCTGGTGGCCAACACCCATGACACGATCCTCTGCTTCTCCAGCCGTGGTCGTCTGTACTGGATGAAGGTGTATCAGTTGCCTGAAGCGAGTCGTGGCGCGCGTGGTCGTCCGATCGTCAATCTGCTGCCGCTGGAAGCCAACGAACGCATCACTGCCATCCTGCCGGTACGCGAGTACGAAGAGGGCGTGAACGTCTTTATGGCGACTGCCAGCGGTACGGTGAAGAAAACGGCGCTGACCGAGTTCAGCCGTCCGCGTTCTGCCGGTATCATTGCGGTAAATCTGAACGACGGCGACGAACTGATTGGCGTGGATCTGACCTCCGGTTCCGACGAAGTCATGCTGTTCTCGGCGGCGGGCAAAGTGGTGCGCTTTAAAGAGAATGCCGTCCGTGCGATGGGCCGTACCGCGACCGGCGTCCGGGGTATCAAACTGGCGGGCGAAGACAAAGTCGTCTCTCTGATTATCCCACGCGGTGAAGGCGCGATCCTGACCGTAACGCAAAACGGTTACGGTAAGCGTACGGCGGCGGAAGAGTATCCGACCAAGTCCCGTGCGACGCAGGGCGTTATCTCTATCAAAGTGACCGAGCGCAACGGCTCCGTTGTTGGCGCGGTGCAAGTCGATGACTGCGACCAGATCATGATGATCACCGATGCCGGTACGTTAGTGCGTACTCGCGTGTCGGAAATCAGCGTGGTAGGGCGTAACACTCAGGGCGTGATCCTCATCCGTACCGCGGAAGATGAAAACGTGGTGGGTCTGCAGCGTGTGGCTGAGCCAGTGGATGACGAAGACCTCGATTCTATCGACGGTAGCGCGGCGGAAGGGGATGATGATATCGCCCCGGAAGCGGAAACCGACGACGATGTCGCAGACGATGCTGACGAGTAATTAGCGGGTTTACATACCACACAAAAGGGAGGCTTAGCCTCCCTTTTTTACGTCCTGAATTCACTATTCCCCTTGTCAACATTCGTGTCAGGGTGGTTTTGTATTTCATGTATAAAAATACAGAATTAAATGAATACTTATAACTCTGTGAAGGTGCTCACTGTTTGTTCAGCCATTTACCGCTAACTTTCCTCTTACCGAATACCGATATTTAAGATTCACTTCTGGAGGAGAACTGAAAAAATATTTAATAAAAACATCTGAGGTTTTGAAGAAAAAGCGTTGGCTGCCTTCGTCTGTCAGTTCACTTCTGACGGATGAATATACTTATACCTACACGTTGGGAGTTAACTATGATAGTTGAAATTGCAGAAGGCTTTATCCATCTTTTTCAGAGCGCAGGTAAGATATTCTCCGGGATGATCGTCAGTACCATTCCGATGCTGATAACCTTAATTTTGACCGTTAATTTTATTATGAAATTAATTGGCCAACAGCGAATGGAAAAAGTCGCCACCCTGATGGGGAAATCAAAAATATTAACCTATGGAATTTTACCCAGTTTTGCCTGGTTCTTCCTCAGCAGTCCGGGCGCGTTGACGATGGGTAAATTTTTACCAGAACGCTGTAAACCTGCTTATCAGGATGCACTGGGTAGCACCGTACACCCGCTGACGTCTCTGTTCCCACACATTGTACCATCGGAGCTCTTTATCTGGCTGGGCGTCGCCGCCGGTCTGACCCGACTCGACCTTCCGGTTGCCGATCTGGCTTTGCGCTATATCGCCGCGGGTATTCTACTCGGCTTTATCCGTGGTTTTCTTACGGAATATATCTTCACCCGGCTGGAGAAACGCGAACTTAATCAGGAATAAGGGAAAACAATGAAAGTACTATTTTCGGCTGACGTCGTAAAAGCTGGAAGAAAAGTGGAAGAGGGACTGCTTAATGGCATGTTGATTACCTTTAATGACCGCGCTCCGGAAGATTATCTCGACTACGTGCTGGTTATTAAGAATATTGTTTGTGATGTTACCCCATTACAAAAAACAATGGATTATGTTCTGCAGATGAATCATCACACCTGGAATATAACCTGCTGGGGGGAGGCTGCATGGCAAAATTTATGCGAGTTAGGTCATGTGACGGTGGTATTTGACGGGGCTGAAAAGCCAATAGCCTATGGTTCATTACACGTAAACAGTCATTGTTCTCCATCCGTAAATGAATTGATTGGCCCATTGAAAATAATGAGGAAAACCAATGAAAACTGTACTGATTAAAAAAGGTCATTCAGGGATTGGCGATGATATGTATTTATATCGCGATACCCGCATGGTGATTTTGTCGCTAACCGGGAAAACCATTGATCCGGTCGCGAAAAAACTGGGTGAAATGCTGGAGATGACCGTGGTTAACGGTTTTGATGCCATGCCGGATGATAAGAAAATCCTCTGTGTGGTGATCAACTGCGGCGGTTCACTTCGCTGTGGCATCTATCCGCAAAAAAGAATCAAGACGATCAACGTGCTGCCTACCGGTGCGATGGGGCCGCTGGCGAAATATATCACCGAGGATATCTACATCTCGGATGTCAGCCTTGACTCGCTTTCGCTGATTGAGACCATTAATCAACCGGTAAACGGGGAGGAAAACGTTGAGCACATTGAGCCGCTCCCCGCAGGCGACGTCTTCGCGGTTGCTCGCGATACCGAGGAGGTAAAACCGCGCGCCTCAGCGACCAACACCGCGCTGGAGTTGATGACGCGTTTTGCGACGGGGATCGGTAACTTTGTCAGCCTTCTCTACTCCTCTGCGCGTGAATCGGTTGAGTTGTGCATTAAAAACGTGATCCCCTTTATGGCCTTTATCTCGGTGCTGATCGCGCTGGTTCAGGAAACCGCGATTGGTCAGTGGACCGGGAATGCGCTATCGCCGCTTGCCGGATCGTTAACCGGGCTGTTTGTGATTGCAATTATCTGTGGCCTGCCCTTTATCTCTCCCATTCTGGCTCCCGGCGCGGCGATTGCGCAGGTTGTTGGCGTGCTGGTGGGAACGTTAATCGGTAGCGGGGTGGTTTCGCCTCTGATGGCGCTGCCGGCGCTGTTCGCGATTAACGTCCAGGTGGGGGCTGACTTCATTCCCGTTGGGCTTTCCATGCAGGAGGCGAAAGAGAAGACCATCCGTCTCGGTGTTCCCTCGTTCTTGTTATCACGGATGATTACCGCACCTCTGGCGGTGGCCATCGGTTATCTGTTTTCGTTTGGCTTGTTTAACTGAGGAATCGTGTAATGAACAAAATCAATGCCGCAGTGGTGGGGGCTGGTATTTACGGCAAACATCATATCAATGCGTATCACTATAATCCGTGGGTGAATCTGGTGGGTTTTTGCGAGATCAATCCGGAAATCCGCGCCAGAGTGGCGGCGGAGTTTCAGGTGCCGGGTTATGCCTCGCTGGCAGAGTTATTTGCCGCGACGGAGGTTGATCTGGTGTCAATTGCCACACCGGATCCGTTCCACTTTGATGCCACCATTGAGGCCATCAACGCGGGTAAACATGTGCTGATTGAAAAACCGATGGCGACAACGTCAGCGGAATGTCGGGAAATCATCCGTTGTGCACAGCAGCAGGGGGTGAAGATTGGTGTCGATTACCACAAGCGTTGGGACGGAATGGCACAGCATATTCATCATGAACTGTTGAAACCCGAAACCGGCCAGGTCCTGCGTGGCTACATGAGCATGGACGACATCATCGACGTGCCGAAAAACTGGCTGTCATGGGCGAACGAGAGCTCTCCCGTTCATTTCCTTGGAACACATTGTTTTGATTTGATTCGATATTATATGAATGGCGCCAATGCAGTGAGCGTCTATGCGATAGGACAGAAGAAGAAGCTGGTTGCGGAAGGCATCGATTCCTGGGACACCATTCAGTCTTTCGTCACGTTTGATAATGGCGCGCAATGGACTGTTGAAGTGGGGTGGTGCTTGCCTCCTTCCTTCCCCAAAGCAAATGACGGTCGTAGTTTTGTTATCACAGAGAATAACTATTATCGTGCCGACGCGCAGTTGCGGGGCTATGAAATGTTTACGCCACAGCGCAGCGCAACGCCAAATTATAATTTTATTAATTACGTTAATAATAAAGCCAGTGGGTATGGGATTCAGCCAATACATGATTTTGTTGAGCACGTTTTATTTGATACCCCTTATCTGGCAACCGCAGACGATGGGTTGCAAGCCACGTTAATTTGCGAAGCCGTGCATCACTCGTTATCAACAGGAAGTATTGTGCAGTTATAATTAATCTGCAATTTACGCCTCATAGACAGTCTTTTCTGGCTTTAATTTCTCTGATTAAGGCAGGGTTCTTTATTCCCCCGCAATCCGGTCGATGATCAGCGTTTATGAGGCGTCTTTTCATTATTCATATTCAGATAGCAATATTGCAGCGCATGGAAAAAAAGCGTATGCAATGACATTTTCAGCGCGGCAAAACTCAGTGGGCTGGCGCTGGACTGCGGCGTATATAAGGTCACATCGGCCAGCGACGCGCCGCTCTGATGGCAGGCTACCGCCAGCGAGGCTGCCTCATGCTCTCGAATCAAGGTAATCAATTGATTATCCGGCTCATCTTTAAGTCCTGGCAGCAGGATCACCGAATCGCAATCCGTCAGGGCGTTTGTCAACAGTGAATGGGCATTCTGGTACTCCACGGGAATACAGACTTTACCAATATCGCTATAGTCCTGAATGATATTGCTGAGTAAGGAACTCAATTCCCGTGGATGACAGAAATAGAGGTTACGACTGGAATTAATAATTTCAAAGAAGGTATTGAGTGCCGCCGGGTTATTATTATTAATAAACTCGCTAAGGATAACGTTGTTCTTCGTTGCCTGGGCCGGGAGTAGCGTCTCAGGTTCACTACGCAGACATTTAATTAAATCATATTTAAATGAAGTAAAACCCGTATAACCGAGAGATTGCGCAAAACGAACGATGGAGGGTTGGCTGGTCTGTGTCTTTTTTGAAATTGCCGTCGACGTCAGTTTTTCCGCGCCCGATAATGTCGCCAGAATGTAACGGCTAATTGTTTGTTCCGCGTGCGAGCCTGTTTTTACCAGTAACTGAAGTTGTTCGATAATGTTCATTAAGGTCCCTCGGTTTTGTTTATTATGACAGATACACTTTATCCTTCAAGCGGCCTCTGTGTTGGCTACGGCATTACTCGGCTCATCCATGAACCTCGTTCTTACGGACCGTCGCTTTGCCGGGTTGTAAAAAACCCCTGGCACATCGTTATCTCTGTGCCAGGGGTTTACAGGAGCGGCATCCATGCCAACTGAATGATGTTGTGTATAACCGGGGGACTCCAGGTATTAATTCATCCTTTCCACAATCATGGCTATTCCCTGACCGCCGCCGATACACAGCGTCGCCAGACCCAGCGTTTTATCTCTCGCGGCAAGCGCATGCAGTAATGTCACCAGAATTCGCGCGCCGCTGGCACCGATCGGATGACCAAGCGCAATCGCGCCGCCGTTAATGTTCACCTTCTCTGGGTCGAAGCCCAGCGTCTTGCCGACGGCGAGGAACTGCGCGGCAAACGCCTCATTGGCTTCAATCAGATCGATATCCGAAAGCTGTAGTCCGCTGTATTGCAGCGCCTTTTGCGTGGCGGGCTCCGGCCCCATTCCCATCAGCGCCGGGGCGACGCCGCCGCTGGCGTAGGCCTTAATGCGTGCCAACGGTTTCAGCCCCGCCGCCAGTGCCGCCGATTCTTCCATTACCACCAGCGCCGCCGCACCGTCGTTGATCCCTGAGGCGTTACCGGCGGTGACGGTGCCAGCTTTATCAAATGCCGGACGCAGCGCGGCAAGACCTTCCGCTGTTGAGTCAGCTTTGGGGAATTCATCGCGGTCAAAGACGATGGTTTTCTTCCGCGACGTGACGCTGACCGGCACAATCTCGGCCTGGAAGGCACCAGAATTGATGGCAGCTACCGCTTTTTGCTGGGAGAGCAACGCCAGCTCATCCTGCATTTCGCGGCTGATACCGTATTCGCGGGCGACGTTTTCGGCGGTGATCCCCATGTGATAGCCGTGGGTGGCACAGAGCAGGCCATCGCGCAAAATCACATCTGATAACTGACCGTCGCCGAGGCGATAGCCCCAGCGGGCTTTCGCATCCAGCAGATACGGTGCCAGACTCATGTTTTCCATGCCGCCGGCGACCAACGCCTGCGCCTGACCGGCCTGAATCGCCTGGGCGGCCAGCGCGACGCTTTTCAGGCCGGAGCCGCAGACTTTGTTGACGGTAAAACCGCAGACCGTCTCGCTAAGGCCGCTCTTTAGCAGCGCCTGGCGCGCCGGGTTTTGTCCCAGACCGGCCTGCAGCACGTTGCCCATGATCACTTCATCCACGCGCTGCGGATCGAGTTGTGCGCGTTCCAGCGCGGCGCTAATCACGGTTGCGCCAAGATCGATGGCGCTGGTTGTTGCCAGCGCGCCGTTGAAGCTGCCGATGGCGGTACGTGCTGCGCTGACGATGACACAATTTTTCATCTTCTGTTCCTTAAAAGTGAGTGGCTGCCGTCAGAAAAAGGTCAGGCCGACAACAAAAATGACGCCGGAGAAAAGCAGGGCGGTGATGCAGTAACCCATGATGTCGCGAACCCCCAGCCCGGCGATGGCCAGTGCGGGAAGCGCCCAGAAGGGTTGCGCCATGTTCATCCACTGCTCGCCGTAGGCGATCGCCATGACGGACTTGCCGAGATCGGCTCCTAACGCCTGCGCGGCTGGCATGACGAACGGTCCCTGAATAACCCAGTGACCGCCGCCTGACGGCACGGCAAAGTTGATCAGCGCGGAGCTGAAGAAGGTCATGACCGGGAAGGTGTCTTTATTGGCGACGTTGATGAAGAATTCGGTGATAAGTCCCCCGAGGCCGGAATGTTCCATCATTAACTGGATCCCGGCATAGAACGGGAACTGCACCAGGATACCGGCGGTGCTGCGCGCGGCGGCGCTAATGGCGCGCATATAGGCCATTGGCGTTTTGTGCAGCAGTAGACCGGCAATCATGAACATCAGGTTGACGGTGTTGATGGTGATGTTGAATCCTTTCTCGGCGAAGTAGATCCCGAGATAGGCGATGCCTAATGCCCCAATGATCAGCGCCAGGATACGGCTCTCTTCCAGTTTTTCTGACGGAGGCGCATTTGCCGGCAAGGTCTTCTGGAAATCAGGCTCTTCCATCAACAGTTTCGGATCGACGCTGACCACATCTGACGGTTTTGGCGTCATCATGCGAGTGATAAACGGCATGACCACAATCAACCCGAGAGTGATGAAGATGTTGAAACCGGTGAACAGGGTATCGCTGACCGGAATTAAGCCCGCGATGTGTTCAACCGGGTTACCCGGCGTTGCCGCCAGCAGGGGCATCGAACCGGAGAAGCCGCCGCCCCAGGTCAGAAAACCGATATAGGCGCAGGCAATCAGCAGCGGATAATCGGAACCCGGCACGCGACGGGCAACTTCACGGGCAAACATCGCCCCAACCACCAGGCCGAAGCCCCAGTTGATGACGCAGGCGACGGAGCCAAAGAAGGTCACCAGCATTACGCCCTGAGCGGGCGTTTTAGCGGCAGACGCGGCGGTGCGCAGCAGGTTTTTCACCGGACCAGAACTGGCCAGCGCGTGGCCTGTCACGATGATCAACGCCATCTGCATCCCGAAGGCCAGCAGGTTCCAGAAGCCGTCCCCCCAGAAACGCACCATCGCGACGGGCGTTTGCGGTGTTAACCACAGCGCGATGCCGAACGTCAGCAGCGTCAGCAGCATGGCGAAAATCAGGGGATCGGGCAGCCAGCGGCTGACAAAGCGCGTCATGAAACGCGAGATACGGCCAATCATGCGTCACCTCGCTGAACGACCAGATCGGCGGCAACGTCAAAGTGAGCTTCGGTTTTTGCGCGCAGGGTATCAAGGTCACACCCGTCGACGATTTCCGTCAGCCACATTTTACCGTCGATAAAGCGGAACACCGCGAGTTCAGTGACCAGCACATGTACCGCATGCTGGGCAGTCAGCGGCATGGTGCAGTGGCGGAGGATTTTCGCCGAGCCGTCTTTCGCGCAGTGCTCCATCGCGATAATGACGTTGCGCGCGCCGGTCACCAGATCCATTGCCCCCCCCATGCCGGGAACCATTTTGCCGGGCACCACCCAGTTCGCGAGGTTGGCCTGTTCATCAACCTGCAACCCGCCCAGAACGCAGGCATCCACATGACCGCCACGGATCAGGGCGAATGACATCGCGCTATCGAACATCGCCGCACCCGGCAAAATCCCGCAGGGTTGTCCGCCAGCGTTCACCAGATCGGGATGCGCGGTGGTGACCGGCCCCAGTCCAAGAAATCCGTTTTCTGATTGCAGAGTGATATGAATGTCATCCGGCAGGTAGTTGGCGACCATCGTCGGCAGGCCAATACCTAAGTTCACGACGTCACCATCATGAAGTTCTTGCGCCACGCGGCGCGCAATACGTTGTTTCGCATCCATTATTTGCTCTCCTGTGGAATGACGATATGGTCGATAACCGCACCGGGGGTGACTATCTGGTCAGGCAGCAGATCGCCTGTCTCAACGAGTTCGTCAGGTTCCACCAGGGTGATATCGGCGGCGAGGGCAATAAGTGGGTTAAAGTTGCGGGCGCTGAGTTGGTAGGTCAGGTTGCCGAGAGGGTCGGCACGGTGCGCGCGGATGAGCGCCAGATCGGCGCGCAACGGGCGCTCCAGCAGCCAGGTTTTTCCGTCGAGCGTCAGGGTTTGTTTGCCATCTTCCACGATGGTGCCGACGCCGGTGGGGGTCAGGAAGCCGCCGAGTCCTGCGCCGCCGCAGCGGATCTGCTCAATCAGCGTACCTTGCGGCACCAGTTGAACCTCCATCTCTTTGGCAATCATCCGACGCCCCGTTTCCGGGTTGGTGCCGATATGAGACGCAATGACTTTGTTTACCCGGCCATTGACGATCAGTGGGCCAATACCGGTATCGACAAAGGCGGTATCGTTGGCGATCAGCGTCAGGTCTCTGACGCCGGATTCAAGTAAGGCTTCGACAAGACGGGGTGGGGTCCCTACCCCCATAAAACCGCCAACCATGATGGTCATGCCGTCACGAAAGAACCCGGCAGCGTTTTGTAAGGTAATCAGTTTTGTTTTCATTATGTTTCCCTTTTGCATACTCCATTTTGGGTACGCAAAGGGAATAGCAAGCGGGATGCCAGAATGGCTAACGGGTGAGGAAATTAATTAACTGATTGAATTAAAAAAGTTATTTGTTTGTGTGCAGTGGGCTTATCGCGCGGAGGCTATGCAGAATTTTGCGCACTGTGCAAAATTCTGCATAGCAGATTCTGGTGCTACAACCCGGCCGTATCGATACCGTATTCCTGCAGTTTGTACATCAGAGCGCGTCGACTGATACCTAACATCAGCGCGGCGCGGGTGCGGTTGCCTTCATGCTGCTCGAGCACCTCGATAATAATTCGCTTCTCTTCACGTTTTATCTCTTCTTTCAGATTGCGTTCACCGGGCTGCGTGGCTTTTATCTCGCTGCTACCACTCACCGGCTGGCGGAGCGGGGCGGGCAGATCTTCAGCAAAAATAACCGCCCCGGTATTCATCACGACCGCCCGCTCAATGACGTTAGACAACTCCCGAATGTTGCCGGGCCAGGGCCAGGTGGTAAGCATCGACATGGCCGCAGGATCGATTTCAATAATATCGCGCTGATTTTCCGAACTGAATTTCTGTAAGAAGTGGTTAGCGAGTAGCGCAATATCTTCCCGTCGTTCACGCAGCGGGGGAAGTTGCAGATGAATGACGTTCAGACGGTAAAACAGGTCTTCGCGGAAGGCGCCTTCTTTTACCATTGCAGGGAGATCCCGGTTGGTGGCGGCAACGATACGGATATCTACCTGAATGGTCTGGTGTCCGCCCACGCGTTCAAACTCTCTTTCCTGCAGGATGCGCAGTAGCTTCGCCTGCAGTACCAGCGGCATTTCGCCAATTTCATCGAGCAGCAGCGTTCCCTGATGGGCGCGTTCAAACAGTCCCTGACGCTGAGTCTGTGCCCCGGTGAAGGCGCCTTTTTCATGACCAAACAGCTCGCTTTCCAGCAGTGACTCCGGCAGCGCGGCACAGTTGATTTTGATAAACGGCCCGTTTGCCCGGCGCGAGTTGTAGTGAATGGCGCGTGCAATCAGCTCTTTACCGGTGCCGCTTTCGCCACTGATCAAGACGTTGGCCTGCGACAGGGCAATTTTTGCCGTGTCTTTGCAGATATCCATCATCCGTGGACTGTTGGTCAGGATATGCCCCCACTGCCAGCTGGTGCTCAGCGCCTGATGCAGGCTGCGGATCTCCTGTTTCATCGCCTGCAATTGCAGTGCGCGTTGGATCAGTAAATTGAGTTCATCGAGATCGAAGGGTTTGATCACGTAGTCAAACGCGCCGCTGCGCAACGCTTCGACGGCGGTTTCGACTTCAGCGTAAGCGGTCATCAGGATCACGGGGATGCGCGGCTGCCGGGTGCGCATGACTTTCAGTGCATCAATCCCGTTCATTTCCGGCATACGGATATCCATCAGCACCACATCCGGCGGTGCGTCGACAAAGCGCTGCAAGGCTTCCTCACCGTTACTGGCGCAGTGCGTTTCATGCCCCTGTAGCGAGAATGCGGTAGTGAGCATGCGACGAACGTTGTCTTCGTCATCCACGATGAGGATACGATAGCGGGTTTTCATACTGACAAATTTCCCTGCGGGTTAATGGGTAAAATGAGGGTAAATGTCGCGCCGCATCCGGGCATGCTGGTGACGCGAATATCGCCCTGATGGGCATTGATGATGCGCTGGCTGAGCGCGAGTCCAAGCCCCGTTCCTGAGGCTTTGGTGGTGAAAAAGGGGTCAAAGATCTTTTTCTGTAGCGCGATATCGATCCCACAGCCGTTGTCTTCAATCGTCACGGCTTGTTGCGTGGCTGAATATTGCCAGGTGCGAATGCGAATTTCGCCGCGCGCGTTGATGGCCTGTACGGCATTAATCAGAATATTGAGGATCACCTGTTTCAACAGTTCGCGATCGGCAACGATGGCAGGTAATCCTTTATCCTGTTCGACGTTGAACGCGATCCGCGCCTGTACACCGGAGGTTTGCACCAGAATCAGCGTCTCTTCGATCAACGAATTAAGCAGCACTTGCTGCCACTGGCTTTGTCGTGGGCGGGAGAAATCCAGCAACTGCTGAATGACTCTATTGATGGAATCAATTTCTTTCAGTACCACGGACAGATATTCCTGATGTACCGGCAGGCTGGTTTGCTGACGGATGATCTGCACATAGCCGCGGATAGCGGTAAGCGGATTACGCACCTCATGCGCCACCCCGGCCATCAGTTCACCCAGCGTGGCAAGTCTCTCCGTCTGGGCCAGGCGACGCTGTGTTTCTTTGCGAGCGGTCAGGTCGGAAAAAATCACCAGTGCGCCGATCAATTCACCATTGGGGTTATGAATGCGGCTGGTGGTGACGCTGAGTTCGATGGTGCGATCGCGCGCCGGAAAACTGACTTCTTGTGCCAGATGTTCTGTACCGTGTGCCAGGGTATCGAGAACCGGGCTGGCAAAATGAGGGTCGGAAAACAGAGTGGCATAAGGCTGACCGACCAGTTCATTCAGCGTGTAGCCGGTAATCATTTCCGCTGCGGGGTTCATGGTGGTGACATCGCCCTGTCTGTCGATAGCAATCACGCCGTCGGCGGCGTTTTCAATGATCAGGTCGTTCAGGGTTTTGGTTTCACGCAGCGTTTGCGCCAGGGCGTTGACGCTGCGGCTGATTTGCCCCAGTTCGCCGGGGAGATTGGGAAGTTGTGCCGGCGTCTTCTGCGCCAGCGTCGACAGACCGTCCGTGATAATGTCGATATTCGCGCCAAGACGTCGGGAAAACAGCACAATCAGTAACAGGCTACAGAGCAGACCCGCCGCCAGTACCGCAATGATGCGCACGTCCATCCTCCAGGCCTGACGCTGAATATCTTCCGTCAGCTCATTTGCCCAGATGTAACCCATCACGTTACCGTCCCGGGTGATGGGGATCATCGAGTTGAGAATATCGCCACGCACCTGGCGACCGGAAAAGACCACCGGGGCATTGCTGCGCATCACTTCACGTCCGGGGTGATCGGCGGCAATCGTCACGCCGACGTTATTTTGATACAGCGCGGAAGGGGCGTAGGTCACAATCGCATCCAGCGCTTTGTTATAGTAGCCCGCGCCAATGCCCGGAAACGCCAGGGTTATCTGTTCGGTGATGGGGCCGAGTTCGGCATTCAGCGCCCGGATCCGCTCCTCCCGTGGCAACGTCGTAAAATCGTCAAAGCGTTCGCCGAGCGCCTGATCGAGCAGGTGTACGACGGCAGATAATTTTTTCTCTTTTTCGGATAAGACTGCTGACCGGCCTTCGGTTTCTACGATATAACCGATCGACAGCGTCGGCACGATGACCATCAGGATCGCCATCAGTATCATTTGATTGCGTAAGCGTCGCGGGTATAACCCTCTCAAAAAGCGCATGCTGGCATCCCTGTGGCTCTGTACGGCAAATGATGATTATCGATGGTTGCGGCAATGGTTTCTCAGCGGTGTATCATATTCCCGCAAACGGAGGCGCGGGCATTGCGACGCCGCGCATTTACCGCTACCTTAACCACACTCCATTTATCGCCTGAGGCGGAGCTTCGCCCTTTTGAAATACCTTGCTTCCTTTCGCACGACACTGAAAATCTCGCGCTACCTGTTCAGAGCGTTGGCGCTGTTGATTTGGCTGCTCATTGCCTTTGCCTCGGTGTTCTACATCGTGAACGCCCTGCATCAGCGGGAATCAGAGATTCGCCAGGAGTTTAATCTCAGTTCCGATCAGGCCCAGCGCTATATTCAGCGCACGGCGGATGTGATGAAAGAGCTCAAGTATATCGCTGAGAACCGCCTGACGGCGGAGAACGGCGTGCTGACTTCGCGGGCGCGTGACGATAAAACCGAGGTCCCGACCTTTCAGCCGCTGTTTGCTGATTCAGACTGTGCGGCAATGGGCAATGCATGGCGCGGATCGCTGGAGTCGCTGGCGTGGTTCATGCGCTACTGGCGCGACAACTTCTCTGCCGCCTACGACCTGAATCGCGTATTTCTCATTGGTAGCGATAATCTCTGCATGGCGAATTTCGGCCTGCGCGATATGCCCGTCGAGCGCGATAACGCGCTGAAAACGCTGCACGAGCGGATTATGAAGTACCGCAATGCGCCGCAGGATGAGTCCGGAAGCAATCTTTACTGGGTAGGGCAGGGGCCGCGTCCGGGGATCGGGTATTTCTACGCGCTGACGCCGGTCTATCTGGCAAACCGTCTGCAGGCGCTGTTAGGCGTTGAGCAGTCCATTCGGATGGAAAATTTCTTTACGCCGGGCAGTCTGCCGATGGGGGTGACCATTCTGGATGAAAATGGTCATGCGCTGATTTCACTGACCGGACCGGAAGGCACCATTAAGGCGGAGCCTCGCTGGATGCAGGAGCGTTCCTGGTTTGGCTATACGCCGGGTTTTCGTGAACTGGTGCTGAAGAAAAACCTGCCGCCGTCCTCGCTGAGCATTGTCTATTCCGTCCCGGTTGATCTGGTGCTGGAACGGATCCGGATGCTGATTCTGAATGCCATTCTGCTGAACGTGCTGGTGGGCGCGGCGCTGTTTACTCTCGCGCGGATGTACGAACGGCGGATCTTTATTCCGGCGGAAAGCGACGCCCAGCGTCTGGAAGAGCATGAGCAGTTTAACCGTAAGATTGTCGCTTCCGCGCCGGTCGGGATCTGCATTCTGCGCACCGTTGACGGTATTAACATTCTCAGTAATGAGCTGGCGCACACGTATCTGAACATGCTCACCCATGAGGACCGACAGAGGCTGACGCAAATCATCTGCGGACAGCAGGTGAACTTTGTCGATGTGCTGACCAGTAATAACACCAACCTGCAGATTAGCTTCGTCCATTCCCGCTATCGCAATGAAAACGTGGCGATCTGTGTGCTGGTGGATGTCTCCGCCCGCGTCAAAATGGAGGAGTCGTTGCAGGAGATGGCGCAGGCGGCTGAGCAGGCGAGTCAGTCGAAATCGATGTTCCTGGCGACCGTCAGCCACGAGCTGCGTACCCCGCTGTATGGCATCATCGGTAACCTCGATCTGCTGCAAACCAAAGCGTTACCCAAAGGGGTCGATCGCCTGGTGACGGCGATGAATAACTCTTCCAGTCTGCTGCTGAAAATCATCAGCGACATTCTCGACTTCTCGAAAATTGAATCTGAGCAGTTGAAAATTGAGCCGCGTGAATTCTCACCGCGCGAGGTGATGAGCCACATTACGGCGAACTATTTGCCGCTGGTGGTGCGCAAGCAGATAGGGTTGTACTGCTTTATCGAACCGAATGTGCCGGTTGCCCTCAATGGCGATCCGATGCGCCTGCAACAGGTGATTTCTAACCTGCTCAGTAATGCGATTAAATTCACCGACATTGGCTGCATCGTACTGCATGTTAGCCGTGACGATGATTACCTCAGTATTCGGGTGCGGGATACCGGCGTAGGGATCCCGGCGAAAGAGGTGGTGCGCCTGTTCGACCCGTTTTTCCAGGTCGGTACCGGCGTGCAGCGCAATTTCCAGGGGACGGGGCTGGGACTGGCGATTTGCGAAAAGCTGATCAGCATGATGGACGGCGACATTTCGGTCGATTCTGAACCGGGGATGGGCAGCCAGTTTACGGTGCGTATTCCGCTGTATGGCGCGCAGTATCCGGCGAAAAAAGGTCTCGATGGACTCGCCAGAACACGCTGTTGGCTGGCGGTGCGTAATGCCTCGCTGTGTCAATTTATTGAAAACAGCCTGACGCGCAACGGCGTCGAAGTGATGCGTTATGAAGGCCAACCTCCGGCGAGTGACGATGTATTGATCGCTGACGATGAGCTGGAACAGCCCTGGCAGGGGCGTGCGGCGGTTATTTTCTGTCGCCGTCACATTGGCATTCCGCTGGAAAGGGTGCCGGGGGAATGGGTTCACAGCGTCGCGTCGCCGCATGAACTGCCGGCGCTGCTGGCCCGGATCTACAGTATTGAACTCGACGATGACGAGCTCTCTTCCGCGTTACCGGCCCCGGAAAAAGCGGCGGCCACCAATGATGACATGATGATCCTGGTGGTTGACGATCATCCAATCAACCGTCGCCTGTTGGCCGATCAGTTGGGTTCGCTGGGGTATCAGTGCAAGACCGCGAATGACGGCGTGGATGCCCTGAACGTGCTAAGCAAAAACCACATCGATATCGTGCTGAGCGACGTCAACATGCCGAATATGGACGGCTATCGTCTGACGCAGCGTATTCGTCAGTTGGGGCTGACGCTACCGGTAGTCGGGGTGACGGCAAACGCCTTAGCCGAAGAGAAGCAGCGCTGTCTGGAGTCGGGGATGGACAGCTGTCTGTCGAAGCCGGTCACGCTGGACATTCTCAAGCAGACGCTGGCGGTGTATGCGGAGCGGGTCAGGAAAACACGGGGTTAAAAATGCCGGATGGCGGCTTTGCCTTATCCGGCCTACAGAACGGGGATGTTTTCCGTAATGAGTAGGCCTGATAAGCGGAGCGCCATCAGGCATTTTGCAACGGAAAGAGAAATTAGTCTTTGTCTGCCGGGCTCAGGGTCACGGAAGAAAGATAGTTCAGCAGTGCGATATCGTTCTCAACGCCCAGTTTCATCATGGCTGATTTCTTCTGGCTGCTGATGGTTTTGATACTGCGGTTCAGTTTCTTGGCGATTTCAGTGACCAGGAAACCCTCGGCAAACAGACGCAGGACTTCACTCTCTTTCGGAGAGAGACGTTTGTCGCCGTAGCCGCCCGCACTGATTTTTTCCAGCAGGCGAGAGACGCTTTCCGGGGTGAACTTTTTGCCTTTTTGCAGCGCCGCGAGCGCTTTCGGCAGATCGGTTGGCGCGCCCTGTTTCAGGACAATTCCTTCGATGTCGAGATCAAGAACCGCGCTCAGGATTGCCGGGTTATTGTTCATGGTCAGAACAATGATCGACAGGCTCGGAAAATGGCGCTTGATATATTTGATCAGAGTGATCCCATCGCCGTACTTGTCGCCCGGCATGGAGAGATCGGTAATCAACACGTGCGCATCTAATTTTGGCAGGTTGTTGATCAGTGCTGTGGAGTCTTCAAATTCGCCAACAACATTCACCCACTCGATTTGCTCAAGTGATTTGCGAATACCGAACAGTACAATCGGATGGTCATCGGCAATAATTACGTTCATATTGTTCATGTAAAGGCTACCTTGCTACAGCAAGCTCTTGACGTAGGCGTCAATGTCGCTGATGTATTTTTCTATTCCTGGAGCATCTTTCTCGCGAATCAGATGTTCCAGCGTTTCACATAACTGCTTGCCGGGTACCAGATTTAGCATGGCAAACACGCCTTTCAGGCGGTGAGCCGTTTGGGCTAGCGCAGCAAAATCGCTGATTGCTGCCTCAGTATACAACCTCTTAACATCATCCGGTACTGTGTCTACAAATAGTGCGTAATAACCGCTGGCATGAAGTTCGGCGTTTTCATCACCTCCCAGAGGGGATTCCGGGATCGCTTCCTGCGCCAGTTGCTCTTCAATTAGTTGTAGTACAGCTTCCTGCATAGCGTTGCTCATATTAAAGTTGACGCGAAGCTGGCCAGGGCCTATTTTCCGCACGCCTGACTCATCATCGCTTAAAAGCAAGCCGGAGGCAGTAAGATTAGACGGATTATCAGTTAAAAAGAGATCATATTCTTGACTTATGAGTCTCTCATCCGGGGTGATGCAGGTCGCCCCCCAGTTTTCCAACTGACGAAGCACAATGTTGCGAACCTCGTTAGAGGTCACGTCGATCATGACGCTGACATCATCCAGCAGACGCTCTTCGTCTTCTCTATGCTGGTCGAGCGGAGTCATTTTAACATGGACTGTATAGCGTGTACCCAGCGCATCTCGCGCTTTTATGTTCAAATGCCCGCCGAGTTTACGTGCCAACTGATCGCATAGCCAGAAGGCCAGCGGATTGGCTTTGCCGTAACGATCTTTCTGCGTCTCGCTGATGAACGGGAAATGTAGGTTGTCGATTTCGCTTAACGTCACGCCTTCACCGGTATCCAGAATGCGGAAAGTCAGGCGCTCCGCCACCGACTCATCCTGACTTACCTCAAGCGTGATTTTACCAATCTGGGTGGTCGTCACCGCGTACTGCATCAACAACAGTAAGATCCGTCGCAGCGCATCGCGATCGCCACGCCGCTCGTCGTTGGCCTTCAGATGGTTGTTGATGAGCAGTTGCAGCCCTTTGCGCTTCATGGCCGGCAGCACTTCCGGTACGACTTCGTCAATCAGCGCCTGAACCGAGAAGAGGGTCGGCTCGCTCTTCCAGGCGTCGCTTTCCAGCATGTTCGCCAGTTGAATTTCATCGATCATGCGGATCAATACATCGGCATGATTCGCCAGTTGCTGTGCATCAGACGTTTGCACCTGCGCGACCTCCGCCGCCAGCTTTTTGACCGGGTCTTTTAACGCCTCGCTGATGTTTTGCATAAAGGCGGTGCGGCCCTGCTGATTTTTTTCGTACAACCGCTGTGCCTGTTTGAGCTTTTTGTTCACCAGCACTTCACGATCCTGGTCACGGATAATAAAGATCTGGGTGCGCGGAGCGACCTGGCTGCGGAACAGGCGTATCTCATACAGCTCATTATTGACGGTTGCCTGGATCACGCCCTGATGCTGTTCCGCCATACTGGTGATGTTTTGCAGATTCAGATGCGGCAACAGATGGTCGGCAATTTTGTTACTCATCACCGTGCGGTTCGCCTCCTGGTCATGCACCAGCAGACCCAGCGGCAGCAGGGAGACAATTTCTTCATTAATCGCACGCAGAATACGTAGCTCATTATTGGCCGCGGTATTCGGCGCGACTTCGGTTGTGCGTCCCGGCTGGTTACGAAAGGTGGTATAGCCAAACAGCGCGAGGGCCAGCAGGCCAATATTCAGCAACAGCGGTAACAGGATGTTTTGCAGCGTATCGAGCAACAGCGTACCGAACGGCACCTGCCAGACCAGTCGCATTCCCGTCGAGTTCAGCGCCGAAGAGATTTCAATTTTCGAACTGTTAAAGCTGATGCTTACGCTGTCTGGTGATTCTTTATCCGCGTTGCGTGTGCTGACTGGGGTGGTGTCAGGCTCAAGGCGGAAGCTGTCCAGCGGCATGCCGGGGGGAATTAAGTCATTGATGGGCAGATCAAATGCGACAACGGTCGCCAGATGCCCCGGCTGGTTAAAGGTGGTCCGCAGGGTAAAGTAGTGGCCGTTTTGCCAGGCCAGACGACGCAGCGATGAAAAGCTTTCCCGCTCGTCCAGCGCATTGGCCTGCTGAAGCATCTCGGCCCGGCGTGAGTCGACAATGCTGCCAATGGTTGACTCTTTAAATCCCGAAGAGAGGTCTTTCAACGGCAGCGTCGAGATGAGGGTCAGACTGTTGTCCTGCCCGTTGAGATAATACATGGACCACGGCACCGTTTCGGCACCCCACAGCGTGTCGAGGTAGGTCGAGATGCGCTGTGTCATTTCCAGCGTTGAACTGTCATGCGAGCCAAAGATCAGCGCTTCGGTTTTACGACGCGGTTTTTCGAGATAGTAAACGTCCTGTTTCAGGCGCGTTTCCTGCAATCCTTCGCTGCTCGATGGATTCGTGGTCGCCGCGATGTTGTCATAGATTTGCCAGGTCGCGTAACGCCAGGTATCGACACGCTTATGGATAGCATGTGTGATATCGACGATTTGATAGCTCTTATCTTTTAGCCATGCGTTAACCGCGCTTTGCACCATCACGCCCATCGTTACCAGCAACACAATGATCAGCAATAAAAAGAAACGGGTAATGCTTCCCGGCAGGAGGGAGAATCGGGACGTAGCCGTTGTATCAGACTGACTCATTCGTGGTTATGACCTGTAAAACAACGCCGAAGGTGAAAGGGCAGTATAAAGGGTACGGTGTGAATTTCCACATTCTCTACTCATTGATGTTCTGCATTTTTTGCCAAAAAGAATTCATCGGTTAGATGACGTAAAAGTGTACAGCCCCGCAAGCTACGTACAAATATGACCCGACGCGTGATGACAAATAGCACGAAATAACAAGAAATCGGTTTCTGATATCAGTCAGTGACTGAATGAAGGTAAATAGTTAATAGTTGTTATTATTTTTGTGCGGTAGCACATAAAGAGAAAATAAGTGTAAAGAAGGGTAAAAAAAAACCGGACGCATCGCATCCGGTTGAAATAGGGGTAAACAGACATTCAGAAATGAATGACGGTAATAAATAAAGTTAATGATGATAGCGAGAGATATTTTAGTGATGCGCGACGATTTTGTTTTGTCATTCAGTGCTATGAAATTTATTTTAGTAACCTCTTGTTTTTGTTGTTATTTTTATATTTCTTGAGTGATTGTGCTTATTTTTTGTCTTTTTGAAGCAAAAAAAAAGTTCCCTCATATTTACATTTTGAAACACCTATGTGGATAAATGAAACATCTTAAAAGTTTTAGTATCATATTCGTGTTGGATTATTCTGCAATTTTGAGGAGAATGAACTTGCCGACTGGTTAATGAGGGTTAATCAGTATGCAGTGGCATAAAAAAGCAAATAAAGGCATATAACAGAGGGTTAATAACATGAAAGTTAAAGTACTGTCCCTCCTGGTACCAGCACTGCTGGTAGCAGGCGCAGCAAATGCGGCTGAAATTTACAACAAAGACGGCAACAAATTAGACCTGTTCGGTAAAGTCGACGGTCTGCATTATTTCTCCGATGACAAGAGTCTTGATGGCGATCAGACCTATATGCGTATCGGCTTCAAAGGCGAAACTCAGGTTAACGATCAGATCACCGGTTACGGCCAGTGGGAGTATCAGATCCAGGGTAACGCACCTGAATCCGAAAACAACTCCTGGACTCGTGTCGCATTTGCGGGTCTGAAATTCGGCGACGCGGGTTCTTTCGACTACGGTCGTAACTACGGCGTTGTGTATGACGTTACGTCCTGGACCGACGTTCTGCCAGAATTCGGTGGCGACACCTACGGTTCTGACAACTTCATGCAGCAGCGTGGTAACGGCTTTGCGACTTACCGTAACGCTGATTTCTTCGGTCTGGTTGATGGCCTGAACTTTGCCCTGCAGTATCAGGGTAAAAACGGCAGCCCGTCAGGCGAAGGTGCTGATGACTTAGCTTACACTGGCGTGACTAACAACGGTCGTGGAGCGCTGCGTCAGAACGGCGACGGTGTCGGCGGTTCCGTGACTTATGACATCGGTGAAGGCTTCGGTCTGGGTGCAGCAGTGAGCAGCTCCAAACGTACTGATGAGCAGAACAAAGCGATTTATCTTGGTAACGGCGATCGCGCTGAAACCTACACCGGCGGCCTGAAATACGACGCTAACAACGTTTATCTGGCAGCACAGTACACCCAGACCTACAACGCAACGCGCGTAGGCGGCGAAGGGTGGGCAAACAAAGCGCAGAACTTCGAAGTGGTTGCTCAGTACCAGTTCGACTTCGGTCTGCGTCCGTCCGTTGCTTACCTGCAGTCCAAAGGTAAAAACCTGGGGACTCTCAACGGTCGTAACTACGACGATGAAGATCTGCTGAAATATGTTGATGTTGGCGCAACCTATTACTTCAACAAAAACATGTCCACCTACGTTGATTACAAAATCAACCTGCTGGATGACAACAGCTTCACTCGTGATGCCGGTATCAGCACCGACGACATCGTTGCACTGGGCCTGGTTTACCAGTTCTAAGTTTGCTTAATGTCGATAAAAGGCCCTGCGGGGCCTTTTTTTGTGCGGTTCTACGACGCACAATCGGCGGTTTTTGGTGTACTCTTGCGCCTCTTTTGCAGGAGAACAATCACGTATGGAAATGAACATTGCTCGCGTGGCCTTACTGGCGATGACCGTCTTTTTTACCGGGTGCGATAACGCGCCGGACGCGGCGCAAACGCCAGCGACGGCTCCGGTAGTGCTGGAAGGGAAAACGATGGGCACCTTCTGGCGCGTGAGTGTGGTCGGTATTGATGCTAACGCGTCAGCGGCGCTACAAACGAAAATTCAGACGCAACTGGATGCCGACGACCAGTTGCTCTCAACCTATAAAAATGATTCGGCGCTGATGCGCTTCAACCTGTCGAAAAGCCTTTCTCCCTGGCCTGTCAGCGAAGCGATGGCGGATATTGTGACCTCAGCGCTGCGTATTGGGCAAAAAACGCAGGGCGCGATGGACATCACCGTCGGGCCATTGGTGAATTTGTGGGGATTTGGTCCCGACAAGCAGCCGGTCCAGATCCCGACGCAGGCGCAAATTGATGCGGCAAAAGCCAACAGCGGGTTGCAGCACCTGACGGTGATCAACCAGGCGAAACAACAGTATCTGCAAAAAGATCTGCCGGATTTGTTTGTCGATCTCTCCACCGTCGGTGAAGGTTACGCTGCCGATCACCTGGCACAGTTGATGGAGCGGGAAGGTATTGCCCGCTATCTGGTCTCTGTCGGCGGGGCGCTGAACAGTCGTGGGATGAACGCCGAAGGGCATCCGTGGCGGGTGGCGATCCAGAAACCCACCGATCGCGAGAATGCGGTTCAGGCGGTGGTGGATATTAACGGGCACGGCATCAGTACCTCCGGCAGTTACCGCAACTATTACGAGCTGAACGGCAAACGCCTCACCCATGTTATCGATCCGCAAACGGGTCGTCCCATTGAGCACAATCTGGTGTCGGTGACGGTGATTGCGCCAACGGCGCTGGAGGCGGATGGCTGGGATACCGGGCTGATGGTGCTCGGCACGGAGAAAGCCAAAGAGGTCGTACGCCAGGAAGGATTGGCGGTGTATATGATCATCAAAGAGGGGGAGGGATTCAAAACCTGGATGTCGCCACAATTTGAAAGCTTCCTCATCCGTGAACAAAATTAAAAAGCAAGATTGCGGGTTTTCGAGTGACGGGTTTCGGACACACTGCAGCTAAGCAGGCACTATGCTTAACGAAGGAGTCCAGAATGAAAAATTATCAACGCGTAAATGACGATCAGCGCTGGCAGTCGGTGTTAGAACGCGATTCTGACGCTGACGGTCAGTTTGTTTTTGCCGTGCAAACGACCGGGATCTTTTGTCGACCATCGTGTACGGCAAAACATGCGCTGCGTAAAAATGTCCGCTTCTTTCCCGACGCGCAGGCCGCGCTGATGGCTGGGTTTCGCCCGTGTAAACGCTGTCAGCCGGATAAAGCCAACGCCCAGCAGCACCGGCTGGATAAAATCACGCATGCCTGTCAGCTTCTGGAGCAGGAGAGCCCAATAACGCTCAATGTTCTGGCTGAGAAGGTGGCGATGAGCCCGTATCATCTGCATCGCTTGTTCAAAGCCACAACCGGGATGACGCCAAAAGCCTGGCAGCAATCGTATCGCGCCCGCCGCCTGCGCGACGCCCTGAGTCACGGCGAAAGCGTGACCCAGGCGATTCTGAATGCCGGTTTTCCAGACAGCAGCAGCTACTATCGTAACGCCGATGCGGCGCTTGGGATGACGGCAAAACAGTTCCGCCGTGGCGGTGACAAACTGGCCGTGCGCTATGCGCTGGCCGATTGCTCACTTGGACGCTGTCTGGTGGCGGAGAGCGAGCGGGGGATTTGCGCCATTTTGTTAGGGGATGACGATGTGGCGCTGATTGCTGAACTGCGGACCTTGTTCCCGGCCGCTCAGGGTCACCCTGCCGACGCCCATTTTCAGCAGCGCATCCACCGCGTTATTGCCAGTATTGACGGGCGCGACGCGGCGCTGACGTTGCCGCTGGATATTCAGGGCACCGCGTTTCAGCAGCAGGTCTGGCAGGCGCTGCGCACGATTCCTTACGGGGCGACCGTCAGCTATCAGCAACTGGCAAAAGCGATCGGCAAGCCGAAAGCGGTTCGTGCGGTCGCCAGCGCCTGTGGCGCGAACAAACTGGCGATCGTGATCCCCTGTCACCGCGTTGTCCGGGGTGATGGTTCGCTTTCCGGTTATCGCTGGGGCGTGTCGCGCAAGGCGCAGATCCTGCGGCGTGAATCGCCTGATGAGGGAGCATAATGCTCGATCTGTTTGCCGATTCGCAGCCCTGGCAGGAACCGCTGGCACCCGGCGCTGTCATTTTGCGCCGCTTTGCCTTCCGCGCGGCGCCGCAACTGGTACAGGAGATTGAGACGGTCGCCCACTGCTCGCCGTTTCGCCAGATGATCACCCCCGGCGGCTACACGATGTCGGTGGCGATGACCAACTGTGGGCGGCTGGGCTGGACGACCGACAGCCGCGGCTACCTCTATTCGCCTGTCGATCCGTTGACGGGACTCGCCTGGCCCGACTTCCCACCGTCCTTCCTGCGTCTGAGTCAGCAGGCGGCGACGGCGGCGGGCTATGCGGATTATCAGCCGGACGCCTGCCTGATCAACCGCTATGTGCCTGGCGCAAAGCTTTCCTTGCATCAGGATAAAGACGAGCCGGATCTGCGCGCGCCAATCGTCTCTGTCTCGCTGGGCTTACCGGCTGTCTTTCAGTTTGGCGGTCTGAAACGTAGCGATCCGCTGACGCGCATTCTGCTGGAACACGGTGACGTGGTGGTCTGGGGAGGAGAATCACGTCTGTTTTACCACGGGATTCAGCCGTTGAAGGCCGGGTTCCATCCGATGACCGCCGATTGTCGTTACAATCTGACTTTTCGCCAGGCGGGTAAAAAAGAATAAAAATAAGAATTATTATTGCTGAACGCGTTGAGACGTTTAAACTGCGGGCTGTTATTCCTTGTCCGGGTTGTATGAATGGAACTACTTCTTCTTGTCTGGCGGCAGTATCGCTGGCCATTTATTAGCGTGATGGCGCTCAGCCTCGTCAGCGCGGCGCTGGGGATTGGTCTTATCGCTTTTATCAACCAGCGTCTTATTGAGACCGCAGATCCCTCTCTGCTGGTTTTACCGGAATTTCTGGGATTGCTGTTGCTGTTGATGGCGGTGACGCTGGGCTCACAGCTGGCGCTCACCACGCTGGGACACCACTTTGTCTTCCGTCTGCGCAGTGAATTCATCAAACGTATTCTCGATACGCACGTTGAACGTATTGAGCAACTGGGCAGCGCCTCTCTGCTGGCCGGGTTGACCAGCGACGTGCGCAACATCACCATTGCCTTTGTCCGTCTGCCTGAACTGGTTCAGGGGATCATCCTGACCGTCGGCTCGGCGGCGTATCTGGCGATGCTGTCGACCAAAATGCTGCTGGTCACGGCTATCTGGATGATCATTACCATCTGGGGCGGTTTTATGCTGGTATCGCGGGTTTATCGGCATATGGCGACGCTGCGCGAAACCGAGGATAAACTGTATAACGATTATCAGACGGTGCTGGAAGGACGCAAAGAGCTGACGCTCAACCGCGAGCGCGCGGAGCATATTTTCACCCACCTCTATATTCCGGATGCCAAAGCGTATCGCCACCATATTATTCGCGCCGATACCTTCCACCTCAGTGCCGTAAACTGGTCGAATATCATGATGCTCGGCGCGATTGGTCTGGTGTTCTGGATGGCAAACAGCCTCGGCTGGGCGGATACCAACGTCGCGGCAACCTACTCGTTAACGCTACTGTTCCTGCGTACACCGCTGCTGTCGGCGGTGGGGGCATTACCCACGCTGCTGACGGCGCAGGTCGCTTTCAACAAGCTGAACAAATTCGCGCTGGCGCCATTTAAGGCTGAGTTCCCGCGCCCGCAGGCCTTCCCGGGATGGAAAACCCTCGAACTGCGTAACGTCATGTTCCACTATCAGGACAACGCGTTCTCCGTAGGACCGGTGAATCTGACGATTAACCGCGGTGAATTGCTGTTTTTAATCGGCGGCAACGGCAGCGGTAAATCGACGTTGGCGATGCTGCTGACGGGGCTATATCAGCCACAGTCCGGGGAGATCCTGCTGGACGGTAAGCCTGTCAGTGCCGAAAAGCCGGAAGATTATCGTAAGCTCTTTTCGGCGGTGTTTACCGACGTCTGGCTGTTTGACCAACTGCTGGGACCGGAAGGTAAACCGGCCGATCCTGCACTGGTTGAAAAGTGGCTTGAGCACCTGAAAATGGCGCACAAGCTGGAACTGAGCGATGGCCGGATCCTGAATCTGAAACTGTCGAAGGGGCAGAAAAAGCGCGTGGCGCTGCTGCTGGCGCTGGCGGAAGATCGCGACATTATTCTGCTCGACGAGTGGGCGGCCGATCAGGATCCGCACTTCCGCCGCGAGTTTTACCAGGTGCTGCTGCCGTTAATGCAGGAGATGGGGAAAACCATTTTTGCCATCAGCCACGACGACCATTATTTTATTCATGCCGACCGTTTGCTGGAAATGCGCAACGGACAGGTGAGTGAACTGGTGGGTGATGAGCGTGACGCTGCATCACGCGATGCGGTCGCGCGCACGGCCTGAGCTATCTGACCATTGTCCCGATGGCGCAACGCTTTTCGGGACAGCGGTTCTTTTTTTATCCATCTGACGCCCCCGTTTATTGTTATTTACATAACCTCGCGCCATGCTTAATGGCATCTCATATCATGGATTTATGATTAATGTTCGCAAAACACAAAAACAGCGCAAGGCTGCGCGATGAAGAGCGTGCGCGGCTGATCTGGCTGCTCACCACCGACAAAGCCATCGTTTCCACCCTGTTAGGCAAGCTCACCCTGGCTGAGCAATATGATGTCGGAACGTTATCCGACGATATTGCTGAGGTAGGCGCGCTGGTCGACCATCTTCCGCCGCCCGATCTCGCGGATACTCTGGAAGCGCTCCCGTCGGAAGAGCGTCACGCCCTCTGGCGGCTGATCGCAAGCGAAAAGCGCGGCTACGTGCTGCTCGAAGCCTCAGAAAACGTCTGGGACGACCTGATCGACGAAATGACCGACCGGGAGTTGCTTGAGGCGCTGCAATACCTCGACATCGACGAACAGATTTACCTGGTTCAACACCTGCCGCGTAACCTCACTGGCCGGTTACTGGCGACGCTGCCACCCGAAGAACGGGCCCGCGTGCGCCAGGTCATGCATTACGAAAAGAATCGCGTCGGTGCGATTATGGAGTTCGAGGTCATTACCGTTCGCCCGGACGTGACGCTGGAAGTCGTACAGCGCTATCTGCGTCGTCTGGGCAAGATGCCGGAAAACACCGATAAACTGTTTGTCACCCGCCGCGACAAAACGCTGGTCGGGGAGCTTACCCTGACCTGTATTTTGCTCAACGACGTGCAGCGCAAAGTCAGCGAGGTGATGGATGACGATCCGCTGACCTTCGCCCCGGAAGACAAAGCGGAAAACGCGGCGCGTACCTTCGAACGTGACAACCTGGTCAGCGCCGCGGTGGTTGATCCTTCCGGCAAACTGATGGGGCGCCTGACGATCGACGAGATAGTCGACGTGGTGTATGAAGAAACGGACACCGATCTACGTCGGATGGGCGGGTTGAGCGCGGAAGAGGACGTTTTTGCGCCCGTGCCTAAAGCGGTGAAAACGCGCTGGGCGTGGCTGGCTATCAACCTGTGTACCGCGTTCATCGCCTCTCGCGTGATTGATGGCTTTGAGCACACCATTTCGCAGCTGGTGGCGCTGGCGTCGCTGATGCCCATTGTCGCCGGGATCGGCGGGAATACCGGTAATCAGACCATCACCATGATTGTCCGGGCGCTGGCGTTACAAAACATTCAGCCGGGTAACCTGACGTTTCTTATTCTGCGCGAGATGGGCGTGGCGTTGGTGAATGGCCTTGTCTGGGGCGGGATCATGGGTGGGATCACCTGGTGGCTGTACGACGACATGGCGCTCGGCGGGGTGATGACCCTGGCAATGATGCTGAATCTGTTAATGGCGGCGCTAATGGGGGTGATCATCCCGATGACGATGGTGAAGCTCGGGCGCGACCCGGCGGTCGGTTCGAGCGTAATGATCACCGCGATTACTGATACCGGCGGGTTCTTTATTTTTCTTGGGCTGGCGACGCTGTTTCTGATGTAGCGCGTCGTTTGCGCGTTACGATGCGGGGCAGTAATCCCATAGCCACCACTCCGGCAACCACGCCAATCGCCAGGTTGCCAGTGGAGACCGTTGCGCCAACGGTAATGACCATCACCAGCGTTTCCACCACGGGCAGTGTCGTCAGGGTAGTGGGCTGGATGCTGTGCCAACTGAACGTTTTCACCGCCACAATCACCATGATCCCGGCCAGAACCGACATCGGGATTTTCGCCATCACGTCGCTCAGCGCGGTCACCAGCAGCAGTAAAACCAGCCCGGCGGCGATTGTCGACACGCGGCTGCGGCCTTTCCCCATCTCCACGTTAACGATGGTCTGCCCGATCATCGCGCAGCCGGCAATGCCGCCGTAAAAACCCGCCAGAATGTTGGCCAATCCCAGACCCGTGCTTTCACGATTTTTATTTGACGGCGTGACCGTCAGGTCATCAACCAGTTTCGCCGTCAACAGCGACTCCATCAGGCCCACGAAGGCGATACTCAGTGCGCAGGGCCAGATAATCGCCAGCGTGTGCAGATTCAGCGGTACCAACAGTTGCGTCAGTGCCGGTAGGCCACCACGCATTGAACCTTCATCGCCGACGGTTGGCAGCAATTGCCCGGTGGTTGCGGTAAACAGCGTCAGCAAGACAATGGCAATCAGCGGCGCAGGAATGCTTTTAATCACCCGCGGCACCCACAGCACAATCAGCAGCGTTAAGGTAAATAGCCCCCAGATGAGTGGGCTTGTGCTCCAGAAATGGGGAACCTGGGCGAAGAAAATCAGAATACCGAGGGCGTTCACAAAACCGGTCATGACGGCGGTGGGAATAAAACGCATCAGCCGCGCCATCCCGGTGACGCCAAACAGAATCTGAATGAGTCCGGCCAGCACCACCGCCGGCAGGATGTACTGTACGCCATGCTGATGCACCATCGGACCAATCACCAGCGCAACGGAACCGGCGGCCGCTGTGACCATCGCGGGGCGACCGCCCATGAAAGACATGGCAAGACAGAGGACCACCGAGGCGATCAGACTGACTTTCGGGTCAACGCCAGCAATCACCGAAAAGGAAATCACTTCAGGGATCAGCGCCAGCGCGGTAATGACTCCCGCCAGCGTTTCGCGTATCAGCAGACGTGGGGCGCGAAGGACGCCACTGACGGTGTGTTCCTCAGCCAGAGCAGGAGACGAAGGGGTTACAGACATATTTACTCTCAGGTCGGAAGGGGCCTGATAACAGTAGACCAGCAGGCGTCCGTGCGGTGAATAATAAAGCGCCGCATAGTACCTTTCTGGAGCGTCTGTTTCCAGAAAATATTGCGAATAACCCCATAAAGATTCAACGTATTTTTAACTTTTATAAAATTTAAATATAATTTATAAACAATATTTAAATATTTTTACTGAAATGTTAACGTTGATGCCGCTCGATTTTCACCTGCAAAAAGCAAAAAAACGATACTAAAAGTAAGGCATTAACCATATGAAAAAAGTGACTGCCATGCTCTTCTCGATGGCCGTAGGGCTGAATGCTGTCTCGATGGCGGCAAAAGCGAAAGCGACGGAAGAGCAGGAGACGGACGTACTGTTGATCGGCGGCGGCATCATGAGCGCTACATTGGGAACGTACTTACAGGAACTGGAACCCGGCTGGTCGATGACCATGGTGGAGCGCCTGGACGGTGTCGCGCAAGAGAGTTCAAACGGCTGGAACAACGCCGGTACAGGGCACTCCGCGCTGATGGAGTTGAACTACACGCCAAAGAAAGCCGACGGGAGTATCAGCACCGAAAAGGCAGTTGAAATTAACGAAGCCTTCCAGATTTCCCGTCAGTTCTGGGCGCATCAGGTCAACAGCGGCGTATTGCACGACCCTCGCGCCTTCATCACCACCGTTCCGCACATGAGCTTCGTCTGGGGGGATGAGAACGTTAACTTCCTGCGCGCCCGTTATGCGGCGCTGCAACAGAGCACGCTGTTCCGCGGCATGCGCTACTCTGAAGACCACGCGCAAATCAAAGAGTGGGCGCCGCTGGTGATGGAAGGGCGCGATCCGAAACAGAAGGTCGCCGCCACGCGAACTGAAATGGGAACGGATGTGAACTACGGCGAAATCACGCGCCAGTTGATTGCCTCGTTACAGAAAAAGCCCAACTTTACGCTGGAGTTAAGCACTGAAGTCCGCGGTTTTAAACGTAACGACGATAACAGCTGGACGGTGACCGTCGCCGATCTGAAAAACGGCGAAGCGGAACATAACATCAAAGCCAAATTCGTCTTTATCGGCGCAGGTGGCGCAGCGCTGAAACTGCTGCAGGAGACCGGTATTCCTGAAGCCAAAGAGTATGCTGGCTTCCCGGTCGGCGGTCAGTTCCTGGTCGCGGAAAACCCGGACGTTGTGAATCGTCATCTGGCGAAAGTGTACGGTCAGGCTTCCGTGGGCGCGCCGCCGATGTCGGTTCCGCATATCGATACCCGTATTCTGGACGGTAAACGCGTGGTGCTGTTTGGGCCGTTCGCTACCTTCTCCACTAAATTCCTGAAAAACGGTTCACTGTGGGATCTGCTGAGTTCAACCACGCCTTCGAACTTCATGCCGATGGTCAATGTGGGACTGGATAACTTCGATCTGGTGAAATACCTGATTAGCCAGGTGATGCTGAGTGATGACGACCGCTTTGACGCGCTGAAAGCGTACTATCCGCAGGCGAAGAAAGCGGACTGGCGTTTGTGGCAGGCGGGTCAGCGCGTACAGATCATCAAGCGTGATGAAGACAAAGGGGGCGTACTGCGTCTGGGAACGGAAGTGGTGAGCGACAAAGAAGGAACCGTTGCCGCGCTGCTGGGCGCGTCACCGGGCGCATCCACTGCGGCACCGATCATGCTCCACCTGATGGAAACGGTCTTCAAAGATAAAGTGAGCACGCCGCAATGGCAGGCGAAGCTGAAAACGATTATTCCGTCTTACGGTACAAAACTGAACGGCAACGTTGAGGCGACGCAGCAGGAACTGCAATATACCAGTGAGGTGCTGGGTCTGAAATATGACAAGCAGCAGGTGGCAGACTCGCTGCCCACACCGCAACTGAAACCTCAGGCTCAGCCGGAGCGTAAAGCCGTCGCGGATATCGCACTGTAACCCGATTGCCGGATGGCGCTGCGCTTTTCCGGCCTACATCACGTTCTTGTAGGCCGGATAAGGCGGTACGTCGCTATCCGGCATCATTAGCTATTTATCGCGTTACCGCGTTCTGCACGTTATCTTCCGCTTTCCAGATGCGGAATTTCACATCGATATTTGCCGGGGTATACACCACGATCGGCAACTTGCTGTTGTAACGCAACATCCCGTTATCACCCAGATACGCGGTGACAAGCTTCTGCTCTTTTTTGCCGTCCGGGCAGGCCATCATGGTCGATACCGGAGAGGTGACTTTGTCAAAGACGTAGTAGTCATAACCCCAACCTTCCAGCGTTTTGCTTTCCAGTGCGCCGCCCAGACGATGCTGGTTGCAGTCGACCTCCAGCGTCTGACCGATCATCAGTTCCACTTTCAGAGTAGATTCATCTTCCTGATGGGGTAACTGGATAACCTGGCGCTTCATCCCTTTTTCCGCCTGCGGATAAGGGGCGATTTTTTCCAGCGGTTGCGGGGTAGTCTCAGCGGATGCCGCCCATGCAGAGGTGCTGGCGAAGGCAGCGAACAAAACGGCAGGGACCATTGTCTTCATTTTAGAGTTCACAGGTTTTCCTTTTTTATCTTATGAACGATTTCACGGCAGGTTAGCATATTCACCAGAGTTATTGATCTGTCTTTACGTATTTTTTAAGTGCATTAACTGAGTTGATGTCTTAGGTATGGTTATTTATTCTGTTAATGACCATTTGGCCCGGGCAATTATCCTGACAGTTATTTCGATATATAAATAATTACATAACCCTTTGATATGTGCGGAGAAGCACATTCTGACAAGCTTCATTAACACTCTTTTGATCCAACCACTGGTTTTACCCCAATTGGGGTATGCACCTGGAACACATCCTTTACTATCTTACCGATCATAATAATGACTTAGTAGTAACGCGGTTTTTATTGTCGTTCACCCAGCCGGGGGAGCGTCGTTTATGGAAGGGCGATGCCATGGTTGATTTATCCCGTCGAGGCATACTGACTGGCAGTTGGCGTAATGCTAACCGTGGGATCCGTCCGCCGTGGAGCATGGAAGCCTCTCAGTTTCTGTCCCAGTGTACCCGTTGCGACGCCTGTATTCAGGCTTGTGAACACGATGTTTTGCAGCGTGGGCCGGGTGGCTATCCAAACGTTAATTTCCAACAAAGCGAATGCACCTTCTGCTACGCCTGCGCGCAGGCTTGCCCCGAATCTCTCTTTTCTCCGCGCCACACCAGGGCATGGGATCTGATTTTTACCATTGGGCAAGCGTGTCTGGCGTATCAGTCCGTAGAGTGCCGCCGCTGTCAGGATAGTTGTGAGCCGCAGGCGATTATGTTTCGCCCAACGCTGTCCGGCATTTATCAACCACAACTCAATAACCAGAACTGTAACGGATGCGGCGCGTGTGTCGCCAGTTGCCCGGTGTCAGCCATTACCGCGGAGTATAACCATGCACATTAACTGGCAGGTCTGCAGCCTGATTGTTCAGGCCAAAGGCGAACATGTACAGGATATCAGCACGCAGTTAAACGCATTGCCGGGCTGCGAAGTGGCGGTAAGCGACCCGCAAAGCGGTCAGATGATTGCCGTGGTTGAAGCAGAACACAGCGAAACGCTGATGCAAACAATTGAGTCGGTACGCAACGTTGCGGGCGTACTGGCGGTGTCGCTGGTTTATCACCAGCAGGAAGAACAAGGTGAGGAAACACCATGAAACTCAGTCGTCGTAGCTTTATGAAAGCTAACGCCGTTGCGGCCGCTGCGGCGGCTGCCGGGCTAAGCGTGCCGGGCGTTGCCCGTGCAGTTGTCGGTCAACAGGAAGCCATCAAGTGGGATAAAGCCCCGTGCCGTTTTTGTGGCACAGGCTGTGGCGTACTGGTCGGGACGCAACAGGGGCGTATTGTCGCCTGTCAGGGCGACCCGGAAGCCCCGGTTAACCGTGGTCTGAACTGCATCAAGGGCTATTTCCTGCCCAAAATTATGTACGGAGAGGACCGTTTAACGCAGCCGCTGCTGCGTATGAAAGACGGTAAGTACAGCAAAGACGGTGAATTTACGCCGATCGGTTGGGAGCAGGCTTTCGACGTGATGGAAGAGAAATTCAAAACCTCACTGAAAGAGAAAGGCCCGGAGTCTGTCGGCATGTTTGGTTCCGGCCAGTGGACCATCTGGGAAGGTTATGCCGCCTCCAAACTGTTTAAAGCCGGTTTCCGCTCGAACAACCTCGACCCAAACGCACGTCACTGCATGGCATCAGCGGTAGTCGGCTTCATGCGAACCTTTGGTATGGACGAACCGATGGGCTGCTACGACGATATCGAGCATACCGATGCGTTTGTTCTGTGGGGTGCCAATATGGCGGAAATGCACCCGATCCTCTGGTCGCGCATCACCAACCGTCGTCTCTCCGATCCGAATGTTAACGTTTCCGTGCTGTCCACTTTCCAGCACCGTAGCTTTGAGCTGGCGGACAACGGGATGGTCTTTACGCCGCAGTCTGACCTGGTGATCCTCAACTACATCGCCAACTACATCATTCAGAATAACGCGATTAACCAGGACTTCTTCAGCAAGCACGTTAACGTCCGCAAAGGGGCAACGGATATCGGCTATGGCCTGCGTCCGACCCATCCGCTGGAAAAAGCAGCGAAAAACCCAGGTTCTGACGCCTCCGAGCCGATGAGCTTTGAAGATTACAAAGCGTTTGTTGCCGAGTACACGCTGGAAAAAACCGCTGAAATGACCAGCGTGCCAAAAGATCAACTGGAACAACTGGCGAAGCTGTATGCCGACCCGAACAAGAAGGTCATCTCCTACTGGACAATGGGCTTCAACCAGCATACGCGCGGCGTGTGGGCCAACAACCTGATCTACAACATCCACCTGCTGACCGGCAAAATTGCGCAACCGGGCTGTGGGCCGTTCTCTTTGACCGGACAGCCTTCTGCCTGTGGTACTGCGCGTGAAGTGGGCACCTTTGCTCACCGTCTGCCAGCGGACATGGTGGTCACCAACGAAAAACACCGTGAGATCTGCGAAAAACACTGGAATATCCCGGCTGGGACTATTCCGGCGAAAATCGGTCTTCACGCGGTTGCCCAGGACCGGGCACTGAAAGACGGCAAGCTGAACGTCTACTGGACGATGTGTACCAACAATATGCAGGCGGGTCCGAACATCAATGAAGATCGTCTGCCGGGCTGGCGCGATCCGCGCAACTTTATCATTGTCTCCGATCCGTACCCGACCGTCAGCGCGCTGGCAGCGGATCTGATCCTGCCAACCGCGATGTGGGTGGAGAAGGAAGGGGCTTACGGTAACGCCGAGCGCCGTACCCAGTTCTGGCGCCAGCAGATTAAAGCACCGGGTGAATCAAAATCTGACCTGTGGCAACTGGTTCAGTTCTCACGTCGTTTCAAAACGGAAGAGGTCTGGCCTGAAGAGCTGCTGGCACAGAAACCGGAACTGCGCGGTAAAACGCTGTATGACGTACTGTTTGCCACGCCTGCGGTGAGCAAGTTCCCGCTGACGGAGTTGAAAGAGGATCAGTTGAACGATGAATCCCGCGATCTGGGCTTCTACCTGCAAAAAGGATTGTTTGAAGAGTACGCCTGGTTTGGTCGCGGACACGGTCACGATCTCGCACCGTTCGATGACTACCACAAGGCGCGCGGTCTGCGCTGGCCAGTCGTTGACGGGAAAGAGACGCAGTGGCGCTACAGCGAAGGTAACGATCCGTACGTCAAAGCGGGCGAAGGCTACAAGTTCTACGGTAAGCCAGACGGTAAAGCGGTGATTTTCGCGCTGCCGTTTGAACCTGCCGCTGAAGTCCCGGATGCAGAGTACGACCTGTGGCTTTCCACGGGACGTGTGCTGGAGCACTGGCACACCGGCAGTATGACGCGCCGCGTGCCTGAACTGCACCGGGCCTTCCCGGAAGGGGTTCTGTTTATTCATCCGCTGGATGCGAAAAAACGGGACCTGCGCCGTGGCGATAAAGTCAAAGTGGTTTCACGTCGTGGCGAGGTGGTTTCCATTGTTGAAACCCGTGGACGTAACCGTCCGCCGCAGGGGCTGGTATACATGGCGTTCTTCGATGCCGCACAGTTGGTGAATAACCTGACGCTGGATGCGACAGATCCGCTCTCTAAAGAGACGGATTTCAAGAAGTGCGCTGTGAAACTGGCGAAGGTGTAACACGCCATGTCCCGGTCAGCGAAACCCCAAAACGGCCGCCGCCGCTTTCTGCGCGATGTTGTACGCACAGTGGGTGGACTGGCTGCCGTTGGCGTGGCGCTGGGGTTACAGCAGCAAACCGCACGAGCTACGGGCGTGCGGTTGCGCCCGCCTGGTGCCGTGAACGAGAACGCCTTTGCCAGCGCCTGTGTGCGCTGCGGGCAGTGCGTTCAGGCATGTCCGTATGACACCTTAAAACTGGCGACGCTCGCGTCGGGCTTGTCGGCCGGTACGCCGTATTTTGTTGCCCGCGATATCCCGTGCGAAATGTGCGAAGACATTCCGTGCGCCAAAGTGTGCCCCAGCGGGGCGCTGGACCGGGAGATTGCCTCCATTGATGATTCGCGGATGGGGCTGGCGGTTCTGTTGGATCAGGAAAACTGCCTGAACTTCCAGGGCTTACGCTGTGACGTCTGCTACCGCGAGTGCCCAAAAATCGATGAGGCCATCACGCTGGAACTGGATCGCAACATGCGAACCGGCAAACATGCGCGATTTATCCCCACCGTTCACAGCGATGCCTGCACGGGTTGCGGTAAATGTGAAAAAGTCTGCGTGCTTGAACAGCCGGCGATAAAAGTGTTGCCGCTGACGCTGGCGAAAGGGGAGTTGGGTCACCATTACCGCTTCGGCTGGCTGGAGGGGAACGATGGCAAATCGTAAGCGTGACGCCGGGCGCGAAGCGCAGGCGAAAAAAGGCATGTGGCGGAGTCACCGCTGGCTGATCTTCCGCCGTCTCAGTCAGTTTATCGTGCTGGGAATGTTTCTGAGCGGTCCGTGGTTTGGCGTATGGATCCTGCACGGGAACTACACCAGTAGCTTGCTACTGGATACGATCCCGCTGACGGATCCGTTGATTACCCTGCAAAGCCTGGCGAGCGGTCATCTGCCCGCCGCGGTGGGACTCACGGGCGCGGCGATTATTACGGCGCTGTATGCCCTGGCAGGAAAGCGATTGTTTTGCAGTTGGGTCTGCCCGCTGAACCCGATTACCGATTTTGCGGCCTGGCTACGTAGAAGGTTTGACCTGAATCAGTCCGCAACCATTCCACGTCATATACGGTACGTACTTCTGGTTATTGTGCTGGTGGGTTCAGCGCTGACCGGGACGCTACTGTGGGAATGGATTAACCCTGTTTCACTGCTGGGGCGTAGCCTGGTGATGGGATTCGGTAGCGGCGCACTGCTGATTATCGCTCTGTTTTTATTTGATTTGCTGGTCGTTGAACACGGCTGGTGCGGGCATCTTTGTCCTTTAGGCGCACTGTATGGCGTGCTGGGTAGCCAGGGCGTGTTAACCGTTGCGGCAAAAGACCGACAGAAATGTAACCGCTGTATGGACTGTTTTCATGTTTGCCCGGAACCGCATGTGTTACGTGCCCCGGTGCTGGATGAGCAAAGCCCGGTGCAGGTCACCAGTCGCGATTGCATGGCCTGCGGTCGCTGCGTGGATGTCTGTTCTGAGGACGTATTTACAATAACTACACGATGGAGTTCGGGAGCGAAATCATGAAAAGCCATGACCTGAAGAAAGCGCTGTGTCAATGGACAGCCCTGCTGGCCCTGGTGGTGAGCGGTGCGGTTTGGGCGGCAAACGGAGTGGATCTTAACCAGTCTCCGGAAGTGTCAGGGACACAGGAAGGGGCGATTCGCATGCACAAAGAGCAGGAGCGTATGCCGCTGAACTACGTGAATCAGCCGCCGATGATTCCCCATAGCGTCGATGGTTACCAGGTGACCACGAATACCAACCGCTGTCTGCAATGCCACGGTGTCGAAAGCTATCGTACCACCGGCGCGCCGCGTATTAGTCCAACTCACTTTATGGACAGCGACGGCAAAGTGCTGGCCGAAGTGGCGCCGCGTCGTTATTTCTGTTTGCAGTGCCATGTGCCGCAGACTGACGCCCCGCCGATTGTGGGTAACACCTTTACCCCATCGAAAGGTTACGGGAAATAAGAGGTCATTATGGAAAATTCTAACCGTAAACCAGGCCGGATTAAGCGCCTCTGGCAATGGTGGCGTCGCCCCAGTCGCCTGGCGCTGGGTACGCTGCTGTTAATCGGGTTCGTCGGCGGGATTATTTTCTGGGGTGGATTTAACACCGGGATGGAAAAAGCCAACACCGAAGAGTTCTGCATTAGCTGCCACGAAATGCGCAACACGGTGTATCAGGAATACATGGAAACCGTGCACTACAACAACCGTAGCGGTGTACGCGCGACCTGTCCTGACTGCCACGTACCGCACGAGTTTGTGCCGAAAATGATCCGTAAGATCAAAGCCAGCAAAGAGTTATATGCCAAAGCGTTGGGGCTTATCGATACACCGCAGAAGTTCGAAGCGCATCGCCTGACGATGGCGCAGAATGAATGGCGAAGAATGAAAGATAACAATTCTCAGGAGTGTCGTAACTGTCACAACTTTGAATTCATGGACTTAACGGCCCAGAAGAGTGTCGCCGCGAAAATGCACGATCAGGCGGTGAAAGACGGGCAAACCTGTATTGATTGCCATAAAGGGATTGCGCATAAGCTCCCCGATATGCGCGAAGTCAAACCGGGCTTCTGACGGGGTGGTAATGAGTGGGTAGCATGCTTGAAGCCAGAAAGCTCCTCTGCGAGCGGGATGAACGAGTCCTGTTTAGCGATTTGTCGTTCCAGGTCAACGCAGGGGAGTGGATACAAGTTACCGGGGGCAATGGCGCGGGGAAAACCACCCTGTTGCGATTGCTGACGGGACTCTCTCGCCCTGATGCCGGGGAGGTATGCTGGCAAGCACAACCGCTGCATCGTGTACGGGACAGCTACCATCAAAATTTGTTGTGGATTGGACATCAGCCGGGGATCAAAACCCGGCTGACGGCGTTGGAGAACCTGCGTTTTTTCCACCAGGACGGTGACAGCGCAAAATGTCTCGCGGCGCTGGCGCAGGCTGGCCTCGCCGGATACGAAGATATCCCTGTCAATCAGCTCTCTGCCGGACAGCAGCGCCGGGTGGCGTTAGCGCGTCTCTGGCTGACTCGCGCTACGCTCTGGATCCTCGACGAACCCTTTACCGCTATTGATGTGAACGGCGTTGAACGCCTGACGCAGCGGATGGCGCAGCATACTGAAGAGGGGGGGATTGTCATCCTCACCACCCACCAGCCGTTGAACGTCGCCACGGACCGCATTCGCCGGATTGCGCTAACTCACGAGAGGGTAGGGCAATGATGTGGCGTATCTTTCGTCTTGAACTGCGCGTGGCTTTTCGCCATAGCGCGGAAATTGCCAATCCGCTGTGGTTCTTCCTGATTGTCATTACGCTGTTCCCGCTGAGTATTGGCCCGGAACCGCAGCTGCTGGCACGCATTGCGCCGGGCATTATCTGGGTCGCTGCGCTGCTGGCTTCGCTGCTGGCGCTGGAGCGACTGTTTCGCGATGACCTGCAGGACGGCAGCCTTGAGCAACTGATGCTGCTGCCGATCCCGTTACCGATGGTGGTGCTGGCAAAAGTTATGGCCCACTGGATGGTCACCGGTTTGCCGCTGTTGATCCTCTCTCCGCTGGTGGCGCTGCTGCTGGGGATGGACATCTACGGCTGGAAAATTATGGCGCTGACCTTGCTGCTGGGGACGCCGACGCTGAGCTTTCTCGGCGCACCGGGGGTGGGCTTAACGGTTGGGCTAAAGCGCGGCGGCGTGTTGCTGAGCGTACTGGTGCTGCCGTTGACTATCCCGTTGTTGATTTTTGCTACCGCCGCGATGGATGCGGCATCCATGCATCTTCCTGTGGATGGATACATGGCGATTTTAGGCGCGTTACTGGCGGGTAGCGCGACGTTGAGTCCTTTTGCGACGGCGGCAGCGTTACGCATTAGTTTGCAGTAATGCGTTGCCTGATGGCGCTGCGCTTATCAGTCCTACAGGGACAGAGTGTGCAGTATGTAGGCCGGATAAGGCGTTAGCCGCTCTCCACCTGTTGCCTGATGGCGCTGCGCTTATCAGGCCTACAGGGACAGAGTGTGCAGTATGTAGACCGGATAAGGCGTTAGCCGCTATCCACCGGTTGCCTGATGGCGCTGCGTATATCAGGTCTACAGGGACAGAGTGTGCAGTATGTAGGCCGGATAAGGCGTTAGCCGCTCTCCACCTGTTGCCTGATGGCGCTGCGCTTATCAGGCCTACAGGGACAGAGTGTGCAGTATGTAGGCCGGATAAGGCGTTAGCCGCTCTCCACCGGTTGCCTGATGGCGCTGCGCTTATCAGGCCTACAGGGGCAGAGTATGCAGTATGTAGGCCGGATAAGGCGTCAGCCGCCATCCGGCATGACGGTAACTTCATTCGTTTGAGTCTGGTGACGGAATTATGTGGAAAACACTTCATCAACTGGCTATGCCCCCACGGCTGTATCAGCTTTGTGGCTATTTCGTGCCGTGGCTGGCCGTCGCCAGTGTACTGGTGCTGGCTACGGGTTGGATCTGGGGATTCGGTTTTGCACCCGCGGATTACCAGCAGGGGCAGAGCTACCGCATTATTTATCTGCATGTCCCGGCAGCAATCTGGTCAATGGGGATTTATGCCTCGATGGCGGTGGCGGCGTTTATCGGCCTGGTCTGGCAGATGAAAATGGCGAACCTGGCGCTGGCCGCGATGGCGCCGATTGGTGCGGTGTTTACATTTATTGCGCTGGTTACCGGCTCTGCCTGGGGCAAACCGATGTGGGGCACCTGGTGGGTATGGGATGCGCGGCTGACTTCGGAACTGGTGCTGCTGTTTCTCTACGTTGGCGCGATTGCCCTGTGGCATGCGTTTGACGACCGTAAAATGGCAGGGCGCGCAGCAGGGATCCTGGTGCTGATTGGCGTGGTGAACCTGCCGATCATTCACTATTCGGTGGAGTGGTGGAACACGCTGCATCAGGGCTCAACCCGCATGCAGCAAAGCATTGACCCGGCTATGCGTACGCCGCTGCGGTTGGCGATTATCGGCTACCTGCTGCTGTTCATCACGCTGTCGCTGATGCGCATGCGTAACCTGATTCTGATGATGGAAAAACGTCGCCCGTGGGTGAGTGAACTGATTTTAAAAAGGGGCCGCCAATGACCACTGCATTTGCATCCTGGAGTGAATTTTTTGCGATGGGCGGCTACGCCTTTTACGTCTGGCTGGCCGTGGCGCTGAGCATCATCCCGCTGGCGGTACTGGTTATTCATACCGTGACGCAGCATCGCGCCATCTTGCGTGATGTTTCCCGACAACGGGCGCGTGAAGCCCGCCTGCGTGCGGCGCAGACAGAACGGGAGGCGGCGTGAATATTCGACGTAAGAACCGTTTATGGATTGCCTGCGGCGTACTCGTTGGATTAGCACTGACGATTACGCTGGTGCTTTACGCGCTGCGCGCCAACATCGACCTGTTCTATACGCCAGGTGAGATTATCTACGGTAAACGCGAGACGCAGCAGATGCCGGAAGTGGGCCAGCGGCTGCGGGTGGGCGGCATGGTTATGCCCGGCAGCGTGAAACGCGATCCGAACTCGCTGAAGGTGAATTTCAGCATCTATGACGCCGAAGGCGTGGTGGATGTCACCTACGAAGGCATCCTGCCGGACCTGTTCCGTGAAGGGCAGGGCGTGGTGGTGCAGGGGGAACTCGGCGAGAAAAATCACATCCTCGCGAAAGAAGTTCTCGCCAAGCATGATGAGAATTACACGCCGCCGGAAGTCGAAAAAGCGATGCAGGAAAACCATCGTCGCCCGGCAAGCGTCAATAAGGATAAGACATCATGATGCCTGAAATTGGCAATGCGCTGTTATGCCTGGCTCTCGGCGTTGCGTTGTTACTCTCAGTCTATCCGCTATGGGGTGTGGCACGCGGCGACGCGCGGATGATGGCATCGGCAAGACCCTTCGCCTGGCTGCTGTTCATCCTGGTGATGGGGGCCTTCATGGTGCTGATCAACGCCTTTGTGGTGAATGATTTTACCGTGCTCTATGTCGCCAGTAACTCCAACACGCAACTGCCCGTCTGGTATCGCGTCGCGGCCACCTGGGGCGCGCATGAAGGCTCGCTGCTGCTCTGGGTGTTGCTGATGAGCGGCTGGACGTTTGCCGTCGCGCTGTTTTCTCAGCGGATGCCGCTGGATATCGTCGCCCGCGTGCTCGCGGTGATGGGGATGGTCAGCGTCGGTTTCCTGTTATTCATTCTGTTTACCTCCAACCCCTTTGCCCGCACGCTGCCGGATTTCCCGATTGAAGGGCGCGATCTGAATCCATTGTTGCAGGATCCGGGACTGATCTTCCATCCGCCGCTGCTGTATATGGGCTATGTGGGTTTCTCAGTCGCCTTCGCGTTCGCTATCGCGGCGTTGATGAGCGGTCGTCTGGACAGCACCTTTGCCCGTTTTTCGCGTCCGTGGACGCTGGCCGCGTGGGTTTTTCTGACGCTAGGGATCGTGCTGGGCTCGGCATGGGCTTACTACGAACTCGGCTGGGGCGGCTGGTGGTTCTGGGACCCGGTGGAAAACGCCTCGTTTATGCCGTGGCTGGTGGGCACCGCGCTGATGCACTCGCTGGCGGTCACTGAACAGCGCGGTAGTTTCAAAGCGTGGACGCTGCTGCTCTCCATCTGTGCGTTCTCGCTCTGTCTGTTGGGGACGTTCCTTGTACGCTCGGGCGTGCTGGTATCGGTGCATGCGTTTGCTTCCGACCCGTCCCGCGGGATGTTCATTTTGGCCTTCATGGTGCTGGTGATCGGCGGCTCGCTGCTGCTGTTTGCCACGCGAGGGCATAAGGTCCGCTCCAGGGTGAATAACGCCCTCTGGTCACGCGAATCGTTGCTGCTTGGTAACAACGTGCTGCTGATTGCCGCCATGCTGGTGGTGCTGCTGGGAACACTGCTCCCACTGGTGCATAAGCAGCTCGGGCTGGGGAGTATTTCCATCGGCGAACCGTTCTTTAATACCATGTTTACCTGGCTGATGGCGCCGTTTGCCCTGCTGCTGGGCATTGGCCCGCTGGTCCGCTGGGGACGCGATCGACCGCGTAAATTGCAACGGTTGCTGGTCATCGCGCTGGTCAGCACTTTTGGGCTCTCTCTGCTGCTGCCGTGGCTGTTTGAGAGCAAGATTGTCGCCATGACGGTTGTCGGGCTGGCAATGGCCTGCTGGGTGTTTGTGCTGGCGATGGCGGAGCTTGCGCAGCGTATATCGCGTGGTACAAAAATGACGCTCAGCTACTGCGGGATGGTGGCCGGGCACGTCGGCCTGGCGGTGACGATTGTCGGGATCGCCTTCAGTCAGAACTACAGCGTCGAGCGCGATGTCCGCATGAAGGCCGGCGATAGCGTCGATATTCATGAATATCGCTTCACCTTCCGTGAAGTGAAGGATATCACTGGCCCCAACTATCGCGGTGGCGTGGCAATTATCGGCGTGACCCGTGATGGCAAAGCAGAAGCGACGCTGCACGCCGAAAAACGGTTCTATAACAGCACCAGTTCGATGATGACGGAAGCGGCGATTGACGGCGGGATCACCCGCGATCTGTACGCGGCGCTCGGCGAAGAACTGGATAACGGCGCGTGGGCCGTTCGTCTGTATTACAAACCGTTTATTCGCTGGATCTGGGCGGGTGGAATATTGATGGCGCTGGGTGGGCTGTTGTGTCTGTTTGACCCACGTTATCGCAAACGCGTACAACCGCAAAAATCGGCGTCGGAGGCGGTATGAAGCGCAACGTACTTTTGATTCCCTTTGTGATTTTCCTCGTGATTGCCGCGGCGTTGCTGTGGCAACTGGCGCGCAACGCAGAAGGCGACACGCCGACGAATCTGGAATCGGCACTGATTGGTAAACCGGTGCCGACCTTTCGACTCGAGTCTCTGGAAAACCCCGGTAAGCATTATGAGGCGGACGTGCTGACCCAGGGCAAACCGGTCTTACTCAACGTCTGGGCGACGTGGTGCCCGACCTGTCGCGCTGAGCATCAGTATCTGAACCAGTTGTCGGCACAGGGGATTCGCGTGGTGGGGCTGAACTATAAGGACGACCGCCAGAAAGCCATCGTCTGGCTGAAAGAGCTGGGTAATCCCTACGCGCTGAGCCTGTTTGACGGCGACGGCATGCTGGGCCTGGATCTGGGGGTCTATGGCGCGCCGGAAACGTTTCTGATCGACGGTAAAGGCATTATTCGCTATCGCCATGCCGGGGATCTGAACGCCCGCGTCTGGGAGAGTGAAATCAAGCCGCTGTGGGAGAAATACAGCAAGGAGGCCGCGCAATGAGAATTCTGCTGAGTGTGCTGATGCTGCTGCTTTCTGCCAACGCGCTGGCCACCATTGATGTGATGCAGTTTAAGGATGAAGCCCAGGAGCAACAGTTCCGCCAGTTAACCGAACAACTGCGCTGTCCGAAATGCCAGAACAACAGCATCGCGGATTCCAATTCAATGATTGCGACCGACCTGCGGCAGAAAGTGTATGAACTGATGCAGGAAGGGAAAAGTCAGAAAGAGATAGTCGACTACATGGTGGCGCGCTATGGCAACTTCGTCACCTATGATCCGCCGCTGACACCGCTGACTATTCTGCTGTGGGTGCTCCCGGTAGCGGCAATTGGTGCCGGTGGCTGGATTATCGTTGCCCGCTCGCGTCGACGGGTACGCCTGAAACAGGAGGTGTTCCCGGACGAGATGACGTTAGCGCAGGGCAAACGCGCCGGGCTGGCGGTTTATCTGCCGGGTATTGTGATTGCCGTCATTGTAAGTGCAGTCAGTTATTACCAGACCGGGAGCTATAAGCAGGTGGTAATCTGGCAGCAGGCGACGGCACAAAGCCCGGCCCTGCTGGAGCGCGCGCTGGATCCAAAAGCGCAGCCGCTGGATGAGGAAGAGATGACGCGTCTGGCGCTGGGGCTGCGTACCCGTCTGCAAAGTGATGCGACGAACGTGGAAGGCTGGATCATGCTGGGGCGGATCGGCATGGTACTCGGCAATGCCAGTACCGCTACCGAGGCATATGCTAACGCCTATCGACTCGATCCGAAGAACAGCGATGCGGCGCTGGGCTATGCTGAAGCGCTAACCCGCTCTTCTGATCCTGATGATAACCGTCGTGGAGGGGAGTTGTTGCGAGAGCTGGTCCGTCGCGATCACGCCAATGTGCGGGTCCTGAGCATGTACGCCTTCAATGCCTACGAGCAGGAACGTTTTGGCGACGCGGTGGCGGCCTGGGAAATGATGCTGAAGATGCTGCCAGCGAACGATACGCGTCGTGCGGTGATTGAGCGCAGTATTGCGCAGGCAATGCAGCACTTATCACCAAAAAGTGAGTAACCACGTGGCCGGACTGAACGCTCCGGCCGCGTGTTGTTGAATTACTGTAGCCCGCGGGTTTGTAAAAACAGAATGGTGGCGGCAACGCGCGAGCGTACGTTGAGCTTGCGCAGCAGGTTGCGGATATGCACCTTCACGGTTTGTTCGGAGATGTTGAGGACCGAGGCAATCTGCTTGTTGGACAGTCCCTGTGCCAGTTCGTGCAGGACATCCAGCTCACGCTCGGTCAGTATGCTGAACGGATCGTCCTCCTCACCAAACATTTCGCGCTCGCGCAGATAATCACTGACGCGTTCACTGAAAACCTGACCGCCGTTGGCACCCGTGCGAATAGCGTCCAGCAGGACTTCCGGATCGCTGTCTTTTAACAGATAGCCGTCTGCACCTGCATCAATCAGGGCATAAATGTCACTGGCCGCATCCGAGACGGTGAGAATGATAATCTGCGCTGTGATCCCATCGCGGCGCAGGGCGTTCAACGTATCCAGACCGCTCAGCCCTTTCATATTCAGATCAAGCAGGATCAAATCCAGATCGAGACGGTTTGCCAGATCAATCGCCGTTGCGCCATCGCCCGCTTCGGCAACCACCTCGAATGTCGGATCCAGTTCCAGTAACTGACGGATACCACGACGCATAAGAGGGTGGTCATCTACTATCAGCACCTGAAAAGGCGTTGCTTCAGGCATAGTTAGCTCCCGATGTTTTATTAGAATCATTATTGTTATTCGATCAGGAATCGTCCAGATTCACCGCATCGATAAGAGGGTGAAATATTACCCCAGATTACGCATGGGTAAGAAGTAAAACCTGCCGGGAAAAGGGGGGAGGGGGAGCCTCTCATCGTCATGAGAGGCGATGTGATTAGGGCAGTAGCGCGACGTGAGCCACGTCTTCCTCGGGTATCGCGCTGAAATACCAGTATTCATCGTTGATTTTTGCGACGCTAAAACGCGCAAGCGAGAGCGACGTGTCGGACAATGCGGTCTTCACCTGTACGGTGCCGGTTAACGGACGTTTGCTCACCAGCATGAAATCGCCGCGGTTATTGAACCAGGCTGTGGTATCGCCGCTGAGCGCTTGTTGCTTGCCGTTTGCCAACACGGAGTAATCGAAGTTAACCTTTTCCTTTTCCACATTCTCTGCGCCAAAATAACGGCCATAAACCTGCGGATCGTGAAAGAAACCGAAATGACCCCCGCTGTTTTGCATCTTCAAAAAGTGGAAATCAGGCACGGTAAAGTCCTTGTGCCCCTGACTGAGTTGGCTCTTAACGATACTCACACGGACAAAATCTTGCTGATAAACGCGCGTATAAGCGGCATACATTAAGGAGTATGACCAGATGAATACCGCAGCCATCAGGCCCGTAACGGCATAGACGCCATTCATGACCCTGGGACCGGCTACCGTAACGACTTCCCTCGCGAGGAAAGAGAGGGCCAGCAGGAAGAATAAAAATGTCGACAGCATGACCCGGTCGGGATACGACGGGGAGGCCACCATGATAAAAGAGGTCCCCAGTCCCACCAGCAGCATTAATCCGGCCATACCGAGATTGGCACTTTTAATGCGATGTCCCTGTCGTTTCGCCGCGAACAAAAGTATCGCCAGTAAAACCAGCACCACATAAGAAATCCATACCAGCGCCAGGTGGTTAAAAAAGCGCTCACTCAGATGAATAGTGATTCTTTCGGCGATCGATTTATTGTACCAGACGGTATGCGCACCCTGGGCGCGAATAAAATTGCCTGGCGAGAAAATCAAAATACTGGCACCCACCAGCGCGGATAAAAAGTAAGCGATCTTATTCGCAATGATGCGTTTCTCTTGCCAGTAATCGTACACAATAGCCAGCAGTGCAAGGCCAACGACAAAAGGCGCGACGCTTTCATTGGAGCAGCCTGCCAGCAGTCCGAGCAACAGCATTCCAACGTGCGTCCGCGCTTCGCGCTGTTGTTGTATGCGGTACAGGTTCCATATCCATGCGGCGACGAACAGATTCGTCCACAGGTAGTTTGCGCTACCAACGATCCAGAAAACCGTTTGTCCAATATTCGGGTTAGCGACCCAAAAGGTCAGAAAAATAAGGGTAAAAATCAATGCATCATGTTTTTTCCATTTCAGCGTGCCCGTAGGGGTTTTCACAATGAAATAGCAGAACGCGACGACGACAAGGCCCGTCATGGTCGAGACAAACCAACGAGACTCGGTGGCGAGTAACAGCGCGCTGACATAATCAGCGACGACGCGCCCGCTCCAGGTCAGGTAGTGATTCAGGTGCGCATCAAATGAGATGCCGAGCAGGGCATAACGGTAATCATCGGAGTGAATAGGGGTGAACCACTCCAGGACAAATACTGCAAAAAAGGCAATTAAAAGAATGCTTTTATTAACATGCTTTAACATCAGTTATCCTTGTCTGAATCATGACCCATCGTTTTACGTTTTTTCAGGATGTATCGAGGCCGCTGCTTGGTTTCGACATAGATTCGCCCGATATACTCACCCAGTACGCCAATACCAATAAGCTGAACGCCTCCCAGAAACAGGATTGACACAATCAGGGAAGAATAGCCACGCACGGGATTTCCCCACAGAAGCGTATCTATTACCATTCCCGCGCCGTAGGTGAAAGAAACCAGGGCGACCGCGAGACCAATGTAGGTCCAGATACGCAGAGGAAAGGTGGAAAAAGAGGTGATCCCTTCCAGTGCGAGGTTCCACAGCTTCCAGCCGTTAAATTTGCTCTTCCCGGCACAGCGAGTGGCGCGCGCGTAGAGGACGATGTCGGTTTTGCCGCCAACCCAGGATAAAATCCCTTTCATGAACAGATTTCGTTCGGGCATTTGTTTAATGTTGTCCACCACTTCACGACTCATCAGCCGAAAATCGCCGACGTTTTCTTCAATATGCGGTGTGCTGATTTTATTGTGCAGCTTGTAGAACCACTCGGCGCTTTTACGCTTCAGGCGACTATTGACAGAGCGATCGGAACGTTTAGCCAGCACAATGTCCGCCCCTTCCTGCCATTTTTTGATCAGGTGAGGAAGGACTTCGACAGGGTCCTGGAGATCGACATCCATCGGAATAACGGCGTCGCCACTGGCATTGTCGAGCCCGGCAAGCAGCGCCGGCTCCTTGCCAAAATTTCGCGTAAACGAAAGCGCGACAACAAGAGGATCGGCAACGGCGAGAGCGTTAATGATGGATTCCGTTGCATCGGTACTGCCATCATTGATGAACACAATTTCGATGTCATGCGCTTTCAGCGCGTCGTATTCGCGCACCGTCTTGTAAAAAAGACCAATGGTTTCTTCTTCGTTGAAGACAGGAACGACCAGTGAAATTTTCATCGTGCGTCCTTGAATACAATGAATCTGGAATAGATAAATCCACAGATAAGGCTAATGGCTGAGAACGCAACCAGCGTCACCAGCGGCGGGAAACCGCACTGTTCTGCCCCCCAGCCCGTCAGGATACTGAGCAGGCCCATAAACCCGACATACAGCAGATAGCGACGTGTTGTAGTCGATTGCTTGAAGGTAAACCGGGCATTGGCATAAAAAGAGAAACTCACAGCAACACTGAACCCCAGGAAATTAGCCAGCGCCTGATGGGTATGAAAAGCGTAGATGCAGATAGCAAAAACTATCCAGTGAATCAATGTGTTGATCACGCCTACGGAAGTGTACTTAATGAAGTGATGCCACATAAGCAATAAGGTCGGCTGTGCAAAAAACGGGATTGTAACATTATTCCTTCCCCTAACTCGAATCGAATTCAACGCTTATGAGTGCGAATAATCAGAAGCCAGCCCATCAGGGCGGGTTTCCAGGGGAATGTTGGTCAACACGAGAGGATTTGAACCTCCGATCTCCGTCCTGCGACAGCCATGATGATGCGCAGCACATATTGAGGGTCGGATTTGTGCCGGGAGAGAACGCTGTCAATGAGAGTGTTATCAAAGAGATGAGTTGCTGTAGGGGCAGTCGAAGCTTCTCCTGGAAACTATTTCAGAATAGCCGTAACGATGCTGCTGAACACGGAACCCGTAGTAAAGGCGTACTCCGTCGTTATCTCCTCTTTGCGCATGTCCGCGAGTCTGGCAAGTGCGCTTTTAGCATCGGTCGCGTGGACTTCCTCAAAGAGCTTCTCCCAGCCGTCTCTGGCAAGTTGCGCAGTTTTTTCCGCATCAGTTCTTTCCAGGGCGGCAATTTGAGCCCCTCTTTTAAAAAAACAGTATTCAGGCATACGTTACTCCAGGACAGGATGACATCAGAAATAACATATCTAATCGCTCTGGGTTCGTACAGCGGAATTTTCAGCAGGCTGATTCAGTATCAATAAGATGTTGTGCTATATCGTCGATATATCGTAAAAGCATGAAAGGATTTATTCCGCTCCTCGCTCAGCGCAGACAGTAAAATGAATGGATTCCAGCGTCAGACGCTCTACATTTCCGCCAGATTAAACAAGGGCGCGACAGAAGGTCGCTTCTTTTTTTGGGTTGTTGCAATAGCTTGAAAGTTAATTCAGGATTGTCAGTGTCGTCGACGGCATATCTGAACATAAAGGTAATTTTAAATGACTTTTGTTAAGGAGACGCTATGAGAACATATATTGATGCTATAGGGAAAGTTGAGGTTATTAATGATGATATAATCATTGCGCTTAATCCTCCCTATCGCGATGGTCTGAAAGGATTAGACGGATTCAGCCACATCAATGTATTGTGGTGGTGCGATGGCTGTGATGATCCCTTATCTCGGCAGAAAATGATAACGTCAGCACCTTATACTGAGGAAACGTTGGGAGTGTTTGCGACTCGCACTCCTCAGAGACCAAACCCCATTGCACTCACGACGGCAGAAATAATGGATATTGATTCAGATAAAGGTATTCTGATTATATCCTGGATTGACGCGAACAATGGAAGTCCGGTTATAGATCTTAAACCTTATACACCGAGTCTTGACAGGGTGGAAAATCCAGTTACGCCATCGTATTTTTCTCACTGGCCTGAATCATTAGAGGCTTCTTCGAATTTTGACTGGTCGTCAATTTTTTAATTGTGATAGCAGTACAACGATGCGCAGAACAATATCATTTCTGATAATCCACTGGATGAGATGATAATAACGAAAGGTGAGGGTATATCTCTCACCTTTAAATACCTTTCAACCAGACGGTGGCACGCGGGTAGCCTGAAAACGGGATCGCTTCGGGCGCTGTATGCGCCACCTTGTCTCTCTTGCGGAATATCTCGTTCAAGCGATTACTCTTCCTGTTGTCAGGGATACACATCCCGTTGAGAAAAAATGAGAAAAAATGAGAAAAAAATAGCGCCAGAGTAATAACTGACGCTACGGTGTTAATCACATTTTTCTGCTCAGGGTTGGGTTTACTTTTACCGTTCTGTCGGATATGAGAACCTGAGATTCATGGATGTCATTTGCTTTCTTCTTGTACTGCTTTTTCAGCAGCCTCAACTTCACGATACCAGCGAGGATGATGTTTCTTTGCCCACCGTCGACTGACTTTTCCTTCGATCATGCCGGTGATGGAGCCTTTCACCCAGAACGCCATATACATATGAATCAAAATGGCGTGGATCAGCACGATAGCTGCAGTTGCATGAATCAATAAACTCCAGCGAACGACGACGATGGGGAAATAGTGAGTAAAGTAAGGCCGCCAGATAATGACACCGGTCACCAGTAGTACAAAGATCAGACTCATGATGCTCCAGAACATCATTTTCTGTCCGGCATTATATTTCCCAACATCCGCGACTTTATGTTCATTTCCTTTCAGTACCTCGACAATGCCTTTAATCCAGGGAAGATCCTGTTTATTAGGGATATTGTGATGGACAAAACGGACGAACATAAACATCAGTACGACGAAGATCAGCACGCCGAAGAAGGGATGCAATATCCTTCCCATCTGCGGTGTCCCAAAGGTTTCGGTCAACCATTTCAGGGTAGGGAAGAACAGAGCGATACCGGAAAGCGCGACCAGAAAGAAGCTGATGACGACCGTCCAGTGACAGGCACGATCAATGAACGTCGTTCTCAGGATCATTTTGCTTTTACTCATGGGTGTTTTCCTCATCATCATCTGTCTCTTTGTTGGGCCCAATCCCTACATAGTGGTAAATCAGCCCAGCAAAGGTGGCGATAAATCCGGCAGCAGAGAGCGGTTTGAGGATCCCTTTCCATAAATTCACCGGGGTAGCAATATGCGGATCGTTCGGTAGGTTATGGTAAAGCTCCGGCCGATCGGCATGGTGCAAAACATACATCACATGAGTACCGCCCACCCCTTGCGGGTTGTACACACCCGCGTTGGTATATCCGCGTTTTTTAAGTTGTGCCACACGGGTTTCCGCTACGTTCAGCATCTCTTTTTTGGTGCCAAACTGGATGGCACCCGTCGGGCAGGTTTTCACACAGGCGGGTTCCTGGCCGACGCTGATCCTGTCCACACAGAGCGTACATTTGTAGACACGATTATCTTCAGGGTTCAGTCGCGGGACATTAAACGGGCAACCGGCAATACAGTAACCACAACCGATGCAGTGCTCAGACTGGAAATCGACGATGCCGTTGGCGTACTGGATGATTGCGCCTGCAGACGGACAGGCTTTAAGACAGCCCGGATCTGCGCAATGCATACAGCCATCTTTGCGGATCAACCATTCCAGCTTGTCATTCTGGGTGGTTTCGCTAAAACGCATCACAGTCCAGGATTTAGCGCTGAGATCGGTCGGGTTGTCATATACACCGTTGCAATATCCGACGTCATCGCGGATGTCGTTCCATTCGGAGCAGGCTACCTGACAGCCTTTGCAGCCAATACAGGTCGTGACATCAATGAGTTTTGCCACTTCGGCACGAAAATCCCGGGCATGCGGCGGTGGAGTAAGAGTGTTGGTCGCGGAGCGTTTGATAATATCTTGTGATTGCATAGCCATAAGTTCCTCTCCTACGCTCGCTCGATGTTAACCAGGAATGCTTTGTATTCTGGTGTTTGTGAGTTGGCGTCGCCGACGGATGGCGTCAGCGTGTTAGCGAGGAACCCTTTGCGTGTTGCCCCTTCAAATCCCCAGTGGCATGGGATCCCAATTGTGTCCACCTGCCTGCCGTCAATTGTCAGCGTTTGCAGGCGTTTGGTTACAACGGCTTTCGCTTTGATAAAACCACGTTTGGACATGACCTTCACCGTGTCGCCTGCCGTAATCCCCTTTTTGCTAGCCAGCGCTTCGCCAATTTCGACGAACTGGTCGGGTTGGGCGATGGCGTTCAGAAGAGCGTGTTTCGTCCAGTGGCGGAATAATTCGGTAATTGAATACGTGGTCGCGACGTACGGGAAAATGTCGGCTTTGCCCATATTAGCGATATCGCCAGGGTAGATGCGCGCAACCGGGCTGGACACAACATCCGGATGAAGCGGGTTGGTGCCAATAGGTGATTCAATGGGTTCGTAATGTTCGGGGAATGGCCCGTCGTTCATTTTGTCGAGAGAGAACAGACGTGCGACACCTTCCGGATTCATGATGAAGGGCCCGACGTTACTGCCCGGAGCGGCCTGGCCGTAGTCTGCCACATCCATTCCGGTCCATTTTTTACCGTCCCAATGCAGAAGAGGACGTCTGGCATCCCATGGCTTTCCGGCAGGGTCGGCAGAGGCGCGGTTGTAGAGAATTCGGCGATTTGCCGGCCAGGACCATGCCCAACCAGGCGTACAGCCCAGGCCATACGGATCGCTGTTATCGCGATTGGCCATTTGGTTACCTTGCTCGGTCCAGCTTCCGCAGTAGACCCAACAGAAGCTGCTGGTCGACCCGTCATTACGAAGCTGAGCAAAGCTGCTCAATTGCTGACCTTTCTTCGCGATCAATTGTCCTTTGTCATCGTAGAGGTCTGCCAGCGCTATTCCGTTGGCTTCGCGGGCAATTTCTTCCGGATGCGGGTCATACGGATCTTTATAGTTCCAGTTGATGTTCATAAGCGGTTCGGGATTCGCACCGCCTTCCTGTTGGTATAATTCGCGCAGACGCATAAACAGACGGCCGAGAATTTTGCCATCATGCAACGCTTCACCCGGCGGCTCCGCCGCTGCCCAGTGCCACTGTAACCACCGTCCAGAGTTGGCAATTGAACCGTTCTCCTCTGCAAAACAGGATGACGGCAGGCGGAACACTTCTGTCTGAATCTCTTCCGGTTTAACCTCGTTCATTTCGCCATGGTGCTGCCAGAAGTTAGAGGATTCGGTAACCAGGGGATCGATAACCACCATATACTTCAGCTTCGAAAGCGCGCGGGACGATTTGTTTTTATCGGGAAATGCAGCCAGTGGATTGAATCCCTGGACGATGTAGCCGTTTATTTTGCCTTCCAGCATCAGCTCGGCTTGCGTCATTACGTCATAAAGACGATCCCATTTAGGCAGCCAGTCATAGCCCCAGTTATTTTCCGCAGTGGCATGATCGCCCCAGAAGCTTTTCATCATGCTGACAAAGAACTTCGGCGTATTCTGCCAATAGTTCACTTCATTTACGCCCAATGCTGGTGGGGTAATTTGCGAGATATAGGTCTGATAGTCTGGTTGTTTTTCGGAGGGTAGCGGCATATATCCGGGGAGGTTGGTCGACAGCAGACCAAGGTCAGTATAGCCCTGAATATTTGAGTGGCCACGCAGGGCGTTGACGCCACCGCCAGCCATACCGATATTGCCCAACAGCAGTTGCAGCATTCCGGCTGCACGAATGATCTGCGCCCCGGCGGAGTGGTGTGTCCAGCCCAGCGCATACAGGATAGTCGCGGTGCGGTCGGGTACGCAGGTGCTGGCGAGAATGTCGCAAATGCGGTTGAAGTCCTCCAGCGATGTCCCGCACAGGCGATTCACCATTTCCGGGGTGTAACGATCGACGTGAGTTTTGAGTAAATTCCAGACACAGCGAGGATGACTCAGGGTTTCATCACGCAGGGCATTTCCCTGTTCATCAAGCTGATAGAACCAACTCGATTTATCATATTGCCGTTTTTTAGGGTCATAGCCGCTGAATAATCCGTCATTGAACTGATAGTCTTCGCGGATCAGTAGCGCAGCGTTGGTGTAATGGAGAACGTATTCGTGCTGTACGCGCTCGTGTTTCAGCAGATACCGAATGACTCCCAGCAGGAACGCGGTGTCTGAACCCGCACGGATCGGCGCATAGAGATCGGCAACAGCGGCGCTTCGGTTAAAACGTGGGTCGACCACCACAACGGTGGCGTCATTTTTGGTCTGTGCTTCAACCACCCATTTAAAACCAACCGGGTGAGCCTCTGCGGCATTGCCGCCCATAATCAGCACGATGTTGGCGTTTTTAATATCCACCCAGTTGTTGGTCATTGCGCCACGACCAAACGTTGGTGCCAGCGCAGAAACGGTTGGACCATGGCACAGACGAGCCTGGCAGTCGATGGCAACCATCCCCAGGCTACGGGTAAATTTGCCGTCGAGGATACCGGTTTCATTGCTGGCTGCGGAAGAGCACAGCATGCCGGTGGTCGTCCAGCGATTGACGGTCACACCCTGCGCGTTTTTCTCGATGAAATTAGCATCGCGATCGTCCTTCATTAACCGCGCGATGCGGTTAATGGCATCATCCCAACTGATACGTTCCCATTTATCAGAACCTGGGGCGCGATATTCGGGATACTGTAGGCGTGTTTCACTGTGAATATAATCCAACACGCCAGCACCTTTCGGACACAAAGAGCCGCGACTGACCGGATGATCAGGGTCACCTTCAATGTGGTAGATGCTCTCTTTGACGTTTTTAGCGGTATCGCCAAGACTGTACATCAGCATGCCGCAGCCTACTGAGCAATAAGTACAGTTATTACGCGTTTCTTTGGCTTTTAAGAGTTTGTACTGACGTGTTTCCGCGTGAACGGAAAAAGATGATAAGAATCCGAGAGATGCAACAGTTGTTCCTGCCATACCACCCGCGCAGATTCGAAAGAACTGCCTCCGGCTGAGCTCCATTTTTTCTCCAGCTTAAACTTAAGACATGAAAAAGTTCAGTTATTGTAAGGTTAAATCGAATGATAAACCATTAGCTTTTAGTGGTTATTGACATGCTGAAATATTGATATTTTTGATCTAAGAAGGGATTGCCAGATAAAGGACCGGCTTCGTCGGTCAGACAGGTCAGGTATTCTTTGCGGGTCTGTACTTGTGTAAATCGTTCACACAGAGGAAACCTCCAGTCAGTCTGACTGAAGGTATAGGATAGCGACGGAATTTCAGGTGGTTACAGGTTAGCTTATGTCGGAGTTATTCCCCGTACAAATTTCAGGCATAAAAAACCAGCCGTAAAAGGCTGGTTCTTAAGGGGAATTTTGGTCGGCACGAGAGGATTTGAACCTCCGACCCCCGACACCCCATGACGGTGCGCTACCAGGCTGCGCTACGTGCCGACTTGTGGGAGGTAATACTACCGCTTTCCGCACCGAATGCAAGGGGACATCCGGCTAACTGATTAATAATAAATCAGTTAGCGATAAAACGCTTCTCGTCCGTCAACACCTGCAACAGCAGACTCAACTGTGGCTTCTGATCTTTAATCTTCTCGCCGCGTAAATCGTAAGTCTGGTACTTGCCGTTGTTGTTCAGCACCAGCGTCATTTCAGGCGTAGTGATCGCCAGCGTACTGAGATCGGCCGCCGTCACCCAGTAGTGGCGACGATTGGCGTTAAACAGATCCTGTCCCTGCGAATACTCATTGGCAGGCGTGCTGACGTGGAGCAGACGCTGCATTAGCGTGGTCATGACATCAGTATGATCGGTCAGGCTGTTGATCCGCTGCGCGGGGGTTCCCGGCCAGTGAATGATAAGCGGAACCTGCAGGTGACCGCGTGACCAGGCGAAGTTTCTTTCTTCATCGTTCAGCGCGACGCCGCGACCGGCAGTGATAATCACAACGGTGTTATCCAGTTTGCCGGATTCACGCAGCGCGCCGAGCACGCGGTTGATCTGTTTATCCACATCCCCTGCCGCGCGGGCGTAACGGCGGATGAAAGTCGCCTGGTTGCTGTCGTCAACGTTGGTGCCGTTAAACGAAACCCACGAGAACCAGCGGTTATCTTCCTGTGCGTAACGGCCCAGCCAGTTGATCCACTGGCTGGCGGTCTGCTCGTCGGACTGCGTTTGTACGCTGGGCATTGAGAAGTCAGACAGCAATGCCTGGCGGTACAGCGGGCTGGTAAAGCCGTCAGAGGAGAACAGCCCCAGCTGATATCCTTGTTGATTCAACGCCGAAATCAGGGCAGCAGGCGTACGGGTGGACAGAATACCGTCCATGTAGCTCGGTGACACGCCGTAGAACAGGCCAAAAATGCCGTTATCGGTGGTGTTGCCGGAACTCATGTGGCGCGTAAAGGCGATGTTCTGTTCGGCAAATCCGGCGAGGGCAGGCATCTGCTTTTCATAGCGAGAATAGTTCAGGCCATCGACGGTGATCAGCAGGACGTTTTGCCCTGTGCCCATATCGCGATAACGTAACTCGCTCAGCGGATACTGTACGGACACGGCTTCAGGATTTCCCTGCTCAACCAGACGGCGCTGATACTCCTGCGCATCCAGCAGGCCATGTTTTTCCAGAAACCGGCGCGCGGTCATCGGATAGGAGAGCGGCAGATTGGCGCGCTGCATGGTGATCGGGCGATAGAAATTGGCATCCGCCCAGATATAGACCACATGCGAGGTAATAAATGACACAAAGAAGAAGGCGGCCAGCGGCTTGGCGAAGTGGCGACGACGCGTCAGGCTGCGCAGTTTTTGCCAACTCCAGGTCGCAAACAGCATTTCAATCAGCAGGATAACCGGCACGCTGATAAACATCAGCTGCCAGTCGCGCGCCATTTCATTCTGGTCGGGGTTAATCACCAGTTCCCAGACGATGGGATTAAGATGCAGGTGGAAACGGGTAAACACTTCGCTGTCGATCAGCAGAAGCGTCATTCCGGCCGTCGCCAGAATGGCTGACAGGAAACGCATCAGCCTCTGGGACATCACAATGAACGTCAGCGGGAACAGAATCAGCAGATAAGTGGCAAACACCAGAAAGCTGAAATGACCGACGATACTCAGATACGAGTAAACACGACCCGCCAGCGTTGTCGGCCAGTCGGCGACAAACAGGTAACGGCTGCCGAGCACAATGGCCAGCAGAATGTTGAACAGTGCAAACCAGTGCCCCCAGCTAACCATCTGGGAGACTTTTTCACGGTAGCGCTGACGGTGAGTTACCATAACTTGTCGTTCGTTTCCCCGAAGTCGGCTTTTAGTGCGCTTTGTCGTCGTTTACCGAGGACTGTAACGCGCGGGCAAAAGAGTTCGCAATCGCCTGGCGCTGAGCCGGGGCAATGCTGGTATTTATAAGGTTGGTGACCATGTTTCCCAGCACCATCAGGGAAAGGTCAGTCGGTGCCTTATGTTTTTCCAGTACGTTGAGCATCTCGGTGAGCAGTTGTTCAACGTGTTCGTCACTATAGCGGGAGATTTGTGGCATAAATCGAAATCAGTTTATTCATGAAAGGGCAACATATTACCGTAGCAACAGTTTTTTTTCCGCTTTTTTATCCTCAATAATTCGCGTTACCGTGCGACAGGCAAAATGGCGCTGCATCTTCTGTTGCGTCGCCTCGCCGGTGGTGGTTGAATACCGCCCGGTCTTTAAGGAGAGTTTATCATGAGTCTGGATATCAACCAGATTGCCCTGCACCAGCTTATCAAGCGTGAAGAGCAAAACCTTGAGCTGGTCCTGCGCGATTCATTACTGGAACCGACAAACACCGTTGTCGATATGATGGCTGAGTTGCATCGGGTCTATAGCGCGAAAAACAAAGCGTATGGCCTGTTCAGCGAAGAGAGCGAACTGGCGCAGGCACTGCGCTTGCAGCGTCAGGGGGAGGAAGATTTTCTCGCCTTTAGCCGCGCGGCAACCGGACGCTTGCGTGACGAGCTCGCCAAATACCCGTTCGCTGACGGCGGCATTGTGCTGTTCTGTCATTATCGCTATCTGGCGGTAGAGTATTTACTGGTGGCGGTGCTGAACAACTTAAGCAGCATGCGCGTTAATGAGAATCTGGATATCAACCCAACGCACTATCTGGATATCAACCATGCCGATATTGTCGCGCGTATCGATCTGACCGAGTGGGAAACCAATCCGGAATCCACCCGCTACCTGACCTTCCTGAAAGGACGGGTAGGGCGCAAAGTGGCGGACTTCTTTATGGATTTTCTCGGGGCCAGCGAAGGTCTCAATGCCAAAGCGCAAAACCGTGGACTGCTGCAGGCGGTCGATGACTTCACCGCCGAAGCGCAACTGGATAAGGCTGAGCGTCAGAACGTGCGTCAGCAGGTGTACAGCTACTGCAACGAGCAGCTCCAGGCCGGTGAAGAGATTGAACTGGAGTCGCTGTCAAAAGAGCTTTCTGGCGTCAGTGAAGTGAGCTTTAGCGAGTTTACGGCAGAGAAAGGCTATGAACTGGAAGAGAGCTTCCCGGCCGATCGCAGCACGCTGCGTCAACTGACTAAATATGCCGGTAGCGGTGGTGGGTTAACCATTAACTTTGACGCGATGCTGTTGGGCGAACGCATCTTCTGGGATCCGGCCACCGATACGTTGACCATTAAAGGCACGCCGCCGAACCTGCGCGATCAGCTTCAGCGTCGTACTTCAGGCGGTAACTAAGCGCCATAAAAAAACCCCGCCGGAGCGGGGTTTTTCTTCAACTTGTTGGCGATTACGCGCGAACGAAGTCGATGTGAGTCAGCTTCGGCTTGAACGCGTGACGCTGTACAGCCTGAGCTTTAACTTTAACTTCTTTACCGTCAACAACGATAGTCAGAACGTCGCTATAAAAACCTTCTTTAGCTTGCATGTTCATGATGGAATCGTGGTCCAGTTCGATAGCAATCGGGGCTTCTTTGCCACCGTAGATGATTGCCGGGAACTTGTTAGCGGCACGCAGGCGGCGGCTCGCACCCTTACCCTGCTCTTTACGTACTTCAGCGTTGATAGTAAACATTTAAATCTCTCTTTAATAATTCCTGTTACAGGCGACCCAGCAACAGGTAAGTGATCTGCTTTGCGTATGCAAAAGCGGGCGAGATTCTATACTTAAACGCCCATTACATCAATCAAAAGTACGATTAACCGCGTAATTCATGTGCCCGACGGAAACGTCCCTCGTAATCGAACACTTTTTCCCGTACTTGCCAGTATTGACCTTTCATTCGCGCCACCACAAAGTCGGGATGACGTAACAACGTCTGCTGCGCGAGGATATCCGCCGCCGTGATCCAGCGTAGCGGCACGCCTGGCGTGCGGGTATGCGGGCGGATAAACAGTTGTTCAAACGCTGTACGCTGGGCTGGAGTTTGTAAGCGAAAACGTTCGCTGACATCCGCGCCGTCTTCGTCGTAGTAGGTGATTTTCAACCATTCGCCTTTCTCGTCATGACCGTGCTGCAACGTCATGCCGCTACAGCGGAGCACCAGCGCGTCTTTCAGCTTCAGCGCCGCTTTCAGCATGTCGTCCGGATCGACGAGGATCGTATCGCATTCCCGGCAGCGACGGGCGGCAATGTCGTTTTCGGCATTACACTGTGGGCAATTTTTAAAGCGAAAGCGAAAATCGCACTGCTCACGGTGTCCCTCATCATCTTCAAACCAGCCCTGACAGCGGCGTCCGAAATGTTCTATCAGGGTACCGTCAGCGGTGGTTTTGCCCCAGAAGGTGTTGGCGAAGCCGCAGGCCGGACAAAAGACCTGTACCGGCACGTTGTCACTTTTGCCTTTCGGGCTGCCCACTTCCGGGGAATAGAGGTCGTGTGGATTACCGGCGTAATCGAGAATCAAACAGTCCGTCTTTCCCGGCGCGAGGCGCAGACCGCGACCCACAATTTGTTGGTACAGACTGACCGACTCGGTGGGGCGCAGGATGGCGATAAGATCGACGTGCGGGGCATCAAAGCCGGTGGTTAAGACGGAGACATTGACCAGATAGCGAAAACCCTGGGCTTTGAACGCATCGATCAGTGCGTCGCGTTCAGGGCCGGGGGTGTCGCCTGTAATCAGCGCAGAATCCTCTTTGGGCAGCAATCCGGCTATCTCTCTGGCGTGTTCGACGGTGGCGGCAAATATCATCACCCCTTTGCGGGTCTGGGCAAATTCAACAATCTGGCTGATGATGTGCGGCGTGATGCGCTGCTGCTTTTTCAGCTCCCGGTTCAGATCGACGTCGCTAAACAGACCATTGCTCTGCGCCTGCAGGCGGCTGAAATCGTACTGTACCACCGGCATATCAAGTCGTTCCGGCGGTGTGAGATAGCCGTGCTTAATCATATAACGCAGCGGCAGTTCATAAATGCAGTCGCGAAACAGCGCCTGGTCGTCGCCGCGCACCATACCGTGGTAGTGGAAATGATAGATCCAGCCTTTACCCAGACGAAAAGGGGTGGCGGTCAGCCCCAGCAGGCGAATATGGGGATTAGCATTGCTCAGATGAGTAAGGATCTGCTGATACTGGCTCTCTTCGTCATCGCCGATGCGATGGCACTCATCAACAATTAGCAGCGAAAATTCGCTCTGGAAGGCGTCCAGGTTACGGGCCACGGACTGAACGCTGCCGAACACCACTTTGCCGTGGCTCTCTTTGCGTTTGAGTCCGGCCGCAAAAATATCGGCTTCCAGTCCCAGCGCGCAGTATTTGGCATGGTTTTGCGCCACCAGCTCTTTCACATGTGCCAGCACCAGCACACGCCCTCTGGCGACGCGCGCCAGTTCGGCAATCACCAGGCTTTTACCGGCACCGGTGGGGAGGACAATCACCGCTGGCGTTTGATGGCGGCGGAAATGGTTGAGCGTGGCATCCACTGCTTCTTGCTGATAGGGGCGAAGTGTAAAAATCATGGTCTCACAATACGTAACGAACTCGGGTATAGTATGCCACGAATCGTTTTCCCTTGAGGGATGTTGTTAGCCCGCTATACTGGGCAGATAACGGCTCCACTTTTCGGGCAGCGCGCCCGATTCCCGTATTGTTACAGGCAAAATCACACTCATGCGACTTGATAAATTTATCGCTCAGCAACTCGGCGTCAGCCGCGCTATTGCCGGGCGTGAGATCCGCGGTAGCCGTGTTACCGTGGATGGTGAAATCATCCGAAATACCGCGTTCAAACTGTTGCCAGAACACGACGTAGAATATGATGGCAACACGCTGGTTCAGCAAAATGGCCCACGTTACTTTATGCTTAATAAACCCCAGGGTTACGTGTGCTCAACCGATGACCCGGATCATCCGACGATCCTTTACTTCCTGGATGAGCCGGTCGCGCATAAATTACACGCTGCGGGTCGCCTGGATATCGACACCACCGGTCTGGTGCTGATGACCGACGATGGGCAGTGGTCGCATCGTATCACTTCGCCACGCCATCACTGCGAGAAAACCTATCTGGTCACGCTGGAGTCGCCGGTAACCGGTGATACCGCAGAGCAGTTTGCGAAGGGCGTGCAACTCCATAATGAGAAAGATCTCACGAAGCCGGCTGTGCTTGAGGTTATTACTCCCACGCAGGTGCGTCTGACCATTAGCGAAGGGCGCTATCATCAGGTGAAACGGATGTTTGCCGCCGTGGGCAACCACGTCGTCGGGCTGCACCGCGAGCGGATCGGCGCCATTATCCTCGATGCTGACCTTGAACCGGGTGAGTATCGTCCATTGACTGACGCGGAAATTGCCAGCGTTGTCTAAGCCAGACAGGCTAGGTTTTTAACCTGCCTCTGACAAATTCAGGAGTTTTTTGTGACCACCCGGCAGCACTCGTCTTTTGCCATTGTTTTTATCCTCGGTCTGCTGGCTATGCTGATGCCGCTGTCGATCGATATGTATCTTCCGGCGCTACCGGTGATCTCCGAGCAGTTTGGCGTGCCGGCGGGCAGTGCGCAGATGACGCTCAGCACCTATATCCTGGGCTTCGCCGTCGGGCAGTTGCTGTATGGTCCAATGGCGGATAGCCTCGGGCGAAAACCGGTGATCCTCGGCGGCACGCTGGTGTTCGCCGCGGCTGCTGTGGCCTGCGCGCTGGCGCAAACCATCGATCAACTGATTGTCATGCGATTCTTTCACGGCCTGGCGGCAGCCGCTGCCAGCGTGGTGATCAATGCGCTGATGCGCGATATGTATCCGAAAGAAGAGTTCTCCCGCATGATGTCATTCGTCATGCTGGTGACCACGATTGCGCCGCTGATGGCGCCGATTATCGGCGGCTGGGTGCTGGTATGGCTGAGCTGGCACTACATCTTCTGGATCCTGGCGATCGCAGCGGTGCTGGCCTCTGTCATGATCGCGACGCTCATTAAAGAGACGCTGCCGGTTGAAAAGCGCCAGCCGTTCCATATTCGCACGACGATAGGTAACTTCGCCTCGTTGTTTCGCCATAAGCGGGTGCTGAGCTATATGCTGGCCAGTGGCTTTAGCTTTGCCGGGATGTTCTCATTCCTTAGCGCCGGGCCTTTCGTGTATATCGAAATCAACCATGTATCACCGCAGGATTTTGGTTATTACTTCGCCCTGAACATCGTCTTCTTGTTCATTATGACGATTTTTAACAGTCGCTTTGTGCGGCGGATCGGTGCGCTGAACATGTTCCGTACCGGATTGTGGATCCAACTGGCGATGGCGGTGTGGATGGTGCTCAGCGCGCTGTTTGGCGTCGGTTTCTGGGCGCTGGTGCTGGGTGTGGCGGTCTTTGTCGGCTGCGTGTCGATGATCTCCTCCAATGCGATGGCGGTGATCCTCGATGAGTTCCCACATATGGCGGGAACGGCCTCGTCGCTGGCGGGTACCTTCCGCTTTGGCATTGGCGCGCTCGTCGGCGCATTGCTCTCTCTGGCGACGTTTAACTCGGCCTGGCCGATGATTTGGTCCATTGCTTTCTGTGCAAGTTGTTCAATTTTGTTCTATCTCTATGCGAGCCGCCCGAAAAAACGGTGATCAAATACACAACATGGAAGCCGTTCGGCTTCCTTTGTTGATGTATGTCAACGACAATTCCATCATTTCCCCGATATATGTTTATTTTATGTAAAATCAATTTATGTAAAAAGTCACATCATTGTAGTTAAAAAGGTTGAGTTAGATCGCAGAAACGGGTACATATAGCCCGCGCTCCCATCCCGACTGGAAACATCTATTTTAATAAAGGCCATACCGACCATACTGGCCACGCGGGATAAGGATCGTCACGTTATGCAACCGTTTAAGGACGGATTGTCAATGATGTGTTAATATAGATGTAAATAAATTGTGAAGTTATTGTGCTTCCGGGGAAAGAAAGTGACAACATTACAGCTCTCAATCGTTCATCGCTTACCACAGAACTATCGTTGGTCAGCGGGTTTCGCAGGTTCGAAAGTTGAACCGATTCCGCAAAATGGCCAAAGCGTAGAAAACAGTCTGGTGGCGCTTAAACTGCTGAGTCCGGATGGCGATAGCGCCTGGCCGGTGATGCATAAACTCAGCCAGGCGCTCAGCGATATTGAAGTGCCATGTTCAGTACTGGAGTGTGAAGGTGAACCGTGCCTGTTTGTGAATCGCCAGGACGAGTTTGCCGCGACCTGTCGTCTGAAGAACTTTGGCGTGGCCATTGCCGAACCGTTTTCTAACAACAATCCGTTTTGAGCGTCAGCTTAGCGTGAGAAGCTGACGCGTATACGCCTGCTGCGGTGCGCTAAAGACGTGCTGGCATTGCCCCTGCTCGATTACCTCTCCCTGTCTTAGCACAATCACCTGATGGCATAACGCGCGTACCACGTGCAGATCGTGGCTTATGAAGATATAGGCCAGACGATGCTTCTGCTGCAACGATTTCAACAGCGCGAGAATTTGCGCCTGCACGGTCCGATCGAGAGACGACGTGGGTTCATCAAGAATAATCAATGACGGTTTCAGGATCAGCGCTCTGGCAATTGCGATACGCTGGCGCTGACCGCCGGAAAACTCCGCCGGATAGCGATGACGCGTGTCGGCATCCAGTCCCACTTCCGCCATCACAGCCACGACCTGCTGCTCACGCTGTTCGGCTGAGAGCGCTGGCTGGTGAACGCGCAGTCCTTCTTCAATGATTTGCAGTACGCTCAGTCGCGGATTCAGCGAGGAGTTGGGATCCTGGAAGACCACCTGGATACGATGACGAACGGGCAACAGCTGTCGGCGCTTAAGATGTTGTAACTGCTGACCGTCAAATACTATGCTGCCCTGAGAGGTAATAAGCCGCAGGAGCGCCAGCCCGGTAGTGCTTTTTCCCGAACCTGATTCCCCCACCAGCCCCAGCGTTTCACCCGGTTGCAGACTGAAACTGATGCCTTTCACCACCTCATTGTTCGCCACCACGCGCTTAAGGATGCCCTTGCGAATGGGGAACGCGACGCGTAAATCCTCAACACTGAGAAGGGGGGACAGCCCCTGCGGCAATGGTACCGGATCGCCTGCCGGTTCGCTGTTGAGCAACTTCTGCGTGTAGGGATGGGTGGGCGCATGGAGAAGGGGAGCGGCACGGTTTTGCTCAACGCATTGCCCGTTTTGCATCACCGCCACGCTGTCGGCGAGCTTCCTGACAATACTGAGGTTATGGGTGATGAACAACATCCCCATATTCAGCTCGCGCTGGAGTTCGCGCAGCAGTTGCAGGATCTGCGCCTGTACCGAGACATCCAGCGCGGTGGTTGGCTCATCAGCGATGAGCAATTCGGGTCGCGTTAATAGCGCCATTGCAATCATCACCCGCTGACGTTCGCCGCCGGAAAGTTGGTGCGGGTAATCACCCAGTCGTGTTGCCGCCTGACGAATGCCGACCCGGTCGAGACAGCTTAATATCTCCGCGCGTGCCGCTTCCCGGCGCATTCCCCGGTGCAGGGAAAGCACTTCATAGAGCTGTTTTTCGAGATTGTGGAGCGGGTTTAGCGACACCATCGGCTCCTGGAAAATCATGGCAATCTTGTTGCCGCGTACGCCGTGCAGGGTCTGCTCACTGGCGTGCAGTAAGGACTCACCGTGAAAACGGATATCGCCGCCGAGATACACTGCGGGCGGGGTAGGCAACAGGCGCAGAATCGACAGCGCGGTAACGCTCTTGCCGGAGCCGGATTCTCCCACCAGCGCCAGCGTTTCGCCAGCCTCCACGCGCAACGAAATCGCGTTAACCACCGTGCGGACCGTCTCCTGCTTGCGAAATCCCAGCGTCAGATTGTCAATGGCGAGCAAAGGTTGCGTCATATTACACCGCCTTGTTGGGATCGAATGCGTCACGGACGGCCTCGCCGATAAAGATCAGCAGCGAGAGTAAAATGGCTACGGACAGGAAGGCGGTGATGCCCAGCCACGGCGCTTGCAGGTTATTTTTACCTTGCAGGAGCAACTCGCCCAGCGAAGGAGAGCCTAGCGGCAAACCAAAGCCGAGGAAGTCCAGCGACGTCAGGGTCGTAATGGAACTGCATAAAATGAACGGTAAGAAGGTCAGGGTGGCAACCATTGCGTTGGGTAGCATGTGGCGAAAGATGATACTGCGGTCGCTAACGCCGAGCGCCTGGGCGGCCCGGATATAGTCAAAATTACGCGTGCGTAAGAACTCTGCGCGCACCACGCCCACCAGACTCATCCAGCCAAACAGCACCGTAATCGCCAGCAGCCACCAGAAGTTGGGTTGCACGACGCTGGAGAGCAAAATGATCAGGAACAGCGTCGGCATACCCGACCAGACTTCAATGAACCGCTGGCCCCATAGATCCACTTTACCCCCGTAATAGCCCTGCAACGCCCCGGCCAGCACGCCCATGACGCTTGAACACAGGGTAAGCATCAGGCCGAAAAGAATGGAAATACGCGTGCCGTAAAGCACTCGCGCCAGCACGTCGCCGCCGTTGGCATCGGTACCCAGCCAGTTTTGCGCAGAAGGGGGCGAGGGAAAGGGGGTGTCGGTTGCAAAGTTGATGCTGTTCGCCCCAAAACGCACCGGTGCCCAGAGAACCCAACCGCGCTTTTCCAGTTGTTGCTTTAACCACGGGTCCTGGTAATCCGCCCTCGTTGCCAGAGGGCCGCCAAAATCGCTCTCACTGTAGTTTTTGACCAGCGGGAAATACCAGCTTCCGTCGTAGCGCACCAGTAACGGTTTGTCGTTAGCAATCAGCTCAGAACACAGGCTCAGACCAAACAGGACAAGAAAAATCCACAGCGACCAGAAACCACGACGATTATGGCGAAAACGTGCCCAACGGGCCTGATTGACGGGGCTTAAATGGGCCATTAACGTCCCTCAAAATCAATACGCGGATCGACCAGCGTATAGCTGATATCACTGAGAATATTCAGCAGCAGGCCAATCAGGGTGAAGATGTACAGCGTGCCAAACATCACCGGGTAGTCTCGTGAAACCGTCGCCTCATAGCCCAACAGCCCCAGACCATTGAGTGAGAACATCACTTCAATCAGCAGTGAACCGGTGAAAAACATACTGATGAAGGTGGCGGGAAAACCGGCGATCACCAGCAGCATGGCGTTGCGAAAAACGTGCTTCCACAGGATATTCCCTTCACTCACCCCTTTGGCACGGGCGGTGACGACGTACTGCTTACGGACCTCATCGAGAAAGGAGTTTTTGGTCAGCATGGTCAACGCGGCAAACCCGCCAATCACTGTCGCCAGGACAGGTAAGGTGATGTGCCACAGATAGTCGGTTATCTTCTGATACCAGGGCAGGGAGTCAAAATTCGCCGAAACCAGGCCACGCAGCGGGAAGAGATCGTAATAGCTGCCGCCGGCAAAAAAGACAATCAACAGTATTGCGAACAGAAACGCCGGGATAGCGTAGCCAATGATAATAAACGCGCTGCTCCAGACGTCGAATCGGCTGCCGTTATGCACGGCCTTGCGGATCCCTAACGGAATCGACACCAGATAGATGATGAGCGTACTCCACAGCCCCAGGGTAATAGACACCGGCAGACTCTCTTTGATGAGCGCCAGCACCGAGGCGCTACGAAACAGGCTGTCGCCGAAATCGAAGCGAATGTAATTCCACAGCATGGTGAAATAGCGCTCGTGCAGTGGCTTATCAAAACCGTAGCGTTGGGTGATTTCGGCAATCACTTCAGGGTCAAGGCCGCGTCCTCCGCGATAGTTGCTGTCGCTGATATTACCCACCCCGGTCCGGGCGTGGCTGGCGCGGATGCCTTCGCTTCCGGCACCGGGCAGTGCGCTCGTCTGACCAAACTCAATGGCGGCAATCGCTTGGTCGACCGGGCCGCCAGGGGCAATTTGCACGATGAAAAAGTTGATGGTGATGATCGCCCAGAGCGTCGGGATAACCAGCAACAAACGGCGAATCAGGTACGCGCCCATTTATTCTCCCTGTCGTCTGGCGGCTGGCAACTTCGCCGCCCGGTTTACGTCATACCACCAGTTATCCAGGCCGATGGTATAAATCGGACGAATGGCCGGACGGGAGAATTTATCCCACCAGGCCAGTCGGTCTTCAGCCATGTACCACATCGGCAGCATGTAGTAATTCCAGGTAAGTACTCTGTCCAGCACGCGCCCAAGCGGCAGCAGTTTGTTTTTATCACCTTGCGCCGCGATGATTTGATCGATCAGTTTGTCAACCACCGGACTTTTCACACCGGGGGCATTATAGCTTGAGTCGATGTATTCAGACGCCCAGGAGATTTGCAGATCGGAACTGGGCCACGGCATCGCGCGCCACAGGGTCGGCATCATGTCGTAGTCCCGGTTGCGCAAGCGATTGGTGAGTTGCGAGTTATCTACCTGGCGAATATTCATCGTAATACCCAGCCGCTGGAGATTGTGCTGGAAGGGCAGAACCCACTGGCTGTTACTGGCGGCGGAAATGAGCAGTTCAAAGCTCAACGGTTTACCGGTGGCCGTGTTAATGCGCTGCTGGCCTTTCAGTTCCCAACCCGCGTCTTTCAGTAAGTTATCGGCTTTTAACAGGTTTTCCCGATCGTAACCGTCTCCTTTAGATTCGGGAGGCTGGTAAATCTGGCTGAAGACCTCAGGCGGCAGATCCTTTTTCATCGGCGCCAGCAGTACCAGTTCCGCCGCGTCAGGGTAGTTTCTGGCGGCATACTCGGTGTTCTGGAAATAGCTGTTTGCCCGGCTCCAGGCGTTGTAGAACAGCGCTTTATTCATCCACTCAAAATCGAACGCCAGCGTAATGGCTTCACGGACGCGTCGGTCGCTGAAAACGGGGCGCTGAGTGTTGAACGCCAGCCAGCGCGTATCCTGCGCCGATTCATTTTTCTGCTCATCTTTGATGATGTACTGATTATCAAAGTTTTTACCGACATAACGTGTCGCCCAGTTTTTGGCGTCGCTTTCCAGACGCAAATCGAACGCGCCAGCCTTAAAGGCCTCAAAAGCCACGTTGTCGTCGAGGTAATAGTCGTAGCGAATGACATCGAAATTCCAGCGGCCACGATTGACCGGCAGATTGGCGGCCCAGTAATCCTTCACGCGTGAATAGACAATATACTGGCCCATCTTCCACTGACTGATGCGGTAAGGCCCACCGCCCAGCGGAGGTCTGGACAGCGGGTCGCTGAGTTTGTGATCTTTCCAGTACGCTTGTGGCATCACGGGCAACGAGAACAGGCTGAGCATGTCCTCTTTACCCGGCTTCGCGAGTTCCATACGTACGGTCAGCGGCGCAATGGCTTTGACCGTTGTGCCTTTGTAGACCAGACGAAACTGCGGCACACCTTCGGTCATAAATTTGTTGAAGGTGAAGGCGACATCCTTTGCCATGACGGGCGAGCCATCATGAAAACGGGCGCGAGGGTTGATCGTGATTTCAACCCACGAATAATCCTCCGCATAGCGTGCGCTCTCGGCGATCAGCGGATAATAGCTGCCGGGCTCGTCATCAGAGGTGGTAAACAGGGTGTCGTAGAGTTGTTCAGTCCGGGCTGCGGGATTACCGCGCAGGGCATAGCGGTTGAAATTGTCGAATGTGCCGAGGGCGGAAAGCGTGATCTGACCGCCTTTGGGGGCCGCGGGGTTGGCGTAATCGAAATGATCAAAATTGAACGCGTATTTAGGTTCTCCCAGCACCGCAAAGGCATAGCTCTCTTTGATCGCCTGCGCCTGGGCGCCCGCGCTCATCAATATGACAAACAGCAGCAATATGCGAATGATTATCTGCAAAGGGATTCCTTCTCTTGCTTACTTGCCGGCACAGGTCACACTTATGCCTGAATAATAGGGCAGGTGGCGTCTGTTGTGAATCCACGCGTTGGCGCTTTACCATTTCAGCGTGTGTGGCTGCGAAACCCACTGGACAAATTTGTCGAGCGGCATGGGGCGGCTGACCCAATAGCCCTGAAGGAAGCGAACCCCGTGTTCATGCAGCCATTTCGCCTGCTCCGGCGTTTCCACTCCTTCGGCCACCGTCATCATATTGAGGCGCTTAGCGAGCGTCAGCACCGCATCGAGCACCGGTGAGGTGACGGTTTCTGTACCAATGGCGTGTATAAAACCGCGATCGATTTTCAGATAATCCAGGGTATAACGCTCCAGATAAATCAGCGCGCTGTGGCCGGTACCGAAGTCGTCTATTGCAATTTCGAAGCCTGCGGCATGCAACCATTCAAATAACTGTGAGGCTTCATGTTGCTGGATCATGTCGCGTTCGGTAATTTCCAGCACAATCTGGAAGTGGTTGGGAGGCATTGCGGCGACTAACTGGCGAACGTCGTCTTTAAAACTGCTGCTGTGCAGGTGGTCAGGTGCAATATTGATACCGTACTTTGCGCCAACAGGAAGGACTTTCTGCAACGTAGGGGCATCTCGCGCCAGCAGTTTAAACAGATGCTGGGTCAATGGCACAATCATGTGCTGGGCTTCGGCGTAATGAATAAACGCATCCGGCGGGATTTCTCCCGCCGTTGGATGTTTCCAGCGCAGCAACACCTCCAGCCCGGTGACCTTCAGCGACTGCGTATCCACGACGGGTTGATAGACCACGTAGAATTGATCGCGTTTGATCCCTGTGAGGATCTCTTTCCCGGGACGCAAGCGAATGCACATGATGTAGTAGCAAAGTAAACCAGCAATGATGCCCCCCATCCCGCCAAGAAGCAGGGCATACCATAAGTCGGGCCAGGTCCAGTTGGTTGCGTACAGCCGGATCGTCACCGGAACACCGCTTATTTTTGCTTCGCGCTCCGGTGAACTGTCGAGATCGTTAACGGTGAGCAGATGGTCCGAAAAGGTCGACAACGCGGTGTTGCCAACGATAATGGCGATCCCATCAAAGTCTTCTTGTCGGGCGGTATACAGCAGATACGGCGTAAGGTTGATATTCAGGGAGGTGAAAACACCGCTGTTCACCAGCAGGGGATTGCGATACCAAATCACCATCGCAGGTTTATTGGGCATCATCGGTGTTCCCGGGATAATCGCCATGTCGATATCTTTACTAATATCGAGGCTGGGAACCAGTTCGGTCAGCAGCGCATCCATTCCACCGGTTGCCGATGAGCAAAATGCTTTCTTATCCTTAACCAGCAAAAACGCGCGAACGTTCAGGCTAAACGCGGCACGAGAAGTGAGATCCGCGCTGACTTGTTTGCAGGTATTTAAGGTCAACGGCTGGAGGATATCGGTGGTGTTTTTGAGATCGGCAAAATAGCTGACCAGGTAATGTTGAATGTCGGAAACCAGCGTGTCGTATTTGACTTCCCGCTTATGCCACGCCATCACGAACTGTAGGCTACTGATAACAATAGCAATGACAATCCCAGTGATCAGGCAGGTAAGCACGATTTTTCGACCAGTCGTTAAGGCGCGTGTGAACATGATGCCTGGTTTTACCCTGAGATTGTCGATGATGACAAATGTGATGGAATAACAAGACTATAGCCTGGATTGATTCGGCGAGTCATGCTTTTCCACAGAGAGAAAAGGGGAACCAAAAAAAAAAACACCGCCGAAGCGATGCTTTTCGTTTGTCTCGTCAGGGTCGCCAAGGGATAGCAACCAAACGATTAACTGCGGCTCAGAACCCGACGCGCTTCGTTGTAGCGCTTTTTCCAGTATGGCTCGTTCATGCTGGAGATAATAACACCGCTGCTGGTAGAGGCATGAACAAACTGGTTGTTGCCAATATAGATACCAACATGACGGCCCGTTGAACCTGCGCGGAACAGAACCAGATCGCCAGTACGCAAATTCGTGCGTGACACGGACTTACCGGTTTCCTGCTGTTCGTAGGTGGAACGTGGGAGTTCTAAACCAAATTGTTCACGGAATGTACGTTGTACAAAGCTGGAACAATCAATACCTTTTTTGGAGTTGCCGCCGAGACGATAGCGCACGCCTTTCCAGTCAGCATATTGATCCATAATCCGCGACTTCACATCGAGGTTACGCACCATACTCTCAAATTCATCCTGAGAAGCTTGCAGTGAAGAAGCTTCTTGACCCACACCAAGCGTCTCAGAATGCGTGTTCTTTGCGGTGTTACTGGTAGTGCTACATGCAGAAAGCAGTACCGCGACTGCTATCGCGGGAATCCCGCGCAAGATATATCTCAAGATCGGTTGAGATTTGACCATTTTGTTTGTTTTCCCTTGAAGTCCTTAACGATAAATATCGTTATAAAAAATGCCAAACGTGACGAGACTAATTACCTACGCACAATGAGACAATTCTTTAAGCGCAAAACTGTGGCAGAACGCACAAATTTATTCGCGAAGAGAATAATAACCCAGCGAGGCAAAACGAGTTCGAGGTTACCCGATCGTTACAGGCTTGGCGAGTGATTTTATCTGAATTTTAATAAGAAAATGTGATACAGAAAGTGAATAAACGGGATTGGTCAATTTAAGTGCAGAATGGCGAAAAAACAGGCAACTCATTCATTCACAAAGATAATGCTATGACTAAATAATGACGGTGAGATGAATAATTTATCTTAATGCATCATCAGGGCTTAAGAATAAACCCTGATGATGTTAATAACTGTGGGTTATTTGTTTAAGATTTGTTTGTTTTTGCCGGGGAGATAATTGTCGAAAAGCGCGATGAGGCGATCGCTTAACGGGGTCAGGAGACACCAGGGCAGACCAATTAAGACCACGGTTAATGAACCTACGGCGATATCAGTGAACCAGTGGGCACCGATCATGACGCGCGGGAAAGCAAAAACCACAACGATAATAAGGCCGATAATCCCTGCGGCTTTTCCGAAATAGCGCAACATAAATGCGGCGAAAATAAGCAGCATCATTCCGTGATCGCCAGGGAAACTGTCTCTGGACGCATCCTTCGTCGAAATATGCAGCAATTCACTGACGCGATAAATATTGTCAAAACTGAGCGTGGGACTTGCGCGTTTTACGGGCAGCAGCGCCTGACCCGCCTGGTTCAGAACCACGGCGGTGAGCAACATCACCAGGCCGATGATGACAATACGACGGCGGCCTGCAGGCGTCTCCTTCAGCCAGAAACTCAGCATCAGACCGCCCATCGCCAACAGGGAACAGGCGTCAAACGCCCGATTATTGGTGATGGCGACCAGCCACAGGAAGGCCTGGCTCTCCACCAGTTTCTGGTTGAAAAAGTGAAAAATGCCGGCGTCAACCGGGAACCAGAATCCATGATTGGCAGGTATATACCAGCTCATGAACAAAGCCAGACCGGCAAGATTCAGCAGAAGTATCAGTGGTAACCTGATTTTCATATTCAAAGAGTTCACTGTTCAATAAATCGCAGGCAACCTTACGCGTGTTCAGCTAAACGAAGCTTCAACAATGCGCTCTGCAACGTATTCCAGTCTGCCTCGGTACTGGAAATCAGTTCAATACGGCTGTCCGGCGGCGCGACGTTCTGCGTTTCAATGTGCAGATCTTCACCCTGGCGGTTAATGCGCACGAGACCTTCCGCAATACGCATGACCCCTTTCACCCGACCAACTGGCGCCAGACGCGCCCATTCCAGCAGCCCAATGGTGTCAAAAACGGTATCGGCATCGAAAATCCAGCCGCAGGCCTGATGCCCCTGGCCACTGTTCAGGCTACGACGCCAGCGCTGTTGTGCCGGCAGGCTCATCGCCGCGAGTCCTCGTGTTACAGGCTGGCTGTGCGAATGCGCCGCGCTGGCGGGTAATTCAGCCAGGTTCAGACGCGGTAAGTCCAGCAACTGTCCGTCAATCTGACCGTGATCGGCTTGCACTAACTGACGGTTGCCGCCGAACTGCTGCCACCAGGTCTGCAAAGCGCGTTCACTCTCCGCCGTCGCGTGATCGGTTTTATTCGCCACGATGATATCTGCCGCAGCCAGTTGGTCACGAAAGTTCTCATTGGCGACGCTTTTTTCATCCAGCAACCCGCGTGGGTCAAGAATACACAGCGTGGCGCGAAGGTCTATCCAGGGTTCATACACCGGCGCGGTGAGGAGAGAGAGGATCTGTTTCGGGTGCCCCAGTCCCGTCGGTTCGATCAGCAGACGGTCTGGTTTTCCCTGACGCAACAGCGTGTTCAGGCCAACCTGCATGGGCAGGCCGTTCACGCAGCACATACAGCCGCCGGGGATCTCTTTGAGCAACGCGCCGCTATCTGCCAGCAGGGCGCCGTCGATACCGACCTCGCCGAACTCATTGACCAGTACCGCCCATTTTTCGGCAGGATCTTTGTGCGCTAACAGATGAAGAATTGAAGTGGTTTTTCCGCTGCCGAGGAAACCGGTGATGAGGTTAGTTTTGGTCACGCCTGCTCCAGAATGATGTGCCGTAACGGGTTAGCTTTAATCCTGGCGAAAAAAAGTGAAAAAGAGAAGGGCGGGACGAACGAAGACAGGCTCCGTTCGCCTTAATGGCAGAAATTGTTAATTTTTTAACGTATCAATCACCGCCTGATGCGCGCCGCGTTGCGCGATACGCTGCCAGGCCGTTTCAATCGCCTGAACAAAAGCAGGATTGTGCGGGAGGTCGTTGCCAAAGACTTCCTGTAAAGAGAGCAGCGCTACGACGCGTTGGTCCTCATGACTGGCGGCGACGATTGAGCTGATTTTATCGCTCAGTGGGTCGCGAACGTCGATGGTCGAGCCGGCATCATCGATACCACTGACGTAGCGCATCCATCCCGCCACACCCAGTGCCAGTAATGGCCATGCGCTTTCGCGCGCCAGATGGAGGCGGATACCTGCCAGCATCCGCTGCGGTAGTTTCTGACTGCCGTCCATCGCGATTTGCCAGGTCTTGTGCTTCAGCGCTGGATTCGCAAAGCGTTCAATCAGGCTTTGTGCGTACCCGGTTAAATCCACGCCGGTAATACTGAGCGTCGGTGCCTGTTCATTCATCATCAGTCGGTACGCGGCTTCGCGGAACGCGCTGTCCTGCATACACTCATTAATATGCTGAAATCCGGAAAGATAACCGAGATAAGCGAGAAACGAGTGGCTGCCATTAAGCATTCGCAGCTTCATCTCTTCCCAGGGGCGAACATCGCTAACCATCTGCACGCCTGCGGCTTCCCATGCGGGACGACCAGCGACAAAATTGTCTTCAATCACCCATTGAATGAACGGTTCACAACTGATGGCGCAGGGGTCGGCAACGCCCAGTTCGCGGGTGATTTCCGCCAGAGATTCCTCTGTAGCGGCCGGAACAATGCGGTCGACCATGGTGGCGGGAAAACTGACGTATTCACGGATCCAGCTTGCCAGCGCGGGAGAGCGTTTTTCCGCCATCCCCAGTACGGCATTCTTCACTACGTGACCGTTATCAGGAATGTTGTCGCAGGAGAGCACAGAAAAAGGCGCCAGCCCGCGCGCCTGTCGACGTGACAGCGCTTCCACCAGAATGCCGGGCGCTGAAAGGGGTTCGTCAGGCGCCTGCAGGTCGTGAATAATACGCGGGTTTGTCAGGTCCAGCGTACCGGTAGCCGGATCGATGCAATAGCCTTTTTCGGTGATGGTCAGTGAGACAATCGCGACCTGGGGCTCGCAGAATTTTTCAATAATAGTGGCGAGCGAATCGAGTTTTGCGTTCAGACATTCGTTGACGGCACCGACGATAATTGCCTGATTGCCGTGCGCACCTTTTTCCAGCACGGTATAGAGATTATCCTGTGCTCGGAGTTGGCTCATCAACGTGTCGCCGCTGAACAGGCTGATCTCACAAATTCCCCAATCCCCGCCCTGGGCGTTCAGCACCCGGTCGGTCAGTAATGCCTGGTGCGCACGATGAAAGGCGCCAAAGCCGAAATGCACCATGCGCGTTTTGAGCTGCTGGCGGTCATAGTGCGGCGTTTGTACGCCATCCGGCAGTATTGCTGAGGCAATTGTAGTCATGAATTACACACCTGATTAACCATAAATTAACAACGTCAGTGTAAAGTTATATGACAACAAATTGAATTGGTAAGCCGAATTTATCCGGGTAATGTGAGCTAGATCAATCAATCATGCCCCTTTTATTGATCACCTCACAGAAGCCTGTATGGTAGTCGTCATTCAGGTAAGCTAATTTGGTATAACAACTTTGTGAGGTAAAGCAATGGAACAAACCTGGCGTTGGTACGGGCCTAACGATCCGGTATCGCTTGATGATGTGCGTCAGGCTGGCGCAACGGGCGTTGTGACGGCATTGCACCACATTCCGAACGGCGACGTGTGGCCGGTCGAAGAGATTAAAAAGCGTCAGGCAATTCTGGCGGAAAAAGGGTTAACCTGGTCGGTTGTCGAAAGTATTCCGGTTCACGAAGAGATCAAGACTCGCTCCGGTCAGTATCAGGCATGGATAGCGAATTATCAGCAGAGCATCCGCAATCTGGCGGCCTGCGGCATCGACACCGTCTGCTACAACTTCATGCCGATTCTGGACTGGACGCGTACCGACCTCGAGTACGAATTGCCGGACGGCTCGAAAGCGCTACGTTTCGATCAAATAGCCTTTGCTGCTTTTGAGTTGCATATCCTCAAGCGTGCGGGAGCTGAAGCGGACTATAGCGAAGAAGAACAGCGTCAGGCTCAGGCGTATTTCACTGCCATGAGCGATGCGGATATCGAAAAACTGACCCGCAATATCATTGCCGGTTTGCCCGGCGCAGAAGAGGGTTATACCCTCGATCGGTTCCGTGCGCGTCTGGCCGAGTATGACGGCATCAGCAAAGACGATCTGCGTGACAATATGGCAGTGTTCCTGCGCGCGATTGTCCCGGTGGCTGAAGAAGTGGGCGTACGCCTGGCGGTGCATCCTGACGATCCACCGCGTCCGATTCTCGGATTGCCGCGCATTGTCTCTACCATTGAAGATATGCAGTGGCTGAAAGAGACGGTCGATAGCATCTACAACGGCTTCACTATGTGCACGGGATCATACGGTGTTCGCGCGGATAACGATCTGGTAAAAATGATCGAAACCTTTGGCGATCGTATCCACTTTACCCACTTGCGCTCGACGTGCCGCGAAGAGAACCCGAAAACCTTCCATGAAGGCGCGCACCTGCAAGGGGATGTGAACATGGTGGCGGTGGTAACGGCGATTCTGACCGAAGAGCAGCGCCGTAAGAAGGCGGGTGATTTACGTCCAATACCGATGCGTCCCGATCACGGTCATCAGATGCTGGACGATCTGCATAAGAAAACCAATCCGGGCTACTCTGCGATTGGGCGTCTGAAAGGGCTGGCGGAAGTGCGCGGTGTTGAACTGGCGCTGAAAATGACCCAGTTCCGCGACCTGCTGTAAGAGCGAAAATGACAAAAAGGACAGCTCAGGCTGTCCTTCTTTACATACATGCAAAACTTAATCCGCGCGACCCATATAACGGCGCTCTTCAATATGAATGCGGATTTTTTCACCGGCGCTCAGGTATTCAGGAACCAGAATGACCAGACCGGTACTCAGCGTCGCTGGCTTGTTGCGCGCACTGGCGGAAGCACCTTTAATACCAGGAGCGGTTTCCACGATTTCCAGATCAACCGTCTGTGGCAGTTCGAGCGCCAGCAGCTGACCGTCCCAGGTTAATACCTGCATATCCGGCATCCCGCCTTCCGGAATAAACAGCAGCTCTTCTTCGATCTGATCTTTAGTGAAGGTATAGGGCGTGTAATCTTCTTTATCCATGAACACGTATTCGTTGCCATCGACATAGGAGAAGTCAACGCCACGGCGGCTCAGGGTGACGGTATCTACAATGTCATCGCCCTTGAAACGTTCTTCCACTTTCAGACCGGTACGGACATCGGAGAAACGCATTTTGTACAGCGTTGCTGCGCCACGGGCGGTCGGGGACTGAATATCGATATCTTTCACAATCAGCAGCTTGCCGTTGTAATTCAGTACCATACCTTTTTTGATTTCGTTCGCTCTTGGCATCGAAAAGATCCTGTTATAGAGATTAGCTAAATTATCGCGTCAAACTACTCGCGCCGGGTCATTCAGGCAAGCGGAATTCACCTTTTGCTGGTGCAAAAAAGGTGGTACTGTGCGCGCCTGTCCGGTGGTCATAATAAAGAGAGTCAGACTATGGAATGCCGTCCGGATTGTGGGGCGTGTTGCACCGCACCATCGATTTCCAGTCCCATCCCCGGCATGCCTGAGGGCAAGCCCGCCAATACGCCGTGTATCCAGCTTGATGAACACATGCGATGTAAAATTTTCGCGTCTCCACTGCGGCCAAAAGTGTGCTCCGGACTGCAGCCAAGTGCGGAAATGTGCGGCGAATCGACTCGCCAGGCGATGACTTGGCTTATTGAACTGGAGGCGCTGACGGCGCCTTAAACATCCTTAATACGCGTCAGGCAAACCATCGTGGCGATAATCATCACCAGCGCAAACCAGAAGACGGCATGGTAGTTCCAGATTTCTGCGGCAATGCCCGCCAGTGACCCGGCGATAATCCAGCCGACGCGGATGGTATTAGTGTAGAGCGTTGTCGCTGACCCCGCCTGACCCGGCATCAGATCCTGAAAATAGAGCATGCCGATCCCGCCGAGAATACCGATGTAGATGGCGTTCAGCAGTTGTAAACCCAACAGCACCACAGGGGAGTGCGCGACCAGCATTCCTGCGTAAAAGCAAAAACCGGCGGCGACCGCAATGCACATTAGCAGGCGTTTGCCCAGCCGTTTTGCGAAGTAGCCGGCAATCAGCATCGTCGGGATTTCCAGTCCGGCCGCCGTACCCATCATCACGCCCGCCAGTTTTTCCGGCAGATGCAGCTCATTAATAATAAACAGCGGCATATTAATGATATACAGGCTGTTGGTGCCCCACATTAAGGTGCAAATCGCAAACAGTAACAGGGTATCCCGACGGTTTCGACGCGGCGCTTCCAGCGTACCGGTGGCCAGTGTGGTTTCTTTACGCATAGACGGTAAGAAAAACCACACCATCGCGCCGCAAACCACAAACGCCACTGCGGCGCTGAGGTACATCACCGTAAAGCTGAAACCCATCGCCAGCGCGTAAGCCAACGGCGGACCTATCACCCACGCAAGTGAAACCTGGGCGCGCAGTATGGAACTGAACATTACCGCTTCACGACCTGTGCGGTCAGCATGTTCGCGGGCGAGAGCAAACATTTGCGGGTTGGCGGTCGAGCCAAAGCTGCTGAGAAACACGCCGACAAACAGCAGGATAAAGTAGTTACGATTCCAGGCAAATAACACGCACGCCAGCATGCCCAGTGCACAGCAGAAGACGATCAGCTGTTTGCGATCGCCTTTTCTGTCTGAACGTCCTGCCAGAAACTGGCTGACCAGAATGCCGATCACCGCACTGCCGGTAAAAAAGAAACCGACCATCCCCGGGCGCGCATGGACTTCATCGGTCAGAAAGAGGCTCAGCGTGGGGGTTTGTAGCGCACCTGCAATACCGGTGAGAAAGGCGACAATAAGGAAAGCCGTAGACGTCAGGTCAAACGTTTTTGGCGTGGCGGCAGCGGGGGTGTTGTGCATGTTCTGGTATCAGTAGTGTGATGAGACGCGGAGTTTACGCCGCTTAGCTGAAAATAAACAGATGACTAAATCAAAATCGCCACGAAAAATCAAAATGGCATTTCACTCTGGCAATGCGGTTAGCTGACGCTGCTGAACCTTAAACGAAATAGCGCTGTATTTGCTTCAGCACCTTTTCGATAATGAGGCAAAAATGTGCATTGCTTCTAAATTTTGCGATCAAAAATGCAACTTTTCTTGCGTGCTGAAGCAGAAAGAGCAAGACTTCTTGAAACGTTTCAGCGCTGTCGAGTTTCAGTTGAGGAAACCGTATAGCGTCTTTTTTCTCATGTAAGCTGAATCGTTTCAATTCAGCAGGAGAGGAGAACCATGTTTCAGTTATCCGTTCAGGACATTCATCCGGGCGAGCAGGCCGGAGACAAACAAGAAGCTATCCGTCAGGTCGCCGCTGCGTTAGTGCAGGCCGGTAACGTAGCGGACGGCTACGTAGACGGCATGCTCGCTCGCGAGCAGCAGACTTCCACTTTTCTCGGCAACGGGATTGCGATTCCACACGGCACCACCGATACCCGCGATCAAGTGCTGAAAACCGGCGTTCAGGTTTTTCAGTTCCCGCAGGGCGTGACCTGGGGTGACGGTCAGGTGGCTTACGTGGCGATTGGTATTGCCGCCAGCTCCGATGAGCACCTTGGTTTACTGCGTCAACTGACGCACGTGCTGAGTGACGACTCCGTGGCTGAACAGCTTAAGTCAGCGACCACGGCGGAAGAACTGCGTGCGTTGCTGATGGGCGAAAAGCAGAGTGAGCCGTTGAAGCTCGACAACGAGACGCTGATGCTGGATGTCGCTGCGACCGACTTAGTGACGTTGCAGGCGCTGAACGCGGCGCGTCTGAAAGAGGCGGGCGCGGTAGATGCGGCGTTTGTCGCGAAAGTGATTAACGATCGGCCGATGAACCTGGGGCAAGGGATCTGGCTGAGCGACAGTGCTGAAGGCAACTTGCGCAGCGCTGTGGCGGTGAGCCGTGCGGCGAATGCCTTTGACGTCGAGGGCGAAAAGGCGGCACTGCTGGTGACCGTCGCCATGGCTGACGATCGGCCTGTTGAGGTGCTGAAGCGTCTGGGCGATCTGCTGCTGGACACGAAAGCTGACCGTCTGCTGAACGCTGATGCGGCCACCGTACTGGCGCTGCTGACCAGCGATGACGCGCTGACGGATGATGTGCTGAACGCCGAGTTCGTCGTTCGTAATGAGCACGGCCTGCATGCCCGTCCGGGGACCATGCTGGTCAATACGATTAAACAATTTAACAGTGAAATTACCGTGGCAAACCTTGATGGAACCGGCAAACCGGCAAATGGACGTAGTCTGATGAAAGTGGTGGCTCTGGGCGTGAAGAAAGGGCATCGCCTGCGCTTTACGGCGCAGGGGGCTGATGCTGAGCAGGCGCTGAAAGCAATTGGCGAGGCCATCGCTGCCGGTCTCGGGGAGGGCGCATAATGAGCAGACGTGTTGCTACGATCACGCTAAACCCGGCCTACGATCTGGTGGGGTTCTGTCCTGAAATCGAACGCGGTGAAGTTAACCTGGTGAAAACCACCGGTCTGCACGCGGCGGGTAAAGGGATCAACGTGGCAAAAGTGCTGAAGGACCTCGGGATCGACGTAACGGTCGGTGGTTTCCTCGGCAAAGATAACCAGGACGGTTTTCAGCAGTTGTTCAGCGAGCTGGGTATTGCTAACCGTTTTCAGGTGGTGCAGGGGCGTACCCGCATCAACGTCAAGCTGACGGAAAAAGATGGTGAAGTCACCGACTTCAACTTCTCCGGTTTTGAGGTTACGCCTGCCGACTGGGAGCGTTTTGTTAATGATTCCCTGAGCTGGCTGGGTCAGTTTGACATGGTGTGCGTCAGCGGCAGTTTACCGTCCGGCGTAAGCCCGGAAGCGTTTACCGACTGGATGACGCGTCTGCGCAGTCAGTGTCCATGCATTATCTTTGATAGTAGCCGTGAAGCACTGGTTGCAGGACTGAAAGCCGCGCCGTGGCTGGTAAAACCAAACCGTCGCGAACTGGAAATCTGGGCTGGTCGCAAGCTGCCGGAAATGAAAGATGTGATTGAGGCAGCGCATGCGTTACGTGAACAGGGTATCGCGCATGTGGTGATCTCCCTGGGCGCGGAAGGTGCGCTGTGGGTGAATGCCTCAGGAGAATGGCTCGCCAAACCGCCTTCGGTGGATGTGGTTAGCACCGTGGGGGCAGGGGATTCAATGGTCGGCGGCCTGATTTACGGTTTGCTGATGCGCGAATCCAGTGAACATACGCTGCGTCTGGCGACAGCCGTCGCTGCGCTGGCGGTCAGTCAGAGCAATGTCGGTATTACCGATCGTCCGCAGTTGGCCGCAATGATGGCGCGTGTCGACTTACAACCGTTTAACTGACAGCAGGAGAGGCATAATGAAAACGCTGCTGATTATTGACGCTAACCTCGGGCAGGCCCGCGCTTATATGGCGAAAACTCTGCTCGGTGCGGCGGCGAATAAAGCAAATCTGGAAATCATCGACAATCCAAATGACGCTGAACTGGCGATCGTATTGGCCGATGCCATCCCTAATGACAACGCGTTGAACGGCAAAAAAGTCTGGTTAGGCGATATTGCCCGGGCGGTTGCGCACCCTGAACTGTTTCTTAGCGAAGCCAAAGGTCATGCTAAGCCATACAGCGCACCGGTTGCCGTAGCGTCTGTAGCCACGACCAATGGCCCGAAACGTGTTGTGGCCGTGACGGCGTGCCCGACCGGCGTCGCGCATACCTTTATGGCGGCGGAAGCGATCGAAACCGAAGCGAAAAAACGCGGCTGGTGGGTGAAAGTCGAAACCCGTGGTTCTGTGGGCGCCGGCAATGCCATTACGCCGGAAGAAGTGGCGCAGGCTGATCTGGTCATTGTGGCGGCAGACATTGAAGTGGATCTGGCAAAATTTGCCGGTAAACCAATGTACCGTACTTCTACGGGTCTGGCGCTGAAGAAAACCGCGCAGGAACTGGACAATGCCGTGGCGCAAGCCGTGGTGTATGAGCCAACCGGCAAAGCGCAGGCTGCGGCGAATGAAGGGAAAAAAGAGAGTGCAGGCGCGTATCGTCACCTGTTGACGGGCGTTTCCTACATGCTGCCGATGGTGGTTGCCGGTGGTCTGTGTATCGCGCTCTCCTTTGCTTTTGGTATCGAAGCGTTCAAAGTCGAAGGGACGCTGGCGGCGGCGCTGATGCAGATTGGCGGCGGTTCAGCCTTTGCATTGATGGTGCCGGTTCTGGCGGGATACATTGCCTTCTCGATTGCTGACCGTCCGGGCCTGACGCCGGGTCTCATCGGCGGTATGCTCGCCGTCAGCACGGGTTCAGGCTTTATTGGCGGGATCATTGCGGGTTTCCTCGCAGGCTATGTGGCGAAGGCCATCAGCACGAAGCTGAAGCTGCCGCAGAGTATGGAAGCGCTGAAACCGATCCTGATCATTCCGCTTATCTCCAGCCTCGTGGTCGGTCTGGCCATGATCTACCTCATCGGTAAACCGGTCGCCGGGATCCTCGAAGGGTTAACGCACTGGCTGCAAACCATGGGGACGGCGAATGCGGTACTGCTGGGGGCAATCCTTGGCGGGATGATGTGTACCGACATGGGTGGCCCAGTTAACAAAGCGGCGTACGCGTTTGGCGTTGGTCTGTTGAGTACACAAACGTATGCGCCAATGGCGGCCATTATGGCGGCAGGCATGGTGCCGCCGCTGGCGCTGGGACTGGCAACGATTGTTGCGCGTCGTAAGTTCGACAAGGCGCAGCAGGAAGGGGGTAAAGCGGCGCTGGTACTCGGCCTGTGCTTTATCACCGAAGGGGCTATTCCTTTCGCCGCGCGCGATCCGATGCGTGTTCTGCCGTGCTGTATTGTTGGCGGCGCGTTGACGGGAGCAATCTCTATGGCGGTCGGTGCAAAACTGATGGCACCGCATGGCGGTCTGTTTGTTCTGCTGATCCCTGGTGCAATTACCCCGGTGTTGGGATACCTGATTGCCATTGTTGCCGGTACGCTGGTGGCGGGTCTGGCCTATGCCTTCCTGAAACGCCCGGAAGAGGATGCAGTCGCCAAAGCGGCATAATGTTATCGCGTCATACAAGGGCAGAGCGTTCTCTGCCCTTTTTTTATCTTCGTTTTGTGCCCTTCCTCGCAAATTTTTCCTCGCTTACAAACTGTATCTATAAAAAATTGTGATTCTGTTCATATCTGGCGGTTTTAGCCCTTGCCAGTGCGTTTACTTTCATCAAAACAAGTTTACTATGAACACATGTTTGAATGTAAACATGTGCTCTAATAAGTTGTTTGAGCCGTGAATAGATCTTAACGATCTCATTGTCATGGTATTTTCATACCAGGAGATGTGCTATGCGAGAAAAGGAATACATCATCACGATTGGTTCCGCCAATATGGACGTTGCAGGATATTCGCATGCTTCTTTAAATTATGCGGACTCGAATCCTGGAAAAATTAAATTTACACCGGGCGGGGTGGGTCGCAATATCGCTCATAATCTTGCCCTGCTCGGGAAAAATTCCTGGTTAATGACGGCGGTTGGCAATGATTTCTATGGGCAATCATTATTGGCGCAGACGAATCAGTCTGGCGTGCATGTGGATAATTGCCTGATTGTCTCCGGTGAGAATACCTCTAGTTATTTATCGCTTCTCGATAATACCGGTGAAATGCTGGTGGCAATCAATGACATGAGCATTACCGAGCATATTTCGGCGGCATTTCTGGCCCAGCATCTCGATTTCATCCGTGGTGCCAGTGTGATTGTGGCGGATTGTAATATCAGTGAACAGACGCTGGCCTGGCTACTGGATAATGTGGGGAATGTTCCGGTGTTCGTTGACCCGGTATCGGCGTGGAAATGCGTGAAAATCCGCGAGCGTTTAGCTCAGATTCACACGCTTAAACCCAACCGTCTTGAGGCGGAAACTCTCAGCGGCATCGCGCTTTCAGGGCGTGAAGATGTCGCGAAAGTCGCTGCCTGGTTCCACGAGCGTGGCCTGCATCGCCTTGTGCTGAGTATGGGTGGTGACGGGGTCTATTACAGTGAAAGAGGCGGCGACAGCGGCTGGTCGCTACCGATAAAAACCCACGTAGTTAACGTCACCGGAGCGGGAGATGCCATGATGGCGGGACTTGCCTCCTGCTGGGTTGAAGGCATGCCTTTCATTGATTCTATCCGATTTGCACAGGGTTGTTCTTCGATGGCGCTGGCCAGTGAATATACCAACAACCCTGAATTATCTGTTGCGAACGTTAAAACCCTTGTGGAGAACACAGAATGTCTGAATTAACGCTTTCCTCTGAATTACTGCATATTTCGCCAGAAGTCCAGGACGCTATTAACAGTAATAAACCGATTGTTGCGCTTGAGTCGACGATTATTTCTCACGGTATGCCTTTTCCACAAAATGCGCAGACGGCAATTGAAGTTGAAGAAACAATCCGTAAACACGGAGCCGTGCCGGCAACGATTGCCATTATTGGCGGGGTAATGAAAGTTGGGTTGAGTAAAGAAGAAATTGAATTATTAGGTCGCGAAGGACATAGCGTCACTAAAGTCAGTCGTCGTGATTTACCGTTTGTGGTGGCTGCCGGAAAAAATGGCGCGACCACTGTCGCCTCGACCATGATTATTGCCGCGCTTGCCGGTATTCACGTTTTTGCCACCGGCGGCATTGGCGGTGTTCACCGCGGTGCTGAACATACATTTGATATTTCCGCCGATCTTCAGGAACTGGCCCATACCAATGTGACCGTGGTTTGTGCCGGTGCGAAATCTATTCTCGATTTAGGTTTAACCACGGAATATTTAGAAACGTTCGGCGTGCCATTAATTGGCTATCAGACCACCGCGTTACCGGCATTTTTCTGCCGTACCAGTCCGTTTGAAGTCAGCATTCGTCTCGACAGCGCGAAGGAAATTGCCCGGGCGATGGCGGTGAAATGGCAAACCGGCCTGAACGGCGGTCTGGTGGTTGCCAATCCAATCCCGGAAACCTATGCCATGGCGGAAGAGAAAATCAACGCGGCGATTGACCAGGCCGTCCGGGAAGCGGAAGAGCAGGGCGTTGTCGGCAAGGAAAGTACGCCGTTCCTGCTGGCGCGCGTCGCTGAATTAACCGGGGGCGACAGCCTGAAGTCCAACATTCAACTGGTGTTTAACAACGCCGTACTGGCCTGCGAGATCGCGAAGGAATATCAACGCCTCGCCTGATCATAACGAACGGGCAGCTCGCGGTCGCCCGAAACCACCAAAACCTGGCTTCGCGCCGGGTTTCCTGGCATGAAGGGAAATCATTATGGATATAATGAGAAGTGTTGTGGGTATGGCGGTATTGCTGGTGATCGCATACTTACTGTCGGTGAATAAAAAGCACATCAGCTTACGTACCGTAGGCGCTGCGCTGGTACTGCAAATCGCGATTGGCGGGATCATGCTCTACTTCCCGCCGGGCAAATGGCTGGTTGAGCAGGCTGCGTTGGGCGTGCATAAGGTCATGTCTTACAGTGACGCGGGCAGCGCCTTTATCTTTGGCTCCCTGGTAGGGCCAAAAATGGATGTGCTGTTTGATGGCGCCGGGTTTATTTTTGCCTTCCGCGTGCTCCCCGCCATTATTTTTGTGACAGCGCTTATCAGCCTACTGTACTACATCGGCGTGATGGGGCTGCTGATTCGCATTCTGGGCGGGATTTTCCAGAAAGCCCTGAATATCAGTAAGATTGAATCATTTGTTGCGGTCACGACGATTTTCCTCGGGCAGAATGAGATCCCGGCGATCGTGAAGCCGTTTATTGACCGCCTGAATCGCAACGAACTGTTCACTGCTATCTGTAGCGGGATGGCCTCGATTGCGGGTTCGATGATGATTGGCTATGCCGGTATGGGCGTGCCGATTGATTATCTGCTGGCAGCCTCGCTGATGGCGATTCCGGGCGGGATCCTGTTTGCCCGTATTCTGAGTCCGGCAACGGAAGCGTCAAAAGTCACCTTCGAAAACCTCTCTTTCACCGAGACGCCACCAAAAAGCATTATCGAAGCTGCGGCAAGCGGGGCGATGACCGGGCTGAAGATTGCCGCCGGCGTGGCGACGGTGGTCATGGCGTTTGTCGCAATTATCGCGCTGATTAACGGCATTATCGGCGGAATTGGCGGCTGGTTCGGTTATGGTCATGCGACGCTTGAAGGGATCTTTGGCTGGGTGTTAGCTCCGCTTGCGTGGATTATGGGCGTTGACTGGAGTGATGCCACCCTGGCGGGTAGCCTGATTGGGCAGAAGCTGGCTATCAACGAATTTGTCGCTTACCTCAATCTCTCGCCTTACCTGCAGGATGGCGGCACCCTGGATGTGAAAACTATCGCCATCATCTCTTTTGCGCTGTGCGGGTTTGCCAACTTTGGTTCCATTGGCGTGGTGGTTGGGGCGTTCTCTGCCATCTCGCCTCAGCGTGCGCCGGAAATCGCCCAGTTGGGTATGCGTGCGCTGGCGGCAGCTACGCTCTCTAACCTGATGAGTGCGACTATTGCCGGGTTCTTTATTGGACTGGCATAGCGGGTAGCGGGAGTTTGCCGAACGACGGCTGATGCCTTATCCGGCCTGGAGAAACGCTCCCAGGCCGGATAAGTTGTTTTTACTGGTTTGTTTTTAACAGATATAGCGCGTTATCAGCGGAAAGGGTGGGGTTGTTGATACTGACGCTGGCGCGTGACAGGGCCGCACAGGCCATCGCAAAATTCGCGCTTTCGCGAAAATCGCTCCCTTCCAGGAAGCAGTAGATAAGCCCGGCCATAAAACCGTCGTCAGCGCCGAAGCTGTCGACCACCGTATGCGCAGGCGGCGTGAGTAAGAATTGCTCACCGTCTTTCTCGCTACAGAAGACCGACTCATCTTCCAGACAGACAAAAATCTGCTTAATGCCCTGTTGGTGCAGAGCATTCACCGCACTGAGCCGATCGGCGTCGCTGTTGATGGGATGACCCCATAAGATTTCCAGCTCTTTTTGCGTCGGTTTCAGCGTATGGATGCGCGTAAACCAGGTTTTCACCTTTGTCGCCTTGAACTCGGAAACGGTATCAATAAACACTGGAATATCATCAGCCACCGTAAAGACCCATTCGATGGCTTCCGGCGTCAGGTTACAGTCCGCCAGCACCACGCCAGCGTGGCGGATTAAATCCCGCGAGCTGTTTAGTAACTGCGGCGTTAGCTGCTGCAGGATGTGGGTATCGTTAATCGCCAACACCGTCTCTTCCTGCTGGTTGGCGATAGAGAGATAGGTGGAGGTGTTATGCCCGTGCAGGCGAATGCAGCTGGAGATATTGACGCCCGCCTGACGCGTTTGTTCCAGCAGCGTCTCGCCATAAAAATCACTGCCGACAGCGGAAATCAGATGCACATCACGACCCAGCAGTGCGAGGTTATGGGCGATATTGCGCCCAACGCCGCCTGCGGAACAGTGGATACTGCCCGGATTGGACGCGGCCTGCGGGTAGTGGATATCCGCCATACCGCGGATATCCATGTTGATTGCTCCCACCACCACGCAATAGGCCTGCTCGGTGAGGATGTAACCTTTCCCTTTTATCGCCCCTTTACGCATCAGGTCCATGATGTGCGCGGCAACGCGAGAACGGCTGATCTGCAAAATGTCGGCGATTTCGTTTTGCTGAATCAGCGGGTTGCGGCGCAGAATTTTGAGTATCTGTTTTTCCCTGTCGTTCATGATTACGCAACCGCCGTTTCAGTCTGTTGCGCTTTCAGCCAGGCAATCTCTTCTCCCCAGATGTCGGGATTGATGGTTTCCAGCACCAGCGGGATGCCGTCAAAACGGGCGTCCTGCATGATCCAGCGGAACGCGTCGTGACCAATGTTGCCTTCACCCAGGCTGTGATGGCGGTCGACCCGGCTGCCAAAGGTACTCTTGGCATCGTTCAGGTGCATACCGCGCAGATACTGAAAGCCGACGATGCGCTCAAATTCGGCAAAAGTTTTTTCACATTCAGCAGCGGAGCGTAAGTCATAGCCTGCGGCGAAGGCATGGCAGGTGTCGATGCAAACGCCGACGCGCGATTTGTCTTCCACGCCGTCGATGATGGCGGCGAGGTGTTCAAATTTGAATCCGAGATTGCTGCCCTGACCGGCGGTATTTTCAATCACAGCAGTCACGCCTTCGGTCTGGGCGAGGGCGATGTTGATTGACTCGGCAATCTTCGCCAGACACGCGTCTTCCGATATTTGCATCAGGTGGCTGCCCGGGTGAAAGTTAAGCAGGGATAAGCCGAGCTGCTCGCAGCGCTGCATTTCATCGAGAAAAGCTTCGCGGGATTTTTCCAGCGCGTCGCTGACCGGGTGGCCCAGGTTGATCAGATAGCTGTCGTGCGGCAGGATCTGAGCGGATGTGAAGTGATATTTCTCACAGGCGGCTTTAAAGTCATCGATGATTTGCGCGGTGAGAGGGGCGGCGCGCCATTGACGCTGATTTTTGGTAAAGAGCGCAAACGCGGTTGCCTCGATTTCAGCGGCGCGAATGGCGGCATTTGCCAGCCCGCCCGCTGCGCTGACGTGTGCTCCGATGTATTTCATTAAAACTCCTGTTAACCCTATACGCTTTATCCTTACAGGCTGCCTTTGCGTTGGTGGCGTTCACTCACCCCGGTCACGTATTTATGTACGCTCCCGGGGATGAATTCACTTGCCATCTTGATGCAACGTGAGTGGTTTTGCGTATAAACAAACAATCAACAAACAATTCCCAATCATAGCGGGTTAACAGGGTCAGGATGTAGCGAATTATGCAATAACGTGCTGGACCAGGACGTTAATCACGCCACCGCCGACAATCAGCCAGATGAACAGCACCAGCGCCATTAACAGCGGTTTCGCCCCGGCTTTTTTCAGCGCGCTCACGTGAGTTGTCAGCCCCAGTGCCGCCATTGCCATGGCCAGCAGTACCGTATCCAGGGTGACCAGCATGTTCACTACCGCCTGTGGTAACAGGTGGAACGAGTTGAAAATGGCAACCACGATGAACAGAATTGCAAACCACGGAATGGTGATCTTGCTTTTTTCCCCACCGCTGGCCGGTGACAGTTGCTTAACACGTGCGGCCATAAAGATGAGGAACGGAGCCAGCATCATGACGCGCAGCATTTTGGCAATCACCGCCGCGTTTTCCGCATCCGGGTTGATCGCGTGTCCTGCTGCCACAACCTGTGCCACTTCATGCATGGTGGAGCCAATAAAAATACCGTACGTTTCCGGGCTAAACCACTGAGCCAGCAGCGGGTACATCGCCGGGTAGAGGAAAATCGCCATCGTCCCGAAGATCACCACCGTCGCGACGGCGACCGTGACTTTGCTGGCCTCGGCTTTCACTACCGGCTCTGTCGCCAGCACCGCCGCCGCACCGCAAATACTGCTACCTGCGCCGATCAACCAGCTGGTCTGGCGATCCAGCCCAAAGACTTTTTGACCCAGAAAGCAGGCCAGCATAAAGGTGCTGGACAGCGTCAGAATGTCGATCAGAATGCCGCTGACACCCACGTCAGCAATCTGCGCGAAGGTGAGGCGAAAGCCGTAGAGGATAATCCCCAGGCGTAATAAATGTTGCTTGGCAAACAGGACGCCGCCGTCACAGCTTTTCCAGATCTGCGGATAGACGGTATTACCGATCACCATCCCCAACAAAATTGCTAAGGTGAGGGCACTGAACCCGGCCCCTGCCACGGCGGGAATGGATCCGCCCCATAAGGCAACCCCGGTAATTACTGCACTCAGGGCAAGCCCCGGAATAAAATGCCACATTGTTCGACGATGAGTCGTTAAGGTGAGTTCTGTCATTGCCTTCTCCTCTTTTATGGGCAAAAGGTTACGGCGAACTGGCTTAAAAATAAAATTGATTATATATTTATAATTAATCTTTATAAGTGGTAAGCAACCATGCACATCACCCTGCGGCAACTCGAAGTATTCACTGAAGTTTTGAAAAGCGGCTCAACGACGCAGGCGTCGGTGATGCTGTCGCTGTCGCAGTCGGCGGTTAGTGCGGCGCTGACCGATCTGGAAGGCCAGCTGGGTGTTCAGCTTTTTGATCGTGTAGGTAAACGGCTGGTGGTGAATGAACATGGACGCTTGCTTTATCCGCGGGCGCAGGCGTTGCTGGAGCAGGCGGTGGAAATTGAGCAACTGTTCCGCGAAGACAACGGTGCTATCCGTGTGTACGCCAGTAGCACTATCGGTAACTATATTCTTCCGGGGGTGATCGCCCGTTATCGTCGTGATTTCCCCACTCTTCCCCTGGAACTCAGCGTCGGTAACAGTCAGGACGTGATGACGGCGGTGCTTGATTTTCGGGTCGACATTGGGCTTATCGAAGGGCCGTGCCACAATACGGAAATCATCTCGGAGCCGTGGCTGGAAGATGAACTGGTGGTGTTTGCTGCGCCGTCTTCGCCGCTGGCACAGGGGCCGGTGACGCTTGAACAACTCGCCGCTGCCCCCTGGATCCTGCGCGAGCACGGTTCTGGAACGCGGGAAATTGTGGATTATCTGCTGCTGTCGCACTTACCCAAATTTGAAATGGCGATGGAACTGGGAAACTCCGAAGCCATCAAGCACGCCGTGCGTCATGGGCTGGGAATTAGCTGTCTGTCACGGCGGGTAATTGATGAGCAACTCCAGGCGGGAACGCTCAGCGAAGTCGCGGTGCCGCTTCCGCGTCTGGTGCGTACGCTTTGGCGGATCCATCATCGCCAGAAACACCTCTCCAATGCGCTCCAGCGCTTCCTGAGCTATTGCGAATAACGCCTGGGGACCGATGCCTCACCGGTGATGAGTCCTGAAGGCTATAGGTCCACTATTCTCTGCTATTACTTATAATCCGCGGCCGGTCATGAAGGTCTCTTATAACAGCGCATTTGTGCCAGATAGAGAGCGTTTCGTCTGTTACAATCGCGCCTCATTTTTTGGATGGATAGCATTTTCACATGGTTTCCGAAACTAAAACCACAGAAGCGCCCGCGTTACGTCGCGAACTGAAGGCGCGTCACCTGACGATGATCGCCATCGGCGGCTCCATCGGTACCGGCCTTTTTGTTGCGTCTGGTGCCACCATTTCCGCAGCGGGTCCTGGCGGTGCGCTGTTTTCCTATATTCTGATTGGCCTGATGGTGTACTTCCTGATGACCAGTCTTGGCGAGCTGGCGGCGTATATGCCGGTGTCCGGTTCGTTTGCGACCTACGGTCAGAACTACGTTGAAGAAGGCTTTGGCTTCGCGCTGGGCTGGAACTACTGGTACAACTGGGCGGTAACCATCGCCGTTGACCTCGTGGCGGCACAGCTGGTGATGAGCTGGTGGTTCCCCGATACCCCAGGCTGGATCTGGAGTGCGCTGTTCCTTGGTGTGATCTTCCTGCTGAACTACATCTCGGTCAGAGGCTTTGGTGAAGCGGAATACTGGTTCTCACTGATCAAAGTGGCAACCGTGATTATCTTCATCATCGTGGGCGTGATGATGATAGTCGGCATCTTCAAAGGCACTCAGCCGGTGGGCTGGAGCAACTGGACGACGGGCGATGCGCCGTTTGCCGGTGGTTTTGCGGCAATGATTGGCGTGGCGATGATTGTCGGCTTCTCTTTCCAGGGGACGGAGTTGATTGGTATTGCTGCCGGTGAATCTGAAGACCCTGAGAAGAACATCCCGCGCGCGGTGCGTCAGGTGTTCTGGCGAATCCTGCTGTTCTATGTCTTCGCTATTCTGATCATCAGCCTGATCATCCCGTACACCGATCCGAGCCTGCTGCGTAACGATGTGAAAGACATCAGCGTCAGCCCGTTCACGCTGGTCTTCCAGCATGCCGGTCTGCTCTCTGCGGCGGCGGTGATGAACGCGGTTATCCTGACGGCGGTGCTGTCGGCGGGTAACTCCGGGATGTACGCCTCAACCCGTATGCTCTACACCCTGGCCTGCGACGGCAAAGCCCCGCGTATTTTCGCGAAGCTGTCTCGCGGCGGCGTTCCACGTAATGCGCTGTATGCTACGACGGTGATTGCAGGTCTGTGCTTCCTGACCTCGATGTTCGGTAACCAGACGGTTTACCTGTGGCTGCTGAACACGTCCGGGATGACTGGCTTTATCGCCTGGCTGGGGATTGCCATCAGCCACTATCGTTTCCGTCGCGGTTATGTCATGCAGGGCCGCGACCTGAAGGAGCTGCCGTACCGCTCAGGCTTCTTCCCGCTGGGGCCGATCTTCGCGTTTGTCCTGTGTCTTATCATCACGCTGGGCCAGAACTACGAAGCGTTCCTGAAAGACACCATCGACTGGGGCGGCGTAGCGGCAACCTATATCGGTATTCCGCTGTTCCTGATTATCTGGTTCGGCTATAAGCTGACCCGAGGGACTCGCTTTGTTCGTTACAGTGAAATGCACTTCCCGGAACGTGTGAAGAAATAACAGCAACCGCACAAGTGAAACGATAAAAAACCCCGACCATGTCGGGGTTTTTTGTTGGGGGAGACTCAGAAGTTGTACGTCAGACCTACCGTGTAGCGACGACCATCGAGGATAGTGTCGTAGGTATCGTAATCAATCTGTTTATCCAGTGCGTTATAAACCCCAGCCGTCACCAGCAGGTTTTTGTTCGCGTTGTATCGCAGACCGACATCAACCTGCGTATAGGACGGCGTACCCTGCGACATAGAGGTGCGGCTCAGGTATTCGGAGGTTTTACCGCGGAAGTTCAGACGGCTCCAGAAGCCCACGGTTTCCGTTGCCTGCCAGTCCAGCGTGGTATTAAACATATGCTTTGGCATTTTGTTTAATGGCTTGCCCTCGAATTGACCGCTTTTCTGTTCTGACTCGGTATAGGTGTAGTTGGCCGTCCAGTTGAGGTCGCGGGTCATTTTCCAGCCGAACGTCGATTCCACACCGCGCATATTGGCTTTATCAACGTTCACGCGATCGCTGATAAAATCATAGTGCTCGCTGCCAATCGTACAGGCCGGATCGGCGCTGCTGTTACAGCGGCGAACTTCGGTGATCTTGTCTTTGAAATCGGTATTGAACAGGGTGATGCCGGCGTTGAGGTTGTCGCCGTTATCCCACAGCAGCCCCAGTTCTTCGCTCAGGCTCTTTTCCGGCTTCAGATCCGGGTTACCGACGATAATGCCATTCAGACGACCGCCTCCGGTGACCTGACCCCAGTTTGCGGAGGATTGACGCAGGTCTGGCGCACGATAACCTGCGGAGACACCACCTTTTAAGGTCCATTGATCGCTCAGATGCCAGACGCCATAACCGCGCGGTGTCCAGTTGTCGCCGTAGTTTTCGTCTTTATCCATGCGGATGCCGCCGGTCAGGGTGAAGCTGTCGGTCATTGCCCATTCATCTTCCGCAAACAGCGCCCAACTCCAGCGAGTCAGTTTGTCCAGACCATCAGCCGCTTTCAGTTGGTTGCCGGTATCGCGCAGTTTTTCATAACGATACTGACCGCCCAGCGTCAGGGTATGGGCTCCGAGGAAAATCTGGTTCTGGTTATTGAAGATCGTGTTGTACGACTTCATCTCACGACCCGGGTTGTTGGTCTCTTCCTGCTGGATATAGCTGGTGGTGTTGAACTCATCGTAATAGCCGCTGTGCGTTAATGAGTACGTGGTGTGCTCATAGCGGTTTTCACTTTTTGTATTGGGTTTACAGGTTCCGTTACGGCAACTCTCTGCGGCCATTGACTTGCCAGGCGTACTGTCGCGATCCTGCAATTCACGGGCGATATCAAAATCGATGTCATTCTTATCGTCCGGCGTAAAGTTAAGGGTCAGACCGCCGTTACGCAGGCGTTGCTCATTGTAGCCATTGACAATTTGGTCTTCCGCACGGCGAGACAGCAGTCCGGTGACTTTCGCGCCCAACAGGCCGTCGATCAGTGGGCCAGAGGCATAGGCATTGGTCTGGAACAGATCGCCGGAATCGCTGTTTTCCTGGAAGGTGGCATCGCCGTGCAGAGAGCCGGTCCAGCCTTTGGTATTAGAGACTTTTTTGGTGATCACGTTAATCACGCCGCCCATCGCATCGGAGCCATACAGTGATGACATCGGGCCACGGATAACTTCGATTCGCTCAATGGACTCCAGTGGCGGCAACCAGCCCTGCTCGATCCCAGAGTTATCGCTGTTCGGGCGTGTACCGCGAGTGCTAATGCGTTTGCCGTTCACCAGGAACAGCGTGTACTGCGACGCCATCCCGCGGATGCTGATATCACTGCTGCTGCCCCCGCCGGTGACCACCACGCCAGGCACATCTTTCAGCGCATCGGTAACGTCGCGGTAAGCTTTATCTTCAATTTGCTGTTTCGAAATAACCGAAATTGAAGCTGGGGCATTCTGGATTTTCTGCTCAAATCCCGTCGCGGTAACAACAACGGTATCCTGATCGGCAGCATGAACGAACGATGGGAGGCACGCCGCGCTGACTACGACGGCAATAGCCTTAACGTGAGGTATGGTCATTTTGTCATTCCATTAAACGAGTAAAAACCGCGTGTCATGTGAAAGGCCATGACAACTGTATGTGTTTGTCTTTTAAGAACTCTTTGCGGTAAAGAAGCGAGGGGAATTGTACAAAATAATGAATATTTGTAAACAGTAATGATAATTGAAATCATTTGCATTTATCTGATTTGTAAAAGAAATCCTTTTACGTCAATGAGATAGGGGAGCGTAAATGTGAGGAAAAAATGAAGAAATCATGGAGAAGTAACGAAGAAAAAAGGAGGGCACATAGCCCTCCTGCGGCTATTTCATCAAATGCTCTGCATGGAAGCGCAGATGATCCTCAATAAATGAGGCAATAAAGTAATAGCTGTGATCGTAACCGGGCTGAATGCGCAGCGTCATCGGCCAGGCGGTCTGACGTGCGGCTTCTGCAAGAACGGCGGGTTGTAGCTGATCGGCCAGAAACTGATCGCTGTCACCCTGGTCAATCAGCGTCGGGATGGCATCTTCCGGCTGGCTGGCGTACATCAATGCGCAGCTGTCCCATTCCGTCCATGCGGCCTGATCTTCGCCCAGATAGGCGCGAAACGCTTTCTCGCCCCACGGGACGCGGCAAGGATTAACGATTGGCGCGAAAGCGGAAACGCTGGTGTATTTGCCCGGATTTTTCAACGCCATGATCAACGCGCCGTGACCGCCCATTGAGTGTCCACTGATCGCGCAGCGATCGCTGACGTTAAAATGCGCCTGAATCAGCGCCGGGAGTTCATCACGTACGTAGTCATACATGCGGAAATGGGCAGCCCAGGGTTGCTGCGTTGCATTGAGATAAAAACCGGCTCCCTGGCCCAAATCGTAACCCTCATTATTGGCGACCTGTTCGCCACGCGGACTGGTATCCGGCATGACTAATACAATACCCAATTCAGCCGCGATACGCTGCGCGCCGGCTTTAGTGGTAAAGTTTTCATCATTACAGGTTAACCCGGACAACCAGTACAGAACTGGCGGAGAGGTGGTGTCGCGAGGCGGGGGGAGAAAAATGCTGAACGTCATTGCGCAGTTCAGCGTGGTGGAGTCGTGTCGCCAGCGTTGCTGCCAGCCTTCAAAACAGCGGTGCTCTTCGAGCATTTCCATGCGTGGCTCCTTGTTGTGTTGAACCTGAATGTGTTCGCAAACTCCCCATAATACAGATAATTCATGGCACTGTGAGTAACTTTCACTTCCGCATTGCGCAGACATGCTTCATCATCGATACCACGTCGATGTAACCCTTCCCGCTGCCTTTTGCGAAACACGATTTGAAAGGCGACGGCGATTTCAATAATTATCGTTGCGAATACTGGATTATGTGCGCGGCCTCACGCACAATAATCAGGCTGTCTACAGCCTACAAACTTTGCCCCACGTAGGGCAGAGGTGCCACACCTGCAGGAGAAGAATAAATGTCATCACTCAGTAAAGAAGCGGCCCTGGTTCATGAAGCGCTGGTAGCGCGAGGGCTGGAAACGCCGCTGCGCCCACCCGTGCATGAGATGGATAACGAAACGCGCAAACGTCTTATCTCAGGCCATATGACCGAGATCATGCAGTTGTTGAACCTCGATCTGAGCGATGACAGCCTGATGGAAACGCCGCATCGCATCGCCAAAATGTATGTCGATGAGATTTTCTCGGGTCTGGATTACGCCAATTTCCCGAAAATCACCGTCATTGAAAACAAAATGAAGGTTGATGAGATGGTGACGGTACGCGACATCACGCTGACCAGTACCTGTGAGCATCACTTCGTGACCATTGATGGCAAAGCCACCGTGGCCTATATCCCGAAAGATTCAGTGATTGGTCTGTCGAAGATCAACCGCATCGTCCAGTTCTTTGCACAACGTCCGCAGGTACAGGAGCGTTTAACGCAGCAAATCCTGACTGCGCTGCAAACCCTGCTGGGGACCAACAACGTGGCGGTATCGATTGATGCGGTGCATTACTGCGTGAAAGCGCGCGGTATTCGCGATGCCACCAGTGCGACCACCACCACCTCGCTTGGCGGCCTGTTCAAATCGAGCCAGAATACGCGTCAGGAATTTTTGCGCGCTGTACGTCATCACAACTGATTAAGGCAGGGGCTATGGAGCGTAATGTCACGCTGGATTTTGTTCGTGGCGTCGCCATTCTCGGCATCCTGCTGTTGAATATCAGCGCCTTTGGTCTGCCAAAGGCGGCTTACCTTAATCCAGCCTGGTACGGAAATATTACCGCTTCAGATGCCTGGACCTGGGCTATTTTGGATTTGTTCGCCCAGGTAAAATTCCTCACTCTTTTTGCACTGCTGTTTGGCGCGGGTCTGCAAATGCTGCTGCCACGCGGCAAGCGTTGGATCCAGTCCCGTCTGACCCTGCTGGTGCTGCTCGGTTTTATTCATGCTTTGCTGTTCTGGGATGGCGATATTTTACTGGCTTATGGACTGGTGGGGCTGATCTGCTGGCGACTGGTACGCGATGCACCGTCGGTGAAAAGCCTGTTTAACACTGGGGTGTTGCTCTATCTGGTTGGGATTGGGGTCCTGTTGTTGCTTGGTGCGATTTCCGGTAGCGCCTCTAATCGCGCCTGGACGCCGGATGCCTCAGCCTTACTGTATGAAAAATTCTGGAAAGTTAACGGCGGCGTCGACGCTATCAGCAATCGGGTTGAAGGATTATCAAACAGCCTGCTGGCGCTCGGCGCTCAGTACGGCTGGCAACTGGCGGGTATGATGTTGCTCGGGGCAGCACTGATGCGCAGTGGCTGGCTGAAAGGGCAGTTTCGTCTTTCGCATTACCGTCGCAGCGGCTTTTTACTTATCGCCGTGGGCCTGCTGATTAACCTGCCTGCCGTGGTCGCGCAGTGGCAACTGGACTGGAACTATCGCTGGTGTGCCTTCCTGTTACAGGCCCCGCGTGAACTCAGCGCGCCGTTTCAGACGATCGGCTATACCGCGTTGATGTTTGGTTACTGGCCGCAGCTTAGCCGCAGTAAAATTGTTCTCGCGATTGCCTGCGTCGGACGAATGGCGCTGACGAATTACCTGCTGCAAACCCTGATTTGCACCACACTGTTTTATCAATTCGGCTTATTTATGAAATATGACCGTCTTGAGCTGCTGCTGTTTGTTTTCCCGGTGTGGCTGGCAAACCTGCTTTTCTCCGTGATTTGGCTGCGATTCCTGCCTCAGGGCCCGGTGGAGTGGCTCTGGCGACAATTAACCCTGCGTGCGTCAGGGATATCATTGCCCCATACATCCAGATAACGATCTGGATCACAATCATTAACAAAATGGATGTAAGCGCTTTCATCGCTGTGACCGCACTCACGTAGTCCTTTCCCCTCCGCTGACAAAATAGCCGCCAGTTATGCAGTGAGTGACTGCAATTCCAGACAGGGTAGTGAATATGATCACCATTCGTGATGTGGCGCGTCAGGCAGGCGTATCCGTGGCAACGGTTTCCCGCGTATTAAACAACAGTGCGCTGGTCAGTCCCGATACGCGCGAGGCGGTAATGAAGGCGGTGACGCTGCTGGGCTATCGGCCAAACGCCAATGCCCAGGCGCTGGCCACGCAGGTCAGTGAAACGATTGGCGTGGTGGTGATGGACGTTTCCGATGCGTTTTTTGGCGCGTTGGTGAAAGCGGTGGATCTGGTCGCCCAGCAGCATCAAAAATATGTGCTGATCGGCAACAGCTATCATGAGGCCGAAAAGGAGCGTCACGCCATTGAGGTGTTGATCCGCCAGCGGTGTAATGCTTTGATCGTTCACTCGAAAGCGTTAAGCGATCGGGAACTGGGCGAGTTTATGGACCAGATCCCCGGTATGGTGCTGATCAACCGTATTGTCCCTGGCTACGCCCATCGCTGCGTCTGCCTTGACAATATCAGCGGCGCGAAAATGGCGACCCGCATGCTATTGAATAACGGTCATCAGCGCATTGGCTATCTGGCCTCCAGTCACCGCATTGAAGATGACGTCATGCGCCGGGAAGGGTGGAGCAGCGCGCTCAAAGAGCAGGGCATTGTCCCGCCGGAAAGTTGGATCGGCACCGGTTCGCCGGACATGCAGGGCGGTGAGGCGGCGATGGTGGAGTTGTTGGGGCGCAACCTGCAGTTAACCGCCGTGTTCGCCTATAACGACAATATGGCTGCCGGGGCGCTGACGGCGCTGAAGGACAACGGCATTTCCATCCCCTTACACCTTTCAATCATCGGTTTTGACGATATTCCCATCGCCCGCTACACCGATCCCCAACTGACAACGGTGCGCTATCCCATTGCTTCTATGGCAAAACTGGCAACAGAACTTGCCTTGCAGGGCGCGGCTGGAACGCTGGATTTATCCGCGACACACTGCTTTATGCCGACCCTCGTGCGGCGTCATTCGGTCGCCGTGCGACAGAATGCGGCGGCGATCACTAACTTATGATTTCGCCAGATGTAACCGCTTTCAATATGTGAGTAAATTCACAGTATCTTAACATTGTCGTCGCTATGATGGCACCGCTTGTCGCACTGTAACTACGATGTAACTGTGAGTAATCACTTTTACCGAGGTAAAGTCGCTTTAAGCGAAATTAAAGCCTATTTCTGGAGCGTTACCGGGCAAGGAAGAGAGATTTTTTTAAAATGAGCTTCGGCGTTTACATAACACTTCATTAACGTTTTGTCCCGCCGGGCATTTATCTTACGTACTACCCTGCATAATAAAACCGGAGTTACCATGAATAAGAAGGTGTTAACCCTTTCTGCCGTTATGGCAAGCATGTTATTCGGCGCGGCTGCGCATGCTGCTGATACTCGCATCGGTGTGACAATCTACAAATATGACGATAACTTTATGTCCGTGGTGCGTAAGGCTATCGAAGCAGACGCGAAAGCGGCTCCAGATGTTCAGTTGCTGATGAACGACTCACAGAACGACCAGTCGAAACAGAACGATCAGATTGACGTGCTGTTGGCAAAAGGCGTGAAAGCGCTGGCCATCAACCTGGTTGACCCGGCGGCGGCGGGTACGGTTATCGAGAAAGCGCGCGGTCAAAATGTGCCAGTAGTCTTCTTCAACAAAGAACCTTCGCGTAAAGCCCTGGACAGCTATGACAAGGCTTACTACGTCGGTACTGACTCCAAAGAATCCGGTATTATCCAGGGCGATCTGATCGCTAAACACTGGGCGGCAAACCAGGGCTGGGATCTGAACAAAGACGGTCAGATTCAGTTTGTGCTGCTGAAAGGCGAACCGGGTCATCCGGATGCTGAAGCGCGTACCACTTACGTTATCAAAGAGCTGAACGACAAAGGCATCAAAACCGAGCAGCTGCAGTTAGATACCGCGATGTGGGACACCGCAATGGCGAAAGACAAAATGGACGCGTGGCTCTCCGGTCCGAACGCGAACAAAATTGAAGTGGTTATCGCCAACAACGATGCGATGGCAATGGGTGCTGTTGAAGCGCTGAAAGCGCACAACAAAACCAGCGTACCGGTATTTGGCGTCGATGCACTGCCAGAAGCGCTGGCGCTGGTGAAGTCCGGTGCGCTGGCCGGTACCGTGCTGAACGATGCGAACAACCAGGCAAAAGCGACCTTTGATCTGGCGAAAAACCTCGCAGACGGCAAAGGTGCAGCTGACGGCACTGAGTGGAAAATCGACAATAAAATCGTCCGCGTTCCTTACGTAGGCGTTGATAAAGATAACCTGGCCGAGTTCACCAAGAAGTAAGTTTGTTGGGCGCGATGATTATCGCGCCCTTTCATCACGCACTCTGCGAGGCCAACAAGGTATAATTATGGTCAGCACAATTACTCAGCCGTCAGGCGAATTCTTGTTGGAAATGAGCGGCATCAACAAGTCTTTTCCCGGCGTTAAGGCACTTGATAATGTTAATTTAAAAGTCCGCCCGCATTCGATTCATGCATTAATGGGAGAGAATGGTGCTGGAAAGTCGACACTATTAAAATGTCTTTTTGGGATCTATCAAAAAGATTCTGGCAGCATATTATTTCAGGGTAAAGAAATCGATTTTCATTCAGCCAAAGAAGCGCTGGAGAATGGTATTTCAATGGTACACCAGGAGTTAAACCTGGTATTACAGCGTTCTGTAATGGACAACATGTGGCTGGGGCGTTATCCCACCAAAGGCATGTTTGTCGATCAGGAAAAAATGTACCGTGATACCAAAGCTATTTTTGATGAGCTGGATATTGATATCGATCCGCGCGCGCGCGTCGGGACATTGTCCGTGTCGCAAATGCAGATGATCGAAATTGCCAAAGCGTTTTCGTATAACGCGAAAATTGTGATTATGGATGAACCGACCTCCTCGTTAACGGAAAAAGAGGTCAACCATCTGTTCACGATTATTCGTAAGCTGAAAGAGCGTGGCTGCGGTATTGTGTATATCTCCCACAAAATGGAAGAAATTTTCCAGTTGTGCGATGAGATTACCGTTCTGCGTGACGGACAGTGGATTGCGACGCAACCGCTGGAAGGGCTGGATATGGACAAGATCATCGCCATGATGGTCGGTCGTTCTCTGAACCAGCGATTCCCGGATAAAGTCAACGAGCCGGGGGAAGTTATTCTGGAAGTGCGTAACCTGACCTCGCTGCGCCAGCCATCTATCCGTGATATCTCTTTTGATTTGCATAAAGGCGAGATCCTCGGCATCGCAGGACTGGTCGGCGCCAGGCGCACTGACATCGTTGAAACGCTGTTTGGTATCCGTGAGAAATCATCGGGCACCATTACGCTACACGGCAAAAAGATTAATAACCATAGTGCGAATGAAGCCATTAACCACGGTTTCGCGCTGGTCACAGAAGAGCGTCGTTCCACGGGGATTTATGCTTATCTGGACATCGGTTTCAACTCCTTAATTTCCAATATTCAGAATTACAAAAATAAAGTCGGTCTGTTAGATAACTCGCGAATGAAAAGCGATACTCAATGGGTTATTGACTCCATGCGGGTAAAAACGCCAGGTCACAAGACGCAAATTGGTTCGCTTTCGGGTGGTAACCAGCAGAAGGTGGTTATTGGTCGCTGGCTGCTGACGCAACCGGAAATTTTAATGCTCGACGAACCCACCCGTGGGATCGACGTCGGTGCGAAGTTTGAAATTTATCAGTTAATTGCGGAACTGGCGAAAAAAGGTAAGGGGATCATTATTATCTCCTCCGAAATGCCGGAATTGTTAGGGATAACAGATCGTATTCTGGTCATGAGCAACGGCCTCGTTTCTGGAATTGTTGATACAAAAACGACAACGCAAAACGAAATTCTGCGTCTTGCGTCTTTGCACCTTTAAGATTAGGGGCTCCTCATGAGTGCGTTAAATAAGAAAAGTTTTCTTACTTATCTGAAAGAGGGCGGTATTTACGTCGTTCTTTTAGTCTTGCTGGCCATTATTATTTTCCAGGATCCCACGTTCTTAAGTCTGCTTAACTTAAGTAATATTCTGACCCAGTCTTCCGTGCGTATTATTATTGCGCTGGGGGTTGCGGGTCTGATTGTCACCCAGGGGACAGACCTGTCCGCAGGTCGTCAGGTTGGGCTGGCGGCGGTGGTGGCGGCAACGCTGCTGCAGTCAATGGATAACGTCAATAAAGTGTTCCCGGAAATGGCAACCATGCCGATTGCGCTGGTTATCCTGATTGTCTGCGTTATTGGCGCGATCATCGGTCTGGTGAACGGAATTATCATCGCTTATCTGAACGTGACGCCGTTTATTACCACGCTCGGCACGATGATTATCGTCTACGGGATTAACTCCCTGTATTACGACTTCGTGGGGGCCTCACCGATTTCGGGCTTTGATAGCGGCTTCTCGACCTTTGCGCAGGGCTTTATCGCACTGGGTAGCTTCCGGCTTTCGTATATCACGTTCTATGCGCTGATCGCCGTCGCATTTGTCTGGGTACTGTGGAATAAAACCCGCTTTGGTAAAAACATTTTCGCCATCGGCGGTAACCCGGAAGCGGCGAAAGTGTCGGGTGTGAACGTGGCGCTGAACCTGCTGATGATCTATGCGCTGTCCGGTGTGTTCTATGCCTTCGGCGGCCTGCTGGAAGCGGGGCGTATCGGTTCGGCGACCAACAACCTGGGCTTCATGTACGAACTGGATGCGATCGCGGCCTGCGTGGTCGGCGGCGTGTCGTTTAGCGGCGGGGTGGGTACCGTGTTCGGTGTGGTGACCGGTGTGATTATCTTTACCGTCATTAACTACGGCCTGACCTACATCGGCGTTAACCCGTACTGGCAGTACATCATCAAGGGCGGCATTATCATCTTCGCGGTTGCGCTGGATTCACTGAAATACGCGCGTAAGAAGTAACCCTTCCATGCAGAATCAAACCGGTGCAGACGAGCTTTGCGCCGGTTTTTTATTTGATAAAAACCAGCCAGATACCCACAAGCAGCGCGCCAACCGAAAGGCCAAAGTAGACGCCAATATAGCTCCAGTAAGCGGCAGGTTCTGCGGAACGCTGAATTAGGCGCGGTGTCTGCGAGCCCTTGACCGTTTTCTCGACGACGCCGGAGCGTAACCCTTTAATTCCTTCCCGCAGGGTCCAGGCGACAATCATCAGCACGCCAATCACGATAAAAAGCGTTTTATCTTCCATGTCTATTTTCCTTGTTTCTTTTGCAGTTCAAGCAATTGCTCTGGCGTCACGGCCGGATACCCCTGGGCATCGTCAGGAACCTGATGCAGGGTGGGGATCGGCACTAACGGGCCGAGGAACCGGGGTTCACGTTTAAACAGATACAGATCGGCAAGCGCCCCAAAGCGTGCGCCAAACTCGCGAACCCGAACCGTCAGCATATCTTTTGGTGAAGGTACGGCGTAGCACTGCGCCTGTATGCCCATATGCAGGGCGATAAACAGCGCGCGCTCGCAGTGGAAGCGCTGGGTAATGATGATGAAGTCATTGGTGTCGAAGACTTTACGGGTGCGAACAATCGAATCGAGCGTGCGAAATCCGGCGTAATCTAACACGATATCGGTAGGATCGACGCCAGCGGCAATCAGGTCTTTGCGCATGGTCATCGGTTCGTTGTAGCTTTGCAGCGAGTTGTCACCGCTAAGCAGCAGGTAGTTAACTTTGCCGCTGTTGTAGGCGTTGAGCGCGCCCTGAATACGATAGCGGTAATACTGGTTAATAACCCCGGTACGATAATATTTTGCCGTACCAAGTACCACGCCGACCTGGCGGTAGGGAAGGTCCTGAAGCTCATCGTAAATATAGGGGGCGGTTTTCCAGCTCATCCAGCGGTCAAGGCCCAGCACGACCAACAGCAGCAAGCCGATCAGGACCAACAGGCTGTAGAGTACGCGCTTTAGCATGAAGAAAACTCTGTCACTGGATGAAATTTCAATCAGGCTACTGTACCCGCTGTCGAAGCGCAAGAAACAGTAGTCTGATTGGGGGGATTTTCAGCAATACGCAGTCATGCCGAATAAAACCAGTGCAGGCCTGATAAGCGTAGCGCTATCAGGCGATTAGGCCGGATGGCGGTGAAAGCACCTTTTCCGGCCCAGGGGCTGAGGCCATCGGGCAATTAACCCAGTAGCACGCGATCGATGTGATGGCATCCCAGCGCTTTCAGCGTAGCGGCGGTGGCATCCCACTGGATCAGCGGCGCGTCGGCTTTTTCCGCCAGAACCGCACGTTGAATATCGGCATAACCGTAGCCGTTCAGATTCAGCAGAATCAGCGCCCCCTGCAACGGTGGCAGCGTCGGGTTAAACGCGGCATTCTCTCCATAGCTTCCGCTAAAGATGCGTCCGTCTTTGCACTCCAGCGCCACACCGCTCGGTGACTGGCTGTACGGCATATGACTGTGGCTGGCGGCGGCAATGGCCGCTTGCGTCAGTGCATCGCCCTGAGGGGCAAAACCGTGATCCTGTTCGTCCATCAGCAGCGTCTTGATGTCGAGATCTTTGGGCCCAAACGCGTCTGGCAAATAGTCGCGCAACGTATGCGGTTCGCGACCGGGCAGATGAATGCGCAGATCCAGTCCGCTGTTCAACTCGTTCATAAACTGACGGCAGTGGCCACACGGAGTGTAGTTAACGGTGATCGCCGCGAGGCCTTTCTCGCCGCGCAGCCAGGCGTGGCTGATGGCGCTTTGTTCAGCATGAACCGTTTGCTGCATGGTCGCGCCGAGGAATTCCATGTTGGCGCCGAAGTACCATGTTCCGCTCACGCCGCGTGCAATCGCGCCGACGTTGAAGTTCGACAACGGCGTACAGGCGCAGGCCGCCGCCAGCGGCAGCAGCGCGAATGCCAGCGCGTCTTCGTCCAGTCCCGTTGCGCTTTTAAGCATTGAAACCTGCTCAGCCGTCAGCGAAGCGGGGAAATGCGTATCCGCCAGGATGGGTGCCAGCGCTGATTGCAGATTGTCTGCAAGTTGGCTAAAGGCAGTGTGAAAACGTGGGTGCATGACGTTGCCTCATAACAATGTATTGGGATCGTAGTGTACGGGCCTGTTACGGCTATATGTGTGATCTAAATCTCATTGTGTATGCAACTTATGAAACTTAAATTAAAAATGCGCGACGTATCGCAAATTTTAGCCCACAACCGCGAGAATAATCGGAAACAGGAATGGGGCGATCAGTGAGGTAATAATCCCGCAAATCACCAGCGCCAGCGAACTGAATGCGCCTTCCTGATAATCCAGCTCCGCGCAGCGGGCGGTGCCGAGGGCGTGAGACGCAGTGCCCATCGCCAGTCCACGCGCGGCTTTGGTTTTAATGCGCATGGCGTTTAACAGCGTATGACCAAAGACGGCGCCGAGAATACCGACGAAAATCACGCACACCGCACTGACCGCCGGGATGCCGCCGATGCTGCCGCCGACGGCCATCGCAATCGGCGTGGTGACGGATTTCGGTAAGACAGAGGCGGCGATTTCAGGCGTTGCGCCCATCAGCAGCGCCACCGAGGTACCGGTCACCATGGCCACAATACTGCCGACAAAGCAGATAGTAATAATCGACTTCCAGCGGGCACGGATCTGATGCAGTTGTTCGTACAGTGGGTAGGCCAGCGCCACCACCGCCGGTTGCAGCAGATCGTTTAATACCTCGCTACCTTTAAAATAGCTGTCGTAGGAAATACCGGTCAGCAGGAGGAACGGGATAATCACCACCATTGCCACCAGCAGCGGATTCAGTAAAGGAAATTTGAAACGTGCAGCCAGTTTGCGCGCGCCGAAAAAAACCGCCAGCGTCAGCGGTAAAGACCACCAGATTGACGATATCATTCTTTAGACCCTTTCTGACCAACCACTTTGCGTTCACCGTGGACCAGGTGCGAACTCCAGCTCACCACCAGAAAAACCACCAGCGTACTGATTGCGCACGACACCACCACCGGACCAAACTGCGCGCGCAGCAGATCGAAGTACTGCATTACGCCGACGCCAATCGGCACAAACAGCAGCGCCATATAGCGAATCAACACATAGCAGCCGGGGTTGACCCATTTCGCCGGAATGATTTGCAACGCCAGCAGCACAAACAGGATCAGCATCCCGATGATGCTGCCTGAAATGGCGACGGGCAGCAGGGACGCAATAAAAATGCCTGCATACAGACAGGCATATATCAGCACGAAAGCGCGTAAGTATTGCCAGATGATATTCAGTGTCTTGCTCATGTTGTAATTCCTTGAAGCGACGGATTCATCATACAATTAAACTTTAAAACGTGCTATCGATCACATCATGAATTCTTAGCATACTGAAGATAGACAGCGGGAACATTGGGCAATGTCCCCAATACGTGACGCTAAACTTGTGCCAGCAGTTGTAAGAAACGACTCAGCGCGCTGGACGGCGTCTCATTATTGCGCCAGAACACACCCACGCTGCCCTTTTGTTCAATTTTCGGCAGGTTCAGGATCACCAGTTGCCCCTGACTGGCATAGCGTTGCGCCAGCCGTAAAGAAAGGATAGAGATCATATCGCTGCTTTGCAGCAGGTTGGTACTGACGTTCATTGATGCCGATTCGATGGTGTTTTCCGGCAGCATCACCCCGTTATCGACCAGCGCGTTATCAATACTCAGGCGGATGGGCGTTCCCGTCGGCCAGACAATCCAGCGCCAGTGCGCGAGATCGGCCCAGCTCAAGGTATCAAACTTCGCCAGAGGATGGTGGGGACGAGCGACAAAGCAGACTGGTTCGGTATACAGCACCTGATAATTGAGCGGAAGTTGCAGCGCTCGCCCACCGACGCGACCCACTACCACATCCACGGAACCGGCAAGCAGGTCGTGCAGCAGCGGCGTCATGACCTTTTCTTCAATGTTAAGATGCAGCGTCGGCATCTCAACGAGCAGATTGAGGATCGCCTGCGACACACAGTCGGTCGCCACCGGCGAGCAGCCAATCTTCAGGCTCCCTACCAGCCCGCCTTCTTTAAAGCGTGCCATTTCATACTGTGAACGTTCCATGTCATTGATTAAACGCTGGGCGTGTTGCAGCAGCAACTTGCCGCCTTCCGAGGGGCGCAGACCTTTACTGTGACGTTCAAAGAGCGTGATCCCCATCTCATCTTCGAGCTGTGACAGCCATTTCGACAGCGCGGGCTGGGTGATATTCATCATCCGCGCGACGTGCGTGAGATTCCCTTGTTCGCCCAGCGCCACCAGCATTTGCAGATGGTGCAGCTTCAGTTTTTGCGCCCAGTTTGCCATCAGCGATAACCTCCAGGTTATGTCTCTGCATGAAATGCCATTGTACATTTTATCGCCCAGTCTACAAACTCGTAACATACCAAAAACAAAACAACATCTGTCCCTACCTGCACCGAGGCATTCACTATGACTCAACGACGTGAACTACAAGCTCTGATCGATGCTGCTCCTGTCAGCAAGACACAGTGGCGGGTGATCATCTGCTGCTTTCTGGTGGTCATGCTTGATGGTTTTGATACTGCGGCCATTGGCTTTATCGCACCCGATATTCGTACCCACTGGCAGTTAACTGCCGGAGACCTGGCCCCGCTGTTTGGCGCGGGTCTGTTAGGACTTACCGCTGGCGCCTTACTTTGCGGACCGCTGTCCGACCGTTTCGGTCGCAAACGGGTGATTGAGCTCTGCGTGGCGCTGTTTGGCGCGCTGAGCCTGATTTCCGCCTTTTCGCCAGATCTGCAAACGCTGGTCATCCTGCGCTTTCTGACCGGTCTGGGCCTGGGCGGCGCCATGCCAAACACCATCACAATGACCTCTGAATACCTGCCTGCCCGTCGCCGTGGTGCGCTGGTTACCCTGATGTTCTGCGGCTTTACGCTCGGTTCCGCAATGGGCGGGATTGTCAGCGCGCAACTGGTGCCGGCCATCGGTTGGCACGGAATTCTGGTACTCGGTGGCGTGTTACCGCTGATGCTGTTCTTCGTACTGCTCGCGGTCCTGCCGGAATCTCCGCGTTGGCAGGTACGCCGTCAGCTACCGCAGGCAACCATCGCCAGAACGGTCAGCGCGATCACCGGCGAACGTTACGACAATACGCAGTTTTACCTCCAGGAGGCTGCGGCGATTGCCAAAGGCAGCATTCGCCAGCTGTTTGTTGGCCGTCAGTTGCCCATTACCCTGATGTTATGGGTGGTGTTCTTCATGAGTCTGTTAATCATCTATCTGCTGTCGAGCTGGATGCCAACGCTGTTAAACCATCGAGGGATTGACCTGCAACAGGCTTCCTGGGTGACGGCGGCGTTTCAGGTTGGCGGTACGCTCGGCGCGCTGGCCCTGGGCGTGCTGATGGATAAACACAATCCGTTCCGGGTGCTGGCCGTGAGTTACGCGCTGGGGGCGGCATGCATCGTCATGATTGGTCTGAGCGAAAACGGTTTATGGCTGATGGCGCTGGCGATCTTCGGTACCGGGGTGGGTATCAGCGGATCGCAGGTGGGCCTCAACGCCCTAACCGCCACGCTCTATCCCACACAGAGTCGGGCGACGGGCGTGAGCTGGTCCAACGCGGTGGGGCGCTGCGGCGCGATTGTCGGGTCGCTTTCCGGTGGCGTGATGATGGCGATGAATTTCTCTTTCGATACTTTGTTTTTCATTATCGCTGTTCCAGCGGTCATCAGCGCGGTGATGTTAGCCGTACTGACAGTCGTCGTCCGCCAGTCAGCCTCTGTCCCGGATAGCTTGCCGCACGCAAGCGTCGTGAACGAATAAGGAGAATCCCTATGTCAGAACAAAATCAGGATGTTAAAAACAGCCGTCAGCAGTTTTATCAGCATATTTCGGGGCAGAACCTGACCCCGCTGTGGGAATCACTGCATCATCTGGTTCCGCAAACGCCGAATCCAACCTGTGCGCCAGCATACTGGAACTACCAGGAGATTCGCCCGCTGCTGCTGGAAAGCGGCAACCTGATTGGCGCGAAAGAGGCGATTCGTCGCGTGCTGGTACTGGAAAACCCGATGTTACGCGGGCAGTCCTCCATCACGTCAACGCTCTACGCGGGGTTGCAGTTGATCATGCCGGGTGAAGTTGCACCCAGCCATCGTCATAACCAGTCGGCGTTACGCTTTATTGTCGAAGGGAAAGGCGCGTTCACTGCCGTGGACGGCGAGCGCACCCAGATGCACACCGGCGACTTTATTCTGACCCCGCAGTGGCAATGGCACGATCACGGTAACCCTGGCGACGAACCGGTGGTCTGGCTGGACGGTCTGGATCTGCCGTTGGTCAACCTTTTGGGCTGTGGCTTTGCCGAAGATTACCCGGAAGATCAGCAGCCGGTCTCGCGCAAAGAGGGTGACTACCTGCCGCGCTATGCCGCCAACATGCTGCCGCTGCGCCATCAGAAAGGCAACTCATCGCCGATTTTCAACTACCGCTATGACCGCAGTCGCGACGCGCTGCATGACCTGACGCGTCTGGGCGATGCCGACGAGTGGGATGGCTACAAGATGCGCTATGTCAACCCGGTAACCGGCGGCTACCCGATGCCATCGATGGGCACGTTCCTGCAACTGTTGCCAAAAGGCTTTACCTCGCGGGTGGCGCGTACCACTGACAGCACCATTTACCACGTCGTTGAAGGGGCGGGCGAGGTCACCGTCGGCAACGAGACCTTCCATTTTTCAGCCAAAGATATTTTTGTGGTTCCGACCTGGCACGGCGTGTCGTTCAAAACCACCGATGAGACCGTTTTATTCAGCTTTTCGGACAGACCGGTACAGGAAGCCCTCGGGCTGTTCCGCGAAGCCCGCTATTAATTTGGGAGAGAGCCATGACTCAGTATGTATTTGCCCCACAGGCCCCCGTGACCGTACCGGTTGTCGGCAGCGATGCGCAGTTCCCCGTCCGTCGCGTGTACTGCGTGGGACGCAACTATGCCGCCCATGCCCGCGAAATGGGTTTCGACCCTGACCGTGAACCGCCGTTCTTCTTCTGTAAGCCTGCCGATGCGGTTGTGCCGGTTGCTGCAGGTGAAACGTTAGCGCTGCCGTATCCGGCGCAAACGGACAACTATCACTATGAAATTGAGCTGGTGGTTGCCATCGGCAAAAAGGGCAGCGATATCCCGTTAGAAAAAGCCCATGAATATATCTGGGGGTATGCCACCGGGCTGGATATGACCCGTCGCGATCGCCAGATGGAGATGCGTCAGATGGGGCGTCCGTGGGAAATCGGCAAAGCGTTCGATCTCTCTGCGCCCATCGCGCCGCTGCATAAAGTGGATGAGATTGCGGATATCACTTCCGCGCCCATCTGGTTGCAGGTGAACGGCGACGATCACCAGCGTAGCGACATTCGCCATCTGATCTGGTCGGTGAATGAAACGATCAGCTATCTGTCCGGTTTCTTCGAATTGCAACCGGGCGACCTGATCTTCACCGGTACGCCAGAAGGCGTCGGCGCCGTGGTGAAAGGGGATGTGATCACCGGTGGCGTGGGCGGGTTGACGCCTGTCGCTGTGAAGATTGTCTGAGGTGATGTATGAAGCTGTACAGTTTTTTTAACAGTTCGGCGTCATACCGCGTACGTATCGCGCTGGCATTAAAGGGCATCGACTACCAGACGGTGGGCGTCAATATTCGTATCGGTCAACAAAACGAACTGGCCTACCGGCGGATGAATCCGGTGGGGCTGGTGCCGACGCTGGTGACCGATGACGGCGAAGCGCTCGGTCAGTCGCTGGCCATCATCGACTGGCTGGACCGGCATTTTCCACAGTCGCGCTTGCTGCCCGTCAGCGATCCGGCGCGCACGCAGGTGCTGGAAATCGTCTATGCCATCGCTTGCGACATTCACCCGGTGAACAACCTGCGGGTGCTGCGCTATCTGAGCGAGGAACTGAAGGTCAGTGAAGAAGACAAAAAACGCTGGTACGCGCACTGGATCCAGCAGGGGTTAAGCGCCGTCGAACAGCTGTTGCGTCAGAGCCAGTCGCAGAACTACTGCGTGGGCAATGCGCCAACGCTTGCCGACTGCTGCCTGGTCCCACAATGGGCGAATGCGTTAAGAATGGGGTGCGATCTGAGCGGTTATCCGCGCTGCAAAGCCGTGTATGACGCCTGTACACAGCTATCGGCGTTCATCGCCGCAGCCCCCGAAAATCAACAAGATAAAATCTCAGCCTGAGAAGGAGAATGACAATGGCTAAAGTGATGAGAGCAATTATTGTCGGCGGCGGAATTGGCGGAGCAGCCACCGCGCTTTCGCTGGCACGTCAGGGTATCAAGGTGATGCTGCTGGAAAAAGCCCATGAAATTGGCGAAATTGGCGCGGGCATTCAGCTCGGTCCAAACGCCTTCTCAGCGCTGGACAGTCTCGGCGTCGGCGAAGTGGCGCGTTCACGCGCGGTGTTTACCGATCACATCACCATGATGGACGCTGTGAACGCGGAAGAAGTGGTGCGCATCGAAACCGGACAGGACTTTCGCGACCACTTTGGCGGTCCGTATGCGGTTATCCACCGGGTTGATATCCACGCTTCCGTCTGGGAATCGGTTCTGACCCATCCGAATGTTGAGTACCGGACCTCGACCAACGTGGTCGATATTCGCCAGACGGCAGACGACGTGACGGTATTTGATGAGCAGGGTAACAGTTGGACCGCCGATATTCTGGTTGGCTGTGACGGCGTGAAGTCGGTAGTGCGTCAGAGTCTGCTGGGCGATTCGCCGCGCGTGACCGGGCACGTGGTCTACCGCGCGGTTATTGACTGTGCGGATATGCCGGAAGACCTGCGCATTAACGCGCCGGTACTCTGGGCCGGGCCGCACTGCCACCTTGTGCACTATCCGCTGCGTGGCGGCAAGCAGTACAACCTGGTCGTGACCTTCCACAGTCGTCACCAGGAGGAGTGGGGCGTTAAAGACGGCAGCAAGGAAGAGGTGCTGTCGTATTTCGCCGGGATCCATCCGCGCCCCCGGCAGATGCTGGATAAACCCACAACCTGGCGTCGCTGGTCAACTGCCGATCGCGAACCGGTAGAAAAATGGGGTACTGAGCGCATCACGCTGGTTGGCGATGCGGCGCACCCGGTGGCGCAGTACATGGCGCAGGGGGCCTGTATGGCGCTGGAAGATGCCGTCACGCTGGGCAAAGCGCTGGCGCAATGCGACGGCGATGCGGCAAAAGCCTTCGCGCTGTATGAGTCGGTGCGCATTCCGCGCACGGCGCGCATCGTCTGGTCTACCCGCGAAATGGGACGCGTGTATCATGCGGCGGGCGTGGAGCGCCAGGTGCGTAATCTGTTGTGGAAAGGCAAATCGCAGGCGGAGTTTTATCGCGGCATGGAATGGCTGTACGGCTGGAAAGAAGATAACTGTCTTCTGCCGCGCTGAGAATAAGGGCCTTTGCCGGGGGGCGATTCGCTTGCCCGGCCTACCGCCATGATGGGGTGCCGGCGGGATAAGGCGCTTTGTACCGCCACCCTTGCAAAAGGTTTTGCTCATCCCGGATAGGCGCTATGATAGCGCCTCTTTTTTTTGCGGATGACGATATGCGTGTTTTACTGGCGCCGATGGAAGGTGTGCTCGATTCACTGGTGCGCGAACTTCTGACGGAAGTGAATGATTATGATCTCTGCATCACCGAGTTTGTACGCGTGGTGGATCAACTCCTGCCGGTAAAGGTCTTTCATCGTCTCTGCCCCGAGCTGCTCAACGGCAGTCGGACGCCTTCCGGCACCTTAGTGCGCGTGCAACTGTTGGGGCAGTACCCGCAGTGGCTGGCGGAAAATGCGGCTCGCGCTGTGGAACTCGGCTCTTACGGCGTTGATCTCAACTGCGGCTGTCCGTCTAAAATGGTGAACGGCAGCGGCGGTGGCGCAACGTTACTGAAGGATCCTGAACTCATCTACCAGGGCGCGAAAGCGATGCGTGAAGCCGTGCCTGCGCATCTGCCGGTGACGGTGAAAGTGCGTCTGGGCTGGGACAGCGGCGACAAGAAGTTTGAGATTGCGGATGCCGTCCAGCAGGCCGGGGCAAGCGAGCTGGTCGTGCACGGGTGCACTAAAGAGCAGGGCTATAAGGCGGAGCATATCAACTGGCAGGCGATTGGTGAAATCCGCGAGCGTCTGTCGATTCCGGTGATTGCCAACGGTGAAATCTGGGACTGGCAGAGCGCGCAGGCGTGTCTGGCTGTCAGCGGCTGTGATGCGGTTATGATTGGTCGCGGGGCATTAAACATTCCTAACCTTAGCCGGGTGGTGAAGTACAACGAGCCGCGAATGCCGTGGCCGCAGGTGGTTGCGCTGCTGAAAAAATATACCCGTCTGGAAAAACAGGGCGACACCGGGTTGTATCACGTCGCGCGCATTAAACAGTGGCTGGGTTATTTGCGTAAGGAATACCGTGAGGCCACGGACGTCTTTCAGGATATTCGCGCGTTAAATAATTCAGCGGATATTGCCCGCGCGATTCAGTCGATTGAAATTTAGTATTTTTGGCGTGTTTATATTCTTCTGGAATATATTTTTCCAGTTGTGACTTTTCATTGCCGAAGATGTTATGCCACGCGTAACTAAAAAACAGGTCACCACAACGGGTAAGCTCCGCGCACCTTTTCTTATCAGAACCTCTTCATGACTCGTAATTCTTTTCACGCGCTGAACGCGTGCTTTCCGCTGGCTATTTTGCTTGCGGGATGCGCCCCCATGCATGACACCCAAAAGACGCTGGTTCAGCAACCTCCCGCCTCTCACGTGGATTCCGCGCTGCCGTCGGCGCTGAATAACGGATGGCCTGGAAGCCAGTGGTGGCAGGATTATCATGACGCACAGTTGAACGAATTAGTGAAGAATGCGCTTGCCAGTTCCCCGGATATGCAGGTGGCGGAGCAACGGATCGCGCTGGCCGAAGCGCAGGCTAAAGCGGTTGAAGCCCAGGATGGGCCGCAGGTTGATTTCTCGGCGGAGGCTGAACGGCAGAAAATGTCGGGAGAAGGGGTCATGGGGCCGTTTGCGGTCACCGATCCGGCAGCGGGTACGACCGGGCCCTGGTACACCAACGGATCGTTCGGCTTAACCGCCGGTTGGGATCTCGATTTGTGGGGTAAGAACCGCGCGGAAGTGACGGCGCGAATCGGGGCGGTGAAAGCGCGGGAAGCCGAGCGTGAACAGACGCGCCAGCTGTTAGCCAGCGGCGTTACGCGGCTTTACTGGGAATGGCAGACCGAGGCGGCGCTCAGCAAACTGCTGACGCAAATTGAACAGGAACAGCGCAACATCATTGATACCGATCGCCAGTTGTATCAGAACGGCATCACCTCCTCGGTGGAAGGCGTGGAAACGGATATTGATGACAGCAAAACCCAGCAGCAGTTGAATGATATCGCCGGGAAGATGAAAGTGATTGAGGCGCGTCTGAGCGCGCTGACCAACACGCAGTCGACGTCGCTGAAACTGCACGAAGTGAGTCTGCCGCAGGTGGAGAGTCAGCTTCCAGCGCAACTGGGTTACGCCCTGCTGGCGCGCAGAGCGGATTTGCAGGCAGCGCACTGGGTGATCGAGTCATCCATGAGCAGCGTGGAGGCGGCGAAAGCGGCGTTCTATCCCGATATCAATCTGATGGCGTTTTTACAACAGGATGCGCTGCATCTGAGCGATCTGTTCCGCAGTTCTGCGCAACAGATGGGCGTGACCGCAGGCCTGACGCTGCCTGTTTTCGACAGCGGCAGACTGAATGCCAGTCTGGATATTGCCCAGGCACAAAACAATTTGTCGATCGCCAGTTATAACAAAGCGGTTGTTGATGCGGTGAACGACGTGGCGCGCACCGCCAGTCAGGTGGCGACGCTGATGCAGAAAAATCAGCATCAGCAGCAGATAGAGCATGACGCCGATCGGGTGGTCAGCCTGGCGCAGGCACGCTTTGACGCCGGGATCATTGCGGGTTCTCTTGTCAGTAAGGCCAGAATACCGGCGCTGCGTGAGCAGGCTAACGGACTGATTTTACAAGGCCAGTGGCTGGATGCGTCGATCCAACTCACCAGCGCGCTCGGCGGCGGCTATCATCACTCCTGAGGCATCTTCGCTTTACTGCGGCGCTTTAGCCACCAGCGAGCACCGATCACCAGCACTACCGCCAGAATCAGCCAGATCCAATGCTTGAGGTGCTGATCGAGGTGATGCAACCACGGCGCGACCACTTCACCTCCCACGTAGCCCAGGGTGGTGAAGATCAGCGCCCAGATCAGCGCGCCGAGAATATTCAGGGGTAAAAAAATCTTTGGTGGCAGATGGCTGGCACCAATCAGCAGCGGCCCGATCACGCGGAATCCGTACATAAAGCGGGTGCCGATCACGAACAGATACGGGCGGCGCTGGATCATCTTTTGCGCCTGGCGGATTTTGTTGCGGTGACGGGCGAAGCGGCGCAGAATCTTGCCGCCATAGCGGCGTCCCAGCAGATACAGCAGTTGATCGCCTATCATGCCGCCTAAGGCCACGGCCACGACCACAAGAGGAAATTTGAGTAATCCCTGATGTGCGGCAACGCCTCCCAGCAGAGTGATGGTCTCGCCTTCAGCCAGACTCCCAATCACCAGAGCGGCATAACCGTATTGCGCAATAAGACTGTTTATATCCATACGTCTGTATGACCTCCACGACTGTAAGCATACACCCTCTGAATTCGGGATGCTCAAAAAGGGCCATCACACGCAGCGGCATTTCTTTGTCTGTACAATAAATAATCGAAAAGCTGAATTATACTTGAAGTGTTAAGTCCACAGCTGACAACAAGGGGGCGGTATGAACCATGTCTGGGGGCTGTTTTCTCATCCCAATCGTGAAATGCAGGTGATCAACAGCGAGAACGAAACGGTTTCGCATCACTACACCCACCATGTGCTTTTGATGGCGGCCATCCCGGTTATTTGCGCCTTCATTGGTACAACACAAATCGGCTGGAATTTTGGCGACGGCAATGTCCTGAAGCTCTCTTTGTTTACGGGACTGGCGCTGGCTGTCCTGTTCTATGCCGTGATGCTGGCGGGCGTGGCAATCATGGGGCGCGTGATCTGGTGGATGGCGCGGAGTTATCCGCAGCGTCCATCCCTGACGCACTGTATGGTGTTTGCCGGCTATGTCGCGACGCCGCTATTTCTTAGCGGTCTGGTGGCGCTGTATCCGCTGGTGTGGCTTTGCGCATTTGTCGGCACAGTAGCACTGTTCTATACCGGCTATCTGCTCTATCTGGGCATTCCGACATTCCTGAATATCAATAAGGAAGAGGGCTTAAGTTTCTCCAGCTCGACCCTGGCTATCGGCGTACTGGTACTGGAAGTGCTGCTCGCGCTGACCGTCATCCTCTGGGGATACGGCTACCGCTTGTTCTGATTACCGTGCTGCATTGTTGGTGCAAAAGCCAGCAATGCAGCATTTCCTGACGATTCTCTTATGGCGGCGAGGTCATTAGCTCGCTATGATTCCTCTGCTAGCCTGAGCCATTCTGACTCCGGCGGTGCGTGTCATCACGCGTGAATCATTTTCTGAAATCTCATCATGCTGAAATTCCGAGTTTCCATACTGAGCCTGGCGCTGATGCTGGCTGTGCCTTTTGCGCCACAAGCGCTGGCAAAAACGGCGGCGACTGCCGCGGCGTCTCAACCCGAGATCGCCTCCGGTAGCGCGATGATCGTGGATCTGAACACCAATAAGGTTATCTATTCAAACCATCCGGACCTGGTGCGTCCGATTGCGTCAATTACCAAATTAATGACGGCGATGGTGGTGCTTGATGCACGACTGCCGCTGGACGAAAAACTGAAAGTGGATATCAGCCAGACGCCGGAGATGAAAGGGATTTACTCTCGCGTGCGGCTGAACAGTGAAATCAGCCGTAAAAATATGTTGCTGCTGGCGCTGATGTCCTCAGAAAACCGGGCGGCGGCGAGCCTGGCGCACCATTATCCTGGCGGCTATAACGCGTTTATAAAAGCAATGAACGCGAAGGCAAAAGCGCTGGGTATGACCCAGACGCGTTTTGTGGAGCCAACCGGTTTGTCGATTCATAACGTGTCGACCGCACGCGATCTCACCAAAATGCTGATTGCCAGCAAGCAGTACCCGCTGATCGGTCAACTGAGTACCACGCGTGAAGATATGGCGACCTTCGCCAATCCGGCGTATACGCTGCCGTTCCGCAATACCAACCATCTGGTGTATCGCGATAACTGGAATATTCAGCTTACTAAAACCGGCTTCACCAACGCGGCTGGCCATTGTCTGGTGATGCGCACGGTAATCAATAACAAACCGGTGGCGCTGGTGGTGATGGATGCGTTCGGCAAGTACACCCATTTCGCCGACGCCAGTCGTTTACGCACGTGGATCGAAACCGGGAAAGTGATGCCGGTTCCGCCGGCGGCGTTGAGCTATAAAAAGCAGAAAGCCGCACAGATGGCTGCTGCGGGTGGCAATGCGGGTGAGCAGACCGCGCAAAACGACTGATGCCGCTATAGGCCGGATAAGGTGAAGTCGTCCTGGAAAATAGCCTGATGGCGCTTCGCTTATCAGGCCTACGAAAACATCTCACCCGTAGGCCGGATAAGGCGAAGTCGTCCTGGAAAATAGTCTGATGGCGCTTCACTTATCAGGCCTACGAAAACATCTCACCCGTAGGCTGGATAAGGCAATCGTCCTGGAAAATAGCCTGATGACGCTTCGCTTATCAGGCCGACGAAAACATTTCACCCGTAGGCCGGATAAGGCATTTATGCCGTCATCCGGCATGAATAACAAAACCTTACTCTGGCAGCGTCCAGTCACCTTCGTTGAGTGGGCGCTGCATAATCAACGTATCCCGCCAGTCTCCCTTTTTATACCCGACGCTACGCAACTGTCCGGCAATCTCGAAACCGTGCTTTTTATGCAATCGCAGCGACCCCGGATTGTTATGGCCGTCGCCAATCACCGCCACCATCTGCCGCCATGGACCTTCTTCACAGCGGGTGATTAACGTATGCATCAGCAGGCTGCCGACGCCGCGTCCGGTCATGCTGGCATCGACATAAATCGACTCTTCCAGGGTAAAACGATAGGCCGGGCGAGGACGATACTGCGTGGCATAACAATAACCGACGATCACGCCGCGATAGAGCGCCACCAGCCACGGCAATCCATACTGTGCCACCGTACGCATACGTCGGCGCATTTCATCGACCGTCGGGGGGGTTTCTTCAAAAGAGGCGCGGCCATTCAACACATGCCACGCATATAACGAGGAGATCGCCTCTACGTCGTCGGGCAGCGCATCGCGTACCACGATATCGTTATCAGAAAGCGTATCGGCAACAGACATGGTTCTCACCTTTGCGAAGAAAAACCGGAGTCATCACGACTCCGGCACATCTTATTACTTTTGCACGATATTTCGTGCAAATCCAGCCTGCGCATCAGGCACATTAGCTGGCGTTAATCTGAAGACGGTACTTTCCAGAATTTTTGCTTACTGGTCTTGCCAATTCCGGGATTCATACTGTTGGTCGGGTCATTTTCGCGATAAAAACGGGTCAGTGCGGGCGGTGCTTCATACAGATGCCCGACGTTATGCTCAGCCGGGTATTGCGCGCCGCGCTGTTGCAGCAGTTCCAGCATTTGTGCTTTCAGCGCGTGAGCATCCACACCTTTCTTCACGATATAATCCTGATGGAAGACGTAGCACATAAAGTGCCCGTAATAGAGTTTATGCACCAGTTGGTTATCCATCTCCGCCGGCAGATGTTCGTACCATTCGGTGTCATTGCGGCGCAGTGCGATGTCCAGCGCCAGAATATCCTCCACCTCGTCAGCATGAACTGCCTGATAGCGAATGGCTGCGCCAGCCGCTGCGAAGCGGTGCAGGAAGGCTTTGCTACCTTCTTCCGGCGTGCAGGCAAAGAAATCGCCTTCTGCGGTTTTAAAGAATTCGGTGAGCCAGCTTTGCGCTTCCGCGACGCCATCGCCCGCCATTTTTAACAGCAGATGATGTTCATATTTATCGCGCCAGCTTTTCATCCGTGGCGGCAGATGACTCGGGAACAGATGACCAAACTTCTGCATCGCGCGGTCGGTAAAGTGCGGACGGAAGAATTTCACCTTTTCCAGCATCGCGTCGGTGCGCCCCTTCAGGGTGAAGAAGAACGGCATTTTGTCGGTGCCGAGCTTATCAATCATCAGGAAAGTGTCTTTGCCGTACTGTTCGGCAATGTCGTAAATGTCGCGGTGCATGTATTCACCCGCCACCGGCAGATTGTCGAACGTCGCCAGAATATGGCGGCGGATCTCCGTCAGCACCTCGGGTTGATTGGTGCCAATGTAAAATACCTGCTGTTTTTTTTCCGCTTCAAAGGTGTCGAGACGCACCGCAAAGACCGCCAGCTTTCCGGCACAGCCAGAAGATTCGAACAGGCGATCCGGATCGGCGTTATAGCGTGCGGGCGTGTCGGCGTCGATGTCTCTGACGCGGGTGACGTAGTCGTGATCGTGGGCGTGTCGCCCGTCGTGGCGGACATTTTCCTCTTTGATCCGTTCATCGTCCAGTTGACTCAGGATCTGTTCTGGCGTTTGTCCCAGATCGATCCCCAGATGGTTAACCAGTTGCAGCTTGCCGTTTTCATCAATACGGGCAAACAGGGACATTTCGGTATACGCCGGGCCTCTTTGCACCAGCGAACCACCGGAGTTATTACAGATCCCGCCAATGACCGATGCGCCGATGCACGACGAACCAATCACCGAGTGTGGCTCACGCCCCAGCGGCTTCAGCGCTTTTTCCAGCGAATACAACGTGGTGCCGGGATAGGCCAGCACCTGCTCGCCTTTGCCCAGCACGTGGAGCTTGTCGAGGCGCAGGGTGCTGATGATGACAATCTCGCGGTCATAATCATTACCGTTCGGCGTGGAGCCTTCGGTCAGGCCGGTATTGGCCGCCTGCATCAGGATAATTTTATCGGCGTTGACGCAGGCGTTCAGCACGCGCCAGAGTTCCAGCAGCGATCCGGGAAAGACTACCGCCAGAGCCTCGCCCTGACCGGAACGGAAACCCTTGCGATAGCGGGCGGTTTTTGCAGGGTCAGTCAGCAGGTGTGAATGTCCCACCAGGCGGGCGAGCTCATTCAGGAAGGTTTTATTATCAGTTGTTGTAATGGAAGACATTCTCCACTCCTTGTGGTGGGACAAAATATCAGGTTCAAGCATAGCGCTTTGTATGACAATACGCTTTCTCATTCACACTGTCTTTGAATTGGCGGCGTTGAAAATTAAGAGAATAACCTTAGCTTTCTGCCGCGCTGCCGTTTAGGCTTATGGCAAAATGCGGTTTTTGCTATATTTTCGCTGCCACGTCGGGCTTTAGAGAAAGAGAGAATCAACATGAAATGGCTATGTTCTGTAGGTGTCGCAGTTAGTCTGGCGTTGCAACCAGCGCTGGCGGAGGAGCTGTTCGGTAACCATCCGCTGACGCCGGAAGCGCGGGATGCGTTTGTCACCCAGTTGCTGACGAAAATGACCGTCGATGAAAAGATTGGCCAGCTGCGTTTGATAAGCGTCGGCCCGGATAACCCGAAAGAAGCGATCCGCGAGATGATCAAAGACGGCCAGGTGGGCGCGATTTTCAACACCGTTACCCGTCAGGACATCCGTAAAATGCAGGATCAGGTGATGGAACTGAGCCGCCTGAAAATCCCTCTCTTTTTTGCCTATGACGTGCTGCACGGCCAGCGTACCGTCTTCCCGATTAGCCTTGGGCTGGCGTCCTCTTTTAACCTCGACGCGGTGAAAACCGTCGGACGCATCTCGGCGTATGAAGCTGCCGACGACGGCCTGAATATGACCTGGGCACCGATGGTCGATGTCTCCCGCGATCCGCGCTGGGGACGCGCCTCGGAAGGTTTTGGCGAAGATACCTATCTGACCTCCATCATGGGCAAAACGATGGTGGAAGCGATGCAGGGCAAAAGCCCGGCGGATCGCTATTCGGTGATGACCAGCGTGAAGCACTTCGCCGCCTACGGCGCCGTGGAGGGCGGTAAAGAGTACAACACCGTGGACATGAGTCCACAGCGCCTGTTTAACGACTATATGCCGCCGTACAAAGCCGGTCTGGATGCAGGCAGCGGCGCGGTGATGGTGGCGCTGAACTCGCTGAACGGCACGCCAGCGACCTCTGATTCCTGGCTGCTGAAGGACATTCTGCGCGATAAGTGGGGCTTTAAAGGCATTACCGTGTCCGATCACGGGGCCATCAAAGAGCTGATTAAACACGGCACCGCCGCCGATCCGGAAGATGCGGTGCGCGTGGCGCTCAAGTCCGGCATTAACATGAGCATGAGCGACGAGTATTACAGCAAATACCTGCCGGGACTGATCAAATCCGGCAAAGTGACGATGGCGGAGCTGGATGACGCGGCGCGTCACGTGCTCAACGTGAAATATGACATGGGGCTGTTTAACGATCCGTACAGCCATCTGGGGGCGAAAGAGACCGATCCGGTGGATACCAACGCCGAAAGCCGACTGCACCGCAAAGAAGCACGTGAAGTCGCGCGTGAAAGCCTGGTGCTGCTGAAAAACCGCCTCGACACGCTGCCGCTAAAAAAATCGGGGACGATTGCGGTTGTCGGCCCGCTGGCTGGCAGCAAACGCGACGTGATGGGCAGCTGGTCTGCCGCAGGCGTGGCCGATCAGTCCATTACCGTTCTGACCGGCATTAAAAATGCTCTCGGCACAAACGGTAAGGTGGTGTACGCCCATGGGGCCAACGTCACCAACGATAATGACATTGTCACCTTCCTCAATCAGTACGAAGAGGCGGTGAAGGTGGACTCGCGTTCTCCTCAGGAGATGATTGATGAAGCCGTCGCGGCGGCGAAGCAGTCTGATGTGGTGGTTGCCGTGGTGGGTGAGGCACAGGGCATGGCGCATGAAGCGTCCAGCCGTACCGACATTACCCTGCCGCAGAGCCAGCGCGACCTGATCGCGGCGCTGAAAGCGACCGGAAAACCGCTGGTGCTGGTGCTGATGAACGGTCGTCCGCTGGCGCTGGTGAAAGAAGATCAACAGGCCGATGCGATTCTGGAAACCTGGTTTGCCGGTACGGAAGGGGGTAACGCGATTGCCGACGTCCTGTTTGGCGACTACAACCCGTCAGGCAAACTGCCGATGTCCTTCCCACGCTCGGTGGGGCAGATCCCGACCTATTACAGCCACCTCAACACCGGTCGTCCGTATAACGCCGACAAGCCGAACAAGTACACCTCTCGCTACTTTGACGAAGCTAACGGCCCGCTCTATCCGTTTGGTTATGGCCTGAGCTACACCACGTTTACTGTTTCTGACGTGACGCTTTCTGCGCCGACCATGAAACGTGACGGCAGCGTGACGGCGAGTGTGAAGGTGACCAACACCGGCAAGCGTGAAGGTGAAACGGTGATCCAGCTGTACGTGCAGGACGTCACGGCTTCCCTGAGTCGTCCGGTGAAAGAGCTGAAAGGCTTTAAGAAAGTGAACCTGAAACCCGGCGAAACGCAGACCGTCAGCTTCCCGATTGATATCAACGCGCTGAAGTTCTGGAATCAGCAGATGACGTTCGATGCCGAACCCGGCAAGTTCAACGTCTTTATCGGCGTCGATTCTGCCCGCGTGAAGCAGGGATCGTTTGAATTGCTGTGATCGGCGTAAGGGGGCGTTCCCGCGTGGATTCCCCCTGTTTTTCCCCCCGAAAAAACCGAAATGTCGGGTTAACGGAATACTTTTCGACTATGCTTTTCCCTCAAGTCGCTGAAAAAGTCGACAAAAAGATGAGGAAAGCATCATGACAATCTCAAAGATTTGGGCCGGTTCGCTGGCGCTGTTAGCGGCAGTGAGCTTACCCTTGCAGGCGGCGTCGCCGGTGAAGGTTGGGTCGAAAATTGATACCGAAGGCGCGCTGCTTGGCAACATCATTTTGCAGGTGCTGGAAAGCCACGGCGTCAAAACGGTCAATAAAGTCCAGTTAGGTACCACGCCGGTCGTGCGCGGTGCGATCACCTCAGGCGAACTGGATATCTACCCTGAATACACCGGTAATGGCGCGTTCTTCTTCAAAGATGAAAACGATCCGGCATGGAAAAATGCACAAGCAGGCTTTGAGAAAGTCAAAAAACTCGATGCAGAGCAGAATAAGCTGGTCTGGTTAACACCGGCACCGGCCAATAATACCTGGACTATCGCGGTGCGAAGCGATGTCGCCGAAAAGAATAAACTCACCTCGCTGGCCGATCTCGGACGCTATCTGAAAGAGGGCGGTACCTTCAAACTGGCCGCCTCCGCCGAATTTATCGAACGTGCTGACGCGCTGCCCGCGTTCGAAAAAGCCTACGATTTTACGCTCGATCAGACGCAACTGCTTTCACTGGCGGGCGGTGACACGGCGGTGACCATCAAAGCAGCCGCGCAGCAAACGTCCGGCGTCAACGCCGCGATGGCCTACGGGACGGATGGTCCGGTCGCCGCACTGGGCTTGCAGACGTTAAGCGATCCCAAAGGCGTTCAGCCCATTTATGCGCCAGCCCCTGTGGTGCGTGAGGCGGTGTTGAAGGCGTACCCGCAGATGGCGGAATGGCTGCAACCTGTGTTTGCCAGCCTGGATGAAAAAACGTTGCAACAACTCAATGCCAGTATTGCCGTTGAAGGGTTAGATGCAAAAAAAGTGGCGGCAGATTATCTGAAACAAAAGGGATGGGTGAAATAAAGGGACTGAAAAAGGTTGGGTGACGTGTCAAAAGTCAGTATTCAGCGCGTACTGCTGCTGCTGGTTGTTCTTTCAGCCGCCGCCGTTGCGCTGCCGTTTGTGAACTATGCCCCGAATCGCCTGGTGTCGGGAGAGGGGCGACAGCTCTGGACGCTCTGGCCCGGTTCGGTGTCGATGCTCACCGGCGCGGGTTGCGCCCTGCTGGCATTGTGCTTCGTGCCGGGAAGAAAAGGGGCGCTGTGTACGCTGGTGGTGGCACAACTGCTGGTGATCCTGATGCTGTGGAGCGTGGGTAAGGCGGCGACACATCTGGCAGAAACGGGAACGCCGCTGGCGCGAACCAGCGTGGGAAGCGGTCTCTGGCTGGGGCTCGCGCTGGGATTACTGGCCTGCAGCGACGCTATCAGACGTATTACCGCACAGCCACTCTGGCGCTGGGTTTTACATGCGCAGTTGGCGATTATTCCCGTCTCACTCTTGCTGACGGGGACGTTCGATGACCTCTCTTTACTCAAAGAGTACGCTAATCGTCAGGATGTCTTTGATGATGCGCTGGCCCAGCATCTGACGTTGCTGTTGGGTACCGTGCTGCCCGCGCTGGCGATAGGCATTCCCCTTGGAATCTGGTGTTATTTTTCCACCGCCCGCCAGGGGCCGGTGTTTACCGTCCTCAATGTGATTCAAACCGTTCCTTCCGTCGCGCTGTTCGGCCTGTTGATTGCACCGCTTGCCGGGCTGGTAAAGGCGTTCCCCTGGCTTGCAACGGTGGGCGTGGCGGGAACCGGTCTGACCCCGGCGCTGATCGCGCTGGTGCTGTACGCGCTCTTGCCGCTGGTTCGCGGCGTGGTGGCCGGGCTGAATCAGGTTCCCCGCGATGTCCTGGAAAGCGCCCGCGCGATGGGGATGAGCATCGCGCAGCGCTTTCTACACGTTCAGCTTCCGCTGGCACTGCCGGTCTTTTTACGTAGCCTGCGGGTGGTGATGGTGCAGACCGTCGGGATGGCCGTCATCGCCGCGCTGATTGGCGCCGGTGGTTTTGGCGCGCTGGTGTTTCAGGGACTGCTCAGCAGCGCCGTGGATCTGGTGCTGCTGGGCGTGATCCCGGTCATTGCGCTGGCGGTACTGATTGATGCGCTGTTTGATTTAGGGAATGCTCTGCTGAAGGTAACCCACCATGATTGAATTTAGCCACGTGAATAAAGCCTTTGGTGAGCACAAGGCGGTTAGCGACCTGAATCTGCACGTTAAGGAAGGCAGTTTCTCGGTACTGATTGGCACCTCAGGTTCGGGGAAATCCACCACTCTGAAAATGATTAACCGGCTCGTGGAGCATGACAGCGGCAGAATTCGCTTTGCTGGTGAGGAAATTCGCAGTCTGCCGGTACTGGAACTGCGTCGGCGGATGGGCTACGCGATTCAGTCGATTGGCCTGTTTCCGCACTGGACGGTGGCGCAGAACATCGCCACCGTCCCGCAATTGCTGAAGTGGCCGCGCAGAAAAATTGATGAGCGGGTGGAGGAATTAATGGCGCTGCTCGGGCTGGAAGTCGTGTTGCGCGAGCGCTATCCGCATCAGCTTTCCGGTGGACAGCAGCAGCGCGTGGGCGTGGCGCGCGCGCTGGCTGCCGATCCGCAGGTGCTGCTGATGGATGAACCTTTCGGCGCGCTGGATCCGGTCACCCGTGGGGCGTTGCAGCAGGAGATGACCCGCATCCACCGTCTGTTGGGGCGGACCATTGTGCTGGTCACGCATGATATTGATGAAGCGCTGCGCCTGGCGGAGCATCTGGTGCTGATGGACGGCGGAGAAGTTGTTCAGCAGGGGACGCCGCTGGCGATGCTGACGGCACCGGCGAATGACTTTGTGCAACAGTTTTTTGGTCGCAGTGAGTTGGGAGTACGGTTACTGTCGCTGCGAACCGTGGCTGACTATGTGCGCCGGGATGAACAGATTGCCGGGGAGGCGTTGACCGAAGAGATGACGCTGCGCGATGCGCTTTCCGCGTTTGTCGCGCGCGGGTGCGACGTGTTACCGGTGGTCAATCAGCAGGGCATTGTCTGTGGGACGCTTCATTTTCGCGACCTGCTACTGGAGACGCTAACGCATGAAACGACTGTCTGACCCGCTGCTCTGGTTGATCGCACTCTTCCTGCTGATGCTGTTGGGGTTACCGCACAGCCAGGCGATTTTTGCCAGTCTGTTTCCTGAACTTCCGCGCCCGGTTTATCAGCAGGAAAGCTTTCTCGCGCTGGCGCTGGCCCATTTCTGGCTGGTCGCGGTGTCGAGCCTGTTTGCCGTGGTGATTGGCGTGGGCGCCGCAATTGTGGTGACACGACCAAAAGGACGGGAGTTCCGCCCGCTGGTGGAGACCATTGCTGCCGTTGGACAAACCTTTCCGCCCGTCGCGGTGCTGGCGATCGCGGTGCCGGTGATGGGATTTGGTCAGAAACCGGCCATTATTGCGCTGATCCTGTACGGCGTGTTACCCATCCTGCAGGCGACGCTGGCGGGACTGGGGTCGATTGAGGACAGCGTGCGCAACATTGCCAGCGGAATGGGGATGAGCCCGGGACAACAGTTGCGAAAGGTGGAGTTGCCGCTGGCGGCGCCGGTGATTCTGGCAGGGGTACGGACGTCGGTGATTATCAATATTGGCACCGCGACTATCGCGTCAACGGTGGGGGCCAGCACGCTTGGCACACCGATTATCATCGGTCTGAGCGGATTCAACACGGCGTATGTTATTCAGGGCGCGCTGCTGGTCGCGCTGGCGGCGATCGTCGTAGACCGCCTGTTCGAGCGGTTAGTGCAGCGCCTTAGCCGGCACGCAAAATGAAGGTATAGCCTGCGAGCATCACACCGCCAATACCGCCGATGGCCATGAGTAAAAAGAGGGTGATGACACCGATTTTCGCTACGCTCATGATGTTCTCCTTATGTTAACTCAGAGATTATACAGAGAAGCGTAGCTGTTAATGAATCATTAAATGCCAAGTGGATAAATATCGTGTCCTTCCGCGCGCCAGGCATTCAGCTGCTGCTGCTGTGCCGACGTCTGATTTTCGCCGCACCACACCAGTAGGGTTCGCCCCTCAAACAGGTCCGGGCGAAACTGGCTCAGCGAATGCGCCAGTACGTCAACCCGCCATCCCTGCTGGCTGGCAACCCAACCTTCCAACCACAGACGCGTGGTATCGTGAATATTCCAGCCCACGACCAGCGCATCTTTGCCCTGTTTTTTTCTGGCCGAGGCGAGGCAAATGGCGATGTAGTTGATCAACACACCGTCAAGGATCCCCAATAGCGCCAGTAGTGTGGGCTGTTGGCACTGTAACCGCCGACGTAGCGGAAGAAAAAGGTGGGTGGTTAGCGTCTGCGCGGGGTAATCCTGTCCACGCTCTTTTAGCCAGACCCGGAGACTGTGCAGATTGTTATTTTGCAGATAGTGCAGCAGGGTTTCCTGTTGTTCACGCCATCCGTTTTGCAGGTCCACGTTCTCATTGCTCAACAGCATCTTGACTTTGCCGACCTGCACCCCGTTATCAATCCAGCGTTTGATTTCGCGGATCCTGTCGATATCTGAATCATTGAACAGGCGATGTCCGCCGTCGGTCCGCTGCGGTTTCAATAATCCATAACGCCGCTGCCACGCGCGGAGCGTAACGGGGTTAATATCACAAAGCAAAGCCACTTCACCTATGGTGTAAAGCGCCATCATTTTATCCTTGCTCGCGAGGTCCCAGTCTAACTTTAGTCGCTCTTTTTCGAACCAGGTAGTTTTGTCTGTTTTTTAATCAAAGGAGGCGTGATATTGTATTCACACGGACACTTTTGAGTGATCGTTCTCACGAATTCATCTTTTTTTGCAACAGTTCAAAGAAAGATCAACGTAGTCGATGTATGTTACGCGGTTTTAAACGCAGTGTGGTTTGCGGGTATGTACGATTTTAATCTGGTGTTGCTGCTGCTTCAGCAGATGTGCGTGTTCCTGGTTATTGCATGGTTGATGAGTAAAACGCGTTTATTCATACCGTTGATGCAGGTAACCGTTCGCTTACCCCATAAGTTGCTCTGTTACGTCACCTTCTCTATTTTCTGTATCCTCGGCACCTATTTTGGTCTGCACATTGATGATTCCATCGCCAACACGCGCGCGATTGGCGCGGTGATGGGCGGTCTGCTCGGCGGACCGGTCGTCGGTGGACTGGTGGGGCTAACCGGGGGTCTGCACCGCTATTCGATGGGCGGCATGACCGCGCTCAGTTGTATGATCTCCACCATTGTCGAAGGACTGCTGGGCGGTCTGGTGCACAGCGTGCTGACGCGGCGGGGACGCACCGATAAAGTCTTCAATCCGCTGACGGCAGGGGCGATCACGTTTGTCGCCGAAATGGTACAGATGCTGATCATTTTGCTGATCGCCCGGCCGTTTGACGATGCTTACCGGCTGGTCAGCAATATCGCCGCCCCGATGATGGTCACCAACACCGTTGGCGCGGCGCTGTTTATGCGTATTTTGCTCGACAAGCGCGCGATGTTTGAAAAATACACCTCTGCGTTTTCCTCCACCGCGCTGAAAGTAGCGGCCTCCACCGAAGGTATCCTGCGCCAGGGATTCAACGAAGTGAACAGCATGAAGGTGGCGCAGGTGCTGTATCAGGAACTCGATATCGGCGCGGTGGCGATTACCGATCGCGAGCGGCTGTTGGCCTTTACCGGGATTGGCGACGATCACCATTTGCCGGGCAGGCCTATCTCTTCCAGCTACACGCTACGGGCCATCGAGACGGGCGAGGTCGTATATGCTGACGGCAACGAAGTGCCGTACCGCTGTTCGCTGCATCCGCAGTGCAAACTTGGTTCTACGCTGGTTATCCCATTACGCGGTGAAAACCAACGGGTGATGGGGACCATCAAGCTGTATGAAGCAAAAAACCGACTCTTCAGTTCCATTAACCGAACGCTGGGTGAGGGGATTGCTCAGCTACTCTCCGCGCAGATCCTCGCCGGGCAATATGAACGTCAGAAAGCGATGCTGACTCAGTCAGAAATCAAGCTGCTGCATGCGCAGGTTAATCCGCATTTTCTGTTTAATGCGCTCAACACCATTAAGGCGGTGGTGCGCCGCGACAGTGAACAGGCGAGCCAACTGGTGCAGGATCTCTCTACCTTCTTTCGCAAAAACTTAAAGCGCCCGTCGGAGATCGTCACGCTTGCCGACGAAATTGAGCACGTGAATGCCTATCTGCAAATTGAGAAAGCGCGATTCCAGGCGCGGCTGCAGGTGAGTTTAAACGTGCCGGATGCGCTGGCGCATCAGCAGTTGCCGGCCTTCACTCTGCAACCCATTGTCGAAAACGCCATTAAGCACGGGACGTCACAGCTGCTGGGGACGGGAGAGGTGTCTATCACCGCCCGTCAGGAAGGGCAGTACCTGATGCTGGATATTGAAGATAACGCCGGGTTGTACCAGCCCACCACGAATGTCAGCGGTCTGGGCATGAATCTGGTGGATAAACGCCTGCGCGAACGGTTTGGCGATGACTACGGTATTAGCGTGGTCTGCGAACCGGATAGCTTTACCCGAATAACCCTACGACTGCCCCTGGAGGAGACGCATGATTAAGGTGCTGATTGTGGATGATGAGCCGTTAGCGCGGGAAAATCTGCGGATCTTGTTACAGGAACAAAGTGATATTGAGATCGTGGGTGAGTGCGCCAACGCCGTTGAAGCGATTGGCGCGGTGCATCGACTGCATCCGGACGTGCTGTTTCTGGATATTCAAATGCCGCGTATCAGCGGGCTGGAAATGGTCGGTATGCTTGACCCGGAGCATCGTCCGTATATTGTTTTTCTGACCGCCTTTGACGAATACGCGATAAAGGCTTTTGAAGAGCATGCCTTTGATTATCTTCTGAAACCGATAGAAGAGGCGAGGCTGGAGAAAACCCTCAGTCGTCTGCGCCAGGAGCGGAGCAAGCAGGACGTGTCGGTGCTGCCGGAAAACCAGCAGTCGCTGAAGTTCATCCCCTGTAGCGGGCACAGCAGGATCTATCTGCTGCAAATGGATGATGTCGCCTTTGTCAGCAGCCGCATGAGCGGCGTGTTTGTGACCAGCAGCGAAGGCAAAGAAGGCTTTACGGAACTGACGCTCAGAACACTGGAAAGCCGCACGCCATTGTTGCGCTGCCATCGACAGTATTTGGTTAACATGGCGCAGTTACAGGAAATTCGCCTGGAAGATAACGGTCAGGCAGAGCTGATACTACGCAACGGGTTAACCGTTCCGGTCAGCCGCCGCTATCTGAAAAGTTTGAAAGAGGCGATTGGCCTGTAAAACTGGTACACTGCGCGCCATTGCATCATCGACAGTTGAAGGCTCTATGCTTAGTAACGATATTCTTCGTAGCCTGCGCTACACCCTGAAAGTTAATAATAACGACATGGTGCGCATTCTTGCGCTCGCCGACATGGAATCCACCTCTGCGAATTTCGACACCTGGATGACCAAAGAAGATGAAGAGGGTTTTGTCCGCTGCCCGGATATTATTCTCTCCGGATTTCTGAATGGTCTGATCTACGAGAAGCGCGGCAAAGATGATTCAGCGCCTGAACTGGCGCTTGAGCGTCGGGTGAACAACAACACGGTGCTGAAAAAGCTGCGTATCGCCTTTTCGCTCAAAACGGATGATATTCAGGCGATCATGACCCAGCAGAACGTTCGCGTTTCAATGCCGGAAATTACCGCCATGATGCGTTCTGTCGATCATAAAAACTACCGCGAGTGCGGCGATCAGTTTATGCGTTATTTCCTGCGTGGACTGGCTGTGCGTCTGCACGGCAATAAAGACTAAAAGAAAAGCGACGACCCGGCATGATGCCCGGTCGTCGTCGTTTGATTATTTCACTTCTTTAAAGCCTGAGGCTTCCAGCATTTTCTGGCTCTGCTTCATGCTGATACCGTTGCTCGGGTCACCAGAGAATTGAGTACCCGTCACACCCTGCAGCTTTTTAAAGTCAACCTTCTCCATGTCAACAGAGACGGTTTCTTCAGCGTAGCCATCCTTATAGGTCAGCTTCTCTTCCACGCCGGGAATGTTTTGATATTTTGCACTGATCGGATCAAGGATCTTCGCCGCGTCTTCTTTGGTTTTTACCCCGATAGAGGCAAAGTTGATTTTGTTTTGTGAGGTCTGCTTAATGACTTTGTCACCCTTGTAGGTATAGGTCATTACGATCTCAGTACCATTGACATCCGCTTTGAATGTTTTGCTTTCTTCCTTGTCGCCACATCCAGCCAGAGAGAAAACGAGAACTGACGCGAAAACTACCGAAAAAAACGTATTTAATGCTTTCATGTAAAACTCCATTTTATTAAACGTCTGGTACTCAAAAAATCGTACCTGGTATGTATACCAGAAAGAAATACAGTATAGGGGGAAAAGGCTAGGGGAGATGTCTGAAAATGCGGTGTGAAAAATCTGGAAATGACGTGATCTGCTGCCCTGTTGGACAAAAAAAGCGCCGCGAAAGCGGCGCTTGAGGGCGAACTTATTTAACCTGATGTCCAGGCTTCGCGCCTTCATCCGGGCTCAGCAGGAAGATATCTTTCCCGCCAGGACCCGCCGCCATCACCATCCCTTCAGAGATGCCGAAGCGCATTTTACGCGGTGCCAGGTTTGCCACCATGATCGTATGACGGCCAATCAGTACCTGCGGATCCGGATAGGCTGAACGAATGCCGGAGAAGACGTTGCGCTTCTCGCCGCCCAGGTCCAGCGTCAGGCGCAGCAGCTTGTCGGAACCGTCAACGAATTCGGCGTTTTCAATCAGCGCCACGCGCAGATCGACTTTGGCGAAATCATCAAAACTAATGGTTTCCTGAATCGGGAAGTCTGCCAGCGGACCGGTCACCGGAGCGGTCATGGCTTTGACCTCTTCCTTAGACGCTTCAACCAGCGCTTCAACCTGCTTCATGTCGATACGGTTATACAGCGCTTTGAAGGTGTTCACCTTGTGCGCCAGCAGCGGTTGCGTAATTGTATCCCAGCGCAGTTCCGTATTGAGGAACGCTTCAACGCGCTCGCTCAGGGTTGGCAGAACCGGTTTCAGATACGTCATCAGCACGCGGAACAGGTTGATGCCCATTGAGCAAATCGCCTGCAGATCGGCGTCGCGACCTTCCTGTTTCGCCACAACCCATGGTGCCTGCTCGTCCACATAACGGTTTGCGACATCCGCCAGCGCCATGATTTCACGAATCGCTTTGCCGAATTCTCGACTTTCCCAGGCTTCGCCAATGACAGTCGCTGCGTCGGTAAAGGTTTTATAAAGCGCGGGATCGGCCAGTTCAGAAGCCAGCACGCCATCAAAACGCTTGCTGATAAAGCCGGCGTTACGGGAGGCGAGGTTAACCACCTTGTTGACGATGTCAGTGTTCACGCGCTGCACGAAATCTTCCAGATTCAGGTCGATATCATCAATGCGTGAAGAGAGTTTCGCGGTGTAGTAGTAGCGCAGGCTGTCGGCGTCAAAATGGTTCAGCCAGGTGCTGGCCTTAATAAAGGTGCCGCGAGATTTGGACATCTTCGCGCCGTTGACGGTGACATAACCATGCACGAACAGGTTAGTCGGCTTGCGGAAGTTGCTGCCTTCCAGCATGGCCGGCCAGAACAGGCTGTGGAAGTAGACGATATCTTTACCGATGAAGTGATACAGCTCGGCAGCAGAATCTTTCTTCCAGTATTCGTCAAAGCTGACGGTATCACCGCGCTTGTCGCACAGGTTTTTGAAAGAGCCCATGTAGCCGATCGGGGCATCCAGCCAGACATAGAAATATTTACCTGGCGCATTCGGGATTTCAAAACCAAAGTAAGGCGCATCGCGGGAGATATCCCACTGTTGCAGGCCAGATTCAAACCATTCCTGCATTTTGTTCGCAACCTGCTCCTGCAGCGCGCCGCTGCGGGTCCACGCCTGCAGCATTTCGCTGAAAGAGGGCAGGTCAAAGAAGAAGTGTTCAGAGTCACGCATCACCGGCGTTGCGCCAGACACCACGGATTTCGGCTCGATCAGTTCAGTCGGGCTGTAGGTCGCGCCGCACACTTCACAGTTGTCGCCGTATTGATCCGGAGATTTACATTTCGGGCAGGTGCCTTTCACAAAACGGTCCGGCAGGAACATGCCTTTTTCCGGATCGTAGAGCTGAGAGATGGTGCGGTTCTTAATAAAACCGTTCTCTTTCAGACGGGTATAGATAAGCTCAGACAGTTCCCGATTCTCATCGCTGTGCGTGGAGTGGTAGTTGTCATAGCTGATGTTGAACCCGGCGAAATCCGTCTGGTGTTCCTGACTCATTTCCCCAATCATCTGCTCCGGGGTGATGCCAAGCTGCTGTGCTTTCAGCATGATTGGCGTGCCGTGGGCGTCGTCGGCGCAGATGAAGTTGACCTCGTGGCCGCGCATTCGCTGGTAACGGACCCAGACATCAGCCTGGATGTGCTCCAGCATATGGCCGAGGTGGATTGAGCCGTTGGCGTACGGCAGTGCGCACGTTACCAGAATTTTCTTCGCGACTTGAGTCATAGTAGGTATTACTTCTTCTCTGTTGAAAGGGGGTTCTGATGTTACCTGAAAGGGAATAACTACGCCAAGAATTAAGGGCATCAAACCACAAATGAATAATTGTTACCGCTGGAGTACACTAGCTCGCTACAATTGACCTTTTCAGAACAACAAAAAGGAGTCGGGATGAACGCACAATCCCAGGCCAAATCACCAGAGACCCTGCGCGCGATGGTCGCCGGGACGCTGGCGAATTTTCAGCACCCCACCCTGAAGCATAATCTGACGACGCTGAAGGCGTTGCACCACGTCGCCTGGATGGATGACACGCTGCACGTTGAACTGGTCATGCCGTTCGTCTGGCACAGTGCATTTGAGGTGTTAAAAGAGCAATGTAGCGCCGACCTGTTGCGTATCACCGGTGCGAAGGCGATAGACTGGAAGCTTTCTCACAATATTGCCACCCTGAAGCGTGTGAAAAATCAGCCGGGCGTGAATGGCGTGAAGAACATTATCGCCGTCAGCTCTGGCAAAGGCGGCGTGGGCAAATCGTCGACTGCGGTAAACCTGGCGTTGGCACTGGCGGCAGAAGGGGCGAAAGTAGGGATTCTGGACGCCGACATTTATGGTCCGTCGATCCCAACCATGCTGGGTGCGGAAAACCAGCGTCCCACCTCGCCGGATGGCACGCATATGGCGCCGATCGTGTCTCACGGGCTGGCGACGAACTCCATCGGCTATCTGGTCACGGATGATAACGCGATGGTCTGGCGTGGGCCGATGGCCAGCAAAGCGCTGATGCAGATGCTACAGGAGACGCTGTGGCCGGATCTGGATTACCTCGTGCTGGATATGCCGCCAGGCACCGGCGACATTCAACTGACCCTGGCGCAAAACATTCCGGTCACGGGAGCCGTCGTGGTCACCACGCCGCAGGATATCGCGCTGATCGACGCCAAAAAAGGCATCGTCATGTTTGAAAAAGTTGAAGTGCCTGTGCTGGGCATTGTCGAAAACATGAGCATGCATATCTGCAGCAACTGTGGTCATCATGAGCCTATCTTTGGTACCGGCGGCGCGCAGAAACTGGCTGAGCAGTATCACACGCAACTGTTGGGGCAGATGCCGCTGCATATCAGTCTGCGTGAAGATCTCGATCGCGGGACGCCGACCGTTGTCAGTCGTCCGGACAGTGATTTCACCGTAATGTATCGCGAACTGGCGGGACGTGTTGCCGCGCAGCTTTACTGGCAGGGTGAAGTCGGTGATGCTGCCAACTTACTGATTTAGTGTATGATGGTGTTTTTGAGGTGCTCCAGTGGCTTCTGTTTCTATCAGCTGTCCCTCCTGTTCAGCTACTGACGGGGTGGTGCGTAACGGCAAAAGCACTGCCGGACATCAGCGCTATCTCTGCTCTCACTGCCGTAAAACATGGCAACTGCAGTTCACTTACACCGCTTCTCAACCCGGTACGCACCAGAAAATCATTGATATGGCCATGAATGGCGTTGGATGCCGGGCAACCGCCCGCATTATGGGCGTTGGCCTCAACACGATTTTCCGCCATTTAAAAAACTCAGGCCGCAGTCGGTAACCTCGCGCATACAGCCGGGCAGTGACGTCATCGTCTGCGCGGAAATGGACGAACAGTGGGGATACGTCGGGGCTAAATCGCGCCAGCGCTGGCTGTTTTACGCGTATGACAGGCTCCGGAAGACGGTTGTTGCGCACGTATTCGGTGAACGCACGATGGCGACGCTGGGGCGTCTTATGAGCCTGCTGTCACCCTTTGACGTGGTGATATGGATGACGGATGGCTGGCCGCTGTATGAATCCCGCCTGAAGGGAAAGCTGCACGTAATCAGCAAGCGATATACGCAGCGAATTGAGCGGCATAACCTGAATCTGAGGCAGCACCTGGCACGGCTGGGACGGAAGTCGCTGTCGTTCTCAAAATCGGTGGAGCTGCATGACAAAGTCATCGGGCATTATCTGAACATAAAACACTATCAATAAGTTGGAGTCATTACCGCGGTTTTGCGCCAATTCTTGGCACATTACGTGCCGGTGATATGTATACGTCACCCGATATATTCTCGTCCGTACGATTTAGCGGTGTTCGCCTGTTTCGCGATATGCAAATGCTACCGAACTCAAAGCAAAATTTTACGCCGCGGGTGCAGGGGATCGCGCAGAGTAATGCTTTGGTTACCATCGAGCAGAATGGCTTTATCGTTTATCAAAAAGAAGTTCCGCCAGGGCCGTTCTCAATTGCTGATATGCAACTGGCAGGCGGCGGGACAGATTTGGATGTAACGGTACGCGAAGCGGACGGTTCAGTAACAACCTATCTGGTGCCCTATGCTTCAGTCCCCAATATGCTACAGCCGGGGGTGTCAAAATACGATTTTGCGGCCGGGCGTAGCCATATCGAAGGTGCGAGCAACCAGTCCGATTTTGCACAGGCCAGTTATCAGTACGGATTAAACAATTTACTGACACTTTTTGGCGGTACCATGTTTTCTAATCACTACCATGCGTTTACCTTTGGTACGGGCTGGAATACGCGCATTGGCGCGATTTCTATGGACGCCACCCGGTCACACAGCGAGCAGGATAGCGGCGAGGTATTTGACGGACAGAGCTACCAACTCGCCTATAACAAGTATTTGGCGCAAACCGCGACCCGTTTTGGACTTGCGGCATATCGTTATTCATCGCGCGGTTATCGGACATTCAACGATCACGTCTGGGCGAATAACAAAAACAGCTATCATCGTGATGAAAACGACGTTTACGACGTCGCTGATTATTATCAAAACGATTTTGGCCGTAAAAATACTTTCTCTGCAAACATCAGTCAGACGTTGCCGGAGGGATGGGGCGCTGTTTCATTGAGTTCGCTGTGGCGAGATTATTGGGGACGAGGGGGGAATAGTGAAGACTATCAACTCAGTTATTCAAATAGCTGGCGGCGGATTAGCTATACATTCTCAGCGAGCCAGACCTATGATGAAGACCATCGCGAAGATAAACGTTTTAACCTGTTTATTTCGGTTCCGCTTGACTGGGGGGACGGTATTACCACACCGCATCGTTACCTGAGCATGTCAAATTCAACCACCTTTGATGAGAATGGACTGGCGTCAAATAATATCGGCTTAAACGGAACGACGGGCGATCGCGATCAATTTATTTATGGTGTTAACCTGAACCACCAGCGACAGGATAATGAAACGGCCGTGGGTGGAAACGTCACCTGGAATACCCCGATAGCGGCCATTAACGGCAACTACAGTCAGTCGTCGCAATATCATCAGGCTGGCGGAAGTCTTTACGGGGGCGTAGTGGTGTGGTCTGGCGGCGTGAATTTATCGAATCGACTTTCGGATACGTTTGCCATTATGCAAGCGCCGGGTCTGGAAGGCGCCTACGTTAATGGACAAAAATATCGGACGACCAATGCTAACGGGACGGTCGTCTACGATAATCTGACGCCCTATCGCGAGAATCACCTGCTGCTTGATGTATCGCAAAGCGACAGTGAAACCGAACTACGTGGTAACCGTAAAAACGCATCCTCATACCGTGGTGCAGTTTTGCTTGTGCGTTTTGATACCGACCAGCGCAAACCGTGGTTTATTAAGGCCCAACGCCCGGATGGCGCGCCATTAACCTTTGGCTACGAAGTGAATGATGTCCACGGGTACAACGTGGGGGTCGTGGGGCAGGGAAGCCAGCTTTTTATCCGCACGAATGAAATTCCGCCTGAAGTCAGCGTGGCGGTTGATAAAGAAAAGGGACTTTCATGTTCAATCACTTTCGATAAGACGATTGATGAAAGTAAAGTCTATATTTGCCGATAGTGTCGGATATCGCTATGAAACTCAATTTTTTACTTTTACTGGTTCTGATGGTGGTGCTGCCCGCATCTTACGCAGGGTGTAAAGGAAATATCTCCTACGAGGATAATCTTATTATACGTGAAGATTTTTCTATAAATTCCTCACAGTCAGAATCCTATACTCATCAGTTTAACGATCTCACTTGCGTAGGGACGAATACTATTAATCCATTAAAAACATCGGATGTTATTGTTGGATTGTATGATGATACCGTTAAGCTAGCGTTGAAATTTACGTGGGTAAATAGTTCTGATATCAGTCTGGCAAGTGGGAAAGGTGATTTTTCAGCGAGCTATCGGGTCGATGTCTCGCCTGCAAGCAGTGCTGCATCTGTGAACATCTCAGCGGGGTCAGGGAACAGCGTCTATATCAAAGATGTGACTTCACTTTCCAGCGCAACGGCTACTTCTCAAAGTTCAGCACTCTTTACCTTAGTGGTTTGTTTACTGTCGGGTAAAGCGTGGGAACCTTGCATCACAAGTTATCATAACTCGCTTGCAAAGGACGGCGGATTTTACTCTGCGAATTTGCGTTTAACCTACAACAGAAAGCAGACGACCTGCAAACCTGAAGAGTTGAATATTGTACTGCCTGACATTGCTCTTTCAGAACTTGCTGTAAACGGAAAGATTGTCAGCAAAAATGTTACCGAAAATATTCGATTGCAGTGTGATAATCTTTTTGGTGACCGCAAACAGACGTCACGCAAAATGGTGACGTATCTCTCCAGCAGTGATTTAGTCGCGGGAAGCAGTTTTATTCTTCGTGGCAGTACAGACAATGGCGTTGGGTTTGTTCTGGAGAATAATAATCAAGTCGTCAATATATCCAGCGTGACCGGACAAGGTGACGCAACCACATTATGGAAAGTGGATAAGCCAGGAGACGCGGTGAACAGCAATACTGTGAACATTCCCATCGTTGCCAGCTATTACGTTTATGACAAAAGTAAGGTGAAACCGGGCAATCTCAGCGCTACCGCGTTAATTTATGTGAAGTATGACTGACTGTGCCTGGGGTTATCCTGATTACGTTAACGATAAAGCAAGCGCTTGAATTCCCCCTCAGTCCGAGGGGGGATTTTTAGCGGTGATAAAAAATCTCGCCATCGTAGGCTTTGATAATTTTGCCGTCAGCGTCATTGATCAGCACATACGCACCGCCCATATAGGTCCAGTGCGTCCCGGCATCCGGTGCGGGTAAATTTCGCAACTTCCACTGCTTGATGTTGTACTCGTCGGTGCGATACATCTCTGGCACCGTATCGCCTGGTTTGAAATGGGTGAAGTCAGCGATGAAGCCGCTGAGTTCGTACTGATCAATCCCCTTCGCGGCGACGGTTGTGGCGGGTGCGGCCCAGACCGCGCTGGATGCGAGCAGCAGCGCGCCCATCACCAATTTGTTCTTCATACTTCTACGCTCCACTGTTAGAACCTTCAAAATCAATCGTGTATCTTTCCCGGCCTTCATGATGACTGACAAGCGCTGGTTTGTTAGATTCCCGGAAATTTCGTAAAAAATGTAAACCTGTTTTTCGTCTGACAACTGCACTATAGAAGAATTCGGCCAAAAATGATGGCGTCAGACAGCGTTTTCGGACCACTGGCTACCCATGCCACGATCCCCAGATGCAGAAATGCAGGCGTTCGGCATACATCACTCCAGCGATGAAGCCCATAGAGACCAGAAGGAGATACAGAAAAAGATAAAGGACTATCAACTTTAACGCACTGGGTTTCATATTGAAATAGGTTTCATAAACAGAGACGTTTTAAATATTTTCGAAGATAACAGTTAATCAATGGCAACATATAAATTACTTTGCACGATACTATGGCGTAGTAGGCGATTTCTGATCTTGATAAATATCATAATATTAAATGTATTTAAGATTGTGGATAAAAGAATATATGATGACATTGTATCTTTGTACCTCCTTCGTTAATTAATTGCTAATTGAATAAATCAGAATGAAAAAACAGCCAGGAGTACTCTTATTATTCATGCCGGGAGCGCGTTTTGATATCAGCACTACATGAATTATATTGACAGAACAGAACGGCAAAAATATCCTGCACGTGATCTGTTGATATAAAATTCGCGGCTGGCCAGCTGCGTTATTCTTTTTGTTAACTAATGATGGTGATGGCAGTGATGAAAGCGTTAAGCCTAAAAAAGAGTGTTTATGTTCTGGTTATAGCCAGCGTATTGTCTGGTTGTGTTTCGGAAGAAGAACGCCTCGCGCGCTGTGAAGCTAAAGGCGTGAGCCGCGATGTTTGTTATCAGGTCGATCGTGCTAATCAGCAAATGATCGACAACAATGCGCAACAAAGCGCTTATGCCAATGCCCGTGCTGCGGTAAAACAGCATGCGCAGGCCACGAAGAAAAAAAGCGTCTATTACTATGAAGGGATGGAAATCAAAAAGGTGAGCACGGGTTTGAATATTAATGGTTTGCCAGCGTCTCTCGTGGAGAAAGAGGAAAGCGCTACCGTTTATCAGCAAGGTTTACATTATTTTATCGTGTACAACACGGGACACCTGGCAGTACTTAATAACCAGCGTCAGATGCTGGGCTGGGCAAAATAAAAAACCATCACTTTCTAATCTGCTGTTCTTACCGCGGGTCAGGCAAAGCTGATTTCAGTCGCGCCAGGAATAAGACAATAAACGCCGACGATATCAATATTCATGTGGCGCTTCAGGTTGAAGCGCCACCATTTTAACCGCTACCTTAGCGTCGTTTCACGATATTCTTACCAGCCTAATGAAGCAGAAGCCGCGACGACGGAATCACCATCAGACGTTCCGGCATAGCTAACCGTTGCGGCGACATTCTCCGCGAATTTATGACGATAGCCCATGGCATAACCTTGTTCACTTTTAAAATCAGCAGCGCCAACAGCAATAGCATTATCGGTGTCTACATAGTGAAGTCCGGCGATAGATGCGGCTCCAGCAATACCACTACGGTATTCTTTACGATCGTCGTTTTGCTGCTTTTCCATCGCAGAAAAGCGCGAATTATTTTGATTTTCCAGGGTGGTAATACGCGTTTCATGGTTAGCTAACTGTGTGGTGTGAGTCTGAATGACGCCATCTTGCGCTTTTTGTTTTGTTTGCACGTTAGCCACAGCGACCTGGTTAGTCGTTGTATGCTGTAAAGCCGTGTCTGCTTTACTACCATTAGTGCTAATTAACACGTTTTGATCGTTATCGACAATTTTCTGGTTTGCTTTGTTAGTGGCAATATCATCACGATTCTTAATGATTGCCTGGCCGTCATATTGTTCATCCAGAGTGACACGTTTTACCAGGTTATCATGATCGGTACGAATTTGTTGTGCATAAGTGGCAACATTATTCACCTGAGTTACATCCGCTTTACCCGCTTCCAGAGCGGATATTTGTCCTTCATGCTTTTGTAAATCATACGTAGCGCCATCAATACCAGAGACAAAAAAAGCCCCATTGGTCGTGGGATTCGTGACCACTGCATCAACGTTAGCCGCCAGGGCCGCAGGGGCAAGGGAAGCAAACAGAGCAGAGAAAACGGCAACAGCAATAATGGATTTATTTACAGATTTCATTTCAAAGTCTCACATTCAAAACACGATATATAAACAGTTATTTCCACTCTTTTTAATTGCGAGTGTGATTTAACAGTTGTTAATAAAAATGGATGTCAACATTAATAATACGTTCAGAGCATCTTGATTAAGATTTTCCTTAATTCGTGAGGCGAACTATCCACTAATGGAGGGCTAATAATCTTGACTTGGATCACATTTGAATTTAATAAGTAAAGAGGCGTGTCGAGTTATGGTTGGATTATTTTAATGTAAACATTAATAACCCATGCAGCATAAGGTGTCGGCATAATAAATATATTACTGAAGAGGCGAAAATATTTTTTCATGCCTGGTTCAAATAATGGATTTCTTACATTAATAATGATTGTGCTGCTTATGAGCGTTGCACTCGTTTTGTCCTGAAGATGCTGTTGTTGTTACGCACAGAAAAACTCCTTGCACCTGCTCGGTACCGGCGGTTACACTAAATATTGACATTTTATATGTAATTCATTGTTTTATAAGTAATTTGACTCGGGGTGCCCCTTTTCACGAAGGGCTGAGAAATACCCGTACCACCTGATCTGGATAATGCCAGCGTAGGGAAGTCAGACACTGCTCGTGTCCCTTCTTCGCGCGGGCAGGAGCGTAATCATGCAGCCTGACCTGCACAGCCGCGAACATGCGGTTCGTACCTTAAAACAATTTCGTACCCTTTCTCCGTTGACACACTGTATGACCAATGACGTCGTGCAGAGTTTTACCGCCAATACGCTACTGGCTTTGGGCGCTTCTCCGGCGATGGTGATCGAGCCGGAAGAGGCTCGCCAGTTCGCTGCCCTTGCCAGCGCGTTACTTATTAACGTGGGTACGCTGACGCAGCCGCGCGCACGCGCAATGCGAACGGCGGTTGAGCAGGCGAATAGCGCAAAAACGCCCTGGACACTGGACCCCGTTGCCGTGGGCGCGCTCGAGTATCGTCGTCGCTTCTGCTTTGAACTCCTGACCTTAAAACCGGCAGCCGTTCGCGGTAATGCTTCGGAGATCCTGGCGTTAGCCGGTGAAGACGCCAGTGGACGTGGAGTGGACGCCACCGACGCGGTCGCAACGGCCCTGCCGGCGGCGCAGATTCTGGCACGTCAGACTGGCGCTATTGTGGTGGTCACCGGTGAAGTGGATTACGTCACGGACGGCGAGCGCACGCTGAGCGTCACCGGCGGCGACCCGTTGATGACGAAGGTGGTGGGCACCGGGTGCGCGCTTTCCGCCGTGGTGGCCGCCAGCTGCGCGCTGCCCGGAAACCGAATCGAAAATATCGCGTCGGCCTGCGGGTGGATGAAACAGGCGGGACGGATTGCCCGCAAAACCTGTCACGGACCCGGCAGTTTCATTCCGGCGTTTCTCGACGCGCTTTACACCCTGGAGACGGAGGTCGCAGCATGAAGCGGATTAACGCCTTGACCATCGCCGGCACCGATCCCAGCGGTGGCGCAGGTATTCAGGCCGATCTGAAAACCTTCTCGGCGCTCGGCGCTTACGGCTGTTCGGTGATTACCGCGCTGGTGGCGCAGAATACGCGCGGCGTGCAGTCGGTATATCGCATTGCGCCGGATTTTGTCGCCGCGCAGCTCGATTCGGTGTTCAGCGATGTACGCATTGATACCACCAAAATCGGCATGCTGGCGGAAACCGATATCATCGAGGCTGTGGCGGAGCGTTTACAGCGCCATCGGGTGCGGAATGTGGTGCTCGACACGGTCATGCTGGCGAAAAGCGGCGATCCGTTGCTGTCGCCCTCTGCCGTTGAGACATTGCGCAAGCGACTGCTGCCGCAGGTTTCACTGATTACGCCCAACCTGCCTGAAGCGGCAGCGTTGCTGAATTGCCCGCATGCGCGCGCAGAAAAAGAGATGCTGGAACAGGGACGGGCGCTGCTGGCGATGGGCTGTGGCGCGGTGCTAATGAAAGGCGGCCATCTGGATGATGCGCAAAGCCCTGACTGGCTCTTTACGGCTGACGGTGAGCAGCGCTTTACCGCACCGCGGGTGATGACCAAAAACACGCACGGCACCGGTTGCACGCTCTCTGCGGCGCTGGCCGCACTGCGTCCTCGGCATGCTGACTGGGCAGGGGCGGTGCAGGAGGCGAAAGTCTGGCTGTCGGCGGCACTGGCGCAGGCGGATACCCTGGAGGTTGGGCACGGCATTGGACCTGTTCATCATTTCCACGCGTACTGGTAGCGTATATACTGGCAGCAGACTGGCTGTCAGGAAAAAGACTCATGGAACAAGCGCATACTCAACTTATCGCGCAACTGAACGAACGTATTTCAGCGGTGGATAATACGCCGCTCTATATCAAGTTTGCCGAGACGGTAAAAAATGCCGTGCGCAGTGGAGTGCTTGAGCATGGCAATATTTTGCCCGGCGAACGAGATCTCAGCCAGTTGACCGGCGTCTCACGCATCACGGTGCGTAAAGCGATGCAGGCGCTGGAAGAAGAGGGCGTGGTGACGCGTGCGCGCGGCTATGGTACGCAGATCAACAATATCTTTGAGTATTCGCTGAAAGAGGCGCGTGGTTTTTCTCAGCAGGTTGTCCTGCGCGGGAAAAAGCCGGACACCTTATGGGTCAACAAACGAGTCGTTAAGTGTCCGGAAGAGGTAGCGCAACAGTTGGCGATTGCCGCCGGCAGCGATGTGTTTTTGCTTAAGCGTATTCGCTACGTTGATGAAGATGCCGTATCTATTGAAGAGTCGTGGGTGCCCGCGCACCTCATTCATGATGCCGATGAGATAGGCATATCGCTGTACGACTATTTCCGTAGCCAGCACATCCACCCGCAGCGCACCCGCTCGCGGGTGAGCGCAAAGATGCCGGATGCCGAGTTCCAGTCGCATATCCAGATGGACAGCAAAGTGCCGGTGCTGGTGATAAAGCAAGTGGCGCTTGACCAGCAGCAGCGCCCCATCGAGTACAGCATCAGCTACTGCCGAAGCGATTTATACGTCTTTGTGTGCGAGGAGTAACTCCTCGCGAAACGGCGCACAGTCACCGCCGCGATGTCCGACGACCCACGAGGCCACGGCGTTGCCGAGCAGCACCGCGTCCGCCAGCGACCAGCCCGACGCCAACCCGGCCAGCATCCCCCCCGCGTGACTGTCACCCGCGCCAATCGTATCAACGACCAGCGTTGGAAAGGCGGGGACATGACCAGAGGATGACGTACTGAAAAACCAGGCGCCCTCTTTGTCATGGCGAACGATCAAAGGTGCCGCAAATCGCTTCACCCATTGCGCGCCCAGGTCTTCCACATCCGAGCTCAGATCGAACCGTTGGGCCGCGATTTCAGCTTCCTGACGATTGAGCGACACCAACGGGCGACAGGACAGAATGCGCGCCATTAGCGCATCAGGTATATCGCCAATGCGCGGACCAAAATCGATAAACGGCATCATCTGATCCAGACCTTCCAGCCACTGCACCAGCAGTTCGCCGCAGGGGGAGGCCAGTTGATAGCCCGAGAGATAAATCAGGCTATTACGCGGGACGGTGAGTTGAGCCAGCCAGTCAGCGTTCCACTGGTTCTCAACGCCGCTGAATGACATGAACGTGCGCTCGCCATCCGGCTCGACCAGTGCCAGACACCAGCCGTTGTCGCCTTCTGCGGTCTCAATGAGGCTGTGTAACCCTTCTTTCGCCATCCGGTTACGAATGATATCTGCCCACACGCCCTGGCCCAGCGGCAGGGCATTACCGGCATCAATGCCCAGCCGTTTCAACGCGACGGCGATGTTCAGCGCGCAACCGCCGACGTTAACACCTTGCTGCTTTAGCTCAATGTCACAACCGCGCCAGGGCAGAGCATACGCATCGGCAATGACATCGATAACCGCTGCGCCGATGACCGTGACCGGTTGGTGAGTCGTTTAACCTGGCAGCAGTTCGGCTAAACGTGAAGCGTTCATGACTCCTCCCGACGTTGGCGCAGACGGGCAAGCGCCGTAGCATAGCGGTTGAAATCGAGCTGATTGACCGTATCCAGCTCCTGTTTCCATGCCGGATTAATGGCGCCGACGCCCTGCAACGCACCGCAAATGGCCGTTGCCATCGCCCCAATGGTATCGGTGTCGCCACCAAGATTCGCGCACAGAATGGCGCAACGATTGGGATCGGTTTGCGCCAGTTCGACCATCGCAATAGCGCACGCCACCGATTCGATCGTGCTGGTTCCCGCACCAATCACCTGATACAGCTGTTCGCTGGCCGCTTCGGCACCGTCGGCATGACGCACAATTTTTAGCGCCATCTCCAGACGTGCACAGAGCGACGCGCTAAAGGTGGTGATTCGCTTTTGTTGGGCATGCAGGGCGATGGCGGGGAGCGAATCAACGATCGCTGCCCAGGAATCGCCTTCGATCGCCCGTGAAATCGCCCATGCCACCACTACCGCACCGGCGATAGCCAGATCCGATTTGTGCGTCGGGCTGGAGGCCAGCGCGACGTCGTCGATAAACGCATCCAGATTGCGCGCTGGCAGCAGGCATCCCAACGGCGACACGCGCATGGCCGCGCCGTTGGTGACGCCGTTGTTCTCCAGTTCCGCCACCGGTTTCCCGCCACGAATGGCGTTCAGGGCGATTTTCGATGTCGGTCCGAGGACGTTTTTGTTGAAGGCGTCAAAGCGCAGCGCCCAGTCGAGAATGTTACGCCCAATCAGATCCGGGTCGATTTCACCGTCGCGCGTCAGCAGGGCATCTGCCAGACAGAGCGCCATTGAGGTATCGTCGGTAAATTCTGCGCGGCCAAAATAGCAGGCCGCATTGTTTTCTTGCGGGCCCGGCAGAAAGTGGTCAATCCAGCCAAAGTGCGCTTTAACGCGGGTTCTTGGCCACAGTTCTGACGGCATACCCATCGCATCCCCTAACGCCTGCCCGTAAAGAGCACCGAGAATACGTTCTGCTTTCATTTCACTTCCCCTTGTGTCAACGCAGTATCGCGAACCTCAATAGCGGTAATTTCTTTGTCCGATTCGCGAAAGAAAATCATAAACAGCACGGCAATCACGGCGATCATCACCGCCCCGAATGTCCACATGCCCGCCCAGTTGAAGGTGAGGCCGTTGACCGGCTCCTGATAGGCAAACATTTTTTCCATCATTACGCCGCCGAGACGGTAGCCCAGCAGGCTGCCGAACCCCTGACAGCAGAGTGTAATCAACCCTTGTGCGGCGGTACGCATATGCACCGGCGCTTTTTTATCGACGTAGATATATGCCGTCACATAGTAGAAGTCATAGCTCACACCGTGCAGCAAAATGCCGAGGAACAGCAGAGCATAGGTGAAGTATTCGTCTGCGCTGCCGTAAATGAAGAAGCCATAGCGGATCGCGGCAGTGATAAGACCAAGGAGCAATACCTTTTTGATACCAAAGCGCTTGGTAAAGAAAGGCAATGCCAGCATAAAGAAGATTTCAGAGAATTGACCGAGGGTCATCCAGCCGGTGGCGTTTTTCATCCCCACTTCCGTCAGATATCCATTGGCGAAGATGTAGTAGAACGCCAGCGGCATCGCGAACAGGAACGAGCAGAAGAAAAAGACGAGGAAGTTTTTATCACGCAGCAGGGTAATCGCATCCAGACCCAACATGACTTTGAAGTCCATCTTGCCGGTGCTTTTCGGCGGCGTATCCGGCAGGAAGAAGGCAAATACGCCCAGCAGCGCAGAGCTGGCAGCCGTCACCAGCAGTGGGATGTTGGTTGGTGATATATCGTTATAACCCAGCATTTGCGGCAGGAATCCACAGGCGAGACCGGAGGCAATCCAGCCGATGGTGCCCATCACACGGATGCGCGGGAAGTCGCGCTCCACGTCCGGCACGTTGGCAAATGCGATGCTGTTGGTCAGCGCAATGGTCGGCATATAGGTCAGCGAGTAGGCCAGCAGCAGCGGGAAGAATCCACCGAACGTCGTCTGCTGAGCGGCAAAATACATCAGCACCGCACCGGCGAACATCAGAACTGCCAGCACCTTTTGCGCCGAGAAAAATCGGTCAGTCAGAGAGCCCACGAGGATCGGCGACAGAATCGCGGCGATTGCGGTACAGGCGTAAGACCAGCCAATCTCACCGGCGGTAAAACCACTTTTACTCAACCAGAGCCAGAGCGGAACAAACCAGGCTCCCCAGATAAACCATTCAACGAACATCATGAACGACAGCTTCACTGTAGTTTTCATCTTTAAATCCTTCATGACAGGTAAGGTACGTCATGACAGTACCATTTAATAATACCTTTTAAATACCTTTGAGGCGAAACCTTGACCGTCTTAACACTTTTTCGTCAGTGAATCGTGCCAGCGGATAACGCTGAAAAATGCCCGAAAGATGGAAAAAATGGCCGGTCAGTACCAGACTTATGGCTGCCCGCAAAACGCGGATCAGGACAATTCACATTCCGACTCATTCGGAACTTACGGGAGCATAGCTATGACTGATATTGCGCAGTTGCTTGGCAAAGACGCCGACAGCCTCTTACAGCATCGTTGCATGACCATACCCTCTGACCAACTCTATCTACCCGGACATGACTACGTCGACCGCGTGATGGTGGATAACAACCGTCCGCCTGCGGTGCTGCGTAACATGCAGACGTTGTATAACACCGGGCGTCTGGGGAAAACGGGTTATCTGTCAATTTTACCGGTCGATCAGGGGGTGGAACACTCGGCAGGTGCCTCGTTTGCCGCCAACCCGCTCTATTTCGACCCGAAAAACATCGTTGAACTGGCGATCGAAGCCGGGTGTAACTGCGTAGCCTCGACCTATGGCGTGCTGGCCTCCGTATCGCGCCGTTATGCGCATCGCATTCCGTTTCTGGTAAAACTCAACCATAACGAAACCCTCAGCTATCCGAATACTTACGACCAGACGCTGTACGCCAGCGTGGAGCAGGCGTTCAATCTGGGGGCGGTGGCCGTAGGCGCAACCATCTACTTTGGTTCAGAAGAGTCGCGCCGGCAGATTGAAGAGATTTCTGCCGCCTTTGAACGGGCGCATGAGCTGGGGATGGTCACCGTACTGTGGGCCTATCTGCGAAATTCTGCGTTTAAAAAAGATGGCGTCGATTACCACGTCTCCGCCGACTTAACCGGGCAGGCGAACCATCTGGCGGCAACCATTGGCGCGGATATCGTCAAACAAAAAATGGCAGAAAATAACGGCGGATACAAAGCCGTGAACTATGGCTATACCGACGATCGCGTCTATAGCAAGCTGACCACGGATAACCCTATCGATCTGGTGCGCTACCAACTGGCAAACTGCTATATGGGGCGTGCAGGGTTAATCAACTCCGGTGGTGCAGCGGGCGGCGAGACCGACCTGAGCGACGCGGTGCGTACTGCGGTTATCAACAAACGCGCGGGCGGAATGGGTCTGATCCTCGGTCGCAAAGCCTTCAAGAAATCGATGGCTGACGGCGTGAAACTGATCAACGCCGTGCAGGATGTCTATCTCGACAGCAAAGTGACGATTGCCTGATGTCACACATTCCTCTCCCGCAGCGGGAGAGGACTGTCTACGATGATTTCAGCGAAGTAAAGGACAATCCGGCGGCAACCGACACCGCAAGGCGGCGGGCAGAATTTCGATATGAAATTCCTGTCCGCTCAACGGTTCGCCGTCCAGATTAAAGGTGATGTCATGCGGGGCCCGGATAGCAAACCAGGCGGAGGCACCATCGATGATATTGGGATTCTCCTCCTGCGGTTTCAGGGTGGAAAACAGCGCGGGGAGGATTTCTTCACCGGTAAAAATCCGCAGTTGCAGCAGACCGTCGTTGATCAACGCATTCGGGCACAACTGCTGTCCGCCGCCAGCCTGACGTCCATTACCAATTCCAATCACCAGCGCGTCACCCTGCCAGTGGAAGTTTTCGCCACGGATTTCGCAGCGATCTGGCTTAAGCGTATCCATGCGCATCAGGCCGTGAATGATGTATGACACGCCGCCCAGCGCGGCTTTCAGTTTTTCCGGTGTCTCAGTGGTGATACGTGTGCCAAAGCCGCCGGTGGCCATATTGATAAAACAGGTTTTATCGTTGACCTGCGCCATATCAATCTCAATGGCGTTGCCGACAATCGCCAGCTTCAGCGCCTTATCCAGCTCAACAGGGATCCCGACGCTGGTGGCAAAATCGTTGGCGGTGCCCAGTGGCAGGATGCCGAGTGCCGGAATATCGGGACCCTCACAGTGAATCAGGGCTGTCGACACCTCGTTAATCGTGCCGTCACCGCCGCCCGCGATCACCGTTTCAACGCCCAGACGGCGGGCTTCTTCAACATAACGTTCAGCATCGCCTTTTTCCCAGGTGACGCGAACGTGAATCTCAACCCCTTCGTCGCGGAGCAGCCCAATGGCTTCCCGCAATACGGGGTTATCTGCACTTTTACCATTCAGAATCAATACGCTGGACGGGACATGATCCATTCCTTTTTTGCCTGTTTGTTTTTGAAAGACTTGAAGAAAGTGTATAGCAGAAACGAAAGGAGGAGGTCAGAACAGGACTAAAATACGCACACAATATACTATTTTTGCAAACTAAATCGCGGTACAGAAAGGCGGCAAATGAACGAATCCCTGGGAGCATAGAATTACTATGTGACTAGGGTGAGTGAGTGCAGCCAACGCATCAGTACCGCGATTCAGGCAGCAAAAAAATAAGCCTGCGTAAGGGAGATTACGCAGGCTAAGGAGGTGGTTCCTGGTACAGCTAGCATTTATGGGTTATGTTTTTCAGCGAAATGGATAATACCCTTAAAGAACGAAGCGGTATGTGATCGGTTTCTAAGATTCATCCTGGCGTGAAAAAATAACCCTGATTAACTATTTAGCGTGCGGATTACGCGTCGATTCGCCGGAGAAATTGCGCATTAACAGCGCATAATCCAGCATCAGATCCTGCGGAACAGGGATCCATACGGTATAACCGTCACCAGGCGCTACCGGCATCGGCTCGCCCTTGGCGTTTTCCATCTGCGCTAACGTGAAGTTAACGTTGCCCTGCGGGGTCATCAGTTCCAGGCTGTCGCCAACGGAGAATTTGTTCTTCACCGCCACGGCGGCGAGGTCGCCTTTCCGCTCACCGGTAAACTCGCCCACGAACTGCTGACGCTCGGAAACCGAGTAACCATATTCGTAGTTTTGATAATCGTCATGAGTGTGGCGACGCAGGAAACCTTCGGTGTAGCCACGATGCGCCAGGCCTTCCAGCGTTTCCAGCAGCTGTGGATCAAACGGTTTGCCGGCAGCGGCGTCGTCAATTGCTTTACGATAAACCTGTGCGGTACGCGCGCAGTAGTAGAAGGATTTGGTACGGCCTTCGATTTTCAGCGAATGCACGCCCATCTGTGTCAGGCGTTCAACGTGGGCGATGGCGCGCAGATCTTTCGAGTTCATGATGTAGGTGCCGTGCTCGTCTTCGAACGCGGTCATGTATTCACCCGGACGCTGGGCCTCTTCAATCATAAACACTTTATCGGTTGGCGCACCGATACCCAGCGTCGGCTCCACATTTTGTACCGGGATCGGCTCGTATTTGTGAACGATGTTACCGACCACATCTTCTTTGCCTTCCTGCACGTTGTATTCCCAACGGCAGGCATTGGTGCAGGTGCCCTGGTTCGGGTCGCGCTTATTGATGTAGCCAGAGAGCAGGCAGCGGCCAGAGTAGGCCATGCACAGCGCGCCGTGAACGAAGATCTCAATCTCCATCTCCGGCACCTGATTGCGGATCTCTTCAATCTCTTCCAGCGACAGCTCGCGAGACAGAATCACCCGGGTCAGCCCCATCGAGTGCCAGAATTTTACCGTGGCCCAGTTTACGGCGTTGGCCTGGACGGAGAGGTGAATTGGCATCTCCGGGAAGTTTTCACGCACCAGCATGATAAGCCCCGGGTCAGACATGATCAGGGCATCCGGACCCATTTCCACCACCGGCTTCAAATCGCGGATAAAGGTTTTCAGCTTCGCGTTATGCGGCGCGATATTCACTACCACGTAGAATTTTTTACCCAGCTCATGGGCTTCATTAATGCCGAGCTGTAGATTCTCGTGGTTGAATTCATTATTGCGCACGCGCAGAGAGTAACGTGGCTGGCCCGCATAGACGGCATCTGCGCCATAGGCGAAAGCGTAACGCATATTTTTCAGCGTTCCCGCCGGGGAAAGGAGTTCCGGTTTAAACATAATTTTCTCGTTCTGATGACAGGTCAGATCCGCTTCACCTGATGAAGCGGCTAGAGGAGAGTCCTCACTTTAAGGGCGGGCATTGTAGCGCTGCGGGGCAGGGAGGTAAAGGAAAACGCCTGGCCCGATAAGTGTTGCGTTATCGGGCCGCAATTTGCGCTACAGCCTCAGGCAATCCGGCATGCGTCCGCTTCCCAGCGATACCCGACGCCATACACCGCGCGGATAAATGACTGCTCTTCGTCGAGCGCTTCCAGCTTGCGACGCAGGTTTTTGATGTGGCTGTCGATGGTGCGATCCGTCACCACGCGGTAATCATCGTAGAGATGATTCAGCAACTGTTCGCGGGAAAACACTTTTCCCGGCTCGTGAGACAGGGTCTTGAGCAAGCGGAATTCCGCAGGCGTCAGGTCAAGCATTTTACCGCGCCAGGAGGCCTGGAAGCGGCTTTCATCGACGACAAGCGGGCTTTCAGCGTCCAGTTGTTGTAGTTCACGCTGTGGCTTGCAGCGGCGCAGAATGGTCTTCACGCGGGCGACCACTTCACGCGGACTATAAGGCTTGCAGATGTAATCATCCGCGCCGATTTCGAGCCCCAGCAGGCGGTCTATCTCCTCAATTTTGGCGGTGACCATCACAATAGGCACTTCGGAGAAGCGGCGGATCTCTCGACACAGGGTCAGGCCATCGGTACCCGGCAGCATCAGGTCCAGCAGGATCAGATCCGGCGGGGTCTGGCGCACATAGGGCAGAACCCGATCGCCATGGCTAATCAGCGTCGGGGCATAGCTTGCGGCACGCAGATAGTCGATAAGTAACTGTCCCAGCTTGGGTTCATCTTCCACAATCAGGATGCGTGGTGTGTTTTCATCAATGGGTAACTCAGTCATACGTCTCTCTGTAAATCGCGTTCCAGCGGTAACTCTACTGTAATGCTAACCCCGCCAAAAGGCGAATGGGCTGCGTGGATGTGACCATTATGCGCGTCGACGATGTTGACGCAAATTGCCAGCCCCAGACCGGAGCCTCCGCTGGCGCGGTTGCGTGAACCTTCGGTGCGGTAGAATCGCTCAAACAGTCTCTGAAGTTGCTCGTCACTGACCCCCGGCGCGGAGTCGGCAAAGGTGATCAGGACGCGTTTGTCTCGCTGTTCTGCGCTGATGCGCAATCCGCCGCCGCTGTCTGTGTAACGAAGGCTGTTTTCCAGCAGGTTGTTGAATAACTGCATCAGGCGATCGCGATCGCCGAACACGGTCACGCTATCGGGCAGGGAAAATTCTAACGTCAGCCCACGACTGACAAAACGTTCACGGAATGCGCCACCTGCCACTTCCAGTAGCGGGATTAAATCGACGGAGGTTTTTTGATAGGCCAGCGCGCCTTCGTCAGACATCGAAAGCTGGTGCAAATCGTCGACCAGTTTGGTCAGCGTACCCACTTCCGCCTGTAACGAGGCTACCGATTCCGGCGTGAATTTTCGCACCCCATCCTGAATCGCCTCCAGTTCACCGCGCAGGACCGCCAGCGGTGTGCGCAGCTCGTGCGAGATATCGGCCATAAAGTCACAACGCATCTGCTGATTCTTTTCCAGCGTACTGGCGAGCTGGTTGAAGTCCTGCGCCAGTTTGCCCAGTTCATCGGCACTGGTGGCGGTAACACGGGTGGTGAAATCCCCCGCAGCCAGTTTGTGCGTGCCTTCAACCAGACGTTTGACCGGGGCCAGCAGTCCGCGCGCGAGTGGAAAGGTCGCCAGCGCCGCCAGCAACGTCGAGAGCGCGACGATAAGCCAACTGGTACGCCGCTGCTGTTTATCGAAATTGATGTCGGTGTTACGCGTCAGGCGTTCGACGGGGGAGGCGATCACCGCGCCGACCTCAAGGCCGTTCACCAGAATGGGACGCCGCGTGCCGTCTTTGGGAACCGGGCCGCGCGGGCCGACCATCACATGGGCATCCTGGTCCACCACCCAGAACTGAGTACGCCAGCCGTGCGGCGGCATACCGGGCCCCTGTTTGTCATCGTCGTTGTCATGTTCAAATGAGCGGAGGATCTGGAACACAAAGCGTTCATTATTGCGCAGAAAGCGCCAGTTGCCGTGCAACTGGTACTGTTCGCCTAACGCGTCGCTGAGCATGGTCAGGCGCTGTTCGTTGCCGTTCTTAATGTAATCAATGAACCCTCGCTCGAAGCTGATGCGCACCGCCCAATGCATACTGATCAACAGTACGATGCAGGTGGCGAAAATCGCCAGAAACAGTTTGCCGGTAATACCGGGTCGCCAGAGCTTCATCAGGTTCTCCTTTTACGTCGCGCAATGACGACATTTTTGTGGGTATCATTCGGGACGCGAGCAAAGATCACGGCGGGCAAGGCGATGATAAAAGCCATACACAGCCAGGTGTACATAAAGACGGTATGGGATGTTCCGCTATCGACCGTCATGTGCTGCTGCCCGAACATCCCTAGCAGCAACCCGGCGACGGTAACACCGATACTCATCGAGAGTTGCATAATCATCGACAACAGGCTGTTCCCGCTGCTGGCTAATTCATCCGGCAGATCTTTCAGGGTCAGGGTGTTCATGGAGGAGAAACGCGTCGAGTTGACCATGCCCTGAACAAACAGCACCAGCGGCAGCAGGTAATACCAGCCAAGCAGGGCGGTGGACATAAACAGCAGGGTCACCACCGATAGCCCAAGCGTGGTGGTCACCAGCACCCGCCGATAGCCAAAGCGGTTAACCACCTGCACGACAATACGTTTCATGCCCATACTGCCGAGCACCATGGGGATCATCATCAACCCGGCGTGAAACGGGGAGAAGCCAAGACCGATTTGCAAAAAGACCGGCGTCATAAAGGGCAACATGCCGCTGCCGACGCGCCCGGCGAAACTGCCGAACAGCCCCAGCGAGAAGGTCGGCGTGCGAAACAGGTGGAGGCTGAACAGCGCCCGCGGATTACCTTTGGCATGTACCAAATAGAATAAAATGGCCGCCACACCGCACGCCACCAGCGCGCCGAGGGCGAGTGGCGAAATCCCCATTCCCTTGCTGCCGTCCAGCGCGATGGTCAGGACCGCCATCCCTGCCGCCAGCAGCAGAAAACCCGAGAGGTCAAAGCGCCGGGTTTGCATGGTGTAGTTGGGCATCAGCATCAGCGTGGCGATAGCACCAATGATTCCGACCGGGAGATTGATCAGGAAAATCCAGTGCCAGGAGGCGTATTCCACGAGGATCCCGCCCAGTGCCGGGCCGAGCAGCGGACCAATCTGGCCCGGCAGTGTGACAAACGTCATCGCCGCCATGTACTGCTCACGCGGGACAATTTTCATCACCGTCAGCCTACCGACCGGCACCATCATGGCTCCGCCGATGCCTTGCAACACCCGCGCCATGACCAGTTCATTCAGCGTGCTGGAGCCCGCGCAGAACAGCGAGCCCAGGGTAAACAGCACAATGGCGGTGAAGAAAATGTTCCGCACGCCGATTTTGTCCGCCAGCCAACCGCTGGCAGGGAGCATGACCGCCACGGTCAGCACATACGAGACCACGACCATGTGCATATGCAACGGGCTTTCCCCGAGGCTTTTTGCCATCGAGGGAAGCGCGGTATTGACGATGGTGGTATCCAGCGACTGCATAAAAAAGCCGAATGCCACAATCCACAGTTGCCAGCGGGTGCTGTTGGGAAGTTCTGTCATGTCTCTGTTATCGGTTTACGGTGTTTACGCGAAAAACGCAGCCGCAGACGGTCGAAAAAGAGGTACACCACTGGAGTGGTGTAAAGCGTTAACAACTGGCTCATCACCAGACCGCCGACGATGGTAATCCCCAGCGGCTGGCGCAGTTCAGAACCGTCGCCGCCGGAAAGCACCAGCGGCAGCGCGCCAAACAGCGCGGCCAGCGTGGTCATCATTATCGGACGAAAGCGCAGCAGACAGGCCTGGAAAATCGCCTGCTCCGGGGTGAGGTTGCCATGCCTTTGCGCTTCCAGCGCAAAATCGACCATCATGATGGCGTTTTTCTTCACGATGCCAATTAATAGCATGATCCCTATCAGGGCGATTAGGCTGAACGGGGCATCGAAAATCTCCAGCGCCAGCAGCGCGCCCACCCCAGCCGAGGGAAGGGTGGAGAGGATGGTCAGCGGATGAACGTAACTTTCGTACAGCATACCGAGCACAATATAGACCGTGGCAATCGCGGCAATGATCAGGATAACCTGGGAATTCATCGTTTCCTGGAAAACCTGCGCGGTACCGGCAAAACTGCCGCGCACGGTGGACGGTACGCCAAGCTGGGTCATCGCCCGATGAATGGCATCACTGGCTTCTGACAGCGAGGAGCCCGTTGGCAGGTTGAAGGAGATGGTGGACGCCGCCGACAGGCCCTGATGGTTCACCGACAGCGGCGCGTTCGCCGGTTGCCATTTGGCAAACCAGGAGAGCGGAATCGCTTTGCCGTCGCTGTTAATGACGTACATTTTCTCCAGCGCGCTGATGTCCTGGGTGTAGCGTGGATCGACTTCCATCACCACTTTATACTGGTTCATCGGCTGATAGATGGTGGAGATTTGCCGCTGACCAAAGGCGTTGTTCAACAGGCTGTTAGCCGCTTGCACGTCAATGCCCAGTCGCGACATGGTTTCACGATCGTAGATGAGATTCATCTCCGCCCCGTTGTCCTGTTGATCTGAATTGACGTCCGCCAGTTGGGGGAGAGCGGCTAAGGCTTTACGAATCTTCGGTTCCCATTCGCGCAGCGCGGCCAGATCGTCTGACAGCAGCGTGTACTGGTAGCTGGCATTGGACTGGCGTCCGCCGACGCGAATATCCTGTACCGCCATCAGAAACAGATTGGCGCCTGGCTCTTTTGCCAGTTTCACCCGCAGGCGGTCAATCACCTGTTGCGCGGTTTCCCGACGTTCGTCGCGGGACTTAAGGGTGATGAACATCATCCCGCTGTTGACCCGTGAGCCGCCGGTAAACCCGGTGACATTATCCACCGCCGGGTCGTCGCGAATGATCTTCATAAAGTCCTGGAGCTTGCCGCGCATCGCCTGGAACGAGATGCTCTGATCGGCCTGAATCCCGCCCATCAGTACGCCGGTGTCCTGCTCCGGGAAGAAAGTTTTCGGGATCGAAATGTAGAGCCAGATATTCAGCGCAATGGTGCTGAGCAGCACCACGCCGACCAGTCGCGTATGGTTGAGCACCCATTTCAACGACTTACCGTAGCCCTGTTGCAGCGCGACCAGCATGCGGCCAAATCCGCGCAGCCGCTTCTGCTCCCGCGGCTGGCTGGATTTCAGCATCCAGCCGCACATCATCGGGGTGAGCGTGAGCGAAACCAGCAGTGAAATACCAATTGCCACCGACAGCGTGACGGCAAATTCACGCAGTAATCGCCCCGGCAGCCCGCCCATCAGCAGTAACGGCAAGAACACCGCGACCAGCGACAGGCTCATGGACAGCACGGTAAAGCCGACTTCTCGCGTCCCCTGAAGCGCGGCCTGCAAGGGTTTCATTCCGGCTTCCAGATGGCGCGAGATATTTTCCAGCACCACGATGGCATCATCGACCACAAATCCGGTGGCGATGGTTAGCGCCATCAGCGACAGGTTATTGAGGCTGAACCCACACAGATACATCGCGGCAAAGGTGCCAATTAACGAAACCGGAACCGCCACGGCAGGGATCAGCGTGGCGCGTCCGGAGCGCAGGAATAAAAAGACCACCAGAATGACCAGCGCCACAGAAATGATCAGCGTTTGTTCGACCTCTTCCAGTGAAGCGCGAATGGTTGGCGAGCGGTCCTGGGCGATTTGCATATCAATCGAGGCCGGGATGGTGGACTGCAATTCCGGGAGTCTGGCCCGGATGCTGTCGACCGTCTGGATAATGTTGGCTTCCGGCAGCTTGCGGATCATCAGCAAAATCGCCGGTTTGGCGTTGGTCATCCCGGCGTTGCGTACATCCTGCACCGAATCCGTCACCGTGGCGACATCGCCCAGCCGTACGGCACCGCCATTGTTATAGTGAATAATCAGAGGCTGATATTCCGCCGCCGTTTTGAGTTCGTCATTGGTCTGGATCTGCCAGCGATGCGTGGTATCTTCCAGCGCGCCCTGCGGTTTGCGCACGTTAGCGTTGCTGATGGCCGTGCGCACGTCATCCAGCGAGACGCCCTGGTTAAACAGCGCCTGCGGATTCAACCCAACGCGCACGGCGGGCAGCGAACTCCCCCCCACATCAACATCGCCGACGCCATCGATTTGCGCGATGGTCTGCGCCAGTTGGGTTGAGGCGAAGTCGTACAGCTCACCCTGTGAATACGTTTCTGATGTCAGCGTCAGAATCATAATCGGCGCGTCGGACGGGTTCGCCTTGCGGTAGGTGGGACGGCTTGGCATCCCGCTTGGCAGCAGACTTTGCGCAGCGTTAATCGCCGCTTGTACATCCCGCGCTGCGCCGTTGATATCGCGATCGAAGTTAAACTGCAGAATGATGCGCGTGCTGCCCAGCGAACTGCTTGAGGTCATCTCACTGACCCCGGCAATGCGGCCCAGCGAGCGCTCCAGCGGCGTGGCTACGGATGACGCCATCGTCTCTGGCGAGGCACCCGGCAGCGACGCGCTGACCATGATCACCGGAAAATCGACCTGCGGCAGCGGGGCAACGGGCAACAGTCTAAAGCCCAGCACGCCGCACAGGGTGATGGCGAGGGAGATTAAAATCGTCGCCACCGGACGGTAAATGAAGAGGGCGAAAAACCTCATTTACGCCTCCTCTTTCCGGTGAGAGAAGCGGTTTTTCATATACAGCGACAGGCGGTCAAACAGCAGATAGATAACCGGGGTGGTGAAAAGCGTCAGAACCTGGCTGACCAGTAAGCCGCCTACCATGCCGATCCCCAGCGGACGGCGCAGTTCCGCCCCCACACCCGTACTCAGCATCAGCGGCAGGGCGCCCAGCAGCGCCGCCAGTGTGGTCATCAGGATCGGACGAAAGCGCAGCAGACAGGCCTGGAAAATCGCCTCGCGCGGCGCCATCCCCTGTTCGCGCTCAGCGGCAAGGGCAAAGTCGATCATCATGATGGCGTTCTTCTTCACGATGCCGATCAGCAAAATAATGCCGATGATGGCGATAACGCCCAGTTCGCTACCGGCAATCATCAGCGCCAGCAGCGCCCCGACTCCCGCCGTGGGCAGCGTTGAGAGAATGGTGATCGGATGAATAAAGCTTTCATACAGCACGCCGAGCACGATATACATCGCCACCACCGCCGCAACAATCAGCCAGATAGTGCTGCTTAGCGCTGCCTGGAAGGCGAGGGTGCTGCCCTGGAACTGAGTGGTGATATCTACCGGCAGATTCAGCGTTTTTTCGGCGTCCAGAATCGACTGGACCGCATCACCCAGCGAATAACCGTCCGGAACGTTAAACGAGATGGTGGTGACCGGGAACTGATCCAGATGATTGACTGAGAGCGGCGCAAAGCGCTGCTCCACTTTAGCGATGGCGCTGAGCGGTACCATGCCGCCGTCGCTGCTGGTCAGACGGACTGAATCCAGCGCCGCCAGCCCAGGCGTGTTTTCGGTATCGTGTTCCAGCACCACGCGATACTGATTCGCCTGGGTGTAGATAGTGGAAATCAGGCGCTGACCGAAGGCGTTATACAGCGCGTTATCGACATCCGCCATGCTGATCCCCAGCCGACTGGCGCTGTCGCGATCGACATTCACATACGCCACCAGGCCCTGGTCCTGCCAGTCGCTGCTGACGTCAGAAAGCTGTGGTAACGCTTGCAGTTTTTCCATCAATTGCGGCACCCACGTGCTGAGGGCATCCAGCGAGGTGGCCTGTAGAGTGAACTGATACTGCGTGCGACTCACCTGGGTATCAATCGTCAGATCCTGCGTCGGTTGCAGATACAGATCGACGCCCGGCACTCTTGCCACCGCGTCCTGCAAACGGGCGATCACTTTCTGGACGCGGTCGTCACGCTCGTCGAGCGGCTTCAGGTTGATTTGCAGACGCGCGCTGTTCAGCGACGGGTTGGTACCATCGACGCCGACAAAGGAGGTCAGGCTCTCAACCGCCGGATCTTTCAGAATCACATCCGACACCTGGCGCTGGCGCTGGGCCATACTGGTAAAGGAACTGGACTGCGGTGCCTGTAGCGTGCCCTGAATGATGCCGTTATCCTGGACAGGGAAGAAGCCTTTCGGAATAAACACCCACAGCATGATGCTTAACAGCAGGGTGCCCAGCGCCACGCTCAGCGTCAGCCACGGATGGTTCAGCACTTTCGCCAGCCAGTGTCCGTAGCCCGCAATCACGCGGTCAAACATTTTTTCCGACGCGCGGGAGAAGCGGTTTTGCTTACGCAATGACTCCTGGCTCAGCATTCTGGCGCACATCATCGGCGTCAGGGTTAACGACACCACGGCGGAGATTAAAATCGCCACTGCCAGCGTCACGGCAAATTCGCGGAACAGGCGCCCCACAATATCGCCCATGAACAATAGCGGGATCAGGACCGCAATCAGCGAGAAGGTTAACGAAATAATGGTAAAGCCGATTTCGCCAGCCCCCTTCAGCGCGGCCGTCAGCGGTTTTTCCCCTTTTTCGATGTAACGCGAAATGTTTTCGATAACCACGATCGCATCATCCACCACAAAGCCAGTGGCAATGGTCAGCGCCATTAGCGTCAGATTGTTGATAGAGAAATCGAGAAACACCATCACCGCAAAGGTCCCGATCAGCGACAGCGGGACGGCGACGCCAGGAATAATGGTGGCGGGAATATTGCGCAGGAAAAGATAGATGATCATCACGACCAGCGCGATGGCCAGCATTAACTCGAACTGGGTGTCGCTCACCGAGGCGCGGATATTGGTGGTGCGATCGGACAGTACCGTTACGTTCACCGACTTCGGCAGGCTCTCTTTGAGCTGTGGTAGCATCTGATGAATGCTGTCTGCCGTTGAGATGATGTTAGCGCCAGGCTGGCGCTGGACGTTCATCACTATGGCCTGTTCTTTGTTTGCCCATGCGCCAAGCCAGCTGTTTTCCGCCCCTTGTTCAACGGTGGCGACGTCACCAAGACGAACCGGCGCACCATTTTGATAAGCAATGATAAGCTGGCGGTATTCGTCGGCGGACTGCATCTGATCGTTTGCCGAGAGCGTGACCGCCCGGGTGGGGCCATCGAGGCTGCCTTTGGCGGAGTTGACGTTCGCCCCGGTAATCGCCGTACGGACGGTTTCGCTGGTCAGGCCCAGCGCGGCAATGGCCTGCGCATTGAGCTTCACGCGGACCGCCGGGCGTTGACCGCCGGAGAGCGTCACTAACCCGACGCCGGAGACCTGAGAGATCTTCTGCGCTACGCGGGTTTCTACCATGTCTTCCACCTGAGTCATTGGCATGGCGGTGGACGTCACCGCCAGCGTCATGATCGGCGGATCGGCAGGGTTGACTTTACTGTAGACCGGCGGGTTTGGCAGGTCGCTCGGCAGCAGATTGGTGGCGGCGTTAATGGCCGCCTGAACTTCCTGCTCGGCCACATCCAGCGGCAGAGTCAACTGGAACTGGAGGGTCACCACCGATGCGCCGCCGGAGCTTTGCGACGACATCTGCTTCAGACCAGACATCTGACCAAACTGCCGTTCCAGCGGCGCGGTAACCGCAGAGGTCATCACGTCCGGGCTGGCGCCAGGATACAGCGTTACCACTTGAATGGTGGGGTAGTCCACCTCTGGCAGCGCAGAGACGGGCAGGAAACGATAGCCAATGATCCCGGCGAGAAGAATTGCCACCATCAGCAGCGTGGTGGCGACAGGACGCATAATAAACAGGCGCGACGGGCCGCCTGTGCTGCTCGGAGGTAACACCTGCATCAGGAGCGTGCTCCTTTCTTACCGTAGTCGCGGCTGGTGGCTTTTGCATCGGTTGTGGTGGCGGTCTGTGCTTCCACCACTTCCACCTTCGCCCCTTCCGTCAGGCGGTCAATCCCATCGGTAACGACGCGGTCGCCTGCCGAAATCCCGGCGCTGATCACCACCCTCTGGCTGTCCTGAATGCCCGTTTTAACCAGATGCTTACTGACCTTATTTTCATCGTTCAGCACCCAGACGAAGTGACCCTCGTTGCCCATTTGCAGAGCGGCGGTCGGGATCACCACGGCGTTTTGTTCAGTGTCGACCAGCATCCGGGCATTGACAAACTGGTTCGGGAACAGCGCGTCATCCTGATTATCAAAGCGAGCCTTCACTTTAATCGTTCCGGTGGTGGCATCGATCTGGTTATCCAGACTCAGCAGCACACCCGCGCTGAGCTTTTTCGAGTTGGTCCGATCCCAGGCTTCAACCACCAGCGGCTGTCCGCTTTTTTGTGCCTGTACCACGGTGGCGATGTCACTTTCTGGCAGGGTGAACACCAGATCGATGGGATGTGTTTGAGTAATCACCACAATGCCGGTGGTATCGCCGCTGGAAATCTGATTGCCGACATCGACCTGTTTCAGACCGACGCGACCATCGACCGGCGCGGTGATGCGGCTCCAGTCGAGTTGCAGTTGCGCGCTGGCGACGCTGGCCTCATCGGCCTTAATCGTGCCCTCGGATTCGCTCACCAGCGCCTGCTGGGCATCCAGCTCCTGGCGGGAGACTAAATTGCTTTTGACCAGTTGCTGGTAACGGGCCAGATCGCGCCGCGCGTTGGCGAGGGTGGCTTTGTCTTTCGCCAGGACGCCCTGCGCCTGTGCCAGCGCCACTTTAAACTGGCTGGGATCGATCTCCGCCAGCAGGTCACCGGCTTTAACCTGTTGTCCTTCCTGAAAATGAAGCGCCAGCAGTTGTCCATCCACGCGGCTACGCACGGTGACGGTGTTGGCAGCGGTAATCGTGCCCAGTCCGGAGAGATAGCGAGGAACAGCCTGCTCCGTGGCGGTCGCGGCCTGAACCGGCGCGAGTGGGCCCGAGCGCATGCCGCGACGACCTGCGCCAGCCGTTGGCTTCGCTTGCCCGGTTGCGCCGGGCGCTGTGCTCTGCGGTTCACTACGGTTCTGCCAGAACCAGAATGCGGCGATGGCGGCGATGACCACCACGATGGCGATCGTCCAGCGGGATTTGTTACTGCCTTTCATCGTTATGAGTTTCTCATCCTGAAACGTTTCACGGAATGATACTAGTTTAGTCAGCCATCAAGGGAGAAAAATGGAGGAATTATGAAACCCGGTACGGATTCATCCGAATGGCGGCGCGCTTTGCGAGGCGCTACGCAGCAATCATCGTCGAATAAAACGTATGTAAAATTGTGCGCTACAGTGGCGGCACGGCAAAAAGGAGGTAAGCCACGGATTTCAGCAGGATGCTGGAACGGGAAAGCCCCTCCCGAGGAAGGGGCCAAAATAAGGAAAGGGTTATGATGAGGCTAGTCATCATACTGGTGATACTCTTAGTGATCAGTTTCCACACTTACTAAGATACCAGGGGGAGGGGTAACCCTCCCTTGCCCTCACTCCTGACGTTAAGCCACACAAACAGGAATGTCAATCCATCCGCATTCAGCATGCGAGGCGTTTAGCGGAATACCACCTCAGCCCAGCGGGCCAGACCGGCGGTGACGGAACCGAAGTCATCGCCTCCGGCAACGGGAATGCCCGGCAGTTTGGCGGTCAGCGCTTTTTTGATCAGCGGCGAGCGGGCGCTACCGCCGGTCAGATAGATGACCTCCGGTTTTTCCTGGGCGTTATCCAGCGCCAGTTGCACCTGTTCCAGAATTCGGGTGAGCGGCTGTTCCAGCGCGCTCTCCAGTCCCTGCTGACTAATAACGGTTGCCAGATCGTCACGGATAAACGGGAGCGTTGCGTTTATCTCGGGCTGGGCGGACAGTGCAATTTTGCCCTCTTCAGCGCTGCGGACCAGACGATAGCCGAGACGCTGACGCCAGACTTTCAGCAGCAGTGCCACCTGTTCCGGTTCGCGGGCATCGCGCACCAGGTCGTTCAGCAGGCGGCCCGTGGCGCTGCTGTAGAAATCACTTTGCGCCGGGACATCGTTGATAGCCACCGCATTCCACCAGGGCAGTACTGGCAGGGCGATCCCTTTTTCCGTTTCGCCTCCCATTCCGAGCAGCGGCATCAGGTGTTTAAATGCCAGCGCGATATCCAGATCGTTCCCGCCAACACGACAGCCGCTGTGCCCGAGCAGGCTGGACTCGCGGTCGGCGCGGTGATGCCACTGCGGCCCCATCAGCAATAGCGAACAGTCGGTGGTACCACCGCCGATGTCTACCACCAGGACACGTTTTTCCTCCTGCAATGTCGCTTCGTAGTCCAGCCCAGCCGCGACGGGCTCATACTGGAAAACGACATCCTGGAATCCGGCTCGTTTTGCCGCACGCTCCAGAATGCCCTGCGCCTGGCGGTTTGCTTCATCGCCGCCTAATCCCTGGAAGTTAATAGGACGTCCAATGACCGCCTGGGTGATGGTTTCAGGGAGCTGGTTTTGCGCCTGTTGACGGATATGCAGCATCATTGCGCAGACTAAATCTTCAAACAGCGCGACCTGCTGCGGCTTCAGCCCGCTGGCGCCGAGGAAGGATTTCGGCGATTTAACAAAGTACACCTCTTCCGGGTCGTCAATATAGTGCCCAAGCGATGACAGGCCAAACTGTACGCTGCTGGCGTGAACGTCAATGTCCTCGTCGCGATTAAAACGAATGGCCCGGCGCAGCAGCGCCTGCGTTTCATTGTCCGGTGTCGGCACATCATGATGGCGGTAGAGCCATTCGCTCACCGATTCACGCGTCGGCGCGCAAAGCATGGAGGGCAGCAGCGTGCTGCCGTTTTCCATTTTCAGCAGTTGCGGCTTGCCGTCGCGCATGACGGCGACAGAGCAGTTAGCGGTACCGTAATCAAATCCAATAAACACCTTAGAAATCCCCATGCCAGTGAAGAAGGGGCGTGACTTTAGCGAAATGTCGTCGTCGCGACAACTGGAATATGAAAGCAAAGCACAACGCCTGAATAGCGTTTATGCTGAAGGTTTGCAGAAAAAGGAGAAGATGATGTTTACCCTGAGCTGGCAGCCGCCGTATGACTGGTCATGGATTTTAGGTTTTCTTGCCGCTCGTGCGGTCAGCGGTGTGGAAACGGTAGAGGCGTTACGCTACACGCGGAGTCTGGCAATAGGTCAGCACACGGGAATCATCACCGTCGTCCCCGACACGGTAACTCACACGCTTCAGGTCACGCTGAGCGAAGGGCTGCTGCCGGTCGCGGATATCTGTCTTGAAAAAATGGAACGACTCTTCGACCTGCGCTGTAAACCTCAGCAGATAGGCCATGTTTTAGGTGAACTGGGCGCGGCGCGTCCGGGGCTGCGCCTGCCGGGTTCGGTGGACGCCTTTGAGCAGGGTGTTCGTGCGATTCTGGGCCAACTGGTGAGTGTGGCGATGGCGGCAAAGCTGACGTCGAAAGTCGCACGTTTATATGGCGACGTGTTAGCGGACGCACCGCAGTACGTCTGCTTTCCGACCCCTGAACGGTTAGCCGCAGCCGATCCGCTGGAGTTGAAAACGTTGGGTATGCCGCTGATGCGCGCCAACGCGCTCATCCATCTGGCGCAGGTCGCGCGGGATGGAACACTGATAACCCAGCCGCCGGAAGATATCGAACAGGGGATTAAAACGCTACAGGAATTTCCGGGAATAGGCCGCTGGACAGCAAGCTATTTTGCCCTGCGCGGCTGGCAGGCGAAGGATGTGTTTTTGCCTGACGACTATCTGATCAAGCAGCGTTTTCCGGGGATGACCCCCGCGCAAATCCGTCGCTATGCGGAGCGCTGGAAACCCTGGCGCTCCTACGCGTTATTACATATCTGGTATACCGAGGGATGGCAGCCGTCAGTTGATAGCGAAATAACTGGTATTGAGTAGCAGATCCAGCGGCTGCGCTTCGGCGATGATGTCGCCATAAATCTGATCGACACCAATGCCCGATAGCGTATCCATGACGATCGGCGTTTGCACCGGCCCGGCGATGGTTTTAATGCCCAGACGCTGGGCGTGACCCTGAATAATCGACACCAGCATTTCATCCATCATATTGCCGTGAATGCTGGTGCTCAGATCACTGTCGAGCAGCAGGTAATCCGCCATGCTTTTGGTCATCAGATTGAAGATCTGCAGATCGCGGCCAATCTGACTCACAATAATGTGACAACCTGCCTGACGTAATTTCTGGAGTGCCGAGGCGCTCTCCTGCGGATGCAGCAACAGCGCTTCTGCAGGCACCATCAGATGCAGCAGGCGTCCCGGCAGGGTGCTCTGCTCCAGTTGATCCAGGATCTCATCGATAAGCGTTGCGCTGGTCAACCCGGCAGCGGAAAGGGGCAGGGCGACGCTGAATCCTTTACTGGCAACTGCCGGAGCTGCATGATGAAAAAACTCATGGAGTACGCGGCGATCTAACGCATGGTTGAGCGCCGGATCGACTAAGCTGGCCCGGAAGGCCTGTTCTTCCATGACTTCCCCTTCGCTGGTCCACAGGCGCAGCGAGATCAGCCAGAAATTGCTCGCTTCGGGAATGCGCGGGGACGCCACACCGCGGGCGACCATCAGCAAATGGTTATCTTTAATCATCCGCCACTGCTCATCCAGCGACATCATCGCGCGCTCGTGATGCGCCAGTTCCTGCTGTGGTTCATACACGGTCACCTGACCACGTCCGCCATTTTTAGAGGCATAACAGGCGATATCCGCCTGCGACATTACCTCAACCGCCTGACAGTTGTTTTCGTCGATAAGCGTAATCCCGGCGCTGGCACCAATGCGGTGCAGGCGGCCCTCCCACATAAAGTGGTAATCGTTGACGGCGTTAATGATCCGCGTGGCGATAAAGCGCGCGCTTTCAATATTACACTCCGGCAGCAGCAGTCCGAACTCATCGCCACCCAACCGCGCCAGCACGTCGCTGGAACGCAACATGCTAAGCATCAGTTGCGCCAGTTCGCGCAGCAACGCATCGCCCGCCGCGTGACCGGCGCTGTCGTTCACCGCTTTAAAGCGATCAAGATCGATAAAGACCAGTGCGTGACGCTGATGCGAATTGCGCTCGGTTTGCAGCAGTTGCTTCAGTTTGTTTTCAAAACTGGCCCGGTTGGTCAGGTGGGTGAGGGCGTCGTGGGTGGCGCTGTAGCTCAGTTGGCGCAGCATCTTGCGCGACTCGGTGACGTCCTGAATCACCAGCACCGAACCGATATTGCCGCCGTCCAGCGTGCTGAGTGGGGTAATGCTGTAGTGAATATCGTAACTGCCGCCGTTGCGACAATGGAGAACCACATCCTGTTCGATGGCGGAACGGGACATATCGGCGCTGTAGATGTTCTCCATCAACGGGCCGTTATCACCAAAGGTGATCCGCAACACCGTCAACAGCGGGATGCCAATGGCATTCTCCTGCTGCCAGCCGCTCATCTTCTCAGCGACCGGGTTCATAAAGGTGACCTTCATGTCGACATCAATACACACCACCGCTTCGCCGATGGAGTCCAGCGTGATGTGCAGACGCTCTTTTTCCTGAAACAGCGCTTCATTCAACTGCTTCACTTCCGTCATGTCCATGTTGATGCCGAGTAGTCGTTCGACTTCGCCATCTTTATTTAACACCCGATTCGCCAGCGAGCGGATATGGCGGATGCCATCGTTGACCGCAATCCGGAATTCCAGCTTAAAGGGCAGGCGCGCGGCTAATGAGTCACGAATCACCTTTTCTGCATGCTCGCGATCTTCCGGGAGCACACAATTGTACCAGACCGACCAGGTAGGCTTAACGTGGGCGGGGACATCGTACAGTTCGAACATGCGCTTATCCCAACTGATGACGTCGGGTTGCAGTTCCCACTCCCAGATCCCGATGCCGCCGGCTTCATTGGCCAGCGTGATGCGTTCCATCAGCCGTTTGTTGACCCATTCGGTATGTTTGAGATCGTTGATATCTTCGATTTGGGCAATAAAGTAAAGCGGCGTGCCATCAGGATGGCGGACCAGCGAAACGGCCAGCAGCGCCCAGACGACCTCGCCTGCGCGGGTGTAATAGCGTTTCTCCATTGAATAGCTATTAATGTCGCCGCACACCAGCATCGTGAGTTGTTCCAGATCGTTATCCAGATCTTCCGGCCAGGTGAGTTGCTGAAAGGTCAGTGAGCGTAATTCATCCTGGCTATAGCCAAGAAACTGACATAACGCTTTGTTGGCCTGCAGCCATTGCCCTTCCGTACCAACCAGCGCCATGCCGATCGCCGAGTACTCCATCGCGTTGCGAAAACGCTCTTCGCTTTCCGTAATGTGCTTACGTTCGGCGCGAAAAGCATACATCACCATGGTCATGATGTTCGCCGGTAAGAGAATCATTAAGAACGGCAGCCACGGCAGGTTGTTCATCACATGCACTTTGGGGGTGGTCAGCAGCGACGGATCGGATGCCATCATCATTGACACCATCATGACGGTGGCGAGAAAAATGAGAAATGCCTCCATCCGCGGTAAGCGCACGGCGCTCCACATCAGTAACACGATCACTAATGTGAAGGGCCATGGAACATACTTCATGGCGAACCAGCTCAGGACTAAGGTCACCGTCAGCGTCAGCAGCGTCTCAAGGAGCAGGCGCGGATCGCGGTGGCGCAGCAGGTAGTGCGGTTTGAACAATAAGCCCAACGGCACCAGCGCCAGGGCACCAATGGATTCCGACAGGACCCAAATCAGAAACGCTTTCAGCGGCGTTTCGTGCGCAGACAACATCCAGACCAGAATTCCGCCCAACAACGGCGGGATAACCGCACTGCCGAAGGCGAGACGTAGCCAGTCATTGAGATTCTGTAATGGGTTGTACCAGGGGAGCAGCTTACGCAATAGCATTGCGCCGACGGCGGCTTCAATGATGTTGATCGCCGTGTAGGTAAAATTCAGCGCGCTGGGGGGAAACAGGACCAGCGATGCGCCAATGCTCCCCAGCGAGCAGGCAAGCGCAATGCCCGGCCACATGCGCCCGGCATGACGGTAAAAGGCCACCATCATGATAGACGTCGGGAACCAGAGCGGGGCGAGCTGGGTACCAAACTGTGATAATTCCAGCGAGAAAAGGGTAAAAATAAAAGCCGTCAGCCCTAAACTGACGACGCGCAGCAGAGGATGCGGCAAGGTAACTAAAACATGTTGGAATTGTTTACTCATTACCCTGTATCCGAGTGTCCGGAACGTCGCGGAACGCCCGGACGCATCGTAGTAATCTCTGTTTATGCTAGTACAAACAATTTACAATTTATATCCCAGTTGCTCATAATTTGACATTATATGGCGATTAATTACTGCGAAATCGGGTTAATTCCGCGAGTTGCTCCAAATCTGAACAAATAAATTTGCGACAGGGAATCATTGGGGGCTAAATACGCTCCCTGCTATCTCGACTGGTATCGTCCGGCTGAAATCCCTATAATTGCCGCGTTTGACGCCCGTGCGGCGTCGTCCTTCCTAACCAGGTTATTCAGGTCGCTAAATTTATGACTGATCAGTCTCATCAGTGCGTCATTATCGGTATCGCTGGCGCATCGGCTTCCGGCAAGAGTCTTATTGCCAGTACCCTTTATCGCGAGTTGCGTGAACAAGTCGGTGACGAACATATCGGCGTTATTCCCGAAGACAGCTATTACAAAGATCAAAGCCATCTGTCGATGGAAGAACGCGTCAAAACCAACTACGACCATCCGAACGCGATGGATCACAGTCTGCTGTTTCAGCACCTGCAGGCCCTTAAACGGGGTTCGGCGATCGAGTTGCCGGTTTACAGCTATGTTGAACATACCCGCATGAAAGAGACGGTTCGCGTTGAACCCAAGAAAGTCATCATTCTTGAAGGGATTTTGCTACTGACCGACGCGCGCCTGCGTGAAGAGATGAACTTCTCCATTTTTGTCGATACCCCGCTGGATATCTGTCTGATGCGCCGTATCAAACGTGATGTTAATGAACGCGGTCGTTCGATGGATTCCGTGATGGCGCAGTATCAGAAGACCGTGCGTCCGATGTTCCTGCAATTTATTGAACCGTCTAAACAGTACGCTGATATTATCGTGCCGCGTGGTGGGAAAAATCGCATCGCTATCGATATTCTGAAAGCGAAAATCAGTCAGTTCTTTGAATAAGCCCGGCGAATTGTGTACCGTTCAGTGATAACCTGGTTTGCCCTTAATGCACAATGCGTTAAGTGCCCGATGCACGAAAGGAGAAAGTGCCATGCGTCTGTGTGACCGAGATATTGAAGCCTGGCTTGATGAAGGCCGTTTGTCGATCAACCCGCGTCCGCCCGTTGAGCGCATTAATGGTGCGACGGTGGATGTGCGCCTGGGCAATAAATTTCGTACATTTAGTGGACATACCGCTGCTTTTATCGATCTCAGCGGGCCAAAAGCGGAAGTGAGCGCCGCGCTGGATCGCGTGATGAGCGACGAGATCGTACTGGCTGAAGGTGACGCATTTTACCTGCATCCGGGTGAACTGGCGCTGGCGGTGACCTATGAGTCGGTGACTTTGCCGGCGGATCTGGTGGGTTGGCTGGATGGCCGCTCTTCACTGGCGCGCCTCGGTTTGATGGTCCATGTGACCGCGCACCGTATCGATCCGGGCTGGTCCGGCTGTATTGTGCTGGAATTCTATAATTCCGGTAAATTACCGTTGGCGCTGCGCCCGGGAATGCTGATCGGCGCGTTGAGCTTCGAGCCGCTTTCGGGGCCTGCGCTTCGACCGTACAACCGTCGTGAAGATGCGAAGTATCGCGATCAGCAGGGTGCTGTCGCCAGCCGGATTGATAAAGACTGAGTCTAATCCATTGAGGATAGCATGAGACGATTTCTGACGACGCTGATGATTTTGCTGGTCGTGCTGGTGGCCGGCTTCTCTGCGTTAGTATTGCTAGTCAATCCGAATGATTTTCGTGCCTATATGGTGCAACAGGTGGCCGCGCGCAGCGGTTATCAACTGCAACTGGACGGCCCACTGCGCTGGCACGTCTGGCCGCAGCTCAGCATCCTCTCCGGGCGCATGGTATTAACGGCAGAAGGGGCCAGTGAGCCTCTGATTCGCGCGGATAACATGCGTCTGGACGTCGCACTGTGGCCGCTGCTGAGCCATCAGCTCAGCGTCAAACAGGTGATGCTCAAAGGCGCAGTGATTCAGCTGACGCCGCAAACGGAAGCGGTACGCCGCGCAAACGCGCCGGTGGCGCCGAGAGACAACACCTTGCCCGACGTCGCCGAAGATCGCGGCTGGTCGTTTGATGTTGCCAGTCTGCGCGTGGCGGACAGCGTGCTGGTCTTTCAGCATGAAAATGATGAACAGGTCACCGTTCGCGATATTCGTCTGGAGATGGAGCAGGATGCGCAGCATCGCGGTTCCTTCGAATTTTCCGGACGTGTGAATCGCGACCAGCGCGACCTTACCCTTGCCCTCAACGGAACCGTTGATGCCTCCGACTATCCACATAATTTAACCGCCGGTATTCAGCAGTTAAGCTGGCAATTGCAGGGCGCCGATCTGCCGAAACAGGGCATCCAGGGGCAGGGACAACTGCAGGCGCAGTGGCAGGAAGAGAAAAAAACGCTCACCTTCAGCCAGCTCAATGTGACGGCGAACGACAGTTCGCTAACCGGAAACGTGCAGGTGACGCTGAGTGAACAACCGGCGTGGCTCGTCAATCTGCAATTTGCCCGATTGAATCTGGATAACCTGTTAGCCCCACCTGAGAACGCCAGCAGTACTAACGGTTCGACGGAGCAAGGGGGCAGTCAGCCGCCGCTGGCGCGTCCGGTGATTTCAAGTCGTGTGGATGAACCTGCTTATCAGGGGCTGAAAGGCTTTAGTGCGGATATCGCGCTGAAAGCGGATACCGTTATCTGGCGTGGGATGAATTTTACCGACGTCAGTAGCCGCATGACAAATCAGTCCGACGTGCTGACTATTGCCGAACTGCAAGGCAAGCTCGACGGCGGAACGATATCGCTGCCAGGGACGCTGGATACGCGTGCGCAAACCCCGCAAGTGGTGTTCCAGCCGCGTCTGGACGAGGTCGAAATCGGCACGATCCTTAAGGCATTCAATTACCCGATAGCCCTGACCGGCAAGATGTCGCTGGCGGGTGATTTCTCTGGTGCGGATATCGATGCGCAGTCATTCCGCCATAGCTGGCAGGGGAAAGCCCATGTTGACATGCGCGACACGCGGATGGACGGCATGAACTTCCAGCAGTTGATTCAGCAGGCCGTAGAACGCAGCGGCGGCGATGTACAGTCGATGCAAAACTTCGATAACGCAACTCGTCTGGCGCGCTTTGTCACGGACCTGACGCTGGATAGCGGTAAGCTGATGCTGGATAACATGGAAGGGGAATCCACGATGCTGAGCCTGACGGGCCAGGGGACGCTCGACCTGGTCGGACAAACCTGTGATACGCAGTTTAACGTGCGGGTTCTGGACGGCTGGAAGGGCGAGGGCAAGCTGATCGATTTCCTGAAGGCAACCCCGGTTCCGCTACGGGTCTACGGTAACTGGCAGGCGCTGAATTACAATCTGCAGGTTGATCAGCTACTGCGTAAGCATATGCAGGATGAAGCGAAGCGTCGCCTGAACGACTGGGCGGATCGCAATAAAGATTCCCGCAACGGCAAAGACGTGAAGAAGCTGCTGGATAAACTCTGATTCGGCAGGGCGTGTGTGCCGGATGGCGACGCTGTGCGTCTTATCCGGCCTACAAACTGATTCGGCGGGAAATGCCGGATAGGGCTAACGCTCATCCGGCATCCTTTAACGTTAAACCTCGTAATCCATCTCATCATTGTTGCGCAATGGAATTAACTGCACTTTCTGCACGCGATGGCTTTCTACCTGTAGCGTTTTGAGCAGGTAATCGCCCACCTGAACTTCTTCCCCCGGCTTCGGCACGCGCTGCAATTCTTCCATCAGCAGGCCCGCAATAGTGTGGTATTCCCGTTTGTCATCGAGCGGCAGCGGGACATATTGCACCAGGTCCTCCAGCGGCATATGGCCGTTTGCGGTCCACGAGCCGTCCGGGTTTTTCTGGATGTCATGGCGGGCATCGATCTCTTGTGCCTCGTTCGGCAGATTACCGGCGATGGTTTCCGTGACGTCACTCAGCGTTACGATCCCTTCTACCGAACCAAATTCATCCACAACAAAGGCAAAGTGCGTCCGCGCGTTGCGGAACTGCTCCAGCGCCGGAAGCAGCGGCAGCGTCTCCGGGAACACCAGCGGCTGGCGAATCAATACCCGCAGGTTGAGCGGTTCACCGCGCAGCGACTGTTGCAGCAGATCAATAACGTGCACCACGCCGAGCAGATCTTCTTCATCATGACCGCCGGTCACCACCAGACGCGTGTGCTGGTTTTTTTCCAGCAGGGCGCGAATCTCCTCCTCCGGTGCGGTGAGGTCGATATGTTCGATGTCGTGACGCGAGGTCATAATACTGCTGACGGTACGCTGATTGAGGTTGAGTACGCGCTCAATCATCCGACGTTCCTGCGGGTTGAAAATCTGGCTGTCGTCATGGTCAACCAGCATCGAGGCGGTTTCCGCATCCAGTTCGGCTTCTTCTTTCTGCCCACTCAGCAGGCGCATTACCGCCTCGGTCGTACGCTGGCGCAGCGTGTGATTGGCCGACAGGAAACGACGGCGGTTGAAGATAGCCAACTGGTTAAGCGCTTCGATCATCACCGAGAAGCCAATTGCGGCGTACAGATACCCTTTCGGGATCCGGAAGCCGAAGCCTTCCGCTACCAGGCTGAAGCCGATCATCAGCAGGAAACTGAGACAGAGGATGACAATGGTTGGGTGGCTGTTCACAAAGCGGGTGAGTGACTTACTTGCCAGCAGCATCAGGCTGATGGCAATAATCACCGCCGCCATCATCACCGCCAGGTGATCCACCATACCGACAGCCGTGATCACTGAGTCGAGCGAGAAGATGGCGTCCAGCACCACAATTTGCGCCACCACGCCCCAGAATTTCGCCCCTTTGCGCTGGGTGGGGTTGTCGCTGTCCTTCCCTTCGAGTCGTTCGTTCAGCTCCATCGTGGCTTTAAACAGCAAAAAGAAGCCACCAAACAGCATAATCAAATCGCGGGCGCTGAAGCTCAACCCCTGCACGCTAAACAGCGGTTTTGTCAGCGTGACCAGCCACGAGATCGATGCCAGCAGCAGTAGGCGCATCAGCATTGCCAGGATAAGCCCGGTGACGCGCGCACGGTCACGCTGCGCAGGTGGCAGTTTTTCTGCGAGGATGGCAATAAAGACTAAGTTATCAATGCCGAGGACTAATTCGATCACGACCAGCGTGACCAGTCCCGCCCAGATTGACGGATCGGCGATCCATTCCATAGTAAACGTAAAACCTTTCGTTATATGACAATTGTCACAATTCGATCATGGATAAAGCGGACGGAAAATGCAATGGCGAGAAGGGATTTCTCGCGTATTCATCTTACTGACTGTACTGAAAATAACCATAAAGTTTCTGTCGGGAATAATTAAAAAAGCTAAAAACTATTTAGGAAATATCGCAGGGTGAATTGAGGAAATAGATTCTGTCAACCTCAAGTAATTCCTAAAAACAGGTCAATATATCGCTTAATATTAATCTTAAAAACAGAGAATAGCAGGCTTGTTACCTTGCCTGCAATTACGTTAGCTGTAACAATTCTTCCAGCGTTAATGATGGAAGAGTAAATATATTAAGTTGGATCCCGTTTCATTAATGGCTGACATTCAGAATGCCTTACGTATTTCTCTGTTGCGGCAAATCACGAAATGACGAGGCTTGAAAAACATAACCTAATCAGTGTATTGGTAGCTAAAAAGCCAGGGGCGGTAGCGTGCCTGAACGCCTGATGACGAGTCTGCATTATTCTGTCAATAGCTTACGGATGAATTCAATTTTTTTAGGACTGATGCCAGTTAAATTTCTTTTCAATTAACTGCAATGTAAATGTGTACGGCGAAGTCGCTATTTAAATTGCACAGGATAATTACTCTGCCAAAGTGATAAATAATCAATGATGAAATCCAAAATGAAATTGATGCCATTATTGGTGTCGGTAACCTTGATAAGCGGTTGCACAGTACTTCCGGGCAGCAATATGTCTACGATGGGTAAAGACGTGATTAAACAGCAAGACGCTGATTTTGATCTCGACCGGATGGTGAACGTGTATCCACTCACTCCGCGACTGGTTGAACAATTACGTCCTCGCCCTAACGTCGCCCAACCGAATATGTCGCTGGACCAGGAACTCGCCAGCTATCAGTACCGCGTTGGCGCGGGGGATGTGCTGAGTGTGACCGTCTGGGATCACCCGGAACTCACCACGCCTGCTGGGCAATACCGTAGCTCCAGCGATACCGGCAACTGGGTTCAGCCCGATGGCACCATGTTTTATCCCTACATCGGCAAGGTTAGCGTGGTCGGAAAAACGTTGGCAGAAATCCGCAGTGATATTACCGGGCGCTTAGCGAAGTACATTGCTGACCCGCAGGTGGACGTTAATATCGCCGCGTTCCGTTCGCAAAAAGCTTACATCTCCGGGCAAGTGAATAAATCCGGACAGCAGGCGATCACCAACGTGCCGCTGACCGTGCTGGACGCGATTAACGCCGCCGGTGGCCTGACGGAAGTGGCCGACTGGCGCAACGTGGTGCTAACGCACGAGGGTAAAGAACAACGCATTTCACTGCAGGCGCTGATGCAAAACGGCGATCTCAGCCAGAACCGTCTGCTCTATCCGGGTGACATCCTCTATGTGCCGCGTAATGACGATCTGAAAGTGTTCGTGATGGGGGAAGTGAAAAAACAGAGCACACTCAAAATGGACTTCAGCGGCATGACGCTGACCGAAGCTCTGGGTAATGCCGAAGGTATCGATATGACCACCTCCAACGCCAGCGGCATCTTCGTGATCCGTCCGCTGAAAGGCAAAGGCCCGGGCGGCAAGATTGCCAACATCTATCAGCTCGATATGTCTGATGCGACCTCTCTGGTCATGGCGACGGAATTCCGTCTACAACCGTATGACGTGGTGTATGTCACGACCGCACCGGTTGCGCGCTGGAACCGTCTGATCAATCAGTTGCTGCCGACCATCAGCGGTGTCCGTTACATGACGGATACGGCCAGCGACCTTCATAACTGGTAATCGTCATGTTTAACAAAATATTAGTGGTTTGCGTGGGGAACATTTGCCGTTCCCCAACGGCAGAGCGCCTGCTCAGACAGTATCACCCGCAGATTACAGTGGAATCCGCCGGTCTGGGGGCGCTGGTGGGAAAAGGCGCTGATGCCTCGGCGGTGAACGTCGCAGCCAGCCATGCACTTTCTCTCGAAGGGCACTGCGCGCGGCAGGTTACCGGACGACTGTGCCGGGACTATGACCTGATCCTGGCGATGGAAAAAAGGCATATCGCCTCTCTGCACGAAATGGCGCCCGAGATGCGCGGCAAGGTCATGCTTTTCGGTCACTGGGATAACGAGCGCGACATTCCCGACCCCTATCGCAAAAGCCGCGAGGCGTTTGAAGCGGTGTACGCATTACTTGAACGGTCTGCTCGCCAGTGGGCGCAGGCATTGAACGCAGAGCAGGTAAAATAATGACAGAAAAAGTAAAACAGTCTGCCGCTCCGGTAACGGGCAACGATGAGATTGATATCGGTCGCCTGGTGGGAACCGTCATTGAAGCACGCTGGTGGGTGCTGGGCATTACGGCGGTCTTTGCGCTATGCGCGGTGATTTACACGCTTTTCGCTACGCCTATCTATAGTGCGGATGCGCTGGTACAGATTGAACAAAACACCGGCAACTCACTGGTGCAGGATATTGGCTCTGCGTTATCCAATAAACCGCCGGCCTCCGAAGCGGAAATTCAATTGATCCAGTCGCGTCTGGTATTAGGCAAAACGGTAGACGATCTGGATCTGGATATTTCGGTTACTAAGAACACTTTCCCGCTGTTTGGTGCGGGCTGGGAACGGCTGATGGGGCGCCAGAATGAATCGGCGAAAGTCACCACCTTTACCCTGCCGAAAGGGATGAACGAACAGACCTTCACCCTGAAAGTACTGAACGATAAACGTTATGAGCTGTACAGCGACGGCGGTTTCAGCGCGCACGGACAGACTGGTCAGACGCTAAGTAAAGACGGCGTCACGATGGTGGTCAGTGAAATTCACGCCCGCCCGGATACCGAATTTACCGTCACCAAATTCTCCACTCTGGGGATGATCAATAATCTGCAAAATAACCTGACGGTGACGGAAAACGGCAAGGATACCGGGGTGCTTAGCCTGAGCTTTACCGGTGAGGATCGCGAACAGATCCGCGACATCCTCAACAGCATTACCCGCAACTATCTGGAACAGAACGTTGAGCGCAAATCGGAAGAGGCGGGGAAAAGCCTGGCCTTCCTGGCGAAACAGTTGCCGGAGGTGCGAAACCATCTGGACGTGGCGGAAAATAAACTCAATGCCTTCCGTCAGGATAAAGACTCCGTCGACTTACCGCTGGAGGCCAAAGCGGTGCTGGACTCGATGGTTAACATCGACGCGCAGCTCAACGAACTGACCTTTAAAGAAGCAGAAATTTCCAAGCTCTTCACCAAAGCACACCCGGCGTACCGCACGCTGCTGGAAAAACGTCAGGCGCTGGAAGATGAAAAAGCCAAACTGAACGGACGTGTGACGGCGATGCCGAAAACGCAGCAGGAGATTGTGCGTCTGACGCGTGATGTAGAGTCCGGCCAGCAGGTTTACATGCAGTTGCTGAACAAACAGCAGGAGCTGAAGATAACCGAGGCCAGCACCGTGGGGGACGTGCGGATCGTTGACCCGGCCATTGCTCAGCCCGGCGTGTTGAAACCAAAGAAAGCGCTGATCGTTCTCGGTAGCATCATCCTGGGCCTGATGCTTTCCATTGTGGGCGTGCTGCTGCGTTCACTGCTCAACCGCGGTATCGAAAGCCCGCAGGTGCTGGAAGAGAATGGCATCAGCGTGTACGCCAGCATTCCGCTGTCGGAATGGCAGAAAGCGCGGGATAACGTCAAGACCGTGAAGGGCGTCAAGCGTTACAAACAGAGTCAACTGCTGGCGGTGGGCAATCCGACCGATCTGGCGATCGAAGCGGTGCGCAGCCTGCGTACCAGCCTCCATTTCGCCATGATGCAGGCGCAAAACAATGTGCTGATGCTCACCGGGGTCAGTCCGTCCATCGGGAAAACCTTTGTCTGCGCCAACCTGGCGGCGGTGATCAGCCAGACCAGCAAGCGTGTGCTGCTGATCGACTGCGATATGCGCAAGGGCTATACCCACGAACTGCTCGGTACCAACAACGTCAACGGCCTGTCTGAGATTCTGGTCGGCAAAGGGGATATTGCCTCCTGTGCGAAACCCACGTCCATTGCCAACTTTGACCTCGTACCGCGTGGTCAGGTGCCGCCAAATCCGTCTGAACTGCTCATGAGCGATCGTTTAGGCGAGCTGTTGCGCTGGGCGAGCAGCCACTACGATCTGGTGCTTATAGATACCCCGCCCATCCTGGCCGTCACCGACGCCGCAATTGTCGGACGCCATGCCGGTACGACGCTGATGGTCGCCCGCTATGCCGTCAACACCCTGAAAGAGGTGGAAACCAGTCTGGGCCGCTTTGCGCAAAACGGCATTCAGGTGAAAGGGGTGATCCTCAACTCTATCTTCCGTCGCGCCACCGGGTACCAGGACTACGGGTACTACGAGTACGAATATAAATCAGACACAAAATAATAAATCGTGAGTGGCCTGCTCATTGAGTAGGCCTGATAAGCAAAGCGTCATCCGGCCTACACGCTGCGCCGTCAGGCATCGCTGCCGGATGGCGGTGTAAACGCCTTATCCGGCCTACACGTTCGGCCCTCCGGCAATATTTCCTGGGAAATGAAGATGAAAACAGACAAGCCATTGATTTCCATTTATATGCCAACCTGGAACCGGCAACAGCTTGCCATTCGGGCGATTAAATCGGTACTGCGCCAGGATTATCCCCACTGGGAGATGATCATTGTTGATGATTGCTCCTCCTCCTATGAGCAGCTACAACAGTTTGTTGAGGGATTAAACGACCCCCGCGTGCGTTACACCCATAATGAGATCAACTCTGGCGCCTGCGCGGTGCGTAATCAGGCCATCGTCCAGGCGCAGGGGCATTACATCACCGGAATTGATGATGATGACGAGTGGACACCAAACCGCCTGAGCGTGTTCCTTGCGCACAAGCATCAGTTGGTGACCCACGCATTTTTATACGCCAACGATTATGTCTGCGAAGGCGAGGTTTATTCTCAGCCGGCGAGCCTGCCGCTGTATCCGAAATCCCCTTACTCGCGTCACTTGTTCTACAAGCGCAACATCATTGGTAATCAGGTCTTTACGTGGGCGTGGCGTTTCAAAGAGTGCCTGTTCGATACCGAACTGAAGGCCGCGCAGGATTACGACATTTTTCTGCGAATGGTGGTGGAGTACGGCGAGCCGTGGAAGGTGGAGGAGGCGACGCAAATCCTGCACATCAATCATGGCGAAATGCAGATCACTTCGTCGCCGAAGAAGTTCTCCGGCTACTTCCATTTTTACCGCAAGCACAAAGACAAATTCGACCGCGCCAGCAAGAAATATCAGCTGTTTACGCTCTACCAGATCCGCAACAAGCGCATGACCTGGCGCACGCTGCTGACGCTGTTCTCACTGCGCAACGGCAAGCGTCTGGCGGATGGACTGCGAGGACGATAAGCATGCTGGAGGATATCCGCGCGAACAGCTGGAGTCTGCGTCCGTGCTGCATGGTGCTGGCCTACCGGGTGGCCCATTTCTGCTCCGTCTGGCGCAAAAAAAACGGGCTGAACAATCTGTGGGCAGCGCCGGTGCTGGTGCTGTATCGGCTGATGACCGAATGCCTGTTCGGTTATGAAATTCAGGCGGCGGCCACCATCGGACGGCGCTTCACCATTCATCACGGTTACGCCGTGGTGATCAACAAAAACGTGGTGGCCGGTGATGATTTCACGGTTCGTCATGGCGTCACTATCGGCAATCGTGGAGCAGACAGCCTGGCCTGTCCGGTGATTGGCAACGGCGTGGAGCTGGGGGCCAACGTTATCCTGCTGGGTGACATTCGCATTGGTAATAACGTGACCATTGGTGCAGGCAGCGTGGTGCTAGACAGCATCCCGGACAATACGCTGGTGGTGGGTGAGAAGGCCCGGGTTAAGGTAATTAAATGAACATTCTGCAATTTAATGTGCGACTGGCGGAAGGCGGTGCGGCTGGAGTGGCATTAGATCTGCATCAGCGTGCGCTGCAAAAAGGGTTGGCTTCGCAATTTATCTACGGCTACGGCAAGGGTGGGAAGAAGAGCGTCAGCCATAGTCACTATTCCCATGTCATCAAACAGACGCCACGTTTAACGTCGGTAGCCAATATCGCCCTGTTTCGTCTGTTCAATCGCGATCTGTTTGGCAATCTGAACAATCTCTACCGTACCGTGACCCGCACACCGGGTCCGCTGGTGCTGCACTTTCACGTTCTGCACAGCTACTGGCTGAATCTGGCTGACGTGGTGGCGTTCTGCGAAAAGGTGAAAAACCACAAGCCGGACGTGACGCTGGTCTGGACGCTGCACGATCACTGGAGTGTGACCGGGCGTTGCGCCTTTACCGACGGCTGCGAGGGGTGGAAATCTGGCTGTCAGAAATGCCCGACGCTGAATAATTACCCGCCGGTGAAGGTTGACCGTGCGCATGCGCTGGTCGACGGAAAACGTCAATTGTTCCGCCAGATGCTGGCGCTGGGCTGTCAGTTTATCTCTCCGAGCCAACACGTTGCCGACGCGTTTAACGGTCTGTACGGCGCGGGGCGTTGTCGCATTATTAATAACGGTATCGATGTGGCGACCGAAGCGATTCTGGCGGAGTTGTCCCCGGTCAATGAGACCCGGGGAAAACCGAAAATTGCGATTGTTGCTCATGACCTGCGCTACGACGGTAAAACCAATCAGCGTCTGGTGCGCGACATGATGGCACTGGGCGATAAGGTTGAGCTGCATACCTTTGGCAAATTCTCGCCGTTTGACGGGGCAAACGTGGTGAATCATGGCTTCGAAACCGACAAGCGCAAGCTGATGAGCGCGCTCAATCAGATGGACGCGCTGGTGTTCAGCTCCCGCGTGGACAATTACCCGCTGATTTTATGCGAGGCGTTGTCGATAGGCGTGCCGGTGGTCGCTACCCACAGCGACGCGGCGCAAGAAGTGCTGCATAAGTCGGGCGGAAAAACGTTTGCGGCTGAAGAGGTGCTACAACTGGTGCAGATGGATAAGGCCGGGATCGCGCAGACCGTTTTTGGCACCTCGCTCAGCGCGTTTCGCGAGCGCAGTCGTGCGGCATACAGTGGTCAACAGATGCTGGAGGAATATGTCTCGTTCTATCAGAATCTGTAGCTATCTGCTGCTGCCGCTGATCTACCTGCTGGTCAACGTCAAAATTGCCCAACTGGGCGAAAGCTTCCCCATCACCATTGTCACTTTTTTACCCGTTTTATTGCTGCTGTTCGTTGAGCGCATCAGCATTAAAAAGCTGATGATTGCGTTAGGGATTGGGGCAGGGCTTACGGCGTTTAACTATCTGTTCGGTCTGTCGCTGGACGCCAGCAAGTACGTCACGTCGACGATGCTGTTTGTCTATATCGTGATCATTATCGGCATGGTCTGGAGCATACGTTTCAAAACCATTTCCCCGCATAACTACCGCAAGATCCTGCGTTTTTTCTATCTGGTGGTGGCGCTGGTGGTGATATTGGCCGCGGCGGAAATGGCGCAAATTATCCTGACCGGCGGCAGCAGCCTGATGGAAGGCATTTCGAAGTATCTAATTTACAGTAATAGCTATGTACTGAATTTTATTAAATTTGGCGGCAAGCGAACGACCGCGCTCTATTTCGAACCGGCATTTTTTGCTCTGGCGTTAATCTCAATTTGGCTCAGTATCAAACAGTTTGGTATCAAAACGCCTAAAACCGATGCTATGATTCTGGCAGGGATAATATTATCAGGATCGTTTTCAGGGGTAATGACATTTATCCTGTTTTACCTGCTGGAATGGGCGTTTCAGTATCTGAATAAGGATGCGATAAAGAAAAAATTACCGCTGGCGATAATCTCATTAACCGTATTTTTGGTAGGGGTGATATTTGCATTCCCTTATATCTCTACGCGTCTGGGAGATTTAGGCACGGAAGGGTCGTCCTCTTATTATCGCATTGTGGGCCCGTTAGTCATGGTCGGTTATTCTTTAACCCATATTGATGGCGTAGTCAGATTTGGCTCACTTTATGAATATGTCGCATCATTCGGAATCTTTAACGGTGCAGATGTCGGGAAAACAATAGACAATGGTTTGTATCTGCTGATTATTTATTTTTCCTGGTTCGCGGTGTTAATGACGCTGTGGTACATGTGGAAAATCTTTAAAATGACGTTAAACGCATTTGGCGATAATCAGAATTTTCGGGTGCAACTTTATCTTTTTACGCCGGTGTCGCTGTTTTTTACCGGTTCAATATTTAGCCCGGAATATGCATTTTTAATTGTTTGTCCGTTTATTTTGCGCAAAGCGCTGAATATTACAAAAGTATGATGAGGTTAATCCTATGCTGCTCAGTGTTATCACCGTCGCGTTTCGCAATCTGGACGGCATCGCCAAAACCCATGCGTCTCTGGCGCATCTGGCGAAGGCGAGTGACATCAGCTTTGAGTGGATCGTGGTGGATGGCGGTTCAAATGATGGTACAGAGGAATTTCTGCAAAACCTCTGTGGTCACTATCACTTACGCTTTGTCAGCGAACCGGATAACGGCATCTATGATGCGATGAACAAGGGCATTGAAATGGCGCGTGGAAAGTTCGCGCTGTTCCTCAACTCCGGCGATATTTTCCATCCGGATGTTACCCACGTTGTCCGTCAGCTCAAGACACAAAAAGATGACGTGATGATTACCGGCGACGCGCTGCTTGATTTTGGCGATGGTCATAAAACGAAACGTAGCGCGAAACCCGGTTGGTATATTTATCACAGCCTGCCGGCAAGTCATCAGGCCATCTTTTTCCCGCTGGCAGGACTGAAAGTCTGGCGCTATGACCTGCAATATAAAGTGTCATCGGATTATGCGTTGGCCGCCAGATTGTATAAAGAAGGCTATGACTTTAAAAAACTGGACGGGCTGGTGTCTGAATTTTCAATGGGCGGCGTGTCAACGACGAATAATCTGGAATTATGCGAAGACGCGAAAAAAGTGCAGCGTCAGATATTACGCGTGCCGGGTTTTTGGGCTGAATTATCGAAACTATTACGTTTACGTACAACGGGTAAAACGAAAGCCTTATATAACAAAGTTTAAAATATAAGGATGCAATATGCAGGATCTGAGTGGTTTCACCGTACCCAAAGGATTTCGGGGCGGTAATGCAATCAAAGTCCAGTTGTGGTGGGCGGTACAGGCGACATTATTTGCCTGGTCGCCACAAGTGTTGTATCGCTGGCGCGCTTTTTTGCTCCGACTGTTTGGCGCAAAAATAGGAAAAAACGTAGTCATTCGACCGTCAGTGAAAATTACCTATCCGTGGAAATTAACCATTGGTGATTATGCCTGGGTGGGGGATGACGTTAATTTATATACGCTTGGCGATATTACAATTGGCGCCCATGCGGTGGTTTCGCAGAAAAGTTATTTGTGTACCGGCAGTCACGATCACGCAAGTGCGCATTTTGATATTAATGCCACCCCGATTGTGATTGGCGAGAAATGCTGGCTGGCAACGGATGTGTTCGTGGCACCAGGCGTCACGATAGGCGATGGCACCGTCGTCGGTGCGCGCAGCAGTGTTTTTAAATCGCTACCGGCAAATACGATTTGCCGTGGCAATCCCGCAGTGGCAACGCGTGAACGCGTTACAACGTTACACCCTAATGGGATCAATTAAGAGGTAATAAAATGTCAAAAGTCGCTCTCATCACCGGTGTAACCGGGCAGGACGGTTCTTACCTGGCAGAACTTCTGCTGGAAAAAGGTTATGAAGTTCACGGTATTAAGCGTCGGGCTTCTTCATTTAACACCGAGCGCGTCGATCACATCTATCAGGATCCGCATGCGGGCAACCCGAAATTCCATCTGCACTACGGTGACCTGACGGATTCCTCTAACCTGACGCGCATCCTGCAAGAAGTGCAGCCGGATGAGGTCTACAACCTGGGGGCCATGAGCCACGTGGCGGTCTCCTTCGAATCACCGGAATACACGGCCGATGTCGATGCGATGGGCACGCTGCGCCTGCTGGAAGCCATCCGCTTCCTCGGCCTTGAGAAGAAAACCCGTTTCTATCAGGCATCGACCTCCGAACTGTACGGCCTGGTGCAGGAAATCCCGCAGAAAGAGACCACGCCGTTCTATCCGCGCTCGCCGTACGCGGTTGCCAAACTTTACGCCTACTGGATAACCGTCAACTACCGTGAATCCTATGGTATCTACGCCTGTAACGGCATTCTGTTTAACCACGAATCGCCGCGTCGTGGCGAAACCTTCGTCACCCGTAAAATCACTCGCGCGATTGCCAACATCGCTCAGGGTCTGGAGTCCTGCCTGTACCTCGGCAACATGGATTCCCTGCGTGACTGGGGCCATGCGAAAGACTACGTCAAAATGCAATGGATGATGCTGCAACAGGAACAGCCGGAAGATTTCGTCATCGCCACCGGCGTGCAGTACTCCGTACGTCAGTTCGTCGAAATGGCGGCGGCTCAACTGGGGATCAAACTGCGCTTTGAAGGTGAAGGCGTGGAAGAGAAAGGGATTGTGGTTTCGGTCACCGGTCATGACGCGCCGGGCGTGAAACCGGGTGACATCATGGTCGCCGTCGATCCGCGCTATTTCCGTCCGGCGGAAGTGGAAACCCTGCTGGGCGACCCAACCAAAGCGCACGAGAAGCTGGGCTGGAAACCGGAAATTACGTTGCAGGAGATGGTTTCCGAAATGGTCGCCAACGATCTGGAAGCGGCGAAGAAACACTCCCTGCTGAAATCTCACGGCTACGAGGTTGCCATCGCGCTGGAGTCCTGAGAATGAGCAAACAACGTATCTTTATTGCCGGTCATCGCGGAATGGTGGGTTCCGCGATTGCCCGCCAGCTTGAACAACGCGGCGATGTGGAGCTAGTTCTGCGCACGCGTGATGAGCTGAACCTGCTGGACAGCCGCGCGGTGCAGGACTTCTTTGCCACTGAGCGGATCGATCAGGTTTATCTGGCGGCGGCGAAGGTAGGCGGCATTGTTGCTAATAACACGTATCCGGCCGATTTCATCTTTGAGAACATGATGATGGAAAGCAACATTATTCACGCCGCGCATCTGCACAACGTGAATAAGCTGCTGTTCCTCGGTTCATCCTGTATCTATCCCAAACTGGCGAAACAGCCGATGGCGGAAAGTGAACTGTTACAGGGCACGCTGGAACCGACCAATGAGCCCTATGCCATTGCCAAGATTGCCGGTATCAAGCTGTGCGAATCTTATAACCGCCAGTACGGGCGCGACTATCGTTCCGTGATGCCGACCAACCTGTACGGCCCGCATGACAATTTCCATCCGAGCAACTCGCATGTGATCCCGGCGCTGCTGCGTCGTTTCCATGAAGCGACCGTGCAGAGTGCGCCGGACGTGGTGGTGTGGGGAAGCGGGACGCCGATGCGTGAGTTCCTGCACGTCGATGATATGGCTGCTGCCAGCATCCACGTGATGGAGCTGGACAGCGAAGTCTGGCAGGAGAACACCCAGCCGATGCTGTCGCACATTAACGTCGGCACGGGTGTGGACTGCACCATTCGCGAACTGGCGCAGACCATCGCGCAGGTAGTGGGCTATAAAGGCCGCGTGGTGTTTGACGCCACGAAGCCGGACGGTACGCCGCGAAAACTGCTGGATGTGACGCGTCTGCATCAACTGGGCTGGTATCACGAGATCTCACTGGAAGCCGGCCTTGCCAGCACGTATCAGTGGTTTCTTGAGAATCAGCATCGGTTCCGGGGGTAAACATGTTTTTACGTCAGGAAGATTTTGCCACCGTCGTGCGTTCCACGCCGCTTATCTCCATCGATTTGATCGTGGAAAACGCGCAGGGGGAATTTCTGCTGGGTAAACGGCTGAACCGACCGGCGCAGGGCTACTGGTTTGTGCCCGGTGGGCGGGTGCAAAAAGATGAGCCACTGAGTGCGGCCTTCGAACGCCTGACCGAAGCCGAACTGGGGCAACGTTTACCGCTGTCCGCCGGGGAATTTTATGGCGTCTGGCAGCATTTCTATGACGATAACTTTTCCGGCGAAGACTTCTCGACGCATTACATCGTGCTCGGTTTCCGTCTGCGGCTGCAGGAGCGCGATTTGCCTCTGCCTGACGCGCAGCACAACGCTTACCGCTGGCTGACGCCTGCGGCGCTGCTGGCGAGCGACAATGTCCATGACAACAGCCGGGCGTATTTTTTGCCGGAATGTCAGGCTAAGGCGCTGGGATTATGAGAATCCTCGTTTATGGCATCAACTACTCACCAGAACTGACCGGCATCGGCAAATACACCGGTGAAATGGTGGAGTGGATGGCGCGTGAAGGCCATGAAGTACGGGTTATTACCGCGCCGCCGTACTACCCACAATGGAAAGTGGGTGCGCGTTACTCTGCCTGGCGCTATCGCCGGGAAGAGGGCGACGCCACCGTCTGGCGCTGCCCGTTGTATGTGCCAAAGCAGCCGTCAACACTGAAACGATTACTGCATCTGGGCAGCTTTGCCCTCAGCAGCTTTTTCCCGCTGATGGCGCAGCGTCGCTGGAAGCCGGATCGCATTATTGGCGTGGTGCCCACACTGTTTTGTACGCCGGGGATGCGTCTGCTGGCAAAACTCTCCGGTGCCCGCACCTTGCTGCACATTCAGGATTACGAAGTCGATGCGATGCTGGGCCTTGGTATGGCGGGTAACGGTAAAGCCGGCAAAGTGGCGCAACTGGCGACCGCTTTCGAACGTAGCGGCCTGCATAACGTCGACAATGTTTCCACCATCTCCCGCTCAATGATGAATAAAGCCCAGGAGAAAGGGGTGGCGGCAGAGAAGGTGATTTTTTTCCCCAACTGGTCAGAAGTCGCCCGTTTTCAAAACGTTAATGATGACGACGTCATTGCCTTCCGCCAACGGCTTGGTCTGCCGGATGACAAAAAAATCATTCTTTACTCCGGCAATATCGGCGAGAAGCAGGGGCTGGAAAACGTGATTATGGCGGCGGAACAACTGCGTGAGCAGCCGCTCATTTTTGCCATCGTCGGTCAGGGGGGCGGTAAAGCGCGCCTGGAAAAAATGGCTCGCGATCGCGGTCTGCACAACGTGCTTTTTTTCCCGTTGCAGCCGTACGAGGCGCTGCCTGCGCTATTGAAGATGGGCGATTGCCATCTGGTCGTGCAAAAACGCGGGGCGGCGGATGCCGTTCTGCCCTCCAAACTGACCAATATTCTGGCGGTGGGCGGCAATGCGGTGATTACCGCAGAACCGGAGACGGAACTCGGCCAGCTTTGCGACAACTTTACAGGCATTGCGGTGTGCGTTGAGCCGGAATCGGTCGATGCGCTGGTGACTGGGATTGCTCAGGCGCTCGCCATGCCAAAAAACAACACGGTGGCACGTGAATATGCCGAACGCACGCTCGATAAAGAGAACGTGTTACGTCAATTTATTACTGATATTCGGGATTAAATTATGGGTCAGACAACACTCTATCCGGTCGTGATGGCCGGTGGCTCCGGTAGCCGCTTATGGCCGCTTTCCCGCGTACTTTATCCCAAGCAGTTCCTGTGCCTGAAAGGCGATCTCACCATGCTGCAAACGACCATTTGTCGTCTGAACGGCGTGGAGTGCGAAAGCCCGGTCGTGATCTGCAACGAGCAGCACCGTTTTATCGTCGCTGAGCAGTTGCGCCAGCTCAACAAACTGACTGAGAACATTATTCTCGAACCGGCAGGCCGCAATACCGCGCCGGCCATTGCCTTAGCGGCGCTGGCGGCAAAACGCCACAGTCCGGACAGCGACCCGCTGATGCTGGTGCTGGCGGCAGATCACGTGATTGCCAATGAAGACGCTTTCCGTGATGCGGTGCGAAACGCAATGCCGTACGCCGAAGCCGGAAAGCTGGTCACATTTGGTATCGTTCCGGATCTGCCGGAAACCGGCTACGGCTATATCCGTCGCGGCAATGTTACGCCCGGTGAGGAAGATGCCGTGGCGTTTGACGTTGCGCAGTTTGTGGAAAAACCGAATCTGGAAACGGCTCAGGCTTATGTTGCCAGCGGCGACTACTACTGGAACAGTGGGATGTTCCTGTTCCGCGCCGGACGCTATCTGGAAGAGCTGAAAAAATACCGTCCCGATATTCTGGACGCCTGCGAAAACGCGATGAGCGCAGCCGATCCGGATCTCGATTTCATCCGCGTGGATGAAGCTGCATTCCTCGCCTGCCCGGAAGAATCCGTCGATTACGCGGTGATGGAACGTACGGCGGATGCGGTGGTGATGCCCATGGACGCGGGCTGGAGCGATGTTGGCTCGTGGTCTTCGCTGTGGGAAATCAGTGCCCATACCGCCGAGGGGAACGTCCACCACGGCGACGTTATCAGCCATAAAACCCAGAACAGTTACGTCTATGCCGAATCGGGTCTGGTGACCACCGTCGGTGTTAAAGATCTGGTGGTGGTGCAGACCAAAGATGCGGTACTGATCGCCGACCGTAATGCGGTACAGGACGTGAAAAAAGTGGTTGAACAAATCAAAGCCGATGGCCGCCACGAGCACCATATTCACCGCGAAGTGTACCGTCCGTGGGGGAAATATGACTCCATCGACGCCGGTGACCGCTATCAGGTCAAACGCATTACCGTGAAACCGGGGGAGGGGCTGTCGGTGCAGATGCACCATCACCGCGCTGAACACTGGGTGGTAGTGGCCGGTACTGCCAAAGTCACCATTGACGGTGATATCAAACTGCTCGGTGAAAACGAGTCTGTCTACATTCCGCTGGGAGCCACCCACTGTCTGGAAAACCCAGGGAAAATTCCGCTCGATCTGATTGAAGTGCGCTCGGGTTCTTACCTCGAAGAGGATGACGTGGTGCGGTTTATGGATCGCTACGGCCGGGTGTAACGCCTTTATTGCGCCCGGTGGCGCTGTGCTTACCGGGCCTACGATTCTGTAGCGTGTAGGCCTGATAAGACGCGAAGCGTCGCCATCAGGCAATGACCGCTGGATGGCGCGTTGCTTATCCGGCCTACGACGCGCGCCGGGCCACTACCCGGCAAAAACAACAAAACACTTTTTTGGCCAACTACGGGTCAGGGCTAACTGTTGCCTGAATAAGGGTAAAAACATGACGAATTTAACCTGTTTCAAAGCCTACGATATTCGCGGCAGGCTCGGCGAAGAACTGAATGAAGAGATTGCGTGGCGGATTGGTCGCGCGTACGGCGAGTTTCTCAAGCCGAAAACCATTGTGCTGGGCGGCGACGTGCGCCTGACCAGCGAGGCGCTGAAGCTGGCGCTGGCGAAAGGGTTGCAGGACGCGGGCGTTGACGTGCTGGACATCGGTCTGGCGGGGACCGAAGAGATCTATTTCGCCACCTTCCACCTCGGCGTGGATGGCGGGATTGAAGTGACCGCCAGCCATAACCCGATGGACTACAACGGGATGAAACTGGTGCGCGAAGGCGCACGCCCCATCAGCGGCGATACCGGTCTGCGCGACGTGCAGCGCCTGGCGGAAGCCAACGACTTTCCGCCGGTGAACGATGCGACGCGCGGAAGCTATAAGCAAATCACGCTGCGTGACGCCTATATCGACCACCTGTTCGGCTACATCAACGTCAAAAACCTCACGCCACTGAAGCTGGTCATTAACTCCGGTAACGGCGCGGCAGGCCCGGTGGTGGATGCCATCGAAGCGCGCTTTAAGGCGCAGGGCGTGCCGGTGGAATTGATCAAAGTGCACAACATTCCTGACGGCAATTTCCCGAACGGTATTCCTAACCCCTTGTTGCCGGAGTGTCGCGCCGACACCCGTAATGCGGTGGTTGAACATGGTGCCGATATGGGCATCGCGTTTGACGGCGATTTCGACCGCTGCTTCCTGTTCGACGAGAAAGGGCAGTTTATCGAGGGCTACTACATTGTCGGCCTGCTGGCGGAAGCGTTCCTCGAAAAACAGCCGGGCGCCAGAATTATCCACGACCCGCGTCTGTCCTGGAACACGGTGGATGTGGTAACGGCGGCGGGTGGCACGCCGGTGATGTCGAAAACCGGCCATGCCTTCATCAAGGAACGGATGCGCCGCGAAGACGCCATCTACGGTGGAGAAATGAGCGCCCACCACTATTTCCGTGATTTTGCCTACTGCGACAGCGGGATGATCCCGTGGCTGCTGGTGGCGGAACTGGTGTGTCTGAAGGGGCAGTCGCTGGGTGAACTGGTACGAGACCGGATGGAGGCGTTCCCGGCGAGTGGTGAAATCAACAGCACGCTGGACGAACCGGCGGCCGCGATTTCGCGGGTGGAACAGCACTTCGCCGGTGAGGCGCTGGCGGTGGACAGAACGGACGGCATCAGCATGTCGTTCGTCGACTGGCGCTTCAACCTGCGCTCCTCCAACACCGAACCGGTGGTGCGCCTGAACGTGGAGTCTCGCGGGGATATCCCGCTGATGGAAGCGCGAACGCGCACTCTGCTTACGTTACTGAATCAGTAAGGTCAGATCTCCCCTTACTCGTTAACGGGTAAGGGGGGCTAATAACAGGAACAACGATGACAAATCTAAAAAAGCGCGAACGGGCCAAAACCAATGCATCGTTAATCTCTATGGTGCAACGCTTTTCAGATATCACCATCATGTTTGGCGGGCTGTGGGTCGTCTGCAAAGTCAGTGGATTGCCTTTCCTGTATATGCACCTGTTGGTGGCGCTGATCACGTTGGTTGTTTTTCAGATGCTGGGCGGCATAACCGATTTCTATCGCTCATGGCGCGGCGTCAAAATTTTCACAGAACTGACACTTCTGCTGCAAAACTGGACGCTTAGCCTCGTCTTTACTGCCGGTCTGGTCGCGTTTAACGCCGATTTCGATAACCGTCTCGCCATCTGGCTGGCGTGGTATCTGCTGACCAGCGTCGGGCTGGTCTTTTGTCGGTCGTTTATCCGCTACGGTGCGGGCTGGCTGCGTCATCGTGGCTATAACACGCGCCGGGTGGCGGTCGCGGGCGATCTGCCTGCCGGACAGTCGCTGCTCGACAGTTTTCGCAATGAACCGTGGCTGGGCTTTGAAGTGGTCGGCGTCTATCACGACCCGAAACCGGGTGGCGTAACGTCCGACTGGGCAGGGAACCTGGAACAGCTGGTTGAAGATGCCAAAGCGTCGCGGATTCATAACGTCTATATCGCCATGTCGATGTGCGACGGCGCGCGGGTGAAAAAACTGGTGCGCGAGCTGGCGGATACCACCTGTTCGGTGATCCTCATTCCGGACGTGTTTACCTTTAACATTCTGCATTCCCGTATCGAAGAGGTGAGCGGCGTGCCGGTGGTGCCACTGTATGACACGCCGCTGTCGGGTATTAACCGTCTGCTTAAGCGTGCGGAAGATATTGTGCTGGCATCGCTGATTCTGTTGCTGATCTCCCCGGTGCTGTGCTGCATTGCGCTGGCAGTGAAGCTGAGTTCGCCGGGGCCGATTATCTTTCGTCAGACCCGCTATGGCATGGACGGTAAACCAATCAAGGTGTGGAAGTTTCGCTCGATGAAGGTGATGGAAAACGACAAGGTCGTTACGCAGGCGACGCAGAACGATCCGCGCGTCACCCGCGTGGGGAACTTCCTGCGTCGTACCTCGCTGGATGAACTGCCGCAGTTTATCAATGTGCTGACCGGCGGGATGTCCATCGTCGGGCCGCGCCCGCATGCGGTGGCGCATAACGAACAGTATCGTCAGCTGATTGAAGGCTACATGCTGCGCCATAAGGTCAAGCCGGGGATCACCGGCTGGGCGCAAATCAACGGCTGGCGCGGTGAGACCGACACGCTGGAGAAAATGGAAAAACGCGTGGAGTACGATCTGGAGTACATCCGCGAGTGGAGCGTGTGGTTCGACATCAAGATCGTTTTTCTGACGGTGTTCAAGGGCTTTGTCAACAAAGCGGCGTACTGAGGAACGGTTATGAGCTTACGTGAAAAAACCATCAGCGGTGCGAAATGGTCGGCTATCGCCACGGTGATTATCATCAGCCTGGGGCTTATCCAGATGACGGTGCTGGCGCGGATCGTCGATAACCACCAGTTCGGCCTGCTGACCGTATCGCTGGTGATCATTGCGCTGGCCGATACGCTGTCTGACTTCGGTATTGCCAACTCCATTATTCAGCGCAAGGAGATAAGCCATCTTGAACTGACCACGCTGTACTGGCTGAACGTTGGGCTGGGGATTGTTGTCTGTGTGGCGGTGTTCCTGCTTAGTGATGTGATTGGCAATGTGCTGCATAACCCGGATCTGGTGCCGTTGATTAAAACGTTGTCGCTGGCGTTCGTGGCGATCCCGCACGGACAGCAGTTTCGCGCACTGATGCAGAAGGAACTGGAGTTCAACAAGATTGGGATGATTGAAACCAGCTCCGTGCTGGCGGGCTTTACGTTTACCGTCATCAGCGCCCATTTCTGGCCGCTGGCGATGACCGCCATTCTTGGCTACCTGGTCAACAGCGCGGTACGCACGCTGCTGTTTGGCTACTTTGGTCGCAAGATCTACCGTCCGGGCCTGCACTTTTCGCTGGCGTCCGTTTCGTCGAATTTGCGCTTTGGCGCGTGGCTGACGGCGGACAGCATTATCAACTACGTCAATACCAACCTTTCCACGCTGGTACTGGCGCGCATTCTCGGGGCCGGTGTCGCGGGGGGCTATAACCTGGCGTACAACGTAGCGGTGGTGCCGCCGATGAAGCTCAACCCGATCATCACCCGCGTGCTGTTTCCTGCATTTGCCAAAATTCAGGACGACACACAGAAGCTGCGCGTGAACTTTTACAAGCTGCTTTCCGTGGTGGGGATCATTAACTTCCCGGCGCTGCTCGGCCTGATGGTGGTTGCCAATAACGTCGTGCCGCTGGTCTTTGGTGAAAAGTGGAACAGCATCATTCCCGTGCTGCAACTGCTGTGCGTGGTGGGGCTGCTGCGCTCGGTCGGCAATCCGATTGGTTCGCTGTTGATGGCGAAAGCGCGCGTGGATATCAGCTTTAAATTCAATGTTTTTAAAACGTTCCTGTTCATCCCGGCGATTATTGTTGGCGGGCACATGGCGGGCGCCATCGGCGTGACGCTGGGCTTCCTGCTGGTGCAAATCATCAACACCATTCTGAGCTACTTCGTGATGATCAAACCGGTGCTGGGTTCCAGCTATCGTCAGTACATCCTGAGCCTGTGGCTGCCGTTGTATCTCTCACTACCAACGCTGGCGGTGAGTTATGGGTTGGGCATTGCGCTACAGGGGCATCTGTCACTGGGCGTGCTGTTGGCGACACAGATTACCGCCGGTGTCCTGGCGTTCGCGGTGATGATCGTGCTCTCGCGCCACCCGCTGGTGGTGGAGATGAAGCGCCAGTTTTGCCGCAGCGAAAAAATGAAAGCCCTGCTTCGCGCAGGTTGAACCTTACCGCCGCCATCCGGCAAAACCATGCCTGATGACGCTGCGCTTATCAGGCCTACAGGGCGCATGGCGCTTCGGTTATCGGACCGGGAAATAACGCTGTAGGCCGGATAAGGCGATAGCCGCCATCCGGCAAACCATGCCTGATGACGCTGCGCTTATCAGGCCTACGGGACGCATGGCGCTTCGGTTATCGGACCGGGAAATAACGCTGTAGGTCGGATAAGGCGATAGCCGTCATCCGGCAAACCATGCCTGATGACGCTGCGCTTATCAGGCTCACGGGGCGCATGGCGCTGCGGTTATCGGACCGGGAAATAACGCTGTAGGCCGGATAAGGCGATAGCCGCCATCCGGCAACGATTTTACGAGGGTGAAATGAAATTACTGATTCTGGGCAACCATACCTGCGGCAACCGTGGCGATAGCGCGATTCTGCGCGGCCTGCTGGACGCCATTAACCGCCTCGAACCTGATGCGGAAGTGGACGTCATGAGCCGCTACCCGGTGAGTTCGTCCTGGCTTTTGAATCGTCCGGTGATGGGCGATCCGCTTTTTTTACAGATGAAACAGCACAACAGCGCGGCTGGCGTGGTGGGGCGGGTGAAAAAAGTCCTCCGCCGTCGCTACCAGCACCAGGTGCTGCTTTCCCGCGTTACCGATACCGGCAAGCTGCGAAATATCGCGATTGCTCAGGGCTTTACCGACTTCGTGCGTCTGCTCTCGGGCTATGATGCCATCATCCAGGTGGGCGGTTCGTTCTTCGTCGATCTGTACGGCGTCCCACAGTTTGAACACGCGCTGTGTACCTTTATGGCGAAAAAACCGCTGTACATGGTAGGCCACAGCGTGGGGCCGTTCCAGGATCCTCAGTTCAACCAGTTGGCTAATTACGTTTTCGGTCACTGTGACGCGCTGATCCTGCGCGAATCCGTCAGTCTGGAACTAATGAAACGCAGTGAAATCACCACGGATAACGTTGAACACGGCGTGGATACCGCGTGGCTGGTGGATCATCACGAGGCGGACTTTGAACCAGGGTATGCCGTTCAGCACTGGTTGACGGTGGCGGCGCAGCAGAAGACGGTGGCGATCACCCTGCGTGAACTTGCTCCGTTTGATAAACGTCTGGGCACCACTCAGCAGGCTTATGAGAAGGCCTTCGCTGGCGTGGTAAACCGCATTCTGGATGAGGGGTATCAGGTTATCGCGCTGTCCACCTGTACCGGCATCGACAGCTATAACAAAGACGATCGCATGGTGGCGCTGAATCTGCGCCAGCACGTCAGCGATCCGTCGCGCTACCACGTGGTGATGGATGAACTGAACGACCTTGAGATGGGCAAGATCCTTGGCGCATGCGACCTGACGGTTGGTACGCGCCTGCACTCCGCGATTATCTCGATGAACTTCGCAACGCCTGCGATTGCCATTAACTACGAACACAAATCGGCAGGCATCATGCAGCAGTTGGGGATGCCGGAGATGGCGATAGATATTCGTCACCTGCTGGATGGCAGTCTGCAAGCGATGGTGGCGGATACGCTGGGACAATTACCGCAGATCAATGAGCGCCTTGCACAGGCGGTGCGTCGCGAACGCGAGCAGGGATACCGCATGGTGGAATCGGTGTTAACACGCATCGGGGAGGGGAAATGAAGGTCAGCTTCTTTTTACTGAAATTTCCGCTGTCGTCGGAAACCTTCGTCCTCAATCAAATTACCGCGTTTATCGATATGGGCTTTGACGTTGAGATTGTCGCCCTACAGAAAGGCGATACGCAAAATACGCATGCCGCCTGGGAAAAATATGGTCTGGCGGCCAGAACACGCTGGTTGCAGGATGAACCGCAGGGACGCCTGGCAAAACTGCGCTCTCGGGCAATAAAAACGCTGCCGGGGTTGCACCGGGCGGCAACGTGGAAATCACTTAACTTCACCCGCTATGGTGATGAGTCGCGTAATCTGATCCTCTCGTCGATCTGTGCGCAGGTGAGTAAACCGCTGCGTGCGGATGTCTTTATCGCTCACTTCGGTCCGGCAGGCGTGACGGCGGCGAAGCTGCGCGAGCTGGGGGTCATTCAGGGCAAGATTGCAACGATTTTCCACGGCATCGATATTTCCAGTCGGGACGTCCTTAACCATTACACACCGGAGTACCAGCAACTGTTCCGCCGTGGCGACCTGATGCTGCCGATTAGCGATCTCTGGGCTGGACGGCTGAGAAGCATGGGCTGTCCTCCCGAGAAGATTGCCGTTTCGCGAATGGGCGTGGATATGACGCGCTTTACACACCGGCCAGTGAAAGCACCCGGCACGCCGCTGGAGATTATCTCTGTTGCACGACTGACCGAGAAAAAAGGGCTGCATGTGGCGATAGAGGCCTGTCGCCAGTTGAAGGAGCAGGGCGTGGCGTTTCGCTATCGCATTCTGGGCATCGGTCCCTGGGAGCGGCGGTTGCGCACGCTGATTGAGCAGTATCAGCTTGACGATGTGATTGATATGCCGGGCTTTAAGCCCAGCCATGAAGTGAAAACGATGCTGGATAACGCGGATGTCTTTCTTCTGCCGTCGATCACCGGTGCGGATGGCGACATGGAAGGGATCCCGGTGGCGCTGATGGAAGCGATGGCGGTGGGGATCCCGGTGGTCTCTACCGTTCACAGCGGGATCCCGGAACTGGTGGATGCCGGAAAGTCTGGTTGGCTGGTGCCGGAAAACGATGCCCGGGCGCTGGCGCAACAGCTCGCCTCGTTCAGCCAATTTGACCGCCGTACGCTGGAACCCATTATTCAGCGCGCGCGTGAAAAAGTTGAACATGATTTTAATCAGCAGGTGATCAATCGTCAGTTGGCCTGCCTGCTGCAAACGATGTAAACCGAGGTTGTATGCCAGAGAAAACACTCTCCCGACGTACCTTCCTGACGGCAAGCTCCGCGCTTGCCGTACTTCCTGTCCTCCATTCTCCCTTTGCCCGCGCTATTGCGTCCCGTAAAACCGTCAACATTCAGGATTACGATGCGAAAGACTGGATTGCCTCGTTTAAACAGGCCTTTAACGACGCCGGGACCGTCGTGGTGCCGGCGGGACTGGTGTGTGAGAACATCAATACCGGCATTGTTATTCCACCGGGCAAAACGCTGCATGTGCTGGGCCGTCTGAGCGGCAACGGGCGCGGTCGCTTTGTGCTCCAGGATGCCTGCCAGGTGACTGGAGAGAAGGGCGGCAGCCTGCACAATATCACGCTGGATGTCCGCGGTTCCGACTGCGCAATTACCGGTCTTACGATGAGCGGTTTCGGGCCGGTGACACAAATTTATATCGGCGGGAAAAAGCCGCGCGTGATGCGCAATCTGGTCATTGATCATCTCACCGTGACCCAGGCCAATTACGCGATACTGCGCCAGGGGTTCCACAATCAGGTTGACGGTGCGCGTATTACTCACTGTCGCTTCAGTGATTTGCAGGGGGACGCCATCGAATGGAACGTCGCGATTAACGACAGCAATATCCTGATTTCCGACCACGTGATTGAACGGATCAACTGTACCAACGGCAAGATTAACTGGGGGATAGGCATTGGGCTCGCGGGGAGCACTTATGACAACACCTATCCCGAACAGCAGACGGTCAAAAACTTTGTGGTTGCCAACATTACCGGATCAGATTGTCGGCAGCTGGTACATGTCGAAAACGGCAAACATTTTGTTATTCGCAATGTTAAGGCGAAGAACATCACCCCGGATTTCAGCAAGAAGGCGGGCATCGACAATGCGACGGTCGCCATTTACGGCTGCGATAATTTTGTGATTGATAATATCAACATGGTCGACAGTGCCGGGATGCTCATTGGCTATGGCGTGGTTAAAGGGAAATATCTCTCCATCCCACAAAATTTCAAACTCAATAATATCTCCCTCGATAACACGCAGCTTGAATACACATTGCGCGGCATTCAAATTTCGTCGGGTAATGCGACCTCTTTCGTTGCACTGACCAACATCGAGATGAAGCGGGCGACGTTGGAGTTGCACAATCAGCCCCAGCATCTCTTTCTGCGCAATATCAAGGTGATGCAGGAATCAGCAACCGGTCCGGCGCTGAAAATGCACTTTGACCTGCGTAAAGACGTACGCGGCAAGTTCATGGCAAAAGACGACACGTTGCTGTCGCTGGCGAACGTGCACGCGGTGAATGAGAAAGGGCAAAGTTCAGTGGATATCGACCGGATAAACCATCATGTAGTGAATGTTGATGCGATCAACTTCCGGTTGCCGGAGGGGAGGGGGTGATTTGCGACCATTCCTGGCAAAACCGGTCCATACTTAAGATTATGGCTACTGCAATTTAACACCGAGCGGCGTAGCATCAGTCACAAAGCAGCAATGATTTCCTCAACTAATTCATGCTGGCTAAAACGAGTCAAAAGGCTATAATTCAGCAACCATTTACAGGTGGATGAAATAATGAGTAATTTGAAAGCAGTTATACCGGTAGCGGGTCTGGGTATGCACATGTTGCCAGCCACCAAGGCAATTCCCAAAGAGATGCTGCCGATCGTCGACAAGCCAATGATTCAATACATCGTTGACGAAATTGTGGCTGCAGGGATCAAAGAAATCCTCCTGGTGACCCACGCGTCTAAAAACGCCGTTGAGAACCATTTCGACACCTCTTATGAACTAGAGTCACTCCTTGAGCAGCGCGTGAAGCGCCAACTGCTGGCGGAAGTGCAATCCATTTGTCCTCCGGGCGTCACCATCATGAACGTGCGCCAGGCGCAGCCGCTGGGGTTGGGTCACTCTATTCTCTGCGCGCGTCCGGCAATTGGTGATAACCCTTTTGTAGTCGTATTGCCTGATATCGTCATTGATAGCGCCAGTGCCGACCCACTGCGTTATAACCTTGCTGCGATGGTTGCGCGCTTTGAAGAAACAGGGCGTAGCCAGGTGCTGGCGAAACGTATGGCGGGCGATCTTTCCGAGTACTCTGTTATCCAGACGAAAGAGCCGCTGGATAATGAAGGCAAGGTGAGCCGCATTGTCGAGTTTATTGAGAAACCGGATCAGCCGCAGACGCTGGATTCCGATCTCATGGCGGTAGGGCGTTATGTCCTCTCTGCGGATATCTGGGCCGAACTGGAAAGAACCGAACCAGGAGCCTGGGGCCGTATCCAGTTGACTGATGCAATTGCAGAACTGGCGAAAAAACAGTCTGTTGACGCCATGCTGATGACCGGCGACAGCTACGACTGCGGCAAGAAATTGGGCTACATGCAGGCGTTTGTGAAATACGGACTGCGTAACCTGAAAGAAGGGCCGAAGTTCCGCAAAGGTATTGAGAAGTTGCTTAGCGAGTAAGTTTAAAAAATAGACGTCCCGACAGGCGTAAAAAATAACGGTAGTCAACATTCGGCGCGGCGATGCAAGTATGCCTGGAATGTTGCTGCCGTTTTTCTATTTTAGAAAAAGATTTGTGATTTCATTGGTTTAACTACAAAATTTAGCACCGCTTTTTATAAGATTTCTTCTTGTTTCTGACATCAATTGGTAAGACAATTAGCGTTTGAGTTTTGAGGCTTTGCGGCAGAGAAAGCAGAGCTTAACACGTCTGTGAGAGTACGCAGTGCACTGGTAGCTGTAAAGCCAGGGGCGGTAGCGTGTCTGAATAATGAACAATGGAAATAAAATCATATAGCTTTAATTTAATACAGGAAGGAAATTTCTATTGTTAAAAATACAAAGTTCGCAGCCACTATGGTTAAAATTGCTGCCTAAAACATTAGCTCTTAAGCTTATAAATAAAAAGGAACTAGTAGTAGTTATTAATAATGGCGCATGGTTGCTCTTTGATAAGCTTGTTAGACTGTTGTTAGGCTTATTGGTTAGCGCATGGGTTGCTCGTTATCTTGGACCTGCTCAGTTTGGTGAATTATCGTATGTGCTAGCGTACTTAGCATTTTTTCAAACAGTATCCATATTGGGTATGGATGGAATCATCGTGCGGGATATAGCGAGAGATAATAATAAAGCAGGGGAAATATTAGGTACAGCATTTGTACTTAGGCTTGCAGTTGGCACGGTATGCTGGCTTATTGCTGTTGGAGGTATGATAATAGTTAATGGTTGGCAAGATCGTAGTGTATATATTACGGCCCTTGCAGGAGCTATATTGATTTTTCAAGCGGTTGATACGATCGACTTATGGTTTCAAAGTCAAAGTCAAAGTCGGAGAACAGTTATTGCTAAATTATTCTCATACTTTATTTCAAATGGAATTAAGGTCGCTTTAATTTTAAGTAAAGCTCCATTAATTGCGTTTGCAGTAGTCGTCGCGTTAGAAACATTAATTAGCGCTATTGCTTTGATCTACGCATATCGAAAGTTTCCATGTGGTAATTCATGGATATATTTAAAGAAAAAAGCATCAGGAATTATTAATGAGTCATGGCCATTTATCTTAAGTGGTTTATCAATTGCTATTTATATGCGTATAGATCAAATAATGATTAAGGAGTTTTTAACTGATGCTGATTTAGGTATCTATGCAGCAGTTTTACCTCTGGCAACATTGTGGTCTTTTATACCAGTAACTCTTTCTGTCAGTCTTGCCCCATTAGTTGCCAGAATGAAACAACAAGGGGAGAACGAATATTGGGACTGTCTTAGCAATATATTTCGTATATTCGCAATGCAAGCATGGATTATTAGTGTTCCCATAGCTTTATTATCAAATACTATTATCAATGTTCTATTAGGTCAAGAATATCGTGGTGGTACAATTGTACTTTCTATCGTGGTATTTTCGAATGTTTTCATTAGTATGGGAGTTGCGCAAAGTCTATGGATATTAAATGAAAGGAAATCAAAAATTAGTCTTTATCGGACAGTAATAGGTGCTGTAGTTTGTGTGGTGTCTAATTTAATTATGATTCCAAGATTTGGAATTACAGGCGCAGCGATAAGCGCATTATTGGCGCAAGCGTTTTCATCATTTTTGGCTAACTTCGTTCTGTGTCGCAAAATTTTTTATATGCAATTTTTTAGTTTGTTCTTGATAAAATTCAAGTGAGACACTATACAAAATAAATAAAATTGATCAAGGTATTTTTCTCTATGCTATATAATAGGCAAGGCTGTATTCTTGTATTAAATATATCGACATGTTTGAAAATTATACAGCAAGTAATTAATAACATTACTTATGATGTAAAAAATAAATGATAATTTTCTTGTTATTACTATAATTTAAAGGTGCCCAATTTGAATATAGCTTTGTCAATTTTTATATTATCCTTCGGTATAATTACTACAATTAAGGCAATAACGAAAAAAAAACCAATGTTGCTTATTTTTTGTGTCTTTTTTACTATATATTTGTCTCTTCGTCCAGTATTGTTAGCTTTAGGCTACTATAATATATATGCTTATTTGAATAAGTCTATAGATGACTATAGTGAGAAAGGATTAATGATATGCTTGCTATATACTCTATTATCATTCTTAATTTTTTTGTTAGTTTACTTCAGAACGAAAAAAACATTCAAAATTTCAGAAACTGATGGTTCAAATGATATTGCGGCAAATAGCAAAATTAATGTTTTTCATTTTCTTCAAGTGATTTTTCTTGTATTATCATTAACTATTCTACCATTTTATATTTGTTTCGTTTTTATTTTGTGCTTAATGTTCTATAATATTATTAAGTTCAAGAGGTTTGGTGTTTATAGTAATTTATTACTTTGTCTATTCTATTATGTTTTTTTAATGCTTATGCTCTACTTTCTATCTGACGACAGAAGGGATTGGTTGGTAGCAATAGGAGCGCCTATATATATATACTTATTTGTATATATGAAAAGTGTAGTTAAAATAATTATTCCTGGTGCTTTGGGATTGCTCTTGCTGGTTTATGTCAGCGTAGCATTTCGGAGTGGTGGTAATATATTTAATATTGAAGCTGTAAAAGACAGGGCTGAATCAATTCAATCCACTCTAGTTGTACTTGAAGTAGAAACTGATTTTAGCATCGTTTATGATGATTATTTATTACTATTCGATGACAGATATTCGAGTGTAGATTATTTATATGGTTTAACTTTAGTTAAGCCTTTTATTTCATTTATTCCAAGGGAATTACTTCCGGATAAACCAGAAACATCTAGTAGATTATTTCCTAAATATTTTAACCCACCATTTTATTCAGTGGGAGGAAGTGAACCTGTAACCTTATTTGGCGAGCTATATTGGAACTTCTCATATTTCTCTTTAGTTATATATGCTGCATTAGGTTATCTCTTGGGCTTAATAGATAACACGTATTTACGCAACAAGAATAATTTATTATATTCGTCCTTGGTTTTATCACTGAGTTTAACAGGTTTTCATTTGCTAAGAGGTCCTATAGATTCTTTTTTCTTTATATATCTATGGCTGGCTCTTTCATATTATGCATTAAAAATAACGCAAAGAATAAGATAGGTATTGATCAATGAATCATGAATTAGCACCGATATGTCTGTTTGTGTATAATAGATACAAGCATACATTAAAAACAATAGAGGCTCTAAAAAAGAACAAATTAGCAGAGCAGTCTGATATTTACATTTTTAGTGATGCGGCTAAAAATAATCAGGCTATTGAACCTGTGCAAAAAATAAGAAATTATATAAAGCTGATTGATGGTTTTAAATCAGTGACTATAATTGAATCATCTAATAATAAGGGATTAGCAAATTCTATCATTTCTGGTGTGACAGATGTAATCAATAAGCACGGGAAAGTAATTGTTTTTGAAGATGACTTAATCTCAAGTCCATTGACTCTTGAATATTTAAATTTGATGTTGAATACCTATCAGAATTTTGAATCGATAATGTCAATTACAAGCTATTCATATCCAAATAGCACCGTAAAAATAAGTTCTGAATATGAATTCGATAACTATTTCTCGGGAAGACCTTGTTCGTGGGGATGGGCTACATGGAAGGATCGTTGGACTGAAGTTCAGTGGGATGGAAAGGTTTATGAGGATTATCTGTATAACAAGAGGATGCAAGAAGATTTTAAACTATATGCAGGTCGAGATATAGATAGGATGCTAAAAAAACAACTTAAAGGTGAGATCGATTCTTGGGCCGTAAGATTTGTATTCAATTGTTTTCTCCTAAAGAAACTGGCTTCTTATCCTGTTAAGTCCTATATCTCTAACATTGGAACTGATGGTTCTGGGACACATAAAGGCGTCAACGAAAGTTATATTATTAATCGGATTTTAAACGAAAAACTACCAACTAGATTGTCGTACGAATTTGAAGTTAACGAAAAAATTCTTAAAGAATTTAATAAATTTGTTAAGAAAAAATATTATTTTAAAAGATTAATGAGACTATTGAAAAGTAAATTCCAATGATCAAGAAAATTTTGAAGGAGTTCTTTATTCGTTTCACTTTTATCACAAAAAATAAATGTGGTAAAAAGAAAGCTTTGCTTTGCTTTATTGTTCATCCCTTTTTTGTCAAAGGGAAAAAACATCCAAATAGTATTGAACTCGAAAACATTGTCTCAATTCTAGAGAAACTAGATTATCATATAACGGTTGTAGATTATCGTAGAAAGAAAATATTTGGAATGTATGATTTAGTTATAGGGTTTGGTGATTGTTTCGAATATGCTATAACTCACAATCTTGGGAAAAAAAATATACTTTATTCAACAGGATTTCCTGCCTTTATTCAGAATCAAAATGCTTTGGAAGCTTTATTTAGGTTTAAGAAAAATTATCCAAACAAAGTAATTGGTTCGGCAAATAAATATGTGAGAATAACTGAAAATGTCTGGCCAAACCAACTTGTAAAAAGTGATGCAATAATTACTATTGGAAACGAATATATAAAAAAATTATTTGAGTTGTTTCATGACAGGATATATTGTGTACCTTCGACATGTTTTAGCTTAGATAGTACTACTGCTAATAAGGGCAGTATAGAAAATTCAGAAATTGAGCTAAATAGCTTTATATGGTTTGGTGGCAAGGGATGTATACATAAGGGATTAGATCTGTGTATCGACGCGTTTGCGGGAAGTCATTATAAGTTATATATTGCTGGTCCATTGGATGATGAAATAAAACTTTTCCAAGATAAATTGCTTCAATATCCTGAAAACTTTGATTACTTAGGTTTTCTTGATATTGAGTCGAGTGAGTTTAATTTGCTAGCAAAAAAAATACCTTTTTCTATTTTACCTTCCTGCAGTGAAGCAATGGCAACGTCGATAGTTACCTTATCTTACAACTTTGGTACTATCCCTGTAATTACGAAGGAATGTGGTTTTGACTTCAATCTAGATATGATTCAAATCGAATCCTTGACATTGCAAGCTGTGCAAAAAGCAATATGGGAAGCTGGTCAACTAAGTATCGATAATATTCTCAGTAAAAAAAAATCCATTAGAAATCATTTCATTAAGTATCATAATCAGCATATTTTCAATGAAACATTTATGCTGTCACTGAAAAAAGAAATCAGATAGGTATCAAAATGATTATTTATGACGGCATTATTGAGAAACTGCAATCTGGAGGAGGAGTAAGTGTCGTATTCCGTGAGATCATCTCTAGGATGAATAATTACATATATATATGTTACGATGAAGACTCCAAACTATCACTGCCTGCTAACCAGATTACATATAAAGCTAGATTATTCGAGAGATACAGAGATGTTATATTGAATACTGAAGAGAGGGGCATTGGCTCAGTATTCCATTCTACTTATTATAGATTGCCTAACTCTTCAAAAATTCCAGTGGTCACTACAGTTCATGATTTCACTTATGAAAAATTTGTCAAGGGACCAGCAAAATGGTTACATTCATGGCAAAAAAAAAGAGCGATAAAAAGAAGTAATATTATCATTTGTGTTTCTAAAAATACTGCTAAAGATCTGGTTGAATATTGTTCTGTAGATCCAAAATGTATCCGTGTTATCTACAATGGTGTCTCTGAAGCCTATTATCCATTACTTGATAATAATAGGGAGAATAGCAACCGGGTGTTATTCGTTGGGGCTCGTGGGGGTTATAAGAATTTTGGCTTAGCAATTGATGCAGTATCTTCAATTGAGAATCTAGAGTTGGATATTGTTGGTGGTGGTAGTTTAACAACAGAAGAGCTAAAGCTTTTAGAGAATAAACTGCCAAAACGGTATCGTTGGCTTGGTCGACTAAGTGATGAAGAGCTTAATATTGCATATAATCAAAGTTATGCCCTGCTGTACCCTTCAAGTTATGAAGGTTTTGGGATACCAGTAATAGAGGCGATGCGTGCAGGATGTCCTGTGATAGCTTCTAATACTTCCTCAATTCCTGAGGTTGCAGGTGATGCTGCTATATTGGTCAATTCTCTGTCTGCCGATTCACTGCGAGATGCGTTGACTCAATTGACATCTCGTTCTTGTCGTGAACAATTAATTAGTGATGGCTTTAAACAAGCTGAAAAGTTTTCTTGGAATCGTTGTTTTCAGGAGACATTAGCTGTCTACAATGAATTAATTAAAAGAAATGAGAAATAAGATGAGAAAAAAAATCGCGTTAATATCGGGTGTCACTGGTCAAGATGGTTCCTATCTTGCTGAACTTCTCTTGGAAAAGGGTTATGAAGTTCATGGTATCAAACGCCGTGCATCCTCTTTTAATACAGAGCGAGTAGATCATATTTATCAAGATCGACATCATTATGATCCTAATTTCATTCTACACTATGGTGATTTGACAGACACTTCAAATTTAATTCGTATAATTCAAGAAATAAAACCTGACGAGGTTTATAATCTTGGCGCACAATCGCATGTTGCCGTTTCATTTGAATCGCCAGAGTATACTACTGATGTAGATGCATTAGGGACATTACGGTTGTTAGAAGCTATCCGTATTTGTGGGTTGGAAAAGAAAACTCGCTTCTACCAGGCTTCAACATCTGAATTGTATGGGCTTGTTCAGGAAGTTCCTCAGCGCGAAACAACACCATTCTATCCTCGCTCCCCATACGCTGTTGCAAAACTCTACGCCTACTGGATTACGGTCAATTACCGTGAGTCCTATGGCATGTATGCCTGTAATGGTGTTCTTTTTAACCATGAATCACCACGCCGCGGTGAAACATTTGTCACTCGCAAGATTACTCGTGCGATAGCCAATATTTCTCAAGGAATCGAAAAGTGCCTGTATCTTGGCAATATGGATTCCCTGCGCGACTGGGGCCATGCGAAAGATTATGTCCGCATGCAATGGATGATGCTCCAACAAGATCAGCCTGAAGATTTTGTCATCGCTACAGGCAAACAAATTTCTGTTCGTGAATTTGTTCGCATGTCTGCTAAAGAAGTTGGGCTTGAACTTGAATTTAGCGGCGAAGGTGTAGATGAAATTGCAACTGTTATCAGCAAAACTTCAGATTGCGCCATTGGTGTGAATATTGGCGATATTATTGTCCGCGTTGATCCTCGTTACTTCCGCCCTGCAGAAGTTGAAACTTTGCTTGGTGACCCAACGAAGGCTAAAAAGGTGCTGGGTTGGGTGCCTGAAATTACGGTGGAAGAAATGTGTGCAGAGATGGTTGCTAACGATTTGGCGAAAGCCAAGCAGCATGCATTGCTAAAAAGCCATGGTTATGATGTCGCAGTTTCACTGGAGCGCTAATCTGATGTCTAACAAACGTGTTTACGTTGCTGGTCATCGAGGCATGGTGGGTTCGGCAATTTGTCGTGAGCTTGGCTCTCGCAATGATATCGAACTGGTGCTGAGAACGCACGAAGAATTAGATTTAACTTCACAACCAGACGTTCAGGAATTTTTTGCTACTACAAAAATTGATGAAGTGTATCTTGCAGCAGCAAAAGTCGGGGGGATTCATGCTAATAATACCTATCCTGCTGAATTCATTTATGAGAATCTAATGATCGAAAGTAATATCATTCACTCCGCGCATTTAGCGGGTGTGCAAAAATTACTCTTCTTAGGTTCAAGCTGTATTTATCCTAAACTCGCAAAACAGCCTATGCAAGAATCGGCACTGTTGACAGGGATTCTTGAAGCAACAAATGAACCTTATGCTATTGCGAAAATAGCCGGCATTAAATTGTGTGAATCCTATAATCGACAATATGGTCGTGATTACCGTAGCGTAATGCCGACGAACCTTTATGGGATGAATGATAACTTCCACCCGCAAAATTCACATGTTATTCCAGCTCTGATGCGTCGTTTCCATGAAGCCAAAGAGCAAAATGCCCCAGAAGTGGTTGTTTGGGGGACGGGGACACCTATGAGAGAGTTTCTGTACGTTGATGATATGGCCGCTGCGTCAATCTATGTGATGGAGCTCGATGAATCAGTGTACCATAAGCACACCGATCCGATGCTTTCGCACATCAACGTTGGCACGGGTGTTGATTGTACTATTCGCGAAATGGCGGAAACAATAGCAACGGTTGTTGGCTATAAAGGCAATATTGTTTTTGACGCTTCAAAACCTGATGGTACACCACGTAAGCTAATGGATGTTTCGCGTCTGGAAAAATTGGGTTGGAAATTCCACTATAATTTAAAAGATGGCCTGGAGTTAACTTACAAGTGGTATTTGGCAAACCTCTACTCATTCCGGGGGTAGAGCATGAGCAAGAGATTGGAGCAAAATTTATTTTCAACTATCGTTGAGAATACGCCGCTAATCTCGATAGATCTCATCGTAGTGAATAATGAAGGAAACGCGCTGCTTGGGCAGCGCCAAAACCGGCCAGCACAAAATTATTGGTTTGTGCCTGGTGGGCGAATCTTCAAGGATGAATCTTTCGAAACGGCATTTAAACGAATCACGAAGGAAGAGCTTGGGAAAGAAGTATGCCTGAATGAGTCGACATTCCTGGGGGTATATGAGCACTTTTACCGTGATAATTTTACCGGGGCTGATTTTACAACCCACTATGTCGTCCATGGCTACAGGTTAGAACTTGAGCTTCTGGATCCTGATTTGCCGCGGACTCAACACACCGCGTATCAGTGGTTTGATATCCAGACTCTTCTCAGTAGTAATATAGTGCATCAGTACACCAAAAATTATTTCTTATCAAGGTAATAGATATGCTTCTTCCTGTCATAATGGCCGGTGGCTCGGGGACCAGACTTTGGCCTCTTTCTCGCACACTTTATCCAAAACAGTTTCTCTCGCTTAATACTCGTTTCACAATGCTACAGGAGACCTTACGTCGCCTTGAGAACGTTGAGCATAGCCCGGCGCTGGTCATTTGTAATGAGTCTCATCGCTTTATTGTGGCAGAACAGTTGCGTAAAGAAGGGCTCAAGCATGGCGGGATCTTACTTGAACCTGCCGGACGTAACACCGCGCCAGCGGTTGCATTAGCCGCTTTGCAGGCCGTTTCATTGGGTGAAGATCCTATTTTGCTGGTGCTTGCCGCCGATCATGAAATCCAGGATGAAGATAGTTTCAGACAGGCTGTGTCGCATGCCAAGAAATTTGCAGAAGAAGGCAAATTGGTGACATTTGGAATTGTCCCTACTGCGCCGGAAACGGGATACGGCTATATCAAAACCGGAGAAAAGCTCGATGGTGAAGGATATAGAGTCGCTGCATTTGTTGAGAAACCTGAGCTTGAGCTGGCGAATCAATACATTAACCATGGAGGGTATTTGTGGAATAGCGGTATGTTTATGTTTAAAGCCTCGGCTTTTATCAATGAACTCCGCCAGTTCCGCCCCGATATCCTTCAGGCGTGTGAGAGGTCTTTGACGTCATCCAGCCAGGATCTCGATTTTATTAGAGTGGACAAAGAAGCTTTTGATTGCTGTCCGGAAGAGTCAATTGACTACGCGGTGATGGAGAAAACAACGGATGCTGTTGTGGTGCCTTTGAATGCGCGATGGAGCGATGTAGGTTCCTGGTCTGCGTTGTGGGAAATTAGCCAAAAAGACACTAATGGGAATGCAATACGAGGGGATGTACTTTTAGAGGATGCTTCTGATAGCTACCTTTATTCACAACATCGTCTAATAGGTGTTGTTGGTGTGAAAGATCTGGTCGTCGTGGAGACGAAAGATGCGGTTCTTGTCGCGCATAAAGATAAGGTTCAGCAAGTTAAAGGTATTGTCGCTCAGCTCAAGAAGCAGAATCGTTCTGAATACTTACAGCATCGTGAAATTTTCCGCCCTTGGGGAAGTCATGACACTATTGCTGAAGGACAACGCTATCAGGTAAAACATGTTATTGTTCTTCCTGGTCAGATTACGGCAAAACAAATTCATTTTCATCGTACAGAGCATTGGGTTGTCGTGTCTGGAACAGCGAAAGTTCATCTTGAAGACAAAACATATCTGGTCTCTGAAAATGAATCGACCTATATTCCTGTCGGTGTACCTCATGCAATTGAAAACCCTGGCAAGATACCTCTTGAAATTATTGAGGTCAGATCGGGTGTATATCTTGAAGAGGATGATGTGGTCAGAGTGTCATCTTCTGGAGTGGGTTATTAATGCGGATTTCCATAATTACAGCAACGTATAATAGCGAAAAAACGCTGATCGATACTCTTCGTTCTCTGGAGAATCAGACTTATACCGATATTGAGTACATTATCGTTGACGGAGCTTCGAAAGATAATACTATTCAGCTAATCAAAGATAACTGTACGAAAGTCTCTAAAATAATTTGTGAGTCTGACCAGGGAATATATGATGCACTCAATAAAGGTATCAATGCTGCCACGGGTGATGTTATTGGATTTTTGCATTCGGATGATCTGTTAGCCTATAACGATGCACTGGCTGATATAGCCAATACCTTCGAAACAACAGGTTGTGATGCTGTATATGGCGATCTGGAGTATGTTTCGCAGGAGGATACGGGTAAACGCATCAGAATGTGGAAAAGCGGTCCTTTCAGCCGCACCAAAATGCGGTTAGGCTGGATGCCGCCACATCCTTCTTTTTACATGAAACGTTCATGCTACATTGAATATGGCGGTTTTAGCCTCGATTACCGTATTTCAGCTGATTATGACTCTCTTTTGCGATATATATTGAAAAGTGGCATTGGAATGGCTTATCTCCCTAAAGTTCTCGTGAAAATGAGGGTCGGGGGGATTAGTAATCGCTCATTATCTTCAATGATGAGTAAGTCGATGGAAGATGTCAGGATTATGAAGAAAAATGGGATTATATGGCCGCTGGCGTTGGCCTATAAAAATCTTTCCAAAATTCCTCAATTCATAAAGAAATAACAAATATGCTAACTGCTAGTAAAGTAATTAATGAAAGTGGAATCGCTTTTGGTACCAGTGGCGCTCGTGGTCTGGTAGTTGATTTCACGCATAATGTTTGTGCCGCTTTCGCGCATGCTTTTCTTCAGGTTACCAGTGACAAATTTGAGTTCAAAACAGTCGCTCTGGCAATTGATAATCGGCCAAGCAGCTATGAAATAGCTCAGGCCTGCGCAGCTGCAATTAAGCAGCATGGGTTTCAGATTGAATATCATGGTGTTATTCCGACCCCTGCATTAGCGTATTATGCCATGCAGAATGATATGCCCTGCATTATGGTTACAGGGAGTCACATTCCGTTCGACCGTAATGGCCTGAAATTTTATCGTCCAGATGGAGAAATTTCCAAAGAAGATGAGCTGGCTATTATCGGCAGCGCTTTCGAGTTTTCATCTGTGGAACAGCTTCCTGAATTGCAAATCAGCTCTCTGGGAGCTGAAGCTTATGTTTCCCGGTACACATCACTCTATGCTGATAAGATTTTAGCCGGAAAGCGCATTGGCATTTACGAACATTCGAGTGCCGGCAGGGATCTTTACGCCCCATTATTCCAGGAACTTGGTGCTGAAGTGATTTCTTTAGGAAGAAGCGATGAGTTTGTTCCTATCGATACTGAAGCAGTCAGTGAAGAAGATCGGTTGCTTGCAAAAGGTTGGGCGGAACAGTTTAAACTTGACGCGATTTTTTCAACAGATGGTGATGGTGACAGACCTTTAGTCTCTGATGAAACCGGTAATTGGCTGCGTGGCGATATACTGGGTTTGTTGACGGCAAACGAGCTGGGCATTGAAGCTCTCGCCATCCCAGTTAGTTGTAACACAGCGATCGAGTTATCTAATGAATTCAAAACTGTGACGCGTACAAAAATTGGTTCCCCGTACGTTATCGCTGCGTTTAATTCTCTGGCAAATCGTTATTCAAACGTTGCAGGATTCGAAGCTAATGGTGGTTTCCTGCTGGCATCGGACTTAACAATCAACGGTAAACGTCTTAGGTCTTTACCTACGCGAGACGCGGTATTGCCTGCGTTGATGTTATTGGCTGCTTCCAGGAACAAGAAAATTTCACAACTTGTCGACCAACTGCCTCAACGATTCACCTGGTCCGACAGAGTGAAAGATTTCCCTTCAGAGAAAAGCCAACAAATTATTACTGAAGCACTGATTTCGCCAGAGCAACTCTTAACTAAGCTCGGATTAGCTTCTGTTAAATGTGTCAGCATTGATCAAACTGATGGTGTGAGAATAACGCTTGATTGCTCGGATATTTTCCATCTCCGTCCATCAGGTAATGCCCCTGAATTGCGCTGTTATGCAGAAGCGAGTACTGAATCGCCACGGATAATCTAGACACTTCCGAGCCGTTGATAATACTGGTTTTCATATTCTGTCGGTGACATCTGATCGCTAGAACCATGCCGACGCTTACTGTTATAAAACATTTCGATGTAATCAAAAATATCGCTGCGGGCTTCTTCCCGCGTTCCGTAGATCTTTTTCTTTATCCGTTCGCGTTTCAACAACTGGAAAAAGCTTTCTGCAACCGCATTATCATGGCAGTTACCGCGACGGCTCATGCTGCCCTCCAGGCCGTGTGATTTCAGGAACGACTGCCACTCATGGCTTGTGTACTGACTGCCCTGATCCGAATGAACCAGCACCTGTTTTTGGGGATTACGCCGCCATACAGCCATCAGCAGTGCGTTCAGGACAATGTCCTTTGTCATCCGGGATTGCATGGACCAGCCGATAATTTTGCGTGAGAACAGATCAACAACCACGGCAAGATACAGCCAGCCTTCGTGGGTCCTGATGTAGGTTATGTCCGTTACCCAACGCTCATCCGGAGCATCCGGATTGAACTGTCGCTGGAGCCTGTTGGGCGACACGATACTGGCCTCGCCTTTACGTGCCCGCGGGCTCCGGTATCCGACCTGAGCCTTTATCCCGACACGTTTCATCAGTCGCCAGACTCTGTTCACTCCGCACTGTTGCCCGCTGTCCCGCAGATCCAAATGGATTTTGCGATAACCATAGACGCATCCCGATTCCAGCCAGAACTGTTTAATCTGTCCTGTCAGTCTCAGGTCTGCCTGATGGCGTTGTGAATGCGGCTGCTGAAGCCAGGCGTAAAAACCACTGGGATGAACATCCAGCACCCGACAGAGCAGGCGAACAGGCCAGCAACAGGTGTTGTCACGGATAAAGGCGTACCTCAGTCGGACAGCTTTGCGAAGTACGCCGCGGCTTTTTTTAATATGTCCCGTTCGTCGGTAACCCGCTTCAGCTCTTTCTGAAGACGGCGGATCTCGGCCTGAGCATCTGACTGTTCTTTATTAGTGGAAGAATCCGGACCGTACTTCTTTATCCAGGCGTAAAGGCTGTGGGTGGTGATATCGAGACGTGTTGCAACGCTGGCAACAGAATAACCGCGATCAACAACCTGTTTGACTGCTTCAATTTTAAACTCTTCGGGATAACGCTTACCGCTCATGGGCACCTCTCTTTAAGCCATCTTAAATGACTCTGAGGTGTCTGTTAAACCCGTGGCGATTCATACAGAGATAAAAGCTAAAGAGTATGTGGAACAAATTCTGCACAAAGTCGTTACGCTGAACTAAGATTTCTTTTTCTGATAGGAACATATAAATCCACGTAAATGCTTCATTCCTGTGTGACATACACTGATAAGAGGCGATTATCATAAGATAAGGGCATCTTACACTACACAGTCTCCTGCAACCTGAGTTAACATCTAAGCCACATTTCAAGCCGCGCATGAGTCGCGCGGTGACCACACCTGACAGGAGTATGTAATGTCTAAGCAACAGATCGGCGTCGTCGGCATGGCAGTGATGGGGCGCAACCTGGCGCTCAACATCGAAAGCCGTGGTTATACCGTCTCCGTGTTTAACCGCTCCCGTGAAAAGACCGAAGAAGTGATTGCCGAGAACCCGGGCAAGAAACTGGTGCCTTACTACACGGTGAAAGAGTTTGTTGAATCCCTCGAAACGCCTCGTCGTATCCTGTTAATGGTGAAAGCGGGCGCGGGTACCGATGCTGCCATTGATTCTCTGAAACCGTATCTGGATAAAGGCGACATCATCATTGATGGCGGAAATACTTTCTTCCAGGACACCATTCGTCGTAACCGAGAACTTTCTGCTGATGGTTTCAACTTTATCGGCACCGGTGTTTCCGGTGGCGAAGAGGGTGCGCTGAAAGGGCCGTCTATTATGCCTGGCGGACAGAAAGAAGCGTACGAATTGGTTGCGCCAATTCTGACTAAGATCGCCGCAGTTGCTGAAGATGGCGAACCTTGCGTGACTTACATCGGTGCAGATGGCGCAGGCCATTATGTGAAGATGGTACACAACGGCATTGAATATGGCGACATGCAACTTATTGCTGAGGCTTATTCCTTGTTGAAAGGTGGTCTGAATCTCTCTAATGAAGAACTGGCCAGCACCTTTACTGAGTGGAACAATGGTGAGCTGAGCAGCTACCTGATTGACATCACTAAAGACATCTTCACCAAAAAAGATGAAGAAGGTAAATACCTCGTTGATGTCATTCTGGACGAAGCGGCTAACAAAGGGACCGGTAAGTGGACCAGCCAGAGCTCTCTGGATCTCGGTGAACCGCTGTCTTTGATAACCGAATCGGTCTTTGCACGTTACATCTCCTCACTGAAAGATCAGCGCGTTGCTGCCTCTAAGGTCCTGACAGGTCCGAAAGCGCAACCCGCGGGTGATAAAGTTGAGTTTATTGAGAAAGTGCGCCGTGCGCTGTACCTCGGTAAAATCGTTTCCTATGCGCAGGGCTTCTCTCAGTTGCGTGCAGCGTCTGACGAGTACAACTGGGATCTGAATTACGGTGAAATCGCGAAGATTTTCCGTGCAGGCTGCATTATTCGTGCGCAGTTCCTGCAGAAGATCACGGACGCCTACGCGAAGAATGCAGGCATTGCCAATCTGCTGTTGGATCCCTACTTCAAAAACATCGCAGATGAATATCAGCAGGCGCTGCGTGATGTCGTCGCCTACGCCGTTCAGAATGGCATCCCGGTACCGACATTCTCTGCTGCTGTTGCCTACTACGACAGCTACCGTGCAGAGGTATTGCCGGCTAACTTGATCCAGGCACAACGTGATTACTTCGGTGCACATACCTATAAGCGTACTGATAAAGAAGGCGTGTTCCATACGGAATGGTTGGATTAATCTGATTCAGTCCCATTTTTGGAGCAAAGCCCGAAGAGATTCTTCGGGCTTTTTTATTGCGTGAAGACCCACATCACCGGGGGAGAAAGAGCATAGAGTTAAGAAAAGTAGGGTTATAATACGCGCTTTACTGCCTACCTCCTTACCTTGACAGGGAATCAGCATCAGGGTTACAACCCCTACAATTGTATCGGTTGTTGGGTGCTTTAGATCCCTTCAACATATTTAACCAGAAGAAGTCAGAGCTAATGAAGATAACAATTTCAGGAACAGGTTATGTCGGCCTCTCAAACGGCATTCTCATTGCGCAGAACCACGAAGTTGTCGCACTGGACATTGTGCAGGCTAAAGTGGATATGCTCAACAGGAAGCACTCACCAATTGTCGATAAAGAGATTGAAGAATATCTGGCAACTAAAGAACTCAATTTTCGTGCTACGACAGATAAATACGATGCGTACCAAAATGCCGATTTCGTTATAATTGCGACCCCAACAGACTATGACCCAAAGACTAATTATTTTAATACCTCAAGTGTTGAATCTGTAATTCGTGATGTGGTGGAAATTAATCCTAATGCAGTAATGATTATCAAATCAACAATTCCTGTCGGCTTCACTCGAGCTATTAAAGAACAGCTGGGAGTTGATAATGTAATTTTTTCTCCGGAGTTTCTGCGTGAAGGTAAGGCGCTCTATGACAATTTATATCCGTCGCGTATTGTCATTGGCGAGCGCTCTGAACGAGCAGAGCGGTTTGCCGCTTTGCTTCAGGAAGGAGCGGTGAAGCAAGATATCCCTACGCTGTTTACGGATTCTACCGAAGCAGAAGCGATAAAGCTTTTTGCCAACACCTATCTGGCGATGCGTGTGGCCTACTTTAACGAGCTCGATAGCTACGCTGAAAGTTTAGGTTTAAATACCCGCCAGATCATCGAGGGGGTTTGTCTGGATCCGCGTATTGGCAATCACTATAACAATCCCTCATTTGGTTACGGCGGTTATTGTCTGCCAAAAGATACGAAGCAGCTTTTGGCTAATTATCAGTCAGTCCCGAATAATATTATTTCCGCAATCGTTGATGCCAACCGTACTCGTAAAGACTTTATCGCTGATGCTATTCTCGCCAGAAAACCAAAGGTTGTGGGAATCTATCGTCTGATCATGAAAAGCGGCTCGGATAACTTCCGCGCATCTTCCATTCAGGGGATCATGAAGCGCATTAAAGCCAAAGGTGTGGAAGTGGTGATTTATGAACCGGTGATGCAGGAAGAGACGTTTTTTAACTCTCGTATCGAGCGTGATTTAACGCAGTTTAAGCAACAGGCGGACGTAATCATCTCGAATCGTATGGCTGAGGAACTCAAAGATGTGTCCGAAAAAGTCTATACCCGGGACCTCTTTGGCAGTGATTGAGCTGTAAGTAGAGGGGAAGGGAGTCCCTGATAATGGGTTAAAAACCTACCAGAATTTTCACAATCTTATCAATTTTCCTATGGCATAAATTACGTTTCCCGATAAACTGTGGCGTGAGTAGACCTTTCTTATTTAGGGCAATGATGACAGTGGAAAATAACAACGTGTCCGGGCGCAGTAACGAACCGGAACAGATTGATTTGATTGACTTAGTAATTCAAATATGGCGCGGAAAAGTGACAGTGATCCTCTGCGTTATCGTGGCTATCTTCTTGGCTGTAGGTTACCTGGCAATCGCGAAAGAGAAATGGACCTCGACGGCGATAATCACTCAACCGGACGCCGGTCAATTAGCGACCTATACCAATGCCATGAGTATCCTTTACGGTCAGGATGCGCCAAAAGTAAATGATGTTCAGTCGGGTGTTATTGGCCGTTTTAACTCGGCCTTTGCCGCGCTTTCTGAAATGCTCGATAATCAGGAAGAGCCAGAGAAATTGACCGTTGACGCATCTGTAAAAGGCCAGCCTCTTCCGTTGAAAGTCTCCTATCAGGCAACCTCGGCTGAATCCGCGCAAAAAACGCTGGCGCAGTACATTCAGCAGGTTGATGAAGCGGTATCCAAAGAAATTATCGTCGACCTTGATATGAGCATTAAAACTCGGACATCTGGCTTAGAACATTCACTTGAAGCGCAGGAAAAGGTGGCGAAAGAGCAAAAAACACTACGTATTGCGCAGATCAACCAGGCGCTCTCCGTAGCCAAACAGGCGAACATCAAGTTGCCACAGGTCCAGCAGGCCGATCAGGTCTCCCAGGACACCATGTTTATGCTGGGTAGCGATGCGCTTTCATCGATGGTTAATAACGAAGCGACTCGCCCGTTAACCTTTTCGGATGACTACTACCTGACCCGCCAGAACCTTTTAGCGGTTAAGGCGCTGAAGGTCGATACGGACAGCATTCATGCCTATCGTTACGTGATGAAACCAACGTTACCGATTCGTCGCGACAGTCCGAAAAGGGCAATTACTCTGATACTGGCGGCACTGCTCGGTGGGGTGATTGGCGCAGGTGTGGTACTGGGACGCAATGCGCTGCGTAACTACAAGCCAAAAGCACAGTAATCTGATTTATATAATAAAAAAACCGGGCCTTGCCCGGTTTTTTTACGCCTTAAGATCATTGATGCCGCTTGCGCAGATTCTCAATGACCGTTGTCAGGTCGAGATCCTGATCCTGCAGCAGAACCAGCAGGTGATACATCAAATCCGACGCTTCATTGGTCAGTTCGAATCGGTCATGCACCGTGGCGGCCAGTGCGGTTTCGACACCTTCTTCACCCACTTTTTGGGCGATACGCTTGGTGCCGCTGGCATAGAGTTTCGCGGTATAGGAACTCGCCGGGTCGGCCGTTTTTCGCTCGGCTAACAGTTGTTCAAGCTGATACAGGAACAGCCACTGGTGGCTGGTGTCACCAAAGCAGCTGCTGGTGCCTTTATGGCAGGTGGGTCCGATCGGATTCACCAGCACCAGCAGGGTATCGTTATCACAATCTGGCGCAATGCTGACGACGTTCAGAAAGTTTCCTGACGTCTCGCCTTTGGTCCACAGGCGCTGTTTGGTGCGTGAGAAGAAGGTGACTTTGCCGGTTGCAAGGGTTTTATCCAGCGCGTCTGGGTTCATATATCCCAGCATCAACACTTCACCGGACACCGCGTGCTGCACGACGACAGGCATCAGCCCGTCGGTTTTTTCCCAGTCCAGTTGGCTGCGTTGTTGCTCTGTTAACATATCCTGATCTCCACGCCCTGTGTTGCCAGGTACGCTTTTAATTCACCAATATTAATGATTTGCTTGTGGAAGACGGAGGCGGCAAGCGCACCGTCGACATCGGCATCGCGGAAGGCCTCAAGGAAATGTTCCATGGTGCCCGCGCCACCGGAAGCAATCAGCGGCACGCGGCACACTGCGCGCACCTTTTTCAACTGCTCCAGGTCGTAGCCGTTACGCACGCCGTCCTGGTTCATCATGTTAAGGACGATTTCGCCGGCACCGCGCTTTTGCACTTCCTGCACCCAGTCGAGGGTTTCCCAGGTGGTGACGCGGGTGCGGCTTTCATCGCCGGTATACTGATTGACATGATACTTGCCGGTTTGCGCGTCAAACCAGGTATCAATACCGACCACGATACACTGCACGCCAAAACGATCCGCCAGACGGCTAATCAGCGTCGGGTCAGCCAGCGCTGGCGAGTTGATGGAGATTTTATCTGCGCCAAACGAGAGAATTTTGGCCGCATCGTCGACCGACTTAATCCCACCCGCCACGCAGAAAGGGATGTCGATCACTTCCGCGACGCGCGAAACCCAGCTTTTATCGACCACACGGCCGTCGCTGGACGCGGTGATATCGTAGAACACCAACTCATCGGCACCTTCATCGGCATAGCGTTTTGCCAGCGGGACGATGTCTCCGATGATTTCGTGATTGCGGAACTGCACGCCTTTCACGACCTGACCATCGCGAACGTCGAGGCATGGGATTATACGTTTTGCCAGCATAGGATCGCCTCCTTAATGGTGAATTTACCCTCCAGCAGCGCACGTCCGACGATCACGCCGCGCACGCCAGTTCCGCGCAATGCGGCGACGTCGTTGATATCACCGATCCCGCCAGAAGACTGAAAGGCCACCTGTGGATATTTTTTGCAAACCTCTTCATACAAAGAGACGTTTGAGCCCGCCAGCGTGCCGTCGCGAGAAATATCCGTACAGAGCACATGTTTCAGGCCCACCGGTAGATAGGTTTCTACCAGTTCTTCGAGCGAAACGCCGGAGTTCTCCTGCCAGCCACTTACGGCTACCTGCTTGTTTCCCTGCTCATCAATACGTACATCCAGTGCGAGGACCAGCGCGTCGGCTCCAAAACGCTCGAACCAGCCTTTCACCATCTCCGGCGATTTTACCGCCGTGGAGCCGACCACCACGCGAGCGACACCCGCTGCCAGCAGCGCGGCGACGTCGTCTTCGGTGCGTACGCCACCGCCCACCTGAACCGGTACGTTCACGCCCGCGACCAGGGTTTTAATCAGTGGGATCTGCCGTTTCGCCGGATCTTTCGCACCCGTTAAATCAACCAGATGTAACACTTCGGCACCCTGTGCCGCGTAATCCTGCAAACGCGGTAGCGGGTCGCTGCCGTAATCACGCTGTTGCGCATAATCGCCCTGATGGAGACGCACGACGGTACCGTCGATCAAATCTAAAGCCGGAATAATCATCACATCTCCAGAAAGTTTTTCAGCAACTGCGCGCCAGCGGCACCGGAGCGCTCCGGGTGGAACTGCACGCCGAAGAAGTTATCTTTTTGCACGGCAGCAGTGAACGGTTCGCCGTAGTGGCACTGGGCGATGGTCCACGGATTGACCGGCATGGCGTAGCTGTGCACAAAGTAAAAATATGCCCCGTCCTCGATGCCCTGAAAAAGACGATTCCCGGCCTGCGGATAAACGCGGTTCCAACCCATATGCGGCAGCGGCAGACCGACGTCAGTCATCTTAGGTACATCCTGCTCGATGATGCCGAGCATATCGACGCCCCGTGTCTCTTCACTACGCCGTCCGAGGATCTGCATGCCGAGACAGATGCCCAGCACCGGCTGGGTACAGGCTTTAATCAGATCGATCAGTTCGCGTTCGCGTAACTGATCCATTGCCGCCTGCGCCGTACCGACGCCGGGCAGAAACAGTTTATCTGCGCGTAAGACCACATCCGGGTCGCGACTGACCACTGGGGAATAACCATGACGCGCGACGGCGGATTTCACCGAGTTCAGGTTGGCGCAGCCGGTGTCGAGGATCACCACGTTCATCACAGCACTCCTTTGGAGGAGGGAAGGGTATCACCTTCAACACGGATGGCCTGGCGCAGAGTACGACCGAAGGCTTTGAACAGGCTTTCCACACGGTGATGGTCGTTTTTGCCCTTGGTCTTCAGATGCAGCGTCACACCCATGGTGTAGGAGAGTGAGCGGAAGAAGTGTTCGATCATCTCGGTACTCAGATCGCCGACGCGCTGATAGGCGAACTCGGCACGGTATTCGAGGTGCGGACGTCCGGAGATATCCAGCGCGCAGCGCGCCAGGCATTCGTCCATTGGCAGCACAAAGCCAAAACGGTTGATGCCACGTTTATCGCCGAGCGCCAGTTTTAACGCTTCACCCAGCGCCAGACCGGTGTCTTCCACGGTGTGGTGATCGTCGATATAGAGATCGCCTTTGACGGTAATCTCCATGCGGAACCCGCCGTGTGTCGCAATTTGATCGAGCATATGGTCAAAGAAGCCGACGCCGGTGTTAATTTTGCTGCCGCCTTCACGGTCCAGCCACACTTTGACATCAATCTGCGTCTCTTTGGTTACGCGCTCAACGTGGGCGTAGCGATCGCGTTTCGTCAGTTGCTCGCCAATTGCCGTCCAGTTCAGCGTCTCGCGATGGTAACGGAGCCCGGTAATGCCCATGTTTTCAGCCAGTTGGATATCGGTAGCGCGATCGCCAATGACGTAGCTGTTGGCGCTGTCCATTGCCTGCTCAGCGAGGTAACGTTCGACCAGCTTCACTTTTGGCTTACGGCAGTCGCACTCGTCTGCGGGCAGATGCGGGCAGATCAGCACTTCATCAAACAGCACGCCCTGAGAGGTCAGGATTTGCATCATCAGATTGTGCGGGCCGTCGAAATCCGTCTGTGGAAAACTCGGCGTTCCCAGACCGTCCTGATTGGTGATCATCACCAGCTTAAAGCCCGCTTTTTGCAGCTTCAGCAGCACCGGCACAACGTCTGGCTCGAAGGCGAGCTTGTCAAAGCGATCCACCTGGAAATCGCTCGGCGGTTCGGAAATCAGAGTTCCATCACGATCGATAAAGAGATACTTCTGGCTCATACTTGCTCCGCACGTAAAGCGTCAATGACGCGCTGGCTTTCTTCACGGGTACCAACAGTAATACGCAGACAGCCGCTTAAAGAAGGTTGTTTGTTCTGGTCTCGTAAGATAATGCCCTGATCCCACAAAGATTTAAATACGCTGCTGGAGGCGGTGAAGCGCGCCAGAATGTAGTTGGTCTCGGAGTCGAAAACCTGTTCAACACAGGCAATCTCTTTAAGCGCATTCACCAGGTACTGACGCTCAAGCAGGATCTGCGCCACGCGTTCGCGCATCGCGTTGATGCCCTGTGGGCTGAGCGCCTGTTCGGCGATGTCAGCGACGGGCGTGGATAGCGGATAAGGGGCGATCACCTTCAGCAGCAGGTTAATCACCTCTTCGTTGGCCAGCGTAAAGCCACAGCGCAGACCGGCGAGGGCAAACGCTTTGGACAATGTGCGCAGAATGACCAGGTTAGGGTATTCGGAAAGCCAACCCGCCAGCGTTGCCTGCGGGCAGAACTCGATATAGGCCTCGTCGGCGACCACAATGGCTTTGCCGCGCGTCAGTTCCAGCAGCGTGCGCAGATCCTGCGGATTAATCAGTTGTCCGGTGGGGTTATTGGGGCTGCACACGTAAACAACCTTCACGCCATCCAGATTGTCAGAAATGCCCTGCATATCCAGCTGCCAGTCGGCGAGCGTGGAGACGGTGCGGCACTCGACGCCAATGGTCTCGGCGCTGACGCTATACATCCCATAGGTGGGCGGACAGAAGAGAATGGCGTCTTTCCCCGGTTCGCAGAAAGCGCGGATAAGCAGCTCAATACCTTCATCTGCGCCACGACTGACCAACACCTGCTCCGGTTTGACCCCGGCGTACTGCGCATAATTTTCAATCACCGCTTTCGGCTGGCATTCCGGGTAACGGTTCAGCGTTTGCCGGGTGAGTTGATAGTCAACCGCCGTCGGGAATTCGTTGGCATTGAGCCAGACGTCGCCGTTGCCGCCCAGACGACGAGCAGATTGATACGGCGTCAGATTGCGGACGTTTTCACGGGCTAAGTCGGTGACGCTGAACGTGTTTTCAGTGCTCATGCTTGCTCCTTCAGGGCGTTGACGCGCAGGGTGACGGCGTTTTTGTGAGCGGTCAGGCGCTCAGCCGCCGCCAGTGTCTCAATGGTTGAAGCCAGCGCGGAGAATCCCGCTTTAGACAGTTCCTGAACCGTCATGCGCTTCTGGAAATCCGCCAGTCCGAGGCTGGAACAGGTGGACGTATAGCCGTAGGTCGGCAGCACATGGTTCGTTCCGGAGGCGTAATCGCCCGCCGATTCCGGCGACCAGTCGCCAAGGAACACTGAACCGGCGCTGGTAACCTCATCAACCATTTCACGGGCATTGCGGGTCTGGATAATTAAGTGCTCAGGGCCATACAAATTAGAGATGGCAATACATTGCGCCAAATCCTTCGTCACTATCAGCCGACTGGCGCTGAGCGCCTGACGCGCCGTTTCTGCACGCGGGAGTTCAGCCAGTTGACGTTCAACGGCTTCGGCAACGCGACGGGCGATATCGGCATCCGGGGTCAGCAGAATCACCTGTGAGTCCGGGCCGTGCTCCGCCTGTGAAAGCAGATCGGAGGCGACGAAATCTGGCGTTGCGCCACTGTCAGCAATCACCAGCACTTCGGAAGGACCGGCTGGCATATCAATCGCTGCACCGTCGAGGCGCTGGCTGACCTGGCGCTTCGCTTCGGTCACAAACGCGTTTCCTGGGCCAAAAATTTTGTCCACCTTCGGCACGGATTCGCTGCCAAATGCCAGCGCGGCAATGGCCTGCGCGCCGCCGACGTTAAAGACTTCCTGCACGCCGCACAGTTGTGCCGCGTAGAGAATTTCATCGGCAATCGGCGGAGGGGAACACAACACCACCTTTTTACAGCCCGCAATGCGTGCCGGTGTGGCAAGCATCAGTACGGTAGAAAAGAGCGGGGCGGAGCCTCCTGGAATATATAAACCGACGGACGCCACCGGGCGCGTCACCTGCTGGCAGCGTACTCCTGGCAGGGTTTCCACATCGACGGGCGGTAATTTTTGCGCGTTGTGGAAGGTCTCAATGTTTTGCACCGCGACGGCCATGGCGTGCTTGAGATCGTCGCTCAGTCGTGCGCTGGCGGCGGTTATCTCTTCTGCGGTCACCTTCAGCGCCGCAACCTCAGTTTTATCAAACTTTGCGCTGTATTCGCGCAGGGCGTCATCGCCACGGGCTTTGACGTTATCCAGAATCTCGCTCACGGTACGAGTGATGCTGTCAGACGCGGAAATCGCCGGGCGCATCAGTAATTCACGCTGCTGCTCTGGGGAAGAGGTGTTCCAGTTAATGATTGTGCTAAAGCTCATGTCACTTTCCTTTTTATGCCGGATGACGCCTTGCTTATCCGGCCTACTGAACCCGTAGGCCCGGTAAACGAATGCGCCACCGGGCGCCGTCGCGTGCAATTATTCCATCATCTTCTCGATCGGCAGCACCAGAATCGAGCTGGCACCGAGCGCTTTCAGTTTCTCCATGGTCTCCCAGAACAGGGTTTCGCTGCTGACCATGTGCATTGCCACACGCTGCTGATCGCCGGCCAGCGGCAGAATGGTTGGGCGTTCCGCGCCCGGCAGCAGGGCGATCACCTCTTCCAGACGCTCGCTTGGCGCGTGCATCATGATGTACTTCGATTCGCGCGCCTGGATAACGCCCTGAATTCGGGTCAGCAGCTTATCGACCAGTTGCTGCTTGGCGTCGGTCATCTCGCCGTCACGCTGGATCAGGCAGGCTTTAGAGCGATAAATCACTTCCACTTCGCGAAGACCGTTGGCTTCCAGCGTTGCACCGGTCGAGACCAGATCGCAGATGGCATCGGCCAGACCAGCGCGTGGGGCCACTTCCACAGAACCGTTCAGGAGACAGGATTTAAAGGAGACACCTTTCTGGTCGAGATAACGTTTGAGCAGGTGGGGATAAGAGGTGGCGATACGTTTGCCATCAAGTGCGGCGGGACCATCCCAGGTTTCATCAACTGGCGTGGCCAGAGAAAGACGACAACCGCCGAAGTCGAGACGACGCAGGGTAAAGTAACGCGGATCTTCGCCCTGGGCGCGGCGGTTCAGCAATTCCTCTTCCAGAACGTTCTCACCGATGATGCCCAGGTCAACGACGCCGTCCATCACCAGACCGGGGATATCGTCGTCACGCACACGCAGAATATCAATCGGCATATTCTCTGCCATCGCAATCAGGCGCTGGGTGTGTAAGTTAATTTTAATCCCGCAGCGAGCGAGTAATTCGCGTGAGTCATCGCTCAAACGACCTGATTTCTGAATAGCTATGCGTAAACGGGTGTTATCTAACATTCTCTTTTCCTCTTTATCCTGTCTGAACCTGTCTGAATTGCGCACCAAAAAAAAAGCCCCCGGAAGAAATCTTCCGGGGGCTTTCTCATACGTTCATGCACCACTGGAAGATCTGAATGTCTCCCAGCACACATCGCCTGAAAGACTAGTCAGGGTGATGGTGATGATGGTGGTGTTTAAATTGAACGCGTGTCATAAAATTCTCGATGAATGCTTATTCATTTGATGCCTTTTAACCTAAACCACTTTAACGCTTTAAAGCAAGCGCTTTTTTTAATTCCTATTTATAGTATGAATTGTCAGTCTTAAAACGCTGGCGTAGCCTTATAGACATAGTGCTGGAGTCAGGAGAAAACGGATGAAAAAGGTCGCAGTTGTCGGTTTAGGATGGTTAGGCATGCCGCTGGCGATGTCGCTCACTGCCAGGGGCTGGCGGGTGACGGGGAGCAAAACCACCCAGGATGGCGTGGAAGCGGCCAGAATGAGCGGGATAGAAGGGTATCCGCTACGGCTCGAGCCTGAACTGGTGTGCGAAACAGATGACCTGGATGCGCTGATGGATGTTGATGCGCTGGTGATTACTTTACCAGCCCGTCGCAGTGGTCCTGGCGAAGAGTTCTATCTGCAGGCCATGCAGGAGCTGGTGGACAGCGCGCTGGCTTACCGTATTCCGCGCATTATCTTTACCAGTTCGACCTCCGTCTATGGTGACGTGCAAGGGACAGTGAAAGAGGGAACGGTGCGTAATCCGGTCACCGCCAGCGGTCGCGTGTTAAAAGAACTGGAAGACTGGTTGCATAATTTACCGGGTACGTCGGTCGATATTCTGCGTCTGGCCGGACTGGTAGGGCCTGGACGTCATCCGGGGCGCTTTTTCGCCGGTAAAACAGCTCCTGACGGCGAGCACGGCGTCAATCTGGTTCATCTGGAAGATGTCATTGCCGCCATTACCCTGTTGTTACAGGCACCAAAAGGGGGACACATCTATAATATATGTGCGCCTTCGCATCCTGCCCGCAATGTATTCTATCCGCAGATGGCGCGTCTGCTGGGAATGGAACCGCCGCAGTTCCGTGATTCCATGGATAACGGTAAAGGTAAAATTATAGATGGCAGCCGGATCTGTAATGAGCTTGGGTTTGAATACCAGTATCCCGATCCGCTGGTGATGCCGTTGGAGTAATGCTTACCTCCAGCAGTTAGTCGCCATACACCGCAAGGGGGCGTGTATGAAACCACTGCTGGATGTGCTCATCATTCTCGATGCCCTTGAAAAAGAGGGCAGCTTTGCGGCCGCGTCGGCCAAACTGTATAAGACGCCGTCTGCACTCAGCTATACCGTCCACCGCCTGGAAAGCGACCTCAACATTCAGATCCTCGATCGCAGCGGCCATCGCGCCCGGTTCACGCGTACCGGGCAAATGCTGCTGGAAAAAGGGCGCGAAGTCCTGCATACCGTGCGGGAACTGGAAAAGCAGGCAATTAAACTCCACGAAGGTTGGGAAAATGAGCTGGTGATTGGCGTAGACGATACGTTCCCCTTTTCTCTGCTTGCCCCACTGATTGAATCTTTTTATCAACATCACAGCGTCACGCGTCTGAAGTTCATTAACGGCGTGCTGGGAGGATCGTGGGATGCGCTGACCCAGGGCAGGGCGGACATTATTGTCGGTGCGATGCATGAACCGCCCTCATCCAGCGACTTTAGCGTTGCGCGTCTGGGCGAACTGGAACAGGTCTTCGCTGTCGCGCCGCACCATCCTTTGGCTCAGGAGGCAGAGCCGTTGAGCCGCAGTACCATCAAACGCTATCGCGCAATTGTGGTCGGTGACAGTTCGTCTCTCTCTTCTGCATCCGCGACGCAACTGCTTGATGACCAGGAGGCGATCACCGTCTTCGATTTTAAAACCAAACTGGAACTGCAAATCAGCGGTCTGGGTTGCGGTTATCTTCCACGCTATCTGGCACAGCGCTTCCTGGAAAGTGGGGCGCTGATCGAGAAAAAAGTGGTAGCACAAATGCTCTTTGAACCGGTGTGGATGGGATGGAATGAGCAGACGGCGGGGCTTGCCAGCGCCTGGTGGCGGGATGCAATTTTAGCAAATAGTGCTATTGCCGGCGTCTACACAAAAGACGAGACAAACAAATCAAACAGTTAAGAAAAAATAGTTCACGACAAGCCTCTCATTCTCTTGTCTTTTCGCCTCATTTTAGTGCACAATGCGCCGCTTGCAAAAAATGACATTAACCGACGTTTTCATACGCGTCGGTTATTTTTTTGCATCAAACCAATCATTCATACAAAGAGGCCGGGCTTCGTACCGGATAGATATTTACTAAAAACCGACAGTTGTTGTCGCTGAGGAATCCAGAAAATGGGGCAATTTTTTGCTTACGCGACGGCATTCGCCGTAAAGGGGAATGACCATGTCGCATAACGCTACTCCAAAAACCTCTCGCGTGGAATTGCGTAAAACGCTTACGCTGATTCCGGTTGTCATGATGGGTCTTGCCTATATGCAGCCGATGACGCTGTTCGATACGTTTGGTATCGTTTCGGGCCTCACTGACGGTCATGTTGCAACGGCGTACGCCTTTGCGCTGATCGCTATTCTTTTTACTGCGTTGAGCTACGGTAAACTGGTTCGCCGTTTCCCGTCTGCTGGCTCGGCGTATACCTATGCCCAGAAATCCATTAGCCCGACCGTTGGCTTCATGGTGGGTTGGTCATCCCTGCTGGACTACCTGTTCATGCCGATGATCAACATCCTGCTGGCTAAAATTTACTTTGAAGCGCTGGTGCCGTCCGTGCCGTCGTGGATCTTTGTTGTCGCGCTGGTGGCCTTTATGACCATCTCTAACCTGCGCAGCATCAAGACCGTGGCGAACTTCAATACCCTGATTGTGATCCTGCAGATGGGCATTGTGGCGGTGATTGTTGGCCTGATCATCTACGGTGTTTCGAACGGCGAAGGTGCCGGTACGCTGACCAGTACCCGTCCGTTCTGGTCGGAAGGCGCGCATGTTGTGCCGATGATTACCGGGGCAACGATTCTGTGCTTCTCATTCCTGGGCTTCGACGGTATCTCTTCGCTGTCTGAAGAGACCAAAGATGCAGAACGCGTGATCCCGAAAGCTATCTTCCTGACGGCGCTGATTGGTGGTCTGGTGTTCATCGGCGCTTCATACTTCCTGCAACTGTACTTCCCGGATATCTCTCGCTTTAAGGATCCGGATGCGTCTCAGCCGGAAATCATGCTGTACGTGGCGGGTAAAACTTTCCAGTGGGGCGTGCTGATTTTCTCCAGCGTGACCGTTCTGGCTTCCGGTATGGCAGCACATGCAGGCGTCTCTCGTCTGATGTACGTAATGGGCCGTGACGGTGTATTCCCGACGCGTTTCTTCGGCTACATTCATCCGAAGTGGCGCACCCCGGCATGGAACGTGCTGCTGGTGGGGGCGATTGCCCTGATGGCGATTAAGTTTGACCTGGTAACGGCGACGGCGCTGATCAACTTCGGTGCGCTGGTGGCATTTACCTTCGTGAACCTGTCTGTGATTTCACAGTTCTGGATCCGCGAAAAACGCAACAAGACGCTGAAAGACCATTTCAACTATCTGGTGCTGCCGGTATGTGGCGCGCTGACCGTTGGCGCTCTGTGGATCAACCTGGAAGAGAGTTCCATGGTTCTGGGGCTGATCTGGGCCGGTATCGGTCTGGTGTATCTGGCTTGCGTGACCAAAAGCTTCCGCAACCCGGTTCCGCAGTACGAAGATATCGCACAGTAATTCATAACGTCTGTAGGTCCGGTAAGCGAAGCGCCACCGGGCAGGAAGCCGGAGTTAACCACTCCGGCTTTTTTTATGTCGTTGGTTTATTTCCAGTCATTATTCATAACCATTCGTTCTAAATTAGAGAATTTGGTTATTGGTTCCCCGTCGCGTGGTCAGGAATAATTTCCTGATTGATATTCTTCAGGCTAACTAATTTATGTTTTCAATGATTTTGAGCGGGGTTATCTGCGGCGCGCTGCTGGGTTTTGTGATGCAACGCGGTCGATTCTGTCTGACCGGTGGTTTCCGCGATATGGTTATCGCCAAAAACAATCGCATGTTCTATGCGCTGCTGATCGCGATTTCCGTACAGAGCGTCGGTGCCTTTGCGCTGATTCAGGCGGGAGTAATCCGCTATGATGCTGGCGCGTTCCCGTGGCTCGGCACCGTTGTCGGTGGCTACATCTTCGGGATTGGGATTGTCTATGCGGGGGGATGTGCCACCGGAACCTGGTATCGTGCGGGTGAGGGGCTAATCGGCAGCTGGATTGCGCTGGCGACCTACATGGTGATGAGCGCGGTAATGCGTTCGCCTCATGCCAGCGGTTTAAACCAGACGCTGAAGGCGTACAGCACGGAGCACAACTCTATTGCCGACACGATGAACCTCTCCGTCTGGCCGCTGATTGCGGTTCTGCTGGTCGTGACGCTCTGGGTGGTCAGCAAAGAGCTGAAAAAGCCAAAGCTGAAGGTGACCTCTTTACCGCCGCGCCGTACCGGGCTTGCCCATATTCTGTTTGAAAAACGCTGGCACCCGTTCGTGACGGCGGTGCTGATCGGTCTTATCGCGCTGCTGGCATGGCCGCTGAGCGAAGCCACCGGGCGTATGTTTGGGCTTGGGATCACCTCGCCGACGGCTAACATCCTGCAGTTTTTGGTGGCGGGAGACAGCAAATTCCTCAACTGGGGCGTTTTCCTGGTGCTGGGGATTTTCCTCGGTTCGTTCATTGCGGCAAAAGCCAGTCGTGAATTCCGCGTACGGGCAGCCGATGCGCCAACGACGCTGCGCAGTGGTTTCGGCGGGATCCTGATGGGCTTTGGCGCCAGCATCGCCGGCGGCTGTTCTATCGGCAATGGTCTGGTGATGACGGCGATGATGACCTGGCAGGGCTGGATTGGCCTGGTATTTATGATCCTTGGCGTCTGGACCGCGTCGTGGATTGTGTTTGTACGACCGCAGCGTAAAGCCCGTCTGGCAACCGCTGCGGCAAATTAAGCGTAAGGATTAATGATGGCAATTAAAAAACTGGACGTGGTCACGCAGGTTTGTCCGTTTCCACTGATTGAAGCAAAAGCCGCGCTGGCCGAGATGGCGAGCGGTGACGAACTGGTGATTGAGTTTGACTGCACCCAGGCGACCGAAGCGATCCCTCAATGGGCTGCAGAGGAAGGGCATGCGATTACAGATTATCAGCAGGTTGGCGATGCCGCCTGGAGCATCACCGTACAGAAAGCGTGATAACAGGCCCTCCGCCGTGGCGCGGAGGGCGAATCTCAGACAATCTCTTCCGCGTACTGCCACAGCGCCTTCAGTAGCGCCTGCTTCTCTTTATCATCCGCATATTCCTGATATAACACCTGCAACTCATCGGCGTAGTGCTGTAAATATTCCGGCGTAAAGACCTGGCGACGGTGTTCCAGCCAGCGCTGCTGTTCCGCTTCATCCAGCGTTCCGGGGAAGTTACGCGCCCGATAGTTGAACAACAGTTTTTCAATACGCGGATCGACAAAGGTGATATCCAGTGCCGGCAGATTCTGCGGGTCGGTTTCCAGCACAATCTTCATGGCCGCCCGGTCAGCATCGCTGAAGAAGCCGTTATAGAGCTGGGCATCGACGTTGTCAGACGGCGTGAATGGTTCCGCTTCAGCAAAGACGGCGACCACTTTGTCACGCACCTGCGGATTTTCACGCAGTACTTTCAAATTATCGAGGCAGTGCTGGCGATTAATGCCCAGACGGTCAGCATCTTCCGGGCGCAACGTGTTCGCCTGCGCCAGCACCGGACATTTGTTGATGTGTACCAGTTTCAGGGGAACGGCGGCGTTATCGCCCAGACTGGCTTTGGCGGTGTACAGACGCTCGCGCAGGGTGTCGCTGTCCAGTTCCAGCAGCGGCGAAATATCACCGGCCAGGTCAACCATAATCACCGCATTGCGGTTATCCGGATGCCAGGCCAGAGGCGCAACCCAACTGGTATTGCCGCGCCATGCGCCAAACATACCGGAAACATGCACCAGTGGCTTCATTTGCGGCACATCTATCAGCGCGGCCAGCTTGTGCTTGTTGCGGTGCGTATAGAGATACTCAAACAGACGCGGCTGACGTGACTTCACCAGTTGTGCCATGGCAATGGTGGCATAGACGTCCGCCATCGCATCGTGCGCATTGCTGTGTTCGATACCATTCGCTTTCGTCAGATGCTCCAGGCGAAAACTGGGGAGCCCGTCGTCATTTTCCGGCCAGTTGATGCCTTCCGGGCGCAGGGCATAGCAGGCGCGCATAACGTCCAGCAGATCCCAGCGTGAATTATCATGCTGCCAGCTCCACGCGTAAGGATCGTAGAAGTTGCGGTACAGCACGTTACGCGTGACTTCGTCGTCGAAACGCACGTTGTTGTAGCCAATAATGCAGGTTTTCGGCACCGTAAACAGTGCGTGGATCCGCGCGGCAAACGCAGCTTCATTATCACCTTTCTCCCGCGCTTCCTGTGGGGTGATTCCGGTGACCATCACAGCACCTGGTTGAGGCAAATAGTCATCCGCCGGTTTGCAGTAAAACACCTCTGGTTCGCCGATAACGTTGAATTCGCTATCGGTACGCAGGGCGGCAAATTGCGCTGGTCTGTCGAGCGCCGGGTGAATGCCAAAGGTTTCGTAATCGTGGAAGAGAAAGGTGGGTTGCTGCTTGCCGTCATTCATAAATAAGTGGGTTCCGTGACTTCTGGTTGCGCGCTGCCTGGACTGCACAGAGTACCAAAGTTCGACGCGGTAATCAGCCTGACTCGCCGTGAAGCAATAAAGAAACTCGCGACCGGAAACGCGTTCATAACAACGAAAGAGAGAAAACTATGCGATAAGTCACATTTCCTTGCAATTAATCCCTGTTTGTTTTGCCAGTTTTCCGTAAAAAGGACGGCTCTTTTGGAACACCTGAGGACATGCTGTTGAAACCCCGTCTGTTTATTGCCGCTTCTTTACTCGCGATTAATCTCTCTTCTGCTTTTGCCGCGAGTTCGGCCAGTTTTGCGCCCCCTCCGCCCAGCATTGAGGCCGGTTCGTGGGTGCTTATGGATTACACCACGGGGCAAATTCTCACTGCGGGTAATGAACATCAGCAGCGCAATCCTGCCAGCCTGACCAAGCTGATGACCGGTTATGTTGTCGACCGCGCCATTGACAGCCAGCGCATTACGCCGGATGACATGGTCACGGTGGGACACGACGCGTGGGCAAAAGACAATCCGGTTTTCGTCGGCTCCTCGCTCATGTTCCTCAAAGAAGGTGATCGGGTATCCGTGCGCGACTTAAGCCGTGGATTGATTGTCGATTCCGGTAACGACGCCTGCGTTGCGCTGGCTGACTATATTGCCGGTGGACAGCCGCAGTTTGTCGCCATGATGAATAATTACGTCAATAAGCTCAATTTACATGATACTCATTTTGAGACGGTTCACGGGCTGGATGCCCCCGGTCAGCACAGCTCGGCTTACGATCTGGCGGTATTGTCCCGGGCCATCATTCATGGCGAGCCTGAGTTCTATCATATGTACAGTGAGAAAAGTCTCACCTGGAACGGCATTACGCAACAGAACCGTAATGGGCTGCTGTGGGACAAAACCCTGAACGTTGATGGGCTCAAAACCGGCCACACCTCGGGCGCGGGCTTCAATCTGATTGCCTCTGCGGTGGATGGCCAGCGCCGACTGATTGCCGTAGTGATGGGGGCGAATAGCCCGAAAGGGCGTGAGGAGCAGGCCCGCAAACTGCTCCTCTGGGGGCAACAACATTTCGACACGGTGCAGATCCTGCGCAGCGGTAAGCAGGTTGGGACGGAGCGTATCTGGTACGGCGATAAAGAGAACATCGCGTTAGGCACCGAACAAGATTTCTGGATGGCGCTGCCGAAGGCGGAAATCCCGAACATCAAAGCGAAGTACATCCTGGATAAGAAGGAACTGGAAGCACCGCTCGCCGCGCATCAGCGGGTCGGAGAAATTGAGCTCTACGACCGTGACAAACTGGTCGCCCACTGGCCTCTGGTGACGCTGGAAGCGGTAGGCAAGGGGGACGTCCTTTCGCGTCTGAGTGATTATTTTCATCATAAAGCCTGACGATCTCTGGCAGGAGACTGGCAGGAGTTCGGCTCTGCTCACATAATAATCACAAATCTCTTGTGGCTGTTATTCAGGCTTAGTTACACTGTATATAAATACAGTGTAACAATGGAGGCAACATGAACTACGAGATCAGACACGCTGACAAGCGCACCGTTGCAGGTTTCCACCTGGTGGGACCGTGGGAACAAACGGTGAAACAAGGCTTTGACCAGTTGATGATGTGGGTGGATGACAAGCAGGTTGTGACGCAAGAATGGATCGCCGTTTACTTCGACAATCCAGATGAAGTGCCTGCCGAGAAACTGCGCTGTAGTACAGTCGTTTCGGTGCCCGCTGATTTTGTCATACCGGAAAACAGCGAAGGCGTGACGCTCAGTGAAATCGATGGCGGTCAATATGCGACGGCGGTTGCGCGCGTCGACAATAATGATTTTGCGACGCCATGGCATCAGTTATTTAATAGCCTGATGCAGGATCAAAAGTATGAAATGACGTGCAAACCCTGCTTTGAAGTCTATCTGAACAACGGTTGCGAAGACGGTTACTGGGATATCGAGATGTATATATCGGTACAATCTGTCACGAAGTAAGCATAAAACCAGGCGGACCGGCGCTGAGCGACTACGCTTAGCGAGATGTCCTGTCCGCTGCGGTGATCCTCTGCGCGTAAAAACAGGTACAATCTGTTTTTGTCTTTGCCTGACGGAGTGCGTGAGTGCGTGCCGATAAGTCACTGAGTCCATTTGAAATCCGCCTGTATCGCCATTACCGCATTGTGCATGGTATTCGCATCGCGTTGGCCTTCATCCTGACCTTTTTACTTGTTCGCCTGTTTAACATTCCTGAAGGGACGTGGCCTCTGATTACGCTGGTGGTGATCATGGGGCCAATCTCGTTCTGGGGAAACGTGGTTCCCCGAGCGTATGAACGGATCGGTGGCACGATCCTCGGGTCGGCGCTGGGTCTGGTGGCGCTGCGCCTCGAGCTTTTCTCATTGCCGCTGATGCTGCTCTGGTGTGCGGCGGCCATGTTTCTGTGTGGATGGCTCGCGTTAGGTAAAAAACCGTATCAGGCGCTTTTAATTGGCATCACGCTGGCCGTGGTGGTGGGCGCTCCTGCAGGCGATATGGAGACCGCGCTCTGGCGCGGCGGCGATGTCATTCTCGGGTCGCTTCTCGCCATGCTGTTCACCGGAATCTGGCCGCAGCGCGCCTTTATCCACTGGCGAATCCAACTGGCACATTGCGTAACGGCCTATAACCGGGTGTATCAGGCTGCACTGTCGCCCAATCTGTTAGAACGTCCTCGGTTGGATAAACATCTGCAACAGCTCCTGGCTGACGTGGTAAAAATGCGCGGGCTTATCACTCCCGCGAGCAAAGAAACGCGCATCCAGAAATCTATTTTTGAAGCCATTCAGACCGTCAACCGTAACCTGGTCTGCATGCTCGAATTGCAGATCAATGCCCTGTGGGCGACCCGTGAGAGCCATTTCGTCATGCTTAACGCCCATACGCTGCGGGAAACGCAGAAAATGACCCAGCAGGCGCTACTGACGATTGCGCATGCGTTGTTTGAAGGCAATCCGCAACCGATTCTCGCGAACAGTGAAAAACTGAATGAGACCGTTAACGAACTGCGCACGCTGATACGCCAGCATGATGAACATAATGTGGCCGAAACGCCGATTCATGGCTATGTCTGGCTCAGTCTGGAAACCGCCCGTCAACTGGAGCTGCTGTCGCATCTTATCTGCCGCGCACTGCGCAAATAAAAAGCAGGTAAGGGGAATGCTGCCGCTGCTGCTTCGATTCAGCAAGGAATAAGGGTATGATGGAAACCAGAATGAAGCCATTGTCATTTGTGGCTGCGAAAAGTAATGTTAGCCCTATCGTTTAAACGAATCCGACTCTCACATTATCAGGGGTGTAAAAATGGAAACTACCAAGCCATCTTTCCAGGACGTGCTGGAATTTGTCCGTCTGTTCCGTCGTAAAAACAAACTGCAGCGTGAAATCCAGGACGTTGAGAAAAAGATCCGTGACAACCAGAAACGTGTTCTGCTGCTGGACAACCTGAGCGATTACATCAAGCCGGGTATGAGCGTTGAAGCTATTCAGGGCATTATCGCCAGCATGAAAAGCGACTATGAAGATCGCGTTGATGACTACATCATCAAAAATGCAGAGATCTCCAAAGAACGCCGCGACATCTCCAAAAAGCTGAAAGCAATGGGCGAAATGAAAAACGGCGACGCGAAAGCGGAGTAACGCTTGTGTGCAGTGAGGATCCGCAATGCGATCCTCACTGAAGTTTTACGCCGCCGCTGACCATCCGTAACAGGTGCTGTTCTGGCCAGTGTTCGGTCAGTCTGTTTTTTGCCAGTAGCCACTTAACATAGTCCACATCGTGTCGCTGTCTGTCGAGCATCAGTCCGACGACGCTGCCGCTGTGCGCCACGTTCACGCCGTATAAATCGCACTCTTCAACCAGCGACAATAGCGCATCGAAATCGGGTTTCGGCAACAGCATCTGGCTGGCGATGGCGCTCAGTGTCGCCGCCTCTCCCATGCGATACGGATTTTGCTCCGCACAAGCTTCCTGTACTTTTTCCCACGCCCGCTTCAGCGCAGGCGCGCCAGCATGCAAACCGGCCTGCCGCGGAATGCGGTGATAGTCGGCGGTGCGTAAAGTTTGCGGGCTTTCCAGCACGAGGAGGTCCAGCGCGGGTTGAGAATCGCAGGGGATTTGCGTCGAAGCATCGTTGTGGTCAAACAGCGTTAGCTGTTGAAAAACGGTGCTGTCAGTCGGTTCCAGCGAGACGCAAAGTTGCGCGAGCGTGGATTCATCCAGTTGATGACCGAGATGCTGCGCAGTAGCGACGGCTGTTGCGGCGATATCCGCCGTACTGCTGGCCATACCTTTTGCTATCGGGATAGTTGAATGGATCGAAACACGAATATCCTGGCTCAGGTGCGCGGGGTAGTTCCAGTGTTCAAGGAGTCGGTTGACCATCGCCCGGGAAAGAGGGCGCTCGTCCGCTAAAGGAGAACCGGTACAGACCTCGACGGTGCTGTACCAGTCAACCGGGCAGGAGACCAGTTTCTCGCTGCCCATAATCCAGCCCTGAATAAGCTCTCCGCATGACGCGGGGCACTGCGCAACAGCCACGTTATCACCTTTCTGCTCGACAATCCTCGGCGCATAGTGTCATGGCGATTTCGCTATTACCATGATTTGCCGCAATTTGTGCGGCGCGAACTCAGGCCGACACGGCGAAAGTTTCTGATTCTGCGAGAGCAATCCGCATCACGTCCTGGGCTATCATCAGCTCTTCATTGGTGTTGATGACCGCCACTTTGACGATCGCGTTTTCCGCCTGAATAAAGGTTGCATTCCGTTGGTTCTTCTCTTCGTCTATGGCAAGACCCAGGAAGTGCAGATTCTGACAGATTGCCGCTCTGGCGCGCGCCGAGTTTTCCCCGATACCACCGGTAAACACCAGCGCATCCAGTCCACCCATTTGCATGATATAGCTGCCAATCGTGGCGCGAATACGCTCCGCAAACAGCGACAGTGCGAGAGCCGCGCGGGGATTCCCGGCGTCAGCAGCCTGCTCAACGTCACGATAGTCATGCGAGACGCCCGAAACGCCAAGCAGCCCGGATTCATTGTTCAGCAGGTGATTGAGCTGCTGTGGCGTCTTGCCTTCACGCTGGGCAACCCAGGGTAAGATGGACGGGTCGATATCCCCGCTGCGGGTTCCCATCATTACGCCAGACTGCGGGGTGAAGCCCATCGATGTATTAACCGACTTTCCGCCCTTAATCGCGCAAATACTGCTGCCGTTGCCCAGATGACAACACACGACGCGCAGTGCGCTAAGCGGTACACCAAGCCTTTCGGCGAGTGTCGTACTGACATACTTATGGCTGGTCCCGTGGAAACCGTAGCGGCGGATACCAAACTCCGCGTAATACCGCCACGGAAGCGGATAGATATAGGCAGGTTCTTCCAGCGTTTGATGAAACGCGGTATCAAAAACGGCAACTGAAGGTACGTCGGGCAGCAACTGGTGAAACACGTTGATGCCAAGCAGGTTAACCGGGTTATGCAAGGGCGCCAGTTCGGCAAGGCGTTCAATTTCCGCCAGCGATTCATCGGTCACGCGCACGGAATCCTTAAACGATTCCCCGCCATGCGCCACGCGATGACCGACACCCTCGATATCCTGCAGGCTGGTGATAATACCGTGGCTAATCAGCATTTCGAGAAGTAGGGTCACCGCCTCACGATGATCGGCAACCGGCGTGGTTTGCTGCCATTTTTGATCCTGCGCTTTCAGGGTGATCCGGGCATCCGGCAGACCGATACGCTCAATGAGCCCCTGACACAGCAAATCGCCCTGCGGCATGTCCAGCAACTGAAATTTAAGGGACGAGCTGCCCGCGTTGATCGCCATTATTTTGTGAGACATGAAGATTCCTTTTGGTTCAGAAAGGCAAACAGTTCATCAAGACCGGAATGGTTGACGGCGCTGGTCACGAAGACGCGCCGTGCGCCGGCCTGCTCCAGCCACCCGGTGACCTGCGCAATTTTCTGCGGGTTCGCTAAATCTGATTTGGTCACCACGCCGAATGCCGGTCTGTTCATCGGTGCAGTAAAGCCGGGGGAGAAAGGTGACCACTGCGCATCGCTATTAAGCACCAGCGCAATGACATCCGCCTCGCAGGCGCTTGCCAGCAGTGCGCTGTACAGACAACGGTTTTCCAGATATTCGCCAGGGGTGTCGATAGTTTCGGCAGACCAGACAATCGCCTGCGTTTTCTGATACTCGAGAGCCTCGCCGCGCAGACACTGCGTCAGCGAGGTCTTACCGCACTGGCTGGGGCCAATCAACATCATGCGCTGCATAACGCTACGTCCGCGTGATGGAACAGGTTGTAAAACGCATCATTTCACCAAGCGTGCGCGTTACCTGCTTCAGGGCGTATTCCACCGCCGACACGTCGCCGGTTAACACCACCGCACCGGTGAAACGGTCGAGAAAACCTATCTCTACTGCGCCGGATTTCGTCGCAATGTCACAGGCAATAATGGAAGCTTCACTTGGCGTGATGGTGAGAATGCCAATCGCCGAGACGCTGTCCTGCAATCCCAGTTTCTTGAACAGATCTTTGCCGGGGTTCGCAATCAGATGCGCCAGCGTGACCTGTTTGCCTGGTACGTACTCCTGGATCATGCGATCCGTGGTCGGTTGTCTTTCCATCATCCCTCCACCATCTGACGCCACATCGCGTCGTGCGGGCGTGGGATCACCGAACGATAAACCAGCAGACCTTTTTCACCCGCGCTCTCACTGGCAACCGTGACCGCGTTGTTGACATCGGAGACGTCGCCTGCGACCACCATGTAGCATTTGCCGCCGATACCGAACGCCATATGAACGCGCACGAGCGTCACGTTGGACGCCTTCACCGCCCGGTCAGCCGCACTGATACAGGCCGCTACGCTCCAGGTTTCGACAATCCCTACCGCCTGACGTTTATCCACGCTGTTCAGGCCGCTGATTGCGGGAAGCACGCTGGCATGAATGTTGGGCAACACCAGACTGTCGACCAGCATTTCGCCAGCGAGCGCGTTTCCGGTTTCGATCGCCTGTTGTACCGCGCCAACGTCGCCGCCCAGCATGAGTAAAAATTTACCCGGACAAATGGTTTTGCTGACCAGCAGATCCACATTGGCGCTTTTCAGCATGGCATCGCCCGCTTCCATCCCTTTGGCAATGCTGGTGAGTTCTAAAATACCTATGGCCTGAGACATGGTTAACCTCTTACAACGATAATGGCCTGATCTGTTACCTCACAGACAATGCCGTCAATACTGGCGTGAACAGGCGCACCGAGTGCGCCTTGCGGAGTTTCAGCAACGCACTGACCACGCGCGACGCGCTCGCCTTTCTGAACGCAGGGCACCGCGCTGGCGCCGATGTGCTGGCGCAGCAACAGCGTCGTCTTCTCAACAACGGGCTCGCTGTCGACTAACGGCGCTTCCCGATACCATGGCGTTAGCCCCAGTTTGGCGATGAGTCGTTTAACCGGCACCAGACGGTATTTCGCCATCTCATCAGCCGGATTGAGCGGGCCCTCGTAGCGCTGATTTTGGGCGCGCAGTTCGCGTTTCAGCATGCGGTTAATCCGCATGGGTGAAATACCTACCGGACAGGCCACACTTTCACAGACGTTGCATTCGGAACAGGTGAGGGCGCTGAGCAGCAGTTGTGGTGTGGCGGCCTGATGGAAATTGACTGCGCGCACCAGCAGATGCGGAGAGAGTTCGTGACCGATGAGATGCCTCGGGCAGAGATCGGTACACAGGCGACATTGTTCACAAACGGTTCTCGCCACTGACAGCACGGTACGCTCATCCTGCATACGCCGCTGAATCAGCGGATGTGATTTCGGCAGCACCAGCAGTCCGCCGGTAGTTTTCGTGACCGGCGCGTCCAGCGACGTCACCAGGCTTCCCATCATTGGTCCGCCGTTGATAAATCCCGGATCGTCGATGGTTGCGCCGCCAGCCATCTCCAGCACGTCGCGTAAGGACATGCCGATGGGGACGGTTACGGTCTGTGGGCGGACAACGGCACCGTTAATCGTGAGCGTACGGCGCGTCACGGGATACTGCTGCTCGACCGCGCGGGCGATATTCAGTACGGTTTGTACGTTGTTGACCACCACCCCCACGCTGACCGGCAGGGCGGCGGGGGGAACGCGACGACCTGTTGCCATCCAGATCGTCAGAACTTCATCTCCCGCCGGATAGACATCGGGCAGAATGTGAAGCCTGATCGCCGGAGGCAACAGCGGCGTCAGGGCGGCAATCGCTGGCTGGTACTTTTCTTTCAGGGCGATAATCCCTTCACGAGCTCCGGTGGCCTTCATCGCATACTGTACGCCGCGAATCAGACGCGCCGCCTGCTGCGCCATGAGTTGCTGATCGACTTTCAGCATCGGCTCGCATTCGGCAGCATTGACCAGGAAAATCTCCACCTGAGCCTGGAGTTTGACATGCGTCGGAAAGCCAGCACCGCCAGCCCCCACAATGCCTGCCGCGCGAACGCGCTCAACGAGGGTCTGCGCATTCAGTGTGGCCAGTTCATCATTCAGGGCGGCATTCATAGCAACTCCTCAAGCAGTTCCTGAATGGCTCCGGCATCCGCAGCTCTGGGGTTGGTCTTCAGCGTTACGTCCGCCAGCGCGGCCTGAACCATTGCCGGAATACGCTGTGACCAGTCCTGCTTTTGTTCTTTAAGCGTGGCGGCGAGGGTAGGGATAGCGCACGCTTTTTTCAGTTGTTCAATGTGCTGTACCAACGCATTCACACTCGCCGTTTCATTGGCGCTGTCAGGACATAAATGACAGGCTTTGGCGAATCGGGCGTAGCGTTTAGCCGCCCGTGGATCGTGCGCGTTGAAGCGGATCACCGACACCAGCAGCAGGGCATTTGCCAGGCCGTGAGGCAGATGGAACTGGCCGCCTAACTGGTGGGCGATGGCATGGTTCAGTCCCAGTCCAGCCTGGCTGAATGCCATTCCTGCCAGCGTAGAGGCGTTGTGCATTTTGCCTCGAGTGGCAAGACAGTCGCCTTTACGAACGGCGACAGGTAGATACTGAAAGACGATCTGAGCTGCTTTTTCAGCGAGTGCATCGGTAAAGTCACTGGCGTGCGTGGACACATAGGCTTCCAGCGCGTGCGTCAGAACATCCATCCCGGTATTGGCGGTGATGGCGGGCGGGACGCTGACGACCAGCATCGGATCAAGGATCGCCATGTCCGGATAGAGCGCGTTGTTAAACAGCGGATACTTAATGCCTTTCTCCGGATCGCTAATCACGCAGGCGCTGGTGACTTCCGACCCGGTTCCGCTGGTGGTCGGGATCGCCACGCAGGTTTCAATATCAATATCAAACTGACGGCTGAACCAGACAATGGCCTTCGCCGCATCCAGCGCGGAGCCGCCGCCGAAACCGATCACCACATCGGGGCGCAGGGACTGCATTTGCGCAATCCCCTGAACGACGGTTCCGATGGTCGGGTCTGGCGTGATCTCACTGAATACGCTGATCCGGTTATCCGCCGGTATCGCCTCGCGCAGCGTATTAATCAGCGGCGAACGAGCGAGAAAACTATCGCAGATAATCCAGATGTGCTTGTTCGTAAAGCGGCCAAGCACCTTCAGACTTCCAGGGCCGCTGTACAAACGGGTTTGCAGTGAAAAGGTATTCATCACAACCTCATTAGCGGATTGAGAAACCGTTAGTCAGCACACAGCGACGGGAGCGGGCAAACGTGCGCGCCGACGTTGTCCCTTCACCGGTCGGCGTGGCGATGGTGAAGGTGGTAAAACCTTCGCCGCCGACGCCAATTCCCGCATAGGAGGGGCCATTTTTAACGAAAATGGAGGTTTGCAGGGTCCGCGCAGCGAGGTTCAGGCGGGACACATTCTGCGAGTGCATGATGGCGGTATGATGCAGCCCATCTTCCACTTTCAGCGCCAGCGACAGCGCGGCGTCAAAATCGTTAACCTTCACCACCGGCAGCATCGGCATCAACTGCTCACTGGTTACCCAGCTGTCGTCCGCGCTGACGACGCCAATCAACAGGCGCGACGCTTTTGCCGGGACCGGAATACCGGCGGCGTCGAGCATGGCGGAAGGGCTTTTACCGACCAGTTTTTTATTGGCAATGCCTTCAGGCAGGCAGGTCGCGCGCAGCTTCTCGATATCGGCCGGACTGAGCAACAGTGCGCCGAAACTTTGCATTTGCTGGATTAGCTGTTCCGCAACTGACTCCACCACAATCAGGCTTTTCTCTGAGATACAGGGCAGGTTGTAGTCAAATGCCGCGCCGTTGATGATATCTTCTGCGGCCTTCACCAGGTCCGCTGTCTCATCGACGATGCAGGGGGGATTGCCCGCGCCTGCGCCAATCACTTTCTTCCCACTCTTCATGCCCATTGCCACAATGCCTGGACCGCCGGTAATGGCCAGTACGGCAATTTTCGGATGCGCCATCATTTGTTGGGTGGCTTCAAATGTCGGCTCGGCAACGGTCACCACCAGATTGCGAATGCCACAGCTGCGAAACGCGATATCCTCAATCATGGCGATAAGCTTCAGCGACACCGTTTTGGCACCCGGATGCGGGCTGAAATAGACGCTGTTGCCTGCCGCCAGCATGCTAATGCTGTTGTTGATAATGGTTTCTGTCGGGTTGGTGCTGGGAGCGACTGAACCAATCACGCCAAACGGTGAATATTCAAACAGTACCATGCCGCCGTCGCCGGTGAGCGCGGTAGTGGTCAGGTCTTCGATGCCAGGAGTGTTGTCCAGCGCCGCTTTGTTTTTGAGGAATTTGTCCTCTTTGTTACCCATTCCGGTTTCCGCTGCGCTTTCTGCTGCCAGGGCTGCCAACTGTGGTGCCAGCTCTTCCCGGATAGCGCTGATAATGGCGCTGCGCGTTTTCAGCGGTGACTGCTGATAACGCAAGAACGCCTGGTGGGCTGCATCGACTGCTTCACCAACAGACTGAAAGATTCCGTTCCCTTTGATTTCAGTTTTTGCGGGAGCCAGTTGCTCGCTCAAAATGGTGCGGATGAGGGTTTCCAGTTCAGTAGTATTCATTGATGTGTTCTCACGTTTATTGCCGCAATGGCAGTCTGTGCAATGTCCATGTCCTGTTCAACGCTTCCCCCGCTGATACCAAGACCCCCAATAAGCAATCCATCACGCCATAGCGCGTAGCCGCCGCCAAACGTGACGACTTTTCCCTGCATATGACTTTCCAGCCCGTACAGCGGTGCGCCGGGCTGAACCACCGACGCGAGTTCATGAGTCGCGGTTTTCATCGCCACGGCGGTCCAGGCTTTTTTCGGTGCCAGTTCGCTGCTGACCAGCAGAGCGTCCGGCATCCGCCAGGTAACGGCTTCTGTACCGTGGGCGTCAACAATACTGACGACCACCGGGACGTTTAAGGCTTGCGCCCGCTCGACGGCGGCGCGGGTTAACTGATGGAGATCGCCAAAAGAGAGCGACATCGCAGATTCCTTTTTGACAGGGGCGTGACCGGTTGCCAGATAGCGTTTCGTCACTTCCAGGATAATCGTGTCCTGATGGGCGTCGTGATCTTCCGCTCGCGCCAGCGCATACAAGCAGTCTGACAGGCGATTGATATAGCGCATTAGCACATGCCTGACGCTGACATCGGCAGCGAGTTCAACCAGCCGGCGTTCGGCCCGGCGCGCCAGCGTGCGGGCAAAATGCAGGCGGCTTGCGGCTTCACAGCGGCCTGGCAGAATAAAACTGTGCAAGGGCGCGACGCGTCCCATTGCGGTATCGATGGCCGCTTCCAGCGCGGCAATTTCCTCAGAGCTGATGTAGCGCTGGTCCGCTGAGGGTTGTTCGCTTTCGCTGGCAAGTTCAGCGCTGAACCAGAAAATTTGCAGTTGAATGGCTTCCAGCAGCGCGCGATGCTGCGCGTTGCGGGTGGCGCAGACGCACAGGCTCAGCGCGGCGTTAAGCTCATCAAGCGTGCCGTACGCTTCCACTCGGGGGTGCGTTTTACTGACGCGCTGTCCGGTAAAAAGCGCCGTTGTGCCTGCGTCGCCTGTGCGGGTATAAATCGCCATAACTCCCCCTTAACGAGAAAGCGTGTCGACAATGCCGACAACGGCCAGATCGATGGCCTCATTCGGCCCGGAAAAAACATGCCTGGCGCTGGAACCGCTGCTCAGGAGCACCAGTTCGCCAACGCCTGCGCCGACGGAGTCAACGGCGACTTCATCGCCTGCCGTCGGATTCGTCGGCAGTTCGCCGTCGGCACTGACCCGGCGTACCAGCAGAAGTTTTTTACCGACCAACGAGGGCGATTTTTGCGTGGATACCACCGCGCCTGTAACACGTGCCAGATGCATGGTTCACTCCTGCTTAATTAAATGGATGTGGCGTGAACTCGCGGTCTCGCGAGCCAGCGCGGTAACAACACATGTGCGATGCAGCACCAGTAACCCTGCGGGTAAGCGGGCAACATCGGCGTAACTTAACAGTCGAGTGGGGTGCAGTGTGATTGACTGCCCCTGCTCATCGCAGAAAACCAGCGGCAATCGGGCCAGCTTCTTCACTGGCAATGCGGGCAATAGCCGACGTTGCAGTGAGAGTTGCACCCGGAGACCCAATGCCAGCGCCTCATGAATCATGACGGCGGCAGCATGCGACGAATCGTTGTCGGCGATCTGCTCCAGCAGGGGCAGATCGACCTGCAAAATATGCAGGGAGGCGTACTGACAAAACAGGGTGTGGGACTGTGTTTCCCGCAGTTGCGCGACGCTCAGCGTGACGGAGCTTTGTGCTCGACGCTGCAGGCGGGAGACCACCTCCTCGACGATTCGCTGCAACATATCGCCGTTCATCGCGGCGTCACCAGCGTGACGAAAGCATTGGCGTCATCTGCCCCAGCGGCATTGGCCTCGTCGGTATCAATATGCATCTCCAGGCGCATATCGGGGGAAACACGTACCGCAACGTTGTCGAAGATCAGCCGACGATCGGTTCCCTCAATGGCGACACTGACGCTATCGCCATGAGCAACGCGCAGGATCAGCGCATCCAGCGGTGACATGTGAATGTGGCGCTGGGCGACGATCACGCCAGAGGGGAGTTCGACTTCGCCAAAGGGGCTCACGAGGCGAATACCCGGCGTACCATTAAGATTACCGGACATCCGTAACGGTGCGGCGATGCCCAACGTTCTGGCATCCGTGCGCGAAATCTCCACCTGGCTGGTGCTACGTAGTGGCCCCAGCAGGCGAACATTTTTCAGTTGACCTTTTGGACCCACTAACGTGACGGTCTGCTCAGCCGCGTACTGTCCCGGTTGCAGGAGTCCTTTTTTCTCACTAATCGGATGTCCCGGAAAAAGACGGGCATAATCCTCAGCGTTAAGGTGGATATGACGGTTGGAAACGCCCAGTGGAATAGGGCGATCCCGCAATTCATTCAGCACTTTGCTGACCGTCGTTTCCAGAAGTTGCTTATCCATTACGCTTAACCTCGTTTACCTGAATGCAGGCAGAGCGACCGGGGTTCGCCTTTCTGGCGCTTACAGGCCGGGTCCAGACACAAATTGCAGCTGATAATCCCGTCTTCAGGCGCCGCTTCCGGTGCTGACTCTTCTACAACGACTTCAGTTTCAGGTTCTTCAATGGGGGCTGGCACGGGCTCAGGTACAGACACCGCTGCGGGTGCTGATACAGGCGCCGGGGTGGCAGCCATCGCGCGGGAGAGAATACCCTCGCCGGGTCTGGCGATCACTTTATGCGCGACCAGGCCATCTTGCTGTTCGGCGAGATGAGTACCGGTGATGATGGCAGATTGTACTGACGCCACATCACCGGTTATCTTGATCACCGTCCAGCCTGAACCGTTGGTTTTTTCAAGGCCAACCAGCGTGATGGAAGCCGCTTTCGCCATGGCATCTGCGCAACAGATGGCTAATGCCAGACCACTAACTTCGAGTAATCCCAGTGATTGCTTCACGCTGTGCTCCTTTTCGATAGTACTCAGGCCGATTTCGGTAAAATAGCCTCAACGTCGCTGTGCGGACGCGGGATAACGTGGCTGGATTTCACCTCGCCCACGACGCTTGCTGCCGCGCAGCCTGCATCAACGGCGGCTTTAACGGCGCCGACGTCACCGCGAACCATGACGGTCACCAGACCGGAGCCGATTTTTTCGTAACCGACCAGTTGCACGTTGGCAGATTTCACCATGGCATCTGCGGCTTCAATCGCGCCGACCAACCCTTTTGTTTCAACCAGTCCCAGTGCGTTATTCATACTGCGATTCTCCTGTGGATTAAGCATTGAGATCCCGGAAGGGGATCCCTTTGACTAACCTTGCCGCGTTGTTTCCAGTACTTCGCCGGTCAAGGCTGTTTTGGCGATACGTCAGCGTAAAAAGCGGCGCTGAAGTGGGTAAATTTTTGTAGTGCACGACCAGGGTTTCTTCGTTGCAGGCGATGCCAACCAGCAGCGGCGACATGCGGGCTGCCTGCCATGCGCTCTGAACGACTTCTCCCGCCGCCTGGTGTTGAATCACAAACGGGATGCCTTCTTCTTCAATGCCGAGCAGCACCTCTTTCCAGACGGAAAGACAGTCGCCGATAGTCGAAATCACAATGGCAGGCGTAGTGACACTACTGTCCATGGGCAAACTCCTTATGCCAGGAAAGGATGAGGCCCGTCGCCACTGCGTTTCGCGGTCCTTCGGTGCCGCGAATATTTCCGCGTCCGGCAACCAGTCGATAATGCGCCAGGGCGTCCGTCACCAGCTGCGGCACTTCAAAGTCCAGCGAGGAGCCGCCCACCAGAACGACGAACGGAATGTCGCGGATATTGCCCGTCGGGCTAACCTGTCGTAGCGCGCGCAGGGCATTGGTGACAAATACGCGCTCTTTGGCGCTGCGACGAATGGCGCGAACTTTTTCCAGTGCGAGATCGCCGGGCAGAGGCACCAGTTCATCCGGTTTGACCACGCAGACCCGGGCAAATACCGCAGGGGGAAGCGGCGTCGGGAAAAACTGAACGCTGCCGTCTTCGTGGCGCAGATGGAACAGGCTTTCGACCTTGGCTAACGGATACTTTTTGATCTCTTCTGCCAGGTAGCGGTCATCAAGCCCCAGTTCCCGGGCGATGATCATGGTCACCATGTCGCCAGCCCCGGCGAGGTGCGTGGCGATAATTTCGCCTTTGGGATTAATGATGGAGGCGTCGGTCGAGCCAGCGCCTAAATCCAGAATCGCCAGAGGACGCGTGGTGCCGGGCGTGGTGAGCGCGCCCAGAATCGCCGCTTCAGCTTCTGCGCCGCCAACCTGAACGTCCACGTTCAGCTTTTCTTTGATTTCGCTGGCGATCATCGCCATCTGCAGACGGTCTGATTTCACCATCGATGCGATACCGACGGCCTGTTCCAGAGAAAACTCACCGGCCAGTCCGCCGGTGACGCTGACGGGGACGGAGGTGTCGACGGCCAGCAAATCCTGGATAAAAATTTCGTTGCTTGGTTTGTTGGTCAGTTCCGCCATCGTCTGGCGAACGTGTTCCAGCATGCCGCCAATATTGGTGCCCGCTTCACCGGTAACGTTGTCCAGTTTCGGGCATTCGCCGACCGCTTTCATAATGGCGTCGGCACCCGCGGCGACATCAACGCGTAGCGTACGTCCCTGTGACTGCAGTTCAATGTTTCCAGCAGGAATGGCGCGCGCTTTAACATCACCTGAAGGGGTTTTCACCACCACAGCGGAGCGGTTGCCAATCAGCGCTCGCGCCATCGGAACAATGTTTTTGGTCTCGTCCGCGTTGAGATTAAACACCGTCGCGATGCCATAAGGGTTTGACAGCGTTTCGATAACCTTACCGGGTACGGCGACCTCGATGGCGGCCAGCATTCCGAGCGGTATACGGTCGATGTACAGCACTTCATCAACGATAGGCAGCGGTTTTTCCAGTCTGTTACTGACCAGAACGCCATCGTCCTGTTGCAAAATGACACCCGTTAACTGATAACCAGCACGGACTGAGGCGTTAATCATGGTGGCGACATCAGCGAAATCGAAAGCGGATGACACCACCAGAATTAACGGGGTATCCGCCGGGCGGGTGAGTAACTCTTCCGGCGTGATAGTGATCCCCACACCCAGACCGACACCGCCCGGTGTTTTCGGGTTATGACCGATCATGGTGGATTCGGTGATGATAGTTTCCGTGATGGTTTCCATCGCGACATCACCAATCACCGGGGTGGCTTCGTTGATACGGATAAGCGAGATATCGCTGACATTGATGCCTGCATTGTTAGCCGCAAGCGTAAGCGCCTCCTGAATCCCAAACACATTACGCAATGTGCCTTTTATCCCGGTGGTTTCCGCCAGCGCGCTACCGGTAATGGTGAGCGCGCCAGTGCCATCCACTGTCGCCAGCGCGACTTCTGTGGATGAGTTGCCGATATCAATGCCAGCTATATATCTCATGACCTTTCCTTAGTCGTCGCCTTTCAGTTTCTTACGCTCGACGTACAACACCGCAGCTTCACGAACAAACGCGGCGCAGATTTTGGCCTGATAGCGATTTTCAAGATCGTCCGCGATCGCGAGCAGTTCTTCTTTCGTTGAACGGTAAGGACGCAGAGCGTTATAGATCTCAAGAATGCGATCGTCCGGTACAGCCGTCAGTTCTGCGGCACGCTCAAAGTTCATCGCCAGGCGGTCACGTCCAGCATCTTTGGCGATAGCCGCCTGAATGCGCAGCGTTTCCGGTGTGATACGCATATCCTGCGCGGTCACTTTGTTGCTCAGAACGTTTTCGAGAGTGAACTCATCCAGCGTTTTGTTGGTGGCCGTTTTGACCCACTCAGGATGCTTACTGGCGAGTGGATAGTCGGTCACTTTTGCGGTCTGGGTCGTACTGCTCGAACCGGCTGCCGGGGCAGATGTGTCGCCCTGCAGGCTGTTCATGCGGCTCAACACATCCCGTACCATCGATTCAATTGCATCGGTATTCATAAAGGGATCCTTATTAAAGCGCCACGCGCAGTTCCTGCGGGTTTTTGCCCGTCACGACGTACTTCGTCTCTTTAATGTGCAAAATGGCGGATTTAGCCTGATATTTCGGGCGTGCCATCTGATCGTTTAGCGTCGGAACCGGCTGCGGTGATTCACGCTTGGCATAACGCGCGGCGTTTTTACCAATCTGGCGATAGGTTTCCAGCGTCAGCAGCGGTGCCTGCGGGAACAGCTCCAGGTTGGACAGCGGCGGCAGTCCCTGTTGGTGGATGACCGTCGTGCCTTTTGACTGGATGCCGATAGAGATGCCAGAGCCGCTCAGACGGTTACCCTCCACGGCAACAAAGGCCACGTCGGACGATTTAAAGCAGCGAATCACACGCGCTTTGATGCCCTCTTCTTCAATACCGGCAATCACTTCACGCAGAATGTTCTTGTGCGGCAAACCGACGATATTAACGGTCTGAGAAAGGCCAAACGCCGGGCCGACAGCGATGATGACTTCATCCTGTTGCGTGCCCTGTTTTGCCTCGCCAATTTCCGTCAGAAAACTGTCACCGGCCGGTGCAGCAGGTGCGGTTGACGTTCCCGGTGCGCGAAACGAGACGGGCTTATCGCTGGTCTGCATTTCGGACAGAACGTCTTCAATAATCTGGCGCAGCAATTTTTCATTAATTTCCATTGTTCACCCCTTAGCCAAGCTCGTTGGGATCAAGTGCGCCAGGGATGTTCTTAATTTCTTCCCAGCGTTCGCCTTGCAGGCGATAACCTGTTGCCGGACCGGCATAATCGTTGACGTCATTGACTGCAGAGAGCACTTGTCCGTCGCCGACGATAATGGCGGAGGTATGCAGATAGTCCCCGGTTAACTTGGCTTTCTGGATGTTGAGCATGTCCTGCGCGACATCGGTAAAGCCACCCTGAGCCAGCGCTTTCACCACTTCCAGACCGTTGCGGTTTTTGTTGATGATTTCCTGCGCAAACTTGATGTCCTCAACGATGTTACGTTCAGGCATATCTTTTGAACCGTGTGCGTAGGTGGCGGCTTCGACTTCTTCATCCGTAATCGGCGGCAGACCCATGCCGGCGAAAACCGCCTGCAGAGCACGTGCTGCTTTGTTACGAATGGCGATAACGTCCTCTTCACGCACCGGACGCAGACCACCGTCCACTTTCAGGTCACGCTGGATAACGTTGTAGTCATCGAAGTCTTCCGCATCTTCGTTGGAGCCCGCGAACATGTTGTCGTAGTTCGGCACGGCGGAATAACCGGAAGAGATAAAGTCGGTACCCGGCAGGAACTGCATCAGCAGACGCGCGGTACGACGCATATCGGAGTGGGTAAAGGTCTGGTCGTTACTGGAGGCGCATTCCAGATCCAGTGATGAACAGATCAGGTTTTCTGCCAGTACCGCGCGGATCCCTGATGGAACGGCGGACGGAACGCCGATGCAGCTCACGGAGCCGTTTTGCAGACCTTGAACACCCGCCGCTTTGGTGATGTATATGCAGCGCGCTTCCAGATACAGCATGGATTTACCTTCGGCATAGCCCATCTGCACTTCGGAACCTGAACCGGAGGTGAAACGCATTTTCAAACCACGGGAGGCGTAAGAAGAGGCGAGGAAGCCTTTTGACCACGGCGTATCATCGCCATCGGTAAAGACCGGTTCGGTACCGTAGACGGAAATGGTTTCGGCGTAGCAGGTATGGCCCAGCATGCCGAGTTTCAGTTCAGTGGCTTCTTCCAGCGAACATTGCGTCAACACGCCCGGACGACCGACCTGAGAACCGACGAGCAGAGCAATGGCGTTGAACGGGGCATAACGCGCCACGGCCACGGTCGTCTCTTGCTCATCAAAACCGCGCCATGCACCTTCTGCTGCGTCGGCAGCTATCTGCACCGGATTATCTTTGACGTTGGTGACGTGTGCCTGCTGGGATGGAGTACGACGTGCGCGCATTTTTTGCATCGCCATCATCATCTCAACCACGTTCATGTGCGAAACCACTTCGACAATTTTCGCCGGGGTCATCGCCGTAGTCAGCGGCACAATGTCGCGACGTTTCACGTTAGGATCGCACAGCATGTTGGCGAGCTTAACGGAGTCCATTGCCATGACTTCTTCTGCGCGCGTCAGGTTGATGCCGTAGCGGGCAATGAAGTGGTCAATCAGGTCGAACTGGCTGACCGATTTGCCATCGAGTTCGGTGACTGCGCCGTTAACGATTTTAATCGACGGCTTAGGATCGTTCGGGCTTTCCATCGCAATGAAGCCTTCTTCGATCCACTCCTTAACGAATCCGTCCTGATTTACAGGGCGTTTCGCCAGTGCTTCAAATCTTTTCGATCTCATGAATGAGCCTCACGGATATCAGATGTAGGACGGGCGATCGTTTTTCGGTTCTGAACCGAGGGTCGCAAGGACGGTTTTACCGATTTCTCGCGCCGAGATAACCGCCTGACGCACTGCGCCAGAATCGCCGGAGATAACCAGGATCGCTTCGTTACTGAAGCTGGTGCCATGCGCCGGAGAGCTGTAAGCCACGACTTCAACATTCGCTGCTTTCAGCGCGGTATCCGCCATCAGCACGCCGACGGAGGCCGGGGCACCGACAATCACGCCACAGGCACGGCCAACCGGCGCGCCGAAGGCTTTTTCCAGTGCGTAACTGGCACGCGCGGTGTACTGCAGTTCGATGTGTCCGGCCTCATTGCCATAAACATCACCGAAGGTCCGGTCGAGTTCTTTCAGCGCCACTTCAATCCCGCGCTTAACGTCGGAAACGTCGTTGCCGCCGATAATGATTAACGAACCGTGGCCTGCACCGCCTTTGGTATCGCGTGGGAGTTCAATGCTCACCACTTCGGTATTGGTGGCTTTGACCGCTTCGTCAGCCGCCATGATGTGTGGACCCGCGCCGGTACGCGCGCCCAGGATGCCAATGGAGCGATAGCGCTTCTCAAGCTTCATTGCTTCCAACAGGGCACTGTCTACGTTTGCAATCACCAGACCTACGGTGTCGCCAATCGCAGTGCCAACAAATTCCGTTAAACTGCAGCTCTTCTCTGCCATAGCCGTCTCTCGTTTTGGATGGGTTTTATCAGGGATGCCCGCTTGATCAGGCGTTGCCACACGGGCAATGACCTGCGCCATGATCTGTTCAACCAGTTCATTGCTGCTCATGGGTTAATTCCCTTCGGTAAGATTTTTTCAACATCGGTATGAGGGCGTGGAATGACGTGTACGGCTTTCACTTCTCCCACGTTGCGCGCAGCGGCAGCACCCGCATCGGTCGCCGCTTTTACGGCACCGACATCACCGCGAACGATGACGGTTACCAGCCCTGAGCCAATTTTTTCGTAGCCGACCAACATGACATTGGCTGACTTCACCATTGCATCTGCGGCCTCTATGGCTGCAGTTAAGCCTTTGGTTTCTACCATTCCTAATGCTTCTTGTTGCATAAAGACCTCGCCTGGGTTTGTCCCGATAATCATGACTATAAAAAGAAGCGAGGAAAAAGAATGGCTGACTTGAAAGTAAGGGAGAAAAATTAGTGGGGTATGAATGTGATAAACTTGCTTTATTGTATTTTATCCTGTTGTTTTTGCGGGTTTTGTTAATTTTTATGGATGTGATATTTTGGTTTTTGCTATTCCATATTTACATTTTAAGGGATGACAGTATTAATTTAATTTGCTATGCGGGAAAACCGATTTGTGACGTTGATTGGAAAAGACGAATCTTCAAATAACCAATTTTTATTATTCTGAATCGTCTTGGTTAATTACATTCAGGCTCTCTACACGCTGCCTCTGAATAAATGAATGACAAGAAATTGCTATAACAACACGATTTTTCCAGGTCTCAGAGTGCTCAGTTTGCCAACAATTTTCAGCGACCTCTTTCTATAGTAGGTGTTGTTGTACTCTACGACCAGCAAGGGTCCGCTGGTAAGGACACGAACGCTTCTAAGAAGGTGTCACAATGAATGATTCACTGAAAGCGCAATGCATTGCCGAGTTTTTGGGTACCGGATTGTTTTTGTTTTTTGGTATCGGCTGCCTTAGCGCACTGAAAGTTGCAGGTGCCAGTCTGGGTCTCTGGGAAATTTGTATTATTTGGGGTCTGGGAATTTCGCTTGCGGTTTATCTGACAGCGGGAATTTCCGGGGCGCATCTGAACCCGGCGATCACCGTCGCACTCTGGCTGTTTGCCTGCTTCCCGGGACGCAAAGTTCTGCCTTACACCATTGCGCAGGTTGCGGGTGCGTTTGGCGGCGCGGTGCTGGCCTATCTGCTTTACGGCAATTTATTCACCGAGTACGAAACTGCCCACAATATGGTTCGCGGCAGCGCCGATAGCCTCTATCTGGCCAGTATTTTCAGTACATATCCAGCTGCCGCACTTAGCGTGTGGCAGGCGGCAGGGGTCGAAATCGTCATCACCTCTATTCTGATGGGGCTGATTATGGCGCTGACGGATGATGGCAACGGCGTGCCTAAGGGACCACTGGCGCCGCTGCTGATCGGCATTCTGGTGGCGGTGATTGGCGCATCCACAGGCCCGTTGACAGGGTTTGCCATGAACCCGGCGCGTGATTTTGGTCCTAAACTGTTCGCCTGGATGGCGGGCTGGGGGGATATTGCGATGACTGGCGGACGTGATATTCCGTACTTTATAGTACCGATTATCGCGCCACTGATTGGTGCGTGCGCGGGAGCGGCTATCTACAAGTACCTCATTGGTAAAAATTTGCCCTGTAATACCTGTAAAATTGAAGAGACAGACGCGTAATTCGGACACATACGGCTATTATCACGTCTTTAATTTCTATTTCGTGATCTGCTTTCACGAACTGACTAAAAAGTCTCCCCACCCGGGGAGACTTTTGTTATTGTCCCTTATACTTTCTGTCATTACATACAAGGATAGGGGATGATAAAAAGTGAATGTAAAATTTATGTTTTCATTATAACAATGGATTAACTGAGGGATTTTATCATGATTTCTGCGAGTACCCTGAACTCAGAACTCATTAATAAAATCGCACAGGATTTTGCGCAAGCGACCAGCCTGGCTGTTGTGGTTGTCAATATTCACGGTGATGAGATTTCTGAACTGTTTAATTTCACGCCTTTTTGTCAACTGATGCGTCAGCATCCACAACACAGTACCCGGTGTCGTATGAGCGATCGCTGTGGAGGACTGGAAGCGTCAAAATCGGATCAACCCTGTATCTATCGCTGTCATGCCGGGCTAACCGATTTTTCTATTCCTCTCGTGATCTCAGGCCATCTTGTCGGGTTTGTCTTGTGCGGCCAGGTGCGTTTACGTAACGATGACGGTATCGATCTGCTTAACATCATGAAGGTTGACGATCGCTGGCAGGCCGATCCAGAACTGCTCAATGAGTTCAGTAATGTCCCGGAAATGGACTATTCACGTGTGATGGCCTCGGCGGATCTGCTCAAACTCATTGTTGAAAACTGCCTCAAAAAGCAGCTCAATTTCGTGGTGATCAAAGACAGCGCACAGCCTACGGAACCTGCACGTCCGGCCCGCGCCGCCAGCCCTCATGACAGTAAGATGAAAAAAGCGTTGCGCTATATTGATGCGCATCTGTCTGACGATCTTCGTCTTGAAGATGTGGCATCGCACGTCTATCTGAGCCCGTACTATTTCAGCAAACTGTTCAAAAAATATCAGGGCATTGGTTTTAATGCGTGGGTCAATCAACAGCGCATGGCCAGTGCCAGAGAGCTGCTTTGCCACAGTGACTGGAGCATTGCCAGTATTGCCCGCAATTTAGGTTTTTCGCAAACCAGCTATTTTTGCAAAGTGTTCCGTCAGACTTATCAGGTTACGCCGCAGGCCTATCGACAAAAAATAAATGAAAACTTGCCTGCTGAGTCGGCATAAATAGCAATATTTTGCTATTGCCGATTTTTGATATTCCCGTGTAATCCGGTCATTTATAATGGTTAAGTGTTTTTAGTACAGCAATAAATTGTCATAGCGCAATAAAATATCGCTCTTTACGGAATAAACTTCACCAGTTTTTATTTCTGTGATGAGATACAGTGTCATTGTTAAGAGGTTTCATTATTCTCTTGCATGACATTTCATTCAGAATCGTTTTATTGCGGCATTTTATGTTGATAAAAAATGCGCAACGAATAAGTAACGAAAAAGTATTGTTGTGATGAGGAGAATTCATTCTGCTCATCATTTAAGCCGACAGGTTTGACACAATTGTGTCTGGGAAGGGGGTGAAAATCCCCCGCAGCCCCCGCTGCTGTGATGCTGACAACCCCGTGAAGACCACTGATCGCAAGATTGGGAAGGACGGGCGAGGACGACGCTAAGCCAGAAGACCAGCCTGTCGGATACTACCAACAACTTCGGTGGGAAGTGGGTTGCTCAGATGCGTACAGTCGGAAGACTGGGTGTCAGTACATCCCTACCACCCTGAACAGGATCAGGGTCATGGCGGCAAAGCAGTACGCGTTTGTTCTGGCAGGCACCGGTAGCGGCTGTGGTAAAACCACGGTGACGCTGGGCTTGCTGAACGCATTGAAACAACGTGGTTTACGCGTCCAACCCTGCAAAGTCGGCCCTGACTACCTGGATACCGCCTGGCATACGGCCATCAGCGGCACCGCTTCCCGTAATCTCGACAGCTTCATGCTTCCCGAATCGATTCTTAATGCGCTGTTCCGCGAACAGATGCAGGACATGGATATTGCGGTGATCGAAGGGGTGATGGGGCTGTACGACGGCTACGGCACTGACCCTAACTACTGTAGCACCGCTGCGATGGCAAAACAGTTGGGCTGCCCGGTGATTCTGCTGGTTGATGGGAAAGCCGTTTCTACCTCCATTGCCGCCACGGTGATGGGCTTCCAGCATTTTGACCCGACGCTGAACATTGCCGGCGTTATTGTTAATCGCGTCAATAGCGAGTCCCATTTCCAGTTGCTGAAAACCGCCATCGAACACTACTGCGCCGTGCCGGTGCTGGGTTACGTTCCGCGCGTTGAGGGCGTTGCGTTACCCGAACGGCATCTGGGGCTGGTGACCGCGCGCGAGTCCGTCGTGAATCAACCGTTGTGGCAGGATTTCGCTGCCCGACTGGAAAACACGCTGAATATCGACCAGTTACTGGCGTTAAGCCATCTTGAGGCGTTACCACAGGGGGAGTGGCCTGAACTTCCTGCGGCGAACGCCGGGGACGGTCTGACGCTGGCGATGGCCGATGATGAAGCCTTTAACTTTTATTACCCCGACAACGTGAAGTTGCTGGCGCGTACCGGTGTCAACATTGTGCGCTTCAGTCCGCTCCACGATCGCGCGTTGCCCGATTGCCAGATGGTCTGGCTGGGCGGTGGCTATCCGGAACTGCATGCGGCCACGCTGGCGGCCAACAGCACCATGCTGGCAAGCCTGCGCGAGGCGCACCAGCGCGGCGTCGCGATCTACGCCGAGTGCGGCGGATTAATGTACCTCGGCAGCCTGCTGGAAGATGCTGACGGGGTCGAGCATCGCATGGCCGATATCATTCCCGGTCGCAGCAAAATGGGTAAACGACTGACCCGCTTCGGTTATTGTGAAGCGCAGGCTCTACAGCCCACGTTGCTGGCTGCGGAAGGTGACGTGCTGCGCGGTCATGAATTTCATTACTCCGACTTTTCCCCTGAAACGCCCGCCGTGCTGGCATGTCGCAAAGTCCGTGACGGTCAGACGGTGCAAGCGTGGTCTGGCGGCTGGCGAATCGGCAATACCTTTGCCAGCTATCTACACGTTCACTTTGCTCAGCGTCCATTAATGCTTAATCACTGGCTGAACGCCGCACGGGAGGCGTTATGACGCTACTGGCATGGTGCGTGGCCTGGCTTCTGGATGTCGTGATTGGCGACCCGCCAGACTGGCCGCATCCGGTGCGCTGGATAGGCAATCTGATCAATGTCGTGCAACGGATTATTCGCCGCTTCTGCCACAGCGATCGGGCGTTACGTATCGGCGGCGGGGTAATGTGGCTGGTGGTTGTGGGGCTGACGTGGGCGGTCGCCTGGGGCGTGTTACGGCTGGCGGCGCTGATTCATCCGTGGCTCGGTTGGGTCGTTGAAGTCTGGATGATCTTCACCGTGCTGGCGGGGCGCTGTCTGGCGACGGCCGCGCAGGAGGTTGAGCGCCCGCTACGTGAAGGTAACCTTGCGCAAAGCCGTGAAAAACTCTCGTGGATTGTCGGTCGCGACACGTCGCAACTTCAACCGGAACAGATCAACCGGGCAGTGGTGGAAACCGTTGCGGAGAATACGGTTGACGGCATCATCGCGCCGCTGTTCTTCCTGTTACTCGGCGGCGCGCCGCTGGCGATGGCCTACAAAGCGGTGAACACCCTGGATTCCATGGTGGGCTATAAGCACGAAAAATACCGGGCGATTGGCATGGTAAGCGCGCGGCTTGACGACGTCGCGAACTATATTCCTGCGCGGCTGAGTTGGCTGTTACTGAGCGCGGCGGCGGTTTTGTGTCGGCGTAATGGCTCCCGGGCGCTCTGCGTGGGGTGGCGAGACCGCTATAACCACAGCAGTCCAAACTGCGCGTGGGCGGAGGCATCCGTTGCCGGTGCGCTGGGCATTCGCCTGGGCGGCCCGAACGATTACTTTGGTGAGCGTGTTGAAAAACCGTGGATCGGCGACGCGCAGCGCACCATTTCCGTAGATGACATTTCCCAAACGATTCGACTGATGTGGGTCGCCTCAACGCTGGCTTTGGCGCTGTTCCTCGTAACGCGCTGGTTGGTGGTTGGGGTGGCCTGAGGATAAATGACAATGCAATACATCCAGCAACCCCAGGCGATTGAAGCCAAAAGTTTTGACATCATTGGCGAGATCATTAATGAAACGCGCCCGGAGTACCAGTTTGCCAGTCCGCTGCATGAAGCGATCATCAAGCGGGTGATTCATACCACCGCTGACTTTGACTGGCTGGATATTCTCTGGTTTTCGGGCGATGCGCTGGAAAAACTTTGCGCGGCGCTGAGTCGCCCGACGGTTATTTATACCGACACCACCATGGCACTTTCGGGGATTAACAAAACCCTGCTGGCGAAGACGGGGGGCGAGTGCCGCTGCTACATCAGCGATCCGCGCGTGGTAGCACAAGCGAAAGCGCAGGGGATCACCCGTTCAATGGCGGCGGTAGATGTGGCCGTGATGGAAGAGAGTGAAAAGGTGTTTGTCTTTGGCAACGCACCCACCGCACTGTTTCGCCTGCTGGAGCATGATGTGGCGGTAAGTGGCGTGGTGGGCGTACCGGTGGGGTTTGTCGGCGCGGCGGAGTCTAAAGAGGCGTTGACGCACAGTCAACTGCCCGCCATTGCTGCCCTTGGACGTAAAGGCGGCAGCAACGTTGCGGCGGCGATCGTCAACGCCATGCTGTATCACATGCAGGGGGCGCGATGAGCGATCAGACTTTCGACGCGCCCGTCTGGCATAACGGCAAAGCGCTGCGCAAAGGTTACACCACCGGATCGTGCGCCACGGCGGCGGCAAAAGTCGCCGCGCTGATGGTCCTGCGCCAGCATTTGATCCACCAGGTGTCGATTGTTACGCCGTCCGGCGTCACGCTGTGTCTGAACGTAGAATCGCCGCACATTGAAGGACAGCAGGCCATTGCCGCCATCCGCAAAGACGGTGGCGACGATGTGGACGCCACCCACGGCATGTTGATTTTCGCCCGCGTCACGCTGAACGATAGCGGCGAAATTGTCCTGCTCGGCGGCGAAGGGGTTGGCACCGTCACCCGCAAGGGGATTGGTTTACCCGTTGGCAGTGCGGCAATTAATCGCACCCCACGTCACACCATTGAATCCGCCGTGCGTGAGGCGATAGGCCCAGCGCGCGGGGCGGAGATCGAAATTTTTGCTCCGGAAGGCGAAGAACGGGCGCAAAAAACCTACAACTCGCGACTCGGTATTCTTGGCGGCATTTCCATCATTGGCACCACCGGCATCGTGACCCCAATGTCCGAAGAGAGCTGGAAGCGGTCGCTATCGTTGGAACTGGAAATTAAACGCGCCGCCGGGCTGGAGCGAGTGGTTCTGGTGCCGGGTAACCACGGTGAGCGTTTTGTCCGCGAACAGATGGGCATCGACACCAACGTGGTGGTCACTATGAGCAACTTTGTCGGCTACATGATTGAAGAGGCGGTACGACTGGGATTTCGCCAGGTTGTGCTCGTTGGCCATCCTGGAAAGCTTATCAAAATTGCCGCCGGGATTTTTCATACCCACAGCCACATTGCCGATGCGCGGATGGAAACGCTGGTGGCGCATCTGGCGCTGCTCGGGGCACCGCTGGAGTTGCTAACGCTGGTGAGCGACTGCGACACCACCGAAGCGGCAATGGAGCACATTGACGCGTACGGTTTTCAGCACATTTATAACCACCTTGCCGAACGCATCTGCCTGCGCGTGATGCAGATGCTGCGCTTTACCAAAACCCCGCCGACCTGCGACGCTGTCATGTTTTCGTTTGATAACCAGGTACTCGGCAGCAACCGGCCCGTCGAGGCTATCGCCCGGGAGATGCAATGCTGACGGTGGTTGGGATGGGGCCCGCTGGTCTGCTACTGATGACGCCAGCAGCGCGCGCGGCGGTTGACGAGGCTGATGTGCTGGTTGGCGGTCAGCGCCATTTGCAGCAGTTTCCGGACTTTCGCGGCGAGCAGTTTGCGCTGGGCGCCAACATTCCCGAGCTGCTGACGTGGATTGACACGCATCAGGATAAGCAGGTGGTGGTTCTGGCCTCCGGCGATCCGCTGTTTTACGGCATCGGTACGCGGATGGTGGCGCATTTTGGCATTGAGCAGGTACGTATCATTCCTGGTATTAGCGCGGTGCAGTATCTGTGCGCGCAGTCGGGAATCGACATGAATGACATGTGGCTCACCAGTAGCCATGGGCGCAGCGTCTGTTTCGATACGCTGGCCGAACATAACAAAGTGGCAATGGTCACCGACGGTCAGTGCGGACCGCGTGAAATTGCCGCGCAACTGGTTGCACGAGGAAAGGGCGATCGCTGGATGGTGATTGGCGAAAACCTGGCGATGGAAAACGAACGGATCCACTGGCTGCGCGTCAGCGAGGTCCATGCCGAATACGAGATGAATGCAGTGGTGATCCTTGATGAAAGATGAGCTTTTCCTGCGCGGTGAGAAGGTGCCGATGACCAAAGAAGCGGTACGTGCACTTGCTCTCGCAAAACTTGAGCTGCATCGGGCCAGTCACCTGATTGATATCGGGGCGGGGACCGGCAGCGTATCCATCGAAGCCGCGCTGCAGTTTCCGTCGCTGCACATCACGGCTATCGAGCGCAATCCGGCAGCGCTGCGTTTGCTCGACGAAAACCGTCAGCATTTCGCCTGCGCGAATATCGATATTCTGCCGGGCGAAGCGCCGATGATGATGACCGAGAAAGCCGATGCCGTCTTTATGGGCGGCAGCGGGGGGCATCTCACGGAACTGATCGACTGGTCCATGCGCCAGTTGCACGTTGGCGGGCGTCTGGTGATGACCTTTATCCTGCAGGAAAACCTCAACACCGCGCTGGCTCATCTGCAACAACTTGGCATGCAGGAGGTGGACTGCCTGCAAATGCAAATTTCGTCACTGACCACGCTGGGCGCGGGTCACTATTTCAAACCGAATAATCCCGTTTTTGTTATCGCCTGTCAGAAGGAAGAACACCATGTCTGAGTCATTTGATCCCCGTTGTGTGTGGTTTGTCGGCGCAGGTCCAGGTGACCGGGAACTGATTACCCTTAAGGGTTACCGGCTGCTGCAACAGGCGCAGGTGGTGATTTATGCCGGATCGCTTATCAACACTGAACTGCTGGAGTATTGCCCGGAGGGCGCGGAGTGTCACGACAGTGCGGAACTGCACCTGGAGCAAATCCTCTCCCTGATGGAAGAGGGCGTGAAGGCCGGGAAAACAGTGGTGCGCCTGCAAACCGGCGACGTGTCGCTGTATGGCTCGGTGCGCGAACAGGGCGAAGAACTGACCAAACGCGGCATCAACTGGCAGGTGGTGCCGGGCGTCAGCGCTTTCCTCGGCGCAGCGGCGGAGTTGGGCGTTGAATACACCGTGCCGGAAGTCTCGCAGAGCCTGATTATCACGCGGCTCGAAGGCCGCACGCCAGTACCGGAACGCGAACAACTGGAATCCTTCGCCAGCCACCAGACCTCAATGGCTATCTATCTCTCCGTCCAGCGCATCAATCGGGTGGCGGAACGGTTGATCGAGGGCGGTTATCCGGCGACCACGCCCGTGGCGGTTATCTATAAAGCGACCTGGCCGGAAAGCCAGACCGTGCGCGGCACGCTGGCGGACATCGCGGATAAAGTGCGCGATGCCGGGATCCGCAAAACGGCGCTCATCCTGGTCGGGAATTTCCTCGGAGATGAGTATCACTACTCCAGACTCTATGCCGCGGACTTTAGCCATGAATACCGTAAAGCCTGAATCTATCGCGCTGTTTTGCCTGACGCCCGGTGGCGTTCAGTTGGCAAAACGGCTGGCAGCGATGCTGCCGCTGACCTGTTTTACCAGTGAAAAACTGCTGGAGGACGGTTTTCTGCCTTTCGACGGCGGGTTCGCCCACGCCGCGCGCGACGCGTTCTCGAACTATTCCGCGCTGATTTTCATCGGGGCGACCGGCATTGCGGTGCGTGTGCTGGCCCCGCTGGTGAATGACAAGTTCAGCGATCCGGCGGTGGTGGTGATCGACGAGCGCGGGCAGCATGTGATCAGCCTGCTTTCCGGTCACGCGGGCGGCGCGAACGCGCTGACCCGTTATCTCGCCGGCATGCTGGGGGCCGATCCGGTGATTACGACCGCCACTGACGTCAATGAAATGGCGGCGCTGGATACCCTCGCGTTTCAGCTCAATGCCCGCATGACTGACTTCCGTACGGCGGTGAAAGTGGTGAATCAGATGCTGGTGAGCAACCAGCGAGTGGGACTGTGGTGGGATGAAGAACTGGATGAAGACGTCCGCCACTGCGATCGCCGTGGGTTCATTACCGTCACCGATCTCCAGCAACTACCGGAACTGGATGCGCTGGTGTGCGTCACGTTACGTAACGAACTGCCGGCTATCCCGGTTCAGCACTGGAAACTGGTGCCACAGCGAGTCGTCGCCGGAATTGGTTGTCGCCGCGATACCCCGTTCCCGCTACTGGCGGCACTGCTGGCTCGTCAGCTTGAAGCGCAGCGCTTTGACCCGCTGGCGTTGAAAGCTATCGGCAGCGTGTCGCTCAAGAAAGATGAAGAGGGGCTGATTCAGCTTGCCTCCTGCTGGCGCGTGCCTTTTGAAACCTTTACCGCTGACGCGCTGCGTGAGCATGAACATCACTTTCCGACCTCGCCGTTTGTTCGCCAGACGGTTGGCGTCGGAAGCGTCTCGGGTCCGGCAGCGTGGCTGCTGAGTCATGGGCAATTGACCGGCGAAACCCTGCGCGAGCAGGGCGTCACTATCACTTTGGGAGTTTCACACTGATGTTAACCGTAATCGGAATCGGCCCCGGCTCACAGGCCATGATGACCATGGAAGCCGTTGAAGCACTGCAGGCGGCAGAAATCATTGTGGGTTACAAAACCTACACCCACCTCGTCAAAGCGTTTACCGGTGACAAGCAGGTGATCAAAACCGGTATGTGTAAAGAGATCGAGCGCTGCCATGCGGCGATTGAACTGGCGCAGGCCGGACATAACGTGGCGCTGATCAGCAGCGGTGACGCCGGTATTTACGGCATGGCGGGACTGGTGCTGGAGTTGGTCAGCAAACAGAAACTGGATGTTGAAGTGCGCCTGATCCCAGGGATGACTGCCAGCATCGCTGCCGCGTCGCTGCTCGGTGCGCCGTTGATGCACGATTTTTGCCACATCAGCCTGAGCGATCTACTGACGCCGTGGCCGGTTATCGAAAAACGCATTATTGCCGCCGGGGAAGCAGACTTCGTGATTTGCTTCTACAACCCGCGCAGCCGGGGCCGTGAAGGACATCTGGCTCGCGCATTTGAACTGCTTTCCGCCAGCAAGAGCGGGCAAACGCCGGTAGGGGTGGTGAAATCTGCCGGGCGTAAAAAGCAAGAGAAATGGCTGACCACGCTGGGTGAAATGGATTTTGAACCGGTGGACATGACCAGTCTGGTGATCGTCGGCAACAAAGCGACCTATGTGCAGGAGGGTCTGATGATCACGCCACGAGGTTATGTGTTGTGAGTTTTGGCGAGGTTCTGGTCATGGGCGGCACCAGCGATGCCCGCGCGCTGTGCCAGCAACTGGACGCCGCCAACGTGGCGTACACCCTGTCGGTGGCGACGCCGACCGGGAAACAACTGGCCGGCGACATCAAGGGCCAGGTGCGCTGCGGTCGGCTGGAGCAGGATCAGATGGTGAACTGGCTGAAGGAAAACGGCACGCGTTGGGTGATCGACGCTTCGCACCCGTATGCCGAAGTGGTGAGCCGCAACATTCTGCGCGCCTGCGAACGGGCAGGAGTGCTGCTCAGTCGCTATCAGCGCCCGGAGCAGCTCAGCAATCTGACGCATCCGCTGCTCTTTGCCGTACAGAGCATTGATGAGGCGTGTGACGTTGCGCGACGTTTCGGCGAGCGAGTACTGCTGACCACCGGGAGTAAAGATCTGGCAACGTGGCGTGCGGGTTTACCAGAAAAAACGCTGCTCGCTCGCGTGTTGCCCGTACCCGAAGTGATTCAACAATGCGCCGATCTTGGCTTTGGCGTTGGTGAGACGTTCGCGCTGTGCGGACCGTTTAGCGCCGAGTTCAACGCCGCGTTTTATCGTCAGTGTCAGGCTGACGTCGTGATAACCAAGGCTTCTGGTGCAGAAGGTGGTTATCAGGAAAAGGTTCAACCCTGTCTGGATGCAGGCATTCCCTGCATCGTGATTACCCGCCCGGCGCCGCTGGTGACGGGAGATGAGTTACTGGAAAGTCAGGCCGCATTTGCGCAGCGTTTGGCGCGCTGGCTGGCCGCTGCTTAAGGAGTCAGAAAATGAAAAAAGCGCTTCTGGTGATAAGCTTTGGCACCAGCTATCACGACACCTGCGAGAAGAACATTGTGGCCTGCGAGCGCGATCTGGCCGCCAGCTGTCCCGATCGCGATTTGTTCCGTGCCTTTACCTCAGGAATGATTATTCGCAAGCTTAAACAGCGTGATGGTATTGAGATAGACACCCCGCTGCAGGCGCTGCAAAAGCTTGCTGAGCAGGGATATCAGGATGTGGCGATTCAGTCACTGCACATTATTAACGGCGACGAATACGAAAAAATTGTCCGTGAAGTGCAGAGTCTGCGTCCGCTGTTTGTCCGCCTGACGCTGGGCGTGCCGCTGCTGAGTAGCCATGACGATTACGCGCAGTTAATGCTGGCCCTGCGACAGCAGATGCCTGTGCCTGCCGACAATGAAAAAGTGGTGTTCATGGGCCACGGTGCCAGTCACCACGCGTTTGCCGCCTATGCCTGCCTCGATCACATGATGATGGCGCAGGGTTTCCCGGCGCGCGTCGGCGCGGTGGAGAGCTATCCGGAAGTCGACATTCTGATCGAGAGCCTGAGCAAAGAGGGCGTCAAAGCCGTCCATCTGATGCCGCTGATGCTGGTGGCGGGGGATCATGCCATCAACGATATGGCCTCTGACGAAGATGATTCGTGGAAAACTTTGTTTACTGCGGCAGGGATCACGGCAACGCCGTGGCTGAGCGGTCTTGGCGAAAACCCGGCGGTACGAGCGATGTTCGTTGCGCATTTGCAACAGGCGCTGAGCGTGGCGATGGAGGAAGCGGCATGAGCGGCAAACTGTACGCCCTGAGCACCGGTCCGGGAGCGGCCGATCTGATCACCGTTCGCGCTTCACGCATTCTGGGGGCGCTGGACATTCTCTATGCACCAGCGGGACGTAAGGGCGGCGACAGCCTCGCGCTTTCCATCGTGCGGGAATACATCGGCAAAAACACCGAAGTGCGCTGTTGCCATTTTCCCATGAGCGCAGACAGCGCGGAAAAAGAGGCGGTCTGGGATGAAGTGGCCGCCGCGCTGGTTAAAGACGTGAAGGCGGGTAAACAGGTGGGATTTATCACCCTGGGCGACGCCATGTTGTTCAGTACCTGGGTCTTTTTGCTACAGCGTATTGGTTGTCCTGACTGGCTGGAAATTGTCCCTGGCGTGACGTCGTTTGCCGCCATTGCCGCACGATCCAAAACGCCGCTGGCGATGGAACAACAGTCGCTGGCGGTGATCTCTTGTACCGCGCCGGAAGCGGAAATCGCCCAGGCGCTCCGTCAACACGACAGTCTGGTTTTAATGAAAGTGTATGGTCGATTCGCGCGGATTAAAGCGTTGCTGGAACAGGCTGGATTACTGGACTGTGCACTGATGATGTCCGAGGCCACGCTCCCGGGAGAGCAGTGCTGGCGGCATCTCAACGAGGTCAGCGACGATCAGCCGTTGCCTTATTTCTCGACCATCCTGGTCAACAAACAGTGGGAGTATGCAGAATGAAACTCGAACAACAGCTGAAACAGCTGTCATTCAGTGGGCTGGCTGCGGCGCTATTGCTGATGATTGTGCCGGAGCAGGCGTTCGCCATGCACATTATGGAAGGGTTTTTACCGCCGATGTGGGCGCTGGCCTGGTGGCTGCTGTTTTTACCGTGCCTGTGGTATGGACTGGTGCGTCTGCGTCATATCGTGATGGACGACAGTCATCAGAAGGTGCTGCTGGCGCTATGTGGGGCGTTTATCTTTGTGCTGTCTGCACTGAAGATCCCGTCGGTCACCGGTAGCTGCTCGCATCCGACGGGCGTTGGGCTGGCGGTTATCCTGTTTGGGCCGGGCGTGGTGGCGGTTCTCGGCGCTATCGTCCTGCTGTTCCAGGCGCTGCTGCTGGCGCACGGCGGCTTAACCACCCTGGGCGCAAACGGCATGTCGATGGCGGTGATTGGTCCGGTTGTCGGCTACATGGTGTGGAAAATGGCCTGCCGCGCCGGGATTCGCCGGGATGTTGGTGTCTTCCTCTGCGCGATGCTGGCGGATCTGGTGACCTACTTTGTCACGTCGGTGCAGTTGGGCGTGGCCTTCCCGGATCCCGAAGCGGGTGCGACAGGGTCTGTCGTCAAGTTTATGGGGATTTTCTGCCTGACGCAGATCCCGATTGCTATCGCCGAAGGATTGCTGACCGTGATGATCTACGACCAGTTGACGAAACGGCAACTGATTACCGCGCAAGGACATTAAGATGAAAAAGACGCTGATATTGTTAGCCATGGTGATTGCCCTGGTCATTCTGCCGTTTTTTATTGACCATGGCGGAGAGTTTGGTGGTTCAGACGGCGAGGCGGAAAGCCAGATTCAGGTGGTCGCCCCGCATTATGAGCCGTGGTTCCAACCGCTGTACGAACCGGCGAGTGGGGAAATTGAAAGCCTGCTGTTTACCTTACAGGGGTCGATTGGCGCGGCGGTAATTTTCTATATTCTGGGTTACACCAAAGGCAGACAACGCCGTGATGACCGGGCTTGATCGGCTGAGTTATCAGAGCCGCTGGTTTCACATCGCTCCTGAACGTAAGTTTCTGTTCTGGCTGCTGTTGATGATTCTGGCTTTTACCTTGCCCGCGTGGGGGCAGGGGATCGAACTGGCGCTGATAGCCGGGCTGACCTGTTGGCTGCTGCGGATCTCCCTGCGTCGCTGGTGTCGCTGGATGGCGTTGCCGTTTGGTTTTTTGCTGGTCGGCGTGGTGACGATCCTGTTCAGCGTCAGCCGCGACCCGCAAACGCTGCTGGTAAGTTTCCCCGTGGGCAGTTACTGGCTGGGCGTGACGGCGTCAGGACTTCACACCGCTAACGAGACGTTCTGGCGAAGTCTGGCTGCGCTGGCCGCCACGTTCTGGCTGGTGCTTAATCTGCCGTTTCCGCAGTTGATCGTCCTGCTCAAACGGGCGCGGGTGCCGCGCCTGCTGACGGAACAGATCCTGCTAACCTGGCGCTTTATTTTTATTCTGTTAGATGAAGCGATGGCAATTCATCGCGCGCAGACGCTGCGTTTTGGCTATCGTAGTCTGCCGATTGGCTATCGCTCGCTGGCGATGCTGGTGGGCGTTCTGTTCACCCGGGTGCTGATTCGCTATCAGCAAATGGCGGCGACGTTAGATATCAAATTGTATCAGGGTGATTTTCACCTGTAAGGAAAAACATGCTTGCCACCACCGAACTCTGGTTTCGTTATCAGGATGCGCAGGTACTTAAAGGGTTGACGCTGGATTTTTCGCAGCACGCCGTCACCGGACTGGTGGGGGCTAACGGTTGCGGGAAATCCACCCTATTTATGAATCTGAGCGGCTTACTGCGACCGCAGCAGGGCGCGGTACTGTGGCAGGGAAAACCGCTGGACTACAGTAAGCGTGGTTTACTGGCGCTGCGTCAGCAGGTGGCGACAGTGTTTCAGGATCCCGATCAGCAAATTTTCTACACCGATATCGACAGCGATATCGCTTTCAGCCTGCGCAATCTTGGCGTGGAGGAAGCGGAAATTGCCCGACGAGTCGACGAGGCGTTAACGCTGGTAGATGCTCAGCATTTTCGCCAGCAGCCGATTCAGTGCTTAAGTCACGGTCAGAAGAAACGAGTGGCCATCGCCGGCGCGCTGGTGTTACGGGCGAAATATCTGTTACTCGATGAACCCACGGCGGGTCTTGATCCTTCGGGGCGCAGCCAGATGATTGACATCATCAAACGGATTGTGGCGCAGGGAAACCACGTGGTGATCTCCAGCCATGATATTGATCTGATTTATGAAGTCAGCAACGCCGTCTACGTCTTACGTCATGGCGAAGTGCTCGCGCACGGTGAACCGGGCGAAGTCTTTGCTCGCACGGCGCTGATTGAAGAGGCCGGGTTAACGCAACCCTGGCTGGTGAAACTGCACGCGCAGTTAGGCATGCCGCTGTGCAAAACCGAAGATGAATTTTTCAGTTGTATGCGACAACGCGCAATCAAGGAGGCGTCATGACGCAGGCCATTATGTTGCAGGGAACGGCGTCTGACGTCGGCAAGAGCGTTCTGGTGGCGGGTTTGTGCCGCATATTTTATCAGGATGGTCGGCGGACCGCACCGTTCAAGTCGCAGAATATGGCGCTTAACTCCGGCATTACGCCGGAGGGGAAAGAGATGGGCCGCGCGCAGATATTCCAGGCCGAAGCGGCGGGTATTGTGCCGGATGTCCGTATGAATCCAGTGCTGTTGAAACCGACCAGCGATCGCAAGGCGCAGGTGGTACTAATGGGGCAGGTGGCGACCGATATGGACGCGGTCAGCTATCACGAATACAAACCGCGTCTGCGCGAGCAAATCCTCTCCGTTTATACCAGTCTGGCGCAGGAGTTTGATGTACTGGTGCTGGAAGGCGCGGGCAGTCCGGCGGAGATCAACCTGCGCGACCGCGACATCGTTAACATGGGGATGGCCGAGATGGCGCAGTGCCCGGTGATTCTGGTCGCCGATATCGATCGCGGCGGGGTGTTCGCCTCTATTTACGGTACGCTGGCGCTGCTGCATGAACACGAGCGTGCGCGGGTGAAAGGGGTGATCATCAATAAATTTCGCGGTGATGTGGCGCTGCTTAATCCCGGCATCGAACAGATTGAAAGCCTGACCGGCGTTCCCGTGCTGGGGGTGATGCCGTGGCTGGATGTCGATCTCGAGGATGAAGACGGCGTGGCGCTGCAAAAAGGGAAATACCTGCGTACGGAAAAACGCGATATCAACATTGCGGTGGTGCAAATCCCGCATATCTCCAATTTCACCGATTTTAACGCGCTGGCAGCGCAACCTGATGTGCGCGTGCGCTATGTACGCCATCCGCAAGAGTTGGCGGATGTTGATCTGGTTCTCCTGCCGGGCAGCAAAAATACGCTCGGCGATCTGGTATGGCTACGTGAAAGCGGTATGGCTCACGCGGTGTTGCAGGCGCACCAGCAAAACATCCCCATCGTTGGGATCTGCGGTGGCTATCAGATGCTCGGTGAGACCATCATTGATGAGGTTGAATCGGGACTGGGAACGCTGCCGGGACTGGGGTTGCTTGATACTGTCACCCACTTTGCCCAGCGGAAAACTACCACTCAGGTAACGGCGACGATGTCGTCGGCTCTGCCTGACTGGCTGTCTGCGGCGTCCGGGTTGCCGGTACGCGGCTATGAAATTCATATGGGTGAAACGACGCTGAACGGTGGCTGTCGGTCGGTGATGCAACTCCAGAAGCACGGCGAAAACGTCGCGGATGGTGCCGTCACGGCAGATGGACGGGTGTTTGGCACCTATCTGCACGGTCTGTTCGACAGTGATGGCTTTACGCGGGCGCTGATTAACGGCCTGCGCGAGCGTAAAGGCCTGGCTCCCCTGGATCCCGCCTTCCAATACGCGCAATATAAATCGCAGCAGTTCGATCTGCTGGCGGATGCGATGCGGCAACACATCGATATTGAGAAAATTTATACCATCATGCAGCAACACCGGGAGTCCGTATGATGATTCTGGTCACTGGCGGCGCGCGCAGCGGTAAGAGTCGTCATGCCGAAGCGCTAATCGCGGATTCCCCGCAGGTGCTGTACATCGCGACATCGCAGATTTTTGATGACGAGATGGCAGCGCGTATTCAGCATCATCGCGAGGGTCGCCCAGCGCACTGGCGTACCGCCGAGCGCTGGCAACATCTTGATGCGCTGATCGCTGCGGATAACGCGCCGGATGAGGCCATTCTGCTGGAATGTATCACGACGATGGTCACTAACCTGCTGTTTGCCTTTGGCGGTGACAGCGATCCGGATAGCTGGGACTACGCGGCCCTGGAAACGGCGATTGAGGCGGAGATCCAGACGCTGATCGCGGCCTGCCAGCGATGTCCGGCGAAGGTGGTCTTGGTAACCAACGAAGTCGGGATGGGGATTGTGCCGGAAAACCGTCTGGCACGTCACTTTCGGGATATCGCCGGGCGCGTGAATCAGCGTCTGGCGGCTGCGGCGGATGAGGTCTGGCTGGTGGTATCCGGTATTGGAGTCAAAATTAAATGAGTAAGTTGTTCTGGGCAATGCTCTCTTTTATTACGCGTTTGCCTGTTCCTGGCCGCTGGTCACAAGGACTGGAGTTCGATCAGTATTCACGCGGTATTGTGACTTTCCCACTCATTGGCCTGCTGCTTGGTGCCTTGAGTGGGCTGGTGTTTATGCTCTTTCAGCCCTGGTGCGGCGCACCGCTGGCAGCGCTTTTCACCGTGTTAGCGCTGGCGCTGATGACGGGAGGCTTTCACCTCGATGGTCTGGCCGATACCTGTGACGGTGTTTTCTCTGCCCGTAGTCGGGAACGCATGCTGGAGATTATGCGCGACAGCCGCCTGGGAACGCATGGCGGCCTGGCGCTCATTTTTGTTCTGCTGGCGAAAGTTCTGGTGGTCAGCGAACTGGCGCTACGCGGTACTCCTGTGCTGGCGGCGCTGGCGGCCGCCTGTGCGGTAGGGCGCGGGACGGCCGTGCTGTTGATGTACCGCCATCGCTACGCCCGTGAAGAGGGACTAGGCAATGTGTTTATCGGCCATGTCACCGGAACGCAAACCTGCTTTACTCTTGGCCTTGCGGCGATTCTGGCGGCGGTCCTCCTGCCCGGAATGCAGGGCATAGCGGCTCTGGTCGTGACGATGGTGGCGATCTTCTTGCTGGGACAACTGTTAAAACGTACGTTGGGTGGACAAACCGGCGATACGCTGGGTGCGGCAATAGAACTTGGTGAGTTGATATTCCTGCTGGCTCTGCTGTGAGTCAGCCAACACAATGAGAACCCTTATGCAAACGTTAACCTCTTTACTCCGCGAAATTCCGCCGATGAACCGTGACGCCATGACGCGAGCGCAGCAGCATATTGACGGCCTGCTTAAGCCGCCGGGTAGTCTTGGACGACTGGAGGCGCTGGCGGTACAACTGGCGGGTATGCCGGGTTTGAACGGGGTACCGCGTGTCGGCGAGAAAGCGATACTGGTGATGTGTGCCGATCACGGAGTCTGGGATGAAGGGGTTGCCGTTTCACCTAAAGTGGTGACCGCTATTCAGGCGGCCAATATGACGCGCGGCACGACGGGCGTCTGCGTGCTTGCGGCCCATGCCGGTGCAAAGGTTCATGTGATCGACGTGGGGATTGATGCGGAACTCATCCCCGGCGTGGTGAACATGCGCGTGGCGCGAGGGTGCGGGAATATTGCCACCGGTCCGGCAATGAGCCGTACGCAGGCGGAAGAGCTGCTGCTGGAAGTTATTCGCTACACGCGCGAACAGGCACAGCGCGGCGTGACGCTGTTTGGCGTGGGTGAATTGGGGATGGCGAATACCACGCCTGCCGCGGCGATTGTCAGCGTGCTGACAGGCAGCGAGGCTGAAGCAGTGGTAGGGATTGGCGCCAATCTGCCGCTTTCCCGCGTGGGAAATAAAGTAGAGGTGGTTCGTCGCGCGATTGCCGTCAACCAACCCAATCCGCATGATGGGCTGGACGTGCTGGCGAAAGTCGGTGGTTTTGATCTGGTGGGCATGGCGGGGGTCATTCTGGGGGCCGCTTCCTGCGGCTTACCGGTGTTGCTGGATGGCTTCTTGTCCTATTCCGCTGCGTTGGCAGCCTGCCAGATTGCGCCTGAGATCAAGCCGTATCTGATTCCTTCGCACTTCTCCGCCGAAAAAGGGGCGCGGATTGCGCTGGAGCATCTGGAGCTCGATCCCTATCTCAATATGGGAATGCGTCTGGGCGAGGGCAGCGGTGCCGCACTGGCTATGCCGATCGTGGAGGCCGCTTGCGCGATGTACAGCAACATGGGGCAACTGGCTGCCAGCAATATCGTTCTGCCGGATGGTAAAGAAACCGTCTGATACGTCTGTTTTCTGGCCTGCGCACTGTGCTGTTCGCCGGCCAGTTTCAGAAGACGGCAGAGGGTATAGGTTTACGCACGTTAAAAAAGCTATAATTTCCCTACATCTGCCGCGACTGAGGAAAGGGAAATGTTGCCTCGTGTAAAATTGTTCTGTTCATTATTTATGCTGTTTGCAAGCCAGAGCGCGCTGGCTGTCAGCTATCCACTACCACCTGAAGGAAGTCGTCTGGTCGGAAATCCGCTGACGATTACTGTCCCTGACAAGAATACTCAACCGCTTGAAGCTTTTGCCGCGCAGTACGGACAAGGGCTGAGCAATATGCTGGAAGCCAATCCGGATGTGGATGTGTTCCTGCCGAAGTCGGGTTCAACGCTGGTTGTGCCGCAGCAAATCATTCTGCCGGCTACCGTTCGTCAGGGCATTGTCGTGAACGTGGCGGAGATGCGTCTCTACTACTATCCGAACGGCAGTAATACCGTTGAGGTTTTCCCTATCGGTATTGGTCAGGCAGGGCGAGAAACGCCGCGTAACTGGGTGACGAAAGTTGAGCGTAAGCAGGAGGCACCGAGTTGGACGCCAACGGCGAATACCCGTCGTGAATACGCGAGAAGGGGAGAAAGCCTGCCCGCCTTCGTTCCTGCCGGGCCGGATAACCCCATGGGGCTGTACGCTATCTATATCGGCAAGCTGTACGCTATTCATGGCACCAATGCTAATTTCGGCATTGGTCTGCGCGTGAGCCAGGGCTGCATTCGTTTACGCAACGATGATATCGAGCATCTGTTCCAGAATGTACCTGTGGGAACCCGCGTGCAGATCATCGATCAGCCGGTGAAAACCACCGCAGAACCGGATGGCAGTCGCTGGGTGGAAGTGCACGAACCACTGTCCCGTAACCGCTCAGAATATGAATCTGACAAAAAAGTCCCACTGCCGATCACGCCTGTGATGCGTAGCTTTATGAGCGGTGAGGGTGTGGATGTTCACCGCGTCAGCGAAGCGCTCGAACGCCGCTCGGGGATGCCCGTCAACATTAGCCATGGGCAAACCGGAATTTGATGGCGCTGAGGCTGCTGTCAGAAAAGCAAAAAGCCCGCTAAAAAGCGGGCTTTTTTAATATGGCTCCTCTGACTGGACTCGAACCAGTGACATACGGATTAACAGTCCGCCGTTCTACCGACTGAACTACAGAGGAATCGTTGTGGAGGCTTATCTTAGCGGCGAAAAATCTTTTGTCAAACCCCATTTCCGACATTGGCGATTAATTGGCGCTTCTCTCAACAATTTGTTGCAATTGCAGTGATTTTATCGGGAAAAAACTTTGCAGCTTTTCCGTTTCTCCCTCATCATTTGAAATGAGGTTTCAACTTTCTTCTCTAAGGTCCATTTTGAACGTCTCCGCAGCCCTACGCCAGGCCGTCGCCCGCACGCCCTGGTATGCCAAACGCAAGAGTTATAAGGTCCTTTTCTGGCGTGAAATTACCCCGCTTGCCGTGCCTATATTTCTGGAGAATACCTGTGTTTTGCTGATGGGCGTACTCAGTACGTTTCTGGTCAGTTGGTTGGGGAAGGAGGCGATGGCGGGCGTCGGTCTGGCCGACAGTTTCAATATGGTGATTATGGCCTTTTTTGCTGCTATCGATCTGGGAACGACGGTCGTGGTGGCCTTTAGCCTCGGTAAGCGCGATCGCAGACGCGCCCGTGCGGCGGCCCGACAATCTCTGGTGATTATGACGCTGTTTGCCGTGATTCTGGCGGCGGTGATTCACTACTTTGGTGCGCAGATTATCAATGTTGTTGCGGGAGAAGCAACGGCGGAAGTGAAGGCGCTGGCGCTGACCTATCTGGAATTAACGGTCATTAGCTATCCTGCTGCGGCGATCGCCCTGATTGGCAGCGGTGCGTTGCGCGGTGCGGGCAATACGAAAATCCCACTGCTGATTAATGGTGGGATGAATATCCTCAACATCATCATCAGTAGCATCCTGATTTACGGGGTTTTTTCCTGGCAAGGGGTCGGTTTTGTCGGCGCTGGACTGGGCCTGACCATTTCGCGCTATATCGGCGCGATCGCCATTATCTGGGTACTGATGATTGGGTTTAATCCGGCGCTGCGCATATCGCTGAAAAGTTATTTTAAACCGTTGAACTTCGCCATCATCTGGGAAGTGATGGGGATTGGTATCCCAGCCAGTATTGAATCCGTACTGTTCAACGGCGGTAAGTTGTTAACGCAGATGTTCGTCGCGGGGATGGGGACCAGCGTCATTGCCGGTAATTTCATTGCTTTCTCCATTGCCGCGCTGATTAACCTACCGGGGAACGCGCTGGGGTCTGCATCCACCATCATTACCGGAAGGCGTCTGGGAAACGGACAAATTGCCCAGGCAGAGATTCAACTGCGTCATGTGTTCTGGCTTTCCACTATTGGCCTGACCGCTATCGCCTGGTTGAGTGCACCGTTTGCCGGGCTGATGGCATCGTTTTACACCCGCGATCAGGAGGTAAAAGACGTTGTTGTCATCCTGATTTGGCTCAACGCGGCATTTATGCCGATCTGGGCCGCTTCCTGGGTTTTACCTTCAGGGTTTAAAGGCGCGCGCGATGCTCGCTTCGCCATGTGGGTATCGATGCTGGGGATGTGGGGCTGCCGTGTGGTTGCTGGCTATACGCTGGGGATTGTACTAGGCTGGGGTGTCGTGGGGGTCTGGATGGGGATGTTCTTCGACTGGGCAGTACGTGCAGTGCTGTTTTACTGGCGTATGGTTAGCGGTCGTTGGCTCTGGAAGTATCCGCGTCCGAAACATGAAAAGGTGACAAAATCCCCCGTTGTGTCTGAATAAACGACGAAGTGGAGAATATTTCGGCAAACAGTCGCGATAGCGCATTCAGGCTTTGACATTGGCAGTGGGCGTCGCTAATATGCGCCCCGTTCACACAATTCCTCTGTAGTTCAGTCGGTAGAACGGCGGACTGTTAATCCGTATGTCACTGGTTCGAGTCCAGTCAGAGGAGCCAGATTAAAAAAGCCCGCTTTTTAGCGGGCTTTTTGCTTTTCCATCTTCAGACCAGCTTAACGGAACGGCGGCTCGTTGAAGGTACGCAGTTTACGGGAGTGCAGACGGTCGCCTTCAGCACGCAGCAGATCAATAGCGCGAATACCAATCTGCAGGTGTTCGGAAATTGCCCCCTCGTAGAAACGGTTTGCCTGACCGGGCAGTTTGATCTCGCCATGCAGTGGCTTATCAGAGACGCACAGCAAGGTGCCATATGGCACACGGAAACGGTAACCCTGCGCGGCAATAGTGGCGCTTTCCATGTCAATCGCCACGGCACGGCTCAGGTTAAAGCGTAGCGCTGAGGCGGAGTAGCGCAGTTCCCAATTGCGATCGGAAGTGGTCACCACGGTTCCGGTGCGCAGACGCTGTTTGACCTCTTCACCGGGCATGCCGCTGACCATCTTCGTTGCGTCATACAGGGCGCGCTGTACCTCAGCGATACTTGGAATCGGGATATCTGGCGGCAGTACCGCATCGAGCACCTGATCGTCACGCAGGTAGGCATGAGCAAGCACGTAGTCGCCAATCGCCTGGCTTTCACGCAGACCGCCGCAGTGACCAATCATCAACCAGACATCCGGGCGCAGTACCGCCAGGTGGTCGCAGATCGTTTTGGCGTTGGACGGGCCTACACCAATATTCACCAGCGTGATCCCCTGACCGTCGGAAGTGATCAGATGCCATGCTGGCATCTGATGTTTCTTCCATGCCAGATCGGAAATCGCTTCTTCGGGTGCTTCCGTTTCAGCCGTGATCCAGATCCCTCCGGCGCAGGAGAGGGCAATATACGGGCTGTCCGGATCCAGAATCTGGCTGCATCCCCAGCGTACAAACTCATCCACATAGCGGGTGTAGTTGGTGAACAACACGAACGGCTGAAAATGTTCCACTGGCGTCCCGGTATAGTGGCGCAAACGTGCAAGAGAGAAATCGACCCGGCGCGCGTCAAAGTGCGACAGGGGAGAATACTCGACCGGATGATAGATGCCATCTGCGGTTTCATCGCCAATTTGCGCCAGCTCGGTGGTTGGGAAATGGCGGGTTAACCCGGCACTCATGGAGCGATCAAGTGTGAGTTCGGAACCATCAATCACGTAGGGATAGGGGATTTCATGCTGCGAAGGCTCCACGGTTATCTGGGCGTCGTAATCCTGATACAGCAGCGTGAGCTGCTCTTCCAGATAGGGACGAAACAGTCCTGGCCGGGTGATGGTGGTGGTATAGCAACCCGCATGGGTAAAGCGTCCATACGCGCGGGTTTTGGGGGGGTTGGTGGCATTGCCATCCCAGGTAACAGAAAGCGATGGGTAAACAAAAAGACCTTTACTCCGGGCGATGATATCGGGAAGTTCCCCCGTTTCAATGTACTTGCCAATGGCACTGCGTAGCGCCTGAACTGACTGCTCGTAGAGTGCGTCAAGTTTTTCCAGCGCTTGTGCAGGTGTCAGGCTGGAGCCCTTACTCTTCATCTGTGTCTCCTTGTTCTACAGGTGTACTGCTCACCTGATAGTATGTCACCAGAATGTGAAACAAAAGGCAGAGTTTTAGAGAAGAGGCGAGAGCCGAATGGCCCTCGCAGAGTACTCAGGCGTGTTGCTTATCTTTCATCAACAATGCGGTAGCGGCCGAGATCAGGCAGCCGGCCAGTAGATAGATAGCCACACTGTGCCAGTCGCCGCCAGAGAAGGTGACCAACGCCGCAGCGATGAAGGGGGTAAATCCGCCGCCCACCACGCTGGCGACCTGATAACCCACGCCAGCCCCGCTGTAGCGATATCCCGCACCAAACATGCCGGTGAACATGGGTTGCTGTACGCAGACCACCATGTCATGGGCGATATTGGCGAGCATTATCGAGAAGAAGACAATCCAGAAGATCGACTGTGATTCGAGCGCCATAAAGAACGGAAATGCGCTCAGCGTGCCAATCAACGCGCCGGTAATATAAACGCGTCGGCGGCCAAAACGATCTGCTAACCAGGCAAAGCAGGGGATAGTCAGACAGCTCAGCCCACCAACCAGCAGGCCAATATTCAAAAAGAGCTCACGCGGCAGACCAAGATTTTGCGTCGAGTAGTTCAGGGCGAAAGCGGTAACGATATACATGGTCAGCAGTTCGCACAGGCGAAGCGCAATAATCTTTAAAAATGCCCCCGGATGGCGGGCGAGCGCTTCCATCACCGGCAGGCGTTTTTTCTCTTCAGAGGGTTGCTGCTTTTGCTGTTCAAATTCAATGGACTCTTCCATCCCGTTTCTCACCCACAGCGCGCCAAGCACCAGGACGATGCTGAACAGGAACGGAATGCGCCAGCCCCAGCTCAGAAACTGTTCGTCGGTGGTCAAATAACTGATCACTGACACAAGGCCGGTGGAAAGAAGCAAACCGACGCCGTAACCCACCTGTACTCCGCTGCTATAGAACGCTTTTTTGTTTTCTGGCGCACTTTCTACGGAGAGTAACGCGGCACCGCCCCACTCACCGCCGACGGCAAATCCCTGAATGGCGCGCAGCAGTACCAACAGCACCGGCGCCCACCAGCCGATAGCGGCGAATGAAGGAAGAATGCCGATCAATGCTGTGGCAATCCCCATCATCCAGACGGTGAGCATCAGCATCCGCTTACGGCCTAAGCGATCGCCGAAGTGGCCGAAGATCACGCCGCCCAGCGGACGGAATAAGAAACCCACACCAAAGGTTGCAAATGCGGCAAGCGTGCCCATTGCCGGACTAACCTGTGGGAAAAACTCGCGGTTGAATACCAGGGCTGCGGTAATGCCATAAAGCAGAAAATCGTACCAGTCGACGACGGCTCCGGCAAAGCTGCCCAGCGCGGCGCGTCGAGCGCGATTAATCGATGGGGTTTCCTCTGAGGAGGGCGTGGAGATGAGGGTGGAATCCATAGTAATCCTGTCTGTACTGATTTTATTATTAGTATGGGAATGAGAGTCACACACATTGCGGCCAACCTATAAGCGGCTGCTATGAGACTACCGCGGCAGACAGGAAGAGAAAACGATTTTTAATCCGACGAGAGCAGAACAGGGAAATTAAGCGAGTATGGTGTTCGGAAAAGCAAAAAACCCGCTAAAAAGCGGGCTTTTCAAAATTTGGCTCCTCTGACAGGGATCGCCTTAGCCAGTGACTGGCTAATAAGCAAGCTCACTAACTCTCAATTCTCATCCTGCAAGACCACCAGGATGACTACCAATCGACGCTGATGAGCGAATCAGGGGGCTGGGATGTCGTTACTTATTGTTGGAATTGGGGACATGCTGCTGCATCAATTCAACGATCCAATCAATAAAAACGCGTAGTTTAGCGTTGACATGGCGGTTCGGCGGAAACGCCAGGTGCAGGGGCATTGGACTGATACGCCACTGCGCAAATAACGGAATCAAAGAGCCAACAGCCTGATGTGGTGCCGCCATATAGACTGGCAGCACAATCACTCCTAACCCGGCTAACCCAGCTTCCAGGTAAGCATTGCCATCATCCACGGCAAGTACATAGCTGCCCGTGATTTCAATATGTTCACTCTCATTGCGCAGTATCAGAGGATCAATCTTACCCGTGCGTGAGGACAAGAATCCCACGATGCGTGGTCGGTATTTTCCAGCTCTCGCGGGTGCGCAGGGACGCCAAGGCGTTCCACATAACCGGGGGCGACGTAGACGCCGATTTGCAAATCTCCGACATGGCGTGCGATTAGGGACTGGTCGTTGATTTCGCCACCGCGCAGGACGCAATCCACGTTGTCGCCGATCAGATCCACTATCCTGTCACTCACGCCCATGTCGAACTGGATATCTGGGTAGCGTGCGTGAAAAGCCGGTAGAGCCGGTATCAAAATGAAGCGGGCCAGTGGACTGGGCACATCCACCCGTAGCCGACCCCTGGGCGTAATCGCCGCACTGGACAGGCTGTTTTCAGCATCCTCCATGTCTGCCAGCAGGCGGATGACGCGTTCGTAGTAGATCGCGCCATCGGGAGTCACGCCGAGCTTGCGGGTGGTGCGATGGAGCAACTTGACGCGCAGGCGCGCTTCCAGCTGCTGAATGAGTTGCGTCACCGTGGTTTTGCTCATATGAAGCGTTTGGGCAGCCTTTGTGAAGCTACCTGCCTCCACCACGCGAGCAAAGGCGCGCATCGCATCGAAACGATCCATTCCTTATCCTCTCTTTTCACCGATTGTTTGGATTTTACAAACAATGATGGACAAAGTCGCTTGTTTATCCACCCGATCCAGCACCTGTAAAGTGTCTTTATGTTCACCGGGCTGATTTCGCCCCATTGCAAAGGTATAAACATGACAGCACGTGAAGCAGTTTTTCCCTTCGGTCGGCAGGCGCTCTATGAGCGCAATCGTTATTCACCAGCCATCAAATCCAACGGTTTCTTGTTCGTTTCGGGGCAGGTTGGTAGCCGCGAGGATGGTTCGCCTGAGCACGATCTAAAAGCGCAGGTCAGGCTGGCATTCAATAATCTTAATGCTGTTCTCGCAGCTGCGGGCTGCACGTTCGGTGACGTGGTTGACGTTACCCTCTTTGTCGTTGATCCCGAGTCAAACCTCGACGCTATCTGGAGTATCCTGCCAGAATATTGGGGGGAAGCGCCTTACCCTACGTTGACTGGGATCGGCGTGACGTGGCTTTACGGCTTCAAGTTTGAGATTAAGGTGATTGCCAGGCTGCCCTAACCGTTACGGGTCTTTCCGCCAATCGATAATTCAAGAAGGCAGCCCGCGCTGCCTGTAGAGGTATATGCCGGATCGGGATAGTTTGCCAGATTGGTCTGGATTTACTGATGAGACTGAGGAAAATTTATGAAAGCAGCGGTTTATGACGTGGAAGGCGCTCCAGGCGTCCTGAAATATGTCGATATTCCGGAACCAGTCACAGGGCCTGATGACATCCTGATTTCTGTCGAGGCTATCTCGATTGAAGGTGGAGATCTGATCAATCGCCGTTCAACTCCGCCGCCTTTACCTTCATGGATTGTCGGCTACGCGGCTGCGGGCACCGTTGTTGCCGTCGGATCGAAAGTCCGTAGCCGTGCGGTTGGGGACAGAGTCGCTGCTTTTCACATGCAGGGATCACATGCGGAACGTTGGGCTGTACCCGCGGAACGAACCTGGCTTATACCAGATGGGGTGGATATGGCAGAAGCGGCGGTGTTGCCGATTTCTTTTGGAACCGCGCATCATTGCCTTTTCACACGAGGCATGCTCCGGCATGGAGAAACCGTCCTTATTCAGGCCGCTGCTGGTGGCGTAGGGATCGCGGCCGTTCAGCTTGCCTCACAAGCAGGCGCAACAGTCATCGCTGTGACAAGCGGAACGCAGCGAAGAAACCGGCTGCTTGAACTTGGTGCCGCTCATGTCGTGGATCGCGCAGAGAATAACGTCGTGGACAGTGTCCGACAGTACACCCATGGCACCGGTGTTGACCTCGTCATCGATCCGGTGGGGACGACGTTGCCTGCTTCGCTTTCTGCACTCGCTCCGCAAGGACGTCTCGTCTTCGTCGGTAATGCGGGCGGTGGCAGTCTGACTGTCGATTTGTGGCCGCCAATGCAGTCTAACCAGACGCTCATGGGGGTGTTCATGGGCCCCCTTTTTGAAAGGCCCGGCGTTCGGACAAGTGTGGACGACATGTTGCAGGCTGTAGCAGCAGGGCGCATCAGGGTTGTCATTGACCGCATCTTCCCTCTGGCTAACGCTGCCGCGGCCCACGAATTCGCTGAGACAGCGAAACCGCTTGGCCGCATCGTTATGAAGCCATGAGGCGCATTTTCGCACCACGCTCTGAATAGCGGACATCGGGTATGGCTTCTCGGGTAGCAGGAATCTCCCAGAGTTTGTTTCTGGAATCGATCTCAGACCAACGGGCGAAACGTAGTTCGCTGGAACGGATAAACAGGTGCAGGGTGAGTGAGACTGCCAGGCGGGTTAATTCTCGTCCTTGCTGGTCGTCCTGAATACGGGTCAATAATTCGGGTAGTCGTTCGAGTGAAAGCGCAGGGTAGTGGCGTTTAACGAGAGGGGAGATTATATCGTCCAGATTTTTCACGCTAACCTATTGAATCTGAATCACATAGGTATTCGCAAAGCGGCATGAAAACAAGAATTTGGCTCCTCTGACTGGGATCGCCTTTGCCAGTAACTGGCTAATATGTAAGCTAAACCTGAATTGCCGTTCTGTCAAGACCACCAGAATGACCACCAATAGATCTTATCTGCATCTGCAAAGTTAGATACTATAGATTAAGGGGGATATCTCTTGGATGTCTTCTTCCTCACAGAGAAAAAATCGTAGAATTATATATATTAATAGGTAAAACCTTTTGGCTGTTTAGTGTCATTGGAATATACTGTCTTTATATACATGGTTGTATACTTCAATGATTACTAGCAAGTAAAAATAAGAATATAATATATTATGTAGTTTTTATATGTTCTTGGTTGGAATGATTTTGAATAAGGACCATACATGGCTGATAGTAATGAAAATTTAAATAATAATTGCCCCTCATGCGGTAGCAAGCTTGATTCTGATGAAGTATGTGCTTGTGGCTATGACCCAAGCTTGGATGTGCAGGAGGAAAGTTATGTCCCTCAGTTTGCATTGACAGCAACTCTGGATAAAGTGTCAGGGGATTCCGGCCCTATTTTTAAAGAGTCTTTAGGTGAAGTTTGGACATTAGATACAGAAGACGTTCAGCTTTTCATTAAACAAATCGAGAAAAAATTTAAACTTAAAAGAAAACTTCATGGTGTAATCGATGAAAATAAAATGCCATTAAGTGCACCTATTTCTTTCAGTAAATATCTAAATCAAAATATAGATTTTAAATCATTTGTTCAGTCAATGATGGATAGAATGAGAGGTGAAGCGAATAATGATAAATCAAGGCTTTCTGGTGGGGCTATAATATTTATTCATTACAATGTAGATAATGATAAAGAAAGTAGTGGTCGTCTTTTTATTATCATGGTGGATAGAAAAGGAGTCTTTAATTTTGATAAGAATCTTATTCCAGAGAAATTACCATCTATAGATATAGATTCCTTGCGACAAGCTGTCCTTGTTGATTTGACTTTATTCAAAGCAAGCTACCCAGAAAATAATGGCGACCCTTATCTGCACTTTATATCTGGTCGATCTAGTAGCGAATTCTTTAAGCGAGCATTGGGTTGTAACCCAAAAATTGATAATAATAGAAGTATTGATGAAACAAATAGAGCTGTTGATGATTTTGTTAAGGTAATGAAGTTAAAGCACATCGATAGAGTTAAAGTAAAGAAAGCAGTCGAAGCTTTGATGAAATCAAAAGCAAAAGATCCCACTGATAGAAAGTTAACGATTGAAGATATAGGGAATTGTATAGAGAAAACCCTTCCTGAGAATAAAGAATTAAAAGGGAAGTTTGTACAGTTCGCGGATGTTAATGAATATGTTATTGATGATTTTTTCGAACCAAGCAGATTTTCTGGAAGTAGCTTTGGGGAAATAAAGATTTCTGATGCGGAACAGGAATATGAATGTAAAATATCTGTTGATGCAATTAGCGAGGATGATACATCAAATGCAAAAGTTATATATGATAGAGCTAATGGTCAATTAATAATACGATTGTCGCATAATGCAGTAACTGAAATCGAGAAAATAGTTGGTTAAATTTACAAGGAGTAGTGATGAGCGACATGAATGATTTTGAAACATTAGTAAATGCTATCTTATCGGCTAAAATTGAAGTCGATAGCGGCTATATGTTGCTCGAATTTGAAGACCAATCAATTGATATTAACATAATATCTAATTTAATCAAAGATTATGGTTTAGCCGTAGAACCTGAAGTTGAAAGTAAAGAGATTATTTTTCCGTTGTCTTCTGGGGCATTTCGAGATGATTCAAATATATATAGTACGCTAGATTCCTTTTTAAGAACATGTATTTCTTTAGGTTATATTCCTAATAAATACATTATTCTCACTGAGAAGATTTCTTCACTATTAGTTGATGATAAAATTGGTAGTATTGATGTTTACTTAAAATGGATTTCAGTATTATCCAGTGTTGCTAATCATCAAATTGGAGGTAAGTTTATACTCTATATACCAAGTGATAATGGTGGTAAGGAGTTAGTTATTAATTCTTACGAAAGATTGGACTATATTATAAAAGCTCCCTATAGCAAGGTAGTTATAGACTCAGTTGATAAAATAATAAAGGTACTTGGTGTCGAGGATGCTCAGTCTCCCGAAAGAAAATCTATTATTCGTACTGCTATATATGATTTGATTAATAACATTGAGAGTAAAGATATTTCAGCGCTAATTACAATAAGCGAGAGGGTTTTTAACCGGTATAACGATCTTTTGGAGTTATATACAAATAGATTCTCCGTTAACAAATTATTGTCTGAATTGGAACAAAAAAACCTTGAGTATACAACCAAAATAAATGATTTTGTTTCATCTAGCCAGACAAAAGCTTTTGCAATTCCTGGGGCCCTGATTGCGGTCGGTGGATTAGCTAAAGCCAGTGGCTTCTGGGATTCTTTATTGATTTTTATAGGTCTATTTCTTGTGTATTACATAACTTCTATGTCCAATCAAGTTTTATATGAATCCTATATAACTTTAAAAAATAGTCTTAATGACTCTTTTTCAAGGTATTCTAAATTTGATGAAGGGGTAGAAGTTAGGGATGCAGCCAAAAAAATCTCATTAGAGCTTTATCATAAAATAGATAATGCAAAAGAACGGTTGGAAAAAGTTAATAGTATTGCAAAATGGATGCTTTGGATAGGTGGGGGGTATCTAGTCTTAAAAATGATATTTATTGATGGTAAATAAATGGAAAAATTGTTAATCTAATATTGTTTTTCAATTATCAAGAGAATGACAAGTGAGAGTTTTTCGCTTTTTATATCACTATGCGATGGTTATTTAGTTTGATTTTCATGCTTTTTTATAATTTCATCTATAATCGAATTATTGGTTTTTCGAGAACTCGAAAGTGTATAATTAATTGGGCTGCACTGGTATTAAAATTTATACTTTTGTATTTATTGAGGTTTCCCTCTTCATGAATTTTTGCAAGTGAATTACGGGCGGATTTCTTATCCTCTCTATTGAACTGCCATTTATCCATCATGTTTTTAAAATAATCGGAAAAATTAATATTGGGAGATACACCTAGAAGTTTGGCCAATGTTTCAAAAATGACTGTAAGTGCACCGGTTTTAGTTCCACGCACTTTATGGGATTTCAGCCATCAGCCGGTACTCTTCCGGTGTCAGGTTATTCATGGACTCGTAAGGGCGCTCGCCGTTATATTCAGCCAGCCAGCGCTCTGTAATTTCCCGTGCTTCATTCAGGGTTCTGAATAGATAAAAATTCAGCATTTCTGTCCAGTACGTCCGGTTGGACCGTTCGATAAAGGCATTCTGCGTGGGCTTGCCGGGCCTGATAAATTCCAGCATCACGCCATGCTCTTCTGCCCATTGTGCCAGAATACGCAAGACCAGCTCTAGGCCGTTATCCATCCGCATTTTCAGCGGATATCCGCGGTTTGCCACGTTCCTGTCCAGCACTCTCATGACCCGCTGCGCCGGGATATTCAGGTCAATTTCGATCGCCAGCGCTTCGCGGTTAAAATCATCCACCACGTTGAAGGTCCGGAAGCGCCTGCCGCACACCATGCATAAAATCGATGGACCAGCTCACGCTTTATCGCTGGTTTTAAAGCTTTTTTCAATAACGTCTTTCAGTCCGCGGCACTCGAGACTCAGGTCCGCAAGCATCTGTTTCAGTCGGCGGTTTCCATCCTCAAGGTCTTTCATCTTTTTGATATCAGAGGCTTCCATACCGCCGAACTTCGCTTTCCAGTTATAGTACAAGGCCTCAGAGATCCCGGCATCGCGGCAGACATCCTTAACGGTACGTTCGGCTTCGACGGACTTCATAACAGCGATGATCTGGTGTTCGAGTAATCCGGCTTTGCGCATGGCGATCTCATCTAGGGACATAGTCAGTATGCCGGAAGATCTCTAAAAGTGAATGGTCCGGTTTACCGGGTTGCTTACAGATAAGCCGCTTCAAAATTGGGGTGTAAGCCGAGTACTGGTACTCGATGCTGGACTGTGGGTGGGGCTTTAGCTGGTAAAAACACTTTCAAAAAAATAACATAGTTAGTGATCGATGCCATTATGCAGGAGTATAATCTTATTCTATGATTTTTCGAACAAAATAGTTGCCATTTCAGGCAAATCATATGTGTGGTCAAGTAAAATGATGACATCTGGTATGGTGATATGAATAGTATTTTTGCAAGAGAAGGAGATGAAATCCGGGTTCTTTCACTGTTTTCTGGCTGTGGAGGGATGGACTTTGGTATTGAATCTGCCGGAGGAAAGATTGTTTTTGCTAACGATATCGTTGAAAACGCGTGTAAAACATTAGCGAAGTATTTTCCTGATACTGATGTTAAGCATGGCGATATCTCTCAAATTCAAACTTTTCCATCTGTGGATGTTGTCGTTGGTGGCTACCCATGCCAGTCATTTTCGATGGCTGGTAACAGAAAGCCCAGCGACGATGCGCGGACCAATCTTTATAAGCAATTTCTTCGGGTATTGAATATCGTTCGACCTAAGTATTTTGTGGCTGAAAACGTTTCAGGATTACAGCAGTTGGGCGCAGGTAGCTTTTTAGAACAACAAGTTAACGCCTATCGGGATGCAGGATATCAAGTTAGTCACCATCTTGTTAATGCAAAATCTTACGGTGTTCCACAGTCACGCAAGCGCCTGTTTATTATTGGTGTCAGAAACGATCTGGGGCAATATTTTGAATTTCCGGCAGCAACGCATGGTAAAGCGACCTTAAAGAACCCGCACTTAAAACCTTATGTTTCCCATGGTGAGGCTATCCGCGATTTGCCATTATGGCCAGAGGGTGAGTTTTACGAACGACCTCACGATCCCGAGGGGCACTTCTCATGGTACTTTATGTCCAGAAATCGTAAGGCCAAATGGGATAGTCCTGCTTATACCGTCGTAGCGAACTGGCGACATGTGACGTTGCATCCAGCCAGCCCAATGATGAAGTTAACATGGTCAAATCTTGAGGACGGCTGGAAGCAGCGCTGGGATTTTTCTGAAGAATATGAACATGTTGCTATTGATTCAACCCGGCCTAAGCTGGAACAGGCTAGGCGTTTGTCATGGCGGGAATGTGCCAGAATACAGACGTTTCGTCATGATTTTGAGCCTATTGGTGATATTGAATCTCGATTTACTCAGATAGGCAATGCAGTTCCTCCGTTACTGGCCGAAATCATTTTTCAACATCTATTTTCTGGTGATGGGTTGAAAATGAATTTGAGGAAGGGCGAATAAAAATCATGAGTATATCTTTCCCTATTTCTTTAGAAGAGTGGAATGCAGCACTAGTTAACGCCGTTTTTTTTGAGCCTTCCCGTGCAGATGTATTTTTGAGTCGAATCGATACTACTGGAAGAATTTTTGAGCAATTGGCTGGTTCTCGTAGTAAAGAAGAAGCTAAGCAAAGCTTTCTTGATTCATTTGGTAAGGATGAAAGAAAAATACAACGTTATCTCAGAGATGATTCAACGCTTGATAGTCTGACTCGAATAAAAGGCATCCCACCTCATTTTTCTATTCTATATTTAACGTTACTTGCCGCCAGTGCTGATAATGAAACTCATGATGAAGGAGACTTTAGGGTTAGGTTTTCTGTATTATTGGGACTGAATAGGAATAAGAAATTTATTTTTAGAGATTTGCCTAGCTTATGGCGGAGAGTTGAACAATGGAGTCAGAGTAAACAGGGTTGTTCTCGGTTATTTTTACCCGATCCCCAAAATGAAAAGTTGATTGGGTATTCTAAAAGGCTTTCTTTTCCTTGTTATAGAGATGAAGTTCGTTTGCGAGCCATATTGGTTCGTAATAATCTGGACAGCCATTCAACATTTGAGTCTGTTAATAAAGTAATACACCAGAGAATTGATGGTTTTAGTGAAGTATTCGTCAGTGAATTCAATGAATTTTATACGCTATTATCAACTGCAGCCATGCAGCAGGCATATAGTAGCCCGTTCTGGGGGGCTGTGAGGGATATTACGCGGCATGAAGAAAATCAACAAGCCAGAGAGAATGGGCTTTTCTGCATTCACTTAGACGCTACCGATCCGCAACTTCCAGAAATTTATCTGTTAATGGATGATGTTGGTGCTCAGACTTTGGATACCGTTAAAACTGAATCGTTACCAGAAAAATTGGAGAGTTACAGTAGCATTTATTATCAGACCAACGCTAATGCTACATTAACGAGTTTACTTTCATTTCTACAAAAAAGAAAAAAAGGCTTAATTGGATCGCGGGTTGGCATGGCGCTACATGCTGGGTGTTTACCCCTTTTCAGGGATGATTCTGGGTTTATCAGTTCGGATGGTCATTATTTTGACGATGGCCTGGTTTGTTTGATTATTCGTCGTGAATATGCTGTACATATCCGCACTAGGTTTGAACATACTGGCCTGACTGTTATGACGCTAGGAAAAAATACAGATTCTGAAGATTGGGAAGTTCTAGTCTTTGACACGATGAGTAGGCAGGAATTAACCGAACTTGCCAAATTACTTCCTGGTGCTGCTCGTAGATTTATGGTTCAGAGTTGGATACCTGCTCGACCTTATATCACAGGTGCAGCCCGTTTTGGACAGTCAATATTACTTAACCCAGCCAGTACGCCGGTTATTCATATGGTGGGTGCCATTGGCGGGGAATATGTAATCAGCGATTCCAATCATATAGAACTGGTCAGCGGCATACTAACACCAACACAAGGCGGTGAAGGACTATTTATTTCTCCGGAAAAACTCACTTCATTATCAGGACAGGCGTTTTGTCGCTATCGGTTAACGCTTGAGAAACATGTTGAACCGTTGGTTTTTGACATTCACGTCCTCGATCATGCGCCGGATGCTCCGTATCGTAAAGTTGCCGAACAGCATGACTGGCTTATTGATGGTCAACGGGGAACATTAGTGCCATTAAACAATGTTGAGTCAATGGAGTGTCTGAAAAACCAAAAAACTACCTCACTAGGCGGATCATGGTCGCTATGGCGACGTGATGAACGTGTGCCTGTAGAGAGTAAACAGTTTGATTTGCACATGCTTCCTGCCGCATTTGACTGGTTAGCTGAAGCACTGGCACTGCGTTTTCAAAAACGCAGTACGCTACCATTTGATGAGCTTAATACACATATAACGCCCGTATCACTAGCGACAGGTATTCCTGCATGGCGGTTGCGCCGGTTGCTTTTTGCCTCAGGCTGGCTTTGCGTAATAGAAAGACGACATGCGCCGTATCCGGTGGTATCACTGGCAAAACGTACATTATCTGTTTGTGAGACGGTACAAGGACTCACTGCCCGAGTAAGCGGTATGTTGACGAAAAGCGAGCGTCATCATCTGCAAGGTTTGTTGAAAGAAAGTGAACGGGTAAGACGTTGGTCAACAGTGGATAATAATTTTGCACTTGGCAGTATTGAATTGATTTTGTCAGGAGCCGATCGCGTAAAAGATTTGCTTGAGCGATTCAATTGGCAGCTTCTAGTCAGAAAAGATTTTTCTGTTGGCCCATTAAGTGGCGTGCTGTTATCCATGACTCAAATAAAGCAAGTTCCAGCTTTGCCACCTGATATTTATGTGGCGTTCTGGCAGACAAAAAAGAACCAATGGTCAGAGGAAATCCAGCCAACAAATAGCGACCTGTTAATGCGCTGTCGGGAAAAACAACGTAATCGTTATTTTATTCGGGCGGATACGGGGTACTGGCAAACTGATAGCTTTGCCTGGGCGTTAATGGCTCACATCATGAGGTCGGAAAAAACGCTTGGCACTCAAAGTCACTATGGCGATCTCTTCTGGTCTAAATCACTAATTACTTTACCGATTTCTGTCACTCAGTGGTGGTTACATTTCGCCGGTGGTTGTTGTACCGTCAGTGATGACGGAAGGATAATATTTGCTGGTAGAGGGGATGAATTGTGGGGAGGCGTTGAGTGTGATGATAATGCTGTTTTCCCGGTTAACCGAGCGGTCACTCGGCGGGCGAGAGCTTTGGCGCTACGCAGGATAAGCAGCATAAATTAATCTCTTAAATCAATCACTAAGGAGCTCACTCAGGGTGTCTAAAAAACAACATATCATTAAAGAAAGATTGAGGCAGATGTATCTCTTTGGTGCAGAGCCTTTTGAGTTGATGAACTGCCTGAAAGAATCGCAGCAAAAGCTGATTATGGCTGGTGCTAAAGCGGACAATTTGCCAAAGGTTCCGAACAAGATTTTACATTTTTTGAGTGCATTACCACCTAAGGCCCATTCCATTGTGCTAACGTGGTTTCGTACTCACGTACAATTTCCAGAACAAGGCGATCCCCAAAAAATCATTCATGAGATTCTGCTCGCAGAAAATAACGATAAAGATATCTCATCACCAAAACCGCTATGGCGCGCAATCCTTGGGTTCTACGTCACTCAGCCTTGCCCTGACATCGTCGCACAATTTCTTCGCGGTGAAGAAATTACACTACTCCATAATGATGACCCTGATGGGTCCAGCGATAGTTTACCTGAGCAGTCAACGATTAGTGTTACTGATGAAGATATCGAGCAGTGTCTATTCGTAAGTCAGGGACGTGACATATCGCCTTCAGATCGAATAATTCCGGCGTTCGTTGCTGGGCTTGTTGCTATGTTGAAGGGGGAAACGGAAGTTGCAGGTCAGTGGGTGTCACAGTTATCCAATCACCCACTGCCTTTGGGGCAAAAATTTGGTAGGCTCATCTCAACGTTTGGCGTCGTTCGTCCTCAGGAAGAGGCTGACAACGGAATAGTATTATTGGCAGAGCCTGTTGCGCCAGACGAGATCAATGGCGATATCGATGGAGTGTCCTTTGTCGGTAAAGTGACGAAAGTGCTTCCCTCTGGCGTATTCTTTGTTTCGCCCGTTGGCGTGTTTATTGACGATGAACTGCGGGATCTTTCAGATGCTCACAGCCATATGCTCTATCCCGATCGTGGCGAAGTTATAGGATTTTTAGGTAATGACTCCAACTTATTGATAGTGTTTTATGTTCAGATAATGCCCGATGACTTTGTCATGCAGCTCCACCGATTTTGAGAACGACAGCGACTTCCGTCCCAGCCGTGCCAGGTGCTGCCTCAGATTCAGGTTATGCCGCTCAATTCGCTGCGTATATCGCTTGCTGATTACGTGCAGCTTTCCCTTCAGGCGGGATTCATACAGCGGCCAGCCATCCGTCATCCATATCACCACGTCAAAGGGTGACAGCAGGCTCATAAGACGCCCCAGCGTCGCCATCGTGCGTTCACCGAATACGTGCGCAACAACCGTCTTCCGGAGCCTGTCATACGCGTAAAACAGCCAGCGCTGGCGCGATTTAGCCCCGACGTATCCCCACTGTTCGTCCATTTCCGCGCAGACGATGACGTCACTGCCCGGCTGTATGCGCGAGGTTACCGACTGCGGCCTGAGTTTTTTAAATGGCGGAAAATCGTGTTGAGGCCAACGCCCATAATGCGGGCGGTTGCCCGGCATCCAACGCCATTCATGGCCATATCAATGATTTTCTGGTGCGTACCGGGTTGAGAAGCGGTGTAAGTGAACTGCAGTTGCCATGTTTTACGGCAGTGAGAGCAGAGATAGCGCTGATGTCCGGCAGTGCTTTTGCCGTTACGCACCACCCCGTCAGTAGCTGAACAGGAGGGACAGCTGATAGAAACAGAAGCCACTGGAGCACCTCAAAAACACCATCATACACTAAATCAGTAAGTTGGCAGCATCACCGGATTTTTAAATCATTTTACAAATAATGTGACCCATGGGGAATTAGGCATATGGCAAGCGAGACACAAACCATCCGATAAAACGGCCCAGTGTGCATTGACTGACTACCAGTCTCGCGTATATTCCGTTGTCAAAATCCCCTATGATTCCGGCGAACCGGATGCGATTCGTGAATGGCTATTAACCTGTTACCAACCGCAAGATAAATCTCCTACTATCTTCTTCTTAACCGATGGTCTGGCGCTAAGATTACCTGGAGACATTCTTGATCCTAAAAAATATGATTTTGACGTACCTCTGGATTCTTATCGGGAACTAAGTTGTGTGGAACTGCGCTCTCAGTCAATCACTATAGTGCCTCAACTCCCCGGATTGAGCGAAAAATATGATTGTGCGCCTGCCATTACATGGATAAAACGGCTGTTAAAGTTAGACTATTCATCGACAGATTTTCCTGTTTTCAGCAAATCACACTTACAGCGTTTAGCTCACTTTATGGCTGAATATGAGTCAGATAATCGAAGTGCGTATTTACGTGCATTGACGCAACTTGAGAAGGTTGCGGTTTCAAGAGAATTTCTGGACGGTAGCATTCAACAACTGTTGACGTTGCCGACAATAAAGACGCAAATCTGCGCAGAGAAGCAAGTAATACTGGCTCAGTATGAAAGTGAGCAGGAACAACTCAGACAGACGATTGCATCACTGATGGATAAGAAGGCGCAGTTGGATGCAGAAATTAACCGACAGGAAAAGACGCTAAAAAGCGAAACAAACCGTATAAAAAAAGCGCTACGCCAGCAGGAAGCTGAGCTGGATTCACGAATCAGGCAAACCTTTGAGCAAGCGTCTCAGGCGGGTATAGAAACGTTGGCACAGACGGCGTTGTTGCGAACGATGATCGCTGGTTCGGCCACACCCACACCCGTTATACCATCAGAACGAATCACCGAACCCGCCTCGAGCCTTCCGTTACCTCAGTCTTTACTACCGCCGGAAGTAAATGAAATAAACAGCAAAAGAGTGCTACAGGCTGCGATCGAAGAACAGGCAGCGATTACCGGACTAAGCGAAAATCTGTTGTTCAGTTTGATTGCTGCCGCAAATGTTGTATCAGTTGTCGGATTAACAGGAAAATACGCCCAGAAAACGGTCGTTTCTTTAGCCAATATTCTGTCGGGAAGCATATGGGGGGAGGTCTCTATTCATGGTGATCTTTTTAGTATCAGCGACTTAATGAAATCACCTGTGCTAATCAGGAGTACAAATAGCACGAGCTCTATGACGCTAGGTGACTTCTTGGAGCACCAACAATCAAGCGGGTTAATGACTATAGTAAAACTACGCGGGTTTAACCGGATGCCGCCGGAAACATTACTTCCCGAACTTAACGAATGCCTGTTTAGCAGTGAATATTCTGCGGGATTATGCTGGAAGGATCAAAATCATACCTTGCGGCACCTTTCGTTAAGTTACCCTGTATTGTTTGTATTGACGTTTGCCGTTGGTAAAAGTACGTTCCCATTACAGGGGCCGGTTGCCCACCAGTTGCCCGTATTTATGGCCGAATATAGCAGTACACAGGTTGAGCAGACTGAATACTCACCAGCCGAATATACTTCAGATATTGCTCCCGCGTGCGTGGCCTCCAAATTATGGTCTTCGTTATACGCCGATGCTCACCCTAAAGATAATCAGCAGCAAACTATGCGGGCGGTGTTAAACGCATTGGGTTATTCCGACGAAAAATCTCAGGCGCTGGCAATGCTGGCTTTCACTATTGGGCGCAGTACCACAGAAAAAATAACCGCAGAAATTGAGCCATTGGCTCCTGCATTGATACCTTATGTTCAGGAAATCACTCACGGTGCATCTGTAACCGTGCTTGATCATCTGTTCCAGCTATAAATAAACAAGGGCATTTTATGAATAACCCACTGGAATCATTTGAATCAATAAGGGATTTTTACATCACCTATCTTGAAACTGCTTTTCGTATAGGTTCGCCCGATATTCAGGCATACCGACGTAGCTTACTGGAACAGCAAGGTACATTATGTGCAGATCTTTTTCTGGAACCAATGCCAAGATATCAGGATTATGGTTTAACCATCAGTGATTTACGTAATGTGGCTGAAGGTGAGGAATGGTTGCCAGGGTTTACCGAGCAACAAAGGGACGCATTTATCGATCTTTGTCTGGGAGGGCTTTTGCCTCGCGATAAATCCGACTCCACCAAAGGACGTTTTAAACTTTATACCCACCAGCTAGACATGCTGAAAAGAGGTGTACAGCCCGCAATGCCGGGCATCGTTACATCAGGAACAGGGTCAGGTAAAACAGAATCTTTTCTGCTGCCAGTTCTGGCTCAAATTGTGAAAGAAGCGAGTGGTTGGCCGAAAAGTCCCTCGCTTAAATGCTGGCAGCCGTGGTGGCATAATGGAGTAAATACTCAGCCTACGTTTATGCGTGAGGCAGAAGCATCAGCACGGCCAAAAGCCGTGCGAGCGCTAATTTTGTATCCAATGAACGCACTGGTTGAAGATCAAATGGTGCGTATGCGTCGGGCGCTTGATTCCCGAGAAGCACATGAAGCGATGGATTTACACTTGGGTGGCAACCGTATCTTTTTTGGTCGTTATACTGGCGCAACGAAAGTCACTGGCTGGTTAAACCATCCCCGACCGGGGAGCGAGGAAAAAGAGAAAAAAGAGAAAAAACGGGTCGCTGGTAAAATCACTGAATTGCGCGAATATCTTCAATCCGTGGAAGACACGCATCGGGAAGCTGTGCGGCAGGGGATTCGGGATCATGATGATAACCTGCAATTCAATTTCCCTGGTGTATCAGGCGGAGAAATGCTTAGCCGCTGGGAAATGCAAAAATCACCTCCGGATATACTGATTACTAACACCAGTATGCTTTCCACGATGTTGGTACGAGAGATTGACGATCCTATTTTTGACCAAACCCGAGAATGGATTGAACACGATCCTGATGCCTATTTTTATCTTGTCCTTGACGAACTGCATCTTCAGCGCGGTACAGCAGGGACCGAAGTCAGTTATTTGCTCAAACATCTCATAAACCGTCTGGGGCTGGATCAAGAACAGCACCGACATAAGCTGCGTATTCTGGCATCCAGTGCCTCACTGCCCGTTGATGGCCCTGAAGGTAAGAAAAGCGTTGAGTACTTATGGGGGATGTTCGGTCAGCGAGGACTGCCTGTGAGTGCAGCAGCCAAAGACTGGGCAGATTGCGTGGTGAATGGTGCCATGGTTGCTCCAGCACAGGATAATACGTTGCATTTCCACGGTGACCTCAACCACTTCTGCAATACGGTAAAACAGCTACAGGGATCCTCACTGCCATCTTTGCAACACTGGTCAAACGTTGCCCGAAGTATGGGGGGCTATCATGACGAGCAGTGTATGGAAAAACTGGCTCAATGGGTTGTTGTGCAGGCCGCCTGTATGCTTGAAAAAGGTTGCTATACATGTGAAAAGTCTCTGCGTGCTACATCAATAAATGCTCTGGCAGCGCGTATATTTCCCTCCCATTCCACAGGACGTGAGGGGATTCGTGCATTAATATGGTTACGTGCTGCTACAGATAGCTGGCCTGAGTGGTTTTCACATCCCTTTCCCGACGATATTCCATTGCCACGTTTTCGCGCCCATGCTTTTTTACGGGCGCTGGAAGGATTATATGCAGCACCGCTACCTTCCCCGTCAAGTGCATCAACAGAAGAAAGAGAGCAGCACTTTTTTGCCGATCTGACGGTTGAGTCTGGCCTGCGTTATGGCGAGCGTCACTATGACAACAAAAAATCACGACGCGTAGAATTACTCTACTGTGAGTGTTGCGCCACACTATTTTTTGGCGGCAAACCCTCTTCTTTCTCGGCAACGGATAGCCGCGTAGAGCTTTTACCCAACGATCCCGATATTGATCAACTACCTGAACATGCTAAATCGGTTATGGTTGAACGACGTTCCGCCGAAGAATATGCGTTGTTTATGCCGACCGTCGATCGATTCTGGCCTAGAGGAGAAGGAACTCCAGCCGATGAGGACTCTTTTGGGAAGTGGATTAAGGCTGGTTACGATCCGTTTACTGCGGCGATTCAACACACGTTATCGCCTATAAGATCGATTGAACAAACACATATTGCAGGCTGGTTCTATTATGTCCCATCGGGTGATTTTTCCTCTAGGAAAAGAGGCCAGTCGTCCAGCCAGTCACCGGGGAGTGCGCTGCCTTTCCAGTGTCCGGCATGTGGTACATCATATAAATACGGTAAAGGTAAACTATCACCTATTCGCAGTTTTCGAGTCGGCTTTGCGAAAACCACGCAGCTCCTGGCCAGTACGTTGATGGCGGAATTACAACGCTCTGGCGATCGGGAACGGCTGGTCACATTTTCTGACAGTCGGCAGGATGCTGCCAATGCGGCGCTCGATTTGGAGTCAGGTCACCATGATGATGTTCGCCGTGAGATTGTTGTGCGCTCGCTGAAGGAACTGTCAGCGAGTCAGTGCTCCCATAAAGAAGTGACCATACAGTTAGAACAACTTAATAAACGCAGAAAAGAACTAATTAGCAAAGAGATTAAAGAGGGGCAGCTCTCTGCGGATGAAGACAAAGAATTAGGACAGCTTTTTGGCGAAAAACAGCGGCTGAGTGACTTATTGCTACTGCCACAGGCAGACAGCGTATCGCTGAGCAGTATACTGGAGCCTGAAGCACCAATCGCAGGCAACGTCCTTAATCCTCTGTTGGCAACATTAGTTGAAGCGGGTATTCATCCTACCGATCGAACGGGGATATCTCCTGTTCCTGAGCCTTCAAAACAAAAACATGATGAAGAAACTATCACTTTTGCATGGCAGCAATTATTTGAAAAAAACAAACAGACCAAATGGTGTTGGAAGAAACATCCTTCCTATGAGGGTAATCTGGACGTTGCCCGGAAGGAAATCTCCCGCGACCTAAAACAACTGGTCGGGGAAAGCGTGTTCAGTAAAACCTATTTTGCGCTGGAAGAAGCAGGATGGGGTTATCCCTGCCTTCCTCTGGCTAACAGCTGCACGCGTGAACAGTTGGCTGTCTATGACGCTATGCTTCGCGTATTGGCGGATGCCTATCGAGTCGCACCGTCCCAGTACACAACAACAGAAACGCGCTGGCATGTTGCAGACGATGTGAAGCCTAAAAATCGGTTGCGCCGTTTTAGCGATGAGCTTTGTAACCACTCCAGAGCCAAGACATTATTGCTGATTGGGGACTTTCTTGTACACCTCAAACGCTCTGGTCATCAGGGCGGCATTATTGACATTGGAAAAGTGCACTTTCGTTTAGTAGAGGCTACCGCTCCTTTCTGGCGCTGTAGTCACTGTGGTCGCGTGCATTTGCACAAGGGGGCAAAACTTTGCACCCGCTGTTATGCGCCACTACCTGAAACATCTTCTGGTAACGCGGGGGAATTACAAACCCAAAACTATCTCGGTAAACGTATATCGTATGCTTCCCGTATCAGTAGAATGCGTTCTGAAGAACTCACGGGCATGACGGGGAATCCGGCAGCGAGATTACGCCGTTTTAAAAGTATCCTGATTGCTGATGATGATGACATATTGCCAAAAGGGCTGGAGGACTTCGAACCTCATCCTGAGTTGGATAGAGCCGCCAGAGAGGTGGATGTACTCTCTGTTACCACCACGATGGAAGTGGGGGTTGATATTGGCGATCTACGCGCAGTTTTTCAGGCCAACATGCCGCCGCAACGTTTTAATTACCAGCAACGCGTAGGGCGAGCGGGACGACGTGGGCAGGCTTTTGCATTTGTATTAACGGCATGTCGCAGCAAGAGCCATGATTTATTTTACTTCCGTAACCCGGAAAAGATCACCGGCGATCTCCCTCCGCCACCTTTCTTAACTACTAAACTGGAAATGATCTGCCAGCGCTTAGTGCGCAAAATATGGCTGGTGGCCGCTTTTAAGTGGCTCAGAGAGCATGTAGTGGATTCGGGGCAGTCGTGGCCTGTTGATGGTGACAAACATAAACCCGACAATCACGGAGAGTTTTTTCAGGTTCATTGGCTAAAAGAAAATCAGGCAAACTGGTTGCCGCGCATTCGTAACGCGCTGAAAGAAACCATCAACGCGCGTGATGAGTTTGCTCAAGCGTGTATGCAACAGGATGAAATATTCTACCGTACAATAATCCACCCTCTGACGCCGGAATGTCTAATACAAGATATTAAATCAGTACTGGACGACGATGCTATGGCAGGAAAGGGATTGGCGGAAGCGTTGGCCGAACAGGGAAAATTCCCTATGTACGGTATGCCAACCCGAACACGACTTCTGCTGACAAGGCCGGTTAGTACGGACGAACATGATGTACAGTTCGCCAGCATGGATCGCGATCTGGATATTGCGATTCAGGAATTTGCGCCGGGAAAATATCTGGTACAGGACAAACGCCGTTACTTTACCGCAGGCTATGCCGGAATGCTGAAGCAAAGCTACAAAAACCCAGCCGAATTTTTCACTGAAGCTGACGAACCGGGAGAGTGCAGGGCGATGACCGTTTGCCCGGTGTGCAAAGTCTGGGTACTGGTGGGCTCGATGACCGCTGTATGCAGCGCCTGCGGTGGGGTCATGGATGGTGCCGAGCAATATTCGTGTTACGTACCCAACGGATTTATTACCACTCTTGAAGATAAATCTGCAAAAGAAGACTTTGACCAAACCCTGACGGTGGCCAGCAGAGTATCTATTGCTGAAGCTTACTCAATTGAGAATGCAGTATCTGTACCTGACTCTAATGTTGCCATCCAGCTAAAATCCCAAACCTGCCTTAACAGGTTAAATCGTGGTGTTTATGCGGACAAAAAATGGAGTGGTTTCAATGCGATACAAGGAAATTTACGGGTTCCATTCAGAAAGGCGGGAGTATATCAGCCGCTATGGGCAAACCACGTATGGATAGACAATAACCTTCTTGAGGCTGATTTATCACTTAAAAACCGCTTTACCCCTATGCAGGAAAGCCGAAAATCGTTTTATCTCTCGGCACCTAAAGTAACCGATTTACTGGCGTTGATGTTGGTGGATACTCCGGCGGACCTCCAGTTACAGTACTTGCAAGGCGCACTGACTCCTGCATTTCGGGCGGCCGCGCTATCTGCTTCTTTTATCATCGTCAACTATGCTTCGAAAGAGCTACTTGATACTGATCCGGAAGAAATTGAAATTCTGGAGCCTCGCGTACAAATTTTAAAAAACGGTATTTCTGCACCGATATTACAAATGGCCGATCGTCTGGTTAATGGTTCTGGATTATGCGAGCGACTACAGCAGATCGGGAGCTCTGGCTCTCCGATTGTTCTTGAAGTGATGAATGAGATTATCAATGACGAAGGATCCTATCCACTGAAAGAGTTTTTAGAACCACAGCATCGCGACGTATGTTTTCAGGCATGTTATTACTGCCTGCATCGGTACGGTAATCAGGCTTATCATGGCTTGCTCGACTGGCGTCTGGGACTGGATGTCATTCAACTGCTTTTGGATAAAACCTATGATGCCGGACTACGTGGAGATTTTTCATCCCCCGGCATCATTGACTGGACGGTTAATGCCAAACGACTGGCCGAAGAAGCATCGTCTTTATTTAAGGGGAGTGAAGTAAAAATCGTGGGAAATATCCCGCTGATAGGTATTAGCCCACAACGCTGGGCGGCAGTACTGCATCCTTTCTGGAGTTATGACGGGGTTTTTAAAGCTAATCCTGAACTTGAGGTGCTCTCGCTTGAGGAAGATATAGTATTTACAAATACCTTTGAGCTTTCTCGCCGTATGGGAACTGTGATGGCAAAACTGTGCACAACACCTCGTTCGAGCGAAAAATGAATATAATGACGTTGGAGCGAACCCGCCCGGCGCTCCCCTCAAAGCTGGGCGTATTTCTTGCCTGCCCAATGAGGTACTTGCTGGAAAGCGAGCAGCATTCTTTCCGGTGTTTGCCTTTGCCTCCTCAGGCTGCTCTGGGGAGTGCCGTGCACAGACTGGCTGACACGTTGCAAAAAAGTGGCGAGAATAATCCTGAATCAATCATACAGAGGCTTGAAAACGACTTTGTGGCGACCTTGATAAAGACTCAGCAAGGAGCACTGGCGCTATGGGTCTGGGAACGCTATGGCATTGCTGGATTAGTATCGCGTCAGGCGTTGATCAAATACATTCGTTACACCAAATCTCTTGTTACTCCGGTTGCTGAACGGGTTGGACATTTGCCAGATATGATAAAAATGCGGGAAAGTGTTATTCCGATAGGTCGGGAAAAACTGCTGAAAAGTACTTGTTTCGATATGCAGGGACGTGCCGATCTCATTTACCGAAAAGAAACCGGGCAGATACGGGTTGTTGACTTTAAAACCGGCGAAGTGAGAGACGAAAAAAATCAGCCGAAAGAAGAATATTTGTTACAAATAGCGGCATATGGCATGATGGTAAAAGAGTTAGCTCCTGAAATCAATATTGAACTGGAACTAGCCGGAGTAGGGGGGAGCTGGACCGGTGTATTGGATAACAGCCTGCAAGAATGCGTCAATCGTGTTCTTGTTTCATTTAATGAAATATTACCTCGTAATACTTCTTTTTCTGCGCTTAATATAGCTCGGCCGGGTAGACATTGTATTCAGTGTGCTGGCCGTTGCTCGTGCCCGATTTACTCAAAAAATTCATGTCATTTCAGGCAACAATTCTACCCTGACGATCGTCATTTTAGCATCGATATTCATGGGCGATTACTGGAGGTTGAGATGGATGATAATTTTACGACTCTACGACTCCTACTTCCTGATGGTTATATGGCAAAAGTATTTCATATTCCGACTCGATTTATTCCTGAGTCTAATGAGATGATAGGTTGCGACGTTACTCTGTATGGATTGAAGGTCTTTGGCGTTAGTTCGGAGAAAAAAATCCCTCGAAATTTTTATGTTGTGGATACTCAGGAACCCAGAAGATCGGCATTTCAGTTTTTCCTGCAATGGAAGAAAAACCACTAAATATTTTCTCGAAAAATAATAGAGGAAAGCAGAGAGGTTTATTAAGAATGCTTAACAGACAGAATAATTATATACTCTATGGATGGTTTTTTTATTTTCTGCGATCCACTTTCCAGTAATTTTCTTGCCGCTCATCATCAATCGCTGTTTCCTTACCCCGCGCCTGCAAAATCAGGCGTCGGGATTGGCCTCCTGACTAACTCCATCGACGACACAAGGCGTTATCGCTTTTTTTGTGTCGCGCACGCACGGCTAAAGTCCATTCCCTTCAACGCCGCTACGAATTTCACCGTCCTGACCTAGTATGGCGCTCTTCGCCGAAACTCTGATAGAAACCGACGATCCGGCGCGGGTAATTGAGGATAATACCCGTTGAGACCCCAAGTAGGGTGCGACGGTTACGGCGCTGTGGCCTGTTTCAAGAAATCTCTCACCACGAATCCGTGTGATGGTAGATAGACTGTACGCGGCGCTCAATAAGGAGACAGCACATACTTGGCTGTGATTGATGCCGGAACGAGACAATTTAAGAACAAACCGCCCCCGGTTAGCAGGATCGCCTCGCCCGGCAGGAAAACATGCTAGCATCAACAAGAACCTCCTGTTAATGCCAATTCCCGACTCATTACCACCAATCTATTTTCACCGCTGCGGAGTAAGGGGCGCTATGCCCGGCTATGCAGGAGCAGGTTTTTTCTCCCGTGCGCTTTCCGTTCTTCATATCTGCTTCCGGTTAATCGTTCCCAACACAACCCGCCCTGCAAGGGTAAATGGCACGCATGCTGCGCCCTTGCAGGGCAGAACGATGCCGGGAAAGCGAACCGTCAGGCGATACGAAGACGAAAATCACACACTGACGGAGAAAAAATCATGACGATTTCCCTGCATACCACCCGGACAAGCGCCCCTAACACCGCAGCGGCGACCAGCGTATCCCCGCTGGACCCGTCAGGCTCCTCAAAAACGAAATTTTCTAAAACCAGAACCGACATTTACCAGACTGTTACTGACAACATCATTGCAGCGCTGGAAGCCGGTGTAAAACCGTGGTCCTGCCCGTGGCAGCGTGTAGATGGCATGTCTGGTCTGCCTTCCAGTTACGCCACTGGTGCGGCTTATAGTGGCATGAATATCATGTTGCTGTGGTGTAGCGCATCTAAACAGGGGTTCAGCGATTCCCGCTGGATGACCTACAAACAGGCACAGGCGGCAGGTGGACAGGTTCGCAAGGGTGAGCATGGAACAACAGCCATTTTCTATACGACCCTGGAAAAGGAAAACGACGCCGGTGACGTTGAACATATCCCGATGCTGAAAACTTTCACCGTATTTAACGTTCAGCAAATCGACGGTTTGACTCTGGCAACGGAAACCGTCAGCCCGGAAGCAACCTTTGACCCGTTGCCGCAGGCTGAGAACCTGTTCAGGAAGAGCGGCGCAAACATCATCGAGAAAGGACAAAACGCCTTTTTCAGTCCATCAACTGATGAGGTCTGGCTACCGGAGCGCCATCTTTTCGCTGATGCGGCCAACTTCTACGCTACCGGCCTGCATGAGCTGGTTCACTGGAGTGGGGGTAAAAAACGCCTTAACCGTGAAATGAAAGGGAAGTTTGGCAGTGCGGGTTATGCAGAGGAAGAACTGGTGGCGGAGCTGGGAAGTGCCTTTCTGATGGCGGATCTGGGGATTGAGGGAGAGGTACAGCATGAAAGTTATATTGCGTCCTGGCTGAAAGCGCTGAAAAACGACAAGCGTTATATTTTCAAAGCGGCCAGCGCCGCCTCTAAAGCACATCGTTACCTGATGGATAAACTCTGAGACCGGAACCAGACAACCGCAAGGAAATGCGGTTACATGGTATTTAACCGGCAACGCTGCAAGGCACAGACTGAGGCGGAACGCAGCACAGCGAGTACCGGACAGTCTGCGCCTTGCAGTGGAATAAAAAATTTCCGGCCTGGCGGTATCGCCGCCAGGCCGGTGAGACCATAGTGATGGTCTGAGTAAAACTTACGTATAGCTGCCTAATGAAAGGTGTTTCAGTTCATCAAGGGTATAAATGCAAAACACCCGACGGTGGCGTTCTTCCAGCGGGACGTGCTGATGGTTGATGATGACATGCCTGGTGCTGTCAAACAGCAGTTCAAGCGCACGCTTCTTCTGTGGATCGGGCACAACATAAAAAACGTAAATCCACTGCTTGCGGGTACGGGCCAGCAGGTGGCTTGCCATGATCGACTGATAACGGGCCCGGGTTTTCAGGCGGCGCTCGGTTTCAATGGCAATAACGTTACCGTCAGGCAGGGTCAGTAACCCGTCCGGGCGATGTTTTACCTGATACTGGCTGAGAAAACTGGCCCGGTCGCCGTTAATCCATCCCGAAGCGCCTTTCTTCTCCAGAATAAGCCTGGCGGCCTGATTATCAAGATGGTGCTCCAGCGTCCAGCCGGTGATTTTTGATGGTTCAAACCGCGCAGGAAAGATTTCATCATCCGGGGTTAACACTACCGCCAGCCCGTCGCTGGTGATCCCCCATAATGAAATCTTCATTGTCCGTGATTCAAGCACATACTTCTGGATTAACCCCATTCGCTCCGTTTTTGCCAGCAGCGAATAAAGCGATTTGTGGTCCCGGAAACCAAATAACAGCATCAGAGTTTTAAAATCACTGTAAGTTTCTTCTTTCAGGAAGTTCAGCAGTTGTTTTATTTTTTCGTTGTTACGCGTCTGGCGCTCGTGAAATGATGAAATCAGCATAAGCGCTCCTTAAAAATCCAGCGGGGACAGGTGTTCTTCATCATCAGGTTTCGGCTTTACCGGTTTGACTTCGCTTTCGTCGAAGAAAAGAGCCGGGTGTGTTGTCATCACATCCGACATGGCGGGTTTATCATCCTCGCAAAAATCCAGCATGATCTTCACGGGGGCTACCGTTGCGGCAATATCAGGGGAAACCGAAAAAGTTTTTAGCTGGCGCTTTCTGACCTTTATCGGCGAGATCAGTGAAGCAGAAGGTAGCGTTTTTGTCGTAAAGATAAAGCTGACAAAATCGGGTAGGTTCAGGATCATATTGCTGTCAATAAAGAAACGTTCAGCCTGGCGGATTGTGCGCTCACTGTCGATGGTCTCCGTGAGCATATTATCTGTTTTAGCCTTACGGAGTTCGTCATCCACCAGAATAGTGCCTGACATTCTCGCTACCCATTCCGCTGTATCCGGGTCCATAACCCGGTAAACCAGTTTGAATTTGGCATTTTCAACGACCGCACCGACAACGGCGTCACCTTTCAAATCTGCCGGGCAGTCTTTTAAATCGGCAATGGACTGGTGGTCCATAATAATATGCACGCCTTTATCACGCGCTGCTCCTAATCCCTCCAGTGCTGACCTGGATAAATGGTATTTCAGTTCGGAAAGATAAACAGCAATGGGGCGGGGGACGTCTATTACTCGATCGCGCTTTTCTGCCAGTTGGTAAAGGCGAACCAGTAGCATGCGCTGGGCGGTAATAATTTTGCTGTTTCGCATGGAGCCGAGAACATAACAGCAGCCGCCCTCATCAAATATGTGCTTAAGCGAAAAGCCTTCTGGTGAGTTAATGGCATTGAGTAATGCCAGTTCCTCAATTTTTCCGAAAAAGGCTTTGATCTTTTCGGCAATACTCTGAACGTAATCACCGTTATAAACATCCCGGATTGTTGTCGATGGATTATCGCTGACTAATTGTGCGGCTATACGGGCGGCTTTTCGGTCATCAATGCGATAAAAATCAGATTCCTGCCCTTTTTCTGCCAGGCTGAAACCTGCAACAAACAATTCTTCCAGCTCATCGGGCGTGATATCTTCAATCAGATTTAACTGGTATTGCTGTTTTCGCAGGTCAATTAAGGCAAAAGGCTTGCCTGCATCCTCGCAGGCTTTGCGGTAAAGATGCGGTGCCCATTCATCGTCTTTGGGGTCCATAACAAAAACACCTTCACCGGCCAGAATACTTTGATAAAGTAATATGCCGGCGGCTACCCCTTTACCGGCCCCTGTGGTGCCGATAATATCCGCGTGTTGTTTCTGCCAGTCTTTTAACGGGAGATACATTGGTTCATTTTCCCTGCCCATGCCGGTAAAAATGCCTTTCTTCAGGTCGATATAATCCAGCGGGTTATAATGCAGTGTTTCCGGCAGCAGGGACTTTACGGTGCGGACATCGGTGCGCAATTCCCGTTCAAGGGTGGTCTTTTTAACAAGGCGTTTCTTTATTTTGTCCAGTTCCGGTGTGAATATCCGGCGAAGCATAATATGAAAAATAATCCCGGTTACAGTGAAAGCAATCCGTACTGACCACGCCAGTACCGTATTATCACTGGTGGGTCTGATCTTATACAGCCACTGAAAGGATCCGATAACGACCGGAGCCAGTGTGCCGGAGAGAAAACACAGCAGGGAAAAAGCAATAATCAGCTTTTTCCAGAGCGGCGCTTTCTGCCGTTCATCGCTTTTCATTGATGTAAAAAACGGCATCGTCAGCCCCGCTAATAACGCCAGCATCAGTTGTTGCTGTTGCACAAAAGCCAGCAGCGCCAGCATCCCGTTCACTATCGGCGACAGTGAAGCGGCAAGCTTATTTAAAATCATCGTGCCTCCTTCGTCAGCGATTCGCCCCATGACATCGCCCCGTCAATTCGCCCCACGGTGTCGGGCGAAAAGGCGGGGCGAGCGTATGGGGTAAAGAAGGTGGCCGCTGTGCGGCCATGTGCCGGAAAGCATGCTTCCCGGTACGAAACGGCGTGCGCCAGTTCATGCGGGCTGGACGCCCTTATTGCCTGTTGCATGGGGGTAATGTCGCGGCTGGACGCCGCACCAAAACCCCCAACGTCAAAGGCGGCACACCGTCGCCCGCTACGCGCGACCAACCCCTTTAAGACGGTCGCTTTCGCCTTTTTATTCCCTTTGCTCGTTCCTCGCAGAGTGAATAAAAGGGAAGCTGACCTTTAAAGGGGTTGGTCGCGCCACGCTACCGGCTTTTGGCCGGAGACTTAGCAGCGACGGTGTGCGGGGCTGTGCCCCCCGGGTAAACCGCTGTCGTGGGCGACAGCTTTTCGCTCGCTGGGGCGGCGAAATTTATCCGGCTCCCCCCGGCCTGCAAAATCCGCGTGGGCGCGGCTGTTTGCAGGTTAGGCGCGGTGCCTGAATTATTTTCGCTCCTTAACCCGCGAAAATATTTCTGTCCGCTGCCTCATTTTTACGGCCCCTGTTTCTTCGCTTCTTTATCTGCGAAAAACAGAAGCCGTAAAAACCTGAAAACCGTCATGCTCTGTGCCCGTCTCGCCAGTATTAACCACGAACGCGACCATATTTACTGATGATCTGACCGATAGCCGCAGGGTCTGCCGAATCACATTCACTTAAAAATGATTGTCTGGCATCAGCTGTATGGTCAGGCAGAAAACCATGCCTGTTCTTTTTTACGATATTAAAGAATGCCCGTTCAGCGGTGTGACATTCACTGCTGCCGCCATTCCCGGTTGCTTTACCGTACATACATAACACCACCTCGCAGGCATCAGCAGCCAGTACAGTTGTTGAACATGACGCCATAACGCAAAACAATAATGCGGAGGATATTGCTTTGTTCATTTTATTCACCATTATGATTAATGAAAGGTTACGTGTTTGGGGGGTTATTTTATGAATGCCTCTTTCATGCTATTTAAATGAACTGGCTTAAAGTAAATATTACGCATCCGGCGCACATCGCCGTATATATCAATACTGACGATGACATCAATGCTTTTAAGTACCTTGCGTAACAGTACATCAAAAGGAATGTTCCGGCAGTCCGGGTTTTCATAGCAGCGGTCAATGATCCCTTCGATGCATTCTTCCGGGCTGCCCGCATGCAGGGAGGTGATTAACCCCTCATGTCCGGAACCAATAATTTTCAGCGCGTCCCACGCTTCCCGCCCACGAATTTCCGCCAGTAATATCCGGTCAGGGTTCATACGATAATTAGCACGGATCAGCCTGCCTGGTGTGACAATGGCGTTATCCCCGGCATCCGCCAGGTAAAAAAGATGAACATAATTGCCGTGGTGATAAAAACGGATTTCGGGATTATCCTCAATCGTTATCAACCGGAGATGCAGCGGAATATAATGCAGCAGCGTTTTCATATAGGTGGTTTTGCCGGAGCCGGTTTCACCCACGATAAATATCGTTTTGCCGTATTCCACCGCCTTTTCCATAAAGCGGGGAGTATCCCCGCTGTGATATAACCGGATCAGTGCATTATCCTGACTTTCCTTTTTTTCCTGACCGGCCACGCGCTGATAAAATCCCGCATCAATCCATGACTGATGTGTTTTCTGCTCAAACGAGGGTTTGCGCAGCGTAATGGACACCGTATTACGTTCACAGGCCGGGGGAATAATCGCCTGAATACGTTCGCCGGATCCTAATGTTGCAGAAAGGATGGGTGATGTATCGTCAATATTATCGTCATGCCAGGACGCCAGCGCTCTGGCAAAAGCATGACACTGACGCAACGTGATGGGGGATGTCTGTTTTTGCCAGTTCCCCCGGATTTTCGTATGCAGTTCACCCGGCCGGTTAACAGCAATTTCCGTCAGGCCATCCTGAGCGAGAAAATCACCAAACAGCCGGTTTTTCATAAAATCCAGTGACAGGTTTTCAGCGCTCATACCATTTCTTTTTCAGCCGTAGTTGATAAACAGAGGAAAAATCAATATCCGTGCCGGTCATGATGCCGATCACATCGCCCTGGTTCAGGTACATGGTGGGCGGGATACTGATGCTGTTTTCCAGCGTCGTTTTCGCCATTTCCGCCGTGGCGGCGCGGGTGTTTTCGGTATAGTCGGTATTGCGGTCTTTACCCGGCGCGGCATCTGATGCCGCTGCCGCCACGTCCTGCACCGTACTCAGCATCAGGGCGTTGCCGAAACGCTCCCAGAAATGGCTGTCGATCCAGCCCGCGATCCCCGCCTCACCGAGTGGGCCGGTGGCCTGCGTATCGGTGAGCGGGATTTGCAGGCTGCCGGGTTCCGGCGTGCGCAGCTCCGTCCACAGCACAAACATCCGGCTGCGACCGTGTTGCAGTGCGCCGGTGCGGTAGATACCACGGGCGACTGTTCCTGCCGGGATCAGCTTCACATGATTACTGGCGCTCCAGACATCCTCACCAATCAGGCAGGAGATATGACCGCCAACATCGGATACGAAGCGCCGCATCATCGAACACGGAATATAGCGATCCACCGGGATATAGAGATCGGGATTAAGGCCCAGCCGCCTGACACCGGTGATGCGGGCAACGCCTAGATTGTCGTTGTTATTGCTGTCTGCCGGTGCTGTCGTATCCGGGCAGCGCAGACGTCCATCTTCGCCACTGACCAGTACAGACTGACAGGATGTGTACGCCGTGGAGGCTGACGGGCTGCCCGACGTACCCGCGTTGCTGCGCGATCCGCTTCGGGACGTGCGTGTATCGTCGCCTGACCCTGTGCTGCCGCTGTTCAGCCCGTCTGCCAGCGCTGCCGCCTTGTTCAGGGCGGGCGGCCCTGGCGGCAGAGCTGGAGTGGCAGGGGCGCTCTGACTGGCAGGGCCTGCGCTTTCCTGCCTCCCTGGCCCGAACAGGCCAAACGGGTTACTGTCCATGCCCAGATTCTTACGCTCCTGCTGCACCGCCCCGGAGGCGGGCGGCGGCGCGGTGTCAGATTCTTTCTCATCACCCCTTTTCAGGGCGCTGAGAAGACGATCGCCACCGGATGCCAGCGCGATGACCAGGACCAGACTCAGCAGGCTGACGATCAGCGTGCGGCGACCGGACGTCTTACGGAAACGGGTCACTTCCGGCTGACCAGACGGCGTTTTCTGCTCCGGCTCCTGATATGCCATTGCCGCGCGGGCGCGTTCACGGGCTTCTGCTTCCCGTTCTGCGGTGGTTTTTTCCGGTTCGTCCGGGAAAGGTCTGTCAGTCATTTTGCCTCCAGCGTAACGGACGGTGAAACGGTGTCGCTGCGGCTTACCGGGATGTGCCCGAATCCGGCGTTTTCGACGCCCACCACCGAGGTGCCGTAGCGCAGTACCAGTTGCGGCGATGCCGGAACCGCCATCACGGTGTAATTGCCCTGTTGAAACGTCCGGGGCGTGACGGCCTGCTCCTGGCCGTTCACCACCCGGAAGACGGAAGGCAGGGTTTTCGTGGGAGAAAAGCCGATATACGCAAAACGGCCGTCATCCCAGGCAAAGTCAGGGGCGATGGAGGCGGAACCGGCGGCCACCCGTTTTGTATAGCGCCAGTTGCGCGGCGTGGTGGTCTGCCCGAATGCCGCCGCCATCCGCTGCCGGTCCAGTGTTTCCTGCTGATGTTGCTGGCAGGTGGCGCTGGCGGCGGCTGACTTTTTCCTCTGCTCATCGGGATAGCGGTAGCGGATAACAAATGCCTGAGCGGGCGAGTCGCGGTCCAGCACGTTCAGCTCCAGGCTGTAATCACGCTTCGAGGTCACCACGAACAGGTTGGTTTTCCAGTCTTTTGCCGTCGGCAGAAACACTTGGCTGACGTTGTTGCCGCTGGCGTCCGTGACCGGCTGGGTAATCGGGTTCGGGCTGACGCCCACCCGGTTGTCGCTTTTCGTCACAGTCCAGCCTCTGGGAAAACCCGCCTGCGCATCGATAACGGTTTCATTGTCATCAAACACCAGCATGGTGACGTAACCGGGGCGGGTACTGACGACCGTGGCGTTCTGGCTGTTGTACGTGACGTTCTGCATCCGGCTGTCATACGCGCTGCCGCGTGGTGTCGCCGCGCTCCATGCCACGCATGACACCATTAAGCAAGAGAGGAGCAGGGTATGTTTCAGCATTATTCCCCCCTCAGCTCTTTATCGCGCTGGTAGCTGGTGACGATAAAGCCCAGTGGGTTCACTTCGCGCTGGCTGTCGGTAAGTTGGCGGTGCGGGACGTAGCGGTATGTGAGGCGGATATTCCAGACATCCGTTTTCACGGAATTATCAGCAATACGACGAATTGTGCGCTTGATACGCATGGTTGCCAGATTATCCGGCCCGGTGGCAGGCGCATGCACATTGGAAATAATGGCGATATCAACAACATATTCCGCCTTGTTAAAAATCACGTCCGGTGCCTGGTCGCCGTTAAACCCGTCCAGATAGTCCCGGTTCACGCTGTCGCTGTTAAATAACTGCACGTCGTCATAATCACGCTGAAGGGAGAAATAATTATATCCCTCGCGGAGTCTGACATAGTGTGCTGCCAGTGAATGCGCCAGCGCCTTTTCAGACGAAATATCCCGCTCTTTCACGCGGGTCATATATTCATAGCGACCGGTCTGTTTATCCACTGACCATAATTCAGTTTCGGTGGTTTTCAGCGGCAGCAGAATAATAATGGCCGCAATCGCCATTGCAGCCAGAATCAGTCCGGCAGCGGCCACCCGCCAGGCGGTTTTTCGGGAACGCTCTTCTTTTTCCAGCAGGATGGATTCAAAAGAGCGGGAAACATTAACAATGTTCTGAATATCAGACATGGTGAGTCAGCTCCTGAATGATGGTGGGGGAATTCACCGGCTCGGGTTCGCCGGATACCGGCGGGAGGTCGCCCTGATGCCGTGCGCAGCCCGTGAGCGCGCACAGCATCAGAAGGAAGATGCTGAATTTCATGGAAGCCCCTTATCGTATGGATGCAGGAATGCCGCACCGGTGGCGCAGGCCACGGCGTGACGGGGAAAGGAAATTAACGGCAGGAAGGATTAACGGTGACGTTGCCGGTTCAGGCGTTTCATGCTTTCGATGGCGGCGGCGCGTTTCTGCCAGGCGTTCACGGTTTTACCCGCGCCTGCGCCAGTGAGCCTGCCGGTCGCCGCGGGGACGGCCATGCCGCCTTTCGCAGCCAGGCGGGCACCTCCCTTTACTCCCGGACCGGCAAGGCTTGCAGATTTGTTCGCCATTCCGCTCAGGCCACTCATGGCTGCACCCTGCAGCACCGCCTGTACGGCGGCCCCGCTGAGTGCGCTGGCGAGCTTCGCGGAGAACCAGACCACCACACCTGCCGCTATCCCGGCCAGCAGGCACTGTGCCGCCAGCGTCACCATGTTGCTGACATTGGAAGTCCGGGTCGCTGCATCAAGGATTTTATTCAGGTAATTGATGGCGATACGGATGGATAAGGCGGAAAACATGATCGTTAATATTGCCGCGAAAATCGTTTTCAGCCAGTTATCAAACATCGGCTTAAGAAAACCGTACAGCAGGCAGAAAATAAAGAGCGGCGCGGTGGTCGTCATTAACAGGATGGTAATTTCAGCGAGCAGGTTGACAAAGGTGGCTGCCATCAGCAGAACGATCGCGCCGCCCCATACCAGCACTTCGGCAAAGCCACCATTCAGTTTGACGTAAGTCGAAGTGTCCATACTGAACAGCGTCTGCCCCAGTGTCTGTGCCTTTTCCCAGACGGTATCAAGTAGCGCCCAGACGTTATCATCGCCGCTGACACCGTCTTTGAGTGCCTGGATAGCCGCTACCGCCATATCCAGCCAGCTATCCCTGTTTAACGCAAAGGTGGTGATCAGCAACATTCGCCCCACATCCCAGACAACATCTTCAACCGGGGTCCGGAGTTTGCTAGCCAGTGTCTGATAACCGCGAAACAGTATAAATAAGGTAAAAGAGCTGACGATGATGACGCTGATCATCGAGCCGTAAGTGGAAGACTGACCTTCCAGAACGGCATTAAGTCCATCCATGATGTTTTTGTCCATACCAACAAAAATACCTCCGGACATGGTGCCTCACCTGATATATAAATAAAGGAAATAAAAAACAGGGAGAATTCCCTGTTTTGCTGGAGAAGATATTACCGGGTGACGGATTTTCTCTTTTCGGCTTCCTGCTGAAAGAGTGTCTCAAATTTTTCTTTTATTCCGGGCTTGCCAATTTGAGCGAACATAATGGCAGCCCGTTGAGCAAATTCGCAGTTATCGCTTGCCTCGCCATCCTCCAGGCATTGTGTATAAACTGCATAAGTTTCGTCAGGATGCTGCTTATACCAGGCTTCGGATTTGGTTTCCCTGCAGCCGGACAGTAATATCATGCCTGAGAGTGTGCATGAGGTGAATAAGGATCTGAGCACGGATAACCTCCTTATAAATTATTAAGGTCAGCAACAGGTGCCGTTAGCTGCTGCTGTTCAAAGGCTTTCTGTCTTTGCTGTTCCAGCAATGTCGTTCGCTGTTCAGCCTGTCTGACAGACATCTCCCACTGATTCGTCAGCGCATTTAACTGTACGCTTTTCGCCGCGATGGCGTTAGCCAGATCCTGAGACTCTTTCGAGTCCTGCGCATTCGATATACGGTCAGATAAGTCTGATATGTCGCTGAGTGTGCTGTTAATCCTGTTTTCAACGTCAGTGGTATTCTCAATCGCCATTGCCTGATTGATGATCATCTGTTTACAACTGTCGGCCAGGGCCTGAGATTTTATTCCTTCCTGTTCCTCGCTGCATACGCTGAACGATTTGTATTTATTGTAAAGGTTTTGCAGTTCAGAAGAATATGAACTGTTTTGCGTGGTCAGCAGATCATCCAGTGAAATACCGCTCTTACGGAGATTATCAATATCGGTTTTCAGGCTTCGGGCATCACTGAGAAAACCCTGAATATCCCGCACGCCGGTTGCGGTAGCCAGTTGCTTCTTATATGCATCAAGTTCACTTTTATAATGGGTAACCGTATCTTCCCATTGCTGTAATTTCTGCATCCACTGGTTAATGGATTCGGTATTCTGCACGGCGTCGAAAACCGGTATTCCGGCGCTGAACGCCTGCGTCGAGATAAATAACGATAATGCCAGAAGGTGATCCCGGGTACGCATTAATATTACCTCCAGTCTACTGTCAGATGGCCCGCTCAAGGAAAGCGTCTTTCCATTCATCAGGTCGCATACCGTCCTGATAAATGGCATCAAATATTTTCAGGTTGTCCTCACTGCCGCTGAGAAGCCGGGTGAGTTTACCCAGCCCGGACAGATCCATTTTTGCCATCGCCACAAACGGGCGGGTTTCCCCGGCCCGCAGCGGGGTTTTCAGGATGACCATATAATGCTCACCCGGATCCAGGTTCCTGACCGTGTCATAAACACTTTCCGGCACTTTCATTTTCTCCACGTAATCCGCATGGCTGGCTTTCGGATTGGCGAGGAAAATCTGGGTGCCGCACTGCTCAATAATCGCCGGGGCGATGGGGTGTCTGACGATTTCATCCGGTGACTGTGTTGCCGGGATGAAGATACCGTTCAGCTTGCGGATGACTTTCAGCATATTGAGCGAGAAGCGGGAAAATTCGACATCGGCCAGCCAGCGCCAGAACTCATCCATAAACATCACCAGGCGGCGACCGTCCAGAAGACTGGTCACACGGTACAGCAGGTAAAAGGTCACGGGGCCGCGAATATCGTCATCATCCAGAAATTCGGTGCCGTCGATACCAAAGTTATCGACATCGCTGATGGTGAATGTATCGGCCTCGTTATCAAACACCCAGCCGAACTCGCCCCCCTGCGCCCACTGTTTCAGGCGAATACGCAGCCCGTTGGTGCGGGCGTCTGTGGTCGGCGGCTCTGGCAGCACTTCCAGCAGCCGGGTGATCCCGAACCGGCGGTACTCCGGCGGATAGTCCAGCATGATGGTGTCCACGGCGGCACTGATCCGCTCCTCATCGCGCGGATCGAGCGGCTTACCGTTGCGGCGGCACAGCATGCGCACCAGCCGTTTGATGAAACTGATGTTCCGGCGGGTTGGCTCCAGCGCAAACGGGTTGAAGCCAGTGGGCTCGCCGGTACGGATGCGGAAATAACGCCCGCCCGCCTGGCGGATCGCCATCTCCGCCGCCCGGTCCTTATCGAAATACACCGTGGTCAGCCGTTTGATGGTGGCAGAAGGGGCAAACGTCGCCGGGTTACGGTACTTCTGCATCAGTTGTTGCATGACGGTCATCAGCAGGGTTTTTCCTGAGCCGGTTTTCCCGATAATTGCCGTATTCCCCGGCGTTTTCTCTCCAGTGTCATCCCGCCCGGCCTGGCTGTCGTGCAGGTTCAGGTAATACCCGCCACCGCCGGGAGATGTGAGGATGGCGATGGCTTCCCCCCACGGATTACCGCTGCGTTTGTGGGGATGGAAGTTATGCAGGCAGGCCATATCGGCAAAATTCTGGCTGCTGACGGCCACCAGTCGGGGACGCAGCGTATAGACTCCCGGCAGTTGCGCCAGATATGCGGCGGGCAGTGACAGGGTGGAGAGCGTCGTCATAATACCAAGATCGGCGAAGGGCTGGGCCAGAACGTTAGTGTCCTTCACCACCTGTCCGGCACTGTCTGAGGAGATCTGCAGGGAAAAGTGGAATTTACCGCACGACACATGTCCGGACTGGAGCAGGTCGCGCAGGACAAACAGCTCTTCGCGCTGGGAAATCGCATCATCGTCCGTGGAGTTAAGCCGTTTTTCCGCCAGCCGGATATGATTCTGCGCCTCATCCCGTGCCATACAGGTAAAGGACTGCGTCAGAATATACTCGCTTTCAGCGTACAGCAGCGCATCCAGCATACCGGTATGGGTTTCCGGGGAATAATCCTTAATCTCCAGACTGCGAAAGAAGCGTGAACCGCTGACCGTCTGGCATTCGCCGGTGTCGGTGGTAAAAAAGACGTCTGGCGTACTGAGCGTTTCATAAAATGGTGAGTGCGTTACGGCAACCTTCTGCCATCGACCGGTAAGCAGACGATGGAAGAACGCCAGTTGTGAGGAGTACACCCGTCCATTTTCTTCATATATCCCCAGCGGCGTTGCCGTATAGCGGGATAATGAGGATTCGAGTGCTTCGCGGTATTCCAGCATGATTTTGAGCGCCTCATCCAGTGCTGGCTGGCGTTTACCGGGCGACTGCGCCTTCATGGTTCTCTTCTCAATCGCAGAGAACGGCGCGTAGCAGACGGTAAAAAACAGCCGGTGCCGCCAGAACGGTTTTTCTTTTACCGACTGGTAATACCGACGTGTTACCTCATCGGAAAAGGGAATGCCGGAATTCGCCTCAAAGGCATCATGATATTTTTCACGGAGCCGGTGAATATAGAATGTTACCGGCAGACCTTCATACGAACGGATAATGTTATTCAGATGCGTGGCCATCAGGGTCAGGTGATGTTCGTCTTCACATTCAAAGACTGTGCCGCCCAGCTCCCAGGTGGCAACCAAATCACGGTGACGATTTCTGATGACGTAAGGGTGAATATGGGAGGAATAAGGAATGTATTTATCCAGCGTAACGCGCTCGTTTAATTTCATCTTCTGAATAAACTCCGAGACATCAACGTTATCGTACTGGTTTGCCAGAAGGGCATTCGCGCCAAAATGGGTATTGGTGAAAAGTCGTCCACGGGTTTTAAACGCCAGCCAGAGCAGACTGAAATAATGAATCTCCTTTCGGGTTTTATTTTTCATTTCCGCCCAGGCAGGAATGAGCAGAACCGCCAGGTAATAGCTGACATAGACCGCCAGCAGGACGATGGCCCCGCTGACGAGAACGAACGGCACCAGAGGAATACCCATAATGGCGGCAGGCCGCGTAAGCGCTTTATTCAGCGTAGCCATCGTTGCCTCCCTTATGACGCCCAGTAGGCACCGAAGCCGGATGCGCCGACAATCAGGATCGCGCCGATGATGACGTTACGCATATCGTGCAGGCTCTTGCCGTCGAACAGCACCTTATAACCTATCCACATGGTCGCCAGTGTGATGGTGACGGCGGCCAGTCCAAGCAGGCCGGTCGAGGTATTGCTCAGTGTCTCATTGGCCTTGTTAAATCCGCTGTCCGCCGCCAGTACCGGGGCAGACAGCAGGACGGGAGCGACACCAGAGTAACGGCGTTTACGCATGATCATTTCTCCTCATCAGGGATAACAGGGATAGCGCCGCGAATGACGGCATCGGGATAATGCAGGGAAGTCAGGACCGCCGCAGTGGCACCGGCAGGCTCGCCGCGCAGCACAACGGCGGGATAACGGACAGGCGGTTGCGCGTTCCGGTCAGGGTCACGCTGTCGGTCTTCCCGCGTGGACGGGACAGGATAGCCAATGCGCTGCACGTAGCTGGTCTGGTTAAAGGCGGATTCCGGTCGCTGGCCGGTTTCAAAGTTGCCGGAGTAGTAACAACTGAGTGCCCGTTTCAGGGTGCCACCGCGCCGGTAACAGTCGGCGAGAATGCGCTCAAATACCGACAGATTGATGCAAGGGCTAAGCAGGTCGCTGGCCGTGACGCCGTAATGGCGGAAATTGGTGCTGGTGATTTGCATCAGGCCGACCGAATAGCGTCTGCCCTGTGCAGCCAGCCGTCCGGTGAGGCGGATCGCCTCCGGCAGGCTCATGGGGAAATGTGAAATCACGCCCCGGCTACCTGGCAGAATTTCAGCAATGGCGTAAGGGTGGAAACCGGATTCGACCCGTGCGACATCAAGCGACGTGGACGGGTGAATACTGGCGGCGCACTGCACCGCCAGTGCCAGAAAGGCAGTGGTGGAAAGCATGCTGGCCTCGTAACAGAGAGACCGGCGGCTTATAGAAAAATACGCCGCCGGGGGAGAAGAAGAGAAAATGGATTAAGCGGCCGTATTTTGTGAAATGTCACTATCTTCTTTGGGTTCAAGTAGCACCAGTCTGCCGGAGACGGCAATACCGGGTATCAAAACGATATTCAGACCGGGCTTGCCGTTATGTGCGAAGGCCACGCCAACTTTTGTCCAGTACGTGTTTTTTTCGCCCTGAGCATCGGGCTGGCTTTCCTGGGTAACAAAGACGTGATAAACGGGTTTTCTCATGGAATTTCCTTTAATAAAACAGCAATGGATGAAATAAACGAATCACATTCCGGTTCTGCATTCCGGTTTTAACGGGTCAGCGAGAACATTCAGCGGCACCCTGAATTGTGGTTACGTGACAGCCCGATCCATGTTGTTAAAGAGCAATACCCGACCCGGACGAATTAACGTCCATCAGGGCAACCATGTTGTAATGGCGTTTTCAGAATCGAATATCTGGCGAGGGATATAAATGAGAAACTCAAAACAAAAAGAAGAGAGAAAAATAGCGGAGTATTTAAGATGCAGTGAGAGTAATGAGGATTTAAAAAACACGAGAGAGTGGTATTCACATTCACCGTGAATAATAAAGACGTGCAGAGATATAACATCTCTACACGTCCTTTTTATCCTGTCAGCGGCTACTACGTTCAAGTTTTTCCTGACATTCCGTACAGGTGGTTACACCCGGCAGTGCTTGCCGTCGCTTTTCTGGAATGGGTTTACCACATAAACGACAGTGGAATAATGATGGCGCAGGCCCTGGTTTAAATCGATTCTGCGCAATCATCTCATCCAGTCGCTGTTCATTAAATTCCTGATCGCGGTCAATCTCATCCGGCATGTGGCGTCCTCCTGTCAGTGGCAGCGTCCTGTTCGAACAGTGCGATACGTTTCCAGACCATGGTGAGTGATAGCCCTTCGACCTTAGGCTTCAGGGCTTCCGTTACCTGCATCATGGCAATCAGTGCGTCAGGCGATTCGAGGTTGCCCACCCGGCATTGCTGCCATTGCCGCCAGATCCTGGCATCCGTCTCTTCATCCGGCTCAGGTGTACGTCCATATGGCACGTTGACACCCAGCAACCGTCGGCGAAGGCAGACGTCATTAGACGTCAGGCCAAAGTAGTGGTTGAGCAACGCAATAGAACCGCCCAGCCGGATAGCCCGGTTAATCTGCTGCTGTTGCCGGTATTCCTGTCGGGCCTGCGCCAGTAAATGATGCAGAACATCATGGCGGACACTGACCGAAACAAAGGGAGCCGCCGCCCGGCTGACAGCAAACAGTTCATCGAGTGATAACTCATTAAGAGCATTCATTTCGTCGAAAGTGAATCCGAGGGACTCACAGTAACGAATATTGCCTTCTTTCAGAGCATGAAGGACGTCGGTTAATACGTCATAATTCAATGTCGGGATCATAATTCTGTACCTCCCTTAAATATTTTCAGCGGTTGGTTAATTTAAGGTTGATCCATTCATCAATTTCAGATTCCAGCCACGCCACGCTGGCAGGGCCAATTTTAATGGAGCGAGGAAAATCGCCATTTTTCATATACAGGTAAATCTGAGAACGTTTAAGACCCGTTTTTTCTTCAACCTGTTTCAGACGCAACAACTGATGTGCTTTCATTGTTTTCTCCTGTAATGGAAATAAACCGGGTATGCCCGTAGATAAAAAAACACGGCGGAAGATGGAGGAAAAGCTAATGAACCCGTATTAAGGGCACGTAACCCCTTAGTACGGGTTATGTATTGGGACGGATAAATATCCAGTTAGAGAGGCAAGGATGCGGAAGAAGGGGAACCCCGCTCCAGCGCATTTTTCAGCGTATCGCCACTCAGACGATCAGTAATACCGTCATCTGAGGCCCACTGCTCAAAAATGGACAGGAGTTTATAGGGATGTCGAATTAAGGGGCTTATGGCTTCATTATGTTTACAGGCAAGCCAGAACATACGAGATAATGGCGTTGATATTCGAGTTGAAGATGATGACACATTTTTGTTTCTAATATATATTTTTATTAGCTTTTCAAGTTCTGAGTGCCGTATTACTAAACAGGCATCCTTAGGTAAGTTATAAATTGGAAAATATCCGTGACTTTCTGCCTTTTGTGGTAAAAAATATTCATAAGAATTTAACTTAATACTATCAGGTAACCTCTTGATTTGCTTTTCCATTCTGGTCGCCCATGTTGTTTTTTCGAATAGCTGAAATATTTCTCCAGATATGGAAACTGATAAGCCATAGTTTATACTATTAGCTCCTGTTATTGGCAAAGGTATGTTGAGAGATTGGGCTAATAATGATTGGACAATAACATATTCGTACCCAATCAAAGTTGTGTCAATAACTCTTTGCCTTGGGGAAAAATGTTTACCACTAGTGCTAATAATTAAATTTATTCCGTTGGTGAAGTTTATCCCGTCTAGTAAGCAAAGTTTTGTTAAAAATGAATCCGTGGCTAAGCATAGTTTTATTTTATTATTATTTTTTTGAACTTTTCTTAAAATAATAGGAGATTGGAAATAAATTGATAAGTGAATATTACCACATAAAGCATGACGATAAAGATCACTGACTGTTAAATTTTTATCTATAATTTGACTAGCTATTGTCGCTGCTTCTTGTATGGTTACCCATTCCAGCATTTTATTTGGAGATTTTAAAGTAGCGTTATTCAATGACATATAGAAGCTCCTTTTATATAACAATATCTTTGGAATAATCAAAATGGATAGTGTTATCTGTAGGGGCTTGTATATATCGAAACGGTGAAAGTAATAAAATTTAATAAGATCGACATCCTTGTGCTTTTGTTATTCAATTATCAGCAGCGCCCTCATTTTGACAATTCAATCACAGAGTTAGAGATTTGTTAAATCTATATCTATTCTAGCCTCGAGAGCTAGGTTAATGATATAAATTATCACGCTTATTGAAACGACCTAAAATGTTGAATGTTTAATAGGACGCTCAGCGGGGAATTATAAACCGGCACTATGGCCGGTTTTCTTTTATATATAATATCATGAGTGTTGATCAAAATAACATACAGGTGTTTATATAAGATCAATAGGTATAATTACGTTAAGTCAGGATTGCCTGAGATTTGAATGCTTTTTGATATTTACAAACTGTATGAAAGCGCCTAGACCTGCAACAACGCCTGCTGTGGCGGCAAGCAACCATGGGGATAAATTCTGTAAGAGAAGAATGCCACCCATTGCGGCACCAATAGCACTACCCAAGTATAAGGCTGACTCATTGAGAGCTACCGCTAAGTTACCATCGCCCTGTAGCTCACGAGCTTTAATTAATTCGTTATTCTGCGGCACTTGCAATGCCCATCCTACTGCCCCCCAGACTGCAATTGGTATCATTACGAACCATGAGCCCATGGATGCTGAGGGCGATAGTAGAAATAACGAAATAGCTAAAATAACCATAATACTAAAACTCAGCACGGGCCCCTGAAAGCGATCGACCAGAGGACCAATTAAAAAACTGCCTATCACCCCCCCAATTCCCCAAACCCAAAGGTAAGGCGTTACGGAATGCACAGCTCCATAATCTGCATCAGAGAGCAGAGGGGCTATAAAAGTATACATACCAAGACTTGCAATTGCGGCTAATAAAGATACAAAAAGGATTGAGACAACATGCATATCACTAAGAAGCATCAATTTTTGCTTAAGGGATATCGTCTGAGCTTTAGGCAGCATCGGGAGTTTCGTAATTAGTCCAATGAAAGAAATGGCTCCTAATAACGCAACTAACCACAGAGCAATAGCCCACCCAAAACGTTCTGCTAATAGGAGGCTGAGCGGAACTCCAAGCACTGTTCCACTTGCCATACCTCCCATAATAACAGAAATGGCCTTTCCTCTTTGGTCTGGCTCTGAGAGTGCCGCTGCTGCGGCAATACCCATAGCTAGATAAATACCAGCCCCTACTCCCGCAATTGCACGAAATATAAGCAATACGGTGAAATCAGTTGATAACGCACTGGCAGCATTAGCTATCACAAACAGTCCCAGGGCAAATAATAAACCTCTGCGTTGTTGATGAGCAGGTAATAATGCAACAAAGACAGGTGAACCGAGACCATAAGCAAGAGTAAAAGCGGTGACGAGTTGGGCTGCTATCGCAGCCGAAACTGAAAATGATGTTTGTATCATTGGTATCAGCCCGGCAGTAACATATGAAGCCATGCCCAGAGCGAAAGCTCCTAAGGCTATAAGATATACGGCAGATCGAGTATTTAGAGCCATAAAAATTCCTAATTTCGTATTTAAATTGGGGGTAAATAATTACCCCCGATGAAAATCAAAAAGAGAGCGAAATGCTATAATCCTTAAGCCATGTATTTAAACCAATGGCAAGCTCAATGCCCATACGATCATACATGGGAGACAGATCGCCGATTGGCTTCTCTAATGTCTGTTGAATACGTTTATGATCTAATAGGGGTAGAACCGGCGAATTTGAGTCCTCTAAAATTGTGGTTAATGACTGACGTAAAGCTCTTTCATAAGCAGGATCCTGGGTTGAGGGATATGGACTCTTAACACGATTTGAAATACTTTCCGGCAGGATGTCTTTAGTCGCAGCCCTTAGAATACTTTTTTCACGTCCATCAAACGCCTTCATTTCCCAGGGAATATTAAAAGCATACTCAACTAGCCGGTGATCGCAAAAAGGTACACGTACTTCGAGACCAACAGCCATACTCATTCTGTCTTTGCGATCCAGTAGGGTTTGAACAAATCGGGTCAAATTGACATAGCTCATTTGCCTCATCCGATAGTTGGTTTCATTTTCTCCTGGCAGCACTGGAGTTTCTGTCAGAGCCTGTCTATAGCTATCTTGCAAAAAAACATCCATTTCAAGCTTATTCAATAAGCTCTGTGAAAAAAGCGTCTTCCCGTCAAAATATTTTCCAGTGACGGAGGTCAACCATGGGAAGGTTTTAGCCGCTATAGCCTCAGGATCATGGAACCATCGATACCCACCAAATACTTCATCTGCCGATTCGCCAGAAAGCGCGACAGTTGAATGCTGCCTTATACTTTGAAACAGTTGATAAAGAGAAGGCCACATATCGCCCCAAAACGCGGGTGGTAAATCCAAAGCATGTACTATCCTTGAACGCAATTCTGGATCAGCCATAGAACTACTATCGATTATAATTTCTCCATGCTTTGAATTAATTTGCTCAACCAAATCTCGCACAAAAGGAGCATCTGGAGTGCCACGGACTCCATCCCCGGCGAATTCTGTACTATGTTTGGCAAAATCAACTGAGAACGAACGAATATTTTCCTTTCCACCAGCAAGGAGTTTTTTCGAAGCCAGAGCGGTAATTATGGATGAGTCAAGCCCACCTGATAAAAGACTACATAATGGCACATCAGCAACGATGTGTCGGTCGACGATGTCTTCAAGCAGGTCACGAGTATGCTTTATTGTCTGCTCAAGGGAATCCCGATGTTCACGTGCTTCAAGTTTCCAGTATCGCCTTTTAGAAAGCCCACTATGAGAAACTTTTATACACTCCCCAGGTAAAACTTCGCGCATTCCTGAAAATATCGCCTGACCTGGCGTTTTTACCATCTCTAATATTTCCCTCATACCATCAGCATCCACTTTACGAGGGACAAGAGAGTTAGCTAAAAGAGCCTTTGGCTCCGAGCCAAAAATTATGCCGTCTTCTGTTTGAAAATAATAAAGAGGCTTTACACCCATCCTGTCGCGAACAAGGAAAAGTTCCTGTTTTAGGCGATCCCATATAGCGAAGGCGTACATACCATTTAACTTTTCAGGAAAGTCGTTACCCCACTGAAGGTAAGAGTGTAAGACTACTTCCGTGTCACTTCGCGTTTCAAAACGGTGGCCTAAGCTTTGAAGTTCTGCTCTTAATTCTTGAAAATTATATACTTCACCAGTATATGTGATAACAGCCGCAGCACGATATCCACTATAATTGGCCATCATCGGCTGGCGTCCTCCTTCAAGATCTATAACAGATAGCCGACGATGCCCTAATCCAACAGGTCCGTCTATCCATAGACCCTCTGCATCTGGACCCCGTAGAGTCATTGTATCTGTCATTCTTTGCAGCGTTTCCCGCTGAGATTCCAAATTTTGGCTATAGGAAAGCCATCCAGTCATTCCACACATAATTTCACTCCAGTAAGAAAATTTTTATCCAAGACTTTCTAAGTCAGCATCATGTGGTAACAGAACTCGTGTTTGTCCTCGTATATAGCGTGCTGGTGATGTTGCCAAAACTTTCTGACTAATTTCATCTAGCAATTCTTGCAAACCGAATGTTGTGTTAAGATCTGCAAATGGCTGAAGAGGTTGAATGTTATTTGAAACGTATAAAACTACGTCTTTGCAGAATTGAGACAATTTTTCTACAGTCTCCAAGCCGGGTATACGTGGTTCAGTTTTTAAATCCAGCACAGTGATATTTTTACCAGTCGAATCCCGTGTCCAGATTTTGAGGTGGTCGCTATCCCATTCAGGAGTGTCGTAAACGATTCGTGAATGATATAAATTTCCCTTAGAGTCAATAAAAGTAAAGTCTACGTTCCGTTGTCGTTCTATATTGACAAAGCTGCTATAGCCAGCAACTGGCGCATTACCCAATTTCGCAGTGAGTAAGACAGTATCAAGTATATCTCCTCCTGAAATTGAGAAATCAGATTTTATACCCAATGCTGTTTCTAATTTTAAAGGGGAGTCTTTTGGGTATATGTGATTTATAAGGTCCAGTGCATGAATTATTTCACTGGTTACACCACAAGTAGGTCGATAATCATTAATACGATCTTTCCCCCAATGGAATGATGCTCTAACTAGCACCCATTCTCTATTTTTTACTTCATCACGCAGTTTCTGAGTGGTTTCTGAATAACGTTCAACGAGATTAAGTGCAAATCCTTTGATATTTTTAAGCGGTTTTGTTAAATCGCACCACTTTTCATCGGGTATAGCTAAAGGTTTTTCGCAAATAATGAACCCATTAAAGCCCTCTAATTCTCTGAGGGTTTTAACATGACTATGATCATTTACACTCACAACGATTATATCTGGGCTGATAATTTTCATTGCTTCAGATACTTTTTCAAAATATGGCAATTCTACATCTCTCTTATGCCTACTGACATATGAGAAGTGCATATGGGTACCAAGTTCTTTGCCTAAGTAACTGAAAGAGCGAAGAAAACGTTGGCCAGCATAACCGAGGCCAATAATTAGTATTTTCATAATCTGTTTCCTTCATAGATGAAGATATTTTCAGGGCTAACGGTGAACCCTAGCTTTTCATAAAGGCCTTCGGCTTCATAAGTTGATTCAAGTACGACTTTAGAAACTGTTTTTTCTTCAAACCAACTTAATAGGTTCTTCATAATACATAAGGCGACGCCTTGTCTTCTCCATTGAGGAAGAACAACTACAGATTGCACCCAACCGCACATTCCATTAATACAATCTGGAGCAGGAGGGCGGTTGTCAATGATACCTGTGGCACAACCAGCAAGCATACCCTCACACTCAGCGACGAATATTTTTATGTTTCCATTACTTCCATGTTGTTCATTTATCCATTTAATATAAGATTTTTTCCAAATATTACTTTCATGAATGTTGCGACTTGTGTAGCTTGTGTTATGCTTCCCATCAAGCAACATCGAACGCAGATCTACAAGGTTATTAGTATCTTTATCTTGCGCCGCACGAACTTTAATTTTAGCTTGAATTATGTTCATCATTATGCTGCCTGTCCTGAGGATTTTTTCTGTTTAAGAGGAATGTCAAAATACTGGAACACTTCTGATAATGATTCAGCAAGATCCTTAATCTGCTCTTCGCTATGATTAGGTGTGGCATTAACTCTAAAACGCTCAGTTCCAACAGAAACAGATGGATAGTTTATAGGCTGTAAATAAATACCATGTACTTTCAATAAACGCTCGGCTGCTGATTTACATTTGACCGCATCGCCTACCAGTACAGGTAATATATGAGTCGTAGAACAAGACATAACCGGTATATTCATCCGTTCAAGTTCTGAACGTAGAAGCTTGGTGCGTTCCTGGAGTAATTCTCGCTCTTTAGGATGTTTTTTTAGATAATTAATGCTAGCTAAGCAACCAGCAGCTATTGCAGGTGGTAGTGAAGTAGTAAAAATAAATCCTGTCGCAAACGATCTTATAGAATCTATCATCCATTTTCGGCCGGTAATATACCCTCCAATTACGCCTATTGCTTTGGCCATTGTGCCCTGTATGATATCGATTTTATCTGCCACACCGACCTCAGCAGCAATACCCTCACCATTGGGCCCATACATGCCTATAGCATGTACTTCATCTAGGTAAGTTAAAGCATTGTATTTTTTAGCTGCTGCGACAATAGATTCAATAGGCGCGACGTCGCCATCCATTGAGTAAACCGACTCAAAAATTACTACTTTTGGGCGTGTTAATGGATACTGAGCAAGAATTTGTGTTAGATGGTCAACATCATTATGTCTAAATATCTGCCGTTCTGTTTGAGTTGAACGTATACCGTTAATTATTGAGGCGTGATTCTGTTCATCACTTATCACAACGCACTCAGGTATTTGTCGCAACAGGCATTGTAACGTTGCGTCATTAGAGCTAAAGCCAGTAGGAAAAACTAAAGCTGCTTCTTTACTATGCCATTCGGCGAGACTGCTTTCCAGTTTTCCAAATAATCCGTGTGTACCGCCAATATTCCGCGATCCACCTGACCCTGCACCATAGGAATCGATAGCCTCATGCATGGCTTGACGAACAACAGGATGTTGTGACATTCCGAGATAATCATTACTGCACCATACTACGACAGGTCTGGTTTCGTCTCCTTCAAGACGAGCCAGGGGGTAGCTACCACATATACGATTTAAAGTAACAAAAGTACGATACTGACCTGATGATTTAAGGTCGTTCAGCTTTTCATTCAATAAATTCTGGTACATTTTTCACCCCTGTAATTTTACAAACACCATGGATGCAAAGTCGCCACGCTCTTAACAATTAGGAGCCTAAGCGTCTTTATGGCGCATTGTGTCCTGGATTTTTTACGGTTACAATCTAACTGTTTATACTATTACTAGGAGTGATGCGATGAAAACAGTTCGCAACATGCAGCGGACTCGAAAAGAGCTATCTGAGTTTTTACGAAGCCGTAGGGAACGTTTGGAGCCTGCCGATGTGGGTTTGACATCTACGGGAAGGAGACGCACACCGGGCTTACGAAGAGAGGAAGTTGCTGCGCTTGCGGGGGTAGGGCTGACTTGGTACACATGGCTGGAACAAGGCAGAGACATTAGCGTTTCTGCAGCATTTCTTGACAATCTTTCACGTGTTTTGAAACTCGATGCAACTGAACGCCGCCATCTCTATCTTTTGACACAGCAGCGACCCCCAGTTGAGCCAGGTAAAACTTGGTGCATTGTTCCACCACTTATCCATCGACTAATGGGAAATTTAAAGACAAGTCCAGCCTACGTAATAAATTTACGTTGGGATGTAATAGCATGGAATAAAGCTGCTGATCGGGTCTTTCACTTTTCACAATATGCGCCTGAGCGCAGGAATCTTCTCTGGATGATCTTTGCTGATCAGGCTACCCGCATGTTGTTTGAACCATGGGAAGAACAAGCCCATCAGCTGATTTCACATTTTCGAAGGGACTTTGTAAGAGCAACCCAAGCTCCTGATATTTGTGAACTAATCAGGGATCTTGAAAATATTGATCCGGACTTCAAGATGTGGTGGCACGAGCAGGATATTCATGGTCCATACTATGGTAAACGTCAGTTGAATGTCGAAGAAATAGGAGTTGTTTCTTTTGAGCATACGATGCTTACGATTGACCAAGATAGACATTTAAGGCTGGTATATTACGCTATCACCGAGGGCAGCGACGCTGGCTTGAAGTTTGAGGAATGGATATGCTCAGACCCTAATTAAAATGTTAGAAATAATTTTTCTTAGCAAAGTTAATTTTGTAATAAAGAAATCCTTCTCGTAGTAGTTATTTTTTTAAAGTAATTTTTTTTGAGGTGATGGCAAGGAACAACTTCCTGCAGTCATTATTTAATTCTATAGAATCGAACATAAAATAATAGGCCCAACAGGGCCTATTATAAATCCAAAAAAAATTTATCGATCGAGGATTTGATTGCTTGCTATATCTTATCGATTAACAGCCTGTTATTATCTAATTTTGTTGAACATAAAGATAGGGTGCGACATAGCTTTCACGATTCATTTCTAGATAATCGGACCACCACTGCATCATCGCCTTGCGGGCTTCCAGATGTTCTGCCTTGTGAATATAAGCCATGCGCACGGTATTGCGCTCCTGATGACTCATCTGGCGTTCTACTGCGTCCTTTGCCCATAAACCCGATTCCATTAACGCACTGCATGCCATCGCCCGAAAGCCGTGGCCACAGATATCCTTTTTCGTGTCGTAGCCCATCACCCGCAGTGCCTTATTGACCGTGTTTTCACACATTGGCTTATACGGGTTATGGTCGCCGGGGAAGACCAGTTCATTATTACCGGTGATATCCTTAATCTGTTTCAGAATGGCGATGGACTGTTCTGAGAGGGGGACGATATGCGGCATTCGCATTTTGGCCCCGCGCCCGGAATAACGCATGCCAATAATGGGTTCTCGCGTCGCGGGTATCGTCCATACTCTGTTTGTGAAATCAATCTCTGACCAGCGGGCGAAACGCAGTTCACTGGAGCGAATGAACACATGCAGCATTAGCAGGACGGCCAATCGCGTCAGCTCACGGCCCTGATGATATGCCTCAATACGATCAAGCAGTTCAGGCAGCCGCTCCAGTGGCAGGGCAGGATAGTGCCGTCTGACAGGAGGTGTGGTCACGCCGCCAAGGTTTGCTGCCGGGTTGGTGTCGATTAAACCCTGATGGACCGCATGGCGCATGATGTTATTGAGGTGCTGCCGCGTGCGGGACGCAACTTCCAGCAGACCTTTTTCCTCGATCCCTTTCAGCAGGTCAATGAAATGACGAGGTTTAAGTTCTGATACAGGCAGGTTCCCGATTACTGGAAAGATGTGATTGTTCAGGCTGGCAAGCAGACGGTCAGCGGTGTTCTGCGACCATCTCCTGTTACTTTTATGCCACGCCAGCGCCACGTTTTTAAACACTTTCTCCGCTGTTAGTGAGCCACGTTCAGCAGCCCGATGCTGTACCGGATTGATATTCAGCGCCAGCATTTTACGGACTCCTTCACGCTGCTGTCGAGCATCAGACAGGGAGATGGCAGGATAGGCACCCAACGCAATTCGGGATTCTTTACCGTTAATACGATACTTGAGATACCAGTGACGGGAGCCACCCGGCTTGACCAGCAGATACAGACCGTGGGAATCGGAGACTTTAAAGGGTTTATCAGAAGGCTTGAGACTGCGGATTTTCGCGTCGGTAAGGGACATATGGGGGTCACTCCATTATCGAACTAACCTGACCCCAGATTTGACCACCAATTTTCCCCGATGCGGAGGGTAAAATCAAAATACATCGGGAAGAGTTTTCACGCTAACCTGTTGAATCAAAATAAAATAAGAATTCGCAAGGATGCATAAAAGCAAGAAATTGGCTCCTCTGACTGGACTCGAACCAGTGACATACGGATTAACAGTCCGCCGTTCTACCGACTGAACTACAGAGGAATCGTGTGAACGAGGCGCATATTAGCGACGACAATTGGGGTTGTCAAAGGGGGAAATGCGATTGTGCGTCTGTTTGCTGACAAAACCAGCAAAGCGGCGAACTTTCGATCTCCAGCCGGTTTTGCCCCATTCTGGTGCGAGCCTACCCCGGATGGGGCAGATCGGAAAACGTTGACTGAAATCGATATTACCGATAACAATCATAAATGCTTATTTTACGGGTGGTTAACGCGAATTTTTGATCTTATCCGAAACTGGCAAGCATCTTGCAATTCTCTCCTGACATCACTGCCAGCACAGGTTTTGGCATTCCGGACAGGAGGCAAAATGAACTTCAGACGATTGAAATATTTCGTGAAAATTGTCGATATTGGTAGCCTGACGCAGGCCGCTGAAGTATTGCACATCGCACAACCCGCGCTGAGTCAGCAGGTTGCCACACTGGAAGGTGAGCTCAATCAGCAACTGTTAATTCGCACCAAACGAGGTGTGACGCCCACTGAAGCAGGAAAAATTCTCTACACGCATGCGCGGACGATCCTTCGTCAGTGCGAACAGGCACAGTTAGCCGTCTATAACGTTGGACAGACCTTAACGGGGCAGGTGTCGATTGGTCTTGCGCCGGGGACGGCTGCGTCGTCGGTCACCATGCCGCTCTTGCAGGCGGTGCGGGCAGAATTGCCCGAAGTGCTGGTGTATCTGCATGAAAACAGCGGTGCCGTACTGAACGATAAACTGCTGAATGGTCAACTGGATATGGCGGTGCTCTATGAGCGTTCCCCGCTGGCAGGTATTACCAGTCAACCTCTGTTAAAAGAAGACCTCTTCCTTGTCGGCACCCGTGACTGCCCTGGGCAGAGCGTGGATCTTACCGCTGTCGCACAGATGAATCTTTTTCTCCCTCGCGACTACAGCGCAGTCCGTTTGCGGGTCGATGAAGCCTTCTCGCTGCGTCGTTTAACGGCGAAAGTCATTGGCGAAATTGAGTCGATAGCCACGCTGACCGCGGCGATTGCCAGCGGCATGGGCGTGACGGTGTTGCCGGAATCCGCCGCGCGTTCCCTGTGTGGCGCGGCGAATGGCTGGATGGCGCGAATTACCTCGCCGTCGATGAGTCTGTCGCTGTCGCTGAATATGTCGGCAAGGGGGAGTTTGTCGCCACAGGCACAGGCGGTGAAAGAGATCCTGATGTCGCTGGTCAGCAGCCCAGCGTTGGATAACCGCGAGTTGCAGTTGGTCAGCTAAGCGTTATTCCATGATGGAATAAGATACGGGTTTTTATTATTTGTTATGCCGGACATCAGACTCTAACAATAGCAGCATGTCTGATGTATCCGGAGCAACGAGTGAATTTCCAGCAGCTTAAAATTATCCGTGAGGCAGCACGTCAGGATTACAACCTGACGGAAGTCGCCAATATGCTCTTTACCTCGCAGTCAGGGGTAAGTCGGCATATTCGTGAGTTAGAAGATGAGCTTGGGATCGAGATATTTATCCGTCGGGGTAAACGTCTGCTTGGAATGACTGAACCAGGTAAGGCGCTGCTGGTCATTGCCGAGCGCATTCTCAATGAAGCCAGTAACGTACGGCGACTGGCGGATTTGTTCACCAATGACACCTCTGGCGTGTTAACCATCGCCACGACGCACACGCAGGCACGCTACAGCCTGCCGGGTGTCATTAAAGCCTTCCGCGAATTGTTCCCGGAAGTCCGTCTGGAATTAATCCAGGGGACGCCGCAGGAAATAGAGACGTTACTGCAAAATGGCGGGGCGGATATTGGTATCGCCAGTGAGCGCCTGAGCAACGATCCTCTGTTGGTCGCATTCCCCTGGTTCCGCTGGCATCATAGCCTGTTAGTGCCGCACAATCATCCGTTGAGCCAGGTTTCGCCGGTGACGCTGGAGTCGATAGCCCACTGGCCGTTGATCACCTATCGACAAGGGATCACAGGACGTTCCCGCATTGATGAAGCCTTTGCACGCAAGGGGTTGCTGCCTGATATTGTCCTCAGCGCGCAGGATTCTGATGTGATTAAAACCTATGTCGCGTTAGGACTGGGGATTGGTCTGGTGGCGGAGCAATCCAGCGGTGAACAGGAAGAGGGGACGCTGACGCGTCTGGATACCCGGCATCTGTTTGACGCTAACACCGTCTGGCTGGGACTGAAACGTGGGCAACTCCAACGCAACTATGTCTGGCGGTTTATCGAACTCTGTAATGCGGGACTGTCCGTGGAGGATATAAAGCGACAGGTGATGGAGCCTGATGACGTCGCAATTGATTATCAGATATAAGCAAAAAGCCCGCTAAAAAGCGGGCTTCTTTAAATTTGGCTCCTCTGACTGGGATCGCCTTTGCCATTAACTGGCTAATAAGTAAGCTAAACTTGAATTGCTAGTCTGTCAAGACCACCAGAATGACCACCATTTGATTGAATGTCGAATGAGGTCTAATCATCTTAAAAGTTAAGTCTTTGATTTATATATTGTAAATCTAGGAAAACGATGATGTTATTTTATAAGTATTTGATAAATAATAATTTTTTAATTTTAAGACGAAGCATAAGGTAAGTACTTCACTAAACGAGCATTTTATTGACAGAAACTATTTGAAATAATGCTGCCCACCAGAAACAACAGAAGTTCTCTGTGTAACACGAGATACCCACCAGATGAACAGCTATTGTTTTTAATTGCATGTTTTTTAAATGATTTTCTCGCCATGTAACATCCTCAGGTGCGATCATAAAGTTTGGTCTAAATGATTTTCTTGAGTAGAATAAGAGGAACTATTCTTGTCAACTTTATGTCATTGAATAACAAATCTAATAATAACAATTAGTTAGGTTGTGTATGTGACGAATGGATACTAAATTGATTGCAATAGATTTCTTTTGTGGATGTGGGGGAGCTAGCGAAGGGCTACGTCAGGCCGGTTTTGACGTTGTTCTTGGCATTGATGTAGATCAGCAGGCCTCAGAAACATACAAAGCTAACTTCCCTGATGCTGATTTCATCTTCGATGATATCAGAAATGTAACTGTTGAAAGGGTTGCGAACTCTATAGCATTCAAAAGTGCAGATGGTTTGCTTTTAAGTGCCTGCGCCCCTTGCCAACCTTTCTCACAGCAAAACAAATATAAAAACAAAGATGATGAAAGGATTTGCCTCCTAGACGAAACTCACCGCTTCGTTTCAAGACTTTTACCAGAATATATTTTATTAGAAAATGTTCCTGGTATACAGAAAATTGATGGTAGTAAAGAAAGTCCTTTCACAAGATTTATTTCTTTGCTTGATAAGCTAAACTACCACTATGTGTATTTTGTGGCAAATGCTGAAAAATATGGCGTGCCGCAAAGAAGAAAACGGTTTGTTCTTCTGGCTAGTTTGCTAGGACCAATATCAATACCAGAGCCAACTCATGATATAGAAAATTCACCTGTAAAAACAGTTAGAGAATTTATTGGTGAATATCCAAAACTTGCATCGGGAGAAGTCGATAAAAATGATGAACTACATCGTTCGGCGATCCTAACTGAGTTGAATTTAGAGAGAATAAAAAATACCCCAGAAGGAGGGGATCGCAGGGACTGGCCGACCAATTTAATCAACACTTGTCACAAAGATTATACTGGCCATACAGATACCTATGGCAGAATGTCATGGGATAAACCTGCTCCGACCTTGACAACAAAGTGCAATAGTTATTCGAATGGACGTTTTGGTCACCCAGATATAACACAAAATCGAGCTATAAGTATTAGAGAAGCTTCTCGACTACAAACATTTCCAAAAAAATATATATTTAAAGGTTCTTTTAATTCGATGGCGAAACAAATTGGAAATGCTGTCCCTTGTGAGTTAGCTCGACAATTTGGACTGCACTTCATTGAGCATAATGAGGCTTCAAAGAGAGATAATCATGGCAAATTTTAAGACAAGAGCTAGAACCTTAGACTTATTAGGCCGACAACAGATTGCGGGCATCCCTACGGCCATAAATGAGCTATTAAAAAATGCTCATGATGCTTATGCTGATCATGTTGATATAGATTATTTTCGTAGGAAAAGCCTTTTTATTATCAGAGATGATGGCGTAGGTATGTCAAGAACTGACTTTGAAAATAGATGGCTTACATTAGGTACTGAGTCGAAAGTTCAACATACAAACGCATCCCTTCCGCCAGTAGATGAATCTAAAAAATTTAGACATCAGATGGGGGAGAAAGGTATAGGTCGCCTTGCTATAGCCTCAATAGGTAAACAGGTATTAATAATAACTAAGGCTAAAAACACGAATGAGATAACGGCTGCATTTATTAATTGGCAAATATTTGAACTTCCTGGGTTAAATTTAGATGATATCGTTGTTCCGACCAAAACATTTCAACAAATTCCAGATGTCGACCAAGTAAACTCTATGAAGTCTGAGTTACTAGATTCAGTCGATATTTTATTCAGCAAAGATTCTTTAAGTGAAGAAAAATACTTAGAAATAAAAGAAACCATAACATCCTTTTCTATTTGCCCAAAAACGCTGAGTAAAAAATTAATTCGATTTAGCGCCTTTGATAGTAACGATTCAGGAGGTACGATCTTTATCATTTCTCCCGTTGATGAAATTCTGAATTCAGATATCGATGGTGATGGTAATGATAAAGAGGCTACAAAAATAGAAAAAATGTTGATGGGTTTTCATAATACAATGACGATATCTCATCCTGAACCTTTGTTAGATATCGTATTCAGAGATTATAGAAGTAATGATGATACTTATATTGATATTATTGACAAAGAGCACTTTTTCACTAGTGAGGATTTTGAACAAGCAGATCATCATTTTCATGGTTTTTTTGACGAATACGGGCAGTTTAAAGGTAACATAAGGATTTATCATGATAAAAACTTTGAACATATAGTCAATTGGACTGGAAATAACCTAAATCTAACCAGTTGTGGTCCTTTTGAAATAAACCTTGCTTATGTTCAGGGGGATAGAAGGCATTCAATAATGGCTAATGAAGATTATGCCCGAGTTACATCCAAATCTGATAAGTTCGGTGGTTTATATATTTATAAAGATAATATTAGAATTTTACCTTATGGTGATTCTGATTATGATTATCTTGAAATTGAAAAAAGACGATCTAAACATGCTGGTTCTGCTTTCTTTTCGTATAGGAGAATGTTTGGAGTTATAAGTCTTTCGCAAAACGAAAATTTTAGATTAAAAGAAAAGGCTGGGCGTGAAGGGTTTATTGAAGATCAGGCATACAAGCATCTGAGAGATATTCTTAAAAACTTCTTTATCCAACTGGCGGCTGATTTTTTCCGAGATGATGTAAAAGCGGGCCCAAAAGCAGAAATTTGGGCAACAAAAAGAAATGAATTACTTTCTTCTCACAAAGCATTAGAGAAACGAGAAAAGCAAGCTAAGCTAAAAAAAGCTAAATTTGAATCTGCTCTTGGCTATTTCTTTGAGCATCATTCAAATGGACTAATTGAACAAGATGTAAATAATATTCTGACAGAAAGTGAACATAAGTTTCACAGTGTATACTCAATTAAAGATCCTGACATAGCCAGTCAGAAAATAATTGATGTTGAATCCCAGACTAGAGAAGAGATTAATGCATATAAACGCTCTATTATTGTCCCAACCCCTAGGGGGTTTTTAATTAGAGGAGAGCTGAAAGAAGATTATAATACATATCTAACGACCTTGCAGGAGTTAGAGGGTACATGTTTTCAGCCAGCCATCGAAAAAATTGATCAATTAGTTGATAAAGCAATTAATGATTATCAAATAAAAATAAGCAAACGTAAGCGTTTAGAACAGGCGGTTGATTTTATTTCTGTTGAAGCAAGGAAAGTCAATGCTGAAAAAAGAAAAAGCACAGAACAAGTTGTTCTGGATATAAACAAAAGAGTTAAAGAGTTAACATCAGATTTAATGATTGATTTAGATAACCAAATCCGCATTGTAAAAGACAAATTTAAACACATATCTATAGAAAGTGAATCTGATATTGATTTAGTTGCTAAACGAAATGAATTAGCAGCAGAAATTACCAATGTCAGCGAAAGAAATACAAATATTTTAGATACTATCATCAGACAACTTGAGGGTGTTTATTGGGAGAAAGATGAAGATAATAATTATATAACCAGTGAACTAATAACCGAAGTGCTTGGTGAAGAAGTTGATGCTTTGAGAGAAAAAATTCATGCTGATGTTGAGTTGAGTCAGCTTGGTTTAGCTGTGAGTATCATTCATCATGAATTTAATAGTACTGTAAGATCGATAAGAACTAGTCTTAAAGATTTAAAGGCTTGGAGCGATGTCAATGAAGATCTTGAAGGTGTCTATAAGAATATTAAGATTAACTTCGAGCATTTAGATGGTTATCTCAATCTCTTTACCCCATTAAATAGAAGATTACAGAGGAAAAGAGAAGAAATTAAACTTCTTGAAATTAAATCATTCTTAATCGATTTGTTTAAAAATAGAATGGATAGGCATAATATTTCTTTCAAACATACAAAGGGATACTCAAAGGGTAAACTTTATGGTTTCCGCTCATCCTTTTATCCAGTTTTCGTAAACGTAATCGATAATGCAATTTATTGGCTAAATGAAAGTAATAGTAGCGACAAAACTATAAGATTACACGCCGATGATAACGGCAATGTCTATATATCTAATAATGGACCAATCGTTGATTATCGTGATAAAGACAGAATATTTAGCCTGGGTTTTTCAAGAAAATATAATGGTCGGGGAATGGGGTTGCATATCAGCAATGAAGTTCTGGAGTCGATAGGTTATAAATTGACGTTAGATGAACCAAGAGAGGGTTCAACTGTTACATTTAAAATTTCCATGGTGGAAAAATAAAATGAAAACATTCAATGAATTTTCAACAGCAGTTACTGATCATTTTATTCAGAATATTATCTTCATTGATGATAAAGCATATAATAGCAATGGCCCAAAAGATCAGCATGAATTTGATGCACAAGAAGTCACAAAAATATTTTCTAAGAAGGGAAAAATTTGTGCTGTCTATAAACCTCAGTTAGTTAGCGATCTGGAATACTTAACTTCAATTGCGAACAAGTCTGATGTAACAATACTTGATTGGCAGATAGTGCTTGATGAGGAACCAGCAGAAAATGATTCACAAAATGATGAAGAAGATGCTGAGGAGGATGATGTAAGAGGCGTGTACACGAAGAAAATTATCACATCTCTTCTTGGTGATATTGATAATCAACACTGTATAAAATTGATCCTAATTTATACTGGTGAGGTCGATCTCCCTAACATTGCATCAGAAATTAATGCGGCACTTAATGAAAAAAACATTTCTGGTTTCAGCATTAATCAAGATGATCCATGCACTGTTATGTCTAATAATTGTAAAATTATGGTCATATCAAAAGCAAATGGAGGAGTCGGTCGAGCTCAACATTTACCAGAATTGGCTAATAAAACAAAGAGTTATGAAGAATTACCTGATTTCATATCATTACAATTTACGGAAATGACAAGTGGGTTACTTTCCAATTTCGCAATGGAATCTCTTGCTGAAATTAGAAGGAACTTTCATCATATTTTGACTCTCTTTTCTAAGGAGTTAGACGCAGCTTATTTAGCGCATCAAACTTTGTTACCTAACTCTTTTGATGCAAATGAACTGTTAGTCCAGCTGCTGAGCGATACCTTTTCATCCATTATTAGATATAGAAGCCTAAATCAATTTTTGAATGAAGAAAAAGTCAAGTTATGGCTTGAACAGAATATTGAAGATGGAATAAAGCCATTCTATAAGGACGATGGTACTCCAGACAATGTTTTTTACCAAAGAAATGCGGACATGTTATTGAGGTTATTGCGGTCTGATTCCGATGTTAATAATAAATTTTCTAGTTCTTTAATCAGCAGCGATGGGCAACAACTATCAACAAAAAAAATCGGTATTCTAATAAAAAAATATGCCACAACCTTGTTTGCGGAATTTGATAAGACAGAAGAAATTAATAAAAATTTTGCAAAGTTATGCTACCATAGAAGTGCAATTTTTTCGCCTCATCATCTTCCATTTTTATCACTGGGTACGGTTGTTAAAAGCACTCTCGATAATGGGTGTTATTATATTTGCATTCAACAAAGATGTGATTCTGTAAGAATTCAAGAGGGAGAGATGCGTCGCTTTCTTTTTATTTCATTAGACGAGGTTAATGATGGTGGGTTTAACTTTTTAACCCCTAATGGTATTAAACTTAAAATTGATAAGTCTACATATTCTCTACGAACAGTTAAGTTTTCGGGAACTAATGGTTTCGCTCTTGCAACAAGATGTGAAATTGATAACAAAAAATATTTTGAACCATCTTATTACTCCAATGAAAAAGAACATTCCGAGAGGTTTGAGTTTATCATTGAGCTGAAAGAACTTTACGCTCAGCGCATAGTTGAGGAATATAGTTCGAGTCTATCTCGTGTCGGTCTTGATGAACCCGAATGGGTTCGGCGGTTGAACTAGATATTTATGCCATAAATGTATTTTTTAGATGTTATATGACAGTTTCCAGTGTGCAATAAAAGGGAACTGTCAGTATTATTTTTATATATAATGGTTGTTGGCAGAAAATATGTTTCTGGTAAAAGGTAATTAAGTAACCTTCTTGTCTAATCCATTGTTTTAATTATGATTATCATCAAGTGGTCATATGCGAAACAGTATCTAATATAACCTACATTGCTGTTAATGAATTTTATTTTCTCTTTGCGGGTTTCTTTTATTTTCCAATGTGATTGGAATAGTTAGATAGAAGTCAAAAAATAAAAACATTGCCCGTATTATCTTAACGTAAAAATGACTACTTACCTTTAATCCTGATAAATATAAGGTCAATCTTTATCTTCAATATTTCCCATTATTGCACTGATAAATGCTGCGTGCGGTTGAAAATTTAATTCTGATGACATTAAATCAGCCATACGATCAATCAATCCGTCATGAGTCGGGTTTTTGAATGGAAAAATGTCGGCATCTACGAAAAATTTTCCAGCAGCTATACGCTGAATGTTAGCCATATCGACCGCTTCGATATCTTTACTTAAAATCCTTAATTTCTCTGCATCAGGTATATCTACAACATCAATGTATCCATCAGGTAATCCAAGTGCTCTGGTTACATCATCCCAATTATATCCTAAGGAAGTTTTTCCTTCGATTGTAAAAGCTTGGGCTGGGCAAGACGCGAATGGGAAGGCTTCTTGGCATTTAAGTAATAAAGTTGCTAATTTCATCAGTTGCTCTGAACAACATTCACGAATATCTCTCCCTTTCAGTTCGGGGGGGATTTTTTGTGAGTGGCCAACAAAACGATATGTACATAAACCATTTGGCAAAAACCCGCCAATATAAGATACAGGACCCTCTTTTTGCGTTAAATTTCTTAATTCTACAAAAAAACGCATACTCAAATCAGATTTCATTTCTGATTGTTGAAGGCCATACCACGTTGAAAACCCGTCTACACCAGACATAGCCTTTTGGAGGACAAACGTCACACTACGGCTAGCAGAAAGAAAAGCATTGAGTACAAACTGGAATTCTAAACCATCTAAGGTTATTGAACGTTTAAAGAAATATTCTGCTTCCATAAGTTTTTCAACAGGATGACGTAAACTCGTGAAAATATGTGCCATTTCGTATCTCTGCAATCTGAAGGTAATAATAAGATTGTGCTATATGAATATTTTATCATAGCTCATTACAAAAACAGAGTTTGCATTATTACTTAGTAAGTAATCGAAACTCAAGTTCACCACTGCAAAGTAAGGGGCGCTACACCCGGCTATACAGGGGCAGGTTTCTCTCCTGTGCATTTTCCGTTCTCCGTATCTGCTTCCGGTTAATCGTTTCCCAACACAACCCATCCTGCAAGGGTAAATGGCACGCATGCTGCGCCCTTGCAGGACAGAACGATGCCGGGAAAGCGAACCGTCAGGCGATACGAAGACGAAAATTACACACTGACGGAGAAAAAAACATGTCGATTTCCCTGCACACCACCCGGACAAGCGCCCCTAACACCGCAGTGGCGACCAGCGTATCCCCGCTGGACCCGTCAGGCTCCTCAAAAACGAATTTTTCTAAAACCAGAACCGACATTTACCAGACTGTTACTGACAACATCATTGCAGCGCTGGAAGCCGGTGTAAAACCGTGGTCCTGCCCGTGGCAGCGTGTATCCGGCATGTCTGGTTTGCCATCCAATTACGCCACCGGCGTATCCTACAGCGGGATGAACATCATGTTGCTGTGGTGCAGCGCATCTAAGCAGGGTTTCAGCGATTCCCGCTGGATGACCTACAAACAGGCACAGGCAGCAGGTGGGCAGGTTCGCAAGGGTGAACATGGCACTACAGCCATTTTCTATACGACCCTGGAAAAGGAAAACGACGCCGGAGAAGTTGAACAAATCCCGATGTTGAAAACCTTCACTGTGTTTAACATTCAGCAAATTGACGGTTTGCCCCTGATAACTGAAACGGCTAGCCCGGAAGCAACCTTTGACCCGTTGCCGCAGGCTGAGAACCTGTTACGGAAGAGCGGCGCAAACATTATCGAGAAAGGACAAAACGCCTTTTTCAGCCCATCAACTGATGAGGTCTGGCTACCGGAGCGCCATCTTTTCGCTGATGCGGCAAACTTCTACGCTACCGGCCTGCATGAGCTGGTTCACTGGAGTGGGGGTAAAAAACGCCTGAACCGTGAAATGAAAGGGAAGTTTGGCAGTGCGGATTATGCAGAGGAAGAACTTGTCGCGGAGCTGGGAAGTGCCTTTCTGATGGCGGATTTGGGGATCGATGGCGAAGTACAACATGAAAGCTACATCGCTTCCTGGCTGAAAGCGCTGAAAAACGACAAGCGGTATATTTTCAAAGCGGCCAGCGCAGCCTCTAAAGCGCATTGTTATTTGATGAATAAACTCTGAGGCCGGAGCCGGATAACCGCAAGGGAATGCGGTTACATGTTTTTTACCGGCAACGCTGCAAGGCGCAGACTGAGGCGGAACGCAGCACAGCGAGTACCGAACAGTCTGCGCCTCGCAGTGGAATGAACAAAATCGACCGGCCTGGCGGTATCGCCGCCAGGCCGGTGAGGCCATCCCGATGGCCTGAGTAAAAGCTTACGTATAGCTGTCTAATGACAGGTGTTTCAGTTCATCAACTGTATAAATGCGAAACACCAGACGGTGGCGTTCTTCCAGCGGGACGTGCTGATGGTTGATGACGACATGCCTGATGCTGTCAAACAGCAGTTCAAGCGCACGCTTCTTCTGTGGATCGGGCACAACATAAAAAACGTAAATCCACTGCTTGCGGGTACGGGCCAGCAGGTGGCTTGCCATGATCGACTGATAACGGGCTCGGGTTTTCAGGCGGCGCTCGGTTTCAATGGCAATAACCTTACCGTCAGGCAGAGTCAGTAACCCGTCCGGGCGATGTTTCACCTGATACTGGCTGATAAAGGTGGCACGGTCACCGTTAATCCATCCCGAAGCGCCTTTCTTCTCCAGAATAAGCCTGGCGGCCTGATTATCAAGATGATGCTCCAGCGTCCAGCCGGTAATTTTTGATGGTTCAAACCGCGCGGGAAAGATTTTATCATTCGGGGTTAGCACCATGGCCAGCCCGTCGCTGGTGATCCCCCATAATGAAATCTTCATTGTTCGTGATTCAAGCGCATGCTTCTGTATTAACCCCATTCGCTCTGTTTTTGCCAGCAGCGAATAAAGCGACTTATGATCCCGGAAACCAAATAGCAGCATCAGCGTTTTAAAATCGCTGTAGGTTTCTTCTTTCAGGAAGTTCAGCAGTTGTTTTATTTTTTCTCTGTTGCGTGTCTGGCGCTCTTTATATGTCGAAATCAGCATAAGCGCTCCTTAAAAATCCAGCGGGGACAGGTGTTCTTCCTCATCAGGTTGGGGCTTTGCCGGTTTGACTTCGTTTTCGTCGAAGAAAAGAGCCGGATGCGATGTCATCTCATCCAGCGCGGTTGGTTTATCATCGTCGCCAAAATCCAGTGCGATCTTCACAGGTGCCGCCGCTGCGGCAATATCAGGGGAAACAGAAAAGGTTTTTAACCGGCGCTTTCTGACCTTTATCGGTGAAATTAATGATGCAGAAGGTTGCGTTTTTGTCGTAAAGATAAAGCTGACAAAATCGGGCAGGTTCAGGATCATATTGCTGTCAATAAAGAAACGTTCGGCCTGGCGGATTGTGCGCTCACTGTCGATGGTTTCCGTCAACATATTATCCGTCTTGGCCTTACGTAGTTCGTCATCCACCAGGATTGTGCCTGACATTCTCGCTACCCAGTCCGCTGTATCCGGGTCCATAACCCGGTAAACCAGTTTGAATTTGGCATTTTCAACGACCGCACCGACAACGGCGTCACCTTTCAAATCTGCCGGGCAGTCTTTTAAATCGGCGATGGACTGGTGGTCCATAATAATGTGTACGCCTTTATCCCGCGCCGCGCCTAAACCTTCCAGCGCTGGCCTGGATAAATGGTATTTCAGTTCGGAAAGATAAATAGCAATGGGGCGGGGGACGTCTGTTACTCGATCGCGCCTTTCTGCCAGCTGGTAAAGGCGAACCAGCAGCATGCGCTGGGCGGTAATAATTTTGCTGTTTCGCATGGACCCGATAACATAACAGCAGCCACCTTCATCAAATATTTTTTTGAGTGAAAAACCCTCCGGTGAATTAATGGCATTGAGTAAGGCCAGTTCCTCAATCTTACCGAAAAAGGCTTTGATTTTTTCGGCGATGCTCTGAACGTAGTCACCGTTATAAACATCACGGATTGTTGCAGATGTGTTATCACTGACAAATTGTGCGGCCATACGGGCGGCTTTTCGGTCATCAATGCGATAAAAGTCCGACTCCTGACCTTTCTCTGCCAGACTGAAACCGGCAACAAAAAGCTCTTCCAGTTCATCGGCGGTGATCTCTTCAATGAGGTTTAACTGGTATTGGGTTTTACGCAGGTCAATCAGGGCAAAAGGTTTGCCTGCATCCTCGCAGGCTTTGCGGTAAAGGTGGGGTGCCCATTCATCATCCTTGGGGTCCATAACAAACACACCTTCACCGGCCAGAATACTTTGATAAAGCAATATCCCGGTGGCAACCCCTTTACCGGCTCCGGTGGTGCCGATAATATCCGCGTGCTGTTTCTGCCAGTCTTTTAACGGGATATACATTGGTTCGTTCTCCCTGTCCATGCCGATAAATAGCCCTTTACTCAGGTCGATATAATGCAGCGGGTCATAATGCAGTGTTTCCGGCAAAAGGGATTTTACGGTGCGGACATCAGTACGTAATTCCCGTTCAAGGGTGGTCTTTTTAACAAGGCGTTTCTTTATTTTGTCCAGTTCCGGCGTGAATACCCGGCGAAGCATAATATGAAAAATAATCCCGGTTACAGTGAAAGCAATCCGTACTGACCACGCCAGTGCTGAATTATCACTGGTGAGTCTGATGTTATACAGCCACTGAAAGGATCCGATAACTATCGGAGCCAGTGTACCGGAGAGGAAACACAGCATGGAAAAAGCAATAATCAGCTTTTTCCAGAGTGGAGCTTTCTGCCGTTCATCGCTTTTCATTGATGCAAAAAATGGCATCGTCAGCCCCGCTAATAACGCCAGTATTAGTTGTTGCTGTTCCACAAAAGCGAGCAGCACCAGCATCCCGTTCACTATCGGCGACAGTGAAGCGGCAAGCTTATTTAAAATCATCGTGCCTCCTTCGTCAGCGATTCGCCCCATGACATCGCCCCATCAATTCGCCCCACGGTGTCGGGCGAAAAGGCGGGGCGAGCGTATGGGGTAAAGAAGGTGGCCGCGTTGCGGCCATGTGCAGGAAAGCATGCTTCCCTGCACGAAACGGCGTGCGCCGGTACATGCGGGCTGGACGCCCTTATTGCCTGCCGCATGGGGATAATGTCGTGGCTGGACGCCGCGCCAAACCCCCCTGGGTCAAAAGCGGCACACCGTCGCCCGCTACGCGCGACCACCCCCTTTAAGACGGTCGCTTTCGCCTTTTTCTTCCCTTTGCTCGTTTCTCGCAGCGGGAATAAAAGGGAAGCTGACCTTTAAAGAGGGTGGTCGCGCCACGCTACCGGCTTTGGGCCGGAGACTTAGCTGCGACGGTGTGCGGGGCTTTGCCCCCCAGATAAACCGCTGTCGTAGGCGACAGCTTTTCGCTCGCTTGGGCGGCGAAATTTATCCGGCTCCCCCCGGCCTGCAAAATCCGCGTGGGCGCGGATGTTTGCAGGTGAGGCGCGGTGCCTGAATTATTTTCGCTCCTTAACCCGCGAAAATATTTCTGTCCGCTGCCTCATTTTTACGGCCCCTGTTTCTTCGCTCCTTAATCCGCGAAAAACAGAAGCCGTAAAAACCTGAAAACCGTCATGCTCTGTGCTGTCTCGCCAGTATTAACCACGAACGCGGCCATATATACTGATGATTTGACCGATAGCCGCCGGGTCTGCCGAGTCACATTCACTTAAAAATGATTGTCTGGCATCGGCCGTATGGTCAGGAAGAAAGCCGTGTTTATTCTTTTTCACGATATTAAAGAATTCACGTTCAGCGGAATGACATTCACTGCCTCCGCCATTTCCGGTTGCTTTACCGTACATACATAATACCACTTCGCAGGCATCAGCAGCCATTAAAGAGGTTGAGCATGACGCCATAATGCAGAGCAATATTACTGAGGATATTACTTTTTTCATTTCAGCCGCCGTTATGATTAATGAAAGGTTACGTATTTTGGGTGATGTTATTTGTCGGGGTTATTTTATTAATGCCTCTTTCATGTTATTTAAATGAACTGGCTTAAAGTAAATATCACGCATCCGGCGCACATCGCTGTGTATATCAATACTGACGATGATATCGATGCTTTTAAGCACTTTGCGTAACAAAACATCAAAAGGAATATTCCGGCAGTCGGGGTTTTCATAGCAGCGGTCAATGATCCCTTCAATACATTCTGCCGGACTGCCCGCATGCAGGGAAGTGATTAACCCCTCATGCCCGGAGCCGATAATTTTCAGCGCGTCCCACGCTTCCCGCCCACGAATTTCCGCCAGTAATATACGGTCAGGGTTCATTCGATAATTAGCACGGATCAGTCTGCCGGGCGTGATAATAGCATTATCCCCGGCATCCGCCGGGTAAAAAAGATGAACATAATTGGCATGGTGATAAAAATGGATTTCGGGATTATCCTCAATCGTAACCAGTCGGAGATGCAGCGGAATATAATGCAGCAGCGTTTTCATATAGGTGGTTTTGCCTGAGCCGGTTTCACCCACAATAAAAATCGTTTTGCCGTATTCCACCGCCTTTTCCATAAAACGGGGGATATTCCCGCTGTGATATAACTGAACCAGTGCATCATCCTGGCTTTCAGTTTTTTCCTGACTGGCCACGTGCTGATAAAATCCAGCATCAATCCATGACTGATGTATTTTCTGCTCAAACGCGGGTTTGCGTAACGTAATGGACACCGTATTTCGCTCACAGGCCGGGGGAATAATGGACTGAATACGTTCGCCGGATCCCAGCGTGGCAGAAAGGATCGGTGACGTATCGTCAATATTATCGTCATGCCAGGACGCCAGTGCTCTGGCAAAGGCATAACACTGACGCAGCGTGACCGGGGATTCATGCCGCTGCCATGCCCCGTTTATTTTGGTGTGCAGTTCCCCCGGTCGGTTAATCGCGATTTCGGTCAGCCCTTCGATTGGCAGATAATCACCGAACAGCTGATTTTTCATAAAATCCAGTGACAGGTTTTCAGCGCTCATACCATTTCTTTTTCAGCCGTAGTTGATAAACAGAAGAAAAATCAATATCCGTACCGGTCATGATGCCGATCACGTCGCCCTGGTTCAGGTACATCGTGGGAGGGATACTGATGCTGTTTTCCAGCGTCGTTTTCGCCATTTCCGCCGTGGCGGCACGGGTGTTTTCGGTATAGTCGGTATTGCGGTCTTTACCCGGCGCGGCATCTGATGCCGCTGCCGCCGCGTCCTGCACGGTACTCAGCATCAGGGCGTTGCCGAAACGCTCCCAGAAATGGCTGTCGATCCAGCCCGCGATCCCCGACTCACCGAGCGGGCCGGTGGCCTGCGTATCGGTGAGCGGAATTTGCAGGCTGCCGGGCTCCGGCGTGCGCAGTTCCGTCCACAGTACAAACATCCGGCTGCGCCCGTGTTGCAGTGCGCCGGTGCGGTAGACACCACGGGCGACCGTTCCTGCCGGGATCAGCTTCACATGGTTACTGGCGCTCCAGACGTTCTCACCGATCAGGCAGGAGATATGACCGCCAACATCGGATACGAAGCGCCGCATCATCGAACACGGAATATAGCGATCCACCGGGATATAGAGATCGGGATCAAGGCCCAGTCGCCTGACACCGGTGACGCGGGCAACGCCCGGATTGTCGTTGTTATTGCTGCCTGCCGTTGCTGTCGTATCCGGGCAGCGCAGGTGTCCATCTTCGCCATTGACCAGTACCGACTGACAGGATGTGTACGCCGTGGATGATGCCGGACTGCCCGACGTTCCCGTGCCGCTGTGCGGTTCGCTACGGGACGTGCGGGCATTGCCGCTAGCTGTTGTACTGCCGTTGTTCAGCCCGTCTGCCAGCGCTGCCGCCTTGTTCAGGGCGGGCGGTTCCGCTGGCAGAACTGGAGTGGCAGGGGCGCTCTGACTGGCAGGATCTGCGCTTTCCTGCCTCCCTGGCCCGAAGAGGCCAAACGGATTACTGTCCAGGCCCAGATTTTTACGCTCCTGCCGCACTACCCCGGAGGAGGGCAGCGGAGCGGTGTCAGATTCCTTCTCATCACCCCTTTTCAGGGCGCTGAGAAGACGATCGCCACCGGATGCCAGCGCGATGACCAGTACCAGACTCAGCAGGCTGACGATCAGTGTGCGGCGACCGGAAGCCTTACGGAAACGGGTCACTTCCGGCTGACCGGGCGGCGTTTTCTGCTCCGCCTCCTGATATGCTATTGCCGCGCGGGCGCGTTCACGGGCTTCCGCTTCCCGCTCTGCGGTGGTTTTTTCCGGTTCGTCCGGGAATGGTCTGTCGCTCATTTTGCCTCCAGCGTAACGGATGGTGAAACGGTGTCGCTGTTGGTTATCGGTATGCGCCCGAATCCGTCGTTTTCGACGCCCACTACCGAGGTGCCGTAACGCAGAACCAGTTGCGGCGATGCCGGAACCACCATCACGGTGTAGTTGCCCTGTTTACCCGTCTGGGGCGTGGCTGCCTGCTCCTGTCCGTTCACCACCCGGAAAATTGAAGGCAGGGTTTTCGAGGGAGAAAAACCGATATACGCAAAACGACCGTCATCCCAGGTAAAGTCCGGGGAGATGGAGGCTGAGCCAGCTGCCACCCGTTTTGTATAGCGCCAGTTGCGCGGCGTGGTGGCCTGCCCGAATGCCGCTGCTATCCGCTGCCGGTCCAGTACTTCCTGCTGATGTTGCTGACGGGCGGCGCTGGCGGCGGCAGACTTTTTCCGCAGTTCGTCGGGATAGCGGTAGCGGATAACAAAGGCCAGAGCGGGCGAGTCTTTATCCAGCACGTTCAGCTCCAGGCTGTAATTGCGCTTCGATGTCACCACGAACAGGTTGGTTTTCCAGTCTTTTGCCGTCGGCAGAAACACCTGACTGACATTGTTGCCGCTGGCGTCCGTGACCGGCTGGGTAATCGGGTTCGGGCTGACGCCCACCCGGTTGTCGCTTTTCGTCACAGTCCAGCCTCTGGGAAAGCCCGCCTGCGCATCGATAACGGTTTCATCATAATCAAACACCAGCATGGTGACGTAGCCGGGTCGGGTACTGACAACTGTGGCATTCTGGCTGTTGTAGGTGACGTTCTGCATCCGGCTGTCATACGCGCTGCCGCGCGGTGTCGCTGCGCTCCATGCCACGCATGACACCAGCAAACCTGAGAGGAGCAGGATGTTTTTCAGCATCATTCCCCCCTCAGCTCTTTATCGCGCTGGTAGCTGGTGACGATAAAGCCCAGCGGGTTCACTTCGCGCTGACTGTCGGTCAATTGCCGGTGCGGGACGTAGCGGTAAGTGAGGCGGATATTCCACACATCCGTTTTCACGGAATTATCGGCAATACGGCGGATAGTGCGCTTGATACGCAGGGTTGCCAGATTATCCGGCCCGGTGGCAGGCGCATGCACATTGGAAATAATGGCGATATCAACAACATATTCCGCCTTGTTAAAAATCACGTCCGGTGCCTGGTCGCCGTTAAACCCGTCCAGATAGCCCCGGTTCACGCTGTCGCTGTTATATAACTGCACGTCGTCATAATCACGCTGGAGGGAGAAATAATTATATCCCTCGCGGAGTCTGACATAGTGTGCTGCCAGTGAATGCGCCAGTGCCTTTTCAGACGAAATATCCCGCTCCTTCACGCGGGTCATATATTCATAGCGCCCGGTCTGTTTATCCACTGACCATAATTCAGTGTCGGTGGTTTTCAGCGGCAGCAGAATAATAATGGCCATAATCGCCATTGCAGCCAGAATCAGTCCGGTAGCGGCCACCCCCCAGGCAGTTTTTCGGGAACGCTCTTCCTTTTCCAGCAGGATGGATTCAAAAGAGCGGGAAACATTAACAATGTTCTGAATATCAGACATGGTGAGTCAGCTCCTGAATGATGGCGGGGGAATTCACCGGCTCGGGTTCGCCGGATACCGGCGGGAGGTTGCCTTTGTGCTGCGCACAGCCCGTGAGCGCGCACAGCATCACAAGTAAGATGCTGAATTTCATGGAAGTTCCTTATTGCAGGGATGCAGGAATGCCGCACCGGTGGCGCAGGCCACGGCGTGACGGGGAAAGGAAATTAAGGGGCGGGAGGATTAACGGTGACGCTGCCGGTTCAGGCGTTTCATGCTTTCGATGGCGGCGGCGCGTTTCTGCCAGGCGCTCACGGTTTTACCCGCGCCTGCGCCGGTGAGTCTGCCGGTCGCCGCTGCGACGGCCATGCCGCCTTTCGCAGTCAGGCGGGCACCGCCCTTTACCCCCGCTCCGGCGAGGTCGGCGGATTTGTTCGCCAGTCCGCTCAGGCCACTCATGGCTGCCCCCTGCAGCACCGCCTGTACGGCGGCCCCGCTGAGTGCGCTGGCGAGCTTCGCGGAGAACCAGACCATCACACCTGCCGCTATCCCGGCCAGCAGGCACTGCGCCGCCAGCGTGACCATATTGGTTTCAGCGGATGTTTTTGTTGCAGCATCCAGTATCTTATTCAGGTAATTAATGGCGATACGGATGGATAAGGCGGAAAACATGATCGTTAATATTGCCGCAAAAATCGTTTTCAGCCAGTTATCAAACATCGGTTTAAGAAAACCGTACAGCAGGCAGAAAATAAAGAGCGGCGCGGTGGTGGTCATTAACAGGATGGTGATTTCGGCGAGCAGGTTGACAAAGGTGGCTGCCATCAGCAGGACAATAGAGCCGCCCCATACCAGCACTTCGGCAAGGCCGCCATTCAGTTTGACGTAAGTTGATGTGTCCATATTAAATAACTTTTGCCCCAGCGCCTGTGCCTTTCCCCAGACAGTATCGAGCAGCGCCCAGATATTATCATCGCCGCTGACACCGTCTTTGAGTCCCTGGATAGCCGCTACCGCCATATCAAGCCAGCCATCCCGGTTTAACACAAAGGTGGTGATCAGCAACATTCGCCCCACATCCCAGACGACATCTTCAACCGGGGTCCGGAGTTTGCCAGCCAGTGTCTGATAACCGCGATACAGTATAAATAAGGTAAAAGAGCTGACAATGATGACGCTGATCATCGTGCCGTAAGTGGAAGACTGACCTTCCAGTACAGCATTCAGTCCATCCATGATGTTTTTGTCCATACCAACAAAAATACCACCGGACATGGTGCCTCACCTGATATTTAAAGAAAGGAAATAAAAAAACAGGGAGAATTCCCTGTTTTGTTGGAGGAAATATTATTACTGTGTCACTGCATTTCGTTTTGCAGCTTCCTGCTGAAATATCGCCTCGAATTTTTCCTTAACCCCGGGCTGGCCTTCCTGTGCAAACATAAGTGCTGCCCGGTGGGCAAATTCGCAGTTATCGCTTGCCTCGCCATCCTTCAGGCATTGCGTATAAACCGCATAAGTTTCGTCAGGATGTTGCTTATACCAGGCTTCGGATTTGGTTTCCTTGCAGCCGGACAGTAATATCACGCCTGAGAGTGTGCATAAGGTGAATAAGGATCTGAGCACGGATAACCTCCTTATAAATTATTAAGGTCAGCAACAGGTGCCGTTAGCTGCTGCTGTTCAAAGGCTTTCTGTCTTTGCTGTTCCAGCAATGTCGTTCGCTGTTCAGCCTGTCTGACAGACATCTCCCACTGATTCGTCAGCGCATTTAACTGTACGCTTTTCGCCGCGATGGCGTTAGCCAGATCCTGAGACTCTTTCGAGTCCTGCGCATTCGATATACGGTCAGATAAGTCTGATATATCGCTGAGTGTGCTGTTGATCCTGTTTTCAACGTCAGTGGTATTCTCAATCGCCATTGCCTGATTGAGGATTATCTGTTTGCAACTGTCGGCCAGGGCCTGATATTTTATTCCTTCCTGTTCCTCGCTGCATACGCTGAACGATTTGTATTTACTGTAAAGGTGTTGCAGTTCATAAGAATATGCACTGTTCTGCGTGGTCAGCAGATCATCCAGTGAAATACCGTTCTTACGGAGATTATCAATATCGGTTTTCAGGCTTCGGGCATCACTGAGAAAACCCTGAATATCCCGCACGCCGGTTGCGGTAGCCAGTTGCTTCTTATACGCATTAAGTTCGCTTTTATAATGGGTAACCGTACCCTCCCATTGCTGTAGTTTCTGCATCCACTGGTTAATGGATTCGGTATTCTGCACGGCGTCGAAAACCGGTATTCCGGCGCTGAACGCCTGCGCCGAGAAAAATAACAATAATGCCAGACGGTGATTCCTGGAACGCATTGATAGTACCTCAGGTTGGCTTTCAGATTGCCCGGTCAAAAAAAGTATCTTTCCATTCATCAGGTCGCATACCATCCTGATAAATGGCATCGAATATTTTCAGGTTGTCCTCACTGCCGCTGAGAAGCCGGGTGAATTTACCCATCCCGGACAGATCCATTTTCGCCATCGCCACAAACGGGCGGGTTTCCCCGGCCCGCAGCGGTGTTTTCAGGATGACCATATAATGCTCGCCCGGATCCAGGTTCCTGACCGTGTCATAAACACTTTCCGGCACTTTCATTTTCTCCACGTAATCCGCATGGCTGGCTTTCGGGTTGGCGAGGAAAATCTGGGTACCGCACTGCTCAATAATCGCCGGGGCGATGGGGTGTCTGACGATTTCATCCGGTGACTGTGTTGCCGGAACGAAGATACCGTTCAGCTTTCGGATGACTTTCAGCATATTGAGGGAGAAGCGGGAAAATTCGACATCGGCCAGCCAGCGCCAGAACTCATCCATAAACATCACCAGGCGGCGACCATCCAGAAGACTGGTCACACGGTACAGCAGGTAAAAGGTCACGGGGCCGCGAATATCGTCATCATCCAGAAATTCGGTGCCGTCGATACCAAAGTTATCGACATCGCTGATGGTGAAAGTATCGGCCTCGTTATCAAACACCCAGCCGAACTCGCCCCCCTGCGCCCACTGTTTCAGGCGAATACGCAGCCCGTTGGTGCGGGCGTCTGTGGTCGGCGGCTCCGGCAGCACTTCCAGCAGCCGGGTGATCCCGAACCGGCGGTACTCCGGCGGATAGTCCAGCATGATGGTGTCCACGGCGGCACTGATCCGCTCCTCATCGCGCGGATCGAGCGGCTTACCGTTGCGGCGGCACAGCATGCGCACCAGCCGTTTGATGAAACTGATGTTCCGGCGGGTTGGCTCCAGCGCAAACGGGTTGAAGCCGGTGGGCTCGCCGGTATGGATGCGGAAATAACGCCCGCCCGCCTGGCGGATCGCCATCTCCGCCGCCCGGTCCTTATCGAAATACACCGTGGTCAGCCGTTTGATGGTGGCAGAAGGCGCAAACGACGCCGGGTTACGGTACTTCTGCATCAGTTGTTGCATAATGGTCATCAGCAGGGTTTTGCCGGATCCGGTTTTCCCGATAATCGCCGTATTCCCCGGCGTTTTCTCACCGGTGTCATCCCGCCCGGCCTGGCTGTCGTGCAGGTTCAGGTAATACCCGCCACCGCCGGGAGATGTGAGGATGGCGATGGCTTCCCCCCACGGATTACCGCTGCGTTTGTGGGGATGGAAGTTATGCAGGCAGGCTATATCGGCAAAATTCTGGCTGCTGACGGCCACCAGTCGGGGTCGCAGCGTATACACGCCCGGCAGTTGCGCCAGATACGCGGCGGGCAGTGACAGGGTGGAGAGCGTTGTCATAATACCAAGATCGGCGAAGGGCTGGGCCAGAACGTTAGTGTCTTTCACCACCTGTCCGGCACTGTCTGAGGAGATCAGCAGGGAAAAGTGGAATTTACCGCACGACACATGTCCGGACTGGAGCAGGTCGCGCAGGACAATCAGCTCTTCGCGCTGGGAAGTCGCGTCGTCGTCCGTGGAGTTAAGCCGTTTTTCCGCCAGACGGATATGATTCTGCGCCTCATCCCGTGCCATGCAGGTAAAGGACTGCGTCAGAACATACTCGCTTTCGGCGTACAGCAGCGCATCCAGCATACCGGTATGGGTTTCCGGGGAATAATCCTTAATCTCCAGGCTGCGGAAGAAACGGGAACCGCTGACCGTCTGGCATTCACCGGTGTCGGTGGTGAAAAAGACGTCTGGCGTACTGAGCGTTTCATAAAATGGTGAGCGCGTTACGGCCACCTTCTGCCACTGACCGGTAAGCAGACGATGGAAGAACGCCAGTTGTGAGGAATACACCCGCCCATTTTCTTCATATATCCCCAGCGGCGTTGCCATATAGCGGGATAATGAAGATTCCAGTGCTTCGCGGTATTCCAGCATGATTTTGAGCGCGTCATCCAGTGCTGCCTGGCGTTTACTGTGCGACTGCGCTTTCATGGTTTTCTTCTCAATCTGAGAGAACGGCGCGTAGCAGACGGTGAAAAACAGCCGGTGCCGCCAGAACGGTTTGTCTTTTACCGGCTGGTAATACCGACGTGTTACCTCATCGGAAAAGGGAATACCCGAACAGGCTTCAAAAACATCATGGTATTTTTCACGGAGCCGGTGAATATAGAATGTTACCGGCAGACCCTCATACGAACGAATAACGTTATTCAGGTGCGTGGCCATCAGGGTCAGGTGATGTTCGTCTTCACATTCAAAGACTGTGCCGCCCAGCTCCCAGGTGGCAACCAAATCACGGTGACGGTTTCTGATGACGTAAGGGTGAATATGGGAGGAGTACGGAATATATTTATCCAGCGTAATACGCTCGTTTAATTTCATTTTCTGAATAAACTCCGAGACATCAACGTTATCGTACTGGTTTGCCAGCAGGGCATTCGCGCCAAAATGGGTATTGGTGAAAAGCCGTCCACGGGTTTTAAACGCCAGCCAGAGCAGACTGAAATAATGAATGTCCTTTCGGGTTTTATTTTTCATTTCCGCCCATGCAGGAATGAGCATAATCGCTAGGTAATAGCTGACATAGACTGCCAGCAGGACGATGGCCCCGCTGACGAGAACGAACGGCACCAGAGGAATACCCATAATGGCGGCAGGCCGCGTGAGTGCTTTATTCAGCGTAGCCATCGTTGCCTCCCTTATGACGCCCAGTAGGCACCGAAGCCGGACGCGCCGACGATCAGGATCGCGCCGATGATGATGTTACGCATGTCATGCAGGCTCTTGCCGTCGAACAGCACCTTGTAGCCCACCCACATAGTCGCCAGTGTGATGGTGACGGCGGCCAGTCCCAGCAGGCCGGTCGAGGTATTGCTCAGTGTTTCATTGGCCTTGTTAAAACCACTGTTCGCCGCCAGCACCGGGGCAGACAGCAGCACGGAAACAACAGCGGAGTAACGGCGTTTACGCATGATCATTTCTCCTCATCAGGGATAACAGGGATAGCGCCGCGAATGACGGAATCGGGATAATGCAGGGAAGTCAGGATCGGCGCAGTGGCACCGGCAGGCTCGCCGCGCAGCACAACGGCGGGATAACGGGCAGACGGTTGTGTGCTCGGGTCAGGGGCTCGCTGCCGGTCTTCCCGGGTGGACGGGACGACATAGCCAATGCGCTGTACGTAGCTGGTCTGGTTAAAGGCGGATTCCGGTCGCTGACCGGTTTCAAAGTTGCCGGAGTAGTAACAACTGAGCGCTCGTTTCAGAGTGCTACCGCGTCGGTAACAGTCGGCGAGAATGCGCTCAAATACCGACAGATTGATGCAAGGGTTAAGTAAGTCGCTGGCCGTGACGCCGTAATGGCGGAAATTGGTGCTGGTGATTTGCATCAGGCCGACCGAATAGCGTCGGCCTTGCGCCGCCAGCCGTCCGGTGAGGCTCATCGCCTCATCATGGCTTGCGGGAAAATGTGAAATCACACCTTTGCCGCCCGGCACGATTTCAGCAATGGCGTAAGGGTGAAAACCGGATTCGACCCGTGCCACATCAAGTGCCGTGGACGGGTGAACACTGGTGGCGCACTGCGTCGCCAGCGCCAGAAAGGCTGTGGTGGAAAGCATAGTGGCCTCGTAACCGTGGGTCCGGCAGCGTATACAAAAACACGTTACCGGGGAGAAGGACAAAAGCGGGTTAAACGGCTGCGGCATCCTGTGAAATGTCACTCTCTTCTCTCGGTTCAAGCAGTACCAGCCTGCCTGAAACCGAAATACCGGGGATCAGCACGATATTCAGGCCAGGCTTACCGTTATGTGCGAAGGCCACACCAACCCTGGTCCAGTACGTGTTTTTCTCGCCCTGTGCATCGGGCTGACTTTCCTGAGTGATAAAGACGTGATAATTGGGTTTTCTCATGGTATTTCCTTTAATAAAATAGCCGTGAAAGCAATAAAAAGGTCACATCCCGGTTCTGCATTCCGGTTTTAACGGGTCAGCGAGAACATTCAGCGGCACCCTGAATTGTGGTTACGTGACAGCCCGATCCAATTTGTTAAAGAACAATCCCCGGCCTGGACGAATGAACGTCCATCAGGGCAACCATGTTGTTATGGCATTTTCAGAATCAGATATTCAGTGCGGGATATAAACGATAAATTCAAAACAAAAATAAGAGAGATAAACTGGCGAGGATTATCAGATGCGGAAAGAGGGAGAAGGATGCAGAACAGATAATAAAGAAGGCATTCTATTTTAATGGAAACAGAAAGACGTGCAGAGAAATAATATCCCCGAACGTCTTTATCGCTATTATTAGCGTCTGCGATGCTCAAGTTGTTCCTGACATTCTGTACAGGTGGTTATGCCCGGCAGAGTCTGCCGTCGTTTTTCAGGAATAGGTTTACCACATATACGACAGTGAAATAATGATGGTGTTGAACCCGGCTTAAAACGGTTCTGCTCAATCATCTCCTCCAGTCGCTGTTCATTAAATTCCTGATCGCGGTCGATCTCATCCGGCATGGAGAGTCCTCCTGCCAGTAGCGGCTTCCTGTTCGCACAGTGCGATACGTTTCCAGACCGTGGTGAGTGACAGCGCTTCGGCCTCTGGCTGCAGGATTTCCGTCACCTGCATCATGGTGATCAGTGCATCGGGCGATTCAAGGTTTTCTACCCTGCGCTGCTGCCATTGCAACCAGATAGCCACATCTGTCTTTTCATCCGGTTCAGGCGTTCGGCCATACGGCACGCTGACACCCAGCAACCGACGGCGAAGGCAGACTTCATTGGAGGTGAGACCAAAATAGTGGTTCATCAGTGCGATGGAGCCGCCCAGTCGTATGGCCCGGTCAATTAGTTGTCGGCGCTGTTCTTCCTGACCAGAATGGGCCAGCAACTGGTGCAGAACATCGTGGCGTAGCGAGACTGCGATAAAAGGCGCGGTTGCTCGGCTCAGCGTAAAGAGTGCATCTGGCGAGAGCTGGCTGAGGGCATTCATTTCGTCAAATGTGAAACCGAGATCTTCACAGTGACGAATATTGCCTTCATTAAGCGCCTGCAGGGCATTGGTGAGTACGGCGTAATTTAGTGAAGGGATCATAATATGTATTCCGTATATTTTGTTCAACAGGCAAGATAGATGTAGAAATATCTGGGTATATAGCCTGCTGGAGGGTATTTAGTCGAATCAGTTGCTTTAATTCGCCTTCCCTTGACCGCGTTTAGCGCCGGGACAATTTAATATTGATCCATTCGTCAATTTCTGATTCCAGCCAGGCCACACTGGCTGGTCCGATTTTTATTGAACGAGGAAATGTACCCTCTTTCATATACAGATAGATTTGTGAACGTTTCAAGCCGGTTTTTTCTTCAACCTTTTTTAAGCGTAATAACTGATGTGATGTCATGATTGTCTCCTGTAGCAAAACAAACATTGGTATGCCTGGAGATAATAAAAAAGCATAACGGAAGGAGAAGTGGTAGTGGTAAACCCCGTATTACGGGGTTTAATAAACTAAATACGGGATCATATTGTTGACAGATAAACACAATATCAATTTAATAAGGATGAGGACGGAGGGGAGCCACGCTCTAGTGCTGTTTTTAAAGTATCACCGCTTAGACGGTCAGTGATACCATCAGCTGCCGCCCATTCTTCAAAAATTGTCAATAATTTATAGGGTTGTTTTATTAATGGACTGATAACATCATTGTGCCTACAAGCGAGCCAAAATAACCTTGATAAGGGTGTGGATATTCTAGTTGAAGACGGGAGGGATTTCTCTGTAACCTGGGTGCTAATTAGTTTCTCAATCTCTGAGTAACGAATAACAAAGCAGGAATCCTGAGGCAAATTATAGAGGGGGAAATATTCTTGCTTTGTATTTTGATTTATCGTTCCCTCTGAAGAAATCCTCTCCATAATATCAAACGCCAGATCTGTTGGAAGGTTTTTTATTTGATGTTCAATTCTACACTTCCAGGTTGTTTTTTCAAACAGCTGAAAAACTTCATTGGACATAGTAACAGTGATGCCATAATTTACCGTGTTTTTCCCAATAATTGGTAATGGTATATTCAATGAGCATGCGAGAAATTGCTTTATTAAAATACATTCAAACCCAATAAGTGATGTATCAATAATATTTTGTGTGGAGTGGACGTATCTGCCCTCAGTACTGAAAATTGAGTCCCATCCATTAATAAAGCTATTTTTTTCTAGCAGACATAAACGATGAATCAATGTCCCTCTAGCTGGATGCATTTTTACTTTTTGAAATGCATATTTTATTTTTCGCAGAATAATTGGAGATTGAAAGTATATGGCGAGATTAATTTTATTATATAATGCATAACGGTAAATATCACTCTCGTTGATTCTTTCGTTGCTCTCTGTATTAATTATGTTAACGGCTTCTTGTATGGTTACCCAGTCAGGTTTCGGAAGCGAACCGTTTATGATCTCGCTGCTTTTCAACATGAAAAACTCCTTTTACATATTTTTCTATGCAAAACTTAAATTACGATTCAATGTTTCATTATTCATGAATATTATCGATAATGTACAAATGAATCCTATTTTATAAAGTAAAGAGTTTAAAAATAAAATTGTTAAACTAGTTTTTAGTTCGCTATGAAATTTTCTCTCGTAACTATGGATGAGGAGACAATTTCCTGAGAGCATAATGAAGGATGAACTGAATAATATTAAGACTAACGAAGATAAAACTCTATGAATAAAATATCGAGCCGAAATAATAAAGAGTAGTAGTATAAGATCTTTATGGCGAAAATTTTCATATTTTCGTTTGTAGGATCCCTGTTGAGAGAATTCAATAGTAATCCAATCTTTTATGTTGCAAGGGTTATGCTTGAGGCAGTTGCTTGAGCGCTGCTTTGGCTCATAGATGCTTCCTGGTGCTGGTAGAGAAATTGCCTCCCAGTGCTCCATTAGTTCTGAAAACCTTACTACTCCGATCATGCTAACGTCTCCTGACTAAAACGAACGGTACGGTTCGATTTGATCAGGATAGACAAAATTTCTGTCAAGAGGCAAGTTAGGGCGCTAACTAAATTTAGTCGCCTGGAGTTATAGAGAAGAACGATTCGGAAAATGTAATCCACTTGATGGTAGTGTTCCATATAATAATATGGAACAAATTGATAATATTATAAACTCCTGAGCATCTTCTAATTTCTTTAAAACTGGTGATTATAATTATCCTTTACGAAAGGCTAATAAAAAGGCATTGACCGCATCCTTTGCCCATTGATCACGCTGTGCAGCAGAAGTGGAAGATTTTGGATGCATTAAGCACTGTATTTGAGGCTCACCGCGTACCATATTCACGAATAAGGAAGCAACTGCATTTCGCCCAATACCACCTAACGAGATTTCTCCTTTAGATTCAGCTTGTTGTAGTATTTCTTCAACAATGTTATTTATCTTTTCTGGACCTGCTAAATAGAAACGTCTACCTAATTCAGGAAAACGCGGTGCTTCAGAAGCTACAACACGGTAGAGAGCGAGGCCATTTTCCGAAAGCACAATATCCAGATACGTTCGGGCTATTTTAAATAATTTATCATAAATATCTTTTCCCGAAATTTTAATTTTATGTACTTTTTGAAGAAAACGCTCACATTCTATTTCAATCACTGCTGTAAATAATGCTTCTTTATTTGGATAATATGCATATACGGTTGATTTTGAGACTCCAGCAGCCTGTTGGATCATATCTGTTGATGCTGCTGCATAGCCTCTTTCCAGAAAAATAGCTTTTGCTCCTTCAAGCACGCGTTGTGCTTTTTCAGGTAAGTTACTAACTATATCATTAGAAAGTATTTTATTTTTCCTTCTAGTGTCAATTGAGGTCTTTGTTGATACCGACATCTGCACTTCCTTATCCGGAATAAAGCTTGATCTTACCATAAGATGAAACTCGAAATCATATCATTCAGGCCTGAGTGCTACTCACGTATTTTTGCGACGTAGTTGAGTGAAATTTGGTCTTGACTGTACCGAACCGATCGGTTTACTTTGTTCGCCGTAAACTAGAATAAACAGGGCGATCAAGAATGAGGTGTGTGTCAGGTTACAGATTTGCACATGGGACGAAGTCAGTAAGGTACCGTCCGCATTATCTGAAAGGATGTGTTATCTCCGTGCTCAGTCTTGCTTTGGGGTCATGTGCTGCGATCCCCGATCTGGGAACTGCTCCTCAGCCGGAGCAGGCTGCGGCGCTGATTTCACAACGCAGTTTTTCCGCTCCGCATGCTGACTGGCCGCAGGAAAAATGGTGGATGGCCTTCGGCGATACGCAGCTTAACCAGCTGATGAGTGAAGCCACCGCGCATTCACCTTCTCTGGCACAGGCAGAAGCCCGGGTGCGTGAAGCCACGGCCAGAACCGGTGTCGCCCGTTCCCGGTTATACCCGTCAATGGACGCCAGCGCGTCCATTGATAAAGAGAAGCTCAGCTACAACTACATCTACCCTAAAACAGCCGTGCCGCACGGATGGAATGATATGGGGCAGGCCAGCCTCAACTTTAGCTGGGAACTGGATTTCTGGGGTAAAAACCGGGATGCGCTGCGTGCCGCGACATCCGAAGCCAGCGCTGCTGAGGCAGATGCCGCCGCCGCGAAACTGATGCTGACGACGATGCTCGCGGACGCTTATATCCGTCTGCAGTACCAGTATGACAGTCGTGACATTGCGGCCCGACAACTGCGTAACCGGACGGATACCGTCAGGCTGGTGCAGTTACGCCATGCTCAGGGACTTGATTCCAGAGTCTCCGTGGAAGAAAGCGGTGCCCGGCTGGATGTCGCCAGAGCGGCGCTGGCTGAAGCCGATGAGCAAATCAAATTAACCCAAAACGGCATCGCGGCTTTACTGGGCCGGGGGCCGGACAGAGGGCTGGATATCCTCAGACCCCGGTTGCAGATGCGCCGCCCTGTCGGGTTACCTGATGCGCTGAACGCAAACCTGCTCGGACGCAATCCGGAAGTGGTGGCCGCACGGTGGCGGGTTGAAGCCGCCGCCAGCAATATCGGTGTTGCCAGAGCGCAGTTTTACCCGAACGTGAACCTGATGGCCTTCGTCGGATACCAGTCACTGGGGCTGAATAACCTGTTCAGCTCGGGCTCTGATATCGGGAGCGTCGGACCAGCCATCAGCTTACCCCTTTTTGAAGGCGGGCGTTTACGCGCCAACTATAAAGGTGCGAGAGCGGAATATGAATATGCGGTGGCGTCGTATAACGAGGCGCTGACACAGGCATTACGTGAAACTGCTGATGTTACACGGAGCCTTGCTGCTCTGGTGGGCAGGTCAAAAGCAACCGCATCTGCTTTGTCCCACAGCGAGGAAGCTTATCAGTTGGCAAATGCCCGGTATCAGGGGGGGCTGGCCGATTATCAGGAAGTTCTCATTTCTGAAGATGCGTTACTCCAGGCTGAGCTGGCGAATACAGCCATGCATTCCCGGGGTTATGTCTTGGATGTGTCACTCGTCAAGGCCCTTGGGGGCGGATTTGAATCCAGTTCAACATTTGATGCGCAGGTGAAACCGTAATGACTGAAGATAAAGATAAAAACGGCCCACAGGATATGGACAGGGCTCCGGATAACACGAATGCAAAACCGGATAGCGGTGATAAAAAAAAGCATCGCCGTAAATTATTCGCTTTGTTTGGTGGCGTCCTGATTCTTATCGCCATCGGTTATGCCATCTGGCTGATTTTCTTTGCCGGTAAATCCGTCTCAACGGATAACGCCTATACCGCTGCCGAAGTCGCAGACGTCACGCCGCTTGTCGGCGGACCGGTGAAGAAAGTAAATGTGGTCAACACGCAGCTTGTGCATGCCGGTGATGTACTGGTCGTGCTTGATGATACGGACGCCAGAATTGCGGTGTCACAGGCTGAAGCTGAGCTTGGCAGCGCCCGGCGGAAGGTGATGCAGATTATGGCCAATGACACCGCGCTGGGCGGACAGCTTGATTCGCGTGAAGCAGGTATTCAGAGCGCCGAACATGATGTGGCGAGGGCACGAGCCCGGTTTGATAAGGCCACCCTTGATGAGCGACGTCGCCGGAATCTGGTGAAAGCCGGGGCCGTATCTGAGCAGGATTTTACGGATGCGCAGACAGAATTACGGGAGGCAACGGCCGCGCTGGGAGAAGCGGAAGCCAGTCTGAAAGCTGCTCGCGCTGGCAGTGTCGAAGCAAAAGGATCCCGGCAGGCGAACGAGGCCCTGTTTCTGAACAGTACCGTTGAAACTAACCCCATTGTGGTGGCGACCAGAACCCGTCTCGATCAGGCCCGTATAAACCTGGCGCGTATGGTTATCCGGGCCCCGGTGGATGGAGTGGTAACACAGCGCTCAGTGGATATCGGGCAGCATGTTCAGGCTGGAAACCGGCTGATGCGGGTTGTGCCCATCGAGGATATTTATGTTGATGCGAATTTCAAGGAAGGTCAGCTCAGCGACGTCAGACCGGGCCAGAAGGTAGAGCTGACTTCAGACCTGTACGGCAGCGGTGTTGTTTATCACGGCGTGGTTCAGGGATTTGACGGAGGCTCCGGTTCCGCGCTTTCACTGATACCGGCGCAGAATGCCACGGGTAACTGGATTAAGGTCGTGCAGCGACTGCCGGTGCGTGTTCGTCTGGAGCGGGAAGAACTGCGTAAAAATCCTCTGCGCATCGGGCTGTCCATGGAAGTGACGGTGGACCTGACATCGAATGCCAGAGATGACCACACGGAGAAATAAGGTATGTCTGGTTCAGCATTTCCACCTCTGTCCGGATTCAAACTGGTTGTTGCGGCAATCGTGCTCTCGCTCGGGAATTTTATGGTGGTACTCGATACCACCATTACTAACGTCGCGATGCCCACAATATCCGGTTACCTGGGCGTGTCGACAACAGAAGGAATCTGGATCATCACCGCCTATGCGGTGGCTGAAGCCATCACGGTGCCGCTGACCGGCTGGCTGGCGATGCAGTTCGGTCAGGTGCGCGTATTCCTTTTTTCTGTTGTTGCATTTGTGATTTTTTCTGTCTGCTGCGGTCTTTCCTGGTCACTACCGAGCCTGGCCATTTTCCGTGTGCTGCAGGGGCTTGCCGGTGGCCCGCTGATCCCGCTTTCTTCCACGTTGCTGCTTGCAGCCTTCCCGAAGAAACAGGCCAACATTGCCGTGGCGCTCTGGGGAATGATGACGGTAGTAGCGCCTATATTCGGTCCGATACTGGGTGGGCTTATCTCGGATAACTGGAGCTGGCAGTGGGTATTTTACATCAATATCGGCTTTGGTCTGATTGTGGGGTTTGGGACCTGGTGGGTGCTGAAGGGGAAAGAAACACATATCAGCCGTTCCCGGCTGGACAGCGTGGGGCTGGGTCTGCTCGTCATCTTTGTGGCAGCCTTTCAGATCATGCTGGATAAAGGACGTGAACTGGACTGGTTTTCCTCGGATATTATCATTGTCTGCGCCATTGTGGCCGCTATTGCCCTGATCTCGCTGATTATCTGGGAGCTCACCGCTGAGCAACCGGTGCTGGATCTGAGCGTATTTAAGTCACGTAACTGGGTGGTATCTACCGTCACGCTCTGTCTGATGTTCGGTATTTTCTTCGGGAATATCGTGCTGACCCCCCTCTGGTTACAGCAATGGATGGGATACACGGCAACCTGGGCCGGGTATGCGACGGGCCCCATGGGGATCCTGGCCGTCCTGAGCTCGCCCATAATTGGTCGTCTGCTGCCGAAGGTCGATCCCCGTCTGCTGGTGAGCTATGGCATGGGGGTACTGGCGGTCTCCTTTGTGATGCGTGCCCTGCTGACGTCGCAGGCTGACTTTATGTCAGTTGCCGTTCCCATGTTCGTTCTGGGGGCCGGAGTTCCCGCCTGCCTTATCACGCTCACCTCGCTGGGCGTGTCCGAACTGCCGCCGGAGAAAGTGGCAGCCGGTTCCGGGCTGCAGAACTTCCTGCGTGTCATGTGCATGGCGGTAGGCTCTTCCCTGACCCAGACCTACTGGGAACATATGACAAAATTTAACCGAGCGGAGCTGGTGACGGCAATCAATCCTGACGTGCCAGGGATTGTCAGCAACACGCTGGGCGCGGCCGGTATTCCGACAGACACGTCAGCGGCTCTGTTTTCGAGAATGATCGACAGTCAGGCCATCATGCTGGCAACGAACGATTTCTATCAGTCGGCCACCGTTCTGATGCTGGGGTCCATAGGCATTATCTGGCTAATCAAAAAACCGAAAGGGCCGCTTCAGAAGATGTCGGGCCATTAAATAACAGGAATGGCGGTAGCGGGAATGAGAAGGGCAGAGTATCTCCCCGTGAAAAGGTTTCATTATTTATTGCCGGTCTGCAAGTCCGTGAAATGAGGTTGTCCCATGCGATATCATAAATATAAGACCATTGTGAAATGCCTGCCGGTAATAACAGGGACGTTATTACTAAGCGGATGTCATGCTGTTTTACTTGATCCCAAAGGGCAAATCGCTATTGAACAACGGGCGCTAATCATTACGGCTTTTTGTCTGATGTTAGTGGTCGTTATTCCCGTGGTTCTGATGGCAGTTGTGTTTACCTGGAAATACCGGACCACGAATACCACGGCGAAATATACGCCTGACTGGTCCCACTCCAATAAAGTGGAGGCGGTGGTCTGGACGGTGCCCGTCCTGATTATTCTGTTTCTGGCCGTGCTGACATGGAAGTCCACCCATGCGCTTGACCCATCCAGGCCACTGACCTCTGCGGTGAAACCCATCGATATCGAAGTCATCTCCCTGGACTGGAAATGGTTGTTTATTTATCCCCAACAGGGCATTGCCACCGTCAATCAGATTATATTCCCGGTAAATACTCCCTTGAATTTGCGTATTACATCCAATTCCGTGATGAATGGCTTTTTTATTCCGGCACTCGGCAGCCAGATTTATGCGATGCCGGGCATGCAGACCCGGCTGCATCTGATCGCCGGTGAAACGGGAACCTTCAACGGAATCTCGTCCAGTTACAGCGGCAGGGGCTTTTCCGGCATGAAATTTAAAGCGACTGCCGTACCGGATAATACCGCGTTTGAACAGTGGATCGCTGATGTGAAGAAATCACCGGATATGCTGCTCGGTCCGGCTGATTTTGAAAAACTGGCTGAGCCTGACGAAAACCACCCGGTTGAATTCTTCTCTGTCATCGATCCGACGTTGTTCAGATACGTGACTGAAAAATTTAAAGCACACGATCACGATAAGGAGACGGGAATGACTGGGTCAGAGCCGGAACAACACCTCTCACACAGAGCGCGGGGAAATTAATTATGCTCACAGGAAAACTGACGCTGGATGCCATACCTGAGGACCCGATTGTCAGGGTGACGATCGTTGCTATTCTGATACTTGGTGTGGCAATTGTTGCCGCCATCACATATTACGGTAAGTGGAAATATTTATGGTCCGAATGGCTGACCTCCGTTGACCATAAAAAGCTCGGGATCATGTACATCATCGTCGCGTTCGTGATGTTACTGCGCGGCTTTTCCGATGCAATCATGATGCGCAGCCAGCAGGTACTGGCCTCATCCGGAGTGGAAGGGGCGGGGTATCTGCCGCCCTGGCACTACGATCAAATTTTTACGGGTCACGGTGTAATCATGATTTTTTTCGTGGCGATGCCTTTCGTTATCGGCCTGATGAATATTGTGGTGCCCCTGCAGATTGGCGCGCGTGATGTGGCTTTTCCTTTCCTGAACAACCTGAGTTTCTGGTTAACGGTGGTAGGCGTGGTGCTGGTTAATCTCTGCCTGGGAGTGGGGGAGTTTGCGACCACCGGCTGGCTGGCATATCCGCCGCTTTCGGAGTTAGCGTACAGTCCCGGTGTCGGGGTGGATTACTGGATATGGACACTCCAGCTGTCGGGGATCGGGACCACACTGACCGGGATTAACTTCTTCGTCACCATATTGAAAATGCGTGCACCGGGTATGACGATGTTTAAGATGCCGGTGTTCACCTGGGCGTCGTTGTGTACCAACGTGCTGATTATCGCTTCTTTCCCTGTGCTGACCGTCACGCTGACATTGCTGACCCTTGACCGCTATCTGGGCTTCCATTTCTTCACCAATGATATGGGCGGCAACATGATGATGTACGTCAACCTGATTTGGGCGTGGGGCCATCCGGAAGTGTATATCCTGGTGTTGCCGGTCTTCGGGGTCTACTCGGAAGTGGTGGCAACCTTTTCCAGGAAACGTCTGTTCGGTTATACCTCGCTGGTGTGGGCAACGGTCGCCATCACTTTGCTTTCCTTCCTGGTATGGCTGCATCACTTCTTCACCATGGGAGCCGGTGCGAACGTTAACGCCTTCTTCGGGATCATGACGATGATTATCGCTATCCCGACTGGTGTGAAAATCTTCAACTGGTTGTTCACCATGTATCAGGGGCGCATTCAGATGCACTCCGCTATGTTATGGACGGTAGGTTTTATTGTCACCTTTTCTATAGGGGGGATGACCGGCGTCCTGCTGGCCGTGCCGGGAGCTGACTTTGTCCTGCACAACAGCCTGTTCCTGATTGCCCACTTCCATAATGTCATTATCGGCGGAGTGGTGTTCGGCAGTATGGCTGGTGTGTCCTACTGGTTCCCGAAAGCGACGGGGTTCACCCTGAATGAAAAATGGAACAAGAGGGCGTTCTGGTTCTGGATCATCGGATTTTATGTGGCGTTTATGCCGCTCTATGTGCTGGGGTTCATGGGGATGACCCGCCGCTTGAGTCAGAATATTGACCCCCAGTTCCATCCCCTGCTGGTCGTGGCAGCCAGCGGTGCTGCGCTGATAGCCTGCGGGATACTGTGCCAGGTCATTATGTTCTGGGTGTCGGTGCGCGACCGCCACGAAAACCGAGATATGACCGGCGACCCGTGGGGCGGACGGACACTGGAGTGGTCCACCTCTTCCCCGCCGCCATTCTATAACTTTGCTGAAGTGCCTTTTGTCCACGAACGTGATGCGTTCTGGGAAATGAAGGAAAGAGGGGAGGCATACAAGCAACCTGCTAACTATGCCGAAATCCATATGCCGAAAAACAGCGGGGCGGGGCTGATTATTGGTCTGCTCTGCATCGGGTTTGGCTTCGGGGCTATCTGGCATATCTGGTGGCTGGCGGGATTGTCATTCCTCGGGATTATCCTGACCTGGGTTATTAAAAGCTTCGATGAAGATGTGGATTATTACGTACCCGTCGCCGAGATAAAAAAAATCGAGGATCAGCACTTTGCAGAAATAAACAAAGCCGGTGTGACATATGGTAAGTGAAGCCCTGGATTCATCCTTCCGCACCCGTGCTGAGCACGGGCATCAGGGTACAGGTACCAGTAAGGTCTTCGGCTTCTGGATCTACCTGATGAGCGACTGCATTATCTTCGCCACCCAGTTCGCGACTTACGGCGTCATGGTTCATAACATTGCAGGTGGTCCGGCGGGTAAGGATATTTTCGAACCTCCGTTTGTACTGGCGGAAACTGTGCTGCTTCTGTTTAGCTCGATTACCTATGGTTTTGCTGTTATCAGCATGGATAAAGACCGCGAGGGCGGTGTACTTGGATGGCTGACCCTGACATTTCTGTGTGGTCTGGGTTTTATCGGAATGGAAGTCTGGGAGTTCAGTCACCTGACTGCTGAGGGTTTCGGCCCACAGCGCAGTGGCTTCCTGTCAGCGCTATTTACTCTGGTGGGCACCCATGGTCTGCATGTGACATGTGGACTGATCTGGATGCTGCTCCTGATGTATCAGGTTGCCCGACGAGGTCTGTCAGGATTCAGTCGCCCCCGTCTGATATGCCTGAGTCTGTTCTGGCATTTCCTCGATGTCATCTGGATTTGCGTGTTCAGTATTGTTTACCTGATGGGAGCAATGCCATGAGACATTCTGCAGACGCACAGGGCGTAGCTTACGGCAATACGATGTCTTATATAACCGGCTTTCTCCTGTCGATCATTCTGACGGCGATCCCGTTCTGGCTGGTTATGGACAGTGGTGTTTCCGCAGGGATCATCGCAGGCGGGGTCATGACGTGTGCCGTTGTTCAGGTGCTGGTACATCTGGTGTATTTTCTTCACCTGAATGCTTCTTCTGAAATGCGCTGGAACCTCGTAACCATTGTCTTTTCCGCTGTCATTATCTTTATCATTATTACCGGGTCGTTGTGGATCATGTGGAATCTCAATCATCAGATGATGTGAACAGGGCTTTGGCCTTTCTGTTATTCCTGTCTGCCTCATTGTGGGGGGCTATATATGGACATAAAAAAAATACGGAAGGAAAAGATAAACCGACTTGTGGTGTATGAAATTATGCAATGGATTGATGAGCATCTGGAGGAGCCGCTGAAGGTTGAGGATGTTTCTGCAAAAGCTGGTTATTCAAAATGGCATTTTCAACGGATGTTCAAGGAGGTGGCAGGAATAAGTCTAGGGAAATATATAAAGCTTGAAAAACTAAGACGTGCTTGTTTTTTACTGGAGAATACGGATATACCCGTCATAGAGGTGTGCTTTATGCTCGGGTTTACCAGTCAGCAGGTATTTACCCGAGCGATGAGAAATGAAATGCATCATACACCAGGGGCTGTCAGAAGGAATAAACCTGTTCTGAAAAAGAGTTCTGGTATAAAGCGTGATGAGTTATAACCCTCTGTGAATATCATACCCCTCATTGTTTTGTTCTAAAATTACAGGGCGGATTTTAATACCAACTGACAAGGATAAATGGAAGGGGAAATACCATGAAGAAGATACAGAAAAATAACAACAGCATCTGCGTTGTCAGATGCTGTTGTTATCGTAATCCTGATTAGTTTTTTGCTGACTCAGGTAGCTTCATGACTGATATTTTTACTATATATATATGGGGGAACATAGTTTTCCCGGCACGTATAAAGATAATCAGACCACCACTGCATCATCGCTTTACGGGCTTCCAGATGTTCAGCTTTGTGGATATAAGCTATCCGCACGCTGTTGCGTTCCTGATGACTCATTTGGCGTTCAACAGCATCCTTCGACCAGAGTCCGGATTCCATTAAGGCGCTGCATGCCATTGCCCGAAAGCCATGGCCGCAAATGTCCATTTTTGTGTCATAGCCCATCAGTCGCAGTGCCTTGTTGACTGTATTTTCACACATTGGCCTGTAAGGGTTATGGTCACCGGGGAACACCAGTTCCAGATGACCTGAGATTTCCTCTACTTGTTTCAGGATAACGATGGCTTGCCGGGATAATGGAACAATGTGGGGCGTGCGCATTTTGGCTCCGCGTCCTGAATAACGAACACCGGGAAGAGCTTCGCGGGTAGCGGGGATGGTCCAGATACAGTTCCTGAAATCAAACTCGCTCCATCGGGCGAAACGCAGTTCACTGGAACGGATAAACAGGTGAAGGGTCAGAAGGACCGCTTGACGGGTTAACCCTCGTCCCTGCTGATAACCATCAATGCGCCCCAGCAATTCCGGCAGGCGTTCCAGCGGCAGGGCGGGGTAGTGGCGCTTAACGGGGGGCGCTGTCACGCCGTCAAGGTTTGCCGCCGGGTTGCTGTCAATGAATCCCTGATGAACCGCATGACGCATGATGTTACAGAGGTGCTGCCGCGTGCGGGACGCGACTTCCAGCAGACCTTTTTTCTCAATGCTTTTCAGCAGGTCAATGAAATGACGGGGTTTAAGTTCCGTGACGGACAGATGTCCGATAACCGGAAAAATATGATTGTGCATGCTGGCAAGCAGACGGTCAGCGGTATTCTGCGACCATTTTTTATTGCTTTTATGCCACGCCAGCGCCACTGTCTTAAAGACCTTTTCCGGTGAGCGGGCGGCTCTTTCGGCTATACGTTGCTGAGCGGGGTTAATGTTCTGCGCCAGCAACTTGCGGATACCGTCTCGTTGTTGCCGGGCGTCGGAAAGGGATACATCGGGATAAGCGCCTAAGCCAAGGCGGGATTCTTTACCGTTAATTCGATACTTAAGATACCAGAGACGTGAGCCGCCTGGATTGACCAAGAGGTATAGACCGTGTGAATCGGAGACTTTGAAGGATTTTTCAGAAGGCTTGAGACTGCGGATTTTCGTGTCGTTGAGAGACATATGGGGGTCACTCCATAATCGAACCAAACTGACCCCAAATCTGACCACCAAATTCTCCCGATGCGGAGGATAAAATCAAAATGCATCGGGAAGAGTTTTCACGCTAACCTGTTGAACCAACATCATATAATGATTCGCAAGGATGCATGAAAGCAGGAAATTGGCTCCTCTGACTGGACTCGAACCAGTGACATACGGATTAACAGTCCGCCGTTCTACCGACTGAACTACAGAGGAATCGTGTGAACGAGGCGCATGATACTGACCTCACTACGGCGTGTCAACAGTAAAATTAGCACGCCTTTTCAAGTGGTTAATTAATCCTCAATGCGAGGGATCAGTGAACCTGCGCGGGGTTATACGAGTCATCGTCTTCGCTATCACGAAGGCGTTGCAGAGGATCCTGCTGATAAAACTGGCAGAAGCGTTGCCACAGCGCGGGGAACCGTGGCGCAAAGAGCTCCGGGGCACTGAAGAAATACTCTGACAGGACGGCAAAACATTCCGCCGGATCGCTTGCCGCATAGGCGTCAATACTCGACGCGGTTTCACCGACCAGATCAATTTCATCCTGAATATTGTTCATAGCGGCGTGTAGGTCATGTTCCCAACTGGCAACTTCCCGCAGAGGAATCAGCGGGATGCCGCTGGCGCGATCGCCATTACGCATGTCCAGTTTATGGGCAACTTCATGAATAATCAGGTTAAATCCTGAGGCGTCAAAAGAGTCCTGAATATCCAGCCAGTTCAGGATGATCGGCCCTTGCTGCCAGCTTTGTCCGGACTGAACGACGCGCTGGTTATGGACCAGGCCAATATCATCTTCCCATTCGTCATCGACAACAAAGGGAGCAGGGTAGATCAGCACTTCATGAAAGCCATCCAGCCATTCGATACCCAGTTCCAGAACCGGTAGACAGAAAAGCAGAGCGATGCGTGCGCTTTTCAGCGAGTCGAGTTCGAAACCCTGAAGGGCGACCAGCCTTTTTTGTTGCAGGAATCGCTCTGCCAGCGCAATGAGTCTGGCTTGTTCTTGCGCAGTCAAGGTCACAAGCAGGGGGATCGCAAGGGCTTCCTCCCACTGGGCAGATTCATTTTGCGCGGAGTCTTGTGCTTTCCAGGGCCACTTAATCATCGTTTTGCTCGCAAACTCGTCACTTGAACAAAATTGAAGGGACAGGGTCTGTTAAAATGCCAAATTACCTGGCATGATGGCAACCATCAAAACGGAGAGATGCCGGAGCGGCTGAACGGACCGGTCTCGAAAACCGGAGTAGGGGCAACTCTACCGGGGGTTCAAATCCCCCTCTCTCCGCCACTATTCAAGCAGTTAGCTACGTTCCTTTCAACGACGCCCGTCACACTTGGTATCGTGTTGGTATACCCATCCGGTGTTTTTCGCGCCATCATCATCTTCCGATTTACCCAAAACAGGAAGATACAGGGCTGTGAATATTCTGACTTTGCGATCCTGAACATGAACCTGATGTTTCATTTTGTGGTCTGCGTCCGCTTTCACCCATGATGTGCAAACTGGCGAGACCTGGTCGCAGTCGTGCCCGCCAGGGCGCTTTTAAACGTGCCTGTGAAAGGGTGTTGCATCAACTGCATTGTGGTGGAAGATGCAGAGGTGCTGGCGCACCTTCGCATTCTGTTGATTGTTTTGAAATTGATATATTTCAAATAATGATGACACTTTCTGGCGCTTTTTAGCTCGTGTTAAGGACAATGCTTTATCCGTCCATCCCGGCTTCACTCCCCGCATCGCGCTTAAAAGCTGAAGCGATATCCGCCGTTGACTTGCTTCTGATCAAAAGCATTTCCCTGCGTGTAATCGGCTTCGAGGTAGAGCGTGTGCTGCTTGTTGAACTGTGCACTCACACCCACGCCGTTGTTCCAGCCATTACCTTTGAAGCTGTGTTTCTCCCGGGAGCGGTTCAGCCGATACTCTGTATCCCCTGAAAACTCACGGATACCGCCGGTCTTCACATACATATTCAACCGGCTGTTACCTGCGGTGACGTCATACCCCAGTACTATGCTGGCACGCCCCAGCATCGAATCGTAGTGGCTCAGATGGATATTGAGGCCATTACTCGCCTTCATATCCATGTCATTTTGGTCGCTGTAAGTGAACTGGGCCTGTGGTTCAATATAGAACCCATGACCAGGTTGGTTCAGGCTGAATTTCTGCCCGGCTTCCAGAGAGACGCTGAATCCATTGGTGCTACCGCTGGCGCTAACGCCGTTGTTCTGGCTGTCCAGTACATGAAAGCTATTTTTCTGGCGTGACGCTTTTACAACCAGATCGCTGTAAAATCCGCTTTGTGCCATGTAGCTGGCGTACATCCCCATGTAGTCTGAACGTGCAGTACCATCGCCTTCGCGATAGTCTGGCGACGCGCGCGTTGAACCAATAAACAGACCCACATACAACGGCGTTGCATCAGAGAGACGTTTATCTCCGCCAAACTGTATACCGCTGTAACCCATGTCAAAGCCGCTCAGTTTGCCACTGGCGAAAGAGTCCAGGCTTCCCCCGTAACCGCGAAGCCAGATATTACCTTCCTTGCTCTGATTTCTCAGGTCGCCCATCCGTTGCATCAGCGTGCGGTTTTCGACATAGTTCATCAGATAACCGACGTTGAGATAATTGCCGCCAGCATCTGCGGTCGTGGTTGGCTTAGGCGCGGGAGAGGGTTTTACGACGGGAGGCTGAGCCGGATCTGGTGTTGGATCAGGAGCCGGCTCCGGAGCTGTCCCGGAAGCGTAAAGTTCCCAGTTGGTCCCATTTTTACGCACATCATACAGATATCCCCCCAGCTCAACCTGAGAAGAAGCGGTGAATGAGGCCGCACCGTCGGGAGTCTGGACAACGGTCAGGACTTCATTTCCCGTTGTCGCCTCGCTGCCCTGGTTGCGGATGGTCAATACGTGATTACCGGCACTGCTTCCGCTGACATTCAGTAAATCTCCTGCGTTATTAACGCCATCCCCCTCGCCAACGACATCGGCACGCATAACAAAAGTGCTGCTACCGCTCAGGTTCGCGACGTTTAACGTGGTAAATGCGCTGGCGGTTGAGGCGTGGCTGGCAAAATCGACGGTTGAATGAGTCAGCGCCAGCGTATCGAGGTTGGAATGGCTCGTCACGTTCCAGACGCTATTATCCATTGCGACGTCCAGTGTCCCGCCATTGATATTGTCGCTGAAGGAGGAACCCGTCCAGACAGATCCGGAATGCATGTCCAGATTGATCACCCCACCTCTGGAAAGTACGCTGCCATTGATCAGCATTTGTCCCGAGGCGTTGATTCGACTGGCAGCATAGCCATCGTTATGTTGAGTCGCGATGGCCATCTGGTCGGGCGTGCTCATATCAATGACCAAATCGTTTGTCAGATCGATCTGGCTGTTAGTCATGGCGTAAACCCCCCGGGTTCCCGCCGTGCCAGTGATACTCAGATTATCACCGGTTATTTTACCGCCGCCAAGTGTCCACAAACCCAGCGCCAGGCTGCCATTGCGATCCACCGTAATGTCGGTGTTTTGCAAGTTGATAACGGCCGTTGCGCTCTGGGCAGAGGCACCGTAAGAACCGCCAGAGAGTATGCTGTTCCGTTGCGCTGTCGAACCGGAAAAATTGATCGTTGCGCCTGTGCCGCTGGTCACGAGTCCACCCCCCAGGGCGGAAGAAATGTGGCTGCCTTCACCGATAGTGGTCGTTCCACCACGCACTTCAATTCCATTGGCGTCAGTACCATTCACATCCACTGTGAGTCCACTCGCATTAACCTGGCCAAAGCTCCAGATGCCGTGCGCATAGCTGCCATTGGTTTTAATGATGCTGTTTGTTCCCAGGTCGACAACAGAGTTTCTCTGTACGTTTATGCCTAAGGCGCTGTTACCCTGAACATCGATCGTCAGATCTGTCGCGGTAAAACGTGCAACACCGTTAGCTGAATTACCGTTGAGACCACCGATATAAACCCCTGAGCCACCCTCGGTTTTGATTTGGCTTCCGCTACCAAGATCGGCACTGCTGCCATAGTCGTTGATGCTTAAGCCTGTTCCGTTCGCGTTTTCAATGGAGAGTTGGCTGGCTAATAGCGTAGAGCTATGGCCAACAATGACGCCGTTACCGTTACTTTTAATGGTGCTGCCCGTACCTAAGTCAGCATGCGTATAGTTACCATTTAAGGTAATGCCGACGGCAGCGGTCTGACCGACAACGTTTACTGTCAGTTGGTTAGCTGTCAGGGTGCTGTTGTCACCCTGAAGAATGATCCCCTTTGCATATCCGGAGGGGTCGTTGACATTGACGGTAACATTATTACCCAGGTTGATGTTGCCAGGAGTATTGCCTGTAGGGGTCATTACGCCATAGATGCTCCCGTAAGGATCGACGTTATCTCCTGTAATTCTGTCACCATCATTAACTGTAATATTGGTACCATTTTGACTGCCTAAATCAGCAGCAACCACTAATGGCGAAAAGACAATGGCATTCAAACCAATAGCGCCGATCGTCGCCAGTTGAATTGAGGCAGAACGTATTTTAAATTCAGTGAGGCGATCGGCCCCAGTATTTTCATTGTGTTGTTTGATGCTCATACTACTCCTGTATAGTACCCAGACTGCGGGTACTATGAACCCTGTCATTTTGCATACGTGGGGCAATAATGTTTTCTCCCATCATCACCGGGTTATTTATATGATGCGGTTAAGACGAGAGGCTGGAGAATAGTTCTCTATTGCCGGATGTTATCAGAAAGGCTGAAAATTAAGGGGTTTTTAGCTTCCCTCTTGCGAGAGTGCGTTAAGAATAAACTGTTCTCATGCCTGCCGTCGTACTTTATTCCATGCAGTGACTATAAATAGGTCAAAAAATGTTGTCAAAAAGTTCGGCGATATCATTGGATAAATATTTTGGTAAAAGTCTTATTTGCTTGTCGAATTTTCTAATTTATTGTTTTATTTTAAACCGGAGCAATAAAGTGTTGGCTGTTTTTACATTCTTAATAATAAGAAAATGCAAAAACATCAGCAGTCTCTTTTGGTGAGTGAATTTCTACGCGGGAGTTTTACCAAACCATGCTCAGGTGCGGTTTCGCGTACGGTCAAGGCGGGAATTCTGCCGTGGAATGAGTATAAGAGGTACAAAAAAGCCCGCCGGAAGCGGGCCTGACATCATTCTGGAAATTAGAACTGATACACTAAGCCCAGGGCAACCACGTCATCAGTCGCGATGCCGTTGTCTGCATAGAAGTGGTCATCATTGTCCAGCAGGTTAATTTTGTAATCAACGTAGGTAGACATGTTTTTGTTGAAGTAGTAAGTCATACCTACATCAACATATTTCACCAGATCTTTGTCGGTGTAACGTGGGTTACCATCACCATCGTGATCCTGACCACCCAGTTCCTTACCTTTAGATACCAGGTAGGCGATGGATGGGCGCAGACCGAAATCGAACTGGTATTGCGCGACCGCTTCAAAGTTTTTAGTCTGGTTAGCGATACCGCCAGTTGTTTCACCTTTGCCACTGCCGTAGTAAGTCATGTTGCGGGTTTCAGCATACATCGTGGCCAGATAGATATTGTTCGCGTCGTATTTCGCACCCAGGGTCCAGGCTTCTGCTGTTTCACCGCCAGCATAGTTGTTGGCATGGGAACGATCGCCATAACCACGAGTAACCTGATTATCGGTACGATCGGAATTGGCGTAAGCCGCGCCCAGGCTCAGACCAAAGTCAAAGTCGTAGGAGGTGGACATACCGAAACCGTCGCCGTTTTCTTGAGCCAGCTTACGGTTGGTGCTGTTACCAGAACCTTCTTGCCCAGCGAATCCGCCTGAACCTTCATTGTTACCCTGATATTGCAGCGCAAAGTTCAGGCCATCAACCTGACCGAAGAAATCTTTATTACGGTAGGTGGCAACACCGTTAGTACGACCCAGCATATACACATCGGTCTGAGTGTAGCTGTCGCCACCAAATTCTGGCAGCATATCGGTCCAGGCTTCTACGTCGTAAATCACGCCGTAGTTACGACCATAGTCAAAGGTACCATTCTGGCCGAAACCTAAACCGGCAAAGGCCAGACGAGTTGCGGAATCGCCTTTGTCGCCTTCGGTACCATTGGCCTGGATGTTGTATTCCCACTGACCGTAGCCGGTCAGTTGGTCCATGATCTGGGTTTCGCCTTTGAAGCCAAGACGGGCGTAGGTCTGATCGCCATCGCTGCCGCTGTCGTCTGAAAAATAGTGTAAACCATCCACTTTTCCGTAGAGATCTACTTTATTGCCATTTTTATTATAGACTTCAGCTGCATGTGCCGCGCCAGCAATAAGTAATGCAGGAACAAGCATTGCCAATACTTTTCTTTTCATTATGTTTTCCCTTATGATGATAATTCACGTGAATATATTCCCCTTTCCAGAAGAACACGTTGGATACTATTCTATAGAGTTCATTTTATTTTAAAAATAACATGTAACAATTGTATTTTAAATATTTCCAAATATTTCATTTTGGTTTTTTATAATTAATTTTATATGGTTTATTTAAAAAACATTCACATTTATTATGGTGTTATATTAAATGTTTATGATTTCATTTGATAGCATTAATCATTTGAATAATTACTGAGTGAGCGTGTATCAATCAGTCTGGGATAATAATAAGGAAACTGGCATAGGAGTTGGTTATAAAAACAAGTTAATTTAACGATAAAAAGGCTAATGACTCGTTCATAATGATATGGATAATATAAAAAAAAACGGGATGGTGGGGTGAATGTTTTATTTGTTTGCAATATGAGTAAATAAACGGAAAACAGGGCGATTACTAATACCGCGGGAAGTAGCAGAGGATTTTTGTGACATAACTAAAATTGCCCTGGATCAATACATATGCAAAATCAATGACTGGCGGTGGTGTTGTGGCACACATAACATAAAAATGTGATTATAATCACAAAAATGAGCAATGATCTTTTTTGAGTCACATTACAAAAATGGAGTTTCCCTTGAGCAGTATGGAAGAAAGAGCAACACGGAGTCTGGGCGGAAAACTGGCATTGTGGGTGTTTTACGCTTTCTGCGTTTACTTTGTCTGGGCCATGCTTCGCTACGTGTGGGTGATCAGCCACATCGAGTCGATTCAGGTTGCTGGATTCGAAAGCTCACTTGGCTCAACCAGTGGGAAATGGATGGGCGCTCTGCTGGGTTTTCTGGTACTCGGGCTGGTGGGATTGATCCTCGGCGGCATCGCCTGGTATACGCGTCCGCGCCGTCAGCCAACGTGAAGACACGGGAGAAACTTGCTACTGTAGCGTTTCTTAACGTACGGGAGGCAATGTGGATCTTCAGCACTGGCAATCACAATTTGAAGCGTGGCTAGGTAACCATCACACCCGGCAGGATACCGCGCATGATATCTTTCATTTTCGCCGCGTCTGGGCAACATCCCGGAAACTGATGGAAGGACAGGACGTAGATGGGCTGGTCGTGCTGACAGCCTGTTATTTCCATGACATTGTCAGTCTTGCCAAAAATCATCCGGATCGCCATCGCTCGTCGGTTCTGGCGGCTGCTGAAACTTGCCGTATCCTCATCCAGGACTTTCCGACCTTCCCCGAACCGCGACTGGCGTCGGTTTGCCATGCGATCGAGGCCCACAGTTTTAGCGCGAACATTGTCCCGCTTACTCTGGAAGCAAAAATCGTTCAGGATGCTGACAGACTTGAGGCGCTGGGCGCGATAGGGCTGGCACGGGTCTTTGCGGTTTCGGGCGCGTTAGGCGTGGCGCTTTTTGATGGTGAAGATCCCTTTGCAGAGCGGCGTGCGCTTAACGATAAACAGTTCGCCCTCGATCACTTCCAGACCAAACTACTGGCGTTGCCCGGCACCATGCAAACCGAGCGTGGACGTGAACTGGCCCGGCATAATGCGGCGTTCCTGGTAAACTACATGGCAAAACTGAGTGCTGAGCTAAAAGGGGAGTATGAGTCTGTCGATCCTGTGGTGATCCACGCATTTCGCCCCAGCCACTCGTAAAGCCAATTTTATGTTAACCTGACGACACTCTTTTTTGGCCGGTTGACGATATGCAGCAAAATCTTTCAGTAACAGGTTCGCTGGTTCCCGCGACAGACAGCAATGCAGACGCTGTGCAGGCGCTGTTGGCGAAATTGTTGGAAATTTATGATGTTAAAACGCTGGTGGCTCACCTGAATGGAATCGGCGAGAACCACTGGAGTCCGGCTATTTTAAAACGCGTGGTGGCGAATGCCTCGGCATGGCATCGATTAAGCGAACGAGAGTCGGCGTTTTTACGCTCTCTGTTGCCCACGCCGCCTGCGCACCATCCTCACTATGCCTTTCGGTTTATTGATCTCTTTGCTGGCATTGGCGGTATTCGTCGCGGATTTGAAGCGATAGGCGGGCAGTGCGTGTTTACCAGCGAGTGGAACAAACATGCGGTGCGCACCTATAAAGCCAACTATTACTGCGACCCGGCGAGCCACCATTTTAATGAAGACATTCGCGATATCACGCTCAGCCATCACGAAGGCGTTAGCGACAGTCAGGCGGCAGAACATATTCGCCAGCATGTGCCTCAGCACGATGTCCTGTTGGCAGGCTTCCCGTGTCAGCCATTTTCGCTTGCCGGCGTGTCGAAGAAAAATGCGCTGGGACGAGCCCATGGCTTTGCCTGCGATACCCAGGGAACATTGTTCTTTGACGTCGTGCGCATCATTGACGCCTGCCGTCCGCCGATTTTCGTTCTGGAAAATGTGAAGAACCTGAAGAGTCACGATCGGGGCAAAACGTTCCGCATCATTATGCAAACGCTGGATGAGCTGGGCTACGACGTCGCTGATGCAGAGGATAACGGCCCGGACGATCCGAAAATTATAGATGGCAAACATTTCTTGCCACAGCACCGGGAGCGTATTGTGCTGGTTGGATTTCGTCGCGATCTGAATCTGAAGCGCGATTTTACCCTGCGTGATATCAGGACGCGTTATCCTCAGCGGCGCACTACTCTGGCGGAGCTGTTAGAACCGGTAGTCGAAGCCAAATATGTACTGACGCCCGTTCTATGGAAATATCTCTACCGCTACGCGAAAAAGCATCAGGCGAAAGGCAACGGTTTTGGCTACGGCATGGTCTATCCCGCGAATCCGAATAGTGTGACGCGCACGCTTTCCGCGCGCTATTACAAAGATGGTGCAGAAATCCTGATCGACCGTGGCTGGGATTTTGCTGCCGGGGAAGTAAACTTCGACGATCCGCAAAACCAGCAGCATCGTCCACGCCGCTTAACCCCGAGAGAGTGCGCGCGGCTGATGGGTTTTGAATCGCCGCAGGGATACCAGTTCCGTATCCCCGTTTCTGACACCCAGGCCTATCGCCAGTTTGGTAACTCCGTCGTGGTGCCCGCATTCGCCGCCGTGGCGACGTTGCTGGAAGAGAAAATTAAAGCAGCTGTCGCGTTACGCCAGCAAGAGAACGTGCATGGCGGACGTTCACGATAAGGCAACGCGCAGTAAAAATATGCGGGCCATCGCGACCCGCGATACTGCCATCGAAAAACGGTTGGCGGGACTGCTGGCGGAGCAGGGACTCGACTATCGCGTTCAGGATGCATCGCTGCCTGGGCGTCCCGATTTTGTACTGGATGAATACCGCTGCGTGATTTTTACCCACGGCTGTTTCTGGCATCACCATCATTGCTACCTGTTTAAAGTGCCGGCTACGCGCACAGACTTCTGGCTGGATAAGATCGGTAAAAACGTGGAGCGCGATCGCCGTGATATCCAGCGTTTGCAGGTACTTGGCTGGCGGGTGCTGATCGTTTGGGAATGTGCATTACGAGGGCGGGAGAAGCTCGCTGACGTTGCGCTGTCTGAACGTCTTGAAGAATGGATCTGCGGCGGAGGCTCGCCCGCGCAGATCGACACTCAGGGGATGCATTTACTGTAACGTTTTTTCGTTTTCCACCGCGTCAAGCGTCGGTTTGGCAGGGAAAAGATATTTCCCCAGCGTCACCAGAACCACCGCAAAAACGATAACCCCCAACGCCAGCCATTCAATCAGTGCCAGACGTTCACCTCCCAGTCCCGTCCCCAGTAACACCGCAACGACCGGGTTCACGTAGGCGTAGCTGGTTGCCAGTGCGGGGCTGACGTTACGGATCAAATACATATAGGCGTTGATGGCGATGATGGATCCAAACACCGCCAGATAGCCGACCGCCAGAAAGCCTGACAGTGACGGTAGCGCGGTCAGTTTTTCACCGCTGATAAGCGAAGCACACATCAGCACGATCCCGGCGGCGAGCATCTCAATGGCACCCGCCATCATTCCTGTCGGCAGTGTAATGCGGGAACCGTAGACGGAACCAAACGCCCAACTGATTGAACCAATCAGAATCAATATCGCCCCCCACGGATTGCCGCTCAGGTTGCCACCGCTGTTGAGCATCACGATCCCCGCCAGGCCAATGGCAATCCCCATCCACTCCAGCTTGCGGGTTTTGATGCCAAAGAAATGGCTGAAGCACAGGGTGAACAGTGGGACTGTTGCCACCACGACCGCCGCGATGCCGGAGGGGACGTCCTGATGCTCTGCCACCGTGACCAGGCCGTTGCCGACGGCCAGCAGTAAAATACCAATCAGCGCCGCGTTAAGCAGCGGGCGAAGCGGCGGAAGTTTATGACCGCGCAACAGTAAAAAGGCGGTTAACACTCCCCCGGCGGTGAGAAAACGGACGCCAGCCATCATCAGCGGCGGCCAACTCTCCACACCGATACGGATGACGAAATAGGTGGAACCCCAGATGATATACAGCGCGAACAGTGCGCTGAAAAGCGGTAACAACTGCCTGAAACGCATAATCCCTCACGTGAGAAACGCTAACAAGCGACATAGTAAACGCGAAAACTATCGGACTGGCGAGCGATATAATTCACGCATCTTGTTAGAAAAATGTTGACGAATGATGCCAGTTTCAGGCTTATGCGTTTTACTCCATACTTAACGCTTCAAGAAGAAAAAAATGAGGGAATAATTTTGGCAGGAAGTAGCTTACTGACCTTACTCGATGATATCGCCACGCTGTTGGATGACATCTCGATGATGGGCAAACTGGCCGCGAAGAAAACCGCTGGCGTTCTGGGGGATGACCTGTCGCTTAACGCGCAGCAGGTGACGGGGGTTAGAGCGAATCGTGAGCTGCCGGTGGTCTGGAGCGTGGCGAAAGGCTCGCTCGTCAACAAAGTGATCCTTGTGCCGCTGGCGTTGCTCATCAGTGCCTTTATTCCCTGGGCTATTACCCCGTTGTTAATGATTGGCGGCGCCTTCCTCTGTTTTGAAGGGGTGGAGAAAGTTCTGCATACCCTCGAATCGCGAAAACACAAAGAAGATCCGGCTGAACGACAACGGCGGCTGGAAGCGCTGGCGGCGCAGGATCCGCTGGCGTTTGAAAAAGATAAAATCAAAGGCGCGGTGCGAACCGACTTTATTCTCTCTGCGGAGATTGTGGCGATCACGCTGGGGATTGTGGCCGAGGCGCCGTTGCTCAATCAGGTGCTGGTCCTGTCGGGGATCGCGCTGGTGGTGACAATTGGCGTTTATGGCCTGGTCGGACTGATTGTTAAGCTGGATGATATGGGCTACTGGCTGGCGGAAAAAACCAGCGTGCTGGCGCAGGCGTTAGGTAAAGGTTTGCTGGTTGTCGCGCCGTGGCTGATGAAATCATTGTCGGTGGTTGGCACGCTGGCGATGTTCCTGGTGGGCGGCGGGATTGTGGTGCACGGCGTTGCGCCGTTACATCATGCCATTGAACAGTTCGCCCAACAGCAAAGCGCCGTGGTGGCATTGATTTTGCCGACGCTTCTTAATCTGGTGCTGGGCTTTATCATCGGCGCGATCGTCGTGCTGCTGGTAAAAGCCGTGGCCAGAGTGCGCGGGGTGGCGCACTAAAAGTCTTCCCCACAATGAGGCAAAACCAGACATCCTCGTCTAAGGTGAAAACGTTCACTGTATACAGGAGGTAACATGGTTTTTTCGGTCAGTGAGGAAGTGACTGTGAAAGAGGGCGGTCCACGCATGATTGTCACCGGCTATTCCAGCGGTATGGTGGAGTGTCGGTGGTATGATGGGTTTGGCGTCAAGCGAAAAGCATTCCATGAGAATGAACTCGTTTCCGGTGATGCCAGACAACGGTGTGAATGAGCCTGATGCCTAAACGCCCGGCGACTGTCGGGCGTTTTCTTAAATTCAAAAAATACGTGACGGCCATAATACGTAACGTACTGAGTTATGCCAGGATTAGGAAAGCAATCGCGAGTAGGGAGTGGTCAGAGTGCCGCACGAAACAACGATGGAAAACTGGGGCTGGCTGAAAACGCTGGCGCGGCGACTCGGCCCTGGCCATGTCGTGAATCTCTGTTTTCTGATCGTCATGCTCTTTTCAACCCTGCTGACCTGGCGGGAAGTGGTTGTCCTGGAAGACGCTTATATCTCAAGCCAGCGCAATCATCTGGAAAATGTCGCCAACGCCCTCGACAAGCAACTGCAATTCAATGTGGATAAACTGCTGTTTCTGCGTGACGGGATGCACGAGGCGCTGATCACCCCACTGGGATTTTCCGTCTTAAAAGATGCGGTTACCCATTTTGAACAGTTACGTCATTCGCGCGTCTGGCAGCTAGAACTGGATAAGCGACGAACGCTGCCGCTGAATGGCGTTTCTGATTCGTTTGTGAATCAAACTCAGTTGCTCTCGCGTGACAACGAATCGCTGGATAACGAACTGACTGCCGCGCTGGAAGTCGGCTATCTGCTGCGCCTGGCGATCACCCGCGCGTCCCTGTCACTACAGGCGATGTATGTCTCACGCGCGGGATTTTACGTCTCCACGCTGCCGACATCGCTCTCGAGCGAAATTACCACCCGCTACTACGACTACGTGATTCAACCCTGGTTTACCGAGCAGTCGCAGCGAAAAAACCGGACGCGCGGCGTGCGCTGGTTTACCTCGCCGTCACCCGAACTCAGCTATGAGCAACAGCGTGTAACCGTCAGTGTACCGTTGGATAACAACTATTACTGGCTCGGGGTGCTGGCGATGACGATCCCCGTTTCAGCGGTAGAACGGTTTATGGATGAGGCTATCGACAAGGATGTGGAAGGGGAGTACCAACTCTACGACAGTAAACTGAAACTGCTGGCAGCCTCAACGCCGGAACTGAGAAATGCAAAGACGTTTGACGAGCGCGAACTGGCGATGCTGGCGCATGATATTGAGCAGGATACGGTAGGCGGTTTGCGCATGGGGAGCCGCTATATTAGCTGGGAACGGCTGGACCATTTTGATGGTGTGCTGGTGCGGGTACATACCTTAAGCGAAGGAGTACACGGCGATTTCGGCAGCATCAGTATTGCGCTGGCGTTACTGTGGGCGCTGTTCACCGCGATGCTGATCATCTCCTGGGTGGTTATTCGCCATATGGTCAGCAATATGTTTGTGCTGCAAAGTTCACTTCAGTGGCAGGCATGGCACGATACGCTGACCCGCTTGTATAACCGCGGGGCGCTGTTTGAAAAAGCCAAACAGCTGACCCAGCGTTGTCGAACGCAAAAACAACCGCTGTCGGTTATTCAGATCGACCTGGATCACTTCAAAAGCATCAACGACCGTTTTGGCCACCAGGCCGGGGATCGGGTGTTAACGCATGCCGCAGGTTTAATCAGCGGCACATTGCGTACTTATGATGTTGCCGGCCGCGTGGGCGGGGAGGAGTTCTGTGTGGTTCTGCCAGAAACGTCTCTGGCGCAGGCGGAGCAGATAGCTGAACGTATCCGCCAGCGGCTGAATGAGAAAGAGATTCTGGTGGCGAAAAGCGCAACGCTGCGGATAAGTGCCTCACTCGGGGTGAGTAGCACCCAGGAAACCGGGGACTACGATTTTGAGCAACTCCAGTCGCTGGCGGACCGCAGACTCTACCAGGCAAAACAGGCGGGACGTAACCGGGTTTGCGCGGCGGATCGGGGCTAAGGCGCAGTGAACAGCCTGGTCATACCCTCTTGCCAGCCTTCGGGCCCTTTATGCTGTGTGCGGTAAACCTGCACCGCGCTGTCGGAGCGTAAAACCACCCCTTCGCGATTCAGTCCTTTGACGATCACCGCGTAATCCATCGCTTCAAGCAGAGGAGCGTCGTTCGGGCCATCGCCGAGGCCAACGGTGACCGGGCGTCTCTTCCACTGGCGCTGATAGAGATCAATCAGCCCGTTCGCCGCATAGTTTTTTCCTGATGTGATGTCCAGGACATGCCAGAAGCGGGCGCCGTGGACAAACTGCAATCCCAGATCGTTTAGTTGTCGGGCAAACTCGGCCATGCGCTCATCGCTGTCGCGCCAGATCAGGGTGACAGAGGCCTCATGCAGGCGCGTTAAACTGGCCTGGGCAGGTGACAAGCCGGTCCATTCGGCGATCGTGGACTCATCGACATCATCAAACGTTGTGAATTTAAACGCGGAGCGGGCACGAAGTTTACTCAGTACGGCGCTAATTTCAGCATGTGAGGCCCCGAAGATCTGACGCGGAAAGTCAGGATGCGTCTGCCAGCGGCTGTCCAGTTCAACCACGGCGCCATTCTCAGCAATCAGCGGTAGTCCTTGTAAGCCGAGTAACTTCTGGATGTGCAGCATTTCTGCGGCGGTTTTACTGCTGCACAGGATCACGGGAATATTTTTCTCACGCAGGCGAGCGAGCCAGTCGGCAGCGGGTTGCCAGTCATAGGTATAACTGTCCAGCAGCGTGCCATCGAGATCGGTAAAAATCAGCAGTGGAGCGTCGAGTGAAAGCATTTTTATTCCCGTCACGTTAGTCGCGGTATTCTGGATAAATCCTAAAAATAGGGTATTTTGCCTGACAGGGAATTGGGATCGATCCCGTCATCATGAGCGCTGACAGCCTGTCCGCCCTAACCATTAGAAGGATTAATCATTTGTCTGAAAAATATTTGCTTGTCATGCAAAAAAATTGCGGATAAGGTTTAGCGTACATCAGATTTCCTGGTGTAACGAATTTTCAAGTGCTTCTTGCATAAGCAAGTTTCATCCCGACCCGTCAGGGTCGGGATTTTTTTCGCTGCCGGTTAGCGATTAATTTCCGTGACGCTAAAGTCATGGATATCCAACTCAAACGCCTCGGCTAATTCATGCCATGTATGATACTCGCGACCATCCACGCTGACTCTGTCCGGATCGTTTCCGCTACGATGAATCTCGCTCTCGCTGATTTCATTAATCGCCGCCAGCAACGCGTCAACATCGACGCTGACTTCACGTTTTGCGGTATCGCTGTACTCTTTCGCGGTCTTCATTTCAACCTCGTCATTAACCGTGCCACAGACTAAGTATAGACCGTTGAGAAAACCCGCAATTGAACCGGTCAGACGCTGTCAGGCGGCAGTTTTTGTTCTACACTGGCACAAAGCCACAGGAGGATAATGATGAAGGTGAATGATCGGGTCACAGTCAAAACGGACGGCGGTTCTCGTCGCCCTGGCGTGGTACTGGCAGTGGAAGAGTTTAGTGAAGGCACAATGTACCTGGTTTCGCTGGAAGACTACCCGCTCGGCATCTGGTTCTTTAACGAGTCAGGGCATCAGGATGGTATCTTTGTGGAGAAGGTTGAGTAGGATTACGACGGTCGATGTAAGCCCGGCTGGTGGGACATCCACCAGTCGGGACGTCTCATCGCATGTTAACAAATATACCGTTGGTCACGTTATCGGTCAGTCTGACGACATGATAGATAACCTGTTTGTTATGCGTCTTTATCTTTCGTTTTATATTCCCCTTATGGGATGACACCGTTTTCGCCTTGATGTTCATTTGATCTGAAATTTGAATTGTTCCCTGGCCTTCCATCCACATGCGCAGCATGCTGGACTCAGTACGACTTAATGATAACGTCGGTAAATTTATTACCCCGGCGGAGTCCGTCTCTTTTTTCAGAATATCGCCAAGGAGATCGTCCAGTGATTCTGGCTTTATTGATTTTGAACTGATCAATAAGTTTTTTCTGACTAATAGATATTCATCAAAATGGACATTGGCAATTGCCATAAAAACAATAAATAGCGTATTGGGATGCTGATTAATGATTTGCTTTATATGCTGACTGTTGGCTGGATCATGGATAAAACAGTCTTCATTAATAAACACCACAGAAGGTTGGTGTGTGTCACAAGCGATGTCGAGTTCGTCAACGGTTTCGATGTCGTTGATTTCCCTTTTTTTCACCCCTCTGCTTACCAGATACCCGGTCAAACCTAGCCGGGTGTAACTGCATAGATCCATAATAATCGTTGACATGGCTTACCCTCACTCAATGCGTAACGATAATTCCCCTTACCTGAATATCTCATCACAACTTAACGGAATCGAATGCTTCACCTAATGAGACGCATATGCGGTTTTCAGGCGGACTTACTATCCCGTAAAGTTACGTATAATTTGCCTGGAATTGTCTTAAAGTAAAGTAAATGTTGCGTTATGTGAGAGAGATAAAAACAAATAAAGCGCGTGAGAGTTATCCTGGTAGATGTTTTTACTGAATGACTTTCGGATAATCCTTAGAAAAACACGATAAACATTATGGACTATTATTAACGGGTAATTCACTAACAATATCAGCTAATAAATTGAAAATTTCGCTAAATAGATGTTCGCAAAACGGCGCAATCAACGGCATTAATGCCGCGATTAATGTGATACCCACGGTCAGGGTGAGCGGAAAGCCAATCACAAATACGGATAATTGCGGTGCCATACGGTTTAGTAATCCCAGCGCCAGGTTCAGCGTTAGCAGCATAGTGATCACCGGCAGCGCCAGCATCATGCCGTTGAGGAAGATCAGACTCCCCGCTCTGGCCAGCGCCAGGAACGCGTTGCTGTTCACCGGATTGCCGCCAATAGGCAGGGTGTGGAACGTGTCAACCAGCAGTGAAATCAGCCACAGATGACCGTCAAAGGTCAGAAACAACAGCATCGCCAGCATATCAATGATTCTGGCAAGCACCGGCATATTCAGGTGGCTGGCCGGATCGACAAAAGTGGCAAAGGAAAGCCCCATCTGCAAACCGATAATCTCACCCGCCGTACGCACCGCCGCAAAGGCAAACTGCATGGTAAAGCCCAGCGCGATGCCGATCAGGATTTGCTGCATTGCCAGCCATAACGCGTTAAACGAAAAAATCGGCACATCGTTAGGCGGCAAAGAAGGGGCAATGACGATGGTGATGATGATCCCCAGCCCCAGTTTCACCCGTTTAGGGACCGCGCGTTCACTGAGGATAGGTGCGGTGGTGATCAGCGCCAGTACGCGCAGCAGCGGCCAGAAATAGAGGCTTAGCCACTGCAGCCATTGATCGCTGGTTACCTGCAACATCCGTCGTCTTATCCGATGATGTACGGCAGATTGGTGAACAGCGTGCGCACGTAATCCAGCAGCAAGTTCAGCATCCACGGCCCGGCTACGATGATAGCCGTAAACACCGCCACGATTTTCGGGATAAACGACAGCGTCATTTCGTTAATCTGCGTGGCGGCCTGCAAGATACTGATGATAAGCCCCGTCACCAGCGCGACCAACAGCAGGGGGGCGGCAAGGGCGAGGGCAACTCTCATGGCCTCGGTGCCAATCATCATGACCGATTCGGGTGTCATTTTTTGCCTCTAACTGTAGAAACTTTGTGCAAGCGAACCCACCAGCAGTTGCCAGCCATCAACCAGCACGAACAGCATCAGTTTGAACGGTAGGGCAATGGTTGCCGGAGGAACCATCATCATCCCCAGCGCCATCAGTACGCTGGCTATCACCAGGTCGATAATCAGGAAAGGGATGAATATCGTAAAGCCGATCTGAAAAGCGGTTTTCAGCTCGCTGGTCACATAGGCGGGTAGCAAAATGCGCATCGGTACGGCTTCTGGCCCCTGAAGCGGGCCGCTGTTTGCCAGACGGGCGAACAGGGCCAGATCGGCTTCGCGGGTCTGGCGTAGCATAAATTCACGCAACGGCTGTGCCCCTTTATCCAGCGCTTCCTGCATCGAAATTTTCTCTTCGCTGAATGGCTGATACGCCTCGACGTAAATCTTGTCGATAACCGGCGACATGATAAAAAAGGTCAGAAACAGCGCCAGCCCCAGCAGCACCTGGTTTGGCGGTGCAGACGGCGTACCAAGCGCATTGCGCAGCAGACCGAAGACGATGATGATGCGGGTAAAGCTGGTCATCATCAGCAAAATGGCCGGAATAAAGGTCAGTGAGGTGATGAAAACCAGCGTCTGTACGGGAAGCGACCAGCTCTGACCGCCGCCAGGCAGGGGCTGGCTCACCAGACCGGGAAGTTGCGCCAGTGCGGCGGGGCTGATAAGCCATAAACCGGTCAGCGTAAGGGATAACAAACGGCGCATCAGGATCTCCCGGAACGCTTAAGCAAACTCTTCATCATGGCCTGAAAATCGGCAGGAGCAGACGGTGTCTCTTCTGGCACAACAGGGGCCGGGGGGAGGGTATGCAGCACACTGATGTTTGACGCCGTGACGCCAAGCACCAGTCGCGCGTCCTCAACCTCGACAATCACCACGCGTTCGCGCGGACCCAGCGAGGTACTGGCGGAAACTTTCAGTCCGCGCGCATGGCTGCCTTTCGGCGCAAAGCCCAGACGTTTGATGACCCAGGCGGCCGCCAGGATCAACAGGATGATGCCCAACAGCGCGCCGCTAACCTGCATCAGGGGGGACCCCGGGACGGCGGAAGGCGGTTGAACAGTGGCCTGGGTTTTCATGACTAACGGCTCAGACGACGCATACGCTCGGACGGGGTGATGATGTCGGTAATGCGTACGCCGTATTTATCGGCAACGACCACAACTTCACCCTGGGCGATCAGATAGCCGTTGATCAGGATATCCAGCGGTTCACCCGCCAGACCGTCCAGCGCCACCACGGAGCCCTGCGTCAGGCGCAGCAGTTCTTTAATGGTCATGCGCGTGCGGCCCAATTCGACGGTCAGCTTGACCGGAATATCCATGATCAGGTCGATATCCTGCAGCGTGCCGCTGACATCGCCACCGCCAAGCTGCTGGAAAACGGCATCGGCAGCACTTTTGCTGGTGGTCGTTTTTTGCTCGTTCAACGCGTCAGCCCACAGATCGTCCAATGCACCAGTGTTCTCATCAGACGGATTATTCATGTCACTCATTTGGGCTGTTCCTCATTCAGCGAATTCAAAATCGGGTTAATCAAATGTTCCACGCGTAACGCGTACTGACCGTTAACCGTGCCGTATTGGCTGGTCAGTACAGGCACACCGTCCACATGAGCAATAATGCGGTCTGGTTTTTCAATCGGCAGCACATCGCCGGGTTGCAGTTTTAATATCTGAGAAAGGCGCAGCGGAATATCGGCAAAGTTCGCCACCAGCTCCAGCTCGGAGTGCTGAACCTGACGCACCAGATTGTCGCGCCAGTTCTGATCTTCATTACGGGAGTTTTCCAGCGGCGGGTTCACCAGCAGTTCGCGCAGCGGCTCAATCATGCTGAATGGCAGACAGATGTTGAACTCACCGGTCAGGTTGCCAATCTCGACATGGAAAGGGGTGTTAACCACGATATCGTTCGGCGACGTAGTGATGTTGGTAAATTTCACCTGCATCTCAGAACGCACGTACTCCACTTCCAGCGGATTGATGGCCTTCCACGCGTCGCTATAGCTTTCCAGCGCCAGTTTCAGCATGCGGTTGATAACGCGCTGCTCGGTGTGGGTAAACTCGCGGCCTTCCACTTTCGTCGGAAAGCGTCCGTCACCGCCAAACAGGTTATCGACGGCGATAAACACCAGGCTTGGCGAGAACACCACCAGACCCGTACCGCGCAGCGGCTTCAGGTGGATCAGGTTCAGGTTGGTCGGCACCGGCAGGTTGCGGGCAAACTCGTGATACGGCTGAATGCGGATCGCGCCCACGGTAATATCCGGACTACGACGCAGCAGGTTAAACAGCCCCATCCGGAACTGACGGGCAAAACGTTCGTTGATGATCTCCAGCGCTTGCAGACGCTCGCGCACCACACGACGTTGGGTATTGGGATCGTACGGGCGAATTTCACTTTCGCCCGCGATACCCGGAGTCGGCTCGTCTTTCGTGTCGCTGTCACCGTTCAACAGCGCATCGATTTCAGCCTGAGAGAGAATACTGTCGCCCATGTCTTTACCGCAGAATGAAAGCTGTGTACAGCACGTCGGTAACGTCCTGTTTGGGTTGTCCGGCAACGAGCGGAGGGGAAAGCGTCTCTTTAATCGCCGCGATCAATTTTTGCTTACCTTCTTCGGTAGACAGCGCGTTGGCGTCCTGACGAGAAAACAGCAGCAGCAGACGGCTACGGACTTCCGGCAAATATTCGTTCAGGCGCGTGCGCGTGGCTTCATCCTTCAGCCGCAACGTCACGCCGATATACAGTACGCGATCCGCATCGCCCAGATTGACGGTAAACGTATCCAGGGCGAAGAACACCGGTGCAGGCGGTGGCGGTGGTTCATTCGCCGCCGGGGTGGGATGCTGCTGCATACGCCAGTAGCTATAGCCTGCGGTTGCGCAGGCGGCAAGGGTAATGATTACCAGCAGCGGGATCCAAATTGAGCGTTTGCTCTTTTTGCTAATCGCGGAATCAGTCATCTGATACGGGCTTCCTGTTTCGGTACAGCTTATCGGCTGATTATCCCGTGTCCTGACCACGGCAAAGCGTGGAAAAGACGCGGATAATCATGCTACCTCTGGCGTTAGGCGAAGATATCGACGGCGCCGTTACCGCGTGCGGCGGACTGGAGTGAAGCGGGAACGGCCAGCTCACTCTCGTCATCGGCCATGTGCAGAGCCTGTCCCTGTGTGCGAGCCGTTTGCTGCTGTTGGGAAGAGGAGTGTTGCTGGCCGGCGAAACTCTCGCTGCTGATGCTGCTTTGCCCCAACTGAATGCCGCTTTCTGCCAGCTGTGTGCGCAGCGTCGGTAGGGCGGCTTCCAGCGCCGCGCGAACGTGGCTATGGGCTGAAACCATCTGTAGCTGTGCCTGGTTATCATCAAGCTTAAGCGAGATCTGTACCTGACCGAGATCTTCCGGATGCAGACGCAGTTCCGCACTCTGCTGACCCTGGCGGGTAAATAGCGTGATGTGCTGACTCAGGGATTGTTGCCATTCATGGCTGCCCAGCGGTGCGCTCAGAACTGGTGCCGCGCTGGTGGGCGGCGGCTGCGATGCGGAATGCGTGGCGGTGGTCATGGCAATGCCCGGCGTCACGGGGGAAGGCGTGCTGTCGATCTCGGCGTTTGCGGCGGCAGCAGCCACCACAGGCGAGGTGACCACCTGACCTTTAGCGTTTTCCGCAGCGATAACCTGCGGTGTGCTATCCACTTTGCCCTTTTTCGCGTCGTCACGGGTCAATGAACTGCCTGCGCCCTGCGCGAGCGAGCGGGGATCGGCGCTAAGCGAAGCACTCAGTGCACTCACTTTCTCACCGACGGTTACCGGCGGTGTCGTCATTCCCGGTTGACCCGGCAACATGGCGAAAAGGGCGCTAAGGTTGGCGAGATCGTCATCGCTGAGTGCTGAGGTGTCTTCATTATTTTGTGCGGTCTGGCGCAGAGCTGCCAGCGCACTGTTCTTCTGCGTGGGGGTCAGCGCGGACAGCAGAGCCTGTGCGTCGCTCAACCCTTTTTGCACCTCTTCAGACTGTCCCTCTTTGGCGGCTAACAGGTCGGCCAGCTTAACGGCCTGCGAGGAGTCGCCGTCCTGCGTCAACAGGCCCTTTTGCAGCTTGCCGCCGGCGGCCTGCAAATCGGCTAACGTCAGCGGCGCGTCTTTACCCTGTGCGTCGCCTGCGCCTAACGCGCCGGCCAACAGGGCCAGAAAATCCTGGGCGGAGTCCGCCGTTTTCCCGGACGACAGACCGGTGATAAGGTCTGTGTCAGTTGTGGCCATTTGGGGCAAAGTGATCATTCTGGTTTCCTCATTGCTGCACGCTGCGCAAATTCATCCATTTTTTTCTGATCCAGGCGGTTTTCAGCCAGTAAGGCTGCCGCGTTCTGTCTGTCTTGTAAGGTCTGCCAGGCCTGAAGTCGCTGTTTTTTTTCACGCCAGCTGTTCAGCGCCACATCCACTTTTTGCGTCCACTGCGTTAACTGCTGGCGATGCTGTTCCACCGCTTTTTCCAGGGTTTGAATAAACTGCTGGTAGTTAATCCAGCGATTACTGGCAATCCCCTGACTCATATCGTTGTTGAGGTTGCTGCGGTATTCGTTCTGGTAGTCGAGCAGCATCGTGAGCTGCTCTTCCGCTTGCTGAAAACCGCGGCGCATTTCACCTAACAGCAACGCAGCGTCGTCTACCTCTTTTTCGGCGAGATCTTTGAGCGTTGCCAGTGCACCATGTTCAGCCATGACCCTTACCCTCCTGCTTTATCACACCGTCGGGAAAATCAGATCGAGCGCCGACAGGGAATCCTCCCAGTCAGCGCGTTCGAAAATACCTTGCTGTAAAAACGCCTCCAGCTGTGGCCACAACGCGATGGCTTTATCGAGCATCGGATCGCTGCCTTTGGCATAAGCGCCGACGCTGACGAGATCGCGGTTGCGCTGGAAGCTCGACAACAACTGCTTGAAGTGACGCACTTTGGCGTAGTGTTGTTCCGTAATCAGCGCCGTCATCGCGCGACTGATCGACGCTTCGATGTCGATTGCGGGGTAGTGCCCGGCTTCCGCCAGACGACGCGACAGTACAATGTGACCGTCAAGGATAGCGCGCGCCGAGTCGGCAATCGGATCCTGCTGATCGTCACCTTCGGTCAGCACCGTATAAAATGCGGTGATAGAGCCGCCGCCGTGGATCCCATTCCCCGCGCGTTCAACCAGCGCCGGGAGTTTGGCGAACACCGAAGGCGGATAGCCTTTGGTGGCTGGCGGTTCACCGATCGCCAGGGCGATTTCACGCTGGGCCATGGCATAACGGGTCAGGGAATCCATGATCAGCAGTACGTGCTGACCGCGATCGCGAAAATCTTCCGCAATACGGGTGGCATAAGCGGCACCCTGCATGCGCAGTAATGGCGAAACGTCCGCCGGGGCGGCTATCACCACCGAACGCGCGCGACCGTCGGCACCGAGAATGTTCTCGATAAAATCTTTCACTTCGCGACCACGTTCGCCAATCAGCCCGACGACGATGACGTCAGCGCGGGTATAGCGCGCCATCATGCCGAGCAGTACGCTTTTCCCGACGCCGGAACCGGCGAACAACCCCATACGCTGGCCGCGACCAACGGTTAACAGGGCGTTGATCGGGCGCACGCCGGTATCCAGCACATGCTCAATCGGCGTACGTTGCAACGGGTTAAACGGCTGGGTAATCAGCGCCCCGGTTTCCGTGGTATCAGGGGAGGGCAGACCGTCGAGCGGTTTGCCGCTGCCGTCGAGCACGCGACCTAACAGCGCCGGACCCAGCGGCAGTTGTTTGCTGCTTTGCAGCCCTTCGCTGGCGATATTTTTGGCGTAGACGCGCGCGCCGGGCAGAATGCCTTCGACCTCTTCGAGCGGCATCAGAAACAGCCGCTGACCGTTAAAGCCCACCACTTCACTTTCCACTTCGCGGGTTTCGGTTCCCTCCTGGCGTTCAATCACGCAGGTCGCGCCAAGCGGCAACTGTAACCCTGTGGCCTCCAGAACCAGACCGGTGGCGCGGGTCAGTCGCCCATAGCGACGAACGGCCGGAAGCTGCACCATTTTGGCTTCGAAGTTGTCCAGCGTCGTCAACCAGCGGGTCAGGCGTGAAGTCATCAGATCACTCCCGGCGCGGCCAGACGACACAGTTCTTGCCAGCGGGTCGCGACGCTGGCGTCAAGATCGCCTTCATCCGCAGAGACTTTACAGCCGCCGTGGTGCAGGGTCGGATCGCCACGCAAACGCCAGCCGTGCAGGCTGAGGGTGGCGCCGAGCATGTCTTCTACGCGCTGTAAATCATCCGGGTGGACGCGAAGTTGCGGTTTGCCGCTGAACAAGGGCTCCTGCTGTAAGAGCTGCTGGATCTGCTTGATTAAAGCGGAATTATCCACCGCGGGCGTCTGACCAATCACCTGACGCGCGGCTTCCAGCGCCATCTGCATCAGACGCGAGGCGATCACGCTGTCCAGTGCGTCCAGCGTGTGCTGAAATTCGCTGACCAGTTGCTGCATCCGCGCATGAAGCGGTGCCTGTTGGGAGCGGGCCTGCGCCTGGCCCTGTTCCAGTCCTTGCGCCAGCCCTTCCTGATAGCCTTGTTCATGACCGGACTTCCGACCTTCCACAAGGCCCGCGTTGTAACCTTGCTCGTGGGCCTGAATTTTCAGCTGCGCTAACTGCTGCTCGAGCTGCTGTTCCGCACTGATCTCTGGCTCATCCTCTGCTGGCACGGGGTCATCGTTGTGCTCCATGGGCACAAATTCAGCCAGCGGCGGCGCGAGATCGTCCGGGGTCCAGATTTTCCACGGCAGCTCGTTAGACATAGGTATCCTCGCCGCTGCCAATCATCATCTCGCCGGTCTCCGCCAGACGACGCACAATCAACAGAATGGCCTTCTGCTCGTTTTCCACCTGCGACAAACGCACCGGGCCACGGTTGGCGAGGTCGTCGCGCAGGATGTCTGCCGCACGTTGCGACATGTTGCGCAGGAACTTCTCGCGCAGCGGTTGTTCCGCGCCTTTCAGGGCGATCAGCAGCGACTCGGAATCCACTTCCTGCAGCAAACGCTGGATGCTGCGGTCGTCCACATCCACCAGGTTTTCGAACAGGAACATCTCGTCGATAATTTTTTGCGCCAGTTCGCCGTCGAATTCGCGCACGGCACTGATAACCGCTTCTTCCTGCTGCGTTTTCATCAGGTTGATAATTTCTGCCGCCGTTCTTACGCCGCCCATTTTGCTGCGTTTGAGGTTCTGGCCGTCGAGCAGGCCGTTGAGCACTTCGGTCAGTTCCGCCAGCGCGGCGGGCTGTACGCCGCCAAAGGTGGCGATACGCAGCATGACATCGTGACGCAGACGTTCGTCGAACAGTGCCAGAATATCCGCCGCCTGACCGCGTTTGAGGTGCACGAGAATGGTGGCGATAATCTGCGGGTGTTCGTCGCGGATAAGGTCGGCGGCGCTTTGCGGTTCCATAAAGTTGAGCGTTTCAATGCCGCTGGCGGTATCGCGGGTTTCGAGAATATCTTCCAGCAGGCTGGACGCTCGCTCTTCGCCCAGCGCTTTCACCAGCACCGAACGCAGATATTCGTTGGCGTTGATGTTCAGGGCGGCAAACTGCTCGGCTTCCTGCTCAAACTCCGCCAGCACGTCGGTCAGTTGTTTGTTGGAGATCTGGCGGACGTTTGCCATTGCCGCACTCAGCGTTTGTACTTCGCGCTGGGAGAGGTGTTTGAACACCTCCGCCGCGCGATCTTCGCCAATGGTCATCAGCAGGATGACGCTTTTATCGGTACCGGAAAGAGCATTACTCATGATCGTTATTCATCCACTGGCGAATGACCAGCGCCACGACGCGCGGATCGTTATCTGACATTTCGCGAATGCGCTGGCTCATCACTTCTGCGCCCAGACGCTGATTTGCCCGGCGCTGCTGAGTCTGCTCATCTTTACTGAGGCGAACTTCAACGGCTTCTTCGGTCTCCTGACGGATCTGCTCGCGTTCCTGCAGGGCCTTCGCCTCTTCAGCACGACGTGTCAGCTGCGGACGAATCGCTTTACGCCACAGGATCCACGCCACCAACAGCACCAGCAGCCAGCGACCGGCAGAGATCAATTGTTCGATAAACAGCTGCTGTTTCCAGAACGGCAGTTCGCCCGCGTCGTCATCCGTGGCGCTGAACGGTGAGTTGACCACGTTCAGGGTGTCGCCGCGCTTATCTGAGAAGCCCATTGCCTCGCGAGTCAAATCTTCAATCTGTTTCATTTGATCGGCGGTAAGCGGCAGCGGTTTGCCATCCGGCAACGTTTTGTAGTTCACAACCACCGCGACGGACAAACGCTGTACGTCGCCGACGTTCATTTTTGTATGGCGGATAGTGCGATCAACTTCATAGTTGCTGGTTTCGTTGCGCTGAGTATTACGCGGACCCGCACTGGCGCTGGTGGCCGTCTGCTGCTGTGCGTTCTGCCCGTTTTGCGCGTTCTGCGCATTTTGTGCATTTTGCTGATTCGCCGGTGGCGTGGTGATCGGTGCCGTATTCGCCGGCGCAGGCTGGTTGGACAGTGCACCCGGCACGCCACCCGGCAGACCTGAGCCAATTTGCTCGCTTTCGTTCAGTTGACGCGAACGCAGCACGGCCTGAGAGGCATCGCCGTTGGGGCGATACTGCTCTTCCGTCTGCTCTTTATTGGCGAAATCCAACTGCGCGGTCACCTGCGCATGGACATTCCCGTTACCGACAATCGGTGACAGGATCGATTCGATACGGCGTTGGACGCGGCCTTCCACGTCGCTGGCGTATTTCAACTGAGCATCGTTCAGATCGCGACTGCTGGTGTTTGACTGGGTGAGCAGATGACCGGCCTGATCGACCAGCGTCACGTTACCCGGTGGCAGACCCGCCACCGCGCTGGAAACCAGATGCACGACCGCGCTGATTTGCCCTTCATCCAGCGCGCGTCCCGGCTCCAGATTGACGGTAACCGAGGCTGAAGGGGATTTCTGTTCACGTACGAACAGGGACGGCTTAGGCATTGCCAGATGCACGCGAGCGCGTTTAACCGGGCCAAGCGTTTCGATAGTACGCGCCAGTTCGCCTTCCAGCGCCCGCTGGTAGTTCACCTGCTCGCTAAACTGGCTGATGCCGAACTTTTCCTGATCCAACAGTTCAAAGCCTACCGCACCGCCTTTTGGCAGTCCTTGTTGCGCCAGGCGCAGGCGCAGTTCATGGACTTTTTCTGCCGGAACTTCAATCGCACCGCTGCCTTCCGAGAAGCGGTACGGGATATTCATCTGGGTCAGCTGGGTGACGATAGCCCCGCCATCCTGATCGGATAAATTGCTGAACAACGTGCGGTAGTCAGGCGCTTTGGCCCACAGCACCATCGCCACAATAATGGCGACGGCAGCAGAGCCCGCAACAATCAGAGGAATTTTGGGATTCGCACGCAGGCGATTAAGCCACTCGAGAGGTTTAGGTTGGGTTGCAGCCGATGCAGTCGCGTTCATCTCGCACCTCGTGACTGTTCGTGGACGGCTTTATTTGCAAAGTGGAACAAGACTCACTCCCGGGTCAGCAAAATCGAAAAATTGACGGTCTCATTATTTGCGGTTTCGTTTTTTTCTATGCGGTAAAAACCGGGGTTTTATAGCGTTATTTAGCGCCTTTATCTTATTGACAAACTGGTAATCTCTGCTGCGTAGAAAACCATCCAGGGGATTATCATGTCAGCGATACAGGGGATTGAAGGGGTCATCAGCCAGCTCCAGGCCACGGCGATGGGCGCCCGGGCGCAGGAGACACTGCCGCAGCCGACCGTGAGTTTTGCCGGTCAACTGCACGCGGCGCTGGACCGCATCAGCGATACGCAAACCGCCGCCCGCACACAGGCGGAAAAATTCACGCTGGGTGAGCCGGGAATTGCGCTTAACGATGTGATGACCGATATGCAAAAAGCCTCAGTCTCTATGCAGATGGGGATCCAGGTGCGAAACAAACTGGTGTCGGCCTATCAGGAAGTCATGAGTATGCAGGTTTAGGTTTGCGTGCCGGATGGCGCTTACGCTTATCCGGCCTACGATTCACACTTCTTGTAGACCGGATAAGGTTTAGTTGCCTTCCGGCAACCTGTTATTTCTGAATCAGATAGCGGATCGTCGGTCCGTCCTGTTGAATATCCAGCACGGTGTAGCCGTGGTTACGGGCATCCAGCGGAATGTTGTTGATGGACTGCGGGCAGTCGCTGACCACTTCCAGTATTTCCCCTTTTTGCAGTTGTGGCATTGCTTCCAGCGTTGCCACGGCAGGGTAAGGGCAGGGTTCACCGACCATATCAAGGCGATAATCAGGAACAATTTTTGTCATGCGGATTCCTTAGCAGGGGTCAGCCCGGCGCGACGGAAGAAGCGTTTTTCCCAGCCGATGATGAACATCAAGGCGGCAAACAGCAGCAGATAGGTTACCAGCAGGCCGCCGAGCGGACCGAAGGTATTGAGCAGGTTGATTTTGTCCCAGTTGGTGGCAAGCGCAGGGGCGAAGTCATCCCAGTAGTAAGCCAGAATCGTTGAGCCGATGACGTTACCGAGACCCACCCACCAGTAGTGTACCTGGCCTTCCACCGCGCGATACATCCAGCCGGTTTCACACCCGCCAGCGAGCACAATACCAAAACCAAACAGCAGTCCGCCGATCACCGCATTCGGGCCCGCCCACATGATTTTGGCTTCCACGCCAAGCTGTACGTAGCTGAAAATACCGATCGCACTGACGCCCATCCCGAAGATGATCGCCTTTGCCATATGGGTTCGTCCGGTTATCCACAGATCGCGGAAGGCGGAGGTGAAGCAAATCTGCGCACGTTCGATTAACAGACCAAAGCCAACGCCGAACAGCATCGCCAGACCCAGTTTCGGTTGATTCATGGCGGTCAGTAGCGCCCAGCCTACCATACCGATAAACACCAGCATGCCGAGACGGAAACGACGGCGCGCCTGCTCCGGCTTTTGCGTCAGCGGCGACGCGGCGGAGACTTTCTGCATTTTAACCGGGATGCGGAACATCGGCAGCAGGGTGAATCGCGCGCCGAACCAGGAACCGATGGCCGTTGCCACGGCAAAGAACCAGGCGTGCAGGGAGAACTGAGGAATACCGGTAAAGAACGCTGCCAGGTTGCAACCCATCGCCAGACGCGCGCCGAACCCGGCGATGATCCCGCCCAACACCGCCTGCATGATGCGAATGCGGCTGCGTGGAATTCGGAGTTTGACGTTGTTGGCCCACAACGCTGCCGCGAAGCAACCGCCGAACATACCGAGGATCATCATCCCGTCGATGCGGGTGAACGGAGTGCCTTCCAGATGGATCAGCTTGTAGTAGCCCCATTCTTCCGCATGGACGCCAAACAGTTGCAGGATTTGTCCGCCCCAGCGGGTAAATTCACCCGTGACGGCCCAGAAGGTACCGGTGATGCCGAAATAGTAAGTAGAGAGAATACCTGCTGCGATGACCGCAGGGACAGGTGCCCAGAATTTAATTAACCAGGCGTGTTTGAATTGTTGCCATGACATGGGTTTTGCCTCTGAACTCAGAAGGTGTGATACAAGAATGCGGATAGTACACCACTGTGGTTGTTTTGCCTGGTACTATTAAGCGGTAATCCCAAATGGATCAAAGTTCTGCGGGCACCGCGAAAGGCTGGCGGCTGCAGGGCTTTAATGCCACAATCCTCTTTTCTTCGCATGCAGGATGAATGATGAAAAAATGTGCAATCATTGGGGCGTTACTGATGTTAGCGGGATGCGCCGAGGTAGAAAATTATAATGATGTCGTCAAAACGCCAGCGCCCGCCGGACTGGAAGGGTACTGGCAGACTAACGGACCGCAACGCAAACTGGTGAGCCCGGAAGCCATTGCCAGCCTGGTGGTGACCAAAGAGGGGGATACGCTCGACTGTCGCCAGTGGCAGAGGGTGATTGCGCTGCCGGGTAAGCTGACAATGCTGTCCGGTGACTTAACTAACGTGACGGTCAAACGTGAACTTTACGAGATCGAGCGGGAAGGGAACACCCTGGAATATGACGGGATGACCTTGCAACGCGTGGATCGCCCAACGGTGGAATGTGCCGCTGCGCTGGAGAAAGCGCCGCTGCCGACGCCACTCCCGTAATGTTTTGTCCCCCGACAGCCTCCCTGTCGGGGTGCTTCACGAGATCGCCTCTTCAATCACCCATACGCTGACGCTGCCGGCGTTGCAGTAAAACGTGGCGTCGCCGTTCTCGTCCGTAACCACGCTTTCGCTGCGGTTGCCGAGAAAATCTCGCCACGTTTTATTGCCGTAGTTTGCGCCCAGCGCGAGTGTCTTTTCGCCATCATCGCCATTGGATAACACCACCACACAGCCGGGATCGTCGTCCGTCCCGCTGCGGCTAAACGCAATGCAGTTGGGATGATCAAACCAGAGCGTTTGAATGCCGTGGGCGAAACGCTGGCGGGCAAGAATGAGTTCGTCGAGTTGCTCAATGACCGGCATGTCGATCGTATAGGTTTCCCCATCGCCCCCGGTATCTTCATAATGTGCGCCATAGAGATCGGGATAGAAAACCGATGGCACACCATTTTCCCGCAGCAGGATGAGCGCGTAGGCCAGCGGTTTAAACCACGCTTCAACCGGTGCCTCCAGCGCCTGTAACGGCTGGGTGTCGTGATTGGCGACCAGCGTCACGGCGTGAAACGGATCGGCTTCCACCAGCGTACCGCTGAAAATCTGGCTCATGTCGTAATCACGCCCCTGGCGCGACGCCTCATGAAAATTGAGCTGGAGCGGGGCGTCAAAAAGCATCGTTTTGCCTTCCACCTGTTCGATATAGGTTTGCAGCTTATCCACTTCATGCGACCAGTATTCGGCGACGATAAACAGCGGCTTCGGCGCCACCTCCTGCACATGCTCAATCCACTCTTTATAGAACCAGGCCGGGATGTGCTTGACCGCATCGAGGCGAAAGCCGTCACATTGGGTTTGTTCCATCACCCAGCGCGCCCAGTATTTAATCTCCTCAGTGACGGCGTGGTTACGAAAGTCGATATTTTCACCCATCAGGTAATCGAAATTGCCCAGTTCGTCATCGACCTGGTCGTTCCAGCCCTCGCCGGTGTAGTCGTTGACTATTTTAAAGATGCCGTCTTCGTGAGGGTTTTCGATGTGGTCGATACCGCTGAAGCATTTGAAATCCCAGATGAACTGAGAGTACTGACCGCCCCGCGCCGGGAAGGTGTAACGCGTCCAGCCTTCGCATTCGATGATCTCATCCGCAATCTGCGTGCGATCCTCTTCATTGACCCGCTGTACGCGGATGGCCTCTTTCTCGTCCGCCCCCATTTTGTGATTCACCACCACGTCGAGCAGTACCGCGATGTCGTTTTTCTTCAGTGCATCGACAGCCGCCAGCAACTGCGCCTTATCACCATATTTGGTCGCGAGGGTTCCTTTCTGATCGAACTCGCCGAGATCAAACAGATCGTAAGAGTCATAACCGACGGAGTAACCGCCTGACGCGCCTTTATAGGCGGGGGGCAGCCAGACCATATTGATACCGATATCATTGAGGCTATCTGCGCGCTCTGCGACTTCCTGCCAGAGTTTGCCTCCGTCAGGGTAATACCAGTGGAAGAACTGCAGTAAGGTGGGGTTTTTCATCTTCCGTGCTCCAGAAGTCTTGTAGACGACCTCTGGAGTATGGAAGATTTTTGCCAACGTAGCGGGAATTATTGCGGGGCAGTGGGGGCGTCGGGCACCAGCAGCATGCCAGAAAGCCGACCATATGCATTGTTGAGCGACTGCTGACGCGTTGACTGACCGATCAGACCACTGAGCTCATCGAGCCGTTGGCGCAGTAAAACTTTCAGGTGCTCTTCGTTATCCAGCGTCTGTTTGATATGACTGGCAACGATATCCTGGATACTGCGTGTCATGCCCGGTGGAGTTTGCGTTTCAACGACCGCTTCAATACTTTGCAGATAGGAGACTTCCTGCTCCAGTAAAAGGTCCCATTCACCCCGCTGCGCAAATTCGAGCAGCGACTGACTGAGCAGCGCAATGCGCTGCCAACGGTTGATAAACTCCACGGCTGAGGTCATTAACGAGACTCCTGGGAAGATGCTTTCGGTGAGATCTGTTTCCAGGCTTCCGCAATGTTGCCGAGTAACCCTTCCACTTCTTCAATGGCTTGACTGTCATTGCGTAAATTAGCGAGTAACAAACGACGGATCATATAGTCATACAGCGAAGAGAGATGGTCAGCGATTTCGCCGCCATTCTCCTGATCCAGTCCCGCTTTCAACCCGTTATCAATGATGTTGATAGCCTTACTGAGCGCTTCCCCTTTGGCTGCAATATCACCTTGCGCTAAAAACAGGCGAGCGCGCACCAGGGCACTGTTTGCGCCATCAAACAACATTTCGATCAACTGGTGCGGACTCGCACTCATCACGCCGCTTTCCACGCTGACTTGCGCATAAGCTTTGGTACCGCTCGCGGTATACATGTTTACCTCTGGTTATCAGGAACTGGTCATCGCAGTAAATTGTTGGCTTAAATAACTACTAGTGTTATTCAACTTGCTCATCATGGTATCCAGTTGGGTGAACTGAGCCTGATAACGCGCAATGGTGTCGTCGATACTGGCACTGACGGAAAGATACTGCTTCGTCAGTTTTTTCAGGGTGGTATTGATGCTGTCCTGGGCGCTGTCGATAATACCGTCATCAGCCAAGTAGCCTTTCACCAGCGAAGCGACTTTGGTGGTAATCCCGGTCTCTTTGCCATCACCGACTAACAGCTGCTGCACATCCACAGTGTTATCGCTCAGCGCTTTTTTCAGCTTTTCATCATCAATTTTCAGCTTACCGGTGGTGCCATCCTGGGTGATGCCCATTTGCGATAGCGTCTGGAATTTGCCGTCGTTGGCGCTGGCTGAAAATTGTCCACGGATACCTGTCTGAATGGTGCGAACGGTCGTGTCGCCGAGTAGGGCGCCGTTGCTGGTGCTTTGTTCTTCTGCGCCCGGATCGACGGAGGTATATTTTGTCAGGGTACCAATGGTATCCACCAGCGAGTTATACGAATCTACCCAGCTTTTAATCGCGGTTGTCGCTTTGTCATTGCTTTTCGTTACCGTGACGGTGACGTCCTTAACTTCTTTTGTCAGGTTCAACGTAATGCCCTGAGGGGCATCGGTCACCGTGTTACTGCTACGAACAATATCAATACCGTTGACGTTTAGTTCTGCATCTTTCGCTTCAACAATTTGCTCAACGTTGTTGCCAACCACATCCGGGTTATTGAAGCTGATAAATTGATTGAGTTTTTCATCTCCAGAAACAGAGATACTCATCTTATTAGCGACACCCGTTTCTGATGAGGTCAGTACAAGCTGATAATCATCGTCTTTCAGTTTTACAATGCTGGCAGTGACACCACCGTTGGCATTGTTAATGGCATCTCGCATCTCGACTAAAGATGTCTGATCTTTGGTGAGTTTTATCTCTAGCGGCTTCTCTTTCCCGTCCTGCTTAATGATGAGTGTGCGTTCGGCGCTGTCATCACCTTGTGCTGCTTTACTGTCCGTCACTGTTGTGGTGGTGCGAAGCGATTGCGCCTGCGCTATTTGCGTCACATTTATTTTATAAATACCTGCCGCGGCGCCTGCTGTGGTGCTGACGGTGAGATCGGTTGAGTTGCTGACGGCAGTCGTGCTTTTAAAAAGGGTTGCATCATTCAATGCGGTATTTGCGGTCTGGAATTTTTCCAGCGCGCTTTTCAATGTTCCAAACGCCGTCAGTCTTGCCGTAAAGCTGCTCTGCTGTTGGGTGATAGGTTTCAGACGCCCCTTCTCCGCAGTGGTCAGGTTCGTCAGTAACGTATCCAGCGGCAGGTTAGAACCCACGCCTAATGAAGTAAAAGAAGCCATGCGTAATCCCTTTTAATTGCAAACAGTGGTTAGCCACCTTATCGGCAATCTGGCGGCAAAGTTTAATAATAAATTTGGGGAAATAATGGCCGGAATAGTGTGCAAGAAAACGGGTTATTCAAAGGCTAAGAAAAAAAGGGGGGAAACTAAAAATTCTCTAAAGTTCGAAATTAAGGTGCCGATACAAGGGTTACGGTGAGAAACCGTGGGCAACAGCCCAATAACATCAAGTTGTAATTGATAAGGAAAAGATCATGGCACAAGTCATTAATACAAACAGCCTGTCGCTGTTGACCCAAAACAACCTGAACAAATCTCAGTCTTCTCTGAGCTCTGCTATTGAGCGTCTGTCTTCTGGTCTGCGTATCAACAGCGCGAAAGACGATGCGGCGGGTCAGGCGATTGCTAACCGCTTTACGTCTAACATCAAAGGTCTGACTCAGGCTTCTCGTAACGCCAACGACGGTATCTCCATCGCACAGACGACGGAAGGTTCTCTGTCTGAAATCAACAACAACCTGCAGCGCGTTCGTGAGCTGTCTGTACAGGCGACTAACGGCACTAACTCCAAATCAGATCTGGAATCCATCCAGGCTGAAATCACCCAGCGTCTGAGCGAAATTGACCGCGTATCCGGCCAGACTCAGTTCAACGGCGTGAAAGTGCTGGCTTCTAACCAGACCATGAAAATTCAGGTCGGTGCAAATGATGGCGAAACCATTGAGATCAATCTGCAAGAGATCACTTCCAGCACTCTGGGTTTAGGTAACTTGGATGTGACCAACAAAGGTCTGGATCTGAGCAAGCTGTCTACTACTGCGCTGACTGATGCTAAACCATCTTCAAGCGTTCCGACTGTAAGCCATACGTTGACTGCAAAAGATACTGCAGCAACCAACCCGTACTCTCTGTATGTTGATGATGCAGACGCCAACATTGTTTACGCAAGTAACAACGGCACAGATTTCTATAAAGTCTCTGGCTATGACAAAGATACCGGGGTTGTAGATTTTAACGGTGCAGTGAAAGAAACTGGCACCATCACTGCAACTAAAGCAGCCGCTGGTCAGAACGTCAATATTGATGGTACTACCGTTGTTAACGCTGATTCTATCTCCCTGAATAACACGGCTGCTGCTGCGACGACCTCTTTCTCTGTTGATAAAGATGGTCAGATGTATGTGAAAGTAGGCTCTGATATTTTCAAAGGTACGGTTGACCTGAATACCGGGATCGTGAGCTATAAGAGCTCTGATGCTCCGGAAGCTGGGGCAGCAGCGAGTGAAGCTGCTGTTACAACTGGTGACGTTATTGGTAGTACTACGCCGGCGGTTAAACTGGATCTGGCTGGCATTACGGGTCTGGGTGATAACCCGCAGGTATTCTCCGTTAAAGGCGGCGGTTATGTCATCAAAGGTACTGAAAACGATGCAGATGCTTATTACAGCGCCACCATCAAAGATGATGGTACCGTTGTGAAAGGCGATAAGCTGAACTCTGATCCGATGGCTTCTATCGATAAAGCGCTGGCTCAGGTTGACTCTCTGCGTTCCGACCTGGGTGCGGTACAGAACCGTTTCGATTCTGCTATCACCAACCTGGGCAACACCGTTAACAACCTGTCTTCTGCTCGTAGCCGTATCGAAGACGCTGACTACGCGACCGAAGTGTCTAACATGTCTCGTGCGCAGATCCTGCAACAAGCAGGTACTTCTGTACTGGCACAGGCTAACCAGACGACTCAGAACGTCCTGTCTCTGCTGCGTTAATTTACGCTTCCTGCACAAACCCCGCTCCGGCGGGGTTTTTTCGTTCTGGCTTTACCGGTAACCCCTAAATAACCCCTCATTTCACCCACTATTCACCCGATTAAAACCCCTGCAGAAACGGATAATCATGCCGATAACTCATTTAACGCAGGGCTGTTTATCGTGAATTCACTGTATACCGCTGAAGGTGTAATGGATAAACACTCGCTGTGGCAGCGTTATGTACCGCTGGTGCGTCACGAAGCGTTGCGCCTGCAGGTGCGTTTGCCCGCGAGCGTAGAACTGGACGATCTGCTACAGGCGGGCGGTATCGGGTTATTGAATGCAGTTGACCGATATGACGCTCTGCAAGGAACGGCATTTACCACTTACGCAGTGCAGCGTATTCGTGGGGCGATGCTGGATGAACTACGCAGCCGTGACTGGGTACCGCGTAGTGTCCGGCGTAATGCCCGCGAAGTGGCACAGGCGATGGGGCAACTGGAACAGGAATTAGGACGCAATGCGACGGAAACCGAGGTCGCGGAGCGGCTGGCGATTCCTGTAGAAGAATATCGTCAGATGTTGCTTGATACCAACAACAGCCAACTCTTCTCCTATGACGAGTGGCGGGAAGAGCATGGCGATAGTATCGAGCTGGTGACAGAAGAGCACCAGCAGGAAAACCCGTTACAACAGCTCCTTGAGAGCAATTTGCGCCAGCGCGTGATGGATGCCATAGAAGCACTTCCGGAACGCGAACAACTGGTGCTCACGCTCTATTACCAGGAAGAACTCAATCTCAAAGAGATTGGCGCGGTTCTGGATGTCGGGGAGTCACGGGTCAGCCAGTTGCACAGTCAGGCCATAAAACGGTTACGCACGAAGCTGGGTAAGTTATAGCGAACGACGTTGTCGGCGCTGAAAAATGCCGCACAACGTATTAACTACCAGGAGTTCTCATGACGGTGCAGCAATCAAAAAGACGGCCTCTAAGCCGCTACCTCAAAGACTTTAAACACAGCCAGACGCATTGCGCCCATTGCCATAAGTTACTGGATCGCATCACGCTGGTGCGCAAAGGGCAGATAGTCAACAAAATCGCCATTTCCCGCCTCGACACGCTCATGGATGAAGCCGCCTGGCAACAGGAGCAGAAAGAGTGGGTGGCACTCTGCCGTTTCTGCGGTGATTTACACTGCAAAACGCAGAGTGATTTCTTCGACATCATTGGTTTTAAACAATTTTTGTTTGAGCAAACCGAAATGAGCCACGGGACCGTGCGCGAGTATGTCGTCCGTCTGCGCCGCCTCGGTAATCATCTTAGCGAACAGAAGATTTCTCACGATCTGCTCCAGGACGGTTACCTTGATGAAAATCTGGCGCCGTGGCTGCCGGAGACCAGTACCAACAACTATCGCATCGCGCTACGTAAGTACGCGCAATATAAAGCACATGCCCATCCCGAACAGCAACAGAAATCCTCCCTCCGGATGACTTCTGATATATATTAAAAATGAATAAGATGTAGCAGAGTGATTTATGTCGTTACCGATAAACGCTCTACACTACGGGCATTCATAACAACATTCGGGGTAAATATGAAATTAGCACTTCTGGGACGCCAGGCGCTGATGGGCGTGATGGCAGTTGCTCTTGTCGCGGGAATGAGCGCAAAAACGTTTGCAGATGAAGGTCTGCTGAAGAAGGTCAAAGATCGCGGGACGCTGCTGGTGGGGCTGGAAGGCACCTATCCTCCGTTCAGTTTCCAGGGCGATGACGGTAAATTGACCGGCTTTGAAGTGGAATTTGCCGAAGAGCTGGCAAAGCATCTGGGCGTAAAAGCGACGCTGAAACCGACCAAATGGGACGGGATGCTGGCCTCTCTGGACTCTAAACGCATCGATGTGGTTATCAATCAGGTAACCATCTCCGATGAGCGTAAGAAGAAATATGATTTCTCTACCCCTTATACCGTTTCCGGTATCCAGGCGCTGGTGAAAAAAGGCAATGAAGGCGCGATTAAAACGGCCGCCGATCTGAAAGATAAAAAAGTTGGCGTGGGTCTGGGTACCAACTATGAAGAGTGGCTGCGTCAGAACGTCCAGGGCGTTGACATTCGGACTTATGATGATGATCCGACGAAATATCAGGATCTGCGCGTAGGACGTATCGATGCGATTCTGGTGGATCGTCTGGCGGCGCTGGATCTGGTTAAAAAGACCAAAGATACGCTTGCGGTTACCGGTGAAGCATTCTCCCGTCAGGAGTCCGGCGTTGCGCTGCGTAAAGGCAACGACGATCTGCTGAAAGCGGTGGACGCAGCCATCGCCGAAATGCAGAAGGACGGTTCGCTGAAGGCGCTTTCTGAGAAGTGGTTTGGCGCGGATGTAACGAAATAGTCCGAACAGTAAGAAAAAAAAGGCGCTTTAATCAGCGCCTTTTTTATTTCATGCGTTTGAACGTGCATAATAAAAAGAACATCACAACAACGAATACCTGGAGGCTTTATGCCACTGCACAACCTGACACGCTTTCCGCGTCTGGAATTTATCGGCGCGCCGACACCGCTTGAATACCTGCCGCGTTTTTCTGACTATCTGGGACGGGATATTTTCATCAAACGCGATGATGTGACACCGATGGCGATGGGCGGTAATAAGCTGCGCAAGCTGGAGTTCCTGGCAGCAGATGCGTTGCGCGAAGGCGCAGATACGCTGATCACGGCAGGCGCGATTCAGTCTAACCACGTGCGCCAGACGGCGGCGGTCGCGGCGAAGCTGGGACTGCACTGCGTGGCGCTGCTGGAAAACCCCATTGGCACCACGGCGGAAAACTATCTCACCAACGGTAACCGGCTGCTGCTGGACTTGTTCAACGTGCAGGTCGAAATGTGTGATGCACTAAACCAGCCGGACGCGCAGTTGCTGGAGCTGGCCACCCGAGTCGAAGCGCAGGGTTTTCGTCCCTATATCATACCGGTTGGTGGTTCAAACGCGCTGGGGGCATTAGGTTATGTTGAAAGTGCGCTGGAGATAGCTCAGCAGTGTGAAGGCGCAGTACAACTCTCCTCAGTGGTGGTGGCCTCCGGTAGCGCGGGAACGCACGCCGGGCTGGCAATTGGTCTGGAACAACTGATGCCGGATGTGGATCTGATTGGCGTAACGGTCTCGCGCAGCGTAGCCGAACAAAAGCCGAAAGTGGTGGCGTTGCAACAGGCTATCGCCCGCGAGCTGGAACTGACGGCGGCGGCGGAGATTTTGCTGTGGGATGACTACTATGCACCCGGTTACGGCACGCCAAATGAAGAGGGGATGGAAGCCGTGAAGTTGCTGGCGCGTCTGGAAGGGATCCTTCTTGACCCGGTCTATACCGGAAAAGCGATGGCCGGACTGATTGACGGAATCAGCCAGAAACGCTTTAAAGACGAAGGCCCAGTCCTCTTTATTCATACCGGTGGGGCGCCCGCGCTGTTTGCCTACCATCCACACGTGTAATTTTCGGATAAGCTCATGCAAGAAAGTATCCAACTGGTTATTGATTCCCTGCCGTATCTGCTCAAAGGGGCCGTGTTTACGCTACAGCTAAGCATTGGCGGGATGTTCTTCGGCCTGCTGCTGGGTTTTATCCTCGCACTGATGCGCCTGTCGCCGCTGCTGCCGATGCGCTGGCTGGCGCGTTTTTATATCTCCGTTTTTCGCGGTACCCCGTTGATTGCTCAACTGTTTATGATCTACTACGGTCTGCCGCAGTTTGGTATTGAGCTGGATCCGATTCCGTCTGCAATGATTGGCCTGTCGCTCAATACGGCGGCCTATGCTGCCGAAACCCTGCGTGCGGCGATTTCCTCGATTGATAAAGGGCAGTGGGAAGCGGCCGCCAGTATCGGGATGACGCCGTGGCAGACGATGCGCCGCGCCATTTTGCCGCAGGCTGCCCGGGTGGCGCTGCCGCCGCTGAGTAACAGTTTTATCAGTCTGGTAAAAGACACGTCGCTTGCGGCAACCATTCAGGTGCCAGAACTGTTCCGTCAGGCGCAGTTGATTACGTCGCGCACGCTGGAGGTATTTACCATGTATCTGGCGGCATCGCTGATCTACTGGATCATGGCAACCGTACTGTCTTCGTTACAGAACTACTTTGAAAATCAACTGAACCGCCAGGAGAGAGAGCCGAAATGAGTGCGATCGACGTAAAAAACCTGGTCAAGAAATTCCATGGTCAGACGGTGCTGCACGGTATCGATCTGCAAGTACAGGCGGGGGAGGTCGTCGCGATCATCGGTCCCAGCGGCTCAGGAAAAACAACGCTGTTGCGCAGTATAAATCTGCTGGAACAACCGGAAGCGGGTACGATCACCGTGGGTGATATCACCATTGATACAGCGCGTTCGCTGAGTCAGCAAAGAACGCTTATTCGTCAGTTGCGTCAGCATGTCGGCTTCGTGTTCCAGAGCTTTAATCTCTTCCCCCACCGGACGGTACTGGAGAACATCATTGAAGGTCCGGTTATCGTGAAGGGTGAAGGTAAAGAGGAGGCGGTGGCGCGGGCGCGGGAACTGCTGGCGAAAGTGGGGCTGGCCGGAAAGGAGACCAGCTATCCGCGGCGCTTGTCCGGTGGGCAGCAACAGCGTGTGGCGATTGCCCGGGCGCTGGCGATGCGCCCGGAAGTGATTCTGTTCGATGAACCGACCTCTGCGCTCGATCCTGAGCTGGTGGGCGAGGTGCTGAGCACTATCCGCCAACTGGCGCAGGAAAAACGCACTATGGTGATTGTGACCCATGAAATGAGCTTTGCCCGTGATGTCGCGGACAGGGCGATATTTATGGATCAGGGGCGAATAGTGGAACAGGGCCCTGCCAAAGCGCTATTTGCCAATCCACAGCAGCCGAGAACGCGTCAGTTTCTTGAGAAGTTTCTGCTGCAATAATCGGTTTGCTTCCACTCGCCCGGGATTATCCCATTTCGGGCGAGTGGGCATGCATAAATATTAATATCATACGCATGACTATGAGTTCATTTCCCTGGGCGAAATACGCGTATTGAAACAACACTCAAGTAATTGGCGTTATGACCGATATTTTATTCATCTACTTTATTTTATGTGATAGGTTAATTCTCACATTAAAAATGATTATCACTCTCAAGGGCGCGAATACTGAGTATGCAGGATTTAGATTTCTTTACCTGGCGACGGACGATGCTGTTACGCTTTCACGAAATGACAAGCGCAGAGGAGGTCTATAGCGAATTACAGCAGCAGACGCAATTGCTGGAATTTGATTATTACGCGCTGTGTGTCAGACATCCGGTTCCGTTTACCCGCCCTAAAATTTCCCTTCATACCACCTATCCCGATGCGTGGGTTTCACAATACCAGGCGGAAAATTATTTCGCGATTGATCCGGTCCTGAAGCCGGAAAACTTCATTCAGGGACATCTTCCCTGGAGTGACGCATTATTCAGTGACGCGCAGACGATGTGGGATGCCGCTCGTACGCACGGATTGCGTAAAGGGATCACGCAGTGTCTGATGTTACCAAACCGTGCGCTGGGCTTTCTCTCGGTCTCGCGGTCGAGTCTGCGTAATACGCCGTTTGCGGGAGATGAGGTGGAATTGAAGCTGCAGTTGCTGGTTCGCGAAAGCCTGACGGTGCTTTCCCGCCTCGAGGATGAGATGGTGATGGCGCCGGAAATGCGCTTTAGTAAACGGGAGAAAGAGATTCTGAAATGGACGGCGGAAGGGAAGACCTCTGCTGAAATCGCGATGATTCTGTCGATATCAGAAAACACGGTTAACTTTCACCAGAAGAATATGCAGAAGAAGTTCAACGCCCCTAATAAGACGCAGATTGCGTGCTATGCCGCGGCGACCGGTCTTATCTGAAATAATGAGCGTTCTGCGTGGCAGACGACAAACCGGCTGAAAGCGTTGCTCTCAGCCGGTTTTTCTTTACTGACGGTAAGCTTGTTTAATTTGCTTAACAGTGCTGGAAAATACTGCTGCCTGCGCGTCGTCTTCGACCAGCGCGATCTGTTTTTCCATTTTAAGAATCACGCGGCCTGCGTCGGCCTGGCCCATTGCTTGCAGCATCAGCGTTAACAGCGCCTTCAGGCAGGTGACTTCGTTAGCCAGTTCTTGATTATTCTCGGCAGTGGAAAAATCAGGCGTACTCATTTATTTTCCTCGTAATGTCTCAGTAAAAATGTGCGATGGTAAATGTTAAGGCCGCGGAGTATACCATAAGCTGAGGAAAAAATAGCAGTGGTTGTTTTTTGATCGGAAATCACACCGGAGGAGTTAAATTAAACAACAACATGAGAAGACAATATTTTCTTCATCTATTGTTTATTCCGAGTATTTTACTCGTTAATTATTGTTACAAACTTGCCCGGCTATTTAGCATTTAGGCAGGGGATAGCGAGCTTTTGTCACTATTGTGAAACCTTGCTCCCGAAATAACGTGAGTAACTGGCTGTTCTTAGTGAAAGTTTCCACAAAATGTATAGGCTAATTTCCAAAAACGAGAGCAAAATCGGGAACCGGACGTTTTTTACGTTTCAAAGTTGAGATAAAACCCGCTAATATAGTGGGGATCCACTATCAGTAGCGTTATCCCTATTCTGGAGATATTCCTTTGATCAACGTTCTTCTTGTTGATGACCACGAACTGGTGCGCGCAGGGATACGACGCATTCTTGAAGATATAAAGGGCATAAAAGTTGTCGGTGAAGCCGGTTGCGGTGAGGATGCCGTGAAATGGTGTCGCGCCAACACCGTCGATGTTGTGTTGATGGACATGAACATGCCCGGTATTGGTGGCCTTGAAGCCACGCGCAAAATTGCGCGTTCGACTGCCGATATTAAAGTGATCATGTTGACCGTCCACACGGAAAACCCGTTGCCGGCAAAAGTGATGCAGGCCGGGGCCGCAGGTTACCTGAGTAAAGGGGCGGCACCTCAGGAAGTAGTGAATGCCATCCGCTCGGTTTATTCCGGGCAGCGATACATTGGTTCTGACATCGCACAGCAAATGGCATTAAGCCAGATTGAACCCGAAAAAACGGAAACGCCGTTTGCCAGTTTGTCTGAGCGTGAATTGCAGATTATGCTGATGATCACCAAAGGTCAGAAGGTTAATGAGATTTCGGAGCAGTTGAATCTCAGTCCTAAAACGGTGAACAGTTATCGCTATCGTATGTTCAGTAAACTAAACATTCATGGTGATGTTGAGCTGACTCACCTGGCAATTCGCCATGGCCTGTGTAATGCGGAGACGTTAACAAGCCAGTGAGCGATCAGTTTGACGCGAAAGCGTTTCTAAAAACCGTAACCAGTCAACCCGGCGTTTATCGCATGTATGATGCCGGTGGTACGGTTATCTATGTGGGTAAAGCGAAAGACCTGAAAAAACGGCTTTCCAGCTATTTCCGCAGCAACCTGGCTTCGCGTAAAACCGAAGCGCTGGTTGCGCTTATTCAGCAAATTGATGTGACGGTGACGCACACCGAAACGGAAGCGTTGCTGCTTGAGCACAACTACATCAAGCTGTATCAGCCGCGTTACAACGTGCTGCTGCGCGATGACAAATCCTATCCCTTTATCTTTCTCAGCGCGGATACCCATCCCCGACTGGCAATGCACCGTGGGGCGAAACATACCCGGGGTGAATACTTTGGCCCGTTCCCCAACGGCTATGCCGTCCGTGAAACGCTGGCGCTATTGCAGAAAATTTTCCCGATCCGCCAGTGTGAAAACAGCGTTTATCGCAATCGCTCACGTCCGTGTCTGCAATATCAGATCGGCCGCTGCCTCGGCCCCTGCGTCGAAGGTCTGGTGAGTGAAGAAGAGTATGCGCAGCAGGTTGACTACGTCCGGCTGTTTTTGTCCGGCAAAGATGACCAGGTTTTAACCCAACTGATCGCGCGGATGGAGAAGGCCAGTCAAAACCTGGCGTTCGAAGAGGCCGCGCGTATACGCGATCAGATCCAGGCCGTGCGGCGGGTAACGGAGAAACAGTTCGTCTCTAATGCGGGCGACGATCTGGATGTGATCGGCGTCGCGTTCGATGCCGGAATGGCCTGTGTACACGTACTCTTTATCCGCCAGGGGAAAGTGCTGGGAAGCCGCAGTTATTTCCCGAAAGTGCCGGGAGGGACTGAACTGGGCGAAGTGGTTGAGACCTTCGTCGGGCAATTTTACCTCCAGGGCAGCCAGATGCGCACATTGCCTGGCGAGATCCTGCTGGATTTCAATCTGGACGACAAAACGCTACTGGCGGATTCTCTCTCTGAACTGGCCGGGCGTCGCATTAATGTGCAGACCAAACCCCGAGGCGATCGCGCGCGTTATCTGAAACTGGCGCGCACCAATGCCGCCACGGCACTGACCACAAAACTCTCGCAGCAGTCGACCATTACCCAGCGTCTGACGGCACTGGCGACCGTGTTGAAGTTGCCGGCAGTAAAACGAATGGAATGTTTCGACATCAGCCATACGATGGGCGAGCAGACGGTGGCATCCTGCGTGGTCTTTGATGCGAACGGGCCGTTGCGTGCAGAATATCGTCGCTACAATATCACCGGCATCACGCCGGGCGATGATTATGCGGCAATGAATCAGGTACTGCGTCGCCGTTATGGTAAAGCTATCGAAGAAAGTAAGATCCCGGATGTTATCCTGATCGACGGCGGAAAAGGGCAACTGGGGCAGGCGAAGGCCGTTTTCGCTGAACTGGATGTCCCCTGGGATAAAAATCGCCCCCTGCTGTTAGGGGTTGCGAAAGGCGCTGACCGTAAAGCCGGCCTGGAAACCTTGTTCTTTGAACCGGAAGGCGAGGGATTCAGCCTGCCGCCGGATTCACCGGCGCTGCATGTGATCCAGCATATCCGCGATGAGTCACACGATCATGCCATCGGCGGCCACCGTAAAAAAAGGGCAAAGGTGAAAAACACCAGTACGCTGGAGACCATCGAAGGCGTCGGGCCAAAGCGTCGCCAAATGTTGTTGAAATATATGGGTGGTTTGCAAGGACTACGTAACGCCAGCGTTGAGGAAATTGCAAAAGTGCCGGGTATTTCTCAAGGTCTGGCAGAAAAGATCTTCTGGTCGTTGAAACATTGAGGCCGCTGTAGCAACATAGGGGTAAATTCTCTGACAACAGATAGTTACCCGTCACTATGCAATTTAATATTCCAACGTTGCTTACGCTGTTTCGCGTCATCCTTATCCCATTCTTTGTCGTGGTGTTTTATCTGCCATTCACCTGGGCGCCGTTCGTTGCTGCGCTGATTTTCTGTATCGCTGCCGTGACCGACTGGTTTGATGGTTTTCTGGCGCGTCGCTGGAATCAGAGTACGCGTTTTGGTGCGTTTCTCGACCCGGTCGCGGATAAAGTGCTGGTGGCGATTGCGATGGTGCTGGTGACCGAGCACTATCACAGTTGGTGGGTGACACTGCCAGCAGCCACAATGATCGCACGTGAAATTATCATCTCTGCACTGCGTGAATGGATGGCGGAACTGGGTAAGCGCAGCAGCGTGGCGGTCTCCTGGATCGGCAAAGTCAAAACCACCTCGCAAATGGCGGCGCTGGCCTGGCTGCTGTGGCGTCCGAATATTTGGGTGGAGTACGCGGGTATTGCGCTGTTCTTCGTTGCAGCAGTCCTGACACTGTGGTCAATGTTCCAGTATCTGAACGCCGCGCGCGGGGATTTGCTTGATCAGTGATCGTTTCGCCGTAAATTTCAGCAAACGAGCTTACGTGGCGAAAAATATCGTTGACTCATTGCGTCAGGTAAGTAGAATGCAACGCATCGAACGGCAGCACAGATTGCCAGACGATAATAAAATCAAGTGATTAACGATTTGCTTGATGATGCGGGAATAGCTCAGTTGGTAGAGCACGACCTTGCCAAGGTCGGGGTCGCGAGTTCGAGTCTCGTTTCCCGCTCCAGTTTACGACATCGGCCATTGCGGGTGTCAGTCGCAGGACAAAGATTTAAGGCGCGTTAGCAAAGCGGTTATGTAGCGGATTGCAAATCCGTCTAGTCCGGTTCGACTCCGGAACGCGCCTCCACTTTCTTCCCGAGCCCGGATGGTGGAATCGGTAGACACAAGGGATTTAAAATCCCTCGGCGTTCGCGCTGTGCGGGTTCAAGTCCCGCTCCGGGTACCATGGGAAAAAGCAGAATAATCAAAGCAATAAGCAGTGTCGTGAAACCACCTACGGGTGGTTTTTTTGTGCCTGCGATTCTTGTTCCTGACATTTTTCCTGACAATGACCCTGTCGCGGGATAGATACCGTCAGCTTGATGGTGGCTGTTCAATCAGAGAGCAGGTAGGTCAAGGGGAGCAGGGCACTCCAGTACGATACCCGGAGTGCGTTAGTGATGTTTTATCGTTCCAGGAAAGTGAACAGCTTATTGAAGGCGAATTCTAAAAATTCCTCACGACTCTTTCCGAGTTTATGCATGATATAACTCGCCTTCAGGTCACTTTTTTCCACAATGCCCATCAGACAAAACCATATAAACATAATCGTTTCATCCATGTCGTCATTCAGGACGATCTGGTTTACCTCGATTGCCGAGTCCGTCAGGAGCCCGTCAGTTCCTTAATCGGATCTCAAAAGAAAGTCTGATAGGATGTTATCACAAGGGATGTGTCGTGCTGGAACAGAAAGATTTTTCGGTATACTGCTCTCCTGTCTGTCAATTCGCAGTGAGGCGAAAAAATGTTAAGCAACGAAGCGAAGCGCAAAAGGGAAGCACTTTTCAGGGACTACGCAAGTAATGTAGATTTTGTGCTTAACACGCCTCTTCATGAACAAAGAAGAATATGGGAAGAAGGGGCAATGAATGCTCCGTTACCCGAAAATGTCAGCATTGAAACGATTGCGGAAGAGGGCATTTCAGCGGAGTGGGTGAGACATTCGCAGGCAGAAAAGCGTAAAGTCATCCTGTTTCTTCATGGTGGGGGCAACGCTCTCGGATCCAGTATTACGCACAGGAAACTGGTTGGACATATTGTCCATTGTTCAAAAGTGAATGCACTCACGCTCAATTATTCGTTAGCCCCTGAAAATCCATTTCCTGCCGGTCTGATGGATGCAAAATATGCCTGGCTGTGGCTATTAAAGCAGGCTTATCGGCCTGATGACATCATTCTTGGCGGCGACTCAAGCGGCGGTGGGCTGGTTTTATCTCTGCTCCTGTTACTGAAAAACGAACATTATCCGTTGCCGCACTCCAGTTTCTTACTCTCTCCTATGCTTGATTACACCTTATCGGGTGCCACTATTTCTTCTTGTGCAGATAAGGACCCGATGATCGTTATTGAGGATTTACGGCAAACCGTCGCATACTACTGCTCTGCAGCTGAAACATCGAATCCACTGGTCTCCCCCCTTTATGGCGATCTGACAGGACTACCCCCTATCCTGATACAGACAGGAAGTGACGAATTACTTCTTGATGACTCGATCCGCCTGGCGCAACAGGCAACAGAAGCAGGTGTTAACGTCCACATTGAAGTATGGAATGGCTTGTGGCACGTATTCCAGTCATCCGCAGGAAAAATACCGGAAGCAAACCGCGCGATAAGTCGAATTGCATCATTTATTCATTCGCAGCCGCTCGAAGTGCTGTAGGTGCGGCTTAATGTAAACAGAATCAATATTGTACTTAGCAAGTATTAATTTAAGCTCAGTAAAGATATAAGAATTATCCCCGCCTTATTTAACAAGTAAAATATAAAAACAACATGGTACTTTTACAAATAAAAAGAGATATACATTCTCTATTTTTCCGACTATATTGAGCGAGAGAGGTTTCTACTTCTCTTTCTTAGTTAATGGAATCATTTACTGTTTCGAACGTATTTTTACCTTTAACATATGGCCATTATTCTGAATTTTACAGTTTCAGTGGTTTTCAGTGCGCTTTATTTTATATTCTGCCGATTTTTACATGGCGCAGGACGAAAATATTTCTTTTGAAAACAAAGGGAGTTACTGCCAGGTGAAGTGATTATTTAATTAATAGGAATAATGGCGATTGGATGCCAATTATCTTAATTGGCAAAACGGTACTCCATTTTTAATGGTTTAGTACTCGTGAAATATTACTTAATAAAAAGATGATGTAATGGTTCTGCCTGGAACCATTAGCAGGGAAACGTTTATTTCATGGATCTCGAAAAGAATATTGCAGAGACACCAGGAAGGAACATGCTTGATCTGGAGGACTGACAAGTGACTCAAAGGAAATTGAAACAATTATTAATAGCTGCATCAGGTTGTGCCGCAATATGCGCTTTCCCTGTTGACGCTGTGGAATTAGTGGACCGTGAGTTCATCACCGGAGTATCCCCCATTAATTCCGGGAACCACACCGTAAGTGGAGACGATGACAACGTTACGTTAGATGCCAGTGGATTAACCACATCAGTTGCATACCAGCGTGCGATTATCAGCACCCTGAATGGTACGGTAAGGATTGCTATCTCTCAGGATAAAACCTTAACGGTGATAGGACACAATAATAATTCTACTGCCGAAAACAGTTCGGCGTTATATGCCTGGCAAAGAGACACATATCCCGGTAGCTCTATCATTTTTACTGGGGGCAATGTTGTTGTCAGCAATACGGTTCCTGGATCTTCCTCTGACATCTATGCCATCTACGCCGGTCCGGGCGGGAAATTGAATTTCCTCAGTGATGGAGATAACAAAATCAATCTCAAAGTGGATATGTCTGCGCAAGAGGGGGCCGGAACCCATCGCACGGGCATTGCTCTTCATAATGGTGAACTGGATTTTGATGGTGGTCGGTTTGAGGTTTACGTAGATGGTGCGCCTGGAAGTCATTCTATCGACGGACGCAACGGAATAACCATCGCTGCAGGGAGTAAGATGAATGTTAAGGCTGACAGCATTCATATTGAAACGAATCAAATGGCTATTGGGGTAACGGGGAGCACTGGCTCGAGTCGTCCGGCCGCTCCCTATGGTGTTTTAAATGAAGTGAACTTCGAGGCAGATTCCATTTATCTGAAAGGTTCTCAGGGAATTATTTCCATGTTGAACGACAACCTCGGAAGCCACACCCGTTTCACGTTCAGCGGCAGGACGGTTATAGAGGCCATCGCCAATACAGGCCCATGGGCTTTTCCCGGTGATTATGTGGGCGGGCACATTATTGCGGGCAACGCGACAGACTTTGAATTCAATGGCGACGTGACATTGACGGGGGAAGATCTGACGTCACTTGGCACAAGCCCTGGGCATGAACTCAAAGGCGTTACGCTTGTTAATAGATCAAAACTCGTCGCTAATGATGATTTCAATCTCCGGAGCAACGGTGGTCATCAGAACACGGGTTTACGGATACTGGAAAGTCAGGCCCAGTTCAAAGGGCAAACACACATCTCCCTGTCAAATGGTATCGAATCGGCTACCGGGATCCACATTGATGGTCAACCCGGAATGACCACTCACGCTGAATTTCAGGATGACCTGACAATTTCAACTGCGGGTTCTCATGCGGCTAAAATTACCGGGATTGAAGTGCTCTCTGCGGGCACAGCAGATATCCAGAAAGGGTTGTTTATTAATGATAACCCGTCAATTGACTGGTCTCTTTTTTCAACGGGCGCCGACAGCCGGATCGATGCAAACTCATCGGGATCCGGGACCGTACAGGTTGAAGGTAATATTGGCGCGGCTGACAGCGGCACGCTGGAGATGACACTCAACAATGCAAACTCGTGGTTAAAGGCTGCCAGTTATACCGCACGTGATACGGCCAGGGTTGGCATCCTGAACATGAATATCTCCAACGGTGCGGTGTGGGAGGTGACCGGTAATTCGTACGTCACGAATCTGCTGTTGCAGGGAGGGCGCGTTAATATGCTTGCGCCGGGCAGTTCTGGCGCGTTTAAGACATTGACCGTCGAAGGCAATTATAGCGGCGGTGGAACCCTGACAATGAACACGGCGCTCGGAAGTGATAACTCAGCGACGGACAAACTCATCGTCGAGGGAAATACTTCCGGCCATACCCTGGTGGCAATCAACAATATCGGCGGTATGGGCGCGCAGACGGTTGAAGGGATTGAAATTGTCAATGTTGCAGGAACCTCCGACGGAACTTTCGAAAAAGAGAGCCGTATTGTCGCCGGGGCGTACGATTATGATGTGGTCAGGCGCGGCAGCAACTGGTATTTAAGCAGCACAGTGGATCCCGTTGACCCGGTTGACCCGAACGATCCTACTGACCCGGGTGCGCCTGCTTCGCCAGAAACCCCGCAACTACCGGTACACCCGGGAGGCTCATCACAGATTCGCCCGGAATTCGGCAGCTATCTGGCAAACAACCTGGCTGCAAATACCTTGTTCATCTCGCGACTGCACGATCGTCCTGGCGAAACGCAGTATACCGATGTGCTAACCGGTGAGAAAAAAACCACCAGCATGTGGATACGTAACGTGGGGATCCATACACGGTTTCACGACAGCAGCGAACAGTTAAAAACCCAGAGTAATAACTATGTGCTGCAGATGGGGGGCGATCTGGCGCAGTGGAGTTCGGATGGTCTGGACCGCTGGCATCTTGGGCTCATGGCGGGCTATGCCAACAGCCGTAGCCGCACCACGTCGACGTTAAATAACCATAATTCCCGTGGTAAGGTCGACGGCTACAGCGTGGGTCTGTATGGCACGTGGTATGAAAACGAGCTTGATAAATCAGGGGGTTATGTAGACACCTGGATGCTCTACAACTGGTTTGATAACACCGTCGATGGTCAGTATCAGGCAAGTGAGGCGTATAAATCCAAAGGTATCACGGCTGCGGTTGAGGCGGGTTACAGCCTGAAGGTCGGAGAAAGTCAGCAATTGACCTACTGGATCCAGCCCAAAGCGCAGGTCGTCTGGATGGATGTGCAGGCGGACGATCATCGGGAACGTTACGGTACGCAGGTCAAGGTGGATAGCACCGGTAATCTGATGACCAGTCTGGGTGCCAGAGCATACTTCAATCGTAAACCCACCGGTGAAGAAGACAGAATGGCAGGCATTCAGCCATTTGTTGAAGCGAACTGGATCCACAACTCACACAGCCCGCGAGTGACAATGGGTGAGGTGCAAAATGACGTCCAGGGAGTGAAAGACCTGGCTGAACTGAAAGTGGGTGTGGAAGGGCAACTGACTTCTCGATTGACCGTCTGGGGAAATGTCTCCGGGCAAATGGGCAGCGACAGCTATCGCAATGCGCAGGGAATGGTAGGCGTGAAATACCACTGGTAAGTGGAAGGGAGAGGGGCAGGGGAAACCTGCTCCTTATTCGTTCGGGATTGACTGGGCTCTGTTCCAGCAAATAGCAAAAGATCGGTCGTCTATCTCAGTTTCAAAGGGTATCTTTAGCGTGAGCTAGGAATTCCCTGCATCCGTTGCCATGAGAGAACGACCATGAAAAGAGAAGTTCACCAGGTTAAGCAGCACCGCTGCGTGGTACCTGATGTTGAAATCCTGTCGTTATATTCAGAGCGTGCTTTCCCGCGCCATTCACATGATCAATTCGGCATTGGGGTTTTCATCCAGGGTAGCCAACGCTCATGGAGTAATATCGGCAATGTGCACGCGGTGGCAGGGGATATCATTATGGTCAACCCCGGCGAAATTCACGACGGGATCCCAGCGTCAGGTCCCCGGGGCTGGCATATGCTCTATATCAATCCCGACGCCTTCATAAAGGAATGGAATGCTGACTTACCGGCAGACGATTTAATCCTGAAACCCGTGGTTAACGATCCTGCTCTTGGCCTGATGATTCGACAGTTTTTTAGCCAATTGGCTGCCGGCGCGCCTGACACCATGGCGATTGAAGAGGCGATCATGCGCTGTCTGATGCAGGCCGGACAGTATCACACCTTATCTGCTGCACAGCGTATTCCGTATTCTCCGACGGTACGGCTTGCCAAAGCGTTCATCGATGATGCCCCGGAAGAAAACATTACGTTGACTGGGCTCGCCAGCCTGTGCGACATCACCCGATTCCAGCTCATTCGCCGCTTTTCCCGTGAAGTGGGCATAACGCCGCATGCTTATCTTTTACAGTCCCGGGTCCGTCTGGCAAAACAACTCTTATCACAAGGCAAGAGAACGGTTGATGTTGCGATGATGGCGGGTTTTTCCGATCAGAGCCACCTCACCCGCGCGTTTCAGAAACAGACTGGCATAACGCCGGGGCAATATCGCTACGCCGTGGTTAATTAACGGTACTGCAATTTATTACAAGATCTGTAAGTCTGTCCTGATAAACACTGACTGCTCCTGTTATGTGTCTATCAGAGATAATGCTATGCAGATCGGTATCGAATTCTTATTAACCTCATTTATTGTGATTATTTCACCGGGAACGGGGGCTATTTACACTATTGTGATGGGCTTATCGCGTGGTGTGGCATTGAGTCTGCTGGCCGCCGTGGGATGTAATCTGGGGATCATTCCACACATGTTGGCCGCTATCACGGGATTAGCCGCCATATTCTACTCCAGTGAAATGGCATTCACTGTCATCAAATATGCCGGAGTCTTGTGGTTGCTGTACATGGCGTGGAATATCATAAAGGAGAAATCGACGTTACAACCCGATGATTGCGAAGTGACTCAGTCAGGCGTGAAAGTGATCCTGCATGCGATATTCATTAATCTGTTAAATCCTAAGCTGTCTCTCTTCTTTCTGGCCTTCTTACCCCAGTTTATTCAAACTACGTCAACTGCACCTGCAACGGACATGCTGATATTGAGCCTGATATTCATGTTAATGACGCTGCTCGTGTTTATGCTTTATGGTGCTTTTTCATCCTTTATGCGTCGCAAAGTACTAAACCATCCCACGATTTTGTCAGGATTACGGATCCTGTTTTCGTGTGGTTTTGTAAGTCTGGCAGTGAATTTATTTTTAACACAGCAAGGCCTGGGGTAGTAATGTCAATGGCATGCTATTTCTGCGTGAAGCTTATTCATGAGGACCTGTTCTTACGGCGCGATCGTTTATCACGCCGTAAGAATGGTCTGTAATACGATGGGGAATATTATCGGCAAGCAATGGCGTCAAGTTGAAACAGCATCCCTGATGCCCCGCCGCGATGGGCAAATTCAGTCTGAATGGATTTTCTGGCAGGAAATTGACCGTTGAATCGTTGCTTCATGACTTTCTCCATGACCGGAATATCCCACACGTCGCGAAACAGGGCGTCAATTTTCACGACTGACTCCAGTGTCAGGCCGATAGTGCTGAGTCTTTCACTCAGATTATCAAAAGCGCCATTGATTTGTGCCTCAATGGGCTGTCCGATATTTCCGACACAGTAGCTCACAAAGACAAACCCACCAGCTTCAACCATTCCGGCAAGTGCCCAGTCTTCATTTATTTCATGCCTGGTTATTGTCGCCATCATTCACCCCTATTACCCTTTAGTTTTACGCGGTTATTCTCTGCCATCATACTATCTCCACGCATTGTAGTAATAAAGGCGTATTTCAGGCCGGAGAAATAAAAAAGTAAGGCGACTCGCGCCCGTCGTTGTTATGCTTTATGCATACACCCGCGCTCTCATTGACAGCGCTACCAGACTGCTGTCATTTCGCTAAACCTGACCTTACACTTCTCGGACCTTCCAGTGAATTGGAATTATTTTATTTTAGCAAGCCAGTCAAGTGTTAAGTAAAAGTAACAAATTTAAGCTTCTTATTGCCTCGGGCAATGCCTTGAATCTTATTCTGATGCAATGGCAGAAGGCATGATATCTCAGGTTTCAATACTCGGATCCTGTAATGTAACCCACGGGTTCTTTTATAGCATGTAATAATAACGATTATGTAAGCGGCGGGGGTTATGGGATTTGAAGTGAGAGAAATCGGAACATCAAATGATACTGGTATCAGATTATTAAAACAGGGTAAATATTTATGCATTTCCTGTGTTATTGTTTTGTGTCAGATAGAGTATTTCAATGCTTTTTGTGTTAAATGTCCTCTCTGACTGGCTTAAATTAGCAATCATGAAAGCTTTTCTGTACCTTGTTTATCGTAGTTTTGTGTATTAATTACTTAATGTTACAGGTGTATACTCTTTTAAATCATGAGCTTAAAGAACTTCATTTTTTCGTGAGATTTCTGATGTTTCTCATTTAAGGTCGTTTAAGGCTATTTAAAATGACAATTTAAGATATCTACAGCAATAATCAATGTAACAAGAACAGGAAGTGTCTCTGTTGCTTGGCTTATCTATTCTCAAAATAAAATTTCATACGTGTCAGTCTATGCGAAAGGAATCGTCTATGCCTGTGAAAACGGTAATAAATAAAACGTTGTTGACGGCATCTGCAATTACTGCACTGTTCAGTCAACATACCGCAGGTGAGAGTGGCACCATTAATGTTACCGGGAATATGACAGCCAGTATCTGTGGAGACAGGCCCGACGGGCGGCTGCACGAATAGCCCGGCTACCGTGATATAGATTAACGTTAGTGTCCCAATGCTCATTGTCGCAGCAGGTACAAAAGAACGTCGTTTCGTATGATGGTGGTAAAAATGTGGTTGACGGGCGTGATATTTAACTGAAGTACAGCGGCAACCGGATCTATATTGACGAAACAACCGGAGCAGTACAGGAAGTCATGGTCAGGTATGTCATGGGCAGGGTCGATACCACTTTATACATCCATCAGCCAGGTCATGTTTACGGCGAATTATATCCAGTCCAGTCCCATCAGTTCAGATGATCATAATGATAGCGGACCGGCTTCTTGGAAGACAATATCTGGGTAACGTACAATTGATATATTTCGCATGCGCTTTTAAGCATTAAAATATCGTTATTACGAATGGGGTGATGCACGATGCATATATTTTCATATGACCAGTATTTTATTACCGGCTTGCAGCAAGTGTTGTTCTTTACCGGTCTTGATAAATCACCTGATATTGTTGTTTTTGATCCGGGAGGAGGGGCTGTGTATATTACAAACAGTGTAGAATGTCTTCGTGCGGGTTCATCAGATACGTTAACTCATTTTACACAAATACGGTGCTATTCATTGATCAAAAACGCGCCTCTGACTGAGTACTTTTACGTGCTGGACCAGGTCAAGCAGAATAAACGAATCCCGTTGCATACCCGGTCATTGTCGAACAGGGAACGGGTAATCATTGAATATTATCTGGCGGGACTGGGAAAAAGGGCAATTGCACGAACCATGCTGCTTAGCGAGGGAGCTGTCAGCAATAGCCAGTTAAGAGCACTGCGGAAAATGAACATGAAAAATATTCCATTGTTTTTGCAAGTAATGCGTAACTGGTGTGCATTCAGAGCGAAATACACCTGTGAATGCAATGTCACTTTTCTGTCATAGATTTTACGCATTAACGATTATCCTGGAACCATAACCCGACATCACCAGGGCAGAATGCTCAGAGAGCGACATTGCGATGACAGCGTTGTTTGCCCAGAGAAACGAAGTGACAAAAGAGTGATGTCATGCCGCCAATCAGGAGTACCTGAGGATGAAGGCGATAAAAGCAACAAGTAAGAATACCAGGCAATTATAGACAGTAAAGTGCATGGCTATTATGGTCTTCAGAACGTAGCGTTGCCCTCTTGTGGCAGGATAATGTCTGATTATGCGCGTTGTCAGATCTGTCACTGGATTTGTGATCTCGCGAAGTCGGCAGATAGTGATTTATCTGAAGGAAGAAATTCGTTGAGTCTCTCTGAAGCCAGGATCGCGTGAACCATACACGTGACAAAAATCCTTTTTTGGGGGATAACAGGACGCATCCAAAGGACATGGTGATGAAATTGTATTTAATAAATGGAACGGTAGAGTTCAATCCACAGACCCGAAGCCTGAAAAATCAATTGACTGGAGATGTTGTTTATTTACAGCAGCCCGCCGCGATATGTTTCCTTTATCTGATCCTGAATCAGGGTGTGGTTATCAAGCAAAAGGAACTGGTAACCGAAGGCTGGAAAGAGCGTGACGTTGTGGCCATGCCAAATACGTTTTATCAGACTATTTTAACATTGCGTAAGGCACTGGAAGAGATAGGTTTACCCAGAAACATGGTAAAAACCATTTCCCGTCAGGGATTAACCTTGTCATCAACCATTGTGATTGAACCGCTTCCTCTCCAGAATATTACCGCTTGTGATAGTCCATCAATAAAGACGGTGGTCAGCGAAAACGTAGTATGCGAACAAACGCCAATACGAAAATCTCGCAGGTTAAGTATCGGAGTCGTATTTTTCTTTGTTGTGACGTTAATCAACGGCATGTTTATTTATCAGAATCGATTGAAAATGCCATTTCAGAATTTTGTGGCGATGCCTGTGGATAAAAAGACAGGCAACGATTGTCATGTCTATTATGAAGTGACGCAGCCAGTCACTGATAATTACGCTACGTTAATAAAAAAGCATCCGCATTTTTGCCAGAACAATAATTATATTTTTCTTACGGGCTACGCGAAAACTGGACGTACTGCGGCATTTGTCTGTAATAAAGATGTGCGGTCTGACACAGAGGCATTTTGTTCATCTCATTTTTTCTGGAACCTAAGCCAATGAGTAAAAATACCGCTGTTTTGCTCCTGATCGTATTCTTCAGTACGACAGTTATTTCCGGGGCTTTTCTGTTTTACATACTTTTCAAATCTTCATACCTGGAGTGTATTGGCGATGCCGACTGGAATGTTGATGATGCACGTTTTGTAGGTACCGTTTCCTTTCAGATGCATAAGAAGGAGGGGCTGGCTGTCATTACGGGGAAAGTTGATGGGGAGACAAGTGTTAACGTGAATCGGCTGGTCTACTTTAACTATACCCAGCAGTTCAGGACGCGGATTTTACATACGGTACGCATTGTCAAAACCTTTTCCGATACCGTTAATGATGAAACGCTCGAAAAGATATTATCCCAATTTTATCTGAGGACAGGAGGCGAATTGACCCTGGCCGTAGAGGAATATCAATCAGCGTATGTCTTTTCAAACGCCAATGTGCCCTATCTGTTTTGTAGAAAGAAGTGATACACGCTTAAGGGCGGTTGATGACACTTTCGACGAACAGGTGTACCCGCGCGTGCTGTAGTCCGAAGACGATCGCCTGACTGTGATTGCGAATTCCCTGCGACAACAATTATCTGCGGATTGGGGCATTTCGCATAAACAGACCGCGGGCGGGATTATTGGCAAACCCATCCCGGGCAGGGTTGCCACCGGGGGTGGCGAAATTGTCGGATATCAGCGGATCGCCGATAAAAAATCTGGGTTTCCTGCTGTGTTTGCTAAACAGAGCGATGCCGACATCACCGCCACCATCCATGTTTATCCCCCATCCTGGCGTCGTGGCGCTGAGATCGCGTTCCATCCCGGCCTGTCTCTGAAGCGCGTTAGCGGCGACCGGAGCAGAAGAAAGGAAAAATAACGTGAAAATGACGGGACAGGCACTCGACGATCGTTTCATGATAAAAACCTGGTAAAGCATGACGAGTAAAGTATAGCCCTTGCTACCAGAAGTCAGTGTTAACGGATCCCGCGGCAATCAGTATCGGTTTCCTCGTTCGCCATGTAAGATAGCCGCTGGCGAGAGTGTTTACCGAGGACAAGCATGATGAAAACGGGACCGTTGAACGAAAGTGAACTGGAGTGGCTGGATGATGTACTGACCAAGTACAACACCGAGCATGCCATTCTGGACGTGGCAGAACTGGATGGGCTGCTGACGGCTGTACTCAGTTCGCCACGTGAAATTGAGCCAGAGCAGTGGCTGGTTGCCGTATGGGGTGGGGCGCAATATGTGCCGCGCTGGTCCTCTGAAAAAGAGATGACGCGCTTTATGAATCTCGCTTTCCAGCATATGGCGGACACCGCTGACCGGCTGAATGATTTCCCGGAACAGTTTGAACCGCTGTTTGGTCTGCGCGAAATTGAAGGGCGTGAGATTACCATTGTGGAAGAGTGGTGCTTTGGCTACATGCGCGGCGTCGCGCTTTCCGACTGGTCTGCGTTACCTGACACCCTGAAACCGGCCCTGGATGCTATTGCGCTGCACGGCACAGAAGAGAATTTCGAGGTGGTTGAGAAACTGACTCCGGAAGCGTTTGAAGAGAGCGTTGACGCGATTCGCCTCGCGGCGCTGGATCTCCACGCGTACTGGATGGCGCACCCGCAGGAGACGCCGGTGCAGGTACCGGTGAAAGCGGAAGGGAAGGTGGGCCGTAACGATCCGTGTCCGTGTGGAAGCGGCAAAAAATACAAGCAGTGCTGTCTGCACTAGCACGAAGAGAAAAGGGGCATTAGCCCCTTTTCTATCCACTCGATAATATTATCCCACTTCGGGCAGTAGTCCCGCGGCTATCAAAAACTGCACGCCAATCACCCCAATGCCACACATAAACACCAGTGCTAAGGCGGGACGTCCGCCCCGCACGCGGTAGCCCGCCTGCGGATTCTGTTTGCGACTTTGCCATGCCAACAGTGAAGGAACGATCAGCGCCAGTACCGCCAGTGCGACGCCGGCATAGCCCAGCGCCATCACAAAACCTCGCGGATAGAAGAGGGCGAAGGCCAGCGGCGGCAGAAAGGTGATCGCACCCGTTTGTATCCGGCCAGACGCCGAATTACGGCGCTGAAACAGATCGGCCAGATAATCGAACAGCCCCAGCGCGACGCCGAGGAAGGAGGTCGCCAGTGCTAAGTCAGCAAAGAGATGCACCGCCAGTTCAACGTGCGGCGAGGCAACAACTTCCCGCAGCGCCTGGAGCAAACCGTTCAGACCGGCATGATTTGCCAGCAGTCCCATAAATGTTGTGGAATCGATACTGCCCAGCGTCGCCAACTGCCAGAAAATATAGGCCACTAACGGAATCGCGCTGCCGGTGATAAACACCCAACGTAGTTTGCGAATATTACCTTCCATGTAGCTCACGATGCTGGGAACGCTGCCGTGAAAGCCAAAAGAGGTAAAGATGACCGGGATAGCTGAAAGCGCCAGCCCCTGCTCAAGCGGCAGAGTCAGGAGATTGACTTTATGAATGTGCGGCATCAGCAGCGCCAGCATCACCACCAGGAAGATGATCTTGGCGCTGAACAGAAAACGGTTAAACAGATCGACCAGCGAGGTACCCACACAGACGACGCCGCCGGCAACAAAGGTGAACAGCAGGACGCCTGTGGTGGGCGACATCTGCGTCCCGCTCCAGTCGCTGATACTGGAGGCGAGCAATTCCCCCGCGCCGCTGATATAGGCTGCCGTCAGCGCGTACATCAGGAACATCATACTGAAGCCGGTTATCCACTGACCGTAGCGTCCGAGATAGCGTTTTGCCAGCGTGCCCAGTCCGGTATCCGCCGGGACGTGCTGATACACTTCAAGCAGCAACAGCGCGGTGTAGCACATCAACGCCCACAGCCCAATTAATAACGCAAAAGTGACGCCAAAACCGACCCCGGCGGCTGCCAAAGGCATCGCCAGCATCCCTGCGCCAATCGTGGTGCCCGCCACGATGAAAACACTTCCCAGAGTTCTATTCTTCACGCTTTACACTATCCCAGAGATAAATGACGGTTAGATCTGCGGCGCAGGGTAAGGCAAAACGTTATTTTCGTCAAATGACCGTTACATCGACCGTACAAAAATATTTACACACTTGAGTGACCGCAACCTGCGTTAGCGCAAAGCAGCGGATTCCGTATCGCCGTAGGCTACGCACTTTATTGAGGAGGAATGATGGATTCTGTACACGGTCACGAAGTGCTGAATATGATGATTGAGTCAGGCGAGCAATATTCTACGGCAAGCCTGGAAGCAGCGATTAAGACCCGGTTTGGTGAAACGGCGCGTTTTCATACCTGCTCAGCATCGGACATGACGGCGAGAGAACTGGTGGCATTTCTGGCGGCGAAAGGGAAGTTTATTGCTCAGGATGACGGTTTCTCTACGCATGAAAGCAAGATCTGCCGTCATTAAGAAAACGGTGAGGAATTTCCTCACCGTTTACGATTAATTTGCGGTATCGAGCGTCGACAGCTCTTTATCAATAAAATACAAACCTTCGCCGCTTTTCCCTGCCAGCGTTAATTTATCAATCACCGATTTAAACAATTTTTCTTCTTCATGCTGTTCGGCAACATACCATTGCAGGAAATTAAAGGTCGGATAGTCCTGGCTGGTCATGGCCGCATGCGCCAGCTCGTTAATTTTCTGGGTGATCAACTGTTCGTGTTCGTAGGTCACGCGGAATAATTCGTCCAGCGATCCATATTCAGCAAAAGGTGATGAGACGGTATTAATGCGTGGCAGGCTGCCGGTATCGGTCAGATAGTCGAACAGGCGCTGCATGTGGGTCATCTCTTCCTGTGCGTGGCGACGCAGGAACGCGGCGGCCCCTTCAAAGCTGTGGTAGCTGCACCAGGCACTCATCTGCTGATAGAGCAGGGAGGAATATAATTCCAGGTTCATTTGCTCATTCAGTTTGTCGATCATTTCTGTTTTCAGCATGACTTCGCTCCACGAAATTCATAAATATGTTGATGTGGCGTCACTATAATTTGTTATTTAAATATTTGCAAAAGGTAAAATAATAAATTTAATTATTAAAAATACGAATGGGAATAAAACGCATTTGCGCTATAAAATAATCAGCGTGCGATAAATCAGGCCAGTTAATACTGGCCCATAAATTAATAATAATGAGGCGTTGTTGGCGAAATGGCGACGCCCTGACACTGCCAGGAGAGTGTGATTTTGGTATTCATGCACAACGATCCGGCATAAACGCTACAGGTGCTTACGGGTTGGCCGAATGACCGGGCGCTGGCGTAGCCTAATTGTTGACACGCACGCGTGGCGGTACCCTGGGCGATATAGTCATCGGTATGGGCGTTTTGTAACATCGCCTGATCGTAACTCAACCGCACTACGCCGGTCGTCGTGCTGACATCACTCACCTGCGCCTGTCTGTTGATCGTACATCCCGTCAGGAGTATCAGTGAGAGGGCAATAAAAAGAGTCTTCATGGTATCGCTCTGAATGTTCGGTGATACGCTATCCTAATTCACGCATCGGCGTTTCAATGGCCTGAATAACTTATAAATCAGCAACGACTAATCCACACGACGGGAGAGACGGTTTGCGGTCAGTGGATGAAAATGTGAAACTGCTCCTTATTTTTAAAACCATTTTTCACAAAATTTGAAAGTATGTTTGCTAAGTAGTACTGTGCGGTATCGTGATTGACTCAAGGCGGGACTTCCCGCATCGCATTCAGGAGAAGACAGAATGAAAATTGCACTGATGATGGAAAACAGCCAGGCGGGCAAAAACGCCATCATTCACCGTGAACTTAAAGCGGTTGCGGATGAAAAGGGCTTTCCGGTATTCAACGTCGGGATGAGCGACGAGAATGACCACCATCTGACCTACATCCATCTTGGCATCATGGCCAGCATTCTGCTGAATTCGAAAGCGGTTGATTTCGTCGTGACCGGTTGCGGTACGGGTCAGGGGGCGCTGATGTCGCTGAATATTCATCCGGGCGTGGTGTGCGGCTACTGCATCGATCCGGCGGATGCGTTCCTGTTTGCGCAAATTAACAACGGTAACGCATTGTCTCTGCCGTTTGCGAAGGGCTTTGGCTGGGGAGCGGAACTGAACGTGCGCTTTATCTTTGAAAAAGCCTTTACGGGCCGGAACGGTGAAGGTTACCCGCCAGAGCGTAAAGAACCACAGGTACGTAACGCCGGGATCCTCAATCAGGTCAAAGCGGCGGTCGTGAAAGACAACTATCTTGATACGCTGCGCGCGATCGATCCGGAGCTGGTGAAGACAGCGGTTTCCGGTCAACGTTTCCAGCAGTGCTTCTTTGAAAATGGTCAGAATAAAGAGATTGAAGCGTTTGTTCGCGAAATCCTCGGCTGATTATTGCTGAAAAGCCGGATGGCGCAATGCGCTTCCGGCTTCACACATCACTGCCTTGCAGACACCGCGCTCCCCGCATTCTTCGTCAACCGTAATGTATCCACCATGCCAATCAGGCAAATAAGCGCGATGGCCACAAATGCCAGACGGAAGCTGATGCCAGGAATTGCGCTCATCCCCAGCCATTCACTCACATTCGCGCCAATACGAATACCGATTGCACCCAGCGAAATCCCCAGTCCAACGGCCAGTTGTGTGGCGGTGCTGAACAAGGTATTGGCATAGCTCATCTGGGCGGAAGGAACGTCTGAAAAAGCCAGCGTGCTGATGCCGGTAAACTGAATCGAACGGAACACGCCGCCAAGATACAGCACCAGCAAAATAAGCCAGACGGGAGTGGTCGGAGTGATCAGCGCGCAGGCGAGCAGGGCCAGCACATTGAGCGTCCCGTTAATCAGCAGTAGCTTTTTAAAGCCGAGCCAGCGGATGAGCGGTGTGGTGGCGGGCTTAATGGTCAGGTTGCCGACAAATACCGCCAGTACCAGCGAACCGGCCTGAAAGGCATTCATGCCAAATCCCACCTGAAACATGAGCGGCAGAAGAAAAGGCACGGCGCTGATAGAAGCCCGGAACAGCGAGCCTCCGTACATGGTGACGCGAAACGTTGGGACCTGCATGGCGTCGAGGCGAATCATTGGATAGCTGGCCCGCTTGAAATGGCGCAGAGAAAAGGCAAATGTCCCCACGCCAAGCGCCAGCAAGACTATCGTCAATCCGCCTTCGGGATGTTGCGCGCCCAGCAACTCCATCGCATAGACCAGGCTGACCATCGCAATAGCGGTGGCGATGAAACCAGGAAGATCGAAGGGACGCCGATCGTCATCGCGGATATTGGGAATAAATCGCAGCGCCAGTGCGATCGCCAGCAGGCCCAGGGGCACGTTAATAAAGAAGATCCAGCGCCAGTTGGCATAGCTGGTGATAAACCCGCCGAGCGGTGGGCCAATGATGGGGGCAACCAGTGCAGGCCAGGTTAAGGTGGCGATAGCCGTAATCAACTGATGCTTTGGCGTGGTGCGCAATACCGCTAAGCGACCAACCGGAACCATCAGTGCGCCACCCACGCCCTGCAGGATACGCATTGCCAGGAAGCCCTCCAGCGTCGTGGAAAGACCGCACAGTACTGACGCGAGGGTGAAAATGGCGAGGGCGAGCGTAAAGATTTTGCGTGCGCCAAAACGATCGGCTATCCAGCCGCTGGCCGGGATGAGAACCGCCAGGGTAATCAGATAGGCGCTGATACCAATGTTTAAATCAACCGCCGGAACACCGAAACTTTTGGCCATATCGGGCAGGGCGGTCGCGATCACCGTACCGTCAATAAACTCCATAAAAAATGCCCCTGCGACGAGCAGGGCGGCAGGGGAGATACCTCGCTTGCTTTCTATGATCCGATCTTCTTGCATGTTGTACTTGCCATTCAAAAAAAATTATAAAATTTTACCGGAACTGATAGTTACGTAGATGCTTGATTTACCAGCTAAACAGACATAAATGCAAAGGATATGTAAATTTAAAATAGTGATACTCATCACAAAACGGTTGATTTTTGTGATGGCGGTCATATTATGTGTGTATAGACGATAACACCTGCATAACAACATATTTGGAGTCATGCCATGAAACTGCGCAAAATCCTGAAAAGCATGTTTGAAAATTATTGCAAAACTTTCAAAGACGTACCGCCAGGCGCTATGTTCTGATGAAAAAACCTGCTTCGGCAGGTTTTTTTATGCCTGTCATTTGCGCTGGCAGGTCTGGCTATCGTTTTAGCGTCTGAATCGGTACTATGACGGCCTTTCAACACTATCAGGAACGCCTACTATGTCCCAACCGCTGAATGCCGATCAGGAACTGGTCTCTGACGTTGTCGCCTGTCAGCTCGTCATCAAACAAATACTCGATGTTCTCGACGTGATTGCGCCTGTCGAAGTTCGTGAAAAAATGACCAGCCAGCTGAAACATATTGATTTTTCAACACATCCCGCTGCTGCCGATCCCGTCACGTTACGCGCTATCCAGAAAGCGATCGCGTTGATTGAACTGAAATTCACGCCGCAGGGCGAAGCTCACTAAAATAAACCGTTGTTTTAGATTTTAGAAATACTTTTTGCGATACCTCCCCAAAGAGGGAGGCATCGGACTGAAAGGACTTTGCGAACTGGCCTGCTGGGGTGTGAAATGCAGGCCAATGACGGGGTCAATTAATGCTGTTGATAATTGACCACGTTGAGTACGTGCTGATCGGTTTGTGCCGGGCAGAGGCCTGCGCGTTTGGCGCTACGCACTTCATCAAGAATTGTTTGCAACAACAGCCCATCTTGCTGCTGTTCTTTTTCCAGATCGTGGAGAAAATCGAGGGTTGGAGCATCATTCAGGGCTTCAGCTTCGTCAGTTAGCTGCGAAAGCGTGCTGGCGCGCTGTTCATAATCATCCATCGTTTTCTGAAACAGTTCTTCCAGCGAATGTAAATCCTCACCCGGTACGTCGATGGCCTTCACGACCGGATTCGCCCCGGCATTTTTCATGAAGTTAAACACGCGCATCATTTGGGTGACGTTACTCTGAGCCTGAGTACGTAAGAAAGTCGCAGTACCCATCAGACGGTGTTCAGAACACCACTCACTCAGATGGAGGTAGAGATTGGAAGCATAAAACTCAAGATTCATTTGATTGTTGAGTTTGTGAACCATTCCAACTGCAGCCATATCAATATCCTTATTTCCTGATAGAAGGGATGTGCAAAGCCAATATGCACAACTTACTGTTAGCAGAATAAATCCATTCTGCCGGTCCATTATGTGATCGAAGAGTCAATTTCGTTGCGAATCGAAAATAAGCATACCCTCATAAATGGAATAAGAAAATCCTTAAGTAGTATTGTTTATGTTTTTTTACATATTACTGAAGGTAATACATCAAGTAGAAGTTGGTAAACATAATGTGAAATTATATATCCCTTTGATTTTAAAGGGTAGGTAATGAGTTATTGGTTTTGAAATAGCGTTTCAAGTCACAAAACGGAATGATTTCACATGGTAATATAAGAATATTGATAATTTCGACCGTCCCTGCCGCGATAATAATCCTGAGAAACCGTTTTGGCTGAAATAACTCCGGTTTATCTCGTGCGGAAAATCAGGGCAGCGACATCATGTTTAATTATAACCGAATGATTAACTCGTCATTTTCGGTGTTATCAGTATGTAATAAATGAGGAACGGTGAATGAAAAGAGTGGCAGTCTTGCTGGCATCGGGTTTCGAAGAAGCGGAAGCGATCGTCACCATTGATATCTTGCGTCGTCTGAATATCGACGTTGACACACTGGCCTGTGCGGAATCTCGCGCCGTGGTGAGCTACCACGATGTTCCAATGGTGACCGATTACACCCTGGCGGAGAAGCGGGAGAGTTTGTATGACGCGGTGGTGCTGCCGGGTGGGCCACAGGGGAGCGTGAAACTTGCGGCGAATCCACTGGTTGTCGAGTTTATTTCGCGCCATGATGCCGCCGGGAAATTAATTTGTCCCATTTGCTCAGCGGCCGCACGCGTATTAGGCGGCAACGGCTTACTGAAGGGGCGTCGTTACGTCTGTTCAGGCGATCTCTATGAAACGGTGGCCGACGGGATCTATGTCGATGCCCCTGTTGTGGAAGATGGTCATCTCCTGAGCGGTAAAGGATTAGGCCATATTTTTGATTTTGCCCTGACGCTTTCAGCCCGTTTATTAGGCGATGACAAACCGGTCCGCGATCACGCCGAGCATATCTATTATCCGTGGTAATCCGTTTGTTCCCGAATGCAGACGTATTCGGGAACAAGGATTTGTGAGCTGACCTTATGGATTAATGTGCTACCCCACTTTTCATTTGTCTGACAATTACCCCCTTTCTTATGTCATTTTCCGCTGAATTTATGTACGCAATTACTGTAATTCTGCGGTGTGATGCCGCTCTCCTATGGAGAATCAATTTCCCGCTACAACTATTCCAGAACTGGCACTTATCACGAGTCTATTTGGTAATGCCTTGTTTTTCGTCTGAATTACACAAAGTCGTTGAATATTACCCTACATAAAATGACGCTAAAGCTGGAGTTAACCATGCACAAATTCACTAAAGCCCTGGCAGCCATCGGTCTGGCCGCCGTTATGTCACAATCCGCTATGGCAGAATCGATGAAGCTGGGTTTTCTGGTGAAACAACCGGAAGAGCCCTGGTTCCAGACAGAGTGGAAATTTGCCGATAAAGCCGGGAAAGATCTGGGTTTTGAAGTCATTAAAATTGCAGTGCCGGACGGCGAGAAGACTCTGAATGCGATTGATAGCCTGGCGGCAAGTGGGGCGAAGGGGTTTGTTATTTGTACCCCGGACCCAAAACTGGGCTCCGCCATTGTTGCTAAAGCGCGCGGCTATGACATGAAAGTGATCGCCGTGGACGATCAGTTCGTTAATGCCAAAGGCAAACCGATGGATACGGTCCCGCTGGTGATGATGGCAGCGACCAAAATCGGCGAACGTCAGGGCCAGGAACTGTATAAAGAGATGCAGAAACGTGGCTGGGACGCTAAAGAGAGCGCGGTGATGGCGATTACGGCCAACGAACTGGATACCGCTCGTCGTCGTACTTCCGGCTCGATGGAAGCGCTGAAAGCCGCGGGCTTCCCGGAAAAACAGATCTACCAGGTTCCAACCAAATCTAACGATATCCCAGGCGCATTTGATGCCGCCAACTCCATGCTGGTTCAGCACCCTGAAGTGAAGCACTGGCTGATTGTCGGTATGAACGATAACACCGTGCTGGGCGGCGTGCGCGCCACCGAAGGCCAGGGCTTTAAAGCGGCGGACGTGATCGGCGTGGGTATCAACGGCGTGGATGCGGTGAGCGAACTGTCAAAAGCGCAGGCGACCGGTTTCTTCGGCTCACTGCTGCCAAGCCCGGACGTTCACGGTTATAAATCCAGTGAAATGCTCTACAACTGGGTAACCAAGGGCGCTGAGCCACCTGCATTCACCGAAGTGACTGACGTGGTGCTGATCACCCGCGACAACTTTAAAGAAGAGTTGGCGAAAAAAGGGTTAGGCGGCAAGTAATACGACAGCAAGTGAAAGGCCGGGTGGCATCGTTCATGCTGCCATCCGGCAACCGGTTAGAACGATACTGACTCACGGAGACGTTATGCAACAGTCTACCCCGTATCTCTCATTTCGCGGCATTGGTAAAACCTTCCCTGGCGTCAAAGCGCTTACGGATATCAGTTTTGACTGTTACGCCGGTCAGGTGCATGCGCTGATGGGTGAAAATGGCGCCGGGAAATCAACACTCTTAAAAATTCTCAGCGGTAACTATGCGCCAACCACGGGCTCTTTGGCGATTCGCGAGCAGGAAATGAGCTTCGCGGACACCACCGCCGCGCTGAATGCCGGCGTTGCCATTATTTACCAGGAATTGCATCTCGTGCCGGAGATGACCGTTGCCGAGAATATCTATCTCGGTCAGCTTCCGCACAAAGGCGGCATTGTGAACCGCACTCTGCTCAACTATGAAGCTGGTCTGCAACTTAAACATCTGGGGATGGATATCGACCCCGCAACCCCTCTGAAGTATCTCTCAATCGGTCAGTGGCAAATGGTGGAAATCGCCAAAGCGCTGGCGCGTAACGCCAAGATCATCGCCTTCGACGAACCAACCAGCTCGCTCTCCGCAAGGGAGATAGAGAACCTGTTCCGGGTGATCCGCGAGCTGCGTAAAGAAGGGCGGGTCATTTTGTATGTTTCGCACCGCATGGAGGAAATCTTCGCCCTCAGTGATGCGATTACCGTGTTTAAAGATGGCCGCTACGTGAAGACCTTTACCGATATGCAGCAGGTCAACCACGATGCGCTGGTGCAGGCGATGGTAGGGCGCGATCTGGGTGATATTTACGGCTGGCAGTCACGTCCCTATGGCGCAGAACGCCTGCGTCTGCATGAGGTAAAAGCGCCGGGCGTACGTACGCCCATTAGCCTCACGGTACGCAGCGGCGAAATTGTCGGGCTGTTTGGGCTGGTGGGGGCGGGTCGCAGTGAGTTGATGAAGGGCTTATTTGGCGGTACCCGCATCAGCGAAGGGCAGGTGTATATCGACGAAAAACCGATTGATATCCGCAAGCCGGCAAATGCCATCGCGGCAGGAATGATGCTGTGTCCGGAAGACCGAAAAGCGGAGGGGATCATCCCGGTACATTCGGTTCGCGACAACATCAACATCAGCGCCCGGCGTAAGCATGTGCTGGGCGGATGTGTGATCAACAACGGATGGGAGGAGACCAATGCCGACCATCACATTCGATCGCTGAATATCAAAACCCCCGGTGCCGAACAGCTAATCATGAACCTCTCCGGCGGCAACCAGCAGAAGGCTATTCTTGGTCGCTGGCTGTCGGAAGAAATGAAGGTGATTTTGCTCGACGAACCGACGCGTGGGATTGACGTTGGCGCGAAGCACGAAATTTATAACGTTATTTATGCCCTGGCCGCGCGCGGCGTTGCCGTGCTGTTCGCCTCCAGTGACCTGCCGGAAGTCCTCGGCGTGGCTGACCGCATTGTGGTGATGCGGGAAGGCGAGATCGCCGGGGAATTACTTCACGAACAGGCGGATGAGCGCCAGGCGCTGAGCCTCGCTATGCCTAAAGTCAGCCAGGCTGTCGCCTGAGAAAGGAGAGAATGATGTCTTCCGTAACTACTTCCGGATCGGGCGCGCCAAAGTCGCCGTCACCTTTTAGCCTCGGACGTATCTGGGACCAGTACGGCATGCTGGTGGTGTTTGCCGTCCTGTTCCTGGCCTGCGCCATTTTTGTGCCAAACTTCGCGACATTCATCAATATGAAAGGGCTGGGGCTGGCGATCTCCATGTCGGGCATGGTGGCCTGCGGCATGTTGTTTTGCCTGGCGTCAGGGGATTTCGACCTGTCCGTGGCGTCGGTGATTGCCTGCGCCGGGGTGACCACGGCGGTGGTCATCAATATGACCGAAAGCCTGTGGATCGGCGTGGGGGCGGGCCTGTTGCTGGGGGTGCTGTGCGGACTGGTCAACGGCTTCGTGATTGCACAACTGAAGATCAACGCCCTGATCACCACGCTGGCAACGATGCAAATCGTCCGCGGCCTGGCGTATATCATTTCTGACGGTAAAGCGGTGGGGATTGAAGACGAGCGCTTCTTTACTCTCGGTTACGCCAACTGGTTCGGCTTACCGGCCCCGATCTGGCTCACGGTGGGCTGCCTGATCATCTTTGGCTTGCTGTTAAACAAAACCACCTTCGGGCGCAACACGCTGGCAATTGGGGGCAACGAAGAAGCGGCGCGTCTGGCAGGGGTTCCGGTGGTGCGCACGAAGATCATTATTTTCGTGCTCTCCGGTCTGGTCTCTGCGGCAGCCGGGATTATCCTCGCTTCGCGTATGACAAGCGGACAGCCGATGACCTCCATTGGCTATGAGCTGATTGTCATCTCTGCCTGTGTGTTAGGCGGCGTTTCCCTGAAGGGCGGCATCGGAAAAATCTCATATGTGGTGGCGGGCGTCCTGATCCTGGGTACCGTTGAGAATGCGATGAACCTGTTGAACATTTCGCCTTTCGCCCAGTACGTCGTGCGCGGTCTGATCCTGCTGGCAGCGGTGATCTTCGACCGTTACAAACAAAAAGCGAAACGTACAATCTGATAAAAAACGTCCAACTTTTTAGTCTAGTTCCTCTCCTTTGCCAGCCGCTACCCCGGCTGGCAATTGTCTTTCCAAATGGCGAGCATTGTCACACTGTCTATACTTATCGTTGCTTATGAGGCGCGATCCGCGCGTCTCAGACATGACAATAAGGAGGAGTACCGGGTGGCAGAACCGTTAACCGTAACCCCTGAACAGTCCGCGCACTATGCTTATTTTTTTGATCTCGATGGAACCCTTGCAGAGCTCAAGCCGCATCCAGACCAGGTGGTGATTCCTCCCACGATCCTTCAGATGCTCCATCATCTTGCAGAATGCAACGCAGGGGCTCTGGCATTGATTTCAGGGCGCTCAATGGTTGAACTTGATGCGTTGGCTAACCCATGGCGCTTTCCACTGGCAGGCGTGCATGGGGCTGAACGCCGTGACATCAATGGGAAAATGCATATCGTACATCTCCCTTCGGCAATAGAACGCGATATCAGCGTGCAGTTACATACGGCGCTGAGGCATCTGCCAGGAACGGAGATTGAGACCAAAGGAATGGCGTTTGCGCTGCATTACCGACAGGCACCCGAGCATGAGGCCGCGCTACAGGCGCTGGCGCTGCGTATCACGCAAACCTGGCCGCAGCTTGCGCTTCAGCAAGGGAAGTGTGTTGTCGAAATTAAACCGAAAGGCACCAACAAAGGTGAAGCCATAGCCGCGTTTATGCAGGAAGCACCGTTTGCCGGGCGGGTCCCTGTTTTCCTGGGGGACGATCTGACCGATGAGACGGGGTTTCGTGTGGTGAACAAGGCGGGTGGTATTTCAGTGAAGGTTGGAGAGGGGGAGACGCAGGCACAATGGCGATTAGCCGGGGTGCCAGATGTCTGGCGCTGGCTGGAGTCTGTTTACGCTGCACAACAAGAAAAAAACACGAATGACAGGAGAGATGGCAATGAGTCGTTTAGTCGTAGTATCTAATCGAATAGCGCCTCCGGATAACAAAACCAGTGCGGGCGGTCTCGCCGTTGGGATACTGGGGGCGTTGAAAGCGGCAGGGGGGCTTTGGTTCGGTTGGAGTGGCGAACTGGGTAACGAGGATGAGCCATTAAAAAAGATCGCCCGGGGCAACATCACCTGGGCGTCGTTTAACCTGAGCGAAAAGGATCACGAAGAGTATTACAACCAGTTCTCTAATGCGGTGTTATGGCCGGCCTTTCACTACCGGCTAGACCTGGTAAACTTTCAGCGTACTGCCTGGGAAGGCTACCAGCGTGTGAATGCGCAACTGGCAGACAAACTCCTGCCGCTGCTGAAAGACGATGATATCCTCTGGATCCATGATTATCACCTGCTACCGTTTGCCAGCGAACTGCGCAAGCGTGGCGTGAACAACCGGGTCGGTTTCTTCCTGCATATTCCCTTTCCCACGCCGGAGATTTTTAATGCGCTGCCGTCGTCAGAAATCCTCCTTGAGCAGATGTGCGATTTTGATCTGCTGGGTTTTCAAACTGAAAACGACCGCCAGGCTTTCCTCGACAGCCTCTCCAGTCTGACAAGAGTCAGTTCCTGCGATACGCAGAACCACACGGCATGGGGGAAACACTTTCACACGGCGGTCTATCCTATCGGTATTGAACCGAAGGAGATTGCCCGCCAGGCGTCGGGACCATTACCACCCAAACTGGCTCAGTTAAAGGCTGAGTTAAAGAACCTGAAGAATATTTTTTCCGTTGAGCGACTCGATTACTCAAAAGGGCTTCCGGAGCGTTTTCAGGCCTATGAGGCGCTGCTGGAGAAATTCCCTCAGCATCATGGAAAAATCCGTTATACGCAGATTGCGCCCACTTCACGTGGCGATGTGCAGGCATACCAGGACATCCGTCATCAGCTTGAGACGGAAGCCGGACGCATTAACGGCAAATATGGGCAATTAGGCTGGACGCCGCTGTTTTATCTTAACCAGCATTTTGAACGTAAACTGTTGATGAAAGTGTTCCGTGCGTCGGATGTGGGACTGGTCACGCCCCTGCGCGACGGTATGAATCTGGTGGCGAAGGAGTTCGTTGCCGCCCAGGATCCCGCCAATCCAGGCGTTCTGGTGCTGTCGCAGTTCGCTGGCGCGGCGAATGAGCTGACCTCCGCGCTGCTCGTCAATCCTTACGATCGCGATGAAGTGGCGGCAGCGCTGGATCGCGCACTCACTATGCCGCTGGCCGAGCGTATTTCACGTCATGCTGAGATGCTGGAAGTGATTGTGAAAAACGACATCAATCACTGGCAGGAGCATTTTATCCGCGATCTAAAGACGATCATCCCTCGCAGTGCTGAAACTCTTCAGTCACGCAAAGTCGCGACCTTTCCTAAGCTGGCCTGAAGACGTTTTAAGATTAATCACCTTCAAGCGGGACCAGCAGGACATCCACCAGGCTTGAGCTCACCACACTTTTCGCCGAGCAGGACGCTCGCGAAAAGAAGCTATGGTTATGGTTGCCGCAGATGACCAGATCCACATCGTGCTTGCGGCACACGTCCAGAATATGTTCGCTTAACTCGCCGTAGGTAATGAAGGTCTGTTCTATCGGGTAACCAGCATCTTTCCCCAATTTCTCAAGAAAATCATTTGTTTCTTCATGCATCACCGCACGTAAATCTTCCAGCATAGGGGCGGCAAATTGGTTGTATAACTCAGGGTCAGAGGCGAGGGTGATAAGGCTTATCCGGGCGTTGACGGGACGGGCAATGGAGACGGCTTTTGCCAGGAGTTGTTGGCTTTCCGGGGTCACAGCCACGGCAACAAGAATGTGGGTGTAGCTCATAACTCGCTCCTTATTGCAAGAATATGAGGTGGTTCTTCAGCATTACTCCGATTCGCTTACAACTGCAATGCTTCAATATGACAATAATGTGAAGGCTATCATAATTATTCATTAATATTCCTTATAAGTGGATCTAAGGAATAACCAAAAGTGTTAACCAAATCGATTGACTTAAATTAAATTACGGGCTCAATCAATATTCGGTTTAACCAATTCACATTAGTGATTAATCGCAATGCAATCATAAGTACAGTGTGTTGATTAAAAAATAGTAACAGTTAACATGTTGTTTGGAAAGGATAAAAAATATTATCTGTTCGGATTGAGATAAATTCACCTGAATTATTTCCGTTAGGTTACTTTCACTGCCGTGATGTAATATCTTCCACCGCGTCAGACGCCCGATTTAATACTCGTGAGAATAAAAAGGAGTTTCACTGGTTAATTTACCAGCAAAATAAAAGCTCAACTGATGGATTTATGTTAACGATTAAGTTAATTTATGTGATGTGCATCACATATTTTCCAAATTCGCAGCGTGGCTTTGTTGTATGTCTCGGGTGTCACGAGTACAGTTGCGTCGAATTAGGAAAAATCTTAGGCATTTGTAAGAAATCATGTGCTCGCGTTACAACCTGGCAAGGGACCAGCGTGACGCGTGTGTTCATGTTTTAGCGCCTGAGTAAAAGGTATGTGTTTGACCTATTTGCTTTTTTTACCGGGAATTCCCGGCGACATCACGGGGTGCGGTTTTACCGCATAAAAATAAAAGTTGGTTATTCTGGATGGGAATAATGCATACATCCGAGTTGCTGAAACACATTTATGACATCAACTTGTCATATTTACTCCTTGCACAGCGTCTAATCGTTCAGGACAAAGCGTCCGCTATGTTTCGTCTCGGGATCAATGAGGAAATGGCGGTCTCACTGGGGGCGCTGACCCTTCCACAAATGGTAAAACTGGCAGAAACGAATCAGCTTGTGTGTCATTTCCGTTTCGACAGTCATCAAACCATTACTCGTCTGACTCAGGATTCCAGAGTGGACGATCTCCAGCAAATTCATACCGGTATCATGCTGTCCACTCGTCTGTTAAGTGATGTCAATCAGGCTGATGAAACCGCGCGTAAGAAAAGGGCCTGATGATGAGTGAAAAAAGCATTGTTCAGGAAGCTCGTGATATCCAGTTAGCGATGGAATTGATCACACTGGGTGCCCGTTTGCAAATGCTGGAAAGCGAAACGCAGTTAAGTCGCGGTCGCCTCATCAAGCTCTACAAAGAACTTCGTGGCAGTCCGCCGCCGAAAGGTATGCTGCCGTTTTCCACTGACTGGTTTATGACCTGGGAGCAAAATATTCATGCTTCCATGTTCTGTAATGCCTGGCAGTTCTTGCTAAAAACGGGTCTGTGCAGTGGCGTTGATGCCGTGATTAAGGCGTATCGGCTGTACCTCGAGCAGTGTCCGCAGGGTGAACAGGGACCACTGCTGGCGTTGACTCGTGCGTGGACGCTGGTGCGTTTTGTAGAAAGTGGACTGCTTCAGTTATCGAGCTGCAACTGCTGTGGCGGTAATTTCATTACTCATGCTCACCAACCTGCGGGTAGTTTTGCCTGCAGTTTATGCCAGCCGCCTTCCCGTGCGGTAAAAAGACGTAAACTTTCCCAGGATGCTGCCGATATTATTCCACAACTGCTGGATGAACAGATCGAACAGGCTGTTTAACCGATACGGTGTGGTCGGAACACTCCAGCAGCGGTAAGCAATTACCGCTGCTTTTTTTTGCCTCGCCGACGTGTTAACGCCCCGACTGTACGTCCTGTCATAGTCAACAGCGGAAGGATGATGTCGTGCTTATCTTATTAGGTTACCTGGTGGTTATTGGTACAGTTTTCGGTGGTTACGTGATGACCGGCGGAAACCTGGGGGCACTCTATCAACCGGCTGAATTTGTCATCATCGGTGGCGCGGGAATAGGGGCATTTATCGTGGGCAACAACGGTAAAGCCATCAAGGGGACGCTGAAAGCGTTGCCGTTACTGTTTCGCCGTTCGAAATACACCAAAGCGATGTATATGGATCTGCTGGCGCTGCTCTATCGCCTGATGGCTAAGTCTCGCCAGCAGGGAATGTTCTCGCTTGAGCGCGATATCGAGAACCCAAAAGAGAGTGAGATTTTTGCCAGCTACCCGCGTATCCTGGCCGATCCGGTGATGCTGGAGTTCATCGTCGATTACCTGCGCCTGATCATCAGCGGCAACATGAATACCTTCGAAATTGAAGCGCTGATGGACGAAGAGATTGAGACGCATGAAAGCGAATCGGAAGTGCCGGCCAACAGCCTGGCTCTGATGGGGGATTCACTGCCGGCGTTTGGTATCGTTGCCGCGGTAATGGGTGTGGTACATGCGCTTGCGTCAGCGGACCGACCCGCCGCAGAGCTCGGTTCACTGATTGCCCACGCGATGGTAGGGACATTCCTCGGCATTCTGCTGGCCTACGGTTTTATTTCGCCGCTCGCCAGCGTCCTGCGCCAGAAGAGCGCGGAAACCAGCAAAATGATGCAGTGCGTGAAGATCACATTACTGTCGAATCTGAACGGTTACGCCCCGCCGATCGCCGTCGAGTTTGGACGTAAAACACTGTATTCCAGCGAACGTCCGTCGTTCATTGAACTGGAAGAGCATGTTCGCGCAGTGAAAAATCCGAATCCGCAACAGACGACGACTGAGGGCGCATGAAGAATCGGTCTCATCCTATCGTCGTCGTTAAACGGCGCAAACATAAGGGACATGGCGGCGGCGCACACGGATCGTGGAAGATTGCTTACGCTGACTTTATGACCGCCATGATGGCCTTTTTTCTGGTGATGTGGCTCATTTCTATCTCCAGCCCTAAAGAACTGATTCAGATTGCCGAATATTTCCGTACCCCGCTGGCAACGGCGGTGACGGGAGGGAATCGAATTTCCAACAGCCAGAGTCCGATTCCCGGCGGTGGCGACGACTTCACTCAGCAACAGGGTGAAGTGAACAAGCAGCCGAACATCGATGAACTGAAAAAACGTATGGAACAAAATCGCCTGAGCAAGCTGCGCGGCGACCTCGATCAGCTCATCGAATCGGATCCTAAACTGCGGGCGTTGCGTCCTCACCTGAAGATTGACCTGGTACAGGAAGGGCTGCGTATTCAGATTATCGACAGCCAGAATCGCCCGATGTTTAAGACCGGCAGCGCCGAGGTTGAGCCGTACATGCGTGACATCCTGCGGGCGATCGCGCCAGTGCTGAATGGTATTCCAAACCGTATCAGCTTGTCCGGGCATACCGACGATTTCCCTTACGCGAGCGGTGAAAAGGGCTACAGCAACTGGGAACTTTCTGCCGATCGCGCCAATGCGTCGCGGCGCGAACTGGTGCAAGGCGGTCTGGATGACGGAAAAGTATTACGGGTGGTCGGCATGGCCGCCACGATGCGCATGAGCGATCGCGGTCCGGATGATGCCATCAACCGCCGAATCAGTCTGTTGGTGCTGAACAAACAGTCCGAGCAGGCCATTTTGCATGAAAACGCTGAAAGCCAGAACGAGCCGGTAAGTGTATTACAACAGCCTGAGGCCAGTCCGCAGGTAAGCGTTCCCACATCGCCACCAGCCAATCCGAGGTGATAGCGTGAGCATGGATATAAGCGATTTTTATCAGACTTTTTTTGATGAAGCTGACGAGTTGTTGGCTGACATGGAGCAACATCTGCTCGATCTGGTGCCCGAAGCGCCGGATTCCGAGCAACTGAATGCCATATTTCGTGCAGCGCACTCCATCAAAGGGGGAGCCGGCACTTTCGGCTTTACCATTTTGCAGGAAACCACCCATCTGATGGAGAACCTGCTGGATGAAGCGCGTCGCGGTGAGATGCAGCTCAATACCGCCATTATCAACCTGTTTTTGGAAACGAAAGATATTATGCAGGAACAGCTCGATGCCTATAAAAGTTCGGAAGAACCGGACGCCGCCAGCTTCGAATACATCTGCACGGCATTACGCCAGTTAGCGCTGGAAGCGAAAGGTGAAACCGCGCCGGCGGTGGTGGCAAATGCCCGACTGAGCGTGGTCGACAACACGGCGCCTGAAGAGGTTGTTGCAGCCCAGGAAGAGAAGTTGCGCATTGTTCTCTCGCGCCTGAAGGCCAATGAAGTGGCGCTGCTGGAAGAAGAACTGGGCAATCTGACCACCTTATCTGATGTGGTCAAAGGCGCAGACAGCCTTGCGGCAACGCTTGACGGCGACATTGCAGAAGACGACGTTATCGCCGTGCTGTGCTTTGTGATTGAAGCCGATCAGATTGCCTTTGAGAAAGTGGTAACCGCGACGGCACCTGTGGTGCAGGCGGAAGTGGCTGACCCGGTTGCCGTCGAACAATCTGTCGTCGCGGTTCCTGCGGTGAGCGCGGTTGCGGGTGAAGCGCAAACCGGACGCGCAGAGCGGGAAAAACCGGCGCGCGCGAATGAATCCACCAGCATTCGTGTGGCGGTGGAGAAGGTCGATCAGCTTATCAACCTGGTCGGTGAACTGGTGATCACCCAGTCAATGCTGGCTCAGCGTTCGAATGAACTCGACCCGGTGAATCACGGCGATCTCATCACCAGCATGGGTCAGTTACAACGTAACGCCCGCGATCTGCAGGAATCGGTGATGTCGATTCGTATGATGCCGATGGAGTACGTGTTCAGTCGTTTCCCGCGTCTGGTACGCGATCTGGCGGGCAAACTCGGCAAGCAGGTTGAACTGACGCTGGTCGGCAGCTCGACAGAACTCGACAAGAGTCTGATTGAACGCATCATCGATCCGTTAACTCACCTGGTGCGTAACAGCCTCGACCACGGTATCGAACTGCCGGAAAAACGCATGGAATCCGGTAAGAATGTGGTGGGTAATCTGATCCTGTCGGCGGAGCATCAGGGTGGCAATATCTGCATCGAAGTGACCGATGACGGGGCCGGACTGAACCGCGAACGCATTCTGGCGAAGGCCATTTCCCAGGGGATGGCGGTCAATGAAAACATGACCGATGACGAAGTGGGAATGCTGATTTTTGCGCCTGGCTTCTCGACCGCCGAGCAGGTTACCGACGTTTCCGGACGCGGCGTGGGCATGGACGTGGTGAAACGTAACATCCAGGAGATGGGCGGCCATGTTGAAATCCAGTCGAAACAGGGAACCGGCACCACCATCCGCATTTTGCTGCCGCTGACGCTGGCTATCCTCGACGGTATGTCCGTCCGCGTGGCCGATGAAGTCTTTATTCTGCCGCTGAATGCGGTGATGGAATCCCTGCAGCCGCGTGACGATGATCTGCACCCGTTAGCCGGAGGCGAGCGCGTGCTGGAAGTGCGCGGCGAATATTTGCCGCTGGTTGAGTTGTGGAAAGTCTTCGAAGTGGAAGGGGCAAAAACCGAGGCCACCCAGGGCATCGTGGTGATCCTGCAAAGCGGCGGTCGCCGTTACGCACTGCTGGTGGATCAGTTGATTGGTCAGCACCAGGTGGTGGTAAAAAACCTGGAGAGCAATTATCGCAAAGTGCCGGGTATCTCAGCCGCCACGATTCTGGGCGATGGCAGCGTCGCGCTGATTGTGGATGTCTCCGCCCTGCAGGGTTTAAATCGCGAACAACGTATGGCGATCACCGCCGCCTGATTGAGTGAGAAAGGGTAAAATATGACCGGTATGACAAATGTAAGCAAACTGGCCGGCGAGCCGTCAGGTCAGGAATTCCTGGTGTTTACGCTGGGAGATGAAGAATACGGCATCGACATCCTGAAAGTGCAGGAGATCCGTGGTTACGATCAGGTCACGCGCATTGCCAACACGCCTTCCTTTATCAAAGGGGTAACGAACCTGCGCGGCGTGATTGTGCCGATTGTCGATTTGCGCGTGAAGTTCTGCCAGGGCGATGTCGACTATAACGATAACACCGTGGTGATTGTGCTTAATCTGGGACAGCGCGTGGTGGGGATCGTTGTGGATGGCGTGTCTGATGTGCTGTCACTGACCGCGGAGCAAATTCGCCCGGCACCGGAATTTGCCGTGACCCTGTCGACGGAATATCTGACCGGACTTGGCGCGCTGGGCGACCGGATGCTGATCCTGGTGAACATTGAGAAACTGTTGAACAGTGACGAAATGGCGCTGTTGGATATGGCCGCTTCTCACGTTGCATAAACTGACCGCCGGATGGCGCTATGCTTATCCGGCCTACAGTTTGAATGTGTTGTAGGCCGGATAAGGTGTTTACACCGCCATCCGGCAATTACCGCCTCCGTTATGCTTCGACCTTCTGCGACACTTCTTCCTCATCACGCTCTTCCAGCAAACCTTCATTTTGCGCCAGCATCGCTGTGGCAATACCGTTACCTAACACATTGATAGCGGAACGGCCCATGTCGAGAAAATGGTCGATACCCATCAGCAGCAAAATCCCGGCGACCGGAATATTGAAGCTCGGAATCGTTGCCGCCAGCACGACCAACGCGGAGCGCGGGACGCCGGCAATGCCCTTTGACGCCAGCATCAGCGTGAGCATCAGGACGCTGATCTCGGCAAACGACAGGTGGATATTGTAGGCCTGAGCGATAAACATCGAGGCAAAAGAGCAGTAGACCATTGAGCCGACCAGGTTGAAGGAGTAGCCAATGGGGAGCACGAAAGAGACGATGTTGCGCGAGCAGCCAAACGTTGTGAGTTGCTCCAGCGTTTTTGGATAGGCCGCTTCTGAACTGCTGGTGGTAAAGGCTACCAGCACCGGATCCTTGAGCATACTGACCAGGCGAAACACCTCTTTCTTCAGTACCAGATACCCCACCGCCAGCAATACCAGACAGGTCATCAGAATGGCAACGTAATAGCCGCCAATGAACGAGGCGTAGTTGAGCAAAATACCCAACCCTTCGGTGGCGATCACCGAGGAGATGGCGGCAAAAATCGCCAGCGGCGCGACGTACATCACGTAGCCGGTCACTTTCAGCATGATGTGGGACACCACGTCCAGCGCGGCTACCAGCGGGGCATTGAATTTTTCGCCCAGCGACGCGCCGCCAATCCCGAAAAACATTGAGAACACCACAATCTGCAAAATTTCGTTATTGGCCATCGCGCCGACAATGCTGGTGGGAATAGTATGCGACAGGAAGCCTTTCAGGCTCATTCCGCCAACGGCGAGGCCGGTATCGACCGCTTCTTTCGGGATAGCCAGATTGAGTCCGCTGCCGGGTTGTTCCAGGGTAACAATAAACAGGCCCACCAGAATGGAGAGGATGGAGGAGCTAATGAACCAGATCATCGCTTTGCCGCCTACACGCCCGATGGTGGACGTTTCGCCAAGACGCATAATGCCTACGGTCAGGGTGCTGAACACCAGAGGGGCGATGACCATTTTAATCAGACGTAAGAAGATGTCGGTGAGAAGCGTGATGTTATCCGACCAGGCGACAATAACGCTTTCGGATGTATACGAGTGAATAACCGCACCTGACAGAATGCCTGCCAGCATGAAAATCACGATAAATATCGTGAGCTTATTTGCATTTGCCACTAAAAATCCCTCGGGCTGAATTTAACCATTTGTCATCAGCGATATATACGTTTTGTGTATTTAATGCCGCTGAATCATTTCTTACCTAACCTGGAGTAATCCGCCGAGGGTTACAACTATTTTTTATTATTTACTCATTTTGTTGTGTTCTAACGAGGGCGATTTTGTGAACTGGATCGCATAAGAAGGAATATATCCTCTCAAATAACGAGGAAAACAGAATGCTAAAGATGTTAATTAATTGATATGTAATCGCTTTTTACGTCAATCGCCCGTTCGTATGGTCAAACCTGACGGCAGTGGTCGTTTTCTCATCCGTAAACTAAATTTCTGATTATCGGTTTGTTTTACAGGTTTGCATGACCTTTCTCGCCATGCGAGTCGTGACTTTCGTTAAACGTGGCGATTTTTCGGAGGTGTTTGATGAACAGATTATCCCGGTTCCTGGGGATGGCTGGCATTTTCCTTCTGCCGCTGCCTTCAGCAATGGCGGTGACCAGCAGCGGGACGGTTGGGGCGACGTTGACCTTAACCAACGGTTGCCTGATCAATGGTTCGCCCAGTCAGAACGGTATTAACTTTGGTACGCTGGATTTCGGTACCCATCCTGCCACATTCTCGGAATTAACCACCCAGTTAACGGGGGCCGCAGGCGGAAACAGTTTTGGCATTCAGTGCACTACCACGGACTACACCGTGCAAATCACCGGCAATACCAACTCGTCGGCACCCGGTACCGTTGTCGGTACGCCGGGTACGCCAGCCCGTTACCTGGTGAATGCTGCCAATACTACCCAGGGCGTGGCTTACAGCCTCTATAGCGACAGCGGCTTTAACAACGTTATCAGTAATAACACCCCAATACCGAAAGCCTCAACGACGGCCGGGGTCGATAATTACACGTTATACGGCCGGATCCAGGGCGGCGGAAATAGCGTCACCGTGGTGCCAGGTACTTACACCGATACGATTAACGTCAGCGTCATTTACTGATTCGCCCCCTGTCATGAGGATCCTCAGAGCGTGCTTCCCGTGCGGAGGCGGGGGACGGCTACGCCTTTTTCTGGCGATGTTCGGTCTGGTCACGGTGCCGGTCATGGCCGTCACCACGCAGTCCTTCCAGCTAAACGCCACCATCACGCCGGGTTGCTCGGTGACAACCAGCAGCGGCGCAGCGCTGGGAACCCTGAACTTTGGCGCTTATAGCGGTGTAGAAAACCGACGGGTGAGTGCGCAATTTGTTCCCAATGCCGCGCTGGCACTGGCCTGCACGCCGGGCGTGGCGCTGAGCATGACGATTGACAGCGGACGCAACTATACCTCGGTGCGCAATATGCAACGCTCAGGGGGAACGGAGCGGGTGGCCTATCGGCTCTACAGTTCGTCATCGCTGGCGGCGAACAGTGAGATTGGCGTGAATCAGCCGGTCTCAGTCGTCTACACCGACAGCAATAATATCGCGTTACCGCTGTTTGGCGCGGCAACGCTGACGGGGTTTAGCCCCGCAGGTAACTATTCAGATCAGCTTACGGTGACCCTGTCATGGTAGCGAAGGGAGAAGTGATATGCATGTGCGAGCGTCTTTGGGACTGCTGTTTGGCCTAACGGCAGCGCTGGTTTCAGCAGGGGCAAACAGTGCCGCAACGATCCTGTTGTGGCCTATAGATCCCTGGCTGGCGGCGGAGACCAACGCCACCGAGTTGTGGATCCAGAATCAGGGCAATACCCCCACGACGATGCAGGTGCGAATTGTTCGCTGGCGACAGGATGAGGGGTTCGAACGCTACCAGCCGCAGCAGGATGTGGTTGCCAGCCCGCCAATTGTCCGTATTGATAAGGGCAGTAAACAGCTGATTCGTCTGATTAAGCAGTCAGCCGTTCCCGCCGGTGTTGAGCAGGCTTACCGTATTATCGTCGATGAGATCCCACAACCTGACGGCGGGGATAAACCGCAAATGGGGCTGAAGGTGCAAATGCGCTATTCACTGCCGCTGTTTGTCTACGGCCAGGGAATTCAGACCTGGCCGCAGGGGGAGCACCATGCGCGGGTGGATACCGCGAAACTGCACTGGCGAGTGGTGCGCGCCGACGGACAGCCCCAACTGGAAGTGCGTAATGACAACAATGTGCACGTCCGGTTAAGCAAAGTGATGTTGCGTCAGGGCGGCGCGCAGCACACGATGGCGCAAGGCTTGCTGGGGTACGTCCTGCCGGGCAGCACTCGTCGCTGGCCGCTTCCCGCCGGAGCCACCCATCCAAACAACGTTAGCGCGGCAATCAACGCACAGGGTGGCAAATGGTTGTCTGGTCCCGCCCACTAAGCGGCTTACTGATGACGACCTTTCTTATCACCAGCGGAATTTGTCGCGCGGAGTCGGGGGATGATGCGCTCCCGCCGCCGCCCGATGCCCGCGCTATCAATCAGCAAGCGGTTTTTCATCTGGCGCTGATCGTAAACCATTACGACACGCAGCGAGTGGTGCCGGTGATCCAGCGGGCGGGGGAGTTCTACGTTAGCCGAGACGATCTACTGCAGGCCGGGCTTCCCGCAGAACACCTTTCGCAGGGCGAGATCAATGTCTCGCGCTTACCGCAGGTTACGACGCAATACGACAGTCGCGGGCAGCGCCTGCTGCTGAGCGTACCGCAGGACTGGCTACCCGAACGCGCAACGCCATTCGGCGGTGAAGCCAGAGTAAACGAGGCGCGCAACGGCCGCGGGGCGCTGCTTAATTACGACTTCTACAGTAGCCACTCGCAAAACGGCGACAGCCAGGCCTCCATCTGGCACGAGTTGCGCTTCTTTAACGATGTGGGTTCGCTCTCGTCAACGGGCTACGTGCGGCACATTCTGGCCGGGGATGGCGATCGGCAGGACGGATACGTGCGCTACGATACCGTGTTCACCGCGACCCATGAGGCAGATGCCACGCAATGGCGGGTGGGGGATGTGATAAGCGACGCCCTGAGCTGGAGCAACAGCGTGCGGGTGGGCGGTGTGTCGTGGGGACGCGACTTCTCGTTGCGTCCGGATCTGGTGACCTGGCCTTTGCCTGAATTTTCCGGTGAGGCGGCGGTGCCGACGGCGGTAGACCTGTTTATCAACGGTTATCGTGCCGGTTCAACGGAACTCCAGCCGGGGCCGTTTACCCTCACTAATTTGCCCTACATTAATGGTGCCGGCGACGCGGTGCTGGTGACCCGTGACGCGCTGGGTCGCCAGGTGAGTACGACTTTACCGTTTTATGTCGCCAGTAATTTGCTCAAAACAGGCGTCAGCGACGGGGCGGTCACGCTGGGCAGCCTGCGCCGCAATTACGGCATCGACAATTTTGATTACGGTCCGGCGGTCGGTAGCGCAAGCTACCGCTACGGGGTGAATGACTATCTGACGCTTGAGGGCCACGCCGAGGGAGCGGAAGAACTGGCGCTGGGCGGCATGGGTTCGCTGGTCAAGCTGGGCCGACTTGGCGTAATCAATGGCGCCTGGACGGAAAGCCGGATGCGCGGTAATCACGGCAATCAGATTAACTGGGGCTATCAGTACAGCACCGCCGAATTTAGCGTGGCCACCCAACACTCCCGCCGTGAGCGCGGTTTTGGCAATCTGGCGCTGTACGATCAGACCCCGCTGGTGGATAACGACAATCAACCGCTGGCCTCGTTAAGCCAGCGCAGCGATCAGTATTCGCTGACGTTCAACATGGGCGAGTTTGGCAATATCGGCGCGGCATGGATTGGGATCCGCAGTTTTGACTCACAGAAAACAGAACTGCTGAATCTTTCCTGGAGCCGGAGCCTGTGGGGGAGTAGCAGTCTTTATCTGTCTGCCAGTCGCGACAATCAGCAGGGCGACTGGACGCTAGCGATGTCGGTGCAGATCCCGCTGGGCGAGCGGGACAGCGCGGCGGTGTCGATGGAGAAAACGCCGGATGCCGGTCAGACACAGCGCATTAATTACAATCACTCAATGCCGACTGACGGCGGGTTTAGCTGGAATCTGGCATGGGCGCGCCAGTCTCAGGCACGGGATTATCAGCAGGCGACGCTGGGCTGGCGGAATCGAAATATCGAATTACAGGGCGGAACCTACGGCGAAAGCGACGCCATGACCTGGTGGGGTGAGGCGATGGGATCGCTGGTCTTCATGGAAAACCAACTGTTTGCCGCCAATAAAATCAACGATGCCTTTGTGGTGGTCAGCACCGGCGGGCACCCTGATGTCCCGGTCAATTACGAAAACCAGCCGGTTGGTCACACCAACGATCGGGGCTATTTGCTGATAAGCGGCGTCTCCGCCTACTACCCGGCGAGCTACAGCATTAACACGCTCAATCTGCCTGCCGATACCCGCCTGAAGGAGACCGAACGGAAAGTGGCGCTGCGTCGCCAGAGCGGATACCTGGTTGATTTCCCGATGGAACAGGAGCGGGTAGCAAGCGTCATTCTGCATGATGAAAACGGGCACGCGCTGCCGGTGGCAAGCCAGGTTATGCGCGATAACAAATCGCCCGCTGTGGTCGGTTACGACGGGATAGTCTGGCTGGAGAATCTCGATGCGGTGAATCCACTGCGTGTCGTCACGCCGGACGGCCTGCATTGCAAAACCCGCTTTTCACTGACGGCCAATCCTGAACATAAGCTCCAGACCTACGGGCCGCTGGTCTGTCATCAGGGGGGCGGATGACTGGACGCGCGCTGCTGCTGTTGCTGATATTGATGGCCGCGCCTGGAGCGTGGGCGGCCTGTACCGTGAACACCGCGGCGGGGGCATTTGGCAGCGTCTCTTCGTTTACTGTCAACAGTACCGAGCAGGCGACCAGCGCCAATCTGCTGGTGCAATGTGATGTGGTACTGGGGCTATTAAATAACGATACGGTGACATTGACGTATACCGGGGCAACGGTGTCGGCAGGCACCCGCGCCAGTCTCAAGCGCACGGACAATACCACGGTGACGGATGCGATCCCGGTTCGTCTGTGCGGTCTGTCCGGTTGCGCCAGCAACAGTGAGGTGGCCATCGGCAGCAGCTATACCTGGAGTGGGAGTACGCTGTTAGCGCTGTTAGGTTCCACACGCTTTACCCTGCCGCTCTTCTTTCGTACCAGCACCGGACAGAACGTCAGCGCCGGACCGTATCAGGTGACGCTCAATTTCAATGTTTATTACAACATCTGTCAGGTGGGGGCTCTGGGACTGTGCGTCACCACGCAAACCAATACGGTCGCGACCACAATGCAGCTTAACCTGACGGTGACCAATGACTGCATCACCATTAATGCACCGAATGTCAATTTCGGCAGCGCGCCGCTGGTGAAAAATTTCCCGGCGATCTCGCAGGCGGTCTCGATTACCTGCACTAAAGGCAGCAGCTACACGGTAGGGATTAATAATGGCAGTTACGCTAATGGCAACGTGCGCAATATGGCGAGCGGCAACAATCGCCTGAGTTACGAAATTTACAAAGCGAGCACCACCAACCGATGGGGCAGCGTCGGCGCGGAGCGCTGGACCAGCAGCGCCTCATCCTCCACCAGCAGCGATGGTCTGCTGCGAACCTACAACTACACCGCCGTCGTGTTACCCAGCCAGTCCACGCCTCCCGCCGGGACTTACACCGACACGGTGGTGGTGGATATCGCCTTCTGAGCTGGATTTCCCTTTCGCAAACGTAAAGTTCTTATCCAGGGTGCCGATAACGTTGATAACTCGTTTTCAGGAAGGTGCCTTATGTTTAACCGTATCCGCGTTGTCACAATGCTGATGATGGTGCTGGGGGTTTTCGCACTGCTACAGCTTGTATCTGGTGGTTTGCTGTTTTCGTCTTTGCAGCAGAATCAAAAAAGTTTTGTTATTTCTAACGATCTACGCCAACAGCAAAGTGAACTGACCTCGACATGGGATCTGATGCTGCAAACGCGTATCAACCTCAGCCGTTCATCAGCACGCATGATGATGGATGCGAACAACCAGCAGAGCAGCGCAAAAACTGACTTGTTGAAGGGCGCGAAAGCGTCGCTCGCCCAGGCGGCGGAGCATTACGGCAGGTTTAAATCGTTTGCCCCTCTGCCGGAAATGGCGGAGGTCAGCAGCGATGTGGACGAAAAATACCAGAAATATTTTGCCGGTTTAACTGAACTGGTGCAGTTCCTTGAAAACGGCAACATGGATGCATTTTTCGCACAGCCCACGCAGGGCATGCAAAACGGCCTCGGCGACGCGAAGAGCAAATACGCCAGCGTCAGCGAAAAACTCTATCTCCAGGCGTTTGATGAAAGCGCGCGCGATTACCAGTTTGCGAAGTGGCAACTCGCCATCCTGGCGGTGGTGCTGGTGCTGATCCTGGTGGTGGTGTGGTACGGCATTCGTCAAACGCTGCTCAACCCGCTTGCCCGGGTCATCGCTCATATTCGTGAAATCGCAGGCGGAAACCTGACCAATACCCTGACCTTCGCCGGACGTAATGAGATTGGTGAACTGGCCAGCAGCGTCGATCACATGCAGCGCTCGCTGGTGGAGACCGTGACGCAGGTGCGCGAAGGATCGGATGCTATTTACTCCGGCACGACGGAAATTGCCACCGGCAACACCGATCTCTCATCGCGAACCGAGCAACAGGCGTCGGCGCTGGAAGAAACGGCTGCCAGCATGGAAGAGTTGACCGCGACGGTGAAACAGAACGCCGACAATGCCCGTCAGGCGTCGCAACTGGCGCAGAGCGCGTCGGAAACCGCGCAGCACGGCGGCAAAGTCGTGGATAACGTTGTCAAAACGATGCACGAAATCGCCGGCAGCTCGAAGAAGATTGCCGACATCATCAGCGTCATCGACGGTATTGCTTTCCAGACCAATATCCTGGCGCTGAACGCGGCGGTGGAAGCCGCGCGGGCAGGCGAGCAGGGGCGTGGGTTTGCGGTGGTGGCGGGCGAAGTACGTAACCTGGCCAGTCGCAGTGCGCAGGCGGCAAAAGAGATCAAAGCGCTGATTGAAGATTCTGTTTCGCGCGTGGATACCGGCTCCGTGCTGGTCGAGAGCGCGGGCGAGACCATGAACGATATCGTCAATGCGGTGACCCGCGTGACCGACATTATGGGCGAAATCGCCTCGGCCTCAGATGAACAAAGTCGTGGCATCGATCAGGTGGCGCTGGCGGTTTCTGAAATGGACCGCGTGACGCAGCAAAACGCCTCGCTGGTGCAGGAATCTGCTGCCGCTGCCGCCGCGCTGGAAGAACAGGCCAGCCGTTTGACGATGGCGGTGTCTGCATTTCGTCTTGCCGCGCGTCCCTTCGCGGTAAAAACCAAAGAAGAACGGACTTCTGCGGACGTGTCACGCACGGCGCAGAAGCCTTCGTTAAGCATGGAGCATGATACTAACTGGGAAACATTTTGACCGAACTTTAACACTGCGGCCGTTGCCGCCTGATGGGAGCGTTGATGTTTAATCGTATTCGAATCTCGACCACGCTGTTTTTGATTTTGATCCTCTGTGGTGTATTGCAGATCGGCAGTAATGGCTTGTCTTTCTGGGCATTTCGGGACGGTTTTCAGAGCCTGAATCAGGTCGAGCAGAGTAATCAGCAACGCGCGGCGCTGGCACAAACGCGCGCCGTTTTATTACAGGCGAGTACCGCCCTGAACAAGGCCGGGACGTTAACAGCACTGAGCTATCCGCCCGATGACATCAAAAGTCTGATGGTTATCGCGCGCGAAAGTCTGGCGCAATCCGGCACGCTGTTTAACAGCTTCAGGGCGATAGCGGTGAATACCCAGGAGGGGAAAGCCTTGCAGGACGCAACGGAGAAAAGCTTCACCCAGTGGCACAGCGATCTGGAGCATCAGGCCACCTGGCTTGAGAACAACCAGCTGTCAGACTTCCTGACCGCGCCGGTGCAGGCGTCGCAGGACGCCTTTGACGTTAATTTTAACGCCTGGCAGCAGAACATTAATCATGTGCTGGTGGTGGCGGGGCAACAGAGCAAGAACAACTATCACATGTCAGCGGCGATCTTTATCAGCATGGTGATTATTGCTGCACTGTTAACAACCGGGGCGCTGTTCTGGTCACGTAAAATGATCGTCCAGCCGCTGGCGATTATCGGCAGTCATTTTGACAGCATTGCCGACGGTAACCTGGCGCGTCCGATCGCGGTCTACGGGCGTAATGAGATTTCGGCGATCTTCGCCAGCCTGAAGGCGATGCAACAGGCGCTGCGGGAAACCGTCAGCGACGTGCGTCAGGGCAGTCTGGCGATGCATACCGGGATTTCCGAAATTGCGATGGGCAATAACGATCTCTCCTCACGCACCGAGCAGCAGGCGGCGTCGCTGGCACAGACGGCGGCCAGCATGGAGCAGTTGACCGCCACCGTCGGTCAGAACGCCGACAACGCGCGTCAGGCTTCAGTGCTTGCAAAAAGCGCGGCCGACACCGCGAAAACCGGTGGCGATCAGGCCACGAACGTCGCCAGTACGATGCAGGCGATTGCCGCCAGTTCGCAAAAGATTGGCGACATCATCGGGGTGATCGACGGCATTGCCTTCCAGACCAATATTCTGGCGCTGAATGCGGCGGTTGAAGCGGCGCGGGCCGGTGAGCAAGGGCGTGGATTTGCCGTGGTTGCCGGAGAGGTGCGCAACCTGGCGAGCCGCAGCGCTCAGGCAGCGAAAGAGATTAAAGGGTTGATTGAAGAGTCGGTGAATCGCGTCCACCAGGGATCACAACTCGTCAATACCGCTGCACACACCATGACGGAAATCGTGAGCTCGGTAACGCGGGTCAACGACATCATGGGCGAGATTGCCTCGGCGTCAGACGAACAGCGCAGAGGGATTGAACAGGTGGCGCAGGCGGTCACGCAGATGGACCAGGTGACGCAGCAGAACGCCGCGCTGGTGGAAGAAGCCGCCGCGGCTACCGACCAACTCGCGCATCAGGCCGACTCGCTGTCAGCCCGCGTGGCGGTTTTCAAACTGGAAGAACACGTAGTAACACACCAAGAATCGGCACCGCTGCAGGCTGTGCCCGTTGTATCCTGAATGTGATTGAGAAGGCGCTATGACATCATCTCTGCCCAACGGGCAAACGTCATTATTGTTACAGATGACCCAGCGCCTTGCGCTGTCTGACGCGCACTTTCGTCGGATATGTCAATTAATCTACCAGCGCGCGGGGATCGTGCTGGCGGACCACAAGCGGGATATGGTTTATAACCGCCTGGTTCGTCGACTGCGTACGCTGGGGCTGGATGATTTTGGCGACTATCTCAGCGTGCTGGAAGCCAATCAAAGCAGCGCAGAGTGGCAGGCTTTTATCAACTCGTTGACCACCAACCTGACAGCCTTCTTCCGCGAAGGGCACCACTTTCCAGTATTAGCGGAAAGTGCCCGTCGCCACAGCGGCGAATATCGGGTCTGGAGCGCCGCGGCATCGACCGGTGAAGAGCCGTACAGTATCGCCATTACGCTGGCCGATACGCTGGGTACGGCACCGGGACGCTGGAAGGTGTTTGCCAGCGATATCGACACCGAAGTGCTGGAAAAGGCCCGCAGCGGGATCTATCGGCTGGACGAACTGAAGACCCTGTCGCCGCAGCAGCTACAGCGCTATTTCATGCGCGGAACGGGCCCGCATGATGGGCTGGTACGCGTGCGTCAGGAACTGGCAAGCCACGTCGAGTTTTCCGTGATTAACCTGCTTGATAAGCAGTACAACGTGCCGGGGCCGTTTGACGCTATTTTTTGTCGCAATGTAATGATCTATTTCGATAAAACGACGCAGCAGGACATCCTGCGCCGTTTTGTCCCTCTCCTTAAGCCTGATGGTCTGCTGTTTGCCGGGCATTCAGAGAACTTTAGTAACCTCGTGCGCGACTTTAGCCTGCGCGGGCAAACGGTTTATGCGCTAAGTAAGGGTAAAGCATGAGTAAAATCAGGGTGTTGTCGGTCGATGATTCTGCATTGATGCGCCAAATCATGACTGAAATTATTAATAGCCATAGCGATATGGAGATGGTGGCAACCGCGCCGGATCCACTCGTCGCCCGAGACTTAATCAAGAAATATAACCCTGACGTGTTGACGCTGGACGTCGAAATGCCGCGGATGGACGGCCTTGATTTTCTTGAAAAGCTGATGCGACTGCGTCCGATGCCGGTGGTGATGGTGTCGTCGCTGACGGGGAAAGGGTCGGAAGTGACGCTGCGGGCGCTGGAACTGGGGGCGATTGATTTTGTCACTAAGCCGCAGTTGGGGATCCGTGAAGGGATGCTGGCCTACAGCGAGATGATTGCGGAGAAAGTGCGTACGGCGTCGCGGGCGCGTCTGACGGCCCATAAACCGCTCGAGGCTCCGGTGACCTTAAAAGCGGGTCCGCTGCTCAGCTCGGAAAAGCTGATTGCGATTGGCGCCTCAACGGGCGGCACCGAGGCCATTCGCCATGTGCTGCAACCGCTGCCGCTCTCCAGTCCGGCGGTCATTATTACGCAGCATATGCCGCCAGGCTTTACCCGCTCGTTCGCCGAGCGTCTGAACAAACTGTGTCAGATAGCCGTGAAAGAGGCGGAGGACGGCGAGCGCGTTCTGCCGGGGCATGCCTACATTGCGCCGGGCGACAAGCATATGGAGCTGTCGCGCAGCGGGGCAAACTATCAAATCAAAATTCATGACGGTCCGCCGGTTAACCGGCACCGACCGTCGGTGGATGTGCTGTTTCATTCGGTAGCGATTCATGCGGGGCGCAATGCCGTCGGAGTGATCCTGACGGGAATGGGCAACGACGGCGCTGCCGGAATGTTAGCGATGCACCAGGCGGGTGCCTGGACGATTGCGCAAAATGAAGCAAGTTGTGTGGTGTTCGGCATGCCGCGCGAAGCCATCAATATGGGTGGCGTCAGCGAAGTGGTCGATCTTAGTCAGGTAAGCCAGCAGATGCTGGCGAAAATCAGTGCCGGACAGGCAATACGTATTTGAATCAGGAGTAATTTTTTATGGCGGATAAAGAGCTTAAATTTTTGGTTGTGGATGACTTTTCCACCATGCGCCGCATCGTGCGTAACCTGCTTAAGGAGCTGGGATTTAACAACGTGGAAGAGGCCGAAGATGGCGCCGATGCGTTGAATAAACTGCAGGCAGGTGGGTTTGGCTTTGTGATTTCCGACTGGAACATGCCGAACATTGACGGTCTCGAGTTGCTGAAAACTATCCGCGCGGACGGTGGGATGTCCTCACTGCCGGTGCTGATGGTGACGGCAGAAGCGAAGAAAGAGAACATTATCGCCGCAGCGCAGGCCGGTGCCAGCGGCTACGTGGTGAAACCGTTCACCGCGGCGACGCTGGAAGAAAAGCTTAATAAAATCTTTGAGAAACTGGGCATGTAAGGGGCTGACCATGATGCAACCATCGATTAAACCCGTAGATGAACATTCTGCCGGGGATATCATTGCCCGCATTGGTAGCCTGACCCGTATGCTGCGTGACAGTCTGCGCGAACTGGGACTGGATCAGGCCATTGCCGAAGCGGCAGAGGCCATTCCCGATGCCCGCGATCGTCTGGACTATGTGGTACAGATGACCGCGCAGGCGGCTGAACGCGCCCTGAACAGCGTTGAGGCCTCCCAGCCGCATCAGGACGAAATGGAGAAAGGGGCGAAGGCGCTGAGCAAGCGTTGGGACGAGTGGTTCGAAAACCCAATTGAGCTCTCTGACGCCCGCGAACTGGTGACGGATACGCGCAAATACCTCGGTGATGTGCCGGGACATACCAGTTTCACCAACGCGCAATTGCTCGACATCATGATGGCGCAGGATTTCCAGGATCTGACCGGTCAGGTGATCAAGCGCATGATGGATGTGATTCAGGAAATTGAACGTCAGCTGCTGATGGTGCTGCTGGAAAACATTCCGGAGCAGGGCGCTCGGCCTAAACGCGAAAGCGAGAGCCTGCTGAATGGGCCGCAGGTCGATACCAGTAAAGCCGGTGTGGTCGCCAGCCAGGACCAGGTGGATGACTTGCTGGACAGCTTAGGTTTCTGATTTCCCACTGGCCGGATGGCGAGTTTCTCCCATCCGGCTATCTGGCTTAAGGCCATAAACCCTGCCTTTTTTGCTGCTTACTCTTGCCATTAACTCAATGTTGTTCTGGCATCATTTTCGCTCATAAGCCCATCCAGGATCTGATGCGTGTCTGAAGAGAGCGAGAGCGACGACAAAACAGAAGCCCCCACCCCCCACCGACTTGAAAAAGCGCGGGAAGAAGGGCAGATACCCCGTTCCAGAGAACTGACGTCACTGCTGATTTTGCTGGTGGGCGTCTGCATTATCTGGATTGGCGGCGAGTCGCTGGCCAGACGGTTGTCGGGCATGTTGTCAGCGGGACTGCGCTTTGACCACAGCATGGTCAATGACCCCAATCTGATTCTCGGGCAAATCATACTGCTGATTAAAGAAGCGATGATCGCGCTATTGCCGCTGATCACCGGCGTGGTGCTGGTGGCGCTGATCTCGCCGGTTCTGCTCGGTGGTCTGGTCTTTAGCGGTAAATCGCTGCAACCCAAATTTTCCAAGCTCAACCCACTGCCTGGCATCAAACGTATGTTCTCGGCGCAGACGGGGGCGGAGTTGCTGAAGGCGATTCTGAAATCCACGCTGGTGGGCAGCGTGACGGCGCTGTATCTGTGGCACAACTGGCCGGAGATGATGCGTTTGATGGCGGAGTCCCCGCGTACGGCGATGGGCAACGCGATGGATCTCGTCGGGCTGTGTGCGCTGCTGGTCGTGTTGGGCGTGATTCCGATGGTCGGATTCGACGTGATTTTCCAGATCATGAGCCATCTGAAAAAATTGCGCATGTCACGCCAGGATATCCGCGACGAATTTAAACAGAACGAAGGCGACCCTCACGTGAAAGGGCGTATCCGGCAGATGCAGCGCCAGGCGGCGAGTCGACGCATGATGAGCGACGTCCCCAATGCCGATGTCATCGTTACCAACCCGACGCACTATTCGGTGGCGCTTCAGTACGACGAGAACAAGATGAGCGCGCCGAAAGTGGTGGCGAAAGGGGCTGGACTTGTGGCGTTACGTATTCGTGAGATCGGTGCCGAGAACAAAATTCCCACGCTTGAAGCGCCGCCGCTGGCGCGTGCGCTTTATCGTCATGCTGAGATTGGTCAGCAGATCCCGGGGCAACTGTACGCCGCCGTCGCGGAAGTGCTGGCCTGGGTCTGGCAGCTTAAACGCTGGCGACTCGCCGGTGGGGAACGTCCACCACAACCTGCAAATCTTCCGGTGCCTGAAGCTCTGGATTTTATGAACGAGAAGACTACTGATGGCTAATCTGGTCGCGATGCTGCGCCTGCCCAACAACATAAAAAACACGCAGTGGCAGATCCTTGCCGGGCCGATCCTCATCCTGCTGATCCTGTCGATGATGGTCCTGCCGCTGCCGGCGTTCATCCTTGACCTGCTGTTTACCTTTAACATCGCGCTGTCGATTATGGTGCTGCTGGTGGCGATGTTCACCCAGCGTACGCTGGAGTTTGCCGCGTTTCCGACCATTCTGCTGTTTACCACGCTGCTGCGTCTGGCGCTGAACGTGGCCTCCACCCGTATCATTTTGATGGAAGGGCACACCGGTGCGGCGGCAGCGGGGAAGGTGGTTGAAGCGTTCGGCCACTTCCTGGTCGGTGGCAACTTCGCCATCGGTATCGTGGTGTTCGTCATCCTCGTCATCATCAACTTCATGGTCATCACCAAAGGTGCCGGGCGTATCGCCGAAGTGGGCGCGCGCTTTGTCCTTGACGGAATGCCGGGTAAACAGATGGCGATTGACGCTGACCTTAACGCCGGTCTTATCGGCGAAGATGAAGCGAAAAAGCGTCGTTCTGAAGTGACCCAGGAAGCCGACTTCTACGGGTCGATGGACGGTGCGAGTAAGTTTGTTCGCGGTGATGCTATCGCCGGTATTCTGATTATGGTGATCAACGTCGTGGGCGGTCTGCTGGTGGGCGTGCTGCAACACGGTATGTCCATGGGGCATGCTGCGGAAAGCTATACCCTGCTGACTATCGGTGATGGTCTGGTGGCGCAGATCCCGGCGCTGGTGATCTCAACGGCGGCGGGCGTCATCGTCACCCGCGTCAGTACCGATCAGGACGTTGGCGAGCAGATGGTCGGGCAACTGTTCAGTAACCCCAGGGTGATGTTGCTCAGTGCCGCGGTACTGGGTTTGCTGGGGCTGGTACCGGGGATGCCAAACCTCGTCTTCCTGATGTTTACCGCTGCGCTGCTGGGACTGGCCTGGTGGATCCGGGGCCGTGAACAGAAGGCGCCTGCCGAGCCGCAGCCAACTAAAGTTCCGGAAAATAATTCGGTGGTGGAAGCCACCTGGAACGATGTGCAACTGGAAGACTCGCTTGGCATGGAAGTGGGCTATCGCCTGATCCCGATGGTCGATTTTCAGCAGGATGGCGAACTGTTGGGGCGTATCCGCAGTATTCGTAAAAAGTTCGCCCAGGACATGGGCTTTTTGCCGCCGGTGGTGCACATCCGCGACAATATGGATCTCCAGCCAGCGCATTACCGCATTCTGATGAAAGGCGTTGAGATTGGCAGCGGCGACGCCTATCCGGGACGCTGGCTGGCGATCAACCCTGGTACCGCGGCCGGCACATTACCGGGCGAGCAGACGGTTGATCCGGCATTTGGCCTGGACGCTATCTGGATCGAAAGCGCGCTAAAAGAACAGGCGCAGATTCAGGGCTTTACCGTGGTGGAGGCCAGTACCGTGGTCGCCACCCATCTGAATCACCTGATCGGTCAGTATGCGTCTGAACTGTTCGGTCGCCAGGAAGCGCAGCAACTGCTGGATCGCGTGTCACAGGATATGCCGAAGCTGACCGAAGATTTGGTGCCTGGCGTGGTAACCCTGACCACGCTGCATAAAGTGTTGCAGAATTTGCTGGACGAAAAAGTGCCGATTCGCGATATGCGTACCATTCTGGAAACGCTGGCAGAACATGCACCGTTGCAGAGCGATCCGCATGAACTCACTGCGGTGGTTCGGGTGGCGCTGGGTCGCGCCATTACTCAGCAGTGGTTCCCGGGTAACCATGAAGTCAGTGTGATTGGCCTCGACACCGCGCTGGAGCGTCTGCTGTTGCAGGCGCTACAGGGCGGCGGTGGACTGGAGCCGGGTCTTGCCGACCGTCTGTTGGCGCAAACCCAGGAGGCGCTGTCTCGTCAGGAGATGTTGGGCGCGCCACCGGTGCTGTTGGTTAACCATGCCTTGCGTCCATTGCTGTCACGTTTCCTGCGCCGCAGCCTGCCGCAATTGGTGGTGCTGTCGAACATGGAGTTGTCCGATAACCGTAACATCCGCATGACGGCGACTATTGGAGGTAAATAATGCGCAAACTCTTTTGGCTGTTACTCTTCCCGCTGACGTTACAGGCTGCCGGGGAAGGGGCGTGGCAGGCCAGCAGCATCGGTATTACTCTGAATCATCGTGGTGTGTCAGCGTCGTCGGCGCCGCTTTCATCCAGCCAGCCCGTCTCGGGTCTGATGACGCTGGTCGCCTGGCGTTATGAGCTGAATGGCCCGACGCCTGCTGGCTTACGGGTGCGCTTATGCTCGCAATCCCGCTGCGTGGAGATAGAGGGACAGAGCGGCACAACGATGGCATTTAGCAATGTGCCCGCCGTTGAACCGCTGCGTTTCATCTGGGAAGTTCCCGGCGGCGGTCGTTTAATTCCCGCATTAAAAGTCCAGAGCAATCAGGTGATTGTGAACTATCAATAACGGTTATTCTCCTCATCAGGCAGCGGACTGAATTGCTGCCTGACTCGCATTTTTGGCCTCACCTTTTGATCTAAAAGAAACGCTGTTTTATAAATCGGTGACACGTGTTGCCGGTCTCTTTGCGTTTTTGCCATTTCACTCCAACAGGTGGCAAAAACGAAAAGGTATCCCACTTTGTAAGCTTTTACTGTAGCCGTGTAAGTACTCCCCTGGCGCAGCCAACCGGCCGGGAGTCCCCCAACCATTTGCAGGGTTAACGGTGATGAAAACACGTAAAATTGGATTGGTGAATTATTTCGCCTATGGCTCAGGCGATTTCCTGGGCGCAGGCACCACGGCGCTTACGGCAGCCTGGCTGCTCTATTTCTATACAACCTTCTGCGGACTTTCTCCCATCGAAGCGACCTTCATTTTTGCGGCCGCAAGGGTGCTGGATGCCGTTGTCAGTCCGCTGATGGGCTTTTTGACCGATAACTTCGGCTCCAGCTGGCTCGGCAAGCGCTTTGGTCGGCGTAAATTCTTTATCTTGCTGGGGATCCCGTGCGTATTCAGCTACTCACTGATGTGGGTAGGGGATATGAGCTTCTGGTATTACCTGCTGACCTATTTGCTGTTTGATATTGTCTATACCATGATCCTGGTGCCTTACGAGACGCTGGTACCGGAAATGACCGATGATTTCAAACAGAAAACCAAGTTTTCCGGCGCGCGTATTGGTATGGCGCAAATGTCCGCTATTTTGGCCTCTTTCCTGCCCGGCATTTTGTTAACCGCTTTCGGTAAGCACAACCCGATCTCCTTCTTTTATGCCAGCCTCGTGTTCTCGGTACTGTGCGCGTTGATGCTGACCTTTGTCTGGTTCTTTACCTGGGAACGTCCGCGTGAAGAGTGGACAGAAGCCGCGCTGCGCGCAGAAGAAGAGAAAAAGAGCCTGACGTTCAGTCAGAGCATGAATCGTCTGTTCGTAGAGTTAAGCTCTACACTGCGTATTAAAATATTCCGCCAGCATCTGGGGATGTACCTTGGCGGCTATATTGCCCAGGACGTGTTCAACGCCGTCTTTACCTATTACGTCGTGTTTGTCCTGATGCAGGAAGCCTCAATGGCGTCGAATCTGCTTGGAACGATGGCTATCTTCCAGTTTATTGCAGTCATCGCCATGATTCCGCTATGTATCCGTTTTGGACCTGCGCCATCCTACCGAATGGTGGTGGTGCTTTTCGGTCTGAGTTCACTCTCTTATGCGGTGCTTTACTACGCCGGATTGAGCGATGTCTACTCTCTGTTACTGCTGGTTTCCGCGGTGGCAGGTCTGGGTCGTGGGGGGATCAACTATGTACCGTGGAACACCTACACCTACATTGCGGATGTGGATGAAGTCATTACCGGTCAGCGCCGCGAAGGGATCTTCGCTGGGATCATGACCCTGACGCGTAAAGCGTCACAGGCTGGAGCGGTGATGCTGGTCGGCATTGTCATGCAAATGTCAGGCTTTGTCTCAGGGCAGAGCACGCAGCCTGAAGCGGTCAGCCATACCATCCTGCTGATCCTCAGCTGCGGTACGCTACTGGTGCTGGCCTGCGGTTTCCTGGTTTCCCTGCGCTTTAAACTGAATTTGCAAACCCACAGCACGCTGCGCGAAGAGACGGCGAAAATGCGCGAGTCAGGCTGCGCAATGCCGGAAAGCATTACGCCACAGGCGCGCGCCACCGTCGAGATGCTCGCCGGACTGCCGTATGAATCACTTTGGGGTAACAACAACATTGGTTATCTGAATCGTAACAAACCAGCGGCTCCCTCACTGAAGCAGGCTGCGATATTGAATTCGACTTACAACAGAGGTTAAGGATATGAAGGTTTGGCCTGTCAAACATAGCGCATTACTGCGTCAGCCGGAACGTTTTATCTCCCGGGAAGAACTGAAAACGTTAATTCAGACGGTGACAACCAATCTGGTGAACATCAAGGACGAGACTGGTCAATTTCTGCTGCGCCTGGACGACGGACGCGTGATAGACACCAAAGGCTGGGCAGGGTGGGAATGGACGCACGGCGTTGGGCTGTACGGGATGTATCAGTACTACCAGCAGACCGGTGACGAGACCATGCGCGATATTATCGACAACTGGTTCGCCGACCGTTTTGCCGAAGGGACCACCACCAAAAACGTCAACACGATGGCGCCGTTCCTGACTCTGGCGTATCGCTATGAGGAGACGCGTAACCCGGCTTATCTGCCGTGGCTCGACGCCTGGGCGGAATGGGCGATGTATGAGATGCCGCGCACCGATCATGGCGGCATGCAGCACATCACGCTGGCGGAAGAGAACCATCAGCAGATGTGGGATGACACGCTGATGATGACGGTGCTGCCGCTGGCGAAAATTGGACAGTTGCTTAACCGCCCTGAATATGTGGAAGAGGCGACCTATCAGTTTCTGCTGCACGTACAGAATCTGATGGACCGGGAGACCGGCCTGTGGTTCCACGGCTGGAATTACGACGGACATCATAACTTTGCCAACGCCCGCTGGGCACGCGGCAATAGCTGGCTAACCATTGTTATCCCGGACTTCCTCGAACTGGTGAACCTGCCGGAAAACAACGCCGTACGCCGCTATCTGGTGCAGGTGCTGAATGCGCAGATTGCCGCGCTTGCGAACTGTCAGGATGAGAGCGGACTGTGGCATACGCTGCTTGACGACCCGCATTCCTACCTGGAAGCTTCCGCCACCGCAGGGTTCGCTTACGGGATTTTAAAAGCCGTGCGTAAACGGTTTGTCAGTGCGGAATATGCCGACGTGGCGGAAAAAGCGATTCGCGGAATTGTGCGGAACATTTCACCGCAAGGGGAACTGCTACAAACCTCTTTCGGTACGGGAATGGGGCACGATCTCGACTTCTATCGGGCGATACCGCTGACGTCCATGCCCTACGGCCAGGCAATGGCGATGCTGTGTCTGACGGAGTATTTACGCAAGTACTTCTGACCTTTCCTCCGGAACGCGTCGTCCTCCGGGGCGGTGTGACGGGGAGCCCGGATAAGGCAGTCGCCGCATCCGGGCACTTCACCACGCTAAAGTCTACAGGCGTGCCTCTTCATCCAGGGAAATAATCTGTATACCCGCATTGCGATACTCTGTTGCCTCATCGGGCAAGCGATCAATCACGAGGGTATTGATACGATCTGCTGAGGTAAATTGAGCCAGTGACGTGTTCTTCAGTTTGCTGTAGTCGCAAACGATAATCACCTGGCTTGCATGCTCAACCATGCCCCGTTTTGTTTCTGCCAGCATAATGTCAGCCACACAGGCACCCTGTTTGAGCGAGAGCGAATTGGTCCCCATAAACGCTTTATCGACGTTCAGCGTATCGAGAATGGATCGTCCGTTTATCGCCACCACACAGTGGTATCCTTTCTTCACGATCCCGCCCAGCAGGATGGTCTGAATTGAGGGACTGGATTCCAGTTCGCGAGCGATCTGATAATCATTGGTCACCACGGTCACGTTCTGCCGATCGCGGATATTACGCGCGATGTGTAGGGTCGTTGTGCCTGTATCCAGCACAATAATATCGCCATCTTCAACCAGCGCCGCCGCGCGCTGGCCAATCCGTTCCTTAGCGCTCAGGTTGACAATTTCGCGGGTGTCAGAAGCCTGTTCAAAACTCGCCCGCGTACGGAGAACGGCGCCGCCATGCGTTCGGGTAAGCAACCCTTCATCTTCCAACTGACGGAGATCGGCTCGAATGGTTGCGCCGGATACATTAAAGAGATCGCACATTTCAGAAACAGTGACTTTGCGTTTTTCCCTGAGAATACTGAGCAACTTCTCCTGTCTTTCTTCTGCAAACATTCTTCCTCTCTTATTTACGGCGCGTTCCGCACGATAGCGCGCTGGCTTATCTTCAGTCTGGTCCTGCGCTCAGGACATCCAGCCTGTCATATAAGGCGGTGGACTGCTGGTAGAGCGTATCAAAAAGCTCAGTGCAGGCCTGGTAATAATCCCGCAGACGGGGATCTGGCGAAATCAGTTTGTCGAACTGAACCGTCTGTCGCACACCGCTGGCAAAATCAGCGTACAGCCCCACGCCAACCCCTGCGATAATACCGCATCCGGTGACGCCATTCTCCTGATTACGCGTAGATAATATCGGGAGATTATATGCCGCCGCTTTGATTTCAAGCCATAGCGGGCTGCGTGCGCCACCGCCGGAAGCGATCATCTGTTCAGGGTATTGCCCGCACGCCTGCAACTGGCGAAGATTGCGCCAGGAAGCAAAAGCCACACCTTCCAGTACCGCACGGAATAAATGACCGCGGCGATGCTTTCGTTGCAAACCGAAGAACTGCGCGCGCGAGTTATTTTTTTCAGCCAGTCGCTCTCCCGTCAGATAGGGAAGAAATAGCAGCCCTTCAGCGCCCGCCTGTACCGTCGCCGCTTCCTGTAAAAGCTGCGGGTGCGTAATCTGATTGTCGGCAAGCGCCAGCCGCGCCCAGCGGACGGCATCACCGCCAGCATCCAGAATAGTGAATCCGCCCCAGGCAGCGTTAGCCAGATGAAGATTATTAACGAGGGGATGCTGTAACGGGTGCTTTGCGACGACCGTGAGTAACGTCGATGTTCCCGTAGAGTCAGACGCCATTCCCGGCTCATAGACCCCAGAACCCAGCAGGGACGCTGCCATATCAGATGTTCCTGCAACCACCGGGATCCCGCATGGGAGGTCGGTCAGACGGGATGCTTCGGGCGTCACGTATCCAATGATATCGCTGGATAACTTCAGCGTCGGCAATTGCTCAACGCGTAAGCCAAACAGAGCGCAGGCCTGTGAAGACCATCGACGGGTCTCGCTGTCCATCAGAAAATAACAGGATGCTTCACTATAATCGGTCGCCAGCGCGCCGGTTAACATGAAATTGATGTAATCCTTCGGCATAAGAATGGTGGCGATTTTCGACCAGCTTTCCGGCTTATGCTCACGCCACCAGGCTAATTTGAACGCGGGCCAGGCCGCCGCGGGCGGGTTATTTAAATGCGACAGCCATTTTTCCCGCCCTTCACGCACAGCAAAGGCGTCAACCTGCGGTTGGCTACGCTTGTCATTCCACAATAGCGCCCTGTCTTCTACCAGCTCGCCATGATTATCCAGCAGCACGGTTCCATGCATCTGCCCGCAAACGCCGATGACCGCTATCTGCGAAGCCGTTTCAGGATAACGGTAGAGAACCTCGCGTACGCATTCGCAGGCGGCCTGCCACCATAAAGAAGGGGACTGTTCTGACCAGCCCGCCTGTGGCGTCGTCTGCTCATACTCTCTTTGAGCAAAGCCGACCATTGTGCCATCGACATGCAGAATCGCTGCGCGAGTACTGCCAGTGCCAACATCGATCGTGAGTATTTTATCTTTCATCACTGACTCCGGTGACGTTTCAGGCGGGCCATCAGGCCCGCAGCCCTTCGGTTTAATCGGCGTTCAACTCAGGAAAACGTTCAGGATATTGCTCCAGTTCAGCCAGCACTTTTGTGACCGCGCCATGGCTCATGCCGAAACGGCGAACGCCCAGTTGGTAGAGCGCGCGGACCGTTTCCAGGTCACGAATGCCCCCGGCGCCTTTGATGTCGATACGGCCGTTAAGCTGATCGGCGATAATGCTGACTTTTTCCACCGTTGCGCCAGTCGGGGCCCAACCGGTAGAGGTTTTAACCCATTTCATCCCGACTTCTACGGCAATATCACAAACGCGGCGAATCTGTTCTTCGTTCAAATAGTGCGTTTCGAGAATCACTTTTGCCGGTACTGGCGCTGCGGCTTCCACCACGCGGCGTAAATCGTCGCGCACATAGTCATAATCCCCGGATAACACTTTGCCAATGTTCACCACCATATCCACTTCACGAGCACCATCGGCAATAAGCTGCCTCACTTCCTGAACCTTGGTATCAGTGGCATGCCCGCCACCGGGAAAGCCGACTGGCCCGCCAATCATCACCTCTCCAGTCCCTTGCTGAGGTAGCAACGTGCTGAGAAAGCGTGTCCAGCAAGGCAGTACATGCACGGAAATGATGTTGTACCGGGTTGCCAGTTCGGCGGAGGCACGGACATCAGCTTCGGTACTGGTCGCCTGTACTGCGCTCAGATCGATTAAACGTGCAAAACGACGGGTTGTTTCATTCATGGTTATATCCTGCCCTTTGTTTTTAATTGGTTTCATTTGACGCTGTTTTAACGCTTAAATCCATTTAAAAACGCATCAAATGAAAATAACGTGATCAATTTAGCATTTTTTTATTTTCATTTGTTTTTAATTAGCAGGGCGGGGATGAGAAAAGAGGCATGAAGGGGGATGGGTCGGATAGATCGTCTGGCGCACCTCTGCTTAAAAAAACCGGCATAACGTCGGCAGTCAAATCGTCTGAGTACTCGTCATGTTGTGACGACTAATACATGCATTGTTGAAACGCTGCTGTGTGCGGCGGGGGCTGCTTTTGCCCGGAAATCACCTGGTTGCTGTAATGAAGAGGCCTTATGCGTCACGACATTTCACCTATCGCAGATGCGGATAGAGAACATGGGACTGACGGGACGAGTGGGCTTTTGGGATTCCCGGGCCGACAGACGACATGCCGACGCAATGGACGATCGCGTAGACCTGTATGGCGAACATGAACATCTTTTCCGTGCCGCTTCTGATGATGAAATGACATGAACCCTACAATATGAAAACCATTACGAGGATAGCTCAATGAGTACGCTAATTACGGATAAGGTCGATAAAGCGGTGGTCCAGAACGAAAAACTGGATACCAGCGCTTATTTATCGCATACCCCATGGCTACAGTTTTTACTGGTTTGCTGCTTGTTTGCGCTATGGGGGATGGCGGGCAACCTGAATGATATTTTGATTGCCCAGTTTAAAAAGGGGTTCGATCTGACGGATACCCAGACCGCGCTGGTACAGTCGATTTTTTTCCTGGGCTACTTTTTTGTCGCGCTACCTGCGGCGGCGCTGATTAAGCGCTATTCGTATAAAGTGGCGATTATCATTGGATTATGCCTGTATGCCCTGGGGTGCTTCCTTTTTGTTCCCGCCGCTCAGATAATGACCTATGGCGCGTTCCTCGCCTGCCTGGGGGTAATTGCCTGTGGACTCTCCTTCCTGGAAACCTCGGCGAATACCTACTCAAGTTTGCTGGGGCCCATTCAATCTTCCACACAGCGCATTAATTTCTCGCAGATCTTTAATTCGCTGGGCGTCATTTCCGGCGTGCTTATCGGCCAGGTGATGGTCTTTGGTGAAAACGACCCCAGCCATGAAGCGTTGCAGGCAATGCCGACCGCGGTTGCGGATGCGGCTCGCCATCAGATGGTGAGTCAGGTGGTCGGGCCCTATCTGATTATTGGTTCGGTGCTGGTTGTGCTGGCTCTGGTTTTTGTGTTTATTAAATTCCCGTCGTGTAAAGGCGCACAATCTCAGCAACAGGTTTCTGCGGAAAAGATGGGGCCCACCGTGAAGCGCTTGTTTGCAATGCCGCGTTTTCGTCTCGGCGTACTGTCGCAGTTCCTTTATGTCGGAGCGCAGGTTGGCGTATGGAGTTTCACGATTCGTTTCGTTCAGCTTGTACAGCAGGGAACGAGCGAACACTCAGCGACCTACTGGTTGCTTGCCTCACTGGTGATTTACGCCATTGGCAAAACGGTTGCCACCTGGCTGATGAATCGCCTGAATCCGGCGTTATTGCTCGGCAGCTTCGCCTTAGCGGCAACCGGGCTTTTGTTGATCGCGGTGTTTAACAGTTCAATGCTTGCCGTGTACGCGCTTATCCTCGTGAGTTTCTGCATGGCACCATGCTGGCCGACGAACTTTGGCCTGGTCATCAAAGGCATGGGGAAAGATACCCAAACCGCAGGCTCGATAGTGGTGATGTCAATTATCGGCGGCGCAGTGATTCCGCTGGTGATGGGCATTATCTCTGATATGAACGGCGGCAATATGCAAATCGCCTTTATCGCCCCGTTATTGTGCTTTGTTTACGTCGCTTTCTACGGTTTCTGGTGTGTGCGTAAGGGGGTATGACATGCGCGAGTTGATCAAGACGATTGCCCATGTTGGCTATCAGGTCAGTAATTTAACGCGGTCGCTGGCCTTCTACGAACCTCTGGGTTTTAAGCGCCAGCAGCGGTTTAGTAAAACGTCGCCGCAGGGAAATATTGACGTGGCATTCATTGAAATGGGTGGGGCGGTTCTTGAACTGTATCAGCTTCCCGAAGGGACACCTTTTGACGTCCCTCGCTGCGGTATCGATCATCTTGCGCTGGAAGTCAGCGACCTTGATGCCGTTCAGCGGAAACTGGCAATGCTTGGCTATCCGTTGGATGAAGGGCCGATTGAAGAAGATAACGTGCGTTTCTTGCTGATTCGCGGTCCCGATGGTGAACGGCTGGAGTTTGATGTGTTTGTCCGTTAGCGGCAGTAGGGTAGGTGGGCATCAAAAAACCCGGCGGTTGCCGGGTTTTTGCTATCATTTACATCCGCTCTACGGTTTCGATGCCTAATGTATCCAGACCGAGCTTCAATGTTTTCGCCGTCAGCAGCGCCAGTTTCAGGCGGCTGTTACGGATCTCGTCGTTTTCTGCGCTCAGGATTGGGCAGTGCTCGTAGAAACCTGAGAACAGACCGGCGACGTCATACAGATACGCACACATTACGTGCGGTGTCCCTTCACGCGCGACAACGGTCAGCGTCTCTTCAAACTGCAACAGACGGGCCGCCAGCTGCGCTTCGCGATCCTCACTGAGCTGCACTTTCGCGTTCGCCAGATCATTTTCATCCAGACCAGACTTACGGAATACCGACAGCACGCGGGTGTAGGCGTACTGCATGTATGGCGCGGTGTTACCCTCAAACGCCAGCATGTTGTCCCAGTCGAAAATGTAGTCGGTGGTGCGGTTTTTCGACAGATCGGCATATTTGACCGCGCCAATACCGACGGCGTTGGCCAGTTTTTCCAGCTCGTCTGCCGACATATCCGGGTTCTTTTCACTCACCAGACGGCGCGCACGTTCCAGCGCTTCGTCCAACAGGTCAGCCAGTTTCACTGTGCCGCCCGCACGGGTTTTGAACGGTTTGCCGTCTTTGCCCAGCATCATGCCAAACATGTGGTGTTCCAGCGGCACGGAATCCGGGACATAACCGGCTTTACGCACGATGGTCCACGCCTGCATCAGGTGCTGGTGCTGACGGGAGTCGATGTAATAGAGCACACGATCGGCATGCAGCGTCTCATAACGGTACTTGGCGCAGGCAATATCGGTGGTGGTGTACAGATAACCGCCATCTTTCTTCTGAATGATGACGCCCATCGGTTCGCCTTCCTTGTTTTTATACTCATCAAGGAATACCACGGTTGCGCCTTCGCTCTCGACAGCCAGACCTTTAGCCTTCAGATCGGCCACGATCCCCGGCAGCATCGGGTTGTACAGACTTTCGCCCATAACGTCGTCGCGGGTCAGGGTCACGTTCAGACGGTCATAGGTGATCTGGTTCTGGGACATGGTGATGTCGACCAGCTTGCGCCACATTTGCAGGAAGTACTCGTCGCCACCCTGCAGTTTTACCACGTAGCTACGTGCGCGCTCGGCGAAGGCTTCGTCTTCGTCGTAGTGTTTTTTGGCTTCACGGTAGAAACCTTCGAGATCGGCCAGCGCCATTTCACCGGCGTTTTCCTGCTGCTGTTTTTCCAGATAAGCGATCAGCATACCGAACTGGGTGCCCCAGTCGCCGACGTGGTTGGCGCGAATAACGTGGTGGCCGAGGAACTCAAGGGTACGCACGGCGGCATCACCGATAATGGTGGAACGCAGATGGCCGACGTGCATCTCTTTCGCCACGTTCGGCGCGGAGTAATCTATCACTACCGTCTGCTTTGCTGGTTTAGCCACGCCAAGACGATCGGAGGTCAGCGCCTGTTCCACGTGTTTTGCCAGGAACGCCGGATCGAGGAAAATGTTGATAAAGCCAGGGCCCGCGATTTCAACTTTGCTGGCGATACCGTTCAGATCCAGATGAGTCAGCACCTGCTCAGCCAGTTGTCGCGGAGCCATACCCAGTTTTTTAGCAACTGCCATCATGCCGTTGGCCTGATAGTCGCCGAACTGTACTTTTGCTGACTGACGAACCTGCGGTTCGCAATCTGCAGGCGCGCCTGCAGCAATCATGGCCTGACTGACTTTTTCTGAGAGAAGAGCCTGAATATTCACCGGAATACCTTACGTTGATGAAGCGGGATGTTATTTACCGCACCAGTTTAAGAATTAAGGGCGGGAGTATACTGCAAATGCCCCCCTGCGTCAGCACTGCACAGCCGCAAGCGTGCGCAGAAAATAAGCGTTAAAGGAGTGCATAAGCATGCATACCGCAAAACCCGTAATCTACGGTTGGTTGCGAGAGGCCAACAGAGTAAATTAGCGGCTTTGTACACCGATAAGAGCTCTTATTATGGCGAACTGGCAGACCATTGACGAACTGCATGATATTTCCGCAGATTTACCGCGATTCACTCAGGCGTTCACAGAACTTTCCACTCGCCTCGGTCTGGATGTTTCACCGCTTGAGGCCGATCACATTTCTTTGCGCTGTCATCAGGATGCCACTGCCGAACGCTGGCGTCGCGGATTTGAACAGTGTGGTGAGCTGTTGTCGGAAAATACCATCAACGGCAGACCGATTTGCCTGTTTAAACTGCATGAGCCGGTGTGCGTCGCGCACTGGCGTTTTTGTGTGGTGGAACTGCCGTGGCCCGGAGAAAAGCGGTATCCTCATGAAGGGTGGGAACATATTGAAATCGTCCTGCCGGGCGATCCTGAAACCCTGAACGCGCGCGCGCTGGCGCTGCTTTCGGATGACGGGCTGAGCCAGCCGGGCATTTTTGTGAAAACCAGTTCACCGAAAGGGGAACATGAACGTCTGTCGAACCCGACGCTGGCGGTCACTGACGGGAAGGTGACCGTCAAGTTCCACCCGTGGTCGATTGAGGCGATTGTCGCTAGCGAACAGCAACAGGAGTGAATATGGCATTGTTGGAAATCTGTTGTTACAGCATGGAGTGCGCGCTCACGGCGCAGCAAAACGGTGCGGACCGCATTGAACTGTGCGCCGCGCCAAAGGAGGGGGGCTTAACGCCGTCACTGGGCGTGTTACGCTCGGTCCGTCAGGCGGTGACGATTCCTGTACATCCGATCATCCGTCCACGCGGTGGGGATTTTTGTTATACCGACGGCGAGTTCGCTGCGATGCTGGATGATGTACGGACCGTGCGTGAGCTGGGTTTTCCTGGACTGGTGACGGGGATTCTTGACCCTGATGGTCATGTCGATATGCCGCGTATGCAGCAGATTATGGCTGCAGCGGGTCCACTGGCCGTGACCTTCCATCGCGCCTTTGACATGTGTGCTAATCCGTTAAATGCACTGAAGAATCTCGCAGAATTGGGGATCGCCAGAGTGCTGACGTCGGGGCAAAAATCTGATGCAGTGCAAGGTTTAGCAAATATTTTGGAACTTATTGCTCAACCCGGTGCTCCAATCATTATGGCCGGAGCGGGGGTTCGCGCAGAAAATCTGTCGCGTTTCCTGGATGTCGGGGTACGGGAAGTACATAGCTCCGCCGGAACCTTGATGGCTTCGCCGATGCGTTATCGCAATCAGGGTCTGTCAATGTCGACAGATAAGCAAGCGGATGAATATTCCCGCTATGCGGTAGACGGCAAGTCGGTTGCTGAAATGAAAGGAATCATGGTTCGCCATCAGGCCAAATGATTTTACCGTTGCATCATGTCGCCCAATATGATGCTTGCTCGTACCAGGCCCCTGCCCATTCAACAGGGGCCTTTTTTTATCTTTCTCCTGCATATTTAGGCCTGCAACTGTGTTGGCTTTCCGCGCTCACCCCGGTCACTTACTTATGTAAGCTCCCAGGGATTCGCTGTGTCGCCGCCTTGTTGCAAACCGAACTATTTTGGAGAAAGAACCTTATTCCATCAGAAACCGTAGGCCGGATAAGCGAAGCGCCTCCGGCAAAACGCCGGATGCGGCTAACGCCTTATCCGGCCTACGACCCACAACATCACGGTTTACGTGCAATCAATACCGCGCGTAACGGGGCAGGGTAACCTTCAACGGTTTTGCTGTGATCGTTCGGGTCGAGGAAGTCGGCCAGCGATTCGGTAACCATCCACTCGGTACGACGCTGCTCTTCGGTTGAGGTGATGCAAACATCTGCGATGCGAACATCGACAAAGCCGCATTTCTCCAGCCAGTTTTTAAGCGCCAGTGCGGAAGGGATGAAATAGACGTTACGCATCTGCGCGTAGCGGTCGCCCGGCACCAGTACGGTGTTTTCGTCGCCTTCCACTACCAGGGTTTCAAGCACCAGTTCACCGTCTTTCACCAACTGATCTTTCAACTGCCAGAGGTGCTCCAGCGGTGAGCGGCGATGGTAAAGCACCCCCATCGAAAAGACGGTATCAAACGCATTCAACGCTGGCAGTTGTTCTATGCCCAGCGGCAGCAGATGCGCACGCTGATCGTTACCCAACAGTTTACGCACCGCTTCAAACTGGCACAGGAACAGTTGTGTTGGGTCAATGCCGACGGCCAGATGTGCCCCCGCGCCAATCATGCGCCACATGTGGTAGCCGCTACCGCAACCGACATCCAGAATTGTACGCCCGGTCAGGTCTGACAAATGTGGCAGCACGCGATCCCATTTCCAGTCGGAGCGCCATTCGGTATCAATGTTCACGCCATACAGCGAGTACGGCCCTTTACGCCACGGCATCAGATTTCGCATCAGGGTATCGATACGCTTGAGTTGCCCTGGGCTTAGCGGCTCTTCACTTTCCGCCGTCACGCTGTGCAATAAATCCAGACGGTACGGCGTCAGTTCCGGCAGAAATTCCACCGCGTTTGACCACTGCTTGAAGAGACCATGCTGATCGCGCTGCCAGGTGGCTATCTGCGCGGGAAGTGTTTCCAGCCAGTGGGCAAGATGATTTTTGGCAATCAGCTGATAGAAGTTACCAAAGTCGATCATGCGCTCGCCCCAGCTTTTAGCGCCACCAGGGAGCCAAAGTTAAAGCACTGGAACCACAGTTCGCTGTGCTCAAAACCGGCCTGGCGCAGGCGCGCCTTGTGGGTTTCGACCGAATCGGTCAGCATCACATTTTCCAGCATGCTGCGCTTCTGGCTGATCTCCAGTTCGCTGTAGCCGTTTGCCCGCTTGAAGTCGTGATGCATGTTGAACAGCAGTTCACCGACTTTTGCATCTTCAAAACTGAATTTTTCCGACAGTACCAACGCACCGCCCGGATTCAGCCCCTGATAAATCTTATCCAACAACGCCTGGCGCTCCGGTGGCTCAAGGAATTGCAGGGTAAAATTCAGTACCACCATTGAGGCGTTCTCGAGGGTAATCGTGCGGATGTCGCCTTCCACGACCTCGACGGGTGTCGGCGCCTTGTAAGCATCGATATGACGGCGGCAGCGTTCGATCATCGCCGGGGAGTTATCAACGGCGATAATTTTGCAGTTTTCATGATGAATATTGCGACGCACAGAGAGCGTCGCTGCACCCAGCGAACAGCCCAGGTCGTAAACCTGCGTATCCGGCTGCACAAAGCGCTCGGCAAGCATACCAATCATCGAGATAATATTGGAATAGCCGGGGACAGAACGTTGGATCATATCCGGGAAGACTTCGGCTACCCGTTCATCGAAAGTCCAGTCGCCCAGGCTGGCGATTGGCGCAGAAAAAAGCGTGTCGCGGTGAGACATAACGTAAAAATCCGGGAAAAATAAAGTGGCGTATTGTGCGCTAATGCAGGGAGAAAACCAACTCCCACGGCATATACCAAAGGTTCGCCAACACCATCAGCAGCAACGCGCACCAGGTGGCGCTCATGCCTGAGCGACGCCAGCGGAACAGACGGTGGTGGAAACCGTAATAATGCATCAGCCGACCCACGAGCAGAATAATGCCGCAAATGTGCACCATCCAGGTTTCTGCGCCGTTCATTTCCATAAACAGCAACAGCACTAACGCGACGGGAATGTATTCCACCGCATTACCATGAATGCGGATGGCGGTCTGGAGTTCACTGAAGCCGCCGTCGCCATAGGCAACGCGGTATTGCATCCGCAGGCGGACAACGTCAAAAGAAAACTTCATCAACAACAACGCACCCAAAACGGCATACAGCGCGCTTACCATACAAACTCCCTTTAAAATGGCTGATGGCACTGTCTATGATAGGTGGCAATTTCAGAAAAGAGAAGATTGCTGTGGAATGGACGGAGCAGTTCCGATGTCCGGTAAGGCGGTACGTAAGTCCTGCCACAAAGTGTCGACCAGTTCTGGAGCCTGCGCGATATCCGGAGTATGTAAAAAAAGATACGGCGTGGTGGTTTGCTCCCAGAGCGGTAATTTTTTTAGCCATGCGGCAAAAAATTCCCGGTTTTGCCGCATGTCATCGCTGCCGATAAAGCGCACCAGCGGATGGTTCGCGGTGACGACGGCATGCACCGGCAGCTTCGGTTTCTTGCGTTGGGCATCGCGGATGGCTTCATTATGCGCAAGGGCCGCGTGTACCGGACGACTGTCGAGGATCACCCGATTGACTCCGCGCTGATGCAGCCCGCTATTGAGCTGCTGTTCCGCGTCGCTTTTGGCGAAAAACTCTGGGTGGCGCACCTCGACGCCGTAGGTAAACGTCTGCGGCAAGGCATCGAGAAAATGCCAGAGGGCAGGGAGATCGCGTGGACCAAAGCTGGCGGGCAATTGCAGCCAGTACTGACCAATGCGGGTTTCCAGCGGTGACATCCGGGTCAGAAATTCGTGGAGCAAATCATCGCAGTTGCGCAACGCTGCCTGATGAGAAATGGTCGCCGGAAATTTAAAACAAAAACGGAACGCATCGGTCGTTTGCGCGTGCCAGCGTGCCACGATCTCCGCTTTTGGCAGCGCGTACAGCGTGGTGTTGCCCTCCACACAGTTAAAGTGGTGGGCATACTCTTCAAGACCCGTAATGCCAAGACGCACCCACTTCGGGTGCGACCATTGCGGCAGGCCAATGTAGATCATAAGGCGTTGACGATCTCTTCTGCACGGCGCACGCGCGCAATGCGAGGGAAGATGTGGGTCAGGCTGTTCTGATGCTGTTCGGCGCTGGCGGCACTGCAGGCGTCTTCGGCAATCACCAGGCTAAAGCCCAGCTCCCAGGCGTTACGCGCGGTGGACTCGACGCCGATGTTGGTCGAAATCCCGCACAGCACGATGGTGTCGATACCGCGACGGCGTAACTGAAGCTCCAGGTCTGTGCCATAGAATGCGCCCCACTGGCGTTTGGTGACTTCCAGATCGCTGTCGGCCTTGCCCAGCGCCTTTGGATACGTCCACCAGTTTTCCGGTAGCGCTTTAGCCGGGGCCTGTGCGTCAACGGGCTGTTTGAGCGCTTCGGCGTAATCGTCAGACCAGCCCACGCGGACCATCACCACCGGAGAGCCTTTAGCTCGAAATGTCTGCGCCAGTCGCGCGGCGCGCGCCACCACGTCATTGGCTGAATGAGGGCCGCCGGCGAAGGGCAGGATCCCTTCCTGCAGGTCAATAATGACCAGGGCTGTCGTTTTAGCGTTCAGTTGTAACATGGTAACTCCCGTCAAAATCAAGATTCCGTTACACCTTAATCGCGATTGCGTGTGTAAGGAGCGACAATTTTTGTTATTTTTTGTGAGAATTCGCAAGGCCCGTCCAGGAAACAGGCGTACAGTCAGTACCGGACTTATCGTGCGGCAGAATTTCCAGTATAATAGCCGCCTTTTTCATTCAGTTGTGACATACAGTTAAAGCTGCGACATCGTGGCCTGCAAGACAGGCGACAATCCGCCTGCGGCTAATTAAGGGATATCTCATGCGTACAGAATATTGCGGACAGCTCCGTTTGTCCCACGTGGGGCAGCAGGTGACTCTGTGTGGTTGGGTCAACCGTCGTCGTGATCTTGGTAGCCTGATCTTCATCGACATGCGCGATCGCGAAGGTATCGTGCAGGTGTTTTTCGATCCGGATCGTGCGGACGCGTTAAAGCTGGCCTCTGAACTGCGTAATGAGTTCTGCATCCAGGTGACGGGCACCGTGCGTGCACGTGACGAGAAAAACGTCAATGGCGAGATGGCAACGGGCGAAATCGAAGTGCTGGCCTCTTCGCTGACGATCATCAACCGTGCTGAATCACTGCCGCTTGACTCCAACCACGTAAACACCGAAGAAGCGCGTCTGAAGTACCGCTATCTGGATCTGCGTCGCCCGGAAATGGCTCAACGCCTGAAAACCCGTGCGAAGATCACAAGCCTGGTGCGCCGCTTTATGGACGATCACGGTTTCCTCGACATCGAAACTCCGATGCTGACCAAAGCCACGCCGGAAGGTGCGCGTGACTATCTGGTTCCTTCGCGTGTGCACAAAGGTAAATTCTACGCGCTGCCGCAGTCTCCGCAGCTGTTCAAACAGCTGCTGATGATGTCCGGTTTTGACCGCTACTATCAGATAGTCAAATGTTTCCGCGACGAAGACCTGCGTGCTGACCGTCAGCCGGAATTTACCCAGATCGATGTGGAAACGTCCTTCATGACTGCCGAACAGGTGCGTGAAGTGATGGAAGCGCTGGTGCGCAGCGTGTGGAATGATGTGAAAGGCGTGGAACTGGGTGATTTCCCGATCATGACCTTTGCTGAAGCCGAACGCCGTTATGGTTCCGATAAACCAGACCTGCGTAACCCGATGGAACTGGTGGATGTTGCCGACCTGCTGAAAGCCGTCGAATTCGCGGTCTTCTCCGGTCCGGCAAACGATCCGAAAGGACGCGTTGCTGCGCTGCGCGTACCGGGCGGTGCCGCTCTGAGTCGTAAGCAGATCGACGACTACGGTAACTTCATTAAGATCTACGGTGCGAAAGGTCTGGCTTACATTAAAGTCACCGAGCGCGCGAAAGGTCTGGAAGGGATCACCAGCCCTGTTGCCAAGTTCCTGAACGCTGAAATCGTGGAAGCCATTCTGGATCGTACCGCGGCGCAAGACGGCGATATGATTTTCTTCGGCGCGGACAACAAGAAAGTGGTTGCCGACTCTATGGGCGCGCTGCGCCTCAAACTGGGCAAAGACCTGGGCCTGACTGACGAAACGAAATGGGCACCGCTGTGGGTCATCGACTTCCCGATGTTTGAAGACGACGGCGAAGGCGGTCTGACCGCAATGCACCACCCGTTCACCTCACCCAAAGACATGACCGCGAGCGAACTGAAAGCGGCACCGGAAGACGCGGTGGCGAACGCCTACGATATGGTCATCAACGGCTATGAAGTGGGCGGCGGTTCCGTGCGTATTCACAGTGGTGAAATGCAGCAGACCGTGTTTGGCATTCTGGGCATCAATGAACAGGAACAGCGTGAGAAGTTTGGCTTCCTGTTAGACGCGCTGAAATACGGTACGCCGCCGCACGCAGGTCTGGCATTCGGTCTTGACCGTTTGACCATGCTGCTGACCGGCACCGATAATATTCGTGACGTTATTGCGTTCCCGAAAACCACCGCTGCGGCCTGTCTGATGACTGAAGCACCGAGCTTTGCGAACCAGACGGCTCTGACTGAGTTGGGTATCGACGTGGTTAAAAAGGAAGAGAAAAACTGATATGGCAGATATACACGAAATCATTCGCGCTGCATCGCGGCGGCAACTGAGTGAATTCCCATGAGCATAGATAACTATGTGAATGGGATGAACGAAGGCAGCCAACAAAGAGGCGGCGTGAAGGATAAAGTGTATAAGTGTCCTGTTTCTGTCCTGGTCGTGATCTTTGCCCAAGAGACGAAACGGGTGCTGATGTTGCAGCGACGCGACGATCCTGAATTCTGGCAGTCGGTGACCGGCAGTGTGGAAGAGGGGGAGACCGCGTCGCAGGCCGCTTTGCGCGAAGTAAAGGAAGAGGTCGCCATTGACGTTGCGTCTGAGCAACTGACCTTAATTGACTGTCAGCGCACGGTGGAGTTTGAAATTTTTTCACATTTACGTCATCGCTATGCTCCGGGCGTGGTGCGCAATACAGAATCCTGGTTCTGCCTTGCGCTGCCGCACGAGCGTCAGATCGTTTTTAGCGAACATCTGGCCTACCAGTGGCTCGATGCGCCCGCTGCCGCGGCACTCACCAAGTCATGGAGCAACCGGCAGGCGATTGAAGAATTTGTAATTAACCTTAAATAGTTTTCCCTGGAATTTCAGTTCTCAGGAAGGCGGCAAGACCGGGAGTCACCCTAAGCTTACTTGAGTCAGTGATGGGGGCGAGCGGGTGCAGCCAACGCACCTGAGGGCTGAAAGGCAACGGGAAATGGAGAACTTTTATGGCAGGTCATAGTAAATGGGCCAACACCAGACATCGTAAAGCGGCGCAAGATGCCAAGCGCGGCAAAATCTTCACCAAGATCATTCGTGAGCTGGTGACGGCAGCAAAACTGGGCGGCGGCGATCCGGACGCGAACCCGCGTCTGCGTGCGGCAGTCGACAAAGCGCTGGCTAACAACATGACCCGTGACACTCTGAACCGTGCAATCGCACGCGGCGTGGGCGGTGATGATGATGCGAACATGGAAACCATCATCTATGAAGGCTACGGCCCTGGCGGCACGGCGGTCATGATTGAATGCCTGTCTGACAACCGTAACCGTACCGTTGCCGAAGTGCGCCACGCCTTCAGCAAAACCGGCGGTAACCTGGGGACGGATGGTTCTGTTTCTTACCTGTTCAGCAAAAAGGGCGTGATCTCCTTCGAAAAAGGGGATGAAGACGCGATCATGGAAGCGGCACTGGAAGCGGGTGCGGAAGACGTTGTGACCTTTGATGATGGGGCAATTGACGTCTACACGGCATGGGAAGAAATGGGTAAAGTGCGTGACGCTTTAGAAGCGGCTGGGCTGAAAGCCGACAGCGCTGAAGTCTCTATGATCCCATCAACTAAAGCAGACATGGATGCGGAAACCGCACCGAAACTGATGCGTCTGATCGACATGCTGGAAGACTGTGATGACGTGCAGGAAGTTTACCATAACGGTGAGATCTCTGATGAGGTTGCCGCTACATTAGAATGATGTGGCTTAACCCCGTTACCACCGGAGGCGCGTGATGTCCATCATTCTCGGTATTGATCCGGGCTCCCGCATTACCGGTTACGGCGTGATTCGTCAGACAGGCAGACAACTGACGTATCTCGGCAGCGGCTGCATTCGTACCAAAGTCGACGATCTTCCGTCGCGCCTTAAGCTGATTTATGCCGGCGTGACGGAAATCATCACCCAGTTTCAGCCCGACTACTTTGCCATCGAGCAGGTGTTTATGGCGAAGAACGCCGATTCTGCGCTTAAGCTGGGGCAGGCTCGCGGGGTGGCGATTGTGGCGGCGGTCAACCAGGAACTGCCGGTATTTGAGTACGCGGCACGTCAGGTGAAGCAGACGGTAGTCGGTATTGGTAGTGCAGAGAAAAGTCAGGTGCAGCACATGGTGCGAACCTTGCTGAAACTGCCAGCGAATCCACAGGCGGATGCGGCAGATGCGCTGGCCATCGCCATTACCCACTGCCACGTCAGTCAGAATGCGATGCAAGTGAGTGAATCCAGGCTTAATCTGGCGCGAGGTCGCTTGCGATAATAACAAATGAGGCTGGATATTTATCCAGCCTTTTTTTATGATACGGCTTTACTTTCGGCCCAACGCAGGAGCGTAACGTGATAGGCAGACTCAGAGGCATCATTCTGGAAAAACAACCCCCGCTGGTGTTACTCGAAGTGGGCGGCGTTGGCTATGAAGTGCATATGCCAATGACCTGTTTTTATGAGCTCCCGGAATCCGGAAAAGAAGCCGTTGTCTTTACCCACTTCGTGGTGCGTGAAGACGCACAACTGCTGTACGGGTTTAACAATAAACAAGAGCGCACGCTGTTCAAAGAGCTCATCAAAACCAACGGCGTCGGGCCAAAACTGGCGCTGGCCATCCTGTCCGGGATGTCCGCACAGCAGTTTGTTAACGCTGTCGAACGTGAAGAGCTGGGCGCACTTGTCAAGTTGCCAGGCATCGGCAAAAAGACCGCTGAACGACTGATTGTTGAAATGAAAGACCGATTTAAAGGCCTGCATGGCGATCTCTTTACGCCAGCCGCCGATCTGGTGCTGACCTCGCCAGCGAGCCCGACGTCGGACGATGCTGAACAGGAAGCGGTTGCGGCGCTGGTGGCGCTGGGCTATAAACCACAGGAAGCCAGCCGCATGGTGAGTAAAATCGCTCGCCCGGATGCCAGCAGTGAAACACTGATACGCGAAGCCCTGCGCGCCGCGTTATGAGGTAAAGGATGATAGAAGCAGATCGCCTGATTTCGGCAGTTGCCACCCTCCCCGAAGAGGTTGCCGATCGTGCCATTCGCCCGAAACTACTCGAAGAGTACATCGGTCAACCGCAGGTGCGCTCGCAGATGGAGATTTTTATCCAGGCGGCAAAACTGCGTGGCGATGCACTAGATCACCTGCTGATTTTTGGTCCTCCCGGTCTGGGGAAAACCACGCTTGCCAACATCGTTGCCAATGAAATGGGCGTCAATCTGCGCACCACGTCTGGCCCGGTGCTGGAAAAAGCGGGCGATCTGGCCGCGATGCTGACCAACCTTGAGCCCCACGACGTATTGTTTATCGATGAGATCCACCGGCTGTCACCGGTGGTGGAAGAGGTGCTCTATCCGGCGATGGAAGATTATCAGCTGGATATTATGATCGGTGAAGGACCGGCGGCGCGCTCGATTAAAATCGACCTGCCGCCGTTTACCCTGATTGGCGCGACGACTCGCGCGGGTTCACTGACTTCACCACTGCGCGATCGTTTTGGTATTGTGCAGCGTCTGGAGTTTTATCAGGTGCCAGATCTTCAGTATATCGTTGGCCGCAGTGCGCGCTTTATGGGCCTGGAGATGAGCGATGAGGGGGCGCTGGAGGTGGCGCGTCGTGCACGAGGAACGCCGCGTATCGCTAACCGCCTGCTCAGACGCGTGCGGGATTTTGCCGAAGTGAAACATGACGGTACCATTTCCGCTGATATTGCCGCGCAGGCGCTGGATATGCTGAACGTTGATGCCGAAGGGTTTGATTACATGGACCGCAAGCTGCTGCTGGCGGTGATCGACAAATTCTTTGGCGGGCCGGTCGGGCTGGATAACCTGGCGGCGGCCATCGGCGAAGAGCGTGAAACGATTGAGGATGTGCTGGAGCCGTATCTGATTCAGCAAGGCTTTTTGCAACGCACGCCGCGCGGAAGAATGGCGACAGTGCGCGCCTGGAATCACTTTGGTATTACGCCGCCGGAAATGCCGTAATTTCTCGGGCCTGACGGCGCTTCGCTTATCGGGCCTACAAACCACGTAGGCCGGATAAGTCGCGACAGCGCCGCCATCCGGCAACACCCCGTCAGCTTGCCTGCTTCTTCATCATACTGAAAATAAACAGCACTGCGGCGCACAGCACGACTGACGGACCCGCAGGGGTATCGTAGAAGGCCGAGAAGGTCAGCCCGCCTGTAACCGCTATCATCCCAATCCCTACCGCAACGCTCGCCATCTGCTCCGGCGTACGGGCAAAACGACGCGCCGTGGCCGCAGGGATAATCAGCAACGAGGTAATGATCAGCGCCCCGACGAACTTCATCGCCACGCCAATGGTTAAGGCGGTGACCAGCATCAACAGAAGCTTCACGCGCTGCAACTTCACGCCATCGACAAACGCCAGATCGGGGCTGATGGTCATCGACAGCAGATTGCGCCATTGCCAGAAGAGGATTGCCAGCACGACAACCACGCCAATGGCGATAGAGATCAAATCGTCCGGCGTCACGGCCAGCAGATCGCCAAACAGGTAGGCCATCAGATCCACGCGAATATTTGACATCAGGCTGACCACCACCAGACCCAGCGACAGTGCACTGTGCGCCATAATGCCAAGCAGTGTATCAATGGCGAGGTGAGGGCGTTTCTCCAGCCACACCAGACCCGCCGCCAGCATCAGCGTGACGGCAATGACCGCATAGAAAGGATTCACATCCAGCAACAAACCGAAGGCGACGCCAAGCAGCGACGCATGCGCCAGCGTATCGCCAAAATAGGACATCCGACGCCAGACGACGAACGAACCCAGCGGACCTGCCGCACAGGCCAGCATGATCCCGGCTAACCAGCCAGGCAGTAATAATTCAATCATGAGTGACCATTTCCCCGGCGCAACACAATACGACCCTGTAGATCGTGGCGATGATTATGATGATGACGATAAATCCCCAGCTGTTCCGCGCCGCGAGGGCCGAACATCGAGATAAATTCCGGGTGCATGGAAACGATTTCAGGGGTGCCTGAACAGCAAATATGATGGTTCAGACACAGCACTTCGTCCGTTTTTGCCATCACCAGATGCAGGTCATGAGACACCATCAGCACGGCGCAATCCAGTTCGCGACGTAGCTGATCGATAAGGTCATACAGCGCGACCTGGCCGTTGACATCCACGCCCTGAGTGGGTTCATCAAGCACCAGAAGTTGCGGCTGGTTGAGGAGCGCACGCGCTAAAAGTACGCGCTGCGTTTCTCCTCCGGAGAGCTTTTGCATTGGCGCGTCAATCAGATGCCCGGCCTGCACGCGCTTCAGAGCTGGCAGGATGTCATCTTTCTTCGTTCCGGGGCGCAGGCGCAGGAAACGACTGACGGTGAGCGGCAGGGTGGTATCAAGATACAATTTCTGCGGAACGTAGCCAACTCGCAGCTTGCCGTTACGCTTGATCACCCCTTCATTCGGGGCTACCAGCCCGAGGACGACCCGAACCAGCGTTGACTTCCCGGCACCATTTGGGCCGAGCAGCGTTAAAATTTTTCCGGGTCTCAGTTCGAGCGACACGTCAGAAAGGACGCGGCGCTGACCGAAAGAGACCGAGACATTTTCCAGTGAAACCAAAGTCGTCATGTCAATTTTAGTCTTGCAGAAGTTATATAATGTTATAATATCACATTTCTCACATTCATTACGATGATTGGTCGCATTATGTTACATAAAAATACGCTTCTTTTCGCTGCATTATCCGCCGCTCTTTGGGGCAGTGCAACACAGGCGGCAAATGCCGCTGTTGTCGCCTCTCTTAAGCCATTAGGGTTCATTGCTTCTGCCATTGCTGATGGCGTCACGGATACACAAGTCTTACTTCCGGATGGGGCATCCGAACATGACTATTCACTGCGTCCATCTGACGTAAAACGCTTACAGGGCGCGGACTTAGTTGTCTGGATTGGACCTGAGATGGAAGCGTTCATGGAAAAGTCCGTCAGTAATATTCCCGAAGCTAAACAGGTAACGATTGCGCAGCTCAAAGATGTGAAACCGTTGCTCATGAAAGGGGCAGATGATGATGATGATGACCATGACCACGATCATGGGCACGCCGAAAAAGGTGATGCGCATCACCATCATGGTGATTACAACATGCATCTTTGGCTCTCCCCAGAGATAGCGCGGGCCTCAGCGGTTGCAATCCATGAAAAATTAGTGGAACTTATGCCGCAAAGTCGAGCCAAACTTGACGCCAACCTGAAGGATTTTGAGGCACAATTAGCCGCAACCGATAAGCAGGTCGGTAACGAGCTCGCACCGCTCAAGGGTAAAGGCTATTTCGTTTTTCACGACGCCTATGGCTATTACGAAAAACACTACGGACTCACTCCGCTGGGTCATTTTACCGTCAACCCTGAGATACAGCCTGGTGCGCAGCGTTTACATGAAATAAGAACACAGTTGGTTGAGCAAAAAGCAACCTGCGTTTTTGCTGAGCCACAGTTCAGGCCAGCGGTCGTTGAAGCCGTTGCGAGAGGGACATCCGTTCGAATGGGAACGTTGGATCCCCTCGGGACAAATATCAAACTGGGTAAAACGAGCTATTCAGCGTTCTTGAACCAACTAGCGAACCAGTATGCGAGCTGCCTGAAAGGAGATTAATGAGGAAGTGAATACGTGCAACAGATAGCCCGCTCTGTCGCCCTGGCATTTAATAATCTGCCAAGACCCCATCGCGTCATGTTGGGGTCGCTTACTGTTCTGACACTGGCCGTTGCCGTCTGGCGGCCTTATGTTTATCACCCGGAATCCACCCCCATTGTTAAAACGATCGAACTGGAGAAGAGCGAAATTCGTTCACTGCTCCCGGAGGCCAGCGAGCCTATCGATCAGGCTGCACAGGAAGATGAAGCCATTCCTCAGGATGAGCTGGACGACAAAACCTCAGGGGAAGCGGGCGTTCATGAATATGTTGTTTCGACGGGTGATACCCTCAGCAGCATTCTGAATCAGTACGGCATTGATATGGGGGATATCACCCAGCTTGCCGCCTCCGATAAAGAACTGCGTAATCTGAAGATTGGTCAACAGCTCTCCTGGACGCTGACCGCCGACGGCGATTTACAGCGTCTGACGTGGGAAATGTCGCGTCGTGAAACCCGTACCTATGACCGTACTGCGGCGAACGGCTTTAAGATGAGCGCTGAAACGCAGCAGGGTGACTGGGTAAACAGCCTGATGAAAGGTACCGTCGGCAACAGCTTCGTGGCCAGTGCGAAAGATGCCGGGCTGACCAGCGCGGAAATCAGTGCGGTGATCAAAGCGATGCAGTGGCAGATGGACTTCCGCAAACTGAAAAAAGGCGATGAGTTCTCTGTGCTGATGTCCCGTGAAATGCTGGACGGCAAGCGCGAGCAGAGCCAGTTGCTGGGCGTGCGGCTGCGTTCAGAAGGTAAAGATTACTACGCTATCCGTGCCGAAGACGGTAAGTTTTATGACCGCAACGGTACCGGGCTGGCGAAAGGTTTCCTGCGTTTCCCGACGGCGAAACAGTTCCGCATTTCGTCTAACTTCAACCCGCGTCGAGCTAACCCGGTTACCGGACGTGTCGCGCCGCACAGAGGTGTGGATTTTGCGATGCCGCAGGGGACGCCGGTGCTGTCCGTGGGTGACGGTGAAGTCGTCGTGGCGAAGCGCAGTGGGGCGGCTGGGTATTATGTGGCGGTGCGTCATGGTCGTACCTATACCACGCGCTACATGCACCTGCGTAAGCTGCTGGTGAAACCAGGACAAAAGGTCAAACGTGGCGATCGTATCGCGCTCTCCGGTAACACCGGGCGTTCTACCGGTCCACATCTGCACTATGAAGTGTGGATCAACCAGCAGGCGGTTAACCCGCTGACGGCGAAGCTGCCGCGTACCGAAGGTCTGACCGGTAAAGATCGTACCGATTACCTGGCGCAGGTGAAAGAGGTTCTGCCGCAGTTACGCTTCGATTAATCACTCCTGACGTTAAAGCCGGTACGCAGCGCGTGTGCCGGCTTTTTTATTTTGTGCGCGGCAGGGTGCGCCGCTACACTATCATCAGATTTACTTTTCGCGTCATCAGGCACTGGATAAGCATGGAAACAAAAAAGAATAACATTGAGTACATCCCTGAGTTTGAGAAGTCTTTTCGCCATCCACGCTACTGGGGCGCTTGGCTGGGCGTCGCGGCGATGGCGGGTATTGCCTTAACGCCTGCGTCTTTTCGCGACCCGCTACTGGCGAAACTGGGCCGTTTTGCCGGACGTCTGGGTAAAAGCTCGCGTCGTCGGGCGCTGATCAACCTGTCCTTATGTTTTCCTGAGCGTAGCGAAGCCGAACGCGAGGCTATCGTCGATGCCATGTTTTCTACTGCGCCGCAGGCCATGGTGATGATGGCGGAACTGGCGATTCGCGGCCCGGAGAAAATACAGTCGCGCGTTGACTGGGAAGGCCTTGAAATCATCGAGGAAATGCGCCGCAACAATGAGAAGGTGATCTTCCTGGTGCCGCACGGTTGGGGCGTGGATATTCCGGCGATGCTGATGGCATCACAGGGACAGAAGATGGCGGCAATGTTCCATAATCAGGGAAATCCGGTGTTTGATTACGTCTGGAACACGGTTCGTCGCCGCTTTGGCGGTCGTTTGCATGCGCGTAATGACGGCATTAAACCGTTTATCCAGTCCGTACGACAGGGTTACTGGGGATATTATCTGCCGGATCAGGATCATGGTCCTGAGCACAGCGAATTTGTTGATTTCTTTGCCACCTATAAAGCGACGCTACCCGCCATTGGTCGACTGATGAAAGTGTGCCGTGCGCGCGTGATCCCGCTGTTCCCGCTGTATAACGGTGACACTCATCGGTTGACGATTCAGGTGCGCCCGCCGATGGACGATCTGTTAACCGCAGACGACAACACCATTGCCCGGCGAATGAACGAAGAGGTGGAAATTTTTGTTGGCCCTCATCCCGAGCAATATACCTGGATCCTGAAACTGCTGAAGACCCGAAAACCGGGTGAAATCCAGCCTTATAAGCGCAAAGATCTCTACCCTCTCAAATAAAAAAGGCCTCTCGAAAGAGAGGCCTTTTGCATCAGTAGACAATTACTCGACGGTCAGAATACGCGTAGTATTGGTCGAACCGATGGTGCTCATCACGTCACCCTGAGTCACGATAACCAGATCGCCTGATACCAGGTAGCCTTTGTCACGCAGCAGATTCACCGCTTCGCTTGCCGCGACAACGCCATCCGCCGCGCTGTCGAAATAGACCGGCGTAACGCCACGGTAAAGCGAGGTCAGGTTCAGCGTACGCTCATGTCGGGACATGGCGAAAATCGGCAGGCCAGAACTGATGCGAGAGGTCATCAGCGCAGTACGACCGGATTCGGTCATGGTAATGATCGCGGTAACCCCTTTCAGGTGGTTCGCTGCATACATGGCGGACATTGCAATCGCTTCTTCAACATTGTCGAATTGAATATCCAGACGGTGTTTAGAGACGTTGATGCTGGGGATTTTTTCTGCACCCAGGCAGACGCGAGCCATCGCCGCGACGGTCTCCGCCGGGTACTGGCCTGCGGCCGTCTCGGCTGACAGCATGACCGCATCGGTACCATCCAGCACGGCGTTTGCGACGTCCATCACTTCCGCACGGGTCGGCATTGGGTTGGTAATCATCGACTCCATCATCTGGGTCGCGGTAATCACGGCACGGTTCAACTGACGTGCACGACGAATCAAGGCTTTCTGGATGCCGACCAGTTCCGGATCGCCAATCTCAACGCCGAGATCGCCACGTGCGACCATCACCACGTCAGAGGCCAGAATGATGTCATCCATCGCATTCTGATCGCAGACCGCTTCAGCACGCTCAACTTTTGCCACAATTTTGGCATCGCAGCCTGCATCGCGCGCCAGGCGGCGAGCGTAGTTCAGATCTTCACCGCAGCGCGGGAAAGAGACCGCCAGGTAGTCAACGCCAATCAGGGCGGCGGTAACGATGTCGGCTTTGTCTTTTTCGGTCAGGGCTTCTGCGGAAAGACCGCCACCCAGTTTGTTAATGCCTTTGTTATTGGAAAGCGGGCCGCCCACGGTCACTTCCGTGAACACTTTCATGCCCTGAACTTCCAGCACTTTTAACTGCACGCGTCCATCGTCGAGCAGCAGAATATCGCCAGGTACCACGTCTGCCGGCAGACCTTTGTAGTCAATACCGACTTTTTCTTTGTCGCCTTCACCTTTACCCAGGTTGGCATCCAGGAGAAATTTGTCACCGATGTTGAGGAATACTTTGCCTTCTTTAAAGGTAGAGACGCGAATTTTTGGCCCCTGGAGATCACCCAGAATGGCCACGTGGCGTCCCAGTTTGGCAGCTATCTCACGAACTTTATCCGCGCGCATTTTATGATCTTCTGGCGAACCGTGAGAGAAATTCATTCGTACGACGTTAGCGCCAGCGGCGATAATCTTCTCAAGATTGTTATCGCGGTCAGTAGCCGGGCCTAATGTCGTAACGATTTTGGTTCTGCGAAGCCTTCTGGACATGTAATACTCCGTTGACTGAAACAACTAGGTGTTGCGTGAACAATAAACCGGTCGTTCTGAAAACCTTCTACACCCGCCATACTTCACGTTGCCTGTGCGTTGGCTTCCTCGCTCACTCCAGTCACTACCTTAAGTCAGCTTCTGGGGATTCGCTGCGTTGCCGCCTTCCCGCAACGCGAATTATTTAGGGTCTACAAAGCATAGCGAACAAAACCGGATGATGAATTTAAGTCGGACTTATTATTGCTGTTAGCGGTCATTACTCTTGATGAGCAGTTCTTTATCAAAACGCGATTCCTTGAGCGCTTCTTTGACACGCTTCAAGTTATCTCTGAATTTTGCCCCACGACGCAAAGTAAATCCCGTAGCCAGCACATCTATCACGGTCAACTGCGCAAGTCGAGAGACCATGGGCATATAAATGTCAGTATCTTCCGGCACATCGAGGGTAATTGCCAGCGTTGCTTCACGTGCCAGCGGCGTATCGGCGGAGGTTAACGCAATCACCATGGCATCGTTTTCACGCGCAATCTGTGCCAGTTCGACCAGACTCTTGGTGCGACCAGTGTGTGAAATCAGCACCACCACGTCATCGTCGCTACAATTCATACAGCTCATCCGTTGCAAAACGACGTCGTCGGAGTAGATAACCGGGACGTTGAAACGGAAAAACTTGTTCATGGCATCATGCGCGACGGCGGCAGAAGACCCCAGCCCAAAGAACGCGATTTTCTTTGCCTGCGTCAGCAGATCCACCGCGCGGTTGATCGCCGATTTGTCCAGCGACTGGCGAACGTGGTCAAGACTGGCCATCGCCGATTCGAAAATTTTGCCCGTATAGGACTCGACGCTGTCATCTTCATCCACATTACGATTAACATAAGGGGTACCATTTGCCAGACTTTGTGCCAGATGCAGTTTAAAATCAGGGAAGCCACGGGTTTCCATGCTGCGACAAAAGCGATTCACCGTCGGTTCGCTGACGTCGGCTTCTTGTGCAAGCGTGGCAATACTGCAATGGATGGCCCGTTCAGGCGAGGCAATGATGACATCGGCGACTTTGCGTTCAGATTTGCTCAAATGTTCCAGCTGAGACTGGATCTTTTCCAGCATATTCATGATGTAGACTCAAAGATATGACGATTTCAGCAATACAAGAAATCGAGAGGCAATTTTGGTAGATAGTACCCCTGCTAACCTGAGAAGGGGGCAAAATGGTCAGAATAGTTGTTGTTTTTTTTCATTACATGATCAGCATCGTGTTTTGACTCAACGTTATGCGTCGCAAATCGACGACGTTTTTGACCATTTTGCGCCGTTAAACGCCAACCGCACGGTGGGTTAAGCGTTTACGGTTTCCGGAATCACGTAAAAGCAGTACAGTGCACTGTAATAAAATTACAAGTAATGCCTGGCAAAGTACCAGGATAGCTAACTAAGGAGAATGACATGGCGGTAACGCAAACAGCCCAGGCATGTGACCTGGTCATTTTCGGCGCGAAAGGCGACCTTGCGCGTCGTAAATTGCTGCCTTCCCTGTATCAACTGGAAAAAGCCGGTCAGCTCAACCCGGATACCCGCATTATTGGGGTAGGCCGTGCCGACTGGGACAAAGATGCCTACACGAAGGTCGTGCGCGAAGCGCTCGAAACCTTCATGAAAGAGAAGATCGATGAAGGATTGTGGGACACCCTGAGCGCTCGCCTGGATTTCTGCAATCTGGACGTGAACGACACTGCGGCATTTACCCGTCTGGGAGAGATGCTTGATCAGAAAAATCGCACTACGATCAACTACTTCGCGATGCCACCAAGCACTTTTGGCGCAATCTGTAAGGGGCTCGGCGAAGCGAAACTGAATGCCAAACCGGCGCGCGTAGTGATGGAAAAACCGCTCGGAACTTCACTGGCGACCTCTCGCGAGATCAACGATCAGGTCGGTGAGTATTTTGAAGAGTGCCAGGTTTACCGTATTGACCACTATCTGGGGAAAGAGACAGTTCTGAACCTGCTGGCGCTGCGTTTTGCCAACTCCCTGTTTGTCAATAACTGGGATAACCGCACGATCGATCATGTGGAAATCACCGTGGCAGAAGAGGTGGGCATTGAAGGACGCTGGGGCTATTTCGACCAGGCCGGCCAGATGCGCGACATGATCCAGAACCACCTGCTGCAAATTCTGTGCATGATTGCGATGTCGCCGCCGTCGGATCTGACCGCTGACGCCATTCGTGATGAAAAAGTGAAGGTACTGAAGTCGCTACGTCGCATTGATCGTTCCAATGTACGCGAAAAGACCGTACGCGGTCAGTACACCACCGGCTTTGCGCAGGGCAAAAAAGTGCCGGGTTATCTGGAAGAAGAGGGCGCGAACAAGAGCAGTAACACCGAAACGTTTGTGGCTATCCGCGTGGACATTGATAACTGGCGCTGGGCGGGCGTACCGTTCTACCTGCGTACCGGTAAGCGTCTGCCGACGAAATGCTCTGAGGTTGTGGTTTATTTCAAAACCCCTGAGCTAAACCTGTTCAAAGAGTCCTGGCAGGATCTGCCGCAGAACAAACTGACCATTCGTCTGCAGCCGGATGAAGGCGTGGATATTCAGGTTCTGAACAAAGTCCCGGGTCTTGACCACAAGCATAACCTGCAAATTACCAAGCTGGATCTGAGCTACTCCGAAACCTTCAATCAGACGCACCTGGCGGATGCTTACGAGCGCCTGCTGCTGGAAACCATGCGCGGTATTCAGGCGCTGTTTGTGCGCCGTGATGAAGTGGAAGAGGCGTGGAAGTGGGTCGACTCCATCACCGAAGCGTGGGCGATGGATAACGATGCGCCGAAACCGTATCAGGCAGGGACATGGGGACCGGTCGCCTCCGTGGCGATGATTACCCGTGATGGTCGTTCCTGGAATGAATTTGAGTAAAAAAGCGTCTAACTCTTCCGTGTTATTTTACCGGTAACATGATCTAACACAGATTGTTGAACAATTTTTGCACTTTTAAGCCTCGTGTGGATTCACCCACGAGGTTTTTTTTATTACACTGCCTGAAACGATTTTGCCCCAGAGCTCCGGCTAACAAGCGTTTCCTGTGTTTTAAACCACAGTAAATGAACTTGCCAAACCTACCGCTCTGACAGATAAATTTCAGGAGCTTCTATGAATCCTAATTTGTTACGCGTAACACAACGTATTGTTGAACGTTCCCGTGAGACCCGTTCTGCCTACCTCTCTCGTATAGAACAGGCTAAATCCTCAACCGTTCACCGTTCACAACTGGCATGCGGGAATCTGGCGCACGGATTCGCGGCCTGCCAGCCAGACGATAAAGCCTCTCTCAAAAGCATGTTGCGTAACAATATTGCGATCATCACCTCCTACAATGACATGCTCTCCGCACATCAACCCTACGAACATTACCCGGACATCATTCGCAAAGCGCTGCATGACGCGAACGCGGTCGGGCAGGTAGCGGGCGGCGTTCCGGCAATGTGCGACGGCGTGACGCAGGGTCAGGATGGTATGGAGCTTTCGCTGCTGAGCCGCGAAGTGATCGCGATGTCCGCCGCGGTCGGGCTGTCCCACAACATGTTCGACGGCGCGCTGTTCCTCGGTGTTTGTGACAAAATTGTCCCGGGTCTGGCGATGGCGGCGCTGTCATTCGGTCATCTGCCGTCCATCTTCGTGCCATCAGGTCCGATGGCGAGCGGCCTGGCCAATAAAGAAAAAGTCCGTATTCGTCAACTCTATGCCGAAGGTAAAGTTGACCGTATGGCGCTGCTGGAATCTGAAGCGGCCTCCTACCATGCGCCGGGTACGTGTACATTTTACGGTACCGCGAACACCAACCAGATGGTGGTGGAGTTCATGGGGATGCAACTGCCGGGATCTTCTTTTGTCCACCCGGATGCTCCGCTGCGTGAAGCGCTGACGGCGGCGGCGGCGCGCCAGGTGACGCGTCTGACCGGTAACGGCAACGAATGGATGCCAATCGGCAAAATGATTGATGAGAAAGTGGTAGTGAACGGGATTGTCGCGCTGCTGGCGACCGGCGGTTCAACAAACCACACCATGCACCTGGTGGCGATGGCTCGTGCTGCAGGTATCCAGATTAACTGGGATGACTTCTCCGATCTTTCCGACGTCGTGCCGCTGATGGCGCGTCTCTATCCTAACGGTCCGGCGGATATTAACCACTTCCAGGCTGCGGGCGGCGTTCCGGTCCTGATGCGCGAACTGCTGAACGCGGGTCTGCTGCATGAAGACGTCAACACGGTAGCCGGCTTTGGTCTGAAGCGCTACACCCTGGAGCCGTGGCTGAACAATGGCGAACTTGACTGGCGTGAAGGCGCGGCCAAATCGCTGGACAGCAATGTGATTGCCTCTTTCGACCAGCCGTTCTCCCATCATGGTGGCACCAAAGTGCTGAGTGGTAACCTCGGTCGTGCGGTCATGAAAACGTCCGCTGTACCGGTTGAGAATCAGGTGATTGAAGCGCCGGCCATTGTTTTTGAAAGTCAGCATGATGTTTTACCGGCTTTTGAAGCGGGTCTGCTGGACCGTGACTGCGTGGTTGTTGTGCGTCATCAGGGACCAAAAGCGAACGGAATGCCAGAATTACATAAACTCATGCCGCCACTTGGTGTATTATTGGACCGTCGTTTCAAAATTGCGTTGGTTACCGATGGTCGACTTTCCGGTGCTTCCGGTAAAGTGCCTTCAGCCATCCATGTCACCCCGGAGGCTTATGATGGCGGTTTGCTGGCAAAAGTACGCGATGGCGACATTATTCGGGTGAACGGACAGACAGGTGAATTGACGCTGCTGGTTGATGAGGCGGAGCTTGCCGCTCGTCAGGCTCACATCCCGGATCTGAGCGCATCGCGCATTGGAACGGGGCGTGAAATGTTCAGCGCGCTGCGTGAGAAGTTGTCCGGCGCGGAACAGGGCGCAACCTGTATTCATTTTTAAGGCATATTTTGTAATCAGTCGAGAGAAGAACTCTGATGAAAAACTGGAAAACAAGTGCAGAAACAATCCTGACCACCGGCCCGGTAGTCCCGGTGATCGTTGTGAATAAACTGGAACACGCGGTGCCGATGGCAAAAGCGCTGGTTGCGGGCGGGGTGCGCGTACTGGAAGTGACCTTACGTACCGCCTGCGCGATGGATGCTATCCGTGCTATCGCCAAAGAAGTTCCGGAAGCCATTGTGGGAGCCGGTACGGTGCTGAATCCGCAGCAACTGGCAGACGTCACCGCTGCCGGTGCACAGTTCGCAATCAGCCCGGGTCTGACCGAGCCACTGCTGAAAGCGGCAACCGAAGGCACAATCCCGCTGATCCCGGGCATCAGCACCGTTTCTGAACTGATGCTGGGCATGGACTACGGTTTGAAAGAGTTCAAATTCTTCCCGGCAGAAGCCAACGGCGGTACGAAAGCGCTGCAGGCTATTGCGGGTCCATTCTCTCAGGTGCGTTTCTGCCCGACTGGCGGCATCTCCCCGGCCAACTACCGTGATTACCTGGCGCTGAAAAGCGTGCTGTGCATCGGCGGTTCCTGGCTGGTGCCGAACGACGCGCTGGAAGCCGGTGATTACGATCGCATCACCAAACTGGCGCGTGAAGCGGTTGAAGGCGCGAAGCTGTAAGCTATCAACGTGTAAGCCGTGAGCCCGATAAGACGCGTTAGCGCCAGTATCGGGCTTTGCCGGATGGTGGCGCTAATGCCTTATCCGGCCTACAGATCTGTTCCTTAACCTGCCACTTTCACCTGTGCCGCCGCGTTCTTCGCACGTTCAATCGCCTCATCAACGTTGTCAGCCGTTGCCAGCGCCACACCCAGGCGACGCGTTCCATCAATTTCCGGCTTACCAAAGAAACGAACCTGCAAACCGGCACCGACGGCGTTCTGAACATTGCCAAACGTCACGTCCTGACTGGTCAGTCGCGGTAAAATTACCGCAGAGGCGGCCGGACCATACTGACGAATGGCACCCACGGGCAGGCCAAGGAAGGCGCGCACATGCAGGGCAAACTCCGACAGATCCTGAGAAATCAGCGTCACCATGCCGGTATCGTGCGGGCGAGGGGAGACTTCGCTGAAAATAACTTCATCACCGCAGACAAACAGCTCCACGCCAAACAGACCATGACCTCCCAGAGATAACACCACCTTACGGGCAATTTCCTGAGCGCGTTCCAGCGCCAGCGCGCTCATCTGCTGCGGCTGCCAGGATTCACGATAATCGCCGTCCTCCTGACGATGACCTACCGGGGCGCAAAAGTGGACGCCGTCGACGGCGCTTACGGTGAGCAGGGTAATTTCAAAATCAAACTTCACGACGCCTTCAACGATCACCCGACCTGCACCCGCGCGACCGCCCTGTTGCGCGTAGTCCCACGCCTGCGTCAGTTGCGCTTCAGTACGAATGAAGCTTTGCCCCTTGCCGGAAGAACTCATCACCGGTTTTACAATGCAGGGATAACCGATTTCAGCCACGGCGGCGCGGAAGGTGGCTTCGCTGTCGGCGAAACGGAAGGTCGAGGTGGGCAGCGCCAGTTCTTCCGCCGCCAGACGGCGGATACCTTCACGGTTCATCGTCAGCTTTGTCGCGCGTGCACAGGGTACGACGTTCAACCCTTCCTGTTCCAGCGTCACCAGCATGTCCGTGGCGATGGCTTCAATCTCCGGTACGATATAGTGCGGTTTTTCCAGTTCAACGATGCGGCGAAGCGCGTCGCCATCCAGCATATTGATGACGTGTGAACGATGCGCGACGTGCATTGCCGGCGCGTCGGCATACCGGTCCACCGCGATGACTTCCACACCGAGGCGTTGGCACTCGATGGCCACTTCTTTACCCAGTTCGCCTGAACCCAATAACATCACTCGAGTTGCTGCCGGACGCAGCGCTGTGCCTAATAACGTCATGAATATATCCCCCAACAAATTTGGCCGCAGTATATACGAAAACGTTTGCGTCTGTCTTTATTGCCAGGTTGATTTCAGCGGTAAAATAGAATATACTGTACATAAATACAGTAATATTGAGAGGCTGCAACATGGCGGTTGAAGTTAAATACGTAGTCATTCGGGAAGGTGAGGAAAAAATGTCATTTACCAGCAAAAAGGAAGCCGATGCGTATGACAAGATGCTGGATACGGCGGATCTGCTCGACACCTGGCTTGAACAGTCGCCGTTAGCACTGGAAGACGAACAGCGTGAAGCGCTGTCGTTGTGGCTGGCAGAACAAAAAGAGGTGCTGAGCACCATCCTCAAAACCGGTAAGTTGCCTTCTCCGCAGGCGGTTGAGAACGACGCCTCTGCCGGAGACGATACTCAGGCGGCCTGAATCTGACTTGCGCTCCTGACGTTTTGTACCATGCTTTTTCCTGAATCAATGTGCTATTGGGTAAAGGAAAAGTATGAAAAGAACAGGTGCGTTAATCAGCCTGCTGTTGTTAGGCGCCAGTCTGTCGGTATCTGCTGCGGACACTGACAGTAAAACCGTGAAATTCCCCCCGTGTGAGGGTCTCGATGCGGCAGGCATTGCCGCAAGTGTGAAACGTGATTATCAGCAAAATCGCGTGGTGCGCTGGGCAGACGATCAAAAACGGGTGGGGCAGGCCGATCCGGTTGTCTGGGCTAATCCGAAAGAGATTACAGGGCAGGACGGGAAATGGACGGTGCCACTGACCGTGCGTGGAAAAAGCGCGGATATTCATTATCAGGTGAAGGTCGACTGCAAGGCCGGCACGGCGCAATACCGCCAGCAATAGCGCGAACATTTGCGCATCTTTAGCGCTGGCAGACATTTCCTGACATCCCCTCGGGTACGCTTTGAGAATTCATTGTCAGTACTTGAGGGATAAAATGGCTAACTGGCTTAATCAATTACACTCTCTTCTCGGGCAAAACGGATCGTCTTCGTCCTCTTCGGGGGAACAGGGATTAAGTAAGCTGCTGGTACCCGGTGCGCTGGGTGGCCTGGCAGGGTTACTGCTCGCCAACAAATCTTCCCGCAAACTGCTCAGCAAATACGGCACCAGTGCGCTGTTGGTCGGTGGCGGCGCGGTGGCGGGTAGCGTGTTGTGGAACAAGTACAAGGATAAAGTTCGCGCGGCTCATCAGGATGAACCGCAGTTTGGCGCGCAAAGCACACCGCTGGATGTCCGTACCGAACGCCTGATTCTGGCGCTGGTTTTCGCGGCGAAAAGCGACGGTCACATCGACGCCAAAGAACGGGCGGCAATCGAACAGCAGCTACGTGAAGCGGGCGTTGAAGAACAGGGGCGCGCATTCATCGAACAGGCGATTGAACAACCGCTGGATCCACAGCGTCTGGCGCAGGGGATCCGCAACGAGGAAGAGGCGCTGGAGATCTATTTCCTCAGTTGTGCAGCCATTGACATCGACCACTTTATGGAACGTAGCTACCTGAACGCGCTGGGCGATGCGTTGAAGATCCCACAGGATGTCCGCGACGGCATTGAGCAGGATCTGAAACAGCAAAAACAGGCGCTACCCGGTTAACCGAATACCGTCGGCGGCATGTTTCGCTTGCATCATTCGTCAGTTTTGCCACCCTTAGAGGGTGTATAAAGACGAAAGAACAATGACATGCTGCCGAAAGCCAATCGCATTCCCCACGCCATGACTCTCCATGGCGACACACGCATTGATAATTACTACTGGCTGCGGGACGACACCCGTTCGCAGCCGGATGTGCTGGATTACCTGAAACAGGAAAACTGCTACGGACATCAGGTTATGTCTACGCAGCAGGCGTTGCAGGAACGTGTGTTGAAAGAAATTATCGATCGCATTCCTCCCCGTGATACTTCTGCACCGTATGTGAAAAACGGTTATCGCTATCGCCATCTCTATGAACCCGGATGTGAGTACGCCATTTATCAACGTCAGTCGGCGCTAAGCGAGGAGTGGGATGACTGGGAAACGCTGCTCGACGGCAACAAGCGGGCGGCGCACAGCGAGTTTTACACCCTGGGGGGACTGGCGATCACGCCGGATAACACCATCATGGCGCTGGCGGAAGATTACCTTTCTCGCCGTCAGTACGGGATCCGTTTTCGCAATCTGGAAAACGGTAACTGGTATCCGGAGATGCTGGATAACGTGGAACCCGAGCTTGTCTGGGCGAATGACTCGCTGACCTTCTACTATGTGCGTAAGCATGAGACGACGCTGTTACCCTGGCAGGTCTGGCGACACACCATCGGTACACCGTCGACGCAGGACGAACTGATTTACGAAGAAAAAGACGACACCTTCTACGTTAGTCTGCACAAAACGACATCCCAACATTACATCGTCATTCATCTGGCTAGCGCAACGACCAGCGAAGTTTTGCTGCTGGATGCCGAACTGGCCGATGCCGAACCGTTCATCTTCCTGCCACGCCGCAAGGACCACGAATACAGCCTCGATCACTATCAGCATAAGTTTTACCTGCGCTCGAATCGCGAGGGTAAAAATTTTGGCCTCTATCGCACCCGTGTGCGCGATGAGAAACGGTGGGAAACGCTGATCCCGGCGCGGGAAGCTATCATGCTGGAAGGGTTTACCCCTTTACCGACTGGCTGGTGGTGGAAGAGCGCCAGCGCGGCTTAACCAGCCTGCGGCAGATCAATCGTAAAACCGGCGAGGTCGTAGGGATCGCCTTTGACGATCCGGCCTATGTCACCTGGCTTGCTTACAACCCGGAACCGGAAACGTCGCGCCTGCGCTATGGCTACTCCTCAATGACCACGCCGGACACGCTGTTTGAACTGGATATGGATACCGGCGAACGACGGGTGATTAAACAGACGGTGGTGGCGGGATTTGACGCCGCGAACTATCGCAGCGAACACCTGTGGATCACCGCGCGTGATGGCGTCGAGGTGCCTGTCTCGCTGGTGTATCATCAGAAGCATTTTCGCAAGGGACAAAATCCTCTCCTGGTGTACGGCTACGGTTCCTACGGTGCCAGCATAGATGCCGATTTCAGCAGCAGCCGCTTAAGTTTGCTGAATCGCGGCTTTGTTTATGCCATCGTCCACGTGCGTGGCGGAGGCGAGCTGGGGCAGCAGTGGTATGAAGACGGTAAATTCCTGAAAAAGCGTAATACCTTCAACGACTATCTTGATGCCTGCGATGCGCTGATAGCCCAGGGCTACGGCTCGCCCTCCCTGTGTTATGGCATGGGAGGGAGCGCGGGAGGAATGCTAATGGGTGTGGCAATCAACGAACGTCCCGAACGTTTTCATGGCGTGGTTGCCCAGGTACCGTTTGTGGATGTGGTGACCACGATGCTCGATGAGTCGATCCCCCTGACGACCGGCGAGTTTGAAGAGTGGGGGAATCCGAAAGATCCGCAGTATTACACCTACATGAAAAGCTACAGCCCGTACGATAACGTCAGGGCGCAGGCATACCCGCATCTGCTGGTCACCACCGGGCTGCATGACTCGCAGGTTCAGTACTGGGAACCGGCGAAATGGGTGGCGAAACTGCGCGAACTGAAAACGGATGACCATCTGCTGCTGTTGTGTACCGACATGGATTCCGGGCACGGCGGAAAATCAGGCCGTTATAAATCCTGGGAGGGGGTTGCGCTGGAATTTGCTTTCCTGATTGGCCTGGCGCAGGGGACGTTGCCTGGCAACCGTGCGGCTTAAGCGTTATCCAGATAGTGCTTGAGAGTTAAACGCAGCTCCGGGCTCATGCTGTCAAGGTTGTTAAACAGCCAGCGCAGGTAGCCCGGATCGCGCTCAGCGACATCCGAGACAGCTTTGCCACGATACTTACCAAAGGTAAAGGTGGTCAGCAACCCCGGTCGCCCGGTGATGTCGACCATCTGTTCTGTCGTCCAGCCGGAGGTATTCATAATATCGATGAGCAGCGCGGCGGTGATATAGCAGTCATAGAGTGCGCGGTGATGGTGAAGTCCCACAGGGGTTTGCACATTCAGTTTGCGTGACTTGTAGAGCGCCATATTGCTGTACTTAATACCCGGCCAGAGGCGGCGGGAAAGCTTCATGGTGCAAATCCACTCGCCCGGCATGTCTGGCAGCACGCGGCGGTCAAAGCTGGCGTTATGTGCCACATACCATTCACTGCCGTAATAGTGGGGAATGACCTCTTCAATCCACGGTTTATCGGCCACCATCGCTTCAGTAATGCGGTGAATCGCCATGGCCTGCGGCGAGATAGGTCGGTCAGGGCGCACCAGGTGGCTCATAGGATTCACTATCTTACCGTCAACCACGTCGACAGAGGCGATCTCTACAATCCCGCCCTGCAGGCCACAGGTTTCAGTATCGATGATGCGCAGCATGTAAAACTCCTGACCGAAAACGATTAGCGTAATGGAATGATATCACCTTGCCAACCCTGCGCTGTGCGCTGTCCTGTTAATAACAGTGAACCGCGGTCGGCACGGACAATTAATTGCCCGCTTTCATCCCACAATGCGCTACTTCCCCGCGCATTGGCCATCAGTACGGCAATCGAGAATTTATGCGAGAAGCGTTGTAATCGTGACGTTGAGGTGAGCAACTCGGATTCGCTGACGCTTTGACTGGTTGTAAACAGAGAACACGCCGGATCCATATCAACACCTTCCGGTTGTTCATCCACCACGCTGATGGTTTTCAGGTCTTCACACAGACACGCGCCGTGGCTTTGATGAAACATGCGCGGTGAGGTTACCCACGGGGCGAAAACGGCAATCCCGGTGACGAAGCGGTTGTTATGCTCGACTGGAAGACCGGCAATGATCGTCATGCGGTGCGCGTGGGCGGCCTGAGAGAGCGGCTGTAGCAGACTGATATCCGGCGGTGCGGGCAGCGACTGCGATTCGTCCATGCAACCGAGTAATGAAAGTGAGGGAAACACTAACAGTTCACACTGTTGTCTGGCTGCCGCCTCGATGAAATTCAGATGATGAGAGATATGTTCGCGAATAGACGTTTTTAGCGGTTCATACTGTGCTGCGGCTATTTTCCAGCGTGACATAATGACTTCCTTTTCATAGTGTCTACAATCATCCTTAAATCATAGAATAAGAATGTACTTATACTGTAGCAGCCAATATGTAAGGATACGTAACTTTACATCAAAGATATTACTTAGGTTTGGGCTCATACGGTAAGCGTGACAACGAAACGGACGCCAGACGGTGGGCGATCAGACGTTCGCGAAACCATTCGCGCAGATGAGCGGGTTGCTCGCGTTCTACGACTTCGGCGACAACGGGCATGTTGTAGCGCTCTTTAAACGCGACGCCAGCAGCGGCCAGGTCAACGTTTACCTTGTCCATTTCAGCCTGTTCAAGCTGAGCCAAATTTTTGTGCATGGGCTTCTCCTTTGGTATTGCGCGCAAAAGTTACTAAGAGTCTGCCATAATGGCAAGCCGCAATTGAAGATTGTCGACGCGAACATTATAGAAGGTTATCCTCACAGGATAAGGCATTACAAAAGGGAATAGTTGATATGGTCTCTCCTGCACGTACTTTTCGCTATACGCTCCTTTTTCTGGCTTCAGCCCTGGCGGCTCCGACCGTATGGGCCCATGCGCATCTGACCCACCAGTATCCGGCCGCGGAGGCCGAAGTTGCCGCCGCGCCACAGGCGCTGACGCTTAATTTCTCTGAAGGTATCGAGCCTGGATTCAGCGGGGCGACGATTACCGGTCCGAAACAAGAGGGAATCAAAACCCGTCCGGCAAAGCGTAATGAACAGGATAAGAAACAGCTGATCGTCCCGCTCGATGAAACGCTGAAGCCGGGTCAATACACGGTGAACTGGCACGTGGTGTCCGTCGATGGACACAAAACCAAAGGACAGTATACTTTTAGCGTGAAATAAACATGCTGACGCTGACCTGGGTTGCACTCCGCTTCATCCATTTTACCGCCCTGATGCTGGTGTTTGGCTCTGCGCTTTACGGCGCGTGGCTGGCACCGCTCTCTATCCGCCGTCTGATGAGCCGACGGTTCTTACGTCTGCAACAGCATGCTGCATGGTGGAGTTTTCTGAGTGCGTTACTGATGCTGGCGATCCAGGGCGGGCTCATGGGCTCCGGCTGGCAGGATGTTATCTCCGTTCCGATCTGGGTTGCCGTATTGCAAACCCAGTTTGGCGGGGTGTGGCTCTGGCAGATCGTTCTGGCGCTGGTCACGCTGGTTGCCGCGCTGATTGTGCCGCGTAATTTACCGCGACTATTACTGCTCTTAACCCTCGCGCAGTTTGCACTACTGACGGGAGTTGGGCATGCCACGCTGCACTCTGGCGTTATTGGCGCGCTCCAGCAGACAAATCATGCACTGCATCTGATTTGCACTGCGGCCTGGTTTGGCGGTCTGTTACCGGTGATTTACTGCATGGACATGGCAAGAGGACGCTGGCAGCAGCAGGCGGTTTACACCATGATGCGTTTTTCACGCTATGGGCATCTCGCCGTGGCAGGTGTGTTGCTTACCGGTATCGCCAATGTGTTGTTTATACAGGGTTTTTCACTTCCATGGCGGACCGTCTGGGGGCAACTGCTTTTGCTAAAATGTGCACTTGTCCTGCTAATGGTGGCAATCGCACTGGCGAATCGGTATCTTCTCGTACCACGAATGCGCCAGGATAGTCGACGCATCAATCTGTACTTTATTTGGATGACGAAGATCGAATGGGGAATCGGCGCCGTCGTGCTGGCAATTGTCAGTTTGTTTGCGACGCTGGAACCGTTCTGAGGGACAGGCAAAACTCATGAAAAAAATGATTCTCTCTTTGCTGCTTCTGACCAGTTCAGGGGTTGCACTGGCGGCACCGCAGGTCATTACCGTGAGCCGTTTTGAAATCGGCAAAGATAAGTGGGCGTTCAATCGCGAAGAGGTCATGCTGACCTGTCGGCCCGGAAACGCGCTGTATGTGATTAACCCCAGCACGCTCGTTCAGTATCCGTTGAATGATATCGCGCAAGAGCAGGTGGCAAGCGGCAAAACGAATGCACAACCTCTGTCGGTGATTCAGATTGACGATCCGGCAAAACCGGGTGAAAAAATGAGCCTGGCACCGTTTATCGAACGAGCAGAAAAACTCTGTTAATTCCCAAAAGTATCTTTCTGATTTCCAATAAAAAACCGCAAGCCTTCTGCTGAGGGTCTTGCGGTTTTTACATTTCAGTCAGTGACTACCACCGTTTTTTTCCGGCCGCATAAGCCGCGGACTGGAAAACCTGGCGTCGTCATCTATTCTTAAAAGGCAAGGCGACTTAGCCTGCATTAATGCCAACTTTTAGCGCACGGCTCTCTCCCAAGAGCCATTTCCCTGGACCGAATACAGGAATCGTATTCGGTCTCTTTTTATCTGTAGAACGGATGCTTTTCCTGAGCCAAACGGCGTTTCGCACCTATCATTCTGAGTAAACCATACCTACACCCAGGCATAAACGTCCAGCGTTTTTTGCTGCTATTGTTAAATTTGTGTTAGGGCGTGACTGAGGACAAAAACTCTCATGAAACAGCCTGAAAAGAGTTACCAAATGATCGAGGGGGCGCACTGGCGGCACATCTGGGTAGTCGGGGATATCCACGGCTGTTTTGCGCTGTTGATGGCGAAATTACGGGCCTGTCGCTTTGACCCCTGGCAGGATCTGCTGGTTTCGGTGGGCGATCTCATCGATCGTGGTCCTGACAGTTTGCGCTGTCTGCAACTGCTGCATAAGCGCTGGATGGTGGCGGTCAGAGGGAATCATGAACAGATGGCGATAGATGCCTTGCGCACGTCTCAATGGTCGCTGTGGACGATGAATGGCGGAGGCTGGTTTACGATGTTGCCTGAGCAGAAACGGCATCAGGCCACGCTGGCACTGGAGTACTGCCAGCAATTGCCGTGGATCCTGGAGCTGCATTGCCGCGAGGGGACGCATGTGGTTGCCCACGCTGATTACCCGGAAGACGTTTATCAGTGGCAAAAACCGGTTAACCTTACGGAGGTGCTGTGGCGACGTGCACGACTGAGTGCGCATCTTGCGGGAGATGGGGCCGCTATTGTCGGCGCTGACCATTTCTGGTTTGGTCATACGCCGCTGCATCAACGCGTTGACAGCTACAATCTTCACTACATCGACACGGGGGCGGTATTCGGCGGTGAGTTAACGCTGGTACGACTGCAGTGATTAAAAGTCACTGTATTGCTGCGCGGGTGCCCAGAATCCATCGATAAAATCCTCTACCGGGAAGCAGCCACCCTGGCGAATTCGTTGATCGTCCATATAATACAGACACTGCTGCTCGGTATCGTAAACATCCACTACGATATCTTCGCAACCGCCATCCAGATAACAGACAAACAGAACCAGTGCGAACATCCTATCCTCATTTTGTACAGCTCTGACAAAAGTGTAGGAGGAATTAACGCAGGCGGGAAGGGGGAAATAAATAACCCGCCGATAGACGGGTTCTTTTTGAATCAGGCAAGACGCATGATCCAGGCATCAGACTTACGATCGTAATGGTTGCGAAAGAGGACCGAATGTTCTCCGTTGAGAAGGGCAGGAATGCTGGTCTCATCGTCCCAGGCATCCAGCTGCATGCATAAATCCGGATCGGATTTACACGGAATGGTTAACGTTCGGTCTCCCGGCGACTCGCCGTGTAACTCGGCATCGTCAATTTCAAAGGCGCCAATGCGCACACTGGTTTTCATCATCGTGCTCTCCGTTGGTTTGCTGATTGTGGTACGACCAGTTAGGCCGTCCATTTCTCAGCGTAGACAACGCAGGCAAAAGCGCCAGTCAAAAAATGCGCAAATTTCCCGATTTCAGACGTTACCGGTAAACAATTTGCCATCACGAACCAGTTCTCGCGGGTAACTGTTTTTCAGCCGTGAACCGATCCGTTTGGCGAGGCCAATCGGCTGATGCTGGAAGGTCACCAGCACATCGTCAGTGGCGGGGGCGGTCTGCGGGTAAACATCGCGCCCGCGATACCACTCTTGCGCCTCCTGGTGCGACAGTTCAAACGCACTGCGGTGATTCACATCAGCCAGCGCGATGACCGCTTCGTGCTGCCAGCGATAACCTTTGTTATGGGTTTCTGCCAGCTTAATGCCGAGGCGAGAGAAGCGGACTTTACCGATCAGCGGTTCAATCTCCGCCGGGAAAAGCCAGACCTCTTTATCGCGCTGCCAGAGGTGCAGGTTTTCATCCCAGAGCAGGCCGAGGGCGCTAGCCGCCTGGGCTATATTCGCGCCTTCGCGACCTTTGACGGGGGTGAAAGGGAAGTTACCCACTTTGTACTTCGGCGCAGGCAGCGCGGGAATGGACGCTGTTTTACGCAGACGAGCAACGAAGAATCCTTCGCAGTCATAAATCTGCGGAAAGACATGCAGGAAACCTTCGGCTGTTAGCGCCTGCGTTGCCTCAGGAAAAAGATCGTCTAACGGTAAAAATTCCACTGCCTCAGGCCAGGTCTCTTTCAGCCAGGCAAGCACCGATTCGTTTTCATCACGATTTAACGTACAGGTCGAATAGACCAGGGTACCGCCAGGGCGCAGGGCGTGAAACGCACTTTCGATCAGTTCGCGCTGGGTTGCGGCAATCTCATGATTGCTTTCCACGGACCAGTTTTTCAGCGCATCCGGATCTTTTCGCACAACGCCTTCACCCGAGCAGGGGGCATCAAGCAAAATCGCGTCGAACATTTCCGGCAGTGCTGCACCGAATACGCGGCCGTCAAAATGGGTCAGCGCCACGTTATTGATCCCGCAACGACTGATATTGGCATGCAGCACTTTCACCCGACTGGCGGAGTACTCGTTCGCAAGAATCGCCCCGCGGTTGCCCATGCGCGCTGCGATTTGCGTGGTTTTTGAACCCGGCGCGGCGGCAACGTCCATCACGCGGTTCGGCGAATTATCATCGGCAAACAAGGCGGCAACCGGCAGCATGGAACTGGCTTCCTGAATATAAAACAGGCCGCTCAGATGCTCGGCGGTACTGCCTAAGGGCAATGCTTCTTCGTCGTCGCGCTCAATCCAGAAGCCCTCTTCACACCAGGGAACCGGCGTCAGCGACCATCCATACGGGGCGGTTAAAGTGAGAAAATCGGCAACCGAAATCTTAAGGGTATTAACGCGGATGCTGCGGCGTAACGGGCGCTGGCAGGCGGCGAGAAAATCATCAAAAGAGAGGTGTGCAGGCATTGCCTCGCGCATTTGCGTCAAAAAGGCGTCAGGAAAATAAACAGCGTGTTGAGTCACGGGGGAGCACCACCGGCAGTAAAACAAGCGCGCAGTGTAGCATAAAGGCCCCGGCGCGAGCACGCCGGAGCCTGATATTAACGTGGCAGCGCGGTGCCCCATTCACGCCACTCTTTCGGCTCACTTTCCAGCAGCAGGAAGTGTTTCCCGGCCTGCGCTTTCGGTGCCAGCGGGGTGCCTGGCGGCGTGGCGAACGCAATGCCGCCGCGAATGAACTGATTAAAGGTGCCGGTCTTCACGACGCCGCCCGTCAGGCCAAAGTCCAGACTGTATCCGGAGGCCAGCCAGAAGACGGAGTTATTGCGGACCAGATGCTGATAGCGTTGACTGATGCGCAAGGCGATCATCACGCGGTCAGACAATGTGCCGAGCGTCATGCCGGTTACCGTACCGACTTCAATCCCACGGAACAGCACCGGCGTACCGATCGCCAGCGAGCCTGCTTCGGGGACTTCGAGCACAATACTCAGCCCGTCAAGGTAGCGCGAGTCAGTAATGGTCGCTTCCTGCAGTTCGAAGTCTCGACGTGGATTACCCCGACCCGGCTCGACGTTGATGTAGGGTTGCAGGATAGTGTCGAGATGCTCCACGCCAGCGGCCGAGATCTGCGGTGTAATCACGGAGAAGCGCGTCCCGCCACGGGCAAAGGTCTGCACGTACTCCGGATACAGTACCGCCTTCGCCTGTACCTCGTTGCGCGAGGTGAGCAGTTCAAGCGTCTGAATCTGTCCGATATCAATGCCGAGGTAGCGAATCGGCATCCCGGCAGCCAGTTTCCCGGCATCAAAAGCGTGGAGTGTAATTTGCCCCCCGACCGCACGCGCGGCGGTTTCAGAGGCGTACAAAATACGCTTATCGCCTTTGCGCTGGCTGGCGCTGGCGCCGCTCAGGTTATCAAAGCTGATTGCACCCTTCAGCGCGCGCGACAGGGGAGAGGCTTGCACGGTCAGACCGCTGCCGTTGAGCTGCACTTTAGCCCCGCCTTCCGCCCAGAATACGCTGTTGCTGGTCAGCAGGTTGCGGTACTCAGGCTTAATGTGGAGATCGATGTCAAAGGCGTCGGCGCGGGGGCGTACGGTGATCACTTCGCCCACCTCAAATTTACGGTACAGCACCACGGAACCGGCCTGCACGTCCGGCAGCGTTTCCGCACGCAGACTCAGGGTGGTGGTCGGCAGATCGCTCAGACTGTTCTCCACCGCTTTTTCCAGGTTGGCATACAGCGGATAACTGGACTTCATTTCTCCTTTGCTGCCCGGCAATATGCGGATACCGCCGCTTATCCATTCGCTGGCGCTGGCACCAAGAAATTCAACGCCATCCAGACCCACTTTGACATCCACACGACTGTTGACCACGAATTTACTGTCACCCTTAACCAGGTCGCGATGCTGTGGATCGACCGCCGCGGTGAACTCGACCCCTTTGCTGGTTAGCTTACGTTCGATCACCTGGCCTACCTGGACACCGTGGAGGATCAGCGGTTGACCCGCCTCGATACCGTAGCTTTCGGGCGCGGTCAGGGTAAACGTCAGAACGTCAGGTTCATGAAGCAGGGCTTTTTCACCAGGGACAACCACGAACTCGCTGCGCGATTCACCGGTACCGGGCACCAGTTCAAAGGTTTTGCCCGTCAGCAACGAACTGATGTTAGCGTCACTTAGCGACAGTTTGGGACTGCGCAGTTCAATGCGAGTGCCGTCGCGTAGCAGCGTCACAACGCTGGGATCAACGGTCATTTCGCCGGTGACTTTACCGCCCGGCTCTAAATTCAGTTTGGTGAGTTCACCGACTTCCAGCCCCTGATACATGAGCGGGGTGGCGTTCGCTTTCAGCCCTTCGCCGCTGGGCAGTTCCAGCTTAACAATGACGCCGCGTTGGCTGTGCGCCAGATCGGCGTACAGGCCAAAGGTATCATCCTGATCCGCGACCTTTGAGTCGTCCGGGGAGTCAAAGGCAATGGCCCCGTTGACCAGGGCAGCCAGACTCTCCAGTTTGACCTTCGCACCGCTCAGACTGATGTCGGCATTGACCCCTGAAACATTCCAGAAACGACTGCCTTTCTTCACCAGGTTGGTAAAGCGGCGTTCAACCAGAACATCGATAGTGACGCCCTGTTTGTTTGGGTTAATGCTGTAATCATAAACCCTGCCGACCGGGATCTTACGGAAATAGACCAGCGAACCGCTGTTCAGCGACCCCAGATCGGGCGCATTAAGATGGATCATCAGGTCGCCGTTATCCAGGCGATATTTCGGCTGGGTATCAAGGGCGACGAAATGATCCTGCTCTTTACCTTTACCGGGCATCATGCCGATATAGTTACCGCCAACCAACGCATCAAGGCCTGAAACCCCCGCGAGCGACGCTTTGGGCGTCACCAGCCAGAACTGCGTGTCTTCGCGCAGGGCATCTTTCATGTCCGACTTAATGCTGACTCGCACCTCAATTTTTCGCAGATCCTGACTCAGGCTGATGTCCTGAACCGTACCCACCTCTACGCCCTGATAGCGAACGGGCGTACGGCCCGGTACGATGCCATCCGCAGACATGAAATCGATGGTCACGGTGTTACCGCGATCTTCATAACTGTTCCAAATCATCCATCCCGCGATCATTAACGCAATCAGCGGGAGAAGCCAGAATGGTGAGATACGGCGTTTAGTTTTAATCTGCGCTTCAGTCTGCGAAGCGGGCGTTTCCTGACTCATGTGCATCCCAAAGTAAGCGGCTGTCCAGCCATTCCACTGCAAGAATAGTCAAAATGACCGCTGAGCCGAAATAAAACGCAGCCGGTCCCATAGTAAAAGCAAGAATCTGGTCGCGGTTAATCAGCGACATGGTTAAGGCGATAACAAAAAGGTCCAGCATCGACCAGCGACCGATCCACGTGACCAGGCGCAAGAGTTGCATACGCGTGCGTAAACCCTGTTCGCATTTGAACTGAATGCTGAGCAACAGCGTAAACATGACGATCACTTTGGTGAATGGCACCAGAATACTGGCGATAAAGACCACGGCGGCCACGGCGACATTGCTGTTCGCCAGCGACAGGATACCGGACATGATCGTGTCTTCCTGTCGTCCACCGTTCACGTAGATAACCGAGATAGGCATCAGGTTAGCAGGCAGCAGCAAAACAATCGATGCCAACAACGCCGCCCAGCATTTTTGTACGCTCTGATTTCGGCGCTCACGCAAGGGAATATGGCAGCGCGGGCAGCGTCCACGCGGGTCCGGATAACCGGTAAAATGACAACCGAGGCAAATACGCAACTGCTCGTCCGGGCGTTTTGCCGGTCGCTGCGGATAAAAGCGTTCCCACAGCTGTTCAATGTTCAGATGCGACAGCGTCAGGATGCTAAGGATCACCAGTGCGATGAAGGCGTAAAGCCCCACGCCAGGCTGCAAAAAGGCGTAATCCTGAACTTTGATCGATGCCACGCCAATGCCCACCAGATAGATGTCCAGCATCACCCACTCTTTGAGTTTTTCCAGCATCAGCAGCACCGGGCGCAAATTCATGCCGAGAATATTGCCGAACCACAGGTAGGCAATCGCGCTCACGAGGATCAGCGGCGCGCCCGCAACGCAAAACAGCACCATCGTCGCGGTAATGGGATCGCCTTGCTGCGTCATCTGCCAGATCCCCTGCATCACGTTGGCATCAATGCGGATGCCCAGCAGATAGATATGCAGCAGAGGCTCGCCCCAGGCGAAGGGCATCAGCAACAGCATGGTGACAGCCATCGCCCCCAGGCGCGTCAGCGACCAGTCGCGACCATCACGAATTTTCGCCTGGCAGCGGGGACAGTACGCGCTCTGGTGAGAGCGCATCTTCGGCAGACTAAACAGCAGGTCACACTGAGGGCAACGCTGATAGTGCGCACTAGGCAGTGCTTCGCTGATGGATCGGATCGCTATTTTTTTCGTTGGCGTGATCTGGGGTGTCTTGAGAGCCATGTATCGCGAATCAAAGTGTTAGAATTATGTAATCTTAACTCATGACGGGAATGATCTTGAGCATTAACGCATTTAATGCTTATTTTAATAGGCTGGCAGTATCAGAGTAAGACAACTAAGTGATTATATAATGAACAAGACAGAGCTATACGCGGATCTGAACCGCGATTTTCAGGCATTAATGGCAGGAGAAACCAGTTTTCTGGCCACGCTGGCAAACACCAGCGCGCTGTTGTACGAACGTCTTTCGCAAGTGAACTGGGCGGGATTTTACCTGCTTGAGGGCGATACGCTGGTATTAGGTCCGTTTCAGGGCAAAATTGCTTGTGTACGGATCCCGGTGGGTCGCGGCGTGTGCGGCACAGCTGTTGCCCTAAACCAGGTGCAGCGGATTGACGACGTTCACGCGTTTGATGGCCACATTGCCTGCGATGCGGCCAGTAATGCGGAGATTGTCCTGCCAATAACCGTTAAGGGCCATATTATTGGCGTGCTGGACATCGACAGTACGGCGTTTGGGCGCTTCACCGCTGAGGATGAACAAGGTCTTTGCCGGCTCGTCGCGCAGCTTGAAACCGTGCTTGCAATGACGGATTACAAAAAATTCTTTGCGAGCATCGCAGGATAATCAACGGATACCGTAGCAATTACTGATGGCGTCATTATAATGACGCCTGTTCATGCCTGCGGCTTGTTGGCTACGTCCGTTGTAATCAGGAAATTTCATGGAAAATCAACCTAAGTTGAATAGCAGTAAAGAAGTAATCGCGTTTTTGGCCGAGCGTTTTCCGCAGTGCTTTAGTGCGGAAGGCGAAGCGCGCCCACTGAAAATTGGCATTTTTCAGGATCTGGTAGAGCGTATTGAGGGCGAAATGAACCTCAGCAAAACGCAACTTCGTTCCGCTTTACGTCTTTATACTTCGAGCTGGCGTTACCTGTACGGCGTTAAGCCGGGCGCAACGCGTGTCGATCTCGACGGCAACCCTTGTGGGGAGCTGGATGAGCAGCACGTTGAACATGCGCGTAAACAGCTTGAAGAAGCGAAAGCTCGCGTTCAGGCGCAGCGTGCTGAACAGCAAGCGAAAAAACGCGAAGCTGCCGCTGCCGCAGGTGAAACCGAAGACGCACCTCGCCGTGAACGTAAGCCGCGTCCTGCACCACGCCGCAAAGAAGCGACTGAGCGTAAACCGCGTGCTGATAAACCGGCCGCGAAAGCGCCGCGCGCACCTCGTGAAGAGAAATTGACTCCGGTTTCGGATATTTCAGCGCTGAGCGTTGGACAGTCTCTGAAGGTGAAAGCGGGCAATGATGCGATGGATGCCACCGTATTAGAAATCACCAAAGATGGCGTCCGTGTACAGCTGAATTCGGGTATGTCTTTGATTGTACGCGCAGAACACCTGGTGTTCTGAAACGGAGGCCAGGCCTGGCATGAACACATTTTTTAGGCTTACCGCGTTAGCTGGCCTGCTTGCAATAGCAGGCCAGACCTTCGCTGTGGACGACATTACGCGTGCCGATCAGATTCCTGTTCTTAAGGAAGAGACACAGCACGCGACGGTGAGTGAACGCGTTACGTCGCGTTTTACGCGTTCTCACTATCGTCAGTTCGATCTCGATTCGGCCTTTTCCGCCAAAATTTTCGACCGCTATCTGAATTTACTCGACTACAGCCACAACGTGCTGTTGGCGGGGGATGTCGAGCAGTTTGCGAAGAAGAAAGGGCAGTTGGGCGACGAACTGCGCTCGGGTAAGCTCGACGTTTTTTACGATCTCTATAATCTGGCGCAAAAGCGCCGTTTCGAGCGCTTTCAGTACGCACTGAAAGTGCTGGAACGTCCGATGGATTTCACCGGGACTGATACCTTTAATCTCGATCGCAGCAAAGCGCCCTGGCCGAAAGACGAGGCTGAGCTTAATGCGCTGTGGGACGGTAAGGTGAAGTTCGATGAGTTAAGTCTGAAACTGACCGGCAAAGACGACAAAGAAATTCGTGAGACGCTGACCCGTCGTTATAAATCCGCGATCCGTCGTCTGACGCAAACCAACAGTGAAGACGTCTTCTCACTGGCGATGACGGCGTTTGCTCGCGAAATTGATCCACATACCAACTATCTCTCACCACGAAACACCGAACAGTTTAATACTGAAATGAGCCTGTCCCTTGAAGGGATTGGTGCCGTGTTGCAGATGGACGATGACTATACGGTCATCAACTCCATGGTAGCCGGCGGTCCGGCGGCGAAGAGCAAAGCGATTAGCGTTGGCGATCGCATTGTCGGTGTGGGTCAGACGGGCAAAAGCATGGTCGATGTGATCGGCTGGCGTCTGGATGACGTTGTTGCGCTCATCAAAGGGCCAAAAGGCAGCAAGGTTCGTCTTGAAGTTCTGCCTGCCGGCAAAGGAACAAAAACCCGAACGGTCACACTGACGCGTGAGCGCATTCGTCTGGAAGACCGTGCGGTTAAGATGTCTGTGAAGACGGTGGGTAAAGAGAAAGTCGGCGTACTGGATATCCCGGGCTTCTATGTTGGCCTGACTGACGATGTCAAAGTTCAGTTGCAGAAACTGGAAAAACAGAATGTCAGCAGCATCGTAATCGATCTGCGCAGCAATGGTGGCGGAGCGTTGACGGAAGCGGTTTCGCTGTCGGGTCTGTTTATTCCTTCTGGTCCGGTGGTTCAGGTTCGCGACAATAATGGCAAAGTCCGTGAGGACAGCGATACGGATGGCGTTGTTTACTACAAAGGTCCGCTGGTGGTGCTGGTCGATCGCTTCAGCGCGTCGGCATCGGAAATTTTTGCAGCCGCCATGCAGGATTACGGTCGCGCGCTGATCGTCGGTGAACCGACCTTCGGTAAAGGTACCGTGCAGCAGTATCGTTCGCTGAACCGTATTTACGATCAGATGCTGCGTCCGGAATGGCCTGCACTGGGTTCCGTCCAGTACACGATCCAGAAGTTTTATCGCGTGAACGGCGGCAGTACCCAGCGTAAAGGCGTCACGCCCGATATCATCATGCCAACAGGGAATGAAGAGACAGAAACCGGCGAGAAGTTTGAAGATAATGCGTTGCCGTGGGATAGCATCGACGCCGCAACGTATGTGAAATCAGACGATCTGACGCCGTTCGGTCCTGAGTTACTCAAAGATCACAACGCGCGTATTGCGCAGGATCCTGAGTTCCAGTACATCATGAAGGATATCGCCCGTTTCAATGCGATGAAGGACAAACGTAACATCGCGTCTCTGAATTACGCGCAGCGTGAAAAAGAGAATAACGAAGATGATGCGATGCGTCTGGCGCGAATCAATGACCGGTTTAAACGTGAAGGAAAACCGGTTCTGAAGAAACTGGACGACCTGCCAAAAGATTACCAGGAGCCGGATCCGTATCTTGATGAAACGGTGAAGATTGCGCTGGATCTGGCGACGCTTGAGAAAGCGAAGCCCGCGGAACAACCCGCTGCGGCGAAGTAACCTCAGACAGGCACAAGAAATTGTGCCTGTTTTTTTTAACAAGCGCATGAAGTCGTCAGTCTGGTACAACAAAATGTAAAGTTGTGTCTTTCTGGTGACTTACCGGGCATTGATACTTGAAAATAGCGGTACGACCCATACGATGTGGGTAATCGCATAGTGCGTTTTGTTAAGTTGAGGTTAAAAGAAAATTATGATGCGAATCGCGCTTTTCCTGTTGACGAACCTTGCCGTCATGGTCGTTTTCGGGCTGGTGCTGAGCCTGACAGGGATTCAGTCGAGCAGCGTTCAGGGCCTGATGATTATGGCGCTGCTGTTCGGTTTTGGTGGTTCCTTCGTTTCACTGCTGATGTCCAAATGGATGGCGTTACGTTCCGTCGGTGGGGAAGTGATAGAGCAGCCGCGTAACGAAAGAGAACGCTGGTTAATGAATACGGTCGCCACGCAGGCGCGTCAGGCCGGTATTGCTATGCCGCAGGTTGCTATTTACCATGCGCCGGACATTAACGCGTTTGCCACCGGGGCGCGTCGTGATGCGTCTCTGGTCGCGGTCAGTACCGGCTTGCTGCAAAACATGAGCCCGGATGAGGCTGAAGCGGTTATTGCTCATGAAATTAGCCATATCGCGAACGGTGACATGGTCACCATGACGCTGATTCAGGGGGTCGTGAACACCTTTGTTATCTTTATCTCGCGCATTCTGGCGCAGATCGCCGCGGGTTTTCTCGGTGGCAACCGTGATGAAGGCGAGGGTAGCAACGGCAACCCGATGATCTATTTTGCTGTCGCGATGGTACTGGAACTGGTCTTCGGTATTCTGGCGAGCATTATTACCATGTGGTTCTCTCGTCATCGTGAGTTCCACGCCGACGCGGGTTCCGCCAAACTGGTTGGTCGTGAAAAAATGATTGCCGCGCTGCAGCGTCTGAAAACCAGTTACGAACCGCAGGAAGCATCCAGCATGATGGCCTTCTGCATTAATGGTAAAGGTAAATCACTGAGTGAACTGTTTATGACTCACCCGCCGCTGGATAAACGTATCGAAGCGCTGCGAAGTGGGGAATACCTGAAGTAAGCCTGTCGGCAAAAGAGAGAGAGCGCGTCCACGGACGCGCTTTTTTTATCCCTGCGCTCGAGGTTGTGTGATGCGTAAACCACTCACCACCGCCGCCACGGTTGCCAGAATCCCCGCAGCCAGCAGAGAAACATGCGTGCCGTTATCCCCGAACTGGTTCAACAGCAGCGCGACCAGCGCCGCGCCTGAACTTTGTCCCAGCAAACGAGCGGTTCCCAGCATGCCGCTCGCGCCACCGCTGCGTTCGCGCGGCGCTGACGTGATGATTGTGTGATTATTGGGTGACTGAAACAAACCAAACCCGGCACCGCAGAGGATCATCGGCCAGATGATATTGAGATCGGACGGTACGGCAGGAAGCAGCACCAGCGCAAACAGTCCGCTAGCCATCACCAACAGGCCCAGCGCCCCCAGCAATCCCGCATGGACGCGCTCTATCAGATACCCGGCCAGCGGTGCCATGACCATCGTTGCCAGTGGCCAGGGAGTGAGCAGCAGACCCGTTTCAACTTCACTGCGACCCAGTACCGTTTGCAGGTAGAAGGGAAGGGAGACCATCGCCAGCATCTGTGCGCAGAAGGAACAGATTGATGTCCCTATCGACAGTGAAAACAGGGGAATACGCAGCAGGTCGACCGGCAATAGCGGCACCGGTAGTGAGAGTTGACGACGGATAAAGAAGTAGCCCACCACGACCAGCGCCGCCAGTTCAGCACCGACCAGCGTCAGGGACTGCCCCTGTGCAAAACCGCTCAGTGCGGTGATCAGCAGACCAAAGGTCAGTGCGTTCATCACGGCGCTGGGGATATCAAAACGCGGTTTATTGCTGCGTGAACCATTGGGCGGCAGGAATCGTATCGCCAGAATTAGCGCAATAATTCCTAATGGCACGTTGATCAGGAACAGCCATTTCCAGGAGGCGATTGAGAGGATCGCCGCGGCAATGGTGGGGCCAGCGGCTGCAGAGACGGCAACGATAAAGGAGTTGATGCCCATCCCGCGTCCCAGATGGCGCTGAGGATAAATCAGACGGATCAACGCGGTGTTGACGCTCATCAGCGCCGCGCCGCCAAACCCCTGCACGACACGCGCCATCGTCAACACCTGCAGCGAGTCTGCGAGTGCGCAGAACAGTGAAGCCAGCAGAAAGACGACCAGTCCGCATTTGTAGATGCGTCGATAGCCAAACATATCGCCCAGGAACGACAGCGACAGTAACGAGACGACAATGGCAATCTGATAGGCGTTGACGACCCAGATTGAGCTGGCGGCGGAGGCGTGTAAATCATCGGCAATGGTGGGGAGTGCCACGTTGGCAATGGCACCATCCAGTACGGCCATCGAAATACCAATAACAATGGTTAAAATGGCGCCATATCGCTGCGGAAGCGGCAGGCCGTCGGCCTGGGGTTTATTCATGTGATTGATAGTTTCTGCGAAGAATATGATCAGGGTAGTGATTCTAGCATTGATATTCAGGCTTTATGTCGCAGATTTGTAACGAAGTTAGCAAAGATGGATTGCGGGCGCCTGACCATGAAATTATAATAAAAAATCGTTCTGATTTTTATAAAACACTCGTAATGAGGTGATAGATGGCTAACGCAGATCTGGATAAACAGCCTGATTCTGTATCTTCCGTGCTGAAAGTTTTTGGCATTCTGCAGGCGCTGGGTGAAGAGCGCGAAATAGGGATTACCGAGTTATCACAACGCGTCATGATGTCAAAAAGCACCGTTTATCGCTTTTTACAGACCATGAAAACGCTGGGTTATGTGTCGCAGGAAGGGGAGTCCGAGAAGTATTCTCTGACGCTGAAACTGTTTGAACTGGGCGCGCGTGCGCTACAGAACGTTGACCTTATCCGCAGTGCGGACATCCAGATGCGTGAACTCTCTCGTCTGACTAAAGAGACCGTGCACCTCGGTGCGCTGGATGAAGACAGCATCGTATACATCCATAAGATTGATTCGATGTACAATCTGCGCATGTATTCGCGTGTCGGTCGTCGTAACCCGCTTTATAGCACCGCGATTGGTAAAGTGCTGCTGGCCTGGCGCGATCGTGATGAAGTGAAACAGATTCTGGACGGCGTTGAGTACAAACGCAGTACCGGGCGCACCATCACCACCACGGAAGCATTGTTGCCCGTGCTGGATAAAGTTCGTGAACAGGGTTATGGCGAAGATAACGAAGAACAAGAAGAAGGTTTACGCTGCATTGGCGTACCGGTATTTGACCGTTTCGGTGTCGTGATTGCTGGCCTGAGCATCTCCTTCCCGACGCTGCGTTTTTCCGAAGAAAACCTGCATGACTACGTTTCGATGCTGCATACTGCGGCGCGTAAAATTTCTGAACAGATGGGTTACAACCATTATCCATTCTGATGACGTCATGATGGCGATATTAAGAAACTGCCGACTTTCGCGCCGGCAGTTTTATCCTGATGACATCCTGCTTAGGATTACGCGTTGCGGTCATCACGGCGGCGGATCTTAACCGTTATCGACGACCACGGTACTTTTACGCAATAGCGGGCAATCCGTTAACCCAATGATACCGCTATCGGTATGAACATATTGCGCGGTGGCGGTTCCTCGCGCGGTGAGATACTTACACTGCAGCCCCAATCCGGCCGCATTCTCCTGACTGCCTATCAGAACACCATATCCGCTGAGTAATAATCCAATCCAGACAAGCGCAAACAACACGATAGCGCGAATAATCAAACGCATTATGACCTCTTTTCTTCTATAAGTTAGACTGAGCTTAGCGTCTACGCGCATTGATACAAGTAAATGATTCTTAAAAAATCGCGAATGTTCTCTGTAGTTAGTCCTGGTTTAAGATACACATGATATTTTGGTGGCATAAGATGTTGATGCGGAGAGTGGAGTGAAAAAGTTTCGATGGATAATTCTGGTGGTGGTGGTGCTTGTGTGCCTGTTGCTATGGGCCCAAGTGTTCAACATCATGTGTGACCAGGATGTACAATTTTTCAGCGGAATTTGCGCCATCAATAAATTTATCCCCTGGTGAGATCATTTTTTCATCTGTTGATTACCTTCCTGTGGCGCGGTGGTAAAATGATGCGTCTACATTGAGGTGGTGAAATGAACGAAGTAGTGAATTCCGGCGTGCTTAATTTTGCGTCGTTGATTGTATCGGTGGGGGTTCTGGTTGTTGGGCTGGTGCTGTGGTTCTTTATCAACCGTGCAAGCTCGCGAACCAATGAGCAGATTGAGCTGCTTGAAGCGTTGTTAGATCAGCAGAAGCGACAAAATGCCTTATTGCGTCGTCTCTGTGAAGCGAACGAACCGGAAAAAGTGGCTGAGGCATCGCTGAAGGCCAATGACCCGCAAGAGGATGATGACATCATCCGTCTGGTCGCAGAGCGTTAATCCTTTGTAAAACAGGAAGCGAATGGACTGGCATCCCGCCGGTCTTTCCTTCCTGGGTCATTATCCTGCACGCTATTAGTGCAGTTACATATCTCTTCGCTATATCCGTTCCTTCCTGAGTCATTCCGTTGGTTATTGTCTGCACACACTTAATTATATTTTTCCATACGTTAATAATGTGAACTTCCCCGTTTTGTGAGAATGATCGGCTTTATAATAATCGAAACGTTTCTTTCCCTATTTTTGTGCATTGTCATCATTCTTTCATTAAATGAGTGCATAAGAACAGTGGATATCAGGTTGGACCGAAATGTGTTGTTATTATGATAACGGGCCATTTTGTGTTGAGACAAATTATGCATAACAAAGCAGAATTTGTGATAACGGCCTGACTCCACGTTTCATCATCGCGATGATCTGGAAGTCATGAAGTTATTGAGCTATGGTTGAAAAGTCCCCGTTGCGATGCTGGTCTGACAAGGGCTCAGCAAGAACGCGGGAATATATCGGCTTGAGAATTGACGCATAACTGTGCAGATACTCTGTGTCGACTGGTGAGATTTGTGCGACCGATCGAGACACGTTTAAAAATGGCTTGCCATAATTAACGTTGTATGTGATAACACGTTTTGGGTTAAACGAGGTACAGTTCTGTTTATGTGTGGCATTTTCAGTAAAGAAGTCCTGAGTAAACACGTTGTCGTTGAATACCGCTTCTCTGCCGAACCTTATATTAGTGCCTCAAGCAGTAATGTCTCAGTTTTATCTATGTTAGGCCTGCGGGCTAAGAAAACACTCTAAGGAATTTTGCAAATGGCAAAGATTAAAGGTCAAGTTAAGTGGTTCAACGAGTCTAAAGGTTTTGGCTTTATTACTCCGGCTGATGGCAGCAAAGACGTGTTCGTACACTTCTCCGCTATCCAGGGTAATGGCTTCAAAACTCTGGCTGAAGGCCAGAACGTTGAGTTCGAAATTCAGGACGGCCAGAAAGGTCCGGCTGCTGTTAACGTAACAGCTATCTGATCGACACCACTGATTTGAAGCGCGTCTGCGCATCAACCTCAGATTTAAAGCCTCGCTGATGCGGGGCTTTTTCATGCATCTTCCTTCAAAGTATGTCTGAATACCTTCTTCGTTAGCGCTTTGTTGCAAAGCCGTGATGTTATTAGCATAGTTTTCCCCGCTTTCCCGCCGTTATTCCCGTTAAATCAGTCACCTGAATATCATGTTTGCCGGAGAACAGGTGAAAAAGAAAAGTGATGGTACGGCGCGAAGTTTCACACCGCTACGCTTTGCACTACTTTGTATAGCCATATTGCTGAGTCTGGGAATGCTATTGGGACGCGTCGCATGGTTGCAGATTGTTGAACCCGATTCCCTGGTCAGGCAAGAAGATATGCGCTCGTTGCGCGAAGTCACCACGGCATCGCCGCGCGGAATGATTACTGACCGGCAGGGACGGCCACTGGCGGTGAGCGTACCGGTGAATGCGGTCTGGGTTGATCCGCAAACCTTGTTGAGTAAAGGCGGCGTTGGCGCCAACGAACGCTGGCAGGCGCTGGCGAATACGCTGCATCTCTCGCTCACAACGCTGGCGGCGCGCGTTAACCACGATCCGTCGGCACGGTTTATCTACCTTGCGCGTCAGGTCTCTCCTCAACAGGCGAAGTGGATAGAGAGACTGAATTTGCCCGGGATCAACTTGCGTGAAGAATCCCGGCGGTTTTACCCGGCAGGACATGTCGCGGCGAATCTGATTGGTTTTACCAACATTGACGGGCAGGGTATTGAAGGCATTGAGAAAAGCTTTAACGCACAGTTAATGGGTAAACCGGGTTCCCGTCTGGTCCGCAAGGATAAATTCGGCCATGTGATTGAAAACATCACGGAAGTCAATCCTGTACCGGCTCATGAACTTCAGCTTAGCATTGATGAGCGACTGCAGACGGTTACCGAAGATGCGCTGGACAATGCGGTTAGCTGGAATAAAGCGGAATCCGGAGCCGCCGTGCTGGTGAACATTGCCACCGGTGAGATTCTGGCGATGGCCAGTTTCCCCGATTTTAACCCGAATAATCGGGATGGTGCGGGGCTTGACGATTTTCGCAATCGAGCGATTAGCGATACCTTCGAACCGGGATCGACGGTGAAACCGCTGGTCATCATGACGGCGCTTGAGCAGGGGATTGTGCAGCCTGACAGCGTAATCGATACCCATCCATTTTTTCTCGACGGGCATCGCATCCGCGACGTGGGTTTTTATCCGGAACTGACGCTGACCGGTATTTTGCAAAAATCGAGTGACACCGGAGTATCGCATCTCTCGCTGGCGATGCCCATTCAGCAGTTAGTGGATACATATCAGCGTTTTGGCTTTGGTCAGCCCACGGGACTGGGACTCACCGGGGAGAGTCAGGGGCTGATGCCACAGCGTCACTACTGGAGCGATTTGGATCGTGCAACATTTGCCTTTGGCTACGGCCTGATGGTGACACCGCTTCAACTGGCGCACGTCTATGCCACGATTGGCAGTTTTGGCCTTTACCGACCGCTCTCCATCACGCGTATCGATCCGCCGGTCATCGGCAAACGCGTGATGTCCGAAGCGTTGGTCAGACAGGTAGAACATATGATGGAAAGTGTTGCTCTGCCGGGTGGCGGCGGAACGAAGGCGGCGGTTCGGGATTATCGCGTGGCGGTTAAAACCGGGACTGCGAAGAAAATCGGTGATGACGGTAAATACGTGGATAAATATGTGGCCTACACCGCAGGCGTGGCGCCAGCCAGCAGCCCGAAGTTTGCACTGGTGGTGGTGATTAACGATCCGCAGAACGGCGCCTATTACGGCGGTGCCGTATCGGCACCCGTTTTTAGCCAGATTATGGGCGATGTGTTGCGACTGGAAAACGTCAAACCGGATGGCATGCCCGCCGACTCCAGTCATCTGTTGGTAATGCATGGCAATCCGCAGACATTCCCTGTGCGCTAAGTGATTCTCCCTGGGCGTAAATCGCGTTACACTTGCGCCCTGAATTCACCTGCCGGAGTTGTTATGTCGTTTTCCTGCCCCCTTTGTCACCAGCCTCTCGCGCACGTCAATAACAGTTTTATCTGTCCGCAGCGGCATCAGTTTGATGTGGCAAAAGAGGGATACGTCAACCTGTTGCCGGTGCAGCATAAGCGTTCGCGCGATCCGGGTGACAGTGCGGAGATGATGCAGGCACGGCGTGCGTTTCTTGATGCCGGACACTATCAGCCGCTGCGTGACGCCATCGTTGAACAACTTTCCATGCGCCTCGACGCGTCGGCGGCCTCGATTCTTGATATCGGTTGTGGTGAAGGGTATTACACTCACGCCTTTGCTGATGCGCTGCCTGCGGCGACCACTTATGGACTGGACGTGGCGAAGGTCGCCATCAAAGCGGCGGCCAGGCGCTATCCGCAGGTGACATTCTGCGTTGCATCGAGTCATCGTCTGCCGTTTGCTGATGCCAGTCAGGACGCGATTGTGCGGATTTACGCGCCGTGTAAAGCAGAAGAACTGGCGCGTGTGGTCAAGCCGCGCGGATGGGTTCTCACTGCAACGCCGGGAGCGCGGCATTTAATGGAGTTGAAAGGGCTGATTTACGATGAGGTCCGACTCCATGCGCCGCATACCGAGCAACTGGAAGGGTTCAACCTGCTGGAAGATATCGCGCTGGCGTACCCGATGAGCCTGAGTGGGAAGGAAGCGGTGGCGCTATTGCAGATGACACCTTTTGCATGGCGGGCGAAGCCAGAGGTTTGGGAACACCTGGCGAGTAGAGAAACGTTTGACTGCCAGACGGATTTTCGTCTTCACCTCTGGCAGCGCGCGGATTAACCGTGAAAGTGTGTCCAGAGGATCTGGACGCCGATACCGATCAGCACCACCCCGCCCAGAATTTCAGCCCGTTTGCCAAGCAGCGGGCCAATGAAGCGACCGACCATCATCCCCAGCGTGGACATAATCAACGTGGCACAGCCGATAGCCAGTGCGGTAGCGATAATGTTGACCTGCAGGAACGCCAGCCCTACACCGACCGCCATGGCGTCGAGGCTGGTGGCGATGGCGGTAGTGACCAGTAACCAGAAACCGTGACGGCGCAGCGGTTCATCGTCTTCATCATCCGCGCCGCGAAATCCTTCTATAATCATTCGCCCGCCCAGAAAGGCCAGAAGAATGAAGGCAATCCAGTGATTCCATTCCAGTACGAATTTGCTGGCTAACATGCCCAGCGCCCAGCCGATCAGCGGCGTCAATGTTTCGACTGCGCCGAAGATCAAACCGGTGCGTAGCGCTTCAGAGAATTTGGGTTTATGCAGGGTGGCGCCTTTGCCAATTGATGCCGCGAAAGCATCCATCGACATGCCGAAAGCGAGAATAATAGTGGCAGTGATATTCATGACAGCGTCCTGACCGGGGTTTCCATAAAACACACCACTGCCCCCAGTAAACATGCACACCTGAACACAGGCGTTCATACAGTATGCATAGCAGTTGATGTGCCTATGGTCTCGCCTGACTGAAAGAGATTTCAGTCCGTACGTGCCACGTTTTGCAACGAGTATGTTGACACGTACATTTCCGGAGTCTGGAAATCGGCTACTCCCCAAATGACGGCGCAACCTTAACATATTTTGAGAATATAAAACAACTGCGGAGAAATATTATTTGACTTCTAATTGAAAACGATTTTCATTTAGATTTATTGGTAGATAGAACGTTAAAATAAATAACATCTTTACGCCTGGGTTATAGCCTTAGCTATGTTTTTAATTACAATTAAATTGCGAAAAACAAAGCACAGGCTATGTTTCTAACTCACTGAGAGGAAACGAGAAGTTTATATATCTTTTCCAGGTCGTCGATATTTCGTACGCGAATAAGCAAACGCCTTTGTTCTAATTGCATCACCAGAACACCATCTTCCGATAAATTCATCTCTTTAATGCGGTTATATTCTATCCATACGTTGGCGAAGAAAAATCCACCCTGTTTGAAGAGGATCTTCGGTACCCGGATCCAGAAAATATAAAGCCCCATCAACGCCAGTGCACATAATAACCATGTGGTCATGATAGCCCCATGGCTGGTGACATTGTTGTAGATAAGAATCGCGATGAGGCCGATGAAGATGACGCTGTCCACGCGGCTTCGGCGTAGCAGGGGGATGGCAAGCAGAGTCTGGCCATTGCGGCGTGGCATGATGAACTGATCGTAAATGGCGTAAGCCAGCAACGCGGCAATAAAGAAAACCAGCACCAGGTCCGTAATAGTCATTAATCCTTGTTCCTCCAGATAAAAAAAACGGGGCCGTTAAGGCCCCGGTAGTGTACTACAGTCTTACAGACCCAACAGGCCGACCGCATATCCCGCGATACCGATGACGAAGAAGCCAACGATAATCCACAGCGGGTTGACTTTCTTACGCAGCAGCCACATACAGGCGAAGGTAAGCAGTAACGGAACCAGACCCGGCATCAGCTGGTCGAGAATGGTCTGGACGGTGGTAACGCGCGTCTGACCATCCTGACCGGTGATGGTTGAGACCACCAGCGGGATGTTCACGTGCGTCCATTTGTTCACCAACGCCCCCATGACAAACAAGCCGAGGATTGACGCCCCCTCAGTCAGTTTTTGCAGGAAGCCGCCGCCCATATCCTTAACAATATCGACACCTTTGCGGTAACCGTAGGCGACACCGTAGTAACGGGTCAGCAGACGGACGGCGTTGAACAGAATGAAGAACAGCAGCGGACCCAGCAGGCTGCCGCTCATCGCGATACCCGCACCTAGCGCAGCAAACACCGGACGCACAGTACCCCAGAAAATCGGGTCACCCACGCCTGCCAGCGGCCCCATCAGACCCACTTTGATACCGTTGATGGCACCATCATCAATCTCTGCGCCGTTAGCACGCTGTTCTTCCATCGCCAGCGTTACGCCGAGAACTGGCGCCGCAACGTACGGGTGGGTGTTAAAGAATTCCAGGTGACGCTTGATGGCTTGCTTACGCGCATCGTTGTTCTCGGGATACAGGCGACGAATAGCCGGTACCATGGAGAAGCAGAAACCCAGCGCCTGCATACGTTCGAAGTTCCATGAACCCTGAAACAGGTTAGAACGAATGAACACGCCACGAATGTCACTCTGTGTGAGTTTTTTCTCAGTGGTAGTTTTAGTCATATCAACCATTTCGCTCACCTGCTAGTCCAGTTCGTTATCGAGGGAGTTGTCACCCGCAGCCTGCGCTGGTGCACCCGCCACGCGGTTATATTTCGGGCTCAGTTGGATGTAGAGGATGGCCATTACCGCACCAATCACACCCAGAGCAACCAGGTTGAAGTTAGTAAATGCGGCAGTCACGAAGCCGAGGTAGAAGAACGGCATCAGGTAGCCTGCACGCATCATGTTGATAACCATCGCGTAACCGACCACAACGATCATGCCACCGGCGATGTTCAGACCGCCTGTCACCACTTCCGGAATCGCATTCAACATGCCCTGAACTTCGCTGGTCCCTACGGAAATCGCAACGATAACCGCCGGGATAGCGATACGCATCGCCTGCAGGAACAGGGAAGAGACATGCAGCCAGGAGAGCGCCGTCAGGTTACCGTTTTCCGCCGCTTTATCCGCGGCGTGCTGGAATGCCACGGTGATAGTACGAACGATAATAGTCAGAACCTGGCCTGCTGCGGCCAGCGGAATAGCCAGCGCGATACCGGCACCGATGCTTTGGTGACCCGCGATAACCAGAACGGTAGAGATAATGGACGCTAGTGCGGCATCAGGTGCAACGGCAGCCCCGATGTTCATCCAGCCCAGGGCGATCATTTCCAGGGTACCACCGATGATAATACCGGTTTTCATATCTCCGAGAACGGCACCAATCAGCGTACAGGCCACCAGTGGGCGGTGGAACTGAAATTCATCGAGTACCGACTCCATACCCGCGATACATGCGACGATGAACACCAGCACAATCTGAAGAGTGGTAATCTCCATTGTACTTCTCCTATTGCTATAACAGCCTTAAGTGTGAAAGCTCATTCAATGCCAGGGGGTTACTTGCCCACTTTGGCAATCAAATCCATCATTTTCAGTTTCTGATCGGTCGACACTTTACGCGCCTCAAGCTCAATACCGCGGGCATTGAGTTTGTTAAAGGCTTCGATGTCTTTTTCATCGACAGAGATGGCGTTGTTGACCTGCGTTTTGCCCTGACGGAAAGCCATACCGCCAATGTTAACGGAGGTGATTTTCACGCCGCCTTCGACAATGCGCTCAACATCGGTCGGGTTGGTGAACAGCAGCATCACACGTTCGCCAGCATATTTCGGGTTGTTATAAACGCGAATCATCTTGGCAACATCGACCACGTGAGCAGTCACGCCAGGAGGCGCTACCTGCGTCAACAGCGTTTTACGCACGGTGTCTGCAGCCACTTCATCGCTGACAACGATAATACGGGTAACGTTGGTTTCTTTGGTCCAGCGGGTAGCCACCTGACCGTGGATTAAACGGTCATCAATACGGGCAAGACCGATTTGCATATAATCGTTCGGTCCCATCGGTTTTGCCGGGGCCGCGGCTTTGGGGGCTGCTGCGACAGGGGCAGGGGCGGCTTTTTCTACCGGTTTCGCTTTCAGCGCTTTCACGCCTTCGCGACCGGTTTCAACTGCCAACGCCACCAGCTCGTCGAAGCTCGGGTTGTCGTCACGCGCCATCAGCGTTTCGACCAGCATAGGGATGTTCACCCCGGCAATGACTTCATACTGCTCTTTGTCGACGACAATGCGGCTGGCAGCGTTGAATGGACTGCCTCCCCATGTATCGACGAGAAACAGCACGCCGTTACTGGTATCGAGTTTTGCCAACTGAGCGTTGTACTTTTCAATCAGCGTTTCAGCATTCTCGCCGGGCACGAAATCGATCCAGCCGACGTTTTCCTGCTCGCCTAACAGCATTTCTGCTGTCTTGAGTAACTGCTCTGCAGCCCAACCATGTGTGCCTATAACAATAGCAATGGTCACTTGCTACCTCCTTTATTATCGTTAACACATCAACGTGAGAGATGTATTTGAATCGCCGTCCGCAACAGAATCGATTCAGATAAGGGTTACAATGAAAAACATATGATGTCCGCGAATTATTTTAGATATCGAAAAAAATATTTTATGTGATGAAGATCCGTAATTTAGCTTTCGCCAATGAGAAATTTCGTAGAGTAAAATATCTCTGTTACAACTCTTTGCAAAGGAAGGTAAATCTTTGCCAAAAACACATTGCCTCTGTTATGTTTACGTTCTGTTTAACTTACCAGGAGTATAGGGCACTAGCCCGCTGTATGGATCGTCACCGACGTCATTTCACCTTCAGGCCGCATCGCGCCTGCCAGTCTGGCATTTCTTGCCACACGTTTTGTCTGCACCGTGTTTTATCGCCTGTTAACCATTCCTTAAGCAGGAGCTTGTCATGGAATTCTTAATGGACCCCTCGATTTGGGCGGGTTTGCTCACGCTTGTCGTCCTGGAAATTGTCCTGGGTATCGATAACCTGGTCTTCATTGCGATTCTTGCGGATAAGCTGCCGCCAAAGCAGCGTGACAAAGCGCGCCTGATTGGTTTATCCCTGGCGCTCGTGATGCGTCTGGCCTTGCTATCCATTATTTCGTGGATGGTCACGCTGACCCAACCGCTATTCTCCGTCATGGATTTCACCTTCTCCGGTCGCGATCTGATTATGCTGCTGGGGGGGATCTTCCTGTTGTTCAAAGCCACGACGGAACTTCATGAACGGCTGGAAAACCGTGAACATGACTCCGGGCATGGCAAAGGGTATGCCAGCTTCTGGGTCGTTGTGACGCAGATCGTTATTCTGGATGCCGTGTTCTCGCTGGATGCCGTCATTACCGCCGTCGGCATGGTGAACCATCTGCCCGTGATGATGGCAGCGGTGGTGATTGCGATGGCGGTGATGCTGTTGGCATCCAAGCCGCTGACGCGTTTCGTCAACCAACATCCGACGGTGGTAGTGCTCTGCCTGAGCTTCCTGCTGATGATTGGTCTGAGCCTGGTCGCTGAAGGTTTTGGTTTCCATATTCCGAAGGGCTATCTGTACGCCGCGATTGGCTTCTCAATCATTATAGAAGTGTTTAACCAGATTGCGCGTCGCAACTTTATTCGTCATCAGTCAACATTGCCGCTGCGTGCGCGTACGGCTGACGCGATCCTGCGTCTGATGGGCGGAAAGCGTCAGGCTGCGGTCTCGCATGAATCCGAAAGCCAGGCTGCCGTTCCGATCCCGGAAGGGGCATTTGCGGAAGAAGAACGCTATATGATTAACGGCGTTCTGACGCTGGCACAGCGCTCGCTGCGCGGCATCATGACCCCGCGAGGTGAAATTAGCTGGGTGGATGCCAGTCTGAGCGTCGATGAGATCCGCGAACAGTTGCTCTCTTCTCCACACAGCCTGTTCCCGGTGTGTCGTGGTGAACTGGATGAGATAATCGGTATCGTACGGGCGAAAGAGCTGCTGGTGGCGCTGGAAGAGGGTGTCGACGTAGCGGCTATCGCGTCTGCTTCACCGGCCATTGTGGTGCCGGAAACGCTGGATCCTATCAACCTGCTGGGCGTTCTGCGTCGTGCACGCGGTAGCTTTGTTATCGTCACCAACGAGTTTGGCGTGGTACAGGGGCTGGTTACGCCGCTGGATGTCCTCGAAGCCATTGCCGGTGAGTTCCCGGATGCTGATGAAACACCAGAAATTACCGTTGACGGCGATGGCTGGTTAGTCAAAGGCGGTACCGATCTGCATGCTCTGCAACAGGCGCTGGCAGTGGATAATCTGGTCGATGAAGATGAAGACATCGCGACGGTTGCGGGACTGGTGATTGCCGTTAATGGTCACATTCCCCGTACGGGTGATGTGGTTGAGGTTCCTCCGCTGAGTATTACCATTATCGACGCCAATGATTACCGCGTGGATCTGGTGCGAATTGTTAAAGAGCAACCTGCGCATGAAGAAGAGGAGTAATCTCCTCTAACGCAGAGGCACAGCGGGCGTCATGCGTCCGTTATGCCTGGGTGGCGGCGGGTGACTGCCCGCCAGCCACTGCGGAAAGTCGCGCAGCGGCATTGGCTTTGCAAATAAAAATCCCTGCAGCAAATCCACACCGTGACGGCGCAAATGCTGCGCCTGCTCCTGTGTTTCAACCCCTTCCGCGACCAGTTCGATATGCAGACGCTGCCCGAGGGCGATAATGATATCGGTAACCGTCGAGTTAACGGCATCAGTGCCAATGGCGTTGGTAAAGGACTTATCAATTTTCAGAATGTCAGGACGCAACTTTTCCAGCCATGACAGCGAACTGTTGCCGGTACCAAAGTCATCGAGCGCCAGCTTGATGTTTTGCTGTTGCAACTCGCGAACGATCCGATAATCAACGTCCCGCAGCGCATCCCGCTCGGTGAGTTCAATCACCAGTTGCTGAATGGGGTGCTGACTGAACCAGTACTGTTCGAGATCTTTCAGTAATTCACCCTGTTGGAAATGGCTGGCAGCAACATTAATGCCAATATGAAACTGACTGCTCATGGGAAAATAATGACGTTGTCGAATGGTTTCTGCTATCACATAGCGCGTTAGCGGTGCGATCTGGTGATGTTCTTCGGCAATAGGAATAAACACGTCAGGCGAAATCCACCCCTGACGAGGATTATTCCAGCGCAGCAGGATCTCCACCCCCACGCACTGTTTAGTCCGCGCGTTCAGTAACGGCTGGCAAAAAAGCTCAAATTCGCGTTGTGCCAGCGCGAGATTAATCTCCCAGGAAAAGCTCATCCGGTTGGCAGTGGCCAGCCACGCGAGATACCCCACCAGCAGACTGAGCATCAATGCCAGAGGCAGTTGCGCGGGCAGGGCTTTGAGCGCCAGTGCTTCTGCGGCAGGCCCGGTCACGCTAATGGTAAAAGGATAATGTTGCGAGGCGAGTTGATAACGCTGTTCATCTTTGAGCGTGGGCAGAGTCTCCACCACGCCGTTCCCGTAAATCAAATGCCGGTTGCCGACCGTCAGGCTGGCTCCGGTAATCAGCGGTTTACGCGGTTCCAGTAGCAAGGTGGTAAGCAGGTCGATATTGACAATTTCCAGTACACCGTCCTTACCGTCGGGAGAAGCCGGGTACCACTGGATGAGAATCGGGCTGCCTTTAATGAGCAGCGGGTCGGTGGACAGCAGCAGCTGCGCATTTGCGGTGGGTAGTTCAGGTTGGAGTTGGTGAACCGGGATATTGCGATAGCCAAAGACGCTGGAGCAGTAGAGTATACCGCGCTGGACCAGGGCGATTGCGCGAACCGTTTGCAGTCTGGCGGCCTGTTTGCGCAGTGGAAGATGCGTAACGGAACAGGGAAGACCAATCAGCGGCAACAGAATATCGCGGCCATTTTGCAACGGACGCAGTACTTCATCGAGCGTGGCGACCGCCCGGGAGGCAAAGGTCGCCGTGTGGTGGTGATTTAAATTCCGCTCCGAAATAAATCGGACGCTCAGGGTCAGGATGAGCGTAACAAGCGCACAAAGAGTACAGAGAATAAAACGATTGCGACGATATTTATTTATGATCCGTTGTGCTGTCTGCATGCGGCCACCTGATAACCGTCAGCCACAAAAGCCAACCGTAACAGAGCAAGTGTAGTGGGGAAATGGCGAACAGACGAGGAAGGGGGCAAATTTCGCCCATCCGTTGCAGATGGGCGAGCGTGAGGTATTAGTGGCGCAGGGTGACTGGTTTAGTCACACTGAACTTTGATCGCCAGACCACCGCGCGAGGTTTCGCGGTATTTGGCATTCATGTCCTTACCGGTTTCGTACATCGTTTCGATGACTTTATCCAGTGAGACGCGCGGCGCGCTGGTACGACGCATCGCCATCCGCGCGGCGTTGATCGCTTTAACAGAGGCAATCGCATTACGTTCAATGCACGGCACCTGTACCTGACCCGCAACCGGATCGCAGGTCAGTCCCAGGTTATGTTCCATGCCAATTTCAGCGGCGACGCACACCTGCTCCGGGCTTGCCCCCAGCAGTTCTGCCAGACCGGCCGCTGCCATTGAACAGGCCACACCGACTTCGCCCTGGCAGCCGACTTCTGCACCCGAAATCGAGGCATTCATTTTATACAACGCGCCAATAGCGCCCGCCGCCAGGAAGTAGCGGGTATAGATATCCGGGCTGACGGATTCAATAAAGTGATCGTAGTAGGCCAGCACGGCTGGCACGATACCGCATGCACCGTTGGTCGGCGCGGTGACCACACGACCGCCCGCCGCGTTCTCTTCGTTGACGGCGAGGGCGAACATGTTCACCCAGTCGATCACATTCATCGGGTCGTTAGAGAGCTTATCGCTGGAAACCAGCATCCGACGCAGCGCAGAGGCACGACGCGGGACGCGCAGCGGGCCCGGTAAAACGCCTTCGGTATTCATGCCGCGATCGATACAGGCCTGCATGGTCTGCCAGACGTGACCGAAGTACTCTTCAATCTCTTTCTTGTCGTGTAATGCCAGCTCGTTCTGCATCGCCAGTCCGGAAAGAGAGAGGCCGGTGCTGTTACAGTACTCCAGCAGCTCGGTTGCGGATTTGAACGGATAAGGGACACTCACCTCATTCGCTGCATCCTGACCGAAATGCTCTTCATCGACGATAAAACCGCCGCCGATGGAATAGTAGGTTTTGCTGTAAACGACGGCATCGCCGTTATACGCATGGATCTGCATGCCGTTTTCGTGCAGCGACAGGTTGCTGTTATGAAAACGCATGCCGTCGTTTTGTGGGAAATCTACTTCGTGCTGACCGTGTGCCAGCAGCAGGCGACCGCGCGTCTCAACGTCGTGGATGAAACCAGGGATACTATCAATATCCACGGTGGCGGGCTCATTACCTGCCAGACCCATAATAATGGCGATATCGGTGTGGTGACCTTTACCCGTGAGCGACAGTGAACCATACACGTCAACGGCGACACGAGTAACGCTATCCAGTAATCCTTTTTCGACCAGGTCATCGACGAACTGTTTACCCGCCTTCATAGGCCCTACAGTATGGGAAGATGAGGGACCAATCCCCACCTTAAACATGTCGAATAGACTAATCACGATAATACTCCTGACAGGGTGACTGGAAACTTCCAGAAACGATGTAATAACTGCGCATAGTGTAAGAGGGAACGCGGGGATCGGCTTAACTATTCACATGAATTAAACTAATGGGTAACCGCGTTTTTACTAATGTTGTGACGGGAGCTTCAGGTTGTGTCGTCAGCGCGTAAAGATAAGTATAGTCAGGGCTTCACGCCAATTTGTAGTGCCAGTTCACGAATAATTCCGGCGGTCATGCCCCAGACGAAATAATGCTCATACCATGAAAGCCACACGCGATGCGAATCACCGCGACGCCAGACATCCAGCGGATGATAGCGGCCTAAATGCAGCGCCTGCGCCAGCGGCATTTCAAAGACTGCAGAAACCTCATCTTCGCTGGCACGGTAAGGCAGATTGGGCGGGATAATGCCAACCACCGGCGTGACCTGGAACCCGGTCACGCTGTCAACAGGCGGCAGTACGCCGATCACGTCAACGGCTTCTGGCGGGATCGCCACTTCTTCTTCTGCTTCACGCAGCGCGGCGGCGATGAGCGAGGCATCGGTGCTGTCAACCGCGCCGCCGGGGAAGGCCACCTGACCGGCATGTTTGCGTAAATGCACTGAACGCTGGGTCAACAGCAGTCCCGGCTGTGGCCGGCGAACCACGGGAATGAGCACGGCGGCCTGTCGCAGGTTCAGCGATTCGCGATTAATCTGCGGGCGCAAAAGTTGGAAGCGCGATAAAAAATCATCCAACGTCAGGCTCTTGTTATCCACGTTTTAGTTCTCCAGTTGTTGCAGGATACGATTAACTTTATCAAAGGTTTCCTGATATTCCGCCTGTTCCTCGCTATCAGCCACGATGCCGCCACCAGCGGAACAGTACAGTTGACCGGCCACGGCGGTCAGGGTGCGGATGGTAATGCTGGTATCCATATTGCCGCAGACGCTCAGATAACCGATGCTGCCGCACCAGGCGTTGCGCCGATGGGGCTCCAGTTCATCAATAATTTCCATTGCGCGCACCTTTGGCGCCCCGGTAATCGAACCGCCCGGAAACGCGGCGCGGAGCAGGTCGCTGGCATGCCGTGTGGGCGGTAACCGCGCGGTCACGGTACTGACCAGATGATGCACCGCCGGGAAGGGTTCGACGACGAACAACTCCGGTACTTTCACTGAACCGGGCACTGCCACGCGGCCAATGTCGTTACGCATCAGATCGACAATCATTAAATTTTCCGCCCGATCCTTCGGTGAGTTCGCCAGTTTCTGCGCCTGCTCCCGGTCTGCCTCTTCCTGTGGGAGTCGCGGCAGGGTGCCTTTAATCGGGCGAGTCTGAATGTTGCCGTCGGCCAGAAGAATAAACCGTTCTGGCGACAGGCTCAGAATAGCGCCTTCATCCAGGCGTAAAAATGCGCTGAACGGGGCGCGGTTCTCCTGATTCAATCGCTCAAAGGCCAGCCACTCATCACCCTGATAAGACGCCTGAAAACGCTGGGCCAAATTGACCTGATAGCAGTCGCCGCTGTGCAGATACGCCTGTACCTGGCGGAATTTCTCGCCATACTGTTCACGCGTCATATTCGAGCGCCAGTCTGCGGTTAACCTGAACGGCGCACGTACAGGGGATTGCTCGCTTTCGAGCCAGGCGAGTCTTTTCTGGACGTCCGAATGACTGATCAGGGTCACGGTCTGGCGCTGGTGGTCGACAATGAGTGCCCAGTCGTAGAGGCCGATCGCCATGTCTGCCAGCGCGATATCCTGCCGGGCATGGCTGGGCAGGATTTCGAAGCGGCGTCCCAGATCGTAGCCGAATAACCCCAGCGCGCCGCCCTGGAACGGTATATCGGCGTTGACCGGCGGCTGGAGGTTCAGCGCAGTCAGCGCGCTTTGCAATACCGCCAGCGGGTCGTCGTGAGTAAGACGACAGCCTTGCGCATCGCAAACCTGTGTGGTCTCGCCGTGCGTCTTCACGGTGCAAACCGGATCGGCCACCACGATGTCAAAGCGGCTATGCGGGTGATCCGCGTGACCGGAATGCAGCAGCATCGCCCACGGCAGATGACTTATTGGCGCGAAATAATGTTCGGCGGCGTCCTGGCGCCAGGGGAGCGTGATAATAGCGGGAGATAACGTCTTCATTGATCCTGACTGTACTGGCTATGTTCCGGGTTGCATGAAATAATTAGCGCTGACAATTTAGCAGGAGTTAACGATGTTTGCAGGTTTACCTTCACTCAGTCATGAGCAGCAACAGAAAGCGGTTGAGCGTATTCAGGAGCTCATGTCACAGGGAATGAGCAGCGGCGAGGCGATTGTCTTAGTGGCAGGAGAACTGCGCGCCACTCATACCGGCGAGCGGATTGTGGCGCGTTTTGAAGATGAAGAAGATGAGTAACCCCGGCTTACACCGCGGCGATTATCTTAATCTCAACTTTGTATTTTGGGTTCATTAACCCAGCCTGAACCGTGCAGCGTACCGGCGCATGACCGGCTACAACCCAGGCGTCCCAGGCTTTGTTCATCGCCGCAAAGTCGTTCTTATCGGCGAGGAAAATGGTGGCATCCAGAATGCGTGATTTGCTGCTGCCTTGCTGTTCCAGCGCGGCGTCAATCTGCGCCAGCGTGTTAGCGGTCTGCTCAAAGGCGTCGGCATCGAGGTTTGCCGGTACGCCAGTGTAGTAGAGCGTATTGTTATGGATAACCACGTCAGACCAACGATCTTCGGCATCGATACGGATGATAGTCATAAAGCCTTCCTCTTAACGTTCTGCATAAAATGGCAAGACTGCCATATTGTCAGGGCCTCGTCATCTCTTCAACTGGCGTAAGCCGCTGCGGCCTGACATAATCCCTGTTCAAATCAACAGGGGGTAGTGTGACGGACGATTTTGCACCAGACGGTCAACTGGCTAAAGCGATACCGGGATTTAAACCGCGCGAACCGCAGCGGCAGATGGCGGTGGCCGTCGCTCAGGCCATTCAAAAATCACAGCCTCTGGTGGTCGAAGCCGGAACGGGGACGGGGAAAACCTACGCCTATCTGGCACCGGCGCTGCGCGCAAAAAAGAAAGTGATTATCTCGACCGGTTCGAAGGCGCTGCAGGATCAGCTTTATAGTCGCGATCTGCCGACGGTGGCTAAAGCGCTGAAGTACACCGGAAGACTGGCCCTGTTGAAAGGACGTTCAAACTATTTATGCCTGGAGCGCCTCGAACAACAGGCGCTGGCGGGCGGCGATCTCCCCGTTCAGACCTTAAGCGATGTGATCCTGCTGCGGTCGTGGTCGAATCAGACCGTAGATGGCGACATCAGCACCTGCGTCAGCGTAGCCGAGGATTCTCAGGCCTGGCCGCTGGTCACCAGTACCAACGACAACTGTCTCGGCAGCGACTGCCCGCTGTATAAAGATTGCTTTGTGGTGAAAGCGCGTAAAAAGGCGATGGACGCAGACGTGGTGGTGGTGAACCACCATCTGTTTCTGGCCGATATGGTGGTCAAAGAGAGCGGTTTCGGTGAACTGATCCCGGAAGCGGAGGTGATGATTTTCGATGAAGCCCATCAGCTACCGGATATCGCCAGCCAGTATTTTGGTCAGTCGCTCTCCAGCCGTCAGCTCATGGATCTGGCGAAGGACATCACCATTGCCTATCGTACCGAACTGAAAGATACCCAGCAGTTACAGAAATGCGCCGACCGTCTGGCGCAAAGCGCGCAGGATTTTCGTTTGCAACTGGGCGAACCGGGATATCGCGGCAACCTGCGTGAACTGCTGGCCGATCCGCGGGTGCAGCGGGCTTTTTTACTGCTCGATGACACGCTGGAGTTGTGTTATGACGTGGCGAAATTGTCCCTCGGACGTTCGGCATTGCTCGATGCCGCGTTTGAGCGCGCCACGTTGTATCGCGCACGTCTTAAGCGGCTGAAAGAGATCAACCAACCCGGCTACAGCTACTGGTATGAATGTACCTCGCGCAATTTCACCCTCGCGCTGACCCCGCTGACGGTGGCGGATAAGTTCAAAGAGGTGATGGCACAGAAGCCGGGGAGCTGGATTTTCACCTCCGCAACGCTGTCGGTGAATGACGACCTCCATCACTTTACGGCGCGTCTGGGGATCGACGAGGCGGAATCGATGCTGCTGCCGAGCCCGTTTGATTACACCCGCCAGGCGCTGCTCTGCGTGCCGCGCTATCTGCCGCAAACCAATCAGCCGGGCGCGGCGCGACAGCTGGCAGCAATGTTAAGACCGATCATCGAGGCGAACAACGGGCGCTGCTTTATGCTCTGTACCTCGCACGCGATGATGCGCGATCTGGCTGAACAGTTCCGCGCCACCATGACGCTTCCGGTACTGCTGCAGGGGGAAACCAGCAAAGGCCAACTGCTACAACAGTTCGTCAGTGCGGGAAATGCCCTGCTGGTGGCGACCAGTAGCTTCTGGGAAGGGGTGGACGTGCGCGGCGATACGCTGTCGCTGGTGATCATCGACAAACTGCCGTTTACGTCGCCGGACGATCCGCTGCTGAAGGCGAGGATGGAAGATTGTCGCTTACGCGGTGGCGACCCGTTTGATGAAGTGCAACTGCCCGACGCGGTGATTACGCTAAAGCAGGGAGTTGGGCGTTTGATCCGTGATGCTGACGATCGCGGCGTGTTGGTGATTTGTGATAACCGGCTGGTGATGCGACCTTACGGCGCCACGTTTCTTGCCAGTCTGCCACCGGCACCGCGCACCCGGGATATCGCCCGTGCCGTGCGATTCCTCGCGATACCATCCTCCGAGTAATCTGTTACGGAGTATGGTAAGATGCGGGCCATTTTATTGATCTAAGCACGAAGACTCATGCGAATTCTGGCTATTGATACCGCCACAGAAGCCTGCTCTGTGGCTCTGTGGAACGACGGTACTCACTCTGCTCATTTTGAGCTTTGCCCACGAGAACATACTCAACGCATCCTGCCAATGGTGCAGGATATCCTTGCCGCTAACGGCACCTCTCTGACGGAACTTAATGCGCTGGCCTACGGGCGTGGACCGGGTAGTTTCACCGGTGTGCGCATTGGGATTGGCATTGCCCAGGGGCTGGCGTTAGGTGCAGACCTGCCGATGATTGGCGTCTCCACGCTGATGACGATGGCGCAGGGCGCGTGGCGTAAAACCGGTGCTACCCGTGTCCTGGCGGCCATTGACGCGCGAATGGGTGAGGTCTACTGGGCCGAGTATCAGCGCGATGAACATGGCGTCTGGCACGGTGAAGAGACGGAGGCCGTGTTGAAACCTGAGCAGGTGTCCGAACGTTTACAACAGCTTTCCGGTGACTGGGTGACCGTCGGGACGGGTTGGCCTGCCTGGCCTGAACTCGGTAAAGAGAGCAAATCGACGCTGCGTGACGGTGACGTCCTGCTGCCAGCGGCGGAAGATATGCTGCCGATCGCCTGTCAGATGTTCGCCGACGGCAAAACCGTGGCGGTCGAGCACGCTGAACCGGTTTATTTACGTAACAACGTAGCCTGGAAGAAACTTCCCGGAAAAGAATGAATCTCAGTAGCATGACCAGTAAAAACCGGGTCAATGCGCTGAGAAAAGGAGTCGCAGTATGGCGGTTCAAAAACAAGTTGTTAAAGGCCTGCTCGCGGGAGCGATTGCGCTCATGTTGAGCGGGTGCGTCACGGTTCCGGATGCGATTAAGGGCTCCAGCCCCACGCCACAAGACGATCTGGTACGAGTGATGAATGCCCCGCAACTGTACGTGGGTCAGGAAGCGCGCTTTGGCGGCAAAGTGGTGGACATTCAAAACCAGCAGGGGAAAACCCGGCTGGAAATTGCGACCGTTCCGCTCGATAGCGGTGCGCGCCCCATTCTGGGCGAACCCTCGCGCGGGCGTATTTACGCCAATGTGAATGGGTTCCTTGATCCGGTCGATTTCCGGGGGCAACTGGTGACCGTTGTGGGACCGATTACCGGTACCGTCGAAGGCAAAGTGGGTAATACGCCGTACAAATTCATGACGATGGACGTGTCGGGTTACAAGCGCTGGCGGCTTGCTCAGCAGGTGGTGATGCCACCGCAACCGATCGACCCATGGTTCTACGGCGGGAGAAGAGGCTGGCCGTATGGCTATGGCGGTTGGGGATGGTATAACCCGGGCCCAGCACAGGTTCAAACGATAGTCACAGAGTAACGCGTTGTATTATCAGTAAAAGAAACAGCGGCTGGTCCGCTGTTTCTGTTTTATTAACGTCATAACAAAAATAAATAGTGACGCGCTTCGCAACCTTTCAGTTGAGTGATTAATAAACTGGTACGCTGAGTTAATATTATGTTAACGACTTGTTTATTATCTGGGGTTGAGATGACGACGAACACTCATTTTAGAGGTGATGCAGTGAAGAAGGTTTGGTTAAACCGTTATCCCGCGGATGTGCCTGCGGAGATCAATCCTGACCGTTATCAATCCCTGGTGGAACTGTTTGAACATGCTGTCGCGCGCTATGCCGATCAGCCGGCGTTTATGAACATGGGGGAGGTGATGACCTTCCGCAAGCTGGAGGAGCGTAGTCGCGCCTTCTCTGCTTACCTGCAGCAGGGGCTGGGGCTGAAAAAAGGCGACCGCGTCGCGCTGATGATGCCAAACCTGCTGCAATATCCGGTGGCGCTGTTTGGCATTTTGCGCGCCGGGATGATCGTGGTGAACGTCAACCCGCTTTATACCCCGCGCGAACTGGAGCATCAGCTAAACGACAGCGGCGCGGCGGCGATTGTGATTGTCTCCAACTTCGCCCATACCCTGGAAAAAGTGGTTGATAAAACCAGCGTTAAGCACGTCATTCTGACCCGTATGGGCGACCAGCTTTCCACGGCCAAAGGCACGCTGGTGAACTTCGTTGTGAAGTACATCAAACGACTGGTGCCGAAATATCATCTGCCGGATGCGATCTCTTTTCGCAGTGCGCTGCACGCCGGTTACCGTATGCAGTATGTGAAGCCGGAAGTGGTTTCTGCGGATCTGGCGTTTTTGCAGTACACCGGCGGGACGACCGGGGTGGCGAAAGGGGCGATGCTGACGCACCGCAACATGCTGGCTAACCTGGAGCAGGTGAAAGCCACTTACGGGCCACTTTTGCACCCGGGTAAAGAGCTGGTGGTGACCGCGCTGCCGCTGTACCACATTTTTGCCCTGACCATGAACTGCCTGCTGTTTATTGAACTGGGGGGACAGAACCTGCTTATCACCAACCCGCGCGATATTCCGGGTCTGGTAAAAGAGCTGGCGAAGTATCCGTTTACCGCCATGACCGGCGTGAATACCTTGTTTAACGCCTTGTTGAACAATAAAGAGTTCCAGCAGCTGGATTTCTCCTCTTTGCATCTTTCTGCGGGCGGCGGTATGCCGGTACAACAGGCGGTGGCTGAACGATGGGTTAAGCTGACCGGACAGTATCTGCTTGAAGGCTACGGGTTGACCGAATGTGCGCCGTTGGTCAGTGTTAACCCGCACGATATTGATTATCACAGTGGCAGCATCGGCTTGCCGGTGCCGTCGACCGAAGCCAAACTGGTGGATGACGACGACAACGAAGTTTCTCCGGATCAGCCGGGTGAACTGTGCGTGAAAGGACCGCAGGTGATGCTGGGCTACTGGCAGCGTCCTGACGCGACGGATGAGATCATCAAGAACGGCTGGCTGCACACGGGCGACATCGCGGTCATGGATGATGAAGGATTCCTGCGCATTGTCGACCGTAAGAAAGATATGATTCTGGTCTCCGGCTTTAACGTTTATCCGAATGAGATAGAAGATGTGGTGATGCAGCATCCGGGGGTGCTGGAAGTGGCTGCCGTCGGCGTTCCGTCCGGCAGCAGTGGCGAAGCGGTGAAGATTTTTGTGGTGAAAAAAGAGGCTTCGCTCACTGAGGAAGCGCTGGTCACCTTCTGCCGCCGTCAGCTCACGGGCTATAAAGTCCCGAAACTGGTTGAATTCCGCGATGAACTGCCGAAATCAAACGTCGGCAAAATTTTACGTCGAGAATTGCGTGACGAAGCCCGCGCCAAAGTGGACAATAAGGGCTGAGCGTTAAGCAACACGTCAAACGCCGGGTGAATCCGGCGTGAGAGTGATCGCAAACCTTGCTCCGATACCGGACAAGCAGAGATCACCTTATTAAAACCAGGAAAATCAATTTATTGATTTTCGGCTGATAACCACAAAGAAGGAAAAACCACGTTTTTTCCCTTCTTTGTCAGCAATCTGACGCCGGGTGAATCCGGCGTTTTTTTTGGCGTAAACCGAAGAGAATGCAATTTGAATTACCAAATGATCACCACTGACGACGCGCTGGCAACCCTGTGCGAAGCGGTCCGTGCGTTTCCTGCGATTGCCCTGGATACTGAGTTTGTTCGTACCCGTACCTATTATCCGCAGTTGGGCCTGATCCAGCTGTTTGACGGCGAACATGTTGCACTGATCGACCCGCACGGCATTAGCGACTGGTCGCCGCTGAAAGCGATTCTGCGCGACACCGCCATTACCAAATTTCTGCACGCGGGTAGTGAAGATCTGGAAGTCTTTCTGAATGCGTTCGGCGAACTGCCGCAACCGCTGATTGACACGCAAATCCTGGCCGCATTTTGCGGCCGCCCGCTGTCGTGGGGCTTTGCATCGATGGTGGAAGAGTACACCGGCGTGGCGCTGGATAAGAGCGAGTCGCGTACTGACTGGCTGGCGCGACCGCTGACTGAGCGTCAGTGTGAATACGCCGCAGCGGATGTCTGGTATCTGTTGCCGATTGCCGGAAAACTGATGGCGGAAACCGAGGCTGCGGGCTGGTTGTCTGCGGCGCTGGATGAGTGCCGCCTGATGCAAACGCGTCGTCAGGAAATCCTCGCGCCCGAGGACGCCTGGCGCGACATCACTAACGCCTGGCAGCTACGCACGCGCCAACTGGCCTGCCTGCAACTGCTCGCCAACTGGCGTCTGCGTAAAGCGCGTGAGCGCGATCTGGCCGTGAACTTCGTGGTTCGCGAAGAGCATCTGTGGTCCGTGGCGCGTTATATGCCTGGCAGCATGGGCGAACTCGATAGCCTGGGGCTTTCCGGCAGTGAAATTCGCTTCCACGGTAAGACGCTGCTTTCACTGGTGGCTCAAGCGCAGGCGCTGCCGGAAGAGGCCCTGCCGGAACCGCTGCTGAATCTGATGGACATGCCGGGTTATCGTAAAGCGTTTAAGGCGATCAAGGCGCTTGTCACGCAAGTGAGTGCGGAACATAACGTCAGCGCAGAGCTGCTGGCGTCGCGCCGTCAGATCAACCAGTTGCTCAACTGGCACTGGAAGTTAAAACCGCAGAATACAGAGCCTGAATTGATTTCTGGCTGGCGGGCGGCGTTGATGGCGACGACGCTCAACGCGTTGCTGGCAGAGTATCCGCTTTAATGTTTTTGCCGGATGGTGGCTACGCCTGATTAGGCCTACAGACTCTCAACCGTAGGCCTGATAAGCGCAGCGCCATCAGGCATTGAACCCTTATATCCTCGCGCAGATCGCTTCACCGACCTGTTGTGTTGAGGCACTCCCCTGCAAATCCGGTGTTTTAGGTCCGCTGGCGATCACCTGCTCAATCGCCGCCAGAATCCCGTCGTGTGCGGCGGTGTACTTCGCATCTCCTGCGCCGAGGAAATCGAGCATCATCGCCCCAGCCCAGATAGTCGCAATCGGATTGGCGAGGTTTTTGCCATAAATATCCGGGGCGGAACCATGTACCGGTTCGAATAACGACGGGAAAGTGCGCTCAGGGTTCAGGTTAGCCGAGGGGGCAATGCCGATGGTGCCGGTACACGCCGGGCCGAGATCGGAAAGAATGTCGCCAAACAGGTTCGAGGCAACCACCACATCGAAGCGCTCCGGTTGCATCACAAAGCGGGCGCAAAGAATATCAATGTGCTGCTTGTCCCAGTGGATATCGGGATAGTGCTGCGCCATAAGCTCCACGCGTTCATCCCAGAACGGCATACTGATCGCCAGACCGTTGGATTTGGTCGCTGACGTCAGCGTTTTTCGCGGACGGCTTTGAGCTAATTCAAACGCATAACGCAGAATTCGATCCACGCCCCGGCGGGTGAAAACGGATTCCTGGATGACCACCTCATGCTCGGTGCCCGGATTAATATGTCCGCCCAGCGAAGAATATTCCCCTTCGGTGTTTTCACGCACGACGTAGAAATCAATGTCGCCCGGCTTCTTGCCGGCCAGCGGGCAGGGCACGCCGGGGAAGAGGCGAACCGGGCGCAGATTCACATACTGATCGAATTCCCGACGGAATTTTAGCAGCGAACCCCACAGGGAAATATGGTCCGGAACCGTGTCCGGCCAGCCGACGGCGCCAAAGTAAATGGCGTCAAAGGAGGATAACTGCTCGCGCCAGTCATCCGGCATCATTTTCCCGTGCTCAAGGTAATAATCACAGCTGGCCCATTCGAACGTCTCCACGCTGAGCGACAGGTCCCAACGTCTGGCGGCCGTCTGCAAAACGCGAATGCCTTCTGGCAGCACTTCCTTACCGATACCATCACCGGGAATCGCGGCAATACGACAGGTTTTCTTCATACCAGTTCTCACTTGTAGGGTAGCGAAATTGACTTCCTCCTTATCCTATAATTGACTGATCGACAGTTAATCTCTTCAACTGGTGAAACATAAAACACAGATCATGAATAATCCTCCTTTGCTGACTGATTTGCGCGTCTTTATTCTGGTCGCCCGACGGGCGGGATTTGCCGCCGTTGCCCAGGAACTGGGTGTTTCACCGGCCTATGTCAGTAAACGTATTGCGCTGCTTGAACAGAACCTGAATGTGGTTTTGCTGCACCGCACTACGCGTCGCGTCACCATTACGGAAGAGGGCGAGCGCATCTATGAATGGGCGCAGCGCATTCTGCACGATGTCGATCAGATGATGGATGAACTCTCTGATGTCCGTCAGGTTCCGCAAGGAATGTTGCGAATCATCAGTAGCTTTGGGTTTGGCCGGCAGGTTGTGGCACCTGCGCTGTCCGCACTGGCAAGGCAGTATCCGCAACTGGAGCTGCGTTTTGATGTGGAAGACCGGTTGGTGGATTTGGCCAATGAAGGCGTCGATCTCGACATCCGCATTGGCGATGACATTGCGCCGAACCTGATCGCTCGCCGGTTGGGGACGAACTATCGAATCCTCTGCGCTTCTCCCGCGTTCCTGGCGCAGTACGGTACGCCAAAACAGCTTGCCGATCTTGCCACCTGCTCCTGCTTAGTGATCAAAGAGCGCGACCACCCCTTTGGGATCTGGCAATTGCAAAATAAAGAGGGGGAGCACGTCATTAAGGTGACCGGGCCGCTGTCATCAAATCATGGCGAAATTGTGCACCAATGGTGCCTCGACGGGCAGGGGATTGCGCTGCGCTCCTGGTGGGATGTCTGTGATAACATTGCCAGCGGTCATCTGGTGCATGTTCTGCCGGAATATTACCAGCCGGCCAATATCTGGGCGGTGTATGTTTCACGACTGGCCACATCGGCCAAAGTGCGTATTACGGTGGAATTCTTACGCCACTATTTTGCCGAGCGCTATCCAACCTTTTCACTGAAATAAAGGCGTCGGTAAAGCGCTTCCCTTGAGCAGGGGCATCCGTTAGCATATTGTTTCGCGGTTAAGCGAAAAAGTGGTTTCAGGAAGAAGAGGTTAACGTGTTTGCAGAGTATGGTGTACTGAATTATTGGACTTATCTGGTCGGGGCTATTTTTATTGTCCTCGTCCCTGGACCGAACACGATATTTGTGCTGAAAAACAGCGTCGGACGTGGAATGAAGGGCGGGTACCTTGCGGCAAGCGGCGTATTTATTGGCGATGCGGTGCTCATGTTTCTGGCGTATGCCGGGGTGGCAACGCTGATTAAAACAACGCCAGTATTGTTTAATATCGTCCGCTATCTCGGTGCCTTTTACCTGCTTTATCTGGGCGCAAAAATCCTCTATGCCACGCTTAAAGCAAAAGGCGGCGACGCTGCTGAAGAGGCGGTTCCCTTTGGCGCCATTTTTAAACGTGCGTTGGTGCTGAGCCTGACGAACCCGAAAGCTATTCTGTTCTATGTTTCCTTCTTTGTGCAGTTCATTGATGTGAATGCCCCACATGCGGGACTGTCATTCTTCATCTTAGCGACCACGCTTGAAGTGGTGAGCTTCTGCTACCTGAGCTTCCTGATCGTTTCGGGGGCCTTTGTTACGCAGTACATTCGTACCAAAAAGAAACTGGCGAAGGTCGGAAACTCGCTAATCGGCCTGATTTTTGTCGGTTTCGCCGCGCGGCTGGCGACATTGCAGTCGTAAGCCAGGAGGCCCGCCGCACAGGCGGGCTTTTTGTTTCGGTATCCCAATGAATAGTCCATTTTGGCGTCCTGCAAAAAGTAACCAATAAATGGTATTTAAAATGCCAGTTATGAAGCGTAACCTTTCTGGAACAGCGGTTTACTCACAATCGCATCCTACCGACTGGAAGAGGGAAGGACATGCTTCAGATTCCACAAAATCATATCCACACACGTGCCACGCCGTTCTGGAACAAAGAAACGGCACCTGCCGGAATTTTCGAACGCCATCTTGATAAAGGAACCCGACCGGGAGTGTATCCCCGTCTGTCGGTGATGCAGGGGGCGGTCAAATATCTCGGGTATGCGGATGAACACAGTCCAGAAGCGGAAACGGTGATGATCATCGAAGCGGGTCAGTTTGGTGTGTTTCCACCGGAAAAGTGGCACAACATCGAAGTGATGACCGATGACACTTATTTCAATATCGACTTTTTCGTCGCGCCAGAGGTCCTGATGGAAAGCGCGAATCAACGAAAAGTCATTCATACCGGGAAGAAATAATCATGGGCAAAGCAACCTATACCGTCACCGTGACGAATAACAGCAACGGCGTTTCTGTCGATTACGAAACCGAAGCGCCAATGACCTTACTGGTGCCTGACGTCGCCGCCGAGGTGGTGAAAGATCTCGTCAATACCGTGCGCTCTTACGATACGGAAAATGAACACGACGTCTGTGGTTGGTAAGTGACGCCACGCAAAGAGGAAACCGGCTGCCATTAGCCGGTTTTTTTATGTGTCCCGAAAACGCGCTCCGCACAATGCCCGCTCTAAAATGGACGGACGTCGTCATTCTGCGCAAAAATTTACAAACAGTATATTTGCAGGATCAATAAATGCTTACGCGCAATACGGCGAAACTTTGCGCCGCGGCGTTTTGCCAATGACTTGATCCCAGCCCTAGTTGAAATTACTGTATATAAAAACAGTATTAAAGGTGTGCATTATGACGTTGTACAGACCTGCGCAATGGCGTGAAGCCATCGCCGTCCCCCTTTTCAGCGAGCGGGTTCCGTGCGGATTTCCCAGCCCGGCGACCGATTATGTTGAGCAACGTATCGATCTCAACAAGTTACTTATTCCGCATCCCAGTTCGACCTATTTTGTGAAAGCGGCTGGCGACTCAATGATCGACGCGGGGATCGGCGATGGCGATCTGCTGGTGGTGGACAGTTCACGCACTGCCCGCCACGGGGATATCGTGATTGCGGCGGTGGAGAGGGAGTTTACGGTTAAGCGGTTGCAGTTGCGGCCCACTGTTCAGCTTAATCCTATGAATTGCGCTTATTCACCCATCATCATCGGCAGTGAGGATGCCCTGGATATCTTTGGCGTTGTGACATTTATTGTGAAAGCGGTGAGTTGACCTGGGTTGCGTCATTACCTGTAACGCCAAAGCAAAACAGCGGACGTCGTTACATTATTCATTAACGGGTAATACGTGCATCCAGATAGCTCCCTGATGTCCGGGTATAATATCTGGATGCCCGGTATGATTTTATTTAAGCACGGTCGCGTCAAATAAATTATGGTCTGCTAATGATCTCTGCCGGAATAGGTTCGCCATGATACTTTTCGTAAATGGCATTCAGCTTCCCGTTTTTGAGATTAGTGACAATCCACTGATCGAGTTTTTCTTTTAGCTCTGGTTCATTCTTTTTCAGGCCAATGGCTAAATCAAATACGGTAAGGGTCATTTTAGGTTCAAATGCCAACTTAGGGTTTTGCTTCTTAATCTGATTAACCAGTGTGGCAGAGGTAGCGACAGCGTAAGCCTGACCACTCACCGCCGCCGTAACCAGCGTAGCATCGTCATCGTAGCGTTGAATGGTCACACCATTTTTCATCGCATCTTTGGTCAGCATTGAATCCTGAGTGGTGCCCCGGGTGACGGTAATTGCATGTCCTTTTAAATCGCCCCAGTCGCTTATTTTCGTGGCTGCCGGAGCACCAATAACCGATCGTAACCCCGCATAGGCTCGGCTAAAGTCAATAACCTGCGCTCGCTGTGGCGTAACGGAAAGGGTGGATATGATGATATCGGCCTTCCCGGTCTGTAAATTAGGTATCCGCGTCGGACCTGTTGTTTCAATGAATTTCAGTTTCACACCCCAGTCCTTAGCCAACAGCTCCGCGGTTTCAACATCGGATCCAACCGGCTTCATTGAGGCATCCAACATTCCTGAAGGTGGAATGGATAAATCGGTGGCAACGCGTATTTCACCTCGTTTTTGAATTTCTTCCAGGACATTTGCCGAGGCAGGAAGGGTGATAACGGTGGACAGTAACGACACGAGCAGTAAGATTTTTTTTGCAGGGCTCATATTATTTTCCTTCGTAGGGATATTTCGCTGGGTGAGTGGTTCACAAATCGTTAGAAATAAATTCCTGTAATGCCGCCGTGCCCGGCGTTTTCAGGATATCTACCGTGCCGCTTTCATGGACGGTACCCTGATGCATAAAGATAATTTTATCGGCGACCCGACGGGCGAAATTCATTTCGTGGGTGACCATAATCATGGTCATGCCACTTCCCGCCAGGCGCTCAATAACGCGCAGGACTTCTCCGGTGAGTTTTGGGTCTAATGCCGATGTCACTTCATCAAACAACATCACTTTTGGTTTCATTGCCAGGGAGCGCGCGATGGCTGCGCGCTGCTGCTGCCCGCCCGAGAGTTGCTCTGGATAGCTGTCTGCCTTGTCGGCCAGGCCCACCTGGTTGAGTACGGACAGCGCCAGCCTTTTGGCTTCAGCTTTAGCCATCTTTTGGACGGAGACAGGGCCTAACGTAATATTTTGCTCTATCGTCAAATGGGGAAACAGGTTGTAACTCTGGAACACAATCCCGACGTCCTGGCGCAACTTGCGCAGGTTGAGATGTGGATCTTCAACCTTGTGCCCACAGACTTCAATGCTGCCGCCATTGATGGTTTCCAGTCGATCAATACAGCGCAGCGCAGTACTTTTGCCTGAACCGCTGGCACCAATCAGTGCCACAACCTGCCCCTGATTCACGGAAAAAGAGACGTTTTTCAGCACAGGATTGTTGCCAAAGCTTTTGTGTACGTTTCTGAGAGTAATAATGGGCATAGTATTAACCTTCAGCACTTAATTGATTCGTGGACTCACCGTTTGTACAGACTTAACGTTTTTCTCTGGCGCGCCCTGCTCAAGCCGGCGGCTTAATACCGATACGGGAAAGCACAGACAAAAATACAATGCAGCAACAATGAGATAGATAATAAATGGCTCAAAAATCGAGTTATTGATCAGTTGCCCGGCTCGCGCCAGTTCGACAAACCCCACGACAGAAGCCAGTGACGTGTTTTTGATGATTTGAACCGAAAATCCCACGGTTGGCGGTGTGGCAAGCTTGATGGCCTGCGGCAGTACGACTTTAAACATGCGTTGCGTACTGGAAAGTGCCAGACATTCAGCCGCCTCCCATTGCGCGCGGGGAACGGCCTGAATGCAGCCTCGCCAGATTTCGCCCAGATAGGCGCTCGCATAAATGGTGAGAGACAGGCCGGCGGCCAATAAAGGCGAAATCGTCATGCCCAGTTGCGGCAATCCGAAATAGACCATAAACATGATAATCAGCAGAGGCGTTCCCTGAATTAACTGCACCCATGCTGAAACGACCAGCCGTATGACACGAACCGGTGCGATGCGGCCCAATGCTATCAGAAACCCCATTATTCCACCGCCGCCGAACGCCATGAGTGACAGGACTATTGTCCACAGCGTGCCTTCCAGCAGAAATTGAATATGGGCGAAATTGAGGGGAATATTCATCGTCATGACTCCCTAAATCATGGTGCCAAGCCGGCGACGGCGAGGGAAAATGGCCTGTCCAAACAGCCAGAATATCAGCCGCATTAACAACGAGAGCGCGATATAAATCCCCGCCACAATCACGAAAGTTTCAAAGGGGCGGTAGGTTTCTGATTGAATAAAGTTAGCGGTCGCGGTGAGTTCTTCAGTGGATATTTGCGAGGTCACCGATGAGGCCAGCATTAATAAAATAAACTGGCTGGTCAACGAAGGATAAACGCGCTCGATCGCGGGTCGTAATGCGACATGCCAGTATTGCTGCCATTTGGTTAATCCCAGGGTTTCAGCGGCCTCCCATTGCCCTTTATGCACGGATTCAAACCCGGCACGCATAATTTCTGCGGTATAGGCGCCTACATTAATCGTCAGTGCAATCACAGAGACGGTGAAGGCGCTAAACGAAAAACCCATGCTCGACAGGCCAAAATAAACAAGAAATATCTGTACCAAAAATGGCGTATTGCGAATGGATTCAACATAGATAGCCGCGACTCTCGCAAACACTCTGGATTGAGAGCGTCGGGCAATGGCACAGAGCGTGCCTATCAGAAAACCCGTCACTGTCGTCACTAAGGCCAGTTTGGCGGTCAATTCCGCACCGTCCAGCAAGAGCTGCCATTGTGAAAGTATTGCTGTGAAATCGAGCATCATGACTTTCGCCCCGGTTAATTTGTGTTTGCGGTCTGTTGGCCGGTTAACCGGTCATAGACTTTGAACAGGGCCTGGTTGCCATTCGCGCCTTCACCATAGACCTGCGCATTCTGGTACTGGCTCGCCACAAGGGCGGTCGCCGGAAGGGGAACGGGATGCTTTTGCGCGGCTTCTAAAACCAGACGGAGATCTTTCATCATCAGATCGATGCGGAAACCGGCAGAGGTATCACCTTCGATCATGGCCGGACCCAGTTTGTCGAGCATCCATGAGGCTGCGGAACCGCCCAGCAGCACTTCCCGCATTTGTGGCAAATTGATATCCCAGGCGCGCGCCAGTGCCAGTGCTTCGCAAATCGCCTGAATATTGATCCCGCAAATCAGCTGGTTACACAGCTTCACGGTCTGCCCGGCACCGGATGCGCCAACATGATTTAACGTCGTCCCCATGGCGCGCAGATAGGGCGTGGCCCGCTCAAAACCATTCGCATCACCACCCACCATGATGGTCAGCGTGCCATTTTTAGCACCAATCGGTCCGCCGGAAACGGGCGCATCAAGCATGGTTACACCGACGGCCAGGAGCGCCTGGCTCAGCTTGCGGGTGGCATCAGGGGCAATGGTGCTCATGTCCACATACAGTTTTCCGCGTGGCGGTACAGACAGCAGTCCCTGTGGGCCACGCACGATCTCTTCTACCTGGGGCGTGTCCGGCAGCATTGAAATAACGATATCGGCATCGCGGACGGCGGAGGGGATGTCGCTAACAATTTCAATACCGAACGGACGTAACGCATCGCCTGCGCTACTGACGATATCGAACGCGCGTACGGTATATCCAGCCTGCGCAAGATTGCGTGCCATCTCGCGCCCCATCACGCCTAAACCAAGAAAGCCAACAACACCGGAATGAATCGTTTTCATTATGATTTCCTTCAGATTTATCAGTTATGTTGTTCGAGTAATGCCAGTTTCTCGACGCGGCGAACGAAGTCAGCATCCTGAACAAATGTCGCCTGCAAAAATGCGTCTATGAGATCGCGCGCCAGCCAGGGGCCAACGATCTGTGCGCCGATGCACATCACATTCACGTCATCGTGCTCAACAGCCTGGTGCGCTGAATGCACGTCATGACAAACGGCGGCGCGGATGCCTTTTACTTTATTCGCGGCAATCACCGCGCCCACGCCAGTACCACAAACCAGGATCCCGCGCAGGCCGCTCTCCTCGCGCACCTTGCTGCATACGGCATAAGCAATGTCAGGAAAATCCACCGGATCGGGGTTGTAACTCCCGATATCGTTAATCTGATGGCCAGCCTGCTGCAGCCACTGAATGAGTTCTTGTTTGAGCTGGAATCCGGCGTGGTCACTGCCAATGACGATCTGCATCTGTTTATCCTTTTTACGGTGTAGGAGTAATGGACTGGGAACCGACCATGCGAATGGTGGCGCGACGACGAAAATCCGCACCAATCTCAAAATGGCGACTTAATAATTCATCGGCTTTGTCTTCGTCACGTTCGACGATGGCGGCAAAAATGGCGCGGTGATGGTCAATGAGAAACGCTTCAATACCTTCCACCTGAATAATTTGTTCACGTCTGTCGAGGTGAGAACGCTGCATCAGCACGCTAATGGACTGATAAATGCTGATAAGCGTTGGCGAGCCTGACGCGCTAACAATGGTTTCATGGAAGCGAAAATCAGCTCGTCCACCTGATTCCGGGACATGGATCGTTTCGCTTATCTCACGCAGGCAGTCGGCTAACCTGTCGTAGTCACTCTGTGTTCCCCGGCGGCAGGCCAGGCGGATCGCCTGACGTTCAATGGCGATTCGGGCTTGCATAACGTCATCAACCACGTTCGGTTGATGAGCCAGTACGAAGGTGAAAAATTCACCGAAAAGCGAAACATCCGGTTTCGTGACAACGGTGCCGATCCCGTGACGAATCTCTACCGCGCCTATCATGGCAAGCGCTCTCAGCGCTTCCCGCAATACCGGACGGCTTACACCTAACTTTGCAGACAGCTCGCGCTCGGGTAACAGGCTGTCGCCTGCTTTTAATGCCCCGCTTAACAGCTGTTCGCGTAAAAATTTAACAACGTGGTCATGCCCGCTGCAGTTTTCCGTTACTTCGCGCTTGATTTCCATGCGATTCACCAGTGGTCTTGAGTGGTAATACCAATGGTAGATATGTTAATAAAACATTAATGTGATGTTGATCGATAATTGACCTGTCTGTTTTGTGAGCAGACATGCAAATCTTGATTTGAACCATTGAGGAGGGGAGTGGAAAGGTCCGGCTAACGTGCGGGCACTGCATAGGGACAAACCGGATTAACAAAGCCATATCACTCACCCACAGGGTTATGCACCGTTTCTGTGGATAACCGATGACGTTTTTCAGGCAGAACAGTCGACTAAGAAAAATGGCCAGGATTTCGCTTGCAAGTTAAAAAATATCTTAAATAATACTGGTTATAAATACAGTATTTGTGAAGGCATACCATGTTTGCACTATGCGATGTGAATTCGTTTTATGCGTCCTGTGAGACGGTGTTCAGGCCCGATCTGCGCGGGCGACCCGTTGTTGTGTTGTCGAATAACGATGGCTGTGTGATTTCTCGTAGCCCCGAAGCGAAACCGTGGGCAATCATGGGAGCACCCTACTTCAGGCAGAAAGAGACGTTCAGGCGTCATGGGGTGGTATGTTTCAGTTCGAATTATGAACTCTACGGCGACATGAGCAATCGGGTCATGACGACGCTTGATGAGTTGGCACCTCGCGTTGAAATTTACAGTATCGACGAGGCTTTTTGCGATCTGACAGGGGTTCGAAACTGTCGTGATCTCACGGATTTCGGCAAAGAGATCCGCAACACGGTCTTACAACAGACACATCTGACGCTCGGCGTGGGAATTGCGCAGACAAAAACCCTGGCCAAACTGGCTAACCACGCGGCGAAAAAGTGGCCGCAGCAGACGGGCGGGGTTGTGGATCTGTCGAATCTCGAACGACAGCGAAAATTGATGGCAGCCCTGCCGGTTGATGAGGTGTGGGGCGTTGGCCGTCGTATCAGCAAAAAGCTGACTGCGATGGGCATAAACACGGTACTCGATCTGGCAGATACGCACATCGCGGTGATACGCAAGCACTTCAATGTGGTACTGGAAAGGACCGTGCGGGAGTTACGCGGTGAACCCTGTCTGGTGCTTGAGGAGTTTGCGCCCGTGAAGCAGGAGATCGTCTTCAGTCGGTCATTCGGCGAGCGCGTTATGGAATACGAACCGATGCGCCAGGCGATTTGCGCTTACGCGGCCCAGGCGGCAGAGAGACTCCGGGGTGAGCATCAGTATTGCCGGTTTGTCTCGACATTCGTGAAGACGTCGCCGTTTGTGCCGAATGAGCCCTGTTACAGCAATAGCGCGTCCGTGAAACTACTGACACCGACGCAGGACAGTCGGGACATCATCAGCGCGGCCACGCGATGCCTGGACGCTATCTGGAAAGAGGGGCTCCGTTATCAGAAGGCCGGGGTCATGCTCGGCGATTTTTTCAGTCAGGGCGTGGCTCAACTCAATCTGTTCGATGATAACGCACCGCGTCCCGGCAGCGAGAAGTTGATGGAAGTCCTTGATACGCTCAACGCCAAAGAGGGGAGAGGAACGCTGTACTTTGTCGGGCAGGGTATTCAGCAACCGTGGCAGCTGAAACGACAGATGCTTTCTCCGCGTTACACTACGCGTTTTTCCGATCTGCTGGTCGTCAGGTGATCGTTACATTCAGCGTCTAGTCTTTTCCCTGGAACAGGCGAAATAAAAGGCATCATGTATGAATAATCGGGAGACAGAAAATACTGTCTCCATTTACGCAACCCGATACTACATGGGGAAGTTCAGCGTCAGTCCCACACCCGCTTCTTTGAGATCCACATAACGGGACAGATGAATTTTTGCGGCAAGATCGGTGCAATGACTGGGATAAAGCGTATCAGCAGATAATGCGCTGAGATATTTCCCCGTTTCAGAGAGTAGCGATTCATCGGCATTAAGTAGATGAAAACCGCCTATAACGGAGGCGATTCTTGATTCTCCAGTGACGGATTTTGCGTACTCGATAATATTACAAATCCCGGCATGTGAGCATCCGGTGACAATCACCAACCCATCCTTTGTTTTAATTGCCATTGCGCTATCGTCAATCACGTAATCAGTCGTTAACTCACCCTCATTATTATGCGTGTGGCCTACCGGATGCTGCGCTTCATAATGATTCAGACGGGGAATTTGTCCTAAAAAAGTGATGTTTTCTGATAACTCCAGGGGACGTGTGGAACTGACGACATTGAAGAAGTAATCAAAGCAAAATGCATTGTGGTTCATCCCAATGGGTTTTGAATGATAAAATTTAGGCACAAATGTGGCAGGGTGGGCAATGATATCGACTTTCTTTTCTGGTGGCGATGGAATTCGGTCGTAATACTGGAACAAATGGTTTAACCCCCAGGTGTGATCGTTATGCCCATGTGATAATACAATTTTATCAATGCGTGTAAGGTCAATACCCAGGATCTGTGCATTTTTTAAAAAAACATCAGAGTAGCCAACATCAAAAAGAAGTTTTAACCCTGAGCATTCAATGAAATAGGAAACGCCAGGTTCTCCCGTTAAATACCTGTCAATGTAAGTATTGTTATCTACCAGTATGGTTAATTTCATCGTCCCGCATCTCGTTTGGATTCAATATGTTGATTGGCTCCATTATCGAACTTTTTAATTTCCTGAAGCAAATCAGAACCGGGATCTCTGTCACATAAGCCAGGGATAGACACGGTGGACGTTCAGTACAAGGGGAGTTGCGTAGTGCAATGTGTGGTAAAAATGCACTATACAAAAAGTATAAATTAATACATATTGTATTAAATATGAAACACAGGAGAGTCGCACATGCACCCGGACATCACATTGAACTCAGCGTCTCATGGGCTTCCGCCCGCTGGCCACTACTCGGCGAGCGTGACAGCGGGGGGATTTGTTTTTATCTCAGGACAACTGCCAGTCACCCGACAAGGTGAGAAAAAGGCGGGGGCGTCTTTTGCGGAACAGACCAGACAAGTTCTGGAAAATGTCGATGCCTGCCTGACGGGGGCCGGTGTATCCCGTCAGCATCTGGTTTCTGTCCGTGTCTATGTGACAGATATCAATCTCTGGCCGACGTTTAATGAAATCTACGCCGAATGGATTGGTGATTTCCGCCCATCTCGTGTCGTTGCAGGGGTTGCAGAGCTGCATTATGGTTCTGCCTTAGAAGTGGAAGCGATCGCGCTGGCGCAATAAGCCTGACGCTTAACGGTATAAAGGTGAAAAAATGACTGAGATTACACGTCCGGAATATGCTGATGTTGCAGCCGCCGCTGAGCGCATTGAAGGATATGCAAACAAGACGCCCGTAATGACCTTCCGGACCGTCAATGAGGAATTTGGCGCCGATGTTTTCTTTAAATGTGAAAACCTCCAGCGAATGGGGGCCTTTAAGTTTCGTGGGGCGATGAATGCATTACGCCAGTTTACGCCACAACAGCGTGCAGCCGGCGTGGTGACATTTTCTTCCGGAAATCATGCCCAGGCGATAGCGTTGTCAGCCAAATTGCTGGGTATTCCGGCGACAATCATCATGCCTCATGATGCACCTGCCGCGAAAGTGGCGGCGACCAAGGGGTATGGCGGCAATGTCGTCATGTACGATCGCTATACGGAAGACCGTGAACAGATTGGTCGTGAACTGGCTGAAAAACAAGGATTGACGCTCATCCCTCCCTACGATCATCCCCATGTGATCGCCGGCCAGGGTACGGCGACCAAAGAGTTGATTGAGGAGGTCGGCCCACTGGATGTTCTTTTTGTCTGTCTGGGGGGCGGCGGGTTACTTTCCGGTTCAGCACTGGCAGCCCGGCAACTCTCTCCAGATTGCATTATTTATGGCGTGGAGCCTGAAGCCGGTAACGACGGACAGCAGTCTTTTCGCAGCGGGAAAATCGTGCACATCGATACGCCAAAAACGATTGCTGATGGTGCACAGACACAACATCTGGGGCACTATACGTTCCCTCTGATTCAAAAATACGTTAATGATATTCTGACCGTTTCAGACAATGAACTCGTTGCCTCGATGAAGTTCATGGCGGAGCGCATGAAAATTGTCGCCGAACCCACCGGCTGTCTTGGCTTTGCGGCGGCAAGGGCGAGAAAAGCAGAACTCAGCGGGAAAAAAGTCGGCATTATCATCAGCGGCGGCAATGTGGATATCGCGCGCTACGGTGAGTTTCTGGCCGGGAAATCCGTCTCGTAAAGCGGTAAACGGATAGCAATAATGACAACGGGCATCACTGTGGGAGACCGGCATGCCAAAAAACGACGAGAATTCGCTTCTCAGCCAACTTGACACTATCGCGAAGGGATTAAGCGAAACGTTTTCTCCCTTTTGCGAAGTGGTTGTTCATGACCTGAAGGATCCTGAGCATGCGATTATGTCGATACATAATAATTTATCCGGGCGTGAGGCCGGACAACCGGCTACGGAACTCGGTCTGGCAAGGATTGCGTCTCCAGATTTCCCTGAAATTATTGCGAATTACGGCAATCAGTTTGCCGATGGCCGTCCGGTAAAAAGTACGTCTATTGGCATTAAGGATGAAGAGGGCAAATACGTCGCGGCATTATGCCTTAATGTCGATATGACGCTTTTCCGGGGGATGCAGAGCGCGCTGGCGCGTTTTACCGAAACAGAGAGTTCACCAATACGTGAACATCTTGACCCCGGGAGTACTGAAGTTATTCGCCAGCGAATCGATGATTTTGCCGCGAAACGCGCCACTACGGCTCGCGCGCTTAAAACGGAAGACAGAAAGGTTGTGATCCAACAGTTACGAAAAGAGGGATTGTTGAATGTACGTAAATCCATGGATACGGTGGCGCAGCATTTAGGGGTATCAAGGGCGACAGCCTACCTCTATGCGCGCCAGTCCGGGTAAGTCCGGGTCGGTGTGCTATAGTTTCTGGTTTCTCTTTGGGTGAACAGACGTTTTGTCACTACGCCACGACAGGAACCGTATGATGTCTCAACGCCCACCACAGACAACACGTCGGACAGCATTTTTTGCCGATACCACTGTACTGCTCCTGTTCTTCACGACAACAGGCATTATTAATGAACGCGTGATAGCGGGCATGACGTGGGAACAGGTGCTGCATGCTCGTCTTCTGGGGGCGATTCTGATGGTTCCGGTTGCCAGACCTTACGGCATATGGCGGGACTGGTTGATGAAGCGAGCCGGAGAGAGTCGGATTTCTCAACTGCTGTGGGACAGTATGGCGCTCGTCAGTTTCCAGGTGCCGGTTTATGCGGCGATCATTGCGTTTAGCGGGGCGTCGGGGAGTGGGTTGGTCCAGGGGACGCTGGGCGCAGCCTTAATGATGCTCTTGCTGGGGCGCCCTTATGGTGCGTTTCTTAATGGGGTACGTAAGCTGTTCGGTTTACCGCCGGGGGGCGATAAACCCATGTCCCTGAATAGCTGAACCCTCTACAGACCAGGATATTTCCCGTCATCATCGACCAGATAAAGCTGCGTCAGATACCAGCGCTGATTTTGCTTTATTAAGTGATACTCGTACTCGGGGGAGTAATAGGTTTGTGGAAACCGGGTTTTTACAATAGCTGAATTATTCTCGACGACTACCGACAGAATTTTTTCCTGATTCGGGTCATGCGACGAGTCTGAACCAAAAGCGACAGGCTCACCTTTATAGTTGGGAAGCGTATATTTTTTCAACAACGCATCCCAGCGTTGTTGAGCATATTTCATCACGTTGTGGTCATCCTGCGTTTGATGCAGTGCAAATGAGCGATCGTTCCACGCTTTGTAGTCTCGTTGAAAACTGACAACAATTTCCTCTGGAGTGTTTAACGTATCTGCAATGGCATAACGGATGTTTAAAAATCCCATCAGTAATAAACAGAGTGCGATAAAACAATGTTTCATTGGAGTGTCTCAGTATGCTGGAAAAGGAAATCACTTTATTGTGCAATATATCATCTTTGAGACATTGCTTTGTCTGAAGAATGAGCAAACGCGCGGGAATAATAAAAGAAAGTTGTCCACAGCTATTGCAGGGGTAATTTGGGTAATGACTCCAACTTATTGATAGTGTTTTATGTTCAGATAATGCCCGATGACTTTGTCATGCAGCTCCACCGATTTTGAGAACGACAGCGACTTCCGTCCCAGCCGTGCCAGGTGCTGCCTCAGATTCAGGTTATGCCGCTCAATTCGCTGCGTATATCGCTTGCTGATTACGTGCAGCTTTCCCTTCAGGCGGGATTCATACAGCGGCCAGCCATCCGTCATCCATATCACCACGTCAAAGGGTGACAGCAGGCTCATAAGACGCCCCAGCGTCGCCATCGTGCGTTCACCGAATACGTGCGCAACAACCGTCTTCCGGAGCCTGTCATACGCGTAAAACAGCCAGCGCTGGCGCGATTTAGCCCCGACGTATCCCCACTGTTCGTCCATTTCCGCGCAGACGATGACGTCACTGCCCGGCTGTATGCGCGAGGTTACCGACTGCGGCCTGAGTTTTTTAAATGGCGGAAAATCGTGTTGAGGCCAACGCCCATAATGCGGGCGGTTGCCCGGCATCCAACGCCATTCATGGCCATATCAATGATTTTCTGGTGCGTACCGGGTTGAGAAGCGGTGTAAGTGAACTGCAGTTGCCATGTTTTACGGCAGTGAGAGCAGAGATAGCGCTGATGTCCGGCAGTGCTTTTGCCGTTACGCACCACCCCGTCAGTAGCTGAACAGGAGGGACAGCTGATAGAAACAGAAGCCACTGGAGCACCTCAAAAACACCATCATACACTAAATCAGTAAGTTGGCAGCATCACCGTAATTTGAGTTATGTATTATCTCGCCCGGTCCTGATGATGGGTAGATTCTCAATCAGAAATAATGACCGGCAGACCGCCATTAGCTCATCTGGAAGAGCGAACGACTTTTGTTGTAGGGAACGGGGTTCGAGGCCTCGATGGCGGCCCAAATTTAAAGGCCCAGACGTTTGTCTGGGCCTTTTTGTTTTCTCCGCGTGCTTGCCGGGATCAAAGCCCTTCCGTCACAATTTTTGCGGCGGCGGCCAGAACATCTTTACGTCCTTTGGCATCCTGCTGTGGCTGTGTAAAGTAAGTCACGAGGATCAGCGGCGCACGATCTTCGGGCCAGATCACCGCGATATCATTCGTGGTGCCGTAATCGCCGCCCCCGGTTTTATCGCCAACCACCCAACTTTCAGGCAGTCCGGCACGAATACTCTGGCCGCCGGTTGTATTCCCTTTCAACCAGGCGACCAGTTGTGCCCGCTGCATACCGGCCAGTGCATCACCCAGCGTCAGCTTATGCAGGCTTTTTGCCATCGCCAGCGGCGAGGTGGTATCGCGTTCATCGCTAGGGATGGCGGTATTCAGTTCGGGTTCAGTCCTGTCCAGACGAAACGTGGTGTCGCCAATCGAACGGGCAAAGGCCGTGACGTTGCCGGTGCCACCCAGATGCTCAAGCAATTTATTCATTGCCGTATTATCGCTGTATTGCAGAGCGGCAGCACTTAGCTCCGCTAATGTCATCTCTTTATCGACGTATTTTTCCGTCACCGGGTTCCAGTTCGTGAGATCGGCTTTATTGATGGCCATTTTCTGCTGCAAGATATCGCGTTGCGTTTCACTCTGTTTTAATACGGCGGCGACGACAATCGTTTTACTGGTACTGCACATGGCAAAGCGCTCGTCACCGCGATAAAGAATTTGCGAACGATCGGCGGTATTAATGAGCGCAACGCCGAGTCGACCACCCGATTGTTTTTCTAAGGCTGCCAGCTTTTGCTGAACCTGTGGGGTAGCCGCTTGCTCACGGGCCGAAAGCGGCGAACTGCCGGCAAAGAAAGCGAGCATACCAGCGATAAGTAGCGTCTGATGGAATCGTTTTTTTAGCATAAATAACGTCCTTGAAAATCAGTAAATAGATTGATAAGCGCTTTCATTTTTTCCACTCAGACAGACAAAAGAAGAAAGAGAATTAAAGGCGCAAGATATCTCTGCGGTACCTGGACTATCCGCTATCAGCGCTTGCTTAACAAGCGAGAAGAATTTACCCTGGAATAAAGAAAATCTTATGAGTCCTTATTATGCGTTCTAATCTTCCTCTCAATGCGCTACGCGCCTTTGAAGCTTCAGCTCGCCATTTGAGTTTTACACGAGCGGCACTGGAACTCTGTGTCACGCAGGCTGCCGTCAGCCAGCAGGTGCGTATCCTGGAAGATCGCCTGAACAGGGTGCTTTTTAAACGTCTGCCCAGAGGGCTGGAGATGACGGATGAGGCGCAGGCGCTGTTTGCCGTCCTGACCGACGCCTTTAGCCAAATCGACACCATTTTCCGTAAGTTCGAGGGCGGGGAGTATCGTGAAGTGCTCACGGTCGCCGCGGTCGGGACATTTGCCGTTGGCTGGTTACTGCCGCGTATTGAGCAATTCCGGCAGGCGCATCCGTTCGTTGAGTTGCGCTTGCGCACAAATAACAACGTCGTGAATCTGGCGGCTGAGGGGCTGGATTTTGCCATCCGCTTTGGCAGCGGACAGTGGCCCGCTACCCATAACGACATGCTGTGCGAGGCTCCGCTGACCGTCCTGTGCACGCCAGAAACCGCGCAACGGCTTGGCCAGCCCGCCGATCTTCTGCAAGAGAATCTTCTGCGGTCATACCGGGCAGATGAGTGGGATAACTGGTTTGCTGCGGCAGGCGTGACGGCGGAACGGATCAATGGCGCCGTTTTTGACTCCTCTCGCCTGATGATTGAAACGGTCATCCATACCGGCGGCGCGGCACTGGTTCCGGCAATGATGTTCACCAGAGAACTGGCCGCCGGACAACTCGTTCGGCCTTTCGCAATTGAAATCAACATGGGCGGTTACTGGCTTACCCACCTGAAGTCGAAACCGGTGACGCCCGCGATGGAAATATTCCGCGACTGGATCGTGAAAATGACATAAACGGGAGCCAGCAGACTCCCGTTTACGGCTCAGCGTACCACCAGTACAGGACAGTGTGCATGGCGCACGACGGCTGCGGCGGTAGAACCCAACAGGTACGTTGAGATACCGGGCTGGTGTGAAGCGATGATCACCAGGTCAGCACTGACGGAATCCGCCAGTTTCAGGATCTGATCTTTCGGGGGGCCATATACCACATGCTTTTGAACACGGCCTTCAGGGATATCGAATTGTTTCACAATCTCATCGAGTTTCTGTGATGCCTTCGTCTGCAGTCCATTTTTATCCGGGAGTTCGCCAGAGTAAGCGAGCCCCAGGGATGCATAAAAGGGGACTGAGGGAATGACTGACAGAAAATGGACTTTTGCCGTTTTGGCGTGAATTTTAACCTGAGGAATAAGTTGCCGGGTGAGATCGGCTTCTGAGATATCAATGGGCACCAGAACAGAACGATACATAGTCATTACCTCCTGTTTTTTGTCTCCAGTCGCAGTATATCGAATCTGCTTTTTGCATAAAAAGTGACCAGATCAAGTTTCCGTCATTTACGCTCAGCGGTGTTGAATAAATTTAGTTGTTATAATATAACATTTCATCTTATTCACTTGATTGAGGGTACGACGTTGGCAATGCATTGGAAAAAAATATCAATCTCTCTGGGAATGCTGTGGATCAGCAGTTATGCCTTCGCCCACGGCGATCACGCGCATGGCGTGCCGCTGACAGAAATGGAACAGAAGGCGGCGCAAGGCGAATTTGCGGATAGCAATGTCAGGGACAGGGCGCTTACCGACTGGGACGGCATGTGGCAATCCGTTTATCCTTATCTGGTTAGCGGCGAGCTGGATCCGGTTTTTAAACAAAAGGCGGAAAAGGATAAGAGTAAAACGGCGGAAGAGGTGAAATCCTACTACCGTAAAGGCTATGCGACGAAGGTCGATACCATTGGCATCGAAAATGGCGTGATGGAGTTTCATACCGGCAAGCAGGTAGCCTCCTGTCAGTATGACTACGCCGGTTACAAAATCCTGACCTATACGTCAGGTAAAAAAGGGGTGCGCTATCTGTTTGAATGCAAAGATGCAAACAGTAAGGCGCCGAAGTTTGTGCAGTTCAGCGATCATATCATTGCGCCGCGCACGTCGAACCATTTCCACATTTTTATGGGCAATACCTCACAGCAGGCGCTACTGGAAGAGATGGATAACTGGCCGACCTATTACCCTTATCAACTCAAGGCCCAGGCCGTGGTGGATGAAATGCTGCACCACTAAATTCAGGTTCAGCCCGCTGCTTGTCGGCGGGTTTCCTGCCGCGTTAAGGTGTACCGGGCAGAAATGACATGATAACGGTTGAGACGATGACATCAACGATGCCGGATACCCTCCGGGACCAGTTGGAAAAGGCGAAGGCCGTCATTGCACGGATCCTGGAAGACAGCCTGCTGGCCATTCACCTGTACGGGTCTGCCGTTGAAGGTGGGCTAAAACCCTACAGCGATATTGATTTGCTGGTTACCACGCGCGTGCCGCTGACGACGGCGCAGCGAGAAGCGCTTATGCAGGAACTGCTGTTGGTATCAGCCGGGCCTGGCTCGTCGGCGCTCTGGCGGGCGCTTGAGGTAACGGTGGTGGTGCATGGCGATGTGGTTCCCTGGCGTTTTCCTCCCCGGCGGGAGATGCAGTTTGGCGAGTGGTTGCGCGAAGATATTCACGCGGGGAAGTATGAACCTGCGCAGCAGGATAGCGATCTGGCGATTTTAATAACCCAGGCGCGTAGTGCCAGTATTGCCTTATCCGGCGAGCGTGCGGACCTGCTTTTTAAGCCTGTGCCAGAAAACGACATACGAGAGACGTTCCGCCAGACGCTGATGCTCTGGCAGAACAGTTGTGATTTGCAAGGCGACGAACGCAATATCATTTTGACCCTGGCACGCATCTGGTACAGTGTGGCGACGGGCGGTTTTACCGCGAAAGACAGGGCGGCGGACTGGTTGCTGCCTTATCTCCCGGACGAACACGCTTCTCTACTTGCGACCGCGCGGCTTGACTATCTGGGGCAGGTAAGCGTTGACTGGGCAGAGGTTATGCCCGCCGTCTCGCGTTTTGTCTGCTATGCAAAAGCGAAAATAGCCGAACCGTTATTGAGCGCGGATAAGTGAATTCCGTATTTCACGCATCATCACTGTCGCAACAGATAACGCGCTGAAAATAAAAAAGGCAGATCGCTCTGCCTTTTTTTCCTGGAATCTTCTTAGTGACGCGTTTATTTCGACTCTTCAGTTTCCGGTAATGTGACGTTAAGTTCGAGAATGGAAATATCGCCGTCTTTTTGTTCTAGCTGAACGGTGACCATTTCCGGATCAATTTGTACATACTTACAAATGACTTCAAGAATATCTTTACGTAACTGCGGTAAATAATGCGGCTCGGCGTCGCTACGACGACGCTCGGCAACAATAATCTGCAATCGCTCTTTTGCGATGTTCGCTGTACTCTTTTTCCGCGAGAGAAAAAAATCCAGTAATGCCATAACTTATCCTCCGAACAGGCGTTTGAGGAAACCTTTCTTCTCTTCGTCAATGAAGCGGAAAGGACGTTCTTCTCCCAACAGACGGTCTACCGTATCGGCATACGCTTTACCTGCGTCTGCATTGATGTCCAGAATGACAGGTTCACCCTGGTTAGAGGCGCGCAGAACAGACTGATCTTCCGGGATAACCCCGACGAGTTTGATACGCAGGATCTCCAGCACATCTTCCATACTGAGCATATCGCCCCGGTTGACGCGGCCCGGGTTGTAGCGCGTCAACAGCAGATGTTCTTTAATCGGATCTTCACCGTTCTCGGCGCGGCGAGATTTAGACGCCAGAATACCCAGAATACGATCGGAGTCGCGCACCGAGGAGACTTCCGGGTTAGTGGTGATGATCGCTTCGTCGGCGAAATAGAGCGCCATCAGCGCGCCGGTTTCGATCCCCGCCGGGGAGTCGCAGACGATAAAATCGAAATCCATCGCTTTCAGATCGTCGAGGACTTTTGCAACGCCTTCACGCGTTAACGCGTCTTTATCGCGAGTCTGAGAGGCCGGAAGAATGAAGAGATTTTCAGTGCGCTTGTCCTTGATGAGCGCCTGATTGAGCGAAGCATCGCCCTGAATGACGTTGACGAAATCATAAACAACCCGACGCTCACACCCCATGATCAGATCGAGGTTACGCAGGCCGATATCAAAATCAATAACGACAGTTTTCTTTCCCTTCTGGGCCAAACCAGTAGCGATGGCCGCGCTGGAGGTGGTTTTGCCAACGCCCCCTTTACCCGAAGTAACTACAATAATGCGTGCCATAGAAATTCCTTGTTAAAAAGGGATCAATTCAACGGTTGAACTGTCAAAGCGTTATCTGCCAACTGCAGACGTGCCGCTTTGCCATAAAATTCTGCTGGGATTTTATCACTCAGCCAGTAAACACCTGCGATAGACACCAGTTCTGCCGTCAGATGGGTACAGAAAATTTGCGCTTCCCGGTCGCCGCTTGCCCCAGCCAGCGCACGACCTCTCATCATGCCATAGACATGGATATTGCCATCAGCGATCAGCTCTGCGCCAGCACTGACGTGGCTTGTAACAATCAGATCACATTGTGGTGCATAAATGCGTTGACCGGAACGAACCGGTACATCAATAAATCGCGTTTTTGTGACGGGAGTAACGTTTTGCACTACTGCGGCGGGAGCAACGGGTTCTGCCGGCGCGGAACGCGCCACTTTATCTTTACCTTCAGTAAGTAAAGGAAGGCCCATTTTGTCGATTTCGGCTTTCAGCCGGGCATCTTTGCAACCGCTGACGCCAACAATACGCAACCCCGTCGACGCCACGACCTTCTGCAACTGCGGCCAGTTCACCGGCGCGTCAAGGCTACTGACATTCACCACCACAGGAGCGTGTTTTAAAAAAGCGGGAGCCTGCGCGATTTTGTCTTCTAACGCCTGACGAATAACCTCGGGTTCTGCTTCATGTAAATGAACCACTGATAAGGTGAAGCTACTGCCTTTAAGTTCGATGGGCGTGTTTGACATCCTGGCCTTACTCAATTTGCTATTTATCATCCCCGATGTGGAGTGATATTCCGAAGTCCAGAAGGCATGTTATAGTCACTATTATATTGAGGCAAGTCGCCATCCGTTTAATTCAGAGTAAAATGTATGTTTTGTGTGATCTACAGAAGTGCTAAGCGTGACCAGACCTATTTGTATGTCGAAAAAAAAGACGATTTCTCACGCGTGCCTGAAGAACTGATGAAAGGATTTGGTCAGCCGCAGCTGGCAATGATATTGCCGCTCGACGGGAGCAAAAAGTTAGTCAACGCCTCGCTGGATAAAGTAAAACAAGCCTTAACGGAGCAGGGATATTATTTACAACTGCCTCCGCCGCCCGAAGATTTATTGAAGCAACATCGTTTCAACGCCTCACAAAACAATCCAGAAACCGATAAATAAACGGTACCCGGCGTCATGCCTGTCGGTGCCATTCCTGAAGTCAACGATGACAAATTAGGGGAAAATGAATGTATCAACATCATAACTGGCAGGGTGCGCTGCTTGACTACCCGGTAAGCAAAGTGGTGTGCGTGGGCAGCAACTACGCCAACCACATTAAAGAAATGGGTAGCGTCACGCCGGATGAGCCGGTGCTGTTTATCAAGCCAGAAACCGCCCTGTGCGATTTGCGCCAGCCGCTGGTCATTCCGACAGATATGGGCTCGGTGCACCATGAGGTCGAACTGGCGGTATTAATCGGCGCGACGCTGCGTCAGGCGACCGAAGAGCATGTCCGTAAGGCGATCGCTGGATATGGCGTGGCGCTCGATCTGACGTTACGTGATATTCAGGGCAAAATGAAGAAGGCTGGGCAGCCCTGGGAGAAGGCAAAAGGATTCGATAACTCGTGCCCGCTGTCCGGGTTCATTCCGGCCACGGAATTTAACGGCGATCCGCAGGCGACGCCGCTGGGCCTGACCGTCAACGGCGAGGTTCGCCAGCAGGGCACGACGGCGGATATGATCCACAAAATCGTTCCCTTAATCGCCTATATGAGCAAGTTCTTTACCCTTAAAGCCGGCGACGTTGTGCTGACAGGCACCCCGGAAGGCGTTGGACCGCTTGCCAGCGGCGATGAGCTGGTGGTCAATTTTAACGGTCATTCCCTGACGACCCGCGTCCTGTAACACCTGATTGCCGCCTTTTTGGGCGGCAAAACTTGCATCAGCGTGTCAGACTGGTTATAAGGTGCAGCTTTATAGTAATGGCGGATACCCTGATGAGCGATTTACCTTTCTGGCAACGTAAAACCCTGGATGAAATGACCGATGCCGAATGGGAGTCGTTATGTGATGGCTGTGGTCAGTGCTGCCTGCATAAACTGATGGACGAGGATACCGACGAGATCTATTTCACCAACGTCGCCTGTCGTCAGCTCAATATTAAAACCTGCCAGTGCCGCAACTATGAGCGCAGGTTCGAGTACGAGCCTGACTGCATCAAGTTAACGCGTGATAACCTGCCCACCTTTGAATGGTTGCCGATGACGTGCGCCTATCGTCTGCTGGCGGAAGGGAAAGGGCTGCCGGAGTGGCATCCGTTGTTGACGGGGTCGAAAGCGGCAATGCACGGCGAGCGAATTTCGGTACGCCACATTGCGGTAAGAGAGTCAGAAGTCCATGACTGGCAGGACCATATCTTAAACAAACCTTCATGGGCGGATTGATCCGCCCGGTCTGATTTCAGGCGTTACGCTTTTTTCGCCTGATACATCTCATCGCCCTGATGTTCGTCAGCGACCCAGAAGTTGATGTTGAACTGGGCGTCATCGCTGAGCTCCACACGATGCCAGTACTGTGGCGGGCTGGTGGCGAACTGTCCGGCGTTAATCACCACTTTGACTTCAGGCTCTTTTGCCTCTTCGTTGGCGAATCCGTAATAGGTTACCGTACCTTCCATCACACAAAGCTGACCGAAAACGCCAGCGGCAGTGTTGTGGTGGGAAAGCAGTGCCGCGGGGACATTATCTTTGGTGAAGAAAGGGGTGGAACGTTTGATTTTCCAGTTTGCCGGGATACGTAAATGGGACACGGGACATCTCCTTGCCAGGTTGCATAAGATGCATTTAATATACATCTTATGCAGCACCGTCAGCAATGACTTTAAGGCAAAAAAAACGCTCCTGGCAGGGAGCGTCTGAGATTAGCGACCAAACAGATCGCGTCTTTTCGGTTTAAGCGGCTGGACAAGCAGGACCAGAACCGCGATGACCAGATAGGCCGCAAAAATGCCCAGTAACCATTGTGGCATTTCCAGCGATAAAAATTCCCACTGGCGCTCAGCGCAATCTCCGGAGGCAACAAACACCTGTGGCACCCACTTATCCAGCGGCAACCAACTGGGGAAGCGGGCCATAAAATCACAGGTCATGAACGGAGAAGGGTGCAACTGGATCATCGTGTGTTCCCAGGCCAACTGCACGCCGCGCCAGGCACTGTAGATCCAGATAATCAGCGCCACGTAGCGCAACGGCGATTTAGGCGCAATAGCCCCAACCAGCCCGGCCCCCATGATGCCGAACAGCGCGCAGCGCTCATAGATGCACAGTACACACGGCTTAAGCAGCATAACATGCTGAAACCACAGCGCGACCAGTTCAAGCGCCAGGGCAGTAAAAGCCATTAATAACCAGGCGCCCCGACCCCGTGAGCACTGGTTTAAATATCGCAACATAATAATTTCCCTGCAACATGCGTAGACACGGCAGTGTAAACCAATTCGATCACAGCGCCACCAGGAGAAACTTAAATATTGTGTAATCGGATAAATATCATGCAAAAAGGCAAACCGGGCAGTGAAATGCCCGGTAAGTTGTTATTAAAGTGTAGCTAACCAGCCGGTTTGCGTCATCCACTCGGTCAGCGGCGTCAGGGTAAACTCAACGCACAGCAGACCGACCAGGGTCAGCACGATGGTATACGGCAACGCCATCCAGACCATTCGGCCATAGGAGAGGCGAATCAGCGGTGCCAGCGCGGAGGTGAGCAGGAACAGGAACGCCGCCTGACCGTTTGGCGTCGCCACGGACGGCAGGTTAGTCCCGGTGTTGATAGCCACCGCCAACAGTTCGTACTGTGGCAGCGAGATAGCGCCGCTTTCCATGGCCGCTTTGGCCTCGTTAATGTAGATAGTACCAACGAAGACATTATCTGAGATTGACGAGAGCAGACCGTTGAAGAGATAGAACAGTGTCAACTGCGCGTGCTCCGAGGCCTGCAATACAAACTGGATAATCGGCGAGAAGAGTTGCTGATCGATGATCACCGCCACAATCGAGAAAAAGACCGTCAGCAGCGCGGTGAAAGGCAGGGACTCGGTAAACGCCTTGCCAATCGCATGCTCATCGGTCACACCGGTCAGCGAGGTGGCGAAGATAATGACGGACAGACCGATCAGCCCCACTTCCGCCAGATGCAGCGCCAGGGCAATAACCAGCCAGACGCCGATAATGGCCTGAACGATCAGCTTTAATCGGTCCTGACGATTACGCTGCTGGCGGCTTTGATCGTCAAACTGTTGCAATACGTCACGTACTTTTTCCGGCAGCGTTTCGCCATAGCCAAACCAGCGCAGCTTCTCAACCAGTACGCAGGTGAGCAGACCGCAAATCAGTACCGGAACGGTGACCGGCGACATCCGCAGGAAAAAGTCGCCAAAATGCCAGCCAGCGGCTTTGGCGATGATCAGGTTCTGCGGTTCACCCACCATCGTCATCACACCGCCGAGCGCGGTTCCCACTCCGGCATGCATCATCAGGCTGCGAAGGAAGCCACGGAACTGTTCGAGTACCGATTTGTAGTGCTGATCGATATGGCTGTCATCAAGAATGTCATGATCGTCCGCGCGGGAAGAGGCCACGCGGTGATAAATGCCATAGAACCCGACGGCGACGCTTATCACCACCGCCACAACGGTCAGCGCATCAAGGAAGGCGGAAAGGAAGGCCGCCGCCACACAAAACGCAAGTGACAGCAGCGTTTTGGAGCGAATGCTCAGCAGCAGACGGGTAAAAATAAACAGCAGCAGCTGCTTCATAAAATAGATGCCTGCGACCATGAACATCAGCAGCAGCAAGACTTCCAAATTGTTTGCCACCTCTTCACGAACATGCGCGGCGCTGGTCATTCCAATCATAACGGCTTCAATGGCCAGCAAACCGCCTGGCAGCAACGGGTAACATTTCAGGGCCATCGCCAGTGTGAAGATGAATTCCGCCACCAGCAACCAGCCCGCAACAAATGGGCTGATAATGAAAATCAGTGGATTAACTATCAGGAAGGTCAGTAGTGCGAGCTTGTACCAGTCTGGCGACTGGCCTAAAAAGTTGCGCCAGAACGCGCGGCCCCATGAGAGTTCCATTATGGTTTCCCTTACCTTATTTATTGAAATGATGTTCTTATGGTTAGCCACAAAGAGTAACGGTCAGTCTGAAAGCAGGCAAGCCTTTAACCCCCGACAGCCCGTGTTATCAAGAAAATGAAGCCTTGATCCACTTTTTCTTCATTGTGTCTGCTATCGGGCGTGTACCCCGTCTGGTATGATGAGTGTAACTATGTTTTGCTGTGTAATGGAAATCTCACTATGGTCATTAAGGCGCAGAGCCCGGCGGGTTTCGCGGAAGAGTACATCATTGAAAGTATCTGGAATAACCGCTTCCCCCCTGGCACTATCTTGCCTGCAGAACGAGAACTCTCGGAACTCATCGGGGTGACTCGTACCACGTTACGTGAAGTGCTGCAGCGTCTGGCGCGAGACGGTTGGTTGACCATTCAGCATGGCAAACCGACGAAGGTGAATAATTTCTGGGAAACGTCCGGGTTGAATATTCTTGAAACGCTGGCGCGTCTCGATCACGAAAGCGTTCCGCAACTGATCGATAATCTGCTGTCGGTCCGGACCAACATCTCCACCATCTTCATTCGTACCGCGTTTCGTCAGCATCCTGACAAAGCGCAGGAAGTGCTGGCGACCGCGAAGGAAGTGGCCGATCACGCCGATGCGTTTGCCGATCTCGATTACAGCATTTTCCGCGGTCTGGCGTTTGCCTCCGGCAACCCGATTTATGGCCTGATTCTTAACGGGATGAAAGGGCTGTATACCCGCATTGGCCGTCACTACTTCGCCAATCCGGAAGCGCGCAGCCTGGCGCTCGGTTTCTATCATAAGCTGTCGCAACTGTGCTTACAGGGCGCGCACGATCAGGTATACGAAACGGTGCGTCGTTATGGTCATGATAGCGGTGAGATCTGGCACCGGATGCAGAAAAACCTGCCAGGCGATTTAGCCATTCAGGGCCGCTAAACGCGAACCCCCTCATGATGAGGGGGTTTTTGTTTTACAGGCTGTTCATTCTGGGTGGGCAGCGCTCGAGCAGTTCCACGCTTCCGTCCTCGTTTTGCTGTTCCAGCATCACATCAAACCCCCACAGCCGGTGCACATGCTTGAGTACCTCTTTGCGGCCTTTATCCAGCGGCGCGCGATTATGCGGGATATAGCGTAGGGTGAGAGAGCGATCGCCCCGCAGATCCACGTTCCAGACCTGAATATTCGGCTCCACGTTGCTCAAATTATATTGCGACGAGAGGCGGTTGCGGATTTCACGATAGCCTTCTTCATTGTGAATAGCAGAGATCTCCAGGTAGTTATGCCGGTCATCATCCAGCACCGTAAAGAGGCGGAAATCACGCATCACCTTCGGTGACAGGAACTGGCTGATAAAACTCTCATCTTTGAAATCACGCATGGCAAAATGCAGCGTTTCCAGCCAGTCGGAACCCGCGATATCCGGGAACCAGTACTTATCTTCTTCCGTCGGTGACTGACAGATACGCTTGATGTCCTGGAACATAGCGAACCCCAGTGCGTAAGGGTTAATACCGCTGTACCACGGACTGTTATAAGGCGGCTGGAATACTACGTTGGTGTGGCTGTGCAAAAATTCCAGCATAAAACGTTCGGTGACTTTCCCCTCGTCATACAGGTGGTTCAGAATGGTGTAATGCCAGAAGGTGGCCCAACCTTCGTTCATCACCTGGGTCTGTTTCTGCGGATAAAAATACTGGCTGACTTTGCGCACAATGCGCAGGATTTCGCGCTGCCATGACTCCAGCAGCGGGGCATTTTTTTCCATAAAGTAGAGCAGGTTTTCCTGCGGCTCTGAAGGATAGCGCCGCGCTTCGGCGACCGTCTTCTCTTCTTCTTTCTTCGGCAGGGTACGCCACAGCATGTTCACCTGGCTTTGCAGATACTCTTCGCGACTTTGCTGGCGGGCCTTCTCCTCCTGGAGGGAGATTTTCTGCGGGCGTTTATAGCGGTCAACGCCGTAGTTCATCAGCGCATGGCAGGAGTCGAGCAATCGCTCAACCTCGTCCACGCCGTACCGCTCTTCGCACTGGGTAATGTAATTACGCGCGAAGATCAGGTAATCGACAATGGAACTGGCGTCGGTCCAACTGCGAAACAGATAGTTATTTTTGAAGAAGGAGTTATGCCCATAGCAGGCGTGCGCCATCACCAGCGCCTGCATGGTAATGGTGTTCTCCTCCATCAGATAGGCAATACACGGGTTGGAGTTAATCACAATCTCATAGGCCAACCCTTGCTGACCGTGTTTATACAGCCGTTCAGTCTCGATGAATTTTTTGCCAAACGACCAGTGAGGATAGTTAATGGGCATCCCGACGCTGGAGTAGGCATCCATCATCTGCTCGGAGGTGATGACCTCAATCTGGTGCGGGTAGGTATCCAGTTTGTAGAGTTTCGCCACCCGGTCTATCTCTGCCAGATAGACATCCAGCAGATCAAACGTCCAGTCGGGTCCATCGCTCAACCGTGTGGTGTCCTTGTTCATGGAATCAATCGTAGCCATTCGCGCACCCTCATTGTTGGCGGCACTCTCTGTGTGGAGCACCTCATTTCAAGCATAGAACACCCTGTTAAAAACCGTGTCAGTGGAGAAATATTTTCTTTGCGATTTCCGCTGGTCGACCCGCCAGATTTCTCGGTCATAACAACATTTTATGCTGGATAAAAATAACCCGCAGCAGGAGATCCCAAAGCAACGAGTTCAATGTTCCTCCTGCTATATGTGAGATGTGTCACCATAAAAAAGCCATATGTTGAATAATATTTTCATCTGGGTTATCAAGATGTAATTAGATGATTGTTCTTTTACTGTTACTGTTAACGGAGTGGCTATGCGAGTTGTCATACTGGGAAGTGGCGTCGTTGGCGTGACCAGCGCCTGGTATCTGAGTCAGGCTGGACATGATGTCACCGTCATCGATCGCGAACCTGGCCCGGCGCTGGAAACCAGCGCGGCGAATGCGGGGCAGATCTCTCCGGGCTATGCAGCGCCCTGGGCTGCGCCGGGTGTACCGCTAAAGGCGATTAAATGGATGTTTCAGCGCCATGCGCCGCTGGCAGTTCGTCTGGACGGCACACAGTTCCAGTTGAAATGGATGTGGCAGATGCTGCGTAATTGCGATACCAGCCACTACATGGAAAACAAAGGGCGGATGGTGCGTCTGGCGGAATACAGCCGAGACTGCCTGAAAGCGCTGCGTGCATCGACCGGTATCCAGTATGAAGGGCGTCAGGGCGGCACGCTGCAACTGTTCCGCACCGCACAGCAGTATGAGAACGCCACGCGCGACATTGCCGTGCTGGAAGACGCTGGCGTGCCGTATCAGTTGCTGGAAGCCAGTCGACTGGCGGAAGTCGAGCCGGCGCTGGCTGAAGTGGCGCACAAACTGACCGGCGGCTTGCGTTTGCCGAATGACGAAACCGGCGACTGCCAACTCTTTACCCAGCGTCTGGCGCAGATGGCCGAACAGGCGGGGGTTAAATTCCGTTTCAATACGCCAGTGGATAAACTGCTTTGCGAAGGCGAGCAGATTTACGGCGTGAAATGTGGTGATGAGATCGTTAAAGCCGATGCCTACGTCATGGCGATGGGCTCTTACTCCACGGCGATGCTGAAAGGGATTGTCGATATCCCGGTCTATCCGCTGAAAGGCTATTCGCTGACGATTCCGGTGGCGGAAGAGGACGGCGCACCGGTTTCGACTATTCTTGATGAAACCTACAAAATCGCCATTACCCGTTTTGACCAGCGTATCCGCGTTGGCGGTATGGCGGAAATTGTCGGCTTCAACACCGAACTACTCCAGCCGCGTCGGGAAACGCTTGAGATGGTGGTCCGCGATCTCTACCCGCGCGGAGGGCATGTTGAACAGGCGACATTCTGGACCGGACTGCGCCCGATGACGCCGGACGGTACGCCGGTGGTGGGGCGTACCCGCTTCAAAAATCTGTTGCTGAATACCGGACACGGTACGCTGGGATGGACGATGGCCTGTGGTTCAGGGCAGTTGCTGAGCGATATTCTGTCGGGTCGCACGCCCGCTATTCCGTATGACGATCTGAGCGTGGCGCGCTACCACGCTGGTTTTACGCCTTCACGTCCCCAACATCTGCACGGCGCACATAACTAAGAAGGACGAGAGATGACCCGCCCTATATTGGCCAGCCTTGACCTGCAGGCGATGAAACAAAACCTGAGCATAGTGCGTCAGGCCGCACCGGACGCCCGCGTCTGGTCGGTGGTGAAAGCGAATGCCTATGGTCACGGCATTGAACGTATCTGGAATGCGCTGGGCAACACCGATGGTTTTGCTCTCCTGAATCTGGAGGAGGCGGTAACCCTGCGTGAGCGCGGCTGGAAAGGGCCAATCCTCATGCTGGAAGGTTTTTTCCATGCGGAAGATCTGGCGCTGTACGACACCTGGCGTTTGACCACCTGCGTTCACAGCAACTGGCAGCTTAAAGCGATTCAGAATGCAAAGCTGAAGGCACCGCTGGATGTCTACGTGAAGGTTAACAGCGGCATGAACCGTCTGGGCTTCCTGCCGGAACGACTGCAAACCGTCTGGCAGCAACTGCGCGCGATGCCGAACGTCGGCGAAATGACGTTAATGTCGCACTTCGCCGACGCTGAGCACCCTGACGGCATCCGTAATGCGATGGAACGTATCGCGCTGGCAACGGAAGGGCTGGAATGCCGTCGCTCACTGTCAAACTCAGCGGCCACGCTGTGGCATCCCGATGCGCATTTTGACTGGGTGCGACCGGGTATCATTCTTTACGGTGCGTCGCCGTCAGGCCTGTGGCGCGATATCGCCAATACCGGGCTGAAGCCGGTGATGACGCTCAGCAGCGAAATCATCGGTGTACAAACGCTGAAAGCGGGGGATCGCGTCGGCTATGGCGGGCGCTATACCGCCAGAGGCGAACAGCGCATTGGCATCGTGGCGGCGGGCTATGCGGACGGTTATCCACGTCATGCGCCGAGCGGAACGCCGGTGCTGGTGGACGGTGTGCGGACCACTACCGTGGGCACGGTGTCGATGGATATGCTGGCGGTGGATTTAACGCCATGCCCGCAGGCGGGTATCGGGACACCGGTAGAACTGTGGGGTAAAGAGATCAAAATTGACGACGTGGCGAAATCTGCCGGAACCGTAGGCTATGAGTTGATGTGTTCGCTGGCGCTGCGTGTTCCGGTCGTGACGGTGTAACTTTTATGTTGCCGGACGGTGGTGCGATGCGCCTTATACGGCCTACAGCGGAGTCATCAGTAGGCCGGATAAGCGCAGCGCCATCCGGCATGATAACTACTCTTCGTCTTCATCCCCGGCGACGCGAACCCCGACTTTACGGACCTGATTGTCTTCTTTTTCTGCGACCGTCCAGATCATCCCGGCGAAGATGACCTGGTCCCCGACAACCGGGGCCGCGCCCAGCAGTTGCTGAACAATTTCGCCCAGCGTTTGCTGCTTATCGCGGTACTCCGTTCCGTCATCCAGACCATAAATCAGCGCCACATCGGCATACTTGGCGCTGGCTTCCAGAATAAAGTCGCCGAAGAAGCGCTGATCCAGCGCCACCGGCGGTGACTGACTGAACAGTTTGCCCAGCGCCGGGAGGTCGCGTTCACGACCGATGACGCACAGCACGTCACCTTCACGCAAACGGGTACTGCCGGTGGGATGAAACAGCACGTTGTCACGAAACAGCGCCGCAATGCGCGTTTCCTGAGGCATATGCAGATCGCGCAGTGCCGCGCCGACACACCATTTATCGGCGCTAAGCTGATAGACAAACTGCTCCCACGGATTGTCCGGATGAATATCCAGCCCCACACGTGAGACCGGCCAGCCGACCGGTGGCACCACCACTTTCGCTTTTTTCGCCGCCCAGGAGAGGGAGGTGCCCTGAAAAACCAGTGACACCAGCACCACGAAGAAGGCGACATTGAAGAACAGACGGGCATTTTCCAGGCCCGCCATCATCGGAAAGACGGCAAGGATGATGGGCACCGCGCCGCGCAGACCCACCCAGCTAATAAACACGCGTTCACGCAGATTAAAACCGCGAAACGGCAGCAGTCCGACAAAGACGGAGAGCGGACGGGCGACGAAAATCATCCCGGCGGACAGGATCAGTGCCGGAATGGCAATCGGCAGCAGGTCGGAAGGATTCACCAGCAGTCCGAGCACAAGGAACATGCCGATCTGCGCCAGCCAGGCCAGCCCGTCGAAGTTTTGCAGAATGCCAAAACGGTTGCGAATCGGGCGATTGCCCAGCAAAAAGCCGCACAGATAGACCGCCAGAATCCCGCTGCCTTCCAGGGCGGTGGTCAACGCGAACACCAGAATCCCGCCGCTCAGGGCCAACAGGGGATAGAGCCCGGCGGGCAGGGAGATACGATTAATCATCTGCTGTAGCAGATATCCGCCGCCCAGCCCAAGCAAGATGCCCAGACCAAACTGCTGAATAATGTGGACTGCGAACATCCAGCTTAAGCCGGTTTCGTGCTGCTGAATCATCTCGATCAGCGTAATGGTCAGGAACACCGCCATCGGGTCATTACTGCCGGATTCAATTTCCAGCGTCGCGCCGACACGCTCGTTCAGCCCTTTGCCGCCAAGCAGGGAAAAGACCGCCGCCGCATCCGTTGAGCCAACAATGGCACCAATCAGCAGCCCCTGGATCAGGTCGAGATTAAACAGCCAGGCGGCGATCATGCCGGTTAAACCGGAGGTGATCAGGACGCCAACGGTCGCCAGAGAGAGCGCCGGACCCAGCGCGACGCGAAACGAGCTGGCCTGCGTACGCATCCCGCCATCAAGCAGGATAATCGCCAACGCAAGGTTACTGACCATATAGGCAAAGGGGTAGTTATCGAACGGGATGCCGCCGACGCCATCGACGCCAGCCAGCATGCCAATCGCCAGGAAGATAACCAGAATCGGAATGCCAAGGCGTGATGAAAATGAACTGAGTAAGATACTGCTGGTAACGAGGACGGACCCCAAAATGAAAAGACTGATTATTGCCGCGGCGTCCAACGTTCGGTTACTCCTCAATTAGCCATGTTTTTCTGCATTGACATTATCATATTAACGGCTGCAACCGGGCGTTACTTAGCCCTACAGCCGTTTTTTTTTATGATTTCAGAAAGGGATGACCCGAGATCGTAAGTTGTGTGCCGTTTTGACTATTCTGTAGCACGGCATGCGCGCCTAACGCCAGCGTAACGGTTCGCGGCTCATGACCAAAATCAAGCCCGGTAATCAGGGGAACAGAGAGGCGTTCACGTAAAAACGCATACACCGTGTTGAGGTCGTAGCCGTCATCATACTCATTCGGGGCGCTGCCGCTAAAACTGCCCAGCACAATGGCGCTCTGGCGGTTTAAAATGCCCGCATCAAACAGCTGCAGCAACATGCGCTCGACGCGAAAAGGGTGCTCATTGATGTCTTCCAGCACCAGAATACCGTTTTCAATTTTTGGCATCCACGGGGTGCCGATAAGCGAAATCAGCATCGCCAGATTGCCGCCCCACAGCGTTCCTTCGGTATGACAGGCCGGGCCTTCGCCTTGCCATTCCACCGTGTACTGCGCGTGACGTAATGCTTGCCAGAAATGGGTTTGCGTAAAGGTATTCAGCTCCGGTGCGCCAACGTTCGCTGCCAGCATCGGGCCGCTGAAGGTGATGACATTGCCTTGCGCCAGCAAACCACACTGGATCGCCGTAAAATCACTGTGACCGCAAATGAGCAACGGATCCCGCTGTTGTCGGGCGGCAAGGGCCTGCCAGTCGATGTGTTCCAGCAGTCGGCTCGCGCCATAGCCACCGCGCACCGGCATAACGATGGTGTCCGGCGCGGTGAGATGCACAAGCCCGTTCACGTCTGCCAGACGCTCCGATTCCGTACCCGCAAAGCGTTGATGGCGACGACTGACCACCGCCGTATTATCGACCTGATGCCCCGCGTCCTTAAGGCGCTGGATACCAAGCAAAGCCGCGTGTTGATTAATGCAGTAGCCCGAGGGGGCAATTAAGTGAAACCGGGACATGGCAATTCCTTGCTACAACAGAAACCAAATGTATATCATGCCGCCTATAGTAGAACGTTTTGCCGGATGACGCTTTGCTTATCCGGTTTACAACGGTGATTTTAGTAACGAAGCGTTCCGGCGATAAGGACAGAAGACGTGAAATTGAGATGGTTTGCTTTTTTGATTGTGTTGCTTGCAGGTTGTAGTTCAAAACAGGATTATAAAAATCCCCCGTGGAATGCGGAAGTGCCGGTGAAACGCGCCATGCAATGGATGCCGATCAGTGAAAAAGCCGGGGCGGCGTGGGGCGTTAGCCCACAATTGATTACGGCGATTATCGCGATTGAGTCAGGCGGGAATCCCAATGCGGTCAGCAAATCGAATGCGATAGGGCTGATGCAACTGAAAGCATCGACCTCCGGGCGCGATGTCTACCGTCGGATGGGCTGGAGCGGCGAGCCTTCAACCAGTGAACTGAAAAACCCGGAGCGCAATATCTCAATGGGCGCCGCCTACCTGAGTATTCTGGAGACGGGCCCGCTCGCCGGTATTGAAGATCCGCAGGTGATGCAGTATGCGCTGGTGGTCTCCTATGCCAACGGCGCAGGCGCACTGCTGCGCACGTTCTCTTCTGACCGGAAAAAGGCCATTAGCAAAATCAACGATCTCAGTGCCGATGAGTTCGTTGAACACGTCGCGGATAACCATCCTGCGCCCCAGGCACCGCGCTACATCTACAAATTGCAGCGCGCGCTGGATGCGATGTAATTAGTCGCGCACTTTATTCGATTTCTCCCGGGCTTCGCGCTCGAGGGAAAAGATAATCCGCTGAAGTTCCCGCTCCACCGCCGGGCCAACGTTGAGAAAACGAAAGCTCAGGCGGGGAGTCGAAATCGTCTCATTTTTCCCGTCAATCACTTTGCGTTCAGTTACGGAGATCAACTGCGCGTCAAAGTGAAACATCCCCCATTCCCCCATATCCAGCGCAATTTGCGAAAAACGCATCCCTTCCGTGAGTCCTGACGGCTTCGGGCCTTCCAGCAGCGCGCCCATTCCGCCGAGGGAAAGATCGTACAGACGAAAACGTAGGGTGCTGTTATCTGGCATCTGCGCGGTACAACCGTAGGGGGGATGGAGCGGCGCGCAGATGCGAAAGTATTCCCGTCGTTGGACAAACCACAGCGCCGGAGGAAGCGGGGTGATAAAGGCCGGAAGTTGCTGATACTCACCGCTGTGCAACTGCTCAAGGGTAAACTCAACCTTCGCGCCCTGAGTTTCCGCCGTAAAGGTAATATTGCGCGCCTTCTGTACGGCGAGGTTTTCGTTTTGCTGACTGCCAAAGTCCATCACCAGTCTTTCGGCCGAAACATCAAGGATTTTGCTGATGAATTGCCCGCCGCGCCAGGAGACGCGCAAAGGCACCTGATTGCTGTTTAAGTCGCGAAGAACGCCCAATACCGCCAACGGATTTTGCTTCAGAAACTGCTCATTATAATGACTCACGCGGAACGACCCCTGGATGCCTGACAGTCTATCGAACGGTTATCGGCAAGACGCAGGAGAACTTAATACAAACGCGTGATTTTTTTTACCAAAGACAAATAATTCAGTCTCGCGGAAACAGCGAGGATCAAGGGGTTGCCTATACTTAATGGACAAGCGCAAGAATCTGTTGCGTGTGGTTTCCCTGAAAAGAGGGTCTGAACATGGGAATTATTGCCTGGATTGTATTTGGTTTGATTGCCGGTGTTATCGCCAAATTGATCATGCCGGGACGTGACGGCGGCGGATTCATCCTGACCTGTATTCTCGGCATTATCGGTGCCGTAGTGGGCGGATGGCTGGCGACCATGTTTGGTATTGGCGGCACAATCAGTGGCTTTAACCTTCACAGCTTCCTGGTTGCGGTGGTGGGTGCCATTGTGGTGCTGGGGGTATTCCGACTCGTGCGCCGCGATTAACAACACGGCTCCTGCGGGAGCCGCGTTTTTATCCTGGTCCCCTTCAATTCCTCTCTTGATTTACCTAATTAAATGAGAATAATTAGCATTCCAATTTAAACTGATAATTATTCTCACTATGACAACTTCCTGCTTCCGACTTTGTGCGCTCTCTGGCTGTATCTCACTGGCTCTGACCACGCCGTCTTATGCGGCAGATTCTAACGAATCCACCATCGTGGTATCCGCAACGGGACAGGAGACCCTGCTGCCGGCCTGGACCAACAGCGCCACCAAATCTGCCGTCCCGGAAAGTAAAACGCCGCAGGTGATTAATACCATCGATAATCACGAGATAACCTTACGTCATGCGAATTCTGTCAACGAGATCCTTCGCTATGCGCCGGGGGTGTCGACGGAAGTGCGCGGCAATACTTCCTATATGAGCGAGTACAAGATTCGTGGTTTCTCCGTCGATCAGGAGTACTACAACGGCTTGCAGTTGCCGTATAACGTCACCGGTAATACCAAGGCGCGTATCGACCCGCTGCTGGTGGAAAGCGTGGATATCCTGAAAGGGCCCGCGTCCGTGCTGTATGGCAACGGTTCGCCGGGAGGGCTGGTGAATATTCAGGGCAAAAAACCGCAGGCTGAGCAAAAAACGGAGATCGGCTTTAATACCGGTACGCGTAATCTGAAAGAGGGCTATCTGGACTCCACCGGTAAAATCAGCGATAGCGACTGGAATTACCGTCTGCTGGGTAAGGCGACGGAGGGCGACGACCAACCGCACACCACGCGTTATGAAGACTATCTGCTGGCACCTTCCGTCACCTGGCAACCGGACAGCAAAACGCGTCTGACGCTGGATGCCCTGGTGCAAAATACGCCGTCGTTGTCACCGTCGAACCCGTTACCGATTGCTTATTTGCGCTCGGGTTACGCCGATCGTCGTGACTATGCCGGAGATGAGTGGAGTGGCTTTAAGCAGCGTCAGTGGATGGTGGGTTATCATTTCGAGCATGAATTTGACAGTGGTTGGGGATTCAGTCAGCAGGCGCGCTATTTTGACGTCGATACACACCAGCGCAGCGTCTATTCAACCGGTAATGGTACGAACCCGGTATGGATGCTTGACCGCTTTGCCTATACCACTGATGAAGATCTGAAAAGTTTCAACATCGACAACCAGGTGACAAAAACGGTCGCGCTAGGGGACTGGCAGCACCATTTGCTGGCCGGCTTTGACTATCAGAAACTCGACAGCCATTACTTCTATCGTTACGCCAGCGCCACGCCGGGAATCGACATGCGCGCCCCGGATTTCCATCAGGTGCATACCGCCGATCTGGGGTTGTACACTGCGCAGAAAAACCGCCTTTCTTATCAGCAAAATGGCTACTATTTGCAGGATCAGGTCGCGTTTGGTGGCTTAAATCTGCTGGCCAGTCTTCGCTATGACGATTACCGTTCTACGACTACCGATGCGATGCAAAACGACGAGAAAACCTGGATCTCTCAAGACCGGGTGACCAAACGGTTGGGCGCGCTCTATGCCTTTGAAAACGGTATTTCACCGTTTATCAGCTATTCCGAAGGCTTCAAACCGATTTCACCGCAGGGCACGCTGACGGCGAAAGACGTGAAGCCGACGACCAGCAAACAACTGGAAGGCGGGGTGAAATACCTGCTGGTCGATTACGCGACAACGCTGACCGCCTCTGTGTTTAACATTCGCCAGAAGAATGTCCTTTCCGCCACGCCGACCTGGGATTATCGACAGACCGGGGAGATCGAATCGAAAGGGGCGGAGCTTTCGGTCATCAGTCGTCCAGGTGACAACGTCACGTTGATCGCCAATTACGCTTACACCCATGCGATCAATACCGAAGATGAAACCTGGGAAGGCAAGCGCCCAACGCAGGTGCCGGAGAATGCGTTTAACTTGTGGGGGGATTACACCTTCGACGCGACCACACTGCGCGGGCTGACGATGGGCGCAGGGGCGCGCTATACCGGGCCGATGGAGATCTCGCCGGACAACAAGGGCGGTAAACTGGGGGGCACGACACAGTACGATCTCGCCGTGTCGTATCGCTTAGGCGAGGTGCTGCCGTCACTGAGCGGCGTGACGCTAAAAGCCAGCGCCCAGAACATTACCAACAAAGAAACGTTCAGCTGCTACGACAGCACCAACTGCTGGATTGGCCGCGACCGGACGGTCCAGGTCGGGGCAAGCTACCGTTTCTGATCGCATGAAGCGAAAACCGGCCTGGCATTCTCAGGCCGGTCAGACACTGAGTATTATGGCGTTGCCTGTTTTTGTGGCGGTTCAGCGGATGCCGGGCTGGCAACAGGGCGCTTTTCCGGCACGCTGTCACACGGTTTTTCCTTCGGACAAATTAGGTCGAGCATCTTCAGCGTGACGCCATTGCTCCAGCCAAAACCATCCTGCAACGGATATTCTCCGCCGCCACCGCCGGTCCCGGTGCTGCTGATGTCATATTTTTCCACCAGCTTTTGTTCGCGATCGTACGTGTGCTGCACGTTGGTCAGAAAGCGCCAGCTCACCTCCATCGCTACGTCATTCTGCCCATAGTTCTGTAAGCCCTCGGTGGCGACCCACTGCAGCGGCGCCCAGCCGTTTGGCGCATCCCATTGCTGTCCGCTTTTCACCGACGTGGTGGCAAGCCCGCCCGGTTGCAGCAGATGCGCGCGGGTGGCCGCAGCCATTTTGCTGGCGCGATCCTTCGAGGCGGCATTGACATACAGCGGGAACAGAGCGGCAGCGGTCAACTGATTCCGTACCCGCTTGCTCTTCAGGTCGTAATCCGCGTACCAGCCCTCTTTATCATTCCACAGGTAATGTTCCATGGCTTTCTGTCGGGCATTCGCCAGCGTGTCGTACTGGCTGGCTTTTGCCTCATCCCCCGCGGCTTTGCTGGCGCGCGCGAGGATTTTTTCCATTTTGTACAACAGGGCGTTGAGATCGACCGGAACGATGCTGGTGGTCCGCAGCGTGCCAAGCTGCTGCGGATTATCCATCCAGCGTGAACTGAAATCCCAGCCGGACGCGGCCGCTGCGCGCAGATCGCGATAAATATCGGTCGCCGGGCGGTTTGGATTGCTTTTCGCCGTGGCAATATCTTCGACCCAGGATTCCGGTCGCGGCGTATCCCGCTCATCCCAGTAGCGGTTGAGAAGGGTGCCATCCTCCAGTTTCACCACCCGCTTGTTCTGTTGACCTGCCTGCAGCGTTTCGACGCCTTCCATCCAATAGGTGTACTCTTTTTGCATCTGCGGCAGGTATTTTTTCAGCGCATCGTCGCCGTCGTGCTGAGCCAGCAGTTCGACCATCAGTGAAAAGAAGGGCGGTTGGGAACGGCTTAGGTAGTAAGTGCGGTTGCCATTGGGAATATGACCGAAGGTATCAATCTCCCAGGCGAAGTTTGCCACCATATCGGCAATATTGTCCCAGCGACCGCTTTCGGCAAGTCCCAGCATGGTGAAGTAACTGTCCCAATAATAGACTTCCCGGAAGCGCCCGCCGGGCACCACGTAAGGCTCAGGCAGCGGCAACAGGGAGTCCCATTTTTCCACGCTTTCGGTGGAGCGGGTTAACACCGGCCACAGCCCGTCGATATGTTCACGCAGCGATTGCCCTTTCGGAGGAACATATTTCTCCCCTTCTTTCGGCAGCGTAAAGTTGACGCTCACGAAGTGGCGCAAATCGAAACTGGACTGATTCTTTTGCATCCGGTAATCCGCGAGGATCATCAGCGGGTCACCGTTAGGCACGGCGTCGGCAAAGGTTTTCTGATCGGGAAACAGTCTGGCATTCTGCACATCGTTAAACAGAGGACCGAGCAGAATATCCGGCGGCTGCGGAGGGGAGAACGGCATCTCTTCGGCGTTAACCGACAGGGAAGAGAAGGTAAGCAGCGTGCCGGAAACCGCTAATGTTATGACCAACGACAGTGAAGCAGGCGCGCGAAAAGCAGGGGTATGCATTGATTAATCTCCTTAGTGCGTACCGAATAACGGTATCTACCATGAGAAAATCGTAGTCCAGGATCGCTCCCGGCGCGTGATTACCCCCCTTTTTTTGCGACGTTACAGCGGTTTCCTTTCTCTGATGGCGCGATTTCGCGCCACATCAAGGGTGAGTCGCTCGCCCGTTTGCACATCGTTAAGCGCGTCGCCCTGCTGACATACCCAGGCGATGCCCATCTCCCGGGCGATCAACGTGCCATGCGCGAGCGAACTGCCTTCCCGCAGGCAGATGCCTTTCACCACGTGCGGGTCGAGTTCCGGCACCGTTGACGGAAACAGGTTGTCGGCAACCAGTATGGCGGGCGCGCTAACGTCAGGCAGCACCAGCGGGCTTTGCAGCAAATGACGCAGCGTGCGGTGCAGGAGATCGTCGATATCGATGTAGCGCGCCTGCAGATAGGCGTCATCCAGTTGACGATACTGCGTACTGAGGCTGCTCAACACCTGCTGCCAGGCATATTCCGCCGTACAGTGCTCGCTGCGCAGGAGCCCGCAGGCGGTATCAAACAGCTCCGGATCGTCCAGCAACATATGGTGACCAGAGAAAATGGCCGCCAGGTCACCCGGCCAGTTTTCTTCCGCGCGGGTAATCAGCGTCATCAGGTCGAGCAGCGTGAGATCCAGCGCGTTACGCAGTCGCGCCTGCTCTGCGCCAGGACTGCGATCGGACGCTTGTCGAATCGGTGGCAGCGTTGGCGCGTAACAGAACGCGTTGCCCGTGATGTCCGCCGTCGACGATGTGACAACCGCCGCATCTTCCAGCGACTCGCCGAAATTCTCCGCCGCCAGACGACTAAACGCGGCCAGCGCATCATCCGCCTGTTCTCCACTTGCCAGCAGACGTACCGTGTCATGACAGCGAACCTGCAACAGCGAAATCTGATTCAGGCTGTCCGGCGTAACGCACTTGCCGTTTTTCTCCAGCAGCAGATCGGCGTTAAAGGCCGACAGCGTTGCCACAAGCCGGGAGGCCGGGCGAATGTGCAGACCGTTGGGATTCTTGATCACCACGGACACTGATTTTGCTGCCGCATCCTGTGCGATAAAGGTCGGGGTAATGCGGGTTTCAGAAGCAGAAGAGGGTAAACCCAGTTGCTCACGCTTGGCCTCGAGAGCGTTCGTTGCGTCGGCGATGACCTTGTCGATATCCGCGCCTGCAGCGGCGCTCACCGTTGCCGCCAGCGTCCCTTCCACCAGCGGCGCGGCGCACAGTCGTACTTTCGCTGCGATCGTCGGATCGAGGAGGTCCAGCGCCGTTTCTGCACTGAGCAGGGCGCTGCCAATGTCCATCATCACCAGCACGTGGTCGGTATCGGCAACAGACTCGATCGCCTCCATCACCTTAATGGGGTCGGTGCCGATGGGATTTTGCGGATCGTCGATACCGGCGGCAATGGCTATTTTACAGTTGCCGCCCATTAACATCTGTTGCGCCAGTTCGCCAACCCCTTCACCGAGGCGGGCGCTGTGAGAGACTATGACCAGGTTTACCATCTTACTGTCCTTACTCTTTTGCCGCGGCTGCCAGCATCTGGATCATAAACATCACCGAGGTCGCACCCGGATCCTGATGCCCGATACTACGCTCGCCCAGGTAGCTGGCGCGACCTTTGCGGGCCTGCATCGTAATCGTGCTTTGTGCGGCGGCTTCAGCCTCAGAGGCGGCAGCGTCCAGCGCGGCGGTGACGGAGAGGTTCTGCTCACTGGACTGGCGTAATGACTCCGCCACCGGTACCCAGACATCGCACATCGTTTTATCACCCGGCTCGGCTTTACCCCGGCTTATCACGCCATCAGCACCTTCACGCATCATCTGATAGAGCTCATTGAGCGACAAACTCTGGTGCGCCTGCGTGGCCTGCGCGGCACGGATGAAAAAGGTGCCGAACAGCGGGCCACTGGCCCCTCCAACGTTTGACAGCAGCGTCATCCCGGTGTTTTTCAAAATAAAACCGATATCTTTATCCGCAATGGCCGGTAATTTTTCGACCACTTTGCTAAAGCCGCGATGCATATTCAAACCGTGGTCAGCATCGCCAATCTCGCGATCCAGCCCGGTGAGATAATCACTCTCTTTACTGAAAATGTCCCCGCAGCGATAAAGCCAGCTCACAATCTGCGCTCTGGTAAGTGACATGACTCTCTCCTTAGTTGCCCCAGTTCAGGCCTGGGGTGTGAACCGGTGCGTCCCAGAGTGCCAGCGTCTCGTCATCCACTTTAAGAAGCGTGATGGAAAAGCCGGTCATATCCAGTGACGTACAATATGAACCAATCAGATTGCGTTCGATGACGATACCCGCCTGCTGGCAGCGTGCGTCGAGACGGTTATAGACGCCGTACAGTTCAGAAAGCGGCGTGGCGCCGAGGTTATTGACCAGCGCGATGACGCGATCGCCACGTTGCAACGGTTGTTTGCCTTGCTTATCTTCCAGCCAGACGCCCTGGGTGGGATCCCAGTGGCGCAGCGTGCGGCTATAGGTTCCGTTTTCCAGCAGGGTATCGAACATTTCGTCAACGGTTCTGTCGAGTGAGACGAAGGCGCGACGGTCAATGCCTGGCTCGCCGTGGATCCCCACACCGAACTCCATTTCATTGTCGGCGAGGGTGAAAGAGGGCTGCCCGGCTGCCGGAACCGTACACGCTGCGAGGGCGATACCGATCGAATGGCCATGATTGTTGAGTTTGCGTCCGAGTTCGGCGCAGGCTTCCAGGGAATCGCCGCGTTCTGCCGCCGCCCCGACCAGTTTTTCAATCAGCACGGTATTAGCAACACCACGTCGTCCGGCGGTATAGAGGCTGTCTTTGACCGCCACGTCGTCATCCACGACCACGGTGGTGACCTTCACGCCGCTTTCGTGCAGCAGTTCGGTCGCGGTTTCGAAGTTGAGAATATCGCCAGTATAGTTTTTCACGATCAGCAGCACGCCTTCGCCGCCGTCAATCTGCATGGCGCATTCGAACATTTTATCAGGGGTTGGGGAGGTGAAAATTTCTCCAGGACAGGCACCGGACAGCATGCCCTGGCCGATGTAGCCGCAGTGCATCGGTTCATGACCGCTGCCGCCGCCGGAAAGCAGCGCGACTTTGCCCTGTACAGGGGCATCTGAACGGGTCACATACACCGGATCCTGATGCAGGGTCAGTGACGGATGCGCTTTTGCGAGGCCAGCCAGTTGTTCACTCAGTACGTCTTCCACACGGTTAATCAGCTTTTTCATTCTTTTGCTCCGGGTCTTAGGCTCCAGGGGATCGGTTGTGTTCAACGCCACGGCGACCGCTCGCTGCCGATAACGTAATTGTGCCCCAGCGCGCGAAAAAGAAAATTCATCAATGTTATGTTTCATAAAGGAACACTAATCTTAATAAATGTTCCATAACGGAACGCTAAAACGCGAAATACGGCAAAATTGCGAGCAACCGCACCCGGAATCGCGGAGAAACCGACAGTGAAGAGCAGCGAGATAGCAACCACAGCAGCGGACGTCCCGGAATATATTCGCGCCTCATGGCTGCGCTGCGGCAAAATTATGCAGCGCGAGTTCTGGGCCCTGCCGCACCGGGCACAGGGGCTGACGTTTGACTCTATTTGTCGGCGCAAAACGGCGATGCTCACGCTCGGGCAGGCGGCGCTGGAGGATGCGTGGGAATACATGTCGCCACGAAAGTGTGCGCTGTTAATTCTTGATGAAAGCGCTTGCGTGCTCAGCCGCTGTGGCGATCCGGATACGCTCCAGCGCCTGGAGGCTCTCGGCTTTACCGACGGCACCTATTGCGCGGAAAGCATCATTGGCAGCTGTGCGCTGTCGTTGGCCGCTATGCTGGGGCAGCCGGTAAAAACGTTACCCGATCACCATTTTAAGCAGGCGCTCGGTGCGTGGAGTTTTTGCTCGACACCCATTTTCGACAACCACGGACGCCTCTCTGGATCTATCGCGCTGGGCTGTCCGGCAGACGACGCCTCACCTGCCGATCTGTCATTAACGCTGGCGATCGCGCGCGAGGTGGGGAACTCGTTGCTTACCGATAGCCTGCTTGCCGAATCGAACCGCCACCTCAATCAGCTGTATGGTTTGCTGGAGAGCATGGATGACGGCGTGATGACCTGGAATGCGCAGGGAAGTCTGCAATTTATCAACGCTCAGGCGGCACGGCTGCTGCATCTTGACGTGACGGCTGCCCACGGCAAAAACCTCAGTGAACTCCTGACGCTGCCCAGCGTTCTGCTGCGTGCTATCCGCCATCAGCGTCCGCTCCATCATGTTGAGACGACGTTTGAAAGCCAGCACCAGTTTGTCGATACGGTGATAACCCTCAAGCCGATTGTCGAAACGCAGGGCACCAGTTTTATTTTGCTGCTGCATCCGGTGGAAAAGATGCGCCAGTTGATGACCAGCCAGTTGGGTAAAGTGAGCCATACCTTTGCGCAGATGGCGCAGGACGATCCGCAAACCCAGCGTATCGTCCATTTTGGTCGTCAGGCGGCGCGGGGCAGCTTCCCGGTGTTGCTATGTGGTGAAGAGGGGGTCGGCAAGGAGTTACTCAGCCAGGCGATTCATAATGCCAGCGAGCGGGCGGAAGGCCCGTATATTGCGGTGAACTGCCAACTGTATGCCGATCAGGTTCGGGATTTTATCGCCAGTACGGCGGACGACGACAGAGAAGGGCGGTTAAGCCGCCTGGAACTGGCGCACGGCGGCACGCTGTATCTGGAGAAAATTGAGTATCTGGCACCTGAACTGCAGTCGGCGTTATTACAGGTGATCAAACAGGGCGTCATCACCCGTCTTGACGCGCGCCGCGTGGTGCCAGTCGACGTGAAGGTGATTGCCGCCACGACGGTGGATTTGGCGCGGCTGGTGGAACAAAACCGCTTTAGCCGTCAGCTTTATTACGCGTTGCACGCTTTTGAAATTATGATTCCACCGCTGCGACAGCGACGTAACAGCATCCCTTCGCTGGTGAATCACCGCTTGCGTCGCCTGGAAAAACGGTTTTCGACTCGCCTGTCTATGGATGACGATGTACTGACCCCGCTGATTGCCTGCGACTGGCCCGGCAATGATTTCGAACTCAACAGTGTTATTGAAAATACGGCGCTGAGAAGTGAAAACGGGCGTATTCACCTGAACCATCTGCCGGAGTATCTCTTTAACGAGCACCGGACCTCAGAATCCACGACCGGTAGCTTCTCTGCCAGCGTCTCATTTAGCGACATCGAGAAGGATGCCATTATTCACGCGGCAAGGGTGACAGGAGGGCGTATTCAGGAGATGGCCAGCCTGCTGAAAATTGGCCGTACCACGCTATGGCGAAAAATGAGGCAATACAATATTAACGCGGCGCATTTTAAGTTGAGCTCCTGAAAAACGGGCGTTTTTGCATCCTATTTTAAAGCGATTTCTGTCCGTTATGGATTAAAACCAGACGATGACAACGCTGCCATTTTCCCGGCGTCGAACCTTGCCAGAAGATCCCGGAAGGCAATGCGCGCATTTTTTTATTATCTTCCCGTATTTTTTTCATTCGATCCTTACCCTGTTCGCGCTGCCTGAAACCGCAAGACATCATGCAATAACGCAACCACAAAGCATGCTGCGAGACAAATGGCGCGGATGACCGCACCGCAGCAGGTGCGGGCCCGGCAGCATCGCAGGTAACGACGGCACGCGGCAGAAATTAAAAATCCACGCCAGGCGTGGATTTTAGAGGGCGGGTGAGAGCGGCGAGGTTAGCGTTCACGCCTTGCCATCAACAGCGCGAGGTCGACGAGGCGATTGGAGAATCCCCATTCATTGTCGTACCACGCCAGAATTTTGACCATATTGCCGCCAATCACCAGCGTTGAGAGACCGTCGATAATGGAAGAACGCGGGTCACCCTGGTAGTCGCTTGAGACGAGCGGTTCATCGCTATAGCCGAGGATCCCTTTCAGTGGCCCGCTGGCGGCGGCTTCACGAAATGCATTGTTGACCTCTTCAGTCGTCACATCCCGCTCAAGCGTTACGGTCAGGTCGACAATGGACACCACCGGAACCGGTACGCGCAGCGAGTAACCGGTTAAGCGACCGTCCAGTTCAGGAATGACTTTGCCAAGCGCCTTCGCGGCACCGCTGGAGTAAGGCACAATCGACAGTGCGGCGGCGCGGGCACCACGAAGATCTTTTTCCGGCTGGTCATGCAGCGCCTGGCTGTTGGTATAGGCGTGGGTGGTGTTCATCAGACCATGCTTAATACCAAAATGCTGGTGCAAAACCTGCGCGGCAGGTGCCAGACCGTTGGTGGTGCAGCTACCGTTGCTGACCACGAAGTGTTTATCCGGGGAGTAAAGGCTATCGTTAACGCCCATCACGATGGTTAAATCATCGTTTTTACCGGGGGCGGAGATAATCACTCGCTTTGCGCCACCGCTGTGGATGTGCACCGCTGCTTTATCTCGATCAGTGAAAAAGCCGGTTGCTTCAATGACGATATCAACTTCACTCTGACGCCAGGGGATATTGGCGGGGTCGCGTTCACTGAACACGGTAATGGGTTTACCGTCAACCACAAGCTGCCCCTCACCGGCGGTGACATCGGCGTCGAGTTTACCGAGCAGCGAGTCGTATTTCAGCAAATGCGCCAGCGTTTTACTGTCTGTCAGATCGTTGATTGCCACAATCTGAATATCCGGGTTGCCCAGTGCAGCACGCAGTACGTTGCGTCCGATACGGCCAAAACCGTTAATACCGACCTTTACCATGATCAACTCCTTATCTGTTGTCTCTGAAGGTAATGTAGGTCGGTGGCCCGTTGGCGTAAATGACAAAAAAGGATCACTTTACGCCATTTTACGACAGTGAAAGCGCTGGCGATATTCACCAGGCGTAAGTTGAAGCTGTTTTTCAAACAGCCGCCGCAGGTTAATGCTGCTGCCAAATCCCGTTTGTTCGGCGATACGATCCAGCGTCTCGTTGGTCTGCTCCAGACGCTGTCGGGCAGCGGCCAGACGGGCTTCGGCGACATAGCGCGCCGGTGAAGCGCCGGTTTCCCGGGTAAACACGCGGGTGAAATTACGCGGACTCATGGCGACTTTTTCCGCCAGCTTATCCACACTGAGGTCGGCGGTGAGGTTCTCGAGCAACCATGCCTGCAGATCGTTAATGGGGCCCAGGGCGCTGGTCTGCTGAAGGTTATAGCGGCTAAACTGCAACTGGCCTCCGGGGCGGCGCAGGTACATGACGAAGTCCTGGGCGATGTCGCGCGCCAGGCTGAATCCGTAGTCTTCTTCAACCAGCGCAAGCGTCAGATCAAAGCCGGAACTGACTCCGCCTGATGTCCAGATGTGTTCGTCCTGAATATAGAGTGGACCGCCCTCGACGCGCACCCGAGGAAATTCGGCCTGCATGGTTTCCAGTAGCTTCCAGTGGGTGGTGGCGCGTCTGCCATCCAGCAGTCCGCTTTGTGCCAACAGCATCGCACCGCCGCAAATGGATGCAATACGGCGGGCATGAGGAGCGGCCAGGCGCAGCCAGTCAACTACCGCAATCCCTTCCTGCGGATTTTGACCTTTGCCAGTGATAATGATGGTATCAAGAGGCTCACGAGGGTCAATTTCATGCAGGCGATGATCTGCCAGTAAATTTAAACCGGACTGACCATGGATCACCTGATGCGGCTGGGTTGTTGCTAGCTGAACCTGGTAACAGACGTCCGTAGCGCCTTCTGGATGCAGGCGGTTGGCCTGCATCCAGAAGGTCGGCAATACCAGCGGATTCAAACAGCATACCGCCATCGGGGACAATGATTAGTATCTTCTTCATGTCCTGAAAAGTAATCTTTTTACAGAATAAGTCAACAACACAGACGCAAACGGGAAAAGCCTTATTCCTGCCGTAGTGACAGTCCCAACGCTAACCGCCAGCAAACGGACCGTGAATTGTGACGATAAGTGGCGAGTGGGAGCGTATTTTTTTCTTGATGTAAATCATTCTCATTTTCACGCTATCATGTTAACTTGCTTTTAATATGCAACTTATAGTGAGGGCATCGTCATGAGCGCAAGTGAGAAAGCCGGACATACATTTTTAGCCAGCCTGGGGAAAACCCGTTTGCGACCCGGCGGCGTTGAGGCTACCGAGTGGCTGTTCAGTCAGTCGAATCTCACGGCGGACAGTGTCGTGCTGGAAGTCGCCTGCAACATGGGTACCACGTCCATCGAACTCGCCCAGCGCTTTGGCTGCACAATATATGCCATCGATATGGATAAAAACGCACTGACGAAGGCCCGGCAAAACGTCGCGGCTGCGGGTCTACAGGATAAAATTCAGGTGCTGGATGCGAACGCCACTAAATTGCCTTTCGCCGACGAGGCCTTCGATGTCGTGATTAACGAAGCGATGCTGACCATGTACGTGGACAAGGCGAAATCCCGGCTGATTAATGAATATTATCGGGTGCTCAAACCCGGCGGTCGCCTGCTGACACACGACATTATGTTCACCCATGAACATCTGGAGGCGGTCAGACAGACGCAACTGGAAGACGTTGTGAAATCCAACGTCAGCCCGATGACCCGAACGGCATGGAAAGCACTGTTTATCGCCAACGGCTTCCAGTCGGTCAACACGCATCACGGCGAGATGTCTCTTATGTCCCCGTCAGGGCTGATTCGTGACGAGGGTCTGACGGGCACGGCGAAGATCCTGTTTAACGGATTGCGAACCCGTGAGAACAGGACGCGCTTTCTGGGGATGTTCCGCTTCTTCCGGCACCATCGCCATCAGTTGAACTACATCGCCTGCTGCTCACGGAAATAATGTCCAGGTGGCCTGACGCAATGGTCTGTTTATTGATCCTGTGCGCTAGCGGCCAGTTCAGTCACTTTTAAAGTTGTGGACACGGTAGTAGGGCTTTCATGGACCCCCGTGGTTGAGAACTCACACCATGCAATTCCGGACCGCTTTTAACCGTTTCATAATAGCGGGCAGTCACCTGCCCGCAAATATCAACAGATACTTTTAGCATTAAGCATCCAGGCCTAAAACCACGGGGGTGGATCGATAACCAATTCCCATACGGTCGATTCCCATATCAATCAATTGCAGGAAGTGTTCACGCGTACGTATACATCCAGAACCTTTTACTTTGCAGCGTCCCTTTGCCGCATCGAGCATCACCTGAATCACCTCTGGTGTAGCACCTTTACTTTCGCCGCCGGTATAGAACCCGGTGGATGTTTTGACGAAATCCGCCCCGGCGCGGCATGCGTATTCCGTGGCGGTTGCAACCTGTTCCAGCGTTAACGCATCGGTTTCAAAAATCACTTTCAACAGGGTGTCGTAACGATGAGCAACGGCTGCCACAGCCCGGATGTCCTCTTCAAATTCCTGCCATTGCCCACTGCGGATAAAACCATAGTTGGCGACGATATCGAGGTCTTCAACGTCACCGTTTTGACAGATAATTTCGGCCTGCTTGACTTTGGATACCGTTGACGATGCGCCAAACGGGAAATCACACACGACACAAATGCCGGTGTTTGTCCCTTTGCACATCGTCCTGGCGATGTCGAGATATGCCGGGTTTATGCACACGGTTTTACAATTAAAATCAATACCTTCCTGAATGTATTTCTGAACTTCCGCCAGGGTAAATTCTGGTTTGAGGACCGACTGATCGATGTACCGACCCAGCTCCTGAGGTGACATCTCTGCGGCTTTCTTTTGCGGCTTCATAGGCGATCTCCATTCATTGTTTCATTTGTATGATACATATTAGAGAGTGAAAGCGCGTTGTCAATATCTAAAAGAACAGGGGCAATCAGCATGTTAACTGGCGGGAAAAATCGACCCTCGCTTTAGCTGAATTCTGCCCGGCATTAAACAGGTCAATTTTAAAATTGCACTTATCCGCTCGGGTCACCGACGTCGTATATTCAAAGACAAAACCGTTCTCAAGGAATGAAACACGTTCAATATGGTAACCGGCCATGACTTTTTCCGTGCACTGCAGATAATGTGCGGCTGATTTGTTGATAATCACCGCTTCAATATGTTCAGTAGCATGCGCAATATTCAGCCCAAACTCATTTTTGAGAACATCATAAAGGGAAAGGGTGGCAAAGTCGTAAAACTCAATGCCGGGGCACAGATTCCAGGGAATACAGGTCGTTTCCAGAAGCAGGGGGGTGTCATCCCCCAGTCGGACTCGTTTCAGGATGAAAACCTTACGCTGCGTTGGCGTCAGGTTCAGTTTGTCAGCAACCATCTCATCTGCATCGCTCACTTCCGATTGCAGCACCAGCGAATGGGGTTTTATTCCCTGTTCCCGCATACTTTCAGTGAAATTATAGAGCGAATTGAGTCGGCGATTAATTTTCTTATCGGCAATGAAGGTGCCTTTACGACGCTGACGTACAATAAGACCTTCCTCAAGAAGTTCATTGAACGCCAGTCGAACGGTTGTCCTGCTGATATTAAGAATGTCACACAACTCATTTTCGGTGACGATTTTATCATGGGGCCTGAATACGCCGAGCTTGATTTGATGGCGAATAAACGCGGCCAGTTGCGAATACATAGAAGAACGAGTGCCTTCGGTAAAACGGAAGTTATCTTTGATAAAGAGTCCAGTGTCCATAGCATTCTCTTCTGACCTATTGTGTCACTCAAAGGTATCATACCATTAAATAGCCAGCCACGGCTGTCGCGCATTATGGTGCGTAATGACGTTTAAGATTTGTTATGGCGTGACGAACCCGCTGTCTGTCTTTCAACGCGACACCGGTGAGAATGGGCTCAGGCGACACGATGAGCAGCGAAGAGAGGGGCAATCAAATCATCAGGCAGGCGTAGGGGCATTCACAATGGTTCCAACCACCGAGAGAGGCATGACTAACATTGGCGAAGTTTGGTCAACGGGCAGCCGGCACTGCGGCGCCACGCGCCGGGAGCCTGACCGTACTGACGCTTGAAACTGCGGTTGAATGACTGCTGAGAGTCAAAGCCCAACGCGATCGCCACGTTCAAAATCGGTTCGTCGCTGTGGGTTAAGCGTTCAACCGATTTTCGCAGCTTTTGGGCACGAATATACCCGGCGAGGGGATAACCCGTATGTTCTTTGAAGAGGCGCTGGAGGTGCCATTTCGAATAACCGGCTCGCCTGGAAACGGTGTCGATGTCCAGGCGGTTATCAAGGTTGTTGTCGATCCAGTCGAGTAAATCGTGAATAAATGCGCCAGTGTTCATCTTGTTTCCCCCCGTCGCTTATTTAAAAGCATCTTTGTCTGTTGCATTTAAAGGTGGCCTGTTTTTGCATTAATTGCAAGTTTTATTGTTACACTTAAATCCTTGCCGGAAACGCGTCTTTTGGCACTGACACCAACAGCACATAAAGTGTATCAATTATTCTTGCACTAAATTTCACGCCTCCCTACAATCGCCGAAATAGTGTATTCGCAACTGTTACAGTTTTGTGGCGATGAACGACACAAATGTCCCTGAGCCAGCCCGGACAAAGGAAGTGGCGCGGTGTCTCCTGCTGCGTCTTGCCCGGCGGCTACAATTACCGGAATAAAAATAATGAGCCTGCAAAAAACCTGGGTTAGCTTTCATCTGCATGCGCTGGGAGCGATGCTGCTCGGCGTACTGCTCGTCGGTTGCGATGACGGTGTCGCCCAAAACGTCGCGCCACAAGCTCCCGCCGTCAGCGCCGCTGACGTGGTAATGAAATCCATTAATCAGTGGGATAGTTTTAATGGCAGGATTGACGCGGTGGAAAGTGTTCAGCTACGCCCGCGCGTCTCTGGCTACATTGATAAAGTGAATTACACCGACGGTCAGGAGGTGAAAAAAGGGGAGGTGCTGTTCACTATCGATGACAGGACCTATCGCGCCGCGCTGGAACAGGCGCAGGCGACGTTGGCGAGAGCCAAAACCCAGGCAAGCCTCGCGCGAAGTGAGGCGAACCGTACCGATAAATTAGTCAATACTAATGTCGTCTCCCGCGAAGAATGGGAGCAGCGCCGTTCGGTCGCCACCCAGGCACAGGCCGACATCCGCGCAGCGCAGGCGGCCGTTGATGCTGCGCAACTTAACCTGGATTTCACCAAAGTGACCGCGCCTATTGAGGGTCGCGCCAGCCGTGCGTTAATCACCAGCGGTAATCTGGTCACCGCGGGGGACAGCGCCAGCGTGCTCACCACGCTGGTATCGCAGAAGACGGTTTACGTCTACTTTGACGTGGATGAGTCGACCTACCTTCATTATCAAAACCTCGCCCGCAGCGGGCAGGGCGCGTCCAGTAATCATCTGGCGCTACCGGTTGAAATTGGCCTTGTTGGCGAGGATGGCTATCCCCATCAGGGAAAAGTCGATTTTCTTGATAATCAGTTAACGCCGAGTACCGGCACAATCCGTATGCGCGCGCTATTAGATAACGCGCAGCGTCAGTTCACGCCGGGACTCTTTGCCCGCGTACGCCTGCCGGGCAGCGCGGAGTTCAACGCCATGCTTATCGACGACAAAGCGGTGCTGACCGATCAGGATCGCAAATATGTTTATATCGTTGATAAAGAAGGTAAAGCGCAGCGCCGCGATATTACACCGGGGCGTCTGGCCGCCGGATTACGCATCGTGCAGCAGGGACTGAACCCTGGCGACAGAGTCATCGTCGATGGTTTACAAAAAGTGTTTATGCCGGGTATGCCGGTTAACGCGAAAACCGTCGCCATGACCGCCAGCGCCACCCTCAACTGATCCCTTACCTGAGAATCCGCCACATGGACTTTTCCCGCTTTTTCATCGACAGGCCGATCTTTGCCGCGGTGCTGTCGATTCTGATTTTTATCACAGGATTAATCGCCATCCCGCTGTTGCCGGTCAGCGAATATCCTGATGTCGTACCGCCAAGCGTACAGGTGCGTGCGGAGTATCCAGGCGCCAACCCGAAAGTGATTGCGGAGACCGTGGCAACGCCGCTGGAAGAAGCGATCAACGGCGTTGAAAACATGATGTACATGAAATCCGTCGCAGGCTCTGACGGTGTGCTGGTGACCACCGTCACGTTCCGTCCGGGCACAGACCCCGATCAGGCGCAGGTTCAGGTACAAAACAGGGTATCCCAGGCCGAGGCGCGTCTGCCGGAAGATGTGCGCCGTCTGGGTATCACCACCCAGAAACAGTCGCCGACGCTCACGCTGGTGGTGCATCTGTTTTCGCCTGGCGGTAAGTACGATTCACTGTATATGCGCAACTATGCCACGCTAAAAGTGAAGGACGAGCTGGCGCGTCTGCCTGGCGTTGGTCAGATCCAGATTTTTGGCTCAGGCGAATATGCTATGCGCATCTGGTTGGATCCAAACAAGGTGGCGGCACGCGGATTAACCGCTTCGGATGTGGTAACGGCGATGCAGGAGCAAAACGTACAGGTTTCCGCCGGGCAGCTTGGCGCCGAGCCGCTGCCGAAAGAGAGCGATTTCCTGATCTCCATTAACGCCCAGGGGCGTCTGCATACGGAAGAAGAGTTTGGCAACATTGTCCTGAAAACCACGCAGGACGGTACGGTTGTCCGCCTGCGCGACGTGGCGCGTATCGAAATGGGCTCCGGAAGCTATGCGCTGCGTTCACAGCTTAACAATAAAGACGCGGTCGGGATTGGTATCTTCCAGTCTCCGGGGGCAAACGCCATTGATTTGTCTGACGCGGTGCGCGCCAAAATGAACGAGCTGTCCACGCGTTTCCCGGAAGATATGAAATGGGCGGCACCTTACGATCCTACCGTTTTCGTTCGCGATTCCATTCGCGCGGTAGTGCAAACGCTGCTGGAAGCGGTGGTGCTGGTTGTACTGGTGGTCATTTTGTTCCTGCAAACCTGGCGCGCATCAATTATTCCACTGATCGCGGTGCCGGTATCGGTCGTGGGCACGTTCAGCATTCTCTACCTTCTTGGTTTTTCGCTTAATACCCTGAGTTTGTTCGGGCTGGTATTGGCTATTGGTATCGTTGTGGATGACGCCATCGTCGTGGTGGAAAACGTCGAGCGAAATATCGAAGAGGGGCTTGCTCCACTTGAGGCGGCGCATCAGGCGATGCGAGAAGTTTCCGGGCCGATTATCGCCATTGCGCTGGTGCTGTGCGCGGTATTCGTACCGATGGCGTTTCTCTCCGGGGTAACCGGTCAGTTCTACAAACAGTTTGCGGTGACTATCGCAATTTCAACCGTGATCTCTGCTATCAACTCGTTGACGCTCTCTCCGGCGCTGGCTGCCCTGCTATTAAAGCCGCATGGCGCACCGAAAGACTTCCCGACCAGGCTTATTGATCGCCTGTTCGGTTGGCTTTTCCGTCCATTTAACCGCTTTTTCCACCGCAGCTCGAACGGCTATCAAGGGCTGGTTGGCAAAACGCTCGGACGACGGGGAGCGGTATTTGCTGTCTATGTGCTGCTGCTCTGTGCTGCTGGCGTCATGTTTAAAGCCGTACCCGGCGGGTTTATTCCAACGCAGGATAAGCTGTATTTAATTGGCGGCGTGAAAATGCCAGAAGGGGCGTCGCTGGCACGCACCGATTCGGTGATCCGCAAAATGAGCGAAATCGGTATGAATACCGAAGGTGTGGATTATGCGGTTGCCTTCCCGGGGCTTAATGCGCTGCAGTTCACCAACACGCCGAATACCGGGACCGTCTTTTTTGGCCTGAAACCGTTCGATCAGCGCAAACACTCTGCGGCGGAAATTAACGCGGAGATCAACGCTAAAATCGCGCAAATCCAGCAGGGCTTTGGTTTCTCCATTTTGCCACCGCCGATATTAGGGTTGGGGCAGGGCTCCGGGTATTCGCTGTATATCCAGGATCGCGCAGGTCTTGGTTATGGCGCGCTGCAAAACGCGGTGAACACGATGTCTGGTGCAATTATGCAGACGCCGGGGATGCATTTCCCGATCTCAACCTACCAGGCTAACGTTCCGCAACTGGATGTACAGGTCGATCGTGATAAGGCGAAAGCGCAGGGCGTGTTGCTGACCGACCTGTTTGGTACGCTGCAAACCTATCTGGGATCGTCTTATGTGAATGATTTTAACCAGTTTGGGCGTACCTGGCGCGTGATGGCGCAAGCCGACGGACCGTTCCGCGACAGCGTGGAAGATATTGCTAATTTGCGCACCCGTAATAATCAGGGCGAAATGGTGCCGATCGGCAGTATGGTGAATATCAGTACCACCTACGGGCCGGATCCGGTGATTCGCTACAATGGTTATCCGGCGGCGGATCTCATTGGCGATGCCGATCCTCGCATACTCTCTTCCGCACAGGCGATGACGCAGCTTGATAAGATGTCGAAGCAGATACTGCCGAATGGGATGAATATTGAATGGACGGATCTGAGCTTCCAGCAGGCCACTCAGGGCAATACGGCGCTGATTGTCTTCCCGGTTGCGGTTCTGCTGGCTTTCCTGGTGCTGGCGGCACTGTATGAAAGCTGGACGCTACCGCTGGCGGTGATCCTTATCGTCCCGATGACCATGCTGTCCGCTCTGTTTGGCGTCTGGTTGACCGGTGGTGATAACAACGTGTTCGTTCAGGTTGGTCTGGTTGTACTTATGGGGCTCGCCTGTAAAAACGCTATTCTGATCGTTGAGTTCGCCCGCGAGCTGGAAATCCAGGGGAAGGGTATCATGGATGCGGCGTTGGAAGCCTGTCGTCTGCGCTTACGCCCGATTGTGATGACGTCCATCGCCTTTATTGCCGGGACGATTCCACTGATCCTCGGGCACGGCGCAGGTGCAGAAGTGCGTGGTGTCACCGGTATCACGGTGTTTTCCGGTATGCTGGGCGTGACGTTGTTTGGTTTGTTCCTGACGCCGGTGTTTTACGTTACGCTGCGTAAATTCGTTGCGCGCGGTAAACCGGTAAGGGATGTTTTGCCTGTTTCTTAAGGCATTGCACATAACGAAAAAACCGCCTTCACCGTTAAGGCGGTTTTTTTGCAGTAGGGAAATAACTAATGCGCTTTTTTAGACCGGGCATCAATTTCAGGGACCGGATCGCAGCCGCTGGTATCGGCTTTTTTGACCTCTTCCAGCGCGCTTGCCACGGTATGGCGAGCTAATACCTCTAATGAAGCCTGCTCCGCTTCATCGGCGATAGATTTGAAGTACCAACACGCGTTGGCGCTGACCACGCAGCGAGCAGGTATGTCAGGACGCGACGCCCACAGTTTTTTATCTTCTATGACGGAAATGTAGATATCGCGCAGGGTGATCTTGTCCGCCGGGCGACCAAGATGAATAGAACCGTTGCGGCCAAGCGTTGAGACGATGATACCGTCACGCGTGAGCGGAACCATTAATTTGCGAATAAAGCTCGGATTCGCTTCCAGACCATAGGCCAGAATTGCACTTGTCGAACGTTCACCCGATTGCTCCGCCATCGCTACGCTGAGAACCATCTGCAAAGCTGTCGGGAAGCGGTAATCTAACATTTTATTGTCCTGGGTTGCGGTGAATCTTGTTCTTTTTGGCACCGCGGAGGTGGATAAACAGTAAGCATCAATATAACAAAAAGGGTAATTTTTTTGAAGCAGTGAACGATTGACCTGACAGGCAAAAATGCGTTTCCGGTACGCGCCGGAGGGGAGAAAAGCATCAATCGCGAACGCTTTATTGATCTCAAATTCAACGATAGCGGATCGCGATGCTGTCCTGGCTACAATCAATGTTTCACTTAACTCTTTATCTGAAAACTCCTTATCTGAAAACAACGGGAAACTACACGACAAACCTTCATGACATACGGCAATTGAACGCTATCGTAATGTCATTCGTGAATTGGGTCTGTCGAGTAATGTGCAAATCCTCTCTGAAATTTCTGCAAATATGATTTACTGAGACCATTCAGTTTTACCTCGCCCGGTGTTTTTTGCTTTATACAACGCTTCATCGACGCGTTTGATAAACGCACTGGTTTTTTCGTCTTTATTTTTAATGCCCAGCCCGATACTTATTGATAATGTGTTTTCTTCATCAATGGCGATTTTTGACGTATCATGCATAATCATGCTGGCATAGGTTGATAGTAATTTGGGATTTGCATTTTTTACCATAATGGCAAACTCCTCCCCGCCAATTCTTGTGGGTATGCAATTTTCTGATGAACAGGTGGAAAGTAATTTCCCAAACTTTCTGAGTGTTTCGTCACCTTTTACATGTCCGTATTGGTCATTAATCTTTTTAAAATGATCAATGTCAATTAAGATGAGACCCAGAGAAGGATAGGACAGGTCATGAATGGTGTTGATAAAAAAACGTCTGTTGGGTAGTTGCGTCAAATCATCGTATTTTGAAATTGTATTAGCCAGGGCATAGAGTTTTTCCAGGTCGCGTATTTTTTTATACCCCGAAATACAGACGAGAAAAATCCCCGCTAAGCGTAAAAAATTTTTCAGATAGCTGAGCCAGTGAGGCTGAAAGACGAGTTGTTCCGAAAACTCAAGCGTGGCGCCTGCCAGCCAGATGAGCAGGCCCGATCTCAACAGTACACTGTGTTTTGTGTACGCAGAAAATTTCCCGGTAAGATAAAGTGCCATCAACAGAAACAGAACAAGTGTTAGATCAAAATAAGTTTGTGGGTTTTGAAGGGCGCTACCAAAATAAACCGGTGGATAATTCCACCAGTTAACATAGAAAATAACAGCGATTATCAATATTCCCAACGCAAAGAGTATTAATGAACGTTTTGAGCCGTGACTACCTTTAGGTTCGCCTGGATATTGTAAAGAAAAATTCATTAGTATGCCTGCGAAAGCGTCTTTTTATAGCTATTGAGTGCGAACATTTTGATTTCTCCTGACGTCACTTTTCTCGTTTGCAATAAGCATACTGTATAAAAGACCAATGATAGCATTTGGCTATTGGAAGGTAAATATCGATCGTTGTTATCGATTAATAATAACGATCAATTGCTTATTTTCAATTGTTGAATTCTATCGATAGGTGAAACTCATGATATTTTGTATCTATACTTCCATTTCTGATTCTATTATTGGAATAAAATATCAATGTAACAAAAATTGTAGGGTTTAAATGTTGGCGCTGTCGTGGGATGGTTTTGTAAATATGACTATTGAAGAATGCCTGACCTGAGAGTGGTGTGTAAGCATCCCGCATAGGCGTCCCATTCACATTTAGCGATCGTCCGGCATACTCACTTTGCCAACGAAGGAGAGCGCTATGCGTAACACTCAGTTTTATTGAGCTTCAGGTCATGCCGGCATTCATTGATGATTTTCTTTGCCTGAACAATATCGTTGAATCAATGTTCACGCATAGCACCGAACGCACGCTACACCCAGGGGGATTTTCTGGTGACAGATGATAATCAATTCAGGTGTGTGGCGTAAAAATATCAGTCCATCCTTTCTGAAACTTTCAATTGATTAAAGCCTGTCATTTAATAATGGTGGTGATTTATTTTTATTGGACTGTATTAATATCAATGTTAATTATTCTTTATGCAATTAATGGGTATTGGTTAAGTTGTTATCTTTAGATTAATATGGAATCGGTTGTTGTTTTTTTATTCTTTTGTTTCCAGTTTGTAAATTATGAGATAAGCATAGAGTTGTCTTTTTCAATTAAAAAACAACATGATACGGTTTGCTTTGCGCGTGAGTTCCCGTCTTGTTTCAGAATGTCAATGTTTTTTTGAGATAATGAACACGTTAAAGTCCTCTCCCTTTCTGCCGATAGATACGCTGGCACATGTTCAAAACATGATCAATTTCAATATGTTAGCTTGACTCCGTCCTTGGGTGGAACGTTCCCGGTATTGTTCTGATTTTTTCACCGGGTGGCAGGGAAAAGGTGACTTTTTTTGTATGAGACAGCAGATGAAAATAAATAATTTTGGTGTTGGTACCCGAATGGGGGCTGGCTTCAGTATTGTTCTCACCCTTGTCGTTATTATGGCTGTAACGGGTATCGTTAAATTAAACGGCATATTGAAGGAGACCCATGCTATTACGGACAGGTTGCTGGTTCTGGAGCGACTCACGGGAGCGTGGGGGGCGGCAATTGACTATAACGGCGCGATGGGGCTGTCTGTGCTGACTTCCTCTGATGAGGGAATTAAAAAATTTGCCCAGTCAAAAATGAAAGTGGTGACAGAGCGCGTGAGTGCCATTCAGAAGGAACTGACAGAATTAATTGTCTCTGATACGGGTAAGTCACTCCTGGCGACCGTGGCTGATAAAAGAAAACTGTACATTGATATTCGCAATGAGGCGATTCGCATCAGCGAACAAGGGAATGGTGACGCCACCAATGCATTTATTCGCGAGAAACTCATTCCCGCCATGGAGGTCTATTCCGGCAGCGTAAAAGCACTGGAAGATTACGATAAAGCACAAATTGATGAAGCCGCTGATTCCATTCAGGGGAATGGCTCGGCAGCAATTCAGGCTCTGATTGTTCTTGGTGTCATCGCTATTCTCGTCGGCAGTCTGTTGGCGTGGTTTATCACTCGCGGGATAACTCGCCCATTGTTGTCTGCCGTTCATGTGGCCCGGGAAGTGGCGTCCGGTAATCTGGGCATCGAGGTTAAAGTGGAATCCCGAGACCAGCTTGGACAACTGATGCTCTCCCTGAGGGAAATGACGGAGAGTCTGCGTAATACAGTACGCAAAGTCCGTGAAGGGGCCGACAGCATAGCGTTAGCCGCGGCTGAAATTAATAGTGGTAACACCGATCTGGCATCTCGCACGGAAGAGCAAGCGGCAGGAGTGGAAGAGACCGCCTCGACTCTGGAAGAGCTGACGGCAACGATTAACAATACAGCAGCAAATACGGCGCAGGCGCATCGTTACGTGAGTGAGACAGCATCTGTCGTGAAACAGAATGGCGCAGTGATGAGTGAAGTGTCTTCCCGAATGCAGGAAATTTACGATTCCTCATCAAAAATGGCTGACATCATCCAGGTTATTGATGGTATAGCCTTCCAGACCAATATTCTGGCGCTGAATGCTGCAGTGGAAGCCGCGCGAGCGGGTGAGTCCGGACGTGGTTTTGCTGTGGTGGCTGGAGAAGTCCGTACACTGGCGCAACGCAGTGCGTCAGCGGCTCGTGAAATTAAGGAATTGATCGATGACTCTGTCTCCCGAATTGCCTCTGGCCGCAACCTGGTTGAAAAAGCAGATGGCGGCATGACGGGAATTGTTACCAACGTCCAGAACATGACTCAACTGATTGAGGAAATCGCGCAAGCGAGCCGGGAGCAGAGTGATGGGATTGCTCAAATCAACAGTGCGATGGGACAGATTGATACCACCACACAGCAGAATGCCGCGCTCGTTGAAGAGTCAGCCGCCGCAGCCTCTTCAATGCTGGAGCAATCCCGTGTACTCCAGGATATGGTCAGCGTGTTCAGTCTGAATGAGGAAGGAAAACAAGCCGCAAACATGGCCTCAGAAAAACGTGTTAGTCACCTGAGGGAAAGGAATAATGGCGAAAAATATGTGTTGTCCAAAAAGATAGCTTCGGAAACAGACAACTGGGAAACTTTCTGAGCACTATAAAAATGAAAAATCCACGCAATTGCGTGGATTTTATCGTTTAATCAGGTGGACAAATTTACTGTGCCACTACAGCCTGATGTTGTGCCGGCGTTCTCAAACCGGTTCTCACACTCAAAGCAGGATCCTACCTCACGCTGTTAGCCAGATAGCGTGCTATATGCTGACTTAAGATTTTCCATTGCCTGAACCAGGACTGAACGAGAACATCCCACATTGATCCTCATATGTTTCTCCCCGCCAGGACCGTACTGAATTCCAGGAGAAAGGCCCAGTTGTGCATCTTTAATGAAAAATGAGGCCAGTTCTTCGTCATCCAACCCCAGTTTTTCAGCATTCAAAAATAATAAATAAGATGCCCCGCCATAGATTACTGAGATTTTAGGGCAGTAGCGTTCAATTGATTGTTTCACAAAATTAACATTTCCAGCGAGGTAGACTCGTAACTCCTGATACCAGTCGTCACAATAGGTGTACGCTGAAAATATAGCTGACTGCTGAAGATAATTGGTTTCCGCGAGGTGACAGCGGTCAAGAAAACGATAGAGTTTATCTCGTAATTGCCGGTTCTTTATAATCATAAACCCGCCCTGAATCCCTGGCGTATTAAATGTTTTGCCCGTGGAGTGCAGGACGACAGATTGGTTTTCCATATCGTCATCGATATTAAAAAAGGGGATGTGCTTTTTATCTGTCAATGTTAGATCGCAATGCACTTCATCCGAGATGACAATTACGCCTTCTTCGTGACAAAAACGTTTTATCTTTAAAAGTATCTCTCTGCCCCACACAACCCCGCCGGGGTTGTGTGGGGAAACGAACAAAAATAGTTTGGATTTTTTCAATTTTTCTCTGAAATCATCCCAGTTAATATCATAGGTTCCATCATTCTCAATGAGCGGAGACTGGAGTAAATGACGATAACTACCAGGCACAAAATTCCGATATGGATCATATACCGGAGTGAGCGTCAGTATGTTATCACCAGGCTCCGTCAGCGCTAGTAGAGTTAAAACCACCGTTTTTATCACGCCGGGAATAAAATGTAACCATTCCTCATTAAGCAGGCAGTCATACTGTTTTTGATACCAGTGAATGACAGACTCCTTCCAGCCCGGATAATCCATGTTGTAACCCTGCACAGGCTGAGATAAAACCGTAGCCAGTTCTGTTTGAATAGCCTGTGGGGTTTTGAAATCCATATCTGCAATCCATAACGGGATGATATCTTCCGTGCCGAACATTTTTTTCATTTGTCCGATTTTGCGGCTAACAGGATCTCTGTCGATGACACTATCAAATAAAGACATATTTATTACACCGATATCTTTTAGGTTAATTTCGGTAATACTCTCTGTAAATCAGGAAGCTGTTGTATATTCAGGATCATCATTCGGCTCATAGCGTGCAATGCCAATACCCGTGGCCGCCCACAGTAAAGCAAAGAACACACCGCTGTAACATAAAATAGCCCATGGAAGATAATCGAGTGTGGCCACGTCCAGCATGGTGGCACAATACACCCCGGAAGCTGACCATGGAATAATCGGCTCAACCACCGTTCCAGCATCTTCCGTTGTTCGTGAAAGATTTTTTGTTGCCAGTCCTCGTCTTTTATATTCCTCTTTGAAGGCATCACCACACAGCAGCAAAGGTAATGTTCCATTTGCAGTGCAGGCACAAATAGTAAAGGCGCACACAATCGTTGTTAATACCAATCTGAACGTTGATTTTACTCCTTTTGTCAGTGCCCGGATGACTGTGTGAAGTGAGCCTGTCGCACTCATGGCGCCTGCAAAACTGAATGCACTAAAAACCGTAACGAAGCTGCTGAACATCGAGATTGCGCCACCTCGTTCCAGCAGACGTGGAAGATCTGAAGACAAAGAAGCAATATTCGCTCCCTCAGCCATGCTTAATCGGAATCCACTCACCACAGATTCGCCAACCGACGACGGAGCAAATGACTGAACTACAAGAGCCAGGATTACCGATACCAGCGTGGAAAGAAAGAGCATAGGAATAGGGGGTTTTTTGGTCAGGGAGCCGTAAAGCACCATAACAGGCGGCAACAGAAGCAGGATATTGAAATGATAGACTTTTGCGATTGACGTCATCAAAACAATAATGGTGTCTGGCGTTGTTGCGGTTGTGTCGATATTGAGTCCCATATACGCATAAACGATGCAGCACAAAATAAAACCGGGTCCAGTTGTCCAGAGCAGATGCCCAATATGGGAGTATAAATTGACACCTGCTGCTAATGCAGCCATGTTTGTGGAATCTGAAACAGGTGATAATTTATCCCCAAACCAGCATCCTGAAACAATTGCGCCTGCGGCAATTGCTAACGGTATATTCAGGCCAATGGCCACACCAATCATAGCAATACCGATTGTACCCATTGATCCCCACGAGGTACCAGTGCATACAGAAATGAGTGCTCCTAAAAAGAATGCAGAGATGTAAAAGTATTGCGGATTAATGATTTTAAGTCCGTAATATATCATCATCGGTATCGTCCCTGATACCATCCATGCTCCGATTAAAAAACCGATACTTGCCACAATTAAAATAACAGGCAAGGCTTCAGAAATTTTCTCACAAATCGAATTCAGTATATCGTCCCACGTATAACCGTGAGCAATAGCGACAAATGAGGCAGCGGCTGTACCTAAAAGAATCATGGGTTCCGCACGAATATCAAATACAAAATATCCAATGCTTATTGCAGTTAGCATGACGATCATAGGGAACAGCGACCAGAAAAAAGAAGGCTGTCGCTTATCTTTTAGCTTATTATATATCATTTTTTTTGCATTCCTGATGCTATTTTATATGGGTAGAGGTTCAGAAATAGATGTGTGTTCGCTAATGCTTTTTAAACAATCATAGATGTTCCTGGTGATTATATCGACTGATATCTGCGCTCCTGACTAAGCTTGCGATACTCTTTGGGTGCCATACCAACATGATTTTTAAAAATGCTGTAGAATCGACTACTGGACGTAAAACCTGCTAGCATTGCAATATCCAGAATTGTTTTATCGGTATCACTTAATAATGCACGCACATGGTTAATACGTAAGGCCATAATGTATTGCTTGATAGACAATTGCATTGCTCCTTTAAATATTCCCATGGCGTAGTTAGCATTTAACTTCACGTGGTCTGCGATATCGTTTACCGTGAGTTGTTTATCACAGTTTGCAGCAATAAATTCGAGCATTTGGCTGACATAAAATTGAGCATGTCGCGAGGTACCATTCAGAAGTGTATAAGACGCTTTACTGACTGATACCGGAGCCCAACCGGATAAACTAAAACGCTTCAGCATCAGCGCAATCTCATCAATAGCCAGTTGACGAATGTGGGTGCTTTTGCTGTTCAGTTCATGTTGCCAGCGCTGGACCTCAATGACGCTGAGTTGCTGCACAGCCTGGGACTGTATTACTCGGCCGTGCGTAACATGATTAACCAACTCTCGATCCAAAGGCCACGATAAAAATAAGTGCATAGGTAGATTAAAAATCGCCATTTTCTGACAGTGACCCGGATCGGTTAACTGGTGCGGTGTACAGGCCCAGAATAACGTCACATGTCCTTGATGAATCTTGATCGCTTCATCATTGATCAAATACTCCACATCACCATCGAATGGGATATTGATTTCAATCTGTCCATGCCAGTGACTGTATGACATTGCCAGCGGAGCACGAAGTTCGATATCCATCTTCTGTGACTCGGAATACAAGGCCAGAGGACTTTTGGTTTGCTTGTCATAACTACGGCACATATGGGGATCATACGGTAACCGTGGGAAGTTTTTATCCGCCATAGCCATCACTCCAGATCAACAGCCAAAGAACATTCTCTGTGAAGCATTTTTTTAAAGCTTACCTGAAAACACTCCCGACTTTACCTACATTCCATACAATTTATTCCCGGAAACTCAGATTTATGTGTAACTGATTAGCGATCTGAGTTTCCAGGAGAAAATAGGTCATCAAGTGATGTTGACGTTGATGTTTGCTGCATTTCAGGCAAATCACAGATCAGGGGGGGCAGGGACGTCTACCCGTTGATGTGAAGATGAACAATATGACGAAGAGCAGCGTTCAGCGAGGAATTCAGGGGGGTATTGAAAATATAAAATCCACGCAATTGCGTGGATTTTATAAGATTTATTAATCTTCATGAGGCTCAATGAAACCTCATGAGACAACAAATTTCTTTAGACGTTGAACAGGAAGTTCATCACATCGCCATCTTTAACGATGTAATCTTTCCCTTCGGCACGCATCTTACCGGCTTCTTTCGCGCCCTGTTCACCTTTGTAGGTGATGAAGTCGTCAAACGCGATGGTCTGTGCGCGGATAAAGCCTTTCTCAAAGTCAGTATGGATTTTGCCCGCTGCCTGCGGAGCCGTCGCGCCGACAGGGATGGTCCATGCACGCACTTCTTTCACGCCTGCGGTGAAGTAGGTTTGCAGATTCAGCAGCTTATAACCAGCACGGATCACACGGTTCAGGCCTGGTTCTTCCAGCCCCAGTTCCTGCATGAATTCGTCGCGCTCGTCATCATCCAGTTCGGCGATGTCGGCTTCAACAGCTGCACAAACCGGAACCACGACGGAACCTTCTTTCGCGGCAATTTCACGCACCTGATCGAGATATGGGTTGTTCTCGAAACCGTCTTCGTTGACGTTAGCGATATACATGGTTGGTTTCAGAGTCAGGAAGCTCAGGTAGCGGATCGCCGCTTTGTCTTCTTCCGTCAGATCCAGAGAACGCAGCATGCCGGCTTCAGAGAGTTGCGGCAGGCATTTTTCCAGTGCCGCCAGTTCGGCTTTCGCATCTTTATCGCCGCCTTTGGCTTTCTTCTGCACGCGGTGAATTGCGCGTTCGCAGGTATCGAGATCCGCCAGAGCCAGCTCGGTGTTGATAACGTCAATATCTTCCGCCGGGTTCACTTTGCCCGATACGTGAATGATGTTGTCGTTTTCGAAGCAGCGAACCACGTGGCCGATCGCTTCGGTTTCACGAATGTTGGTCAGGAACTGGTTACCCAGACCTTCACCTTTGGATGCGCCTTTAACCAGACCGGCAATATCAACAAATTCCATTGTGGTCGGCAGGATACGCTGCGGTTTGACGATCTCAGCCAACTGGTCCAGACGCGGGTCGGGCATCGGCACGACGCCGGTATTCGGCTCAATCGTACAGAATGGGAAGTTTGCCGCTTCAATACCGGCTTTGGTCAGCGCGTTGAACAGGGTGGATTTCCCGACGTTGGGCAAACCGACGATACCGCATTTGAATCCCATGATTTAAATCACCTTAATATCTTGATAATCAACCTGTTGCAGAGAACAGATTGTAGAAATGGAAATAACTCTGCCTATTATACACGGCGTACGGCAAAAATGCCGCACATCACTGCTTATTGCGCTTTAAAGGCGTGCAATCGGTTCGTTGCTTTGGTCAAACCTTCTTTGAACCACAACTCAGTGCAACGCGCCGCTTCGTCAATTGCATCGTCAATTAACTTCTGTTCAGAAACAGGCGGTTTGCCTAGCACAAAGCCGACAACTTTATTTTTGTCGCCCGGATGGCCGATTCCGACACGTAAGCGATGAAAGTTAGGGTTATTGCCGAGCTTGCTGATAATGTCTTTCAGCCCGTTGTGTCCTCCATGACCCCCACCGAGTTTAAACTTCGCCACGCCAGGCGGAAGATCCAGTTCATCGTGGGCCACTAAAATTTCATCAGGATTGATGCGATAAAAACTCGCCATCGCGCCGACCGCTTTGCCGCTCAGATTCATAAACGTGGTGGGAACTAACAAACGGACATCTTCACCTTCCAGACTGACTCTGGAGGTGTAGCCGAAGAATTTCGGCTCTTCGCGCAGGGGGGCGCGCAACCGCTCTGCCAGTAAATCGACGTACCATGCGCCCGCATTATGTCGGGTGGCTGCATATTCAGCGCCGGGGTTCGCCAGGCCGACAATCAGTTTAATCGTCACGTTTTCTATCCTGAGTGTTTCAATAACTGGCGCGTAGTTTACTGTCTGTCGTCCCGCTTGACAAAGAACCGTGTGACTTCACACGAAAACTGAATAATTGCCAACATTGATTATTGGAAAGTCAAGATGTTCAGGGGGTTATTTGTAAAGTTTTGTTGAATAATGGCTGGTAATTGTGATCGCAGGCGCACTACCAAAGCGGTGTGTTGTCTATACTTTACACATAAGGATTAGGGGTATTCCCTGAAGCAACCCAAAGGTTCCGGAGGTGACATATGAAACGCAAAAACGCTTCGTTACTCGGTAATGTTCTCATGGGTTTGGGGCTAGTGGTCATGGTGGGTGGCGTGGGTTATTCCATTTTAAACCAGTTGCCGCAATTTAACCTGCCACAATTTTTCGCTCATGGCGCAGTGCTCAGTATCTTCGTCGGTGCCATTCTGTGGCTGGCGGGTGCCCGCGTAGGGGGGCATGAGCAGGTCAGCGACCGTTACTGGTGGGTGCGCCACTACGATAAACGTTGCCGTCGTAACGATAATCGTCGTCACAGCTAACGCTTAGCTGCAAGATAATGACCAGCCAGCATGAGGCTGACTGGTCAGAGTGCGGTTTCTTTCTCGCGCTTAGTTTTGTGCGCGTCTTTTCATTCGTCGTAACATCCACAATAGCGCCAGTATCACGGTGAGATAGCCCATCACGTAAATTCCCTGATGTGTTCTCGTCTGCCGTTCAGGATCGGCTGCCCAAACCAGAAAGGCCGTCACATCCCGTGCGTACTGTTCTTCCGTTTGCGCGACATGCGCGTCTGTTTGCCATTCGATTTCGCCATCCGCCAGCGGCTTTGGCATGTTAATCACGCCACCCGGATAGTAGCGATTGGCTTTCATTTCCGGATCGTCGGGCAGGTAACCGGTTAAGAGTGCGAAGAGGTAATCCGCCCCTTGCTCAGAGTAGGGCATAAACGCGTCCAGCAGAAATTGCGGAAAGCCGCGATCGTACGTACGGGCGCGAACGATATAACTCAAATCCACGGGCAGGGCGCCGTTATTCAGATATCTCGCTTCCTGCTCATTCAGGTAAGGCGAAATAAAACTGTCATTCAGGGTGCCGTCCCGCTCGCCGGGCTGACCGTCATCCTGGATAGTCGGGAATACATAGCCGCTGGCAAGGCTTTTCGCCTCTTCTGTCGTCAGCTCCGGGCCACCGGGTTTCGTCAGTGTGCGAAACGTCAGGTATTTCATGCTGTGACAGGCCCGGCACTTCTCTTCATAGACCTGCAAACCGCGCCGCAGTTGCGCCTTATCATATTCACCGGCAAGGCCGCTGAAGCGCCAGTCCTGTCGTGTCGGTACGGCGTCTTGTGCAAATACCGACCCCATCACGCAGAATACCATCCACAGCATGCTGTATCTGAATAATTGTCTTATCATCTTCAGTCCTGCTTTTCCAGAAAACGCCGACAGGGCAGCACCAGTAAAAACCAGGCGAAATAGCCGAGTGTCGACAGCTGCGATGCCGCGCGGATCCAGCCCTCTTCATTACGAATGCCTTCCGTCAGATCGGGGCCAACCAGCGCTTTCGATCCCAACCATCCCAGAAAACAGAGGTTCAGCACCCATAGCCAGAAACCCCCTTTCACCCATTTGCTGTAGTGGCGAAAACGCGCGCGGGAGGTATCCAGCCAGGGGAGAATGTAGAAGATCAGTACCGCGCCGCACATGGCCGCCAGCCCGACGCGTTCATCTGGAAAACAGCGCAGAATGGAAAAGAACGGGAGAAAGTACCATTCCGGGGCGACAATTGCCGGAGTGACCGTGGGATCCGCCGGGATGAAGTTATCCGCGCTACTCAGATAATGCGGCGCGAAAAACAAAAACCAGGTGAACAGCATCAGAAACAGCGTGATTTTGATGGCATCAGAATCCGTGATTCGGTAATCAAAGAACAGACTGCGTGATGCCTTTTCGCTGAAGGTCCGTTTCATCGCGTGGGCAAATGCCGACTGTACCGTGCGGACGTGGAAAATCGTCATCACCACGACGGCAAAGGGAAGAATAAAGTGCAGAACGTAAAAGCGTCCCAGCGTGGGGGTTCCAGGCGCATAACCGCCCACCAGGAAGGTGTACAGTCCGTCTCCCACTACCGGAATGGCGCGGGCGAAACGGGTGATGACCGTCGCCGCCCAGTAACTTTTTTGCCCCCAAATCAGGCTGTAGCCGAGAAACGCGGTGATCATCAGCAGCACGTAAAGCGTGACGCTAATCATCCACATCGTCACATACGGTCTGCGGTAGACGTTGTAATACATGCCCCGGAAAATATGCAGATAGCAGGCGAAGAAAAACAGCGATGCACCGATGGCGTGCATATTGCGCAGCAGTTCTCCGTGGCTCACTGCGCGCATGATGTGAATGATGGAATCAAACGCCAGTTCTGCCGTTGGGACGTAAAACATCGCCAGCACGATGCCGGTCAGTATCTGTATCCCGAGCATTACCAACAGGATCGCGCCGATGGCGAATAGCCATACACCGGCGATGGAGCGTGGGAAAGGAATGCGCCAACGGATCATCTCACGCGTCCTTAGCGCCAATTCGCACGGTCAGGCCATCGGGGTGAAAGGCGTACTCGGGAACCGCCAGGTTGGCCGTTGCGGGCCCGCGCGTGACCCGTCCGGAAGTATCAAACTCCGAACCGTGGCACGGACAAACCCAGCCCTGTCCGCCGGGCCTGGCATTGGGTACGCAGCCGGCATGTGGGCAGTATCCCTGAACGACCAGCCACTGCGGATGGTCTGGCGTGACCCGTTCACTGTCCGACTGCGGATCGATAAGCACGCTGTGGTCGCCGGTACGGGCTGCGGCAATCTCTTCCGGCGTGCGGTGATGGATGAGGATTAACTTTCCCTGCCAGAGGCGTCTGACGGTTTGCCCGGCGGCGACACCCGCCAGTGAGACGTCTATCGGCTCATTTTCCCCGCGGGCCGTTTCGTCTGGGCCTAGTGCGGAAATCAGCGGCCAGACGGCGGCGGTCACCCCCGCCGCGGCAGCAAATTTTGTCAATTTACACAGGCAGTTGCGTCGTTGTTCCTGAATATCATCATCTGACGGTTTGTTCTCCACCACCACAGCGCTCTCCCTTACTGTTTATCAATGCGCGAATAGATCTCCTGGAAGCGCTTATCGGCGATCCCGGGGGCTTTAAACTCGCGGTAGGTGTCCGGCAGAGTGGCGTTGCCAACTTTGATCAGCATCACCATTCCTTGTGCATAGTGCGGGGTGCATTTAATGCCGTAGAATCCCGCGTCGTCATATTTCACCGCGATCTCCTCATCGATTTTGCCGATAAATCCCGGGTACCCCGCAGGAGACAGCTCAGCAATTGAGGCGGCATTGTGGCTTTTATGCTTACGGATAAACTTCACCGTGTCGCCGGGTTGAATCTCCAGATAGTCCGGCTCATAGACCATGGGTCCCGCTGAACCGCGATTCTTCATCAGCACTTCGTGAGTTTGCGAGAAAGCGGAGGCGGTGAGGGCCAGCAGACACAATGCGTTCAGGCTCTGTTTGACATATTTCATGGGGATCTTCCTTAAGTTCCTTCAGGCTTTTGATAACGAATAAAACAGCTAGCGCCGTGGGGATCGCGTTCGACGATGGCGTCAATACCAAACCAGGCGCGGAGATTGTCGCGGGTGAAAATGGCGCAGGGACGGCCCTGCATTTCCAGACGACCGGCGTTCAGCACGATGATGCGATCGCAGAACATGGCGGCATGATTGAGATCGTGGAGGGCGGCGACAACGGTCAGCTTTTCGCGTTTCACCAGACTGAGAAGGCCAATCTGATGCTGAATGTCGAGATGGTTAGTGGGTTCGTCCATCAGTAACAGTTGTGGCTGCTGCGCGAGGGCGCGGGCAATGTGCAGACGTTGCTTCTCGCCGCCGGAAAAGGTGTGCCAGCAGCGGTGGCGAAGATGCTGAAGATCGACTTTCTCCAGCATGGTCTGGACGATGTCGTCATCGTTTTCCGACCACGGATTCAGCAGGCTAAGCCACGGAGTGCGTCCCAGTGAGACGGCCTGCAGCGCGGTCAGGCGTTCACTGGTTTCCGCCTGCTGTTCAACCAGTGCAACCTGTTGGGCCAGTTGACGGCGCGAATAGTGGTGAAGCGACTTTTGTTGCAACAGGATGTGACCGGCTGAGGGTTTCAGCAGACCGGCCAGCAGCGAAATCAGCGATGTTTTACCGGATCCATTAGGGCCGATAATGCCGACAAACTCACCCGGCGCTACGCTGAGTGAGACATCATTGACAATCACTTTGCCTTTCACCTGCCAGTGCAGACGCTGCGCCTGAATGATGGCCTCACCAGCCGCAACGGGAGTCGGTACAGGATTAACGGTCATTTCGCCTGGTTTCCTCTGATCAGGATAATTGAAAACGCGGGCGCACCGACCAGCGCCGTGATAACGCCGATGGGCAGAACTTGTCCGGGGAGCAGCGTGCGAGAAATAACATCGGCGACGATCAGGAAAATCGCGCCGATCAGCGCGCTGACGGGCAGCAGCCGATGATGCTGATTGCCCACCAGCAGGCGGGCGGCGTGAGGGATCACCAGTCCCACAAAGCCAATGGCGCCGACGATGGAGACCATAATGGCCGTCATAGCGGTCACGGCGGCAATCAGCACGCCGCGGGTGCGTTTCACCGGAATACCCAGCGATGCTGCGGACTCTGCGCCAAAGGAGAAGGCATCCAGATGACGGGCATAGCAAAAGCATATCGCGACGCCAGCCAGCGCGGTGGGGACCGCCAGTATCACGTCCGGCCAGCGGACACCGCTCAGATTCCCGAGTAACCAGAACATAATGCCGCGCGCCTGTTCCGCGTTGGCGGAGCGGGTGATGATCAGTGAAGTCAGCGCATTGAACAGTTGTGAACTGGCGATACCGGCGAGAATGATTTGCGTGGTTATGCCACCACCTTGCCTGCCGCCCGCTGCGACGGCCAGCAGGGCTACAAACAGAAAGGCGGTCAGGGCGCCAATAAATGCGCCGAACGACATGCTTATCATGCCCGCGCCCAGTCCGGTCAGCGCAACCAGCACCGCCCCGGTAGACGCGCCGGCTGAAATGCCCAACAGATAGGGCTCGGCAAGTGCATTACGCAGTAATGACTGTAAAACCACGCCCGACACGGCCAGACAAGCGCCACAACTGGCAGAAACCAGTGCTCGGGTCAGGCGATAGTTCCAGACGATCCCGGCGTCCAGCGCATCAACCGGATAGTGAGTATCAAACAAACGGTTTGCCAGCGTGTTGAGCACGTGCTGCCAGGGAATAAACGTCTCGCCAATGGCGATCCCCGCCAGCAGGACACCGCACATCAGCACGCTAACCCAGAGGGCGTGACCGCAAACATTGACCGCTAACCGACTGACGGCGTGACGCGTCCTGCGTAAATCGCTCATAGTGACCTGCGTTTCGGAGTGCATAAAACGCGCCGGACCCGTCGGGGTCTGGCGCAAAACGAGGATTAATGCGCGGCCTGAGGATGCGCTAAGCCGTACTCAACCAGGGCATCCGCCAGCTTTTCAACACCGTCAATGGTTCTGATACCGGCATTCATGGTCTGCACGTCAATCACGGGTAAATGATTGGCTTTTACGGCGGGGATCAGTTGGGTGACCGGATCGGATTTCAGGTAATCCATTTTCACCTGCCAGTCATCGGCCGGGAAACGACGACGACTCATTTCCCCCAGCACAATCACCGACGGCTGGGCTTTCGCGATAGTTTCCCAACCGACAGTCGGCCACTCTTCGGCGGAATCAATGACGTTTTTGACGCCCAGCGTTTGCGCAATCCAGGCCGCAGGTCCCAATTTCCCGGCGACGTAAGGATCAAGTTGCAGGTCGGCGCTGGAGAACCAGAAGACGGCGGAGACGTTGCTGTCCATCCCGGCGATTTTGTTTTTCGCTGCCGCTTCGCGCGCTTTAAGGCTGGCAATCAGTTCGTCACCCTTATCCTGAACGTCGAAGATCGTCGCTAAGTCGGCGACTTCCTGATAGACCATCGCGATATCAAACATCCCTTTGCGAACGCCATCACCACCATCTTCGTTATCTTTCGCGCAGTCAGCCGGTGCGGTATAGACCGGGACCTTCAATTCGCTGAACTGTTCATAAGACGCCACGGTACCGGCGGGGCCGATTTGCCATTCGAACTGGCTGGCGACCAGATCCGGTTTTTTGGCAATGATGCCTTCGAAACTGGGGATGTTTTGCGCAATCACGGCAATCTTGTCATTTGCCGCTTTCCAGGCATCGGGAACCGGTCCAAACCACAGCGACGTTCCCACCACGCGGTCAGCCAGACCCAGTGCATACAGGATCTCTGTACTGTTTTGTCCCACGGTGGCAACACGTTTTGGTGCTGCGTTAAACGTGATATCCCGACCACAGTTTTTAATCGTCAATGGATATTCCGTTTTTGCAGCATGAGAAAGACCTGAGGTAAGAAACAGCGCGGCACCAGCAACAGCCAGAAGCGTTTTTTTATAAGGTAAAGAGGTAAAATTTGCGTGCATTATTATCATCCCGTTCATGCCAGAATCTGAACGTCTGGTCATGGATTATGTCGTTCCTTATATCGGGAGAGTTCATGACGATAGATGACATAACATCGTGAAATTTATGCATGACTTTATGCAAATAAAGAAAGTATGTGGTTCAGTCAGAAAACTGATTCACCTTTTCACAGTGACTTATGTCAAATAAATCATCCCATGGACCATCCCGTCCACTCAATGGAGCATAAATTTGACAGCAGGTCTCCTGACTCACGGTAATCAGAATATCGGCCTTCCCATAAAGATTCGCTTTACAGTGACCTGCAACAAAATATGCTGCACGAGGATATTCTGCATCCGCCTACAGTTGCGGGGGCAGTTATGGCATAAGATTAGAATAATCCGCACCATATTCCTATTCACTACAATGTTGGTGTAATGAAATGCTGTCGGAAAGGACTGTATCGGCATTTGTTAACAAGATCAATCACCGGGTGAAGAGAGGGCGTAATCGGATATATGAGTGTTTAATTCATATATTTCAAGTAGTTAACATTTTTGTGGATAATAAAATTCGGGATAGCGAAACGTAGTAATGAAAAGCTAAATGAGAATTGATTGACATTGATCAATTAATATTCTTAGTCATGCCAATTTATGTGATCTCTCCATATGCACTAATTGCCAGTGATCATGCATATCCATCACCACCTGAAAATTATTACGTTTCCAGAATGAATATCCGCCCGGTAAAAAATGGTGGGTATGCAAGTATAATAGGGTGTACTGGTGCTGCTCACAAAATGTTTCAGCAAAAGCGAGTAACTGACGGCCAATACCTTTTCTGCGATAGCGTTTGTCCACATAACAGCGACAAATTTCCGCCGTTTCATTCAAAATATAACGCCCGCGAAGTTCAGCTATTCGGTCGTCATATTGGCAGACGGCCAGGGTAGCAATGAGTTCATGCTTTTCGCTCCAGGCGCAAAGCAATAAATTCCGCTCCTGCTGAATATACTGCTGTTGCAGATGAAAAACATCCTGTCCGGCAGAAGGAACAGGTCTTCCAGCAGCAAAGAATTCATTCAAATGCTGGGTCAGAAATAACTGAACCGCCGGAATATCATCTCCGGTCATTTCACGTAAGGTAAAGGGAATCACGAACTGCCACTCTTATTCACAGGAACAGAAAACGGATAATAACAACTCAGGCGAGGAAAACCAGCGGGCAGAGTGGAAAATGTTACCGGCCCGTACAGGAACAGACCGGTAACCGCCAGAGATTACAAATCAGCCAGCGCCGCGTCGCGGTTCGGGAAGAACGTCAGGCGTCCCGGAATCGGCTTAATACCGGCGCGCGCCATCGTGCGCAGCGGCTGGAATTCCACGTTTGTCACGCGCAGTTCGCATCCTTCCGGCAATCTTTTCACAAAGCGCTGGAAGGCATCCAGGCCCCCGGCATCCAGCACGGGCACCGCATCCCACTTCAGCACGACTATGCGCTTGCCTTCAATGCGCGACTCCAGATCGGTGAACAATCCTTCAGCCGCGGCAAAGAACAGCGGGCCTATCACGCGCAGCACCAGCACATCCTCTGGCACCTCAACGTTCACCGCGGCCAGTCGCGTCATGCGCGCGATACGACGCATAAACAGTAACGAGGCCAGCACAATCCCGACGCTAATGGCAATGACCATGTCAAACAGCACCGTCAGCGACATACACATCATCATCACAATGATGTCGTCTTTGGGCGCGTGACGCAGTAAATCCACCACCTTGTGGGCTTCGCTCATGTTCCACGCCACCATCAGCAGCAGGGCCGCCATCGCCGACAGCGGTAGCCAGGAGAGCAGTGGCGCCAGCGCCAGCAGCGCCATGATCACCAGAAGCGCGTGGATCACAGCGGAAATCGGGGAGGTAGCGCCAGCGCGGACGTTCGCCGCCGAGCGGGCAATCGCCGCCGTTGCCGTAATCCCGCCGAAGAAGGGCGCGACGATGTTACCCAGCCCCTGACCGATCAGTTCACTGTTGGCCTTGTGTTTGGTACCGGTCATTCCGTCGAGCACCACGGCGCAGAGCAGAGACTCAATCGCCCCCAGCATCGCCATAGAAAACGCCGCCGGAAGCAGAGCGCGCAGGGAATCCCAGCTCAGGGTGAAATCAGAATCCGGCAGGTTCCACGGCAGCACCAGCTGCGGCAGCAGTTGGGGGATCCCATTGCCCTGTGAGCCGTCGGCCAGAATATAGTGGAACTGAGAACCAATGGTCGCAACATGTCCGCCCAGCAGGTTGACAATCCCCATGACGACGCAACCGGCGAGCAGGGCGGGCAGGTGACCTGGCAGGCGAATGCCCAGACGCGGCCAGAAAATCAGGGTACCCAGCGTGACCACGCCGATGGCGGCGTCACCCAGGTTGATGGTCGGCAGGGCCATAAACAGCGCGCCGACTTTCTGCAGATAGTGCTCCGGTACGTGGGCCATCTGCAGACCGAGGAAGTCTTTGATTTGCATGGTACCAATGGTGATACCAATCCCTGAAGTAAAACCTAAGGTCACTGAAACCGGGATGTACTCAATCAGGCGACCGAAGCGGGCCAGGCCAAAGAGGATCAGAAAAACCCCGGACATCAGCGTCGCCACCAGCAGGCCAGCAAGTCCAAACTGCTGCGAAACGGGGTAGAGGATCACCACAAATGCGGCGGTTGGACCAGAGACGCTAAAACGCGACCCCCCGGTTAAGGCAATGACTATCCCTGCCACAGCGGAAGTATAGAGTCCGTACTGCGGCGCAACGCCACTCCCAATAGCCAGCGCCATCGCCAGCGGGATGGCAATAATCCCGACGGTGATCCCGGCAATCACATCACGGCTAAACCGCGAGGCGGTATATTTTTCTTTCCAACAAGCGTCGATGAGGGCGCGGAAAGGCATCACATGTGAGGAAAAAATTCTGTTCACAATAATGTTTCATCCATGAGCGCATCATCTGTCAACTCATAGGCTGGTTGGCAGGTGAAGGAGGCTTAAGTCATTCCACTTCATCCTTCCGATTGTCTCTTTGTTGGCTGCCTTCATTCGCCCCCGTCACGTACTACCGGTACGTTCCCGGGAACTCATTCGCTTGCCGCCTCGATGCATCCTGAATGATTTTGTGGAGAAATAAGGGTTACAGACGAAAAAACCCGCCGCAGCGGGTTTTTGAACCGGGTTCGATTAATGCTCGAACATAGCAGAAATAGATTCTTCGTTGCTGATACGACGAATCGCTTCGGCCAGCATACCCGACAGGGTCAATGTACGCACGTTCGGCAGTGCTTTGATTTCGTCGGTCAGCGGAATGGTATCGCAGACGACAACTTCATCAATCACTGAGTTACGCAGGTTGTTAGCTGCATTGCCTGAGAAGATAGGGTGGGTCGCGTAAGCAAATACGCGTTTCGCACCACGTTCTTTCAGCGCTTCAGCGGCCTTACACAACGTGCCACCGGTATCGATCATGTCGTCAACCAGTACGCAGTCACGGCCAGCGACGTCACCGATGATGTGCATCACCTGAGAGACGTTTGCACGCGGACGGCGTTTGTCGATGATTGCCATATCGGTGTCATTGAGCAGTTTAGCGATAGCGCGGGCACGCACGACGCCACCGATGTCCGGAGAAACCACAATCGGGTTATCCAGATTCAGCTGCAGCATATCTTCTAACAGAATTGGGCTACCAAATACGTTATCAACCGGTACGTCAAAGAAGCCCTGGATCTGTTCAGCATGCAGGTCAACGGTCAGAACGCGGTCAACGCCAACGCTGGACAGGAAGTCAGCGACAACTTTTGCCGTAATCGGTACACGGGCGGAACGTACACGACGATCCTGGCGCGCATAGCCAAAGTAAGGAATAACGGCGGTGATACGGCCTGCGGAAGCACGGCGCAGGGCATCAACCATAACGACCAATTCCATCAGGTTGTCGTTCGTTGGAGCACAAGTGGACTGGATGATGAAAATATCACCACCGCGTACATTTTCGTTAATTTGTACGCTGACTTCGCCATCGCTAAAGCGACCTACAGCGGCGTCGCCGAGAGAAGTGTACAGGCGGTTGGCAATACGTTGTGCTAGTTCCGGGGTGGCGTTACCAGCAAAAAGCTTCATATCAGGCACGAGAAGAACCTCAGGCATGCGTCCATTGGTGGAAAGAGTTTGCCGAAAACTGTGCGGGCCAGGCAGGACTCTCTCCATGCGGTGTATTAAAGAGCGCGATGCAACGTCTGGAACAAGGTGACGTTGTCACCGAAACTCAGCTTGCCCGGCTAAAGCATGGATTGATGGAGTGGAGAAAGGTTGACACCCTTCGCCACAAAGCCATTAAACCATTCCGGGGCTTGCTCAAGCACCTGTCGGGCACGAGATTCTGTATCGAATTCAGCAAAGACACAGGCCCCTGTACCAGTCAGGCGCGACGGCGCGTATTCTAACAGCCAGGAAAGCGCCGCATCAACCTCGCGAAAACGTTTTCTTGCGATAACCTCGCAATCATTGCTGAATTCACATTTTAATAACGTTTCTATTGACCTTTTTGGCGTATTGCGGGGGAGGTCTGGATCGTTAAAAATCATCGGCGTAGAAATACTGACGCCCGGATGCACCACCAGGTACCATTTTTCGGCCGGCTCCACCGGCGTCAGGCGCTCTCCGACGCCTTCAGCAAAGGCGGCGTGTCCCCGGACAAACACCGGGACGTCAGCACCCAGCGTTAATCCGAGCGCGGCCAGCTCGTCCAGCGACAAACCGCACTGCCAGATGTTATTCAGCGCGACCAGCACGGTTGCCGCATTCGACGACCCCCCGCCAAGCCCTCCGCCCATCGGCAGACGCTTTTCGATACGGATATCTGCGCCGCTGCCGGCCGGTAGACGACCGCTCTCTGCGGCTGTTTTCATCAGCAGTCGCGCGGCGCGAACGATCAGGTTGTCTTCATGTGCTACGCCGTCAACCGGCGTCAGGAGATGAATTTCGCCGTCGCTGCGCGGCTCCAGGCTGATGGTGTCGCCATAATCAAGGAACTGAAACAGGGTTTGCAGCGTGTGATAACCGTCCGCACGTCGTCCGGTGATGTATAAAAACAGATTCAGTTTTGCCGGAGAGGGCCAGTGGGTCATCATTTCACGATCCAGTTATCCATTTTCAGCTTGATACGCTGAGCGCCGTCAGAAAGCTCCATATTGGCGGGCATCGCCGGAGTAGTCTTACTGTCGTACGCACTGTAGACCACCTTCCAGCTTTTGCCGTCCTGGCGGTAGTTTACTTCACTCAGTCGATACTGGTCGTCAAGCTTGTAGTCGGTGGCGTCGCCCGGAAGGCCGAGGATCCATTGGCGCAGGCTGTTCAGCGGGATCGGCATACCGGTCAGCTTGCCAATCATCTCTTCGGCATCGTCAGCGGTATAGCGCTGCCCTTTGTTATCCATTAACTGCACGTTACCCGGCTGCGCATTCAGTTCAAGTTCGGTGCTGCCAAGCGGGTTGGTCAGCAGCAGACGATAGCGATCCTGGCCGGTCTGCTGCCAGAAAAAGCGCGCATAGACCTTCTGTTCGTCGGAAATATAGGCAAACGCGCCGCGCGTCTGATACTGATTTAATTGACGGACATCCTGCTGATGCTGCCGCCATTGAGGAGAGTCCGGGCTCTTCCCCGGGCCTTTCGGCGCGTTGAGCGTACAGGCGGTCAGAACCAGGCTTGCCAGCGGAAGCAGGCGGATCAGGCGAAAGTCAAGCAGGGTCATAATGATGACGAATCCTTGTGATATGTTGCAATAATAACCCTTAATGCTAGCGCTGTGCGGGTATATCGTCTACGTTCACGTTATCTTAATTTAAGCGACAAGCTATTACTCCAAAAGGGGGCACTCTCTTTTATTGATTCCGCGCATCCTGTATGATGCGAGCAGACTAACCATATCAACGCTGGTACTACTCCCGCAGACATGACCCTTTTAGCGCTCGGCATTAACCATAAGACGGCACCTGTATCGCTGCGAGAACGCGTAACGTTTTCGCCGGATACGCTCGATCAGGCGCTGGAAAGCCTGCTTGCGCAGCCAATGGTGCAGGGCGGCGTGGTCTTGTCGACGTGTAATCGCACGGAGCTGTATCTTAGTGTGGAAGAGCAGGACAATCTGCATGAGGCGCTGATTCGTTGGTTATGCGACTACCATAACCTCAACGAAGAGGAGCTGCGCAGCAGCCTCTACTGGCACCAGGATAACGACGCGGTCAGCCATCTGATGCGTGTCGCCAGCGGTCTGGATTCGCTGGTACTGGGTGAGCCGCAAATTCTCGGTCAGGTGAAAAAGGCCTTTGCGGATTCGCAAAAAGGCCATCTGAACGCCAGCGCGCTGGAGCGAATGTTCCAGAAATCTTTCTCTGTCGCCAAACGAGTCCGTACGGAAACTGATATCGGTGCCAGCGCGGTGTCCGTTGCGTTTGCCGCCTGTACGCTGGCACGCCAGATCTTTGAATCGCTCTCCACGGTTACCGTGCTGCTGGTCGGCGCGGGCGAAACCATCGAACTGGTGGCGCGTCATCTGCGCGAACACAAAGTGCAGAAGATGATCATCGCCAACCGCACCCGCGAGCGGGCACAGGTTCTGGCCGATGAAGTGGGTGCCGAAGTTATCGCGCTCAGCGACATCGACGAACGCCTGCGTGAAGCCGACATTATCATCAGTTCAACCGCCAGCCCGTTGCCTATCATCGGCAAAGGAATGGTGGAGCGCGCGCTGAAAAGCCGCCGCAATCAGCCGATGCTGCTGGTGGATATCGCCGTTCCGCGCGATGTCGAACCGGAAGTCGGCAATCTGGCTAACGCCTATCTCTATAGCGTTGACGATCTGCAGAGCATTATTTCGCACAACCTGGCGCAGCGCAAAGCCGCGGCGGTGGAAGCCGAAACCATTGTTGCGCAGGAAACCAGCGAGTTTATGGCCTGGCTGCGCGCTCAGGGCGCCAGTGAAACCATTCGTGAATACCGTAGTCAGTCTGAGCAGGTACGTGATGAATTGACCGCGAAAGCGCTGGCAGCTCTGGAACAGGGCGGCGACGCGCAAACCATTATGCAGGATCTGGCATGGAAACTGACCAATCGCCTGATCCATGCACCAACCAAATCTCTTCAGCAGGCCGCCCGTGACGGGGATGACGAACGCCTGAATATTTTGCGCGACAGCCTCGGGCTGGAGTAGCAACACACCCTTCTTTTTACAAGGTGCATTTACGCCTATGAAGCCTTCTATCGTTGCCAAACTGGAAGCCCTGCATGAACGCCATGAAGAAGTTCAGGCGCTGCTGGGTGATGCGGGAACCATCGCAGACCAGGAACGTTTTCGCGCATTGTCGCGTGAGTATGCACAACTTAGCGATGTTTCTCGCTGTTTTACGGACTGGCAACAGATTCAGGACGATATCGAAACAGCACAAATGATGCTCGACGATCCTGAAATGCGTGAGATGGCGCAGGAAGAACTGCGCGAAGCGAAAGACAAGAGTGAACAACTGGAACAGCAGTTACAGGTACTGCTGCTGCCGAAAGATCCGGACGATGAGCGCAATGCGTTTCTGGAAGTTCGTGCCGGGACCGGCGGTGACGAAGCCGCCCTGTTTGCCGGCGATCTTTTCCGCATGTACAGCCGCTATGCGGAAACACGCCGCTGGCGGGTGGAGATCATGAGCGCCAGCGAAGGCGAGCACGGCGGGTATAAAGAGATTATCGCCAAGATCAGCGGCGACGGCGTCTATGGTCGCCTGAAATTTGAGTCCGGTGGACATCGCGTGCAGCGTGTCCCGGCCACTGAATCGCAGGGACGTATCCACACTTCCGCCTGTACCGTAGCGGTGATGCCAGAGTTACCGGAAGCCGAACTGCCGGATATCAACCCGGCCGATCTGCGTATTGATACCTTCCGCTCCTCCGGGGCGGGTGGCCAGCACGTTAACACCACCGACTCCGCCATCCGTATCACCCACCTGCCGACCGGCATTGTGGTGGAGTGTCAGGACGAACGTTCGCAGCACAAAAACAAAGCCAAAGCGATGTCGGTGCTGGGCGCGCGTATTCGCGCAGCCGAAGTGGCACGACGTCAGCAGGCGGAAGCCTCAACGCGTCGCAACCTGCTGGGCAGCGGCGATCGCAGCGACCGTAACCGGACCTACAACTTCCCGCAGGGGCGTGTAACCGATCACCGTATCAACCTGACGCTCTACCGCCTGGATGAAGCGATGGAAGGCAAACTGGATATGCTGATTGAGCCTATCGTGCAGGAATACCAGGCCGATCAGCTGGCGGCGCTGTCCGAGCAGGAATAATGGATTTTCAGCACTGGTTACGTGAGGCGATAAGCCAGCTACAGGAGAGTGAAAGCCCGCGCCGCGATGCCGAGATCTTACTCGAATTCGTGACCGGAAAAGGGCGCACGTATATCCTGGCATTTGGTGAAACGGCAATAACCGACGCCCAGCGTGAACAGCTGGACAGGTTACTGGCGCGTCGCAAACAGGGGGAGCCCATTGCGCACTTGACCGGCGTACGTGAGTTCTGGTCATTGCCGCTGTTTGTCTCGCCCGCCACGCTTATCCCGCGTCCGGATACCGAATGTCTGGTGGAACAGGCGCTGGCGCGTCTGCCGTCAGGCCCGTGCCGTATTCTCGATCTCGGTACCGGCACCGGCGCGATTGCGCTGGCGCTGGCGTCTGAACGTCCTGACTGTGAGGTTACGGCGGTTGACAGGATGCCGGAAGCCGTTGAACTGGCGCAGCGTAATGCCACCCATCTGGCCATTCACAATGTTCATATCCAGCAAAGCGACTGGTTTAGCGCCTTGTCGGGGCAGCAGTTTGCGATGATTGTCAGCAATCCGCCGTACATTGACGAACAGGATCCGCATCTGGCGCAGGGCGATGTCCGCTTTGAACCGCTGACCGCCCTGGTCGCCCGCGATGGCGGAATGGCCGACATTGTGCACATCATCGAACAATCGCGCACGCGACTGGAAGCTGGCGGTTATCTGCTGCTCGAGCATGGCTGGCAGCAGGGCGCTGCCGTACGTGACGCCTTCATTCGCGCGGGCTACCAGGCGGTAGAAACCTGTCGTGATTATGGTGATAACGAGCGTATTACGCTCGGACGTAAACCTGCATGAACAGCGTTACGCTCTTGCTCAGCGTTCACCTCATCAGTATTGCGCTTTCCATTAGTCTGTTTGTGTTGCGCTTCGGGTGGGCTGAATGTCACTCTGCGCGGGCTCACGCGCGCTGGACGCGCGTCGTACCGCCGGTTGTTGACACCTTTTTGCTGCTTAGTGGCGTGGGGTTGATCGCTAAAACGCACATCCTGCCATTCACGGAGCAGGGGACATGGCTGACTGAGAAGCTGTTTGGAGTTATCATTTACATCGTTTTGGGTTTTATGGCGCTCGATTACCGTCGGGCGCGCAGTCGGCAGGCGCGGTTAATCGCGTTCCCGCTGGCACTGGTGGTGCTGTACATCATCATTAAACTCGCCACCACAAAAATACCGTTACTGGGGTAAGTCATGAGGTCGTTAGCTGATTTCGAATTTAATAAAGCTCCATTGTGTGATGGGATGATCCTGGCATCGGAATCGATCCGTCTGGATTTTCCTTCGCAAACTGTCTATGACGAGCTGGAACGTCTGGTCAGCCAGGCGCAAGAAGAAATTAGCCAGCTTTTGTCTCAGGATGAGCAACTGGAAAAATTGCTGGCACTTTTCTACGGCGAGTGGGGTTTTACTGACACCCGCGGCGTTTACCGTTTGTCCGACGCATTATGGCTTGACCAGGTACTGAAGAACCGCCAGGGCAGCGCGGTGTCTCTGGGGGCGATCTTATTGTGGATCGCCAACCGGTTGTCATTGCCGCTGGTCCCGGTGATTTTCCCGACGCAGCTTATTTTGCGTATTGAGTCGCTGGAAGGCGAAATGTGGCTCATCAACCCGTTCAATGGTGAAACGTTGAATGAGCATACGCTGGAAGTATGGCTGAAGGGGAATATCAGTCCGGTCGCAGAGTTATTTAACGAAGACCTGGATGAAGCGGATAACGCAGAAGTCATTCGCAAGCTGCTGGACACGTTGAAATCTTCTCTAATGGAAGAACAACAGATGGAACTGGCGCTGCGTGCGAGTGAAGCGTTACTGCAATTTAACCCGGAAGATCCGTACGAAATACGTGACCGGGGCTTAATTTATGCGCAACTGGAATGTGAACATGTCGCGCTGACCGATTTAAGCTATTTCGTTGAGCAGTGTCCGGAAGACCCGATCAGCGAAATGATTCGTGCGCAGATTAATAACATCTCGCACAAGCAAATTGTCCTGCATTAATTTATCGACATTCTTACTCATCATTAAGGCGATCCTATGAAACAAAAAGTGGTTAGCATTGGCGACATCAAGGTAGCAAACGATCTACCGTTCGTGCTGTTTGGTGGTATGAACGTGCTGGAATCGCGCGATCTGGCGATGCGCATTTGTGAGCACTACGTGACCGTTACCCAGAAACTGGGTATCCCTTACGTGTTCAAGGCCTCTTTTGATAAAGCCAACCGTTCTTCTATCCACTCCTACCGTGGACCGGGCCTGGAAGAAGGGATGAAAATCTTCCAGGAACTGAAGCAGACCTTTGGCGTGAAAGTGATCACCGACGTTCATGAAGCCAGCCAGGCGCAGCCTGTTGCTGACGTTGTGGATGTGATTCAGTTACCGGCGTTCCTCGCGCGTCAGACCGATTTGGTGGAAGCGATGGCGAAAACCGGCGCAGTCATCAACGTGAAGAAACCGCAGTTCGTGAGCCCGGGTCAGATGGGTAACATCGTGGATAAATTCCATGAAGGCGGTAACGATAAGGTGATCCTGTGTGACCGAGGGGCAAACTTTGGTTATGACAACCTGGTCGTTGATATGCTGGGCTTCAGCGTGATGAAGAAAGTCTCCGGTAACAGCCCGGTCATTTTCGATGTGACCCACGCGTTGCAGTGCCGCGACCCCTTCGGTGCAGCCTCTGGCGGTCGTCGCGGTCAGGTGACTGAGCTGGCGCGTGCGGGTATGGCGGTCGGTCTGGCCGGTCTGTTCATCGAAGCGCACCCGGATCCGGCCAACGCGAAATGCGACGGTCCGTCCGCGCTGCCGCTGGCGAAGCTGGAACAGTTCCTTGTGCAGATGAAAGCGGTTGACGATCTGGTGAAAAGCTTTGACGAGCTGGATACCGAGAACTAAGTCTCGCAGAAACAGAAAACCCCGCCGCAGCGGGGTTTTTTTTGCCTGCAAGGTCAGGCAAATATCGTCATCAGATAGGCGATAAACAGTGCCAGATGCGCCGCACCGTTCAGCACGTTGGTGCGTCCCGTTGAGAACGAGATATGGCACAGCACCAGCGACGCCACCATCACGACCATTTCCGGCGCGCCTAAGCCGAACACCAGGTCATTCCCCGTTGCCCATGCAATCAGCGTCACCACCGGTACCGTCAGGGAGATGGTTGCCAACACCGAACCAAAGAACAGGTTCATTGCTCTCTGTACCTGATTATTCAACACGGCTTTCAGCGCCCCAAGCCCTTCCGGGGAGAGGATCAGCAGTGCGACAAGGAAGCCGGTAAAGGCGACCGGGGCGTTCAGCTCAGTCAGCAGCGTCTCCAGCGGGTTCGCGTTCATCTTGGTGACGGCAATCACCGCAATCAGATGAATCACCAGCCAGACGGCATGCCACAAATTGCTGTGCGCTGAGGGCTTACCGTGATGCGGGTCGTCGTCGTCGCTGTCATCTTCATGCTCATAGACAAACAGGCTCTGGTGCGTTTTGGTTTGAATGAGCAGGAACACGCCGTACATCGCGGCAGAAATTAAAGCGACCAACAGCGCCTGGCTGGTGGTGAAATTCGCGCCCGGCAGCGCCATTGGAAATACCAGCACGATAATCGCCAGCGGAAACAGGGCAATAAGATACTGCTTAATACCGAACAGGTTCATATACTGCGTTGCGAATTTACGCCCGCCCAGTAACAGTGAAAAACCCACCAGACCACCGGTCACAATCATGATGATGGAATAAAGCGTGTCGCGCATCAGCTTGGGTGCCGCATCGCCGGTCGCCATCAGGGCTGAGATCAAGCTAACTTCGAGAATGACCACTGACAGACTCAGAATGAGTGAGCCATAGGGTTCGCCGAGGCGGTGGGCCAGTACGTCGGCGTGACGAACAACGCTAAAGGCGCTGCTTAAAATACCAATCAGGGCAAGAAGGTTAATTCCGATCACCGCTGGTAGTGAATGGCTGTTTCCCCAAAGGAATAGCACTACCAGCGCCACAACCGGGAAAATAAGCGATGTCTCCTTATGGCGGGTTTTCACCGCCTCTTGTGCATGTGTCATTAATGCTCTCCATCTCTGCAGGTCGATTTTAGTTATAAATGTAATAAAGCGTGTAAAAAATAACAGAAAACGCAGGCTTTCTGGTGATATTTTACGAAATTTTACGGCATTCCCGCATTTCACCTTTAAAACGACAGAAAGAGAAACTCTTGCTTTTTGAATGTTTAAATAACAACACCTTATGATGGTCGTAGGGTTAATAAACCTTTTTACAGTGGCAGCGGCGTCCAGGGTTGACCACACTTTAGGTTTAGCCAAAAAGCGGAGTCAATGATGCCTTATCATGCGAAAAAAGATCTACCAGACAGTGTACAGCACGTCTTACCCGCCCATGCCCAGGCTATCTACAAGGAGGCGTTCAATAGCGCCTGGGAGCAGTATAAGGACAACGCCTCTCGCCGTGATGATGCCAGTCGGGAAGAGACCGCGCATAAAGTCGCGTGGGCGGCAGTGAAAAAAGAGTATGCCAAAGGTGAAGATGATAAGTGGCATAAGAAAACCTAACCACTTAACTTATAAGGTTTAACGCTACAGCCCCCGTGAACGCATGGGCGAATCGTGCTACCCGCAACCGTTGCAGCCTTGCAAGCGGCCCGTGAATTGCATATTGTCGTGATATTGGTTTCAAAATGAGCAGTTAAAATGCCCGGAAGGCGTCAAAAAGTTGTCGCAGGGAAGTATGCAGTGGCGGAGGTGTAAGGTGTTAACGCGTGATTTCTTGATGAATGCCGATTGTAAGACGGCATTTGGTGCTATTGAAGAATCACTCTTATGGTCAGCAGAACAACGTGCGGCGTCCCTTGCGGCGACGCTGGCTTGTCGACCAGATGATGGACCGGTGTGGATCTTCGGTTATGGATCGTTGATGTGGAACCCGGCGCTAGAATTTGATGAGTCATGCACCGGTACGCTGGTGGGATGGCATCGGGCATTTTGCCTGCGTCTTACGGCAGGGCGCGGAACCGCGTGCCAGCCGGGGCGAATGCTTGCACTGAAAGAGGGCGGGCGCACCACTGGCGTGGCCTATCGTCTCCCGGATGCTTCGCTTGAGCAGGAGTTAACCTTGCTGTGGAAGCGAGAAATGATCACCGGTTGCTATCTGCCAACCTGGTGCCAACTGGCGCTGGACGACGGGCGAACGGTGAATGCGCTGGTGTTCATTATGGACCCGCGCCATCCGCTGTATGAGTCGGACACGCGTGCGCAAATTATCGCCCCGCTGATTGCTGCCGCCAGTGGGCCGCTTGGCACCAACGCGCAGTACCTGTTTTCGCTCGAACAGGAGTTGCAGAAACTGGGAATGCAGGATGAATGTCTTAACGACCTGGTGACTAACGTTCGGGGGTTGTTAGGTGAATCTCTGCCGGAAGGTGTTTTGCGCCCGGGTTTCGCGTGAGGCTTATATAAACCCGGTAGGCACAGGCGCTACCGGGCAATTCGCGTATCAGGCGGCGATATAACTGATGGAATGTTCAAGCGACTGGCTATGGCTGTCGATCAATACATTCCAGACGCCGGTATACGGTACGGTCAACCACGCGTTATCACGATTTTGCACGCTTAATATGTCGGTCTGCGCGTCTTTAACGTGATTCTTCTCGCTCATCAGATGAATGTGGCAACACTCAGAACAGCGTACGACCACAGTATCCCCACCAAATAACTTCAAACTTGCCTTTACTAATGCCATTTCTCACCCCGTATTGAAAACAACGTACTTCCCTTAGGAAGTGCTGCGTGATGTTGTTCACATTTTACCCATGAGGCATAACACCAAAGAGTTAGGCTTCGGATGCTGATTTTGATCAAAAAATGGCATAACGATTAAACAATAGTGACAAAATGCCTGAGAAAAGCGTGATCGGGCGCACTTACTTTTGGTAAAGATACGCCCCAATAAGATTAAATTCGGAAATTACCGGCTGTTTCAGCAAGCTCACCTGAAAAGAGTGATTAGAACGTCAGAACTTTGTCGGCGGCCAGCGTCCACTGCGCCAGTTCTACCAGCGTGCCGACTTCCACGCCGTCAATCAGCGGCAGCGCCGTGATCCCGCGTCCGTCTGTGCAGGTCTTGCACAGTTTGACCGGGACATTCTGGGCGGTGAGAATCTCCAGCATCTGCTGAATGTTATAACCTTCTGCGGGCTTCTGACCGCGTAAACCCGCCGTGACGGCATCCGACATCAGAAACAGTCGCAGGTCGAGATCGCCCGCCTGTTCACGTAACGCGATCGCCAGTCTCAGGCTGTTGAATAACGATTCGCTACCGTATGCCGCACCGTTGGCAATGATCACTATCTTTTGCATGTTGACTCCTGTAAGCAGGGAGGTTTGATTTGTCAGCCCGTTATGTTACCGCGCAAGCGGAGTGTTACCAATGAAAGTCTGACGAAAAGGAATACCAGGCAAGAGTAAGGATATTCCTGAAAGTGTGAGAAAGTCTGCAAAACATCCCTGAGTCAGGTAAGCTTTTAACGAGTTAAGTTAACTGAACTGTGTAAGAAGCCATCGTCGATTTGAGCCGTTTTGTATCGCATCCCGTCCCTCTCTGGTTACTCTTGCTGCTGGCAGGCGGTACGGCCAGTGCACAATCCTCCTTTATGCAACAGGCCGAAAATCCCTTTGACAATAATCAGGACGGGCTGCCCGATCTGGGGATGGCGCCCGACTCGCATGAAGGCGAAAAACATTTCGCCGAGATGGCGAAAGCCTTTGGCGAGGCGAGCATGATCGACAACGGTCTTGACACCGGTGAGCAGGCAAAACAGTTTGCCTTTGGCCAGGTGCGCGACGCGGTGAGTGAGCAGGTGAATCAACACCTGGAATCCTGGCTGTCGCCGTGGGGCAGGGCCAGCGTCGACGTACAGGTCGATAACGAAGGCAATTTCAACGGCAGTCGCGGAAGCTGGCTCGTTCCCTGGCAGGATAACTCGCGCTACCTCACCTGGAGTCAACTGGGGCTTACCCAGCAGGATGACGGACTGGTGAGTAATGTGGGTATCGGCCAGCGCTGGGCGCGCGACGGTTGGCTGCTCGGCTATAACACCTTCTACGATAATCTGCTGGATGAAAACCTTCAGCGCGGTGGACTGGGTGCCGAAGCGTGGGGGGAATACCTGCGACTTTCGGCCAATTATTACCAGCCGTTTGCCTCATGGCGCGCCCATACGCCGACGCTGGAGCAACGAATGGCGCGCGGTTACGACGTCACGGCTGAAATGCGAATGCCGTTCTACGAATTTCTCAACACCCGCGTCAGCGTGGAGCAATATTTTGGCGACAGTGTGGATCTGTTCGATTCAGGAACGGGCTATCACAACCCGGTGGCGGTGAAGTTGGGGCTGAACTACACTCCGGTTCCGCTGGTGACCGTAACCGCTCAGCACAAGCAGGGAGAGAGCGGCCTCAGCCAGAACAACCTCGGACTGAACCTGAATTACCGCTTCGGCGTGCCGTTGAAAAAACAGTTGGCGGCAAGCGAAGTGGCGGAAAGTCAGTCGCTGCGCGGAAGCCGCTATGACAATCCGCAGCGCAACAACCTGCCGACGATGGAGTATCGTCAGCGTAAAACCCTGAGCGTATTTCTGGCGACCCCGCCGTGGGATCTGCATGCGGGCGAAACGGTACCGCTAAAATTACAGGTACGCAGTCTGCATGGCATTCGCCATATCACCTGGCAGGGGGATATGCAGGCGCTGAGTCTGACGGCGGGCGCAAACGCAGAAAGTGCTGAGGGCTGGACGGTCATTATGCCGGCCTGGGACAGCAGTGAAGGCGCGAGTAACCGCTGGCGACTGTCGGTGGTGGTGGAAGATGAGAAGGGGCAGCGTGTCTCTTCCAATGAGATCACGCTCGCGCTAACTGAACCGTTTATGACAATGCCAGAGGACGATCCGCGCTGGAGGTTGCTCCCGGAGGAGTAATCAGAAGATGCGTTCCTGATGCACCCACACTGCCGCTTCGACGCGTGATTTGAGCTTCATTTTCTTCAGCATATGCTTCACGTGGACTTTCACCGTGCTTTCGGTGATATCCAGACGGCGGGCAATCATTTTGTTCGGCAGGCCCTGGGCGATAAGCTTCAGAATGTCGCGCTCACGTGGGGTCAGTTGCGTGACGTCGCGATCGGAGGTGGCTCGGTTGGCGCGCAGGCTGGCAGCCAGTACCGGCGTTAACGCTTCGCTTAATACCATCTCTCCGGCAGCGGCCTGCTGTAACGACTTAAGCAAGTCTTCCGGTTCCATGTCTTTCAACAGATAACCGTCAGCGCCGCGCTTGAGCGCCGTCACGACATCCTCTTCATGATTCGACACGCTGAACACCACAATTCGACCGGACAGCGCCTTCTCACGCAGTTTGTCGAGGGTTTCCAGCCCGTTCATCCCCGGCATGTTCAGGTCGAGCAGGATCAGATCCGGGTCAAGCGATTCGGCCAGTTCGATACCCTGCTCGCCGTTACTGGCTTCACCGACCACGGTAATATCGGGTGCCATGCTGACAAGCTGTTTGACGCCTGTCCGCAGCATCGGATGATCGTCGATGAGCAGGATAGTTGCCGGTTCCTGATTATTCATGGGTATCTCCTTGAACTTCTGTGAAGTATTTTTCGGGAATAAAGGTGACAGCGACTTCAGTACCGCCCGTCTCGCGACGGCGTACCTGGCAATCTCCGCGCAGGCTCTGCGCCCGGTCGCGCATGATGATCATGCCATAGTGGTTACTGCGTTCGGCATTCTCAGGAACGCCGCAGCCGTTGTCTTGTACAGTCAATTTAACCTGCTTGCCCTTTAGCGCTACGTTGACTATCACTTCATCAGCGTGAGAGTGCTTAAGCGCATTGCTTAAGGCTTCGCGGGCAATTTGCAGTAGATGAATCGCCTGATGCGAAGGCACCAGACGCGGTGGTAGCTGATAATCCAGTTTCACCGTAAAGCCAAAACGGGCGCTGTATTCCTGACAACTGGCTTCCAGCGCCGGGCGCAGACCGGGCTCGGTCAACTGTAAGCGGAACGTGGTCAACAGTTCGCGCAGTTGCGCCCATGAAGCGTTCAGTTCGTTGCGGATCTGGCTCAGCAGGTCGCGGCTACTGTCCGGCAACGTCTCTCCCTGCATTTGCAGGCAACTGACCTGCATCTTCATACAGGACAGTGATTGTGCAATAGAATCATGCAGTTCGCGCGCAATGGTTGCACGCTCTTCCATGACAATCAACTGCTGCTGGCGTTCCTGATTGCGATCCAGCGCCAGCGTTGCGGTGAGTTGTTCCACGACGGTATCCACCAGTTGTTGCTGATCGTGACTCAGGTGACGCCCCTGCGGCAGGGTCGCCAGTAAAATGCCGTATTGGGTGTGGGTGTCCGTTAAGCGCCATTTCAGCGTCATTCCCCCTTCAATTTGCGGCAGCGCGTCGCGCGGGCAGAGATGGCACCCCTTATCATCACAGCTGATATCGGACTGGCAGGTAAATTCCTGATGGTTATCTTCGTCTTCCTGGTCATACACCCGCAGTTCGATGTCATGCATTTGGGTCAGGTTTTGCAGACCGTTCAGCACCGGGGAGAGCCGTTCGCAAAGCGGTACCGGTGAATGCAGACGACGGTTCGCCTGCCAGAGAAAAGAGAGGATCTGGTTTTTCTGCTCCAGCCCGGCGGTTTTTTCCCTGACGCGCTGTTCGAGCACCGAATAGCTTTCCGCCAGTTCGTCTGACATGTTATTAAGCGCATCGCCGAGCATCGCCATCTCATTGCGCCCGCCGATCTGCGCGCGCTGAGTGAAGTCGCGCTGGCTGACGGCACGGGCCATCGACAGCAGTTGTTTCCACGGCTGAAGCAGACGCGCCCGCAACCAGATAATGGTAAAGACCAGCAGCAGCGCCATGAAAATCGCCATCACCCGGTGCACCATTACCACGCGTTCGATGCGCATTTCGGTGATGTGATCAAACGCGGAGACGAGCCTGTCAAGACCGGTGACGAACTGGCTGACGTCGGCGGCGACGGCCTCTCTGCTGCTGGCCTGTTGCAGGCCAGGAGACAGTTCGCGATGCCAGTAATCCTGGAGTGCACGCAGTTGCGCCTGCTGGCCGTCGCGTTCTGCCGCACGGGTTAGTTCCGGGCTGAACGCCGTCTGTTCCATCTCATTAAGCAGTTTCTGGTCGTCAGCGTTCAACGGCACCGCCGCGAGCAGGCGATAGCTTTGCATCCGCAGTGAGCCCGCTTTATTGATGGCGTGCGCGCTGCCCTGTACGCCCTGGACTAGCCAGCCAGAGACAGCCATACCCGCCACGCCAATGGCGGTAGAGAGCATCACAATGAGCGCCACCTGGTTAACCAGCGTGAGCGGAGAGAGACAACGTTTTAGCATAAAACCTTCTTCCTTCAGGCCTCCGGACAGCGAATGTGGAAACCTTAATGAATGACGAGACTGCCGGTCAGAATTGGGCAGTGGCGTTATTCTCGACCATCCCCTGGAGTATACCCATACCTAAAACGAGTTACCTCTTAATTGCCGCGATCGGAGAGGATTTGAGGAAGGGGGTACCTGCGGCGGGCAGCACTGTGAAAAACCACGTATTTCTTGTCGAATTATTCTACTCACTTAGGGTGATCATGATTTTTTTGCTGTGATATCGACAACTTTTCCTTTGATTTATATCAACTTACCTTGCGCTGTAAACCCTAATGTTGCAGGCATCGAATCGAGTATCAGAGGTGTCTATGAGTCACTCATCCGCCCCGGAAAGGGCATCTGGAGCTGTAATCACAGAATGGCGGCCGGAAGACCCGGCGTTCTGGGCGCAGCGAGGTCAACGTATCGCCAGTCGCAACCTGTGGATTTCCGTCCCTTGTCTGCTGCTGGCGTTTTGCGTCTGGATGTTGTTCAGCGCTGTTGCGGTGAATCTGCCGAAAGTCGGCTTCAACTTTACGACTGATCAGCTGTTTATGCTGACGGCATTACCGTCGGTCTCCGGCGCGTTGTTACGTGTGCCTTACTCTTTCATGGTACCGGTCTTTGGCGGCCGTCGCTGGACCGCGTTCAGTACCGGGATCCTGATTATTCCGTGCGTCTGGTTAGGGTTTGCGGTGCAGGATACTTCCACACCGTTCAGCACCTTCATTTTGATCTCTTTGCTTTGCGGTTTTGCCGGCGCGAACTTTGCCTCCAGTATGGCGAACATCAGCTTCTTCTTTCCGAAACAGAAGCAGGGCGGTGCGCTGGGGCTGAACGGCGGTTTGGGGAATATGGGCGTCAGCGTCATGCAACTGGTTGCGCCGCTGGTGGTCTCTCTGTCGATATTCGCCATCTTTGGCAGCCACGGGGTTGAACAACCGGACGGTTCACAGCTATATCTGGCGAATGCCGCGTGGGTCTGGGTACCGTTTCTCGCTCTCTTTACGCTGGCGGCCTGGTTCGGCATGAACGAACTGGCGACGTCGAAGGCGTCACTGAAAGAACAACTGCCGGTCCTCAAACGTGGTCACCTGTGGATCATGAGCCTGCTCTATCTGGCGACTTTCGGCTCGTTCATCGGGTTTTCCGCAGGCTTTGCGATGCTGTCAAAAACGCAATTCCCGGAGATTCAGATCCTGCACTATGCATTTTTTGGTCCCTTTGTCGGCGCGCTGGCGCGTTCGGCGGGCGGGGCTATCTCTGACCGTTTAGGCGGGACGCGCGTCACGCTGGTGAACTTCGTGCTGATGGCCATTTTCAGCGGCCTGCTGTTCCTGACGTTACCGACCAACGGGACCGGCGGCAGTTTCATCGCCTTCTTCGTGGTCTTCCTTGCGCTATTTATGACGGCAGGGCTGGGCAGTGGTTCCACCTTCCAGATGATCTCCGTTATCTTCCGTAAGCTGACGATGGATCGCGTGAAGGCGGAAGGCGGCTCTGAAGAGAAAGCGATGCGCGAAGCGGCGACCGATACGGCGGCAGCGTTAGGCTTTATCTCAGCGATTGGGGCCATTGGCGGCTTCTTTATCCCGAAAGCATTTGGCACCTCGCTGGCCTTAACCGGCTCGCCGGTTGGCGCGATGAAAGTCTTCCTGATCTTCTATATCGCCTGTGTGGTTATCACCTGGTTGGTATACGGACGGCATTCGAAAAAATAAAAAGAGCAGTCATGTATTACTCACTTGCGCGGCGTTAGACCGCGCTTTTTTTGTATCTTATTTAGTTACAACATACTTTTGGTTTGTTGTTCGCACCGTTCTGCCACCCCCTCAGCCGGAGGGTGTCTCCAGGGGGCATACCCCTTAATACCCACTTGTAAAGAATTAAACACTCGCCGAATGCGTGATGAATAAAATAATCAATTAAATCAATACAATAAATGAAATAATCAAATCATCCGAAAGGGGTATGTCCAGATTTACTCCCCGTTTTCATCCCTTTCCACCTTGATCGTTATCAATTCTCACGTCCTTTCAGAGCGTTACCTTCGCTCTCAATCAAGCAATGTCGATTTATCTGAATGTCGATTTATCAGAGAGCCGTCAGGCTCCACAGGAGAGAACCGATGAGTAAATTCCTGGACCGATTTCGCTACTTCAAGCAGAAGGGTGAAACCTTTGCCGATGGGCACGGCCAGCTTCTCGAAACCAACCGGGACTGGGAGGATGGATATCGCCAGCGTTGGCAGCACGACAAAGTTGTGCGTTCAACCCACGGGGTTAACTGCACCGGCTCATGCAGCTGGAAAATCTACGTTAAAAATGGTCTGGTGACCTGGGAAACCCAGCAAACGGACTACCCACGTACCCGTCCGGACATGCCAAACCACGAGCCTCGCGGCTGTCCGCGCGGCGCCAGCTACTCCTGGTATCTCTACAGTGCTAACCGTCTGAAATATCCGCTGATGCGCAAACGTCTGATGAAGATGTGGCGTGAAGCGAAGAAACTGCACAGCGATCCGGTTGACGCCTGGGCCTCCATCATCGAAGACGCCGATAAAGCAAAAAGCTTCAAACAAGCGCGAGGTCGTGGTGGTTTCGTCCGCTCCTCCTGGCAGGAAGTCAATGAACTGATTGCCGCCTCCAACGTCTATACCGTGAAAACTTACGGCCCTGATCGCGTGGCTGGTTTTTCGCCGATCCCGGCGATGTCAATGGTCTCCTATGCGTCCGGTGCACGTTACCTCTCCTTGATTGGCGGGACCTGCCTGAGCTTCTACGACTGGTACTGCGACCTGCCTCCGGCCTCACCGCAGACCTGGGGTGAGCAGACTGACGTGCCGGAATCCGCTGACTGGTACAACTCCAGCTACATCATCGCCTGGGGTTCTAACGTTCCCCAGACCCGTACGCCGGATGCCCACTTCTTTACCGAAGTCCGCTATAAAGGCACTAAAACCGTTGCGATAACGCCGGACTACGCTGAGATCGCCAAACTGTGCGACCTTTGGCTGGCCCCGAAGCAGGGGACTGATGCGGCGATGGCGCTGGCAATGGGTCACGTCATGCTGCGTGAATTCCATCTCGACAACCCGAGCCAGTACTTTACCGACTACGTGCGTCGCTACACCGACATGCCAATGCTGGTGATGCTGGAAGAGCGTGACGGTTACTATGCTGCGGGTCGTATGCTGCGCGCCGCAGACCTTGTTGACGCGCTGGGCCAGGAAAACAACCCGGAATGGAAAACCGTTGCCATCAACAGCAATGGCGATATGGTCGCGCCGAACGGTTCTATTGGTTTCCGCTGGGGCGAGAAGGGCAAATGGAACCTTGAGCAGCGCGACGGGACGACCGGTACCGAGACGGAACTGCAATTGAGTCTGCTGGGCAGCCAGGACGAGATCGCCGAGGTGGGCTTCCCGTACTTCGGCGGTGAAGGCACCGAACACGTTAATAAAGTGGCGCTGGAAAATGTGCTGCTGCACAAACTGCCGGTTAAACGCCTGCAACTGGCGGACGGCACCACGGCGCTGGTCACCACCGTTTACGATCTGACGATGGCCAACTACGGTCTGGAACGCGGTCTGAACGATGCTAACTGCGCAACCAGCTACGACGATATCAAAGCGTACACCCCGGCGTGGGCAGAGCAAATTACCGGCGTTCCGCGTGCGCAGATCACCCGCATCGCGCGTGAGTTTGCCGACAATGCGGATAAGACGCACGGTCGTTCGATGATCATCGTCGGTGCCGGTCTGAACCACTGGTACCACCTCGATATGAACTATCGCGGGCTTATCAACATGCTGGTGTTCTGTGGCTGTATCGGCCAGAGCGGCGGCGGTTGGGCGCACTATGTCGGCCAGGAAAAACTGCGTCCGCAGACCGGCTGGCAGCCGTTGGCGTTTGCCCTTGACTGGCAGCGTCCGGCACGTCACATGAACAGTACGTCGTACTTCTACAACCACTCCAGTCAGTGGCGATATGAGACGGTTACCGCACAGGAGCTGCTGTCGCCGCTGGCGGATAAATCGCGCTACAGCGGACATCTGATTGACTTCAACGTGCGTGCCGAGCGCATGGGCTGGCTGCCGTCTGCACCACAGCTTGGCACCAACCCGCTGACCATCGCACAAGAGGCGAAGAAGGTCGGGATGACGCCGGTGGATTACACCGTCAAGTCGCTGAAAGACGGTTCGATTCGTTTCGCGGCCGAACAGCCGGAAAATGGGAAAAACCATCCACGCAACCTGTTCATCTGGCGCTCCAACCTGTTGGGCTCCTCCGGTAAAGGTCACGAATTCATGCTGAAGTACCTGCTGGGAACCGAGCACGGTATTCAGGGCAAAGACCTGGGCAAGCAGGGCGGCGTGAAGCCGGAAGAAGTGGAATGGCAGGACAACGGTCTCGACGGCAAACTGGATCTGGTGGTAACGCTGGACTTCCGTCTGTCGAGCACCTGTCTGTACTCCGATATCGTGCTGCCAACCGCTACCTGGTATGAGAAAGACGACATGAATACCTCGGATATGCATCCGTTTATTCATCCGCTTTCCGCCGCCGTTGACCCGGCATGGGAATCAAAAAGCGACTGGGAAATCTACAAAGCTATCGCGAAGAAATTCTCAGAAGTGTGCGTGGGGCACCTCGGGAAAGAGACGGATGTCGTCACGCTGCCAATTCAGCACGACTCTGCCGCCGAACTGGCACAGCCGCTGGATGTGAAGGACTGGAAAAAAGGCGAATGTGACCTGATTCCGGGCGTTACCGCGCCGCATATCCTGACCGTTGAACGTGATTATCCGGCAACGTATGAGCGTTTTACCTCGATTGGTCCGCTGATGGAGAAAATCGGTAACGGCGGTAAAGGGATCGCCTGGAACACGCAGAGCGAAATGGATCTGCTGCGCAAGCTTAACTACACCAAGGCAGACGGCCCGGCGAAAGGCCAGCCAATGCTCAATACCGCCATTGACGCGGCAGAGATGATCCTGACGCTGGCCCCGGAAACGAACGGTCACGTGGCGGTGAAAGCCTGGGCGGCGCTCAGCGAGTTTACCGGTCGCGACCATACCCATCTGGCGACGAACAAAGAAGAGGAAAAAATCCGCTTCCGCGATATCCAGGCCCAGCCGCGCAAAATCATCTCCAGCCCGACCTGGTCCGGTCTTGAAGACGAACACGTCTCCTACAACGCGGGCTATACCAACGTTCATGAGCTGATCCCGTGGCGCACGCTGACCGGTCGCCAGTCGCTGTATCAGGATCATCAGTGGATGCGTGATTTCGGCGAAAGCCTGCTGGTTTATCGTCCGCCAATTGATACCCGTTCGGTGAAATCGGTGATGGGCGAGAAATCCAACGGTAACCCGGAAAAAGCGCTCAACTTCCTGACGCCGCACCAGAAGTGGGGCATTCACTCCACCTACAGTGACAACCTGCTGATGCTGACGTTGGGGCGCGGTGGTCCGATTGTGTGGATGAGTGAAGTGGATGCCAACGATCTGGAGATCAAAGATAACGACTGGATCGAAGTGTTCAACAGCAACGGTTCGTTAACTGCGCGCGCAGTGGTGAGCCAGCGTGTACCCGCGGGTATGACCATGATGTATCACGCACAGGAACGTATCGTGAACATTCCTGGCTCAGAAATCACCGAGCAGCGCGGCGGTATTCATAACTCGGTCACCCGTATTACGCCGAAACCAACTCACATGATCGGCGGCTATGCGCAGTTGGCCTACGGCTTTAACTACTACGGTACCGTCGGTTCGAACCGCGATGAGTTCGTGGTGGTACGTAAGATGAAGAACATTAACTGGTTGGATGGCGAAGGCAATGACCAGGTACAGGAGAGCGTAAAATGAAAATTCGTTCACAAGTCGGCATGGTGCTGAATCTCGATAAGTGCATCGGCTGTCACACCTGTTCCGTGACCTGTAAAAACGTCTGGACCAGCCGTGAAGGTGCTGAATACGCGTGGTTCAACAACGTTGAAACCAAGCCTGGCACCGGCTTCCCGACCCACTGGGAAGATCAGGAAAAATACAAGGGCGGCTGGATCCGAAAAATCAACGGCAAAATCCAGCCGCGCATGGGCAACCGTGCGATGCTGCTGGGTAAAATCTTTGCTAACCCGCATCTGCCGGGCATTGATGACTACTACGAGCCGTTTGATTTCGATTATCAGAACCTGCATAACGCAGCCGAAGGTAAGCATCAGCCGATCGCGCGTCCGCGCTCGCTGATTACCGGTCAGCGGATGGCGAAAATCGAAAAAGGGCCGAACTGGGAGGACGATCTGGGCGGTGAGTTTGAGAAGCTGTCGCAAGACAAGAACTTCGAAAACATGCAGAAGGCGATGTACGGCCAGTTTGAAAACACCTTCATGATGTATCTGCCGCGACTGTGTGAACACTGCCTCAACCCGGCGTGTGTGGCGACCTGCCCGAGCGGCGCCATCTATAAGCGTGAAGAAGACGGCATCGTGCTGATCGACCAGGACAAGTGCCGTGGCTGGCGGATGTGTATCACCGGTTGCCCGTACAAAAAAATCTACTTCAACTGGAAGAGCGGTAAGTCTGAGAAGTGCATCTTCTGCTATCCGCGTATCGAAGCCGGTCAGCCGACCGTGTGCTCCGAAACCTGCGTGGGCCGTATCCGTTACCTTGGCGTGCTGCTGTATGACGCGGATGCGATTGAAAGTGCAGCAAGCACCGAGCATGAGAAAGATCTCTACCAGCGCCAACTGGATGTGTTCCTCGATCCGAACGATCCGGCGGTCATTGAACAGGCGCTGAAAGACGGTATTCCGGTGAGCGTCATTGACGCGGCGCAGCAGTCGCCAGTTTATAAAATGGCAATGGACTGGAAGCTGGCACTGCCGCTACATCCGGAATATCGCACGCTGCCGATGGTGTGGTATGTACCGCCTCTGTCACCGATTCAGTCGGCGGCGGATGCGGGCGAACTGGGCAGCAACGGCATTCTGCCTGACGTGGACAGCCTGCGGATCCCGGTTCAGTACCTCGCTAACCTGCTCACCGCAGGTGATACCCAGCCGGTATTGCTGGCGCTGAAACGTATGCTGGCGATGCGCCACTACAAACGTGCGGAAACGGTTGACGGCAAAGTGGACACCCGCGCGCTGGAAGAGGTGGGCTTAAGCGAAGCACAGGCGCAGGAAATGTACCGTTACCTGGCGATTGCCAACTACGAAGATCGCTTCGTGGTACCGAGTAGCCACCGTGAACTGGCGCGTGATGCATTCCCGGAGAAAAGCGGTTGTGGCTTTACCTTCGGCGACGGTTGCCACGGTTCTGATACTAAGTTCAACCTGTTTAACAGCCGCCGCATTGATGCCATCGATGTGACCAGCAAAACGGAGCCGCACCAATGATTGAACTCGTCATTGTTTCGCGTCTGCTTGAGTACCCGGATGCTGCCCTGTGGCAGCATCAGCAGGAACTGTACGATGCACTCGCGTCATCTGAAAATCTCAATAAAGAGGATGCGCATACGCTCAGCGTTTTCCTGCGCGACTTAACCGCTCAGGAGATGCTGGATGCGCAGGCCAATTACAGCGAACTGTTCGACCGCGGTCGGGCAACCTCGCTGTTGCTGTTCGAACACGTCCACGGTGAGTCTCGCGACCGCGGTCAGGCGATGGTTGACCTGATGGCACAGTACGAGCAGCACGGTTTACAGCTCGACAGCCGTGAGCTGCCGGACCATCTGCCGCTGTATCTGGAGTATCTGGCACAGTTGCCCAAGCGCGAGGCGCTGGGCGGGTTGCAGGATATTGCTCCGATTCTGGCGCTGCTGGGTGCGCGTCTGCAACAGCGTGAAAGCCGCTATGCGGTACTGTTCGATCTGCTGCTGAAACTGGCGAATGCGACTGTCGACAGCGACAAAGTCGCGGAGAAAATTGCGGATGAAGTTCGCGATGATACGCCGCAGGCGCTTGATGCGGTCTGGGAAGAAGAGCAGGTGAAATTCTTTGCCGATCAGGGCTGCGGCGAGTCTGAAATTTCCGCTCATCAGCGTCGTTTTGCCGGAGCCGTTGCGCCGCAATATCTGAATATCACCACCGGAGGACAGCAATAATGCACTTCCTGAATATGTTCTTCTTTGACATCTACCCGTACATTGCCGGGTCCGTGTTTCTGATTGGTAGCTGGTTGCGTTACGACTATGGTCAGTACACCTGGCGTGCCGGGTCCAGTCAGATGCTGGATCGCAAGGGGATGAACATGGCATCGAACCTGTTCCATTTTGGGATATTGGGGATCTTTGCCGGCCACTTCCTCGGCATGCTGACGCCGCACTGGATGTATGAAGCCTGGCTGCCTATTGAAGTGAAACAGAAGATGGCGATGATTGGCGGCGGTGCGGCGGGCCTGATGTGCCTTGTCGGCGGTGTACTGTTGCTTAAGCGTCGTCTGTTCAGCCCACGCGTGCGGGCAACCACCACCGGAGCCGATATCCTGATCCTTTCGCTGCTGGTGATCCAGTGCGCGTTGGGACTGTTGACTATTCCGTTCTCCGCCCAGCATATGGACGGTAGCGAAATGATGAAACTGGTGGGCTGGGCACAGTCTGTGGTGACCTTCCACGGCGGCGCGTCTGCGCATCTGGAGGGTGTGGCGTTTATCTTCCGTCTGCATCTGGTGCTGGGGATGACGCTGTTCCTGCTGTTCCCGTTCTCCCGGCTGGTACACATCTGGAGCGCGCCGGTCGAGTACCTGACGCGCAAATACCAGATTGTTCGCGCCCGTCACTGATACGGTTTTTGTGCTACTAAACCCTGCTCCGGCAGGGTTTTTTTATGGGGTCGTGCGACCTGAATTGTCGGATGGCGCTACGCTTATCCGACCTACATGATGGCGAACTGGTAGGCCCGGTAAACGAAGTGCCACCGGGCAAAGGTTACCTGCTGAAACGCTTTCTCGCTTTGCTCGAATCGAACCTTAATCGACACTTCTCATCCTTCCCGCATGGGCAGAATATAGGGCATTAGAGTTTGGATTTAAACGGGGACAATAGGGAAGTGATGGTGGCGGGGGAAGGATTATTCGTCGCTTCGCTCCTCACCCTTCGGGCCGTTACCTACGGTAACGTTCTCTCGCTTTCGCTCGAGTCGAACCTTAATCGAAGGCTCTCACCCTTCCCGGTAAGTGCAAACTTCTGCATAACTTATCGGGGTTGCTACATTGCCGTAGCAAATAATGGTGGCGGGGGAAGGATTCGAACCTTCGAAGTCGATGACGGCAGATTTACAGTCTGCTCCCTTTGGCCGCTCGGGAACCCCGCCAGGGGTGTGATGCTTTGATATCTCGAAAGAGATGGTGGTGGGGGAAGGATTCGAACCTTCGAAGTCGATGACGGCAGATTTACAGTCTGCTCCCTTTGGCCGCTCGGGAACCCCACCACGGGGTTTGGTGTTTCATAGCCTGAAGGATTATCGTTACATGCGGTAACGCTCTCTCGCTATGCTCGAGTCGAACTTCGAAGTCGATGACGGCAGATTTGCAGTCAGCTCCCTTATGATCGCTCGGGAACCCCACCACGGGGTAATGCGCTTTACTGGCCTGCTTCCATTTCGGGAAGCGGGGCGCATCATATCAAATGATGCGCCCCTGTAAAGCATTCCGGTGAGAAAAATAAACTGGTTGCCTGATTTTTACCCGCAAAGGCGTAAAGCTAACCAATTCATTTCTCAGTCGATTAAAGAATAATCGTCCGATTGCCGTAGACAAATACGCGCTGGGCAAGCACCTGATACAACGCGCGGCTCAGCACGTTCTTTTCGACGTCGCGCCCGGCTCGCATCATATCTTCCGCCGTGTAGGTGTGATCCACATGAATAACGTCCTGCATGATGATCGGACCTTCGTCCAGATTGTCATTCACATAGTGCGCCGTCGCGCCGATGATTTTCACTCCGCGCTCGTAAGCCTGGTGGTAAGGTCGTGCACCAATGAATGCCGGCAGGAATGAGTGGTGAATATTGATAATTTTGTTCGGGAAGCGGGCCACAAATTCCGGCGTCAGCACGCGCATATATTTCGCCAGCACCACGTAATCCGGTTGGTGTGCGTCAATCGCGTCCGCCATCTTCTGGTCGTGCTCTTCGCGGGTTAAACCTTCATGACTGACCAGTTCGAAGGGAATTTCAAAACGCTCAACCAGCGAACGCAGCGTTTCGTGATTGCCAATCACCGCGGCAATATCCACATCCAGCCCGCCATAGTTGGCTTTCATTAACAGGTCACCCAGACAATGCGCTTCTTTGGTGACCAGAATCACCACGCGACGACGTCCGGCGGGATTCAACTCACGAATGGAGCCTTCCGGCAAGGCGCTGTCCAGATCGGCCAGCAGCGTGGAGTCGTTAAAAATCCCTTCCAGTTCGGTACGCATGAAAAAGCGCCCGGTTCGGTGGTCTACAAACTCATTGTTCTGCACAATATTCAGTTCATGTTTGTAGCAAATATTCGTAATCCGCGCGATAAGCCCTTTCTGGTCAGGGCAGATGGTACGAAGCACTTTTCGTTGTAAAGAATGCATTGCAGCGGTAATCCTGTTGATGATGTTTGCTAAGTGAATACTGTCGGGCAGTTGACTAGCCGCAGCATTTTTTAAATTTTTTACCTGAACCACAAGGGCAGGGGTCGTTACGTCCCAATTGCGGGCGTGTACCATCGATATAGTACCACTGACCGTTTTCTTTTAAAAAACGAGAACGTTCAATGATCGCCCCCGGTTTATCGTGTTCGCGAAAACGGGCGACAAAACTGACGTAGCCGGTGTTGTCGGCCTCAGAGACGGTGTGCTCGAAAACGGTTAGCCCCAGCCATTCGGTCGTGGCAAATCCTGCACCGATCTCATCCCGAAAACGGGCCGCGTGACAGGTCGGATGCCAGGTCCTGATTAAATAATCTGCGTCTTTCATCACAAAAGCGCAGTAGCGCGAACGCATGAGGTGCGATGGATCGGGTGCGACTTGCTCACCAGACAGATATCGGTGGCAACATAGGCTATACTCGACTGCGCTACCACAGGGACAACGTTGAGACACAAAAAACTCCCTGATAAAAAAACGGCGTATAAAAAAAGCCTGGGTAGCACTATGTTAACTGAGCGTTGGAGATGTTGCTACGCCCGTAAGCCAGGGGAAGTCTGTCGGTCAAATGAGAAAAATGAAAATAGGTCTGGCGCTAGGCTCAGGTGCTGCGCGAGGCTGGTCGCATATTGGTGTCATCAAAGCCCTCAAACACATGGGCATTGATATTGATATCGTTGCAGGGTGTTCCATCGGTTCGTTGGTCGGTGCCGCCTATGCCTGCAATAAATTGCCCGCGCTTGAAGAGTGGGTTTGCTCGTTCAGCTATTGGGATGTCCTGCGTCTGATGGACCTGTCATGGCGAAGGGGCGGACTGCTGCGCGGCGAGCGCGTCTTCAATCAATACCGCAACGTCATGCCTGTGGCCGAAATTGAGCAGTGCAGTCGTCGTTTCGCAACGGTGGCGACCAATCTCAGTACGGGACGCGAATTATGGTTTACTGAAGGCGATCTCCATCTCGCCGTTCGCGCCTCCTGCAGTATCCCTGGCCTGATGTCTCCCGTCGCCCACAATGGCTACTGGCTGGTGGACGGCGGTGTCGTTAACCCGGTTCCCATCTCTTTGACCCGCGCACTGGGCGCGGATATCGTGATTGCCGTCGATCTGCAACACGACGCGCATCTGATGCAGCAGGATTTGCTGTCGTTGAACGTCAGCGATGACAGTCCGGAGGGTGATGATGAAGGACTCTCCTGGCACGCACGCCTGAAAGAGCGGCTGGGTAATATCACCGCACGCCGCGTGGTGACCGCACCAACCGCGATGGAAATCATGACCACCTCGATTCAGGTGCTGGAAAATCGCCTGAAGCGTAACCGCATGGCGGGCGATCCGCCGGACATATTAATTCAACCTTTCTGTCCACAAATCTCCACCCTGGATTTTCATCGTGCCAGCGCTGCCATAGAAGCAGGGCGGTTAGCGGTAGAGAAAAAGATGGACGAACTTTTGCCTCTGGTGCGTGCCGGCGTTTGACGCACCATTATTAACTACACTTAAGCATATTCTGACAGGCGTGTGTGGCAATAGCATGCCACTATTGAGTAAAGCCAGTCAGGGGAGAGAACATGACGCAGCCATTGGTCGGAAAACAGATTTTAATCGTTGAGGACGAGCCGGTTTTCCGCTCGCTTCTGGATTCCTGGTTTTCCTCTTTGGGAGCGACAACGGCACTGGCGGGCGATGGCTTAGAGGCACTGGACCGTTTAACCGATTTCACGCCCGATCTCATGATTTGCGATCTCGCCATGCCAAGGATGAACGGCCTCAGCCTGGTGGAGCATTTGCGTAACCGCGGTGACCAGACGCCGATTCTGGTGATCTCGGCGACAGAGAATATGGCGGATATTGCCAAAGCCTTACGCCTCGGTGTGGATGACGTTCTGCTGAAACCGGTAAAGGACCTGACCCGGCTGCGGGAAACCGTGTTTGCCTGTCTTTATCCGAACATGTTTAATTCCCGTGTTGAAGAAGAAGAGCGCCTGTTTCGCGACTGGGATGCGATGGTGGACAATCCCGCAGCCGCCGCGAAATTGCTTCAGGAGCTTCAGCCTCCGGTACAGCAGGTTATTTCGCATTGCCGGGTCAATTATCGACAACTGGTTTCGGCGGATAAGCCAGGACTGGTTCTGGATATCGCGCCGCTCTCGGATAACGATCTCGCCTTTTATTGTCTGGACGTTACCCGGGCCGGTGACAACGGTGTGCTGGCGGCGTTACTTCTGCGGGCGTTATTTAATGGCTTGTTGCAGGATCAGCTCGCGCATCAGAATCAGCGCCTGCCGGAACTGGGGGCATTATTGAAACAGGTCAACCATCTGCTTCGTCAGGCCAATTTACCCGGACAGTTCCCGCTATTAGTCGGCTATTATCATAGTGAGCTTAAAAATCTGATTCTGGTTTCGGCCGGACTCAATGCGACATTAAATACCGGATCGCATAATGTGCAGATCAGTAACGGCGTTCCGCTGGGAACGTTAGGCAATACCTACCTCAACCAAATTAGTCAACGCTGCGAAGCCTGGCAGTGTCAAATTTGGGGGGCAGGAGGTCGATTGCGCCTTATGTTGTCTGCGGAATGAACAATCGAGAGGGTGGATGCAAATTGCCGTACCTGCCTTTCTCTGCTGGTGCTACTATCAGCGCCAGTCTTATACGTATTTATCTTAATTATACGAACACGCATCCTTTTCGGACCTGAGGCTTGAGTCAGTCCTGATATACTCGATGCGATACAGATTGATGAACACGTTCAATACATGAACAGTCCAGGAGAATTTAAATGGCTGCCATTAACTCGAAAGTCAAAAAAGCCGTTATCCCGGTTGCGGGATTAGGAACCAGGATGTTACCGGCGACGAAAGCGATCCCGAAAGAGATGTTGCCGCTGGTTGATAAGCCATTAATTCAGTATGTCGTTAACGAGTGTATTGCTGCGGGCATCACTGAAATTGTGCTGGTGACTCACTCATCGAAAAATTCGATCGAAAACCACTTCGACACCAGTTTTGAACTGGAAGCGATGCTGGAAAAACGCGTTAAGCGCCAGCTACTCGAAGAAGTGCAATCTATTTGCCCACCGCACGTCACGATAATGCAGGTTCGTCAGGGGCTGGCAAAAGGCCTGGGCCACGCGGTATTGTGCGCCCATCCGGTAGTCGGTAATGAGCCTGTCGCCGTAATTCTGCCTGACGTTATTCTTGATGAGTTTGAGTCCGATTTATCCCAGGATAACCTGGCAGAAATGATTCGTCGTTTTGATGAAACCGGAAATAGCCAGATCATGGTTGAGCCGGTCGCTGATGTGACCGCATACGGTGTTGTTGACTGTAAAGGCGTGCCGCTGGCACCTGGCGAAAGCGTTCCGATGGTGGGCGTCGTTGAAAAACCGAAAGCCGATGTCGCCCCGTCAAATCTGGCGATTGTTGGCCGCTACGTGCTGAGCGCGGACATCTGGCCTCTGCTGGCGAAAACCCCTCCGGGAGCGGGTGACGAAATTCAGTTGACTGACGCTATCGATATGCTGATCGAAAAAGAGACTGTCGAAGCCTATCATATGAAAGGGAAGAGCCACGACTGCGGCAATAAATTAGGTTATATGCAGGCATTTGTGGAATATGGCATTCGACATAATTCACTTGGCAGCGAATTTAAGGCCTGGCTCGAAGAAGAGATGGGTATTAAGAAGTAACCAGACGTTATAATTAACGAACAGAGACGGCGCTGGTATCCAGTGCCGTTTTTTTATACGCACGCTTTATGGGGAATCGGTAGATCGCGGACATAAAAAATCCCGCAGAGCGCGGGATTTTAAGCAGGTAGATTACAGATTATTCCTTAATCAGGAAATCATCCAGTTGTTTACCTTGCTCTTCCATTGCTTTCTTGATCACTGCCGGAGTACGACCCTGACCAGTCCAGGTTTTAGTTTCGCCGTTTTCGTCAACGTAGCTATATTTAGCCGGACGCGCTGCACGTTTAGCTTTGGTGCCGGATTTAACTGCAGCCATGCTATTCAGCAGTTCATTCGGATCAATACCATCAGCAATCAGCATTTCACGATATTGTTGCAGTTTACGAGTACGCTCTTCAACTTCAGCCGCTGCCGCGCTTTCTTCTTCACGACGTTCGTTAACAACAACTTCTAATTTTTCCAGCATTTCTTCCAGCGTTTCAAGGGTACATTCTCTTGCCTGCGCACGAAGAGTACGGATGTTGTTCAGAATTTTAAGTGCTTCGCTCATTGTAGTAATCTCAAACTTATATTGGGGGTGGTTTGTTGAGCTAATAATAGAGCGTTAAATTCAGATGTGCAATAGCCAGGAATGTAAGGAATTCAAAATTGCCCTTTATTTTTTGCCAACAATAAATATCCGAACTTAAATTTTTCTTGAAGGAACGCACAAAAAAGGGCTTATTGGCTGAGCGGTTACTCCTTTTTTCAGTCGAAAACATCCGGATTCAGGTCACATTTTCACACGATGAAATAGACTCTCATCGTAGTGATTTCAACCTTTTGTATTAGTTTTGTTGATGGACACCGTCTATTACTCCGCAATAGTTATGTAGAACAGTAACAATAAGTTCAGGGTTTCCATTAGGGCGGTGTTGATAAGCAGTGTTGATGAATATCGAACGCACAATACGACAAGAATGGGATCCGTCGCGCGTTGTTTGTTCAATTGTTAATTCGTATTTTCCGTACACTCACCTCTACAGATTTTTCGCGGGACGTGTGCTGGCGACGGAAGATATAGCCGGCGGGTGCAGAACCAGGCACCGATAACGATTCAAATTATGCTACACTGCGCCCCGTCTTTATTTCACTTTGGTGAGGGTCTGTGGCCGATGGCACAGCTATATTTCTACTATTCAGCAATGAATGCCGGTAAGTCGACTGCCTTACTGCAATCTTCATACAATTACCAGGAACGCGGGATGCGTACTGTTGTATATACCGCCGAAATAGACGATCGCTATGGCGCGGGGAAAGTGAGTTCGCGTATCGGGCTGTCTTCTCCCGCCAAATTGTTTAACCAGAATTCATCGCTGTATGAAGAGATAGCAACCGATAATGCGCAACAGCCTGTTCATTGTGTGCTGGTGGACGAATGTCAGTTTTTAACCCGACAGCAGGTTTATGAATTATCGGAAGTTGTTGATCAACTGGATATTCCGGTGTTGTGCTACGGATTACGCACGGATTTTCGCGGCGAACTGTTTGTGGGTAGCCAATACCTGTTGGCGTGGTCAGATAAGCTGGTTGAACTCAAAACCATCTGCTTCTGCGGACGCAAAGCGAGTATGGTGCTACGTCTTGATCAGGCGGGCAGACCTTATAATGAAGGCGAACAGGTGGTCATAGGCGGCAACGAGCGGTATGTGTCGGTCTGCCGTAAGCATTATAAGGAAGCGCTGGAGGAGGGGTCTCTGACAGCGATACAGGAACGCCATCGTTACGACTAACCGTCTGCCTTGATGAGCGGTTGGCGAAGTGCTCAGCCGTTCATTGACCCGACAGCAGTAACTGATTTCGGATATAAAAAAGCGGCCTCAACAGAGGCCGCTTTTACGTTGTGAATGCTCAGCGAGGATTAAGCGGATTTCTTCGCTTTTTTCTCTGCTTTCGGCGCGGCAGCAACTTCTTTCGCCGCCGGAGTTCCTTCAGAGTACTCACGACCGTAGAAGGTATCCATCAGGATCTGTTTCAGTTCGGAGATCAGCGGGTAGCGCGGGTTAGCGCCGGTGCACTGGTCATCGAATGCATCTTCAGACAACTTGTCTACGTGAGCCAGGAAGTCTGCTTCCTGAACGCCCGCTTCGCGGATTGACTTCGGAATACCCAGTTCAGCTTTCAGGCTTTCCAGCCATGCCAGCAGTTTCTCGATCTTCGCTGCAGTACGGTCGCCCGGTGCGCTCAGACCCAGATGGTCTGCGATTTCAGCATAACGACGGCGTGCCTGCGGACGGTCATACTGACTGAAGGCAGTCTGCTTGGTCGGGTTGTCGTTCGCGTTGTAGCGAATAACGTTGCTGATCAGCAGGGCGTTTGCCAGGCCGTGTGGAATGTGGAACTGAGAGCCCAGTTTGTGCGCCATTGAGTGACAAACACCGAGGAAGGCGTTCGCAAACGCGATACCGGCGATGGTGGCTGCACTGTGAACACGTTCACGGGCTACCGGGTTTTTAGACCCTTCGTTATAGGACGCCGGCAGATTTTCTTTCAGCAGTTTCAGCGCCTGCAGTGCCTGACCGTCGGAGAACTCAGAAGCCAGTACGGAAACGTAAGCTTCCAGGGCGTGAGTCACCGCATCAAGACCACCAAAGGCACACAGTGATTTCGGCATCTCCATCACCAGGTTGGCATCGACAATCGCCATATCCGGGGTCAGGGCATAGTCAGCCAGCGGGTATTTCTGGCCGGTTGCATCGTCGGTCACAACAGCGAACGGCGTGACTTCAGAACCGGTACCGGACGTGGTGGTGACCGCGACCATTTTCGCTTTCACACCCATTTTCGGGAACTTGTAGATACGTTTACGGATATCCATAAAGCGCAGCGCCAGTTCTTCGAAGTGCGTTTCCGGATGTTCGTACATGACCCACATGATTTTCGCGGCGTCCATCGGGGAACCGCCACCCAGCGCGATGATAACGTCTGGTTTGAAGGAGTTTGCCAGTTCTGCGCCTTTACGGACGACAGAAAGCGTTGGGTCAGCTTCCACTTCAAAGAACACTTCGGTTTCAACGCCAGCGGCTTTCAGCACAGAGGTGATCTGGTCTGCATAACCGTTGTTAAACAGGAAGCGGTCAGTCACGATGAGCGCACGTTTGTGGCCATCAGTAATCACTTCATCCAGCGCGATAGGCAGTGAGCCACGGCGGAAGTAGATAGATTTCGGAAGTTTGTGCCACAACATGTTTTCAGCTCGCTTAGCAACGGTTTTCTTGTTGATCAGGTGTTTCGGACCAACGTTTTCAGAGATGGAGTTACCACCCCAGGAACCACAACCCAGAGTCAGGGAAGGTGCGAGTTTGAAGTTATACAGGTCACCGATACCACCCTGAGATGCCGGGGTGTTGATCAGGATACGGGCGGTTTTCATCATCTGACCGAAGTAAGCCACGCGTTCCGGCTGGTTGTCCTGGTCGGTGTACAGACAAGAAGTGTGACCGATACCGCCCATTGCTACCAGTTTCTCTGCTTTGATAACCGCGTCTTCGAAATCTTTCGCACGGTACATCGCCAGCGTCGGGGACAGTTTTTCGTGAGCGAACGGTTCGCTCTCATCAACCACTTTTACTTCACCGATCAGAATCTTGGTCGTTTCCGGTACCGAGAAGCCGGCCAGTTCAGCAATTTTATATGCGGGTTGACCTACGATAGCAGCGTTCAGCGCACCATTTTTCAGGATAACGTCCTGAACGGCTTTCAGCTCTTTGCCCTGCAGCATGTAGCCGCCGTGGCTGGCGAAACGTTCGCGAACGGCGTCGTAAACTGAATCAACCACAACAACAGACTGTTCAGAAGCACAGATTACGCCGTTGTCGAAGGTTTTGGACATCAGGACAGATGCAACAGCACGTTTGATATCAGCGGTTTCGTCGATAACCACTGGCGTGTTACCTGCGCCCACGCCGATAGCGGGTTTACCGGAGCTGTATGCCGCTTTCACCATGCCCGGACCACCGGTTGCCAGAATCAGGTTGATATCCGGGTGGTGCATCAGTGCATTAGACAGTTCTACGGAAGGTTGATCGATCCAGCCAATCAGGTCTTTCGGTGCGCCAGCCGCGATAGCCGCCTGCAGCACGATATCTGCCGCTTTGTTGGTCGCATCTTTCGCACGTGGGTGCGGAGAGAAGATGATTGCGTTACGAGTTTTCAGGCTGATCAGGGACTTAAAGATCGCCGTAGAGGTTGGGTTAGTGGTAGGTACGATACCGCAGATGATACCGATAGGTTCAGCAATGGTGATGGTCCCGAAGGTGTCGTCTTCAGACAGCACGCCGCAGGTTTTTTCATCTTTGTAAGCGTTATAGATGTACTCAGAAGCAAAGTGGTTTTTAATCACTTTATCTTCGACGATACCCATGCCAGATTCGGCAACGGCCATCTTCGCGAGAGGGATTCGAGCATCTGCAGCGGCCAGAGCGGCGGCGCGGAAGATTTTATCAACTTGTTCTTGAGTGAAACTGGCATATTCACGCTGGGCTTTTTTGACGCGCTCGACGAGTGCGTTAAGTTCAGCGACATTAGTAACAGCCATAATGCTCTCCTGATAATGTTAAACTTTTTTAGTAAATCATCTGCTCGATACGTGAGTATAGACAGCGGGCGTTAGTTTGCATAACGGCCAGAAAATCAATTGGTTACTTAACGTCCAGTTTGCTCTGATTTACTAAAAGAGTTTATGCGTCAGCGGCATCTAACTCTAACGCGTTACTTCCAGGTGGCGTAAGCAAGGTTACTCACTTCTGAGTAGCTATTACGTGATCTGGATCAATATTTGTCAAAGCTGACACCTTTCAGCAGGCCCTTTTAGCCCTTAACGCTAAGTGTTGTCTAATTGTAGTGGTGAATGGCTATCAAATTATCATAATTAAAACATATTGGTAACACTCAGGAATGGTAGCAATTTTACGTTTGCCCTGGTGAAATGTACTGTGAAAAGGCGTATCTTCAGCACGGTTTTCACCCGGTAACTTTAACTCATTTTATACGGCTAACGCTTCGGAGCTAACCGTGATCCAAACGCTGTTTGATTTTCCTGTTTATTTCAAATTTTTCATCGGGTTGTTTGCGTTAGTGAACCCGGTTGGGATTATTCCTGTCTTCATCAGTATGACCAGCTACCAGACAGCGGCGGCGCGCAATAAAACGAACCTGACTGCCAACCTGTCCGTCGCGATCATTCTGTGGACCTCGTTATTCCTCGGTGACGGCATCCTGCAACTGTTCGGCATCTCAATTGACTCGTTCCGCATTGCTGGCGGTATCCTGGTGGTAACCATCGCGATGTCGATGATTAGCGGGAAACTGGGAGAGGATAAACAGAACAAGCAGGAAAAATCGGAAACGGCAATCCGGGAAAGCGTGGGCGTCGTTCCTCTGGCGCTGCCGCTGATGGCGGGTCCTGGGGCGATCAGTTCGACCATCGTGTGGGGAACGCGTTACCACAGCGTAATGTACCTGCTTGGCTTTTTTGTGGCGATTGCGATTTTTGCCCTGTGCTGTTGGGGACTTTTCCGTATGGCACCGTGGTTGGTGCGAGTTCTGGGGCAGACGGGTATTAACGTGATTACCCGAATTATGGGTCTGCTATTAATGGCGCTGGGCATCGAATTTATTGTCACGGGTATTAAGGCCATATTTCCTGGGCTGTTAAGTTAATTTGCTTTCAGATGAAATAACCTACGGAGCTGTTCGCGGCTCCGTTCATCTCTATGTTCTACTTCTACGTTTCGTCACCTTTCTGACTTTCAGGTCCGTACTTCGGGAAAAACTCATGCCCTTCTGGGTGTAAATCCTCTTGATTTTGCAGCGCTTTTACTCCCGTTTCATACTGCCACTTTGTTATTTTGCTCACATCACAATCCTGGGCTTGCTGAAGGATAATTGAGATGATATTAGTTAATTCAGTGAACCTGCAGATGAATGTGCTAAAAAATAACCAATTGTTAAATTATCGTACATTTTAACGCCTTTTGCTGATATCAACGCTTTCAGTCTGATGAGGTGCTGTTAATTGTATGATTAATAAGTGATTATATTTATTTTATATGTTTCGGAACGTTCCGCCGGAGCGTTATTTTTTCTCTAAAAGAGAATTGCTTAACAAATCTGTAAATTGTATTGGCGGTTAATTAATGCTTTTGTTACTTTCCGACAGTTCATATTGCAGCAGATTGCTCGTTGATGAGAATAAATATCAACAAGGCAGTTCAGCCCACTATTCATGCGCCCCTGGCAGGAGAGGCGTATAACGAATCGACGTAAGGCGATCAAACGAATCGCCAGAATAAATAAAGTCGGTGATAGCAGGCAGTAAACGACCTGACAGCTGAAAGTCTCCGGAGCTGCTCAGAGATCCCTGACGGGATTAACAGGCTGGTGATTTAACCAGTAATTATAATGAGGGAGTACAAACACAATGACCAACACGAAAAAAAGTTTAGTGGCGGCAGGAATTTTGACTGCGCTAATCGCCGGAAATGTGGCGACGGCGGCGGTTGTTCCCGCAGGTGTGCAACTGGCAGAAAAACAGACGCTGGTGCGAAATAATGGCTCAGAAGTACAGTCCCTCGATCCGCACAAAATTGAAGGGGTGCCGGAATCCAATATCAGCCGCGATCTGTTCGAAGGTTTAATCATCAGTGACGTCGACGGTAAACCGTCCCCGGGCGTGGCTGAGAAATGGGAAAATAAAGACTTTAAAGTCTGGACATTCCATCTGCGCAAAGACGCAAAATGGTCAGATGGCTCGCCGGTGACGGCCCACGATTTTGTATACAGCTGGCAGCGTCTGGCGAATCCGAATACCGCATCTCCATACGCCAGTTATCTCCAGTATGGTCACATCGTCAATATTGACGACATTGTTGCCGGCAAGAAACCACCAACCGATCTCGGTGTTAAAGCCATCGATGATAATACCTTTGAAGTCACACTCAGCGAGCCTGTTCCTTATTTCTACAAACTGCTGGTGCACTCATCCGTTTCCCCGGTTCCTAAAGCCGCTGTCGAAAAATACGGTGAGAAGTGGACACAGCCAGCGAATATCATCACCAACGGTGCGTATAAGCTGAAAGACTGGGTCGTCAACGAGCATATCGTGCTTGAGCGCAATCCTAATTATTGGGACAACGCCAAAACGGTCATTAATCAGGTGACCTACCTGCCAATCGCTTCAGAAGTGACGGACGTCAACCGTTACCGCAGCGGTGAAATCGACATGACCTATAACAACATGCCGATTGAACTGTTCCAGAAGTTGAAAAAAGAGATCCCGAACGAAGTTCACGTTGACCCGTATCTGTGCACCTACTATTACGAAATCAATAACCAGAAAGCACCGTTTACGGATGTCCGCGTGCGTACCGCGCTCAAGCTGGCGCTGGACCGCGATATTATCGTTAATAAAGTGAAAAACCAGGGCGACCTGCCGGCATACAGCTTCACGCCTCCGTACACCGACGGCGCAAAACTGACTCAACCAGAGTGGTTTGGCTGGACGCAGGAAAAACGTAACGAAGAAGCGAAAAAATTACTGGCTGAAGCCGGATATACCGCGGAAAAACCGTTGACCTTCAACCTGTTGTATAACACCTCCGATCTGCATAAAAAACTGGCTATTGCCGCCGCGTCCATCTGGAAGAAAAACTTAGGCGTGAATGTGAAGCTGGAAAACCAGGAGTGGAAAACCTTCCTCGATACGCGTCATCAGGGTAACTATGATGTCTCGCGTGCGGCCTGGTGTGCGGATTACAACGAGCCAACGTCCTTCCTGAATATGGTGTTGTCTGACAGCTCGAACAACACGACGCACTATAAGAGCCCGGCGTTTGACAAGATCCTTGCCGATGCGCTGAAAGCAACGAATGAAGAGCAGCGTACTGAGCTGTACGGTAAAGCCGAGCAGCAGCTTGATAAAGATTCTGCGATTGTGCCGGTGTTCTACTACGTCAACGCCCGTTTGGTTAAACCGTGGGTGGGTGGTTATACCGGTAAAGACCCGATGGATAATATCCACGTAAAAGACTTGTATATTATCAAGCATTAATGGCAAAGGGTGGGGCAGCATAGGTTGCCCCACAGTGTCTTTTTTCGTCGACTCTCAACACTCCTCATCAGTGGTTCTGCGTGAAGGGGTGTAAAGGCACTCGCCAGAAGGTACGGGCAATGTTGAAATTTATTCTACGCCGCTGTCTGGAAGCAATTCCGACACTGTTTATTCTTATTACCATTTCGTTCTTTATGATGCGCCTTGCGCCGGGAAGTCCTTTCACCGGTGAACGCGCGCTGCCAGCGGAAGTCCTGGCGAATATTGAAGCGAAATACCATCTGAACGATCCCATCATGACCCAGTATTTCAGTTACCTGAAGCAGCTGGCGCACGGTGATTTCGGCCCTTCTTTTAAATACAAAGATTATACGGTTAACGATCTGGTCGCCTCGAGCTTCCCGGTTTCCGCGAAGCTGGGCCTTGCGGCCTTTCTTCTGGCCGTGATCCTCGGGGTGAGCGCCGGCGTGATTGCCGCGTTGAAGCAAAACACGCGATGGGACTATGCGGTCATGGGGGTGGCCATGACCGGGGTGGTGATACCGAGCTTTGTGGTCGCACCGCTGCTGGTCATGATATTTGCGATCACCCTCAAGTGGCTGCCGGGCGGCGGCTGGAACGGTGGGGCGTTGAAATTTATGATCCTGCCGATGGTGGCGCTCTCGCTGGCCTATATTGCCAGTATTGCGCGTATCACCCGTGGCTCGATGATTGAAGTGCTGCACTCGAATTTCATCCGCACCGCGCGAGCCAAAGGGCTGCCGATGCGTCGCATCATTTTTCGCCATGCATTGAAACCCGCGCTGCTCCCGGTGCTTTCGTATATGGGACCAGCGTTTGTCGGGATTATCACCGGTTCGATGGTCATTGAAACAATTTATGGTTTGCCGGGTATCGGTCAGCTGTTTGTTAACGGCGCGCTGAACCGCGATTACTCGCTGGTTCTCAGCCTGACGATCCTCGTGGGGGCATTAACCATTGTCTTTAATGCGATAGTTGACGTGCTGTACGCCGTCATCGACCCGAAAATTCGTTACTGATACTGGAGCTCGCGATGATGTTAAGTAAGAAAAACAGCGACGCGCTGGAGAATTTCAGTGAGAAGCTGGAGGTCGAAGGACGCAGCCTGTGGCAGGATGCACGCCGTCGTTTCATGCATAACCGCGCCGCGGTCGCCAGTCTGATTGTGCTGGTATTGATCGCGCTGTTTGTGACGCTGGCACCCATGCTGTCGCAGTTCACCTACTTCGATACCGACTGGGGAATGATGTCCAGCGCGCCAGATACCGAATCAGGCCACTATTTCGGTACCGACTCCTCTGGACGTGACCTGCTGGTGCGCGTGGCGATTGGCGGGCGGATCTCGCTGATGGTCGGCATCGCCGCCGCGCTGGTAGCCGTGGTGGTGGGCACGCTGTACGGCTCGCTTTCTGGCTATCTGGGCGGAAAAATCGACTCCGTGATGATGCGTCTGCTGGAAATCCTCAACTCCTTCCCGTTTATGTTCTTCGTTATTCTGCTGGTCACCTTCTTCGGACAAAACATTCTGCTGATTTTTGTGGCGATCGGAATGGTCTCCTGGCTGGATATGGCGCGTATTGTGCGTGGGCAGACCCTGAGCCTGAAGCGCAAAGAGTTTATCGAGGCCGCGCAGGTGGGCGGCGTGTCGACCGGCAATATCGTACTGCGTCATATTGTGCCTAACGTGCTGGGCGTGGTGGTGGTGTATGCCTCTTTGCTGGTGCCAAGCATGATCCTGTTTGAATCCTTCCTCAGCTTCCTGGGACTGGGAACGCAGGAGCCGTTGAGCAGTTGGGGCGCATTACTGAGTGATGGCGCCAACTCGATGGAAGTGTCGCCATGGCTACTGCTGTTCCCGGCAGGCTTCCTGGTGGTGACGTTGTTCTGTTTTAACTTTATTGGCGATGGCCTGCGTGATGCCCTCGACCCGAAAGACCGTTAAGGAGTGCAGCCATGAGCGTAATTGAAACTGCAAGCGTGCCGTTCACGCAGCAAAGGGCTAACGCACTGCTGGACGTAAAAGATCTCCGCGTGACGTTCAGCACTCCGGACGGTGATGTCACCGCAGTGAATGATTTGAACTTTACGCTGCGCGCCGGAGAAACCCTCGGTATCGTGGGGGAGTCCGGTTCAGGCAAATCGCAGACCGCGTTTGCGCTGATGGGGCTGCTGGCCGCCAATGGCCGGATTGGCGGTTCGGCGACCTTCAGCGGACGCGAGATCCTCAATCTGCCGGAGCGTGAACTGAATAAACTGCGCGCCGAACAGATCTCGATGATTTTCCAGGACCCGATGACCTCGCTGAACCCTTACATGCGCGTCGGAGAGCAACTGATGGAAGTGCTGATGCTGCATAAAAGCATGAGCAAAGCGGAGGCGTTTGACGAGTCGGTCAGAATGCTGGACGCGGTCAAAATGCCGGAAGCGCGTAAGCGGATGAAGATGTTCCCGCATGAATTTTCCGGTGGTATGCGCCAGCGCGTGATGATCGCAATGGCGCTGCTGTGCAGGCCGAAGTTACTGATTGCCGACGAACCGACGACCGCGCTGGACGTCACCGTACAGGCGCAAATCATGACGCTTCTGAATGAACTGAAGCGTGAATTTAACACCGCAATCATCATGATTACCCACGATCTTGGGGTTGTGGCCGGTATCTGCGACAAAGTACTGGTGATGTATGCCGGTCGGACTATGGAATACGGTAATGCCCGCGATGTCTTTTATCAGCCCGTTCATCCGTATTCGATTGGCCTGCTGAACGCAGTGCCGCGTCTGGATGGTGAAGGCGAAGAGATGCTGACTATTCCGGGAAACCCGCCCAACTTACTGCGTCTGCCGAAAGGCTGTCCGTTTCAGCCGCGTTGCCCTCATGCGATGGAGATTTGCAGCACCGCGCCGCCGCTGGAAGAGTTCAGTCCAGGACGTCTGCGCGCCTGCTTTAAACCGGTGGAGGATCTGGCATGAACGCTGTTGATGAAAAACGTAAAGTCCTCCTGGAAATCGCCGATCTGAAGGTGCATTTCGACATTAAAGATGGCAAGCAGTGGTTCTGGCAGCCCTCGAAAACCCTGAAGGCAGTCGATGGCGTGACGCTGCGGCTGTATGAAGGGGAGACGCTGGGTGTCGTTGGTGAATCTGGCTGTGGGAAATCGACCTTTGCCCGGGCCATTATCGGACTGGTAAAAGCAACCGAAGGGCGGGTGGCATGGTTAGGTAAAGACCTGCCGGGAATGAAACCCGATGAATGGCGCGACGTGCGCAGCGATATTCAGATGATTTTCCAGGATCCGCTGGCGTCGCTGAATCCGCGCATGACCATTGGTGAAATCATTGCTGAACCGCTGCGGACCTATCATCCGAAGCTGTCGCGTCAGGATGTGCGCGATCGGGTAAAAGCGATGATGATGAAGGTGGGTTTGCTGCCAAACCTGATCAACCGCTACCCGCATGAGTTTTCGGGCGGACAGTGCCAGCGTATCGGGATTGCCCGGGCGTTGATTCTGGAGCCGAAGCTGATCATCTGTGATGAGCCGGTTTCCGCACTGGACGTGTCGATTCAGGCGCAGGTCGTCAATCTGCTGCAGCAGCTTCAGCGGGAGATGGGACTGTCGCTGATCTTCATTGCCCATGACCTGGCGGTCGTAAAACATATCTCCGACCGCGTGCTGGTGATGTATCTGGGCCATGCCGTGGAGCTGGGAACCTATGATGAGGTTTACCACAACCCGCTGCACCCCTACACCAAAGCGCTGATGTCGGCAGTGCCGATTCCCGATCCCGATCTGGAAAAGAACAAGACGATTCAGTTACTGGAAGGGGAATTGCCGTCACCGATTAACCCGCCGTCAGGCTGCGTATTCCGCACCCGTTGTCCCATTGCCGGGCCCGAGTGTGCGAAAACGCGCCCGGTACTGGAAGGTAGTTTCCGGCATGCCGTATCCTGCCTTAAGGTAGACCCGTTATAATTGCAAGGGCTGACAAACTGTCAGCCCTTCTTTTTACTGAGGTTATCGTGTCGTTTTCATTGTCATCACTTCGCGGGCGGGTTTATCACCGTTTGTTCGACCTGAATACCCGTTCAGGCCGACGGGTTGAGGGATTATGTGCACTGTTCGCGCTACTCAGCGTGCTGATTATTTTTATTGAGTCGGGCATTGGCACGCAATATCACCTGACATTTGATGAGTGGCATATTTTCGTCTGGCTCGAACTCTTCGTCACGCTGGTTTTTACGCTGGAATATTTTCTGCGTTTAGTGAGCTGGCCGAATCCGGCGAAATATGTCTTCAGCTTCTGGGGCCTGATTGATTTAGCCACCATTCTGCCCTTGTATGTGATGTGGCTGTGGCCGGAAATCAGCCTTAATTACGTTTTTGCCTGGCGGGCGATGCGGGCCATTCGTATTTTGCGGATCCTGAAGTTACTGCGCTTTATGCCTTCGCTACGGGTGTTCTGGCAGGCGATTCTGAGCGCCAGACATCAGCTGATTCTGTTTTATTCGTTTATCGGCATTGTGATGATTATTTTCGGCACGCTGATGTATCTCATCGAAGGGCCGGAATATGGATTTACCACGCTGAATGCGTCGGTCTACTGGGCGATTGTTACGGTTACGACAGTCGGGTACGGCGATATTACGCCTCACACCCCGTTGGGGCGAGTCGTGGCGTCAGCACTGATTCTGATTGGCTACTCGGTGATTGCGATCCCCACCGGATTGATCACCACCCATATGAGCATCGCGTTTCAAAAGCGAAGTCAGCAGCGGAAATGCCCGCAGTGTCAGCAAAGCCAGCACGAACATAGCGCGAAGTTTTGTAACCATTGCGGTAGTAAACTACCGGACTAAATAAAAAGAGCCGCGCTGGCGGCTCTTCTCTTCATCATTATTACTCATTACTCGCGCCAGAGAATATGGCAGAGCTTGTGATCTTTTTCGCGACACAGCAGTACGCGAGCAAAAATATCGTTGATCTCGCCATCTTCGCTGTCCGCCAGACCAATCACCACTTCGGCAAAGAAGTCAGGGTTCAGGTCGTAATCAACATGCTCCTGCCAGTCTTCTGACGGGTCAAATAACTCCGCGCCGCCGCGTTCCTCAAACTGCAGGTTGAACAAAATAATGTCCGCCGGATCGAGGTTGTCGGCCGCCAGTTCGAGAAAAATATCGTAAGCCTGCTCAAGCGTTTCGTCTTCAGTCAGGCGATTGTTCAGATCCATATCCATAATGACTACCTGTTTACCGTCTCTTGGGCACGTTTTACAGCAACGGGCTGAAGAAGTAAAACAGTCGCTCGGTGATCCGCTGCCAGAGTGGCCGTTTTACCCACAAACTCGCGTCCAGCAGCCGGGAACGGGAGATGTAATCGTCCTGCACGGCAGCCAGATCGCCGCCGAATCCGACGTCATCAATGACCAGTGTGATCTCAAAGTTAAGCCACAGGCTGCGCATGTCGAGGTTCACGGTCCCGACCAGACTGAGTTCACCATCGACCAGTACGCTCTTGGTATGCAGCAGACCGCCTTCAAACTGATAGATTTTCACTCCTGCCGCCAGCAGTTCGGTAAAGAAGGCGCGGCTGGCCCAGCCGACCAACAGCGAATCATTCTTGCGCGGCAGAATAATGCTGACGTCCACCCCGCGCTGCGCCGCCGTACAGATGGCGTGCAGTAAATCGTCGCTCGGCACGAAATAGGGGGTGGTCATGATCAAATATTCACGCGCCGAATAGGCCGCAGTCAGTAGCGCCTGGTGTATCAGATCTTCCGGAAAGCCTGGGCCAGACGCGATGGTATGAATGGTGTGTCCGCTGGCCTCTTCGAACGGCATGATGTTGACGTCCGGCGGCGGAGGCAGGATCCGTTTGCCGGTTTCAATCTCCCAGTCGCAGGAATAGACGATGCCCATCGCGGTGGCGACCGGACCTTCCATTCGCGCCATCAGATCCACCCATTGACCCACTCCCGCATCCTGTTTGAAAAAGCGCGGGTCAACCATATTCATGCTGCCGGTATAGGCAATATAGTTGTCGATCATTACCATTTTACGGTGTTGACGCAGGTCCATACGGCGCAGGAACACACGGAACAGATTGACCTTCAGCGCCTCAACCACTTCGATACCGGCGTTGCGCATCATTGCTGCCCAGGGACTGCGGAAGAAGGCGACGCTGCCGGCAGAGTCGAGCATCAAGCGGCAATGGATCCCGCGTCGTGCGGCAGCCATCAGAGATTCCGCAACCTGATCCGCCATGCCGCCGGGTTGCCAGATATAGAACACCATCTCGATGTTATGTCGCGCGAGCTGGATATCGCGGATTAGCGCCTGCATCACATCATCAGAATCGGTGAGCAACTGAAGTTGGTTGCCCTTGACGCCAGCGATGCCCTGGCGGCGCTCACAGAGTTTGAACAGCGAAGCGGCAACGCTGCTGTTCTCCTCGGCAAAGATGTGTTTGCAGGCTTTGAGATCGTTCAGCCACTTCGCGGTGGACGGCCACATTGCGCGGGCGCGCTCGGCCCGGCGTTTGCCTAAATGGAGTTCCCCGAAGGATAAATAAGCAATAATTCCGACCAACGGCAGAATGTAAATGATCAACAGCCAGGCCATCGCGGAGGGAACCGCACGGCGTTTCATTAAAATACGTAATGTTACACAGGCAATGAGCACCCAGTAGCCCAGAATGACCAGCCAACTCACCACCGTGTAGAAGGTTGTCATAGATTAAAAATCCTTTTGAAAGCGTATTGTTATGAGTTTACGCGTCATGATTAATCTGGCAAATAAAAACACGGCAAAAGCGCTAGCCTGCCTGTCTGCGGGGGGTATAATGCCAATTCTAGCACTGTAAGAGTAGGTATCATGAAGCGGAGTAGAACGGAAGTGGGGCGCTGGCGGATGCTGCGTCAGGCCAGTCGCCGTAAAGCGCGTTGGCTTGAGGGGCAGTCGCGTCGGAATATGCGCATCCACTCAATCAGAAAGTGTGTCCTGAATCAGCAGCGTAATTCGCTGTTGTTTGCGATCCACAACCTCTGAGTGAACAGGGCACCGCATGCGGTGCCCAATGAACACGTCTTTCAGAACGTCTTCTTGAAGGGTTTCACCGAAACCTGCGCGTAAACCCCGGCGGCGACATAGGGGTCGGCCTCCGCCCAGGATTTCGCCTCTTCCAGTGAGTCAAATTCAGCAATAACCGTGGAGCCGGTAAAACCTGCCGCACCCGGATCGTTGCTATCGACAGCAGGCATTGGGCCCGCGGTCAGGAGACGTCCTTCGTCGTGGAGCAACTGCAGTCGCGCCAGATGAGCGGGGCGGACGGAAAGACGCTTTTCAAGTGAGTTTTGATTATCTTGCGCGTAGATGACATAAAGCACGGATAGGGCTCCTTGGTCGGTAAAAGTGCTAAATACGTTATTTGAAAGGTCTCTTTACTGCAACGCAAAGATGACAACCTTGTTAAGGCCGTGCAGTTGTCAGGGAATTGACAGGATAAAAATGGCGCTTATGTCGATGGCTTATTGAATATGATTGCTATTTGCATTTAAAATCGAGGCCTGGTTTTTCAACTGAAACGATTATGACTTCAATGACCCTTGATTTACCTCGTCGCTTTCCCTGGCCGACGTTACTTTCCGTTGGCATTCATGGCGCTTTAGTGGCGGGACTCTTGTATACCTCAGTACATCAGGTTATTGAACTGCCAGCCCCTGCGCAGCCTATCTCCGTAACGATGGTTTCGCCAGCCGACCTGGAACCGCCACAGGCGGTTCAGCCGCCGCCGGAACCGGTGGTCGAGCCTGAACCTGAGCCGATTCCCGAACCGCCTAAAGAGGCTCCGGTTATTATCGAGAAGCCGAAGCCTAAACCTAAGCCAAAACCGAAGCCGGTGAAAAAGGTGCAGGAGCAGCCGAAGCGTGATGTTAAACCTGCCGAGCCGCGCCAGACGTCACCGTTTGAGAATACCGCGCCTGCGCGTCCGACGACCAGTACCGCACCGGCGACCAGCAAGCCGACGGTGAGCGTTCCGGCAGGTCCGCGTGCGTTGACGCGCAATCAGCCGCAGTATCCGGCGCGAGCCCAGGCATTGCGCATTGAGGGGCGGGTAAAAGTGAAATTTGACGTCACGTCTGACGGTCGGGTAGATAACGTACAAATCGTGTCAGCGCAACCGGCCAACATGTTTGAACGTGAAGTGAAAAATGCGATGCGCAGATGGCGCTATGAGGCCGGAAAACCGGGCTCAGGGTTGGTCGTGAATATTGTCTTCCGCCTGAACGGCACCACGCAAATCGAGTGATTGTGACGCAGGAAAAAAAGAAGCCTCCAGAGCGGAGGCTTTTTTGTGCTTATTGCGCCGGAAGCGGGCGGGGTTTACCGTCCGGATCCACCGCGACGTAGATGAACAACGCTTCTGTCGCTTTGTAGCGCTGGCCAATCGGCTCAGACGCCACTTTCTTCACCCAGACTTCAATATTGATACTGACGGAAGTGGTCCCACGCTTCACGCAGCGGGCATAGCAGCACACGACGTCGCCGACTGCGACCGGGCGCAGAAAGCTCATTCCTTCCACGCGGACGGTCACCACGCGACCATGGGCAATCTCCTTGGCCTGAATGGCACCGCCAATATCCATCTGCGACATCAGCCAGCCGCCAAAAATATCACCGTTCGCATTGGTATCGGCAGGCATAGCCAGTGTGCGTAAAACCAGTTCGCCCTGTGGGGCGTGAGTTGTTGTTGTCATTGTAAAACCGACTGTAGAAAGAAATTTCAGGCGCGATGCTACTATGATTTTAGCACGGAGAACAGAGGGGAAACGCCCGCGAGGCGGGCGTTTGAGAGATTAGAATGACATCGTCACGCCTGCATAGTAAGCGCGCCCGGGTTCGTTATACGTGGAGGCTCCGTCGTTTTCACGATAGATTTGCTTGTCGAACAGGTTACTGATCCCGGCGTTCAGACGCAGGTTTTTCGTCATCTGGTAGTTGGCACCGAGACCAACAATCGCATAAGCGCCAATCTCTTTATCCGACATGGCACCCGTTTCGTTACGCGTTTCAGCGTACTCGCGTGGTTTTTGTCGACCATACTGCGTCCACTGTAACTGGGTGGACAACTTATCATTCACCTGCCAGTCGAGCAGGGTATTGATGGTGTATTTGGGGATCACAGAGAGCGGGTTACCGGTGTCCTTGTTCTCGGATTTGATCATATACGTCGCGTTGGTGCGCCAGTTTAACGTCTCCGGTACCAGCGGAATCACCACGTTGCCTTCCAGGCCTTCAACAATCGCTTTGCCGCCATTTTCCCATTGCAGGATATTATTCCCGTTGGAAGCGTAACCGATAATATCGGTCCCGGAGACGATCTTGTTTTTATAATCGTTACGGAACCAGGTGATTCCCGCATCCCAGCCTGAGTAAGTAAATTCAAGGCCGATTTCTTTGTTGATACTGATTTCCGGGTCCAGATCCGGATTACCCAGCAGATAACAGCTGCCAGTGGCGATATTATTCGGGCAACCGTTGCCGCGCGTGGAGAGCAAATATCCCTCGCTGGATTGGTACAGGTTTGGCGCTTTAAAGACGCGCGCAATCCCGGCTTTCAGTTTGAACAGATTGCCCAGTTCCTGCGACATATTCAGACTGGGGCTCCAGTTGCTGCCAAATTCGTCGTGATAGTCAAAACGGATCCCCGGAATAATATCTGTGCCCGGCCGCGCTTCGATATTATCTTCAAGATAGATACCGGTAAGCGTGGCGCTATTTTTGGTGCTGCGGCTGGACGCGTCACCGGAGACATTGCCAATCTGCACACCGGATGCGCTGGTAGCCTGCATCGATGCCGGGTCGTTAAGTTCATCACGGTTCCATTCCGCACCCAGCGTCAGGGTTTGATCAACCAGCCAGAAAAGCGGGATGTTGAGTTCTCCGGAAGAACGATAAGATTCCAGGCGGCTGGTGGCGTATTCAGTGTTATTGATCATCCCTTCCACTCTACCGGTCGAGCCTTCCTGCATCCGGGTATTGTTGGTTTTTTCGTAATACACGCCAAATTTAGACTGTCCCCAGTCCCAGATGCCGTTATGCGTCAGCCCCCATGACTGGCGATACATCCGGTTGGTTTCGTCACCATAGAGCGAACTGACTAACCCGTCAGGACTGACGTTGCTGTTGCTGTACTGCGTATCTCCGGCATAGATATTGCCCTGACGGCTGTAGCTGTAGTCAAAATCAACAATTTGCTGTGGCGTCAGTTTCCAGGAGAGCAGGGCGTTGATGTCTTTATTGCGCACCCCTTCACGTCCTGCGGCATAGGATCCATTTTGCTGGGTATTAATATCCGCCGCATCGGCATCGGTTTTATTGATATTGCCGTACAGGCGCATGGTGAGAATGTCATCAATGAGCGGGCCGCTCAGATTGAAGTTCGCACGTTTGGTGGCGCCTTCTTTGCTGTTCTCAGGCTGATTGGTATAAAGAGACAGCGAGCCATGCCAGTCGTTCGTCGGCTGTTTGGTGATGATATTTACCACGCCGCCTGCCGCACCAGAACCGTAACGCGCCGCCGCCGGGCCGCGCAGGACTTCAATACGTTCGACCATCTCCGCAGGTACCCAGTTCGTGTCGCCACGCGTATCGCGCTCGCCGCGCCAGCTATAGCGTACGGAATTGCGTGAAGTGACCGGTACGCCGTCAATCAGGATCAGCGTGTTTTCCGGCCCCATGCCGCGAATGTCAATCTGACGATTATTGCCCCGGCTCCCGCTGGCGCTGTTGCCTGTCAGGTTCACGCCTGGCATGGTGCGAATGATATCGGAGAGATCGTTGACCGGCGGGGATTTTTCAATGTCTTTGGCGGTGATGATAGAAACACCGGGTTGTTGTTTGAGGGCTTCTTCGGCGGTGGCCTGGACGACCATCGTTTCGCCGTCGTTCATGACTTCGTCTGCAGCGAATGCATTTCCGCTTAATGCTGTGGCAATCAAAAGCGCCAGAGGGCGCGGCGAGATTTTTGTTATCGTATTCATCAACTGACATCCATATTGTTAAAAATGCGATAAGGAATATCAATGATAACCATTCTCATTACAATATTGTGAAGGCAATCTCCATAATATCTTCATGATTCATGCAATTTAGGGTAGGTACGGCAGGGAATGTGCAGAAAGCAAAACCAGGCCCGAAGGCCTGGTCTGATGGACGTTTACGATTTGTCTTCTTGCGGGAGATGACGATAGATATAGACGCCGCTCAGCAGGGTAAAGATCAGCGTCAGTGCAGTGAGGCCGAACACTTTAAAGTTCACCCAGATATTTTGCGGCAGCCAGAATGCAATGTAGATATTGGCAAGTCCACACAGGATAAAGAAGATAGCCCACGCGAGGTTGAGCTTCGACCAGACCGGTTGCGGAAGCGTCAGTTCTTTACCCAGCATGCGCTGGATCAGCGGTTTTTTCATGATCCACTGGCTTACCAGTAACGCACCCGCAAACAGGCCGTAAATTACGGTCACCTTCCATTTAATAAATTCATCGTTATGGAAGAAGATAGTCAGACCACCGAACACGGCAACCAGCACAAAGGTGATCAGCGCCATTTTCTCAACTTTACGATAGCGAACCCAACTGTAGATGAGCACGATCGCCGTTGCGACAATGAGCGCCGAGGTGGCCGCATAGATGTCATACACTTTGTAAAAGACAAAGAAGACAACCAGCGGTAAAAAATCAAGAAACTGCTTCATTCTTCGATTCCGTAATCAAAGGCGTCGGGCATTTCTGCCGGCGACGCAGACAGGGTTATTGGCGAATCAACATATACAGACGAAACAGGTAGATGAGCAATACGGCGGAGATCAGATTGCTCAACGTATTCGCGATAACGGCGCCAACGTTAGGGTCAAATGCAGCAAAGCTGGAGGCAAACAGCAGCAACAGCGTTTTTGCCAGCAGCCAGCCCATGACCGCCGGGGCGACCAGTCGCATATTAGACCACGCCAGACGCATACTGTTGCGCATCGCGGTGAATATACCCATTTTATCCTGCACCAGCATGATTGGGGCAAGCGCCAGCAGAATAGCCAACAGGATGCCGGGCACCACCACCAGCATAATCCCGAGTTGTACCAGCAAGGTCGTCAGCAAAATCAGGATGAACAGGCGCGGCAGAATCGGCGCACTGGCACCGATAGCACGCAGGGCACTGACGCGATGACCCGCTGAAATCAACTGAATCATCAGCAGTACGCCACCGGCCATCACGGTATTACCGATCAGTCCTGAAAACGTGGAGGCCGCAGAGGCGCGCAACAGGATCTGCTGCTGTTCCGGCGTCATGTTTTGCACCAGTTCGAACAAGCCCACGCTTCCCGCAAGATTATCCCCTTCACTCAACTGTGCAATCTGCGCATCGCTGGGTGAGAAGGCATGCCCTAATACCACCGTGATGAGCGCGCACAGTAGCGAGATCAGGAGGATGGTTAAAAATTGATTACGGAAAAAATTCCCGGTGTCACGGTATACGGACTGCGCCGTGATAGACATGCACTCTCCTTGAGTTCTGCAGGTGTTGTTAAGCGTGCAATTGTACCCTGGATAACCGTGCAGTGGCAGCATCAAGGGGTGTATGGAAAAGCATATCTTTGTAAAGCCAGAGTAATTTGAACAACAAATCCACAACGTGATGACGTCGTTCCCGCAAAAAATAAGAAAATACTTTCAGATTGAAAATATTACAAAATTGATCTGAACAGGAATAACCAGGATTTTGAATGCTACTTCTAACTTAATCTGGATCAATAAATGTTAAATTATGCAGCCTAATGTGATCCAGGTTAGATCACTTATTACTCCAATGTAGGTATATTCGTGACGCATTTATAACCATAACGATGGAGCGGGTATGAAAAAGTTAACAGTGGCGGCATTGGCAGTAAGTACTCTTCTCTCTGGCAGCGTTTATGCGCATGAAGCTGGCGAGTTCTTCATTCGCGCCGGTTCGGCAACGGTAAGACCGACGGAAGGCGCGGACGGGACTTTAGGTCATTTAGGTGGCTTTAACGTCAGCAACAACACACAGTTGGGTCTGACATTCACTTACATGGCGACCGATAACATCGGTGTTGAACTGCTGGCGGCAACGCCATTCCGCCATAAGGTGGGTACGCAGGCGACCGGTGATATCGCCACCGTTCACCATCTGCCGCCAACCCTGATGGCGCAGTGGTATTTCGGCGACTCCAGCAGCAAACTGCGTCCGTATATTGGTGCTGGTGTTAACTACACCACATTCTTCGATACCAAATTTAATGACGACGGTCAGGATGCTGGGCTATCCGATCTCAGTCTGAAAGATTCATGGGGTGTGGCAGGCCAGGTAGGTCTCGATTACCTCATCAACCGTGACTGGCTGATTAACATGTCTGTTTGGTATATGGATATTGATACCGAAGCCAAATACAAATCTAACGGCGCGGTGCTGCCTGAAGGTCGATACAACGACAATATCCGCCTCGATCCGTGGGTGTTTATGTTCTCGGCGGGCTACCGTTTCTAAAAAAACGGTCACAACGGTTAAAAGCGGGCGCCTTCAGCCCGCTTTTTTTATGCACCGTGTACAGACCTGCTATCTTTTCTGATAGGCATGCATTGTAAGTATCGCATCATGAAATTAACGCCGTTTTTGCTGGAACAAAAAATCGCGACGCTTGAGCAACTGCCATGCAGGTTATCTGACAGAAGGGGATGATTAGCCGTTCTGACCTGTACTGCACAGGTAAAATCGAATACCGTAGTGATAACAGCGTGTTGATGCCCAGGGTGCCTTGGTGAAAATTGTGCAGGACAGTTTACGAAACAGACAGGCACTTATTATTTCAGCGTTGATCACGCTGCTTTTTACGTCGCTTTTCCTGTTCATTATCTATGAACAGCGACTGGCGGCGGTTAATGAAGGGATGAACCGCCTGCAAACGCGGATGCTCGATATCTTTAATGATAATGAAATGATCGCGGATGCCACCGGTGTGCGCTACCGGCAGATTAAAACCGCCGGCCAGTGCGGTGAGATGTCACAATTTACTCCCCGCGGGGAAGCCTGGGGTATTAACGCCGACAGCAAACGCATTCACTCCGCATCGTGAGCGATGGTGGCGCGTGAGCGGACCGTCAACGCGCTGTGCATGTTTGCCGCCGCTGAGTTTATTCGCAGCAGGGTGAATGCGCTCAATCCGGGTAATTTCGATGCTCATCGCTATATTATCGCCGATGATGCGAGCTATTTTTACTGGTTTACGCCTGCGGATGCTAAAGCGTTTGATTATCTCACGTCGAAGATGGCGCGAAATATTTCCAGCTTCTTTCTTCCTCCCGTCGATTTTTATACCCGTCTGCTCGAAAAGAGTGTCAAAACGAAAGCATTGAGCTCCACGGATTTTTATGACGATAAAATCACGGATGAGAAAGCCTTCAGCGTCGTGAGCTATATTTATGACCTCTCCGGCAATGAGATTTCCGACCATATCGTGGGCTATCTGGTTTACGACCATGCGAGGCCGGAGCTTCAGGAAGCATTACGCGATGCCTTTGATCGGCAGGTGCCGCACGGGTTGAACGTTTCGCTGGTGAATACCCTGAATCAGCAATCGCTTTGTCTGTCGGGGGACTGTCAGCGTCGCCCGGAAATCCGTTTTAAGGTGCTCTCTGAAAAGTATGTGATTCACTACGCCATCTCGCTCAGCGGGTTTGCGATGCATGACACCCAGGCGGGACTGCTGATCCTGATGGCTCCGTTCTTCTTTGTGCTGATCATGATGGGATTAAAATCCTGGCTGAATGAGAGCGATCTGAAAATCTACATCGACTCGTTGACGGGCTGCTTCAACCGTAAAATTCTCGACATCATCAAGCGGCGGGATCTCTCAAACAGTTCGGTGGTACTGGTTGATTGCAATAAATTCAAAGCGATTAACGATACCTGGGGGCATGTTGCTGGCGACAGAGCGCTACAGGTCATTGCCAACCGGATGTTGTCCAACACCCGTACCAGTGACGATCTGGTGATTCGTACCGGTGGGGATGAGTTTGTGATCGTGCTGTATCATGCGAAAACTGCCGATGCGGTCGCCATCGCAGAACGTATCGCCCGCCAAATCAATGAGTATCAGTTTATCGTGCAGGATAAGCAGGTACCGCTCTCCATTTCCTGGGGCGCAGCAGAAGTGACTGAGGGGATTGATGATGCCATTCAGTTTGCGGATGGCGAGATGTATAAAATGAAGCAGACCAAAGGATAAGACCGCCAGATGGTGTCTGGCGGTCCTGGGAAATTACCGGCGAGTGGCGGCTTTTAACCCGCTGACGAATGTCTTCAGCTCTGCGAGCATCTGCTCAGGTTGCTCAACGTTCTTCTCAATGATTTTGACGATCGCAGAACCGGAGATCGCGCCAGCGGCACCCGCGTCAATGGCGGCGGAAACCTGATCCGGTGCCGAAATGCCAAACCCCTGCAAAGATGGTGCTGCATTGTACTCTTTCAGCTTCTCTACCAGATGATGTAGCGGCAGCGCGGCGCGGTTTTCAGCGCCAGTCACGCCTGCCCGCGACAGCAGATAGGTATAACCCCGGCCATGCGAGGCAATCTGGCGCAGCAGGTCATCATCGGCATTCGGCGGACAGATGAAGATCGGCGCAACGTTGTGGCGCAGCGCGGCCTGGCGGAATGGCGCAGACTCTTCAATGGGGACGTCGGCGACCAGCACGGAGTCGACGCCGACCTTTTCACACTGTGCGTAAAACGCGTCAATGCCCTTGCTGAACACCAGGTTCGCATACATCAGCAGGCCAATTGGAATGGTCGGGTGTTTTTCACGGATGGCTGCCAGCATCTCAAAACAGCGGGTCGGCGTAACGCCAGCAGCAAATGCACGCAGCGTGGCGCTCTGAATGGTCGGGCCATCGGCGAGCGGATCGGAGAAGGGGATCCCTAACTCCAGCGCATCCGCACCCGCCTCAATCAGGGCATCGATAATTTTCAGTGACTGCTCAACGCCCGGGTCGCCGAGGGTCACGAAGGGAACAAAGGCTCCTTCCTTGCGATCGTTGAGTTGAGCAAACAGGCTTTCATAGCGTTCCATCAGATTTCCCCTCGCGCTTTCAGAATATCGTGTACCGTGAAAATGTCTTTGTCACCGCGTCCGGAAAGGTTAACCACCAGCAGTTGCTCTTTTTCCGGGTTCTCGCGCATCATTTTCAGCGCGTGGGCCAGGGCGTGCGACGACTCGAGCGCCGGAATGATGCCTTCGTGCAGGCAGAGTGTTTTAAACGCTTCCAGCGCCTCGTCATCGGTGATCGACACGTAGTCGGCGCGCCCGATGCTGTTCAGATACGCATGCTGTGGCCCAACGGACGGGAAGTCGAGACCCGCGGAGATGGAGTAGGATTCCTCGATCTGGCCCTCATCGGTCTGCATCATCGGCGCTTTCATGCCGAAATAGATCCCAACGCGACCGTGCTTCAACGGCGCACCGTGTTCACCGGTTTCAATTCCGTGACCGCCCGGCTCCACGCCGATCAATCCCACGTCGGGTTCATTGATGAAATCGGCAAACATCCCGATGGCGTTAGAACCGCCGCCCACGCAGGCGATCACCGCATCCGGCAGGCGACCCTCTTTTTCGAGGATCTGCGCTTTGGTTTCTTCGCCAATCATGCGCTGGAATTCACGTACGATGGTCGGGAACGGGTGCGGACCCGCAGCGGTACCCAGCATGTAGTGCGCGGTTTCGTAACTGCCAGACCAGTCGCGTAGCGCTTCGTTACAGGCATCTTTCAACGTGGCCGAACCGCTATAGACCGGAATCACTTCGGCACCCATCAGGCGCATACGGAAGACGTTCGGCGACTGGCGCTCAACGTCTTTTGCCCCCATGTAGATACGGCATTTCAGACCGAGCAGGGCGCTGGCGAGGGCAGAGGCGACGCCGTGCTGTCCCGCACCGGTTTCGGCAATAATCTCTGTTTTGCCCATGCGTTTTGCCAGTAACGCCTGACCTAACACCTGGTTAGTTTTATGTGCGCCGCCGTGCAGCAGATCTTCGCGCTTCAGGTACAGCGTGGTGCGGGTTCCGGCGGTGATGTTCTGACATTTGGTCAGCGCGGTGGGACGTCCCGCGTAGTTCTTCAGCAGGTCAGTAAACTGGGCCTGAAACTCGGGATCTTTTTGCGCACTGACGAACGCGTCTTCCAGTTGACGCAGAGCAGGCATCAGAATCTGCGGCACATACATGCCACCGAATTCACCAAAATAGGGATTGAGTAATGTTGTCATGTCCTTTTCCTTAATATGCGCGCAGTGTCTGAAATACCGAGGCCAGAAGGCGTGCATCTTTGATGCCCGGCTGTGACTCTACACCAGAATTAAAATCGAGACCGGCACAGCCGGTTTTTGCCGCATCGACGCAGTTATCCGCGCCAAGACCGCCTGCCAGTAACACATTGTCCAGCGACTGACCCAGCAGTAACGACCAGTCGAAACGCTGACCGCTGCCGCCCTGGCCGTTATCCAGCACGTACTTGTTAACGTGCTGATAATCGCGGGCCGGGAGGGTGTCACCGACGCTCAGCGCTTTCCAGATCTGTACGTTTTCAGGCAGCGCGGCGCGCAGGGCGTCAACGTACGCCTGATCTTCACGGCCATGCAGTTGTACGGCTTTCAGCGAAAGCTGCACCGCTTTTTCGCAGACGTCGGCAATATCATGGTTGCGGAACACGCCGACGTATTGCAGCGGGGCGGCGGACTGCACCGCGCGGGCCTGCTCATCGCTGACAAAGCGTGGAGAAGAAGGGACAAAGATCAGTCCGCCATAAATCGCGCCAGATTCGCAGGCGGCTTTGGCATCTTCCGGACGCGTCAGGCCACAGACCTTATTCTCGCCAAGCAGAACGCGACGCACTGCGGCGTTGAGATCGTCAGAGGACATCAGCGCGGAACCAATCAGGAAACCATTGGCAAAGTGGCTCAGCTCGCGGATCTGGGCGTAGGTATTGATCCCCGACTCGCTAATCACCGTCACGCCCTGACCCAGTTTCGGTGCCAGTTGACGGGTACGATTCAAATCAATCGACAGGTCGCGCAGGTCGCGGTTGTTAATCCCGACCACTTTCGCACCCAGCGCAATGGCGCGCTCCAGTTCGGCCTCATTACTGACTTCCGTTAGCACGCCCATGTTCAGGCTGTGCGCTACGGTAGAAAGATGGCGATACTGCTCGTCGTCGAGAACGGAAAGCATCAGCAGGCAGGCGTCAGCCTGATAGTGGCGCGCAAGGTAGATTTGGTAAGGGTCGATAATAAAGTCCTTACACAGAATCGGCTGCGGCGCGATGCTGCTCACGATCGGCAGGAAATCAAAACTGCCCTGAAAATACTTCTCGTCGGTCAGAACGGAAATGGCGGAGGCGTAATGTTTGTATATTCCGGCAATCCGCGCCGGGTCGAAATCATCGCGGATCACGCCTTTGGATGGAGAGGCTTTCTTGCACTCCAGAATAAAAGCCGTACGCGCGCCCTGTAAGGCATCATAAAAATGACGCGTGCTGGGCTGGACATCGTTCTGAAAACGGGTCAACGGTTGTTGCTGTTTGCGGGCTTCCACCCAAATCGCCTTGTCTGCGACGATTTTCGCTAAAACGGTTTGCATCATTTATCCTCTTGCCGCCAGAGCGGTGACTCGGTCATAAGCGGAACCACTGTGCAATACCTCGAGAACGGTTTGCGCATTAGCCTTGAGATCTTCTTCACCATGCAGTCGCATCAACATTGCGACGTTTGCGGCAACGGCAGCCTCGTGGGCGGCGTCACCTTTACCTTGTAGTAAGCGTGTCAGAATGTCACGGTTTTCTTCCGGCGTACCGCCTGCCAGCTGTTCCTGATGGTAAGGGGTCAGGCCGAAGTCGTCCGCCGTCAACTGATAGCTTTTGATCTCGCCGTCATGCAGCTCCGCCACAATGGTCGGCGCATGCAGGGAGACTTCATCCATTCCGCCGCTGTGCACGACCGCAGCACGCTGGTAACCCAGCACCCGCAGGGTTTCGGCAATCGGCAGAACCAGTTCCGGGCTGTAGACGCCAATCAGCGCCAGCGGCGGGTGCGCCGGGTTAATCAATGGCCCCAGCACGTTGAACAGCGTACGGGTTTTCAACTGCTGACGTACCGGCATCGCGTGGCGGAAACCAGTGTGGTATTTCGGTGCAAACAGGAAGCAGACGCCCAGGTCGTCCAGCGCCTGACGCGATCTGTCGGCATTCATATCGAGATTGATGCCGAAGGCGGCCAGCAGGTCTGACGAACCGGATTTACTGGAGACGCTGCGGTTGCCGTGTTTAGCGACCTTCAGGCCGCACGCCGCAGCAACAAACGCGCTGGCGGTTGAGATATTAATGCTGTTACTCCCGTCACCGCCGGTACCGACAATATCGGCGAACAGATAGTCAGGGCGCGGGAACGGTGCGGCGTTTTCCAGTAAGGCGGTTGCCGCACCAGCAATTTCATTGGGATGTTCACCGCGAATTTTCATGCTGACCAGAGCGGCAGCCAACTGTTCCGGCTTCAGTTCGCCGCGCACGACGGCGGAGAACAACTGATGACTCTCCTGCTGACTCAGGGTTTGCGCCTGATACAGTTTTTCGAGGATCGGCTGCAGCGTATTGGTCGGCTCCAGCTTCTGCTGCGCCCAGGCCAGCGTCTGCTCAAGCAGGCGTGCGCCCTGAGTGGTCAGAATGGACTCCGGATGGAACTGTAACCCGCAAACGCGATCGGCGTCGTGACGTACCGCCATCACCATGCCGTTAAAATGGGCGTTAATGGTCAGGCCTGCGGGAACGTTGCTGCCGATGAGTGAATGATAGCGTGCAACCGGCAGCGGATTTGTCAGACCGGCAAACATCGCCTGTCCATCGTGTTCAATGCTGGACGCCTTACCGTGCAGGATCTCGCCGGCCTGGCCGACGTAGCCGCCATAGGCTTCGACAATCGCCTGATGTCCCAGGCAGATGCCGATAATCGGCAGCTTACCGCGCAGGCGCGTCAGCAGTTCCGGCATACAGCCCGCTTCACTGGGCACGCCAGGGCCGGGAGAAAGGACCAGAACCGGGTTCTTCATGGTTGCCAGACGCTCAATCAGGGTCTGGGCCGGAATATGGTTACGGTAAATCACCACGTTGTGACCGTTGGTACGCAGCTGATCTGCCAGGTTATAGGTAAATGAGTCGATGTTATCGAGCAGCAGAATATCAGCCATCAGAAAGTCTCCTGTGCGTGGTGCGCGGTGGCAATGGCACGCAGGACCGCGCGCGCTTTATTACGGGTTTCGTCGGCTTCGGACTGGGGAACAGAATCGAGCACAATACCGGCGCCGGCCTGGACGGTGGCGATACCGTCTTCCACCAGGGCTGAACGAATAACAATGCAGGTATCCAGATCGCCGTGCGCGGTGAAGTAACCGACTGCACCGCCGTAGCTACCGCGTCGGCGACCTTCGGCTTCAGCAATCAGCTGCATCGCCCGCACTTTCGGTGCGCCGCTGAGCGTGCCCATATTCATGCAGGCGCGGTAGGCGTGCAGTACATCGAGATCGCTGCGCAGTTCGCCGACCACGCGGGAAACCAGGTGCATGACGTAGGAATAACGGTCAACCTTGGTCAGGTCAGCCACATAGCGGCTGCCCGGCGTACAGATGCGGGCGAGATCGTTACGCGCCAGGTCAACCAGCATCAGGTGTTCGGAAAGTTCTTTATGATCGGTGCGCATCTCCAGCTCAATGCGGCTGTCGAGGTCACGATCCAGCGAACCGTCGGCGCGACGACCGCGAGGACGCGTGCCGGCAATCGGGTAGATTTCAATCTGACGGCTGGTGGCATCGTATTTCAGCGAGCTTTCCGGCGACGCGCCAAACAGGGTGAAATCATTGTCCTGCATAAAGAACATGTACGGGCTGGGATTGCTTTTCTTCAGCACATAATAGGCCGCCAGCGGCGACGGGCAGGGCAGAGAGAAGCGGCGTGACGGGACGACCTGGAAAATTTCCCCGGCACGAATCGCTTTTTGCATTGAGCGTACCACTGCGCCAAATTCTTCATCGCTCTGATTGCATTCGCAGCGCATCTGCGGCACAGGAATGACCGGCAGCGGCGGTGCTGGTTCCGTCAGTTGCTGGCTAAGACGGGCCAGTCGCGCGGTGAGGCGCTGTTTCTCGGCGTCGTTATCGCTGAACAGACTGGCCTGAATACGGGTGCTTTGTTTCTGGTGGTCGATAACCATCAGCGTTTCCGCCAGATAGAAACAGTAGTCCGGGCAGCGGTTGCCTGCCTCAAGCTGCGGTAAATCTTCAAAACCGGCAACCAGATCGTAAGCAAACAGGCCGCCGAAGAACATCGCTTCGCGCTCCTGCGCCGGGACGTTGACCAGCTCCTGCAGCAGGCGGAAGGCGTCAAATACAGAGAGTGCGCACAGACGCGCGTCCTCGTCTAATAACGGGCTGACCGCCGGGAAACGCAGCACGCGTCCCGACTCCTGATGTTCATTCTCAACACCGGCAGGCAATGCCGCATCCAGCAGCGTCAGCAGCGCTGCACCGTTGTCGGTTAAGGCCTGAATGGTGACAGTGTCACCGACGGCGGTAATGCGCAACGCGCTATCCACCAGCAACAGGCTTTTGAGATCGTCTTTGCTGTCGATATCTGCCGATTCCAGCAGCAGCGTTGCCGGACGATCGCCGCAAACCTGATGGAACAACTCCGTCGGGTTTTTACGATAGGCGGCATCGCAGGTAATGAGTTCGAGTGTCGGTTTTGATGTCTGCATTGTTGTTCTCATTAATTTTGTTCAAAAAAAAGCCCGCTCTGTTGGCGGGCCGGGTATCTGGTGGCGATCTACACGCGAAATACACTGCCCGAAATCAGGAAGTGCGCCACCCACCGTGCAGAACAAATGTTGCTTTCATTTCGATACCCTTTTGCTTGTGAACTTTCGTACTAGTTAACTAGTTCGGTGGGTTATTGTCAACACCTGATTTCAGTAAATTTGCTGGAACCGTTATGATGCGCAGGAAAGATTATTTTTGAGAGACGGGAGTTCGCCTTGAGCGACACGAATTATGCAGTGATTTATGACCTGCACAGTCATACAACGGCATCCGATGGACGACTGACGCCAGAAGCGTTAGTTCACCGCGCCGTCGAGATGCGCGTTGGCACGCTGGCGATTACCGACCATGACACCACAGCCGCTATTCCTGCGGCAAGCGAAGAAATTTCACGTTCTGGCCTGGCGCTGAACCTGATCCCCGGCGTTGAGATCTCAACGGTCTGGGAGAATCACGAAATTCATATTGTGGGTCTGAACATCGACATTGAAAATCCGGCGATGTGCGCGTTTCTGGCGCAACAGACGGAACGACGGCAGCAGCGTGCGCGGCTCATCGCCGACCGACTGGAAAAAGCGCATATCACTGGCGCGTGGGAAGGCGCATTGCGCCTGGCCGACGGCGGTGCGGTTACCCGCGGTCATTTTGCCCGTTACCTGGTGGAGTGTGGCAAAGCGACCACCATGGCGGATGTCTTTAAAAAGTATCTCGCGCGCGGGAAAACAGGATACGTTCCGCCACAGTGGTGTACAATAGAACAAGCTATTGATGTCATTCATCATTCTGGCGGTAAGGCCGTACTGGCTCATCCAGGTCGGTACGATCTTAGCGCTAAGTGGCTGAAAAGGCTGGTGGCGTATTTTGCGCAACATCACGGTGATGCGATGGAAGTTGCGCAGTGTCAACAGTCCCCCAATGAGCGCACGCAACTGGCCACGCTTGCCCGCCAGCATCAGCTATGGGCATCGCAAGGATCTGATTTTCATCAGCCTTGTCCGTGGATCGAGTTGGGCCGCAAGCTCTGGCTGCCGGCAGGCGTTGAAGGCGTCTGGCAGACGTGGGAGCAGCCGCAGAACACCACAGTGAGGGAAGTATGAGCCAGTTTTTTTATATCCATCCTGATAACCCACAGCAGCGCCTGATCAACCAGGCGGTTGAGATTGTGCGTAAGGGCGGGGTGATTGTGTATCCAACCGATTCCGGTTACGCGCTCGGTTGTAAAATTGAAGACAAAGGCGCGATGGAGCGGATTTGCCGCATTCGCCAGTTACCGGATGGGCACAACTTCACCCTGATGTGTCGCGACTTGTCCGAACTGTCGACCTATTCGTTTGTCGACAACGTGGCTTTTCGTCTGATCAAGAACAATACGCCAGGCAATTACACTTTCATTCTGAAAGGGACGAAAGAGGTGCCGCGTCGGTTGTTGCAGGAAAAACGTAAGACCATCGGTCTGCGTGTGCCGTCGAACCCGATCGCGCTTGAACTGTTGCAGTCGCTGGGCGAGCCAATGCTCTCCACCTCGCTGATGTTGCCGGGCAGTGATTTTACCGAATCCGATCCGGAAGAAATTAAAGACCGACTGGAAAAACAGGTGGACCTGATTATTCACGGCGGCTATCTGGGCCAACAGCCGACGACGGTGATCGATTTAACGGATGATTCCCCGGTTGTCTTGCGCGAAGGTGTCGGAGACGTTAAACCTTTCTTATAAGGGCGCAACTCTGTATACTACGCGGCCTTAAAATGGCGCTGAGAAGCGCCGTTGATTCTCCTGTTCGACGCCTGTGAAGGCGACAGCTAAAGGAAGCTCTATGAGCGAAAAGTTACAGAAAGTGCTGGCGCGTGCTGGCCACGGCTCCCGCCGTGAAATTGAATCCATCATTGCAGCAGGTCGCGTCAGTGTAGACGGCAAAATCGCCACGCTTGGCGATCGCGTTGAAGTGACGCCCGGTCTGAAAATTCGTATCGACGGTCACCTGATTTCGGTGAAAGAGTCGGCGGAACAAATTTGTCGCGTTCTGGCCTATTACAAGCCGGAAGGCGAACTGTGTACGCGTAACGATCCGGAAGGTCGTCCTACCGTCTTCGATCGCTTACCGAAACTGCGCGGCGCGCGCTGGATTGCGGTAGGGCGTCTGGACGTCAATACCTGCGGTCTGCTGTTGTTTACCACCGATGGTGAACTGGCGAACCGTTTGATGCACCCGAGCCGTGAAGTTGAACGTGAATACGCGGTGCGCGTCTTTGGCCAGGTCGACGACGCTAAACTGCGCGATCTGAGCCGTGGTGTTCAACTGGAAGATGGCCCGGCGGCGTTTAAAACCATCAAGTTCAGCGGTGGTGAAGGGATCAACCAGTGGTACAACGTCACCCTGACCGAAGGGCGCAACCGTGAAGTGCGTCGCCTGTGGGAAGCCGTTGGCGTGCAGGTAAGCCGCCTGATCCGCGTGCGCTATGGTGATATTCCGCTGCCGAAAGGCCTGCCGCGCGGCGGCTGGACGGAACTGGATCTCGCGCAGACCAACTATCTGCGCGAACTGGTAGAACTGGAGCCGGAAACCACCTCGAAAGTGGCGGTGGAGAAAGATCGTCGTCGCATGAAGGCGAATCAGATTCGTCGTGCGGTGAAACGTCACAGCCAGGTGAGCGGCGGTCGCCGTGCTGGCGGTCGCAATAACAACGGTTAACGCTTTTGTAGGCCTGATAAGCGTAGCGCCATCAGGCAATTGCGCGGTGCCGGATGGCACCGCAAGCGCCTTATCCGCCCTGGATCAGTAGTCGATACCCATCTGGGCTTTGACCCCTGCCTCAAAGGCATGTTTGACCGGACGCAGTTCACTGACGGTATCGGCCAGCTCGAGAATATCCCGATGGCAGCCACGACCGGTGATGATCACCGTCTGGTGAGACGGTCGCGCATTCAACGCGCTAATCACCTCTTCAAGCGGCAGATAGTCATACGCCACCATGTAGGTCAACTCGTCCAGCACCACCATGTCCAGTTGCGGGTCGGCAAGCATTCGCTTGCCGTGCTCCCATACTGCCAGACAGGCCGCCGTGTCGGCCTCGCGGTTCTGTGTTTCCCAGGTAAACCCGGTCGCCATCACCTGAAATTCGACGCCGTGCGGTTCCAGCAGGTTACGCTCGCCGTTGGGCCAGGTTCCCTTGATAAACTGCACGACACCGACCTTTTTACCGTGTCCCACCGCGCGGGTGGCCGTGCCGAAGGCGGCGGTGGTTTTTCCTTTCCCGTTGCCGGTGAAAACCATCACGATACCGCGCTCATCCTGAGCCTGGGCTACCCGGGCATCAACCCGGTCCTTCACGCGCTGCTGGCGCTGTTGATAACGTTCTTCACTCATTGGGCGATTCCTGGTTTGCGGCCCGGTTGGGCGTCGAAGGTCATGCCGGTCTTGCGGCGGCTGTCATCGCCCATTAGCCACAGATACAGCGGCATAATATCGGCGGGTGTTTTGAGCTTTTGCGGATCTTCCGTCGGAAAGGCGTTGGCGCGCATTCCGGTACGCGTGCCGCCCGGGTTGATGCAATTCACGCGCAGCGGGCGGTTTTGATACTCGTCCGCCAGCACCTGCATCATTCCTTCGGTGGCAAATTTAGAGGCCGCGTAGGCCCCCCAGTTGGCGCGGCCTTGTTGGCCTACGCTGGAGGAGGTGAAGACTAACGATCCGGAATCTGACTTAAGTAATAAAGGAAGCAATGCCTGGGTCAGCATAAACGTCGCGTTGACGTTGACCTGCATCACCTGTTGCCAGACCTGCGGGTCCTGCTCGATCATCGGGCAGACGTCTCCCAGTAATCCGGCATTGTGCAGGACGCCGTCCAGACGTGGATACTGACCGGCGACGCGCTGCGCCAGTTGATGACAATCATCAGCGGTACAGGTTAACAGATCAAGCGTAAGCCACGATGGCTGACGCCCCGTTTGCTGGGCAATCATTTCGGCGACGTGGCGCAATTTCTCATCATTACGGCCTAGCAAAATAACGCTGGCGCCGTAGCGAGCGTAGGTCAGGGCCGCTTCCCGGCCAATGCCATCGCTGGCACCGGTCACCAGAATGATGCGATCCTGCAAAAGGTCTTGTTTCGGTTGATAATGCATGGGGACTCCTCGGCGACATGCCTGGTCGCTCTGCTTCTCGTTGGTGTGTCGGGTTTATGCCTGAAACAGGACCCAATTTCAATCAGCCAACGGCGATAACGCCCTAAAATGAACACTTTGTCATACTTTTGTCCATCCGCATATCCCGCGAGACGACGCATTACGCCTGATGTACACTGAGCCGACGCTAAGTTGTTTAACCAAGGTGGAACGTGTGGAATTGTTGTCTGAATATGGGTTGTTTTTAGCAAAAATCGTCACCGTTGTACTGGCTATCGCGGCGATAGCCATCATTATCGTGAATGTTGCCCAACGTAAGCGCCAGCGTGGCGAACTGCGGGTTACCAACCTCAGCGAACAATATAAAGAGATGAAGGATGAACTGGCGATGGCGTTGCTGGATAGCCATCAACAGAAACTCTGGCATAAAGCGCAAAAGAAAAAGCACAAGCTGGAAGCGAAAGCCGCCAAAGTAAAAGCGAAGCAGGGCGACAGCGACACGTCGGATAAGCCGCGCGTCTGGGTGCTGGATTTCAAAGGCAGCATGGATGCCCACGAAGTCAGTTCGCTGCGTGAAGAGGTGACGGCCGTTCTGGCGGTGGTGAAACCGCAGGATCAGGTGGTGGTGCGTCTGGAAAGTCCCGGCGGCGTTGTCCACGGCTATGGTCTCGCCGCATCACAACTGCAACGCTTACGCGATAAGAACATCCCGCTGACCGTGACGGTGGACAAGGTCGCGGCGAGTGGCGGTTACATGATGGCCTGCGTGGCGGACAAAATTGTCTCGGCCCCCTTTGCGATTGTCGGCTCAATTGGCGTGGTCGCGCAGATCCCCAACTTCAACCGCTTCCTGAAAGGAAAGGATATCGATATCGAGTTGCATACCGCCGGACAATACAAGCGGACCCTGACGCTGTTGGGTGAGAACACTGAAGAAGGGCGGCAGAAATTTCGTGAGGATTTGAACGAAACCCATCTCCTGTTTAAAGATTTTGTTCATCGTATGCGTCCGACTCTGGACATTGAGCAGGTCGCCACCGGTGAACACTGGTATGGACAGCAGGCGCTGGATAAAGGACTCATTGATGAGATAAATACCAGCGACGAGGTGATCCTGGGATTAATGGAAGGGCGAGAGGTGTTTAACGTTCGTTATCTGCAGCGTAAGAAACTGGTGGATCGCGTAACCGGCAGTGCCGCTGAAAGTGCCGACCGTCTGCTACTGCGCTGGTGGCAGCGCGGACAAAAACCGCTGATGTAAAAAGCCATATTAACGACAAACGCGAGGCCTGAAGCCTCGCGTTTTTGCTTTAATCGATCAGGTGATACTTTTCAGAAAGCACATGCGCCAGATGTTTAAACATATTGAACACGGCAGTGCTCTTTGGCGTGGGTAAACCTTGCTCGTCTAAAAAGTAATCCCCACTGAAGACCAACACCCCATTTCGCTGGGTTACACCGGTGGCAACAATGCCGGCCAGCGTATCTTCATGCTCACGAATGATTTTGTTGGCTTCAATCAACAGCGTTTCGCGATCGATAGGTTGTGTCTCTTTGCGCATTTTTTACTCCTTAAACAAGGACATTAGTCTACGCCGACCGACTCTTTTGGGCAAATATTCCCTGAGCGTGATCAGGGGGTTGTCAACCTTTGCTGACTGGCAGGATTTGTTTTTGCATGCTAATAAAGTTGCGTAACGAATTTTATCAGGTACAGTGTGACGCTTTCGTCAACCAGGCAACAGATTTGCTTGACATTCGACCGAAATTCCGTCGTGCTATAGCGCCTCTGTGCGAAAAAACCTGTTAACTCAGTCACCTGGCTATTTAGTGTACAGAGTCAGTACAAAGGGTTGATATCCACAGACGCAGGGACCATATCCGTGGCTCGTCGTCTGTAGATGGTGTATCAATGTGCGACGCATTCCTGGAAGAATCAAATTAGGTAAAGGTGAATATGGGTAAAGCTCTTGTCATCGTTGAGTCCCCGGCAAAAGCCAAAACGATCAACAAGTATCTGGGTAATGACTACGTGGTTAAGTCCAGCGTTGGTCATATCCGTGATTTGCCGACCAGTGGCTCAGCAGCTAAAAAGAGCGCCGACTCTACCTCCACCAAAACGGCTAAAAAGCCCAAAAAGGATGAACGTGGCGCGCTCGTCAACCGTATGGGGGTTGATCCGTGGCACAACTGGGACGCGCACTATGAGGTGCTGCCCGGTAAAGAGAAGGTCGTCTCTGAACTGAAACAACTGGCTGAAAAAGCCGACCACATCTATCTCGCAACCGACCTTGACCGCGAAGGGGAAGCCATTGCATGGCACCTGCGGGAAGTGATCGGTGGTGATGAGTCGCGTTACAGTCGCGTGGTGTTTAACGAAATTACGAAGAATGCGATTCGTCAGGCATTTGAAAAGCCGGGCGAACTGAACATTGATCGAGTAAACGCTCAGCAGGCGCGTCGCTTTATGGACCGCGTGGTGGGGTATATGGTCTCGCCGCTGTTGTGGAAGAAGATTGCCCGCGGCCTGTCAGCTGGTCGCGTACAGTCCGTGGCGGTGCGTCTGGTCGTTGAGCGTGAGCGCGAAATTAAAGCGTTTGTTCCGGAAGAGTTCTGGGAAATTGACGCCAACACCACTACGCCTTCCGGCGACGCGCTGCCCTTGCAGGTGACCCATCAGAACGATAAGCCGTTCCGTCCGGTGAATCGCGAGCAGACGCTTGCGGCGGTGAGCCTGCTGGAGAAAGCGCGCTACAGCGTTCTGGAACGTGAAGACAAGCCGACCAGCAGCAAGCCGGGCGCGCCGTTTATCACCTCCACCCTGCAACAGGCGGCCAGTACGCGTCTCGGTTTTGGTGTGAAAAAGACCATGATGATGGCGCAGCGTCTGTACGAAGCGGGCTACATCACTTATATGCGTACCGACTCGACCAACCTGAGTCAGGACGCCGTAAACATGGTGCGCGGTTATATCGGCGACAATTTTGGCAAGAAATATTTGCCAGAAAGTCCGAATCAGTACGCCAGCAAAGAAAACTCACAGGAAGCGCACGAAGCGATTCGTCCTTCTGATGTCTCCGTGCTGGCGGAAACGCTGAAGGATATGGAAGCCGATGCGCAGAAACTGTATCAACTGATCTGGCGTCAGTTTGTCGCCTGTCAGATGACGCCGGCGCAGTACGACTCCACCACGCTGACCGTTGGCGCGGGCGATTTCCGTCTGAAGGCGCGCGGTCGTATTCTTCGCTTCGACGGCTGGACGAAGGTGATGCCAGCGCTGCGTAAAGGTGACGAAGACCGGACGCTGCCGGCAGTCAATAAAGGCGATGCGCTGTCTCTGGTTGAACTGACCCCGGCTCAGCACTTCACCAAACCACCGGCGCGCTTCAGCGAAGCCTCGCTGGTGAAAGAGCTGGAAAAACGTGGAATTGGCCGCCCGTCGACCTATGCGTCGATCATTTCGACCATCCAGGATCGTGGCTATGTGCGCGTGGAAAACCGTCGCTTCTATGCGGAAAAAATGGGTGAGATTGTCACCGACCGCCTGGAAGAGAATTTCCGCGAGCTGATGAACTACGATTTCACCGCGCAGATGGAAAACAGCCTCGATCAGGTCGCGAATCACGAAACCGAATGGAAAGGCGTGCTCGACAACTTCTTCAGTGATTTTACTCAGCAACTGGACAAAGCTGAGAAGGATCCGGAAGAAGGGGGGATGCGTCCGAACCAGATGGTGTTGACCAGCATCGACTGCCCAACCTGCGGGCGTAAAATGGGGATTCGTACCGCCAGTACCGGCGTGTTCCTCGGTTGCTCCGGCTATGCGCTGTCGCCGAAAGAGCGCTGCAAAACCACCATTAATCTGGTGCCGGAAAACGAAGTCCTGAACGTGCTGGAAGGTGATGACGCGGAAACCAATGCCCTGCGCGCCAAGCGTCGTTGTCAGAAGTGCGGCACGGCGATGGACAGCTACCTGATCGATCCGAAGCGTAAGCTGCACGTCTGTGGTAATAACCCGACCTGCGACGGCTACGAGATCGAAGAGGGCGAATTCCGCATCAAAGGGTATGACGGTCCAATCGTCGAGTGCGAAAAATGTGGTTCTGAGATGCACCTGAAGATGGGGCGTTTCGGTAAGTACATGGCCTGTACCAACGACGAGTGCAAAAACACCCGTAAAATCCTGCGTAACGGTGAGGTTGCGCCGCCGAAAGAAGATCCGGTTCCGCTGCCAGAGTTGCCGTGTGAAAAATCGGATGCGTATTTCGTGCTGCGTGATGGTGCCGCCGGGGTGTTCCTGGCCGCCAATACCTTCCCGAAATCCCGTGAAACGCGTGCGCCGCTGGTGGAAGAGTTGTTCCGCTTCCGTGACCGCCTGCCGGAAAAACTGCGTTATCTGGCCGATGCGCCTCAGCAGGATCCTGAAGGCAATAAAACGCTGGTGCGTTTTAGCCGTAAGACCAAGCAGCAGTATGTTGCCGCTGAAAAGGACGGGAAAGCGACCGGCTGGTCAGCCTTCTTTGTTGATGGCAAATGGGTTGAAGGCAAGAAGTAATCGCCCACGGTTCTGTCGTTGTGAAGAGGGTCGCGTAAGCGGCCCTTTTTTTGTTTTTATTGCGGGCTTATTATTTTTTAGTCATCCCTATACAGTCTGGCTATTAATGATATAGTGGTTATAGTTAATGGCTTTTTTATTATTAAATCGTATTAGCAGCGCCCCTCAGCCTGCTCTGAAACGATGACTTGATGGCGCTAATCTGGATGGTTTAACATGAAATTACAGCAGCTTCGCTACATCGTTGAGGTGGTTAACCACAACCTTAACGTCTCCTCCACCGCGGAAGGACTTTATACCTCGCAGCCGGGTATCAGTAAGCAGGTCCGCATGCTGGAAGATGAACTTGGCATCCAGATTTTTGCCCGTAGCGGTAAGCATCTGACTCAGGTGACGCCAGCAGGCCAGGAGATAATCCGCATTGCGCGCGAAGTGCTCTCCAAAGTGGATGCGATAAAGTCGGTTGCCGGTGAGCATACCTGGCCGGATAAAGGCTCACTTTATATCGCGACGACGCATACTCAGGCACGTTATGCGTTGCCGAACGTGATTAAAGGTTTTATAGAGCGCTATCCGCGCGTGTCGTTGCATATGCATCAGGGATCGCCGACGCAGATTGCTGAGGCGGTTTCGAAAGGTAATGCCGATTTTGCCATCGCTACGGAAGCGCTGCATCTGTATGACGATCTGGTGATGTTGCCATGCTATCACTGGAATCGCTCGATTGTGGTGACGCCCGAACATCCGCTCGCCAATAAAGCCTCAGTGTCTATTGAAGAACTGGCGCAGTATCCGTTGGTGACGTACACCTTTGGCTTTACCGGTCGTTCCGAACTGGATACCGCCTTTAACCGCGCAGGGCTGACGCCACGTATTGTTTTCACGGCGACTGATGCGGATGTGATCAAAACCTACGTGCGTTTAGGCTTAGGGGTAGGGGTGATCGCCAGCATGGCGGTTGATCCACTGTCGGACCCGGATCTGGTTCGCGTGGATGCGCACGATGTCTTCAGCCACAGCACGACCAAAATCGGTTTCCGTCGCAGCACGTTCCTGCGCAGTTACATGTATGATTTCATTCAACGTTTCGCACCGCATTTGACGCGTGACGTGGTGGATACCGCCGTGGCATTGCGCTCGAATGAAGAAATTGAAGAGATGTTTAAAGATATAAAATTGCCTGAAAAGTAATTGCCACAGAAACAGTCGGTATCTTTTGTTCGCAGGGGATACCGAAAGTTTTAATTAAATCACAATTCTGTTTATTAAGGCTGACGTAATAATAATATCCATACGGGAGTTATGGATAATCAGTCGTAAAGTAGTGTCTTATTCCCCGCCTCGCAAATTTCCTATTCCAAATATTTATTTTCGATCAAAAGATTGATTTATTCACTGGAAACGATTCGTAAATTCACTGGATTTTTGACTAAAGTTTCATTAGGATTTGTCTCATCTGATGATTAATTGTACCGATTGTTGGTGCTTAAATGATAAGTGATGTCGATTGTATGAGGTTAGCAATGCCGTCTGAAAACCAGGAACCACGTCGGGACCCTGAGATGAAACGCAAAGCATGGCTTGCGGTTTTCCTGGGCTCAGCGCTGTTTTGGGTCGTGATTGCACTGTTGATCTGGAATGCCTGGGGGTAAACATGGTTGTTCACGACTCACAACAGACGTCTTTACCCACATGTCACTCTGGTGACACGGTGCGAGAAACGAAAAAAGGCGCGTGCGTGAAAACGGTTCCCGAAAACTGGAAGTTGACTCAGCAACAGCAAGCATTTATTGCGTTATTCGACGAAGACGAAGACGAACAACAGAAACAATAATCGTCCCCATTCTTATTACCGTTTTTTTGTACTGACAAATTATTGCGGTACGCTTTCACATATACACCACAGCAATAAATAGTTGAGAAAGTCTCAACACAATGTATTAAACAAAAACGGGTGTAGCCGATGCTTAGTGCAAATATGAAATACTGGTCCTGGATGGGCGCATTTTCCGTCTCGCTGCTCTTTTGGGCTGAACTGTTCTGGATGGTGATGAATTAATCTCAAACCTCGCTGCGGCGAGGTTTTCGTTTTCTCTCTTTCATACACTCGTTCGTCCGCGCTTCTGTACCCTCTGTCCCCATTGTTCGGTTTCTCCTCTTTTATCAATTCGGGTTGTTATCAAAACGTTACAGTGTGTTTGTGTTATCTTTAATATTCACCCTGAAGAGAATCAGGGCATCGCAACCCTGTCATTAAGGAGGAGCTATGTCGTCAACCCTACGAGAAGCCAGTAAGGATACACTGCAGGCCAAAGACAAAACCTACCACTACTACAGTCTGCCGCTGGCTGCGAAATCTCTGGGCGATATCACCCGTCTGCCCAAATCACTGAAAGTCTTACTGGAAAACCTGTTGCGCTGTCAGGACGGCGATTCCGTCACACAAGAGGATATTCAGGCGCTGGCAGGGTGGCTAAAGCGCGCCCATGCCGATCGCGAAATTGCCTACCGTCCTGCACGCGTGTTGATGCAGGACTTTACCGGCGTCCCGGCGGTGGTGGATCTCGCCGCGATGCGCGAAGCGGTGAAACGCCTGGGCGGCGATACCGCGAAAGTGAACCCCCTGTCGCCGGTGGATCTGGTTATTGACCACTCCGTCACCGTTGACCATTTTGGCGATGACGATGCGTTCGAAGAGAACGTGCGCCTCGAAATGGAGCGTAACCACGAGCGCTATGTGTTCCTGAAATGGGGCCAGCAGGCCTTCAGTCGCTTTAGCGTGGTACCGCCGGGAACCGGCATTTGCCACCAGGTTAACCTGGAATACCTCGGCAAAGCGGTCTGGAGCGAGCTGCAGGACGGTGAATGGCTGGCTTATCCGGATACGCTGGTCGGCACTGACTCACACACCACCATGATTAACGGTCTGGGCGTTCTGGGCTGGGGCGTGGGCGGTATAGAGGCTGAAGCGGCGATGCTGGGACAACCTGTTTCGATGCTGATCCCGGATGTGGTGGGCTTCAAACTGACTGGAAAACTGCGTGAGGGGATTACCGCAACGGATCTCGTGTTGACCGTCACTCAGATGCTGCGTAAGCACGGCGTGGTCGGAAAATTTGTCGAATTTTATGGCGACGGCCTGGACTCCTTACCGTTGGCTGACCGCGCCACCATCGCCAATATGTCGCCGGAATATGGCGCGACCTGCGGCTTCTTCCCGATCGATGGCGTGACGTTGGACTACATGCGCTTGAGCGGGCGCAGTGAAGATCAAATCGAACTGGTTGAAAAATACGCGAAAGTGCAGGGCATGTGGCGTAACTCCGGCGATGAACCGGTCTTCACCAGTACCCTGGCGCTGGATATGAATGATGTCGAGGCGAGCCTTGCCGGACCGAAACGTCCGCAGGATCGCGTCGCGCTGGGCGATGTGCCGAAAGCCTTTGCCGCCAGCAGTGAGCTGGAACTGAACACCGCGCAGAAAGATCGTCAACCCGTGGAGTACGTGCTGAACGGCCAGTCATACCAACTCCCTGACGGGGCTGTGGTGATTTCGGCGATAACGTCCTGCACCAACACCTCTAACCCGAGCGTGCTGATGGCGGCGGGTCTGTTGGCGAAAAACGCGGTGACGTTGGGACTGAAACGTCAGCCGTGGGTGAAAGCCTCGCTGGCACCGGGGTCGAAAGTGGTGTCGGATTATCTGGCCAAGGCGAAACTGACGCCGTATCTCGATGAACTGGGCTTTAACCTGGTGGGATATGGCTGCACGACCTGTATTGGTAACTCAGGGCCGCTGCCGGAACCTATCGAAACCGCGATTAAGAAGGGCGATCTGACCGTTGGCGCCGTGCTGTCAGGCAACCGTAACTTTGAAGGTCGTATCCACCCGCTGGTGAAAACCAACTGGCTGGCGTCTCCGCCGCTGGTGGTCGCCTATGCCCTCGCGGGCAACATGAACATCAACCTGGCGAAAGATCCGCTCGGTCATGACCGCAAAGGCGATCCGGTCTACCTGAAAGATATCTGGCCGTCGGCGCAGGAAATTGCCCGTGCGGTGGCGTTGGTCTCCTCAGAGATGTTCCACAAAGAATATGCGGAGGTGTTCGAAGGGACGCCAGAGTGGAAAGCGATCAACGTTGACCGCTCAGACACCTACGGCTGGCAAAACGATTCGACCTACATTCGCCTGTCGCCGTTCTTTGACGAGATGCAGGCGCAGCCCGCACCGGTGACCGATATTCACGGCGCACGCATTCTGGCGATGCTGGGGGATTCGGTGACCACCGACCACATTTCCCCTGCCGGGAGCATTAAGGCCGACAGTCCTGCCGGGCGTTATCTGCAAAGCCGCGGCGTGGAGCGCAAAGACTTTAACTCCTATGGCTCACGACGTGGGAATCATGAGGTGATGATGCGCGGGACGTTCGCCAACATTCGCATCCGTAACGAAATGGTGCCGGGTGTGGAAGGGGGAATGACGCGGCATCTTCCCGGCACGGAGGTGCTGTCTATCTATGACGCGGCAATGCAGTATCAGCAGGAGAACATTCCGCTGGCGGTGATTGCCGGCAAAGAGTACGGTTCGGGTTCCAGTCGTGACTGGGCTGCTAAAGGGCCGCGACTGCTGGGGATTCGCGTGGTCATCGCGGAGTCGTTCGAACGAATCCACCGCTCTAACCTGATTGGGATGGGTATCCTGCCTCTGGAATTTCCGCAGGGTGTGACGCGAAAAACGCTGGGGCTGACCGGGGAAGAGGCAATTGACATTGCCGATCTGCAAAAACTGAAACCTGGCGCGACGGTGCCGGTGACGTTAACCCGGGCTGACGGGCACAAAGAGGTGGTGCAGTGCCGCTGTCGTATCGATACGGCGACCGAGTTAACCTACTACCAGAACGACGGTATCTTGCATTATGTGATTCGCAATATGCTGAAGTAAGCGATAAAAAAAGCCTGCATGACACGATGCAGGCTTTTTTAAAGCATTGCTTTTAACGTATTCGTATTGCTTATTTACTCAACAGGTGGCCCATCTTGGCGGCTTTGGTATCCAGATAATGTTCATTATTGGGATTACGGCCAACAATCAGCGGGACCCGCTCCACAATATTAATTCCCGCTTCACTGAGAATTTCGACTTTCTTCGGGTTATTGGTGAGCAGACGCACTTCATCAACGCCCAGCAGCTTGAACATATCGGCGCAGAGGGTGAAATCACGTTCATCTGCGGCAAAACCCAACTGATGATTGGCCTCTACGGTGTCGTAGCCCTGGTCCTGCAACGCGTAGGCGCGAATCTTATTGAGAAGGCCAATGTTACGTCCTTCCTGACGATGATAAAGCAGAATTCCGCGTCCTTCTTCCGCGATATGCGTCAGGGCGGCTTCCAGCTGAAAACCACAGTCGCAGCGCAGACTGAACAGGGCATCGCCCGTCAGACATTCTGAATGGACACGGGCCAGAACCGGCGTCTGACCAGAAATATCACCATACACTAACGCGACGTGATCGTGCCCGGTTGCCAGTTCTTCAAATCCCACCATCAGGAAATCGCCCCATGGGGTTGGCAGTTTGGCTTCTGCCACTCGTTTAAGCTGCATGTGTTTCTCCAGATAATGCCGGCACGCGATGTAGTGCCGTTGCCTGTTGGCTTATCTTCTTATTTTGCCATAAGGCAACGGACTTCACCTAATCGCTGCCGCCCAATCGTCATGCGAATGGCACAAATCTGTCAATTTCCCCGAACAGGGGATTTTTCGGTTATGATTGTGGCACTTATCCGTCAAAGAGGTATACATGCTGTCGATTGCAAAGCGTACTGCGGCTGGTGCGGGATTATTGCTGATTATGCCCGTTGCCGTGTGGGTGTCCGGCTGGCGCTGGCAACCGGGTCAGGATTCCGGATGGCTAAAAGTGATGTACTGGATAACGGAAACGGTCACCCAACCGTGGGGCATTATCACGCATGTCATTCTTTGCGGCTGGTTCCTCTGGTGCTTACGCTTTCGCCTTAAAGCAGCAGTGATGCTTTTTACCATTCTGGCGGGTGCTATCCTGATGGGTCAGGGCGTCAAGTCGTGGGTTAAGGACCAGGTACAGGAACCTCGTCCTTTCGTGATATGGCTGGAAAAAACGCATCATATCCCGGTTGATGAGTTCTACACTTTAAAACGTAAGGATCGCAGTGACCTGGTGAAGGCGCAACTCTCAACCCAGCAGAATATTCCGCTGTTTTTACGCCAGCACTGGCAAAAAGAGACCGGGTTTGCGTTTCCGTCCGGTCACACGATGTTTGCCGCAAGCTGGGCGCTGCTCGCCGTGGGGTTATTGTGGCCGCGCCGGCGGACAATGACGATTGCCCTTTTGCTGGTGTGGGCGACGGGCGTCATGGGCAGTCGTATGCTGTTGGGCATGCACTGGCCGCGCGATCTGGTGGTCGCGACGCTGATCTCCTGGGCGCTGGTAACGCTGGCGACCTGGCTTGCGCAGCGGTTCTGCGGGCCGCTCATGCCGCCGCCGGAAGAAAGGCAGGAGATTGTCGAACGCGAGCAAAACGGCTGACCGGGGTTGATTTTACCCGGTTTGCCCTTAAATCATCCGATAGCCGACTGCTTTCCCATTTCGCAGACGCCGTGAAAATGGTAATTTAAAAGGCTAAATGCGGTAAGTTGAACACGATTTATTCGCTTAAACCACATAACGGGAAGTAATGTGAAATATTTACTCATTTTCTTACTGGTGTTGGCGATATTTGTTATCTCGGTAACATTGGGTGCGCAGAACGATCAACAGGTGACGTTTAATTATCTGTTGGCCCAGGGCGAGTATCGTATCTCAACCTTGCTGGCCGTTTTGTTCGCTGCAGGTTTCGCCATTGGTTGGTTGATCTGCGGTCTTTTCTGGCTGCGGGTTCGTGTTTCTCTGGTGCGTGCTGAACGTAAAATTAAACGACTGGAAAACCAGCTCTCGCCTGCGACCGACGTTGTGGTGACGCCTGGTACGTCGGTCGCGAAGGAATAACCGTTTATGCTGGAGTTGTTGTTTCTGCTTTTACCTGTTGCTGCCGCCTATGGCTGGTATATGGGTCGCAGAAGTGCGCAACAAACAAAACAGGATGAAGCTAACCGCCTTTCCCGCGATTACGTCGCGGGCGTTAACTTCCTCCTGAGCAACCAACAAGATAAAGCGGTGGATCTGTTCCTCGATATGTTGAAAGAGGATACCGGCACCGTTGAGGCTCATCTCACCCTCGGAAACCTGTTTCGTTCTCGCGGCGAAGTTGACCGCGCCATCCGTATTCACCAAACCCTCATGGAAAGCGCCTCGCTGACCTATGAACAGCGACTGCTGGCGGTTCAGCAGTTAGGCCGTGATTACATGGCCGCCGGTTTGTATGACCGGGCGGAGGATATGTTCAATCAGCTTACCGATGAAACTGATTTTCGCGTAGGCGCGTTGCAGCAACTGTTGCAGATCTATCAGGCGACCAGCGACTGGCAGAAGGCCATTGAGGTTGCCGAAAGACTGGTCAAACTGGGCAAAGACAAGCAGCGTATCGAAATCGCCCATTTTTACTGTGAACTGGCGCTGCAGCAGATGGGGAGCGACGACATGGATCGCGCCATGACGCTGCTGAAAAAAGGGGCCGCGGCGGATAAAAATAGCGCCAGGGTCTCTATCATGATGGGCCGTGTCTGGATGGCGAAGGGCGATTATGCGAAGGCTGTTGAATGTCTCCAGCGGGTGATTTCCCAGGATAAAGAACTGGTTAGCGAAACGCTGGAAATGCTCCAGACCTGCTACCAACAGTTAGGCAAAAATGATGAATGGGCAGAATTCCTGCGCCGCGCGGTAGAAGAGAATACCGGCGCTGCCGCAGAACTGATGCTGGCCGATATTCTTGAGGATCGCGAAGGGACGGAGACTGCACAGGTCTATATCACCCGCCAGCTCCAGCGCCATCCGACGATGCGTGTTTTCCATAAGCTGATGGATTATCACCTTAACGAAGCCGAAGAGGGCCGTGCGAAAGAGAGTCTGATGGTGCTGCGTGATATGGTGGGCGAACAGGTGCGCAGCAAACCACGCTACCGCTGCTCTAAATGCGGTTTCACCGCCTATACGCTGTACTGGCATTGTCCTTCCTGTCGCGCCTGGTCAACGATTAAGCCAATTCGCGGACTTGATGGACTGTAATTTTTAAAAAGATCGTTATTTAGTTACAACATACTAATGGTTTTATTCACAACCTCACTCTGGCATTTGTGCCACATCGCCTGGCAGAGGTGTAATCGCGTCTGTTATTTTTTGCGCCTGACAGGTAGAATGCACGCCGTTTACCCATTTGCCCCTTAGCAAGAAGGCCTGGTTATGACGTTAACTGCTTCATCTTCTCCCCGTGCTGCTACCGATTCTCCTGTCGTTGTTGCTCTCGATTATAATAACCGCGATGACGCTCTGGCGTTTGTTGACCGAATTGACCCGCGCGATTGCCGTCTGAAAGTTGGCAAAGAGATGTTCACGCTGTTCGGACCTCAGCTGGTTCGCGATCTCCAGCAACGTGGCTTTGATATTTTTTTGGATCTGAAATTCCATGATATCCCGAATACCGCAGCCCACGCGGTAGCTGCCGCCGCGGATCTTGGCGTCTGGATGGTCAATGTCCATGCGTCGGGCGGGGCGAGAATGATGACCGCAGCTCGTGAAGCTCTGCTGCCGTTTGGTAAGGATGCGCCGCTATTAATCGCGGTCACTGTGTTGACCAGCATGGAAGCCAGCGACTTAGCCGATATTGGTGTGACACTGTCACCTGCTGAGCATGCCGAGAGACTGGCGGCATTAACGCAAAAATGTGGTCTGGATGGCGTGGTCTGCTCAGCCCAGGAAGCGGTACGCTTTAAGCAGGCGTTTGGTCGTGATTTTAAACTGGTCACCCCGGGTATTCGCCCGCAGGGCAGTGCTGCCGGCGATCAGCGGCGGATTATGACCCCTGAGCAGGCGCTGAAGGCGGGAGTGGATTATATGGTCATCGGGCGTCCGGTGACGCAGTCTGACGATCCGGCGCAGACGCTGAAGGCAATAAACGCGTCACTGAGGCGGGAGGCGTAATGAGCAATTCGAACAGTCGTCTGGTTTATTCGACTGAAAGCGGGCGGATTGATGAACCCAAGGCCGCACCTGAACGTCCGAAAGGCGATGGAATTGTCCGTATCCAGCGTCAGACCAGCGGTCGTAAAGGGAAGGGCGTCTGCCTGATTACCGGCGTTGATCTGGATGACGGCGAACTCAACAAACTGGCTGCAGAGCTGAAGAAAAAATGTGGCTGCGGCGGAGCAGTAAAAGACGGCGTAATTGAAATTCAGGGTGACAAGCGTGATTTAATTAAGTCGTTGCTGGAAGCCAAAGGCCTGAAAGTGAAACTGGCGGGCGGTTGATGAAAAAGCCACGATATAAATATCGTGGCTTTAATTTCTACTGCTAAATAAATTGTGTAGTGCAGACCAGAAAAAAATAATCGTATTATTATATCGAGCCGGACAACCGTAGATTATTTACGATTATTTACCTACCTGATGGCCGATAATACCACCGACAGCGGCACCACCCAGCGTACCCAGCGTGCTGCCATCTGTTAAGACTGCACCACCTAATGCACCTGCACCCGCACCAATGGCGGTGTTACGGTCACGTTTAGACCAGTTAGAACAGGCGCTCAGAGACATTGCCAGGGCAATCGCCAGCACAGCGGCGGTCATTTTTTTGCTCGTTACAAACATAATACTTTCTCCTGAATTAACGATTCACGGAAGTAAGCTCTCTTTAACTATAGTTAAAATATCTGTCATTAAAGAGAGCATCCGTGAAACCTTATTGCGCAGGGTAATATCACGCAGGTGATAGTCACTTCCTGTTATATCGCTACTATTAATTTTACGACTTTCGCCTGTGAACAACAGGTAAATAGTCTTAATTCAGGAGTCAGAATAGTCTCAGAGCGCAAATGATCTGCACAGCGCAAATCATTTGCGAATATTTTACTCAGCGTCGACGATATTAACGGTCAGGCCACGCTGTTCCATCAACTTACGGTCGCTGGCGCTGATTCTGGCATCGGTGATCACGCGGCTAAACCGCTCAATAGGGCCCAGCGTGTACGGATGGACCGCGCCAAATTTAGAACTGTCGGTCAGAACAATGGCTTCCGAACCTTTCTCCAGCACAGCATTGACCACATCAGCCCGCATCATGTCGCGACCCGTGAAGCCCGTTTCGGTTTGCCAGCCATCAATGCCAATAAACGCCTTACTGAAATGAACCTGCTGGATGAACTGACGGGTAAGTGGTCCCACCATGCTTTCGCTTTTTTTCTGATAAATACCGCCGAGCAGGATCACTTCACAGGGAGTCGCTTTCAACAGATGTGCAATGTAACTACTGACCGTGATGATGGTGACGTCTTTCTGTTCCGCCAGCGTTCTTGCCAACAGGGCATTGCTGCTGCCATTTTCAATGAACACCGACTCGCCAGGGTTAACCAGCGATGCCGCGAATTCCGCGAGCTGACGCTTCAGGGTGTAGTTGGTCATCATCCGGGTTTCCACGTCTTCGCTATCCAGCGAAACGGCGAAACCGTGCGCACGGCGTAGAAAGCTCTGCTTCTCCAGGGTGTTCAGATCCTGTCGGATGGTGACTTCGGAAACGCCAGTGATTTTGGCCAGTTCAGAGACGCTCATCTGACCTTTATCAATGACCATTTGCAAAATTTTTTGTTGTCGGGAGTTCATAGCTCTAATTTTTATAGCGGTAATCATACCGCGAAGATTAAACACATGCGGCGGTGCCACATCCAGGCGGCACACGGCCGCAAACCGTGCGCGAAAAAATCAGATCTCCCACGGGGCCCGGGGTTTCTTCGTCAATGATACGGCCTCATCCTGTACCTTACTCAACAATTCCGCCTTCAGAATTTCGAGATTATGGATGGCGGAGTGGACATCACCGGCCACCAGGATATCAAGCACGGTATCAATACGCTCGGCAACCCGCTTAGCATCGATATCAGACATGGGGGGATCCTTTGTCAAATAATGAGAGAAGTTAATGATGCAAAAAATGACGGCAAAAGAGAAGGGAAAATTCGGCCTCGCCAGAACCTTTAGGGAATATCATATGTTCTGCGAATACATACAGATATGTAGAAGGCAAAAAGCGAAACTTTCCGTTTCGCTCAGGCGATCATTTTGCCGGCTTAACGCTTTTTCTTATTGAGATAACGTTTGTACCAGCGCTCAAACACGGTGGCAGGCATTGGTTTGGCAAATAAAAAGCCCTGTCGCTCATTAACGCCGTTTTTCGTCAAAAAAGCATCCTCTTTGGCGCTCTCCACGCCTTCGGCAATCACCTGTAGATTCAACGCCTGCGCCACGGCGACAATCGCACGGACCATCGACTGCGATACCGATTTCTTGTGAATGTCGCGAACAAAAATCTGATCCAGCTTGATGGCATCAATCGGAAAACGCGTCAGCTGCGAAAGCGAGGAATAGCCGGTGCCAAAGTCATCCAGATGCACCTGGGCACCGAGCTGGCTAAACTGCTGAATGACGGACAGCGCAAGCGCTTCGTTTTCAATCAGGCAGCTCTCCGTCAGTTCGACATCGATAGGACAATATTCAAAATTGAGCTCGTGCAACACTCGCTTCAGATCGGTGAATATCGTCTGGTCGGCCAGTTGGCGGGCAGAAATGTTAACCGCCACGCGCAGGTTGATGCCTTTATCACGCCATTTCGCGACCTGGCGCACAACGTCGAGGATCACCCAGCGGCCGAGTGGCACAATCAGCCCGGACTCCTCGGCGTAAGAGATGAACTCCAGCGGAGGGATTAGCCCGCGTTCAGGGGACTGCCAGCGCACCAGCGCCTCAAGGCTGCGGACTTCGCCTCGCCAGGTCACTTTCGGCTGATAGTGAATCAGCAACTGATCGTTTTCCAGCGCTTTACGCAGGTTAGTGTCCAGCCACAGGTATTCGAATACCCGCTCGTTCATCTCCGGCGAGAAGACGCAGAACTGGCCGCGTCCGCCTTCTTTTACGGTGTACATCGCGGTATCGGCATTGCGGATCAGGTCGCCGCTGCTCTCACCGTGCTGAGGCGCCAACGCGATACCGACAGAACAGCCCGTATAGACTTCTATCAGGCCGATACGGAAGGGCTGGCGCAATCGGGTGAGGATCCGCGAGGCGACCGCCTCAAGCGAGCTCTGGGATGTCTGGCTGGCCAGTACAATAAACTCATCACCGCCGAGGCGGGCCAGCACTTGATTTTCATCCAGACAACTCAGAAGCGCTAATGACACCGCCTGTAAAAGCTGATCACCAAACATGTGACCATAGGCATCGTTCACCTTTTTGAAATTATCCAGGTCGAGATAGACAATGCCCACCTGGCTGTCTCCAACCGCCTGATCGATGGCGTCATTGATCAGCTCATGAATAGCATTGCGGTTTGGCAAACCGGTAATCGTGTCGGTATTCGCCAGCACGCGTAATCGTTCCTGCGCGCGCCGTTCTTCCGTAATGTCAGTGCCGGAGCAGATCAGATAGATTTCATTCTTCCCGCTGCCGCTGTGGACAAATTTGTTGCGAAACAGAAACAGCCGCTGGCCCTTGCGGGTCTGTACCCAGAGTTCAACTTCATACGAATTGCCGTTGCGAAAGAAGCCGCTGATGTTGCGACGAGAGGCGGCGGCCTCCCGACGACTCATAAAGAGTTTGAAGACGCTCTGCCCAATCACTTCTTGCTCTTTTAGCCCGGTGTACTCTTCACACAGGCGGTTGAAGCGCTGAATGTTGCCCCGGCTGTCGAGGATCACAATGGCAGAGTTGGCTTCAGACACTACCTGTTCAGCAAACGACAGCCCTTTGACCAGATCGCGCGCCACGGAAGGGGTATCGTGCCAGGCCGATGCGCTGCCCGCCCATTCATGCTTGCTGATTTTACGGCCCACCAGATGCACCGGGATATCGTTGTTGTCAAAGGGGAGCGTCATCATCAGGCTGGATGTGATAACGGTCATTTCGCGGATCCGTTCGGCTTGCTCGGGCGCAAGTTCAACGCTTTCCGTACGGTCGGTCGCTTCGGTGACGGACAAATGCAGGGTGTTGGAATCTTCTGACAAACGCCAGTAAGGCGTGTGAGTGCCCATATAGCTATACAACGTTGCGGACTCCAGAATGTCTTTCATAATGAACACCCTCCCGTTTAAAGCGCGAACAACCCTCAATGGAAGGGGCAGCTACCGTTCAGTTAAACTCATGATGGCTGAACATCTTGTTTTGTTTATGTATTTATTTGTAATTCAGATCCGGGAAAAAGCATAGGCGCGGTTGAAAATATATCCGGCTGACAGTCAGAGTGTAGTGAGAGAATAGGGATTTGGGGGAAAAGAAACGGCCTTTCCTGAAAAGAAAAAGGCCGTTACAGAGCCGGTTATCAGGCGGCTGGACGGGCGATGAGGCTACGGGTTTCCATCCGCACTTCGGCGATGGTGACATCAATCACATCGGTCACTTTGTAGACGGTTTCGCCTTTGATCTGGATGGTGCCGTTTTCCTGGCTGCACACCAGTTCGTCACGCACCGCGTGCAGGAATGGCGCGGGGATAAAAGCAACCGCGCCGTTATCCACCAGGCGGACACGCATCCCGCCACGGCTGACATCGATGATCTCCGCCGCGAAGCGGGTATCCGTACCGGCCTTATCGCTGAGGAAACGGGCATACAACCAGTCACCAACATCGCGTTCCGCCATACGGTTCAGGCGACGGCGTTCTGCCATCTGTACGGTTACCTCTTCCTGCGGACGGCTAATACTTTCACCTTTGATGACTGCTTTAAGCAGGCGATGGTTGATCATATCGCCATACTTACGAATCGGTGAAGTCCAGGTGGCGTAAGCCTCCAGACCCAGCCCGAAGTGCGGCCCCGGCTCGGTGCTGATTTCCGCAAAGGACTGGAAGCGACGAATACGGCTGTCGAGGAAACCCGACGGTTGCGCATCCAGTTCACGACGCAGTTTGCAGAAGCCTTCGAGGGTCAATACCTCTTCGGCGTCCACATGCATCCCGTGGGATTGCAGCAGCGCCGCCAGCGCATCAGCATTGGCCGGATCAAAGCCCAAGTGAACGTTGTAAATGCCAAAGCCGAGTTTGTCGCGTAGCACGCGTGCGGCGCAGATGTTGGCGGCAATCATTGACTCTTCGACAATCCGGTTCGCGATACGGCGCGGTTCCGCGACGATATCGAGCACTTCGCCTTTGTCGCCGAGAATGAAGCGGTAGTCAGGGCGATCTTTAAACACCAGCGCATGGTGATGGCGCCACTCGCCGCGGTTCAGGCAGATACGTTGCAGCAGGCGAATCTGCTGTGCGATTTCTTCGCGCTCAGGCTGCCAGCTACCGCTATTTTCCAGCCAGTCAGAGACGTTGTCGTAAGCCAGTTTTGCTTTCGACTCAATCGTGGCGGCGAAGAACGTGATGTCATCTTCAATGGCGCCATCCGCGGCAATGGTCATGCGACAGGCGAGCACCGGGCGCACTTCATTGGCGCGCAGCGAGCAGAGATCGTCAGACAGTTCGCGCGGCAGCATTGGAATGTTGAAGCCCGGCAAATAGTTGGTGAACGCACGGATTTTCGCGGCGTTATCCAGCTTGCTGCCTTCGGCTATCCAGGCGGTAGGATCGGCAATCGCCACGGTCAGCTGTAGCTTGCCGTCGGTCAGTTCTTCGGCATACAGCGCATCGTCCATATCTTCAGTGCTGGCACTGTCGATGGTGACAAAATTCAGCGCGGTAAGATCCTGGCGTTCCAGACCTTCATCCAGCATTTCCGTCGCCACGCCGTCTGGCGCTTCTTTTTCAAGATTGTGACGTGCCAGGGTGACCCACCACGGTACGAAGTGGTCGTCAGCGAAAGTGATGAACTGGGTTAATTCGGCGTAGAAGGTGCGGTCGCCTTTGAGTGGATGACGGCGCATTTCAGCAACGGCCCAGTCACCCTCTTTAAATTCATGTTCCACACCGCGCGCGGCGCGGCAGGGGATAGCGTCTTTTAACAGCGGATGATCCGGCACGATGGACAGGCGATCGTTCTTACCCTGCACTTTACCGACAAAACGGGTCAGGAACGGCTCAACCAGTTCTTCCGGCTCCGCAGATTCACGATCTTTTTCAGTGTGGATGACGGCGATGATTCGGTCGCCATGCATCACTTTTTTCATCTGCGGCGGTGGGATGAAATAACTTTTTTGCGCATCGACTTCCAGGAAGCCAAAGCCCTTTTCCGTGGCTTTTACCACCCCTTCGGCACGTGGCGTCTGGGAATGCAGTTGCTGTTTAAGCTGCGCTAGCAGCGGGTTGTCCTGAAACATATTTGTCTATTTTCGTGGCCATAAGAGCGGCTGACAGTTTTACGCGAAAGTACCTGATGCGGCAAGTGCTCTTTATGGCAATGAGGGGGTTAACGCGTCTCGCCCAGCGCGATTTTCAGACGATTTATCCATCCGCACAAACCCGACCAGGCCAACAGATTGATTGCCTGTTCGACGGACGTACAGTACTCGCTGAGCGGGGTGAACTGTGCGGCACTGAAACGATCGGGCGCGCGCGTCAGCCATTGTATCGCCTGGAACAACGGGCGCTCAAGCGGCTGTTGCCGTTCCCGCCGCTCAATCTCATGTTCGTTCTGCCGTAGTGATTCGGCGACTTCTGATGCTGTCGCATGTTGGTTAAAGCAGCTTGCACTGCCGTTAATTCGTGACGTCAGCAGCGTGGTGAAACCGTGCGCGGGGGACTCAACAGACAATGTGCTCTTCAGTAAGGAGCCAAGCAGGGCGAGCAGCGTCGGTTGATGAACCAGATTGGGGGCGATGTGTTGAAGGTAGGCGACGGGCTGATAGCGCGACAGACACTCAAGCTGTTCCGCCGTTGCGTAGCGCAGTTCGACCTGCTCGTGCGCCGAATGCCAGGTCGCGTCGGGCTGCAGAAATGGGGCGACATCGGCGAATGACTGCGTGTCCAGGCCCGGCACCCAACGCACCGGTTGTCCAAGCCAGGCCTGAAACGTGGCGATGACGCGTGCCTGAAAACCGATATAGCCGATGATTTGGTTTATCAGCGCGATATCCCAGGCGGAGAGACCCACGTCGCGTAGATGCTGGCGTGCGCGGTTATCAATCACCGAGGGCGAACGGGCAAGCTGGCGCGCGTACTGGGTAATCTGCGCCAGTCGGTGATTACTTTCACGTGACGAATCTGGGCCGGGAAGCGACGTCAGACGGGCCGCATAATGGTTACAGAGTCGCTGCACACCGTACACCTGGGCGACCGTTAACGCGGTACTCATGCGTTCATAAGCGCTAAAGGTATGCAGGCGGTTCAGTAAAACGGTGTCAGGGAACAGTTCGTGAGCCAACTGGCGTGCCGGTTGCAGCCAGGACTGAAAGGGAATAAGCGCGTCTTCGGGGATCACCAAATCCAACAGAAAGCGATCGTCAACGTGTGCGGCTTCGGGCACCAGCGGTAACACGTCCTGCGGGCCGGTGCTGGACTGGGTTTCGTGATACCAGTGGCTTTTGCCGTTGAATCGGCGTTGTTCCATGGGCGTTCCTTGGTCTGTATGTGGCGACCCGGACACGTCGTCGTCGAATCACGCCGGATCGTTTTCGCTGCTTTATCCTGGCGTAAGCGGGGGAAGGGATGAAAGATTGTTGCGTGATAACAAAGATCAAAAAGCTATATTGCGGGGAAGGTTTTAGAACATGGGCGGCAGGGCACCGCCCACAGGGGAAGTCGGAACGATTATTTCAGTTCCAGTTCGTTCATTGCAGCGATGCTAAAGCCACCGTCGACATGAACCACTTCACCGGAGATACCGCCAGACAGATCGGAGCACAGGAACGCCGCAGAGTTGCCCACATCTTCGATGGTCACAGTGCGACGAATCGGGGTGACTGCTTCGCAGTGTGCCAGCATCTTACGGAAATCTTTAATGCCGGAAGCCGCCAGCGTACGGATTGGACCCGCAGAGATAGCGTTAACACGTACACCTTCCGGACCCATCGCGTTCGCCATATAACGGACGTTTGCTTCCAGAGACGCTTTTGCCAGACCCATCACGTTGTAGTTCGGGATCGCGCGCTCAGCGCCCAGGTAAGAAAGCGTCAGCAGGGCAGAGCCCGGGTTCAGCATAGAACGGCAGGCTTTCGCCATCGCCACAAAGCTGTAGGAGCTGATGTCGTGAGCGATTTTAAAACCTTCGCGGGTGACCGCGTTCACATAGTCACCGTCCAGTTGGTCGCCAGGAGCAAAGCCGATAGAGTGAACGAAACCGTCAAATTTCGGCCAGGCTTTGGCCAACTCTGCGAACATGGTGTCGATGCTTTCATCTTCTGCCACATCGCACTGCAGAACGATGTTTGAACCCAGCTGAGCAGCAAATTCTTCCACGCGGCCTTTCAGTTTGTCGTTTTGGTAGGTGAATGCCAGTTCCGCGCCTTCGCGGTGCATCGCCTGCGCGATACCCCAGGCGATGGAAAGTTTGCTGGCAAGACCGGTCACCAGAATACGCTTACCGGAAAGAAAACCCATAGCTTAAATCCTTATGTCATTGCTTATTTTAGCTTTATATTCATTCGGTTATGACGAATGTAGCCAGAATAAAAGAGATAGCAGGCTGAAATTATAGCCCACTATACGCCTGAATTGTCACGTGATTTTTACATAGTGCTGAAAGTGGTTCGCGTCACGGAGCAGAAAACCAGCACTTTTCTATTATATCAGCAGTCGCTGTCTGTACTGATCCAACCTCATTTAATCAATACTTTTGCGGCAAATGATGGATAGCTATCAGTCGTCCATTTTCGATGCTGATATAACCACCTAACTTGAGGTCGGCAAGGATTTTCATGATGCTGCTGCGAGAAAGATGGGTTCTGTCACGAATGAAGCGCTCAACGGAAAGTGTTTTACGTAAGGATTCTGACTCATGCATCAACTCAATCAGTTGACTGCAAATCACTTCATAGGCGGTGGGCGCGCTCAATTGTCGACTGTAAGAAAACAGTTTACTGCTCACCACGACCATATGTTTAGCCAGCACTTCCCACAAACCCAGTTCCTGGATGTGCTGATGCACCTCCACTAAAGGCAGGGTCGCGATTTTGCAGGGCTCTGCGGTAATAATATAGCTGCCGGTGACTCCCAGGCCCAGGATAGTAAATGATGGGGCACGTACCACGAGCAGATGGTCTGCGGTGCGATGTACCTCAACAGAGCCACTGAGGATTAATCGACAAACCGGAGTGTTTGCCTCAAGAAAATCAAGCCTAATTCCCTTTCGGTAAGTACGAGGTGTGACAAAAGGCAATAATGCCTCAACCAACGTTTTTGACCATGGGTGGGGGGTATTGAGTGCCGGTGGAGTTAATGCTTTTTCATCCATAAAACAGTTATACCGAATGACATGTCTCTTTGATAATTATAGACAAAGAGTTGCAAAACGTTACAACAAAGCTCACCAGATCATGCTTAAGCTCAAAACTTTGTTGGTAAGTAATTAATTTTAATTAATTTTCCGTTATTTATTTCAATGTAGTTTCCCCGGCGCAATGTCGAAAGTACTGCCATAATCCCGCTGCGGGACAAGAAACAGCGGTTTTGAACGTAATTTACTACCGATTCCGATTTTCTGAACTCGTCAGACTCCAGCGAAAGGTCAAACAGTAGATAGCGTATGGCGCCGTAAGCCCCTGGCTGAGACAAACGCGTGCAATGCGTAAAAATGCGGGACGAAATATGTACCATCACGTGGGAAAGCGGCTCCCATAGCACGTGCTGCTGGATAATGTCCATGGCCTCGCCAAGCGGAAGGCGGCTCACGACCGCATCTGCTGATGTGCATAATGTTAGCTGACAAGGGATGTCGCTCAACATGCTAAAGCCAAAAACAAAAGGGGCAGTTTCAGAGTTTAACGACAATCCATCTATTGTGCGGTTGATCACCACATGCCCTTTATGCAGCAAATAACAGTATTTTATCTCATCGGTTGCATACTGTAGTACCGTTCCCTTACGTGTCAGTAGGGGTATCGCCTGAGTATTCAGAGCAGTGAGTAACTCCTGGAATGATTGTTCAGGCTTGTTTTCATGCAAAAAAATGTCAATGGTCGGTGAATCTGACATGGTGGTGCTGAATCCTGGTAATGAAAGAGAATAACTTTCCAATTATGACTTATTCATGTCTATCACTGGATCCAGAATAAGTGTCTAAAATTACACCGCCAAAATATTGCAATTTACGAATAAATAACGTGTGGGGGTGTGTAATTCTGGATTGAGGCTACATTGCATTCGAATGTTTCCATAAATACAATATTCTTCGTTAGTGGAGAGTTGGTTCTTGTGATAGACATTTTCACTCATGTTTTCTATTCAAGCTGTATAAATTGCATGGGGACTAAATGGGTGGCTGATTTATAATAGATGGAAGGAATGTTTTGCAACGATGAATGCGTTGTTATTGTATATTGCCTTCTGTTTTTTATACGCAAATAAAATTATCTCAGGAACAGCTATAGACTCGCGGTCAGGGCATCATTCTATTTTTAGGAACGAAAATGAAACTATCTGTTTTTTTTAAAGTGGGTCTTATTGCATCCGCATCTATGGGCATGGTGAATGCCTCCTATGCCGCCCCTGGAGCGTCAAGCGGCACCATCACCTTTGAGGGTAAAATTACCTCTTCTACTTGTGAGGCGACAGTGAACGGCGTTGAGGCCGACGGGACCGTAACATTGCCACCGGTCGCCGTCTCTGCGTTCACTGATGCTACCGCCGGGCGTACACCGTTTACCATTGAGTTGGCAAATTGTACGCTGACGGATCCAGATACCAAGGTCGGGACGTTTTTTGAACCTGATGGTATTCAGGTGGATTCCGCAACCGGGCATCTGAATAATATCGCTACGACTGGTGCCGCAACCGGCGTAAGTCTGCAATTATCAAATGGTAATGACGACACCGCTATTCTTGTCGGCGATGCAGGGCAGACAGGTTCCGCGCAATATGTCGTGCCTGACACCACGAGTAAAAAGGGAACCCTTTCTTACTTTGTTGAGTACTACAAAGTATCAGGCGCCACCCTGGGTGCTGGTGCGGTACAAGGCAAAGTCGTTTACGACCTGATTTATAAATAATCGACCAAAGAGTGTTATGACAATATGTTTATTCCTATGATTCTGTCCAGACGTAAAGTAAAGTTTTTATTCGTAGCGCTATCAGGGATGACAGCATTAAGTTATAGCACTCTCTCTTGTGCTGGTATTGTGCTAAGCGGAACCCGCGTTATTTATCCCGCGGAGCAAAACGAAGTCACTGTAAACATGAAAAACTCCGGCAAAGCACCGGTGCTGGCACAAAGCTGGATTGATGATGGCAATCAATCCGCAACGCCGGATAAAATTATTTCACCGTTTGTATTAACACCTCCCATTAATCGCGTCGATGCCGGAAAGGGGCAGACGTTAAGGATTAGTCTGGTTGATGGCAAGGGGATTGCGACGAATAAAGAATCCATATTTTATTTGAACGTTCTGGAGATCCCAGCGAAGTCAAAAAATGCCGCTGAGAATAATCATCTTAGTATCGCGTTCAGAACCCGAATAAAGCTTTTTTATCGTCCGCAAGGTTTAAGCGGTAGTGCCGGTGATGCGCCAGACGCATTGCAATGGTCAATCAGTAATGGCGGTGTAAAAGCCACAAACCCTACACCTTATTATATTACTCTCGGGACAGTGACCTATACCCAGGGGGGGAGTAAACACGTTGAAGATGGAAAAATGATCGCGCCGGGAAGCAGTTCTGACTTTCATTTTAAAAATGTAAGTGCAATCAGTGATATTAACGCGATTACTTTTACCTCAATTAATGACTATGGCGCTGCGGTCAAACATAACCAGGGCAAATAGTCTTAAGCTCTGCCTCTGGTGGAAATATTATGATTATCTTGTTCTCAGTTATTTTGTTTTTAGTACTAAACATTTTCATTATGCAATGTTCGGTGGCCGCCACGGGGGACGTGCCGGCTCCCCCGGCAGAGGAGCAAGTGGAGTTTGATTCTGACTTTGTAAAACAGCCGGCGGGACAGTCCGTAGATTTAGCCCGTTTCTCCAACGGAGCTAACGTTCTGCCGGGTGTTTATAAAATCGCTGTGGCGTTGAATCAACAAACGCTGACCGTGGCGGAAGTCGAGTTCAAGGCGGCAGATAACAAAAATGTCATCCCCTGTATTCCGCTGAATGTGCTCAATTTGATTAATTTCAAGAAAGAACAAATTAACTTTACTCAGTGGGATTCCCTCACTGACAAAACAGAATGTATCAACCTTAAAGCGATCGTTCCTGAAGCTGAGCTGGATTTTGATAACCAGAATCAGCAGTTAAACATCTCTATACCGCAGATTTATATTAATAAACAGCCCCGCGGGTCAGTGCCTGCCTCTATGTGGGACAGCGGTATTCCGGCGATGATGCTGAGTTATAACATGAACGCGTATCAATCTAAAAATAATGGCTACGATTCAAAGTCGTTTTATACCGCCATTAACAGCGGGTTGAATATCGGCTCCTGGTATTTACGCCATAATGGGTCGTATAACTGGGCCGATGGAACCGGGGGACGCTACAGCGTTCTGAATACTTACATTCAGCACGATTTACCGCGTATTTCTGGTCGTTTGGTGGCTGGGCAGTCCAACACCAGTGGGCAATTGTTCGATACGGTGCCATTTACCGGCGTTCAGGTCGCCAGCGACGAACGTATGCTGCCGGAATCACAGCGTGGTTATGCGCCTGAAATCCGCGGTATCGCGAAAACCAATGCGAAAGTGACGGTGAAACAGAGCGGGCAGACCATTTATGAGACCACCGTTTCGCCGGGCTCTTTCGTCATCAACGATCTCTATCCAACCGGTTACGGCGGCAACCTGGATGTCACTATTGAAGAGGCCGATGGCTCTCAGCAGAATTTTTCGATTCCTTATGCCTCGGTGTCTCAGCTCTTGCGCCCAGGCAGTCAGCGTTACAGCCTGAGCTTGGGTAAACTGCGTAGTGACAGTGTTTCAAGCGATCCGAACCTGGCTGAAGCGACTTATCAACGCGGTTTCTCCAACCTGATTACCGGCTATACCGGTTTACAGGCCAATAAAGATTATCAGGCGGTTAAGGTGGGGACGGCGCTGGGGCTGCAAATCGGTGCGATCGCTTTTGACGTCACACAATCGCAGACGCATTTGCCGTCACCAGATAAGCAGGATATTTCCGGCCAAAGCTATCAGGTGAGCTACAGCAAGCTTATTAATGAAACCAATAGTAACATAACGCTTGCTGCATACCGTTTTTCGAGCAGCGGTTATATGGATTATATGACTGCAATGGAAAGCATTCAGGCGGTTAAAGATGGCGAAGACAGAAATACCATCCAGCGTGAAAAAAACCGTTTCACAGTCACGATAAGCCAGGGACTGGCTGATGACTGGGGCCAACTCTATCTCAGTGGTTCTTTACAGGACTATTGGGGACAAGATAATTATGAGCGCCAGTATCAGTTTGGTTACTCGAATCACTATAAACAACTGAGCTACAGCATCAACGTTAGCCGTAGCCAGGATGCCTGGGGCGAATCGCAGACCAGTTATTATTTGAATCTGTCATTCCCCCTGTGGGAAAACCACGACAGCAACTATGCACCACAAATGAGTCTGAGCTACAACCAGGACTCAAATGGTCGTTCGGGTGAACAGGCGATGATTTCAGGAAGCGCGGGAACGGATAATCAATTGTCCTGGAACGCCAGCGGCACGCATGACAGTGAGGCCGGAACTTCCGCGAGCGTCGGCGGTTCGTATCGGAGCCGTGTGGCACAGATGTCAGGCAGTTACAGTCAGGGGCCGGACTACCGCAGCACGTCTCTGAGCATGTCCGGGGCGATGGTTGCCCACTCCGGTGGCCTGACGCTCTCACCTTATAACAGCGATACCTTCACGCTGGTGGAAGCGAAAGGCGCAGAAGGGGCAACAGTGCCGTCATATCCCGGGATTAAGGTTGACAGGTTTGGTTATGCGCTGCTGCCGGCTTCAAGTCCCTATCAGTTGAGTGATGTATCAATCGATCCGAAAGGCACGTCCCGCAATGTCGAGTTGGACAATACATCGCAAAAAGTGGTCCCTCGCTATGGCGCTGTCGTGAAAGTGAAGTTCAACGCGGAGAAAGGCACGCCGATTTTAATTACCTCGTCCTACGCAGGCAAAGCGCTGCCGTTTGGTGCTGAGGTCTATGACGAAAAAGACCATAGCGTTGGTACCGTTGCGCAGGGGAGCACGATCTATGCCCGCGTCGTGGAGCTGAAAGGGGCGTTGAAAGTAAAATGGGGTGAGGGTAGCGCATCACAATGTTCGGTTAGCTACATGCTTGCGCCCGGTATTGAGGATGACACTAAGCAAACGGCTATTCAGCGGTTTAGTAATGAATGTCGCTAGTCACAAATTATTAATTAAACGTTTCTCTTTTATTCACGGTTTGGTGATGCCTCCAATTAGTAGAACATGTATTTTTCAATAAGGGCCCCAATAATTCATGACAATTCAACTAATTGGAAGCGTTACCCAAGTTTTTACCGGGTCTGTTTTTACACCCGACATAAATATGCGCATAGCATAATAGATATTATAATACCCCAGTTCAAACCGTGACAGATTCAAACAATTACCTCTACAAACAATATCTTAACTGCGAAATTATGAAAGCAAAAAATATCATTTTCATACTGATCAGCATTTTTGTTTCACTGTTGACACTCACCTGCTCAGTGCATGCCAGTTGTTCAGGCACCACCGGGGTTATGAATATTGACATCGGCACCATCACTATTCCAGGCGATGCGGATAACAGCACCAGCATTGAATATAAAGATTTACTTGGAACCCAAGCTGATGTCGAGACCGCCGCAGCGATATCCTGCTCGGGTTATTTTACTTATGTAGGGAAAATAACCAATGCCGTACCGGGCACCAACGATCTTGAAAAAGCGCTGTTATCGGATGGTTCCTGGAGTGGTCTTGGTTTTAAATTTTATACCAGAGCCTATGACGGCTGGTATAATTCATTGCACAATGCCTCGCCTCCGGTCACGATTGCCGCCACATGGAATAAATTCTGTATGGAATCTGAATGCTGGAACCCACAAAGTCACGAAGGCATTATTATGATAGGTGCTCTTAGTGTATACGGCGGCGGCGCCCCGGCAAAGCCCGGCATCATTAATACGACCGTTACGCCCTTTACCACGGATGGCTATCCCGCCATCACCTACCATATTACCGGTACCGTGGTTGTCCCCAGCTGTAGTGTCGATGCTGCTACGCCTTCACGTGTTTTGCTCAAACCGGTCAGTGCCAACGACCTCTCCCATAAGGGAAGTACGGCTGAGGATACGCCGTTTGAGATTTCACTGAAGTGCAATAATAACGTCTCTGTCAATTTGCTGCTTGATGGCACCGAGGACACTGACGCACAGGACGATGGTGTGCTGGCTTTAAATGGCAACTCAACGGCCTCGGGGGTCGGTGTCCAGCTGTTAGTCAATAATAACCCGGCGAAACTGAATGAAACCTTTAAGGTAGGCGATGCCGTTGAAGGAAATACCGCTATCGCCATGACGGCTCGTTATTACAGAACCACCAGCGCGGCAGTTAAAGCGGGCTCGGTTTCTGCCACAGTGGTTTATAATGTAACCTATAAATAAAAACATTATGTGTCGTCTCGGGGTTAAGAAAAGGCAGAATAATTTCTGCCTTTACTCTTTACCGATCTTTGCGCCACGCATCCGCCGTCAATGCCTCACCAAAATGCCCGGCAATCAGGCGTTTGGTCAGTTCATGCAGCGGAGAGGCCAGTACATCCGCGGTACTGCCGCGCTCGACGACTTCCCCCTGGTGCATCACCAGCACCTGATCGCTGATGTGCTTCATCATCCCCAGATGCTGAGTCACGTAGATATACGAAATGCCCTGTTTTTCCTGCAATTCCAGCATCAGGTTGATGAGCTGCGAGCGCATCGACATATCGAGCGACGCCAGTGCCTCATCGGCAATAATCACTTTCGGACGCAGGATCATCGCACGCGCCAACCCCAGACGCTGTTTTTGTCCCGGCGCCAGCATATGGGGATAGTAGCTGACGTGATCGGGCAGCAGTCCTACCATCCGCATGGTCTCGATGATCTGTTTGCGTCGCTGTTCCGGCTCAAGATCGGTATTCAAGCGCAGCGGAAAATCGAGGATTTGCGAAATACGCTGGCGCGGGTTCAGTGACGTTGACGGATCCTGGAAAATCATACGGATACGCTGACTGCGAAACGAATAGTCACCAAATTCGAGCGGATGATCGTCAATCAGCAGTTCACCGCCGGTCGGTTCAACCATGCCTGCCAGCATTTTTGCCAGCGTCGATTTACCGGAGCCATTTTCACCAATGATGGCCAGCGTCTGGCGTTCGCGCAGCGTAAAGCTCAGCGGTTTTACGGCTTCCACGGTCTGGCGACGAAACCAGCCCGTACGATAGCGGAAGGTTTTACTCAGATTGCGGACTTCGAGTAAGGTCTCGACCATCTCACTCTCTCTCCATGTTTAGCGGGAAATGACAGGCGTAGAGATGGTTTTTCACCCCGGTCAGACGCGGCGTTTCAATACATTCGCGCTGTGCATAGGGACAGCGCGGCCCCAGACGGCAGCCGATCGGCAATTGTTCCAGCAACGGTATGGCTCCGGGCATCGTGTTAAGACGACTCTTGTGCGGCATGGCGCTACCAAAGTCGGGAATGGCGCGAATCAGCGCCTGCGTGTACGGATGATGCGGCGTCGTCACCAGCTCTTTGCTCAGTGCCGTTTCCACCGTCTGACCACAGTACAGCACGTTAATTTTATCTGCCCACTGGCTAAGCATTTGCAGGTCATGGCTGATCAGCAGAATAGTGGTATTGCTGTTCTGATTCAGTCGTGTCAGCAGACGGAAGATCTGCGCCTGGGTGGTCGGTTCCATCGCGTTGGTGGGTTCGTCCGCAATCAGCAGTCGCGGCTGATTCGCCAGCGCGATGGCGATCATCACCTTCTGGCATTCACCGTCGGTCAGTTCATAAGGGAAGCTGCGCATCGCGTCTTTATGATCTTTAATCCCCACGCGGTGCAGCAGTTCAATGGCGCGACGTTTGCGCCAGCCAATACGCTGCCACCAGCGGCCTTTATAGGTCCATGCCGGAATGTTTTGCATCAACTGGCGACCCACACGCTCGGAGGGATCCAGACACGACTGCGGCTCCTGGAAGATCATTGAGACGTTATGTCCCACCAGTTTGCGTCGTTCGCGCGGCGAAAGGCGCAGCAGGTCGATATCGTCAAAACGCATCCGGTCGGCGGTGACGCGCCAGTTGTCTTTGGCTACGCCGCAGATGGCTTTGGCAATCAGGCTTTTACCCGAACCTGATTCACCCACCAGCCCGCGAATCTCACCTTCGCTTAAGGTCATGCTGACGCGATCGACGGCTTTGACCCACTCTTCGCCGGCTTTAAATTCAATCGTCAGGTTGCGGATATCCAGTAACGGCATTATTCCACCCCCGCAATGATGGCGCGGCGAATGCCGTCACCCAGCAGGTTGACCAGCAGAACGCTTATCATGATTGCCGCACCGGGCAACATCACCGTCCACGGCGCAACGTAAATCAACTCCAGCGCATCGCCCAGCATGGCCCCCCATTCCGGAGAGGGGAGTTGTGCGCCAAGATCGAGAAAACCCAGCGCGGCGATGTCGAGGATCGCCATTGACAATGCGCGGGTGATTTCAGTGATAAGACCCGCGGTAATGTTGGGCAGAATGGCGAACCAGAGGATGTTGAGCGTCGAGGCGCCATCAAGACGTGCCGCGATAACGTACTCTTTTTCCAGCTCGTCATGCACCATACTGTAGACCGAGCGCACCATGCGCGGCAGCAGCGCCAGCCAGACGGCAAACATGGCATGGGTTAAATGCGGCCCGGCGAAGGCGACGACGATAATCGCCAGCAGCAAAGACGGAATCGACAGCAGCGTATCAAGAATATGGTTAAGCACGGCGGAACGCAGACCGTGCGTCGCCCCTGCGACAACACCCAGCAGCAGTCCGCACAGCGTCGCGGCGAGCGTAACGACAAACGCGCCGCCCACCGTAGGGGCCGCGCCGCTGAGCAGGCGGCTCAGGACATCACGTCCCAGATCGTCGGTACCAAGGAAAAAGGAAACTTCGCCATAGCGTGACCAGGACGGCGGTAGCAACTGATAGCCGAGGAACTGTTGATCGATGCCATACGGTGCAAACCAGTTGCCAAACACGCATAGCACCACCAGTCCCGCACATCCGTACAGGCCGACCATTGCCGTGGTATCGCCATAAAATTTGCGCCATGCGGTGCGTAGCGTACCTGGCGGGCGCTTTTCGCTATAAACGCTATCGTAAGGCATACCATTCCTTATGTTTCAGAGGGTTAGCCATAGCACCCAAAATATCAGAAATCACGTTAACGATGATGACCAGCGAACCAATCACCATTACGCCGGCGGAAATCGCGGCGTAATCCTGCTGGCGGATGGCGTTGATCAGCCAGCGGCCCAGCCCGGGCCAGCTAAAGACCATTTCAGTAATCATCGCCAGCGTCAGCATGGTTGAAAACTGCAGGCCAAGACGAGGGATCACTGGCGGTAAGGCGTTATGCAACACATGGCGGCGCAGGATCGTAAACCGTGACAGACCGCGCGTGGCCGCGGCTTTAACGTAATTCTGATCGAACACCTCGATGGTACTGATGCGCATCAGGCGAATTACTTCGGTGGTCGGCGCGACGGCCAGCGTCAGCACCGGCAATACCATATGACGCACGGCGCTCATCACCATTTCATCACGCCAGGGGGAGTCAGAGATCCAGGCGTCGATAATAGCGAGACCCGTGACCGGCTTAACTTCGTACAACAGATCGAAGCGGCCTGACACCGGCAGCCAGCCGAGGTTCAGCGAAAAGAAAAGGGTCAGCAGGAGCGCCAGCCAGAATACGGGGATTGAAAAACCGAGCAGGGCGAGGGCGCTGATCAGGCGATCCTGCCACTTGTTGCGGGTGATCCCCGCCAGCATGCCCACCGGAATCCCCACCATTAGCGCAAAGCCAAACGCCAACGTGCACAGCTCCATGGTGGCCGGGAACACCTCTTTAAGCTGCTCAGAGATGAGCTGTCCGTTGATGCTGGAGACACCAAAATCCCAGTGAATGAGGCCATTGAACCAGAACACCCACGCATTCCACAGCGATGCCCCCTGAAGCGGCGCATGCGGTGTAAAATAGCTGAGGCTGAAGCCAATAAAGGTCAGAAAAAACAGGGTGACCAACAGCAACAGAAAACGACGCAGGGTGAAGATAATCATGGCTTTTTCACCTCATCGTTTTTTTCGCGCGACACGCCGGCGAAAGAGGCGTTACCAAAAGGACTCAACACCAGACCTTTAATGTCATATCGATAGGCCTGCAAACGCAGCGACGAGGCAAGCGGCAGGATCGGCAACTCTTTGGCGAGAATGTTCTGCGCTTCATCATACGCATCAATACGCGCGGAAAGCTGCTGAGAAGAGAGCGCCTTGCGCAGCACGTTGTCGAATTCCGGATCGCACCAGTGGGCGAAGTTGGTTTGCGAATTGATGGCCGCGCAGCTGAGTAACGGGCGGAAGAAACTGTCCGGATCGTTACTGTCGGTTGCCCATCCGGACAACGTCAGATCATGGTTCATGTCCATCAACCGCGCCTCCTGGAAACGACCTTCAACCGGTACAATCACCACTTTCACCCCAACCTGCGCCATATCCGCCTGGATCAGCTCAGCCGTTTTCAGCGGGCTGGGGTTCCACGCCTGCGAACTGGTCGGCACCCACAGCCGCAGCGTCAGATTCTCCAGCCCCAGCGCCTTAAGCTGCTCGCGGGATTTGGCCGGATTGTATTCTGTTATTTTAGCCTCGTTGTCATACGCCCACGAGGCGCGAGGTAAAATAGAGGCTGCCGTTTCTGCCGTGCCGTAATAGATGGACTGCATCAGACGCTGGTTATTGATTGCCAGCGCCAGCGCGTGGCGAACCGCCGGGTTATTCAGCGGGGGTTTGTCAGTGTTAAACGCCAGGTAAGCGATGTTCATCCCCGGACGCAGCGTCAAACGCAGGCGCGGGTCGTCACGCAGGATAGTCAACTGGCTGGCGGCAGGCCAGGCCAGCACATCACATTCACCGGTGAGCAGTTTTGATAAGCGTCCGGTTCCGCCAGAGCCCAGATCCACCACCACCTGCGGCATCAACGGTTTACCCCGCCAGAATTGTTCATGCCGTTGCAGGCGAATGTACTGTCCGGCGCGATACTCTGAAAGCTGGAACGGACCGGTACCGACCGGTTGGCGGTCAAGCTGTTCCTGGCGATCCTGCTTTGCCAGTTGCCCGGCATATTCAGCCGACATCACGGACGCATAGTGGGTTGCCAGGTGCCATAAGAAAGAGGCGTCCGGTTTCGTCAGCCGAAATTCCACCGTGTTGTTGTCAAGCTTACGCACGCTCTGCACGTTATCGGCAAACTGCAGGCTGTCGAAATAGGGGAAATTGCCGCCGTTGACGTTATGCCACGGATGGTTGCGATCAAAGATGCGCTGAAAAGTAAAGACCACGTCGTCGGCATTCAGTTTGCGGGAGGGGGTAAACCAGGCCGTTTTTTGAAACGCCACGTCGCGACGCAGGTGGAAGCGGTAGGTTGCGCCGTTATCCAGCACCTCCCAGCTTTCTGCCAGTTCCGGGACCAGACGATAGGTGTAGGGATCGACATCCAGCAGCCGGTCATAGAGCTGGGCGGCGAGGGTGTCAACGATCAGCCCGCTGCTCACTTTCTGCGGATTAAAGGTGTTGACCTGCCCACTCACGCAATAGACAAAGCCACTGTCGCGGATATCTTCACGCGGGGTGATTTCAGGCGCAGCAGTAGCCTGAGCACTCAGAAGTCCAGCCATCACTACCAGAGACGATAAAACCAGGCGCATAATTTTTAAGGTTTTTAGGTACGATTTGCAAAGTGTATCGCACTATCGCCCGCCAGGTACAAATGTCTGCGGGCAACTGGCGCAAATATGCGCAATCAGGGGGTGGCAAGCGTTAAATCTGATGTTTTTTGAGCAGTGCGCGCAACTGATGATAGGTCAGTCCCAGCAATTGTGCCGCCCGCTTCTGGTTGAACTTTGCCTGTTGCAGACTCGTTTGCAGTAACGTTTTCTCCTGCTGTTGCTGAAACTCGCGTAAATCGAGGGGAAGCGAGGGGCCCGTTGTCGCGGTTTCTGCGACGGGGGGCGTTGGCACGTGACGCTGAAACGGATCGATCACAATCTCATCAAGCGGCGACTCGCTGGTGCCATGTCGGTATACCGAACGCTCAACCACATTTTTTAATTCACGGATATTCCCCGGCCAGCCGTAGTTCAGCAGCGCTTCTCTGGCATGTGGCGTAAATCCGGGAAACAGCGGCAGGCGAATTTCACGACACATCTGAATGGCAAAGTGTTCTGCCATGAGCATGATATCGGCCTGACGTTCGCGCAGCGGCGGCAGTTGCACCACGTCGAACGCCAGACGGTCAAGGAGATCCGCGCGGAAGGTGCCTTCATTGACCATCGCCGGAAGGTCCGCATTGGTGGCGCAAACCAGACGCACGTTCACCTGCAACGGTTGGCTACCGCCGACGCGCTCCAGTTCGCCATATTCAATCACTCTGAGCAGTTTTTCCTGCACCAGCATTGGCGCGGTAGCAAGTTCATCCAGAAACAGCGTGCCGCCGTCGGCCCGTTCAAAGCGCCCCGGATGACGTTTTTGCGCACCGGTAAACGCGCCGGCTTCATGACCGAACAGTTCGCTGTCGAGCAGGTTTTCATTCAGCGCCGCGCAGTTGAGCGAAATAAACGGTCCCTGCCAGCGAGAGGAGAGATAATGCAGGCGGTTGGCAATCAGTTCCTTACCGGTTCCGCGCTCGCCGATGATCAGTACCGGCTTGTCCAGCGGCGCAAGGCGGGAAACCTGCTCCAGCACTTCCAGAAAACTGTTGGCTTCCCCTAACAGATTATCTTTGTATTCAGCCATGATGAATTTCGCCACATGTTAGTGTATTTAACCACTTTACCTTGTTTTTCTGTCGAGGTAAAACGGTACATATCAAGCAAAATCAAAGGATTAAAAAGTTGGCACGCAGATTGTATTAGAGAGTCAGCAGGGCATCGCCCGACATCAGAAAAATGTGAGGATAGAATTATGGGTATTTTTTCTCGTTTCGCCGACATCGTGAATGCCAACATCAACGCACTGCTTGAGAAAGCGGAAGATCCGCAGAAGCTGGTTCGTCTGATGATTCAGGAAATGGAAGATACGCTGGTTGAAGTGCGTTCTAACTCGGCACGTGCGCTGGCGGAAAAGAAACAGTTATCACGTCGAATCGAACAGGCAACGGCTCAGCAAACCGAGTGGCAGGAGAAAGCGGAACTGGCGCTGCGTAAAGAGAAAGACGATCTGGCCCGTGCCGCACTGATCGAGAAGCAGAAGCTGACCGATCTGATTGGCTCTCTGGAACATGAAGTGACGCTGGTGGACGATACGCTGACGCGCATGAAGAAAGAGATTGGCGAGCTGGAAAACAAACTCAGCGAAACCCGCGCTCGTCAGCAGGCGCTGACGCTGCGTCATCAGGCGGCGAACTCATCCCGTGACGTGCGTCGTCAACTGGACAGCGGTAAGCTGGATGAAGCGATGGCGCGCTTTGAATCTTTCGAGCGTCGCATTGACCACATGGAAGCCGAAGCGGAAAGCCACAACTTTGGCAAACAGAAAACGTTGGATCAGCAGTTTGCCGACCTGAAAGCGGATGATGAAATCAGCGAGCAACTGGCACAGCTGAAAGCCAAAATGCAGCAAGACAAGCAATAATAATACCTGGCGGTGCCCGAACGCGCCGCCGCTCATCACCTGTAAGGAGTACTCATGAGCGCGCTATTTCTGGCCATTCCGTTAACCATTTTCGTGCTGTTTGTGTTACCGATTTGGTTATGGCTGCATTACAGCAACCGTTCCAGTCGCGGGGAGTTATCGCAAAGCGAACAGCAACGTTTAGTTCAGTTGACCGACGACGCGCAACGCATGCGTGAACGTATCCAGGCGCTGGAAGATATTCTTGATGCGGAACATCCGAACTGGAGGGATCGCTAATGGGCGGCATTGATCTGAACAAAAAATTATGGCGCATTCCACAACAAGGCATGGTGCGGGGCGTCTGCGCGGGGATCGCGCAATATCTTGATGTGCCGGTTAAACTGGTGCGCATTTTAGTGGTGTTGTCGATCTTCTTCGGGCTGGCCTTTTTCACCCTGGTCGCCTACATCATTCTGGCGTTTGTGCTCGATCCGATGCCGGACAACCTCGCGGCTGGCGAACAGCAACCGTCCAGCGGCGAGCTGTTGGATATCGTCGATAAAGAGCTGGCGGCGGGGGAGAAACGCTTGCGGGAAATGGAACGGTATGTCACCTCGGACACGTTTACCTTACGTAGCCGTTTCCGTCAGTTGTAAGTCATTTAAGAGGGCTGAGATGAGCAATCGCTGGCAACGCGCCGGGCAGAAGGTAAGACCCGGAATGAAAATAGCAGGAAAGCTGGTGCTTCTGACCGCACTACGCTACGGCCCGGCGGGTGTCGCAGGGTGGGCGGTGAAATCCGTCGCCCGCCGTCCACTGAAAATGCTGCTGGCTCTGGCACTGGAGCCATTTTTAAGCCGCATGGCGGCGAAAATATCAAAACGTTATTCCGGAAGTTAATTTCCGCAGTCTTTAATCATTTCCCTTGTCTTCATCTGTAACAGCCCACAGCGTCGATTGTTGGGCTGCTAGCCTTTCTTTTTTCCTAAAATGGTCGTTATCGCTGTCGCTAAAATCCCGATGAGCGGCATGACGCCCGCACCGGCTAAAAAGTTTTGCTGATCGATCTGTTTTTCCTTGCGGATATCTGCAAAACGGGCAAGCGCCTGTTCTTCATCTGCGGCATTGATCTCTTCAAATTGCTTCTCGTAGCCCTGCTCAGTCAGTCGCAATGCGGCATCCGCGTCGGATCGTTTCAGTGTTCTGGTGTGCTGCCCTTTTTGATAAAAACAGAACTCTGGCATAGGGTGCTCCTGACGAAGTGAGAGGGAGTAACGACTATAGCCTCCCAGGAAGAATGCCAGCAATAGTGCACTGATTTTATGATCGTTCGTTTGGTGATTTTCCCGCCGTTCAGGTTTCAGCGATTCGCGCTGTGCGTAGCGGACGGCAAATCAGCACCAGGGCCGCAGCGCTACAGAGCGGAAACAACGCCAGTAAAAGCCAGGGATAAATCGCTTGTGTTGACGGAACAAGCGCATTGTCCAGTAAACGACCAAGCAGCAAATTACCCGCCAGCACTGCGCATCCCCCTGCGGTGGAGAGCGCACCATAGTGTGCGCCCAACGTCGATTCATTGGCGAACTGAGGGATGACATCCTTTGCCGACGGTACCAGCAGCATCTGGCCCAGCGTTAATAGCGTGACCAGACAGACTGACGGTATTAACCGTAATCCTCCCTGCGGCGGTTCTGTCGCGGCAAAAAAGGCCACACTCGCAAACGCGGCTGAGAGCAACAAAAACCCCACAGGCAGTATCCTGACGGCACCAACCCGCCTCGCGACACGCGCGAGCGGAAGCTGAAATAAAATAATCAGTACCGAGGCCAGCATAAAGAGTGGACCGAGGTCCTTTTCACTGCCACCCGAACGCTGGAGCTCCACCGGCAAAGCCAGGTAGAGTTGGTTGTAGCTCAACAACCACGAACTGTAGGCGATGATAAAGGCAACGAAGCGAGGCTGACGAAAGGTCGTCCACCACGGGAGAATGTTGAGCGTCTGTTTGTTGTGGTCAGAGGCAGGCAGGAAGAAGTAGAGAACGATTAACGCGATAAGAAACACACCGGCCCCAGCCAGCGCGATTTGTCGAAAACCGATCCCCGTCATCAGCGCACCCATCGCCGGGCCGAGTACCGCGCCAAGCTCCCCACAAACCGCAAACAGGGCAAACCATTCCGCACGGCTGCGCTTTCCGCGGGCTTCGCTTTGCGTGCCTGCTTTTGCCAGCAGGGCTTCAATTGACGGGGAGAACAGCGCCCCGCCGATTCCCGTCAGACACGCGCCCAGAATGATGGGGCCCAGCGATTGTCCATAGGCCAGAAGCAGATAGCCCAGAACACGAACCATACAACCGAAGAGGATGACAATTTTTGCCCCGAAACGATCGGAGAGGGCGCCGCCGACAATAAACATTCCTTGCTGTGAGAAGGTGCGCAATCCCAGCACCAGCCCAATAAGTCCACCAGAGAGCAGCATATCGTCGCGCAGAAAGAGGGCGAGAAATGGCACGACCGCGTAAAAACCGATATTAAAGGCAAACTGGCTGCCCAGCAGAACAGGCGGGTGGAGGGTTGTGGCTGGTCGCAGGGACCACGCAGAGAGACGCATTACACGGCCTTACACCAGGAAGTGGATATGTTTTTTGCCATGGAAAGGCGAGATTTCGATTCGGGTCTTAACCCGGAAAACGTCCCAAAGCAGTTCCTCGCTCAGAATGTCCTGCGGCGTTCCCGTTGCCACAATCTGCCCACGTTGCATAACCATCAGCGAGTCACAGAACATAGACGCATGGTTGAGATCGTGGATAGCCACAATGCTGGTCACTGGCAGTTCACTGATCAGATGCATTAATTGCATTTGATGGTGAATATCCAGGTGGTTGGTGGGTTCGTCCAGTAGAATTTCGGTGGGGGCTTGCGCCAGCGCACGGGCGATATGTACCCGCTGGCGTTCACCGCCGGATAAACTGAGCCAACCTTGTTCGCATTTTTCCAGCATATCAACCCGCTGTAAGGCTGCGTTGACCGTTTCGTCGTCGTGCGTGCTCCAGTTAGAGAAGGGGGAGTGATGGGGAATGCGGCCAAGTTTTACGACATCACGCACGCGCATGTTTGCATCGGTCATGCCGTGTTGTTCAACGAAAGCTACCCGACGGGCAAGTTGCTTTTTGGGTATACGGGATAGGTTTTTTCCGTCCAGCGTCACGTTGCCGATATCCGGGCGACGTAATCCTGCCAGGATGCGTAAAAGTGATGATTTCCCACAACCGTTTGGCCCAAGTAATCCAACGGTCTTACCGGGCGCGACGTTGAGCGAGACATTGTTGACGATAACCTTTTTACCGACTTTCCAGGTCACATTTTCAGCGGCAATACTCATCACTTATTCCTTGAGCGGTAAATGATCACGGCAAAGAAGGGGACACCGACCAGGGCGGTTACCACGCCAACCGGCAAACTTTGCGGCGCTATCAATAAACGCGACGCGATATCCGCCAGCACCATCAGGATCGCGCCAGCAAGTGCGCTGGCAATAAGCAATGTGCGATGCAGCGGCCCAAAGAAGAAGCGCATGACATGTGGAACCACCAGCCCTACAAAACCAATTGAGCCAGCCATGCTGACGATAGTGGCGGTGATGAACGCGGTGGTGGTGAAAAGGGCAAGACGTACCCAGGGAACAGCAATCCCCAAAGACGCGGCGGCATCGTCGCCAAAGGTAAAGGCATCCAGCGCACGCGAATAGTAAAGGCATATTGCCAGTCCGGTCAGTACCACAATCAACGCTAACTGGAACTCAGGCCAGCGTACGCCGCTGAAACTGCCCAGCAGCCAGAACATCACGTCGCGAGCCTGTTGCGCGCTAGCGGAGGTGCTGATGGTATAAGCCGTGATGGCATTGAAGAGCTGGGAAGCCGCCACGCCAGCCAGAATAGTTCGTTCGTTACCCCCTCGCGCGCCGTTTGTCAGAAAGGCGACAAAGGCAAAGGCTGCAAATGCCCCGGCAAATGCGCCAGCAGAGAGGGAGACCGCGCCCGTACCAATCCCCAAAACAACAACGGAAACCGCACCGGTTGATGCGCCCGCAGATACCCCTAACACATAGGGTTCCGCCAGTGCATTCTTCAACAGACTTTGCAGTACTGCACCACAGATTGCGAGACCCGCCCCACAGCATGCCGCGACCAGCGCGCGGCTCAGGCGAAAGTCCCAAATCACACTTTCATAGATGCGGCTGAGCGGGATATCGGTGAGTCCCATTCTGTTGCTGATGGCGTAGAAAACGTCCCGCAGCGGGATAGACAACTCACCCACGCTGACCCCAGTGGCAATCGTGAGAAACAAAAGCAGGATAGCGAGTAAACATGAGCTGGTAAGAAGCAGACCCTGTCGTGTCTGAAGTACCGCAGATGTCATCAGTTCAGCCCCAGTTTTCTGAGCTGCTCGCCAACCTGTTCAGCACCGTAAAGGGTGCGGATAGTCGGGTTCATCGCCTGACCGTCCATAACCACAATATGGCCTTTTTTCACGGCGTCTAACTGACTGACGGCAGGATCGCTTTTCAGGAATTTGATTTTCTCTTCAGCGTTATCAAGCGCCCAGCGGTTACGGTCAAGGCTGGATACCACAATGACGTCCGGGTTGGCTGCGATAACGCTTTCCCAACTCACCGTCGGCCATTCTGTCTCAGAGGTGATGGCGTTGTGTCCACCCAGCACGTTGGCAATGAACCCGGAAGCACTGTTTTTACCGCCGACGTAAGCATCGGCAGAAGGGGATGCACTGGAGAACCAAAAAACAAAAGAGAGATCTTTCTTGCTGTTACCGAACTCCTGGCGGAGATCGGCTTCACGCTTTTTAAAATCGGCGATAACAGCCTGACCTCTGTCTTCCACATTGAAAATTTTCGCGAAATCTTCAATCTCTTTATAGAGATAGGTCATATCCCACAGGGTCTGACGACTGCCATATAAATCGCCGGCCGCTTTCTTTGTGGCGCACATGCCTGGCGATAAATAGCTGTTTACGCCGACGGTAAGCAAATCTTCACGTTTTGCTACCTTACTTTCAGGCCCTAATAACAAAGGTAACTGTGCGGGAACGAAATCCGGGTTTTGCGCAAGGATGGATTCAAGAGTGGGAATTTCTACCGTGAGCGTTTTGATTTTGGCATTTTGTTCAGCCAACTGAGGCAGCACTTTGGTCGGCCAAAATGCACTGGCGATCACGTTATTCTGCAAACCTAACAGCAGCAGAATCTCAACGGTATTCTGCCCGAGAGCCACGACGCGTTCTGGCGCTTTGGTGAACGTTTCAGTGTATCCACAGTTCTCCAGAGTCAGTGGATAGGTCGTTGCCTGAGCAGCACTGACGGACGCGAACACCATGCCGAATGCGCAAATGACTTTTTTCATTAACCGCTACCCTTCATTCAAATTATTATTAATGCAAATGAAACTCATTATTGAAGCGGGGTTTTATACAATGCAATATATTTGGTGTCAATGGGAGACATTGTCTGGCGCGGGATGAACAGGGGGACGGATAAGAATCGGGTAGAGAAATAAACGTTATCAAATTTAATTTAAAATAATGCGTTATTTGTGCGGCATTGCTGATAACGCATCGTCCTGACGTATTCATGCCATTAAACCGCTTTTCAGGTGTAACGGTGTCGCACTTGCTTTTCCAGTACCACAACACGGTTGATAATCAACGACCTGCCCCCACAATAAAGGTATGCGTTATACTTTTTTCTGGTCTTCAGGCATAACGGGATGGCGATGAAGAGACTCACCAATGAATTCAATGCGCTGGTTAATCGCGGCGTAGACCGACATTTGCGCCTCGCGGTCACCGGGCTGAGCCGGAGCGGAAAAACCGCATTTATCACCGCAATGGTTAACCAGTTATTGAATATCCATGCCGGGGCGCGATTGCCGCTGCTTAGCGCGGTGCGTGAAGAGCGCCTGCTCGGGGTGAAGCGGGTTCCCCAGCGCGATTTTGGCATTCCCCGCTTTACCTACGATGAAGGGCTGGCCCAGCTGTATGGCGATCCGCCGACGTGGCCGACGCCAACCCGCGGGGTCAGCGAAATTCGCCTGGCGCTACGCTATAAATCCAATGATTCTCTGCTGCGTCACTTCAAAGAGACGTCGACGCTGTATCTGGAGATTGTCGATTATCCCGGCGAATGGCTGCTCGACCTGCCGATGCTGGCGCAGGATTATCTGAGCTGGTCACGGCAGATGACCGGGTTGCTCACCGGACAGCGGGCAGAATGGTCGGCGAAATGGCGACAACTGACGCAAGGACTGGATCCGCTGGCAACCGCCGATGAGAATCGCCTGGCCGACATCGCGGCGGCGTGGACAGAATACCTGCATCAGTGCAAACAGCAGGGGTTGCATTTCATCCAGCCGGGGCGGTTCGTGCTGCCTGGTGATATGGCTGGCGCGCCGGCACTGCAATTTTTCCCCTGGCCGGATGTGGACGCGTGGGGGGAATCCAGACTGGCCCAGGCGGATAAACACACCAACGCCGGGATGCTGCGCGAACGCTTTAACTACTACTGCGAAAAGGTGGTGAAGGGGTTCTATAAGAACCACTTTTTGCGCTTCGACCGTCAGATCGTGCTGGTGGATTGTCTGCAACCACTCAACAGTGGGCCGCAGGCGTTCAACGATATGCGCCTTGCACTAACCCAACTGATGCAAAGTTTCCATTACGGACAGCGCACGTTGTTTCGTCGGCTGTTTTCTCCGGTGATAGACAAGTTGCTGTTTGCCGCCACCAAAGCGGACCACGTGACTATCGACCAGCACGCCAATATGGTGTCGCTGTTGCAGCAGTTGATTCAGGACGCCTGGCAGAACGCGGCGTTTGAGGGGATCAGCATGGATTGTCTGGGGCTGGCTTCCGTCCAGGCAACCACCAGCGGGTTGATTGACGTTAACGGCGAGAAGATCCCGGCGCTGCGCGGAAATCGCTTAAGCGACGGATCGCCCCTGACGGTCTACCCCGGCGAAGTGCCGGCACGACTGCCGGGACAGGCGTTCTGGGACAATCAGGGATTTCAGTTTGAAGCTTTTCGACCACAAAAGATGGATGTCGATAAGCCACTGCCGCACATTCGCCTGGATGCCGCGCTGGAGTTTTTAATAGGAGATAAATTGCGATGAGCGAACCGATAAAACCGCGGATTGATTTTGCCGGTCCGCTTGAAGTCGAGCAGAACCCGGCTTTTAAAGCGCAACAAACGTTTAGCGAGACGCAAGCCCAGTCCTTTGCCCCGGCCACCGTCGATGAGCCTCTGGAAGAAGAGGGGCAGGCCGAAGCGGTAATTGATGCGGCGCTGCGCCCGAAGCGCAGTTTGTGGCGCAAGATGGTGATGGGCGGTCTGGGGCTGTTCGGCGTAAGCGTGGTTGGACAGGGCGTACAGTGGACGATGAACGCCTGGCAAACGCAGGATTGGGTGGCGCTCGGTGGCTGCGCGGCCGGGGCGCTGATTATCGGCGCGGGCGTTGGATCGGTGGCAACCGAATGGCGACGCCTGTGGCGTTTGCGTCAGCGTGCGCATGAGCGCGATGAAGCGCGCGACCTGCTGCACAGTCACGGTGCCGGAAAAGGGCGGGCCTTCTGCGAGAAACTGGCGCAGCAGGCCGGAATCGATCAGTCGCATCCGGCGCTACAGCGCTGGTACGCCTCGATTCACGAAACGCAAAACGATCGCGAGGTGGTCAGCCTCTACGCCCATCTGGTTCAGCCGGTGCTCGATGCCCAGGCGCGGCGCGAAATCAGCCGTTCGGCGGCGGAGTCGACGCTGATGATCGCGGTCAGCCCGCTGGCGCTGGTGGATATGGCGTTTATTGCCTGGCGCAATCTGCGACTGATTAACCGTATTGCCACGCTGTACGGTATTGAGCTGGGCTATTACAGCCGTTTGCGTCTGTTCCGTCTGGTGTTGCTCAATATCGCCTTTGCCGGGGCCAGCGAGCTGGTGCGGGAAGTGGGGATGGATTGGATGTCGCAGGATCTCGCCGCGCGCCTGTCGACCCGTGCCGCGCAGGGGATTGGGGCAGGGCTGTTAACCGCGCGACTGGGGATCAAAGCGATGGAACTTTGCCGTCCGTTGCCATGGATAGATGATGACAAACCGCGTCTGGGGGATTTCCGTCGTCAGCTGGTCGGTCAGCTCAAAGAGACAGTGCAGAAAAACGGCTCCTCGCGAGAGAAATAATGTTGTCGCAGGCGTTGACCGCGTAACTTTACGCCGAAACGCCTGTTTTTCCGTCATGCTGTCAATATTTGTTGACAGAATCCTTCCTGCTTCCCCATTCCTGGCTTATCATCTTATCTATAGCTCATTATTCAGGTGAAGGTCCCCCCATGCGTCTGGAAGTCTTTTGTGAAGACCGACTCGGTCTGACTCGCGAATTACTCGATTTACTGGTGCTACGAAGCATAGATTTGCGCGGTATCGAGATTGACCCCATCGGGCGAATCTACCTTAACTTTGCCGAACTGGAGTTCACTAACTTCAGTAGCCTGATGGCTGAAATCCGCCGCATTGCGGGCGTTACCGACGTACGCACCGTACCGTGGATGCCGTCAGAGCGTGAACATCTGGCGCTCAGCGCGCTGCTTGAGGCGCTGCCTGAACCCGTCCTGTCGCTGGATCTGAAAAGTAAAATTGAGATGGCGAACCCGGCGAGTTGCCAGCTCTTTGCGCTAAATCCGGAGCGAATGCGCAACCACACCGCCGCGCAACTGATAAACGGTTTTAACTTCCAGCGCTGGCTGGAGGGCAATCCGCAGACCTCCCACAACGAACATGTGGTGATCAACGGGCAGAATTTCCTGATGGAAATCACACCGGTCTTTCTGCAAGGGGAAGCTGACGAAACCATGCTCACCGGGGCGGTGGTAATGCTACGTTCAACCATTCGGATGGGGCGTCAGTTGCAGAATCTGGCGACCCAGGATGTGAGCGCTTTCAGCCAGATCATCGCCGTCAGCGGCAAAATGAAACACGTTGTTGAACAGGCGCGCAAACTGGCAATGCTGAGTGCGCCGCTGCTGATTATCGGCGATACCGGCACCGGTAAAGATCTGTTTGCCCATGCCTGTCATCAGGCCAGCCTGCGTGCGGGTAAACCGTATCTGGCGCTCAACTGCGCCTCGATTCCTGAAGATGCGGTGGAAAGCGAACTGTTCGGCCATGCGCCGGAAGGCAAAAAAGGCTTCTTCGAGCAGGCGAACGGCGGTTCGGTGCTGCTTGATGAGATTGGCGAAATGTCGCCACGCATGCAGACTAAACTGCTGCGGTTCCTCAATGACGGCACGTTCCGCCGGGTGGGGGAAGATCATGAGGTCCATGTCGATGTGCGTGTGATCTGCGCGACGCAAAAGAATCTCGTTGAACTGGTGCAGAAAGGACTGTTCCGCGAAGATCTCTATTATCGCCTTAACGTGCTGACGCTGAATTTGCCGCCGCTGCGCGATTGTCCGCAGGATATCATGCCGCTGACCGAACTGTTCGTGGCGCGTTTTGCCGATGAACAGGGTGTCCCGCGCCCCAAACTGGCTGCCGATCTCAGTACGGTGTTGACCCGCTACGGCTGGCCAGGCAACGTGCGACAGTTGAAAAACGCCGTCTACCGGGCGCTGACGCAGCTTGAAGGTTACGAGCTGCGGCCGCAGGATATTTTGCTGCCGGATTACGATGCGACGACGGTTGCAGTCGGTGAAGATGCGATGGAAGGTTCTCTGGATGACATCACCAGCCGCTTTGAGCGCTCGGTGTTAACCCAGCTGTACCGCAGTTATCCAAGTACGCGCAAGCTGGCGAAACGTCTGGGGGTTTCTCATACCGCGATTGCGAATAAGCTGCGCGAATATGGCCTGAACCAGAAGAAGAGTGAAGAGTAAAAAAATGCCTCCGACAAAATGGAGGCATTTTTGTATGCCGGGATGACTTACGCTTTCAGCACTTCCAGTGCGGCGGCATAGTCAGGCTCGTTAGTGATTTCATTCACCAGTTGGCTGAAGATGACATTGTCATTTTCATCCAGAACCACCACCGCGCGAGCGGCCAGGCCTTTCAGAGGGCCTTCAGTGATTTCAACGCCGTAGTTTTTCAGGAACTCAGAGTTACGCAGCGTGGACAGCGTGATAACGTTGCTCAGACCTTCTGCGCCGCAGAAGCGGGACTGAGCAAACGGCAGGTCCGCAGACACACACAGTACGACGGTATTGTCGATTTCAGTGGCCAGTTGGTTAAACTTACGTACCGATGCCGCGCAAACGCCGGTATCGATGCTCGGGAAAATGTTCAGCACTTTGCGTTTGCCTGCAAACTGGCTCAGTGCGACGTCAGACAGATCTTTTGCCACGAGGGTAAAAGGCAGCGCTTTGCTACCCGCTTGAGGAATGGAGTTGGCGACTGCAACCGGGTTGCCCTGGAAATGAACGGTTTGTGACATGGTTATCTTCCTGTTTACATATAGTTAACGTCACAGCTAGTTTATGCCAACAGCCGATAACACGGCAAACGCTATTTCGGTGTAGCGCACAAACCACCACGTCATGGTTTAAGGAGAAAAAATGCGTTCTGTGAAGGTATACGAGGAAGCCTGGCCGTTACATACCCCCTTTGTGATTGCCCGTGGCAGCCGCAGCGAGGCGCGTGTCGGGGTGGTTGAACTGGAAGAAGAGGGCGTGAAAGGGACGGGCGAATGCACGCCCTATCCGCGCTACGGGGAAAGCGATGCGTCCGTGATGGCGCAAATCATGAGCATAGCGCCGCAACTGGAAAAAGGACTGACCCGGGACGCGCTACAGAAACTGCTTCCCGCCGGCGCGGCGCGTAACGCGGTTGACTGTGCATTGTGGGATCTGCATGCCCGTCAGCAGCAGCAAACGCTGACGGAAACGCTTGGCGTGGCGTTGCCCGAGACGATCGCCACTGCGCAGACCGTGGTGATTGGCACACCGGAACAAATGGCGGCCAGCGCGGCGGCGCTGTGGGAAGCCGGTGCAAGAGTGTTGAAGGTGAAACTGGACGATCGGTTGATCAGTGAACGCATGGTGGCGATTCGGTCGGCGGCACCGGAGGCGACCCTGATTGTCGATGCCAATGAGTCATGGCGGGCGGAAGGGCTGGCGGCGCGCTGTCAACTGTTAGCCGATCTCGGCGTGGCGATGCTGGAACAACCGCTTCCGGCGCAGGATGACGCGGCGCTGGAAAATTTCATCCATCCGCTGCCGGTCTGCGCGGATGAGAGTTGTCATACCCGTAGCAGCCTGAAAGCGCTGCACGGGCGCTATGAAATGGTCAATATCAAGCTGGACAAAACCGGTGGACTGACCGAGGCGCTGGCGCTGGCTACCGACGCACGCGAACAGGGATTTGCGCTGATGCTGGGTTGCATGCTTTGCACGTCACGGGCGATTACTGCCGCATTACCGCTGACGCCGCAGGTCAGTTTTGCCGATCTTGATGGCCCTACCTGGTTGGCTGTCGATGTCGAGCCCGCGCTGCACTTTACGACCGGACAACTTCATCTTTAGGATGCCAGCGCAGGAGCGTGGACATCGCCTGTAGATATTTCTCGCTGGCCTCATCGGATGAGATCGGCGGAAATTCCGCAGTGATGCAGTGTAATTCCAGGTCCGCACACCAGCTGCCGAAAGAGCCGGGCGTTTCGTAACCCACGCTGGTCACCAGCGGCAGTTCGAACGCCTGCGCCAGCCATTCACCGAGTTCACTGCTTTTGGGATCTTCAATGCAGGCCAGCGGGTCATGGAAGGAGACGACCCACGCGGGGTGAATGCGATGAATCAACTGACATAGCGCCTGAGTTTCCGGTTCCGAACCCGGATGCTCTCCCGTCAACAGCACCACGTCACGCGCTTGTGCAGCGCTGTTCCAGCGATAAACCGTCTCCCCGGCTTTCCAGTTGGCTGACGGAAAATTGCGATTGAGATCGACGCCGTTGGCGTTCGCACGTAAACCAAGCTGACAGCCGTCCGGGTTTACCGCGAGGATCACATGGTGGCGGCGCAGTGACGGCGTCAGCGTGCGCAGCGCGCAGGAGAGCGTGACCACCGACGCGTTTTCGTCACCGTGCGTTCCCGCAATAATCAAACCACTGTCGCGACTGGCGGCGGAAGCCGGAAACCAGATCAGCGGAGCCCCCAACAGTGAACGTCCATAATGTTCGGTTCCTGGCGGAAAGGCGCCGCGTTGTGCACGAGGGCGGGTAACGGTCATAAGCGTCTCTGAATTCAGGGATTATTACTCGCAGTGTTGTGCAAATCTGGCCGATAATCAAATCGTTTTCACACGCACTGATTTTTAGTCGTAATATCAATTTTCTGCAGGAAGTTGTTTGCATTTCCTTCAGGCGAAACAAATAATTACGCCATCGTGACTAAGCCGGATTGAGGGGACTCTATGAAGCACTCTGTTTCAGTAACCTGTTGTGCGCTGTTGGTTAGCAGCATTTCTCTGTCATATGCTGCGGATGTTCCCAGCACAACGGTACTGGCAGAGAAGCAGGAGCTGGTTCGCCATATAAAAGATGAACCTGCGACGCTTGACCCGGCAAAAGCCGTTGGACTGCCGGAAATTCAGGTTATTCGCGACCTGTATGAAGGGCTGGTGAACCAGAACGAGAAGGGCGAAATCGTGCCTGGCGTCGCCACGCAGTGGAAAAGCAACGACAATCGGATCTGGACGTTTACGCTGCGCGATAATGCGCGCTGGTCAGACGGTACCCCGGTGACCGCGCAGGATTTTGTCTATAGCTGGCAGCGGCTGGTAGATCCGAAAACGCTGTCACCTTTTGCCTGGTTTGCCGCGCTGGCGGGGGTGAATAACGCCCAGGCGATTATTGATGGCAAAATGACGCCCGATAAGCTCGGCGTGACCGCCATTGACGCTCGCACCCTGAAAGTACAACTGGATAAACCGCTGCCGTGGTTCGCCAATCTCACCGCCAGCTTTGCGTTTTATCCGGTACAAAAAGCCAACGTGGCAAGCGGTAAAGACTGGACCAAACCGGGCAATCTGATTGGTAACGGCGCCTATGTGCTGCAGGATCGCGTGGTGAATGAAAAGCTGGTGGTGGTGCCGAATACCCATTACTGGGATAACGGTAAAACGGTGCTGCAAAAGGTGACCTTCCTGCCTATCAATCAGGAGTCCTCAGCCACCAAACGTTACCTGGCGGGTGACATCGACATCACCGAGTCGTTCCCCAAAAATATGTACCAGAAGCTGTTGAAGGACATTCCTGGTCAGGTCTATACGCCACCCCAGTTGGGAACCTATTACTATGCGTTTAACACGCAAAAAGGCCCTACTGCGGATTCCCGCGTGCGTCTGGCGCTGAGCATGACCATCGATCGTCGCATTATGGCGGAGAAGGTGTTGGGGACCGGGGAAAAACCGGCCTGGCATTTTACGCCGGACGTCACTGCCGGCTTTACGCCTGAACCGTCGCCCTTTGAGCAAATGAGTCAGGAAGAGCTGAATGCGCAGGCGAAAACGCTGTTGCGTGCGGCGGGATACGGCCCGCAGAAGCCGCTGAATCTGACGCTGCTGTACAACACCTCTGAGAACCACCAGAAAATCGCCATCGCGGTAGCCTCGATGTGGAAGAAAAATTTAGGTGTGGATGTCAAGCTGCAAAACCAGGAGTGGAAAACCTACATCGACAGCCGTAACACCGGGAACTTCGATGTGATTCGCGCTTCCTGGGTGGGGGATTACAACGAGCCTTCCACCTTCCTGTCGCTGTTGACCTCAACACACTCCGGCAATATTTCCCGTTTTAACAACCCGGCGTATGACAAAGTCATCACCCAGGCGACGATGGAAAATACCGATAAAGCACGTAACGCGGATTACAATGCGGCGGAAAAAATCCTCATGGAGCAGGCTCCGATCGCGCCAATTTATCAGTACACCAACGGGCGCTTAATCAAACCGTGGCTGAAAGGGTATCCGATCATGAACCCGGAAGATGTGGCTTACAGCCGGACCATGTACATCATTAAGCACTAACAATCCGTCAGCGGGCGCGGGATCGCGCCTGCTGATTACACCGTGTAAATGCGAATATCATGTTCGCGAAACGCCTCGCAATACTCCTTGCTGATGTTCGCCTCAACCACAATAACGTCAATTTCACTGCTTCGGGCGACGACATAGCGAGCCACCGCCGGGATCTTGTCTGCCGTTAGCGCCACAATGGTTTCATTGCACTGTTGAAGCACCGCGCGCTTGAATTCACAGTCGGCATAATCGAACCCGGTCAGACCGGATTCTGGTGCCATCGCACAGCCGCCGATAAAGCCCTGATCAAACAACATTCCCTGAACCTGAGCGATCGCCGATGCGCCGACGCAACCGCCGGAAGAACGCTGCAACTGACCGCCGAGCATGATGACGTCATACAGCGGCTTTTTTAGCAGTACGGCAGCGATTTCCGGTGAATTGGTGACCACGGTCAGAGAGAGTTCTGCCGGGAGCGCTTCCGCCATTGCCAGGTTGGTCGTGCCGGTGTCGATAAAAATACAACTGCCTGATTTGACCAGTCGTGCACATTTTTGCGCGATGCTGCTCTTTTGATCGGGTTTCTTCGTTTTGCGGACCGCATAGTCACCGGCCTCTGGCAGCATCATTACCGCGCCGCCATACACTTTTTTGCAAATACCTTCCTTACTGAGTTCGTGAAGATCGCGGCGAATGGTGTGTTCCGACACGTTCAGTCGGGAGGCGAGGTCGCTGCATACCACACGCCCATTCTCCTGCAGGATCTGCTGAATCAGGGCTTGTCGTTGTTCCGGGAAAGCTGCATAATCGAGCATAATAAATCCTGAAAACCATATCATCGAGCAATAAAAAGCATGATCGGGCAAAACGATCGCTGCTGTCAACATTCTGACGGGCTGAGACGAGGTAAAACATGAAAATCGCACACATGGCGCTATGGACCACGGAACTGGAGGCACAGGCGCGCTTCTGGGCGGAGTTTTTTGGCGGTACGCTCAATGAAAAATACAGCAGCAAGAACAATCCCGGATTCGAGTCCTATTTTGTGCGCATCGGCGATGACATTGCCATTGAACTGATGACAAAACCGGGGTTGCGTGCTCAGCGACCGGATAACCAGACAACCGGATGGGTGCATCTGGCGATTGCGGTGGGTAGTGCAAAAAAAGTGGATATGCTGGCGAAAAAAGCACAGGCGCAGGGGATCCTCGTTTCGCCTCCACGTACCACCGGGGATGGTTACTATGAAGCGGTCATCAAGGACCCGGACGGGAATTTCATCGAAATTGTCGAGTGAGGAGAGGGATCCCCAGCCCCGGATCGCGATGTCCGGGGCTGGAATAGTAAACGTCACGAACCGCTACCGGTTTCATTGATATAGAGCGTCTGGCTCGGGAAGGCAAAGTCAGCACCATGATTCTGTACAATATCAATAATATTAAGATAAACCTGTTGCTGTACGGCCAGCCACTCTTCCCAGATCGTGGTGCGGGTAAAACAATACACCATGATATTTAACGAGGAGTCGCCAAAGCCATTGAAATAGACCAGCAGCGTTTGTTGCTGATCGATATCATTATGGGTTTGTAGCATCTGCCGTATATCAGCGACGATAGCACCGATTTTGCTGGCATCTTCGTAACGTAACCCGACAACCGTGTTGATTCGCCGGTTACTCATGCGGCCTGGGTTTTCGACGCTAATCGAGGAAAAAATCGAGTTGGGAACGTATAATGGCCGATGATCGAAAGTGGTGATTTTGGTCATCCGCCAGCCAATTTCCGTCACGGTGCCTTCAATATTGCGATCCGGAGATCGCACCCAGTCACCGATGCTGAAAGGGCGGTCGAAATAGAGCATGATTCCTGAAAAGAAATTGCTCAAAATATCTTTCCCGGCCATCCCGACCGCGATACCGCCAATTCCGCCGAAGGTCAGTAATCCCGACAGACTCATACCGAAGTGTTCGCCATACAGCAGAATGATGACGATAACGAGGGTTATCTTGATTATCCGCGATAAAATTCTCGCGCGGGTGATATCATGACCTTTATTTATTTGCGATTTTTCAAACTGGTTAATAAGCAGAAACAGTTTCAGGGTCAGAATCAGCGCAATCAGTGAAGTACAGACAAAGTCGACAAAACTGGATGAGATTGCGCTGATATGATAATGCGCAATGACCGTATTCGCGACGCTACCCAATGTACTAATGATCAGGGTGTAAATAAGAAACTGGATGACATGCAGAACAAACCCTTTCTTCTTTTTATTACCGTGATGAAACCAAAAATTCATCAGAATTAAGCTGAAAAGGCTACTTAAAATAACCGTCACATTGAAGATGTTTTTTACAAACAGGTCAGTAAACATCGTTATCCCCGGTATTCCGGTCCCTTTTAAATAACAGCAATATAGCCACAGTCTTAATCATGATACTCAGGATAAACAATTGAGTCATCAAAGAATCGTGGCGATAAATAGTGATATCGGCGCTTTCATACCAATAAGATTTCAATGTGACGCATTTGTGCGTGAAGACTTTTGCGCATTGTCATGGTATTGTTGCACTAAAGTAACGGACTTTCAGTAACAGAAGGGCATTATGATGATGGAAAAGCTAAAGACGGCGAAGGGCAAAAAGTTTCTGCTGTGCCTGCTGGGGGTGTTTATCATCGCCGCATCGGTTGTCACACGCGCCACGATCGGCGGGGTGATTGAACAGTATGATATTCCGCTTTCTGACTGGACGACGTCGATGTATATCATTCAGTCATCAATGATTTTCGTCTATAGCCTTGTTTTCACTGTGCTGCTCGCCATCCCGTTGGGGATTTATTTCCTCGGCGGTGAGGACAAACAATAAAAAAGGCCCGATTATTCGGGCCTTTGGTTTCTTTCACGACGCGTTAGTCGTCTTCATCGTCATCAAGTTCAACAGGCGTCTGGTACTGATCGGGCTTGATGACCAGCAGGTCGCAACGCAGGTGATCGATGACCTGTTCCGCCGTGTTGCCCAGGAACGCGGCGGAAATCCCGGTACGACCCACCGTCCCCAGAACCACAATCCCCGCCTGCAGATGTTCTGCTAAATCGGGGATCACCTCTTCCGGCAATCCTTTCTCGACGTGCGTGACTTTCTCGTCGATGCTGAATTTTTGCCGCAGCGCTTTCATTGCCAGCAGGTGCTGACCGCGAATCGCATCGTTATAGACGCTGGGATCAAATTCCGGCAGTTCAATGGCGATATTGATAGGGGTGACAGGGTAGGCCCCGACCAGATGCACCTCTGTATGGTTGACCTGCTCGGCGAGTTGTAGCGTCTCTTTCACCAGCTTTTCATTCAGCGCATTGTGGTAGGCCTCTTCGCTGGCGAGGTTTACCGCTACCAGCGCTTTACCGCCTTCCGGCCAGGGCTGGTCTTTTACCATCCACACCGGGCTTGGGCATTTACGCAGCAGATGCCAGTCGGTCGGTGTAAAGATAACCGCTTCCAGTCTGTCATGCTGGTGCGCCATCTTCAGCACCAGATCGTGCCCGGCGCTAATGACTTCCTGAATAATGGCTTCAAAAGGACGGTTGTGCCAGACCACTTTAATGTCAACAGGAACGCCTGCTTCGATGTAGTATTTTGCTTGTTCGCGTATCCAGGCTGTCCGCTGACTAATGACGCCCTGACGCATGGCTGTACGCTCATCAGGCGACAGCAGGGTGGTCATCTCGTAGGAAAAGTCGTAGATCGGCAAAAAGGCTTTAATTTTGCCACCAATCCGTTGATGCAAATAAACCGCACGCCGTAACGCAGGTTGATCGTCCTGATTCGGATCGATAACCACCAGCATGTTTTGATACATAGCCATACAGGGTCTCCTTACAACTGTCATCGCAGTTTGTAACTAAAAGAGTAACCCAAGAATGTGAATTGAAACAGGGAAGAACCTTCTGTCAGATCAATAAATCAGGAAAATTTAGCGATTCGACAGAAGGGTTTCAGAAGGGTTGCGGAAAGATTAAGCAACGTTACGGGTGTGTCCGGCGAGTACCGCCAGCGCATCACTGTTTTCGATGGTGATGTATTTCCCTTTCACCGCCAGCATCCCGCTCTTCTGGAAACGACCCAGCAAACGGCTGATCGTTTCAACGGTCAGGCCCAGGTAGTTACCGATATCCCCACGGGTCATGGTCAGTCGGAATTCACGTGGAGAGAAGCCTCGCTGCGCGAAGCGACGGGACAGGTTATAGATAAATGCCGCCAGACGCTCTTCCGCGTTTTTCTTCGACAGCAACAGGATCATATCCTGGTCGCCTTTGATCTCACCACTCATCAGACGCATCATCTGCTGACGCAGGTTCGGCATTTTGCCGGACAGATCATCAAGTGTCTCAAACGGGATTTCGCAGACCATTGAGGTTTCCAGTGCCTGCGCAAAACTCGGATGATGACCGCTACCGATCGCGTCGAAACCGACCAGGTCGCCCGCGAGGTGGAAGCCTGTTATCTGCTCATCGCCTTGTTCAGTAATGGTATAGCTCTTGATCGTACCGGAACGAATGGCATAGAGCGATTTCAGCTCATCACCCGCCTTAAACAGCGTCTGGCCTTTCTGGATCGGCTTTTTACGCTCGATGATATTATCAAGCTGATCAAGCTCATGCTCGTTAAGTGTGAACGGGATGCAAAGCTGGCTGATACTGCAATCCTGGCAATGGATAGCACAACCGCCAGACTGAATGCGCCGTATAATTCGCTTTTCCGGGATCATAGGTCTGCTCAAGCCGTAATTGATATTTGTCAATTTTAACATCTTTTTGGTGAGCACGTAAGTCTGAGCTAACCCCAATAGCGGATAATTCTGGTATACGTGAGCAAATTATTTCTATCTCTTTGAAAATCCATACTTTCCGTGTGGCGTCTTTACGTAAAAGTGTGAGCAAGAAGGCACGAATTGCCTGGATATTACAGCAACAGGTAACCTTCATGGCGCAACAGCCACTCTTTCCGCTGCACGCCGCCAGCATAACCGGTCATGGTGCCGTTGCGTCCGATGACGCGGTGGCAGGGCACCACAATGCTGATTGGATTCGAACCGTTCGCCGCGCCAACCGCCCGCGCGGCCCCAGGACGTCCCAATTGTTCAGCCAACTGGCCGTAGTGCATCACCTGACCACAAGGAATGGTGCGTAATGTCTGCCAGACTTCCCGCTGAAAAGGGGTACCGCCGGTGGCGGTAGGCAGCGAATCGATCGCGCTGAGGTTGCCGGCAAAGTAGTCGGCAAGTTTATCGCACAGGCCGCCCGGATTCGTCGCGCTGATGCGGGTATAACCTTCGGCGCGGTAATGGATATCCAGCAGTTGCACCATACGATCGCTGTACTGTTCCCACTCGATGGCGCGCAGCCTGTATTGCTCATCGCAAATCACCCAAAGCGGACCCAGCGGGGTCATCATTTTCTCTTCCAGTAGTGTCAGCATCGGTTGCCTCGTTGGCATGCAGTCGGTGGGCGTCAACGTATCATGGTCGTCGTCAGCAGCGCTATACCTCTGATTTGGGATAAAAAAATAGAGCCTGTCGACATCCGCCAGACTCTACAGTACACACAGCAGTTTATCCTTCATGTGTTCCCGTTATTATTCCGTGTGGCGGGTAATGTCTTATAGCAAGAACCGTTTACTGATGCCAGCCATCATGGGTGATTGATTTCACGAAAATCTAAGTTAAATCAAATGGATTTTAGAATCACTCAATATGAGTTAATCATGGATAAAATCGACGGTACTTAGTGCATCATGGGTTTATGACATCCCGATGTTTACTGGAAACATCTGTAAACCGTTGTCGCCCTTCTGGGCGACGGTTATGATAGTGGCTGTCTTTAAAAGCGGGAGGACGGAGCATGAACCTTGACGACAAATCATTATTTCTTGACGCCATGGAGGATGTTCAGCCGCTGAAACGTTGCGCCGACGTACACTGGCAACCCGTGCGCAATACGCGTACCCCGCAGCGCATTGATACACTCCAACTGGATAATTTTTTCACCACCGGTTTTCTGGAGGTCGTCCCGCTGACGCAGCCGCTGGCGTTTCGTCGCGAGGGATTGCAGCAGGGCGTGCTCGATAAACTGCACACAGGGAAGTACAGCCAGCAGGCGAGCCTGAACCTGTTGCGTCAACCGGTGGAAGCGTGCCGCCAACAGCTGTTCAGTTTTCTTCTCCAGTCGTTACAGGATGGTCTGCGTAACGTACTGATCATTCATGGTAAAGGACGAGACAATAACTCACATGCCAACATCGTACGCAGCTACGTGGCGCGCTGGTTGACCGAATTCGACGACGTTCAGGCGTATTGCACGGCGCTGCCGCATCATGGCGGCAGCGGGGCGTGTTACGTGGCGCTGCGCAAGACCGCACAGGCGAAGCAGGAAAACTGGGAACGCCACGCCAAGCGAAGCCGTTAATGCAGCAACAGCGACAGCTCCTGCGCGGCTTTCTGCAACTCAGGCAGCACCCGGTTGCGCAACTCGTCCGCCGTCACCTGGCCGGCATGTACTCCCACGTTCAACGCGGCCTGAACCTGGCCCTGACTGTTCATCAGCGGTACGGCAATGGATCGCAGCCCCATCTCCAGTTCCTGATCGTTTAGCGCATAGCCCTGTTGCCGCACTTTCTTCAGTTCGGCGCGCAGGGCGGGGACGGAATCCACGGTCTGCGAGGTGTAGCGGATCATGGTGATGCGACCGAGCATGTCGTTCAGCTTGTCCTCAGAAAGATGACTGAGCAGCACGCGTCCCATTGAAGTGGACCACGCGGGCAGTCGACTGCCGATGTCCAGATCGATGGTCATAATGCGTGAACTGGAGGCGCGGGCGATATACAAAATATCGTCACCGTCGAGGGTGGCGATGGAACAGGACTCATTGAGCATTTCGCTCAGATGCTTCAGAACCGGTTGCGTCGCACGTGCCAGCGGCGTAGAGGCCAGATAAGCATGTCCCAGCGCCAGGATCCGTGGGCGTAATTCAAAATTTTTTCCATCTTCGGCATAGACAAATCCCAGTTTTCCCAGCGTATACAGACAGCGTCTGACCGCCGCGCGCGGTATCCCGGTTTTCTGGCTAATCTGCGATATTGACATAACCCGCCGTTGCGGCGTAAACGCCTGAATCACCTCCAGCCCACGCGCCAGTGAAGCCATGTAGTTAGGGTCGCCCTTGAACGGATCGGCCTCATTGTTCAGTCGGTCATCAGGATGTTTTTCCACTGTTTTCCTCTCGTTGTTCGCCACGGATCACATTCTTCGTACAAATATAAATGATGTTCGATAATCGCACCATATTTCGATTATCGCCCTTGCCTGACTTCGTTAAGTGGGTCACATTTTGTGCGAACAACGCAAAAATGTGCGAAATACGCACCAAAAGGAGCGAGCTGATGATTGATAAAAGTGTGCCTTCGCTGGAGGAGGCCATCGCCGGGATCCCGGATGGTGCCACCATCATGATTGGGGGCTTTGGTACCGCCGGACAACCCACCACGTTGATCGATGCGCTCATTGCGCAGGGGGCTCGCGACCTCACCATCATCAATAACAATGCGGGCAACGGTGAAATCGGTCTGGCGGCGCTGTTGAAGGCCAGACGCGTGCGCAAAATGATCTGCTCCTTTCCGCGTCAGGTGGATTCACAGGTTTTTGACGCACTGTATCGCCGCGGCGAGGTTGAGCTGGAACTGGTGCCGCAGGGGAATCTGGCGGCGCGGATTCAGGCCGCCGGGGCCGGACTGGGAGCCATTTATACGCCGACAGGCTACGGCACCCCGCTGGCGGAAGGTAAAGAAACTCGCCGCATCGAGGGGAAAAACTATGTACTCGACTATCCGATCAAAGCCGATTTTGCTCTGATTAAGGCGCACCAGGCCGATCGCTGGGGAAATCTGGTGTATCGAAAAGCGGCGCGCAATTTTGGCCCCATCATGGCGACTGCCGCGCAAACCACCGTGGTGGAGGTGAATCAGATTGTCCCGCTGGGCGAACTCGATCCCGAGCACGTCATCACGCCCGGTATTTTTGTCCAGCGCGTGTTTTCTCTGGAAAACCTCACCCACGCTGCGCTGCGCGCGTAAGGAGTAAATGATGAAGAAATTATCCCGTGACGAAATGGCCAGACGCGTGGCGCAGGATATTCCGGAAGGAGCATACGTCAATCTGGGGATCGGCTTGCCGACCCGCATCGCCAACTACCTGCCGGCGGAAAAAGAGATTTTCCTGCACAGTGAAAATGGCCTGCTCGGGATGGGGCCAAAACCCGCAGAAGGGGAAGAAGATCCGGAACTGATTAACGCCGGAAAAGAGTACGTCACCTTGTTGCAGGGCGGTTGCTTTTTCCACCACGGCGACTCTTTCGCCATGATGCGTGGCGGACACCTCGATATCTGCGTGCTGGGGGCGTATCAGGTCTCTGCATCAGGGGATCTTGCCAACTGGAGTACCGGTGCGCCGGACGCCATTCCCGCCGTGGGCGGCGCGATGGATCTGGCGATCGGTGCGCGCCAGGTTTTCGTGATGATGGACCATCTGACCCGCGACGGTGAGTGCAAACTGGTTGAGTACTGCTCCTACCCACTGACGGGCATGGGCTGTGTCAGCCGTATCTATACCGACCTGGCAGTGATCGACATTACCGACACGGGGCCGGTTGTCCGGGAGATTTTCAACGGTCTCTCTTTTGAGGAGTTGCAGCGTCTGACGCCGGTAACGCTGAGCTGTGAACCGCTGGCGCAAAGCGCATAAGGAACTATGATGAATCAGGCATTTATCTGCGATGCAGTGCGGACCCCTTTTGGTCGCTTCGGCGGAACGCTGGCGAGCGTCAGGGCTGACGATTTGGCCGCCATTGTGCTGAAAGCCTTGCTTGAACGTAATCCTGGCCTCGATCCGGCGCTGATTGATGATGTGATTTACGGCTGTGCAAATCAGGCGGGGGAAGATAACCGCAACGTGGCGCGGATGGCGCTGCTGCTGGCCGGGCTACCGGAAAGCGTTCCGGGCAGCACGGTAAACCGTCTGTGCGGATCCAGCCTTGATGCCATCGGCATCGCCGCGCGAGCGATTAAAAGTGGTGAAACGCAGCTGATGATCGCGGGGGGCGTGGAGAGCATGTCGCGTGCGCCATTTGTGATGGGTAAAGCAGAAAACGCCTTCAGCCGGAATATGAAAATCGAAGACACCACGATTGGCTGGCGTTTTATCAACGCGCAAATGAAAGCACGCTATGGTGTAGATTCTATGCCGGAAACGGCGGAAAACGTGGCGCAGGAGTTTGGCATATCGCGCACCGATCAGGATGCGTTTGCCCTGCGCAGCCAGTTACGCACCGCTGCCGCTCAGGAGCAGGGACTGTTCGCGCAAGAATTGATTCCTGTGACAGTGTCACAGAAAAGGGGCGATCCGCTGATCTTTCGCGAGGATGAGCATCCGCGCGCAACGTCGCTGGAGGCGCTCGCCAGGCTGAAAGGCGTGGTTCGCGCCGACGGTACGGTATCGGCGGGCAATGCGTCTGGCGTCAACGACGGTGCCTGTGCGCTGCTCATCGCCAGTGAACAGGCGATGGTACAGCAGGGGTTGCAACCGCTGGCGCGTATTGTCGGCGTGGCAACCGCTGGGGTCGCCCCGCGAATTATGGGCTTCGGTCCGGCACCGGCGGTCCGTAAAGTGCTGGCACAAACAGGATTAACGCTCAGTCAGATGGATGTCATCGAACTTAACGAAGCGTTTGCCGCGCAGGCGCTGGCGGTGATGCGCGATTTGGGGCTACCCGATGATGCCGCCCAGGTGAATCCCAACGGCGGTGCGATTGCCCTCGGCCACCCTCTGGGGGCATCGGGCGGTCGTCTGGCGATGACCGCCGCTTACCAGTTACAGCGTACCGGCGGCCGCTATGCGCTTTGTACGATGTGCATTGGCGTGGGTCAGGGGATCGCATTGATTATTGAACGTGTGTAAGGAGCAGGAATGACCTTGCTAACCCCGTTGATGCGCGGAACGGCGCTCACGACAGAATTTTCAGATTTACAGCTTCTCCAGGGAATGCTCGATTTTGAAGCCGCGCTTGCCCGCGCGCAGGCCGCCTGCGGAGTGATCCCGGCAACGGCCGCCGGGCCTATCGCCCAGGCCTGTCGCGCGGAGTTGTTTGATCTGCCCGCGCTGGCGGAATCGGCGCGGGCGGCAGGCAATCTGGCGATTCCGCTGGTAAAACACTTAACCGAACGGGTGAAGAGCGCAGATCCTGACGCGGCGCGCTACGTCCACTGGGGGGCAACCAGTCAGGATGCGATCGATACCGGTCTGGTGCTGCAACTGCGTGCCGCGCTGAATCACACGCAACGCGCGCTGGGTCAGTTGACAGAAACCTTTGCCCGTCAGGCATTGCACTACCAGCACACCGTCATGCCTGGGCGTACCTGGATGCAGCAGGCGCTGCCGGTGACCTGGGGCTTAAAACTGGCGAGCACGCTTGATGCGCTGCTGCGCTGGCAGGAACGTCTGCAACAGTTGCTGCCTCGCGTCCAGGTGCTGCAGTTTGGCGGCGCGGCGGGAACGCTGGCATCACTCGGACAGGACGCTCTACCGGTGGCAGAGCGGCTTGCGCAGGAACTGGCGCTGACGCTGCCGGATACGCCCTGGCATACCCAGCGCGACAGGCTGTTAGAAGTCGGGGCATGGTATGCCGGTATTGGCGGTACCCTCGGCAAGTTTGCTCAGGACTTTGCGCTGCTGATGCAGACTGAAGTGGCAGAAGTCAGCGAACCTGCCGCCGCAGGTCGGGGCGGATCGTCGGCGATGCCGCATAAACGAAATCCGGTAAGCTGTGCGGCGATCCTGACCGCCACGCAGCGTACGCCAGGGCTGATGGCCACACTCTTTGGTTGTCAGCTACAGCAGCATGAACGCGCGCTCGGCGGCTGGCAGGCTGAATGGGAAGTCCTGCCGGAGGTCGTCATGCTGGTCGGGCACGCGCTGGAGGAAACCCAGCTGCTCGCCCTGCATATGCAGGTTTTTCCGCAAAAGATGCGTGACAACCTGGACATCACCCACGGTCTGATGATGGCGGAAGCGGTCACTCTGGCGCTGGCGGCATTTATCGGCAAACAGGACGCGCACCATCTGATTGAAGGGCTGTGCCATCGCGCAATAGAAAACGATCGATCCCTGCATTCGGTGCTTGTCGATGACCCGCAGGTGATGGCCCATCTTAATGAATCTCAGCTGGCGGCGTTACTGGATCCCGGCACGGCGACCGGCAGCGCGGCACAATTTGTTCAACGTGTGCTTGCACGTTACGAGGAACGACAGCATGGAACTGAATTACCAGATTGATGGCCCGGACGATGCGCCAGTGGTGGTGTTATCCAATTCCCTGGGCACCACGCTTACGATGTGGGCGCCGCAACTTGCCGCGTTGAGCGCACAGTATCGGGTGTTACGCTATGACACTCACGGGCATGGTGCTACGGGTAAAACGGGGCCAACCGATCTCGCCCGGTTAGGGCAGGATGTGATTGCGTTGCTTGACCACCTGGATATTCCGGCAGCGCATTTTTGCGGGATCTCGATGGGAGGGCTCACCGGGCTCTGGCTTGCCTGTCATCATCCTCAGAGGATGCTGAGCGTGACGGTGATAAACAGCGCCGCACGCATCGGTGATGAGGCGGGCTGGCACGCTCGCGCACAACATGTTCGTCAGAACGGACTGCGCGACATTGCCGTCAGCGCACCTGAACGCTGGTTCAGCCCATCCTTTTGTCGGTCCGCACCGCAAACGGTCTCAGCCCTGTGTCAGCAACTCGCGGACTCGTCAGCAGAAGGATACGCCGCCTGCTGTGATGCGCTGGCTACGGCTGATTTACGTGAACAGATTAGCCGTATTACGCGGCCGGTGCTGCTGATCGCCGGAGAATATGACCCGGTCACCACCGTGGACGACGCCCGGTTTATGCATCAGCGTATTGCAGGTTCCGTGCTGGCCGTGGTGAAGGCGTCCCACTTATCCACTATTGAAGCGCCGGCCACGGTGAACGCGGCGTTATTATCGTTTCTGGGAGGACAACATGCAGGATGAAGAACGTTATCAGCAGGGAATGGCCATACGCCGGGGTGTCCTGGGCGATGCGCATGTTGACCGCACCGTGCAAAATCTGACGCCGCTGAATGAAGAATTTCAGAACTTCATTACCCGTTATGCATGGGGTGATATCTGGAGCCGTCCCGGACTGGATCGGCATACGCGCAGTATGATAACCATTGCGATGCTGATTGCGCTCAATCGCGAGGCGGAGCTGAAAATGCATCTCAATGCCGCGTTCAACAACGGTGTAACGCGTGAGGAACTGAAAGAGCTGATCATGCATTCGGCGCTTTACTGCGGATTGCCTGCCGCCAATGCGACGCTGCATCTGGCGCAGCAGGTTTTTGATCAGCGCGACGCCGCGGGGAAATAAATCCGGACACCCCGGCGACGGTGCGCGTCGTCGGGGGACACCGTTTTCAGGCTGCGAGCACCCGGTTTCGCCCATCGTTTTTGGCCCGGTAGAGTGCAGCATCCACCCGCTTAAACAGTTCATCGATACTTTCGTTAGGTTCGTGGTGGGCCACACCAATGCTCACGGTAAAGCGCGGCAGGCCGGGGAGGCCAATTTTCGCCACCGAGGCGCGAATGGATTCGGCTAGCTGCAGCGCGGTCTCCAGCGGGGTGCGCGGTAACAGCAGAATAAACTCTTCGCCGCCCCAGCGGAACACTAAATCACCGTTGCGCGCGCAGGATTCCAGGTTTCGCGCCAGCTCGCAGAGCACCTCATCCCCTTTCAGGTGACCATACAGGTCGTTAATGCTTTTAAACCGGTCGGTATCAATGAGCAGCAGGCTGTAATCCTGGGGCAGGGACAGATGCTGCATCTGTCCCTGTTCAGTCAGTTGATAGAACTGACGACGGTTGAGCAATCCGGTCAGCGCATCATGCAGGGCGGCGCGCTCCAGTTCTTGTTCGAGGCGTTTCTGCTCGGTGATGTCGTGAATGATGCACAGCATCAGTCTGTCGCCGTAGATTTCAATCGGCCCGGCATAGGTTTGCACATGGCGGGTTGTGCCATCGGCAATTTTATGGACAAAATTTAACGGTTTATGCCCGCCCGGAAGTCGCGCAATTTCATGCATAATCGGCAGAATCTGCCGACCCAACATATTGATTTCCCAAGTATGTTTCTGGCACATTGCCTCCAGGCTGTAGCCGTAGAAATTGAGCGCCGCCAGGTTGGCATCGACAATAAGTCCCTCTCTTGAGGGGTCAATCAACAGCATGGGGGCGGAGTTAGTGAGAAAAAATCGGGCGTAAAATCCCTGCTTTTTACGCTGATAGGTTGCAGACCGGCTGGCCTTCAACCCCTGCGCCGCCGGGGTATCAATGCCTTCGAAGAGAATCACTTCACCGGATCCCGGCAGGTCTTTTACCGACAACCGGCAGGTGAGCGCAGCCGGATTATTTTCACGCGGCACCGTCAGAATTTCGACAATATCCTGCTGGTTGCGAAGATCCGTAATATAGTTCGGTAAGATAGTCTGCGCGTGGGTGGAATACACCCCTTTGCGCAGTTGGCTGAAGGTGTATCCTTGCATCATCTCTCTGGCGATACGATTGGCAAAGAGTAATTCTTCGGTGCCTGGAGAGACGATCCAGACCGGAAGCGTTAATAAATCCAGTGCATTCAGGTTGTGTGCAATCATCAGTAATCCCGTTATTTTTTATTCATTATTTTGCGAACATGCGAGAATAGTTTTTTATAATGTAATAGAACGTTGTGGTGATAAACAGGAAACAACGTTTAGTTGTTCAATGAGATTATCCTTTTGTAATAGTGACGGTATTTGCTGTGCCGGTAAGGGATGGGCATATAAAAAGCCTTGCAGTACGCCACACCCCATCTGCGTCAGGAGTCGCTCTTGCTCAGGCGTTTCGATCCCTTCCGCGACGACGCGTAAATTCATAGAGTGGGCGATATCAATAATCGTCGAGACAATTTTGCTGTTCTTGTTGTTCTCATTGATATCTTTAATAAAGATACGATCGATCTTCAATTCCCGCGCCGGAAGTGATTTCAACATTAGCATATTTGAATATCCGCTTCCGAAATCATCAATTGAAACCGTGATCCCGGCAGTCGAAAAGCTATTCAGGATCTGCGTGCTGCGCTCAAGATTTTTTAGCACGGCACTTTCCGTTATTTCCAGCGTTAACCGGGACGGCAGGATCTGGTAACGGGCAAGCGCGCTACAGACGATATCGACGATATCATGCTGTTCAAACTGCGTCGCAGAGAGGTTAATCGCAAGCGACCAGTCGGTATGTCCTTGCTGGGTCCATTGACAGAGCTGCGAACAGGCCTGCTGAATCACCCATTTCCCGACCGAAAGCATGAGACCCGTATCTTCAAGCGTGGGGAGAAACGCGCCAGGCATCAGTAGCCCTTGTTCAGGATGCCGCCAGCGCAACAGCGCCTCAAACCCGGCCAGAGTGCGGTCACTGGCAGTATATTTTGGCTGATACCATAGCTCAAATTCATGACGCGCCAGCGCCTGTGACAGGTCCTGTAAAAAGGCTGGCGCGGTGGTAACAAGGGCTTCCATTTCCGGTTGGTAGATGGCCCAGCCGTCGCGACCCTGCTGCTTCACATGATACATGGCGACATCCGACTTCACGCGTAGCTCATGCGGGGTGGTACCGTGTTCGGGATAGAAGCTGAGCCCGGCGCTGAGTGAAACACGAATGACATGGCCTGAGAGAGAGAAAGGCATTCGCAGAGCGTTGGCAATACGGTCCATCCGAGTGGAGATAGCTTCGGTATTGTTCTCCGGCATCAATAAAATAAATTCGTCTCCCCCTAAGCGGGCAAGCGTCATGGTGTCATCAAGACAGGCGAGGATGCGCTGGCTACTGGCTACCAGTAATTGGTCGCCAATATGATGACCCCAGGTGTCATTGACGACTTTAAAACGGTCAAGATCGATAAAAGCAAGGGCAAACCGCCGCTGGTTGAGCGCCGAGTCTTCCATACAGGCCAGTAAACAGGTGTCGATTTGTGCGCGGTTGGGCAGCCCTGTCAAGGCATCGAAATGACTTTGCTGGGTCAGTTTCTCGCTGAGATGGGAGAGGTTTTCTGCCAGTTGCGACGCCCGCACCTGCGAGTCAAGCATGGAGATCACCAGCATCACGCCTAGCGTGACCAGCGTGATACCCGCGACGCAGATGGCGAGTTCAACCTGACTGAGTCCCGCGTGGAGTGTGTGGCTATGATGACTGAACGTGGCCGCGCTCATACCGGTGTAGTGCATGGCGGAGATCGCCAGCGCGAAAATTAGTGACGCCGCCAACCGGTTAAGCAACGTCTGGCGCGTATCCTGCTGCTGTGAAAAAGCCAGTCGCAGGCCGAGACCGGAAGCCATGACGGCGATGATAACGGACAGGGCTACCAGCCCCCGATTCCAGATGATGGCACCTTGTCCGACGACTGCGGCCATCCCAACATAATGCATGGCGACCATTCCCATGCTCAGAACCACGGTTGCGACCAGCAGTCTGATGCGTGAGAGCGGTGTGCCGGGAATCACAATGTGAATTGCAAACGACGCCGCGAGCAGGGCAATAGCAAAGGAGAGAAGGGTCAACGGCAGATGATAGTTAAGGGGCATGCTCATTTTCATCGCCAGCATTGCGATGAAATGCATAGACCAGATCCCCATACCGAGCGTAATACCCCCCGATAAGCGCCAGAATATCGATTCTCGCCGCGCAGAAATAGCCACTTTACCCGCGCTATCGAGGGAGACAAATGCAGCAATGAAGGCAACAAGAAACGAGATGCCGATTAATACCGGATCCCATGATACGTGCAACATCTTGCTTTCCATCGAGAGTCTGTCGTGCAGTTAAATTTAGCAGGGATTCATCCTTTCGCATGAGAAAAAAATGACAAATCCCGAAATTTTCGCCTTCTTCATTAGCGTTCTGCGGTGAAAAGCGGCAAAAGCGCGAAGGTGCTTATTTAAACGTTATGAAATCTAATCAGTTAAGCTGTGGTTAATGCGCGTTACATAGAGTGTCGTGCCACTTAACTGTTCAGGAGTAGAATCTCATGAGCCTGGAGGGGAAAGTCGTCGTTTCCATGATTAACATGAAGCATAAGGTAAATTTATCTTCCATTATCCCGCTTTAAGGTAAATTTAATTAATCTCAACGTGAAGATGAGATACAGAGCTAAACGAGAAGAATATATGCTTTTCTGATGCTATATAAATATGACCTGCCATATTAACCTCTAACAGGTTTAAAATGTTAAAACACATTAGCGTCAGAACATTTATTCTCGTATTTCTGCTATTTGTTTTTTTCATGATTAATGTTGTGCAAATAATGTACTCGGTGAGATTTCCGGTATTCATTGCAATGAACGTCATTTTTCTGCTGGCGTTACTGTCATTATGGTGCTACATGACAATATATCTTGTCACCCCCATCAATACGGTGAAAAGAAGTATTGAGGCGGTGACCGCGGGAAATCTCGCCGTTCATATTCCTGAATTTGGTAATAACTGTGCCGGGAGACTCATTCCGGGCATCAACAGTTTATCCGGCAGCATCGCGACGCTGGTGCGGGAGATCCGACTTTCTTCGAAAACAGCGCTGTTGTTGTCAGAGCAGTTGGCTGCCCGCAGCGCTGAATTATCGGTAAAAACAGAACAGCAGTCCGCCTCATTAATCCAGACCGCCGCCAGTATGGAACAAATGGCAGCCAGTACCCGCAACAACGCTGACCACACGCGACTCGCCAACCAACAGGCCGACAGCGCGATGCAATGCGCGTACAAGGGCAGCGAATTAATGGTTCAGGTCGCCAGTAATATGCATTCGATTACGGCGTGTGCGCAGCAAATGACAGAAATAATCACCCTGATTGATGATATTGCGTTCCAGACCAATATTCTGGCGCTGAATGCCGCTGTAGAAGCCGCGCGTGCAGGAGAGCACGGAAAAGGATTTTCCGTCGTGGCGACGGAGGTTCGAAATCTGGCGCACAGAAGTGCAGAGGCCGCGAAAAATATTCGGGGGCTCATCGATGTGACTCATCAAAATGTGCAGCAAGGCGCAACGATTGTGGGCGAAACAGAAAAAAATATGCAGGAAATTGTTCAGGGTGCAGGGCAATTAAGCCAGTTGATGAGTGAAATATCGGCCACCACGACTGAACAGGAAAAAGGGATTAATCAGATAACCCTGGCGATGAACGAACTGGAAAAAGTGACGCAAAGTAACACCCTGATGGTGGACGAATTATCAGGATCGTCAGATGTTCTGAAATCTCAGGTTGTCGATCTCCAGTCAAAAACACATCAATTCCGTTTAAGTGATTCGGCAGAAGAGATATCCCCCCCGGTGCACAAGCGCTATGCTCGCGGGTTTTCATGAGCCATTTCAGCACAATGGGAGAATGAGTGGTTGCTTAACATACGTCGACGGCTAGACTAACCAGAAAAGCGCGAGGTATGGGAGGCGAAATGGAAGCCATCAAAGGGTCTGAAGTCAGTGTGCCGGATGCGGTGTTTGCCTGGTTGCTGGACGGCAAAGGCGGCGTAAAACCGCTGGAAGATGATGATGTGATCAGCAGCGAACATCCATGCTGGCTGCACCTGAACTACACGCATCCGGACAGCGCGCAATGGCTGGCAACGACGCCGTTATTGCCGAATAACGTCCGTGACGCGTTGGCCGGTGAAAGTCTTCGTCCGCGCGTTAGCCGCCTGGGGGAAGGGACGCTCATTACGCTGCGCTGTATTAATGGCAGCACCGATGAACGTCCCGACCAACTGGTCGCAATGCGTCTGTATATGGATGAACGGCTGATCGTCTCAACGCGACAGCGTAAAGTGCTGGCGCTTGACGATGTGGTCAGCGATCTCCAGGAAGGCACCGGGCCTGCCGACTGTGGCGGCTGGTTGGTTGACGTATGCGATGCGCTGACGGATCACGCCAGCGAATTTATCGAAGAGTTGCACGATAAAATCATCGATCTCGAAGACAATCTGCTCGATCAACAAATCCCGCCGCGCGGATTCCTCGCACTGTTGCGAAAACAGCTGATCGTCATGCGCCGCTATATGGCTCCACAGCGCGATGTGTACTCGCGCCTGGCCAGCGAGCGTCTGCCGTGGATGACGGACGATCAGCGACGCCGGATGCAGGACATTGCCGACCGACTGGGAAGAGGGCTGGATGAAATTGATGCCTGTATCGCCCGTACCGGCGTTATGGCGGATGAGATTGCTCAGGTGATGCAGGAGTCTCTGGCAAGACGCACGTATACCATGTCATTGATGGCGATGGTTTTCCTTCCCAGCACGTTTCTGACCGGACTGTTCGGCGTCAATCTCGGCGGCATACCTGGCGGAGGGTGGCAATTTGGTTTTTCACTCTTTTGCATTCTGTTAGTGGTTCTGATTGGTGGTGTTACTTTATGGTTGCATCGTAGTAAATGGTTGTAAAAACGGGTGTTTTAAGAGATTTCTACACCTAAAAACGGCTTTAAGATTGAGCGAAGTCAATAAATGCGACGCCTGTTAGGGGCAATATCACTCTTGCAGGTGAATGCAACGTCAAGCGATGGGCGTTGCGCTCCATATTGTCTTACTTCCTTTTTTGAATTACTGCATAGCACAATTGATTCGTACGACGCCGACTTAAATAAGTCGGCTTTTTTTTGTCTGCCTGTTTTCAGCTACTACCCTAAAAGGGAGTCAATGACAGACCGGAGGCAACGATGTTACCTGTGTTAACCCTGCACGATCGGGCGATTCATTTCTCTGATTCCGTGCCAACCGACCCCATACCCATCCCTGAGCCGATTCCTCGTCCGCAGCCGATGCCGGATCCGCCACCGGATGAAGAACCGATTAAAATGTCGCATCACAGGCGCAGATCTGCGAGGATACGCGCCTGCTGACTGTGAGTCGTTTACCGTGAGATTAAATTGTGACTGCTTTTGCTACCCTGAATGTGTTACCCGCCGCCCAGCTTGAGAATCTGAACGAGCTGGGGTATCTGTCCATGACACCCGTCCAGGCGGCGGCGTTGCCGGCGATCCTTGCCGGGCAGGATGTCCGGGTGCAGGCGAAAACCGGCAGCGGTAAGACGGCAGCATTTGGTCTCGGGCTGTTACAGCATATTGATGTCACCCTGTTTCAGACGCAGTCGCTGGTCCTGTGCCCGACGCGCGAACTGGCGGATCAGGTCGCGGGCGAACTGCGTCGTCTGGCGCGTTTCTTACCGAATACTAAAATCCTGACGCTTTGTGGTGGACAACCTTTCGGTGCACAGCGCGATTCTCTTCAACATGCGCCGCATATCATTGTCGCCACGCCCGGTCGCTTACTCGACCATCTGCAAAAGGGCACCGTTTCGCTGGACGCGCTGACCACTCTGGTGATGGACGAAGCTGACCGGATGCTGGATATGGGATTCAGTGAGGCGATAGACGAGGTGATCCGCTTCGCGCCCGCATCACGTCAGACGCTGCTGTTTTCGGCGACCTGGCCGGAAGCGATCGCGGCCATCAGCGGTCGCGTGCAGCGAAATCCGCTCTCTATCGAAATTGATTCGGTGGATGCGCTTCCCGCCATCGAACAGCAGTTCTTTGAAACGTCCACGCACGGTAAAATTCCGCTGCTGCAAACGTTGCTTAGCCAGCATCAGCCAGCTTCCTGCGTGGTGTTCTGTAATACCAAAAAAGATTGCCAGGCGGTGTGCGATGCGCTGAATGAGGCCGGACAAAGTGCGCTTGCACTGCACGGCGATCTGGAACAGCGCGACCGCGATCAGACGCTGGTGCGCTTTGCCAATGGCAGTGCGCGGGTGCTGGTGGCGACTGACGTTGCGGCGCGCGGACTCGATATCAAATCGCTGGAGTTGGTGGTGAATTTCGAACTGGCGTGGGATCCGGAAGTCCATGTTCACCGCATTGGACGTACCGCGCGCGCCGGGAACAGCGGTCTGGCTATCAGCTTTTGCGCACCGGAAGAGGCGCAGCGGGCGAATATTCTCTCTGAAATGCTACAGATAACCCTTAACTGGGTCTCCGCTACGGCTCAACGCACGGTAACGCCGCTGGTTGCTGAAATGGCGACGTTGTGTATCGACGGCGGTAAGAAGGCCAAAATGCGTCCGGGTGATGTGCTGGGCGCGTTAACCGGCGATATTGGTCTGGATGGCGCGGATATTGGCAAGATTACCGTTCATCCGGCGCATGTTTATGTGGCGGTCCGTCAGTCGGTGGCGCATAAGGCGTGGAAACAACTGCAGAATGGGAAGATCAAAGGCAAAACCTGTCGGGTTCGCCTGCTGAAATAAACGCTTGTTGGGCCGGAGACAAAACGTGTCCGGCCCGCTTCACATTACTTCACTTCAACAACGTTCAGACGCAGCTCGTCAAGCTGATTGTCGTCTTCTTCCGGTTGCCAGCCTGCGGGCTGAAGCGGGATCTCTTCACGATCAAACGCCAGATCGCCGCCATCGACAACATCAGAACCGTGCTTAATGCCTTTGAAATCGAACAGGTTAATGTCGCTCAGGTGTGAAGGAACCACGTTCTGCATGGCGCTGAACATGGTCTCAATACGGCCAGGATAGCGTTTATCCCAGTCGCGCAGCATATCGGCAATCACCTGACGTTGCAGGTTTGGCTGCGAACCGCACAGATTACAAGGGATGATCGGGAAGCCTTTGGCTTCGGCAAAGCGTTCAATATCCTTTTCACGGCAGTAGGCCAGCGGGCGGATCACGATATGTTTACCATCATCGCTCATCAGCTTCGGCGGCATGCCTTTCATTTTCCCGCCGTAGAACATATTCAGGAACAGGGTTTGCAGAATGTCGTCGCGATGGTGGCCCAGGGCGATTTTGGTGGCACCCAGTTCCGTCGCCGTGCGATAGAGAATGCCACGGCGCAGGCGTGAACAAAGAGAGCAGGTGGTTTTGCCTTCCGGGATCTTATCTTTCACGATCCCATACGTATTCTCTTCAACAATCTTGTACTCAACGCCAAGTTGTTCAAGATATTCAGGCAGAATGTGCTCGGGGAAACCGGGTTGTTTCTGGTCCAGGTTAACGGCGATCAGAGAAAAGCTAATAGGGGCGCTTTGCTGCAAATTGCGCAAAATTTCCAGCATGGTGTAGCTGTCTTTACCGCCGGACAGGCAGACCATGATGCGGTCGCCATCTTCAATCATATTGAAATCGGCAATCGCTTCGCCCACGTTACGACGCAGACGTTTTTGCAATTTATTCAGGTTGTACTGTTCTTTCTTAGTAATATCTTGATTTTGCGACATTTAATCTTTACTCAAATATCAAACGGGGCACCAGTGGGACAAAAGCGCTTTACATCGCCAGCGTCGAGTTTAGCATCGCTATCTGCTCACTCTTCATTTCTTCAATCCCGGTAGCATTGATTTCATACACCAGCTGCGCATTTTTGTGCCCCACCTGATGGCAACAAAAGACGGGTTTGCGCCTGCGGGCAATAATCCGCATGCGAAAGTGTGCCGTGTATGGTACGGATTGCGGCGACGAATGCCAGCACGTTTTACAGCTTAAACGTTCTGAAGGACGGGAACAAAAAGCCCGCAGCGATGTGCGGGCTGAAAATGTTAGCGTACGACCAGTACGGAACACTCTGCATGGCGTACCACAGCAGCGGCGTTCGACCCTAACAGATATGTTGTAATGTCCGGGCGGTGCGAAGCAATAATCACCATATCAACCGCCAGTTTTTTCGCCATTTCAAGAATCTTGTCTTTTGGCGAGCCTTCAGCGATATGGATCTGTACTCTGTCCGACGGGATAGTGAACTTCTTGATAATCTCTTCCAGTTGAGATTTCGCTTCGGCTTTCAGATCGTCCATGGCAGGCAACTCCGCAGAGTAGGCCAGGCCCAGTGCAGAATAGTAAGGCAGAGACGGGATGACGGTCAGGAAATGAACCTGTGCATCGTCAATTTTCGCCTCGGCTTCGACATGATTAATCACACGTTGAGTTAATTCTGAGTCTGAAATATCGATGGGTACAAGAATTGTTCTGTTCATTAAACCTCCTGTTTGAGTATCCATATAAAGTGTAACGTCTTATCGCAGATTCAGTACAATGATAATGATCACATTTCAGCATTATTTGTTTTTAGTTTCTGGATACTTACCCTTAATAACGCCGTCATAAAATCGGCCTTTTGAGACCACAGAAAGAAAATTTTGGTATATATGCGCAGGGACTCCGCGATATTGCAGAACACCAGACTGGTAGAAACGAATTTCCAGCGTAGACGATTTCTCGTCATAGCCGACGGATGCGATTCGTGATGATTTTACGGGTTGATGGTTCATGGCGGCATCCTCGACGGCAGGTCATACAATGAATATATCATCTAACTGAAGGGGATTTTAGTCTACAAGATATCGCGTTTTGTTATAGGTAAAGCGGATAGGTTCTAACCGGGTGAAAGTGATAACAGCCCGCCGTTACCCGCGGGCTGAGGGGCTTAGAACTGGTAGACCATACCGAGTGCGACGACATCATCGGTATTAATATTGTTACGAGAATAGAAGCTGTCGTCGTTATCCAGCAGGTTGATTTTATAATCAACGTAGGTGGACATGTTCTTGTTAAAGTAGTAAGTCGCGCCAATATCCGCGTATTTCACCAGATCTTTGCTGTTGTCATTGCCCTGACCGGTCAGATCTTTACCTTTTGACATCAGGAAGGAAACCGCTGGACGCAGCCCGAAGTCGAACTGGTATTGTGCCGTCACTTCTACGTTCTGGGTTTTGTTTGCTACGCCGTCATCACCATACGGGGTCATGTTACGGGTTTCAGAATACATAGTGGCCAGATAAATGTTGTTGGCGTCATATTTCAGACCCGCAGTCCAGGCATCCGCCTTATCGCCACCCGCGACGCGACCGCCGGTATTGACCTGCTCGTTGGTACGATCGGAAGTGGTGTAGGCTGCACCGAAGCTAACCCCCATCCCGACGTCATAGGTAGACGAGATACCGAAACCGTCGCCGTTAGCGTTCTGGACGGTGCGATCGCCACCATTACCGGTGCCTTCCTGTTCATTGGTTTTCTGATTTTCGTTGGCACCCTGATACTGCAGGGCGACGTTCAGGCCATTAACCAGACCGAAGAAATCAGTATTACGCCAGGTTGCAACACCGTTAGCACGACCCGTCATAAAGTTGTCAGACCGGGTATAGGAGTCGCCACCAAATTCAGGCAGCATATCGGTCCAGCCTTCCACGTCGTACATGACGCCGTAGTTACGACCGTAGTCAAATGAACCGTAATCGCCAAATTTCAGACCAGCAAAGCCAAGACGGGTAAAGCTGTTGCCGTGATCGCTTTCGGTGGTGTTAGCGTTAACCTGATATTCCCACTGGCCGTAACCGGTCAGTTGGTCGTTAATCTGCGTTTCACCTTTGAAACCCATACGGACATAAGTTTGATCGCCATCACTGTTGGCATCATCAGAGAAATAATGCAGGCCATCAACTTTGCCATACAGATCTAATTTGTTGCCGTCCTTATTATAAACTTCAGCGGCATGCGCGGCGCCTGCGGCTAACAGGGCAGGGATAACAAGGGCCAGTACTTTTCTTTTCATCGAAATTATCCTTTAGTTTTATTATTTACCTGTAACTCCCTCTGTTGGGGAGTAAAAAAATACTAAAGGAGAAGTTCCGCAAAGAGATAAACATCAATCGTTACGTCTTAAGTTAAACCTTAAATAAATAATTCTGTAGAAATGATAATAATTGGTATGAATATAATTGCATGAAAGATATAAAATTTAAATTATACAAAATAAAGACGATGCGATATTCTTCGGCTGTTATATGCCTTTATTGTCACGTACTGCTTTTTTGTTGGTCCATTGCGAAACGTACTGATTTACCGACAAAGAAATTGACAAGCCCGAACAGATGTTCGGGCTTTTTTTTGCGTTCAGTCAGCGATTCCAGCAACCGGGTCAGTCGGTACTGGTCTTCTCGGCTTTACCTGCCAATTGCGCCAGGAAGTCATAGCGTTTTTGCAGATCCGCCGCGGCGTCTTTCCATAACTGCTCGGCCACGTCCGGTTGCTGCGCATTCAGGCGACGGAAACGCTGCTCGTTGAGCAATGTCTCCGCCAGCGCATCTGACGGTGGACGAGAGTCCAGCGCCAGCGGCAATTTGCCTTCATCCGCGCGGCGTGGGTCAAAGCGGTAGAGCGGCCAGAAGCCGGTCGCCGTCAACTGACGCATCTGATCGTGACTCAGCGCGAGGTCATAGCCGTGTTCTTCACACGGGCTGTAGGCGATGATCAACGACGGCCCAGGATACGCTTCCGCTTCCTGAATGGCCTTCACGGTCTGGTTGAGTTGTGCACCGAGCGAAATCTGCGCCACATAGACATGACCGTACATCATCATGCTGACGCCCAGATCTTTACGCGCCTTACGCTTACCGTGCTCGCCAAATTTCGTCACGGCACCGAGCGGCGTGGCTTTTGAGGCCTGACCGCCCGTGTTGGAGTAGCATTGCGTATCCAGCACCAGAATATTGACGTTTTCAGTCAGGCTCAGCACATGATCCAGCCCGCCGAAGCCAATATCGTAGGCCCAGCCGTCACCACCAATCAGCCAGATGGATTTTTCAACCAGCGCGTCGGCATCGGTGAGCAGTTCACTTGCGCCATCGACATCCTTCAGATGCTGACGCAGCGCGGCAACCTGCTCGCGACGCACTTCAGGCGTCGCTTCCGCATGCAGTGCATCGTTCAGTTCGGCCGGGATCCGATCGGCAAACTGTTCAAGCAGGCGCAGAACGCGTACCCGATGCTGATCGACCGTCAGCCGGAAGCCCAGACCGAATTCCGCGTTATCCTCAAACAGCGAGTTTGCCCACGCCGGGCCGCGACCATGGATATCGGTGGTGTAAGGTGTGGAAGGCAGGTTACCGCCGTAAATAGACGAACAACCGGTGGCGTTGGCGATCAGCATTCTGTCACCGTAGAGCTGGGTCAGTAGCTTGATATACGGCGTTTCGCCACAGCCGGAACAGGCACCGGAATACTCAAACAGCGGCGTAATCAGCTGCGACGTACGGATATCGATGCGCTCAAGTTTACTGCGGTCAATTTCCGGCAGACTGAGGAAGAAGTCATAATTCACTTTCTCTTCTTCTACGTGTTCAAGGCGGGACATCATATTGATGGCCTTGATTTCCGGATCCTGACGGTCCTTCGCCGGACAGACTTCCACGCACAGATTACAACCGGTGCAGTCTTCCGGCGCGACCTGCAGAACGTATTTTTGCCCGCGCATATCCCGTGATTTCACATCCAGCGAATGCAGGCTGGCAGGGGCGTTTTCCATCGCTTCCGGCGAGACCACTTTGGCACGAATTGCCGAGTGCGGGCAGGCAGCAACGCAGTGGTTACACTGGGTACACAGTTCTTCTTTCCAGATGGGGATCTCTTCGGCGATGTTGCGTTTTTCCCAGCGCGTAGTGCCCATCGGCCACGTGCCGTCAGGCGGTAACGCCGAAACGGGAAGGGCGTCGCCGAGGCCCGCGAGCATGGCTGCGGTGACCGTTTTTACAAAGTCAGGTGCGGCGTCAGATACCACCGGAGGACGGTTGGCGCTGTGCGGATCAACCGCCTGCAGCGGCACCTCAGCAACGGATTCTCGCGCCAGCGCCAGTGCCTGCCAGTTGCGTTCTACCAGGTCCTGACCTTTACTGCTATAGCTTTTGGCAATCGCGCCCTGAAGCTCAACCAGCGCGCTGTCACCCGGCAGGATTTGTGTCAGATGGAAAAACGCCATCTGCATGACGGTGTTAATACGCGCCGCCAGTCCACATTCACGGGCGATTTTCACCGCATTAATGACGTAAAAACGCGCTTTCTTCTGGTTCAGTACCGCCTGTACTTCCTGCGGCAACCGTGACCAGACCTCATCGGCGGGATATGGCGTATTCAGCAGGAAAATACCACCGGGCTTCAGACGCTCAGCCATCTGGTACTTGTCGATAAACTGCAACTGATGGCAGCCGACAAAATCGGCCTGAGAGATCAGGTAAGCGGAACGGATCGGCTGTTCACTCACGCGCAGGTGAGAAACCGTCAGACCGCCGGCCTTTTTGGAGTCGTAAACGAAGTAACCCTGGGCATACCACGGCGTCGAATTACCGATGATCTTGATGTTGTTTTTGGTTGCCGAAACACTGCCGTCGCTGCCGAGGCCGTAAAACAGCGCTTCCAGTTTGGCCGTCGCCGGCAGGGTGTTATCAGGCAGCGGCAGCGACAGGTTAGTCACATCATCGTAGATACCAACGGTAAAGCGCGGTTTGGGTTTGGCGTGGCTCAATTCATTAAAGACCGACAGCACGCAGTCCGGACCAAACTCTTTTGACGAAAGGCCATAGCGGCCGCCAATCACGCGCGGCAACGTTTCGCGTTCGCCGCAGTTGAAGGCTTCCGCCAGCGCGGTCATCACGTCGAGATACAGCGGCTCGGCCTGGGCACCCGGTTCTTTGGTTCGATCGAGCACGGCAACCGCGCGAACGGATTCAGGCAAAGCCCGCAGCAGATGTTTAGCCGAGAAGGGGCGGAACAGACGGACTTTCAGCACCCCGACTTTCTCGCCGCGCGTCAGCAGTTCGTCGACCACCTCTTCGCTGGTGCCGATGGCGGAGCCCATCAGAATGATGACCCGTTCGGCCTGCGGATAACCGTAGTATTCGAACGGCTGATACTGACGACCAGTTGCCGCGGCGAAGTCATTCATTGCCTGTTCGACGTGGTCATATACCGCGTCATACCACGGGTTGGTTGCCTCTCGGGACTGGAAGTAGGTGTCCGGATTCGCTGAGGTGCCGCGGATCACCGGGTGTTCCGGATTGAGCGCCCGCGCACGGTGCGCCTCAATTTCAGCCTGTGGCATCAGGCCGCGAATGGTGTCATCCGCGAGCGGGATGATTTTGTTGATTTCATGCGATGTGCGGAAACCATCAAAGAAATGAATAAAGGGAACCCGACTCTTCAGGGTGGCGATTTGCGAGATCAGCGCAAAGTCCTGCGCTTCCTGTACGCTCGCCGCGCACAGCATGGCGCAGCCGGTCTGGCGGACGGCCATGACGTCAGAATGATCGCCAAAAATAGACAGCGCGTGGGTTGCCACAGTACGCGCGGCGACATGCAGTACAAAGGGGGTTAACTGTCCCGCCAGTTTGTACAGCGTGGGGATCATCAGCAGTAACCCCTGTGAAGAGGTAAAGGAGGTAGCTAGCGCGCCGGTTTGCAGCGCACCGTGAACGGTAGCAATAGCACCGCCTTCCGACTGCATTTCGACGACACGCGGCGTATCCCCCCAGACATTTTTTAGCCCGTTGCCTGCCCAGGCATCTGCCTGTTCAGCCATCGTTGAACTGGGCGTAATGGGGTAGATGGCGATAACTTCACTGGTACGAAACGCCACCGAAGCGACTGCACCATTACCGTCAATTGTTTGCATATGACACCCTTACATTGCGCAAAAAAAGAGGGACGCAGGAAACAACTTAGCGCCCTGATAGTTATTCCTTAAGTATAGGGCTTTCCTGTATTCCCTTGAAGTTGTGCTGCTTTCGAGTGCACAAATTGACACAAGGATCGCAAAAATAGCGACCGTTTTATTACGTACCAACAAAGACTGGGTTGTATATTTAATTGTGTATTTTTGTTGCTAATTGGTTATTGGTTGCGGGAGATGAGCGAAATTTTTCTTACTCTCCGCGATAATTTTATCGCTGGAATAACAATAAAAAATACTTTGTCCAAAAATGGATTGGGATTCTCTTTGAGGATTTCCTTAATGAATTTATTATCTTCGCTGTCGTCATCACGATGTAAATTTCTTAATAAGGTTTTTTAAGTTCGGTATCCGGTAGCCCACGTCTATACTGGGCGCTGTTCAGAACAAGAGAGCCTGAAAATCTTCAGGTCACTGAATGTCGATAATCTCTATTTAATCGCGAATACGCGTTATAACAACAATGACTCTTTTATCTATCCCTATAGATAACTCTTTTTCGTGCGCAAAAAGTCTGGATGTGTCCATGTATTTAATTGTTTTGATTAGGTTATGTTTCGAATATTATTGCTCGCTTTACTTATTTCCGTCTCGTCGTCGTCATTTGCCATGGTGAAAAGCCAGGTTAAAAACATAGGTTTCAATACCGTATCTCATCTGACTTATTCTGAAGGGTACTTTTCGCAAGCACCTGTTCCGAATAAGAAAGCGCAACTTAAGCGTCGCATTATGAGTGAATTTGCCGCGTGGAGAGGAACCGATTACCAATGGGGGGGAGATAGCCGCAGAGGAATTGATTGTTCCGCATTCACGCGCAGAATCATCGCGTCGGTGATCAACAGACGTTTACCGCGAACGGCGCTGGAACAAAGTCATACCGGTCATCCTGTCAGCCAGCGTGAACTCAAAGTCGGCGATCTGGTGTTCTTTAAAACGGAGCCGAACGTGCATCATGTTGGCGTCTATATCGGCAATGACTCCTTTATTCATGCGTCCAGTTCGCAGGGTGTGACGCTGTCACATTTGTCGAATCAGTACTGGCAGGCGCATTATTTGACCGCGCGTCGGGTAAGCGCATAACGGCAGAACAGGTCAGTAGGATCAAAAACCGCGTGAAAAAGCGCAATAAAATGCGGCGAGGCCGCATAAATGCGCGTTTTGGCTCTCGACGCGACGGATTCGGATGCCTATTATTAGTGCGGCTTGTTTACGCTTACAGAATATGAGGGGAGTCAAATGCGCGCAGCGTTTTGGGTAGGATGTGCCGCGTTATTATTGTCGGCTTGCAGCAGTGACAATGAACCTGTTCAGCAGGCGACAGCAGCGCACGTCGCACCGGGTTTAAAAGCGGCGATGACCAGTTCCGGTGAGGCCAATTGCGCCATGATTGGCGGTTCACTTTCCGTTGCTCGTCAGTTGGATGGATCGGCAATCGGCATGTGCGCGCTTCCCAACGGCAAACGTTGCAGCGAACAATCCCTCGCCGCGGGAAGCTGTGGTAGCTACTAAGCTTCCATTACTGCACTAAATCGGCAAGTTTATAGCTTAACGAATGCTCCGCGGTGGCCAGGGTGAGCTGGTTCGCGGTCAGGTCGACCTGTGCGCCTTGTTTCAGCATCGTGCTGAGGGTGTTATCCAGCTCGCTGAGCTGGGGATCGGCGCACATCATACGGGTCATCGCCATCTCTTTTACCTTCAATGCGCCGTCAGAGAGTGATGCCTGACCGTTGAAGCGATTGCACATATTGCCGGAAATCGTCATCTTTTCGCCAAAGCTCAGCTCAAGCGGATGGCCCGTTGCACCGATCGGTTTACCGTCCACACTCTCCAGAACAAAGCGATGATGCTGCAATTGCTCGCGGCTAACCGACACTTTTCCATTACTGACACAACCTGCTATCAGCAGGCTCAGCGCAACCAGCGCTATGACCTTCTTCATGTTAGTTCTCTGCATTAAAACCGTATTTACCACCGACAGCATACCGATCTTATTGCCAGTGGCTTTGGGGAAATTCTGAAATGCCCTCCTGAAAACAGGAGGGCGACGGGATCAGAACAGGGCGTTAGGACTGGTTTCTCCGTTCGCTAACTGCCGCAAATTCTGTAACGTAGTCTCAGAAATGCTGGTCAGCGCTTCCGCGGTCAGGAAGGCCTGATGCCCGGTGAACAGCACGTTATGACAGGCGGACAAGCGACGGAAAACATCATCCTGGATAACGTCATTCGACTTATCTTCGAAGAACAGATCGCGTTCGTTTTCGTAAACATCCATCCCCAGGGAACCAATTTTCTGATTTTTCAGCGCCTCAATCGCAGCCTGAGAATCGATCAGCGCACCGCGACTGGTGTTGATGACCATCACGCCGTTTTTCATCTGATCAAACGCTGCATGGTTCAGCAGGTGATAGTTTTCCGGTGTTAACGGGCAGTGTAGCGAAATCACATCGGATTCGGCGAACAGCGTCGGCAGGTCAACATATTCCACGCCGAGTTCAAGCGCAGCGGCGCTGGGATAGGGATCAAACGCCAGCAGACGCATGCCAAAACCTTTCAGAATACGCAGGGCGGCGATGCCAATCTTCCCGGTACCAATTACGCCCGCTGTTTTTCCGTGCATAGTGAAACCCGTTAACCCTTCCAGAGAGAAGTTGGCATCGCGGGTACGCTGGTAAGCGCGGTGAATACGGCGGTTGAGGGTCATCATCATGCCCACCGCGTGTTCCGCGACGGCTTCAGGAGAATAGGCCGGGACGCGAACGACCTGCAGACCAAGCTCTTTTGCCGCATCCAGATCGACGTTATTGAAACCCGCACAGCGCAGCGCAATATACTTAACGCCATGATTTTTCAGCTCTTCGAGTACCGGGCGACTGCCATCATCGTTCACGAAGATACAAACGGCTTCACAACCATGTGCGGTTTTTGCCGTTTTCTCCGTCAACAGAAAATCAAAGAATTCAAGCTCAAAGCCAAAAGCCTCGTTAACCTGTTGCAGGTACTTCTTGTCGTACTGTTTTGTACTGTAGACGGCGAGTTTCATAAGACTTTCTCCAGTGATATTGAATCACAGTTATCTAATTCAAATTATTCTACAAAATATAAAATATCATTGAAAGTGATACGTATAATGAATAATTCTAGAGCATCTATCGGTTATGCATCCATCATACTAAATTTTAACAACTTTCTTAAGCATATGACTTCTGTGGCGCATCCTGGGGGCATAGCGGTTGACATGCGGTCATTCAGCACATCGACCTGATTCCTCTCTCAGCGCCACCTTGTGTCGGCCTCATCGGCCCTCTGTGTCAGCTATATGAGGACACGCTTTGGGAAAACCAACCGCATGGGTCAGTGAACATAAGAGGCTCTGTCATACTAAATCGCTTCGGTATTGTCTGGATTGGTATGCTAATTCACCGTTTGAAATTTTCAGTTTGCTTTAAAAATAGATAAATGTTCGGTTTGACAAACTTCATGTTTTTTATTCAATCATCCATGTTACCATTAATGATAATGGATATTTACATCGTTTATGTTAAGAGGCAGAAATGGATGATTTGATCTATCACTATACTTCTGAAAATACCTTTAAAAGCATGATGCAATCAAAAAGTATCTGGCTTACAGACTTGAGAAAGATGAATGATGACACTGAATATATTTTGGGCTTTAAAATCATAAGTGAATATATTAGAGAATTCTTTCCCATCTTGAGTGAAGAGGTTGCTAAGCTATCCCCAGAAAATATGGGCGATGATTTTATGATTCTTATTTCTTCGTTTTCTTTATCGGGAGACTCTCTCGGTATGTGGAGGGGATATGGTGACTTTGGCAGTGGGATCTCGTTTGGCGTAGAACATGCTGATATGTCTATGATTAATTTAGTAAACAGATACGTTGAGAAAGGAGGGCCTGTTTTCGGTAAGGTGATGTTTTTCGGGGTTATTTATAATGAAGATAATTTTAAAGAATGTTTGCGTAGTTATTTAGAGCATATAAGCAATCAGTATAGTAAAAATGATAAAGTGCATCAGTCAGTGGCTATTGGCAAACTTAAAACAGTCGTTGTAAGACTTTCTTCGCTATATAAGCATCATAGTTATTATGATGAACAAGAATTCAGAGGTCTTATTGAGGTTATGGGGAAAAACGATCCATATAAAATCTTAGAAAGAAGTACCTCCTTTGGTGAGGCTAAATATTATAAAATGGATCTTGCTGTTGGCGATTATATGCCAGTCAAAAAAGTAGTGCTTGGACCTAAGAATAAGACCACAAAAAATGACATGAAGGAGTATCTGAAATCCATTAATATCAATGGTGTCGATGTGATCAAGTCAGAAATCCCATTCAGGTAGTGAGCAACGGTTCGACCAGGTCTTCAGAACAGTGAGTTGCACGAGTGATTCTTTGTCGAAACTGATTTTGAAAACAAAGGAGTGTTACCTTGAACATCTATATTTACCCTAAAAGCAGATCGCTCAGAGTGCTCTGGACCCTTGAAGAAATTGGCGCAACGTATGAATCTATAAAAGTCGATCTCCTGAGTCCTGCTTCCGGAGTCAAATCACCGCATCCTTATAGAAAAGTCCCCTTTTTGACGGACGGAAACGTCTCTCTTAGCGAGACAATGGCAATATGTATTTACATCTGTGAGCAACATCCCGGAACATCTCTGTATCCCGAAAATTCGGCAGAAAAAGCGGCTGTTAATTCATGGATTAGCTTTGCCCTGACCGATCTGGAATCACCTGTCTGGAATTTACTGAAACAGAGAGTGTTAACGCCGGAAAATCTGCGCTCTACAGATTTAATGAACTACTTCGGAAATGAAGCAAGCAAAGTTCTCACCCAAATTCAATTTAATCCAGATTACGCATGGATTGCGGGAGACAACTTTACCCTGGCCGATATTTTTATATCTCATACGTTGCTATGGGCAAAAGCCTGTGGTTTAGAAATAGACAGGGAGGTAGACAGTTACATACTCAGAGCGATGAGCCGGCCTGCATTGCTGAGGGCACAGGAAAGGAATAATCGTTAAAGACTGCATTTGCCTAATCATACGGACCCCGAGACCGTCGGTTCAGGCGATTTCCGCTATCCCCTCTGGCCTCTGATTTTTACACCGCCGGGGCTTGGGGCAGGATTGAAGGCCATAGTTTGCTCGCTATTGCTCAATATCAGGCTTTAGATTTATCTGATAACCCACTGTAATTTATCTGACTTTCTGATTTTTAAGAGGGTGAAAAATTGTGTATGTCATCCCGGAGCATCTATTCTTAATCTGGGCATGTTTCACTAAACATGACACAATAACAGCCTAATTCGGCTTAATTTTTCGCTAAATCAGGATATTAACTGCCCATGAAGGGTAAATATAAAGCCGTTCTGGCGCTTCTGTTACTCGTGATCCTCGTGCCGCTGACGTTGGTGATGACGCTGGGGCTGTGGGTTCCCACGCTTGCGGGCATCTGGCTGCCGGTCGGAACGCGCATTGCGCTGGATGATAGCCCCCGATTCACGCGCCACGGTTTACATATTCCTGAGCTCCGCTATCTGGTTGATGATTGCCAGTTAGCCCGCATCAGCCAGGCCCGGTTGTCACATCCCAGTCGCTGGCAGTTGAACATTGGCACGCTTGAACTCGACTCCGCCTGTCTGGCAAAACTGCCGCAGGCGGAACAATCTCCCGCCGCGCCGCGTACGCTTGCCCAATGGCAGGCCATGCTGCCCAATACCTGGATAACTATCGACAACGTCATTCTTTCACCCTGGCAGGTGTGGCAGGGCAAACTGAACGTCTCGCTGAGCGCTTCGGTTCAGCAACTTCGTTATCAGGGCGACAAAGTGAAATTTCAAGGTCAACTGCGCGGTCAGACACTGACGGTAAGTGAGCTTGATGTCATGGCATTTGAAGGACAACCGCCGGTCAAACTGGTCGGTGAATTCACGATGCCGCTGGTGCCGGATGGACTGCCGGTGAGCGGGCACACCGTCGCTACGCTCAGTCTGCCGCAGGAGCCGTCGTTGGTCGATGCGGAACTGGAATGGCGTGAGAATGCCGGACAGTTGATCGTGATGGCGCGGGATAATGCCGATCCGCTGCTCGATCTGCCGTGGGAACTCACGCGCCAGCAGTTAACCATCAGCGACGGGCGCTGGTCGTGGCCTTATCAGGGCTTCCCCCTCAGCGGGCGTCTGGGCGTGAAGGTGGACAACTGGCAGGAAGGCATCGAGAAAGCAGCAATCAGTGGACGATTGAATGTGCTGACCCAGGGGGACGCGGGGAAAGGCAACGCGGTGCTTTCATTTGGGCCAGGAAAACTGAGCATGGACAACAGCGCGATGCCGCTGCAACTGACCGGTGAAGCCAAGCAGGATGATTTGGTTTTCTATGCCAGACTACCTGCCCAGTTGACCGGCAGCCTGACCGACCCGGAACTGGCGTTTGGTCCTGGCGCGCTGCTGCGTTCGCGCGGGCGGGTCATCGACTCGCTGGATATTGACGAAATCCGCTGGCCGCTGGCGGGCGTGAAGGTGACACAGCGCGGGGTGGATGGACGATTGCAGGCGATTCTGCGCGCTCATGAGAATCAGATGGGGGATTTTGTCCTGCACCTGGACGGTCTGGCGAATGATTTTCTGCCCGATGCAGGGCGCTGGCAGTGGCGCTACTGGGGCGAGGGAAGTTTTACCCCGATGCACGCTAAATGGGATGTGGCAGGCAAGGGCGAGTGGCATGACGACACGATCACGCTGACCGATTTGTCTACGGGATTTGACCAGCTTCAGTACGGCACCATGAAGGTTGAAACGCCCCGTCTGATCATGGATAAACCGGTTGAATGGGTGCGTGATGCGGCGCACCCTCGATTTAGCGGGGCGCTTTCGTTCGATGCTGGGGAAACCCATTTCTCCGGTGGTAGCGTCTTACCCCCCTCAACCCTTAAGTTCAGCGTGGAAGGGCGCGATCCGACATTTTTCCTGTTCAAAGGCGATTTACATGCCGGCGCGATCGGCCCCGTGAGGCTCAACGGTCGTTGGGATGGCCTGCGTTTACGCGGTCAGGCCTGGTGGCCAAAACAGTCGCTGGAGGTGTTCCAGCCGCTGGTGCCGCCGGAGTGGAAAATGAAACTACGCGAAGGTGAGCTGTATGCCCAGGTGGCGTTTTCAGCTGCAGCGGAACAGGGATTCGAGGCCGGCGGTCACGGCGTCTTAAAAGGCGGCAGCGCATGGATGCCGGATAACCAAATCAACGGCGTCGATTTCGTGCTGCCGTTCCGCTTTAGTGCGGGCGCGTGGCAACTGGGGACGCGCGGACCGGTTTCGCTGCGAATTGCTGAAGTGGTCAATCAGGTGACGGCCACGAATATCACCGCCGATCTGGAAGGGGCCTATCCGTGGAGTGAAGCGGATCCGCTGTTGCTCACGGATGTGAGTGTGGATGTATTGGGCGGCAAGGTTTCCATGCAACAACTGCGTATGCCGCAGCACGATCCGGCGCTGGTGCGGGTGCAAAACATCTCTTCAAGCGAACTTATCAGCGCGGTTAATCCGAAACAGTTTGCGATGTCCGGGCCGGTGAGCGGGGCGCTCCCTCTGTGGTTGAACAATGAAAAATGGATTATCAAAGACGGCTGGTTAACCAATCCCGGTCCGATGACGCTGCGTATCGATAAAGACACCGCAGATGCGGTGGTGAAAGATAACATGGCGGCAGGGGCGGCTATTAACTGGTTGCGATACATGGAGATTGCCCATTCATGGACCAAAATCAATTTAGACAATTTGGGGGTATTGACGATGCAGGCGCAGATCACCGGCAACAGCCGGGTGGATGGCAAGGTCGGCACGGTGAATCTCAACTATACCCATGAAGAGAATGTCTTTACGCTGTGGCGCAGTCTGCGCTTTGGCGACAATCTACAGGCATGGCTTGAACAAAACGCGGCGCTGCCGGAAAAAAACTGTCCGCAAGGCAAGGAATGTGAGGAACCCCAATGAAAACAATGATAGCCATGCTGGCGCTTCTTCCGCTGTGGTTAGTGACGGGCTGTACGCCGCGCATTGAAGTCGCGGCGCCAAAAGAGCCCATCACTATCAATATGAACGTCAAAATTGAGCATGAGATCCATATCAAAGTGGATAAGGACGTTGAAAGCCTGCTCAAATCCCGCAGCGACTTGTTCTGAGGTCATGATGAAAAGAACCTTAATCCTGGCGACGCTCATTCTGAGTTTGCTGAGTGGGAGCGCCCTGGCGCTGACGCTAAATGAGGCCAGAACCGAGGGCCGGGTCGGTGAGACGTACAGTGGCTATCTGGTGGCGCTGAAACAAGACGCGCAAACGCAGGCGCTGGTCAGGGATATCAATAAAGCGCGCAGCGTAAGTTATCAGCAGCTCGCGGAAAGCCATAATCTACCCGTTGATGAAGTGGCGAAAATGGCCGGACAGAAACTGGTTGAGCGTGCGAAACCAGGAGAATATGTCCAGGGCATTAACGGCAAGTGGTTACGTAAGTAATTCGTCGTATCTGCGATCTGCGGCTTTCCGTTTTGCTGGGTTGGGCGTAATAATTTGCAGGGTAAGTTTCTATACTCTCTTTTCTTACGCGCTATTCAGCAGAAGGGGCAGTTATGGCAAATCATGGTAAATCTGACACGTTTTCACTCGGTTCCCGGCAGGTTAAACGCTTAGGGTATGGAGCAATGCAACTCGCGGGGCCTGGGGTTTTTGGTCCACCGCGCGATCGTCATGTTGCATTGACGGTGCTTCGGGAAGCGATCGCACTGGGGGTCAACCATATTGATACCAGCGATTTTTACGGTCCGCACGTCACCAACCAAATCATTCGTGAAGCGCTGCATCCTTATCCGGACGATCTGGTGATTGTCACTAAAATCGGCGCTCGTCGTGGAGACGATGCCTCCTGGTTACCGGCGTTCTCACCCGAGGAACTCAGGCAGGCGGTTCACGATAATCTGCGCAACCTCGGTCTGGATGTGCTGGATGTCGTTAACTTACGCATTATGCTGGGCGACGGTCACGGCCCTCATGAAGGATCCATGGAGGAGAGTTTCAGCGTGCTGGCGGAGCTTCAGCAGCAGGGACTGGTCAAACACATCGGTCTGAGCAATGTGACCGCACGCCAGGTGGCGCAAGCGCGTAGCATGGCAGACATCGTTTGTGTGCAGAATGAATACAATATTGCCCATCGCCAGGATGATGCGTTAATCGACATACTGGCAGAAGACGGTATTGCTTACGTTCCCTTTTTCCCGCTGGGCGGGTTCACGCCGCTGCAATCCTCCACGCTCTCAGATGTGGCCGCGAGCCTCAATGCGACGCCGATGCAGGTAGCTCTGGCCTGGTTATTGCACCGTTCGCCAAATATTTTGCTGATACCCGGCACGTCGTCGGTGACGCATTTACATGAAAATATGGCCGCTGGCGATCTGATTCTTTCAACTGACGTGCTGGCGACGCTGGAGGGGATATCGAAAGAAGGACATACCGATGACTGAAAAAAGAGCAGCACAATGCCACTGCGGTGCCGTCAGATTTACCGTTCAGCTCAGTGACGGTTTTAATACGGTCCGGCGCTGTAATTGTTCATTTTGTCGGATGCGGGGAGCGGTGGTGGTCTCTGCGCCCCTGATGGGAATAGAGATTCTTACGGGAAAAGACAAACTCACGGAATATCGCTTCAATACCGGCACCGCCAGGCACTTCTTTTGTTCAGTGTGTGGGATTTATACCTTCCATCAACGCCGATCCAGCCCGAATCAATACGGGGTTAATGTGGCATGTGTTGAAAACGTGTCGCCGTTTGATTTTCCCTGTGTAGAAGTTACAGACGGAGTGAACCATCCGAGTGATGGTGTGAGTCAGGGAGTGGTGGGTTATTTACGCTATCAGAGCAAATAAAAAAACCTCCCGCCGGAGCGGGAGGGGAAGAACTTACGCGGCAACCACGCTATCGATGGCGGCTTTTGCGTCAGACTGCGCTTTAGACGCTACTTCCGGACCGTAGGCGATCCCTTCTGCGAACACGAAGTTCACGTCGGTGATGCCGATAAAGCCGAGGAAGACTTTCAGGTACGGCGCAATCAGGTCGGTCGGCGTATCTTTGTGGATACCGCCACGGCTGGAGAGGATCACCGCGCGTTTGCCGGTTACCAGACCTTCCGGACCTTTCTCGGTATAGCGGAACGTCACGCCGGCACGAGCAATCAGGTCGAAGTAGTTTTTCAGCTGCGTCGGGATGTTGAAGTTGTACATCGGCGCGGCGATAACAATCACGTCGTGCGCTTTCAGTTCAGCAATCAGCTCATCAGACAGCGCCAGCGCGTCCTGTTGACGAGGCGTCAGCGGCGCGTCGCTCGGGCGCAGGGCACCCACCAGTTCGCCATCCAGTACCGGGATTGGATTGGCAGCCAGGTCACGAACGGTGATTTCGTCAGCAGAGTGCTTTTCACGCCACTGTTCAACAAAATAATCAGACAACTGACCAGACTGAGAGTACCCTGCCAGAATACTGGATTTGAGAACTAATACCTTGCTCATGGGTGTTTCCTTATAGGTGTTTGAATGGGCTGTGCCCCGTTGCTTGTTGACACTTTATTCACAATCCTGTCGCAGAGAAAGCGCAATATATCGAATCCTATGTTCGAATTTATTGAACAACACACAAAATGCGCTGATGTGGTACTCTATTCCAATCATTTAGAAGAGATTTAACCAGGCAGAGCACTGCCTTTTAACGCTATGACAGAACAACAAAAATTAACCTTCCACGCATTACAACAGCAGCTGGATTCACTGATGCTGCGCGACCGGCAGCGCTTTTCGCGTCGCCTGCACGGCGTGAAGAAGGTTAAAAATCCTGATGCACAACAGGCCATTTACCAGGAGATGGCGAAAGAGATTGAACAGGCGGCAGGTAAAGTTGTGCTACGCGAAGCAGCACGACCGTTGATTACCTACCCGGAAAACCTGCCCGTTAGCCAGAAGAAACAGGCGATCCTCGAGGCCGTTCGCGACCATCAGGTGGTGATCGTCGCCGGGGAAACCGGTTCAGGTAAAACCACTCAGTTACCGAAAATCTGCATGGAACTGGGGCGCGGGGTCAAAGGGCTGATAGGCCACACCCAGCCGCGGCGTCTGGCGGCGCGTACGGTGGCTAACCGTATCGCCGAAGAGTTACAGACGGAGCCGGGCGGGTGCATCGGTTATAAGGTGCGCTTTAGCGATCACGTCAGCGACAACACCATGGTCAAGCTGATGACCGACGGTATCCTGCTGGCGGAGATTCAGCAGGACCGTCTGCTGATGCAGTACGACACCATCATTATCGATGAAGCGCATGAACGTAGCCTGAACATCGATTTCCTGCTTGGTTATCTGAAAGAACTGTTGCCGCGTCGTCCGGATCTGAAAATTATCATCACCTCCGCCACCATCGATCCGGAACGCTTTTCGCGCCATTTCAACAATGCGCCGATCATAGAGGTCTCCGGGCGCACTTATCCGGTGGAAGTTCGCTATCGACCGATCGTTGAAGAGGCGGATGACACCGAGCGTGACCAGTTGCAGGCCATCTTCGATGCGGTAGACGAACTGGGTCGAGAAAGTCCTGGCGACATCCTGATTTTCATGAGCGGTGAGCGCGAGATCCGCGATACCGCCGATGCGCTGAATAAACTGAATCTGCGCCATACGGAAGTGCTGCCGCTGTATGCGCGACTGTCGAATAGCGAACAAAACCGCGTCTTCCAGTCGCACAGCGGACGTCGTATTGTGCTGGCGACCAACGTAGCGGAAACCTCGCTGACGGTGCCGGGCATCAAATATGTGATCGATCCCGGTACGGCGCGTATCAGTCGCTACAGTTTCCGTACCAAAGTCCAGCGTCTGCCAATTGAACCGGTATCGCAGGCTTCAGCCAACCAGCGTAAAGGCCGCTGCGGGCGCGTTTCCGAAGGCATCTGTATTCGTCTCTATTCCGAAGATGACTTCCTGTCGCGCCCGGAATTTACCGACCCGGAAATTCTGCGCACCAACCTGGCGTCGGTCATTTTGCAGATGACCGCGCTGGGGCTGGGTGATATCGCCGCGTTCCCGTTTGTCGAAGCGCCGGATAAGCGCAACATCCAGGACGGCGTGCGTCTGCTGGAAGAACTGGGGGCGATTACCACCGATGAACAGGCGACGGCCTATAAACTGACGCCGCTGGGGCGTCAACTGAGCCAGTTGCCGGTGGACCCGCGTCTGGCGCGAATGGTGCTGGAAGCGCAAAAACACGGCTGCGTGCGCGAGGCGATGATCATCACCTCGGCGCTGTCGATTCAGGATCCGCGCGAACGTCCGATGGACAAGCAGCAGGCGTCCGATGAGAAACACCGTCGCTTCCACGACAAAGAGTCCGATTTCCTCGCGTTTGTGAATCTGTGGAACTATCTCGGCGAACAGCAAAAAGCACTGTCGTCAAACGCCTTTCGCCGTCTGTGCCGGACCGACTATCTGAACTATCTGCGCGTGCGTGAATGGCAGGATATCTACACCCAACTGCGTCAGGTGGTGAAAGAGTTGGGGATTCCGGTAAACAGCGAACCGGCGGAGTACCGCGAGATCCATATTGCGCTGCTGACCGGGCTGTTATCACATATCGGTATGAAGGATGCCGATAAGCAGGAATATACCGGCGCACGTAACGCGCGCTTTTCGATTTTCCCCGGTTCCGGCTTATTCAAAAAACCGCCGAAGTGGGCGATGGTGGCGGAACTGGTGGAAACCAGTCGCCTGTGGGGACGTATTGCAGCGCGGATCGATCCCGAGTGGGTGGAGCCGGTTGCTCAGCATCTGATTAAGCGTTCCTACAGCGAACCGCACTGGGAGCGGGCGCAGGGTGCGGTGATGGCGACGGAAAAGGTGACCGTTTACGGTCTGCCGATTGTCGCCGCGCGTAAGGTGAACTACAGCCAGATTGACCCGGCGCTGTGCCGCGAACTGTTTATCCGCCATGCGCTGGTGGAAGGCGACTGGCAGACGCGTCATGCCTTTTTCCGTGAAAACCTCAAGCTGCGCGCCGAAGTGGAAGAACTGGAACACAAATCGCGCCGCCGCGACATTCTGGTGGACGACGAAACGCTGTTTGAGTTCTACGACCAGCGCATCAGCCATGACGTGATTTCCGCCCGTCACTTTGATAACTGGTGGAAGAAGGTCAGCCGCGACACGCCGGATCTGCTGAACTTTGAAAAGGGCATGCTGATCAAAGAGGGCGCAGACAACATCAGCAAGCTGGACTATCCGAACTTCTGGCATCAGGGCAATCTGAAGCTGCGGTTGAGCTATCAGTTCGAACCGGGTGCGGATGCGGACGGCGTGACCGTACATATTCCGCTGCCGCTGCTCAATCAGGTCGACGAAAGTGGCTTTGAATGGCAGATACCGGGCCTGCGCCGCGAACTGGTGATTGCGCTGATTAAGTCGCTGCCCAAACCGGTGCGGCGCAACTTTGTGCCAGCACCGAACTATGCCGAGGCGTTTTTAGGCCGCGTAACGCCGCTGGAACTGCCGTTGCTGGACGCGCTGGAGCGTGAACTGCGGCGGATGACGGGCGTAACGGTTGACCGCGAAGACTGGCACTGGGATCAGGTGCCCGATCATCTGAAAATCACTTTCCGGGTGGTGGATGATAAAAACAAGAAGCTGGAAGAAGGGCGCTCGTTGCAGGAGCTGAAAGACCGGCTGAAAGGGAAAGTGCAGGAGACGCTCTCGGCGGTGGCCGATGACGGTATCGAACAGAGCGGGCTGCACATCTGGAGCTTTGGAAAACTGCCGGAAAGTTACGAGCAGAAACGCGGTAATTACAAAGTGAAAGCGTGGCCCGCGCTGGTGGATGAGCGCGACAGCGTGGCGATCAAGCTGTTTGATAATCCGCTGGAGCAACAGCAGGCGATGTGGTCAGGTTTGCGCCGTTTGCTGTTGTTGAACATCCCGTCGCCGATCAAATACCTGCACGAGAAGCTGCCAAACAAAGCCAAACTGGGTCTGTATTTCAACCCGTACGGCAAGGTACTGGAGCTGATCGACGACTGCATTTCCTGCGGCGTGGATAAGCTGATTGACGCCAATGGGGGGCCGGTCTGGACGGAAGAAGGCTTTGCCGCGCTGCATGAGAAGGTTCGCGCTGAACTGAACGAGACGGTTGTGGAGATTGCGCAGCAGGTCGAACAGATTCTGACCGCGGTCTTTACCATCAACAAGCGGCTCAAAGGGCGCGTGGATATGACGATGGCGCTGGGCCTTTCTGATATCAAAGCGCAGATGGGCGGGCTGGTGTATCGCGGGTTTGTCACCGGTAACGGTTACAAACGCCTTGGCGACACGCTGCGTTATCTGCAGGCGATTGAAAAACGTCTCGAGAAACTGGCGATTGATCCCCACCGCGATCGCGCGCAGATGCTAAAAGTCGAAAGCGTACAACAGGCATGGCAGCAGTGGTTTAACAAACTGCCCCCGGCGCGGCGCGAAGACGAGGATGTGAAAGCGATCCGCTGGATGATTGAAGAACTGCGCGTCAGCTACTTTGCCCAGCAACTGGGGACGCCGTATCCGATTTCGGATAAGCGTATCCTGCAGGCGATGGAGCAGATTAGCGGGTAATTCAGTGCCGGATGGCGGCTTCGCCTTATCCGGCCTACACGTTCAATGGCATCGGATGAGAATGACGCGTTCCGGCGAGCGCCGGATGGCGGCTTCGCCTTATCCGGCCTACACGTTCAATAGCATCGGGTGAGAATGACGCGTTCCGGCGGGTGCCGGATGGCAATGCATTGTTCGTAGGCCCGATAAGCGCAGCGCCATCGGGCACCGGTGATGCACTCCACCCGCCGCCCGGTCATTCAGTGCCGGATGGCGGCTTCGCCTTCACGTTCAATGCCATCGGGCATCAGTCAGACACTCCACCCGCCACCCAACGCTTTATACAAATCAATCTGCGCCAGCAGCAGGTTATTTTTCACCTGCACCACGCTGGTCTGTACTGAGAACAGCGTACGCTGCGCGTCCAGCACGTCGAGATACGAGGAATAGCCGTTACGATAGCGGTTTTGCGCGATTCGCAAGGTCTCCTGTGCGACCGCCTGTTGCGCCTGCAACTCCTGCAACTGCTCCTGATAACGGGTGATGGCATCCAGACTGTCGTTCACTTCTCTGAAGGCGTTGCGCACGGTTTTCTCGTAACCGTACAGCGCCTGATTGCGCTGGGACTGCGAAATATCCACCTGCGCGTTCAGCGCCTGACGGTTTAACAGCGGGGCAAGAATGCTGCCGCCAAGACTCCACAACTGAAGGGGATTATCGAGTAGAGCGGGCAGGGTGCGATCCTGTATCGATCCGCCGGCAGTGAGATTGAACGACGGTAGCAGGCTGGCGCGGGACGCCGCCAGTGAGGCATCGGCAGCAATCAACTGACGCTCGGCCTGGACAATATCCGGACGGCGATTAAGCAATGTTGACGGCAGCTGCGAGGGAATCTTCAGCGGCGTCAGCGCCTCGAAATCCGCGCTGCGATCGACGCGTTGCGGGTTAGCGCCAAGCAAAATGCTCAATGCGTTCTCCTGCTGGGCAATCTGATGTTGCAAGAGCGGAATTTGCGCCCGCGTGGAGCGCAGTTCAGAGTCGGACTGCATGAGCTCCAGGCGCGAACTGTAGCCCGTTTCATACTGGCGTTTAGCCAGATTCAGCGCCTCTTCGCGGGATTTCACCGTCGCCTGGGTCACTTCCAGTTGTTCATCAAGCGCCAGCAGCGTGACATACCCGGAGGCGACCGATGATGCGATGGTCAAATCTGCCGCCGCGGCCGCCGCTTTTTGCGCCTCCAGCGAGGCCTGCGCTGCACGCGCCGTACTGCGGTTAACCCCCCAGATATCGACGTCATAACTGGCAGTCAGGCTGCCTTTATACAGCGTACTGTAAATGGGCAGTCCGGTGGCGGCGGACTGTGCGCGGGCGCGGGTGCCAGCAAGGCTGGCATCCAGTGAGGGAAACAGGCTGCCCTGCGCGGCATAGACCTGCGCCTGGTATTCATTGATGCGCTCACGGGCGATCAGCACATCGCTGTTATTATTCAGCGCCTGATCGACATACTGATTCAGATAACGATCATGAAAATTTCGCCACCACACCTGCTCTGCGGGGCTGGTGGGGCCGCTGGTTGCTCGCCAGGCGGCGGGGATTGCCAGTGAGGATGTCGCGGGCTGAACATCGACAGACTGACAGCCAACCAGCAGCAGGGCGACCGCCACGCCCGACAAGGGGCGGAAGGTCATGGTTTCACCTCCCGGGTATCAATATGCACCTGTACCGACATGCCGGGGCGCAGCAGCGCGACATCCTCTGGCTTGCCAAGCACTTCCACCCGTACCGGGATGCGCTGGGCTATTTTCACGAAGTTGCCGGTCGCGTTATCCGGCGTGATGGCGCTAAATTCCACGCCCGTTGCCGGCGAGATGCTCTCAACGCGGCCTTCATACTGTTTATCGTTTAAGGCATCGACGCTAAATTTCACCGGCTGACCGACGCGGAGGTCGGCCAACTGCGTCTCTTTGATATTCGCGATGACCCAGTGCTGAGATGGGACCAGGGTGGTGAGATGCGTACCGGCAGTGACGTATGCCCCAAGCCGTACGGCGATTTGTCCAAGCTGACCGTCGCGCGGGGCGATGATCCGCGTGTTTTGCAGATCAATTTCCGCCAGTTCCAGCGCGGCCCTGGCGTTTTCCACATCCGCCTGCAACGCGTCGCGGTTAACAATCACGGTCTGCAAATCCTGGCGCGACATGTCCAGCGTCGCTTGGGCCTGATCGATATCAGCGCTGCCCTGCGCCGCGCTGGCGAGGGCGGCGTCACGCTCACGAATCGACAGTGAGCCATCAGCCGTCAAATCTTTCACTCGTTTCAGATCGGCCTGGGTCTTCAGACTTTGCGCTTTGGCATTTCTCAGAATGGCCTCGTTGCGCACAATCACGGCTTCCGCGCTCTTACGCTGCTGCTGATTATTGTTGAGCGCGGCGATTTTCATCGCCAGCTGCGCCTGAGCCTGATGCACTCGCTGACGATAGATGCGGTCATCTATCTGCAATAACAGATCGCCTTTTTTAACCTGCACGAAATCCTGCACGTTCACCTGGGTGATGTAGCCGTTCACCTGCGGGCTGATAAACGTCGTTTGCCCGCGCACATAGGCGTTATCGGTAAACTGCGTATGGCGGGTAAACGGCGGAAGCTGCCACGCATACAGGATCACCAGCACGCCGACGATGCCAATCGCTGCAGCGGCAAAAATGGAGACAATGCGCAAATTATTGCGGGTGTGGGCCTGCTCTTTGGCGGCATCCTGCTGACTCATAACTGCTCCTGAGAGAACACTTTCAACATCATTATTTTCCGTTATTTGGTACCTGTGGCTTTCTTCAGCGCCAGATGCGCCGTCACGCGCAGACGCAGCAGACGCCAGAAAATCCACACCAGCGTGGCGGTAGCGATGCTGGCCGTCAGCAGGTAAGTATCATTGTAGGCGAGGATATTGGCCTCAAGGGCGCTAACGTTCTGCAGTTGCAGCACGGCCTGGGTGTCCAGCAGCGCGCTGTCGCCAATCAGGCCCTTGTACATCTGCGTATAGAGCTGTAGCCGCTCATTCACCAGCGGATTAAGCGTGGTGAGCTGGTCGGCCAGCAGACTGGAGTGGTATTTTTCGCGCCAGGTTTGAAAGGTGCCGAGGATCGCCGACCCTAGCAGGCCGCCGATGTTTTGACTCATCCCAAACAGCACGGAAAAGCTGACCAGATTTCGCGGATCGGCGACAACGCCACCGATCCCGGCCAGCATCGCCGGGGCGAGAAAGAACGCGCTGCCGAAGCCAAGCAGAAACTGGCTAATCATCAACTGATCCGCACGCGTCAGGTTATTCGACTGGCTGTCCAGCAGCGAGGCAACGATCATCAGCACCAGCGAGGTGACGATGGGCCAGGCTAGCCGCGTCGGCTTAATCGTCAGACAGCTGGCGACAATGCCGCAAACAATCCCGGCAAAGATCGACCACGCGAGCCAGGTCATCTGCTCGTTCTGTAGTCCGGCATACTGCAGCCAGCCAATCACACCGGTATTTTGCTCCGCAAGGACAATGCGGATCAGCAGCATAATCAGCCCGAGACGTAAGATACTGCCGCTCGACAACCAGCGGGTATTGAGCAGGGGGTTGCTGCGGTTATGTTCAAACGTGATGGCGGCAATGATGAGCACCGTGGCCAGCGCCAGCGACCAGCCTATCCACGGCGCTTCAAACCACCAGTCCAGGCGCCCCAGCGACAGCACGGCGCAAAGTAATGCCATCCCCGGTGCCAGTAAAATAAACGTGATGAAGTCTTTCTTTTCAAACACCTTTTTGCGATCGCCCGGTGGTAGCTTCAGGGCGATGACGCAGCCCAGCGAGATCAGCGCCAGACCCAACTCAAAAAAGTACAGGCCGCGCCATTCATCAAGCTGTAGCAGTTCAGTCGAAAACAGACGGGCTATTGGGATCGCCAGCGATGAGCCGGTAATCCCTATCGTCAGCGCCTTGAGACGATGTTTCGCCGGCCACGCCTGAATCTGATAATAAATCCCCAGCGAACTGAGCGCGGCGGCGACCATGCCGTGCGCGGCACGCACCATGAGTGCAGAGCTCAGATCGTTAACAAACAGGTGGAAGAAGGTGACCAGCACGTACAGCACCAGAAACCCTTCGGTGAACGCCCGCAATCCGTATTGCTGGCGAAATTTCACCAGTAGCAGGTTGATAGAGACATTGGTCATCACGTAAACCGCGGGTAGCCATGCGATCTCCGTTGACCAGGCCGCAAAGGTGCCCTGCAAATTTTGCAGGTTGGCGGAAACCATCGCGTTGCCTAATGCCCCCGTCAGACACACCAGCAGGCCAACTACACCATAAGCAATACGCTTAGGCGTGCTGTGAACAGGCGTCGAAGGAGAGCCCAGCAGAGCCGGTTTTTCGTGAGGCTGCCAGTCGCGAGGCGCGTAGGGATCGCGTTGAGGCAGACGCATAAGGTTTTTTACCTTCATTGAATCTATTTATTAGCAGACTAATGGTAATGTATGTTACGTAAATTATAAATCAAGTGAATAGGAAAACGCCTGGTAAATCAAATGTTCCGTGCAGGTATTACATCAAAGCGGCCAGAGGGTCTGGCCGCGAAGGGATTACAACACGTCGGGTTGGGCGTTGATCGCCGGGTTACGCTTCACCCGACTGGCAAAGAAAATGGCAACCAGGGATATCGCCACGGTGGTGAGCAGATACCACGCCACGGGCACCCAGTCGCCGTCATATTTCGCCAACAGACCGGTGGCGATAAGGGGCGCGGTACCGCCTGCCAGCGCGGCGCCAATCTGGTAGCCAAGGGTGATGCCGGTGTAGCGAACGTTGGCGCTGAAGATTTCGGAACACAGTGTTCCCAGTACCGCCGTCACCGGAGCCCAAAGCACACCGAACATCACGATTGTCGCCAGCATAATGCCCCAGGTAGTGCCGGTATTGAGCAGCAGGAACCACGGCACGATAAACAAGCCAAGCAGGGAGACGCTGATGGCATACATCCGTTTACGCCCGATCTTGTCCGACAGCAGGCCCATCAACGGGATCATCACGGTGGCGATCAGCGCGCCAACGGTGACGGCTTCCAGCACCTGAGATTTCTGATAGCTGAGGGTGCTCGTGGCATAGCTGACCACAAAGGTCGAGAAAATATAGAACGGTGCGGTTTCCACCACCTTCAACCCGGCGGCAATCAACACTTCACGCCAGTGATGGGTCAGCGTATCGCGCAGCGGCGCTTTGGCGACCTGACCAGACGCTTTCACTTTTTTAAAGTCCGGCGTTTCGTCGATATCCCGACGGATCCACAACCCTAACAGCACCAGCACGGAGCTCAGCAAGAACGGAATGCGCCAGCCCCAGGAGAGAAAATCCTCTTCGCTAAACAGGGTCATCAGCGACACGATAAACGTCGCCATCAGCATCCCAATCGTCACGCCCGCCTGCGGAATACTGCCGAAGAAGCCTTTGCGTTTTTCCGGCGCGTACTCATAGGCCAGCAGCAGCGCGCCGCCCCATTCGCCGCCAATGCCCATCCCCTGGATGATGCGCATCAGAATAAGCAGGATAGGGGCCCAGATACCGATCATGTCATAAGTGGGCAGCAGGCCAATCATCACCGTCGCGCCGCCCATCAGGGAAAGCGTCAGTACCAGCGTCTTTTTACGCCCGATGCGATCGCCGATGTGGGCGAAAATCACCCCGCCAATCGGGCGAATGAAAAAGGTCAGAGAGAAGGAGAGATACGAGAGGATAAGACCGATCACCGGGTCGACCATCGGGAAGAAAATCTTGTTGAACACCAGTGCTGCCGCGGTGCCATACAGGAAGTAGTCGAACCACTCAATCGCACTGCCGGTCAGACTGGCGACAAGTACCTTCTTATTTTTCTTCAGAATAGCCGTACTGCTTTCATGGGTTGTCATTAACTTAAAACCTCCGCCAGAGAACAAAGAAGGTGTCACCTGGCGGTGCGGCAGGTGCAACCTGTTACGTTAAATGGTTGTAAAATTGTTAATTAAACTAGGTGTGTTATTAACATTTCACAAGTGGCGTCACGCGGGAATGGGCTGAAAAGAGAGTAATTTGTCAGTGTTATTTTCTGCAAAAACAAAATATTTAACGTTAATCATTCATTAGGTGTCAGTTAAACAGGATAGTAAGCAGGTGCAACCGCCCGGTTTTTAGACGTTTTGTGTTATTTCACGCAGATGATAAAAAAAGCGTCGAAATATCAATCATCAACCTTTCAGAGAGATCTGCTGTTTATTCAGCGTGGGTGGGGTACTCTGCTGCAATGTGAGGAGGAGCCTAATGATGCAACCGTTCCCGAAACTTTCCGCCACCACCCTTGAGGCTGCCAATACGGTGGGGCAGTGGCTGGCGCAGGATGACTTCTGCGGGGAGGCCGCTTACCCGGCAGACTGTGTGGTACTGGCGGGCAATGCCGTCATCCCGACGATTGACGCCGCCTGTCGAATTGCTCAGGAGCAAGATATTCCGCTGCTGATTACCGGTGGGATTGGTCATTCCACAACCTTCCTGTATGCTGCCGTCGCCCAACATCCGCGCTACAACACGATTCAGACCACTGGTCGCGCCGAAGCCGCCATTCTGGCGGATATTGCCCGCCAGGTCTGGCATATCCCCGCCGATAAAATTTGGCTGGAAGACAGGTCAACCAACTGTGGGGAAAACGCCCTTTTTAGCGCGCAGATGATTGCTCAGGCCGCAGAACCGATTAACACCGCCATCGTGGTACAGGATCCCACTATGCAGCGGCGCACGGTGGCGACCTTTCGTCGGGTGACCCGTGACGATCCGGACGCGCCGCGCTGGTTGAGCCATCCGGGATTTACGCCCGTATTGCGTCAGCAGGAAGACGGTGTTGCGTTCGCCAACGACCCGGACGGTCTGTGGACGGTCGATCGCTATTTAGCGCTGGTGGTGGGGGAAATCCCGCGCTTGCGCAATGATGAAACCGGCTATGGCCCTCGTGGGCGCGACTTCATCGTGCATGTGGATTTCCCGCCAGAGGTCGAAGCCGCGTGGCAGACACTGCAACAGGATGCGGCGCTGAATGACGCGATGAACAACCGTTCGCTGCGCTAACGGCTGCCCGTTTGGGTGTATTTTCTCTCAAACGGGCAAAATACGAAGGCCTGCCTTTTCGTTCTCCCGAGCCCGATCCCCCTCTTTTATGAAGCAGTTCACAGAATCACGACGCCGGTCGGGATCGCTGAGGCATGATTGATATTTATTAACAATAGTTTTACTTGTTAAAAACAATTCAATCACAGGAGCAGCGCATGTCAGTACCCGTACAACATCCTATGTATATCGATGGACAGTTTGTGACCTGGCACGAAAATGCCTGGATTGATGTCGTCAACCCGGCGACCGAAGAGGTGATTTCGCGTATTCCTGATGGTCGCGCCGAAGATGCGCGTAAAGCCATTGACGCCGCCGACCGCGCGCAGGCGGAGTGGGAAGCGCTACCGGCGATCGCTCGTGCGGGCTGGCTGCGCAAAATTGCCGCCGGGATCCGCGAGCGTGCCAGTGAAATCAGCGCCTTAATCGTCGCTGAGGGGGGCAAAATTCAGCAACTGGCGGAAGTGGAAGTCTCCTTTACCGCCGATTACCTCGACTATATGGCAGAGTGGGCGCGCCGTTACGAAGGCGAAATTCTGCAAAGCGACCGTCCCGGCGAGAATATTTTGCTGTTCAAGCGTGCGCTGGGGGTCACTACCGGGATCCTGCCGTGGAACTTCCCGTTCTTCCTCATTGCCCGCAAGCTGGCTCCGGCACTGTTGACCGGGAATACCATCGTGATTAAACCCAGCGAATTTACGCCCAATAACGCCATTGCGTTTGCCAAAATCGTCGACGACATTGGCCTGCCGCGCGGTGTGTTTAACCTGGTGCTGGGGCGTGGCGAAACCGTCGGTCAGGAACTGGCAGGCAACCCGAAGGTGGCGATGGTCAGCATGACCGGTAGCGTTGCCGCGGGTGAGAAGATTATGGCGACGGCGGCGAAGAATATCACCAAAGTGTGCCTGGAACTGGGCGGCAAGGCACCGGCCATTGTGATGGAGGATGCCGATCTTGAGTTGGCGGTGAAAGCGATTGTTGATTCACGGGTGATCAACACCGGGCAGGTGTGCAACTGCGCTGAGCGCGTATATGTGCAAAAAGGGATTTATGACCAGTTTGTGAACCGTCTGGGTGAAGCCCTGAAGGCGGTGCAGTTTGGCAATCCAGGCGAGCGTAACGACATCGCCATGGGACCGCTTATCAATGCTGCCGCTCTGCAACGTGTTGAGCAGAAAGTGGCGCGCGCGGTACAGGAGGGCGCGCGGGTGGCGCTCGGCGGTAAAGCCGTTGAGAGTAAAGGTTATTATTATCCCCCCACGCTGTTGCTGGATGTCCGTCAGGAGATGGCCATTATGCACGAAGAGACTTTCGGTCCGGTGCTGCCCGTTGTGGTCTTCAACACGCTGGAGGAGGCCATCGCGATGGCGAATGACAGCGACTACGGTCTGACGTCGTCAATTTATACGCAGAATCTCAACGTGGCGATGAAAGCCATTAAAGGACTGAAGTTTGGCGAGACCTATATTAATCGCGAGAACTTTGAAGCGATGCAGGGCTTCCACGCGGGCTGGCGTAAGTCGGGGATTGGTGGTGCTGACGGCAAACACGGGCTGAACGAATACCTGCAAACCCAGGTGGTCTATTTGCAGTCCTGATCGGCGAAGAAGAGCGGAGGTTTCCCTCCGCCTTTACGTTTAGCGCTTAATGAACTTATCAAGGGTACGGATAAGCTGCGTCACAAAGCCGTATTCGTTGTCGTACCAGGCCACCGTTTTCACCAGTTGCAGATCCCCCACCTCGGTGATTTCAGTCTGGGTGGCATCAAACACGGAACCAAAATGGGAGCCGATGACGTCAGAGGAGACAATTTCTTCATCGGTGTAACCAAAAGATTCATTGTTTTTCGTCGCTTTTTTCAGTGCGTTGTTAACCTCTTCCGCCGTCACTTTTTTAGCCAGAATCGACACCAGCTCGGTGACGGAACCGGTTTTCACCGGAACGCGCTGTGCATGGCCCTTCAGCTTGCCGCTGAGATCCGGGATAACGAGACCGATCGCTTTCGCCGCCCCCGTGGTATGCGGGATGATGTTTTCGGCTGCCGCACGCGAGGCGCGCAGATCCTTCCCTCGCGGGCCATCGACCAGCGACTGCGTGCCGGTGTAAGCGTGAATCGTGGTCATGGTGCCCACCTTAATACCAAAGTTGTCGTGCAGGGCTTTGGCCATCGGCGCCAGGCAGTTGGTGGTACAGGAGGCCACCGAAACAATTACATCACTGGCATTCAGCGTGTCATCGTTAACGTTGAAGACGATGGTCTTCATGTCGCCTGCAGGCGCGGAGATCAGCACTTTTTTCGCACCAGCATCGATGTGTGCCTGAGATTTCTCGGTAGAGGTATAAAAGCCGGTGCATTCAATGATGACTTCCGCACCTTTGGCTTTCCACGGGATATTTTTAGCGTCTTTCTCTGCATAAACCGCGATCGTTTTCCCGTCAACAATCAGCGCGTCTTCCGTAAAATCAACGCTCCAGGGGAACGGGCCGTAGTTTGAGTCATGCTTAAGCAGATAGGCGAGGATTTTAGGGGAGGTGAGGTCGTTGATTGCGACCACATCAACATCGCTTTTGACTTCCAGTAACCGACGCAACACCAGACGACCAATACGACCAAAACCGTTAATGCCAATTTTACTCATGATTAACTCCTGTGAGGTTGTCGCGGACATTCTTTTTTCCCTACCAGGCATAGTCCAGTATGGCGGGGTGAGCAATCGCACTTCTTGCCGTTGAGCCTAACTGACTGATAAGCAGTGAAGAAAAATTAATGAATTTTTAACAAAAGCTCGCTATGTTGTCGCTTTATTGTTTTTACTCAGGAAGTGTTATGGGCAATAAGTACTCAAGCCTGCAGATTGGCATCCACTGGCTGGTCTTTTTACTGGTGATTGTGGCCTACTGTGCGATGGAATTCCGCGGCTTTTTCCCGCGCAGCGACCGTCCCGTCATTAACATGATTCACGTTTCTTGCGGGATAGCCATTCTGGTTCTGATGGTTGCGCGTTTGCTGATCAGACTGAAATATCCGGCTCCAGCCATCGTGCCGAAACCTAAACCGATGATCACCGGACTGGCACATCTGGGGCACCTGGTGATTTATCTGTTGTTTATTGCACTGCCATTGATCGGCCTGGTGATGATGTACAACCGCGGGAATCCATGGTTGGCCTTTGGTCTGGTGATGCCGTACGCGGCAGAAGGCAATTTCGAACTGGTGGATACGCTGAAGTCCTGGCATATCACGCTGGCGAATCTCGGCTATTTTGTCATTGCGCTACATGCCGCCGCCGCGCTGATGCACCATTATTTCTGGAAGGATAATACGCTGCTGCGGATGATGCCGCGTAAGCGATAAGGTGATTTTCGCCCGGTGCGGGGAGACCCTCCACACCGGGTGCTACTGATGACCCTGGTACTAAGCCGCCAGTTGCGAGGGCATCAGAAATAAAAGTGTCATTATAGGTCATGAAAAATAAACATTCGCTGCTGATGGCCCACGCAGACCATTTATCCGACAAAACTCAACGCGTAGCCCAGGGGTAAGTTTTTCTGAATCGCGGAGGTTTAGTGCTGAAATGTGAAGCTGAACATCTATACGGCCATCGGAGGGGGTGATAAGACCTTTGCCACTTTTGTAGTCAAAGGTTTTGACAATTCCTGTCATTTTACGGGACAAACAAATTCCTTAATACTGATAACCCGGTGCACTATACAGACGATTTGAAAGAAAGCCAGCGTTTTCTTGTGGGTATAAAGGAGTCCGGATGGCTAAAATAAACATTGATTAATTGGTATGACCGTGCGTTAATGGCGACGTCGGTTTGAAGAACAGACGATATACAAAGTAGTTTACTAAAGCAGTTCTCATTTCAGGTGTTATTCACTTATTCCTTCTTTGAGTCTCTCCAATAAGTACTAAGTAATTTCTGTAATAAAAACCATCTAAGCCGAAAGGCTCAATTTAAGGAATATAAAATGTCAAATAAAATGACTGGTTTAGTAAAATGGTTTAATGCTGATAAAGGTTTCGGTTTCATTACTCCTGCTGACGGTAGCAAAGATGTTTTTGTGCATTTCTCAGCTATTCAGAATGATAATTACCGTACCCTGTTTGAAGGACAGAAAGTCACATTCTCAATAGAGGATGGCGCTAAAGGTCCTGCGGCAGCGAATGTCGTTACTACAGAGTAAAATCCAACGCTTTGTCTGTATGCGATAACGAAGAAGGCTATTGCCTGAGTAGACATATCGACAGAGTGGGTAGGGGCTGGCTTTCCCCAAAAGCATCACAATTTAAATTAAGCACATCAAACCCGCAATTGCGGGTTTTTTATTATATCAATTGACTAATGATATATATTTTTTGCTATTACATGCGCTCGGGGAGGATCAAAACACTCAGGCAACGGCTTTGAGATTTGTCTGGAAAACTTTATTGCAATGAGGGCAAATCAAAAGAGCACCTTTTTGTACTCTTGAAAAACTGTGTTGAGATTCTTTGGCGCAGTTTGGGCAGGAACAGTTGACAAGATAATTGCGACGTGATTTTGAGTCTTTACGTTCTGACATAGGCTTTTCCTGTATGAATGGACATCAATAATACACCAAATAACAAAAAAAATCTCATGTTTATTTTGATAAGCATAAATTCCGCGTACCCGAAATGTTTATTTAGAACACTTTTATGTCAGGCTCCGGGAATTACCTCCTTTCACATTTAAAAAACGGAAACCGGATACGCCCAGCGCATCCGGGTTATCGGAGGTGATAGGGCTAAATGCATGCACGACAAAGAGAGTATTGCCAGGATTATCCTGGACCGCCGTCCTTGTACTTGCAGCCGGGGAGGTGGGGCGTGTTTCGGGAGCACCAAAAAGACGGTGTATGTTTACATGTGTACTTCAATACAATCCTGTAACATACTGATTTTGATAAAATATTATATTTCACAAATTGTTAATATTTATGATAGTATACCCCCCTATAGTATACAGGAGGGAGTATGCCACATTCACCCGCAGATAAAAAACGTATTCTGACTCGCGTACGGCGCATTCGGGGGCAGGTGGATGCTCTGGAGCGTGCGCTGGAGTCCGGCGAACCTTGCCTGGCTATCCTGCAACAAATTGCCGCGGTTCGCGGCGCGTCCAATGGCTTAATGGGCGAAATGGTTGAGATCCACCTGAAGGATGAACTGGTGAGTGGTGAAACCACGTCTGACCAGCGCGCCGTGCGCATGGCTGAAATCGGCCACCTTCTTCGCGCTTATCTAAAATAAACCTATCACCTCGCAATAAAGGGAAGAGACAGATGAAATCACGTGCAGCAGTCGCGTTTGGCCCCGGCCAGCCGCTTAAAATTGTTGAGATTGACGTCGCACCGCCGAAAAAAGGCGAAGTGCTGGTCAGGATCACCCACACCGGGGTGTGTCACACTGACGCGTTTACGCTTTCTGGCGACGATCCGGAAGGGGTATTCCCGGCGGTTCTGGGACATGAAGGCGGTGGTGTGGTGGTCGAGGTCGGCGAAGGCGTTACCAGCCTGAAACCGGGCGACCATGTCATCCCGCTGTATACCGCCGAATGCGGCGAGTGCAAATTCTGTAAATCCGGGAAAACCAACCTCTGTCAGGCCGTGCGTGCCACCCAGGGGAAAGGCCTGATGCCGGATGGCACCACCCGTTTTTCTTATAACGGCGAACCTATCTATCACTATATGGGGACCAGTACCTTCAGCGAATACACCGTGTGTGCGGAGATCTCACTGGCAAAAGTCAACCCGCAAGCACCGCTGGACAAGGTCTGTCTGCTGGGCTGCGGTGTGACAACAGGTATTGGTGCCGTGCATAACACCGCGAAAGTCAAAGAGGGCGACACCGTTGCCGTGTTTGGCCTTGGCGGAATTGGTTTGGCGGTGATTCAGGGCGCCGTGCAGGCGAAAGCCGGACGTATTATTGCCGTCGATACCAACCCGGAAAAATTCAAACTGGCGGCTGAAATGGGGGCAACCGACTTCATCAACCCGAAAGACGATGACAAACCGATCCAGGAGGTGATTGTTGAACTCACCGATGGCGGCGTCGACTTTAGCTTCGAATGTATTGGTAATGTGAACGTGATGCGTGCGGCGCTGGAATGTTGTCACAAAGGGTGGGGCGAGAGCATCATCATTGGTGTTGCCGGCGCGGGTCAGGAAATTAAAACCCGTCCGTTCCAGTTGGTGACTGGCCGTGTCTGGCGTGGTTCCGCATTTGGTGGCGTAAAAGGGCGTACCCAGTTACCCGGGATGGTGGAAGACGCGATGACCGGGAAAATCCAGTTGGATCCGTTCATTACCCACCGCCTGCCGCTGGATCAAATCAACGACGCGTTTGACCTGATGCACGAAGGTAAATCCATCCGTACCGTTATCCATTTCGGCGATAACTGATTCATCCGCCAGCGGAAATCTCCGCTGGCGCTCTCCTGTTTTTAACATAAATGTTGTCAAACTGTGACGAAATCGGCGCTTTTCCCGGTAAGTAAACCTCGCGGAATGCCGATGACTATCTAACGGGCGCGTATTACGCATTAATCCTACAAGAGAGTCGACGGTCATGGACAACACAACATCGATGCAAGCACCACATAAGCTGGGCTTTTTGCATCACATCAGGCTGGTTCCGCTGTTTTCCTCCATTCTCGGTGGCATCCTTTTACTGTTCGCGCTGAGCTCAGGTCTGGCGGGCTACTTTCTCATGCAGGCTGACCGCGATCAGCGGGACGTGACGGATGAGATCCAGGTTCGCATGGGATTATCGAACAGCTCGAACCACCTGCGTACCGCGCGAATCAACATGATTCATGCAGGCGCTGCCAGTCGGATTGCTGAAATGGATGACATGAAGGCCAACATTGCCGCAGCGGAAAAGCGTATCAAGCAATCTGAGGAAGGATTTAACGTTTACATGGCGCGCAAGGTGAAAACCCCTGCGGATGAGGCGTTGGATGGCGAGCTGGAGAGTAGCTTCAAAGCCTATGTTGCAGGGATGCAACCGATGCTCAAGTACGCCAAAAACGGCATGTTTGAAGCGATCATCAACCACGAGAGCGAACACGCAAGACAACTGGATGACAGTTACAACAAAGTCTTACTGAAGGCGATCGAACTGCGCATGGCACGTGCTAACCAGTTAAGTGAGCAGGCGCATCAGCGCACACAACTGGGGATGATGTTCATGATAGGTGCCTTTGGTCTGGCGCTGCTGCTGACGCTGATGACGTTTATTGTTCTGCGTCGTACCGTCATTCAACCTTTGCAGCATGCCGCGCAGCGTATTGAGCAAATTGCCGCTGGCGATCTGACCATGCAGGATGAACCGACCGGGCGCAGCGAGATTGGGCGTCTGAGTCGCCACCTGCAACAAATGCAGCGTTCGCTGGTGCAAACGGTCGGATCCGTGCGTCAGGGCGCAGAAGAGATTTACCGAGGCACCAGCGAAATCTCGGCGGGCAATACCGACTTGTCTTCACGCACCGAGGAGCAGGCTGCGGCGATCGAGCAAACGGCAGCCAGTATGGAAGAGTTGACCGCAACGGTGAAGCAAAACGCCGATAACGCGCACCACGCCAGCAAACTGGCGGAAGATGCGTCCGGTAAAGCCAGTCGTGGCGGACAGATGGTCTCCGGCGTGGTCCAGACGATGGGTAATATTTCGACCAGTTCGAAGAAAATCTCTGAGATCACCGCGGTCATTAACAGCATTGCCTTCCAGACCAATATTCTGGCGCTGAACGCCGCAGTAGAGGCCGCGCGTGCCGGTGAGCAAGGGCGTGGATTCGCCGTGGTCGCCAGTGAGGTCCGTACGCTGGCCAGCCGCAGCGCCCAGGCGGCGAAAGAGATTGAAGGGCTGATCAGCGAGTCAGTCCGGCTGATCGATCAGGGTTCCGGTGAAGTGGTCGCGGCGGGTAATACCATGACCGACATTGTGGAGGCGGTTAAACGCGTCACCGATATCATGCTGGAAATCGCGGCGGCGTCGGACGAACAGAGCCGTGGGATAGTCCAGGTTAGCCAGGCTATCTCAGAGATGGATAAAGTGACACAGCAGAACGCCTCGCTAGTGGAAGAGGCCTCTGCGGCGGCGGCATCGCTGGAAGAGCAGGCCGCGCATCTGACGGAGGCGGTGGGTACGTTTCGCTTGCAGGGGGGACGCTCGGGTAAACGCGTGTCGACAACAAAGACGCCCGTTCAGCCTTTAGCGCAGCCGGTTACCGATCGTGGGGATAACTGGGAAACCTTCTAATCGCCATTGCCGGGTGTGGCGCAATAGTGCCTCATCCGGCCTGTCTGACCGGTTATAACGGCATCGATTTACGAATGGCGGAAATTAAGGTCTGTGCGCCAGAGGAGAGCGGTGAATCCACGCGGGTCAGAATACCGATCGGCTCGCCAGCACCCTGTGTTGGCACCGGTAGCGAAACCAGCGTCGCCTGGCGCAAATCCTCTTTTACCGCGCCTGACGGCACAAACCAGACGTAGTCATAATCGACGGTTAACTGGCGCGACAGCGACGCGGAGAGCGTTTCAATGCAGCCGGTTGGCATCTTACAGCCCTGACTTTGCAGCAACGCCTCGGCATTCTGACGGGGGATTGTCCCTTTTGGCGAGACAACCACGGGCCAGTCCATCACGCGACTCAGTGTCACATTTTCCTGCAGTAACGGGTGGTTGGGGCGAACGACCAGCTTTAATGACTCGAGAAACAGCAGCTCATAATTGAGGCCGCTCATCAATTCCGGATCGGACATCCGGCCAATGCCGATGTCGATCTCGCCGGATTTCAGACCCGCCAACAGCATGGTGTTGTTCATCGTCGCGACTTGCAGCGTGGTCTCTTTTTGTTGCCGATGAAACTGCCCGATGACCGACGGAAGAATACCCAGCGCGGCGGTCGGCAGAGCGCCTATTCTTACCACATCATTGTTAAGACCTTCTTTACGATTCAGCGCCTGTCCGGCGGTATTGAGCGCATCAAGCACTTTCACCGCGTGCGTTAAGAACTGCTCGCCGGGCAGCGTTAGCTGCGCGCCAAGCCGTCCGCGCTCGAAGAGGCGGGTTCCGGTCAGTTGCTCCAGTTCGTTAAGCGTCTTGGAAAGCGCAGGCTGGCTAAGGTTAAGGGTTTCTGCTGCGCGCCCCAGGGTTCCTTGTTGAGCAACAGCGACAAATGTATGAAGATGGCGCAATCGGATGCGCTGACTGAACAGACTATTTTTTTCCATAAGCGATGTTAAGAACAGAGCGGTGCCGGTGACAAGTAAAGTTGTTTGTTTTTGATAACTTGATTGCAAAATATTATTAACATTTAACTTATTTAAGTAACAGCACTTTCTCTTCGGAGGCGAAAATGATCCATGTCGTAGGCCACCTTAATCCGGACAGTGATGCCATTTGTACCGCTTTTATGGCAGCGCGCTGGCTGAATATGCGCGGACTTCAGGCCACAGCCTGGCGTCTGGGCGAACCCAATCGCGAAACCCAGTTTCTGTTCGAGCGGGCCGGGCAGGATATACCGCCGTTGCTGGAAATGCCGTTGACGGATCTCGACGTCTGGCTGGTGGATTTCACCGAGCCGACACAGGGGCCGGAAACCCTCCAGGAGAGCAATATCGTCGGCATTATCGACCATCATCGCCTGGGCGGGCTGGTTACCCGCCTGCCGCCAGAGGTATGGATAAAGCCGGTGGGCAGCAGTGCCACGCTGTTGTGGCAACTGATGAGCCCAGAGAACAGGGCGCAGATAACGCCTGCGCAGGCGTTATTGTTGTTGGGCGCGATACTGAGTGACACTGTCACGCTACGTTCGCCCACGACGACTGCGGATGACCGTCTGGTCGTCGAAGAACTGACAGCGCTTGCCGGGATTGATCTGACCGCGTTCAGCGCCGATCTGCTGAGCGCGAAAACCAGCGTTGAAGGATTGCGCGCCAGCGAGCTGCTGCAAAAGGATATCAAGCGTTTCACTATTAACGGTCAGCAGGTGAGCGTCGCACAGATTGAACTGTACGCGCTGAGCCAGGTCGCCGACATGATGGACGCTCTGCGTGAGGAGATGACCGATTACGCGGCCCGCAGCGGGGCGGATTTGGTTGTGCTGATGCTGACCGACATCAACGTGGGCAATTCACAACTCTGGTTCGCCGGCCCGCGCCAGCCTGAACTGGCGCAACCGGTAACAGTGGAAGGGATGTTGAGTCGTAAGAAACAGATGCTGCCGTGGCTGGAAAGTCATGTTGCGCAGATAAACTAGACAAAACGGGCTGACAGATTCAGCCCGTTCCCTTGACGGCATCAGACGTCAAAAAAGACGGTTTCATTTTCGCCCTGCAGGTGAATATCGAAGGTATAGACGGTCTCACTACCGCGCTGCTCGCGGCGGGCAATCAGGGTCTGACGGCGAACTTCCCATTCGATCAGATTGAGCACCGGATCGTGCTGATTGGCTTCTTGTTCATCCGCAAAATAGAGGCGAGTATTCAGGCCAATGTTGATGCCGCGCGCAACAATCCACAGATTGACGTGCGGCGCCATCGTACGGCCATCGCGTCCCACCACGCAGCCAGGTTTGATGGTGTCGAAACGCCAGACGCCGCTGTCGAAGTCGGAACAGGTTCGTCCCCAGCCGCGAAAATCCGCGTCGATCGGTTTTTCTTCCTGACGGTCCGCCGGATGGTTATAGCGTCCGTGGGCGTTGGCCTGCCAGATTTCCAGCAGCACATCGCGCACCGGCGTGCCTGAACCATCAATCACCCGGCCTTCAATCACGATGCGCTCGCCTTCGGTATGACTGTTGGTCAGTGTGGAACTGAAATTCTTCTCAAAGATGTGAAACCCTGCGGCGTCAGGCGCAAGCCCAATGTGCACATACGGTCCCGCCGTTTGCGAGGCGGTTTCCTGCAAATAGTCTTTCATCGCGAGCCCCCCTGAGTTCGGTTTTCAAATAAGGTGGCGCGCTGCCCGCGGAGCACGAGGTCAAAGCGATACGCCAGGCAATCGAGCGGTACGGCGGCGTGGGTATCCAGTTCGGCAATCAGCGTGCGGATGGCGTCATCGTTATTGATGGTTTTCACAATCGGACACTGCTTGATCAGCGGATCGCCTTCAAAATACATTTGCGTAATCAAACGTTGGGCGAAAGCTTCACCGGAGAGTGAAAAGTGGATGTGCGAAGGACGCCAGTCACTGACCTGATTGCGCCACGGGTAGGGGCCGGGCTTGATGGTACGGAAAAAGTAATAGCCGTTCTCATCGGTTAACACCCGCCCGCAGCCGCCGAAGTTAGGGTCGATCGGTGCGAGGTACTGATCCTTCTTGTGGCGATAACGACCGCCGGCATTGGCCTGCCAGACTTCGACCAGCGTATTTTTCAACGGCCGACCAAAGCCATCACGCACATAGCCATGGACGATAATGCGCTCGCCAATCGGCAGGCCGTCTTTGGCGTAATTCATGATCAGGTCATTATCCAGCGGGCCAAGATCGTTGCTGCTAAAGACCGGTCCGGTGATTTCAGACAACGAGTTTTGTAAGGAGATCAGCGCGTTGCGCGGCGAGCGCAGAACGCTGGTTTTATAGCCGGGGGCAAAGGCCGGCGGATGGCTGTTATAGTCGCGATGGATCACCTCGCGAGAGGTCACTTTTTCACGCATAGCGGACTCCGGTACAGGGAAGAGAGTTATTGTTTTATGCTTACCTGATGCAGTGTGTGTAAATGCATTGTTAATTAAAAGTGAATTTATGCCGTTTATTACATAACCAAAGGCTATATAAGGGCGCAGGGTCTGACGCAGAGCGAATTCAGGTGAGATCACACTTTGTAAATTCTTCCCCCCAGAGTGAATGGCGTTTCCTACACTCCAGGTAACATTCACTGGAGGCATGACATTATGGCGAACACCATCACGGCAGATGAGATTCGGGAACACTTTTCGCAGGCAATGTCAGCCATGTACCAGCAGGAAGTTCCGCAGTATGGCACGCTGCTGGAACTGGTGGCGGATGTGAATCTGGCGGTCCTCGAAAATAACCCCACGCTGCATGAAAAACTGGCTAATGCAGATGAACTGGCGCGCCTCAACGTAGAACGTCATGGCGCTATTCGCGTCGGTACGGCAGAGGAACTGTCCACGCTGCGCCGCATGTTTGCCATCATGGGGATGTTTCCGGTCAGCTATTACGATCTCTCCCAGGCCGGGGTACCGGTGCACTCAACGGCATTCCGCCCGATTGACGATGCCTCGCTGTCGCGAAATCCGTTTCGCGTCTTTACCTCGTTATTGCGTCTTGAACTGATTGAAAACGCCTCGTTGCGCCAGCGCGCGGCGGAGATCCTCGCTCAGCGCGATATCTTTACGCCACGCTGTCGTGAACTGCTCGATGTCTGGGACAGCCAGAATGGGTTTAGTGCGTCACAGGCGCGCGAGTTTGTGAAAGAAGCGCTGGAAACCTTCCGCTGGCATCGTCATGCCACTGTGGATGACCAAACCTATCATGCGCTGCATAACGAACATCGACTGATCGCCGATGTGGTCTGTTTCCCCGGTTGTCACATTAACCACCTGACGCCCAGAACGCTGGATATCGACCGGGTGCAGTCGATGATGCCGGAATGTGGTATTGAACCGAAAATCCTGATCGAAGGCCCACCGCGTCGTGACGTACCCATTCTGTTGCGCCAGACCAGTTTCAAAGCGCTGGAAGAACCGGTGCTGTTCGCTGGTGAAATGCAGGGGACGCATACGGCCCGCTTCGGCGAGATAGAACAACGCGGCGTGGCGCTGACGATCAAAGGGCGTCAGCTGTACGATGAATTATTGCGCAATGCCGGGACGGGTAAAGATAACCTGACGCACCAACTGCACCTGCAGGAGGTGTTTAACGCGTTCCCGGACAGCGAATTTCTGTTGCGCCAGCAGGGGCTGGCATGGTTTCGCTATCGTCTGACGCCGTCAGGCGAAGCGCACCGCAAGGCGATTCATCCCGGTGACGATCCACAACCGCACATTGAACGTGGCTGGGTGCAGGCGCAGCCCATCACCTATGAAGATTTCCTGCCGGTCAGCGCGGCGGGGATTTTCCAGTCGAATCTGGGGAATGAAACTCAGGCGCGCAGTCATGGCAATGCCAGTCGCGAGGCCTTTGAACAGGCGTTGGGCTGTCCGGTGTTTGACGAGTTTGTGTTGTACCAGGAAGCGGAAGAACGCAGCAAACGGCGTTGCGGCCTGCTTTAATCCAGGTATCCTGTAGGGATCTGCGATTAACGGGTAAACATGGACATGGTCAATCCCAGCATTCCACTGATTAAAACGGTGCAGGGCCAGTTGATGGGTGTTGTACAGGATGACACCCACCTCTGGCGCGGCATTCCTTACGCCGCGCCGCCAACGGGTGAACGACGCTGGCGAGCACCTCAACCGGTCGCCCCCTGGTCCGGGGTTCGTGACGCCAGTACCTTCTCCAGTGCAAGCTGGCAGGACATTGAATACTGCAAAGAGTTGGGCGGCGGCGATCCGGGCGCTTTTTCTGAAGATTGTCTCTATCTCAACGTCTGGTCTCCGGCGAAACGTCATCAGCCGCTTCCGGTAATGGTCTGGCTGCACGGCGGTGGCTACACCATCGGTGCCGGCAATCTGCCACCTTATGACGGCGTTGCGCTGGCGAAGCGTGACGTGGTTGTCGTTACCGTCAATTATCGCCTCGGTCATCTCGGCTTTTTTGCCCATCCGGCGCTGGAAGGCGAAGAGGGCGAGTGCCTCAATAACTTCGCGCTGCTCGACCAGATTGCCGCGCTGCGCTGGGTTCAGGAAAACATCGCCGCGTTCGGCGGCGATCCGCAAAACGTCACGCTGTTTGGGGAGTCGGCCGGGGCGCGCAGCGTACTCTCGCTGTTAGCCTCTCCGCGCGGGAAAGGGCTGTTTCATAAAGCGATTGTACAGAGCGGCTACACGCTGCCGGACACGCCTCGCGAGATTGCCCTGGAAAACGGTGTTGCGCTGGCAGAGCACTTTGGCTTGCAGAACGCGACGGCGGAACAACTTCGCGCCATTCCGGCTGAGGCATTCTGGCCGCTGGGCGCGCCGTATAAAATTGCGCCGACGCCCATCTCCGGCGATGCAATACTGCCGGAACCGATGCTGGACGTCTTTTTTGCCGCCAGACAACACCCAATGCCCATGATGATTGGCTCGAACAGCGATGAAGCCAGCGTGATGGCCGTCTTTGGCATCGACCTTGCCGGGCAAATCCAGAAACTACGTCGTGAACGCAGGCTGGGACTCGGCCTGATTAAGCTGCTGTATCCGGGTGTGAAGGGCGATGAAGAGCTGGGGCGGCATGTGTGTCGGGATATGGCGTTTACGGCATTGGGCTATGTGGTGATGCAGGCGCAGCAGCGGGTTGGCGAACCGTGCTGGCGTTACTGGTTCGATTACGTTGCGGAAACGGAGCATCACACCTACGCCAACGGCGCATGGCATGGCAATGAAGTGCCTTATGTTTTTGATACATTGATGCTCGCCGAGCCCTCGCGCAATTACGTGAACGCTAACGATCTCGCTTTTGCCGCCCACGTTGCGGATTACTGGGTCAATTTCGCCCGTCATGCCAGCCGGTCTTGCGATGTGCTTCACGGACCGGTCCGCTGGCCTGCCTGTATTCAGGGCCGCGATCGGTTGTTGCGCATTGGGCTGAACAAGTTCGCCGGATTTAAGGTTGAGAACCGGTTCATGCGGGCGCGGCTTTCGCTCTTTAAACGGGTGATGGCCCACCATGTCAGTCTCGACTAACTTTGCACAAGCTGAAAGTTTGTGCGGGAAAATTTACGTGGGAATCAGTCTGTTCTCATCGACACGAAATATTTTCCGTTTTGTTCAGATAATCAGCGGCCAACAATTGGATTCTTAATGAATTTTGTCTAGAGTGAGCGGTCAGAATTATGCAACTTCTTGCCGCTGTCGAGCGCCAGCGCGGGACCCTTCACATGACCAGAAGGATTTACTTTCAGGTATGAATCGCAGACGATTTATTAAAGGTTCAATGGCAATGGCCGCCGTGTGCGGTACCAGCGGTATTGCTTCACTCTTCACCCGTGCTGCTTATGCGGCGGAATCCGACATTGCAGACGGACAAACCGTCCGCTTTGATTTTTCCGTACTGCAATCCATGGCGCACGATCTCGCGCAGAAACCGTGGGGCGGTGCGCCGCGTGCGTTGCCTAATACGCTGGCGAATCTGACGCCGCAGGCCTACAACAGTATTCAGTACGATGCCGCGCAATCGCTGTGGAACAACGTCGAAGACCGCCAGTTGGATGCGCAGTTCTTCCACGTCGGGATGGGCTTTCGTCGCCGCGTACGCATGTTCTCCGTTGATTCCAGCACCCATCAGGCGCGTGAGATCCACTTCCGTCCGGAACTGTTTAAATACAATGATGCCGGCGTTGATACCAAACAACTGGAAGGGCAAACCGATCTCGGCTTTGCCGGTTTTCGCGTCTTCAAAGCGCCCGAACTGGCGCGTCGCGACGTCGTCTCCTTCCTTGGCGCAAGCTATTTCCGTGCGGTTGATGATACCTATCAGTACGGGCTTTCCGCGCGCGGTCTGGCAATTGACACCTACACCGACACCAAAGAAGAGTTCCCGGATTTCACCGCCTTCTGGTTCGATACGGTGAAACCAGGCGCCACCTCGTTTACCGTGTACGCGCTGCTGGACAGCCCGAGCATCACCGGTGCCTATAAGTTCGTGATTCACTGCGAGAAGAGCCAGGTGATCATGGATGTCGAAAATCGTCTCTATGCCCGCAAAGACATCAAACAGTTGGGCATCGCCCCGATGACCAGTATGTTCAGCTGCGGCAATAACGAACGCCGCATGTGCGACACCATTCATCCGCAGATCCACGACTCCGATCGACTGGCGATGTGGCGCGGTAACGGCGAGTGGATCTGCCGCCCGCTGAACAATCCGCAGAAGCTGCAATTCAACGCCTATACCGATAACAATCCGAAAGGGTTCGGCCTGCTGCAACTGGACCGCGATTTTACCCACTATCAGGACATCATGGGCTGGTACAACAAGCGCCCAAGCCTGTGGGTTGAACCGCGTAACCAGTGGGGCAAAGGCACCATCGGCCTGATGGAGATCCCGACGACTGGCGAAACGCTGGATAACGTGGTCTGCTTCTGGCAGCCGGAAAAAGCCATCGAAGCGGGTGACGAGCTGGAATACAAATACCGTCTGTACTGGAGCGCACAGCCGCCGGTCCGTTCGCCGCTGGCGCGCGTGATGGCGACCCGCACCGGTATGGGTGGATTCCCGGAAGGCTGGGCACCGGGTGAGCACTATCCGGAGAAATGGGCACGGCGTTTTGCGGTCGATTTCGTGGGTGGCGATCTGAAAGCGGCCGCGCCGAAAGGCATTGAGCCGGTGATTACGTTGTCCAGCGGTGAAGCGAAACAGATTGAGATCCTCTACGTTGAACCGTTTGACGGTTATCGCATCCAGTTCGACTGGTACCCGACGTCTGACTCGACCGATCCGGTGGATATGCGTATGTTCCTGCGCTGTCAGGGAGAGGCGATCAGTGAAACCTGGCTGTATCAGTATTTCCCGCCTGCGCCGGATAAACGTAACTACGTCGACGACCGCGTGATGCGTTAATCGACGCCGACGCCCTTCGTTATGCGAAGGGCGTCATCAGAGATGAGCGTGAAATATCTGTACAGGAATTAAACACGATCCCGTTCGCATTTTTCCCTAAGTCAAATGAGTAAGCTGAAGGAGTGTATTTCTTATACACATGGTTTATCACTAACAGGGAGAGCGTATGTTTCCAGAATACAGAGATCTGATTTCCCGACTGAAATCCGAGAATCCTCGCTTTCTGTCTCTTTTCGAAAAGCACAACAACCTTGATCATGAAATTGCCAGGCTGGAAGGTTCCGATGGTCGGGGATACAATCTCGAAGTCGTTCGTCTGAAAAAACAGAAACTCCAGCTTAAGGACGATATGCTCAAAATACTGCAGAAAGAAAGCGTTGATGCGGGGTAATCCGCGTTGATGAGCCGCTAACCGCACAGAAGGAAAACCACGCTTTTTCCTTCTGTGTCAGCAAGCTAAGCCGCCGGCCCTGGCGGCTTTTTTGTGCCTGTCATTCAGCGATGTGGCAACACCAGATGACATCCCGCGTGGGTGTAGCGCTGCACAATGTCATCCGCGAGCGCGCTGTCGCTGATGATCGTTTTAATACATGAGAGCGTGGCCACCGCGTGAGGTTCGACGGCATCAAACTTTGAATGATCGGCCATCAGCACCACGTCGCGGGCGCGTTGAATAATCCGCGTTTTAACGCCGACTTCGAACATCGTCGCGTTGGTGATCCCCGTTGCCAGCGACAGCGCATCGCAGGAGATAAAGGCCCGTTCTACCGAAAACGCATTGATCATCTCCAGCGCCAGGCTCTCACCCACCGAAAAGTAACCCGGACGAATCAGTCCGCCGATGATGTAGCTCTCGACGTGCGGAAAACAGCCCAGCTCATTGGCGATTTTGATGTCGTTACAGATGACTTTCACCCGCGCATCGGCCAGACATTTCGCCAGTTCCAGACAGGTGGAACCGGAATCAAGAAAGAAACAGTCGCCGTCTTTGATCATCGTGCGGGCCAGGGCGGCAATCTCTTTTTTGGCCTCCGCCTGCAATGTCCGTTTGACATCAAAAACATACTCTTTGTCATCCATGCTGTCGTCAAAATCAAGGCTGCCGTGACCGCGAATCATGCCGGGATACTGGCTGGCGATATACTGGAAATCACGACGGACGGTGGCCTCCGCATAGCCAAACAGTTCCATGGCCTGCTGGGTAGAGAGATGACGATGCTGCCACAGATAGTGCAGCATCTGTTTGATACGGTCAGGGCGCTGTTGGCTCATCGAAGCAATCTCCTCTTACAGTCCGGCAAACCGGGATAACGTGGCGTGATAGTTTTCTGATGAGAACAGCGCGCGTCCCACGACAAGATGCTGCGCGCCCGCTGTCGCCAGCTGTTGTGCAGCGGAAAGCGTTATGCCACCGTCGGCCCAGCACGCCGCTTCAGGAAAACAGTCGCGTACGCGACGGACCTTCTCACACAGGGCGGGAATGAACTGCTGACCGACGCCGTCGGGTTCGCTGGTCATGACCATCAGCGCATCCAGGTGTGGTGCCAGATAGCAATACGCGTCAACAGGGGTGGCCGGATTAAACGCCAGCCCGGCTTTCGCGCCGATAAGCCTTATTTGTGCCAGCGTTTCAGAAGGATATGCCAGCGCTTCAGCATGAACAAAAATCCACGCCGGTTTGAGTTCTGCCAGAGCAGAAAACCAGTCCTGTGGGCGGGAAATCATAAAATGAAATGAGAGGGGATGTGTCGTCTGCCGGGCGACGGCCTGCACGGTTTTGAGGCCAAAGGTAATGTTGTTAATAAAGCTGCTGTCTTCGATATCCAGATGCAGTGAACCCATATCGGCATCGGCCAGGGCAGTCAGCGTCGTCCCGTAGTGCAGTGGATCCGCCGACGCAAGAGAAGGGTGCAGAATCATCATCGCCTCCGTTATCCGCATACCTGCGCAAACAGCGCGGCGTCGGTTTGCGCTTGTCGCACCGCCGCGAGTCGTTCGGGTGAATCAATAAACTGACTGATGCGCTGGAGGGTGAGGATATGCGCATTGGCATCCGTCGCGCTGACGCACAGCAGCAGCCAGACCGGGTCGCATTCCTCATGACCAAACGCGACGGGCGTTTTAAGCGTCGTGATGCTGACCTGATTGTGGTTAGCCCCTTGTTCGGGCCGCGCATGGGGTAAGGCGATACCGGGGGCAATTAAATAGTACGGCCCCCAGTTCAGCGTGTTGTCGATAATGCCGTCCACGTAGCCCGGTTGCGCAGCGCCAAAGGTAATCAGCGGGCGAGCGGCGATCTCGACGGCCTGGCGCCAGTCTTTGGCCTCGCGCTGTGTCTGCACCCACTTAACATCGTTTATCATCAGTCGTTGACTCCTTGCCGGTTAGGGTTACTCTGATAGCGATCCCCGTCGAGACTTTTGACGAAGGCGGCAGGGATCGCTGTACTACCGGGGGTAAGCGCTCTGCTTATCCCCTTTTTTATTGCCGTATATGATGCACTTTTTCCATAAACCGACTGACCCGCGCCTGATCGACAAAGTTGGCGAAAACGCCGTCCTTTTTAAAGGTGGTGGCCGTTACGCAACCGTCAGCAATGCTAAGCTGTTCCTCAACGTTTTCCAGACACACGCCGGTATTCGCCAGCACCACGGTATCCGGCACCGTCTCTTTTACCCGCTTTAGCAGGGCGCTGTCGGTGCGTGCGCCCGCCGTCAGACCAGAGACGCAGAGGGCATCCGGATGGTTGTTAAAGACGGTGGATTTCGCAATGGAACAAATATCGCGATTGCCCAGATATACCGCCGCTTCAGGCACAATATTGAACAGCGTTTTGACCCCACCCGCGCCGATGCGGTGCTGATGACGTATGGTCTCACCGACGTTGGTGTCCCAGACGCCGAAGTCGCTGGCGTAGGCACCGGTAAAAATCTCGCGAATAAACGATGCGCCCGTCGCCATAGCCAGGTCGAACGACGCGACCGGATCCCACAGCACATTGACGCCAAACGGGATGCGGATTTCGCTCATCAGTTGTCCAATCACCCTCGCCATTGCCGCGGTGGTTTCCGGGCGAACCTTCGTGAGATAGGGGAGACTAAACTCGTTGGAAAACATCACGGCATCCACGCCGCCATTTTGTAGCGCCAGCAGATCGTCCCGGGCGCGGTCGATCACCCAGTTCATCCCTTTCTGCGCATCAAAGCTCGGGTCGCCGGGCAATGCGCGCAAATGGCACATGGCAATAACAGCTTTTTCCGTTCCAATAACCTCTTTCAGCCAACTCATTGAAGGTACTCCTTATTCCGATAGTTCACGTTTACGTAAGAACAGCACGACGCTGGCGACGATACCCACCGCCACGACGACGCCAATAATGCCAAGCGACATCAGCTCCGAAATTGACCAGCCAAACATGTTGCCTACGGACAGTGCAGAGATTTGCGCGTTTTCACCGGCAAAGCTGAAACCGCCCTTAAGCGCCATGTCGGTGAAGTAGGGGGCAAACTGCGTGGCGATCAGCAGGACGGTGACCATGACAATCACGCCGCTGATTAAGGTGCGAATCAGGTCGCCGCGATGGATAACCGTCGCCATACAGATAAAGAACGGTGCGACGGGCAGGTCGGCAAGCGGCAGCACTTTGTTGCCGGGCAAGATGCTGGCGAGAATCAACATGATAGGGATCAGCAACAGGCCAACGGCAATGGTGGTGGGGTGACCCAGCGTGACGGCGGTATCCAGACCGATATACACCTCACGTCCCTTAAAATGCTTCTGGAAGAATTTACGTGCGCCGTCGGAGATGGGGAGTAACCCTTCAACAATCAGACGGATCATGCGCGGGAACAGCACCATAATCGCCGCGACGGTGATCATCAGGCTGGCGCAGCCTTTAAATCCTTCACCCGCCGCGAGACCAAAGATCAGACCGAGCACCACGCCGATAATGACCGGGTCGCCGACCATGCCGTAGCGTTTCTGGATCTCCTGGGCATCAATGTTGCGTCCTTTCATAAACGGAATTTTTTCGTAGATGGCATCGAGGAGAACGAACAGTGGTACCGAACTGGAACCATAGCCCTGCGGAATGGAGATCCCCTCCAGTCCGACGATGTTCTGCACGCGCTTAGCCGTCCAGTCGGCCATTTTCAGCGACAATGCCGCGTGGCAAATGGCACCCAGCACGCCATAAATCAGACTGCCGGTCATTAACTGGACCACGGTGCCGGTAATGGCGTAGTGCCAGTAGTTATAGATATCGACGTTCATGGTTTTGGTCAGACGGGTGACCAGCATCGCGACGTTGAGCAGAAAAATAATCGGGATAATCATTGCGCCAATGGCGGTGGCGTACCCGACGCCAGAGGCCGGTCCTGCGCCGACGTCAAACACATGCAGGGTCAGACCAAAGCGTTCAATCATCACTTTGATGGGCGGACTGAGGCTGTCGATCGCCATGACGATCACCAGCCCCATTCCGACAAAACCAATCCCTACCGTGACCCCGGCTTTGATCGCCTGCAGCCAGGGAATACGGAAGATCAACCCAATCACAATCATGATGATGGGAACAAAGACGGTACCACCGAGAGACAGGATGTAGTCAAACATAATGCCTCCTTGTTATTGCGTTAACAGTGCCTTGATTTCTTGCTTCAAGGCGTCGTCGTTAATTCCCGTTAGCAGTGCCGCGCCGTTTAACGTGGGAATACCGTAATCGTTATTGGTACGCATGGACGTCACAATCAGGTCCATGCCGTTACAATTCAGCGGGATCTCATTGAGACAACACTGGGCGGTGCTTGCCGGAATGCCTTGTTCAGCAAGGAACTCCTGCAACTTGTGCGCAATCATGGTTGACGTCGACATGCCGGTACCGCATGCCACAAGGATCTTTTTCATAATGGATTTGCCTCTTGTGTAGTGCCTGAATCAGGCTCAACGGGAAAGTGCCCGGCTGGCATACCAGCCAGGGCGGTCAATAAGCGAATGCAGTCAGTCAAATCGCGCAGACTGGCGACCTCCGCGGGAGAATGGGTATAGCGACAAGGGATAGAGAGGCTGACGCAGGGAATGCCGTCCTGCTCAACCTGGATATAGCCCGTTTCGGTGATAACACCGGGCGCGACTTCGCGCTGCACGGGAATATGGTGCGCAAGGGCCGTTTGCTCAAGCATGTGGATCAGTCGCGGTGGCGTGATTAAACCGGCCAGCGTGCCACGTCCGTGATAGTTCAGGCAGGTGATGCCGACCCCCTGGTTGACCCGGACGTCGGAGTAGTCCTGCAGATCCGGCGTATCGCATGACGGCGTGATATCAATGCCGATGGCGAGATCCGGCTTAACGCGGCGTAAAACCGGGACAATGCCGCGGATGTTGAACTCTTCCTGCACGGACGCCACCAGATAAACCGCGATATCCAGCGACGCTGTGCCGATGGCATCCGCCACGCCCAGCAGCGCCGTGCACCCCAGACGATCGTCCAGCGCTTTGCTGCACACGAGATCGTTCGCCAGCAGTTGCGGTGGGTTATACAGCGTAACCGGCGTACCGACCTGGATGCCCATCCGCAGGGCGTCGGCTTTATCCTTCGCGCCGATATCAATCCACAGTTTATCGACGCAAGGTGATTGCGTGCGTTCATCCCCCTTTGCAAAGTGGTACGCCTTAATGCCGATGCATCCCATCACCGGGCCATTATCTCCGGCGAGCGTGACGACCGAACCGGACATAGTGACCTGCGCCGGGCCGCCCACACGTTCGAAGCGCAAAAATCCCGACGGCTCAATTTTGCGCACCATAAAGCCGACTTCATCCATGTGGGCAAACATCATCAGTCGCAAGGCATTCGGGTTATCGCTACCGTAGCGGGCGACGACATTTCCTAACCGATCGCGCCAGACCTCTTTTGCCTGACGTTTAAATTCGCGTAGCATGACCTCAGCGACGCTGTTTTCATGCCCTGAAACGGCATTGAGATGCAAAAGCGAGAACAGTGTTTCCTGCACAGAAAATGACATAAGGATCTCCGTAGAAGATAAAACAATCACTCGTTGAGCGTTTTATAGGCGCTGGCTGGGCGAATAATTGTGAGCAGTCTCACGTGGAAATAGCGAAAGTAGAGGAAATAAAAAATAATGTGAGGTAAGTAGAATAAAAACGCTCAATGCTGATGAATGTCTGAACGCGGGAGGAAGAATACGGGTGAGTGAAATTATTGAGATCAATGACACGCTACAACTACGGGCGGTAGAGGAATGTCACGTTGCCGGGCTGTATCAACTGGTACGTAAAAACAGTGCCTGGCTACAGCAGTTTTTAGACTGGCCGCAATACGTCAACGCTGAAGAGGATTCGCGAAAATCCGTGCAGGGCAACATGATGCTCCACCAGCGGGGCTATGCCAAAATGTTCCTGATTTTCGACGGCGAGGAGATGCTGGGCGTGCTGTCGTTTAATCAGATCGAGCCGTTGAACAAAGCGGCTTATATCGGTTACTGGATAGATGAAGCGCAGCAGGGGAAAGGGATCCTGTCGCGCGCGTTGCAGGCGTTTATTCATCACTATGCCGGGCGAGGCGAAATTCGCCGCTTTGTTATCAAATGTCGGGTAAAAAATCTGGCAAGCAATCAGGTGGCACAGCGCAATGGCTTTACGCTTGAAGGCTGCCTGAAGCAGGCGGAGTTCCTGAACGGTCACTATGACGATGTTAATCTGTACGCACGAATCATCGATTCGTCGCTACAGTGAACCAATCAGCGGTGTGCGAGTGATATGCTGTTCACCGTTGAACACTTTCGGGCCGCGCAGGTGAATGGCCTCGTCTGTGGCGGCCTCAACGGTGGTGCGTCCTCGGATGTCGATGTGATTTTCAATCAGTACCTCACCGAGAATACGCGCATCGCCTTCAATCAGAATATGATCGTCGAGTAAAATGGGACCGCCGCGCAGCACGGCGTTTCCGCCCACCAGCACGTGATGTTTAAGGACACAGTTGCCTTCCACTCGCGCCTGTTCCGCCACCTGCGAACTGTAGCGCAGGGTGGGGATCGCATCGTCCCCGGTGCCGGCTATTACCTGCGCACGACCGTAGACTTTCGCACAATCGCAAATCCAGACGTTATTTTCGTCGTTACCTTCAATCAGCGCGTCATCAAAAACTTCGGCCCGATGCTCAATAAACGCGTAGCTGACGATGGCGTCGCCATAGATTTGCGCCTGGTGGACAATGCGTGAATTGATAACCGTGGCGCGGTCATAAACTTGCAGGATCCGATCGCGCTCGACGGTGAGTCCGCGCGCCGCGACAATCTCTGATTGTTGCAGAATCCGCGCGTCGCCAAAGAGGTGGCAGTCGCCGCGAACCGTGGATGACTGAATCGTGACGTTGTCACTGATTCTGGCACCGTGGCTGAGCTCCGCATGGTCTATCCAGACGTTATCGCCAAGGCTGACGTTGTCGCGTAGCAGGCAGGGCTGGGTGATACGCGCATTGCCCGAAATTATACAGCCGGCAAAGGCCAGCGTGTTTTCGTCGTAAATCCAACAATCTCCGGTATGGGCCAGCACGCTTTCATCATCAATCCAGCCGCCAGCGTCACCGGTTTTCACATCATTAAAGTCAACGAGTGCGATAATCTGGCGTAGTAATACGCTCTTTTTATTGCCATTATCCAGGTAACTGAACGCGCGCGGTTCGTCGCTGAGTCGGTATTTACGCATGAAGGCATTCCGTTTAGTCGCTTACTATAACCGTAGCAAATTCTGCGACGCTGGCTAACGCGGATAAAATTCCATAAAATGCATTTAAAATATACTTTATAAATTAAACAAAATGAGCAACAACAAGAGTAGCGATCGCGTCCTGAATCTTCCCGCCGGTTACTTCGGCATGGTCCTTGGGACGATTGGAATGGGCTTTGCCTGGCGCTATGCCAGCCAGATCTGGTCGGTCAGCCACTGGTTCGGCGACGGTCTGGTGATGCTGGCGATGGTGATATGGGGACTGCTGACGCTGGCGTTTATCACGCGTCTGATCCGCCTTCCGCACAGCGTGATCGCCGAGATTCGCCATCCGGTGATGAGCAGTTTTGTCAGCCTGTTTCCGGCCACCACGATGCTGGTGGCGATTGGTTTTGTTCCGTGGTGTCGTCCGCTGGCGATTGGCCTGTTTAGCGTCGGGGTCGTCATTCAACTGGTTTACGCAGCATGGCAGACCGCCGGGCTGTGGCGCGGCTCGCACCCACAAGAGGCAACAACGCCAGGACTCTATTTACCCACGGTCGCTAACAACTTCATCAGCGCGATGGCCTGCGGCGCATTAGGCTATACCGATGCCGGACTGGTCTTTTTAGGGGCGGGCGTTTTTTCCTGGCTGAGCCTGGAGCCGGTTATCTTGCAGCGTCTGCGCAGCGCCGGCGAATTGCCCACCGCTATGCGGACTTCGCTGGGGATCCAGCTTGCGCCTGCGCTGGTGGCCTGTAGCGCCTGGCTGAGCGTCAACGGCGGTGAGGGCGATACGCTGGCAAAAATGTTATTTGGCTACGGCCTGCTGCAACTCCTGTTTATGCTGCGCCTGATGCCCTGGTATCTGTCGCAGCCGTTTAACGCCTCATTCTGGAGTTTCTCGTTCGGCGTGTCGGCCCTGGCGACCACCGGACTGCATCTTGGCCACGCCAGTCCCGCTGGCTTTTTTCACACGCTGGCGGTGCCGTTGTTCATCTTTACTAATGTTATCATCGCATTATTGTTGGTACGCACGTTCGCACTACTGATGCAGGGAAAACTGCTCATTCGCACAGAACGTGCGGCATTACTGAAATCTGAGGATAAAAAATGACCCTTCGTGATGAAAATTACTTCACTGAAAAATATGACTTAACCCGTACTCACTCTGACGTTCTGGAGGCGGTGAAGGTCGTCAAACCGGGAAAAACGCTGGATTTAGGCTGTGGCAATGGCCGTAACAGTCTGTATCTGGCGGCGAGGGGTTATGACGTGACCGCGTGGGATAAAAACCCGATGAGTATCGCCAACGTCGAACGTATCAAAGCGGCAGAAGGGCTGGACAATCTCCAGGCGAAAGTGGTGGATCTCAACGCCCTGACGTTTGAAGGCGAATATGATTTTATTCTCTCCACCGTGGTACTGATGTTCCTGGAAGCCAAAACGATTCCGGGTTTAATCGACAATATGCAGCGTTGCACCAAACCGGGCGGTTATAACCTGATTGTTGCCGCCATGGATACCGCTGATTTTCCGTGCACGGTAGGATTCCCGTTTGCTTTTAAAGAAGGGGAACTGCGTCGTTATTACGAAGGCTGGGAATTACTGAAATATAATGAAGATGTTGGCGAACTGCATCGTACTGATGCCAACGGCAACCGAATTAAACTGCGCTTCGCCACGCTGCTGGCGCGTAAAATGGCCTAAGCGAAAGCGCCGCTAACCTCCTCAGCGCCCAGCATTTTTCCTAAATATGGGCGCTCTGAAATAAATTGTGCTGTGGTTACCATTTTTAGTCCAACGCAGATGATTTCCCTTTGCTACTATTTCAATTGCATATCTGCATATTCTAAGGGATCGTTTCATGCGTACTCATACTTTATTTAAAGTTGCAGTGCTTACTGGTTTACTGGCCTTATCCGGCTGTGCATCAAAAGTCACACAGCCAGATAAATATTCTGGTTTTTTAAAAGACTACTCTGGTCTTAAGGAAACAAAATCCGCCACCGGGCATCCGGTGTTACGTTGGGTCGATCCCGGCTATAGCGAAACCAAATATGACAACATTGTCTGGAATCCAATAACCTATTATCCGGTACCAAAACCGACCACTCAGGTCGGCCAGAAGGTGCTCGATCAGCTGTTGACCTACACCAACACGAAACTGAAAACTGCCGTTGGTCAACGTAAACCGCTGGTGACCACGCCGGGGCCGCGTAGCCTGATCTTCCGTGGTGCGATCACGGGGGTAGATACCAGTAAAGAAGGGCTGCAATTCTATGAAGTGGTACCTGTGGCGCTGGTGGTTGCCGGTACACAAATGGCAACCGGTCACCGTACCATGGACACCCATCTCTACTTTGAAGGCGAGCTAATTGATGCGGCAACCAATAAGCCGGTGATTAAAGTTGTTCGTCAGGGCGAAGGTAAGGACCTGAACAACCAGAGCACGCCAATGGCGTTTGAAACGTTGAAGAAAGTGGTTGATGACATGGCGACAGATGCCACCATGTTTGACATAAACCGGAAATAATTGCCACGCGCCATCGTCTGATGGCGCGTTTCTTTATGCCGTCCGGCGGCGCAAGAGTGCCGGTGGGCGGGCAAACATCACCAGATTTCCCACCAGAATCAGAACCAGCCCGGCCACCGCATTCACCTGCCAGCTATAGCCTTCGTAAACCGTAGAAAATGACAGCGCAACCAGCGGAAATAGCAGCGTGCTGTAGGCGGCATTGCTCGGGCCAATTCTCCCCACCAGCGTAAAGTAGGCACCAAAAGCGATGACCGATCCGAAAACGGCCAGATACAGCAGGGCGCCGAGATAACTGAAGGTCCACTGCGGGGTGAAATTATCCCCACGCACAAGTGCAATCGTCGCAATCAACAGCGTGCCATACAGCATGGCCCAACTGTTGGTGGTCATCACTTCCAGACCCTTTTTCTGATGGCGGAGGCTTATCATATTTCCCAGTGAAAAACCAAATGTCCCCAGTGCGCTAAGACCAATGCCCAGCAGCAGCGATCCGCTAAAGCCGCTGCTCATCAGATCGTGCCAGAAGAGGGTGACGATACCGGTGAGTCCCAGCGCGGCGGCGCAATAAAAGCGCAGCGGCGGTTTTTGCCCAAAGAAGAAGAAACTGTTCACCGCGTTAAACAGAACCGCCATGGAGAAGATAACTGACTCCAGTCCCGTATTGATCCAGGCCGCTGCGGTATAAAAACACCAGAAGTTGAAGCAGAAGACGCAACTCCCTTGCAGCAGGCAGAACAGATGGTCACGTAGCGATAGCGTGCGTAACTTTCCGCGCAGCAGCATAATGACCATCATCAATGCCGTCGCCACCGCAAAGCGCCAGAAAATCGAGACCGGTGCGGCAACGGGGCCCTGCTGCAAATAAATGGCGATCCATGTGGTACCCCAGATAACCACGACCAGACAATACAATAGTGCGTTCATCATTATTCTCTCTTCTTACCCGATAATTGACTGTCGCCGATCTCAGGTGGGACGCGCTTTCATCGATTTGCGGGATACTTGCAAAATCTTGCGCTTTTTTCTGTCCGGCGGGTGGTAACCGCAATGACCTGCGATAGACTGAATGCCTGAACAACAGCGTTTATGTGGTGGTATGACCCGGTCTTACGATGCCTTTGAAAAATTGAGTCAGCACAATGCCGTGTTGCAGGAGTCGGTCGAGCTGCGTTCGGGCGTTCAGTTAGCGGCATGGTCAAACAAGCGCGATACCATCACGCAGTATTGCGATCATCACACGCTCAGTCTGTATGTCGCGGATGGCTACGAAAGTTATCAGAAAACGGCTTCTGGCTGGAAAAATGGCGGTGGGCCGGACCGCTTTTGCCTGTTGCCAAAAGAGAGTGAATCCACCTGGGATATCCGTGACAACCTCTCGTTCGTGCATCTCTACTGCACCGACGCGCATCTGCGTGACGTGGGGGAAAAGGTCTGGGACAAAAGTCCATACCGCTTTACGCTGGATGAACGGACGTTTGGTAACGATCCGGGCATTACGGCGGTCTACCGACAGTTTTTGCTGGGTAACGACTGGCATCAACCCGCGAATCACCTGACGCTCAGCGCCGCGTCGTCACTTCTGATGACTCATATTATTCAGCACTACAGCAACGTGCAGTGGCGATTGCCGACGGTAACGGGCGGACTGGCGCCGGTGACGTTGCGCAATGTGCTGGCCTATATCGACGCCCACCTGGCGGAACCGTTGACGCTAGCCGATCTGGCGTATGAAGCCGCGCTGAGTGAATTTCATTTCGCCAGAATGTTCCGCCAGTCGATGAAAATGGCACCGCATCAGTACGTGATGCAGCGCCGGATGGCCGTGGCAAAGCAGCTGGTCTGTCACTCACAGCGTCCGTTAACGGAGATTGCGCTGGCCTGCGGATTCAGTTCGCCGAGCCACTTCAGCAATCGCTTTAAGCAGGTGACGGGCAAGACGCCGACGCAGTTACGCGCGTCGGGCTAACCTTAAGACGGTGTAGCAGATCCCGCCTGCGATCAGTCCCCAAAATGCCGAACCCACTCCCCACAGCGTCAGCCCACTGGCGGTGACCAGAAACGTCACCACGGCGGCATCACGCTCGTTTTCATGATTCAGCGCCTGGTACAGGCTACCCGAAATCGTCCCCAGCAGCGCCAGTCCCGCCAGCATTTGAATGCCACTCGTCGGCAGGGCCGCCATCATGCCGGTAATCGAACTGCCGAAAATACCGGCTAACAGATAGAACATCCCGGCGGCCGCGGCGGCCAACCAGCGTTTAGCGGCGTCCGGATGGGCATCCGGACTCTGGCAAATCGCCGCAGTAATGGCGGCAATGCAGATGGAATAGACGCCAAAAGGGGAAAACAGCAGTGCCAGTAATCCGGTGACAATGATCAAAGGTGAAACGGGGACATCGTATCCGGCGGCTTTCATCGTTGCCACGCCGGGCGCATTCTGTGACGCCATTGTCACCAGAAAGAGCGGTACAGCAATGCCCAGAGCGTGGGCCAGAGAAAACTGAGGGGCAATAAAGGTGGGTAACACCGGGGTCATGGCGAATGAAGAGGTGACAATGTCACCTTCGAATAGCGCAATGACCGCGCCGGCAATCAGTGCCGCAATGACCGCGTAGCGCGGCGCAATCCTCTTCATCACTAACCACGCCAGCAGCATACCGCCACAAAGCAGAAACTGGTCGCCGAGACGGGCAAATGCCTCCAGGCCAAAGCGGAGCAAAATCCCGGCCAGCATGGCCGCCGCCAGCGAGTGGGGGATCACCTGCATCAGGCGGGCGAATAATCCCGTCACGCCACACAGTACGATTAACGCGTTAGCGATGATAAACACACCAATCGCTTCTGGCAGCGTCAGCCCCTGGAGTCCGGTCACCAGCAGCGCCGCGCCGGGCGTTGACCACGCCGTCAGTACGGGGGCGCGATACCAGAGCGTCAAGAGCAGCGTACTGACACCCATTGCGATGCCAAGGGTGGTCATCCAGCCGGCAATTTGCGTTGTGCTGGCGCCCGCTGCCACGGCGGCCTGCCAGATGATGGCCGCAGAACTGGCATAGCCAACCAGTACGGCGACAAATCCAGAAAGCAGTGTGGGTAATGGCAGGGAGAATGATCGCATAAGCCCTCCTGTGCGTTATAACGGTCGTTTAATCTAGCATCTGGGCGTTATAACGTACAAGTGGTAAGCTGACCTTTTGGGAGGATACCAATGGACAACCTGACGCACTATCTGGCGAACACCTTAAAAACATTACGCAAGCAGCGGGAGTGGAGTTTATCGCGCCTGGCTGAAGCGACCGGTGTTTCAAAAGCAATGCTCGGGCAAATTGAGCGCAACGAATCCAGTCCCACGGTGGCGACGTTATGGAAGATTGCCACCGGACTGAACGTCCCGTTCTCCACTTTTATTTCACCGCCGGAAACTGAACCGCTGCCGACGTTTGATCCGCAAGAGCAGGCGATGGTCGTGACGCCGTTATTTCCGTGGGATCCGGTGCTACGGTTTGACCACTTTTCGATTCTGCTGGCACCCGGCGCGCTCAGCGAATCCACACCGCATGAAGCTGGCGTGATTGAACATGTGGTCGTGATAGCGGGCGCACTGGAGATGTGCATTGACCAGCAATGGCGCGTGATCCGTGCCGGAGAAGGAATTCGTTTTGCGGGTGACCGCGCCCATGCCTATCGCAACAGCAGCGAACAGACCGTGCACTTTCATTCGCTTATCCATTACCCACGCAGTTAAGCGGGAAAACTATTTCGCAACGTGGCGCTTCTGACTACAATAGCCGCCATTTTGCTGCTACTGGATACAACAACGCTATGCGCCAGTCCCCACATCGCCTTGAATTGTTAAGCCCGGCACGTGATACCGCCATTGCCCGCGAAGCCATTTTACATGGTGCAGATGCCGTCTATATCGGCGGTCCTGGCTTTGGGGCGCGTCATAATGCCAGCAATAGCCTGAAAGATATCGCCGAACTGGTGCCGTTCGCCCATCGCTATGGCGCGAAAATCTTTGTCACGCTGAATACGATTCTTCACGACGATGAACTGGACCCCGCGCAGCAGCTCATTACCGATCTCTACCAGACCGGCGTTGATGCGCTGATCGTACAGGACATGGGCATCCTGGAACTCGACATCCCGCCCATCGAACTGCATGCCAGCACCCAGTGCGATATTCGCAGCGTGGAGAAAGCCAAATTCCTCTCTGACGTGGGTTTTACGCAGATAGTACTGGCGCGGGAACTGAGTCTTGAACAGATTCAGGCTATTCATCAGGCGACCGACGCTACAATAGAATTCTTTGTCCACGGCGCGCTGTGCGTGGCGTATTCGGGACAGTGCTATATCTCGCATGCACAAACGGGGCGCAGCGCCAACCGTGGCGACTGCTCGCAGGCGTGCCGTTTGCCGTACACCCTGAAAGACGATCAAGGACGAGTGGTGTCGTATGAGAAACACCTGCTGTCGATGAAAGATAACGATCAGACCGCCAACCTGGGTGCGCTGATCGACGCTGGCGTGCGCTCCTTCAAGATTGAAGGGCGTTACAAAGACATGAGCTATGTAAAAAACATCACCGCGCACTATCGTCAGATGCTGGATGCCATTATTGAGGATCGCGACGACCTGGCGCGGGCTTCTGCCGGGCGTACGGAACATTTCTTCACGCCGTCAACGGATAAAACATTCCATCGCGGCAGCACCGACTACTTTGTGAATGCGCGTAAAGGGGATATTGGCGCCTTTGATTCGCCGAAGTTTATCGGTCTGCCGGTGGGTGACGTGCTGAAAGTGGCGAAAGATCACCTCGACGTTGAAGTCAGTGAACCGCTGGCAAACGGTGACGGTCTTAACGTCCTGATCAACCGCGATGTTGTTGGCTTTCGCGCCAATACCGTCGAAAAAACCGGACATCATCGCTATCGCGTCTGGCCGAACGAGATGCCCGCCGAACTGCATAAACTGCGTCCGCCCCATCCGCTGAATCGCAATCTTGACCATAACTGGCAGCAGGCGTTAACCAAAACCTCAAGCGAGCGTCGGGTTGCCGTGGATATTGAACTGGGCGGCTGGCAGGAACAGCTGATCCTGACGCTGACCAGCGAAGAGGGCGTCAGCATCACCCATACGCTGGACGGACAGTTTGATGAGGCCAACAACGCGGAAAAAGCGCTGAACGGTCTGAAGGATGGACTGGCGAAACTGGGGCAGACTCTCTATTACGCCCGCGATATCGCGGTGAACCTGCCGGGGGCGCTGTTTGTGCCGAACAGCCAGCTTAATGCGTTTCGCCGGGAAGCGGTGGAGCTATTGGATGCCGCGCGCCTGGCGGGCTATCAACGCGGCGTTCGCAAACCGGTGTCTGAACCTGCGCCGGTTTACCCGCAAACGCACCTGAGTTTTTTGGCCAACGTTTATAACCATAAAGCGCGCGAGTTTTACCATCGCTATGGCGTGCAGTTGATTGATGCGGCATATGAAGCGCATGAAGAAAAGGGCGATGTGCCGGTGATGATCACCAAACACTGTCTGCGTTTTGCCTTTAATCTGTGCCCGAAACAGGCGAAGGGCAATATCAAAAGCTGGAAGGCAACGCCGATGCAACTGGTTAACGGCGATGAGGTGTTAACGCTGAAATTTGACTGCCGCCCGTGCGAAATGCATGTGATCGGTAAAATCAAAAATCATATCCTGAAGATGCCGCTGCCCGGCAGCGTGGTGGCTTCCGTCAGCCCGGAAGAGCTGATGAAAACGCTGCCAAAGCGTCGTAAAGGTTAACGATTATGCCGGATAAACGCAGCGTCATCCGGCATAATCTTAATGCGATTTAAATCCTGCCGCCGTCATGATCAGGCGAAAGAACATGCCCACGGCAGCCAGCGCCAGCACGCTGCCGCCCCACAAAATCACCAGCCACATCAGGCGGTTCCAGACAGATTGTTGCATCAGTGATACCCCTCGCCATGTTGAACTTTGCCACGGAATACGTAGTAACTCCAGAAGGTGTAAACCAGAATAATGGGAATGATCAGTAACGCGCCGACCAGCATAAAGCCCTGACTCTGCGCGGGCGCAGCAGCCTGCCAGATCGTAATGGAAGGCGGAATGATGTACGGCCAGATGCTGATCCCCAACCCGCTGAAACCGAGGAAAACCAGACCAAGGGTCAACACAAAGGGCAGCGCGTGGCTGTCTTGCTGGTTAAGCGTTCGCCATAACCAGAAGCCAATCACCGCAACCAGCAGCGGAACCGGCAGCAGGAACCACAGATTCGGCAGCGTAAACCAGCGTTTAGCGATCGCCGGGTGCGCAAGTGGCGTCCACAGGCTGATGAGCGCGATGACCAGCAGCATCGCCAGCAAGAGTTTTTTCGCGACAGTACGCATCTTATCCTGCAAGGGGTTCTCGCTTTTCATCACCAGCCAGGTGGCACCCAGCAACGCATAAGCGACGACCAGACCAACGCCACAGAACAGGGTGAAAGGGGTGAACCAGTCAAACGGGCCGCCGCTGAAACGGCGACCGGTGACGGCAAAACCGTTAATCACCGCACCCACCACCACGCCCTGGGTGAACGTCGCCAGCATCGAACCGCAGAGAAACGCTTTATCCCAGAACGGACGATGGGCTGGCGTGGCTTTGAAGCGAAATTCAAAGGCGACGCCGCGAAAAATCAATCCGATGAGCATCAGCGTTAGCGGGATCGTGAGCGCGTCAATAATCACCGCATAGGCCAGCGGAAACGCGCCGAACAGCCCGGCACCCCCGAGGACCAGCCAGGTTTCATTGCCATCCCAGACCGGGGCGACGCTGTTAACCATCACGTCGCGATCGTCAGCATCGCGGATAACGGGAAACAAAATGCCAATACCCAGGTCGAATCCATCCATCACGATGTACATCAGCGTGGCGAAGACGATGATGACGAACCAGATTACCGATAAATCAATACCCATTAGCGGTGTGCCTCATGTTGAGAGTCGAGGACGGCGGCAGACAGCGGCCGGGCTGGCGTGCCGGTGGGCGGCGTCGGAGCAATCGTGTCCTGTGGCCCCTTGCGGATGAGGCGGATCATGTAGCTATAACCCACGCCAAAGACTGAGCTGTAGACGACAAAGAACGCCAGCAGAGAAAGACTCATGTGTAGATCGCCATGTGCGGAGACCGCATCAGCAGTACGTTGCAGCCCGTAAACCACCCACGGCTGACGACCGACCTCCGTTGTGACCCAACCCGCCAGAATGGCAATCAACCCTGACGGCCCCATCCATAAAGCAAAGCGCAGGAACGGTCGTGAGGTATAAAGACGCTGTCGGTAGCGTAACCACAGGGCACAAACACCGAGCAGGATCATTAACATCCCCAGACCCGCCATGATGCGAAACGACCAGAACACCATCGTGGCGTTGGGGCGATCCTCTTTCGCAAACTCTTTCAGCGCCGGGACCTGTTTATCCAGACTGTGGGTCAGGATCAGGCTGCCCAGCGCCGGGATCGCCAGCCCATAGCGGGTACGTTCTTGTTCCATATCCGGCCAGCCGACGAGCAGCAGCGGGGTGGGTTCCCCCGGCGGGTTTTCCCAGTGGCCCTCAATGGCGGCGATTTTGGCGGGCTGATGTTTGAGAGTATTCAGGCCGTGCATGTCGCCAATGAGCGCCTGAAGCGGTGCGACAATCAGCGTCATCCACAGCGCCATCGAAAACATGGCGCGGATAGCAGGAGTCGTGTTTCCGCGCAGCAAATGCCAGGCCGCTGAGGCCCCGACAAACAATGCGCTGCTGAGAAACGCCGCCACCGACATGTGGAGCAAGCGGTAGGGGAACGACGGGTTGAAAATGACGGCGAACCAGTCCACCGGCACGACCTGGCCGTTGACTATCTCATAGCCCTGTGGCGTCTGCATCCAGCTGTTGGAGGCAAGGATCCAGAAGGTGGAGATAATCGTACCCAGTGCCACCATGCAGGTGGAGAAAAAATGTAATCCAGGGCCAACCTTGTTCCAGCCAAACAGCATCACGCCGAGGAATCCGGCCTCAAGGAAGAACGCCGTGAGCACCTCGTAGGTCAGCAATGGCCCGGTGATACTGCCGGCGAACTCGGAAAACCCGCTCCAGTTGGTGCCAAACTGGTAGGCCATCACCAGACCGGATACCACGCCCATACCAAAGTTAACGGCGAAAATTTTCGACCAGAACTGGTAGAGCGAGCGCCAGACGGGATTTTTGCTTTTCAGCCAAAGCCCTTCCAGCACCGCAAGGTAGCTGGCAAGACCAATGGTGATCGCCGGAAAAATAATGTGGAAGGAAACCGTAAAGGCGAACTGGATCCTTGCAAGATGAAACGCATCAAGACCGAACATGCAGAGCTCCGCACTAAAAATTGATTCAGCGCAATTTTAAGTCTTTGATGATTTCAGTATCAGAAACAGTAAGGGCTTTTAAAACCATAACAGTTACCAGAGCGTTGAGTATTTTACTCACTGATATACACTGTGCGGGTCCACATGTTTTGACCCGCGAGATAATAACGATGAAAAAGTACCAGCGTCTGGCTGAACAACTCTGCGAGCAGATTGCCTCTGGCGTCTGGCAACCTGGCGACCGTCTGCCGTCACTGCGTGAGCAGGTGGTCAGTAGCGGGATGAGTTTTATGACCGTCGGACATGCCTATCAGCTACTGGAAAGTCAGGGACGGATTATTGCACGTCCCCAGTCCGGTTATTATGTCGCGCCACGTCCGGTTAGCCAGCCCGAGGTGCAACCGGTCCAGGTGATGTGCGACGAAGCGGTAGATATCAACACCTATATCTTCGAGATGCTACAGGCCAGTCGGGATGCGTCGGTGATGCCGTTTGCCTCGGCCTTTCCCGATCCGCGTTTATTCCCCCTACAGCAACTGAACCGTTCTCTGGCGCAGGTGAGCAGGACCGCAACCGCGATGAGCGTGATTGAAAACCTGCCGCCGGGGAACGCAGAGCTGCGTCACGCCATTGCCCGCCGTTATGCCCTACAGGGTATTACCGTCTCGCCCGATGAGATAGTCATTACCGCCGGAGCGCTGGAGGCGCTTAACCTGAGCCTGCAGGCGGTGACAGAACCGGGCGACTGGGTGATTGTCGAAAACCCCTGTTTCTATGGCGCGTTGCAGGCGCTGGAGCGGCTGCGGCTTAAAGCGTTGTCGGTGGCTACGGACGTGAAGGAGGGGATCGACCTCGCGGCGCTGGAGCTGGCGCTGCAGGAGTACCCGGTCAAAGCCTGCTGGCTCATGACCAACAGCCAGAACCCGCTCGGCGTGACCCTCAGCCCGGAGAAAAAGGCGCGTCTGGTTGAGATACTCGATCGCCATAATGTGATGTTGATTGAAGATGATGTCTACAGCGAACTCTACTTTGGTCGGGAGAAACCGCTGCCCGCCAAAGCGTGGGATCGGGGCGATAAAGTGCTGCACTGCTCGTCGTTTTCCAAATGTCTGGTGCCGGGTTTTCGCATCGGTTGGGTAGCCGCCGGCAAACATGCCCGTCAGATCCAGCGATTACAACTGATGAGCACGCTCTCCACCAGTTCGCCGATGCAGCTGGCACTGGTCGATTATCTCTCTACGCGCCGGTATGACGCTCATCTTCGCCGCCTGCGCCGTCAACTGGCGGAGCGCAAACAGCAGGCCTGGCAAACGCTGCTGCGTCATCTTCCGGCGGAAGTAAAAATTCATCATAACAACAGCGGCTATTTTCTCTGGCTTGAACTACCGGAATCGCTGGACGCGGGTGAGCTGACCACACAGGCGCTGGCCCACCATATCAGCATCGCGCCGGGGAAAATGTTCTCGACCTCAGACACCTGGAAGCGCTTTTTCCGCTTCAATACCGCATGGAATTGGGGAGAGCGCGAAGAAGACGCGGTGAAACAACTGGGGCAACTCATTCGCGCTCAGATGAAATAAAACACGCGCGCTATTCAATATAAAAGAATGGCGCGTTCTTATTTATAAAATATCAGCAAGAACCGTACGACTTTATTTCCCGCCGATCATCATAGGAAATATCAATAGCTTTTGTTTTTCCATCTCGTCAGCTAACCCCTTGTCTATACTCCAGAAGATAGCCGCTCAGCGCCGGCGTTCGGGGCGTAATGCGCGTTATGTCACAACCTGATTAAATTTCCTCATGCCGGGAGGTGCGCTGACGGCGCGCCGACTATTTTTAGGAAAGGACATATATTTACGGCAAGGCTGCCGCTCAATATTTTGCGACAGGAGTAAGACCTTATGAGCAAGAAATTTGCCCGCAGCAGCCTGTGCGCGCTCAGTATGACGCTGATGACCGCGCACGCCGCCGAACCGCCTACCGCTTTAGGTCAGGCTGAAGGCCGCCTGGATATTATCGCCTGGCCGGGCTATATCGAACGTGGTCAGACCGATAAACAGTACGACTGGGTGACACAATTCGAAAAAGAGACCGGCTGTGCGGTTAACGTCAAAACGGCGGCGACGTCGGATGAGATGGTCAGCCTGATGGCGAAAGGCGGTTACGATCTGGTGACGGCCTCTGGCGATGCCTCTCTGCGCCTGATCATGGGTAAACGCGTGCAGCCAATCAACACGGCGCTCATCCCTAACTGGAAAACCGTCGATCCCCGGGTGGTCAAAGGCGACTGGTTCAACGTGGCGGGCAAAGTCTACGGCACGCCGTATCAGTGGGGACCGAACCTGCTGATGTACAACACGCAAATTTTCCCGACGCCGCCGGATAGCTGGAACGTGGTGTTCGTTGAACAAAACCTGCCGGATGGAAAAAGCAACAAAGGCCGCGTGCAGGCCTATGACGGACCGATTTACATTGCCGACGCGGCGCTGTTTGTGAAAGCCACCCAGCCGCAACTGGGGATTTCGGATCCGTATCAACTTACCGAAGCGCAGTATCAGGCGGTACTGAAAGTACTGCGCGCGCAGCAACCGTTGATCCACCGTTACTGGCACGACACCACCGTACAAATGAGCGATTTCAAAAATGAGGGCGTCGTGGCGTCCAGCGCCTGGCCGTATCAGGCGAACGCGCTGAAGGGTGAAGGGCAGCACATTGGTACGGTGTTCCCGAAAGAAGGGGTCACCGGCTGGGCGGATACCACCATGCTGCACAGCGAAACAAAACACCCGGTTTGCGCCTACAAGTGGATGAACTGGTCGTTGACGCCAAAAGTTCAGGGCGATGTGGCGGCCTGGTTTGGATCGCTGCCGGTCGTCACCGAAGGCTGCAAAGCCAGTACGCTGCTGGGCGACAAAGGCTGTGAAACCAACGGCTACCGCTATTTTGACAAAATCGCCTTCTGGAAAACGCCTGTCGCTGAAGGCGGTAAATTCGTGCCGTACAGTCGCTGGACGCAGGATTACATCGCCATCATGGGCGGTCGTTAACGTCACTGGGGTGATTTATGACGTACGCAGTGGAGTTTGACAACGTCTCGCGTCTGTACGGTGACGTGCGGGCGGTCGATGGCGTCAGTATTGCGATTAAAGACGGTGAGTTTTTCTCCATGCTGGGGCCCTCCGGCTCCGGCAAAACCACCTGCCTGCGCCTGATTGCCGGATTCGAACAGCTTTCTGGCGGTTCGATTGCCATCTTTGGCAAGCCAGCCAGCGATTTACCGCCCTGGGAGCGGGATGTGAATACCGTGTTTCAGGACTACGCGCTGTTTCCACACATGTCGATTCTCGACAATGTCGCCTATGGCCTGATGGTCAAAGGCGTCAATAAGAAGCAGCGTCAGGCCCAGGCCCGCGAGGCGCTGGAAAAGGTGGCGCTGGGGTTTACCTTCGAACGCAAACCGTCACAGCTTTCCGGCGGTCAGCGTCAGCGGGTCGCCATCGCCAGGGCGCTGGTCAACGAACCGCGCGTGCTGCTGCTGGATGAACCGCTTGGTGCACTGGATCTGAAACTGCGCGAGCAGATGCAACTGGAACTGAAAAAGCTCCAGCAGTCGCTGGGGATTACGTTCATCTTCGTGACGCACGATCAGGGCGAAGCGCTGTCGATGTCCGATCGCGTGGCGGTGTTTAACAACGGCCGCATTGAGCAGGTGGATTCGCCGCGCGAGCTCTACATGCGTCCGCGCACGCCGTTTGTTGCGGGTTTCGTCGGAACATCGAACGTCTTTGATCCCGCGATGGCCTCAAACGTCTGCGGGATGACGGGCAGCTTCTCGCTGCGCCCGGAGCATATCCGGCTCAATACTCCTGGAGAGATCCAGGTGCAGGGGGTGATTCAGGCCGTGCAGTATCAGGGGGCCGCCACCCGTTTTGAACTCAGGCTTGCTGGCGGCGAAAAGCTGCTGGTCAGTCAGGCCAATCAGACGGGAGAGCCGTTTGCGACTCTGCTCGCGCCCGGTCAGCAGGTGATGGTGTCATGGCCGCGCGAGGTCATGGTACCGCTGGTCGAGGAGAGGTGAATGGCAATGAATGTGCTCTCTACGCCTTCACGGCCCGGCGGTCTGAGTAAACTCACCGGCTTTTTCTGGCGTCATCCCGGTCTGGGGCTGTTTTTGCTGCTGCTTGGCCCGCTGATGTGGTTTGGCATTGTCTACTTCGGCTCGCTGCTGACGCTGCTGTGGCAGGGGTTTTACACCTTCGACGACTTCACCATGTCGGTGACGCCGGATCTGACGCTCGCCAATCTTCGCGCGCTGTTTAACCCCGCCAACTACGACATCATCTTACGCACGCTGACGATGGCGATTGCGGTGACAATAGCCAGCGCGATTCTGGCGTTTCCGATGGCGTGGTACATGGCGCGCTATACCTCTGGCAAGATGAAAGCGTTCTTCTATATTGCGGTCATGTTGCCGATGTGGGCGAGTTACATCGTCAAGGCCTACGCCTGGACGTTGCTGCTGGCGAAAGATGGTGTGGCGCAGTGGTTCCTGGTTCATCTTGGCGTAGAACCTCTGCTGACCAGCCTGCTGACGCTGCCGGCCGTAGGGGGAAACACGCTCTCGACGTCGGGGTTAGGGCGCTTTATGGTGTTCGTCTACATTTGGCTGCCGTTTATGATCCTGCCGGTTCAGGCCGCGCTGGAACGGTTGCCACCGTCGCTGTTACAGGCGTCCGCCGATCTGGGGGCTCGTCCACGCCAGACCTTCCGCTATGTGGTTCTGCCGCTGGCGATCCCCGGCATCGCCGCCGGTTCTATCTTCACCTTCTCGCTGACGCTGGGGGATTTTATCGTGCCGCAGCTCGTGGGGCCGCCGGGCTATTTCATCGGCAACATGGTCTATTCCCAACAGGGTGCGATTGGCAACATGCCGATGGCGGCGGCGTTTACGCTGGTGCCAATTGTGCTGATAGCCCTTTATCTGGCGTTCGTGAAACGCCTGGGAGCGTTCGATGCACTCTGAGCGCGCACCGTTTTTCCTCAAACTGGCGGCCTGGGGCGGGGTGGTATTCCTGCACTTCCCGATTCTTATCATCGCAGCCTATGCGTTTAATACCGAAGATGCCGCCTTTAGCTTTCCACCGCAGGGGCTGACGCTACGCTGGTTCAGCGTTGCTGCGCAGCGCAGCGATATTCTGGATGCCGTGACGTTGTCACTAAAAATCGCGGCGTTGTCGACGGCGATTGCGCTGGTGCTCGGTACGCTTGCCGCCGCGGCGCTCTGGCGGCGTGATTTCTTCGGTAAAAACGCTATCTCATTATTGCTGCTGTTACCGATAGCCCTGCCGGGGATCGTCACCGGTCTGGCGCTACTGACCGCGTTTAAGACGGTCAATCTCGAACCGGGTTTTTTCACCATCGTCGTCGGTCATGCGACGTTCTGTGTGGTGGTGGTCTTTAACAACGTGATAGCCCGCTTTCGTCGTACCTCCTGGAGCCTGGTGGAGGCCTCTATGGATCTCGGCGCCAACGGCTGGCAGACCTTCCGCTACGTGGTGCTGCCGAATCTGGGATCGGCGCTGCTGGCCGGGGGAATGCTGGCGTTCGCGCTGTCTTTCGATGAAATCATCGTCACAACCTTTACTGCCGGTCACGAACGGACGCTGCCGCTGTGGTTGCTCAATCAGTTAGGGCGACCGCGCGACGTGCCGGTGACGAACGTCGTGGCACTGCTGGTCATGCTGGTCACAACCATTCCGATTCTGGGGGCCTGGTGGCTCACGCGTGAAGGCGACAGCCTCGCCGGAAACGGTAAATAAACAACGATATGGGAAAATGCTATGCAACATCAATTACTGATTAACGGCGAGCTGGTCAATGGTGAAGGTGAGAAACAGCCCGTCTATAACCCCGCCACCGGCGAGGTGCTGCTGGAAATTGCAGAAGCATCTCCCGCTCAGGTGGATGCGGCCGTTCTCGCCGCCGATCGTGCGTTTAGCGAATGGGGACAGACGACCCCAAAAGCGCGCAGTGAACTGCTGCTGAAACTGGCTGACGTTATTGAACAGAATGCGCAGGTCTTTGCCGAACTGGAATCACGCAACTGCGGCAAGCCGCTGCGTTGCGCGCTCAATGATGAGATCCCGGCGATTGTCGATGTATTTCGCTTTTTCGCCGGTGCCGCGCGTTGTCTGAACGGTCTGGCTGCGGGGGAATATCTGGAAGGTCATACCTCGATGATTCGTCGCGATCCGGTCGGCGTTGTCGCCTCCATCGCGCCGTGGAACTATCCTCTGATGATGGCGGCGTGGAAACTGGCCCCCGCGCTGGCGGCCGGTAACTGCGTGGTGATCAAGCCGTCGGAAATCACACCGCTGACCGCGCTGAAACTGGCGGAATACGCCAAAGATATCTTCCCGCCGGGCGTGCTCAACGTACTGTTTGGCAGAGGCAAAACGGTCGGCGATCCGCTGACCGGGCACAAGAAAGTGCGCATGGTCTCCTTAACCGGTTCGATTGCTACCGGCGAGCACATCATCAGCCACACGGCGCCGTCGATTAAGCGCACGCATATGGAACTGGGGGGGAAAGCGCCGGTGATTGTGTTCGACGACGCTGATGTGGATGCGGTGGTGGAAGGGGTGCGCACCTTCGGTTTCTACAATGCCGGTCAGGACTGTACCGCCGCCTGTCGCATTTACGCGCAGAAGGGCGTTTACGACGCGCTGGTTGAGAAACTCGGTGCCGCAGTGGCCAGCCTGAAGACCGGCGCGCCGGAGGACGAATCGACTGAGCTGGGTCCGTTGAGCTCACTGGCGCATCTGGAGCGCGTCACCAAAGCCGTTGAAGATGCCAAAGCGCTGGGACATATCAACGTGGTCACCGGTGGGAAAAGAGTCGAAGGGCCGGGTTACTACTTTGCCCCGACGCTGCTGGCAGGGGCTAAGCAGGAGGATGCGATCGTCCAGCGAGAAGTGTTCGGTCCGGTGGTCAGCGTGACGGTCTTCGAGGAGGAAGAACAGGTGCTGGAATGGGCCAATGATTCGCAATATGGCCTCGCCTCATCGGTCTGGACGCGTGATGTCGGACGCGCGCACCGGGTCAGTGCGCGTCTGCAATACGGCTGCACCTGGGTTAATACCCATTTCATGCTGGTGAGCGAAATGCCGCACGGCGGGCAGAAACTGTCTGGTTATGGAAAAGACATGTCACTGTATGGACTGGAGGACTACACCGTGATCCGTCACGTCATGGTGAAACACTGACCGACCATGTCCGTGATAAGCCGTAAGCCCTGCCGCCGTGCAGGGCTTTTTGTTGTCAATACTCAGGGGCAAAAGAGTATGGTATGGTGAATAGTCATTCATAAAAAATGCATTTAAATGGAGTGGGTATGATTGTTAGAACGTGGCATGGCTGTGTACCCGTGCAGCATGGCGATGGATTTGCAGTACATTTAGAATTGACCGGCGTTAAGCATTCCCAAAGCATTCAGGGGAATGCAGGGGCATTTGTTCGCCGGGAGCGGCAAGGGGAATGGGAGCACTTCTTCCTCGCCACGTACTGGCACAATCTGGCGGCAATTAAAGCTTTTGCCGGCGAAGATTATCACGTCGCGGTGACCTATCCTGATGACGAACAGTTTGCGCTGCTTTCCGATCCGTATGTGTTCCAGTTTGAGGTCAACGAGAAGGTGCCGCTCTGATGTCATCCCGAATGAGTAAACATTAAGGATCATTTACGCTATCGCGGGGAAGTGAGAGGATCGTCGACCAAAGGCAGAGAGGATTTTCCTCTCTGCCCGTCTGCGCCGCAAGCACTCAAAATTTAGATAAACCAGCCAAATCTCAATGAGATAAGAGCAAAAAGACCAACAGCAGCAAAGAGATTTATCAACACCACGGTTCTACTGGAAACATTCATTTTTGCCACCCTGTGTTAGTGCCCCTTTGTATATAGTTCGCTGTCTCGCGATCCGCAATAGTACAAACCAGGGACTTAACGTAAGCGGTCATAAAAAGCGGCAAAATGATTGACCAAAAGTGATAAAACTTGATGTGCATCAAAAAATGGAGCATATTGCGCGCGTTTTATTCTTCTGGCCGGATGCCCTTAAATGTCTTTGTACCAAAAAATGTTGATGTTCTATGCGGTAATGGCCGCGATTGCCTTTCTGATCACCTGGTTCCTCTCGCATGATAAAAAACGCATCCGCTTTCTGAGTGCCTTTCTGGTCGGGGCCACCTGGCCAATGAGTTTTCCTGTCGCTCTGTTGTTTTCGCTGTTTTGAGTCGACTCAGCCGGTGTCCATCCCGGCTGAACCTCAGGCCGTTGTCAGCAACGCGCACAGCGCCTTTCGGTCTGCTTCAGTCACATCCTGCGGATGCTGATACCCTTTGTTTTCCGTTGCCCGCGTATACAGCGCAACCAGCCAGTCATAGACATAGCGGCTGGCGGCGTGTACCGGTTGCTCTTCCAGTTGTGTTAGTCGCGCCATCGGCTGGCGTTTGACCGCGCTGAAAATTGCCGTTCCTTTGACGATCCGACTGGCGGGGCGTTCTGCCTCAGCCACGTCGGCATAGCCAAGCCAGGCAATAAAATTGGCGATACAGGCGTGCAACTGGGCAGCGCAGACCTCTTCACGCTGCAATATCTGTTGCAGCTGCTGCGGCAGTTGCAGGCGGTAGCTGGCGATCGCCAGAATGTCGACGACCTGACGCAGCGCAGCGGGCGTCAACCCTAAACGTTTCGCCTGACCATCATCGCGACTCCACTGGCGAATGTGGTTGAGCCACATGCGGTGCGCCTGATAGCCCGTCTCTTTGTTCTCTGCCTGTTGCGGCGCGTCACGGACGTCCGCGAAAAGGTCAATGGCGTCATTGAACAAGCCGCTGACCTGTTCTTCGCGCGGTTGCGGGCGACGGAGCAGAGTTTCAAATTGTTGTACCGCCGGTAACAGGCCGTCGAGCAGATCGCCGTGATGCGCCGCCTGCTGTTGTAACTGGCGGACGACCGCTTCCGCGCTGGGCGCTTCGGCTGGTTGCGCCAGCATCAGTTCACGAACATGCTGTAGATGCTGCTCGTTCAGCGCCTGCAGCCGTGCCTGACGCTGGGGCGTTGACGTGGCTTGCGACAGCCATTCAGTCAACCGCAGCAGACTGTGTTTATCCAGCGCCTGCAGAGTGCCCCAGTGCTGGCCCGGTTTTCCCATCAGATGCTGGACCGCTTCGTCCAGATTCTGCTGCGTGGTAAATCGCGCATCCTGCGGCGTAATCGCCCACACCACGCCAGGCATCGCGGTTTCGCGCGTCGGCTGCGTGTCGTGCACCCAGTTGAGCAACGTTCTGGCCGTAGACGGCGTCTGCGTACGGGTGGCGGTGGCATTACAGACAACCAGTACATCGGGCTGAAGCTGCTGCCGGTAATGCTCCAGCAACCAGCCCAGTTTAGCCTGCCAGAGCGGTTGCGGGTGGTTGAGCGGCGCGAGCGGAATATCCAGCAGATCGACGCCATCCAGTACGCTATCTTCCACACTCAGCACCAGCTCGCGCGTCAACAGGGCCAACGACGACTGGGCGAGACTGACGGCGTTAAGTCGCTTCTCATCCACAACGGGATGGACGACCACATCGCTTTGCGCCTCCTGCGAGGCGAGAAATTCCTGAGTGATAAAGCTTTCTGAGGGTAAACCAAACTGATCGACCAGCAGGCTCAGCGGCGCGGCGACTTCGCTGGCATGACCGGTCTGCTGCAGGACCTGTGCCAGTTCCAGCCACTGCTGCGTCAGTTCCGGCTGCTCACCCCACAACAGCGACCAGGCGCTGGCGCGGGTTGAGAGATCGACCGTCGGCAGCAGCAGGGCAAATTGCTGCCACAGCGCGTCATCAATCTGCTGTTGCGATGCGGGGAGACAACGCTGCCAGAAGCGGGCAATGGTCGCCACTTCCTGCGCCGTCACGCCCTGAACGGGATGTAACTGACGTAGCGACTGCCACTTCTCGATGCGCGATTCGATAATCGCTTTTTCCACCTGCCGGTACGCTGGTTGGGCACAGGCCTGGGCGATGAAGATCTGCACCAGTTCAGCTTCCGTTACCAGTCGCAGGCGCAGCGGCCACTCGTCGTCGGACAGGTTAACCTGGCGCGTGAAGCGCAGTGCCATGTTGGTTGGCGCGTGTCCGGGGTTGAGATGACTGAAATAGTCGAAGCTGCGATCCGGCGTAATGACATTGACCTTACCGTTGTCGCTGTTGCACAGCGCGGCAAGGAGATGCGCTTTCGCCGCCTGCGAATAGCCGTAAAGCCCAATGCTGGCGCGCTCATGTCGGGCGGCATTGAGGGCGGATTCCGTGGCGGCTGCGCCGTTGAGTTGTGCCAGCAGGGCATCTGCTTCATCATCCAGCGTCATGGCGTGCTGACGGGTGCGGTTAACCCACGCAATCGCGGCCTGAGTGGTATTCAACATCTTGCTCATTTCAGGTACACGCTCCCGCTGTCAATCCAGTAATGGCTGCCGCTGTGTCGGCGATCGGCCAGGGTATTCAATTTTAAGGTCAGGGCATTCGCCGCCACGGCCGTGCCGTCCTGTAGCCAGGCATCACTCAATATAAACGACTCGGGGCCGCTCTCTTTGTTGCCGCCGCGCAGTTGCAGACGCACATTTAACACACCGTCGCCGGCGATATTCTTCGCCAGATCGGCAGAGTTAATGCTCAGCGTATACAGCGGCGTTGCGGGCCAGCGACTGTTCGCCAGTTGGCGGAAACCGAGCGTAACGTTGCCGCGCAGCGGGAAGTGCAGGCGGGTGTCGAGTTTCGCGCCGGGTTTATCGAGATCAATATCCTGATACCAGACGTTTTCCTCACGCAGCGTGTTCACCGTATTGTCGAGCACCCCGAGGTAGCGCACGGTTGAGTAGGCACCAATATCAGCGGCTTTAAAGTTAAAGCGCGGCAGGCGCAGATCCAGCGCCAGGCTGCACAGCATCGCCCCCACGGCGGCGGTGGATTTCGGATTGCCAATGCGCCCCTGCTGACTGAACGGATACCACTCATGGACGCGGTAGTTGTCCATCCACACCATGCGGTTGACCGGGACCGGCTGCAGATGACGGATCAGCGCCTGAACCGCCGGGATACAGGTCGGTCTGCCGGTGACCAGCAGAACATCACAGCAATAATGCGAAATGGCTTCACAGACCGCATGCAGCGGAGAGGTCAGGGTAAACTGACCTGCCAGCATCGCCTCCTGCAACTGGCTGAACTGTACCTGCAACGGAACGCTAAAGAGATCAAACGTCGGCGAACCTGACGGCAGCGCGTGGTCGATCGCCTGCTGAATGTAGTTCAGTACGTTGCGGGTCGGACGATGGTTCAGCAGATCGCCAAAGGTGGCGTGCAGTCCGGCCAGCGGATCGTTGATGTCGCTCTTTTCCCACGCAGAGAGCACCGCGTGACCGAGTGGCATAAAGAGTTGTAGCGCCGTCTGTTGCCGTAAAACGGCCTGGGTATCGATGCGTCCGGAATCGCCAAACAGCGTGGCGAGCAGGGCGGCGGCATCGGTGACTCCCGCCTGCTGCAGTCGGGTTTGCAGGGCGGGCAAAATGCATTTCTGGATAATGTCCAACAGCATGTCATCGCCCGCGACCTTGAAACCTTCGCGGAACAGCAGATGCGGCGTGATTTTCACATTGGCGCCGACGCCATCGTCCAGTTGATAGTGGACAATCGCCATGTCGGTGGTGCCGCCGCCGATATCAATCGAGGCCACGCGCAACGCCCGGCCTTTCGTCTCTCCGGGTTCCGGCAGACGATCCGGGCGGGCAAGGGCGTTGAAGAATGCTTCGCTGCGACCGGCATAGTGGGAAATGGCTTCGTTGTACAGCCAGACTAACTGACCGCAACTGGCTTCGTCCCACTCCATCTGAATTTCAGGGACCGGAACCACACTTTTTTCCTGCTGTTTACGCGTGCTGAAATCCTCGTCCTGCGGGTGCCAGCCCATTGCTTTCCAGACAATGGCTATCGCTTCGAACATGCGCAGACGGAAAATTTCGCGTTCCTGCTTGGGCATCGCCGACGGGAGCGTGAGGATCAGCGAGCGCAGTTGACGCGGCGATGCCGGAAAGCCCAGACGCAGACGGGTTGCGACGCTGTTGATTTGTCCCAGCGCCTGGGCGAGGATCTCGCACAGCATATGGGTCATCAGCGTACTGCGGCTGTACTGGGGCGAAAACACCGGCAGGCGGTCATCCTGGGGCAGTGAATAGAGCGGCTGACCGTCATCGTTCATCAGGTTCATCAGCGGAAAGGCGGTGGCTAACGGTTCGCGTTGCGTTTTACTGTTCATCTGGCTGAAGCGCCAGTCATGCAGCACCGGCGTTTCATCCCACAGATAGCGGCGCGGGCTGGAAATACCGCTGTTACCGTCCGTTCCCGTGCGCTGCATTGCCAGCTTACGCGCTTCGTCACCGACCCGCACAATCGACGGCCAGATGAAGGCATCTTCACGTCCGCTTTCAACGGAGAAATGCTGTTTGCCAAAGCGGGCTTCTGAAAATTCAAGACGACTGGTGAACAGCGGATCGTTGAGATACTGCGGTTCGCTCAGCGATCGAACCTGCAGTTCCGCCGTCTGACGCAGTCCGTCATTGGCGTCGCCATGATCTTCAATCAATACACCGCAGGTATGGGTGTTACCGACATCCAGAATCAAATCGACCGGGATCGCCGGGGTACTGAGGGTGTGGGTCACCAGTTTGACTTCCGGTACGGCGAGCTGTTCCCCCAGTAGCGCCAGCAGGTTCAGCCAGTGCGCCTGATACTCAAAGTTGCGCAGTGCCAGGCTGATAGCCTGTTCAGTACGGTTTTCCTGCTGGCTGACGTGGTTGAGAAACGCCTCGCGCAGCCAGCCGTCAATCCAGGTCTGATCGAGAAAATCCGCTATTTCATCGTCGCGCCAGGCCAGGGCAAAACGGGTGCCGTTCAGCAGATCGTTTTCGCCGGGCGCGAGCGCGGCGGGCGCATTCTCGCTTAACTGGCTATCGAGCGCGAGGGTGACGCGGTGGGTATTGCCCGCGCTGTCGGGTTCGGCAAGTTTGCGTACCTGAACGCGCGCCCAGTTGTCAGGCCCTTCAACGAAGGTGCGCGGCGGATTAAAGCGCAGGAACGGCAGCGGCAGCCAGATGCCGTCGAGGACATCCAGGGAATAATGCAGCGTTTGCGTACTTTCCGGTTTCACCACTTCCGGCTGCGAGCCTGCGCGCGCAGGCAGGGTATAGCGATCGTTTGCCAGATCGTAATCCAGTCGCAGCAGGGGGCCATTGGCCGTTTTACGCACGAAACGACCATGATGCGCAGATTCCTGCGGCGTCAGCCCAAAGTCGAGAAACTGAACGCCGCTGTTTGCGATGAGCGTGACGCTCTGTTTGTAATCACACAGATTCACCAGCATAAAATCAGGCACCTATCTTTTTGAACGTCAACGGAATCGCTGCTTTCGCATCAAAGCGGGCGGTACAGGTGGCGACATCATTGGCCCCGGCTTTACAGGTGATCTCCGGCATCGGATAGCGTGAACCGTCGGTGCAGCGCGCATTGCTACGACTCTTAATCATTAATTCCCCACTCTGATGCAGCCCCGAGAAGAGATCCGCGCGGCAGACGATGTTGTCGCCGTGAACCACACGCGCCGTACCTTTATTGTTCTGGATCTGGTAGCGCAGAGACGGCGCTTTGCCGGTGACGGGATCTTTCACATCCACCATGACGCGCCAGTTACCGTTGAGAAAGCGCGTGGTGCCAGCCTTCATCTGGTTCGCATCCATCACCAACGCGTCTTTCGGAATCGCGGTAATCACCACCGGCTCATCGGCAGGTTTTTCTTTTTTCATCGGTGCAATGACTTCCGCCTGATGCAGCGGCAGCGCGGCGGTAAGCGTCGGCAGAGGTTTCCGTTCCGGCGGCGGTGGCGGCGGTACATTGACCACTTCCGTCGCGATGGCTGGCGTCTGTGATTTCCACAGTAGCGGAGCGGCAATGGCGGCGACAATCAACGCGGCGACGGGCAGGCTCCACAGCGGCAGGCGACGTGACGGTTTGACCGGGACTGGCGTCACTTTTTCTTCTGTGACCACAGGAACCGGCTGCGGCACACTAACCGGTTCTGGCTCGCTGACCGGGACGACAGGCGTGGAGAGCAGCGGTTCGTCCGCCTGGGCAAATGTCACCTCAGGAACCGCCTCTTCGACCGGTTCTGGCTCAATGTGAATTTCCGGTTCAGGTTCTTCCTGAGTACGCAGGCATTCCAGCACATCCTCGCGGATGTTCGCATTGAGATTGATAAATCCCCAGAAGGTAATGACCGGTTTGCCATCCACCAGGAAGACGTGATTTTCGCCTGGAAACTGGACGGCCTTTTCCAGCAGCGAACCAAACAGTTGTAGTGATGTTTTCCCGGACTGCAGGCTTTTGCGGCTCAGCGATGCGGCGCTTTCCAGCGTAGCACAGAGATAGCGCAGGGCGCGAAAGCGCGCCTCTTCATCGGCGGCTTTCCACGCGATGGATACCCCTTCAACGGGGGAATACCAGTCAACCCGATCGCCGCTGTCGTTGACTTGTGGAATGGCGAGACAATCCACCATCGCCTGCTGCTTACGCAGACGGAGCGTTTCACGAATTTGTAATGCTGAATCAAAGACGGCCTGGCCGCCACCGCCGACGGCCTGATAATCATCCAGATTGCCGCTGCGCAAGAGTGTTTTTGCCACGATAAGGACCCTAAGACTTTTTCACGCATCTACTTTACGGATTCGTGGCCCAGGCAAACGGTGGAAGAGAGGCAAAAAGGGGTGAATTTTCAGGGCATAGATGCGTTGACGTTTTCGAAAAGACTTAACAGAAATTCTGTGGTGAAAGATCCAACAAAAATGCGTGGATTCGCATAACCTGAGACAGATTTGTTATTTTTCAGTTGTCTTAATCTATGCTCCTATAACCCCCTCAATAATAACGAAGAAGGTTCATATCATGTCCACAGGGAAAACGCTGCTCGCGCTGGCGCTCAGTACCGTGTTACCAACGGGTGCCGCGCTGGCGGCAAATAACGACACCCTTGTCTATTGCTCGGAAGCCTCGCCAGAATCCTTTAACCCGCAAATTGCCAGTTCTGGCCCGTCGTTTGTCGCCAGTTCACAGGTGCTGTACAACCGCCTGATCAATTTCGACCCGGTAAAAAACACGCCGGTGCCGTCGCTGGCGACGGACTGGACTATCTCTGAAGATGGTAAAACCTACACCTTTACGCTGCGTCAGGGCGTGAAGTTCAACAGTAACAAGTTCTTCAAGCCGACCCGCGATTTCAACGCAGATGACGTCATTTTCTCGGTATTACGCCAGAAAGACGCGACACATCCGTACCACAATGTGTCGCAGGGCAGCTATGAGTATTTCAACGACGTGGGCTTCGATAAGCTGATTAAAGAGGTGAAAAAGGTCGACGATTACCACGTGCAGTTTGTGCTCAGTGAACCTAACGCCGCGTTTCTTGCCGACTGGGGAATGGATTTTGCCTCAATTCTTTCTGCGGAATACGCCGATGCCATGCTGAAAAAAGGGACGCCGGAAAACGTCGATAACTGGCCGATTGGCACCGGTCCGTACGTCCTGCAACAGTACAAACAGGACTCGCAGATTCGCTATCTGGCGAACCCGAATTACTGGGACGGCGAGGTGCCGACAAAGCATCTGATCTTCGCCATCACGCCGAACGTCCAGACGCGGATGGCGAAACTGCAAACCAACGAATGTCAGATTATCCCTGCGCCATCGCCGGTACAGTTTGATGAAATCAAGAAAAACAAAGACCTGGCGCTACATGCCGTTGAGGCGCTGAACGTCGGCTATCTGGCCTTCAACACCGAGAAAAAGCCGTTTGATAATGTGCTGGTGCGCCAGGCGCTGAACTACGCCACCGATAAGCAGGCGATTGTGAAGGCCGTGTTCCTCGGTTCGGCGAAAGTGGCAAAATCACCGATCCCGCCAAATATGATGGGTTTTAATCCGGAACTGAAGGATTACGCCTACGACCCGGAGAAAGCGAAAGCACTGTTGCAGCAGGCCGGGCAGGAGAAAGGGTTTGAAGTGACGCTCTGGTCGATGCCTGTGCAGCGTCCGTATAACCCCAACTCACGACGCATTGCGGAGATGATTCAAAGCGACTGGGCAAAAGTGGGCGTGAAGGCGAAGATCGTCTCTTACGAGTGGGGCGAATACCTTTCCGGCATGCGTAAAGGCGAGCATGACAGCGCGCTGTTTGGCTGGATGTCGGATAACGGCGACCCGGATAACTTCGCCGATGTACTGCTGGGCTGCAACAACATCAAAACCGGATCGAATGCCGCGCGCTGGTGTGATAAGGAGTATGATTCACTGGTCCAGAAAGCGAAGCTGACCAGCAAACCGGAAGCGCGCGTGAAGCTCTACCAGCAGGCGCAGGAGATCTATTATCAGCAGGCGCCGTGGATTGCGCTGGCAAACGGCAAGACATTCTACGCCACGCGCAGTAACGTGACCGGTTACAGCGTCAGCCTGATGGGCAGTGATTTTTCAAAAGCAAAACTGAATTAAGGAGTTTTTATGTCGCACCTGGATGAGGTCAGCGCCCGTGTCGATGCCGCCATTGATGAGGGCGTCATTACCCATATGAACGAACTGCTGGTTGCCCTGAGCGAGGACGCGCAGTTAAGCCGTGAAGATCGCTACACGCAGCAGCAGCGATTAAGAACGGCTATCGCGCACCACGGTCGTCAGCATAAGGAAGATATGGAAGCGCGCCGCGAACAACTCACGAAAGGCGGCACGATCCTCTGATCAGAACTGGCGTCTGGCGACGAGCCAGGCGCCGACCACCAGCATCACTGCGCCGCAGACCGGGCCGATTAAGGCTCTGAGCGGAACGCCGTGACTGCGTAAAATATCCAGCACGAGACCGCCAATTAACTGGCTGGCGACCAGCACCGCAATGGTGGTCGCCGCACCAACATGTTGATAGCCGCTGATGCTGGCGAAAACGAAAAACGAGCCCAGCAGACCGGGGATCAGTGTCCACCAGCGCACGCTGGAAACCAGTTCGCCAAATCCCGCCACGCCCTGTTTAAACCACAAAATGCTGACAAACAGCACAATCCCGACCAGCGAGTTCAACAGCATGGCGATCAGGATGGTCGATGAGGTCTGTGTAATCCGCACCATCAGGGTGTTTTGTACCACCAGACCGATACCGGCGGCGATAAGAAAGGCGAGGGTGAGCGACTGGTTCATCCGCGTGAGTCCGGTTCGAGGCGGTCGTCAAGCTGTAACTGCATAAAGGTCAGATCCAGCCAGCGGCCAAATTTAGTGCCTACCTGCGGCATCTGCGCGGTAGTGTTAAACCCGAGCGTCTCGTGCAGGTGTAGTGAGGCGTGGTTCTGCGACTCGATACCGGCGACCATCACATGTTTACCACAGCGACGGGCTTCATCAATCAGCCTGCTCAGTAACTGGCGTCCCAGACCTTTTCCCTGATGATCCGGATGGACATAAACCGAATGTTCGACGGTATGGCGGAAGCCATCAAAGTTGCGCCAGTCACCAAACGAGGCGTAACCCGTGACAACGTCACCTTCCACGCTTACCAGCACCGGGTAACCTAGCGCCTGCCGCGCTTGATACCATGTAATGCGGTTATCGGCATCGACCGTCTGATCGTTCCAGATGGCGGCCGTGTGCAGCACCGCATGGTTATAAATCTCTGCGATGGCGGCGCAGTCCTCTTTGCTGGCGAATCGAATAGACATGTTGAACCTCGGAGCTTGTTCACTATAGTATTACGATATGAATACTATTGAAGACAGCATAAATCAACGGATCGGTGCAAGAATTCGCATTGAACGAGAATCCCGCAGCTGGTCGCTTACCGAACTGGCTGAACGGGCGGGCGTGTCGCGCGCCATGATCCACAAAATCGAACGCGGCGAAAGCAGTCCAACGGCGACGCTGCTCGGCAGGCTCTCCGGGGCGTTTGGCATCAGTATGTCCATGCTGATTGCTCGTGCCGAAATGCAGGAGGGTAAACTGTCCCGTTTCGCCGATCAGCCCGTGTGGCACGATCCGCAGAGTCACTATCTGCGCCGCCATGTGTCGCCGCGTAGCGATCTGCCTATCGATCTGGTGCAAATTGAATTGCCAGCGGGTAGCGATATCCCCATGCCAGCGTCATCGTACGTTCAGGCCCGGCAGCTGATCTGGCTGCAGCGGGGCGAACTGGTGTTCGTCGAAGGGGATACGCGTCACGAGATGAAGGCGGGAGATTGCCTGGAGCTGGGGCCGCCAAATGACTGTCGTTTTATCAATGAGACGACGCAACCCTGCGTTTACCTCGTTGTGCGCTTAAACCAGGCCGGGAGTTAATGACCGCGGCGGCCTGCTACTATTGATGGATTCATGCCAAAAGCAGAGGAGAACATCATGGCTCAACAAACACAGCGTAATCGTCGTTGGGTGTTAGCATCCCGGCCACATGGCGCACCGGTGGCGGAAAATTTCCGTCTGGAAGAAGACGATGTCGCCACCCCTGGCGAAGGTCAGATTTTACTGCGCACGATTTATCTGTCGCTCGACCCGTATATGCGCGGACGCATGAGCGATGAACCGTCATACTCGCCGCCGGTCGAGATTGGTGGTGTGATGGTTGGTGGCACCGTCAGTCGTGTAGTGACGTCAAATCATCCTGACTATAAACCTGGCGAATGGGTCCTGAGCTACAGCGGCTGGCAGGATTATGATATCTCCGACGGCACGGGGCTGGTGAAGCTTGGGGATCATCCCGAGAATCCGTCGTGGGCGCTCGGCGTGCTGGGGATGCCCGGATTTACCGCCTATATGGGATTGCTTGACATCGGTCAGCCGAAAGAGGGCGAGACGCTGGTCGTGGCGGCCGCAACCGGCCCTGTCGGCGCAACGGTTGGGCAAATTGGCAAGTTGAAGGGGTGTCGCGTCGTGGGCGTTGCTGGCGGTGCGGAAAAATGCCGCCATGCCACTGACGTGCTGGGCTTCGATGTCTGTCTGGATCACTATGCCAGCGACTTTGCTGAACAACTGGCGAAAGCTTGCCCACAAGGTATTGATGTCTATTACGAAAATGTGGGCGGGAAGGTGTTTGACGCGGTGCTGCCGTTGCTGAACACCTCGGCGCGGATCCCACTCTGTGGTCTGGTTAGCGGTTATAACGCGACAAACTTGCCGGCGGGTCCCGACAGACTGCCGCTGCTGATGGCGACCCTGCTGAAGAAACGGATCCGACTGCAGGGGTTTATCATCGGTCAGGACTACGGACACCGCATTCACGAATTTCAGCAGGAAATGGGGCGCTGGGTGAAAGAGGGGAAAATCCACTACCGCGAGCAGGTCACTGACGGACTGGAGAACGCGCCAGAGACTTTTATCGGCCTGCTGACCGGTAAAAACTTTGGCAAAGTGGTGATCCGTCTGGCCGACGACGCGTAAACAGAACCTGGCGGCGAAAGCCGCCATTAAAAAATAGGCAAAATTTTAAATTCCAGCTTTAATTATACCCTTAATAAGTCGAGTTGCAGGACAAAGCCCAAAGGGCTTTGAACAGCGCTAGCGCTGGCCCCGAAGGGGCGAAGCCGAAGGCTGAGTCACGCGGCATGGGAGTGACAAATTCGTCGGGAACGAATTTGACCAGCCGCAGGCTGGCCTTCGGTGAGAGACAGGATGTCTCTCATTAATCTCCGGGAGCTTACTCGAGTAAGTGACTGGGGTGAACGAGCGCAGCCAACGCATCTGCAACTTGAAGTATGACGGGTATATATCACCGCGTAACCGACGAATAATCTGTCGGGGCAGTTAAAATAACGTGGGTAAATTACTTGTTGTTTACGTTTTACATTTTTCATACCAGGCGATATTTATATCAATTAGGCGATTTAGCTTAATTGCGATTGGTTATGTTATGAGGTGAAGAAATAGAATGCCTGGTATGGAAAAAACGCAACATTTAAGTCTGACTACACAAGTTGAAAGAGGACTAAAAGACAAATTAAGCATTGGTGCTTTACGTCCGGGTGCCAGGCTTATCACCAAAAATATCGCACAGGAGTTGGGGATCAGCATCACCCCGGTCCGGGAAGCGCTGCTACGGCTGGTCTCCTCAAGCGCATTGGCTATCGCGCCCGCACAGGCGTTCATGGTTCCGGATATCACAATGACGAGGTTTAGCGAGATCGTTCACATCCGCTGTGAACTGGAAGGTATGGCGGTGATGGCGGCGACGGGCGAGGCCACGCCGGAACGAATGGGCATTCTGCATGCGCTTCTGGCGGACTATCAGCAGGCTCACGAGAGCGGTACGATAGAAGACCGGCTGTTGGCAAACCGGGCCTTGCGCTTCAAAATTTACCAGTTTGCCAATATGCCTACGCTTGTCGAAATGATCGAACAGCTTTGGGTGCGCATGGGGCCGAGCCTGCATTTTCTTTATGATATGGCAAAGCAGGAAGCCTATCAGCACAACGTCGGACATTATCAGGAATTGCTACGCGTGATGGCGACCGGAAATAAAGACGCCAGCCGTCATTGTTTAATTGACCTGATACATAAAAATGTAGTGGTAATTAAACAGCAATATAGTTATTAAGCATAGCTAAAATATAGCGGGGAAAATCCCCGCTCGTGCGGCATTAATAATCAGCCTTACTCAAAATGCCAGGCCAGGTTGACGCCAACGCCATAGTTTCGCCCTGGCGCAGGTTCGTAGTAGCGGCCATTCGATTCATTCACGATGACCGAGCCGACATACTCTTTGTCGAACAGGTTATCGACGCGACCAAATACATCTACCGTCAGACGGCTGACGTTAAATTTATACCCGGTATTCAGGCCGACGACGGTATAAGACGGCGCTTTCGCGGTATTTTCATCATCGGCCATGATATCGCCCATATAGCGTGCATCGGCACCCGCATACCAGCCTTCATCAGGAACGTATCCCAGCGAGGCGAACCCCATGTTCCGCGCGATGCCGGGCATCCGGTTACCGTTACAGTTCTGGTCGCTACACACGTTACTGCGATAGGTGGCATCCAGCCAGGTCCACGACGCGATGAACCGCCAGTCTCCGGCAACGCGTTGATCCCAGGCGAGTTCCGCGCCCTGGCGGCGCGTTTTACCGGCATTTTTATAGGTCGTGCGTCCTCCGCTGCTGGAATCGACCACCAGTTCATCATCGGTATCGGTCTGGAAGAGCGCCGCCGTCAGCAACCCGTCACCGATCCGGGTTTTACTCCCGATTTCCACCGTATCGTTGGTTGAGGGTTTGAGCGCAAAATTCATCCCGCTTTGTCCGTCAGCGCGATAGGAAAGCTCATTGATGGTCGGCGTTTCGAAGCCACGGCCTGCGGCGAGATAGACGTTCCACCCATCGGTTAAGGCGTATTTTAACGAGCCGGCTGGCAGCCACTGATGGTAGCTGGCCTCACCGCTGTCATCGCCATTACCCGGCGTGACGTAACGATCGTTGGAATCGAACCACACTGAACTGTAGCGCACGCCGGCATCCAGCGAGAGTTTGTCGGTCAACTGCCACTGGGTTTGCAGATAAGGATCCACGTTCCACATCAGGTTGCGTTCATCGCGGCGCAGACTGCCTTTTTGTCCGTACTCCGGCACACCGTTACTCAGGCGATAGTTGTTATAGCCTTTACGGTTTTCACTCATGTTCTCGTAGTTCAAACCGGTGGTGAAGGTCACGGGGACACCCAGTTCACCACGATGCGTCCAGCGGCTGTCGATGCCCTGATAATGACGTTGCAGAGCGATCACGCCGCCTGCATGAGAGGGGCGAAGCTGGGGCGTGATGGGAATGGACTGGTACTGCGTGGTTTCGCGCTCTCCGGCGTACATCATGACGCTCATGTCATCCCGCGCGCTGAACTGGCGCTCATAGCGCAATCCGGCCTGGGTCTGTTTGATGGTTTTGCGCGTGTTGTATTGCTCAGCGCGAGGGGATTGCCGCGGATCTTCCCGCCATTCCGTTTCGCTGAGGCCACCCGGATCGTCGGCTTTGATGTCGACACTGTTAAAAATCAGGCTCAGTTTACTGTCGTCATCGAGGCGTACGCCCAGTTTTGCGTTCGCCAGATTTTTCTGCGCGCCGCTGCGGTCACGATAGCCATGGGTGGTGAAACGGGTGGTGGAGACCGTGTAATCCACGTCGCCTGGCTGGGTGCCATCACCCATCGCGCCCGTGGCTTTCAGCCCATAACGCCAGCTACCGAAACTGCCGTAATAGCTGCTCGCTTCTATTGTCGGCGGCTGCTGACCGGTTTGGGTGGTGACATTCATCACGCCACCGGAGGCATTGCCGTACAGCGCTGAGAAGGGGCCGCGCAGCACCTCAACGTTCTGCACGCTGCTGAGGTCAATGTTCGAGGTCTGCCCTTGACCGTCCGGCATGGTGGCGGGAATACCGTCCACATACAGACGGATGCCGCGAATGCCATAGGTGGAACGGGAGCCGAATCCACGTAGTGAAATCTGCAAATCCTGCGCATAGTTTTGCCGGTTTTGTACCTGAAGTCCCGGCACGCGGGTCAGCGATTCTGACAGGTTGATGCGCGGCGCTGCCAGACGCATCTCATCGCCGTCAACGACGCTGACGGCTGCTGGCGTATCCAGCTCTGATATCGCCTGGGGTGACGCGCTAACGATCATCGTCTGGGCATCGGTCGAGTCATCAGCCATCACTGGCGATGAGAACACGAGCGGGAGAAAAAGTGCGGGAACTGCGGTATGTCGTGCGGAAATAATCTTCATGAAAAAGGCCAGTTAAATTGAACGTACCCAGCGGTATGTAAGTTCTATGTTAATGGATTTGTAAAAATATGAAAATTTTAACGGCACGATGCGTTAATAATTGATGGAGAAATTAAGAAGATTGTAGCCAGAATGCGAATAAATGCTCCACATTCACACGAATAATGATTACCATTCCCATCTATAAAAAAGAGCAATACCATGATGTTGCTCGTTGAAGCGATGTGAAGCAGCAAAAATAGCGATTTATCAAAGGGAGTCGTCATGCATTTTCGTCATCTGTTTTCACCGCGCCTGCGGAGTTCATTGCTGTTAGGTTCGCTGCTGGTTGCTTCGTCATTCAGCGCCCAGGCCGCAGAAGAAATGCTGCGTAAAGGCGTGGGCAAAGGTGCCTACGAAATGGCTTACAGCCAGCAGGAAAACGCGCTGTGGCTGGCTACCTCGCAGAGCCGCAAGCTGGACAAAGGCGGCATCGTTTATCGTCTTGACCCGGTGACGCTGGAAGTCACGCAGGCCATCCATAACGATCTCAAGCCGTTTGGCGCCACCATTAACAATGCGACCCAGACGCTGTGGTTCGGCAACACGGTGAACAGCGCGGTGACGGCCATTGATGCGAAAACGAGTGAAGTGAAAGGGCGACTGGTCCTCGATGCCCGTAAGCGCTCAGAAGACGTGCGTCCGCTGCAGCCGCGTGAACTGGTTGCCGATGAAGCTACCAACACGGTTTATATCAGCGGTCTTGGCAAAGTGAGCGTGATTTGGGTAGTTGATGGCGAAAAAATTGCGCTGAAAGAGACTATCCAGAATACCGGTAAGATGAGCACCGGTCTGGCGATCGATAGCCAGGCGAAACGTCTGTACACCACTAATGCCGATGGCGAATTCATTACCATCGATACCGCCACCAACAAAATCCTCAGCCGTAAAAAACTGCTGGATGACGGTAAAGAGCACTTCTTTATTAACCTGAGTCTCGATACCACCGGTCATCGCGCATTTGTTACCGACTCAAAAGCGGCCGAAGTGCTGGTCGTTGATACCCGTAACGGCAACGTGCTGGCGAAAATCGCCGCGCCGGAATCGCTGGCTGTGTTGTTTAACCCGACGCGCAATGAAGTCTATGTGACGCACCGTCAGGCGGGTAAAGTGAGCGTGATTGATGCGAAGAGCTACAAAGTCGTGAAAACGTTTGATACGCCGACCTTCCCGAACAGTCTGGCGCTGTCAGCTGATGGCAAAACGCTGTACGTGAGCGTGAAACAGAAATCCACTCGCGAGAAAGAAGCCACTGAACCGGATGATGTGATTCGCATCGCCCTGTAAGACGCCAGAGGGCGGTAATGTCTAAGACTACCGCCTGATGGCGCTTCGCTTATCAGGCCTACGCCTGAGGAGTGTCGTAGGCCGGGTAAGGCGAAGCCGTCACCCGGCAGATACATGAAATACGCCAACCTTCCCGAACAGCCTGGCGCTGTCAGCCGATGGCAAAACGTTGTACGTGAGCGTGAAACAGAAATCCACTCGCGAGAAAGAAGCCTCTGAACCGGATGATGTGATTCGCATCGCCCTGTAAGACGCCAGAGGGCGGTAATGTCGGGCACCGGCGCTAAGACTACCGCCTGATGGCGCTTCGCTTATCAGGCCTACGCCTGAGGGGTGTCGTAGGCCGGGTAAGGCGAAGCCGTCACCCGGCAGATACATCAAGGTGCAATCTGATAAGGCCTGCCCGAAAGTGCAGGCCTTATTATTTATGGCGCGGTGCGGTGTATTTCCGCCACGCGTTTACGCACGCCGTACCAGCCGGCGACCAGCAGGATGGCAATCAGCGGCAGAGAAGCAATGGTCCAGGTTCCGTTCGGATAATCGAACGCCATCAGCACCAGAACGCTCAACAGAAACAGCAGCGTTAACCACGAGGTATACGGCGCGCCAGGCAGCCTGAAGCTGACGTCGGCGGCTTTCCCTTCTTTGATGGCCTGACGCAAGCGCAACTGGCAAACCACGATAAAGCCCCACGAGGCGATGATCCCCAGCGACGCAAAGTTCAACACGATTTCGAAGACCTGTGACGGGACCAGATAGTTGAGAAAAACCCCGACAACATACACCACCAGCGTCGCCAGAATCCCCGCATAGGGCACATGCTGACGGCTCATCTTACTCATGAATTTTGGGGCTGAGCCGCCCATCGCCATTGAGCGCAAAATGCGTCCGGTGCAATAAAGACCGGAGTTCAGGCTGGAGAGGGCGGCAGTCAGTACGACGATGTTCATCATACTGCCAATGTAAGGAACGCCGAGCTTCGAAAAGAAGGTCACAAACGGGCTTTGTCCCGCCTGGTAGGCGTTCCATGGCAGCAGCAGAACCAGCAGCACCACGGACCCGACGTAGAACAGGCCGATACGCCAGATCACGCTGTTGATGGCTTTTGGCACCATCGTCTGCGGATCTTTACACTCGCCAGCGGCGGTTCCCACCAGTTCGATAGAAGCAAAGGCAAAGACCACCCCTTGCACCAGCACCAGCGCTGGCAGCAGGCCGTGGGGGAAGAACCCGCCGTTATCGGTAATCAGATGAAAGCCGGTGGCATTACCGTCCAGCGGTTTACCCGAGCCGAGGAAAATCGTCCCGACCACCAGAAAGAGGACAATGGCCAGTACTTTGACCAGTGCAAACCAGAACTCCATTTCGGCAAACCACTTCACGCCGATCATGTTCATGGTCCCCACAATAGCCAGCGCGCCGAGCGCAAAGACCCATTGCGGAACGTCACCAAACGCGCCCCAGTAGTGCATATACAGCGCGACGGCGGTGATATCGACAATGCCGGTCATTGCCCAGTTGATGAAGTACATCCATCCTGCGACGTAGGCGGCTTTCTCGCCGAGAAATTCACGGGCGTATGAGACGAAACTGCCGCTGGAAGGGCGGTGTAAAACCAGTTCGCCCAGCGCGCGCAGAATAAAGAACGAGAAGATCCCGCAGACCAGATAGACCAGCGCCAGCGCCGGACCCGCCATCTGCAGGCGTGCGCCAGCCCCCAAAAATAACCCGGTTCCAATGGCGCCGCCGATGGCGATCATCTGAACCTGACGGTTGCCCATCGCTTTGTGATAACCCTCTTCATGGGCATTCAACCAGCGTCGTTTCGCCGCGTGCTGCTCCGACACCGTTGTCTCTTGTGTATTCATTACGTTACCTGTTTACCTGTCTGATAAGTCGAACTTTTCGTCGCAACCACCTGCTGCGACGCAGGGGGTGCTTCCCGTCATTCTGGGTAGGGATAACACCACCGGCGGAGCATCCTACCTGCAAATAATAAACGGTGCAAAATAGTCCATTCCGAATGGTCAGATTGCGTAATAATCAACCAGAACTGAAGTGAGAACCCGCTCTGAACAGGCAGAGCGGGAGGGAAGATCAGGCGGAGGTGCCGAAGACGTGTACCGCCTGTTGCAGGCGTGAGGAGCGCCCGGAAAGATTGCCAGCGGCGTCCCTGACGCTTTCCACCATCGCGGCATTGTTATCGGTCATGGTGCCAATGCGGGAGATAGAATCGTTAATCAGTTCCAGCGCCTGCGTCTGTTCGCGCGTCGCAAGGCCAATTTCTTTAATCATGGTCGACATCTGGAACACGTCGTCGATCATCCCGGTCAGATGGGTTTCCGTCTGCTCAACCATGCTCACCCCGGCGTTTACGTTGGCGACGTTCTTCTCAATCAGCGACGCAATCTCTTTGGCGGCCGACGCGGAGTGCTGCGCCAGATTCCGTACTTCAGCGGCAACGACCGCAAATCCGCGTCCGGATTCTCCGGCGCGGGCGGCTTCAACCGCCGCGTTAAGCGCGAGGATATTGGTCTGGAAAGCAATACTGTCGATCACGCCAATGATATCGACGATCTGCCCGTTATCGCGGGAAATCGACTGCATCATGCCGATCGTCTGCTTCATGAAGTCGCCCCCTTCGCTGGCGTTAGCGCTGGTTCTGTCCGCCATCGTCATCGTTTGTGCGGCGGTATCTGCCGTTTGCTGCACCGCGCTGCCTATCTCTTCAATCGCGGCCGCGGTTTGTTGCAGGTTGGCCGAGGTCTCTTCGGAGCGCTTATGCAGCGCTGAGCCTTCCTGACTGACGCGGGTACTGATCTCCTGAATACCGGCAATTTGGGTACTGACATCGTCTACCAGTGAATTCAGATTTAATCCGGCCTGATTAACCAGACGCATCATCATCCCCAGTTCATCGACGCGATCTAAATGAATGCTGTCGGGTTTTCGCCCGGCGACCACTTTCTGCATCTGCGACAGGATCTGTTTAACCGGATGACAAATTTGATACTTAAGGTAAATAGCCAGCAGCAGAAATAAGAGGGTAAACGCGCCTGCCTGAATAAGCGGATTGATCGCTAAGAAAATAATAGCCAAGGCGAGAAACAGACTGGCACCAATAGCATAATTGACACGTTGACGGATGGATAACCATTTAAACGCGGATAAAAAGGCCAGGATGCCACGGCGAATAATAATGCCCTTAAATAATCGATGGCCCTTGAAATTGTTATTATTTATCTTTTGATAAAGCTGCTCACTTTGCTCAATTTCCTGACGCGCAGGAACAGTGCGTACCGAGATGTATCCGGTTAACTGTTCGTTATGCCAGACGGGGGTAACGTTGGCGCGAACCCAGTAATGGTCACCATTGTGACGACGATTCTTGACCATGCCGGTCCAGCTGTCGCCCTGTTGCAGGGTAAACCACATATCAGCAAAGGCGGCAGGCGGCATATCCGGATGACGAATGATATTATGCGGTTCGCCCATCAGTTGATTTTCGCCAAATCCACTGGCGTCGATAAACGCTGAATTCGCATAGGTAATATGGCTTTGCGTATTCGTTGTAGATAAGAGCGTCGCTTTCTCGTTAAGTAAAAACTCTTTCTGTGTAACGGGAATGTTACTTCTCATGAAAGACTCCTGGTGATACTGTGCGGAATAAACACAAAAATCCGTCAGCTCGGGCAGACGGATAATAGAGATTGATGTATTTAGAATGCTGCATTCTCTACTAAACATAAGAATGACGAAAGTATTTAAAATGAAATTTACACGCTTTAATTAAAATGAGATGTCAGTAAAATGAAAAATAAATACAACTGCGCAACCTGAAAAGTACAGGGTGTTCTCTTAAGTAAAATCTAACCAATAAAACGATGCCAAAAAGAAAATAGGGTCGTTCAATTGCGGTTAAGATCATTCGTTTTACTGACCTATTAATTTTTGTAGGGAGCGGTTGGCAGGAACGTTCAGAAAGCCATGCCAGAAATGCAGGTTACTCTACACTTAGAGTTTTAACCTGCAGGAGGCAGTATGATTAAGGTTTACGGGGCGCCAGGGTGGGGGTCAGCGATCGGCGAATTAATGCTTACGCTGGCGGACATTCCGTATCGTTTTATTGATATCAGCGGTTTTGATAGTGAAGGGCCGCAGCGCGATCTGCTGAAAAAAATCAATCCGCTGTGCCAGGTACCGACGCTGACGCTTGAAAATGGTGAGGTGATGACCGAAACGGCAGCCATCGCGCTGATGGTACTCGATCGTCGCCCCGATCTGGCTCCGCCCGTTGGAAGTACAGAGCGCCAGCAGTTTCAGCGCCTGTTAATCTGGCTGGTGGCTAATATCTATCCGACATATACCTACGCTGACTATCCGGAACGCTGGGTTCCTGATGCGCCCGCACAGTTGAAAAAGAACTGTATTGAATACCGTAAATCACTCTACCTCTGGCTGAACGACCAACTGAGCGCCGAACCGTATGCCTTCGGCGAGCAGTTAACCCTGCTTGATTGTTATCTGTGCGTGATGCGCACCTGGGGGCCAGGTCATGACTGGTTTCAGGACAATACGCCGAATATCAGCGCGATAGCGGACGCCGTGTGTCAGCGGGCAGAATTACGCCAGGTGCTGAAAAACAACGAGATCATCTGAGAGAAGGTGACACTGGCAGCGGGTGAAAGCGCAATAAAAAAACGCTGTTCCGAGGAGTGCAATCCCGGAACAGCGGGGCGAAGTCTTCGCCATAGGGACTATCAGGCAGCAGACGGGGTTAGCGTAATGCGATCCAACGGTCCAACAATAAACAGGTAGGAAATAAGGCCAATGAGCCCCATTGAGCCGACGTACAGAATGGCGAAGTCAAACGACTGGGTATTGGCCAGAATTACGCCGATCACCAGCGGAGTGACGATACTTGCCATGTTGCCGCACATATTGAAGACCCCCCCCGCGATGCCCAACATCTCTTTCGGCGACGTATCGCTAAGGACGCACCAGCCGAGGTTGCCAAACCCTTTGGCGAAAAAGGCCAGGCTCATCGCAGCAATGACCACGAACTCCGAAGAGGTGTAGTTAGCGATAACAATCACGCAGGAGAGCAGCATGCCGCAAATCACCGGCAGTTTACGCGCGATGGTGAGGCTGTAGCCGCGTTTGAGCAACCAGTCGGAGAAGACGCCACCGAGCAGGCCGCCGATAAATCCGGCAATCGCCGGGATACTGGCGACAAAACCCACTTTCAGTATCGACATCCCCTTGGCCTGGTACAGGTAGGTTGGGAACCAGGTCAGGAAGAACCAGGTGATAGAGGTGACGCAAAACTGCCCGATGTAGACACCGATCATCATCCGGTTGACGCAGACGCTTTTGATCTGGGCGAACGAGACCTTCTGCGACTCCTTTTTACTGCCAAGCATCGGTTCACCGCCACCCTCGCGGATATAGTCAATCTCCTGTTGATTCACTTTGGGATGGTGCATCGGATCTTTGATTTTAATTAACCAGAAGACGCCGAGAATAACGCCAATCGCACCGATGTAATAAAAGACAAAATGCCAGCTCAGGTTATGCAGAATAATAGTCATCAGCGGGGTAATAATCCCCAGCGAGATATACTGTGCTGCCTGATAAACCGAGGTGACAAAACCTCGCTCATTATTCGGGAACCACTGTACGCTTAAGCGACTGTTTGCCGGGAAGGCAGGCGCTTCGATTGCGCCCATCAGTAAACGCAGAATAATCAGGACAATCAGCGGGCTGGCGTACAGATAGATGGTGCCCTGAAACATGGTCACCAGCGACCAACCGATCAGCGCACAGCCATATACCAGACGCGAGCCGTAGCGGTCTAATAACCAGCCACCGGGTAATTGCATTATCACATAGGCAATACCAAAAGAAGAAAAAGCCAGTCCCATTGCTTCCGGGTCAAAGCCTAATTCCTTACTCATAATCGGCGCGACGACGGATAACGTTGCCCGGTCGGCATAATTAAATACAGTGGCAAGAAATAAAAATATAAGAATGCTGTAACGCACTTTGGTGCGCTTTATCATTGTGCTCATTCTCTACTCCTCGATAAGGGCAGAAAGCGTTCTGTAAGGTAAGAGGGCGGGAATGATTCCCGCCAGTGTCATCAGGGGCGTTTGCCAAATTCACAGCTTAATTGGGTCCAGCGGCGAGCCTGCTCGCTCAGGGTGAAGCCCAGACCGTGGCGATCGGAGATCCACATGCGACCGTCGCGCAGTTCAAGCTGTTCGTTGAACAGCGGGTTCAGCCACTCGAAATGCTCCAGCCACGGCTCCAGCGGGTAGGCGGCGGACAAATGCAGGTGAACTTCCATGGCAAAATGCGGCGCAAGCTTACGCCCGTGCTTCGCGGCCAGATCCATAATCTTCAGGAACGGTGAAATACCGCCAACGCGAGGAGCGTCTGGCTGGACGAAGTCGCTGGCGTTCCCCAGAATCAGCTGTTCGTGCTCGCGGAAGCTGGTGAGCATTTCACCGGTGGCGATGGGCGTATCCAGCGCGGCGGCAAGCTGAGCGTGACCTTCAACATCGTAGGCGTCCAGCGGCTCTTCAATCCAGATAAGATTGAACTGTTCCATTTTGCGCCCCATGCGGATCGCCGTTTCACGATCCCACTGTTGGTTGGCATCGACCATCAACGGGAAGTCATCGCCCAGCGCTTCGCGAACGGCGGTTAAGCGGCGGATATCCTCGGCACAGTTGGGTTGCCCAACTTTCAGTTTGATCCCGCCGATGCCGTTTTCGCGTGAAATCACGACATTTTTCAGTACCTGATCGAGCGGGGTATGCAGGAAACCGCCGGAGGTGTTGTAGCACTGCACGGAATCCCGGTGCGCGCCCAGCAGTTTAGCCAGCGGCAGGCCAGCACGCTTGGCTTTCATGTCCCAGAGGGCGATATCGATAGGGGAGATGGCCTGAACCGCCATTCCGCTGCGGCCAACGGATGCGCCTGCCCACAGCAGCTTGGTGTAGATCTTATCGATGTCATTCGGATCTTCACCCAGCAGGTTGTCGGCGATTTCTTTGGCATGAGCGTAAATGCCCTGACCACCGGCTCGTTTTGAATAGCTGAAGCCGACGCCTTCAAATCCATCGCGACTGCGGATCTCGGCAATGATGATCGCCACTTCGGTCAGCGGTTTCTGGCGACCGGTTAACACTTTGGCGTCACTCACCGGGGTCGCCAGCGGCAGAAATGCCAGTGACAGCTTCACCCACTCGATGCGATCGCCGGTTTCCGCTGCCGTTCTGGCGTTGGCTGCTTTGGCATAGGTTACGGCGTCAGAATTCGCGCTTAAGGACATGTCATTCTCCTGATTGATGTAAAATGATTGCGCTAACATTTCTATTCTGATGGCAGAAATTAATCCAGAGAGTTGATGTTGAATTGAACAATCGATCACATATGGCGAATAAAAAAGGGGAATTCCTGCAAAACAGGTCACGATCCAAAACAATCTGGTAAAATGCACAACATTGAATGATGGCGCTAACATTTCATTGTGCGAGGGGGAAAGTAAGCTGCTGTATTTGCGGCGTTTCCTGGTCAGAAGCTGGCAATAGCCACCGGCATGATGAATAATGCACAGATAAATCAGTGAATTTTGCAGGGGCATCCACAGTGAAGAGCACAAAACCACCTCGCGCGCCGACGCTGGAAGATGTTGCCCGCAGTGCTGGACTGTCGCCCATGACGGTGAGTCGGGCGCTCAATACACCGCAACTGGTGCGGCCTAAAACGGTTGAGAAAGTGATGCAGGCGGTGCGGGCGACCGGCTATATTCCCAACGCGCTGGCGGGAGGTCTTGCGTCACGGCGCAGTAAATTGATTGCCATTGTGGTGCCGCAGATCAACAACAACATGTTCGTCGATACTATCCAGTCGCTGAGCGATGAACTGGCAAGGCGCGGCTATCATATTCTCCTGTGCGTGGCGGGGTATACCGAGCAGACGGAAGCGGAGCTGGTGGCAACACTGCTTTCCCGGCGTCCGGACGGCGTAGTGTTAACCGGCATCCACCACACCAGCGAACTGAAAAAAGTGATTCTCAACGCGGCTATTCCGGTGGTCGAAATCTGGGATCTCACCCCAACGCCGCTTGATATGCTGGTCGGTTTCTCTCATGAAAAAGTCGGGCAGGCCACCGGCGAGTATCTGCTAAGTAAAGGGTATCGTCGTCCCGGTTTGCTGTGGACGGCCGATCGCCGCGCCGGTCAGCGTAAGCAGGGGCTATGCAGCGTTCTGGCACGCCATGATATTCATGATGTGCCGCAGGTCGATGTACCGCTCCCGGCATCGCTGTCGCTGGGACGCAGCGGACTCACGCAACTCTTCAGCGAAGGGGAATTCGACGTAATTGTCTGCAGTTCCGACACCCTGGCGCAGGGCGCGATGATGGAAGCGGAAAGCCGTGGATTACGTATTCCGCAGGATTTAGCGGTTATCGGTTTTGGCGATCTCGATTTTGCCGCCAGTAATCGTCCGTCGATCACCACCGTCAGCGTTGACCGTCGCGCCATTGGTCAGCGAGCCGCCACGCTGTTGGCGAATCGCATTGAACAAACGGCAGTGGAAGAGGCCATTATCGATATCGGTTTTCACCTTATTGAGCGTGAGTCCGCATAAACTGACACTGGCGTATTCACAACTGTGCTCGTTTTAATCCTCACACTGATAATTAGGAACCTGCAATGCCACACGTTGATATTAAATGTTTTCCGCGCGACCTGACTGAAGAACAAAAAGCGGCGCTGGCCTCAGAGATTACTGAGACGATCGTTCGTCATCTGAAAAGCAAAGCGCGCTCGGTGAGCGTGGCGCTGACTGAAGTTCCTGAAGAAGCGTGGCAGGACGTATGGGATAGCGAGATTGCACCGCAGATGGACGCGCTGATTAAAAAGCCAGGCTACAGCATGTAATAAAACGCCCGGTCGCGAGGGCTGACCGGGCGACGTCGGATTATGGCGTGACGATATTGAACCAGAACTCAACTTTATCCGTATAGCCAGGCAAGAGGAGCACTATGGTGCAGGCGCAGCTAACCCGCCGTTACGCGTTTGCCGCTGGTGACGAACGTTCCAGCGCCAAGATGATGCAGGGTATTAAGCTTATCGTCATCGAACTGCCAGCGGCCTTCGACAAACACACGTTCATCCGCGGCGGCAGAAACCACTTCACCGAATAAGGTGTCGTATTTTTCCTGCGCGGCGGTGGCGGGGAGGAGACGACACTCCATCCAGGCCAGACATTTTTCTTCGACCACCGGCAGCCCCAGAACCGGCCCTTGTATCACCGGGATACCGTAACAGTTGAACTTGTCTTCATCGCGACCGGAGACGCTGCCGACAGCGTACGTCCAGTTGGTGGCGGCGACGCCGGGAATGACGATACCGAACAGGCCGCTGCGCTCAATTAACTCTCGCGACCAGGCCGTTTTATCGACCACAATGGCGAGACGGGGCGGTTCAAACTCGACGGGCATAGACCACGCGGCGGCCATGATGTTGCGTCGGTTGCTGACCTCATCGCGACTGGTGATAAGCACCGTAGGGCCATGATTGAGCAGGCGACTGGCGTGGCGTAATTCGACAGGACGGAATCGGCTCATAGGATTGTCTCGCAAAGGGTTTTTCTGAGTATTAATGAAAATCGACGTTGCGCCAACCTACTAATAACATCAGCCTCACGCTTTGGACTCATCGTTTATACTCGGGTAACGATTAAGGCTCACGACAGGAAACCTGATGACTCCCATCCTGAATGCTTATTTTGCGCGTCTGAACTGGTCAGGGCGTACCGAAGTCAATATTGAGACGCTTCGGGCGCTACATTTGCAGCATAACTGTACTATCCCGTTTGAGAATCTTGACGTGCTGTTGCCGCGAGAAATGCACCTTGACGATCGGTCGCTGGAAGAGAAACTCATTACCGCACGTCGCGGTGGCTATTGTTTTGAGCAAAATGGCGTGTTTGAGCGCGTACTGCGCGAACTGGGCTTTACCGTACGCAGCCTGTTGGGGCGCGTGGTGCTGGCAAATCCACCAAATTTACCCCCGCGAACTCACCGTCTGCTGTTGGTGGAACTGGACGGCGAATCGTGGGTAGCCGATGTGGGGTTTGGCGGCCAGACGCTCACGGCTCCCATTCGTCTGCAAGCGGACATGATTCAGAAGACGCCGCACGGTGAATACCGTTTGCAGCAGGAGGGGGACGACTGGATCCTGCAGTTCTGTCATCACGAACACTGGCAGTCCATGTATCGCTTCGATCGGGTGACGCAGCAGCAAAGTGACCATGTGATGGGCAACTTCTGGTCTGCGCACTGGCCGCAATCGCACTTTCGTCATCATCTGTTAATGTGTCGTCATTTGCCGGACGGGGGAAAATTGACCCTCACCAACTTCCATTTCACGCATTACGATAATGACAGGGTGGTAGAACAGCGCAATTTGCCGGATGTCGCCTCGCTGTATGCGTTACTACAGGAACGTTTTGGCCTGGGGGTGACGGACGCGAAGCATGGGTTTACGGAAACTGAGCTGGCAAGGGTGATGGCGGCGTTTGATACGCATCCGGAAGCCGGAAAATAAAGAAAACCCGGCAGGCAGCGCATGCGCTTACCGGGGGTTTTTCATCAGAACGAGGCTTTAATCCCGATCATCGCTGAGGTATCGCTGTAACCTTTGTCGCCAACCTGCTGAGCGACGTTACCCCACAGCGCGACGTTCTTCGTCAACTGGCCTTCGACACCGGCTTTCAGTTCGCCGATATTGCGGGCACCCTGCAGATTCACGTTTTCACCGTTCATCGAGACGCCAAAGTCTTTGCTGTTGTGGATCCAGTTGGCTTCCACAAACGGCTGGAAGGTGCGGTTCTTATCATTGTCCAGTTGGTTATGTCCCTTGCCGAACAGACGGACGCCGACGCGGGTCTGGATGTTGCCATCCCCGTTGCCTTCCACGCGGGTACCGTTAACTTCTTTGTGCTCATCCGCCTTCACGCCCATCCAGGTGACCTGCGCTTTAGGCTGGATATACAGCGCGTTACGTTCGCTTAACGCTGCCAGTTTCCAGGTATAGCCGGATTCGACAGACGCGGTGAATCCGCTGGAATCATACTCTTCCGCTTCAACGTCACGACCGGAAACGGTGTTATCGAACCAGCTGTACTGCGCCCAGGTGTCAACGTATGCCCCTTCGTGAGTGGCGTTGTCCTGCAGCCACGTACCGTACAGACCGACGCTGTAACCGCTGATGCGACTGTCAGCGCGGTTACCATTACGCTGGTTTTCCGCGCGGCTCTTCTGGTTAGCGTAACCTGCCATCAGACCCAGATGGTAACGATCGGTGTTGTCCGAAGACCACTGTGCGAGATCGCCACCCAACTGCATGACATAGCGGTTGCTCTGCATGTTCAGTTGGTCGCTGCTGTCTTTCTGACGGGTATGACCACCGACATTACGCAGCCACAGGCTGGTGACCGCGTCCTCGCCGGTCAGTGCGTCAACATAATGCGTTTCGCCCAGACGATCCTGTAAGCGGGTGTTAAACATCGTGTTCGCCGCCTGCAGGTTCATACCGTACAGACCGGCTTCCGGACGAATTGCGTGTTCACGCGGCGTCGGGGATGGCGACTGCGGATCGGTGGGATCAACAGGCGATGCCGGATCCACCGGGGTGACCGGAGACAACGCGCTGCTCAGGTACCAGTTCTTGTTATTCCCGCCTTCGCCGCGTTGCAGGGTGTAGTCATAGGCGCCTGCCACGATGCGGCCATTCTGTCTGAACTCCCCGTCGGAATGACCGGCGACGCTGATGAGTTCGATACCGTCCGTCGTCAGTCCACCCGCGCCCCCGGCGTTCAGCACTTTGACGCTCGTCGTGCCCGAGGTGTTGCCGGCAACGATCATCCGGTCAGTCGGCGAGGCGTCATCGCCCAGTTGGGTGTTCATCACGATGTTACCGTTCGCACCGGTATAATCGCCGTCCACCGTCAGGGTTTTGAAGCTCGTGGCCTCACGGGTCAGCCTGCGACTCTGCACGCTGGTGGGCATGAAGGTCAGCGTGGAATCATCCAGCGTCAGGTGAGTAAGCTGAGAACTTTTGGTCATGTTCCAGGCCGAGCCTTCCGCCAGCGACAGGTTATTCACCGCGTTGCCGCTGGTTACCGTTCCGCCAACGAAACGCGACTGGCTGGTCGCACTGATGTCAACCACGGCGGCATCGCTGGCTTCGACAGTACCGACAATCTGCACGTTCTGCGGATGAATCGTCACGCGGGAGTCAGCGTTTTCAGCCAGAATAGCGGTGGCATTCGGGTCGTTGTAGTTAACCCCCATCTGCACCCCGCCATTCAGCGTGATTTCGCCGCCTTTGTCCGCATGGACATAGTTCCAGCTCCCGCTGCGGGTGGTATCAACAACATCAATATTGAGACGCCCATTAATGTCGATTTTACCCGCCGTCGACGCATCGTCTTTACTGGCCAGAATACCGGTACCGGTCGTCTGTTGGTGTCCCTGGGTGTCCAGCGTGATGTTCAGGTCGTTGCTGGTAAACTGCGTGGACCCCATGGAGTCAACGCCATCAAGAACCGTTCTGTCTGCACCTGATTTCAACAGCAGGGTCGTTGTACCGTGGGTGGTGATAGTCGAATCCAAATCGATGCCTGAAAGACCATCAGAAAGCCAGATTGCGGACGCCACGCCCCCGACGCCATTGACGGTGACATCGACATTGGTATCGCCAAACGCTTCGATATAACCGGCGTTAGCATTAATACCATCCGCAAAATCATTGGCAACGGATTTAACGCTGGCATTTTGATACTGAATCAGCGAGCGGTTAGCTGCGTCTGTCGATTCCGAAACGATCCCCACGGCGTATTCTGTACTCTTGCTATTAACAATAAGATTTTCAGCGTCGATGAAAGTCCCTTCCTTCGCATAAACGCTAAAAGCGTGTCCATTCGCCCCGGTTACCGTTGCATTCACCGTGGTATCGCCGGTTAAGGTAATAACGCCATTATTTTTATCAGAAAAGATACCCGAGATAGTCTTGCCATCACGCTGGTGGCTGATGTTGATGGTTAAATCATCAGCAATAAGCGCGCCTTTTTGTGCACGATAGGCGTCACTGGTTCCCCCCATATCAACAATGCCGACGGCGAACAGAGATTGATAATCTTCATCAAGCGCCAGGTCCGGGCGTCCGTCGACCGTACCCGGAATCAAATCCCCGGTAATTTGATTCACCGTAGAGCCTGACCCTAAATTGATTGTTCCGCTGTTGGCAACAAAAACAGTACCAGACGCGAGCGTAAGATCGCCATCTTCAAACTCGCCCCTGCCGCTGACGATTGGCGTTCCGCCCGGGTGGGTAACCGTAATCCCGCCATTGTTCGCCACGGAGAGGGTGTTGTTTTCCCCGGAGGTACTGATAATTTTATAGGTACCGCCGTCGGTAAGGGCTCCACTCCCGGTGATAATCCCCTCATCCTCATTATAAATTTTTGCACAAACGTTATTTGTCATTAACAAGCTGCCAATCAATAATGCCATGGTTGTTAATTTAAATTCTTTCATATCAATATTCACATTCTTAATAGACAAATACAGCGCGTAATATATTATATTTACGGCGTTGAGTTTTTTGTTTCCAGACAGAACGAGTGTTGTTTAACTTTTGCTATATCTGAAGAATCCTTTGCTGCGACTCACTCTCAAGATAATGACTTATTTTTCATATCGCCTAAGAAAATTACAAATGAATTGTTCTTACGTAACTAAATAAATCGATTGGTGATAGTATTAAAATAAAACAAAACAGATGAAATGATGTTGATTTTTAATTAATCCCGGTTGATGAAAGAAGAAAATAAAGCGGATTATCATTATGATTTTTAAAGCGTTTACCACCTTAAATGCTATTTAAGATTAATTGGACTATCTTAATAAGAATTTAAAGCGGTCAATATAAGAAAGGAAAATAAAGCCGCCCGGTAAGGCGTATCTTTACCGGGCTGTTTTTAAAAATCTACCGCCCATTGTGCGTGAAACAGGATCACTGCGTTACCGGATATCGTGACTTTTACCGGTTGGTTATCCTGAATCGTCACGTCAATATCAACGATGCCGTCGCGACCTAATGCCCGTCCCTGATGTCCTTTCACCTGTAGCAATTTCCCGTCATGTTGTAATAAATGATGATGCACCAGCCAGGCACCCATTGGGCCATTGGCATTGCCCGTCACCGGATCTTCCACAATACCGATTGCCGGAGAGAACATGCGTCCATCGGTCTCATTTTTACCCGGACGGATCTGAAAAGGAAAAAAGCCATTGCAGCCAATCTGCTGACTGATAGCGCAAAGCGCAGAAAGGTCGGGGGCGAGGGCGTCAATATTGACCTCAGGCTTCAGTGGGATCATCACTTTGGAATGACCGGTCGAGGCGACCTGAATCGGCAGGCCCGGTAGCATTGCGTCCTCACTCAGGTGCAGCGCGCGTAGAATGGCGGCGCGGATGTCGCCTTCGAGCGGCGCGTCGAAGGAGGGCGCACCTTGTTCCAGCGAGATACGATAATCGTCGCTATCATAGCGGATCTCAACCCGGTGACGTCCCGCCAGCGAGGTTTGCCACACCGTGGTATTACCCAGTCCCAGCGCCGTGGCGCGGACGTAATGTGCCGCAACGGTGGCGTGCCCGCAAATGGGCACTTCTACCGTCGGCGTAAAATAGCGAATGCGTACATCGCTGTCGTCGCTTTGCAGCAGGAATGCGGTTTCGGAGTGACGCAGTTCGCGGGCAATCAGTTGCATCTGCGCGTCGCTAAGGCCGTCAGCATGCAGGACAACACCGGCGGAATTGCCGCGAAAAGGGGTTCTGGTGAAGGCATCAACGTGGTAAACCTGTGGTTTCATTAGCATTCTCCCTGAGTTGGAGAAGCATCATAACGTGCAGCGTAGCGGATGGCGATGCCGCCAACATGAACACGCTTTTCGGCTGGAGCGAACAGTCGCCCGGCAGATTGCACTGCCGGGCAGTGGAAGGCTATCGACGGGAACGAACGATCTGGTAGCGACGACTGAAGTACTCAAACGGCGCGCTCCAGACGTGAACCAGACGGGTGAACGGGAAGAGCAGGAAGATGGTCATCCCCAGCACCAGGTGCACGCGGAAAATAAACGCCACGCCGTCCAGGTGGGCAGAGGCCCCGCCACGGAAGGTCACAACTGACTGCGCCCACTCCACCAGTTTCAACATTTCACTGCCGTCCGGGTGCTGCGCGGAGAACGGTATCGTGCTTAAGCCCAGTATGCACTGAATCAGCAGAATGCAGAGGATCAGGATATCCGCCGTGGATGAGGTGGCCCGGATGCGGGAGTTTGTCAGACGACGTACCAGCAACCCCGCACCGCCGACCAGCGTCAGCACGCCGCAGATCCCGCCTGCAATCATCGCCATCTGCTGTTTCACCGCGATGGGCAGGAACCAGGCGTACATCCAGTGTGGGGTTAACATCCCGAACAGGTGGCCAAAGAAGATCCCCAGAATGCCGATGTGGAACAGATTCGACCACAGGACCATCCCGCGTTTGTCCAGCATCTGACTGGAGGACGCCCGCCAGGTGTACTGCCCGTAGTCATAGCGCAGCCAACTGCCGAGGATGAAGACCGTCCCGCAAAGATAGGGGTAGATGTCGTAAAAAAAGACGTTCAGGAACTGTATCATTTCGGGCCTCCCGCGCTGACGTCGACGTACTGCGGCGCCACGTCCTGGCTAAAGCGTCGTTGATATTGCTGTAATGGCGAACTGTCACAGGCCGTGGCGTTATCTTCGATAAATTTCACCTGTTCTTCTTCCCAGACGGCATCCAACGCCTGACGAGTGTCATCACGCGTTTCAGTGTCAACCTGTTTCGTGACACTGTCACTTGAAAGTGGGCTACCCGACAGGAGCAACAGGGCATCGAATAGCTGATACCACGGCGTGCCACGCTGCTTTAAACGTCCCCCCAGCAGGGCCAGAATCGGCGAGACGTTCTGCAAGCCTTCGCGTGCGTCGGTTTCTGGCAGCACGCTCAGGTATTCCAGATACAGCGGCAGATGGTCCGGCAGTTCGCGACAGTCGAGTTGCAATCCCACTTTTTCGTACTGCGTCAACAGATCCACCATCGCCTGGCCGCGATCGCGGGACTCTGCATGCACGTGCTCGAACAGCAGTAGCGAAGTGGCGCGCCCACGGTCAAACACCTCGCACCATTCGGCCTGTTTATCGAGCAGCGGCGCGTTGAGCAGTGCTTCGGTGAAGTCGGTGAGCATTGGCGCATCGTGGCGCACCAGTGCCAGCGCGTCGTCCTTACACGCCCACAGCCACTCATCCGGATACTCCATCAGCAGGCCAATCACCTTGAGGATTTGCATTATTCACCCTCCGCCTTGTCACGCACTTCGGTGATGTTGATGGCGTCAATGCGACTGCTGTTGAACAGATTGAATTTGGTATCGGAACCGTGGCACCCGTCGCCGAAGGAGAAGCCGCAACCGTTTTTCTCCGGGAAGGCATCGTGCGCCATTTCACGGTGGCTGGTCGGGATCACAAAGCGGTCTTCGTAGTTGGCAATCGCCAGGTAGCGATACATCTCTTCAATTTGTTCAACGCTTAAGCCCACTTCATCAATCGCACGAGTATCGGTGACGCCTTCGACGGTTTGCGCCCGCATATAGTGGCGCATTGCCATCATGCGCTTGAGCGCACGCAGCACCGGCCCGGTGTCGCCTGCGCTCAGCATATTGGCGAGATACTGCACTGGGATCCGCAGGCTTTCGATCGCCGGCAGCACGCCGTCGCTTTTGGGCAGTCCGCCCGCATCGGCGTAGGACTGAATGGGCGACAGCGGCGGCACATACCAGACCATTGGCAGCGTGCGGTATTCCGGATGTAGCGGCAGCGCCAGCTTCCAGTCCATCGCCATTTTGTATACCGGCGATCGCTGCGCCGCGTCGATAACGTTTTGCGGGATCCCCTGTTTCAGCGCTTCTTCAATCACCGCCGGGTCGTGCGGGTTCAGGAACACGTCGCACTGGCGCTCATAGAGATCGGTTTCATGTTCGGTGCTGGCCGCTTCTTCAATGCGATCCGCATCGTAGAGCAGTACGCCGAGATAGCGGATACGCCCGACGCAGGTTTCCGAACAGACGGTCGGCTGGCCGGACTCAATGCGCGGATAGCAGAAAATGCATTTCTCTGATTTGCCGCTTTTCCAGTTGAAATAGATTTTTTTGTACGGGCAGCCGCTGATGCACAAACGCCAGCCGCGGCATTTATCCTGATCGATAAGCACAATCCCGTCTTCTTCACGCTTGTAGATGGCACCGCTCGGACAGGTAGCGACACAGCTTGGATTCAGGCAGTGTTCGCACAGACGCGGCAGATACATCATGAAGGTGTTTTCAAACTGGCCGTACATCTCCTTCTGGATCTTGTCGAAATTGCGGTCGCGGGCGCGTTTTTCAAATTCACCGCCAAGCAGCTCTTCCCAGTTCGGCCCCCAGATGATTTTATCCATCCGCTTGCCGTCAATGAGCGAACGGGGACGGGCGGTAGGCACATGTTTTCCCTCCGGCGCGCTGTGCAGATGCTGATAGTCGTAGGTGAACGGCTCGTAATAATCATCGATTTGCGGAATGACCGGGTTAGCGAAGATTTTAGTGATGACGCCCATTTTACCGCCCAGACGGGGTCTGATCTTGCCATTCACGTCGCGAACCCAACCGCCTTGCCACTCCTCCTGATCTTCCCAGTTTTTCGGATAGCCGATGCCGGGTTTCGTCTCGACGTTGTTAAACCACGCGTACTCCATTCCTTCACGCCCGGTCCAGACGTTTTTACAGGTAACGGAGCAGGTGTGACAACCAATGCATTTATCGAGGTTCAGTACCATGCCAACCTGTGAGCGTATCTTCATTTTTTCGCCTCCTGTACCTGATCCCGACCTTCATCATCCAGCCAGTCAATGTTCTTCATTTTTCTAATCATGATGAACTCGTCGCGGTTGGAGCCGACGGTACCGTAATAGTTAAAACCGTAGGCAAGCTGCGCATAGCCGCCGATCATGTGCGTCGGTTTCGGGCACACACGGGTGACGGAGTTGTGGATCCCGCCGCGCATGCCGGTCACTTCCGAACCGGGGATATTCATGATGCGTTCCTGCGCGTGGTACATCATGGTCATGCCGGGCGGCACGCGCTGGCTGACGACCGCGCGAGCGGTGAGGGCGCCGTTGGCGTTGAAGGCCTCGATCCAGTCGTTATCCTCGATACCGAGCTCTTTCGCATCCGTTTCACTGATCCAGACAATCGGCCCGCCGCGCGACAGCGTCAGCATCAACAGGTTTTCGCTGTAGGTGGAGTGAATGCCCCATTTCTGGTGCGGCGTCAGGAAGTTCAGCGCTTTCTCCGGGAAGCCGTTCGGCGGAATTTCACGCATCTCACTGACGCTGCGGGTGTCAATCGGCGGGCGATAGGCGACGAGACTTTCACCAAACGCGCGCATCCACTGATGATCCTGATACAGCTGCTGACGGCCGGAGAGTGTGCGCCACGGAATCAGCTCATGGACGTTGGTATAGCCCGCGTTATAGGAGACATGCTCGCTTTCCAGACCAGACCATGTCGGGCTGGAGATGATTTTGCGCGGCTGTGCCTGGATATCGCGAAAACGAATCTTCTCGTCTTCTTTGTTGAGCGCCAGATGGGTATGCTCACGTCCGGTCATCGCACCAAGCGCTTGCCACGCTTTCACCGCCACCTGACCGTTGGTTTCCGGCGCCAGCGCCAGGATAACCTCCGAGGCATCGATTGCCGTTTCGATCAGCGGGCGGCCTTTCGCCGGGCCTTCGCGCTTGGTGTAGTTAAGCTTGCCGAGGAAATCGACCTCCGTCTGGGTGTTCCACGATATCCCCTTACCGCCGTTACCCAACGTATCCATCAGCGGTCCGAGCGAAGTAAAACGCTCGTACGTCGCGGGATAGTCGCGTTCCACCACGGCAATGTTTGGCGCGGTTTTTCCGGGGATCAGGTCGCATTCCCCTTTACGCCAGTCCTGAATGTCGAACGGCTGCGAGAGTTCTGCCGGTGAATCGTGCTGTAACGGTTGCAGCACCACGTCGGTTTCTTGTCCCAGATGGCCGACGCAGACCTCGGAAAAGACGTTGGCGATGCCTTTGTAGATTTCCCAGTCGCTTTTCGATTCCCACGCGGGATCCACCGCCGCCGACAGCGGGTGAATAAACGGATGCATATCCGAGGTATTCATGTCGTCTTTTTCATACCAGGTGGCGGTCGGCAGAACGACATCTGAGAACAGACAGGTGCTCGACATACGGAAATCGAGCGTCACCAGCAGGTCGAGCTTGCCTTCGATCGCCGCAGACTGCCATTCCACCTCTTCTGGCTTAATGCCTTCGCTGGAACCCAGCGCTTCTCCCTGAATACCGCTCTCTGTACCGAGCAAATATTTGAGCATGTACTCATGGCCTTTACCGGAAGAACCGAGCAGGTTAGAACGCCAGACAAACAGGTTACGCGGATGATTCTTACCGCTGTCCGGCTGTTCGCAGGCAAAGCGAATATCACCGGATTTCAATGCCGCAACGGTGTATTCCACGGGTGACAAGCCGGCCTTTTCGGCGCTGGCTTTGACCGTCAGCGGATTGAGATTAAGCTGCGGCGCAGAGGGTAGCCAGCCCATGCGTTCGGCGCGCACATTGAAATCGATCAGATGACCGGTGAATTTTGAGGCATCCGCCAGCGGCGAAAGCAGTTCCTGCGCGGTCAGTTTTTCATAACGCCACTGGCTGGCGTGATTGTAGAAAAACGAGGTGCTGTTCATCTGGCGCGGCGGACGGTTCCAGTCCAGGGCAAAGGCCAGCGGTAGCCAGCCGGTTTGCGGACGCAGCTTTTCCTGGCCGACATAGTGCGCCCAGCCGCCGCCGCTCTGCCCGACACATCCGCAGAACACGAGGATGTTGATCATTCCCCGGTAGTTCATGTCCACGTGATACCAGTGGTTGACGCCGGCACCGAGGATAATCATCGAGCGACCGTGGGTCTTATGCGCCGTATCGGCGAACTCACGGGCGATGGTTTCAATCTGAAAACGCGGCACGCCGGTTATCTGTTCCGCCCACGCTGGCGTATAGGCTTTCACCTCGGAATACGTAATCGCAGCGTACGCGTCTTCCAGACCGCGATCGAGGCCGTAGTTTGCCAGTACCAGATCGTAGACGCTGACCACCGGGCATCGGCTGCCATCGGCAAGCGTTAACTGCTTCACCGGCAGTTGGCGCACCAGTACGGGTTCCTGCTTCACGCTGCGAAAATGGGGGTTTTCGTTGCCGCCGAAATAGGGGAAGGCGACGCCCAGCACCTCATCATGCTGACCGAGCAATGACAGTGACAGTTCGGTTTCTGATCCTGCCGCCAGTGATTCAAGGTTCCATTTGCCTTTTTCACCCCAGCGGAAACCAATCGAACCGTTAGGCACCACCAGTTCCCCGGTGCTGTTACAGGCGACCGTTTTCCACTCCGGGTTATTGCTTTCACCCAGCCCATCGACCAGATCCGAGGCGCGCATCATCCGTCCCGGCACGTAACTGCCGTCCTCGCGGGCGTCCAGTAATACCAGCATCGGCATGTCGGTGTAGTGACGGCAGTAGTTGAGGAAGTAGTCGCTGGGATTGTCGAGATGGAATTCTTTTAAGATAACGTGTCCCATCGCCATGGCCAGCGCGCTGTCGGTGCCTTGTTTTGGCGCCAGCCACTGATCGCTCAGCTTGGCAACTTCGGAGAAATCAGGAGTAATCGCGACGGTTTTGGTGCCTTTGTAACGGACTTCGGTAAAGAAGTGGGCATCCGGCGTACGGGTTTGCGGTACGTTGGAGCCCCAGGCAATGATATAGCTGGAGTTGTACCAGTCGGCGGATTCAGGCACGTCGGTCTGTTCGCCCCAGGTCATCGGTGAAGCGGGCGGCAGGTCGCAGTACCAGTCGTAAAAACTCAGACAGGTGCCGCCGAGCAGGGAAAGATAGCGGGTGCCGGCGGCGTAAGAGACCATCGACATCGCCGGGATCGGCGAGAAGCCAGCGACGCGGTCCGGGCCATAGGTTTTGACGGTCCAGACGTTAGCGGCGGCAATGAGCTGGTTGAGTTCTTTCCAGTTGGAGCGGATAAACCCGCCGCGACCGCGCACCTGCTTGTAGCTCTGGCACTTTTGCGGGTCATTCATGATCGAATCCCACGCCAGCACCGGATCGGGATGGGAAGCCAGGGCCTCGCGCCACAGTTCGATCAGCCGTTTGCGCACCAGCGGGTATTTCAGACGGTTGGCGCTGTACAGATACCAGGAGTAGCTGGCACCACGCGGACAACCGCGCGGTTCATGGTTGGGCAGGTCCGGACGGGTACGCGGATAGTCGGTCTGCTGGGTTTCCCAGGTCACCAGACCATTTTTGACGTAGATTTTCCAGCTACAGGAGCCGGTGCAGTTCACCCCATGGGTTGAACGGACAATCTTGTCAAATTGCCAGCGCTGACGATAGCTGTCTTCCCAGTCCCGGTTGGTATGCATCACCTGACCGTGACCGTCAGCAAAGGTGTCACCCTTTTGTTTAAAGTAACGGAAGCGATCCAACAGTTTACTCATGACATTTCTCCTGCTCCATAGGGTCTTGTAGGCCGGATAAGGCGCAAGCCGTCATCCGGCATTGCGTGATTGCCTGATGGCGACGCATGGCGTCTTATCAGGCCTACGTCAGTTGTTGTTATTTTTGTTGTGGTTTACGGCGGCCATAGACCAGCCAGGTCACCAGCACGCAGACGATGTAAAACACCAGAAAGATTTTCATGGCGCCGATGGGGGAACCGGTCATCGCCAGCGAACTGCCGAATGCTTTAGGAATGAAGAAGCCGCCGACGGCGCCAATTGCGGAAATAAAACCCAGCGCGGCGGCGGTGTCGGTCACCGCTTCACGCTGTGCCTGTTCGTCGCTGCCGCCGCGCAGTTTCACTTTGTAGATAGTGAGCTGGCGGAAGATGACGGCAATCATCTGGAAGGTAGAGCCGCTACCCAGACCTGCGGTTAAGAACAGCCCCATAAAGACCAGATAGAAGGCGATAAAACTGCCGGAACCTGAGCCGGGCAGCGTCAGGAAGAGCAGGGCCGAGAACAGCGCCATAAAGATGAAGTTAATCAGCGTCACGCGCACGCCGCCAAACTTGTCGGAGATGACCCCGCCCGCAGAACGCGCCAGCGCGCCGATAAACGGGCCAAAAAACGCCAGGTTGAGGATATTCACATCCGGAAACTGCGTCTTCGCCAGCATGGCAAAGCCTGCGGAAAAGCCGATGAATGAGCCGAACGTTGCCAGATAGAGCAGGCTTAATAGCCAAAGGTGAAAACGCTTGAGCACCGGCAACTGAGAGGCGATAGAGGCTTTGGAACTGGCGATGTCATTGGTGCCAAGCCAGGCGGCTATTGTGGCAATCGCCAGCAGCGGCACCCAGATCCAGGCGGCGTTTGCCAGCGAAAGCAGTGACCCATCGGGTTGCGGGACGCCCTGGACGCCGAGGAAGGCAAATATCGGCAGGAAGATAACCAGCGGCGCAGCCAGTTGCATCACGCTGACGCCGAGATTGCCCAGCCCTCCGTTCACCCCAAGCGCGCTGCCTTGCTTCGCTTTCGGGAAAAAGAAACTGATATTGCCCATGCTGGAAGCAAAGTTTGCACCGGCAAAACCGCACAGCAGCGCGATGATGATAAATACCTCGAAAGGGGTGGTGGTATTTTGCACCGCAAAGCCGAGCCAGACGCAAGGAATAATCAGTATCGCGGTGCTAAAAACCGTCCAGCGGCGTCCGCCAAATATAGGCACCATAAAGGAGTAGGGAACGCGTAATATTGCGCCAGAAAGTGAAGGTAATGCGGTTAATAAAAAGAGTTGATCGGTGGTGAAATTAAAACCAATTTTATTGAGATTGACGGCGACGGCGCTGAACAACATCCAGACGCAGAAGGCAAGTAACAGGCAAGCGACTGAGATACAAAGGTTTCTTCGTGCTATGTGTTTACCTTTATTCTCCCAGAATGCGGGATTTTCCGGCTTCCAGTCACTCAAAAGATAACGGTTATTTTTCTCATTTTGTCGCGCCATATTACCCCTCACATGCACATGCGTTCATGAAAAAAAAGAAATAGTCTGCGCAGAGCGCTATACGCCCTTTTAAGAATTTATTGATGCTTTTATGAATGTTGAGGAAAGGATAGATAAAAATGCGCAACCACGCGGAGTGAAGGGGGAATAACAGGTTGCTTAAGTGTTACCAAATGTAAATAAAAAGTATAAATGGCTAACATTCATTCGTTCAGGCATTCGTTCAGGAAAAAAGCTCCAGCGCAATCATGCGATCCAGATGGCGATCAAACGCCGGATCGTCCATCTCCTGAATGCCGAGAACGTACATGCCATCCAGACCGCACACCAGCGCTATCAAGCGCCAGGCGATGTCTGCGGGGGCGGAGGCGGTGGTGAACTCTCCGGCGGCGAGTCCGCTTTCGATAATGGCGACCGTTTCCTCATGCCACATGCGCATGGTGAGAAGGTAGGCGCTTTTGATTTCCGGATCTTTGTCCGCAAGGATCTGCGCTTCGCGCCAGAGCTTAATATAGGGCTCGAATCCGCGGTCATCACTGCCCAGCGTGGCGTGCAGACGCATGCGCCAGGTGGCATCTTCCGCGACGAGTTCCGCATCCAGCAGGGCGCGAATAAGACGGACAAAGGCCTGCGATTTAAGTTCTCCGGCGGAGGTGAAATGGTGGTGGACTTGACCGGTCGCCACTTTCGCTTCTGTGGCGATTCGCCGGACGGTCATGGCGGAAAAACCGTCTTCGAGCGCCACGCGCATGGCCGCCTGTAATATTACTTCGCGACGCTCATCTTTATTCAGATAGCTCATACCACCTCCATTCTTGCTGGAGAGGCAGTGTATCAACAAGCTGGACAGACGTTCAATTGTTACACGCTACAGCTGAAGTGAGAGCTCCATCGCGGAACGACGCAAAGGAGCCAGCGCTTTCTCTTTTAACGCGGCAGCGCTCATGGATGACGCTGGCACCCCGACGTTGAGGGCAGCAACCACGGTGCCATTGCGGGAAAGCAGCGGAACGGCAAGGGAACAGAGTCCAACTTCAATCTGCCTGTCGGCCAGCGCATAGCCCTGAATACGCACGCGGGCGATCTCTTCCCGCAGCGCTGCCAGGTCACAAATCGTGTGTGGGGTATAGCGGAGTAACTGCGCGCGTGACAATGTCACTTCAAGCAGCTCTTCGGGAAGCGCACTGAGCAACACGCGTCCCATAGAGGTGGCCCACGCGGGCAGTCGACTGCCACGTCCGATGTCGACGCTGAGCAGGTTGTTAACCGCCGCACGGGCAATGTACAGCACATTGTCACCGTCGAGCGTGGCGGCAGAACAGGATTCACCGAGTGATTTTCCCAGATTATCCAGTGCGGCCTGCGCCACTTTTGCCAGCGGCGTCCCCGCAAGATACGCGTGTCCCACGGCCAGCACGCGCGGCAGCAGTTCATAGCTACGCCCGTCTGGACTGTGCACCATTCCCAGCGCCGCCAGAGTATAGAGACAGCGACGCACCGCCGCGCGGGAAATCTGCGTTTTCTGGCTGAGTTGTGAAATCGTCAGACGCTGACGTTGAGGGGTAAACGCATTCAGGACTTCCAGACCCCGTGCCAGAGACAGCATAAAGTTAGGGTCTGATTTAGCCGATGGGCTGCCTATAACTAACTGATTTTTATCGCTCATTGAGTCCTTCTCCTGTGCAATTCAAATCCTTAACCGCATCAACTATACCGTGCAGGCGAACGTGAGTCGGGGAATATCCGTATTTTCCCACCGGGATCACATTATTAACCTCAATGTAACAATCATGCCGATAATCGCACAACATTTCGATAATCGCCGTTGACCACCTTCGTGGCGCGCACCTATTGTCAAAAGCACCGTCACCGTGGGTTATCACCGGTGGCACAAAAAGTGATGATATTCATGCTCAGGAAGAAACAATGACTGCGACCGTTGAACGTATTGAAAGCTGGCTGGTTGATGTCCCGACGATTCGGCCTCACAAACTCTCCATGACCACGATGGGTTGCCAGACGCTGGTGATTGTGCGGATCACGCGTTCAGACGGCATTAGCGGCATTGGCGAAGCCACTACGATTGGCGGACTGAGCTATGGGGTGGAAAGCCCGGAGGCGATTCAATCCGCGATTACGCACTATTTCACACCGCTGCTGAAAGGCCAGCCAGCCGGGAATCTGAATGCGTTGACGTCACGCATTAACCGGGCGATCAAAGGCAATACGTTTGCCAAATCGGCCATTGAAACCGCGCTGCTGGATGCCCAGGGAAAGGCGCTGGGGCTGCCGGTTTCCGCACTGTTGGGCGGCGCGCAGAATACCGTGTTGCCGGTCCTGTGGACCCTCGCCAGCGGCAATACGGATAACGACATTGCCGAGGGGCAGCGACTGCTGGATGCCGGGCGGCATCAGGCGTTTAAGCTGAAGATCGGTGCCCGGGAGCTGGAGACCGATCTGCGCCACACCCGCGCCATTGTGGAAGCGCTGGGGGACCGTGCCAGCATCCGCGTTGACGTCAACCAGGCGTGGGATGCCACGTCGGCGGCGAGAGGATGTCGGGAACTGGCGGCCATGGGCGTCGACCTGATTGAACAACCGGTGAGTGCCCAGGACAGTGATGCGCTGGTTCGCCTGAGTCAACGCATTGAAACGGCTATTCTGGCGGATGAATCCGTTGCCAGCCATTTCGACGGTTACCGTCTGGCACTGCAGGGGTTCAGCGGCGCGTATGCCCTGAAAATCGCCAAAGCCGGCGGACCGGAAAGCGTGCTGAAACTGGCGCACGTTGCGCAGGCGGCGGGTATCGGCCTGTACGGCGGCACGATGCTCGAAGGCACCGTGGGCACCGTGGCGTCGCTGCATGCCTGGTCAACCCTGCCGTTGCAGTGGGGCACCGAGATGTTCGGCCCGCTGCTGCTAAAAGACGACATCGTCAGCCTTCCGCTCTCCTTCGCCGACGGTTGCGTGGTGCTGCCGCAAACGCCAGGGCTTGGCGTCGAGCTCGATGAGGAAAAACTGCAGTTTTATGCCCGTAAGCCTCGGGAATAACAGGAGAACCTAATGTTATTTAAAGTGGATATGACCGTAAATATTCCTTACGGAATGCTGGCTAATGAAATCGACGAGATTAAATCACGGGAAAAAGCTTATTCCCAACAGTTACAACGAGACGGCAAATGGCGACATCTCTGGCGCGTTGCCGGTTTGTACGCCAATGTCAGTATATTTGATGTCAACGATGCCGAAGAATTACATCAGATATTAATGGCGCTGCCGCTCTATCCCTTCATGGATATTCGGATAGAAGCGCTGTGCCGCCATCCGTCGTCTATACACAGTAACGACCAATAATAGCCGTACCGCATGCCGGAATTATCCGGCATAAACCCTACAGACAATAATAAGTGAGAAGCACTATGAGCCACTCTTTTATCCAACAAGATGACGTACAGAAATTATTGCGTGAAGGTGCCGGTTTAAATGGACCGGAAGGTAATGAGCGCTTTAAATCGATTATTCACCGCCTGCTCGGCGATATTTGTACGCTTATCGACGACTATAATGTCACGCAGGAAGAATTCTGGCATGCGGTGAATTATCTGCATGAACTGGGCGGTCGTCAGGAAGCGGCACTGCTCGCCGCTGGCCTGGGTCTTGAACATTTCCTCGATCTGCGCCAGGAAGCCATTGAATCCCGTCTGTCATCAGAGACGGGCACCCCGCGCACTATCGAAGGTCCGCTGTACGTCGCCAACGCGCCGCTGGCCGATGGCTACGCCCGGATGGATGACGGCAAAGATGCTGGCGACGTGATGTGGCTGCATGGTCAGGTCACAGACGTGCATGGACAACCGGTGGCCGGGGCCATTGTTGATATCTGGCACGCCAACACGCTGGGCAACTACTCATTCTTCGATCAGAGCCAGAGCGACTACAACCTGCGTCGTCGCATTCGTACCGACGCCGAAGGGCGCTACAGCGTGCGCAGTATCCTGCCTTCGGGTTACGGTTGCCCGCCGGACGGCCCGACGCAAAAATTGCTCGATCAACTGGGTCGTCACGGCAACCGTCCGGCGCACATCCACTTCTTTGTCTCCGCGCCGGGCTTTAAGCACCTGACCAGCCAGATCAACCTGAACGGTGACCAGTACCTGTGGGATGATTTTGCTTTCGCCACCCGTGATGGCCTGATTGCCGACCCGGTGAAGGTCAACGACCCTGCGTTGATTCAGCAGCGCGACCTGGACGGTGAACATACCGAAGTCTGTTTCGACTTTACGCTGTGCGCGGCGCAGCGTGCTGAGGAAGAGCAGCGTATTACCCGACTGCGCGCGCAGGAATAATTCACGACGCCTGTCTGACTCGTACCGTTTTATAAATCCTGAATGATGCAGGAGGAATACACTCATGCAAAAAACGCTCTCGGCATTAAAAGATAAAATCACGCAGGCCCTGATTGTGGATCGTGATAAGCATATTTATCGTTGCCATCGTTCGATATTTACCGATGAGCAGTTATTTAATCTGGAACTAAAACATATATTCGAAGGGAACTGGGTATTTCTGGCGCATGAAAGCCAGATCCCGGAACCCGGCGATTATTTTACCCTGACCCTGGGTCGACAACCGGTTATTATCACCCGCGATAAAAAGAACGAACTGCACGCGTTAATTAATAGCTGTGCGCATCGCGGCGCCATGTTATGCCGACGCAAAACGGGGAATAAAAATTCCTTTACCTGTCCGTTTCACGGTTGGACCTTCAGTAATAACGGCAAATTGCTGAAGGCGAAAGATGAAAGTACCGGCGGTTACCCGGAAACGTTTAAACATGAAGGTTCACACGATCTGAAATCGCTGCCGCGTTTTGCTTCCTATCGCGGATTTCTGTTCGGTAGCCTGAGTGAGGATGTACTGCCGCTGGAAACGTACCTCGGCGAGACCTGTAAAATTATCGATCTAATGGTCGACCAGGCTCCCGAAGGGCTGGAGGTTCTGAAAGGTTCGTCCAGCTACGTCTACGAAGGCAACTGGAAACTGGGGGCGGAAAACGGGGCCGACGGTTATCACGTCAGCGTAGTGCACTGGAACTACGCCTCCACCATGTCGCGGCGGAACTACGAGGCGGAAGGGACGCGCGCGGTAGATGCCAACGGCTGGTCAAAGAGCCTCGGCGGCGGCTACGGGTTTGAACACGGCCATATGCTGCTGTGGACGCGGGCGATGAACCCTGAAGTTCGTCCGGTTTACGACCATCGTGAACGCCTGCAGGCGGAGTTTGGTGAAAATCGCGCCGACCAGATGGTAAATGAGACACGGAATTTGTGCCTCTATCCCAATGTATACCTGATGGATCAATTCTCAACGCAGATCCGCGTGATTCGCCCCATTGCCGTCGACAAAACCGAAGTGACGATCTGGTGTTTTGCGCCCAAAGGTGAATCTGACCCGGCGCGGGCGCTGCGCATCCGCCAGTATGAGGATTTCTTTAACGTCAGCGGGATGGGAACGCCCGACGACCTGGAAGAGTTCAGCGCCTGTCAGCGCGGCTATCTGGGCGAAAATCTGGCATGGAGCGATCTCAGTCGTGGTGCGCTGCACTGGGTGGACGGACCCGATGAGCATGCGCAGCATGTCGGATTTACGCCACTGCTGAGCGGCATCAAATCTGAAGATGAGGCGCTCTACATCGCTCACCACCACCACTGGCAGAACGTGATGCTCGCGGCGGTGGAAAAGGAACATCAGCAGTATGAGCGGTCAATTACACAGCGCGTGGAGGTAGGCGGATGTTAACGCTTGAACAGGTTCGCCAGTTTCTCTATTACGAAGCGCGGCTGCTTGACGACCGGCAGTGGGATGCGTGGCTCCATTGCTATAGCCCAAAAGTGGTCTTCTGGATGCCTGCCTGGGGCGATGATGATAAAACCACCCGCGACCCGCAGCGGGAGATCTCGCTTATCTATTATCCCAGCCGGGACGGGCTGGAAGACCGGGTGTACCGCATCAAAACCGAACGTTCCGGTGCCAGTACCCCGGAGCCGCGCACCACGCATATGATCGGCAATATCGAACTGTTGGGCGAAAAAGAGGGCGGCGTTGAGGTGCGCTACAACTGGGTCACCTACAGCCACCGCTATCAGCACACCGATGCCTACTTCGGCACCACGCACTGCACGTTAGTTGAAGAGGGCGATCAGCCGCTCATCACGCGTAAAACGGTACGGCTCAATAACGACTATATCCGTCAGGTGATTGACGTTTATCATATTTAAGAGGTGCTTATGAGCTTTACAATTGCCCTCAACTTTGAGGACGGCATCACCCGCTTTATTCAGTGTAACGCTGGTGAAAAGGTGCTGGATGCTGCTTACCGGCAGAAGGTAAACCTGCCGATGGATTGCTCCGACGGCGTCTGCGGCACCTGCAAATGCCACTGCGCCAGCGGCGATTATTCGCTGGGAGAGGACTTTCTGGAAGAGGCGCTGAGCGATGACGACGCGACCGCACGACAGGTGCTGACCTGCCAGATGATCCCTTCCAGCGACTGCGTGATTGACGTGCCGGTCGCCGCCGCACAATGCAAAACCAGTATCACGACCACCGATGCAGACGTGCTGGCGATCAATTCGCTCTCTGAGACGGCGATTGAACTGGTCGTGCGTCCGCACGTCGCGCTGCATTTTCTGTCCGGACAGTACATCAACATTCAGGTGCCGGGCACGGCGCAGCAGCGCGCCTATTCGTTCAGTTCACTACCGGGCAGCGACGAAGGGCGATTTTTGATCCGCAATGTGCACGGAGGGTTGATGAGCCAGTGGTTGACCCAGCGCGGACAACCCGGCGATACCGTCACACTCAGCGGTCCGATGGGCAGCTTTTATCTGCGTCACGGCGAGCGTCCGGTGTTGATGCTTGCCGGCGGCACGGGACTGGCGCCGATGCTGTCCATGCTGGAAACGCTTGCCGCGCAGCAGAGCTCGCGGCAGGTCACGCTGCTATATGGCGTGACCTACGACGTCGACCTGGTCAAAACCGACGCGCTGGACGCCTTCCAGCACAAACTGGCTGGCTTCCGCTGGTTGCCTGTGGTCGCCGACGCGCAAAGCGGTTGCCCACAGCGCGGGTTTGTCACCGATCATCTCAGTGAGGCGCTGTTGAATCAGGGCGATGTGGATATTTATCTCTGCGGTCCGCCGCCGATGGTCAACGCCATCACCACGGCGTTACGCGAACGGGGCATTACGCCAACTGGTTTCTGGTATGAAAAATTTATCGCCAGCCAAAGTGCCGCGGCATAAGGAGCCTTAATGCGATTTAACGATAAAGTCGTGGCCATTACCGGCGCGGCGCAGGGCATTGGTCGCCAGACGGCTATTCAGGCGGCACAGGAAGGGGCGCGATTGTTGCTCATCGATCGTTCCCGTCACGTCCATGAACTGGCGGCAACCCTGGCGTCCGGCGGATGTCAGGTGCTGGCGCTGGAGGCGGATCTGGAACAATGGGAAAGCACCGAGCAGGTTTTTGCCGCGGGCGTCGCGCATTTTGGTCAACTGGACGTGCTGGTCAATAACGTCGGGGGAACCATCTGGGCCCGACCGTTTGCCGAATATCAGCCGGATCAGATTGAAAAAGAGATCCGCCGTTCGCTGTTCCCGACCCTGTGGGGCTGTCGCGCAGCGCTGCCCTGGATGCTGAAACAGGGGCGCGGCAGCATTGTGAATATCTCTTCCGTCGCCACGGGCGGGGTGAATCGCGTGCCTTACTCCGCAGCGAAGGGCGGCGTCAACGCGCTAACGCGATCGATTGCGATGGAGTACAGCGGAAGCGGCATTCGCATCAATGCCGTCGCCCCCGGAGGGACCGATGCCCCGGCGCGTCTTGTACCGCGTAATGAAGAAACGCCCTCTGCCCAGGAACAGGCGTGGTATCAGCAGGTGATTGATCAGACCGTCGACAGCAGTCTGATGCACCGCTATGGAACGCTGGCGGAGCAGGCGAATGCGATTCTGTTTCTCGCCAGCGACGACGCCAGTTATATCACCGGCATCACCTTACCGGTTGCCGGCGGCGATCTCGGCTGATGTTGTTTTGCCAGTAGGCCGGCCATCGTGTTCGGCTTACTGTCTTATCCCGCGGTTCTGCCATTCTTCACCGACGTCAAAATCATTCACTCATTCAATACTCTCATTATTTGGTAATCACGGCGCTGAACAAAAAGTTGGACATACGTTCAATTTTCCGTAGGATCGACAAAGCTGGACGTGTGTCCAGCTTGTTTCGTAGGGAGTTTTATGTTTCGTCAGTGGTTAACGTTAGTGATTATTGTGCTGGTCTACATTCCTGTTGCGATTGATGCAACGGTGCTGCACGTTGCCGCACCCACTCTGAGCATGACGCTGGGTGCCAGTGGCAACGAACTGTTGTGGATCATTGATATTTACTCGCTGGTGATGGCAGGGATGGTACTGCCGATGGGCGCACTCGGCGATCGTATCGGCTTTAAACGCCTGCTGATCCTCGGCGGGGCGCTGTTCGGTCTTGCGTCACTGGCCGCCGCCTTTGCACATACTGCCAGTTGGCTTATTGCCACCCGTGCCATTTTGGCGATAGGCGCAGCGATGATCGTGCCAGCGACGCTGGCCGGGATCCGCGCCACCTTTTCGCAAGCGCACCACCGCAACATGGCGCTTGGCGTCTGGGCGGCAGTGGGATCGGGCGGGGCGGCATTCGGCCCACTGGTTGGCGGTATGCTGCTTGAGCACTTTTACTGGGGCTCCGTGTTCTTAATCAATGTGCCGATTGTACTGGTCGTTGTAGCACTTACCGCGCGCTATGTTCCGCGTCAGGCCGGACGCCGCGATCAGTCGTTGAATCTGGGACACGCCATTATGCTGATTGTCGCGATTCTGCTGCTGGTCTACAGCGCGAAGACGGCGCTTAAAGGGCATATCGCCACCGGCGTTATTGCGCTGGCGCTGGTGAGCGGCGCACTGCTGCTGGCGCAGTTTGTCCGCATTCAACTGGCGGCGAGTCGTCCCATGATTGATATGCGCCTGTTCACCCATCGTATCATTTTGAGCGGCGTGGTGATGGCAATGACGGCGATGATTACGCTGGTCGGTTTTGAGCTGCTAATGGCGCAGGAACTGCAGTTTGTTCATGGCTTAACGCCGTATCAGGCGGGATTATTTATGCTGCCGGTGATGCTCGCCAGTGGATTCAGCGGCCCGATTGCCGGGATGCTGGTGTCTCGGCTGGGGCTGCGGAAAGTCGCGACCGGCGGGATGGCGCTGAGCGCCCTGAGTTTCTATGGTCTGGCGGCAACGGACTTCAGTAGCCAGCAACTTCAGGCCTGGGTGTTAATGGCATTGCTCGGATTCAGCGCGGCCAGCGCCCTGTTGGCCTCAACGGCGGCGATCATGGCGGCGGCGCCGGCAGAAAAAGCGGCTGCGGCCGGGGCTATCGAAACGATGGCCTATGAACTGGGCGCGGGGCTGGGGATTGCTATCTTTGGTCTGTTGCTCAGTCGCAGTTTCTCTGCGTCAATTGCGCTGCCTGACGGTCTGAACGCCGGGGAAATCGCACGCGCCTCGTCCTCAATGGGTGAAGCGGTACAACTGGCGCAGACGCTTCCTTCGGCAATGGCGGATACGGTTCTGCTGGCCGCGAAGCAGGCTTTTACCTGGTCGCATAGCGTGGCATTAAGCAGTGCCGGAAGCATGTTGATTCTGTTGGCGGTGGGCATGTGGTTCAGTCTGGCGAAGGCCGCACGCGAATAACTCAGTGGGTGAACTGACAGCGGTTATCCAGTTCTTCAACTTCCTTTCCGCTCAGGCGGGCGTACTGACCCGTGAGTCGCCAGAACGCGGGTTGCGTCTCGGTATAAATCTCGGCGGCAAGGATCAGACGGCGACGGTCGACCTCGTTAAATTCGAGCAACGTCCAGGGAATGAAATAGCGCTCGGTGTCGGTTAACTTGATCCACAGTGGGCAACCACAGCCGGAACAAAAATACCGTTCGCCGCGCGAAGACGATGCAAAGTAAGCGGGCCCGGGCGCATCGGGATCCATCACCGGTTGTCCACAGGCTTCCAGATACATAGCGATACCGCCAGACCATTTCTGGCATATCGTACAGTGGCAGGCATAGACGTCGAGGGATTCGACATCGACGGTGAAATGACTCTGCCCGCAGAGGCAACGTCCTGTATAGGTTTGCACGGCATTCTCCTTATGGCCGGTTTAACATCGGGGGGAAAAAAAGCCAGCCCATCGTGGGCTGGCTTTTTGTACAGCTCAATTCTAAAAATTAGAACTGATAGGTCAGGCCAACGGCAACGATGTCGTCAGTTGAGATACCCGCTGCACGGGTAAAGTTGTTGTCATCCAGCAGGTTGATTTTGTAATCAACATAGGTAGACATGTTTTTGTTGAAGTAGTAGGTTGCGCCAACATCAACATATTCAACCAGATCCTGATCGCCGTAACCGCCCATGTCTTTAGCTTTGGATTTCAGGTAAGCCAGGGACGGACGCAGACCGAAGTCGAACTGGTACTGTGCAACCACTTCGAAGTTCTGCGCTTTGTTAGCAATACCGTTTACATCACCGAAAGTGGTCATGTTACGGGTTTCAGCATAGGTGGTTGCCAGGTAGATGTTGTTCGCATCATATTTCAGACCAGCAGCCCATACTTCAGCGTTTTTACCCGCTGCATAGAATACGTTGTCGCCACCGCGAGTCTGGGAATCGGTACGGTCAGATTTCGCGTACGCAGCAGTAGCAGCAAAGCCTTCATATTCGTAGCTGGTGGACAGACCGAAACCGTCGCCGTTTTGCTCAACGAGTTTAGAACGACCATTGTTGGTTTCGCCAGAAGCGCCATTTTTGCCCTGATACTGCAGCGCGAAGTTCCAGCCTTCAACCAGACCGAAGAAGTCAGTGTTACGGTAGGTTGCAACGCCAGTAGTACGGGCAGTCATGAACACGTCAGTCTGGGTCCAGGTGTCACCACCGAACTCAGGCAGAACGTCGGTCCATGCGCCAACATCGTAAGCCACACCGTAGTTACGGCCATAATCGAAAGAACCAAATTCAGCAAATTTCAGACCAGCAAACGCCAGACGGGTTTTGTTGCCTTTGTTGCCAGTTGATTCAGCATTGTTGCCTTTGAATTCATATTCCCACTGACCGAAACCGGTCAGCTGATCGTTAATCTGCGTTTCGCCTTTGAAACCCAGACGAGCATAAGTTTTGTCGCCATCATCGCCGTCATTGTCGGAGAAGTAGTGCAGAGCGGTAACTTTACCGTACAGATCCAGTTTGTTGCCGTCTTTGTTGTACACTTCTGCCGCATTCACGACGCCTGCTGCCAACAGGCTAAATAGCTGTGCCTAATACCGCTACACTTTTGCCTGACCATGTTTTCCTCCGGGGAATGGGCTGGCGGTTTCCATAAAATGGCGGACCTTTTTCAGTAACTGCCACATTGAGCGGCACTGATGATTACGGGTTATCGTGTCATGAAGTGCCTGCCATAGCCGTTCCACATGATTCACCCACGGCGAGTAAACCGGCTGGTAAATTACCCTGAACTTGGGATTTGCTTTCAACCAGCGCTGTGTTTCGCGGCTTTTATGGATAATGTAGTTATCAACGATCAGCGTGATTGTTTTCGCCCGCCGGTAAGTGGCTTTCAGGTGCTTCAGCAGAGCGATAAACAGCGCTGAACTTTTGCTGTTGCCGCCCACGTAGCTGACTTTACCCGTGCCACTGTGCAGTGCGCCGGCCAGATAGTATTTTTCGTTCTGCCCCGGCGTCACTACCCGTTTCTGCTGTCCGCGCAACTGCCAGTCCGCACCGATTTTAGGATTAAGGTGGATATCCACTTCATCTTCATAAAATACCGGATGCTCTGCGCTGCATTCATCCAGCGCTTTGTGGATTACCGCCATCTTTTCATCTTTATGTGGGTCACGGATACGCAGAGTTGGCGCGGCCCTGCGCCATACAAGCCCCGCAGATGGCAACCAGCGGCGAACGGTTCCTGCATGTAACTGGCAACCGGTTATCTCATTGATTTTTATTGCCAGTAATTCGGTGCTCCAGCGTGAACGTTGATAACCAAAATCGCCGGGAGAATGCTTTATCAGCTCACGTAACAGGGTGCAGATATGTTCAAAAGGCCAGCGTCGGGAGCGCCCTGCGGGTAAGGATTTCAGGCCTTCAATACCTGAGTGCGTAAACCAGTTAATCCAGCGACCAACGGATGAACGGGCACAACAGAGAGTTCTGGCAACATCGCTGACCCGTTCACCCCGATGAAGCATCAGCATGGCCGTGAGTCTGCGGGCATGATTTTTATCGCGCGTTTTATGAATAGCTTTCTGCATCAGGCGTCGTTCGCCACGGGGTATTGGTGCTATGATCGGCATCGCTCAGTCCGGTTGGTGGTTTTGGTTGGTTTGGCGATTGATCAGATCGCACAATCCGGGCTGAGTTCCCTTTCAGTGATCTACTATTCCGCGCAGCTATTTAGTCACTGCCACTGCAACTAATTTAAGTTTCATTGTTAACAATCCTTATAATTTTCTTGGTGTGATTCCTGAACCATTGCCGAACGAATCGCTTCATCAATGGCAAACTATTTTTAAGGTACGCAGCAGTACCAATTCAATAATAAGTTTCATGGAATTGCAGATTATTTCTATTTGTGTGATCCAGATCGCCTTAAGTCAAATCTGAGGCGCGGAAATTCCTGGAAATAACTATCTATGCAATATTTACGCAGGGGACTATATACGGGTTATCGGTTATTATATGAGTTAGTTACCGATGTGTATTATATACGCGTTAATAATTGTAAATCAGCGAAATCATTTAATTATTTAGCGTCTTGTTAGCATAAATTTAACATAAGTATAAAAACTTAATATTTCTGTTGTAAGGAAATAAATAAACCTGAATCAGCTCCATAATAAAGGTATGGCAGGGCGATCGAAAAAAGCGAATAAGAATTTTCTAACAATCAGTAAATATCCTAAGGAACGACAGTTGATTTATTGTCTCGCGAAGGATGATGTCCGGGTCAGAAAAGGGGGGCGACCCGGTGATAGCGTTACGCGCGGCGTGTGGCCCACCAGCAGAGCAGCGAACCAATGCAAACCATAATGGCACCCTGCCAGAAGGAGAACGACAGCGGGGCGCTCAACAGCACGGCTGCCAGCGCAGATGACAGCACCGGTGTGAAATAAGAACCTACCGCCATGATGGTGACATTTCCGTGCAAAATCCCCACGTTCCAGGCGGCATAGGCAAAGCCCAGCGTCAGCGCGGCAGAGACGAGCTTAATCACCACCGGCGTACTGAACATCATTTCGGGCTGCGGCGTCAGAAAATAGTGGACCCACAAACTGAGTGCCGTCAGTAAAACAAAAACCGTAATGCCATTAAACCCCCGCGCGTATTTATTGGTCACGGTACAGTAGGTCGCCCAGATAAACGCGCCGAGAAAGGCGAGAAAGTAGCTCAACGGACTGCTGGTGATATTGCTGATAATCTCTCCAGGATTCAGACCGTTTTCTCCACCCAGCACCCAACAGATACCGGTTATTGCGAGCAGGACGCCGGGAACGATTATCCAGGTGGTTTTTTGACCGTTAAACAGAATCGCGAATAACACCGTCAGACTTGGCCATAAATAATTGACCATACCGACCTCAATCGCCTGATGACGGGTAGCGGCATAGCCCAACGATAACGCCAGACATATTTCATAACTGACAAACAGCACGCTACCGGCGATTAAATAACCAACAGGGAAACGACGGATATTGGGAAATCCCACGGTAAATATCAACAGCAGCCCACTTAATGAATAGATTGCCGCCGCACCACCAACTGGCCCAAGTCCCTCACTGACGCCACGAATCAGACCCACCATTGTGCTCCACAACACAATGGCAATAAGTCCAATCAGCGTTGCTTTTTGTTTCGTCATTCTGTTTGCCGTTTTCCATGCCTTATCAAAAAAGAAGTTGAAATATATAGCACTTTTTTAGCGGATTTATCCAGGCGAATGCTGAGGAGGTATTACCACCTTGGTGGTATATAAAACCGACAATTGGGACTATTTAGTAGCGGAACCGTTTCGTTATTGATTTGACTCAAAAAAAATACGGGTATTGCTGTTAGTTTCCTCGGCGACATGACAACTCTGGAAAAAGAGGGAAAGCAATGAACGTCAGCCGCAGAAAGTTTTTTAAAATCTGCGCGGGCGGTATGGCTGGAACAACGGTTGCTGCGTTGGGATTTACGCCCAAAATGGCACTGGCTCAATCGCGAAATTATAAGCTGTTGCGCGCGAAAGAGATCCGAAACACCTGCACATACTGTTCCGTAGGTTGCGGGCTATTAATGTATAGCCTGGGAGATGGAGCAAAAAACGCCAAAGAAGCGCTTTATCATATCGAAGGGGATCCGGATCATCCGGTGAGCCGTGGCGCATTGTGTCCGAAGGGTGCCGGTCTGCTGGATTACGTCCATAGCGAAAACCGCCTGCGTTACCCGGAATATCGCGCGCCAGGCTCCGATAAATGGCAGCGCATTAGCTGGGATGAGGCACTCACCCGCATTGCTAAACTGATGAAGGCTGACCGTGACGCCAACTTTATTGAGAAAAACGAACAGGGCGTAACGGTAAACCGCTGGCTTTCCACGGGGATGCTCTGTGCCTCCGCTGCCAGTAATGAAACTGGCATGCTGACGCAAAAATTTGTGCGCTCACTCGGCATGCTGGCAGTAGACAACCAGGCGCGCGTCTGACACGGACCAACGGTAGCAAGTCTTGCTCCAACATTTGGTCGCGGTGCGATGACCAACCACTGGGTTGATATCAAAAACGCGAACGTCGTGATGGTGATGGGCGGTAACGCCGCGGAAGCCCATCCAGTGGGATTCCGCTGGGCGATGGAAGCGAAGAACAACAATGACGCCACGCTGATTGTTGTCGATCCCCGTTTCACCCGTACCGCCTCGGTTGCCGATATTTATGCGCCGATTCGCTCTGGCACGGACATTACGTTCCTGTCCGGCGTGCTGCGGTATCTGATTGAAAATAACAAAATTAACGCCGAATACGTCAGGCATTACACCAACGCCAGCCTGCTGGTGCGGGATGATTTCACCTTTGACGACGGTTTATTCAGCGGTTATGACGCGAAAAAACGGCAGTACGACAAGTCGTCCTGGAACTACCAGTTCGATGAAAACGGCTATGCCAGACGCGATGAAACCCTGTCGCATCCGCGCTGCGTATGGAATCTGCTGAAACAGCACGTTTCCCGCTATACGCCGGAGGTGGTAGAGAACATCTGTGGGACGCCGAAAGCTGACTTCCTGAAAGTGTGTGACGTGCTGGCCTCCACCAGTGCGGCGGATCGTACCACGACATTCCTGTATGCGCTGGGCTGGACGCAACACACGGTCGGGGCGCAGAACATTCGCACGATGGCGATGATCCAACTGCTGCTCGGCAACATGGGGATGGCAGGCGGCGGCGTTAACGCCCTGCGCGGTCACTCCAACATTCAGGGCTTAACCGACTTAGGTCTGCTCTCTACCAGCCTGCCGGGTTATCTGACGCTGCCGTCAGAAAAACAGAGCGACTGGCAGACCTGGCTGAACGCCAACACGCCAAAGGCCACGCTGCCCGACCAGGTGAACTACTGGAGCAACTATCCGAAGTTTGCCGTCAGCCTGATGAAATCGTTCTACGGCGATGATGCACGCAAAGAGAATGACTGGGGCTTTGACTGGTTGCCGAAATGGGATCAGGCGTACGACGTCATCAAATACTTCAACATGATGGATAGCGGGAAAGTCACCGGCTATATCTGTCAGGGCTTTAACCCGGTGGCGTCCTTCCCGGACAAAAACAAAGTGGTTCGCAGCCTGAGCAAGCTGAAGTACTTGGTGGTTATCGATCCGCTGGTGACTGAAACCTCAACCTTCTGGCAGAACCACGGCGAGTCGAACGATGTTGACCCGGCGTCGATTCAAACCGAAGTATTCCGTCTGCCGTCCACCTGTTTTGCCGAAGAAGATGGTTCTATCGCCAACTCCGGACGCTGGCTGCAGTGGCACTGGAAAGGTCAGGATGCTCCGGGTGAAGCACGTAACGACGGCGAAATTCTGGCCGGGTTGTTCCATCGTCTGCGCGAGATGTATCGCACAGAGGGGGGTAAAGGCGTGGAACCGCTGCTGAAAATGCGCTGGGACTACAAACAGCCGGATCATCCAGAGTCAGAAGAGGTGGCGAAAGAGAACAACGGCTATGCGCTGGCCGATCTCTATGACGCCAACGGTGTTCTAATCGCGAAGAAAGGGCAACTGCTCACCAGCTTCGCACAACTGCGTGATGACGGGTCGACCTCGTCTTCCTGCTGGATCTACACCGGTAGCTGGACGGAGAAGGGCAACCAGATGGCCAACCGCGATAACGCCGACCCGTCAGGGTTGGGCAATACGCTGGGTTGGGCATGGGCATGGCCGCTGAACCGTCGCGTGCTGTATAACCGCGCCTCAGCGGATATCAACGGTAAGCCGTGGGATGCGAAACGCATGCTGATCCAGTGGGACGGGGCGAAATGGACGGGTAATGATATCCCGGACTTCAACACCGCGCCTCCGGGCAGCGCAACCGGGCCGTTTATCATGCAGCCGGAAGGGCTGGGGCGTCTGTTTGCCCTTGATAAGCTGGCGGAGGGGCCGTTCCCGGAACACTACGAGCCGATGGAAACGCCGCTGGGAACCAACCCGCTGCATCCGAACGTCGTTTCCAGCCCGGTCGTGCGCATCTATGAAGATGACGTGTTGCGCCTTGGGAAGAAAGACGCGTTCCCGTATGTCGGAACGACCTATCGTCTGACCGAGCACTTCCACACCTGGACCAAGCACGCGCTGCTGAACGCCATCGCGCAGCCGGAACAGTTTGTGGAGATCAGCGAAACGCTGGCCGCCGCCAAAGGCATTGGCAATGGCGACTACGTGACGGTAAGCAGCAAGCGCGGATTCATTCGCGCGGTTGCGGTGGTTACGCGTCGTCTGCGAACGCTGCACGTCAACGGTCAGCAGGTTGAAACCGTCGGGATCCCGCTGCACTGGGGCTTTGAAGGGGTTGCGCGTAAAGGCTATATCGCCAACACCCTGACGCCAAACGTCGGTGACTCAAACTCGCAAACGCCGGAGTACAAAGCGTTTTTAGTTAACATCGAGAAGGCGTAAGGGGGCGAGCATATGTCTTTGGAAACGCAGGACATCATCAAAAAGTCCGCAACGAACGCGATCACGCCGCCGCCGCAGGCGCGTGATTACAAAGCCGAGGTCGCCAAACTCATTGACGTCACCTCCTGCGTGGGCTGCAAAGCCTGCCAGGTGGCCTGTTCTGAGTGGAACGACATCCGTGATGACGTGGGGCATTGTGTCGGGGTGTATGACAATCCCGCCGATCTCAGCGCCAAGTCCTGGACGGTGATGCGTTTTAGCGAAACCGAGCAGAACGGCAAGCTGGAATGGCTGATTCGTAAAGACGGCTGTATGCACTGTGAAGATCCGGGCTGCCTGAAGGCGTGCCCGTCTGCCGGGGCAATCATCCAGTACGCCAACGGGATTGTCGATTTCCAGTCCGAACACTGCATTGGCTGCGGCTACTGCATCGCCGGGTGTCCATTTAATATTCCGCGCCTCAATAAAGAGGATAACCGCGTCTATAAATGCACACTCTGCGTCGATCGCGTCAGCGTGGGTCAGGAACCGGCCTGTGTCAAAACCTGTCCGACCGGGGCGATTCATTTCGGTACCAAGCAACAGATGTTGGAAATGGGCGAGCAGCGCGTCGAAAAGCTGAAGGCGCGCGGTTACGAACATGCTGGCGTCTATAACCCGCAGGGCGTAGGCGGTACGCACGTGATGTATGTTCTGCATCACGCGAATCAGCCGGAGCTCTATCACGGTTTGCCGAACGAACCGAAAGTCGACACGTCTATCAATCTGTGGAAAGGGGCGCTGAAACCCCTGGCGGCGGCCGGATTTATCGCCACTTTTGCCGGGCTTATCTATCATTACATCGGTATTGGCCCGAACAAAGAAGTGGACGATGACGAGGAGGACCATCATGAGTAAGTCGAAAATGATTGTGCGCACGAAGTTCATCGACCGCGCCTGTCACTGGACGGTGGTGATTTGCTTCTTCCTCGTGGCGCTGTCGGGGATTTCGTTTTTCTTCCCGACGCTGCAATGGCTGACGCAAACCTTCGGTACGCCGCAGATGGGACGTATTTTGCATCCGTTCTTTGGCGTGGCGATTTTTGTCGCGCTGATGTTCATGTTTGTTCGTTTCGTCCATCACAACATCCCGGATAAGAAAGACCTTCCGTGGCTGAAGAACATTGTTGAAGTGCTGAAAGGCAACGAACATAAAGTGGCGGATGTCGGCAAATATAACGCCGGACAAAAGATGATGTTCTGGTCAATTATGAGCATGATTTTTGTGCTGCTGGTGACCGGCGTGATCATCTGGCGTCCGTACTTCGCGCAATACTTCCCGATGCAGGTGGTGCGTTACAGCCTGCTGATCCACGCGGCGGCGGGGATCGTTCTGATTCACGCCATCCTCATCCATATGTATATGGCATTCTGGGTGAAGGGATCGATTAAAGGGATGATTGAAGGGAAGGTGAGTCGCCGCTGGGCGAAGAAACACCACCCGCGCTGGTATCGTGACATCGAAAAGGCAGAAGCAAAAAAAGAGAGTGAAGAAGGGTTAAGCTAATTCTCTTTTTTTCAGATTAAAGGGGCGCTACACAAGTAGTGCCTTTTTTTTGCCATAAAAACGTCATGATCCTGACATCGACTAAACGTAACGTGTTGTCTTCACAAATAACCGAAGAGTTAACCGACAATGCATCTGGTCAAAAAATTAGTCGCGGTAAGCGTACTTCTTTGTGCGTCAGTTCAGGCGCAGAACATCCTCGATTTTCCACAACCGGAGAACAATCCGGAAGAGTTTTACGCCGTGACGGAAATTCCGGCCGGTGGGATCATTAAATACGAAACCGACGCTAAAACCGGATTCATCTTCGCGGACCGCTTCCAGTCGATGCCGGTCGCTTATCCGGCAAACTACGGCTCACTGACCCAGTCACTGGCGGGCGATGGGGATCCGCTGGACGTGATTTTCTACACCCGCGCTCCGATGGCACCGGGAACGCTGATCAAGCTGCGCGCGATTGGTGTACTGAAGATGATTGATGGCGGCGAGAAGGATGACAAAATTGTGGCGGTTCCCGCCAGCAAAATTGATCCTACGTATGACGACATCAAGGAACTGGCCGACCTGCCAAAAATTGAGGTTCAGCGTCTGGAATCGTTCTTCCGTGTCTATAAAGCGTTACCGGAAGGGCGTAAGAAAGTGGAGCTGAACGGCTTTAACGACGCGGCGACCGCGAAGCAGGAAATCAAACAGGCATGGGACGCCTGGAAAGCGAAAAATCCTCAGCAATAAGTGAATCTGCCGGACGGTGTGTTTGCCTGTCCGGCATGCAACGCCTTTACTGCGCGGCCAGCCGGCGCAGGCGGGAAACGTCCACGCTTTTTTGCGCTTGCGCCAGACTCCAGGTATTTTGCAGATTCAACCACATTTCCGGAGAACTGCCGATCACTACCGAGAGTTTGATCGCCATTTCCGGGGTCAGGGCCGCTTTGCCCGTAAGTAACCGACTTGCCGTTGAGGGCGCAATCTCCATTGCTCGGGCAAATTCACGCAAACTGACGTTCAGTTCGTCCAGCGCTTCCTGAATGATATCCCCGGGGCGGGGATGATTCGCCATTTTCATCAGTGATAATCCTCGTAATCCAGAATGTACGCATCGCCATTGACGAATTCAAACGTCATACGCCAGTTGCCTGAAACCGAAATCGCCCAGACGCCATCGCGATCGCCGCTCAGGGGATGCAGTCGGTAACCGGGCATGTTGATATCGTTCACGCAGCCTGCGGCATCAATCACAGCAAGGCGGTGTCGTAAACGTCTGACGTGATTTGTCATCACACCTGACGTTTTGCCGTGAAGAAACAGGTCGCGTAATCCCTTGTGCCTGAAATTCATGATCATCCAGTTCACCTCGTTCCTTCAGGAGGAACAGTAGCATTATGTTCCGTGTGGCGCAACAATTTTCGCCGTCGTGTGCGTGATTGTCTGGCGAAATGAGCAAAGAGAAAAGGAGAGGGGATGAATACTGGAAAGCGCTACGCAAATTGCCCGGTAAACATCACGTTACCGGGCATTGAGGGTTAAAGACGTGCGGTGAGGTCGTCTATCTCTTTACGCCATTGAGCCTGTAACTGCGGCTTCTGGTGTCTGGGTTTACGGGCCAGATCCTCAGCCAGACGCTGCTCAAGCGCGAGCAGTTTTTCCAACAGGTCTTCCTCGTCAATGCGCTCCAGGGCAAGCGGACCGTCATCTTTCACATCAGCCGACGAAAGTTCCGCTGTGGTCTGCCGGATATGCGCATAGACGGCTTCCAGATCGTGCCATTCGCTCAGTTCACCGTCGTCAACAAACCAGAACCGATTACAGCTCTGGCTGATGAGTTGACGATCGTGACTGACCAGCAGCACGCCGCCCTCAAAGGTTTGTAGCGTCTGCGCCAGCGCTTCTTTGCCCTCCATATCCAGATGGTTAGTCGGTTCATCCAGCATGAGCAGGCTATAGCGCGCCAGCGACAGTCCGACGAACAGCAGGCGCGAACGCTCGCCGCCGCTTAATGTACTGACCGATTGCGAATGGCGAATCCACGGGAATCCCGCGCTTATCAGCGCCATTTTGCGGATGTCCGGTTGCGGGGCGAACGGTTCAAGGGCGTCAAACAACGACGCATTATCCGGCAGTTGATGCAGCGTCTGGTCGTAGTAGCCCAGTGAAACGCGAGGGTGAAGGCGCAGTGAATCTGACGTCTGCTCCGTCAGATAATGCTGCCAGATCAGTTTTAACAGCGAGGATTTACCGCAACCGTTACGCCCGACGATCGCCACCCGATCGCCGCACTTCAGGCGGATGCCTGCAATGGTAAACAACGTTGGCGCGTCCGGGGCAGGCATGACCGACAGGTGCGATAATTCCAGCAGACGGTCTGCTCGCAGTGCGTCTCCGTGTAATGTTAGTGACCACTGACTTCCTGCCGTCAGATCCGTTTGCACCTCCTTCAGACGTAACACCTGCTTTTCCATTTGCTTCGCTTTGCGCGACAGATCTTCGTTGTCGTACACTTTCCCCCAGGTTGCCAGTCGTTTAGCGCTGGCGGTGACGCGGTCGATCTCCTTTTGTTCCGCCTTATGGCGTAACGCGTCGCTGGCATCGCGCTCAATCAGCGCCTGCCGGGCCGCGCTACAGGACAACGCAAAGGTATGAAGGGTACGATCGCGCAGGATCCACGTGCCGTTTGTGATCGCATCCAGCAGGTGCGGATCGTGGGACACCACCACGAAACTGCCGCACCAGTTCTGTAAAAACTGTTCCAGCCACAGTAGCGTCGGCAAATCCAGGTGGTTACCCGGTTCGTCAAGCAGCAGAAGGTCTGGTTGGCGCATCAGCGCGCGGGCCAGCAGCAGACGCGTATGCTGACCGCCGCTCAGGGTCTGCGCCGTCAGTTGTCGATCCTGGACACGGAAGCCCATCTGCGCGAGCAAGGTGTCGACCTGCCAGAGTTGACTGGGGCGTTCATGTTCAGGAAGTTGAGCCAACACGGCTTCCTGTAACGTCAGCGGCAGGATCTCATCAGGCAAATGTTGTTCAACACGGGCAAGATGGCAATGGTTCGCCAGCGCCAGGGTTCCGCCGGTCGGGGCAATTGAACCGTCGAGAATTTTAAGCAGTGTGCTTTTGCCGCAACCGTTGTAGCCGATAAGCCCAATGCGATCGCCTTTTTTCAGGGTAAACGTCAGATCGTCGAAAAGCGTGCCGAACGCCGTATCAACGTGCAGGGATTGTGCGGTTAGTAATGTGCTCATTGTTGCTTACTCAAGAGTTACAGGCGTAAAAACGCCTCGTCAAACATCGCTGACGATAACCCGGTAAGCCCGAGAGAAGGGGAATTCAGAAGTTAGCTTCGCTCAAGCAGAAGTTATCGCAGCACGATACCGATAACGCTTGAGCACTGGCGATCGCCAAAAGCATGTGAAGCGATGAATCGTTCACAGTACAGCATAAGTATCCTCCTTTTATTTATCCGAATGTTAATCGATGGTGAAAGTGTAAGCGCAAGTGATGAGACAGCGCAAGCCTGAAGGCCCGGCAGCGTACGCCACCGGGCAGTTCATCAGATGGAAGTACGACGATAATCGCGATATTCCGCCTGCCAGAAGTTCTCTTCGATAGCCTGCAACAGCGCTTCGGCAGAGGTTTTCACCGCCACGCCCTGTTGTTGTGCCATTTTACCGACGGCAAACGCAATGGCGCGCGAGACGGTCTGAATGTCTTTCAGTTCCGGTAACACGAGCCCTTCACCGTTGAGTACCAGCGGCGAGTACTGGGCCAGCGTTTCACTGGCGGACATCAGCATCTCATCGGTAATGCGGGATGCGCCGGAGGCAATCACGCCCAGCCCAATCCCGGGGAAAATATAGGCGTTGTTACACTGGGCAATAGGATAGATTTTGTCTTTCCAGACCACGGGCATAAACGGACTGCCGGTGGCGACCAGCGCGTTACCTTCCGTCCAGGCGATGATGTCCTGCGGCGTTGCTTCCACACGCGAGGTGGGGTTAGACAGTGGCATCACGATCGGGCGCGGGCAATGCTTGTGCATTTCGCGGATGATCTCTTCGGTGAACAAACCGGTTTGTCCGGAAACGCCGATCAGAATATCGGGCTTAACGTTACGGACTACGTCAAGCAGCGACAGCACGTCGTTGTCGCTGTCCCACGATTGCAGATTTTCACGTTTCTGCACCAGTTTGGTCTGGAAGGAGAGTAGATTCGGCATCTGGTCGGTCAGCAGGCCAAAACGGTCCACCATGAAGACTCTCTGGCGCGCGGCCTCTTCGCTCAAACCTTCACGCTGGATCTGAGCAACTATCTGCTCGGCAATACCGCAACCGGCGGAACCCGCGCCGAGGAAGACAATTTTCTGCTCGCTGAGCTGGCTACCTGCCGCTCGGCTGGCGGCGATCAGCGTACCAACGGTAACCGCAGCGGTGCCTTGAATGTCGTCGTTGAAGGAGCAGATTTCGTCGCGATAGCGGTTAAGGAGCGGCATGGCGTTCTTCTGCGCGAAATCTTCGAACTGCAGCAGAACGTCCGGCCAACGGTGCTTAACCGCCTGAATAAATTCATCGACAAACGCATAGTATTCATCATCGGTGACACGCGGATTTCGCCAGCCCATGTACAACGGATCGTTGAGCAGTTGCGGGTTGTTGGTTCCCACATCCAGCACCACAGGCAGGGTATAGGCAGGGCTAATCCCGCCACAGGCGGTGTACAGTGAAAGCTTCCCGATTGGAATGCCCATCCCGCCGATCCCCTGGTCGCCAAGACCGAGGATACGCTCGCCGTCGGTCACCACGATTACTTTGATGTTGTGGTTGGGTACGTTTTGCAGAATGTCGTCCATGTTGTGGCGGTTCTGGTAGGAGATGAACACGCCGCGCGCGCGACGATAAATCTCGGAGAAACGTTCACAGGCAGCACCTACCGTCGGGGTATAGATAACCGGCATCATCTCATCGAGATGGTTGTGAACCAGTCGGTAGAACAGGGTTTCGTTGGTATCCTGAATATTGCGCAGGTAGATGTGCTTGTCGATTTCCGTTTTGAATCCCTGATACTGGATCCAGGCACGTTCCGCCTGTTCTTCAATCGATTCGACCACTTCCGGCAGTAACCCCAGCAGGTTGAAGTTACGGCGTTCCTCCGTACTGAACGCACTGCCTTTATTCAGTAAGGGAAATTCCAGCAGTACCGGGCCAGCGTAAGGAATATAAAGGGAACGCATTTTTTTGCTTTTGGTTTCCATGTCACTCACTCTTTTTTGGATATCCGTCCCTGGCACTTTTTATAATACGTCGCCATTCCACCAGGGTATCGGGCACAGAGTATAAAGCATTGCGAATGGATTAAGGCTTTTTGTAAGCAAAAACACCATCGCGGTTGCGATGGTGTTTATCGTCATATTCGGGCTGTACGGTTACTTCTTGCTGTCTGCGTGGCGTTTTCTGCCGGTAGGGTTGTTCACCACGCTGGATTTTTCACCTTCAGTCACCACTTTGCGCTGATTGGAGATTTTATGGTCCAGTCCAAGAATATGACGGGCCTGACGGTTCGATTTCATTCTAACTCCTTTATCCTGTTACTGGTTTCAAGGATGAGTCCATATGACTTCGGACGAAATATAACCCTTAAGGTCGACGATACAGAAAAATACCGACCTGATTGATGGTCGGCCATTTTCTCTGAAAGGTCAATGTGTAAGCGGGGAATTAAGAAGTCTCTGCTAACCGCCACAAAATCTGCTGAACGTCCTATACTTGTTATCCCGACGATAAAAAGGAGAGAACGATGACTATCCATAAGAAAGGTCAGGCACACTGGGAAGGCGACATCAAACGCGGAAAAGGCACTGTTTCGACGGAAAGTGGCGTGCTTAACCAGCAGCCTTATGGTTTTAATACCCGCTTTGAAGGGGTGAAAGGCACCAACCCGGAAGAGTTGATTGGCGCGGCGCATGCCGCCTGTTTCTCAATGGCGCTGTCGTTGATGCTTGGCGAAGCAGGCTTCACGCCAGAGGCTATCGACACCACGGCGGACGTGTCGCTGGATAAAGTCGATGCCGGTTTTGCCATTACCAAAATTGCGCTACACAGCGAAGTGAAGGTGCCGGGAATCGATGCCGCCACCTTCGACGGTATCATCCAGAAAGCGAAAGCCGGCTGCCCGGTCTCGCAGGTGCTGAAAACGGAAATCACCCTCGATTATCAACTGAAGTCATAGCGACAGTATTGCCCGGTCGCGTGATGCGAACCGGGCATAAAAGCCTTACTGTACAACCCAACATCACGCACCAGCTTAGCGCTATCCGGCACGCCAGCAGCGCACGTCGATTCCCGAATCAAGTCTGCGTAGCACCTGTCGGTTTTCACATCCGCTACCGGCGAGCGGACACCGTTCACGAAAGAAACACCCCACCGGCAGAACCCGGTTGCCGGGCAACTCCGTTTTGCGAATCACCAACTCTTCGGCCAGCGGCGCGCCGGTTTTTGGCACGGAATCCAGCAGCAGACGGGTATAAGGATGTGCCGGGGTGGTAAGTACCTGCGCCGTGTCGCCGAGTTCGACGATTTGCCCGAGGTACATCACCGCCACCCGGTCGCTCATATGACGTACCACCGAGACGTTATGCGAGATCAGAATGTAGGTCAGATTGCGACTGGCCTGCAGTGCAACCAGCAGGTTCAGGATCTGCGCCTGAACGGAAATATCCAGCGCAGATGTGGGTTCATCCAGCACGATCACGTCCGGTTCTGACGACAGCGCGCGGGCAATAGCAATACGCTGACGCTGCCCGCCGGAGAAGGCGTGTGGCAGACGGTCGAGATATTCCGGGCGGATCCCGACCTGGCTTGCTAACGCGGCGGCCAGCGCCCGACGCTCCCGCTCGCTACTGCGCTTGTGGATCCACACCGGTTCGGTGATTATCCGCCAGACGGGCAGACGCGGATCCAGCGAAGAGAGCGGGTCCTGAAACACCATCTGCATTTCGGTCGACGCGGAGTCCTGCTGATACTGTCCCTGGCTGGGTTTCAGCATTCCCATAAGTAACTGCGCCAGCGTACTTTTACCGCAGCCGGATTCGCCCACGATCCCCAGCGTTTCGCCCCGACGGATCTGTAAATCCATCCCGTTGAGCGCGTGCACGCGTTCGGTCACCCGTCCCAGCCAGTTTTTCTTCGCCGGGAAATCAACGTGCACATCTTCTAAGGCCAGTAATGTTTCAGACATGGGAACTCTCCAGATGGGGATACCAGCAGGCTGACCGCTGGTCGCCAGCGCCGAGGGGGCTCATGGTGGGTATCGTTTCGCAAAGCGGACCCGCGGCAAAACAGCGATCCCGAAACGCGCAGCCGTGCGGCAAACAGGTGAGATCCGGCACGGTGCCTGGGATTGCCGGCAGCGGTTGACGCGGTTCACCCTGTTCCGGCGCACATTTGAGCAGGCCAATCGAATAGGGATGGGTCGGATGGTGAATCACGGCATCGGTCGGGCCGCTTTCAATGACGCTTCCGGCATACATCACGTACAGCCGGTCGCACAGTTGCGACACCACCGCCATGTCATGACTGATAAACAGCACGGCCGTACCGCTGGCGCGGGCTTTGTGCTTCAGCAACCGCAGCACCTGCAACTGCACGGTGACGTCCAGCGCGGTGGTAGGTTCATCGGCGATGATCAGTTCCGGCTCGCAGGAGAAGGCAAGGGCGATCATGACCCGCTGACGCATCCCACCCGAAAGCTCAAACGGAAAGCGGCTCATCACCCCGGCGGCGTCGGGGATCTGCATCTCTTCCAGCAGGGTAATCGCTTTTTCGCGGGCCTGCGCACGACTCACCGTCTGGTGGTGGCGAATCACCTCAACCATCTGCTGGCCAATACGGCGCGTCGGGTTGAGGGCCGTCATCGGCTCCTGGAAGATCATCGCCACGCGGGCGCCGCGCCACTGGCGCATCTGCTTCTCACTGGCGTTCAGCACATCTTCGCCCAGTAACGAGACGCGCCCCTGATGGATGCGATAGCTGCCTTCCGGCAGCAGACGCATGGTGAGCATCGCCGTGACCGACTTCCCGGAGCCTGATTCGCCCACCACGCCGACAATCTCGCCGCGATGAATGCGCAGCGACACATGGCTCAGTGCATGAACATCGGCTTTGTATCCCGGAAAGCTTAAGTGTAAATCGTCTATTGCCAGCACCGGTTGAGTCATCACTGTTTTCCTCCTGCTTTCGGATCCAGCAGATCGCGGATCCCGTCACCGAACAGGTTAAAACCGACGGCGGTGATCAGGATGGCGGCACCGGGGAAGGCGCAATACCACCACTGATCGAGAACGTAGTTGCGGCCAATCGCCACCATTGCCCCCCATTCTGCGCTCGGTTGCTGGGCACCAAGCCCGATAAAGCCCAATGTTGCCGCCATCAGGATGGCGCTGCCGATATCCAGCGACGCCTGCACAATCAGCGGCGGCAGCGAGTTGCGCAGGATGTGCCAACTGATCAAATGCCAGCGGGAGGCACCGTACGTGCGGGCAGCCTGCACATAGGCAAACTGGCGCACGACCAGCGTTTGTCCGCGCGCCAGTCGCACATAAAAGGGAATGCGCACAATGGCAATTGCCAGCATCGCGTTAAGCAGGCTCGGACCCAGCGCGGCGGCCAGCGCCATCGTCAGCACCAGAGAGGGGATAGACAACATGATATCCATCATCCGCATGATGATGGCGTCAGCGCGACCGCCCATCACGCCGGACAGACAACCGAGCAGTGAGCCAACGCCGCCGGCAATCCCGACCACCACCAGCCCGGCGACAATCGACTGCTGGCTGCCCACCAGCACGCGACTGAACAGATCCCGTCCGACCTCATCCGTTCCGAACCAGTGCGTCGCCGTCGGTGGCAACAACCGTGCGCTTAAATCAATGGCATTCGGATCGTAAGGCGTTAGCCACGGCGACAACACCATCAGCAACAGCATCAGGACAATGATCGCCCCGCCAATTAGGGTCAGCGGACTGCCCTTCATCAGCCAGAACAGTCTGGCCCAGTCTATGCGCCGACGCGTCGCGCGAACCGGCGTCGGGGTCTCTTCGGTTAACATCATTCAGCACCTCCGCGCCCGATGCGTGGGTCCACCCACAGATAGAGCAGATCGACCACCAGGTTGACCAGCACATAAGCAAAAGAGACCACCACGGCAAAGCCCATCACCGCCGGGAAATCAAGCGCCTGAATCGACGTTACCACCCAGGCGCCCATACCGGGCCAGGCAAAAACAGTTTCGGTCAGTACTGCGCCATACAGCAGATCGCCCAGCGCCAGTCCAAGTACGGTGATCGACGGGATCAGCGCGTTGGGCAGGGCGTAACACAGTACGATGTACCAGCCGGGAAGACCGCTGGCTTTAGCCGTGCGGATATAATCTTCACTGAGCTGTTCCAGCATCGCAGAACGAATTTGCCGTGCCACAATCCCCAGATGAACGAACGCCAGCGTCAGCGACGGTAAAATCAGATGCTGTAGCGCATTGAAAAAGACCTCGCCGTTGCCTTCCAGCAGGGCATCAATCAGATAAAACCCGGTGACATGCGTCGGCGGATCCAACCAGTCATCCAGTCGTCCGCCTCCCGGTAAAATGTGCAGTTGTCCGTAAAACAGCACGATAACGCCCAGGCCCAGCCAGAAAGCCGGCGTTGAAATACCGGTGATCGCCATCAGGCGCACCAGATGGTCCAGCCAGCGATTACGCCAGACGGCGGAGAGGATGCCTAACGGAATACCGATGACCAGCGCCAGCAGTAGCGAGCAAAAGGCCAGCTCCAGCGTGGCCGGGAAAAAAACGCGCAGCTCTTCCATCACCGGACGTCCGGTGCGAATCGAAATGCCTAAGTCGCCCTGAAAGACATCGCCTACGTAGCGGGCAAACTGCACGTACAGCGGTTGATTCAACCCAAGCTGTTGGCGAATGTTCTCGACAATCTCTTCGCTTGCCCGGTCGCCCGCCAGCAGGCGCGCCGGATCGCCGGGGATCAGGTGCGAAATAATAAAAGTGATGACGCAAACGCCGGCCACGACAAGGACAAGTCCCCAGCAGCGCTGGCGCAAAATGCTCCAGAAAGTCATTGGCTTCCCCTGGCGGAGCCAATACGGCTCCGCATTAACGTGGCTTATTTGCTCATGGTGCCGATATTAAAGACCTGCTCGAGCATCGGATTGAACACGAAGCCTTTGACCTCTTTGTTCATCGCTAACTGGTAGTTCTTCTGGAACAGATAGACGTAAGCCGCTTCATCAATGACTATCTTCTGTGCCTGCTGGTAGTCCGTGGTTCTGGCCGTCTGATCGGTCGTGCTCAGCGCACTGCGCAACAGCTTGTCGACCTCGGCATTTTCATAGAACGAACGGTTTCCGGGCAGTCCTTTCTTGTCAGACTCGAACCAGTAGTTCATGAACATATACGGGTCAGCGAAGTCCGGACTCCAGTTGCCGATGGCGATGTCGTAATCGCCTTTACCCACGCGATCGCGCATCGTGGCATTCGCCAGTTTTTCCAGCTTCACGGTAATGCCCAGTTTGCTGAGGCTGGCCTGAGTGGCGAGGGCAATCGGCTCCCAGTTTGGATCGTTATCGGAATAGAGGAAGCTCAGGCTGGTAGGTTTGCTGGCGACTTTCTCCCATTCAGCTTTCGCTTTGGCTTCATCAAAGTGATATTGCAGCGCAGAGGGGTCATAGCCCCACATGCCTTCCGGGATAGGCCCGCGCATCTGTTTGCCGTTACCGCTGAGGATCCCTTTCACCATGCCCTGATAGTCGGTGGACCAGGAGATAGCCCGACGCAGTTCCGCCTGATTCAGCGGCGCTTTGCTGTTGTTCAGATAAAGATAGGTCACGCGCAGCGACGGATAGTCCGCCACCGCAACGCTGCCTTCGTGTTTTAACGCGCTGAGCTGATCCACCGGCAGGGCATCGGCGATATCGATATCGCCACGCGACAGTTGCAGGCGACGCGACGCACTCTCACCGATGATTTTCACCGACACGCGTTTAAAATTCGGTTTTGGCCCGGCGTAATGCGGGTTCGGAACCAGCACCAGTTGTTGACCTTTCTGCCAGCTTTTCAGCATAAACGGCCCGGAGCCTGCGGTGTTTTGCGCCAGAAAGCCGCGAGCGTCATCCGCCGCATGCGCTTTCAGCACGGCAGGGTTGACGATCGACGCCCCGTCATTGGCCAACGTATAGAGAAACGGCGCGAACGGTTGGCTGAGGGTAAATTTCACCGTGTGTGCATCAACGGCTTCCACTTTGAGATCTTTGGGAAACGCTTCTGCGGGCCCCTGGCTGATTTTCAGCAGACGCTCGAAGGACTGTTTCACCGCCTCGGCGGTCACGGCGGAGCCGTCGGCAAATTTGGCCCGATCGTCAAGCGTAAAGGTCCACTCTTTCTGATCGTCAGAGGCTTTCCAGCCGCTTGCCAGATCGCCTTCCACTTCGGTAGAGCCTTTGTCACCCTCGGTTTTATACTTCACCAGCCGCTGATAGGACGGATAAGTGACCGTCCAGTCGTTATTATCAATGGTAACCGCCGGGTCAAGGGTTTGCGGATCGGCGGCTTTGCCGATCACCAGCATGTCTTTCGGGACGGCAGCCTGAGCCGCAGGCAGGGTCATCGCCAGGGCAACAGCAAGCAACGCGGGGCGAAATAGCAGAGTTAGTTTCATGATGAAGCTCCGGAATCAAAAGGATGTGTGTGTCGTTGTAGTCGTAACGGGAAAGCAGGCAATACAGTCTTCCAGCAGCGGATAGCGACTCGCGGCGGGTAACTCAAAATGCCACCACTCGCTGCTGATGCCGACGAAGCCACCGCCAAACATAATGGCGTTGAGTAACAGTCGGTTACGCTGCGCGGCGGCAGGAACAGAAGGGTGGTAAGCATGGGAACGGTCGTGCATCTCATCAAAACCCGCGCCCATATCCAGGATCTTGCCGTTCGCGTCTTTCAGGGTGACGTCGATGGCCGTTCCGCGACTGTGGTTGGAGCCGATAGCGACATCGACCACGTACTGCGGATCGGGGCAGGCATCCCACAGGATCGACTGCGCCTGCTGTGGGCGATAGGCGTCATAAACCACCAGAGAAAGGCCCGCCAGTTGCGCGATGCTGATGCTTTTTGCCAGCGCGGTGACGGCATCCTGATGCAGCAGGCAGCGCGATTCGCGATAAATCGGCGCGCCGGTCAGGTTATCGGCGGTCGCGTATTTGAGGTCGATATCCAGCGTCGGAAAAATCACCGACAGATCGGCCAGTTGCGGAGTTTCAGACATAGCACGTTTCCTGTTTATTGTTCGAATTGACCAAATTCTTGTTGTAACTGGCGGTTGGTCTGTAACCGCCCGGTAAGTGAATCGCCCAGATGTTCTGCCACGCCGGAAAGCAACAGGTTGAACAGACAGCTCACGGGAGCCAGCGAATCCCAGAAGTGTCCGGTGTCGGTTTTCACCTGCAGTAAGTCGATGGCGTAATCTCGCGCCCAGGGGCACCAGATATCGGTTACCAGCGCCAGCGGTATTTGCCGCTCGCTGGCGACGCGGCAATACTGCCGGGCGATGGCGGAGTAGGCGCGGGTATCGGTCAGCACCACATACGGTTTCTCAAACCCGGAATTGAGGGACTCCACCCAACTGCCGGAGAGCCCTTCGGAATAGTTCACCCTGGGCCGCAGATACTCGAGGTGACTGAAAAAAGCGTTGGCGATACCCCGCGTCGACTGGATCCCCAGCACATATACCGCTTCCGCCTGCGCCAGTTGCCGGATAATGCGCTGGAAAGTTTCACCTTGCGCCAGTTGATAAACATGGGCGATCGCATCTATCTCCAGCGACAGCGACTGACGTGCGCGGTCCGGCAACTGCTGCTGTTGCTGCCAGGAGTCCAGACGCTCGTTCATGCCCCAGGGCTGATAGGGAACGCCCGGCAGTTCCCGCAGGCTGGCTTTGACATCTTCCAGATTGCGGTAGCCGATTTTGCGCAGGTAGCGTCCGACGGTAATCCCGCTGGTGCCCGTCGCTTTGCCAATGCTGTCGGCGGTTTCAAACGGGATCTGCGCCGCATGGGTTAACAGCCAGCTGGCAACGCGCTTTTCGCTCGGCGTATGCAGGCTGAAGGTCTGTTCAATTCGGGTCAGTAACTCAGGTTTTGCTGTCATCACCGTCTCGCTGTTACCAGGCTGTCAAAAGTCCGCTCACTGTTAGTCAATTAACAATGCAGGACGCGTGCCATGTTCGGAAACGCCGCCGCTGCGGGCGTCAATTGTTAAAATGACGCCGATTTTATTAACCAATGATCAACATTTGTGCAGCGTAGTGCAGTTTTGGTGCAACGGTAAGGTGGAAGGGCGTTTATCTGCAGGATACGCAGGCGGGATCACATTCTCGCGGCGAAATAAGCGGCAAACATCGGGATCGGTACAGGGAAATATCAATAACAGCCATAACACGTGTACATGTATTTATTTCTTTGAGGGGAAGGGTATTATTTTTCTCGTTCTACATTAACGGTTTAAAGCGCTCGTGTAGAGGTTATTTATATCATTAACGGAGTCATCATAATGAACAAATTCTCCCTTTCTACAGCAGGTATTTTAGTGGCAGCGCTGTTGACCAGTGTTAGCGTAAATGCAGCAACGAAAGACGCGAAAGCCGACGTCACCCCCAAAAGCATGAGCTGCCAGGAGTTCATCGACCTGAACCCGCAGACGATGGCACCGGTTGCCTTCTGGGTATTAAATGAAGATGAAGACTTTAAGGGCGGGGACTACGTCACTTTCGATGAAACCGTGACAACCGCCGTTCCTCTAACGGTTGAAATCTGTAAAAAACATCCGCAAAGCGAATTGGCTAAAATCAAAGACGAAATCAAAAAAGAATTAAGCAAATAAGATTAAGCGCTTATTTAAACCCAGCCAGAGTGCTGGGTTTTGCTATTTGTGACAATGTCACATTATTAATTTAAGACAATATTGGATTTTGTATAAAGCTCTAAAACCACGTGCCGATACTGAATATAAATTAGTCTGGAAATAAAAGGATGTTTATATGGTCTGGTATCCGTCACGTATTTCGACTCGTTTGACACTCGGGGGGATCGCGTTACTTGCCGTAACGACGTTAGTTATTGTTGTTATTATGCTTTGGCGCGGGCAACCTCGCGTCGTTGAAATCAACACGGCGTTGATCGAGGAGACCGGGCATGGCCTGACGCGTCAACTCAGCAGCGTCCTGTCACGCATTGAGGGAGAAACCGTTAGCCTGTCGCGCCTGGCCGAAGTCCTGCCAAATGACGAAGCGCTGTACCTCGCGGTTGTGCCGCGTTTACTGGGCGAACAAAATAAGTCGATCATCACCGGGGGCGGAATCTGGCCTGAGCCCGATGCCTTCACTCCCGGTGTTGCGCGTCGCAGCTTTTTCTGGGCACGCAATAACGACGATAAGCTGGTGTTTTCCGACGAATATAACGCGCCTGGCGGCAACGGTTACCACAGCGAAAGCTGGTATCAGGGCGCGAAAGGTCATTCAAAGGAAAACTGCGTCTGGTCTGATGTTTATCAGGATGCTATTTCCGGAATCAACATGGTGACCTGCAGCATTCCGTATCAACTGGAGGGTAAATTCGCCGGTGTGGCAACGACAGATATTCGACTCGATAACGTTGCCAGCTTTATGCAGCAGCAGGGCGGACGTACCGGTGGATACGCCTTTGTGGTCGATAAGCAGGGACAAATTCTCTATTTCCCGCAAAACGATCGGGATCATTACAAAACCGTTGGCGATCTGGTGAAGGCTTCCGCGTGGCTGAGTCCGGTCGCGCAGCGTTTGCAGAAACTGCGCACCGCAACCACCGATGTCTCCTCCATTGCACTGGAAAACGACGGCATTCTGAACGCGCCGTCACGCGTGATGCTGTTCCCGATGGCTGATACCGGTTGGGTGGTGGGGCTGGTGACGCCGCAAGAGCGCATCGTCGGACTGGCGAAAGTGATGATGCGCGATGTTCTTGAAGTGCTGATCCCGGTCATGACGCTGTTGCTGGTGGGCTCCTGGCTGGTTGTCCGCCGCTTGATTGCCCGTCTGGACGACACGCGCCGGGCGCTGGACGATATCGCACAGGGTGAAGGCGATCTGACCCGTCGCTTAGAAGTGAGAGGTAAAGACGAAATTTCGGCGATTGCGCAGGCGTTTAACCTTTTCGTGGATAAAATTTCCGCCATCCTGCTTACGGTGCGCAGCAGCAGTGAGGTGGTGGCGAGCAACGCCGTCAGCCTTGCCGACAGCAATACTGAATTGTCATCACGCGTCACCCAGCAGGCGGCGGCGCTGGAAGAGAGTGCGGCCGCGATGGAGCAACTTAATGCGACCGTACATCAAAATGCCAGTAATACCCAACTGGCTGATGAGCTTTCAGAAAGTACGGCGCAAACGGCTAATCGTTGCGGAGACGTCATGCATGGGGTGATTTCGACCATGGATAACGTCAGTGCCTCATCGGGTCGAATGGTTGAGATCGTTTCCGTGATTGACAGCATTGCTTTCCAGACGAACATTCTCGCGCTCAATGCCGCCGTGGAAGCGGCCCGCGCCGGGGATGCCGGGCGCGGATTTGCAGTCGTGGCATCGGAAGTCAGAACGCTGGCCCAGCGTAGCGCTACCGCCGCCCAGGAGATCAAAGCGCTGATTGATGAGTCGGTATCTCATGTCGATAACAGCAGCCAGCAAATTCATCATGCCGGCGATCGTTTACAGGAACTGGTGGGGCATGTTCGTCAGGTGCGTCAGTTAATGGGGGAAATTCGCGTGGCGGGAGAAGAGCAGCGCAAGGGCGTGGCCGAAGTTACGCTCGCCGTGACGGAAATGGACAGCACGGTCCAGCAGAACGCCTCGCTGATTGATGATGCGGCGGCGCGCACGCATATCTTAAAAGCCGAAGCGGAAGAACTGGCCTTGCAGGTATCATCGTTTAAATTGCCGTAACGTCGTTGTGATGGAATTGCCGGAGGAGACGTTGTCTTATCCGGCCAATACATGACATCACGCCAGAGGCCCGGTAAGCGACAGCGCCATCGGGCCTCTCATCACGGTGAATCAGATTTTCAACGGCAGCGCCGTCTGCATCCAGGTGGCTATCTCATCTGCCGGAATGGGACGGGAAAAATAATATCCCTGAATCACCGGACAATTCATTGAGCGCAACAGCTCAAATTGTTCCTTCGTTTCAACGCCTTCCGCAATTACCATCAGGTTCAGACTCTGCCCAATGCTGATAATTGCTTCCAGCAAAGACTGAATGCGTTTCTCGGTCTGGCAGCGATCGACAAAGGTTTTATCAATTTTTAATTCCGTTACGGGCAGGCTGACCAGGCGGGAGAGGCCGGAAAAACCGGTGCCGAAATCATCGATCGACAGTCCCACGCCCATGTTGCGTAAGATCTCAATGCGCCTGAGGATCTCTTCATCCTGCTCCATCATCATGCTTTCGGTGATTTCGACCGTCAGCTGATCGCCCGGAATGGCAAATTCCACCATCGCTTCCGATACCTGGTCCGGCAGTTGATTGCTGCGAAAGTGCAGGGCGGAGAGGTTCACCGACAGGGTCGGAATGGTCAGCGACATCGTGCGCCATTCCGCCAACTGGCGACACGCTTCTCTGACCACCCAGCGACCAATATTCTCAATTTCGCCCGTCTCTTCAGCGAGCGGAATAAAACGATTGGGCGGTACGTGACCGTGCACCGGGTCGCTCCAGCGCGCAAGCGCTTCGAAACCATACAGCTCGCCGGTCTGGGCAAAGATCTGCGGCTGATACACCAGCCGCAACTGGTCATTGGCAATGGCATTTTTCAACGCCGCGCCCAGTTGCAGACGTTCTTTTACGGCGAGGTTCATTTCTGGGTTGAAGAACTGCCAGCCGTTACCCCCCGCTTTGCGAATGAAATCCATCGCGTTGTGGGCCGTGGAAAGCAGATAATCACGTTCTCGTCCCGCCTCATAGCTAATCCCGATGCTGAAGGTCAACGGGAAGGGCTTGTCGTCATAAAGTGTCGCTTCACTGCCGATATTGATCAGTTCATCCGCAAACTGGGTGATATTACTCATTTCGTGGTCGTCACTGACCAACACAAACTGCGTGCCTTCGATACGGCTTAAATACTGATTGGGCCTGAGCCGGTCGCGAATTTTATTGATAACCTGCTGCAAAACCTGATCGGCTACGGCGTAGCCAAGACTGTCGATGACATCCTGGAAGTGATCGACGCTGATGAGAAACACCACCGGCGAGAAGGCTTTTGCGCCAACAATGAGATCGTCGAGATAGGCGTGCAGGTGATTGCGATTGGGCAGACCGGTGAGCGGGTCAAACTGCAGGAGATGCTCGATATGTTGACGGCTTTTCTCCTGTTCCAGCGCCAGGGCCGCCATATGTTGGCTGATATCTGCCACGCGCTCAATAAAGGCGCTGGTCTCTTTCCCTTTTGTCGTTTTAATTAATAGCGTCCCGGCCGGCTCACCATCACGTTGACGAATGGTGAGCGTCCAGACGCTCAAATCCTTCGCGTCGATCTCTTTTGATGACGCGGCCCAGAACTGACGGGCGTTATCTTTCAAGGCATACAGCGAAACATGCGTATCCCGCAATACCGCTTCGATATTGCGGCAAATAATGTCACCCATTTCGTGAAACGGCGGGCTGGTGCACATTGCCGCCAGAATATTGCCTTCAAGCTGGCGAATCTGCCGTTCTTCGGTGATATCAGAAAAGGTCATGACCAGGTTTTGCAGTTCACGACGCGGGTCATGAACCGGGCTGACAGACGCTTTAATCCAGATCTTTTCGCCCGCACGGGTGACCACCAGAAATTCGTCCTGATCGCGGGTCGTTTTCCAGAGTAGCTGTTTGAGTCTCAGGCGATTATCCGACGGCTCTTCGGGAATATTGAGCAGGTCATCCGGTTGTTGACCCGACGCATCGGTAATGCCGTAGCCAAACATTTCGGTAAAGGCGCGGTTACACTGAACAATGCGGCGCGCAGGGTCGAGCACAATCACCGGGCGGTCGAGATGATCGACCGCCAGCACCAGCAGACGTTTCTGTTCTTTTTGTTCCATCTCTACGCTGGCATCTCGCACAAGCGCCAGATAGAAAATCTTGCCAGCCACGTTTACTTTTGACAGGGCAAAACGCGTCCAGACTTTGCTGCCGTCTTTTCGTTCCAGCAGCAATTCCCGGCTCATCCCTTCGACACGCGCCTGGCCGCCTTCACGGTTATGCCGAATGTAATCCGGGTGAGCGGGGCGTAAATCATGGGGAATGAGCATCGAGATGCCATTACCGATCACCTCGTCACGACGATATCCCCAGAGCTTTTCCGCTGCCGGATTAAAAAACAGGACTTCGTCATTTTCATTAATTAATACCGCCCCCATCATATTCTGCTCAAGAGCAGGAAAGAAAATGCTGTCTCCGGAGCCTTCAACGTCGGTTAGCTTCATTTTTTACCTCTGCATCCGGATATTTCTCAGGAAGCTGGTTTCCAGAGTTCAACACAATTCCTGCCTCGTCTTTTTGCCGTATACAGAGCTTCATCTGCGATCTGAATTAAGCGCTCGTAATCCGGGTGACCATTAAACATGGCGGCGCCAATTGACAGTGAAAGCGGAATGATTTCGCCATTCGGCGATTTAATTTTGGTTTTCTCGACGCGACTGCGAATACGTTCGGCAGTGCGCAGCGTATCGGTTTGGTTCGCCTCGGTAAGAACGATAACAAATTCATCGCCCCCGTAGCGGAAAACATAGTCACTGCTGCGTACGTTATCATAAAAAGCCTGAGAAACCCGACGCAGAATATCATCACCGGTATTGTGACCCCAGGTGTCATTGATCTCTTTAAATTTATCGACGTCGATAATCAATACCGAGAGTGGAGTGCCGGCGCGATTAGCATGGGCGATCTCACGTTTAAAAATGGTCGGCAGGAAGCGACGATTCAGTAATTTAGTTAACACGTCCATCCCCACCTCATGGCGGGAAACTTCTTCAAACAATTCGCGCAGCAGGGTGATTATCTGCGAAATGGAATTGCGGATTTGCAGCAGGAACTTCACACGCGCCGCTTTATTGTTCAGCGCTTTTGTTGATCCGTTGGCGTTATGAAAAATGCCGTCAAAATCCTGAATTAAGCGTGAAATATGGCCAACTTCAGCAATGCCACTGAAATAATGCCGACCTTTGTGATTGAACCACAGGCCAAAATCCGCCTGACTCAGCGGCAGGCTGTTGCCCAGATCGGAATCGAGTAACACTTTATAAATAATGTCCATTTCCCATGAAAGCAGGGCGCCAATTTGTCGCTCTTTCTCTTCTTCCGCATTTTCCAGCAGGGTGAAAATACGATAATTTTCATCTTCTTTGGCGGCCGTACTTTCACTGAATGAGAAGGCGCGGGACATCACTTCCATTGCCAGATCGATGCTGTTTATAGAAAAATGATAAACCTGTAATTTTTCAATTGAATCATGGTGACCATCAATAATGATGGGGTAGAGGATCTTTTTCAGAACCCGGAAACCCATTTCAACCAGTTCAACCGGAATACCTATACGCGCATGCACCTCAGCAACCGTATGTTGATCTTTTATAAGCTGGTCAATATCGTCAACCTTGCAGGAGAGAACGTTGATAATCCAGAGTTCGAGGGCATTTTTTAGCTGTCTCTCAACCTGTTCATTACTCAAAAACTCTTCTGCATGCGGATCGGTGAGAACATCACGATAGAACTCAATGCTCAGGGTATGTGCATGGGCCTTTGCGATCTCAGACGCAAGCTGGCGAATGTGAGGATGGGTGTTTTCAACCAGTGCCTCCCATTCGTTTTTCATTCTTTTAAGATACATCTCCATGATGCAGATCCTTACAGTGGTTAGCGAACGACATTGCGGCCTGGGTCATATGCACATTCGGGATAGTAAGATGAATCTAAAGCACAGAACACCTGAAATGTAGCATGGGTACATTAATGAAATAGTGTAATGCCTTAAGCCATATTTTCATGCAATCAGGCGAAGTAGACCTGAAATAATTATGGATATAGCCAAAAGTAGCAAAAAAAATCCTTTTTAAGCGACTTTTTAAACTAATCGACTTCTGAAAAGTATAGTCCATCCTTTTGATCGTTGAGAGGAATGAGTAACCCGCGCAAGATGACGAATGGTATCTTTTATCATCTCGCTGTTTTTCAATTTCATGAAATGACATGAGTGATTTTTTGAAAGAAATCTTCATCATTATGTAATAAATCCTATTTTTTACGCCGGGTAATAATCAGCGTATTTTTTGACGCTTATTTCCGCCGTTATTTATTGATCATTCGCCGTAGAGTTGATCGCCAACAACCCTTCAGATCACACGTTGCGTTCTACTCTCTCCTTAGCCACAGCATATCGGCAGCGAAATAGTGGAGGTTACGATGGGACGACAACTCGTTATTTTTCTGGATGGCACGGGCAATCGCTTCAGTCATAAACCAACGAATGTCATTCGGTTGCTACGCTCACTGCCTAAAGAGCGCGAGGACGTGCTGACCTATTACGATCAGGGCGTCGGGACGTTTGGCGTTAAGGAGACGCTCTTTGAATGGCAAAAGTTGCCTTCGCGGATCTGCGGACTGGCGTTTGGTTGGGGACTCAAGCGTAACGTCGAAGGGGCTTATCACTTCCTGGCAGAGAATTACCGTCAGGGAGATGAAATCTATCTGTTCGGCTTTTCCCGTGGTGCCTATGCTGCCAGAGCGCTGGCGGCGCTGATTCACACGGCGGGTATTGTTGAAGGCTATCAGGCGCATCTCTTTGACTATGCGTGGGCAATGCTGCTGGCAAGAACCGGGGAGAATCATACGCCAGACTTCAAACTTCAGGCGCGTTTCAAGTCTACCTTTGGCAGGCGGGTGAACGTCCATTTCCTTGGCCTGTTTGATACGGTGAAGTCGGTGGGCTGGATTTACGATCCGGTCATCATTCCTTATACCGCGAACAACCCGGCTGTTGAGATTGTCCGTCATGCGGTGTCCATTGACGAGCGGCGCTGCTTTTTTCGCCAGCATCTCTGGCGCAAAAATGATGATATGAAAACGGATCTAAAAGAGGTGTGGTTTGCCGGGGTGCATTCCGACGTTGGTGGTGGTTATCCGCCACCGCAGTCGCAACTGGCGTTGACGACGTTTCGCTGGATGTTGGGTGAAGCCTGGCGCGCTGGACTGAGCATCGATTTTTCCCGTGCTAAAAAGGAACTGTCGATTCGCATGCGGGGATTCCCTGCTATTCATGACTCCATGCTGTTGGGGTGGAAGTTTGCCGAATGGCTACCTCGTCTGGTCTGGACCGGAGAAGATCATCAGCGTGAACTCAAAATTGGCGCAATGCCCCCGTTTGGTCAACCGGTTCCGCGGCCAATGACGGGCGTCATCAGCGTACATGAATCGGTGGTTAATTTAATGAACGCCAATCCGGATTATCGACCGTCCAATCTTCCTCGTTATTATTCGATTGAGGGCGACGATCCGGGGATCGCGAGTTTACTCTGAAGACGCTCACGTCGCCGGGTTATTATTGCCGCTGTTTACCCTGTTCTGAATATTCGTGAACAGGGTAAACAGATTAATGCCTCAGTGTGATGTCCTCTGCCGGAATAACCTTTTTCTCTTAGAGTCCCCCTGAAATTCACTGCACTATCCTGAAGTGTGTAAAACGCATAAATACGGCTATCCGGCCGGTTCAGGAGTGAAACCATGAGCACACGTTACACCGTAGAAATTACCTCTTCCGACGGTCATTCTGCCCGTTTAAAAATTGAGATTTCCTTTCTTCCTGGACAGTCGGAATGGACGTCAGAGCAGCCTGATGTCTTCTCAATTAATACTGGCCCAATGCTTAACAATTTTCAGCTAATGGGACTGGGCGTTACACCGGTGGCTTTTCTGACGAATTTCCCCGGCAAAAGCAGCGGAAAGGGCGGGAAGAACGATCCGGGAGGGTCATTTCCACATGGGGAGCTGGACTGGGAGATTGTGCCATAAGCGTGACGCGTTCGGCTGATACCGCAGTTTCATTATTCCCTGGAGGTTGCAATGTCAGAACTCACCACCGCCTGGCAAGACTTAATGGAAAGCATTGAAGCGGGCTGGCGTCGTAGTAGACGCAGCGATCGGGTCAGTCTTTTACCAATGTTCAATAAGAATAACGACCTCCAGCTAAAATTTGATGTGAATGGCGTCGTCGCCGTGACGTTTGATTCCCGCCAGAATCCCTCTTTTCGCTGGGCGCCATCGACAAAGCGTCCGGGTTTTTCTGTGCTCACCGCCACATTACCGCTACAGAAGGCATCGCAAAAAACGGTCTATTTTGATGGGCTGGCGCTGAACCTGGCGACGTCCGGGCATGTGGTCAGCCTGTTTCTGAAAAAAGACACCTTCGATATGTACTACGAACTGACGCTGCAACTGGACAGCGTCAGTCTCTCGCCGGTACTGGCGGAATCAAATTTGCATCGTTCAGCCCTGCGCAACATGACGGCGGAAGAAGCGGGGCATGAACCACATTATTTCAGCGCCAACTGCGGTGAGGGCATTGCGATCGCCGACTCGCAGGCTAAAGCCAGTCTGAAGATCGTGTGTGAAAGCGGGCAGCCCGGGCGGGATACGACGTGGACCGTCACGCTGGAACAGGCGGAGAGCATTTTGACTCCCCGGCAAGGGAGCGCGATTCAGATTAGTCACACGCCGTTTATTGTCTCGCAACTACAACAACCGACGCTGGCGGAAGAGGCCGGTAATATTATTGCGCAATGGAAAAGTGACGATCCTGACGGGGCACAGTGGCGGTTCGGTATTGAGAGCGTTTCGCTGAATTTTCCACCGCAGGCGGTGGGTGAAGCGATGGTTCGCGGGGAGCGTTTTCGTCCTGTCGGGCAGGCCAGCCCCATCGATCCACATAAACCGATTCCGTTTCGCTTTTCTCGTCGCACCGAGTTGACGGTGCGTCCTTCTCGCGTGGACCGCCGCTATACCGTACATCCTGGCGACACGCTATCCGTTCTGCGGGATGCCGAACTGACGCGGATGGTGAGCGAAATGGTGTATCCGCTGGAGTTGACCTATCAGCGCACGCCGGAATTACAGCGCACGGTGATTGTTTCCGAGATAGCCAGCGCGCTGGGTCAACCCGCGATTGCCTTGCCGGTCAGTGAGCAGAGCTTTGCTATGAGTCCGCTACTGGAAACCTATTTTCGCCATCACGCGGCAAAAGAAATGGGTGACCTGAAAACGCGTATTACCACGCTGAGAACTCACCATCTCGCCGCCCGGCAAAATTTCATCCATCGTCTCGCCCGGTTCACGCTGAAAGAGGCGAATTACCCGCTGCGCAAGCTGGATCTGACGGAAGGTCTGAGCGCCACACTGCGTGGCAAAAAGCAGGGGGCAGCCGCTGTCTGGCCCCTTCCCGAAGGGGCATCGCTGAGTGATTCCCAGCGTATCGCGCTGGATAACTATGTGGACAGCCTGCCAGACAGTCCTGCCGCTGCACGTTCGCTGCCCATTGGACTGCTGTACTCCATTGAGTTTGCCTCTGAACTGATGGCGGTGTTACACACCCCGGTCACGAAAGAGGTTCGCCTGCTGGAACTGACGCTCTCGGTACTCGGTGCAACCGGCGCGGTACAGGCGGCCTTTGACGAGGGGCGCACGCAGTTCGATGCCAGCGTTGAAAACGGTCAGCTGTCACGGCTGGTAAAAACGCGCTATGGCCGTATCGCCACCGTCTGGAATAAGGCGCGTCACGTGGTGGTTTATACCCGCAGCACCGCACCCGGCGCACAATTTGCCGGGGAGCAGAAAGATGAGGAATTTTTAGGGCGTCCGCTGCTGCGCAAAATGGAAGAGTACATTGAGATCCTCGAACCGTATCGCCTTTTCGACGGCGAAGCGTCTGCGGCGAATAATAAGCCGGGATGCCTGCACGCCTTTCATTTCGCCACGCAGCGCATTTATGTCAATGGTTCATGGGGACACGACGTGGATGAGGGCTACGAAATCCCGTTGTTTAACGAACTGGACAGCTCCGGTTTTTACGTTAAGCCGTGGGCAGGTCCGGTTGCGCGGGGCGGAGGGGATGAACTGACGCAACACTGGCATGACCAGCCACAGCATCTCTACTTTTTTACTACGACAAAAGTCGGGGCCGGGGCGGATACGGACACCTGGGCGTCGCAGTTAGCCATCGATTGCGACGAGAATTACAGCTTTGGCAGAATGACTCGACCAGAGACAGGCGAGCTTCTGAAACCTGTTCAGCTTCCCAGCCTGACGTTACAGGCGCTGACCAATCCCCGATTTTCGATGCCGCTACGCCCGGAGGGCGTCTCTGACATTGTTCATGGCCGTGGCACAGAAGAGCTGGTCGCCAGTATTCGCACAATGCAGATTGAACGTACGCTCGCGACACGCAGGGTGGATCTGAGCACACTACCGGATGATAAGGATAAAAACATTGCGTCGCTGATCCAGCACGCGACATACAGCGCGGAGTTAAAAAGTCTGGAAGCGACGCTTCAGACGCTGTTTCAGGATGCCAAAAAACTCTGGGCGCTATACGAGGGTAACAACGTCAAGACGTTCAAAGAGCGTCTGCTCACACAGGTGGATGACGTCTTTAAAGAATGCAGTGACCGTCTGGACATCAAGGTTAGCGATATAACACAAGGGAAGGGCGAAACCCTTGATCACGTCAAAAAGACCCTGGGGTTGGCGCGATCGCTATCGGTCCAGATGATCGATGAACTCTGTGCTCAGGGGCACGCGGCAACAGACAGCCTGCTGACAACATTGTCTGCGATCCACGATCCGAACCTTGCGCTGGATAGCGTAAAGTCCTTGCTGGAGGAGCGTTATCTCAGCCTCCCCGTACAGGCCTTCCTCAGACGTTCCGCTGAGTCATTGAACGGTGCAAAAGCGGTCATCGCCGATTTACGGCTCTTTTGTGCGAAAGCGCCCGACAACATTGCCGCCCTGTGGCCAGCGCTCAGAGAGATTATTACGCGTGCGGATACGGCGTATAAGGATCTGTTGGGTATAAAGGATCGGGATGCGCTGCTTCTGGCCGTCGACGCGTATTGTCGCACGATGACGACCATGCTTAGTGGCGGCATGAAGAGCGTTGATGAACTCAGTACCGCCATTGGCGCGTTAAAATTCCCTGCACAGTGGCAGGGGCCTCAGCATCTTCGCGATATGCTCACGCTGCCGCTGACCAATCTGAAACGGGCGGTTGCCGCATTTAGCGCGACCATCAGTCATGTGTCAGAACAAATCAGGAACATCGGCGAGCTGGATGCCCAGCGTGCAGAACTGCAAAAGCTGCTCCCGGCGGTACTCACTCCACTGGATGATACGCTCAGCCTGCTGGAGAAGTTCGACTGGCAGACAATGCGTAATACGACAACGACGCTGGAATCGGTACTCGCCGCCATCGACACCTTGCAGGGCAACCTTTTCGGCAATGCCACGCAAACGTTCTTCCCGCAGTGGCAAGAGGAATGCGCGGCATACCGGGCGCTGGTTAAAAACATTGAAGATAAAAAGCCGATTGATAAAGAATTTGCGGATTTTGTCACAGCGCTGGAGGCACTGAACCAGACTCTGGCTGTACCTGCTTTCCCCAACCGTTCGCCATTTTCAACCGCCCTGACTGACCACTGGAACCGGGAATTTATTTCCATCGATAGCGCGGTTTCGACACTCTCCACCAGCTTTGACGAGGTTAATAAACAGGCCACCGCGTTTTTGAGCCACAACGCCGCCGTCGTAAAGGCGGAGCTTGAGCGGCGCAGACTCGACGTGAGGGCGCTGATTGAGGGGCTGTCTGACGCCGGTCAATGGTTTGAGGTCGCGAACAAACTGCAAGAACAGTTAGCCGAGACGACCCGGCAGGTACGCGAACAGTTTGTTGATCGGGCCACGCGGTTGTTTGATCAAAAAAGTCGCGAGTACGCGAAGGCGATCGACGCGACGTTAAAGCAGGCGAATACGGGCATCACCGGGGCACTTCCCCAAGCCGGTCAGGCCATAAAGCTGATGAAGCTGCTTTCAGATCCGCCACAGCTTCCGCAACTGACTATTCGTACCGACAACATTGAATATGTTTTCGACGATCTAAAAGACCAGATTGAAACATCGCCGTTTGTCGCCCGACTCCGTGAGGCCGACGCGGGGATTAAAGAACTGGGGCTGACGATCCCTTCCTGTGAACTGAACGGCAACATTGTCCCTGCGTCGCTTCGGGGCGTTGATTTCTCGCAGATCGTTCGCAATACGGCGATTGATTTTGAAAACTTTTTCAAGAAGTTCAAACTGCCGGACTTGCCCGATGATGCCATTCGTATCAGCCATCATATCGATGCCAAAACGCGTAGCGCCAGTATCAAAGCGGTTATTGATCATCAGTTTACGAGCACAGAATCGCTGTTTGAAATCCCGCCGCTGAGCCTTGATGTCCGTAAACCAAAGCTGGTGGCCACCAGTGATGTCGATATCTCCGTCAGTGACGCGACCAGAAGCCGCACGCAGGCGCTGTTCAGCGGCGACTGGATCCTCAACTTTTCAGGCCAACCGCTGGTGACCTTTGCGGATGCCCGCATTCAGTACAGTGAAGCCAGCGGATTCACGTTCGATCTCGACCCGAAGAATATCGAACCACACGCCGCGCTGAAATTTATCGGCGACGTATTACGGGGCGCGATGCCAGACGTTCCTCCGTATGTGGAAATCGTCAAAAACAAAGCGGGGATCCCGACGGGGGCGTCGGTGAGCCAGAAACAGGCGTTTGGTCCGCTGGAGTATGGCGGCGTCTCTCTGGGTAAATCTGTGCTGGCTTCCGGGTTCCGGCTGAATATGAACGACGGGATGATGCAGATTGAAACTTACTTTGGCATTGGTGAAAAAGCCTCCCCGGTGTCCATGCAGATAGGCGTCTATGGCGGTGGCGGCTGGCTAACGACCCGGGCCGCCGCGGTGAATAAGGACGGCAAACTCACAGCGGAGTATGAGGCATCGATTGGCGTGGCATTGGTCTCGACGAAAACCTTCAATCTTGCGGGTGTCGCCGAGGGTCATTATGCCATTCGACTGTTTGTCGAAGCCGGTTTCTCCTCCGACGCATCGCATAACTTTTTTGCCGCCGGCGTGCAAATGACCGGTAGCGCGAAGGTACTGGGCTATCTGACCGCTTATCTGAATTTACTGGTGCAGGTCGAGCACCGAAACGGACAGATGAAAGGGCGCGGACATCTGGATATTTATATCGAAGTTTGCTGGTGCTACACGGCGCATATTTCCCGCACAGTGGAACAGGATTTGTGAGGTGTCTATGTCATTAACAACGTTTAGCTGGATGATGCATGGCAATGATGAAGGGCTGGTGGATGGGGATACGAAACGGCGAATCTCAGTTAACTGGGTGATGCCGACGGGAGAACTTCCCGTTGGTGTCCCGTCCATAGACGGACAGACGGTGATTGACACCGTCGGTTCGCTGCTCTGGCCCTGGCAAATGCGCATTACCGGCTGGGCGATAGTTACCGATAAACAATTTCACCTCGCCACGCCGGTCCCGACCAATGTGCTGACCGATCCGCAGAATCTGCAGGAAAAAATGGCGGACGAAATCGGGCAAAAGTGCAGCCGTTGCAAACTGCCGTTTTCCACCGCTATGGCGCAGGCCCAGGCCAGCCCTGGTGAAATCAGTCTGCCTCACCTGTTTGCCCCCCTGACGCTGTTACCTGCTGGCGTGAGTCTGGATATGCTGGGCATGACCCGCAGCTTTACCCTTGACGATGCAACACTCCCTGTTGCCTGTGCTCCGGAATTCACGATGACTCATAAGGGGCAGAACATCGTCTTTAGCCCTGTGAGTGCCGACACAAAGGGCGAGATAGTGACGATCGGCTACGAGGCAAAGGCGGAGAAAGAAGATAAGCCTTACTCGGGTTTGCCCGCCTTTGCTGTCGTGATGAAAAAGATCAAACCCGCCGACAGCGTGACGCTAACGCCGACACTGAAGAGCGCCGAACGAGCGGAAATGGGGATGCGCGCCTGGCTGGCCGATGCCGTTCTGGCACCGTTGCCCATGTTGGCTCACGTACTCAATGCCGAAGCGGCCAATGCCAAAACAGGCAATGGCGAATGGCAACCAGGCATTGAACAACATCAACTGCTGAACCGCGCATTAGGTCCTGGGTATCTGTGTACTGAAATACGCGATAAGTCGATTCGGCATTTCTGGTTCTGGGATCGCCTTCAGGGCAGCAACCCGGTGGCGATTTCGATCGAGACCTGGGACGCTAACACCCTGGTCTGGGAAACACTCAGGCAGGCGATTAATAACCCCGGGACGGGTGAACATCGGTTATTGCAACCCCTTGTCAACGATAGCAGTAAGACCATTACGGGCTTTGCGCTAAACGTGGGGATGATGCTCAGTACCGCCGATGGCCGACGGATAATGATGACCTCATGGCTGGCGGCAGTGGCGGTGAATTTTCATCAGCCAGATGCTAACAACCCAACACTCAACTTTATCGAGTGGTATCAACTGATATCGTTGCATTACTCAGACCCCGGCATGGCCGAACTACAGGCGCGCTGGTGGTTTTTCCATCTGTCTATAAAAGCGCCAGCGGCAACACAAGCACTGCACGCCGGCATCGAGTCCTGGATTGCCGGAGATGTTTCAACTCAGGCCACCGTTCTGAGTGACAGCTATCAGGAAATGCTGGCGTTGCTGGTGGAGTGCCCAACGCCGGACACGCAGAATGCCAGTATCAGTGAAGTACTTCAGACGCTACAGCAGCAAATGCAGTTACCCGGCGCGCAAAAGGTTATCAGTCTGGGCGAGGAGCGCGATCTGGCGGTTGAAATCTGCCCGCCGGACGGGGCCTATGACGATCGGGACATTCGCGGTTATGCCGTCGCCATGGCCATGGGGAAGGAAAGTATCGTCCCCAAATTAGGCTGCGCGTGGCTGACGGACACGGCGCTGAAAGTGCAGGGGGCGTGGCTGCCGGACACAGAGCGGAAAGGGCCCACACAGCGCTTTCACGACACCGTGGGGGCGACCGTGCAGAACGGTCGCAAAGTGGTGGCGTTTGCCTATTCGGGCGCGCCGTTGAGCGGTGCGGTGAGCCTCAAAGACGGCGTCGACTGTCTCGATTTCGGCTGGCCCAAAGACCCACAGGAAAACTCGGATATCTATACCTCTCCCTGGCGACTCCCTCCGCTAGCCTATGGGTTCCGCTATTGGGTAACCGGAACGGCAATCGGCAATGGCGGGCAGATTCTGCAGGAGAACTTTCGCAGCGGTGACAATCCCTGTGCGCTCAAAGCGGCCAGCCAACTGAATTTCTTACCCGGTGAGGGCTATCTTTATTTGTGCCGGGTAGCACCAGGTGCCGTCACCGTGCAGTCCACAGAGAAGGCCGTCGATCCCTGGCTGATGGAAGGGGAATCCCGCGCCTGGGATCAGCAAGGCTTAGCGGCGGATCGGGCGCAGGCCGGTGAACACCCGAAAGTGGCAGACGGCAGGCGCCCCCGTGTTGTTGTCATTTGCGACGGAAAAAACAACTGGAACAGCAGCGCGCTCACGGCGGCCACGCTGACGTTGACCCCGCCCGATGCCACGGAACAGGTACTGACAAAGTGGATGGAAGCCGACATCTGCCTGGAATTGCTCAAACCCGACCTCGGGAAGAGTGCAACGCTCAGAGCCCAGCGTGCCACACTACTCAAGAAACTGCGTAAAACAGGCAAAAACCTGCCTGAGGATGTGGTCGATCTTCCTCGCCATCCCGCCGTTAAGTCTATCGGGGTGAGAGTGAAATTTGATGATGGTCCGCAAGTCGATTACCTCGTCACGCCAACATACCTCACAGAACGAGGTTTTTTAACGCCAGCCACACTGCGCGTTGAGGCCGGAAGCGCATCACGCGTCCTGCCGCCAAAGGGTACGGATACTGGCACGATAACGCTCATCCTGAAACCGGGAACGATTGCCACCGTGACCCTCTGGTCTCTGGTGCCAACGACATTCTTTATCCCAGGGCCAGATATCCGGATGGCAGACTTTGCCACTGATAATAACGACAAGACACACCCGACCTGGAGCGAGGCGTCACACCGGGGGTTTTCACCCGTTGTGCACCTGTTTGAGTGTTTACCTGACACAATAACGCTGTTCGACGGTGCGGGCAGGGCGCTAAAAGAGATTCAGCAGGCGCTCCGTTTTGTGCCGCAAGAGTCAGATACCGTCGCCTATCTGGCAACGGAGAAGGGGTTCGACGCGAACGGGCTGAAGGGGTTTCTGATTCAGCGACACGAATGGCACTGGACGGGCTACCCGCTGGCGCTGCCCAAGCGGTTGGGTGACAACACTCAACTGGAGCAGTGGTCCGAAGCGTTTGCTGGCACCTCGTCTTTACGCGAAACGCAGAACCATATTCTGCAAACCAGCCGTGCGGCAACACCCGCAGACTGGCGCTTTGGCTCACTTGCCGAACCGGCGCTCCTCTGTCGACTGCGAATGCCCGGCTATCACGGTGCGCGTTTTTTCGCCTGCGTCATGCGCCCGATCCTGCGTTATCGCCGTTGGCTGAAAACCAGTGCGGTTCAGGATCTTGAGAACACGATTGTCGCTAAAGGCACCGTCGTGCCCGCACGTATCAACTGGCACGATCCCTCACTGCGGCTGGCCCCGCCGACGGTCCATACCACGATCCCGCTGGTCCGCACGGTCATGGCGCTCGAGAAGGAAAAGCCAGCGGAGATCCGTACCAGTGCAAACGGGGCGCTGATTTGCCTGAACGACGCGCTCTGTCGAACGGCGGCGCTGACGCAGTACAGCGGCGTCGGGGAAACCTTCGACGTTGACCTCGAAGCCACGCGCTATGCCACGGTGAATGAAATTGGCCCCAATCCCATCTTCCACGCAGGGCCAGGGCAGCGCGTGGATGATGCGAAGAAGGTCACGCTTTTTCTGCCTGGGAGTAGCTGGTTCACCCAATTGGGCGAGCCGGTCGTGCCTGAGCGCGAGATGAACTGGGGAATCGAGGTCGAGCGTCCCTTTGGCCTGACTTACGATACCGACAGCAATGCCAAAGTGGTGCAGACGGCCATCATCGTCCGCCCGACGGGACACGATGTTTTTGCCTACTGGATAATGGCGAAGATCCGTATCCGTCGGATGCTTGACCCACACGAGAAGTGGACGTTGAGCGATCAATTTCCCCTCAGCGAGGATAAGCAGAGTTGGTTACTCGGGCGCCGGGAAGAAGGCGACGATCGCGTTCCGTTTGATTTCGTCATCGAGATCCCGCCGGGAACTGATTTTCTCCTCTCCCTGCATTTTGCAGAGGGAAAACGTATCGAGAAAAATGGCGACGCGAACGCGTCACGCCGTCTGTTGTGCAGTTGGCACAAAGGCCAGTGGGACGGGACGGCGGCAATGCTCTGGGGAGTGCAGGTGCTTGATCAGGTCATGGCCTTTGGGAGCGATCAATGGGCCACCGTCAAACGTTATTCGCCGTGGGAAACGACAGAGGCGACGACTGGATTGCCAATAAAGTCGGTGTTGCCCATTGCGCTGAAAAACGCGGAAGGTTGCAAGGCCCGCCGCCTGTTGCTCAGCGACTATGGTGAATCGCACTGGTTGACCTTTATTGGCATGCCGTACCGGCATCTGGCCATTGCCCGGGAGTCTTTGCGGATGGCGATTGAGGATAAGTACGATCTCGCGCAGTCAAACAAAGAACACGCCATCACGCTGACCCGCAGTAGCGTGGTACAAGCCAGTGAAAATATCTCCCGCGATTTACTGATTGAACCTCTGGAACCGATTAAGAAAACGGCTCCTGGGGAAGAACCGCCCCGTGTCAGACCGGGGGGCGGTACCTTTCACCTGTTGTTGGTGTTTGAACCCGTCAATGACGTGGCAACACCGCTAGCCAATCAGCAACTGGGGAGGCTGACAGGCGTTTATTATCCGCAGCGCGATGACATAACGGCTACGACGCGCTATCCGCAATTGCGCTTTCATTCTTACATGGCGGATTCGCCAATAAAGAATAAATTACCTGATGGCTCAATCGGTTATATCTATAAATTTCACTATACCGACTGCCTGCCAGCGGACTGGACAACGCTGCAAGCGCAGTTGTTTCCCGTCAGGAACGCGGACGGCTCAGGAGAAGAAGCGAAGGTTCGCTGGCTGCCTGAAATCATTGGCCCCATTACCACCGCGCCGCTACCTGTGCATGATGGGCACTGGCCGAAGCCCAACGTAACGCTTAAGCGAAAAGAGGGGAAAGAGAGGTCCATTGATCTGAATGTTGATGAAGACCGGGGATGGCGCTGTCAGGTAACAAAGGAAAAAGGAACCGATGTGTTCAATGCGCTTAGTTGGGCCGATGACCTGCCGGGAGGGCTCTGTACCGTGCTGGAGGGCGATCGGCTGGCGCTGGTTGGCAGTGGAGGGCGACTTATCGCAACGTTCACAGACTGGTCGCAGAAGAAAGGGGATGTACAGACGTATGATGACAAAGGCCAGCCCCGAAGTGAGCGCTGGGGCTGGAACTGGAACGCGTAAATGACGACGTAAAGAGAGAACGGCGTCTCTCTTTACGTTACAGTGTCACTTAGACCAGCGGTTTCTCAGATAATTGACGACCTGCTGGGCCTGCGGTTGGTTGAGATTGTTTTCTCTGAACAAAATCGTGCCGCTGATTTGTGGCATCGATTCATTCAAATCGAGTTGTTTCTTCAGTTCCGGGACGCCGCCGTTGACCGTCCAGTCCGGTTCATTGCGTGAGGGCTCGCCGACCTTGTACAGCGCAACACCGATATACAGCCGCGTTTTTGTCGGCTTCACGACGTCCGCCCACCATTTTGCCAGCACGTCATAGCGCGCTGCATCGCGGGAGAAGGGCCAGTAAATTTGTGGCGCGATGTAATCCAGCAGGCCCTGTTTCACCCAAAGCCGTGTGTCCGCATACGACTCATCATAAGCTGCCGCGCCACGGGTATCGGATCCGGCGGGGTCATGCGAACGGTTACGCCAGACGCCAGCCGGACTGACGCCAAACTCCACGTCCGGATTGATTTGTCGTATAGTACGGGAAACCTGCTCAATTAACTGTTGCGTATTATGGCGACGCCAGTCAGCTTTTGAGCTGAATCCCTGGCCGTAACGCTGGAAGGTCAGACTGTCGTTCAGCGCTGAACCGGGGGACTCGGCATAGAAATAATCATCAAACTGGACGCCATCCACCGGATACCGTTTCACCACTTCAGCCACGATACTGGTTATCCAGTCACGGGCTTCCGGGATCCCCGGGTCGAGAACATAGCGATCGCCAGCGGTACGGATCCAGTCACGATGGAGGACAAACACGCTGGCGGGCTGAAGCGACACGGTGCGGTTTAGCGCATTCACCGTTGACGATTTCACATTGGTGGAGACGCGATAAGGGTTGAACCAGGCATGAACGCGCATGCCGCGCTTGTGGGCTTCATCGAGCATGAACTGGAGCGGATCGTAGCCTGGATTCTCACCAATCTTCCCGGTGAGCATATCCGACCACGGTAAAATGGATGACGGCCAAAGGGCGGTGCCGTCGGGTTTAACCTGAAAGAAAACGGTATTAATACCCAGTGACTGTAAGTTATCGAGTTTATCCGTTAACGCCTTTTTCTGCATTGCAATGCGCGTAGCGGCGCTACTGACATTAACAGACGCCACCGGCGGCCAGTCCAGCCGGGAAACCGTCGCCAGCCACACGCCGCGAACCGGCTCATTCAGTTTCTGCGCTTTAGACGGCGATGTCGGCGTAGATTTCGGCGGCGTTACCAGTGAAACCGGGGGTTTTGATGAACAGCTCGCCAGGAAGAACGCTGCCACCACCAGGGCACTGATTTTTTTAACGCGAAACAGAGAGAAAACGCCACGAGAACAGATATCCATATAGGCCAGTCATCCGGTTAACACAAAAGAGAAATTATGAATCGCCACGGATAATCTAGACACTTCCGAGCCGTTGATAATACTGGTTTTCATATTCTGTCGGTGACATCTGATCGCTAGAACCATGCCGACGCTTACTGTTATAAAACATTTCGATGTAATCAAAAATATCGCTGCGGGCTTCTTCCCGCGTTCCGTAGATCTTTTTCTTTATCCGTTCGCGTTTCAACAACTGGAAAAAGCTTTCTGCAACCGCATTATCATGGCAGTTACCGCGACGGCTCATGCTGCCCTCCAGGCCGTGTGATTTCAGGAACGACTGCCACTCATGGCTTGTGTACTGACTGCCCTGATCCGAATGAACCAGCACCTGTTTTTGGGGATTACGCCGCCATACAGCCATCAGCAGTGCGTTCAGGACAATGTCCTTTGTCATCCGGGATTGCATGGACCAGCCGATAATTTTGCGTGAGAACAGATCAACAACCACGGCAAGATACAGCCAGCCTTCGTGGGTCCTGATGTAGGTTATGTCCGTTACCCAACGCTCATCCGGAGCATCCGGATTGAACTGTCGCTGGAGCCTGTTGGGCGACACGATACTGGCCTCGCCTTTACGTGCCCGCGGGCTCCGGTATCCGACCTGAGCCTTTATCCCGACACGTTTCATCAGTCGCCAGACTCTGTTCACTCCGCACTGTTGCCCGCTGTCCCGCAGATCCAAATGGATTTTGCGATAACCATAGACGCATCCCGATTCCAGCCAGAACTGTTTAATCTGTCCTGTCAGTCTCAGGTCTGCCTGATGGCGTTGTGAATGCGGCTGCTGAAGCCAGGCGTAAAAACCACTGGGATGAACATCCAGCACCCGACAGAGCAGGCGAACAGGCCAGCAACAGGTGTTGTCACGGATAAAGGCGTACCTCAGTCGGACAGCTTTGCGAAGTACGCCGCGGCTTTTTTTAATATGTCCCGTTCGTCGGTAACCCGCTTCAGCTCTTTCTGAAGACGGCGGATCTCGGCCTGAGCATCTGACTGTTCTTTATTAGTGGAAGAATCCGGACCGTACTTCTTTATCCAGGCGTAAAGGCTGTGGGTGGTGATATCGAGACGTGTTGCAACGCTGGCAACAGAATAACCGCGATCAACAACCTGTTTGACTGCTTCAATTTTAAACTCTTCGGGATAACGCTTACCGCTCATGGGCACCTCTCTTTAAGCCATCTTAAATGACTCTGAGGTGTCTGTTAAACCCGTGGCGATTCAGACATTATTACAACAATCTTAAGCATTTAAATTGATGAAGGAGCTCAGGTCAGCTGACTTCGTCGTAAAACTGCCGCAAGCGCTGGGAGGCTGCAAATTCAATTCGTGACTTCAGCAGTTTGGCGACGGCCGCAAAGACATCAACGACCACGGAGTTCCCAAACTGTCTGTAAGCCTGTGTATTGGACACAGGGATACGGAAAACACTTTCCCCGGGTTTATCGAAGCCCATTAGCCTGCTGCATTCACGTGGCGTTAGCATGCGTGGCCGACGGTCCATGTTGTATGTGTTATGGAAATCAGTTTCTCCCAGTTCATGAGACCAGCCCCGATCAATAAGAATTTCAGATCCGTCTTTCATATAGCGGCTTGAGAGGGTTCTGGTGACACTATTAACATTGGAAGGATCTACTAGTCCAAAACCAAAACCATTGCCTTTTGCCGCATGTTTCTTTGCATAGTTGTATAAGTACTCCCAGAGTTTAGGGGAGAGGATGTATTTACTATCTACGCTCGGATCCAGTAAATCTGAGAGAGAAGGGCGCTTGTCCGGATAAAAGTCTTTAATGTCTCTCAGAGTAAAACCGTCTTTCAGACGTAGGTCGCGGCGAAAACCAATAAGGACGATACGTTCACGGTGCTGGGGTCGGAAATGACGGCCATCGATGACTTTAGGATCATCCGCGCCCGTGCTTTCGCTGTTTGCGACGTCGTAGCCAAGCTCATCGAGCGTTTTCATGATGATGTTAAAGGTATTACCCTTATCGTGACTCTTCAGATTTTTTACGTTTTCCAGAACAAAAATTGCAGGTTGTTTTGCCCGGATGATCCTGGCCACATCAAAGAAGAGCGTACCCTGAGTGTCGCACTCGAAACCGTGTTTGCGACCCATAGAGTTCTTTTTACTGACACCGGCGATGCTGAATGGCTGGCATGGAAATCCCGCAAGAAGAACATCATGATCCGGGATAGAGGCATCGATAAATTTGTATGCCTCGTCATCAGTAACCTCGGGCCGGTTGCTAAGAGTGATGTCACGGATGTCTGAATTGAAGCGGTGCTCGTTCTCATCGCAATACCAGTTCGCCCGGTAAGTACGGCTGGAATAAGTATTCCATTCGCTCGTGAAAAGACATTTACCACCGATGGCATCAAATCCGCTTCGCAGTCCACCTATCCCTGCAAACAGATCGATAAAGCTAAAGTGCCTGTCCTCATAATCAGCAGGTCGTGAAGGTATTAAAGTCTGTAGATAGCGTCCATCTGCGATACTCAGCTCACAATGCTCAGGTATGCATGTAACCTGACGTTTAAGGGATGCACGGGACCAATTACTGCCATTTTCATCATTTAATACCTGAGCCAGATATTTCAGGTCATAAATGGTCGAAGCTGTTAACAAAGTTTTGTGGATCAGAGATGGTGTTTTATCCACATCATTCAGGTCTGTCTCAAGATCATGAGTGTAACGTTTCATCCAAACTCTCTCAGGAATAATATCTTTGAGATAGATTAACACGCTTAATTTGGATTATTTTTTGGTTCAGGTTCTAAATTTATTGTGATTATTCTGCCTTTAAGTTGCAAAAAGATTGGTTTTAAGCCCGCCCATGAAATAATGACTTGTTAAAATACTGCCTGTAAATAGGCTTGTGGATACATGTCTGTACTCAACAAATCAAGGTGAAATGATGTTTTTTTTAACAAAGTTACTTTTGCCCATCATGATTGTTGTATTCCCAGTGGCGTCCTGGGGGAACTCAACAACTTTTGAGGCAAAGGTGGTTAAGATTGTTGACGGTGACACCATAACTGCGTTGGATGCTCAAAACACAACCATCAAAATACGGATGTATGGTATAGACGCTCCTGAATCTAAACAGGCTTTTGGCCAAAAAGCAAAACAGGCCTTAACCACAGCTATAGCAACTAAAATCGTTACCGTGATAGACCATGGTACGGATATCTATGGCCGTATGTTAGGTACCATCTGGTTAGATGGATATGATATCAATGCCTCTATGGTGGACAGTGGATATGCGTGGGTTTATCGGTTCGAAGATAACGCCATTGTCCCTGGCTATATCAAATATGAATCCGCAGCACAAAAGGAGGCAAAAGGGTTATGGGCAGACACCAACCCTGTCCCACCATGGCAGTGGAGACAGGCAAACGAAAAGCCCAGAAAGGTGAAAGAGAAGAAATAACTATGATGAAAGAGCCTCATCCGTTACTTCAGTTGGTACTAAACGATTCCGGTCGTCTAACCATGCCTGTTTATTATAGAGATCAACAGTATTGCCCGACTTGCCTTACAAAGGTGTTGAAGAGTGAGGATGGAAGTTTGGCGCACCTCGGGGAAATAAATCAAAATACATGTAGACCTTCTATTTCAGTAGTTGTGACAAAAGCAATTATTGAAATGTTATGTGACGGGGAAAAAATATATGTAAATCCAATACGACACCGAGGCCGGGTGCTGGCACCCTCAGTAATTTTTTCTCCCGACACTCACACTTTCAAACCGTTTATAAATACAGACTATCAGCCTGTGGGAGCAAACTGGAAAAGTGAAAAGGGATATAAACTCGGTCTGTTTTATCTCAAAGATCGAGCCAACTCTATCAATAAAGAGGAATTTGATTTCATTGCCGTTATAGACCCTGAGGCAATGCAGAAAGAATTTATTTCGGCCTGGTCTGAGGTTGATGAAAAAAATCCATTGGAAACGCTGAAGCAGATCTTACGATCTAAAAACAACTCTTCTTTATGGGTAAAATGGCCTGGCAAAATTGAGCATGCGCAAAAAGGAAATTACAACGAAAATTACTGGTTCGATTATCAATCTGATAATCAGGAAGTGAACTGTACGGTCTCTGTTGTAGGTATCGAAGGTAACAGTTCCGGTGAGACAATTTATAGATTGCAAACTTTGCTAAAGCGTAAGCTCAATGAATATCAACTGGTTCGGTCTTTAGGGACTATTATGCTTCTTGATAATACCGGGAATATGATTCCATCAAACCATCCTTATTTTGAAGTCATCTCAAAAGCATGTATAAATGGAGTGCGTGACTTTGTTCGTCAAAACCCGTGGGTAGTCTGACGGTCAACTATAAAGCATAATATAATTAGTAATAACAAGGAACAGACATGAATGAAAACTCAGTAATCTTAATAAGTTTATTTTGGTTTTTTTTGGGATCGAGTGTTGTAGCTGGTTTTATGGATGCATCATTATATTGCTGGATTTTTGCAGCCATAAGCGCATTGTTTCTTCTTTCGGTGATACAAACACCAAAGGAGTTAACGGTATCTATTAGTCATATGACAAGCAAAACGCTGATCTCAAAGACAGATGATGGATACACATTTAGCATTTCACCTTACGGAGACGGGTACCGCTTATCAGTCTCGCCTGAAAATCGTCACAATGGTACCCAAAGCTTTGACGGCTGGTTCCCACGTTTTTTTTCCGAACCACAGTATGCCAAATCATCTTTAACTAAATTTCTCGGTGAGTCCTTAGTATGGGAAGAAGATTCAAGTAATGCTCTATGAGATTACTTATTATAAATTTTTCTATTAATCTCCATGGAGTGATATATGAATTTGGCCTATTTTTTATTTTTGTCTATAACTGTTATGCTTACGAGCTTTATTATTAAATCACTTGTCGTATTGGTAAAGTTCAAATTACTTCGTGATGAACGTCTCGAATATACCAGCAATAAAAATATTGATGAGATGTACGATTTAATGAATGCGAAGGAAGAAATCCTCATAAGGCATCATAAGCAGATGTTGGCATTGCATCTTTCACTATTAATATTCGTTCTATTTATTGCTTACATTTACTAAAAATAATTTTATTCAACATTTCAACAAAGGGTTTTCAATGGAAAGCTTCGAAACTGAACAAATGATTCAATATGCTTTCTACATAAATATCGTAATAACGACTGGTTTGGCATGGTTTTGCTTGCGGTCAGGATTGCATTACAATTTTTTCAGAAAAGCAGAGAGTGCCAGAACAAAAGGGCTGAGTAGTACCTCTACTGAACACGGTCCAGCAATAGTGAGACTAAAGAAGCTACAAGCATTAGTAGATTTTATTAGTAACTGTGCTTTTCTAATCCTTTCAATTGGCACAGCTTATATTTTGTATGTTTGGAGCCACAGTTAACTCATACGAGGTAACTTCGGCAGGTAACAACTTCTAATGCAGGACTTTAATAACTCTAAGGGATTCTACATGAAAAAAGACGATCTAATTACGCGTTGTAAATTACTTAAAGGCGAACGCGATGAGTCTATCTTTACCATATTAATTGGGATAGTAGTAAAGCTGGGGCTGGTAGGCCTGGCATTCTATCTGTTGCTTGGTTCCACGATTGATTGGTCAAGCTGGAAAACTTATGCCGCCATGTTGATCTTGGGAGCATTTCTCTAAAATCTTGAACCTTTTTTCACTCATTACAAGCCATGGCCTAGTGCGTAGATCATACGACTTTAAACCTTATGTCATTGATTTATAAGTACATATAACATAGATTATGTTAAATTGAATCTGGCAAAATGAATCCTGTATCGCTTACTACCTTGCTACCCTTTGCTGAACCGGTCCCGATAAGGCATTGCAGTCACCGGATCCTCCTTTCTGGTGACTGCAGTCCCGAAATAACGATTACTCCCTTTTCCTTCCGGCTTGCTCCGGTCAGACGCAACGTCCCTTCAGGCAAATGGATCAGAAACTGTATTTGATGCCAATAGACGCCTGCGAATCACGGTATCCGTGGTCACCGATTTGCTGGGCCACACTACCCCATACGCTCATTTTTTTGTTAATGTTGCCTTCAATACCGACTTTAGCTTCTCCGATGTTGCGTGCACCAGCCTGATAATCAGAGACATCATTCATTGTCACGCCGACGTTTTTAGTATTGTGCAGCCAGTTAACCTCAACAAACGGTTGCAGTGCTCGCGTGGTTCCTGCATCTGTTTCACGTTGCTCCTGGCGATAAGCGCGCAAACCTAAACGCGTCGACAAATTCCCGCTATTGCCAGTCACTTTTGTTCCATTCGTTTCATCGTGTTTATCTGCATGGACACCCATCCAGACCACCTGAGCTTTTGGTTGAATCCAGTAACTGACGTTATCGTGCTGGCTCAGATTAAAACTGTATCCAGCTTCAACCGACGCTAACCATCCTTGCGAATCATATTTCTCTTTGGATAATCCATCGCCCTGTACGGAGTTAGTAAACCAGGCATGCTGGACCCAGCTGTCGACATAGAATCCGGATTTATCCTGCTGGTTGGCATACCAGGTACCATACATTCCCAGCGAATAGCCATCTACTCTGTTTTTGGCCTTATACGCACTGTATTTAGCATTCGTATTGCCCTGTGCATAACCATAACCCGCCATGACACCTAAATGAAAACGATCCAGGCCACTATGGCTCCATTGCGCGATATCCCCGCCGATTTGCACCACGTAACGATTGCTCTGCGTTTTTAGCTGGCCAGACTGAGTTTTACTGCGAGTGTGCCCGCCGTCCTGACGCAACCACATGCTGGTCACTTTTTTCTCACCGGTTAAAAAGTCGGTGTACTGTGTTTCACCGAGCCTGTCGTGTAAACGGGAAACGAACATGGTATTTGCCTGCGCAAGGTTTGCGACATAGGCCCCTGCTTCTGGACGTATTACCTTAACGCCCCCACCGCCACTCTCCTCTGCGGGTTGATTCGGACTTTCTGGAATTGCCGGTTCTGACGGTGTAGCGGGAGCCGCTGGATCTGACGGTGTGGCGGGAGTCGCTGGATCTGGCGAAGTGACTGGCGTTTCCGGGTCAGTGGGGGTTACAGGTTCTTCCGGTTCTTCATAGACAGAACTGGTTAAATACCAGTTTTTACCCGTTTTAGCAGCGTGATATTCATAAGCGCCGGCAACGACGCGATTTCGGAGAGTGAAAATACCCTCAGATTCTCCAGCGACAGTAATAATCTCAATACCATCAGTCGTTTGAGCGCCGCCGCCATTATGGTTATTAACAAACAGACCGGTTGTCCCCGACGTATTCCCCTGCACCACCAGTTTATCCGTCTCAGAATCGTCATCACCTAACGTCGTATTAATGGTGACGTTACCACCGCCGCTATAATTGCCATTCACCGTCAATGTTTTAAATGCGCCGCTGTTGCCTGGGGACGAAAACACGACCGAACCGTTATTTGAAAGCGTTGCAACTGTCGAGCTGTCAGTCATATTCCATTGGCTGGTATCATTCAGGGTCATTGTATCAACATCGGGTGTCCGACCGGTGAATGTGGAGGCATGGTTTAACGTCACGTCTAAAGATCTGTTGGCATTCATTGACTGCGAAATAATATCGCCGAAAATATGCGAATTATCCGCCGTGATATCCACTGCGCCCGATCGCCTTGATGAACTTAAATCTTTGACGTTGATGGCAACATCGATTTCGCCTCCCGAACGACCAATAATCATGGAGTCATTCAGGTTCAGGGCTAACGAGCCGCTTTCATTCTGGATGGCATAGCCATCATTGGTTTCAATATGGCTACCGGTTACCTGTAAACTATTAGCATCACTCGTGCTGGCGGTGTTAAAAACAATACCATGGCTGCCGTTACCGGTCATCTTCAACAGGCTATTATTCAGTTGAACATCAGCCCCGTTTTGTATCCGTACCCCAACAGACGTCGCTCCATGAATTTGCGCGTTAAGACGGTTCGCATGTAAAATACTCCCTGCCGTTTTCGCTATGAGTCCTGTTGATGTCACTCCGTGAGTCGTCAGTTGAACATTATCGAGGTAAACCTGTGACCCTGCAGATTCAGTGCTGACGCCGTAACTCCCTGTACCATAAAGTGTAATGGCGGTATCCGATGCCGTAATTGTGGTGGGAGCAACGTTGTCGCTATTGTTATGATGCGCATACAGGGCGTAGCTGTTATCACCAGAGGTAATAATTTCACTGTTGTCCGCAAGCAGAATCTGGCTACCATTTCTCATGCCTACAGCGATAGCATTATTACCCAGCGTCTCCATTTTTGTATTGCGAACTTCCGATATTTCCTGACTTTTATCGGCAAATACGGCACTGGTATTGTTACCATGCGTAATAATATGTGAGTCGTTCATCAAAAACTGAGAACGCCCGATTTGCCAGATCGCATAACCTACATTTTCATTTCGCTGCGTCTCGATTGTGACATTATCATAAATACCTTTAGTCGCCTGCGTCTGGTTTTGCACCGGGAAATTTGAATCCCAGGATAACGACGAGCCATAACTGACATCCCCATGAATATACGTATTCCGGGCAGTGAGTAGTGCGCCATTTCGTGCATTTAAACCGGTCGACTGACCAAGGAACGTGATATCAGAATCAGTGACATGAATGCTTGAACCAATATCCTTCGCATTCAATCCATGCATATGCGCGATCATCACCGTGTTATGGAAGCGGGCTGTCGCCCCAGCCAGCACTTTTGCAATGTAATTAAAACTCTCTATTCTGGAGTCAGAAATATCGACAAGTGAATTCTGGCCCGTTACCTGAATAGCCTGCGTGCGGTCAATGCTATAACTGGGCTGATTTTTTAAATAATTTATCGTTGCTCCCGTAAGAACTACCTTTCCTCCGGATTGTGCACTAATAACGGCCAGGCCACCAGTGACGTAATTGACAGTGAGAGAAACCCCCTCCCCGCTAATCGTCCCCGCATTTGAAGCGAGTAACGCGGCGGTATCATTCATTATGTACTGTTCATTAGGCGTTAATGTCACCTCCTGTCCATCCGAAGCCCTGACATAGGTGGTAACAACGGCATGAACTTGTGACGATACCAGGGCGCCACTGATGGCCAGTGCAATCGCCGTGATCTGAAAATGCCTTTTATGGCGGTAAAACGCAGATAGCAAGGTCATTTGAATTGATATCCTTATCCATTATAATTCATTCCTGATTTATGAATTTGAATACTATTTACTATAGAATTCACAATACCATTATCTAATCATAAGATTATTTTTTAGCTTAATGAATATCAATACCGCAGTCAATAGTTTGCGTTTGGAATATTTAAAAATAAAAGTTATTTCATAATCCAGCAATCACGACAAAACCCCAATAAAATCAAATAAATAAAGATATGCTGTATTGTTGAAATTAATTCGATCGTCATTATTTATATTGATTTTTCCGAATTTTCACGAGAATAATCTTAAAGTGTTGCATGTGTTTTTTCCTACTAAATTGATTAATAATTCATTTTCATAATTCAAATTACACCCTCGCAACACCTGGTCGATTTTCAATATAAATTCTACTATATGAAAAATAGCCAAATAATGACCAAAAGTCGATTTATCCTCCGTAAAAAATTACATTTAATTAACTCTCAATATCAGACCCATTGCTATATCGGGCTGGCAATGTGCCGCTGAGGGTCTAGTCAGATATTTTCTTTGTTTTTCGCCAACATGGCGTGCGGTATAGCTCGCGATTCAACGCTGAAGGCGATACCGGGCCCCAGTCTGGTTGAGACCCGGCAAAATTGCACGCCTTACCCCTTCGCCAGCTTGACTTAACGTCGATTAGGAACAAAATAATGAATCGCCACGGGTTTAACAGACACCTCAGAGTCATTTAAGATGGCTTAAAGAGAGGTGCCCATGAGCGGTAAGCGTTATCCCGAAGAGTTTAAAATTGAAGCAGTCAAACAGGTTGTTGATCGCGGTTATTCTGTTGCCAGCGTTGCAACACGTCTCGATATCACCACCCACAGCCTTTACGCCTGGATAAAGAAGTACGGTCCGGATTCTTCCACTAATAAAGAACAGTCAGATGCTCAGGCCGAGATCCGCCGTCTTCAGAAAGAGCTGAAGCGGGTTACCGACGAACGGGACATATTAAAAAAAGCCGCGGCGTACTTCGCAAAGCTGTCCGACTGAGGTACGCCTTTATCCGTGACAACACCTGTTGCTGGCCTGTTCGCCTGCTCTGTCGGGTGCTGGATGTTCATCCCAGTGGTTTTTACGCCTGGCTTCAGCAGCCGCATTCACAACGCCATCAGGCAGACCTGAGACTGACAGGACAGATTAAACAGTTCTGGCTGGAATCGGGATGCGTCTATGGTTATCGCAAAATCCATTTGGATCTGCGGGACAGCGGGCAACAGTGCGGAGTGAACAGAGTCTGGCGACTGATGAAACGTGTCGGGATAAAGGCTCAGGTCGGATACCGGAGCCCGCGGGCACGTAAAGGCGAGGCCAGTATCGTGTCGCCCAACAGGCTCCAGCGACAGTTCAATCCGGATGCTCCGGATGAGCGTTGGGTAACGGACATAACCTACATCAGGACCCACGAAGGCTGGCTGTATCTTGCCGTGGTTGTTGATCTGTTCTCACGCAAAATTATCGGCTGGTCCATGCAATCCCGGATGACAAAGGACATTGTCCTGAACGCACTGCTGATGGCTGTATGGCGGCGTAATCCCCAAAAACAGGTGCTGGTTCATTCGGATCAGGGCAGTCAGTACACAAGCCATGAGTGGCAGTCGTTCCTGAAATCACACGGCCTGGAGGGCAGCATGAGCCGTCGCGGTAACTGCCATGATAATGCGGTTGCAGAAAGCTTTTTCCAGTTGTTGAAACGCGAACGGATAAAGAAAAAGATCTACGGAACGCGGGAAGAAGCCCGCAGCGATATTTTTGATTACATCGAAATGTTTTATAACAGTAAGCGTCGGCATGGTTCTAGCGATCAGATGTCACCGACAGAATATGAAAACCAGTATTATCAACGGCTCGGAAGTGTCTAGATTATCCGTGGCGATTCAATTTGAGCAAAGGTAGGACCTGTACACAGACATTAAAGTTGTCTCCTTTAACATGAAAAAGACTTTAAAGTTGTCTACTTCTTCAGATAGACCTACTTAACAGGATACTAAGTAGGTCATCTCCTTTCTCGCGTAGCATCTCTCGACGTTCACAGCAGAGGACACGTTTCAAAATGTCATCCAAAATTTTTTTCCATTATCTGACGTTGGGTGATTTTGATGGTCAGCGAGTAGAGGCTTTAACAATGTGGGTTGCCCTGAGCAAAGTAAGGGAAGTAGATGTACCAGAAATGTACGCGTTGCCTTGCATGAAGGGGGGCATCTTAAAGCTCATTGATTAAACAAACTCACTATGCCGCTACAAACAGCCCAAAACCGTCACTTGATAACGTGTTATTTAGATAAATTAATGCTCAGGGCTTTTAGCCAAACTGTCACTTGATGTAAGAATCCAGAACCTTCAGCACAACGTCCAGGTCTTCTTCTCGTTTCTGTTCTTCACTTTCATGAACAATATGTTCAGTCAAATGTCCTTTAATCACTTCACGCAATAAACCATTCACGGCACCACGTATGGCGGCTATTTGTTGCAGTACAGCGGCACATTCGTGAGGTTCATCAAGCATTTTTTTCAGCGCAGCAACCTGCCCCTGGATCTTGCTTGTACGTGCTTTCAGTTTTTGTTTATCGCGGATGGTATGTGACATGTGGGCTCTCACTCTCCTGGATATTTTATGTAACTATACCAGCGTTATTCTACTGGGGGGTAGTATATTTTACTGGGGGGGAGTAGAATCCGGCCTACACTTAATAACCAAGAATGATTCTCATGAACGAATTTACGACACTTCTTCAGCAAGGCAACGCATGGTTTTTCATCCCCAGCGCCATTCTGCTTGGCGCGCTTCATGGACTGGAGCCCGGGCACTCCAAAACAATGATGGCAGCATTCATCATTGCTATAAAAGGCACCGTACGTCAGGCCGTGATGCTGGGTGTCGCGGCAACATTGTCGCACACTGCAGTCGTATGGCTGATTGCTTTTGGAGGGATGTATATCAGTAATAAATTTACCGCAGAATCAGCCGAACCCTGGCTACAGATGGTCTCTTCAGTGATCATCCTTGGTACGGCTTTTTGGATGTTCTGGCGAACCTGGAGCGGTGAGAAAAACTGGCTGGAGGGAATGCAGGAGAATGAACATCATCACCATGACGAAACAAGGTTGATCGATACTGGCCATGGAAAAGTTGAACTGTCCATTTTTGAAGAAGGACAACTTCCCCACTGGCGGCTACGCACTCTTAGTGGCCAAAGATGGGCTTCTGAAGATATCTCATTAACCACACTTCGGGAAAACAGTACGATCTCTCAGACTTTTGAATTTGTTGATCATGGTGATTATCTGGAGTCAACATCTCCCATCCCTGAGCCTCACAGTTTCAACGTACGTCTGTCTCTGGGACATCGTGGTCATGTCCATGACTATGATGTGGCGTTCGCTGAACACGACCATGACCATGACCACTCTGAGCTTGATGGGCTGGATGTGAATTCGAAAGAGTATCAGGACGCTCACGAACTGGCTCATGCCAATGACATAAAACGCCGCTTCGACGGGAAAGAAGTAACCAACGGGCAAATCCTGATATTTGGACTGACAGGAGGGCTTATCCCTTGCCCGGCAGCTATAACTGTATTGTTGATCTGCCTTCAGCTTAAAGCGCTTACGCTGGGTGCCACACTGGTTGTTTGTTTCAGTATCGGCCTGGCATTGACCCTCGTAACGGTTGGAGTGGGTGCGGCGATCAGCGTTCGTCAGGTCGCCAAACGCTGGAGTGGCTTCAATACCATCGCCAGAAGAGCCCCCTATATTTCAAGCGCCCTGATTGCTGCTGTTGGGATTTACATGGGTATACATGGCTGGAATGGGCTGGTGCATTAACACCGGTACTGATGACACACACTCTGGGTACTTACAAAGTACATCCTAAGCGCCACCGTTGAGGTTATGAGCAGAAAAACCCGGAATATAAAGCTGCTCTTTCCGGGACTTGTTGCTGAGGCAGGGATTAAGTAACTGATTAAATCCATTCCCATAAGACTCAATGATAAATGAAAGAATAAAAAAAACGCTCCCGGACGGGAGCGTAAGCCAGTGACTTCGGCGTCAAATGAGGGTCTAACAAGTGGAGCTGCGGGTTAATTCTGGGTGATCTGGCTGCGATGCTTTTCAGCCTGCTGCTGATGAATAACGGAAGACTGACCATTATTCGCCTTCTCGTGCACAACAGCGGCTTTTTCATGCTCGTTCATTTCTGAAAATGACGTTGCTGATTCGTTGGTGGCCCCTGGTTTGCCTTTCATCATTTTTTTATGCATCTCCGCCATGTCCTGGTGGGCAGAAGCGTTGCCGTTTTGCATCATTTCATGGGACATTGCAGCCTGATCGTGTCCGCTCATATCCATCATTGTCATACTGTCTCCCTGAACAGCGCTTTTTTCAGAGGTTGACTGCATCTGATGGGCGGGTGCCTGGGCATTATTTACCTGGTCATGCATGTTCATTGTCTCTGCAGCCATGGCGGATGAAGCGACAGCCATAATGGCAACAAATGATACAAGGATCTTTTTCATGGTTGGGTCTCCGGTGTTTTCATACCCAAACAATCAACGGCTTATAACAGAGAAAGCATTTGATCTCAGGGCGGGTTATTCATCACTCCAGGAACCAGGCGATTGCGTTATCACTCTGCTCCTGATTTATGTATGATTATAAAAAACCGCCTCTGTTTATCGCGTGACTGAATGATGACAATTTTGTCACCTTCCAGGTTTCTCCTGAAGAACGGGATTAATCCATTAACAGGCGCACACTGAACACAATTTCCCGCCCCTGCTGTTCTGCTGACAGCTCGCCGCCATGAGCATGAATGATCGACCTTGTAATTGATAATCCCAGCCCCGCGCCTTCCGTGTTGTGGACCCTTGATGAATCAGCTCGATAGAACCGATCAAACAAACGTTCCAGATTAGCGGGAACCTGGCCGGACATCGTATTCGTAATCATCACGTTCACACAGTCACTGTCACGCTCAAGGTGTATCGCTGTACAGGTGTTATCGGGAGAATACTTGATTGCATTGGAAAGCAGGTTACTGAAAGCACGTCGCAGCATATCGCTGTCTCCGGCAACAACGCCCTCTCCTTCAACGGTGATTGTCTTTCCTGTTTCGTCTGCCAGAGGCTCGAACAGCTCACGTAATTCATTCAGTTCGGCGGCCAGATCCACATCATGTTTATCCAGCTGCAGCAGACCATGCTCTGAACGTGCCAGAAAAAGCATATCACTGGTCATTCGTGACAACCTTTTCAGTTCTTCCAGGTAAGCGAATAAGATTTCGCGGTAATGCGAAACATCCCTTTCCTTAGCCAGTGCAAACTGCGTCTGCATCATCAGATTACTGACCGGTGTGCGCAGCTCATGCGCGATGTCAGACGAGAAATCTGACAGTTTCCGGAATGACCCCTCCAGGCGATCGAACATGTTATTGAACTCCTGCATGGTCTCAGAAATTTCCGGCGGAGCCAAATCGGGATTAAGACGCTGATCCAGGCTGTGTACGGTCATGGAGGAAGCCAGACTGGTCATTTCCCGTAGCGGTTTCAGACCAATACGTGTGGTCAGCCAGCCCAGAAAAACAGAAATAAAGACCAGACCGATATTGAACCAGAACAGCCAGGTACTGAGCTTATCCATAAACAGGGTGTGATACCCAGTATCCGTGGCAACCGTAATGATGACATGTTTGCTTTTACCCTGTTCCGGCGTCACGGCAACCCGCCGCGAGATACTGCGGTACACGGTGTTATTTTCTTCCGTCTGGATCATATAGTCGAGAATATCACCCGACTTATTAAGCAGGACCGCTGGAACAACAGAATTTTTGGCATAGAGTTCAACAATTTTTTCATTTTCCATGTTTTTTATAGAAATGAATAAACCATTGTGCCCTACCATCGCATCGTTTATTTTTTCTGATAATGACTTAATATCCGTTTTGTTCCGGAACGTCTCTGTTTTAAGAAACTCTTCGGTGAGCTGAAGTTTACCTGTCAGAAAATCGCGGTCCTGATTATCGAAATAGCCATTAAGGGTGCTAATCAGGATAAAACTTGATAACCACCATACCGTAAGCATCACCGCGGCTTTGTTGAATAAATCGAACTTTTGCTGAGTTGAAGGATCAGATCACGCATCTTCCCGACAACGCAGACCGTTCCGTGGCAAAGCAAAAGTTCAAAATCACCAACTGGCCCACCTACAATAAAGCCCTCATCAACCGTGGCTCCATAACTTTCTGGCTGGATGATGAAGCTATTCAGGCCTGGTATGAGTCGGCAGCGCCTTCTTCACGAGGCAGACCTCAGCGCTATTCTGACCTTGCCATCACGACTGTGCTGGTCATTAAACGCGTATTCAGGCTGACCCTGCGCGCTGCGCAGGGCTTTATTGATTCCATTTTTTCTCTGATGAACGTTCCGCTACGCTGCCCGGATTACAGCTGTGTCAGCAGGCGGGCAAAGTCGGTTAATGTCAGTTTCAAAACGCCCACCCGGGGTGAAATCGCACACCTGGTAATTGATTCCACCGGGCTGAAGGTCTTCGGTGAAGGCGAGTGGAAAGTCAAAAAGCATGGCCAGGAACGCCGCCGTATCTGGCGTAAGCTGCATCTCGCCGTTGACAGTAAAACACATGAAATCATCTGCGCTGACCTGTCGCTGAACAACGTTACGGACTCAGAGGCCTTCCCCGGGTTAATCCGGCAAACCCACCGGAAAATCAGGTCAGCCGCCGCCGATGGCGCTTACGATACCCGGCTATGTCACGATGAACTGCGGCATAAGAAAATCAGCGCGCTTATCCCTCCCCGAAAAGGTGCGGGTTACTGGCCCGGTGAATATGCAGACCGTAACCGTGCAGTGGCTAATCAGCGAATGACCGGGAGTAATGCGCGGTGGAAATGGACAACAGATTACAACCGTCGCTCGATAGCGGAAACGGCGATGTACCGGGTAAAACAGCTGTTCGGGGGTTCACTGACGCTGCGTGACTACGATGGTCAGGTTGCGGAGGCTATGGCCCTGGTACGAGCGCTGAACAAAATGACGAAAGCAGGTATGCCTGAAAGCGTGCGTATTGCCTGAAAACACAACCCGCTACGGGGGAGACTTACCCGAAATCTGATTTATTCAACAAAGCCTCGTTAAGGTTAACCTAAGATTTCAGAATGATAATCTCTGCTTTGCAGCGAATAAGGCAATCATAATATTAGATTGAATTGTTGTAATTATCATCAATGTTTTTACTGGTTTACTATTTTCCGGAGGTGTTAATGCCTGTACTTTTCAGGGTGAAAGTTATTCCGCTGGTTTTACTTCTGGCAATGATCTTTGCGTTTTTACTTAACTGGCCAATATTGCTGCATTTTTACGAGATTTTGTCGCATTTAGAGCATGTCAAAATTGGTTTTGTCATTTCTATTCCCTTTGTTCTGGTTGCGGCGCTTAACGTTGTTTTTATGCCTTTCTCAGTTCGTTTTCTGCTGAAACCTTTCTTTGCTTTACTGTTTATCACTGGCTCACTGGTCAGTTATTCGACACTAAAATATAAAGTAATGTTTGATCAAACGATGATTCAAAACATTATTGAAACTAACCCCCAGGAAGCGCATTCCTATCTTAATGGCTCAATTATTATATGGTTCGTCTTTACCGGTATCCTTCCTGCCATCCTCCTTTTTTCAATAAAAATTCAATATCCTGAAAAATGGTATAAAGGCATTGCTTACCGTTTGCTCTCCGTGCTGGCATCGTTGAGTTTGATTGCAGGTGTTGCCGCACTTTATTATCAGGATTATGCCTCTGTCGGCCGCAATAACTCGACATTGAATAAAGAGATCATCCCGGCGAACTACGCTTACAGCACTTTCCAGTATGTTAAGGATACGTACTTTACGACTAAAGTGCCTTTCCAGACGCTGGGGAATGATGCTAAACGCGTCGTCGCTCACGAAAAACCCACGCTGATGTTCCTGGTGATTGGCGAAACGGCACGCAGCCAGAATTTCTCGATGAACGGTTATTCGCGTGATACCAATGCCTTTACCAGCAAATCCGGCGGCGTTATTTCGTTTAAAAATATGCATTCCTGCGGTACCGCTACCGCAATATCCGTTCCGTGCATGTTCTCGAATATGAATCGCACCGAGTACGACAGTAAAAAAGCATCTAACAGTGAAAATTTCCTCGACATCGTGCAGAAAACCGGTGTCTCGCTGTTATGGAAAGAGAACGATGGCGGTTGTAAAGGCGTATGTAGCCGCATCCCGACTGTCGAAATTAAGCCTAGTGATAACCCGAAACTGTGCGATGGCAAAACGTGCCATGACGAGGTGATGCTGGAAAACCTTGATGATGAAATCGCCAAAATGCCAGGTGATAAGCTTGTCGCCTTCCATATCATTGGCAGCCATGGACCGACTTATTACCTGCGTTATCCGGCTGAGCATCGCCACTTCATGCCCGAATGTGCACGTAGCGATATCGAAAACTGTACTCAGGAACAATTGGTCAACACCTACGACAACACCCTTCGTTATACAGACTATGTATTAGCTGAGATGATTGAAAAGCTAAAAAATTACAGCGATCAGTACAACACCGTGCTGCTTTATGTGTCCGATCATGGTGAATCATTGGGCGAAAGCGGGCTATATCTGCACGGCACGCCGTACAAACTGGCACCGGATCAGCAGACGCATATTCCGATGCAGGTCTGGATGTCACCGGGCTTTATCGCCGGGAAACACATCAACATGTCTTGCCTTGAAAATAATGCGGCGAAAAAATCATATTCCCACGACAACCTGTTCTCATCGATTTTGGGGCTGTGGGACGTAAGCACCAGCGTCTATAATCCTGACCGCGATTTGTTCCGCGAATGCCGTGGCTAATCGATTGTTAGTATAACAAAAAGCCTTACGGCAACCTGGTTGCCGTAAGCTGCAAGAATGCAATAAGGCTTATAATATGAAACAACTTACTTTCAACGACCTACGCAAGCAAAGCGCACAAGCCGCAAATTCCCCCCGCTTACGTGCCCATCATAATTTCCACCCTGAATTGAGCGACCCGGTGCAGCGTCTGGCTATTGCTATGGAACCGGGAACTTATGTTCGCCCTCATCGCCACCCGCATACTTTTGAACTGCTGACATCCCTTACCGGTCGCTTTTTGGTATTGAACTTTGATGACCTGGGTAACCTGACCCAGCGCGTCGTGTTAGGTGAGGACTGTAAAGTGCTGGAGATGGATGCAGGCACCTGGCATACCGTATTGTCACTGGATGAAGGCGGCGTTATTTTTGAGGTAAAACACGGTAGGTACCAGCCTGTTGCTGATCAAGATGCCGCCCCATGGGCCCCCGCCGAAAACGAGCCGGGAACTGCAGAGCTGATGAAATGGTACACACAGGCGCAAGTAGGTGATGGCGGATATCCGCGGTAATTAATGCGTTGCACGGAGTGCCATTCTCTCCTTCGCGCCAACTTCAAAGGCTAAGACGCTTCCTCCCAAATCACCTACTCGTAAACCTGTGGCAAGAGTAGAAAATCATCTTATGCAAATAACAGGCAATATCCTTACCGAGGTCGGGATGCAGGCAAAACACCAGCAGAACGCAAAGTATCTCCAGTAAGAGTACAATTTTCATCTACATTTTATCGCGCAGATTGCAGTGGCAGGACAATGCTGACCAGTACGCCTGAGGTAAACTGGCTGGCAGGGGCTAAAGTAACTTTCCCACCCAGCCGCGTGACGCATGCTTTGACTATCGCTAAGCCCAACCCAGAGCCGGGTTGGGTCACGCCTTCAGGGCGATAAAATGCATCGAACACGCGCATCCTTTCTTCTGCGGCAATACCGGGACCGTTATCTTCAACTTTAATGATCGCTTCGTGCTGCGATACCATCACGCTGAGATCAATTTGTCCGTGTTCCGGTATATAGCGGATTGCGTTTTCTACCAGATTTTTCACGATAATAGTGAGTGTGTATTTATCGGTGTAAACCAGCTGACTCGCACTGGCAGTTTCCAGTACGCCAATATCAATACTTTTTTCCAGAGCAAGTGGATGCAGGGATTCAATCACCTCCCTGAATAACTGTGTAATGAGCAGAGGCTGATTATTTCCTTGCCGCGTATTTTGCTGTTCGCGGGCAAGCAGAAGCAGCTGTTCTAACAAGTTTTTGGTTCGGCTTAACCCTTGTTGCAGGCTGTTCAGCCGGAATTGCGCTTCGGGCGACATTTCGCTCGCCGACAGCCGCTCCGCCTGTAGCGACAATGCCGTTAGCGGGGTACGTAACTCATGGGCCGCATCGGCGATAAAACGTGACTGTGTCTGCATGGCATCGTTAACTTTGTGCAACAATTTATTGATACCACCCACAAATGGACGAATTTCATCAGGAATGGCATCTTCAGGGAACGGCGTCAAATTGCGTTCATCTCGCTGATGCACCTCATCGGCAAGGAGTGAAACGGGGCGAAAGGCTTTCCGGATCAGATCAGTCGCAACCAGCAACAGTATCGGCAACAGCAGACTGAGCGGGATCAACGTGCGCAGTGCGCTTTCAAATGAGATTTCGTCGCGTACGTCAAGCTGCTGACCAATGGCGACCAATTGGGTGGGTGAAAGTCGATGCACCAATACACGATACGATTCTCCGCCGGAAATTACGTTCTGAAAACCTTCATGCATGGGCGTTTCCAGCTGAAAAGTGGGGTCGCGGGCCTGCAGGGAATTACCGTTTTCCGATATGAATTCCACCACCACTCGGGAATCATTATCACCATCCAGTTGCTTAACAAGAGTCTGCGAGTCAGGGTTGTCATATATCACACTGGCGATTTGGGTCAGGGTGCCATCCTGTAGTTCATGGGCTTCGTCGAGTGCAAAATAGAAGGTAAGACCACAGGAAATAACTGCGGTAAATAAAATGGCGACGCTCAGGGCTACCGAGAGCTGTAGCTTCAGAGAGTTTTTCACTCGCTTTTGGAAACCAGCCATCCGACCCCCCTGACATTTTTGATGGCATTCCGGCCGAGCTTTTTACGTAGAGCGTGGATGAAATACTCAACAGCGTTACTTTCAATCTCATCCCCCCAGCCATAAATACGGTCTTCAAGATCGCTGCGAGAGAGAATACCGCCGGGGCGCTGCATGAGTGCTTCCAGAAGAGCATACTCGCGCTTCGAAAGTAAAAAGTTCTCTCCGCTGGCCAACAAACACACTTCGTGACTGACCGGGTTCAGGCTGAGCACACCGTTACTCAGCAATCGATCACTGTTGCCGTTATGTCGTCGCAAAACAGCGCGTATCCGCGCGAGCAGTTCGCTGAACTCGAACGGTTTAATTAGGTAATCGTCTGCTCCACTGTCGAGGCCGTGAAGTCTGTCCGTAAGGGCATCCCGCGCGGTGACAATCACCACCGGTACGGATGATCCCTGACGGCGAAGTGCGTTCATGACGCTAAAGCCGTCCTGTCCCGGCAGCCCAAGATCCAGGAGCACAATGTCATAATGCTGCGCGAAGCAACTGGCCAGCGCATCATTGCCATTTTTCATCCAGTCCACCGCATACGACGCATCGCGTAACGAATTCGCCACCACGTCGCCGATCATCAGATCATCTTCAACCAGTAAAATTCTCATCGCGTTGATAATCCCTATGTGTAGTGGCTCGCAATCGAAATCCCTCCGACTCGCAATCAGCGCATATTTCGGCTCACATTAACTGCAAATGAAAAACGCCCCCGACTCACATTAAGTGACAATGGGCTCGCAATCAGCCAGACGGACTCGCAATCCAGTCCGCCGGGCTCACAATAACTGCAAATAGACATCGTCATATCGGTAGGCCGACCGCCAACATTCTGTCGCGTAGCTCGGCTGTGCGGGCAGGGTCTAACTGATTGTTAAATAATGCCCTGATTTCAGCAGGTTTTGCATCAAACTGCTCCACCATATCTTTCAGCCGGTAACCATGCCGCGTGAGTGTCGGTTCCAGGTCATCCAGTTGACGTGACAGTACGGATTCAACCAGCGTGGCGGTAATCGGCTTTTCACCTGTCTGGTATCCTGCTTCCATCGCCAGCGTCAGGTGCAACTGGACCTGCAGCGGTGTACGAAGTTTCATCGCCAACAGGTCAACTGCTTCGGTCGTCAGAATATCTTCCGGCTTACCCTTGCCGGTGCTGGTTTTCAGCAACCACTGGATATATTCGCGCTGGCTGCCGGTGATCCCGTCCAGCGTAAAAATATCGGTACGATAACCGATTTCCTCCATCGTCGGACGACGCAGGTCATTACGCAGTTTAGGGTGACCTGCCAGAACGACAGATAGCCGTCCTCCGCCGTCTTCAACCACTTCCATCAACCGTTTGAGCCCCGTCAGTGTATTACCGTTCAGGTCATGCGCCTCATCAACAAACAGCGCCACCGGGCGTTTACCTTTTTTGACCAGCTCCTGCAGTTCCCGCTCGCGACGTTCACCCTGCTTGGGGATCTGCACCTGCTTATCCTGCGCCAGGTCGTAAAACAGGGCGTTAATCAGCGTGGCGAGCCGGACACTCTGTTTGTCGACCGACAGGGAACGGGCGACAATGATTTTGTTTTCATCCATCAGTTGCTGCTGCAGGCGTCGCAGAGTGACTGTTTTGCCACTTCCGACCACACCACAGACGGCTATCAGACGCCCTTCGCGTATCGCCCCTTTAATGTCTTTCATCAACTGCTTATGGTGAGCAGTTTCATAATACCTGGCCTGTTCAATAGACTGCGTCAGCCCATAATGCTCCATCACTTCAACCCGCATGGTCTTCTCCTGGTTGTCTGTTACGAAAATAGTCTCTGATGCGGGCGAGTACTTCATTACGGTTTAGCGTCTCAGCCAGAATACTGTCGATAAACGCCCGGTCTTCATCCGGCATTCTGGCCAGCGGAATGGCCAGATCGTCGGCAATAGCCAGTTTTGCCGCAATAACGGTGGGAAAGTGGTATTCAAATTTTCGGGCATCAAAGGGCTGATGTGGCAATTCATCAATGCGCTGCTGGGTGTCATCACTGACCACGCGGAGATCGCTTCCGGACAACGCGCTGATGGGGATGTTCAGCTGTCTGGCCAGAGCATGAATACGATCGGCCCGTTCAGCCGCTTTGCCACGCCTGAACGTCCGATAACGGTGTAGTGGCACAGGCCCCGATACCGGATAATAAGGCCCCCATGTTTCACCGGTAAACTCCACATACATCTCTTCGTCAAACAACCCCCACAGCAGAATGACGATTTCCCCCGCCATATCCGGTTCAACTTCCCATGCGGTGCCGTCTATCGTTACCCGCGCATCAACACCCACCTTGCGGGATTCCGGCTCCCGGGCGAACCGACCGTATTGTTCCCAGCTGCACATATCTCTCACGCCGTCCCGGGGGATATTTGCCAGCCAGTCCTCCAGGCGCGAGTGTTTCTCGCTGCGGTGTTGCTGCGCATTGTAACGACTCAGATAGTTCCAGAGCCATTCGTTGGCCTGCAGCTCCGTCTCCGGTTTATGGAAATGGTACAGGGTTTCATGTGCCTCTTTAACGGTCCTGAAAGGACGCTCTACTTTACCTTTGGACCGTGCCGTTGTCCGGGTGCCATCCTTACCTGCCGGTGTATGCGTCAGCCAGTCAACTTTCAGGGACTGCATCACATTCTGGAATACATGGCTTTGGCACTGTTGCAAAGTTAGCGATGAGGCAGCCTTTTGTCTTATTCAAAGGCCTTACATTTCAAAAACTCTGCTTACCAGGCGCATTTCGCCCAGGGGATCACCATAATAAAATGCTGAGGCCTGGCCTTTGCGTAGTGCACGCATCACCTCAATACCTTTGATGGTGGCGTAAGCCGTCTTCATGGATTTAAATCCCAGCGTGGCGCCGATTATCCGTTTCAGTTTGCCATGATCGCATTCAATCACGTTGTTCCGGTACTTAATCTGTCGGTGTTCAACGTCAGACGGGCACCGGCCTTCGCGTTTGAGCAGAGCAAGCGCGCGACCATAGGCGGGCGCTTTATCCGTGTTGATGAATCGCGGGATCTGCCACTTCTTCACGTTGTTGAGGGTTTTACCCAGAAACCGGTATGCAGCTTTGCTGTTACGACGGGAGGAGAGATAAAAATCGACAGTGCGGCCCCGGCTGTCGACGGCCCGGTACAGATACGCCCAGCGGCCATTGACCTTCACGTAGGTTTCATCCATGTGCCACGGGCAAAGATCGGAAGGGTTACGCCAGTACCAGCGCAGCCGTTTTTCCATTTCAGGCGCATAACGCTGAACCCAGCGGTAAATCGTGGAGTGATCGACATTCACTCCGCGTTCAGCCAGCATCTCCTGCAGCTCACGGTAACTGATGCCGTATTTGCAGTACCAGCGTACGGCCCACAGAATGATGTCACGCTGAAAATGCCGGCCTTTGAATGGGTTCATGTGCAGCTCCATCAGCAAAAGGGGATGATAAGTTTATCACCACCGACTATTTGCAACAGTGCCCCTTAACGAATGGAAGGGACTTCCCCTGGATATGCGCCTGATTAACTCTTGTGCAATCATGGGGTAAACATAGCCCCGGAGGGATTCGTTATGACCATCACGACTGTCGGTATCGATCTTGCTAAAAATGTGTTCGCTGTTCACTGCGTTGACCAACACGGTAAAACTGTTCTGGTTAAACCCAAAGTATCGCGTGCTGCCCTTCCTGAGCTGATTGCCAGTTTACCTCCCTGTGTTATCGGGATGGAGGCATGCTCCGGGGCTCACTACTGGGCAAGGTTGTTTCGGCAATATGGTCATGAACCACGGCTGATGGCTGCTAAATTTGTATCTCCTTACCGCATGGCCGGTAAATCAGGCAAAAATGATGCAGCTGATGCTCAGGCTATCTGTGAAGCAGTTCGTCGCCCGCATATGCGGTTTGTACCAGTGAAGGATGAGAGCCAGCAGGCGATGCAATGCCTACACCGTATCAGACAGGGTTTTATCGAAGAGAAAACAGCAACATATAACCGATTGAGAGGTTTGATATCGGAATTCGGTGTCATCGCCCCACAAAGTACAGATGCCCTGCGTCACATGGTTTCTGAGCAGAAGAGTTCTTTGCCACTTCAGGTTCAACAATGTGTTAATGACCTGCTGGAACACATTGATCGTATTGAAGATAATATTACTGAATATGACCGGATTTTGTCCCGCATGGCAAAAACAGATCACCGCAGCCAGCGATTGATGGAACTGAAAGGGATTGGTCCCACAACGGCCTGTGCGCTGGTCGCCAGTATCGGTAATGCACACGATTTTAAAAATGGGCGACAACTGGCAGCCTGGCTGGGACTAACGCCATCGCAGTACAGCAGTGGTGGGAAATCAAAGCTTGGCAGGATAACTAAAGCTGGCGATTCGTATCTGCGAACGCTACTGGTTCAGGGGGCTCGTTCGGTTCTGATTGGTGCCGAGAAAAGGACTGATTTATTCAGTCGTTGGGTCTGTTCACTGGTCGATCGCAGAGGATACTGGCGTGCCGTTGTAGCCATCGCCGCCAAAAACGCAAGGCTGTGCTGGGCATCATTGCATGGCACTGTTGCAAATAGTCGGTGGTGATAAACTTATCATCCCCTTTTGCTGATGGAGCTGCACATGAACCCATTCAAAGGCCGGCATTTTCAGCGTGACATCATTCTGTGGGCCGTACGCTGGTACTGCAAATACGGCATCAGTTACCGTGAGCTGCAGGAGATGCTGGCTGAACGCGGAGTGAATGTCGATCACTCCACGATTTACCGCTGGGTTCAGCGTTATGCGCCTGAAATGGAAAAACGGCTGCGCTGGTACTGGCGTAACCCTTCCGATCTTTGCCCGTGGCACATGGATGAAACCTACGTGAAGGTCAATGGCCGCTGGGCGTATCTGTACCGGGCCGTCGACAGCCGGGGCCGCACTGTCGATTTTTATCTCTCCTCCCGTCGTAACAGCAAAGCTGCATACCGGTTTCTGGGTAAAATCCTCAACAACGTGAAGAAGTGGCAGATCCCACGATTCATCAACACGGATAAAGCGCCCGCCTATGGTCGCGCGCTTGCTCTGCTCAAACGCGAAGGCCGGTGCCCGTCTGACGTTGAACACCGACAGATTAAGTACCGGAACAACGTGATTGAATGCGATCATGGCAAACTGAAACGGATAATCAACGCCACGCTGGGATTTAAATCCATGAAGACGGCTTACGCCACCATCAAAGGTATTGAGGTGATGCGTGCACTACGCAAAGGCCAGGCCTCAGCATTTTATTATGGTGATCCCCTGGGCGAAATGCGCCTGGTAAGCAGAGTTTTTGAAATGTAAGGCCTTTGAATAAGACAAAAGGCTGCCTCATCGCTAACTTTGCAACAGTGCCAAAATTACCAATGTAAAAACGATTCTAACGGCGCCCGGCGGAATTGACCTGGCGGTCGTTAAGATTGAGACCAACGAGCCGGGACTGTATGGTCTGGGATGCGCAACATTTACCCAACGTATCTTCGCGGTAAAAAGTGCGATCGATGAGTACATGGCCCCTTTTCTGATGGGTAAAGATCCGACGCGTATTGAAGATATCTGGCAGTCGGGTGCGGTGAGCGGTTACTGGCGCAATGGACCTGTCATGAACAATGCGTTGTCCGGTGTGGACATGGCGCTGTGGGATATCAAGGGTAAACTGGCGGGCATGCCGGTTTACGACCTGCTGGGTGGCAAATGTCGCGATGGGATCCCCCTGTACTGCCACACCGATGGTGGCGATGAAGTCGAAGTGGAAGATAACATCCGCGCCAGAATGGAAGAAGGCTACCAGTATGTTCGCTGTCAGATGGGCATGTACGGCGGCGCAGGGACCGACGACCTCAAACTGATCGCCACACAACTGGCGCGTGCGAAGAACATTCAGCCGAAGCGTTCACCGCGTAGTAAAACGGCCGGTATCTATTTTGATCCGGACGCCTACGCAAAAAGCGTTCCGCGCCTGTTCGAGCATTTGCGTAACAAACTCGGCTTTGGTATCGAATTTATCCATGATGTGCATGAGCGCGTGACGCCGGTGACCGCGGTTAATCTGGCAAAAACGCTCGAACAGTATCAGCTATTTTATCTTGAAGATCCGGTCGCACCGGAAAATATCGACTGGCTTAAAATGCTGCGCCAGCAGTCTTCAACACCGATTTCTATGGGTGAGCTGTTTGTGAATGTGAATGAGTGGAAGCCGCTCATCGATAACAAACTGATCGACTATATTCGCTGCCACGTGAGCACCATCGGCGGGATTACGCCAGCGAAGAAACTCGCCGTCTACAGCGAACTGAACGGCGTACGTACTGCATGGCACGGGCCAGGAGACATCTCCCCGGTCGGGGTCAGCGCTAATATGCATCTTGATTTGAGCTCGCCGAACTTTGGCATTCAGGAGTACACGCCAATGAACGACGCGCTGCGCGATGTCTTCCCTGGCTGCCCGGAGATAGACCAGGGTTATGCGTACCTGAACGATAAGCCGGGGCTGGGTATCGATATCGATGAAGCCAAAGCAGCAAAATATCCGTGCGAGGGAGGGATCCCGTCCTGGACAATGGCGCGTACGCCTGACGGTACGGCCTCAAGACCGTAAATCCGTAAATCCGTAAATAATGATGACCCGGTTGATGATTGCCGGGTCGTTTTAACTGTCTTTCAACCTCTGCTCATCGCATGACATCTACTCTCCCTTCTTCAATGTATAGCGTTTAGATATACATTTGCTACGGTCTCTGGCCCATACCGCCGCAATGCCGCCGAATCAGTTCCCGTAGTGGTACGTCCTGTACGGCTGACTCACCAGGCTTCTGGCTCTCTTAGCATATGGACGATGTTGCACGGATTCATGATCCAGCCGCCGTTGAAGCCGTCGGGTAACGGCTCTACTGCATCACAGCGTACGACGCCGCATTGTTCGGCGTATTCTTCTGCGGCACTGAAATGGGGCGTGAATAATTCCAGCCAGAGTTCAGCCTGACTGAGTCCCGGCGCTTCATCAATCCAGAGTTTGTTCGGTCCGAGTTCGAATCCGACCGCTGGCGGCTTATCGGTAATTTCAGGCAGCTCAATAATGTTCCGATAAAAATCAATCGTCTGTTGATACTGATGTGATGGCACCTTCATCGCGATGTCTATACCACCTCTGATATCTGGTTTATTCATAAGGAATTTCCTTACCGATGGCGGGCAATACTAAACTAGTATAGTTCATACGGTGTGCCCGCTTAGCTAACCCATCACAGGAGAATTGATGATGTCCGACTGGAATCCGGCGCTATATATGCAGTACGGTGCAGAACGCTCAAGACCCGCCGCTGAGCTGCTGGCCAGAATTCAACTTGAGCATGTCTCTTCTGTGGTGGATTTGGGTTGCGGGCCCGGTAACAGTACGGCGTTACTGCAACAGCGCTGGCCTGGCGCGAGTATTACCGGCGTGGATACCTCCCCGGCGATGCTGGATGAGGCGCGAAATGCCTTGCCTAATTGTCATTTCGTTGAAGCAGACATTCGTCAGTTTCAGCCCGTTACGCCGCCCGATGTCATTTACGCAAATGCCTCACTGCAGTGGATCCCCGATCATTATGAGTTATTTCCCCGGCTGGTCGCCCTGCTTAAAGATAATGGCATTCTGGCCGTTCAAATGCCGGATAACATGCTTGAGCCTTCGCATGTGCTGATGCGGGAGGTGGCTTATGAACAGGATTATCCAAATCGTGGTCGCGACGCCCTGCCCGGCGTTCACGCGTATTACGACATTCTGAGCGAGGCTGGATGCGACGTGGACATCTGGCGCACGACCTATTATCACAAAATGCGTTCGCATCAGGCGATCATTGACTGGGTCAGCGCGACGGGATTGCGCCCCTGGCTGCAGGATCTGAATGCACACGAACAGCAACAATTTCTGAATCGCTATCATCAACTGCTACAGGAGCAATACCCGCTGCAGGAAGATGGCCAGATACTGCTGGCATTTCCCCGCCTGTTTATGGTTGCGCGTCGCCAGTCCTGATCTCAGTCTCTCAGTGTACTGACCGCTTTCCTGGCGGCCAGTTTTGCTTCCTGTTTCGGTCTGTCACTCTTTACGTCAACTGGTAGTGTTTGTCCGGCATCCGTTTCGGCGGAATGGCCGATTCATCATTCATCTGCAAGAGGTCAATTTCGATAGCGTTGCAAATGGCATCAAGGGGCAAATCATTATTTTCGGTGCCGAATGGATCCTCCAGCTCTTCTGCCAGCGCGTCCAGAGAAATAAAAGTGTAGGAGATGAGTACCGAAATAAAGGGAGTCATGTAGTGCAGGTCAACCACCAGGGCAAAAGGCAGCATGATGCAAAACAGATAAACCGTACGATGGAGGATCAGCGTATAGGCAAACGGCACGGGCGTATTGGCAATTCTTTCGCATCCGGCAAGCACGGCGGACATGTCGTTTAACCGATTGTTCAGACTATGAAATAAGATATCCGATAGCTGTCCGTCGCGTCGACGCGTCGCCAGCCATTCCCCCATCATCAGCAAAATTCGGTTTGCCGGAGAGTGAGCAGCAAACACGCGCTGCAGATCTTCCGCGCTAAGATACTTCGCTATCGGCCCAGCCTGTGGTTTGCGCCGCAGCGTCATGCGCAGGCAGTGAGCAAAGGCGATTTGTAGGCGGACAAACTGCCCTACCTCGCGGTCATCCGGTAAAACCGTTTTGACCTCCCGCAGCAACGAACGGGAAGCGATCATCAGTTGCCCCCAGAGTTGACGCGCCTCGACATAACGGGAGTAACAGGCGTTATTGCGAAAGCCCAAAAAGATAGCGATCGCCACGCCGAGTATGCTAAACGGTGCGAGAGTAAATTTGATGCCCAGCATCGTGTACCACGGCAGCAGGACGATCACGGCAATAGACAGCAGGAAATTGAGCAGTAAACGAGAAGAGATTTTTGCTAACACGGAACCATGCCAGACGAATATCAGGCGTAACCAGTGCTGTTGTGGACGAACGATCATGACGGTGTTCTGGAAAGAGACGAATCTGACCATTAAACGTGATCTGGATCAAACATTCAAGCGAGTTAAAAGTGACATTGTCACTGGCTTAATGCTGGACGGGCTCTTTTCAGCGCAGGACTTACAGACGGGATAATTAGTTAACTACATTGTATGTTGTAACTACATAGTTCTGCTAAGAAACCCGGCCTTAGCCGGGTCCTGTATTAGCACAGCGGTTTCACCGCTTCGCGCATTCCCTTCGTCAGAATGGCATCGAGATCGGCCGTCACCTGCTCAACCAGCCCCGCCACCTTCGTCAGGTCTTGCTCCCAGTGCGCTTCTACTGCCAGAACGTTACTCACCAGTTGCTGAGTACCGATCTGGCGATCGCCATGCTGGCTCCAGAGCTGTTGGAAACGGGTTAGCCAGTGCGCATCATCCTGAACCGGATAAGATTCCCCGTTACGCTCACCGCGATAAAACGCAATCAGCGCGGCTAAGGCGAATGTCAGACGAGCCGGCAGTTTGCCGTTCGCCTTCTGCCCTGCCAGTAACTGCGGGAGAATACGGGTACGGAATTTGGTCATCCCGTTTAGCGCAATCGACAGCAACTGATGCTTGATGTACGGGTTGCGGAAACGTCCGGTTACCGCGCTGGCAAATGATTCCAGTTCATCACGCGGCAGATCGAGAACCGGGATGATCTCGTCATAAATCGCTTTTTCAACAAAGGCGCAGATCTCTGCGTCATTCATCGCCTCGCCGACCGTATCCAGTCCGGCCTGGAATGCCACCGGCACCAGCGCGGTGTGTGCACCGTTGAGGATGGCGACTTTGCGCTCTTTATACGGTTTGATATCGTCGACAATCAAAACGTTAAGCGGATATTTGTCGAGACGCAGTTCTGCGGCCAGTGATTTCGGCCCCTGAATGACAAACAGATAGAAGTGTTCGGCGGTATCGAGGAAACCATCGTGATAGCCAAGGTCAGCTTCCAGCTGCGCCGCTTCATCGCGCGGGTAACCGGTGACGATACGGTCCACCAGCGTAGAACAGAAGACGTTTGCCCGATCCAGCCAGGTAATAAATGCCGCAGGCAGCGCCCACTCCTGCGCATAGCGCAGCACCAGTTCACGCAGCGCATCACCATTATAATCAATCAGTTCGCAAGGGATGATAATCCAGCCTTTATCCTGCGCGCCGTTGAAATGGCTGTAGCGTTCGAACAGCAGACGCGTCAGTTTCGCCGGATAACTTACCGCCGGCGCATCATCAAATTTATCGCCAGCGTGATAGCTGATGCCCGCTTCCGTGGTGTTAGAGAACACAAAACGCATCTCAGGATTGTGCGCCAGTTTCAGGAACGCATCGTAATCACCGTAAACGCTGATTTCACGATTCACTGAACGAATCAGGCGGGCATCGCTGACGGCTTCTCCCTGTTCATTCAGACCACGAATGATTGTGGTGTAGAGGCCATCCTGTGTACTGAGTGACGGTGGGAATGTGCTTTCAATAGGTCGAACAATGACCACACCAGAATTCAGATCGGTATGTTCATTCAGGAGATCTACTTGCCAGTCAACAAAGGCGCGAAGGAAGTTACCTTCACCAAACTGAATAATGCGTTCAGGATAGTGAGCACCGGGAAAATCGCGACGGTTAAGTGTTTTCACAATGGGTTCCCTTTCGATTAGTCATACAACCTGATTAAATTGGTAGAACAGGTTAGCAAAACTTTACGAGAGTAAAACCCTGTTTTGATCAATTCATGACGACTATTTATAGAGATTTATAGAAAATCGTGGTGCCGGTCAGCTTTCCATCAGGCATCAGCGCATAGTTCGGGATCTCACCCGCTTTGAGCCAGCCACAAGAGTGGTAGAACAACTCAGCATCGCTTCCCGTTGCCGTATCCAGCACCAGCTGTGTTTTGTGCTGTTGTGCTGCGCTCGCTTCCAGCGCCATCATGAGCTGGCGGGCAAGTCCCTGACGACGGGCGCTGGAGTGAACGAGAAGTTTCGCGACGTCCGCGCGATGAGGTTGATTTTCCGGTTGCTGGACAATGAGTTGAACCGTACCGACAATTACGCCAGAAGCGTTGTCGACCGCAAGAACGACGCGCTCTCCTCTACTCACGCTTTGCGCGACGCCATGCCAGAACGCACGCGCTTTTGACGGTTCAAACGGTAAAACAAAACTGACCGATGCGCCGCGCGTCACGCAGTCGATCAGGACGTCACAGAGCTCATCAATTCTTGCCTCGATGGCTCCTACGTCCAGCACATAACAGGGTTTTGATGGGGGCATGTTGTCTCCTTAAATTGAGACAACACCATGCACTTAACATTGTGATAACACAACGGGGAATAACATAGGATATTGTTATGCCAGATCGCTTTCGGTAAAGACTGCACTGCCGGACCGGCGGTCGCTGGTACGATTTCGGCCTTCGTTCTTCGAACGGTAGAGGCACTCATCCGCTTCAACCATCAATTTGTTAAATACGTCCGTCAGCAAATGGGGGCCGATACTGCCGTTCCCCAGGCCAATGCTCACCGTCATATAGATGTTCTGCTGGTTCCAGGTGAAGGGTTGCTGCGCCACCGCTTTACGGATGTTTTCCGCCAGAAGCATTCCCTCTTCAGGGTGCGTCGAAGGTACCACGACGACAAACTCTTCCCCTCCCATACGCGCCACCAGTCCCCGGTCACCGACAATCTGCTGAATACGCTGCGCAAACACGCTCAGCACCAGATCGCCACATTCATGGCCGAAGTTGTCATTGATGCTCTTGAAATAGTCGATATCCAGCAGCATGACGGTAATATGCTGTGAGCGCGGATATTCCTGCCGCTTCAGCGCTTCATAGAGTCCGGAACGGGAATAGACCTGGGTGAGAAAATCGAAATCGGCGCGCAGGGAAACCTGCTTCATCAAGGAATTAATCGCCGCTACGCTGACTGAAACCATAATGGGACAAATCGCCATCGTGGCAATTCCCAGTCGTGCAGAGAACATCTGCGGCGTAGACAATGGCGACTCCACCGCGATATTGATAATCGAATTTGCCACCAGCACGATTTCAACGGCACCGGTAAGAAAGGTCAGCAGACAGGTGACCTGCGGCGTATAACGTACCGCACACCAGATCAGCGCCGGCAGCGGAAAAGCCAGGCTTCCGGCACCGCCAATAATGACCGACGCCAGTACCGAGATAATTAACGCCGCCACCGGCATCAGTTGTTCAGGCTTAAAGCGTTTGACCGCACCGGGAATACCCAGCGTCAGCATACAGGGCACAATCAGCACCCCTGTCGAAAATTGTTCGCTAAACCAGTCAGCAACCAGCGGCCAGAATGAAAGTCGGTCGATGCCAACGGACCCCATCGCCCCCAATATTGCGCAGAGCAGCGCCGCTACCAGACAGTAATTAAATAAACGTAAGGCACTGATGGGCTCATATTTATTTTTCCCCAGTCGTTTATCGCGGATCACCAGTTGGGCGACAACCACGATAAACACCATGTTGGAGAGATTAATGACAAGCGACACCCAACCCCATTCGGTGGTGATCGCATCATAACCCAACATCGCAACGTAGCTGACGGCATAATAATGCAGTTTATTAAGCCAGACATAGCGGGCAAAAACCCCGGCGATCACGCCGTTTAGCGGCCAGAACAGAGAAAGTTCATGCACCAGACGCAGTTCCGCACCAATAAAGTAGAACAGTGTCGTTAAAGCAAAAATAGCGCTGGCGTTACGCAGTGGATGGCCTTCCTGAAACAACCGGAAAGACGGAATGTGGAGTGCGTGCATTAAATATCTATCCATATAATTGCCGTTGGCAATTATCTCTGGGTAATGATTATATTATTTAAGAGAATAGCATGAATTATTCTCAAAGATAGTCATCCCCCGCTGCGTTAACCTATTATTTTGTTAAATCCCCCACCATTAACCCTGGTTATTAAATGGGTATTTTCAGGGGGCGGTTGTAACCATTTAATTATTACTGTTTATTCATTTGGATAACTAACCAGTGATGGATAACAGCGACCACATACCGTTGTTGCTCATCGCTCAGCGGCTGTCCCTGCGCGATATTATGCCATTTAGCAAGACAACCGCGACAGCAGGTCGCCGTGGCGTGCTGGGCGATAAACACCGGATGACCGCGCATCGGCGTTTGCTTGCCATCATTGACAGGCATCGCCGGAGCAAGCCGCTGCGCCACAAAATCCGCAGCATGCCTGTCGATAACCTCAGCCCCTTTATCCCAGCAATACTGTCTCTCTTTTGTTCCCAGACGAAAACGGGAACGAAACGTTGAGCGCGACAGACGGGCAAAAAGTGGATCAAACGAGTTCATCAGTACACTGAGCGTCCTAATCGTTGAGTGAGTTGTTCCAGAACCGCAATGCCTGCCAGCGAATTACCGGTTGGATCCAGTTCCGGGCTCCAGACGGCGATCGCCATCTCATGCGGCACAATCGCGACAATTCCCCCACCAACGCCCGACTTCGCGGGTAAACCAACGCGCCACGCAAACTCTCCGGCGTTCTGATACATTCCGCTGGTCGCCATCAGCGCATTGATCTGTCGCGCCTGCATCGGCGTCACCACGGGCTCATCGAGATGAAACGCTTTTCCCTGGTTAGCAAGAAAGACAAAGGTCTTCGCCAGCTCCACACAGCTCATTTTCAGCGCGCAGTAATGAAAATAGTTTTGCAGGACCGTCGTGACGTCATGGTGAAAATTGCCGAAGGATTTCATCAGCCAGGCGATGGCGGCATTGCGGGCGGAATGTTCGAACTCCGAACGGGCCACCACCGCATCATAAGCGATATCGGCCACGCCGCTCAGCGCCCGCACGACTTCCAGCATACGTTGACGCGGTGCGCTGAGTCGTCCCTGCAACATGTCGCAGACGACCAGCGCCCCGGCATTAATAAACGGATTGCGCGGGATGCCGTGTTCCATTTCTAACTGTACCAGCGAGTTAAACGGCGAGCCGGACGGATCTTTCCCCACCCGTTGCCAGATCTCATCCTCTGAATAGTGACGCATCGCCACCACCAGACTGAGCACCTTCGAAATCGACTGAATGGAAAAGCGTTCTGTCGCATCTCCGGCATGCCAGAGCTGTCCCTCCACGGTGCAAATCGCAATACCCAGTCGGGAACCCTCAACCGAAGCAAGCGCAGGAATATAATCCGCCACGTTGCCCTGACCAATCAGCGGGCGAACCTCTGTCAGAATGGTCTCTAAAATTGAATTGTCCAGGGTGATTGCCACACCACACTCCTTGCCTGCCGGTCTGAAAAGGGCTGCGAGTATAGCAGAGCTAAATACCTCGCGTCAGGCCGGAAGACGGAATCTCGCCACGGCGTGAATCAACTGATGCGATTCATTATGCAACTGCCGTGAAGAGGCCGATGCGGTATCCACCAGCTCGCGGGTGTCGCGGGCAACCAGATTCAGCGCCTGCAACTGACGCGTCATCTGGTGGATTCGGGTTCCCTGATGCAGCGTTGCGGCTGAGATATCATTCAGCGAGGCGCCCAAATTCTCCACCAGTGCGATCACCTGTTGCAGATTTTCTTCCAGATGCGTCACCGCACTCGACCCTTCTTCTATTCCCTGCAATGAATGATAGATCAGCGCCTGAATATCCTGCGTAGACTGACTGCTCTTGCGCGCCAGCAGCCCCACTTCTTTTGCCACCACCGCAAAGCCGCGTCCTTGCTCACCGGCATGGGCGGCTTCAATGGCCGCGTTCAGCGCCAGGATGTTGGTCTGGAAGGCGACGTTATCAATCAGCGCAATAATCCCGCGCATCTCTGCCGATCGCGTCACGATCGCCTGCATCGAACGATTCACCGTGTCCATCATTCTGTCACCGCCAGCCGCAATGGTACGGGCTTCTTCCGCACGCTGATTCGCCAGTTGGGCAAACCCGCTGTTATCTTCAACGTGCGTTTCCAGCACAGAAATATGCGAGGTAACGTTATTCAGCTCCTCGTTCTGTTTTTCGGACTGTTGATACAGGCGCGTATTGTTCTGCGCCAGCCTTTCGATATTGTCGGCCATCGCCGTGGTCGCCTTGCTGACCTGTCGGACTAACTCGCGCAGTCCCTGCTGCATCGAACCGATACGCACGTGGAGTTGCGACACTTCCCGGTTCGCCCCGGACACTGCGGGAAGCGGTTGTGAAAGATCGCCAGCCGCCAGAATGTCGATGAACGCTATCAGCCGACGCAGCGGAGAAATGACCCAGCGCGACATCCCCCACCAGACCGCAACCGCAATAGCCAGCAGCACCCCCGGCAGTACCAAAAACAGATGCTGGAGATCCAACAGGCGATCCAGCAACTGCTGCCGTCCGCTTTCCCGCGCCTGCGCGCTGACCTTTTGCACTCTGGCATAGTTATCATTGAAGTCGGCCTGAAATGCCTGAATGGGCACGGCGAAGAACGCATCAATCGACTGCGTCTGGCTTAATCCTGCCACTTGTTCCTGAATGCCGCCGCTAAAGCGCTGATAGCTGTCGACCAGCCCGTCGTCCGCCTGCGGGTTCATCTCGCGCCACGCCTGCCATGCGGTTGTCGACTGGGTTAACGCCTGTCGGGCTTCGTCGATCAGCGGCTGCCAGCTTCCTTCAGAACCCGTGGCGGCGTCCTGCATAAAGTAGACCCCCGCCCGGTTGAGCAGATCGCTGGCCGTCAGTAGCGCAATCCGCGCCTCTTCGACCTTTGTCTGCTGACGCAACGCCAGTTGGTTACGCTGTTCATTTTCCCGGGCCTGGCTAACTGAAAATGACAGCATCAGTGACGAGGTCAGTTGCAGTACGGAAAACAACGCAATGATGCAAAAAATCCCGGTCAACAGGCCAAACTGCTGCGGTAAAAAACGGCGCGCCTGGCGACGTAAAGTTTGAGTTAAGTTCATAATATTCTTCAGTATCAACACGTTAATCGCGAGTCTACGAAGCGTAAATGACAAAACTATGGCGGAAATGTGACAAGACGCCCCGCAGGGCGTCAGAAAGATCAGCGTCGGTTCTTCCAGACGGTCTGCACGTTACAAAATTCATGCAGGCCAAAGTGCGAGAGCTCGCGACCAAAACCGCTCTTCTTCACGCCACCAAACGCGACCCGGGCATCGCTGGCGCTAAAACCGTTAATGAAGACACCGCCGCATTCCAGACGCGCAGCCATCTCCTGTGCACGGGCTTCATCGGCGGTAAAGAGGGTTGCGGACAGACCAAAATCACTGCAGTTTGCCAGTTCCAGCGCGTGTTCGGCACTCTTCGCCACGCCGATCGCCGCAACCGGCCCGAAGAGTTCCTCACGAAACGCGGTCATCTCTGGGGTCACATTCGCCAGCACGGTGACCGGATAATAGCTCCCACCGGTGGAAGGCTTCTCGCCGCCAAGCAATAGCTGAGCGCCTTCGGCGATCGTAGCCAGCACCTGCTGGTGCAATTCATCGCGCAGATCGGCACGCGCCATTGGGCCGAGTTCAGTCTCCTCCGCCAGCGGATCGCCCTGCTTCAGCGCGCCCGCTGCCGCCACAAAGCGCTCGATAAAGCGCTCCGCGATCCCCTCTTCGAGGATAAAGCGTTTCGCCGCCGCGCAAACCTGTCCGCTATTCTGATAGCGCCCGGCCACTGCCGCCTTCACCGCCAGATCCAGATCGGCATCGTTAAGCACAATAAACGGATCGGAACCGCCCAACTCCAGCACGCATTTTTTCAGCGCCGCACCGGCCTGAGCGCCAATGGCCGCCCCGGCTCGCACGCTGCCGGTCACCGTAACCGCCGCAATTCGCGGATCCTGAATCAGCGTACTGACGCCCTGATTATCCGCATTCAGCCAGCCGTAAACGCCAGCGGGGATCGCAGCGTCGGCAAAGACCTGGCTTATTATCTGCGCACAGCCAGTGACGTTGGGTGCAGGCTTGAGCAAATACCCATTCCCGGCCAGTAAAATCGGCACCGCACCACGCAGTACCTGCCACAAAGGAAAATTCCACGGCATGACCGCCAGCACGGTGCCTAAGGGACGATACTCAATCACCGCCTGATGGTTTTCCACCTGTGTCGGTTCGGCGGCCAGCATCGCCGGACCGTGTTCCGCATACCAGTCGCACAGCGCCGCCGATTTGGCGACCTCCGCATGCGCCTGCTTAATGGGTTTGCCCATCTCGCGGGTAATGCACTGCGCCATCTCTTCGCCACGCGCACGTAAGGCCTCGCCGATGTCGCGTAATTTCTGCGCCCGATGCGCTGGCGTCGTCAGTTTCCAGCCGCGCAATCCCGCAGCAGCACGCTGTAGCGCCTGCTCGATTTCCTGAGCCGTAGACCACGGCAGCGCCGAAAGGTGTTCGCCATTATGCGGGTTGGTGGAAATGGCATGGGTTGCCGATGAAATCGTCATACTGTCTCTCCGTGGTTCTTGATGTCATCATCATGGACGCGTTTACTCTTTCCGAAAAATGAATAATATTAACGAAACTATTCACTATGAGAGAATGCTATGGATCTGACCCAACTAGAGATGTTTAACGCGGTTGCCGAAACGGGCAGCATCACCCAGGCGGCGGCGAAGGTGCATCGCGTCCCTTCCAATCTCACCACCCGTATTCGCCAACTGGAGGCGGACCTCGGCGTCGATCTGTTTATTCGTGAGAACCAGCGACTGCGACTTTCTCCCGCCGGGCATAACTTTCTGCGCTACAGTCAGCAGATCCTTGCGCTGGTTGACGAGGCGCGGATGGTCGTCGCTGGTGATGAACCCCAGGGATTATTCTCACTGGGTGCGCTGGAGAGTACGGCAGCCGTGCGTATTCCGGCCACGCTTGCCCGCTACAATCAGCGCTACCCCAAAATCCAGTTCTCCCTGGCGACCGGCCCTTCTGGCACGATGCTGGACGGCGTGCTTGAGGGTCATCTCAACGCCGCCTTTGTTGACGGCCCGATTACTCACCCCGGTCTTGAAGGGATGCCGGTGTATCAGGAAGAGATGATGGTGGTCACTCCGCACGGCCATGCGCCGGTAACTCGCGCCAGCGAGGTCAACGGCAGCAATATTTACGCCTTTCGCGCCAACTGCTCTTACCGCCGCCACTTCGAAAGCTGGTTTCATGCCGATCGGGCGATGCCGGGCACAATCCACGAAATGGAGTCCTATCACGGTATGCTGGCCTGTGTGATTGCTGGAGCCGGTATCGCGCTGATCCCCCGCTCGATGCTTGAAAGTATGCCCGGACATCAGCAGGTCGAAGCTTGGCCATTGGCCGAGAACTGGCACTGGCTGACCACATGGCTGGTCTGGCGACGCGGTACGATGATGCGACAGTTGGAAGCGTTCATTGAGCTGTTAGCTGAGCAGGAATGAAAACGAGATCTGAGTCACAAAACGGTTGTCTTTTCATCAGCAAACGTTTTAAGATCCCCTTCTCTCCTTTTTCGCAACGAACCGATTCATTTTTATGACAACTCAAACGGTCTCCCGCAAAGTCGCATGGTTACGGGTCGTTACGCTGGCTATTGCTGCGTTTATTTTCAATACCACAGAATTTGTCCCTGTGGGCCTGCTCTCCGATATCGCGCAGAGTTTTAACATGCAGACCGCGCAGGTCGGGATCATGCTGACGATCTACGCCTGGGTTGTCGCGCTGATGTCCCTGCCGTTCATGCTGCTGACCAGCCAGGTTGAGCGGCGTAACTTGCTGATTTGCCTGTTTGCACTGTTTATCGTCAGCCATGTGCTCTCATTCCTGGCGTGGAACTTTACCGTGCTGGTGATAAGCCGTATCGGGATTGCCTTTGCTCATGCAATCTTCTGGTCGATTACCGCCTCACTAGCGATCCGCCTTGCCCCAGCGGGCAAACGCGCTCAGGCACTAAGTTTACTTGCCACCGGAACAGCGCTGGCGATGGTGCTGGGCTTACCGCTCGGGCGCATTGTCGGCCAGTATTTTGGCTGGCGAACCACGTTCTTCGCTATCGGGATGGGAGCGCTAATCACCCTGATTTGCCTGATCAAACTGCTGCCAAAATTACCAAGCGAACACTCGGGTTCGCTGAAAAGTCTGCCACTGCTGTTCCGTCGTCCGGCGCTGATGAGCCTCTACCTGTTGACGGTCGTGGTGGTGACAGCGCACTACACCGCGTACAGCTACATCGAACCGTTTGTGCAGACCGTTGCCGGGCTAAGCGCCAATTTCGCCACCGTACTGTTACTGGTACTGGGCGGTGCAGGCATTATCGGCAGCGTTATCTTTGGTAAGCTTGGCAATCGCCACGCTTCGGCGCTCATTACCGTTGCCATTGCACTGCTGCTGGCCTGCCTGATGCTGCTGTTACCTGCCGCGGACAGTGAATCTCATCTGGCGGTCCTGAGTATCTTCTGGGGAATTGCCATCATGGTCATTGGCCTGGGAATGCAGGTAAAAGTCCTCGCGCTGGCCCCGGACGCCACGGATGTAGCGATGGCGCTGTTCTCCGGCATTTTCAATATTGGTATTGGCGCAGGCGCGCTGGTGGGAAATCAGGTGAGTCTGCACTGGTCGATGTCAACGATTGGTTATGTGGGCGCCATTCCTGCCCTCGCTGCGCTTATCTGGTCAGTGATTATTTTTCGTAAATGGCCAGTCTCACTGGAAGAGCAGCCACAGCATTCCTGACAGACGGCCCGGTCACGACGACCGGGCTTTTTTTCAGTAGGTTTTAATAATTTCCAGCACGCCGTTAATAATAAACTGCACGCCCATACAGACCAGCAGAAAGCCCATCAGGCGGGAAATGGCTTCAATACCGCCCTTACCCACCAGACGCATAATCGCCCCGGAACTGCGTAAACATCCCCACAGGATCACCGCCACCAGCGCAAAGATGATCGGCGGCGCGACGGTAATCACCCAGCCAGGAAAATCCGTTCCGTGACGCACCGTTGAGGCGGAGCTGATGATCATCGCTATGGTTCCCGGCCCCGCCGTGCTTGGCATCGCCAGCGGCACAAAGGCAATATTGGCGGTCGGCTCGTCTTCCAGTTCTTCCGACTTACTCCGCGCCTCAGGCGAATCATGCGCTTTCTGCTGCGGAAATAGCATACGGAAACCGATAAACGCCACAATTAAGCCCCCGGCGATGCGCAGGCCTGGAATGGAGATGCCGAAGGTATTCATCACCAGCTGGCCCGCATAGTAGGCCACCATCATGATGGCGAACACGTAAACCGAAGCCATAAGCGACTGGTGATTGCGTTCCGCACTGTTCATATTCCCGGCAAGGCCGAGAAACAGCGCGATGGTTGTCAATGGATTTGCCAGAGGAAGAATCACCACCAGCCCCAGTCCTATTGCTTTAAACAAATCCATCATATTGACTGCCATTCCTGTTTAACCCTGTGTTAGCGGCAAGTATAAGTGTAAAACCATGAAGTTAGCCATTCTGGCGCTGTAAGGATTCGTTATCGGTAAGAAGCATAACCGGTAATTATCATTAATTAAATAAAGTGTGACGCAAGGCGCATCTTTTCCCTTTTAGCAATTCGTGTGATCGGTAAATCCATTCGTTTGACTTATAGTTGCCTGGGCAATATTATCTGCCGTAACTAAATACTTGCCAGGGCAACCATTGTGAAAAGCACCAGTGACTTATTCAATGAAATCATCCCACTGGGGCGCTTGATCTACATGGTCAATCAGAAAAAAGATCGTCTGTTGAACGACTATCTCTCACCGCTGGATATCACAGCAGCACAGTTTAAAGTGCTCTGCTCTATCCGCTGTGCGGGCTGCATTACCCCGGTTGAACTGAAAAAAGTGCTGTCTGTCGATCTCGGTGCCTTGACGCGCATGCTCGATCGTCTGGTCTGCAAAGGCTGGATTGACAGACTTCCTAACCCGAATGACAAGCGCGGCGTACTGGTGAAACTCACCGAGCACGGCGCGGCAATTTGTGAGCAATGTCATCAATTAGTAGGACAAGACCTGCACCAGGAATTAACAAAAAACTTAACGGCGGACGAAGTGGCAACGCTTGAGCATTTGCTTAAGAAAGTCCTGCCGTAAAACAAGAAGAGGTATGACGATGTCCAGACGCAATACTGACGCTATCACCATTCATAGCATTTTGGACTGGATCGAAGATAACCTGGAATCGCCGCTCTCACTGGAAAAAGTGTCTGAGCGTTCAGGTTACTCCAAATGGCACCTGCAACGGATGTTCAAAAAAGAGACCGGCCATTCATTAGGCCAATACATCCGCAGCCGTAAAATGACCGAAATAGCGCAAAAATTAAAAGAAAGTAACGAGCCGATTTTATATCTGGCGGAACGTTACGGTTTCGAGTCGCAGCAGACGCTGACCCGGACGTTCAAAAACTATTTCGACGTTCCGCCGCATAAATTCCGTATTACCAATATGCACGGCGAATCGCGCTATTTGCTTCCGCTGAATCATTGTAACTAACTATCGCCTGTAAACGACGTAATCGAGGAAATCATGAAACTGTTGTCTTCTGCAATGCTGGCCCTGCTGCTTGTTGTCTCAGGTCAGAGCGTTGCGGAACAATCCGCGCAGCCCACCACGACGAACAGTCGTGACACGATGATTGTCCCCACCTCTCTGGAACAGTCGCCGTTTGATTTTAACCATATGGGCGCGGGAAGCGATAAGTCCGACGAACTGGGCGTGCCTTATTACAACCGGCACCGCCTGTGATTCGTTTTTGCCCTGCTCATGCAGGGCTTTTTTTTACCCTCTCACCTGCGCCGTTTTGCGCCAGCGAAAGCCAAACACGTTGATGTACAGACCCGCCATAATCAGCACCGCACCAAACAATTGCAGCGCGCTCAGCGTTTCGTCGAGCAGCAGCGCTGCGCTTGCCAGTCCCACCACCGGCACCAGCAGAGAGAGCGGCGCGACACGCCAGGTTTCATAACGACCAAGCAGCGTTCCCCAGATCCCGTAGCCGACAATTGTGGCGACAAAGGCCAGATAGACCAGCGATAAGATCGTTGTCAGATCGATGGCGATAAGGCTTTGCACGATTTGCGCCGCGCCGTCGAGAAACAGCGAGGCGGCAAAGAACGGCAGTATCGGGATCAGCGCGCTCCAGACCACCAGCGACATCACCGGCGGGCGCGAGGCATGACCCATTATTTTTTTGTTGAAGATATTGCCGCAGGCCCAGCTGAATGCCGCCGCCAGCGTCAGCATAAAGCCGAGCAGCGCCACATGCTGCCCATTGAGACTGCCTTCAATCAGCACCAGCACGCCAAAGACAGCGAGCGCAATCCCGGCAATTTGTTTACCCTGCAAACGTTCGCCAAAGGCAAATGCCCCGAGCACGATGGTGAAGAAGGCCTGCGCCTGCAACACCAGCGACGCCAGCCCTGCCGGCATGCCGAATTTGATCGCGCAAAACAGAAAGGCAAACTGACCGAAGCTTATCGTCAGGCCGTAACCGAGCAGCAGCGAAAGCGGAATACGCGGACGCGCAACAAAGAATATCGCCGGAAATGCCACCAGTAAAAAGCGTAACCCCGCCAGCATCAGCGGCGGCATCGCGTGCAGTCCGACCTTAATGACGACAAAATTCAGCCCCCATACCACCACCACCAGTAATGCCAACAGCCCGTCTTTGCGCGTCATACCACGGCTCCGCGAAGTTTAAATTTTTGTAAACAAGTTAAAGTAGCGGAAATCCCTTCCCCGTAACAGATCATAAATTCTGGTAGGGATAACAGTGCACAATAGAACAATTTATCCGCTATACATCACAATTTTGCCGTGCTATTCCTTTACATATCTAAAAAAAACATAACGAATCGCACTGTCGGGCAGATAAATGAACAAGACTTTGAGACGATCCACCCTCGCTTTACTCGCCTCCTCACTGTTGTTGACGATCGGTCGCGGCGCAACGCTGCCCTTCATGACCATTTATCTGAATCGCCAGTACGACCTGGGCGTGGATCTGATCGGCTATGCCATGACCATCGCGCTGACCATCGGCGTGGTCTTTAGCCTCGGTTTTGGCATTCTGGCGGATAAGTTCGACAAGAAGCGCTACATGCTGCTGGCAATTTCCGCCTTTGCCTTTGGCTTTATCGCCATTCCACTGGTGCATAACGTGGTGCTGGTGGTACTGCTCTTTGCCCTGATTAATTGCGCATACTCGGTGTTCGCCACCGTGCTGAAAGCATGGTTTGCCGACCATCTCTCACCCGGCGCGAAGGCGAAAATCTTCTCACTGAACTATACGGTGCTGAATATCGGCTGGACGGTGGGCCCACCGCTGGGCACGCTGCTGGTGATGCAGAGCATCAACTTGCCCTTCTGGCTCGCGGCAATCTGCTCCGCCTTTCCGCTGGTGTTTATCCAACTGCTGGTCAAGCGCTCTGTCGCCGCCGTCGACGGCGAAAACAGCGTCGCCTGGTCGCCTTCCGTGCTGCTGCATGATAAAGCGCTGTTCTGGTTTACGCTGTCAGCGTTTCTGGCCTCGTTTGTGAGCGGCGCGTTTGCATCCTGCCTCTCCCAGTACGTTATGGTCGTTGCCGACGGCAACTTCGCGGAGAAAGTGGTGGCAGTGGTGTTACCCGTTAACGCCGCGGTGGTCGTCAGCTTGCAGTACGCACTGGGACGCAGACTGACGCCGGGAAACATTCGCCCTCTGATGGCCTTTGGCACGGTCTGTTTTGTCATTGGCCTCGGCGGGTTCATGATCTCCGGCAACAGCCTGCTGTTATGGGGTGTATCCGCCGCGATCTTTACCCTTGGCGAAGTGATCTACGCGCCAGGTGAGTACATGCTGATCGACAACATCGCCCCTTCGGGCATGAAGGCCAGCTATTTCTCCGCGCAGTCGCTGGGCTGGTTGGGGGCGGCGGTTAACCCGCTGGCCAGCGGCGTTATTCTGACCTCTTTCCCCGCGTGGACGCTGTTCGTCGTCCTGATGATAGCGATTATTGCCGCGTGGGCGCTGATGCTTAAAGGCATGCGCGCCAGGCCCTGGGGCCAGGCGGCGCTGTGCTGATCCGATGTCGTGCAGGCGCAGGCCTGCACGATTGTCAGATAGCCACTAATCCGCGTACCCCTTCTGATGCCATATTTTCGCCACGCCCGCGTTGAATAATGCTGCCGCGCGACATCAGCAAATAGTTGTCTGCCAGTTCTGCCGCGAAGTCGTAGAACTGCTCAACCAGCAAAATCGCCATGTCGCCGCGACGGGCAAGTTGGGCGATCACCTGACCTATCTCCTTGATAACAGAAGGCTGAATGCCCTCCGTCGGCTCATCGAGAATCAACAATTGCGGACGACTCGCCAGCGCACGACCAATCGCCAGCTGCTGCTGTTGACCGCCCGAGAGATCGCCGCCGCGTCGCTGTTTCATCTCTTTCAGTACCGGGAACAGCGTGTAGATCTCTTCCGGTACCGTTTTGGCTTCACGCGACGAAAAACGCGATAACCCCAACAGCAGGTTTTCTTCGACCGTGAGTCGCGGGAATATTTCGCGGCCCTGTGGCACATACGCGATACCCGCCTGTACCCGCTGGTGCGGCTTACGATGGGTGATATTCTTCTCCTGCCAGGTCACCGTTCCGCTACGTGCCGGGATCAACCCCATCAGACACTTCAGCAAGGTGGTTTTACCCACGCCGTTGCGCCCCAGCAGGCAGGTCACTTCACCAGGCCTGGCGTCAAAGGTGACGCCGCGCAGAATATGGCTGCCACCGTAGTATTGATTCAGTTCATTCACCTGTAGCATCTTCTGCACTCCTTAGCGCCCAAGATAGACATCAATCACCTGCTCATTGGCCTGAACGTCGCGCAGACTGCCCTGCGCCAGCACCCGTCCCTGATGGAGCACCGTGACGTGGTCGGCAATGGTTTCCACAAACCCCATATCATGTTCCACCACCATCAGCGAATGCTTACCCGCCAGCGTGCGAAACAGCTCTGCGGTGTATTCTGTCTCTGCATCCGTCATTCCGGCGGCGGGTTCGTCGAGCAGCAGCAGATGCGGCTCCTGCACCAACAGCATGCCGATCTCGAGAAACTGCTTCTGACCATGAGACAACATTCCGGCGCGACGCCCTCTTTCTGTCCGCAGGCGCAGCAGACCCAGCATCTCATCGATGCGATCGTGCTGTTCGCTGTTTAGCCTGGCGCGCAGTGACGCCCACACCGATTTGTCGTTTTTCATCGCCAGTTCGAGGTTTTCCTCCACCGTCAGCGCTTCGAACACCGTCGGCTTTTGAAACTTACGGCCAATTCCCTGGCGGGCAATGGCGATCGGATCCAGCGTGGTCAGATCGGTTGACTGGTCATACAACGCCTTGCCGCTTTGCGGACGCGTCTTCCCGGTAATCACATCCATCAGCGTGGTTTTCCCCGCGCCGTTAGGGCCAATGATGCAGCGCAGTTCGCCGACGCCAATATTCAACGTGAGATCGGTTAACGCTTTAAAGCCATCAAAGCTGACGTTGATGTTTTCCAGTTGCAGCACCGGGTCCGTCTGCTGGCGATAGCGATCGCCGGGAACCTGGCGGGTAAAAAGGCCTTCATCTGGCTGCATTATTTTTCTCCTTTGCGGAACAGGCCTATCACGCCGCGCGGTAGAAAAAGCGTGACGCCGATAAAGATAAGCCCCAGAAACAGCTGCCAGTATTCCGGCATGATAACGGTGAAGAGGCTTTTAGCGCCGTTCACCGTCACCGCGCCGATGACCGGGCCAATCAGCGAACCGCGCCCGCCGAGCGCCACCCAGATGGCGGCTTCGATAGAGTTGGTGGGTGACATTTCGCTGGGGTTAATAATTCCGACCTGTGGCACATACAGCGCCCCCGCCAGTCCGCACAGCACGGCGGAGAGCGTCCAGACCAGCAGCTTGAAGCCTTTCGGATCATAGCCGCAAAACATCAGCCGGTTTTCCGCGTCGCGCACGGCGGTGAGGATCCGGCCAAATTTACTGCGCGCCAGCGCAAATCCCAGCCACAGTGCCAGCATCAGCAGTAATAGCGTCGCCAGAAACAGCCCAATGCGGGTAGTCGTCGCGGTGATCGGCATTCCGAGGAGAGTGGTAAATCCGGTAAAGCCATTGTTGCCGCCAAAGCCGGTTTCATTACGAAAGAACAGCAGCATACCGGCGAAGGTCAGCGCCTGCGTCATGATCGAAAAGTAGACGCCCTTAATTTTCGAGCGGAAGGCAAAATAGCCAAAGATGAGCGCCAGCCCCCCCGGAACCAGCACCACCAGCGCCATTGCCCACGCAAAATGCTGGGTTCCCCACCAGAACCACGGCAATTCACTCCACGAAAGAAAGGACATAAACGCCGGCAACCCTTCGCCGGAGGCCTGGCGCATCAGATACATCCCCATCGCATAGCCGCCAAGCGCGAAGAAAAGCCCGTGTCCCAGCGACAGCATTCCGGCATAGCCCCAGACGAGATCCAGCGCCACAGCAACGACCGCATAGCAAAGAATTTTCCCGGCAAGCTGAAGCGTCCACACAGAAATGGCCAGCGGATGATCGGCGGGCAGCAAGGTGAGAAACGGCAGGATCACCAGCGTCAGCAGGATAATCGCCCCCAATACCCGGCTGACACGCGGCGCTTTACGCGCCAGTGTTAAGGTCATTGGCATCGTCATGATTCGGTAACCCTCCCTTTCAGGGCAAACAGTCCCTGGGGTCGTTTCTGAATAAACAAAATGATCAACACCAGGATCACTATCTTCCCGAGAACCGCCCCCATCTGCGGCTCAAGAATTTTGTTGAACACGCCCAGACCAAACGCCGCCGCCACGCTGCCGGCAAGTTGACCCACGCCGCCCAGTACCACCACCAGGAAGGAGTCGATGATATAGCCCTGACCCAGTTCCGGGCCGACGTTACCCAGTTGCGACAAGGCGACGCCGCCGAGGCCCGCAATCCCCGAACCGAGTCCGAAGGCCAGCATGTCCACACGTCCGGTCGGCACGCCACAGCAAGCCGCCATACTGCGGTTCTGGGTGACCGCGCGTACCCGCATGCCCAGTCGCGTTTTGTTCAGCAGCAGCCAGGTGAAGAACAACACCAGCAGCGTGAAACCCAGTACCACAATGCGATTCCACGGGAGTACCAGACCGGCGTAGACCTGCACGCCGCCGGAAAGCCACGCCGGATTCGCCACTTCCAGGTTTTGCGCGCCAAAGGTCATCCGCACGAGCTGAATCAGCATGAGGCTTATCCCCCACGTCGCCAGCAGCGTTTCCAGCGGACGTCCGTAGAGATGGCGGATCACCCCGCGTTCCAGAATCATTCCCGCGCCTGCGGTAAACAGAAAGGCGACTGGCAAGGCAACCAGTGGATAAAAGGCCAACCACTGCGGCAGGAACTGCGCCATCGCCTGTTGCACCATCCACGTACAGTACGCCCCGAGCATCAACATTTCGCCGTGCGCCATGTTGATAACCCCCAGCAGACCATAGGTGATCGCCAGCCCCAGCGCCGCCAGCAGCAGTACCGATCCCAGCGAGAGCCCCATAAACGCCTGTCCAAGCAGATCGCCAATCGCCATCCGCTGCTGAATGCGCGCCAGGCTATCACTGGCCGCCGCACGCACGCTGGCATCCGGTTCATGCGCCTTGTCAGTAAAAGGCTGCAGGCGCGCCTGCATTTCCGGATCGCTGGATTCCCCCAACAGCGCGATCGCCTCGCGACGAATCTCAGCGGATGGACTGGTCAGTTGCAGATTAGCCAGCACGCGGGTCAGACGAGTTTTCACTTCCGCATCCGTTTCCTGTGCCAGGCGCTGTTGGATAAAAGGCAGCATGGCTGGCTGTGCGTCGCGCTGAAGCGTACGGGTTGCTGCCAGCCTTTGTGTGACACTGTCACTAATAAGCTGATGTGTCGCCAGCGCGCCAGCGACAAGAATACGTAGTCGGTTGGTCAGGCGCAGCGGTTTTAGCGCGCCCGTTGGACTGCTGGCACTCCCCAGGGCGACGACCTGCGATCCCTCTCGGGTAAAAGCCTGTTTTGTGCCGTCGGTGAGCACCGCCTCCCGGCTCAGTGCCGTCAGCAGCGGCAAACGTTGTGTTTCAGGTGCCGCTGCCCACTGTTCGAGCAGTTGCGCCTGCTCGCTGCGACTGGCGGCAACGAACACATCGGCATCGCTGGCCTGAACGAACCATGGCAGAAGCCCGAACGCCAGCAGCAAGCCGCGAATAAAGCCCATGGCTTTCATGTCGTGATCTCCAGAAGTCACCCTCCGCTGGAGGGATAAGAACGTTGACAAACCTTGCGACGCGTTCGCCGGATGACGGCTTACGCCTTATCCGGCCTACATCTGCTTCCCCCTGCTCTGTCCAGGCCCGATAAGCTTGCGCCATCGGGCATCACGCCGTCTGCGCCCGCAGGAGGGCTTAACGTTAGTTGCTGGCTGTTTTCACCGGTTGTTCAGATTTTTTGTCATTACCGGCAATGAACGGGCTCCACGGTTGGGCTCGAACCGGCTCTTCGGTCTGCCACACGACGTTGAACTGACCGTTGCCTTCAATCTCGCCAATCATCACCGGCTTATGCAGATGATGGTTGGTGGCATCCATCGTCAGGGTAAAGCCAGACGGAGCCTTGAAGGACTGTCCGGCCATCGCCGCACGGACTTTATCCACATCCGTCGTCCCGGCTTTTTCAACGGCCTGCGCCCACATATGCAGGCCAACGTATGTCGCCTCCATCGGGTCGTTAGTCACAACGGTGTCGGCATTTGGCAGCTTATGGGCTTTGGCGTATGCGCGATAATCGGCGACAAATTTTTGATTAGTGGCGTTATCAACCGATTCGAAGTAGTTCCAGGCGGCAAGGTTACCCACCAGCGGTTTGGTATCAATCCCACGCAGTTCCTCTTCTCCCACGGAAAACGCGACCACCGGAACGTCGGTGGCTTTCAGCCCCTGGTTTGCCAGCTCTTTATAAAACGGGACGTTAGAATCGCCATTGATGGTCGACACCACGGCCGTTTTACCCCCGGCGGAGAACTTTTTGATGTTGGCGACAATGGTCTGATAATCACTGTGACCAAACGGCGTGTAGACTTCTTCAATATCTTTATCGGCAATCCCTTTTGAATGCAGGAACGCACGCAAAATTTTGTTGGTCGTACGCGGATAAACGTAATCGGTGCCCAGCAGGAAGAAGCGTTTGGCGTTTCCACCGTCCTCACTCAGCAGGTACTCAACCGCCGGGATCGCCTGCTGGTTGGGTGCCGCGCCGGTGTAGAAGACGTTCGGCGACATCTCTTCCCCCTCGTACTGGACGGGGTAGAACAACAGGCCGTTCAGCTCTTCAAAAACCGGCAACACCGACTTACGCGACACGGAGGTCCAGCAGCCAAACACCACCGCCACCTTATCCTGGCTCAGCAACTGTCGTGCTTTCTCGGCAAACAGCGGCCAGTTTGAAGCCGGGTCGACCACCACCGGTTCCAGCTTCTTGCCTAATACGCCCCCTTTGGCGTTGATCTCATCAATCGTCATCAGAGCCACATCTTTCAGCGGCGTTTCGGAGATAGCCATCGTGCCGGAAAGTGAGTGCATAATGCCCACTTTGATGGTATCGGCGGCCTGAACGCTAAAACTGAAGCCCATGGCGGCAACCGAGGCCGAGAGGGCAAACGCTTTGAGTAAGGTACGACGCTGCATAATTTCACTCCTGAAAATAAAAATGCTGTGAGTTCTGGTGCGACCCGACAAACAACACGGCGCAAAAATTTGTTCAGGAGGAATAAGGCAAAAAGGATGCCAGAACGGGGATGAAGAGGAAAAAGTGTTAAAACGCACGACCAGACGGGCTTAGCGTGGAGGATGCTCCATCATGAACCCGCGCTGCATTATTAGTGTGCAACGCGGTGTGCATTATTGAGGCAACTTACCAGACCTGTTGGGCTATTTCGGTGATAAGTTTAATTTTGTTCCACTGCTGGGCTTCCGTGAGGCTGTTCCCCTCTTCCGTCGAAGCAAAACCGCACTGCGGGCTGAGACAAATTTGCGCTTTGTCGACATAGTGTGCCGCTTCCTGCAGGCGCGCTTTTACTCCCTCCGGGTTTTCCAGTTCACCATTTTTGGTGGTCACCAGTCCCAGCACCACCTGCTGGTGGCCAGGGCGGATAAAGCGCAGCGGCGCAAAGTCGCCGGAGCGATCGTTGTCGTATTCCAGGAAAAAGGCATCGACGTTGACGCTGCCGAACAGGATCTCCGCAACCGGTTCATAGCCGCCTTCGGAGATCCAGGTTGAGCGGAAGTTACCGCGGCAGACGTGCAGGCCCACCGTCAGATCGGCCGGTTTATCCGCCAGCGCCCGGTTGATAACATCGGCATAAATCCGCGCCAGTTCGTCAGGGCAGTCCCCACGCTCGCGAATTTGCTGACGCTGGGCATCAGAGCAGAGATACGCCCATACCGTGTCATCCAGTTGCAGATAGCGACAGCCTGCGGCGTAGAAAGCGTGGATAGCATCGCGCCAGGTCGTCGCCAGATCGTCAAAATAGGCCTCAAGATCCGGATACACTGAGGCATCGATATCCTTACGCCCGCCGCGAAAGTGCAGCACGCTGGGGCTGGGAATGGTCATCTTCGGTTGCGCGTTACCGCTGATGCTCTTCAGATAGCGGAAATCCTCCAGCATCGGATGATCGCCGAAAGCCAGTTTTCCGGTAACCCGCACACCGTGCGCTTTGGTCTGCACACCATTAAACTGAATGCCCTGCTGTGAGTCATAACGCTCCACCCCTTGCAGACCGTCGAAGAAATCAAAATGCCACCAGGCGCGGCGGAACTCACCGTCCGTGACAACGTGCAAACCGCAGGCGCACTGCTGTTCGACCACCCGGCGAATCGCGTCGTCTTCGACGGCGCGTAACTGCAGTGCGGTTAACTCACCGCGCGAAAACTGTTGGCGGGCAACTTTGATGTCGTCGGGACGTAAAAAGCTGCCAACGACTTCTGCGCGAAATGGGGCCTGTTGTCTTTGCATGTGATCTCCTTCGTCGTCAGGCAAAGGTTGCCTGACGTGATAGTTTCTTATTTAAACATTTAGACTTCTGGATGTCCATGCGTCCAAATTGACATGCAAGGGTCGTGCAGGCAAACGAGATAAATTCATGGATGATGAAAAAAATTCATCTTCATTCTGCGGGACAGGCAAACGCGTAGCCTTCGTCTGCCCATCCGGTGATACCGCCAATCATCACCTTCACCGGTATGCCCAGCCTTGCGAGCTTCAGCGCCGCGCGGTCGGCACCGTTACAGTGAGGCCCGGCGCAGTAAACCACAAACAGGGTATCCGCAGGCCATTGCGCCATCCGTTCGGCGGTCATCATGGCATGCGGCAGATGAATAGCGCCCGGAATATGGCGACGTGCAAATGTCTCCGGCCTTCCCACTACGTGGAGTAAGACGAAATCCGGCTCCCCGCTATGGATACTTTCATAAACATCGGCGCAATCTGTTTCCAGACTCAAACGAGACAGGAAATGGTTGACCGCAAGGGCGGATGCGGCGGCCGGAAACTCAGTGACATGACTCATTCTGCTTTCTCCTCAGGGACGATTGTGTTTACAATAATTTAACCATCCCTGACCTCACATACCGCCTTCAACTATGCCAAAAAACGCCAGGATTATGCCAAAAACGCCGCGCCCGCTGGTGGTCGTGCTCGCCTATGACGGACTGTGCACCTTCGAGTTTGGCGTGGCGGTCGAAATATTTGGCCTGCCGCGCCCGGAACTGGGTGCTGACTGGTATCATTTTGCCGTTGCGTCAGTCGATCCCGGTCCACTCTGCGCGACCGGCGGCGTGCGGATGATGGTGGATGGAGGGCTGGAACTGCTGGCTGAGGCGGATACCATTGTTGTTCCCGGCTGGCGGGACAGCGACGCGCCGGTGCCGGAAGCCTTGTGTGTCGCACTGCGCACCGCACAGGCGCGAGGTTGCCGTCTGTTGTCGATCTGTTCCGGCGTGTTTGTACTGGCGGCGACCGGGTTGTTGGATGGGCGCAAAGCCACCACCCACTGGCGCTACACTGAGAAACTCCAGCAGCGTTTCCCGGCGGTCGAGGTGCTTGATGACGTTCTCTACCATGATGCGGGACGGTTGCTGACCTCGGCGGGCAGCGCGGCGGGTATAGACCTTTGTCTCTACCTGGTCAGAGAAGACTACGGCCTCGAGGTTGCCAACAGCGTTGCCCGACGACTGGTGGTGCAACCCCATCGCGACGGCGCGCAACCACAGCAACTGCTACGCCCCGTTGCCCGGCAGCGTGAAAGCCAGACGCTCGGCCCGTTGTTTGATTTTCTGCATCAGAATCTGACGATGAATCATGACGCCGCCTCGCTGGCCAAACGCGCCGGAATGAGTTCGCGCACATTTTTGCGGCGTTTCACCGACTGTACGGGCACCACGCCTGCACGTTGGATCCTCAACGAACGTTTATTACGGGCGCGCGATTACCTGGAAAATTCACCGCTCAGCGTGGAAATGATCGCGGAACAAACCGGTTTTGGCAGTGCGGCGCTATTTCGTCACCATTTTCGCCACGCTTATTGTCTGTCCCCGTCACAATACCGAAAGAAATTTACTTTTAACGTTAAATAATCACCTAATTCAGCTTTTGTTTAGGTTCACGCTGCTATTATCTCTTTCACCAACCGAAATTAAGGTAAGCGAGGAAAAACACAACCCGTCAAAGGAGGTAATTATGCTGGGTAATATGAACGTTTTCATGGCCGTTCTGGGAATCATTTTATTTTCTGGATTCCTGGCCGCTTATTTCAGCCACAAATGGGATGACTAATGAACGGAGAAAGTCCTGAACCGATAAGGCCCCTTGTCGCAACACTGCACAAGGGGCCATTTTTTTATCTCCGACAGGCAAAAAAAAACCGCCGGATAACCGACGGTGAATGCTTGCATGGATAGATTTGTATTTTACTTTTTCTATCATCCTGCCAATCCCGGCAGAGACAATAGACAGCCAATACCTTACCACGCCAATTCTCAATGAATGTTAAACGACAGGAACTAAGATTCCGGCGCGTCTCGTTTCCACTCTTTCTTACTCTGGCAACATGCGGTACGTGAAGACCACGGTTCAGCGGAACGTGTATTCTGTAAATCTTGCGATTCAGGACGGGAATTCCAGCGTTTTCTCTGTAATTTCTTGCGCATCAACAGCTGCATATGACCTCCGGGTTTCACTGTTTTAGTCCATTAATCAACTTGTTGACAGGAATTTAGCATATCGAGTGCAGACTTATGTCAGCTAACGGCCTGTTTTGTAAAGACCGCGTGAACGGGGGCGACGTTTACCACGTTGGTCATTCGTTGGTCCTTATCGATAAACATACAACGGTTTCTTCCCGTCTGTTTCCCCTCATACATGGCTTTGTCGGCACGGCCTAATACGGTATTCAGGGACTCGCCCGGCCAGCCGCGGGTGATTCCGCCTGTTGCTGTGATATCCAGAGTCCCGCCAGGATAGTGAATCGTTGTGCTCGCAATAGCCTGACAAATGCGTAAACCGGCCTGTCGGGCTTCTTCATCCGATTTTGCCCGGATGACAATCACAAATTCCTCGCCGCCATAGCGGTAAGCCGTTTCATCGCTGCGCGTCCAGGCCGTCAGATTCGTCGCCAGCATACGTAGTACGATGTCCCCCACCAGGTGACCATAGCCATCGTTAATCGATTTAAATCGGTCAATATCCAGCAACAAGAGATATAACTCCAGCGGCGCGGCGTCTTTAAGTTGTCTGTCAAACGTTTCATCCAGCATCCGACGTCCAGGAAGGCCGGTTAATATATCCATATTGCTTCGCAGATTGACCAGAGATATTTTATATTCCATCACTTTCCCGGTGAAGCTTAATAAGCTGTCCTGAAAATGGTCAAAATGGGTACCGCGCCAACGCTTTTCAATGACCGCCAACATTAATTCACGACCCGATTCATGCATTTTAGCGTGTGCATATTCCATTTCGCGAAAATGTTCCCACTCCTCGTGACTGTGCACAGTATGATTTTTTAACCACTGACCAAAATGGCATAAACAGTGTGCGTTAGTAGCAATAATATCTGCCTGCGACGCATCCTCTGTGACCACACAGTGGAACATTTTGACTAACCACTGATAATGCGTATCAATAGACTGATTAAGTTCTAAGAGGATAGCATCAATTTCTACTGCCTTTTTAATCATCGCCACTCCTTCGCACCTGTTCCATTTCGAAAAATAGTGTAACGAGATAAAAGCAAGGTTATGTCAATTTATTAATAGAAGAGGATGGGATCAACGGTTCAGAGCAATATGCTGATTTAACCCCGACATAGCGCCCTCAGAATGGCATGTTCTCCTGTTTGTCCAATTTTGTAAGAATGGTATGCCCCAGATAATTACTCCAGTTAAAACTATTTTGCAGCACCACCACCGCATTCTGATTCCGTTTGTCAAAACCAATATAACTGGAATATCCGCCAATATACCCTACCTGCCAGGTTATCTGGCGATCGGCTAAGGTATCTGTCACCCACGCAATATTCGCCGCTTCTTTTTGACGATAAAACTGGATGCGGGAAACATCCGCAAACGCGCGGGCGAGCACGGCGTTGTCCCCTGGCGCAAAATGGGCCCGTGCGTAGCCCGCCAGATCGCGTGCGCTGCTGTATAAACTCGCCGCCCCGACCATGTTGTGGCGGAACGTCCAGTCCGGCGTCAGTTCGCCGCGTTGAATGAGCTTCGGCTGATCTCCCGCGTGGCCTAATGCGCGATACGGATAGGCTTTGAGCGACGTCGGCACAAAACTGCTGTTGCTCATCTGTAGTGGCTGGAAGATTAGACGACGGGCCAACGCCGGGATCGACTCACCGGTTTGACGTTGCACGATGTAGCCAAGCAGCGCGTAACCGATATTGGAATAGCGCGGCACGCGCGCTTCAGGCGCGGTGAAGTCGGAGAGAAATGTCAGCACCGTGTCGTTATCCAGTTGGGTATAAAAATTTTCACCCGTACTGAAATAGTGCAGAAGATTTTCCAGAGTCAGCAAATCCATCGGTTGTCTGGGTAAACCGGAAGTATGCGTCGCCAGTTGCAGCAGGGTAATTTTTCTGGCGTCCTCGCTTAACGGCGTACTGGCCGGTAGCAGTTGCGCCAGCGTGTCGTTCCACTGAAGCACGCCCTGATTCACCAGAACGGTAGTGACTTCCGCGGTCACCCCTTTACTCAGCGACCCCAGCGCAAATAGCGTGTCCGGCGTGATCGGATAACGATGCCTGCTGTCGGTCACACCGTAACTGTGGAACTCCACCGGCCCGTTGTGCTGAATAACCGCCACCACCATCCCGGTCACCTGCTTTTCCTGCATATACTGGCGGATCATCGGATCGATGCCGCGCGCGTAGTAACCCACCACCGCCTGCGCACGCTGTTCAGCCGGCATATTCATCTGCGATAAGGTGCTGTTGCCACAACCGGCCAGTAGCAGGACAGAGGAAAGAAGGAGGGGTGCGGATCCTTTCATGGGATGAAAATTACCTGAAGGGTATCAGCGCAGAAAGGGAGGAAAACAGGCATGTGCAACCGCGGACTCCGAAAAAAGAAGCCCGCATTGTACATCAAGTTACCCGTATTGGGTTGTCAATCGTCTTATCCCGCCAGGCCACGGTGTCTGAGCATGTGGTCGATCTGCGGTTCATTTCCTCGCCAGGCCGGGTAAAGATGCTCTAAATCTTCACTGTTGCCCCGCGATAAAATCGCCTCGCGGAAACGCTGACCGTTCTCGCGCGTCAGCCCACCCTGCTCCACAAACCACTGAAAGCCGTCATCCGCCAGCATCTGCGTCCAGAGATAGGCGTAATAGCCTGCCGCGTAACCCCCGCCAAAAATATGAGCAAAATAGCTGCTGCGATAGCGCGGTGGTACCGCCGGAAGACTGAGTTGCTCTGCCGCCAGCAGTTGCTTTTCAAACGACTCGACCTGCTGGCTCGATGCTTCAACAGACAGCCTGTGCCAGCCCATATCCAGCAGCGCGGCGCTGAGCAGTTCGCTCATGTCATAGCCTTTATTGAACAGGCTTGCCTTACGCATTTTGTCCTGTAGCGCCTCTGGCATTTTCTCGCCGGTAGCATAATGGCGGGCGTAGCGCCCAAATACCGCCGGGTGGCTCGCCCAGTGTTCGTTAATCTGCGATGGAAATTCAACGAAATCACGCGGCGTATTGGTGCCGGAGAGCGTGGCATAACGCTGTGAGGCAAACAGCCCGTGCAGGGTATGACCGAACTCATGGAACAGCGTGATGACATCATCCCAGAGTAACAGCGCGGGCTGTCCCGCCGCGGGCTTCTGATAATTACAGACGTTGTAGATAACCGGTTGGGTTTCGTTGAGCGTCGACTGCTCGACAAAATTGCCCATCCAGGCACCGCCGCTTTTCGAATCACGGGCAAAGAAATCACCGTAATAAAGCGCCAGTCCGACGCCGTTATGATCGAAGATTTCCCAGACGCGCACATCCGGATGGTAGACCGGAATATCAAAGCGCTCGATGAATTTGATGCCAAAGAGTTGGTTGGCGGTCCAGAACACCCCTTCGTGCAGAACGGTATCCAGTTCAAAATAAGGTTTTAGCTGTGATTCATCTAACGCATATTTCGCGCGGCGCACCTGCTCGGCATAAAACGACCAGTCCCAGGCCTGCGCGCTAAACCCGCCCTGTTCGTCATCAATGACCTGCTGAATATCGGCCAACTCATTCAACGCCCGCTGACGTGCGGCAGGAACAATTGCGCGCATAAACGCCAGTGCGGCGTCTGGCGTTTTTGCCATCTGATCGGCGATTTTCCACGACGCGTAATCCGCAAAGCCCAACAGTTGCGCCTGACGGGCTCGAAGGGTGACCAGTCGCTGAATCAGCGCTCGCGTGTCATTGTCGTCCCCTTTCTCCGCACGACGCCACCCGGCGTTAAACAGATTCTCCCGCGTCTGACGATCGCGCAGCACGCTTAACGCCGGCTGTTGGGTCGTATTCAGTAGCGGAATGAGCCATCCCTCGGTTAGCCCTTTTTCACTCGCCGCCTGACGCGCGCTGGCTACCTCTTCCGCACTGAGTCCCTCCAGTTGATGGGCATAGTCCACCACCAGACCACCGGATTTATTCGCCGCCAGCAGACGCTGGTTAAACTGGCTGGTGAGCGTCGCCGCTTCGGTATTAAGTGCCCGGAGCTGCATTTTGTCGGCGTCGCTCAGTTGCGCACCAGCAAGGACAAAGCGCTGATGCGTCACCTCAATCAAACGCACGGATTCGCTGTCGAGCCCCAGCGCATCGCGCTGTTGCCAGACGTGGTCGACGCGGGAAAATAGCGCACTGTTAAGCCAGATATCATTCGCCAGTTCCGCGAGTTCGGCGGAAAACGCCTCATCGAGACGCTGAAGTTGCTCATTGGTATGCGCGGCGGTCATGGCAAAGAAGACACTGGTAACGCGGGTCAACAGTTCACCGCTTTTCTCCAGCGCGAGAACGGTATTGGTAAAATCCGGCGCATCGCGGTTAGCGATAATCACGGCGATATCCTCCCGCTTTTGCTTCATCCCTTCATCAAATGCGGGACGATAATGACTGACTTCAATCAGATCAAAACGGGGTGCCTGATACGGTAACAGGCTGTGGCTAAAGAACGGATTCGTTAACGACATCTTTCACTCCTGAAAACGATTTGTTCAATAGAGTAGGCTTCAGGGTAAAAGACCGCAATCCTGTAAAACCAGGATTACCCGCGTGGGCGGATCGCGTGCTATGGTAGTTAAACGTAAAAAGCGTTGAGGAACAGTGAGATGATCGTTTTAGTAACCGGAGCAACAGCAGGTTTTGGTGAATGCATTACACGTCGTTTTGTTGAGAACGGGCATAAAGTCATTGCCACTGGCCGTCGCCAGGAACGCCTGCAAGAGTTAAAAGAGTCGCTGGGTGATAACGTGCTGACCGCGCAACTGGATGTCCGCAACCGCGCGGCCATTGAGGAGATGCTGGCGTCATTGCCTGCCGGGTGGCGTGATATCGATCTGCTGGTCAATAACGCCGGTCTGGCGCTGGGCCTGGAACCTGCGCATAAAGCCAGTGTGGAAGACTGGGAAACCATGATCGATACCAACAACAAAGGGCTGGTTTACATGACCCGCGCCGTCCTGCCTGGCATGGTAGAGCGTAACCGGGGTCATATCATCAATATTGGCTCTACGGCAGGCAGTTGGCCTTATGCCGGCGGTAACGTTTATGGCGCGACCAAAGCGTTTGTTCGTCAGTTTAGCCTGAATCTGCGTACCGATCTGCACGGTACGGCGGTTCGCGTCACGGATATCGAACCGGGTCTGGTGGGCGGTACTGAGTTTTCCAACGTGCGCTTTAAAGGCGATGACAACAAAGCGGACAAAACCTATGAGAACACCACGGCGCTGACGCCGGAAGATGTGACCGAAGCAGTCTGGTGGGTTGCCACCCTGCCTGCCCATGTGAACATCAATACGGTAGAAATGATGCCTGTGACGCAGTCATTTGCCGGACTGAGCGTTCACCGCGGTTAATTTTGCCTCCCGGCCTGCGGGCCGGGTATAGCTCGCGACAAAAAAGTGGTAGAATTTGTGGGTTAACTTTTTAAAAAGTAAGAGCGAATGACCGTCGAAACGCAACTCAACCCTACACAGCCCGTAAATCAGCAGATTTATCGCATTCTTCGCCGTGACATCGTGCACTGCCTCATTGCGCCAGGCACGCCGCTGTCCGAAAAAGAGGTGTCTGTTCGCTTCGATGTCTCTCGTCAACCGGTGCGCGAAGCGTTTATTAAGCTCGCGGAAAACGGATTGATCCAGATCCGCCCGCAGCGCGGCAGCTACGTCAACAAGATCTCCCTCTCGCAGGTGCGAAACGGCTGCTTTGTCCGTCAGGCTATCGAATGCGCAGTGGCGCGGCGGGCCGCAGCCCAAATCACCGACAGTCAGTGCTATCAGCTTGAGCAGAATCTCAATCAGCAGCGGATTGCCATTGAGCGCAAACAGCTGAACGATTTCTTCGAGCTGGATGACAATTTCCACCAGAAGCTGGCAACCATTGCCGACTGTCAGTTGGCATGGGACACCATCGAAAATATCAAGGCCACTATCGACCGCGTGCGTTACATGAGCCTTGATCACGTTTCCCCGCCGGAAATGTTACTCCGTCAGCACCTCGATATTTTTGCCGCGCTGGAAAAGCACGACGCCGATGCCGTCGAGCAGGCAATGACCCAACATCTGCAAGAAATTGGCGAATCGGTCCTGTTGATCCGCCAGGAAAACAGTGACTGGTTCAGCGAAGAGTAATTCCCCCACCTCATCTCCTGCGAGATGAGGTTTCCTCGTTTTCTTCCCTGCATGTCCGCATCAAAAAAGATGTGAGATTGATCAAAAACAAAAAAATTCCTGACTGATAAGCGTATTTATATAGCGCCCGTTACGTGGGACCTGAGCCCACGGGCTTTGACGGTAAGTTAGAAAGGAGAAAATACCATGATGACATACGATCGTAACCGTAACGCAATCACCACAGGTAGCCGTGTGATGATCAGTGGCACCGGCCATACCGGTCGCATCAAAGCGATTGATACCGAGGGCCGGGATGCGGCGCAAATTCGTCGTGAAAAAACAGTCGAAGTGGAAGGCTGTGAAGGCATATTTGCCCCGGTAGAACTGATTCGGCTCGGCATGAACTAATGGTGTGAGTGCCGGATAATGCCTTGATTATCCGGCAGTCCTGAGGCAGTTACTTCACTTTTGCCGCATATTTTGCCACGGTGGCTTTCGCCCCATCCGCCAGCAACGTCCGATACGCCTCTTTCACCGCCTGCGTGAACAACGCCACTTGCGGCAGTTCGTTACCAAAGATCGCGTCAATACCCAGCAGTGCCTCAACGCGGCTTTCACCTTCCGCACTGTTTTGCACTGCCTGCTGAATTACCGGCAACAGCGGATCGTTCACTTCAATGGCATTTCCCTGCTCGTCCACGCCGCCGACATAGCGCATCCAGCCCGCCACGCCCAGCGCCAGCAAATCAAAACGGCTGTTGTGCGCCAGATGCCAGCGCACAGAATCCAACATCCGCTGAGGTAATTTCTGGCTACCGTCCATCGCAATCTGCCAGGTACGGTGACGCAGCGCCGGGTTGCTGTAGCGTTCGATGAGGAGATCGGCATAATGCGTGAGATCCACCCCCTGCACTTTCAGCGTCGGCGCCTGCTCGTTAAGCATCAGCGCGCGGGCCGCCACGCGGTAATTTTCATCCCCCATGCAGTCGTTGATATGCTGATACCCTGCAAGATAACCCAGATAAGCGAGGAATGAGTGGCTGCCGTTAAGCATACGCAGTTTCATCTCTTCAAACGGGATCACGTCAGAGACCAGTTCTGCCCCCGCTTTTTCCCACTGCGGGCGACCGGCAACAAAGTTATCTTCAATCACCCACTGGCGGAACGGCTCGCAGGCCACGCCCGCCGGATCGCGCACACCGGTCAGTTTCTCGATTTTATCCAGCGTGTCGGCGGTGACGGCCGGAACGATACGGTCAACCATCGTCGACGGGAACGTGACGTTTTGTTCGATCCAGGCGGCCAGTTCAGCATCCACTGCGCGTGCATAGGCGGTGACCACGTTACGCATCACGTGACCGTTTTCCGGCATGTTGTCGCAGGACATCACGGTAAAGGCCGCTAAACCCGCGGCTTTGCGACGCGCCAGCGCTTCAACCACCACGCCTGGCGCAGATTTCGGCTGATGAGGGTTTTGCAGATCGGCGGCGATCATTGGATGATCCAGCATCAGTTGTCCGGTTGCCGGGGAGTGGCAATACCCTTTCTCAGTAATCGTCAGTGAAACAATGGCAACCTGCGGTTCACACATCGCCGCCAGCACGCTCTCCAGCCCGTCAACCTGAGCATGCAGCGCCTTTTTCACCACGCCCACGACTCTCGCCGTCCAGGCATCGGCAGACATTTCCGCCACGGTATAGAGATTATCCTGCTGCTTAAGATCGGCGATTTGTTGCTCGCCGCCGATTAGGTTTACTTCGCAGTATCCCCAGTCGCTGTTGTGCTCTGCTGCCAGAATATCGGTATAGACGCCCTGGTGCGCACGGTGGAAAGCACCAAAACCAAGATGAACAATACGCGGAATCAGTCGGTTGCGATCGTAGTCAGGAAGCGTCGCCTTTGCCGTTAAGAGCTTGTTTTGCATTGTATGACCTACTTTGAATGAAATCAGGACGGTCCCAGAGTAACGCCTGTATGGTTGTATGTTTTGATTTGAATTAATATTTTGCTAATTGGTATAACATCATTAAGAAGTTATGTGACAGCCCTGGCGATTTGATATTCACGACCAGGACTGTCCACCCATTAACTCTGCGTGGTGGCCGGTTTAGCGGATTTTGCAACCTGAGGTTGCGCATCGCACCACAGCGTGTCGTAGTTGTAGCCCGTCAGATCCTCTACCACTCGGCGGGTCTCAGGATCCACATCCTGTTTAGCGCCGTTAGCTTTTAAACGATCCACCTCATCAACAAAGATTTTGTGGGTCTGTTTATTCAGATGGAATGTCACTGCCTGCCAGAGCGCCAGAATCAGTAAGCCAGCGGTACCGGCAAAGAGGAGTGTCGCTATGGTATTGATGGCCTGCTCGGGTTGCACCTGACTACCCTTCACAAACCCACCGTTTTGCAGCATCAATCCCACAATAAAGGTGGCGATTGCTACGGTTGTTTTGCGCGAAAACGTCATCACTGCAGCGAATAAACCTTCACGGCGCTGACGGGTGATCATCTCGTCAATATCAGGAATAAAGGGGAACACGTTCCAGGGCGTAAACTCAAGTACGCAGCGCCCAACCTGATACAGTGCGGCAAGGATCACCAGCAAGGTGACTTTGCTGTCTGTCGGGAACTGGTAAACCATAAACAGTCCGCCCAGACAGAGCATCATTAATGTATAGGCAAAAATGTAGAGGCGAGACGGACCGTACTTGATGATCCCTACTCCTGCCAGTAAGGTAACCGGCAGTCCCACAATACTCATCGACAGCAACGTTCCCGCCAGCGATGACGACACGTTAAGGCAATAGACGCAGAAAAAAACAAAGACCGTGTTGTAGACGTCTTTCGCCGTAAACGAGAACAAGTAGATCGCCAGATGTTTACGGAAAGCACGTACTTTCAGCGTTGACGCGTAATCTTTAAAGAGCTGTCCAACCTTCACGACTTTCTCAGCAAACGTGGAGGGTTGATTGCTACGTTCCAGTTCCTGCAGCATTTCTGGGGTTAACTCGCGCTCCCAGGTCACTTTCCAGGAGATAAACACGCACAGCATAAACATGACTGCAAATACAACACCATTAATAAAATAGGCATTAGGATCTTGTTCGCCAAAATAACCGATTAGCAGTCCTGGAATAAAGGTCGCCAAAAACGTCCCGGATGCAGAGAGGAACATACGACAGGTAGAAAGTTTGGTTCGGGAATTAAAGTCTTTGGTCATTTCCGACGGTAATGTTTCCCACGGGATTAATACCATTGCTGCGATAATTTCGAAGGCAAGGTAGACCGAAAGATAGAACCAGAAATTCATTCCGGTGACCCACAAGAGAATATAGACCAGCATCAATGGCGCGCCGATCAGCAGGAAAAAACGTCTTCTGCCAAATCGTTTACCTAACGCATTCTTATAGAAATGGTCGGTAAATGAGCCCATAAACAAACTGACAATGGCATCGACAATTCGCGCAATCGCCACGATGGCAGCAGCCTCTACCGGCGACAGGCCGACAAAAGTGGTGTAGAAGAAGAGTAGCCAGGCGCCAATAACGGTAAACGCGCCTCCCCCCATTATATCCGTCAGTCCGTAGCCGATACTGACCGGAATGGTTATTTTTCTATTGGTACGAGTCATGTTCTATCCTCACCGGAGAGTATTAGAATTTAAAATAGTTATTAGCGTTATCGTGACAAATATTTCTGATCATTCGTGCCAGAATCTCTTTATTGTCGGGTACTTCACCTTTCTCAACCCATCCCCCGATCAGATTGCACAGGATCCTGCGGAAATAGTCATGACGGGTGTAGGAAACAAAACTGCGCGAATCCGTAAGCATGCCAACAAAATGCATCAACAACCCCTGATCGGCCAAACTGTTCAGTTGATTTTCCATGCCACGTCGGGTGTCGTTAAACCACCAACCGGAACCAAACTGCATTGGTGATTTCACCCCATGTTCGGCACTCTGGAAATTGGCGATAGTTGTCGCCACAACGTCGTTATAAACAGCGTTCAGGTTATACAGGATGGTTTTTGGCAGCGCGTTTTCCTGCGCCATCGCATCCAGTAACTGATTCAGAGACATCGCCAGATTCGACTGATCGTTTATCGAGTCAAAACCCGTATTAATCCCCAGTTGTTGACGCATCCGGCTATTGTTATTACGAATCGCGCCAAAATGGATTTGCATCGCCCAGTCTGATGCTTTGTAGTGTCTGGCCAACATGACAAAAATAGCGCTGCTCAGCTGTCGCTCTTCTTCTTTTTTCAGCGTCTCACCAGAGGCTTTGCGCATAAAAAGTTGATTCACGCGGGACGGTTCGGCTGCCTGATAGTCAATAGCGATCGGACCATGATCAGAAATACGGCACCCTGCCTCATGGAACCAGGCAATACGTTTGCTCAGCGCTGCGCTGAACTGCTCGAACGTCGTAATCTCAATCTGCGTTAACTGCCCAAGTTTTGCCGTAAACTGCGAAAACTGTACGGCATCCTCATTAAAGACATCGTCCGGACGGAAGGTAGGTAATACCTTAATGGCAAACGTGTCGTCCTGCTGGAGCAGACGATGGTATTCCAGAGAATCGAGGGGGGCATCGGTTGTACAAATCACTTCAACCCTGGAGCGTTCCATTAAGCGGCGCGGTTTAAAATCAGCCAGCTTAATAAGCCGGTTACAGTGATCCATCACTTCACGCCAGTTATGACTGTCAAGCATAAGCTGGCAATCAAAATAGTGATTTAATTCCAGATGCGTCCAGTGATACAGCGGATTGCCAAATGCCGCTTCCACAGTTTCAGCCCATGCCTGGAATTTTTCCTCCGCGCTGGCATTGCCAGTAATAAAACGTTCGTCGATGCCGTTTGCCCGCATCGCCCGCCATTTATAATGGTCTCCCGCCAGCCAGAGTTGGGTAATATCATCAAATGCGTGATTTTCGTAAATGTCTTTTGCTTCAAGATGGCAATGATAATCGATGATCGGCAGATCTTTAGCGATATCCTGATAGAGCCGAACACCGACTTCATTGCCAATCATAAAGCGATCGTTAATGAAGCCCATGTTATTTCTCCTGCGTGAATCGAAATAGGTTTTTTACCAATTCCACAAGGTGCCATCTTCAAGCCGGGCAACCGGCAAATAGGCGGGGTCATAGGGATATTTCGCGGCCAGCTTTTCATCGAACTCGATACCCAGTCCCGGCTTCTCACCCGGATGCATATAGCCGTTGTCAAAGGTCCAGTTGTGCGGGAACACTTCCAGCATCTGCTCGGAATAGCCCATGTACTCCTGAACGCCAAAGTTCGGAACCCACAGGTCAAAGTGCAGCGCAGCGGCCATACAGACCGGAGAAAGATCGGACGGTCCGTGCGATCCTGTACGTACCTGATACAGAGAGGCGAAGTCGGCGATACGACGCATGCCGGTAATTCCGCCCGCGTGGGTGATCGTGGCCCGGATGTAATCGATGAGCTGTTCTTCAATAAGCTGCTTGCAGTCCCAGATGCTGTTAAAGACTTCACCGACGGCAATCGGGGTCACCGTATGCTGACGAATCAGTCGGAAGCACTCCTGATTCTCAGCAGGCGTCGGATCTTCCATCCAGAAAAGACGATAATCTTCGATGCTTTTACCAAAGCGCGCCGCTTCTATGGGCGTCAGACGGTGGTGCATGTCGTGCAACAGGTGTTCGTTAAAGCCGAACGTATTGCGCACCGCCTCGAACAGTTTCGGCGTGAAATCGAGATATTTTTCGGTTGACCACAGTTGTTCTTCCGGCCACTGCCCTTTAGTCGCCGGTTCATAAGCCTGCCCTTTCCCCTTCGCCATGCCGTAGGTGGTTTTCATGCCCGGCACGCCGCACTGTACGCGAATGGCTTTGAATCCCATCTCTTTGTGACGCGCATAGTCTTCCAGCACATCATCAACGGTATGACCCGTGGTGTGGCAGTAAACCATCACGCCTTCGCGCGATGCGCCACCGAGCAACTGATACAACGGCATGTTGGCGGCTTTGGCTTTGATATCCCACAGCGCCATGTCGACGGCGGAGATGGCAGACATGGTCACCGGTCCGCGACGCCAGTACGCCCCCTTATAAAAGAACTGCCAGATATCTTCGATGCGGTGGGCATCACGGCCGATTAACTGCGGGCAAAGATGATCTTTCAGGTACGACGCGACGGACAGCTCACGTCCATTCAGCGTTGCGTCTCCCAGACCGGTGATGCCGTCCTCGGTCGTAATCTTCAACGTGACAAAGTTACGCCCCGGACAGGTGATAAAAACCTCAGCCCCTACAATCTTCATTTTTTCTTCCTGGTTCTGTGTGGTGATGGTGAGAATCTACGCAATTCACATACTACCATACAAGTATAAATGATCTGTTTTTCTGAGCAGATCACAAAACTCGCGGGTTATGTCATGGAATGCTGAATTCAGAAAGGGTGTAAAGACGGCCCTGAAGGACAGGAACCGTCACCCTTGAAGGAGGTCAGACGCGACTGGCTGTCGCAGAACGCCGTTTCCCGGTCACCGGCTGCGCGGCGTCTTCCGGTATCCGCAGATCGCGGTCGCACACTTCAGGCATCAGGAATGCAGAGAGCAGACCAATCAGGGAATAAATCACGATCATCACCAGAATTGGCAGCCAGTTTCCTGTCATGTTGCAGAAAATCCCTGCCAGCACCGGTCCAAAGCCGACCGCCACCAGTCCCCCTGCTTCTTTGGCGATCGCCATACGGGTAAAGCGATTACGTGAGCCAAATATTTCAGCCATCGTAATGTTTTCCAGAGCAAATAATCCCAGTACCGCGACGTTATGAATGACGATCAGAGCCGTCATAATCACGCCCGGTTGGTAAGAGTTATCCACCACGATGGATAACATTGGGTATGCGAGAATAATCGCCGAGATATTCAGCACGATATAGGGTAATCGACGGCCGAATTTGTCGGATAACCATCCCAGTAGCGGGATAGTGATAAAACCAATCACCGAACTTATCATCAGCGCATCCGTCGGAATGGCCTTATTGAACAGCAGCGTCTGCACCAGATATCCGGCAAGAAACGTCTGGATCAGCCCCGAGTTACCGGCCTGACCAAAGCGTAATCCCGTTGCCAGCCAGAAAGATTTACTGGTAAACATCGTTCCCACTGAAATCGCCTCCTGCGAGGCTGTCGCCGGTGCGTCCCCTTCATTGACCTGCTCGAAGACGGGACTTTCTTTCAGGTTCAACCGCAACCAGATCGCAAAAATCATGACGACGACGCTCGCCAGAAATGGAATACGCCAACCCCATGCCAGCAAGGCTTCACGATCGAGCGCAAAGAACATCACCGCCCAAATCGCGGTCGCGCTGAGCGTGCCGCAGTTTGTTCCCATAGCGACCAGTGATGAAATAATTCCCCGCCTACCGACTGGCGCATATTCTGCGAGCATGGTTCCGGCACCGGATATTTCTGCCCCGGCCCCGAGTCCCTGAATAATACGTAATGTCACCAACAGCACGGGTGCAAAAATGCCTATCTGCGCATAAGTCGGAAGTATACCGATTAAGGTCGTACACATTCCCATTAACGTGATGGTAATAAACAACACCTTCTTACGCCCGATCCTGTCCCCCATTTTGCCAAAAAAGAAGGCCCCGATAATGCGGGCGATATAGCCTGCCCCGTAAGTTCCCATTGCGAGAATTAACGCCATTGCCGCCGATTGTTCCGGGAAAAATATTTCATGGAAAACCAGTGCGGCACCCAGAGAATATAACTGAAAGTCCATAAACTCTAATGCGGTGCCTAACCAACCGGAAACCGCGGCGCGCACCAGATCCCGGGTGCTTCTTTCATGCTTTGTTGTATTCATGTCGTCTGTCTCTACAGAGTAAATGCGTACCACGGAATACCCGAATCGTCAGGCATCCATCGCATGAATTAATTTTAAGCGGAAAAGGTGAGTAATACTTTACAACAGCTTTGCTGATCGGTTTCGAATAGCGTTATTGCGTCGATGACCTGTCGATAGTCAAACTGATGCGTGATTAATTTATCAGGGTCGATTAATTTATTTTGCATCCACTCAATAACGGTTGGAAATTTATGCGCGTTCAGTCGGGATGAAAAAATCGTGAGCTCTTTTCCGGTAATCCCCTGTTGGATTATCTGACAAGGGTCACTGGAAAAACCCATTATCACAATACGCGCCGCAGGTGATGCCAGGCCAATGGCTTCAGACAGGATGGTGGGATGGCAGGCCGCATCGATAATCAGCGTCGGTCTGATGCCCTTCTGTGCCAGATATTCCGCTAATGACCGCCGGGCATTATTCATCGTTTCATCGGCCCCGCACGCTTTCGCCATTGCCAGGCGCGCGTCAATCCGGTCAACAACAATCACCGTTTTGACCTGATATACCCCTTTAAGCGCCTGGACGGTGGTTAACCCCATCGGACCGGCGCCGTAAATTAAGGCAATATCATTTTCTGTTGGCGCAACCTGCCCCGTGACATTCGCGGCAATCGTAAAGGGTTCAACCATTACCGCCTGTCGGTCGCTAATCGAATCCGGAATACAATAAACATTACTTTCCGGAACCGTGACATATTCACTGAAGCCACCATCCCGATGAACACCTAATACCGTTAAAGAGGTACAAACATTGGGTTTGCCAACAGTGCAGGGATAACAGACACCGCAACTTATTACGGGATCCACCACCACACGTTCGCCAGCGCGTTTATTCTCCACGCTCTCGCCGACTGCATCAATAATGCCATAGAACTCATGACCAATGACGCGAGGATATTGCGCAAAAGGATTATGTCCACGATATATATGACTATCCGACCCGCAGATCCCTGCTATTTTTACCTTAATCCTCACGTCTCCAGGTTCTGGTAAAGGTAATGGCCGCTGTTCAATGCATAATTTATTTGGCTGTTGAATCACTATACTTTCCATGCGTTTTCCTTACATCAAATTAGTGATGCAAGAAATTTATTCCCCCCATAACTACCATACAAGTATAATGATCAAAAAATCACCAGGCGATCACAAAAAAGAGGCGCTTATCCGCGTCCCCATCCCGCCACAATAATCAGCATTCCGCTGAGCGCGATGAGCGCCCCGCTCCAGTCATACACGCTGAGCTTTACTCCATCCACCACGCGCAGCCAGATAAGCGCAGTACAAACATAAACGCCGCCATACGCAGCATACACCCGACCACTGGCGGCAGGATGCAGCGTCAACAGCCAGACAAACAGCGCCAGCGCAACGCCTGCAGGTAACAGCAACCAGGCGGTAGCCCCCCGCTTTAGCCAGAGCCAGGGGAGAAAGCAGCCGATAATTTCGCAAAGTGCGGTGGCAAAAAAAAGCAGCGTCGTTTTGATCATCTGTATCGTTCATTTACCTGAGGTTCAGGCATGATACGTCATAATTGCCTGAACTTATCCATAACCTTCCGGCGGGTATGCCCTGTGCGAGGAATGGTGTAGAATTTGCCTGTCAATGATGCTTTTTGCGTCGCTCATAAAAGGAACTTGCCATGAACATTACGCTTCGCAAACGCCTGTGCCTGACGGCAATGCTGCTGCTGAGTGCCGTCGTCTACACCGCGACCGCGCAGGCTGAGACCAGTCGACTGGTGATCGAATCCGGTGACAGCGCCCTGAGCCGTCAGCAGGCAGCCATGCAAAAAGAGCAATGGGATGACACACGTAGCCTGCGTCAGAAAATTAACAAGCGCGCGGAAAAAGAGTGGGATAAAGCGGATGCCGCTTTTGATAACCGCGATAGCTGCGAGCAGAGTGCCAATCTGAATGCGTACTGGGAGCCGAATACCCTGCGCTGTCTGGATCGTCGCACCGGTCGCGTGGTTGCCCCCTGATACAAAGAACTAAACGAGACGTTAAGGATTTGGTATGACAAGCGCCCTCAGTGTCAAGCTACGCCCGCTGGAGCGTGAAGATTTACGTTTTGTCCATCAACTCGATAACAATGCCAGCGTGATGCGCTACTGGTTTGAAGAGCCTTATGAGGCCTTCGTCGAGTTGTCCGATCTTTACGATAAGCACATTCACGATCAGAGCGAACGCCGTTTCGTTGTCGAATGCGACGGTGAAAAAGCGGGACTGGTCGAACTGGTTGAAATCAACCATGTCCATCGTCGGGCCGAATTTCAGATCATTATTTCCCCGGAGTATCAGGGAAAAGGTCTCGCCTCACGTGCCGCCAGGCTGGCGATGGACTACGGATTTACCGTACTTAACCTCTATAAGCTGTACCTCATCGTTGATAAAGAGAACGAAAAAGCGATCCACATCTACCGTAAGCTGGGCTTTATGGTTGAAGGTGAACTGATTCATGAATTCTTTATTAACGGTGAATACCGCAATACTATCCGGATGTGTATCTTCCAGCATCAGTACCTGGCGGAACATCGGTCGCCCGGTACGGCGATGTTGAAACCTACCGCGCAGTAATCGCTGCGCGGTCATCTTAGTAGTAATCGATGGTATTTTTGATCGTGTAATTGTGCTCAACCGCGGGCTTGACGCTTTCATCAACGATCACCAGCGTACAGTCCGTGGGATTGGCATGACGGTCATAATCACAGGTTTGCTTAACGTTCCCCAGAGGGCGATCGTTAAGCAGACTTACCGCCGTATAATCAAGCTTCTTACGCGGATCGGTCGAAGGTTTTGCGCTGACGGATAGCGTCTGGTCCTTGCTGACGGTGGTCTTGCCGAGCGGATAACCCTCGGCATCATAGCGATACTGGACTTTCATCTCTTTTCCGGTCGCCGCGACCACAAAGCCATTATCATCGGTATCCCAGACGACGCCGGCTGAAGGCAGTTCCGCGAGCTGACATTTCCCCTGCAGGCGCACCTTTTTCTCCAGCGTTTCGGCATCACGATAAAAGTTCGCATCCAGCACCAGCGCCACGCCGGTATTGTTTTCAAGATCGTGCAGCTCCAGCGAGTCAAAACAGCCTTCCTCAGACAGCGTACCGTTGACGCGCTTCGCCACTTCGCCCTTCTCATTGAGCAACGTCTGGCTGAAGTCCTTTACCGGCCCGCGCAAAGGGTCAAAATCAAACTCATTAGAGAAACTGGCCATTTCCGGCGTAAAGGAGAGCGGTACCGTACCGTTGTCACATCCCACCAGCAAAGTACCGAGCACGAAAAGAAATATCTGTTTTTTCACAGCTTCCCCGAAAGAAAAGGATGATCTCCAGTCATATTAGCAAAGACTGTCGTTTACACGACAGCAAAGCAAAAAAAACCGTTGAGTGCCAACGGGCACATAGCGTCTGGTGGCAAACTTCTACGCAAAACGCGCCCGGACTTTACTTATCTCAACTGCGAGGTTTGATCGAAATCAAGCTATCATGTATTAGCTTTCCGCAAAAATCCTAAATCACCACGCTCACGCATTTAAGCAATGATTGCCTGACAAATGACTAGCAGGTTAGTCATTCGCTCTATAATAAAAATCACTCATCCTCCACGCCTATTATCTCATTGTATAAGGGAAATTATTTGCACTAATCCTAATATTTTAAATGGTCTTAATAAGATACATTGCTGGCAAAAAAACACTTAAGATCTTATATAAGAAAATTAAAGATATATTAAATAGATGAAACCTATTGAACAACACAATAATTAGTCGATAAAACCATTTCTCAATTTAAAATCATGCGAATAAAATACACCTTAAGAAAACAATTTATTTTTACAAATTATATTTTTGTTCATCACCATGCACTAAGGGATTGTTCTTCAATACAAAATTTATTTCGTACACCAGGCACTCTCTTATGGAAGAGACAATTATGAATATTAAAAAATCGCACCAACCAAAATCAATACTGGCAATCGCTATTGCCTTCGCAATACAAACTGCCGCCGCAGCGAATGTGGATAATATCAATCTGTTAACCGTGACGCCTCCGACGGACATCACGAGCGATCTCATTATCGATAATAATGACTCTCTCACCCTTTCCTCAACCGAAAATACCGGCAGTAACTGGAATCAGGTTCGCGCAGCAAGCGTTGGGAGTACCGGCGTCGGTACATTGATTATTGATGGTCGGGATATCCTCGTTGCCGAAGGGGCTATCATTGGTTACGGGGGGACCGGTATCGTCACCTTGACCAATGGCGCCACCTGGAGAACGAATAACTGGCATATCCAGCTTGGAATGGGGAATGGTTCCGGCACGCTGAATGTGCTTAACGGCAGTAAAATAACTGGACTTGATGATTTGCGCATTGGTGAAGCATACGAAGATGCCCAGGGAGTGGTAAACATTGACGGCGCTAATTCTTCAATTGAAACCAGTTGGACCGTCGTCGGCGATCAGGGACATGGTCAATTATTCATTACCAACGGCGGTAAGCTCTCAACGACCAGTCACATGAGTATTGGCCTCGTCGGAGTGACGGTTAATACCGATGCTAAAGGCTTTGGTGAAACCCGGGTCGATGGGGCTAATTCAATGCTGGACGTTGCTGCGGCCATCAATCTGGGCGGGTTCTCAACCGTAAATAATACCGCCAAAGGGATCCTCACCGTCAGCAATGGCGCAACCGTTAAGTCCGGCACGTTGATCCGCCTGGCCTATGGCAACGGCAGTACCGGGATTTTAAATATCGGCGGCGCGCAGGGAGAAACCGAACAGGCGGCAGGCAACATTGAGGCGTCACGAATTTATCTGATGAATAACAGCGATCAGAACACCGCCATTCTGAACTTCAACCATTCCAGTCAGGACTTCGTGCTGGCATCGCGAATTTACGGCAATGGTGAAGTCAACCACGTTGGTTCGGGGGTGACCACGCTGACCGGGGCCAATACTTACAGCGGCAACACGCTTGTCTCCAGAGGGACGCTGCGCGCAGGCGCGGAAAATACCTTTAGCGACGCGTCAGATTACATCGTCAACGACGGTGCCAGTTTGGATCTTAATGGCTATTCGCAAACCCTGAACTCGCTGGCACTGGCAGGCACGACGACGCTCTCTTCCCCACCGCGAGTGAAAGCGGCCTTTAGCCCGACCACGTTAACCATCAACGGCAATTACACGGGCAACAACGGTCTGCTGGCCTTACGCACCGTATTAGGCGATGACCTTTCGGCGACCGATAAGCTGGTTGTTCGTGGTGATACCAGCGGCACCACGCGTGTCAGCGTCAGCAACGCTGGCGGCGGCGGTTCGCAGACGGTAGAAGGCATCCCGGTTGTGGAAGTGGAAGGAGCCTCCAACGGTACCTTTGTCAAAGAAGGCCGTATCGTCGCAGGCGCTTACGACTACAACATCATCAAAAAGAACAACCAGAACTGGCATCTGACCAGCGAAGTAATTCCCGATCCGTTACCGCCAGATGAGCCCGCGCCAGCATCACCGGAACAGCCGGTTCCGGAGACTCCTGCCGCCCCGGAAGGTAAACACCAGTATCGCCCGGAAACCGGCAGCTATCTGGCAAACACCCTTGCCGCCAATACGCTGTTTACCACCCGCCTCCACGATCGTCTGGGCGAAACGCAGTATACCGACGCGTTAACCGGCGAGCAGAAGGTGACCAGCCTGTGGATGCGCCACATCGGCGGCCATAACCGCTTCAAGGACGGTTCCGGGCAGATAAGCACCCAGAGCAACCGCTATGTGCTGCAACTCGGCGGTGATATTGCGCAATGGAGTACCGACGGTCTGGATCGCTGGCATCTGGGTCTGATGGCCGGTTACGCCAACAGCAAGAGCCGCAGCCATTCCAGTCTGACCGGATACACCTCTCGCGGGGAAATCAGCGGCTACAGCGCCGGTCTGTACGGCACCTGGTATGCCAACGACGCCGATAAAACCGGGGCTTATGTTGATGGCTGGATGCTCTACAACTGGTTTGACAACACCGTCTCCGGACAGGGACTGGCCTCTGAAGAGTATGACTCAGACGGCATCACCGCCTCTGTCGAAACGGGTTATACCTGGAAACTGGCCGAATTCAGCGAACGTAACGCGCTGTACATTCAGCCTAAAGTCCAGGTGACCTGGATGGACGTGCAGGCCGATACCCACATCGAGAAAAACGGTACCCGGGTGGTGGATAAAACCGACGGCAATCTGCAAACCCGCCTGGGTGTGAAAGCGTACCTGCAAGGGCATAACGCGATGGATGACGGTAAAGACCGCACCTTCCAGCCGTTTGTCGAAGCCAACTGGATCCACAACACGCAGAATTACAGCGTGCAGATGGATGACATCAACAGCGAAGTGAAAGGCAGCCGCAACATAGCTGAACTGAAAGCTGGTGTTGAAGGTCAACTGACGAAAAATGTCACCCTGTGGGGCAACGTCGCCCAACAGATTGGCGACAATGGCTACAGCGATACGCAAGGTATGCTGGGGCTGAAATACAGCTTCTGACCCTTCCTCCCGTGGCAACACGGGGGATTTAGCACAAACCCTGACACCGTCGGGGTTTTTGCTTTTGGGGAAAAGAGAGAGCTTTCCGATTCTTCGACAGGTTGCTGGCAATGACAATTGCTTACACTATCAATGCTATGCTTAATCGGTGCATCTCAACAATGGAGCTGATGATGAAATTTTCCCGAGGAATACTGACATGTGTACTGCTGAGCGCCTCCCCGCTGGTGTTCGCCGTCCCTGACTCCTGCGAACGTGTCAGGAGTGATATTGAGCAGCGCATCATCAATAACGGCGTGCCGGAGGCCAATTTCACCCTGAGCATCGTGCCAAACGATCAGGCCGATCAGCCTGACTCACAGGTTGTAGGGCATTGCGCCAACGACACGCATAAAATTCTCTACACCCGAACCAGCAGTGGTAATGCACCTGCCAGCACCACGCCTTCTCAGGAAGGTGCCAACACCGAGCCGCAGTAATTCCGCCTGTTTTTCGCCCTCCGGCAACGGAGGGTTTCCCTCACTTTGATATGGATTAATAACCCCTACTCATTAAGGGGTAAAATTCATTCCTGCTTAGCATGTCTCTGATATCGCTATAGAAAAAACTATACAACGCTCTGTTTGACGGTGGGGTATCAACACAACACCGCCTGCATCACACCGATCAATACAGAAAACAAAGGAATGGCTGTTCCCGGAAACAGGGACGCAACCAGGTCAGTTTTTGACATTAGCAAAGTGAGCAACCATGAAAATCACCACGCCTGAGGCCCTCATGACGGCCAGTATCAGTCGCCGTAGTCTGGTGAAATCATCCGCTATTGGCAGCCTTGCGCTTGCCAGTAGCGCTTTCACCCTCCCTTTCACCCGGATCGCGCGCGCCGCAGACGGCATGACGCCCGCGCCGGTCGAAGAAAAAGCGGTCTGGAGTTCCTGTACCGTTAACTGCGGAAGCCGTTGTCTGCTGCGTCTGCACGTCAAAGATGACACGGTTTATTGGGTGGAGTCTGACACCACCGGCAGCGATGAGTATGGCAACCATCAGGTTCGCGCCTGCTTGCGCGGTCGCTCGATACGTCGACGCATGAATCACCCCGACAGGCTGAAATACCCGATGAAACGCGTCGGCAAACGCGGTGAAGGCAAGTTTGAACGCATCACCTGGGACGAAGCGCTGGATATCGTCGGCGACAACCTGAAGCGGATCCTCAAAGAGTATGGCAACGAGGCGGTCCACGTGCTGTACGGCACTGGCGTCGACGGCGGAAACATTACCAACTCTAATGTCCCTTACCGTCTGATGAACGCCTGCGGCGGCTACCTTAGCCGTTACGGCAGTTACAGCACCGCGCAGATCAGCGCCGCCATGAGCTACATGTTTGGCAGCAACGATGGCAACAGCCCTGATGACATTGCCAATACGAAACTGGTGGTGATGTTTGGCAACAACCCTGCGGAAACCCGTATGAGCGGCGGCGGCGTCACTTACTACGTCGAACAGGCGCGTGAACGTTCCAATGCGCGAATGATCGTTATCGATCCGCGTTATAACGACACCGCCGCCGGACGCGAAGATGAATGGCTGCCCATCCGTCCCGGCACGGACGGCGCGCTGGCGGCAGCAATCGCCTGGGTGTTGATTACTGAAGATCTGGTCGATAAGCCGTTCCTCGACAAATACTGCGTCGGTTACGATGAAACCACCCTGCCTGCCGGTGCGCCGCGTAACGCGCACTACAAGGCGTACATCCTCGGCGAAGGTCCGGACGGCATAGCCAAAACCCCGGAGTGGGCGTCCCGCATCACCAGTATTCCGGCGGATAAAATCATCCAGTTGGCCCGTGAAATTGGCTCGGCGAAACCGGCCTATATTTGCCAGGGCTGGGGACCTCAGCGTCACTCCAACGGCGAGCAAACCGCACGGGCTATCGCCATGCTGTCGGTACTCACCGGCAACGTCGGCATCAACGGCGGTAACTCAGGCGTACGTGAAGGCACCTGGGATCTCGGCGTGGAGTGGTTTTCGATGCTCGATAACCCGGTGAAAACGCAAATCTCCGTGTTCACCTGGACCGATGCTATCGATCATGGCACCGAAATGACCGCCACGCGCGACGGCATACGCGGCAAAGAGAAACTGGATGTTCCCATCAAGTTCATGTGGTGCTACGCCAGTAATACGCTGATTAACCAGCACGGGAATATCGCCCATACTCATGAGGTGCTACAGGACGACAGCAAGTGCGAAATGATTGTCGGCATTGAACATTTCATGACGGCCTCGGCGAAGTACTGCGACATCCTGCAGCCAGATTTAATGCCAACGGAGCAGGAAGATCTGATCTCCCACGAATCTGCGGGCAACATGGGCTATGTAATCCTCGGCCAGCCCGCGACCTCAGCGAAGTTTGAAAGAAAGCCTATTTACTGGATGCTCAGCGAAATCGCCCGCCGACTTGGGCCTGACGTATACCAGACGTTCACCGAAGGACGCTCGCAGCATGAATGGGTGAAATACCTGCATGCGAAAACCAAAGAGCGCAATCCGGAAATGCCGGATTACGAAGAGATGAAGCAAACCGGTATCTTCAAGAAAAAATGTCCGGAAGAGCACTACGTCGCCTTCCGCGCGTTCCGTGAAGATCCAAACGCTAACCCGCTGAAAACGCCGTCAGGGAAAATTGAAATTTACTCTGCGCGGCTGGCCACTCTCGCCGAGACCTGGGAACTGAAGGCGGATGAGGTAATCCATCCTCTGCCCGCCTATGCTCCCGGTTTCGACGGCTGGGACGATCCGATCCGCAAAACATACCCGCTGCAACTCACCGGATTCCACTATAAGGCGCGCACCCACTCCAGCTATGGCAACATTGACGTCCTGCAACAGGCCTGCCCGCAGGAGATCTGGATTAACCCGATTGATGCCAACGCGCGCGGGATTCAACACGGTGACACCGTCCGGGTATTTAACAATAACGGTCAGATGCTGATCCCCGCCAAGGTAACGCCACGCATTCTGCCCGGCGTCACTGCCATTGGTCAGGGGGCGTGGCTCAAGGCCGATATGTTTGGCGACCAGGTAGACCACGGTGGCTCCATCAACATCCTGACGTCACACCGCCCTTCGCCGTTGGCAAAAGGGAATCCTTCGCACAGTAATCTCGTTCAGGTTGAAAAGGTTTAAGGAGTAACCGATGACAACTCAGTATGGATTTTTTATCGATTCCAGCCGTTGCACCGGGTGCAAAACCTGCGAACTGGCCTGCAAGGACTACAAGGATTTAACCCCGGATGTCAGTTTTCGCCGCATTTATGAATACGCGGGCGGAGACTGGCAGGAAGACAACGGCGTCTGGCATCAGAACGTTTTTGCCTACTATCTCTCTATTGCCTGCAACCACTGCGAAGATCCGGCCTGTACCAAGGTCTGCCCGAGCGGAGCGATGCACAAGCGGGAAGACGGTTTTGTGGTCGTGGATGAAGATATCTGCATCGGCTGCCGCTACTGCCATATGGCCTGCCCGTACGGCGCGCCACAGTACAATGCCGCTAAGGGTCACATGACCAAGTGCGATGGCTGTCATGACCGCGTGGCAGAGGGTAAGAAACCGATCTGTGTCGAATCTTGTCCGCTGCGCGCGCTGGATTTCGGTCCCATCGACGAACTGCGTAAGAAACACGGTGAACTGGCTGCCGTTGCGCCACTGCCGGGTGCGCACTTCACGAAGCCGAGTATTGTGATCAAACCGAATGCCAACAGCCGTCCGACCGGGGATACCACCGGTTATCTGGCAAATCCGAAGGAGGTGTAAAATGGGAAGTGGATGGCATGAATGGCCGCTGGTGCTGTTTACAGTACTCGGCCAGTGCGTCGTGGGCGCGCTGATTGTCAGTGGGCTTGGCTGGTTTGCGATGAAAGACGATGCCGCCGCCCGGCAACGCCTGGTTCGCAGCATGTTTTTCCTCTGGCTGGTGATGGGGCTGGGATTCCTGGCGTCGATCGTGCATCTCGGGTCGCCGATGCGGGCATTCAACTCACTCAACCGCATTGGCGCATCCGGGTTGAGCAATGAAATCGCCGCAGGCTCGGTCTTTTTCGCCGTGGGTGGTATCTGGTGGCTGGTCGCCGTACTGGGTAAAATGCCGCCCGCGCTGGGAAAACTCTGGCTGCTGCTCGGCATGGTGCTGGGTATCGTCTTCGTCTGGGCAATGACCCGTGTTTACCTGATCGATACCGTACCGACCTGGTATACTGGCTATACGACGCTGGCGTTCTTCATGACGGTATTGCTCAGCGGCCCCCTGTTCGCGGCATTACTGTTGCGGGCGTCCCGCGTCACCTTTAGCGGAACCGTGTTCGCCAGTATCAGCGTACTGGCGCTGCTGGTCAGCGTGGGTGTCATTGTCCTGCAAGGCATGTCGCTGGCGACGATTCACAGTTCGGTTCAGCAGGCCTCTGCGCTGGTGCCGGATTATGCCTCCCTGCAGGTATGGCGTGTGGTGTTGCTTACCGCCGGACTGGGCTGCTGGATCTGCCCGCTGGTACGCCGCAAAGAACCGCATGTCGCCGGGTTGCTACTGGGGTTACTCCTCGTGCTTGGTGGCGAAATAATAGGTCGTGGCCTGTTTTATGGCCTGCATATGACCGTCGGTATGGCGGTAGCAGGTTAACAAATCCGTGCGGGGAAACCCGCACTTCTCAGGATGTTTCAGATGACTGATTTTACTCAACGTGATGATTTTGCGATGACGGCACGCGTGCTGGGGGCCCTGTTTTATTACGCGCCCGACAGCGCCGAGGCCGCCCCTCTGGTATCAGCGTTAACCGCAGATGACTGGCAGACTCAGTGGCCGCTGGCAGCGGAAATACTGGCTCCGCTGGCGACGGATTTTAAACGCGTCAGCGATGAATCACTTCCCGAGGCGTTTCAGCGCCTGTTCGTGGGGCCGTATGCGTTACCGTCGCCACCCTGGGGTTCCGTCTGGTTAGATCGCGAAAATGTCCTGTTTGGCGAGTCCACTCTGGCCCTGCGTCAGTGGATGCGCGACAACGGCATTCACGTCGAAGCAACGCAAAATGAACCCGAGGATCATTTCGGTTCGTTATTGCTGATGGCGGCGTGGCTGGCTGAAAGTGGCCGACACACTGAATGCGAACAGCTGCTGGCGTGGCATCTGTTCCCGTGGTCATCCCGCTTCCTGGACATATTTATTGATAACGCCGGTCATCCTTTTTATCGGGCTCTCGGCGAACTGGCCCGCCACACCCTGGCACAGTGGCAGTCTCAGTTACTGACTCCGGTCGCGGAAAAACCGTTATTCCGCTAACCCTCTGAAGGCAGGTTTTTCCTGCCTTTTCTGATACCTGCACTTTTCTTTGTTGTTACAGTGTCACTTCTGATTGGCGTTTTTAAGACAATTCTTTACATACCCTGCTTATCCTTTACGGCATAAGGCCAAATCGCGTTTAGCGATTAATAGTCTGCGAATCTAATTTGCCTTCACGCTGGAATCCTTCCCACCCTGTTGCTATAGCTCAAAACACCCTGCCGATACATGGCATAACAACATGCGACGATTATTCGCCGCCATAACGCATGCAAACAGGGAGACACACTGCAATGCACACTTCCACGTTAAAACACGTGCTGGGCTTTAGTTTCGTCATCATTGTGCTACTGGCACTGCTGATCTGGGGAATTGGCGTCGAAACGCTCAAATCACGTCAGGTCGATTTGCTCTATCTCGGCCAACAGCACCTGATTTTAGTCCTTACCTCAATGTTCTTCGCCCTACTGGTCGGTATTCCAAGCGGTATCCTGCTCAGCCGCCCCGCAGCAAAGGGGATTGCTGAATATGCCATGCAGATCTTCAACATTGGCAACACGCTACCTCCGCTGGCCGTTCTCGCGCTGGCGATGGTCATTATCGGCATTGGCGACCTACCCGCTATTGTTGCGCTGTTTCTGGCGTCACTGTTGCCGATTGTGCGTAACACCTATGCCGGACTGATTTCTGTCCCACCGTCGCTGATTGAAGCGGCAAACGGCATCGGTATGACGAAATGGCAGCGGCTTCGTCAGGTGGAAATCCCCAACGCCTGGCCGGTGATGCTTTCCGGGATCCGCATTGCCACAGCGATTAACGTCGGAACCGCCCCGCTGGCGTTTCTGATTGGCGCCAGCAGCTACGGCGAGCTGATTTTCCCCGGCATCTATCTTAACGACTTCCCGACATTGATTTTGGGGGCGACCGCCACCGCACTTTTCGCCCTGATCCTCGACAGTCTGCTCGCCTGGCTTGGGCGCGCCCTGAGCCCGCACACGGCCTGATGACAATGATAAAAACAAGGAGCGCTAAATGAATCTCAAGAATACATGGCTGGGATGGCTCGCCGCCGCGCTGTTGATGAGCACGCAGGTCCAGGCCGCCCCCATTATCCTCGCCACCAAGAGCTTTACCGAACAGCACATTCTCTCGGCCATGACCGTTCAGTATCTGCAAAAAAAAGGATTTCAGGTTCAGCCACAGACCAATATCGCCACGGTCATCTCACGGAATGCGATGATCAATAAACAGATTGATATGACATGGGAATACACCGGCACTTCGTTGATTATTTTCAACCATATCAATGAGCGCATGAGCCCGCAGGCGTCGTATGACACGGTGAAGCGCCTTGATGCCAGGCTGGGGCTGGTATGGCTGAAACCGGCAGATATGAACAACACCTACGCGTTCGCCATGCAACGTAAGCGCGCCGAAGCGGAAAACATCAACACCATGTCGGAGATGGTGGCGAAAATTGAGCACATCCGCCAGACCGATCCCGACAACAACTGGTTGCTGGGGCTCGACCTGGAATTTGCCGGGCGCAGTGACGGAATGAAGCCGCTACAGCAGGCCTATCAGATGGAGCTTGACCGACCGCAAATCCGCCAGATGGATCCCGGACTGGTCTACAACGCCGTGCGTGATGGCTTTATTGACGCCGGCCTTATCTATACCACTGACGGTCGTGTGAAGGGTTTTGATCTCAAGGTGCTGGAAGATGATAAGGGCTTCTTCCCAAGTTACGCTGTCACGCCTGTGGTGCGTAAAGATACGCTGGAGGCCAACCCAGGGCTTGCCGAGGCGCTCAATATCCTCTCGGAGCAGTTAAATAATGACGTGATCAGTTCATTGAATGCGAAGGTTGATATCGATCACCAGTCACCTCAGCAGGTTGCTCGTGAATTCCTGCAACAAAAGAACCTGCTGTAAGGAGCGCATATGGATACGATTCACTACATGATCGATAACGCAGGTTATCTGGCGACGCTCACTTTTCAGCATCTGTGGCTGGTGGCGCTGGCGGTTGGCCTGGCGATTGTGACTGGCGTACCGCTCGGGATCCTGATTGTCCGCCACAAATGGCTGGCAACGCCCGTACTGAGCGCCGCCACGCTGCTATTGACGATTCCATCTATTGCCCTCTTCGGGCTGATGATCCCTCTGTTTTCGCTGATCGGTCACGGAATTGGCGCACTGCCCGCCATTACCGCCGTGTTCCTCTACTCGCTGCTGCCTATCGTGCGTAACACCCATACCGCACTGGACAGCATCCCACCGGGCTTACGCGAAGCGGGTCGCGGGATTGGCATGACGTTCTGGCAGCGTTTGCGCTGGGTTGAGATCCCAATGGCTTTACCGGTGATTTTCGGCGGGATCCGCACCGCCGTGGTCATGAACATCGGCGTGATGGCGATTGCCGCAGTGATTGGCGCAGGCGGCCTGGGATTACTGTTACTGAATGGTATCGGCGGCAGCGACATTCGCATGCTGATTGCCGGCGCATTGATGATTTGTCTTTTAGCGATTGTACTTGACTGGCTGTTACACCGCCTGCAAGTCGTCCTGACACCGAAGGGGATACGATAATGATAAAACTGGAAAACCTCACCAAACAATTTTCGCAGAAAAACGGTCAGCCGCTTAAGGCCGTCGATAACGTCAATCTGAACGTGCCAGAGGGAGAAATGTGCGTTCTGCTGGGGCCGTCGGGCTGCGGCAAGACCACTACCCTGAAGATGATTAACCGCCTGATTACCCCGAGCAGCGGCAACATCCTGATTAACGGTGAAAATACGGGCGAGATGGATACCGTGACCCTGCGCCGCAACATTGGCTATGTGATCCAGCAGATTGGTCTGTTCCCTAACATGACGATTGAAGAAAACATTACGGTCGTCCCCCGCATGCTGGGCTGGGATAAAGCCCGCTGTAAAAGCCGTGCCGAAGAGTTGATGGAGATGGTAGCAATGGATGCGAAGAAGTTTCTGCATCGTTATCCAAAAGAGATGTCCGGCGGCCAGCAACAGCGTATTGGCGTCATTCGCGCCCTGGCGGCGGATCCGCCGGTTCTGCTGATGGATGAACCGTTTGGCGCCGTCGACCCCATCAACCGCGAAGTGATCCAGAACCAGTTCCTCGACATGCAGCGCGCGTTGAAGAAAACGGTGATGTTGGTAAGTCATGATATTGATGAAGCGTTGAAACTCGGCGATCGTATTGCCGTATTCCGCCAGGGACGCATTGTCCAGTGCGCCAGCCCGGATGAGTTGTTGGCCAAACCGGCCAACGACTTTGTCGGTTCATTCGTCGGTCAGGACCGTACGCTCAAGCGCCTGCTGCTGGTCTCGGCGGGCGACGTGACCGACCAGCAGCCAACGCTGACCGCGCAACCGTCTACGTCGCTGAATGAAGCCTTTGGGATTATGGATGACAACGACATTCGTGCGATTACGGTGGTGGATGGCGAAGGTAAACCGCTGGGCTTTGTGAAACGTCGCGAGGCGCGTCAGGCCACCGGCACCTGCGCAGACATCATTCATCCCTTCCGTATTACCGGCAAGGCCGAAGACAACCTGCGTATTGTGCTGTCCAAGCTGTATGAAAGTAATACCAGTTGGATGCCGATTGTTGACGAGGACGGTCGCTACAACGGCGAGATCTCACAGGATTACATCGCCGATTATCTCAGTTCTGGACGTACCCGCCGGGCGCTGAACATTCACGAAAGCAGCTAAGACCGGTTTTGACAGTATAAAAAAACCGGGGAGCGCGTTGGCTCCCCGGTTTCATCATTATGATGTGTAAGGTCGTGAATCAGGCCATGATTCTATCGACTGACAGCACGCTACCCAGCATTGACAGGCGAATGTACTGTCCAAGATCGCGCTGCTCGGCGCGCGGTAAATAAGGCAGTTCGCCGATCAACGGCGCAGGCAGTTTTTTGCTCAGGACATCGATAATTTCCGCATAGTGTGCCAGACCCGGATTGATACGGTTGGCGACCCAACCGATCAGCGGTAAGCCGTCGTTGGCGATCGCCTGAGCAGTCAGCAGCGCATGGTTAATACAGCCTTCCTGAATGCCTACCACCATCAGTACCGGTAACTGCTCCTGCACCACCCATTCAGACAACGGACGCAGATCGTTCATCAGGCTGCGCCAGCCGCCGGTGCCTTCAACCACCACGTGATCGACTTTCTCGGACAGGCTCGCCAGACCGTTAGAAAGTAAGGTGTAATTGATCGGGCAACTGTGGGCCACACTACTTTCATCTTCGCTCAGGGCGATGGGGTTAACGGCCTCATAGGGCAATTCCAGCGTCGATACGCTTTGCAGCACCAGTGCATCCCGGTTGCGCAACCCTTCAGGGGTCTCTTTGCTGCTCTTCGCGACCGGTTTATATCCCGCAACGCTTTTACCCCCCGACGCTAACGCTTGTAGCAATGCGCGGGAAACAACCGTCTTCCCAACAGAAGTGTCTGTACCTGTAATAAAGAAACGCTTCAGCATCACCAACTCCACCGTTATGCTTCGAAAATATAAGCCAGGAAAATAATACAGTGGAGAAAGTCTAAGGTATGCCAGGTAGAATCAGCTTGAGTTAGCGCAATTTTTGGTAGAACAGTTAAAAAATGTTAACCCTGTAATAGACGAATCAACAAAGAACCATTATACATCGCGTCTTTTACCAGCGCGGCCCCCGCCATCGTCCCCTGATTAGAAAACTGCGTGCTCTCAACGACCATATTTTTGCTGTAGGCCGGTAGCGCCTGCTGGCGAATGCTGTCCGCAATCGCCGGGAACAACACGTCCGCCGCTTTACTGAGCGGCGATCCGATCAGTATTTTTTGCGGGTTAAACAGATTGACCATAATGGCGAGGATACGTCCAACGTGAGTTCCCACGCCGCTGATAATGTCTTTAGCCAGCAGATCGCCCTGCATCGCCGCCTGACACAACGAATCAACCGTCAACGGCTGGCCATGGAGCGACGAGCTCATGGATTGTGCCAGCCGCAGTTGCGCCAGTTCCAGCACGCTTTCGACGCTGGCAATGGTTTCCAGACAGCCGTGATTGCCGCAATAACAGCGTTTTCCGTAAGGATCAACCTGGGTGTGGCCAATCTCCACCAGGCTGCTGCTGCCCGCATGCAGTAAGTGACCGTCGGTAATCACCCCGGCCCCAACGTTATGATCGATAACCACCTGAATCACATCACGCGCCCCACGGGACGCGCCAAACAGCGCCTCTGCCATTGTCCAGGCGCTAATATCATGCTGAATGTAGACCGGTACACCGGTGTGCTGCGACAGCGTATCGCCGAGCGGCATCTCTTTCACATCGGCATAAAACGGCATGCGATGCACGATCCCATTCTCTGTATCAATAATGCCGGGTAAGGTAATGGCGATGGAGGTCAGACGTTCGAGCTTCTGCTGATGGCGAATAAAGAACTGATCGACCAGCGTGACAATGCGCGCCAGCAGCGGCGTTTCATCGTTCAGCGGCAGCTCAAGACACTCTTCCACCACCAGTTTGCTGCTGAGATCGCGCAGGGCGAGAAATATTTCCCCACGACTGATACGAAGAGACAAATAGTGCCAGGCTTCTGTTTCCACCACCAGTCCCACCGCAGGGCGTCCGCGACTACCGGCTTCTTTAATTTCCAGTTCCTGGACCAGGTGCGCTTCAAGCATTTTGCGCACTATCTTCGTGATACTGGCAGGCGCCAGCTGCGCAAGACGCGAAAGATCAATACGCGATACCGGCCCCAACTGATCAATCAGGCGATAAACTGCACCCGCATTGGTCTGCTTTATTTGATCGATGTGCCCAGGCTGACTATCAGCAACCACCTCTGACTCCCTTTATTTTCGCGCTCCGAAATAATCTGCGGGCTATGGTGAAGTACTTCAATACACGACGTCAACTTTTTACTTAGCCGTGTGATTAACTGCACATTTTCAGCCGTTATTAAATTAATTTAAGCGCTACTGACGGCCTGAATTAACTGCTGACGAAAGCGTAGCGCCGCCTGGCTCTGTTCATGATGTGCCGACCAGACCAGCCACATTTCCGAGACTGCATCCTCTTCCGCAATTGGCACCCAACACATCTCATTGAGCTGCACTTTTTTAAACGACGCCGGAAGTATCGACACGCCTAAACCGGCAGCGACCAGCCCAATGATCGTCATTGCCTCGCCGACCTCCTGGGTAATCACAGGCGACAACTGGTAGCGACGCATCATGCCGAGGATATCGTCGTAAAGACCGGTTCCGACATGGGGGTCAAAGAAAACAAACGGTTCTTTCGCCAGTTCAGCCAGCGTCACTACCGGCTTTTGCGCCAGTGGGTACACCCGGGGGATCATCGCCATCAGCGGTTCATGCAAGATAACCGCATGATGTAAGCTCTCCGGCAACGGGGTATTGCGCATCAGGCCCAGATCCAGCGCCCCTTCACTCAGCGGTGCCAGTTGTTCGCGGGTATTCATCTCGCGGGTCTGCAAATGCATATCCGGGTAATTCTGCCGGAACAACGACAGAGTATCGGAGACCGCGCGTATAAACGGCGCCGACGAGGTAAAGCCGATGCGCAGTTCCCCGGCCTCCCCCTGGTGCAGACGCTCCGCGCGGGCGGCGGCATCATTAACCAGCCCGAGGATCTGCCGACTGTCGGCAAGAAATTGCTTGCCTGCGGCGGTCAGCGCGACGCTACGGTTCGTTCGCGCGAGCAGGCGCGCGCCGACCTGTTGCTCAAGCATCTGAATTTGCTGGCTCAGCGGCGGCTGCGAAATGTTCAATCGGGCCGCAGCACGCCCAAAATGCAGTTCTTCCGCTACGGCAACAAAGTAGCGAAGATGACGAAGTTCAATATTCATATTTTTAAAGTATTATTTGAGACTATTAATATATTAGACAGAATAATGAGTTTTTCCTACTCTACTCAACAAGGTTATGCCCGTCCCCTTAAAACACGGGTTTGTTGCGCAAGGATTTCCAGTGAGTCGTACTACTACAGTCAATGACGCGACGGCGAGCGATATTGACGACCAACGCATTTCTCAGCCGGTTCAGTTTATTCAACGCGGTACCTCTGCCTTCATGCGCGTCACGCTGGCGCTCTTTTCTGCCGGACTGGCGACCTTCGCCCTGCTGTACTGCGTCCAGCCTATTCTGCCAGTGCTGTCCCATGAATTTGGCGTATCGCCTGCCAGTAGCAGTATTTCACTGTCGATCTCCACAGGAATGTTAGCCGTTGGCCTGCTGTTTACCGGCCCGCTGTCGGATGCCATCGGTCGCAAGCCGGTGATGGTGACCGCGCTGCTGCTCGCCTCCTGCTGTACGTTGCTTTCGACGATGATGACCAGTTGGCACGGTATACTGGTGATGCGCGCGCTGATTGGCCTCTCGCTCAGCGGCGTAGCGGCCGTCGGAATGACCTATCTGAGCGAAGAGATCCACCCCAGTTTTGTCGCGTTCTCAATGGGACTGTACATCAGCGGCAACTCGATTGGCGGAATGAGCGGACGTCTGATTAGCGGCGTGTTTACGGATTTCTTTAGCTGGCGCATTGCGCTGGCGGCCATTGGCTGCTTCGCACTGGCGTCGGCCCTGATGTTCTGGAAAATTCTGCCGGAATCACGCCACTTCCGTCCCACGTCGCTGCGCCCCAAAACGTTGTTCATTAACTTTCGACTCCACTGGCGCGACCAGGGGCTGCCGCTGTTGTTTGCGGAAGGTTTTCTGCTGATGGGGTCGTTCGTCACGCTGTTTAACTACATCGGTTATCGCCTGATGCTTTCACCGTGGGAGCTCAGTCAGGCGGTGGTCGGCCTGCTTTCCGTTGCCTATCTGACCGGGACCTGGAGTTCACCGAAAGCCGGTTCGATGACGGTGCGCTACGGGCGCGGCCCGGTGATGCTCTTCTCTACCGCCGTGATGCTTGTCGGTCTGCTAATGACCCTATTCAGCTCGCTATGGCTGATTTTCACCGGCATGCTGCTCTTCTCGGCGGGATTCTTTGGCGCCCACTCCGTCGCCAGTAGCTGGATCGGCCCGCGCGCGCGGCGCGCCAAAGGCCAGGCCTCTTCGCTGTATCTGTTCAGCTACTATCTGGGATCCAGTATCGCCGGTACGCTCGGCGGCGTGTTCTGGCATAACTATGGCTGGAATGGCGTGGGGGGATTTATCGCTATTATGCTGATACTGGCCATTCTGGTCGGCACCCGACTGCATCACCGCCTTCACGTCTAGTCTGAAAGAAAAGCCCGGGTTTCACCGGGCTTTCGCCTCTCGACCAACAGTGGTTACCAAATTCCTAAGATTGATGAATACCCCATCAATTCTCTGACGGCATCCAGTGCCAGAAGAGCAAAGACAACCCAGTGAAGTGGATTCATTTTGCTGTGTGTGTTTATTTTTATTGGACGGGGACGATGTTCCCGTCGGCTACTATAAAAAAGGCTATCGATAAACATAACTACCCATTATGGTGGGGGAACTCAACCTGCCTGTTTCGTCGAAGAGGTTACATGGATAACAAAAGCTATCAACAACTTGCACGTACCTTCCTGCGGCTGTCCCGCTTCTCTCACCTTTCCGCCATCGCCAGTTGGGATATGTTCGCCATGATGCCGCCAGGCGGCAGCGCGGCGCGCGGTGAAGCGCTGGCTGAGCTGAGCGTGCTGGAACATCAAATCCTGACCGAACCGAAAGTGGCGCAATGGCTTGCCGCTGCCGCCCAGGAGGATCTCAATGATGTGGAACAGGCCAATCTGCGGGAAATGACGCGGCTGCATACCCAGGCCGCATTGTTACCTGAGTCGCTGGTGGAGGCTAAATCGCTCGCCGGAAGTCGCTGCGAGCACGCCTGGCGCAGTCAGCGTCCCGCCAACGACTGGCAGGGATTCTCGGCGAATTTGCGAGAGGTGGTGAAACTGAGTCGCGAGGAGGCCAGACTGCGTGCGCAGGTCAAAGGCGGCTCGCCGTATGACGCGCTGCTGGATATTTATGAGCCAGAAATGACCAGTGCACAACTGGACGGACTGTTTGCCGATCTCAAATCGTGGCTGCCGGATCTCCTCAACCGCGTGGTCGTCCGGCAGTCACAGCAGTCGCTGGTTGCCCCCGTTGGCCCTTTCCCGACTGCCGTCCAGCGAGAACTGGGGCTGGAGACGATGTCTGTACTCGGTTTCGATTTCAATGCCGGTCGCCTGGATATTAGCGCTCATCCGTTCTGCGGCGGCGTGCCGGAAGATGTGCGTATCACGACGCGCTATGACGAAAACGAGTTACTCAGCGCCCTGTTTGGCGTTATCCACGAAACCGGACACGCCCGCTATGAGCAAAACCTGCCGCGTAACTGGCTGGGTCAGCCGGTAGCGCTAGCCCGTTCCACCGCGATCCACGAATCCCAGAGTCTGTTTTTTGAAATGCAGGTGGGCCGCAGCAATGCGTTTTTACAGCGACTGCTACCCGCCGTGAAGCGTCATTTTGGCTCTCAGGCTGCCTTTGAAGAGCAAAACTTCATCGCCTGGAACCAGCGGGTTAAACCCGGTTTTATCCGCGTGGATGCGGATGAAGTCAGCTACCCGGCGCACGTCATTCTGCGCTATGAGATTGAGCGAGCGTTAATCAATGGCGACATCGAGGTGGAAGATATTCCGGCGCTGTGGGACGAAAAAATGCAGGCATGGCTGGGACTGTCGACAAAAGGGAATTATCGCGACGGCTGTATGCAGGATATTCACTGGACCGACGGCGGGTTTGGTTACTTCCCTTCTTACACGTTGGGCGCGATGTACGCCGCGCAGTTGTTCAGCGCCGCGAACCGCGCGTTGCCTGGCCTCAGCCAACAAATTGCTGGCGGTGATTTCAGCGCGCTGTTTGACTGGCTGCGACAGAACATCTGGCAACACGGCAGCCGCTTTACTACGGAGCAGTTGATCACGCAGGCCACCGGAGAAACGCTCAACAGCCGCCATTTCCGCGCCCACCTTGAATCTCGCTATCTGTAAACCGCCTTGCCGGGCCGTTGCGCCCGGCATTGTACATATCGTTACACGCCGAAACCAATGACTCACGGAAGCACACATAATCCAGCGATATAGTTATTTCAACGGCCCCGCAGTGGGGTTGAATGAAAAACCAAATCGAGGGTATGAGAATGAAAAAAGTATTAGCTCTGGTTGTTGCCGCTGCTATGGGTCTGTCTTCTGCCGCATTTGCTGCTGACACTACGACAACTGCACCGGCTGCCGCACCTGTCGCAAAAGCGGCTCCGGCAAAAACCATGCACCACAAAAAACATCACAAAGCGACCACCCAGAAAGCGCCAGAGCAAAAAGCGCAGGCCGCTAAAAAACACCCGAAAAAAGCCAAAGCCACGACTGAGCAGAAAGCGCCAGAACAAAAAGCGCAAGCCGCTAAAAAGCACGCCAAGAAACACACCAAGCAACCGGCTGCTAAGCCTGCTGCTCAACCGGCAGCTTAAGTCCTGAATCTGTAAACTGGCGCGCCCCCTCGCGCCATTACTTAACGGCGCTGAACGCTTTCCCGGTTTAGCGCCGTCTTTTTCGGAGGGTAACATGGTGCGCCGTTATAGCTTTGAGTTCATCCTTATCACGCTTATTTTATGTGCACTCATTGCTGCCCGCTTTTATCTTTCCTGATCGTAGTACTCTGATTTTGCTCTCACTTTCCCGCCGTTACGTCTATAGTATTTACTGAGGGTTTTCTTTTAATAATCATAATTACCCACACAGAGTGTGATATGCGTAAAACCGTTGCTGTATTACTGGGGTCGTTGTGCTTTTCATCGGGTATTGCGCATGCGGATAAGCCTGAGGTGGATAGCGAGACCAGTGAAGTCAAAACGTTATTTTTTGGTCAGGACGATCGCGCGCCGGTAAGCGATCCTACGCAATCGCCGTGGGATGCTATCGGACAACTGGAAACCGCCAGCGGTAACTTGTGTACTGCGACGCTGATCTCCCCGCATCTGGCGCTTACCGCCGGACATTGCTTATTAACCCCGCCTAAAGGGAAACCGGATAAAGCCGTGGTCCTGCGTTTTGTCTCTAAAAAAGGTCTCTGGCGTTATGAAATCCACGGAATTGAAGGACGCGTCGATCCCGGCCTGGGAAAACGTCTGAAGCCCGATGGCGATGGCTGGATTGTGCCGCCGGCTGCCGCGCCGTGGGATTTTGGTCTGGTCGTCCTGCGCTATCCGCCTTCCGGCATCACGCCGTTGCCGCTCTTTGAAGGGGATAAAGCCGCACTGACCGCCGCACTCAAGGATGCCGGGCGCAAGGTCACACAGTCGGGATATCCGGAAGACCATCTTGATACGCTCTATTCTCATCAGGATTGCATTGTCACCGGCTGGGCGCAGAATTCGGTGTTGTCACATCAGTGTGACACCCTGCCGGGCGACAGCGGTTCGCCGCTGATGTTGAAAACCGAGGCGGGATGGCAGTTAATCGGCGTTCAGAGTTCTGCCCCGGCGGCAAAAGATCGCTGGCGCGCAGACAACCGGGCTATCTCGGTGACCGGTTTTCGTGAAAAACTGGATGCACTGGCCGGGGAACAATAAGGCTCATCGCGCTGCCCGCAGGAAGCGGGCAGCGGAACATCAGGCAAGTTTAATCATCACCATTCCGGCCAGCAGTAGAACAACGCCAATCCAGCCCTTATGATTCAGGCGCTGACCAAACAGTATCCATCCGGCGGCCAGCGTCGCGGCGATACCAAACCCACCCCACAGCGCATAGGCAACGGACAAATCGATGCCTTTTACCGCCTGAGACAGCGCGCTGAACGCGGCGAGTACCGCGACCAGCGAGAGGATGCCGTACCATTTGCGCCGAAAGCCGTCAGAGAATTTTAAGAAGACGTTGGCGATAATTTCCAGAACGATCGCCCCTCCCAGCCACGCAGCATGAACCCACTCAAACTGTTGCATGCGTCACCTCTTTCGCACTCTGACGCGACTTGCGGGTACCAGACTTGATCAACACAATCCCCAGTACCAGCGTCGCCAGACCGGCAATTTTCATGGCCGACAGCGACTCATCAAATAACAGCACGCTAAACAGCGTAATAAATAAAATACCGATACCTTCCCACAGGGCGTAAGCTACGCCGAGGGCGATTTTTTTAACGGCGAAAGAGAGAAAAATATACGAAGTCGCGATCATCACCAGCATTAAAATAAATCCGCTGTTGCCATCGCTCACGCTTGCCCATTTCATCGACAGTGTGCCGGTAATTTCGGCGGCAATCGCCAGGCCTAATAAAATCCAGTAAAACATGGTGCTTCTCCTGCTTGAGAATATAATCCTTTGGGCTTGCACAAAGCGGCAAACCAGAAAATAAAATCAGTTAGCCAGACGCATGGCGTCAGCTCGAACAGAAGAAGGGACTACAGCGCGTTGCGCCAGTGCTGCTCACCTGCAAGCAAGAAAGAGGAGGAAGTGCGAAGAAGAGTCTGTGTAGAAAAAAACGTCCTGAACATATTGTCCATAATATTACAATTATCCGCAGTGTTGCTTCTCGTCATCGCGGATGATAATTGTCCTCGGTAGTTGAACACGCCTGATTTGTATCATAGGCCAGGAATTAACTCAAAACCTTTTCACTTCTTTACCCGAATCGTTTGATTTTTTCCAGGACACCTCGACAGGAATCACATTATTATACGCGGCAATCAGAAAAATACAGGACACCCCATGGCAAAACCCATCATCACGCTGAACGGTCTCAAGATAGTCATTATGCTGGGAATGCTGGTGATCATTCTTACCGGTATCCGCTTTGCGGCGGATATTATTGTTCCCTTTATTCTGGCCTTATTTATTGCCGTTGTCCTTAGCCCACTGGTACAGCGGATGGTGAAACTGCGCGTTCCGCGCGTGCTGGCGATCTCCTTGCTGGTTATCATCATCGTTATGGCGATGGTCCTGCTGCTGGCCTACCTTGGAACGTCCCTCAACGAACTGGCGCGCACCCTGCCCCAGTATCGTTCGTCACTGGTCATTCCCCTGAAAAATCTGGAGCCCTGGCTGGTTCGCTTAGGCATCGGCGTCTCCGTGGATGAGATGGTGAAGTACATCGATCCCAACGCGGCCATGACGCTTATCACCAATTTGCTGACGCAGTTAACCAATGCCATGTCGTCGATATTTTTACTGCTGCTGACGGTGGTCTTCATGCTGCTGGAAGTGCCGCAGCTTCCCACTAAATTCCAGCAGATTATGGTCCGCCCGGTTGAGGGGATGGCGGCCATTCAGCGCGCCATCGACAGCGTGTCACACTATCTGGTGCTGAAAACGGCCATCAGTCTCGTCACGGGTCTGGTGGTCTGGGGGATGCTGGCAGCGCTGGATGTCCGTTTCGCCTTCATCTGGGGGCTTCTGGCCTTCGCGCTGAACTACATTCCGAACATAGGCTCGGTGCTGGCTGCAATCCCCCCTATCATTCAGGTACTGGCGTTTGGCGGCCTGTACGACGCGCTGGTGGTACTTGCTGGCTATCTGATTATCAACCTGGTGTTCGGTAATATCCTTGAGCCACGCATCATGGGACGCGGTCTGGGGCTCTCTACGCTGGTGGTGTTTCTGTCGTTGATCTTTTGGGGATGGCTGCTGGGACCGGTCGGGATGCTGCTTTCGGTACCATTGACCATTATCGTCAAGATTGCGCTGGAACAATCCGTTGGCGGGCAAAGTATCGCCATTCTGTTAGGCGACGCGAACAACGCATAACTGACGTAAAAACGGCCTCCGCAGAGGCCGTTTTGAACGAACAACCGATTACAGCGCTTTCAGAATCGCATCCACGCTGGCTTTGGCATCGCCAAACAGCATATGGGTGTTCTCTTTAAAGAACAGCGGGTTCTGCACACCGGCATAACCGGTATTCATCGAACGTTTAAAGACGATAACGTTCTGCGCTTTCCACACTTCCAGTACCGGCATACCGGCAATAGGACTGTTCGGATCGTCCTGCGCCGCCGGGTTCACCGTGTCGTTCGCGCCAATAACCAGCACGGTGTCGGTATCGGCGAAATCATCGTTGATCTCGTCCATTTCCAGCACGATGTCGTAAGGCACTTTCGCTTCCGCCAGCAGTACGTTCATATGGCCCGGCAAACGCCCGGCAACCGGGTGGATGCCGAAACGCACTTTGATGCCGCGCGCGCGCAGTTTCTCGGTAATTTCCGCAACCGGATACTGTGCCTGCGCCACCGCCATGCCATAGCCCGGGGTGATGATCACCGTATGCGAGTTTTTCAGCATATCGGCAGTATCTTCCGCACTGATCTCACGGTGTTCACCCACTTCTTCATCACCGCTGGACGCCGTACCATCGGTACCGAAGCCCCCCGCAATGACGCTGATGAACGAGCGGTTCATCGCCTTACACATGATGTAAGACAGAATCGCACCGGAAGAACCGACCAGCGCACCGGTCACGATCAGCAGGTCATTGCTCAGCATGAAGCCTGCCGCCGCCGCTGCCCAACCGGAATAGGAGTTCAGCATGGAGACCACGACCGGCATATCCGCCCCGCCGATGGAGGCCACCAGGTGCCAGCCAAACGCCAGCGCGATGATGGTCATCACCAGCAGCGCCAGAACCTGCAGGCCAACGCTTTCGGTACGCACAAAAACCACCAGCAGCAGGAAAGAAACCACCAGCGCCGCGAGGTTCATTTTATGGCGGTTCGGCAGCATCAGCGGTTTAGACGAGATCTTGCCGCGCAGTTTACCAAACGCCACCACCGAGCCGGTGAAGGTCACCGCACCAATGAAGATGCCAAGGAACACTTCGGTCAGGTGAATATTGACCAGAATCGGCTCGAGGCCCGCTTCGTGATACAGATAGCTGTTAAAGCCGACCAGTACCGCAGCCAGACCGACAAAGCTGTGCAGAATCGCCACCAGCTCCGGCATTTCCGTCATTTCGACTTTCTTCGCCAGACGAATACCAATCGCGCCGCCGATGATCATTGCCACCAGGATCCAGGCAACGTTGCCGGTATCCGGGCCAAAAATCGTGGCAATCAGCGCAATCGCCATCCCGGCGATACCAAAGTTGTTACCCTGCTGAGACGTTTCATGCTTTGAAAGTCCCGCCAGACTGAAAATAAACAGGATCGCGGCAACAATGTATGCAGCTGTAACTAATCCTCCAGACATGTGTTACCCCTTAGTTTTTCCGGAACATTTTCAGCATGCGCTGAGTCACGGTGAAGCCACCGAAAATATTGATGCTGGCAATCAGTACCGCGATGAAGCTCAGGAAGCTAACCCAGCCACCCTGGCCAATCTGCAATAGCGCGCCAACCACGATGATCCCTGAAATGGCGTTGGTCACGGACATCAGCGGCGTATGCAGGGCATGAGAGACGTTCCAGACCACGTAATAACCCACCACGCAGGACAGGGCGAATACCGTAAAGTGCCCGAGGAACTCTTTCGGCGCGACATCAGCCAGCCAGCCGAACAGAATGATCGCCAGCGCCATCAGCGCATATTTACGCCACGGCGATGTGGGTTTTGCCGGTTCTTTTGCTGCCGGCGCGGCTTTCGCGGCGGCCTGCGGTTGTGCAGACACCTGAATCGGCGGCGCAGGCCAGGTAATTTCACCGTCACGCACCACCGTTACGCCACGCACGACCACGTCGTCGAAATCAACGGTGATATTACCGTCTTTCTCTTTGCACAGCAGTTTGAGCAGATTAACAAGGTTAGTGCCGTACAGTTGGGAAGACTGCGTCGGCAGACGCCCTGGCAAGTCGGTATAGCCGATCACTTTGACGCCATTTGCCGTGGTCGTGACCTGATTGGCGACCGTGTATTCACAGTTGCCACCGTTTTGCGCGGCCAGATCGACAATCACGCTGCCCGCTTTCATGGAGTCAACCATTTCACGGGTGATCAGTTTCGGTGCTGGTTTGCCGGGGATCAGCGCAGTGGTGACAATAATGTCGACCTCTTTTGCCTGCGCGGCAAACAGCGCCATTTCCGCTTTGATAAACGCTTCAGACATCACTTTGGCGTAACCGTCGCCGCTGCCTGCTTCCTCTTTGAAATCCAGTTCGAGGAATTCAGCGCCCATACTCTGGACCTGTTCTTTCACTTCCGGACGGGTGTCAAAGGCACGTACAATCGCGCCCAGGCTGTTCGCCGCACCAATGGCAGCCAGACCGGCAACACCGGCGCCAATCACCATCACTTTGGCAGGAGGGACTTTGCCCGCTGCGGTAATTTGCCCGGTAAAGAAACGGCCGAACTCGTGTGCCGCTTCCACGATCGCCCGATAACCGGCAATGTTTGCCATGGAGCTCAATGCATCCAGCGACTGCGCACGTGAAATACGCGGTACGCTATCCATTGCCATCACCGTCACATTACGCTCGGCGAGCTTTTGCATTAACTCTGGATTCTGCGCAGGCCAGATGAAGCTGACCAGCGTGGTGCCCGGATTGAGTAACGGAATTTCCTCATCTTCCGGTGCGTTGACCTTCAGAATGATCTCTGATTGCCAGACAGCGCTGCTATCGACAATTTCCGCGCCCGCTTCTACAAAAGCTTTATCGTCAAAACTCGCCAGTCCACCCGCGCCGCTCTCTACCGCGACGGTGAAACCCAGCTTCAGCAGTTGCTCAACCGTTTTTGGCGTCGCTGCTACGCGGGTTTCATTGGTAAACCGTTCTTTTGGTATGCCAATTCGCATAATGTTCCCTTCCATCGGTATTTTTGATGATGGTTTGTCAGTGATCGTGGAATCGCGTAAGCAATTTCACGCAGGAGGTATAGGTTACCCCGGAAAAATAAAACAGTAACAAACTCTCTATAACGTACTGAAAATAGCGCCTGTGATCTAGCGCCAAAAAACAGTATTTGTCGGATTATCAGCAAAACAGGAACGATTCAGCCCTCTGCCCGGGATAATGACCTTCAATTCCTTGAGAAAGGCCAATAAATCGCTCAGACGAAGCGGCAAAACATGATTAAGCGCCACGGCAGATCAACTAATTAACATTAAATTAACTTATAAAATTCAGCACGTTCATCAGTTTTTACTGTGAAATGACCATTTTTTCGACATATCATAATTTGTTATCGACCTTGTGACGTCATCTGCCATGCTGATTGAAAAATGACGCAGACAGTCACCGGGTTTAAATGCAATAATCAGCCACGTTTCTAGTCAATAACAATACCAGTACCTGGTTTGCGCAAGGCGAAGGATTATTTTTATGAAGCTTAAGAACACTCTCCTGGCGTCCGCACTTCTTTCTGCGACGGCTTTTTCCGTAAACGCAGCAACAGAATTGACGCCGGAGCAAGCGGCAGCACTGAAACCTTACGACCGTGTCACGGTCACAGGCCGTTTTAATGCGATTGGCGACGCGGTGAAGGCCGTTAACCGCCGCGCAGATAAAGAAGGCGCTGCCTCATTTTATGTCGTTGATACATCTGATTTTGGCAACAGTGGTAACTGGCGTGTTGTTGCAGACTTTTACAAAGCCGACGCCGAAAAAGCGGAAGCCAGCAAAAACCGCGTGATCAATGGCGTGGTTGAATTACCGAAGTCTGAAGCCGTAATGCTGGAACCGTTTGATACCGTCACGGTACAGGGTTTCTACCGCAGCCAGCCGGAAGTGAATGACGCCATCACTAAAGCCGCACGTGAAAAAGGAGCCTACTCCTTCTATATCGTACGTCAGATTGATGCGAACCAGGGTGGCAACCAGCGTATCACCGCCTTTATCTATAAAGAAGATGCGAAGAAACGCGTGGTGCAGAGCCCTGACGCGATCCCGGCAGACTCCGATGCTGGTCGCGCAGCGCTCGCTGCTGGCGGCGAGGCGGCGAAGAACGTCGAAATCCCGGGCGTAGCCACTACCGCATCCCCGAGCTCTGACGTGGGCCGCTTCTTCGAAACGCAATCCACTAAAGGTGGACGTTACACTGTCACCCTTCCGGATGGCACGAAAGTCGAAGAGCTGAACAAAGCCACGGCGGCTATGATGGTGCCGTTCGACAGCATCAAGTTCACCGGCAACTACAGCAGCATGACCGAAGTCTCTTATCAGGTCGCCAAACGTGCGGCGAAGCAAGGGGCCAAGTATTACCACATTACTCGCCAGTGGCAGGAACGTGGTAACAACATGACCATCAGCGCCGATCTCTATAAATAACGATCTCCGGTAGCAAAATAAGGCGGCTTTATGCCGCCTTTCGTTTTATTAGTCACAAATTTTTCTCTGATCATTGCATGCAGTCTCTTCTCTCCGTAAAATCCCGCGCCTTAGTGGCTTTCACCATTTTTATGCGTTTTGCCACAATAATTATTCTTCATCGTTCGTTTTTACCACGGGATAACCATGGAAAAGAAACTGGGACTGAGCGCACTCACCGCGCTGGTTTTAAGCTCAATGCTTGGCGCAGGTGTTTTCAGTCTGCCGCAGAACATGGCCGCGGTTGCCAGTCCGTCGGCATTACTCATCGGCTGGGCGATCACCGGGGCCGGGATATTGCTGCTGGCGTTTGCCATGTTGATTCTGACCCGTATCCGTCCCGAACTGGATGGCGGCATCTTCACCTATGCTCGTGAAGGATTCGGGGAGCTGATCGGTTTCTGCTCTGCCTGGGGCTACTGGTTATGCGCGGTGATTGCCAACGTCTCCTACCTCGTCATTGTCTTCTCTGCCCTCAGCTTCTTTACCGACACGCCAGCGTTGCGTCTGTTTGGCGACGGGAACACCTGGCAGGCGATCGTTGGCGCTTCGGTTCTGCTGTGGGTGGTGCACTTTCTGGTACTGCGCGGCGTACAAACGGCGGCCAGCATTAATCTGGTGGCGACGCTGGCAAAATTGTTGCCGCTCGGTCTGTTTATCGTGCTGGCCTTTATGGCGTTTAAACTGGAGGTCTTCAGCCTCGATTTTACCGGCCTCGCGCTGGGAGTCCCGGTCTGGGAACAGGTTAAGAACACGATGCTCATCACGTTATGGGTGTTCATCGGTGTGGAAGGCGCGGTGGTGGTCTCGGCGCGGGCGCGTAATAAGCACGATGTGGGTCGCGCCACGCTGTTAGCGGTGCTCTCTGCACTTGCCGTTTATCTGCTGGTTACCCTGCTCTCACTTGGCGTGGTTGCCCGTCCTGAACTGGCGGAAATCCGTAACCCGTCAATGGCCGGTCTGATGGTCAAGATGATGGGACCGTGGGGTGAGATTATCATTGCGGCGGGCCTGATTGTCTCTGTCTGCGGAGCGTATCTGAGTTGGACGATTATGGCGGCGGAGGTTCCGTTTCTCGCCTCAACGCATAAAGCTTTTCCGCGGATTTTCGCCCGTCAGAATGCGCAAGGGGCGCCATCGGCTTCGCTGTGGCTCACCAACCTCTGCGTCCAGGTCTGCCTGGTGCTTATCTGGCTTACCGGTTCAGATTACAACACGCTGCTGACCATCGCCTCAGAGATGATTCTGGTGCCTTATTTCCTCGTCGGTGCCTTTCTGCTGAAAATTGCCACCCGCCCGCTTCACCAGGCGGTAGGTGTCGGTGCGTGCATTTATGGCTTATGGTTATTGTATGCCTCCGGGCCAATGCACCTGCTGCTCTCGGTAGTGCTTTATGCGCCGGGTCTGCTGGTGTTCCTGTATGCACGCAAGACGCATACGCATGATAACGTTCTGAATCGTCAGGAGATGGTTCTGATAGGTCTGTTACTGGTTGCCGCCGTACCGGCGACCTGGTTGCTGGTGGGGTAAACGCATCCCATCGTTTGACGCTAATTGCCTGATTCGCAGGCGCATAAGGAGTTTTTCGATGGGAACCCAACATCCTCTGCCCATTTTAGTGACCGGTGGAGGTCGCCGCATCGGTCTCGCCATTGCCTGGCACTTTCTCAATCAGAAACAGCCGGTGATCGTGAGCTACCGCACGCATTATCCGGCCATTGATGGGTTGACCCAGGCAGGAGCCCTGTGCATTCAGGCCGATTTCTCTACTGATGAAGGCATTCTGGCCTTTGCCGATAACGTTAAAGCGTGTGCCAGCGGCCTGCGCGCCATCGTGCACAACGCCAGCGCATGGATGGCAGAGAAACCCGGAACGCCGCTCTCTGATGTACTGGCCTGTATGATGCAAATCCATGTTAATGCCCCCTATCTACTTAATCATGCGCTGGAAGGCATGCTGCGCGGGCACGGGCACGCCGCCGGTGACATCATTCACTTTACCGATTACGTTGTGGAGAAAGGCAGCGACAAGCATATCGCCTATGCGGCCAGTAAGGCGGCGCTGGATAATATGACCCGATCATTCGCCCGTAAGCTCGCGCCAGAAGTGAAGGTTAACGCAATCGCCCCTTCGTTGATTCTGTTTAACGAAGCTGACGATGCCGAGTACCGTCAGCAGGCACTGAACAAATCGCTGATGAAAACGGCTCCGGGCGAAAAAGAGGTAATTGATTTAATCGATTATCTGCTGACCAGCTGCTTTGTGACCGGCCGCAGTTTCGCCGTGGACGGTGGTCGTCACCTGCGTTAGTGAAGTTTGACCCAGCAAAAGATCAGCAGCCAGGCGCTCAGGCACCAGCAGATCACCGCCCCGCCCAGCGCCACCGGCAGCTTCAGAAAACCGGTGAAGTACCACAGCGAAACGAGATAGACAAAATAGGGAATAATTGACCACATGCTGAACACGATGGTCGTTCGCAGCGCGTCAATACCCCGTTCGCTGGCCACGATGTAATGTGCAATCAGCGCGAATGTCGGGAACAGCGGGATTAACCCTGCGATGTAGTAATTCTTCGTTTTTGCCAGCAACCCAATCAACACCACTACCAGCGCACCCAGCGCGGCTTTAATCACGAGTCCCATTACCTTGCCTTTACACATCAATAACATCGGCAACCAGCATAACGGAAGCGTCCCCGTTTAGGAAAGATTAATGGAAGGCAACGCCCCGGCGGTGTATGTTGACGTTTTCTGATCGGCAATCAAGACGATGAACACGATTGTATTTGTTGAAGACGATCCTGAGGTCGGTGCGCTCATTGCGGCCTATCTGGCAAAACATGACTTCGAGGTGGTCGTCGAACCGCGTGGCGATCTGGCGGAAGCGCGGATATTAGAGGTTCAACCGGACCTGGTGCTGCTGGATATTATGCTCCCCGGCAAAGACGGCATGACCCTTTGTCGTGACCTGCAGGGGCAATGGCAGGGTCCCGTCGTCCTGCTCACTTCGCTTGACAGCGACATGAACCACATCCTGGCGCTGGAAATGGGCGCCTGCGACTACATTCTGAAGACCACACCGCCAGCGGTGCTGCTGGCCCGCCTGCGGCTGCACCTGCGTCAGAGCGATCAATCTGGCCATAGCAAAGGGTTTCAGCCTGCCACCGTCACGCCGCATAAAACCCTGCGCTTTGGTTCCCTGTCCATCGATCCCATCAACCGTGTCGTATTGCTCAGCGGTGAGCAGGTCATACTGTCCACCGCCGATTTCGAACTGTTATGGGAACTCGCCACCCATGCCGGACAGATTATGGACCGCGATGCGCTGCTGAAAAATCTACGAGGCGTAAGCTACGACGGTATGGATCGCAGCGTGGACGTCGCCATCTCGCGACTACGTAAGAAACTGCTTGATAACGCGGCAGAACCCTATCGTATTAAAACCATACGTAACAAGGGCTATCTGTTTGCCCCGCACGCCTGGGATGAAGTACAAGGCCAGTAAGACGACGCCTTTCGCCGGTTACGGCATGACGATATAGGGAGGCAGTCTCAGGATCCGGAGATTGCCATAATGAATATCCAGCCCGGTGACCGTTTGAAACAGATGCTCATAGTAAACCGTCCAGTGCATGTGCGAACGGTTTTCTGTTGTACAGAACCGACGTAATTTTTCGTGACAGGACAGTGGATAATGAATGCGTCCCAGTTGACGTGCAGGACTGGGATCGCGATTGGTCACCTGACAGGGGCAATAGGTAAGAAAGACGTCGGCGCGCCGGGGAAGACGATGTCGATGGTTCGCGAAATCCCGCAATACTTCATCCCAGTGTTCAATCATTGCTTCTTCCGCATGTCGCCCCTCGGGATCCAGCGGTTCTCGCTGCCATATTCCTCGCGAAACCGATCAGCTCGCGGTAACGCAGTTGGCCTTGTGCGCTATCGTAAGGCGGAGGGTCTTCGTGTCCTCGGTGCAGCAAGTCATGATGCAGTTCCAGCCTCCTTTGCAGAACGGAGCTGGCAACCTGATCGCGGGTCTGGCGACTATGAAAAACATAATAACGCGCGCCTTCCAGACTCAACACCAGGCCCACGGCCCCTGCCCGCGTACGTAATGGTAAGGCTTCCGTCAGCGTATTACGCACCAGCATTTGTTCTCTCCCTTGAAAAAATCCATTCCTGTTATTACGACACCATATACTTTAGCCAGGAAAGAGGTTTCCCTCTTCATCACAAAATTTTCACGCAGGACAGGACAGTGTACACTGCCTGGCGGGATGCGCATGATGACGACCTGGACAACAGAGCAACGTACCTGCAATCCGTTTGCATCAGACACAACATTGAACATTCGGTGATTTTTAATGAAGAAACTGTTCGTGCAGTTTTATCTCCTGCTGTTTGTCTGCTTTCTGGTGATGACCCTGCTGGTCGGACTGGTTTATAAATTCACCGCGGAACGAGCCGGCAGGCAGTCGCTCGATGATTTGATGAAAAGCTCGCTCTATCTGATGCGCAGCGAATTGCGCGAGATCCCCCCGCGCGACTGGGGTAAAACGCTCAAAGAGATGGACCTTAATCTCTCTTTTGACCTGCGCGTTGAGCCACTGACGAAATTCACGCTGGATGCCCCAAGTATGCAGCGTTTGCGTGAAGGCGACATCATTGCGCTCGACGATCAGTACACCTTCATTCAGCGCATTCCGCGCAGTCACTATGTACTGGCCGTTGGCCCCATTCCCTATCTCTATTTTCTCCATCAGATGCGCCTGCTGGATATCGCGCTAATGGCGTTTATCGCCATTTCACTGGCCTTTCCGGTGTTTATCTGGATGCGTCCTCACTGGCAGGAAATGCTGCGACTGGAAGCTGCCGCTCAGCGGTTCGGCACCGGTCATCTCAGTGAACGACTGAATTTTGACAGCGGTTCCAGCTTTGAACGCCTGGGCATTGCCTTTAACCAGATGGCGGACAATATCAATGCGCTGATCGCCAGTAAAAAACAGCTGATCGACGGGATTGCCCATGAACTGCGTACCCCGTTGGTTCGACTTCGCTACCGGCTGGAGATGAGTGAAAACCTCAGTGAGCAGGAGTCTCTGGCGCTTAATCGCGATATCGGGCAACTCGAAGCGCTGATTGAAGAACTGTTAACCTACGCCCGGCTCGACAGACCGCAGAATGAACTGCATTTGAGCGAACCGGACCTCCCAAACTGGCTCACGGCGCACATTGACGATGTACAGAGCGTGAATCCTGAGCGAACGCTTCAGGTTTCACACCTCGTCAACGGCGATTACGGTGCGCTGGATATGCGACTCATGGAACGGGTGCTGGATAATCTGTTAAACAACGCGCTGCGCTATTGCCAGTCCACGGTGCAGATAAGCCTGCAACTTAGCGATCGTTTCGCCACGCTGGTCGTTGAAGATGACGGTCCAGGCATTGCCCCGGAAGCCAGAGAGAACGTTTTCGAGCCTTTTGTTCGCCTGGATCCGAGTCGGGATCGCGCCACCGGCGGCTGCGGTCTGGGTCTGGCTATCGTCTACTCTATCGCTCAGGCGATGGGTGGCACGGTCAGCTGTGGGGAAAGTGAACTGGGCGGTGCCCGCTTCAGCTTTTGTTGGCCGATCCGGCACACACTTTCCGAATTAACCGCTGGCTAACGCCACCCGCACCGTAGTCGCAGGCTAAATAACCTGCTATAAATTGAGTATGTTGTAACTAATGAGGTACCCAATGGCCCGTTACGATCTCGTCGACAGACTGAATACCACGTTTCGCCTGATGGAGCAGGCGCTGGCAGAACTGACACAAGCGCTCGGACAACATCAACTGATGATTGCCCGCGTCTTTTCGCTACCGGAAGTGACCAAAGAGGCCGAGCACTCCCCGCTGGATACCATTGCGGTGAAGCAGCATCTGGGCAAAGAGGCCGAAACGCTGGCGCTGGCGCATTATCGTCACCTGTTTATTCAGCAGCAATCCGAATCCCGCAGCAGTAAAGCGGCGGTGCGTCTGCCGGGTGTGCTGTGCTATCAGGTTGACGGTGCAGGCCAGGCCGCGCTGGAAAACCAGGTGCTACGTATCAATCAGTTGAAAACCACTTTTGAGCATATTGTCACCGTCGAGTCCGGTTTGCCGTCCGCCGCGCGCTTTGAATGGGTCCATCGCCATCTGCCGGGGTTGATTACGCTTAATGCCTACCGGATGCTGACGGTGATAAACGATCCGGCGACACTGCGCTTTGGCTGGGCGAACAAGCATATCATCAAGAATCTGACGCGCGATGAGGTCCTGGCGCAACTGGAAAAGAGTCTGAATACCCCGCGCAGCGTGCATCCCTGGACGCGCGAAGAGTGGCAGGCAAAGCTTGAGCGCGAGTATCAGGACATCGCCGCCCTGCCGCAGCAGGCAAAACTGAAAATTAAGCGTCCGGTGAAGGTCCAACCCATTGCCAGAGTCTGGTACAAAGGCGAACAAAAGCAGGTACAGCATGCCTGCCCGACGCCGCTTATCGCGTTAATCAATACGGAAAACGGTGCAGGCATGCCGGATATTGGCGAGCTACTGAACTACGACGCCGAAAACGTACAGCATCGATTTAAACCGCAGGCGCAGCCGCTGCATCTGATCATTCCGCGACTGCACCTGTATGTGGCAGATTAACGACCCGGTTTCATGCTGCCGACCATCTGCTCTGGCCGCACCCAGCTGTCGAACTCCGCTTCGGTGAGATAGCCCAGCGCCAGAGCCGCCGCTTTCAGCGTCAGCCCCTCTTTATGCGCTTTCTTGGCGATTTCCGCCGCTTTGTCGTAGCCAATATGGGTATTCAGCGCGGTAACCAGCATCAGCGATTCATTGAGCAACTGATTAATCCGCTCGCGATTTGGCTCAATACCGACCGCACAATGCGCATTAAAGCTCTCCATACCATCCGCCAGCAGACGCACCGATTGCAGGAAGTTGTGAATCACCATAGGACGGAAGACGTTCAGTTCGAAATTGCCTGACGCTCCGCCGATGTTGATCGCCACATCGTTCCCCATCACCTGACAGCACAGCATCGTCAGCGCCTCGCACTGGGTCGGGTTGACCTTGCCTGGCATTATCGAGCTACCCGGTTCATTTTCCGGGATCGCAATTTCGCCAATGCCGCAGCGCGGCCCCGATGCCAGCCAGCGCACGTCGTTGGCAATTTTCATTAGCGACGCCGCCAGCCCTTTCAGCGCGCCGTGGGCGTGAACCAGCGCATCGCAGGTTGCCAGCGCTTCGAACTTGTTCGGTGCCGTGACAAAGGGAGCGTGGGTAATTGCCGCCAGTTCGTCGGCGACGCGGCGGGCATACTCCGGATGCGTATTCAGCCCGGTGCCAACGGCTGTACCGCCCAGCGCCAGTTCCGCCACGTGTGGCAGGCTGTTTTCGATGTGTCGCAGATTATGTTCTAACATCGCCACCCAACCGGAAATCTCCTGCCCCAGCGTCAGCGGCGTGGCGTCCTGGAGATGAGTACGGCCAATTTTGACAATATCAGCGAAGGCGTGTGATTTTTCGTTCAGCGTTTTTGTTAATACCTGCAACTGCGGAATAAGATGGCTGCGTAGCGCCAGCAGCGCAGCGACATGCATCGCCGTCGGAAAGACGTCGTTTGAACTCTGGCTCTTGTTGACATCATCATTAGGATGGACTTTGCGCTCCATGCCGCGAACGCCGCCAAGCAGTTCACTGGCCCGGTTTGCCAGCACTTCGTTCATGTTCATGTTGCTTTGCGTACCTGACCCGGTCTGCCAGATAGCCAGAGGAAACTCCTGTGCGTGTTTATCTGCCAGCACCTCATCGGCAGCCTGCATAATTGCGGCGGCTTTTTCGGCGTCCAGCAGCCCTAAATCTTCGTTAACCTTTGCCGCTGCGCGCTTGGTGAGCGCCAGCGCGTGGATCAGCGAGACGGGCATTTTCTCGGTGGAGATACGAAAATGCTCAAGCGAACGCTGGGTTTGCGCTCCCCACAGCTTATCTGCCGGGACATCAATCGCGCCCATCGAATCTTTCTCGCTGCGTACCGTTACCATGACCTGCTCCTTAGATAATGAATTGATTAGGTTATGTTCGACATTGCCCACTTGCTTGCGGTCTTATGAGTATCAACGATGACAGCACCACCGTTTGGTGGTTTGTGCGATAAAAAAAACCGCCCCGAAGGGCGGCTGACGTTACTTAACGCAGCGTGCGCACTGCGACGTCTGAATCTGCTGGAAGAAATCGTTTCCTTTATCGTCAACAAGAATAAAGGCCGGGAAATCTTCGACTTCGATTTTCCAGATAGCTTCCATTCCCAGTTCCGGATATTCCACGCACTCCAGGCTCTTGATGCTGCCCTGCGCCAGAACGGCTGCCGGACCGCCAATGCTGCCGAGATAGAATCCGCCGTGTTTTTGACAGGCATCGGTCACCTGCTGACTGCGGTTACCTTTCGCCAGCATGATCATACTCCCACCCTGCGACTGAAGCTGGTCGACATACGAGTCCATACGCCCGGCGGTAGTCGGACCGAGTGAACCGGAGGCGTAGCCTTCCGGCGTTTTCGCAGGACCCGCGTAGTAAATCGGGTGATCTTTCACATACTGCGGCAGCCCTTCGCCATTATCCATCCGCTCTTTCAATTTTGCGTGCGCGATATCACGACCGACGATAATCGTGCCGTTCAGGGAAAGACGAGTCGAAACCGGGTATTGCGATAGCTGTTCAAGGATCGCTTTCATGGGACGATTCAGGTCCACGCGTACCGCTTCCCCTTCGCCCGCTTTACGCAGTTCTTCAGGAATGTACTTACCCGGATTGTGCTCCAGTTTTTCGATCCAGATGCCTTTGCGGTTGATCTTCGCTTTGATGTTTCTGTCCGCCGAACAGGAGACGCCCATCCCGACCGGACAAGACGCGCCGTGACGCGGCAGACGGATCACGCGAACATCATGGGCAAAGTATTTGCCGCCAAACTGTGCGCCTAAGCCGAGGTTTTGCGCCTCCAGCAGCAGTTCTTTTTCCAGCTCAACGTCGCGGAACGCCTGACCGTGCTCATTTCCTTCCGTCGGCAGTTCGTCATAGTATTTTGCCGACGCCAGCTTCACGGTCTTCAGGTTCGCTTCCGCCGACGTCCCGCCTACCACAAAAGCGATATGGTATGGCGGACAGGCTGCGGTTCCGAGCGTGCGCATCTTCTCGACCAGGTAGTTTTTCAGCTTGCCCGGTGTTAATAGCGCTTTGGTTTCCTGCCAGAGATAGGTCTTGTTCGCTGAGCCGCCGCCCTTCGCAATGCAAAGAAATTTGTACTCATCGCCATCGACGCTATAGAGGTCAATCTGCGCAGGCAGGTTGGTGCCGGTATTCACCTCTTTATACATATCCAGCGCGGCATTTTGCGAGTAGCGCAGGTTATCTTCGATGTACGTGTTGTACACCCCACGCGCCAGCGCCGCCTCATCACCACCGCCGGTCCAGACGCGCTGGCCTTTTTTCCCGACGATTATCGCCGTGCCGGTGTCCTGACAGGTTGGCAGAATACCTTTTGCCGCGATGTCAGAGTTACGCAGGAACTGCAGCGCCACATACTTGTCGTTTTCACTGGCCTGCGGGTCACGCAGAATATCGGCAACCTGCTGTTGGTGCGCAGGACGCAGCATAAATGAAGCGTCATGGAAGGCCTGGCGCGCGAGCAGCGTCAGCGCTTGCGGGTCGACTTTGAGGATCTCTTGTCCTTCAAATTCGGCGACGGAAACATATTCACTGGTCAGCAGGGTGTATTCGGTATCATCCTTTTTAAGGGGAAAAGGATCCTGATAATGAAAGGGTTTGTTTGACATTGTTCTCTCACTTACTGCTCGGTCTGATTTTCTTAGGCTTCAGGGCAGATGTTCCATTGCCCTCGTTAAAAGCGAGTTACACTATCCTACACATTTTTTTAACAAAAACTGAGACAAGTACGACTTTTTGCGCCCACAGGTTACTTCCCACAGGTTTCTTGCTTTAATAGTCGAATTAAGTTTTCACTGATTTCCAACTTGCAACAGGGCATTGAACATGCAAAAACTCATCAACTCCGTGCAGAACTACGCCTGGGGAAGTAAAACGGCGCTGACAGAACTCTATGGTCTGGCGAATCCGCAGCAGTTACCCATGGCGGAACTGTGGATGGGCGCACACCCGAAGAGCAGTTCGAAGATTGAAGATACCAGCGGACGCATTGTGTCGCTGCGTGACGCGATCGACAGTCGGCAATCCGCCTTGCTCGGCGATGCCGTGGCAAAGCGCTTCGGGGAGCTGCCGTTCCTGTTTAAAGTGCTGTGTGCCGCGCAGCCGCTGTCCATTCAGGTACACCCAAACAAGCGTAATTCTGAAATCGGCTTTGCTAAAGAAAATGCCGCCGGTATCCCGATGGATGCCGCAGAGCGCAACTACAAAGATCCGAACCATAAGCCGGAACTGGTTTTCGCCCTGACCCCGTTCCTTGCCATGAACGCATTCCGCGAGTTCTCTGAAATCGTTTCACTGCTGCAACCGGTGGCTGGCGCGCACACCGCCATCGCCCATTTTCTGGAAGACCCCAACGCTGAACGTCTGAGCGAGCTGTTTGCCGGTCTGCTGAGTATGCAGGGCGAAGAGAAATCCCGGGCGCTGGCGATTCTGAAAGCGGCGCTGGAAACCCAACAGGGCGAACCGTGGCAGACTATCCGCCTTATCGCAGAATTTTACCCGGACGACAGCGGTCTCTTCTCGCCTCTGTTGCTGAACGTGGTGAAACTGAATCCTGGCGAAGCGATGTTCCTGTTCGCCGAAACGCCGCATGCCTATCTGCAGGGCGTGGCGCTGGAGGTTATGGCGAACTCCGATAACGTGCTGCGTGCGGGTCTGACACCGAAGTACATCGACATCCCGGAACTGGTCGCCAATGTTAAGTTCGACGCAAAACCGGCAAACCAGTTACTGACCACGCCGGTGAAAAACGGCGCGGAACTCGATTTCCCTATCCCGGTGGATGATTTCGCGTTCTCCCTGCACGCTCTGTCAGCCGAAGAGACGACGATTGACCAGCAAAGCGCGGCGATCCTGTTTTGCGTTGAAGGCGAAGCGGTGTTGAGCAAAGGCGAACAGAGTCTGGTACTTAAACCGGGGGAATCGGCGTTTATCAGCGCTGAAGAGTCGCCGGTGAGCATGAGTGGCGTGGGTCGTGTGGCGCGGGTTTACAACAAACTCTAGCAACTTACTGAATTCTGTAGTAACTCTTGCTAAGCTTGTAAAGGGCTTATGACTTTGCCGGGCGGTCCCTACCGCCTGGTTTCATTTTATGGACAAACAATATGAAAAAATCGCTGGTAGCTGCAGGTGTGATCGTCGCACTCGGCGTCGTCTGGACAGGCGGTGCGTGGTACACAGGTAAGAAGCTGGAAACCCATCTTGCTGAGATGGTCAGCCAGGCCAATGCGCAGATTAAACTCACCGCACCGGAAGCAAACGTGGAACTCGCTTATCAGAACTATCAGCGTGGCGTATTCAGTAGCCAGTTACAGTTAGTGCTTAAGCCGGTGGCGGGAAAAGAGAATCCATGGCTGAAAGCGGGCCAGAGCGTGGTGCTTGATGAATCCGTCGATCACGGTCCCTTCCCGTTTGCCCAACTGAAAACCTTTAATCTCCTGCCGTCGATGGCTTCGGTGAAAACCACCCTGGTGAACAACGACGTCAGCAAACCGCTCTTTGAGATGGCGAAAGGTGAAACGCCTTTTGAGGTCAATTCTCGTATTAACTATAGCGGCGATACCCGTTCCGCACTGTCGCTGAAACCGCTGAACTATGAGAAAGGGGCTGAGAAAGTCGCGTTCAGCGGCGGCGACTTTATCTTCAATGCTGATAAAGAAGGAAAAGTGGTATCCCTTTCCGGTGAGGCGAAGAGCGGTCTGGTCGATGCAGTAAATGAGTACGATCAGAAGGTCCAGGTCTCCTTTAATGACCTGAAAACAGAAGGTTCCAGCACGCTTGCCAGCTTCGGTGAGCGCGTCGGCAACCAGAAAGTCACGATTGGGAAAGTAGCGCTCGCCGTGGAAGGCAAAGAGATGGCGCTGCTGGAAGGCATGGAGATCAGCGGTAAAACCGATCTCGTGGATGACGGTAAAACCATCAACAGCCAGCTGGATTACGCCCTGAACAGCCTGAAGGTTCAGAATCAGGATCTGGGCAGCGGCAAGCTGACGCTGAAAGTGGGCCAGATTGACGGCGCGGCCTGGCATCAGTTCAGCCAGCAGTATAACGCCCAGACCCAGGCGCTGTTATCTCAACCGGACATAGCGGATAACCCGGAACTGTATCAGCAGAAAGTGACCGAAGCCTTCTTCGGTGCCCTGCCGCTGTTGATGAAAGGCGAACCGACGATCACCATTGCACCGCTGAGCTGGAAAAATGCCAAAGGCGAAACCGCGCTGAATGTATCTCTGTTCCTGAAGGATCCGTCCGCCGCACAGGGCGAGCCGCAGACGCTGGCTGACGAAGTCGATCGCTCAGTGAAATCGTTCGACGGTAAGCTATCGATTCCGGTGGACATGGCCGTTGAGTTCATGACTCAGGTTGCCCGACTCGAAGGTTATCAACAGGATGAAGCGGCTAAGCTTGCCAACCAGCAGGTGAAGGGGCTGGCCGCAATGGGACAGATGTTCCGCATTACCACCCTTGAGGACAACACCATTGGCACCAGCCTGCAGTACGCTAACGGTCAGGTGACCTTAAACGGTAAGAAGATGCCGCTGGAAGAGTTTGTCGCGATGTTTGGTATGGTATTGCCGCAGCAATAATCGTTAAAGCCCCTCTACGGAGGGGTTTATTTTTGCACCACCAGCCGCGCAGACAGCGTCTGATTACGGGAGTGACTCTCTTCGTGTGCAAGACGTTGCAGCATGCGCTCCGCCAGGCTGTACCCCATTTCCCGGGCCGGTATCGTCGCCCAGACAATCGGCAAATCGTCCAGTGCGTTTTCCGCCACGTCAGCAAAGGCGCCTAACGAGACCTGTTGTTCAAAGTAGCGATCGACCCCCACTTCACCGCTCTGCCGCCCCGCCCGCATCAGACCAAACCACGCCCCCATCGCAATGGTTTCGTTGTAGCACACCACGGCGCTGATGGTTGGATTGCGCCGCAGTAACGCGCCGATTGCCTCGGCGGCCTGCTTCTGGCTGGACGCGCACTCCATCACCCAGTCGCTGTGAAACGGTAAACCGTATTTCAGCAGCGTCGCACAGTAGCCGCCGACGCGTTCCGCACGCGTTAATGAAGAACTCTGCCCACCCAGCCAAGCGATGCGCTGATGACCGTGGCGAATCAGATGCTCGGTCAACAGTTGCGCGGCCTGCATGTTGTCCGGACGCACGGTATCCATATCATCCAGATAGCTGGCCCGCGAGGCAAAAACCACCGGAATGCCCTTCTCTTCCGCCATCATGCGCAGGTCGTCGCTACTGCCAGCCGCCCCGGCGATCACCACCCCGTCAACGCCCTGATTCAGTAACATGGCAAAGCGCTGGGCCAGTTGTTCACCATCCTGACCGCCATGCAGTAAAAACACCATCCGCCCCTGTGCTTCCAGCGCTTCCGTTAGTCCCGCCGTCAGTTCCGCATAAAACTGCGCCGACAAATCGCGGACAATCAGTCCGATCACGCCGCTCTGCCCACCCCGTAGCGCCGAGGCCTGACGGTTACGCACAAAACCCAGTTGTTCTATTGCCGCATTCACCCGTTCGCCGGTGGCGGTTGAAATGCGACCCTTGCCGCTGAGCACCAGTGAAACCGTACTGACGGAGACACCTGCCGCAAGGGCGACATCGTGAATAGTGATTTTTTTGGCTATAGCCATAAAAACGCCGGACTCCCTGATAATGTGACAGATAAAACGTTTTATCTATAACTTATATTTATACGCGTAATCATCCGCTGATAATGTGACTTTCACCGCACTAAAAAATGGTAAAACGTTTTATCTTCTTGCTCAAATTTGCTCATTACCAATGGATTTGCACAAGGAGTCGTTAGATGACGGCGAAGACAACACCAAAAATTACGTTGTGGGAGTTTTTCCAGCAGTTGGGGAAAACGTTTATGTTGCCCGTGGCACTGCTTTCGTTTTGCGGGATTATGCTCGGGATTGGCAGTTCGTTAAGCAGCCACGATGTGATCACCCTGCTTCCGGCACTGGGTAATCCGGTGCTACAGGCCATCTTTACCTGGATGAGCAAAGTGGGCTCCTTCGCCTTTAGTTTCCTGCCGGTGATGTTCTGTATTGCTATCCCGCTCGGACTGGCGCGCGAAAACAAAGGCGTTGCGGCGTTCGCCGGTTTTGTCGGTTACGCGGTAATGAACCTCGCCGTCAACTTCTGGCTGACCGCGAAAGGCATTCTGCCAACCACCGATGCGGCAGTACTGAAAGCCAATAACATCCAGAATATCCTCGGCATCCAGTCCATCGACACCGGGATCCTCGGCGCGGTAATCGCCGGTATCATCGTCTGGATGCTGCACGAGCGTTTCCATAACATCCGCCTGCCGGATGCGCTGGCGTTCTTCGGCGGCACCCGCTTTGTCCCGATCGTCTCCTCGGTGGTGATGGGTCTGGTCGGTCTGGTGATCCCGCTGGTGTGGCCGGTTTTCGCGATGGGAATCAGCGGCCTGGGCCATATGATTAACAGCGCGGGTGACTTTGGTCCAATGCTGTTTGGTACGGGCGAACGCCTGCTGTTGCCGTTTGGTTTGCATCACATTCTGGTGGCGCTGATTCGCTTTACCGACGCCGGTGGCACCCAGGAAGTGTGCGGTCATTCGGTGAGCGGCGCACTGACTATTTTCCAGGCACAGTTGAGTTGCCCGACCACGCAGGGCTTCTCGGAAAGCGCCACCCGCTTCCTGTCACAGGGTAAAATGCCGGCGTTCCTCGGCGGCTTGCCGGGTGCAGCGTTAGCGATGTACCATTGCGCACGTCCGGAGAACCGTCACAAGATCAAAGGACTGCTGATCTCAGGGTTGATTGCCTGCGTCGTTGGCGGCACGACTGAACCGCTGGAGTTCCTGTTCCTGTTTGTCGCGCCGGTGCTCTATGTCATTCACGCGTTACTGACCGGTCTGGGCTTTACCATGATGTCGGTACTGGGTGTGACTATCGGTAATACCGACGGCAATATTATCGACTTTGTGGTGTTTGGGATCCTGCACGGGCTGTCGACCAAGTGGTATCTGGTACCGGTCGTGGCGGCGGTCTGGTTCGTGGTGTACTACGCCATCTTCCGCTTCGCCATCACCCGCTTTAACCTCAAAACACCGGGTCGTGACAGTGAAATCGCCAGCACGCTCGAAAAAGCCGTTGCCGGAACGCCGGGAAAATCGGGTTATAACGTTCCTGCTATTCTGGCCGCGCTGGGCGGTGCTGATAACATCGTCAGTCTGGATAACTGCATTACCCGCCTGCGTCTTTCTGTTAAAGATATGTCGCAGGTGAACGTGCAGGCGCTGAAGGACAACCGAGCCATTGGCGTTGTGCAGTTGAATCAGCATAACCTACAGGTGGTGATTGGCCCGCAGGTCCAGTCGGTTAAAGACGAAATGGCAGGCCTGATGAATACGGTTCAGGCATAAGGACACGCGCATGTTTGATTTTTCACAGGTTGTCGACCGTCACGGTACGTGGTGCACGCAATGGGATTACGTGGCCGATCGTTTCGGTACCGCCGACCTGCTGCCGTTTACCATCTCTGATATGGATTTCGCGACGGCTCCCTGCATCCTGGAGGCGCTAAATCAGCGCCTCGCACATGGTGTGCTGGGCTACAGTCGCTGGAAGAATGATGCGTTTCTCAGCGCGATCGCCCACTGGTTTGCCCGGCGTCACAACACGCCCATTGATACCGGGTCGCTGGTGTATGGCCCTTCTGTAATCTATATGGTGTCGCAGCTCATCCGCCAGTGGTCTTCTGTCGGCGACGGTGTGGTGCTTCACAACCCGGCCTATGACGCCTTTTATAAGGCCATCGAAGGCAATGAGCGCCACGTTGTGCCGGTGGCGCTGGAGCAGCGAAATGGCGGCTGGCATTGCGACATGGACAAACTGGATGCGGCGCTGGCTCGCCCGGAAAGTAAAATTCTGCTGCTGTGCAGTCCGCATAACCCAACAGGTAAAGTCTGGACGCGCGAAGAACTGGAGACGATGGCGGAACGCTGCCAGCGTCACGGCGTGCGGGTGATATCTGATGAGATTCATATGGATATGGTCTGGGGCGAACAGCCGCATATTCCCTGGAGCAACGTAGCACGCGACCAGTGGGCGCTGTTCACGTCCGCCTCCAAGAGCTTCAACATTCCGGCGCTGACCGGCGCCTGGGGACTGATTGAAGACGCTGACAGTCGCGATGCGTATCTGAGTGCGCTAAAAGGCCGCGATGGCCTGTCGTCTCCCGCCGTGCTGGCGCTGACTGCGCACATTGCAGCCTACGAACAGGGTGCGCCGTGGCTGGATGCGCTGCGGGAGTATCTCAGAGACAATCTGCGCTACGTTGCGGATACGCTGAACCACGCATTTCCTGAACTCAACTGGCAGATACCCCAGTCGACCTATCTCGCGTGGATTGACCTGCGGGCGTTGAACGTTGACGATAGCGCATTGCAGAATGCGCTGATTCAGCAGGAAAAAGTCGCCATCATGCCCGGCTACACCTACGGTGATGAAGGACGCGGTTTTGTGCGCCTGAATGCCGGTTGTCCCCGTTCAAAACTGGAAAAAGGGGTGAACGGGTTAATTAACGCAATCCGCTCAATACGCTGACAGCCTGTTGCGCAATGGAATTAATCATTGCGCTACATAGCTTTTCCCCTGCTTTTGTTTTTATAATAGAGCGCACTTTTATATTCGAATAATGAGTGCGACCATGATTGATACTTCCCTGCCGTTAACTGACATTCATCGCCACCTTGATGGAAACATCCGGGCACAAACCATTCTGGATCTTGGCCGCCAGTTCAATTTGCCCCTCCCCGCACAAACCCTTGAAGCGTTGATCCCTCATGTGCAGGTGACAGCCACAGAACCCGATCTCGTCAGCTTTCTGTCGAAACTGGACTGGGGCGTAAAGGTCTTAGCCTCCCTTGACGCCTGTCGCCGCGTGGCTTTTGAAAACATCGAAGACGCCGCGCGTAATGGCCTGCACTATGTTGAGCTGCGTTTTTCCCCAGGCTACATGGCAATGACGCATCAGCTGCCGGTCGCTGGCGTGGTTGAAGCCGTGATTGCCGGCGTGCGTGAAGGCTGCCAAACCTTTGGCGTACAGGCGCAACTGATCGGCATCATGAGCCGGACCTTCGGCGAAGCCGCCTGCCTGCAAGAACTGGAAGCACTGCTGGCGCACCGCGATCGGATAGCCGCCCTCGACCTTGCCGGTGATGAACTGGGCTTCCCCGGCAGTCTGTTCCTGTCCCATTTCAACCGCGCCCGTGATGCCGGTTGGCATATTACGGTGCACGCCGGTGAGGCCGCCGGTCCGGAAAGCATCTGGCAGGCCATTCGCGAACTGGGTGCGGAACGTATCGGTCACGGCGTAAAAGCGGTAGAGGATCCCGCGCTGATGGATTTCCTCGCTGAACAGCGTATTGGAATCGAATCCTGTCTGACGTCAAATATTCAGACCAGCACCGTGCCGTCGTTATCCGTCCATCCGCTGAAGACGTTCCTGGAGCACGGCATCCTCGCCAGCCTGAACACTGACGACCCGGCGGTCCAGGGGGTGGATATTATTCACGAATATACGGTCGCGGCACCGGCAGCGGGACTGAGCCGTGAGCAGATTCGTCAGGCGCAGATCAACGGGCTGGAAAGCGCCTTCCTGAGCGCAGCGGAAAAACAGGCGCTGCGTGAAAAAGTCGCAACGGCATAAAGATAAAGGCCCGATGAATTTCATCGGGCCTTTAAGACATCAGGCAAGACATAACGTCGAACGATGCTTCGCCGACTCAATGCCCAGCTCAATCAATTCCATGATCTGGATGGCCTGGCTCGCCGGTACCGGGTTTTCGCCGTTACCATTCAGCGCGTCGCGGATCCCGGCATAATACGCCGGATAATTCCCCGGCACGGTCAGCCAGGTCTCTTCCACCCGCGTTTCGCCTTCAACGCGTGTGACGATGCCATCACGCATATCATAACCCCAGTCTTCCTGCGGCAGACGTTCCCCGCTTTTAAGGCGCTCTTCCTGCGGATCAAGACCATACTTCACATAGCTGCCGCGCGAACCATGCACGATGTAACGTGCCGATTCCGCCGCGGCCAGCATCGTACCGTGCAAAATAACCCGACGCTGTGGATAGGAAAGCGTGGCATGGAAGTAGTCCGTTGACTGCGCCCCCGGACGCAACTGCGCTAAATCTACCGTCATGCTGACAGGCAGGCCGAACAAATTGATCGCCTGGTCAAGGAGATGCGGAGCCAGATCGTACCAGATACCGCTCCCCGGCCCCCCTTGCTCACGCCAGCGGTCGCGCACCTGCGGACGAAAGCGATCGAAATGCGATTCGAAATAGGCGACCTCACCCAAAACGCCTTCTGCCAGCATCGCTTTCAGGGTCAAAAAGTCACTGTCCCAGCGGCGATTGTGGAAAACAGAAAGCACCCGTCCCAGGCTGCGCGACAGCGCATCCAGCTCACGAGCTTGTGACAGTGTCACGGTGAAGGGCTTATCCACCACCACATGTTTGCCGGCTTCCAGCGCCGCTTTGGCCAACGGGAAGTGGGTATCGTTGGGGGTAGGAATGACAATCAGATCGATATTGGGGTCATTAAACAGATGCTTCGGCTCAGAGACAACGGCCACGGAAGGCCAGTCCGCCTTCACTTTCGCTGCATCGCTACTGGATACTGCCGCCAGCTCCAGTCCCGGTGTGCCGTCAATCAGGGGAGCATGGAACGTTTTACTGGCGTATCCGTAGCCAATCAGTCCTACACGGATGTTGTCACTCATATCTCTGCCTCTCGTTTCAGTCTGCTGACTATTTCACACTATCCATAAACCACTAACAATAGTTTACTCACCCCGCCGCAAGAAAGGTCGTTATTTAACTTAAGTCAAATAAATGTCACTTTCGCGCATTTTGTCGATATAAAGTCACTGAAATCGTTCCCAAAACACTTGCCGGGATAATTATTGCTAAGTAACATCTGCTGCCTGTATTTAAGGATAAATCAACGCAAATGTCGTCAGTCATCGATCGTCTTATTCAATTAACAGGTTGGGTGGTTCTCGCAGTTTCTGTGGTCCTCCTCGGCGTCGCTAATCATATTGATAATTATCAGCCTCCCGAACCGACCGCCGCTATTCAGCAGAAATAGTGTGCCAGGCGACGTATGTCGCCTGGAAGGTCTGTTTTCCCCTGTTGATTGCAGAAAAAGCCGTAAAAATTATCTGAAAAAGCGGATTGTGCGGCTTCCTGCCTCTGCGCGTATTGCCAGTCATAGCGAAGCGCGTTACCCTTCGCTCTGGTGTCGTCTGACACGTCAAACACCACTTAAGAAAATACTTTGTTGACATTTGCCTGCCGGTTCTTTTCGCCGGAAAGGTTTATTTACGTTCACGACTCGTAGGCTTTATTTTTATAATAGGGATCCCTGTTTATGACTGTTCAGGATTATTTATTAAAATTTCGCAAAATTAGCTCGCTCGAAAGTCTGGAAAAACTGTTTGACCATCTGCACTACACCCTTACCGATGACCAGGACATTATCAATATGTATCGCGCTGCCGATCACCGTCGCGCTGAACTGGTCTCCGGCGGTCGCCTTTTTGATGTTGGCCAGGTACCGAAATCAGTCTGGCGCTACGTGCAATAAGAAAGTAGCGCTTGCCGGTAAAAGCTTTATAATAACCGCCCCAAAAAGAACGGTACATATGGCAATTCCGGAGATTTTATGACCACAACACCGGCACAGCGCATTGGCGGTTGGTTACTGGGCCCGCTGGCCTGGCTTTTAGTCGCCTTGCTGAGTGCCTCGCTGGCCCTGTTTCTGTATGCTACAGCACTCGCCTCTCCCAAAACGTTTGCGATGCTGGCAGAGCAAAGTACCGGCAATCTGCTGTTGTGGGGCGTCTCTTTTCTCACCGCGATCGCCATGTGGTATTACACCCTGTGGTTGACGATTGCGTTCTTTAAGCGCAGACGCAGTGTTCCGAAACATTATATTATCTGGCTACTGGTCTCCGTCTTGCTGGCGGTTAAAGCCTTTGCTTTTTCACCAGTACCCGACGCACTCGCGGTACGCCAGTTGCTATTTCCGCTGCTGGCGGCGGCACTGTTAGTGCCCTATTTCAAGCGCTCAGTACGTGTGAAAACCACCTTTGTGAATCCGTAATAACCCTACAGTTAACCTGTTGTCGCCTGCTGTAGATTGTCAGATAATAGGCGGCTTTTTTATTTCAGGCCGAAAAATGACTGATTACCTGCTGCTGTTTGTCGGAACTGTACTGGTCAATAACTTTGTACTGGTTAAGTTTCTGGGTCTTTGTCCCTTTATGGGCGTTTCCAAAAAACTGGAAACCGCGATGGGGATGGGGCTCGCGACCACGTTTGTGATGACGCTGGCTTCAATCTGCGCCTGGCTGATTGACACCTGGATCCTGATTCCGCTCGATCTCATTTATCTGCGTACGCTGGCCTTTATTCTGGTTATCGCGGTCGTGGTGCAATTTACCGAAATGGTGGTGCGCAAAACCAGCCCGGCGCTCTATCGTCTGCTGGGGATCTTCTTGCCGCTTATCACCACCAACTGTGCGGTTCTCGGTGTGGCGCTGTTGAATATCAATCTCGGCCACAACTTTTTGCAGTCGGCACTGTACGGCTTTTCCGCCGCTGTCGGCTTCTCACTGGTGATGGTGCTGTTTGCGGCGATTCGCGAGCGTCTCGCCGTCGCGGATGTGCCTGCTCCGTTTCGCGGTAACGCCATTGCGCTGATTACCGCCGGGTTAATGTCTCTGGCCTTTATGGGCTTTAGTGGTTTGGTGAAGTTGTAATGAATGCTATCTGGATTGCCGTTGCCGCCGTGAGCCTGCTGGGTCTGGTGTTCGGCGCTATCCTGGGTTATGCCTCCCGTCGTTACGCGGTGGAGGATGATCCTGTCGTTGAAAAGATTGATGAAATTCTGCCGCAAAGCCAGTGCGGGCAATGCGGCTATCCTGGCTGTCGCCCCTACGCGGAAGCGATTGGTGGCCAGGGCGAAAAAATTAACCGCTGTGCGCCCGGCGGCGAAGCGGTCATGTTGAAAATTGCGGAACTGCTGAACGTCGATCCCCAACCGATTGATGGCGATGAACAAGACGTTGCGCCGGTTCGCATGCTGGCGGTAATTGATGAAGCTAATTGCATTGGCTGCACCAAATGTATTCAGGCCTGTCCGGTGGACGCAATTATTGGCGCTACGCGCGCCATGCACACGGTGATGAGCGATTTGTGCACGGGTTGCAATCTGTGCGTTGACCCCTGCCCGACTCACTGCATTGAACTGCGTCCGGTCGCCGAAACGCCTGACAACTGGAAGTGGGATTTGAACACGATCCCCGTGCGTATTATCCCCGTGGAACACCATGCTTAAGTTATTCTCTGCTTTCAGAAAAGATAAGATCTGGGATTTCAACGGCGGCATCCATCCGCCGGAAATGAAAACACAGTCAAACGGCACGCCGCTGCGCCAGGTTCCCCTCGCGCAGCGTTTCGTTATTCCGCTCAAACAGCATATCGGTGCTGAAGGGGAACTGTGCGTCACCGAAGGGCAGCATGTACTGCGCGGACAGCCGCTAACCCGTGGATGGGGAAGAATGCTCCCGGTTCATGCGCCTACCTCCGGGACGGTGGTGGCGATTGCGCCCCACTCGACGGCGCACCCTTCAGCATTAGCCGAGCTGAGCGTAATCATTGATGCCGACGGTGAAGACCGTTGGATTGAGCGTGAAGGCTGGCAGGATTACCGTTCGCAGAGTCGCGACGCCCTGATCGCCCGCATTCATCAGTTCGGCGTCGCCGGGCTGGGCGGAGCCGGTTTCCCGACCGGGAATAAATTGCAGGGCGGCGGCGACAAAATTCAAACGCTGATCATCAACGCCGCGGAATGTGAACCCTATATCACCGCCGACGATCGTCTGATGCAGGATTGTGCGGCGCAGATCGTCGAGGGTATCCGCATTCTGGCGCATATTCTGCAACCGCGTGAAATCCTTATTGGTATTGAAGATAACAAACCGCAGGCGATCTCAATGCTGCGTGCGGTGCTGGCCGGCTCGCAGGATATCGCGCTGCGCGTGATCCCAACGAAATACCCTTCGGGCGGGGCAAAGCAGCTTACCCAAATCCTGACCGGAAAACAGGTTCCTCACGGCGGTCGTTCTTCCGACATCGGCGTACTGATGCAAAACGTCGGCACGGCGTATGCGGTTAAACGTGCGATTATTGACGGCGAACCGATTACCGAGCGCGTTGTGACCCTCACCGGTGAAGCGGTCAGTCGTCCGGGTAACGTCTGGGCGAGACTCGGTACGCCGGTACGCCATCTGCTTAATGATGCGGGTTTCTGCCCTTCTGCCGATCAGATGGTGATCATGGGCGGCCCATTGATGGGCTTCACCCTGCCGTGGCTCGATGTCCCGGTGGTGAAGATAACCAACTGTTTGCTGGCACCGTCGGCAACGGAAATGGGCGAGCCGCAGGAAGAGAAAGGCTGCATTCGCTGTAGCGCCTGTGCCGACGCCTGCCCGGCCGATCTTCTGCCCCAGCAGCTCTACTGGTTCAGTAAAGGACAGCAGCATGACAAAGCCACCGCGCATAACATTGCCGACTGCATTGAGTGTGGCGCTTGCGCCTGGGTCTGCCCAAGCAACATTCCGCTGGTGCAATATTTCCGTCAGGAAAAAGCTGAGCTTTATGCAATAAGCCAGGAAGAAAAGCGCGCGGCGGAAGCCAAAGCGCGTTTCGAAGCGCGTCAGGCTCGCCTGGAGCGTGAGAAAGCCGCGCGTCTGGAACGTCATAAGAAAGCCGCCGTACAGCCAGCGGCGAAGGATCAGGATGCCATTGCCGCCGCCCTGGCTCGCGTTAAAGAGAAACAGGCTCAGGCGACGCAACCGGTAATGATTAAAGCGGGTGAAACGCCGGACAATAGCGCGGTGATTGCGGCTCGTGAAGCGCGTAAAGCGCTGGCGCGAGCAAAACAGGCCGAGAACGCCACCGCTACTGACACCGATCCGCGTAAAGCCGCCGTCGAAGCCGCTATTGCCCGCGCAAAGGCGCGCAAACAGGAACAGCAGGCCAGCAGCGAACCCGCCGCGTCTGATGAACCGGTGGACTCGCGTAAAGCGGCCGTCGAAGCCGCTATTGCCCGCGCAAAGGCGCGCAAGCAGGAGCAGCAGGCCAGCAGTAAACCCGCCGCGTCTGATGAACCGGTGGACCCGCGCAAAGCCGCCGTCGAAGCCGCTATTGCCCGCGCGAAGGCACGCAAGCAGGAGCAGCAGGCCAGCAACGAACCCGCTGCGTCTGATGAACCGGTGGACCCACGTAAAGCCGCCGTCGAAGCCGCTATTGCCCGCGCGAAGGCGCGCAAACAGGAACAGCAGGCCAGCAGTAAACCCGCCGCGTCGGATAAACCGGTGGACTCGCGTAAAGCGGCCGTCGAAGTCGCAATAGCACGGGCAAAAGCCAAAAGAGACGCTCAGCAGCAGGTTGTTAACGAGGATTAAATGGTATTCAGAATCGCAAGCTCTCCCTACACGCATAATCAGCGTCAAACGTCGCGCATTATGCTGCTGGTCTTACTTGCCGCCGTGCCGGGAATTGCCGTGCAATGGTGGTTTTTCGGCTGGGGAACTCTGTTGCAGATCGTACTCGCCTGCGCAAGTGCGCTGCTGGCTGAAGCCGCCGTGCTCAGATTACGTAAGCAACCGGTAGTGGCGATTTTAAAGGACAATTCCGCGCTACTGACCGGTCTGCTGCTTGCCGTCAGTATTCCCCCGCTCGCGCCCTGGTGGATGGTGATCCTCGGTACGGTATTCGCGGTGATCATCGCCAAACAGCTGTATGGCGGTCTGGGACAAAACCCGTTCAACCCGGCGATGATTGGCTATGTGGTGCTGCTTATCTCCTTCCCGGTGCAGATGACCAGTTGGTTACCGCCACAGGATATTGCCGCCACAACGCCAGGACTGCTCGATGCCCTGCAGATAATCGTTACCGGACAGACCACCGGCGGGGGCGACATGCATACGCTGCGCATGGGGATTGACGGGATAAGCCAGGCCACGCCGCTGGACACCTTCAAAACGTCCCTGCATGCCGGTCATTCTGTTGAGCAGATCATGCAATACCCCATTTACAGCGGCATCTTTGCCGGTGCGGGCTGGCAGTGGGTCAACCTGGCCTGGCTGGCTGGCGGTGTTTTTCTGCTGCAACAAAACGCTATTCGCTGGCATATTCCGGTTAGCTTCCTGCTCTCATTAGCCGTCTGCGCGATGCTGGGTTGGCTATTTGCGCCTGAGACGCTCGCCTCCCCGCAAATTCATCTGCTCTCCGGGGCAACGATGCTTGGCGCATTCTTCATTCTGACTGACCCGGTGACGGCATCGACGACCAATCGCGGTCGTCTGGTGTTTGGCGCGCTGGCAGGCTTGCTGGTGTGGTTAATCCGCAGTTTCGGCGGCTATCCGGATGGCGTGGCCTTTGCCGTGCTGTTGGCCAATATCACGGTCCCGCTGATTGACTACTACACGCGTCCGCGCGTGTACGGACACCGCAAAGGATAATCCATGCTGAAAACGATTCGTAAACATGGCATCACCCTGGCGCTGTTTGCGGCGGGGTCGACCGGACTGACTGCCGCCATCAACCTGATGACCAAAACCACCATTGATGAGCAGGCGGCCATTCAGCAAAAGGCGCTGTTTGATCAGGTTCTGCCTGCCGATCGCTATAATAACCGTTTGCAGGATCGCTGCTTCGTGGTCAGCGCGCCCGCACTGGGGAAAGGCGAGCATCGCGTCTATATTGCGGAGCAGGACGGTACGCCCGTGGCGGCCGTGCTTGAGACAACGGCGCCGGATGGCTATTCTGGCGCCATTCAGTTGCTGGTCGGTGCCGACTTCAGCGGCACGGTTTTGGGCACCCGGGTAACGGAACACCATGAAACGCCGGGGCTGGGCGATAAAATTGAACTGCGCCTGTCAGACTGGATAACCGGTTTCAGCGGTAAAAAGATTCAGGGTGACAACGACAGCCACTGGGCCGTGAAAAAAGATGGCGGAGATTTTGATCAGTTTACCGGGGCAACGATTACGCCGCGCGCGGTGGTCAATGCCGTCAAGCGTGCAGGGCTGTATGCCCAAACGCTGCCTGCGCAACTGCCTCAACTTCCGGCCTGCGGAGAGTAAGTCATGAGTGAAATTAAAGACGTCATCGTTCAGGGATTGTGGAAAAATAACTCCGCGCTGGTGCAACTGCTGGGGATGTGCCCGCTGCTGGCGGTCACCTCGACTGCCACCAACGCCCTCGGGCTGGGGCTTGCCACCACGCTGGTGCTGACGCTGACCAACCTGACTATCTCCGCGCTGCGCCGCTGGACGCCAGCCGAAATTCGTATCCCGATTTACGTGATGATCATCGCCTCGGTGGTCAGTGCGGTACAAATGCTGATCAACGCCTATGCCTTTGGTCTTTACCAGTCACTGGGGATCTTTATCCCGCTGATCGTGACCAACTGCATTGTGGTGGGACGCGCTGAAGCCTTTGCCGCCAAAAAGGGTCCGGCGCTGTCGGCGCTGGACGGCTTCTCCATTGGGATGGGGGCAACCGGCGCTATGTTTGTGCTGGGTTCCCTGCGCGAAATAATCGGCAATGGCACGCTGTTTGACGGGGCGGACGGACTGCTCGGCAACTGGGCAAAGGTGCTGCGCGTGGAAATTTTCCACACCGACTCTCCTTTCCTGCTGGCAATGTTACCGCCTGGCGCATTTATTGGGTTGGGACTCATGCTGGCGGTGAAATATCTCATTGATGAAAAGATGAAAAAGCGCCGCGCCAGTGCGGCAGTCGCGACGGAGTTGCCCTCCGGTGAACCAGGGAATGCCTCATGAATAAAGCAAAGCGGTTAGAAATATTAACCCGATTACGCGCGAACAATCCGCATCCGACCACCGAGTTGAACTTCAACTCCCCCTTTGAGCTGTTGATCGCGGTGCTGCTGTCGGCGCAGGCGACGGATGTCAGCGTGAACAAGGCCACGGCGAAACTCTATCCGGTTGCGAATACCCCCGCCGCCATGCTGGAGCTCGGCGTTGAAGGGATCAAGTCCTACATCAAAACGATCGGCCTGTTTAACAGCAAAGCCGAGAACGTGATTAAGACCTGCCGTATTTTGCTTGAGCAGCATCATGGCGAGGTGCCAGAAGATCGTGCGGCGCTTGAGGCGCTGCCGGGCGTGGGCCGCAAGACGGCGAATGTTGTGCTGAATACCGCCTTCGGCTGGCCAACCATCGCCGTCGACACGCATATCTTTCGCGTTTGTAACCGTACCCAGTTTGCACCGGGCAAAAACGTTGAGCAGGTGGAAGAGAAATTACTGAAGGTGGTTCCCGCGGAATTTAAGGTCGACTGCCACCATTGGCTTATCCTGCATGGGCGCTATACCTGTATTGCCCGTAAGCCGCGCTGTGGTTCCTGTATCATTGAAGATCTCTGTGAATTCAAAGAGAAGGTGGATATCTGACCGCCAGGGGCTGGTAACATTGTCCAGCCATCACTTTTTGTTATCCTCTGCTTCTTTCTCCCCAATCCGTCAATGATTCCGCTTTCTACGTCTTATACAAATGATTCATCCTGGCTATAAGCACTTATTCAGGTTAATCCTTTTTTTAATAACGAAAATTTCTATCCAATTGTGATCTCGATCATAGTGATAACTCTATGTAAATTTTTCTGTTAATTTTGGTTAACTTTGCATTCAGATGACAATGAGTCAGTTTTTATACACAAAACATTACACTGGCTATTTTTTAGATACTGGGCTTTATCACTGCATTAACCGACAAATAGCAGAACATATCGCCATACAGCCATTTCCAGGGCAACGTGACAGCGTAATAAACTGCCATTACTCAATTAATAAAATTTAACGCTAGATAACATTTATCCACCCCGTGGAATCCACCATTCAATATATATGTAACAGAGTATTACAAAAGACTTGTCTGAAAGTGCAAGATAGTGAACATTACTCGCCGTTTCCCCTCCCACTATAACAATTTCACGGCTACCCAAGAGGTATCACGTGACAGAACACCCCCGTTAATATGGGATGTAAAAAAAGAGGTTAAAGTGTCTACTGCAAACAAGAAACCAACGGAAAGCGTCAGTCTTAACGCTTTCAAACAACCGAAGGCGTTCTATCTCATCTTCTCGATTGAGCTCTGGGAGCGTTTCGGTTATTACGGCTTACAAGGAATTATGGCCGTTTACCTGGTTAAACAACTGGGTATGTCTGAAGCGGATTCAATCACTCTTTTCTCATCCTTTAGCGCCCTGGTTTACGGTCTGGTCGCCATTGGTGGCTGGTTAGGTGACAAAGTTCTGGGTACCAAGCGCGTCATTATGCTCGGTGCGGTGGTACTGGCTATCGGCTATGCACTGGTGGCATGGTCCGGACACGACGCCGGTGTCGTTTATATGGGGATGGCCGCCATTGCCGTCGGTAATGGTCTGTTTAAGGCTAACCCATCCTCTCTGCTGTCGACCTGCTATGCGAAAGATGACCCGCGTCTTGATGGCGCCTTTACGATGTACTACATGTCCGTCAATATCGGTTCATTCTTCTCTATGCTGGCAACACCGTGGCTGGCCGCGCATTACGGCTGGAGCACCGCGTTCGCGCTGAGCGTCGTCGGTATGCTGATAACCGTAGTAAACTTCGCATTCTGCCAGCGTTGGGTGAAAAACTACGGTTCTAAACCTGACTTCGAACCTATCAACATCCGCAACCTGCTGCTGACCATCGTCGGTGTTGTCGCGCTGATCGCAATTGCGACCTGGCTGCTGCATAACCAACAAATCGCACGTATGGTGCTGGGCGTGATCGCACTTGGTATCGTCTTTATCTTCGGTAAAGAAGCGTTCGCCATGCAGGGTGCCGCTCGTCGTAAAATGATTGTGGCCTTCATTCTGATGCTGGAAGCGATCATCTTCTTCGTACTGTATAGCCAGATGCCGACGTCGCTGAACTTCTTCGCTATTCGTAACGTTGAGCACTCTATTCTTGGCATTGCATTCGAACCTGAACAGTATCAGGCGCTGAACCCGTTCTGGATCATCATTGGTAGCCCTATCCTCGCGGCTATCTATAACAAGATGGGTGACACCCTGCCGATGCCAACTAAGTTTGCCATTGGTATGGTGCTGTGTTCTGGCGCGTTCCTGATCCTGCCGCTGGGAGCAAAATTCGCGACCGATGCGGGTATCGTTTCCGTTAACTGGCTGATCATCTGCTACGGCTTGCAAAGTATCGGTGAGCTGATGATTTCCGGTCTGGGTCTGGCCATGGTGGCACAGCTGGTTCCACAGCGTCTGATGGGCTTCATCATGGGCAGTTGGTTCCTGACCACCGCCGGTGCCAACATCATTGGCGGTTATGTCGCCAGCATGATGGCGGTTCCTGAAAATGTGACCGATCCGCTGATGTCTCTGGAAGTGTATGGTCGCGTGTTCCTGCAGATTGGCGTGGCGACCGCAGTGATCGCTGTTCTGATGCTGCTGACGGCGCCGAAACTGAACCGCATGACTCAGGACGACGAACCAGGCGAGAAAGCGTCCAAGACCGCTACCGCGTAAATTTCTGGGAAACGCGTAATGAAGCTGCTAACTTTGCGTTAGCAGCTTTTTTTTTTGCCTGAACCCGAACCAGGATACGTTAAACCTCAGTTGAAAGGAGTTATCGATGAAACTGTTCTACAAGCCAGGCGCCTGCTCTCTTGCTTCCCATATTACCCTTCGCGAGAGTGGGAAAGATTTCACGCTGGATGGTGTGGATTTGATGAAGAAGCGTCTGGAAAACGGTGATGATTTTTTCGCGGTCAACCCGAAAGGACAGGTTCCCGCCCTGCTGCTCGATGACGGCACGCTGTTAACCGAAGGCGTGGCGATTATGCAATACCTCGCCGATAGCGTTCCTGACCGCCAGTTGTTGGCGCCCGTGAGCAGCATCTCGCGCTATAAGACGCTTGAGTGGCTTAACTACATTGCAACTGAGCTGCACAAAGGCTTCACCCCATTGTTTCGCCCTGATACCCCGGAAGAGTACAAACCGACCGTTCGTGCGCTGCTGGAGAAGAAGATGCAGTACGTTGATGCTTCCCTCAAAGAGGGACAGTGGATATGCGGATCGCGTTTCACTATCGCAGATGCCTACCTTTTCACCGTACTGCGCTGGGCATACGCGGTGAAGCTCAATATGGATGGGTTAGCGCATATCGCGGCGTATATGAAGCGCATGGCTGAGCGTCCAGGCGTTGCGGCGGCGCTGAAAGCTGAAGGGTTACAATAAGCGAATTGTGCCGGATGGCGGCGGTAGACGCCTCATCCGGCAAGTGGGTCAGAGTTGTGTGGCGCTGAAGTAATGCTCTGGTTGAGCGATCCTGTCCTGTGCGGCAACCACCTGTAGTTCATATTCCTGCATCGCTTTGGTGGCAATCATAATCTCATACACCGCCGCAGTGACATGCTCCAGCGCCTGCTGGTTTGTCGCCCCCTGCAACAACTTCACTAACAGCAACCCGCTGGTCACATCGCCAACGCCGACCGGCTGGCGTGTGCCGAAATCCACCAGCGGACGGCTGATGTGCCAGGCGTCATCAACAGTGACCAGCAGCATTTCAAAACGATCCTGACTGTAACCCGCACGCGCCAGATGTTTTACCAGCACGATCTCCGGTCCCTGTGCGATTAACTCGCGGGCGGCGACAACGGCGTCATCCACACTGTTCACCGCGTGTTCGCAGAGGATTTCCAGCTCAATCAAATTCGGCGCAATAATATCGCTTGCTGGCAGCGCGTGACGAACATGAAATTCGGCGACGCCCGGGGCGACGATGCAGCCTTTCTCCGGATGTCCCATCACCGGGTCACAAAAATATTTCGCCGCCGGGTTGGCCGCTTTCACCTGACGCACGATCCCCAGAATATGCTCGCCCTGCTCGGCAGAACCCAGGTAACCGCTCAGCACGGCATCGCAGCGCTTCAGCTGATCGATATCAGCTATGCCCTGCACGATCTCGGTCAGATGTGATGGCGGCATGACGCAGCCTGTCCATTTGCCGTATTGCGTGTGATTAGAGAATTGAACCGTATTGAGGGGCCAGACGTTGGCACCGAGGCGGCGCATCGGGAATTCCGCAGCACTATTGCCAGCATGCCCAAAAACAACGTGGGACTGGATGGCGAGAATATTCTTCATTTTTTGCTTACCACAACCCTGAAAATAGAAAGGGGCGTGGTTTCCCACGCCCCTGCTGACTTTCGATTACTTCCAGCACACCAGACAGTAATTCTTCTTACCGCGACGCAGCAGCGTGTAGCGGCCATACAGGCGATCGCCTTCGACGAAGGTGTATTCCGGATCTGACTGCTTCTCACCGTTAATGGTGATCGCGTTTGACGCAATGGTTTTACGCGCCTGACCACGAGACGGTTGCAGTTCGGAATCTACCAGCGCCTGCATCAGGTCAGCGCTCTTTTCCATTTCAACCATCGGTACGCCATCCTGCGCCAGCTGTTCGAAGTCCGCTTCGCTCAAATCGCTCAGCGTGCCGTTGAACAGGCTCTCCGTGATGCGTTTCGCCGCGATAAGACCTTCTTCACCGTGCACCAGACGCGTGACCTGCTCGGCCAACACATATTGGGCACGCGGCGCTTTGCCGCTGTTCTTGTCTTCTTCTTCCAGCGCATTGATCTCTTCAATGTCCATGAAAGTGAAGAACTTCAGGAAACGATACACGTCGGCGTCCGCCGTGTTGATCCAGAACTGGTAGAATTTGTACGGACTGGTTTTCTTCGGATCCAGCCACACTGCGCCGCCTTCGGTTTTCCCGAACTTGGTGCCGTCGGCTTTAGTGATCAGCGGAACGGTCAGACCGAAGACCTGATTCTGATGCAGACGACGTGTCAGGTCGATCCCGGAAGTAATGTTACCCCACTGATCGGAACCCCCGATTTGCAGCGCCACGCCATGCAGTTTATTCAGGCAGGCAAAATCATAACCCTGTAACAGGTTGTAGGAGAACTCGGTGAAGGAGATCCCCTGATCGTCACGGTTCAAACGCTGCTTCACCGCTTCTTTGTTGATCATCTGGTTTACAGAGAAATGCTTACCGATATCGCGCAGGAAGGTCAACACGTTCATGTTGCCGAACCAGTCATAGTTGTTCGCCGCGATAGCGGAGTTTTCGCCGCAGTCGAAATCCAGGAACGGAGCAACCTGTTTACGGATTTTGTCTACCCACTCCTGAACGGTGTCTTCGGTGTTCAGTTTACGCTCGGCGGCTTTAAAGCTCGGGTCGCCAATCAGACCGGTCGCGCCGCCGACCAGCGCCACAGGTTTGTGACCTGCCTGCTGGAAGCGTTTCAGGCATAACAATGGAACCAGATGCCCCAAATGCAAGCTGTCAGCGGTAGGATCGAAGCCGCAATAGAGCGCGATCGGGCCTTGCGCCAGTCGCTCTGCTAACGCTTCCTCGTCCGTCACCTGGGCGACCAGCCCCCGCTCTTGCAATTGTTTAATCAAGTTACTGCTTGCCATCAAAATCTCCATGTATAAAACGACTGCACCTTTGCCGGTACACGACTTTTCGCCAGACGCGAAAGCTCTATAGAATAAAGCGCTGGCGCACACAGCGCTAGCGCTTAAAACAACAATTTTCCGGGTTTATGGCGCGAGACGGTCAATTTTCCATGCGTTATTTTCACGCTGGTATAAAAAGCGGTCATGCAGTCGGTGTTCACCGCCCTGCCAGAACTCCATCTGCTCAATGCTGACGCGAAATCCGCCCCAGAAACTGGGCAGCGGCACTTCACCTTGCTGGAATTTCTGTTTCAGTTCGAGGAATTTGCTTTCGAGGATCCCGCGCGCGGAAATGCGGCTGGACTGTTTCGAGACCCAGGCACCTATCTGGCTGTCACGTGGACGACTGTGGAAATACTTCACCACTTCCAGCGTCGATAAGCGCTCGGCTTTGCCGGTCACCATCACCTGACGCTCCAGCATATGCCAGGGAAACAGCAGGCTGATCCGTGGATTTTTTTCGATTTGATGCGCTTTGCGGCTGCCAAGGTTGGTATAGAACACCAGACCTTTTTCATCGTAGTGTTTCAACAACACAATACGCTGATAAGGTTGGCCATTTTCGTCAACGGTCGCCACGACCATGGCGGTGGGATCCGCCAGTCTGGCGTCACATGCCTGAGCCAGCCAGCGTTCGAAAAGGGTTAACGGCTCAGCGGGAAGATCGCGGCGGCGCAGACCGCCTTTGGTATATTCACGGCGCAGATGCGCGATTTGCTGCAATTCGTCGTTATCAGACATGGTGCTCGCTACGGATTGTCAGTGGGTGGCGCTATTGTGCGCCGCCCTGCTGGAAATCTCAACGCTTCGGGTTTTGTAACTGGCAGTTATTCAGCACGATACGGTCACGTTTGTAGACGGTCGCACCGTCGCCTTTCGACCAGAACACATAAATTCCGTCGGTATAGCGCGCGCCTGACGCCGAGATGCCCTGCTTCAGATTGAGCAGTTTGTTGTCATAAACAAAGTTCACCTCCTGACGGGTATTATTCAATTTCACCGTCAGCGGTTTTTCATCACACTGGTATTCCAGCGTGTCCGTTTGCATGCGCTCAACAAACTGATTGTAGACGCTACAACCGGACAGCATAAGCGGGAAACAGATGAGTAACAGTTTTTTCATAGACGTATCCTGAAGACTTTCCTGGTCCGGGAGGGTGAATTCACCCTCCTTAATCTCCACAGTGTAACGGCAGAAGACGAAAGAAAAATTCAGTTAACTCTGAGTTCGCGGGTTGGCGGGGAAAACAGCACCGAGCACACTCGCTTCGCGGGCACCGGTGACCGAGGGCAGATTGCCCGGAAGACCGGCAAGCGTACGCCACGCCAGCCACGCAAACGCCAGCGCTTCCATATCATCGCCGCTAATCCCAGCCTCATCGGTGGTGGTCACTTCGGTTCCCGGCAGCAGTCCCGCCAGGCGTGTCATCAACAGCGGGTTGCGACTGCCGCCGCCGCAGACCATCAGGCGCTCACACCCTCCGCTCAGCAGCACCTGCTCGGAGATGGTTACCGCCGTCAGTTCCGTCAGCGTCGCCTGAACATCTCGCGGGCTAATCCCCGGGAACGCCGTCATCTGACGTTCAATCCAGCCATAGTTGAAGTATTCCCGTCCGGTACTTTTCGGTGCCGGTAGCGAGAACCAGGGGTCACTGAGCATGTTTTGCAGCAACGGAATAATCACCGTCCCACCACAGGCCCATTGCGCATCTTTATCATAGGGTTTACCGCACTGCCGCCAGATCCAGGCATCCATCAGCATATTGCCAGGACCGGTATCGTATCCACGAACGGGTTGCCCTGGAATCAACATCGACAGATTCGCAATACCGCCAATGTTGAGCACCATTCTTCGCTCAGTTGGATGCGCGAGCAGCGCCTGATGAAATGCGGGCACCAGTGGCGCGCCCTGTCCGCCCAGCGCAATATCACGACGGCGGAAATCGCCAACCACCGTGATACCGGTACGCGCCACAATCTGGTTGTTATCGCCAATCTGTAGCGTGTGCGGCGCAACGCCGCCAGGTTCATGCCACACGGTTTGCCCGTGGCAGCCGATGGCGACAATGTCTTGCGGGCGCAGTTTTTCCTGTGCCAGCAGCGCGTTTACCGCCTCTGCAAACAGCTTGCCCAACTGGACATCCAACTGACCAAACTGAGAGAGCGTCAGGGATTGTCCCTGACAGATATCGAGAATCGCCTGTTTAAGGGACACAGGCATCGGCCAGGTGAGACTCCCCTGTTGAGCCACCATCGTGTCATCAATCGTCGCCAGTACTACATCGACACCATCAAGACTGGTGCCAGACATCACGCCAATATAACGGCCCGATTTCATACATGTTCCTTTTTTAAGCATAATGTTGCGTCAACACTCCATCACAAACGCGCAGTCAATGCTACGCTTCATTCACGTTTTTCCCCTGAAAGCGCGTGCGCAATGTCAATTAAGTGGATCCGCTGAATAGTTCGTTTAAAGTTGGTTAACCTGGCTGTTATTATGATTTCTGCATCGTTAAGACAGAACATGTGACCTTAAACGCACAAATACCATATAATTTGACCATGAGGGATGCTTGGGTAGCGTTTCATGGTGAACAGGAGATTTTTAGATGATTAAACGTGTGCTGATCGTTTCACTGGCAGGCTTGTCTCTGGTGGGTTGTTCCAACACAGATAGCCTTTCAGGCGATGTCTACACCGCCTCCGAAGCGAAGCAGGTGCAGAATGTCACCTACGGTACGATTGTGAACGTCCGTCCGGTCAAAATTCAGGCCGGTGATAATGAAAACGTGATCGGCGCCATTGGCGGTGCCGTGCTCGGCGGCTTCCTGGGGAATACTGTCGGTGGTGGTACGGGTCGTTCCCTGGCAACCGCGGCAGGCGCTGTCGCTGGTGGCGTTGCCGGTCAAGGCGTACAGGGCGCGATGAACAAAACGCAGGGCGTTGAGCTGGAAATCCGCAAGGATGATGGCAACACCATCATGGTTGTTCAGAAACAAGGGGATACGCGTTTCTCTGCAGGACAGCGTGTCGTGCTGGCCAGCAACGGTCGTCAGGTTACTGTCTCTCCGCGCTAAGTGAATTAACGTGTGGTCAGATCCTGACCACACGTTTCATGATTTTAATCGTGCGACTGGAGCTCAATAATATTGTGTTCAAGTCGGGTGATCAGCTTGATCAGCAGATCAATTTCCTGCGCAGTAATCCCTTCCAGAATTTCACCACGCGTTTTATTGATAACCGCTTCCATATCGGCAATCAGCGGCTCTGCCTTTTCCGTTAGCTTTATACGTTTAGCACGGCGATCGCTGACACAGGTTTGACGCGAAATGAGCCCTTTCTCTTCGAGCTGATCCAGCGTACGTACCAGTGACGGCTGTTCAATGCCAATCGCTTTTGCCAGTTGTATCTGTGATTGATCCGGTGGCAATTGATGAATATTATGCAGCGTTACCCAGTGTGTCTGCGTCAATTCCAGAGGCTTAAGACGGTGGTCTATCAAAGCACGCCAAATGCGCACCAACCGTGCCAGATCAGAACCTAATGGCGATTCCAATTTCATCTCCTTATAATTAGCTTGCTAAGATATTATACTGATTTTAGAATAGTGTGCAGCAATTGTATTGCTAAAACAAATGTATTGCTGCAATTGGTTACCGCCAGACATATTTTTCAGACATTACGCGAAAAAAGCGCTCGTCATGCAGGTTTTTGCTAAACCTGTATACACGTAACCTGACGCAAAGGACTATTGCTTGTGACCTCCGCACTCAATACTACAGGGATGCCCTTACAAGACCTGGTGATTGGCGCATCTGTTTATTTCCCGCCGCTGTTCAAGGCCTTCGCGCTGGGATTTTTCCTCTGGCTTTTCATCCATCGCCTGCTGCGCGAACGCATCTACTCCGGTGAAATTTGGCATCCATTATTGATGGATCTGTCGATTTTTGCCCTCTGCGTCTGTTCGGGTCTTTTTCTATTGGTTGCGTGGTAATTATGACGCTGAAAACACTGAAGTATTTCTCCACAATTGTGATTGCTGCCCTCGCCGTTCTGGCGGGTTGGTTTATGTGGAATTATTACATGCAATCGCCCTGGACGCGTGATGGTAAGGTGCGCGCCGAGCAGGTCAGCATTACCCCCCAGGTGTCTGGCACCATCGTCGATCTCCAGGTAAAGGATAACCAGTTCGTCAACGCGGGCGATCTGCTCTTTCGCATTGATAAGACCCCTTTTCATATCGCCGAACTCAACGCACAGGCTCAACTGGCTAAAGCGCAATCGGAACTGGCAAAGGCCAACAATGAAGCCAACCGCCGCCGCCGTTTATCGCAGAACGTCATTTCTGCAGAAGAGTTAGACACCGCGAATCTGAACGTCAAAGCGATGCAGGCAAGTGTGGACGTCGCTCAGGCGACGCTCAGACAGGCGCAGTGGCAACTGGCGCAGACGGATGTCCATGCCCCGGTCTCCGGCTGGATAACCAATCTGTCGACGCGTACCGGTGATTTCGCCACCACCGGGCAACCGCTGTTTGCTCTGGTGGATAGCCACTCCTTCTATGTGATGGGGTATTTTGAAGAAACCAAGTTGCGTCATATCCGCGAGGGCGCGCCTGCTAGAATAACGCTCTACAGCGGCAATATTCAGTTACAGGGTCACGTATCCAGCATCGGTCGCGCCATTTACGACCAAAGCGTGGAGAGCGATTCCGGACTGGTGCCGGATATCAAACCTAACGTGCCCTGGGTGCGTCTGGCGCAGCGCGTACCGGTACGTATCGAGTTTGATCAACTACCGCATGACGTGACGCTCGTTTCCGGCACGACCTGTAGCGTAGCGATCGGCAAATAAATGTCCTCCCTGTACCGCTATCTGAGCAAAACGCCGTGGCTGAAAGCGACGGCCGGGCAGTGGCGCTATGCATTGCGTAATACCCTCGCGATGTGTCTAGCGTTGACGTTCGCCTATTATCTGAACCTGGATGAACCCTATTGGGCCATGACCTCTGCCGCGGTGGTCAGTTTTCCCACCGTCGGCGGCGTTATCAGCAAGAGCCTCGGGCGTATTGCCGGGAGTTTGCTCGGCGCAACCGCCGCGTTGATTCTCGCCGGGCATACTCTCAACGAGCCGTGGCTTTTTCTGCTGAGCATGTCCGCCTGGATTGGTTTTTGTACCTGGGCCTGTGCGCAGTTTACCAACAACGTAGCCTACGCTTTTCAGCTTGCCGGTTACACGGCGGCGATTATTGCCTTCCCGATGGTCAACATCGTTGAAATCACTCAACTCTGGGATATCGCGCAGGCGCGCGTCTGTGAAGTGATTGTCGGGATCCTCTGCGGCGGCACGATGATGATGATCCTGCCGAGCACCTCCGATGGCACCGCGTTGCTGACGGCGTTGAAGAATATGCATGCACGCTTGCTGGAACATGCCAGTCTGCTGTGGCAACCCGAGACTACAGACGCCATCCGCTCTGCCCACGAAGGGGTGATCGGGCAAATATTGACGATGAACTTACTGCGTATCCAGGCCTTCTGGAGCCATTACCGCTTTCGTCGCCAGAATGCGCTGTTGAATGCCCTCTTGCATCATCAGTTGCGCCTGACCAGCGTCATCTCAAGCCTGCGCAGGATGTTGCTTAACTGGCCAAATCCTCCAGCCCACACGCGTGATGTCATTGACCAACTTTTGACGGCCCTGGCCCGCTCGCAAACGGACAGTTACACCATCGCTCGAATTATTGCCCCGCTTGCCCCCGCTAACGGGGCTGATTACCGTCATGTCGCCTTCTGGCAGCGGTTATGTTACTTCTGTCGTCTCTATCTGCGCACCAGCCATCAGTTATACCTGATCGAAAATGGCGGGGCACTGACGCCTGTCCATATTCCCCGTGCGCCTGCGCTGGCGCGACACACTGATAATGCTGAAGCGCTCTGGAGCGGTTTGCGTACTTTCGTCACGCTGACGGTGATTGGCGCCTGGAGCATTGGGTCACAGTGGGAATCGGGTTCGGGGGCGCTGACGCTGGCCGCCATCAGTTGCGTGCTCTACTCTGCCGTTGCCACGCCGTTTAAATCACTGACGCTGCTGATGCGTACGCTGGTGTTGTTATCGCTGTTCAGCTTTGTGGTGAAGTTTGGCCTGATGGTGCAGATTAGTGAACTGTGGGAATTCTTACTGTTTTTATTCCCCCTGCTGACCACCATGCAACTGCTTAAGCTACAGATGCCAAAACTGGCGGGGCTTTGGGGACAACTCATTGTCTTTATGGGATCGTTTATCGCCGTGACCAATCCGCCCGTCTATGACTTTGCTGATTTCCTTAATGACAACACCGCCAAGATCGTCGGAGTCGCCTTGTCCTGGCTTGCTTTCGCCATCTTGCGTCCGGGATCGGATGCGCGTAAAAGTCGCCGTCATATCCGCGCGTTACGCCGGAGTTTTGTCGACCAACTGAGCCGCCATCCTGCACACAGTGAAAACGAGTTTGAGTCGCTGACGTATCACCACATCAGCCAGCTAAGCAACAGCCAGGATGCGCTGGCCAGACGCTGGCTTTTACGCTGGGGCGTGGTGCTGCTCAACTGTTCACACGTGGTCTGGCAGCTTCGCGCCTGGGAATCGCGCTCCGATCCGCTGTCGCGCGTGCGGGATATCTGTATTTCGTTACTACGCGATGTAATGAATGAGCGCGGTGTCCAGCAGCGCCCCCTCGCCGCCACGCTCACCGAATTGCTGCGCATCTGTGAGACGCTTTCGCATCATCATCAGCCGGCTGCGCAAGAACTGGCAGCCATCATCTGGCGGCTGTATTGCTCACTTTCTCAACTGGAACAAGCGCCGCCAGAAGGAACGCTCACATCCTGATTACTTGATCACCCCACAGGCGTAACGCGCCCCGCCGCCGCCCAGCGGTTTAGGCTGATCGGACATATTATCGCCGCCGACATGGATCATCAGCGCTTTGTCTTTGACATCATTCAGGGATTTCAGGCGTGTTGCCGTGACGGGAATAATGGCTTTACCTTCGTTATTAACCACCAGCACAGGCAGATCGCCCAGGTGCCCTTCGCCATCCGGTCCGGCATGTTTACCGGTTTTGTGCGGGTCAAAATGTCCTCCTGCGGACTCAGCAGGAGACGCTTTGCCATCTTTAATCGCGGGCTGACAGCTGCCGTTGGCATGGATATGAAAACCATGTTCTCCCGGCGGCAGCGCTTTCAGATCCGGCGTAAACTCCAGCCCTTTCTCCGTTTGGGTAATGGTCACCTCCCCGATAGACTGCCCAACGCCTTGCGAGGTGACCAGATTCATCTCCACCGTCTCACTGGCGGCTTGCGCGCCCGTACAGGCTAACAGGGTTAACACAGCCAGACTCAATCGCTTCATAGGACCTCCGTTCTGTATGCATGTCGGTTAAGTGTAAACCAGTGACACCATTTTGAACGCAGAACCATGATTTAGCGATTACGGTACGTCGTACCCCAACGCCGCTTTTCGGATACGGAACCACTGCTGACGGCTCATTTTGAGCGACTCCGCTTCCACCGCCGCGCGAACGCGTTCAATTTTACCGGAGCCGATGATCGGCAGCGGCTGCGACGGCAGACGCAGTATCCAGGCGTAAACCACTTGCTCAATGGACGAGGCGTTGAGTTCTTGTGCAATGACCGCCAGTTCGTTGCGCAGTGGCTGGAACGCATCGTCATTAAACAGGCGCCCGCCACCGAGGCAGGACCAGGCCATCGGACGAATACGCAGTTGCTGAAGTTGATCGAGCGTGCCGTCTAATAGCAGCGGTTGGTGAACCGGTGAAATCTCCACCTGATTGGTCGCCAGCGTGAAAGGAAGACGCGATTGCAACAGCGTGAACTGTGCGGGGGTAAAGTTGGAGACGCCAAAATGGCGCACTTTACCGCTCTGGTGCAGGTGTTTGAAGGCTTCAGCGACCTCATCGGCATCCATCAGCGGGTCCGGACGGTGGATCAACAGCAGATCCAGATGGTCAGTCGCCAGGTTAGTCAGCGACTGTTCCGCGCTTTTCACAATATGATCGCGGTCAGTGATGTAGTGGCCAAGCGCGTTTTCCGCGCGGGCGGTGGTGGCGATACCGCATTTGGTGACGATCTGCATGCGCTCGCGCAGATGAGGAGCCAGTTTCAGCGCCTCACCAAAAGCGGCTTCGCACAGATAACCACCGTAAATATCCGCATGGTCCACGGTGGTGACACCTAAATCCAGGTGCGCTTCAATAAAGCTCACCAGCTCCCGGGGGGACATTTTCCAGTCCATCAGTCGCCAGTATCCCATGACAAAGCGGGAGAATTCCGGGCCTTGCGGTGCAAGAGTAATACGCTGAACCATAACAGCTTCCTCGTGAAGTAAATTACTGCGAGTATATACAATTAGTGGCTTAAAAGAGTGAAGGCTGTTGAGGTTCTTCTGGCGCCGCAGGTTTATTTGCGCGTAATTTACGCAGCAGACGCTGGCGGCATAACCGCAGCACGTCTTGTTTTTGTCCGTCGCTCATGTTTTGCCAGTTGAATCGCTCCTCCCTGCTGCGCAGACACCCCCGGCAAAAACCGCGCTCATCTGACTGGCAAATTCCCCGACACGGGCTCTGCACGGGGAAAAACTCTAACTGCTCTGCCACGCCCTTTCCTCTTAATCAGGTCTTCATTCTATTGAAGACGTAAACACGCTTTCTGGCAACCTGACTTGCATTAGACCGACTGGTCTATTACACTCCCTGCCATGAACAAGCAAACTGAATACGATACTCGCGAACACTTACTGGCTACCGGTGAGCATCTTTGCATGCAGCGGGGCTTTACCGGTATGGGACTGAGCGAGTTGCTTAAAACCGCCGGGGTGCCGAAAGGATCGTTTTATCACTATTTTCGATCCAAAGAAGCCTTTGGCGTCGCGATGCTGGAACGTCACTTTGCCGGTTATCATCAGCGGCTGGCGGCACATTTTGACACGGGCCCTGGCAATTATCGCGATCGCATTCTGGCTTATTATCAGCAAACTCTGAACCAGTTTTGCCAGCAAGGGATCATCAGCGGCTGCCTGACGGTTAAACTTTCCGCCGAAGTGTGCGATCTGTCGGAAGATATGCGCACCGCGATGGACCAGGGCGCCGGAAAGATTATGACGATCCTGGCGCAGGCGCTGGAAAAAGGCCGCGACAGTCATTGTTTGACGTTTGCAGGCGAGCCGCTGCAACAGGCGCAAATTCTCTACGCGCTGTGGCTGGGAGCGAATCTGCAGGCCAAAATTTCGCGCAGTGCCACCCCGCTGGAAAATGCGCTGGCACATGTGGAACGTATTATTGCAACGCCTGGTGCTTAACAGGCGTTTTATTTACTCTCTCACTAGACGACCGGTCTATTTATAACGGGAAATATTATGTCATCTGATAAACTGTTTACCCCACTGAAAGTGGGCGCGATCACCGCACCAAACCGTATTTTTATGGCTCCTCTGACGCGTTTGCGCAGTATTGAGCCTGGCGACATCCCGACTCCGTTAATGGCCGAGTATTATCGCCAGCGCGCCAGCGCGGGTCTTATCATCAGCGAAGCAACACAGATTTCCGCACAGGCGAAGGGTTACGCCGGCGCGCCGGGTCTGCACAGCGATGAGCAAATCGCCGCGTGGAAGAAAATCACCGCGGGCGTCCATGCTGAAAACGGTCATATCGCCGTTCAGTTATGGCACACAGGCCGTATTTCTCACTCCAGCCTGCAACCGGGCGGTCAACCGCCGGTGTCAGCATCGGCTATCAGTGCCGGTACCCGTACTTCCCTGCGTGATGAACACGGTCAGGCGATCCGCGTAGATACCTCAATGCCTCGTGCACTGGAAATCGATGAGATTCCGGGCATCGTCAATGATTTCCGCCAGGCGATCGCCAATGCGCGTGAAGCCGGTTTCGATCTGGTTGAACTGCACTCCGCGCACGGTTACCTGCTGCACCAGTTCCTTTCCCCTTCTTCTAACCATCGTAACGATCGGTACGGCGGCAGCGTAGAGAATCGCGCACGTCTGGTGCTGGAAGTGGTTGATGCAGGCATAAAAGAATGGGGTGCGGACCGTATCGGTATTCGCGTCTCGCCTGTCGGCACCTTCCAGAACGTTGACAATGGTCCGAACGAAGAAGCCGATGCGCTGTATCTGATTGAAGAACTGGGTAAACGCGGCATCGCTTATCTGCACATGTCTGAACCCGACTGGGCGGGCGGCAAGCCGTATACCGACGCGTTCCGTGAAAAAGTGCGCGCTCGTTTCCACGGTCCGATCATCGGTGCCGGCGCCTATACGCCAGAAAAAGCAGAAACCTTAATTGAGAAAGGACTGATCGATGCTGTCGCCTTTGGGCGCGATTACATCGCTAACCCGGATCTGGTCGCGCGCCTGCAACGTAAAGCCGAACTCAACCCACAGCGCAGCGAAAGTTTCTACGGCGGCGGCGCGGAAGGTTATACCGATTACCCGACGCTCTGATCCCCCCATCCGCATTACTGCATTGATAGCGGCGTAAAAACGCCGCTATACTAAAACAACATTTTGAATGTATTGACCATTTTTAAGGGGACAAAACATGCGTTTACTTCACACGATGCTGCGCGTTGGCGATCTGCAACGCTCCATTGATTTTTACACTAAAGTCCTGGGCATGAAGTTGCTGCGTACCAGTGAAAACACGGAATACAAATACTCTCTGGCGTTCGTCGGCTACGGCGAAGAGAGTGATGAAGCGGTGATTGAACTGACCTACAACTGGGGCGTCGATAAATACGAACTGGGCACCGCTTACGGTCATATCGCCCTGAGCGTGGATAATGCGGCCGAAGCCTGTGAACGCATTCGTCAGAACGGCGGAAACGTCACCCGTGAAGCCGGCCCGGTGAAAGGCGGCACGACCGTTATTGCATTTGTTGAAGATCCGGACGGTTACAAAATCGAACTGATCGAAGAGAAAGATGCCGGTCGCGGGCTGGGCAACTGAGTATTCGCGGGCGCACGACGCGCCCGCCTTTATCGACACGCGATGTATTTATTGGTAGGACAATTCATAAACGACCGACGCCGAGACTTTCCCACCGACAATTTCGCTGTCTGACGTTCTGTAATATCTGGCTGCCATCGGAATACTGTACTGCCCTTCGCTCGCATTCCCCACTGTAAAAGTTTCGTTCAGATGAACGGTTTGCGGCGTTTGCCCTCCGTCTTTGGCTGACAAAATCTGAACACCCACATTTTCCGCTAATCCGTCCCCTTTATCGCTATACAGCACACCATTTTCAGCGTCGCCGCCGTTAGGATCGGTCAGCGTCATATTGACGGTGGTGGCCGCATTACACTTGAGGCTGATCGTAAAATCCACGTTATTACCGACATCGCCTTTTTTAGGCAAGTCACTGGCATTAATACGCCTCAAATTAACCGTTGAGGGGGTGTCAGCATTAATATCACAGCCGCCTGAATTAACAGAAATGGTAAACTCTGATGACGAAATAGTTGCACACATATCACCCGTATTCCTTACATCTGACGATGAGAGACATACGTATGCCAAATTCGAATTTTGGATAAGATGCTCTCCTGGAAACAACGCTTGTGCCGTGACGAAATATATTTTGTATTTCACTCCCAAGGCTCCCTGGTAAATAACCCCGGGATCTGACCATAACTCGGTAGAGGAAGAAGCCCATCCTAGGCCGTGATAGGAAAGATTAGGATCGCCTATTGCCATCGCATATCCATAATTAAAGTTATTTGGCAGTCGATATACAGGTAAATTTCCTTCTGGGGCTGAATATGTTCCTATAGATTGGCCTATGTTACTACTGTATGCCCAAGTTGATGTCCCATTTGCGGAACATTTTACCCCCGTGAATGTAAATGCTGATTCCAAATTATCAACATAGGCTTCCCCCACCAGCGACCCTACAGGATATTCCGAGGAATCATTGACAGCTATTGTTACATTAGCAGGTTTAGCATTCATGTCGTGTTCGGTAGCACATGAAGATGTATAGCTGGCGTGTACGTCTATGGGTATTCCGTACAACGATAATGCAATAACTGACATTATTACTATTCGTAGTGAGTAGCTCAATGCTCTGTTTAGAATTAAAATAATTGCTGTCATATATTCCTGTTATCCATTGTGTGCCGGACGTTTATCTACAACTTTCCACAAACGGTTTCAACGCTGTTTTCTTTGTTTTTTCCGATTCTGGTGCAAGAGCATAATTGACATGACACTGTTCATTGTCATCATCCCCCCATTTAATATGCAGGCTGCCTTTATCATTGGGTACGCGGGCATAAATCAGGCTCCCTTGCGAAACCACCCCGACGCTGACACCGTTATCATCAAAAACATCCGCACCGAACGGCAATGTTTTGCCGGAAAAGTCCGCCTGAATTAAAACCGGCCGCCCCTGGCGGGCATCAAACTTCGCTTTCACCACTGCGCCATAGCGCGGGACTATTTTTTGCGAGGTGTTTTCCAGTTCGGCGTTTTCAGATATCCCTTTTGGATCAATAACGACATCATTTAGTTGATAAGGATTGGTTGACGGAAACAGAGCATAGCCAAAACGGTCAATGGTCACGCCGGGATAAGAAGGTATTGCCGCTCCTTCAGCCCCTTTCGCCTCTACCAGGGTGAACGTATCGCCCGTGTAGGGTGAAAGCGTGATACCGCCAGAATGCGCAACCAGCGTACCGGACATCCCAACCGACGCACTGTGATAATCACGACCTTCACTGTAAGTTGCAGAAAGTGACGCAAGGCTGCCTTTATATGACCCACCAACGTTGCCGCTTGTTCCCGAATAGTCGTCATGACTGCCGCTCACCGACCAGGTATACTGGTTCTGTTCACCGAGATTACCCGAAATAATCGCCTGTTCTGAGGCCGAGCCAGAAGAATCCTGGTTATAACTCATACTGAGCTGCGGCGCATACGTCCCCATATCGTGGCTTTCCCACAACGGAAGCGAGAAATTCAGAAAATAGCTGGTTTGTGATGTGCCCCACTCGTCCTGACTACGACTGATGTTCAGGCTATAATTCAACCATTTATAACTATTGGAATAACCGATCTGATATTGCCGCTCTACAGATCCTTTATTCCAATAGTTCTCCATGCTGGCGCTGATGTATAACTGACCCCATCCGTCCTTCAGTCCCTGACTCAGATTAAGCGTAAAGCGGTTTTTTTGTCGCTGGATATGATTACCGTCATCACCATGATGAAGATCATCCAGAGTTTCCATCGCCGTAAGGTAATCCATATAGCCACTGCTGGAGAATCGGTACGCGGCCAGTGTGATATTACTGTTCGTTTCATTAATCAGCTTGCTGTAACTTATCTGATAACTCTGACCGGACATGTCGCCGCGGCCGGGAAGACGCGCTTTGGATTGGGTAACGTCAAACGCAATGGCGCCAATGGGAAAACCTAAGGCGGTGCCAATTTTTATCGCCTGATAATCCTTGTTTGCCTGAACGCCTCCGTACCCTGTCAGAATGTTCGTGAAACCTTGTTGCCAGGTAGCTTCCGTAAAAACAGGGTCGTCCGATACGCTGTTGCTACGCAGTTTCCCGGCGCTGAGGCTGTACCGGTTACTTCCGGGACGCAGTAATTGCGACACTGAAGAATAAGGAATGGAAAAGTTCTGTTGCGAACCATCAGCTTCTTCAATACTCACATCCAGGTTGCCGCCATAGCCGGTCGGATACAGATCGCTAATCACAAACGCACCGGGCGAAACGGTGGTTTCATAAATCGTCTGACCGCTCTGTTTAACCGTGACCTTCGCATTCGTTCTCGCCACACCCCGTATTTCGGGGGCATAGCCGCGCTGCGATTGTGGCAACATACGCTCATCACTGGCAACCTGCGCCCCACTGATGGGTAATGTATCAAACAGTTGTCCGCTGGTATTGAGTTGCCCGGCAGCCAGACGCCCCCAGATAGCGGGAATATCCCGTTGCACATAGGTATTCAGGACATTGTAGTGACCGCCTTGATCCTGCATCCAGTTCCAGGAACCATTATGACGAAGGTACCATGCGCCAATATTCAGACCACTGTTGATCGAGGCATATAATGACTTCGATTCATAACTGCTGTTTTTAGATTCGTAGCCATTCATATTGTATCCCAGCATCAGGGCGGGAATCCCGCTATCCCACATTGACGGGGGCACAGAACCACGCGGAAGTTTATTAATATAAACTTGCGGGATAGAGAGATTTAGCTGCTGGGCTTCACTGTCAAATTCCTGTGTTGCCTCCGGAATGATATCTTGTATACGTGTGCAGTTCTTACTGTCGGTCAGTCCGTCCCATTGCGTGAATTTAATCTGTTCTTTTTTAAAACTGATCAGTTCAAAGACATTTCCCGGAATACAGGCATCAACAGCATCATTTTCCCCTGCCCGGAATTCGATATTCGAAATCGTTAATTTTTCAGTGTTCAGCGTGACAATGACTTTATAGATACCGGGTAATACACTGGCACCGTTTGAAAATCGCTTCAGGTCCACTGTTTGCGCACCTGAACGATTCACAAAAGCATCATTAAATTCATAATTCCCGGCCACACCCATCGAGGTAGCGTCTGTTGTTTCGGCAACAGCATATTGCAACGGGAGCACAATATTAACGCAACACAACACATGAAGTAAGCGCATAACAATATCACCGGAGAATAAATTATTTTTTTACTTTATACTTATTCAACCCACCAAAATCATTGATTGAAGCATATTCGATAGAATCTACACTATTTATCTGATTCACACCGTTGAAATTAAAATCGCGGGTTCCTCCCGGTGTAATCATCTGCCCTGAGGCCGCTACTTTTTTCCCACCCGATGTATAACTCACTTCACTCAGCGTAACATAATAAGGTGTTGGGTTCGTCGCTGTGACACTGCTACCGTTAATATGCCAGCGCAGTAAATCGGGCGCATCATTAGCGTTGCCTTTGAGTGAGTCTGGACGATAGAAAAGCTTGATGCGTGTTTTGAAGGCAATATTGATCTGGCTTGCGTCAATGGAGTCTTTCGATTTTGCTGGGATAGCCAATACATTCAGATAAAACACAGACTCTTTATCCTGCGGCAGGGTATTTTCGGCAAGCAAACTGATCCGCAAGGTCTGCCCTTTCCCCGCATTCACCCGGTTAATTGGCGGTGTTAAGACAAAGACCGATGATATTTTGTCGGGTGTCACGTTCTTGACACCGTTATCGATCCAACTTTGCGCCAGAACCGGCAGTCTTCCTGTATTTTTCATTCGTACAGTGACCTCACTCTCGCCGGCAGGATAGATAACACGAGTCCCGTCTAATACCAGACCAGCAAATGAGAGAGTGCTGAAACCAAACAGTGTCATCATTAATGACATCTGACATAAAAATTGAGAACGTTTCATTAAATTAATCCAGAAGCACCCATTTGTTAACAACACTCTGTGTGACTTATTTACTGATACGACAGTTCATAGGTGGCATTAGCGGTGACTTTACCGACTGCCGGAGCCGCATCATTACTGTAATATTGCACGACATATTCAAGCGAACCTTTCCCACTGGCATCGATGTCAAATTTCGACCCACCGCTCTGGTCCGCATTTAAATCAATCGCAGTATTTGATTTAGCCACATCAACCAATTGCAGACTGACTTTCGTCGGCGTTGCGTCTTCGTTCGCCAGGTTACCATTGGTATCCGGCGTTCCCGTTGCCACACCGAAATTAACACCGATACCTGTCGCGCTAGGCGCACAACTCGAAACGGAAATGGTGAAAGGCTTCGGTTTTGCTGTCGTGCCAACCCCCGCGATGGTTTCTGTTGACACTTTATCCAGAGTTACCGTACCAGTCGGGCCCGTCGCATCAACGGATACATCACAAGTTGACGCAATAACTTCCCCGTCGAATTTGATTGTCCCTTTATCCGTTGCTGCATTCGCGGTATTGATGCCAGATAAGCTCACTATCGCACAGGCAAACATCACCATATATAACTTACGCAATTTCATTTATCTCTCCAACGTATAACAAGAGTGTTTATTGAGTATCAATCATCCCTAAAACTTAGCACTCACTCGCCAGTGTTATCTGTAAGGATTCTTCATGTTATTTATCGCTATTATATTTTATACTCCGACAACTCGCAATTCCGAGCAATTTTAGTCATCATATGCAAAAGAATATCTTTAGCGTCAGTACAATAGCCATAACAACATAATAATATTATATATCAACAGTAAGCCGACGGTAATAAATGTTCAGTCTATTTTTGGACAATTCACAATGCGGACACTTTACTTAAACACAAAATTAACCAGAGACAATATCAGATATTAATTCACGTAATAGGCAAGTGAGATTAACTAACCATTCCTTCAATTAAATTGATAACACGTTCACCTAAGCCCTCAACACTGAATAATGCTGATAAAAAATAGGAATACAAAATATATTTTTTTGATTTTATGAACAGGCGCTCTGCAATCTGAAGGAGAAGAAAATGCCCACAAGCAGCCTGACGATGCTTCAACCTGCTCTACGGGATGTCGATATCCCGGTACGCAATATCCGATGTCCGCTTTTCCCCTCTACCATTCCCGTCAGCAACAAAATTTGGCATAATGCGCGCTGCAATTTTTCCGTACTAAGAGACCCTGATGTCCGATAACGCTCAACTTACCGGTCTGTGCGACCGTTTTCGTGGTTTCTATCCCGTCGTCATTGATGTTGAAACGGCTGGATTTAACGCCAAAACCGATGCGCTGCTTGAGATCGCCGCCATCACGCTGAAAATGGATGAACAAGGCTGGCTGATGCCGGACAGCACGCTACAATTCCACGTGGAGCCGTTTGAAGGCGCGAATTTGCAGCCAGAAGCGCTGGCGTTTAACGGTATCGACCCGTCTAACCCACTGCGTGGCGCGGTGAGCGAATATGACGCCCTGCACGCCATTTTCAAAATGGTGCGCAAAGGCATTAAAGACAGCGGTTGCAGTCGCGCCATCATGGTGGCGCATAATGCGACGTTCGATCATAGCTTTATGATGGCTGCCGCCGAGCGAGCGTCGCTCAAGCGCAACCCGTTCCATCCGTTCGTGACGTTTGATACCGCCGCCCTGAGCGGGCTTGCTCTCGGACAAACGGTGCTCTCCAAAGCGTGTCTTGCGGCAGGCATGGAGTTTGACGGTACCCAGGCGCACTCTGCGCTTTATGATACCGAGCGCACCGCCGTGCTGTTTTGCGAAATCGTCAACCGCTGGAAGCGTCTGGGCGGTTGGCCGTTACCCCTGCCTGAAGAAGCCTGATGATATGGCCTGATAACGTGGTTTATCAGGTCGTGCCACCCCCACCCCGACACTGTATATTTGACCAGTATCAATACACCCTGCCTATTTCCCGCTATTCTGTAAAAAGGTCTTGATCCGCCAACACCGCAAAAGGGACAGGGAACATGTCAGCAAACAATGCGTCGCCCCCACTGCCGGATATTTTCTCGCAGGCGACCCGCGACTGGTTTATCTCGGCATTTCAGCATCCCACGCTGGTGCAGTCGCAAACGTGGGCCGTTACCGCGACGAATCAACATGCGCTGGTGATCGCCCCGACCGGTTCGGGGAAAACCCTTGCCGCGTTTCTCTACGCACTGGATCGCCTGTTTCGTGAAGGTGAGGAAAAGCCCACGACGCCGCTCTCCGGCAAAGAAAAGAAAGTCACCCGCATCCTCTATATTTCTCCGATAAAAGCCCTCGGCACGGATGTTCAGCGCAATCTGCAAATTCCCCTTCAGGGGATTAGCGAAGAGCGGAAGAAATGCGGCGCGACAGAGGTGACCATTCGGGTCGGTATCCGTACAGGAGATACGCCACCTCAGGAGCGTGCGAAGCTCAGTCGTCATCCGCCCGATATTCTGATCACCACGCCGGAGTCGCTTTATCTGATGCTCACCTCGCGCGCCAGAGAGTCGCTGCGCGGGATTGAAACGGTGATCGTCGATGAAGTACACGCGGTGGCAGGCACAAAACGTGGTGCGCACCTCGCGCTCAGCCTTGAACGACTGGATGCGCTTCTGACGAGGTCGGCGCAGCGTATTGGTCTGTCGGCGACGGTGCGTTCCGTTACGGAGGTTGCGGCTTTTCTGGGCGGCGATCGCCCGGTTACCGTGGTCAATCCCCCCGCGACTCGTCACCCGGATATCCGCATTGTTGCACCTGCCGCCAATCTGGATGACGTCTTAGCCGATAATAGTGACAGCAGCGATGCCATTCACAAAGGCAGAGAAGGTTCCGTCTGGCCGCGCATTGAATCCGGTATTCTCGATCAAATCCTTCGCCATCGCTCCACTATTGTCTTCACCAACTCGCGCGGGCTGGCGGAAAAACTGACGGCTCGTCTGAATGAACTCTATCTCTCGCGACGACACGCCCCCCCTGAATCGCAGGCGGAACCCGTACACTATGACTCGTCAACCGGTTCCACCAGCAATCGGGCGCAGGACGCCGGAGAATACATTGCCCGCTCGCATCACGGTTCAGTTTCCAAAGAGCAGCGGGCCGTCACGGAGCATGCCCTGAAATCAGGCGAACTTCGCTGTGTGGTGGCGACGTCAAGTCTGGAGCTGGGGATCGACATGGGCGCCGTTGATCTGGTGATTCAGGTGGCAACGCCCCTTTCAGTCGCCAGCGGCCTGCAGCGCATCGGACGAGCCAGCCACCAGGTTGGCGGCGTCTCGAAGGGGCTATTCTATCCCAGAACTCGCCGGGATCTGATTGATTCGGCGGTGATTGTCGAGTGCATGTACGCCGGGCAACTGGAGACCCTGACGCCTCCGCGCAACCCGCTGGATATTCTGGCGCAACAAACCGTGGCCACCGTTTCCATGGATCCGGTCAATGTCGATGACTGGTATGCCCTCGTCCGCCGGGCTTCTCCATGGAAAGCGCTGCCAAGAGGCGCGTTTGACGCCACGCTGGATATGCTGGCGGGACGCTATCCCTCTGGCGATTTTGCGGTATTCCGACCGCGTATTATCTGGAACCGCGAAACCGGGTTATTAACGGCACGCCCCGGCGCACAACTTCTGGCGGTGACCAGCGGTGGTACCATTCCGGACCGTGGCATGTTCAGCGTGCTGCTCCCCGAAGGGGATGAACAAGCGGGATCGCGGCGCGTGGGCGAACTGGATGAAGAGATGGTGTATGAGTCTCGCGTCAACGACATCATTACGCTTGGTGCCAGTTCGTGGCGTATTCAACAGATCACCCGCGATCAGGTTATCGTCGTCCCTGCGCCTGGACGCTCGGCCAGGCTTCCGTTCTGGCGCGGCGAAGGCGTCGGGCGTCCTGCGGAACTGGGGGAACGTATTGGTGATTTCATCCATACCCTGTCCGATGACAACGCGGAGCGACAACTCTCCCCCCGACTGCGCGACGATAATGTTTTATCGAATATCAAAGGGTTAATTAACGATCAAAAGAATGCCACGGGCGTGCTCCCCTGGAGCCGTCATCTGGTACTTGAACGCTGTCGTGATGAGATGGGTGACTGGCGGGTCATTCTGCATTCGCCTTATGGCCGTCGGGTACATGCCCCCTGGGCCCTTGCGATTGCCGGACGCCTCCATGCGCAATGGGGGGCTGACGCGTCGATTGTCGCCAGCGATGACGGGATTGTCGCCCGCATTCCGGACAGCGACGGAAAGCTGCCGGATGCCGCCATTTTTCTGTTCGATCCGGAAAAACTGTTGCGCATTGTCCGGGAAGCCGTCAGCAGCACGGCGCTGTTTGCCGCCCGCTTCAGAGAATGCGCCGCCCGCGCTCTGCTGATGCCTGGCCGCACGCCGGGACGTCGCTCCCCACTCTGGCAGCAGCGCCTGCGCGCCAGCCAGCTTCTGGAAATTGCAGCGGGCTATCCTGACTTTCCCATTATTCTGGAAACCGCCCGAGAATGCCTCCAGGACGTCTACGATCTTGACGCGCTCGAGCAGGTCATACGCCGCCTGAACACCGGCGAGATCCAGATATCTGAAGTCACCACGCCCGCTCCTTCGCCGTTTGCCACCGATCTGTTGTTTGGTTATGTCGCGGAATTTATGTACGCCACCGACGTTCCACTGGCGGAGCGGCGGGCCTCGGTACTGGCGCTGGACAGCGAACTGCTGGGCAACCTGTTAGGCCAGGGCGATCCGCTGGAGTTGCTCGACCCGGAGATTATCCGCCAGGTAGAGGATGAACTTCAGCGGCGGGCGACGGGCAGAAAAGCCCAGGGAATGGAAGGCGTTTACGATTTGCTGCGCGAACTGGGGCCAATGACCATCGAGGATATTGCGGCCAGGCACGAAGCAACGATCGCTGACATCGGGCCCTGGCTCGATGGCCTGACGGCTGACAAGCGTATTTTCCCGGTTGTTATTGCAGGTACTGCGCAGATGGCCTGCATGGATGACGCGGCCAGACTTCGTGATGCACTGGGTGTCCGCCTGCCAGCGACGATTTCGGCTGCATGGTTGCATCCGGTGAACACACCGCTGCGGGACCTCTTCATGCGCTTCAGCCGCACCCATACGCTCTTTACCGGCGATCAGATTGCGCAGGCGTTCGGGTTGGGTGTAGCCGTCGCCGACGATCTCCTGCGCCAGTTACGCGATGAGGGCGTCCTGATCCAACTGCGGACGGGGGCGTCATCCACTCCCAACGACGCGCGTTCTTCAACGTGGGTGAATGAAGACATATTTCATCGGCTGCGCATCCGCTCGCTGCATGCCGCCAGAGAAGCAACCCGCCCTGTCCCGGCGGCGAGCTACACCCGCCTGCTGCTGGAACGTCATGGGCTCATTTCACCCGCCGACGGCAGCCCGGCGCGCCTCCCGGCGTCCTCAGCGGGAATGCTGGAAGGAAGTGACGGTGTCACGAGAGTTATTGAACAACTGGCCGGACTCGGCCTGCCCGCCTCACTGTGGGAAAGCCAGATTTTCCCTGCCCGGGTCAGAGACTATTCGCCGGACATGCTCGATGAGCTGCTTGCAACCGGTGAAGTCATCTGGTCAGGGCAAAAGAAACTGGGTGATGATGACGGACGAGTGGTACTGCATCTACGGGATTATCTGGCGGAGACGCTTTCCCCGCCATCCGGTGACAGCGAGTCACTTTCAGACTTACAGCGCGCCATTTTAGACGTCCTCTCAGGCGGCGGCGCATGGTTTGCACAGCAACTCAGTGCGTTGATTCAGGCCCGGACGCAAAGGTCTGGCAATGATGAGTGGATAACGCCAGCCACGCTGCATGAGGCCCTTTGGGGGCTGGTCTGGCAAGGGTACATCACAACCGATATCTGGGCCCCGCTACGAGGCCTGTCGCGCACTGTCTCTGCGTCACGTCAGCCGTCGCGACGCTCACCGCGTATGCGTCGTGGACGCCCTGTCTATGCCTCAACTCGCCCCACGTCAGTTTCCGTACCGGTTTCTTACACCACTCCTGCGCTGGCCGGACGCTGGTCACTGCTGCCGCGAGAGACGTTAAATGATACCGAGCGAATGTTGGCCTGCGCGGAGAATATGCTCGATCGCTACGGCGTGATCGGTCGGCAGGCGGTGATTGCGGAGAATGTCCCTGGGGGGTTTCCTGCCATGCAGACCCTGTGTCGAAGCATGGAGGATTCGGGACGCATTCTACGAGGGCGTTTCGTTGAGGGAATGGGCGGTGCGCAGTTTGCCGAGCGGCCTACTATCGATCGCCTTCGCGATCTTACCTCATCGAATACTGAACATCAGGCTTTTACGGCGGTGGCGTTATCCGCAAACGACCCGGCCAATCCCTGGGGCGCGCTTCTGCCGTGGCCGACGCATCCGTCGTCTCTGGTCCCTGGACGCCGTAATGGCGCATTTGTCGTTATTTCTGCCGGCCAGCTGCGGCTGTATCTCGCTCAGGGCGGGAAAAAGATGATGGTCTGGAGCGAAAATGAGGAGACGATTTCAGCGGAAATATTCAGGGCGTTGGCGAGTGCTTTACGCCGTGAGCCGCGACTTCGTTTTACCCTGACAGAAGTTAACGATAAACCGGTCCGGCAAACCCGTCTGTTTACCCTGCTTCGGGAGGTCGGGTTTTCCAGTTCGCCGCAGGGACTTGACTGGGGGTAGACATGCCGAGGGTGCAGCAGAGCGGCAGAAATGAAAAGGAGCTTACCCTGACACGGGAAAGCTCCTCTTAACCATCTACTGATTACTCAGCATCTGATTCTTCAGATTTGTATTTTGCAGCGGTCTCTTTGATCAGTTGCTGCAGTTCGCCACGCTGGTACATTTCGATCAAAATGTCACAGCCGCCAACCAGTTCACCGTCAACCCACAGTTGCGGGAAGGTCGGCCAGTTCGCGTATTTCGGCAGTTCAGCGCGAATATCCGGGTTTTGCAGAATATCCACATAGGCAAAACGCTCACCACAGGCGGAAAGCGCCTGCACAGCCTGGGCTGAAAACCCGCAGCTTGGCAGTTTTGGAGAACCTTTCATGTACAGGAGAATCGGGTTTTCAGCGATCTGGCGCTGGATTTTTTCGATAGTGGTGCTCATTGTCTTGCTTCCTTAACTTCTTTTACGGCAGTCGTCTGACATTGTAGCGGTTCAGGGCGACATCGGAAAATAACATTTTCATTACGCTTTACTATTTTATCGTCTGAACGATTAAGTTGCATTCCCAATAATGGTTTCCCCGGTGCTTATGTCAGAAGTGCGCGCCAAATAACCAAATTTAGCTTTGGCTGCTGTTTTTTTTTGCACTCAATAGCGAAACCGCATTTTTAACAATAAAAGCTATTAACTTTATCCGTTTCTATAGATTAGAATCATCAGGTTTTGTAAATCACACGCAGGTATGATTGCGACCTGCCTTAACAGAGGAATGCTCAGTGGCGCGGATAAACCGACTTTCCCTCACGCTCTGTGCTTTACTATTTACAACGATTCCCTTTATGCCGATGGCACATGCGTCCAAGCAAGCTAGGGACACCGCTGATCTTTCGCATAATAAGAAAGCCAGCGACAAAAAGAAAAGTACGGCAACAGCGAAAAAAACGAATAAAACCAGTCAAAAAACCGTTAAGAAAACCACCAGCAAATCCAGTACTAAAACCGCCTCTTCTTCTAAGAAAAAAATTACCGCTCCCGCTAAAGCCAGCAAAACAGCCAGCCGCAAAGGAAAAACCGTCGCGACGAAAAAGACAGCCTCCGTCACCTGGAGCGAGAAATGCACCCCGCGCAAAGGTCACAAACCGACGTGTATCAAAGTGAAGAGCACAGTGCCAGGCAAGATTGCGGATGCACATAAAGTCAAAGTGCAAAAAGCGACCAGCACGGCGATGAACAAATTAATGAGCCAGATTGGCAAACCGTACCGCTGGGGAGGCACGTCGCCGCGCACCGGTTTCGATTGCAGCGGTCTGGTCTATTACGCCTATAAAGATCTCGTGAAATTCCGTATTCCGCGCACGGCAAATGAAATGTATCACCTGCGTGATGCCGCACCGATTGACCGTGAAGAATTAAAAAATGGCGATCTGGTGTTCTTCCGCACTCAGGGACGCGGCACCGCCGATCACGTTGGCGTTTATGTCGGCAACGGCAAATTTATCCAGTCGCCGCGCAGCGGCCAGGAAATCCAGATAACGTCGCTCAGCGAAGATTACTGGCAACGCCACTACGTTGGCGCTCGCCGGGTCATGACCCCCAAAACCATTCGTTAAAACTTTACCCTGTTGTTAACGCAACAGGGTAAGTTCATCTTTTGTCTCACCTTTCAATTTGCTACCCTATCCTTACGCACAATAAGGTTATTGCGCGAAATACTATTAATAATAAGGAGAGAAGCAATGTCGTTCGAATTACCTGCACTACCGTATGCCAAAGATGCGCTTGCGCCGCATATTTCCGCCGAAACGCTGGAATATCACTATGGCAAACACCATCAGACCTATGTCACCAACCTGAACAACCTGATCAAAGGCACCGCCTTTGAAGGAAAATCACTGGAAGAGATCGTACGCAGCTCCGAAGGTGGCGTGTTCAACAACGCCGCTCAGGTCTGGAACCACACATTCTACTGGAACTGCCTGGCGCCGAATGCGGGCGGCGAGCCAACCGGTAAACTGGCTGACGCGATTGCCGCCTCTTTCGGCAGCTTTGCGGAGTTCAAAGCGCAGTTTACCGATGCGGCGATTAAGAACTTCGGTTCCGGCTGGACCTGGCTGGTAAAAGGAAAGGATGGCAAGTTGGCTATCGTTTCAACATCTAACGCCGGCACGCCGTTGACCACCGACGCCACCCCGCTGATGACCGTCGACGTGTGGGAGCATGCGTATTACATTGACTACCGCAATGCGCGTCCTGGCTACCTGGAGCACTTCTGGGCGCTGGTGAACTGGGAGTTTGTCGCGAAGAACTTCGCCGCGTAAAAAAGATAACGCAGAAGGGTGTCCCTTCTGCGTTTTTGTTCTGCTGTTAACCTGCGACGCACACCTGTTCAGGCTGTTTTCTCGCCGAGACAAACACCAACAACAGCGCCATACCTGCCACAATCGCCCCCATCACAGGAACAAAACTGTAGCCTAACCCGCCAGAAATCACGGCCCCACCCGCGGCAGCACCCAGTGCATTTCCGAGATTAAAAGCGCCGATATTCACGGAAGACGACAGGCCTGGCGCTTCGTGAGCCACACGCATGACGCGCATTTGCAGCGGAGGCACCACCGCAAAGGTCGCCGCCCCCCAGACCACCATACTGACCGCCGCCCCCAGTTCATTTTGTGCCAACAAGGGGATAGCCAGCATAATCACCATTAGCAGCAGCAAAAAGCCCTTCAGCGTACCGTTAACCGAGCGATCGGCCAGTTTGCCGCCAAGGTAGTTACCAATGGAGAAGCCCACGCCAATCAGAACCAGCATCCCGGTCACGAAGGTCGGGGTCGCATGGGTGATGCTTTGCAGGACAGGCGAAATATAGGTATACAGCGTAAACATAGCGCCCGCCCCCAACACGGTAGTCAGCAGCGCGGAGAGCACCTGAGGACGCATTAACACCACCAGCTCTTTTTTCACTTCCGGACGCGCCCCGGCACCGCCTTTCGGCAACGAGAAAAAGAGACTCAGCATCGAGATAACGCCCAGACCGGCTGTCGCCATAAACGACATTCGCCAGCCGATGGTTTCCCCCAGCCAGGTCGCCGCCGGAACGCCGCCGATATTGGCGATTGTCAGCCCCATAAACATCGTGGCAACGGCGCTGGCCTGTTTGTGCTTCGGCACCACGCTGGCTGCTACAACGGAACCCAGGCCGAAGAACGCGCCGTGGTTGAGGCTGGTTAAAATGCGTGACAGCATCAGCGTGGTGTAATCCGGCGAAATCGCCGAGAGCACGTTACCAAGCGTAAAGATTGCCATCAGAAAAATCAGCGCATTACGGCGTCCACGATGTGACAGAAGCAGCGTCATCAGCGGGGCCCCAACCATCACGCCGACGGCATAGGCGCTAATCAACATGCCTGCGGCGGGGATGGACACATCCACGCCGCGCGCAATGACGGGCAGCAGCCCCATTGGCGAGAATTCGGTCGTACCGATGCCGAATGCGCCGATGGCCAGCGCCAGTAACGGATAATTAATTTTCATGCAGTGATGACTCCGGCTCTTCGCGATGAGGCGCGAGGCTTAACTAAGAGTCAAAAGCATGACATCAATCACAAAAAAAGAGAAGTTAACAAAAATACAAAAGACTTTTGCAGATTCGATAACAATATGGCGGGAGGTTCGAGGGAGCAGGCACTCCCCCGAGGGAAATCAATGCAGTGCCGCTGTCAGACCGCCAGCAACGATTAAAGCCAGAACAATAAACGTGGTCACTAATGAAAATTTCAGATCGGTGCTCATCAACTTTTCTCCTTTTTATTCCCACACAAAAAGTGATATAGCGCATTTTTGCACACTTGAGTGCAAAAATCTCCCACGATTTAGAGTGATATGTGCTTTTAATACTTCCCCTTTTCGTTAAGATCAGCCAAAATTCGACGCTTACTTGATTATCGTACCGGCCATTGACCCCTTCCTGACGCTCTGTGGCGTTTTCCCGGCATGCCGCAACCCTGACGTTGCGCACAGGATGATTAAAGGCAAACGTTTACTTAGCATATTTTAATGTTCAGGTTGGGTCTGGAGTGAGATTTAATGGCAACAATTAAAGATGTAGCGAAACGCGCAAACGTTTCCACTACAACCGTATCACACGTAATTAACAAAACGCGTTTCGTCGCTGAAGAAACACGCAATGCAGTGTGGGCGGCAATCAAAGAATTGCACTATTCCCCCAGCGCTGTTGCCCGTAGTCTGAAGGTCAACCATACCAAGTCTATCGGCTTGCTGGCGACCAGCAGCGAAGCCCCCTACTTTGCCGAAATTATCGAAGCCGTTGAAAAGAACTGCTTCCAGAAAGGCTATACCCTGATCCTCGGTAACGTCTGGAACAATCTGGAAAAACAGCGTGCCTATCTGTCCATGATGGCGCAAAAACGCGTTGATGGCCTGCTGGTGATGTGTTCCGAATATCCCGATCCCCTGCTCTCGATGCTGGAAGAGTACCGTCATATCCCGATGGTGGTCATGGACTGGGGCGAAGCCAAAGCCGACTTCACCGATACGGTGATTGATAACGCCTTTGAGGGCGGTTATATGGCTGGCCGTTACCTTGTCGAACGCGGACATCGCGAAATTGGCGTGATCCCGGGACTGATGGAGCGCAACACCGGCGCGGGCCGTCTGGCCGGTTTTATGAAGGCGATGGATGAAGCGCTGATTAAAGTGCCGGAAAACTGGATTGTGCAGGGCGACTTCGAACCGGAATCCGGCTACCGTGCAATGCAGCAAATTCTGTCGCAGGCGCATCGCCCGACGGCGGTCTTCTGTGGCGGCGATATCATGGCGATGGGTGCCCTTTGCGCTGCGGATGAGATGGGCCTGCGCGTACCGCAGGACGTGTCGCTGATAGGCTATGACAATGTGCGCAACGCCCGCTTCTTTACGCCAGCGTTGACCACCATCCACCAGCCAAAAGATTCTCTGGGTGAAACGGCCTTTAACATGCTGCTGGACCGTATCGTCAATAAGCGCGAAGAGTCACAGTCCATTGAAGTCCACCCGCGCCTGGTGGAGCGCCGCTCCGTTGCGGATGGCCCTTTCCGCGACTACCGTCGTTAAACCTCTTTTGCGGGAGTCTCGTCAGGCTCCCGCAGCCACTCTTTGTTCAGCGTTTCGCTGTCTCCCAGATAGTCCAGCAGCCAGATCAGCGCGGGGGACATATCGTTCTGCTGCCAGGTCAGGCAACAGGCTGCGTCCGGGAAAGGGTTCTCCAGATCCAACGCCACCCACTGCCCCTTATTGAGATACGGCTTGGCAAAATGCGTCGGCACCATGCCGACACAAAGTCCGGCGCTGATACAGGTCGCGGAAGAGTCCCAGTCCGGAACCACCACCCGCTTCTGGTTGTCCAGCAGCCAGGTCACGCGTTTCGGCAGCGTGCGGGAGGTATCTTCCAGCACCAGTGACGGCCAGTTGCGCAACGTGTCATCGCTTAAAGGCCCGCTCATGGCGGCCAGCGGATGTGTGCTGGCAACGACACAACACCAGCTCAGTTTGCCCATATCGCGGAAGGTGTATCGACCTCCTACCGGGATCGCCTGGGTTGCGCCGATAGCGAGTTCAACCCTGCCATCTGACAGCGCGTCCCAGACGCCATTGAACACCTCCTGAAAGACCAGCAGCTCCACGTCATCAAAGTGGCGATAGAAATCGACTATCAGTTGTCTTGTGCGTTCAGGGCGCACGATATTGTCCACCGCGATGGGAAGTTGCCCACGCCAGCCGTTGGCTATCTGCTGACACTGCTGGCGCGTGATCTGCATTTTTTTGATGACAGAGCGGCCCTCTTTCAAAAACCAGGCTCCCGCCGGGGTCAGCACCACATCGCGGTGACGACGTTCAAAGAGCGGGACCGCCAGCCACTCTTCCAGTTGCCGAACCGTATAGCTGACCGCCGAGGGCACCCGGTGCAACTCCTGAGCGGCGGAACTAAAACTCCCGTTGCGCGCCACGGCATCAACGACTTCCAGTGCATATTCTGACCACATAATCTGCCTACAAAATTTTTGAATGCAATAAACAAATATTACCGTTTCACAAGCCGAAATTCACTCCCTACACTCTGCGCCAGTGTTATTCATTAAAATTAGAGAACAACTATGCAACCAGGAAAAGGGTTTTTAGTCTGGCTGGCAGGGCTCAGCGTGTTGGGTTTTCTGGCAACCGACATGTATTTGCCCGCTTTTGCCGCCATTCAATCTGACCTGCAAACACCGGCATCTGCCGTCAGCGCCAGCCTGAGTCTGTTTTTAGCGGGCTTTGCCGTCGCGCAACTGTTGTGGGGCCCGCTCTCGGACCGCTACGGCCGTAAACCGATCCTGTTGCTGGGTCTGTCCATCTTCGCCCTCGGTAGCCTGGGTATGCTGTGGGTCGAAAGCGCGACAGGGCTGTTGGTTCTGCGCTTTATTCAGGCGGTGGGCGTCTGTGCGGCGACCGTCATCTGGCAGGCGCTGGTCACCGATTACTATCCCTCACATAAAATTAACCGTATTTTCGCGACGATCATGCCGCTGGTCGGACTGTCTCCTGCCCTGGCGCCGTTATTAGGAAGTTGGATCCTGACCCATCTTTCCTGGCAGGCGATCTTTGCCACGTTGTTTTTCATCACGCTGCTGCTGATGCTGCCTGCGCTGTTCTTAAAACCCTCTACCCGGGCGCGAAACGACAGCAAAGATAAATTGACCTTCACCACGCTGCTGCGCGCGAAAGCGTACCGCGGTAACGTCCTGATTTACGCTGCCTGTTCCGCCAGCTTCTTTGCATGGCTGACCGGCTCGCCGTTTATTCTGAGTGAAATGGGCTATAGCCCGGCGGTGATTGGACTGAGCTATGTACCACAAACCATCGCGTTTCTGATTGGGGGCTACGGTTGTCGCGCCGCGCTGCAAAAATGGCAGGGACAACAGCTTCTGCCCTGGCTACTGGTCATCTATGCGCTGAGCGTGGTGGCGACGTGGGCGGCAAGCTTTATCCATCACATTACGCTCGCGGAAATCCTGATCCCGTTCTGTGTAATGGCGATTGCCAACGGGGCTATCTACCCGATTGTGGTTGCGCAGGCGCTGCGTCCTTTCCCGCAGGCTACGGGGCGTGCCGCTGCCCTGCAAAATACCCTGCAGTTGGGTCTGTGCTTCCTGGCGAGTCTGGTGGTCTCCTGGCTTATCAGCACCCCGCTGCTGACCACGACCAGCGTGATGCTGTCGACGGTCGTACTGGCTGGACTGGGTTATAAGATGCAGCTGCAAACCTCAAGCGCCAGTGAACAGCCTGATAATCACGGGATTGCCCACAGCGAATCCCATTGATATTAATGATAATCACCCTTAATTAGTCGGCTAACAATTTTTGGTTGAATCATCGATTTTTGAGGCCTATACTAAATTTCGGTTGTTAAAATTACGATAATAATTATGTGCTAACGGGAACCGGAGCGTTCCCGGTTCACCACGGATGGCCTTTTCGGCAAGGGGTCCTCCCTTCCTCTGTTCTACGTCGGATAATAGACTCGCGGAATGATCCCGCGAGATTTCTCACAAAGCCCAAAAAGCGTCTACGCTGTTTTAAGGTTCTGATCACCGACCAGTGATGGAGAAGCTATGAGTTCATCGTGTATAGAAGAAGTCAGCGTACCGGATGACGACTGGTACCGTATCACTAGCGAATTATTAAGCCGCGCCGGTATTGCCATCAACGGCTCTTCACCAGCAGATATACGCGTCAAAAACCCCGATTTTTTCAAACGTGTTTTACAAGAGGGGTCGCTCGGTCTGGGTGAAAGTTATATGGATGGCTGGTGGGAGTGCGATCGACTGGACCAGTTTTTTAGCAAAGTCCTGCGCGCAGGACTGGAAAACCAACTTCCGCACCATTTCAAAGATACTCTCCGCATCGCCGGCGCTCGCCTGTTCAATTTGCAAAGTAAAAAACGCGCCTGGATCGTCGGTAAAGAGCATTACGATCTCGGTAACGATCTGTTCAGCCGCATGCTCGACCCGTACATGCAGTATTCCTGCGCTTACTGGAAGGACGCTGACACTCTGGAAGCAGCGCAGCAGGCCAAACTGCGGTTAATCTGCGAGAAGTTGCAACTGCAACCCGGCATGCGGGTGCTGGATATCGGCTGCGGCTGGGGCGGTTTGTCGCACTACATGGCGACGAACTACGACGTTAGCGTGGTTGGCGTGACAATTTCTGCCGAGCAGCAGAAACTGGCGCAGGCGCGCTGTGCGGGACTGGATGTGTCGATTTTGCTGCAGGATTATCGTGACTTGCGCGATCAGTTCGACCGCATTGTGTCAGTAGGTATGTTTGAGCACGTCGGTCCAAAAAACTACCCGACCTATTTCGACGTCGTTGATCGCAACCTGAAACCGGAGGGGTTGTTCCTGCTGCACACCATCGGTTCGAAAAAAACCGACAACAATGTCGATCCGTGGATCAATAAGTACATCTTCCCCAACGGTTGCCTCCCGTCAGTGCGCCAGATAGCTAACGCCAGCGAAGCGCACTTTGTGATGGAAGACTGGCACAACTTCGGCGCGGATTACGACACAACGCTGATGGCGTGGTACGAACGTTTCCTCGCCGCCTGGCCGGAAATTGCCGATAACTATACCGAGCGCTTTAAACGGATGTTCAGCTACTACCTGAACGCCTGCGCCGGTGCGTTTCGCGCCCGCGATATTCAGCTCTGGCAGGTGGTGTTCTCACGCGGCGTCGAAGACGGCCTGCGCGTTGCCCGCTAATCTTCATGCCCCCGCCGTCCTGCGGGGGCTGCGCTGTCTTACGCTTCGCTGGCGGTTTTCACCACCGCAGCTTCACGCGCAGCCAGCACGCGTTCCACCGTATCCACCACGGCCTGCGTTTGCGGGTCGATTTCGATATTGACGCGCGCGCCCAGTTTCTTTCTCCCAAGCGTCGTGCGTTCCAGTGTTTCCGGAATAAGATGTACGCAAAAGCGCGTCGCAGTCACTTCGCCAACGGTCAGGCTGATCCCGTCAATGCCAATAAATCCTTTGTACAGGATGTACTTCATCAACGTCGGATCCTGGACTTTGAACCAGATCTGACGGTTATTCTCAGACGTCAAAATCTTTGATACTTCCGCCGTGGTCATAATGTGACCGGACATCAGATGTCCACCAATCTCATCGCTGAATTTTGCCGCGCGCTCGACGTTCACCAGGTCACCCACTTTCAGATCGCCCAGATTGGTAATGCGCAGCGTCTCCTTCATCAGATCAAAACTGATGCGGTTACCGTTAATTTCTGTCACGGTCAGGCAGCAGCCGTTGTGCGCCACCGATGCGCCCGTTTCCAGCGCGTCCAGCATGTATTCAGGTAATTCCACTACATGGGTGCGAAAATTTGGTTTTTCATCAATCGACACCAGTTTGGCGGTGCCCTGCACAATACCTGTAAACATACCTGCAACTCCTGAATTCAGTTAAACCATTTCTGCCTGCCACAATAGCAGTTGGAAAATCAGGTTGCCAGTGAAGCACCCATTGCGCCTGTTTTTTCACTGGAGAAATATGTATTCATCGCTACAATAGACTGAAATTTCCCCTGCATCTTCTTCTTGCTGCCACTCGTGGCGGCTTTTTTAGTCTCTCAAATAAAAACAAAATGATAGGTGTACACGTGCAGAAGTATATCAGTGAAGCGCGTCAGTTATTGGCTCTGGCAATTCCGGTGATTCTTGCGCAAATCGCCCAAACCGCAATGGGGTTCGTTGATACCGTGATGGCGGGTGGCTACAGCGCCACCGACATGGCCGCCGTCGCCATTGGGACGTCCATCTGGCTGCCCGCCATTCTGTTCGGTCACGGGCTGCTGCTGGCGCTAACCCCGGTGATTGCTCAGCTCAACGGTTCCGGGCGTCGTGAACGCATTGCGCATCAGGTTCGCCAGGGATTCTGGCTGGCGGGTTTTGTCTCGGTGCTGGTTATGGTCGTGCTGTGGAACGCCGGTTACATCATCCGCGCGATGCACAATATTGATCCGGCCCTGGCGGATAAGGCCGTCGGTTACCTGCGCGCATTATTATGGGGCGCACCGGGTTATCTGTTCTTTCAGGTCGCGCGTAACCAGTGTGAAGGTCTGGCAAAAACCAAACCCGGTATGGTGATGGGTTTTCTCGGTCTGCTGGTCAACATCCCGGTGAACTATATCTTTATCTATGGTCACTTCGGCATGCCGGAACTCGGCGGTGTCGGCTGTGGCGTGGCTACCGCAGCGGTCTATTGGGTGATGTTCTGCGCGATGCTCTGGTATGTCAAACACGCACGTTCAATGCGCGATATTCGTAATGAGCAGCGCTTCAGTAAGCCAGATAGCGTGGTGATGAAACGTCTGGTGCAACTGGGTCTGCCGATTGCGCTGGCGCTGTTTTTTGAAGTCACGCTGTTCGCCGTCGTGGCGCTGCTGGTTTCGCCGCTGGGCATTGTCGATGTTGCAGGCCACCAGATTGCCCTGAACTTCAGTTCACTGATGTTTGTATTGCCGATGTCGCTGGCGGCGGCGGTCACCATTCGCGTGGGCTACCGTCTGGGACAAGGCTCTACGCTGGATGCGCAAACCGCTGCGCGTACCGGTTTAGGCGTTGGCGTCTGCATGGCATGCCTCACTGCCATCTTTACCGTGACGCTGCGTGAGCATATCGCCCTGCTCTATAACGACAATCCTGAAGTGGTGACGCTGGCGGCGCAACTGATGCTGCTGGCGGCGGTGTATCAGATTTCAGACTCCATTCAGGTCATCGGTAGCGGGATCCTGCGTGGTTATAAAGATACGCGCTCGATTTTCTTTATCACCTTTACAGCGTACTGGGTGTTGGGACTGCCGAGCGGTTATATCCTCGCACTGACCGATCTGGTGGTGGATCGTATGGGTCCGGCGGGATTCTGGATGGGCTTTATCATCGGCCTGACCTCGGCCGCGATTATGATGATGCTGCGGATGCGCTTCCTGCAACGCCAGCCGTCGACGGTCATTCTGCAGCGCGCTGCGCGATAAAACGGCAATAGCCGCCAGTTGGCGGCTATTCTCTCGACATTTTGCGCACTTCCTCCGCAATCGGGTGAAATCCGGAAGAAAATTACCATTTCCCTCTTGCCTCATCCCGGCTCTGCCGCTAATATTCGTCCCCGTTGTCACACACAACATTGCGTTCATAGCTCAGTTGGTTAGAGCACCACCTTGACATGGTGGGGGTCGTTGGTTCGAGTCCAATTGAACGCACCATCTCATCTTTATATGCGTCTGTAGCTCAGTTGGTTAGAGCACCACCTTGACATGGTGGGGGTCGATGGTTCGAGTCCATTCAGACGCACCATTTCGTTATCTTCCTGTTATACCCCAAATTCTCATCTGCTAACCGGTAACCCCGTTAATGACTGAACAGTAAACGGTCGTTTTTCGCCTGACTGTCCGCGATATAGAAACGGGTAAACCACGCTGGCTGCCCTGTTATCGCCGTGGGTTTGAGCAGTTTGAGCACCTGAACGTCGCCAACCCCCTGCATTCGCTGACGAAACTGGAGATGATCAAACACTCTGATGGCTTCAATAACATAGGCCATCGCAATCTTTTGATCTTCAATCATGATCAGGTGGTCACCATTATTCTTCTCACCCGAGGGGGCCAGATTGCTCGAGCCGGTGAACACTTTGGCGCTGGCCAGATTAAAATCGGTCACCACAAATTTATGGTGAATATTGATTCCCTTACCACCTGCCCATTCAGTTCGAAATGGCTCTGGCGCTTTTTTCGCCAGGTAGGCAAAATCGGCAACGGCCAGCGTGCCATCCGGTTTCACCACCTGCAATTCTCCCGCCGTATTCACCGTGCCATAGCTGAAGACAGGACGATTCAGTAATTCTGCAAGCGCAACGCCCACCGGTGATTCCCTCATATTATTAAGAAAAGCGATGGAATAGAACACAGACGAACTCGCCTGGTTAATGGCGTTCACCACCGGGTCCAGCGAAAGCGACGTTGCGCGATGGGGAGAATAAGAGACGTTAATCGTCGGCCCATTTGCATGTTCTATTGTCTGTATACTCTGCGATAACGGAGAATGGCGAAACGCTTTAGGCTCGGTAAACGCCTCATCAAACATCTGGCCGAACGATGCCGCAACGCCAGAGGAATGAAAGACCAGCACGTTATTCGCCTGGATATAGAGACCGCGGAAAGAAAAATTGGTTGAGCCGCACAGCACTTTAACCGCCTGATTTTGCTTATCGCGCTGGATCAGTACCTTATGGTGCTGAAGGTTAAAAAAGCGGGTACGTGTAACCTGCGCCCCCGCGACAGTCAGTCGCTGTGACGCCACACTTTCGCTGCTGTTCTTCGCGCCGTGCCCTTCCAGGATGCCCGTCTCTTTATCTTTCTTCGAAGAATCATCAATAACCGCCCGCAAGCGTGGGCCGATCGCCTCCAGCTTTTCGACCAGGTCCGGAAGATTCAGATCGTAGGCCATGAAATCAAGACGGAGTTCAGGATTGTCTAATACCTCCTGAATAAAAGTATCAATCAGGGTTTTTGCTTCAAATCCCAGCCAGTCATAAACGGTCTCGCCCCGGTTATTTTTCACATCGTCGCGCAGTTTAAAATTGAGTCCATCCTCATCCTGACCGGGAATAATGTCAGCGTTATTATTAAACTGGTCGCGGGTGATGCTGCCAACTTACTGATTTAGTGTATGATGGTGTTTTTGAGGTGCTCCAGTGGCTTCTGTTTCTATCAGCTGTCCCTCCTGTTCAGCTACTGACGGGGTGGTGCGTAACGGCAAAAGCACTGCCGGACATCAGCGCTATCTCTGCTCTCACTGCCGTAAAACATGGCAACTGCAGTTCACTTACACCGCTTCTCAACCCGGTACGCACCAGAAAATCATTGATATGGCCATGAATGGCGTTGGATGCCGGGCAACCGCCCGCATTATGGGCGTTGGCCTCAACACGATTTTCCGCCATTTAAAAAACTCAGGCCGCAGTCGGTAACCTCGCGCATACAGCCGGGCAGTGACGTCATCGTCTGCGCGGAAATGGACGAACAGTGGGGATACGTCGGGGCTAAATCGCGCCAGCGCTGGCTGTTTTACGCGTATGACAGGCTCCGGAAGACGGTTGTTGCGCACGTATTCGGTGAACGCACGATGGCGACGCTGGGGCGTCTTATGAGCCTGCTGTCACCCTTTGACGTGGTGATATGGATGACGGATGGCTGGCCGCTGTATGAATCCCGCCTGAAGGGAAAGCTGCACGTAATCAGCAAGCGATATACGCAGCGAATTGAGCGGCATAACCTGAATCTGAGGCAGCACCTGGCACGGCTGGGACGGAAGTCGCTGTCGTTCTCAAAATCGGTGGAGCTGCATGACAAAGTCATCGGGCATTATCTGAACATAAAACACTATCAATAAGTTGGAGTCATTACCCTGGTCGCGATATGCCTGCGACGACGCAAAGTTGCGCGTAAAACCAATATCAACAATATCGTCGTACGTGACCGGCGAAAGCTCAATACTGGTTTCCAGGGTAATACCCTCGCGTAAACTCCCGTCAGGCTCCATATGCATTTTGGTTGCCTGATAGCGATAGATTCCTGCTACCGGTTGCCAGGGAAAATCGATCCAGCGAAATCGCTGCAACGGTGCGATGCTGGTATCAAACAATCGATCGCCCGTCACCTTCGCATTCGTATAATCAAAGGCAATACGATTTTTAAGGCAGGTATATTTTTTACTGTTCGGCGGCCACACTTTTACGGCAAAGCCAACAAAGTCAGGCTCGGGTTCATCGACATCGAAACCCAGCAGTACCATTCTTTCTCCACGCCACAGCTTAAAATGAAAACCGTTATCCGTGGCATAGCAGGTATATTCAGACATAGTGACCTCGATGGTTAAATAATTATGCCTTTCAGCGCGCCGATATTACGGCTGCAATTTAACGACTGAGAAATCCACAATCGCCCTTGCGGCAAAACAGTAAGGTGCCGAGCGCCTGATATCGGAAATCTTAATACCGTTCACGTCATAAAGCTGGTTACTGTTGAGATCGCGAATGGCGAAGTAGTACAGTTTGTCCAGTGCAGTAACTCGCATACCGCCGCTGGCGGGAAGACGGCCGCGCGACGGAAGCATTATCGCCTTCAACCGCCCCTCTCGCGGTGGCGTAAATATCGCCAGGGTCGGTGCGGTCCCCGCAGGAGCGGTATCTTCCATCATTTCAACACTCAGACGTCGTCCCGGCAAAACCGCCGAAATATCCAGAGAAACCCAGGCTTCGTTTTGCGCCAGTGAATCGCGGTCGGTATTCGGATCCTGGCGGGGGATCGCGGAGCGAAAACCAAGCCCTGTCAGGATTTTGTTTACCCCTACGCTGCCGCCGCTGACGATCATCGCGGTGAGTATCTCGGTGAACATGTCCCCGGACACCGTGAATCCACGGTAGGCGGAAAATAGTTCAGCCATCAGATCGAGCTTAAATGAGCTGACGACGAGCCAGGAGCCCACCAGCATGATGGGGGTACGCCAGGCGCGTCCCACCACAAGCGCCTGAAAAAGACGCCAGTTAAACAGTAGCGCAAAGGCGCTTTCCATCAGCAGCGCCAGCACAAAGGCCGCCATCAGCACCACGAAGGCCTGCTGGACAGAGGCTGATGAGATCTGGGCCTGTTGTTGCGGAATAACCTGCACCAGCAGCGGAGTGTCCCCTGGGCAAGGGACAACGCTGGTCTCTCCGGTATCAAGCGTCACCAGGAAGGGTTCTTGCTGTGTTGCGGGTACGGTGATGCTGGCAACGTACATCGCACCATCCCTTTCCACGGCTATCTTACCGACAGGAGAAGGCTCCGGCGGTCTGATGCAGGGGGCGCGGGCAATCGCCGTGGCGACGCCCGTCTGCACAGGGACAATGGCACTCGGCGCGGCCCGTAATTCAGTCGTGGGATTTAGCAATAAAAATGCGCTGACAGGAAAAATAAGACGTGCTCGCATCGTGGCCTCGTGACGAATAATGAAGGAATATCACGTGATTCAGTTGCTTTTGTGAGAATAGCGGGTTTAAACGTATCGGGACTAAGCGTTATCCATGATCTAAGCGTGAATCTTTCACCCGTTGAGGTGATCGCAAAATAATAACCTGACCAGAAAACGTACTCTGTTGCCCTATTACTTCCTGTCGACGCCTCATAAAGCATGAATAAAAGCTTTTGCTGAACGCACTGAATTTCAAAAACGTGACTCCAGAGAGAATGTGCCGACATTATTGCTCCCCCCGAATCTGGTACAATCCCGTACACAATGTCAGAGGGAAGCGCCCGGGATATTTTTATCGTGCGTTATCGTTGAGTATTGAGAGGGAGAAGGATTATGCCTAAATTATTACAGCTTCACTTCGCGTTTCATGGACCGTTTGGACAAGAAATGGCAGACCAACTGCGTGGTCTGGCGGAGTCAATTAATCAGGAACCGGGTTTTTTGTGGAAAGTGTGGACAGAAAGCGAGCAAAATCAGGAAGCAGGAGGGATTTATCTTTTCGAAAATGAAGAGACCGCGCTGGCCTATCTGGACAAACATACCGCGCGCTTAAAAAATCTCGGCGTTGAGGAAGTGATTGCCAAAATTTTTGATGTGAATATCCCGCTAAGCAAAATCAATAAGGCAAAAATCGACTAACGGATATTGATGAGGGGCTCTCCCCCTCATGTGACTTAACGAGACATCAGGCAGGAGAGATATTTTGCTCCCGAACGTTGCACGATCTCGTGGGCATCACCAACAATATTCAGCCCTTCAAACGCGCCGTACAAACTGGCGAATTTCACGCCTTTCAGTCGACGCATAATGCCTGCCACTGTATCAGACGATAAGGGTAGCATGTTGGGATAACTCCACATAAATGATACCGCGTCGGCCCCCGGAGTCACCTGCAAGATATCTCCGCTGAGGAGAGTCCCTTCCCCCTCGTCCTGGTACAGAACGGTTCCACCGGCAAAATGGCCGCCCAGACGCAACAACGTGATGCCGGGAAGCAAACTGTGTTCCTCTCCTTCCCACTGGCGAATCCAGGGACTGTCTCGCATGATCCAGGCACTGTCAGCGGCATGGAGCCAGACGGGAGCGTCAAACGCCTCCGCCCAGTCCTGCATCGTGGTGTAGTAGTGAGGATGAGAGATCGCGATGGCGCTTAATCCGCCCAATGCATGGATGAGCGTTCGGGTTGCCGGATCCAGATTCGCAATACAATCCCAGAGGACATTTCCCACCGGCGTTCTGAGCAGAAACGCCCGCTGGTTTATCGCAAAAGAAGGAACGGTTATCAGGCTTAACAACTGCGGCGTATGTTGCTGCCACTTGTTGGTATGGCGACGCGTCAGTTCGTCAGAATCGATCCACGCCTGCCCGGTGACCGGCACATATTGCCGCGCATCCTGACAAATTTTGCAGCGCTCGACGGGGCGCTGACTGTCGTCATACGAAGTACCACAGGCTTTGCACAGCGTTATCATCTTCACTCCTGACCAGGCCTAAAACCACGGTAAGTATGGCAGAGGATGCTGCCAGTCAGGGACGCAATGCTCTTCCAGACCGGAACAGCCGAACCTTACTCATCTACACTTACCTGATGTATCAGGCGTGTCAGTGGCGAAATAAGAATAATGGGACGGACAGGAATATGAAAAAAATCGCGATTATCGGGGCGGGTCCGACAGGGGTTTATACCTTTTTCTCATTACTCAAAGAGGAGCAGCCGCTGGAGATCGCCGTCTTTGAACGCGGGAGTGAGGCAGGAATTGGAATGCCTTATGGCCATTCTGAAAATACCCCAATGATGTTGGCAAATATTGCCAGTATCGAGGTCCCCCCGCTTTTTGACACCTGGCTTGAGTGGCTGCAGACCCAGGACGCGCACTATCTTGCGCACTATGGCGTTAACAAGGAAGCACTGCACCAGCGTCAGTTTCTGCCACGTATTTTACTGGGCGACTATTTCCGCGCGCAGTTTTTGCTCGCCGTTCGCCACGCAGAAGATCGTGGTTTTAAGGTCACATTGTATGAGTCCTGTGAAGTCACGGATGTGGCAGCCGATCCCACTGGTGTACAACTCTGGACAGAACGGCACGCGGTGCCGCTGCAAGTCGACCTCGCGGTGATCGCCACTGGACACGTCTGGCCGGACGATGACGAATCAACGCGCGCATTTTATCCCAGCCCCTGGTCCGGCTTGATGGAGGCCGATGTGCCCGCCGCCAGAGTGGGTATTCTGGGGACCTCGCTGAGCGCCCTGGATGCCGCAATGGCAGTGGCGGTACAACACGGAACGTTTCACGAAACGGATGAAAATCAGGTCCATTTCTCGCTGAATAAACACAGTGAAGCGCTGGAGATCACGCTGATGTCCCGTTCCGGCATTTTGCCGGAAGCCGACTTCTACTGCCCCATTCCCTATGAACCCGTAGAGTACGTTACCGGGGAGGCCATCACGCGCGAAATCGATGCCGGTTCAGTCGGACTCCTCGATCGCGTTTTTAGACTCATGCAGCAGGAACTCGCGTTAGCCGATCCGAAATGGGCTGAGCAAATCTCGCTCTCCTCGTTGGATGCCGATAGCTTCCCCGTGGCGTTGTTTGCCGACAGAATGCACAGCGATCCGTTCGAATGGGCGGCAGCAAATTTGAAAGAGGTCGAGGCGAACAAGCGTGACAAGCGCACCGTTGCCTGGCGCTACACCCTGCTGCGTTTACATGAGCGGGTTCAGGAAATCGTTGCCCATCTGGATGAAAAAGATAGCAAACGGTTCAGCGCGGGGCTCGCCCGCGTGTTTATTGATAATTATGCAGCGATCCCGTCAGAGTCCATTCGCCGTATGCTGGCGTTGCACGCAGCCGGTATTCTGCGCATTCTCACGCTGGGACAGGACTACGGGAAGGAGATAAAGGCGGATCGTACCGAGATTACGACACACAACGATCGCCTGACGTTTGACGTATTCATCGATGCGCGAGGCCAAAGGCCCCTGAAGACAGCGGATTTACCGTTCCCGCGATTACGCAGGCAATTACTGTCGTGTGGTGAGACGATTCCAGAGGTTGGCGAAGACTATACGCTTCAGGCACCGGAGCATGTTCGCGGGAGAATTGCCTTCGGCGCATTGCCCTATTTGATGCATGATCGGCCCTTTATCCAGGGGTTAGTCGCCTGTCAGGAAATTGGCGACGCGATGGCCAGGGCAGTGTCGAAACCGGCATCCCGCCTGCGCAGGCGTTTATCCCTTTACGATCGGTAATGCAGCACACATTGTGGATGCATCCGGCGTCAAATTTGCCCTATACTCGTGTGATGTCAAAAATGAGATAAGAAGGGTGAACGATGGAAATTGATCTCGATAATCTGGTCTTTAACGGGCTGGAAGAAGCACAAGAGCGTAACGCAGAACGTCTGGAAGATGCGGACAAAAAAGCAGAATCGGTGATTGCCGATGATGACTGCGGCGACGCGTGCAAAATCTAATTTAGTTCAACCTGCCGCGCATTTCCGCGCGGCAGGCCTGTAAGCGGTTTACTCCCCTCAGCATTTCCACGGTAATTGCAGATTTCATTCCAGTACACCTCGCGCATCCGACGATGTTCAGCGTGTTGTTTGATCACGAAACCACTCCGGGTCAATGTTAGCAATGTCCACGCCGTACAGGCTGGCGACAGGAAGAATAGACTCCACAACGCGCTGCAGATTGACCTCCGCACCAGGTTGTCGGGTCGGGTCAGGCGTGATAACACCGTGCGCCCAAAGACGCGCTATCCGCATTTTTATCTTCTCCATCTCCCGCTCCTTTGCTTGTCAGATACTTTTCATTGCAGCGCAAACGGCGTGAAAAATGAAATACGAATTTTGCTCACCGTTATCTGTTTTTGTTCGTTAGCAACGCTTCGTTAACATGCTGTTCACTAATAACTTTTTGCATATAAATAAGTCCTTTTTCTTCTTTTGTCCTAGGTTTGGGTTGTGGGAGCGTAAAAGGACAAACCAATAACTCCAGGGATATCAAAGAAAATGATGGCAACGAAAATACACCGCTCAAAAAAAACGATCCTCGCGCTCGGCGTCATGCTCGCCACAAGCTTCATCAGCGCCCAGGCGCAGGCCGACCAACTCGCCGACATCAAAGCCGCGGGCGTGGTCAAAGTCGCGACGTTTGACGCCAACCCGCCGTTTGGCTCCGTTGACCCGAAAACGCATCAGATTGTCGGGTACGATGTCGATTTTGCTCAGGCGCTGGCGAAGTCACTGGGTGTGAAACTGGAACTGGTCGCCACTAACCCCGCCAACCGTATCCCGCTGCTGCAATCGGGCAAAGCTGACCTGATCGTCGCCGATATTACGATCACCCCCGAGCGCGCCCACGTAATCGACTTTTCTGTCCCCTACTTTGTCACCGGACAACAGTTCCTGGTACCGGTCTCGTCACCCGATAAGCTTGATGAATACAGCCGTGCGCGCATCGGTGCGGTGAAGGGAACCACCGGTGAGCAGGCGTTGCATCAACGGTTCCCGCAATCCCGCGTTCTGGCTTACGACGATATTCCGCTGGCGTTAACCGCACTGCGTAACGGCAACGTGCAGGCCATCACGCAGGACTCCACTATCCTGGCAGGCTTGCTTGGCGGCGCACCGGACAAAGCACAGTTTAAAATCCTGCCCGATTTACTCAGCAAAGAGGAGATCGGCGTGGGCGTGAAGAAAGGCGAAACGGCATTGCTGAAGGCGGTTAACGATGAATTGCTGAGGCTCGAATCCAGCGGACAGGCAAGCAAAATTTATGACGTCTGGTTTGGCCCGGAAACGAAAAATCCGCAGCCGCGCGCCTTTAAAATTGAGGCCAGATAAGATGCTGGCGGGTTTATTCACCCCTTCCGCAGCCCAGGCTGCGGATTTCAGCCAGTTACACCAGGCGCGGGTTGAATTACGCGATGTGGTGAAAGCGTACGGCGATCACCGGGTACTCAACGGTATTAATCTCACCGTTGAACCTGGCGAAGTCGTGACCATTCTTGGCCCTTCGGGATCGGGAAAATCAACCCTGATTCGCCTGATCAACCAACTGGAATCACTAAGTGGTGGCGACATCCTTATTGATGACAAGCCTGTCGGTCGGCTCAAGGGGGCCTCGCTGCGCCACTTGCGCAGCCGTATAGGCTTTGTTTTCCAGCAGTTCAATCTGTATGCACACCTGACGGCACAGCAGAATATCACCCTCGCACTGGAGTACGTCCACGGCTGGAATAAAGCCGACGCCACACAGCGCGCCTTTGCCTTGCTGGAGCAGGTCGGGCTGGAAGAGAAAGCCGATGCTTATCCGGCACAGCTTTCCGGCGGTCAACAGCAGCGGGTGGCGATCGCCCGCGCGCTGGCCTCCTCACCGCAAATCATCCTGTTTGATGAACCCACCTCCGCGCTCGATCCGGAAATGATCGGTGAGGTTTTGCTTGTGATGAAACGCCTGGCGCACAGCGGTATTACGATGATTGTGGTCACTCACGAGATGCATTTTGCTCGCGAAATTGCTGACCGGGTCGTGTTTATCGACGGCGGCGATATTCTCGAAGTCGCGCCACCGGACGACTTTTTTACCCGACCACAGCACCCGCGGACTCAGCGCTTTCTGCAAAAGGTGCTGGATCCGCTGCATCAGGAGTCATCGCGATAATGCCGTCAATGGACTGGCAGGGAGTGCTCACCGGCCTTCCCCTGCAATGGATCCTCTCCGGATTTCTCACCACGCTGTGGGTCAGCGCCGCAGGAATTCTTCTCGCCACGCTGCTGGCGATTATTCTGTTGGCCCTTCGTCTTTCCGGCCATATTGCTGGTCGCCGCGTAGTAGCCGGCTGGGTATCGCTGTTTCGAAACACCCCGCTGCTGGTACAACTGCTGTTCTGGTACTTCGCTGGCTGGAACCTGCTTCCTCGCGGGTTTGTTGATTTTGTAAACGCAGAACATAGCGGGTCAATCCTGCCCGGCAACGTCTGGTGGTTGACGCCTGAGTTTCTCTGCTCTGCATGGGGACTCGGCGTGTTTACCTCGGCGTTCCTGGTCGAGGAGATCGCCTCCGGGTTACAGGCTGTCTCAGCCGGACAGCGCGAAGCCGCTGTCTCGCAGGGGTTCTCCTCGTGGTTGACCTTCCGCTATATCCTGTTACCGCAGGGGCTAACCAATGCCTGGCAACCGGTGATAGGGCAATATCTCAACCTGATGAAACTGTCGTCATTAGCCAGCGGCATTGGCTTTGCGGAACTCACCTACCAGGTTCGCCAGATTGAAAGCTATAACGCCCATGCGCTGGAAGCCTTTGCCGTAGGTACGGGGCTTTATCTGTTCACCGGTGTGGCTCTCGGCCTGCTGCTGACCCGTCTGGGCCCCGCCCCGCGGCAGGAGAAAAAGACACAAACCCGCCGGTTACGTTTCAGGAGTCCACAGCATGATCGCTAATATTGCAGTGATAACCGACAACCTGGATTATCTCCTGTGGGGACGACTGGCCGATGGTCAACCCGGCGGCGTGCTGTTGACCCTGATGATGGCGCTGGGTGCGGCGGTACTGGCCTTGCCTGGCGGTATTGCCCTTGCCGCTATCGCCTGGCGTTTTCCGGGCATCATCCGTAAAGGATTGTTCGTCTGGGCAGAACTGATTCGCGGGATCCCGCTGATCTTCGTCATTTTCTGGATGTGGTATCTGTTGCCCATGCTTACCGGCAGCGATCTGCCCGGTGCGACAACCGTGACGCTGGCGCTGGCCTGGTTTACCGCCGCGTCAGTTATGCATTCGGTGTACGCCGGACTCAACGCGCTGCCTGACGGACAGTATGATGCTGCCGTATCCCAGGGTTTCAGTCCTGTTCAGGCACTAAGAGGGGTTCTGCTACCGCAGGTGTTACGTCATGTCCTGCCCTCCCTGACCGGGATTTGCATTGGTCTGCTGAAGGACACATCGCTGGCATTTATTGTCAACGTGCCGGAGCTGACAACGGTGGCGGGACAGGTTAACAGCCGGGAACAGATTTATCCGGCGGCTATCTTCATCTTTACGGGGCTGGTTTACTATCTGCTTTGCTACGGCCTGGAGAAAGCGACCCGGCGACGATTTGTTCTGCGCTAACCCGTCAGCATTCTACAAACTGGTGCGCGTCGTCGAGTCGGTACTTCACGCCGGCGCGGATCCCCTCTTCACCTTCAACCGCAACGGCAAAGCGCATGCGTTCACCGTCGTGATAGGCCAGCGCCGCACAGCCACCCGGCCCCAGCACTACGGAGTCAACAACCCCCGTACTGGCAACGATCGCGTTGTCGCCGTTGCAGATGATATGTACGTTGTCACCGCTGTTGGCGATTTTAGCGTCTGCGCCAAAGCTCACAATCTGGCTCAGGTCGCCGTTACTGGCGACATGGCTTCGCTCACCCAGGGTGCTCACCCGCACGCGCATACCGCTGCTGGCGATCCGCGTTCCGTTACCGGCACTGCTAATGCGCGTCGAGTTTCCTGCGGCGGCAAGCCTCGCGCGATCTCCTGAACTGCTGATATGACTGTTATAGCCAACGCTGCCAATGCGCACACAGTAGCCTGCACTGGCAATTTGTGACGCATAGCCTGCGCTGGCGATCTTCATATTATCGCCAGCACAGCCCAGATTCGCGTTATCAGCGGCGTTTGCCACCTGCCAGTCGCCCACTGAGGCATCAGGTTTTGCCAGCCGCGACATGGCGGAGATATCCTGGCGGGCAAAATTCTCTTCATCCAGCCAGCGCGACCAGGCGTATTCCACCAGACTGTTCGCCCAGTCGAGATACCCTTCGCGACTCAACGCCCGGTGCACATCAGCGTAGTTACCGCCCTTGGGAAAACGGCGCAGAAACCAGCGGTACATCACCGCACCAACCCGCCAGCTGCGCAAATCCTCTCGCGTGATCAACATCGGTTAATGCCGGTGATAGCCATCAACCATGCAGCGGAACGTCTCGCCGGGCGTACGGCCCGTGGTGCACAGGTAGAGGTGACCAAAAATAAAGAACAGGCTGATGACAGCCAGTGCGAAGTGCGCCTGTAACAACCAGTAGCGCACGCCGGGGAACACATCCCCCACGACCTGCGGATAGAGCGCCAATAACCCACTCAGCAGCAACAGCGGCAACAATCCGTACATTACGCCGACATAGGCCGCCTGCTGTAACGGATTAAACTTCGAGCGCGGCGTGGCCGGGAACGGATGCGCTTCACCCTGCATAATGCCGTAGAGGTAGAAACGGGTCTGTTTCATCGCCCGCGCCATCCAGCCCTGGGGACGAATAAGGTAATGGTGGCCGTTCCCCCCCAACGCATTGATCAGAACGAAACCAACCCAGCACGTCAGCAGCAGAAATCCGCAGACTTCATGAACCGTCAGCAAACTTTTGATCACCGCTGGGCTGACCAACGAAAAGTGATTGATGAGTCCGCTACCGAGCAGGAGTATAAACAACAGTGCATTCGACCAGTGCCACAGCCGAACCGCCCGTGAGTACAGATAAACCTTCTCGCCATGCCCGGCAGCAGCCTTGTTGGCCGCGCGAAAACGAAGCCAGGCGTGCAACCCCAGCACCAGCCACATCGCCACCAGCAGAAGTCCGGCCATCACCAGCCAGACGGGCCAATACTCAGGGGAAAACACCGGCACATAGTTTGCCAGTTGGGCCTGAAACTGTTCAGCATTCTGCGACGCGTTCATACATTATCCTTTTTAATCAAATGTTGACCGAACCGACGATACAGATGGGGCTTACCCGCGCCCGGAAGTTGATACTGGTAGTAATTATTTTCCTGTAGCCAGCGCTGAATGTCCGGGCTGTCCTCGCGACCAAACAGCAGCGCATGCTCCGGGCAGGACGTGACACAGATAGGCGGAAAACCTTTGGCCAGCCGTGACTGGGCGCAAAAATCACATTTGTCCGCCACTTTGGTTTGCGGATTCAGGTAGCGCACCTGATAAGGACACGCGCCAATGCAGTAACTGCAGCCAATACAGCGCGAACTGTCGACACGAACAATCCCGTCCTCATCGCGCCACGACGCGCCGGTCGGGCAAACCTCAATGCAGGGCGCATCGTCGCAGTGCTGACAGGACTGACGGAAGTAGTGATACAGCGTCTCGTTGTCATTATCTGAAACGGGAATATGCGCGATAGACAAGCGACTTCCCTGCGCAGGAACATGATTCGTTTTGCGACAGGCGCGGGTACACAGGTTACAGCCGTTGCATCGTGATTCATCATGAATCATGACGTAACGAACGGGACTGCCAGCCGTTGTCTTCGCCAGCAGCGTCTGGCCGGGTCCGCTGAAGAAAATGACGGTTCCCATGCCAAGCACAAATTTTCGTCGAGTGAAGGACATCTTGTTATCCTCTAATGCTGTGGTCGCGCTCGTCCACGCTGTCCATAAAGTCAGGGATTCTGAAACTGCTCAACTTCCAGCCATTCGCATAAACCGTACGCTTTGCCGTAACTCATAAAGCGTTCGCTGAATAAGTACGGCACGTCGTTTGATGACGCGACCGTGCGGATATCGGCATAGTCGGGATGCGTTTCAATCGCGGCCAGCGCGGCTTGTATCTGCTGTGGTTCGAAACCATAAGGCGATTGTTCCAGCATGGCTATCTTGTACGGACGCGGATAGGTCTGGCAGTCAAAGCGCACCGCCTGTGCGATTGCCCGACAGATATCCTTTTCCACCACCTGAACGCACATGTCAGCATAGTTGGCGGTCATGGTCTGGGTTGAGTAGTAATAGTCATCCTGAGAGCCCTGCACCCAGGCGATATCATCCCCGGCAAGCCCCTCTCTGAGCGTTTCCAGTAGCGGTACGAGCTCCACCTCTTTCACCGAGTACGGCGGCTGCAAGAACAGTTCGCGCGCGACAAGCTGGCCGTTCGCCGAAGACTGACGGATAAAATCCGCTACGATCTCCGCGGGACTTTCTGGCTCCGCCGGTTCATCAGCGTCGGCGACCTGCTCACGTCGCCCCTGCAGCCACTGTCGCTTTTCAAGATCCACATCCGGCGCAACAGGTTGACTCACATCCTCTGGATGGCTCATGTAATGTTCCTTACGCCGGCAACAGATTCTGCGCGGCCAGGTCGTCGGCGATGTCTTCCAGGCCGAGTCGATGCAACGTCTCACGCGTCGGGCAGCCCAACTCCGGGTGCCAGCCCATCTCTTTATAGAACAGCGTCAGGGATTCACGCATGTCGTCGCGGTCCATCTTGTCGGTGCCTTCGCTAAAGACCGGAATCTTCGGATCCTTATCAAACACCCACGAGCAGATCTGGTCGTGCGCATTACGCATATCATTGGTCTGCATCAGCTTCACCGTGTAGGCGCGATGCAGAGTAAAGATGCGTTCTGCGGCTAAATCGAGGCTGGCCTGGGTGGTTTCATCACCGGTCGCGGCCTGGAAGAACTTCGCTTCCAGATCCAGATCCCCGCGATAGTTGCGGCTTTTCAGCGGCGACACGGTCATCGGCCAGACCCAGTTACACAGCGTGACGGCGTTATGCAGGCACACTTTGAGCAGCGTCCATTTGGCATATTTGATTTTTGCTGCATTGATCGGCGTGTAATTTTTGGTTTCATCGTAGGCGTCTGGCGAGCCAAACAGTTCAGCCGCCACTTCCCGCTGGAGTTTCAGAGGCAAACCCGAGCCGATGAAATTGATGTGGGTGTGGGTCATACAGTCGCGGTTGAACATACAGTTGGTGATGGCCCCAACCTGCGCCGAGGCTTCGTTGGCGTGGTGAACCGGAAATCCAAACGGCGACCACAGTTTGTTTTTTTCATACGCCCAGTATTCATCACCCAGTTGCCAGCGTTCGGCAATGGCGTAAGAGCCATCCGCCAGATGGCTAAGTTCACCGACGCGATGCGCCAGACGATAGTAGAAATCCTTGATGAAATTAGGATCGCCCGCTTCCAGTTGATCCCAGCGGATCTGGGCATACTCTTCTGCCGGCAGGACGCGCTTGAACACCCCTTTGCTGTAGCAATACGTAAAGTCACGGTGCAACTGCCCGTAGTTACACCAGATGCCGTAGTCGTCAAACAGATTCAGCCCCACCAGGTTACCGATGACGCGGCCATCGTCTTTGTCTTCAAAGTCTTTCGGGCCGTTTGGAAAAATGGTGGTATGGACAAAGTTCGCCACGCAGGTATTCCCGCCGGTGCTCGGCACGCCAAAATCCTTCACGCGAGGAATGTTCATCTGCGTCATGCAGCGAATCGGGCAGGAATGGCAGCCGCTCATTTTAACCGTGTATTTTTCCGCCGCCGGCCCTAAGTCAAAGACCGACTTGTAGGTCCGGAAACCAACGGTGTTCTGATTACCCGGCGGGATCTCGCCGGTCTCTATCGGCCCACCTTCTGCCGCGCCCCAGAACAGTCCTTTGCGCGCCGTCCAGCGCGACGCGGGAGAGGAATATTCCGCCCACGCCTGCGGAGTACTGGGCACCACATGGTTGTTATTCGCCCCAATCAGCTCCGTCATCATGTAATCATTCAACCGCTTCATCTCTTTGCGGTCGGCAATATTGACGCCTTTTGTTCCTTCCACGGCAATCGCTTTCAGTTTCTTTGCGCCCATCACAGCGCCTGTCCCTGCGCCGCCGCTGTGGTTGCGGCTGTTGAGCATACAGGAGAGCGGCACGAGGTTTTCACCCGCCTGACCAATCGCCGCCACGCAGGTTTCCGGCGAGGTCATCCGGCAAATTTCTTCCGTGGTCGCACGGGTGCCTTTTCCCCACAGGAAATCGGCTTTTTCGAGAGTGACCTTGTCGTCTTTAATATTCAGCCAGACGGGGGATGCCGCCTTGCCTTCAATAATGATGGCGTCATAACCCGCGAATTTCATTTGCGCCGCGAAAAAGCCGCCCATATGTGCATCGACAACCAGATTGCCTTTTGTGAATGTGGAGAGCGACGTGATATTAACGCGAGAGCTACAGGGGGCACCGGATCCAGTAAGCGGTCCCGTCGCAAAAACTAATTTATTGCCTTCATCAAAGGGTTTCGTGCCGGCAGGAACTTCGTCGTACATAATTTTGTAGCCGAACCCCATACCACCGACAAATTTTTTAAATTTACTGGAATCTTCAAGGGTAATATCGCCTGTTGTAAGATTGACCCGTAAAATATTACCTGTCCAACCGTTAGCCATAATGTTTTCCTTTGCAAGACTCAAACAGTAATATCTTTCCACTCGATGATTTTTAATGCCCCGGTCGGGCAGGCACTGGCGCACTCACCGCATAAAACGCATTTTGCCGATTTCTTCGTTTCAGTATTGACGGTGGCCATCATCCAGGGACACGCGGTGGTACAGGCGCTGCAACCAATACAGCGTCGGTGATCGACAGCAATGCAACCGTCTTCCTGATTCCAGGTAATCGCCCCAATCGAACAGACCTTCATGCACTGCGGATCTTTACACTGACGACAGGTGTCCGGGGTATAATTCAGATCGCCATACAAACCGCCGCCTGAACCTATACCCTTGTCGCCAAAGAAGAAATGACGGTGAATTTTAATGCGCGAAAAGAAGGTGCCGACAGCGCCATCATTGTAATTGGTACAGGAAATTTCACAGCGATGACAACCGGTGCAGCGAGCGCGTTGGGTCACTAACACCCCTTTGGGTGTCGAAATCAACCCCACGGTGCCGCTATCGATATCTTCTTGCTTACAGCCAAAAAGCGACAGTAACGCGGGCGCGATGGTTAACCCAGCCAGGCCTTTTCCCGATATGCGCAGGAATTCCAGCCGCGTCAAGCCAGTATCTAATAATGGACGATCAACCTGGTTCATTTATTTTGCATCCTCTTCGCAAACGCAGTGCTGACAACACGTCCCAGGCCGATGCTAATTATGCTGAAACAGCGCCTCTGATGTTGCCTCCCACAGCTGAAGTTTTGCCGTAACCGGATTGCATAAATAACGCAATTTAACGCAAATAAAGTAATCCTTTAGGGTTAGGCGAATTAAATAATGGGAGTTATTGGTGGGCATGACTTTGATCGTCATCAATTAATAAAGGGGAAGAGAAATATTAAAAGCGTAGTGATATTTATTATCATAAAGACCGGTGAAACACTGTTCCGTCAGATTACAAATAAATGTGAAACTGTTCCCATATATAAATTAAAAGACACGCGTAATATATTTAATAATATAACGAATTTTCCATGAATTTTATCTTTCACCAGAATAAACGTTCTGTCGGACATTTCTCGTGACGGGAAATAAGGGATGAGTTCATCCCTCGTTGTGGTTAGCCGGCCAGCGCGTTGATCGCCGTGACCATCGCCTGCTTTTCGAGGTCGCTACGCTGAATACGCTGGTTTGCCAGCGCGGTTCGTAATACCCCGGCTATCACGATATGTTTGGGCTCTTGTCCCAGATCGCGCATTTCCAGCACCACTTTGCCAACCACTCTGCACATCTCACGGTACAGTTCATCATCTTTTGTCAGGTTTCCCATTATTGTCTCTCATTGCAGGTCCAGATAAACAGCATATATCACTCTGAATGGGATGACAAAAAACAAAGAAAATCAAAGAAATAACCCACGGTACTATTCAACGCCTTGCGTTTCTTTTAACCGCTGCCATTTGTTGACCAGTTCCGCCAGATTGGCGGCCTGCATTTTTTCCATCACCCTGGCGCGATGTACCTCCACCGTGCGTACCGCGATGTTCATCACCTGCGCTATCTCGCGATTCATCAGTCCCTTAACGACTAACCCGGCCAACTCACGTTCTTTAGCCGTAAGCGCCCGGTAGCAGGTGGCGATCTGTTGTCGGGCAACCGCCTGCGCTGAAACCACCAGCGCATGCTCCAGCGCCGTTTGCAGCGGTTTTACACTGACCGGCTTTTGCAAGAAATCCACCGCACCGTGTTTCATCTGTTCAACGGCCATCGGTACATCGCCATGCCCGGTCAAAAACACCACGGCCAGCGTACTTTCGCGCTGACGCAAGGACTCATGGACGTTCTTGCCGTCCATTATCGGCATCCGCATGTCCAGAAGCAGCACGCCCGTCTGGTACAAATCAGCCTGTTCAAGAAAAACAGCCCCTTCTTCCCAGCACGTGACCGGGTAGCCCAGGCTCTCCAGTAGAAAGGCGCAGGCATCGGTGACCGCCACATCATCATCCAGTAAATGAATCATTGCCATTGCCGCCCTTTTCCTCCCGTTGTGTAAAATCCAGTCTCACCGCCACGCCGGGCAGTCCGTCAGGCGCGGTCTGATTGCACAGACCGATCTCCCCCTGACCGTAACGCACCAGCCGTTGGCAGATAACCAACCCCAGTCCCATGCCCTCTTTCCGGCTGGTCATAAAGGGCTGAAAGACCTGATGCAGTAAAACATCGTCAATGCCGCCGCCATTATCCTGCAACGTCACGCGCACGCCATGTGGCAAATATGAAGCATTAATCCACAGCGCGGTGGCCCCCGCCTGCGCCGCATTGAGGATCAGATTGGCCAATACCTGCTCCAGCAATACCGGCGGTAACGAAATCGTCAGTGCGCGATCGATACTGCTGTGTAAGGTTAACCTCGGAAACTGCTGCGCCATACGCAACAACTGCCAGACATGATGAACCGCCTCATGAATGCTGATGTCCTCCCATTCTTCCGTGCGGGTCGGGCTTCCCTGGGCCTGACTCACCCAGCGCCGCAGATTACGCAGAGTATCTGCCCCGCGCTGCGCCTGTTGATCGATATGCTCCAGCGCTGGCAATAACGCATGCGCCGGATCCTGCGACTGCAGGCGAATCAGGCAGCCCTGTGCGTAATGGCGGATTGCCGAAAGCGGTTGATTCAGTTCGTGCGCAAACCCGGAGGTCATTTCTCCGAGGACACTTATTTGCCTGGCCGTTTCCAGCGCCAGTTCCTGCTGGCGCAACTGGACGCCGTTGCGTTCAAGCTGTTTACCACGACGGCGCACCAGCAGCATGACCCAGATGTAGTTCAGGGTAAGCAGCAACAGGGTAAGCGCGGTCCCGCCCATCAGCCACTGATGCTGTATCAGCCAGCTTTTCACATCCAGCCACAAACGTCGCTGCTGCGGATGCTGCTGCACGTCGCGCAGTAGCGCCTCCACCTGACTGGTCGACGCCGGCGCTCCCCAGTGAAACGCCGCGGTGTCAGGCGTTGCCAACAGCGCGCGGGTAACGCGATCGGCCAGCGCATCGCTCACCGCAGGCAACGCGGCGAATGACCAGTCAGGATAAAGCGGCGTACTGGCTAAACAGGCGATGTCTCCGGGACGGTTGATCACCGCGACAAAATCGGCTTTATCAACCAGTCCCTCTTCGTCCATTTTTTCCAGCAGGCAGACCGGGACAATCACGGCCTGTACCGCTTTTTCACGGAGTAAATAAAGAAGCGCATCGGCCGGAAATCCGGTAAAACGCAGATTGAGATCGCGTTCGGGGCGCAGACCGGCGTCGCTCAGCGCTTTATATCCCAGCAGGTAGCCGCCGAACGCCTGGGGATCGATGGCCCCCACCGTTTTACCGATCAGGTCGTGCGCGCCGGTAATACCGCTGTCGCGCCGGGTAAGGATTGCACTGCCAATGACGTTGCCTGTTCCACGTGCGGAGCGTAAAGACGCCAGCCAGCGCAGCGGCGAACGACTGTTCAACTGCACAAACTGCGCCGGGTTGGTCACCACAAATTGTACGCTTCCCTTGTTCACCGCCGCCTGCATCTGGTGCAGATCCAGCGGCAGGATGTGGAACTGTTCTCCGGGAAGCTGTTGGTTAAGCAGTGTCTCCAGCGGCTGCCAGTGGTTGCGGGTAGAGACCTCTCCGCGCATCGCCAGTATCCCGATATTCCATGAGTCCGCCAGCGTTGCACCACTGAACATTAAGGCCGACGCCAGCAGCGCCAGACCCTTCACCGTTTGACTTCTCACACCATTATCCCTGTTGATTATGTTGTTTTAGATCAACAACCCGCCGGGTATGTGGTTAACCACAATAGAGCTGCCCCACCCCGATTTTTACACTGTAAATCATCGACATTCTTTATTCATCACACGCAAACCAATGGCGTGACAAATGTTTCGTTGTTGCCTTGAAACGGGAGAAAAAATGGACAGCAGTAAACGGCAGTTTCTCCAGCAACTGGGCGTCCTGACCGCAGGCGCGTCGCTGGTTCCTCTGGCGCAGGCAAAATTTCCTTTTTCACCTGAACGTCATGGCGGCTCCACACAGCAGCGTTACGCGATGCTTATCGATCTGCGCCGCTGCATTGGCTGTCAGGCCTGCACCGTCAGTTGCGCGATTGAAAACCAGACGCCGCAGGGCGAGTTCCGAACCCATGTGAATCAGTATCAGGTCCGGTTGGCGGATGAGGTGACCAACGTGCTGTTACCGCGTCTCTGTAACCACTGCGACAATCCGCCCTGCGTACCGGTTTGCCCGGTACAGGCCACATTTCAACGCGAGGACGGCATCGTCGTGGTCGATAACACCCGCTGCGTCGGTTGCGCCTACTGCGTGCAGGCCTGCCCCTACGATGCGCGCTTTATCAATCATGAAACACAGACCGCCGATAAATGTACGTTTTGCGTCCACCGTCTGGAGGCCGGACTTCTCCCCGCCTGCGTGGAGTCCTGCGTGGGCGGCGCGCGCATCATCGGCGACATCCGCGATCCGCAAAGCCGGATTTCGCAATTGATCCGCACCCATCACGACGCCATCAACGTACTGAAACCGGAAAATGACACCGCACCCCATGTTTTCTATCTGGGGCTGGACGAGGCGTTTGTTACCCCGTTGATGGGCCGCGCGCAACCCGCGCTCTGGCAGGAGGTATGATGATGCACCCCTTAATCATTGAAGAAGTGCTGGCCCGTCCACAGGCGGTGAGCTGGCTTCCCTGGGCGGTACAGTACTTCTTTTTTATCGGCATTGCCGCCTGTGGGGCGCTGTTTGGTTGCGTGCTGCACTGGCGTAAAAAGGCCAGTCCGACGCTGGAAAGCCTGACGCTGCTGATTGCCCTGACCTGTGCCATTACCGCCCCGCTGGCGCTGACCGCCGATCTCCACCAGACGGCCCGCGTCTGGCATTTTTACGCATATCCTACACCGTGGTCGTGGATGCCATGGGGCGCACTGTTTTTACCGCTGTTCACCGCGTTCCTTGGACTCTGGTTTATGGCGCAGGTTTATAAACAACTTACCGGAAAAAGTTACGCCGTCACGAAGTGGTTCGCCGTTGCCAGCGCGCTCGCCGCGACGGGACTGTTGCTTTATACCGGACGCGAAGTGTCCGTGGTTCAGGCTCGCCCTGTCTGGTTCAGCTACGCCTTTGTGCTGGCGATGTTCCTGAGCGCACTACAGACCTTCCTGGCCCTGTTAATCGTCGGGATACGTGATGATTTCCTGTCGCAAAAGCGGCTCGCCCTCGGGCAACTGCTGACGCTGTTCGTCCTCGCAATCGTCATCGTTTTCTGGGTCAGCGGCAATACGCTTTCCGGTACGGCAATCCGTCAGTGGCTGGCAATCTCTGCATCGGCCCACCATTACGCCTTTGGCTTACTGACATTCTGGCTGGTTTCACTCCTTTTCAGTGCTGTTGCCCTGCGTCGTCCGCTGTCATTACCGCTGCGCAGCCTGCTGGCACTGAGCGCGATGGCGCTGTGCTGGTTCCTGCGCTGGACTCTGCTGATTCAGGGGCAGACGCTGCCGAAATTCAACGCCCAGTTCAACCCGTACACCCTGCCCGCCGGTACCGACGGCTGGCTTGCCATCCTCGGCACCTTCGGCCTGTGGGTAGCACTGCTTATTATTGTTCGCGAGAGCGTGAACGGACTCGCAAGGAGATTGCAACATGGCTAATTTAACCCGTCGTCAGTGGCTCAAAGTTGGCCTGGCCGTTGGTGGTATGGCGACGTTCGCCCTCAGCTATCGTGACGTGGCGAAGCGCGCCATTGATGGCTTAAAAAACGGCACCTCCGGTAAAATCACCCGCGATCGTATCGTGGGGAATGCGCTTACCCCTGAAGCCAGCGCGCACCCGCGCTGGCAGCAGAATACGCAGCAAACCATTGCCATGACCCAGTGTTTCGGCTGCTGGACACAGTGTGGCATCAGGGTGCGCGTCGATCGGCAAACCAACCGGGCGCTGCGCATTGCCGGCAATCCGTATCATCCCCTTTCTCATGAACATCATGTTGATGCGTCGGTCCCCTTCAGCACGGCAATGGCGCAGTTGGCGGGCGAGAACGGTCTTGATGCCCGCTCGACGGCCTGCGCCAGGGGCGCAACACAACTGGAAGGGTTATACAGTCCGCTGCGTATTCTTGAGCCGATGAAGCGCGTGGGCAAACGCGGTGAAGGCAAATGGCAGCGCATCAGCTTTGAACAACTGATCAATGAGGTGGTGGAAGGCGGCGATCTGTTTGGCGAAGGTCACGTCGACGGCCTGCGTGCCATATATGCCCCGACGACCCCTATTGATCCGCAGCATCCAGGATTCGGACCTCAATCAAATCAGCTTCTGGTCACCAATACCAGCGACGACGGGCGAGACACCTTTTTGCGCCGTTTTGCTCTCAACAGTTTCGGCAGCAAAAACTTTGGCGCGCACGGATCCTATTGCGGACTGGCCTATCGCGCGGGTTCCGGTGCGCTGATGGGCGACCTTGATAAAAACACCCACGTGAAGCCCGACTGGGATAACGTGGAATTTGCTCTGTTTATGGGCACCTCGCCTGCACAGTCCGGCAACCCATTTAAGCGCCAGGCCAGACAGCTTTCCAGCGCACGCCTGCGCAATGACTTCAGCTATGTGGTCGTCGCCCCGGCGCTGCCGTTAACCCCCGTGCTGGCTGACGACCATGGTCACTGGTTACCGGTGATCCCCGGCAGCGACTCCGCGCTGGCGATGGCGATGATCCGCTGGATTATCGAAAACCAACGCTACAACGCCGATTATCTGGCGCAGCCCGACGTACAGGCGATGCAGCACGCGGACGAGAAGAGCTGGACTAACGCCACGCATCTGGTGATCGCCGACGATCTTCCCGAACTGGCCGGACAGCACCTGACGCGCGCCCATCTGGACTCCGCCGCCGCCAGCGACCCACTGGTCGTGAATGAGAACAACGAACTGGTCCCCGCCCGTGATTGCCTACGCGCCACGCTGTTTGTCACGCGTCAGGTAACGCTTGCCGACGGACGCAGCGTGACGGTAAAAAGCAGTTTTCAGTGTCTGAAAGAGTCGGCGGAAAAAATGACGCTTGCCCAGTACAGCCAACTGTGCGGCGTTGCGGAGAACAAAATCATCGCGCTGGCGGACGCTTTTACCCGTCATGGACGAAAAGCGGCGGTCATCACCCATGGCGGGATGATGGCGGGAAATGGCTTTTACAATGCGTGGGCGGTGATGATGCTGAACGCGCTGATCGGTAACCTCAGTCTGGAAGGCGGCGTCTTTGTTGGCGGCGGGAAATTCAACGGCGCAACGGACGGCCCGCGCTACAACATGGCGGATTTTCCGGGCAAAGTGAAGCCCAAAGGGCTGAGCATCGCGCGAAGCAAAACGGCGTATGAATCCTCCGAGGAGTATCGCGAAAACCTCGCCGCCGGGCGTTCTCCCTTCCCGGCCAAAGCGCCGTGGTATCCGTTTGTCGCCGGTCAGTTAACCGAATTGTTGAGTTCCGCGCTGGAGGGGTATCCGTACCCCCTCAAGGCGTGGATCTCCAACATGACCAATCCCTTATATGGCATACCCGGTCTGCGCGCCGTTGCCGAAGAAAAACTGAAAGATCCGGCGCGATTACCGCTGTTTATTGCTATCGACGCCTATATGAATGAGACCACCGCCCTTGCGGATTACATCGTACCGGACACACATAACTTCGAAAGCTGGGGATTCAGCGCGCCGTGGGCTGGCGTCGCCAGTAAAGCCACCACGGCACGCTGGCCGATTGTCGACCCTGCCACCGCCACAACCGCCGACGGTCAGCCCGTTTCGATGGAGGCATTCTGCATTGCCGTCGCAAAAAAATTGCATCTGCCGGGATTTGGCGACAATGCGATTTCCGACAGTGAGGGAAACCGCTATCCGCTCAATCGCGCGGAAGACTACTATCTGCGTGTCGCCGCCAATATCGCGTTTATGGGAAAAGCCCCGGTCGCCGAAGCGGTGGCAGAAGACATTGACCTTACGGGCGTGAGCCGCATTATGCCCGTCATTCAGCAGACGCTGAAAGCGGAGGAAGTCCGTCGGGTGGCATTTATCTACTCACGCGGTGGACGTTTCGCGTCAGATAAGAGTGGGCGAGCCGAAAACAGGGTCGGTAACGCGTGGGAAAAGCCGCTGCAAATCTGGAATGCCGAGGTTGCCGCCCACCGCCATGCGATCACCGGCGAACGCTACAGCGGCTGTCCGGCATGGTATCCGGCAAGACTGTCTGACGGGCGGTCGGTGGACGACCTGTTCCCACTAACACAGTGGCCGCTCAGGCTTATCTCGTTTAAGTCCAATACCATGGCCAGCGCATCGGCGGTGATCCCGCGGTTACATCACGTCAAACCGGTCAACCTGGTCGCGCTGAACCCACAGGACGGGCAGCGTTTTGGGCTGGCACATGGCGACACGGTGCGGATCACCACGCCGGGTGGGCAGGTTGAAGCGCAAATCAGTTTGCTGCACGGCGTAATGCCAGGGGTCATTGCTATCGAGCACGGCTACGGACATCGGGAGATGGGCGGCGCACAGCACACGCTCGACGGTGTACCGCTACCGTTTGATGCAAACGTGAAGTCGGGGATTAACCTGAACGATCTGGGCTTTGCCGATCCGACACGAAAAGTGAGCAATACCTGGCTGGACTGGGTATCCGGCTCCGCGGTACGTCAGGGGTTGCCGGCAAGAGTTGAGCGACTGCAAGGCTAATGCCGGATGGCAACGTTCGCGCGTTTTATCCGGCCTACAGGACGTCGTAGGCCGGGTCAGGCGAAGCCGCCACCCGGCAGAAAACGGATCAGTTATTCACCGGGATGACCGCGCCTTTGTATTTGGTGCGGATCCAGTCCTGAATCTCTTTTGAGTGCAGGACGTCAACCAGCGCGACAATATCCTTTTTCTTCTCATCGCCACGATGAACGGTAATGATGTTGGCATATGGGTTGTTCTCACCGCTTTCCACGGCGATCGGATCGTGTACCGGATCCAGACCGGCGTCGATGGCGTAGTTGGCGTTAATCACCACCGCATCACCTTCATCGTTGTTGTACATCTGCGGCAGCAGCGCGGCTTCAACGTTAGGCAGGAACTTCAGCTTCTTCGGGTTTTCCACGATGTCGCTGATACGCGCGCTGACTTTATCCACGCCCGGCTTCAGTTTAATCACGCCCTCTTTCTCGAAGATAGACAGGATGCGCCCTTCTTCCGACACCGCATCACGCATGATGATTTTGCCGCCTTCCGGCAGATCCTTCAGCGATTTGACCTTTTTCGAATAAATGCCGATAGGTTCAATGTGGATTGCCCCCGCACTGACGAAATCGTAGGTTTTATCCCCGGCATGATCTTTCAGCACGCTGTTCAGATAGGGAATATGCTGGAAGTAGTTGGCGTCAATTTCACGGCCCGCCAGCGCGGTGTTTGGCAGGATGTAGTCCTGGAACGGTTTAATCTCCAGATCGATCCCCTGTTTCGCCAGAATCGGTTTGGCCTGCTCAAGAATTTCGGCATGCGGCACGTTGGACGCGCCCACGGTCAGCGTGTCCGCCCAGGAGGCGAAGCTCAGGGCACTTAAGGTGGCTGCTGCGAGAAGTGTCAGTGATTTTTTCATAATAATGGTTTCCGTATTTTATTAGCGTTTATCTAACAGAGAAGTGATCACATCGCCGCAGAACTGGATAATGAAGACAATAACCAGAATGGTCACCGTCGCCACCAGCGTGACGTCGTTGTGGTTGCGCTGGAATCCTTCCAGATAAGCCAGATTCCCTAAACCACCTGCCCCGATCACCCCGGCCATCGCGCTGTAACTGACCAGCGCAATCAGCGTCACGGTGATACCGGACACCAGAGCGGGTGACGATTCAGGTAACAAAACCCGAAAAATTAAGGTGTTGAGACGAGCGCCCATAGAACGCGTCGCTTCAATGACGCCCTTATCCACTTCACGCAGGGCTATCTCAACCAGACGTGCATAGAATGGCGCAGCACCGACAATCAGCGCCGGTAATGCGGCGTTGGCGCCAAGAATGGTGCCGACCAGCGCTTTGGTAAACGGGATCAGCAGGACTATCAAAATGATGAACGGGATCGAGCGGAAAATGTTCACCACCAGAGAAATGCCGCTGTACAGCGCGCGGTTCTGGAACAGTCCACCGCGGGCGGTCAGGAACAGCGCCAGTCCGAGGATGATACCGAGCACAAAGGTGGCGACGCCGGAGAGCGCGGTCATATAGAGCGTCTCCTGGGTGGCCGCAAAAAGTTGATCCCATTTCAGATGGGGAAACAGTTCCTCAGCCATGTTGAATCACCTCACCGTCAATGCCGCTTTTTTGCAGGTCGTCCAGAATGTTATTGAGTTGCTCTTGTGAAGCCACCACGTGCAGCCACAGCTGACCGAACACGCCGTGCGCCGTCTGGGTCATTTTGCCGTGCAGGATATTTAATGGCAGGCCGTAGCGAAGCGTGAGTTCACCGACGATCGGCTGATGCGTATTGTGACCCGTAAACGTTAACTTAATCACCGTGCCGCCCAGTTCGCGCGCCAGCTGCAAATCAAATGCCTCTTCGTCGGCATACTGCCCCACCTGGCGGACAAACTGGCGGGTAATCGGCTGTTGCGGATGGGTGAAAACGCTCAACACGTCGCCTTCTTCCACTACCTGACCGTTTTCCATCACCGCCACGCGATCGCAGATTTTGCGCACCACATGCATTTCATGGGTGATCAGCACGATCGTCAGTTGGAAGCGACGATTAATGTCGAGCAGCAGTTCAAGAATTTGATCGGTCGTCTGGGGATCCAGCGCTGATGTGGCTTCGTCACACAGCAACACATCCGGGCTGTTCGCCAGCGCACGCGCAATCCCCACGCGCTGTTTTTGTCCGCCGCTCAACTGTGACGGATACGCATTTTCGCGCCCCGTCAGCCCCACCAGCTCAATCAGTTCCGCCACGCGCGCCTGAATTTTCGCCTTCGGCGCGCCAGCGATTTGCATGGAAAAGGCGATGTTTTCGCGCACGGTGCGCGACCACAGCAGATTGAAATGCTGAAATACCATACTGATTTTCAGGCGCGCCTGGCGCAGCGATTCGCCGCGGGCGGCGGAAATCTCGTGACCGTTGATGGTCACGCTGCCCGCCGTCGGCTTTTCCAGCCCGTTAAGCAGACGAATCAGGGTGCTTTTCCCGGCACCGCTGTAGCCAATGATCCCGTAAATCTGCCCCTGCTCCACGGTCAAATTGACGTTATCAACCGCGGTAATGGATAGCCGGCCTGGCGTAAACACTTTTGTAATATTTTTCAGGACAATCATGTCGTTTGGGTATCCGCTGCTGCTTATTGTTATCCTGCCAGCGCTTTCAGCTATTTAGCAGTATGGATGTCCAAACGAGTGTAATCAGGGTGATTTAGATTTGAAATGATTTAAAAGTCATTTGATATAACGCTAAGGAATAAGTCTGGTTGCGCAACAGTGCCTGGTTTTTGCGTTTGCGCAATTGGCAGACACGACTTGTTTAATAACAATTTGTTGTGTAACTGCCTGGATGTATTCTGAAACACTGTTTCCATTTTCCTTTTGCGTAAATTTCAGCGTATAATGCGTGACAATTGTCACTTGAATGGTTTCAGCACATTGACCTGTCATACTCAGAGACTACAAAACGTCCCTTTTTGTCGGGCTGAAATACGAGCACACATTCCTCTGCACGCTCTATCGATGTCACCTATCCTTAGTGCGAGGCATCACAACTTTCGTAATACAGGTTTAACTTCCAGGCAGGGCGTCCCGGAAGTCGGCTTTCCATATCCTTCTCAACTTAAAGACTAAGACTGTCATGAAAAAGACGAAAATTGTTTGCACCATCGGTCCGAAAACCGAATCTGAAGAGATGTTAACCAAAATGCTGGACGCGGGCATGAACGTCATGCGTCTGAACTTCTCTCACGGTGATTATGCAGAACACGGTCAGCGTATCCAGAACCTGCGCAACGTGATGAGTAAAACCGGCAAAAAAGCCGCAATCCTGCTCGACACCAAAGGTCCGGAAATCCGTACCATTAAACTGGAAGGCGGCAACGACGTTTCCCTGAAAGCAGGTCAAACTTTTACGTTCACCACGGACAAATCCGTCGTTGGTAACAACGAAATCGTGGCGGTCACCTACGAAGGTTTCACCTCCGATCTGTCTGTTGGTAACACCGTACTGGTCGACGATGGTCTGATCGGTATGGAAGTCACCGCGATCGAAGGCAACAAAGTGATCTGTAAAGTGCTGAACAATGGCGACCTCGGCGAAAACAAAGGCGTTAACCTGCCTGGCGTCTCTATCGCCCTGCCGGCGCTGGCTGAAAAAGACAAACAGGATCTGATTTTTGGTTGCGAACAAGGCGTTGACTTTGTTGCGGCGTCCTTTATCCGTAAGCGCTCTGACGTAGTTGAAATCCGTGAGCATCTGAAAGCGCACGGCGGCGAGAAGATCCAGATCATCTCCAAAATTGAAAACCAGGAAGGCCTGAACAACTTCGACGAAATCCTCGAAGCGTCTGACGGTATCATGGTCGCGCGTGGCGACCTTGGCGTTGAAATCCCGGTTGAAGAAGTTATCTTCGCGCAGAAGATGATGATCGAAAAATGTATCCGCGCGCGTAAAGTCGTTATCACGGCTACGCAGATGCTGGATTCAATGATCAAAAACCCGCGTCCGACTCGTGCTGAAGCAGGCGACGTGGCGAACGCCATCCTCGATGGCACCGATGCGGTTATGCTGTCTGGCGAATCCGCAAAAGGCAAATACCCGCTGGAAGCCGTCACCATTATGGCGACCATCTGTGAACGCACCGACCGCGTGATGACCAGCCGTCTGGACTTCAACAACGACAGCCGCAAACTGCGCATCACCGAAGCCGTCTGCCGCGGTGCAGTGGAAACGGCTGAAAAACTGGAAGCGCCGCTGATCGTCGTTGCTACTCAGGGCGGTAAATCTGCTCGCGCAGTCCGTAAATACTTCCCGGACGCGACTATTCTCGCACTGACCACCAACGAAGTGACTGCTCGTCAGCTGGTACTGTGCAAAGGCGTTGTGCCTCATCTGGTGAAAGAAATCGCCTCTACCGATGATTTCTACCGTCTGGGTAAAGACGTTGCTCAACAGAGCGGTCTGGCGCAGAAAGGCGACGTTGTGGTGATGGTTTCCGGTGCTCTGGTACCGAGCGGCACCACTAACACGGCATCTGTTCACGTACTGTAATAATTCCCGTGTGAATTAATTCGATTAAAAAAGCGCCCTCGTGGCGCTTTTTTTATTTTTCCAATAGCTACTATTAATAAAAAAGCAAATCGGATTGAGCTATCTAATTACAGATTATCTAAGACGAATCCGATGGAAGCCGCCTGTTTTCACTCAGTTTTTTAGCCGTTTTTGCACATTTCGATGCTTCTTTGAGCGAACGATCAAAAATAAGCGCCTTCTCATCAAAAAAATATTCTCAACATAAAAAACTTTGTGTAATACTTGTAACGCTACATGGAGATTAACTCAATCTAGAGGGTATTAATAATGAATCGTACTAAACTGGTACTGGGCGCGGTAATCCTGGGTTCTACTCTGCTGGCTGGTTGCTCCAGCAACGCTAAAATCGATCAGCTGTCTTCTGACGTTCAGACTCTGAACGCTAAAGTTGACCAGCTGAGCAACGACGTGAACGCAATGCGTTCCGACGTTCAGGCTGCTAAAGACGACGCAGCTCGCGCTAACCAGCGTCTGGACAACCAGGCTACTAAATACCGTAAGTAATAGTACCTGTGTAATAGAAATGGCGCACATTGTGCGCCATTTTTTTTGCCTCTCGTTTTAGCTTCCCACTACTGCGTCTGCATCTCTTCCTGTACTGAACCGTTCTGCGCTGACTGAACAGCCGGTGTTGCCACAACGGCTGGCGTTTGCCCGGCGGACACGGCCACCGGATATCCCGCCCGGCGATACAGCGCTTTCTCTACCAGACCGTCATCCACCTCTTTCGTCGCCTTAAACTGGCTGAACCCAGCTGGCAGCACATACGGCATCGTCTGCACGTTTTGCTCTTCTTCCGGCGACAGCGGTCGATGAACCTCAACGTAGCGCAGGCCGTTCGGCTCTACGGAATATTTCACCGGCTCGTTAATCACTTTCACCGGCGTTCCCGGTCTGACCTGAGTGAACAGCGCTTTGATGTCCGGGGCGTTCATCCGGATACACCCTGAACTGACGCGCAGACCGACGCTGTCAGGCTGGCTGGTGCCATGAATGAGATACTCGCCATTACCGTGCGCCAGACGCAGTGCAAAGAGCCCCAGCGGGTTATTGGGTCCAGCGGGGACCACCGGCGGTAACGTAACGCCACGCTCCAGAGAGCGCTTACGAATGCCTGCTGTCGGCGTCCAGGTGGGATTTGGGATTTTCTGCCCAACGCGGGTTTCCATCACCGGCGTTTCCAGTCCCTGCAAGCCGATACCGATCGGATACACCTGGACGATATTTTCTCCAGGCGGATAGTAATACAGCCGCAGCTCAGCCAGATTGACAATAATACCTTCACGCGGCGCATCGGGCAGCAGAAGCTGTGACGGGATCGTGACCAGCGTGCCCGGCTTTGGCACAGGAGCAATGGTATTATTCGCCTCCAGAATGAGCATGGCGGCAGTATCAAAACGACGGGCAATCGCCTGAAGGTTTTTATCGCCTTCCTGCACCGTGTACGTTTGATTCTGCCCAACAAGACGACTGCCTGCTGGCGGTAAGGGATAATCTACCGCCCAGGCGGCCGGTAAGGCGCTGTAAGCGCCGATAAGCATTAGAGTAATAAGAGACGCGCGTTTCATACCCAACCTCCTGTATTCACTGGCATGGCCAGAATGCTGATAATCCTGTAAGACAGCCTGGCTGCCTTACCTAACAGGATGAAAGCTGTCTATTGAGTTTAGCTAAGAGTTGCTGCTTTGGTACGGATCGCGCGAATCATCGCTTCCAGACCCTGTGAACGAGACGGGGTGAGATGCTGCGCGAGCGCCATTTGTTCAAACCACGGTCGCACATCAAAATTCACGATATCCTGAGCCGTCATCTGGTGATACAGAATGAAGACGACCGCAATCAGTCCTTTCACAATGGCAGCATCACTGTCGCCCTGCAGTTCAATAACGCCTTGCGCATTCTGGCGCATCACTATCCAGACCTGACTCTGACATCCCTGAATCGTATTTTCAGGGCAGCGATCCGCGGCGGATATCTCCGGCAGTCGCTGTCCCAGTTCAATGATGTACAGATACTTCTCTTCCCAATTAGCGCAACGCTGAAAATTACGCAACAATTTTTCTTTATCCGGCAGCGCGGCCATAGTGCCTCCCTGTTATCCCAGTAAGCGATGAATACGTTGCAACCCCGTCACCAGGCGATCCACTTCTTCATGGGTGTTATACATTGCCAGCGACGCCCGACACATGGCCGGCACCTGATAAAATGCCATCAGCGGCATTGCGCAGTGGTGTCCGGTCCGCACGGCGATCCCGTAATTATCGAGAAAGCTGCCGACGTCATAAGCGTGATGTTTCCCGAGATTAAAGGCAATCACGCCAAGCCGGTCAGTCGGACCATACAGCGTGAGATCCGGCACCGTCGTCAGTTGCTCCAGCGCATAGTGCATCAGGTTCTGTTCGTACTCGCCAATCGCCTCCAGCCCCAGCGCTGAAACATATTCCAGCGCCGCACCAAAACCGATAATTCCGCCGGTATTCGGCGTCCCCGCTTCGAAGCGCCACGGCGCTTTCGTCCAGGTGGTGCCCTGCGTCAGGCTGACAGTGGCGATCATCGACCCTCCCCCTTCCCACGGCGGCATCTGTTGCAACAACGCCTCTTTGACGTAGAGCACGCCAATACCGGTCGGACCATACAGCTTGTGGCCCGAGAAGACGTAAAAATCGCAGTCCAGCGCCTGAACGTCTACCGGGTGGTGCATCACCGCCTGCGCACCGTCCACCAGCACCTTCGCGCCATGCTGATGCGCCAGCGCGGTCATTTCGGCGATCGGGTTTTCAGTGCCCAGCACGTTTGAGACGTGAGTGATCGCCAGCAGTCGGGTTTTCTCATCAAACAGGGTGGGCAGGACTTCCTGTTGCAATGTGCCGTCGGCGTTCAGCGGGATCACCCGCAGCTCGGCCCCCACGCGCGCGCACAGCATCTGCCACGGCACAATGTTGGCATGGTGCTCCATCTCACTGATGATGATGTTATCGCCCGCATGCACGTTCTCTGGTCCCCAACTGTTGGCGACCAGGTTAATGCCCTCCGTCGTACCACGCACAAACACCAGTTCTTCCGCCGAGCGCGCGTTAATAAACAGCGATGCCAGCTTACGCACGTTTTCCATTTTTTCGGTCGCCTGGGCGCTGAGGGTGTGGATCCCCCGATGCACCGCCGCATAGCCGTGACGATAAAACTCGGCTTCTGCGTCAATCACCTGCGCCGGTTTTTGTGCGCTGGCGGCGCTGTCAAGATACGCCAGCGGCAGGCCGTTCACTTCACGCGTGAGGATGGGGAAATCCGCACGCACCTTGTCGATGGGAAATGTCATGCTACGCCTCCCGGCAGACGCTGACCGATCCGCGCCAGCACCTGGTGTTTCAGTACCTCGTCGCTCAACGCTTCCGTCAGTTCTGCGGCAAAGGCATAAAGGATCATCTGCTGCGCATCCCGCTGAGCTATCCCGCGCGAACGCAGGTAGAACATCTGCTCATCGTCAATGCGCCCTATCGTCGCTCCGTGGCTGCACTTCACGTCATCGGCGTAAATCTCCAGTTGTGGTTTGGTATCCACCTCCGCGAGCTTTCCGAGCAGCAGGTTGTTGTTCGTCATCTGCCCGTCCGTTTTGATCGCGTGTTGGGCAACGTTAATCAGCCCGTTAAACACCGCACGGCCCTTATCGCTGACGATCGTTTTATGCAGTTGTCGGCTGTTGCAGTAGCCTTTGTTGTGCTCAAGCCAGGTGCGGGTATCGCAGACCTCATTTTTCACCGGCATCGCCAGGCTGTTGATCCTGAGCGTCGTGTTCTCTCCGTTCAGTTGAGTACTGGTGTTATGACGCAGCACCGCATCGCCAAGCAGAAAACTGTGGCTGTGGGCCGAGGCATCCGCCGCCAGCAAAATATCGTTATGGGCGAAGTGATGGCTGAGCGGATTTTCAAACACCAGCTTGATGTGACGCAAGTGCGCGTTTGCCGCCACGTTCATGGTCAGGCGCGCGCCGGTGAAATGTCGGGCATCGTTCAGACTGACGTAATGTTCGATGATCGTCGCCTCCGCGCCTTCCGCCAGCTCAAGGTGATGGCGATAGTGCGCCGTGTTTACTTCCTCAGCGGATACGCCCTGGGTGATGTGCATCAGCACCAGCGGTTTTACCGGGCGCTGATTACGCTTAACGCGGATATGCGTTACGCCGCGCGCCAGGCCTTCAGTAAGATGCAAAAACACCTCTGGCTGTACCGCAGCCGGCAGGGTCTGGCGTTCATCGTTGATCGCCACCTCAAAGCCGCTGTTTTCCCAGTTGTCGCTAAGCGCCGGGCTGAACTGACCGTCAACAAACACCAGCCGCAGCGCCTCAACGTTGAGCGCTAACGCGTCGCGCTGCGCCGGGGTAACATCGGCGTTACGACTGACAAACAGACTGTTGGTGAGGCCTTCCAGCGGCGTATATTTCCAGTTCTCATGCTTGCGCGTCGGCAGCCCCAGGCGCAGAACCTGCTGGAGATGCTGTTGCGCCTGCTGTGAGCGCGTCTCGCCCTGCGCTTCAAACAGATGATGCCATTGTTGCAGCGCATTACTGCTGTTCGGTAAGCCAGCCATATCCCTGCTCCTCCAGTTGTTTGACCAGCGTGAAATCGCCAGACTTCACAATCCGCCCCTGATACAGGACGTGGACAAAATCAGGTTTGATATAGTCAAGAATACGCTGATAGTGGGTGACAATAATGAACGAGCGCTTACCGTCACGCAGTGAGTTGACGCCATCGGCAACCACTTTCAAGGCATCAATATCCAGCCCGGAATCCGACTCATCGAGAATACACAGTTCCGGCTCCAGCACCGCCATTTGCAGAATGTCATTACGCTTCTTCTCGCCACCGGAAAAACCGACGTTCACCGAGCGGGTTAGCAGATCTTCCGGCATCTTCAACAGCGCGATTTTCTCTTCCATCAGATCCTGAAAATCGAAGCGATCCAGCGATTCCTGTCCGCGATAAGTACGCACCGCATTGAGCGCCGTTTGTAGGAAAAACTGATTGCTGACGCCAGGGATTTCCACCGGATACTGGAAGGCCATAAAGATGCCTTCACCCGCTCTCTCTTCCGGCGCCAGGTCGAGCAGGTCTTTCCCTTTAAACATCACCGACCCGCCGGTGACTTCATAATCTTCACGCCCTGCCAGCGTCGCAGAGAGCGTACTTTTCCCGGAGCCGTTCGGTCCCATAATGGCATGCACTTCCCCTGGACGAACCTCAAGGCTCAACCCACGCAGGATCGCTTTCTCTTCCACACTGACCTGTAAATCTTTAATCGTTAACATGTTGCTTCCTTAACCGACGCTGTGTTCAAGGCTAATGGCTAATAATTTTTGCGCTTCAACGGCGAACTCCAGCGGCAACTCAGAGAACACGTCCTTACAGAAGCCGTTGACGATCATCGAGATCGCATCCTCTTCGCTGATGCCGCGCTGCAGGCAGTAGAACAGCTGATCTTCACCAATCCGCGAGGTGGTTGCTTCATGCTCCAGCTGCGCGCTGTTGTTCCGGCATTCGACATACGGGAAGGTATGCGCCCCGCAGTCGGCGCCAATCAGCATTGAGTCGCACTGGGTGAAGTTACGGGCATTGGTGGCCGTCGGCATAATTTTGACCAGACCACGATAGCTGTTCTGGCTGTGTCCGGCAGAGATCCCCTTTGAGATAATGGTCGACCGGGTGTTCTTGCCAATGTGGATCATCTTGGTGCCGGTATCCGCCTGCTGATGTCCGCTGGTCAGCGCCACCGAATAAAATTCGCCGATGGAGTTGTCGCCACGCAGAATGCAGCTTGGGTATTTCCAGGTAATTGCCGATCCGGTCTCTGACTGGGTCCACGACATTTTGCTGTTCTCACCCTCGCACAGCGCACGTTTGGTGACGAAGTTCAGAATACCGCCGGTGTTGTTATCGCCGGGGAACCAGTTCTGAACGGTGGAGTATTTCACCTCGGCGTCTTTGTGGATGATCACTTCCACTACCGCCGCGTGAAGCTGATAGCTGTCGCGCACCGGTGCTGAACAGCCTTCGATATAGCTCACATAGCTGCCTTCATCCGCTACCAGGATCGTGCGCTCAAACTGCCCGGTCTTCTCGGCGTTAATGCGAAAGTAGGTGGAAAGCTCCATCGGACAGCGCACGCCTTTCGGCACATAAATAAAGGTGCCATCAGAAGCGACCGCCGCATTTAGCGCGGCGAAGAAGTTATCGTTGCCGGGTACGACGGTGCCAAGATACTGTTTCACCAGTTCGGGATGATCGTGAATCGCTTCGCCGAACGAGCAGAATATGATCCCCTGCTCCGCCAGTTTTTCACGATAGGTGGTGGCAACAGAGACAGAGTCAAAGATGGCGTCAACTGCCACCTCACGGCCTTCGCGCACCGGTACACCGAGCTGTTCAAAGGCAGCCTCCACCTCTTTACTGAGGAAAGCATTCGCCCCGGTTTGCTGTACCGCTCCCGGTTCCGACACGCAGGTCTCATCACAATTCCCGCACGAGGGCGCGGAATAGTAGCTGTAGTCCTGATAATTCAGCTTCTCATAGTGCGCCTTTAACCAGTGCGGCTCCTGCATGTCGACCCAGGCCCTGTACGCATTGAGGCGAAACTCCAGCATCCACTCAGGTTCATTACGTTTGGCCGAAATGGCGCGTACCACCTCTTCGTTGATCCCTTTCGCCAGCTCATCCGTTTGCAGTTGGGTAAAGAAACCCTCCTTGTAATTCAGAGGGCCGCCGGTCCAGGTTTTGACATCGTCAGTTGCTTCAGTATTACGAGACATAGTACCGCCTATACCCCAAAGCTTTCGCCACAGCCGCATTCGTTCTGGGCCTTCGGGTTATGAAATTTGAATAACTGGTTTAATCCTTCGCGGACGTAATCCACTTCCGTGCCGTCGATGAATGGCATCGCCTGCAGCGGGACGTAGAGCTTCGCACCCTCAACCTCGAACAGCAGATCGTCTTTCTCCGGCTCGCTGACGGTATCCAGCACATAGCCAAAACCGGCGCATCCCGTCTGCTTAACGCCCAGGCGCACGCCCAGCATGCCAGGCTGCTTTGCGACCAGTTCGCGAATATGCGCTGCTGCCGCAGGGGTGAGCGTCAATCCGCGCCAGGCGAAATCGTCCGGATTAAATGTTCCTGAATGCAATTCCATAGGGTTACCTCGCATAATGAGCCATCAGGCTATAACACCATGTTAGTGATAACGATTCTCACTTCAACCCCTCAACAGCAGGGGCATTCTGGCGTTTCACCCTTTTTGACCACTTTTATTAAGCATAGACCCTGCCGCGCGGGTTAAGAGGAATGGATGAATTTGTTCAATGCATTGATTGATAATGACTTTAACGTTCATCATCGACCTGGCAGGTCAAAACAGTAAAGATGTATAGAAAATGACTATTTCAGGGATAGGAATAACATGAGGAGGGTGAAAGCACAGAAAAACAAAACCCTTAAGGTTGTCAGTAACAGCCTTAAGGGTTCCGGCCCCATCCGGCGCTTATCTCCGGCACTCACGATGGCTTAGCTCTTGAAGGGGCGATAAGAATAGTCTCATATTGCCGAAGGTCATTTTTAACACAAATTGCTATCCCGCACTTTTTTGTGGCGGATCAATTCCATGCGTTACGACATCGTTGCCTGGATTGCCTCCAGAAACAGCCGAAGCCCAACGGGCTGATGCTCACGGGAAAGATACAGACCGTACACGGCAAGGCGTCGGGGTTGCAGCATCGGCAGCAGGCGTACCAGTTGCCCCTGCGCGAGTCCTTCACGCGCTTCCTTTTCCGGCACCAGCGCGATCCCCATGCCTGCCAGCGCAGATTCGCACAGCAGAGACGAGATCCCGGCGCTCAGATTTCCCTTTATCGCCACCGAGGCCGCCTCGCCCCGTTCGTCGAGAAAATGCCACGATTTCCCGGCAAACCCACTGTAATACAGGCAGTTATGCTGAGCGAGATCCTCCAGCGTCTGCGGGATGCCGTGCTGGCGCAAATACGCCTCTGACGCACACAGAACCGATTCGCAGTCGCCGAGTCGGCGGGCAATCGTACCTGGCTCGGGGTTATCGGTAATACGAATCGCGACATCAATGCGTTCACCGACCAGACTGACCGGCTGATTGTTTATCTCAACTTCAATGCGCAATTCTGGATACCGTGCTAAAAAACCTGGCAGCACCGGCGCGAGAATGTGCATTGCCGTAAAGTGCGCACACGCGACGCGCAGCGTTCCGGTGGGAATCTCTGTCGCCGACGCCGCACCAATCGCCTGCGACAGCTGCGCCAGCGTTCGCGTCTTCACCAATGCCTCTTCTCCGGCTGGCGTAATCGTCAGCCTGCGCGATGAACGATGAATCAACCGCGCGCCTGCCCATTTCTCCATCTCATCAAGATAACGGCTCACCATCGGTCGGGAGAGTCCCAGTGCCCGCGCCGCCGCACTCAGGCTGCCTAAATCGCAGATATGATTGAATACCGTCGCCGCCATGACTCTGTCCATTGCTACCCCATCCGATCGTTTTATGAAACTCAGCATGTCCTGATACAGGAATTCTAACAGATCCAAATTTCCTTAAAATACAGGCCACACCCAGAACAATTTCATCTGCATAAGGTTATCCCTCATGAAAAGTAAACTGCTGACCCTGTTGTTGCCTGCTGTCGCCTCTCCACTGTTTGCCGCACCGCTGCAACTTGACGTCTATAACCCACAGGAAAACGCCATCTTCCCTGTTTCCTCAACGCTGGTATCCGGCCCGACGGAAGCGATATTGTTTGATGCGCAGTTCAGCACTAAAGACGGGGCAAAACTGGTGGAGATGATTAAATCCCGTGGCAAAACGCTGAAAGCCATCGTGATTACCTCCGGCGATCCAGATTTCTATTTTGGCCTGGAGCCGATTGTGAAGGCTTTTCCTGACGCGAAGGTACTGGCGACACCATCGGTCGTTGAGCATATTCGTGCCACCAAAGAGGCTAAGCTGCAGTATTGGGGACCACAGATGAAGGATGGCGCGCCAACGGCGCCGATCGTTCCGCAGACCACCGCTGAAACGCGTTTTAGCGTAGATGGTGAAACGCTGGAATTGCGTCATCCTAATGATTACGCGGCGTATGTCTGGGTACCGGCTAACCGGGCGATCCTCGGCGGCACGGGCGTGGCGGCAGGCATTCATGTCTGGACGGCTGACACCCAGACACCGGAGCAACGCGCATCATGGCGTAATATCCTGACTGAAATGCACAGCCTGCAACCAAAGCAGGTCATTCCCGGTCATTACCTTGGTCAACGCCCAGCAGGCGATGGCGCTATCCGCTTCACGCAGGATTACCTGCAATCGTTTGAACAGGCGCTGGCATCGAAACAAGGTTCGGCCTGGGTCATTAAGACGATGAACGCCGCGTGGCCAGGACTGGCAGATGAAAGCTCGCTGGAATTGAGCGCGAAAGTGAATTCGGGCGAGATGACGTGGTAGCACCGCTGCGTAAGGACCAAAAAAAACCCGACTCAGGTGTCGGGTTCTCTTTACGCTGACAATCACAGAATCAATGAACGCCAAGGCGCCAGGCAAAATAGATCTCTTCTTTTAACTCGGTGGAAGAGAGCGTCAGTAAATCGGTAAATTCGAGCTCAAGTTGTTTTAGTTTTTTAAGGTATTGGGCTGGAGAGAGCTCTGTTTTATCACGACGTAAAAACTCAATTGCCAGTTGGGCCGGGTCTAGTTGGCTAGTCATATCATCCTCGCTTATGGTCAAAACCTGCACAGTATATCACCTTTTGCTGCGCAGATTATGACCAAAAGCAATAGTGATCACACTTTTTCCGGTGACAACGTCACACAACGGCCGTTGTCAACCGCGAGGTACAGCACAGTCGCTGCTGCTCATCGTAGATGTCAATCTGCCAGACCTGATGTCGGGAGCCGGTATGAATTGCCTTACAAACTCCCTTTACGCGCCCTTCCCGCGCGGAGCGAACGTGATTAGCATTGACCTCCAGCCCCACCACTTTTTGCTCGCCCTGAGTACACAGGTAACCCGCAACCGAACCGATGCTTTCAGCGAGCACAACAGAGGCTCCGCCGTGTAGCAGGCCAAACGGCTGCTTCGTGCGCCCGTCAACGGGCATTGACGCTTCAAGCGTATCGTCGCCGATATGCTCAAAGCGAATATCCAGCAGGCCAACCATATTGCCTTCCCCCATCGCATTGAGGGCGTCGAGGGTCACTTCACGTTTCCAGATCATCCAATAATCTCCAGTAATGCCTGCACAGGATGGCGCACGCCAGTGCCTTCGACGCGTTTCACCTGGCTGCGGCAGGAATATCCCGTCGCGAGGCAACGACTACGCGGCAGTCGCTCCATCGCCTGGTGCCACGACAACTCGTAGATACCCAGCGAACTCGCATGGTTCTTTGCCTCATGACCGTAAGTACCGGCCATACCGCAACACCCCACGCTGACATTTTCCAGCTTCGCGCCAAAGCGGGCAAAAATTGACGCCCATTGCGCCGGCGCGCCGGGCAGCGCGGTCACTTCGGTACAGTGGCCGAAGAAATACCAGGATTCACCGCTAACGTCACGCGGTTCGTGCGAGGCCAGCGCCGTTGCCAGCCACTCATTAGCGAGTTGGACATGGAAATCGCCGCGCTGTTCGCCTAGCGCCAACTTGTACTCATCGCGATAACAGAGCACCAGCGCCGGATCGACGCCGACCATCGGCATGCCCAGTGTCGCCACGCGGTTCAAAAAATCAGAGGTCTTTTTGGCGGTCTTCGCAAAACGCGTCAGGAATCCTTTGATGTGCTGTGCTTTACCGTTTGGCGAGAACGGCAGAAGAACCGGCTGCATCCCCAGTTTTTCGACCAGACGGACGAAATCCGCCACGACCTGCGCGTCGTAATAGCTGGTAAACGGATCCTGCACCACCAGCACCGTATTGGCTTTCTGCGCATCCGTGAGCGCTTCGAGCTGTTCCAGCGTCATGTTCGCCGAGCGATGACCAACCATCTGCTGTTGCAATGACGGCGTCGACAGCAGCGGCAGATCGACCATGCCAATATGTTTTGCCGACAGCTTGCGCACCAGCGGCTGATTAATAAAGAAGTTGAAGGTCTTCGGCGCCCGCGCCATCAGCGGCGCATAGGTTTCGACCGTCGCCACCAGATGGTCACGCAGCGGGCGCAGGTAGCGGGTATGGTAAAGCTGCAGGAAGCGCGAGCGGAATTCCGGGACGTCGATTTTGATCGGACACTGCGTCGAACAGGCCTTACAGGCCAGACAGCCGGACATCGCCTCCTTCACTTCATGCGAGAAGTCATACTCGCCCTTACTGGCATGCCAGGTGTTACGGGTGCGCGAAATCAGAGACCGCAGACTGGGCCGTTTGCTCGCCAGCGCGTTTTCCAGTCGTACCGGATCAACACCGCGATCCGCCAGCAGACGCAGCCATTCACGCACCAGCGTCGCGCGCCCTTTTGGCGAATGGATGCGATTGAGGCTGATTTTCATCGACGGGCACATCGGGCTCTTCGCATCAAAGTTAAAGCACAGACCGTTACCATTACATTCCAGCGCGCCTCGCCAGGTCTGGCGCACGGCCAGCGGGATTTGTCGGTCCCAGGTGCCGCGTTTGACCGCATCGACTTTCATCATCGGCGCGTCGATACCTTCCGGCGGACAAATTTTCCCCGGATTCAGCCGGTTTTGCGGATCGAACGCCGCTTTGACCTTCCGCAGTTCCGCGAAGAGTTCATCGCCGAAAAACGCCGGGCTGTATTCGGCGCGAAAACCTTTGCCGTGTTCACCCCACAGCAGACCGCCATATTTCGCCGTCAGCGCCACCACCTCATCGGAGATTTGCTTCATCAGCACTTCCTGCTGCGGGTCGCACATATCCAGCGCCGGCCGCACATGCAGCACCCCGGCGTCGACGTGGCCGAACATACCGTAGCTCAGGCCGTGGCCATCAAGCAGTGCGCGAAATTCTGCGATGTAGTCGGCAAGATGTTCCGGCGGTACGCAGGTGTCCTCGGCAAACGGGATTGGTTTTGCCGCGCCTTTCGCATTTCCCAGCAACCCCACCGCTTTTTTACGCATTGCGTAGATACGCTCAACGCCCGCCAGTTCAGTACATAACTGCCAGCCAATCACCCCCGCCTCTTCACGCGCAATCAGCTCATCCAGGCGCTCGCACAGGGACGCAACCTGTCCGTCGATAACGGCTTCATCATCACCGGCAAATTCGACGATGTTCAGGCCGAGCATCTCTTTGTCCGGGACGTCGGTAATCAGTTCGCTCACCGAATGCCAGATGATGTCTTCACGCGCCAGATTCAACACTTTTGAGTCAACCGTCTCCACCGACAGCGCGCGCGCGTCCACCATGAACGGCGCATTCCGCAGTGCGGAGTCAAAAGAGTCGTATTTCACGTTCACCAGTCGGCGCACTTTCGGCAGTGGCGTAATGTCCAGCCGCGCTTCCGTAATGAACGCCAGCGTCCCTTCCGAACCGGTGAGGATCCGGGTTAGATCGAATTCACTCATGTCATCGTTAAAGACATGGCGCAAGTCGTAACCCGTCAGGAAGCGGTTCAGTTTGGGGAATTTATCAATGATCAACTGACGCTTTTCGCGGCAGCGCTCAAACACGGTGCGATAAATACGGCCAATGGCGGTGTTGCTCTGACCAAGCGTCTGTGCCAGTTCAACCGGCAGCGGCTGCGTATCGAGAATATCGCCACCCAGCAGTACTGCCCGCACGCCCAGCACGTGATCGGACGTCTTCCCGTAGACCAGCGACCCCTGCCCGGAGGCGTCGGTATTAATCATCCCCCCCAGTGTCGCCCGGTTACTGGTGGACAGTTCCGGGGCAAAAAAATAGCCATACGGTTTGAGATACTGATTCAGTTGATCCTTGATCACCCCGGCTTCCACCCGCACCCAGCCCTCTTCCGGGTTGATCTCAATGATGCGGCTCATATAGCGGGACATATCGACGATGATGCCCTGGTTCAGCGCCTGTCCGTTAGTCCCCGTACCGCCGCCGCGCGGGGTAAAAATCAGCGAGATAAAGCGTGGTTGCGCCGCCAGACGGGCAATCAGCGCCACATCGGCCGTTGAACGGGGGAAAACCACGGCATCGGGGAGAAGTTGATAGATACTGTTATCTGTCGACATCGTCAGACGATCGGCATAACTGGTTGCCGTATCACCGGTAAATTCTTGTTGCTCCAGCTCTTGCAAAAAATTAAGCACCAACTGAACGACGCCGGGTGCCTGAGAAATTTGTGGAATCATTATCGTGACCCTTTCCTGCGGTCTGTGTGTTGTGGGAGTTAATCGTTTGCTTATTGTTGTATCACATTTTTTTCTAATACACCCAACAGAAATACTGGCAGAATCCGCCTGTCAAAAACCGCTGAAATTGCTCATCATTATGAGACGTGTTTCACACGGTCGTGTCGCGTCAACGATCTGACGCACTACATAGGTGAAAGAGTTTATGGTCAATATTCGTCAGCCCAGGGATATCGCACAAGTGCTGCTGTCGGTGCTGTTTTTAGCCATCATGATTGTGGCGTGTCTCTGGATTGTTCAACCTTTTATTCTGGGCTTTGCCTGGGCCGGGACTATCGTCATTGCGACCTGGCCGGTTTTACTGCGCCTGCAAAAATTACTCTGGGGGCGGCGTTCGCTGGCGGTTCTGGTGATGACGCTCTTATTAGTGCTGTTGTTTGTGATCCCGATTGCGCTGCTGGTCAACAGTCTCGTTGATGGCAGCGGCCCTCTGATTCACGCCATCACAAGCGGTGATATGACGCTACCGGATCTGGCCTGGCTGAACAGCATTCCACTGGTCGGCGCGAAACTGTATGCCGGCTGGCATAACCTGCTGGATATGGGGGGGACGGCGATCATGGCGAAGGTCCGTCCGTACATTGGCACCACGACCACCTGGTTTGTCGGTCAGGCCGCTCACATCGGTCGCTTTATGATGCACTGTGGCCTGATGCTCTTATTCAGCGCCCTGCTGTACTGGCGCGGTGAGACGGTGGCGATGGGTATTCGTCATTTTGCCTACCGTCTGGCCGCAAAACGTGGCGACGCGGCGATGCTGCTGGCCGCACAGGCAATCCGCGCGGTGGCGCTGGGTGTGGTCGTCACAGCGCTGGTGCAAGCGGTGCTGGGCGGCATCGGTCTGGCCGTTTCCGGCGTACCTTACGCCACACTGCTCTCCGTGGTGATGATCCTCTCCTGCCTGGTACAACTGGGGCCGTTACCGGTTCTGATTCCAGCCATTATCTGGCTTTACTGGACTGGCGATACCACCTGGGGAAGCGTGCTGCTGGCGTGGAGTTGCGTGGTCGGGACACTGGATAACGTGATTCGCCCGATGCTTATCCGTATGGGTGCAGATTTGCCGCTGATCCTGATCCTCTCTGGCGTTATTGGCGGCCTGATTGCGTTTGGCATGATTGGTCTGTTTATCGGTCCGGTACTGCTGGCCGTTTCCTGGCGACTGTTCTCGGCCTGGGTCAACGAAGCGCCTGTGCCGGGCAGCAAACCAGAGGAACTTCTCGAGGAACTGAGCGAAATCGAAGGCCTTAAAAAATAACACGATAGCAGGCGACTCCGGTCGCCTGATTGTTTAATCTCGCTAATCAATCACGTACTTCTGCTTATCTGTAGCGCCTGTTACCGCTTCGTCATCCCTGATTTGTGTCGCAAATTCTTTACAGTTTTTAAACTATTGAGACGAATCTGATCGACGCTAAAACGCCCGATACCCTACTATTAGGTCACGGTTATAGATCAAGACATTGATTTATAAGTATGGAAATCCCCTGAGTGAAACAACGAATTGCTGTGTGTAGTCTTTGCCCATCTCCCACGATGGGCTTTTTTTTATCCTGAAATCGCCTCCGTCACTTGCCTGCAAGTAATATTCACAGACCGATAACAAAGAATATTGCACAAGATATTGTGACTCTCTTCATGCCGAAATCTGTTTAATAGTGTTATTTATGCCTTATTGTTTTTTAATATGGGGTCATTCAATGATGAACGCTTATGAACTACAGGCATTACGTCAAGTTTATGCAATGACCATTGAAGAGTGCGTGTCATGGATTGCGCCAGATTATAATGTCACCAACTGGCAGCAGTGGGAAAATGGCGAATGTGAACTGCCTCCCGCGATTGTTGCAACACTACTGGAAATGCGCAGAAAAAGAAAACTACGTATTAATGCCATTATAGAGAAGATAAACAATCGCATTGGCAATAATACCATGCGTTTCTTTTCTGATTTAACCGATTTCCAGTCAGTCTACCGTGATGGCACTTTTCTTGACTGGAAAATTTATCAATCCGTTGCTGCCGAACTCTATGCCCACGACCTGGAACGATTGTGTTAGACCACATATTTCCTGCCACCGGCGATTCATACTAAGAAACGTTAAATAAACAGATCGATTGTACTTTTAAGGCACGGGTATTTAACCCGTACCAGGGAAAATCATTAGCAATTTCGCTGAGCAGGCATCATGAAAAATCACTATTTCCCCACCGCGATGGGGCTGTATCTCAATTACCTGGTGCATGGCATGGGAGTCATCCTGATGAGTCTCAACATGGCATCGCTCGAACAACAGTGGCAGACAAATGCCGCAGGTGTGTCTGTCGTTATCTCCTCATTAGGGATCGGGCGCTTAAGCGTCCTGTTTTGCGCCGGATTGCTATCCGACCGGTTTGGTCGCAGACCCTTTATTATTCTGGGGATGCTCTGCTATGTGACGTTCTTTTTCGGTATTCTGACGACCCATAACATCATCATCGCTTATGCGTTCGGGGTCCTCGCCGGCATGGCGAACAGTTTTCTGGACGCGGGCACCTATCCCAGTCTGATGGAGGCCTTCCCTTCTTCGCCGAGCACCGCCAACATCCTGATTAAGGCCTTTGTCTCCGGTGGGCAGTTTTTACTCCCCATCATCATCAGTCTGCTGGTCTGGGCGGAACTGTGGTTTGGCTGGTCATTTATCGTTGCCGCCGCGATCATGTTGATTAACGGCCTGTTTTTACTTCGCTGCTCTTTTCCCCCGCATCCTGGGCGCCGCGTCGCGCCGGTCGCACCGGTACACGAACAGCGCCCGGCAGAAAAACATCGTTGCGCATTTATCGATCTGGCCAGCTATACCCTGTATGGCTATATCTCGATGGCCACGTTTTATCTCATCAGCCAGTGGCTGGCGCAATACGGTCAGTTTGTCGCCGGAATGTCGTATACGCTGTCGATAAAATTGCTGAGCATTTATACCTGCGGTTCGCTGCTTTGCGTATTGATTACCGCCCCGCTGGTACGCAAAACGGTACGTTCAACCACCTTACTGATGCTGTACACCTTCGTCTCATTTATCGCCCTGTTGACGGTGTGCCTGCATCCCACGGTGTATGTTGTGATTGTCTTTGCTTTTGTGATCGGCTTTTCGTCAGCCGGAGGGGTGGTACAGATAGGCCTGACCCTGATGGCAGCCCGCTTCCCGCATGCCAAAGGGAAAGCCACCGGCATTTATTACAGTGCAGGCAGCATTGCGACTTTCACGATCCCGCTGGTGACGGCCCATCTTTCACAAAGAAGCATCGCCGATATTATGTGGTTTGATACCGGCATTGCCGCCATGGGTTTCCTGTTGGCGCTGTTTATCGGCTACCGCAGCCGTCTCGAAACAAAACGCCAGTTGATGATATCGCCTTTAGCGGAATAAGGCTGAATCCGTCGTAAGCAATATTGTTATCGCTGACTGCAATATAATTTGTATAACGTCAATAACATCAGCAAAACGTCGCAGGAGAAGTGGGCTTTCACACTTTCATCTGCAATATACCTGGTAATGAAAACGTCATGTTATGTAGTTCATGCCGTTGCACAGCCGTATATTAATAAAAAATCGCCGGATATAAAAATGCCGACGAAAACAGAATTAAATTAACCGGCAAGGAGCGTTGAAAAAATGTCACAGAATAAGGCCTTCAGTACGCCATTTTTCCTGGCGGTCATCTGTATTTATCTCAGCTATTTTCTCCACGGCATTAGCGTCATTACGCTGGCGCAAAATATGACTTCCCTCGCCGCTAAGTTTTCTACCGACAGCGCGGGGATCGCCTATTTAATTTCCGGTATCGGGCTGGGGCGTCTGGTCAGTATTCTGTTTTTTGGCGTCCTGTCGGATAAATTTGGTCGTCGGGCAATCATTCTGCTGGGCGCCGCGCTCTATATTCTCTTTTTCTTCGGTATTCCTGCCAGTCCCAACCTGATGGTGGCCTTTGTGCTCGCCGTATGCGTTGGCGTCGCTAACTCTGCACTGGACACCGGAGGCTATCCGGCGCTGATGGAGTGTTTCCCGAAAGCGTCAGGTTCGGCGGTGATCCTGGTCAAGGCAATGGTCTCCTTCGGGCAGATGCTCTATCCGATGCTGGTCGGCTATATGCTGCTCAACAACATCTGGTACGGCTATGGTGTGATCATTCCTGGCGTTCTGTTTGTGCTGATTACCCTGATGCTGCTGCGCAGTAAATTCCCTGGCCAACTGGTGGATGCCAGCGTCGCCAAAGAGTTGCCGCAGATGAACAGCAAACCGCTGGTCTGGCTGGAAGGCGTGGCTTCTGTCATGTTTGGCGTAGCGGCGTTTTCCACCTTCTATGTCATCGTGGTCTGGATGCCGAAATACGCTATGGCCTTCGCCGGAATGGAAGAAGCGGATGCGCTGAAAACCATCACCTGGTATAGCCTGGGCTCGCTGGTTTGCGTCTTTATCTTTGCCGCGCTGCTGAAAAAAATGGTTCGCCCCATCTGGGCTAACGTCTTTAACGCCGGTCTGGCGACCGTGACCGCCGCTGTCATTTATCTCTGGCCGTCTCCGCTGGTGTGTAACGTGGGCGCGTTTGCGATTGGTTTCTCCGCAGCGGGGGGGATTTTACAACTGGGCGTGTCGGTAATGTCGGAATTCTTTCCGAAAAGCAAAGCCAAAGTCACCAGCGTTTATATGATGATGGGCGGCCTCGCGAATTTTGTTATTCCGTTGATTACTGGCTACCTCTCCACCATCGGCCTGCAATACATCATTTTACTGGACTTCGTTTTTGCCCTGCTGGCCTTCATCACCGGCATTATCGTATTTATTCGCTATTACCGGGTCTTCAATATTCCGCAGAACGATATCCGTCTGGGCGAACGTTATTTTTCAACAAAAAGTTAAGCGACAATTTAAGGAGTCATGTTATGGATGTAACCGCGAAATATGAACTGATCGGCTTGATGGCTTACCCTATCAGACACAGTCTGTCACCTGAAATGGCTTTGTTGAATAAATCGAACTTTTGCTGAGTTGAAGGATCAGATCACGCATCTTCCCGACAACGCAGACCGTTCCGTGGCAAAGCAAAAGTTCAAAATCACCAACTGGCCCACCTACAATAAAGCCCTCATCAACCGTGGCTCCATAACTTTCTGGCTGGATGATGAAGCTATTCAGGCCTGGTATGAGTCGGCAGCGCCTTCTTCACGAGGCAGACCTCAGCGCTATTCTGACCTTGCCATCACGACTGTGCTGGTCATTAAACGCGTATTCAGGCTGACCCTGCGCGCTGCGCAGGGCTTTATTGATTCCATTTTTTCTCTGATGAACGTTCCGCTACGCTGCCCGGATTACAGCTGTGTCAGCAGGCGGGCAAAGTCGGTTAATGTCAGTTTCAAAACGCCCACCCGGGGTGAAATCGCACACCTGGTAATTGATTCCACCGGGCTGAAGGTCTTCGGTGAAGGCGAGTGGAAAGTCAAAAAGCATGGCCAGGAACGCCGCCGTATCTGGCGTAAGCTGCATCTCGCCGTTGACAGTAAAACACATGAAATCATCTGCGCTGACCTGTCGCTGAACAACGTTACGGACTCAGAGGCCTTCCCCGGGTTAATCCGGCAAACCCACCGGAAAATCAGGTCAGCCGCCGCCGATGGCGCTTACGATACCCGGCTATGTCACGATGAACTGCGGCATAAGAAAATCAGCGCGCTTATCCCTCCCCGAAAAGGTGCGGGTTACTGGCCCGGTGAATATGCAGACCGTAACCGTGCAGTGGCTAATCAGCGAATGACCGGGAGTAATGCGCGGTGGAAATGGACAACAGATTACAACCGTCGCTCGATAGCGGAAACGGCGATGTACCGGGTAAAACAGCTGTTCGGGGGTTCACTGACGCTGCGTGACTACGATGGTCAGGTTGCGGAGGCTATGGCCCTGGTACGAGCGCTGAACAAAATGACGAAAGCAGGTATGCCTGAAAGCGTGCGTATTGCCTGAAAACACAACCCGCTACGGGGGAGACTTACCCGAAATCTGATTTATTCAACAAAGCCACCTGAAATGCAAAATAAGGCGCTAGAGAAAGCCGGATTGCCGTTTACCTATATGGCCTTTGAGGTCGACAACAGCACCTTCGCAGGCGCCATCGAAGGGCTGAAAGCGTTAAAAATGCGCGGTACCGGCGTATCGATGCCCAATAAGCAGTTGGCCTGTGAGTTCGTTGATGAACTGACTCCGGCGGCGAAACTGGTGGGCGCCATTAATACCATCGTCAATGATGACGGTTATCTGCGCGGTTACAACACCGATGGCACGGGCCACATTCGCGCGATTAAAGAGAGCGGTTTCGATATCAGGGGTAAAACCATGGTATTACTGGGTGCCGGTGGTGCATCCACTGCCATCGGCGCGCAGGCGGCCATTGAGGGGATCAAAGAGATTAAACTCTTTAACCGTAATGATGAGTTCTTCCAGAAAGCGCTGGATTTCGCCAAACGAGTGAATGAAAACACGGACTGCGTGGTGACAGTGACAGATCTTGCCGACCAGCAGGCCTTCGCAGACGCGCTGGCGACGGCGGATATCCTGACCAACGGCACCAAAGTCGGCATGAAGCCACTGGATAATGAATCTATCGTCAGCGACGTGAGTCTGCTACGTCCGGAACTGCTGGTCACGGAATGTGTCTACAACCCGCATATGACGAAGTTACTGCAGCAGGCGCAACAAGCCGGTTGCAAAACAATCGATGGTTACGGCATGTTGTTGTGGCAAGGTGCTGAACAGTTCAAACTGTGGACCGGTAAAGATTTCCCGCTGGAATATGTAAAACAGGTAATGGGGTTTGCGGCCTGACGGCCAGGAACTAAGACTGATAAAAGGTATTAAATGAAAACCGTAACCGTAAATAACCTCGTGGTTGGCGAAGGGGCTCCAAAAATAATCGTCTCGCTGATGGGTAAAGATCTCGCCAGCGTCCGCTCAGAAGCGCGGGCCTATCGCGACGCGGATTTCGACATTCTGGAATGGCGCGTTGACCATTTTGCCGATGTCGCCTCTGCCGATGCCGTGCTGGAGGCTATCCGCGCGATCCGTGCCGAGATGCCTAAAACTCCCCTGCTGTTTACCTTCCGCAGCGCGAATGAAGGGGGTGAGCAGGCTATTTCGACTGACGCCTATCTCGCGCTGAATCGCGCGGCTGTCGACAGCGGTCTGGTCGATATTATCGATCTCGAACTGTTTACCGGTGATGAGCAGGTCAAGGCGACGGTTGACTATGCGCACAGCAAAAACGTCAAGGTCATCATGTCCAACCATGATTTCCACAAGACCCCAGCAGAAGAAGAGATCGTGGCGCGACTGCGCAAAATGCAGGAACTCGGTGCCGATATTCCGAAGATAGCCCTGATGCCACAGAGCCATAGCGATGTTCTGACGCTGCTTTCCGCCACGCTGAAAATGCAGGAGCAGTACGCCGACCGTCCGGTTATCACCATGTCGATGTCAAAAACCGGTGTGATTTCGCGCCTGGCGGGTGAAGTCTTCGGGTCAGCGGCAACCTTTGGTGCGGTTAAAAAAGCCTCCGCGCCCGGACAAATATCCGTTAGCGACCTGCGCACGGTATTAACGATTTTACATCAGGCTTAATGCACTAAATAAAGGCGGGAAGAATATCCTCCCGCCATAAAATATAAATTTCACCCCATAGTGAATATTTCACATAAATATTCAGCGGATGCCTACGCCTGAACACCAGCGATGTACGGTTTCTGCCGGGTACCCAGGAGTTAATATGAAACCTGAAAGACCACCCCGCGTGAATGGTCGCGTGCCTGTGCTCTCGGCCCAGGACGCGGTTAATTATATTAAAGATGAAGATGTGCTGTGTATATTAGGTGCAGGTGGCGGTATTCTGGAAGCCACCACCTTAATTACCGCATTAGCCGATAAATATAAACAGACGCAAACGCCGCGTAATTTATCGATTATCAGTCCGACCGGTCTGGGCGATCGCGCCGATCGCGGAATCAGCCCGCTGGCCCAGGAAGGGCTGGTGAAATGGGCCCTGTGCGGACACTGGGGGCAGTCGCCGCGTATTTCGGACTTAGCGGAACAGAACAAAATTGCCGCCTATAACTATCCGCAGGGCGTACTGACCCAGGCGCTGCGCGCTTCTGCCGCTCATCAGCCGGGGATCCTCAGCGATATTGGGATCGGTACTTTTGTTGACCCACGCCAACAGGGTGGCAAGCTCAATGAGGTCACCAAAGAGGACCTCATCAAACTGGTGGAGATTGATAACAAAGAATATCTCTACTACAAAGCGATTGCGCCCACCGTGGCGTTTATCCGCGCCACAACCTGCGACAGCGAAGGCTACGCCTCGTTTGAAGATGAGGTGATGTACCTCGACGCGCTCGTGCTGGCTCAGGCGGTACATAACCACGGCGGCATCGTGATGATGCAGGTGCAGAAGATGGTCAAAAAAGCCACGCTGCATCCCAAATCCGTGCGTATCCCCGGCTATCTGGTGGATATCGTGGTCGTTGACCCGGATCAGACGCAACTGTACGGCGGCGCGCCGGTGAACCGTTTTATCTCGGGCGATTTCACCCTCGACGACAGCACTCAACTCTCCCTGCCCCTCAACCAGCGCAAACTGGTCGCTCGCCGCGCGCTGTATGAGATGCGTAAAGGCGCGGTGGGTAACGTCGGCGTCGGCATCGCGGATGGCATTGGGCTGGTGGCCCGGGAAGAAGGCTGTGCGGATGACTTTGTGCTGACCGTCGAAACCGGCCCCGTTGGCGGCATCACCTCACAGGGCGTCGCCTTCGGCGCGAACGTCAACACTCGCGCCATTCTTGATATGACCTCGCAGTTTGACTTCTACCACGGCGGAGGACTGGACGTTTGCTATCTGAGCTTTGCGGAAGTCGACCGTCATGGCAACGTCGGGGTACATAAATTCAACGGCAAAATCATGGGTACCGGCGGTTTTATCGATATTAGCGCCACCTCGAAGAAAATTGTTTTCTGCGGCACGTTAACCGCCGGCAGTCTGAAAACAGAGGTTGCCGACGGTAAATTAACCATCGTCCAGGAAGGCCGGGTGAATAAATTCATCAGCGAACTGCCGGAAATCACCTTCAGCGGAAAAATCGCGCTCGAGCGCGGACTGGACGTGCGCTATATCACCGAGCGCGCGGTATTTACGCTGAAAGAGGACGGTCTGCATCTTATTGAGATTGCCCCAGGGGTGGATCTGGAACGCGATATTCTGGCCAAAATGGATTTCGCACCGGTTATTTCGCCGAACCTGAAACTGATGGATGAAAGATTATTTATCGACGCCACCATGGGTTTTGAACTGCCGGAAGCGGCTAATTAAAAGGAGTACGATGATGGACTTTTCTTTAACCGAAGAGCAAGAGCTGCTGCTTGCCAGTATTCGAGAACTGATCACCAGCAATTTTCCGGAAGAGTATTTCCGTACCTGCGATCAGACGGCGACCTACCCCAGAGAGTTTATGCGCGCGCTGGCCGACAACGGTATTTCTATGCTGGGCGTACCGGAAGAGTTCGGCGGCATTCCGGCAGACTACGTGACGCAAATGCTGGCCCTGATGGAAGTGTCAAAATGTGGCGCCCCGGCCTTTTTGATCACCAACGGCCAGTGTATTCACAGCATGCGCCGCTTTGGTTCGCCAGAGCAACTGCGCAAAACAGCGGAAAGCACACTGGAAACCGGCGATCCGGCCTATGCGCTGGCGTTAACCGAGCCGGGTGCGGGTTCTGATAACAACAGCGCCACGACCAGCTACACGCGCAAAGACGGCAAGGTTTATCTGAACGGTCAGAAGACGTTTATTACGGGCGCAAAAGAGTACCCGTATATGCTGGTGCTGGCGCGCGACCCGGAGCCGAAAGATCCGAAGAAAGCCTTTACCCTCTGGTGGGTGGAGTCCAATAAGCCGGGGATCAAAATCAACCCGCTGCACAAAATCGGCTGGCATATGCTCAGCACGTGTGAAGTCTATCTCGACAACGTTGAGGTGGATGAAAGCGACATGGTGGGCGAAGAAGGCATGGGCTTTCTCAACGTGATGTACAACTTTGAGATGGAACGACTGATCAACGCTGCGCGCAGTACCGGTTTTGCCGAATGCGCCTTTGAGGATGCCGCGCGTTATGCCAACCAGCGCATTGCGTTTGGTAAACCGATTGGACACAACCAGATGATCCAGGAAAAACTGGCGCTAATGGCTATCAAAATCGACAATATGCGCAATATGGTGCTGAAGGTGGCATGGCAGGCCGATCAGGAGCAGTCGCTGCGTACCAGTGCCGCCCTGGCGAAACTGTACTGCGCCCGGACGGCAATGGAAGTGATTGACGATGCAATCCAGATTATGGGCGGGCTGGGTTATACCGACGAAGCGCGCGTCTCCCGATTCTGGCGCGATGTACGTTGTGAGCGTATTGGCGGCGGGACGGATGAGATCATGATTTATGTCGCAGGTCGGCAGATCCTGAAGGATTATCAGAACAAGTAAACGCCAGGCCGGATACGGTGCTTGCACCGCTATCCGGCGGTTCGTTCGCTAACCGATATTTGCTAACCGATAATGGAATAAAAACTCAGGCGTCAGACAACAGGCAGGCCTGCTCTGCCAGATTGTTTTTAAACTGTTTACGGTAATCGCCTGGCGAACAGCCAACGTGGCGCAGAAACAGCTTCGCGAAGTGGTCGACATTCTCGTACCCAACGCGCCAGGAAATTTCGGCCTGTGAATAATCGGTATTGGTTAGCGCAAATTTCGCTTCGGTCATCCGCCGCTGAATCACATAATTGATCGGCGAAATATGGTACTCGCGGGTAAATTCGTGGCAAATATAGCTGACGCTGGCACGAAATTTTTTTGATAACTGCTCAAGCGTAATTTTCTCCCGATAATTATTATTGAGGTAGACCAGAATATCTTTAATCAGAACATCTTTTTTAATATGGCCCTGTTCCGAACGATAAGCATTTTTAAAGTTTTCGTAAAAGAGAACCGTCAACGCATAGGCAAATGCATCGCACACAGACGACGTCAGCCCATTTTTACTTTGCGGCAGCATCACGCTGAGTTCATTAAAAATACTTTTGATCACCTCTTTACCCTGGCCGACGGCAACCACCGGACAGGAATGCGATTGCAGCAGTTGGTTCTCTTCCCAGTCCTGAAAGCAAAAGCCGTACAGCGCGCAGGTGTAGGTAGTGGCAGGCGCGTTCACATCCGACGTCACGGCATGCAGTCGCCCCCGCTCCACGACGACGATATCATCCTCGTGGGCCACATAAAGTGAAGAATCGATAATTAATCTGACAATGCCTTTTTTAACGTAAATCAGCTCCGTCTCATTATCATGGACATGATGACCAGACTCCCATCGGGGATCATCACTAATGACAAATCGGGAAAATCGCGGGGTCTTACCCTGGTCAAAAAGGCTTTCCATTGCATTATCAAAGCAGCGTTGATACATGACAACCTCCACAAGCAGATAGTAATCCTGAACAATATAATAGGGATAAAATAAAGCGAGTACGGCGGTTATACAACTGCATTTAGTGAGGGCAAAACAAGATTATTTCTCTCACCTGCAAGATAATACGTTTAATTCTCGCAAATTATTTTCTGCTCAATTCTTTTGCATGAGCGATCGCACTTTTTTTGCAAGATACCTGGTAACGAAAACAGATTGCTCCGTCGATAAAAAGCCACCGTCTGTCGCACACTAATTCCAGCCAATTTTCACTTTCCGCCGGGGTGGCCTGACCGTCACTGTCGGTATGCGACTCACAGGAGATGCCATGAAAATAATAACCTGCTTTAAGCTGGTACCTGAAGAACAGGACATTGTTGTTACACCCGAGCAAGCGCTCAGCTTTGACAATGCGGACACCAAAATCAGCCAGTTCGACCTCAACGCTATCGAGGCCGCAACGCAGCTGGCCACAGAAGCGGAAGATGAGATCGCTGCGCTGACGGTGGGCGGTTCATTATTGCAGAACTCGAAAGTGCGTAAGGATGTGCTCTCCCGCGGGCCACACGCACTGTACCTGATGCAGGATGCACAGCTGGAACACGCGCTGCCAAAAGATACTGCGCAGGCCATCGCCGCCACGGTGGAAAAAATCGGTTTCGATCTGATCCTGTTCGGCGAAGGCTCTGGCGACCTTTACGCACAACAGGTTGGCCTGCTGGTCGGTGAGATCCTGCAACTCCCGACCATTAACGCCGTCAGCCGCCTCCAGCGTCAGGGCGATAAGCTGGTTGTTGAACGCACGCTCGAAGAGGACGTTGAAGTGATCGAGCTGTCGCTTCCTGCGGTTCTCTGCGTCACATCGGATATTAACGCCCCGCGCATCCCCTCCATGAAGGCCATTCTTGGCGCCGGGAAAAAGCCGGTGCACACGTGGCAGGCCAGTGATATCGGCTGGAGCCAGGGCGCACCACGGGCAGAGCTGGTCGCCATTACCGTACCGCCGCAAACGGCACGTAAGCACATCATTCTGGATAACGATTCGCCGGAAGCCATCGCCGAACTGGCTGAACACCTGAAAAAAGCCCTGAACTGAGCCCAACGGAGAACACAATCATGAGTCAATTAACCCACGTCTGGGTATTTAGCGATAACGTTGAACGCTATGCGGAACTGATGGCCTGCGCGCGTCAGTGGGGTCAGCAGGTTTACGCCATTGTTCAGGGTTCCGAACAGGCGGCACGCGTTAAGCCGCTCGGTGCTGACGGTATCATCGTGCTGGAGAAGACGTCTGAACTGCAGCGAATTGAAAACTACGCCGAAACGCTGGCCGCGCCGATCCGGGAAAAAGGCAACGGGCTGCTGCTGATGGCGGCAACTAAACGCTGCAAAGCGCTAGGCGCGCGTCTGAGTATTCAACTCGATGCGGCGTTGGTGAACGATGCGACGGCGGTGAGCGTCGACGAAAACGCGCTATTTGCCGAGCATCGTATGTATGGCGGACTGGCGTTTGGCAAAGTAAAACTGAACAGCCCGCTGGCCATTATCACCCTCGCGCCAGGCATACTGGAGCCGGTCGCGGCAAATCCCGCGCATGACTGCCCGGTAGTCACCGCCGAATGGGTTGCCCCGCAACAGGAGATCCTGTGTCAGGAACGACGCGCCAAATCACTCAGCAGCGTTGATCTGAGCAAAGCAAAACGTGTGGTGGGCGTGGGTCGCGGTCTGGCGGCGCAGGACGACCTCAGCATGGTGCGCGAACTGGCCGCAGTGCTGGGCGCGGAAGTGGGCTGTTCACGTCCGATCGCCGAAGGGGAAAACTGGATGGAGCGCGAGCGTTATATCGGCGTTTCCGGCGTGCTGCTGAAGTCTGAACTGTATCTGACGCTGGGCATCTCCGGGCAGATCCAGCATATGGTTGGCGGCAATGGCGCCAAAGTGATTGTCGCCGTGAATAAAGATAAGAACGCGCCAATCTTCAACTATGCCGATTACGGACTGGTGGGCGATATCTACAAAGTGGTCCCTGCCCTGATCGCGCAGCTGCGCTAACTCTCACCTTTACCCACATCTCCCGCTGTGCAAACGGCGGGAAGGGAGCTTTAAGCATGTCGGATGAAAAATTTGATGCCATCGTCGTCGGTGCTGGCGTAGCGGGAACGGTGGCGGCATACATCATGGCGAAAGCCGGACTCGATGTTCTGGTCATCGAGCGCGGCAACAGCGCGGGCAGTAAAAATATGACCGGGGGTCGCCTCTACGCCCACGTGATCGAGCGCATTATGCCCGGTTTTGCCCAACAGGCACCCGTTGAACGTAAAGTCACCCGCGAGAAAATCTCGTTTATGACGCAGGAAAGCGCGACCACGCTGGACTACCATCGCGAACAGGCGGATGTCCCTGGTCAGGCGTCATACACCGTGTTGCGCAACCGCCTCGATCCGTGGCTGATGGAGCAAGCTGAAGCGGCTGGCGCGCAGTTTATTCCCGGTGTGCGCGTGGACGCGCTGATTCGTGAAGGCAACCAGGTGACGGGCGTACAGGCCGGCGATGACATTCTCGAAGCCAACGTGGTGATCCTCGCCGATGGCGTCAATTCGATGCTGGGCCGTTCGCTGGGCATGGTCCCTGCTTCCTCGGCACACCATTACGCCGTCGGCGTGAAAGAGCTGATTGGTCTCTCCCCGGAGCAAATCAATGACCGCTTTAACCTGTCCGGAAATGAAGGTGCGGCCTGGCTGTTCGCCGGCTCCCCGTCAAACGGCCTGATGGGCGGAGGATTCCTCTATACCAATCGCGACTCCGTTTCCCTCGGCCTGGTATGCGGACTGGGCGACATGGCCCATGCACAGAAAAGCGTACCGCAGATGCTGGAAGATTTTAAACAGCATCCCACCGTTCGTCCGTTAATTCAGGGCGGCAAGCTGCTGGAATACTCGGCGCATATGGTACCGGAAGGCGGACTGGCGATGGTGCCGGAACTGGTGGGTGACGGCGTGATGATTGTCGGCGATGCCGCAGGCTTTTGTCTGAACCTCGGTTTCACGGTGCGCGGAATGGATTTAGCCATCGCCTCTGCCGAAGCGGCGGCGCACGCAGCGATTGTGGCAAAAGCGCGCCAGGACTTCTCTGCCCGCACGCTGGCGGAATACAAAAGCGAACTGGAGAAAGGGTGCGTCATGCGTGATATGCAGCATTTTCGCAAGATGCCGGCGCTGATGGAGAATCCCCGCCTGTTCACCCAGTATCCGCGCATGGTGGCAGACATCATGAGCGACATGTTCACTATCGATGGCCGCCCGAATCAGCCGATGCGCAAAATGATCCTGTCGCATGCAAAACAGGTCGGTCTGATGAATCTGCTGAAGGATGGCATTAAGGGAGTCACGGCACTATGAGTCAGGACAATCGCGTTAACGTCGACGTCAAGCTTGGCGTCAATAAATTCCATGTTGATGAAGGACACCCGCACATCATTCTGGCGGCTAACCCGGACAGTAAAGAGTTTCAAAAATTGCTGAACGCCTGCCCCGCCGGACTCTATAAACAGGATGAGGCGGGTACGATTCACTTTGATTCTGCGGGCTGTCTGGAGTGCGGAACCTGCCGGGTACTGTGCGGTGAGACGATCCTCGAAAAATGGGAGTACCCCGCAGGCACCTTTGGCGTCGATTTCCGCTACGGCTGATGGGTACAACTGCCGGATAGTGATGCCTGGCGTCTTATCCGGCCTGCGAACACCTCACTACCCACTTGATTTACCGGGAACCTCCGATGAGTGTCACATTAACGTTTGACGCCGGGCGGCGGGACGCATACCGCAAGCTTGGCTTTTGGGGCGATGCCTCGCTGGGAGACTACTGGCAGCAAACCGCGCGCAGCGTGCCGGAAAAAATTGCCGTCGTGGATAACCACGGTACCGCATTCACCTATACCGCCCTCGACCATGCGGCAAGCTGTCTGGCAAGCTGGATGCTGGCGAACGGCATTCAGTCCGGCGACCGCGTCGCCTTTCAGCTTCCCGGCTGGTGCGAATTTACCGTTATCTATCTCGCCTGCCTGAAAATCGGCGCAGTATCCGTTCCCCTTCTGCCCGCCTGGCGCGAAGCCGAACTGGTATGGGTGCTGAACAAGTGTCAGGCGAAACTGTTTTTCGCCCCGACCGTGTTTAAACAGACGCGTCCGGTCGATTTGATCTTGCCTCTGCAAAATCAGCTGCCGCATCTGCAACACGTTATCGGCGTCGATAAACTGGCACCGGCCACCACCTCACTCGCCCTCAGCCAGATAGTAGCGGACAGCGCGCCGCTTGCCCGTCACATTCCGGTTCACGGTGACGAACTGGCCGCCGTGTTGTTTACCTCTGGCACCGAGGGAGTACCGAAAGGGGTCATGCTCAGCCACAACAATATTCTCGCCAGCGAGCGGGCCTACTGCGCCCGTCTGAATCTGACCTGGCTGGACGTCTTTCTGATGCCGGCGCCGCTGGGACACGCCACCGGTTTTTTACACGGCGTGACGGCACCGTTTCTGATCGGCGCGCGCAGCGTGCTGCTGGATATTTTTACCCCAACGGCCTGTCTTGATCTGCTGGAACAGCAGCGCTGCACCTGCGTGTTAGGGGCTACACCGTTTGTTTACGATCTGTTGTGTACCGTTGAACAGCAGCCCGCCGACCTCTCTTCGCTGCGTTTCTTTTTGTGCGGCGGCACCACCATTCCCAGGCGCATTGCCCGCGACTGTCAGCAGCGCGGCATTAAGCTGCTCAGCGTCTACGGCTCGACGGAAAGCTCGCCACATGCGGTAGTGAACCTTGACGATCCGCCCTCCCGCATGATGAATACCGACGGCTATGCGGCGGCAGGGGTGGAGATCAAGATTGTTGATGAAGCGCGTAACACGGTTCCGCCCGGCGTTGAAGGTGAAGAGGCATCACGCGGGCCGAACGTGTTTATGGGCTATCTCGATGAGCCAGAGCTAACCGCCCGGGCGCTGGATAGCGAAGGCTGGTACTACAGCGGCGATCTCTGTCGGATGGACGAGGCGGGCTATATCAAGGTCACCGGGCGCAAGAAAGATATCATTGTCCGGGGCGGCGAAAACATCAGCAGTCGCGAGGTGGAAGACATTCTGTTACAGCATCCCCGTATTCACGATGCCTGCGTGGTTGCCATGCCGGATGAGCGTTTAGGTGAGCGTTCCTGTGCCTACATCGTACTGAAAGCGCCGCATCATTCTCTGTCGCTGGAAGAGGTTGTTGCCTTCTTTAGCCGTAAACGTGTGGCGAAGTATAAGTATCCGGAGCACATCGTGGTGGTTGAAAAGTTGCCCAGAACGGCATCCGGGAAGATCCAGAAGTTCCTGTTACGCCAGGATATCATTCAGCGGTTAGCGTCGGAATGACGTGAGGTACAAATTGCCGGATGACGGCGTACCGCCTTATCCGGCCTACAGGGGCATTGTGGGTGTATGTATTGCCGGATGACGGCGTATCGCCATCCGGCCTACAGGGACATTGCGGGTGTATGTATTGCCGGATGACGGCGTACAGGGGCATTGCGGGTGTATGTATTACCGGATGACGGCGTATCGCCATCCGGCCTACAGGGACATTGCGGGTGTATGTATTACCGGATGACGGCGTACCGCCTTATCCGGCCTACAGGGGCATTGTGGGTGTATGTATTACCGGATGACGGCGCATCGCCATCCGGCCTACAGGGCATTGCGGGTGTATGTATTGCCGGATGACGGCGTATCGCCATCCGGCCTACAGGGGAATCGCTGTAGGCCTGATAAGCGTAGCGCCATCAGGCATTACCTTACTTCTTCAGTTCAGCCAGGCTCAGCCAGGTCTGGACAACGGTATCCGGGTTCAGCGACAGGCTGTCGATTCCCTCTTCCATCAGCCAGGCGGCAAAGTCTTCGTGGTCAGACGGACCCTGACCGCAAATCCCGACGTATTTACCCTGTTTCTTCGCTGCGCGAATCGCCATCGACAGCAGTGCTTTTACCGCGTCGTTACGCTCATCAAACAGTTCGGATACCACGCCGGAGTCACGATCCAGACCCAGCGCCAGCTGCGTCATGTCGTTAGAACCGATCGAGAAGCCGTCGAAGTATTGCAGGAACTGTTCAGCCAGCAGGGCGTTGGACGGGATCTCACACATCATGATGATCTTCAGCCCATTCTCACCGCGTTTCAGCCCCTGACGCGCCAGCTCTTCCACAACCGCTTTTGCCTGCTCAACGGTACGCACGAATGGGATCATGATTTCGACGTTAGTCAGCCCCATGTCATTACGCACGCGTTTCACCGCGTCGCATTCCAGCGCGAAGCAATCACGGAAGCTGTCCGACACGTAGCGGCCCGCACCACGGAAGCCCAGCATTGGGTTCTCTTCATGCGGCTCGTAGCGCTCACCGCCGACCAGGTTCGCGTATTCGTTAGACTTAAAGTCAGACAGACGCACGATCACCCGTTTCGGCCAGAATGCCGCACCGAGGGTGGCAATCCCTTCCGTCAGGCGCCCCACATAAAATTCACGCGGAGAATCAAAGCCTTTCATCATCTCGCGGATGTCGTTCTGCAGTTTGGCATCCTGGGAGTCAAACTCCAGCAGCGCACGCGGGTGCACGCCAATCATACGGTTGATGATAAATTCCAGACGCGCCAGACCAACGCCTTCGTTAGGCAGACAGGCGAAGTCAAATGCCCTGTCCGGGTTACCGACGTTCATCATCACCTTCAGCGGCAGATCCGGCATGGTATCGACGCTGGAGCTCTTAACGCTGAAATCGAGCAGGTCGGCGTACACGTAGCCCGTGTCACCTTCTGCGCAGGAAACGGTGACCTTCTCGTCATCCTTCATACGCTCAGTGGCATCGCCACATCCCACCACCGCTGGAATACCCAGTTCACGCGCGATAATGGCCGCGTGACAGGTACGACCGCCGCGGTTAGTGACAATCGCCGCCGCTTTTTTCATGATCGGTTCCCAGTCCGGGTCGGTCATGTCGGTGACCAGCACGTCGCCAGGCTCAATGCGGTTCATCTCGCTGATGTCCTGAATGACTTTTACCGGACCCGCACCGATGCGGTGGCCGATGGCACGCCCTTCCGCAATGATTTTGCCCTGCGCATGCAGCGTGTAACGCTCCATCACCTGACCGCGAGAACGCACGGTTTCCGGACGCGCCTGTACGATGAACAGCTTGCCGGTGTGACCGTCTTTCGCCCACTCGATGTCCATCGGACGACCGTAGTGTTTCTCTATCTGCACCGCCTGCTTCGCCAGTTCCTGCACTTCGTCGTTGGTCAGAGAGAAAATGTCGCGGCTTTCCTGCGGCACATCTTCAATGGTGACCTGTTTGCCGTGCTCCTGAGTTGGTGCGTAGACCATGCGGATTTTTTTCGAGCCCATCGTGCGACGCACAATAGACGGACGATTGGCTGCCAGGGTCGGTTTGTGGACGTAGAACTCATCCGGGTTCACCGCGCCCTGCACCACCATCTCACCCAGACCCCATGCCGAGGTGATGAACACCACCTGGTCAAAGCCGGATTCGGTATCGATGGAGAACATCACGCCGGATGAAGCCAGATCGGAACGCACCATCCGCTGAACGCCCGCAGAGAGCGCCACGCCGCGGTGGTCATAGCCCTGGTGAACACGATAGGAGATCGCGCGGTCGTTAAACAGCGACGCGAACACGTGCTTCACGGCGACCAGTACGGCGTCAAAGCCCTGGACGTTGAGGAAGGTTTCCTGCTGACCGGCAAAAGAGGCGTCCGGCATATCTTCCGCCGTTGCAGAAGAACGCACGGCGAAAGACGCATGCTGATCGTCCGCAGAGAGTTGCGCGTAGGCATCGCGGATGGCATTTTCCAGCTCAGGCTGGAAAGGAGTGTCGATAATCCACTGGCGGATCTGTGCGCCTGCCTTCGCTAATGCGGTGACATCATCAATATCCGTCTGATCCAGCAGTTCATAGATGCGCTGGTTTACGCCGCTTTGGTCCAGAAACTGGTTGAACGCATCGGCGGTTGTGGCAAAACCATTCGGTACCGATACACCCATACCGGAAAGGTTAGTAATCATTTCACCCAGGGAGGCATTTTTGCCCCCAACTCTGTCTACATCATTCATGCCGAGTTGGTTATACCAAAGCACCAGCGGTGACGAGCCATTGTTGGACATCGAACAATCCTTTTGTGATAAATGAACGAGTTTAGGAAAAGCTTAATTACGTATTTATCTTTGCATATTTAACCCGCTTAAAAAAACGGTGAATCGTTCAAGCAAATATATTTTTTATTTTTTCGGACAGTTTACCCATTTGCGCAAACCCACGAGTGGCGGGCGATCCCCACAAAATGTGTCGGTATAAACATCTGTTCCAGAAAATGAAATGTACTTTTCATAAAATATAAAAATACCATTTCATTTTTAAAATGAGCGTTATTTTCTACGCTTCAGAGTAATTTTAATTTATGCTTTCAGAGAATTATGACTGACTTCCAGGGTGTGAAAATGGATAATGCTGTAGATCGTCACGTATTTTATATTTCCGATGGTACGGCAATTACCGCTGAAGTATTGGGCCATGCGGTGATGTCGCAGTTCCCCGTCACTATCAGCAGTATCACGCTACCGTTTGTCGAAAATGAGAACCGTGCCCGTGCCGTTAAGGACCAGATCGACGCCATTTTTCAACAAACCGGCGTGCGTCCACTGGTGTTCTATTCGATTGTATTGCCGGAAATCCGCTCCATCATCCTGCAAAGCGAAGGCTTCTGTCAGGATATCGTGCAGGCGCTGATCACTCCGCTGCAACACGAAATGAAACTCTACCCCACACCGATTGCCCACCGGACTCACGGGCTGAATCCGGGTAACCTGATCAAGTATGATGCGCGGATCGCCGCCATCGATTACACCCTGGCCCACGATGATGGCATTTCGTTGCGCAACCTCGACCAGGCGCAGGTGATTTTGTTGGGCGTCTCGCGCTGCGGCAAAACGCCCACCAGTCTCTACCTGGCGATGCAGTTTGGCATCCGCGCGGCGAACTATCCCTTTATTGCCGACGACATGGACAATCTGGTTCTGCCCGCGTCGTTAAAACCCCTACAACATAAACTGTTTGGTCTGACGATTGACCCTGAGCGTCTGGCGGCCATTCGCGAAGAACGCCGGGAAAACAGCCGCTACGCGTCCCTGCGCCAGTGCCGTATGGAAGTGGCTGAAGTCGAGGCGCTCTATCGTAAAAACCAGATCCCATGGTTGAACAGTACTAACTATTCGGTTGAGGAGATTGCCACTAAAATCCTCGACATCATGGGACTAAGTCGACGCATGTACTAACAAACTAGTTCGTGAGTTCTGTTTTTTTGTTATCATACCGTTCTGTCGCGAGGTGTGATCCACCTCGCACTTGAAATCAGCAGGGATTGGTTTAAGGTTGTGCCCATCACTTCCCGGTACCTCTGCCGTAGAAGCCACAAATTTCTGAGAATTGTCATGAACAGAACCGATGAACTGCGTACCGCGCGTATAGACAGTCTGGTTACGCCCGCTGAACTTGCGCAACGGCATCCTGTGTCGTCCGCCGTCGCCAGCCACGTCACCGACTCCCGACGCCGGATAGAAAGAATACTGAATGGCGAAGACCGCCGTTTGCTGGTCATTGTGGGACCGTGCTCCATTCACGATCTTGACGCCGCTCTGGAGTACGCCACGCGTTTACAGGCGCTGCGTACTCAGCACCAGGCGCGCCTGGAAATCGTCATGCGCACCTATTTTGAAAAGCCACGCACTGTCGTCGGCTGGAAAGGTCTCATTTCCGATCCGGACCTCAATGGCAGCTATCGCGTGAACCACGGTATTGAACTGGCGCGCAAACTGCTGTTGCAGGTCAATGAACTGGGCATCCCGACCGCCACGGAATTTCTCGATATGGTGACCGGGCAATTTATTGCCGATCTGATCAGTTGGGGCGCCATTGGCGCGCGAACCACCGAAAGCCAGATCCACCGCGAAATGGCCTCGGCACTCTCCTGCCCGGTCGGCTTTAAAAACGGCACCGACGGAAATACCCGTATCGCCGTTGACGCGATCCGCGCCTCCCGCGCCAGTCATATGTTCCTCTCGCCTGATAAGACCGGTCAGATGACCATTTATCAGACCAGCGGTAACCCCTATGGCCATATCATTATGCGTGGCGGCAAAAAGCCAAACTACCATGCTGAAGATATTGCGGCGGCCTGCAGTACGCTGCATGAATTTGATCTGCCTGAACATCTGGTCGTTGATTTCAGCCACGGCAACTGCCAGAAACAGCATCGTCGTCAGTTGGATGTCTGTGATGATATTTGCCAGCAGATCCGTAACGGATCGACGGCCATCGCCGGTATTATGGCGGAAAGTTTTCTGCGTGAAGGTACGCAGAAAATCGTCAGCGGACAGCCGCTGGTCTACGGTCAGTCGGTAACCGATCCTTGCCTTAACTGGGAAGACACTGAACTGCTGCTGAGCAAGCTGGCCTGCGCGGTTGACAGTCGTTTCTGACCGCTCGCCCATCCTTTCGGGGATGGGCAATTCTTCTCCCCTTTTCGCAAACTACCACATTTAATACTTGTTGTTGTCGCGCACATTATTGATAATAAAAATCATTGTGACATTAATTATTATTAATCAGCCGTGATACCCGTATGGATAACATTGAAGCACCCCGTCTTAAGGAACAAGAAAACGCGGTTCCCCCGCCTGCGCCCATCCGCAAGATCAGCAGTCAGAAACTGTTAGGTGATGACGGTAAGGTAATTATCGATCACGACGGTCAGGAGTACCTGCTGCGTCGAACGCAGGCAGGTAAACTCTTGCTGACCAAGTAGAACATCAGCTTGAACAGCTGACTTCCAGACGCTTTCCCCAGTCCGGCGGACGATGGCTGTAATCATCATCGCGCTCGCGGAAAGGCTCCCGCAGTACGGCGTGCAAGCGATGCAGTTCGCTCATATCGCCTTTTTCCGCCGCTTCAATAGCTCGTTGCGCCAGCCAGTTACGTAGCACCACGGACGGATTGGCGCTTTGCATCAGCGACTGGCGCGTCGCATCGGCGACTTCATCGCGCTGTAAACGCGTTCTGTAGCGCGAGAACCAGTCGTCAAATGCGGCACGGTCGATAAATTCATCGCGCAAGGGCGATGCGCTGCTCTGCTGTTCGGTGACGCTCAGCATGCGGAAGGTGCGGGTGTAGTCACTGCGCTCGCGGGCCATCAGGCTGAACAATTCGTTCAGCAGTTCGTTGTCATCCCTTTGTTCGGTCATGAAGCCCAGTTTCTGCCGCATCCGCTGACCGTAGCGCGTCAATAGCGCCGCCTGGTAGCCGTCGAGGGCATCATTCAGCGCCTCAACCGGGATAAAGGGCGACAGGCTTTGCGCGAGTCGCTGTAGATTCCACAGACCCACCGCAGGTTGATTATCGAAACTGTAGCGCCCCTGATGGTCTGAATGGTTACAAATGAACCCCGGCTCATAATCATCCAGAAAACCAAACGGACCGTAGTCCATCGTCAGTCCAAGAATCGACATGTTATCGGTGTTCATCACCCCGTGCGCAAAACCTACGGTTTGCCAGTCGGCTATCAGTGACGCGGTCCGCGCGACCACGTCGCGAAACCAGAGAATGTACTTATCGGCTTCCTGCTGGAGGTGCGGCCAGTAATGGCGAATCGCGAAATCCGCCAGTTGCTGAACGTTTTCCGGTTCGCGGCGATAATAGAAATGCTCAAAATGGCCGAATCGCATGTGGCTTTGCGCCAGTCGCATCAGCATCGCCCCCGCCTCCACCGTTTCACGGTAAACCGGCGTTTCGCTGGTGACAATCGCCAGCGCCCGGGTTGTCGGTATCCCCAGATAGTGCATCGCTTCACTGGCGAGGCTTTCACGGAGAGTGGAGCGCAATACCGCACGACCATCCCCCATGCGCGAATACGGCGTCAAACCCGCGCCTTTCAGATGCCAGTCCATCGTGCTGCCATCGGCAAGCAACTGCTCACCCAGCAAGATGCCACGCCCGTCGCCCAGTTGGCCCGCCCAGACGCCAAACTGATGACCGCTATAGACCTGCGCCAGCGGAGACATTCCCGCTAGCAGTGTCTCACCGCCCCAGACCCCCGCCGGGCCGTCAGGATGAAAAAGCGAGTCGGGGATACCCAGTTGTTCGGCAAGCGCATCATTGTGCCAAATCAGCCGTGACTTATTCAGCGGCGTTGGCGACAGTGCGGTAAATGTTGCTGGCAGTTCATCGCGCCAGCGGGCTGTAAAAGACAGGGTCATAGGGCCTCCTGCCTGTAGTGTAGACGGTTAATACCGGCATAAACACCAGCAAACAGAAAGGTTATCCGTGGAGTAACTGGGTTACCTGATCCGCGGTGACAGCAGGCCACAGACCGCCCTGCATGGCACCAAAACCGAATGGCATCACGCGGGTCAACATCGCTTCGTTGTCGATACCGGCGATCATCAGCGATTCACAATAAGGGGAAACTTGCGTGAGAATGGCGCGCATGAACGGTTCGAAGGAGAGCTGCGTAGCCCGGCGATGAACAAAATTCCGGTCCAGTATTATGCGTTTAAATAACCCATCGAATATGGCTTTGTTGGCACTTTCTCCTGCACCGAAATTGGCCAGTACCAGAGGAAAACGTTCGACAAGCGCGGTCAGCGTTTTATTCTCTTTTCCGTCAGACAGTTCGGGAAAATTCTCATTAATCATCAATTCCAGAAATGAAAATCGTTTAACGGCAGAAACGCGCTCACTATCCATTAATAATAACGGTACAACTGCCGGGGTTATATAAATCCAGGCGACAAGTTTATGTTGAATAAAAAAGTGTTGGCACGTTTCGAGCAGGGCCAGTTTTTCGACAAACAGTTGGCACTGCTCTTCGGGAGAAAGTCGCGGAAGCACCAGATCCGTAGGGATGCGAACCTTGTAGTCATCACTGACAAAGTTTGCGATAATACTTAAACCGATAAGTTTCCGTTGTACATTCCGGGCGGGCTGAAAATAGAGTTCAGAATGGTACACATTATCCAGTGAAATATTCATCACGGTAGCCCCACACACTGGGAGTGATTCGGCAACCTATTACACAGGATGTCGTCATCCATCTTTTTTAATGACAGAGGGGAAATGTTCATGTTGTCCTTTTCACCCGGAGTCCCGGTTCCTTTGTTTTCAGCTTATCCTGATTATAAACACTTAGCCAGCATTGTTCTTTTCCCGACAATAAAAGCGAGGCGCGCCCTCAATCAGAAATAACACTTTGCAACTAAATCCGTCTCGCCTGCCAAAAGTTTTTCCGCCAGTAAACATTATCCAGCGACGAGCGCATCACGCCACGACTGGTTGACGCATGAATAAATTGACCGTTGGTATCATAAATACCCACATGTAAACCGCTCTCTCCCGATCCGGTTTTGAAAAACACCAGATCGCCAGGCAGTAATTCATCTTTATCGATTTCCGTCCCCAGTTTTGCCTGTTGACGGGTTTCACGCGGCAGTTGCAAAGCGAACTGGTCGCGCATGGTCATCAGCACAAAGCCGGAACAATCCACGCCACCGCGGCTCATGCCGCCGTAACGATACGGTGTACCGCGCCAGGTCTGGAGTTGATCATTTAATCCGGCAATAACGGTGATGGAATCAGAGAGCCGGGCATTGGGCGGCGGCGCTCGGTGGCTACTACATCCTGCCAACAACAGTGCTGTGCAAAAAAGAAACCAGAAACGCATTCAGGCGAATCCTCTGTTTTTCTATTCTTCACCCCATATAGCGGGTATTTACGCGGGTTTTCAAGAAACCATTTCGTTTAAGTGGTTGATATAACCATTCTGTGACCTTCGATGTCAAGACGCCGGAAGTGCAGCCCATAGGCTCGTGTTAAATGCGCCGGTGTCAGCACCTCATCACGCGGACCGCTGGCAAGCAGTTTCCCCTGTTTGAGCAACCATGCCCGATGCGCGTGACGCAAGGTATGATTCAGATCGTGACTACTCATCACGATGGCAATCCCCTGCTCACACAGGCGATTCAGAATGCGATCCAGCGCATTCTGTTGTGCAACATCGAGGCTGTTCATGGGTTCATCAAGTAGCAGCAACTGCCCCTGCGGATTGGTCTCTGGCGCGATTTGCAGGATCACGGCAGCAAGGCGTACACGCTGCCATTCACCGCCCGAGAGTTCCTTCGCATTGCGCCCGAGCTTGTCTGCCAGCCCCAGCGACTCGGCCACCGCAGTAAGCTGGTCAGTCCGCGTTTTGTCCGCCTGATGCAGCGTCAGAAAGTGCCATACCGGCATCGCAAAGGGCGGATTCTGCTGCTGCGCCAGATAAGCGCGATGCCGGGCAAGTTTGGCTGCGGGCCACGACGCCAGCTCAGTACCGGCCAGGGTGATGGTTCCCGCGCCACTGGTTAGGCCAGCCATTCGCGCCAGCAGCGTGCTTTTCCCGGCACCGTTCGGCCCTACCAGATGCAGGATTTCCCCCGCGCGGATCTCCCCACACAAAGGCCCCAACCGGGGGATATCGGCAACATCCTGTAACTGCATCAGTGAAGACATTATTTAGCCAACGCGAGTTTGATACTTTCCATGACGATAGGATCTTCCGGCGTCATATCAGGTGAAAAACGCTGTACTACCTTGCCATCCCGGCCCACGAGGAACTTCTCGAAGTTCCACAGGATATCGCCCGGATTAAGCGGCGCGCGCCCTTTGCTGACCATTCGCTCATAAAAACCGCTTCCTTCAGGGGCCACCGCCGTCGGCGCAGCGGCAATCAGCTTCTGGTACAGCGGATGGCGCCCGTCCCCGTTCACCTCAATCTTGCTGAACATCGGGAAGGTCACGCCCCAGGTCGTGGCACAGTAAGTTTTAATCTCATCTTCGCTGCCAGGTTCCTGTCCGAGGAACTGATTGCAGGGAAAGCCCAGCACGGTAAAGCCACGATCGGCCCACGCTTTCTGAATATTTTCCAGTTGCTCATACTGCGGGGTCAGACCGCATTTTGACGCCACGTTCACCACCAGCAGCACATTGCCCGCATACTTTTCGAGGGTCGTGACCTCGCCATCAATCGTCGTCACTTCAGTGTTCAGAATCGAGTCTTGCATAGCCTCTCCAGGATCGTGAGTGATTCAAATACCAGCATCTAATCATAGACCGTCTTGTCATACCTAACGTCCGGCTTTGAGTAACAGCCAGATAAAGACCGGCGCCCCGAGCGTCGCGGTGACCACGCCAATCGGTAACTCCGCAGAAGCAAGCGCCAGCCGAGCCACTACATCCGCCAGCAGCAGCGCAATGGCGCCCGCCAGCGCGCAGGCAGGCAACAGGACGCGATGGTCCGTTAAGCCGCACAGGCGTAGAATATGGGGGATCACCAGGCCAATAAAACCAATGGCCCCCGCAAGCGCCACGCTCACCCCGACCATCCACCCGGTAGCGACCACCAACAAATTACGCCAGAACCACAGGGGAAGTCCCAACTGTCGGGCAGACGTTTCTCCCAACGCCAGCATGTTCATCGCCTGTGACTGACAGCAGATCCACACCAGTACCGGGATCAGGGCCAGCATCAGCCATGCCTGCTCCCAGTTGACGCCGCCAAACCCACCCATCATCCAGTACATTAACTGACGCAGATCGAATGAGGTTGAAAAATAGATGGCCCAGGTCATCAGGGCGCTACAGATAATCCCCAGCGCCACCCCGGCAAGCAGCAGGCGACTGGTCGAAAGATGACGGCGGGCAAAACGCAAGAGGATCAGGGTAATGACCAGCGCGCCGACAATGGCACACAGTCCGAGCACCCAGTGTGGAAGCACGCCCTTCCCCAGCAGCACTGCGGCGATCAGTCCCACGCCTGCACCGTTGGAGACGCCGAGCAGCCCCGGTTCCGCAAGCGGGTTTTCAAACAGTGCCTGCATCACTGCGCCGGACAAGGCCAGCGCCGCCCCTACCAGCAGCACGGCCAGCGCGCGCGGAAGGCGAATTTGCCAGACAAAGAGTTCACCGCGCGGCGTCAGCCAGTCAGCAGGCGATATCCACTGCTCTCCGGCGCACAGACTTAACAGCAGTGTCAGTAGCATCAGTACCGACAGGCTCAGGATCCAGCGCACATGTTGTCGCTGTTGTTGACGGGCAAAAGTCAGCATGATTTCCGTTCAACTGAAAAAGATGTCATTGATTCTACGGTGCGACATCTTCGCAGAAAAGAAAAAAGGCCGCAAAAGCGGCCTTTTTGGTTAGATCTGATTACTCATCTTTGGGCGAAGCGTTTTCGACTCGGCTCTTTAACTTCTGTCCGGGTCTGAAGGTCACTACGCGCCGTGCTGTAATGGGAATATCTTCGCCCGTTTTCGGGTTACGTCCCGGACGTTGATTCTTATCACGCAGATCGAAGTTACCAAAACCAGAGAGTTTTACCTGCTCACCGTTTTCCAGAGCACGACGGATCTCTTCGAAAAACAGTTCGACCAGTTCTTTGGCATCCCGCTTGCTAAGCCCAAGCTTATCAAACAGATATTCTGACATTTCAGCTTTTGTAAGCGCCATAGGTTCAATCCCTCAATGATGCCTGGAATCGCTCTTTTAATGCCTCTACACATTTGGCGACGGTAGCGGCAATCTCCTCTTCTTCGAGTGTACGGCTGGTATCCTGAAGGATCAGGCTAATGGCGAGGCTCTTATACCCCTCCGCAACACCCTTACCACGGTACACGTCAAATAAGTTTACGCCAACTACCTGATTTACGCCAACTTTCTTACACTCGGATAAAATATCAGCAGCGGGAACGTTTTCTGCGACAACGACAGCGATGTCGCGACGGTTCGCCGGGAAGCGTGAAATCTCGCGCGCCTGAGGCACCACGCGGTCTGCGAGCTTGTTCCACTCCAGTTCGAACACCAGAGTACGGCCATTGAGATCCAGCTTACGTTCCAGTTCAGGATGAACAACACCAATGAAACCAATGCGTTCACCTTTCAGATAAATCGCTGCAGACTGTCCTGGATGCAGTGCAGGATTGGCCTCTGCTCTGAACTGAATGTCGCCGAGTTTATCGGTCAGATCCAACACCGCTTCCAGATCGCCCTTCAAATCATAGAAATCAACGGTCTCTTTTGCCAGGTCCCAGTGCTCATCGTAGCGGTTACCACAGATAACGCCAGCCAGCATCAGATCCTGACGAATGCCCAGGTTGGCCTGGGTATCCGGCACAAAACGCAGCCCGCTTTCAAAAATACGTACGCGGTTCTGCTGACGGTTCTGGTTGTATACCACCGTTGCCAGTAACCCTGTCCACAGCGACAGGCGCATTGCCGACATTTCGATGGAGATTGGGCTTGGCAGCAGCAGCGCCTCTTCACCTGGGTGGAGCAACTGCTGTACTTTCGGATCGACGAAGCTATAGGTAATGACTTCCTGGTAGCCTTTGTCGTTCAGCAAGGTTTTCACACGTTTCAGCGACAGATCCGCTTCACGATGCGTCCCCATGATAAGACCGGCCTGGATGGGTTCGTCAGGGATGTTGTCGTAGCCATACACGCGGGCGACTTCTTCAACCAGGTCTTCTTCAATTTCCATGTCGAAACGCCAGCTCGGCGCAACGGCCTGCCACTCGCCTTCGCCTTCTGTCACATCACAGCCCAGACGACGCAGAATGTCGCTCACCAGCGCATCAGCAATGTGATGACCAATCAGGCGATCCAGTTTGCTACGGCGCAACGTAATGGTGGCACGCTTCGGCAGCGTCGCTTCATCCGTCACATCAATGACCGGACCGGCTTCGCCGCCGCAGATGTCCATCAGCAGACGGGTGGCACGTTCCATCGCTTTGTACTGCAGCGCAGGATCGACACCGCGCTCATAGCGGTGAGAAGCATCGGTATGCAGGCCATGACGGCGCGCACGACCGGTAATCGACAGCGGGCTGAAGAATGCACATTCCAGCAGCACGTTTTGTGTTTCATCGTTCACGCCTGAATGTTCGCCACCAAAGATGCCGCCCATCGCCAGCGCTTTCTGATGATCGGCAATCACCAGCGTATCTGCGTTCAGCTTCGCTTCACTGCCATCGAGCAGCACCAGCGTTTCGCCCTCTTTCGCCATGCGAACGACAATCCCGCCTTCAATGCGGTCTTTATCAAAGGCGTGCATCGGCTGACCCAGTTCGAGCAACACGTAGTTGGTAACGTCAACCACCGCATCAATGGAGCGAATACCACAACGACGCAGTTTTTCTTTCATCCACAACGGTGTAGGCGCTTTCACATTGATGCCTTTCACCACACGACCCAGATACCGCGGGCAGGCGTCGGAGGCTTCTACGGTAATCGGCAGGACATCGCTGACAGTTGCCGCAACCGGCACGATTTCCGGCTCAACCAGCGGCGCTTTGTTCAGCACAGCCACATCGCGGGCCACACCGATGATCCCTAAGCAGTCAGCACGGTTAGGCGTGACGCTGATCTCAATGGTATTGTCATTAAGCTTCAGATACTCGCGAATGTCGGTACCGATCGGCGCATCTACCGGCAGTTCAATAATGCCGCTGTGATCGTCGGAAATGCCCAGTTCGGAGAAAGAGCACAGCATGCCTTCGGACGGCTCGCCGCGCAGCTTAGCCGCTTTAATTTTAAAATCGCCCGGCAGAACGGCACCGATAGTCGCAACCGCCACCTTCAACCCCTGACGGCAGTTTGGCGCGCCGCAGACGATGTCCAGCAGACGCTCACCACCGACGTTAACTTTCGTCACGCGCAGCTTGTCCGCATTTGGGTGCTGGCCACATTCAACCACTTCACCCACCACCACGCCGTTAAATTCACCGGCGACCGCGTCAACACCGTCAACTTCCAGGCCTGCCATGGTGATTTGATTCGACAACGCGTCGCTGTCGATAGCCGGGTTAACCCACTCGCGTAACCACAGTTCACTGAATTTCATTGTTTTATCCTGCCTTTATTTAAACTGTTTGAGGAAACGCAGATCGTTTTCGAAGAACGCACGCAGGTCAGTGACACCGTAACGCAACATGGTCAGACGCTCCATACCCATCCCAAACGCAAAACCCGAGTAGATTTCCGGGTCGATGCCGACGTTACGCAGAACGTTCGGATGCACCATGCCGCACCCCAGCACTTCCAGCCATTTGCCGTTTTTACCCATTACGTCCACTTCTGCAGACGGCTCAGTAAACGGGAAATAAGAAGGACGGAAGCGAATCTGCAAATCTTCTTCAAAGAAGTTGCGCAGGAAGTCATGCAGCGTCCCTTTCAGGTTGGTAAAGCTGATGTTGGTATCCACAATCAGGCCTTCCATCTGGTGGAACATCGGGGTATGCGTCTGATCGTAGTCGTTACGATACACGCGACCCGGCGCGATAATACGAATCGGCGGCTGCTTTTCTTTCATGGTACGAATCTGGACGCCAGACGTCTGGGTACGCAGCAGACGCGTTGCATCAAACCAGAAGGTATCGTGATCTGCACGGGCCGGATGGTGACCCGGAATATTCAGCGCATCAAAGTTGTGGTAATCATCTTCGATTTCCGGACCGGTCGCCACGGTGAAGCCAAGCTCACCAAAGAAGCTTTCAATACGATCGATGGTACGGGTTACCGGATGCAGACCACCGTTTTCAATACGACGACCAGGCAGAGAAACATCGATGGTTTCCGCCGCCAGTCGTGCATTCAGCGCGGCGTTTTCCAGATCCGCTTTACGTGCGTTGAGCGCCTGCTGTACCTGCTCTTTCGCTTCGTTAATCACCGCACCGGCTGCAGGACGCTCTTCAGGTGGCAGCTCGCGCAGAGTCGTCATCTGAAGGGTCAGGTGCCCTTTTTTGCCCAAATATTCGACGCGCACATTGTCTAACGCGGCAACATCTGACGCCTGGTTAATGGCCGCCTTCGCACTGGCTACCAGTTCTGCGAGATGTGACATGGTTTTCCTCATTGTGTCGGTGAAGACACCGGTTCGTTGAACGTAATCTCTCGATTTCGGGCACAAAAAAAGCCTCCATCAGGAGGCTTTTTTGCGCTGTTTTTCGTTTCTTCTTTCACGCGCTAGCCTCCCGGAGTCAGGTGCTAAAGTAAAAAAAGAAGCGGAAAATAGCAGCATTCATGCTTGCGTTACCTTGTGTGGTAAAACCGGAGAACCTTTATTGAAAAGGGTTACGGATCAATTGTCAACTCATTGACGGTACAACAAATAAAAGAGAGGGAGCCAGGCTCCCTCTTTTCACTGGCTTATGCCAGAGCTGCTTTCGCTTTTTCGACCAGAGCGGTGAACGCTACTTTGTCGAATACTGCGATGTCAGCCAGGATCTTACGGTCGATTTCAACAGAGGCTTTTTTCAGGCCGTTGATGAATTTGCTGTAAGAAATACCGTTCTGACGTGCTGCTGCGTTGATACGCGCAATCCACAGTTGACGGAACTGACGCTTACGTTGACGACGGTCACGGTAAGCATACTGACCTGCTTTGATAACGGCCTGGAAGGCAACGCGGTATACGCGAGAACGCGCACCATAGTAGCCTTTGGCTTGTTTCAAAATTTTCTTGTGACGTGCGCGTGCAATTACACCACGTTTTACGCGAGCCATATGTGCTCTCCTGTATCTATTCTGATTTGCCCTTCATCTTTCACCACGGTGAAATCGATTGGGCATTAAAAAGTTAAAAAAAACGTTAACGGCTTATGCGTACGGCAGGCACGCGATAACCAGGCCCAGATCGCCTTTAGAAACAAGGCCTTTTGGACGCAGGTGACGTTTACGCTTAGTCGATTTTTTGGTCAGAATATGACGCAGGTTTGCGTGCTTACGCTTAAATCCACCACCACCGGTTTTTTTGAAGCGCTTAGCAGCACCGCGTACGGTCTTAATTTTTGGCATTTTAATAACTTCCACTTCGCATTGTTAATAAACGAAACATAGGCGAACAACGGCTGTGGAACCCGCAGGCTCCACAGACATTGCTACTTGAAGGCCTTACTGTTTCTTCTTAGGAGCGAGCACCATGATCATCTGGCGGCCTTCGATCTTCGTAGGGAAGGATTCGACTACTGCCAGTTCACTCAGATCGTCACGGACGCGCGTCAGCACTTCCATACCAATCTGTTGGTGGGCCATCTCACGACCGCGGAAACGCAGCGTGATCTTGGCCTTATCGCCATCTTCCAGAAAGCGAATCAGGCTGCGGAGTTTTACCTGATAGTCGCCATCATCGGTACCAGGACGGAATTTAATTTCCTTAACCTGGATAACTTTTTGCTTTTTCTTCTGTTCCTTAGAAGACTTACTCTTTTCATAAAGGAACTTGCCGTAGTCCATGATACGACAAACTGGCGGTTCGGCGTTAGGGCTGATTTCAACTAAATCTACTCCAGCTTCTTCAGCTTTTTCGATAGCTTCTCTCAGACTCACAATACCCAAAGCTTCGCCTTCCAGACCTGTTAAGCGAACTTCCAGGGCGCGAATCTCGCCATTGATACGATTCGGACGTGCCGTTTGAACTCGTTTTCCGCCTTTAATACCTTATTCCTCCAGTTGTTGAAGACTGCGGCTGCGAATCTCTTGTTGCAGCTTCTCAATCACTTCACTTACGTCCAGGCTGCCCAAGTCTTTGCCACGACGGGTACGCACGGCAACTTTGCCGGCTTCTACCTCTTTGTCGCCACAGACCAACATGTAAGGGACACGACGTAAAGTGTGCTCGCGGATTTTAAAGCCTATCTTCTCATTTCTCAAGTCTGCTTTTACACGAATGCCCGCATTTTGTAGTTTCTGCGTCAATTCGTTAACGTATTCAGACTGTGAATCGGTAATGTTCATCACCACTACCTGAACCGGCGCAAGCCAGGTCGGGAAGAAGCCGGCGAACTCTTCAGTCAGGATACCGATGAAACGTTCCATAGACCCAAGAATTGCGCGGTGAATCATAACCGGTACCTGACGCTCGTTGTTTTCGCCCACATACGAGGCGCTCAGACGAGACGGCAGAGAGAAGTCCAGCTGTACAGTACCGCACTGCCATGCGCGATCGAGACAGTCATACAGGGTAAATTCAATTTTCGGACCGTAGAACGCGCCTTCACCCAGTTGGTATTCAAATGGGATATTGTTTTCTTCCAGCGCAACGGCCAGATCCGCCTCAGCACGATCCCACATTTCATCGCTACCGATACGTTTTTCGGGACGAGTGGAAAGTTTGACGACGATTTTCTCGAAGCCAAAGGTGCTGTACATATCGTAGACCATACGGATGCACGCGTTAACTTCATCGCGGATTTGCTCTTCAGTACAGAAGATATGCGCATCATCCTGGGTGAAGCCACGCACACGCATCAGACCATGCAGCGCACCTGACGGCTCGTTACGATGGCAGCTACCAAACTCTGCCATACGCAGCGGCAGGTCGCGGTAGGATTTCAGGCCCTGATTAAAGATCTGTACGTGACCCGGACAGTTCATCGGCTTGATGCAGTATTCACGGTTCTCAGAAGAGGTGGTGAACATCGCATCTTTGTAGTTGTCCCAGTGCCCGGTTTTTTCCCACAGCACACGGTCCATCATGAACGGCCCTTTCACTTCCTGATACTGATACTCTTTGAGCTTGGAGCGCACAAAGACTTCCAGTTCGCGGAAGATAGTCCAGCCGTCGTTATGCCAGAACACCATACCCGGCGCTTCTTCCTGCATGTGATACAGGTCAAGCTGCTTACCGATTTTACGGTGGTCACGTTTTGCCGCTTCTTCCAGACGTTGCAGATAAGCACTGAGGGCTTTTTTGTCTGCCCAGGCCGTTCCGTAGATACGCTGCAACATCTTGTTGTCGCTGTCGCCACGCCAGTATGCGCCTGCGGTTTTCATCAGTTTAAAGTGATGGCAGAAGCGCATATTCGGCACGTGCGGACCACGACACATATCGACATATTCTTCATGATGATACAAACCAGGTTTGTCATCATGGGCAATGTTTTCATCAAGAATGGAGACTTTATAAATCTCGCCACGCTTCACGAAGGTTTCACGCGCTTCGTGCCAGCTGACTTTTTTCTTAATGACATCGTAATTTTTCTCAGCGAGCTCGTGCATCCGCTTCTCGAGCGCATCGATATCTTCCTGGGTCAACGTACGGTCAAGGTCCACATCATAGTAGAAACCATTGTCGACAACCGGACCGATAGCCATCTTGGTATTTGGCCAAAGTTGTTTGATCGCATGACCTAACAGGTGTGCACAGGAGTGACGAATGATCTCCAGCCCTTCTTCATCTTTTGCGGTGATGATAGAGAGCGTCGCATCATTTTCGATCAGGTCAGAAGCATCAACCAGCTCGCCATTAACGCGGCCAGCGAGGGTGGCTTTCGCCAGACCAGGACCGATGTCCAGAGCAACATCCATGGGGCTTACAGCGTGGTCGTAATGGCGTTGACTGCCATCAGGAAGAGTAATAACAGGCATGTTATGTCCTTATTTGCAGTGGTGACCCATACGCAAGATCACATACAAAGAGAAAATTTGTTTGTTTACAGTTAGTTGTGAAGCCATCTAACCAACAATTGCTAAATTGGCACACAATCTGGGACACATCAGCATTCGCTACGAGAGCGCTGCAATGTGGTCGAACGATGGTAACACTAAAAAAAGGGAGAATGCACCCTTCCGTTATATATTGGGATGAGTCACGAGGTTAGCACGCGTTTTTCCCCTCTGACAGAACGACATGTCGATGTCCCCAGCCTCGTGACTGGCGGATTGGTACAATACCGCTCACGTTATCAAACATAAGATCCCGGTTCGATAACAAAACAGGATAACGAGTCATGAGCGATATTTTAAAAGCGGCATTTATTTTTGTTGCGCCTCACGCGGTGGCTGAGACCCATAACGCCTGGGTAAAAACCGAACAGGTGCAGGTGAAAACGATCGCGGTGAGCGATTATCAGCAGGCGGGTAAACTCCTTGATGCGCTCTATGACGAGGGGATCCGGGCGATTGAATTGTGTGCGGGTTTCGGCCATCTTGGTGTTGCACATATGGTGAAGGCGGCAGCAGGCCGAATGCACGTAGGCGTCGTTCGCTTTGACCTTCATCCGGGGCTGGGGAACCAAAGTGGAGACTGTCTGTTTGAATAAGGCATTGAGTCGGAGGTAAACAGCGACATGCAACGACGCCGCGCGCCCAGTCCGGCGCTGGCTGACTGGATAGCCCATTTCTGGTGCTGGCAAATGTCAGCAGGGACACCGTTGCCCACGCTTTTTCCCGGGACCGGAGGCGAACTGCTGCTCAACCTGGGCGATCCTCTGCGCATTGCGACGATACCGCTTGATAGCCAACAGACAGCAAATTACCTTACTGTCCCAAAGGGCGAGGCTGTCCTGCTTCGCCCGCGCAGGTCCAGAATGACATTCATCCCCCAGGGAGAAATCGATTTATTGTCAATCCGACTGCGTTCTGCCACCTGCTTCCCCCTCCTGGGTGTCGCGATGGATGAACTGGATGATGTTCCCGTTTCCTTCACCGATATGGGTTTACGTTGGGCGATCCCGGAACTGATTAATTTGCCGTATGAAATGCGCATCAACCGGTTAGAACGCTGGCTGCTGGCCATTACTGACCGTTGCCATCTGGCAAACACCGCGCTCATTCAGGCGGTGAACCGACTGTATTATGGGGATGCTTTCTTGACGCTCCGTAACCAGTTGGGGTTGACTGAACGGACAATGCTACGACGCGTTCATCAATTTACCGGCGTCGATGCACGCTATTTTTGCCGCACAGCCCGATTTCAGAGAACGCTGCGCCATCTGCTGACAGAAGGCGATGTTCTGAACAGCGCACTCAACCACGGCTACTACGATCAGGCCCATTTCATCAAAACATGTCGCCTCTATACCGGCCTGACGCCGACTGAACTTTTGAAGCTTCAGTACCGGCAGCCTAATTACTATACCAACGCGCTTGCAGAGTAGGTGCTATAGCCCCTTCCTTTTCCTTCCCTGTTGGACGAGGCAAGATGCATATCCATTCACTGATTGGCTGACAGTTTTGTTACACTAGGATTAACCGTCTGGAACCGACAGGAAATAAATGATGCCATCAAATCGCTTCGCCAAAAAACACTGGAAAATGGTGGTCGTCCTGATCGTCATCTGTGGTGCAATGCTATTGCTACGCTGGGCAGCAATGATTTGGGGATAGCGGCGAAACAGCGCCCCGTCGCGTCAGACATCGAGATTCTGGCGAAGTGAATATTCTGGATAAAGACGTGGCGGGTGAATTGTCATCAAACACCGTAATAAAAAAAGCCAGACTGGAGAACAGTCTGGCCTCGGCTTACATCCGGTAGCCCAGAGAGACGGTTGTACGTCTGTCCGTGTGCTCCGGCGCCGTCTCCGGCGGTTCTGAGTTCCACGTCACGTTGTACGCCACTTTCAGGCCAAAATGCTCATTGATTGCCACATTCAGCGCTGTCTCGGAGTTCAACGTTGTATCTTCAGCACCGAACACCGACACGCCTTGCGTAAATTTGGTGTTGTCTGAAATCTGCCATGCATACGCGCCAGAGGCATAGCCCAGCGGCTGGGTTTCCGTCTTGCCATCAGTATGTTCGTCGTAACGTACGCCCGGACCGAATTCAAAACGGAAGCTATGTACGGGACCGTTAAGGAACTGGCGACCATAACCGGCGGTGAACACATCGCGCTCACGGTAGCCGTTATAACGGTCCGTCAGCCAACTCGCCTGGCCGAAAAGGTAGTCATAATCGGTCACATTGTAACGACTACGACCGCCAACAGCATATTTCTCTGAAGAGCGTTCATCATTGGAAGACGTATTGCTCGCATTCCCCCACAGTGACCAGGCCGTTGATTGTCCGTACCAGGTCATGGTCGTGTCCGCGGTCAAAGAAGAACTTTTCGTGTTGCCTGACTGCGCAAGGTAACCGGCGTTGAGATTGCCTTCGAAGGGTTTCTTCGCACTTGAGGGGTCATCCATGACAGTAAAAACGGAATCATCGGCAGTTGCATACATCGACGCAAACACGCCTCCCGCCAGCAGAATGGCAGCGGGAACTGTCTTTAAAAGCTTCATTTATAAAGAGTCCGTACAACAAAAAAAGAGACCATTACGGTCCCGGAAACTTTCAGAGGGATCAATGGCTAACGCCCCAGGAAAGGTAACAAATTATAAAAAGGCTCGAATAACATAGCAATGAATTCTTATTTCATTTTTTGAATAAGAGAGCTCTCAAAACAATTAAATATTTATATAACCTTACGGCAAATAAAATAAATAAACTTTAATTAATCATATTGTTAATGACTTCACTTTAGGGCTATTCGGTGCCAGACTGAACGCAGCCTAACAGGAGGTAACGATGGTACGTATCTATACGTTGACGCTTGCGCCCTCTCTCGATAGCGCAACGATCACCCCGCAAATCTATCCCGAAGGGAAACTCCGCTGTACTGCCCCGGTATTTGAGCCCGGTGGCGGGGGCATTAACGTCGCTCGCGCCATTGCCCATCTGGGCGGAACCGCGACCGCCATTTTCCCCGTCGGCGGCGCAACCGGCGAACATCTGGTCGCCCTGCTTGCCGATGAAAACGTTCCGGTAGCAACCATTGATGCAAAAGACTGGACGCGTCAGAACCTGCATGTTCATGTCGAATCCAGCGGCGAGCAGTATCGCTTTGTGATGCCCGGCGCGGCATTGAATGACGATGAGTTTCGCCAGATAGAAGAACAGGTGCTGGAGATCGAGTCCGGCGCCATTCTGGTGATCAGCGGCAGTTTGCCGCCGGGTGTCAAAGTCGAAAAACTCAGCCAGTTGATTACCGCCGCGCAGAAACAGGGGATCCGCTGCATCATTGACAGCTCCGGCGACGCGCTGACGGCCGCGTTAGCCATTGGCAATATTGAACTGGTCAAACCCAACCAGAAAGAACTGAGCGCGCTGGTTAACCGCGAGCTCACCCAGCCTGATGACGTGCGCAAAGCGGCGCAGGAAATTGTCCGCAGCGGCAAAGCGCAGCGCGTCGTCGTCTCTCTCGGTCCCCAGGGCGCGCTGGGCGTGGACAGCGAAACCTGCGTGCAGGTCGTACCGCCGCCGGTTAAAAGCCAGAGCACCGTTGGCGCAGGCGACAGTATGGTGGGGGCAATGACCCTCAAACTGGCTGAAGGCGCCTCGCTTGAGGATATGGTGCGCTTCGGCGTTGCGGCCGGTAGCGCCGCGACCATCAACCAGGGAACGCGCCTGTGCTCCCACGACGACACGCAGAAAATCTACGCTTACCTTAGCCAGCCATAATGATTTCCCCCTCTTTTCGAGGGGGAATTTCTCCCAAACCTGTCGGCATACGCGTTCACCGTCTATGCTACAAACTCATGAGATTACAAAGGGGTGTCAAATGGCCAGTGGGGATATCACCCGATATGTTGTTACCATCACGTTCCACGAGGACTCCTTAACGGAAATAAATGAACTGAACAACCATCTCACCCGTGCCGGTTTTCTGCTCACTCTCACGGATGATGGCGGGAATGTGCACGAGCTGGGAACCAATACCTTTGGGTTGATTAGCGCCCAGAGTCTGGACGAGGTCAAAGCGCTGGCCGCAGGGCTGGCTGAAAGTGCGTTAGATAGAGCGCCGGAGGTCAGCGTGATGACCTGGGAAGAGTGGGAACACAGCGGACAATAAATGCCATTCCCGCGAAAACACGTCCACGGTGTGCGTTAGTTCGTGTTTTTTAACCGCATCTTTGCGCTAACCTTATGATCTGGCAGACAACATGGGGAGAGACATCATGTGGCAGGCTATCAGTCGTCTTTTAAGCGAGCAACTCGGTGAAGGCGAAATCGAACTGCGTAACGAACTGCCTGGCGGAGAGATTCATGCCGCGTGGCATTTACGCTATGCGGGACGCGATTTCTTCGTTAAATGTGATGAACGGGAACTGCTTCCGGGCTTTACGGCAGAAGCCGATCAATTAGAACTGTTATCACGCAGCCATACGGTGACGGTCCCCAAAGTGTGGGCGGTAGGTGCGGATCGTGATTACAGCTTTCTGGTGATGGATTATCTCCCTCCCCGTCCGCTGGACGCGCATAGTGCGTTTATTCTGGGGCAACAACTTGCCTATCTGCATGAATGGAGCGATCAGCCGCAGTTTGGGCTGGATTTCGATAACGCGCTTTCGACCACTCCGCAACCCAATGCCTGGCAACGCCGCTGGTCAACCTTCTTTGCCGAACAGCGCATTGGCTGGCAACTTGAACTGGCGGCGGAAAAAGGCATCGCCTTTGGTAATATCGACGCCATTGTCGAACATGTGCAACAGCGTCTCTCCTCTCACCAGCCGCAGCCCTCTTTGCTGCACGGCGATTTGTGGTCGGGAAACTGTGCACTGGGGCCAGACGGTCCGTATCTGTTTGATCCGGCCTGTTACTGGGGAGACAGAGAGTGCGATCTGGCAATGTTGCCGTTGCATACCGAACAGCCGCCGCAAATTTATGATGGTTATCAGTCGGTGTCGCCACTGCCGTTAGATTTTCTCGACCGACAGCCGGTGTACCAACTGTATACTTTGCTCAACCGGGCAAGACTGTTTGGCGGTCAACACCTGGTGATTGCACAGAAGGCAATGGACAGACTCCTCGCGGCGTAATAATGGCTGGCATCAAAGGCCGCCGGATGGCGGCCTTTTTGTTCAGACAAATCCCAGCAGCGAAAAGAATACATATCCGAGAACGATGATAATCACCGGCAGGATATAGAGCGGGAAAAACTGCAGAAAAATCGTATGATGCGGCACCACAATGCGCGACTCAATCTGTTCGCGAGACAGTCCTTCGCTGCCCTTGGCTTTCTCCAGAATCAACTGGTCTTCGACGCCTTCACGTAAAAACCGCGCCTGGCGACTCATGCGCGCGCCGGAATCCTGCATCGCCAGCCCGATAAAAATCAGCGCAAAAATCAGCCAGAACAAAATGTTCAGGCTATTGTGAAAATCCGGCGTCGGCGAGTTGTACCAGAAGAGGTTCAGAAACGGGGTATTCACTCGCATCATATCAATCATGACATGGGTAAAATCGAGCATCACCGCGTTAATCCCTTCCTGCTTTTCGCTGTGCGCATACATAAATTTCAGGGCTGAAATCAGCGTGGAGAGGAGTGTCGGGATAAATATCACCCATCCTACGATCCTTTTTAACACTGCTATGCGTCCAGCTTGTTGATACGTCATGAGTTCCCCTTGATGAAGACGCGTCGTTTTGGCTTAAGTCTACCTGCTGATAACCCTTTTCGCCCGATCTTTAAAAACGTTATGATAGCGGCTAACGCTGATTACCCTACATTTAATGCTCAACAGGAGAGGTTGTAATGTCAACCCCGCGTCAAATTCTTGCGGCAATATTCGATATGGATGGATTACTGATTGATTCCGAGCCGCTGTGGGATCGGGCTGAACTGGACGTACTGTCCAGCGTCGGCGTCGATATCACTCGTCGTCATGAACTCCCGGATACGCTGGGGCTGCGCATCGATATGGTTGTTGATCTCTGGTTTGCCCAGCAACCGTGGAACGGGCCGAGCCGCCAGGAGGTCACCGATCGCGTCATTACCCGCGCTATCGCCCTGGTTGAAGAGACGCGTCCGCTACTGCCTGGCGTCAAAGAGGCTATCGCGTTGTGTAAAGCACAAGGTTTGAAGGTGGGACTGGCGTCAGCGTCCCCTCTACATATGCTGGAAAAAGTCCTGGCGATGTTTGACCTGCGGGAGAGCTTCGATGCCCTCGCCTCTGCGGAAAAACTGCCCTACAGCAAACCCCATCCTCAGGTTTATATCGACTGTGCGGCAAAACTGGGCGTCGACCCGTTATGCTGTGTCGCGCTGGAAGATTCCGTCAACGGCATGGTGGCGTCTAAGGCAGCACGGATGCGCTCTATCGTCGTGCCGGATAAAGAGGTGCGACACGATCCGCGCTATATCCTCGCCGACGTCAGGCTCAATTCACTCACGGAACTGACCCTCGCCGATTTACGCGGCTAACCGGGAGCGGGCAATGGCGACATTGCCCGCCTCGTCAGACAGTTAATAAATTTAAAACAACGTTTCATTTTTAATTGTATTCCTTCCGTTCCTCTCCTATCCTTCTTTCAGGGCACATAACAGATAAAAACGGATAGCCGAGGTTACTATGATTCTGGATGCATTTCGTCTCACAGGTAAAGTCGCCATCGTCACCGGTTGTGATACCGGACTTGGACAAGGGATGGCGGTTGCACTGGCGCAAGCCGGTTGTGACATCGTCAGCGTGAACCGCAAAATTCCTCATGACACCGCCGCCAAAGTAGAAGCGCTGGGACGCCGCTTTTTCACCATTCAGGCCGATCTGAGCCAGCAGGAGGTCATCGCGGGCGTTGTCGCCCAGGCGGTTGAGAAATTCGGTCACATCGACATTCTGGTGAACAACGCCGGAACCATTCGTCGCGAAGACGCGCTCAATTTCAGCGAAAAGGACTGGGACGAGGTGATGAACCTGAATCTCAAGTCGCTCTTCTTTCTCTCCCAGGCCGTGGCACGCCAGTTCATCGCTCAGGGCCAGGGCGGCAAAATCATTAATATCGCCTCAATGCTATCGTTTCAGGGCGGGATTCGCGTCCCGTCCTATACGGCCTCAAAGAGCGGCGTGCTGGGCATTACCCGACTGTTAGCCAACGAATGGGCGCAGCATCAGATTAACGTCAACGCCATCGCCCCCGGCTACATGGCGACCAACAATACCCAACAACTGCGGGAAGATGCCGGGCGCAATCAAGAGATTGTCGATCGTATCCCGGCGGGTCGTTGGGGAACGCCAGAGGATCTGCAAGGCCCGGTCGTTTTCCTCGCATCACCCGCGTCGGATTACATCAACGGCTATACGCTTGCCGTCGATGGCGGTTGGTTAGCGCGATAAACGCGCATTATTGACAAAGAGTTACAACGTCACCACTTCCGCCCACTGTATAAAAATCCTATACTGTACGAATTCACAGTTTATCAGGTTTTATCATGACGGCGGAAGGTCACCTCCTCTTTTCAATTGCCTGCGCGGTGTTCGCTAAAAACGCGGAGCTGACGCCCGTGCTCGCACAGGGTGACTGGTGGCATATTGTTCCCTCCGCGATTATGACCTGTCTGTTACCGGACATCGATCACCCAAAGTCATTCCTCGGTCAGCGCCTGAAATGGGTTTCGAAACCGATCGCCCGGGCGTTTGGTCATCGCGGATTTACCCACAGTCTGCTGGCCGTCTTTGCGCTACTGGCCACCTTCTACCTGAAAGTACCGGAGAGTTGGGTCATCCCCGCCGACGCCTTACAGGGCATGGTGGTGGGCTATCTGAGTCATATTGCTGCAGACATGCTGACGCCAGCGGGCGTCCCCCTGCTCTGGCCCTGTCGCTGGCGCTTTCGCCTGCCGATTCTGGTCCCGCAGAAGGGTAATCAGCTGGAGCGATTTCTCTGCATGGCACTGTTTGCCTGGGCGGTATGGATGCCACAAACCTTGCCCCAGAACAGTGCAGTTCGCTGGTCATCCGATATGATTAACACGCTGCAATGGCAGTTCAATCGCTTTATAAAACATCAAATCGACCAGTAAAACAGCGGAAATCGCGTTTTTGGCATAAACAATTCCATTTGAATATAAGAGCCAGGTCACAGTTCTGCTAACCTTGCGACAACAGGATCGCTGTGACACAGCGGGACGAATAATAAAATCAGGAGAACGGGGATGAATTTTCCATTAATCGCGAACATCGTGGTGTTCGTCATTCTGCTGTTTGTGCTGGCGCAAGCCCGTCATAAACAGTGGAGTCTGGCAAAGAAAGTACTGGTTGGTCTGGTCATGGGCGTGGTCTTTGGCCTTGCGCTGCACACCATTTATGGTTCTGACAGCCAGGTGCTGAAAGATTCCGTCCAGTGGTTCAACATCGTCGGTAACGGCTACGTTCAACTGCTGCAAATGATCGTTATGCCGCTGGTCTTCGCCTCGATTCTGAGCGCGGTCGCCCGTCTGCATAATGCCTCTCAGTTGGGAAAAATCAGCTTCCTGACCATCGGTACTCTGCTGTTCACCACGCTGATTGCCGCGCTGGTCGGGGTGCTGGTGACCAACCTGTTTGGTCTGACCGCCGAGGGCCTGGTACAAGGTGGCGCAGAGACGGCACGTCTGAATGCCATTGAAACCAACTATGTCGGTAAAGTGGCCGATCTCAGCGTTCCACAGCTGGTGCTTTCGTTTGTACCGAAAAACCCGTTTGCCGATCTGACCGGCGCAAACCCAACCTCTATCATCAGCGTGGTGATTTTTGCCGCCTTCCTCGGTGTCGCGGCACTGAAATTGCTCAAAGATGACGCGCCAAAAGGCGAACGCGTGCTGACCGCTATCGACACGCTGCAAAGCTGGGTGATGAAACTGGTTCGCCTGGTCATGCAGTTAACGCCATACGGCGTCCTGGCGCTGATGACCAAAGTGGTGGCCGGTTCCAACCTGCAGGACATCATTAAGCTGGGCAGTTTTGTTATCGCCTCTTACCTCGGTCTGGGCATTATGTTCGTCGTCCACGGCGTGCTGCTTGGCGTAAACGGCGTGAGCCCGCTCAAGTACTTCCGCAAAGTGTGGCCGGTTCTGACCTTCGCCTTCACCAGTCGCTCCAGCGCGGCCTCTATCCCGCTGAACGTGGAAGCGCAAACCCGCCGTCTGGGCGTGCCGGAATCTATCGCCAGCTTCGCCGCCTCCTTCGGTGCGACGATCGGCCAGAACGGCTGTGCCGGTTTGTATCCGGCCATGCTGGCCGTTATGGTGGCGCCGACGGTTGGCATTAACCCGCTGGATCCGCTCTGGATTGCGACGCTGGTCGGTATTGTTACCGTCAGCTCCGCCGGGGTAGCCGGTGTCGGTGGCGGTGCCACTTTCGCTGCGCTGATTGTACTGCCGGCGATGGGCCTGCCTGTCACGCTGGTCGCGCTGCTCATCTCCGTTGAGCCGCTGATCGACATGGGTCGTACCGCACTGAACGTCAGCGGTTCGATGACCGCCGGTACGCTGACCAGCCAGTGGCTGAAGCAAACCGATAAAACCATTCTGGATAGTGAAGACGACGCCGAACTGGCGCATCACTAAATACCCCAAAAAACAGAAAACCGCCCTTCGGGGCGGTTTTTTTATACCGGAATTAATCTGCTATTTCGTTTTCCTGACGAACCTGATTTGCCCAGCGCTGGGCCGATTCCGCCTCGCTAAACGTCGGCGATCTCTGGAACGACTCCCCCATTAAGACAAACGCGACATACTTTCCGCGCAAGATCCACACGTCACGAAACGCGTCCATTTTTATCGCATGTTCGGGCGGTGCAGGTTCGACATGCGGAACATAGCTAATAACCGGGCGATTTTGTTGGCGAAGAGGTTTCATCATTAATTGCTTCACTAAGACAAATTCAAAAATCAGAAAAGAACTATCTTAGCCGATTTTACCCCCGCACGTCCTGCTCCGGGCGTGCGTTTGCGCAGGCGTTGACGAAATTAACAGGGCGAGAGAGGGATAATGAAGACAAGGACGCTACAGCAGGCAAAAAAAAGCGGCGCACCACGCGCCGCAAACTCAGGAGTCAGACATCAAGAAAACTGCCCAGACGGTAGCCGCGTTCCGCAATCGCATACTTGAGCGATGCCGAGGTCAGTACGTCCAGCTCAGTCAAACGGGGGTAACAATAGGCGCTCTGACGGATGGTATCGTCGATAAACGCCGGGTGACACATCACTTCCAGTGAGGATTCTCCAAGCCTTGCGGATTCGTCGAGAACATGCAGAAACAGCGCTTCAGTAATTTCTTCCCCATAAAACTCGCTGCTGAATCCCTGTGAACTGCGCAGCGTCGCCGGAAGATCCCCTGCCTGAAACACCGGCTGGCGATCGATGCGTAGCGCAATATTGCGCTCTGCGGCAAAACGCGCAACGAGGGGGAAGATCTGCGGGAACATATGCACATGGTGATGGCTATCCAGATGCGTAGGCTCCCGCCCGAACAGGTCAATGAAACGCTGATACTGACAGGCAAGCTCACGGGCGATTTCGTCCAGTGGCAACGTATCTTCCTCTGCCATCTGCCAGATCCATTTTCCCAGACGTCCTTCACGGGTTAATCCCGGCATCTCGGTCAGGGGTTTTCCCAGCGTCAGAACAAAGTGCATACCCACCGCCAGCGTTGGCAGATCGCGACTTAACGTGACTGCATGCTCAATGGCATCACCGTTCACCAGCGCCGTAGTAGAGGTCACTACACCGTGGCGACAGGCCTCCACGATGCCGTAGTTTTGCCCTTTGCTCAGGCCAAAATCGTCCGCGTTTACAATCAATAAGCGTTCCATAGCCAACCTCTTTAGTGTTGTGCGCCTTTCAGCTTCGCAATGCACCCGGCAAAGTTTGGCAACCACTTTTCGTGTGCCAGTATCAGTTCACGCGCCAGACCTTCTGCGTCGTGATCCGAATGCACCAGCGGACTCAGGTTCAGCGCCAGCAGCACGTCGTTAAACTCACCGCTCAGCGCCGCGTTGCTGGCAGCCACTTCAAAGCCTTTGATGGTATAGATCAATCCCAACACTTTCTCGTCAAAATGGGTGATGCGTGGCGTCGGCGTCGCCCCGTCGCGGCCCAGCGTGCAGGTCATCTCAACCGCCCAGTCAGCCGGAATATTATCAACGTGACCGTGATGCGGAATGTTGACGTAATGCTCGGTCTGCTTGTCATTGAAAATCGCATTAATAACTTCACAGGCTGCGTCAGAGTAGTACGCACCACCACGCTGTTCCAGTTCCTTCGGCTTAACGTTCAGTTCCGGGTTCTTATACAGATCGAACAGCTGCTTCTCGACCTGCTGCACGACCTGTGCCCGCGCACCGCCCTTGTAGTATTCCCCCATCTCAATCGCCAGCATCTCTTTTTGCTTGAAGTAGTACAGCAGATACGAGCATGGCAGCAGATTCAGGGAGCGAATCAGCCCTTCGCTGAACGGCAGATCAAAAATGTTTTTCACCGTAGATGCTTTAAGCTGGCCCGAGGCTACGCCATCCAACAGTTCGGCAAAGCGTGACTGGCCATTAACGATCACATCTTTGATGAACACCATATGGTTGAGGCCGAACAGGTCGATAGACAGGTCGTCACTCTCTTTCAGCGCCAACACATCGTGGATGAACATCTTCATCCCTACCGGAATGTTGCACACACCAATAAAGCGTTTGAAGCTCGTATGGCGATAGACCGCCTCAGTCACCATGCCAGCCGGGTTAGTAAAGTTAATCACCCATGCATTCGGACACAGCGCTTCCACATCTTTAATGATGTCAAAAATCACCGGGATGGTGCGCAGTCCTTTAAACAGGCCACCAGCACCGTTGGTCTCCTGACCCAGATAACCGTGGCTCAGCGGAATACGCTCATCCAGTTCACGCGCTTTCAATTGTCCTACACGCAGTTGCGTGGTTACGAAATCGGCATCTTTCAGCGCTTCGCGGCGATCCAGAGTCTTAAACACCTTCATCGGTACGCCAGCTTTTTCAATCATGCGCTGGCAAAGTTGGTAAATAATATCCAGTTTTTCTTCGCCGCCTTCGACGTCAACCAGCCACAATTCGGAAACTGGCAATTCGTGGTAGCGCTTAATAAATCCTTCCAGCAATTCCGGGGTGTAACTGCTCCCGCCACCAATGGTGACGACTTTTAATTTCTGGCTCATCGTATCTCCCTTCAGTGCTTAACACTGGCGTGAATGATGCTCTGCCCTCTGTCAGGTATGACGCAAGCGTCCCGCGTCAATAATGGGCAAGCGTAAATCTGGTTATTGAGTAAAATAATTACTGATTATATTGCGTGAGTTTTTTTCTGTAGCTATTAGGCGTAAATGACGTCATTTTTTTAAACGTTTTAATAAACAGGCTTGGACTACTGTATCCCGCTTCATAGGCAATATCCGTTACGGAGTAGTTCGTCATCTCCAGCTGTTTCTTGGCAAAGTTGATGCGAATTTCATTAATCAATTGCATCGGCGTTTTGCTGTAATAACGCTGGGTCGCTCGCGTCAGGTATTCCTGAGATTTTGCGGACAGGGAAACCATATTTTCCAGAGCATTTTCACCAAACTGCGCTTTATTGTGCATGGTTTCCACGGTGGCTTTCAGCCACTGTGGAATATCATCAAGAACCTGTTCTTCACGATAATGACGCAGACGGTTGATAATGTAAAAGGTGACCACTTCGACAAACTCTTCCAGTCCGGTATCACGAAAGTTGAGCGACGCGATAACCGTCTCGACATAGGTTAAAAATGCGCTGTTGGTGCGATAGACCTGCGATGCCACAAAACAGAACGGCATGAGCGGGCTGTAGTGCTGTTCAAAAAAACGTTTACTGATGCCAACGTTGAGAATACGCGTCGCGCCGAACTCGTAGAAGCTCTGATGGTGCGAACCGAGCGGGACAAACACAAAATCACCCCGTTCCAGCAGCACGCGTTTACCGTTGATCTCCTGGTAATAGCGCCCCGTGAGCACCAGCGTAAATTCATAGTAATCGTGCTGATGCAGACCGCAGGCGCTCTCTGTCTTGTTGTAGATAAAGACATGGAAATTTTTACCGTTAAACAACTGCTGTTCACGGGCAATGGTGATTTCCGGTGCGGTAGCCTGTAGTTGCATCGTCAACTCCTTACTATTTCAGCTTCTCGTGAAGCTCAATCAACTCTGCCACCAGTTCGCGTGCCAGCATTGACGTCATCAGGTGATCCTGCGCGTGAACCAGAACCAGACTGACTTTCATTTTACCTTCGCCCTGATCGCCTTCAATCAGTTTCGTCTGCACCAGATGCGCTTCATTCAGCGCCATGCGCGACTGCTCCATCATCGTTTTCGCCGCGTCGAAGTCGCCCTGCTTCGCCTGCTTTAACGCCGCGTAGGCCAGGCTGCGCGCCTGCCCGGAGTTGATGATAAGCCCCATCACCACTTCTTCGAGCTCTTCGGCTTCGGCCTGCGTATCGGTAATATTATCGAGATCCATCATAAATCATTCCTCTTTGACGACCCGGCATGCGTCGCCACATGCCGGGTTAAACTTAAAATTTCAGTGCATTAGCGATATCTTCTTCGCTCTCTTCCTTGTCGATAGCGTTCTGCGCTTTGTTCGCAACCACTACGAACGGCAGGTAAATCAGCGTTGCTATCCCTAAGTTGAACAAGGCGACCAGCAGAGCAGCAACGCTGCCGTTGGTGTTAAAGAAGGCCCCCAGCCCGGTTGGCATGGTCCACGGCGCGATGTTAGTAATCGGCGGGATGATACCCAGGTAGTAAGCTATCAGCGTAATCGCGGCCAGAATCGGTTGTACCAGAATGAACGGGATGAACATCACCGGGTTCATGATGATCGGCAGACCAAACAGAATCGGTTCGTTAATCTGGAAAAGACCAGAAGGTAACGCCAGCTTCGCCACCTGGCGATAATCCGCACGGCGAGAGGCGATGAAAATCGCGATGATCAGACCCAGCGTTGCGCCGCTGCCGCCGAGGAAAATATAGGAGTCGAGCATCGGCTTGGCCCAGACGTGGAACGTCTTACCGGCAGCCAGCGCGGCATCCACTGAACCGTACTGCTGATAGATAGAGATGTTTTCCAACGCCCACGGCGTCATGATGCCGCTGTCGAGCGCCGTCAGCGCCAGTGAACCGTGGATACCGAAGAACCACAGCAGCGGAACAAAGAGCACGTACGCCCAGCCAACCACACTGCCCAGCGATGCCAGCGGTGTAGAGATGGTGTCCATAATGATCTGGTGGAAGTTGGTTCCCCAGGTCGTCAGCGCCCAGGCAATGATCCCCATCACCGAGAGGATAATAAAGCCCGGAATCAATGCAGAGAATGAACGGGAGACGGATGCCGGTACGCTATCAGGTAATTTGATGACCCAGTTGCGATGAACAATAAAGGTAAACATTTCCGCGACGACCAGACCGATAATAATACCGGAAATGATATTCGCGCCGCCCAGCCAGTTCGCCCCTACCGCATAGGCTTCGCCCACGCTATAAGGCGTTACGGTCATAAAGGCCGCAACCGATAGCAGACCGGCCGCCAGGGCGTCGACTTTGCGTTCTTCCGCCAGCGCCATACCGATAAAGAATGGCGCCATCAGTGACATAATGCCCAGCGTACCGTTATAAACGTTTCCGCCGATGCCTTTCAGACTATTGAGGTTTTCAATGGTTGAAGCATCCAGCCGAACGCCGAGGGAATAAAAAAACGACCCCTCCCCAAAGCTCAGGAAAACGTTATTAATTAATACAAACATGGCCCCCGCGAGGGTTAATGGCATTAAGCGAATAAAGCCGTTTTTGATTGCATTAACGTGTGGCTGCTTTCCTATTTTGACAGCAAAAGGAAGGAGTACCTTTTCAAGTGAAGCAATGACGTTACTCATAGAAAAATACCCTTAAAGACCGCAATTAATTATTGCGGCATATGTAAATGAAATAACTCTTTGACGGGAAAATTTAAAATATTAATTTGCAGCGGCTTTTTTAATTGCTGCAACAGCAGCCTTAAGCACGCCTAAACCATCGACTTTGCCATACAGCAGCGAGTCAATCACTTCTACAGGTTTGTTCGGTAACAAACGCTGAATTTCGGGCAACATATAAGCAATTTGTGGACCTAATAATACCACGTCGGCGTTGGGTCCTTTTTCACCGGCAAGCGTTTCCGGGAATGCATCAATAATAACCGGGACTTCATACTTTTCCGCCTGCGCGCGCATCTTTGACACTAACAAAGAGGTAGACATACCCGCAGAGCAAAACAGATAAATGTGTTTCTTTTCCATTTAGACCTTCCTCATGTGCGATTATCTGTCAACCAGACACGCCGCAAGTCTCAACCTGCATCCATGCTCTGGACAACCTGCGTAACCGAAAAACTTATTTCTGTGTCTGAAATGAGTATACGGCATCACACCCGCTGATGGTATTTCCTTGACCAACTAAATTGTCTCTCATTGACCTGGCGTTATGACCCCCCTCACACTTCGGGTAAATAATTCGCATCAATAAATAAGATCATCTTCGTTACAAAAAAACCGGCGCAGTGGCCGGTTTGTTGAGTTGTTCAGGCAGTAGACAGTTATGACTACTTCGCCGCCTGCGGGTCGGTGTCGTACTCAGCGCAGCTCTGGTAGCCTGAGTTGACAACATGACCGGTATCATCCAGCGCCACGAAATAGGTTTCAGCTTTACCATCACGTTGACCCAGGATGTAGGTCTGACAGGTACCGCGAGCATGGATCATGCTCACTTCAGACGACGGTTTCCCGGCAATCTGTGCAACCTGCGCGCGACTCATGCCTTTTTTCACATCTTTGACCACAGGCTGGACAAATTGGTCTTTGGTACGATCGTACGCCGTACACCCTGCAAGCATTGTTAATACCGCTGCTGCACTGAAAATTCCTGCAATAGTCCTGTTCATTTTTCGTCCTCTTTTTAATCAGCATGTTATATAAGCCTGGAATAGAATCTGTTATTTTTCAAGCTAACGCTTAGCACGCGAATATTTCGCCAGATTCCGTTCAGGCGGCAGGATGTCGTTTTAAGCGCCACTCAGCCTGTGTTCTCTTGTCGTTTACACAGCAAAGGGTTAGCTTAAACACGGTCTGATTTTATTCTTTTATATTGGGAGGGGGTAAATGACTCTGCAACAAGAGATCATCAAAGCGCTTGGCGCAAAACCGCACATTAATCCAGAAGAGGAAATTCGCCGCAGCGTGGATTTTCTGAAAGCGTATCTGCAACGCTATCCCTTCCTGAAAAGCCTTGTGCTGGGCATCAGCGGAGGGCAAGACTCGACGCTGGCAGGAAAACTGTGCCAGACCGCCATCAGCGAGCTGCGTGCTGAGACCGGTAACGACGCGCTGCAATTTATCGCCGTTCGTCTGCCCTATGGCATTCAGGTTGATGAGCAGGATTGTCAGGACGCCATTGACTTTATCCAGCCGGACCGCGTGTTGACCGTTAATATCAAAGGTGCGGTGCTGGCGAGCGAACAAGCTCTTCGGGAAGCGGGTATTGAACTGAGCGATTTTGTCCGTGGCAATGAAAAAGCCCGTGAGCGCATGAAGGCGCAGTACAGTATCGCGGGCATGACCAGCGGCGTGGTGGTCGGCACCGATCATGCAGCAGAGGCCATCACCGGTTTCTTCACCAAGTACGGCGACGGTGGTACGGATATTAACCCGCTATTTCGCCTCAACAAGCGCCAGGGGAAACAGCTGCTGGCGGCATTAGGTTGTCCGGAGCATCTTTATAAGAAAGCGCCCACCGCCGATCTCGAAGACGATCGCCCTTCTCTGCCGGATGAAGCCGCGCTGGGCGTGACTTATGAAAACATCGATGACTATCTGGAAGGAAAAGCGGTGGATGCCGCCATCGCGAAAATCATTGAAGGCTGGTATTTGAAGACGGAGCATAAGCGCCGTCCGCCGATTACCGTGTTTGATGACTTCTGGAAACAGTAAGGATGAACCCGCCAGAGGGTATCCCCCTCTGGCCTGTGCACAGACGTCAGCCATGCATCGCGGTCATTGAACGGCGTCCGGGGAGTGCCCCTGCAGCCAGGTTATCTCACTAAACAACAGTTTTCCCTCCGCTTTCAGCAGCCGGAGCGTATGTTTTCCATCATGCCAGCAGGCGCCCTGATCGGCAGTCAATAATTTATCGCCCAGTTGCCAGGCACCGCTAATGACAAACACCACACCGCCGCGCGAGCCAAACGTCGTGAAGGTGCGATCGGCCACCCGAACTTTCGCCTGGCAGGCGTCACGCCGGGTCATGATATTAAAATCCATCGACATCTGCCCTTCCGTGAGTTTCGCTTTCACCACGCGCTCGCCGGCAAAGGTAAACGGCTGATGTTGTTTGAGTGTGTGGCTGAACGCCCCTTGGCTTTCCAGCGTCACTTCACTGCCTTCCAGTAGAGTGATCACCCGCTCAATACCGGGAAAGAGCGAAAACTCACCATTACCGGCGATAGAAGCAATGCTGGCTCGCCAGTGAAAGTCGCGGGTCGCCGGAGGAAAACAGCAAATTTCACGCGTTTCACCGGCACCGTTGCGCCAGAGATTGACCGGCATCTTGCGGATATCAAAGTATTCCATCATCGCTCCTGATAAACATCATGCAGCATAATAAGGCACAACGTCGTTATCGGCAGCCACGATGATTTTCCTTAGGGTCTGAAAAAGAAAAAACCGCCGATCCTGCCCATCGCCTCAGTGGAGGGGATGGACAAGACCGGCGGTCTTCGAATAGGTCTGCTAAGTGATTACTCAGCAGGTACAGACATTTTACCGTCACGCGCCGGACGTTCTGTCAGACGCTTCTCAAAATTGGCATTAAACTGCTTTTTCTGTTCCGGGGTCAGAATGTTGTAGATCTTATTCTGCGTTTCCATGTGCGCCAGCATGTTGGCTTTGCGCTGTTCTTCCATTTTCGCAATCTGCGCTTCGGCCTTCGCTTTATCGAAGGTGTCGCTGGCGATGATGTCGTGCATTGCGCGACGTTCTTCAACTGGTGGACGCTTCATCTGGTCACGTTTGTCCTTCATGATGTCGCGGATCTGCTGCTTCTGAGCATCGGTCAGATTCAGGTCTTTAAACATCATGTCATGATGTGGACCAAATTTGCCTTTATGCTGCATCATCGGTTTGGCGTCTGCCGGGGCGGCGGTAGTATCCGCTGCATGAGCCAGGTTCGCAGCGCCCAGCGCCAGCCCAGAGGCAACAAACAGTGCAGTTAATTTACGCATAATCTTTATCCTTCCTTTCAGTTATTTTACGGCTTTCTTGTCACCTCCGAAGAAGTACAGTGCCGTGTTGACGAGATTAACTTTAACGACTTAATCGTCAATTAGTCAGAGCATCGGTAAAACAATGAAAGTGTAAAAAACATTTTTTCGCCAATTGTGGAGAAAAAAAGAAATTAAGGTGAAAAGTTGAAAGGAAAAATGACAACATCATGATTTTTCAGGGAATATGAAGAACCATATCTGATTGCTGATGATAAATAAAGCTGTTCACCAGGAATAATCCGGATTAATTCTCCGACGCACAAAAAAATAAAGCCCACAGGCCCTCGCCTGCGGGAAATACGTTAGTTCATTTTCTCCAGCATCAGACCTGCACGTAATCCCAGCGCCACGCCGGGATTGGGGAATAGAACGTACTCCACGTCATGTGTGACGACAAAACGCTCGGCGCCATCTTCCGCCAGTAGTGTCCCTGCGGTAAACGGTGTGAAGTTGAGCGTCTGGCTGTCCATGTGCAGCACAAACGCGTCGCTGCGCCGGGTTATCTGTGACGCGACCTGATAGCGGACCGGCGGGGTGCCGTCGGCCTGGTCAATTTGTCCCGTCAGTAAACAGGTCAGCGCGGCAGACGTCGGGGCAAACTGGCGAAGATCGTTGTGACCGAACGGCAACGCTTTGCCCAACTCCAGCGTGCAGGCGAGCGCGCCGAAGTGTTCAGCGCTGAAATGGGTAAAGGTGCCCCCCGGCGTTTGATGGAACACCAGCGCTTCCAGTCCTGCGGCACCCAGCCAGCCAAGAAACGCCTCATCCCAGGGGATGGGGCGTTGGGGCAACACGCCAAAGCGCAAATGGTGAGAGCCACGAATGGCGGTGTGCAGATCCAGATGCCAGCGAATCGACTCCGCGCCCGTCGTAAAGAAATCTTCCAGACACTGCTCAAGTTGACGTGCGCGCTGTGTCTCGACGCTTTCGGCAAACAGTTGCCAGCGCCCGCCAAACATCCGGTTCATATCGCTGTGGCAGTAGCGCTGGCCGTCTGCCAGCGCCTGCGGATTGCCGAGGATCACCAGCAGTCGCCAGTGCAGCGTAATTTCCCCCGCCGACAGCGCCAGCAGCAGGGCATTAAGTATCTCGACTGGCGCGGTTTCGTTGCCGTGAATACCGGCGGAGATCACCAGTGCGCGATCGGTCGCGGTGAGCGGCGTAAGTTCGAGGATACCGGCGTCAACCCAGCACCAGCGAAAGCCCGCCCTTTGCCCCTCCCGGACATCCGGCATCGAACCCGCCAGCGTGGCGGTGAGGAAATCATCCATGTCCGCCTCCCGATTGCTGGAACGGATAGACAGAACCAAGCTGCAACAGTTGTGTCAGCGTATCCAGCGCTTCGCGCCCTTCACGCAACAGTTGCGGGTCGGCGAGATCCGCGGCGGTCAGGCGGTCGCGATAGTAGCGATCCACCCAGTCGTTGAGCGCATTAAACAGCACGTCATTCATCATCACGGCCGGATTGACCGCCTGGCGTTCTTCTGCGGTTAGCACCACCCGCAAGCGCAGACAGGCTGGCCCGCCGCCGTTTGACATACTTTCACGCAGGTCAAATACCCGCATGTCGCGGATTGGATTATCCGCTTCCAGCAGGTTCGTCAGATAGCGCCACACGCCCGCGTGTTCGCGACACTCCTGTGGCAGAACCAGCATCATCGAACCGTCATCCCGGCTCAACAACTGGCTGTTAAACAGATACGTCGCGACCGCATCCGGCACCGACACGTCAGCCGTTGGCACCACAATGGGGATAAAACCTGGCACCCGGGCGCGCAGTTGATTCATGACGTCGTGCTGTTTCGCGAAGGACTGCTCATGGCAGAACAGCACCTCCCGGTTCGAGACCGCAATTACATCGTTGTGAAACACGCCGAGGTCGATGACCTCCGGGTGCTGCTGGGCAAAAATACACTGCTGGGGATTCACCTGATTCAGGCGGGCCACCGCTTCGCAGGCCTCACGGGTCTGACGCGCCGGATAGCGAGAAGGCCGCGTATTGCCCCCCTCTTCGCGCCCGTAGACAAAGAGCTGCGTCCCCGGCTCGCCATATTCTCCGCCGAGGCGATTATGGTTAGCCGCCCCTTCATCGCCGAGCATCGCCACCTGCGGCAGCGCGGAATGCACTGCGAAATAGCGTTCATCACGGAAGATCGCCCGCAGCAGCGTTTCTGTGGTGGGCGCTTCGAGAGAACGGTGGAACTTGTTATTGAGGTTTGCGACCGTCAGATGCACTTTGCCATCCAGCGTATCTGCCGACGGTGCCACCGTCGCCGCGTTTGCCACCCACATCGGCGATGCGGAGCTGACGCTGGAGAGCCAGTGTGGTGCCTGACGCGCCACTTTCTCAATCACCTGCTCATCGCTGCCGCTAAACCCCAACTGGCGCAATGCAGGAATAAACGGCCGTTCATGCGGCGGGATCACCGCCTGTGGGTATCCCGCATCCGCCAGCGCCTTCATTTTAAGCAGCCCCTGCTTCGCCGCCAGACGCGGGTTCGAAACCTGAAAGCGATGACGGGTGGACGCCTCGTTGCCGAACGACAGCCCGGCATAATGGTGCGTCAGCCCCACCAGTCCATCGAAGTTGACCTCGCGTGCTTTCATACGGACTCCTCACGCGAGAAGTCGAGGCCCGGACTCAGCGCTGCAGGCAGCGTCAACGCCGGAGATTCCAGACTCGCCATCGGCCAGGCACAATAATCGGCGGCATACCAGGCGCTGGCGCGATGGTTTCCGGAAGCCCCTACGCCACCGAACGGCGCGGTGCTGGCGGCACCGGTTAACGGCTTATTCCAGTTAACGATCCCCGCACGCGCTTCCAGCAGTAGCTGGTCGAACTGCGCGCGGTCAGGCGAGACCAGCCCACAGGACAGCCCAAAGCGAGTGTTGTTGGCCATCGCGATCGCCTCGTCGAAGCGTTCATAGCGCCAGACGCCGAGCAGCGGACCAAAGACCTCCTCATCGGGAAGATTCGCCACGCCCGTCAGTTCAATAATACCCGGCGATAACAGCGAGGTGCCTGCCTGCAGCAGGCGCGGTGCCAGCAGCGTCCGCCCGCCGAGCGACTCAAGTTGTTGCCAGGCCCCAAACACATGACGCGCCGCCTGTTCGGAGATAAGCCCGCCAATAAACGGTTGCGGCTCATCGTCCCAGCGGCCTGGCTGGATGCGCTGGCTGACGTCCACCAGTCGCGCGAGAAACGCATCGCCCTGCGCACCTTTCTTCACCAACAGCCGACGTGCGCAGGTACAGCGCTGACCGGCGGTGACAAACGCGGACTGAATAGTCAGGTGCACCGCCGCATCGATATCCGCCGGATCCTCGATAATCAACGGATTGTTACCGCCCATTTCGAGAGCAAGGATTTTTTCCGGCTGTCCTGCAAGCTGGCGATGCAGCTGATAGCCCGTGTTCGCGCTGCCGGTAAACAGCAGCCCGTCGAGGGCGTCCAGCGCGCTCAGCGCCTGTCCCGTTTCCCGCCCACCCTGCAGCAGATTCAGCACCCCATGCGGTAAACCGGCCTGTTCCCAGAGTCGGATCACCGCGTCTGCGGTCCACGGCGTCAGTTCGCTGGGCTTAAAGAGTAAGGTGTTGCCCGCCAGCAGCGCGGGCACAATGTGCCCGTTCGGCAGGTGTCCCGGAAAGTTATACGGACCAAACACCGCCAGCACGCCATGCGGACGGTGGCGAAGCGTTGCCGCGCCGTCGGGCAACGCACTCTGTTGCTCGCCAGTACGGGCGTGGTACGCATTAACGGAAATGGCGATTTTGTTAATCATCGCCGTCACTTCCGTCACCGCTTCCCAGCGCGGCTTGCCGGTTTCGCGGGCAATAATGGCGGTCAGTTCGGTTTTATTGCTCTCCAGCAATCCGGCAAATTTTTCGACAATCGCCTGGCGTTCGCTGAAGGGGCGTCGGGCCCAGGCCGGGAAAGCCGCGCGCGCGGCACGCGCCGCCAGCTTCACCTGCGCGGCATCGGCATCGTGACCTTCCCAGAGCACATCACCCTGTACCGGATCTTTCTTCACCCGATGTTCACCCTGACCGGTCACCCAGTCGCCGTTAATCCATAAAGTCATAGCGTTTTCTCCTCAGCGCAGAGACGGACAAAACGAACCCGATCTCCTGCATGACATTTCAGGGCATCCAGTTGCGCGGCGGTCAGCACCAGACGTTGTGTATTCGGATCGGCGCGTACCAGCATGACGCGGAAGTGACGATAGTTCTCATTCGCCACCAGACAGGCCGGGAAATCACCGGTCGCGGGCTGTCCTTCGCCAACCTCTATCAGCCGACTTTTGCGGATCGCCCGCACCCGGTCAATGTCACACTCCAGTGTTGGACCGCCATCGAAAATGTCGATGTAATGGCGATAGCGGAATCCTTCTTTCTCCAGTACGGCTCGCGCCGGGGCGGTTTGCGGATGAACTTCGCCAATCACCGCCTGCGCCTCGTCGGAGAGAAAGTGGGTGTAAATCGGATGCTTCGGCATCAGTTCAGCAATAAACGCTTTCTGTCCGGTACCGCAGAGAAAATCGGCTCGGGAAAACTCCATCGAGAAAAAGCGTTTCCCCAGGCTTTGCCAGAACGGGGAATAGCCGTGCTCGTCAATCACGCCGCGCATTTCCGCGACCACCTTTTCATTAAAATGGTCGCGAAACGCCGCCATAAACATGAAGCGCGATTTAGACAACAGGTAGCCGTTGCCCTCTTTGCGCCAGTCGGGGTCGAGGAATAACGTGCACAGCTCGCTACTGCCCGTATGATCGTTACTGAGAAACAGCGTCGGCAGCGCGTTATAGACGTTCAGCTCTTTTGAGGCATGCACCTGTGTCCCTACGCGATAGTTGTACCAGGGATCGTTAAGCCCCACGGCAACTTCGATCGCGCAAATCCCCGCTACGGTGCCGGTGTTCAGATCCTCCAGCACAAAGACATAACCCTGTTCACTTTTCGGCAATTCGCCCCGCCAGGTTTTCAGGGAACGGTCGATACGCGCCGCCAGCGTGGCTTCATTGGCCGGCAGCGAGGTCAGTCCACCGCCGGTTTTACTGGCCATCTGCATCAGCGCGCTGATATCAGCGTGCTCGACAGGACGGATCACCATCATGATGAACCTCCGGCTGTAATCTGTTCGCAGGCAAGCGCAAAACGGTCAAGTCCGGTAGCCACCTCTTCTTGTGTGACGTTCAGCGCCGGAGCGAAGCGCACCACGTTGCCCCCGGCAATCAGCACCATCACGCCCGCTTTCGCGGCTTCCTGAGAAATCTGTTTGGCTTTGCCGGCAAACTGATCGTTCAGTACACAGCCAATCAGCAGCCCCAGCCCGCGAATTTCACTGAACAGCCCGGTGTGCAGATTGATGGCGTTCAGACGCTCCACGAACCAGTCATGGCGCTGTTTCACACCGTTCAGCATCGCGGGCGTATTGACGATATCGAGCAATTTTCCGGCGACGGCGGTTGCCAGTGGGTTACCGCCATAGGTGGTGCCGTGTGTTCCGACGGTCATCACGCTGGCGCATTTTTCACTGGCCAGCAGTGCCCCGATCGGGAAGCCGCCGCCCAGCGCCTTGGCGGTGGTCAGGAGATCTGGCGTAACGCCGTAGTGCATGTAGGCGTACAGCTCACCGGTACGGCCCACGCCGGTCTGCACTTCATCAAAAATCAGCAGCGCATTATGTCGATCGCACAGCTCGCGCAGCCCTTGCAGGAAGGCCTGAGTTGCCGGCAGCACGCCGCCTTCACCCTGCATGGGTTCGACGATGACCGCGCAGGTGGTATCGTCGATCAGCGTGCTGGCAGAGTTAATATCGTTGTAGACGGCGTGACGGATCTCCGGCGGCAGCGGCGCAAAATCCTGCGAATAGGCAGGTTGTCCCCCGGCGCTGACGGTGAACAGCGTACGACCGTGAAAGGCATTCTTAAATGCCACGATGCCGCTTTTATTGCTGCCGTAGTGGTCGTGGGCATATTTGCGCGCCAGCTTCAGCGCCGCCTCGTTGGCCTCAGCACCGGAGTTGCAGAAGAAGATACGATCGGCAAAGGTGGCGTCGATTAACTTTTTCGCCAGTCGCAGCGCCGGCTCGTTGGTATAGCCATTGCCGGTGTGCCAGAATTTACTCGCCTGGTTATTCAGTGCGTCACGCAATTCTGGATGCGCGTGCCCCAGCGCATTCACCGCAATGCCCCCCGCGAAGTCGATATACTCTTTACCCTGCTGATCCCACAAGCGTGAACCTTCGCCACGAACCGGAATAAAAGGCGCCGGTGCATAAACGGGCATCATCCATTCATCAAAATTTTCACGCGTAATTGACTGAGACATAGCGACCTCATCGGTAAATAAAAAGTTATTTATATGTTAATAAATAGTGGTGTTTGCGCTGTAAATGTAGATTGCAGTCTTCATGCCAGCCAGCGAAAAAAATGCATAAATGGCTACCTTAGACGGGAAATCAATGAGTTATAACCCAGCGATATTCACTACGTGTGCATAAAAAGTGAATATGTTTGCGTGAAAGAGGAGTAAATAGAGGAAAAACCGCAATATTATGCACAGACCAAATATAATTCTGGAAATGTGATCCTATGCGAAATTTACAGGAAATTGCTGCGCCATTCTGACGCAATCTGCCCTAAAACAGGGCAAAGGTTGCCCCATTGTTAACACCATTCGCACTCATTGCCGGAATCTCACCATTATGAGCAGTCAGTTTGCGGAAATTCTGCTACCATCCATGCACTATTCATCCAGCAAAGTGGCAGCGACTATGAAATTTGTCTCTTTTAATATCAACGGCCTGCGCGCCAGACCTCATCAACTGGAAGCCATCGTCGAAAAACACCAACCCGATGTTATTGGCCTGCAGGAGACAAAAGTTCACGACGACATGTTCCCGCTCGAGGATGTCGCAAAACTCGGCTACAACGTTTTCTATCACGGTCAGAAAGGTCACTATGGCGTGGCGCTGCTGACCAAAGAGACGCCCATCGCCGTGCGACGGGGTTTTCCCGATGATGGCGAAGAGGCTCAGCGCCGCATCATCATGGCGGAGATCCCCTCTCCACTGGGCAACCTGACGGTGATCAACGGCTATTTCCCGCAGGGCGAAAGCCGTGACCATCCGATTAAGTTTCCGGCCAAAGCGCAGTTTTATCAGAACTTACAAAACTATCTCGACAACGAACTGAAGCGTGACAATCCGGTACTGATCATGGGGGATATGAATATCAGCCCGTCCGATCGGGACATCGGCATTGGCGAAGAGAACCGCAAGCGCTGGCTGCGCACCGGCAAGTGTTCGTTCCTGCCGGAAGAGCGCGAATGGATGGACCGCCTGCTGGGCTGGGGTCTGGTTGACACCTTCCGCCATGCGCACCCGGAATCTGCCGACAAATTCTCGTGGTTTGATTACCGTTCGAAGGGATTCGATGATAACCGCGGTCTGCGTATTGATCTGTTGCTGGCAAGCAATCCGCTGGCGGAGCGCTGTGTGGAAACCGGTATTGACTATGACATTCGCAGTATGGAAAAACCGTCTGACCATGCACCGGTGTGGGCAACGTTTAAGGTTTGATGTTCAGTCGTGAACGCCAGAAAGATGGGGTTAACAGGCGCACTGATCCTCTGTCTCGCCGGGGTGCTCTGGGCGTTGCCCCCCGGCCTGCTCACGCTGGAGACGCTTAAGCACCATCATTCACTGCTGGCGGACTGGCAGCGCCAGTCCCCTTTTCTTTGCGCCAGTCTCTATTTTCTGCTCTATACCGCTATCGCGGCGCTGTCGATTCCCGGCGCGGCGCTGCTGACGCTGCTCGGCGGCGCGCTGTTTGGCCTCTGGCAAGGTACGTTGCTGGTCTCTTTTGCTTCGACGCTTGGCGCGACGCTCGCCATGCTCACCAGTCGTTATCTGCTGCGTGACTGGGTGTCGCGGCGTTTTGCCCGGCACATGGCAACGGTGAATAATGGGATGGCGCGAGACGGCGCCTTTTATCTCTTTGCGCTCCGCCTGATGCCGTTGTTTCCGTTTGTTGTCGTCAACCTGCTGGCAGGCCTCACCGCCGTCAGTGTGCGCCGTTACTGGTGGGTCAGCCAGTTGGGGATGCTACCTGCCACCGTGGTTTATCTGAACGCCGGACGCCAGTTAAGCCAGTTAACATCAATACGCGACATTATCTCTCCCGCGATGCTGGCCGCGTTTGCCCTGTTGGGGTTATTACCGCTGGCCTCCCGTTGGCTGGCAACACGTTTTTTTCAGGAGTAACGATGCGTTGGGGATTACTACTTGCGGGCCTGTTGCTGACCGCTCAGAGCCACGCCGAACAGAACTGGCAGCAGATCAAAGATGAAGCCAAAGGCCAGACCGTCTGGTTCAACGCCTGGGGCGGTGACACCGCCATTAACCAGTACCTTGACTGGGTCAGCGGCGAGATGAAAACGCACTATGCGGTCAATCTTAAAATCGTGCGCCTCGCCGATGCGGCTGATGCCGTGAAGCGTATCCAGACGGAAGCCGCCGCCGGGCGGAAAACCGGCGGTTCTGTCGACCTGCTGTGGGTCAACGGTGAAAACTTCCGCACGTTGAAAGAGGCGGGATTGTTGCAGACCCAGTGGGCGGAAACGCTGCCCAACTGGCGTTATGTCGATACGCAAAAACCGGTACGTGAAGATTTCTCTATTCCCACTGACGGGGCCGAATCTCCGTGGGGCGGCGCGCAGTTGACGTTTATCGCGGACAGCAACGTGACGCCGCAGTCGCCGCAGAGTCCGCAGGCGCTGTTGGCATTTGCCCAGGCGCATCCCGGTACCGTCAGCTACCCTCGACCACCGGACTTTACCGGCACGGCGTTCCTGGAGCAGTTACTGATCTCGCTGACAGACTCTCCGCATGCGCTCACCGTCGCACCGGATGCCACCACCTTCGCCCGGGTGACCGCGCCGCTGTGGCGCTACCTTGACGCGCTGCATCCCGCGCTGTGGCGCGAAGGCAAGGATTTCCCGCCATCTCCGGCGCGGATGGACGCGTTACTCAACAGCGGGACGCTGCGCCTGTCGTTAACCTTTAACCCCGCGCACGCTCAGCAAAAAGTCGCCAGCGGTGAATTGCCGAAAAGCAGCTACAGCTTTGGCTTTAGCGAAGGAATGATTGGCAACGTTCACTTTGTCACCATTCCGGCTAATGCCCTTGCCAGCGCCGGAGCGAAGCTGGTCGCCAACTTCCTGCTCTCGCCTGACGCCCAGTTGCGGAAGGCCGACCCGACAGTCTGGGGCGATCCGTCGGTCCTGGATGCGAAAAAACTGCCCGCCGCGCAGCAGGCGGCGCTGGAAGCACGCATGCCGGATGGCCTGCCCGCCGTCCTGCCCGAGCCTCATGCGGCCTGGGTTAACGCGTTGGAGCAAGAATGGCTGCGCCGCTACGGCTCGCGCTAATGCTTCTTGCCTGGCTGGGCATGGCGACAATATACGCGCCAGTACTGCCGGCCAGCGTGCTGCTAATCGCCCCCGCGCTGTCGTTGGCGAACTGGCAGGCGCTTTTTGCCGATCCCCAACTGCCGCAGGCGTTGCTGGCAACCGTGGTTTCAGTGTTCATCGCCGCCGCTGGCGCGCTGTTTATTGCGCTAACGGTTGTGGTGGCGCTCTGGCCAGGCATACGCTGGCGGCGGTTGAGTACCCGCCTGCCGTGGCTGCTCGCCATTCCCCATGTCGCGTTTGCCAGCGCCGCGCTGCTGCTCTTTGCCGAAGGCGGACTGCTCTGGCGCGCGCTGCCGTTTTTCTCGCCCGCGCTCGATCGCTACGGCATTGGGCTTGGCGTGACGCTGGCGGTGAAAGAGAGCGCGTTCGTGCTGTGGATTTTATCTATTTTACTGAGTGAGAAACGACTGGCTCAGCAAGTCATCGTCCTGGATTCACTGGGCTACAGCCGCCGACAGGCGCTCTGCTGGTTGTTATTGCCCACCATTGCCCCCGGGCTGGGTATCGTGATGCTGGCCGTGGTGGCGTGGACGATTTCGGTGGTAGATGTTGCCATTATCCTGGGTCCCGGCAACCCGCCAACGCTGGCGGTCCTCTGCTGGCAGTGGCTTAGTCAGGGAGACAGTGAACAGCAGATCAAAGGCGCGCTGGCGAGCCTGCTTTTACTGGCGCTACTCGCCCTCTTTATCCTCGCAGGCTACCTGCTCTGGCGCGGTTGGCGACGCACGCTTCCCGACATCCGCGGCGTGCGTCAACACCGTGTTCCACCTCTGACAGGGAAAACACTGTCGCTGTCGCTACCCGCAACGGGTGTGCTGTGCACGGTATTGTTGACCCTTCTCGCACAGCAATCCGCGCTTAATCCCGAGGCATTAACCCACAGCGTAATGGCAGGACTGGCCGCCAGCGCGCTGGGGTTGGTCATTTTGCTGCTATGGCTGGAATGGGGGCCGCAGCGCGGACATCGTTGGGTCTGGCTGCCGATCCTCCTTCCGGCGCTGCCGCTGGTGATGGGGCAATATGCGCTGGCGCTGCACCTTGAACAGGACGGCCAGTTTGCAACGATCGTCTGGGGGCATCTGCTGTGGGTAGCACCGTGGATGTTGTTCGTCCTGAAACCGGCCTGGCAACGCATCGATCCCCGTCTGCTGCTGATTGCCCGCACGCTGGGCTGGTCGCCGATGAAAATCTTTTGCACCGTAAAATGCCCGCTGATTTTACGTCCTGCACTGGTGGCGCTGGCGGTGGGTTTCTCCGTCAGTATCGCGCAGTACATGCCGACGCTGTGGCTGGGCGCGGGCCGTTTCCCGACGCTGACGACGGAAGCGGTCGCCCTCAGCAGCGGTGGCAGCACCGGTATCCTGGCCGCGCAGGCGCTCTGGCAATTGCTGTTACCGCTGTTAGTGTTCGCACTGATGGCCGGGCTTTCATCATGGGTCGGCCACCGCCGGCAAGGATTGCGCTAATGCTCACCGTTCGCCATCTTACTCTGTTTCTTAACCAGGCCCCGCTGTTTGGCCCGTTAACCTTCGACGTTGCAAAAGGTGACATTGTCACATTAATGGGCCCCTCCGGCTGCGGCAAGTCTTCACTACTGGCCTGGATGGTGGGTGCGCTGACACCGCCACTGCACGCCAGCGGTGAACTGTGGCGGGATGAACAACGTCTGGATGTGCTCCCGACGGCCCAACGCCAGACCGGCATTTTATTTCAGGATGCCCTGCTGTTTGATCATTTTACGGTGGGGCAAAACCTGCTGCTGGCGCTCCCCGCCGGTCTGAAAGGCCCGGCGCGCCACGATGCGGTTCATCACGCGCTTGAACGCGCGGGCATGGCGGGTTTCTCTTCTCGCGATCCCGCCACGCTGTCTGGCGGCCAGCGCGCGCGGGTCGCGCTGCTTCGCGCCCTGCTGGCACAGCCCAGAACATTGCTGCTGGACGAACCCTTCAGCCGTCTTGATACTGACAGACGGGCAGACTTTCGTCAGTGGGTCTTTGACGAAGTGCGTCGACTGGACATTCCGGTCGTTCAGGTGACCCATGACGCGCAGGATGTTCCGCCGGGAGGCCACGTTTTGCAGTTATCTCCCGCATAGTGAAACTGCGCACATACTGCGTTAACGCAAAGTTTTTCAGCTACAGCGAGCACAGAATGACGCCTCCTTATCTCAACGTCGGGCAATTCGATGAAACGTGTTTCTCAAATGACCGCGCTGGCACTGGCTTTAGGGCTCGCTTGCGCTTCCACCTGGGCTGCTGATATGGCGCAGGCGCTCAACTTCAAACAACTGACGCAAAAACAGGGTACAGCCATCGATACCCGCCCAAGCGCGTTCTACAATGGCTGGCCGCAGTCGTTAAACGGCCCTTCCGGCCATGAACCCTCCGCCCTGAATCTCTCTGCAGGCTGGCTCGACAACATGAGCGACGAACAGCTCAACGCCTGGATCCAGCAGCATCAACTGAAATCCGCCGCCCCTGTCGCGCTGTACGGCAACGACAGCGATGTGCAGGCGGTGAAAAGTCGACTGCAAAAAGCGGGACTGCAGCAGGTTGCCACGCTGAGCGACGCGCTGCAGGAGCCCGCCCGTCTGCAACGACTGCCGCATTTCGAACAGCTGGTTTATCCGCAGTGGCTGCATGACCTGCAACAGGGTAAAGAGGTGACCGCGAAACCCGCCGGTGACTGGAAAGTGATCGAAGCCGCCTGGGGCGCGCCGAAGTTTTATCTGCTCAGCCATATTCCGGGTGCGGATTACATCGACACCAACGAAGTGGAAAGCGAGCCGCTGTGGAACAAAGTCTCCGACGCCAGCCTGCAGGCGATGCTGGCGAAACACGGTATCCGTCACGACACCACGGTTATCCTGTACGGTCGCGATGTTTACGCCGCGGCACGGGTGGCGCAGATCATGCTGTATGCCGGGGTGAAAGACGTTCGCCTGCTCGACGGTGGCTGGCAGACCTGGTCTGATGCCGGGCTGCCGGTCGAGCGCGGTACACCCGCGAAGGTGAAACCGGAGCCCGATTTTGGCGTGACCATTCCGGCGCAGCCGCAGTTAATGCTTGATATGGAGCAGGCGCGCGGGCTGTTGCACCGTCAGGATGCGTCGCTGGTCAGTATTCGCTCCTGGCCGGAATTTATCGGCACCACCAGCGGCTACAGCTACATCAAGCCAAAAGGTGAAATTGCCGGCGCGCGCTGGGGACATGCCGGCAGCGACTCGACCCATATGGAAGACTTCCATAACCCGGACGGCACCATGCGCAGCGCGGAAGATATCGCCGCAATGTGGAAGCAGTGGCACATACTGCCGGATCAGCAGGTCGCCTTCTACTGTGGCACCGGCTGGCGCGCGTCAGAGACGTTTATGTACGCCCGGGCGATGGGCTGGAAAAACGTCTCAGTCTATGACGGCGGCTGGTATGAGTGGAGCAGCGATCCGAAAAACCCGGTCTCCACAGGCGAACGCGGCCCGGACAGCAGCAAATAATCTCACCCATTCTGACGCTGAAGCCCTTTCAGCGTCAGATAACCACTCCAGACGCGCGTCAGCGTCGTCATCCAGCACAGCGTGCCGAAGATCCACGCCAGTACGGCGAAGTACGCCGGGAAAAGGCAGCCGAGCACAAAGAGTGCGATCGTTTCCGTTCCCTCCGTCAATCCGCCCAGATAGTAAAAAGACTTGTGTGCGTAGCCGGGGTTATCGATATTGTGCTTTGCGGCCAGCGCAGCAAAGGCGAGAAAGCTGCTGCCGGTGCCGATAAACGCAAACAACAGCCAGCTTCCCGCCAGCGCGTTATGCTGCGGATCGGCCAGAATGAAGCCAAACGGCACCAGCGCGTAAAACAAGAAGTCGAGCGCGATATCGAGAAAGCCACCCGCATCGGTGAGTCCTCTGCGTCGCGCCAGCGCGCCGTCAAGACCATCCAACAGCCGGTTCAGCGCAATCGCCACCAGCGCCGCCAGATACCACCCCAGGGCCAGAAACGGCAACGCCAGCGCGCCGAGAGCAAATCCAACGAGCGTCAGCCCGTCCGGAGAAATCCCCGGCCTGTCGAGCACGCCCGCGCAGCGGTGGAGCAGCGGTTTGAGCCGCGGATGAAGATGCCTGTCAAGCACGCGGCGCTCCTTTGAGACTGTCGCACAGCCCCTGCGAAGGAATGTCCAGCGCGGCGTTGAAACGCGCCGAGAGGTTCTGGAAGGCCAGCAGCGCGGTCATCTCACTAATGACCTCATCGCTGAAATGCTGCTTCATTTGCGCTTTCAGGGCATCGTCTACCTGCGGCGGCGTGGCGGTCACGGCGTCAGCATAGGCCAGCGCAATGCGCTCTTCTGTCGTAAAAAGCGACGATGCCTGCCAGTTCGCCACCGCCAGTACTTTTTCCATCGCGCCACAGCGCTCTGCCAGACGCAGGCTGTTGGCGTCCACGCAGAATGCGCAATGGCAGACCTGCGACACGCGCGTCATCAGCAGCGCCCGCATCACCGGCGTCAGACGGGCGCGTTTACGTTCGAGAAATCCCACAAACAGCGCCACCAGCCAGAACAAAAACGGCATCCGCCCCCACCAGCGCGTCGGATGTAGTACCTCGCCGTAGTGTTTTTTTTGCGTCATCACGAGAGGGCTAAGAGAGGCAGGGAGGCGGGTCAGCGGCGTTACCCACGATTGCGGATCGTTCAAGGGGGACTCCTGGGACTTCAGGTCAATCAAAGATGACGATAGTATGTCACTTTCTGCTGTTGAACATTGACGAATATGATGAAAACCCTCGACGTTGTTGCCGCGATCGTTGAACGTGATGGCAAAATTTTGCTCGCCCAGCGCCCGCCACAGGCGGACCAGGCGGGACTATGGGAATTTGCCGGTGGCAAGGTGGAAGCGGGCGAAACGCAGCCACAGGCGCTGGTCCGCGAACTGCGTGAAGAGCTAGGGATTGAGGCCACGGTAGGGTGCTATATTGCCAGCCATCAGCGTGAAGTCTCCGGGCGGATGATTCATCTGCATGCCTGGCATGTCCCCGCGTTCAGCGGAGAGGTGATAGCGCATGAGCACCAGCAGCTGGTGTGGTGTGAACCGCAGGCCGCGCTGGACTATCCGCTCGCCCCCGCCGATGTTCCTCTGCTTAACGCCTTTATGATTTTACGCGCCGCCAGACCAGCGGATTCGTGCCGATCGTTTTCTCATCGCGCTGACACTGCAACAGCACGCCATCGGCTTTAATCACCGCCCCTTCTGAATAATTCTGATCCTGATAAATGCAGCACTGATTACAGGGCTGCGCGCGCTGCCCACCGGAGCTGAAGACCTCCGGCGGTACGTTCACCTGAACATCCGGGCGAATATTTTGATTCGCCAGGGTGGATAAAGAGAGTGTCATCAGCGCTGCCGCCATCGCGATAAAACGCATAGGGTTTCCTTACTATTTCGGGACTGTTCTCAGTATAACGGTAACCCGCGCGGGAAACTTTACTCTCTTGCGTCATCGCTTTTCGTTATGACAGCCGTTTCGTTATTAATTTGTCTGGCTCCGGCATTTTTTCCTTGCTATCCGTCACATTCCTGGTGGTATAGTCAAAATCTGCAAATGCACTTAATACAAACAACATAAATACAACCACATTAAAATATAAGAGGTTTTTATATCTATGGATCAGACACGCTCTCTGGAATCATTCCTCAACCATGTCCAAAAGCGCGACCCGAATCAAACCGAGTTCGCGCAAGCCGTCCGTGAAGTCATGACCACCCTGTGGCCGTTCATTGAGCAAAACCCGCGTTATCGTGAAATGTCGTTGCTGGAACGTCTGGTTGAGCCAGAGCGTGTGATTCAGTTCCGCGTCGTGTGGCTGGACGATCGTAATCAGGTCCAGGTTAACCGTGCATGGCGTGTACAGTTCAACTCGGCGATTGGCCCGTACAAAGGCGGGATGCGCTTCCACCCTTCCGTGAACCTGTCGATCCTGAAGTTCCTCGGTTTTGAGCAAACCTTCAAAAATGCGCTGACCACCCTGCCGATGGGCGGCGGTAAAGGCGGAAGTGATTTCGACCCGAAAGGGAAAAGTGAAGGCGAAGTGATGCGTTTCTGTCAGGCGCTGATGACTGAACTGTATCGTCATCTGGGGCCGGATACTGACGTTCCTGCCGGAGATATCGGCGTGGGCGGTCGTGAAGTGGGCTTTATGGCCGGGATGATGCGTAAGCTTTCCAACAACAGCGGCTGTGTGTTTACCGGCAAAGGACTCTCCTTCGGCGGCAGCCTTATCCGTCCAGAAGCAACCGGCTACGGTCTGGTCTACTTCACCGAAGCGATGCTCAAGCGTCATGGTCTGGGCTTTGAAGGGATGCGCGTGGCGGTTTCCGGCTCCGGCAACGTGGCGCAGTTTGCCATTGAAAAAGCGATGGAATTTGGCGCTCGCGTGGTGACGGCCTCCGACTCCAGCGGCACCGTCGTGGATGAGAGCGGCTTTACGAAAGAGAAACTGGCGCGTCTGTGCGAAATCAAGGCCAGCTGCGACGGTCGCGTGGCCGACTACGCCCGTGAGTTTGGCCTGACCTATCTGGAAGGTAAACAGCCGTGGTCAGTGCCGGTCGATATCGCCCTGCCGTGTGCAACGCAGAACGAACTCGATGTCGACGCTGCCCGTCAGCTTATCGCCAACGGCGTGAAGGCGGTGGCGGAAGGGGCAAACATGCCGACCACCATCGAGGCAACCGACCTGTTCCTCGAAGCCGGCGTGCTGTTTGCACCGGGCAAAGCAGCGAACGCCGGTGGCGTTGCCACCTCCGGTCTGGAAATGGCGCAGAACGCTGCGCGTCTGAGCTGGAAGGCGGAAAAAGTGGATGCCCGTCTGCACCACATTATGCTTGATATTCACCATGCCTGCGTCGAGTACGGTGGCGAAAGCAAGCAGACCAACTATGTCCGTGGGGCGAACATCTCAGCCTTCGTGAAGATTGCCGACGCCATGTTTGGCCAGGGTGTGATTTAATTCACCGCGGCACGAGCGTATTACACGCCCGCCTCTGCTTCTGCTGATGGCGGGCTTTTTTTCGCCGCGCGTTTGCGGGGCGCGCTCTTTTTCTTATCTGCATCGCCGGGTGCCACAATGCCACGGAAGCGGCGTACCGGCGTACTCCGCGCCTGATCGATCAGTTGATACAGCGTCCCCACCAGCGGCTGCATAAAATCCTGATAGCGGCACTGCTTTTCGCTGATTTGCGTCAGTATCGACTCCCAGTGGGCGGTCATGTCAGGACGGGTCGCCATCTCCGGCAGCGAGTGGAACAGCGCTTTCCCGGCATCGGTGGAGTGAATGTAACGCCCTTTCTTGACCAGAAAGCCGCGCTTAAACAGCAGTTCAATGATCCCGGCGCGGGTGGCTTCGGTGCCCAGCCCATCCGTTGCGCGGAGGATCTTTTTCAGATCTTTATCCTGCACGAAGCGCGCGATCCCGGTCATCGCCGACAGCAGCGTGGCATCGGTAAAGTGGCGCGGCGGCTGGGTCTGGCGTTCAACAACCTCCCCCTTTTCGCACAGTAATTCATCGTCTTTCGCCACCACCGGCAGCGGCGTGCCGTCGTTCTCTTCATCACGCTCTTTACTGCCGAGCAGCGTCCGCCAGCCCGCTTCTGCGAGGAACCGGGCTTTAGCAACGAATTTACCCTTCGCGATGTCCAGTTCAATCACGCATTTACGGAATACCGCATCCGGGCAGAACTGCATCAGGTACTGACGGGCGACCAGGTTGTACACCTTCGCTTCGTTCTCCGTCAGATTGATGTTGTTACTGCGTGCCGTAGGGATAATGGCGTGGTGCGCATCGACCTTTTTGTCATCCCAGCAGCGATTGCGGGTATCGGGATTCACCGCCGGTTGCGGCAGTAGATCCGGCGCATGCACGCTGATGGCGTTCATCACCGCATGACGTCCGGCAAAGTGCTCTTCCGGCAGATAGCGGCAATCGGAACGCGGGTAGGTAATGAGTTTATGGGTTTCATACAGTTTCTGGCAGATGTCGAGCACGTTCTGCGCGCTCAGACCAAAGCGCTTTGCCGCTTCAATCTGCAATGTGGAGAGCGAAAACGGCAGCGGTGCGGATTCTGATTCCCGTTTATCGTTATAGCTGGTGACAATCGCCGGCTGTCCGTTGATGCGGTTGACCACATGCTCCGCCAGCGGACGATGTAGCAAACGCCCCTCTTCGTCCTGATACGGTTCACACGCTTCGCTTGGCTGCCAGATGGCGGTGAAACGTTCATCCGCAGGGGTCACGATATGCGCTTTCACTTCAAAGAAATCTTTGGCAACGAAGTTTTCGATCTCTTCGTCACGGCGTACCACCAGTCCAAGCACCGGCGTCTGTACGCGTCCGACGGAGAGTACCCCCTGATAACCGGCATTACGTCCGAGGATAGTGTACGCCCGGGTCATGTTGATGCCGTACAGCCAGTCCGCGCGGGCGCGAGCCAGCGCTGACACGCACAATGGCACAAATTCACTGTTTGAACGCAAACGTTCAATGGCGCGCTCAACGGCCTGCGGGTTGAGATCGTTGATCAAACAGCGCTGCACCTGATGACGCTTTTCCGGTGCCAGTTGCAGGTAATCCAGCACCTCATCGACCAGCAGTTGCCCTTCGCGATCCGGGTCGCCCGCATGGATAACCTCACTGGCCTCATGCAGAAAGCGTTTGATCACGTTGAGCTGTTTGGTTACGGAAGGACGCGGCTGCAATTGCCACTTTTCCGGCACGATCGGCAGGTCGGCCAGATTCCAGCGCGCATAACGGCTGTCATAGACATCGGGCTGCGCCTGTTCAAGCAGGTGACCAATACACCAGGTCACCACCTGACCGTTACCGCATTCAATAAAACCATCGCCTTTGCGGTGCGGTTTAGGCAGCACATCGGCAATGGCACGTGCCAGACTCGGCTTTTCGGCAATAAACAACCGCATCGAATTAACGGATCTCAACCATGGCGCGTCCGCCACGGGCTTCAACCAGTTCGCCAATCGCCGTCAGTTCGATACCAAACTCGGCGGCTGTCGCTTTAACTTCCTCTTCGGCGTCTGGCATCACCGCCAGCAGCAGGCCACCGGAGGTTTGCGGATCGCACAGCAGGGAGCGCACCGCCTGCGGCATTTCTCCCATCAGGTGTCCATAGCTGGCAAAGTTACGCTCAGTGCCGCCCGGCACGGCGCCCAGGCGGATGTACTCTTCCACTCCCGGCAGTTTAGGGATGTCCTGATAACAAATCTGCGCCTGCACGCCTGCGCCCTGGCACATCTCGCTGAGGTGGCCCAACAGACCAAAGCCAGTCACATCGGTCATGGCTTTGACGCCGTCGATGTTGGCAAATGACGCCCCGGCAATATTCATCCGACACATCACTTCCGTCGCCAGCCCCTGGTGTTCAGGTTTCAACAGCGATTTTTTCTCAGCGGTGGTCAGCACGCCGATGCCCAACGGCTTGGTCAGGAAAAGCTTACAGCCGGCCTGGGCAGTGCTGTTTTTCTTCACCCGTTCAGTGGGGACGATGCCGGTCACCGCCAGACCAAAGATTGGTTCCGGCGCATCAATCGAGTGACCGCCCGCCAGCGCAATGCCCGCCTGACGACAGGCAAAACGTCCGCCTTCGGTCACTTCGCGGGCGATTTCTGGTGACAGCTTACTGATTGGCCAGCCCAGGATCGCGATCGCCATAATCGGTTTGCCGCCCATCGCGAAAATATCGCTAATGGCGTTGGTCGCCGCAATGCGGCCAAAATCAAACGGATCATCGACAATCGGCATAAAGAAGTCAGTGGTACTGATGACGCTGGTGCCATTGCCCAGATCGTATACCGCCGCGTCGTCACGGGTTTCATTTCCCACAAGCAGGTTCGGGTCGACAAACTTCGCCTGCTCGCTGTGCAGGATGGTTTCCAACACTTTCGGGGAAATTTTACAACCGCAACCCGCTCCGTGGCTGTACTGCGTTAAACGAATAGCTTGCTCGCTCATGGACATCTCCTGTCATTGCAATCGGGCTATGGTAGCGCTCATTCCATGAAGTGATAAGAGAGAGTGTCCGAATTCCGGCGTCTTTGCTCAGAATCTATGCAAACAGATGGGCTATTACGCCGTAATCCCGCGTTGAACTGGCGATTTTCTTACCAACCCGCCAAATACTCTCCCTGGTTTATCAGCAGTATTACCCCCGAAAGCACCACGAGCAGAGAAATCAACATATAGCGACCACGAATGATTCCACAGAGTAACGTCAACGTCCCTATCAGTAAAAGTATCCCACTGAGGGCATAAAGCACATGACCACTTCGTATCCAGCCACGCAGGCAGAGCAATGCCGGAATGAGCATCGACCACCCGGTGCGACGCCAGGCGAGTTCGGTACGTTCCGGTTGTAGACCCGAGTCACGACTCATCCTCCCCGCCCTTGCCAGAGAAGCACCGCAAGCAGTATTGCCAGCAGCAGCATCAACCCCGATAAGAGCAGAAGCCCCGACGTGTACGGCAAATCGTTATCCAGACGCATTGCGTATTCGTTTTGTCGCCAGCGCCGCCAGGCCATCACGCCTGTGCCCGTTGCCGCAACGAGCAGTAGCATCGCCAGTGTGGTTCTGAGCTCTGCGCTGGAGAGCGCTGGGGAGAATTGTTCGATCCCGACGGCACCCGCCATCAGCGCCAGCGCGGTACGGATCCATGCCAGAAACGTACGTTCATTCGCCAGTGTAAAACGGTAATCGGGCGTTTTGCCTGCCTGCCACCATTTGCCATTTAGGTTATCTGTAGACAGATTTGTATTATCCCGTTGACTCACGTTTAATCCTTTCTTTTATCAGTAATTCTTTGATCGACAATCCCGTCGACGCGCTGTCTTTAAAATTGTGCCGCGTGATTTCGGTGCACAGAAACTCAATAATGAACAGTTGGGAGATGCGCGTGGCGATAGAATCTCCCTGCCACGGCCCGGCGCTCCCGCTAGTGAGCACATAGCGATCAGCCATTTCGGTCAATGGCGAATGCGGGCTATGGGTGATCGCCAGACACTGCGCGCCAGCCTTTTTTGCCAGCGTAAAAGCATTGACGACTTCCGGTGTTTCCCCCGAATGAGAAAACGCCACCACCAAATCCTCCGGCTTCAGATTCGCCAGTTTTAGCGTCATGGTGAAGCGGTCCGTGTAGGCTTCCGAATCGATACCCTGACGATTCATTTTGTCGCGCGCCTCCATCGCTGCGAGGCCTGACGCGCCAAAACCGACAAAGAGTACCCGGTTGGCCGTCATAAGTTGTTGCACCACAGGATGCACTACCCGCATATCCAGCAAGTCAATCGTTTCTTTCAGAGTGGTTTCCACCGTCATCGCAATCTTCTGCGCAACATCTTTGCGTGAGTCATCAAGAAAAATATCCGGGGAAACCGGCAACGTCTGTTCGCTTTCTTCAAGCAGTTCCCGTTTCAGGGCGCTTTTGAGTTCTAACAAACCGGTATAACCGATTTTTTTGCAAAAGCGCACAATGGTTGCTTCACTCAGTTGCACCGCCTGCGCCAGTTTACTGACAGGCATTTGAGCTACCTGCGCGGGTTGGCGGAGGATGAATTGTGCGATCTGCCGATCGGTCTCTCCCAGTCCCCCCATTACATTGCGGATGTAGACCCGAACATTGTCCCGATTCACACTCATGATGACTCCCTGCCGTTGTCGCGAAAAGAATTGCCGTATTCTGGCAATCCCTTCCTCACTCGTCCACAGCAAAACCGACGCGAGTCTCAAAACACTGACATTCACCAGGAACAAGACACCGCATTCCTCGCTTATTCATCACCTGTCCCTGAAATTCAGGATCGTCCGTCGTTCCTGCCAACGGCTCAATGCAGAGCAGATCGCTTCCCGGAACGCCCCACAGCACCAGCCACCCCTGCATACCCGTTTCCAGCGTCAGCGCGATCTGGCCTTGCGGGGAGCGCACAATGACTCTCTGCTCCTGACTGTTGCCAAAATAAACGGCACCAGATTTAAAACATTCTGCGGTTAAGAGAAAACGCCACGTCTCAGGTGGATTATCAGGAACGACAAGGGTTCTGTCGCGAGTGTAAAACGGTCCATGGACTGGCTTGCCTACAAATTCCACTTGCCAGCCAGGTCTGGTTATCGGTAAGGAAAAACCGGGATGCCAGCCGAGTGAAAACCAAAACGGACGAACGTCATCATTAAATACCCGCTGACAAACGCGGATCCCCGTATCGTCCAGCGAAAATGTCACCTGAATTCGCCACCGCCAGGGCCAGACAGAAAGCGTTTTATCCGTCGCCATAGCTTCCAGTGTTAGCCAGTCGTGGCATCGCTCCACGCAGGTAAACGTTTGATGGCGCAAAAAACCGTGGTCAGGCAGCGCATAAAAGTCTGCCCCCTCCCACACTCCCTGGTGGATCAAACGCCCGGTCACCGGAAACAATTGCGTTGCGCTGTTATTCCAGACGCCGGGCGTGGCTTGCCATAACCACTCTCTGTTCTGTCGACGATCCCAGATGCGAGTCAGTTCTGCGCCTGATGCGTTGATATCGACACAAAAACGCGGATTTTCCAGTTGCCAGATCATCCTTATTTCCCTTATTCCGTTCTCAGCAACAGCCGGGTCTGATAGATCAAGGCTTTGTGCCTGTCACCCGCAAAATGCTGGTCAATAAGCGCTAAGATATCGGCTTCGGTGAACAGATGCCCTTCGGCGAAATGCGCCAGCACTTGTTGCGCCTGGTCTGCAAATGCCGACAGCACAAACCGCAATGCTTCCTGCACGCCTGGCGTTTCACAGTGATTATTGCCGTTTTCTCTGCGTAGTGTAAAAGACGCCTCCCTGGCACGGGATAGCACGTCAAGTTCGAAACGGGCGTAAAGTTCCGGCGGTGCATCATGATCCTGCATCAATTGCTTCATCGCCTGCGCCAGATGAAATGCACGCTCACTGTCGTGCAGAGAATCTTTCTGTTGCGGATCGCCGGACAGTTCGAAAAGCTTATCGCCAAAACGCCACGGATTCAGATAGCCGAACGTCGCCGGGATCTGCATCAGTTGCGCACCCTGGGTAAAATCAAACCCCGGATGGATGCGAATATTGTTTAATTCACCGGGTTTAAACATGCTGTCGATTCGCGTCGGCATCAGCGTGTACTCGTACAGTCCTGCGTTGCCCTCTTCACGCGGGCAGCGCATGTACACAGACTGACCGTCGGTGATATTGATATGGCCGCCAAAATAGCCATACAGCGCATAATCGCGCACCGGAGAATCGCTCTCGACTGCCGGACGTAACGGCCTTCCGGTCATTGACGACGGTAAGGGAACCCCGAAGTACTCCAGTAATGTCGCGGGGATATCTATCGTCTGAGCCAGTGCGCTACGCCTTACACCTTCTGCATTACAACGCGGATCGCGAATAAAAAACGGCGTGTTGGCTATTTCGTTGTACACCGGCATGATGTTTTTGCCCCACCACTGGTGCTCACCCAACAGGAAGCCATGATCGGTACAGACGATAAACAGCGTATCCTCCCACAGATCCAACGCCTTCAGTTTGTCCATCACCTGTCCGAGGTAGTCATCACACATGGTGATCAATGCCTGGTAAAATTTTCTGACCTTGTCATCATTCGCACTGCCCGGAGCACCGCAATAATAGGGCACCCAACCATCAAATTCTTCCGGCTTGCAACCATATTGAGCCAGATACTTCTCTGGTACGAAAAACGGTTCGTGGGGATCGAAGCACTCAATCTGCAATAGCCAGTTATCCTGATGCCGATTGGTCTCCAGAAACTCGATACCTGCGCTGATGGTGCGGTGGGTGAAGTGTTCCTCTTGCGTGGGCATAGCGGCACGATTAATCAAATCCTGGATCATCCTCCCGCTACGACGACGCAATGTCTCTTCGTCTTCTCTACCCTGCCAGTGAATAAGAGGTTTCTCCACCTGACCTTTCCAACTGTCGCCTTCCTGACCACGAATAAATTCAAAGGTGGAGTAACGTGGATGATAGGTCGCCCCGCCGTCACGCCAGTAATGCTTGTGATCGGTCACCAGATGCGTGTGAATGCCCGCCTGACGCAGCGTCTGAAAAGCCGAGAAATCGAAAGGTTCCAGCGGGCCCCAACTGCGATGCAAAAAGTTATAACGCCCGGTATGCAGTTCACGTCGTGCGGGCATACACGGCATACTGCCGACGTAGAAGTTGTCAAACTGCGCTGACTCCTGCGCCAGGCGAGTGAAATTCGGCGTGATCGCATCTCCACCATATGGCGCAAGATGATTACGGGTCAGCGTATCAAACATCAACATAACTGCTTTCATAAGACGTCTCTTCTTTATGAACCAATAAATTCTTCAACTTCGTTCTTAATCAGCGTGACGTGCGGACCGTAGACCACCTGGACGCCTTCCCCCCGGATAAACGCGCCACGACTGCCCAGCGCCTTAAATGCTTCGACCGCAACATGCTGAGGATTTTTAACGGTGACGCGCAGTCGCGTGGCGCAGCAATCCACCTGAACAATATTCTCTCTGCCGCCCAGCGCCTGCACGATACCCGCGGCACGTTCGTCACCCGCCACTGCAACCGTCTCTTCCATTTCCTCTTCGCGACCTGGCGTTTTCAACTGACGCCAGTTGATCAGGAAGCGGAACGTGAAGTAGTAAAGACAGAACATCACCGCCCCCAACGGCAGCATCAGCACCCAGTTAGTTTTGGCATTGCCCTGTAACACCCCGAACAACAGGAAATCAATTAAGCCGCCGGAGAAGGTTTGCCCAACGGTAATTTGCAGGATGTGGGTCAGCATAAAAGCAACGCCGGTCAGTACGATATGAACGCCATACAGCAACGGCGCGCAGAACATGAAGGCGAACTCCAGCGGTTCGGTGATCCCGGTAACAAAGGCGGTAAGTGCAGCAGACAGCATCAGACTCGCCACTTTTTTTCGGTTCTCAGGACGTGCAGAGTGATAGATGGCAAGCGCAGCACCGGGCAGACCGAACATGAAATCCGCGAAGCGTCCCGCCATAAAGCGTGACACGCCGATATAGTATTGCGTGACGGACGGATCGGTCAGTTGCGCAAAGAAGATTTTCTGCGTTCCTTCTACCAGGTGCCCGTTCACCATCGTTTCGCCGCCGACGCTGGTTAACCAGAACGGAAGATAAAAAAGATGATGTAATCCTAATGGGATAAGACATTTGAGGATCATGCCGTAGAACAGCGTGCCGACGTAGCCGGTTTTTTCAACCAGTCCACCAAGATGGGTGATCCCCATCTGAATATGCGGCCAGACCCAGAACAACGCGACGCCGAGGAAAATGGCAAAAAACGAACTGACAATCGGTACAAAACGTGAACCACTAAAAAAAGCCAGCAGATTCGGCAGTTCAGTTTTACCAAAACGTTTTTGTACCCAATACGCCAGCAACCCGCTCATGATCCCGCCCATCACCCCTGTTTGCAGCGTGGTGATGCCCATGACGCTGGCCTGACCTGCCGCCGTCAGATTGTCGACCGCCAGTGTCCCGGAAAGGAGTAAACAGGCGTTGATCGCTTTATTCATGACGATAAAACAGAGTACGGCAGCCAGTCCCGCAGTACCTTTGTCGCTTCGCGCCATTCCGACCGCGATACCCACGGCAAACAACAGCGCCAGATTATCAAAGACCACGCTGCCACAAAGTTTCATTACGGTAAAAATAGCCTGAAACAGTTCATTGTTCAGAAGCGGGTAGGTCGACAGGGTCACCGGATTGGTAAACACACCGCCAAATCCCAGCAGCAGCCCGGCCGCAGGGAGGACCGCAATCGGCAACATGAACGACTTACCCAGGTTTTGTGCTCCAGCAAACAATTTGCTCATAAGAATCCCTGATGTTGATGTTATGCAATTTAAATTTCATGTATAGTGTTTTTTATGAAATTTATATTTCGATCATTGCATGACAAAGTCAAAACGTGATGTCAGAAAAAGTGAGCAATATCACTAAAAATTAATCGAACGTCCGTCAGGAGTACGTATGAACCGTTTTTTTCATCTGATGGCAAAACCCGTCAGCTACCAATGCAATATTGCCTGCGACTACTGCTTTTACCTGGAAAAAGAACAAGGGACGCTCAAACCCGGTAAAGCGTCGCGGCATATGGATGATGTCACACTGGAAGCTTTTGTCCGGCAATACATTGAGGCCAATCCTGGATCAGAAATTGAGTTTACCTGGCAAGGTGGTGAACCGACCCTTGCGGGTATCTCCTTTTACGAGAAGGCGTTACAGCTTCAAAAAAAGTATGCAGGCGGAAAACGCATCAGCAACAGCCTGCAAACGAACGGCGTGTTGATTGATGAAGAATGGGCTCAGTTTCTGGCGGAGAATGACTTTCTGGTGGGATTATCTGTTGACGGACCAGCCTGGTTACATGACACCTGGCGTAAAACCCGCAGCGGGCACTCTGTATTTAGCAAAGTGATCAACGCTATGTCACTTTTGCGCCAGTACCATGTTGCAGTAAATGTCCTCAGCGTAGTTAACAACGTCACGGCTGAACATCCGCAGGAGATTTATCGATTTCTGACCCACGATCTGGGTGCTGAATTCGTGCAGTTCATTCCCGCCGTAGAACAACGTCCGGTGAATGAAATGTACGGCGAACTGCTCTATCCGCAGTCCTTGTCAGGACGCACTATCACTGAATGGTCGGTGTCAGGTGAACAATGGGGACGATTTATCAACGGCGTTTTTGATGTGTGGGTTCGAGAGGATGTGGGTCGGGTTTACGTGCAGTTATTTGACAGCGCACTTGCCGCGTGGCTAGGAGAGAAGCCGTCGCTTTGCGTGATGCAGTCCTCCTGCGGATTTGGCCTGGTTGTCGAACAGAACGGCGATGTCTACAGTTGCGATCACTATGTTTATCCGGAACACCGACTGGGCAACTTGCGCCGTGACAGCCTGGCGAAAATGGCGACCAGCAAGCAGCAGCGTAAATTCGGCATGGTGAAAACACAAGTTGCCGCAGAGTGTGAGCGCTGCGAATGGCGCTTTGCCTGCCATGGCGGTTGCCCGAAGCATCGAATCCATAAACGTGGTGAACGATGGCACAATCACCTCTGTGACGGATATAAAGCGATTTTCAGCCACTTAAATCCTTATATGCGTTTCATGGCGGAACAAATTCAGCACCAGCGACCACCAGCGGCCATTATGCAAGTGGCCGCCAGTATCGCCGTCCGGGAAGCTGAGTCCCCGGGAATGCACAATAACGGCCAGATAACAGCCGGATCTGACATTCAGAAATAACTGACAAACGGCGCGGTGTCCGGCACGTTAATGGTGGTGGAGGCTTTCAGTTGCGGCGTACCGAGATAGAGGAAGCCGACGATCTTATCCTGCGTGCGGCAGTCAAACGCGTCGCGCACCACCGGGCTGTCGGTTAGCGCCCCGGTACGCCAGATACCGCCGAAGCCTTGCGCGATAGCCGCCATTTGCATCGCCATCACCGCACAGCCAGCGGACATTTCCTGTTCCCAGACCGGGACCTTATGATTTTCGTCACATTTCGCGACCACGGTGATGATAAGCGGCGCGCGAAACGGCGCGGTGCGCGCTTTTTCGATCCCTTTATCATCGCTCCCGGCGGCAATTGCCCCCTTCTCCAGCACCGCGCTGAAGCGTTCGCGCCCTTCGCCTTCAATGACGAAGAAATGCCACGGTTGCAGGGTCTTATGATCCGGCGCGCGCATCCCCGCGCGGAGAATATTTTGCAATTGCTCACCGGCAGGTGCAGGCTCGGCCAGGCGAGAAGCGCTGCGGCGGTTAACAAGTAATTCAAGTGCATCCATTTGGTTAACTCCTGTCAGGGTGAATATTCACAAAATTAACACGAGAGCAGATTTTGTTACAGCGCCGACGGTGATTCCTGCTGACAAGAGACGGCAGGGTCATTAGGATAGCCACATCTCTTACACCTGACCCAGGTGTAGTATTTGTAACGGTAGGGAGAATACATGCGAACCCTGTGGCGATTCATTGCCGGTTTTTTTAAATGGACGTGGCGACTGCTTAATTTTGTCCGCGAGATGGTGCTTAACCTGTTCTTTATCTTCCTGATCCTGGTCGGTGTGGGAGTCTGGATGCAGGTCAGCAACAATAATACCAGTGATAAAGTCGGTCGCGGTGCCCTGCTGTTAGATATTTCCGGGGTGATCGTCGATAAACCGTCCAGTACCAGCCGTCTTAGCGCGCTCAGCCGTCAACTGCTGGGCGCCAGCTCCGATCGTCTGCAGGAAAACTCCCTGTTCGATATCGTCAATACCATTCGTCAGGCCAAAGACGATCGCAATATCACCGGTATTGTGATGGATTTGAAAAACTTCGCCGGTGCCGACCAGCCGTCAATGCAGTATATCGGCAAAGCGCTGCGTGAATTCCGCGACAGCGGAAAACCGGTCTATGCCGTCGGCGATAACTTTAGTCAGGGCCAGTATTACCTCGCGAGCTTCGCCAATAAAATCTGGCTGTCGCCGCAGGGCTCGGTCGACATCCACGGTTTTGCCACCAACGGACTCTATTACAAATCCCTGCTGGATAAGCTGAAAGTTTCCACCCACGTGTTCCGCGTTGGAACCTATAAGTCTGCCGTCGAGCCGTTTATTCGTGACGATATGTCGCCTGCGGCCCGGGAAGCAGACAGCCGCTGGATTGGTGAACTGTGGCAGAACTACCTGAATACCGTTGCCGCCAATCGTCAAATCCCGGCAGGGCAAGTCTTCCCTGGCGCACAGGGCGTTCTGGATGCGCTGACGAAAGCCGATGGTGATACAGCGAAGTACGCGCTCGACAGCAAACTGGTCGACGCCCTGCTTTCCAGCGCCGAAGTGGAAAAAGCGCTGACCAAACAGTTTGGCTGGAGCAAAGCCGAAAATAACTATCGCGCGATCAGCTATTACGACTATACGCTCAATCCGCCTGCGGATACGGGCAGCTCCATCGGCGTCGTCTTCGCCAACGGGGCCATCATGGATGGTGAAGAAACGCCGGGGAACGTCGGCGGGGATACCACCGCCTCGCAAATTCGCGATGCACGTCTGGATCCGAAAGTGAAAGCCATTGTCCTGCGCGTAAACAGCCCTGGCGGCAGCGTGACGGCCTCGGAAGTGATTCGCTCAGAACTGGCCGCCGCGCGCGCTGCCGGCAAACCGGTGGTGGTGTCGATGGGCGGAATGGCAGCGTCTGGTGGTTACTGGATCTCCACGCCGGCCAGCTACATTGTGGCCAACCCGAGCACGCTGACCGGTTCGATTGGTATCTTCGGGGTGATTAACACCGTCGAAAATAGCCTTGATTCAATTGGTGTGCACACCGACGGCGTGGCCACCTCACCGCTGGCCGATATTTCGCTGACCAAGGCCCTGCCGCCGGAAGCGCAGCAAATGATGCAACTGAGCATTGAGAACGGCTATAAGCGTTTTATCACCCTGGTCGCTCAGGCGCGTAAATCTACGCCTGAGCAGATTGATAAAATTGCGCAGGGCCACGTCTGGACCGGCCAGGACGCCAAAGCGAACGGTCTGGTCGACAGCCTTGGCGACTTCGACGATGCGGTCGCTAAAGCGGCTGAACTGGCGAAGCTCAAGGCGTGGCATATCGACTATTATCAGGATGAGCCGACCTTCTTCGATATGGTAATGGACGGCATGTCAGGCTCCGTTCGCGCCATGCTGCCGCAGGCGATTCAGGCAATGCTCCCTGCACCGCTGGCCTCAGCGGCCAGTACGGTCAAAGCGGAAGGCGATAAGCTCGCCGCATTCAACGATCCGCAAAACCGTTATGCGTTCTGTCTGACCTGCGCTAACGTGCGTTAATCCCCAATCCCTCTTCCTGCGAAGGGGGATTTTTCCTTGAGCGACAAGATAATAGCCATGCAGAAGAAATCGATTTACGTTGCCTATACCGGCGGGACCATTGGTATGCAGCGCTCCGAACAGGGTTACATCCCGGTCTCCGGACATCTTCAGCGGCAGTTGGCGCTGATGCCCGAATTTCACCGCCCGGAAATGCCCGACTTCACCATTCATGAATATGCCCCGCTGATGGATTCGTCAGATATGACGCCGGAAGACTGGCAGCATATCGCCGACGATATCAAAACCCATTACGACCAGTACGACGGTTTTGTTATCCTTCACGGCACCGACACGATGGCGTTTACCGCCTCCGCACTCTCATTTATGCTGGAGAATCTGGGCAAGCCGGTCATTGTGACAGGGTCACAAATACCGTTGGCGGAGCTGCGTTCTGACGGACAAATCAATCTTCTCAACGCGCTGTACATCGCAGCAAACTATCCGATCAACGAAGTCACCCTGTTCTTCAACAACCGCCTGTTTCGCGGCAACCGCACGACAAAGGCGCATGCCGATGGCTTTGACGCTTTCGCCTCCCCTAACCTCCCGCCGCTACTGGAAGCGGGTATCCACATCCGTCGTCTGGGTACGCCACCGGCCCCGCGAAGTGAAGGCGAACTGATTGTTCACCCAATCACACCGCAGCCGATTGGCGTCGTCACTATTTATCCGGGGATCTCAGCCGATGTGGTGCGCAACTTCCTGCGCCAACCGGTAAGAGCGCTGATTCTGCGCTCCTATGGCGTGGGTAACGCGCCGCAGAATAAAGCGTTTTTGAAAGAGCTTCGCGAAGCCAGCGAGCGTGGCATTGTGGTGGTGAACCTCACGCAGTGCATGTCGGGGAAAGTGAACATGGGCGGCTATGCCACCGGCAATGCGCTGGCACATGCGGGCGTGATTGGCGGCGCGGATATGACCGTTGAAGCGACCCTGACCAAACTGCATTATCTGCTGAGCAAAGGGCTGGATACGGATGCGATTCGCAAGGCGATGACGCAAAATCTGCGCGGCGAACTCACGCCGGACGACTAAGGAGATACTGATGACGCATCGTGCGCTGTTACTGGTCGATTTACAAAATGATTTCTGCGCTGGCGGCGCGCTGGCGGTCCCGGAAGGCGACAGCACGGTTGATATCGCTAACCGCCTGATCGCATGGTGTCAGACGCGCGGCGATGCGGTGATCGCAAGCCAGGACTGGCATCCTGCGAACCACGGCAGTTTCGCCAGTCAACATCAGGCCCAGCCTTACAGCCAGGGGCAACTGGATGGTCTGGCGCAAACTTTCTGGCCCGATCACTGCGTGCAGGATACCGACGGCGCGGCGTTTCATCCACTGCTGAACCGCAAGGCGATAGATGCCGTTTTCCATAAGGGCGAGAACCCGCTTGTCGACAGCTACAGCGCCTTTTTTGATAATGGTCGCCGACAGAAAACCGGGTTGGACGCGTGGCTTCGCCAGCACAACGTGAGTGAACTGATAGTCATGGGCCTGGCGACCGACTATTGCGTCAGGTTTACGGTTATGGATGCGCTGCAACTGGGCTATACGGTGAATGTGATTACCAACGGCTGTCGCGGCGTGAACATTCAGCCACAGGACAGTGCCCATGCCTTCATGGAGATGGCCGCCGCAGGTGCTACGCTCTATACCCTCGCCGACTGGGAAGAAACCCAGAATTAGCCCACAGGAGGATGGCGATCCCCTCACCATCCTCCCACGTTAGTTCAGACTGGAAATTTCCTCGAGCGATACCATTCGCGTTTCAATACCAAAGAAAAACAGAATTAGCGCACAAACCACCAACATAGCGCCCAGCACAATAAATACGGTGACTGAGCCGTATTGCGTCAGTAATACCGCCACGCCATACGGGGTAAAAACCGCCACGATCCGGCCTACCGCATTTACAAATCCTGAACCGCGCAGGCGTAAATGCGTCGGCCACAGCTCCGGAACATAGACCGCAGAAGCAAAGCAGACGTACATATACAGGAAAAAAATCATCACCAGACCATAGCTCAGAATGGCCCATTCCGCAGTCTGAATCGAATAGAAATAGCCCAGCAGCGCAATGATGACCAGCAGCAACGAACCGAATAACCGCCGTGGATAACGGTCAATAATCAAAGCGGCGATAAAGATACCGACGGGTGCGCCAATCATAATGATGGCGGTCATAAAAATAGACCTGGTGACATCAATCCCTGAGTTAACAAAAATCGTTGGGATCCATACGGTAATGGTATAAAGCGAAATATTCATCGCGATAAGTACGGTAATGGCCACCAGCGTGCGGCGCAGCATCTGTCCTTTAAACAGCAGCCAGAATGACCCATGCTCCTCACTGACTGAATGCGATTCCGGTTTGCCCGGAGGTGGAGACAAGGTGATGTTCTTCTCTTTTTCAATCTGTATTTCAACGTCGCGCAGATGTTTTTCCGCAATACATTGTCGACCTTTGCCCGCCAGCCAGCGTGGCGATTCAATAAAGTATTTTCCGGAAAGGTACCATGCCAGCAGCATGCCAGCCCCACCAAGGAGAAACATCACTCGCCAGCTCAACAGGGCAATAACGACAACGCCAATGGCCGCAGACAGCATCGGTGCCCAGTTACCGACAAAAGAGAGCCTTGCAGACCATTTTCCTCTGACTGTCGCCGGAATGAACTCCGTAAATGACGCATAGCCCACCATGATAAGCGCCCCCATACCTGTCCCCATGAGACAGCGAAAGAAGATAAGCCAGTACATATTGGGAACAAAGGAAGCCGCGGTTGCGGAAATGCCCACAATCAGCAGATTCATTCGAAACGCTTTCCGGCGTCCAAGATAATCGCCAATAAACCCGCCGGTCAAAGAGCCGATGAAATAACCGAACATCAATGCCGAGGTAAATGCCGCATTGAGGAAATTATTTGACCATCCATTACTTACTAAATAGCTGCGCGGAATAGTAGATCACTGAAAGGGAACTCAGCCCGGATTGTGCGATCTGATCAATCGCCAAACCAACCAAAACCACCAACCGGACTGAGCGATGCCGATCATAGCACCAATACCCCGTGGCGAACGACGCCTGATGCAGAAAGCTATTCATAAAACGCGCGATAAAAATCATGCCCGCAGACTCACGGCCATGCTGATGCTTCATCGGGGTGAACGGGTCAGCGATGTTGCCAGAACTCTCTGTTGTGCCCGTTCATCCGTTGGTCGCTGGATTAACTGGTTTACGCACTCAGGTATTGAAGGCCTGAAATCCTTACCCGCAGGGCGCTCCCGACGCTGGCCTTTTGAACATATCTGCACCCTGTTACGTGAGCTGATAAAGCATTCTCCCGGCGATTTTGGTTATCAACGTTCACGCTGGAGCACCGAATTACTGGCAATAAAAATCAATGAGATAACCGGTTGCCAGTTACATGCAGGAACCGTTCGCCGCTGGTTGCCATCTGCGGGGCTTGTATGGCGCAGGGCCGCGCCAACTCTGCGTATCCGTGACCCACATAAAGATGAAAAGATGGCGGTAATCCACAAAGCGCTGGATGAATGCAGCGCAGAGCATCCGGTATTTTATGAAGATGAAGTGGATATCCACCTTAATCCTAAAATCGGTGCGGACTGGCAGTTGCGCGGACAGCAGAAACGGGTAGTGACGCCGGGGCAGAACGAAAAATACTATCTGGCCGGCGCACTGCACAGTGGCACGGGTAAAGTCAGCTACGTGGGCGGCAACAGCAAAAGTTCAGCGCTGTTTATCGCTCTGCTGAAGCACCTGAAAGCCACTTACCGGCGGGCGAAAACAATCACGCTGATCGTTGATAACTACATTATCCATAAAAGCCGCGAAACACAGCGCTGGTTGAAAGCAAATCCCAAGTTCAGGGTAATTTACCAGCCGGTTTACTCGCCGTGGGTGAATCATGTGGAACGGCTATGGCAGGCACTTCATGACACGATAACCCGTAATCATCAGTGCCGCTCAATGTGGCAGTTACTGAAAAAGGTCCGCCATTTTATGGAAACCGCCAGCCCATTCCCCGGAGGAAAACATGGTCAGGCAAAAGTGTAGCGGTATTAGGCACAGCTATTTAGTTTTGCCAGTACCACATTGCCGGAATAGCTGAGAAAGCCGGTCAATAATAAGCTAATACTGATAATGCCAAAAATGCGAAAATGAAACCGGGCTAAAGGCAAGCGGTCCAGTCTTGCACCGATATGATCATATTGTTCCATCTGGATACCTCAAACACTCATCATTCCCCGACAACCCGAAACTCGCAGAATATAATCTGTATTTTGAACCCGGAAGAGATGAGCATATTAAGTTGTGATTCAGCGGCAAGTTCGACGTTGCCGCATCATTCATCATCACTTTGTATTTAGCATTCACCAGGTGTGAACTAAAAATATTAGCCGCATAAAACTAAAAAATGAGCTGAATATTATTTTTTTTGCAAAATGTAATCCATTCCGCACCGGGTGCTTTATTCGTTATGATATAATTGATATGGCTTAAATCTACTAACTGGACAAAGGCTTTGCGATCAAATTTCGAATGATCCACCAGCAGCGCCACTTCCGTCGCTTGCCGAATCATGGTTTTCTTGATCTCGGCTTCTGCCTCGTTAGAATCAAGCGCCCCACTTTCCCTGTCCAGACCTTTACAGCTCATCACCATAATGTCCACATGGTAACGACTGATAATTTCTTTGGTGATCCGTCCCTGTAATGAAAGCGTGTTCTTATTTAACTCACCACCGGTCGAAACCACATTAATATCCGATTGTGCCAACTCATGAAACGCCTCTGCTGAATTGGTTAATAACGTGAGATCGTTTCGTTCCTTTAATAGCTTCAACAATTCCATGGCAGTACTGCTGGAGTCTGCTGCCATCGTGGTCTTATTTTTAATAAATGGTAGTGCGTTACGCGCAATAATCTGCTTCTCCTCATAGAACGATTTTGCCCGCTTATAAAAATGGATGTTGTCAGATAACGTCGTTGTATTTAATACCGCGCCGCCATAAGTGCGTGTTAAAAAGCCTTCATCCTCGAGTTTTTCCAGATCGCGGCGAATGGTCTCTTCGGTCACCTGGAATATTGTACTTAAATTAGAAACCACCACTTTCTTGTCATTGGCAACCATTTGCTTAATTGCCTGAATTCTGTCTTTTGCCGCCACAGTTACACCTCTGTTTCCTTCAAAGTCATGATAAGTGCTTAGTATCTCACAGGCCATGTTTATTTTCAAAAGAACATGTCTGAATCACAGATTTTCGTGTTCTTTTACACAGAAACAGAGGTGGTGCTTATCGCTCTTATTTATTATTTAATGCTTCCGCCATTTCCCTCATCAATAATGCGTCGTCATCTGTTAAGGCGATAGTTAGCGCTTCAACATTCTCGCGGACCTGCTCCGGTGCGGTTGCTCCACTGAGTATTGAAATTAAATCACTCTGTTTCAATATCCATGCCAGCGCCAGCGTGGGTACAGAACAGTGATATTTGTCGCACAGCGGCCGCCACTGTTCCAGCATATCGATAACACGTAGCATATTCTCACGCTGGAACCAGACTTTATTCGCCCTTGCGCCGCCAGGGATGTAGTCGCGCGTTATCGTGCCGGTGAGTAATCCCTGCTCCAGCGGGGAGTAGACCTGTACCACGATGCCATGCTCACGACATAGCGGCAGCAACTCGATTTCCAGCGCCCGATCCAGAATGCTGTACTTCGCTTGCACAATATCCAGCTCACCGTGTTTAAGGTATTCGCGGATATGAGAGGCATCCACATTCGCCGCTCCAATTGAACGAATCTTCCCTTCGGCCTTTAGTTCGTTAAGTACAGCGACAGTTTCCGCAATCGGAGTGAAAAATGGCGGTACCGACTGCCAGTGGGTCATATAAATATCGATGCAATCAATCCCCAGACGTTGCAGGCTGGACTCAACCTCTTCACGGATAGAATCCGGGGAGAGATTTTTATACAACTGACGATCGCCGACCTTGTTGAATAAGCTTCCTTCGCGCTCCCACACAATACCGCACTTGGTCTCAACAACGATTTCTCTGCGCGGTAACTGCTTTAGTGCCTGGCCGACAATCACTTCGCTATTGCCAAAATTATATCCTGGCGCAGTATCAATCAGGTTGATACCACAGCGGTGCGCTTCAATGATGGTATCGATACATATCTGTAGATCGAGATCGCCATTCCACGCCGGACCGCCGCCGATGGCCCATGTGCCCAGCCCCATTCGCGAGAGCGTAATATCAGTACTGCCTAAAGGTATCATTTTCATCTGCCGCTATTATCCTTCGTATTCATCCAGGAGTTGTTCCACCAGCTTTCTGTTTTGCACACCCGTTGTCGCCCCTACGCTTAAGACCGATATCGCTGCCGTCGCGTTAGCAAACAGTGCGCATTCACGCAGCGTTTTTCCCTCAAGTAGTGCAGAGATAAATCCCGAGGCAAAATTATCGCCGGCCCCGATCGTGTCGATGGCGGTAATCCCGGAAACTGCAGGTACCTCCATTCTCATATCAGCACCTTTGATAAAGCAGCCTTTCTTGCCGGTTTTTATCACCACCGTTTTTACGCCACACTGGAGAAAGCGATCGGCGATTTCATCCAGCGTCTCTTTCCCGGTGAGTTTTTTAGCCTCATCAAAATTAGGGAACAAATAATCGACAAAACTCAACGCTTCCTGAATATCCTCCAGCGTTTCATTAAGCCGGGGTTTGATCATGTCAGCACAAATAATCAATTGCTGCGCCTTCGCCCGGGTAAAAATTTCCGTTAATGCTTTGCCATCCAGCAAAGGGCTATTGAAAATGCTTGCCAGCGATAACAGTTTGACCTGAGAAAAACGGTCAAAATCGATATCGTTGATATTCAACTTCCACAGGCTGCCATTGCGGTTGGTGACAAATGTCCGTTCACCATCCGCAGTAACCAGACCAACGTTAATCGAGGTATCAATTTCAGCGTCCAGTTTCAGGCTTTGAATATCAATATTCTCTTTGCGACAGTGCTCGAGAATAAAATGGCCTGCCGCATCATCGCCAATGCGACTCATCAATGCCGTACGATGTCCAAGGCGGGAAATAATGGTGGCCTCATTGATGGCATCCCCTCCTGTGGTCATGGCGATTCGTTCTAAAGGATAAGAATCTACATCAAAGATATTTTTACTGACCGGTTGCAAAGGAATATCGACAATTGCCGCACCGATGCAAAGCACTTCGATCTCGTCCATATCATCATTCCGCTTTGCCGTCTGAACCAAACAATTTGATTTTTTCCAGCGCTCGCGCTTTGACGGCTCTGCGCACTTCGCGCTCCAGGTGCAGGAACGGTTGATCCTGATTCTCTTTCACCGCCACCATCGCCGCCTGGCACAGCTCAGTATGAATATTGATCTTGGCAATACCGAGTGAAATGGCCTTTTTAATATCAGCATCGCTGATACCCGAAGCCCCGTGCAGTACCAACGGCACAGAAACGGCCTGACGTACACGTTCAACCACCTCGAAGTTCAGCTTTGGTTCGGAGGTATAGACACCATGCTGATTACCAATGGCGACAGCCAGTGAATCACAGCCGGTCCGTTCAACAAACTCTGCCGCCTGGTTGGGATCGGTATAATGGTATCCTGCCAGCGCTTCCTCATAGACCGTTTCATTCCCCACGTGTCCCAGCTCGGCTTCAACCGGAATACCCAACGGATGAAAGAAATCAACGGCCTCTTTGGTCAGGCGGATATTTTCTTCAAAGTCAAAAGCGGAGGCGTCACGCATTAGCGAATTCATCCCGTGAGTCCAGGCATTATGGATAATCTCCATGCTGCGCCCGTGATCCCAGTGGGTAATCACCGGTACCGATGCTTTTTTCGCCATCGAAACCATCATATGCGAAAAGTCTTCAAATGATGTATTCCCCACGAACCCGGTGCCAAAAGAGATAATCACCGGTGATTTAGCCTCTTCCGCCGCATCGATTACGCCCATCAACATTTCTGCGTTCCACACGTTAAAGTGGGCAATCGCATAATGTTTATTTTGTGCGTCGTTTTCCCAATATTTAATATCTGCCAGCATTGTTATTTCTCCCGTTTAAATTAATCACTACCCCCGCCATAATTCAGGTTGCAGATGTGTTGGCTGCAACTCGAATTATCTAGGGCATAACCTTAATTACACCCTTAATAATGTCGCGTTTGTTATTTACCGACTCATCAAATGCTCGCTGAACCTCTTCATAGTCATAAATATGCGTCACCATCGATTTCACATCGAAACGACCTGAGGAAATCGCTTCAATAGTGACCGGATAGCGGTTGGCGTAGCGGAAAACGGTCTGAATTGAGACTTCACGGTTAATTTTGAGGAAATTAATCGCAGAGTCTCCCGGCACCGTGCCAACAATCATGATTTTCCCGCCGCGCATCACCAGATACGGCGCCTGCTTAACCGTGACGGCGGAACCTGCAGTTTCAAAAACGATGTCAGCCCCCATCTCCCCGGAAAATTGCTGACAGCGGGCAACGGTGTCTTCTTTGGCGCCATTGACGACGAGTGTTGCGCCAAGCTGTTCAGCCATTGCCAACCGTTTTTCCAGGACATCGACCACGGCGATGTCAGTAGCGCCAAGGCATTTACAGGCCTGCAATGTCATCAGACCAATGCAGCCCGCACCGAGAATGACAATTTTCTTCCCGGGCTTCACGTCCGCCAGCATTGCCGCATGCATCCCAACGGCAGCAGGCTCCACCAGTGCCCCCTCCATGGTGTCCATGTTGTCCGGGAGCTTATAGGTGAAGCTTTCCGGATGGCACAGGTAGTGCGTTAAGGCACCGCGATAGTTGGGCTGGGTCGCCATAAAGTCGACATCCGGGCAGATGTTGTATTTGCCTTCCAGGCAGTAGCGACAGTGACCGCAGGGCACGCCCGGCTCAATATTCACCCGATCGCCCGGTTTAAACTTGCTGACACGGTTACCCACGGCCACCACCGTCCCGGCACACTCATGGCCCAAACCGATTTCCTGATTCGGGTCTTTTGGCGGAATAAACGGCCCCGATTCAAAACCGTGAACATCCGAACCGCAAATCCCGACATACTCGACTTTGATCAGGACTTCATGCTCTTTTGGCACCGGCATATCGGCGGCAATAATGTTCATCGTCCCCGGTGTTTTTAATATCGCTTTAGAGTTTTGCATTTTCATTCCTTTATTTATTCGTTACCGCATCAATACCCAGACTCTCGACCGAGACACCTTTTGTTTCTATTCCGATAGTGGCAATAGCAACAGCGACAATAATTGAGACGGCGCCCAGCAGGATGAAGACGCCCGTCACACCATAACCGTTAAGCAACACCGCGACGGCGTAAGGTGCGGCAATCCCGCTGATTCGACCAACGGCATTCGCCAGGCCTGATCCTCTAAGCTTCGCTTCCGTAGGCCAGATTTCCGGTACATAAACGGCCGAAGCGTAGCAGACATACATATAGACAAAGGTAATCAGGAAAAAGCCAATTAAGGTAATCAGCAACATGCTGGTTTGCAGTGAATAGATATACCCGAGCACGGCAATCAATATTAATAAACCTACACCCATCGTTTTACGGGGGATTTTATCCATCACCAGCATGGCGATGAAAATACCAAACGGCGCGCCGAACATACTCATCGTATTTAATACAATGGAGTCTTTCAGATTGATTCCCTGGGTCATAAATATTGTCGGCAACCAGTTAATTAACGTGTATTGCACGACGTTCATGGCAATCAGCACACAGGAACCCAAAATAACGCGCTTCAGTAATACACCGGTCAGCAATGCGGAATACGGTACTGAACGTGGCGGCTTACCGTTGTCTTCGATAATGACCGGTGGCAGCGGCTTACCCGTTTGACGCATCACCCCCTCTTCAATCGCCTGCATGACTTTTTCGGCGTCCTGATAGCGTCCGCGTGACTCCAGCCAGCGGGGTGATTCAGGGAACCAACGCCAGGCAAGTGCAGTGGCAATAAGTGATAATACGGCCGGGATTAACAGCTGCACGCGCCAGTTCCACTCTGCGCTAATCAGCGGTGTGAGTCCCATCGCGATGAGCGAACACAGCGGATACGACCAGTTACCGATAAACGAAACCCGACTTGACCAGGTGCCCCGGTTTCTTCCCGGCATATACTCCGTAAATCCGGCAAAGAGAGTAACCAGCAACGCCCCTAACCCGATGCCCATAACAAAACGGCAGGCGATCAGGAAATCCATATTTGGCGAAAATGCGCCAACCACCATGGCGGCAATATGAATCGCTTCGTAGAGGATAAACGCATTTCTGCGTCCGGTTTTATCACCGATGATCCCACCAACCAGGGCGCCGAGGAACATCCCCGCCGTGGTAATCGCGGAAAAAGTGGCGGTTGTGGAATTATCAGTCCAGCCTAACTCTTTTAGCTGCGCGAGGATCAACCCACCAACGGCATTACTCCAGCAGACAAGTAACCCAAAGGCAACCATCGCAAACATTGATGTATGCCAGCGACAATCCGGCAGGCGATCCAGTCGGGCGCCGCAATGTGGCTTTGTTATCTGTTCCATTCGATAACGTTCCTTTAGCAGAAGGGTTATTCATCAAAGTCGTAGGTCATAATCACTTTGATCGCCGTTTTATCGACCATCGCGTCGAAACCGTCACGCCACTGTGACAGGCCAATACGATGCGTAATCATCGGTTTGACCTGGATTGCGCCACTGGCGAGTAAGCGAATGGCATTACGCCAGGAGGTGGAATCGTAGGCCATATGTCCGATAATGCTTTTGTTCCACGCAGTGATGTCGTTAATGGAGAAATCGAGCGGTTTGAACCCCATACCAACGCGCACCACTTCACCGTTAGGACGCAGCATTTCGATGGACTGCTTCAGGGCAATGTTGGCGCCAGAACACTCGATCACCAGGCCAAGATTGTCTTTGCCGCAGATTTCCTGACAGCGTGCGACCACATCTTCCGTGGAGCCGTTAACGACCGCCGTCGCACCCAATTCTTTCGCCACCGGGAAACGAACAGGGACATCCTCTTCCAGGCCGACCATCACAATATTGACCGCGCCCATGATGCGAGCCATCTGCACAGAGAACAGCCCTAGCGGACCCGTGCCGATCACCACCACGTCCTGACCCGGTAAAAATTTGGATTGCTGAGCAATAGATTTATAGGCGTTGCAGATGGGATCCAGCACTGCGGCCTCTTCGTAATCAACGTTTTCCGGGATCTCCCACAGGGCATGGCGATGAATTTTCAGGATTTCACCCGGCACCAGGCAGTATTTCGAAAATCCACCACCCCAGGTGTTATTATCCAATCCCAGATTCACTTTTTCTGTGCAACACAGAAAATCCCCCTGCTCACAGGCCGGGCAGACGCCGCAGACATGCCCACTGTTGTCTGAAACCACGCGCTGACCCACCTTCCAGTCTTTAACCTTTTCCCCAACCTGCGTAATACGTCCTGCAAACTCATGGCCACGAATGGAGTTAAACCAATCGGAACCGCTATCAACGTTGTAATGTTTCATGTCTGCGCCACAGATTGCTGCCGCTTTGATTTCAATCACCACATCGTCAGGTCCGCATACAGGTTGCGGTACGTCAATCATCTTGTAGCCACCAAAGGCCTTACCAAATCTTGCCAGTGCTTTCATTGCTTTTTCCTTTGTGTTTAGTTTTGCATCAATGCCCATCATACTTACCCACAAAATCTTTGAGGTCAACATTGAATCTTTAAAACACAGACAAACATCTGCATTTCGCAACTCAGATCACAAATACGAAGAAACTGATCCGTGAAAACAAAGGAATGTGGAAGAGGCTTTGCAAAAATGCCGTGAACACCTTCGTAGTTTTTCCTGCACGAAGGTGCTAGTTTGTTCAGGTTGTTTTTTCGCCACGCCATTTCAGTGGCGTGTTTGTTTTTTTTTAATGTCAAAGAGGATCGCTATGAAACGTTTGCCCTTGTTGGCAGCATTACCCCTGCTATGCGCGTCTGTCGCGTCCGCCAGTTCTATGATGTCCGTCGGCTACTTCAACGGCGGCGGAGATGTCACCGCCGGACCGGGCGGCGATATCAACAAACTGGATGTCCGCCAGATTACCCACCTCAACTACTCGTTCGGCTTGATTTACAACGCTGAAAAAGACGAAACCAACGCCGCGCTAAAAGATCCGACGAAGCTTCATCAGATCTGGCTGTCGCCGAAAGTGGAGTCTGACCTCGCCCTGCTCCCGGTACTGCGTAAACAGAACCCGCGTCTGAAAGTCCTGCTTTCTGTCGGCGGCTGGGGGGCGCGCGGATTCTCGGGTGCCGCCGCGACGCCGGAAACACGTGCCGTGTTTATTCAGTCCGCCATGGAGATAGTGCAGAAATACGGACTCGACGGTATCGATCTGGACTGGGAATACCCGGTCAACGGTGCCTGGGGACTGGTTGCCAGTCAGCCCGCCGATCGTGAGAATTTCACGCTGCTGCTGAAAGAACTGCGTCAGGCGGTCGGCAACCAGAAACTGGTGACGATTGCCGTCGGGGCGAATGCGGAAAGTCCGAAAAGTTGGGTGGATGTGAAGGCGATTGCGCTGCTACTCGACTACATCAACCTGATGACTTACGACATGGCCTACGGAACGCAATATTTCAACGCCAACCTGTATGATTCGAAAGACTGGCCAACCGTGGCAACTGCCGATAAGTACAGCGTCGACTTTGTGGTCAACAACTACCTTGCCGCTGGCCTAAAACCCCAACAGATGAATCTGGGGATCGGTTTTTATGGTCGCGTCCCCAAACGTACGGTGGAGCCGGGAATTGACTGGACGAAGCCGGACGCACAAAAAAATCCGGTCACTCTGCCCTACTTTGGCGAACCGGAAATCACACTGTTTAAATCGCTGGGGGTCGATCTGACCAAAGACACCTACGTGAAGTACAACGACATTGTCAAAACGTTTCTCAACGATCCGCAGAAGCGTTTTACCGAACACTGGGACGCTCAGGCGATGGTGCCGTGGCTGTCCGTTCAGTCGGCTGACGGTAAGCCCCTGTTTGCCCTCTCTTACGAAAACCCCCGCTCGGTGGCAATCAAAGCGGAGTACATCAAGAAGCGCGGACTGGCCGGCGCAATGTTCTGGGAGTACGGTGCGGACGACAATAACCAGCTTGCGAAACAGCTGGCGGAATCCTTAGGCATTCAACACTAAGCGCCACCCATTGCTGATAATGCCCTGTGCGCCCGCACAGGGCATTTTTTTCACAAGCTGCGGGATCGGTGTGTTACGCGAAACGGAATCGGTTATGATGGCCCCAGGCCGTTGCGTCAGTGTTTGACGTCACGTTTCATTTTCAACTGGAGGCATGGGATTGTATGGCTTTTATCCCTAAAAATTACGCCCGTCTGGAAGTTGGCTACCGGGAAAAGGCGCTAAAACTCTTCCCGTGGGTCTGCGGCCGCTGTTCCCGCGAATTTGTCTATTCAAATCTTCGCGAACTGACGGTGCATCATATCGATCACGATCATTCCAATAATCCGGAAGACGGCAGCAACTGGGAGATGTTGTGCCTGTACTGCCACGATCATGAGCATTCCAAATACACGGAAGCCGATCAATATGGTTCCACAGTGGTGGCTGGAGAGGATGCGCAAAAGAGCGTTGGCGAAGCCACGTACAACCCTTTTGCCGACCTGAAGGCAATGCTGAATAAAAAATAATCCGCCGCGTTAGCCCGGCAATACTGTAGAATGCCGGGCCTCACTGCGCGCTATCAGGATTTAAACGTCGCAATCGGTTCTGGCGTAATGCCAAAATCGACCTTCAGTTGCTGCTTGCTCTTCATCACCATCTGCCCGTTGGTATCAATCGTCATATGCTGAGCGTCAGTATTGTGGCGCGCCTGCCAGAGCATCACCAGTTGCAGACTGTTATCTTTTTGCTCCGGAGTCAGCGCCACGCCATCCGGCCATTTTCCCAGTTCAACGGCGGTTGATAAGCGCTGATACACTTCCGGCGTCATGCTGTTAACTATCTCATCAAGATTCATGATAAGTCCGCTCCTATGGAATAAATTGCTGAATCGTTTTTTCAACCTTTGGTCTGGTCACCGTTTTCATCATCGGTAAAGCTCAGAGAAGCTGAATTGACACAGTAGCGTTCGCCGGTAGGTTGCGGACCATCGGGGAAGACGTGTCCCAGATGCGCGTCGCAGTTTCCACAGCGAATTTCAATACGTTGCATGCCGTGCGAGAAGTCCTTGATGTAGCGGATCGACTCTTCACTCACCGGTTCGTAAAAGCTGGGCCAGCCGCAGCCGGAATCGTATTTGGACTGGGAGGTAAACAGTGGCGCATCGCAGATCAAACAGTGATAAACGCCGTCTCGCTTGTTATGCAGCAACTGCCCTGTAAATGGCGGTTCTGTGCCGTGATTCTGCGTCACGTAGAACTGCATTTCAGACAGGTTTTTTTTTAGATCTTCCGTAGAAGGTTTGTTCGCCATTTGCTCACATCTCACTTTTCATGACGCTGACATTGCACGACAGATTCTAACAAAACATTAACACCTGAGTGCAGACTTTTGTTCTAAACTTGATCCTTGCGAAATGGCAGCTTGTGAATCGTGATGCAAATCACGTTTTTATCTCAGTTGCCCTTTAAAATTCGGGGCGCCGCCCCCATGTGGTTTCAAGCCCAATGGAAGAGTGAGGCGAATCAGCTGCGCAAAGCTTGTGCAGAGGATTGATTTGTCGCAATGATTGACACGATTCCGCTTGACGCTGCGTAAGGTTTTTGTAATTTTACAGGCAACCTTTTATTCACTAACAAATAGCTGGTGGAATATATGACTATCAAAGTAGGTATCAACGGTTTTGGCCGTATCGGTCGCATTGTTTTCCGTGCTGCTCAGAAACGTTCTGACATCGAGATCGTTGCAATCAACGACCTGTTAGACGCTGAATACATGGCTTACATGCTGAAATATGACTCCACTCACGGCCGTTTCGACGGTACCGTTGAAGTGAAAGACGGTCATCTGATCGTTAACGGTAAAAAAATCCGTGTTACCGCTGAACGTGATCCGGCTAACCTGAAATGGGACGAAGTTGGTGTTGACGTAGTGGCTGAAGCGACCGGTATCTTCCTGACCGACGAGACTGCTCGTAAGCATATCACTGCTGGCGCGAAGAAAGTCGTACTGACTGGTCCGTCCAAAGATGACACCCCGATGTTTGTTAAAGGCGCTAACTTTGACAAATATGCTGGCCAGGACATCGTTTCCAACGCATCCTGCACCACCAACTGCCTGGCTCCGCTGGCTAAAGTTATCAACGACAACTTCGGTATCATCGAAGGTCTGATGACCACTGTTCACGCAACCACCGCAACTCAGAAAACCGTTGATGGCCCGTCTCACAAAGACTGGCGTGGCGGCCGTGGCGCGGCTCAGAACATCATCCCATCCTCTACCGGTGCGGCTAAAGCCGTTGGTAAAGTACTGCCAGAACTGAATGGCAAACTGACGGGTATGGCGTTCCGCGTTCCGACTCCGAACGTATCCGTTGTTGACCTGACCGTTCGTCTGGAAAAAGCTGCTTCTTACGAAGACATTAAGAAAGCGATCAAAGCTGCTTCCGAAGGCCCGATGAAAGGCGTTCTGGGTTACACCGAAGACGACGTTGTTTCTACCGATTTCAACGGCGAAGTTTGCACTTCCGTGTTCGATGCCAAAGCCGGTATCGCACTGAACGACAACTTCGTGAAACTGGTTTCCTGGTACGACAACGAAACCGGTTATTCCAACAAGGTTCTGGATCTGATTGCTCACATCTCCAAATAAGTTGAGATGAAACAGTAATCTGTAAGAGCGACTTCGGTCGCTCTTTTTTTTGCCTGAAGAGAAAGGATTACATCATGATCAATAAAATTTTTGCACTTCCGGTAATCGAACACATTACCCCTGTCCTCTCCCGTCGTCAGCTCGACGAACTCGATGTGATTGTCGTCGACCACCCCCAGGTGAAAGCGTCTTTCGCGTTACAGGGCGCGCACCTGCTCTCCTGGAAACCGGCGGGAGAACAAGAGGTTCTGTGGCTGAGCAACAACACACCGTTTAAAAATGGCGTCGCACTGCGCGGTGGCGTGCCAATCTGCTGGCCGTGGTTTGGTCCGGCGGCCCAGCAGGGTCTACCGGCGCATGGATTTGCCCGTAACCTGCCGTGGACGCTGAAGGCGCATAATGAAGACGACAACGGTGCGGTGCTGACCTTTGAACTGCAAAGCAGTGAAGCGACTCGCCAGTACTGGCCGCATGACTTCACCCTGCTGGCGCGCTTTAAAGTGGGTAAAACCTGTGAGATCGAACTGGAAGCGCACGGCGAATTTGAAACAACCTCCGCGCTGCATACCTATTTCAACGTTGGCGATATCGCGGCGGTGAAAGTCAGCGGTCTGGGCGATCGTTTTATCGACAAAGTGAACAATGCAAAAGAAGATGCACTGACCGATGGCGTACAGACTTTCCCGGATCGTACCGACCGCGTCTATCTGAACCCGGAAGCCTGCAGCGTGATTCACGATGCTGCACTGAACCGCAACATCGACGTCGTGCATCATCACCACCTTAACGTCGTCGGCTGGAACCCGGGCCCGGCGCTGTCCGTAAGCATGGGCGATATGCCGGACGATGGCTACAAAACCTTTGTGTGTGTGGAAACGGCATACGCCACCGCGGCACAGAAGACCACCGAAGAGAAACCGTCCCGCCTGGCACAGACTGTTCGCGTGACCAGACGTTAAGTAATAAGTGATGCCGGAGTTTCTGTAGGCCGGATAAGATGCGTGAGCATCACCATCCGGCAATCAATGCCAGATGGCGGCTAACGCCTTATCTGGCCTACAAAAATAACATCCGGCATCGTCACACCATGTCCAGCGCCGTTTTCCCCTTCGGCGCGGGATACGCCTTATCCAGCGCGGCGAGTTCCTGGGCTGAAAGCGTAATGCTCAGCGCCGCCGCATTTTGCTGCACATGCTCGACACTTGCCGCTTTCGGAATTGCCATCACCCCCTGATGACTGATGACCCACGCCAACAGGATCTGCGCCGCTGACGCACTGTGCGCATGCGCAATCTCATTGACCACGGGATGGTTCAGCAAGCCGCTGCGAAGTCGTCCGGCTTGCGCCAGCGGGCTGTAGGCCATCACGGGGAGTTGATGCTGCTGACACCACGGTAGCAGATCGTACTCAATGCCGCGTGAAGCCAAATGATACAGCACCTGATTGGTCGCGCACTGCCTGCCGCCCGGGACCTGCCACAGCGCCTGCATATCGTCAACGTCGAGATTGGACACTCCCCAGCGACGAATTTTGCCCTGGGCAATCAGTGTTTCCATCGCCTCAACCGTCTCGGCAAAGGTGAAGTTACCCGACCAGTGCAATAAGTAGAGATCCAGATAGTCGGTTTTCAGGCGGCGCAGGCTGGCCTCGCAGGCGGCAATCGCTTTTTGTCCCCCCGCGTTCCACGGATAGACCTTCGACACCAGAAAAACGCGTTCACGTAAGCCGTTCAACGCCTCACCGACCACTTCTTCCGCTCCGCCATCGGCATACATTTCGGCGGTGTCGATGAGCGTCAGCCCCAGATCGACGCCCGCACGGAGTGCAGACACTTCCGCCCGGCGATGGCCGGGATTCTCACCCATATACCACGTCCCCTGCCCGATCGCGGGCAGAACAACCCCACCGGCAAAAACAACCTGTTTATCTGTCATCACATCCTCCTTTGTTGTGCACCACCGTAATGCAAAACAGGGCGCAAGCGCCCTGTTTTGATGCACAAATTGCACAGTAATAATGCACAATCAGAACTTATAGGTGATCCCGGTCGAAATCAGGCCAGTCCAGGATTTGTCGATCATCGGGCTGTCGGTAATTTCATCCGACAGACGGGTGTAACGTGCAGTACCGTAAACGCTCCAGTCACCGAGGAAGTTGTAGTTCGCGCTCAGCTCCAGGTACGGGTTCCAGCTGTCGTTCGGGTTATAGCCACGCATACCGCTTCTTGCGGACTCTTTACGAGACACACCGTAGTAGTAGTCGTTCTGATTCTCACTGTTCCACTCAACACCAATACCCGGCGTCAACGTCAGGCCGCCATTGGTGTAGCGATACAGCCAGGCCAGATCCCAGACGATACCGTTGCTGTTGTCCAGCGTATCCCCGGCGAGCGTGGTACGCAGAAAACCGTATTCGGTATTATGGACGTAAGATAAGCCCGCCATCATGGTGCTCTTACGCTTATCCAGACGACGCATCTGACGATCGTCGCTGTCGCCCGGTTTGAAATACATCGGGGACCAGTAGGCCGTGATCGACAACTTGTCTGCAGTGTCGTTCCATAGATAGTATCCACCGCCCAGACCACGGAACCAGAAGTTGTCGCCTTCGTAGTTGATCACCGGAACCGGGTAAACATCTGCGTCGTAATCTTTATAAGGGTGTTCAACCACACCAACGCCAGCGCCAAGCGTCAGGTTGCTTTCAGCGTGCACCACGGTAGCAGACGATGCGATAAACACGCCAAGTGCCAGAAGTTTGAGTTTGGTCACAATCCATCTTTCCTTATTCAATTGTTCAGCGGCAAAAGTGTAACCGCCAATACGTTACAACCCAACCATTTTACAAATTAATGAAAGAATGTAACCGTCTAATTTTGCAGGCTGAGATGACACGCGGCTTACAGTGGGATGAAAACGGTGTGATCTCCTGCCACTTTATTTACATTAACTATGCATTTTTTGCGGATGAGTTATTGATATGCCATTGAAAATCATTTGCGAGCGCATGCAAGTTTTGCAAATGCCATCTACGCTTTAATTTAGAAGTTGTATCGCCGGGCACGTTGGTCTCACGCTGTACAAGCTGGCATGAGAGTTGCTGTTTTTTTGATACGAGACAGTAAATGACGTCGTTCAGTCTACCTCTTCCGGGAGCCTCTACTATTCATATGAACGGCTCTTAACCTGTGCTAAAAAACGAAAGGACGGCATATCATGAATATATTCGATCACTATCGCCAGCGTTATGAAGCTGCCAAGGACGAAGAGTTCACACTGCAGGAGTTTCTTACCACTTGTCGGCAAGATCGCAGTGCTTATGCCAACGCGGCAGAACGGCTATTGATGGCTATTGGTGAACCCGTCATGGTTGATACTGCCCAGGAACCCCGACTTTCTCGCCTCTTCTCCAACCGGGTTATCGCTCGTTACCCGGCGTTTGAAGAGTTTTACGGCATGGAAGACGCGATCGAACAGATTGTCTCTTATCTGAAACACGCGGCTCAGGGGCTGGAAGAGAAGAAACAGATCCTGTATCTGTTGGGGCCTGTAGGGGGCGGGAAATCGTCGCTTGCCGAACGACTGAAGTCGTTGATGCAGCGCGTCCCGATTTATGTCCTGAGCGCCAACGGTGAGCGCAGTCCGGTGAACGATCATCCACTGTGTCTGTTTAATCCGCAGGAAGATACCCAGATTCTGGAAAAAGAGTACGGCATTCCGCGCCGTTATCTCGGCACCATTATGTCGCCGTGGGCTGCCAAACGCCTGCATGAGTTCGGTGGGGATATCACCAAGTTCCGCGTGGTAAAAGTCTGGCCGTCAATCCTTGCGCAAATCGCGATTGCCAAAACGGAGCCCGGCGATGAGAACAACCAGGATATCTCCGCGCTGGTCGGGAAAGTGGATATTCGTAAACTCGAACACCACGCCCAGAACGATCCGGACGCGTATGGCTATTCCGGCGCGCTGTGCCGGGCGAACCAGGGGATTATGGAATTTGTCGAGATGTTTAAAGCACCGATTAAAGTGCTACATCCGCTGCTGACCGCCACTCAGGAAGGGAACTACAACGGCACCGAGGGGATCTCCGCCCTGCCGTTCAACGGTATTATTCTCGCCCACTCGAACGAGTCGGAATGGGTGACTTTCCGTAACAATAAAAACAACGAAGCCTTCCTCGATCGTGTTTATATCGTGAAGGTACCGTACTGCTTACGCATTTCTGAAGAGATTAAAATCTACGAGAAATTGCTTAACCACAGCGAGCTGACCCACGCGCCCTGCGCGCCGGGAACCCTGGAAACGCTGGCGCGCTTCTCGATTCTTTCCCGTCTGAAAGATCCGGAAAACTCGAGTATCTACTCGAAAATGCGCGTCTATGACGGTGAAAGTCTGAAAGATACCGATCCGAAAGCGAAGTCATATCAGGAGTACCGCGACTACTCCGGCGTTGACGAAGGGATGAACGGCCTGTCAACCCGCTTCGCGTTTAAGATCCTCTCGCGCGTCTTTAACTTTGACCATGTCGAAGTTGCCGCTAACCCGGTTCATCTGTTCTATGTACTGGAACAGCAGATCGAACGTGAACAGTTCCCACAGGAGCAGGCAGAACGCTATCTCGAGTTCCTGAAAGGGTATCTGATCCCGAAATACGCCGAGTTCATTGGCAAAGAGATCCAGACCGCCTATCTGGAATCCTACTCGGAATACGGACAGAACATTTTCGACCGTTATGTCACGTATGCCGATTTCTGGATTCAGGATCAGGAGTACCGCGATCCGGATACCGGTCAGTTGTTTGACCGTGAATCGCTGAACGCTGAGCTGGAGAAAATTGAGAAACCCGCGGGGATCAGTAATCCGAAAGATTTCCGTAATGAAATCGTCAACTTTGTGCTGCGCGCGCGCGCCAACAACAGCGGACGGAATCCGAACTGGACCAGCTATGAAAAACTGCGCACGGTCATTGAGAAGAAAATGTTCTCCAATACCGAAGAGCTGCTGCCGGTCATTTCGTTCAATGCCAAAACCTCGACCGATGAGCAGAAGAAACACGACGACTTTGTCGACCGGATGATGGAAAAAGGCTATACCCGTAAACAAGTGCGTTTACTGTGCGAATGGTATCTGCGCGTACGTAAATCGTCTTAACAGCAAACGGCCCGGCGACGCATTGTGCCAGCCGGGCCCACAACGACAGCGAACCGTAGGCCGGATAAGCGAGGCGTATCTGGCACTACAGGTGCCGCATAAAGTTGGCAAATGCAGTACGGGGGACATATGACCTGGTTCATTGACCGACGACTTAACGGTAAAAATAAGAGCACGGTTAACCGCCAGCGCTTTTTACGCCGTTATAAAGCACAAATTAAACAGTCGATCTCCGAGGCCATTAACAAGCGTTCGGTGACCGATGTAGACAGCGGTGAATCTGTCTCCATTCCGACGGAAGATATTAGCGAACCGATGTTTCATCAGGGACGCGGCGGCCTGCGCCATCGCGTTCATCCGGGAAACGACCATTTCGTGCAGAATGACCGTATTGAGCGCCCACAGGGTGGCGGCGGTGGATCCGGAAGTGGACAGGGTCAGGCCAGTCAGGACGGTGAAGGCCAGGATGAATTCGTCTTTCAGATCTCCAAAGATGAATACCTGGATCTGCTTTTCGAAGACTTAGCGCTGCCTAATCTGAAGCAAAATCAGCAGCGTCAGCTTACGGAGTATAAAACGCATCGTGCGGGCTATACCGCCAACGGCGTTCCGGCCAATATCAGCGTCGTGCGGTCGTTGCAAAACTCCCTCGCCCGGCGTACGGCCATGACGGCAGGCAAACGACGCGAACTGCACGCGCTGGAGCAGGATCTCGACACCATCAGCAAGAGCGAACCGGCGCAACTTCTGGAGGAGGAACGGCTACGCAAAGAGATTGCCGAACTGCGGGCCAAAATCGAGCGCGTGCCGTTCATCGACACCTTCGACTTACGTTATAAAAATTATGAGAAGCGTCCCGATCCTTCCAGCCAGGCGGTCATGTTCTGCCTGATGGATGTCTCCGGCTCCATGGATCAGTCGACGAAGGACATGGCCAAACGCTTTTATATTCTGCTCTATCTGTTCTTGAGCCGAACGTATAAAAACGTGGAAGTGGTCTACATCCGTCATCACACTCAGGCGAAAGAGGTCGACGAGCATGAGTTCTTCTACTCTCAGGAAACCGGGGGAACCATTGTCTCCAGCGCCCTGAAGCTGATGGATGACGTCGTGAAAGAGCGTTACGATCCTGCGCAGTGGAACATTTACGCCGCACAGGCATCCGATGGTGATAACTGGGCGGATGACTCCCCGCTGTGCCATGAAATTCTGGCGAAAAAACTGTTGCCAGTGGTTCGCTATTACAGTTACATCGAAATTACCCGCCGCGCGCATCAGACATTATGGCGCGAATATGAGCATCTGCAGTCCACCTTTGATAATTTTGCGATGCAGCATATTCGCGATCAGGATGATATTTATCCGGTGTTCCGCGAGCTTTTTCAAAAACAAGGTACCACCAGCGTCAATTAAACCGCAACCAGCCAGGTAAATAATCTCCTGGCTGGTTCATTTCATGCCTTTTGTACTAACTATTCCCGTTGGTCGGTAGGTTGCACCTGTGACGTGTGATAAAATAGATTATCTGACCAGGAGGGTTGCTGTTTATCATGAAATTGCCTCATAAAGCGCTCAGGCTCTTTATTTCCGCAAGCGTTGTCGTTCTGACATCTTCCTTTTTGATCTACGAACTTATTGCCAGTCATAAGGCAATGAATGGCTATATGCGCTATATCATCGAAAAAGCAGACTCCTCGTTTCTGTATGATAAATACCAAAACCAGAGTATTGCCGCTCATCTGATGCGCACACTAGCCTCGCCGGAGAAAATGGTCTCTGTCGAAGCGCGCAATACCCTTTGTCAGGCGTTTGAAAGTGCCAACTCGGTGTATGGTCTGAATCTGACAAGGCATAATTATCCCGCGCTCAACGGTACGTTACAGACTTCTGTTGCGGACTGCGCGCGTATCACGGACGATGTACTCCTGCTCCCTGCCTTTGACCAGGCCGTGAAGGTTAACCGGGAACAGGTTGATTATGGAAAAGGACTCGCCACCTCAGAAGAGAAATTTCATTATTATCTGGATTTACAGAATCAATATATTTACTTCTATGATTTGATCAATACGCATCAGTTTGCCATGCATCATTGGGCTTTTTTACAGAAAGGCTCATTAGGTATTCATCAGGCTGATATTGATGAATTGTTTTCTGGCCGGACCGTGCTGTCGAGTATCTATCAGGACGATCGTACTGAACTTAATGTGATGAGTTTTTTAACACCGGTCTATCTGAACGGTAAGCTAAAAGGCATCGTGATGGTGGATATTAACAAACACAATTTGCAAAATATTGTGTTTACCCACGATCGTCCCCTGGTCTGGCGTTATCTCAATGCCAGCGTCACCGATACCGACTCAGATAAAACAATTATTATTCATCAAAGCGAAAATAACCTTTTCCCGTACGTCAATTACATCAGCAATCTTCCCGGTGGCCTGCACGTCGAGCTGTCACTCGATATTTTGTATTTCATTGTTTCTTCCTGGAAATTGTTTCTGTTTTACCTGCTGGCGACCGCCCTGCTCCTCAATATGGTCAGACTGCATTTCCGCCTTTACCACAATGTCACCCGCGAAAATATCAGTGATGCGATGACGGGGCTGTATAACCGTAAAATTTTAACCCCGACGCTTGAGCAACGATTGCAACGATTGGTCAGCGCCGGTGCGCCGGTGACCTTTATCGCCATCGACCTCGATAAGCTGAAGATGATTAACGATACGCTGGGGCATCACGCGGGCGATCGGGCGATCACGCTGCTGGCGAAAGCCATCGAGGCATCGGTACGTAAGAGCGATTACGCCATCCGCCTGGGCGGTGATGAGTTTTGCATCATTCTGATAGACGCCGAGCCAGACATGGCTGCTCGTCTGCCGGAACGGATTGCCAGCCATCTGCGAACCGTCGCGCCGGAGAGGGATATTCGTTTTTCATCAGGAAGTTACAGCATGCAGCCGAACGATACGCTGCATGATGCCTACACCGCGTCTGACGAGCAGCTTTACCTCAACAAGCACCAAAATCACCAGCGTTCGTGATAATCTGTCCCGTGTTTTTTTCGCGCGAACAGGAGTGAAAGATGAGCAAAATGGAAAAAGGCAGCGACACCCATCAGCGTTTACTCGATTTATTATCTCTGGAGGGCGCCCGTTATCGCGTCGTCAGCCATGAGGCCGTGGGCAAATGCGAGGCAGTGTCAGAAATTCGGGGCACCGCACTGGGTCAGGGAGCAAAGGCGCTGGTCTGCAAAGTCAAAGGCAATGGAGTGAATCAGCATGTACTGGCGATTTTGCCCGCCGATCAACAAGCCGACCTCGGTCAACTGGCTACCTATCTTGGCGGCCTGCGAGCCTCTCTCGCCAGCCCGGCAGAGGTAGACGAGCTCACCGGTTGCGTGTTTGGTGCGATTCCGCCCTTCAGTTTTCATCCGCAGCTAAAACTGGTTGCCGATCCGCTGCTCTTCGAGCGCTATAGCGAAATTGCCTTTAACGCTGGTGTGCTCACGAAGTCGATCATTCTCAATACTGACGATTATCTGCGCATTGCTCAGCCTGAACGGGTGGCATTTCACCGCGTATCGTAGGCATTCAGCTACCGCGTTCGAGAATTAACACAGAGATCACGATAACGGCGGCAATGGCGAAAAAGGATGAGCTAATAATTAGCGTCTCAATAAACATGTGATCGTTCATGGCTACACCTCATAATGAGAGATACCTGCTCACCTGTTATTGATAGCCCGCGATAATGGCAATTTGATGACAAAACACCAAAATCGCCTGTTTTTTCGCCATCATGCATTTGCCTGAAAATAGCGACCTGATTCTAAAAAAGTCTGTTCTGCATTGCGTTTGAGCGTAGAGTAAACAGGCTTAACTTTTTTTGGCAAGGAAACAACGATGTTTGATGTCACTCTGCTGGTTCTGCTTGGACTGGCAGCTCTGGGCTTTGTCAGCCATAACACCACTGTCGCCGTTTCAATTCTGGTGCTGATTATTGTCCGCGTTACTCCGCTCAATACCTTTTTCCCGTGGATTGAAAAACAAGGGCTAACCATCGGGATTATTATCCTGACGATTGGCGTCATGGCGCCGATCGCCAGCGGGACGCTGCCGCCTTCTACATTGATCCACTCTTTCCTTAACTGGAAATCACTGGTGGCGATTGTGGTTGGCGTGGTGGTGTCGTGGCTCGGCGGTCGCGGTGTGACGCTGATGGGTAGCCAACCCCAACTGGTCGCCGGGTTGCTGGTCGGTACGGTGCTTGGCGTGGCCTTGTTTCGCGGTGTGCCTGTCGGGCCGCTTATCGCCGCCGGTCTTGTCTCGCTTATTGTGGGAAGGCAGTAGTCAACCCCGCCAGATAACGGCCTGGCGTCTGGCCCAGGCCTTTTTTGAACATGGTGATGAACGCGGTGGTCGAGTCGTATCCCAACAGTTGCGCTGCCTGCTGCACGTTGTGCCCCCCGACAAGGGCCTGTAAAGCCAGAATAAGCTGGAGTTGATGACGCCAGCGACGAAAGCTGAGCCCTGTCTCCCTGACGACCAGCCGGGCGAGATTGCGCTCGCTCATCGCAAATACACTGGCCCACTGCCCAAGCGTCTGCCACTGCGCCGGTTCGCGCGCCATCGTTTCAACCATCCGGCGGATCTTCGGGTGCGCAGAAACCGGCAGTTGCATCTGCTCCTGTGGCTGCTGCGGGAGTTCATCGAACAACACCTGCGTCAGGCGCTGCGTCTGCGGTTCTGCCCGCTGACCGTCGCTACGCGTCGCCAGAGAAAGGATCAGTTCCCGACAAAGCGGAGATATTTTTAACGTACAACATCTTCCCGGCAAAGTGACCGCATCCGGTTCGATAAACAGAAAGCAGAGCTCCGCGCCTGCCGTAACATGGTTACTGTGAGGAACGCCGCCGGGGATCCAGACTGCGTACTGCGGCGGCACCATCCACATAGCGCACTCAACATCACAGGTGACGGCCCCGTGCAATGCCATAATCAGTTGCCCTTTACGATGCTGATGCTGTGCACTGAACAGCTCGTCCGGGCGGGCGCGGATACGAAACGCCACGGCGGCATCGTGGTGAAGATCGGGGTCGTATCCGTCGAGTCGCAGGCTGTACATTATTTTGTCCGAAATTAGCGATAAACTGTCATTTTAGCTTGATTCGTTACGCAGATAAACGCGGTAAGGTACGGCCTCACCTGTTGATATGAGAGAACAATGACTTCTTCACCACCACGCGGCAACCACGGAGCCCTGTTGATTGCGGGTATCCTGATGATTGCCACCACGCTACGCGTGACGTTTACCGGCGCCGCCCCTTTGCTGGATGCGATTCGCACGGATTATGGTCTCACGACGGCCCAGACAGGGCTATTAACCACCCTGCCGCTGCTGGCGTTCGCGCTGGTTTCTCCCCTTGCCGCAGGCATTGCCCGTCGTATTGGTATGGAACGCAGCCTCTTTGTCGCGATGTTACTGATTTGCGCCGGGATTGCCGTGCGTTCTCTGTCATCCGCCTCATTGCTGTTTCTCGGCACCGCCATCATCGGTTGTGGTATCGCCCTCGGCAACGTGTTGCTGCCGGGTCTGATCAAGCGCGATTTTTCGCAGCACGTCGCCAGACTGACCGGCGCTTATTCCCTGACGATGGGGGCCGCCGCCGCGCTGGGCTCTGCGCTGGTGGTTCCACTGGCGCTGAGCGGATTCGGCTGGCGCGGTGCGCTGCTGCTGCTGATGGTGTTCCCACTGCTGGCATTTCTGGTCTGGCTGCCGCAATGGCGCAATACCGCCCACGCGAACGTGACCACCTCGCGCACTTTGCATGCGCGCGGCATCTGGCGTTCGCCGCTGGCCTGGCAGGTGACGTTATTTCTTGGGATTAACTCGCTGATTTATTATGTGATCATCGGCTGGCTGCCGGCTATCTTAATCAGCCACGGTTACAGTGAGGCACAGGCCGGCTCGCTGCACGGTTTGCTCCAGTTGGCGACCGCCTCTCCCGGTTTACTCATTCCGCTGGTGCTGTACCGTTTTCACGATCAGCGCAGCATCGCCGCGCTGGTGTCGTTCATGTGTGCAGTGGGTGCGACAGGGTTCTGGTTTATGCCGGGTCAGGCGGTGCTGTGGACGCTGCTGTTTGGATTTGGCTCCGGCGCGACGATGATTCTGGGGCTGACCTTCATCGGCCTGCGCGCCAGTTCAGCACATCAGGCGGCAGCACTTTCCGGCATGGCGCAATCCGTCGGCTATTTATTAGCCGCTTGCGGGCCGCCCCTGATGGGCAGGATCCATGACACCCAGGGAAGCTGGCAGATCCCGCTGCTGGCCGTTGCAGCGTTGGCGGTCGTGATGGCGGTCTTCGGCCTCTATGCCGGGCGTAATAAAGAGATAACAGACTGAACGATTCAGGGCAGACTCACCGCTCTGCCCTGATGATTAGCCTTGCGCGGCGCGCAGCATCGCCTGTACAAGAGGAACCGGTTTACCCGCCAGCGCGCCCCGTTCGTGCTGAAACAGGGTCGCCACATAGAAGGGATGCGTGACCAACTCCACCGCCCGAATCTCGCCGTTATCATCCCAGCCTGTCACGCGCAGATCGCCGCTTTCCAGTTCAGCCGCGAACGCCTCTGCAATGCCATAGTTGCAGTGATAGGCTTCTGAAATCACCGGCTGGCCATACGCTTTGGCAATCAGAGTGTTGGGTCGCAGTTCGATAGCGTCGGTTTTTTCCACCAGCGAACAGATGAGTGGCGCAATGACCATCCGGCCTGTCGTGTCAGTTTCCGCATGGGCGGCATCCGACCACCCCAGCACGTTACGAGCGTATTCGAGGATGGCATGTTGAAAACCGCCGCAGGTTCCCAGGAAGGGAATGCCGTTTTCGCGGGCATAACGGATGGCAGTCAGCGCGCCTTGCGTATTTTTGTATGGACTACCGGGTACTACCCAGATGGCGTCATAGCCGACCAGATCTTCTGCGCTGGTGATTTCGGTGCTGGCCAGCCAGTCGTAATCCGCCACCAGTTCCAGAACCGCAGCGGCGTCATCGATGGCCAGAGGAATCGCCTGATGGGCCGTGATGCCAGCGTTGTAATCACCCACCACCGCAATCCGCAGCGTATCTTTTACAGAGGATATTTCCATGGAGAATTCCTTACGTCAGAACAATTGGGGACAACATAAGGAACCTCAGCCTACCGATCTTTTACTGCCATCACAATACCTTAATTTAAGGATGGGCACGCGCAAAGTGATATAGTGATCGGGTGCTGTTTTTCTGCTTGTCGAGGCAAATGCGATGAAAAGTAAGGTTCTGGTGAGCGCCTGCCTGATGGGGCTGAAGGTGCGTTATAACGGCAGCGAGAAAGCCCGGCCAACGGCGATGTTAGCTCACCTACAGGCGGAACAGCGCCTGGTGATCCACTGCCCGGAGCTGGCCGCAGGATTGCCGACGCCTCGACCACCGGCGGAGATTGTTCAGGCCGATGGCAACGACGTCATGCAGGGGCGTGCAGCCATTGTCGAACAGAGTGGTCATGATGTCACGGCGCACTATCAGCTTGCCGCCTGGTTGGCCCTTCGTACTGCGCAAGAGACCGGCTGTGACGTTGCGCTTCTCACCGACGGCAGCCCAACCTGCGGCAGTCAGTTTATTTACGACGGCAGCTTCAGCGGTCAACGTCATCCCGGAACGGGTGTTGCCGCAGCGCTGTTACGCCAGCACGGGATAACGGTTTTTTCCGACCATCAGCTCGATGAGTTTTGCGCCTGGATTGAGGAGAGAGACAATCATGAATATTCAGTGTAAACGCGTCTACGACCCGGCAGAAAACGACGACGGCTACCGGGTGCTGGTTGACCGGCTGTGGCCGCGCGGGATCAAAAAAACGGATCTCGCGCTGAATGAGTGGGTCAAAGACCTCACCCCTTCAACAGAACTGCGCAAAGCCTTTCACGCAGAAACGATCGATTTTCATCATTTTACTGAGTTGTATCGCGCAGAACTCGCCACGCAGAAGCAGGAAGGTGAGCGACTGGCGCAGATTGCCCGCCAGCAGACGCTGACGCTGCTGTATGCCGCCAAAAACAGCGAACAGAATCACGCCCTTGTGCTGGCGGACTGGCTACGTGAGTTGTAATTTGCGGATATTCGTCGTTTCAGGCTGAATATCCGGCAGCAGCGGCATCAGGTGTTCCGCTCTCACCCAGGCAAAACCCTGCTGCCCGCTTGCCGACACCACCTCCCCCGTCACCAGCCAGAGCGCACGCGGCGTCTCTTTCGGTAGCATCGTGGTAAATCCATTCACTGGATTAATAAATACCTCACCCGGTTGGCAGAGATGAAATAATTCAACCGACTTGCCAATGTTGCCGCGCCCGGCAGGCGTTTTCGCACCAATGATTAGCGCCAGGGAACCCGGCTTTAGCTGGAACATACTTCTCTCATTGCGCTCTCGCGACTCTGGTTAAGACAATTCCGAGAAATAATAGCCTGCCGGGTGCCTGCGTGTCACGCCCTGGCCGCTCGCAGAATAAGCGAAAAGCGCGAGGATAAAACCCCTTTTGTCCCCCATTAACCCCTGTTATCCTTGCAGCTCTTTGCATAATTCAGACAGGTGATCGCATGAGACTGGGCGTACTGTTTCCCGTCGTCATTTTCATTACGGCCGTGGTTTTTTTGGCCTGGTTTTTTATCGGTGGCTATGCCGCACCGGGGGCGTAAATCATGAAAAAAACGACGCTGATTATGATTGTCGTTGCGGTAGTTGTGGTGCTGGGTACCGAACTGGGCTGGTGGTAACACCTGGCCCAAAATGACAAAGGCCACCCTCAGGTCGCCTTTTGTCAGTCAATTTTTGCGTCTTAGCTTTTGATTTTTCTGTAGATAAACAGCACTACGATAGCACCAATAATCGCCACCGCGAAGCTGCCGAAATTAAAGCCGTCCACTTTCCCAAAGCCAAGCAGGGTACTGATCCATCCCCCCACCACGGCACCGACGATCCCCAGAATGATCGTCATAAAGAATCCACCACCATCCTTACCAGGCATAATCCACTTCGCCAGAATACCTGCAATCAGACCAAAAATAATCCATGAAATAATGCCCATTTTTTCCTCGCTTATCGATTTTACGTTAGCGGTTTATTCGCCGTTAAAAAGGATAGCACATCGTCAGGAAATTGAAATTTGTGATGTACATCACCTTATTGAGCTTTCTGATTTCTCCCACAAAAGATGGGGTTGCAAGTTTAGATGATAAAGATTATCTTTCTCATTACTGAATAGTTGAGTAAATAACTCAGGTATTTAGTACGACATTGCTCACATTGCTTCCAGTATTTCTTGCCCGCCTTCGTGCGGGCTTTTTTTTGACGCCAGCTCGTCATTTATGTCGAATTCACTGTCATTTTTCCTGTCGGCTCTGCCTGGAGTCGCGTCAACGCTGACTTTGCCACTCTGGCACGTATTGTGCTTATCCTCTGCGTCATGACGACAACCCGAAGCTTCAGCGGCTCCGCGCTGGCTTCGTCACAATTTGCGCTATTTCAGCTTTTAACAGGTCTGTTATTGATGAAAAAAATCACCAGTGTCTGTCCCTACTGTGGGGCCGGGTGCAAGCTTAAGCTTGTTGTTGAAAATAACAAAATCATCCGCGCCGAAGCGGCTGAGGGCGTTACCAACCAGAACCAGCTTTGTCTGAAAGGGTACTATGGCTGGGACTTCCTCAACGATACCCGCCTTCTGACCCCTCGCCTCACCCGTCCGATGATCCGCTACCAAAAAGGCGGCAAATTTACCCCGGTCAGTTGGGATGAAGCGATCCGCTATACCGCCCGACGTTTACTGGAAATTCGCGACAGCGAAGGCCCGCGCGCCATTATGACTACCGGTTCCTCACGCGGCACCGGCAATGAAACCAACTATGTAATGCAGAAATTCGCCCGAGCGGTCCTCAACACCAACAACGTCGACTGCTGCGCCCGCGTGTGTCACGGACCTTCAGTGGCCGGACTCCAGGAAACGCTGGGCAATGGCGCGATGAGTAATTCCATCAGCGACATAGAAAACTCCAAATGCCTGCTGATCTTCGGCTACAACTGTGCAGACTCTCACCCGATTGTGGCGCGTCGGGTGATCAACGCGCGTCAGAATGGCGCGAAGATTATTGTTTGCGATCCTCGCCGCATAGAAACCGCCCGCATTGCTGACCAGCATCTGCAGCTGAATAACGGTTGCAATATGGCGCTGGTAAACGCCTTTGGTTACGTCCTCGTTGAAGAACAGCTTTACGATAAAGAATACGTACACAAGCATACGCAAGGGCTGGATGCCTATTGGCAGACGGTTAAGGACTATTCGCCGGAAGCCGTCGAGCACTTAACCGGCGTTCCGGCCTCACAGGTGCGTCAGGCGATGCGGACCTTTGCCGCAGCCCCTTCCGCAACCGTAATGTGGGGGATGGGCGTGACGCAGTTTGGTCAGGCCGTCGATGTGGTACGCGGATTATCGAGCCTTGCGCTGTTGACCGGTAACCTCGGTCGTCCTCACGTGGGTGTCGGCCCGGTTCGAGGACAGAACAACGTCCAGGGAGCCTGCGATATGGGCGTATTACCTAATCTCTTTCCCGGATATCAGGATGTTACCGATGCGGCCGTCAGAGAGAAATTCGCCAGCGCCTGGGGAATCGACGCCAGCCGGATGGACGACAAGGTCGGCACACGCATCACCGAAGTTCCGCATCTGGCGCTGGAAGGCAAAATCAAAGCCTACTACATCATGGGGGAAGATCCGCTGCAAACAGAAGCCGATCTGGGACTGGTGCGCGACGGTTTCGCGGCGCTGGATTTTGTCGTGGTACAGGATATTTTCATGACCAAAACCGCCGAGATGGCGGACGTTATTTTACCCGCCACCTCCTGGGGGGAGCACGGCGGCGTATTCACCTGTGCCGATCGGGGCTTCCAGCGCTTTGAAAAGGCCATTGAACCTACCGGTGACGTGAAGCGCGACTGGGAAATTATCAGCCTGCTTGCCAGCGAAATGGGCTACCCCATGCACTATGAAAACAATCAGCAAATCTGGGATGAGATGCGTGAGCTGTGCCCGCTGTTCTATGGTGTGACTTACGAAAAGATGGGCGATATGGGACATGTCCAGTGGCCCTGCCCCGACCTTGACCACCCCGGTACGCCATATCTGTATGAAAACAGCCGCTTTGACACAAAAGACGGTAAAGGCAAGTTGTTTGCCGCACCGTGGCGCGCCCCTGCGGAAGTCCCTGACGAGGTGTATCCACTGGTCTTGTGTACGGTGCGCGAAGTCGGTCACTATTCCTGTCGTTCTATGACCGGTAACTGTGCCGCGCTGCAGGCGCTTGCCGATGAACCCGGCTATGTGCAAATCAGCTTGCAGGATGCGCAAAAGGCGGGCATTCGCCATCGCGACCTGGTGTGGGTTAGCTCGCGCCGGGGAAAAGTGATCAGTCGGGCGGATGTCTCCGAACGTATTAATCACGGGGCAGTGTATATGACCTATCAATGGTGGATTGGCGCGTGCAATGAATTAACGCAGGATAATCTCGACCCTATCTCAAAAACGCCGGAAACCAAGTATTGTGCGGTTAAGGTCGAGAAGATTGTCGATCAGCAGTGGGCCGAACGCTATGCTGCGCAGACCTACCGTGACATGAAGACGCGACTTTGCGAGGCGATTGAATAGCGTAACGACATCGCGTAGCGGGTGAAATGAGCTCAAACCACCTCCAGTGGAGGTGGTTTGAGTTTGATAATAAAAAAGCACCCTCTCTTTATAAGATGATGCTTTCATTAGCGCTGGTTGTCGATGACCGCTAGATCAAATTAATTTTGATGTCATAGCTTTCCAACCCAGTCATTTTCTCTCGCGCCGTAAACTGGATATCAGAGACTTCTTTACCTGTCTTTTTTTTGAGCTCAACTATTTTTTTGGTAATAAAATCAGAAATATCCGCTTCAGTTTTTCTCTTTAACTCTTCGATTTTCATTATGCACCTCTTGGTCTGTAACGGCACCGATGCCCCCAGCAGATCCCATGATTCATGTGAAAACTTATACAACCACTGATATCTATAAACGATATGCAGTAAAGTTTCAATAATCAAGAGGTTAGTGGATATGGTTTATACCAAACCTGCTCAAGAAGCAAACAACAATCCGCAGTTTTACTGCCGTTCATAGAGGACTATGAGTCGTTATTTAAAGAGCTTTGATGCCGCCGCAATAATTTCTTCCGAAGTGACAGCCCGATCAGAGGCAACATGAACTATTTTATGATCTCCAGTGAGAGACGGGAAACCTGCGGACATGACTTGCAGGTGTGCCTTTTCCCCATTAGGGTACTCACGCATTATTGTAGTAATACTCTTCATGACTGATACGACTACTGCCGATTCTGAATTAAAAAATACTATCACTTTTTTCATAATTATTCCGTGATGATTCCGTTAATAAGAATAGCTTAAAAATAAAAAAGGCTCCCAAAGGAGCCTGAATTTTATTTTCTGAAATCCAATGGAGACTGACCAGAACGAATGTACATTGCAATATTATCGAATGTTATCATTGTAGTTTTGCAAAAAATACATTTCGCGCCGAAAGGATTTCTATCAGTGACATCGAAAGACGATGTTCTGTACTGAGACCCATGGCAACAAGGGCATCTGAAGTGAATATTATTAGTAATAGCAGTTTCCTTAAAGCGCCACGACGTTAACTGCCGAGGGACCTTTTGGACCTTGCTCGATACCGAACTCGACTTCCTGATTCTCATTCAGCGTCTTAAAATCGTTACTCTGGATAGCAGAGAAATGGACGAATACATCCTTACTACCATCTTTTGGAGTGATAAAACCAAAACCTTTTTCAGGATTGAACCATTTAACTAAACCAGTCATTTTGTTAGACATAATCATTACCTTTTTGAGTAAGCCCTTGGGCAGAATGGTCCGAAGAAAAATTATCAGAGAGGAAAAACCAACAAGGAAGTCTCAACAGGAACAAATAATAAAACTATTCTAGTGACTGCTTCAGATAAATTCATAACAAACCAGAACTCCATTAACGCATGATTAACGCGACATAGCAAGGTATAGTTTTGTAAGTCAGTTAACCCGCTACTAACGAACAAAAAAATAATATAAATAGCTTTAACCAGAAATTATGCCATGCTGATTCTGACCTTTATCTATCGCCCTAAGTTGTGAGGGATTTTGGCTCATGGAAGAGTCTCATTTTCCCCCTTCGCTTTTCTGTTTTTCAGCGACAGAACATACTGTTACGTTAATCGACGATATTTTTTGTGACTCTTCTCCCGACAATACACTTTTAGTGTTTCTTCAGGACTCATATGTCTTTGACAAGTCACTCCTGCCATGTCGCGTTCATCAGCGATGACAACCTAACGTTCATGCTTCTGGTGCAATATCTACGAGCATGTCGCGTACAATCCGGCGTTGGCTACGGTTGTTTTGCTTGTGACGACAGCGACAAGATCTGCGGTGTGCTTTGCGGCATCAGTCCAGGGCTACGCACCGATGGTCCATAAAAATGGTGTCTGGGGACTGGCAACTGCGCGGCTTTTTAATGAAGCACCCAGGCAGTTAGCGCAGCAACAAAGCTCGGACAAAATAGGTGGTAACAAGCGTATTGCGTTATATACTTTTCGCGCGCGCCACGGCATGAACAACCTGGCCGTTGCTGCAGTTCGTTATCCTAAACGATATGGCTGCGGCATCCTCCGTTTTGGCCATGCGAAAAGGAGTGAGTAATGGACTATGTACAGCAGATGCGCAGCATGATTGGTCATCGTTTACTTTTACTGGCGGGTTCTAATGTCGTTCTGACAGACCAAAATCAGCGTATCCTCCTGCAACATCGACGGGACGGAACATGGGGCCTGCCCGGTGGGCTTCTTGAACCGGGTGAGTCTTTGGAAGAAACAGCCATACGTGAAGTTAAGGAAGAAACAAATCTTGATGTCCACAACCTGACTTTATTGGGCGTTTTTTCCGGTCCGGAATATACATTTACACTTCACAACCAGGACAAAATCAACGTCGTTACATCCCTTTTCTGGTCTGGTGACTGGAGTGGAGAAATAGTGAATGACCCCGAAGAAGGGCTGGAGCTTGCTTTTTTTTCTCCGAATGATTTACCTAACAATATGGACAAAGAATATCAGGTTTATATAAGCCATTATCTGGCATGGTTAAAATGAACCAGCCGAATGTGTGATAGCTCATGCCTGCATAGACTGTAACTGTATTTCCCGTTCACTTACCCGTCGTAACAGTTGCGGCACGACAGGGACGAGATATGCAGCGCCGAAGACGTTCGAAGTCATCGGTCGCGGTCTTCGCGGCGATCGCGCCTTCCATACCTTTAACGATCAGGTCCGCGGCTTCGAACCACTGCATGTGGCCCAGCAGTGCATAGAGAAAATTTGTTCAACACTATGATAAATATCAACTTATTCAACTTTCAGCCTGTAAAAAGGCTCAATCACTCATGACGCAGCACCTTGATTAACAAAATTATATTTGTCGTTTTGGGAAAGTTTTCTGCTCTGTTTTGAAGCAACTTAGTTTTCTTTTGGTTAGTACTTTGTGGTGTGAATTAGACTAACCTGCCTCGAATAAACATCAGGACTCGGGGCCAGTTATGAGCGAATAGCGAACATAGTTTCGTCGATACTGCCGGCTTTTATTGCGTGTCAGTGGCTCAACCCGTAATAGATTTACTCATATTGATACCCGTCACTCCGAATCCGCTGGTTTCATAGACATGCCGGGCGCGAGCATTATCACCTGCAACACGCAATCTGATCTCTTTAAAACCTTTCGCCAGCAGATACTCTTCGAAAGCACGTAGAGATTGTTTGCCAAGTCCCAATCCCTGACAGGAGTTGAAAATATGAAAATCGTAGATAAAAACAGTGCGCTTAGTCGAGTCTGGTTTGTACCAGAGATAACCTACATGATTGTTAGTATTGTCCGAATGAGCAACAATACACATTAATACTTGCCCATGTGTATTAATTCCATCGGGAAGCATTTCCGCTATTTCCTGCTTCGCTCTGGCAAGAGAATCACGAGGGGAGACCATGTAGTTTGATTCGATCTCATATGCATAATCATTAACGAAATATTCGAGATAAGCAGGATACTCATCTTTTGTCATCGCTCGAAAAGAAATCATATCGGAATCCTCAACCTTATCATGCTGAAAAATATGAATATATTAATAACAACGCAGATCTCTATCGTCAATCATGTTCACGTCTAAATATGCGTTCAGGCCAGGTGATTAGCATAAGATAGCTAAACAACGCGCCGTTCAGGCTGCGGATATCCTGGTGACATCGGTAAAAGTAGTAAACGGGCCTGTTCTGCTTATGGGTCATTGGGTGATGAATCGACTGATTGCAAAGGAACTCGTATCGATGGGCTGGAAAGAGTATCGTCGACAGGGCAACGGTTACTGGAACGCTGTTATCTACAGCTTACTGTAAGTAAAAATCTTGATTAAACATTCAATATATCCAACCTCTTGAGTCTACCAGGCCCGCTTCTGGCTCTGACCAGCCCTTCAGGCTGGAATTACACGTAAAGAGCCTTGTACCATTTTTAATGAAGGAGTTCGCATGCTAAAGGTCATCGCCGAAGATTTTATCAAACTTGAGTGTGTCGAAACCGTTCTCCCTTTCTACCGCGAACTCATCGCCGCAACAAAGAAAGAGCCCTTGTGTATTGCTTATGATTTGTACCAGGATGAAAAGGATCCGGGGCATTTTATTTTCATTGAAGAGTGGCCTGACCGGGCAGCACTCGATGCACACTGCGCCAGCGAGCATTTCACTCGGCTTGTTCCTTTGATTGATCAATACGCGCGTAAAGCGGCGCAGTACATTCTGATGGATGGTCGGGTGGAACCAGAGAGATAACGTTCGATTCTGGCATGAAGTGGACTAACCCAGAGTCGAAGCCAATTCTACGCAAGACCTAAAATAATCCTCTATCCATTTAACGATTTTCCAGCTCAAGATAATCCGCATTGCTGATCGAGTCCGCGCCCCCAAAATCCAATAACCCGTCGAAGTCTCCATTCGTGGGATGAGTAATCTTCTCCCTGAAAAAAGTGCATGAAACTAAAACGGGTCTATTTACACGCTGACCTAACGCTTATCGGCTGAAAGCAAAACTATTTTGGGGCAGAACGTTAAAAGGGGTAAAAAAAACGGGAACCCATCGGCTCCCGTTCTTGTTTAACCCAGATACTGGATTACATGTTTTCGATGATCGCGTCACCAAACTCTGAACATTTCAGCAGTTTAGCGCCTTCCATCAGACGTTCGAAGTCATAGGTCACGGTCTTCGCGGCAATCGCGCCTTCCATGCCTTTAACAATCAGGTCTGCGGCTTCGAACCACTGCATGTGGCGCAGCATCATCTCAGCGGACAGGATGATAGAGCCCGGGTTAACTTTGTCCTGACCGGCGTATTTCGGCGCCGTACCGTGCGTTGCTTCGAACAGCGCGCACTCGTCACCAATGTTTGCGCCAGGGGCGATACCAATACCACCTACCTGTGCAGCCAGAGCGTCAGAGATGTAGTCACCGTTCAGGTTCATACAGGCGATCACATCATATTCGGCCGGACGCAGCAGGATCTGTTGCAGGAACGCATCGGCAATCACATCTTTAACCACGATCTCTTTACCGGTGTTCGGGTTCTTGATTTTCATCCACGGGCCGCCATCGATCAGTTCAGCACCGAATTCTTCACGCGCTAACTGGTAACCCCAGTCTTTGAACGCGCCTTCGGTGAACTTCATGATGTTGCCTTTATGAACCAGGGTCAGAGAGTCACGGTCGTTAGTGATCGCGTATTCGATCGCCGCACGAACCAGACGCTTGGTACCGTCTTCGGAGCACGGTTTGATACCGATACCGCAGTGTTCAGGGAAGCGAATTTTCTTCACGCCCATCTCTTCACGCAGGAATTTAATCACTTTTTCTGCATCTGCAGAGTCCGCTTTCCACTCGATACCGGCGTAGATGTCTTCTGAGTTTTCACGGAAGATAACCATGTCGGTCAGTTCCGGATGTTTAACCGGGCTTGGGGTGCCCTGATAGTAACGAACTGGACGCAGGCAAACGTACAGGTCAAGTTCCTGACGCAGCGCAACGTTCAGAGAGCGAATACCGCCACCAACCGGGGTGGTCAGCGGGCCTTTAATCGCCACGCGGTAGTCACGAATCAGATCCAGGGTTTCCGTCGGCAGCCAGACGTCCTGGCCGTATACCTGGGTGGATTTCTCACCGGTGTAAATTTCCATCCAGGAGATTTTACGCTCGCCTTTATAAGCTTTCTCAACGGCAGCGTTGACAACTTTGATCATCGGAGGGGTAACATCAACACCGATGCCGTCGCCTTCAATGAATGGGATAATCGGATTGTGCGGCACATTTAGCTTGCCGTCTTTCAGGGTGATTTTTTGACCTTCTGCCGGAACAACTACTTTGCTTTCCATTCACCTCTCCTTCGAGCGCTTCTGGTTGCTCGTCTGTCATCGCGCTGCATGTGCTTTTGCGTCCTGCTGCACGACTGCGTTAGAGCAATTTTTTGTTAATGTTTTGTAATGAGCATGTCAATACTACCCTAATGTTCGCTGCCATGAAAGACACTCGTTATTAGGCTATAATGCGGCAATTGATAAGATCTGAAAATACCATGCAAAAAACTTCTTTTAGAAATCACCGGGTTGAGCGATTCAGCCAGCGACAAGTCACTAAGCGTCGGAAAGAAAACCAGCCAAAACGCGTGGTTTTGTTCAATAAACCTTACGATGTTTTGCCACAATTTACCGACGAGGCTGGACGCAGCACGTTGAAAGATTTCATCCCTGTGCAGGGCGTTTACGCCGCAGGTCGTCTCGACAGAGATAGCGAAGGGTTGCTGGTGCTCACCAATGACGGCACATTACAGGCGCGACTGACGCAGCCCGGCAAGCGTACCGGGAAGATTTACTACGTGCAGGTAGAAGGTGAACCGACGGCGGAGGCGCTGGAGGCGCTGCGCAATGGCGTGACGTTAAACGATGGGCCCACCCTGCCTGCCGGTATTGAAGTGGTCGCGGAGCCCGAGTGGCTGTGGCCGCGCAATCCGCCCATTCGCGAACGTAAGAACATCCCAACCTGCTGGCTAAAAGTGACCTTATATGAAGGCCGTAACCGCCAGGTGCGACGAATGACCGCACACGTTGGTTTTCCCACATTGCGCCTGATCCGTTACGCGATGGGCGATTACACCCTGGAGAACCTGGCCAACGGTGAATGGCGAGATGCCACTGAAGAAGAAAATAAAGGATAGGTCATGTTCAAACCGCACGTCACGGTCGCCTGCATCGTTCATGCAGAGGACAAATTTTTAATCGTTGAAGAAACCATCAACGGCAAAGCGCTATGGAATCAGCCCGCCGGGCATCTGGAAGCAGATGAAACGCTGGAGCAGGCCGCTGCTCGGGAGTTGTGGGAAGAGACTGGCATAAAAGCGCAGCCTCAGCACTTCATTCGCATGCATCAGTGGATTGCACCGGACAGCACGCCGTTTTTGCGGTTTCTGTTTTCCATTGAACTTGCCAATATGTGCGACACCGAACCCCATGACAGCGATATCGACTGTTGCCGTTGGGTGAGCGCTGACACCCTCCTCAACGCCCCAAACCTGCGTTCTCCGCTGGTTGCCGAAAGCGTTCGCTGCTATCAGAGCGGAATGCGTTACCCGCTGGAGACGATCGGCGCATTTAACTGGCCGTTTACAGAGGGTGTCAAGTAAGGGGCTGCGTGCTAGAATATGCCGCCTTGAAGTTCAATGTCGTGAGTATTCCAATGTCAGAAAGCCCAAAAAAAGTGATCGTCGGCATGTCCGGCGGTGTCGATTCCTCCGTTTCCGCCTGGCTGTTGCAACAACAGGGTTATCAGGTAGAAGGCCTGTTCATGAAGAACTGGGAAGAGGACGACGGTGAGGAATATTGCACAGCGGCAGCCGATCTGGCCGACGCTCAGGCCGTCTGCGACAAGCTCGGCATTGAACTGCACACCGTAAACTTTGCGGCAGAATACTGGGATAACGTCTTTGAACTGTTCCTTGAAGAGTACAAAGCGGGCCGTACGCCGAATCCGGATATTCTGTGCAACAAAGAGATCAAATTTAAAGCCTTCCTGGAGTTCGCAGCAGAAGATCTGGGCGCAGATTACATCGCTACCGGACACTATGTTCGTCGGGCGGATGTCGACGGTAAGAGCCGCCTGCTGCGCGGAGTAGATAGCAATAAAGACCAGAGCTACTTCCTCTACACGCTGGGCCATGAGCAGATCGCGCAAAGTCTGTTCCCGGTTGGCGAGCTGGAAAAACCGCAGGTGCGCAAAATTGCCGAAGACCTGGGGCTGGTAACCGCGAAGAAAAAAGATTCTACCGGCATTTGCTTCATCGGCGAGCGTAAGTTCCGCGAGTTTCTGGGCCGCTATCTGCCGGCACAGCCGGGTAAAATCATTACCGTGGACGGCGAAGAGATTGGTCAGCATCAGGGGCTGATGTACCACACTCTGGGTCAGCGTAAAGGTCTGGGCATCGGTGGTACCAAAGAAGGAACGGAAGATCCGTGGTACGTGGTGGACAAAGATGTTGAGAACAACATTCTGGTGGTTGCTCAGGGTCATGAGCATCCGCGTCTGATGTCCGTCGGTCTGATTTCGCGGCAGCTGCACTGGGTCGATCGTCTGCCGTTCACCGGCACGATGCGCTGCACGGTGAAAACCCGCTACCGCCAGACCGACATTCCGTGCACCGTTAAAGCCCTGGATGCCGAACGCGTCGAGGTGATGTTTGACGAGCCGGTGGCCGCCGTCACCCCAGGCCAGTCAGCGGTCTTTTACCGCGGCGACGTGTGCCTCGGCGGCGGCATTATCGAGCAGCGACTGCCCCTGCCGGTATAATTATTCTCAACAGACTGATACAAGGAAGCAGTGATCGTGGCAAAGAATTATTATGACATCACCCTCGCACTGGCTGGAATCTGCCAGTCAGCACGCCTGGTGCAACAACTGGCGCACCAGGGACATTGTGATGCCGATGCGCTCCACGTCTCACTGAACAGCGTTATCGATATGAACCCCAGCTCAACGCTGGGCGTGTTCGGCGGCAGCGAGGCCAATCTGCGCCTCGGTCTGGAAACCCTGCTCGGCGTGCTGAATGCCAGCAGCCGTCAGGGGCTGAATGCGGAACTGACTCGCTATACGCTTAGCCTGATGGTGCTCGAGCGTAAACTCACCGCCGCCAAAGGCGCGCTCGATACGTTGGGCGAGCGGATCAACGGCCTGCAACGCCAGCTCGATCACTTTGATCTGCAGTCTGAAACGCTGATGAGTGCGATGGCCGGTATCTATGTCGATGTTATCAGCCCGCTGGGTCCGCGCATTCAGGTGACCGGTTCCCCTGCCGTGTTGCAAAGCCCGCAGGTACAGGCCAAAGTTCGCGCTTCGCTTCTGGCCGGCATTCGCGCCGCCGTGCTCTGGCATCAGGTCGGCGGGGGCCGTCTACAGTTAATGTTTTCTCGTAATCGCCTGACGACTCAGGCAAAACAAATTCTTGCTCATTTAACCCCGGAGTTGTGATCTATGGAATTATCCTCACTGACCGCCGTTTCCCCTGTCGATGGACGCTACGGCGATAAAGTCAGCGCGCTGCGCGGGATTTTCAGCGAATATGGTTTGCTGAAATACCGTGTACAAGTAGAAGTACGCTGGCTGCAAAAACTGGCCGCGCACGCAGCGATCAAGGAAGTTCCTGCTTTTGCTGCCGACGCAATCGGTTTCCTCGATGCTATCGTCGCGAACTTCAATGAAGAAGATGCGGCGCGTATTAAAACCATCGAGCGCACCACTAACCACGACGTCAAGGCGGTCGAGTATTTTCTGAAAGAGAAAGTGGCGAATGTCCCGGAACTGCATGCGGTGTCCGAATTCATTCACTTCGCCTGTACCTCTGAAGACATCAACAACCTGTCTCACGCGCTGATGCTGAAAACCGCCCGTGATGAAGTGGTGCTGCCTTACTGGCGTCAACTGATTGACGCGGTCAAAGATCTGTCCGTGCAGTATCGCGATATTCCCCTGCTCTCCCGCACCCACGGCCAGCCGGCTACGCCGTCAACCCTGGGCAAAGAGATGGCTAACGTGGCTTATCGTATGGAACGTCAGTTCCGCCAGCTTAACCAGGTGGAAATCCTCGGCAAAATCAACGGTGCCGTCGGTAACTATAACGCCCACATTGCCGCTTATCCGGAAGTGGACTGGCATCAGTTCAGCGAAGAGTTCGTCACTTCGCTGGGTATTCAGTGGAACCCGTACACCACGCAGATTGAGCCGCACGACTACATTGCTGAACTGTTTGACTGTATCGCCCGCTTTAACACCATTTTGATCGACTTCGATCGCGACGTCTGGGGTTACATCGCGCTGAACCACTTCAAGCAGAAAACCATCGCCGGTGAAATTGGCTCTTCCACCATGCCGCACAAAGTGAACCCAATCGACTTCGAAAACTCCGAAGGCAACCTGGGCCTGTCTAATGCGGTGCTTCAACATCTGGCGAGCAAACTGCCGGTTTCCCGCTGGCAGCGCGATCTGACCGACTCCACCGTTCTGCGTAACCTGGGCGTGGGTATCGGCTATGCGCTGATCGCCTACCAGTCCACCCTGAAAGGGGTGAGCAAGCTGGAAGTAAACCGCGACCGTCTGTTGGACGAGCTGGATCACAACTGGGAAGTACTGGCCGAGCCGATCCAGACCGTGATGCGTCGTTACGGCATTGAAAAACCGTACGAGAAGCTGAAAGAGTTAACCCGTGGTAAGCGCGTCGACGCTGAAGGTATGAAGCAATTTATCGACAGCCTGCCGCTGCCGGACGACGAGAAAATCCGCCTGAAAGCCATGACCCCGGCCAACTATATTGGTCGTGCGATCACTATGGTTGACGAGCTGAAATAAATACCTGGCCCGGTGGCACAACGTCACCGGGCCGACTTCCTGCACATCGCTTGCGCCGCCATCCGGCACTTCCCTCCCTCTTTCCCCCGGTTTATGAAATGTTTATCCCCGCAACTCCATAATCAGCGTTAAACTGCGCACATAAAAAACAAACAGATTTTAAAACATACATTTATAACAATATCAATATGTTGAAAAGGACTCAATCAGACGATAACAGATAATATCAGCTATTTCATCACCCCCAGAGTTACCCCTAAACTATTTTTTACCCCCAAATATGCCCCAAATTATTTGACGTTAGCTATAGGGCAGAATCGTCTACCAGGGCGGGATCAGTCCAAGGTTTAAAGGGCAGCTTTGAGCTGTTGAACTCACATCGAAAAACGGACCTTCAAATCCGAACAGGTTTAATTGATTAACCATGACTGTCAGTTACGCCATCGTTAACATGAAGTAGATCGAGTAATTCCTCATCCCATTTTTAACAAATACACAATGGCAAGAAAAATAGATTATGGCTCATGACAAGTAGAGTGATTCATTTGTATAAAGATGACTTCGCCTTCAGGACGCGTTTTGAACCTGCGATGCATCCACAGGTATTGCTCAGGGACACGGAGAATTTCACACTCGATGATCTTGTTCATATAAGCCGCTGCGGCGACCTTGTCTTCCCCTGGATAGCCTGACAACGGATTGCTGATATACATGTGATAACCTTTTTTATCGCTACGACGAAACATGCTAAGTGTGATCAAGTGTGCACCAGCGAGTTTTGACAGAGCATACGTTCCGTTCGTCGTGGCTGCTTTTTTTACCGAGAAAAAAGGTGCAAAAACGCTTCCCTTAGACCCATAATCCTGATCTGGTGCAAACCATACGGCTTCCCCGGCCTTCAGCGCATGAACATAACCAGATAAATTACGTCGATTAATCATAGTCTTATTTGAACGCATACGCCCTTTTGTCTGTACCCATTCCATTAATGGATTATTGTGTGGGCGATACGTTGCCATCATAGGATGACATAAACCCATTACTCTTCCACACAATTCAAGGGACATAAAATGAATCCCGACAACCAATACTCCTCTGGTCGCACTGGTCAGGTTTTCAAGCCCTTCGACATCAAACCATTTTTTGACTCTCGCATCGCTCCAGAACCAGGCCATTCCTGTTTCCATCAGTCCCAGCCCGAGAGAAACAAAGTTTTTATTGACCATCTGGCTCCGGGCAAACGGTGTCATCCCTGGAAAGCAGAGTTCGATATTTCTAATCGCAATTCCTTCCCGGCGTTTCAGAAAGGGTATGGATATTTTTCCAAGGCCAGAGCCCAGAATATGTAAAACCGGGTAAGGAAGTTGAACGAGAAGCCACAGCAGACCCAAACCAGACCAGGTAAGCCAGTAGCGGGGATGAAGTAAATTATGAGTAAAAGTCTGTGCCATAAATTTCCTTAATGCTAATGAAGGTTATAACGCAAAAGGAAAACAATGAGACAATTCGTCTTTAGCGATGCATTTTGTTTTAGATAATTTAAATCTGTCTAAATTCAGAAAAAACAAATAATTTTGCAATGACTGGTAAAGGATTTAAAGAGTCAGGAGTGAATTGTAAACCAGCAAAGTTTTTCTATTATAAATCCATGGATTTATCATTGATACTCAAGAAATTGTCTTCTTGATTCATCATCATCAAGGTACTCAAAAGAAAGAAGGCGAATTTTGGTAAGTTTATAAAACCACTCGCAATCGTTTCGTTGAATAATTTCGCCAGGTTTAAAACATATCCCGGATGCCACCCGGATAATCGCATATTTCCCATTACTAAACCTGACCCGGTGAATACAAAAAGGTTGACCGACCTGCCCGTGACAGCTGTTCGACAGGATATGTCCTTCAATAAAAACAGATTTTTTAGATTTCATTATCATACCCTCGACAACTACAGTACAGGAGAAATGTTGTCATTTCCCAACATCACTTACGTTAAGTGGCAGAAGCTGATCAGCCGCCTATACACCAGCATTCTGAAGGTCTGAACAACAGTCCGCAGGCAGGGCACTCAAGAACCGCATCTTTTCTTAGTTTACCTGCTTTCTGATCAGCTCTGTGTGCACATATCGGGCAGGCAACATGAACTGGTCTTTCTTTAAAGTGCCTGAGTCCTTTTGTATAAGACATAATTAAAGCTCTCTGAGGAATACAATAATTATTATACGCTTTAATATAATAATAACTGGTTTAAGTTATGTTGATTTATGACTGAACCAGAAGAAGAGATATTGAAAATTAAACGTCTGATTTATGATATACTAACCTTCCATGAGAAATTTATGATGAAATCAGAAGACACCCTTGACTGGTATCCGGCACAGCTACCGCCAGTGAAAATTATTCTTGGCGAAGCCGTGCTGGCTGTGGGTAAACAGGGCCGACCGATTAATACCCGCACCTTGCTGGAATACCTTCAGGTCATGCAGGACAAACAAAAAAGGCGGGATGACAAAATCGCCATGCAGACTGCGATTGATGTTCTCAGGGATAATCAGCGCATTAACGGCAGACGTTAATGCGCCTCCGGGATCAGTGTTAGTTCTGAATGATCTCAACTATATGGTTTTGTCCGTCATCCTGCAGCGGTATTCTGTCATCAGGGAGGAGAACACCATCCAGTGTCACGCGATATTCTGCATCACCGCGTGAGACACTAATCTGATAATGGCTTTCGCCATATTGATAGGCCATAGAAAAAGACGGCCACTCATCCGGTAACCGGGCATGAACACTAAAGTCAGTACCTGAACGTTTTATCCCCAGTAATTCCTCAGTAAGTAAACGCCAGGCCCAGCCTGCGGAACCGGTATACCAACTCCATCCTGCACGTCCGGTATGGGGAGCGACGCTGTAGACATCAGCACTCATGACATAAGGCTCCGCTTTATAAATCCCGACCGAGGCTGCATTCAGAGTATGATTTATAGGGTTGAGAATTGACCAGAGTTGCCAGGCACGTTCGGCATTCCCCATCCGGGCAAATGCCATCACGGCCCAGATGGCACCATGAGTATACTGCCCTCCGTTTTCCCGCACACCGGGCAGGTAGCCCTGTATGTAACCCGGATTTGGACCGTGTCCATCGAAAGGAGGCGTTAACAGTTTGATCAGTCCCCCTTCGTTATCAACAAGGTGCTTATCCAGCGCCTGCATGGCCTTTGCGCACCGTTCCTGACTCGCGGCTCCGGACAATACAGACCAGCTCTGCGCAATCGCATCAATCCGGCAGTCCTGTGAGGCTTTCGACCCCAGGGGAGTTCCGTCGTCAAAATACCCGCGCCGGTACCATTCACCATCCCAGGCGTGGGCTTCGAGATTGCTTTGCAGGCGCAGAGCCTGTGAACGGCACATCGAGGCGATACTTTCATCCAGCCTGCGCTCCGCCAGCGCTGCAAACCGCTGCAAAATGTCATACAGGAAGAAGCCCAGCCAGACGCTTTCACCTTTGCCTTCGATACCCACCCGGTTCATCCCGTCATTCCAGTCACCAGCCCCCATCAACGGCAGACCATGCTCCCCGAACCGCTGTCCATGGCGAATAGCTTTGATGCAGTGTAACCAGAGAGTCTCTTCGGTGCCGCTGATGACCGGCGTGTCATAGATAGACTCTTCACCAGGTTGAAGCGGGCGTCCCTCCAGGTAAGGAATGCATATTTCCAGTGCATCCGTATCCCCCGTCGTTTCAACATAGTGGCAAACAGCAAGCGGCAGCCACAGGTAGTCATCGGAACAGCGGGTACGAACACCGTTGCCGTGTGGCGGGTGCCACCAGTGCTGCACATCACCCTCGATAAACTGCCGTGATGCACAGAGTATTATCTGTTCACGCATCCGGTTCGGGGCAGCATGGCTCAGTGCCAGTGTATCCTGCAGTTGATCGCGAAAACCAAATGCACCGCCAGACTGATAGTAACCACTGCGGGCCATAAGGCGACAGGCTATTGTCTGATACAACAGCCAGCCATTAACCAGTAAATTTACGGACGTGTCGGGGGTGTTAACCACGATTTTATCGAGCACATTGTGCCAGTGGTTATGAATATGGTTCAGCTCCTGGCGGACCGTATCCTCGTTCATGTAACGAGCCAGCGTCTCCTGAGCACAAACATCATTCTCCTCTGTGCCGAGGATAAAAATAAACGTCCTCTGATCTCCATCAATTAATGTAACCGTCGATTGTACCGCCCCGCAGGGATCCAGACCGGCGCCCGTCTTACCTGAAAGTCTGCGCAGTTTCATGGCCGACGGGGCGTGCAGGGAACCATTACGGCCGATAAACTCCCGGCGGTCCCCTGTCAGCGAACAATCATTACCGCTGACGGCAAAAAATGCAGTTCGGCCGCCACCATTATCACCATAAAAGTTGTTCGCCAGCACCCCGCAGCCGCCAGGCGTTCTGGTCGCATGTGTCACAATGTGAGGGGCTGAGCGAGTTCGTGATCCTCCGAGCGTCCACTCCACATAGCCTGTGACGGAGAGTTTACGTGTCCGTCCCGAAGAGTTACTGAGCGTCAGGAGCACCAGTTTAACCGGTGCCTCTTCGGCAACCAGGACCGTCAACTCGCTGTCTATACCACTCTCACGATGGGCAAAAACGCTGTAACCAAAACCATGGCGGGTCAGGTAATCACCGTGTCCGCGAACAGGCAAAGCCGTCGGTGACCAGCACTCACCGCTCTCTTCATCGCGCAGATAAAACGCTTCGCCGCTTCGATCACTCACCGGATCGTTCTCCCACGGTGTCAACCGGTATTCATGTGCATTCTCATACCAAGAGTAGGCCTGTCCTGCCTCTGAAATCACACTGCCAAAATGGGAATTTGCCAGTACGTTTGACCAGGGAGCTGGTGTCTGCGCATTTTCCCGGAGGACAATCTGATACTCCCGACCATCCTGAGAAAATCCACCGTACCCATTGAAATGGCATAACTGACTGATATCGGGGCTCCAGTCCGTATGTTGATTACGCTCGCGCACAGCGCGCGGAATGAATGCTCTGGCCGGCAATTTCAGGGTATGTATACGCTGGTTAAGCTGCTCATTAATCCCCCCCGCGCGGTCATCAAGATAAAGACAGGCCACGCTCATCAAAAGCAACTTATCCTCAGCGGAGAGATGCTCACCATTACGGACAAAAAGCCCGCCTGTTTTGTCCAGCAGACTGGCTTCAGACCCGGCATAAATTAAATCCATAATCTGATTTTGTAATCCCTGCTGGTAGCCGCCGGGGCTGTTATTCAGGATAACCAAATCAACATCCAGCCCTTTCTGTCTCCAGTAACGGTGTGCCTGAATCAGTGTGGTCACTGAGGTTATACTTTCCTCGCTGGTTATACTAAACAACACTATCGGCAGATCGCCTGAAATTGCCCAGCCCCACAGACCGGACTGACCACGCCGGTTGCGGCTGATCACCTGGCCTTCAGCGCGCAACTCCTGGACAGGGTAAAGCACAGCGCTGGCGAGACGATTGAACAAAGAGGCATCATCTTCACTGGCGTTCATCTGGCGTAATACTACCAGACTGTGAGACCAGGCCAGTTCAAAGACGCGATCGGCGATAGGGTAATCGCGATATTTTTCCAGCAGCGCCAGGCTCTGTTGACGGGTCTCACTGATGCCATAAATAATATCAATCGTGACCGGCTGCCCCGGTTGCAGAATTATGGCATGGCGAATTGCCAGTATCGGATCCAACACTGACCCCGACGTGTTGCTGAGCGACCCTCCTGCCTCTATTGCCAGGGCATCAGCAGGGTTTCTGCCACGCCCGATAAATTTTGCCCTGTCCGTTTCAAACGAGACGTTATGTCGGTTATCGCCATGTACCACCATCATGTGAAACAGGCAGGGACACGCTTCATCCGGGGAGCGCGGGCGCCGGTGGCAAAGAATAGCGTCACGCTCAGGATCCAGCTCAGTTTGAATAAACAGATTGCTGAATACCGGGTGTGTCAGATCGCTAGCATCAGGTGCCAGTACCACTTCAGCATAGGTTGTCAGTTCCAGAGAGCGGGGCTGACGCCCACGATGAATCAGTGTGAGCCGCCGCAACTCAACATCATCCTCCGGGGAGATCACCACCTGAGTTTTGACACTGACTCCCCCAAAGGTGCGTCTGAATTCAGCCCCCGCATCGGTGAATAACACTTCCTCGTCGTGTCCGCTGGTATAGCCTGTCGGTTGCCAAGTATTGCTCCACACATTTCCCGTCTGTGTATCACGGATGTAGCAGAATGCTCCCCAGTTATCACGGGTGGTATCACTGCGCCAGCGTGTTAGTGCAATATCGTTCCAGCGACTGTAACCACCGCCGCCCGCGGTCAACATCAGATGATAATGGCCGTTGGACAGGAGTTGAATATCAGGAGCTGGTGTATCCACGCCATAGAAAATACGGGGTTCATAGCGAACGGGTTTGACCCTGCCTTCATGAGATTCAAAATGGCGGCGCGGACTGTACAGATCGACCGCATCCGGTACGCGCTCTTGTAACAGCAGACTCGCTGACCGGAATACCGTACTGGACATGAATCGTTCAGTCATGGGGGCGTCAAGCAGCACATGAGCCAGTGCCTGAAATGCCATGCCCTGGTGGTGCGCCATCCAGGACTGTACCACCGCATAGAGCTGGCCGGTTGCGAGGCGTGAGGGGGTATAGTCCAGCGCTTCATAAAAGCCGTATTCGCCGTGTGCGCCATTTTTTTGCAGTCTGAACAGGTTCTCACAGGCTCTTTGTGGAGAAACCATCAGCGCCAGCATTGTGGCGTAAGGTGCGACAACCATGTCATCGGCAAGTCCCCTGCGCAGACCAAGACCCGGTACGCCAAATGCCTGATACTGATAATTATGCTGAACATCAAAAGCATGATAGCCAGACTCTGAAACGCCCCATGGTACCCCGCGTTCTTTCCCCCAGTGAATCTGGCGCATAACCGCCGACTGACTCATTTCTTCGAGCAGGCTGCCGGGCCAGGTGGGCATCACCAGATTTGGCATCAGATATTCAAACATGGACCCGCTCCATGACATCAGGGCAGTTTCACTATCAATCGTGGTAAACAGTCGACCCAGCGCGTACCAGCTTTTAAGAGGTAGCTGATTAGTCGCAATGGCAAGAAAACTGGTCAGGCGGATTTCAGACGGCAGGAGATCGTAGTGGCTCTTGTCAGGCGTATTCGTGTCACAGTTATAACCGATACTGAGCAAACTGGTTGCTTCGCTGTACAGAAAGGCGAAATCCATCCGGGCATGCTCATCCAGCCGCTGTTCAAGTTCGGTGATAATATTCAGTCGCATTCGGGCCTGCTCCATCGCTGACGCCGGTGATGTTCCTGTACCGGTTAATGTCGGACGAGCAAGCTCGCTCAACGTCGGCAGCGTCTGTTCGTTCCACGATACAGGTAACCAGCCAAGCAACAACGACCACTCATGGCAGAACTGAACCAGTTGATGCTCCAGATGTCCTGCCCAGCGAATCTGAAGGGGTGATCCTTGATGACATAACGTGGACAGATGGTTGCACTGGATGCTCATGTTTTTCAGTTCGCTGAAAAACGCCTGTGGAGAGAGTGACATCGCGCTCAGGCAGTGTTTGCGTAGCAGCCGCAGGCTGTCTGGTAGGTTTTGACCCCACTGTTTTTCCAGAATATCCAGCGTATCGCTCAGTCCTGCCAGTATCTGTTGGCTGTTTAAAACAGGCTGATGACGCATGGAGGACAGCCCTGCACGCAGCGTCAACAAATGCCCGGCCATATTGCCGCTGTCGACGCTGGAGATATAGCGTGGACTGAGGGGGATCAGCGTACGGGTGTCATACCAGTTGTAGAGATGGCCCCGGTAGTGCTCCATTTTATCCAGCGTGTCGAGCGTGAGCGACACGCGCCGGAGCACCTCTCCGCCGGGCAGGTAGCCAAAGTCCCATGCCGTCAGGTTAGCCATAAGTGAAAGACCAATATTGGTAGGTGAAGTTCGATGTGCCACCGTCGGTTGTGGTATTTCCTGATAATTATCAGGCGGAAGCCAGTTCTCTTTTGCTGTGACAAAGGTTTCAAAAAAAGCCCAGATTTCACGGCTTGTCTGGCGTAACAGCTGTTTTTGTTCCTGATTTGGCGAAAATACCTTACGCACGGGCTGGCGACTCAACCAGCTCATCAGCAGCGGTGCCACACACCATAACAAACCGATCGGCAACGCAATCCACAGCAGTTGGGGGGTAAATTGTCCGGTCAGTATTATCAGCGTCACGCCACCGGCAACATTCAGCCACATCGCCTGATAAAAACATGCAACAGTGGGTCTGGCCTGATTACTGTCCTGGCTGTGGCTGACCCACTGGCTGAGGTGACGCCTGCTTATCCCCAGTCGCCATAGCGTCACGGCGATCGCTTTCAGTGAATATCCGGCTTCGTGCGGCAGTATCGCAAAATTAAGACCGATACCTGACAGACGCTTCAGCGCGCCCGCCCCCACAAGTAACAGATGCGGCTTCAGGCGGCGGCGCAGAGGTTTATTGAGAAGGTCATGGGTGATGCAGAGGATGGCTGGCAACAGCCAAATCAGTGACAGTATGCCCAGCCAGTAAACCGGATTGGGTACCCAAAGCAGGGTGAAGTACAGCAATACCAGTAAAGAGGGGGCTACCAGACTGCGACGTAGATTATCGAGTAATTTCCAGTAAGAAAGCGCGGTCAGCGGATTCCGGGCACAGGTTCCATCGGCTTTTCTGACACGTGGTTTCAGCCAGTTAAGCAGTTGCCAGTCACCCCGGATCCAGCGTGAACGGCGTGCAACATCCGACAGATAATTATTAGGGTACTGTTCGTAGAGTAACACCTCACTCAGCAGACCCGAGCGCGCATAGCACCCTTCAAGGAGATCATGGCTGAGAACCAGATTTTCCGGACAGGTATTGGCAGTAGCCTGCATAAAAATGTCAACATCGTAAATCCCTTTGCCCACGAACGATCCTTCCCCAAAGAGATCCTGATAGATATCCGAAGACATCATCGAATAGGGGTTATTACCCGGTATGCTGCTGCGCAGGGCTGCGTAACGCCCCTGACCATCGCGTGGTATCTCCTCCGCAAGACCGGGTTGCAGAATGCCAAATCCTTTGACAACCCTCTGGCGTAGCGGATCATACTCTGGCGTATTCAGCGGATGCGCCATCGCCGCAACCAGTTTATGTGCCGTATCGCGCGGCAGCACCGTATCACTGTCCAGGGTAATGACGTATTTAATGTAACCCGGTAAAAGGTGTGCAGGCATGTCTGCAACGCTGACGAATTGCGTTCCCGGATGGCGCAACCAGCTGTTCAGTAACGCCAGTTTTCCCCGCTTGCGTTCATAACCTATCCACATTCCTTCCGCGGGGTTCCATTCAGGCTGGCGATGTAACAGATAAAAACGTGGTCGGCCGGAGGGGTAGCGCCGATTCAGCGCCTGCGTATCGGCGATAGCCTGTCTGAGCAGCGCGTGACTTTCCGGCGAGGGTTCATTTTCAGAATCAGCAAAATCAGTGAGCAGCGCGAACCTGAGATTTTCGTTTTCATTCCCAAGCCAGCAGACTTCAAGACTGGTGAGGAGCTGGATGAAACTTTCGTGGCTGGTCAGCATGCAGGGAATGACTAACATGGTGGCACTGTCAGCGGGAATACCGGCTGAAAAATCCATCCCCGGCAAGGGGCGAGGAACGCGAAAACGGGTGGTTGCATCACTGAGCAAATCGCTCATTAACTGAGTTAATGCGATAATCAGAGGTAATATCACCGCGATCAATAGCCAGTCTGCGCCCTGCATGGCGGTTTCGTGCAATATTGCTGCGGTCGCTGCGGTTGTCAGCAACGCCAGGCTTCCAAGCCATGACAGCAGGGTTATTCTGTTGAAACTGTGCCGCAAGCGTATGAGCCTTGAGGCGTCTGCCAGGAGATGAATATCCAGCGCCTGTCGACCTTCGCCCGCAAGATAATAACCAACATGATGTTCCGGTGTATCAGGCGCTTTTTCCTCTGAAAACGCCAGCGCCGTCTCAGCAACCTCAGGCTCGCTGAGACCGCTGTCTCTGGCCAGAACCTCAACTACGTGCCGGTAATGATCCCGGGTATTGAAGTGCATCCGGGGATAGATGCCGGCAGGATCATTGCGTAATGCCTGTTCGACAACGCTTATCGTTTCGGCGAAATCAGCCCAGTCCGTTTCACTCAATAAACGCAGGCCCGCGATGCTGTTACTGACGGACAGCTGGCTGGCGGCAAGCTGCTGATTGAAACTATGTATGAGAACGTCAGTGGTGATCCCCTGTTCCCGAAGGCACTGATCAACCCAGGTCAGAGGTAACGACAGCGCGTTGCCATGCCCCTGCAGGCGCCGCACCAGCTCTGCGACAAACGCGCTGGTTAACGGAGGTCGGGAGCGCGCCATATCGGCAACCACCATGATTAAATCACCAGGCGCACTCTCTGCGCATTCGACAATCCTTGTTATCCACGTATCAGCAAGGTTTCTGTCCTGCTGCGCTTTTATCACTTCCATACTGATACGACGAAGATTTTCAATCAGCGCAAGGCGCAGCATTCCCGGTAACGCCCAGACTTCACCCAGCGTCAGCGGCGTCACCTGTTGATAGGCAGTGAGATAGCTGGTCAGGCTGGCTGCATCCCAGCGACCATCGCCGTGAGCTATGGCCTCTGATGCAATATGGTAAATTCGCGGGCAATTCAGCGACATCAGCGATGGGAGACCTTTACCAAAGCTTTTCGGCAAGTGCTGGCGGACAGTGCGGATTTGTTCCTCAACCAGATAATAATTGTCCAGCAACCACTCCCCGGCGGGCATGATACTGGTCTTTTTACCCGAGTTAAGCTCATAGCAGTTTTGGGTGATGACTGCCTCATTGTCGCCGAGTCTTTTCAGAAGGTAATACGGAAGTTTATCCGGCGATATTTTATGGGTCCGTGCCAGTTTCTGACCGTAGCGTTCCATCTGGGCGGTCGAAAAGAGTTCTGACTGCAGAGTGCTTTCACCGGAAGGATCGTTCGCCGAAAACATAACGTTTCCGGAGGCATTCTCAGGAATACGGGAGCGGTTAAACCATGCTCTGGGGTTCATTTTCATAGCGTTGCTCTGATGCGACGTTAGCGCGCAGGAGCAGTTGCGAAATCAGTTCAGAAACGTTCTCTCAGGATGGGCGTAAGGCATCAGGGATTTAACAGCTGCTGGAATTTAACTTAAGTATAGAGCATGGGCTCTGAATGCTGTTTTAGTTGGGATTAGCGTCGGGAGATAAACAGAGCCTTACAGCCGGGGCAAAGCATGGCCTGATTGCGCCGGATTTTTAACAAGGGTTGAGCTGATTTTAAGCCACAAACCGGGCAGGTGGCGGTGGCGGTAGACGCACCGCTGAAAAGTTTCATTGCGTAATTGATAATAGACATAACCATTAACCTTTCAATGAATGAGCTTCACCGTATCACATGTGGTTAAGTTTTAATCTATTTATTTTGAAGCACTGAAATTCAGGAAAGGTAGATGTTCGCAGCCATAGGCCCCCTGAGATCGTTGAACCGGCAAATTTCAATGCGGTTTCCTGAGATGAGTAATTCTGATTCACGGGAGTTAACGTCCGAAATGTGAAGCAGAACGTCTTTTCGGCCATCTGAAGGGGTGATGAGGCCCTTACCACTGAAAATGTCAAAGCTTTTGACAATTCCTGTCATTTTATGGGACAAGTCAATTCCTGCTTCAGTAATACGTCGATTACCGCTTACCCAAGTGATATTTCCAATACTCGGTTATTCATCAAGATCCCGCATATCGCATCGACCGTCAGGCACCTTTCAACGTAGTCAGTTGCTGGTGAAGGGAAGCCCATAGCTAAAGTCCTCCGTTTGGATTGAAGAGCTGAAATGTACGGTTCTCACCTTCCTGCGTTGATACATCATGGAAGGTTGTCACGTACCATTCGATCCATTCGTTGGCCTGCTTCATGCTCCAGTGACAGTTAACCTTACTCAGTTCCTGGACAAACTGCTGCGTGGTGACAGTTTTCCGGCCGTTCGGTTCTTGCTGTATCGAAGCATGCCAGGCTAATTCAATATCGCTACGTCGTGACATCATTTCACCCTCTTTTGAGTGCTGGATAAAAACACAGTATAAATACTGTATATCCAACCAGTAAAGAGGGAAGGGAAAATATGTTTGTTGAGCTGGTTTATGACAAGAGAAACGTTGCTGGATTGCCAGGAGCAAGTAGCATCATTCTGGCAGAACTGACAAAGCGGGTGCACCGGATTTTTCCCGATGCCGAGGTGAAGGTAAAGCCAATGCAGGCCAATGCTTTAAACAGCGACTGCACAAAAACTGAGAAAGAAAGGCTGAACCGCATGCTTGAGGAAATGTTCGAAGAATCTGACATGTGGCTGGTGAGCGAGTGAACTATGGACAGCTTGATCATATCGGGGATCAGAATCTATTTCCCTAAACCCGGTGAGCGTCTCCCCATCCCACCGGATAACATGCGCAACTTTGCCATCAAGGGTACCGTAGGTGAGCGTTGCTGCATCCTGGCATTCCTGCGGAAAAGTTGGCAAGTTCTCTCGCTTCCAGAATACGAGCATACAGGAGCGGCCATTATGGAAGCGGTAAGGCAGGGAAAGCAAAACTGGAGATAGAGTTCGCGTGGGAAAGGGGCCAACCGGCCCCTTCAGTTAATTAACCCTTCAATGCAGTTTTCAACATTTCGATCTCTGCCTTCAGGTGTTTCACATACCCCAGCAAGTCCATCACGATCGGGTTGTTGTCTACCGACGGACGGTCGCGAGTTTCCGCCCCGATCTTGTTACCGTCTTCGTCCATGATATCGGCGATTTCTTCGGAGTTGTGTTTGATGTATTGCGGCGCCACCTTCTCGGCCTCTTCTGCAATAACTCCGAATCGTACACGCTCTTGTTCGTCATCGTTGTAAATGAAGTTGACCATGCGTAGAGCGTCAATGCGATTTACTGCTTCCGTCAGATCCGCGTCCGTCACATCGTGTTTATATGCCAGACCGGATGTCCCCTGAAGGGCTAATGTACCGTTGGAGTACGGCATATTGATAACAAGCTGGCCTACGTTAGACTGCGCTCTGTTACGGGCGATAAACTGCAAGCCTGAAACCCCGTTTAGCGCCATCATCCACGTTTTACCAACGGCGTCGGCGTTTGCTGTATTCTGGTCGCGAAGGCCAAGACCTACAAACCGATCGCCATTTGCAAACATTCCTCCGGTAACGCCGGGGTCAGCTTGTAAGTTAAAGTTCCCGCCGGGAATGTTAGCCGTGATGTATCCAGCGTGGTTAAAGGACCAGGAAGTCGAAGCGTCTGTGCTCCAGGCCTCTATCACGGCGCTTACATTTCTGAAACCTGAAGAGAACGTGCTATGCGTTGCGTACAGCGAACCGCGCGCCACTTCTACCCCAGCGATTTTATAAGAACTGCGCACATCTCCGCCACGAGTAACCACACCGGCACCGGGTGCCTCTGCGTCTTCGTTGATTACGGACCATAACGTATTTGCCGCCGTGAACCCACCGGACGCACGCACGATCCAGACACCGACAAAAGAGTTGGGCCATACCTGATTAGCGCTACGCCCATATACAAGACTGCTATCTGAAGCTTTAAACGATATTAACTGCAAAGACGTTGCGAGCGTGCTGTTAAGGCTAATAGGCCCGTACTGCCCTGTCGCGCCGGTATTAACAGTAAAAGATCCGCCACTCCCTACCAGGTTATTAGCTAACTCCCCTGCGGGCGCTCGAACTTGCCTGAAGTTTAAGGTCCCTGCTATTTCCGGCGCTGCACTTTCGTAAACGTTACCCGCTGGCAACGAGCCGCCCTGATCACCACGTCCGAACAGCCCTGGAATACTGCCGGATTGTACCCCGTTCATATCTGGTAAACGGAAAGTTGTCGAACCATCACCAGCGGAATATTTACCGCGCTGCGCTGGGTTAGCTAACCAAACAGCATCGTCAATTGGCGATTGCATTTGCGCGTGCGCCCACAATTCAGGCCAGTCTGCACGGTTAACAATCTGGCCGTCTTTCGGCAGCGCCCACGACGGAATGAACGCACGAGTATCCCATAATGTACTTTCACCGACACCGTAGTTTTGCACCCCGTTCATCGTCGGACCTGTACCGCCGCCGCCCCCGACATAATTCATAACCCAACGCATGGTCACTGCGTCGTAAGGGTTTACGGGGTCGCCTGCAAGCGGAGTAGACCCGAGAGGACGCACGTTAAGCCAGGCGGCGGCACGGTCCGCCAGGTCTGACAGGTTCAGCGATTTAACGAGTGCCTCAGCAGGATTGTGAGATGCCGCTTCTGCTGCGGATTTCTTCGCTTTCTCCGAATAGTGAAGCGCTGAATATTCGTTACCTGTTACCGGGTCATCCTCCGGATTAAGCGCATATTTACGAGCCAGGTCCTTATAGCCTTCAGCGTTAGTTTCACTCTCGGCTGCATCAGAAGCTGAGCCCTGTGCGCCAGTCGCAGCAGCGGACGCAGCCTGCGCATCAGTTGATACCTGCTCTGCCGTGTTAACAACCGTGTTTTTATCGGTTTCAACCTGCTGCGCATCATGATTGATCTGAGCGGCAAGTTGATTAAGGTAATCAACATCAAGTGTGCTCAGCGTTTCTGCAATGCTCTTCCATGACGGGCCTGAAAACGATGAGCCATCAGGCAACATGACGGTGATATGACCGTCCACACTGAATACGGCCTGCCAGTTTTGCTTGTCGTAGTTCAGCCCACGCAATGCCTCGGTGCTCTGCACCACCAGCGCCGCCGTAACCTGGTTCTGTGTGGCACGTGGTACTGCATTCCACGCAGAACCTTGTTGTGTCGGTCCGGGATATTTGCTGATGAGGGTGATTTCAGTATCACCTTCGACGGACTTAACCGGCAGCGTATAAGTAACACCACCAACAATAACGACAACGAAATCACCTGCGATCAGTTCTGTGGAAAATGAGGTGCCTGCCCCGGAGACCAAATCTGAGTTATTGGTCAGGGTTAATGTTCCTGCTGACATATTATTTCCTCAATACATAGGGGGAAGGACAAGGATTGGCATTGAGATGTTTTGGTTAAACCTGTTGTCGAATCCCTGGTTATAATAGTTACCAACAACCCGATTAAGCCCGGCACGAATATTATTTCCGGACCGAATCATCCCCTTAAAGCGCACATTATCGTAATCGCCAATCTTGCGGCTATTTGACCCGACAAAACATAATTGCGTAAAACTGGTTCCTACGGACTGGTTACTGTCGGACACGGCCAGAAGGCGTTCGTAAATAAACGGGCGCTTAAGTGTGGAAAATGTCACCTGCCCCGCTGCGTTAGTCATGGTGATACCAGGTCCCCCAACCGGGGCCGTGTTGTTGAATATGACCAGGTCTAATGTAACGCTCCCTGTAACGTCGTCAGACCCGGTATAATTAGTATCCCGCACGATAATATTGGTGCCGTCGAATCCTACTGATACACCTCCGTTATCCCAGCGGGCGAAGGGTATCCCGCTAACAGGAAGGGCACGAGACCCATTCACAACCCACTGCCCAACCCATGCGCATGTCATTAATTTAGCGTTGTTCGATATAGCAGTGAAATCGGTAGAGTCAGCCACCAGCAGGCCGGTGTTATAAGTTCCAGCTGGCAATATCTCAAGAACCGTGCCGCGCCAGTCCTGCGGGGTAAGGTTGTAGCCGAACTGAGGACCGCCGTTGATGATTACTCCGCTATTTCCATTTCGTGCAACTGACGCCATCGATACGGGGATCTGAAGAAATACCTGGTTATCGATGATTTCCTGGACTTCGACCGGCTTCGTTGGAACGACAATCACCTGTGACCCGGCCGTTAGCGGAGTGCTTATTGTCATTTGATTACCTGCCGTGCCGCGCCCCGAGAAGTTCGTACAAAATGACGGGGCACGAAGCCCCGCTGTAATCGCCATCACCGGGCGACCATCGTTATAATCAATCAGAATACCTTCCGGCATAATTCACCTACCATTTACCAACAACGACGCGCCCGCCACCAGACAGATTGACAGTAATTCCATTCCCGTTAATAACGACCGTATTGTTCACACCGTTAAATGCAAACTGGCCGCTGGTCGCATACAGTTTTCCATGGAATTCACAGTCACCACTCTTATCAATATTCCAGCCACGTGTTCCGGCGAGGAAATTATTGGAACGGATATAGTTTGCAATTTTGGCATTGGTGATACTGGCATCCTGAATAAGCGCATCGCGGATAAATACCTGCCCGTTATAGACAAAGAAGGCGGCGGTGTAATTTCCCGGATCGCTACCAGAATAAATGCCGAACTGATCAGCAGCAAAAACCACTGTGGATTTATATGTGCTGCCTGAAGGCTCGATGGACATGCCAAACCCGGTGTTATATTTCACACCGTTTCTGACAATTCCAAGGTTCAGTGTGTACGACGCTTTCGCAGTACCATCGTTGTTCACTTCAGCTGTTAATTTCTGATTTACAGCCGCCATCAGTTCCCCATCCGGCCCGATCTGCGCCTGTACATAATCAGCCAGTTCAGCGAATGCGCCATCCAGATTTGCAACCGTAGTGGTCACCGTCATAACTTCGGCTTTGACTTCACCATACTGCTCAAACTGACGCTGAACCGTGCCGTGATTGGCGAGGGCATTTTCCATTATGCCTTCAAGGTTTGTATCAACCCCGCCTTTAACGTTCTGGAACGCTTCGGAATTCTGAACAGAATCATCAATGAGGTCGATCAGACTTCCTGTATCCATTGAGCACAGAGCAGGGACTTCGATAAATGCAGAAGCGCCGAATGCGTTAATGGTCCTGATATACCAGTAATAGGTATGTCCAACCTGCAACTGATTGCTGGTCCAGGTGGTACCCATCCCCTCTCTGCTGGCATTGCCCTCAACGATCTCAGTTGAGGTGCCCGACAGTTGCGTCTCACCTGATGTCCAGAAGTCGAACTGGGTAGAAACGTTGGTGATAGCAGCAAGGCGGGGGATCATCGTCACCGCAAAGAAACCCTGCTCAATATCAACATGCGAGGGCGGCGGCGGCGCTTCAACACTGAACTCAAGATAAGCTTCCGGCGATTCAGCCCCCATCTGATTCACCGCTGAAACATGAGCCGTGTAGGTATTCCTTGGCAACCCAGTCAGACGAGTGAAAGAACCCGGCACCTGGGCAGAAAGCACCATCTGGCCATTACGACGAATGACGACTTTGTTATAGACAACCTGCCCGATATTTTCCCAGGACAGTATCCCCTGGACCACCTGACCAATTTCTTCGACGGTGTACTTCATGTTCTGCGGCTGGGCAACACCACCGGACGGCAACTGAGTGAACGGAGGCCGCTCTATAGGCTTTCCAACAGCATCACCCCATACATCAGCCGTTTCCTGTTTCAGTGTCAGTTGCACGCCATTCTGCACACCGAATTTCCAGTCCGTCACCCGCATCTCAACGTTCACGATGCCGATAGACGGGAAATTGACCTTCACATACATTCCGGGACGATATCGGTAGCCGCTGAGATTCAGCGTAACGTTCATCGTTCTGGCAATACGGGTACGCTTTAACTTCACATCAGCCAGGCGCTGAGCCTGAAACTCACTCGTCACAAATCGCAGTTTCATATCCTGCGAAATTTCGACGCCGTCCTCCGCCACCCACTCGCTTACAGATACGGATGGAAAATCAGCTTCAGTAAACCCCTGTTGCGGATCGACGAATGTTCCCTTGATAGTGTTAACACGTTCCGCCTGAGAGACTTCCGGCATGATTTCGATATCACCGGCCAGCTGGCTTTCAGTGATCACTTCCGTTGCCGGGCCATAGTACGCACCAACCAGCAAACCATGCTTTCCGGCAATATAGGTGACGTCTCCTGCACAGGCCGCAAGCATCCCCTCCAGAATGCTCACCTTGTTTTCGCTGAGGTCAAACTCACCGTTGATCGTGTAGCGTCTTTCGACGGTATTACCGCCGGTGATCACATCCTCATCGCAGATGTTGGCGGCTTCCTGAAACTGATCCCAGTTGATGTCTGAATCAGGAACCTTCAGGTAGTTGCGGTAATAGTCCAGGATAACCAGCGCCGCATTGTTACTGTATCCGGTCAGGCCTGTTCTCGGGTCGTATACGACGCGCCCAAACTTCTCTACCTTGATATTGGGAATACCGGAAGGGAATTTCTCTGCACTGAATTTCAGGGAGACACGAAGCCATGTGATCCCCTTGCCGATCATGTCATTTTTCCATGACGGGCAGTTCGCCAGCATGAATGGATCCGCTGTCTGCCGGTTCGTGTGCAACTGGAATGAGGCATGCTCGGGATAACTGCTGATGGGTTCGTCGCCGAGCCATACCGTTCCGATACTGGATAATGAATGCCCTGCGAGGGCTACCGCCAGATGCAGCATCTCCCCGTCAGCCTGTTCGCCTGGCTGCTCTTCTGAAAAGAACAACGTACCGGCGGCAGTGGTACGTCCATAAACAACCGTTTTGGCGCTGGCAGCCGCACGAAGAACCTGTTTACGTTCTGATGTGTCACGGTATGAATCGATGGATGGTTTTTTGGTGAGAGCCTGAGTTGCGACCTGGGCAGCAACGGTGATCGCCATTGCGATCCCGTAGTACTGATACGAAGCAGCAGCACCTGCTGCAACAGTCGCAATGACAGGAATAGCAGCCGGCATTAACGAACCCTCCAGACACTCAGCGGTCTTACCCGTAAACTCACCAGACCATTTTCACCAGGCACCCAGACCGAACCGGAATACACCACGCCAGCGCACTTTGCCCCGCCGTTCTCGACGATGGCGATGTCACCACGCTGCGCCAGTTTCACCGGAACCTCGTCAAGGTATTTGCCGATCACTTTTTCCAGCGTCCCGCCACCTGTAAGAATCGCTTTCTTTGCGCCGGTTTCACTGTCATAAGTTCCACGCCAGTCTGCCGCATAGTCATCGCCACACATGGCCTGTGCGCAGTCAGCCGCAAACAGGCAACAGTCATGTTTACCCCATGAAAAAGGCCGCTCAATGGCGGCCTTCATCACTGCATTTAATCTGTTTTGCCAGTCAGGGTGCTTCATGCTTCCTCACTTATAAGTAAACCCAGGCGCATCCTTTTTGTTGCCCCAGAAAATGGAACGCTCAGCCATCTGCGCCACATAGCGGAATATGCGGTCGCCAGAATAAGAGGCTTGCTGTGATTCGTCGGTATAGCGATCCGGGAAAGGTCGTTGCCAGTCTTCAAAAATATTACTGATAGTGTATTGCAGGGCGTTGGTTTCCCCGGCAGTAGCCCCGGTACCCGATACTTTCCCTTTAAACAGAAGATCGGCAACCTGCACCACACCGTTATCGTTCATCGCAACCAGATAGATTTCAGCATTGCGACCAACGCAGCGTTCATTAAGTGTTTTGGCGAACAGTGACAGGTCAAGCCCGGAAAGTGTCATCTTCACCTGCGTCGGGCTGGTCGTGTTCGTCTCGGTAGCATCATCAATCGATCCCATGCGCCCCATGCCGTAATAAACATAACCACCCAGCACGATCGGGCCGGTACCGGAATGCACGTAAACAGTGCCGGATTCAAACTGAACACTGGCAGCGATCACCACTGTCACCCGGTCGCGGGAAAGCCAGTCAACCATTGCGTCAGAAAATGGGGAATACAACATTAAAACGCCTCCTCAAATTCAATAGTCATTGACGTTATCCCACCCGGTTTACGGTCAAATGCGCCCTGCAAGTTATCTGAAAGCTTGAATATCCCCCATGGTTCTCGCACCTCTACCGTACTATTTGCCGCTGGAGATGACCGCAGCATTGGGGATATAGGGATCACAGCAACACCGCTGGAATTGCTGAATACATCCTCAGTCACTTTTTTCAGTTCCGAATTTACAGTCAGGTAGTAACCGGCTTGCATCACCATTGTATTAGCCGGCCAGCCTTTAGTTGAAAGGTTACTTCCTGTTTGATTCGCATCCGTCACTAACACTGCGGCGGCAGTCGAGCCACCATCACGCCCCCAGTCGCGAATTTTCACACGTCCATATTCACCGTCCAGTGACGCCAGTACTGCCTCAATTTTTCTGGCCTGAGCGTCATCCAGAACGTCATATCCGACAGTACATTTCCACCGGGCTCCCGGAAAGCGCGCTACCTGGGATGAGCCATTGAATGGAGATCTGAATGTTTTGGTATTCGACTCGAGATACCAGTTGAGGGATGAAGGGCGAGGCCCTGGCCACTCTAATACATCAGCCATCTGTTAAACTCCTAGTAATCTCCGCCCCTGCCCACGGCTCTGAAAATCCTGAAGCATTTCCTGTCTGGCCCGTCTGGCGCCGTCGTCAGCCCCTTTTCTGGCAGCATCTTCCATTGCGCGATTCAATGCAGCGTCGCCATTTCCTGAAACATGAATCGTTTGCTGGACGATTATGTCGCCAGAGAAGCCCCCTCCCTGCGCTCCCATCATCCTGACCCCCAGATTCCCGTCAGGCGTTCGGGCAAGTGGCATAATTGCTTCCGGCCCTGCTTCACCAAATACACCAGCGCCTTTTGCGAAGGCAAAAAGTTTCGGTGAATCAAATACACCGCCAGAATATGCGCTAAGTGATGGAGAGTCATAAACCCCACCTTTAGCATTTTGTTTGAAGAAATCCAGCCCACTTGATGCACTGCCATAGGCTCCGGAAGGAGTCGATCCACCGCTGTTCGCTGAACCAAATAACGAGCCCCAAATACCTGCGCCTTGCATTGATTTGATGCCGTTTACGATCATCGCGTTCAGTAGCACTTTTTGAAGGGACTTCAGAACACTCATAGACCACTCATTCCAGTCCGCTTTACTACCGCTTAACCCATCGGCCATCGTGTCGACAAGACCACTCATCGCTCCCTGAACAACGCCAGACATCTGGGTAGAATATGTCGATGCTGTATCCATCCAGTTTCGAAACCCCTGCTCCACGCCGCCCAGCCAGTCATTGTTCATCGCGTCGAGGTTTTCATAGTGTTGTTGCATTATTGCCCTCTCGCGGCCTAACGCATCGGTCAGCATTTGTGATTTAGCGTTATACGTTTCCTCGCTCATACCTTTCGATTTATCTGCATAATCACGATCAAGTTGCTGTCGCTGAGTATTATATTTTTGTTCCAGTTGAAGCAGTTCCTGCGTCTGTTTCTGCTGCTTCTCACCCAGACCGAAACCAGAATCCTGAACAGCATAGCTGGCCCGTAAATTATCCAGTCCCATCTCAAGCGTGCTGCGATACGATGCAAGTTCCGTCGCCTCCTTCATCAGGCGGTTATTTTTCTCCTGTTGGGCATTGCGCTCCATCAATGAAGTAATTTCGTCTTTACGAAGCAGTAGCGATTTTTGTGCGGTAGTTAATTGGGATGGTGACCGTGTTTCCAGAGAGGAAAGCTGCTGACGCCATTTGATGAGTTCCTGTTCAGAAGAAGACAGTTTGTTTGTTGCTTCAGCCTGAGTAACCAGCAGGGCATTTTGCTGGTTGAGCTGATCAATCATGCGTTGCCCTGCATCTTCAGTAACGGCTTTACCTTTTGGCGCTCCTGGCGTTTTTGGGTCTTTATACATTTCATTGATGCGCGAGATATTTTTCGCGTACCGTTCCGCGCTGATTGCGCCGGCGTCCAGGAACTTTTTCTGCTGCTCAATAGCTTTATTGCGCTTATCAGCATTCGACAGGAACTGCTGGTTGACGCGATCCGCATCCTGCTGAATCTTGATGTGTTCCTGCTCTTTCCTGTTCCTGTCGTCAACCAGTCCGTTGATGAGATTCTGTGAGATCTCCTCACCTTGTAGCAAAGAGAGTTGCTTCTCCAGGTTGCTGACCAGTGTTTCCTGATCTTTGCTCCTCTGTCGTGATTGCTGCGCGCCTAATGAATCGCTCTGGCGACCATATCCGTAATTACCAGTATCTACAGAACCGCCTTTTTGCATATTTGCCAGATCACTTCTAGCGCGGTCCAGCATATCCTGAGTCTGCTGAATTTTCTGTTCAACAGATGATTCGCGACCGACATTAAGCATGGCATTCCATGCCTTTCCAGCCATTTCTCCCAGCGAATTCCACGCCCTTTCGAGTGTGCCGAGGTTTTCCTTAATCTGATTCGAGCGCTGAATTAACGATGAAGAATAGGCTTCACTGGCAACACGCGCCGCTTCCTGCTGATTCCCTTCCTCCTGAAGCGCTTTAATCTGGTTGTAAGTCGCCAGCGTCAGGAAGTGGTACTGGTCGTTAAGTTTGGAGATGGCTGCCACAGGGTCGGCGGCGATGCTGTTGAAATCACCAACTAACTGGTCTGTCGCAATTCCAGTGGCTTCGCTTGTTTTAACAACGGCAGTAGTCACCCGCTCCAGCGAATCACCGGCAACCTTTCCTGACTCTACCAGTTGATTCAGTACCGACGCTGCGGCTCCCGTGGTTGAATTTGCCGCCACACCAGCGCGCGCAGCAATGTCCGCCAGTTGCCCCGATGTTTTCCCTACCTGGTTACCCGTCAGGATAAGTGATTTATTAAAAGCATCCTGTTCCTGGCTCCCCTGGTGATAAGCCAGTCCAAGAACACCGACAGCGGCTGCCGCCAGGGTGAAAGGATTAACTAACCCAAGAATGTATCCCCCCATAGCCTTGGCTGCCGGACCAATGCCGCCGAACATGTCCTTTAACTGACCCCCTTGTTGTAACAGAACCATCAATGGTGGTTGCCCTGCCGCTAAACTTGTTACGATATCGGTCATTTGCATTGGAACAAGTCGCATGGCAAAAGCGGTCTGCTTTGCAGACATGCCAGTATTTTTCAACTGGGCGGAAAACCCGGTGAGACGGTTACGTGCCTCATCGATTTTTTTCGAATAGACATCAAAGGTCTCATCGTCCAGCATGCCTTTCGACTTGAATTTCACGAGTTGCTGCTGTTGTTTATCCAGCTTATTCAGCGCAGCGTTAACCGGGTCAATGCGGTCAAGCAGTTCCGATAATGCTGCCGATTCTTCCTCGGTGGCTTTTGTTACCTTCCCGGCGCTGGCCGCTGCTTTCTGCCCCCATTCAGTCAATCCATGTAGGGCGCTGGTCAGGCTTTCAGCATTTTTTTCTGCGCCGGTGCTATCAATAATGATGGCAAGGCGGGATGTCTGTTCTGACATTGAGATCTCCGGGCATAAAAAAGCCGCACTGTGGCGGCTACTGTCTGAATATCAGGGTGTTACTAATTTAAATACCTGGCTATGGTTGAGGTTCAGCCCGTCAGTGGTGGGACACTGGCGCACACAGGTAAAGAGGGATGGCTGATTACCTCTGTTAAGGAAAAATAAGCATGGATAAGTTTGATCGCTCAGTTCAACGAGATATCCTCATGGCTCTGTACGAAGCGGCTCCAGAAGGCATAACCCGTCAGATTAGCCAGAGTTTTGAGCAACGGTTCGGTGGGCAGCATAGCTACATCGCCAACCTGAGATACCTCGAAGGACATGGCCTGCTCACCTGCCGTATAGATCAATATATTGGCGGGGGCTATGAGATTGCCTATGACCTGATGGCGATAACCAGTAAGGGTATAGACTTCGTCCGTAATGATGGTGGATTAGGTGCCATCCTGAATGTTGTAAATGTCCGCCTTCATAGCGATACCATAAATACACTGGAATCTATTATCAGTTCGTCCGGGTTAGCGACAGAAGAGGAGAAGTCGGCAATGATTTCAACACTTCGCAAGCTTCCTGAAGATGCCATAAAACATTTGAATCTGAAATTACTGGATATGGGGTTGGCTCGCTTGCCGGACGCGTTTCACGCAATTCAAACAGCGTTGCACGGCCTCCTGTAGAAACCGGGTCTCCATCACGAATGCGAACAAATTTCCCCCACCCCAGACTCCGGCTCAGTAACACCCAAAAGTCATGGGGACATTCGGCATTGATAAAAAATCCATTTGGATGAAAGAATGCACTATATATTTTCATTATTTCTCCAACAAAAAACCCGCCTGAGCGGGTTTTCAAATAACAATTACTTAGTTTACTTATTACAATTCAAGCATGGTTAATCTGTCGTCGTAGTCACCCCAAACGGCGGAATTCAACCCAAGATACACATGATGTATTGTCATTCCAGAGGGTTGCGTCTCTGATTTGGCTACACCAATTTTTGTATGAACAAAAACAACATCATCTTTTTTGCAGTTGCAGCAACGAAATTGATATGCGTTACCTAGATGGTGGTCGATAGAGCAATTTCTTATATACTCACTGTCAGCCAGCAATGCGCTGAATTCATTCTTGTCCGCCAGGCAATGATAAATCGCACATTCGTTATCAATATTTCCCCGCTCATCTATCTGTCTTAATAGAAAACTCATTTTAATATCCTCACAATTGTGATTAAAAACTGCACAAACCATACCAATTGTAAGGGATTAAAAAAAATGGAAAGACCAGCGGTAAGATTTTTACTGGATCTTTGTCTTTGGATTCTTCTGCTCTTTAGCCCACTGCTCACGCCATGCATCATCAAGTGCGAATATCGCAGCATCAAATTCTTCTCGGTCAATGAGGACGGGGCGTGCAGAAAGAAAGCGCTCAATATCATGAAGTGAGATCGGCAACGGTGCGCCCGCCATCCCTGCATACAGACGGGAGCGGGAGATAACGGAGTAGGCGTTGAGGATTTCCCCTGTCACACCGTCAATTTCAGGCACTGGAATTGGCGGGAGTTTTAATTTCTCCCTTCGCCACCTTGCCTTTTCGCCCTTCTCCCCGCCGAACTCAATAAGCCACTTTTGCGCTTCGACGGCTTTTTTACGGTTACCTGCTTTTGCTGCTCTTTTCCCTGGGCGATGCTGGCAGCTTCAGCCAGAATTTGCCAGTAAATCGCCGGTTCCTGTTTCATAAGTGCAGCACCGCGTTCCGGCGTGTACTCAATCGGAATCTCTTCGCCATCAACAAGCTCACCGACACCCTTCCAGTCTTTTAGCAAGTAACGCGCGCAGTTGTCGATCAGCAGGTCATCGGCAGAGTCAATTTCCCCGACCACTGACAAGTTAAATTCGCTGGTTCCCACCTGGTAACTGGCATCCATCTTTCAATATGGCGGCGGATAAGCGCATTACGCGAGCGGTACTGATCGTTATCAATGCTGCTGACGAGTAGTTTCAGCCCTTCAATGGGTTTCAGGTCTTTCAGTGGTGTAAACCAGCGCTCGCCACCAATATCAATTCGTGGGGTTAAGATGATCATTAATAACTCCTGCATGAAAAAAGCCCGCGCCGCCATGCAGAGCGGAACGGGCAAGGGAAAACTTATGGTTCAGTTACGGTAATCTCGGCTGTGGCGGTGAAGCCTCGCACTTTACCGGTTATCGTTGCAGTGCCGTCGCCAACTCTGTCTACCTGGCAGGTTTTTTGGCCTGTCGATACCACCGTTGTGACAGTCGGATCTGATGACTCCCACTGCACAGCATCAGTCGCACCAGCCGGAGTAAGGCTCGCTGTCAGCGTAACGGAAGTACCGACATCACCTGATGAAGTTGCTGGCGTTACGCTGATTGCTGTGGCTGGGACGGTAACAGCGCGGGTAATCGTCGGCGACTCGTCGGCCGCAGTGATATCCAGTTGAACCTGGATAATTTCGGTGTTGCCGCCATCCGGCCAGTCACCAGCGACCTGCACTTTCGGGAAAGTGAAAGTGTACTGACCTTCGTCGTTCGCCAGCGTGAAACTGAATGGCACGGTTGCGCCGGTAAGCGTTTTGCTCCAGACCTCCCACGCGGCTTTTGACCACGACAAAGTGATCGAACCAGACGGCGTAAAGGTGGTAGGGATGTTCGCCCCGGCAAACGGTGAACCGGTGCCGATACAACGCTGCGTCTGGACGTTATTGTCGAACTGGATGTTGAAGGTATCGATACAGAAACCATCACCGCCGTCGATCCCGTTCAGGTTGATTGCTGTGACCTCTTTGAACGAGTAACGCAGTTCGCCAGCATTATCCGCAGGAGTACCGGTGATGTAACTCGTATCGTCTGCTTTTGAGTCCCAACCCAGCCCGGCGAATGTGACTGTCGCGGTAACGTCGCCATCATTCGGGACCGCCAACTGGAACACACTTACCTGCGCGCCGCGAACAATGGAGGCAATACCAACGTCCGACGCGTATGTTGCGAGTGAGAAAGAGATACGGTCATTCCCCATCGTCAGCACATTACCCGCCCACTCCGCGCCAAAACACGAAGCCAGGAAGTCATCATGCTGGCCATAGCGGAATTTTGCTCCGACATCGCCGCCAACATCGACCGTTCCCAGCGTAGCGCCCTGCGCCATTCGGGTGCCGCCGATCTCATCGTTGTCGTTGGTATTCTGGGATGGACCAACACCCCAGCTTGTACGTTTAAAAAGGTTCCACGGAATACCCGTTGGAGTCACTCCGGGAGTGATTTCGCGCACGAATGCACTAAGAACTTTGGCTCCAGATGACATCTGGTGACCTCCTGTTATTTGGCGCTAAGTCGCGCGATAAGGGATGTTGATGTTCCATTGATACCAACCATTGGCATCACCGACTTCGTATGCTGATGCTGCGAAATAGCTCAGTGCGCCGTCATCCCGGAACTCGAACAAAGAAACAATTTTGTCGGCGGCCTGAGTTATTGGTAATGAGTGAGAACCGGCGGGAACAAAAAGCTGGATAATGACAATCCCCGTTCTGTGTACAACGGGACCCGCGCCGATTTCCGTCGCGCCTGCCTGACCGGCTATGTTTGTCACACGCGCCCAAATATCCTTTCCTTTCGGGTCGAATGTCGGGTCGTTAGGGTATGTCACGTCACTTTCAGCAATAGCTGTCTGCGCCGTCATACGAGCAATGACAGCGTTACGAATTTCTGTAAGGGTCATTTGTAGGCCTGTGTTACACCGTGGAATGAGACAGCGTAGATACCTGCCGGAGCCTGCTGCGAGTGACCATTCTCCAGAGGTTCCGCGTATGGGAGGTTATTCTGAATGTAGATGACTGAATAAGGTTTTCCTTGCGCGATAACAGCGCTGCCTTGCTGAAAAGTCGCCGATCCATTTTTATCTGTTGTATCGGTGGTGCCGTATTCAGGAGAGCCAATACTCACCTGATTATTCGCACGGAAACGCCCGGTATCGACCGGAGAGCGAGAGACAATTTCATTCAGTAACTGAAGCGAGATAAAACGCAATTTTTTACCAACGTCTTCCTCAACCTGATTCATAAAAACAGAGGGGTCGATACTCCACCCGTTCGCCATATCACACCCTCCGCAACTGAATGGAATATGTCGCTTTCGCCGGATCGGTTCCTGCGATAATGACCTTGTAGCGTTGCTGTTCGCCGGTAATCAGGTCTGGTGCAGTGATGATGTGATCGACTTTTGGCTCGTCGGTAACTTCATTCGTCAGCGCGGTTAATTTCAGGTCACCTTGCAGGATATTGACGCCGTCAATGCGGTTGAGACTGTATTTCGACAGAACGCCGCGCCCGGTGTAGGTCACGGTGGTTTCACCGCCTGTTTCCGTTACCGGATCCCATCCGGTTTGGATGACGTAAGAGCCGGTGAAATCGTTGACAGCATCCGCCAGCTTGGTATCAAAGGCCTTTGCGACCTTCGTCTGAATCTTGTCACGAATCCCCACATCACCCCCTGACAAGACGAATCTGAGAAGTGTTGGCGCCGTATGGTTTGAGCATTGCCAGCGCCAGTTGCAGATCGGAATCCAGCAAAGATGTGCTGTTTGTTGCCATTTCGGCGTAGCTTTCCGACACGCTCACGCCATCGGCATCAACTGATTCGCTGGTAAGCACGCCAGAGCTGGTTTTCTGTTGATACAACCCGCCATTCGCTGCCGCCTGTGCGGCATACGCCCCAGCCTGCTTCACATCATCAGGGATAATGATTTCGTGGGTATTTTCGTCACATGGTAATTTCAGTCCAAGACCATTCATCCAAGTGTTAGCCATCAGTACCGATTTTGTTTTTTTACTGGGATCAGTCCAGTCGGCACCGAGTATCTGATCAACGTCCGCCACTATGATGTAGGTGATCATGAATCACTCCTTCATGCGCCAGCCTGCCGCCTTCCAGTTTTCGACTTCGTCAGGATGAATGTCTGCGGTGGTGGGCGCACCCGGGAATGCCGGGAAGTCAGTGAACATAGCAACCAACTGAGCACCCTGCTCCTGCTGCTCCTGCTGCTCCTGCTGCTCCTGCTGCTCCTGCTGCTCCTGCTGCTCCTGCTGCTCCTGCTGCTCCTGCTGCTCCTGCTGCTCAGAATTGTTTTTTGCCGCCAGTTCAGCAGCAAGTTTTTCCGCCGCTCGCTGAGCGCGCTGCTCTTTGGTTAGTCCAGCCATAAACCCTCCATTAAAAAGGGGCCGCAGCCCCCTGATAATTAACCCTGAATTAAGCAGCTATGCTCTGTTTTCACTGCCGCCACGCCCCATGACAGACCAACTTCGTAGCGTACCTGGCGGTACTGTCGGTACAGCGCCACCTGGTAAGTAATACCAGATACCGGATCGGTAACGTTCATCACATCATCCGCAGTGTCGCCACCCTGCGGCATTGCAGGCGTACGGGAAGCCAGAAGAAATGCGTTACGATCGAACGCCATATTTGCGGTGTAGGTACCATCAGCAGTAATAGCGGTATTATCGGCCAGCGCCTGACGTAAGCCCGGAGCAGCCAGAGTAATAGTCGTGGCAGTCGCCGCAGCAACCAGGTAGTTATTGTTGTCCCCGTCGAAAGTCACGATATCGCCGGCAGCAAAAGCACCTGTCCCGGTATCAATCGCAATCAGGATTTCGCCTTCAGCTTTTGCACCATTCACCAGATACCCGCCAGCCTGAGATGCTGCACGTTTCTTAACATGTGCAGATTCGTGGATGTTGAAACCTTCCAGACGCCCCACGATACCTTCACGCAGCAGCGCATCAGTACCGGACTCGTTCACTTTGAACAGAACAGACTGTTTACCGCGGAGATTAGCGATAGCCGAAGAACCGAGAACCATCTGCAGATCAGTTGTCGGCGAACCGTTGTCAGAGAGAACCTGGCGCGCATTTGCCGCATCTGACAAATCACCTGCAATACCGAAAGGAGCAGTACCGGCAGTGCCGACCGCACGGGAGGATGCGAAATACAAAGCCGCGAGATCTGCATCCATCTCATTAGCCAGCGCGCGAAAAGCCTGCTTAAACTGATCTGCAAGAATGGTGTTGTATGTCCCTGCAGGCCCCAACGCCAGTTGTTCCTCACCGTTCCATTTGACTGGGGCCATTTTGGATTTGGTGATTTTGACATCAACTGTACCGATCGTCTGGTCACCGTCATTTGGTGCAGTAGCCCCCGGCGTAATGTCAACAGTGGTTGCAGGTGGCGCAACCGGTGCAGTAACAGTCTGGTCCTTCGCTGCCGCATCAGATTTGGCATTGCGCGATACGGCCGGAATAAAACCGACCTGCTCGCGAGAAACGGTATCCAGAGCCGTAAAGATAGTCGGGATCAACCCGGTAAGTGTGTTAGCCATGTGTATGGATTCCTTGGAGATTTAAATATAGGGTTGGTTGAGCTATCCAGCTCTGGCACCAGCCGCCATCCGACGACTGGCAAAAAATTAATCGACGATGGTGATACCGTCTTTGAGGGTCGATTGCTGATCTGCCGGACTCAGACTGGTGAACGAGTCACGTTTCATTGTCTTCTGTCCGGAAGCATGCTGTGTTTGGCGCGAACCAGTACCCTGATTACCGCTGGCCTTCAGGATGTGGTCTTTTTGCGGGTGCTGCTCCACCAGGAATTCCAGCGCCTCATCAAAGGTCGCCAGCTCGCCCGGCTTAGAACGGGAGTAAATTTTGTTGCCAGAGCCGTCATACGCAACGACTTTGCCATCTTCAACTTTGAACGACTGACCAAAGCGGGCCTGGAGCATGTCGGACGGGATTGCGACTTTATCTGCGATGAATTTTGAGCCAGAGAACCGGCCGCCGATCATTTCCTGATAGAGCTGGCCTTCGAGGGTGGTCGCGCGCTGAGTGGCTTCATCGAGCTGAGTCTGAAACGCTTTGGTGATATCCGCTTTCACCTGGTCAACGGCACCCGCGTCGATCAGTTTTTTCTGGTCGATTTTGGTCATCATATCCAGCGCTTCGAGTGCCTTCGTCGGGTCACCGATTTTGGCAAATTTAGCCAGGCTGGCTTCGGCAGTTTCTTTGGCTTCGCGATGGGATTTAGCCTCGCCATTCAGTGCCGAGATTTTGCTGACAGCCTGAGCGGCATCGAAGCCAATTTCTTTCCCGTCGTCATGCACGTAAACCGGCAGGCCATTAGCATCGACTTCTGCGTAGTGCTTACCGTTTACTTCTACTGTCTTCAGTTTCATGTTGTTACCTTTGAGTTGGTCATCCGACCGTTGCACCGCTCACCATCCGGATTGCGGCCATAAAAAAGGCCGCCCGGAGGCAGCCTGTTGTGATTTATTGAAGATTAAAGCCCTGCATCCCTGAACGCCTGCGCGTCACGTTCACGCAACTGCGCCAGCGTCAGCCATTCGCCTTTATCGGTGTAGAACTCATCCGGCGACATACCGCCATCACGAATCAACCGGGCGCGCTTCTCGCCAACGATTTGCTTCTGGCGATCGAACGACTGGCGCGAGAACCACTCCTGATAGTTGGTATCGCCGGGCACAACACCATCCATGCTGGCGCGTTCCGCTGGCGGGATATCGCGAACATCGATACCTAACTCTTTCGCCGATTTAAGGATGAAGGTTTCAGTGGAACGGCAGCAGAAATGAATTTTTCCAGGTCCCTGCAAATACGGAACTTTATGTCCAATCGGCTTGTTATCCAGCGTGTACTTCAGGCGGTCGCGAATCCTGCACATCTGCGTCGTTCTGTTGTCCAGGGTGGAAAGCCACTGCTTACCCTTCATCAGGTCGTTATTGGCGTCAGCAAAGCTGTTACGCGCCGTCGCCGCAAGGTGCCCCACTGCCGTTTTCGCGATGCTGGCGGCATTGGCGCGACTCATCTGTAACGCGCCATCCTGATAGCCGCGATTAGCGTGACCGCGAACCTTGCGCGCTATCTGCTCGTTCGTATCTCCCAGCAAAAAACCCTGTCGAACTGCGTTACTGATGCGGTTGAGGCGATCCGCTTCGAGATTTGAGGCCCACTCACTGAGCAGTCGCCCCTGAAATGGCTGCGCCATTGCCGCAGCATAAACAGCGTCTGGAGAGATACCCACCAGCGGATGAACGTCGGTCACGAACTCCGGCAACAGCGCGTCAAAGAGACTCAACTGATACCCCGCCTCATGTTGCGCCAGGTCATTCAGTTCAGTAGACAGGCTGGAAAACATGCCGTTTATCGCAGTGCGGTTAATCTCCCGTACGCTCGCCAGTAGTGCTTCAAGACGCGTGACCGTAAAGCTATTCGGCTCTATGCCATCCATCGCCACCAGCAGGCGCGCCGTCAGTTCAGCATCACTTTCGTTGAGCAGTTTCACCATTCGACTGGCTACGCCGGTGCTGTAGCGGCTAATCCAGATAGCGTGCGCAATGGACTCGTCACGCAGTTGCTCGTTAACCGTCGCCATTATTGTTGCCTGTCAGTGTCACTGGTGGATTGTTCAGCTCGTCGATCACATCATCCGGCTTCACGTCAGGGTCGATGAATTTAAGCGCCTGGAGCACGCGAACGGCATCAACCTGGCGGATGTCGCCCCCCTGTCGCAGGGACTGAACGGCCATAGCAGCAGATGAATCGAACGTCTGAGCAGTAACATCCAGTTCGGTGCGCACATCAACATTGCCGCCATCACTTTCACCAATCCACTCAGCCATGATTTGCAGAATGTTATCAAGTGCATCCTCCAGAGAACTCGCCATGGTGTACAGTGGCGAGTTTTCCTGCATATGCTCTTCATGCGTCTGGTCGTCAGATTTTGTTGATGTGTTTTCTGCGCGCAGCAGTTTCGCACCCGCCTGGCGCATCTGATTTTCCAGATCATCCAGAGATGTTTTGCCGGATTCAATGGCAGCGCCGGTGTGCTCGGTGTATTCCATACCCTGCTTTGCGCGGTCGCTGAATTTAGTAGCGCTGGATGAGCCAATGACCAGCTCCTGATCGTCTTCCAGGCCAAAAACCGACAGAAGTGGTACACGCACCACATGAAGAATGTTGTCCTGCTCACTCTGGCTTTGCCAGTGCTTGATATTCAGCAATGCCAGATTCAACAGCGGCGGAGAACCGCGCATAAACCCGGTTTTCTTGGTGTAGAGCGTTACAAGGGTAATATCGTCGCGACTGGTTTCCCACTCTTCATAAAGAGTCCAGGTGGATTCCCCACCATCACCTTTGTTACGGCGCCAGATTTCCACTTTACGCGGCATGATGTGGCGGATCTGCTCAACTTTGGTTTGCCCGAAGTCGTCACCATCCACGACAATGACTTCTTTTACGCGTAACTCAGTGAGCACAACTTTTCCGCTGACAACCTTTGATTTCCAGCCGATCACCTGCCGAGGATTAAGCATCGTTACATACGGTCGACCACCAGCAGCCTGCTCGTCAGCTTTTGTGCGGATTTCTTCGGCGTTTGTGCGCGGGTAATCCACCAGTGCATGTGCGAGACCATACTGAAACGCCAGGCTAAAGAATTGCTGCGCCCAGACATCAAGGCGACTGCCTTCCATATCGATGTTTTCGGCATAATCTTTGATTTTTTCCGGCGTTTTTTCGCTTAACACTGTTGGCTCAGCAAATACGCGCCCGGTATTTTGCTTAATGCTTTCTTCGTAGGCCGGGAGCAGCGTCGCAACAGACAGGCGTTTCTTATAGTCCTCTTTGTCCTCGCGCGGCCAGCGAGGTAGGTAGGCTTCGCCCTGCCGGCGCATTTCCAGCGTGCCGCCCATCAGTGCATCGTTAATGTCCCACGCCTCAACCATGTCGTTATAGTCGAGGTTGGGTGTCGAAATATCTGGCATGGTTTACATCCGAAGTTTGGTGACTTTGCCGACTTTCTTCGGCGGTGAATGCAGAACTTCATAACGAGTTCCGTCCCAGTCGTGATCTTCCTGTTGCGTGTCAACGTCATCAGGGTTTTTGCTGTCGCGGACGAGTACAGGAATACGGCTTATCCAGCCACGGCAGTAATCAAAAACATAAAACGCAGGTTTTTCTGGTATCCCGGATTCCAGTTTTTTACCTTCGACAACCGCCTCCAGCATGTCGGCAAACAATGCGGCGCCATTAACGCGAGAGCCGGGCTTTTTGTTGGCCTCAACCCATTTAACGCCCTGCACTTCCATTTTCTGAGCGATTGAAAGTTCATCATCGCCAGTGTTGTAGATCGCGCTGTCGGCCGGGCCGGGAACAACCTTTTTGCAGATACCCGGCATAATGTTGAGTTGTCCCTGAGTGACGCCATCGAGTTTTATCTCATCAGGTTCGTCAACTTCCTGGCCTGTTAGCCGCTTATCAATCCACGCAACGCCTTTTGCGACGTTGGTAGATGACATGTTCAGCCCTTTATTCAGTTCGTCAGGCGGGCAACCGTACCACTCGCCAATCAGAATCAGAGACCCGGCGGGCGGGCAGAATTGACGCCCATCAGGCAGCGTCGCGACAGTGCCATCCGAACGAGCCCACCAGAGGTTAGAGAACGGTTTCGACTCCCCCCAGTCATGGGAACGGTCAACGGTCCAGCTATCCGGGATGCGGAACGGCTTGATGACGTGATGCGATGCATCCCACAGGTGGTCAAAGCGCCCTCCGCTGGTCACATCCCATGTCCCCTCTACCCACGCTTTGCGGCGGTTAGGATCTTTGATAGCCATCAGCGTCGCGATGTATTGCGGATCGAGATACGGGTTCTCTTTGAATGAGCCGTGAATCGCGACACGCGTCAGCGTCACATCCTCTTCGCGCTCAGTCTGCGGGTTAAATACCCTCTGCGTTTCTCGAATGATGGTGCCGCGAGGTGCCGGTTCAATGAAGCGCTTCTTTACCCATGTGTGGCCGATGCCAAACGGGTTAGTCGTGCTGAATGTTTCTAGGGGGATCGGCTTTAGCATGCTGCCATCCGCCAAAGGATAATTCTCCGGGCGAAACGATGAGCGTCGGCATGAGAACATCATCTCGTAAAACTCGGCTGACTGCTGCTTGGTCAGCTCGTTGAATCCGATGAACGGGAATTCCTGACCGTGATAATCCCAGTAATCACTCTCTTCTTTCCCGAAGCGAAAGAGTAGCTCTTCTCCCGTAGGCCATACCCAGCGAAGTTCTGACGCCGACGCGAGATAGCGAGCACCGTCGTTAAACAGGCGGTACATACGCTTTGACTGGGTGATGATATCGGTGAGGTTTTTATATTCGGTATCGAAGATGACGCCGCGCCAGAACGAGCCGTAACCCAAGCCAACGAGGCGACGGAATCGCGCAAGTTGTGCGGCTGTTTTTCCCGGCCCACGCGTTCCCTCATAGAGAATTTCGTTACACGGGCAACTCAATGCCAAGGATTGCGAGCCAGGCAGTGGCTTCCAGACGGCTTTGTAATTCATCCACCTAATACCTCGCCCTGCTGTTTCTGCGCCGCCTTTTCCCAGTCATCAACGTTATCGCAGGACGGGACCAGCATAATGCTGTGGGTTGCTGTGACCTTTTGTTCAACCTGCTCTTTAAACGCCTGCACCTTGATGTGCTTACCGAGCAGTTCAAGGTTCTTGACCTTATCCGGCCATTTCACCTTTTTGAGGATGGTTTCCGCCGTCTCCTCGTCGAAGTTCTGAATCGTGGTGCTGATGTCCATGCCGGTTAGCGACGTTCGCCAGGCTTTCGGCCAGAGACTGATCTGCTTCAGGCTGCCGTCGTCGTTAAGGATATCCAGTACGTCCATCTGGTCGATCTCAACCAAGCGACGAAGAACATAATCTGCATCAATACCCACATCTTTGTTGCGCTTCGCTTTGAGTTCGGCGATTCTGTTTTGGATGACAGGTTTTGACATGTTTTCGGACGCCGTGCGGTTAGCTGTCTTTACGCTGTACCCCGCCCGAATAGCCGCTTGCGTGGCGTTTAAATCGATGAGGTACTCGCGACAGAACATTTCTTGTTTGTCAGTGAGTGCCATTTAGTAAACCTCAGGAGTAAGATGTGAATTTGTACGATTTTTGCGAGCATAAATACCTACAGGGCAATCGAGAAAATTTTAATGGGATTGCAGCAAAACCAGCAAACATTGCTGGCATGATCAATTGTTTCTATAGCGTGTTTTGTACTTTCTTCACTGATCGTAAAGCATTCCCTGATGCTGAAAAGTTGCTGATGATGCCTGTGTCAACTGGGGGAATGTTCAATAAGGAGAACATGGTCGATTTGATAGCACTTGTATTTGATGTAGTCACGGAGAGAAACCATAACCCAGAACTTTGGGGAAAACATGAGGAAATTACCACCGAAATAACACATACATTCAATGTGCTTTTTCATGGAAAAATGGCTGAAGTCTATTCAGATGGAATAGGTGCAATTGATAAAATGAACAATAATTATCAAGAAGCCAAAAGTATTCTAGAAGAAGAGCTTAAACCACCATTCCAGAATCTTTATTAGTAAAAATCTATAGAATTAAATCGATGTAACACTTTCGTTGTGAGTAGTTTGTTCGTGATCCCAAGCAACTCCGCAGAGAATGCGTTGCTTATAGCGCCGCTTCTCCGCGGCTCAATCCAGAAAGGTTCTATGTTTCGCAATTAAGCGAACATGGCCTAGAAATTTTCCCTCAGTAATTGCGAGGCTCGTCATTACAAGAATTGCGCTTTGATGTATGCCTGCAAATATCCGATCTGATTTGTCACTGTGACGATTCAGATGTAGTAACTAGGTCGAGGGCTCAAAGTACATATCAATAACTAACAAAGCGTCCAACGCTGAAATGAAAAATTTCTGGTTCTGGCGACCCTGAGTGTACTCATTATACGCTTTGTAAATTCCTTCCCACAAATTTTCAACATTTGTTCCTTTGAATAAGCCTTCGCTAGCAAACCACAAGCGGGCACAGTTTTGCATCGCATCCTCAAGCTTTTCAAACTCCCGCGCATACCCTTCAAATGCTTTAATCTGTTTATCAACTAATTGTTCCCTGGCTTCACCTTGTGTTCCATACAACAAATCTCGCCCAAGCATTAGATGCCCTACGTTGATGGTTTCAGGTAACCAAAGGACAACAAACTTCATTTCAAGTAATGCCAACTTAAAATCCTTCTTGGATTTGAGAATTTCCTGGGCCTTCCAAGTACTAAGCGCAGATTTTGCGATAAGAAGCGTAGCAACGGACGCAGCGGCTGATACAGACGAAACAATCACACCGGATAGCGTAATCACATCTGAAGTAGTCATATTCAACTCCATGAAATATATAGAGGAATAATAACACTATTTTCAGTTCCATAGAATATCGAAGCCCTTCAGTGAACCTCTTCTGTAAGCCTATCCACACTCTCGCAGTAGCCACGCTCGTGCCCGTAAGTTCTCATTTTGCAAGGCTCACCACTGAAAGCTCTCTTTGTGATGCGCGTGTGATGCGCTTGGAAGAACTGCTTTGGCTGTCTGTTTTTATATCAGGATTCATTACCTGACTGTTTGCGGGTAAAGTTCGTAGTGCGCTGATCGTGCAATATGATTTTCCTTGGGAACAGATAGGTACTCTGCCCCAAAAAAATCTGAATATTTCCATCTATTCCATATCCAGCGCATTGACCATCGGGATACTGAAGGGAGATTCCATCATCTCTTAGAAAGATCACCATCTCTTTTGTTTCATTTTGCATATAGCTACCTGGAGGGTTTATGAATGCAAGGATTTTCATGGACTATTACCATGAGATTGATTTTCCATCTTTATTCGCGAGAGCAGTGGAAAGCGATGACGATGTGGGTACTACATTGCGCATTCACCTACTTTGTGAGCGCATGGCCGAAGCATGGATATGCGCATACTGTGACTGCCAAGATCTCTTTGGAAGAGATAAAAACAAACTTTTAATCGAATGTAATACTAAAATATCCATGGCGGGAAACTTGGGAATTCCCCCAGAACTTGTGAAATCACTTAAAACCATCAACTCAATGCGTAATGACCTTGCACACAACCCATCAATACAAAGCATTGCAGATTCAAGGATCCAGAGTCTGAAGGATACGCTGACTGAATATTTTAAACAGCACCCAGTGGAACCCTGCATGGAAGAATCAAAACTGGGTATTTTTAACACCGAGAATCAATTAATCGAAGAAGTTTCCTTGGATAGTGACAGTTCAAAAAACAGACTTAAGCTAATCTTGCTTTTCAGCAAGTTAATGCAGGCGTTAGTGCAATTAGTTGCCGCTAATCATAAGGGGCGTTGGGATAACCAATTTAGCCAATTCGTATACCATGTCACCATGAACGCAACAAAGAGATAAATCCAAGCCCGTTTTGTGCGGGCTGTTGCATTATCACAGGCACTCAGTGAATGCCTGCTGAAAAACCTAAACTAATGGCAACTAACCGGAGGTGGTGATGAAATCATCACGCCAAAATAATCAATCTTGCAACGTGTTAACTACGCTGCGCAGATCATTTTTAAGCTGCTTAGTTATGATTTCAATATTAGTATCGAACCAACCCGTATCCTGATCAGAAAACTCATAACCAGGTGAAATGAGCCCAAGCATACCTTTCTTAGACTCTAACGGGGAACGACCTTCCACTCCTTTCGTTATGGCAAGCACTTGATACGGAAGATAACTTAAATCCTCCTCGGTCATACCTGCTCTAGACGCCACATCAGCAACACACGTCATGATTGTGCCACTACAAACTTTTTCCTCAGTAATTGCAGTACTAATAATAACAAGACTAATTCTATCTAAATCCTTCTGGTCAATATAATTCCCTGCCATAGAATTTCTGAATGTAAGCGACATAACTTCCATCCAATGAGCGATATACTTTCTTATCTTTGCAGAAGCGATATTGCGTCTGAATTGCTTGAACATTAGATTCTCCATTTTATGAGAACTAATAGTTTAACCTAAAGATAACAAAGCCAAAAGCACAGTGGTCACATCAGCTAAAAATTCCTCTATTGCGAGGATCTACCTGATTTCTGGCAGTTCACCTGCCACGCTTTGTTATGCGCCAGGATGTCTTTCTTCGTCTGCTGCTCCAGCACATCCCAGTCGTGATCCGTTCCGTAGATGGGTTTAACCCAGTCACAGGCAGTGTCCGTTACTTCAGGTTTTGCGGGTAAATTTCTCACGCAACTCGCGGTCAACATCATCATCAGGAAGATGATTAACGGTCTGCTGTACATCCCTAGCTCCTTTTGTTGCCTCTACCCGGCGTTCTGCAACGGCTTCAGTAGCTGCTGCTCGTTCTTCGGTGCGCTGGATTGCCGCTTTGGTCTCAGCGATAGTGGTTCCGCGTGATTTCCCAAAACCAAAAGCACCTGCAATTGCTGCCAGGACAGCAACAACCAGGCCAATAATCATTTCAAGTCCCATATGACCTCACACCAATGCAGCTTTAGCTTTGGCGTAACGTTCACGCCGGTCTTTAATGCCGTTCTGTCCGCCGTTGATAATTTGCGTGACGCGTTCCACATCCCCCGAATGCAGGAGACAACCGCGTAACGTGAAATACCACGCCGCCGAACGGGCCGAATGTCGCTCTTGCGTCAAAAGTTCTGGCGTACTGACAACGTCAAGCTTCAGCGCCGAGCCACATTTGGTGTAGTTCTCACGTCCAGTGATTTGCAGCAGGCCGCGACCGCGATATTTCCAGCCATCACCCGGGCAGTTATTACCCATGCGGTCACCGTAAACCAGATTGGCAATTTGCGGCTGGTGAGCGACCTGCTTACCATCAACGCGCCCCAGTATTTCGCACTGATACGGCGTTAGTCGTTTACCGAATGTTTTCTTCAGCCCGTTTACCGAGTAGTTAAAGCTCTCTACCAGAGAGGTAAAACCAGCAGATTCATGCCCGACTTGTGCAATGAACATGGCCTGATCATTAATTGCTGTAATGCCAAACTCTTTCATTGCCGCATCGATGTGCGGAAACCAGCGCGCAGCTAATCCGGCGCTTATACCAGCCGCCTGCTGAAATTGTGATTGTTTCATGTGATTAATCCGAAATTGAGGCAGGACAAAACCCAAATCAAAGGATGTGATGTAATACCCGCGAAACAGAGTTTGACTAAAGTCGACACTCCACCTCATTAAAACAACACAAAGCCTCGAACTTTCAGGGAAGCGGAGATGTCGCGCTTCCCTTTTTTATTTCTGAAGAATGTTAATTAAGCGTGCCAGGTTCCCCCGTGCGCGAAGCACGATGGCGCAGATGACCAGATTGACGATGACCACCATCCAGTGTGATTCCTGATAGAGACCAAACAGATACCTGAACGGGATGCTGGCGTATATCAGCACAACAAAGTAGGCCAGCAAAGATATCATCGGGCGATGTCTCGCCCCGTCACGTTGATAGAACATCAGAACAAGAACGATGACCCCGCAGATTAACGCATTGATCATCGCAGAAGGATCATTTGTTACCATTGCTGGTCCCTCCTCCGCGTAAACGAGAGAGAATGCCAAACAGGCTGCCCAATTCCTGGCTGTTGACGAACGTCAGCAGCTTAATGGCAATTGCTGCAACGAGCACCGCACCCAGCGCATCGAGTGGCCTGTCACTGTATCCCGTCCATTTAGAAAAAAACGAACCAACTAGTGGAGCACCAAGAACGCCAAAGATGAAAGAAGTGATGAAGTAACCCACCAACTTAAAGCGGCTGATGTTCACCGCCGTCGCAACGTAGAATACTGCACCAGCAAAGGCGCCAAACACTACGCCGTAATCAATACCGGTTGCCAGGCCGAACATGCTGGCCCCCATCAGTCCACCAGCCGCTACAGTAGAGCCAGAAACAGGATCGGACATTTAGCCCCCTCTTATTGCTGTGAGTCCTCTCAGAAATGAGGGGAAATAGAATCAGGCTTCACGGGCTGGATTTATCAACAAAGCACGTAGTAAGTGATACCCGTGAGCCTGAAAGTAAAAGACCACCTTCTGAGAAGGTGGCTTTTGAGAATGCCCCCTGTAAGGGGGGCTATTGTCTCCTTCCGCTTACTACTCCAGCAATTCCATCTGCTGTTCATGCGTTTGTTCCGTTTTCTCCTGATGCCGCACATATCGTCTGATAATTTCCTCGTTCACACCGACCGTATCTACAAAGTAACCACGTGACCAAAAGTGGTTGCCCCATAGCTTCTTTCGTATATGTGGAAAACGATTGTAGAGCCTGATAGCACTGCGGCCTTTCAGATGCCCCATCAGAGTTGATATCGAGATTTTAGGTGGGACAATTACTACAAGATGTACATGATCTGGCTGTACATTTAATTCCAGAATCTCACAATCTTTTATACCGCAGAGTATGTAGATTGTCCTGTAAAGCTCCTTGCCTAACTTATCTCTCAGGATCCTGAAACGGTACTTGGGCGTCCAGACTATGTGGTATTTGCAACGCCAATATACATGTGATGAACTCCTGTAAAGCCACATGTCGGTTTGTCTCCTTTTACTTGTGGTGAGTAAGCAGAGATATTCCGGCATGGGCATTCTTCAGGCTATAGCCTTACAGGATCAATCACCACCTCCCCAGGAGGTGGCCTAAGATTGACAGTAAAAAAGGCCGCCTCTTGGCGACCTCTTGAATTTCATGACTAATAACTACTTTTTATTATCAATTCCTGTTAGTACGTTTTTAATACAGATAGGCATCATTCTATTTTTGAGAAAATCTCGCGCTTCAGAGTAAGGCGTATCCATTTCCTTAATCATTTTTCGACTTCCGTCAGCACCTTCAATTGATACTTTAATAAAGTCAGTTTCATCAATAGAAAAGTCAGAAAAGGCGTAGCCCTTAGCTTTGAAGGAAGCTACCTCATCGCTAACGATATTGGTAGTATTTTCATTCGTACCAGATGCCCTATCCGTTATTTTCCACTCAGTGTCGCAGAGATCCTGAGCCGCCTTCTCATGATCAACAAGAGCAGCATTTGAAGAGACGCTCCATATCAATAATATTGATAACAGATACCTCATGATTTAACCCCATGTAATTCATTGTTATTAATAAGTTATATTAATCTACATGGTAGCTTAAAACATTGATAGTCCACACAACTTCAACTATAGATGCCCCCATAAAAGGACAGGGTTGAAGGGTATTGCTGTGTAAGTTGAATTAATGCCGCAAATAAAAAAGCCTGGCAATCACCGAGGCTTAAATTGTTGCCAGTTACCGCTCCGGCGCGATCAGCAAAAGCTATCGCGGTATCAGATTGTGGTCCTGCCCATGTGAGCTTTTGCGGACGGTTGGAACATGTAGGCTCCGCAACACTCCCCGCACTTTGTCTTATTGGCGTCGGGAATCCATAAAAGAAAACCCCGCCGAAGCGAGGTTTTTTAATTCTTGTAACGTCACAGGTGTAATAACCCATCGTTGGAATCAGGTTAGCCATTTTCCGCCACAATTACAAGCACTGATGTCACATTTTGCGCATCACTTGTGGATGTATGACGCAGCCTCATAAGCTGGTTGTTGTTCTTTGATGAGCGCGTCAGCTTCTTTGGTGACAGCATCAAGCAATATTGTGTTTTCTGCTAAGTCCTTAGTTTTCTCTTCGAGCGTTAGCGTGAATAACGGATGATGCTCAGATCGATATATGACTGCAGTTGATAGCTCGATAGTTGCGTCAGACTTAAGCACCATGTTGTCAACATTGAGATCCTTGTTTTTATCTTTAGATTTCCCAGAATTAATTAAATCAATTTGCTCCTGAAATTTCTTTCTCACTTCTTCTTGGTACCCATTCACGCCGACTTCGTTAGTCAGCACCCAGTCATCGGTGAATTTTTCATCCTTAAATTTTACCTTGATGGTAATAACATTTTTTTCCTGGTAGACGTTACCCAGCTTCACTGCACCGTTTTCAAGTTCAATAACGTGCTCATCTTTCAGCTTGATGGTATCAGATACAATCAGCGCAGAGACTATTAAACAGGCACCAACGAAAAAGCCGCTAATTCCTAATATTTTCATACATAATCCTTTGCAATGGAATTATATTATTTACTAAATAATTCATAACCTTACATTATCAATAATCTTACATTTACGAATTAACGCAAGACAAATTATCTGGTCACCCATTGCAGCACCTTTTCTGCAAACGATTCTTCAATATGGCAATACTCCACCAGCCGATCGAAGAACAGTTTGAAATTTCTGCGCCAGGTTGTTTCGGTTACGCCAAGAGCCTTGAATACTTCAGTATCCTTTAACCTTGGGTAGCCACGACCAGTGCAACGGGGGCATTTTTTAAAAACAGGAAGCCCCTGCAACTCGGATTTTTTCTTATCCAGTACCTCGCCGCGGCCACGGCACCGGCATTCATTTTTTGTGTGCCCCTTTCCGTTACACGCTTTGCAGATCACCCTAACCTGCTCGCGGACGGTTTTCGCTTCCTCCCAATCTGATGGTGAGATTCCCTTCGTAACCTTTACCCACTTCGGAGGTTTCCCGTCCGGGTATGTCACTTTGTTGGTGAATATCTCAGCATCAATAAATCCGGATCCGGCGCAACTACTGCATGTCACTATGCTGGCAGCGCTTAGCGAATAATCCCGGAAAACATATCCTGCCAGTACCCGCAAGAACTCAGCGCGCTGCTGCTCTGACATTGCCTGCAGAGGCTTATTCCGGCTGGCGCGCTGAATGGCAAGTTCGTTAATGAAGGAAATAATATTATCAGGTTGCAGAACACCGGCTTTTGCCAGGTAAAGCTCTATGCCTATCGCTGATTTTGACGTTGCCAGACCCAACGCGGCCATCACATCAGTGATCGTCAGCGTATCTGCTGAAATACCGCATGGAACGGCGCCGGGCATCATGGATTTAGGCGAAAAATATTTTGGTAAGGAATCAAGCTTCATTTCGATGCTCCCGTTTTGCTTCAATGCGGATATAATTGCGAAGGATGCGGTATGCCACCGGAAAAGATCCCCGGTAACGATAAATACGAAGACGTAGCCAGCGCCAGCGAAGAGACTCAATAACTTCAGGCTTCACTTTGCCTCCTCGATGATGATCTGCCCTTTCTCGCCCCAGATTTTGGTAACCCGGCCATCCCAGACGTGACTATCTTCATCAAACACTGCATCCAACAGCGCCTTTTCCAGATTGTCTTTGTCAGGTTTCTGCTGATGTGGCTTCCCGGCGTGTCGGGCTCGCTTCTTCTTGCTCCAGCTTTGGGGCATGGGGATAACGAATGTGATGTGATAACCGGCTTCCGGTAACTTGATGCCCAGAAGACGAACCTGCGCTTTGTATGACCAGTACGCCGCTGTCGCTGGCCGTTTGTGCCACCTGTCGCGCTGAGTCATTCTGGGCTTGCCGATCGGCGTGATGTCGTAGACTGTCATGATTTTATGAGGCCCTCCTTCAACCAGATAACCTGGGTTCGGGCCATCCACTCCAGCGCACACTCCTTCGCATATTCCGCATCAACCAGATGAGTTCGGCGATCAATCTCGTCATGGCATGATGAGCGTGCGATAGTCGCGATAAGGTCAGGCGGCTTGATGCCGGTGCCACATAACCCGGCAATGCGAATATGAGCCAGCACAGATGTCTCAGGGTTACCGTTGCATACTCCCGGAATACGCACCTGACATTCCCGGCCACGCGCAGCTTTTCGAAGATTAGCCATGTTCACCCCCAGACCTTTTGTCGGAAGGTTCTCGGCGTCCGTGCCAGACGTCCGCACTCCGGCAATTTCACGCTGACCGTCCAGGTAAGGAAATCAGGATTGAGGCTTTTTTCGGTCCTGATACCGCGAGCCCGATAATCTGCAATCAGGCGATCTGCCTGCTCGGTGGTACATTCCGTGTGGTGAAAATATGAATATTTCATCACCCTCACCCCGCAAAGCTCATAAGCTGGGCGGCGGCATTCTCGGCCTCTTCCCTGCTGTTGAAAGTGCGGGACAATATCCAGCGCCACAAAACATCGAGTGCAGTTTTATACAGGTCCTGGAATTCTGTTTCGTCCATGTTCGCGAAGGCGATACTACGGGGATGTTTGCGGAGAGTTCCATCAGGTAACTGGATTGCGTCATAGTGCCCGGCTTCGACGGTCACCCATGCGCGGTAAGCGTCGAAGGATTTGCACAGACTTATGCCGTTCGTGATACGCCGACTGGCGATCTGCTCCAGATACTGCTCAGCAGCATCCAGCAGAGCGCTTTCATTGCCGCCGTATGAGGCAAGGAATCTGGCATAACCATTAACGAGTTTGATTTTTGATTGCAGAATATCGCTGGTCTCCGGCGTTGCGGGGATCAGGATTCCTGAGGACTGCTTGATGAGTTGTAATTCGTGCGCCATGGTTTTCTCCGTGGCGCAGCAGGTTAACGGCTGTTCAGACCGTTGATTTCATATTATCAAAAGGTGGAGTCACCCGATAGCCGAGACGACGAATAAACTGCGCAAAGCCATTGGGAGTAAAAACTTCTTCGTCATCCAACAAGGGCCGCATTGAGACCATGCCGTTGACGCGATAGATAAGATGCCTGCCCGATGAAGGAAAGCTAAACACCACGCAGCCGTCAGACCTTCTTACAATGTCATACCAGTTGTCTTCTGACGTTTGCAAAGCTGAATCACTCACATTCTGTTCTCCCTTCGAGCGACGTACAGACGCGATTAAAGATTGTCGGCAGCAGCATCAAAGGGATACGCAAATTGCGGTATTCTGAAAAATGCGCGCCACCATTAAGCGCAATGTTAGTAAAACCAGTCGTCAGCGCTTTCCCGTATCTCCTGCAGGATGTTTTCGATTTTTTTTATCATCTTTATTCCACAGAAACCGCTCAAACCATCAAAATCAGTATGACGGATTATCAGACTGCAATCCCCATACTGATGACTAAGGCGTTTGAGCAGCCCTTTCTCCAGTGCTGATAGCGCTCCTCTCAGAAGTTATTTAGCGCGATCAATGGTTAATTCAACTTTCATAATAGCCCCCACCGGACATACTGTATTTTTATACAGTATACCTATGTGAGAAAATGATCAATGTCTTAAGAGCACAAATTGCTAATATACTGTCAGGATAGAAAATTAAAAACCGCCGTAGTGGTTTGAATTGAATAGTGTTTTTTGACAGAGATTTCTTTTGGTTGGCAAAGCTCCGGCAAATTCGCGTGCACAAGCACCTCAACAAACGGCTGCGAGCTCCCATTTTACGCTAAGTAGTAGTCCATCCATCAAATTGGCTATGCACGAATAGTTTCTGGGGAGATAGATTATGGAAAACCAATTTACTTGAAGGGGGGGTGGTAATGTCAGGGTATCAAATGAATAACTATTTAGCTTTCGTCTGTCATTTTTTTGTAAAACAACCATTCATCCCAGACATTTTCAGGATCGATGTCAGGATATCCTCTTTCTTTCACCATATCCCTGGCGACCTCAATTGGAACTCTGATTGCAGCAGCAGAATCGCGTATTGACTCAACCTCTTTTCGGGTTAACTCCCGGCCGGCATCTCTTTCTTTACCAGAACTGCAACCAAGGCAGGGATGAACACAATAGTCATTTTTTGTTGGTATCCAATTTTCGACGGGATTCAATCATATGAACATAGAACGCGTGAAACTCTTCGTCCTGACTAACGACCATCTCCGGAGGCAGTGACTCTCGCTCCTTATCCCATTGAGCAAGTACGTCCTGACATTTTTCATATGCCTCATCAACGATTTCAATAGCTGGCCTGTCGGTGTTGATATACGGGATTGTATTATTGTTGAGGCATACAGCAATTGGAGACCCATAACTGTATTCTTCCCCCAAAACTGGGGTAGCAAAAACGATAATAGCCAGTGTTATCCATTTCATTTCTTATTCGCATCTTCCATTTCAATGTAACGCGGATCGCTACTCTTCGGCAGCGTCACGCTGATCTCCCTATAATGCCTCAAGCGCTCCAGAAAGTAATCTCTCAGATGTTCAGACTGCTCACGCATTACCTGTTCAGCTATAACCGGCATGTTCAGGCGCTCTTTGTACGCCACGCCAGATGCGGCGAGGTCAACGTTAACCTTGTCACGTTCTTCCTGACTCTTTGCTGCGATATTATGACTCAGCATGATGAATCCCCCCTCGATGCTATAAAGGGATTATACATTACATCACCATTTCTTTCGGCTGGTGCAGTTCCAGCTAATTAGCACGCACCAGAGCTTCAGTGAAGAGCGGCGAAACCACTTTACCGCAACAGGCTACCGACTAGCCTTTCGCATACTTCACACTACGGAAGTCCCGGTCAATAATATACTGCTCCGATAAACGCTGGAGCAGTATATAGAGTTATCAAGGCAAAACATAAGTGGCACTTTTACTGTCATGCAAAAATGTCATTAAAAAGTGAGATTTATTTTACCCCAAAAGGTTCTGCCTGATTCATTAACTGATGTGTTTGCTGAATAACCGAAACTGCTGTTTCCAGCAAGATTCAGGTGTTCGCTGTACGTTTTGTCAAACAAGTTATCAACGCCGGCGCTAATTTTAACGTACTTATTAACTTTGTATGCAGCATTCGCCGAAAACACAGCAAAACCAGGACTACTATTAAAATCTTTACCAACGACGTTGCCTTCGTTAATAGCAACACGGTTCTGGCTGCTGACAAGACGCAAAAGGCCAGTACTGCTCCAGTCGCCCTGTTCCCAGGTCAGCCCCAGACGGGCTTCAAGCGGTGGCGTCTGTGGTAAAGGCTGATGGTTAGATGTATTTTCCCCCCAGGAATAAGCAATGCTGGCATCCGTTTTCCATGAGTCTGACCATTTATACGCAATACCTGCCTCTCCCCCCATAATGGTTGCATTGACGTTATCAACCTGGCTGATAGAGGCATTATCAGGATCATAGCGGAACAGAATAAAATCATTAACACGACCAATATAAGCGGATACCCAAGTGTTTATACGTTCACCGTTGTACTGAGCGCCTATATCAATCTGAGTTGTTTTTTCCGTTTTGAGTTTATCGAAGGCATCACCCGAACCTCCAGGTCCATAAGTCGGCGAAAAAATCTCCCAGTAATCGGGGAAACGCTCCGTGTAGCCTATACCTGCATAAAACATAACCGGTAGATCAGCCATATTATGTTCGAAGCGAACAAAACCGGCCGGTAATGTATCAGTCCGTTTTGCTGAACCCATATCAGTGTAATTATCAACCAGAACGCGATCGAGACGTGCGCCCCCCTTCACCTTGTTCTGCTCAGTTACACTCCAGGTCAGTTCGCTGAAAAGACCGTAATCGTGGAAACGGGCGTCCTTATTCCAGCGATCATCAATTTTATTACGGTGTGTACTAAGTTGCGTATCTGCGCCACTGCGAAGCTCAAAATCTGAGAAAAGGAAGGTTCCCATCATTCTTCCACCAACAGTACGGCGATCAACCTCCATCGCCATTGGCATACTCATATTCATCGAAGAGTCTGAGTCCATTGCTGAGTCCATTGAGGAACCCATAGCATCTCCCATCTCATCACCTGACATCCCCCCCGACATACTACTGCCCGGAGAGCGCAGGGAATAGTTATCCATAATATGATCTGCATAGTTGTAATATACATTTGCCTCAAACTTATCGAATACCTCGCCAATACCCGATTTTTCAAAGCGCATTCCTAAGCTTTCCCTCTTAAACTGCGAACCATCCATACCGCGACCAGCATAGCGTGCTTCACCATCGCCTTTACCTGCAGTAAGCTCGAGAAGTGTGTCTTTGTCTGGTGTCCAGCCTATAGCCATATCGCCATTCCACTTATCCCATCTGGAGGGCACGCGGTCTCCATTTCCATCCTTGTAGTCATCCGAACGTGACTTATTGCCAATGAGGCGAAGATATCCCTCCTCACCGCCCAGACTGACATCAGCGTTTTCATCCCAGCGATTGTTTGACGCAGCAAGAAGACTGGCAGTACCCTGCACCCCCGCTTTTTCAAAGCGCGGCTGTTCACGATCAAAACGGATAGTTCCCGCCGAGTTTCCAGGCCCCCAGAGCACAGTTTGTGGGCCTTTAATCAGAGTTAATACATCAAAGCTTTCAGGAGAAATATAGGAGCTTGGTGCATCCATGCGTGCCGGACAGGCACCAAGCATTTCACCATTATCAGTCAGAATTCTCAGACGAGAGCCAAACATGCCACGAAACACAGGATCACCGTTGGTTCCACCGTTACGTATCTGTGAGAATCCAGGTATAGTTTTCAGATAATCCGAGCCGTCGCTTGCCGGAACTGGCTGACGGGGTATTTTGGGCGAGGTAACAATTTCGAGCGGAGTGGAAAGTGGCGCAGTTACAATCATCACAGAATCATTCGTTATCTGAGAATGGTCGTGCTTTTCTTCTGCAAAAGTAGTGTCTGATATCAGCGCCATCAGGACAAGAGAAGCAACTGGCGTACGTACAAAATAGTGGGTTTTCATAAAATACCTTACTGTTTTTCAGGCGTAACAAAATCTGCCCTTAAAAATGAGCATGACGTTACTGACTTACTGTTTTGTTGTTTAAAACGAAGACTGAAATACAGCAGGCGGGGCACGGGCACGCTGAGGTGCCCAGGGTTGAAAGAGCGTGACGCAGTTAAGCGGAATTAATGAGAAGCGAAGGACAAAAAGCAGGAGCAACCACAACAAAAATACAAGCGCAAACTGGATAAACGGCAGTTGCACAAGTAACTGACAATATCCGCAGGCAATCTCTTCCATCGGAGACATTGCCTTACCAGACATCATCAGCTGATCCATCAGCGAAGACGGTTCACAGACCGCAGACATCGCCATGTCATGGTGTATCCCTGACATGGTCCCTGGCATAGAATGCGTGATGTGCTGACAACCTGTCCGGTGGGCTATCGTTCTGGAGATGGCCGGAGCAACGAACAGCATGGCGACAGCAATCAGCGCCAGCCATGCGGCTATGTGATTAGTTCGTATGCGCCCTTGCAAAATGTTTCCAGTTATTAATTTATCTGCCGAAAGTGTATCTGATTTAATCTTTGAGTGTTACAAAAAACTGAATAGGAACGATAAGTATTCTTATTATCTTGGGAGTGTAGGATTATGTGCTCTTAGAGTGGAAGAACAAGAATCACTTTCGAAATATTTGCAATTACATAGCGAATATTGCTGCCATCACGTTGTATTGAAGCTTAATAGCTAAAACATTATGCTGACTTCCGCTGGCCCGACGGTTTCAGGAACATCCGCCAGCGGGAGGTTTTCCAGCTCGACAACCCTGTTGGTGGCCTATTGCAGTAGCTGACCCATCACTTGTGCTCCTGCTGTTGATCCGCTTTGATGTGCAGCCTCGGTTCTCCGTCTTTCGGCTCGGGCCATTGCCGCGTCATATTCACCGCCAACTTTTCTTCCATCGCTGCGGTTATTTCCGTATCGCTGATACCGGAGCGGCGTTGGGCGTCCCAGAGCAGGAACTGCATGTCTGCCCACTCACTGAGGTCGTCAGGTTCAGTTGCGGCTTCCAGCGCTTCTTTGCTGAGGTGTTTAAGCGAGCCAACCGGGCCAACATTGCCGAACGTCTTATCTGACCATTCGGCATGGCGCTGACGGATTAGATTGCGTAGTTGGAGTGATGCGTCTTTCTCGTCTGGCAACACAGCCTTACCCTGAAGCAAGGCGGCAGGCAATACGGTTACCATGCTTGTCTCGTCCTTATTGGCTGTTTGTTCCGGGTACGCACCGTGGGAATATAAATCAACTGACACCTTTAATTTCCCAGCAAACACATCAAATCCATTGACGCCATCTTTTTGCATGTACTCTGCAACAACCATTGTTAGAAGCTTCAAAGTTGCATCAATATCGTTGCAGTTCAACTTCTCAAGAAATTCCGTAACCAGCTTCTTCTTATCGCTTATATTCATCTCACTCACCCTTACCGATGCCAGCGGCTATTCTGGCGTAAACAATAACGCCGTCATCAGGACGCTTACGCGGTAGATAAATTCCCGGTCTTGGCCATAAAGCAATGAATCGAGACTCGCTGCGTTCAAGTCTGTGAAATGCTCTCTCGCTCATAACACCAATTGGACGCAACGCCGCTTTCTCAGCCTCCAGCTCTGCTATGCGCTTCTTTGTGGCTTCCAGTTGCCCCTGAAGATGTTTGTATGTTGCTATCACGCCTGTACCCTCCGCTCGAAATAGACATACTGGTTAATTGCGCTGAGCGGCATTTCCAGCTTTTCGGCAATATCCCGGCGGCTGACGCCCTCCTGATGTAACTCCCTCGCCAATTCAACATCATGCTGACGGTACCGGGCCGACTGATGGTGATCACCACGCAGATACAACTTGATTCCCTGCTCACGTGCTTTTGTGCGTACCGCAGCGCCAGTTCTTCCAATAAGTCGGCCAATATTTTCTACAGTCATGGTCCCGGCGGACTGCCGAATAATCATGATTTCTGCCCTAACCCACCTGCTCATAAATCCTCCCCACTGAATAAACTCAGCGCACGGCGATGTTTGTTAACTTCCCGAACGGCTACACGGAGTTTCTCCAGTCCTTGCAGGTTGGATTTGACTTTGCGGATCTGGTTGCTGATTTCCCGTAGTGATGGGAGCTGCATTGGCTGAGATGGTTTTCTCAGTACAGGGATGCTCTCCAGGAATGTTTCGGTCCCTGCCGAAGGTATCGCAACTCTCGGCGTGATCTCAATTTCCGGTAGTTCTGCAAACACTGGCTCCGGGGTAATTTCCGTTTCGTCAGGAAGTCCCCACTTAACGCCTTTCCCCTGACCGATTTTTTTGATGTGTCCGCGCTTTGCCATCAGGCAGAGATTTGACGCTAAGCCTCTTGGATCTCGTCCGACAGCCGACGCCAGCGCTACGGTATCCATGTTCCCGTTTTCGGTTAGTAGTGCGACGATTGCCTCAGGTTTGATCGGCTCAGTAACCTCACCGCGCAGCAGTTTCTTTGGGGTGTCGTTTAAATTTTTCGCACGCAGTACGGTCTTCGCTGGCGCTGACCGAATACTTGTTTTTCCGTCAGCATCGCCTGTTACTTCCCATCCACCATCGAAAAAATCACACAATCCCTGTTCACGCTGTTCGCGGAGTATATTCAGCGCTTCAACAGGTTCGATTTCCAGGCGTGCCGCGACTTCACGGTATGTTGCTTTACCCATTGCTTTTAAAACATCGATTACGGTTTCCATAGTGTCTCCTGTTAAATCAAACCGGCGTCTTTGCGTTGTTTGTACTTAGCCATCAGCATCTCAACCGGAGTAGGCCCGGCTGCTACTTTTGGCGCGGACAGTGTACGGCGGATAGGGGGAACCGGCTTACCGGACAGCGCTCGCTTTTCCCAGTCATGCAGGATGTCACCAGCGGCACGGATAAGTTCCTTTTCACTGAGTTGTCCATCTGTTCCCCGACGACGCAACTCAAGGCAGACGTGGTAATACAGCGGGTTTTTATCCCTCCATGGGAACTGCTCACTCGCCGGATAGCGAAAAACAAGTTTCCGCCAGCGCCAGTATTCGCTCATTATGTCGTCCACACTGACGCCCATCGCACCACTCCCCTCACGGCACCACGAAATAAACTGACCCGGCGATGGCCAGAACGGCGACTGACTGGAGCGGGCTTTCTGCATTCCGACGGAAATCTGTTCACGGGAGGTGATGCCTGACTCGGCGAAAGCGGCGATCCATTGCTGCTTCGCAACGCGAATATCATCGTCAGTGCGGAGGTTCGTCTGAGTGGATGCCGGAAATACCTGCATGAGGTTTTCAAAAAGCATATCCACCAGTTCTTCAGCGTCAGTGTTAACAACCTTTCTGTCGTCATAAGAATTGCCAGCTATGCGCGATAGCATTTCGCTGTCGCGATTCTGAATCGCACGATAAAGATCCGGGGTCATATAAATTTCTCCCATGCTTTAGCACTGTTCCAGTGCGGGCCAGTTTCGGATTTGTTTGCGCTGACATCTGAGCGTGGCTTGCGGGTAGTGTCTTCGCGGTGAAGGGTTAACGTGTCCCACTTGGCGCGGAGCTTTGCGGGGGAGAGAATATTTTTGTACCAGAACGAGTCTTTGCAGGCCCATCGGAACAACTCACAAATCTCTTTGTGGGTGCGTCCGTCCAGTTGGCGCATAAGGCGTATATCATTCGCCCAGCCAGCCATGTTCGGCTTTTTCAGGGATGGTTTGGTGATGTCGCGCAGCGCCAACATCCACTCTGCGCAGCGGAGATCGTCAGATGTCCCCCACTTGTCACCTTTCGGTGTCTGGACAGCTGCATCAGGAACAATTTTGGAAATTCTCTGACGTACATTAAATACGTTAGTATTTAATATATATTGTTCATGATGTGCGCTTGTTTGTGCGGATGTATGTGCGCTTTCATGTGCGCCACACCCATCCAAACCAGCACTGTTACTGGCTTCGCCATGTGCGGTCATATGTGCGCTTGTATGTGCGGAAGTTTGTGCGGGCAAATTGTCCACTTTTTGAGCATATTCAGCATAATTTGAGATCGTGATCACACGCCCTCTTTGCCGCTCCCCCTCAATGGAAATCATCCCTTCACGCACAAAAAATGTCAGCATTCTCTCAACAGCATCACGACTTGTTGGGTTGCCTTTTCTGTCACGTAGTTTCTGGCCCAGATCGGCCGCCGTAGTCACCAGTTGTCCGGTTTGTAGCGGCCATTGGCGACCTTTAAAGCTCGCTGTATATGGCTGGCTGGCAGCGCCCAAAAGTAGGTTATCCCACAACGTGCGTAGGTAAACATCTTCTGACCATGGCTGCTTGAGTACACTCCGGTACAACGGGATGAATCCGGTCTTCTGGTTTTCCATCCGGTTGCTCCTGACGGCGGTACGCGCCGCAAAATCGGCGTAGGCGACATTAGACATAGCTATGCCTCCGTTGCCTGGTGTTTTGAAAAACTCTTTGTCATAATGACCTCGTGATTTCGCCTGGAATTACACTCGAAGACTGGCTGTGTTGGCGCACAACAGTCTTCACCCTTTCAGAACAAACCTTGCCGCTTGCCCCGTTTAGTCCGTTTTGAATCAAACCGATCCGCCGGCAACGTTTGTTGCTCAGCCCATAATTTCGCGTGGCGTAAAACATCATCAAAAATCCTCCCTTTCCTGCTCGCCTGGCTCATGCGCTTGTACATGTCGACAGCCAGAAATGCCCCCCCCTGCGCTACTGCCGCAGTGAAGCCCTGCCGGATTAACTCTTCCCGGACATGCTTTTCGATAAATTCCATATGGTTCATCTGAACACCTCATATGACACCTGGAGCCATAGCAGCGATACCACTCAGAACCTGAACAACGACCTCACCTGGCAACATGTTCAGCAGATGCTCAATCCCTTCCCTGACCTCTTTCACCAGTTGGTGTTGTGGTGCATTCAGCATTACGGCCTGTTTTGCCTCGCTGATTTCCTTCTCCATCGCTGCATAACGCGTCATGAAACAATCCTGTCCGATAAGGCGCCCACGAAATTCCAGCGGCAAAACAGCCAAGATTGCCGGAGTCAGCTGACGGATGTTTTCGCGCGCATATCCGGTGTCGCTGTCCAGCCAGCGGAAAAGCTTCTGTCGCTTACGGCTCAAGTCGCGAGGAAAATCCAGCCCGGCCCCCCCCCTGTCGTTCCCATTCTTCAATGATGATCCCGGCGACTACGTCCTGGTTGTCCAGCGATGCCGACCACGCACGAACAGCAGCACGAATCTGGTCATGCTTATCTGCCTGATGCTGGTGATTGCGATTTATCATCGCTGCCGGATGGAATCCGGTATTTTGTTGAACTGAAATTGAATGCACGGTTACGCCCTCACTTCCTGCGCCGGTAATCCATCCGTGGGGTTCGGATACAAATCAGGGCGCAATTCGTGGGGAGTAACACCAGTTGCATTGAAAATTGGTAAAACACGATCGGCTGGAACGACGCCCTTGTATCGTGTTTTCCAGCGACTAACCGACATCGGTTTAATACCTAGCTTTGTGGCTAAGTTGCTGGCAGTGCCAGCTTTCTGAATGGCCTTTTCTAATCCGTTCATGAGTATCTCCACAAGATTTACAAACAAATTAAGCCTCAGACTTAAATAAAGATCAAGTCTTGAGCGAATTTTAATTTATAAGCAAAAGGCTTATTCTTCTGATATGGCTGAGAAAAAAATACTTAACCCAACTCTCATCGAGCGTTTGACAGAACTGACGCAACGAGGGATGACAAAATCTGATATGGCAAGGGTTGCGGGTATTACCCCGCAATCCGTAAACGGCTGGTTCAAAAAAGGTGTTATTAGTAAAGAATCTGCGTTAGCTGTTGCCGACGCTGCTGGGGTATCCGTCCCTTGGCTACTTGGTGAGGATGTTGGAGAGAAGGATGGCCTTAAGCCTGACGAACAGCGCCTGCTGGAGCTCTACCGCCAACTGCCAGAAGAAGAACAACAGAACATGTTGCGGATAGTGTCGCTGCGGCTGAAGGAGCTCGATGAGCTGTACGCGAAGTATATGGGGCGCAGGATTAAGGGTGATGCGGAGTAACATATAGCAGACGTACAGGAAGCATGGGTAATCATGCAAAAGAAGTCCGTTGAACCTAAAACAATATCGTAAATTAACTGTATATGCGATCAGGTGAGTGCCATAATGGATGCAGGCAGCAACTCGGAAACTAATGATATGAAGTTCAGGATAGTATACGACGGTCCAGCACTGGAGACGCACGAAATGAACGTGCGTGACCTTGCTCCTGCCCTCCTGTCCTTGTCAGATGCATTAGAGGAAGCCGGAAAAACAGTTTATGGAAACAAGACCGTTGTTTCCGTAAAGGTTAACGCATCATTCAAAGCTGGATCATTTGGAATAGATCTGATTGCCTCATCTACATCCTGGATCAAACAGGCTGTTGATTTTTTTTCTGGCGATACAGCAACAGCTGCCGCTAATCTTATTGCTTTAATTGGTTTTTGCCCTGGCCCTAGAGAAAAAATTTGCAAGGGTCTAATCCAACTAGTTAAATGGATTGGACCAAGAGAAATAAAAAAGTTACACAATCTGCCTGATAGCAACGTTGAAGTCTTTGTTGATGACGATAGTGAAATTTTCGACAGCAAAGTGATTGAACTGTATAGAAATATTAAACTTCGTTCTTCCTTGCAAGAAGTCATAAGCAAGCCATTAGAGCAAGAAGGCATCAACAGTTTTGCTTCCACTGTCGATGATGGGCTGACATTCATGACGATCGACAAGCAAGAAGCGCATTATTTCAAAGTTGAGCTACCTGCAGAGTCAATAATTTCAGAGTCCACGGTAGAGAAAGCTCTTCAGATTAAAAACATTTCTTTTAATGAAGGCAGCCGATGGAGATTTACTGATGGTTCCAGTAGCTTTTTGGCTGAAATTAAAGACCAGAAGTTTATCAGTGATATTGATAACAACACCTTAAACTTTTCTAAAGGTGACATGTTGCTTGTTGACCTAAAGGTAACTCAGTACATGATTGGCGATACCATAAAAACCACATTCGAAATTGAGCATGTGAAAAAACAGCTGAATCCACAAAGACAAATAGATCTCCCATTCGAATGAATATACCCGGCCACCGCGCCGGGTTTTTTATTGCCCTTTTCTCACCATAGCAGCCACATCTCGCAAACCCTCTTTGTATATGGCGTTACCCACAGAGTGACGCTTGGCTTCCAGACTATCCACAATCGTATCTTGGCTTATCTCCATTCCGGCGATTATCAACTCAACAACCGCACCACCAATCTCACCCGCAATGAATGCTGCACGGACCTCTTCCATTTCGTCACGATCCATAGCCCACTCTCATTGATGTTTATCTGACCATAAGCATCATCCACTCCCGTACATTCGTCATAAAAATAAGTCTAAAACTTAATTATGTTTTCAGTCTCACGCTTGACACCAGTTAAGTCTAAGACTTAATATAAGCTCACAGTAACACAACCACCTAGGCAGGACGCCCACGAAGTAGCCGTCCGGGGCATACGAAACACCGGATGAGGTGGAGTTATCAACGCGCAGTAGGTTTAAAAGTTCCGCTGGCCGGCGACAAGGCAATGAGGGTTAGATGAGTAAGGTAGTAAAGGTGGCGCCTATTGAACTCGAAATAGACGCCACGGAAGTAATCAATCAGGTCGAGGAACTACTGGGGTTACTTGAGCTTCCAGCCCGTTCCCTTGAAGGCATCCCTGAGGATGTCGTCAACCTGCTTTTTGACAACATCCGTCCCTTGCTTAACGACATCGTCCTTAGTGATTTCTCGACCACAGTCGGCACAACTGACGCCAACAAAATTAGTCTCAAAGTCGAAATTATCGGGACGCTTGAGCATCTCGCTACCGCAATCAGGACAGGCGACCTTCATGGTTTGCTTTTCGAGCATAGATTAATCCTTCCTTCTGTTGGGGGATTAAAGGTTAACCAAATTCTTGCTGTTGGGGAATAGCAGAATCCACTGAGCCTGAAGTGGTGAAAAGACAGGCATAACAGGAGGATATAAAAATGATTGATTTCGCACGTCAACCAGCACGCATCCAGGCCGTTCGCGGGAATGCTTTTACTGCACCACTGCGTTTCCTGTGGCGAGTTCTGAAAAATGGTAATAGTGCAACGGTAGCTAACAAATGAACACGCTGTACGCATTGGTGCTGACGATCGCCATGGCTAACGGAGACTTCCAGGAAGGCATCATCGGCGTATACGGAAGCAAGGAACAGTGTGAATCCGCAGCCAGTGAGCAAAGCAGTATCACTGATTGTTATCCGCTCGAAGGTATCGTTCAAAACGGAGAGTTGCCAAAACACTTTAAGGACAGGTGATGAAAAAAGAATGTGGTTATTGCCACAAGCCTGTTGAAGAAGGCGCAGAAGTAAAGAGTACCCTGCTCTATCTCAACGGTACGCAACTGGCACAGAAAGAAAAAGAATATTGCTCTAAACAATGCGCTGAATACGACCAGATGGCGCACGAAAGTTAATTAGTACCCCTGAAATATGAAATGAAAAATTCGCCATTAATTTGGCGCGGCTTCTTACACCCTTAATTTAATAACTGGAGATGTTATGGAAATCGTAAAAATCGAAATAAACCTGAAAGCAGTGAATAAAGAAGTGGCTGTATTCAACTGCGAGAAGAAAGTATCAGGCGTTATTCATTCAGCCGCAACGGGCGCGGTCACGGTCATTCTCGACGGTGGCTATGTATTCGGCAAGTTCGACAGCCCTTTCTGTGCTGTAGATGCAATTTCAATGCTGTCCATGAAAGTAAGTGATGGCGATAGCGCAGGGTTTGGTAACTACCGCAGCTACAAACTCGATTACTCAGAAAAAGCTTTCAGAACCGTTCATTAAGCAAAAGCCCACACGAGGTGGGCTTGCCCTGTCCGGTCTCACCGACCAAAGCGAACCGGACATTCTACCTGGTAAAACCGAGGTGCCACTAAGGCGCCTCCATTCTACACGAAGTGAGGATAAAACAATGAGTGGAACTAATCCCGTATTTTTAGTCCGCAAAGCAAAAAAATCATCAGGCCAGAAAGATGCAGTTCTCTGGTGCTGTGATGATTTTGAATCGGCAAATGCCACACTGGATTATCTCCTGATTAAATCAGGCGCAAAGCTGAAAGATTATTTCAAAGCTGTCGCTACTAATTTCCCTGTCGTCAACGAGCTGCCGCCGGAAGGCGAATTGAGTTTAACCTTTTGCGATTTCTACCAGCTCGGCAGCGACAACATGACCTGGGCGCAAATTCCAGGCGTGACACTGCCATCATCTGAAGCCGTTGCCGCCGCCCGTCAGCGTATCGTTGATGGTGTTGATACCGAAACAGGCGAAGTGCTGGAAGACCATACAGAAACCTTTGGCAACGAAAATAACGCTGTAAAGCCTGGAGATCTCCCTGCTTACGCTTACAACGTCAACGGCGAACTGATGGAGGAAGTGGAAAAGGAAATGAACCAGCCGGTCGCCAGAATGAGCGAACGCCACCGTATACTCTCTCAGTTAATTCTTGATGATGCATTCTCACATCACGTGACACCGGTACAGCTTGCCGAAGTAAGCCGCCTTGAACTGGACATGAGTAACAGTTATATCCAGGACATGTTGCTTGCCTGCCATAACGTACCAGCCATTCAAAAGCTGGATACTCCAAACCTGTGGAAATTTACTGACGCCTTTAAACGGATTTTCCCGCAGGACAAACGACACACCCTGCATTTGATGATGAATTTTGCACAGGCATTTGTTGATACAGAATACATCGATCGTGGCCTGCTCGTTAAAGAATGGGTGAAAGGCAATCGTGTGTCTGAAATTAATCGCACACCATCTGGCGCGAACGCCGGTGGCGGTAATAAGACTGACCGTCTTACTCCACTGACAAAAACCGGGCTCGAATATGAAATAGCACTTGGCCTGATCGCCCGTAACAAAGAGTTCGATATTTACAGCCCTTCCTTCGAGATCGATGTTGAAGCCAACGCCATTATTAATCTCTCCCGCTCAGGGGAAGATAACGTACTCGATGAATTTATTGCGACCTGCAAATTGTTTGAAGAAATGCCTGGTGGGATGGATTACTCACGCGCCTGCAATGTCGCTACGGTAAAAACAACACCAGAGGAACTGTTTAAATCTCCTTTCCGTCATCGCGAGTATCTCAATCGTGTCATGACAGAAACCGACCACGCACACCCGGATGAAATTATCGTTGATATTGCCTGCGGTCGCTCATCAATGCCAATGCCTCAGAAGGTGACAGCAGAAGAAGTTAATAAAATTCTTGCGGCTTCACGTGGTGATTACGTTGAAGGTATCAGCGACCCGAACGATCCGAAATGGGTGAAGACAGAGTCAAGCCAGCAGACCACGCAACCGGAAAAAGCGACCGATGGCGTTTTCGACGCTGCCACTTTAATCAAGAACTCTTCGACTCATGGCACTAAAAAGGATCCGGAGACCACCAGCAATGTGCAGGTTCAAGAAACTAACGGTGATGAAAAACAGGCTGGTGATGCGCTGTACACAGGCGAAAGTAATCTGGGGAATGGTGAAGAAGCAGATGCCGGAGAGCAAGCCATTCTGAACCAGAGTCAGGCTGAAACGCACCAAAATGCCGACTCAGTAAACCATTCTGAACCAGAAGCGCAACAAAATGCGCCAGAAACGCAACTGGATGAACCAGCACCGGAGTGGCCGTCATACTTCGAGCCTGGCCGTTATGAAGGTGTTCCAAACGACGTTTATCACGCCGCAAATGGTATCAGTTCAACGATGGTAAAAGACGCACGAGTGAGCCTGATGTATTACGACGGGCGCCACGTATCTAAAACCATCAAGAAAGAACGCTCCAAAGTTCTGGATATGGGAAATCTGGTTCATGCGCTGGCGTTACAGCCTGAAATTCTGGATGAAGAGTTCAGCATTGAACCGGTTATCCCGGAAGGCGCTCTCACGACGACAGCAACGATCCGCGCAGTTATCGACGACTACAACAATGGTTTGCCGGTGCAGCTCAGCGCAGACGATATTAAAAGGTTCCTGGAGGAATACAACGCCACCCTGCCGCAGCCAATTTCTTTAGGCGATGATGTTACCCAGACTGGCGAAAGCTACATGTCGTTACCGCCTGAATTCCAGCGAGTGGACGAAGGCCAAAAAGTTACAGCAGCCAAAATGAAGGCGTGCATCAGGGAATACAACGCCACTCTGCCGGCGCAAATGAAAACCAGCGGTAGCCGCGACACGCTACTGGAGCAACTGGCAATCATCAATCCTGATCTCGTTGCGCAGGAAGCACAGAAACCTCAACCGTTGAAAGTATCTGGCACCAAAGCGGATCTGATTCAGGCCGTGAAATCCGTCAAGCCTGACACAGTGTTTGCCGACGAGCTGCTTGACGCATGGCGTGAAAACCCAGGCGATAAAATCCTGGTTACCCGCCAGCAATACGCTACCGCGCTGGCTATCCAGTCTGCGCTCTATGCTCACCCTGAGGCAGGTAAGTTACTGCAAAACCCAACACGCGCTGTTGAAGTCAGCTATTTCGGCATTGATGACGACACCGGGCTTGAAATCCGTGTTCGCCCGGATGTTGAACTCGAGTACGAAGGTCTGCGTATCGGCTTCGACCTGAAAACAATCAGCATGTGGGATGTGAAGGAAGATGCCCTGAAATCGCGGCTTCACCGCGAAATAACCATGCGTGATTACCACCTCAGCGCCGGTATGTACTGCAACGTTGCCGATCTGGACAAATTCGCCTGGATCTTCGTGAACAAAGACGAGGGTTATCACTGGGTGGCTGTTGTGTGGGCTTCGGAATCACTGCTGGAACTCGGAAAGCTTGAGTATCGCCAGACGATTCGTTCCATCGCGAACGCCATGGACACTGGCGAATGGCCAGCACCGATAACTGAAGACTACACCGACGAACTGAACGATTACGATCTGCGCCGTCTCGATGCGCTGCGTGAAATGGCTTAAGGGGGAAACTATGGAAAACAAAAATATAACTGTTGCCGATCAGAATGCAGTAGTTAACTCAAACATTGCTTTGTTTGACTCGCAGTACCTGAACGCTATCAGTGCATTTGCTCAGATGATGTCTCAGGGGGCTGCAACGGTTCCTCGCCATCTGCAGGGTAATGCAGCAGATTGCATGGCAGTAGCTATGCAAGCCGCACAATGGCAGATGAATCCTTTCGCTGTGGCGCAGAAAACGCACCTGATCAATGGTGTTCTGGGTTACGAAGCACAACTGGTTAACGCGGTTATTTCCCGCAGTGGTGTACTGGCAAGCCGTTTTGAATATGAATGGTATGGACCATGGGAAAAGGTAATCGGCAAATTCAACATCAAAAAAGGTGAAAAAGGCGAGTACCGCGTACCGGGTTGGACAATGGCTGATGAAGAAGGTATCGGCATCATTATCAAAGCGCGCCTGAAAGGTGAGGATCAACCGCGAGAACTCGACCTGCTGCTTGCTCAGGCACGCGTTCGTAATTCCACTCTCTGGGCTGATGATCCGCGCCAGCAACTTGCTTACCTCGCAGTGAAGCGCTGGGCTCGCCTTTTCTGCCCTGACGTCATTCTTGGCGTCTATACGCCAGACGAACTCGATGAGCGGGAAGAGAAGATTATCAACCCCACCCAGAGCACCCAAAGCATCACCATGCAGGATATTAATGCAGATAACCTGCAGACCACCAGTACGCAGGAAGCTGATGTAAACATCGATGATGCTGCAGAGAAATTCCGTGCGCGCATTGATTCGGCTGAGACGCTGGAAGATGCAACCGCTGTGGGAAACGATATCAATACGGCAAAACCTGCATTAGGTACGGCACTGTTCACTGAGTTGAAAAATAAAGCTACCCGCCGTTATCACCTGGTTAAGCATCGCACCATGCTTGATGAAGCAATCAACAGTCTGCCACAGCCTGACGCACCGGATGCTGCAACATGCTTTGAAATGGTAGAGAAAAAACTCTCTGCTGCGAAGCGACATCTTGGCGACGATCTGCACGATAAGTACCGCATAACTCTTGACGACATGAAACCGGAATACATCGGCTAATTGAACAGGGAGGGATAACGCCCTCCCTCACAGGGGGTTTTATGCGCCTTATCAATCGCAGTAAACAATCGCCATTGGGCCGCCGGGCATGTGATGCAGCACTGGCAAAGCATGTTGAACGATACGGTGACTATGGTCGCAGCGACAGGAAGGAAACATACACAGTGAACGTGGACGGCGTAAAGATCTGGGTAGAAGTTGTCAACCGCCATAAGAGCTATGTAGCTACCGCTATGACAGGCATGCGCCGGTTAAGAACTCTGCCCGGTCGGTTTAACTGATAACGAATTATCAATGTCAATACACCGGCGCATCTATACTGGCGCCGGTTACCTGAGGTTAACCATGTCACAGGTAATTTTTAACGAAGAGTGGGTTGTTGAGTCCAGACTGACCGAAAAAACAGGTCTTACTGAAGGACAGATTAAAAATTATCGCCTTAAGCTATGGATTGAAGGTATTCACTTCAAGCGCCTTACTGCGCTTGGACAGACTGACAATTCCAAAGGTCTGCTTTGGTACAACTACCCGAAGATTAATCAGTTAGTTCAGGATGCTTAATGAAATACCCGACTGGCGTTGAACTGCATAATGGGAAAATCAGAATCACATTTACCTATCGCGGCATCCGCTGCCGCGAAGTTCTTCGCGGCTGGGTTGTTAACAGCAGCAATGTTAAGAAAGCAGGAAATCTGCGCGCGGCAATTGTAAGCGAAATACAACTCGGGAAGTTCGACTATCCAGCACGCTTTCCTGAATCAAAAGCACTTAATAAATTTTCCTCCACAAAACGGCTCACTACGTTCAAGGAGCTGAGTGATTTTTTTACGGACACAAAGGCGCTGGAGGTGTCGGACGCTACATTGCAATCCATCACATCTGTAGTTAACACCCTAAAACGCGTTGTGGGTGAGAACACGCGTCTGGTTGATATTCAGCATGCCGATATTCTGAATTACCGTAAAGAACTGCTAACAGGGGGAGTGATTAATCCTGCTATGCCAAATCTCATCAAACAAGGTAGATCCCCTTCAACAGTCAATAAACAAATGGCTGTTTTATCAGAAATGCTGAAGCTTGCGAACAGAAGTCAGTTTATATTACATGCACCCTATGAGGGGGTATCGAGGCTAAAGCTCTCTAAAGCAGATCCCGATCCACTTTTGCTCCATGAGTATCAGGCGCTGATTGCATCACTTCCACGCAAACTTGCCTTGATCATTATTGTTGCAGTGCATACGGGGATGAGGCCTGGAGAGATTTGTGCGCTGGCATGGGAGGATATTGACCTGAAAAAAGGTGAGATTCATGTATCCAGAAGCCTGACGAACAAACGGTTGTTTGTTCCGCCCAAAACAGATGCCGGGATAAGAACGATCACATTGCTGAAACCCGCTCTTGATGCTCTGCTGGAGCAGTACGAAATCACCGGAAGCGGACCTAAACAGGAAATTCAGTTTCATCATCGTGAGATCGGGAAAACCGAGCAACAAAAGCTTCGCTTTGTTTTTATCCCCGGAGAGAGTTCATATACAAAGGAAGGTTTTTTTTCTAAATATTCGATTTCCTATGGCTGGAAACGAGGTACTAAACTTTCTGGTATCCGGGAGAGAAACGCCTATCAGTCACGGCATACTTACGCTTGCTGGACACTGATGGCTGGAGCGAACCCTTCATTCATTGCCAGCCAGATGGGGCATGAAGATGCACGCATGGTCTACGAGGTTTATTCGAAGTGGATTGGTGACATGAACCAGGATCAGGTCAGTATTCTGAATAATCAGATGCCAACGGCACTGCCCCCAGGACGCCCCCAAGGGCGCAGCAGAATGAAAAAAATCATTTAATTTCATCGTGCTGGTTTCAACTTTCATAATCAGCGTTAAACTATTCATATCGTAAATACAGTGAGAAAAGATGATGCGTGTACTGGTTGTTGAGGATAATGCGTTATTACGTCATCACCTGAAAGTTCAGCTTCAGGATGCCGGACATCAGGTTGACGATGCCGAAGATGCCAAAGAAGCCGATTATTACCTTAACGAACACCTGCCTGACATCGCGATCGTCGATTTGGGTCTCCCGGATGAAGACGGACTTACACTGATTCGCCGCTGGCGGAGCAACGACGTTTCCCTCCCGGTCCTCGTCCTGACTGCCCGTGAAAGCTGGCAGGATAAAGTGGAGGTACTGAGCGCGGGTGCGGATGACTACGTCACCAAACCGTTCCATATTGAAGAAGTCGCCGCGCGGATGCAGGCGCTAATGCGTCGTAACAGCGGCCACGCTTCGCAAATTATTTCTATTCCCCCTTTCCAGGTTGATCTCTCGCGCCGTGAACTTTCGGTCAATGATGAGGTGATTAAGCTGACCGCGTTTGAGTACACCATCATGGAAACGCTGATCCGCAATAATGGCAAAGTGGTCAGCAAGGACTCGCTGATGTTGCAGTTGTATCCGGACGCCGAGTTGCGTGAAAGTCACACCATCGACGTGCTGATGGGGCGCCTGCGTAAAAAAATACAGGCGCAATATCCGGACGACGTCATTACCACCGTGCGGGGTCAGGGATATCTTTTCGAACTGCGCTGATGAATAAACTGTTGCGTCATCTTTTCCCGCTGTCTCTGCGTCTGCGCTTTCTGCTGGCCACCGCCGGCGTGGTGCTGGTGCTCTCTCTTGCCTATGGCATGGTTGCGCTGGTCGGCTATAGCGTAAGCTTTGATAAGACGACATTTCGCCTGCTGCGCGGAGAAAGTAACCTCTTCTATACTCTCGCCAAATGGGAAGACAATAAGATCCACGTCGAACTTCCCGAGCACCTCGACATGCAAAGCCCCACGATGTCGCTTATCTATGATGAGAGCGGCAAACTGCTGTGGGCCCAGCGTGATGTGCCCTGGCTGGTGAGACTGATTCAGCCTGACTGGCTGAAAAGCAACGGTTTCCATGAGATTGAAGCCGATATCCGCGCCACCAGCACGCTGCTTAATGACGATCACTCTGTTCAGGAACAGCTGAAGGAGGTACGGGAAGATGACGACGACGCCGAAATGACCCATTCGGTGGCGGTGAACGTCTACCCGGCCACGGCACGAATGCCGCAACTGACGATTGTGGTGGTGGATACCATTCCGATTGAGCTTAAACGCTCCTATATGGTCTGGAGCTGGTTTATCTATGTGCTCGCGGCTAACCTGTTGCTGGTCATTCCTCTACTCTGGGTCGCGGCCTGGTGGAGCCTGCGCCCTATCGAAGCGCTGGCGCGCGAAGTGCGGGAACTGGAAGAACATCATCGCGAGCAGCTGAACCCTGCGACAACGCGTGAGCTGACCAGTCTGGTTCGCAACCTGAACCGCCTGCTGAAAAGTGAGCGCGAACGTTATGACAAGTATCGCACTACGCTGACCGACCTCACCCACAGCCTGAAGACGCCGCTGGCCGTGCTGCAAAGTACGTTGCGCTCAATGCGCAGTGAAAAAATGAGCGTCAGTGACGCTGAGCCGGTGATGCTCGAACAGATCAGCCGGATTTCTCAGCAAATCGGCTACTATCTGCATCGCGCCAGCATGCGCGGCGGCGGCGTCTTGCTGAGTCGCGAGCTGCATCCGGTCGCGCCGCTACTGGATAGTCTCACGTCGGCGTTGAACAAAGTGTATCAGCGTAAAGGGGTGAACATTAGCCTCGATATCTCGCCGGAAATCAGCTTCGTCGGTGAGCAAAACGACTTTGTCGAGGTAATGGGCAACGTTCTGGATAACGCCTGTAAGTACTGCCTGGAGTTTGTCGAAATTTCTGCCCGTCAGACCGACGATCATCTGTACATTGTGGTGGAAGATGACGGTCCGGGGATCCCACAGAGCAAGCGCGATTTGATATTCGACCGCGGTCAACGAGTGGATACGATGCGTCCGGGGCAAGGCGTCGGGCTGGCGGTGGCGCGAGAGATCACCGAGCAATACGACGGTAAAATTGTTGCCAGCGACAGCCTGCTCGGCGGCGCGCACATGGAGGTGATTTTTGGTCATCAGCAGCCGGGGCCGAAAGACGACTAAACCAAAATGTAATAAATATGAGCCAACTGCACGCATCTGGTTAAGCATCCGTTATAATCGGTGACAGATACCCGCCCCAGCCTGTGGAAGCTCAATATGGAATACCAATTAACACTCAACTGGCCCGAATTTCTTGAACGTCACTGGCAAAAGCGCCCGGTGGTGTTAAAACGCGGCTTTAATAACTTCATCGATCCCCTCTCTCCTGACGAACTGGCAGGGTTGGCGATGGAAAGCGAAGTCGATAGCCGTCTGGTAAGCCATCAGGATGGTAAATGGCAGGTCAGCCACGGTCCGTTCGAAAGCTATGACCATCTCGGCGAAAATAACTGGTCATTGCTGGTACAGGCGGTGAACCACTGGCATGAGCCGACCGCCGCGCTGATGCGCCCCTTCCGCGCCCTGCCCGACTGGCGTATTGACGATCTGATGGTCTCATTCTCCGTACCCGGCGGCGGCGTAGGTCCGCATCTCGATCAGTATGATGTGTTTATCATTCAGGGAACCGGTCGCCGCCGTTGGCGGGTGGGGGAAAAGCTGCAGATGAAACAGCACTGCCCGCATCCAGATCTGCTGCAGGTGGATCCTTTTGAAGCCATCATTGATGAAGAACTGGAGCCGGGCGATATTCTCTACATTCCGCCGGGATTCCCGCACGAAGGCTATGCGCTGGAAAACGCGATGAACTATTCGGTTGGCTTTCGCGCACCGAATACCCGCGAACTGATCAGCGGTTTTGCCGACTATGTCCTGCAACGTGAACTGGGCAGCACGTATTACAGCGACCCCGATATGCCGCCTCGCGATCATCCTGCCGACGTTCTACCGCAGGAAATGGACAAACTGCGCGCCATGATGCTGGATCTCATTAATCAGCCGGAGCATTTCAAACAGTGGTTTGGCGAGTTTATCTCCCAGTCGCGTCATGAACTGGATATTGCACCGCCGGAGCCGCCGTATCAGCCTGATGAGATCTACGATGCCCTGAAACAAGGCGATGTGCTGGTGCGTCTGGGAGGATTACGGGTACTGCGTGTGGGCGATGACGTTTATGCCAATGGCGAAAAAATTGATTCCCCGCACCGTCCGGCGCTGGAAGCGCTCGCCAGCCATATCGTGCTGACCGCGGAGAATTTTGGCGACGCGCTGGAAGATCCCTCGTTCCTCGCCATGCTGGCGGCGCTGGTCAACAGCGGATACTGGTTCTTCGAAGGGTAACATGGAGATTATGCCGGATGGCGACGCTAATGCGTCTTATCCGGCCTACGGTTCAAATGTCCTGTAGGCCGGATAAGCGTCACGCCATGCGGCATCAGCCACGCTACGACTGCTTCGCCGTTAACTCGGCAATCCGTACAATCACCTGCACCGCTTTTTCCATGCCTTCCAGCGTCACAAACTCATGCTTGCCATGATAGTTGTAGCCACCGGTGAACAGATTCGGGCACGGCAATCCCATGAAAGAGAGTTGCGCGCCGTCGGTGCCGCCGCGGATCGGTTTCATATCCGGTTGAATGTCACAGTCACGCATCGCCTGCTGAGCGATATCCAGTACATGCGGATGCTCAGCCACTTTTTCACGCATATTGTAATAACTGTCTTCAATCACCAGTTCAATGTAACAGTCCGGGTGTAACCCTTTCCCGACCTTCCTGGCTATCTCCATCATCTTACGTTTGCGCGCTTCAAACTGCTTGCGGTCGAAATCGCGAATGATGTAGTGCATGTCCGCGCGATCCACGGTGCCCTTCATGCTCGCAAGATGGTAGAAACCTTCATAACCTTCGGTCATTTCCGGGCTTTCATCCGCCGGAACCTCGGCATGAATACGCGCCGCCAGGGATAATGCGTTTACCATGACGCCTTTCGCCGTCCCCGGATGCACGTTGTTGCCGACGATTTTGATATTCACCGAGGCGGCATTGAAGTTCTCAAACTCCAGTTCCCCCACGCCACCACCGTCAACGGTATAGGCCCATTTGGCGTCAAAAGCCGCAACATCAAAGTGCTTCGCCCCTTTGCCGACCTCTTCATCCGGCGTAAAAGCGACGCGAATATCGCCATGCGGAATATTTTTATGCTTCAGCACCGCCAGCGCGGTCATGATTTCCGCCACACCCGCTTTGTCATCCGCACCCAGCAACGTTTTGCCGTCGGTGGTGATCAGCGTTTGTCCGAGCAACTGATGCAGCACCGGGAACATCACCGGTGACAGCACTTCATCGCCAATGCCCAGAGCGATATCACCGCCGCGATAATTCTCAACAATCTGCGGATTCACGTGCTTACCGCTAAAATCCGGTGAGGTATCCACATGGGAAATGAAGCCAATAGCAGGGATATCGCCAGGGACATTCGCTGGAAGCGTTGCCATCAGCGTCCCTTTGTCACTTAATGTCACATTGACCAGCTCCATCTCTTCGAGCTGCTGTTTGAGCAAATTTAATAACTTCCACTGTCCCTCAGTACTGGGAACCTGTCTCACACCCGCTTTCGATTGGGTATCCAATGAAACGTAGTGCAGAAAACGCTCAAGTAGTTTATCCATGCAGTCACCCTCACTATTTGTGACAACATTATCAGTAAGCCACAAAAGACAAATATTGCGTCAGGTCACTTTTATCCCCGCAAACGAGAATATTTCGCTTCCGAACCCCTTACTGACTATAAGACTACGCCAGTTATTGGCAACAAACATTGGCGATGACAACGGTTTGCCGTAGAATTACGGCCCTCATTAAGAGTCACCAAGGTGGTCAACCACAAACCCCGCATCGGTCAGCCATCCGTTGCGTTTACATGGGACAGAGTAAGAAATTGAATAAACAACCGCGTTCGCTTTCACCGCTGGTTCTGTTGTCAGGTATCAGCAAAAGCTTCGATGGAAAAGAGGTCATTTCCGAGCTGGATTTGACAATCAATAATGGCGAGTTCCTCACGCTGCTTGGCCCTTCTGGCTGCGGTAAAACAACCGTTTTGCGCCTGATTGCCGGTCTGGAAACCGTAGATTCCGGGCACATCATGCTCGATAACCAGGACATCACCCACGTACCGGCTGAAAACCGCTATGTGAATACCGTCTTTCAAAGCTATGCGTTATTCCCCCACATGACCGTCTTTGAAAATGTGGCGTTCGGATTACGTATGCAGAAAACCCCCGCCGCCGACATCACCCCGCGCGTCCTGGAAGCACTGCGAATGGTGCAACTGGAAGAGTTCGCTCAGCGTAAACCGCATCAACTCTCCGGGGGACAACAGCAGCGCGTGGCGATTGCCCGTGCGGTGGTCAACAAACCGCGTCTGCTGCTGTTGGATGAATCCCTCTCCGCGCTGGACTATAAGCTGCGAAAGCAGATGCAGAACGAACTGAAGGCCTTGCAGCGTAAGCTCGGCATCACGTTCGTGTTCGTGACGCACGATCAGGAAGAAGCCCTGACCATGTCCGATCGTATCGTCGTTATGCGCGATGGGCGAATTGAACAGGACGGCACACCGCGTGAAATCTACGAAGAGCCGAAAAACCTGTTTGTCGCCGGATTCATTGGCGAGATTAACATGTTTAACGCCACGGTAATCGAGCGTCTGGACGAACAGCGTGTTCGTGCTAACGTCGAAGGCCGTGAATGCAATATCTACGTCAACTTCGCCGTCGAGCCTGGACAGAAACTGCACGTTCTGCTGCGCCCGGAAGATCTGCGCGTGGATGAAATCAACGACGACAATCACATTGACGGCCTGATTGGCTACGTCCGCGAGCGTAACTATAAGGGCATGACGCTGGAGTCGGTGGTTGAACTGGAAAATGGCAAGATGGTGATGGTCAGTGAATTCTTCAACGAAGACGATCCGGACTTTGACCACTCCCTCGACCAGAAAATGGCCATTAACTGGGTAGAAAGCTGGGAGGTCGTACTGGCTGATGAAGAACACAAGTAAATTCCAGAATGTGGTGATTGTCACTATCGTCGGTTGGCTTGTGTTGTTTGTCTTTCTGCCCAACCTGATGATCATTGGCACCAGCTTTTTGACCCGCGACGATGCCAGCTTCGTCAAAATGGTCTTTACGCTGGACAACTACGCGCGCCTGCTCGATCCGCTCTATTTTGAAGTACTGCTGCACTCGCTGAATATGGCGCTGATCGCCACGCTCGCCTGCCTTGTGCTCGGCTATCCTTTTGCCTGGTTTCTGGCGCGACTGCCGGAGAAAGTTCGCCCGCTGCTGCTGTTTCTGCTGATTGTCCCCTTCTGGACCAACTCGCTGATCCGTATCTATGGGCTGAAAATTTTCCTCAGCACGAAGGGTTACCTGAACGAGTTTCTGCTCTGGCTGGGGGTGATCGAGACGCCAATGCGCATCATGTTCACCCCGAGCGCGGTGATTATCGGTCTGGTGTATATCCTGCTGCCATTTATGGTGATGCCGCTGTATTCCAGCATTGAGAAGCTCGACAGACCTTTGCTGGAAGCGGCGAAAGATCTGGGTGCCAGCAAGTTGCAGACTTTTATCCGGATAATCATCCCGCTGACCATGCCGGGCATTATTGCCGGTTGCCTGCTGGTGATGCTGCCCGCGATGGGGCTGTTCTACGTCTCAGACCTGATGGGCGGCGCGAAAAACCTGCTGATCGGTAACGTTATCAAGGTTCAGTTCCTCAATATCCGTGACTGGCCGTTTGGTGCGGCAACCAGCATTACGCTGACGATTGTGATGGGCCTGATGCTGTTGGTTTACTGGCGCGCCTCCCGACTGCTGAACAAAAAGGGAGAACTCGAATGATCGGTCGACTGCTTCGCGGCGGTTTTATGACCGCTATCTACGCGTACCTGTACATTCCCATCATTATTTTGATTGTGAACTCCTTTAACAGTTCGCGCTTTGGCATCAACTGGCAGGGCTTTACGACCAAATGGTACGGCCTGCTGATGAACAACGACAGCCTGCTGCAAGCGGCGCAACACTCGCTGACGATGGCCATTTTTTCCGCAACGTTCGCCACTCTCATCGGGTCATTGACTGCCGTTGCGCTGTATCGCTATCGTTTTCGCGGTAAACCGTTCGTCAGCGGTATGTTGTTTGTGGTGATGATGTCACCGGATATCGTGATGGCCATTTCACTGCTGGTGCTGTTTATGCTGCTGGGCATCCAGTTGGGCTTCTGGTCGCTGCTGTTTTCGCATATCACTTTCTGCCTGCCTTTTGTGGTGGTGACCGTCTATTCGCGGCTGAAAGGGTTTGACGTACGGATGCTGGAAGCGGCAAAAGATCTGGGTGCCAGCGAAATCACCATCCTGCGCAAAATCATTCTGCCGCTGGCAATGCCCGCAGTCGCCGCCGGCTGGCTGCTGAGCTTTACCCTGTCGATGGACGATGTGGTGGTTTCGTCGTTCGTGACCGGGCCTGGCTATGAAATTCTACCGTTGAAGATCTACTCAATGGTGAAAGTCGGCGTTTCACCGGAGGTGAATGCGCTGGCGACCATTCTGTTGGTGTTATCGTTGGTTCTGGTGATCGCCAGCCAGCTTATTGCTCGTGATAAAACGAAAAGCCTGTCTCGCCAGGCGTAATTGTTGACGTCATTCTGGCTGCGGACAACACGCAGCCAGAATGATGAATAAAATAGCCTGGAGAGTCAGGCGCTAATCTCAGGGGACGTTAAAATGATGAAATGGTCACGCCACCTGCTCGCGGCAGGCGCTCTTGCAATAGGAATGAGCGCCGCGCACGCGGACGACAGTAAAACACTCTATTTCTACAACTGGACCGAGTATGTTCCGCCAGGATTGCTGGAACAGTTCACTAAAGAGACCGGCATTAAGGTCATCTATTCGACCTACGAGTCGAATGAAACCATGTATGCCAAGCTCAAAACCTACAAAGACGGCGCCTACGACCTGGTTGTGCCTTCCACCTATTACGTCGACAAGATGCGTAAAGAGGGCATGATTCAGAAGATCGACAAGTCAACGTTAACCAACTTCAACAACCTCGATCCTGAGATGCTGAACAAGCCATTCGATCCAGGCAACGACTACTCCATTCCGTACATCTGGGGAGCAACGGCTATCGGTGTGAACAGCGACAGCATTGACCCGAAAACGGTCACCCGCTGGGCTGATCTCTGGAAGCCGGAATACAAAGGCAGCCTGCTGCTGACCGACGATGCGCGCGAAGTGTTCCAGATGGCGCTGCGTAAGCTGGGCTATTCCGGTAACACCACCGATCCGAAAGAGATTGAAGCGGCCTATAATGAGCTGAAAAAGCTGATGCCTAACGTCGCCGCGTTTAACTCTGACAATCCGGCGAATCCGTATATGGAAGGTGAAGTCAATCTGGGCATGGTGTGGAACGGCTCCGCCTTCGTCGCGCGCCAGGCCGGTACGCCGCTGGAGGTAGTCTGGCCGAAAGAAGGCGGCATCTTCTGGATGGACAGCCTCTCAATTCCGGCAAACGCCAAAAACAAAGAGGGCGCGTTGAAGCTGATTAACTTCCTGCTGCGCCCGGACGTGGCGAAAGAAGTCGCGGAAACCATCGGCTATCCGACACCAAACCTGGCGGCACGTAAGCTGTTAAGTCCGGAAGTCGCCAATGATAAATCGCTCTACCCGGATGCGGAGACTATCAGCAAAGGCGAATGGCAGAACGACGTCGGCCCCGCCAGCGCAATTTACGAAGAGTACTATCAGAAGCTGAAAGCAGGACGCTAATTCAGCACCATGCCGGATGACGTTGCGCTCATCCGGCCTACAAGCCGTTCATCCGTAGGCCGGGTAAGGCGAAGCCGTCACCCGGCACACATCTCCGTCACAATCCTTTCAATAATTTATCCACAAACTCAGGCACCACCTGACTTGCCGGACCGTAATATTTCTCCTGGAACTCGCTACCGACCTGGCTCGGTTCCAGATTCAGCTCAACGGTATGCGCACCGTGCAGTTTCGCTTCATGGACAAAACCGGCCGCCGGATAGACGTGGCCTGAGGTACCAATCGCGATAAAGACATCCGCCATGGCCAGCGCCATATAGATCTCATCCATGCCGAGCGGCATCTCACCAAACCACACCACGTGCGGACGCAGCGGTGCCGGGAACTGGCAGCAGTGGCATTTGTCTTCTGGTGTCACATCGCCCGTCCACTCCAGGATCTGCCCGCTCTGCGAGCAATGCACTTTCAGCAGTTCGCCATGCATATGGATGATATTCTGGTTACCCGCCCGCTCATGCAGGTTGTCAATATTCTGCGTCACCAACAGAAAACGGTCGCCCAGCGCCTCTTCCAGTTTTGCCAGCGCGATGTGCGCCGGGTTAGGCTGGATTTCAGGCTGCTGTAATTGACGACGGCGGGCATTATAGAAAGACTGCACCAGCGCAGGATTACGGGCGAAGCCTTCCGGCGTCGCGACATCTTCAACCCGGTGCTCTTCCCACAGTCCGTCTGCGGCGCGGAAGGTACGAATACCAGACTCCGCTGAGATCCCTGCCCCTGTAAGCACCAAAACTCTTGGTTTTTCCATCACTTCCGGTACCACTCTGTCTCTGAAAAAAATCCGTTGACGAAGGCGTTCGCGCAGATGGCGTTTGTTTTTCCGAAATCGACTTAACCGATGACCCCGACGCGACAGCATAGCAACCTCTTTTGATTAATCGGTAAGATGTAGGAAGGCGGCGCCACGCATCCCGCCCGCATCACCGTGTCGTGCTCGCTCAATGCGAGGAACACGTGCCACGGGAAGCAGATGACGCGGCAATCTGTCTGCCAGGTTGGTGGTGATGGCCGTAAAGTTCGACAATCCCCCTCCGATGACGACCAGATCCGGATCGACGATGGTCAGGATATTTCCCAGACACACCGCCAGCAAATCCAGATAACGCTCAACGTGCGCCCGCGCCCGCTCATCCCCCTGCTCCCACAGTGAAATGATTTCAGGCGCCTGTAAGGGTTGATGATAGTAATGCTGATACAACCAGGCAAATCCCCGTCCGGACAGATAATTTTCAATGCAGCCAAGTTGACCGCAGCCACAGCGGCGCAGCGGAAAATCGAGGCCCATCAGCGTGAGCGCATCGACCGGCAGACGCATATGACCGAACTCGCCGGTGATGTAGCTGCGCCCGGTGATCGGTTTTCCGTTAAGGATCAGACCGCCCCCCACGCCCGTGCCCAAAATCAGCCCCATCACCAGCGGATAGCGGGTAAATTCATCATCCCAGGCTTCAGACAGGGCAAAACAGTTCGCATCGTTATCGAGGCGAACGTCGCGATCGAGCCGTGCGCTAAGATCGGCACGCAAGGGTTTGCCACTGGCAGCAGGGACATTCGCGGCGTAGAGCGTGCCATCTTCCGTTTCCGGCATACCGGGGATGCCAATACCCACCGAACCTTTCACGCCAAATCGCTGGTCGGCTTCCGCCACCAGTTCGCACACGGCCTCTAAAAAAGCGTCATAGCTGTCGCGCGGAGTGGGAACACGCTTTTCCCACTGTAATTTCCGCTCGTTATCAAAGACGCCCAACGCAATTTTTGTCCCACCAATATCAAACCCGTAATACATTGCCGCTCCTTGTTTTATACACTTCATCCTTCAGGCGGCCGCTGTTCTGGTCACATGAATGAGTTTGTGTATCTCTCACGCCATTATGGTTACTGGCCGCTGAGTACTCTCGCAGGATCGATGTTACTGGCGCGCCGCGCCGGATACCAACTCGCCAACAGACTCAGCAACAGTGCGGTGACCAGCACGTAAATCACATCCAGCCAGTGTAATTCCGATGGCAGGAAGTCGATAAAATAGATATCCCCGGAGAGGAACTGATGGCCAATCAGCTTTTCGATACCATTAATGATTGGCGTCAGCTGTAGCGAAACCACTACGCCAATGACCACCCCGATCAAACTGCCAAACAGCCCCGCCAGCAGGCCGTACCAGACAAAAATGGCGCGAATCAGGCCATCTTTCGCCCCCAGCGTTCTTAATACCGCAATATCACCGCTCTTGTCTTTTACCGCCATCACTAATGTTGAGACAATGTTAAAACAGGCGACGCCGATCACCAGCACCATCGCCAGATACATAATGGCGCGGATCATCTGAATATCGCGGTACATGTAGCCGTAGGTACCAATCCAGCTCTTGATATAGACATAGCTGTTGGTCACTTCACCTGCGTCACGCACCAGTTTGTTGGCGTTGAAGACGTCACTGACCTTCAGCGCAATCCCGGAAACCGTGTTGTCCATCTCCAGATACTGCTGCGCATCGGCCATCGGGATCATCGCGAAGCTATGGTCAAGCTGACCACTCAACTGCAGAATACCGGCAACGTGCAGGCGTACACGCTTTGGCTGCATCAACTTATGATCGGCATTCGAATTGGGGATCATGATGGAGACCCAGTCGCCCTGCTTAACCTTAAGCGCGTCGGCGACGCCCTTGCCGATAATAATTTGCTGTTCACCGGCTTTGAAATCAGCCCAGGCGTTATTTTGCACAAACGAGGGCAGCGCGCTCAGACGCTGTTCCTGCTGCGGATCCACGCCTTTCACCTGGATGGCGCGCAGATTCGCCCCGCTCTCAATCAGTCCGGTAAAGTTGATATACGGCGCCGCGGCCGTAATACCCGGCACCTTCTGTACCTTCTCCAGCGCTTCACGCCAGTTGGTCCACGGCGGGTTGACCGCTTCAATCTCACCGTGCGGCACCACCGCCAGAATGCGGTTGTTCAGTTCGCGTTCAAAGCCGTTCATCGCGCTTAAACCGACGATCAAAACCGCCACGCCCAGCGCGATACCGATGGTCGAGATCACCGAAATCAGCGACACCATGCCGCCGCGCCGCCGTCCCCGGCTAAAGCGCAGGCCAATTAATAACGATAAAGGCGAGGCCATTACTCCGCCCCCATCAGGCTCAGGTCCGCCGTCAGACGTCCATCTCGCATTTCCAACTGGCGGCTCATGCGCTTCGCCAGTTGCAGGTCGTGGGTGACGACCAGAAACGCAGTGCCCTGCGCGCGGTTCAGCTCACCCAGAAGCTGGAAGATGCTGTCGGCGTTGCGCGCGTCCAGGTTACCGGTCGGTTCATCCGCCAGCACCAGGCGCGGGTTGTTGACCAGCGCACGGGCAATCGCCACGCGCTGACGCTCACCGCCAGACAGTTCAGAGGGACGATGACTGGCGCGGTGATCCAACCCTACCGCTTTCAGCATCTCACGCGCCCGGACAGTAATTTCGGCGGGTTTATGTTTACCAATCAGCAGCGGCATCGCCACGTTTTCCAACGCGGTGAAGTCCGGCAGCAGGTGGTGAAACTGATAGATAAAGCCGAGCTTCTGGTTACGCAGTTCCGCTTTCGCCGCTGACGACAGTTTGCTCATCGGCTGACCGCTAAAAATCACGTCGCCGGAGGTTGGGGTATCCAGCCCGCCCAGCAGGTGCAACAAGGTACTTTTGCCGGAGCCGGAGCTACCGACAATCGCCATCATTTCGCCTTCGCCCACGCTGAAGCTGACATCGTGCAACACATCAGTTTGCACGGAACCTTCCTGATAGCGTTTGCACAGTTTGTCGCATTGCAACAGGATCTTATTCATAACGTAAAGCCTCAGCGGGTTGAGTGGCGGCAGCGCGCCATGAAGGATAAAGCGTGGAAAGCAACGCGATGGCCATCGCCACCAGCGCAATCACAATGACCTGCAGCGGCTCTATCGCCACCGGCAGCGCCGCACCGTCCAGCAGGATGCCGATAACCGGCATCAGGGTATTAAGTTGACTGGCCAGCAGCGCGCCCAGCGCAGCGCCCAGCAATGCGCCGATAATCCCGGCACTGGCTCCCTGCACCATAAAGACCATCATGATCTGTCGCGGCGTCAGCCCCTGCGTTTGCAAAATAGCCACTTCTCCCTGCTTCTCCATCACCATCAGACCTAACGAGGTAATAATATTGAACGCAGCAACGGCCACGATCAGGCTCAACAACAGCCCCATCATGTTCTTTTCCATCCGCACGGCCTGGAACAGCTCGCCTTTACGCTCGCGCCAGTCCTGCCATTTCGTTCCTTCCGGCAGCGTCTGCTGACTGAGCGAGTCCACCTTCAGCGGCTCATTCAACCACAAGCGCCAGCCGGTGATATTCCCTGCCGGGTAGCGCATGAGGCGCGAGGCGTCCTGAATATTGGTCAACATCTGGTAGCCATCAACTTCGCTGTTCGCCGCAAAGGTGCCGATCACCGTAAACAGGCGCTGGCTCGGCAGACGCCCCATCGGAGTGAACTGGCTGGCTGATGGCACCATCACGCGGATCTGATCGCCACGATTAACGCCCAACTGGCCCGCGAGCTGCTCGCCGAGGATGACATTATACTTGCCAGGCTGGAGATCGGTTTGCTTCACATTGACCAGATACGGCGTCAGCGGATCTTTTTGCGCCGGATCGATACCCAGCATCACCCCAACCGCCACGCTGCGCGCACTTTGCAGCACGACATCACCGGTTGTCAGCGGCGCAATGCGATTCACCCCGTTCAGTTTAACGGCGTTTTCCGGCAGTTGTTGAGGATTCAGGGAGCCTTGCTCCGCAGAAAGGATGGCCTGAGGCATCAGCCCCAGGATGTTATTTTGCAGTTCACGTTCAAAACCGTTCATCACTGACAAAACCGTGACCAGTGCCATCACCCCAAGGGTAATGCCAATGGTGGAAAGCCAGGAGACAAAGCGACCGAAGCGATCTGCTGCACGCCCGCGCATGTAACGCAGGCCGATGAATAGAGCGACAGGTTGGTACATGAAATCCGTCTGGTTGCTGTTAGCAAAGTCACGAGTATATAAGCGAAAGCCGCATGGGTAAACGCCTGAACCGTAAGTGTTCGTCAGTACGCAGAGGAAAAGGATCCGCAGCTCAGTAGGCTCGTGAGATAGCCCCTGTCGACCCTGATCCTTTTCTTAAAAAATCAAAAAGCAGAATGTTACGCATTACAACACCCGCATCACCCCGCAGGATCACAGGCTATGTTGACGAATACAAGCACAGGGTCCTGATGAAACAGAAAGAACTATGGATTAACCAAATCAAAGGGTTATGCATCTGTCTGGTGGTAATCTATCACTCAGTCATCACCTTCTACCCCCACCTGACCCACTTCCAGTTACCTCTCTCGGAACTGCTGTCCAAGTGCTGGATTTACTTTAATCTCTATCTCGCTCCGTTTCGTATGCCAGTATTTTTCTTTATCTCTGGCTTTTTAATTCGCCGCTATATCGACAGCGTGAGCTGGAAAGAGAGCGTCAACAAGCGGGTCTGGAGTATTTTCTGGGTGCTGGCGCTGTGGGGCGTGGCCCAGTGGCTGGCGCTCAGCGCACTGAACAACTGGCTGGCGCCGGAGCGCTCCCTGCATAACGCCTCCAACGCCGCTTACGCCGGTTCCATCGGCCAGTTCCTTCACGGCATGCTGACCGCCAGCACCAGCCTGTGGTATCTGTATGCGCTCATTGTCTATTTTGTGGTCTGTAAAGTGTTCAGCCGCTGGGCCGTGCCGCTGTTCGCTCTGTTTGTTTTGCTGAGCGTGGCAATCAACGTTGTTGCCACCCCATGGTGGGGAATGAACAGCGTGATCCGCAACCTGCCGTATTACAGCCTCGGCGCCTGGTTTGGCGTCTCGCTGATGGCGTGGATCAAAGAGGTCCCGCTGCGCCGCTATGCGCTGCTCTGCGCGGCCGCCTTCGCGCTGGCTATCGCGGCGTGGTTGTTTAACGTCTCATTGCTGCTGTCGTTGGTCTCTATCGTGCTGATCATGAAGCTGTTCTATCAGTATGAACAGCGCTTCGGCATGCGTGAGTCCAGTCTGCTTAACGTGATCGGTTCGAACACTATCGCGATTTATACCACGCATCGCATTCTGGTGGAGGCGTTCAGCCTGCTGCTCATCCCGCAGATCAATACCGCGGTCTGGTCCCCCGCACTGGAACTGGCCCTGCTGCTGGTCTATCCATTTGCCAGCCTGTTGATCTGTACGCTATTGGGTCTTGCCGTGCGTAAACTGTCGCAGGGTCTGTTCGGTGATATCCTCTTCACCCCCCCTTCCCGCCCGCAAACCGTTGGCTATTCCCGCTAACTATTTCGCCCTCACGTGAGGGCGATTCAATTTGCTAATGAGGAGCGATCACGGATAATACAGGGCATTGCTTATCTGACGAATACCTAAACCGAATGCCTGAACAACAACGTTACACGCTGCCCGTGAAAGCGGGCGACCAGCGCCTGTTGGGTGAACTGACCGGGGCTGCCTGTGCCACACTGGTGGCAGAAATTGCCGAACGTCATGCCGGTCCTGTCGTGCTCGTGGCGCCCGATATGCAAAACGCGCTGCGCCTGCATGATGAAATCCGCCAGTTTACCGATCAGATGGTGATGAACCTCGCGGACTGGGAAACCCTGCCCTACGACAGTTTCTCTCCGCATCAGGAAATTATTTCCTCGCGTCTCTCCACGCTGTATCAGCTACCGTCGATGCAGCGTGGCGTGCTGATCGTGCCGGTCAACACCCTGATGCAGCGCGTCTGCCCGCACAGCTATCTGCACGGTCATGCGCTGGTGATGAAAAAAGGCCAGCGTTTATCGCGCGACGCCCTGCGTTTACAGCTCGACAGCGCCGGTTACCGGCATGTTGATCAGGTCATGGAACATGGCGAATACGCCACGCGCGGCGCGCTGCTGGATCTCTACCCGATGGGCAGTGAACAGCCCTATCGTCTGGATTTCTTCGACGATGAAATTGACAGTTTGCGCCTGTTTGACGCTGACACCCAGCGCACGCTGGAAGAAGTCGACGCCATCAATCTGTTGCCCGCGCACGAATTTCCGACCGACAAAACGGCGATCGAACTGTTTCGCAGCCAGTGGCGCGATACCTTCGAGGTAAAACGCGACGCGGAGCATATCTATCAGCAGGTCAGTAAGGGCACCTTGCCTGCGGGGATCGAATACTGGCAGCCGCTGTTTTTCAGCGAGCCGCTGCCGCCGCTGTTTAGCTATTTCCCGGCCAATACGCTGGTGGTCAACACCGGTGATTTAGAAAACAGCGCCGAACGTTTCCAGGCCGATACGCTGGCGCGTTTCGAAAACCGTTGTGTGGATCCGATGCGTCCGCTGCTACCGCCGGAATCGCTCTGGCTACGCGTCGATGAGCTCTTTTCTGAACTCAAACGCTGGCCGCGCGTACAGCTCAAAACCGATCACCTTCCCGCCAAAGCGGCAAATACCAACTTAGGCTTCAAGCCGCTGCCGGACCTGGCGGTTCAGGCGCAGCAAAAATCGCCGCTGGATGCCCTGCGCAAGTTCCTGGAGTCCTTCGACGGACCGGTGATTTTCTCGGTTGAGAGTGAAGGTCGTCGTGAGGCCCTTGGTGAACTGCTCGCCCGCATCAAAGTCGCGCCGAAGCGCATTATGCGTCTGGATGAAGCTGCGGATGTTGGACGCTACCTGATGATTGGTGCCGCCGAGCACGGGTTTATCGATACGACGCGCAATCTGGCATTAATCTGTGAAAGCGACCTGCTGGGCGAGCGCGTGGCGCGCCGTCGTCAGGATTCACGCCGCACGATTAACCCGGACACGCTGATTCGTAACCTGGCGGAGCTGCATCCGGGTCAGCCGGTGGTACACCTGGAGCACGGCGTCGGTCGCTATGCCGGGATGACCACGCTGGAAGCGGGCGGGATCAAAGGCGAGTACCTGATGCTCACCTACGCCAACGACGCCAAACTGTACGTCCCGGTCTCCTCTTTGCATCTGATCAGCCGTTACGCCGGTGGCGCTGAAGAGAATGCGCCGCTGCATAAACTCGGCGGCGATGCCTGGTCACGCGCCCGGCAGAAAGCGGCAGAGAAAGTGCGCGACGTGGCGGCCGAACTGCTGGATATCTACGCCCAGCGTGCGGCAAAAGAGGGATTCGCCTTCAAACACGATCGCGAACAGTACCAATTGTTCTGCGACAGCTTCCCGTTCGAAACCACCCCCGACCAGGCGCAGGCGATTAACGCCGTGCTCAGCGATATGTGTCAGCCGCTGGCGATGGACCGTCTGGTATGCGGCGACGTCGGATTTGGCAAAACCGAAGTGGCAATGCGCGCCGCATTCCTCGCGGTCGAAAACCACAAGCAGGTGGCGGTTCTGGTGCCGACAACCCTGCTTGCCCAGCAGCACTTTGATAACTTCCGCGACCGCTTTGCCAACTGGCCGGTGCGCATCGAAATGATCTCCCGCTTTCGCAGCGCCAAAGAACAGGCGCAGATCCTGGAACAGGTTGCCGAAGGGAAAATTGATATTCTGATCGGTACACACAAACTGCTGCAAAGCGATGTGAAGTTGAAAGATCTGGGACTGCTGATCGTCGATGAAGAGCACCGTTTCGGCGTGCGCCATAAAGAGCGCATTAAAGCGATGCGCGCCGATGTGGATATTCTGACGCTGACCGCCACGCCGATCCCGCGAACGCTGAATATGGCGATGAGCGGCATGCGCGATCTGTCGATTATCGCCACCCCCCCTGCGCGTCGTCTGGCGGTCAAAACCTTTGTTCGTGAATACGACAGCCTGGTGGTACGCGAGGCGATTCTGCGTGAAGTGCTGCGCGGCGGCCAGGTTTACTATCTCTACAACGATGTGGAAAACATCCAGAAAGCCGCCCAAAGGCTGGCGGAACTGGTGCCGGAAGCGCGGATTGCCATCGGTCACGGGCAGATGCGCGAACGCGAACTGGAACGCGTGATGAACGATTTCCACCATCAGCGTTTTAACGTTCTGGTCTGTACCACTATTATCGAAACCGGTATTGATATCCCGACTGCCAACACGATTATCATCGAGCGAGCGGACCACTTCGGTCTGGCGCAGTTACATCAGTTGCGCGGTCGCGTAGGGCGTTCACACCATCAGGCGTATGCCTGGCTGCTGACGCCACACCCCAAGGCGATGACGACCGACGCGCAAAAACGTCTGGAAGCTATCGCCTCGCTGGAAGATCTGGGCGCGGGCTTTGCGCTGGCGACTCACGATCTGGAGATCCGCGGCGCGGGTGAACTGCTCGGGGAAGAACAGAGTGGTTCGATGGAGACCATCGGCTTCTCGCTGTACATGGAGCTGCTGGAAAACGCCGTCGATGCGCTGAAGGCCGGACGCGAGCCGTCGCTGGAAGATCTCACCAGCCAGCAAACGGAAGTCGAACTGCGTATGCCATCGCTGCTGCCGGATGATTTCATCCCGGACGTGAACACCCGCCTGTCGTTCTATAAGCGTATCGCCAGCGCGAAAAGCGAGAATGAACTTGAAGAGCTCAAAGTGGAACTGATCGACCGCTTCGGTCTGCTGCCCGACCCGGCGCGTACTCTGCTGGATATCGCCCGGTTGCGTCAACAGGCGCAGAAACTGGGCATTCGCAAGCTGGAAGGCAACGAGAAAGGCGGCACCATCGAATTTGCTGAGAAGAACCATGTCAATCCGAACTGGCTGATCGGACTGCTGCAAAAACAGCCGCAGCACTACCGTCTTGACGGACCGACCCGACTGAAGTTCATCCAGGATCTGACCGATCGGAAAACGCGGATGGAATGGGTGCGTCAGTTTATGCAGCAACTGGAAGAAAACGCCGTGGCATGATTGTGGTGTGCCGGATAGTGGCTTCGCCTTATCCGGCCTACAAATCGATGCCTGACCGTAGACCTGATAAGCGCAGTGCCATCAGGCAAGGGTCCACGATCTTTACAACTCTTTGCACTTCCCTTGCAATTCAAGACACACCGCCCCGCCATAATTATCATTGGACTGCTCTGGCATAATAACCCTTTAATTTGTGATGATAATGAACAATATGCGATTCTCCCGCTGGCTGGCTTTTTTTGCACTCGCCGCCAGCATTACGCTTGCGCTTCCCGCGCAGGCGAATACCTGGCCTCTTCCTCCACCGGGCAGCAAGCTGGTCGGGGAAAACAAGTACCACGTTGTTGAAAATAACGGGGGTTCACTGGAAGCCATCGCGAAAAAATACAACGTCGGTTTTCTTGCCCTGTTGCAGGCGAATCCTGGCGTGGATCCCTACGTCCCCCGCCCGGGCAGCGTGTTGACCATCCCACTGCAGACGCTGCTGCCGGATGCGCCGCGTGAAGGCATTGTCATCAACCTGGCTGAACTGCGTCTCTACTACTACCCTCCAGGGAAAAATGCGGTCACGGTCTACCCTATCGGCATTGGCCAACTGAGCGGCGATACTCTGACCCCGACGATGGTCACGACGGTTTCCGACAAGCGCGCTAATCCAACCTGGACGCCGACGGCGAATATCCGTGCCCGTTATAAAGCGCAAGGGATCGACCTTCCTGCGGTGGTTCCTGCCGGACCGGATAACCCGATGGGACATCATGCCATTCGCTTAGCTGCTTACGGTGGTGTCTATCTGCTGCACGGCACCAACGCCGATTTCGGCATTGGCATGCGCGTCAGCTCAGGCTGTATCCGCCTGCGCGATGGCGATATCGAGACCCTGTTCAGACAGGTTACGCCAGGCACCAAAGTGAATATCATCAATACGCCTATTAAAGCCTCGATTGAGCCGGATGGTACGCGTCTGGTCGAAGTCCACCAGCCGCTGTCGAAAAATATTGATGATGACCCGCAGGTTCTGCCTATTGTGCTGAACAGCACCTTGCAGGCGTTTAAAGATTCTGCGCAGACGGACGCGGCGGTGATGCAGCATGTGATGGATGTTCGCTCCGGGATGCCGGTCGATGTCAGACGCCATCGTGAGGTGGATCAGCAGTCGATGTAATAACCGTTCCGGACATGAAAAAGCCCCGCTGAATCTATTTTCAGCGGGGCTTTTTTTATGTCGCGTTATTTTGCAGTAGCAGGCATCAATGAGGGGGGAATGCTTATTTATAAATTACCGCAGTACCGTGCAGGTTGTTCGGACCCGTCACAGAAGTAATGCGGAAAGATTTCGCACCCATCGCATCCGCTTTCTGCGCCAGTTCGTCCTGCAGCGAACTCAGGTTAGTCCCTGCGTTTGCAGAGATGGTGCCGACTTTTTGCTGACCAGCAGGCGTTGACTGCACTTCAACAGCCGCGACGCTTGCGAATGACAGAGAACTGAGAACAGCAGCAGCGATGAGAGTTTTTACGTTTTTCATAATTGTGACCTTTTGCAGATGATTGGGCGTCGTAAGTATTTACTTAACGATCGATAGGTAAATAATAGATGTGATCCAGGTCACACGTCAACCCATTTTTTATAACGATCGTTATATAAAATAAAAAACGCTTATCTTTCATGTAACTAGGCTAAAAATATTTTTCTCGCGAATGCGCTGGAGCCTGTGCGGATTTATTTTTATAATAGGTGTTCACTAACTCCATTAAGGTACAACGGCACCATGACAACTGAATCGACAAGTTGCGTAAAAAAAAGCCGTGGCCGACCAAAAGTGTTCGACAGGGAAGCCGCGCTTGATAAGGCCATGACACTCTTCTGGCAGCACGGTTATGAGGCGACATCGCTTTCTGACCTTGTTGAAGCAACGGGTGCGAAGGCGCCAACGCTGTATGCGGAATTTACTAATAAAGAAGGACTGTTCCGCGCGGTGCTGGACAGATACATCGCTCGCTTCGCGGCAAAACACGAAGCGCAGTTGTTCTGCGAAGAAAAAAGCGTTGAGGCGGCGCTGGAGGATTACTTCACCGCAGTAGCAACCTGTTTCACCAGCAAGGACACCCCCGCAGGCTGCTTTATGATTAACACCTCCGCGACGCTTGCCGCGGCATCACGCGATATTGCGCATACGGTGAAATCGCGTCACGCCATGCAGGAGCAGACCCTGACGCAATTTCTGCGTCAGCGGCAGGAACGCGGTGAAATTCCGGCATACAATAACGTGCAAAATCTTGCCGAGTATCTGAGCTGCATTTTGCAGGGCATGTCCATCAGCGCCCGCGAAGGCGCCAGTTTTGAGAAGCTGATGCAAATCACCCACACTACCCTGCGCCTGTGGCCTGAACTGCTTAAGGCCTGATCGTTTTTTCTGACCGGGAAACGCCGTTTCCCGGTTCTTCTTCGACGAAATCCCCACACAATAATTAATGTTATCATTTAGTTAGGTTCAACTTTTCACAAAAATCTATTGATAATAGAAATTATTATCAGCAATATTCGCATTTGATTTTACATCTGTTTCACAATGTAACAGCTGGCACCGACCGGCTAAAACACCATCACCTGCACAGATATTTTCAGAAAGGAATGCGAATGAATAAGCGTCTTTGGGTCCTCAACCCGATCCTGTTGGCTCTGACTCTGCCCGCTGCGGCGGCACAAACAGAAGAAGAAAACCTCATCGTCAGCGCCAACCGCAGCCAGAAAACCGTCGCCGAAATGGCGCAGACCACCTGGGTGATTGAAGGCCAGGAAATTGAGCAACAGGTTCAGGGCGGAAAAGAGTTTAAAGACGTGCTGGCACAACTGATCCCCGGCATTGACGTCAGCAGTCAAGGCCGCACCAACTACGGTATGAACATGCGCGGTCGCGCGATTGTCGTGCTGATTGACGGCGTACGCCTGAACTCATCGCGTACTGACAGCCGCCAACTGGATGCAATTGACCCTTTTAACATTGCACACATAGAGGTCATTTCAGGCGCAACGTCGCTGTATGGCGGCGGCAGTACCGGCGGCTTAATTAACATCGTCACTAAAAAGGGCCAGGCGGAACGCCAGGTAGAGCTTGAACTGGGCGGTAAATCTGGCTTTAACAACAGTAACGATCGCGACGAGCGCGTTGCCGCAGCGGTCAGTGGCGGAACGGATCGTGCGTCTGGCCGACTGTCCGTGGCTTATCAGCGCTTTGGCGGCTGGTACGACGGCAATGGCGACGCCCTGATGCTCGACAACACGCAAACCGGTCTGCAACACTCCGATCGTCTGGATGTGATGGGAACCGGGACTCTCGACATCGATGACCAGCGCCAGATACAGTTGGTCACCCAGTATTACAAGAGTCAGGGGGATGAGGATTACGGATTGTACCTGGGTGAAAATATGTCCGCCGTTACCGGCAGCGGCACCGCCAGCACCCGCAGCGGACTCAGTTCTGACCGTATTCCAGGGACTGAGCGCCATCTGATCAGCCTGCAATACTCCGACGCGGACTTCTTCGGTCAGAATCTGGTCAGCCAGATCTATTACCGCGATGAGTCGCTGAAATTCTACCCTTTCCCGACGCTCAGCAAAGGTCAGGTGACCAGCTTCTCAGCCTCGCAGCAGGACACGGACCAGTACGGTGCCAAAATCACGCTCAACAGCCAGTTGATGGATAACTGGGAGCTGACGTGGGGTGTCGACGCGGACCATGAAACCTTCGACTCCAACCAGAAGTTCTTCGATCTGGGCTGGTCTGTGCCGTCAGGCGGAATGGACAACCGCACGGCCTATACGACAGGGCGCTACCCCGGCTACAGCATCACCAACTTCGCCCCGTTCCTGCAAAGCAGTTATGACATCAATGACATCTTCACCCTGAGCGGCGGTGTGCGCTATCAGTGGACGGAAAATCGGGTTGATGATTTTGTGGGCTATGCGCAGCAGCAGGGGATCGCCAATGGTTTAGCGAGCTCTGCCGATGTCATTCCTGGAGGTAAAACCGATTACGACAACTTCCTGTTCAACGCCGGACTGTTGGCGCATCTCACCGAACGCCAGCAGGCGTGGTTTAACTTCTCCCAGGGCGTTGAGCTGCCGGATCCCGGGAAATATTACGGCAACGGCACTTACCAGTTGGTGGGCGATCGTTACCAACTCCAGCGCAGCGTGAACGTGGCAGATTCGCGTCTGGAAGGCATCAAGGTCAATTCGTATGAGCTGGGCTGGCGCTATACCGGCGATAATCTGCGTACCCAACTGGCGGCGTACTATTCGACGTCCGATAAGTCGATTGTGATTAACCGTAGCGATATGACGATCCGCGTGGAACCTGACGATCGCCGGATTTACGGCGTGGAAGGCGCGGCGGACTACTTTATCCCTGACAGCGACTGGAGTCTGGGGGCGAACTTTAACGTGCTGAAATCCGAAGTGAAACAGAACGGGAAATGGGAAAAATGGGATGTGACGCTGGCCTCACCGTCCAAAGCCACCGCCTGGGTCGGCTGGGCGCCAGAGCCGTGGTCGTTGCGGGTTCAGACCCAGCAATCGTTCGATCTCAGCGATGCCAGCGGCAACAAGCTGGACGGCTATAACACCGTGGACTTTATCGGCAGCTATCAGCTCCCGCTGGGTAAACTGACCTTCAGCATTGAAAACCTGCTGGATGAAGATTACACCACCTTGTGGGGACAGCGCGCGCCATTGCTGTACAGCCCAACCTATGGCAGCCCGTCGCTGTACGAGTATAAGGGTCGGGGTCGTACCTTTGGTCTGAACTACGCCTTAACCTTCTGATAAAAAAAGCCCCTCAGCCTGAGCGAATGAGGGGCTAACTTGCAGAGTACAGCTTTTTTACGCTTTGTTATTCAGAATCAACTGGCCGTTGTTATCCAGCGGGATCTGCGTGCCAGGATCCTTATCCATGCGGATCTTGCCCTGCTGGTCGCCAATTTTGTAGGTGACGTCGTAACCGAGCATTTTTTCCGATTTGTCATAGACGGTTTTGCAGCGTTGCTGTGTGGACGTATAAGTGTCGTTTTCCTGCATTGAGCCCTGGATTTGGTTGCCGGCGTAACCGCCCCCCAACGCCCCGACCACCGTCGCCACGTCTTTACCTCGTCCGCCGCCAAACTGATGACCAATCACGCCACCGGCAACCGCACCCAGCACCGAACCGGTTATGCGGTTCTCATCCTGAACAGGTTTGCGATGCGTCACCGTCACGTTGCGACACGCCTGACGCGGCGTCTTAATCGTCTCTTTGATCGGTGTTGCAGAAACCACCTGAGCATACTGTGGGCCACGATCAAACACGTTCAGACTGGCAACCGCCGCCACACCCAGCGCAGCAGCTACGCCAATCCCTATACCCGCCAACATCGATTTATTCACGGGAGATCCTCCTTCTTTGCTATTGGTTACAATTTTGCAACCAATGCAATAAGACGCCCATCAGACAGTGGATGAAAATATCGCTGATCGCGGCTAAAACAGGATGATTCAGAGAACTCTGAAGGTAGAAGAAGAATGATGAAGGCGCTCAGCACCGCCAGCAGACGGTGCTGAGTCAGGCAGGATTAATGCAGTTTCAGACGCGGACGGATCACACGGTTAATGCTGCCCACCAGCATCATCAGACCGGTTTTGAAATAGCCGTGCAGCGCGATCTGGTGCATACGGTACAGAGAGATGTAGACAAAGCGAGCGATACGCCCTTCCACCATCATCGACCCTTTCGTCAGGTTGCCCATCAGACTGCCGACGGTCGAGAAGTTAGAGAGCGAAACCAGCGAACCGTGATCTTTGTACTGATACGCTTTCAGCGGCTTGCCGTTCATCTGAGCCAGAATGTTGTTCATCGCGCAGGTCGCCATCTGATGCGCAGCCTGAGCACGTGGCGGCACAAAGCCCCCTTCCGGACGCGCGCAGGAGGCACAGTCGCCAATCGCGTAAACATCAGGATCGCGGGTTGTCTGCAACGTCGGTTCTACCACCAGTTGATTAATCCGGTTGGTCTCCAGGCCGCCAATCTCTTTCATAAAGTCCGGCGCTTTGATCCCCGCCGCCCAGACCATCAGGTCGGCTTCAATATATTCGCCGTCTTTGGTATGCAGGCCGCCCGCATCCGCACTGGTCACCATCGTCTGGGTCAGGACGCGAACGCCAAGCTTTGTTAACTCGTTATGCGCCGCTGCAGAGATACGCGGCGGTAGCGCAGGCAGAATGCGTTCACCGGCTTCCACCAGCGTCACGTTCAGCGCGTCGTTGGTCAGCCCTTTGTAACCGTAACTGTGCAACTGTTTCACTGCGTTATGCAGTTCCGCTGACAGCTCTACGCCGGTGGCGCCGCCGCCGACGATTGCAATATTCACCTTGCCGTTCGCGCCAAGATTCGCGGAATATTTCAGGAACAGGTTCAGCATTTCCTGATGGAAACGACGTGCCTGATGCGGGTTATCAAGGAAGATACAGTTCTCTTTGACACCCGGCGTGTTGAAGTCGTTGGAGGTACTGCCCAGCGCCATCACCAGCGTGTCCCAGGCAATTTTGCGCTCAGGCACCAGCAGCTCACCCTTCTCATCGCGCAGTTCTGCGATGGTGATGGTTTTCGCTTCGCGATCGATATTCATCACAGAACCCAGCTGGAACTGGAAGCCGTGGTTACGGGCATGCGCCAGATAGCTCAGCGCGTCCACGCCTTCATCGAGCGATCCGGTCGCGACTTCGTGCAGCAGAGGTTTCCACAGGTGGCTGTGATTCCTGTCAACCAGCGTGATTTTCGCTTTTTTTTTGCGACCCAGCTTGTGCCCTAACTGCGTCGCCATTTCCAGTCCGCCAGCTCCCCCGCCGACAATCACGATCTTTTTCAGTGGTGTAGTCAACGTGACCCCCTTAAAATGATTAACCAATTGTTAATTAAACGTTATAAACATAGCCTTTAATTAACAACAAGTTACGACAATGAAAATGTCCTTCGAGAGTGAGAATAACACATGCGGTGCATTGGTCATACCAAAATTGATGTGTATCAAGTTTTGCTGCTGAAAAGATAGACAACGCCGGAAAAACAGGCAAAAAAAACCAGCCCGAAGGCTGGCTTGATCCGACGATTCCGGCTGACGCAGGTTTTAGCCCAATGTCTTAAACGCCTTGATTCGCTGCAGGTGCGGCGAAATATTCTTAAACTTATGCGTCTGCTCTTCGTCCCACACGATCTCATAGAAATGGTGTAGCTCTTCAGAAGCGCGCTGACTGTTCAGGGCTTCGTCATGACGCGAGAGAATGACCAGGCAACGATCGCGATTTTTCTCGCGAAAATTGGTCACACACTTGGTCGCAATATCCGCATACTCTTCCGGACGATCGATCTTGCCTTCCATATTTTCATACGGGAACAGGTTCGGATTAAACACCACCTGGCGAACATCACAAAGAAAACCAATGCGTTCAGCCCAGTAGCCGCCGAGGCCAACGCCGCAAATCAACGGACGCTCATCAACATTGAGCTGCAACATTTTGTCTACTTCTTTCAGCAGATGCTGCATGTCATGTTTCGGATGACGCGTGCTGTAGCTTATCAGTCTGACGTCCGGGTCGATAAACTGCAGCTGCAAGACTTTTTCGTGGTTTCCCGGACTGCTGGAGTCGAAACCGTGTAAATAGATAATCATCGCATCCTCACCAAACGTGCGTTAATGACCTGCTTTCTCTTCCTGCCAGCGTTCATGTAACTGGTTGAGCTGCGCGCTGACGGTTTTCCAGCGAGCCGTGTCCATCAGTTCCTGACGCGAAAATGAACCTTTATGATACAAACGTGTAACACGCTCTGCATTGATCGGCGACAGATTATCTAACACACTGACCGCCCCTTTACGATTATTGCAGACCAGAATCATATCACAACCCGCGTCCAGCGATGCCTGCCCGCGCTCGGCATAGCTGCCCATGATTGCCGCCCCTTCCATCGACAGGTCATCAGAGAAAATAACGCCGTCAAAGCCTAGCTCCTGGCGCAAAACCGTTTTCAGCCAGTGCGGGGAACCGCTCGCCGGACGCGGATCGACAGCGCTGTAAATGACGTGCGCCGGCATGATGGCGTCCAGCTTGTTTTCCGAGATTAGCGTACGGAAAACCGACATATCTTTTGCACGAATTTCCGCTTCAGGACGCGGATCGGTCGGCGTCTCTTTATGCGAATCCGCAGTAACCGCGCCGTGACCCGGGAAATGTTTGCCGGTGGTTTTCATTCCCGCCGCATGCATGCCGTCAATAAAACGGGTCGCCATCGCCAGCGCGTTGAGCGGGTCAGCATGATAGGAACGTTCGCCAATGGCGGCGCTGATATGTCCGACATCCAACACCGGCGCAAAGCTGATATCGATGTCCATCGCGATCATTTCACTGGCCATCAGCCATCCGGCCTCTTCCGCCAGCCTGCCGCCCTCTTCCAGCCCGTGCAGCGCCGCAAAGGACTGCGCGGCTGGCAGCCGGGTAAATCCTTCACGGAAACGCTGTACGCGCCCACCTTCCTGATCGACGGCGACCACCAGATGGTTGTGCGACGCCGCGCGGATCTGGCGCACCAGTTCACGTAACTGCGCCGGGTCGTGGTAATTGCGCGCAAACAGAATCAAACCGCCCACCAGCGGATGAGCCAGGATCTCCCGCTCTTCCGCATCCAGCTCAAACCCTTCGACATCCAACATTACTGGACCCACACTGCTCTCCTTAATTCTTCGTTGCCAGCTGCCGCCAGGTTGCATCAGCCAGACTGATAAATTGTCGTTCGCCGGTCTGTTGCCAGCGGTATTCAAACCAACCGGCCTTCAGCATCAGTATCCACGGATACCAGCGTCTGACCTGTTGCCATAATTGTTGCCCGTCCATGCGCGCGCGAACGGCATAGGCCTGCACCAGTTGCCGGTGTTGCTGAACATCCTCCACCCACACCGCCGCCAGTTCAAGGGCGACATCACCGTCTCCGGCGTATTCCCAGTCGATCAGCCGCAGTCCTGCTGAGCCGTGAACGATGTTCGCGGCATGGACATCCATATGCAGCGGCGCGAGGCGCAGCGGACGCGGCTCGCCCTGCTTGCGCAGACGTTTCAGCGCTCTCAGCCAGTTCGGGGTTCGTCGTGCCGGATCGCTCCCCTGCCAGTATTGCTCCAGCAACGGTAGCAGATGGATACGCCAGCCGAAGCGAGGCTGCTGATGAAGATAATACAGTAAGCCCGCCAGTTCGTCGGCATCCGGCAGCCCCGATTTTATCTCGCCAGGGACGTAGTCCACCGCCATCCAGCCGGGTATATAAAAACGCGGCTTCGGTGCAAGGTGTTCAGGTAACCGCGATAAGGCGTGATATTGGCGTAAAAAATGCGCTTGCGGCGCATCGGGATCGTGATGACGGCGAAGAACCAGCCGCTGGGTTGAGTTTTCAATAATCACGCACCCGCCGCTAAGACCACGCTGGCCTTCGGCGACGGGACGATAGTGCGGAAAGTAGCGCAACAGCACTGCGTCGCGCCCTGGTATGTTATTGCTGCTGAACGGCACCTTTACCTGACCAGATTATCTCGCCAGTTTGTACCAGCATTAATTGCATTTGCAGCGATGGCGCGTTGACGTTACCCGAAGCACTGGAATACAACACATAGTGCGCGCCGACATTACGGGCAATACCAATCGCCTTGCTGCGCGTTCCCAGACTGTCCTGCGGCGACAGCCCTAACTGCTGTTTTGCCAGCGACAGCTGTTGCGCGGAGACCAGGGTAAATTTGCCATTGTTCGCCAGCGCATTACGCAGCGTTTCTGTGGCTTCGCCTGCGTTTAGCGAACCGTTAGTGCGGTTATTGACGCTATCGACCAGCAGTACGCTCCCCGCCGTGACGCCATCAGCCTGCAGCATTTTGCCTACCATCGGCTGCATCGCGCTATTCCAGTCGTAATGACGTATGCGCGGTGCCGGTGCCGCGGTCTGATCTTCATGTTCAATAGGACCCGGCTGTCCCGGGATCGTGGGAACCGAAGGTACCCCCGGAGCGGGTTCTTGCGGCTGCGCGGGCTGTTCCGGTGTGGGTTTCACCTCATCAACCGGTGCAGGTTCACGTTGCACCACACAACCGGACAGGAACATCGCCAGCGCGGCTATCAATGCGTAGCGACTCATTTTTGTCTTCAAGATTCACCCCTTACAAATAAAGATAAAGTCTGACTTTGTGCGCCCCCAGATAATTGGCGCTGCCATACAACGTGACCGACGAATGCGCTGGTATCGTCACGCTGCGTGGCGCTTCCAGAGGGTGCATCTCCAGCCCTCTGGCGTCATACCAGTAAAAGCGATAATGAACGGTAACGGGTTCTTGCCTTTCGTTATACAGCGTTGAGGATGCAGAGGGCTGAATATCAGACGTGGTCAACGTCGGCTCTTGCGCGGTGATCCCCGCCGCCAGTAGCGTCGACTCCATCACCAGCGACTGCTCATCGCTTACCGGGATCTCAGGATGAGAACGGCACCCGGCAAGTAAGAGCAGACCCAGCGAAAGCGCAATGCATCCTCTGATCATCATTACAGCCCTTTGTGCGCGAGCATAGGACCGAGCGCGCGACCGCCCAACAGATGCATATGGATGTGATACACCTCCTGGCCGCCATGACGATTGGTGTTCATGATCAAGCGGTAGCCATCTTCGGCAATGCCTTCCTGTTCGGCAATTTTTGCCGCAACGGTAATCATCCGTCCCAGCGCTTGCTCATGCTCAGCGGTAACATCATTAACCGTCGGGATCAGAACGTTGGGGATGATCAGAATGTGTGTAGGCGCCTGCGGTGAAATATCCCGGAATGCCGTCACCAGGTCATCCTGGTAAACGATATCGGAAGGGATTTCACGACGAATAATCTTGCTGAATATAGTCTCTTCTGCCACGACGTTTTCCTTTTCTAAAAATAGCCATGCGTGATGTCATGCTACGCTGAGCCACACTGCGAGTATAGAGTATTAGCGACTTAACCCCGCTCTTTCAACCTTAACCCACGATTTCTTAAGCAAAAAATCGCCTCAGTGATGCGCTTATCGCCATTTGTCCCCTCTCCTGCGCAAAAAAGTAGTGAAACAAGATTTCAGAAAGCAAGTTACATCTGTTTACAGAGATAATATGAATGCGTATATTTCGCATTTGCATTTTCATGCGCATTTAACGGTTAGAAAAATAAAAAGGGGCTCATCGCCACCTCTTACGGCCTGAGCCAGGACTCGTTCACGATTAAGGGCTTTCTGATGTCTTTCACAACACACAACAGGGATGAACAATGTCAGGCTGCTGCAACACCATCGTTGCTGGCAGCCTGTATCGCTATGGCACTGATGCCATCCATGAGTTTCGCGGCGGCCACGCCAGAAGAGACCGTCATTGTCGACGGTTCTGCGCCAGCGACCACCTCGGACAGTGACGAACGGGATTACAGCGTCAAATCCACTACCGCCGGAACCAAAATGATGATGACCCAACGCGATATTCCGCAGTCGGTCAGCATCATCAGCGAGCAACGCATGGATGACCAGCAGTTGCAAACGCTGGGCGACGTGATGGACAGCACGCTCGGGATCAGCAAAAGCCAGGCGGACTCTGACCGCGTCAGCTACTTCTCCCGTGGTTTCCAGATTGATAACTATATGGTCGATGGTATTCCGACCTATTTCGAATCCCGCTGGAATCTGGGTGATGCCCTCACCGATATGGCACTCTACGAGCGCGTGGAAGTGGTGCGCGGCTCAAACGGCCTGATGACCGGTACGGGCAACCCGTCGGCCTCCATCAATATGATCCGTAAACATGCGACCAGTCGTGAGTTCAAAGGCAACGTATCGGCGGAATATGGCAGCTGGAACAAACAGCGCTACGTGATGGATCTGCAAAGTCCGCTCACCGATGACGGTAATGTGCGCGCACGCGTTGTGGCGGGTTATCAGGACAACGACTCCTGGCTCGATCGCTATCACAGCGAGAAAAACTTCTTCTCGGGCATTATTGATGCTGACCTGGGTGAAACCACCAGCCTTGCCGCCGGCTATGAATATCAGAAAATCAAAGTGGACAGCCCTACCTGGGGTGGTCTGCCACGCTGGAATACCGACGGCAGCAAAAACAGCTACGACCGCGCCCGCAGCACCGCGCCAGACTGGGCGTATAACGATAAAGAGATCAACAAAGTCTTTGTCACACTCAAACAGCGTTTTGCCGACACCTGGCAGGCGACGATGAATGCGACCCACTCGGAAATCAAATTCGACAGTAAAACGATGTATGTCGATGCGTACGTGAATAAGGCAGATGGCATGCTGGTCGGTCCTTACGGCAGCTACGGACCGGGCTATGACTACGTTGGCGGCACGGGCTGGAACAGCGGCAAGCGTAAGGTTGATGCGCTGGATCTCTTTGCCGACGGCGGTTATGACCTGTTCGGTCGTCAGCACAACCTGATGTTTGGCGGCAGCTACAGCAAACAGAACAACCGCTATTTCAGCTCCTGGGCAAACGTCTTCCCGGCTGAGATTGGCAGTTTCAATAACTTCAATGGCAACTTCCCGCAAACCGACTGGGCACCCCAGTCGCTGGCCCAGGACGACACCACGCACATGAAGTCGCTGTACGCTGCGACGCGTATTTCGCTGGCTGACCCGCTGCACCTGATCCTCGGCGCGCGCTACACCAACTGGCGTGTCGATACCCTGAGCTACAGCATGGAGAAAAACCACACCACGCCATATGCCGGTCTGGTTTACGACATCAATGATAACTGGTCAACTTACGCCAGCTACACCTCCATCTTCCAGCCGCAGAACAAACGCGACAGCAGCGGGAAATACCTCACGCCGGTCACCGGCAACAACTATGAGGTAGGTCTGAAGTCCGACTGGATGAACAGCCGACTGACCACCACCCTCGCCGTGTTCCGCATTGAGCAAGATAACGTTGCCCAATCGACAGGTGCCCCAATTCCGGGTACCAATGGCGATATCGCGTATAAAACGGCGAACGGAACCGTCAGCAAAGGGGTTGAATTCGAAGTTAACGGGGCGATCACCGATAACTGGCAGATGACCTTTGGCGCAACGCGGTACGTTGCGGAAGATAATGAAGGCAACGCCGTCAATCCGAATCTGCCGCGTACCAGCGTCAAGCTGTTCACCAGCTACCGTCTGCCGGTAATGCCCGACCTGACCGTGGGCGGCGGCGTGAACTGGCAGAACCGCGTGTACACCGACACCGCGACGCCATACGGCACCTTCCGCGCAGAACAAGGCAGTTACGCACTGGTGGATCTGTTCACCCGCTACCAGGTGACCAAAAACTTCTCTGTGCAGGGTAACGTCAACAACCTGTTCGATAAAACCTACGACACCAACGTCGAAGGATCGATTGTTTATGGTGAGCCGCGCAACGTGAGCATCACCGCAAACTATCAGTTCTGATCGCCCTGTCGATGACGGCGTTGGCGCTTTACCCGGTTATCAGCGCGTCATCAGGTGTTCCAGAATGTAAAAAAGGCAGCCATTTGGCTGCCTTAGTTCTCCCCAACTTATTTGGTCTTAGCTGTTACGGATGTATTCATCCATCTCAGTTTTCAGGTTATCGGACTTCGTACCGAAAATAGCCTGAACACCGGAACCGGCAACCACCACACCTGCCGCACCCAGTTTCTTCAGGCCAGCCTGATCCACTTTCGCCACGTCAGCCACGCTGACGCGCAGACGGGTAATGCACGCATCCAGGTTAGTGATGTTTTCTTTACCACCAAACGCCGCAATCAGCGCCGGTGCCATTTCACTGGTCGCGCCCGCTTTCGCGTCGTCGGTATTATCTTCACGACCCGGAGTCTTCAGATCCAGCGCTTTAATCAGCACGCGGAAGATGGTGTAGTAAACAATCGCATAGCCCGCACCAACAATCGGGAACAACCACAGCTTGCTGCTGTTACCGGACAGCACGATAAAGTCGATCAGACCGTGTGAGAACGACGTACCGTCACGCATACCCAGCAGGATACAGATCGGGAACGCCAGCCCAGCCAGAATCGCATGGATAACGTACAGGATCGGCGCAACGAACATGAAGGAGAACTCGATCGGCTCGGTGATACCGGTCAGGAACGAGGTCAGCGCTGCGGAGATCATGATGCCGCCCACTTTGGCGCGGTTTTCTGGTTTAGCGGAGTGCCAGATAGCAATGGCAGCAGCCGGCAGACCATACATTTTGAACAGGAAGCCGCCAGACAACATACCCGCAGTCGGGTCGCCCGCCATGTAGCGAGGAATATCGCCGTGGAAGACCTGACCTGCCGCGTTGGTGTACTCGCCAATCTGCATCTGGAAAGGAACGTTCCAGATATGGTGCAGACCAAACGGTACCAGGCAGCGTTCAATGAAGCCGTAAATACCGAACGCCACGACCGGGTTCTGGTAAGCAGCCCACTGAGAGAACGTCTGGATAGCAGTACCGATCGGCGGCCAAATGAAGGACAGGACCACACCGGTAAAGATCGCCGCCAGACCAGAAATGATCGGCACGAAGCGCTTACCAGCAAAGAAGCCCAGATACTCAGGCAGCTTGATACGGTAGAAGCGGTTAAACATGTACGCTGCAATCGCACCGGAGATAATCCCCCCGAGTACACCCGTATCCGCAAGGTGTTTTGCTGCGATCTCTTCAGCAGGTAAATGCAGAACCAGCGGCGCGACCACAGCCATGGTTTTCACCATGATGCCATAAGCGACAACCGAAGCCAGAGCCGAAACGCCATCATTGTTGGTAAAGCCAAGCGCGACACCAATAGCGAAAATCAGCGGCATGTTTGCAAAAACAGAACCGCCGGCTTCTGCCATCACGTGCGATACAACGGCTGGCAGCCAGCTGAAGTTTGCGGAACCGACGCCCAGCAGGATACCTGCGATAGGCAATACGGATACCGGCAGCATCAGCGATTTACCGACCTTTTGCAGGTTAGCAAATGCATTCTTAAACATAATTGAGAGTGCTCCTGAGTATTTGTGCTTTCTACGTTCACACGCATTGGCGAGGGGGGAGAACCCCGCCGTGGACAGGGCATCTAAGTGCCCTTTATTTATTACACAGAGTAAAATAAATCGGCGAAATATAGTTTGACGGCTATCACGTTTCAACTCTGGAGAGCGCATCAAGTTGCACATTTTGCCAAAAAGGGTATCAGAATGTGTCAGATTGCTCATTCACCGCCCACTTTGTGGCGGTGAACTTTACTCGCTTTAATTATTAATTACGAGCTTTAAAAAAACTCAACTACGAGGCTGACTGCAGACGGGAAGCGTTGATATGGAACAGGCGGGCAAAGTTGTCGGTGGTTATCTGCGCCAGTTCTTCAACCGCCACACCTTTCAATACGGCCATGTATTCTGCCACGTCGCGAACCATCGCAGGCTGGTTCTCTTTCCCCCGATGCGGCACCGGCGCGAGATACGGGGAATCCGTCTCCACCAGCAGTCGATCCAGCGGCACATACCGCGCGGCGTCACGTAACTGTTCAGCATTACGGAAGGTCACAATGCCGGAAAAGGAGATATAAAAGCCCAGATCCAGTAGTTTACCCGCCGTTTCTCTGTCTTCTGTAAAACAGTGTAGTACGCCGCCACAATCCGTCACGTTTTCATGGCGAAGAATCGCCAGCGTATCAACGCGGGCATCGCGCGTGTGGACGATAACCGGCTTGTTCAGTTCACGACCGATCTGGATATGCTGAATGAACGACTCCTGCTGGCGCACTTTTGTCTCAGGGGTATAAAAATAGTCCAGCCCCGTCTCTCCCATCGCCACAACGCCCTCGTCAGCCGCCAGATGACGCAGTTCTTCCAGATCATAGGGTTCGTCCTGATTTAGCGGATGCACGCCGCAGGAGAAAACGACGTTATCGCGCTGACCAACCAGTTCCCGCATGCCGCGGTATCCCGGCAGCGTCGTTGCCACCGCCAGACAGAATTTCACATCGCGCGCGGCCGCCTTCGCCAGCACGTCATCCACATCCTTATGCAGAGATTGATAATCCAGGCCATCAAGATGGCAGTGCGAGTCGACTAAAAACATAATGTTTCTCTTACAGGTGGGGAACAGGCAACACGGTGCCTGGTTGCAGATAATGTTCGATTTGCAGAAGAAGATCGGTTAACACCAGTTCACGGTTTATTCCGGTCACGTTAAGCAGCTGTTCGCGACAGTGGCAAATGGCGTTAAGGATTGCCTGAATACGCATCTGAGACAACTGGCCGGCAATCGTGGCGATAAGTTGCCCGGCATCCGCGTTGGTCATCGCGGTGGCCCCGTGCTGACGTTTAAGCGCATCCATCATTAATGTCGCCTGCCAGTGTAGTCTGGCAGGCGCCTGTTCGTGATTCAGCACCGTCAATAATGAATACCAGTCACCCGCAGGGATGCTGCTTGCCAGCGCCTGACACAGCGCGTCGCGCTGGGACCAACTTTCGGCGTCCAGTAATGTCAGCGCCGCGCCCGGAGAACCGGCGCTCAGGCGCAACGCGGTCAATAACGCGTCTTGTGACGCTGTCACTTCTCGCGCAAGCCACGATACCGCGTACTGTTCCGCCGGTGGCGCGAGATGGTGTAAACGGCATCGGCTGCGCAGTGTCGCCAGTAATCGCGCGGGTTCACGACTGGCGAGAAAAAACCAGGTTTGCGCGGGCGGTTCTTCCAGCGTTTTAAGCAGCGCATTGGCAGCGGCATCCGTCATCAGTGCCGCATCCGGGATCCAGACCACTTTTGCTCCGCCCAGCCGCGCACGCTCATACAGTTTTTCACTCACTTCACGTACCGCATCAATGCCCAGCGTGTTTTTCCCTTTTTCAGGGAACAGAGAATAGTAATCCGGATGCGTGCCTGCCTGCATCAACTGGCAGCCACGGCAGTGACCACAGCTTTTGTGCCCTTCCGGTTGCTGGCAAAGCAGATAGCGGCTCAGCGCATAGATCAATGCGTCGTCGCCCATCCCCGGTAAAGCCTGAATCAGTAGCGCATGGTGACCCCTTCCCGCCTGATAGCTGGCTACCAGTTTTTCGAAATCAGGTCGTAACCATGGATACCATTTCATTCGCCCTGCTCCTTCACCCACTCGGTGATGGTGGTACGGATATCGTTCATCACGGTATCCAGCGGTTGCGTCGCATCAATTGTCCGGATGCTGGGGTCCTGGGCTGCGAGATCCAGATAGCGGGCGCGGGTACGATTGAAGAAATCAAACGATTCCTGTTCGATGCGGTCCAGTTCACCGCGGGCACGGGCGCGTTTCAGACCCACCTCTGGCGTGACGTCCAGGTAAAGCGTTAAATCCGGGCGAAAGTCCCCCAACACGGCATCGCGCAGCGTCGCCAGCATCTGCTGATCGACCCCACGCCCACCGCCCTGATACGCCTGTGTGGACAGGTCGTGACGGTCGCCAATCACCCATTTACCCTCTTCGAGCGCAGGTTTGATCACCGTTTCAACCAGTTGCACGCGCGCGGCGTAAAACATCAGCACTTCGGCCTTTACGGTAATGGTTTCGTCACCGACCGAACGGATATCCAGCACCAGGCTACGCAGTTTTTCTGCCAGCTGTGTACCGCCCGGCTCGCGGGTAAAAACCATGTCGCGAATACCGAGTTGTTCAAGCGTCTCAACCACAACATTTTTTGCGGTCGTTTTTCCGGCGCCTTCCAGCCCCTCGATGACGATATAATTACTGCGCATTTTTTTCCTTAAGCACTTTCAGGTAGTCCTGCACCGACCGGTTATGGCTGGCAAGATTAGTATTAAAAGTATGGCCGCCTTTACCGTCGGCCACAAAATAGAGATACGGTGTTTTAGCCGGGTGCGCCGCCGCTTTCAACGAGGCTTCACCTGGCATCGCAATGGGTCCTGGCGGGAGCCCGGTGATAGTGTAGGTATTATAGGCCGTTGGCGTCTCCAGGTCCGCGCGCGAGATCTTGCCATTATAACGCTCCCCCATCCCGTAGATCACGGTAGGATCGGTTTGCAGACGCATCCCGACGCGCAGGCGGTTAATAAAGACGGAGGCGACCCGATCGCGTTCACTGGCAATGGCCGTCTCTTTCTCAATGATCGAGGCCATCGTTACCAGTTGATTTTGATCTTTATAGGGCAACCCTTCCGCTCGCCCTTCCCAGATGTGCTCAACCGCCTTCACCATCTTTTGATGCGCGCGCTTGAGCAAGGCAATATCTGTGGTGTTGGCGGTATACATCCAGGTATCAGGCCAGAACCAACCTTCCAGCGCCTCTGTATTCTCCAGGCCCAGCGCTTTTGCGACGGTTTCGTAGTTATCATCACTCAGAGTGTGTTTGATGTACGGCGCGTCTCGCAGTTGCTTGAGATAATCACTTAACCGCATGCCTTCCACCAGTCGCAGCGGGAACTGTGCCTCTTTCCCGCTTTCCAGCAGTTGCAGCATCTCGCGCACGCTCATGCCCGGCATTAAACGATAGGTTCCCGCCTTAAAGTGGGAAAGATCCGGCTCGACCCGTAGCAGCCATTGAAACACGCGAGGACGATTAATGACCCGATCCGCATACAGTTGCTCGCCCAGGGCCAGACGACCGGTTCCCGGTTTGAGGGTAAAAATGGTCTCTTCTGTAATCAGGATTTTACTGTCCGCCAGATGGCGAACTTTCCACATTCCCGCGCCTGCGGCAATGCCCAATACAACAACCAGTAAAAGGACAACACGAAACAATTTTTTCATGACTAATTCGGATGCTCACACAATGGGGCCAGAAACTCAAATAATGCACGTGAAGACAACGTGTTAGCGCCATAAGCCCGAACGGGCACGATCGGCATCAGCGCATTACAGACCACCATTTCATCGGCATGTTGCAGCGCTTCTTCGCGGGCATTCGTTTCGACAACCTGAAAAGACGATTGTGCCAGTTTCCGGATACAGAATTGTCGCATAATACCGTTCACTCCCGCCTGATCGAGGCGCGGCGTGTAGACCACATTGTCTTTTCGCCAGAATAAATTAGCCGCACAGCATTCCGTAACCCAGCCCTCACTGTCAAGAACCAGCGCCTCATCGGCGTCCGTCTGCTCAAGATGAGAGCGGATCAGCACCTGTTCGAGACGGTTCAGGTGCTTAATACCGGCGAGCAGAGGGTTGCGACCCAGACGAACCGGGCTTAAGGCGAGCGTGATCCCTTGCTCGCGCCAGAGGTCATAATGTTGCGGATACGCAAAGACGGAGAGAATGCGGGTGCTGTCATGGCAATTCGCGCCGCTGTATCCTCGTCCCCCACTGCCACGACTGATGATCACCTTCAGAACCGCGCGCGAATGACCAGCGGCCAGCGTGGTCATTTCCCGTTCAAGCGCGTCCCAGTCATCAAAGGCGATCTGCAATGTCGAGCAGGCCACCTGCAAACGCCGCAGATGCGCCGCCAGCAGCGAAACCGCGCCGTCGAGAATACGCGCAGTAGTAAAACAACCATCGCCAAACTGGATAGCGCGATCGCTTGCGGGAAGAGATTCCTGTTCACGGCCATTGATCAAGAACATAGTGGCTCCTTATGAGTGGCACGTTAGTGTCGCAGGATGGATGGCGCAGGACAAGGGAAGTGCACGCAATAAAAAAGGCCCGACAAGCGGACCTCTTTTAGCCTGGAAGCAGAACGGCGGTCAGACCTTTTTAAAGATCAATGAACCGTTAGTTCCACCGAAACCGAAGGAGTTACACAGCGTGTACTCCATTCCGCTGACCTGACGCGCTTCGTGAGGAACGAAGTCCAGATCGCAACCTTCATCCGGGTTATCCAGGTTGATGGTCGGCGGAACAGCCTGATCGCGCAGCGCCAGGATAGAATAAATCGACTCTACCGCGCCCGCTGCACCCAGCAGGTGACCGGTCATGGACTTAGTGGAACTCACCATCACTCGGCTTGCCGCATCGCCAAAGACGGATTTAACAGCCTGCGCTTCCGCTTTATCGCCAGCCGGCGTGGATGTCCCGTGGGCGTTAACGTAACCAATCTGACCAGGTTCAATTGCCGCATCACGCAGCGCGTTGACCATCGCCAGGGCCGCACCAGCACCGTTTTCCGGCGGTGACGTCATGTGGTAAGCGTCACTGCTCATCCCGAAGCCAACGACTTCAGCATAAATTTTTGCACCGCGCGCTTTTGCATGTTCATACTCTTCCAGTACGACCATGCCCGCACCGTCACCCAGTACAAAGCCATCGCGCTCTTTGTCCCACGGGCGGCTGGCTGCTTGCGGGTTTTCATTACGGGTAGACAGCGCACGTGCTGCGCCAAAGCCGCCTACGCCCAGTGGCGTACTGGCTTTTTCAGCACCGCCCGCGACCATCGCGTCCGCATCGCCGTATGCAATGATACGCGCGGCTTGACCGATGTTATGTACGCCTGAGGTGCAGGCGGTCGCGATAGAGATGCTCGGCCCACGCAGGCCATACATGATGGTCAGGTGACCTGCCACCATGTTAACAATCGTCGACGGAACGAAGAATGGGCTGATTTTACGCGGTCCACCGTTCACCAGAGAACTATGGTTTTCTTCAATCAGTCCGAGACCGCCAATACCAGAGCCGATAGCGGCACCAATACGGGATGCGTTCTCTTCCGTTACTTCAAGGCCAGAATCCTGCATGGCCTGCCAGCCTGCAACAATTCCATATTGTATGAAGGCATCCATCTTGCGCTGTTCTTTGCGCGAGATAATGTCATCACAGTTAAAATCCTTTACTAAGCCAGCAAATTTCGTTGCATAGGCGCTAGTATCGAAATGGTCGATCAGGCTGATGCCACTCTGACCGGCAAGGAGAGCTTTCCAGGTAGACTCTACGGTATTGCCGACAGGAGACAACATGCCCAGTCCGGTCACAACTACACGACGCTTAGACACGGTTGTCCTCCAGGGAGGGATAATTGATTCAAGTGGGACAAAAAGATAAAACTCAGGCGGTCGAATGACCGCCTGGAGATGTTCACTTACGCCTGGTGGCCGTTGATGTAATCAATGGCAGCCTGAACGGTGGTGATTTTCTCAGCTTCTTCGTCCGGAATCTCAGTATCAAACTCTTCTTCCAGAGCCATTACCAGCTCAACGGTGTCAAGAGAATCTGCGCCCAGGTCTTCAACGAAAGAAGCATTGTTGGTAACTTCTTCCTGCTTAACGCCCAGCTGTTCGCCGATAATTTTCTTAACGCGTTCTTCGATAGTGCTCATACTCTTAAATTTCCTATCAAAACTCGCTTTCGCGATGGTTTTCGTAGTGTATAAAATGTTGAAAAATTTGCAACTAAATCCCGGCAGGTCTTACCACGATTTTACGTTATTTTGAGGCCAAGACCTATAATAACGCAAATATTTTTCTACGCGTCACCCTTCAAATTGTCTCTGTGTTGGCTGCGTCCTCAATGCCTGGTCACATAGTCATCTATGCTCGCAGGCTTTTCGGTCTTGCCGCCTTGATACAATTTGGATGATTTTGCGTATCTCGTGGTTAAACCATATACATCCCGCCGTTGACGTGCAAAGTCTCACCCGTGATGTAACCTGCTTCGTCAGAGGCTAAAAATGCAACCGCACTGGCGATCTCTTTCGGATCGCCAAGACGACCTGCAGGAACTGCCGCCAACGTACCCGCACGCTGCTCATCAGTCAGCGCACGCGTCATGTCCGTTTCAATAAAGCCCGGAGCAACAACGTTCACCGTAATACCGCGGGACGCAACTTCGCGCGCCAGCGATTTACTGAAGCCGATCAGACCCGCTTTCGCCGCAGCGTAGTTAGTCTGACCCGCATTTCCCATGGTACCAACCACAGAACCGACAGTGATAATCCGCCCATGACGTTTTTTCATCATAGCGCGCATTACCGCTTTTGACAGGCGGAAAACTGATGAAAGATTGGTTTCGAGAATATCGTTCCACTCATCATCTTTCATTCGCATCAGCAGGTTATCACGTGTGATACCGGCATTATTAACCAGGATATCCACTTCACCAAATTCTGCGCGAATTTTTTCCAGAACAGATTCGATAGATGCAGGATCAGTCACATTCAACATCAGACCTTTACCCTTCGCACCTAAGTAATCGCTAATGGCCTGAGCGCCACTTTCGCTGGTCGCGGTACCGATAACGGTCGCGCCACGGGCAACGAGCGTCTCTGCAATTGCGCGGCCAATACCGCGACTTGCACCGGTAACCAGCGCGATTTTTCCTTCAAAACTCATGGTGTTCCTCTTTTATTGCGCAAGTGCCGCCGACATCGCCGCCGGTTCGTTCAGAGCCGAGGCCGTCAGGGTATCAACAATACGTCTCGTCAGGCCCGTGAGGACTTTACCCGGTCCCACTTCATACAGGTGTTCGACACCTTGCGACGCCATTAATTCGACGCTCTTCGTCCACTGTACCGGACTGTACAACTGGCGCACCAGCGCATCGCGAATGGCGTTCGCGTCAGTTTCGCACTTCACATCCACGTTGTTAATAACCGGTACAGACGGCGCGTTAAAGGGTATTGTAGCTAATTCCGCCGCCAGTTTTTCCGCCGCCGGCTTCATCAGCGCACAGTGAGACGGTACGCTCACCGGTAACGGCAGCGCACGTTTCGCACCGGCAGCTTTACAGGCTGCACCAGCACGCTCAACGGCTTCTTTATGCCCGGCAATAACGACCTGACCCGGCGAGTTGTAGTTCACCGGTGAGACGACCTGGCCTTCTGCCGCGTCTTCACAGGCTTTCGCAATGGACGCATCATCAAGACCGATGATAGCAGACATGCCGCCGGTGCCTTCCGGAACCGCTTCCTGCATGAATTTACCACGCAGTTCAACCAGACGCACTGCATCAGCAAAATTAATGACACCGGCACAAACCAGCGCAGAGTATTCACCCAAGCTATGACCCGCCATCAGCAATGGTGCTTTACCGCCCTGTTGCTGCCAGACGCGATACAGCGCAACAGACGCGGCTAACAGCGCAGGCTGCGTCTGCCAGGTCTTGTTCAGTTCTTCAGCCGGCCCCTGCTGGGTCAACGCCCACAGGTCATAGCCCAGCGCCGCAGAAGCTTCAGCGAAAGTCTCTTCGACGATGGGGTAACTTGCCGCCATATCGGCTAACATTCCAACGGTCTGGGAACCCTGTCCAGGGAACACAAATGCGAATTGCGTCATGTTTAAATCCTTATACTAGAAACGAACCAGCGCGGAGCCCCAGGTGAATCCACCGCCAAAGGCTTCAAGCAACACAAGCTGACCTTCTTTGATACGGCCGTCACGCACAGCTTCATCCAACGCGCAAGGGACGGAGGCCGCAGACGTGTTGCCGTGCCTGTCCAGTGTCACCACCACATTGTCCATTGACATGCCCAGCTTTTTGGCCGTCGCGCTGATGATACGCAGGTTAGCCTGGTGCGGAACCAGCCAGTCGAGTTCGGAGCGGTCAAGGTTATTGGCCTCCAGCGTCTCGTCGACGATGTGTGCCAGTTCAGTAACCGCCACTTTGAACACTTCATTACCCGCCATCGTCAGATGAATCGAATTTTCCGGATTCACACGATCGGCATTCGGCAGCGTCAGCAGTTCGCCATAGCGACCGTCAGCATGCAGGTGGGTAGAGATGATGCCCGGCTTGTCGGAAGTGCTCAGCACCACGGCACCCGCACCATCGCCAAAAATAATGATGGTTCCACGATCGGTCGGATCGCAGGTGCGCGCCAGAACATCGGAACCGATCACCAGCGCGTGTTTAACCGCGCCGGATTTAACGTACATATCGGCGACGCTCAACGCGTAAGTAAAACCGGCACATGCTGCGGCGACGTCAAACGCCGGACAGCCTTTGATGCCCAGCATGTTCTGAATCTGGCATGCCGCGCTGGGGAAAGCATGTGTCGCTGAGGTGGTCGCCACCACAATCAAGCCAATCTGTTCTTTATCAATGCCCGCCATTTCCAGCGCACGTTGAGCCGCCTCAAACCCCATCGTTGAGACGGTTTCATTCGGCGCAGCAATATGGCGTTCACGGATACCTGTACGGGTGACAATCCACTCGTCAGACGTATCGACCATTTTTTCCAGATCGGCGTTAGTCCGCACCTGTTCAGGCAGATAGCTGCCAGTACCAATAATCTTTGTATACATGTACGCTCAGTCACTTTTTGGTTATATACCGCGCATCACAACGGCTAAGAGGCTGGGGCTCTCACGCCACACCGTAATCAGTGTGGCTGTGATGTGTCGCCATTGCCAGCGTCCAGCATTGTAAATCCAGCTGGGTATACAGATTCCAGGCGAGCGGCAATTCGCTGAGGAACTTGTCGCTGCACCGCCTGCACTGCCTGTTCAATCGCGACGGTAAACGCTCGCTGATTGGCTGCACCATGACTTTTTATCACCGTGCCGCGCAATCCTAACAGACAGGCGCCATTATACTGGTCGGGGTTGAGGTGACTGAATCGCCTCGCCAGGCTTTTTTGTAACCAACGTTTTAATATCAGCAGCCACCACGACCGTTTTTTACCCTCACCCTGAGATTTCAGCAGTGAAAGGAACATTCTGACAACACCTTCCATCGTCTTTAATGTGACATTGCCTGTAAAACCATCACATACCAGAACATCCGTTTTCCCCGTCAATAACTCATTGGCTTCAAGATAGCCGATGTAATTGATGGAAGGGATTGTTTTTAGCACCACAGAAGCATCCCGAATACTGTCGAGACCCTTGGTTTCTTCTTCACCGATGTTGAGCAGGGCCACGCGAGGGTTGTTGATACCGACCACTTCTTCCGCAAGCACCGAGCCCATAATGGCAAATTGCACCAGCATGTTGCTGTCGCAATCGACATTTGCCCCCAAATCGAGGACCACCGTCTTTCCTTTCTGCTGGTGAGGTAAAACCGTCACCAACGCAGGACGCTCAATACCGTCCAGTGGTTTGAGCAATAATTTTGCAAGTCCCATGAGCGCCCCGGTATTCCCGGCGCTGACACAGGCTTGTGCTCGCCCTTCTTTCACGAGTTCCAGCGCCACACGCATCGAACTACCGCGACTGGCGCGGATTGCCTGCGAAGGCCGGGCATCACTGGCGATAACTGACTGTGCAGGGATAATCTGCAGACGCGAACGTTGTTCAAAGTCAGCTTTAGCGAGTAATGGCGTGATTGTATCGGGATCCCCGACTAAAAGAAGTGTGAGTTGTGAATTAGAATTCAGTGCCTGCAATGCTGCAGGCACTGTCACGGAAGGGCCAAAATCGCCCCCCATGACATCTAACGCCAGGGTTAGACGTGTCAAAGTCGTTTCGCCGCCTGGTTTGGAACGTCCCCGTAGCAACGGGGAAGTTCCTCACTAAGCTTCATCACGCGGATGCGTGATTACTTAGCGATTACCTTGCGGCCACGGTAGTAACCGTCGGCAGTGATGTGGTGACGCAGGTGTTTTTCACCAGAAGTTTTGTCTACAGACAGGCTGGTGACTGCGGTCAGAGCGTCATGAGAACGACGCATGCCACGTTTGGAACGGGTTGGTTTATTCTGTTGTACGGCCATGGACCTTACTCCTCAATTACTTACGCTTTAAGCTGGCTAATACGGCAAATGGGTTTGGTTTTTGCGCTTCATCAGGCAGTTCACCAAAGACCATGTCCGCCTCGGACACTTCACAGTGTTCAGAATCATGCACCGGAACTACCGGCAAGGAGAGGATAATTTCATCTTCCACCATTGCAAGCAGATCGATTTCACCGAATTCGTTAACCTCAATCGGCTCATACGCTTCCGGGAGTGCTTCAGCCTGTTCGTCAGAACGAACCGGACTGAAACAATACGTTGTGTGAACATGATAAGGAAACGGCTTCCCGCAACGCTGACATTCGAGCGTTACCGAAACCTTTGCATCACCGGTAATAACGGCAAGACGTTGGTTATCGATAGCGAACGACATGGAGCATTCCACATCACTGTCCACACTGACTACAGAATCGGCGACGCGCTCTACCAGATCAGAAGTATAGATACCTTCATAATCGAGGCGTTTTTGAGCCGTACGAACCGGATCAAGAGTCAGGGGTAATTTTACCTTTTGCATAGGGCGCGCATATTAACTTTGTAACGTCATATAGTCAAAGAAAAAGGCAGCCTGCGGTTGCCTTTTGCCAATAATTCGCACACATTGCGGTTTACAGACTTATTTTCGCTCAGGTGACGCCAAAGTGGCATACCTGAAGGACGAAGAGCATAGTTTAAAATGGCTCTCATCAATACGCTATATCTGGTGGAAAAAATATGCCTAATCTCATTCTTGCCTCCACATCTCCCTGGCGCCGCGCCCTGCTGGAAAAACTGGCGATGCCCTTTGAATGCGCGGCCCCTGAGGTAGACGAAACGCCAATGCCCGCGGAGAGTCCTCACCACTTAGTCACTCGCCTTGCGCAGGAGAAAGCGCAGTCACTGGCTCACCGTTTCCCTGCACATCTTATTATTGGTTCCGATCAGGTGTGCGTGCTGGACGGCGAGATCACCGGTAAACCCTTAACGGAAGAGAAAGCCTGCCAGCAGCTAGCCAAAGCCAGCGGCAATATCATTACGTTCTATACTGGTCTGGCGCTGTATAACTCTGCGACGGGACATTTACAGACAGAAGTGGAGCCGTTTGACGTTCATTTCCGCCATCTCAGCGAGACGGAAATTGAAGACTACGTGCGCAAAGAGCGCCCGCTACACTGCGCAGGGAGTTTTAAAAGCGAAGGTCTGGGGATTGCGCTCTTTGAACGATTAGAAGGTCGCGACCCCAACACGCTGATTGGTTTGCCGCTGATCGCGCTGTGTCAGATGTTACGTCGGGAAGAGATGAACCCGCTCAAAGCATAACCGTGTCTTGCCTGATGGCGCTACGCTTATCAGGCCTACGCATGATTTGTAGGCCTGATAAGTTGCGTTCGCGGCAATCAGGCGGGTTTACGTAACGCCTGCAAGCAATGCTTCAACCGATCGTCCATCGGCGCTTCGATGCGCAATACCTCACCGGTACCTGGATGGGTGAACTTCAGCGCTGCCGCATGCAGGAACAGACGTGATAAGCCGGTTCCCGCCAGTTGTTTATCGAACTCGCGGTCACCGTAGCGGTCGTCAAAAGCAATTGGATGCCCCGCATACTGGGTGTGAACTCGGATCTGGTGCGTACGGCCGGTCACCGGGCTACAGCGAACAAGCGTAGCAAAGGCGTAGCGCTCTTCTACTTTAAAGCGCGTTTCCGACGGTTTGCCTTCCTGATTCACCCGCACAATGCGTTCGCCGCTTTGCAGAATGTTTTTCAATAAAGGTGCCTGAACCGTTTTGACATGCGACTGCCACTGCCCGCGTACCAGAGCGAGATAATCTTTCTGCATCCCCTTTTCACGCAGTTGCTCATGCAGCGAACGCAGTGCCGATCGTTTTTTCGCCACCAACAGCACACCGGACGTATCGCGGTCAAGGCGGTGTACCAGTTCGAGGAAACGGGCTTCCGGACGCAGGGCACGTAACCCTTCAATCACGCCAAAGCTTAACCCGCTCCCTCCATGCACAGCGGTTCCCGACGGTTTATTCAGCACCAGTATATGGTCGTCTTCATAAAGGATGACGTCAGCCAGCGCCGCCACTTTTTGCAGATGCGGTGAAACGGCCTCGTCTTCACGCTCAGCCACGCGCACTGGCGGAATACGCACTTCATCGCCCGCTTCCAGTTTATATTCGGGTTTGATGCGTTTTTTATTCACCCGCACTTCGCCTTTACGCAAAATGCGATAAATCATACTTTTCGGTACGCCTTTGAGCTGCGTGCGCAAAAAGTTATCAATGCGTTGCCCCGCTTCGTCAGCAGTAATAGCAACAATTCTTACGGATGGAGTCTCTGTTTTCATGGGGGCCGATTCTAAATAGCCATAAGGATTAGCGCCACTCATTTTTCTATGCTTATATTTATCTTTATCCTTCGTCACTCACGTGCTTCATGACTGATTTGGTGGTTATTAAACCAATCACCGCGCAGAAGTGAAAAAACTGTGAGTAAGCGGGTGATAAATGGTAAAAGTCATCTTGCTATAACAAGGTTAGCAGTGGAATAATGTCACCGCTTCCGTGCTGAATCTTGTTAAAACAAGGAATTTTACGGAAAGACCCATTTTGTCCGAACGATCATCCACGCAGCAATGGCGTAAGACGTATTGATCTTTCAGACAGTTAGCGGGCTGCGGGTTGCAGTCCTTACCGGTAGATCGGATCTTCTCTGGAGAGTAATACCCAGGCGGTTCCCCTGATAATTGCGCTGCGTTTCCGTATGAAACGCAGGCAACCGACACTCTGCGCCTCTTTGAGCTGACGATAACCGTGAGGTTGGCGACGCGAATAGACACGAGGCCATCGGTTCACACCCGGAAAGGCAATACTCTGCCCGCAGCTTAGTCGTCAATGTAAGAATAATGAGTAAGTTACGATGAAAAGAATGTTAATCAACGCAACTCAGCAGGAAGAGTTGCGTGTTGCCCTTGTAGATGGGCAGCGTCTGTACGACCTGGATATTGAAAGTCCTGGACATGAACAGAAAAAAGCGAACATCTATAAAGGCAAAATCACCCGTATCGAACCGAGTCTGGAAGCAGCTTTTGTTGATTACGGCGCTGAACGTCACGGTTTCCTCCCGTTAAAAGAAATTGCCCGCGAATATTTCCCCGCCAATTACAACGCTCATGGTCGTCCAAACATCAAAGATGTGCTGCGCGAAGGCCAGGAAGTTATCGTTCAGATTGATAAAGAAGAACGCGGCAATAAAGGCGCTGCGCTGACCACCTTTATCAGCCTGGCGGGCAGCTATCTGGTTCTGATGCCAAACAACCCGCGCGCGGGTGGCATCTCTCGCCGCATCGAAGGCGACGACCGTACGGAACTGAAAGAAGCGCTGGCAAGCCTTGAACTGCCTGATGGCATGGGTCTTATCGTGCGCACCGCGGGCGTCGGCAAATCTGCCGACGCGCTGCAGTGGGACTTAAGCTTCCGTCTGAAACACTGGGAAGCCATTCAGAAAGCGGCTGAAAGCCGCCCTGCTCCGTTCCTGATCCACCAGGAGAGCAACGTGATTGTTCGCGCCTTCCGCGACTATCTGCGTCAGGATATCGGTGAAATCCTCATCGATAACCCGAAAGTGCTCGAACTGGCGCGCCAGCATATTGCGGCGTTGGGTCGTCCCGATTTCAGCAGCAAAATTAAGCTCTACACCGGTGAAATCCCGCTGTTCAGCCACTATCAGATTGAGTCGCAGATTGAGTCCGCCTTCCAGCGTGAAGTGCGCCTGCCTTCCGGCGGCTCCATTGTTATCGACAGCACTGAAGCGTTAACCGCCATCGACATCAACTCCGCTCGCGCAACCCGCGGCGGCGATATCGAAGAAACCGCGTTTAACACTAACCTGGAAGCAGCCGATGAGATCGCTCGTCAGTTGCGTCTGCGCGACCTCGGCGGTCTGATTGTTATCGACTTCATCGACATGACCCCGGTACGCCATCAGCGTGCGGTGGAAAATCGTCTGCGTGAAGCCGTTCGTCAGGATCGTGCACGTATTCAGATAAGCCATATTTCTCGCTTCGGCCTGCTGGAGATGTCCCGTCAGCGCCTGAGCCCGTCGCTGGGCGAGTCCAGCCATCACGTTTGCCCGCGCTGTAGCGGCACCGGCACCGTGCGTGATAACGAGTCGCTGTCCCTGTCTATTCTGCGTCTGATTGAAGAAGAAGCGCTGAAAGAGAATACCCAGGAAGTCCACGCGATTGTGCCTGTACCGATTGCCTCTTATCTGCTCAATGAAAAGCGTACAGCCGTTAATGCGATTGAAACCCGTCAGGATGGCGTGCGCTGTGTGATCGTGCCAAACGATCAGATGGAAACGCCACATTACTCCGTGCTGCGCGTGCGTAAAGGCGAAGAGACGCCGACCCTGAGCTACATGCTGCCGAAGCTGCATGAAGAAGCGATGGCGTTACCGTCTGAAGAAGAGTTCGCTGAACGTAAACGTCCGGAACAACCCGCCCTCGCCACTTTTGCGATGCCGGAAGTTCCGCCTGAACCAACGCCTGCCGAACCGGTAGTGAAAGCCGCTGCGCCGAAGGCCGTCGTTGCGCCAGCAGCGCCTGCTGAACCGGGACTGTTGAGCCGTTTCTTTGGTGCGCTGAAATCGCTGTTCAGCGGTAGCGAAGAAGCGAAACCCGCCGAGCAGCCTGCACCGACCGTCGCAGAGAAGCCGGAACGTCAGCAGGATCGCCGTAAGCGTCAGAACAACCGCCGCGACCGCAACGATCGCAGTGAACGTCGTGACAGCCGTGATAACCGCGATAATCGTGGCGAACGTTCAGAGAGCGGTGAAAACCGCGACGAAAACCGCCGCAATCGCCGCAACGCGCAGCAGAATACCGAGACCCGCGATAACCGTCAGCCGTCTACCGACGCCGCGGATAAAGTGAAGTCCGGTGATGAGCAGCAGCAACCGCGTCGCGAACGCAACCGCCGTCGCAGCGAAGACAAACGTCAGGCTCAGCAAGAAGTGAAAGCGCTGAATCTTGACGAACAGCAGACCCCGGAGACAGAACAGGAAGAGCGCGTTCGTCAGCCTCAGACGCGCCGTAAACAGCGTCAACTGAGCCAGAAAGTGCGTTACACCAGCAATGCATCTGAAGCTGAAGTGGTGGAAACCGCCGCAGAAGAGAACGTTACCGCACCGGTCGTAGAACAAACTGCGCCGACGCAAAGCACTGAACTGGTGAAAGTACCATTGCCTGTTGTGACAGAAGTTGCCTCTGAGCAGGATGACAACGGTGAAGCACGTGATAACGCCGGTATGCCGCGTCGTTCCCGTCGTTCCCCACGCCATCTGCGCGTGAGCGGTCAGCGTCGTCGTCGTTACCGTGATGAGCGTTACCCGCTGCAGTCACCGATGCCGTTGACGGTTGCTTGCGCTTCTCCGGAAATGGCGTCCGGCAAAGTGTGGATCCGCTATCCGGTAGCACGTCCTCAGGACGCGCAGCCAGAAGCACAGGAAATCGAACAGGTGCAGGCACAACCCGTTGTGTCCGAACCGCAAGCGGTAGCTGCTGTCGTTGAAACCGTTGCCGCGGTCGAACCGACTGTTGAAACGGTGGTTGAAACGATAGCAACAGAAGCACCGGTTCAGGCTGAAGCGGTGGTTGAGACCTCGCATCCGGAAGTGATTGCCGCCCCGGTTGTTGAGCAACCGCAGGTGATTACCGACGCCGATGTCCCGGTCGCCGAAGAGGTTGCCGCTCAGGCAGAACCGGTCGCTGAAGCTCAGGAGACCGCTTCGGAGGTTGAAGAGACGTCTGAAATCGTCGCGGTAGAACCCGAAACGGTGGTGGAAGAAACTGACGTTGTGGCGGTTGAACCTGTCGCCGTTGAACCTGTTGCCGTTGAACCTGAAGTAGTTACAGAGCCTGAAGTGGTCGCCGAACCGATTGAAGCACCTGTGGTCGTTGAAGCGCCAACAATGCCTGCACCGGTCGCCGAAACCGTTGACGTTACACCGGTCACTGAAATCGCGACACCAATAGCAGCAGAAACTGTTGCTGAACATAGCCATGCAACCGCACCGATGACCCGCGCACCTGCGCCGGAATACGTGCCGGAAGCGTCGCGCCACAGTGACTGGCAGCGCCCTGCTTTCGCCTTTGATGGCAAAGGTGCCGCAGGCGGTCACAGCGCAACGCATCATGCGTCCGCCGGACCGACCCGTCCTCAACCTGTCGAGTAAAATCGATAGCGTAAAAAGCCGACCTCCGGGTCGGCTTTTTTATTCCACTTCCGGTCGCCGCATTCCTGCCAGTTCCGGCATCACCTTTTTCATCAATTCCAGAAACTTACGCAGACGAGTGGGATAATAACGCGCCCACGGATAGACCAGATGCACCGGCAAAGGTGCGGCCTGCCAGTCAGGCACTAATTCGACGAGTCGCCCTTGCGCGATATCTTCTGTCACCGTCCAGCTTGACACCACTACCACGCCTAACCCCGCCAGCGCGGCATTGCGCGCTACGTAGATACTGTCGGTACTCAGTCGCGGCGTAATCGGAAAGGTCACCGGTTCCCGGCGGTATTGATGGGTGAGCGAAACATTGTGCTGGTAGAACGTATTGACGGCAATCCAGGGCAGTGACGATAGCTGTTCCGGCACAGCAATGGTATCAAACTGCGCCAGCAGCGCAGGTGCTGCGACCACGCTACGCGGTACTTCCGCTAACAGCACAGAAACGGTCGCCGGATCGACCTCCGCACCGACGCGGACCGCACAGTCGATATTGTCACTGAGAAAATCGACCGTCTTGTCATTGAGCATCCACTCCACCGACAGATTGGGATAGCGCGCTAAAAAACGCAGTAACGGCGTGAGGAGCTGTTGCTGACCAAAGGCATGCGGTGCCCGTACCCGCAGCATCCCGACGGGTTCGTCTTCCGTCACGTTGAGACCGTCTTCCAGCGCCAGCCAGGCATCAATAATATGTTTGGCATGCTGATACCCGCGCTCACCGTCGTCAGTCAGTTTCATGGCGTGTGTAGTGCGTAATACCAGCTTTACCCCCAGCATCGCCTCCAGCGACTGTAACCGTCGGCTGATCGTCGCCTGGGTGGTGTTTAGCTGTCGGGCAGCCGCTGACAGCGAACCGGCCTCCACAATGCGCACAAACGTCCGCATCAGTTCCACCCTGTCTATACGTTCATTCTTTATCATTATCTGAATGCTCATACACTTTACGTATAACGGTTTTACCACTTCGCTGGCTACCAGGCCACCGCTGTTCAGAGAAAAATAGCCCCACACCTGTGATTGAGGATTTTGAAATGAACACACCGTCTCGTTGGCTCATCTTTGTTCTGGCGCTGGGCGCGGGTTTTAGCGTTGCCGCCATCTACTATGCGCAACCGTTATTGCCGTTAATGGGGGCCGATTTGGCACTCAGCATCACCGGTATGGGTCTGGTACCCACGTTAACGCAGGCTGGCTATGCGTTGGGGATCCTGTTTTTGTTGCCGCTTGGCGACCGCTACGATCGACGGACGCTTATCCTGGCGAAAAGTGCGGCACTCGCCCTGCTCTTGCTGGCCTGTAGCGTCACCGGGCAGTTGCATTCCCTGCTGACGGTAAGCCTTTTGCTGGGGATGGCCGCCACGATGGCGCAGGATATCGTCCCGGCAGCGGCCATTCTGGCCCCCGAAGGTAAGCAGGGAAAAACGGTAGGAACGGTGATGACCGGCCTGCTGCTGGGTATTTTGTTGTCACGTACCGTGAGCGGTCTGGTCGGGGAAGCCTTTGGCTGGCGAGAAATGTATCAACTCGCGGCGCTGAGTATTGCGCTGGTGGGCGTGCTGCTATGGAAAGTCCTGCCCCCGTTCGCCGCCCACTCCACGCTGCGCTACCCCGCGCTGATGGTGAGCCTGGCGCAACTATGGCGTCGCTATCCGGCACTGCGTCGTGCCGCCCTGGCTCAGGGTTTTCTGTCCGTTGCGTTCAGCGCGTTCTGGTCAACGTTGGCCGTAATGCTCGCCGAACATTATCGGATGGGCAGCGCCGCCGCAGGCGCATTTGGTATCGCCGGGGCCACCGGGGCGCTGGCTGCACCGCTGGCAGGCCATCTGGCGGATAACGTCGGGGCAGAAAAAGTAACACAACTGGGAGCATTACTAGTGACCGTCTCTTTTGCGCTGATGTTCCTGCTACCCACTTTACCCGTGCACGGTCAGTGGTTGCTCATTGCGCTCTCCGCCGTCGGGTTTGACCTGGGACTGCAATCGAGCCTAGTGGCACACCAGAACCTGGTGTATAGCCTGGAGCCACAGGCCCGGGGCCGCCTGAACGCGTTGCTGTTCAGCATTGTGTTTATCGGTATGGCGTTAGGTTCCGTGCTCGGCAGTCAGGTGTATGCGCTGGCGAACTGGCAAGGTGTCGTCACCCTGGCCACGCTCAGTGGCGCCATTGCGCTGGTCATCAGACTGGCGGGGAAGCGGTCATCTGCCCATCTGCGCGTTAGCGTATAACCGGCAAAAAAATGCCCGCTCCGGGGTGAGTTGGAGCGGGCAGACAAAACATACCCAGTTTCATGATATGTTTCAAATCGGTATTAACGGTTGAGCTGGAACAGCGACATCCCCTGCATATCGGTAAAGGCTTTATAAGATGCCTGAAGCGCCGCCTGCTGCATGACATACGACGAAATCGCCGCGTTCCAGTCCACATCCACCAGATTACTCATCTGCTGCGTTTGCCCTAATGCGCGATCGGTACCCAGCGAGTCCAGTGAACTCAACTCACTCAGTTGGGTACCCAGTTCCGCACGCACGCTCAGTACGTTGTTGAGTGAGTTCTTCAGGCCACGGTTGGTTTTATCAATCACCGCTTTCGCCTGCTCTTTCAGCGTTGCATCATCACCCACCGGCGATTTCAGTGACTCAATCGCCGAATCCAGCATTTTAAACAGGCTAGTTTCGGACGTCCCGTTGTTGGGTTCCGGAACCGCATTACTGGTGATGGTGTCGAAAATTTTATTGCCGGTGTGGCCGATGATCATCGTGCGGGAAGCATCGACCTGTTGAGTGATGCTATCTGTACCGCCGCTGTAGGTGCCGTCAGCCTGAGCAAACGGCGCCGTTTCCGTTTTATAACCGGCAAAAATATAGCGCCCGTTACCGTCGGTGCTGTTTGCCAGGTTCATCAACTGATCGCGGATCCCCTGCAAGTCAGTTGCCAGCGAGGCGCGGTCATCGTCGCTTAACGTCCCGTTACCGGCACTGACGATTTTTTCCTGCGCGCTCTGTATCGCCGTCGTCACCTGGCTCAGTACGTTCTCTTCCAGCGAAACCTTCTGCGTGGCGAAGGTTCGCGCCAGGGCGAACTGGCTGTTCTCCGCCTGCGCCTGTGACAGCACCACGGCCTGCGAGGCGGCGATAGGATCGTCAGACGGATTGATCACCCGCTTCCCCGTCGACATCTGCTCACCGTACTTCATCCATTCTGCCTGGGAATTGGTAATACCGCGCATGTTCTGCTGATACATCATTTGGGTACTGATACGCATCGTTTCCTGCTCCCTTAGCGAATATTCAGCAGTGCATCAAACAGAGAGTTAGCGGTTTGCAACACCTGAGCGTTGGCCAGGTAATACTGTTGGAAACGTTGCAGGTTGCCGTACTCTTCGTCAAGGTTGACGCCGGAAATAGACTGTTGCTGATTGCTCAACTGCGTCACCACGTTGTTCTGAGTGGTGCTGCTGGTTTTCAGCGTCGCGGTTTTGCTACCCACATTACTTACCAGCGTGGCATAGGCGTCGTTAAACGATTTTGAGCCGCCCACGGTGGTGTCGTTCTTTTGCAGATCCAGCAGCGCCTGGCCGTTGCGGTTGTCGCTCTCGCCTGCCGTTGCGTTCTGAGCCATCGCAATTTGCGACTCGTTGGTCACCTTAACACCCATGTTGATGATGGCGTCGCTGACCGGCTTGACGATGAAGCTGTCATTTTCAGCGGCCGTAGCATCAACAGTGATCTCCAGACCATCAAAGGTCAGTTTGCCCGCGTCATCGGTGGCTTCAAAACTGGTGCCATCAGCAAGACGTGTGACCTGCCATTTGGCCCCGTCGTAGACCATCTTATAATCGGTCGCCTGGACTTCTGAAGCAGTCTTCACTGTCGCGGAGATGCTGCCCGTATTCTTTTTATTTCCATACACTGCCGGGTCGCCGATACTGAAGAAATCGACATCGGTATTGCCGTTCGCATCGTAACCCTCCCGGTGCTGCTGGTTAAATGCGTCAGCGAACGCCAGCGCCAGTTGCCCCAGCGTATTGCGCGTCTGGTCCAGATCCTGAGAACGGAAGGTCAGCAATCCGCCGAGCGAACCGGTCGTCATCAATTTTTCCGGAATTTCGATATTGCCCGCGATGGAATCCACATAGGCAACGGTGGTACGCGAAGGATCAGCCTGCGACTGAACTGCCGCTAACTGGCGCGCATTGCTGCCCTGTACCAGTGAGTAACCGTTCGCCATGGTGATGTTATAGGTGCCGCCATCCTGCACGCTCACCTCGACACCGACGATTTTGTTCAGCTCGCTGACCAACTGGTCGCGCTGATCAAGCAGGTCATTCGGCGACGCCCCTGCCCCCACGCCGGTCAGACGCGAGATCTGGTCGTTCAGGCTGGCAATCTGCTTACTGTAGTTGTTGATCTGATCGACGCTGGAACCGATCGCGATATTGACCTGTTTGTCCTGATCGCGCAGATACTGGTCGGTCGTTTTAAACTGGTTAACCAGCCCGTTGGCTTTACCAATCAGCGTCTGACGCGCCGCCGGATCTTCGGCGTTACTCACCAGCGTTTGCAGGCTGGTGAAAAAATCCTGCATTGACACGGAGACAGAACTGGTTTTGCTGGCCAGCAGATTATCGACTTTGGACATCTGCTCATAACGGGTCGTCAGACCGCTGCTCTGATTCTGCGCCGCACGCAGCTGATTGGTAATGAACGAATCGTATTCGCGCTGTACACCCGAAACATAGACACCATTGCCCACCCAACCACCGGCACCCAGCGTGCTATTGGCTTGCGCCATAATGGTCGTCTGACGGGTATAACCCGCAACGTTATAGCTGGAGATGTTGTTACTGGCAGTATTCAGCGCCGCCTGAGCCGCGCTCAGCCCGCTCATGGCGTTATTAATCAAGCTGGACATGGAAGTTCCTTTTAATCCTTCAGTTACAAATTATTATCGGCAGCAGGTCGTGGGACTTGAGCCCTTTAGAAGAGATTGTCGAGATTCGTGCTGTAGGCGTTGCTCACCTTCTCGCTCATCGACTTCAGCTGTTGGATCATGCTGGTCAATTTACGCGCATAGTTCGGATCGGTGGCATAGCCCGCGCTCTGCAATGCCTGTGCGCCCTGCTCCGCCGTGACCGCCGTGGTCACGGCAGCGTAGCGCGGATTACGGGTCAGCAGACCAACGTAATCCGACAGCGCTTCGAGATACGAGCTGTACACGCGGAACTTGGCCTTCACCTTTTTCGCTTCGCCGTTTTCATATTCAGTGGTAGTGATTTCCGTCACTGGCCCTTTCCAGTTGCCGGAGGCCTTCACGCCAAACAGGTTGAAGCTCGGCTCGCCGTTTTCCCGGCGAATCTGCCGCTGGCCCCAGCCCGATTCCAGCGCCGCCTGCGCCAGAATCAGGTGATGCGGTACGCCGCTCTGTTCACTGGCCAGACGAGCCGGAAGGGACAACTGGGCGAGGAAGTCTTTGCTGTCGCCGGAGAGCGGTTCATCATTGCTCTCCAGCGTTCTCGGCATCGCTTTACGCACCAGTTGCGTCAGCGCCTGATTCTGATAACTGGTCACCGTTTCCAGCGGGAACTTCATCGGCACCTGCGGGGTATCTTCCGCTGGCTGCGTCTGCCCCTGCGTCATCTGCTTAACCATCATTTCCGCCAGCCCCAGTCCTTTCCCGGCGGTCATCTGCTGCGCAATCTGCTGGTCATACATGCTGGTATACAGGCGCGTCTGATCGCTGCTGAAGACGCCGTCTTTCGGCAGCGCTTCGCGCATGCTTTTCAGCATCATCTGGACGAACATCCCTTCCACCTGTCGGGCCACCGGACGGATGTTCGCCGCCGGATCCTGACCCGCTTTCGCCTTCAGTTCGTTCAGCGATTGTGCATCCCAGGCGGCGCTGGCCATCAGTTTGCTGTCGCTAATCATCAGATGATTTCCAGTTTCGCGCGTAAGCAACCGGCGCTCTGCATGGACTGCAGAATTGACATCAGATCCATCGGCGTTGCCCCCAGCGCATTCAGCGCACGGACCACGTTGTTCAGATTGGCACTGGAGCGGACGCTTTGCAGCGAACCGCCGCTCTGGCGCAGATCGATCTGCGTTTGCGGCGTAACCACCGTCTGACCGCCGCCAAACGGCGTATCCGGCTGGCTTACGTTAGCCTGACGGTTAACGGTGACGGAGAGATTCCCCTGCGCAACGGCACAGCTATCCAGCATCACTTCGCGGTTCATCACCACTGAACCGGTACGTGAGTTGATCACCACTTTCGCATCCTGCGGCGTCATGCTCACCTCCATGTTCTGGATATCCGCCAGGAAGCGAACCTGAGAACTGTTGCCGCTCGGCACGCGAACCTGAATCGTACGCGCATCCAGCGCGGTGGCGCTGCCAAAGCCGCGCGACCGGTTGATGGTGTCAGCAATTTGCTGCGCCATGGTGAAATCTTCATTATTCAGTTGCAGGTTCAGCGTGTTACCCGCGCCGAACTGGCTGGGCAACTCACGTTCAATCGTGGCCCCGTTGGTGATTCGACCGCCGTTAAGCTGGTTCACCTGCACGCTGCTGCCCCCCGCAGACGCCCCGGCGCCGCCGACTAAAATATTCCCCTGCGCCAGCGCATATACCTGGCTGTCGACCCCTTTCAACGGCGTCATCAGCAGCGTACCGCCGCGCAGACTTTTGGCGTTCCCCAGCGAAGACACCACCACGTCGATGGTTTGTCCCTGGCGGCCAAAAGCCGGGAAGGAGGCGGTAACCATCACCGCCGCGACGTTTTTCAACTGCATGTTCGTCCCGGTCGGCACAGTGATCCCGAGCTGCGAGAGCATGTTGTTCAGGGTTTGTGTGGTAAATGGCGTCTGGGTGGTCTGGTCACCGGTCCCGTCCAGCCCCACCACCAGCCCATAGCCAATTAACGAGTTTTCACGCACGCCCTGCACGCTGGTCAAATCGCGGATACGATCGGCGTGCGCCAGCGTGGCGACGAGGACCAGAACCAGTCCAACAACAGATTTCAACATGGGAGACCTCGCTTACATCGGCGACAGGTTAAGGAAGAAACGCTGGAGCCAGCCCATATTTTGCGCTTCGTTGATGTAGCCGTTACCGACATATTCAATACGTGCATCCGCAACCTGCGTTGACGGAACGGAGTTGCTGCCGCTGATGGTGCGCGGATTCACAACCCCGGAGAAGCGGATGAACTCAGTGCCCTGGTTAATGGCAATCTGTTTTTCACCCACGACATGTAAATTGCCGTTAACCAGCACCTGATCGACGGTCACGGTCAGCGTGCCGCTAAAGGTATTGCTGGCGTTGGCCCCGCCCTTACCGTTAAAGGTGTTACCGCCGGAAGCCTCGACGTCCGCTCGCGCGTTGCCGAATAACCCTTGCAGATAGCGCGGAACGGTATCAAAGCCAAAGTTAGTTTTGCCATCGCGACTGGCGTTGGCGGAAGAGCTCTTACTGGCACTGACGTTTTCCTGCAGTACGATGGTCAGCGTATCGCCGATGTTGCGCGGACGACGGTCTTCAAACAGTGGCTGATAGCCATAGTTGATGGGCTGCGCGGACTGAAAAATCGAACCATTTGCCACCGGCGTCGGGCCAGGAATAGGCTGCGCCGTGGTCGCGCCCTGGACGAGCGGAGTGGAAGGTATCCAGGCACATCCTGACAGTGAAACCACCAGCAGGGCCATGATCGGGTAAGCGTGCGCAGCGTTTTTTTGCATTGCCTTTATCTTCTGAATCAGGGTGCCGGTGAAGCGAAAGCCTCACCGGACAACGCCTTAAAGTTGCGTCAGTTTTTGCAGCATCTGGTCGGTCGTTGAGACCGCTTTGCTGTTGATTTCGTAAGCGCGTTGAACCTGAATCATGTTGACCAGTTCTTCCGCGACGTTGACGTTGGACGTCTCAACGTAGCCCTGGTACAACAGACCGGCCCCGTTCAGACCTGGCGTGCTCTCATTCGGCGCGCCGGAAGACTGGGTTTCGGTGTACAGGTTTTCGCCGATACTCTCCAGACCGGTATCGTTCATAAAGGTCGTCAGGTTAAGCTGACCCACCTGAACGGGTGCCGCCTGTCCCTGCTGGGTCACGCTCACCACACCGTCACGACCGATGGTGATGCTCAGAGCGTTAGCCGGAATGGTAATCGCCGGCTGAACCTGAAAGCCGCCAGCGGTCACCAGTTGACCGTTCTGATCGACCTGGAATGATCCATCGCGGGTATACGCTGAAGTGCCATCCGGCAGCAGGACCTGGAAGAACCCCTGACCTTTAATCGCAACGTCTTTACTGTTGTTGGTTTGCGACAGATTGCCCTGGCTGTGCAGACGCTCGGTCGCCACCGGACGCACGCCGGTACCGATTTGCAGACCGGACGGCAGCGTGGTTTGCTCAGAAGACTGCGCGCCAGGCTGACGAATGGTCTGGTAAAGCAGATCTTCAAACACCGCGCGCTGGCGCTTAAAACCATTGGTGCTGACGTTTGCCAGGTTGTTGGCAATCACATCCATGTTGGTTTGCTGCGCGTCCAGGCCGGTTTTGGCGATCCATAATGAACTGATCATAAAATGTCCTGTATTAAGTCATCGACAGCAGTTGGTTAGCGCGACCAGCGTTGTCATCCACGCTGCTGATAACCTTCATCTGCATTTCAAAACGGCGGGCGCTGGCGATCATGTCGCTCATGGCGGACACCGCGTTGACGTTGCTGCCCTCCAGTACGCCCGACATCACGCGAATGGTCGGATCGGCCTGCAACACCGGGCCACGGGTGGCCTGTGCGGCAGCGGTCAGACGGAACATCCCGTCATCGCCGCGCTGCACTTCGTTACCCTCGGCCTTCACCAGCTTCAGACGGCCCACCGGCGCGATAGTATTCGCCGGATCGCCTGGATTAAGCGCGGAGATGGTGCCGTCCGCCGCGATGGTGATTTCCGAACCTTCCGGAACCGCAATTGGCCCGGCTTCGCCAATCACCGGGTGCCCCTGAATGGTCAACTGTCCGGTCGGATCAACCTGAATGCTGCCGTTACGGGTATACCCTTCGCTGCCGTTCGCGGTCTGCACCGCCAGCCAACCGTCCTGCTGTAACGCCACGTCCAGCGGACGTGAGGTGTAATCCATCTGGCCCGGCGTCATATCGGCACCCGGCGTGGACGCCGTGACCAGCGTACGCGTCGGCAACGACAGCCCTTCGACGGGCACGGCGCGCAGCGCATTGAGCTGCGCACGAAATCCCGGCGTTGAGGCGTTCGCCAGGTTGCTGGCCGTCACCGCCTGTTGGTTCAGCGTCTGACTGGCCGCCCCCATCGCGGTATAGATTGCGTGATCCATTACGTTATCCCGTCAGGCGCTTAGCGCAGGTTAACCAGCGTGTTGAGGATCTGGTCCTGGGTTTTGATGGTCTGCGCGTTCGACTGATAGTTACGCTGGGCGACGATCATGTTCACCAGTTCTTTACTCAGATCCACGTTCGAAGCCTCCAGCGCACCGTTGGTCAGCTTACCGAAGTTACCGGTCCCCGCCGTCCCCAGCAGCTCCACGCCGGACGCCTGCGTGGCGGCCCAGACGTTATCCCCCTGGGAAGCCAGACCTTCGTTGTTGGCGAAGTTCGCCAGCACTATCTGCCCTAACACCTGTTTCTGTTCGTTGGAGTAGTTGCCGACCACGGTGCCATCGTCGTTAATCTGATAGCTGACCAGATCGCCCGGCTTGTAGCCGTTCTGATTAGTGGCGACGATATTGTTCGCACCGGTGTTCTGCTGCATGGAGTTCAGGAAGCTGAGGGAGAAATTCGCCGGCACTGCGCCATTGATCGTGCCTGTTGTAATCTGGATTTGCGGCTGCGCGTTAGCAGGACCTTCAACAAGCTCAGTACCGGCCGCAGGATCGGCTGGATCAATCGGCTGCTCAACGTAGTTATTGACGGAGACCAACGAACCGTTGGTGCTAAAATTCATCACCGCGTTTTTGGTGGCGGTACTTCCTGCCACGCTGGCATCCTGAGTGTAGACATCCCATTTGTTATCCCCAATTTTGACATAATAGATATTCATGTCATGGGCGTTACCCTGCGTGTCGTAAACGGTCACAGACCCTTTTTTGTTATAGGAGTCAGAGTCCGTCGGACTGAATGGCGTCTTGGTCGGCAGTTTATCGGTGGAGTTCAGGTTGATCTGCATGGACGCGGTGGTGGTCGCTTTGGCGGCCATCAGCGTATTCGGGATAGTGATCGGTGCCGGATTCGCCCCTTGCTGAATAGTCGGCGGCGTGCCGGTTGCCGGATAGCCGGTCAGTTGCATGCCCTGCATGTTGACCAGGTTACGGTTTTCATCGAGCTTAAACTGACCATTACGGCTGTAGAAAACAGAACCGTTGCTGTCGACCAGACGGAAGAAGCCGTTCTGGCTGATGGCGACATCCAGACCGCGACCGGTGTTGGTGGTCGTGCCGTCGGTAAAGTCCTGAGTGATGCCTGCGACTTTTACCCCCAGACCGACTTTCGAACCGGCAAACATATCCGCAAAGGATGCCGCACCGGATTTAAAACCATAGGTTGCGGAGTTGGCGATGTTGTTACCAATGACATCGAGGTTGGTGGCTGCGGCATTCAGGCCGCTAACCGCTTGAGAAAAGGCCATGATTACTCCTGGTTAGTGTGAAGGCTTAGATTATCTGCCGTACTTCGTCGAGGGTGGTGGTTCCGTAAGTGCCCAGATCCAGGGTGTTACCGCTGCTGCTGCGAATCACCCCTTGCACCAGCGCAAATTGCAGTGGTTGCGCCACCAACTGCGTCGTATCTTTGCTGGCGGTTATCGCCACGTTATACGAGCCGTTTGCCGCCGTCGTGCCATCGGTCAGGGTGCCATCCCAGGTAAAGGTATGGACACCGGCCTTCAGCGCGCCAATATCAATGGTGCGCACCACTTTGCCGTCTTTGTCGGTAATGGTAGCGGTGACTTTGTCAGCCGGCTGTTGCAACTCAACGCCAAACGGCGTGGTCGTGGTGGTGGCCCCCTCTTCGGTGCCTTTCCCCGCCAGAATGGTGGTGCCGGGGATCATCACACCATGACCAATCAGCGTGCTGGCCTGTAATGACTGGCTGTTGTCGATCTGCCCGGAAATCGACCCGAGGGTGGTATTGAGTTTCTCAATACCACTGACGGTGCTGATCTGCGCGAGCTGCGTGGTCAGCTCGTTATTCTGCATCGGGTTGGTCGGATCCTGGTTTTTCAGTTGTGCCACCAGCAGCGTCAGAAAGCTGCTTTGCAGATCGGCAGCATTGCTGCCTGACAGGGAACTCCCGCTGCCCGTGTTTTTCACACCGGTGTTAGTCGGATCGTTAACGTTTACCGCAATAGACATGGCTGCCTCCTTTACTGGCCCAGTGTCAGCGTTTTAAGCATCATGCTTTTAACGGTGTTGAGGACTTCGACGTTCGCCTGATAGCTGCGGGAGGCCGACATGGTATTAACCATTTCGCCCACCACATCGACGTTAGGCATCTTCACGTAGCCATTGGCATCGGCCAGCGGATTGCCTGGCTCATAGACCAGCTTGTCCGGTGCCTGGCTCTCAATGACGTCCGACACTTTCACGCCGCCCGTTGCCGCACCAGGCGCCGCATCCACCTGGAAGACCACCTGCTTTGCGCGATACGGTTGACCATCCGGTCCCGTAACGCTGTCGGCGTTGGCCAGGTTACTGGCTGCCACGTTCAGGCGCTTGGACTGCGCCGTTAATGCCGAACCGGCAATATCAAAAATATTCAGCAGCGCCACGGATTAGTTCCCCCCCTGTAGCACGTTCATCATGCCTTTAATCTGTCCGCTCAGTGCGGTCAGACTCATCTGGTACTTCAGGCTGTTATCCGCAAACTGCGTGCGCTCCCGGTCCATATCAACGGTATTGCCATCGAGCGAAGGCTGGTCGGGAATGCGATAGAGCAGATCCGTAGACGGTGCCGTGATGGCCTGGGCGGGAATATGCTGTGCGGAGGTTAATGCCAGCGACACACCGCTGGTTTCTTGCCGTCCACGCACCATGACTTTTTTTAACTCACTGGCAAAATCCATGTCGCGCGCCTGATACCCCGGCGTATCGGCGTTAGCAATGTTGGCGGCCAACACCTCTTGCCGTTGGGCGCGCAGATTCAGCGCTTCCTGTTGAAAACGTAAAGCGGCATCGAGCTTATCGAGCATATCTCCTCCGCAGATGACAAAATTCAGCCGACAGCTTAAATCCCATTACGCGCGCGTTATCGCTGGAATAAACGCAAAATGGGTCGCTATTTATTGCGTTGATGGTTGCGTCACACGGGTAGAATCCTGTCATTGCGAAAACGGTGGGAGGTGAAAATGCAAACGTTAAAACGTGGATTAGCCATGCTGGCGCTGCTGTTCAGCCCCCTGACGCTGGCACAGGATTTGAATACGCAGTTGACTGACTGGTTCGTCCAGCGCCTGGCGGGATTCAGCGACGACGTGGTCGTTACCGTCCGTACCCCGCCCAATCTGCTGCCGCATTGTGAAACGCCGGCGTTCAGCATGACCGGGGCAAAACTGTGGGGGAACGTGAATGTGCTGGCACGTTGCGCCAATGAAAAACGTTACCTGCAGGTCAACGTGCAGGCGACGGGAAACTATGTGGTCGCCGCCGCGCCCGTTACCCGTGGAGGGACGCTTGGCCCAACCAGCGTTACGCTAAAACGCGGGCGCCTTGACCAACTTCCCCCCCGCACCGTGCTGGATATCAGCCAGGTTCAGGACGCGGTAAGTCTGCGCGATCTTGCGCCAGGACAGCCTATCCAGCTCAATATGTTGCGTCAGGCGTGGCGTATTAAGGCCGGGCAGCGCGTGCAGGTGGTTGCCAACGGCGATGGGTTTAGCGTCAATGCGGAAGGTAAGGCACTGAACAATGCGGCGGTCGCGCAGAACGCACGTGTGAGAATGTTATCGGGTCAGGTCGTCAGCGGTATCGTCGATCCTGATGGGAATATTCTTATTAACCTATAATGAGTTAAAGATTCTGTCGCGGCTGCCGATAGTGATTACACATTAGATGATAGCTGGCCGCTACAGCATAACCCCTCGATGAGGATGATAAAAATGAGCATTGACCGTACCTCACCTTTAAAACCCGTTAGCACCGTCCAGGCGCGTGAAGCCACGGATGCGCCGGTCCTCAAAGCACGTCAGGAAAAAACCTCGACGGCAACCAGTACCAGCGTGACGTTAAGCGATGCTCAGGCAAAACTGATGCAGCCTGGCGCGGGTGATATCAACATGGAACGCGTTGAAGCACTGAAAACCGCTATTCGTAACGGTGAGCTGAAGATGGACACGGGAAAAATTGCCGACTCGCTGATTCGCGAGACGCAGAGCTATCTCCAGAGTGAGTAACTGACCGTATGACTCGCTTGTCAGAAATACTCGATCAGATGACGGCTGTCCTGAATGACCTGAAGACGGTAATGGACGCCGAACAGCAACAACTTTCCGTGGGCCACATTAACGGTAGCCAGCTGCAGCGTATTACAGAAGAAAAAAGTTCTCTGCTGGCGACCCTGGACTATCTGGAACAACAGCGACGTCTGGAACAAGACCCACCGCGTAGCGCGAATGATGACGTGGCCGAACGCTGGAAAGCGATTACCGATAAGACGCAGTACTTACGCGACCTGAACCAGCATAACGGCTGGCTGCTGGAAGATCAGATTCAGCGCAATCAACAAGCGCTTGAGGTTTTGAAGCCGTATCAGGAACCGTCACTGTACGGCGCGAACGGTCAACCCTCTTCTGCCTCTCGCGGCGGGAAAAAATTCTCTATTTGATGGTTTCCGGATGGCGGCATTTCGCCATCCGGAACGGTTTCGGTTACGCCGTCCGGCGCGCAAACTCTTTCACTTTAAAGCCCATCACCGCCAGCGTGGCAAAGTAGGCGGCGATACCGGCAACTACCACCGCCATCAGGCGAAGCAGACGCCACGGCATCGTCCCCTGCGACCACTCCGGCATAATGTGCAATATGCCAACCAGCACGGCTGCCATCACCAGCACGGCTATAATCAGACGGACTAAAAAACGCATCCAGCCGGGTTGCGGGGTGAAAATATTCTGCTTGCGCAGTTGCCAGTACAGCAGCCCCGCGTTCAGACAGGCGGCGAGACCAATCGACAGCGACAGCCCGGCGTGCTTCAGCGGCCCAATGAACGCGAGGTTCATCAACTGGGTCATGATAAGCGTCACAATGGCAATTTTAACCGGCGTTTTGATGTCCTGACGCGAATAGAAGCCCGGTGCCAGCACCTTCACCACAATCAGCCCCATCAGCCCCACGGAATAGGCAATCAGCGCCCGCTGCGTCATCAGTGCATCAAAGGCGGTGAATTTACCGTACTGAAACAATGAGGTAATCAATGGTCCTGACAGGATCCCAATCGCCACCGCGCTTGGCAGCGCCAACAGGAAGCACAGTCGCAGTCCCCAGTCCATCAGACGACAGTATTCATCATGGTTACCGCTGGCGAAGCTTTTCGACAGCGAAGGCAGCAGGATTGTCCCCAGCGCCACCCCCAGTACACCCGACGGGAATTCCATCAGGCGATCCGCGTAGTACATCCACGAAACGGAACCGGACGCGAGGAAGGAGGCGAAAATGGTGTTGATGATCAGTGAGATCTGACTGACGGAGACGCCGAGGATCGCCGGGCCCATTTGCTTCACGACGCGCATCGCGCCCGCATCGCGGAAGTTAACCCGCGGCAGCACCAGCATGCCGATTTTTTTCAGATGCGGAAGCTGATAAACCAGCTGTAGTACGCCACCGACGGTGACTGCCCATGCCAGCGCCAGTACCGGCGGATTGAAATACGGCGCGGCAAATAGCGCGAAACCAATCATGCTGATGTTCAAAAACGTAGGGGCAAACGCCGGAATGGAGAAGCGGTTCCAGGTATTGAGAATCGCCCCAACCAGCGATGCCAGCGAAATCAGCAGAATGTACGGAAAGGTGATTTGCAGCAGTTTGGTGGTCAGCGCGAATTTATCGGCGGTGTCGGCAAAACCCGGTGCCGTCACCATGATCACCCACGGCGCCGCCAGCATCCCGGCGACGGTGACCACGGCAAGCGCCAGCGTCAGCAGTCCCGAGACATAAGAGACAAACACGCGGGTGGCATCTTCGCCCTGCTTGCTTTTGTATTCAGCCAGAATCGGAACAAAGGCCTGAGAAAAGGCCCCTTCCGCAAAAATGCGGCGTAACAGGTTGGGTAATTTGAATGCCACAAAAAAGGCATCGGTTGCCATTCCGGCACCAAAGATTCTGGCGACAATCGCGTCACGTGCAAAACCCAGCACACGTGAAAACATCGTCATTGAGCTGACGGCGGCCAGCGATTTTAATAGGTTCATTGCTTTTTTATTCCAGACCCTACGGCAAAACGCCTGCAGTGCAGGCGTTGGAAGAGGCGCTTAGTCTACCTGGATTATGGTGAATTACTACCGCCAGATGTTACAGGGGGTTATTCGCTCATCGCCTCGCGCCAGAGCTTTTCCACCACGCGCTGTGCAAGGATCGCCTGCTCACCGGCGGTTTCCGGAACCGTCTGATTTTGTAAGCATTCCACAAAATGGCGCGCGCAACCGGCGAATCCGCGCTGTTCAAGCGTGGTTTGCCAGCCGGGTACCGGTTTGTGCACCACGCCCTGCCCACGCTCTTCACGCCACTCGCGCATATCCGTCACGTCAATCAGCCCGCCATCGGTCACCGCCTGTACGCTCTCGCGCTGACTTCCCGCCCGACGATGCATGCTGGTCGTCAATTGCAACTGACCGGCAGTGAAATGGTGCTCGGCATACAGCATCTCGCCAGCGTCGTTGGTGAGTAGCGTCCCGTTGTTGAGCTGCGCGTGCCCCCCCGCCAGCCACAGCGCGGTGTCCACGACATGCAGATAGTCATCCAGCAGCGTAAACCGCAGGTCGTGGGGCCCCACGCTGTCGGTACGATGCTTATCCATTCGCACAGAGGCAGCAGCGCCCAGTCCGGCCTTTAGCTCGCGATACAGCGGGGCAAAGCGGCGATTAAACCCGACCATCAATGTCAGCTTTTTCTTCGCCGCCAGCGCCACCAGCCGTTCGGCATCCGCTAAATTTTCCGCCAACGGCTTATCAACGCAGACATGCACGCCCGCATTGAGCAATTCACTAACGACGGCATAATGGGTCGCCGTACTGGAGTGGACAAACACCGCGTCGCAGTCAGCGGCGAGGTCGGTCAGCGACCCCGCATACGGGATGCGCCAGGCTGCACAGATTTTCTCTGCTTTTTCGCGCGACGGCGACCAGGCGGCCTGTAACGTCCAGTCGCTGGCGTTGCCGAGCACGGGTAGCCAGGCTTTCTGGGCAATGCCCCCCAGACCGACCACCCCGATACGTAATTTTGTCACGTTACTCTCCCAGATGTTCCAGCAGCGACTCGAGCCGTTGTTTCAGCGCAGCGACTTCGCTTTCCAGCGCCTCGACGCGAGCCTGTAAATCCCCGGTCGCCGCGTGTGGCTCATCGGCCTGGGCAATCGGCTCATGCACTTCGCCGCAGAACAGATGCATATAACGACTTTCACGCTTACCCGGCTCCCGGGCCAGACGCACGACGTAAGGACCATCCTCACGCGTCGCCAGGCGCTCCAGCGTCGTTTCCACTTCCGCCATGTCGCTGAATTCGTACATCCGCGACGCGCGGCTGCGCAATTCACCCGGCGTTTGCGCGCCACGCAACAGCAGCGTCGTGACCAGCGCCACTTCCGCCGGACTCAGTTTCAGTTGACCAAATTCCGAGTTACAGAAGCGCTGCTCGTACTTGGTGACTCGACTTCCAAAGCCGCTGACCGTACGCAGAAAATGGCGTTTTACCAGATTGTCGAGCAGTTCTTGTACCTCGCGATCCGCCATATTCATCACCGGTTCACGGTTGGTTTTCTGATTGCAGGCGGTGACCACGCTATTAACGGAGAGTGGATATTGCTCTGGCGTGGTGACCTGTTTTTCAAGCAAACAGCCAATTACGCGAGCTTCAGCGGCAGTTAATTCATATTTCATAAGGTGTCCTCACCGACCTGCGGTCCATTCTGATGTCGTTAACGCCGTCAGCACGTGATCGCGCCATTGTCCGTCAATCAACAGATAATTTTTCGCGTAGCCTTCTTTTTCAAAGCCGAGTCGCGCCAGTAAATCGCCGCTGCGTTTATTGTGCGGCATGTAGTTCGCCATAATGCGATGAATATGTTGCGTACGCTGCATATAACGGATAGCGGCGGTCAGCGCTTCAAACATCAGCCCCTGTCCCTGCCATTTCTGCGCAATGGAATAGCCCAGATAGCAGGCATGGAAAGACCCGCGCACCACGTTAGAAAAGTTTGCTACCCCGATTATCTCCTTTTCATCAGGATCCAGCAGCGCAAAGTAATACGCGGAACCTTGCTTGTGAAATTCGGCAATCATGCCGAGCCGCGCCTGCCAGCCGGAGGGATAGCAGTGGCTTTCATCACGAATCGGTTCCCAGGGTTTCAAGAAATGACGATTTTCTGCGTAATAATCCGCCAGACGCCAGGCATCACGCTCATGCACTAAACGCACGACCAGGCGGTCGGTGGTTAAGCGCACTTTTGGCACGTTACTGCGATAGCCAAACATAGTTATTCCAACTCCTTCCCGAATCGCCGTCGTTATACCCTGATTGATTTACTATACCTGTGCAAAACCACCCTGTGAAAAGTGCAATTTGCCATTTTTTGAATTATTCCTCCATTTTGATGAAAACTCTCTATCAAGATGGACTTTTGATAAAAAAATATTGTCCCGGCGAGGGTGGGCAAAAAGGCAGCAAAGCCGCAGAATAGGAGGTACTTCGCTTTATATACTCTCAATCATCCGAATGCCGCAAATACGGTTGCAATTCGAAGAATGACGAGTGTTTCCCGGGAGGGGAAATGTCGCGTGTCTCGCAGGCCAGGAACCTGGGTAAAACTTTCCTGCTCATCGATAATATGCTGGTCGTGTTGGGCTTCTTCGTCGTGTTCCCGCTGATCTCAATTCGTTTCGTCGATCAAATGGGCTGGGCTGCCGTGATGGTCGGTATTGCGCTTGGCCTGCGCCAGCTTATTCAACAGGGGCTGGGAATTTTTGGCGGCGCGGTTGCCGACCGCTTTGGCGCGAAACCGATGATCGTCACGGGTATGCTGATGCGCGCCGCCGGGTTTGCCACAATGGGAATCGCCCATGAACCCTGGCTTTTATGGTTCTCCTGTTTCCTCTCCGGTCTCGGCGGCACGTTGTTCGATCCGCCGCGCTCTGCGTTGGTGGTAAAACTGATTCGCCCGCATCAGCGGGGTCGCTTCTTCTCAATATTGATGATGCAGGACAGCGCAGGGGCCGTTATCGGCGCGCTATTAGGCAGTTGGCTGTTGCAGTATGACTTCCGTCTGGTCTGCGCCACCGGGGCTCTGTTGTTCGTGCTTTGCGCCGCCTTTAACGCCTGGCTGCTGCCCGCGTGGAAACTCTCTACCGTGCGTATTCCGGTACGGGAAGGGATGGGTCGGGTGCTCAGTGACAAACGCTTTGTCACCTATGTGCTGACGCTGGCGGGCTATTACATGCTGGCGGTACAGGTCATGCTGATGCTGCCGATTATGGTCAATGACATCGCCGGTTCGCCTTCAGCCGTGAAATGGATGTATGCCATTGAGGCCTGCCTCTCGCTGACGCTGCTCTACCCTATTGCGCGCTGGAGCGAAAAACGGTTTCGTCTTGAGCATCGTCTGATGGCCGGTCTGCTGTTGATGTCACTGAGTATGTTACCCGTAGGACTGGTGAGTGACTTGCAACAGTTGTTTACGCTGATTTGCACCTTCTATATTGGTTCGATCATTGCCGAACCTGCCCGTGAAACGCTCAGCGCCTCGCTGTCAGATGCGCGGGCGCGCGGCAGTTATATGGGTTTTAGCCGACTGGGGTTAGCCATAGGAGGTGCTATCGGGTATATCGGCGGCGGTTGGCTGTTTGATATGGGGAAACTGCTCCAGCAACCGGAGCTGCCGTGGATGATGCTGGGGATTATTGGCGTCATCACGTTCCTGGCGCTGGGCTGGCAGTTCAGCCACAAGCGCACGCCGCGCGGCATGCTGGAACCCGGAGCCTGATTTGATACCTGCGCGTGTCTCCTCCATACTGAAAGGGAACTGACAGTCAAATGGAGGAGAAACGTGAAGCTTTATATTTACGATCACTGCCCTTTCTGCATCAAAGCCCGCATGATTTTCGGCCTCAAGAATATCCCCGTCGAACTGAATGTCTTAGCCAATGACGATGACGAAACCCCAACCCGCATGATTGGCCAGAAAATGGTGCCCATTCTGCAAAAGGACGACAGCCGCTATCTGCCTGAAAGCATGGACATCGTCCATTACGTCGATAAACTGGATGGCAAACCGCTGCTCACCGGCAAGAAAAACCCAGCCATTGACGAGTGGTTGCGCAAAGTGAACAGCTACGCCAATCACCTGCTGCTACCCCGCTTTGCAAAATCCGCGTTTGATGAATTTTCCACTCCATCAGCACGTAGATACTTTACTGAAAAGAAAGAGGCGATGATTGGCAGTTTTGCCGACCATCTTGCCCATTCCGCTGGCCTGACAAAAAAGATCAGTGACGATTTACGCGCACTGGATAAGCTCATCGTGCAGCCAAATGGCGTGAACGGTGAACTTTCCGAAGACGATATCCAGTTATTTCCCCTACTGCGTAATCTGACGCTGGTGGCCGGTATCAACTGGCCGACACGTGTCGCAGACTATCGCGACAATATGGCGAAACAGACGCAGATCAATCTGTTATCATCAATGGCGATTTAACGCTCACCGGCGGTGGCCAGGTCACACAGGCTACCGCTATTTTCAGTTTTTTCTACTGGCGGAGTTCGCGCTGGTGACACATGCTGCGTTATGTCAGGATTATGACGACCGCATCATGTAGAGGAACCCCATGAAGAAGATTTTTTTTGCCGCCGCATTGATCGTTGGCGGCCTGTTGACCGGCTGTAATCAGCTCACACAGTACACCGTAAGCGAACAAGAAATTAATCAGGCGCTTGAAAAGCGCAACAACTTTGCCAAAGATATCGGACTTCCGGGCGTTGCCGATGCGCATATCGTACTGAACAACCTTTCCAGCCAGATCGGACGTGAAGAGCCGAACAAAGTGACGCTGACCGGCGACGCAAACCTGGATATGAATTCACTGTTTGGCAGCCAGAAAGCGACCATCAAGCTGAAACTGAAAGCGCTGCCGGTCTTTAATAAAGAAAAAGGGGCCATCTTCCTGCAGGAAATGGAGGTGGTGGATGCCACCGTGACGCCGGAAAAAATGCAGTCGGTGCTGCAAACCCTGATGCCCTATCTGAACCAGTCGCTGCGTAATTACTTTAATCAGCAACCGGCCTATGTCCTGCGTGAAGACAGCAGCAAAGGCGAAGCGCTGGCGAAAAAATATGCCAAAGGCATTGAGGTGAAACCGGGGGAAATCATCATCCCGTTCACGGATTAACCGACAAAGGCGCTGCGGCGCCTTTTTTTACGTGCAAACGAAAACGTTTCCGCATATCCTTTGTTTCCGGCAAAAATGACATCCCCCAGCCGGAGCATATTGATGACTGCACCCTCCCAGGTTTTAAAGATCCGCCGCCCAGACGACTGGCATCTTCACCTTCGCGATGGCGAAATGTTGAAGACGGTCGTGCCGTACACCAGCGACATTTATGCACGTGCGATAGTGATGCCCAACCTGGCGCCACCAATCACCACGGTGGATGCGGCTATCGCCTACCGCCAGCGCATTCTTGATGCGGTCCCTGCCGGACACACCTTCACGCCGCTGATGACCTGCTATTTAACGGACACACTGGATCCCGCTGAACTGGAGCGAGGTTTTCGCGAAGGCGTATTCACCGCAGCCAAACTCTATCCGGCCAATGCCACCACCAACTCCAGCCACGGCGTCACCTCCATTGACGCCATCATGCCGGTCCTTGAGCGTATGGAAAAACTCGGTATGCCGCTGCTGGTGCATGGCGAAGTCACCCACGCTGATATCGACATTTTTGACCGCGAAGCGCGCTTTATTGAAACGGTGATGGAACCTCTGCGCCAGCGCCTGCCCGCGCTGAAAGTCGTCTTTGAGCACATCACCACCAAAGATGCGGCGGAGTATGTCCGTGACGGTAACGAGTTACTGGCTGCGACGATCACGCCACAGCACCTGATGTTTAACCGTAATCACATGCTGGTTGGAGGGATTCGCCCACACCTCTATTGCCTGCCGATCCTCAAGCGCAATGTGCACCAACAGGCATTGCGAGAACTGGTTGCCAGCGGTTTTGAACGCGCCTTCCTCGGCACCGACTCCGCCCCGCATGCCCGTCATCGTAAGGAATCGAGCTGTGGCTGCGCCGGATGCTTTAACGCGCTAACGGCGCTGGCGAGTTACGCGAGCGTATTTGAAGAGATGAATGCCCTGGCGCACTTTGAAGCCTTCTGTTCACTGAACGGTCCGCGATTCTACGGCCTGCCGGTGAATGAGACCTTCATTGAACTGGTACGTGAGGAGCAGCAGGTGCCGGAGAGCATCGCGCTGGCCGACGATACGCTGGTACCGTTCCTCGGGGGCGAAACGGTACGCTGGACGATTAAAAAGTAAAAAAAAATCAGCGCCGCCTGTTGTAACCTGGTCAGGTTAACTGTATAAATAACCAGTATATTCAACAGGGGGCCATTATGCGTATTGAAGTCACCATTGCTAAAACTTCACCTTTGCCTGCCGGTGCGATTGACGCCCTGGCAGGTGAACTCTCCCGCCGTATTACTCACCACTTTCCCGATAATGACGGTAACGTAACCGTTCGTTACGCCGCGGCGAATAATTTGTCCGTGATTGGCGCGACGAAAGAGGATAAAGAACGGATCAGCGAAATTCTCCAGGAAACCTGGGAAAGCGCCGACGACTGGTTCATTAAAGAATAAAAATGCTATGCCGTAGTCTCTTTTGCCGGGTCGCCCCGGCTTTTTTATCCTGTCATTTTTTATCCTGTTATCCTTCAGACAACCTCTTTACTGGCATCATTTAAAAATCCCCCGCGCCCCTGATAATTGATTATATTTTCACCTGTTGCTCAAAAACATTGCACAACATACTTAAAAAGCGTGAACAAGATGGTGATTAATTACTCACAAATTCTTAATTTGCAGAAATTTATGCTCCCCCCTCTTTAAAATCTCAGTGAATACCCTTATTTATTGATATACTGAAGTTGCTTCAGATAAAAACGCATTGAACCTCGAAAACCGTTGTCTTGTAACACGAATTAGGGGGCATGATGGAAAAGAATAATGAAGTCATTCAGACTCATCCGCTTGTGGGATGGGACATCAGCACCGTAGATAGCTATGACGCGCTGATGCTGCGTTTGCACTACCAGACTCCGAATCGTCCTGAACCCGATGGTACGGAAGTCGGCCAAACGCTCTGGTTAACCACCGATGTTGCCAGACAATTTATTTCGATATTAGAAGCCGGCATTGCCAAAATCGAATCCGGCGATTACCAGGTCAATGAGTACCGTCGGCATTAACGAGACGGACATTATCACTTAAAAAGGCACCTTCGTGGTGCCTTTGCTATTTCTGGGTTGTATTACGCATTTCACTTATTTACTCTGCATCAAACGCGACAGCAAAGAGAAACCGATGAAATACGACTTAATCATTATAGGCAGCGGGTCCGTTGGGGCAGCCGCAGGTTATTATGCCACTCGCGCCGGGTTAAACGTTCTGATGACCGACGCACATATGCCGCCGCATCAGCAGGGCAGCCATCACGGCGATACGCGGCTGATACGCCACGCGTACGGTGAAGGTGAAAAATACGTTCCACTGGTGCTACGTGCGCAGGCGCTGTGGGACGAACTCTCCACCCATAATGAAGAACCAATATTTGTACGCTCCGGCGTCATCAATCTCGGCCCAACCGATTCGCCCTTCCTGGCGAACGTCGCGCACAGCGCAAAACAGTGGCAACTGAACGTTGAGCAACTGGATGCTACCGCCATTATGGCGCGCTGGCCTGAAATTCGCGTCCCCGCAGACTACACCGGTCTGTTCGAAGCGGATTCCGGTTTTTTACGCAGCGAGCTGGCGATAAAAACCTGGATCCGTCTGGCAGAAGAAGCCGGATGCGCACAACTCTTCAACTGCCCGGTGACGGCCATTCATCATGATGATGACGGCGGGGTCACCGTTGAAACGGCTGATGGCGAGTACAGTGCAAAGAAAGCGCTGGTGAGCGCCGGTACCTGGGTTCAGACCTTAATCCCCGATCTGCCAATCCAGCCGGTACGAAAAGTGTTTGCCTGGTATCAGGCCGATGGTCGCTATAGCATCAAGAATAAATTCCCGGCCTTCACCGGTGAACTACCCAATGGCGATCAGTACTACGGTTTCCCGGCGGAAAATGACGAGCTGAAAATCGGTAAGCACAACGGCGGGCAACTTATTCATTCAGAGGCGGAACGCAAACCGTTTGCCAGTATCGCCAGCGATGGGTCCGAAGCGTTCCCGTTTCTGCGCAATGTCCTTCCAGGGGTCGGCTGTTGTCTGCACGGTGCGGCCTGCACCTATGACAACTCGCCGGATGAAGACTTTATCATCGACACGCTACCTGACCACGACAACACGCTGATTGTGACCGGGTTAAGTGGTCACGGTTTTAAATTTGCCTCGGTATTGGGTGAAATTGCCGCTGACTTTGCCCAGGGAAAACCATCGGCCTTTGACCTGACGCCATTCAGGCTCTCCCGATTTAAGGCATAATCGCTAACTGGCCTCGTAGTGAGGCCTTTTTTATGGTGATTTAAATATGCGTCGTCTGTTTCTTTATCTGGTCAACAATATTCGCGAGCATTTCATGCTCTACGTTATTTTGTGGTCGCTGCTGGCCATTCTTGATGTTATTTACATCCTGTTTTACTGAGCCTGCTTTATTGACAAATATTGACAAAAGCTGAAAGTTATCTAATTTTCTTTTTGATTTTTTGAATAATATATTCACTTCAACAACCCCGCCAATTGTCACAATACTGTCGTTTATGCCGAATGAATTGAACGGAATCTAAAAGTTCATGCAAAATTATTGAAATAACTTCAAATATCACTCTCATTGTTATTTTTTAGTTGCATTTATGTCTCTGACACGCCATTTTCATTCAATCCTGAGATATGAAATGGAATTTTTATGCAGTTTTCAAATACTCCTCAACGGTATGGTTTTATTTCCGCCCTGCTTCACTGGCTGACCGCTTTAGTGGTCTACGGTATGTTTGCCCTCGGCCTCTGGATGGTGACGCTGAGCTATTACGACGGCTGGTATCACCAGGGGCCGGAACTGCATAAGAGCATTGGGATCCTGCTGATGATGGGGCTGGTCGTTCGGGTTATCTGGCGTCTGCTCTCCCCACCGCCAAAGGCGCTGAAAAGCTATTCGGCCCTGACCCGAGCGGGTGCGACGCTGGGACACCTCGCGTTGTACCTCCTGTTGTTTAGCATTGTCATCAGCGGTTACCTGATCTCGACGGCGGACGGCAAACCGATTAGCGTTTTCGGCTGGTTTGACGTCCCGGCGACCTTCGCAGATGCCGCTGTTCAGGCCGATCTCGCCGGAAGCGTACACCTGTGGCTGGCCTGGACCGTGGTTATTCTTTCCATTCTGCATGGCCTGATGGCCTTTAAACACCACTTTATCGATAAAGACGACACCCTGAATCGCATGTTGGGTAAGTCGTCATCTGACTATGGAGCTCAAAAATGAAAAAAAGCCTGCTGGGTTTAACTCTCGCCTCTCTGCTGTTTGCCACCGGCTCCGCCGTCGCGGCGGATTATAAAATCGACAAAGAGGGACAACATGCCTTTGTTAATTTCCGCATTCAGCACCTGGGGTATAGCTGGTTATACGGAACGTTCAAAGACTTCGACGGAACCTTTACCTTTGATGAAAAGGATCCCGCGGCAGATAAAGTGAACGTGACCATCAACACCAGCAGCGTCGATACCAACCACGCCGAGCGTGATAAGCACCTGCGCAGCGCTGACTTCCTGAATGCGGCGAAATTCCCGCAGGCGACCTTTACCTCTACCAGCGTGAAGAAAGACGGTGATGAACTGGATATCACCGGGAACCTGACGCTTAACGGCGTGACGAAACCGGTAACGCTGGAAGCGAAGATGATCGGTCAGGGGGACGATCCGTGGGGCGGCAAACGTGCGGGTTTTGAAGCCGAAGGGAAAATTAAGCTGAAGGATTTCAACATCACCACCGATCTCGGCCCTGCCTCGCAGGAAGTGGATTTGATCATCTCGGTGGAAGGCGTTCAGCAAAAGTAAAAGAGACATGATGCCCGATAGCGCGTTGCTATCGGGCCTGACATTGCTGGCCGGATACGTATTGTCACCGCCATCCGGCAACACGATTATTCGGCGGGATCCGGAATCCCCAGTTTCGTATTCAGCCGTCCACGCGACTTATTAAAGATCTTATTGCCGTTCTCGCGCCCCGCACGAAGGCGACGCTGTTCTTCTTCCGGCAACACGCTCTCTTCGCAGCAGATCTCGCTACAGCAGCCGTTGTACTTCTGCGCACACGCCGGACACTGAATAAACAGCAGATGGCAACCGTCATTTTTACAGTTCGTGTGGCTGTCGCACGGCGCGCCGCACTGATGACAATGGGCAATCACCTCATCCGAAATGCGCTCACCCATGCGCTCATCAAACACAAAGTTTTTGCCGATGAAACGCACCGGTAACCCCTGCTCACGGGCTTTGCGCGCATACTCAATGATACCGCCTTCAATGTGCCACACTTTGCTGAAGCCGTTGTGCTTCATCCAGGCGCTGGCTTTTTCGCAGCGAATGCCGCCGGTGCAGTACATCACTATCTTTTTATCTTTGTGTTCCTGCATCATCTCGACCGCTTTTGGCAACTGCTCACGGAAGGTGTCGGCCGGAATTTCCAGCGCATTCTCAAAATGGCCCACTTCATATTCATAGTGGTTACGCATATCGATGAACAGCGCATCCGGGTCGTCGAGCATCGCGTTCACTTCAGCGGCCTTCAGATAATCGCCGACATCACTGGCGTCAAAGCTCGGATCCTCAATGCCATCCGCCACTATCCGCTCACGCACTTTCATCCGCAGCACCCAGAAGGATTTCCCGTCGTCCTCCAGCGCAATATTCAGACGCACGCCGTCGAGTGCGGGATCAAAGGCATACAACTGCTGGCGAAACGCCGCAACCTGGCTTTGCGGTACGCTGATTTGGGCGTTAATTCCTTCATGCGCCAGATAGATGCGACCAAAAACATTCAGCGCTGTTAACTTTTGATACAACGCATCGCGTGTGGCCTGCGGGTCTGCGATGGTAAAATATTTATAGAATGAAATGGTTGTGCGCGGCTCAGTTTCAGCCAACATCTGGGCTCTGAGGGCGTCATTGGAAATGCGGTTATGTAACACTGGCATGGTGTACGAGTCCTGCAATAAGTGAAAATCAGAATCGGCGGCATCATATAGCAATCAGTGCCAATTTACATCCATACATTTTGCGCTACATTTCTTTCTTCAAACTAAAAAATTAACAACATTTGCTGCATTTATCGCCATCCTGGAGCCACAAATTTTTTCTGAAAGCGAAAAAATGCAACAATACAGATAATTGCCCGTTTTAAGGTATACAACAGGAAAGACATGACGAATTTACCTAAGTTCTCCGCAGCATTACTGCATCCACGGTATTGGTTAACCTGGCTCGGTATTGGCTCACTTTGGTTGGTCGTGCAGTTGCCCTATCCGATTCTCTATCGTCTTGGCCATACGATCGGCCACCTGGCGTTTCGTCTGATGAAGCGTCGGACGAAAATTGCATATCGTAATCTCGAACTCTGTTTTCCCGAGATGAGCGAGCGTGAACGCCATGCGATGGTGGTCAAAAATTTTGAATCCGTCGGTATGGGCCTGCTGGAAACCGGAATGGCCTGGTTCTGGTCCGATCGTCGCATCGCCCGCTGGACCGAAGTGATCGGCATGGAGCATATTCGTGACGTTCAGGCCCAGCAGCGAGGCATTTTGTTGGTGGGGCTGCACTTTTTAACTCTGGAACTGGGCGCGCGCCAGTTTGGCTTGCAGGAACCCGGCATCGGCGTCTATCGGCCGAATGATAATCCACTGCTCGACTGGCTCCAGACCTGGGGACGTATGCGCTCCAACAAATCCATGCTCGATCGCAAAGACCTGAAAGGGATGATTAGGGCGCTGAAAAAAGGCGAAGTGGTCTGGTATGCGCCAGACCACGACTATGGCCCGCGCTCCAGCGTATTCGTCCCGCTTTTTGCCGTCGAGCAGGCCGCCACCACCTCCGGCACCTGGATGCTCGCGCGAATGTCCAGCGCCTGCCTGGTGCCGTTTGTGCCGCGTCGCAAGCCCGATGGCAAAGGCTACCAGTTGATTATGTTGCCGCCAGAGTGCTCACCGCCGCTGGATGACGCAGAGACCACCGCCGCCTGGATGAACAAGGTTGTCGAGAAGTGCATCATGATGGCGCCGGAACAGTACATGTGGCTGCACCGCCGCTTCAAAACGCGTCCTGCCGGCGTACCTTCCCGCTATTAAATCCTGCAAAGCAGTCCTTTCGGGCTGCTTTTTCACCACTTTTAGCGATAAAAGCTCCCCACATTGCGACCCCCCGCCTACAGGCGCATAATGAATATGCTTAATTTATATTCGTTTTTTTGCCCGATCGCGCTAACAGCGCATCACACGCGGATCGCTATGTCACCCTCTGATACCCCCATCAACTGGAAACGTAATCTCACCGTCGCCTGGCTCGGCTGTTTCTTAACCGGCGCCGCATTTAGCCTGGTGATGCCGTTTTTACCGTTATACGTCGAACAACTCGGCGTGACGGGCCACAGTGCGCTCAATATGTGGTCCGGGCTGGTTTTCAGTATTACGTTTCTTTTCTCCGCTATCGCCTCTCCCTTCTGGGGCGGACTCGCTGACCGTAAAGGCAGAAAGATAATGCTGCTGCGCTCTGCGCTGGGGATGGCGATAGTGATGTTGCTGATGGGCGTTGCGCAGAATATCTGGCAGTTTCTGGTACTGCGCGCGCTGCTTGGACTGCTGGGCGGATTCGTCCCCAACGCCAACGCGCTGATCGCCACCCAGGTCCCGCGTAATAAAAGCGGCTGGGCGCTGGGAACGCTCTCTACTGGCGGCGTCAGCGGTGCGCTGCTCAGCCCGCTGGCGGGCGGCCTGCTCGCCGACCAGTATGGCCTGCGCCCGGTTTTCTTCATCACCGCAACGGTACTGCTGATCTGTTTTTTACTGACGCTGTTTTTTATTCGCGAGAACTATAAACCGATCAGCAAGAAAGAGATGCTGCGCGTCCGGGAAGTGGTCGCCACGCTTAAAAACCCGAAACTGGTACTGAGTCTGTTTGTCACAACACTGATTATCCAGGTGGCGACCGGGTCCATTGCGCCAATTCTGACGCTTTACGTGCGGGAACTGGCAGGTAACGTCAGTAATATTGCGTTTATCAGCGGGATGATCGCCTCCGTGCCCGGCGTCGCCGCGTTACTCAGCGCGCCACGGTTAGGCAAGCTGGGGGACCGCATCGGACCGGAGAAAATCCTCATCGTCGCGCTGATTCTTTCTGTTTTACTGCTGATCCCGATGTCCTTTGTTCAGACCCCGTGGCAACTGGCGGTACTGCGTTTTTTACTGGGAGCTGCCGACGGCGCGCTGCTACCGGCGGTGCAGACGCTGCTGGTCTACAACTCTACAAACCAAATTGCCGGGCGCATCTTCAGTTATAACCAGTCGTTTCGCGATATTGGCAACGTGACCGGCCCATTAATGGGCGCAGCGATTTCCGCTAACTATGGCTTTCGCGCGGTCTTTCTGGTCACCGCCGGGGTGGTGCTGTTTAACGCCATTTATTCCTGGAACAGCCTGCGCCGTCGCGCGCTCTCGCGAACCGTGGGATGATTTTTCAGCATTCATACTTGCATAACCGGAGAATCAGCTATTCTTTCCCTGAATACCTCGTCAAATCAAAGGGAGACTCTGATGACCATGTATGCAACGCTGGAAGAAGCCATTGACTCAGCCCGTGAAGAATTTATGGCGGACCATCCTGAGCTTGAGCAGGACGAAGCCAATGTACAGCAGCTTAACGTGCAAAAGTACGTGCTACAGGATGGCGACATCATGTGGCAGGTCGAGTTTTTTGCCGACGAAGGAGAGGAAGGCGAATGCCTGCCGATGCTCAGTGGCGAAGCTGCCCAAAGCGTCTTTGACGGCGATTATGATGAGATAGAGATCCGCCAGGAATGGCTGGAAGAGAATACGCTGCACGAATGGGATGAAGGTGAATTTCAGCTTGAGCCCCCGCTGGACACCGAAGAGGGTCAAACCGCAGCCGATGAGTGGGATGAACGGTAATTACTCGTAAGGGCCGTGATGCATATCGAGCGGCAACAGCAGCGTATCAAACACCAGCGAGAAGGGCAGATCGAGGATGGTGACATAGCGCCATGCTGAGTCCCGGACGTCCCACTGCACTCCCGGATAGTACTGGTTGCCATGCCCCTGCCCGGGGATTGTCCGACTGATAATGCTGCCGCACCCGCTTAATAGCATTACCATGATACCCACCGCTATGAGTCGCACGTGATACCTCATCATTCGTTTTCTTCAGTATAAAAAAATACCGGCGCAGGCCGGTATTTTTCAGATGATTCAGCCGGATGGCGCCTACTGATTTTTCAGCGCCTGCGGGTTCAGGGTAATGTCCTGATAGTAACTCACCCACGATGAATACTTCTCTGGCGAGTTCCAGACACGATAGTGTAAACGTGCCATCGTCACCGGATCGCTCAGCAGTACCAGACGGCGGTCGCGATTCAGTTTTTCCGGCGTTTCGTTCAGGGCTTGTTCGACGTGACGATCGCGGGCAATTTCCAGCACATGGCTTGCCCGATGACGTGCCGTCGCCATCGCCGTTGCCAGCGCATTAAACGACGGGTTGAACACCGCATGCATAAAGCCATCGTCGAGCGCGCGTTTACGGTTCATCACCAGATACTTATCGGTATCCACCAGTACCTGCGGCGGCGAATACTCTTCCGGGATCAGGAACAGCTTCCAGCGTTTGGTACGCAAACCGACCGTTGAACGGCTGGAGATCACCGAGACAAACGGCGACAGGATCAGCGAGACGACAATCGGTGCCAGCCAGAACAGGAAGCGCAGATCCAACCACGCCATTCCGACCGCCCACACCAGCCCCAGCAGCAACTGCGAACCGTGACGCATAAACGCTTCGCCCCACGGAGTCGAGTCATCGTCGCGCTGCGGCGAATTCCAGACCACTTCCCAACCGAGGAAGGCGCTCACCACGAAGACGGTGTGGAACAGCATGCGCACCGGCGCCAGCAGCACGGAGAACAGCACCTCCAGCAGCAGCGACAGGGTGACGCGAATGAATCCACCGAACTCTTTGGTGCCTTTACACCAGATGAGCAGAATACTCAGCAGTTTAGGCAGGAACAGCAGCACCATCGTTGAAGCAAACAGCGCAATCGCCAGTTCAGGACGCCACTGCGGCCAGACCGGGAACAGCTGGCGCGGTTGCAGGAAGTATTGCGGCTCGGTGAGCGCGTGTACCACCTGCAGCGCGGTCGACAGCGCGAGGAACATAAACCACAATGGCGCGGAGAGATAAGACATCACCCCGGTCAGGAACACGGCGCGGTGAACCGGGTGCATCCCTTTCACAAGGAACAGACGGAAGTTCATCAGGTTGCCGTGACACCAGCGGCGGTCACGCTTCAGTTCGTCCAGCAGGTTTGGCGGCAGCTCTTCATAGGAGCCGGGCAGATCGTAAGCAATCCACACGCCCCACCCTGCACGACGCATCAGCGCCGCTTCCACGAAGTCGTGCGACAGGATAGAACCGGCGAAAGAGCCTTCACCCGGCAGCGGCGCCAGCGCACAGTGTTCAATGAACGGCTTCACGCGGATGATGGCGTTGTGGCCCCAGTAGTGGGATTCACCCAACTGCCAGAAGTGCAAACCGGCGGTGAACAAAGGTCCATATACGCGCGTCGCAAACTGCTGACAGCGAGCATACAGGGTGTCCATGCCGGACGCCTTCGGCGATGACTGAATGATCCCGGCATTCGGGTTCGCTTCCATCAAACGCACCAGACCGCTCAGGCATTCACCGGTCATGACGGAGTCAGCGTCCAGTACCACCATGTAGCTGTACTGGCTGCCCCAGCGACGGCAGAAGTCATCAATGTTACCGCTTTTACGCTTCACACGACGGCGACGACGGCGATAGAAAATCTGCCCTTCGCCCTGCACTTCAGCAATCAGTTCCATCCACGCCTTTTGCTCTGCGACGCAGATATCGGGGTTGTAGCTGTCACTGAGAATGTAGACATCAAAATGCTCGCCGTTGCCGGTCGCTTTTACCGATTCCCATGTGGCGCGCAGGCCCGCAAAAACGCGATCAACGTCTTCGTTACAGATCGGCATAATCAGCGCGGTACGGTGCTGCGGATTCAGCGGTTCATCCCCAACCGTTGACGCCGAAATACTGTACTTATCACGCCCAATCAGCAATTGCAGGAAGCCCATCAGCGCGGTCCAGAACCCGGCAGAAACCCAGCAGAACAGCACTGCAAAGAGGATCAAAATACCGGTTTGCAGCATATACGGCAGCAACTGCATGAAGGAGACCCACAGGTCCTGCCCGACCATATCCGCCGGATTGATCAGCGCCCAGCCCTGATACGGCAGAATCGTCTTCATGTACCAGGTCGCGACGACCGTCTGCGCCAACGTCAGCAACAGCAGCGTGTAACGGCGAATGGTGCCGACGGTACGCCACTTCTGCTCACTTTCCTGCTCTTCTTTGGTCAGCCGCGCCAGATAGCGCGGCGTGACGTCACGCCCACGCAGGCGGTCCCAGAAACGCCCAACCGGGTTGGTACGCCAGGGATCGGGAAACATTGATGACCGTTTGGCTTTCGGCATCGCCTGAAGCTGGTCGCGCCCTTCGTCATCTTTGATCAGTTGCCCTTCGCCCAGCGAGTCTGGCCAGGCTTGTTGCAGACGGGCTTTGACAGAACCCTGCGGTGAATCGTCTTCTCGCGAGTAACGGCGATGCTCGGCATCCAGCGCTTCATGCACCGCGCGAATGTCAGTTTTCGGCAATGCCGCTTTCTCGATGTCCGAGAGCGGCAAGGCGTCAATGTACTCAGTTGTCTTATTCATTGGCAGGTAACTGGTAGCTCCAGGTTTCACTCAACGTCTGATCGGCATTGACCAATGCAGCACGCATTTCAGTGGTTTTCTTCGCATCTTTCACTTTCACGCGCATCGTCATACGCCAACCTTTAGTGACCGGGTTGTAACGCACCGTTGTTTCCACGATCTCGCCGTTATCACCGATGCTGGTTTGCGCGGTGACCGGAGTATCCTGCGGTAGTTTTTTCATGTCCGTGCCGGTGAAGTCCACCACGAAGGCTATCGTGCCGTCAGGCTGGCGAATGAGATTCGACTGTTTGACATCGCCGGTGGAACGACGTGTCTGCTGCACCCAGGCGTTATCTGGCGCATGAAGTTTGTCTTCATCGCGGCTAAACGTCAGGGTGTATTTGAAGTTCATCTCTTTGCCCGGTTCAGGCAGTTGATCCGGCGTCCAGTAAGCCACGATGTTATCGTTGGTTTCATCATTGGTTGGAATTTCAACCAGTTCAATCTTACCTTTGCCCCACTCGCCTTTTGGCGTGATCCAGGCGCTTGGGCGCAGATCGTAACGGTCTTCGAGATCTTCAAAGCGTGAGAACTGACGGCCACGCTGCAGCAGGCCAAACCCCTGCGGGTTTTCCATTGCAAAACTGCTCACCGCAAGATGTTTCGGGTTATTCAGCGGACGCCAGATCCATTCGCCGTTGCCGGCATGAATCGACAAGCCGTTGGAGTCATGCAGTTCCGGACGGTAGTTGGTTGCCGGAGAAGGCTGGTTCGGCCCGTACAGGAACATACTGGTTAACGGCGCCACGCCCAGTTTGCCGACCTTATCGCGCAGGTAGACTTTCGATTGCACGTCGACGACGGTGTCACGTCCAGGGATTATCACAAAACGATAGGCCCCGGCCGCTCGCGGAGAGTCCAGTAATGCATAAATCGTCAGGCGTTTGTCAGTCGGTTTTGGACGTTCGATCCAGAACTCACGGAAGCGGGGAAATTCTTCACCTGAGGGCAGCGCGGTATCAATGGCCAGACCGCGTGCAGACAGACCATAAACCTGACCGGCACCCAGAACGCGGAAATAGCTCGCGCCAAGCATACTGACGATTTCATCATTTTTCTCTTTGCTGTTGATCGGGTACAACACTTTGAAACCCGCAAAGCCGAGATCTTTTACTGTGTCTTTATCATGCTGCACATCGCCAAAGTTAAAGTAGTCCGGGCTGTATTTGATTCTTTTGACAGCGGTTGCCGTGACTTCATTGATTTTGACCGGTGTGTCGAAGTACATACCCTGGTGGTAAAATTCGAGCTTAAATGGGGTCTTGAGATTGCTCCAGTAAGCTTTATCGCGATTAAACTGGATCTGCTGATAGTCCGCATATTTCATGTCGCGGAAAACGGAGGGCAAGTTACTTTTTGGCGCCTCATAGCCTTTACCGGCTAAGGATTGAGCTTGCTTTGCAACGTCATCGATGGAGAAGGCCCAGGCCGACGACGTGTACAGCGTTAACATGACTGCCGCACCCAACCAACGCATTTTCATCATTTGTGATTTATGTTTCATAATTAGTAAGCACTTCCCCCTTTGTGTGCTTATATCGATCCGATCTATTTTAATGGATAATCAGGCATTAGGACAACTGAATCCCTGCATTGTTCAGCACGCTGGCTCATGGTTTAGGCACCTCGCCGGACCCTTTTTCACTTTGCGTGCTTATCCTGGAGACAGGTCGTTGTTCTTCGTGTAGGGTTGCCACCGACTGTAACTATTAATCGGCTTAGGGATAAGACGATTAGTCTGAGAATCTGAGAATACGAAAACCTCTATGAATCCCGTACCCGCACAGCGTGAATATTTTCTTGACTCCATCCGCGCCTGGCTGATGTTGTTGGGTATTCCCTTCCATATCTCATTGATCTATTCCGGCCATAGCTGGCATGTGAACAGCGCTGAGCCCTCATGGTGGCTGACCCTGTTTAATGATTTTATCCATTCCTTCCGGATGCAGGTCTTTTTCGTTATTTCCGGTTATTTTTCGTACATGTTATTCCTGCGTTATCCGCTGAATCGCTGGTGGAAAGTACGCGTCGAACGCGTGGGTATTCCAATGCTTACCGCTATTCCTTTGCTGACGTTGCCGCAATTTATTATGTTGCAATATGTCAAAGGTAAAGCCGATAGCTGGCATTCACTCTCGCTGTATGAAAAATATAATACGCTGGTCTGGGAGTTAATTTCTCATCTCTGGTTTTTACTGGTACTGGTGGTATTAACAACCGTCAGTTTGTGGGTATTTAGCCGGATGCGAAAAAATCTGGAAAAATCGGATAAAAAACGGCTGGCCGCCGTGTCGATGGGCAAACTGACGCTGATCTTTTTCTTCCTGGGTATGGGTTACGCGGTGGTGCGACGGACGCTGTTCATTGTTTATCCACCGATTCTCAGTGACGGCTTGTTTAATTTCGTCGCGATGCAAACGCTCTTTTATGTGCCTTTCTTTATGCTGGGCGCGCTGGCCTTTATCTCACCCGAACTGAAGGCCCTTTTCACCACGCCTTCCCGGGGATGTACGCTGGGGGCGGTTTTCGCCTTCATCGCCTATTTGCTGAATCAGCGCTACGGCAGTGGCGACGCCTGGATGTACGAAACGGAATATGTCATCACCATGGTGCTCGGATTATGGATGGTCAATGTGGTGTTTTCCCTCGGCCATCGTTTACTCAATTTCCAGTCAGCCCGCGTCACCTATTTTGTCAATGCGTCGCTGTTTATCTATCTGGTGCATCATCCGTTAACGCTGTTTTACGGTGCGTGGATCACGCCGCATATTAGGTCGAATCTGCTGGGCTTTCTCTGCGGACTGATCTTTGTCGTGGGTATCGCACTGGTATTGTACGAAATTCATTTGCGCATTCCGCTGTTCAAATTCCTGTTCTCCGGTAAGCCGGCGGTCAGGCAGGAACAAAGCAAAAAAGTGACCAGCTAACGCTTGCTGCTACGTTAAAGCAGCCACTCGACAGGCAATAGCGTTGCCAGTCGTACCAGAACCCGCTTCCAGAATCCTGTGGCGGGTTCTTTTTTTAACACCAGCTCCTGGTCCTGCTGTCGATCCACCCAGTTGATTCGCCCCCAGCGATCGAGCCGCAGTTGCCAGGCCGCATCGCGTTGGCTTTCGGTGAATCGTCGGTGGATCAGCGTCGCCAGCGTCTCGCTTTCAATCACAAAGCCCATCTCGGTGTTCAACAACGTGGAACGCGGATCAAAATTGAGCGAGCCAATGAACACTTTACGCCCGTCAATGCTGAACGTCTTGGCGTGCAGGCTGGAGCCGGAATTACCGGTCAGTCCGCGATCGTGAAGGACGATGTCGCGTTCACGCGTCGGCTTTAACTCGTACAGTTCTACGCCATAACGTAACAGTTTTTTCCGCCAGCGCGCGTAACCAGCATGCACCACCGCCACATCATTAGCGGCTAGTGAGTTGGTGAGGATCGCAATTTTGACGCCTTTACGCACCAGTTTCAGCAACTGGGCGACGCCTGCCCGGGTCGGGACAAAATAGGCAGAGATGATGTCAATCCGTTCTGCTGGTGAGCCCATCACGTCAAACAATCGTTGTGGCAGCAAAGAGTGACGCTGCGCTTTCCCCTCGCCTTTTGAAGGATCGTCACTTAACAGCCGGGTCTTCGCCCAGATGAGCGGTAGCGCCCCGCGATCGAGATGGGTCATAAAGGCGCTGGTTTCCAGTTTATGCTGGTATCGGCGGGTGATCGGGTCATTGTACCAGCTCTCGGGTAACTCGATGCGCTCGGTGATTTCTTGCTCCGACAGTGCCAGCACCGATTTCAACGTCGAGACCGACGCGCAGCGCCAGTAGCGTTCAAAATCCTCCGCGACCTCCCTGACGACGGGGCCTATCGCCATCACGTCCAGGTCGGAAAATAGCGGTTCCTCCCCCGCGCCGAAATAGGCATCGCCTATGTTTCGCCCGCCCACCAGGGTGACGACACCATCTGCGGTATAGCTTTTGTTATGCATCCGCCGATTGAGCCGGGCAAAATCGGTCAGATAGCCCAACATTCGTAGCATGCGAAAAGAGAACGGATTAAACAGGCGAACTTCAATGTTGGGATGAGCGTCAAGCAGTTGCAGGGTGTTATCCAGCCCCGGCGTGTTGTTGTCATCAAGCAACAGGCGCACATGGACGCCGCGTTTTGCCGCCGCCAGCAGAACGGCGAACAACAGCCGCCCGGACATGTCGTCTTCCCAGATGTAGTACTGAACATCCAGCGTACGCTCCGCCATTTCCGCCAGACGATAGCGGGCGGCAAAGGCGTCCAGACTGTCATCCAGCGCAAGAATGCCACACTCTCCGGGATGATTTTCACACAGAGGAGCTGTTGCGCGGGCGAGCCGGGTCAGTTCATTCATCGCCTTGCTGGGTGAGTAAACGCTGGTAGAGTCGGGCTGTTTCTTCGTCATAACAGACAAAGTATATCTGCTCAGGTAAAGCGCGACGGGTAATAAATTCCGAAACGGTCTTGAGTGCAATTTCTGCCGCCGCCGCACGCGGATATCCATAGACTCCGGTGCTGATTGCCGGGAATGCAATAGAGGTGTAGCCATTGGCCAGCGCCAGATTCAGGCTATTGAAGTACGCATCCTGTAACTGTTGCGCTTCGTTATGCTCGCCGCCGCGCCAGATTGGGCCGACGGTGTGAATGACCGCTTTGGCGGGAAGGTTACCCGCAAGCGTGATCACCGCATGACCCGTTGGGCACTCGCCCTGCTGCTGCCTGACCTTCATGCAGGCTTCCAGTAATGCGGGACCCGCGGCGCGGTGGATCGCCCCATCAACGCCTCCGCCCCCCATCAGTGATGAGTTAGCGGCATTGACGATGACATCAACCGCGACGGTGGTGATATCCCCCTGGATAACATGAATACGCGATTCCATAGAATCTCCTTGCTTCACTCTATTCTGTAAGTGTACAGCAGGGGTTCCCTTGAAATCGCTTTTTTCGTGAGTTTGTCTGACCAGCCCATTCAGCGGTAATCGATACTCATCACCGCCAGCGTTTTCTGTTCATTGAGGTAGTGCAGGTCAACCGCGGCGATTTGTTTAAAGTGCTGCGGCGCGTTAAGCAATTCCTGCGGGGAATAATAGCGGGTCTGCGTGTGCCCCTCGTGATTGCACGACATTGCCAGGCGCTGCTGCACCCGACTCACCTCACAGGGTGGCTCCACAATTTGACCGACGAAATGAATAACCCCACCCTGTCCACTCGTACCCGCCATGGCGGCGACCGAATTAAGGGCAAGAAGACCGAAAAGCAGAACGCTTGTTTTACGCGCGACAGATAACGGCATGATGGTTTCCTCAATGAACATTCATCCTTGAGGGGTGATGTTTTCCCTGACGGTGATTACGCCCAGGAGTCACGCATTCCGCGTCACTCTATTCATAGTTCAGTCACCTCACCTCTGCCACCGTAACCGCATAAATTATCAGCCAGTTATGACGATTTCGCAGAAGGCGGCCACTGTTGTGATAAATGCAGCGATTGACCGTCAGAAACCGTAACCACGATTTTGACGGTGTCTTGTGCAGAGATATTTAAACTGAGTCTGGTCAAATCAATGGCTTGATTAGCAGGTAGAGAAAGGGTCTTTTTCTGTTGTGACTGACTTTGTCCCGCCACGCCTTCGCGAAGGGCTAAAATCTGGACCTGACACACGCAGGGTTGCGTCAGGGTAACCTGCGGCGTAATCGTGTAAATGTCACCTTGCTGGGTTGTCGTAAAGGTTATCTGATTAGAGAGCGCCGCAAGGAGTAATAAGGTGTTCATGATGTCCTCCCGAAAAAAAACAGGGCTTTCGCCCTGTTTATATTCAGCACATAAACTGAATTAGTACTGGTTAGCCGTGGCGTTGTTACCAAAACCAACTTGTTTAACCAGAACGCTGGAGTCAGAAGCCGTCTGGTTAACCAGCGCGGCGTTACGTCCACCGTATTGGCTCACAGTAATATCCGAGTTTTTGCCGTTCCACTGATCGATGGTGGCGTTGTTTTTGAAGCCTTTCTGAGTCAGATCAATGGTGCTGTTATCTGAACCCTGGCCAACATCGGCGCCGTTACCATAGCCGTGCTGAGTGATTGTAGTGTCTGATTTACGAGCGTCGCTTTGCAGCGCAAGTGCGGCGTTATTGGTCCCGAACTGATAGATACTCAGGGTCGATTCCGGGCCAGAACTGCTTCCGCCACCGCCGTGATTACCGCCACCGCCGCCCCACTGTGGAACGGAACCAGCCAGAGCACTGCCAGAAACCACGATTGCTGCAAATGCTGCCACTTGTAAAAGTTTCATGGTAAACCCCCATCGGATTGATTTAAGCGTCGTCAATGTATTAGCGTTGAGTTACGCGAATTGCCATTTGCGACTGTCTCTGCACTACAACTGCTGTTTTCTGAGTACCATACTGAGTAATATTTGCTTTATTTCCAGAACCTTTCTGGATAATCATCGCAGTATTACCGTAATTACTTTGCGAAATACTGGCATCATTGGAATTACCCGACTGAGCAATATACGCAAAGTTATAAGCTCCTGATTGGTCAACTTTGGCCCGGTTGTTTCCACCTTCTTGTGAAACTACCGACAAAAGCTTAGAACCGTCCTGGCGTATCTTTGCACTATTATTAGTGCCGTCCTGACCAATAATGGCTGCCTGATTAAATGAAGACTTGCTTAATTCATTTACCGCAAAGTTATATTCCGAATTTGCTAAATCATAACTTGTTGCGGAAGCAATCCCAGGCGCACCCAGTACTGTTAACATCATAAATAACAATTTGTTTTTCATGTTGTCACCCTGGACCTGGTCGTACATCGAGAAAATAACGTTCTCATCAGTTTTGTTGTTAACGCTAAACGTAATTTGTTAACGCTGCGTTACGATGAAGAGTATGTCCGCGGAAACATTTTAAATAACTCACCCGCCAGTGGTATTTTTATATATTCGCTCACCCCAAAGTGCTAATTTTGACACAAATACCCTGTTATTTACGCTTATTTTATTTTTTACAGACTTACCGTTGATGCATTTTAGCGACATCAACCAATGGGCTGTACAGTGGGCTTTCCAGGTGATGTTGTGTCGTTTAAGAAGTGAGAGATGAGCAAGTCGTGACAAGCATCGTTTTTTTCGTCATCAAAATGCGCGACATCAACGGATGTCATGACGTAGCAATTTATCATCAGATTAAGGACTAGCATTATTTTGACTTTTTATATTAAATTCATAGTGTTAATATAATTTGTATGATTTTTTAAATCTGTGCAATAACAGCGGAATGTACAACTTTTCTATCAAATCTAAACTTAAAAAAAGCTTAAGACTAACAAATTAATATATATTTTTACATTCCGTTACATGTTTAACACTTGCTTTAAGATTTGTAATGGCTAGATTGAAATCAGTTGTAGTTCATTTGTATTAATATTTTGACCCGTTCGGGCTGACTCTATTTTACTACACACAGCAGTGCAACATCTGTCAGTACTTCTGGTGCCTGATTTCTAAAGGCAACTGTCAGGTGTGCGACTAAAAAAAGTGGGGTTTCATCATGTTTAATGAAGTCCATAGTATTCATAGTCATACATTATTGTTGATCACCAAACCATCCCTGCAAGCCACAGCATTATTGCAGCATTTAAAACAATCTCTGGCACTCACCGGAAAACTGCATAATATTCAACGTTCTCTGGATGATATTTCCACCAGTTGCATTGTTTTAGTCGATATGATGGAAGCGGATAAAAAGCTCATCCATTACTGGCAAGACAACTTAAGTCGGAAGAACAATAATTTAAAGACGTTATTGTTAAATACCCCCGATGATTATCCCTACCGGGATATTGAAAACTGGCCGCATATCAATGGCGTTTTTTATGTAGCGGATGATGAAGAACGTGTCGTAAACGGTTTGCAGGGGATCCTGCGGGGAGAATGCTACTTCTCACAGAAACTGGCCAGCTATCTGATCACTCACTCTGGTAACTACCGCTACAACAGCACAGAGTCGGCTCTCCTGACTCATCGTGAAAAAGAGATCCTGAATAAGCTACGTATCGGCGCTTCTAATATCGAAATCGCGCGCTCACTGTTTATCAGTGAGAATACGGTCAAGACGCATCTCTATAATCTTTTCAAGAAGATAGCTGTCAAAAATCGTACCCAGGCGGTTTCGTGGGCAAATGATAACCTCAGGCGATAAAGCCATGAAACGCTATTTGACCTGGCTTGTAGCGGCACAGTTTCTGCTCGCTGCCGGCGCTACGCAGGCTGTAGAAGTTGAAGTTCCTGGGCTCTTAACTGACCACACGGTTTCGTCTATTGGCCACGATTTTTATCGTGCTTTTAGCGACAAATGGGAAAGTGACTATCCAGGCAATTTGACTATCAATGAGCGACCCAGTGCACGTTGGGGAAGTTGGATCACCATAACGGTTAATCAGGACGTTATATTCCAGACTTTTTTATTTCCAACGAAAAGAGACTTCGAAAAAACTGTTGTCTTCGCGCTGGCGCAAACCGAGGACGCTTTAAACCGTCGGCAAATAGATCAAACTCTATTGAGTACCGGCGATTTAACGCATGACGAATTTTAAAGAGTGATTTTTGTCCGGAGGCTGTAATGCGTGTCAAACATGCAGTAGTAGTACTCATGCTTATTTCGCCATTAAGTTGGGCCGGAAATATGACCTTCCAGTTCCGCAATCCCAACTTTGGTGGAAACCCCAATAACGGTTCTTTTTTACTGAATAGCGCCCAGGCGCAGAACTCTTATAAAGATCCCAGTTATAACGACGATTACGGAATTGAAACTCCCTCCGCGTTGGATAACTTCACTCAGGCCATTCAGTCACAAATACTGGGCGGACTGTTGACCAATATTAACACGGGGAAACCCGGCAGGATGGTGACCAATGATTTCATTGTTGATATTTCCAACCGTGATGGTCAGTTGCAGCTAAATGTCACGGACAGGAAAACGGGAAAAACATCGACGATAGAAGTGTCGGGTTTACAGTCAGATTCCACCGGTTTCTAAGCACCGCTTCGTAAGGACAATTATCATGCAGCGCTTACTTGTATTCGTCGCCGTCATTTTACTGAGCGGATGCTTAACCGCCCCGCCAAAAGAAGCCGCTAAGCCGACATTAATGCCTCGTGCGCAAAGTTATAAGGATTTAACGCATTTACCCATGCCAACGGGCAAAATTTTTGTCTCGGTGTATAACATTCAGGATGAAACCGGACAGTTTAAACCCTACCCGGCCAGTAACTTCTCGACCGCCGTCCCGCAAAGCGCCACCGCGATGCTGGTTACGGCGCTGAAAGATTCCCGCTGGTTTGTACCGCTGGAGCGCCAGGGCCTGCAAAACCTGCTGAATGAACGTAAAATCATTCGTGCCGCCCAGGAAAACGGGACTGTCGCCATCAACAACCGGATCCCGCTACAGTCGCTGACGGCGGCAAATATCATGGTTGAAGGGTCGATTATCGGTTACGAAAGTAACGTGAAATCTGGCGGTGTGGGTGCACGTTATTTCGGTATTGGCGCGGACACACAGTACCAGCTTGACCAGATCGCGGTGAACCTGCGCGTGGTCAACGTCAGCACCGGTGAGATCCTCTCCTCGGTCAATACCAGTAAAACCATTCTGTCTTATGAAGTGCAGGCAGGAGTGTTCCGCTTTATCGATTACCAGAGGCTGCTGGAAGGTGAAATTGGCTACACCTCCAATGAACCGGTGATGTTATGCCTGATGTCCGCCATTGAAACGGGCGTCATCTTCCTTATCAACGATGGTATCGATCGCGGGCTGTGGGATTTGCAGAATAAAGCCGATCGCCAGAGCGATATTCTGGTGAAATACCGTCATATGTCGGTACCGCCGGAATCCTGATGACAGAGATAAAAAAAGCGTGAGGATTTCCTCACGCTTTTTTATTTTCCGCTATCGTGCGCGTACTTTGTCTTTCTCGCCTCGCCGCCAGCCACAGGCCGCTATTTTTCATGGCATAGCCAAAGAGTAAACCGACTGCCAGTGAAGGCAAGACCAGTTTCCAGTCCCCCTGCCCGGCAAACGTGGCACAGGCACCGATAAACGTGCCCGGCACAAATGACAGCAAGACCTGCTTTGCCTGAATACACATCAGGAAGGCCACAACGCCGGTGATCGCATAGCCCACCAGTTCCAGATGCGGCGTCAGCGCGCTACCGTAAATAATGACCAACGCCCACACCACGCCACTCAACAGCGTGGAAGCCGAAATGGCCAGCCCCTTTAACCCGCCCTGCGGACAAGCAAAATAGGCCGTACAGCCTAAAAATCCTGCCCAACTCAGTAAGCCAAGAGAGACGGCCACCCATCCCCAGATACCGGAGAGAATGCCCGTTGTGATTGCTATGGAAAGAAGTATGTTCATGCCGCGCATGATAACAGAAACAGGCAACATGAATGAGATCACGCACACAATTCATGCAATGGAAATTACACGTTGCAGCATAAGGTGATTTAAATCACACTTACGCGTCCGTCTCTTCTTCCAGTTCGTCCCACATCGCGCCAATAGCATCGCGTGTTAACGGCGCCATTGTCCGCCAGAAAGGGGTGGTGGCGTGTGCTTCAACTTTCCCGAGGAAAGAGCCACACCATGGAAGGATATAGTCCGCGAACAGGGTTTCCAGCGCCTCGCTTTCATCTTCCGCAGACTGATCTTCCAGCCAGGAAGCGGCCAGCAGCAACGTACCAATATGATCGGCTGGCGTTTCGGCAAGTGGCATTCCGCGCGCGGAAAGGAACGTCCGCACCTCAGATTCTGTCGCGCCTTCCACCCACGCGCTGCGATACGGTGGCACCGAACACTCCGCACCGACAAACAGCGCATTGTAATCCGCCGCCAGTTGGGCCATATCGCAGCTTTTCTGCAAACGCGCCAACAGTTCATCCTGTTCGAGCGGCCAGCTTGCCGAGAGTTTACCTTCGCGAATCAGGGTAAAGAGCGGAACCAGTAAAGGATCCTGCGGTTGACGGTAATACAGCGATCCCAGTACGCGGCACAGGATAGAAAACTCGTTCATCAAAATATTCCAGCTCGTGGTAGTTAAAGTTCAGCAAATTCAGGAATCGGCGGCATACCGCGCGATTCCAGGAAATTGAGTAATCGTTTCGGCGTCACGTTTAAAATACGATCTTCCGGGAAGTTCACGTCTTCGAGGATTTTCAGGCACTCGCTAAAGTCACCCATCGTAAAGGCGGTATGAGAATCTGAGCCCAACGCCACCCAGCCGCCGGCATCGCGTACCGCCGCCGCTACCGCGCGACAGTTCGCTTCACTGCCTTTGCGCGAATGAAGGAAGGAGGAGTTGTTAATCTCCAGCGCAACCTCGTATTTCGCCGCAGCCTGGGCAATCGCCGTGATATCAACAGGATATTTCGGGTTGCCGGGGTGACTAATGATATGCACTACGCCGCTCGCCATGGTGGCGATCATCGCCTGTGTGTTGGTAGCTTCATCGTGGGGAGCGAAAACCGGTTCATGGAAGCCTGCAATAATCAGATCCAGTGAGGTGAGCATCGGACCGGTACAGTCAATTTCACCTTCGATGTTTTTGATGTTTGCTTCAATGCCTCGCAGGATCCCTACCCCATCCACCACGCGCGGCCAGATACGCATATTGATAAAATGCCAGTGGTGCGGAGCATCCGCCATGTCCGGGCCGTGATCGGTAATTGCGAACAGTTTCAGTCCCTGGCGTTTAGCCTGAGCGATGTAATCGCTCAGGGTGCTATAAGCATGGGTACTGGCGACGGTATGCATATGCAGGTCAACGGGATACATGTCTCTCTCCTGTGGTCATTTTTCGACAAGGATAGCAGGAATCGCCTGCGTTTATTAGTCGAAACCCGGCATCTGCCGGGTATACCTCAGTAGCCGCGCTGGCGATCGACCTGTCCGGTCACCGCTTCACCGTTTTCCAGATGTGAAATCGTGCGGGAAATATAGGCAACGGCTTCTGCAGGACGCGTGACCGCGGCAATGTGTGGCGTCATCGCCACGCGCGGATGTTTCCACAGCGGACTGTCCTCTGGCAGCGGTTCACGACTGTAGACATCCAGCATTGCCCCTTTGAGTTTTTTGCTGTTCAGCGCGGTCAGCAGATCATCTTCGTTAACGTGGACACCGCGCGCAAGATTGAGCAGATAAGCGCCATCCTGCAACTGATCAAGCAGTTTTCCATTGATGATGCCGACCGTTTCCGCCGTATTGGGCAGCAGGTTAATCAACACGCGGGTCTGGCTGAGGAACGCGCCCAGCTCTTCGGTACCCGCAAAACTCTCGACACCTGGCCAGGTTTTGCGGCTGCGACTCCAGCAGCGCAGCGGGAAGCCCCAGGCCTGCAGGCTTTCAGCCACTTTTGCCCCCAGCACGCCAGCCCCCATGATCCCCACGGTAAACTCCTCGCGCATATATTCCGGCAGCGGTTGCCACTGGCTCTCATTTTTAAGCGCCTGGTAATCATCAAAGCGGCGAAACCAGTGCAACACCTGGCTGACCGCGTACTCCTGCATTTGCAAGCCCATGCCGGTATCTTCCAGACGAAAGAGAGGAATAGCGGGATCCAGCATGGTGGGATGGGCTTTCAGTTTGCTCAGGATCGAATCCACCCCGGCGCCAAGTGCAAACACGGCTTTAAGTTTACGCCCTTCCAGCATATCTACCGGTGGGTGCCAGACCAGCGCATAATCTGCCGGATCGTTATCGCCCGACTTCCACTCCCGGACTCTGGCACCAGGAATGGCGTTTTCCAGTGCGGCGATCCACCAGGGGGTATCAAACGTAGGGTGATAGAAAATGATATCCATACTGACTCCTGCGGGTTGCTGTGCGAAATTTTGCGCACTTATTGTCATCGTTTTCAACGGAATCATCAGCATAGCAAATTCGCTGGCGCTGGCAAAAAAAGCAGTTTCCGCTTAATTAACCTACAGGTTGCTTGAAGTTTGTGTAAACGCACGATTTTTTGGAAAAGTTGATTGACGCAGGCGGTGTATTTCCCTAAATTAGCGCCCGTTCCGGTATGTTAGGAACAACAATATGGTGAGGTGTCCGAGTGGCTGAAGGAGCACGCCTGGAAAGTGTGTATACGGCAACGTATCGGGGGTTCGAATCCCCCCCTCACCGCCATATTTCAGATGAGAGCCGGTACTTATGTATCGGCTCTTTTCTTTTATGTTCTCCATCGGGGGGGATGAGAATCCCCGACCGGGGGTCGACAACGGGCTGCCCGTCAGGGCGAGCGAAGCGAGTCAATCCCCCCCTCACCGCCATATTTAAGAAAGAGCTCGTACGCAAGTACGGGCTTTTTTTTCGCATATTGCACAGGTCCGTGGCTGCCCGTCAGGGCGAGTCAATCCCCCCCAGAATGCCCCCCTGTCTGCGCTTGATTTAATCGGCCGTTAATCATGTTAATGTGATATCCCTTTTATATTTGTGGACAACACAATGAGCGTGCTTTACGTCGTCGTCTTAACCTATGTCAAACCATTGCATGAAATTGATGCGCAACTTCCCGCCCATGTTGAATGGTTAAAAAAAGGTTACGCCGCTAATCTTTTTCTGGCTTCCGGGCGCAGGCTCCCGCGAACAGGAGGCGTGATTCTCGCGAAATGCGATAACGAGGAGCAACTCAAACACTATCTGGCACAGGATCCCTTTCAACGCTCCGGTGTCGCTAACGTTGAATTGATTCCATTCGAACCCTCGATGATGGTCACTGAATTGCAGTCTCTTTTATAATGCTTAAAAAACAAAGCCCGGTCTCCCGGGCTCTGCACGCAGCATTAATTAGAACGACCAGCTTATCCCTACAGCCGCACGCCACGGAGACTCAACATCCGCCCCGCTGCCGTAACTGGCGCTAAGATGTCCACTCAGATCCTCAGTGAATTTCGCGCGAATACCCACCTGGTATACCCCTCGGGTTCCGGACAGATCGTTAACGAAATGTCCGTCATCATTCACATTAACCTTGTTGTCATCAGCGTATTCCTGTCTCACCGCCGCTTTCACCCATGGCTGAATCTCAACGCCATTATTCAGCGTCACATGATAATCGGTTTTCAGGCCAGCTTCGGCTCGAGCGATACGCGTGTTGTCCACTTCGGCACGCATCCCGTTTGAAAGGGTGTACTTGTTGCTGTCGGTGGTAAACCCGGTAAAGGCCGCATAAGGCGTTATGCCCAGGTCGCCTGCGGACAAACGCATCCCGCTTTCAAGATGCGCACCCGCGCCGTATGCACTGTAGCTGCCATTTGCCGCGCCGCCACCGGTCATGCGGCCTTTGACATCATTTTCAAAACGGTTCACTTTCACAATGCCGTCGACATAAAGACCATTGTTATGCTGCCAGCTTGCATAGGCGCCCAGCGCGTAGCTGTCCACATTGCCTTTACCGCCACGGTCGAAGCCTACGTTCGAATGTGAGTAACTGAAAAATCCGCCTGTCGTTATTCCACTGTTCTCGTGCTGGAAATGACGATCCGCACCAATCGTCACCCCGCTCAGCGTGTGATCGAAACCCGCCCCCGCCGAAGTGGATACGTCATCACGCGTATTGTAAACCGTGCTCCAGACGGCTCCATCCCGACTGAATGAATCGCGACCATCCAAACGTTCACGCACACTATCCAGTTCTGCATCGAATACGAGCGGCTCCACTGCGGCCATATTCAGTACGGCAGCCGTTGAGGGTGTGATGCGTTTTTTAACGATCTCAGGCTGTGGCTTCACCACCGGTACAGAATCAGCGGGAGAATCTGGATTCGGTTCAGGTTTAGATTGTCCCGGTTGTTCAGGTTCTGGCTTTTGGGTCAGATCCGCAATAAGCGACCACTTGCCCTCTTCTTTTTCTTTCAGTGTGTATTGGTATGTACCCAAATCGACTACGCCATCTTTATTACCCAGCGCAAATGTTGCATCACCGCTTGCTGTTTTTACCAGCAACAGACTTTGATCTTTATCCGGGCTAGAACCCGTATCTTCGACAAAAACATTGAAAGCGCCAGAGGCATTTCCAGTCACATCAAGAAGATCACTTTTCCCCGCAGACACATTGGTTTGCATGTAAAAGTCACCTTTTCCTTCCAGCGTATCCAGAGTCAGGGTATTCCAGCCACTGCTTTTGCTAACTGGCATGTCATGCAAATAAACTTTACCGCCGTCCAGTTGCAGGGCTTTCAGTGAATATGCAACATCTTCGGCACCCGCATTCAGTCGGAGTGTGCCCTGGCCGCCAACCTTAACATTTGCGGTTTCAGTCATGGCCTCTTTATAAAGAACCATCTGACCACCATGGATGTTGAAATCACCTTTGACCTTACCTGTTTCGGCATAGAAAGAGCCGCCAAAAATATCTGCACTTTCGACGGTTCCACCCTTTAAATAAAGTGAACTTTCATCGTTAAGAGTGGTTTTCTCTGCGGTTCCGTCTTCATTTATGAAGCCCTTACTCGAATGATAGAGTCTGGTATATAAGGCCCGACCACCCGCAACGACATGCAACTCGCTCGAATCGTAAAGTTCAGAGTTTACTGCACTCCCTGCCACGTATTGATAACCTTTTCCCCTAACCGTCGTGCTATCAGCTACTCCTCCTCTTTTTACATCCTGTTTGCCGTCCGCAATTTCCGTCAGGATTGCACGGCCATCGACATTTTGTGTACCGCCATTGGTTATATAAGTATTATGCGCCAGTCCAGAGAATCTAACTTCCTGAGTCCCGCCGTCAATATTCACACCCTCTGTTCTGGCGAAAACATCTTGTGTTCCACGAACTGTCGTTTTTGTTGCTAAACCATATTCGACATATTGAGAGCCGCCAGCCTCGATAGTACTGGAATAGTCCATGCCATCGATGATAAAGAAGAACCCGCCAGATTCAACCGTAATATTATTGCTCATAGCACCGTCTTTAAGAAAGAGTGTTCCGGGGTTTATAATAGTCGCATTTTCAATAACCCCCCCGTTACCCACCACAGTTTCCTCTTTGATTTCATATCCTTTTGTGGTGGCAGCTAATGCAACAGGAATATAACACGCAATCGCGGAAAGAAATGTCAATGACTTTATTTTCATCAAAAATATCTCTTCACATGTCCTTAAACATAAAGTTCCATTTTAAATAACAAATTTTACTATCTCCGCGTAATTTATAGCTAAAATACGCGAAAATCATAATACTGGTGAAAATCATTTTTTCAACCTAAAAACATTCTTTATTATTTTTTAATAAGATCGGAATTTCCGAAGAATAAGTGAAGCATAGAAAAGAATGAATGACAATTAGCTTGCAAATTAATATTATCCATCGAAATTAGTAAAGGTGAAATATAAATCACACTTCGGCTTAAATATTTTTATATTCATTGTGGGGTATTATTAAAAAACACAGTGTTCGTTCTTTGCGTAACAATAAAAACAAAGCCCGGTCTCCCGGGCTCTGAACACAATGGTGCTTAACTGTACGCATTCAGCGTTCGTTGGCAGAGCGCCGAGCGAACGCAATCATCTTTACTGAAGCGGACAATCCCTATCATCTCATCTTCTTTAAAGCGGCCCAGCGCGTCACTGAGTCCTGACTGAACGTGAGAGGGTAAATCGCACTGGGTAATGTCCCCGTTTACGATAACCGTCACGTTCTCCCCGAGGCGCGTTAAAAACATCTTCATTTGCGCAGCAGTGACGTTCTGAGCCTCGTCGAGAATGACCACTGCATTTTCAAATGTACGTCCGCGCATATAGGCGAACGGCGCGATTTCCACCTTACCGATTTCAGGTCGCAGGCAATACTGCATAAAGGATGCCCCCAGTCGTTTTACCAGGACGTCGTAAATCGGCCGGAAATACGGGGCAAACTTCTCCGATACATCTCCAGGTAAGAAGCCGAGATCTTCATCAGCCTGCAGAACTGGACGGGTGACAATAATCCTGTCTACATCTTTATGTATCAGGGCCTCTGCTGCTTTTGCCGCACTGATCCAGGTTTTACCACACCCGGCTTCGCCCGTAGCGAAAATCAGTTGTTTACTCTCGATAGCATTCAGGTAGTGCGATTGAGCCTCATTGCGCGCCATGACAGGCGTGGTGTCGCGACTGTCGCGCGCCATGCCTATCGCTTCTACGCCACTCATCTGCACAAGCGAGGTGACCGATTCTTCTTCACGCTGTTTATGACTACGTGAGTCCCGTCTCAGCACACGTTTTGCTTCACGACGAGCTTTGATCACTGCTTTTTGTCTTCCCATGGATAGCACCTTGAGTTGTTGGTATTCATCACACGCGCCGCTGGCAGCGCGATTATGCGCACGAACATCTGAGGGTTGGCTTCCTTGTAAGCCATAGCTTGCCTTTGGAAAAGACACCACACACGGCTACGCGCACCGAATATGGCGTCAGTAACACGAGTAAGAGAGGAAAGTGAGTGAAATTTAGCGGTGACGAGGTTGCTACCGGAAGAGAGACTTCCGCGTAAGGGACGGCAATAACTGTCAGAAACGTGTCCACGAGAGGACTTTACCATTCGCGATCTCCATAGTGAATAAGTATCACAGCCGGGAACTACCGCTATTACGTATAATTACATCAGAACTTAGCAATAACGCAACAATAATTTTACCTGACGTTAACTAAATTCTCATTTTCTGCTGGCAACAGTCTCTTACGGGGATATTACAAAATTATTTCAAAAAACGGATCATATAAAAAAAGAATATTTTCATAAGCGTGAGGCACAGCATACCCCGCCCGCAGACGGGGTTTCACTGTCAGGCTTCAAGCAAAGACTGGCCCAGATAGCGATCGGCCTGCTTAACACCTGGTAGTGCGAAGAAATAACCTCCGCCAATCGGCTTAACGTACTCTTCCAGCGCTTCACCATTCAACCGCTTCTGCACGGTCAGAAACCCTTTTTCCAGATCATGTTGATAGCAGACAAACAGCAATCCCATATCAAGCTGTCCGGAGGGCGTCACGCCGAGAGAATAGCTATAGCCGCGGCGCATCATCAGGCTTGACTGCGTCTGCGCCGTACGCGGGTTCGCCAGACGAATGTGGCTGTCCAGCGCAATAATATTGCCCTCCGGGTCGCTGGCGTAATCCGGCACGTCATGCTCGTGCTGCATACCCAGCGGCGCGCCGGAGTGCTTATCGCGGCCAAAAATGGTTTGCTGCTCTTTGAGCGGCGTGCGGTCCCAGAATTCGACACGAAACTGAATCAGACGTACAGCCTGATAAGACCCGCCGATTGTCCACTCTGGTTCCCCCTGCTCCGCCGTTACCCACACCACGTCCTGCATCAGTTTTGCATCGCTGCTGTCCGGGTTCGCCGTGCCGTCTTTAAAGCCCAGTAAATTGACCGGGGTCTCTTTACCTTTACTGCGTGCTGCATGGTCGGAAATAAACCCTTCCCGCTTCCAGCGAATGCTCAGTAAATCTGGCGTGTGCTTGATGATATCGCGCAGGGCATGGATCACCGTGTCCTGAGTGTTGGCGCAAATCTGCAACAGCACATCCCCATGACAAAGCGCCGCATCCAGCGAGTCATTCGGGAAGCGGGTCATTTTTTGCAACGTCTTTGGCATCTGTGCCTGCAGCCCAAAGCGGTCATCAAACAGCGAATGCCCCACCGACAGCGTCATGGTCAGGTTGTCCGGCGCGATGAAGGCACCGAGGATCCCGGAGTCCATCGGCGGCAAACGCGGATTCGCCGTTTCCGGCGCCGGTCCGCCGGTGGTCAGGAAGGCGATGCGTTTCGTCAGCAGGCGAAACAGTCGTTCAAGATCACCTTTGTCGGTCGCCAGTACGTCAAACGCTACCAGCATCATTGAGGCCTGCTGCGGCGTCAAAATACCCGCCTGATGGGGACCATAAAAAGGCTGTGTTTCGCTACGAGCATCCGGTGACAAGGTACCCGGCGCGCTTTGCGGTTTTTGCGCGTGCGCAACCGGGCAACCACCGGCTAATGCCAGCGCGCCACCAAGCGCGCCCATTCCTTTCAACAAACGTCGGCGTGACGGTTCGCTCACGCCGTTTTTATCATCATGCTGCATGGTGCTTAATCCAGACCCAGTACACCGCGTAATTGCGCGAGATCTTCCGCCAGCGTCGTAATCGGGCCTTTCAGCGCGTTACGGTCCGCATCGGTCAGTTTATCGTAAGTCTCAAAACCGTCTTTAGTGCGATATTTGGCAAGGATGGTGTCCACTTTTTTGAAGTTCGCATCCACTTTCGCCAGCAACTCCGCGTTGGATTTCTGCAGTTGCGGACGCAGCAGGTTTACTATCTTCTGCGCACCGTCAACGTTAGCCTGAAAATCCCACAGGTCAGTGTGGCTGTAACGATCTTCTTCGCCGCTGATTTTACTGGCCGCGACTTCTTCAATCAGTCCTGCCGCGCCGCCAACCACTTTGGACGGCGGGAAGGCCAGTTCACTGATGCGTTTTTGCAGTTCCAGCACATCGGTATTCAACCGATCGGCGTATTTCTCCATCCCTTTGGTCGAGTTATCACCAAACAGCGCTTTTTCCAGACGGTGGAAGCCGGTAAATTTCGGATCGGCAGCTTTTTGTTCGTAGTCGTCTTCACGGGCATCGATACTGCCGTCAAGATCGGAGAACAGCTCAGCAATTGGCTCAATACGCTCGTAGTGCTGACGGGTTGGTGCATACAGCGACTTCGCTTTCTCCAGATCGCCCGCTTTAATGGCATCAGTGAAGGCTTTGGTTCCCGCAACCAGCTGCGCGGTCTCTTCGGTCACATAGGCTTTATAGTCAGTGATGGCACCGCCCAGACTCAGCAACGCATCACTCTGTGCGGCATCTGCCGTCGCGCTGCCTTTGACAATCAGCTTCCCTTTCGGATTGGTCAGCAGGCCGCAGGTCATGTCATATTCGCCCGGTTGCAGGTTGGCCGTCATCTTCTGGCTGAATCCCGGCGCAATGTTTTCGCGCTCTTCAACCACCATCACGCCCTTCAGGATCTCCCATTCCAGCGCTTTCTGACTGTGGTTTCGAATGATGAACTGTGTTTTGCCAGCATTAACCGTAATGCTCATCGGCTCACATTGTTTATCGGTTACCGTAACGTTAACCTGCGGAATATCCGCAGCATGGGCAGTAAAAGCAGAAGCAAACAGCGCAGCCATGCCAAGCTGCAGCGCACTACGGCGAAAGTGATTCGTCATGACCATCCCTTTAAATAAGTATGTTGTAACTAAGTAAATGTCTGCGTCGCAAAGCGTCAAGGTGCTGTGCGGGACGCGGTTGTGCCTGTGCGCGGCGGCAATGCAAATACCACCAGCGCCGGTATCAAGTAGATAAACCAGACCGCGACCTCACTGACGCTCGGGGCTTCCTGGTAGCCAAAAATGCCTTCCATCAGGGTGCCAAACAGAGAATGCGTCGAAAGGATGGCGCTCATATCAAAAGCCACGTCCTGGAAGTGGTTCCACAATCCGGCCTCATGGAAGGCTCGAATCGCGCCCGCAGCAAGACCTGCTGCCACCAACAAAATGAACAGGCTGGTCCACTTGAAGAAGGCGCCCAGATTCAGGCGAATACCGCCCCAGTAGAGTAAGAAACCGAGAACAACAGCGGTCGCCAGTCCCAGCATTGCGCCAACCGGCGGCCAGATCCCAACGTCCTGTTGGAAGGCGGCCAGCAGGAAAAAAACTGATTCCAGCCCTTCGCGCGCCACGGCGAAAAAGACCATCATGATCAGCGCCCAACCGTGGTGGTTGCCGCGCTGTAAGGCGCTGTCGACCGCCTGTTCCAGTTGAACTTTGACGTTGCGCGAAACCTTACGCATCCAGAACACCATCCAGGTGAGGATCACCACGGCAATCACTGCAACGAGACCTTCAAACAGTTCCTGCTCCTTCTGCGGAAACTCACCGGTGGTCTCGTTGATAAAGATCCCTAACCCAAGGCAAAGCGCCGCCGCCAGAAATACGCCAATCCACATCACGCCAATCCAACGACCCCGTTGGGTGCGCTTCAGATAACTGGCAATCAGGCTGACAATCAGCGCGGCTTCCAGCCCTTCACGCAACATAATTAGAAACGGAACAAACATGCCTGACACCCTTAAACGTTATTCTTAGTCAACTGATGCAAAGAAAGGTAAATTACAGTGATAGTGATTATCATTACGAAAGAAAAAAACTCAAGCGGAATGTAATGATAATGATGTCAGAATGTAAATACTTAGCAGAATAATGGTTATTGCAGGAAGTCATCGCTGACAGCGACAAAAAAGCCCGCACGAAGCGGGCCTGATATTCAGTGGACTGAAGCGTTAGCTTTCCTGCAAACGCGACGGCGGTGCGGAGTGGTAGTGCGCATCTGCCTCAGCAAAGCGTTTGAGCATCGCCGGGGATGGCGCTTTACCCAACAGACTGAAGACGACGATACCGAGGCTACCGAAGATAAAGCCCGGAATGATTTCGTACAGATCCAGCCAGTCAAAATGTTTCCAGACGATCACCGTCAGTGCGCCGATAATCATCCCGGCCAGCGCACCGTTACGGGTCATGCGCGGCCACATCACGGAGAACAGCACCACCGGACCAAACGCGGCGCCAAAACCGGCCCAGGCGTAGCTCACCAGACCCAGTACCCGGTTCTCCGGGTTCGCCGCCAGAGCGATGGCCACCAGCGCGACCACCAGCACCATAATGCGACCTACCCAGACCAGTTCCTGCTGGCTGGCATTTTTACGCAGGAACGCTTTGTACAGATCCTCAGTGATGGCGCTGGAGCACACCAGCAGCTGACAGCTCAGCGTTGACATCACCGCCGCAAGAATTGCAGACAGCAGGATACCGGCAATCCATGGGTTAAACAGGATTTGCGCCAGTTCAATGAACACGCGCTCCGCGTTCTGATTCACGGAACCTGCCAGCGCCGGGTTATTATTGAAATATGCAATACCGAAGAAACCGACCGCAACCGCGCCCGCAAGACAGAGGATCATCCAGGTCATGCTGATACGGCGCGCATGCACGATGCTGTGGTGGGAATCCGCCGCCATAAAACGCGCCAGAATGTGCGGCTGACCAAAGTAGCCAAGACCCCAGCCCATCAGGGAGATGATGGCGACAAAGTTCAGCCCCTTGAGCATATCGACGTTTTCAATACTCTTTTGCTTGATGACTTCCAGCGAATCGCCAAAGCCCCCAACGCTAATGATGACGATCACCGGCGTCAGGATCAGCGCAAAAATCATCAGGCTGGCCTGCACGGTATCCGTCCAGCTTACCGCGAGGAATCCGCCAATAAAGGTATAGATGATGGTGGCTGCCGCGCCCGCCCACAGTGCAGTTTCATAGCTCATGCCAAAGGTGCTTTCAAACAGACGCGCCCCAGCCACAATGCCGGACGCACAGTAAATAGTGAAGAACAGCAAAATCACCAGCGCGGAGATAATGCGCAGAACCCGGCTCTTATCCTCAAAGCGCCCGGTGAAATAATCCGGCAACGTCAGGGCGTTATTATTATATTCGGTATGCACGCGAAGACGTCCGGCCACCAACTTCCAGTTGATCCACGCCCCTAGAGTCAGACCGATGGCAATCCAGCTTTCTGAAATCCCCGAAATGAAAATCGCGCCCGGTAAGCCCATCAACAGCCAGCCGCTCATATCCGATGCGCCTGCGGATAACGCCGTCACGAAAGGCCCAAGGCTACGGCCTCCCAGAATATAATCATCAAAGTTCTTGGTTGAACGCCAGGCGATAAAGCCAATCAATATCATGCCAAAAATGTAGACACAGAACGTCACCAGCATCGGTGTACTAATTGCCATAAACTCTCCAGACTCTTCTGTTTTATTGCCCTGCCGGAACGTGGCAAAGCATGTTGTATTTCCCAGGCGACCGTATCCTGCCGGAAGCGTGAGTTATTCACAATCGATTTAACACATCATTTACATCAAATTTTGCTGCCAATGAACTCTAATTTTCGCCAGGTTGCACTCTCTCACACTTTTTCCGGTTGCACCTTTTAAAAGTGTTAAGTGCCGCAGAGAAAAAGATAGCGTTATTACTTTTCCCAACGTCATACATCTTTTTTTTATTAACATTTCATTCATTTTTAAGCTTGTCGTACAGGTCACATTTAACGTGGTTGCACAAAGTTGCAACATGGTGGATATTTCTCGATAACTATAAGCAGTGCATTATCGAACAACAGGAGCAGATGGCATGGGAACCACCACGATGGGGGTTAAACTGGATGACGCAACGCGCGAGCGTATTAAGTCAGCGGCAACGCGAATTGATCGCACTCCGCACTGGTTGATTAAGCAGGCAATCTTTAATTACCTGGAAAAACTGGAAAACGATGACACGCTACCAGAACTTCCTGCGCTGTTAGCCGGAGCCGCCAACGAAGGCGATGAGTCGACGGCACCGCAGGAAGAGATCCATCAGCCTTTCCTGGAATTTGCCGAACAGATCCTCCCTCAGTCGGTCTCTCGTTCCGCCATCACCGCCGCGTACCGCCGCTCTGAAACTGACGCCGTTTCGATGCTGATGGAGCAGGCGCGTCTGCCGCAGCCGGTGGCCGAACAGGCCCACAAACTGGCTTACCAACTGGCGGATAAACTGCGTAATCAGAAATCGGCCAGTGGTCGTGCCGGTATGGTCCAGGGGCTGTTGCAGGAGTTCTCCCTCTCCTCGCAGGAAGGGGTGGCGCTGATGTGCCTGGCGGAAGCGCTGCTGCGTATTCCGGATAAAGCCACGCGCGACGCCTTAATCCGCGACAAAATTAGCAACGGCAACTGGCAGTCACACATTGGTCGCAGCCCGTCGCTGTTCGTCAACGCGGCCACCTGGGGTCTGCTGTTTACCGGTCGTCTGGTTTCCACCCATAACGAAGCCAGCCTTTCGCGCTCCCTGAACCGCATTATCGGTAAAAGCGGTGAACCGCTGATCCGCAAAGGCGTCGATATGGCGATGCGCCTGATGGGGGAACAATTCGTCACCGGGGAAACCATTGCTGAGGCGCTGGCAAATGCCCGCAAGCTGGAAGAAAAAGGTTTCCGTTACTCCTACGATATGCTGGGTGAAGCCGCGCTGACCGCTGCCGACGCACAGGCCTATATGGTCTCCTATCAACAGGCGATTCATGCAATTGGTAAAGCGTCGAACGGGCGCGGGATCTATGAGGGGCCTGGGATCTCTATCAAGCTCTCTGCCCTGCATCCGCGTTACAGCCGCGCCCAGTACGATCGGGTGATGGAAGAGTTATATCCACGCCTGAAGTCGCTAACGCTGCTGGCGCGCCAGTATGATATTGGCATCAATATCGATGCCGAAGAGGCTGACCGTCTGGAGATCTCCCTCGATCTGCTGGAAAAACTGTGCTTCGAACCTGAACTGGCCGGCTGGAACGGTATTGGCTTCGTGATTCAGGCCTACCAGAAACGCTGCCCGTTCGTCATCGATTACCTGACAGACCTGGCAACCCGTAGCCGTCGTCGCCTGATGATTCGTCTGGTCAAAGGTGCCTACTGGGATAGCGAGATCAAACGCGCCCAGATGGACGGTCTGGAGGGCTATCCGGTTTACACTCGCAAGGTCTACACCGACGTCTCCTATCTTGCCTGCGCGAAGAAACTGCTCGCCGTACCGAATCTTATCTACCCGCAATTTGCGACCCATAACGCCCATACGCTGGCCGCCATTTATCAACTGGCCGGACAGAACTACTATCCGGGCCAGTATGAATTCCAGTGTCTGCACGGGATGGGGGAGCCGCTGTACGAACAGGTCACCGGTAAAGTCGCGGATGGCAAACTGAACCGTCCGTGCCGTATTTATGCGCCGGTTGGCACCCATGAAACGCTGCTGGCGTACCTGGTGCGCCGTCTGCTGGAAAACGGCGCCAATACCTCCTTTGTTAACCGCATTGCGGATACCACGCTGCCGCTGGACGAACTGGTGGCCGATCCGGTCGACGCCGTCGAGAAGCTGGCGCAACAGGAAGGTCAAACCGGTCTGCCGCATCCGAAAATCCCCCTGCCGCGCGATTTGTACGGCAAAGGTCGCGATAACTCGGCCGGTCTGGATCTTTCCAACGAACATCGTCTGGCCTCGCTCTCCTCTGCCCTGCTCAACAGCGCGCTGCAAAAATGGCGGGCGCTACCGATTCTCGACACACCGGTTGCCGAGGGGGAAATGAGTCCGGTGGTCAACCCGGCAGAGCCGAAAGACATCGTTGGCTATGTGCGTGAAGCCAGTGAAGAGGAAGTGGAACAGGCGTTGCAAAGTGCGGTGAACAACGCGCCCATCTGGTTTGCGACACCGCCACAAGAACGTGCCGCCATCCTCCATCGCGCAGCCGTGTTGATGGAAGGCCAGATGCAACAGCTGATCGGCATTCTGGTACGCGAAGCCGGTAAAAGCTTCGCCAACGCCATTGCCGAAGTACGAGAAGCGGTAGATTTCCTGCACTATTACGCCGGCCAGGTCCGTGACGATTTTGACAATGAAACTCACCGCCCGCTCGGTCCGGTTGTCTGTATCAGCCCGTGGAACTTCCCGCTGGCTATCTTCTGCGGACAGATTGCCGCGGCGCTGGCCGCAGGCAACAGCGTCCTGGCAAAACCGGCAGAACAGACGCCGCTTATCGCGGCCCAGGGGATTGCCATCTTGCTGGAAGCTGGCGTACCGCCGGGCGTGATACAACTGTTGCCTGGACGGGGTGAAACGGTAGGCGCGAAGCTGACTTCCGACAATCGTGTGCGCGGCGTGATGTTTACGGGTTCGACCGAGGTGGCGACGCTGCTGCAACGTAACATCGCAACGCGTCTGGATGCTCAGGGTCGTCCGATTCCGCTGATCGCCGAAACGGGCGGCATGAACGCGATGATCGTTGACTCGTCCGCCCTCACCGAACAGGTCGTGATCGACGTACTGTCCTCAGCGTTTGATAGCGCCGGGCAGCGTTGTTCCGCACTGCGCGTGCTCTGTTTGCAGGATGATATCGCCGACCACACGCTGAAAATGCTGCGTGGCGCGATGGCCGAATGTCGGATGGGCAACCCAGGGCGTCTGACGACCGATATCGGTCCGGTTATCGACAGTGAAGCCAAATCCAACATTGAACATCACATTCAGGCTATGCGGGCGAAAGGTCGTCCCGTGTTCCAGGCCGCACGTGAAAACAGCGAAGATATCCGTGAGTGGCAGAGTGGTACATTCGTTGCGCCAACCCTGATTGAGCTGGAAAGCGTTGACGAGTTGCAAAAAGAGGTCTTTGGTCCGGTTCTGCACGTCGTGCGTTATAACCGCAACAACCTGGACGCGCTGATTGCGCAGATCAACGCCTCTGGCTACGGCCTGACGCTGGGCGTTCACACCCGTATTGATGAAACCATCGCCCAGGTCACCGGTTCGGCGCACGTGGGTAATCTGTACGTCAACCGTAATATGGTGGGGGCGGTCGTCGGCGTACAACCGTTCGGCGGCGAAGGGCTGTCGGGTACCGGTCCGAAAGCCGGTGGGCCGCTCTATCTCTACCGTCTGCTGGCAAACCGTCCGGAGAATGCGCTGTCTATAACCCTGGCGCGTCAGGATGCGGACTACCCGGTGGACGCCCAACTCAAAGCTGTGCTGACCCAGCCGCTGGAAGCGCTCAGCGAGTGGGCAGCCGATCGCCCTGCGTTGCGCCAACGCTGCCAGCAGTTTGGCGAACTGGCGCAGGCAGGTACGCAGCGTCTGCTACCGGGTCCCACCGGTGAGCGTAACACCTGGACACTGTTACCGCGTGAGCGCGTGTTGTGTATCGCGGATGATGAACAGGATGCGCTGGTACAACTTGCCGCCGTCACCTCGGTCGGTAGTCTGATTTTGTGGCCTGACGATGCCTTCCACCGTGACCTGGCGAAACGTCTGCCGGCAGCGGTTTCCGCCCGTGTTGAGTTTGCGAAAACCGACAGCCTGACGACGCAGGCGTTCGATGCGGTGATCTTCCACGGTGATTCCGATCAGCTTCGCGCCCTGTGTGAAGCGGTTGCAGCCCGTGAAGGCGCGATTGTCTCGGTGCAAGGTTTCGCCCGTGGCGAAAGCAATATTCTGCTGGAGCGACTGTACGTCGAACGCTCGTTGAGCGTGAACACGGCAGCCGCCGGGGGGAACGCAAGCCTGATGACAATTGGCTAAGGCTGTGGTTAATTAAGGCTCCGGAAACGGGGCCTTTTTTTATGGATCCAGAGGGAATGATGAAACGAATACTACTCACCTGCGCTGCGCTGCTGCTCAGCGGTCAGGTGCTGGCCGATGATTGCGCAAATGCCAGCACGCAAGCGGAAATGAATGCCTGTGCCGTTACCCAGTACCAGACGGCAGACAAAGAATTGAATGAAACGTATCAGAATGCGCTGAAACGCGCGGCCCCGCCCCAGCAGGCGCTGCTGAAAAAGGCGCAGACCGCGTGGATAGCCATGCGCGATGCCGACTGCGCGCTCATCAGCTCCGGCACCGAGGGCGGTAGCGCTCAGGCGATGATCGCCAATCAGTGTCTGGCGGATAAGACCGCCGAACGGGAAGCGTTTCTCGCCTCACTGCTACAGTGCGAAGAAGGCGATATGAGCTGTCCGCTGCCGCCAGCCAATTAACGGACGCGAATTCCCTCAATAATCATGCGCTGAACGTTCTCAACCGTCTGATTAAAAAAGGTTTCGTCACGCAGCGTTGCGCCCGTCACCGCCTCCACCTGAGGTGCGAAATCGGCGTAATGCTGTGTTGAGGCCCAAATCATGAAGATCAGATGCTGCGGGTCGATCGGCGCCAGTTTGCCACTCTTCACCCACCCCGCAATCAGCGCGGACTTCTCATCAATCAGCGTTTTCAGATCGCCGGTCAATTCATTCATCAACAGCGGTGCACCGGCCAGCATCTCCATGCAGAAAAGGCGTGAGGCCTGCGGGTAGTCGCGAGACACTTCCAGCTTCAGCCGGATGTACTCTTCAATGGCGGCCAGCGGCGCAAAATCTTCACGAAAGGCCTTTAAGGGTGCCAGCCAGATATCCAGAATCTGTCGCAGCACTGCCACATACAACGCCTCTTTTGACGGGTAGTAATAAAGGAGATTGGTTTTGGAGACGCCGGCCTGTTCGGCAATTTGCTCAATGCGTGTGCCGTGAAAACCATATTGTGAGAACGCATTTAATGCGGCCGTCAGAATCGCCTCGCGTTTCGCGCTGACCGCCTGCGAGCGCTTACCTGTTTTTTTCCCCGCATGTTGAACCATGCCCCTCTCCTTGTTCCGTAAATCTGGCAGTGGCGCATAGTCTGCGGGGCGTTTCATTTCAGTTCAACCTGACAGGCAAAAAAAACCGCCGGAGGATCCGGCGGCGGTGGCATCATCACGCAGAGATAGCACGCTTTCGTGATGATTTTCCGGGGTAGCAGGCCAGGCCTTTACGAATTACGGTTGCCGTGGCTACTTTTGCCCCCTTTCTTACCGGCTTCTGATGCACGCTGCGGGTCATTCTTGAAATTCCCCCCACTGTGCTGACCACCTTTACGACCTGCTTCTGATGCTCTTTCACGGTCTTCGGCAAAATTGCCGGAGCCGCCGCGATGGTTTGCCATTTCTGACCTCCGTCATTGATTAGACATCGTCGTGCCCAGGTGTCGGGGAGTTTCCCCTCGCGGCGTATGACTGACGCCATAACGTTCGCCGCGTGGAACTAAGCATAGTGAACACCGGTCGTTCAGGAGGAGATTTGTAATATTCTGTAATATCTTTGTCCGCGTATGGCTTTATTGCGGCAAACAAACCGCATAATTGTTTCTTATGGCAAAAGAAAGCCCGCGCGGAAAAAATGTATCATGATAATTCATGAACGCTCCATCGGCATGAGGCCGCTAAATATCATGATTAAATTTATTATAAATCAAAGAAATGTTTCTAAAGCTTGCACTCTCGTCGACACGACTTATCTTTAAATAAGTGCAGCAATGAGCTGCTTTCGATAAACCGAGGAGTAGTGCAAATGGCAAAAGTTCTGGTGCTTTATTATTCCATGTACGGACACATCGAAACGATGGCACATGCGGTGGCAGAAGGAGCAAGCAAAGTCAATGGCGCGGAGGTCACCATCAAACGCGTACCAGAAACGATGCAGGCGGAAATCTTCGCTAAAGCAGGCGGTAAAACACAAAATGCCCCCGTCGCAACCCCGCAGGAACTGGCTGATTATGACGCCATTATTTTTGGTACGCCGACGCGCTTTGGCAATATGTCAGGTCAGATGCGTACCTTCCTGGATCAGACGGGAGGACTGTGGGCGTCCGGCGCGCTGTATGGCAAACTCGCCAGCGTTTTCAGTTCTACCGGGACAGGCGGCGGCCAGGAACAAACTATTACGTCCACATGGACTACACTTGCCCATCATGGGATGGTGATTGTCCCTATCGGCTACGCCGCACAAGAACTGTTTGATGTTTCGCAGGTTCGCGGTGGTACGCCTTATGGCGCAACGACCATTGCCGGTGGTGACGGTTCACGCCAGCCAAGTCAGGAAGAACTCTCTATTGCGCGTTATCAGGGCGAATACGTTGCCGGTCTGGCAGTGAAGCTCAACGGCTAATCTTCAACGGGAGGATAAGAATGCCAACTCAAGAAGCGAAAGCTCATCACGTCGGTGAGTGGGCAAGTCTGCGCAATACATCGCCAGAAATAGCCGAAGCCATATTTGAAGTTGCCGGATATGACGAGAAGCTGGCAGAAAAAATTTGGGAAGAAGGCAGCGATGAAGTACTCATTAAAGCCTTTGATAAGACAGATAAAGACGCGCTCTTCTGGGGTGAACAAACCATCGAACGCAAAAACGTTTAATCCGTCAATTCCCCCGCTCGCGCGGGGGAATCTCACTTACTTCGCGGCCTCATTCAGCAGCGCGTCAAACTTGTCAATCGGACAGAAACCATTCGCATCAATCGGGCATCCTTTCAGCTCCAGCGCGACGCGTTGCGCCGGTGCTTTCAGCGTCAGCACATCCGCATTACGCAACTGATCTGAACTCTGATACACATACTCGATTTTCATCAGATCGCGGTTGGCTTTCGTGTCATGCCAGCGCTGGAACACAATCTTGCCACCGATCGGCGTACGTTCGTTCTGATCGTGTAGCTGATAGGGTTTGAACTCCAGTGCGGAGAGCAGCGAGGCGATGTTTGAATCATGCCCCACCAGCACGGTGATTTTCGGCGCTTTCGCCTGTTCGGTTACCAGCGTTTTGTCGATGTATTTCACCAGCGGTTTCGCGACATTGCGCGCGACTTCCGCAGAGGTAAACAGGCTGTCCTGGTAGCCGTTTTTCAGTTTCGACAACACCTTCCATTGCTGATCGGATTTAATTTCACCCCAGGCCACCTGATCCATCGGGAATCCTTCGTAGTATTGCAGCGTGAAGGCGTCCACCAGCGAATTCCCCACTTTCAGCGGTCCGGAGACCCCCGGTTCCTGCTCATCGTTCGCGCTGAAGGTGTCTTTGGCCTCAGTCAGAGAACACTGCTGTTTCTCCTTGCACGACGGTGAATCTTTGTAGTTGATCATCTGCTCCAGCAACTTGTAGCTGTCATCAAGTTGCATCTGGCTACGTTCTTTTTCCATCGCCTGCACGGCTTTCTCACGGAAAGCCACCGAGTCATCGGTGATCACCGGGTTGAAGGTTGGGTCCATGGTGCCCATTTTTTCCTGGTGATGTACCGGAACATCACAACCGGGGAACGCGCCGGTGATAAAGAACTGGGCGGTCGCAACCGTACGTTGCAGACTGTTAGCATAGGTATAGACCGTCTCCGGTGCCGGGCACTCGCCGGATTTCACCATCCCCTGCTCTGCCAGCCATTCACGCATGTAATGACCCATATACACTTCCAACACGCCACCTTTGGTGGTGAGCTGTCCGCCCGGCACATCCCATTCAGGCCACTTATTCGGTGTGGACTGCTCCAGCACGCTGCCATTATTCGCCAGCGGTGCGCGTAAGTTGTGTCGACTCATCATCAATACTTGCTGTAGCTGATAGCCTTCCGGCGCGGCTTGCGCCTGTGCTGCAGAAGACAACATCACAACCCCTGCCACAGCGGCGGCAATTAACGATTTGTTCATCCCTACGACCTCGCGTTGTTATTCGTCATCCATAATTGTGACAGATATATTACACTTTTCCGGGAACGAGACCGCAAAACCGGGATTCAGCGCATCATCTGGATGCCAAATATCATTTGCAGCTTTCGGGTCCCGGAAGGCGTGAAGGTGACATGGCGGCTTCCCGGAGCCGTTTTGATCCACCGCTGCCCGGTAAGCCAGGTCAGCAGCGCCGCGCCGAGCACGCCGCCCAGATGATAACGTCGTTCACTCCAGTCCAGACAGCCGCAGCTGAATTTGCGTCGTGACGCACCGGTCTGTACCACAACGCCCAGTTCCGCCAGTTTTTCCTCACCCAGAGGCGTCAGCGTTTCGCCGTCCGCCGTCAGCCACTGACGGGAAACCAGCGTATCAAACAGCATCACCGCCACTTCCCCCGCCAGATGGTCATAACAGGTCCGGGCCTGTCGTAAACCCGGCGGGGTGCTGATTTTTCGCGAAGCCGTTGATGCCCAGGCCACTCCCATCAGGCGCTCCAGCAGTTCAGCAATGTCAGCACTTGCCAGGCGAAAATAGCGATGCCGCCCCTGGGAGAGCGAAACCACAAACCGCTGCTCGCACAGACGGGCCAGATGCGCACTGGCGGTGGAGGCCGAAATATCCGCCACCGCACTCAGTTCCGTCGCCGTCCATGCCCGACCGTCCATCAGCGCACACAGCATTCGGGATCGCGATTTGTCCGCCATCACCGCCGCCGTCAGCGCCATTCGCGACTCCAGTTCGCCTTCTTCTTCATTCACGACTACTGACGTCATACAAACCTCTCCGCCTCGGGGATGATTTAACGATGGCACGAATTTGTTATTAAGTCACAGCGCGGATGATGATGCACGGAACATCATTTCCACGCTCAGTCCCATCAGACAGAACAAAAAGCAGCGTTTAAAGACAACGGGCGAGATCGCTCGTCGGATACGGGTGCCGGCCCACTGGCCGATCAGCGCCGGAACGATGGCGAATGCCGATAAGCTCATCGACTGCACGGGTAGCGCACCGTGCCACCACAGTCCCAGCGCTAACGCCAGCGTGGAAAAGGTAAAAGAGATACCGAGCGCCTGGACCAGTTCATCCTTCCCGAAACCCAGCGACTGGATCCACGGCACCGCCGGCATCACAAAAACGCCCGTTCCGCCGGTCAACAACCCCGTGGCAAAGCCGACAATCAGCGAGACTGGCTTTTCACGCCGGGGTGAAACCGCGATCCGTTTTCCCGCCAGAGTCCAGAGCGCATACACCATCAGCGCCAACCCCAGTGCAAACTGAGTGCGGGAGGTCTCGCCGCCCGTGATCCAGACGCTGGCCAACAGCGTGGCAATCACTACCGTAAGCAGCATCGGCCATAACCGCTTCAGCAACGTTCGGGTATTCCCGCCACCGCCAAACTGAAACAGATTACTGACCAGTGAAGGCAACAGCAGCATGGCCGCCGCCGCAACCGGTGAGATCAGCGAACCGAGGATCCCCATCGCCACGGTGGGCAACCCCATGCCGGTGACGCCTTTCACCATCCCGGCAAGGACAAAGGTCAAGGCAATCATCACTATCTGCTCGGGGTCGAATGCAAAAAGAAGGGTCATGCTTCATATTCCTGTCAGGAGAAGATGACCCATCCTGAATGTTCGCGATAGCGCTTGCTTCGTCAGCCAGCGAAATATGGCTTCAGGCTATTCAGAAATAATGACCTCATGGCGGATGTTACGCGCGCAGTAGGTCGTCCCGTCTTTGAGATACAATTCCTGAAAACGGGTCTTGTCCACCGACTGCTGCAGCAATGTACGTTCGGTATCGACAAACTCTTTTTGCACGCGGTAATGCACCGCATCCTGCGTTTCAAACGCGATAAACTCGCGGGTGGCGTAGGGCTTATGTTTCAGTTTGACATAGACGATATACTGTACCGTGCTGAACGTAAGCCCTGTCTGCGCGGCAATCTCCTTCATGGTCAGCGGTTCATCGGACTCATACAGCGCCTGTACCTGTTGAATTCTCTTCTGGTTATACGTTGATACGCGCAGGCTGAGTTTCAGCCGGTAAGCCATATTGCGCACCACGGTCACATTGGTGCACAACATCTGCGCAATGTGTTGCGTCGAGAGGACGCCTGCGTTTTCACGCAGGAGCGTCAGGCTCTCGTCGTTCCAGATAAATGCCATCAGCGGTATCCCTCCACCGAAAACTTATCGCGCCGCGAGACGGGCGAACGTGGCGGCTAATTCAGCCGGTTTACGCATTCCCTGATGCCATTCCAGCACCCGGCCCTGTGAGTCAATCAGAACCGAGGTCGGCGTGCCGATGACCTGATACCGTTCCTGAGTGATCTTCATCTGGTCGCGAAGGACCGGATACGACACCTGATGCTTCGCCAGCAGAGCATCCAGGCTGACCGTTCCCGGATCGGTATTTACCGCCACCACCACCACGCTATCGCCCCATTTTTGGCTTAGCGTTTCCAGCGAATCCATCTCCGCCAGACAGCCGCCGCAGCCCGCAGACCAGAAGTTCAGGTAGATAGACTTTCCCTGCCAGCGATCCAGTCCGGATTCCTTGCCCTGTAAATCGAAGGCCGCCAGCGCCGGGGCCGTTTCGCCCACCGCCAGTTTTTCCTCTTTGCAGCCGCTGAGCAGCACCGCCAGTGAGAGAATGAAAACGTTAAGCCAGCGCATGTTGCATCGCCTCCTCTCCCTGATACTTACCGTGTTGCAGACGTAAAATGCGATCGGCAAACTGCCCAAGCGCCGGGTTATGCGTCACCATCACGATCGTTCGCCCCTGGCGATGTAAATCGGTAAGTAGATCTAACACCCGCTGTTCATTCTCTTCATCCAGGTTGCCCGTCGGTTCATCGGCAAAAATGACCGGCGGCTCATTCACCAGCGCCCTGGCAATACAGACACGCTGCTGCTCCCCGCCGGAAAGCTGGCTCGGCAAATGGGTCACGCGGTGCCCAAGCCCGACCTGTTCCAGCACTTTTCTGGCCGCAGCCTCGTCCACCACGCTATGGTAATGCTGCGCCAACATGATATTTTCCAGCGCGGTTAAAAAGGGAATGAGATGGAATTGCTGGAATACCAGGCCAATCTTCTCAGCGCGAAAACGGCGACGTCCCTCTTCGTCAAGCGCCGCGGCGTCCGTTCCGTCAAGAAACACCTGACCTTCCGTTGCGGTGTCCAGACAGGTGAGAATGTTCATCAGCGTCGTTTTCCCGGAACCGGAGGCCCCCATAATGGCGACGAACTCCCCTTGCGTAATCCGCAGGTTAATATCATCCAGGGCGGTAACGTCGCCGAACCGTTTATAGAGGTGACGCGTTTCGATCGCCACCTGTGGAATCTGCGTCACGGACATGGCGCTACTCTCCTTTCAACACTTTAGCGGGTTCGACGCTGACCGCGCGCCGCACCGGAACAATCGCCGCCAGAATGGCGACCAGTAAAGACAATCCGAGGGTGATGGGCAGCACCGGCAGACGCAGCGAGATTGCCGCGTTGAATACCGTCAGTCCCAGTAGTTGCGCCAGCAAATAACCCAGCAGCCAGCCGCATACCACGGCCGCGAGGGCGATAATGCAGGTTTCCAGCAAGATTTGCCGCACGATGTCGCCGTTGCTGGCACCCAGCGCTTTTTGCAGGGCGAACTCGCGGGCGCGTTCGCCCACTATCGCCATCAGGGTGGTATTCACGCACAGGGAAGAGAGCGCCAGAATGACCAGCGATACCAGTCCCATCAGCCCTTTAATTTTATCCAGCACCTGCCCTTCGGACGCGGATACCTTACGTACCGGGCGAATCTCCAGATCCGGATACTGGCTTTGCAGGCGACTGGCGTAACGATCGACCTGGCCAACATCGTTACTCACGCTCAACAGGCCATGGCTGATTTTTCCCGGCTGATGTAGCCAGGCCTGCGCCACGTCGAGACTGACGATCAGCATGTTGTCCGTGGCGTCACCCGCTTCGACAATGCCTTTAATCTGCAGATTTTTTCGCTGGTTATGATCGACCAGCGTGACGCTATCGCCGGGCTGAACGTTGAGGCGCTCCGCCAGCTTAACGCCAATCATCGCGTTGCGATCGTCAAAGCTGACGCCAATCCAGCTCCCCTGCACCTGCCAGTACGGCACCAGTTTTTGCAGCGATTCAAACCAGACGCCAACGATCACCACTTTTTCCAGTTCGGTACGCGCCATGCCGTACAGCCACGGACTGGCACCATGAACCAGCCCCTGCGGCGCCTCATCCAAAAGGGTCTGTAGCTCCTGCTGTGGCATACTCGCACCGTGCCCCGGTCCGATGTAGAAATTGGCGCCGAAGGTGCGCAGTTCTTCACTCATTTTGGTATTGATGTCGAACCATACCGCGCTCAGCGCCGTCACGATGGTCGCTCCCACCATCAGCGCGGCAAAAACCACGCTAACCCGCTGAAAGCGCAGACGCAGTGCTCGCCACACCAGCAACCAAAGCATTGTCCGTTTAGCGGCCATACAGCACCTCCACGGGATACAGTCGCGCGATGCGTCGCGCCGGGAACCAGGTGCCGATCAGGGCAATCAGTACCGCAACCACGAGTACGCACGGCACCACAATCCAGGCGAAATCGAGCGGCGCGTCGAACAACATCACGCCAATCGCTTTCGCCAGCCCCCATCCGGCAACGCATCCCAGCGCCCCGCCGGCCAGTCCACTGGAGGCGGCTTCGAGGTAAAACAGCAGCATTATCTGCCACTGGCGTGCGCCGAGCGCCTTCATCAGACCGATCTCTTTGGCGCGCTCCATAATGGTGCTGGTCATCAGCGAGGCGATCCCCATTGCCGACGCCGCCAGCGCAGCAATCGTCACCACCACCATCAGCAACTGAATTTTATCAATCACCACCCCTTCAGACGCGGCGACCTGCCAGACCGGACGCACCTCCGCCCCGGAGATCGCCTCTTCCAGTTGGTGGGCAATCGAAGACACATAAGCGGTGCAGTACCAGAGGTCGTACTCTTCTGCATTCAGTGCATCCAGATTTTCCCGCGCGCGGCGCGAAAGCTCATTTTCCGGTACGGTCAGCGCCGAAACGCGAATGGCCTGTACTTTGCCGGGCAACCCCAGCAGCGTCTGCGCGGTCGCGAGCGGCATCACCAGTTGGCTGTCTTCCTCGCCGCCGCTGGAGAGGATCCCGCTGACAGTGACATGGATTGTCGTATCCGCGTTGTTTATTACCAGCGTATCGCCCACTTTCCATCCTGTTTGTCGCGCCAGTGCGTGTCCCACCAGCGTTTGTGGTGTACTGTTCTCTCCTTCCTGCGGCCAGTCGCCGGTCACCTGCCAGAACGGACTGACCGTCTTCTGTCCGGTTTCGTATCCCTCTTCATCAGGAATATCGACCGGTTGACTAAAGAAGGTTCCCAGAATGCGCACCGCGTTACCGTTAGCGGTGACCTCACCGCCCAGCATCGGCGCAAAACCGACAATGTTATTGCGCCAGAAAATATCTTTGATATTCGGCAATTCGGTTTCATCAAGGAAATCCTGTCCCGAGAGCGGATTGCTGCTTTCGCTGAACAGTGCGGGTAATGCCGCCTGCCCGGCAGGCTCAATCAGGATATTCGCGCCGTAGGATTTGAGTTCACGGGACATTTTGTCGCCGATGTCGATAGACACCGCCAGCAGCGCCGAAATCAGGCTGGCCGCCAGAAACACGGTGACAATCGCCAGCCCTTTACGCCGTAAGTTGCGTCCCCAGGATTGTCGTAACATTCGCCACAGCATCGTTACTCCTCCCTCAGTTCAGCAGGGACAAACTGTTCAGGCGTCTTGCGAAAGCGGTCATAGTTCGCTTCGGATGAGAAGAACCAGGTCTTACCGCCGTAGCTGTATTTGAAGTCCGCCGCCGTATTGGTTAGCGTTGAGCCGTCGACCGGATCGGTTACCCGAATGGTCATCACCGTCGAGAAGTAGTTCACGCCAGCGGCCAGTTCTTTACCGGGGATCACCAGCTCTTTTTCATCGTTGTGCCAGTTTTCAATCGGCACCGGGTTGCAACCGCCGGGTTTACCAATGGAAGGGATAAAGATGTGTACCCCGCAGGCAACGCAGATCACCTGATTGCCTTCCATCACATACCCCTGGTCGCCGCACAGCAAACAGGCGTCGAACACCACGCCAAAGCGCAGTTTGTCGGGGTAACGGTTGATGATGAAAAAGCGTACGGCTTTGCCATCGTCAGCTACCCAGACAAAGCGATGCAGCTTACCGTCGCGGAGTTGTTCAACCGGCAGATGGACACTGCCGTCGCTGTCGAGCGTTACCGGGATCGCTTGCGAAAGCTGCGGCGGTTGAGAAGCGACGTTGTCCCACCACAGTTGTCCGGCAATCACCACCACGGCACAGCCGAGGGTGACCAGCCAAAGCCGTAGCGCATTACGCCGCTGCGCCAGCGCTAGGCGATGCGCTATCGGTTCATCTGTAGCCCGCGTCAGCCGGTGGGCGCTCAGCAGCGACGGCAGCCAGCACAGCGCCAGAAGCAACAGTAATCCCGCCGCCATCCAGTTATACGCCGGGGCGTTATTGGTGACTTTCGCCACAAAGCTCAGCAGCGATTTTGCCAGCGGCAGCACCTGCAGTTTCATCAACAGCAACAGCAGACTGCCGCTTAACGGCAGCCACAGCATCACCAGCAGAATAAGGGTGAACGGCCAGAACAACACGCGGATACGGCGCAGCAGCATGGCGCAAAGCACGCCAGCCAGACAGAGGATGGCGAAAGCAAGGACCACTGCCGTCAGATTCAGCAGCAGTTCAGTATTCAGGACATGCGTGCTGGTTAATCCACCGAGATTCGGGTCGAGCGCCCAGTGACGCGCCGCGCCAAAAACCAGGATGCCCTGCCAGAGATAGCGCACGCGGTTGCCCACCCACCAGAAGCTGAGCACAAACAGCAGCGTGACCATCACTTCCGTTCCCACCAGCAACAACTGTACCGGTTGTGACCCACGGAGCGTCAGTCCCGCCAGCACGCCGGTCGCCAGACCGACTACCAGCGTCCAACCCAACGGGCGCAGTGAGGGTGGATCGTTTCGACTCCAGAGGACACCGGAGAGTAGCGCGATGCAGAAAAAGACCTGTAGCGTGGTGACGAAAAAGTAACTCATGACATCGACTCAGAACAGCGGATTGACTCAGCCGGGACGAGCATTCATCCCGGCGCATCGGTTTTCTTAGTTCAGACCGACGTATTTAAATTCGTAGCTCACATCAAACGGTTTCCACCAGCGACCGACACCGGTGTCACTGTCGGTGTGACGGTGCATACCCGCTTTTGACGGCGGCTCAATGTGGTATGTCACTTTGTAGTTGCCCACACCCATCATTTTGACGTTCGCGCCGTAGTGAGGGCCATCGCTGGCGACCATCGGCATAAACGTCCCTTCCTGTTTTTCACCGGTATCGCTGTTGACCAGGGTGTAGCTGATGGTCAGATACGGGATCCACTCACCTGCGCCAAAGCCGTTTTTACTGCCTTCGACCGCGTGAATATCCGCCTCAAGGTGAATATCGGCTTTCGCTGCCGGTAAGCCCATGCCGCGCGGCTCCATGTCGATCGGCTGCAGGTAAACGGCGGCCAGCTCCATTTCATTCATCACGACAGGCTCGCCCGCCGGGTACTCTTTAAAGGCGAACGCTGCCGGTGCGGTAAAAATTCCGGCCATCACTGCGCTGGCAATCAGGGTTTTCTTCATGGTCATCAGACATATCCTCTCGTCTAAAATCACAACTACAGAGTGTTTTTTATTGTTTCCCCGGGAACGGCGCTTTTACGCCGCATCACCCACAGCGCAACCAGCGCAGCGAGCAGTAATACCGCCTGCGGTAACAGCGTTTCCACATAGGGATAAATCCCCAGCCAGCTGATTTCCGGGAAGCCGTTAATCAACGTTGGCTGGAACAGTTTGCCTTCCACCAGTTCCAGAACCCCCTTGCCCGCAAATACGAAGGCCATCAGGTACATAAAACTGCCGGTAAACATAAAGAAGGGTTTCAGCGGCAGACGCACCACCGAATAACGCATGACCAGCCACGCCGCCAGTAATACGACACAGCCAATGACAAAGCCCGCGCCGATCGCCATGTGTCCGGCGACATCGTTGGCATCGCCTATCAGGGCGTAGTAAAACAGAACCGTTTCGGCGCCTTCACGATAGACCGCGAGGAAACTGGTCAGCCACAGTCCCACCAGCGACCCTTTCGACAGCGAGTGCGACAGTTTGCCTTCAAGCCAGGCCTTCCAGTGTCGGGCTTCCACTTTGGACAGCAGCCAGTAGCTCATGAAGAAAAGCATCACGACCGCAATCAGCATTGTGATGCCTTCCAGCAACTCCCGACTGGCGCCCGAGTTGGTAAACAGCAACTGGAAAATCACGGCGGTTATCACGCTGGCAACCAGTGCGACGATCACCGACTGGCGAATCAGCGGCAGCTTATCCTGATGATTGTTTTTCACCATGTAGGCGACAATTGCCGCCACGATCAGCAGGGCTTCCAGCCCTTCACGGACGATGATCATCAGGCTATAGAGCAGCAGGCTCCACTGCGTCTCTTCCCCTTCGCCAAGCATCGTTACCGCTTTTTGCAGATCCTGCCCGAGCGCGCTGGCTTCTGACTGGAGTCTTTCCACCGGCTGACCGGCCTTCATCAGGCTGACCAGACGGGTAAAATAGGCCTCCAGCGTGGTTTTAAACGCCGAATCACGGGAGCCGATTTTGTTTTCCATGCCGCTGGCTTCGAAGCGGTCGAAATAGCTGTCCTGCACATCCAGAATGGCATTCTGCGCCTCGCCGCGCTGATACCGCGCGATAGCCTCCTGAATACTCTGATTAATGCCCTCCGCCACTTCACCCCAGTTTGTGCGCGAACTCCCCTCCTCCACCGCCAGCGCGTTATCCGCAGTTTGCGAAGGCGCAATCTGCTGATCGTCGCGGGTTGTCGGCAGGCCGGGCAGAATATCCTCGATATCCTGTAACAGCGTAGTGACCTGATAAGAGACGTCGTTGAGGCGATCCGGTTGGGCGGCAAGGGCAATCAGCGCGGAGAACTGTTGGTTGATAGCGGCGGCATCTTTGGCCGAGCGATTCTGCCTGACCGACATTTCCATCTCAGAGTTTTTGAATCCCTGATAGTGCGCCTGCTGAACGTGTTGACTGGCGGTGACGTAGTTCCCTGACTGATAGTCGTTCACCGCCTGGGCCAGCAGATCGTCGATCGTCCGGAAGCTCTCCTGCCAGTGGACGGCGATATCCGTTCGGGTGAGCGCACTGTGCTGTTCTTCCGCGACCAGTCGGTGTCCGCCGTCCAGCACCGGTTCGACTTCACGTAACGATGCCTTCAGCCAGTCAATTCTCGACTGCACGTCTGCGATCGGTTTCTTCTCGCCAATCATCCGCCGGATTTCACCGAACGCGCTCTCCATCTCGTAGCTTTTGCTGGCAGAAATGTTGATGCGAATGGGGCCTTCCAGGTTTTCGAACACTTCGAAGTAGGCCATTTGCACCGTACGACGCGCCTCATCGGTTTGTTGCTGAGAATAAAGTTCTGCTGTTTTATCAAGGCGTTGCTCAATATCCTCAATAAACGGAGCATAGTTTGTCGTGGCCCATACGCTAACGCTTATGAACAGACTGAAGAGAGTCACCTGCAGTGAGAGGCAAAACTTACGCACGTTACGCACCAAAGAACACAAATGATAATTATTATCATTATCGATTTTTGCTGGTGTTGTACATGACCTGGATCATAAAAATGTCAACGGGTGACAACTTATGTAAATTTATTTCATCGATATGTGATGGAAGGCGAAATCTGACGGCGGGTAATATACCCACTCGCCGTCTGGAATTGAATGACTACATTGCGTAAATCCGCAAGGAATTAATGATGCTGCGCCCACTCGCTTAAATGAAATTATCCGCAGGCGAAAATCACTCAGCGATTCAACATCTCTGGGTCCTGTTTTAACCGCTGTAAAAATGGGCCATAGCCCTGTTCACTGATCCAGTAGTTAATACTCTTTTCAACGCCCTTTGACGTCAGCGTCGCACCGGAAATACCATCAACGGTATATTCATCATTCTTCCCTGATTTCTCCTGAACTATTTTCAGCACCGGCGTTCCATTGTCATCTGCCACTTTTTTCCCCGGCCATTGTTGACGCCAGTTTTCATCTTTCACTCTGGCCCCCAGAAATGGCGTCTCTCGCTGCTGGTAATAATACAGATTGTTCACCGTACGACCGTCCAGTCCCAGAGAGAGAAACGCGTGCATCATCGATTTCGCGCCTTTGCCTGAAACAGGAATGATAACCTGCTGAATCTTATTATACTTATCTTTTACCAGGTAAACGTCTGCCAGCGTACAGCGCTGGCGAATCTGTGCGGGATCATGGTCCGGAGCGAGTTTTTTACATCCTTGTGCGGCCGTTTTATCCGTCACCCACTCGCCAGAATCCAGATTCACCGAGCGCTCGATAATCGAACGCTGATACAGGTTCTCTCTCGATTTTTTATCCTGAGAATCCGCTTTAAGTAAGCCCGCAGCCTGTAAAACAGCGGCATTTTTTTCTTCTGCCGTCGGTTCCGTCATTTCCCCCTGAAACAACATAAACCAGGCGACCGCAATCAGAAAAATAAGAACACAAAGCACCATCATTGATGCAACAATAATTTTACCCTTGCGCATTTCTTTATAATCCCTGTAAGCATTAACATCGTAATATCGTCACATGATATGCCATCACTCCTGGTAATTTGCAATAATAAAAACCGAGAGAATATATAATCAACACGGCTTAACTTTCGTCTTAAATATTTGAATAGCGTATTATTACGGCTATTTTATGGCATAAAAGCGCCGGGTTTCCCCGGCGCTTTATTCAACTGACTTTCGCCCACCATAGCCGCAGGACCATCCCCCAGTAGCTGGTCCAGCCACTGGTGGTTGAAACGACCTGCCCTTTCGACACCACGACCAGCGTGGGGGTAACGCTGATATCCCAACGGCGGGAAAGTGCCCCGTCGGCGTCGTTAATCACGGGAAAGGAAATCCCTTTACGCGCCAGCCAGCGCGTGAGCGTCTGTTCATCTCCCGAGCGCAGCGCGATGGTCAGCACGTTCTTCCCTTGTGCCTGCAAGCGGGCAACGTCCGGTGTGGTATAGCGGCAGACGCCACACCATGTGGCCCAGAAATAGATGAGCAACGGTTCTTCCTCGCTCAATGCCGCCAGCGTCACCCGTTCTCCATCCAACGTGTTGAGCGGCGTACTGTTGAAAGAAGTCGGCGCCTGCGGCGCGCGCCAGGCATCCATCAGCAGCATCCCGCCAGCCAGCAGCGTCAGAAAAATCAGACCTTCACGCAGCCAGCGCCGCAGCTTACTGACCATTCGCCACCGCCAGTTTTTCTTTGACGACCTCTTCAAGCACCTCCCAGGAGACGGCGCCAGGGATCAGTTCATCACCAACGATTGTCGCCGGCGTGCCCTGGATGCCAATCAATCGTGCCAGTTGCAGATTGGTACTCAGCGTTTCATTGCTTTTTTCATCCAGCGTGACCGGGGTGGCAGCCGATTTTTCCTGCGCCTGCTTAATGCTAACGTCCGTGTGATACCCCTTCTTTTGCATCAGTTTTTCATGCAGCGCGAGGAACTGCTGCGGATATTCACGCCAGGTGGTAAGCGCCGTGCGCGCAGACAATACCGAGCTTTCGCCTTTGAACGGCAACGGTTTGATGACTACCGCCACGTCAGGGTATTTCGCCACGATTTTCTCCAGCAGAGGATCAAGCTGTTTGCAGTATGGACAGTTGTAATCCGTGAAGTTAACCAGCGTCAGTTTTGCCTGTTTTGCGCCAATGCGCGGACTGGCGGGATCGTTAAACAGCGCCTCCTGAATGAGAGCTTCGATCTGTTTTTCCTGCGCTGGGGTAAACGGCGCACCTTCTTTGGCGAAGCTGAACGCGCTGAGTAGGGAAAATAACAGGATTATCAGTAACTTCACGGTGTTTCTCCTTTCGCCCCGGCCAGCATGTTTAACAGACCGTCACGAGTTAATAATGTCGGCAGCGCCTGACCTTTCGGTAAGCCGGGGCCATAAATTTGGTTATACGGTACGGCAACCTGACCGCGGGATGTCAGAAACGCGGTGATGTCATCGGATGGCAACGTCCAGTCGCCGCGCAGGGCCACAACATCCGGCTGCTGTAGCGCCGCCTGCACCGCGTCGGTGTTCAGTACGTTGTATTTATTAACCTTGCAGGTAATGCACCAGTCGGCGGTCACGTCAATGAATACGCGCTTATTCTGCGCAAGCGCATCGGTAATCGCCTGTTCACTGAGCGGTTGCCAGTGGACGCTCTCTTTCGCCGCACTCTGGGAGGTAAAACCCAGATGAGGCAGAAGCAGCGTTGCCAGCCAGAGGGCAGAACCGAGCATCATCAGGCCGAGCAAGCGTCGCAGCCCGTTCATCCAGCGTCCCGGCTTCGGCAGACGAAGCGCCAGACCAGGACGCAGCGCGACCAGCAGCCATGGCAGGCTCATCCCGACGCCGAGGGCGAAGAAAAGCCCCCACAGCACGGGCAGCGACGCCGTCAGCGCCACCGCCACCGCCGTGCCGAGAAACGGCGCGCTGCACGGTGTTGCCAGCAGCGTGGCGAACGCGCCCTGCCAGAAATGTCCTGCCAGACCGTTGCCGCCGTAAGTCGCCAGTCGGGTGGTCATTGATGACGGCAGACGGAATTCAAACAGACCGAACAGACTGGCGCTGAAAACCAACATCACCAGCGCCATCGCACCGATAAACCACGGATTCTGGAACTGGATCCCCCATCCCAGCGCCTGATTGCTCAGTCGTAGCACGGTCATCAGCAGCGCCAGCGCCATGAAGGAGAGCAGAATACCGCCCACCGAGGCGAGAAACTGGCGTCGTATTTGCTGACGGTTTTTCTCTTCGACGAGCAGAATGGAGCCCAGTTTCATCCCCAATACCGGCAACACGCAGGGCATCAGATTGAGGATCAATCCGCCCACCAGCGCCATGAGGATCACCTGCCAGAGCGGTAGCCCGGCGTGCTCGGACACCGGCTCATCGCCAACGGTAAGTTGGCTCTCTTGCGCCACGCCGTTATCTGCCAGCACCAGCGTGAGCGATTTGCCACGCAGATTCGGCGCCCCTTCTCCCCAGCTATCGTGAACCGGCACCGTCGCGCGAAGTCTGTCTCCGTCGACCCGGATAAGCGGTTTGGCGAAATCCGCATCCTCTACGCTATCAAGGAATAGCGCTGGCGAGATCCAACCACCGCTGCGCTGCGCCTCGACGATCAGCTCACCGCTACGCGCACTGGCGCTCAGCGTTTGTGTCAGACCTTGCGTCAGGGGTACGCGCCCCATCGCCTGCGCATAGTCATGCGCAAACCCGGCATCCTGCGAAGACGCCGTGAGTGAAAACGGATAGTCGGTCAGCAGACACACATTGCTACAGGTGGAGAGCGTCAGCACGCCAGCGATGCGGCTGGGCGCAGGTCCCCGGACGGCCAGCACAAGCGTGACCTGCTGGTGATAGCCCTGGGTGGTGATACCGGCGACGTCAAAACGGGCCGGTGTCGGCCAGAACCAGTCCACCGTCGGCATCTCTCCTTTCCAGGTGATGGCAGGCGCAACGCCGCCTTCCCCCGGCGAGCGCCAGTATGTCTTCCAGCCGTTTTCCAGTTTAACGTCGATCAACAGACGGGTTTCCCCCTGCGCTGACGTATCGGCGCGCAGTCGTACGCTGGCGTGGTCGTTCTCCGGGGAACGCAGCCAGCCGCTCTCTGCTGCCCATGACGCGGGCAGCCAGAGTAATAACAGGCAGATCAGTGCCTGCCTGAAGGCATAAATCATAATTTTTCTCCATGAATGATTAGCTAACGGTACGAAACAGCCGCTCTGTCATTCGCGGAAAACGCAGAATCGGAGATGCACCCGGAGTCCGGGAGGGGAAATAACGCGCAGTGGGAAGAACGGTAAGCGAACCGTCCTGAACGGGGTTAACAAGGCGAGGAGTAAACAGAGCGCGAGAATCGCCCCCTCAAAAACAACCGGTGGCGCAGTCAGCAGCGATTTCGCACTGAGCTCGCATGGGGTCGCGGGTGACGTTTCCTCTGCCCCGGACGTCGGCGATGTCGTCGCCGTGATGGTGGTTGTTTCCATCTGCAACGCGTGCAGGCCCGCCATGCGCTGCGCGGTACAAACTATCACCACGACACATGCCAGGCAGAGGAACCACCATCCCATCCGTTGACGTTTCGCCATTACACCCTCACTCATTGACGCGAGTTATCTTAACGGCTGGCGTGTTTTACGCAACCTCCGGGCTGTAAAGTTATGTTGTCTCGCGGGTTGGCATTCGCCCGCGACAGGATTACCCTACACTTACTGGTGACACCTTTTCAGGGCTTCCTTTAGCCTGTATTGATTAACCCGAGAGAACGCTATGGAATTAAAGGATTATTACGCCATCATGGGCGTGAAGCCGACGGACGATCTCAAGACTATCAAGACCGCTTACCGCCGACTGGCCCGCAAATATCATCCCGATGTCAGCAAAGAATCCGATGCCGAAGCCCGCTTTAAAGAGGTTGCCGAAGCCTGGGAAGTGCTGAGCGATGAACAGCGACGCGCCGAATACGATCGGCTCTGGCAACACCGCAATGACCCACAGTTCAATCGCCAGTTCCAGCAGGGCGAGGGCCAGAGCTACAACGCCGAAGACTTCGACGATATTTTCTCCTCTATTTTTGGTCAGCACGCGCGCCAGTCGCGCCAGCACCGTGCCAGCCGGGGACATGATATTGAAATTGAAGTTGCGGTTTTTCTTGAAGAAACGCTCGCGGAACACAGCCGAACCATCAGCTATAACCTGCCGGTCTACAATGCGTTTGGCATGATTGAACATGAAATCCCGAAAACCCTGAACGTGAAGATCCCGGCAGGCGTCGGCAATGGCCAACGCATTCGTCTGAAAGGCCAGGGTACGCCGGGTGAAAACGGCGGACCGAACGGTGATTTGTGGCTGGTTATCCACATCGCGCCGCATCCCCTGTTTGATATCGTTAATCAGGATCTGGAAATTGTGGTGCCGCTCGCCCCGTGGGAAGCCGCGCTGGGTGCGAAAATTGCCGTCCCCACACTGAAAGAGAGCATTCTGGTCACCATTCCCCCCGGCAGCCAGGCTGGACAACGGTTACGCATCAAAGGTAAGGGTCTGGTTAGCAAAAAACAGACCGGTGATTTGTATGTCGTGCTTAAGATTGTGATGCCGCCGAAACCGGATGAACGCGCAACGGCGCTGTGGCAACAACTGGCAGAAACACAGTCAGGATTTGATCCGCGCAAAGATTGGGGGAGAGCATAATGGCTAACGTCACCATCACCTTTACGGTTACCGAGTTTTGCCTGCATACCGGCGTGACGGAGGAAGACCTGAATGAGATAGTGGGTCTGGGCGTCATCGAACCTTATGCCGAAACGGCGGACAACTGGCAGTTTGACGATCATGCGGCCGCCGTGGTGCAGCGCGCCCTGCGACTACGTGAAGAACTGGCGCTCGATTGGCCGGGGATCGCCGTGGCGCTAACGCTACTGGAAGAGAACACCCGTTTACGCCAGGAAAATCGCCTGCTGCGACAACGACTCGCGCGGTTTAACCCTCATCCATAAATTCAGGGCAGCGAAAGCTGCCCTGGTAGTGATGACAAACCTCATCCCGATACCGGACAAGCAGAGATCACCTAATTAAAAACAAGGAAAATCAATTCATTGGTTTTCGGCTGATCATCACAAAGAAGGAAAAACCACGTTTTTTCCTTCTTTGTCAGCGGTCTGAGGGCAGCGAAAGCTGCCCATTTATCAGGCGATGATATAAATCAACGCTGGCTCAAAGGGATAGCCGTAGGATAGTGGTATTCAAAATGCCACTTTATGGAAGTCAGAAGGCAATGAGCGAAAAAAGCAGAAAGCGCTGGCAACGCCGCCCAGGAACAACGGGCGGCAAATTGCCGTGGAACGACTGGCGTAATGCCTCCACCTGGCGCAAAGCCACACAGTGGCTGCTGCTGGCGATCAATATTTACATTGGCGTGACGTTTTACTACTGGGTACGTTATTACGAAACCGGTGGGTCCAGTGTGTACGTTCCCCGACCTGGCGGCATTGAGGGTTGGTTACCCATTGCGGGTCTGATGAACCTGCGCTACACGCTGGAGACCGGCATTTTGCCCCCTGTTCACGCCGCCGCCATGCTCCTGCTGGTCGCGTTTATGCTGATCGGCCTGCTGCTCAAGAAATCGTTCTGCTCGTGGCTGTGCCCGGTGGGTACGCTGTCTGAACTTATCGCCGATGCAGGTAAGACATTATTTGGTCGCAACTTTTCGCTGCCTCGCTGGCTGGATATCCCCCTGCGCGGCCTGAAATATCTGCTGCTGGCCTTTTTTCTCTACATTTCGTTGTCGATGCCGGCACAGGGTATTCCGTATTTTATGATGTCGGCCTACGGCATTATTATCGATGTGAAGATGCTCGATTTCTTTCGTAACATCGGCACGATCACGCTGCTGAGCGTCGCTTTACTGGTGGTGATAAGCCTGTTCATTCGCAACGCGTGGTGTCGTTATCTGTGTCCCTATGGCGCCCTGCTCGGGCTACTTTCCCTGCTCTCACCATTCAAAATCCGCCGCAATGCGCAAAGCTGCATCGACTGCGGGAAATGTGCCAAAAACTGCCCGTCGCGCATCCCGGTGGATAAGCTGATTCAGGTGCGAACGGTTGAATGCACCGGCTGTATGACCTGCGTGGAATCCTGCCCGGTCGCCTCAACGCTGACATTTTCCCTGCACACACCAACGGGAAAGGCAGAAACGCGCCGGGGAACGCTGTCAGGTATGGCGATGACGCTGCTGGTACTCGGCATTATGTTTGCCCTCATTGCATTCGCGATGCTGATGGGCGTTTGGGACAGTCCGGTGCCGGAGCAGCTTTACTTCCGTCTGATACCTGAAGCAAGGATGATTGGACATTAACAGGAGCCGGATGGGGCATCTGCCGCCATCCGGTGGTTGACGATCACTCCGGTTTCTTGTCCTCGTGGATGCCATCCTCAATAAAATCTTTATCGAGCTCTTCGGCATTCCCCTCGTGATCGCGACCAGAGAGAATGTTCCAGCAGGCGATAAACAGCGCGGCAACGAGCGGACCAATAACAAACCCATTGATGCCGTAAATCTCCATTCCGCCCACCGTGGTGATCAGAATCAGGTAGTCCGGCATTTTGGTATCTTTGCCGACCAGAATGGGGCGCAGAATATTATCCACCAATCCCACCACCACCACGAAGAAGCCGACGATGAAAAAGCCCTGCCACAGTTGCTGCGTCGAAAAGAGATAGATAGCCGCTGGCACCCAGATAATCGCGGAACCCACGGCGGGGATCAGCGACAGGAACGCCATCAATGCTCCCCACAGAATACTGCCATCAATACCGACAATGTAAAACGCAATCCCGCCCAGCGTCCCCTGCACGATCGCCACCACAACGGTGCCTTTCACCGTCGCCCGTGAGACCGCGGCAAACTTTGCAAACAGGTGCTGCTTAACGAAATTCGACAACGGCAGCGAGTCGAGAATTTGCCGAACCAGATACGGCCCATCCTTGAGCAGGAAAAAGAGCAAGTAGAGCATGATGCCGAAACTGATCGCGAAACCGAAGGTGCCTTTGCCAATCAGGAAGGCGCTACCGGCCAGATATTGCCCGCCCTTTAATGCCACATCAGACAGTTTCTGCTGGATTTTGGCAGCGTTATCGAGACCGTGATCGGCAAGAAACGAACGCGCCCACTCCGGCATATGTGCAAACAAACTTGCTACCACCTCCGGGAACTGAGCGTCGTTGTGCTGCAACTTGTTGTAGACCACGTTCAGTTCAACGGCGAGCGAGGAGAGGATCAGCATTAACGGGATGAAAACAATCAGGCAGATGATACCCAGCGTCAACAGAGACGCGACCCCGTTACGCTCCCCCAATGCCGAACGCAGCTTATTTTTAACCGGGTAGAAGATAACCGTCAGAATTGCGGCCCATAAGATGGCGGAAAAGTACGGCGACAGCACATCGAAGAAAGCCCATGTCACCATAGCGAGAAGAAAAAGGAAAAAACCTTTATTCAGTCCGTTAAAACGCATTTGAGGATCCTGTAAACAAAGAAACTCAGTGGACTATAGGACTGATTGCGGATTTTACAAAGCCGACAGGAAGAAAACCGTCTGCCGATACTTCACATTCAAAGTGTGACAGTGCTCATTGTTTCACCAAAAGGAATTGCATTTAGCGCAGAAACAGATCAATCATAATCACATACACGAACATAGTCCGTATATACGAACAACATGGAGAAATGATGAGCGCATTCGATTACAGCAATCCGGTTAAGTTTTATTTCGGCGCGGGTAAATTCAATCAGTTAGGCGAGATAGCGTCGAAGCACGGGCGTAATGTGTTGCTGGTCGTGTCTGACAGCACCAAACACACGGGTCAACTCGAACGTGCGCAACAGGCGCTTTCTGACGCCGGTATTGCCTTTGCCATTTACGATCGCTTTATGCAGAATCCACTTTCGACACTGGTTGAGGAAGGCGCGGCACTGGCCAGAGACGAACGCTGCGATCTGGTTATCGGAATCGGTGGCGGCAGTGCAATGGACATGGCCAAAGGCATCGCCTTCTGCGCCTGTAATGAAGGCAGTATCTGGGATTATGTGTTTGGCAAAAAACAGGCACAGCGCGCGTTGCCGGTGATATTAATCCCCACCACTGCCGGTACCGGCAGTGAAGCGAACCGTACTGCCGTGTTCACCAATCCGCAAACGCATGACAAAAAGGGGCTGGTCAATCCACTCATTTACCCTGTCGCCGCCATTATCGATCCTGAGCTGATGCTCACCCTGCCCAAACGCGTTATCGCCGGACCGGGTGCAGACGTTCTCTTCCATGCCCTGGAATCCTATATCTCGCGCAACGCAAATCCATTCAGTGAGATGCTTTCCCTGCAGGCCATTCGTCTGCTGGCAAAAAACCTGCCGCGGGTTTACGAAGACGTGAGCTGTCTGGACGCCTGGGAAAAGGTAACGCTGGCCAGCACACTCGCGGGAATGGCGATCGACTGTGCGGGAACGACATTACCGCATGCACTGCAACATCCGATGGGCGGATTGCTGGATGTGGTGCATGCAGAAGGGATTGCCGCGGTCTATCCGGCCTTTCTTGAATACACCTGGTCCGCATCTCCAGAGAAGTTTGCCGCCATCGCGCAGGCAATGGGCGTTAACACGCAGGGAATGACCAGCGAGCAAGCGGCACAAAGCAGTGTCGCCGCAGTGACCGATTTCCTGAAAGGCATCAATATGCTCCCGACGCTGACCGAACTTGGCGTGAAGGAAGCGCATTTCGACTGGATCATTAATAACGTGCTAACCACGATGAATGTGGTTTTAAACAATAATCCACGCGTGCCTGATGCGACGATGCTTCGCGATCTTTTAACCCGCAGCCTTTAAACGACAAAGGAATAGTCATGTTTATTATTATTGACTCTGGCTCGTCGGCAACACGATTGTATCTTATGGATTCAGGCGACCTCCGTGTCATCGACAGGTCTGTTATCCAGGCCGGTGTAAATTCCACCATTGATAAGGGAAGTAATGAATTTCTGAAAACGGAGATGGCCTCCGGAATAAAAGCATTGCTCAGCAGGCACTCACTGTCGACTGAGGAGATTGAATTTATTATTGCCTCAGGAATGATTACCTCTAATCTGGGACTTCATGAAATACCGCACCGGGAAGCGCCGGCAGGTATTGAGCAACTGGCTAAACATGCCGTGCGTTTCGCTGGTCATACCCTTCTGCCGCTGAATATCCCGGTGATACTGATTCCCGGGATAAAAAATAAAACCACGGCACAGTGGGAGGATCTGAGGGGCATCGACCTCATGCGCGGGGAAGAAACCCAGGCCGCAGGCGTATTGTTAGCCTGGCAACCCACATTGCCCTGCACGCTGATTGAACTGGGCTCAACCACCAAACTCATCTCCATCAACGAAGAAGGAGAAATTGCCGGCAGCATTACCTCACTCAGCGGTCAAATTTATGCCGCCATTCTGAAACAGACATTCGTTGCCTCCAGCGTAGAGAATGCTGAAGACGCTGTTTTAGATGAAACGATTATTGATGCGGCGTACCGTTCCATTTCGCAAAGCGGTTTCCTGCGTACCGTATTAATGACGCGCTTCTTACAATTTTCCTTACCGACCACGGCGGCGCAGAGAAAATTATTTCTTGAAAGCGCGATGGCCTGCGACGATCTAAAACTGCTGTCAGATGCCCAACACCAGGGATTTAATCTTAACGGTGACGTCTATCTCATTGGGAATGCGTCACGCTGCACCTTATACCACTATATCTTTTCACATTATGCAGAACGTAATGCGCGCTTCCACATTATTTCCGATGCGGAAAGTATCGACATGCTGGCAATAACCGGAGCGAGCGCCATCGCCCGCGCGATACAAAATAACCCGCAATAAGGTGAAAACAACATGACAATTATTACCATTGATACCGGAACAACGAATACCCGCGTCTGCGCCTGGCAGGACGGAACATTACTCGCAGAAGCGGCGCGTGCCGCTGGCGTGCGTGACACTGCCATTACCGGCAGTACGGCCACATTGATGCAAGGTGTCAGCGACGCCGTACAGGACGTGAAACAGAAAGCTGGCATCCCTTGCGACGCAAAGGTTATTTACCTCTCAGCCGGAATGATTACCTCCAACGTGGGCTTATTTGAGATCCCCCATCTCGTCGCCCCTGCCGGATTAAAAGAACTGGCAGAAGGCATGACGCCCGCGCATCTGCCAGAGATTACCGATGAACCCATTTGGTTCGTTCCTGGCATACGAAATCACAAAGGTGCCGTCTCACTGGATAACGTCGAGCAGATGGACATGATGCGCGGCGAAGAAACGGAAGCAATTGGCGTACTCAGTAGCCTTGATATCCGTGGGCCTGCGCTGATCATTTTACCGGGATCGCATTCTAAATTTGTCAAAATTGATGCGCAAAACCGCATTGAAGGCTGCGTAACCACCCTGGGTGGCGAGCTTCTGGAAGTCATTACCCGACATACTATCCTCGCCAGCTCTTTACAGCATCAATTCGCGACCAGCATCGACAGCCCCTCGTTATTGCAAGGGGCCAGCCAGTGCCTGCAAACCGGACTTTCCCGCACCTGTTTCTCGGTTCGCGTGCTGGACATGTTTGCTTCCTTATCACTGAACCAGAAAGCGAACGTACTGCTTGGCGCCGTATTACAGGATGACCTTCAGGCAGTTAAAAATAGTCGGGCATTTGACTGTCCGCCGGATACGCACATCGTGGTATGCGGTAAAGAAGTTCTCAAACTCGCGTTCGCCACCTTAATTGATCATGACCCGTGGTTTAACGGAAAAATAACCGTCGCACCGGAAAATAAATCCTTGTCCGCAGAAGGATTACTGGCTTTGGCGAAACGAAAAAATATTATTTAACTCCTTTGTACCCTACAAAAATAAAGGTTTAATTTATGAACACGACCGTAAAAGAAAGTGCCGTAGTAAAAAAACGAGGCGGTAAAAGATGGTTTGTTGTTTTCCTCTTATTAATCGGCGGGATTATTAACTATCTGGATCGTGCGAGTTTATCCATTGCAGCGCCCGATATGATGAAAGAATTGAATCTGTCCAATACCGATATTGGACTTCTGGGGTCGGTATTCGCGCTGATTTACGCATTGTGCCAACTCCCTGCTGGTTTTCTGGTTGACCGCTTTGGTCCTAAAAAAGTCTATGGCTGGGCCGTCGCGTTGTGGAGCGGCGCCACCATGCTGACAGGGGCGTGCAGCAGTATGATGACCCTGATTTTCGCTCGCGGAATTTTAGGGATTACTGAAGCCCCCTGCTGGCCTGGTGCAGCCAAAATTACGGCCTCATGGTTCCCTAAAAAAGAGCGCGCGCTGGCGACGGGTTTCTGGGATGCCGCCTCAAAATGGGGGCCGGCCATTGCTCCGCCGATTCTGGTGGCTATCATCGTGCCGTTGGGCTGGCGTTCTTTATTTTATATTGCCGGTGCGATTGGTCTGGTCTTCGTGGTGTTCTTTATTTTTGCTTACCACCAGCCAGAAAAACATCCGAGTATCACCAAAGAGGAACTGGATTATATCAAGGAAGGCGGCGGTGGTACCGCGGAAAAACTGACCAGTGAGTCAGAGAAAATTAGCTGGGGCGGATTATTCAAATACCGTTGCATCTGGGGAATGATATTAGGCTGGTTTTGCTATGTATGGATGATGAATATTTTCACTACATTCCTGCCGCTCTATTTGATGAAAACTCAGAATATTCAGCTTAAAGAGTTAGGGATCTATGCCAGTATTCCTTATTTCGGCGGTATTGTCGGTGCCATTATGGGGGGATATATCTCCAAATGGTTAATCGATAAAAATATCTTTACCGACTCCCTCAAAGCAAAACGCGCCACGATCAGTATCTCAGCGTTACTCGCGGGTATTGCAGTCATTGCCGTACCGATGGTGGATGGTCTGTTTGCAACATTAACGCTGCTGGTGATTGCCATGGCGCTGCTTTCCGCGCTCTCAGCGACCGGTTGGGCTTTGCCTGGCGATGTTGCCCCGTCATCGATGGTGGCGTCAGTCGGCAGTATCCAGAACTTCGGCGGCTATTTTGCCGGATCGCTCTCCCCCCTTGCCACCGGCTTGATCGCCGATATCACCGGTTCTTATACCCTGGCTTTCGTCAGCGGCGGGATCATCGCGGCCTGTGCTGCACTTTGTTACTGGTTCATCGTAAAAGAGCCGGTAAAAGTAGAAGAATAATACCGTCAGGGGGAAATCTCCCTGACTTTTAACAGAGGTTATCAATGATTAAACATCGCGTTATTCACGCTATAGAACAGACCGGACTTATTGCCATCGTGCGCGGTATCGAGCCTGAATCTGTTTTGCCTTTGGCTGAAGCGTTATATGCAGGTGGCGTTGAGGTGATAGAGGTGACGTGCAATTCGACACGTTATCTGGAAAGTATCACCGCGCTAAAAACGAAAATGGGAGACAAGATGAAGGTGGGTGCGGGAACCGTTATCAATCCCGTCATGGCACAACTGGTTATCGATGCTGGTGCTGATTTCGTGTTGTCGCCTGATTTCAATCCCGACGTCGTCTCTATGGTTCATGAGAAGCAACGACTGATGATTCCGGCGGTGATGACGCCATCCGAAATCCTCCAGGCCTGTCGCCTGGGCGTGGATCTGTTGAAGCTTTTTCCGGCAAACAGCCTGGGCATCGATTATCTCAAAGAGATCCAGGGGCCGCTCGATAATCTCGCGCTGATCCCGGTTGGCGGCATCACGCTTGAAAATACGGCAAGCTTTGCGCAAGCAGGCGCGTTTGCTGTCGGCGTCGGGAGCGCGCTGACAAACAAACAGTGGGTAAAAGACGGCGAATGGGGAAAAATCACCCGCCAGGCGGAGGCATTTATCCGGGCGTTTCGTGATAACAAACACCGATAAATGACACCGGCACATCGCCCTGCACGTTTTTCCTTCATTGTGTTCATGAAGTCCGCCTGGCTATACTGCGGCTCATTAAAACTACAGTGAGGGAAGAACGTGTCTGAGAAGATTAACCGCTCTGTCGCACGGGCACTGGAAATCATGGAGCTGGTTGCGCAGAGCAAAGAAGATCTCACCATTTCAGAGATCAGCAAATTTCTGGCCATCCCGAAAAGTACCACTTTTGATATCTTGTATACCCTTCTTGAAAAAGGATATCTGGAGCAGACCAGCGAAAAGCAGAAAACGTTCAGGCTGGGCATGAAGCTGTTCCAGACCGGCGCTCACTATCTCGACAGAACGCCTTTTCGCGATGTCGCCCACGCCACGCTGGAAAATCTGGTTGAAAACGCAGGCGAAACGGCTTTCCTCGCGATTCTGAACAAAGATGAACTGGTGTATCTGGACAAGGTTGAAAGCCCCAATTCCGTCAGAACCTCGGCACGTATTGGTTCCAGTAATCCGCTTTACTGCACCGGTCTGGGTAAAGCCATTCTCGCCACCCTGCCCGATGATGAAGTGCGCGCGATAGTAAAACGAACCGGTGGCCTGCGTCCCGTCACCCCCTATACCATCACGGATGAAGCACAGTTTATGTCCATACTCGCCCAGGCAAGACAGCAGGGTTATGCGGTCGATGACAGGGAACATAACAGCGAAGTCTTTTGTCTCGCCGCGCCGGTGTACAACCTCCACGGGCATGTTAGCGCAGCGATTAGCGTGGCCAGTTTATTTTCCAAAGTGAAAGACGATCGGCAAAAAATTGAGGTACTGGGTAAAATGATCTCAGCCGCTGCCCTGGAACTTTCACACCGAATAGGGTATCGCGGTAAGTCTCTCTATATGAATGAATAACGTCACCGTCTGTTCGCCTGAAAGAAACGCTCAGGCGAACCAACTGACTATTCCTATCGCCAGAATAATAGCCGTTCTTTCTGCGCAATGAGCAACTTCGTCGCATTAATAAATAAAATCCCAGATATATATTCACAAAACAAATATTTCCAATAAATTTATCACTGTTGTTTTTGTTTTGAAGATAAATTGTACGACTACGATTCAATTCTCTCTGGTCACATAAAGCAATCTTGATATCGCATCCAAAAAAACGATATTTCACTTTGCCGAAATAATAAAGTCAATGATAATGCGCCCGTTCGTCTCCTCAAAATGGCGGGATATTCTCTATGCTACATTTATTTGCTGGTCTGGATTTATATACCAGCTTGATGCTTTTACTTGCGCTGGTCTTTGTCCTGTTTTACGAAGCGATTAACGGATTTCATGACACCGCCAATGCAGTTGCGACCGTCATCTATACCCGAGCCATGCAACCTCAACTGGCGGTGATAATGGCTGCAGCGTTCAACTTTTTTGGCGTTCTACTGGGTGGACTCAGCGTTGCGTATGCCATTGTGCATATGCTACCCACGGATTTACTGCTCAATATGGGTTCGTCGCATGGCCTCGCAATGATTTTCTCTATGTTACTGGCGGCGATTATCTGGAACCTGGGGACCTGGTATTTCGGTTTACCCGCCTCCAGTTCCCATACCCTGATCGGCGCAATTATTGGTATCGGGTTAACCAACGCGCTGATGACGGGAACCTCGGTAGTCGATGCGCTGAACATCCCGGCAGTGGTCAATATCTTTGCTTCGTTGATCGTTTCTCCCGTCGTCGGAATGGTGATTGCAGGCGCCCTTATCTTCCTGCTGCGCCGCTACTGGAGCGGTACCAAGAAACGCGATCGCATCCATCGCCTCCCTGAAGAACGGAAAAAAAAGGGCGGGAAAAAGAAGCCACCATTCTGGACGCGTATTTCGCTCATTTCCTCCGCAGCCGGCGTGGCCTTCTCTCACGGGGCGAACGATGGTCAGAAAGGGATCGGTCTGGTCATGCTGGTCCTGGTGGGGATTGCACCAGCCGGATTCGTGGTGAACATGAGCGCGACCGGATACGAAATCACCCGCACCCGCGACGCGGTCAGCAATCTTGAGGTTTACTTCCTGCAACATCCCGACGCGTTAAAACAGGTCGCCGACAAGACTCAACCGCCTGTCACACCGGCGGCAAATATCGCACCGGCGACGGAATTTCATTGCCACCCCGCAAACACGATGGATGCCATTCATCGCGTCAAAGCACTGTTGCCTGCCAACCTGGAGAGTTACGACACATTAAGCGTGCCGCAACGCAGTCAGCTACGACGCATCATGCTGTGCATCTCCGATACAACGGATAAAGTGGCGAACCTGCCGGATATCAGCCGTAGCGATGTGCATCTGCTGAAGAAACTGAAAACCGATATGCTGAGCACGATTGAGTATGCGCCGATCTGGATAATCATGTCAGTCGCGCTGGCGCTGGGCATGGGAACCATGGTTGGCTGGCGTCGCGTGGCAACCACGATTGGCGAAAAAATTGGTAAGAAAGGGATGACCTATGCCCAGGGGATGTCCGCGCAGATCACGGCGGCAATCTCAATCGGTCTTGCCAGCTATATTGGGATGCCGGTTTCTACGACGCACGTACTCTCTTCTGCCGTAGCGGGAACGATGATTGTCGACGGTGGAGGATTGCAGCGAAAAACCGTCACCAGCATCGCGATGGCCTGGGTATTTACGTTGCCTGCGGCAATTCTGTTGTCGGGATGTCTGTACTGGGCTTCCCTGCAATTTCTCTGAGCCAACTGACGGTTCAGGTGAAGCGATATGTGCGTAAAAATGCCCAGTCAGCCAGACTGGGCATACAGAAACAGAACGAATTTACTGAAGGGTGAGGCTAACGGCATCCGTATTATTGTTACGGTAATGATAGCCGCGGGCTGTCATAAACTCTGCTATCGCTTTTTCCGCATCCGCCAGTACATCATCCAGCGGTTGATTCGCATCGATGTCGACCAATTGTGCGCCGCCAAAGGTCAACTGTGGCGTTATTGCTATTTTTCTGGCCAGGGCTTCTCTGCGGTGATCGGGTTTACGCGCACAGGCAACATCGAGGTCTACATTCAGTTTTATCACTAAATCCGGCTTATGACTGGCCATCCAGCGGAACGCCGAGCGTTCTTGTTCAGCCAGCCAGGAAACGAAGCGACTTCCGTCAGCATTGGCAGGAAACACGGTGCCATCATAAGCTCCGGGAATTTGTATTTGAGGATAGCGATCGGCTAATACAATTAGCCCACGGCGTCGACACGCCAGCATATGACGAAAGCGCAATAACCGACGCACCACGAAGGACATAATCACTAATGCGGGTACAGGGCCTGGTAATTTTCTCGCAGTTTTAACTTTATTACGCTCAATAGTTTTACCTAATGATTTTCCCATTAACGGTAATTTAACCACGGCGCGCCCCACATTTCCGGCCTGTTTACCTAAATGCACTTTTTCTGCGGGACCATATTTCTGCAAACAGATCAGAAGATGTTCACAGACCGTTGTTTTCCCCGAACCATCGCTGCCAATAATGGCTATTAGCGGAGGTTTCATTGATATCATAAATATACCCTCAACATAAAATCCTTATCATGAATACTTTATTAACGCGATACCCTTTTGGATATAACTATTAATACTAAAACGACAATTAGACATTGTCACAACTTTGTTGAACAGATATTCTTGGGACACCACAGCGAATATACACCCCTTTATTTAAACTGGATCTTTCGTGAGTCAATATACTATTCCCACTATTAATCCCCCTTTCGTTCGGGTGATTGCCATAGTCGGCTGCGATGGTTCAGGTAAATCAACCCTGGCTGCCAGTCTGGCCCCTCTTCTGGCATCACAATTGCCGACAAAACAGCTTTATCTCGGGCAGTCTTCTGGTCGTATTGGTGAATGGATCGAACATTTGCCCGTCATCGGGGCGTCGGTGGGTCGTTACCTGCGAACAAAAGCGGCACGTGTGCACCAGCGCCCCTCGTCACCGCCAGGAAACATGACGGCGCTGGTAATCTTCCTGCTCTCCTGCTGGAGAGCGTATAAATTCCGCAACATGTTGATCCAGAGTCGGCAAGGCACATTATTTATCGTCGATCGTTACCCCCAGACGGAAGTCCCCGGGTTTCGTTTTGACGGGCCGCAGTTAGCCAACACAACGGACGGCAACTGGTGGGTGCGCCTTCTGAAAGCGCGCGAACTCCAGTTGTACCAGTGGATGGCCTCCTGGCGCCCCCTGCTGCTGATCAGGCTGGATATTGATGAAGAAACCGCATTCTCGCGCAAGCCTGACCATCCACTGTCCATTCTTCACGAGAAGATCATGGTCACGCCGCATCTGACGTTCAATGGGGCGACAATCCTCGAACTGAATGGTCGGGAACCGGCGGATAAAATTCTTATTGCATCATTACGTTCAATTCAAGCCTCTCTTCGCGATCACCGGATCGGATTTGCGAGTCCTTTTTAAGACGGAACGACATGGAAACAGAGAACTCAAGCCCCCTGAATGCGCCGTTGCCGGAATACATTCAAGGACTTATTGCCGTTGTCGGCTGCGATGGTACCGGCAAATCCACGCTGACGGCCGATCTGGTTAAAAACCTGCAACAAAAGTGGGTGACCGAGCGCCACTATTTAGGGCTTGTCTCCGGAGAGGATGGCAACAAAATCAAGCGTCTGCCGCTGATCGGCACATGGCTTGAGCGGCGACTGGCGGCGAAATCATCAAAAACGCAAAGCATGAGTACCCGAGCCCCCGCACTCTGGGCGACGTTAATTATGTACGGATTCTCTGTGCGCCGAATGGCTAACTTACGCAAAGCGCAGCGGCTGGCGCAAAGCGGCGTTCTGGTGATCAGCGATCGCTACCCTCAGGCCGAAATTTCCGGATTCCATTATGACGGACCGGGTATTGGCATCGAGCGCGCGACGGGCTGGGTGAAAACCCGCATGGCAAAGCGCGAATCCCGCCTGTATCAGGAAATGGCGTTATGCCGTCCTGAACTCATTATTCGTCTTGGTATCGATATTGATACCGCATTTTCCCGTAAGCCTGACCATGACTACAACGAGCTGCGCGACAAAATCGACGTCATGGTGAAGCTCACCTACAACGGCTCAAGAATTCTCGATCTGGATTCCCGAGCGCCCTACCGCGAAGTGTTGGAAAAGGCGCTGGCTGCCGCATCCGTTGCGGCACGGAATTCCCGGCGTAGAAGCGTGATGTCGTGACGCATCAGCCCTCAACGGAGTCGGGGCGCACAGAGCGAAAGACTGTCTGAACTCAGGCGCGGTGCCATTCGCCAGACTGAGATTTTATACTGGGCGGGTTTGCTCCCGCTGAGTGATGATTAACCTGGCCTGACGGGTTTTCTCCTATGAAAAAGTGGTTTGCTGATGGCGCATTTCGCACCATCATTCGTAATAGTGCCTATTTAGGCTCCAGCAACGTGGTGAGTGCCCTGCTGGGTTTACTGGCGCTCTCCTGCGCCGGTAAAGGCGTGACGCCAGCGATGTTTGGCGTGCTGGTCATCATTCAGTCGTATACCAAAGCCATTAGCGATTTTGCCAAATTCCAGACATGGCAACTGGTCGTTCAGTACGGTACACCCGCGCTGGAAAGCAATAACCTGCAGCAGTTTCGCGATGTGATCTCTTTTTCTTTTAGTCTGGACATCGCCAGCGGCGCGGTGGCTATCCTCTGCGGAATGGGGTTACTGCCGTTTCTTTCGCACTCGTTAGGCCTCGACGCCGACAGCTTCTGGCTGGCAATGCTGTACTGCACGCTAATCCCTTCCATGGCCTCATCGACCCCAACGGGGATTTTACGGGCGGTAAACCGCTTTGACTTGATTGCCATCCAGCAGGCGACCAAACCCTTCCTGCGCGCACTTGGCAGCGTTATCGCCTATTTCGGTGACTTTGGGTTTGCCGGTTTCGTGATCGCCTGGTACGCCTCCAGCCTGATTGGTGGCACGATGTACTGGTGGTTTGCCGCGCGCGAACTGCGTAGCCGGAATATTCACGGTGCGCTACGCCCACGGCTGTTCGAATCGGCGCGCCGCCTCCAGGGCGCATGGAGTTTTGTCTGGTCAACCAATATTGCCCACACTATCTGGTCTGCGCGAAATTCATGCAGCACGGTGTTGGTAGGTGTCGTTCTTGGCCCCGCCGCCGCCGGACTGTTCAAAATTGCGATGACCTTTTTCGATGCCACTGGCACGCCGGCGCAACTGCTTGCCAAGAGCTTTTATCCCGAAGTGATGCGTTTAGATCCGCGCAGCAAAAAGCCGTGGCAACTGGGAATGAAATCGGCGCTGTTAGCCGGTGGTATCGGCATCGCCGTGGCGCTTGTTGTGGTGATTGTCGGTAAGCCGCTCATTTCGCTGGTTTTTGGCGTCAAATACCTGCAGGCGTACGACCTCATCCAGATTATGCTTGGCGCGATTATTGTGTCGATGCTGGGGTTTCCCCAGGAATCACTGCTGCTGATGTCCGGCAAACAACGGGCTTTTCTGACCGCGCAGACCATCGCTTCCATCGCCTACATTGTCCTGCTGCCAGGGCTGTCGCATCTCTTTGGCGTGGTCGGCGCGGCGTTTGCCTACTTCGCCGGACAATGCCTGGATGTACTGCTTTCCCTGATCCCGACGATACACGCTTATCACCATCGCCGTAGGTTGCCCTTTACCGCAGCCAAAGAGACTCACTCATGACGCACGAAAAATTCTCGCCTGACGTTCTCCAGCGCCTGTTTGTCGCGGTGGAAGAAGATGACATCGTCGATCGCCATGCCGTACTGCCGGATCGTGTGCAGATTGACTGCACCGACGTCAACATCCGCCGCTGTTATGATCTGTGCCTGCAGTTTTGGGAGGACGGTTTTACCCGCAAGGACTTACTACGGTTGGTACTGAAGCAATTACGAGGCTGCGAGCTGTCAGAAAAGGAACGGATGCAATACAAACACATTCGCGCGCGTTATAAACATTTACGTTTTGCTCAGCGACTCTATCGCAAAAACCACCAGGCAGGCCGTTTATTCAGCAAAACCACCGTTTTTCTCGGCCATTTCCAGGACGGATTTCGTAATGGGAATAAAACGATTACTGCCACTTATGGAAGGCTGTTGCGTATTTACCTGAGTTTCCCCGTCTGGCGAGTCGTCCAGTATTCCCTGCGTCACAGTCAGTCAGAAACGACAAGCGGATTTATGGTCTATTGTCAGGCGCAAATGCGCACGCTGCGAGAATTAATTACCAGACCGCAACTGACAGGAAGTGAATTTCATGCCATGCGGAAAATCATTAGTCAGCAGGTTTCGTATTACGACACGTTACGTTCCCTCGATCCGGACAATCACGATGCCCGCGCAGTCTCCCGCTTTCTGGCCGCGATTAATGGTCTGATGGGAGACCGACATGATGAGATGGTGACCGATGCAATGGAAATGAGAAAACCGTACGACGCGCCGAGCGCACTGGATAGCGCTATTCGCGAACGTATAGAACAATTGCTCACTCATTATCCTCTGTAGGTCGAGCTGTACATGATTGCCCTTCCCGACTCAGCGAAATAAAGGATCTGCGATGCTGCTACGTCGATTACTGATTGCTTCACTCCTGCTCTCGCCATGGCTGGCGTCCGCGCATAACTTTGTCGAAGGCCAACCGGTCAAGCCGATCGTCATTACGGATCGCGGCGAATTGCAGTTGGATAATCATGATGCGTTTAGCTACCGAAACTGGAACAGCAGCGAACTGGCGGGAAAGGTGCGCATTGTTCAGTACATCGCCGGGCGAAAATCCGCAAAAAAGAAAAACTCAATGCTGATTAAGGCCGTAAAGGCAGCCAATTTTCCCCAGGACCGCTTTCAACCCACCACCATCGTGAATACCGACGATGTGATCTTTGGCTCCGGTTTCTTCGTCCTCGGAAAAATAGAAAAAAACAAACGCCGCTACCCATGGGCACAATTTATCATCGACAGCAGCGGACTGGGCCGCAGAACCTGGCAACTCAATGAGATGAGTTCAACCATTCTGGTGCTGGACAAAGAGGGCCGCGTCCTGTGGGCAAAAGATGGCGATCTGACGCCAAAAGAGGTGCATCAGGTTATCGCGATGGTACATAAGATGGTTGATGAATAGCCGGGCCCGCGATGAAATTAATTGAACGCTACATCATGACCAGTATTCAACGACTGGTAGCGACCCTCGTGGGTTTTCTGATCTTTATTTTCGCCAGCTATTGCGCGCAGCGCTACCTGACCGACGCGGCAAACGGCACATTAGCCCTGGACGTCGTGTTGAACGTTGTCTTCTACAAGGTACTGATTGCGCTGGAGATGCTGCTCCCCGTCGGCCTGTATGTTTCCGTCGGCGTCACCCTCGGGCAGATGTATACCGATTCGGAAATCACAGCGATATCCGCCTCCGGCGCTACGCCTTCGTGCCTTTATCGCGCCGTCATATTCCTCGCCATTCCATTAAGCATTCTGGTGATGCTGCTGTCACTGTACGGCAGACCCTGGGCTTACGCGCAAATTTATCAGCTAGAACAACAGTCGCAGTCTGAGCTGGATGTCCGTCATCTGCAGGCAAGAAAGTTTAATATCAACAACAATGGGCGGATGATCCTCGCCCGGCAGATTGATCCCGACGCGGCTCATCTCAGCGATACGTTGATTTATACCTCCTCTGACAACAGGACCAGTATCTTCAGGGCCAGCAGTGTTGACGTTGTCGACCCATCGCCGTCGACCCCCACGGTGATGTTGCACACCGGTACCGCCTATGTTTTGGCGCATCAGGGGCGGGATGATAACGAGCAGGTTTTTCGCAATCTCAAACTGAACCTGAAACCGTTCGACCAGAGTGACGAGGTCAAACGCAAGGCGAAATCCGTCGCTACGCTCTCCCGCTCCTCTGCACCTGCTGATGCTGCGGAACTGCAATGGCGGGAAAGTCGTGGAGTCAGCGCATTGCTAATGGCGCTACTCGCTGTTCCATTAAGCCGCGTCAGGCCACGCCAGGGACGGTTTTCCACGCTGCTCCCACTCACGCTCTTATTCGTCATCATTTTTTATGGCGGCAACATTTGCCGCACGCTGGTTGCCAACGGCGCGTTGCCCGTGACTCCGGGCCTGTGGTTGGTTCCCCTGCTCATGCTGGCTGGCCTGTTTCTGCTGCTGATCCGCGACGGCACTCTGCTGTGGAAAATTCGTCGATGAACATCTTCAGCCGCTATTTAATACGTAATCTCTTTTTGGGATTTGCGGCTGCCGCAGGGTTATTGCTTCCCCTGTTTACCACCTTCAATCTGATCAACGAACTCGATGATGTGAATCCTGGCGGATATCGCTGGACGCAGGCCGTGATGGTTGTGTTGATGACATTGCCCAGAACTTTCATCGATCTTGGCCCGTTTATCGCGCTGATCGGCGGCATCGTCGGGCTGGGACAGTTGTCGAAAAGCGGGGAGTTAACCGCAATACGCACCACGGGATATTCAATTTTCAGAATAGCCATGGTGACGCTTTGCGCGGGACTGATGCTAACCGTTGCCCTTGGTGTCATTGATGAATGGGTTGCCTCGCCAATGCAACAGCGGGCATTGCAGATAAAGACGCGCTTTACCCGTCACGATATGGCGGGAAACATTCTGTGGGCCCGGCGCGGCAATGAGTTTGTAACGGTGAAGTCGCTGAACGAACAGCGCCAGCCAGTAGGCATTGAGCTGTTTTACTATCGGGCGGACCATTCTCTACAACGGTATATTTATGCGAAAACGGCGACCATTTCAGACAACGGAACCTGGCAGCTTGAGGATGTAAATCAAAAAGAGTGGGCCAACGGTAAGGAGACAACAGAGACGAAAGAGAGCGTAGCGTGGCCATCTCTCTTTGCCGGTATGAGCCTACAGGAACTCACCCTGCCCAGCAGTAGCTTTTCAGTTAAGCAACTCGGTCATTATATTTCCTACCTGAAGAGCACGGGCCAACCCAGCCTCGAATTTACGCTGGCGTTGTGGCAAAAAGTAGGGCATCCGCTTTTGATTCTGGCGATGATTTTACTGGCAATCCCTTTCACTTTTAGCGCCCCCCGCGCCCCCGGACTGGGGAGTCGCTTAGCCGTCGGCGTGGTCGTTGGACTGCTGACTTACGTCTGCGATCAGATCATCGTCAACCTGGGGTTGCTGTATTCCCTTAATGTGCAGATGACAACGCTGGCTCCGCCGGCATTGCTTCTGGCGATGGCGTTAATCCTTGTTTTTCGATTCGATCGCCAGCCCTGATATCACAACATTTATCAAGTTGCGCGATGGACCGAAGATTCAGAAACCACAGCAGGTATTCTCAGGAAGAATATCCGCTGCGGGGAGAGAATATTATTTTTTCAGCTGTGCAAATACCTGAATAATCGTGTCAATCTGCTCGTAGGTATGTGCCGCATTAACGCTGCAGCGTAGCATCGCGATCCCGGCGGGTGCTGCCGGTGGCAAAATGAGATTCACATAAACGCCTGCGGCAATCAGTTCGCGCCAGGTACGCAGCCCCTCTTCTTTCGTACCGATAATAACCGGAACCACGGGGCTGATGTGTGAACTCAGCTCATAACCCAGTTTCTCAAGCCCTTCATACAATCGCACTGCGTTATCCCACAGCTTTTGGCGCAACTCCGGTTGCGCGGCGATCGTTTTTAACGCAGAACGAACGGTTGCAATGCTCGACGGCGAAGGCGATGCGGTGAAAATATAAGGGCGACTGGCGTAACGCAGAACGTCCATACCCCGATCGCCTACGGCAAAACCACCAATGGAAGCCAGGCTCTTACTGAAGGTTCCCACAATAATGTCGACATCCTGCTCTACCCCCGTCGCTTCCGCCAGTCCTCGCCCCGTCGCCCCCATCACGCCAAAGGAGTGCGCTTCATCGACAATCAAAAAACCACCCAGCCGTTTTTTGATGTCGACAATGTCGACCAGTGGCGCGATGTCGCCCAGCATACTGTAAATGCCTTCGACAATGATGATAGCGTCTTTGGCGCGCTCACCGAGGCGTACCATACGTCGTTCCAGATCTTTCGCATCATTGTGGCGAAAACGGATAATTTCTGCGCCGCCTAACGCACAGGCATCATAAATACTGGCGTGGCTGTCCGCATCCAGCAGTACCACCGCATTATGATTGGCAAGCGTGCTGATTATCCCTAAATTAGCGGTATAGCCCGTGGAGAAGACGATGGCCGACGACCGGCCAAAAAACGCAGCAATCTCCTGTTCTAACGCTAAATGCGGTCCATAACTGCCGTTTGCCATCCGTGAACCGGTCGTACCCGTCCCCTGGTTCGCTAATGCCGCCTGCCCCTCAGCAATCGCCTGGGCATTAAAGGTTAGTCCCAGGTAGTTATTGGTACCCGCCAGAATAATCTTTTGGTTGCCAATCCGCCCTTCGGTTGCGGAATACACTTCATCTATACAGGTGCCAAATGGGTTAATCCCCGTCATTCGAAATTGTTCCCGCTCGCTGGCAAGGCGTGCGAATTTATCATAAAGACTCATTGATACTCTCCAGATAAGGGATTAACGCTTCCATTAATTGCGCAGGCGTTCTGACATCCAGCAAGATATTAATGGGGATAGAAATATCGAATTTATCTTCCAGCAACATTAATAAATCCATGACCTTAATTGATTCCAGCCCAAGATCATTAACCAGATCGCTGTCCGGTTGGATATCCACACCGCTTTCGACCATACCCTGCAAACAGTAAAGGGTGTAATCCATTACTTCTTCATGATTTAACATAGAAAATAACATACCTGTAATCTAAATAATCAAAATAGCCCCTGGCGTAACGCATATTCCAGGCTAACCCGGGGAAACCAATTTATGTTCTCGCACAGACATTTATTATTTGCTGACCAGTCCGGGTGGGTTAATTCGCAAACTTTACTGCGGGTCAACATCGGTTCTTTTCCGGCAAACCGACTGATTAACGTACTCGTCCCGGCAATCAATATCAGCAATGGCAGCGGAATACTCACGGTCCGAACCGGCCGCTTACTTACCGCAGCCGCAATTTCCTGAAGACGTTGCCAGTTATAGCCGCCGGCAACCCCATCGCATAACTCATAAGGATAAACTGGCGTCCGTTCGGCCATGAGCCATTGACTGACGGCCTGAGCCAAATCGCTCACATGCAAAAATGACAATCGGGTATCGACAGCGCCAAATCGCGGAAGATAGCCTCGCAGCATCGTACGAAACAACGGGTTTAACTCTTTGTCACCGGGCCCGTACACCGCCGTAGGGCGAAAAATCCCCAGCGTAATCCCGGCGGCCATCGCCGTTAGCCGTTGTTCAGCAACATGCTTGGAATTAGCATACCAGGAGAGTTCAGGGTGACGAGCCGCCAGCGAGGAGATAAACAGAAAGCGCTGACAACTGCCGCTTTCTTTCGCAGCCTGCATCAGTCGCTGACTACCTTCGACATTACAGCGGGTGAAGACTGCTTCTTTGTGTCCTCGCACCTGCCCCGCACAGTGGACTACGTGATCGGCCCCTGCGACCAGTTGCACCAGCGTCTCGCGTTCTTCCAGCGCCCCCCGGATCCAGACAAGATTTTCGCGCGCGTCGTGACGGACGGTTCGGGTTAACGCCCGGACGATAAAACCCTGGGAAAGCAGCGCCTCAATAATATGTTTTCCGATAAAACCGGTCCCGCCGGTCACCGCAACGATGGTACTCATTGCGCATAACCCGACGCGGGGATTGGTGAATTCAGGGGTTCGGCGAAGAGGTTCAGATAGCGTTTTTTTGCTTCCGCACGGGCCGGTTTCCCGGAGGATGTTCGTGGAATGCTGTGCGGTGGCAAGAGCTCAATGCTAACAGAAACGCCAAACTCGCTTTGTACCCGGGCGGTCAGACTGTGGACTATCTGCGCGCGGCGTTCTTCACAACTGACCCGGCACTGGATCTGTAAAATAATCCGCTCCTGGGACGTCACAAACGCTATTGCATCGCCAGAGTGAATTTCCGGTTCCTGTTCCGCAATATACTCAATATCCTGTGGCCAGATATTCCGACCACGAATGATGATCAGATCTTTTATACGTCCCGTCACGTACAGATAGCCATCCAGCAAGTAGCCCAGATCCCCGGTATCCATCCATCCGGTTGACTGGATTTCCTTTTGCGAAACCGGATCCTGAAAATAACCGTCCATCAAGCTCGGACCGGATATACAGATATGGCCCACTTCTCGTTCAGGAAGCGGGAGTCCAATTTCGTTACGAATTTCAATGCGGTGACCCGGTAGTGCTTTGCCACAGTTCACAAAGGTGGAAATCGCCCGGGTATTTTTCGTTGGCGCAACCGCTTTGCCCTGGTACTCGAGTATATCGCGATCGACGTCGTTCACCTGAGAACCCGACGCTTCATCGGAAAAACTCACCGCCAGCGCATTTTCAGCCAGTCCGTAGCACGGCATGAAGGCTTTACTGTCAAACCCCGCGCGCTGGAAACATTCGCCAAACTGATTGAGTTGCCCGGCAGAAATGGGTTCGGCACCCACCCCTGCTACACGCCAGCAGGAGAGATCTAACCCGGCAAGTTCGTTGTCATTGATGCGACGCAAGCATAAATCGTAACCGAAGGGGGGGGCCACGGAGACGGTGCAGCGGTTCTGACTGATTAATTTCAACCACTGTAACGGGCGCATGGCGAAATCCTGCGTGCGCAGATAGTCCACGGAGAGTTGAGTCGCCACAGGCGTCAGCAGAAAACCCACCAGCCCCATATCATGATAAAAGGGCAGCCAGGAAACGCAGCGGTCGCTGTCGCGTAATTTGATCCCATCATGGCTAATCACACGCAGATTCGACATCACTTCACGGTGGGTAATAATGACACCGCGAGGAAAACGCGTACTGCCAGAGGTGTACTGGAGGTAGGCAATGTCATCCGGCAATGGCTGTGGCAGTTCGATATCCTTTTCCGGCAACGCATTAAATTGCGCATTGCTGAGAATATGGATTGCCGCCCCATGATCGTTGACGACATCTATCAGTGACAACCATTGATCGCTGCTGATAATGGCCGCTGGCTGACAGCTGGCTAACAGACCCTGCAATTTCGCAGAATAAGAATCGCGTTGCCCGACGCCCATTGGAATGGCCAGCGGTACCGCCACTAAACCCGCATACTGACAGGCAAAAAAGGCTTCGACAAAACCCACGCTGGTTTCCGCAATCAGCGCGACGCGATCGCCCTTATTGAGATTCAGCGAAAGCAACCGCCGTGCCCCGGCTTGTGCTCGCCATTTTAGCTGACGATACTCCAGTACGGCTTCAGGCTGATTGCGTCGATCATAAAAATTCATTCCTGCATTTCCCAAAGCGGCGTAGTCCAAAGCTTCCGCCAGGGTTGAAAAGTCAGCATAACGCATAGGAAGAGAATGAGTAGATATTCTATTGGACATATACACCATGAAAATGTTTGGATTTAAAATCGCTGGATATACGAAACAAATAATCGGCAGAGGGTAATATAAATTAAATAGTCATTAAACAGCACCTCTTTTTTTTGGAAAAATAACCATCACAATTATAAATGATTGCAAGTATTTTAATGGTAACAGGAATAATATCCTTCGTGCATATACTTCGTCCCTTCACTAACATTAAAAATTATCATTTATTTCCTTGAACGCCACTATCTAACGTTTTATCTTCCCGTTTTATCGACAACCGCATAAAGTAGTAAAAGAGAAAAATAGACATTTCATAATTTATTCCGTTTTCGGATGCTGACGTTACCGTATGGTAATGGATGTAATTATGTTTATTTCTGCACTTTTTATTTAGGGCAATTTATGATTCAGATACAAAAAGTCATGAATAAACATGACCTCAACACCTTTATCTCTTTCCCTTCTTCACTCTATGGCGCTGACGACTGCTGGATCGCCCCCTTGAATTTTGAACGCGCAGAGCATCTGTCTGCAAAAAATCCGGGGTCAGAACATATCAACTGGCAGGCATGGATCGCAAAAAAAGAGGGACGGGTGGTCGGGCGAATAACCGCGCAGATTGATACCTTACATCGCAGACTGTACGGCGATGACACCGGTCATTTTGGCATGATCGACGCCATCGACGATCCTGAGGTCTTTAGCGCGCTGTTTGCTGCCGCCGAAACATGGCTGAAATCCGTCGGGGCGCGAAAGATAACGGGCCCTTTTAGCCTGAACATTAACCAGGAAAGCGGCCTGCTGGTTGATGGCTTCGGGACGCCCCCCTGCGCACTGATGCCGCACGGTAAGCCCTATTATGGCTCCCGGGTCGAACAACTGGGGTACACCAAAGGAATCGATCTACTGGCTTACTGGATGCAGCGGACAGATTTATTCTTCTCGCCATCGCTGGTCCGACTGATGGATCAGGTGCGTGAAAAGGTGACCATCCGCAGCATTAATCGCAAGCAATTCAGTGAAGAGATGCAGATTCTGCGGGAAATTTTTAACTCAGGATGGCAGCACAACTGGGGATTTGTCCCCTTCACAGAACACGAATTCGCCGCCATGGGCGAGCAGCTCAAGTTCCTTGTACCGGACGATATGATTCACATCGCTGAGATAGATTCTATCCCCTGTGCCTTTATCGTTGGCCTGCCAAATATTAATGAGGCTATCGCCGATCTCAATGGTCGGCTGTTGCCGTTCGGCTGGGCCAAACTGCTCTGGCGGTTGAAAGTGAGCGGTGTCCGTACCGCGCGGGTGCCTCTGATGGGTGTACGCCAGGAGTATCAGTTCAGTCGTATTGGCCCGGTCATAGCTCTGCTGTTAATTGAGGCATTACGTGAACCGTTTGCCAGACACCATATCGACGCAGTAGAGATGTCCTGGATTCTGGAATCTAATAGCGGAATGCGCACGATCCTGGAACGCATCGGCGGGGTTGCCTATAAGCGCTATCGCCTGTACGAAAAACAGCTCTGAGCGCAGCCGGGAGGAGAAGGCGTGAAGATTGGGTGAGCCTCCTCCTCTACGCTTCCGGCTGTGGATTGTCGTCGGTACTGAGGTAAACAATAGCGCTTTCCCGCCTAAAACAGGATTCTGAACCATTCCCCCTTCTTTTCTGCTGGCCTCCAGCGCTGCGAAATTGCGACTGATGTCGCAAAAATATCACCCTGAAAATTCTGTCCATATAGCCGGGATTCTTGCCTATCACACATTTTCTGCCCCCTCCCTAAAGTAAGTCTTAGCCCATAACGTATGTTTTTTCAGCTAACAGGAGTCGCAGTAAATGATCGATTTTAATGACCCACGCCAGGTTGCCAAGGCTATTCAATTCACGAACGTCAATCCTGATTTAACCCGGGAAAGTCTGATCCAGCACCTGAATATCTGCATGGAATATCAGTTTGATGCCGCAATGATTGCCCCCTGCTGGGTCTCCCTTGCTAAAGAAGTACTGAAAGGTACAGGGGTTCGTGTCGCCACAACCGTGAACTTTCCGCAGGCTAACGACACGACAGCCATGAAAGTGGCCGTCGTACGAGAATTGGCAAAAGAAGGTGCCGATGAGTTTGATTTCCCACCAAATCCAGGTTTTCTGCTGGGGGGCGAGGATGAACTGTATTTCCGGGAACTGAAGGAAGTCACCCATGTTGCGCATGACCTGGGAATGAAAGTCAAAGCCATGCTGGAATTTGGTTTCATCACCGAGGAGGCGATGAAAATCAAAGCCACCCGTTATGCCTATGAAGCCGGTATTGACTGGGTGAAACAGTCAAGCGGCTGGGGCAAAGGCGGTTGTGCCGCGACGGTAGAAGATGTGCAACTTCTCAAAGCTCATATCCAGGCACCTTGTCGGGTCAAAGTCTCCGGTAAAGTGAATACGATTGAGAAAATGAAAGAGATGTTCGTAGCAGGTGCTGAATTAGTCGGGACCAGCTCCGGTCCTGAACTGGTCAAAGGACTGGTAGGCGACATTAACGCTTATTAACCGAAAAGTGCCGCTGGTAGCAGCGGCACGACGCCCTGCACAATTTAAGGAGTATGTGATGAGTGTATTTATTCTCGGTAGTTACGCAAAGGCGCTGGTCATGACCGCTGAACGTATCCCGCTCGCCGGGGAAACGCTGATCGGACATAACTTTCGCCAGACATGGGGAGGAAAAGGTTCCGATATGGCGGTTCAGGCTGCACGCTTAGGGGCCGATGTCGCCTATAGCGGCGTGGTGGGAAATGACACCTTCGGTAATGAGTTCATCGAACTGATGCAGGAGGAAGGCATCAATATTGATGCGTTGACCCTGACCACCGAGCTGCCCACGGGCGCTGGCCTGATCATTAAGGACAAAGAAGGACGCAATGTCATTGTCGTGGATATGGGCGCCAACAAGCTCTTTACCCCTGCCCTTGTCGATAACGCGCTGCTGCAACTTAAAAATAGCCACGTGGTGTTAACCCAGTTAGAAATTCCTCTCGAAACAGCCCTCTACGGTTTGAGAAAGGCCAAAGCGCTGGGTAAGACAACCCTTCTCAACCCGGCACCTGCCCGAGATCTTCGTGGACTCGATCTGAGCGCGGTTGACTTCCTGACGCCTAATGAAACGGAGGCCCGTGTCGCGCTGGGGCTGGCTCCGGACGATCCGCTCAGTAACCGCGAGGTCGCCGACAGGCTACTGGAAACGGGATGCCGCTATGTTGTGATGACGCTGGGTGAAGCGGGTGCAGCCGTTTTCACCTCTGACACCGCGCTGGAAATACCACCTTGTCTGGTTGAGGTCGTCGATAGTAATGGTGCAGGTGACAGTTTTAACGCTGCCCTCGCTGTCGCGCTTGACGAAGGTAAACCCGTCAACGAAGCGGTTCTGTTCGCCAACGCCACAGCGGCACTCTGCTGCTCTGACTGGGAAACTGTTCCCTCTTATAAATATCGCAGCGATGTCGATACCTGGATGCAATTCAACCTGAGCCGAAGGAATTCCTGACATGAGACCCGACAGAATTTTACACCCCGAGCTTGCCGCAGCCTTAGCCTCCTTAGGCCACACCGATATCGTTCTGGTCACCGATGCGGGGTTCCCGATTCCTGCGCACGCGAACCGGATCGACCTGGGTTTCTGGCCTGGTCAGATTGACGTCCGGGAGATCCTGCGCGTGCTACGTAAGGAACTCTTTGTTGAAGAGGTACATTTTGCCAGCGAAGTCCGCGACTGCCACCCGCAGTTGTACCGCGATGTGCAAACGATCTACACCGGTTCTGGCGCGGCGTTTTTCGCTGCGAGCCATGAAACGCTGTGCCACGACATTGCCCATCAGGCGAAGCTAATCATTCGCTCCGGTTCGTTCGAGCCCTGGGCCAACTTCGCCCTTGTCGCCAGCACCGATCCGTTTGCCTGGTTCACTGATGCGTCTGGCGTACAGCCGCTCCCCGCCTATGTTGCGCGACGCCAGCGTATTGTCGACAACATCGTACCGGAACTTAACTGACAGGACATGATGATGAAAGCAGCGGTAATCAGTCAGGCACAGCCGGGCAAAGTGGAGTTTCGCCATCAGACCGTTCGGGCGTTAGCCTCCGGCGAAGCGCTGGTCAACGTTGAATGTTGCGGTGTCTGCCACACCGATTTACATGTTGTGCAGGGTGACTTTGGCCCAGTACCGGGGCGTATCCCCGGACACGAAGGCATCGGGATTGTCAGCGCGATTGCCGACGACGTGACCAGCCTGAAAGTGGGCGATCGCGTCAGCATTGCCTGGTTTTACGAGGGTTGTGGCGTATGCGAATACTGTGTCAGCGGGCGGGAGACCTTCTGTCGCAACGTAAAAAATGCCGGTTACAGCGTTGATGGCGCGATGGCCGAGCAATGCATCGTCAAAGCGGACTACGCGGTGAAAGTCCCGGAAGGTCTTGATCCTCTGGTCGCCAGCAGCATTACCTGTGCGGGTGTAACAACCTACAAAGCTGCGCAGGTTTCGGGAGTCCGTCCGGGGCAATGGCTGGCAATCTGGGGCGCGGGCGGTTTAGGCAATATGGCTATCCAGTTTGCCCGCAATGTGTTCAATGCCCGCGTGATCGCCATTGACATTCAGGATGACAAACTGGCGCTGGCCAGAGAAAGCGGCGCAGAAATCACCCTTAACCCCGGTAAAGAGGATGTTCCCGCACGTATTCATGAACTGACGGGCGGTGGTGCGCATTCGGCGATTGTGGTGGCGGTGGCGCGCTCGGCCTTTAATCAGGCAGTTAACAGCGTCAGAGCTGGCGGCAAAGTAGTTTGCGTGGCGGTTCCTGCCGGCGAGCTTTCGCTGAATATCGTCAAGACGGTTCTTGATGGCATCCAGATTGTCGGCAGCCTGGTGGGAACCCGTCAGGATCTGGCGGAAGCCTTCCTGCATGCGCTTGCCGGGCGCGTTCACCCCATCGTACAGCCCCGAAAACTGGAGGAGCTCAATGCCATTTTCAAGGAGATGGACGACGGCACAATCCAGGGAAGAATGGTGATTGATTTACGTACCGTGCAGCGCACAGAGGAGTGAGACGATGAAAATTACAGGCTGGCGTACGCTAACGACCTGGCATCACTGGGAGAGACCGATTGGTGATGTCAACGGCACCATTGAGTCCGGAGTGACCGAAGTGCCCATCCTGATGCTGGAAACAGACGAAGGGGTAACCGGCATCGGTCTGGGCGGACATGCCGACATCGAACGAGTCTTTCCGGCTATTGAAGGTGAAGATCCCCGTGCGGTAACGGCACTTTACGATCGCATGCTGGCCTGGGTTTTCAAAAGTGGTCACGCCGGTAGCACCTTTGGCACCATTGGCGTTGTCGACATGGCCTTATGGGATCTGAAAGCAAAGTGCGCGGGAGAACCGCTCTGGCGGCAGCTTGGCGCAAGACGTGGATTCGTTCCCGGCTATGCGTCCGGACTGGATTACCCACTTTCGCTGGATGCGCTGATTGCACTGCATCAACGTTTTGCCGATCGGGGATTCAGCGCGTTCAAACTCAAAGGTGGGCTGGACGTTGAGCAGGACCGGGAGCGCTTTGCGGCGGTCAGAGAGGTTTATCTGCGCAACACCCCTTCGCCGGTCATGATGCTGGATGTCAATGAATCAATGAACAGCAAACAGGCCGTCCGCTACATCAACCGTTTGCAGGAAACGTTGGATCTGAGCTGGATTGAGGAGCCTGTCCGTCGCTGGGATGCCGCCGGTCACGCCGCAATTCGCCAGCAGGTCACCTGCGCGGTGGCGACAGGAGAAAACCTGACAGGCATAGAACAGTACCTGCCGTTGCTGAAAGAACAGGCGGTCGATGTGCTACAGGCGGGGATGTGCTGGGGGATCACCCATTTTCTGCGCGTGGCGAATCTGGCACAGGCGTTTAACCTGCCGGTCAGCCCCGTCGGCTACAACGCTAACCCCGTCGCCCATGCCGCTGCCGCCGTCGCCAATCATCTGAGTTGTGAGGTGCAGGATCTGAATTTTCCGCTGGGTCTACAGGTAGATCAACGCATAGAAAATGGCGGCATCCTGCTGGGTGATGAGCCCGGACTCGGTATTTCCATTGATGAAACGGCAATTCAGTCACAACACGATAAGGGAAGCTGGACGATTGCCCAGGGCCCCCATGTCAGACCGGAACGAGCCGGGCTAAGGCTGACGCTCCAGTCACCACAACGCGAACAATAATGAAGGACTCAAAAATGAAAACCGTACCTCTGGGCCATACCGGCATTCAGGTGCCCGTTCTCGCGATGGGAGCGGCATCGCTGGGCAGCATCTATCACCCGGTGTCCCAACTGCAAGCCAATGAAACGGTCGCCACCGCGCTGAGTCATGGCGTGAACTACTTTGATGTTGCCCCTTATTACGGGCTCACGAAAGCCGAAACCGCATTAGGCGCCGCGCTCAAGGGCGTTCGTCGTGAAAGTTACACCCTCGCCACCAAGGTGGGCCGTTACGGTGACAGCCTTTGGGATTTCTCACGCGATGCCACCTTACGCAGCGTGGAAGAAAGTCTCTCCCGTCTGGGTTGTGATTACATTGATGTCATTCAGTGTCACGACATTGAATACGGCGATATGACGCAGTTGCTGGATGAGGCGCTGCCAACGCTTCGTGAACTCCGGGACAGTGGCGTGGTTCGCCACATTGGCATCACCGGATACGATCTGCCGCTACTCGAACGCGTCGCCTGCGAGCAGAAAGTCGATACCGTCATGGCCTATTGCACATGGACTTTACAGGACCGACGCCTGGGTGCTGTTGCGCAGCGGTTGAACGAAGCAGGGATTGGTGTCCTCAATGCGTCTCCTCTCTCAATGGGGCTGCTGACCCGTTCAGGTGCGCCGGACTGGCATCCGGCCCACGACGATGTCCAACGCGTCTGCCGCAGCGTGTCTGAACTGTGCGATAGCTACGGCGTCAACATTGCGCAGATTGCCCTCCAGTTTGCCCTGACGACCGCCGCGGAGCACGGTATTGCCTCCACCGTCATTGGGACAGCCAGCGCCGAAAATATGCTCGATAACGTCCGCTGGTCTGAGCAACCGCTCGATCCTGAACTGCTGGACAACATTAACGCGCTGATGGCACCGGTACTCAATATCGGCTGGGATGTGTTGCCAGGTAACGGAGGGAAAGCGCAGAAATGAGAACGCTCGACAGTCATCTTCATCTCTGGGATCCGTGCTTGTTGCGCTATGACTGGCTTGGCGATCTGCCGACGTTAAACCGGGCTTTTTTGCCGCAGGAACTTGCCCGGCATGCCGGGGCCCCGGACGCGGCGATTGTGGTTCAGGCCGACTGCGCCGCCGAGCACGCCATCAAGGAAGTGAACTGGCTGAATCAACTGGCTGATGACAGTCCGATCGCCGTGGCAGGTATTGTCGCCTGGGCTCCTCTGGAGTGTGGCAGCGCCGTCATTCCTTATCTGCGCCAGTTACGACAGCTTCCGCGCGTGGTGGGCATCCGACGTTCCCTACAGAACGAAGCGCTGGAACGGTTCTACAGCGCAGACTATCGCGCCGGTTTACTGGCGGCGGTAGAAGAAGGCTTTGTCATTGATATGTGCGTCAGAGCGGCGCAACTCCCGGCCCTGTTCGATCTGATGACATGGCTCTATGACCGGGTGCCGGAGGCTCGCGTGGTTCTCGACCATATGGGCAAACCGGCCATCACTCGCAATGAATGGCAGGAATGGGCGGAAGGGATTAAGGCGCTGGCAGCCTTCCCCAACCTCGCCTGCAAGCTGTCTGGACTACCGACGGAGGCCAACTGGGAAAACTGGCAACCCGAACAACTGAAGCCCTGGATACAACAGGCTATCACCACATTTGGCGCGCAGCGCTGTTTATTTGGCGGTGACTGGCCGGTTGTTGAACTGGCCGGAGGCTACACCCGCTGGAGGAATTGCGTAACTGAAGCCATTACGTCTCTGTCGCCGGAGGAAATAAACGCAATAATGGCGGATAACGCCAGGGATATCTATCTGAGAAAAGCCAAAAAAGGTTAATAACGTCGTATCTACACTGATGTCGTTTATTTCATTTTACCCTACTGAATAAAATTTGAGGAAATAAGCATGTCTGATAATACCAACACATTGCCATCCGGGAAGGTTGCCGACAAGCATCAAACCGATTCTCCGGAAAGCAATATCATGGTCACCGGGAAAAAGAAAAATATATTACTGGCCTCCCTGTTCGCCAATTTCTTTGTTCTGCTGGCCTTATATTGTGGCGTCATTTCCGTTCTGTTACCGAACCATGTCGCGCAAATCGATCCGGCCAATAAGGCTAACAACCTTGCCATCGTGATGACCACGGCGCTGTTGTTTACTATTTTTGCGCAACCTATTGCCGGGGCATTATCCGACCGATGCCGTTCAACATGGGGGCGTCGCTCTCCTTTCATTGTCGGTGGCGCGTTAATCGGTGGGCTGGCGATCTTCGGCATCTCGATGATGACAACCATCGCCGGTATTGCGGTTTTCTGGCTGATGGCCGCCGTCTCGCTGAACTGTATGAACGGGCCACTCGCGACCGTCGTGGCAGACCGATTCTTACCTGAAAACAGAGGGATAGCCTCAGGTTTCGTTGGCGCGGGTTCGACAGCGGGCGGAACCGTAGGCATCATCCTGGCCGGGTATCTGGCGTGGAATCTGCAGTTAGGCTATCTGGTATTTGCCCTGGCTATCGCAGCCTGCTGTGTTGCGTTTGTGCTGATTAACCGTGAACCTTCAACGCGAAATATGCCGGTTGAACCTTTCAAATGGGGAACGTTTTTCAAAAACTTCTGGGTCAGTCCACGCCAGTATCCCGATTTCGGTTGGGCATTCTTTGGTCGCTTTGCCATGTACCTGGGCTACCAGGGCGTGGTGACCTATCAACTGTATATCCTTCAGGATTTCATTGGGTTAAGTGTTGAAGAGTCCAACTACGCCATCGGCACAATTTCGGTCATCACGCTGTCCACCCTGCTCTTTTCCGGTCTGGTATCCGGCATCATCTCCGATAAGCTGCAGCGGCGTAAAATTTTCGTCTTTCTCTCCAGCATTCTGATGGCGGCGGGCCTCTGTATTCCTCTGGTCATGCCAACCCTGACCGGTATGTATATTTATGCCGCGATTATGGGACTGGGATACGGAGCCTATACCTCCATTGATATGGCGTTGATGACTCAGGTATTACCTAGCGGCGGTAAACAAGCGGGTAAAGATATGGGGATCCTGACTATTGCGACAGTATTACCGCAGTCATTTAGTCCCATATTATCGGCCTGGCTGCTCGCGACATTTAATAATGATTATTCATCATTATTTATTGCCGCCATTATTTTTGTCTTTGCTTCATCATTCTTTGTATTACCGATTAAATCAGTTAAATAAAAAATAACAGTTTGCAGGCGAGACCACACTCGGCAACGGGTGGGTAGGCCCTCGCCTGTCCGCAACAAGAGAGACGCTATAATGACACAACGCATGATATTAAATGAAACCGCCTGGTTTGGGCGAGGTTGCCGCGGCCAGTTAATTAATGAACTCATCCGACGGGGTTTTACCAGAGCACTCATCGTCACCGACAGCGGCCTGGTCAAATGCGGTATTGTCGGGAAAATTACCACTCTACTTGATGAGGCGGGTTTTGCCTGGACATTATTCGACCGCGTCGTACCGAATCCCGGTATTACCGTGGTGCAGGAAGGCGTGAAAACATTTCGCGCCAGCGGCGCTGATGTCCTTATCGCGGTCGGTGGCGGATCGCCTCAGGATACCTGTAAGGCTATTGGGATCATCATTAATAATCCTGAGTTTGCAGATGTTCGCAGCCTGGAAGGGTTCGCTGAAACGACCCGTCCCTGCGTGCCAATTATTGCCCTTCCTACCACGGCAGGGACCGCAGCAGAAGTCACCATTAACTATGTGATTACCGACGAAGCGCATCAGCGGAAGTTTGTCTGTATCGATCCACATGACATTCCTCAGGTCGCGCTTGTGGATGCGGATCTCATGGATGCGATGCCAGATTCGCTAAAAGCCGCCACCGGCATTGATGCCCTTACCCATGCCATCGAAGGTTATATTACGCGCGGCGCCTGGGAATTACCGGACGCGCTCCATCTTAAAGCCATTGAAATGATCGCCAAATCGCTGCGCCGCGCGGTGGCTGGCGATGCTGAAGCGATGGAAAAAATGGCGCTTGCGCAGTACATCGCCGGGATGGGGTTTTCCAATGTGGGTCTCGGCCTCGTCCATGGCATGGCTCATCCGCTGGGCGCGTTTTACAACACCCCGCACGGTGTCGCTAATGCCATCCTGTTACCTCAGGTAATGGCATGGAATGCGCCCTGCACCGGAGAAAAATACCGCAACATCGCCCTGGCAATGGCTATTCCCGACGCCGCCACGCTGCCGCTGGCAGAAATCCGACAGGCTGCTGTCGATGCGGTCTATCAGCTCAATCACGATGTCGGGATCCCCACATCACTGCGTGAGATTGGCATGAATCAGGACGACATTCCGCAACTGGCACTGGCCGCCTTTAACGATGTCTGTACCGGCGGAAACCCACGCCCGGCCACGGTGGATGACATCGCTGCACTCTATCAGCAGGCTTTCAACGGAGTGAACAGACAATGACACAGCAGATGACCCAACCGCTGTTCAGCGGGGTGATCCCTCCGGTTCCGACACTCTTCACCGCAGAGGGTGAATTCAACGAAACGGCGCAGGCTATCCTTATTGAGCACCTGATCAATTCCCCCGTGGACGGGCTCTTTTTCCTGGGTAGTGCCGGAGAGTTTGCCCATATGTCCCGCGAGATGCGCCTGGATGTCGCCGCATTTTGCACGCGCCTGGTTGCAGGTCGAAAACCCGTGCTGATTGGCATTGCCAGTTGCGGCACACAGGAGACCATTGAAGCCGGTCTTCATGCGCAACGCTTCGGCGCGGATGGCGTGGTCGTCGTGAACCCCTGGTACAACCCGCTCAGTGAAAGTAACCTGCTTCAACACTTTAAAAGGGTGGCGGAGGCGCTGTCGATTCCGGTAATCCTGTATAATTTCCCCGCGCTGACCGGGCAATCCATACCGGTACAGATTATCAAAACCCTTGCCATCGACTGCCCGAACATTGTGGGGTTGAAAGATACGGTCGATACACTTTCCCATATCAGGGAAACGCTGCACGCGGTAAAACCCGTGCGCCCCGATTTTGCTGTCTTTGCCGGTTACGATGAGTACCTTCTTGGCACATTAATTCTGGGAGGAGATGGCTGTATTCCCGCCAGCGCCAATTTTGCACCACAACTCACCTGTGGGATCCGCGATGCCTGGCATAAGCAGGATTATTCCCGAGCCGTAGAACTGCAACAGTCGCTGTCCTGGATCCCTCCTCTCTACGGGTTGGATCTGCCGTTTTATAATGCGGTGAAATATGCATTACAGCTAACTGGCCTGGATATTTCTGTCCATTCATTGCCACCTGCGTCGCCACTGACCGCAGAAATGAAAACAGAAATTGAAAACATCCTTCAACGCGCGGGTGTGATTAATAAGGAGGGTAATTAACATGAACAATATTCGTCGATTTGGTTGCGTGGTGAAAGTCCGGCCAGAAAAACTGGCGTATTATAAGGAACTTCATGCGAATCCCTGGCCTGAAGTCAATGCCATGATAAAAGAATGTAATCTGCGCAACTTTTCCATTTATTACAAAAATGGTCTGCTGTTTAGTTATCTGGAATATACCGGTGATGATTATGAAGCCGACCAGCAGAAAATGGCCGCGCACCTGAAAACACAGGAGTGGTGGCAGGAAACGTCGCCCTGCCAGATGCCGCTTGAAGGAGAACCTGAAGGCACGCTATGGGTAGAAATGGAAGAAATATACCACCTCGATTAATACAAAAATAATAATATTAATTCTCTGCGCTTTTTTGAAAGCGCAGAACCCCTGTATTTTAATAATGATAGAAACATCCGAGAATAATATGAAAATCACCTCTATGACATGTATCGGCCTCGGCTTAGTGAATCTTTTTGCCATCCCTTATGCATCTTCTTCGCAAAATTTAAATATTGAAGAACGGTTGTCGCAACTGGAATTACGTCTGCAAAAAGCAGAAAGCAGGGCCGCGCTGGCCGAAAAACAAAATGCCCAACTGGTCAGTCAATTAAAACAGACAGAACAAGAATCACAGCAGGCGAAAAAATCGGTGGAAAGCCTGGAAGCCCGCACCCAGCGAATTGAAAAAATAACGCCCGATGAAGATGACTATTTTGAGCTGCACGGTTATGCGCGTTCCGGCATGATGACCAACCATAATGCCCGCCACACCCAGGGGGGGCCATTTATGACCCCGGCAGGACAAACTGGCGGGGCAATTGGCCGTCTGGGTAATGAACCAGATACGTATGTTGAAGTGTATCTGGAGAAGAAAAAACGACTGGAAAACGGCGCCACGACCCGATTTATGACGATGATTGCCGATCAGCAGAAAAGCTATAACGACTGGACGGCGGATTCCAGCACGCTGAACGTCAGCCAGGCCTTTGCTGAAATCGCGTCGCTTCCGAGTTTTACTGGTCCCTTCAAGGATACGACGCTATGGGCCGGTAAGCGTGTGGATCGTGACAACTTCGAAATTCCCTGGCTGGACTCTAAATTCGTCGCGCTCAACGGCACCGGGGGCGGTATCTATGACATCCGCTGGACCGATAACATTCGCAGTAACTTCTCCTTCATTGGCCGTAGTTTTGGCGATGTGGACGTCGTCAACAATGACGTCCAAAACTATGTCCTGACAGCCAACAACTATTTTGGCCCGGTGCAATTATTCATCAGCGGGATGCAGGCAAAGGACAATGAAGAGCGTGAAACCTTAAGCGGATATAAAGTCTTCAACGCGGCAAACAAAGGTTATACCGCACTGTTAGGGTATCAGGGCGACAGCTTTTATGGCCTGACAAAAGGTGAAACGCGTAGCGTACTCTCCTGGGGACAAGGTCTTGGCGCGGAAGTGAAGAATATAGGCACCGACCCGGCGTTACTGTCCGATGCGAAAACGTTACGTTTAGCCAGTTACGGCATCGTCAATCTTTCGCCAGGCTGGGATTTTGCCCCTTCACTGCTTGCTCAGCAGAGTGCCGATCGTTACGTGAAAGGCGATGATTATCGCTGGGTCACCCTGAACGGACGACTGATGCAGAACATTACGCAAAACTTCGCGTTAGGTTATGAGGCGACCTGGCAATATATGGATCTCGATCCTAATGGCTATCAGCAATATCAGAAGGTGAAGGGGAATTTTTACAAACTGACCTTTGCACCAACGTTCCGACCTGACGATATTTCGCCCTTCTTTACCCGCCCTGAATTACGCGTTTTTGCCACGTGGATGAACTGGGATAACGATCTGGATAAATACAGCCCTAATGACACCTTTGGTCAGAAAGGTTTCACCTCGGGTGGCGAGTGGACATTCGGCGTTCAGATGGAAACCTTCTTCTGATCGCGGGCGAACGGTTTTATCACGGTAAAACCGTTCGCTTTCCTGATAAGGACTGAACGCCACTTACAGTGGTTTTTCCCGTCGCCGGAATTCACTTGGCGAAACGCCGACCGCCCGATGGAACTCGCGGGAAAAATGCAGTTGATCGTGATACCCCACCTGGCTGGCGATGCTGCCTATGGTGGCATCCGTTTCAACTAACAGGCGACGCGCCTGAGACAAGCGGTAGTTTTTCAACCAACGCAGTGGACTTTGATTAAACGTCTCCTGAAAGAGTCGAAAAAGCTGTGATTTACTCACCTGGCAATAGAGCATAAATTTGTCAATATCCCATTCATCGTTATAGTGACTGTGAATTTGATAAATCAGCCGACCTAATCCGCGATGGGTGATCACCGGTGAACTTTCATTTTCATGACTGCGACTTTCAAGAAGCGTATAAATTAATTTCGAACACAACAGGTCGCAATGGGCATCCGCAACCAGAGTATGGCTTTTCATCAAACTAAATAGTTGATGGTAAATGTCGGTTATTTCAGCCGGTGATTCAAACTCAAACACCGGTTGATGAAGAACATTCAGAAAATTCATAATATTGTCCATCTTAGAACCGTCAATTCTTAACCACAATATTTCCCAGGGATCGGCGCTGTCCGGAAAGTGTTCATGCGGAAACCTGACTGGAAGCCAGACCAGACTTCCTTCTTTCACTTCGTATTTTTTATTCTCCAGACAAATAACGCCCTTCCCCTTGAGACAGAAAATAAGTTCATGCCCCACGACAGACTGGCGTTGGATATGGAAATTCGCCCCTGTCAATATATGACCGGCGCGCAATACCCGATAATTGACCAGCGTAGAAAAATCTTCTGATTCCCGATACCAGTTTTCAATGACCTGCGTTCGCTGCGGCAGTGAACTCATATGCCATACTCCGAAAGAATGGATACATTTTAGATTAATTAATCCATCATGGGATGACAAGCGGAAATCATGACAGGAGTTGATTTAATTCTTTGACTCAGTTCACAAGATTAAGTAACGATAATATTATATCGTCAACCCGGAACTTTCCCCCTTAAAAAGGGGACATGACATGCCAACAATCCGCCATCGTAAAAAGCAGAGCGGATAAAATCATTAATTTGGCTTAGGTAGCATTTATATTCACCATCTTTTTGTAAATAACTTCACAAGCTAAATTAACAAAGAGAACATTATTCTACTATCGCACGCATACTCTGCCACGCTTTTATCGTCTTCTTTTCGATTAAGAACGGTTTCTGACAAACACCTGCGTATAAGGACGAATCTGCCCTGCTATCCGCTGTTCATTATGATGGTGTACATACGTTCATCTCCTGGTATTTCCTTCTGTCATTCGAATCGCTCTAACTAACATCATTAACGTCCCCACGTATCCTTGAAGGAGTCATTCTCCTTGGTCATGGGCAACCCCTTGAACAGAGGGTCGATACGCTGGCGGTGGCGATTAACACATCATAGGGTTTATATCCGACAGGAAGGCAGCCAAAACTGTATACAGAATGGGTGAAAGCCATTGTGGCTCACAAGATGAATTTATTCTCAGCTATCGGCAAGGCCGCACTTTACGGCTGAAATGACATTACCCGCGAAAAGGGAATCCGTAAGGATTCCCTTTCCTGTGACTTCTCGGTTTACGCGATGATCGCATTCATTTCAGAGTCTGCTCGTCTTCAGCAGCAGAAAAGACAATATTCAGACCACGAGGTCGAAATATTGTTGAATGAATCAACATATATTTGTACCAGCGTAAAAATAGCCGCCGATCGTTGACCCCAATACGTTCAAGAATACTGTACAATCTTGAATATATTGACTTTTGACTCAACCCCAGATATTGCGACGCGTCAGCATACGTTTCCAGACAAACAATCGCATTGAGCGTGTGTTTGTCTGCCCGGTTCATCTTTGTCATAAACTGACAAAACTCACACTTCTGTTCGTCACTGTTATCCTGTGCATCTCTAAGTTTTTCAATGATCCGCTGGATAGAATCACAATAATTGATATGCTGTTTCAGGTATAAATTATCTTGCTTTTCGGAAATACTCACTACTGTATATTCAGAAAGCAATGCACAACAGCATCGTGTTTGTACCCACATAGCAGGAAGAAAGCAGAATGGTTTCCTGTCTGACGGTCTCGCTGCCCTATTCTTTAATTCACTCAGCGCAAGAGCGATAAGTGGAGAAAGTTTATCATCAACAACCACGTTATCCCTCCTTGTACCGCTGTTTGCAAATATACACTTATCTTAAATAAAACTGCCAAAAGATATAACTGTTCAATCTAATACATCATGATAGGAAACAGCTATCACCATTTCTTTTTTTATCGCAAGATCAGATCATATCATTAACAACCTTGAAGGATTAAGCTTTATTATCAATGGTTTACATTTTAATAAAAATACACGCAGAGCAACAAAAATCAAACAAAACACAACAATAAATTCATATCCAGGGCATGCAACACCATCAATTAAATAGGATTATTTATCCTATAATCAGAAAAACAAAAAAATTACATCGCCATTCTTAGGTGTCATAGAAAAATACAAATTAGGATTGTTCTTAGATCGGAGAATAATCTCTAAATAAGAAGAAAGAATAAATGGGATGCATTAACTCAACGTCGTTTTATTTAATGGTAAATTTGAACAGAACGCCTTTTCATTTTTATAAAGCCACTATCACTTCGTCAAAAGCAATAGTTCTCATCTGGGGTAAATAACGGCATAGCCGAAAGGCTATGCCGTATCACTCACATCATCGCGCCATTAACGCAAATACGCCCCAACCGAAGTATTCCCGGGCGTACGTGACATGGCGTTTGGGCGCTATCGTCAACTCCGTACGAACCTCGTCGGCAAAATCATCCTCAGAGTTAGCCTCTAACCAACGACGCATTGTCAGCCATTTCGCCGCTTCGTACCGATCCCAGCCCTCCTGGTCTGCCAGTACCATTTCCACCACGTCATAGCCGAGTTCGTCGAAAGAGCCGACGAGCGCAGGAAGGGTGAGAAAATCAGTCCTGGACGAGACGCCACAAGCCTGGGCAATCTCTTCCGTCGCGGGAACCTGACGCCAGTATGGTTCACCGATCAGTATCATTCCGCCAGGCTTGAGGCTTTTTGCCAGCAGTTCGATACACCCGGCGACGCCACCGGCTATCCAGGTCGCGCCAACACAGGCCGCCACGTCGCATTTTTCGTCCGTGACGTAACCCGCCGCGTCGTTATGAATAAAATGGACGCGTTCGCTGACGCCGAGCTCTTCAGCACGCTGTTTTGCCTGCGCGGTGAAGAGCGGACTCATGTCGATACCGGTACCGTTAATACCGAGATCGCGCGCCCAGGTACAAAGCATCTCACCTGAGCCACTGCCGAGATCGAGAATACGCGCCCCCGACTTCATGCGTAACACGCGGCCCAGTGTGGCGTACTTTTCCGGCGTGAACGGGTTATGAATACGGTGTTCACTTTCGCTAGTCGTAAAAATACGTGGGATATCCATTAATTAATTCCTTTCATTGGGTTACGAATGACAGAGCGTTCAATCAGGTCATTATTCATGCCAGTGCTCCGGTTGCATTAAGGCCTGCGCACACTGAATTTGGCCAGTACGAGCATGTGGCTGAGCAGAGAGGGATTGCAGCATCCAGCAGGCCTTGTGCTCTTCCGGGATGGGATAAGGCGCAGGATAGCCGTTGTCTCCTGCGCAAGGTTTGAATCCATGTCGCGGATAGTACGTGGCATGACCGAGAACAAATACGCGCTGACACCCCATCAACCGTAAGTGTTCTAAACCGGTACGTATTAATAATCCGCCCACTCCTCTCCCCTGGTATTCCGGTATGACCGCCAGAGGCGCGAGGATATGCATCAGGGGAGATTCCATTTCCCCTTTGAATGTCGCCCGGGTGAACAAGATATGCCCGACGGCTTTACCTTCATGTCTGGCCAGCAACGATAACGTCGGACGTGCACTTTCGTCTTGCAGCAAAGCAGCCACCAGATCGGCCTCTTTACTGTAGCCAAATGCACGGGTTTCGACTTCCCGGATGTTACTTACATCACTCTCATCGGTGATATGAAAGGTGAAGTTGCGTGTTGTCATAGAACTCTCCTTAGCGGTTATCTGGCTGGGCGCGAACGTTGTTCAGCCCGGTGGTATTAATGCGGTAGGGTTGACCATTGACGGATTTGATCAGCTTTTTGGTTTTGAGTTTTTTGAAGACGGCGAGCGTACAGTCGGCGAGCAGCAGCCCTTCGCGGCTGTAACATTCAACGGCGGTGACGCGGCCTGACGTATCGCGAACGTGCGCAATACGTCCACCTTTGGCGAGAACGTGTAAGGTACGTTGTTCCTGACGGGATAAATTCATACTGGAAAACCTGTTTAATCATCATGTGCAAAACGTGCAAACACACAGCGGTGTCCGCATTCGATTTCAGCGCATTGATAATCAGTCCGGCCTGGAAAGGTCGGGGAAACTGATTATCAGATGATTACATTCTCCAGCATCAAAGCCTCGGGTTGAGTTGAAAGGTATTTACGGCATGAATGGTAACACGTAATTTCAGCAGGGATATGTGCAGGTCGGGGAAATGTGATCGATGTCGAAAACGCGAGCCCGCCCACGGTCATGGCTTCATCTTCTGTCCATCCACGGTCTCGCTGGCAGGCAGAAAGATAACCCATTGTTCTGTAACGATAACTTTCAATTTTCTTGATTTTAATTAAAGTAAAACGATAAAAAATTATTGTTTTACTTTAATTTTGTGTATTGTTTGCACTATCACGCTAAGCTGACACACCGAGGTTCTATGTCCACTGATGCACTGGCACAACTCAGCCAAAGAATGGTCACTTTCACCATGATGCTGTTGATTACCATCGTTTTGTTAAATTCGATCGTTCTGTTTTTTCCCATATTGTCATTTTCGAATGAGTTCTACGGGATAACGCTGTCTCTCACTGACCAGCGACTCTCTGCTCTCAATGTCAGCCTGCAGACGTTGCCATGGTGGCAGGCAGCGGGGGCCGGAGTCATCAACCTGTTGGTCATGGCGCCACTTTGTTACTGCCTGTATCAACTACGATCGCTATTTCAGGCCTATGCCCGGCGAAACTATTTTTCCGCCCGTTCGGCACAACATATGAGCAGAGTCGGCGCTTCTCTGGGGGTCTGGACTGTAATGACCCTGCTTGCGGATCCTGCGACCAGTTACTGGTTGACGATGCTTAACCCCGCAGGAGAGCGTGAAATACTCATCGGGTTTGAGCTCCATCATGTCGTCTGGTTTTTTATTGCGCTGTGTGTGATAGCAGTGGCTAAAATACTGGAAAAGGCGAGTGCTCTGTACGAAGAAAATAAACTTTTCCTCTGAGGCGGTAACTGCTATGGCAATCATTGTTAAACTGGATGTGTTACTGGCCGCAAGAAAAGTCAAATCAAAGGAGCTTGCGGATGCGATTGGAATTACGGAGCAGAATCTTTCGCTAATAAAACAAGGGAAAATTAAAGGCTTTCGATTTTCAACCCTTGATGCATTATGTAAATATCTTGATTGTCAGCCCGGCGATCTGTTCAGTTATATCCCCGTTAAGGAGGGTAACGACGATTAATCACCCGATTCAATCCTGATATTATATTTCTTCCAGCCTGAATAAACACCGCTGCTTGCGGCGGCGTTTATTATTGGACAAGCCCCCTGTAGCCCTACCCCGATTTTGGTTTCTGATGACAACACTGGTTTACGACCTGCGCGAGTACATGATTAATTCTATCTGAAAGGAGCATCAATTATGTTTATACGGATAATAGCCACTTCCCTTGCCCTCTGTTCTGTTTCTTTCATCCCCTTTGCTATGGGGGAAAGCGATAATATGTCTCAGGCCACGAGTACGCCGGGGAATATTGCTGAAGAGCGACTGAATCGCGGGGATTATCGGGATCTTATCGTTTACAGGACCGGTCGTCTTGCCGAGCAACCCGCGAACAATGCCTTGCGCTGGGATATTGCGCAGGATGAATTGATAACAGGAAACCTCGATAAAGCAGAAGAATATCTGAAACCTTTATTCGATGATCCACTATACATGGATGAGGCGACCTATACGCAGGGGCTGATTCGTTATTTGCAGGGTGATTATGTACAAGCGGAAACACTTTTGCGGAAAGTATCCAGGGATCTGAGAAGTCAAATTCGACTGCTTTACGTTTATTATCAGACGGGCCAATATACGAAAGCGAAAACATTGTTCGACAATGCGCAACTGAATTCCCTCAGTCAGCATGACAGCGCCCTTCTGAGTTTAATGAACGCATTTGGCACAGACCAACCCTACAAACCCGAGTGGAAAGCTGACCAGGCCCTGTTGCCGTTTATCTCCATGAATCATCTACCGGTGGTCTCCGTCAGGGTGAACGGAGAACCGGTTAATGTTTTTATCGATACCGGCGCTGATTTATTTGTGCTTAATACGGCAATGGCGAAGAAACTGAATCTCAAATCGCAGGGCAGTTTCACAGGGACCTATGCCGGAGGAAAGACCGCGGAAACCCATTATTCCCGGCTGCAAACATTGGGTCTGGGAGAGGTGACATTGCATGACGTCCCTGTTGATGTTGCAGAGTTTCCGGACTCATGGGTTTTTACGGATGAGACCACGGGTGAAAAAATTGATGTCGACGGTATTTTATCCACCGGCGTGTTTCACCAGTTCCTCACCACGCTGGACTATCCGCAGCGACGACTGGTGCTGATGCCCAGAAATAAAGAGAGTCAACGCAAAGTCGCCGAAGGCGGTGGCACAAACATTCCCTTTATCCTCGAGGGGACGCATTTCATGATAGTCAAAGGCGCGGTGAACGGTAAGGAGGACATGACCTTTTTCCTCGATTCAGGTCTTGACGATCCAGAGGCCGCAATTTTGTTGCAGAAAGAAGCACTAAATTACATCGGGATGAAATTGCAGGACGGGGAGCACATGATGCCGGATGGCGGCAAAGGAGGACTTGGCGGTGGCGGTTTTGCAATAACCCGCCTGCCCGTCGACAGTATCTCGATCGGCAGGTTAAATCAGAACAATTCGACAGGGCTTTACGGTGTGTTACCGGCAGAACTCTATTTCACTGAATCCGGCATGATTCTGGACGGCTTTATCAGTCATCAGTTTTTAAAACACTATAAATGGACCATCGATTTTGACTCAATGGTGATGACATTCCAGTAACGAAATAGCGTTAAAGCCTGTGATATCACGGCAAGGGGAATCGGTCTGGAAGTATCACTATCACCCTATAGTCAATATCGTCGCTCGCATAACACGCGGCCTACCGATACAGGCAGGCCGCGTAAACGGTCTTACCGCTGACGCGTTGCCGCTTTCATGCTCATCACAAATGCCCCCAGCTCAGCCAGCATCGCCCCCTCGTTATCGACATACTTCTCGATGATTTTGACGATGGCAGAGCCTGAAATGGCCCCGGTCGCACCGGCTTTAATCGCGTCCGTCACCTGATCGGGCGTGGAAATGCCAAACCCCAGGAGGGTTGGCGGGGCCTGATACTTATCCAGCGTTGCAACCAGATGTTGCAGCGGCTTTGCCGCCTGCCGTTCGGTACCCGTAACCCCTGCCCGGGAAAGCAGGTAGGTATAGCCCCTTCCATGGAGGGCAATCTCCTGGAGAAGTTTATCGTCGGCGTTCGGGGGACAGATAAAAATGGGTGCCACGTTATGACGCATCGCGGCCTGACGGAACGGCTCTGATTCTTCGAACGGCACATCCGCCACCAGCACCGAATCAACCCCAATACGTGCACATTCAGCATAAAACGTGTCGATACCCCGGTTGAAGACCAGATTGGCATACACCAACAGCCCCATCGGAATGGTCGGGTGCCGCTGGCGAACAGTGGCCAACATCTCAAAACACAGGGTCGGTGTGACGTCTGCTGCAAAGGCCCGCAACGCGGCATTCTGAATCGTCGGACCATCGGCCAACGGATCCGAAAATGGGATCCCCAACTCCAGCGCGTCTGCCCCTGCCGCAATCAGGGCATCGATAATTCGTAGCGACTGCTTCGGGCCCGGATCGCCGATCATCACGAAGGGAACAAAAGCACCTTCTCCACGGGCGTTTAGCTCAGTAAAAAGCGTGTTATAGCGTTCCATCAAATTTCTCCTCGTGCGTGCAGAATATCGTGTACGGTAAAAATATCCTTGTCTCCCCGACCTGAGAGGTTAACCACCAGCAGTTGCTCTTTGTCAGGATTTTCGCGCATCATTCTCAGGGCGTGAGCCAGCGCGTGAGAGGATTCAAGGGCCGGAATAATGCCCTCTTCCCGACTCAGGATCTTAAAGGCCTCCAGCGCTTCATCATCGGTAACGGAGACATAGTCCGCACGCCCAATGCTGTTCAGGTACGCATGTTGTGGTCCGACGGAGGGGAAATCCAGCCCCGCAGAAATGGAACAGGACTCAATGATTTGCCCCTCATCGGTCTGCATCATTGGCGATTTCATGCCGAAATAGATGCCCACGCGACCGTGCTTTAACGGTGCCCCATGCTCACCCGTTTCAATGCCATGACCAGCCGGTTCCACACCGACCAGTCCGACGCGAGCTTCATCAATAAAGTCAGCAAACATACCGATTGCATTCGAACCGCCACCCACACAAGCGATCACCGCATCCGGCAGACGACCTTCTTTTTCCAGAATCTGTACCCGGGTTTCTTCCCCTATCATGCGCTGGAACTCACGAACGATGGTTGGGAATGGGTGGGGCCCCGCCGCTGTGCCCAACATGAAATGCGCTGTTTCATAGCTACCGGACCAGTCGCGGAGCGCCTCGTTAGATGCATCTTTCAGGGTTGCAGAACCGCTGTGCACGGGGATCACCTCCGCCCCCATCAGGCGCATACGAAAGACGTTCGGCGACTGGCGCGCTATATCCTTCGCCCCCATATAAATGCGACATTTCAGGCCTAGCAGCGCGCTGGCGAGGGCGGACGCTACGCCGTGCTGCCCGGCCCCGGTTTCAGCAATGATCTCGGTTTTCCCCATGCGCTTTGCCAACAACGCCTGCCCCAACACCTGGTTGGTTTTGTGCGCCCCGCCGTGGAGCAGATCTTCCCGTTTGAGATACAACGTCGTGCGGGTTCCTCTGGTGAGATTGCGGCACCGGGTCAGCGCGGTGGGACGTCCTGCATAGTTTTTCAACAGATCGGTAAACTCGGCCTGAAAGGCCGGATCGTTCTGCGCGTTAACAAAGGCTTCTTCAAGCTGAAGCAGGGCGGGCATGAGGATTTGTGGGACATACATACCGCCGAATTCGCCGAAGCGGGGGTTGAGTATTGTGCTCATTATGGCTCCTTAATGTCTGCGCATTGCCTGAAAAACCGGGCCTTTTCCCTGGTCTGGACTCTGCACGTAAAGTGAATTCAGTAACTGCGCAGCATCTGCTGGCTTCGTTCATGCGGCGAGACTTTCCGCGTGTGACAAAATTTGGGCAAAAAAAAGCCCGCTCATGGCGGGCCGGGTATCGGTGTGCAGACTGCAGACGTGACGATACTGCCCGTTAACGGGAAGTGCGCCACCAGTTGTGCTGAGTCATCATTGAGAATGCCATTACCTGATACCTGTATAATTATTCATTTTGTACTAGTTAACTAGTTCAAGAGTGTAAAGTCAACACTTCCCGTGAATAAAATGTGTTCACCCCGGAATCGCCCCCGCTGTCGTTCAAAACGCGTTAGCGTAATAGACAAACGCCAGCTTATTGCCGTCAGGGTCTCTGACATAGGCGCTATGAAAACCTTGTCCATAATGCGGTCTGTGGCCCGGCGCGCCTTCATCCGTTCCCCCCAGGCTGAGAGCAAGCGCGTGAAGCTGCTGAATATGTTCAAACGAGCGGGCATTCAGCGCGACCATCGTACCATTACCGACGCTGGCAACGTGACCATCAAAGGGTTTACCTACGCACAGTCCGGTGGTGCAGTTTTCACTGAACGTTCCCCATGATGCGCCCTCTTCACCCCGACCTGCCTTCGGGTGTCCAAGCAATTCCATTAATGGATCATAGAAAGCGATCGCGCGTGGCAGATCGTTAGTGCCCAGCATGACGTATGAAAACATACTCCCTCCTCATTGTGATGCCACGGGGATTATCCGTTTTATGTCCCCAGGCAAGTATCGCCGTCAGGTAGCAGCAGTCTACTTAACATACAGAACGATGGCGCAGCGTTAAGCGTGTCAGATCAATAGAACAGGTCAATACCACTGTGAAGATTGATTGAACTCATATACCCGACGATCGCCGTTTTGCTAGTCTCAGCGTATCTCTTTGCGAGTCAACAGGATGATGACACAGGAATTTTCTTCCATTACTGCGCATCCATACGCCATGTAGTACGGCGCTGACTTTGGTTGGATTAAATAAGATGGATGAAAATGCGGTTCTGACATTGCTCAACGAGCTGGGTATACCTTATCAGTATGTCTCACACCCGGAGGTGAAAACGGTTGCCGATCACAGGCGTTTCACAGCGACGTTTCCGGCCCAGTTGCTCAAAAACCTGTTACTGAAAAATAGCTCGGGTAAGCATTTCTACCTGTACATTCTTGATGGTAATCACAAGGCAGATCTTCGCGGATTAGCGTTGCAGCTTGAAGAATCTCGTCTGTCTTTCGCGTCGCCAGCCGAGTTGATGGAAACGTTAGGCGTTGAACCTGGCTGCGTGACGCCTTTTGCTGTCGCGCATAGCGGCAAAAGAGATATTCAAATAATCATCGACTCATCCGTCTCTGCCAGGCAGTCACTGGGATTTCATCCTCTGGTCAACACCGCGTCAGTCTGTATTTCCCGGTCGGATTTACTACGGCTGCTGGCATCTTACGGTTATTTTCCGGCAGAAATTCAATCTGATAGCCTACTCCGGTTACTGGCTCACCCGCTTTAGCTCCGGCATCGTTTGGTTTATGAATTTCATTCATAGCCGCTATTTGTTGAGCGTAATTATCTTTCATCCTGACTTCGTTAGTCTTGAGTTTCGATGTAAATAAACGCGGATGACAGTATGAACCGACCAGCCTGCCAGGCCGATCGGAGAGGCCATGAGGTACGAATTAAATCGTCTTATCGAAGAAGACGTCTAACTTTTGCATCGCCTGGTCAACGTATTTAGGCACCCAATACGTCTCAATGTGGGTAGCACCATCGATCAGGAAGAGTTCTTTGTCCTTCGTACCGGTCGCTTTCGCGAACGCATCTTCCGTCATATAGCGCGTATCCGCTTTTGTACCGGCAATCATCAGCAGTGGTTTATTGATGAGATTGATATGGTCCGTTACGTCAAAGCTCATCAAATCCAGAAGACTGCTGGTGGTGTATTTAAACGTGGAGTTCGGGTGGGCGTGGGTTTTCCAGTAGTACTCGTAGCCCTGGCGATACAAGGCAAAAGGTAACTTAGCAATCTGTTCATCCGTCAGGTTGGCATCGCCGGAGTAAAGCACTTCGCCTCCGGCGGCTTCCTGAGCACGAGCGTCAGAAGCCTGCTGAAGACGCTGCTGGATACTATCCAGTTGTGAATTCTGAAAACCGTTACGGCGCACAAGACCTGAATTAAACATGCTGATGGTGGCAATCGATTTGAACCGTTTGTCCGTTTCGGCCGCAACGAGTGAATACCCGCCACCGCCGCAAATACCCAGCAGACCGAGGCGGGCGGTATCGACACCAGGATACTGGCTGATGTAGTCAGCCATGCCGTGGATATCTTCGATGCGATTAGCGGGTTTATCCACGCTGCGTGGCATTCCGCCGCTGGCACCCTGATAAGCCGCATCGGCGGTGATAGTGATGTAGCCCTGTTCGGCGAGACGCTGGGCATACAACCCGGCGACCTGTTCTTTTACACCGCCATTAGGATGCGCAACCACCACCGCAGGGTATTTTTTGGCGGGATCGTAGTCGGCTGGCGTATAGACATTCGCAGCAATCTGGATGCCATGCAGAGAGTACTTCACCGGATGAATATTGACCTTACCTTTGACGTTCTCAGTGATGGCACCGTCATAGGCCAGTGTGAAAGGGTTTTGTTTGTAATCAGCCGCATTAACTGAGGTCACCCCGGCCATTGCCGTGAGTAGCATTGCACTAATAAGCGTGAATTTCATGGTCTCTCCCGATGAGTGTCGGCCTGATTATTCAGGCTCGCGGAATCAAATTTGCAGGCTCAGATTAGGCGGAGAGGGCTGTCAGCATCGTGACAGGAAAATAACATTTTTGTCAGGAAACAGACTGGGATGGGAAAGCATTTCTGACAACGCTGTCAGGTAACCGTCAGCTTTATGTTGGCAATCAGGAGGCAGAATGGTCTCGCTTAAATGCGATTCATGTTCAATTTTCGGAGAAAAGGAGCGATCAATGAAAAGCCAGAATGACCCAACAATGCCAGCGCGACGCAAGCTATTAGTCGCCGGGGCGAGTATTGCCGCCGCCTCGCTGATTTCCCACGTATCGGCAGCGAGCCAATCCTCTCAGGTCGGTTCATCCAGACAAACCAGCCACCGCCCTGCTGCTCCGGGCAAACGTCAACTCGGAACGCTGGAAGTCTCAGCCATCGGTCTGGGCGTGCAGAACATGAGTCGAAAATGCGATACGTCCGTTCCCTGGCGTCCCGAGATGATGAATGTTATCCGCCGGGCATTTGATGAAGGGGTGACATTTTTCGACGCGGCTGAAGCCTACGGCCCCTTTGAAGTCGAAAAAATTCTCGGCGAAGGCGTCGCCCCGTTCAGGGACAAAATCGTTATCGCCACCAAATTTGGCTGGAACATTGACCAACAGACGGGTAAGCGCCTGCCGGGCCTTAACAGCAGACCGGAGCACATCAGGCAGGTCGTCGAAAACATGCTTAAACGCCTGCGTACCGATCGTATCGACTTACTGTATCAGCACCGGGTTGATCCGCAGATCCCGATCGAAGATGTCGCCGGTGTGGTGAAAGATTTAATGGATCAAGGGAAAGTTCTGCACTGGGGTCTGTCTGAAATGGGCATCAACACGTTGAAGCGCGCCCACGCGGCATTACCCGTTACCGCCGTACAAAGTGAATACTCCATGCTCTGGCGCGGCCCTGAAAAGCAGGTACTCCCGGTGTGTGAAGCGCTGGGTATTGGGTTCGTGCCATGGAGTCCACTCGGCGTGCAGTTTTTAACGGGCTGGATTGATGAGAATACCCGGTTCGCTGCCGGTGATTTCCGCGCGACAGAAACGCGCTTCTCGCCTGACAATCTGCCACACAACTTACAGCTGGTTGAACTACTGAAATCCTGGGCAATACGAAAAAATGCCGCACCGGGACAGATTGCGCTGGCATGGCTGCTGGCGCGTAAACCCTGGATTGTTCCCATCCCCGGCACCACCAATAAAGACCATATGCTGCAAAACACAGCGGCTACCGGCGTGTTGCTGACTCTCGCCGAGATGACCGAGCTCACCCGCTCACTGGACGCCATCACTATCCAGGGGCAACGTCTGCCGGATGCCGTGCAGGTTTATTCCGATGTTGAAGCACCGATGAAAAGTTAAGAGGAAATCCCGTTATGCGCCTGTTGTTAGTCGAAGATGAAGAAAAAACGTCAACCTACCTCAACCGTGCGTTGAGCGAGTCCGGATTTACGGTAGATGTCTCTGCAGACGGCGCTGAAGGTCTTCATTACGCGCTGGAGTTCGACTACGACGCGATAATACTGGATGTGATGTTGCCGGGGATGGATGGCTACCGGGTACTTGAGGGTGTGCGAGCAGCCAAACAGACGCCGGTACTGATGCTTTCAGCACGGGGATCGGTCGACGAGCGCGTCAAAGGGCTGCGCCTTGGCGCGGATGATTATCTCCCCAAGCCCTTCTCGCTGATTGAGCTGGTGGCGCGTATTCAGGCACTGGTACGTCGCCGCGCTACGGATGGCGCAGACATCACCCAACTGCAAATTCACGATCTGCATCTCGACCTGCTGGCTCGCCGCGTATTTCGTGGTGGAACACGGCTGGAACTGACCGCGAAAGAGTTTTCCCTGCTGAGCCTTTTGGCCCGGCATCAGGGGGAGATTCTGTCAAAGATGATGATAGCTGAGCAGATATGGGACATGAACTTTGATAGCGATGCCAACGTGGTTGAAGTGGCCATTAAACGACTTCGGGCCAAAGTGGATGCGCCGTTCGACGTCAAACTGCTGCATACCGTTCGTGGCATGGGGTATGTCCTCGAAGTTCGGTCCGAATAAATGAAGGGGATAAGCATGCCAAAGCGTTCCATCTCCGTTCACCTGGCGCTGATGTTCGCCTTATCCGCGCTGCTGATTGTGTCCGTTATCGGCATCCTGCTCAGAAGCTCCTTGCATGACTCTTTGCAAAAGCAGATGCACAACGAGCTGTTATTTCGGGAATCATTAATGAGTCCATGGATCACCGCACGAACCTCGGCTGACGACTGGTCGACGCTGGCCAATAAATTCACCGTGTTAACCAATTCTGAAGGTGAGCGCGTTCGCTACTGGATAGTGAGCGATAACCCACGCTTTAGCATGGGGGGAACGCCGCCGGTGGGTGTTCAGTGGTCTTCTTTACAGGAAGGCTTTAATAAAGTGCCCGGCGCATCGGACGGCGCATGCTCACTGTTTCTGTTAGTGAAAACTATCCCTGCCAACGGTGAAAGGCCCGAGCTGCGCTATATTGTTGCCATCGACTCCACGCCGTACATGGGCACACTGAATGCCTTTACCCGGACGCTACTAGTCATAGCCGCACTGGGCGTCGTGATTGTCGCTTTGCTGGGATATATCGTATCAAGGATCGGTCTTCGTCCCGTTGGAGCACTCAGTAAAGAGGCCCAGCATCTCGCACCAGGAGACCATGGACAGCGTCTGAATACCCGCGCGTTGCCCGAAGAACTACAGCAGCTAGCCTCATCTTTCAACGGTGTGTTAGCGCGTCAGGAAATCGCCTGGCGACAGCTCGAAAGCTTTAACGCCGATGTTGCGCATGAGCTTCGTACACCGCTGACCAACCTGATAGGCCAGACGCAACTGGGCCTCTCGCGCCGACGCTCGCAGGATGAACTGGAAGAGCTACTGGGTTCTAATCTGGAAGAGCTTGAACGCATGACGTCGATCGTTAACGACATGCTGTTTTTGTCCCATGCCCACGCGGGCGAACATGCGTCCCAGTTGACAAAGGTATCCCTGCGGGAAGAAACCCTGAAAACGGCGGAGTATGTTGAACCTTCTTTTGCTGAAAAACAGCTCTCTCTGGATGTGGAGGGCGACGTCATCGCGCGCATCGACCGACGACTGTTCCACCGCTCACTGGCTAATTTACTGGAAAACAGCGCAAGACATTCGCCGTCTAATAGCACGGTTACGGTGCGCTTAAGCGAAAAAGGTCATCAGGCCTGTGTTGAAGTTTCAAACCCGGGCAATCCAATAGCACCAGAGCACCTACACCGGCTTTTCGAGCGGTTCTATCGCGTTGATACCTCCCGGGCCAGGAGTGATACCCATCATGGGCTGGGCCTGTCGATCGTACGCGCCGTCGCCATTATGCACCGGGGAGATGTCTTTGCCCGTAGCGAGAACGGTATCAATACCTTTGGACTGACGTTTGCTAAGCAACCTGATGCTATCCGTCCAGAAAGCCTAATTTCAGAGACAAAATCGGGACGCCAACGCGCTAAGCCTGCTGACAAAATTGTCAGGGAGCCGTCAGTCTGATGTCAGGCTACCTGCGCCAAAATCATTGTTAAGACTCACCACGGCTGATTGAAGGAAGGAAACAGTGAGAATAAAAAAGGTGTTTAGCGGGTTTCTGGCGATGATGGTCATGGGGCTTCTGGGACAGCCCGCGTTTGCCGCAGAGAATTCATCCACACCGTCCCGCACGCTGATTATCTGGTTTTCCCAGCCCGAGGAAATGAAGCCCGATGCCGTGGACGGTTTTTCCGGGGCCAGCGTATTACAAAAAAATACGCCGGAGACCGGCAGTACGCAGTTTGTTGCACAGCTGATTCAGAAGCAGACCCACGGCGACCTGTTTCGCATTGAAACCGCCACCCCCTACCCTCGCCAGCATGATGCACTGTTACGCGTTGCCGAAAAGGAGCAGCAAACTAACGCCAGGCCATCACTCAAAACGCCGTTGCCCGATCTTAGCGATTACGACACCATTTACGTTGGCTATCCCATCTGGTGGTATACCATGCCAATGGTGATATATAGCCTCTTTGAGCAAAATGACTTTGGCGGTAAAACGGTCATTCCCTTCACCACCCATGGCGGCAGCCGGTTAGCCGATTCCCTGCGACAAATAGCCCGCATACAGCCGCAGGCCAGATTAATCACTCGTGCGCTCTCGATCTCGCGCAACGATATTTCAGGTCCGGACGTACCCGCGCAGGTTGAGCAATGGGTAAAACAAGTCCAGCCACCGCGTTAACCCATCGACATGAAGAATATTTATATTTTCCAGGTCATGCAGGATGCGCTGATGACGTTACTTCTGCTGGTACTGATGGGGTTTCACCTTTACGGTGAAATCGTGCATGAATGGGCGGGTATTATTTTTACGCTGCTCATCATGTTGCATTTATACCTTAACCGGCATCGACTATGGTCGCTGTCGCCGAATATTCCGTCAGCGATGCAGGTAGTTAACAGGGTCATTAATGCAGTGACGTTCGTTGTCATCCTGACCGCTATTGTCTCTGGCATGATGCTGTCCCGACATATTTTTCTGGACCTGCCGCTCCACAACCCGGCGAACGGGGTCAGAAAAGTACACATGACGTCGGTCCACTGGGGAATGCTCATTCTGGCGCTGCATATCGGGTTGCACTGGAAAATGCTGGCAACGTTTTTCTGCCGAGTCCTGAACATCTCCGGCAACTCACACGTTGCAAATGTCATTATGCCGGGCGTTTTTTCGCTCATCGCATTGCTGGGATTGTACTGTTTACTGAACCAGGACTATCTCGATTATTTGCTGATGAAGGTCGATTTCTCCTTTTTCGATTACGATGAATCTGCCCTTCTTTTTTATCTCCGCTACCTGACCATTATTGTTTTATTTGCATTAATGACACGCTTTTCGCTTTGGTATCTTATTTTTAGAAAATGCAAAGCGGTGTCTTCACAGTAGGGTTACCTGACAGAATTGTCAGGATGGCGTCAGCCTTATGACATGTCACCCTGATTAGAATCATTGCAGACCCTCACCATCATCGTAGATAAGGACTTTGCATGATCAGACAGTTACGTTACCTCGGGCTGTTACTGCCACTCTTCACATTTTCATCCGGGGCTGCGGAGCAAAATCCCGCTGTCCATATCGCCCCCGCCGGAAGTCAGGACGCGGTGTACGGGCCCGCCGAGAACTTTACCGGCCGCGTCCGGGTTGATCCTCTCTTCAAACCGGATAACGACATCCCTGTTTCCGGGGCTTATGTCACCTTTGAACCTGGTGCCCGTTCCGCCTGGCATACGCATCCGGCAGGCCAGAGGCTGATTGTGACCTCGGGTGTTGGACTCACTCAGCAGGAAGGCCAGCCGGTGCAGGTCATCCGCGCGGGCGACGTTGTCTCTTGTCCGGCGGGCGTCAAACACTGGCACGGCGCGGCCCCTGGCAGCGCGATGACGCACCTGGCGATAACCGGGATTGTGGATGGTAAAAGCGTTAACTGGATGGAGAAAGTGACAGATGAACAATACCACGCCCATTAAGGCATTAACGGCAGCGGTACTGCTGACCTTTGGTTTTGGTCTGGCGGCACATGCTGCGCCCGTCAATAAAGGATCCTCAGAAATGAACCACGAACAAACGATTTCAGATATGCTGTCAGCCCGCCAACAGGCCATCCCGTTGATTGCCGCATCGATGGCCAGCAGCCAGATGGATAAGCTGAATGCGGCTCTTAATCAGGGGCTTGATGCCGGGCTCACGATAAACGAAACCAAAGAGATTCTCGTCCAGCTTTATGCCTACACGGGCTTCCCCCGTAGTCTGAATGCACTTAGCGAACTGATGAAGGTCGTCGAAGCACGTAAACAACGTGGCATTGAAGATATCGAAGGTAAAGAACCGGTTGCCACTATTCCTGTCGGGGATGAGCTTCGCCGTGTCGGTACCGCAAACCAGACGAGAATCTCAGGCGCTCCCGTCCAGGGCCCGCTGTTTGATTTTACCCCGGTCATTAACCAGTTCCTGCAAACGCATCTGTTCGGCGATATTTTCGCCCGCGATAATCTCGACTGGCAAAGCCGCGAGCTGGCAACGGTTGGCGCATTAGCCGCCACGCCGGGCGTTGAATCTCAACTGCTATCGCATACCCGCGCCAGCATGTGGGTCGGTCTGACGGCAGCGCAACTGCGCCAGTTGGCACAGGTTCTGCGTGAACATGGCGAAAACGATGCGGCTACGCGAGCTGAAAAGGCGCTGCAACAGGTGCTGGCGAGCCAGTAGCGGTCAGGATGAGCCCGCCCACAGATAGTGATGACCGCGTTTGCCGGGCTCACGTTGGCAAACCTCTCCCTGCCATCTGCGGTGACCGAAACCGCAGTTGGCAGGCAACCGCCGCATCCTGGATGAGCTTAGCGTAGCAGCACTTTACCCAGCAGATACGTTGTTGCCTGTCCGCCGATATAAACACGCTCTCCCACGCTCTGGCAGAGTAAATCCCCGCCGCGTTCAGCGCCCTGATGCGCCAGCATCTCTGCTTTATTTAGTCTTTCGGCCCAGTAAGGAATGAGCATACTGTGTGCTGAACCAGTGACGGGGTCTTCCGCTACGGCTTCTCCTGGGCAGAAGAAACGGCTGACAAAATCGTATTTCCCTTCCCCTGGCGCGGTGACGCAAACCATTTTTCCCAGGGGAAGCATGGCATTGATGTCCGGACGTAGCGCATTGATCTGCTGTGGAGTATCCAGGACAACCATGTAGTCGCGCGCCACGCGCACTTCTTTATATTCCGTGATACCCAACGCATCCAGCAGTAAGGACGGCGGCGTGACGGGCTGGGTTTCCCAGGCAGGGAAATCCAGCGTCAACCATTCACCGCTGCGCTCAACGGTTAACGGCCCCACAAACCGGGTATCAAAATGGAGAATCTCACCCGGATAATCCAGATGTTCAAAGATGACGTGAGCTGCCGCAAGTGTGGCATGTCCACACAGATTTATTTCTCCCTGAGTGGTAAACCAGCGCAGCATAAAGCCGTTTTCATTGGGGACAAAATAAGCCGTCTCTGACTGGTTATGCTGTTTAGCCATTTTCAATAATGTTTCATCAGGCAACCATTCGGCTAGCGGACATACTGCTGCGGCATTGCCCCCAAAAGTCTCCGTACTAAAGGCATCAATCATGTAAAAATCAATTTGTTGCATCGTGCGAACCTCGAATCGTTCTTTGAGCACCTCACACTCTACCATACCACGACGGTATGGCGTCTTATCATTTCCAATGCATTCACATTTGACCGAATGTCAGCACGAGAATTCTGCTATTCAAACTGAGTACAAGATCACATTTAATCACCCCATTACGGTTCAGCATGTTGAACAAGGTATATTTTCATTTCAGCAATGCCGATACTATTTATTCTACCAGCAAGAGGGTTCCATGATGGTTCGCAAAGGGTGTAATTCATTAGTTCGTGCCGAAAAAATATTAACCCACATCGCATGGGTAGGCGTGGCGAGTTATATGGAATTATTAAAAGAATTTCAGTATCCCAAAAGCAGCCTGCTTAATTTATTGAATGTGATGGTGGAGTGCGGCTTCTTAATTAAAAACAAAAATGGCCATTATTCGCTGGGAATAAAAAACTACGAACTGGGTTGCCAGGCGCTGCACCGCCAAAATATCTTTGAGGTGACAAAGCGGCCAATGCAGGAGCTGTCGCTGAAAAGCGGCCTGGTCTGCCATCTGGGGGCAATGGAGAGCTATTCAGCTCTCTATCTCGACAAGGTTGAGAGCCCGAACTCGGTGCCAACAAGCAAAAGCTGGATTGGTAAAAAACTTGAATTGCATATCACTGCGCTGGGTAAGGCGTTATTAGCCTGGAAAACGCGGGAAGAGCTGGATTATTTTTTAGATGCGCTCACGTTGACGCCACACACGCGCAATACGTTTACCGATAAAAAGTTATTTCTGGAAGAGTTGCAAAAAACGCGGCTTCGGGGATGGGCCATAGACAATGAAGAATCAACCTATGGTGCGGTATGTTTAAGTATGCCGGTATTCAATATGTATAACCGGGTTAACTATGCGATCTCGCTTTCGGGCGATCCGGTGGTTTATTCAGGAAATAAGATCGACGGTTATCTGGAGCTGCTGCGCAAATGCGCCGGGCAAATATCATATGGGCTGGGATACAGAAACGAAAATGAATATTTACGAAAAGGAAACTGAGGTAATGACAAAATTCAGCGGTATTATTCCACCGGTATCCAGCACGTTTCATCGTGACGGAACCATTGATAAAACGGCAATGCGTCAGGTTGCTGACTTCCTGATTAATAAGGGTGTCGACGGGCTGTTTTACCTTGGTACGGGTGGGGAATTTAGCCAGATGAATACCGCCCAGCGAATGGCGTTCACCGAAGAAGCCGTCGCCGTTGTCGGCGGACGGGTCCCGGTATTGATTGGCGTCGGTTCGCCTTCCACTGACGAAGCGGTCAAACTGGCGCGACATGCACAAGCCTGCGGCGCTGACGGCGTCGTCGCTATCAACCCCTACTACTGGAAAGTTGCGGCACGGAATCTTGACGACTACTACCAGCAGATCGCCCGCAGCGTCACACTGCCGGTGATCCTGTACAACTTTCCGGATCTAACCGGTCAGGACTTAACCCCGGAGACCGTGAAACGTCTGGCACTGCAAAATGAGAATATCGTCGGCATCAAAGACACCATCGACAGCGTCGGCCATCTGCGCACGATGATCAACACCGTTAAGTCTGTACGTCCGTCATTTTCGGTATTCTGCGGCTTCGACGACCATTTACTGAATACCCTGCTGCTGGGCGGCGATGGCGCGATATCCGCCAGCGCTAATTTTGCTCCGGAACTCTCTGTCGGTATCTATCGCGCCTGGCGCGAGGGCGATCTGGCAACTGCCGCCACCCTGAATAAAAAGCTCCTGCAACTGCCCGCGATTTACGGCCTTGAAACGCCGTTTGTCTCACTGATCAAATACAGCATGCAGTGCGTGGGGTTGCCGGTGGAGACATATTGCCTGCCGCCGATCCTTGACGTCTCAGAAGAAGCCAAAGAAAAAGTCCACGCACTGCTGGCCGCGCAGGGCATTTTATCGGACTGAGGAGAAGATCATGTCTGTTCGCCATATTTTTGCTGACGAAAGTCGCGATATCTACACCGTCAGAACCCACGCCGATGGCCCTGACGGAGAACTGCCGCTTACGGCGGAAATGCTCATCAACCGCCCGAGCGGGGATCTGTTCGGGATGACCATGAATGCCGGAATGGGCTGGTCCCCAGACGAACTGGATCGGGACGGCATTCTACTGCTCAGCACGCTGGGAGGGTTACGCGGGGCAGACGGTAAGCCCATCGCGCTGGCGCTGCACCAGGGTCACTACGAGCTGGATATCCAGATGAAAGCGGCCGCGGAGGTCATCAAAGCGAACCGTGCCCTGCCCTATGCCGTGTATGTTTCCGATCCGTGCGACGGACGTACTCAGGGTACGACGGGTATGTTTGACTCGCTACCGTACCGTAATGACGCCGCCATGGTGATGCGTCGTCTTATCCGCTCTCTGCCCGATGCAAAAGCCGTCATTGGCGTGGCGAGCTGCGACAAGGGACTTCCGGCCACCATGATGGCGCTTGCCGCGCAGCATGACAAAGCGACGGTGCTGGTGCCCGGTGGCGCAACGCTACCCGCAAGGGATGGGGAGGATAACGGCAAGGTGCAGACCATCGGCGCCCGCTTCGCCAATGGCGAGTTATCGCTACAGGATGCCCGCCGTGCGGGTTGTAAAGCCTGCGCCTCCTCCGGCGGCGGCTGTCAATTTCTGGGCACCGCCGGGACATCGCAGGTCGTAGCCGAAGGATTAGGACTGGCCATCCCTCACTCAGCACTGGCCCCTTCCGGCGAACCGGTGTGGCAGGAGATAGCCAGAGCCTCCGCGAAGGCGGCGTTGAACTTATGTAAACAAGGCATCACCACCCGGGAAATACTCACCGATAAAGCGATTGAGAATGCGATGACGGTCCATGCGGCGTTCGGTGGTTCAACAAACCTGTTGCTGCATATTCCGGCGATTGCCCATCAGGCCGGCTGCCATATTCCAACCGTTGACGACTGGATCCGCATCAACAAGCGGGTGCCCCGACTGGTGAGCGTACTCCCCAATGGTCCGGTTTATCACCCGACGGTGAATGCCTTCATGGCGGGAGGTGTGCCGGAAGTGATGCTGCATCTTCGCAGTCTGGGATTGCTGCATGAAGACGTGATGACCGTCACCGGCAGCACGCTGAAAGAGAACCTGGACTGGTGGGAACACTCCGAACGGCGGCAACGGTTCAAACAGCTTCTGCGCGAACAGGAGCAGATCGACGCCGACGAGGTGATCATGTCGCCACAGCGGGCACGGGAGCGCGGCCTGACCTCAACGATCACTTTCCCGGTGGGCAATATTGCCCCGGAAGGGTCGGTTATCAAATCCACCGCCATCGACCCCTCGGTGATTGACGATCGGGGCATCTATTACCATAAAGGCGTGGCGAAGGTTTATCTGTCCGAGAAAAGCGCGATTTACGATATCAAGCACGACAAGATTAAAGCGGGCGATATTCTGGTCATCATCGGCGTTGGCCCTTCCGGCACCGGGATGGAGGAAACCTACCAGGTCACCAGCGCCCTGAAACATCTGTCCTACGGCAAGCATGTTTCACTGATCACCGATGCGCGTTTCTCGGGCGTTTCCACGGGGGCGTGCATCGGCCACGCAGGGCCAGAAGCACTGGCCGGGGGGCCAATCGGTAAATTACGCACCGGGGATATTATTGAAATTAAAATTGATTGTCGCGAGCTTCAGGGCGAAGTCAATTTCCTCGGAACCCGTAACGATGAAACATTACCCTCACGGGAGGAGGCCACCGCAATATTAAACGCCCGACCCAGTCATCAGGATTTACTTCCTGATCCTGAACTGCCCGATGACACCCGACTCTGGGCGATGCTCCAGGCGGTAAGCGGCGGGACATGGACGGGTTGTATTTATGATGTAAATAAAATCGGCGCGGCCTTGCGCGATTATATGAATAAGAACTGAAAGCAAAAATAAAAACATCCAGACACCTGAATTATCCGGTTACGCATTATTCATCCTGTGCGCAGCCGGATAATGACGGGTCGTTACCCTATGATGAGAGGACGTTATGCCACTAATTATCGTTGTGGCAGGGATTGCTTTACTCCTGCTTTTAACCATAAAAATTAAGCTCAATACGTTTGTTTCACTAATTATTGTCTCGATTGCTGTCGCCATCGCCAGTGGTATGGATTTGAATAAAGTTGTCACCTCGGTCGAATCCGGACTTGGCGGCACGCTGGGCCATATCGGTTTAATATTTGGCTTCGGCGTCATGCTGGGTCGTTTGCTGGCCGACGCGGGGGGGGCGCAGCGAATAGCGCTGACCATGCTGAATTATTTCGGCAAAAATAAACTTGACTGGGCGGTAGTTTGCTCAGCCTTTATTGTCGGCATTGCACTTTTTTTCGAAGTCGGCTTAATTCTTCTGGTCCCTATTTTATTCGCTATTGCCCGTGAAGCGAAAATATCGCCGATGTTTATGTGCGTGCCCATGCTTTCCGGTTTACTGGTTGCACACGGTTTTTTACCGCCGCACCCCGGCCCGACCGTTATCGCCCGTGAATATGGCGCCGATGTAGGGCTGGTTCTGATATACGGTATCATTGTCGGCATCCCGACCTTTATTCTTTGCGGTCCGGTATTGAATAAATTCTGTCAGCGCATTATTCCGGACGCATTTAAAAAAGAGGGCAATATTGCCTCCCTTGGCGCGACCCGTCGGTTCAGCGAAAGCGAAATGCCTGGCTTTGGGATCAGTTTTCTCACCGCGATGCTGCCGGTTATCCTGATGGCGGTCGTCACCATCATCCAGATGACCCATGCCAAAAGCGCCGCGGATTCAGGCTTGTTCTACAACATACTGCTGTTCCTGGGTAACTCGACGATTGCGATGCTGATTTCACTGCTGTTCGCGATTTATACCATGGGTCTGGGCCGCGGAAAGACGATCCCTGAACTGATGGATTCCTGCGGGAAAGCCATTGCGGGTATTGCCGGACTGCTGCTGATTATCGGCGGTGGCGGCGCATTCAAGCAGGTGCTCATCGATTCTGGCGTGGGTCAGTACATTTCCACCCTGGTCTCAGGCATGGATATTAATCCCATCCTGATGGCCTGGGGCGTTGCCGCGTTCCTGCGTATTTGTCTGGGTTCCGCCACCGTGGCGGCGATCTCTACCGCCGGTCTGGTCATCCCACTGCTGGCAGTACATCCTAATACTAACCTGGCATTGATTACGCTGGCGACCGGGGCAGGATCCTGTATCTGCTCCCACGTTAACGACGCCAGTTTCTGGATGATTAAAGACTTCTTCGGCCTGACCACCAAAGAGACACTGTTGTCCTGGACGCTGATGTCGACGCTGTTATCCATCTGTGGGCTGATATTTATTCTGCTCGCCAGCATGATTATATAATTGTGCCTTCGCCAGTGGATCGCGTTGTCGGTTCACTGGCTCCTCTTTTTCACTCATTTTACGGGGATGAGAAAAACACCATTCCTTCATAAGGATGTTGCATACACGCGTTAAGGCGGCTGGTTAAATCGCCGTCATGGATTTCCAGCTTGTGCCCATCGGGATCCAAAAAGTAGAAAGACCGCCCTTCACTCTTATTGATTTTCCATTCGGTGACGCCCAACGCTCTGAGATTATCCACAAACACATCGAAATCGTCGTCTTGAATACTGAATGCGTAGTGGGTGTAATCATCCTTACTGGCAACGGTATCCGCCGAAAGACACAGCCACAAATTGCCCAGACTCAGGTAAGCGCCGTGGGCCCATTTGGCCTTAGGCGTAAACCCAAGTGTGTTGACATAAAAAGCAAAACTTCTTGAAACATCACTGACGGCGAGGGTGATGTGGTTCAGCCCATTCAGCATGCTTGAGTCTCTTCAACAGGATGCAGGATTATCAAAACTACCATAGGCGTACCGAATCGCGCAGCGTGAGTGACCTGAAAGCATGAAAAATCATTGGGATATATCTGCACCAGAATCCGTCTGGTTTGAAGGGCGAAATGAGGGGCCGTGTTAAATGCGCGTTTTCCTCCTCCCTCGAAAGGGGGGAGGAAATAACGTCACAGAAACCGTTAAAATTGCCAGGAAAGGTTGGCATTAACGCGGTGATCCTGATGATTATCAGAAAGCAGACCACCATAACTCAACGCCAGCGTTGCCTGTTTGCCAAGACTGACCTCTGCACCGGCTTTTACAATCGCGCCGTCGCGCGATACCGGAACACTGTTAACCACAAATGCGGCATTATGGTCACTAAACATCAGTCCGGCATCGCGATTACGTTCGCCATACTGATGCTGCCAGCCCAGTTCTCCCTGTAACTTAACTGCGTCAATTTGTACATCTGTACGCAACCCTAACGTTGAAATGGTGGCATTCGTGCTTTGTTTTTCACCCTGAAGCGCGGCTGCGCCCCCTTTCTCACGAAGGCTGTCGCGCTGAAAATGGGTATACGCCAGATTCGCAAAGGGCTCGAGGTTCACGACTTCCGTCCTGATACGGTATCCCGTCTCGGCAAACAGCTGTGCGGTACGGGCATGATACCCGGCACGCAGGTAATCCGACTGCGCGCCATAACTGACACCACGCTCTGTGTCGATACTGTGCCACGTGTAGCCACCGCCGAGTCGCAAGGACAGATCGCCTTCCTGTTTGCTCGCATAAATTCCCAGGTGCGTGTTATCGCTCGTCCCGCTGGCATGATCCCCGCCATCAACCGTAGTACGGGTATAACCGACTACGCCGCCAAGCTGAATATCATTCACCAGAGCAGAATCGACGCCCAGTAACACGCCCCGGGTCGAGGATTGCCAGCCCGTTGCGTTGTCGTCACCGGAAGCGCGTCCCCATCCGCCCAACAGCTGTACCCACGCCCCGCCCTCGTTCGCCTGGATATCCGTTGAGCGACTGATGCCCTCACGCTGACGTAAACGTTCGTTCATTGACTCGCGGAGATAGCGGCTGTCATTAAGCAGTGCGGACGCCACATCCGCATGGATTTGCCCCGCCAGTTGACGATAAGCCTGTCTGGCTTCGTCTTTAGACGTACTAAGCAAAATACTTTCATACACCGGATTGCCAGCAGACAGTCTGTCCGCCGCCGTCGCGACAGCTCGCTGATTGTCCGTCAGGGCAATATCGGCGAATGCCGTACCGTTGCGCCCCACATTCAGAAGTACCCGGTCAGGTTGATAATTGAGCGTGGTGCCAAGGAATAACCATCCAGGCTGTACGCGGTTAAATTGCCCATGGACGCCTTGTTCAGCCGTCAGAATGGTGAACTGTTTTCCCTGGAGACTATGCACTTCGCGCTGGGTGAGCAGGTTTCCTCGCCCTTCCGGTGAAACCGTGACGTCACCGCCATCAAGGGTGGCGATGCCTGCGCTTTGTATCAGGTCACTGCGCCCGTCCGCGGCAATTTCCACTGCATACTGTGCATCACGCTGGAAGTTCAAATCGCCCGCAACGTCTAATGTTCCGACAGAATTGCCAGGCGCAATGGCGCCACCGGATTTCACAGTGAGAGCCCCGGTTTTACCAGAACCGCTCAGTAAGGCGCCCGTTTCTACCGTCACCGATGAATGACGATGATCGCCATTTACGATCAGTTGTCCTCCGGCAACCGTTGTGGTGCCGGAGAAACTGTTGTTTCCCGTCAACTCGAGGGTGCCGGTTCCCTTCTTCACGAATGTCCCCTGGCCACTGATATCATTACCCCAGGAATCGTAGGCGCTTACGCCCCCCTGCGCGGCATCCATTGTCACGGAAACATCCCCGTTAAACGCACCATAACCATCCGCAGCGGCAAAGAGGTTGAGACGCGCCCAGCCGGAGCCATTATCCAGCGCATGTCCCGACTCAATCTCCGTTGTGGCGAGGACATCTCTGCGCTGCTCAGCGCTCAGATAAGGGAAGCGGGAGGCAATCAGGACCTCGGCCCCTTCAGGCACAACGGGAGCGAGATCTGTCGCCCCCGTCGGTGTCAAACCATAGGTCATGCGAAACAGATAGTCGGCTTTATTCTGCCTTTTTTCCTGTAACTGAGACGCTCTCTCTGCGGCAACACATTCTGCAATGCTGTTGCCACATCCCTGTTCCAGCAGATTGCGTAAATCCGTGCTGGCGCGTTGCATCAGAGACTGAAAATCGCCGGAGGTCGTCACTGGCGCGCCCAGCATAGACTGAATGCTCTGCTGCAGATAATCAGGATTATTGTTGAGGATTTGCGCAACTGCATAAGTGGTCATAATACGAGCGCCAATCACGTCCAGCGCATAGTGCGCGCCAAGGATAATACGACTGTTACCGTACTCAGACCCGCGCAGGATAAACTCCTGAAACCGTTCTGGCACCATCTCAGCCATCAACAAGGTGCTGGCAAAACCGAACGCAGAATGACCGCTGGGAAATGCCGCATTGCCTTTCAGCGTCGGAATTATCGCCACGGCGGTATCCGTATCAACGCCAAAGTAATCGGGTGCGCTGAAGGTTTCGATTCGGTCAAGCGCAACCTGCACGGGGCGGGAATTACCGACCGTATTACGGTCCTCTTCCGACGGTTGATAGGCCAGGTCATAAACGTTATAGACACCGCCATCAGGCAACTGAATTCCCGTCGCCGGCATCAACGGATTGCCGTTTGCGCTGCCGTTGGCATAAAAGTTTTTGGCAAAGCTGGAATCCGCCTGAATCAACGCGTTAACCTGCGACAGCAATTCGCCAAAATGCTCAGAGAAAACCGTGGCACTGTACGTTTGTGCATTCAGACTGTTATGCGCATTGAAAATAGCGCTCATTCTTGTGCCCAACGCATCGGCAATCAACATGCCGTTTGTCATGGAACCGACCAGTGCGGCAATGGTGTTATCCGATACCGCTCGGGCACGTTCAGCGTCGGTAGCGCGATTATTAATGGCTATTGATGTCTCGAGGTTTTCTCGAAGAACCGTTTGACCAGCGGGAGTATTATTCAGTTGACTAAAACCCGTGAGCAATTCTGTGGCTTCAGTGATTCTGTTTTCTGTTGCATGTGCGCTTCCCAGAGATAACGCAATCGCAACCGAGAGTGCGGTGATCCTTGTTGTCATAAGCATTAACGAATTATCCTTAATAACCATGTTAATTAGAAGGTTATTAAGTAACAACGCGGTATGACATATTTATTAATCCGTCTTGCGTAAAATCTTAAAGTGAAATTTAGCGTGAATTTTTATAAACAAGATACGGCTCGCAGGTCACAAAACCATCATCTTTCGGCCATTCTTTTGCAGTAATCCCCTTTCACACTGTCTGGCTTCAGAAACATTTCGACGAGCCCGCAGATGATGATGAAAAAGAACTGGCTTCCCTGGCTTATCCTGTCGCCTTCACTGCTTTTTTTACTGCTGTTTACCTGGTTCCCGCTGATTCGTTCAGTGTATGACAGCCTGTTTGATACACGCATGGCAACCGACGAGGCCCCCTACGTCGGCGCAGGGAATTTCATCCGTCTGTTTGAAGACAGCGTCTTCTGGCAGTCGCTGGTGAACAACCTGATTTACATCGCCCTGACGGTTATCCCCGGAGTGGCACTGGCTTTGCTGCTGGCCGTTGCGTTATGGGAAAACCACCGCGTCAATCGCTGGCTACGCACCGCTTTTTTCTTCCCGATGATTATTCCCATGGTCAGCGCGGCGGCGATTTGGCTGTTCATCTTTATGCCGGGAATGGGAATGTTCGACTACTACCTGGCGAAGCTGTTCGGCCCCATGAATAACAACTGGCTGGGTCGCAGCAACAGCGCGCTGTATGCCCTGACGCTGATTGGTGTATGGAAATTCGCCGGCTATTACATGTTGTTCTTTCTGGCGGGGTTACAGAGCATTCCGCAGTCGGCACGCGAAGCCGCGATGATGGAAGGCGCCACCCCGACACAGATATTTTTTAAGGTGACGCTACCTCTGCTACGACCGACGCTGAGCTTCGTGATCACAACGGCGCTGATTTATGCCATTACGCAGATAGACCATGTCGCCGTCATGACCCGCGGCGGGCCGGATAACGCCACCAGCGTACTGCTTTATTACATCCAGAATCTCGCCTGGGATACCCACGATCTGGGCAAAGCCTCCGCCGCCACGTTTCTGACGCTGGCAGGACTGTTTGTCTTCTCCTTTTTTAACCTGAAGCTACTGGAGCGAGGAGCGCATCATGAGCGTTGAGATCTCCCCTGCCATTCCCAGAACGCAACGCGCCACGCGACCGCTGTGGCTACGCCTGCGTCAGTCCAGGAAAGTCACGCTGGGTGCGCTGATGACCTGCCTGGCGCTGCTGTGGGTGAGCCCTTTCCTGTGGATGCTGTCCTCGGCGTTTAGCGCCACGACCTTTGGGGAAGGAATGGCCTCCGTACTGCCGCGCTTCCCGTTAACGCTTGATAACTTTCGCGATGCCTGGGCCAGCGCAAACTGGTTCAGCCTGTACGCTAACACGCTGATCTTCGCGTTTGGCACCTTCGCCGTACAGCTACTGACCATCACCACCGCCGGATACGTTTTTGCCTGCCACGAATTTCGCGGCAAGCAAACGCTTTTTCTGCTGTTTCTTGTTCAGTTGATGATCATGCCCGTCGTGATGATGGTGCCGAACATGATGACGTTGAAAACCTTCGGTCTTCTTAACACGCTGACCGGCGTGATGATGCCCTATTTCACATCGGCATTCGGCGTGTTCCTGATGCGCCAGGCGTTCCTTGCCATTCCAAAAGAGCTGGAGGAAGCGGCGTTGATGGAAGGTTGCCGGTGGTGGCAGGTGCTTTACCGCGTCCTGCTGCCGATGTCATGGCCGTCAGTGCTGGCGTTCGCCACCGTCAGCATTACCTATCACTGGAACGAGTATTTATGGCCTCTCATGATGCTTAACGACCCTGACAAGCAGGTGCTGACCGTCGGCCTCGTCTCCTTTGCGATGGGCGCGGAATCGGGCGGACAGTGGGGAACCATTGGCGCAGGAACGCTAATGGTCTGTCTGCCGCTTATGGTGGCCTTTATCGCCTTTCAGAAACAGTTTCTGAGAAGCTTCGGTTTTTCAGGTATTAAATAAGGAGTGATTTCATGCTGTTAGCCCATATTAGCGACACCCATTTCCGCGGTCACGTCCAGAAGCTCTACGGTTTTATCGACGTTAACGCCGGAAATGCAGACGTGGTTTCCCAGTTGAATGCGCTGCGTGAACGTCCGCATGCCGTTATCGTCAGCGGAGATATCGTTAACTGTGGCCGCCCGGAGGAGTATCGCATTGCCCGCCAGATCCTCGGCGCGCTCCACTACCCGCTGCTGCTGATCCCGGGGAACCATGATGATAAGGCGCATTTTCTTGAATATCTGCACCCGCTGTGTCCACAACTGGGCACCGACCCGCAAAATATGCGTTATGCCGTCGATGATTTCGCGACTCGCCTGCTGTTTATTGACTCCAGCCTTGCGGGTCATTCGAAAGGCTGGTTAACCGAAGAGACGCTAGCATGGCTGGAAGCCCAACTATTCAGCGCCGGTGATAAGCCAACTGCCGTCTTTATGCACCACCCGCCGCTGCCGTTGGGAAATGCTCAGATGGATCCGATCGCCTGTGAAAATGGTCATCGTCTGCTGGCACTGGTGGAACGCTTCCCTTCGCTTATCCGCATCTTCTGCGGTCATAACCATAATCTGACGATGACGCAGTATCGTCAGGCGACCATCACCACGCTTCCCGCGACGGTTCATCAGGTGCCCTACTGCCATGAAGATACACGTCCCTATTACGACATGTCACCGCCGTCCTGCCTGATGCATCGTCAGGTGGGAGAGCACTGGGTGAGCTACCAGCACTCGCTGGCGCACTACGCCGGGCCATGGCTGTATGACGAGAATACCAGTTGCCCAACGGATGAGTACTCATCACCATGTTAAGACTGAATAATGTCAGCAAAACGTTTGACGGCAAACCGGCGCTGAACTCGCTGTCTCTGGATATTGCCGAAGGGGAATTCGTGGTGCTGGTAGGCCCCTCCGGCTGCGGCAAAAGCACCCTGCTGCGTCTGCTTTCCGGACTGGAAAACGTCAGCGGAGGCGACATCTGGCTGCAGGAAGAGAACATCACCTTTCTCTCACCACGCGAACGCAACTTTGCGATGATTTTCCAGAACTATGCGCTGTTTCCGCATCTGTCGGTGCGTGACAACATTACCTTCGGGATGAAAATTCGCAAAGAGGATAAAGCCAGTTGGCAACCGCGGCTGGAACAGGTCTCCCGAATGCTGCAACTGGAGCCGCTACTCGATCGCAAACCGGCCAAACTCTCCGGCGGTCAGCGGCAGCGTGTGGCGATGGCGCGTGCAATTGTGCGCAATCCGCGACTTTTTCTCATGGACGAACCGCTCTCCAACCTTGACGCGCGCCTGCGTAGCGAGGTTCGCGATAGCATTATGGCGCTGCATCAACAGCTCAGGACCAGCACCATCTACGTTACGCACGATCAGACCGAAGCCATGTCGATGGCCGATCGTATCGTCGTGATGAACAATGGTTACGTGCAGCAGGTCGGTCGCCCTGAACATCTCTACGCCAGCCCGGCAAACCTGTTCGTCGCCGGTTTCATCGGCTCTCCCGCAATGAACCTCCTCCTTCTGCCTTGCCAGAACGGTCAGGTACAACTCGGTGATATCAGACATCCGCTGCCACCGCTGTCGCGTGACGAAACGCAGGTCTGGCTGGGGATACGCCCTGAACACATCACTGACAGACCGACTGACGGGCTGTACGCCCTGCCCGCCACGGTAATGCAACGAGAACTGATGGGGGCAGATTATCTGCTCCACGTCAGCACGCCTGTCGGCACACTGCGCTACAGCCGCCGCCATCGCGGCACCGTGCCCGAAAAAGGCGATACGCTTACCCTCGGTTTTTCACCGTCGGATCTTCATCTTTTTCATGCTGAGAAACAGCACAATTTACTCCAGGAGATTGACCATGTTTAAGCCCCTGAATACGAAATTGCAGGCGCTCGCCCTAAGCGGCGCGCTGGCCTTTAGCGGGTCTGCGTTGGCGAAAGAAAAAATCGATTTTATGTTTCCCGCCCCCGTCGATGGCAAACTGACCATGGAGATGACCCGGGTCATCAACGTATTCAATGAATCACAACAGGATGTCGAAGTACGGGGCATTTTTACCGGCAACTATGACACCACCAAGATCAAAGCCGAATCCGCGCAAAAGGCGGGACAACCGCCCGCGCTGGTCATCATGTCCGCCAACTTCACCACCGACCTGGCGTTAAAAGATGAAATCCTGCCGATGGACGAGCTGTTCAGGTTCGGTAATCAAAAAGCGGGGCCATTTTTGCTTAACGAGTTCTGGCCCGCCATGCATAAGAACGCTCAGGTGATGGGCGTGACTTACGCGATCCCGTTCCATAACTCCACGCCAATTCTGTATTATAACAAAGCGTTATTTGACCAGGCGGGTATCAAACAACCGCCGCAAACCTGGGCTGAACTGCAGGCTGACGCGAAAAAATTAACCGACGAAAGCAAGGGTCAGTGGGGGATCATGTTGCCATCGACCAATGACGATTACGGCGGCTGGATTTTCTCGGCGCTGGTTCGCGCCAATGGCGGTAAATATTTCAATGAAGACTATCCCGGCGAAGTGTATTACAACGCCCCCTCCACCATTGGCGCCCTGCGTTTCTGGCAGGATTTGATCTATCAGGACAAGGTGATGCCTTCTGGTGTCCTGAACTCAAAACAGATCAGCGCCGCCTTCTTTTCGGGGAAAGTTGGAATGGCAATGCTGAGCACCGGCGCACTGGGCTTTATGCGTGAAAATACCAAAGACTTTGAGCTTGGCGTCGCCATGCTGCCGGCAAAAGAGCAACGTGCGGTGCCGATTGGCGGTGCCAGCCTGGTGAGTTTTAAAGGCATTTCAGACGCGCAGAAAAAAGCGGCATATCAGTTTCTGAGCTGGCTGGTCAGCCCGCAGGTGAACGGAGAATGGAGTCGCTTTACCGGCTACTTCTCGCCGCGTAAAGCCGCGTATGACACACCAGAAATGAAAGCGTACATGCAGCAGGATCCCCGTGCGGCCATCGCCCTTGAGCAGCTGAAATATGCCCATCCCTGGTACTCCACCTATGAAACGGTCGCCGTACGTAAAGCGATGGAAAACCAGCTGGCGGCCGTTGTCAACGATCCAAAAGTGACGCCGGAAGAGGCAGTTAAAACGGCCCAACAGGAAGCCGATACGCTAATGAAGCCCTACGTTGATAAAAGCGCGCTGGCAGAAGTGAAATAGCTTATTACGCATCGTGTCATTGTGGACAGGCCGACATTACTTTGGCCGATGATACGGTTTTTGTTCCACGGTGACATGTTCATACTCAACTCTCCTGCCGTATGGGAGCGTTGAGTATGGCTATCCCTCAAGAACGAGTCGCTGACGTCCTTTGTCCGTTTTTATTCATTGCGCTCGCGTTGGCAGTCATCCACTCAGCAAGAGAATCAAGTGTCGGACGCAACGATTTACCCAGCTCGGTTATTTCATACTCCACTCTCGGTGGAACTTCAGCGAACACTTTTCTGTTAACCAACCCGCGAGCCTCAAACTGTCGCAACTGACGAGTCAGTTCTTTCTGAGTGATAGGTCTGACTGCTCGTTGTAGCTCACTGAAACGAACAGGTTCGCCTAATACAATCAAACGATAAAGGATTGGGATCGCCCACTTACCGGCTATCAGATTCACAAAACTGACCATCGGGCATCCTGTATTACTCTCAGCTAACGTCGAAATATTCTGTGTCATAGGGCTCCCGGTCTCACTTCATTGCATCCCATAAGGTTCCTTAGTATCCAAATGGTGCCTACTTTCCAAAGGATACTAAAGGATAAATAATTACTCCACGAATAATACGTGGGGGTAGGAAAATGGGCAGACTTGAAGGCAAGTACGCACTGATTACCGGTGGTACTAGCGGTATTGGTTTAGAGACGGCACGTCAGTTTCTGGCAGAAGGAGCAAAGGTTGCCATCACCGGTCGTAGTGAAAAAAAACTACTGGAGGCCAAAAAAGAGTTAAGTGATGTGGCTATTTTTCGCATTGAGGCAGGCGACATCCCTCAACAAACTCACTTAGCAACGGCGTTACAGGCGCGATGGCCGAAACTTGATATTTTATATATAAACGCAGGCGATGTTACACATAAGCCACTGGAATCCTGGGATGAGCAGGCTTACGATGCGCTGATGAATACCAATCTTAAGGGCCCATTCTTCCTGATCAAAGCCCTGCTTCCTATGCTTTCTAACCCGTCCTCCGTCATTGTTTGTGGCTCAGTCAGCGCGCGGATTGGTTTTCCACAAAGTAGTGCTTACGCTGCAAGTAAAGCCGCAATACTCTCTCTGGCACGAACACTTTCTGCAGAGCTTCACCCGCGCGGAGTCCGTGTAAATGGCTTAAGTCCCGGACCGACTGAAACACCGGCATTGAACAACGTTGGGGGCGGCGTGGACGAAGATAAGCTCCGGGAAGAAATTCGCGCTCTGGTACCCATCGGACGTTTAGGCACCCCCTATGAATTGGCTAAGGCCGCCGTTTTCCTTGCTTCTGATGAGTCTTCATTCGTCGTTGGTACTGAGCTACTGGTTGATGGTGGCGTGGGTAATCTATAGCTGAGTAGCCTGGCAGTGGTCTGGTAGAAAGGTTATCAGGCCACAATGCGCAGGGAGCAAAAGCAAACGCTCAGGAAGAAGCAAAGGGATAAAGCTGATACACCGCCACCATCACTGAGACACTCAATATCACGCTGACGATGAAATAGGTTTTGAATGGCTGCTTTTGTGTTTTATGCCGGAAGAGTTGTTGACCCACCATCGCGCCAGGCCACCCTCCCACAACACCAAACACCAACAGAGTGGATTCCGGCACTCTGCGCCAGGCCTTACGCGCCGCCATTTTATCCACGCCATAAATCACCAGCGTCAGTATGTTGGCGAGCAGGAACCAGATAGCAACGGGATGTGAGGTAAAGATGCTGCCGATAGCCGAGAAGATCAGGAGCAAATAACAAAAGCGATTGAGATTCATAGTTCGTGGCACAGTCGATTTTAGCGTGTATAGAGGCGGCATTATACGCAGTAAAGACACGGGGCCAAAACCCCGGAACAAGTCTCTGAGTAAGTATGGCTTTGGGCGGTTATGCGCGATATTAATCAACGGGGGGCAGATCAACTTAGGCAGGTACACTTGCTTTGTACTAAGATGCCTATTCAACAGGTGCTTTAAGATATCGTCTTAGTATCAAGATGGATTTATCAACATGACCAGAACAGAAAGGCTTCTCGAATTACTACAGATATTAAGGGCGCAAAGATATCCAATCACGGCATCCACTCTTGCAGAAAGATTAGAAATAAATGTACGCTCCCTTTACAGAGATATAAAAACGCTACAGCAACAGGGAGTGTGCATTGAAGGCGGCGCAGGAATTGGATACATCGTTAAGTCTGATTTTCATTTACCCCCCTTAAATCTTTCTCATGAAGAAATCAATGCTATTATACTTGGGCTAAATTGGGTATCTCATAATACGGATTATGATTTCAAAAATACCGCAAGAAATGCGCTTGCCAAAATACACGCCGTCATTCCCGGTGAATTAAAAAATCTTATTGAGAGCCAATCCTATCTGACCGGTCCTTCAGAAAACAATGAGATATTTTTTGAAGACATTCGTAATGCCATTAAAAATCGAAAGAGAGTCGAAATAAAGTATTGTGACAAGAAAGAGGTTTACTCTTCTCGAGTCATATGGCCCATCGCATTAGTATATATGGAGTCATGCTGGATTTTGGTTGCATGGTGTGAGATGAGAAATGATTTTCGTCATTTCAGAACTGACAAAATCGAAAAGATTGTGCAACTGGATTCCATGTATAGAGAAAACAGGACGGCTTTATTGAAAAAATGGAGAAAAAAAGAGGGGATCCGCGAGGGAAAAGAGTACTGACAAAAACTGTCACTGCTAATTTGTATACTACCCCAGATGTAAGACTCCATTCTACTTCATAGGGGGAATTATGACTTTTCAGAATAAAGTAGCGGTTATAACAGGAAGTACTACAGGTATAGGTGAGGCCGTCGCAGACCAATTACACAAACATGGCGCTAAGGTCGTCATTGTATCCCGCTCGTCAGCGCAGGCTAAACAAAAAGCGAAATGGTTATCTTCACAGGGACAACAAGCGATGGGGATCGGATGTGATGTGTCACAGCCTGAACAGGTACGGCAAATGATAGATGACGTTATCAAATATTTCGGCAGGCTTGATTATGCTGTAAACAATGCAGGCCTGACAGGTGAACATGGTAAAAATATCACAGAGCAGACAGTTGAAAACTGGGATAAAGTCATTGCCACCTCATTGAGCGGTATTTTTTACTGCCTAAAATATGAAATACCTCAGATGATGAAGTTTGGTGGTTCTATCGTTAATTTATCTGCAGTAAATGGCCTGGTTGGCATTCCTGGATTGGCGCCTTACACCGCGGCTAAGCATGGTATAATCGGTTTAACCCAAACCGCAGCGCTAGAGTTTGCCTGCCAGGGTATTCGAATCAATGCAGTCGCTCCGGGTTATGTCCAAACCCCACGGATGAATGAATTCCCTGAAAACATCGTACGCAGTTTCGCAAATAGCCACCCGATGAAAAGGATGGCAAAAATGCAAGAAATAGCAGACTTCATCTTGTTTTTGCTGTCAGACAGATCAGCGTTCTGTACCGGGGGCGTTTATCCAATTGATGGTGGGTATTTAGCTGAGTGACATTTACCTTAAATCATATTAAACCGAAATAATTGCCTCACCAGGGGGGTTGGTTCAATGGGAGCGATAAAATACCTATAGTTAGTGCTTCTGCTGTAGGGTCGGTAATAGCCACATTGCCAGAATCTATTAACTGGGGTATAGATCATCGGCTCTCCATTGGTTTATACATCATGCCATTAACAACCTCCGCTCCTGGCACTGAGCTGCCGTCGATAAGGTTTAAAGGGCAGCAGTGAGCGAGTAGCTGACACTGAAAGGGCTACTATGGTGCTAACCGCGCATATCGAAGCCGGATTTTTGAAAATCCCTATAGACTTCTGGATTGTTGAAGGCTGGAAATTTCGCTTTATGGGCTGCTGATTTTATCGCTTCGCAATAGGCTTTATTGCCGTTGCTGGTTGATATGTTCAAAGCCGTGCCATCCTGAGCAAATTCAATATGCAACCTGCATTTTTTCCCCTTCCAGTTTTGCGGCTCATCAAGTTTGGCATTTATTGCCGCCCTGATTGCCCGCGCTTTCGCACCCCATTCATCCTGATCATCCCAGCGTCCTGAACTGCAACTCCCCGTTGCCGTGGTCTTATGGCAGCCGGAAGGATGTAACGGCGCGCAACCCGCGGCCAGGCTAGCCACAATGGTCAGCATAACGATTTTCTTTACTGTTCCAGACGATCCCACTTCTTGCCCCTCAATCCATCTAAACCTCAGCAATGTTGGCATATTCTTCCGTCATTCCTGGCACCTTTTCAACCACTAATTATCGACATCAACTGGATGTTTCGAATGAGCCTTCTGAATATGTAGAGAGAGGAATAGGCTGCGATTTATTGCCTGATGATTGGCACAAGCCGTTTTTACGTCCGCTTCGGCTCACTGCCGCCCTCTTACCGGAAAATCGCCAACTCGCTCATCCGCGATACATAAACGCCTCACATTTAAGACATCATCAAGAATGGTAATGATAATTATTTGCATTGATATGGTATGTTGAATGCGCTTATAACAAGACATACTTCTCATGGCGGAAGATAAGACTCATCGCATGGGAAATAACCTGTGGCTGCGCTGAGATGCAGCATCAATACAATTTATGGAGATAAGATGAGAAGAATTTCAGTCCGTTCGGTGTTGTTGGCCTCCACTATTGCGATGGCAACCGCCACAACGGCATACGCCGATAGCCAGTGGGCAGCCGCCACCACTACCTTCCCTGGCAGTATCCGTGCAGGGTCACGGGACGTTCCTGTTAAGCCCGGAGATAAAACTGTCATAGCGATTAAGAGCCTGCAGGCGGGCACGACCGTCACCCTGCTGAATGGTGCGGAACTCCTGACACCGAAACCATTGACCGCCGACGAGAAGGGAAACCTCACTATTCCGCTAACAGTTCCGGTCGATGCTGCTACAGGCCTTCATCCACTCACTGTTATCACGCAAAATCCCGCGAGCGTTTCGCAGGTCATGTTGAAATTGTCCCAAATTGTTCCCCCGAAAAACACTGAGGCTTTCAGGCTGCAAAAAATTTCCGTCGGTGAGCGAGCTTACCAGTCGGCAATTTCAACCGACGGGAAGCTGTTCGTAACCTCTGCACGTGGCCCTAATGATGGTAGCCGCCTGATGAGACTGAACGCCGGAACGCTGACTGTCGAAGCGGAGGCTACGCTGCCTAAAGACAAAAAGGGTGAGCAGATTGGAGTCTTCGGCATCGGTGTTGATAATGTCCATAATCATATCTGGACAACGAACACGCTCGCCGAGACGGTGACCGTCTATGACGCAAAAACGCTTTCCGTCGTGAAAGTCTTCCCGGAGGGGTCGGTCGTACATCCACGCGATGTGATTATTGATGAAGCCCACAATCGGGCTTATGTCAGCGCAGCACTGACCGGTTTTATCGAGGTTTATGATACCAAAACGCTGGAACATATCGGTCAGATGGAGTTCGTGACGAACCGCGGCCGCGACCAGTTTTACAGTACAGACCTTGCCCTCGACAGTGCCGGTGGGAAACTCTACGGCGTCAGTCGCGATACGCCCTGGGTGGGCTGGATTGATCTCAAAACGGGCAAGAGTACGACGGTGAAAATACCTCAGGCGCAAGGTGCTACCGACATCGCTCGCGATCCAGAGACCGGCCGTCTTTACGTCGCTTCCCAGGAGACGAACAATGTCGTGGTTCTTGATGCGGACGGTAAGGTTCTCGCGGATACTTACATTGGGGCCGGGGGCGTATCTGTCGTCTGGGATCCCGTGACGTCACAGGTTTTCGCCGCCACGCGCGCAGGCGGAACCGTTGCTGTTCTGAACAAGGATGGCAAACTGGTCGCTAATATCCCGATGGATGATACGCCAAACCACCTGACCGCCGGGCCTGATGGTGCCGTTTATCTGGTGTCTATGTATGGGACTATCGGGGATAAAACGCAAACAGGCTCAGTGACGAAAATCACTCCCAAAAAATAACGGTTTAAAATCCGCTACGCAATTCGCGGGCAGGTCAGTCTGGCATTATTATTAACCCCCAACCGCCTTCGGGCTGGGGGTATTAACGTTGATTTTATATCGTCAACGCATTACGTTTTTCGCGCAGTCCCTTCTGTAATATATTCTTTTTCCGTTAATCACCAGAGTGTTAAGACCAGCAATTTCAATGAATATGATTTGTTTTAGAAGACAGTAATTTTATCTATTTTTTATAATCAACACATCGGGTTAGATATATTTTTATAACAACTTTATAAGTTAAAAAATCTGCCATAATGACAGATTTTTTGATTTCTAATTAGAGATTTGCAACGTTATGATATACTTTTTGAACATCATCGTCATCTTCAAGGGCATCAACAAGTCCTTCAAAGATTTCTAAATCTTCTGGCGAAAGTTCAACTTCTGATTGAGCAATCATCTCTAATTCTGTTGTTGAAAATTCGGTAATTCCAGCTGCTTTTAGCGCTGCAATGCCTTTGTGAAGGTCTGAGGATTCTGTATAAACAACAATGTTTCCTTCATCTTCGGTTACATCACGAACATTAACTTCTGCATCAAGCAAAATTTCAAAAATATGGTCAGGGTCTGTTCCTTTAAATACAATCACTCCAGTATTGTCAAACATATAGCTGACAGCACCTGCCGCTCCGATATTCCCGCCTTTTTTATTGAAAATTGAGCGAACATTAGCAATCGTACGGTTAACATTTGACGTCAACGTTTCAGCGATAATCATTGAACCATTGGGTCCAAAGCCTTCGTAACGTCCTTGTACGAACGTTTCATCGCCGCCACCTTTGGCTTTATCAATGGCTTTATCAATAACGTGTTTTGGGACTTGTGCTTGCTTCGCACGTTCAATAACGAATTTTAAAGATGAGTTTAATTCTGGGTCTGGTTCACCTTGTTTAGCAGCAGCATAGATTTCGACACCGAATTTTGCATATACTTTAGACGTCGCACCGTCTTTAGCCGTTTTTTTAGCAACAATATTGGCCCATTTACGTCCCACTGGAATGGTCTCCTCAAAAATTTATTTACATTACTGGCAGATTAATAACCTGCATTCTTTTCCGCCATATTATATCATGATATGTAAATTCTCGTCTATGAGAAATAAAAACATCCGCACCTCACAGAATGTTACTTTAATTTTATCAAAAGTTAACATTGTGGCTGATCTATTCCCGTATTTTCTTCTGGTTCGTTTGTTTTTATTCTCAATAATTGAACCGCAGCAAAAATACATAAGACAAGAGAGACAAAAGTGATAATCCAGACAGACACCGATTATTAACGTTGAGCGAAAGCAGACATCAGTGATTTTCACTCACTGCAAAAAGGCCCCGACGACAGCTAAACCTCGCGTTTTTCCGCCCATTTCAACATTGCATCAAGGGCCGGGCACAGCGCCTGCCCCCACTCGGTCAGGCGATATTCCACCTTCGGTGGCACTTGCGGGTACACCGTACGTGATACGATGCCGTCAGCTTCCAGTTGCCGCAGTTGCTGCGCCAGCATCTTCTGTGAAATACCGGGGATCAGTTTTTCAAAATCAGAATAGCGTTGTACCTTTCCATCGAACAGATGAAAAAGAATGATTAATTTCCAACGACCTTCCAACAGTCGCAGCACGTGCTCCACACCGCTTGCGGCAGATTCTGGAGTATATAACTTACTCATAATTCAGTGGCTCACTTTTTAGTGCGTACTTGTTAATTTCACAGTCTATGTTGAAAATGCCCGTACTGTAAATAACAGGAGTAAAGAGCCATGTCATTAGCCCTACCGCATGCTATTTCAGACTATTTCTCGATCAGTAACGGTGCAGATATTGCCAACGTTAAGCACTGTTTTACTGTTGATGCTGTCGTGACAGACGAAGGTAAAACTCACAAGGGACACGCAGCGATCGAGGCATGGCAACGTGCCGCACAGGCCGCGTTTGACTACAGCGTTGAGCCGGTTAAGTTTATCACTGAAGGTCACCGGGTGACGGTCACTTCAAACGTCGTCGGTAATTTTCCCGGCAGCCCGGTCACGCTTGAACATGTCTTCGGCCTGGTCGGCGACAAGATCAACACGCTGGAGATTATCTGATGTCGTTAGATCTTGATTTTCAGGATAAACGCATACTGGTTACTGCAGGTACCAAAGGCGTCGGCAAAGCGGTCGTTGAATTATTTAAGCAACTGGGTGCCAGGGTGTTAACCACCGCGCGTCATGTGCCCACAGAATGTTTCGCAGACGCCTTCGTAGCGGCGGACCTGACCACCGTCAACGGATGTGCCGTGGTAGTGGAAGCCGTTCACAAGCATCTGGGGGGTGTCGACGCCATCATCCATGTTGCTGGCGGTTCAACCTCGCCTGCCGGAGGCTTTGCCGCGCTGGGCGAAACAGAGTGGCAGCAGGAACTCAACCTGAATCTGTTACCCGCGGTGCGCTTAGATCGTGCGCTGTTGCCTGGGATGCTGGCGCAGGGTAGCGGGGTTATTATTCACGTGACATCTATCCAGCGTGAACTGCCGTTACCAGAATCAACCACCGGTTATGCGGCGGCAAAAGCTGCGCTGTCGGCGTACAGCAAAAGCCTGTCGAAAGAGGTATCCCCGAAAGGGATTCGTGTCGTGCGTGTTGCGCCCGGTTGGATCGAAACCGAAGCTTCAGTCGCGATGGCGCAGCGACTGGCGAAGCAGGCGGGAACGGATTACGAAGGCGGTAAGCAGATAATCATGAATGCTCTCGGTGGTATTCCTCTTGGTCGTCCGTCAAAGCCCATCGAGGTTGCGAAACTCATTTCCTTCCTTGCGTCATCTCATGCAGCCGCCATCACCGGCACCGAATATGTCATTGATGGTGGTACCATCCCAACGGTGTAATCATGCATCTTAATCAGCTCATATTATGAGCTGATTAAGATCAGCCAGAGGCAGAAAATAATTAATCATAATGTCCCTTTTAGCAAAAAGCTGGCACGCACTCTACGTTGAAGGTCCGCTGTGAGCGAGGTACGGACGTAAAACTGATTGAAAATTTTTGGAGAGAATGGTTTGATTAACCTAGGAAGAATTTACATCCGCCTGACGTTTCTCTACCAATAATGTTTTTTGTGTACAGCAACAAATACTCGAAAAATAGAAATCGACGAAGTGAATAAAATGGAGATATGATGGTTGTCCCAGAGTTTGTAAATGAAGATCGACAGTGGTTTTCTCCAAATAGCCAACCTACGTTTAACTAGAAAAAGAGTTATTCAATATGACTAATGAGAAAATTAATACAGAATCCTTCAAAAAACTTTTAGCTGAGTTTGATTCAAGTGATAATGCTAACTACAGATATTCGAATGAGAAATCCACCAAGCAGATTATCAAAGACATACGAGATGCTGTTTTATTTATTAAAAATGAAAGTGAAAATAAAAAATACAATGAACAATGGAACTCTTCCATTACGCTTAACACATTAGCCATTGTAGCAATATTGATATTTATATTTTCTACATCCAATAGCTCTGATTCTGAATTTATTGAAACACTAAAATTACCCGCATACATTATATCAATTATGTTATCAACAATATGGATCGGAATTAATATTGAAAGAACATTAATGTTCAAGGAGCTTTGGAAGTTCAAAACAACAAAAATCATACTATCCCTGTCATTCACAGGGTTAATTGTATATTGCACCGCTGAGGCATCCGCAATAATAAATGATGTATTTAATATTGATCCATCATTTTTTCCTTTTACAAGAAGTTTTCTTGTTGCTTATCTTTTCTTCAAAAAAATTTCTATTCTTGTTTACCTGCTGGCTATTGTAGGTGTTGTTTGCATAATAAATATCATTTCTTACTTTAAGTTAAAATGGGACGGAAATAGTGATTTTAGATTTCCCATTGGGGCACTCATTTATATAATCTTTACATGTATATTTAGTTACTTTGCTTTGGGGTGGGTTTATAGTAATTTCAATGATGATGTACTTAATAAAAAAGTATATTCATTAGCCCATCAACTGGATTTTAACCAAAAAAATCCGTGTTCAAATTTACAAGACTTTGAAGTAAGCGTGATTTTTCTTGGACCAAATCAGGAAAAAGTACTCGTTGACTTCAATAAAGAAGAAATGTTAACAGCCTCCAGTTTTCTTGAGGGGATATACTGGTACACATATGACAAAAACGAATTAAAGATCTTACAATGCTTACATTGATGAATGGTAAACAGCCCACATTGCTGTAAATATACCCTTTTTAGTTCTGTCCACTTTTTGAACTCCCGGCCAGATAATGTTGTAGTATGAGGCGAATGTCATGGTGTTGCTCAATAGTTGAGGAGCAAACTATTAACAGCGACGTCCGCTCCTGGCACTGTGCGGACCTTGCGGCACCTCAGGCAGTCAGCTCAGTGCCAGGAGCGGACGTTGCTGACCCTTAGATCTATTGTCAATTAGGGTGGAGCACATACCGCAAAACATCGATTGGCTACACATTCGCAGAAATGCAGCCGTTCGGAGGTTTTTTTCCTCTTACAGAATTATCAGAACCTTGCATTATTGATTTCGTTTCACCTCGTATCGCAGACACACTACGCCCGACGGGAAAACTTTACTATTCACCAGCATGAGTGAGGTTCTGTCTTTTATGTTTTTGAACAAGGGAATACCTTGCCCCAGCAGAATCGGATTGACGAATAGCCAATACTCATCAATAAGGTTTTCTGATCTTACCCAGCAATAGTGGACACGCGGCTAAGTGAGTAAACTCTCAGTCAGAGGTGACTCACATGACAAAAACAGTATCAACCAGTAAAAAACCCCGTAAACAGCATTCGCCTGAATTTCGCAGTGAAGCCCTGAAGCTTGCTGAACGCATCGGTGTTACTGCCGCAGCCCGTGAACTCAGCCTGTATGAATCACAGCTCTACAACTGGCGCAGTAAACAGCAAAATCAGCAGACGTCTTCTGAACGTGAACTGGAGATGTCTACCGAGATTGCACGTCTCAAACGCCAGCTGGCAGAACGGGATGAAGAGCTGGCTATCCTCCAAAAGGCCGCGACATACTTCGCGAAGCGCCTGAAATGAAGTATGTCTTTATTGAAAAACATCAGGCTGAGTTCAGCATCAAAGCAATGTGCCGCGTGCTCCGGGTGGCCCGCAGCGGCTGGTATACGTGGTGTCAGCGGCGGACAAGGATAAGCACGCGTCAGCAGTTCCGCCAACACTGCGACAGCGTTGTCCTCGCGGCTTTTACCCGGTCAAAACAGCGTTACGGTGCCCCACGCCTGACGGATGAACTGCGTGCTCAGGGTTACCCCTTTAACGTAAAAACCGTGGCGGCAAGCCTGCGCCGTCAGGGACTGAGGGCAAAGGCCTCCCGGAAGTTCAGCCCGGTCAGCTACCGCGCACACGGCCTGCCTGTGTCAGAAAATCTGTTGGAGCAGGATTTTTACGCCAGTGGCCCGAACCAGAAGTGGGCAGGAGACATCACGTACTTACGTACAGATGAAGGCTGGCTGTATCTGGCAGTGGTCATTGACCTGTGGTCACGTGCCGTTATTGGCTGGTCAATGTCGCCACGCATGACGGCGCAACTGGCCTGCGATGCCCTGCAGATGGCGCTGTGGCGGCGTAAGAGGCCCCGGAACGTTATCGTTCACACTGACCGTGGAGGCCAGTACTGTTCAGCAGATTATCAGGCGCAACTGAAGCGGCATAATCTGCGTGGAAGTATGAGCGCAAAAGGTTGCTGCTACGATAATGCCTGCGTGGAAAGCTTCTTTCATTCGCTGAAAGTGGAATGTATCCATGGAGAACACTTTATCAGCCGGGAAATAATGCGGGCAACGGTATTTAATTATATCGAATGTGATTACAATCGGTGGCGGCGGCACAGTTGGTGTGGCGGCCTCAGTCCGGAACAATTTGAAAACCAGAACCTCGCTTAGGCCTGTGTCCATATTACGTGGGTAGGATCATTCCACCATTAGCGAGTGAGTAGCTGAAGGACTGCCAAACATTAAAATTTCGCTGCCCTCGTTACGCTTGAGCTTGCTGATTTCGTCGCTTAAATTGCGACTGATAATTTGCGTATTAGGGTGATTTTTTTCCAACAGGGTTTTCGACAACACCACTTTGTGGGCAGATTTATACCAACGCGAATGCGCATGGTCATGCGGACTGGCGTCAGGCTTATCGGCAGCAGTTGGCCAGTACGACTCCATCATCTGGTAGGTGGTGCGCCCATATAAGGCGGTGTCGGTCTGTTGAATCCGCTGCTCCACGAATTCAAACAAATCGGGGCTTATGCTTATCCAGGCCAGACTCGCTGGGCCCTCAGCGGTAGAAGCTACAAAACCATCCAGCGACACATGGACAAAAGAAACTATTTTTCTCATGATTTTCTCTTTGATTAAGTTTTGATTACATAGCCTGTGAGGCCGCCAGGGTTTGGTTCCTACCTTCAATCGCACCAATTTTCTCCAATACCATCTTGCGTGCTTCCGCATCCGGAAAAAACAGACGTATCATCACTTTGGTTTGTCCATCCACCACTGATCACGCCGGAGATGGTGACGAAGGTATTCCTGTTATGGGGAGCAGTTCATGGGAGCACTGACTATATCGTCGAGTATTACCGCTCGCTAAGGCCGCACGAATATAACGGTGGGGTACCCTCAAACGAATCGGAAAACCGATACTGGAAAAACGCTAAATCGGTGGTTAGTTTAGTTGACCACGACAGATTTGCGGGTGCTTAGACATGCTTACGTCGTTTTGCTGAGTACATCACCTCGTCGCTTTCTTTCAGCATCTCCACCAGAGAGGGGTAACGAACCGGATCATTATGCAACATTCCATAAGAATAATTAATCGTATAGGGTTTCCCCGAGTGGTCGTTGTACTCATCCACACTTTTACGCACCCCTTTTAAAAAGGCACCAGTCCGGGATTTGTGAGTGACGAGAACGACGAATTCATCCCCTCCAATTCGTCCTGCGATATCTCCGGCGCTAAGATGCTGGCACAACAGAGCGGAGAATACTTTTAGCACCTCATCTCCTTCGGCATGCCCCCAGAGATCGTTAACAGGTTTGAATTTATCGAGATCCAAAAAGATAAGACTGAAAGGGACATTCGTCTGAGTAAGGGCCAGAAATCGCTTCTCCCCTGCATTGTAAAAACCACGATGATTGGGTATGCCTGTAAGACTGTCAGTCATGGCTATGCCCGTAACCTTAAATTCATCCTCAACTATAAATGCCAGGTCTCTGAGTGATGCAATATCATCGTCGTTGAAGGGCCGGGGAGAGGAATGTATCAAACAAAGTGTACCTGCAACCGCGCCATCAGGAAGATGCACGGGATAACCCGCATAGAATCTGATATAAGGTTCACCAATCACCAGAGGGTTATCATGAAAACGATCATCGCTAACCGCATCGTTAACAATAAATGGACCTTCCTGCAAAATGGCGTGGCCACAAAAGGAGACATTACGAGGCGTTTCACGAGTCCCCAACCCTTCGCATGCAAGCAACCACTGGCGCTCGCGATCAATCAGGCTAATCAGTGCAACTGGCACCTGAAAAAGTTTCTTTGCCAGACGAGTTAAACGGTCGAAACGCTCTTCAGAGCCTGTATCAAGAAGGTCTGCCAGATAAAGAGATTTTAATCGTTCTTCCTCATTTTCCGGGATGCCTGGAAATTTCATATAACCTCGAAGACATTAACATGTTTACGCCAGTCGTATTCAGGCGTACAGACGGAGTGAGTCTTTCCTATCATATGAATATAGCTCAAACAAAATCACCAGCCTGGTAGGGCATCCATACTTGAAGAAATATTATTGTATATCAATAAATAAGTGTCACTCTATCTGGTAAATACAGTCGGTAATGGGAAGAGCAATCCGCACGCGCTACCCCTGTTAAGCAACAAACGTTAAGCCATTCTGTTCTGGATAGTCCACTTTGTGCCAGAAGCAGACATCGTGACTGGAACAGGATCCCTGCTAAGATAACGCACTGATGAAAAAAGCATTCAATTGCCAGAAGTTGGCGAAGACAATGAAAGGGAGGCGTAATGTTTACCCCGGAGTTTATAAATGAAGAACGCGGCGAGTTTTTCCTTGTGGCCAACCACAGTCTTGAATCTCCGGAATCGATAGAACTCAGTATTGCGTACAATATTGCCAGAATATGCTGGGGACTATCGCAGTTGCCACCGCACATTCAAACTTGCCGGGTAGTCTATGACATCAGAGGGCAATCCATCCCTGACCAGGTTCAGGCCCAGGTCAGGCAAGCGCTTGAGCAGGTAGCAATTGTGGAGTTTAAAAGCTGATGGGACTTCAGTTAATTATCAAAGCAGAACGTAACAAGATAGAAAAAGCATTGGGATCGCTGACATCAGAATGTGAAATATTTCCGGTCGCTGAAGGCTTTTTCGGTATTTCCATTCCGGAGCGCAGTCTCTTATCCGCAGGTGAAGCTGCCGTTCTAAAAAAACTTGAACCACTCGCACGTTTTGACCTGTGGCAGGGAGCCTGGCAAGAACCCAAGCGACGTTGGCTTTGGTGAGATTCTTGTCCGCCCACATTCAGTTTACTTTTTCTTCTGATCCCACCTGAAAGACAACATCTTGAATTCCCACACCATGTTGTATCTCCATCGGATATCCTCCGGCCTTGGTTCTGTAGTGGTCAGCCATGAGCGAGATATAGTCATTCGTACCCTGAGAATTACACTTTGAAGTGATTCAGGGTATGCGCTTACTGGTTACGAATATTGAGCGAGAATCATGTGATGATCGCCGCTTTTCTTTCGAGCCAGTAGGTGCTCCACGTTCGCTAACGAATACTCAGGGCATGCAGATAAACTGCTGGCTATATTTCTTTCGAAGAGCGTGGAATGCATACCAATCCCCGATAAAAAGGAGTTGGTGATGACTGTGACTAATCAATTTGCTGCGCACGTTGGTCTGGACTGGGCTGATAAAAAACACGATGTCTGTGTTCAGTTTAAAAACGGTGAACGCGTATTCGATGTGATTGAACATACAGCAGAAGCGCTTGATGCCTGGCTTACTGAGTTACACCAGAAAGTAAAAGGTAGAATCGCAATAGCTCTCGAACTGAAGAAGGGCCCCGTGGTATATGCTCTTCAAAAATACCCCTTTATCACCGTTTTCCCCGTCCACGCATTGTCCCTGGCTCGTTATCGGCAAGCCTTCTCGCCCAGCGGCGCTAAAGATGATCCGCAGGATGCCGAGCTGGCATTAGAGTTAATGCTGCGTTACCCCCAGAAGATAAAAGCTATTGAACCCGACAATGCGGATATTCGCTTACTTCAGCAACTGGTTGAGCAACGTCGTCAGTTGGTTGAAGATAAACGACGCTTTGTGAACCGGATAATCAACACGCTTAAACAGTATTATCCTCAGCCACTGGAGTGGTTCTCACATCGGGGTAGCTTACTGTTGTGTGAGCTGATTATCCGGTGGCCCAGTCTGCAACAACTGAAACGAGCCAGACGCGACACGATCCGCAACTTTCTGAATGCCAAAGGTGGTCGCGCTATGGCCCTTACCGAGCAACGTGTTGCGAGTATTGATAATGCGATCCCATTGACTACAGACCCGAGTGTTATAGAGGCTAATGCTTTGATGGCAGCAGCACTGGCGACACAAATTAAAGTCGTGAGTGAAATCATCAAAACCTATGACGAACGAATCGAAACGCTGTTTGACACATTGCCAGATGCGGGGCTGTTCAAATCACTTCCGGGCATGGGACCGTGCATGGGCCCACGGATGCTTGCTGCACTTGGTGATAACCGTGACCGGTTTAACAGCGCTGAAGAAATTCAAAACTACGCAGGTATAGCACCGGTGACCGAACGAAGCGGCCAAAAATCCTGGGTTCACTGGCGATGGCAATGTGCCAAGTTCGTCAGGCAGACCTTTGTTGAATGGGCTGCCAAGACGGTTAATTCATCATACTGGGCCAAACTGTATTATCAGGGCCTCAGAGAAAAGGGCAAATCTCATCAGTCTGCGATCCGGGCACTGGCGTTCAAATGGATAAGGATCATTTACCGCTGCTGGAAGGCCAGAACCTGTTATGACGAAGCGAAATATTTGCTGGCTCTCGAAGCGAGACACTCGCCCTTACTGAAGCCATAAAAAGCTTGTCGAATGTCTCAGGGCGTGAAGCTGACCTTCTATCTGCAGCCGATGCCTGTGGCTTACCGTGTCAAAGCCCCCAGGAGAAAGACAACTATCATTCGAGGGCAAAGCCCTAATGCATAAGCTCAGCACTCTCCTTTTTAAGGTTGCAGTACGAATCGTTATGTATTCAAATGCATAACGATATCCATATTGGAAGAGGATGATTGATGAACCTGTATATGTTTTATATCGGTGGTAATGCTGGCAAATCAAATATTGAAGTACACGACATTCAGTTTGTCGCGGCCAAAAAGCCAGAAGACGCCTGGCCCGCCCTTCGCGATGCATGGTTTGGCGATAAAGATAAAATTCATATTGACGGTTACAGCCGTATCACCTGGGTTGACGGTTATTCCGTCACATTGTCTGCTGAGCCTTCTCGAGCTGCAAACAAGTTATTTTTCGTCAATGTGGGAGGTTACAGGCCTGATACGCTTGCTGAGTTACATGAGTTCGATTTGTTTGTGGCCGAAAATGCCCTGCAGGCCAAGAGTAAAGCATTAAAGACACTGCTCTGTGGCGCCGACCATCAGCATAAGGATAATCTGAAGGACGTGGATGATTGCCTGTTACTTGAAAAAATAGGTGAGTTTTTTATTAATTTGACCCCCTGCGAGTCAGGAAGTCGTGATCAACCAGAGTGGCAGGGCTATCAGCCGATAGGTGTCTAATATTGTAAACATAAACCAAGCGAACGTCCGCTCCTGACACGGCGCGGACAGAAAGCAAGGTTATAAGGTCCGCTGTGATCGAGGAGCAGACGTTCGTCTAGTGTATAAATAGCAATGTCGCTTACGCCATCGGAGCTGCCTCCCCGCTTTCTTATTCAGCGCGAATTTATGTGGAGTGCCACGAAGCAACGGCTTATCGGCGATGGTATAGCGGAAAACACACATTGTGTTGACGATATAGCAATGCAAACGAGTGAATATATTGATTGATGTTATACTGACGGTCATTTCCGAGTGGGACAACAAGGGGTTATCTATCTTGCTCAGACAAAAGTATATCAGTGCTATTTTTTTAATCGTTGTTTGTACCACTGTACTTTTTATTGCACTGGCCGTCCGTGAGGTACACGAGTTAAAGAGCTACCTGGGATATGTCGCTGAAAACGGTAAATCGGCACTTTTCCATGAAGAATCTATTAACCAGAGTATTGCCACACGACTTTCCCGGGCGTTTTATACCAGAACCGTGTCTGCGCCCGCAGCCCGCAGCGAACGGGTCGCCATTTGCCAGTCCCTTGAAAAGGAAGGTGATATTTACGGATTCAATCTGCTGGCAAAAAAAATGACCAGCCTGAACGGCACTCTGCAAACCCGTAATAAATCGTGCGAAAACTGGGCTGGTGATATTAGCGCGTTATCGGTTATTCACACGGCTGAGAGCAAGATTTTATCGAAGTACAGCTTTTCAAATTATACCGGGTATAGGTTCAGGAACATCCGGTACTACATCGATCTTTCTTATAATTATATTTATATTAATCAGCCAGTTAATACAAAAGACTACACTTTTAACAACTGGCTGGTTGGCAATAACAACACTATCAACATCGCGCGTAGTGCTCACACCATTTCCATTGATGACAATGCCCTGAATGATCTGCTTAAGGGTGAAAGTACGCTGTCTCATATTTATCAGGATGGATATACACATAATAATATCATCAGTATGCTTACCCCGGTATTTCTGGGTGATAAGGTAAAGGGCGTTCTGATCACCGACGTCAATATTAACGATCTCGTGGTTTCGTTTAAAACGGTCGATCGCCCCTTATTATGGAAATTCCTTTCTTTATATGTTACTGATAATGAAACCGGCACGCATATTTTTTTCCATAAGCCACAAATCAAGTCATATGATTTAATCGGCGACGAAGATAAACTCACACGGTACAACACAGTCCATGTAGAACTGGATGCTATCTATGTCATCATTACCAATTTATGGCTATTAGTGCTTTACATCCCGGGTACCTGGATATTATGTCGCTATGCCCGTAAGCAGTTAATCAGACAGGAGTCGCTTTCCAGAGATAATGTGACGGACGCGATGACCGGTTTGTATAACCGAAAAGTCATTACACCGGAGCTGGAACAAAAAATCCGTTCACTTGTTGACAAAAACATCCCCATCACGGTTATCGCCATTGACAGTGATGGACTCAAAAAAATCAATGATTCTCTTGGCCACCATATGGGTGATAAGGCAATACAGACACTGGGACTGGCACTGGGGAATGCCATTCGTAAAAGTGACTATGGCATACGGCTTGGAGGTGATGAGTTCTGTCTGGTCCTTATCGATTATTCTCTGAATAAATCCCGAGATGTTATTACCCGTACGCAGGAACAATTACTCGCGATTGATCCGAATAAGCTGGTCGCATTTTCCTGGGGAGCATATCAGCTCCTGTCAGGAGATACGCTGGAAGTGGCGATGCTGAAAGCTGATGAATTACTTTATCAGCACAAACGTAGCAAATACGAGGTACGCCGATAAGCCAGTGTGCGTATTCATTATTCGCTACTGGCACAAAACGGACCTGGATATTAGCCAGCATCTGCCAGCAGCGATCATAAACAGATAAGGAATGTTTATGTAAAGATAACACCCGCCGAATACGAAACTCAATATTATCAACGATTTGTAAGTGTCTGGATTATCCGTGGCGATTCAATTTCGAATAGCCGGGCTGCCAGCTAACTTTTACCTGAACCGCTTATCCAGAGCCGCTTCAGGTCGCTGGTTATCAGTACAGCGACCTCAGATACCGACAAGATTGATGAGCATAGCTAATAAACCCTAGCTAATTACCCCATCTAATCGAATAAATCAGTTTGCGTTATGCTTTTTCTGAACAAAAGCGGAAGGACTATGTCATGCAAACTGTAAAACTGAACAACGGTATTGAAATGCCCCTGCTGGGTTTTGGTGTGTTCCAGATGACGGATGCCGCTGAATGCGAGAGAGCCGTTATTGATGCCATTGAAACGGGATATCGCCTGATTGATACCGCGGCGTCCTACCAGAATGAAACCCAGGTCGGGAACGCCCTGAAGCAAAGTGGTATTGCGCGCAACGAACTCTTTATCACCACCAAACTTTGGCTACAGGATACGAATTACGAAGGTGCCAAAGCGCAGTTTGAACGTTCACTGAACCGACTTCAGTTGGACTATGTTGACCTGTACCTGATTCACCAACCTTACGGTGATGTCCACGGTGCCTGGCGTGCAATGGAAGAACTGCAGCAGGCAGGCAAAATTCGCGCCATTGGCGTAAGCAACTTCCATCCGGACAGACTGGCCGATCTTATCGCCTTCAACCGCGTTGCCCCTGCGGTAAACCAGATTGAAGTTAACCCCTTCAACCAGCAACTGCACGCTGTTGCGTGGATGCAAAGCCGTGGCATCCAACCGGAAGCATGGGCACCGTTTGCTGAAGGAAAAAATGGGTTGTTCCAGCATCCCGAATTAGCGGCGATAGGCCAGAAGTACGGAAAAAGTGTAGGTCAGGTTGTCCTGCGGTGGATTTTCCAGCGAGGCATTATTTCGCTTGCAAAATCAGTGCGAAAAGAACGCATGGAAGAGAACATCAACATTCTCGATTTTGAACTCAGTGCTGAAGACATGCTGCAGATTACCGCACTTGATACTGCCACCAGCGCATTCTTCTCTCATCGCGATCCGGCGAGAGTGGAGTGGCTCACTGGCCGTAAACTCGACGTTTAAGCCGCAATAATAGAGGTATTCACACAATGCAAAAACGTTATCTGGGTAAATCCGGGCTTGAAGTATCAGCCCTTGGACTCGGTTGTATGGGCTTAAGCCACGGCTACGGCCCGGCGACAGATACCCGCCAGGCGATTGAACTCATACGGACAGCGGTTGCACGTGGCGTCACGTTCTTCGACACCGCCGAAGTGTATGGTCCGTTTTTGAATGAAGAGGTTGTCGGTGAAGCGCTAAAACCCTTTCGCGACCGCGTGGTCATCGCCACAAAATTTGGCTTTACCTTTGGCGATGACAACAAACAGCAGATTTTAAACAGCCGCCCCGAGCATATCCGCGTGGCCGTTGAAGGATCGTTACGCCGCCTTAAAACCGACGTCATTGACCTGCTTTATCAACACCGTGTCGATCCGGACGTGCCAATTGAAGATGTCGCAGGAACGGTGAAAGACCTCATTGCTGAAGGAAAAGTCAAACATTTCGGTCTTTCCGAAGCGGGCGCGCAGACGATTCGTCGTGCACATGCGGTTCAACCTGTCAGCGCCCTGCAAAGCGAATACTCCATGTGGTGGCGTGAACCTGAACAGGAGATCCTGCCGCTTCTGGAGGAGTTGGGTATTGGTTTTGTGCCATTCAGCCCGTTAGGTAAAGGCTTTCTGACCGGAGCAATTACGTCAGGAACAACGTTTGGTAAGGATGATTACCGAAGCCAAGTGCCGCGTTTCACCGCTCAGGCAATTGCCGCCAACGAAAAGCTGGTTTCGTTGTTGGGTGAACTGGCAGCCGATAAAGGGGTGACGTCTGCACAAATCGCGCTGGCATGGCTATTGGCACAAAAATCGTGGATTGTTCCTATTCCGGGCACCACCAAACTGCATCGCCTCGAGGAAAACCTGGGCGCCGTTGACGTTATTCTTTCTCAGGATGAGCTGTCCCAGGTCACGCACGCGCTGGAAACGATAAAAATCGTTGGCGAGCGTTATTCGCCTGAGCATCAGGCTCGCGTAGGCCGCTGAAACTTAAGCTTGCGATATCCATAAATCAAAATCGCAAAAATTGCTGCGATGCGGGAAGATTCCGTCACAGGTCAATGTTCCGACGACGCCTGTGCAACACCAGAGAAAAGAACCCGGAACCGTTGATGTGGGCCAAAGGGAAATTCGGTGTTTTCCTCGATATTAACCCACGCGGCACGGTACTGGCAGCCACGTTGCACTCCCCCACCGCAAGCAACGACGATCAAGGAAGGGTTTATTGCCGAAAGGTAAAAATCACGCCGTTGGCCGACGTGTCAGCACAGGAAAAACAGGCATTAAAAAACCCGCTTCGGCGGGTTCTTTTTTTGGAGTTGGTTTGGCTATTGAAAGAAAAATAGTCCAATACTATACCAACAGCCCGAAAAACAAAGGGGTTACCTTTCGGTAACCCCTTGTTTAATCTGGCGGAAGCGCAGAGATTCGAACTCTGGAACCCTTTCGGGTCGCCGGTTTTCAAGACCGGTGCCTTCAACCGCTCGGCCACACTTCCGGAATGAGGCGCACTATAAACATCCCAATGCGCCGTGTAAAGCCCGAATGTGTTCGTTTGCCTGAAAAACAGTCAAAATGCTGTTAATAGCCTGAAATAACAACAGATTGACCATTTATTCAGCACAATACTCACGCTTTATCAGCCATTCACCATAATCCACGATGAAACCTGATTTAGATCAAATGAGTAAAGATGGGTAAAAGCGCTGTGTGCGCGGCTGTGTTTTCATTATCCTCCATCATTAATTACATCTGTCATAAGAGAGTGACTCATGGATCGTATTGTTAGTTCATCACATGACCGTACATCGCTACTCAGCACGCACAAGGTGCTGCGCAATACCTATTTTCTGCTGAGCCTGACGCTGGCGTTTTCGGCGATCACCGCCACCGCCAGCACCGTGCTGATGCTGCCTTCTCCGGGTCTGATTCTGACGCTGGTGGGGATGTACGGGCTGATGTTCCTGACCTATAAAACGGCAAACAAGCCGAGCGGCATTATTTCCGCGTTTGCCTTCACCGGCTTCCTCGGTTACATCCTCGGGCCGATTCTGAACGCTTACCTGTCCGCAGGGATGGGCGACGTGATCGGTATGGCGCTGGGCGGTACCGCGCTGGTGTTCTTCTGCTGCTCCGCCTACGTGCTGACTACCCGTAAAGACATGTCCTTCCTCGGCGGTATGCTGATGGCCGGTATCGTGGTGGTACTGATTGGCATGGTGGCGAACATCTTCCTGCAACTACCGGCACTGCATCTGGCAATCAGCGCGGTGTTTATCCTGATTTCTTCAGGCGCAATCCTGTTCGAAACCAGCAACATCATCCGTGGCGGTGAGACCAACTACATCCGCGCAACGGTTAGCCTCTACGTTTCGCTGTACAACATCTTTATCAGCCTGCTCAGCATTCTGGGCTTCGCCAGCCGCGATTAACGGCAACAAAGCATGACACCCGGCCCCGCTTATGCGGGGCTTTGTTTTTTGGTAAACTGCCGCCAGGTTGTCTAACGCAGTGAAGAATTATGTTGATCTTTGAAGGTAAAGAAATCGCTACCGACTCCGACGGTTATCTGAAAGAGAGTGCGCAGTGGAGCGAACCGATGGCTGTAGTCATTGCTGAAAACGAAGGAATCACCCTCTCTCCGGAACATTGGGAAGTGGTGCGTTTTGTTCGCGACTTCTATCTGGAGTTTAATACCTCGCCTGCGATTCGCATGCTGGTCAAGGCGATGGCGAATAAGTTTGGCGAGGAGAAAGGCAACAGCCGTTATCTGTATCGTCTGTTTCCGAAAGGCCCGGCGAAACAGGCCACTAAAATTGCTGGCCTGCCAAAGCCGGTGAAGTGTATTTAATAGCGAATACTAAAACCGGTAAATTCCTCACGAGGACGGTGCGGCTCGCTCAGGACTCTGTCTACCCGGGCAGAACTCGGGCCGCCGTCTTTGAGCCACTTCAGTAATTTGTCGACCTGCTCCGCTTCGCCGCTGGCGACAACCTCCACGCTGCCATCATCCCTGTTCCTCGCATAGCCGGTTAAACTCAGTCGCCGCGCCTCATGCTGCGTGGTATAGCGAAATCCCACGCCCTGAACCCGGCCGTAAACCCACGCGATAATGCAGACTCTCGCCATGGCTATTCTCCTTCTTATCGAAAACGATGAGCGTAACCTCACACGGTTATGTGAATAACATTAACGTACCTGTTTCGGCAAGCATCCGTAATATTGGCTAAACCTCGCCGTAAATCGCGAGCCTGAAAGATAGCCGCTGCGCAATGCTATCTCTCCTATTGGCAACGTCGTCGACTGCAATTGAGATAACGCATAAGACATACGGACCTCTTCAACAATCTGTCGGTAGCTCTGCGATTCTTGCTGGAGTCGTCTGCGCAACGTGGAGGTTCCCATGGCTAACCGATGTGCAATATCCTGTGCTCTCCAAAGCTTAGCAGGTGCCAACATAATGAGCTGGCGTACCTGTTCCGTTAGCGTGTAACCCCGTTCGATAAGCAGTGGACCGATTGCCCCTTCATGCAACAGTGCGAGTAATAATCCCATTGCCTGATGTGCCTGCAACTCAACCGGCAATCCCTGGCGCACAGCGGAAAGTAAATTCGTCCACATAAACGCCAGACTGGAGTTCATCGGCGTACATAAAGAGGTCAGCGTGGCGGGCGGAAAATCCTTAACATAGGTTTTTTTAAATGCGGAAATCATGTCTGGCGAGAGTAGCAGGAGATCTGAACGAAAACCGCCCTGCCCGGGTTGATTAATAATGTCCAGCGACGTGTTCGCCGGAATGATGATTAACTCGCCAGGTTTTGCAACCAGGCGATTATCCTCTTGCATAATGACTTTGCTGCCCTGCGTGATATGGCAGAGTGCAGCAGAGAAAAGCTTAACACGATGCAAGCGATGACGTTGGCTGGAACGCACCTCCGCTGTCGTGAGAACATTATGTTGAAAATAAACGTCCTGCACCGTGTTCTCCTCTGTTTATCTTCCGTATGTGGCTGTCAATTCCGCTTTGGCAATGACATGACTGTTAAGCATAAATCCCACCAGCGCACCGCTCGCATTGTGATCGATGGGTAAGGCATCGGTGCTGAGTGCCCATAAAGTGAACTGATAGCGGTGCGGCTTATCTCCAACCGGCGGACAAGCCCCGCCAAACCCAGCATAACCAAAATCGTTACGCCCCTGAACAATCCCCGCCGCCACGGTTTCCATCTTCACACCAGATGGGAGAGCATGAATACTTGCCGGAATATTCACGACCGTCCAGTGCCACCAACCACTTCCCGTAGGCGCATCGGGATCAAACACAGTGATCGCGTAGCTTTTTGTTCCCTCGGGCGCATTTTGCCAGTGCAACTGCGGAGAGATATTTCCGCCTTCACAGCCAAATCCATTAAAGACCTGCTTTTGCGTTAAAACGAGATTATCGGGAATGTCTGTACTGCCGAGGCTGAACGCCGGAGAGGCCGCCGCACCATAGCTGAGCGTCGTCAGCACAATAGCCGTCAGATAAGATGACATATTCATTGTATTTCCTTATTCAGATTAAGAAATGACAATCTATCAGGCGCATACCCAGGAAATTGTGCCTCTGTGCTTTCAGTTTGTGCCGAAATGCTCACTGTCGGTGCTGATGATTGCATCCCGCATCTGTGCTACCCTACGCGCCATTTTGTTTTAACGGTATCAGGCTGGAATAGACACCCGGCTCGCATCACTGTTTGTGTGAGGTTGCTCGTATGACTGAATCTTCATTTCCTCAATATCCCCGCCTGGTGTTAGCCAAAGGGCGCGACAAATCATTACTTCGTCGCCATCCGTGGGTCTTTTCCGGTGCCGTTGCCCGCATGGAAGGTAAAGCCAACCTCGGTGAAACCATCGACATTGTTGACCATCAGGGTAAATGGTTAGCCCGTGGCGCCTTTTCCCCGGCGTCGCAAATCCGCGCGCGCGTCTGGACCTTCGACAAGTCCGAATCTGTCGATATCGCCTTCTTCACCCGCCGTCTGCGACAGGCGCAGCAATGGCGCGACTGGCTGGCGAAAAAAGATGGACTGGACAGCTATCGTCTGATCGCCGGTGAGTCCGACGGCTTGCCGGGCGTCACCATCGATCGCTTTGGTCATTTCCTCGTGCTGCAATTGCTCAGCGCCGGGGCGGAATATCAACGCGCCGCGTTGATTAGCGCGCTGCAAGCGCTCTACCCGGAATGTGCGATTTACGATCGTAGCGATGTCGCAGTGCGTAAAAAAGAGGGTATGGCGCTGACGCAGGGCCCGGTCACCGGTGAGATCCCTCCAGCACTCCTGCCAATTGAAGAACACGGTATGAAGCTACTGGTCGATATCCAGGGCGGCCACAAAACCGGCTATTACCTCGATCAGCGTGACAGCCGTCTGGCAACGCGCCGCTATGTCGACAATCAACGGGTACTCAATTGTTTCTCCTACACCGGGGGGTTTGCCGTTTCTGCGCTGATGGGCGGCTGCCGTCAGGTTATCAGCGTCGATACTTCCCAGGAAGCGCTGGATATTGCGAAACAGAACGTCGAACTGAACAAACTCGATCTCAGCAAGGCTGAATTTGTTCGTGACGATGTTTTTAAACTGTTACGGACCTATCGCGATCGCGGCGAGAAATTTGATGTCATCGTGATGGATCCCCCGAAGTTTGTCGAAAATAAAAGCCAGTTGATGGGGGCGTGCCGGGGTTACAAGGATATCAACATGCTGGCTATCCAGTTGCTGAATCCGGGTGGCGTGCTGCTGACATTCTCCTGCTCCGGTCTGATGACAACAGATTTATTTCAGAAAATCATCGCTGATGCCGCAATTGATGCGGGTCGTGATGTACAATTTATAGAGCAGTTCCGTCAGGCCGCCGATCATCCCGTGATCGCTACCTACCCGGAAGGGCTGTATCTCAAAGGGTTTGCCTGTCGCGTCATGTAACTTGAAAAGTGGAATTTTACCCTTATATCAAGGGTAATGATTTCCCGGGAGGTGACTATGATTGCCAGCAAATTCGGTATCGGCCAGCAGGTCCGCCATTCCCTGTTAGGATATCTCGGAGTGGTCGTGGATATCGACCCGGTCTATTCGCTTGCGGAACCGTCACCTGATGAGTTGGCGGTCAACGACGAGCTTCGTGCTGCTCCGTGGTATCACGTGGTGATGGAAGATGATGACGGTCGTCCGGTACATACCTATCTTGCCGAAGCGCAGCTAAGCAGCGAAACGCAGGACGAACATCCTGAACAGCCTTCGATGGATGAGCTTGCTCAGACCATTCGTAAACAGTTGCAGGCCCCCCGCCTGCGTAACTGATCCTTGTTGAGGCCCGATAGCACATTGCTTATCGGGCCTGTTTCCTTTCTGCCATCAGGGCAATTAACTTACTTTGTCAACCCCAGGCGCGGGATCTCAATCGCCGGGCAGCGATCCATCACCACCATCAGACCCGCTTCGCGCGCCAGCACCGCCGCCTGCTCATTGATCACGCCCAACTGCATCCACAGCGTTTTCGCGCCAATCGCGATCGCGTCCTGTGCGACGCCCCATGCCGCTTCTGAATTGCGGAACACATCCACCATGTCCACTTTTTCCGGCACGTCCGCCAGCGTCGCGTAGCCCTGCTGCCCTAGCAGCGTTTTCCCGGCGACCTTCGGAGAAACCGGAATCACGTGATAACCCTGATCGAGCAAATACTTCATCACACGGTAACTTGGACGATCGGGTTTATCGCTTGCGCCAACCAGGGCAATGGTACGGGTCGAGGTCAAAATGCCAGCAATGTCGGTCTCTTTCATCATCATTCTCCAGGCTGTTTTGCAAAGTGTACGACAATCCTGACGACCCAACCATGCGTCCCACCCGTAAGTATGAGAGCAAAACGCCAAAATATGTCTATATGTTAGTAAACATGATTGTCGAAAAATTTTGATACATTCTTACCCGGCGGTCTTTGGACAGGAGAACCTTATGAAAACCGGCACTGTGACCCTGATGATTGCCCTCTGTTTGCCGGTCGCGGTTTTCGCTACCACCCTCCGTCTTTCAACCGATATTGACCTGCTGGTGCTGGACGGCAAAAAGGTCTCCAGTTCACTCCTGCGCGGCGCGGACAGCATTGAACTCGACAATGGACCGCATCAACTCGTTTTTCGGGTTGAGAAGACAATCCGTCTCTCCAGCCATGAAGAACAGCTCTACATTTCCCCACCGCTGGTGGTAAGTTTTGACACTCAGCGTGTGGGTCAGGTCAATTTCCACCTTCCGCGTCTGGAAAGCGACCGTGAAGCCAGCCATTTCGACGCCGCTCCGCGTCTGGAGTTGCTGGATGGCGACGCAATGCCGATCCCGGTACAACTGGATATCCTCGCCATTACCTCAAAAACAGAAACCATTGATTTTGAGGCAGAAACAGAGCGCTACAATAAATCGGCCAGGCGCGCCTCCTTACCCCAGTTCGCCACGATGATGGCCGACGACAGCACCCTGCTTTCGGGGGTCTCAGAGCTGGATACCATCCCTCCCCAATCTCAAACCCTCACGGAACAGCGCCTGAAGTACTGGTTTCGCCAGGCGGATCCGCAAACCCGCAATAGCTTTCTGCAATGGGCGGAGAAACAGCCCTCTTCCTGATGTCTTTGACACGTCCGGCTTTTTTTTCGTCTTTCTCTTGCAGCGTCAGACACATTCAGTACTCTGTAGCAAAACCCACAATGGAACTGAATGATGGAACTGACGACTCGCACTTTACCTGCGCGTAAGCATATTGCGCTGGTTGCGCACGATCACTGCAAAAAAATGTTGATGAGCTGGGTAGAACGCCACCAGCCGTTGCTGGAAAAGCACGTGCTCTACGCGACCGGGACAACCGGAAATCTCATTCAACGCGCAACGGGTATGGACGTTAACGCCATGCTGAGCGGCCCGATGGGCGGCGATCAGCAGGTTGGCGCGTTGATTTCTGAAGGGAAAATTGATGTGCTGATTTTCTTCTGGGATCCGCTTAACGCCGTTCCGCACGACCCGGATGTGAAGGCGCTGCTCCGTCTGGCGACCGTCTGGAATATCCCCGTCGCCACTAACGTCGCCACTGCGGATTTCATCATCCAGTCGCCGCACTTTAATGACGATGTCGATGTGCTCATCCCCGACTACCCGCGTTATCTGGCTGATCGTCTCAAGTAATCCCACGCAGGCGACATTCGTCGCCTGCTGCTTACGCTTTTCTCGCTACCGGAACATCCAGGTCTTTCAGATCCTCGACAAAGCGTGACGGATTCGCTTTGCTATACAGCAACCAGACCCGATGGCGGGCGCGGGTCAGGGCAACGTAAAGCAACCGTCGTTCTTCTGCATCCGGGAAATCTTCCACGACGGGCAGCAGCGCCTCTTCCATGATGGATTCACGCGCCGGCGCCGGAAAACCATCACTCCCTTCCTGTAACCCGACAATGATGACGTAATCCGCCTGTTGTCCCTTGCTGGCGTGGATGGTCATGAAATCAAGCTGCAACTTCGGCCAACGGGTTGTCGCCTTTTCGAGGCTGGCCGGTTTCAGGTGGTGATAACGGGCCAGCACCAGAATCCGCTCGTCGGCTTTCGCGTAACCGGAAAGCTTATCCAGCAACGCATCCAGTTGCGTTTCATCCAGCAGTGTGACGGCTTTCTTGTCTCCCGTCGTCAGACTATTAAGCGGTTTCTTCAGTTGATGCGGGTTCTGTTGAATAAAGCGGTTAGCGATTTCACCAATTCGATTATTGAAACGATAGGTGGTGTCGAGGTCACAACGGTCGCCGTCACCGAAGGTCTGATGAAACGCGGTCGTTAATGAAAGCTGCGCGCCGCTAAAACGGTAAATAGCCTGCCAGTCATCCCCAACGGCAAACAGCGTGGTATGGCTGTTTTGCTTACGCAGCGCGGCCAGCAGCGCCGCACGCTGCGGGGAGATATCCTGAAATTCATCCACCAGAATATGCTTCCACGGACTGACAAAACGCCCTTTTTCCAGAATCACGATTGCCTGATGGATCAGACCGGAAAAATCGACGGCATTTTCCGCTTTCAGCGCGTTTTTCCAGGCCTTCAGCAAAGGTGCCATCAGCTTCACGCGCTTGCTGAACAGATCCCGAATCTCTTCCGGCGCGCTGGCGATCATCTCCGCCTGGGCTCCGCCATGCATGCGCATCAGACTCACCCACCGATCCAGCCGCGAGGCCAGACGACGCTGAAGTTTTTCATTGTCCCAGAAATTGCCTTCCGGCACCGTCCACTGCATCTCCTCTTCCAGCCACTGCCGCCAGCCCTTCGCCTGCGCTTTTTTCTCGCTGCATTGCTGACGCCAGGTACTGATAAACAGTTTATTTCGCGCGGAGGTGTCGTTCTCAAGCTTACTGATGGTCGGAACTTTTTTGCTGCCCTGCTGGATGATATGCAGCGCCAGGGCATGGAACGTCCGCGCCGTTATCTCCTCGGTATGCAACCGCTCGCGAATACGCTCGTCCATCTCCTGCGCTGCCTTACGGCCAAAAGCCAGTAGCAGGATCTGTTCTGCGGCCGCTTCGCCCCGCGCCAGCAGCCAGCCTGCACGCGCCACCAGCACCGACGTTTTGCCACTCCCTGCCCCGGCCAGCACCAGCAAAGAATGTTCGCCGTTGACGACCGCTCTGGCCTGAGCCGGATTGAGCGGCGACGATTCCACCTGCTGGAAGAAATCAGCGTATTCCGTCAACATCGTTTCGGTATATGCCTGGTTATGCTGCAGGCGACACGCTTCGATATCTTTCAGCCACGCCTGGCACTGCCGCAACGCATCGCGACAGTTATCAAACTCTTCCAGCCGATTAACCGGCAGCGGCAGTGCGGCAAACGCCCGCAGGATCTGCTGCTGTAATCCCGTCGTCTGCTCGCGCGTCAGCCAGGCATTCTGCCCGGTTCGCACGGCAATTAAATCCAGTTGTTCCTGCAATACACCGGCCGCAACTTCACTCATCTCCTGGCTCCACTGCTGCCAGCGGGTATTCAGATGATGATGGAAACGCTGGGTTTCAGCCCACTCGGTGCCATGCAGTCGCACCACTTTTTCATCCGGCAGCACGAATTCAAGTTCGCCCCACACCAGCCCGCGCTTACAGTGAATCGCCAGTAACTGATTGAAGGGAATAAGATATTCATGGCGATCGCCCGACACTTTAATGCCAGCATTGAGGATCACCGCCCTGTCGTAGGGGTGTTGTGCCAGACGTTTTCCAATAGACGTTGCTTTAAGTTCCATGACTCAGCCGATCCAGACAAAGCGTATTTCTTCTCAGTGTAACCGCCAGAGAATACGTGCTCCAGCCCAAAAAAACGTTACAATTGCCAGGAATCATAGAAAACCAGAATCAACCGAGGGTCTATGCGTACCGTTCTGAATATTTTGAATTTTGTGCTGGGGGGTTTTGCCACCACACTGTCCTGGTTCCTGGCGACGCTGGTCAGTATTGTGCTGATCTTCACCCTGCCGCTCACCCGTTCGTGCTGGGAAATCACCAAACTGTCGCTGCTGCCTTACGGAAATGAAGCGGTCCATGTCGATGAACTGGATCCGGCGGGAAAAAACGTGCTGTTGAATACCGGCGGGACGCTGCTGAATATTTTCTGGCTGATCTTCTTCGGCTGGTGGCTGTGCCTGATGCACATCGCCGCTGGTATCACCCAGTGCATCACGATCATTGGTATTCCGGTTGGCATTGCGAACTTTAAAATTGCCGCGATTGCGCTGTGGCCCGTGGGACGTCGCGTCGTCTCTGTGGAAGTCGCACGGGCGGCACGTGAAGCGAACGCCCGCCGCCGTTTTGAGTCACCAGGACGCTAAGTCAGTATGTTAAGTCCCCTGCTTCGTCGCTATACCTGGAACAGCACCTGGCTGTATTACGTGCGAATTTTTATCGCTCTCTGCGGAACTACCGCGCTGCCCTGGTGGCTGGGCGATGTCAAACTGACCATCCCCCTGACGCTGGGAATGGTGGCGGCGGCGTTGACCGATCTGGACGATCGGCTCGCGGGCCGTCTGCGAAACCTTATCATCACGCTCATCTGCTTTTTTATCGCCTCCGCCTCGGTCGAGTTGTTGTTTCCCTACCCGTGGCTGTTCGCCATCGGACTGACTATCTCCACCAGCGGTTTTATCCTGCTCGGCGGCCTGGGTCAGCGCTACGCAACGATTGCCTTCGGCGCGCTGCTGATCGCGATTTACACTATGCTCGGCGCGTCTCTGTACGCCCAATGGTATCAGCAACCGCTTCTGCTGCTGGCTGGCGCAATCTGGTATAACGGATTAACGCTTACCGGCCATCTGCTGTTCCCCATTCGTCCCCTGCAGGACAATCTGGCGCGCAGCTATGAACAACTGGCACACTTTCTGGAGCTAAAATCGCGTCTTTTTGACCCGGATATTGAAGACGAAAGCCAGGCGCCGCTTTATGATTTAGCACTGGCCAATGGCCAACTGATGGCGACGCTGAATCAGACAAAAGTGTCCTTGCTGACCCGGTTGCGCGGCGACCGGGGACAACGCGGCACGCGGCGTACTCTGCATTATTACTTTGTGGCGCAGGATATTCATGAACGCGCCAGTTCCTCGCATATTCAGTACCAGACGCTGCGCGACCATTTTCGTCACAGCGACGTGATGTTCCGCTTTCAACGTCTGATGTCGATGCAGGGGCAGGCCTGTCTGCAACTGTCACGCTCGATTTTGCTACGCGTCCCCTACCAGCACGATCCACATTTTGAACGCGCTTTCACGCATCTTGACGCAGCACTTGAGCGGATGCGGACAAACGGTGCCTCCGCCGATCTGCTGAAAACGCTGGGATTCTTACTGGCTAATTTGCGCGCTATCGACGCGCAGCTGGCTACGATTGAATCCGAGCAAGCTCAGGCCATGTCGCGCAATGAATCAGAAAGCCAGCTTGCCGATGACAGTCCGCACGGGCTCAGCGATATCTGGCTGCGGCTGAGCCGCAACTTCACCCCGGAATCCGCGCTGTTTCGGCATGCGGTCAGGATGTCTCTGGTCCTGTGCGTCGGCTATGCGATCATTCAGATAACCGGTATGCATCACGGTTACTGGATCCTGCTGACCAGCCTGTTTGTTTGCCAGCCTAACTACAACGCCACGCGACACCGTCTGGCGTTGAGGATCATCGGGACGCTGGTCGGGGTCGCGATTGGTATCCCGATTTTATGGTTCGTTCCGTCACTGGAAGGCCAGCTCATTCTACTGGTGATCACCGGCGTCCTGTTCTTTGCCTTTCGCAACGTCCAGTATGCCCATGCGACCATGTTTATTACGCTGCTGGTCCTGCTGTGCTTCAATTTGCTCGGCGAAGGGTTTGAAGTCGCCCTCCCCCGAGTGATTGATACGCTCATCGGCTGCGCCATTGCCTGGGCGGCGGTCAGTTTCATCTGGCCTGACTGGCGTTTTCGTAATCTCCCGCGGGTGATGAAAAGAGCAACCGACGCCAACTGTCGCTATCTGGACGCCATTCTGGAACAGTACCATCAGGGACGCGACAATCGACTGGCATATCGGATTGCTCGCCGCGATGCCCATAACCGCGACGCAGAGCTGGCCTCCGTAGTGTCGAACATGTCCAGCGAACCCGATGTGACGGCACAGACGCGTGAGGCAGCGTTCCGTTTGCTCTGTCTCAACCATACATTCACCAGCTATATCTCCGCATTAGGGGCGCATCGTGAGCAACTTACCAACCCCGACGTACTGGCACTACTGGACGATGCGGTCTGTTATGTCGATGATGCGCTACATCATCTCCCGGCCGACGAAGAGCGCGTGCAACAAGCGCTGGCAGAACTGAAACAGCGCATCCAGCATCTTGAGCCGCGCCCGGACAGCAAAGAACCATTGGTGATTCAGCAGGTCGGTTTGCTGGTGGCCCTGCTGCCGGAAATGGGTCGACTACAGCGACAAATCACTCAATCTTCTCCGGATACATCGACACCGGCGAAAGCGACTTAACCCACAAAGCAAGCTCCTGGCGGCGTATCGCCGGGAGCGCAGCTTCATGAATGCCATAAATGGCGCCTTCAAGATTAAACAGAACCTTGTCGGTAATGGACTTATTAATCTGTCGAAGCCGCAGCCAGCACATTTTGGCCCCCAGCATTCGCAGGGTGGCGACGTCGTAGATCCCCGCTTCATTCAGTAAACTTTCCAGATGAAAGGTCATATTGGGGAGATCCTTAAGCCGCTGCTGTGAACAACGGGTCAACTTCTCCTGCAACGCGGCATCCAGTGAAAACTTCGATAACTGGATCAACTGCTGCTGGTCGCGCCACAAACTGTCATCAACCTGATAATAGTTGAGCATGACCGGACGTCCGCGTTTGAGAAATGTCAGCCAGACAGGGGAATGTTGCACGCAATACTGTACGCTTTGCTCACAGGCACGAAGATAAAGCTCACCATTCGCGACCATCGCAAAGACGGTATTCTTGATAGTCAGACTGTAGCTGCCGAACAGTGAACGGAAATGAATCCTCCCCAGAGAAGATAAATATTCCTGTGATTTATAGATCCTGTCATAGGAGTGTACTTTCATAAAATTCCCTGTTAAATCATAAACTAAAAGAATGATTTGTCGTCGCGGATCCGTTACAGACGAAAATAGGCAACTTATTCTCAGGGGGCAAGTTGTATTTCGTTTTTACCGCAACCATGAATAAAAAATGCGAGTCTGTTTCCGAAAATAAAGTTGATCTTTCACGACATCAGGGTTACTGTACATCCATACAGTAACTCACAGGGCTGGATTGATTATGTACACTTCAGGCTACGCAAATCGTTCTCCGTCATTCTCTTCCACATCGAACACGATGGCGCGCGTCTCTTCTGAGAAAGTGTCCACCGGGCTTATCAGCGAAGTGGTCTATCGTGAAGACCAGCCCATGATGACGCAGTTACTGCTGTTACCGCTTCTTCAGCAGTTAGGTCAACAATCGCGCTGGCAGCTCTGGCTGACGCCGCAGCAAAAACTGAGCCGTGAATGGGTTCAGTCTGCCGGCCTTCCGCTGACCAAAGTGATGCAAATTAACCAGCTTTCCCCCTGCGATACGCTGGAATCGATGATTCGCGCATTACGCACGGGCAATTACAGCGTGGTGATCGGCTGGCTGACAGAAGAATTAACAGAAGAAGAACATGCTGAATTGGTCAGGGCTGCAGATGAGGGAAACGCGATGGGATTTATCATGCGTCCCGTGAATGCTCAGACCCATGCCACGAGACAGCAAACCGGGCTAAAAATTCACTCGAATTTGTATCATTGAGTGAAATTAGGATTTATCCTGGAATTTTTTTTGCCCCCGAGACCTTCGCATTGAGGACTAACGCTTTTTTTCGGTGAACGCTTGGCGGACGCGGTTCCCGCGAAATCGGGGGGAAGATTTTGATGCACGAAATGTTAAATATTATGTATACAAGCTTTTTTTTTTCATATGCCTGACAGAGTTCACACTTGTAAGTTTTCAACTACGTTGTAGACTTTACATCGCCAGGGGTGCTCGGCATAAGCCGCAGATATCGGTAGAGTAACTATTGAGCTAGTCCCCCGGTGAAGGATTTAACCGTGTTATCTCGTTGGAGATATTCATGGCGTATTTTGGATGATAACGAGGCGCAAAAAATGAAAAAGACAGCTATCGCGATTGCAGTGGCACTGGCTGGTTTCGCTACCGTGGCGCAGGCCGCTCCGAAAGATAACACCTGGTACACTGGTGCTAAACTGGGTTGGTCCCAGTACCATGACACTGGTTTCATCGACAACAACGGTCCGACCCACGAAAGTCAACTGGGTGCCGGTGCGTTCGGTGGTTACCAGGTTAACCCGTATGTTGGCTTTGAAATGGGTTACGACTGGTTAGGTCGTATGCCGTACAAAGGTGACAACATCAACGGTGCTTACAAAGCTCAGGGCGTTCAACTGACCGCTAAACTGGGTTACCCAATCACTGACGATCTGGACATCTACACTCGTCTGGGTGGTATGGTATGGCGTGCAGACACCAAGTCTAACGTACCTGGTGGCGCATCAACCAAAGATCACGACACTGGCGTATCCCCAGTATTCGCAGGTGGTGTTGAGTACGCAATTACTCCTGAAATCGCTACCCGTCTGGAATACCAGTGGACCAACAACATCGGTGACGCTAACACCATCGGTACTCGTCCAGACAACGGTCTGCTGAGCGTAGGTGTTTCTTACCGTTTCGGTCAGCAGGAACAAGCTGCTCCGATCGTAGCTCCGGCTCCGGCTCCGGCTCCAGAAGTACAGACCAAACACTTCACCCTGAAGTCTGACGTTCTGTTCAACTTCAACAAAGCCACTCTGAAACCAGAAGGCCAGCAGGCTCTGGATCAGATGTACAGCCAGCTGAGCAACCTGGATCCGAAAGACGGTTCCGTAGTGGTTCTGGGCTTCACTGACCGCATCGGTTCTGACGCTTACAACCAGGGTCTGTCTGAGAAACGTGCTCAGTCTGTTGTTGATTACCTGATCTCTAAAGGTATCCCGGCTGACAAAATCTCCGCACGTGGTATGGGCGAATCCAACCCGGTTACTGGCAACACCTGTGACAACGTGAAAGCTCGCGCTGCACTGATCGACTGCCTGGCCCCGGATCGTCGCGTTGAGATCGAAGTTAAAGGCATCAAAGACGTTGTAACTCAGCCGCAGGCTTAAGTTTCCGTCTAATAAAAAACCCCGCGCTGCGGGGTTTTTTTTCGTCTGTTATCTACAGGATGGTTGTAACGTGCGGACTACTCTTTGCCCAACAACGCCTGCAGATCCTGCTTCAGCGAAGACATCTTGTTGGCATACTTCTCTTTATTCTCTGCATCTTCAATTAGCTGCACCACGGTCTCTGATAACGTCTTACCGCGCCGCTGCGCCAGTCCGGCGAGTCGCTGCCAGACGATAAACTCCAGATCGATAGATTTCTTTCGCGTGTGCTGATGCTCGGCATTGAAATGACGTTTACGCCGTGCACGTATCGTCTGCTTCATGCGGTTTTGCAGCGCAGGATTCATATGTTCATCAATCCAGAGATTGACCCGCACCGGTTCATTTTCCAGCGTAAGCAACAAATCCACGGCTTCCTGGGCAGCACTGGCCTCCACATAACGGGTAATTAATTCCCCTTCGCGGTGCTTCTTCACCAGGTACTTCCACTTCCAACCGCTTTCAAGATTCTCAAGTTGTTGATATTTCATGGCGATCTCAATGTTACCGTGTCACTCCTATCAGAATATCAGCTTTTTCAGCATCTGAAGAAAAGAATCTTCAGGCTGTGAGCCACTCTGCACGCTCCTGTGCGTTTACCGTCGCTTTCCACGTGTGAAGCGCGGACGGTTACGCTATAATCGCGTCTTTTACAACAGACTATAAAACATCAACTTTGACCATTACGAAACTTGCATGGCGTGATCTTGTCCCTGATACCGACAGTTATCAGGAGATTTTTGCACAGCCACATGTCACTGAAGAAAACGACACATTACTGAGTGATACTCAACCACGCTTACAATTTGCCCTGGAGCAATTGTTACAACCCAGAGCCACATCCCCTTTCATGCTGGCCAAAGCGCCTGAAGAGCTTGAGTATCTTAATCTTCTGGCCGATGCCGCACGTGCCTTACAGCACGACACCGGTCGCCTGACTGGAGGTCACTACGAGGTTTCGGGCCACACGATTCACTATCGTGACGCTGAGCGGGCTGAAGACAATTTTGCCACCTTATCACAGGTGGTGATTGCCGACTGGGTTGAGGCAGAACAGCTGTTTGGCTGCCTGCGTCAATTCAATGGCGACATCACGCTGCAGCCCGGACTGGTTCACCAGGCCAATGGCGGCGTGCTGGTTATCTCCCTGCGCACCCTGCTTGCACAACCGCTGCTGTGGATGCGCCTGAAGGCCATTGTCAGCCGCGAACGCTTTGACTGGGTAGCCTTTGATGAGTCCCGCCCGCTGCCGGTCTCCGTGCCGTCTATGCCGCTTAAACTGAAGGTGCTGTTAGTTGGTGAGCGCGAGTCGCTGGCGGATTTCCAGGAAATGGAACCTGAACTGGCCGAGCAGGCTATTTATAGCGAATTCGAAGATAACATGCAGATCGTGGATGCAGAATCCATGACGCAGTGGTGTCAGTGGGTGACGTGGACTGCGAAACGTAATCAGTTACCTTACCCGGCGCCCGATGCCTGGGAAGTACTGGTTCGCGAAGCAGTGCGTTATACCGGCGAACAGGATACGTTACCGCTCAATCCGCTGTGGATCATCAGGCAGTTCACGGAAGTCGCGCCGCTGTGCGAAAGTGAAACCTGCACAGGTGAACAGCTCAGCCTGATGCTTGCCCAGAGAGAGTGGCGCGAAGGATTCCTGGCCGAACGCATGCAGGATGAGATCCTCCAGGAACAGATCCTGATCGAAACAGAGGGTGAGCGCGTTGGTCAGATCAACGCCCTGTCGGTGATTGAATTTCCCGGCCACCCGCGCGCCTTCGGTGAACCTTCACGTATCAGTTGCGTCGTGCACATTGGCGATGGTGAGTTCACGGATATTGAGCGGAAAGCCGAACTTGGCGGTAATATTCATGCTAAGGGAATGATGATCATGCAGGCGTTCCTGATGTCGGAACTCCAGCTCGAGCAACAACTCCCCTTCTCGGCCTCGCTGACGTTTGAACAGTCCTACAGTGAAGTTGATGGCGACAGCGCTTCCATGGCAGAACTGTGCGCACTGATAAGCGCGCTGTCCGATGTGCCAGTTAATCAGAGCATCGCCATTACCGGTTCGGTCGACCAGTTCGGTCGCGCTCAGCCCGTTGGCGGTTTAAATGAAAAAATTGAAGGCTTCTTCACGATTTGCCAACAGCGCGAACTGACGGGTAAGCAAGGGGTCATCATCCCCTCTTCCAACGTCAGGCATCTTAGCCTGCAACCCGCGCTGCTACAGGCCGTTGAAGAAGAGAAGTTCACTATCTGGGCGGTAGATGACGTTACCGACGCGCTGCCGCTGCTGTTAAATCTGCTGTGGGATGGTGAAGGCCAGACAACGTTGATGCAGACTATCCAGGAGCGTATCGCCCAGGCGACGCAACAGGAAGGACGTCACCGTTTTCCGTGGCCGCTGCGTTGGCTGAACGGGATTCTTCCGAACTGATCGGACTTGTTCAGCGTACACGTGTTAGCTATCCTGCGTGCTTCAATAAAATAAGGCTTACAGAGAACATGGTAGATAAACGCGAATCCTATACAAAAGAAGACCTTCTTGCCTCTGGTCGCGGTGAGCTGTTTGGTGCGAAAGGCCCGCAGTTGCCTGCTCCGAGCATGCTGATGATGGACCGTGTCGTCAAGATGACCGAAACGGGCGGTAACTTCGACAAAGGTTATGTTGAGGCAGAGCTGGATATCAATCCGGATCTTTGGTTCTTCGGATGCCACTTCATTGGCGATCCCGTCATGCCGGGTTGTCTGGGGCTGGACGCAATGTGGCAGTTGGTTGGATTCTACCTCGGCTGGCTCGGCGGTGAAGGCAAAGGCCGCGCACTGGGCGTAGGCGAAGTGAAGTTCACCGGTCAGGTACTGCCTACTGCCAGGAAAGTGACCTATCGTATCCACTTCAAGCGCATCGTGAATCGCCGCCTGATCATGGGCCTTGCGGATGGTGAAGTGTTGGTGGATGGGCGTCTGATCTATACCGCGAACGATCTGAAAGTGGGTCTGTTCCAGGACACCTCTGCATTCTGATGCCTGACCCGGTAAAGGGCCAGTGTGCCGTTTATCACAGGTTATAAAAGGCGAAACCTCCGCACTGCGGAGGTTTCTTTTTTAAAGAGACAGAATCAGGCCATTACCACCCTGTCAGCCATGGCTTCTCGCCAGCCTCCCAGCCAATACGATCTCTGATTCAGCGTCTGATAGGGACACATTTCTTTCGAACGTCCGGCAATACCGGCCTGATAACCACGTTGATGTGCCCGTTCCAGGCGATCTCGTTTTTGTCTCTTCATGCCTCGTTTCCCTCATACTTATATCTGGTGGAAAAGATAACAGTGATTACGAAGTGTGCAATCACACTAAACGAATACCGCGAATCCCCTGTCCCGTCAATGTACAAAATTCACACGGGTGTCATATTTGTGAGCTAGCGAAAAACTCAGTTGTACAAAAAATGTGAGCCGGAACAAGTTCCTGGGTCATCCTGCCGGTAAAAAAAAACCGCCCCAAACACGCTGTCTGAGACGGTTTTATTTACAAAAATTTAAACTATGGAATGCGCTTCAGCTCCTGGGCGATCGCCGCAGCTTCCTGGCTCCAGACGGTTGCCAGCACTTTCACCATCTCATCGTAGCCATCCTGCGTCTGAACGGCTTCAATGTGGAACGGACGCTTGATGAGACGTCCCTGGTGGTTAAGCAGCCACTCACCGCTGACCACCACCTTACCATCATAACGACCGTGGAAGCCGGTTACCGTTACGTTGAGCGTATCCTGCACGCTGCCCAAAGGTTGAGAGGCTACTACCCAACCTGGCAGTTGCGTACTCAGATTGGCAACCAGCGTATTACGCAATTGCTGATCCAGCGGGCTGGCCCACAAATTGTTATTGGCGATCGCGTACTTCACATCGCTGGTCTGATAGACCACGCCATTGCCAGCCAGATAATCTGGCACCGCAACCTGCTCGACCCACAGCAGACGGTTACCCTGGTTTGCGGTACTTTGCACGCCTCCCTGCGCAACAGGGAGCTGATAATAGCTTTTATTCTCTCCACTGGAGCTGCACGACGTCAGCCAGAACGCCATCGCCACCACTAGCCACTTTTTCATTGTTTCGCCCTCTTCGGCTCTGGATCTTTCTTGTCCTTCGCTTCAAACACCAGCGCGTTGCTCTTCTCATTCAGCGTTTTCAGCACCGGCTGTAGCTCGCGGAGTACCTGATCAAGACGTTGCATATCGGCCACCATCTTGTTGTAGGCTGCGGAGCCAGGCTGGAAGCCCTGCATGCTGCGGTTCAGTTCACGTAACGTGTTCTGCATATCCGCCGGCAACTGTTGCATTGACTGACTGGAGGTAATCTTGTTCATGTTATCCAGCGTCGTTTGCAGATGTTTCATCGTGCGCTGGCTTTCACTCAACGTATTGGTAGCCTGCTCAATCATCGGGTTCAACGGCAGATTGTTGATCTTATCCAGCGCTTCCATCAGTCTCTGCTGAATTTGCGCCAGACCTCCGCTCACCGTCGGGATGATCTGATAACCGTTAAACTCGCGGATACCGGTAAGCGGCGGCTCTTTCGGATAGAAGTCCAGATCGACATACAACGCCCCGGTCACCAGGTTCCCGGTTTTCAGCGAGCCGCGTAAGCCCCGTTTCAGCAGTTCGGCCAGATGTGCACCCACGTCCGTATCTTCACCAAGCTGTGCTTTCAGCCGCTCGGGTTCAATGCGCACCAGCACCGGAATGCGGTAATCGTTGTTAAATACCTGGCGCATATTCGGCGCGAAGAACGGCACTTTACTCACCGTCCCCAGACGAATACCGCGGAACTCCAGCGGCGCGCCCGGTTGCAGACCCCGGATCGAATCTTTGAAGAACATCAGGTAATCGATGTGTTCGGTGAACAGCGAATCCTGAATACTTTTCGGATCGTCATACAGGCTGAAGGCGGCCTTCTCGGCAACCGGCTGACCCTGTTCAAGCCCTTCAGGCACGTCAAAGCTGACGCCCCCGCCAAACAACGTTGTCAGCGATCCCATCTCTACCCGCATCCCGGCAGAAGTCAGATCGACCGCAATCCCGCTGTCTTTCCAGAAACGGACGTTACTGGTGACCAGACGATCGTTTGGCGCATTGATGAACAGTTGATAGCTGATGCTGCGTTTTTGCGGATCAAAAGTGCTGGTTTCTACCGATCCGACGCGATAGCCACGGAACAGAACCGGATCGCCCGGACTCAGTTGCCCGGCTTTTTTGCTGTCGAGCACCACGCGGATCCCTTTGGCATCCGGCGGCGCCAGCGGCGGCGAATCCAGCAGCTCATACTTTTCCACTCTGTTGCCTTTATTACCCGGTTGCAGTTCGATGTAGGCGCCAGAAAGAAGCGTGCCTAAGCCGCTGATCCCTTCGCGTCCAACCTGCGGCTTCACCACCCAGAACACAGAGTCTTTGTGCAGCAGTTTTTCCATACCGGCATTCAGGCGCGCTTTGATTTCAACGTGCGTCAGATCGTCGGTCAGCGTGGCGCTTTCGACCACGCCCACATCAACGCTGCGGCTTTTAATGGTGGTTTTTCCGCCCTCAATGCCCTCGGCATTAGTGGTAATCAGGGTCACTTCCGGTCCCTGATGGCTGTAGTGATAGAACAGAACCCATGCCCCAATGAGCGCAGTGACGATGGGAAAAATCCACACGGGAGACCAGTTTTTTACCTTCTGGATTTTGGCTTCCCCACTTTTAGATTCCATGTTGTCAGGACTCCTCATGGTCTGGTTCTGGTTCACGATCCCACGACAGACGCGGATCAAATGTCATCGCAGAAAACATTGTCATAATGACGACTAAAGCAAACATCAATGCACCCATTGCTGGATAAATATTCATCAAACCTCCCATGCGCACCAGCGCAGAGAGCACGGCGATAACAAACACATCAATCATTGACCAGCGACCAACGAACTCCACCACTTCGTAAATCAAATGCATTCGTTCACTGTCACGCTTGCCGTGCCCTTTGGCGTCCCAGCATAGCCAGGCAATCGCGATCATTTTTAGCGTCGGCACCATGATACTGGCGATAAAGATAACTGCCGCTACCGGGTAAGAACCTTCGCTCCAGATTAAAACCACCCCCTCAATAATAGTGGAAGGCAGTTTTGACCCCAGGAGATCCGTTATCATGATCGGCAGAATATTGGCCGGCAGATACAGCATGATAGACGTGAACAGTAACGCCAGCGTCCATTGCAGACTGTTTCTGCGCCGCACATACCCTTTCGTCTCACAGCGCGGGCAAAGATTCTCATCCGCCGGAAGGATCGCCGTGCAGCAGGAGCAAGAGCGTAATCCCTGACGGATGCCGGGAACGCCAGGCGTTAAGGGCTGCTTAATTTTAGGCATGGGGGCAATGTCATCCCACAGCCAGCGACGGTCGACGCACTGAAACGCGCGCAGTTGCAGAATGCAGAAGAAGCACCATGGGATAAAGCTACTGCCGACGCCGATATCGCCGTACGCCATCAGTTTAACGAAACTCACCAGTACGCCAGCGAGGAAAATCTCCGCCATCCCCCAACTCTTCAACTGAAATAAAACTCGCGCCAACTGGGCTTTGAGCCGACCGGGCATTTGTACCCGATTCACCAACAACAGAATGGTTAACAGGCAAAAAGCAGGAACCAGTTGCACGAAGAGTAAAAAGAAGGTGCCGAGACTGGCGTAATTTTCCGAAAAGAGAACGCCGGGGATTTCCATCAGGGTCACTTCACTGCTCACCCCTGCGACATTCATATTCACAAAGGGGAACAGATTCGATAAGAGCAACATAAACAGCGCGGCTAACGCATACGCGGTGGGACGCTGTCTCGGTGCGTCCCACATAATCGTCAATGTTGTGCCACATCTCGGACATGCCGCTTTCTGACCATGCTCAAGGTGGGGCAATGCCACCAGCATGTCACACTGCGAGCACAGAATGTGCTTTGCGGCATGATGATGTTCGCACATGGTGTGCTCCTTAATTATGCGCCATTCTTTAACGCTTCAAGATACTCCCAGCGCTCAAAGGCCTGCTCAAGTTCTTGTTCTGCTTTTGCCAGATCGGCCAAAACCTGCTGCGTCTGCTCATGTGGCTGGCTGAAAAAGGCGGCATCGGCAACCTGCGCCTGCAATGCATCCAGTTTCGCTTCCAGCGCTTCCAGCAACTGCGGTAGCTGTTCCAGCTCGCGCTGCAGTTTATAGCTTAGTTTGCTACTGCCGCGTTTTACAATTTCTGCTTTCGGGGCAATAACTTCCTCAGTTTTTTTCGCCGCTGGCTGTTTAAACGCCAGATGCTGTTCCTGTTGGCCACGCGCATCGTGATAACCGCCGACATAACGACCAATCTTCCCGTTACCTTCAAAAATCCAGCACTCGGTCACCGTATTGTCGACAAACTGACGATCGTGGCTTACCAGTAACACGGTACCCTGATAACCATCAATCAGCTCTTCCAGCAACTCCAGCGTTTCGACGTCGAGATCGTTGGTTGGTTCATCGAGAATCAACAGATTGCTGGGTTTCAGAAAAAGACGCGCCAGCAGCAGACGGTTACGCTCACCGCCAGACAACGCACGCACCGGGGTCATCGCCCGTTTCGGATGGAACAGGAAGTCCTGCAGATAGCCGAGCACATGGCGCGGTTTACCGTTAACCATCACCTCCTGCTTGCCTTCCGCGAGGTTGTCCATCACCGTCTTGTCTGGATCCAGCTCGGCGCGGTGCTGATCGAAATAGGCCACTTCCAGTTTCGTACCGACGTGGATACGACCGCTGTCCGGCGGCAACTGGCCTAACATCAGCTTCAGCAGCGTGGTTTTACCACAGCCGTTAGGGCCGATCAGCGCAATTTTATCGCTGCGCTGTACCTGAGCAGAAAAGTCTTTCACCAGCTGTTTGCCATCGACCTGGTAATCCACGTTCTCCATTTCGAAGACAATCTTACCGGAACGGGTGGCCTCTTCGACCTGCATCTTCGCCGTACCCATCACTTCGCGGCGTTCGCTGCGTTCACGGCGCATCGCTTTCAACGCCCGCACGCGACCTTCATTACGGGTACGACGGGCTTTGATGCCCTGACGGATCCACACCTCTTCCTGCGCCAGCTTGCGATCGAACTCGGCATTCTGAAGGTCTTCCACACGCAGCGCTTCTTCTTTCTCGACCAGGTACTGATCGTAATTCCCTGGATAGGTCACCAGCTTGCCACGATCGAGATCGACAATACGGGTAGCCATATTGCGAATAAAAGAACGGTCGTGGGAGATAAAAATGATCGTCCCATTGAACGATTTCAGGAATCCTTCCAGCCAGTCAATGGTTTCAATATCGAGGTGGTTGGTCGGTTCGTCCAGCAGCAGAACGCGCGGATTACTGACCAGCGCACGCCCCAGCGCTGCTTTACGCAGCCAGCCGCCGGACAGTGACGACAGCGCCGCGTTAGGATCCAGCCCTAACTGCGCCAGCACTTCGTTGATGCGGTTTTCCAGTTGCCACAAATTGTGGTGATCGAGCTGTTCCTGCACCTTCGCCAGATCATTCAGGTTTTTGTCGCTCGGATCGGTCATCACCAGGCGTGAAATGTCGTGGTAACGCTTAAGGTATTCTGCCTGTTCTTCAATCCCTTCCGCCACAAAATCGTAAACGGTGCCTTCCACGTTACGCGGTGGATCCTGCTGCAAGCGCGCAACGATCAGATCCTGCTCATAAATAATGCGCCCATCGTCCAGACCCTGTTCACGATTAAGGATCTTCATCAACGTGGATTTTCCGGCGCCGTTACGGCCCACCAGACAGACGCGTTCGTTATCTTCGATATGCAGTTCTGCGTTATCGAGAAGCGGCGCGTCGCTGAACGACAGCCATGCGCCATGCATACTGATTAATGACATTTATTTATCCTTTCAGGCGGCGGTAATCAGCCAGCAGTTGTGGATTTGACGGTTACGGGCAAAGTCCTGGGAAAGCGTTTTTTGGGTGATTTCTTGTGCTTTCAGTCCCAGCGCCGCAAGACCGTCAAGATCCATACGGAATCCGCGTTTATTGTTGGAGAACATGATCGTGCCGCCTTTACGCAGCAGACGTTTCAGATCTTTCATCAGCGCCAGATGATCGCGCTGGACATCAAAGGCGTCCTCCATGCGTTTCGAGTTGGAGAACGTCGGGGGATCGATAAAAATCAGATCAAACTGTTCATTGGCTTCACGCAGCCAGGCCAGGCAGTCGGCCTGGATAAGCCGATGCGCACGTCCGCTGAGGCCATTCAGACGCAGGTTACGCTCCGCCCACTCAAGATAGGTACGCGACATGTCGACCGTCGTGGTGCTACGCGCACCGCCTAAACCTGCGTGCACGCTGGCGCTGCCGGTGTAGGAGAACAGGTTGAGGAAGTCTTTTCCGTTGCTCATCTGTCCCAGCATCCGTCGTGCAATACGGTGATCGAGGAACAGCCCGGTATCCAGGTAATCGGTCAGGTTCACCCACAGGCGAGCGTTGTATTCGCCCACCTCAATGAATTCTCCCTTCTCGTTCATCTTCTGATACTGGTTTTTCCCTTTCTGTCGTTCACGGGTTTTCAGCACCAGTTTGTTCGGCGCAATCTCCAGCACCGACAGCGTGGCCGCGATGATGTCAAACAGTCGCTGACGCGCTTTCTGCGCATCGATAGTTTTCGGCGGGGCGTACTCCTGAATCACCACCCAGTCAGCGTAACGATCTACCGCAACGTTGTATTCCGGCAAGTCGGCATCGTAGAGACGGTAACATTCAATGCCTTCCTGACGCGCCCATTTTTCCAGCTTCTTGATGTTCTTGCGCAGGCGGTTGGCGTAGTCTTCCGCCACCGTCGCCGGTTTGCTGTCCGGCGTGCTTTCCGCCACATGGTAGTTTTTCTGCACGCAGTCCAGTGGACCGTTTTTCGCTTTGAATTGCTTATCAGCACGCAGTTGCAGGCTGCTCAGCAGATCCGGTGAGGCGCTGAACAGAGAGAGGTTCCAGCCGCCGAACTGGTTCTTCATGGTGCGTCCCAGCAGGCTGTGCAGTGCAATCAGCGCCGGCTCGCTGTCCAGACGCTCGCCATAGGGCGGGTTGCTGATCACTGTCCCGTAAGGACCTTTCGGCAGCGGATTGCTCAGTTTCGCCACGTCTTTCACTTCGAAGGTGATCAGCTCGCCAATCCCCGCACGGCGGGCGTTACTGCGCGCGCGTTCAATCACGCGGGCATCACTGTCAGAACCATAAAAATGCGAAGTGTATTCAGCCAGACCTTTGCGGGCGCGGGTTTGCGCTTCCGCCTTTACGTCCTGCCAGAGAGCGTCGTCATGCTGGGCCCAGCCGCTAAATCCCCAGCGGCCACGGTGTAAGCCAGGCGCGCGATCGGTCGCCCACATGGCCGCTTCAATCAGCAGCGTGCCCGAACCACACATCGGGTCGAGCAGCGGCGTACCGGGTTTCCAGCCAGAGCGCATGACAATCGCCGCCGCCAGTGTCTCTTTGATAGGTGCCAGACCGGTTCGATCGCGATAGCCGCGCAGATGCAGGCCGTCGCCGCTTAAATCCAGCGCAATGCTGGCCGTGTCTTTATTCAGCCAGACGTTGACGCGAATATCTGGCGATTCGCGATCGACATTCGGGCGCGGCAGATTTTTACGCGTGAAAGCATCGACAATCGCATCTTTGACTTTCATCGCGCCGTACTGGCTGTTACGAATGGTGTCATTCAGTCCGCTGAAGTGGACAGCAAAGGTCGCTCCAGGATTAAACATCGCCGTCCAGTCGATCGCCTGCACGCCGAGATAAAGGTCTAAGTCACTGTAAACTTTGCACTCACCCAACGGTAAAATAATGCGCGAGGCCAGGCGACTCCACATCAGGCTCTGGTAGACAAGCCGGGTGTCGCCCTGGAAATGGACCCCACCCTGAACCACCTGACACTCCACGGCGCCGAGGCTTTCCAGTTCAGTTTTTAACAGCTCTTCCAGCCCACGGGCCGTACTGGCAAACAAAGAATTCATAGCGTCACTTATACTCGAAGAAAATTGCTGCGCATTATAGCTAATATGGGCGCTATGTCATAAAGTTGAGGGCTTATTTCTTTCGAGGGACTGTACAGTGTTGACGTTATCCAGACTTTTTATCCATCCCGTCAAATCCATGCGCGGCATTGGGTTGACCCACGCTCTGGCAGACGTCAGCGGTCTGGCTTTCGATCGTATTTTTATGCTAACCGAAGCTGATGGCACCTTCATTACCGCTCGTCAGTTTCCGCAAATGGTGCGCTTTACCCCTTCTCCTCTGCATGACGGCCTGCATTTAACCGCGCCTGACGGCAGCAGCGCGCTGGTGCGGTTTGCTGATTTCGCCCCCCAGGATGCGCCAACGGAAGTGTGGGGTAACCATTTCACCGCGCGAATCGCCCCAGATGCTATCAACCAGTGGCTAAGTGGCTTCTTTTCGCGCAGCGTACAACTCCGTTGGGTGGGGCCGCAGCTGACCCGCCGGGTCAAACGCCACGCGGGCGTGCCGCTCTCTTTTGCCGACGGATTTCCGTACCTGCTGGTGAATGACGCCTCGCTGCGCGATTTACAGCAGCGCTGTCCGGCAGGTGTGCAGGTTGAACAGTTTCGCCCGAACATCGTGGTATCCGGAGCAACCGCATGGGAAGAAGACAGCTGGAAAGTGATCCGCATTGGCGAGGTCATTTTTGATGTAGCAAAGCCGTGCAGCCGCTGTATTTTTACCACGGTCAGTCCGGAAAAAGGGCAAAAGCATCCCTCCGGCGAACCGCTGGCGACGCTGCAAACTTTCCGTACCGCACCGGATAATGGCGATGTCGATTTCGGGCTGAACCTGATAGCCCGTAACAGCGGGGTGATTCGCGTCGGCGACGATGTTGAAATTTTAGCAACTGGCCCGGCCCGGGTATACGGCGCTGCTGCTCAGGATGACGCCGTTGACGCCGTGCAACAGCCTGATACCAGCGTCACCATCGACTGGCAGGGACAGGCGTTTCAGGGGAACAATCAACAGGTACTGCTTGAGCAACTGGAAAACCAGGGGATCCGGGTTCCCTATTCGTGTCGGGCGGGAATATGCGGCTGCTGCCGTATCAAACTGCTGGAAGGTGAAGTGAACCCACTGAAAAAATCAGCGCTTGCTGATGACGGCACCATCCTCAGCTGTAGCTGCGTGCCAAAAACCGCGCTAAAACTGGCGCTCTAAACCGCCTGCTCCAGGCTGAAGCTGTGAGGACGGAACTGCGGCTTCAGCCGGTCATTCATGATTTTAATCGCATCGCCAAGCTGCATGGTTCGTCCGGCCACGACCACGCCCGGTTGCGCCAGCAAACACAGGGCCGCATTCTCACCAGGCTCCACCACTAACAAATTAATTTGCTCCTGGGTGTCGCTCAGCCAGACGCAGGCCGCATCGCCGGTTCCTGGCGACCAGTTTTCGCCGTGCGCCACAAAGTGCCAGCTTTTCGGCATCTGTGGTTTCAGATAGCGAATGGCCACCAGCGCATTAAGCACCAGTTCTGCTTTCTGGTCTTTAGAGAGTTCAAGGTCGCGGCACTTTTCTTCAAAGGAGAAATACAGTGCGGCGTCATCAACGCAAAAACCGGACGGTGAGAATGCATCCGGGGTGAGCATTTTACGGGCAAAACGCGAGCGAAATAACATGCCATTGGCTAAATCGAGCATCATTCGGTCATGCTCTTCGTCATAATACCAACGCCAGTTATCGTCAGGTTTAATTCGCATTGTTTTCTCTCCCCTCTCCATCACCCGTTGCAAAATTGTCCTTTTTTGCCGCTTCGTTTATTACCTTAATAAGCAAAGCTTAAAATGTTTAAATAAGCAACAGTGAAAGAATATAAAACAACCAGGGGAGGAAATAAACCCCTGGTTGTCTGATATTCTGATAAAGAGAGAGAAAAAATCAAATATGGGTAACGATTTCTTTAATCAGCGGCGGGCCTTTAAAAATAAAACCAGAATAAATCTGAACCAACGACGCCCCGGCCGCCATCTTCTCGCGCGCGGCAATCACAGAGTCGATACCGCCGACGCCAATAATAGGCAACTGACCTTTTAATTCCACAGACAGACGGCGGATAATTTCTGTGCTTTTTAATTGCAGCGGACGACCACTTAAGCCACCCGTTTGATCGCAATTTTTCATTCCCTGAACCAGAGAACGATCGAGTGTAGTATTGGTGGCAATAACGCCATCAATATTATGCCGAACTAAACTATCGGCAACCTGGATCAGTTCTTCCTCAGAAAGATCCGGCGCGATCTTTACTGCGATCGGAACATATTTCTGGTGGATCGTTTGCAGATCGTTTTGTTTATTTTTAATCGCTGTCAGCAAATCATCCAGCGCGTCACCATATTGCAGCGAGCGTAATCCTGGTGTATTTGGTGAGGAGATATTAATAGCAATATAACCGGCATAGGCATAGATTTTTTCCATACAAATCAGATAGTCATCTTTACCCTGCTCGACCGGCGTATCTTTATTTTTGCCGATATTAATCCCGAGCACGCCATCATAATGGGCCTTTTTAACGTTCTCCACCAGGTTATCAACGCCGTGGTTATTAAAACCCATGCGGTTGATCAAACCTTCGGCATCAACCAGACGGAACAGTCTTGGCTTATCGTTACCAGGCTGCGGGCGCGGGGTCACGGTGCCGATTTCGATCGAGCCAAATCCCATCGCGCCCAGGGCATCAATACACTCCCCGTCCTTGTCCAGACCGGCAGCCAGACCGAGCGGATTTTTAAAGGTTAATCCCATACAGGTGACCGGTTTTGCCGGGACTTTCTGGCGGATCAACGCTTCTAGCGGCGTTCCCGTCACACGACGTAATTGCTGAAATGTTAATTCATGAGCGCGCTCAGGATCGAGCTGGAAAAGGGCTTTACGAACGAAGGGGTAGTACATGAACTCTCCTGGATTCCCGGTGTGCAAACCGGGGGCGTATTATGGGTGATGTCGGTCAAAAAGGGAATTGACCTGTGGCAATAAAAAGCAAACGTTTCCCCTGCCACGTTCTTTTTATGCAATTTTCAGATTTTCTATTCCGCATAAATCATTTCGATTCCCGATCTCCCTCTGTCAGACTGCAAAAATTGTTATCAATGTTAAATAAAAGCGAACAATTAGTTATAAGGGGAGAATGCATCTATGCGCGTCATCACTTTGGCGGGAAGCCCACGCTTTCCCTCCCGATCCAGTGCGTTACTGGAATATGCCCGGGAAAAACTGAACGGTCAGGACGTCGAGGTTTACCACTGGAATCTGCACAACTTCGAACCTGAAGATCTGCTGTATGCCCGTTTCGACAGCCCGGCGTTGAAAACACTCGTTGAACAACTAAAAGAAGCGGACGGTCTGATCGTTGCCACGCCGGTCTATAAGGCAGCCTACTCCGGAGCGCTGAAAACGCTGCTCGATTTGCTCCCGGAACGCGCGCTGGAGGGCAAGGTGGTTCTGCCGCTGGCGACGGGCGGCACCGTCGCTCACCTGCTCGCCGTTGATTATGCGCTGAAACCGGTGCTCAGCGCCCTGAAAGCCCAGGAGATTTTGCACGGCGTTTTTGCCGATGACTCCCAGGTGATCGATTATCAGCATAAGCCGCATTTCACACCCAATTTGCAACTGCGTCTTGATAAGGCGCTGGAAACGTTCTGGCACGCTCTGCATCGCCGCGACGTCAGGGTTCCCACCTTTAATACCGTGCGAGGTACGGCCCATGCGTAATCTTCTTAACCCCCGTTCGGCGTGGCTGGCCTTCGCTGGGCTGCTGGCTTTTTCCGGGCTGACACAGGCGGCAGAGCCCTCTCCTGATGCCTTACGCATCGGCTATCAGAAAGGCAGCATCAGTATGGTACTGGCAAAAAGTCATCAGTTACTGGAAACGCGTTATCCCGGAACAAAAATATCCTGGATTGAATTTCCCGCCGGGCCGCAGATGCTGGAAGCCCTGAACGTCGGCAGTATCGATCTGGGCAGCACCGGTGATATTCCCCCCATTTTCGCCCAGGCGGCCGGGGCTGATTTAGTTTACGTCGGCGTTGAACCGGCAAAACCGAAAGCAGAAGTGATTCTGGTGCCGGAAAACAGCCCGATCAAGACCGTCGCGGAACTGAAAGGTCATAAGGTGGCGTTCCAGAAAGGCTCCAGTTCGCACAACCTGCTGCTGCGTGCGCTGCAACAGGCCGGACTGAAATTTACCGATATCCAGCCTACCTACCTGACCCCTGCCGATGCCCGTGCGGCTTTCCAGCAGGGTAATGTCGATGCGTGGGCCATCTGGGATCCCTACTATTCCGCTGCATTATTGCAGGGCGGCGTGCGCGTACTGAAAGACGGCACCGATCTGAAACAGACGGGATCGTTCTATCTCGCCGCGCGACCGTACGCCGAGAAAAACGGCGCATTTATCCAGGGCGTGCTGGAAACCTTCAGTCAGGCGGATGCGTTAACCCTCAGTCAGCGTCAGGAGAGTATTACCCTGCTGGCAAAAACGATGGGTCTGCCGGAACCGGTGATTGCCTCCTATCTCGATCATCGCCCACCAACCACCATTTCGCCGGTCAGCGCCTCTGTGGCCGCCCTGCAACAACAAACTGCGGATCTGTTTTACGACAACCGGCTGGTACCGAAAAAAATCGATATTCGCCAGCGCATCTGGCAGCCCACTCAACAGGAAGGAAAACAGTTATGAGCCTGAATATGTTCTGGTTTTTACCGACGCACGGTGACGGTCACTATCTGGGAACCGAAGAAGGCTCCCGCCCGGTGGATCAAGGCTATTTACAGCAGATTGCTCAGGCAGCGGATCGTCTGGGATTCACCGGCGTGCTGATCCCAACCGGACGATCCTGCGAAGACGCGTGGCTGGTCGCGGCATCGATGATCCCGGTGACCCAGCGACTCAAGTTCCTGGTGGCATTGCGTCCGAGCGTCACCTCACCAACCGTTGCCGCACGTCAGGCCGCCACGCTCGACAGACTCTCTAACGGTCGCGCGCTGTTTAACCTGGTCACCGGCAGCGATCCGCAGGAACTGGCGGGCGACGGTGTGTTTCTCGATCACAGCGAACGCTACGAGGCCTCCTCGGAGTTCACCCAGGTCTGGCGTCGTTTATTGCAGGGCGAAACTGTCGATTTCAACGGCAAGCACATCCACGTTCGCGGGGCGAAGCTGTTCTTCCCGCCGATCCAACAACCTCATCCGCCACTTTACTTCGGCGGTTCTTCCGATGTTGCCCAGGATCTGGCCGCTGAGCAGGTCGATCTTTACCTCACCTGGGGCGAGCCGCCTGAACTGGTGAAAGAGAAGATCGCCCAGGTACGAGCCAAAGCCGCGGCGCGCGGACGTAACGTCCGTTTTGGCATTCGCCTGCACGTCATCGTCCGTGAAACCAACGAGGAAGCATGGCGGGCAGCGGATCGGCTGATTGCCCACCTTGATGACGACACCATCGCAAAAGCACAGGCGGCTTTCGCCCGGACGGATTCCGTTGGTCAGCACCGAATGGCGGCGCTGCATAATGGCAAGCGAGACCAACTGGAGATAAGCCCAAATCTGTGGGCCGGTGTGGGTCTGGTGCGTGGAGGCGCCGGAACTGCGCTGGTTGGTGACGGTCCGACAGTAGCGGCGCGCATCAATGAGTATGCGGCGCTGGGCATCGACAGCTTCGTGCTTTCAGGTTATCCACATCTGGAAGAGGCGTACAGGGTCGGCGAACTGCTGTTCCCGCATCTGGACGTCGCGATCCCGGAAATCCCGCAGCCGCAACGCCGACATCAGCAGGGTGAAGCGGTAGCGAATGAATTTATCCCGCGCAAGGTTGCGCAAAGCTAAGGAGAATCGCGATGGCAACGCCAATACAAAGGGGGTTATTGCGCGTTGCCCCCTGGTTTTTACCGGTGGGCATCGTCGCCGTCTGGCAACTGGCCTCCTCCGTAGGCTGGCTCTCCGGGCGCATTTTACCCTCGCCAGAAGGGGTGATCGCCGCCTTCTGGACGCTCTCTGCCAGCGGCGAACTCTGGCAGCATCTGGCCATCAGCTCCTGGCGCGCGCTGATCGGCTTCTCGATCGGCGGTTCAATTGGCCTGACGCTGGGGCTGATCAGCGGCTTATCGCGCTGGGGAGAACGTCTGCTGGACACGTCAATTCAGATGCTGCGTAACGTTCCGCATCTGGCGCTGATCCCGTTAGTTATTTTGTGGTTTGGCATTGATGAAACCGCGAAGATCTTCCTGGTGGCGCTGGGGACGCTCTTTCCCATCTACATCAACACCTGGCACGGGATCCGCAATATCGACAGAGGTCTGGTTGAGATGGCGCGCAGCTACGGATTATCCGGCTTTTCGCTGTTTCTCCATGTGATCCTGCCCGGTGCCCTGCCCTCGATTATGGTCGGCGTGCGCTTTGCGCTGGGGCTGATGTGGCTGACGCTTATCGTCGCGGAAACCATCTCGGCCAATTCCGGGATCGGTTATCTGGCGATGAACGCAAGGGAGTTTCTGCAAACGGATATTGTGATTGTCGCCATTATTCTCTATGCCCTGCTTGGCAAACTGGCCGACGTCAGCGCTCAACTGCTGGAACGCGTCTGGCTGCGCTGGAACCCGGCTTATCATGTGAAGGAGGCCACCGTATGAATCCTGCCCGTCTGAACCAGGGTACGCCGCTCCTGCTGAATGCAGTGACGAAAAAGTATGCGGCTAACACCGTACTGAATCAGCTTGATCTGCATATTCCGGCAGGTCAGTTTGTTGCCGTTGTCGGTCGCAGCGGCGGGGGTAAAAGTACCCTGCTACGCCTGCTGGCGGGGCTGGAATCGCCGAATGCGGGTGAACTGCTGGCCGGTACCACGCCGCTTCGCGATATTCAGGACGATACCCGCATGATGTTTCAGGATGCCCGACTTCTCCCGTGGAAGTCGGTGATCGATAACGTGGGACTGGGGTTGAAGGGCAACTGGCGGGACGCTGCGCGTCAGGCGCTGGCGGCAGTTGGGCTGGAAGAACGAGCGACAGAATGGCCTGCGGCGCTTTCCGGTGGACAAAAGCAGCGTGTCGCCCTTGCGCGGGCGCTGATCCACCGACCGGGCCTGCTGTTGCTCGACGAACCGCTTGGCGCGCTGGATGCGTTAACGCGGCTGGAGATGCAGGATCTCATTGTTTCGCTGTGGCAGGAGCATGGTTTCACCGTGCTGCTGGTAACGCATGACGTCAGCGAAGCCGTAGCGATGGCCGACCGGGTGTTGTTGATTGAGGATGGCAGGATTGGCCTGGATCTGACGGTCGACATTGCGCGACCGCGCCGGTTAGGATCGGTGCGTTTAGCGGAACTGGAAGCCGACGTGTTGAGTCGGGTTATGCAGCGTGGGGTAACAGAACAGCCAGCCCGTCGACATGGATAAGCATTCAGGACGTTCCATGCCCGGTAGGCGAACGCCACCGGGCATTTTGCCGGATGGCGGCGTTACCGCCTTATCCGGCCAACAAAACGACAGGTCAATGTCTCAGGCTAACGCTTTGGTAACCTTCTCGAACAGATCGCCGGAAAGATTCTCCAGCCCTTTCAACTGCTCCAGCGCGGCACGCATTTTTTGCTGACGTTTCGCATCATAACGCTTCAGGCGGATCAATGGTTCGATCAGGCGTGACGCTACCTGCGGATTACGGCTGTTAAGCTCGGTCAACATCTCGACCAGGAACTGATATCCACTGCCATCTTCCGCATGGAAAGCCGCCGGGTTACTGCCAGCAAACGCGCCAATCAGCGAACGAATACGGTTCGGGTTGCTCATGCTGAATGAACGGTGTTTCAACAGGCCGCGCACCGTGTCCAGCACGTTATCTGCCGGACTGGTGGACTGCAGGATAAACCATTTGTCCATCACCAGACCGTCCTGATGCCACTTGTCGTCATACTCCTGCATCAGCGCGTCACGGCACGGCAACTGCGCAGCCACGGCCGCAGAGAGCGCCGCCAGCGCATCGGTCATGTTGTTAGCTTCGCGATACTGTTTGCTCACCAGCGTATCTGCCAGCGTCGTTTCACCGAAGGCCAGGAAGCGCAAGCAGGCATTACGCAGCGTACGTTTGCCGATGTCCGCATGCTCAACGCGGTACTCCTCCAGGCGATTGGCGTTATAGATTGCCAGGAACTCATCCGCCAGTTCCGCCGCCAGAGTACGCGTTAACGCTTCGCGAACTTCCGCGATCGCCAGCGGATCGATAACCTCAAACAATTCGGCAATTTCGTTTGCCGAAGGCAGCGTCAGAATTTCCGCCGCCAGCGCCGGATCGATCTTCTCATCCAGCAGCACGGCGCGGAAAGCATCCGCCACATGCACCGGCAGAGAGAGCGGCTGTCCCTGCTGATGACGCGCCACGTTCAACTTAATGTACGTTGCCAGCAGGCTTTGCGCCGCGTCCCAACGGGAGAAGTCGTTGCGCGCATGGCGCATCAGGAACGTCAGTTGCTGATCGCTCCATTTATATTCCAGTTTCACCGGGGCAGAGAATTCGCACAGCAGCGCCGGTACCGGCTGGAAATAAACGTTATCGAACACAAACGTCTGCTCCGCCTGCGTCACGTTCAGCACGGCGTTCACCGGATGACCACCTTTCTGTAGCGGGATCACCTTGCCTTCGTTGTCATACAGTTCGATGGCAAACGGAATATGCAGCGGCTGTTTCTCGGCCTGATCCGGCGTTGCCGGCGTGCGCTGGCTGAGGGTCAGCGTGTACTGCTCCGTTTCCGGGTTATAGTCATCCTTAGCGGTAACAATCGGCGTACCGGACTGGCTGTACCAGCGGCGGAAATGGGAAAGATCGACGTTGGAGGCATCTTCCATTGCCTGAACGAAGTCATCACAGGTCGCCGCGCTGCCGTCGTGACGCTCAAAGTACAGCTGCATCCCTTTCTGGAAATTCGTCTCACCGAGCAGGGTGTGGATCATGCGAATGACTTCTGCGCCCTTTTCATACACGGTCAGGGTATAGAAATTGTTCATTTCGATGACCTTATCCGGGCGGATCGGATGCGCCATCGGACTGGCATCTTCAGCAAACTGCAGGCCGCGCATGGTGCGCACATTGCTGATCCGGTTAACCGCTCGGGAACCAAGATCCGAACTGAACTCCTGATCGCGGAAAACGGTTAACCCCTCTTTCAGGCTCAACTGGAACCAGTCGCGACAGGTGACGCGATTACCGGTCCAGTTGTGGAAATACTCATGGCCAATCACGCGTTCAATATCGAGATAATCTTTGTCGGTGGCGGTGTCGGTTCGCGCCAGCACGTATTTGGAGTTAAAGATATTAAGACCTTTATTCTCCATTGCGCCCATATTAAAGAAGTCGACGGCGACTATCATATAGATGTCAAGATCGTACTCCAGGCCGAAGCGCTCCTCGTCCCACTTCATCGAGTTCTGTAACGACGTCATCGCCCACGGCGCACGGTCGAGATTGCCGCGATCCACGTACAGTTCCAGCGCCACTTCACGCCCGGAACGGGTGGTAAAGGTATCGCGCAGCACGTCGAAATCACCGGCGACCAGTGCAAACAGGTAGCACGGTTTCGGGAACGGATCCTGCCACTGGACCCAGTGACGACCGTTTTCCAGTTCCCCCTCGCCGGTACGGTTACCGTTGGAGAGCAGGAACGGATATTTGCTTTTATCGGCAATAATTTTGGTGGTAAAACGCGCCAGTACGTCCGGACGGTCGAGATACCAGGTGATATGGCGGAAGCCTTCTGCTTCACACTGGGTGCATAACGCCTCGCCCGACTGATACAGGCCTTCCAGCGCGGTGTTCCGGGCCGGGCTGATTTCATTAACAATACGCAGCGTAAAACGCTCGGGCAGATTGCTAATCACCAGCGCGCCCGCTTCTTCTTTATAAGCTGTCCACGGTTCATCGTTGACGTGGAGAGAGACCAGCGTCAGATCTTCTCCATCCAGTTTCAGCGGGGCATCCGATGCGCCATGACGAACAGCCTGGCTCACTGCCGTGACCACGGTTTTTTCAGCATCCAGGTCAAAGGTCAAGTCAATATCAGTAATCTGGTAATCCGGCGCACGGTAGTCGTGGCGGTATTTGGCTTGTGGCTGTTGTGTCATAAAAAACCTTTAGCATCTTTTGAAGAGTCTCGACTTCAGTCTATTCCTGTTGCGCAAAACGCGCTACGCAGAATGTTTATCTTTTCAGGCACAAACACTCTTTTTGCTACATTTTTATAACACACGGCACGAAATGCACTCGACCCTGGCGTCACCTTATGGTGTGATCGGGGTTCAATAAATCGCTAAACAAGGTATACTCCAGCGGTTTTCTTAGTTGTTTATTGTACTAAACGCTCCCGTGAGAGGATGCTACTGCGCACCTATGACACAATTCGCTTCTCCTGTTCTGCACTCGTTGCTGGATACAGATGCTTATAAGTTGCATATGCAGCAAGCCGTATTTCACCACTACTATGATGTGCAGGTAGCGGCTGAATTTCGTTGCCGAGGCGACGACCTGCTGGGTATTTATGCCGACACCATTCGCGAGCAGGTCAATGCTATGCAGCACCTGCGCCTGGAGGATGAAGAGTATCAGTGGCTCTCCGGGCTGCCCTTCTTCAAAGCGGATTACCTCAACTGGCTGCGCGATTTTCGCTATGACCCACAGCAGGTTTCCGTCAGCAACGACAACGGAAAGCTGAATATCCGCCTAACCGGTCCGTGGCGTGAAGTCATCATGTGGGAAGTCCCGTTGCTGGCAGTGATCAGCGAACTGGTTCATCGCTATCGCTCACCAGAAATGGGCGTTGCGCAGGCCCTTGATACGCTGGAGACGAAATTAGTCGATTTCTCTGCTTTAACGTCCAGTCTCGATATGTCCCGCTTCCACCTGATGGATTTCGGCACCCGCCGACGTTTTTCCCGCGAAGTGCAACAGGCTATCGTTAAACGTTTGCAGCAGGAGTCGTGGTTTGTTGGCACCAGTAACTACGATCTGGCCCGCCGTCTGTCGCTAACGCCAATGGGCACACAGGCGCACGAGTGGTTCCAGGCGCATCAGCAGATAAGTCCAGAACTGGCGACCAGCCAGCGCGCCGCGCTGGCCGCATGGTTGAATGAATACCCGGACAAATTGGGTATCGCGTTGACCGATTGCATTACCATGGACGCGTTTTTACGCGACTTTGGCGCTGAATTTGCCACGCGCTATCAGGGACTGCGCCATGACTCGGGCGATCCTGTTGAATGGGGCGAAAAGGCCATCGCCCATTATGAAAAGTTGGGTATCGATCCGCACAGCAAAACGCTGGTCTTTTCCGACAATCTGGATCTGAGTAAAGCGGTAGACCTTTATCGTCACTTCTCCTCCCGCGTACAGTTGAGTTTTGGTATTGGTACGCGTCTGACCTGCGATATTCCGCAGGTTAAGCCGCTGAACATTGTGATCAAGCTGGTCGAGTGCAACGGTAAACCGGTTGCCAAGCTGTCTGACAGCCCGGGTAAAACCATTTGTCACGACAAAGCCTTTGTTCGCGCGTTGCGTAAAGCGTTTGATTTACCGCATATCAAAAAAGCCAGTTAATCCTCCCAGGGAGCCGCTTCGGCTCCCTTTTCGTACTTATTTCTGAAATCTTTCTCTTTGCCTGTTAATTCTGCTTGTCTGATTGCAGATGCCAGGTAACATAGGAAATCCCCATTCCGGGGAACATGTGTTTATATATCGGACTATTAACAGAGAGAATATTATGAGCGTTGTGCCTGTAGCCGACGTACTCCAGGGCCGCGTAGCCGTTGACAGCGAAGTCACCGTGCGCGGATGGGTACGTACCCGCCGAGATTCAAAAGCTGGCATCTCCTTCCTCGCCGTTTATGACGGTTCCTGCTTTGATCCTGTACAGGCCGTCATCAATAATTCTCTGCCCAATTACAATGAAGAAGTGCTGCGTCTGACCACCGGCTGCTCCGTTATCGTTACCGGCAAGGTTGTGGCCTCTCCGGGACAAGGACAGAGTTTTGAGATCCAGGCCACTGAGGTTGAAGTCAGCGGCTGGGTTGAAGATCCTGACACCTACCCGATGGCGGCGAAACGTCACAGCATCGAGTACCTGCGTGAAGTTGCACACCTGCGTCCGCGTACCAACATGATTGGTGCCGTCGCTCGTGTTCGCCACACGCTGGCACAGGCGCTGCACCGTTTCTTCGATGAGCAGGGCTTCTTCTGGGTTTCCACTCCGCTTATCACCGCGTCTGATACCGAAGGTGCGGGTGAGATGTTCCGCGTGTCGACGCTGGACCTGGAAAACCTGCCGCGTAACGATCAGGGCAAAGTGGATTTCGACAAAGACTTCTTTGGTAAAGAGTCCTTCCTGACCGTATCCGGCCAGTTGAACGGCGAAACTTACGCCTGCGCGTTGTCGAAGATCTATACCTTCGGTCCGACTTTCCGTGCGGAAAATTCCAACACCACCCGTCACCTGGCGGAGTTCTGGATGCTGGAACCGGAAGTGGCCTTCGCCAACCTGAGCGACATTGCCGGTCTGGCGGAAGGCATGCTGAAATATGCCTTCAAAACCGTACTGACCGAGCGAGCTGACGACATGAAGTTCTTTGCCGAGCGCGTGGATAAAGAGGCGATTAGTCGTCTGGAACGCTTCATCGAGGCGGATTTCGCCCAGGTGGATTACACTGATGCGGTCGCCATTCTGGAAGAGTGCATTAAGAAAGGCAGAAAGTTCGAAAACCCGGTTTACTGGGGTGTCGATCTCTCCTCCGAACACGAACGTTATCTGGCAGAAGAACACTTTAAAGCGCCGGTAGTGGTGAAAAACTATCCGAAAGAGATTAAAGCGTTCTATATGCGCCTGAACGAAGACGGTAAAACCGTTGCCGCGATGGACGTTCTGGCTCCGGGTATCGGTGAAATCATCGGTGGTTCTCAGCGTGAAGAGCGTCTGGATGTGCTGGATGCGCGTATGCTGGAAATGGGCCTGAATAAAGAAGACTACTGGTGGTATCGCGATCTGCGTCGTTACGGCACCGTGCCGCACTCCGGCTTCGGTCTCGGCTTCGAGCGTCTGATCGCGTACGTTACCGGCGTACAGAACGTTCGTGATGTGATCGCCTTCCCGCGCACACCGCGTAACGCGACGTTCTAAAACCGTTCGCCAAAAGGCCAGCCCCGCTGGCCTTTTTTATTGGCTGAAATGTCAGGTTTTGTGAGTAATAAGTAAGCAACTCTAATAGCAACCCCCAAAACCCCTTCTCCTGTTACCTGATGTTACGCCGTAATATTTCTGTACAAAAAATAAACCGCATCATTCTTGTGGATTAGTATTTCCTCATCCAATAGCACGTTTTATACACAATTCCACAGCATTCCAGACGTCCAGAAATAGCCATAAGTAAAACTGGAAACGTCTACTTTCTGTACGCTATTTTTCATTTATCCAAATTAAAGATAAGAAAATCATATAAATAGATATAAGTGGGGTGATCTGGAGCTGAAATCGTTTCGAAATTTGATGTCGTTCACAAAGTTCCAGAAAAGTAATATTTAGTTACACATTTTTTCTTTCTGAAACTAATTCTTTATCTTTGTAGCACTTTCACGGTAGCGAAACGATAGTTTGAATGGAAAGATGCCTGTCAGACACATAAAGACACCAAACTCTCATCAATAGTTCCGTAAATTTTTATTGACGAAATTTATTGGCGGCAGTGGCAGGTGTCATAAAAAAACCAATGAGGGTAATAAATAATGATGAAGCGCAATATTCTGGCAGTGGTTATCCCTGCCCTGCTGGTAGCCGGTGCAGCTAACGCTGCAGAAATCTACAACAAAGACGGCAACAAACTGGACCTGTACGGTAAAACCGTTGGTCTGCACTATTTTTCTGATAACAAAGGCAATGACGGCGACCAGACTTATGCCCGTCTTGGTTTCAAAGGGGAAACTCAGATCAATGACCAACTGACCGGTTACGGCCAGTGGGAATACCAATTCCAGGGTAACAACTCTGAAGGCGGCGATGATGCTCAGAATGGTAACAAAACCCGTCTGGCGTTCGCCGGTCTGAAATTCGGTGACGCGGGCTCCTTCGACTACGGTCGTAACTACGGTATCGTTTACGATGCACTGGGTTACACCGATATGCTGCCAGAATTCGGCGGTGATACTGCTTACAGCGATAACTTCTTCGTTGGCCGTGTTGGTGGCGTTGCGACCTACCGTAACTCTAACTTCTTCGGTCTGGTTGACGGCCTCAACTTCGGTGTTCAGTACCTGGGCAAAAACGAGCGCGCAAGCAGCTACGAAGTTGACTCTACCGATCCGACCAGCAACAACTTCAGCGATGTTCGTCGTTCTAACGGTGACGGCGTCGGCGGTTCTATTAGCTACGAAATGAATGGCTTCGGCATTGTTGGTGCTTACGGTGCAGCTGACCGTACTAATGCACAGCAGGATCCGTCACTGCTCGGCAGTGGTGAAAAAGCTGAGCAGTGGGCGACGGGTCTGAAATATGACGCGAACAATATCTACCTGGCAACCAACTACGGTGAAACCCGTAACGCTACCCCGATCAAAGGCGGCTTCGCAAACAAAACTCAGGACTTCTTCGTTGTGGCTCAGTACCAGTTCGATTTCGGTCTGCGTCCGTCCATCTCCTACAACAAATCTAAAGCGAAAGACGTAGAAGGTGTAGGTAGCGAAGATCTGGTGAACTACGTTGAAGTGGGCGCAACCTACTACTTCAACAAAAACATGTCCACCTATGTTGACTATCAGATCAACCAGATTGATTCTGACAACAAACTGGGCGTGAACTCTGACGACACCGTTGCTGTCGGTATCGTATACCAGTTCTAATAGCAGACCCCTTTGTTAAATGCCTAAAAAACAGGACTTCGGTCCTGTTTTTTTATGCCTGTCAGCCAAATCTTGCGACTTCAAAAAACCTGCAGGGTTTTCATCACTAACGGTTGGCATTTTGTAAATCTACCGTTAACCTGATAACGGATTTCCCTTCTGTAACCACAATGGAACCTCGTCATGTTTGAGAACATTACTGCCGCCCCTGCCGACCCCATTCTGGGTCTGGCCGATCTGTTTCGTGCTGATGACCGTCCTTCGAAAATTAACCTTGGGATCGGTGTCTATAAAGATGAAACTGGCAAAACGCCAGTGCTGACCAGCGTTAAGAAAGCCGAGCAATACCTACTCGAAAATGAAACAACGAAAAACTACCTCGGCATTGACGGTATTCCGGAATTTGGCCGTTGCACACAGGAACTGCTGTTCGGTAAAGGTAGCGCGCTGATTAACGACAAACGCGCACGCACGGCACAAACGCCGGGCGGCACCGGCGCGCTGCGCGTTGCTGCCGACTTCCTGGCAAAAAATACGGCAGTAAAACGCGTATGGGTGAGCAACCCGAGCTGGCCAAACCATAAGAGCGTGTTTAACTCCGCCGGGCTGGAAGTACGCGAGTACGCTTATTACGACGCAGAAAACCATTCTCTGGACTTCGACGCGCTGCAAAACAGCCTGAGCGAAGCGCAGGCTGGCGACGTGGTGCTGTTCCACGGATGCTGCCATAACCCAACCGGTATAGATCCTACACTTGAGCAGTGGCAAACCCTGGCTCAGCTTTCCGTCGAGAAAGGCTGGTTACCGCTGTTTGACTTCGCATATCAGGGCTTCGCCCGTGGTCTGGAAGAAGACGCGGAAGGACTGCGCGCGTTCGCCGCGCTGCACAAAGAGCTGATTGTCGCGAGTTCCTACTCCAAGAACTTTGGCCTGTACAACGAGCGTGTCGGTGCCTGTACGTTAGTTGCGGCAGATACGGAAACCGTTGACCGCGCCTTCAGCCAGATGAAATCCGTTATTCGTGCAAACTACTCTAACCCGCCCGCCCACGGCGCATCTGTGGTTGCCACAATCCTCAGCAACGATGCACTGCGCGCAATCTGGGAACAGGAACTGACCGACATGCGTCAGCGCATTCAGCGTATGCGTCTGCTGTTTGTGAATACCCTGCAAGAGAAAGGGGCGGATCGCGATTTCAGCTTTATCATCAAACAAAACGGCATGTTCTCTTTCAGCGGCCTGACCAAAGATCAGGTTCTGCGTCTGCGTGAAGAGTTTGGCGTCTACGCGGTGGCTTCTGGCCGCGTCAACGTCGCCGGGATGACCCCGGATAACATGGCACCGCTGTGCGAAGCCATTGTCGCCGTGCTGTAAGACTTCCGATAAAACAAAGCCCGCGATAAGCGGGCTTTTTAATGGGGATTACCAGACAGGCATTTCATCCTGCAGGAACGGATTGTGCAACCGTTCATAGCCCAGCGTCGACAGCGGTCCATGACCTGGAATAAACGTTACGTCATCGCCTAACGGCAACAGCTTACGTTTGATCGAATCAATCAACTGGTTGTGATCGCCGCGCGGGAAATCACTACGCCCTACTCCGCCTTTAAAAATCACGTCGCCTGAAATGAGAAGTTGCGACTGCTCGTCAAAGAAAACAACGTGTCCAGGCGTATGCCCCGGGCAATGCAACACCTGTAAAGTCACATTCCCTACGCTGACACTATCTCCTTCGTTAAGCCAACGGTCGGGTGTCAGTGGCTGACATTCGCCGAGGCCAAACATGCGACTCTGAGCTGGCAGACCCTGCAACCAGAACTCATCTTCTTTTTCCGGACCGATAACCGGTACGCTATAGTGCTGCGCCAGTTCCGCCGCGGCACCCACATGATCGAGGTGTCCGTGAGTGAGCAGGATTTGCGTCAGCGTAATGCCGCTGGCGTCCACTTCCTGTTTGATTTTCTCAGCATCACCGCCGGGATCGACAAGCGCTGCCAGACGCGTTTGCTCACACCAGATCAAAGAACAGTTCTGGGAGAACGCGGTGACCGGAATAATACGATAGTTCATACTGCTCCTGTTTCGTTAATCACCAGTGCCGCGCCGGCCCGGTGTCAATATGCACAAAGTTACTGCGTGGGTAGTATCCTACACCACCTGCGCGCATAGATAACGCGGCTTTGCGAATATTACTTAACGAAATTCCTTCAATATGAAAATCCATTGCCTGGCCTTTGGTGTGATAGCTTTGTTTCGCTACCCCACGGCTGTGCGCACGCAATTCATTGTTGGTATCCAGTGAACGATAACCGGAAATCAGCTGAACAGGTTTACGCGTTCCCAGCAGCCCTTGCAGGCGGAAAAGCTGATCGAAGAGTCCGGGATCGATGGACTTCACCTTATTCGCGCGATAGTCACGGAAAAAATGGTTAAGTTTGGCTAATTCATCCTGAATATAAGCTCTGCCATCAAAAAATTCCGCTTTGATTGACTCTCCGGTGTTGAGGTTACTCAGAGTCAAAATACGCGGACGCGGGGTAGAGAGTGTGGCAAACGCAGGCACAGGCAAGATGGCAGCGCCGAGGGCAGCACCACCTAACGCCAGCAGTTTGCGGCGATTAGCGTCAAATTTGTCCATGGTTTAAGGTCTACAGGTCAATGTTATCGTCTATATGCTTTAGCGCACGATAGGCACCTTAACTGGCAACAAAGCTGCCGTCAAGTTGGCCCAACCCCAGTAATGACGGGGCTTCTGGGCCGATGCCCCTGTCACTACCAAATATTACGACAACAGATTAACCAGAACCTCTTCATTTACCTGATTAATTGCTCAGCTTTTGCCACAATTTGTGCGCTGGATCGCGCCGTCAGATCATAATTGTAAATATCTGTACGATACTGGGTGCGCCCGTCTGCGCCAACAAACGCCGTCAGGTAGTAAAGGTTGACCGGAATAGTCTGGCGAATATTCACATAGCGCGTGTCACCCTGCTTTAGCGCATCGGAAATGCGCGTATCGTTCCAGCCCGCGTCCTGCAACAGCATATTTGCCAGTTCCGACGCCTTGTTTACGCGCACACAGCCGGAACTGAGCGCTCGGGTATCTTTCTGGAACAGATTGTGGTTCGGCGTATCGTGCAGATAGATAGCATCGGAACTGGGCATATTGAACTTATAGCGGCCCAGCGAGTTACGCGCGCCAGGCGCCTGCTGGAAACGGAACGGTAAATTTGATGGCGTGATGGTTGACCAGTCAACCTGCCACGGATCTATCGCCTCTCTGCTGTTCCAGCCTCGCATCACGGTATAACCGTGACGTTCAAGGTAGCCCGGATCGTTCCACAGTTTGGGCAGAATGTCTTTACGTGCCAGCGTCGGCGGGACGTTCCACGGTGGATTGACCACCACGTTATTCAGCGCGCTGCTCATCATCGGCGTTTTACGATCGGGACGACCAACAATCACCCGGGACGCCAGCACTTGATTACCGTTCTGGTAATAAACCAGTGAATACGCCGGAATATTCACCATAATTCCCGTCGAAAGTTCAGACGGAAGCAAGCGCAGACGCTGGATATTGAGTGCCAGTACGCCCGCACGCTGCGCGGGCGTCATGTTCAGCCAGTCACGCGTGGCAGGGCCAATTGCGCCATCCGCGCCCAGCCCTTGCCAGGTCTGGAAGCGTTTTACCGCTTCAACCAGCTCTTTATCATACGCGGCACGAACAGCCGGTGCTGGCTTACTGCGCGGGACGGTCTGTTTTGCGGCGTCAACGCTCGGGGTTTCAACGGCAACAGCAGACGGGCTGACCACCGCCTCTGACGGGGTCTCATCACCCGGCAGCGCAATTTTAGGTCCCCCTTCCAGCATCCCGGTACGTTGCAGTATTTCCCGCAGTGCCGGCACGTCGTTGCTCCACTGACCCGGTCGCAGCGTTGCTTTGCCGGTTAGTTGCGGCCACGGACGTGAATCGCCCACCAGCGTCAATAGCGACGCGTGCATCGATGCATACTGAGGGTGCTGAGGCGCCAGCCCGGCAATAAACGTCGGGAGTTGCCCATTATCCAGCGCGACCTGCCACTGATTGAGAACCGACAGCGGTGGCGTCGCCAGCACATACGGCTTGCTGCTGTATAGCCAACGGTTGCCCTTGACCGGGATATTGGCTATCAAATGGAGATAACCCATCATCGCATCAGACAACACCAGATCGCGTGTAATACCGCTAACGCCAGGATCGGTCAGTAACGCCACCCAGGTAGTAAACTGGGGCTGGAAACCGGCGATGGCGACCTCAGCTAGCTGCTGCTGGAACGCTTTTACGGCTTCACGATTTTCCCACATGGGTTTCATATCGCGCGCCGCATAGAGCAATTCAAGCTGATTCATATAGACAGGCGTGTAGCCCGAGGGAAGTTGCGACTGCAGTTCAGTCCGCGCCTTTTCCGCCGCCCCTTCAGGAAGAGGCTGCAGACCCGCCATCACGGCCGTTGCGCCAGATTGCGCCTGCGGCTGGGCGAGGCTCTGCTCACTGGCAACAACGGGGCTGTCGCCAGGTATAACTTCAGGCTCATCAGCCTGAACACTGAACAGTGGAGCGAATGCTACGGCCAGGCATAAACTCATTGCCGAGAGCCGACGACCACCAATTTTATTAAGCAACATCCCTTGCCCTCTGGTTACATTACGACATGCTCACATCTACCGGAGCTTTCCTTCATTATAGAAAGGCTGTTATGTGATTGCCTAACCTAATGTAAAGAAGTTTAAAGAAAATGCACCTGAAATCCGCTGATTAAGAAATGAAAAAGACGGCTTTTCAGCCGTCTTTGGGGTTTTAGCTGGCCTCTGACGGGGCATCAGCCTCACCGGGGAGAGGGTCAGGCAACTGCGGGGCAAACCCGCGCAGTCCGACCACGTGGACGTGTTCCGTATTCTGGAAAACTTTACGAACCAGCTTATAGGTGGTGCCCTTCTCCGGACTGATGTTTTCCGGTGCCGCGATGATCAACTGCATTTGCAGACGCTCGCACAGCTCGAACAGCGTCGCGATGGAGCGCGCATCCAGACGGGCCGCTTCATCGAGGAACAGCAGACGGCATGGGGAGATGTCTTTCCCGCGCAGACGACGCGCTTCATCTTCCCAGCTCTGAACCACCATCACCAGGATAGACATCCCGGTCCCGATCGCTTCACCGGTCGACAGTGCACCGGACTCCGCACGCAGCCAGCCGTCGGAACCCCGGTTGACTTCCACTTCCATTTCGAGATAGTTACGATAGTCCAGCAACTCCTCGCCAATGGTCTGCGGCGTACGCTGCCCCATGTCGATCTGCGGATTCAGGCGCTGATACAGCTTCGCCAGCGCTTCTGAGAAGGTCAGGCGATTGCTGTTGAACAGATCCTGATGCTGCTCATGCTGTTCAGACAACACTTCCAGCAGCGTGGCATGGGTTTCACGCACATTCACGTTCAGACGCACGCTGTGAACCTGGCCAAACGATACGCTTTGCAGCCCCTGGTTGAGCTGACGGATACGGTTCTGTTCACGCTGGATGGTCTTGCGAATAATGTTTGCCACACTGCGTGAGCTGATCGCCAGTTTCTGTTCACGGGAAGTCAGCTCTTCGGTCAGACGGCCCAGCTCAATTTCCATCTGTTCGATGGCTTCCACTGGATCATCGGTACGAATAATATCCTGACGGATACGCTCGCGCAGGTGCTGGTACACCGCGACAAAGAACTGGATCTTACGTTCCGGACGCTTCGGATCTTCCGACAAACGCAGAACGTCACGCAGATGTTCGTTATCAGCGACCGCCAGACGCAGCGCACCCAGCGCCTTATCCGACATGGAACGCAGTTCGTCACCCGAGAGATAAGCCAGCTCACGGCGGTGCAGGCGACGCTCGACGCCGCTGTCTTTCACCAGCCGCATCACTGCGCACCAGCCGGCTTTCGCGGTCACCACCTGCTCACGCATTTCATGGTAATCGCGTTCCAGCTTGCGAAGTTTGCGGGTCAGATTATCCATCTCCGCTTCACAGAAGGTGAGCGCTTTTTCAAGCTGGTTACGCCGCGCACGGTTATTGCTGAGCTGCGCGTGCAGTTCATCGCGACGAATGCGCGCCCGCTCTTCCGCTCCACTGTCAGCACGAACGCCAATATCCTGCAACTCACGCTGCAGATCGTTGAGCAGCTCTTTCTTGGTGTCATAAGAGCTTTTCAGCGAGGCCAGAACCTGATTGTACTGACTCAGTTGCGCCGCATGGCCGCGCAGGGCTTCACGGGCGCGGGTACGTTCGGCTTCCGCATGTTCCAGTCGCTCGCGCAGCTTTTCATTCAGATCGCTGTTACCGCTGAGCATTTCCGCCGAGTCGGAATAGCCGAAGTGCGCACGACGCTGAACCACTTCAGTCAGCGCAAACGCCTGCTGACGCGCATCACGCTGCGTCTGCTGGGAATACGCGTAGTCTTCTTTCAACTGTTCGAACTGTTCCGGATCGCTCTGTAGTACCGAAACCATCGGTTCCAGTTTCGCCAGTTGGTTGCCGTGCTGCTGCACAAAGCGCGCCGCTTCCTGCGCTTCATCCAGACGCTCGCGGATCTCCTCGACGCGGTCCGCCAGGCTGTCGTCAGCCAGCAGATTCAGACGCGGCAGCAGACGGTTCAGTGCGGCAACGCCTTCTTTGGCCTGCTCGTACTGCAGACGCTGCTGCTGGTTGTCATTTTCGTGAGCGGTCAGCGCACGTTCCAGTTCAACGCGACGACTGTTGAGCTGACGAATTTCGGCTTCCGGATCGGATTCAAACGCCACCGAAAGATGGCTACCAATGAAACGGCTGAACGCCTGATGCAGACGCTGCGTTTTCTGTACGTCAAAAGAGAGCGTGGCAAAACGCTCGGACAACCCTTCACGCTCGGCATGCAGAGTTTCGATACGATTTTCCCGCGCCGCGCGACCAAACAGCGGTACGGACGGGAAGCGCGAATAACGCCACTGGCGATCGGCGATTTTCACCACCACCGCTTTTTCCAGTTCGTCTACGCTGAAGACGCTGTCATCAAACGACTGCGGATCCCCTTCAATCAGATACAAATCTTCCGGGCAATCCGTCAACCCTTCCAGTTGCTCGGCGATAAGCGACAGGTCCGGCACCACGATGGCATGGCGTGATGGGCCATACAGCGCGGAGAAGTACGGCGCATCTTCAAGGCTGACGTCGTCATAAATTTCTGACAGCAGCACACCGCCAAAGCGTTCCGCCAGCGCGTTCAGGCGCTGATCTTCCGAACCGCCAGGCTGACTTAAGCGTTCGATCTCTTCATCGACGGCATTCTTGCGCGCGCCAACTTCGTCGCGTTCCACAATCGCTTCACGTTCACGCTCGAGCAATTGCTGTAAATATTCAGTCACTTCCTGGCCAGAGGTGAACTCTTCGCCACACTGTTCGCTGAGCTGGCTCAGGCTGTTTTGTGCCGCAAGCCAGACAGGCGCACGCTGCATTAAGTGCTGAATGCGGGACTGTAGCTGTTCCTGCTCCTGACGCAGCGCCATGCGCTGTTCGTGCGCGCTGGAGACATTGTCAGACAGCGAGGCGATACGCGCCTCCAGCTCCTGGTGCAGGGCTTCCAGTTCATCAATATCGAAGTTTTTGCCCTGACGCTTACAGAATTCCGCCAACAGACGTTCGGCTTCCTGCTGCTCGCGCAGACGCTGTTCAAGTTCGCTCAGTCGCATGCGCAGCGGCTGCACCTGCTCCGCCAGGTGGCGCTGATCAACGCCTTCACGCAACAGTTCACGCGCCACGCCCCAGGCCTCATTTCGCGCCAGCGGGCCATTGATCGCCACCACCAGCTGATACGCCTGCTCAAACTGACTGTGCGCGGTTTGCGACACGCTTATTTTCTGCTCCAGCGAGAGCATTTTTTCGGTCGCTTCCTGCTCTTTCGCCTGGAAAGTCTCCAGCCACTGGGCGGCGCTATCGGCCGTCAGATCCGGCAAATGACATACCGCTCTGGCGCGCTCCAGTGCGGAGATCGCCTGGTTGTACTGGATGGCGCGGGTCTGCTGAACGTCCAGCGCCTGCTGGTAATCCGCCAGTTGGCTTTTCAGCTCATCCACTTCCAGCTCGGCAGCCTCGGCGCGCGCTTCGTTTTCTTCCTGGCGATCGGCAGCTTCCGCTACCACTTCGTTTTGTTCTTCGAGACGGATCTGCAACTCGTCGAGATCCGCTTCATAACGTTCAATTTTTTCCTGCTGACGCAGCGCCGTTTGCACCAGGTTCAGGTGATCGCTCGCTGCCTGATAATCGGCTTCGAGATCGCCTTCCGCGCCGTTGTGCTCGCCCAACTCACGCGCCATATCGACGTGCTTATATTGCTCCGCCGCCAGCTGTTTGCGCGAGGTGTACAGTTCACGACGAAACTCCAGCGCTTTATCGAGGTGGATCCGACGCTCATTGGCGTGGCGCATATAGTCCGCCGCCACGTAGTTAGTGGCTTCGCTGATCAGGTGTTTAAACAGATCGCGGTCGGACTGGGTGACGCGAATAGCTTCCAGCGTCAGACGGTTTTCCCGCAGCGCGGCTTCCATATCCTGGAACGCCTTACGCACCCCGCTGTTTTCCGGCAGCAGGTAGTCGCGCAGAGAACGGGTGATCGCGCTGGAAATCCCGCCGTACAGCGAGGCTTCAATCAGGCGATAGAATTTACTACGATCGGAGGCAGAGCGCAGACGACGGGCGATGAGGCCCAGATCGAACATCAGCGAATGGTAGTCGGTTATCGAGTTGAACTGCTTAAACTGCACGCCTTCCATTTCGTCGAGCTTCTCTTTAAGCTCCGTCAACGGCAGGACGCGCGCCTGACGCTCGTTCAGCGTTTCCGTCACCAGTTGCGTGGGCTGCACCGACATCGGCAGCCCCTGAATGGCAAACGGTTTGATGTCGACTTTACGGTCGCGTCCGGCCACCTGCTGCAAACGTACGCCAACCACCACGCGCTGATGCCGCGAGTTGATCGTGTCCAGCATTGAATAGCAGACACCCGCTTTCAGCTTACCGTGCAGGCCTTTATCACGTGAGCCACTGGTCGCCCCGGCTTCGGTAGTGTTACGAAAGTGCAACAGGGTTAAGTCCGGGATAAGCGCTGTGACGAACGCCGCCATGGTGGTGGATTTCCCCGCGCCGTTCCCCCCGGAAAGCGTGGTAACCAGTTCATCCAGGTCAAAGGTGCGGGCAAAGAAACCGTTCCAGTTAATCAGCGTTAGTGAGCGAAATTTACCGCGTTCAATCATTATTCTTCTTCTCCACTGTCCGGCTGATTCTCTTCAGTCTCATCATTGAGCAGCAGGTGGTTTTCGACCGGCATCGCTTCGCCATCGCGAATCAGGCGACGCTGCGCTTCCCGCGGATCATCGCCACTGCGCACATCTGCGCCAAAACGGAACACCGATTCCGTAATACGGAATTTGCTGCTGTCGTGTCCCATAAACCACACCATGCCTAAACGGCGCAGACGGTTTAACGACGAGCGCATTTTTTCCTGTAATTTCTGGCGGTCGACATCGGAGCCGGTTGAACGGTTATTTACCAGCTTCAACAGTTTGGCTTCGTCAGCCAACGTCAGCAGCTCGTCATACAGCTCCTGCTGCGTGAAAATCCCTTCATTCGCCAGCCGCTCCGGGCTGAGATAGAGGTAGCAAAGAATTTTACCGACCATCATGTCCAGTTCAGACAACACGGAACGCGGGATAATGGTCGTTGAACGCGGACGCAGGTAGAAAAACCCTTCCGGCGCGCGGATCAATTCCACGTTATAACGGCTGTAAAACTCTTCCAGGTCGTCCTGAAAATCCATCAGAAAGGCATGATTATCCAGTTCATCCAGACCAATGTGACGGCCTGAACGTAATGCGCTATCCAGCGCTGGAAATAACGGATTCGCCAACGCCTGCGCCAGCTTAACCGGCATCACTTGTTCAATATTTGTCAATGACATGCGCCTGTACCTTGGCTCCGTAATCATTAATCGGCTGCCATTTGGCTGGCAGTCCGGTGAAGTCTGCTTGCGCTACGCCAAGACGTACCGCCTGATCGATAACAATGCGCGCAACGTCGAAATGACGCGCACGCGGGTATTGCGCAAGATACTCGCGCACTACCAGGCCGAGATCCAGCGGCGTCTCTTTCGATTTATAGATAGCCAGTTGGCCTTCGATAATCGCCGCCAGCTGTTCGCGGATCTCATTAAACTCTTCGTACTCTAAGTCCGGCGGAAGTTCCCCGGTAACCTCTTCATCGCGCAGCGCCATCTCTTCGTCGCGCATATCCAGCAGACGATCGGCATTGGCATAGGTCAGCGCCCACGGCTCGTCAAAATAGGTCTGTACCGACTGACGTAAGCGCTGGGCAAAAACGCGGTTTTTATCCATATCGATGGCAGTACGGATAAATTTATGAACATGGCGGTCATAGCCGATCCACAGATCGATCGACTGCTGGCCCCAACTGATAATACGATCCAGCTTGCTTTGCAGGTCAAACACCAGCCTGTCAACAAAATGCAGATCGTCATGGGCCAGCGTCGCATCCTGAATGCGCAGCAGATTGGCCTGTAATTTATCGCCTGCCGCTTCCAGCGTATCCTGCAACTCGCGCAGGGTGCCGGACGTTTCCGAGAGTAACAGCTCACAGCTCGAAATCGCCGCGCGCCAGTCTTTATTCAACAGCTGCGCGATATCATCTTTCACCTGCTGCTGCTGTTCATCCATGATGCGCTGAGTCAGATCGATACTGTCGAAAATCTCTGCCACCGAATACTTGAGCGGCGCATAGACGTTGCGGTGCCAATGGAACTCATCGCCGCCCTCATCGGCGGCATCCGCCGCGCGTTTGAGTTCACCCGCGACTATCGACAACTGCATCGACAAACGCAGTGTGGAAAATTCACGTTGGCGAATATAGTAATCCGTAATGCCAATGCCGAGCGGCGTCAGGCGATAAATCGCGTTCCCTTCTGCCTGCTCACTGGTAAAGCGGTTCAGCAGACGTTGACGCACCATATCGTTGATCGCATTGTTCGCGCGCACGCCAATGGTTTCGCTGGTTTGCTCAAACGCATCACTTACATGGCGGAACGCGTCCACCAGTTCGCCTTCACTCATCTCACCGTCCAGGCGCTCGCCGTTCAGCGTGGCCACCGCCAGCAGGAACGAGAGTCGGTCTACCGGCAGCGAAATAGTGAAGTCATTTTTTCTGGCCCAGGCAACCAGTTCGGGGACTGTCTGGGAAAATTCACTCATAGGTTATCCTTGCATCTGCGGTTTACGCGCGGTGACGTGAATGTAACGACCCAGGCTGACATACGGCTCCTGGCGACAATAACGCGTTTCTAATTCAAGCAATATCTCATAACAGTCACGCTGCTGATGTTTCTCACGCAGATAATCATGAAACACACGCACCCCGGTCTTCCCGGTGATCTGCCAGCCAATCTGTTCCAGCCACTGGTAAACCTGCCCTGGCTCACGCGGATAGTCTGGCGAAAGGGTACGCTTCTTACGCTTTGGCATCCCTATCTGTACGTAGTCAAAGTTCCCTGCCACCATGTTATGCATCAACAGACCGTTGGCATTGTAGAACATTAACGACAGTACGCCACCGGGACGCAATACGGACCACAGGGTCTCTAACACACTGACCGGATCGGCGACCCACTCCAGCACAGCGTGAAACAATATCAGATCAACGGGGCTTTCCAAATGCGAAGCAACATCCTGAGCGGCGCATTGTATAAAATGCATGTTGTGGCTCACATCTTTATCTTCTGCTGCCCGTTGCGCACGGGCGATCATCTCACCGGACAGATCGCACAGCGTCACGTGATGGCCACACTCTGCCATTTTAATGGCCGTCTGCCCTTCACCACCGCCGGCATCCAGCACCCGCAGTTTCTGCGAGCCGTAATCCGCCAGGACACGGTCGAGATCCTGCCACAGGATCGCCTGTCTTAGCTGCCCTTTTGTGGTGCCGTAAATATTACGGGAAAACTTCTCAGCAATGTCATCAAAATTGCGATCCCGCATCGGGCTCTCCACAGGCTGGCTTAGGTGTTCTCTGATAAAACCGCTATTTTGTCACACCCGCGCGGAGAATGAACCTCTCTGGTGTAATATCCCGATTATTCTTCTGCTATATGGTCAAAAAAGGAACCAAAAAGGATGCTCTTTACACTCAAGAAAGTGATTGGCGGCGTGCTGCTGCCTCTCCCTTTTCTGCTCCTGATGATGGGTATCGGCCTGGCGCTGCTGTGGTTTAGCCGTTTTCAGAAAACCGGGAAGGTATTTATCAGTGTCAGTTGGCTGACGCTGTTCCTGCTTAGCCTGCAACCCGTTGCCGATCATCTGCTGCGCCCGATAGAAGCGAGCTACCCGACCTGGCAGGATACGCAGAAAGTGAAATACATCGTCGTACTGGGCGGCGGCTATACCTGGAACCCACAGTGGGCCCCCAGTTCCAACCTGATCAATAACAGTCTGCCGCGTCTTAATGAGGGAATACGGCTGTGGCGGGCCAACCCGGGTTCAAAATTGATTTTTACCGGCGCGAATGCCAGAACCAATCCAGTGAGTACGGCTGAAGCCGGCGCGCGGGTGGCACAATCGCTGGGCGTACCGGGAGAGGATATCATTGTGCTGGACAGGCCCAAAGATACCGAGGAAGAAGCCGCCGCCGTAAAGCAGGCCATCGGCGACGCGCCATTCCTGCTGGTCACTTCCGCCTCTCATCTGCCACGAGCGATGATTTTCTTTCAGCAGGCCGGATTAAACCCACTGCCGGCTCCGGCGAATCAACTGGCCATCGATTCCCCATTGAATCCGTGGGAACGGGCGCTCCCCTCTCCCGTATGGTTGATGCATAGCGATCGGGCAAGCTATGAGACGCTGGGGAGGGTCTGGCAATGGCTGAAAGGAGCGTCAGGCGAGCCAGGGCAGGAGTGATTTCGCGGCAAGATCAAAATGAGAGCGGTTGAAACGCCCGGTATTGACCAGTTGCGCAACTTCATCCCATAACACATATAACCAACGCCGCCAGATGAACGATTCCGCCACTGGCGCGCGTTGCAGGTAGTGCCAGAGCAACCCTTCCGCCAGCGTATTATCCACCAGCCGGAACAGTTCGTACTCCCGTGGCGCCCAGAGCATGATGCCTGGCCCCACCATCGCCAGAAGCTGGTCGCTTCGGGCATCTTTTAGCATGCTGCGCAGACTGAAATTGCCATGCACCAGCACACAGTTGTCGTTAAATCCGTCAAACAGCGCCGGCAGGCATTCGCGGGTGCGAAACAGAATGCGTTTATCCTGCATCGTCAGCCCGGTGTTGTTGAACTGGTTGAGCGTGCTCCAGAGCACCTCAACACGCTGTCGGTACCAGGAGGGCCAAATATTCTCCTGCGTATTATCCACCGCGCCGACGCAGCCGCGGCTATCCTGACGGTGCCAGGCCAGTAACCCTTCGACGATCTGATCTTTGAGCTGTTCCCAGCGTTCCGGCGTCCGGGCTGGCGCTTCAACCGGGACCCCGCGCAGACGTTCGAGCAGTAAGACATCCGGGCCGGGATGCTCGTCGTGGGTCATCACACCATAAATAACCGGCATTCGCACGGTGCCACTACGCGCTAACATGGTGGTTTTCCAGGCCAGTTGCTGTGCGACCCCCGGCGTAGTGAAACTTTGGGCCATCAACGGCATCGGGTTGCCCTGACTGTCATAGAGCGCCCACAGCGCTGTGTCGACTTTTTCATTCACGCATTCAATGCGGCTCAGTTTTTCGCCCAGTAAATGACTTAATTCGGCGCGCAGCTGTTCCATTCAGATTGCCCTCATAAAAGCTACTGCTTTTATAATGAGCGCCACTCCGACAGATGTCACCCGGATGAGATCAATTGTTGAAAAGAAAAAACGAGGAAAATCGTAACGGTACGACACTCCTCTCACTAAAGAGCGGAGTGTCATAAAGAGAATTAACGCATTTCAGCGCGAACGCGCTCGAGGTCTTCTGCGGTATCAACACCGGTCCCGGGTACCTCTTTTGCCACAGCCACGTGGATTTTTTCGCCGTACCACAGCACGCGGAGTTGCTCCAGCATCTCAATATTTTCCAGCGGACTGGGCTGCCAGCTCACATAACGGCGGATAAATCCGGCGCGGTAGCCGTAAATACCAAGGTGACGCAGGAAGGTATCGCCAATGGTCTCCCGACTCTTCGCAAAACGGTCGCGATCCCAGGGGATTGTGGCACGCGAGAAATACAGCGCATAGCCTTCGGCATCCAGTACGACCTTCACCGCATTAGGATTGAATGCCTCTTCTGCACCGTGAATAGGTGCCGCGAGCGTGGCCATTCCAACCTGACGCTGCGCCAGGTTTTCCGCCACCTGGCGAATGATGACGGCCGGGATCATCGGCTCATCACCCTGCACGTTAACGATCACGGTGTCATCACTGAAGCCACACTTCTCGACCACCTCTGCCAGACGTTCTGTCCCCGACTGGTGGTCGACGCGGGTCATGCACACTTCCCCACCCGCAGCTTCAACGGCGCGCGCGACGTCTTCATGATCGGTCGCGACAATAATGCGCTCAGCGCCGGATTCACGGGCGCGCTCCAGCACATGTACAATCATCGGCTTACCGTTGATGTCCTGCAACGGCTTACCCGGCAGACGCGTGGAGGCGTAGCGGGCAGGAATAATGACGACAAAACTCATGATTTACGCTCATCAGCCGCTAACACGCGGGCCTCAGTTTCCAGCAACACGGGAATGCCATCACGCAGCGGAAAAGCGAGGTTATCCAGTTTGCAGATCAGTTCTTGTTTTTCCTGGTTGTACCAGAGTTTTCCGTTACAGACCGGGCAGGCAACGATTTCAAGCAGACGATGATCCATAGTTCCTCCAGATGGACCGGGTAGTGAATGAGGAGATCTTATCATACTCGCTCATGCGACTGCGTCTATTTCCCACCCCTGCCGACATTGTGCAAATATCCCTTCCGGACAGTGCCCCAGCGTCACGCGGGCGGCATTCTGCCAGCGGGCGAAATCGGTTATCGCCTGCTGTAACCCGTTTTGCAGCGTCACACCTGGCTTTACCCCCTCCTGCAGATAGAGAGAAATCACTTCCAGTACGCCAGTTTTACGGTGCATTTTGGCGTCCATCCGCCCCACCAGTTGCCCCCGGTGGAGCAAAGGCAGGACAAAGTAGCCATATTGCCGCTTTGGCGCCGGCGTGTAACATTCCAGCCGGTAGCTGAAATCAAACAGCTGCTCCGCGCGTTTGCGATCCCAGACTACCGGATCAAACGGCGACAGCACCGCGCTATGTGTCGCGGTCAGCTTTCCTGCCTGTGCCTGTTCAAGCAGCGGCAGCATATCCGCATGCAACCACAGCGGCCCGAGGCTTTCGACCTCGACCGGAACGATCTGCTGCTGTTCAGCCCGCACATCACGCCAGTTTTGTAATTCGGGACGTTTCAGACGGTAGTAATCTGCCAGCCACTGCTCGCGAAAAATCCCCAGGCTGCGCGCGCTGTTGTCCAGCATGACAGATTCCGCTTGCGCCCGTGGAAGCAGATCGCGTTCATCATCCCAGTGCGGCATGACGCGATGCGTGAGATCGTATACACGTTGGAAATTACGCCGTTCAATCACCATCACCTTTCCTGCCGTGAACAGCCCTTCCAGATGTAGCTTGTGCGGCTTCCAGTCCCACCAGCCGCTGTTACCTTTACGCTGGTGCTCAAAGTCCGCTGAGCGAACCGGCCCGTTTTGATGGATATGCTGCAACAGTTGCTCAATTTCGCCAGCATGCTCTTTCATCCACGCCGCCTGGTACTTCCAGCCCATTTTTTCAGGGGCCAGCATCCGGTGGCGTATCAACGTGAAGTCACTGCGCGGCAGGAAGCAGGCCTCATGGGCCCAGTACTCCATCAACTCGCCCTGCGTCAGGGCGTCATCCAGCCACTGTATCGCGTAATCCCCCAGTCGGCTGAACAACACAAGGTAGGGGCTGCGGGCAACAATATTGATGGTATCAATTTGCAGCAGCGACATGCGGGTAATCGTCGGCAGGATATCGCTCGCCAGCGCGCGGCGGCGTGGTTTTTTTAACAGCCCCTGGGCGGCGAGATGAAGGTTACGGGCATCCGTAAGAGAGAGGTACGGCAACGACATTCATGATTCCCTCATTCATTCGCTGCCGTTATGGTGGTGCGCTAACGTACCAGCGAGATCAATTTTTCGAGTAATGTCTCAGGTTCTGTCCCCGACAGATGTGCGTCGACAGGGAGATACCACCAGTTGTCTTCAGCAAAGGCGCGGCACTTAACGGCGTCCTTCTCCGTCATGATCAGCGTTTGCGACGAGTTCAGTAAGCCGTTGACATCACGCGAAGTCAACGCCTGATGATCTGCCAGCGGAACACATTTCTGTGGCTGTACGCCACAGGCCTCTAACGTGGCAAAAAAGCGCGGCGGATGACCAATACCCGCCATCGCCACGACATTTTGCAATTGCGCGACATCGCGACGCTCACCGGTACGCAGGTTCACAGCCAGTCCTGCCGCCAGACGCATCGGGATCTCCCCCGCCTGCGGGATGCCACCGTTGACAATGACCGCATCCACCGTTTTCAGCCGACCGGCCCGTTCACGCATCGGGCCTGCCGGTAGCCACCAGCCGTTACCGAAACGACGCACGCCATCAACCACCACAATCTCAACATCGCGGGCCAGACGGTAGTGCTGAAGGCCATCATCGGTGACGATAATCTGTACATCGTGATGCGCCAGAATCGCTTTAACCGCGTCGGCCCGGTTGGGTGATACCGATACCGGTGCGCCGGTGCGCTGATAAATCAGCACCGGTTCATCACCCGCTTCTGCTGTGGTCGTTTCGGCATTCAGCAGTAAGGGATAAGACGCCGCTTTGCCACCGTAACCGCGGGAAACCACCCCAACGCGAAGACCGCGCCGCTGGAGCTGTTCCACCAGCCAGATCACTACCGGCGTTTTACCGTTACCGCCCGCCGTCAGGTTACCGACCACCACCACCGGCACCGGTGCACGCCAGGCGCGCTTGATCCCGAGCGTATAACACAGACGAATCCCCCCGCTCACCAGGCCGTACAGCCAGGAGAGAGGGAGTAACAGTCGCCATAAGGGCGACTCACCGGACCAGATGCGTGCGATCATTGACCAAATTGCATTTTGTGCAGTTGCGCATAGACGCCGCGATGTTCCAGCAGTTCGCTGTGCGTACCGCGTTCCACAATCAGACCATCTTCCACGACCACAATTTCATCAGCCTGCTCGATGGTTGAGAGACGGTGCGCAATAACCAGCGAGGTGCGGTTTTTCTGCAGTTCGTCCAGCGCCGCCTGAATGGCGCGCTCTGATTCGGTATCCAGCGCTGACGTGGCTTCATCAAGGATCAGAATCGGGCTGTCTCGCAGCAAGGCGCGCGCAATGGCGATACGCTGACGCTGACCGCCGGACAGCAACACGCCGTTTTCGCCGATCACCGTATCAAGGCCGTCATCCATTTTATTGATAAAGTCCATGGCATAGGCCATACGAGCCGCTTCTTCGATCTGCTCACGGCTATACTGCTCAGTTCGCGCGTAGGCGATGTTGTTCGCCACCGTGTCGTTGAACAGATGCACGTTTTGCGAAACCAGCGCCACCTGATTACGCAACGAGGCCAAGGTGTACTCACGTAGATCGTGACCATCCATGAGGATTTCGCCTTCATTGATGTCGTAAAAACGCGTGATCAGACTGGCAATGGTTGATTTACCGGAACCTGAACGCCCCACCAGCGCAACGGTTTTGCCTGCCGGGATTTTCAGGTTGATATTGCGCAGAGCCGGCACTTCGCGGCCCGGATAGGTAAAGGTCACATTACGGAATTCCAGATCGCCGGTCGCACGTTCAATCACGCGTTTACCTTCGTCTTTTTCCTGCTCGCTATCCAGAATTGCAAACAGGGTCTGGCATGCGGCCATACCACGCTGGAACTGGGCGTTGACGTTGGTCAGCGATTTCAGCGGACGCATCAGGGCAATCATTGACGAGAAGACCACGGTGATCGTCCCTGCCGTCAGGCTGTCCATAACGCTTGGGAAGCTGGCCGCGTACAGAACAAACGCCAGCGCCAGAGAAGCAATCAACTGGATGATAGGATCGGAAATGGAAGAGGCAGAAACCATCTTCATTCCCTGCAAGCGCATCTTGTTACTGACTTTGTCGAAGCGCTTCGTTTCCACCCCCTGACCACCGAAGATCAGGACCTCTTTATGGCCTTTCAGCATCTGTTCCGCGCTGGTCGTCACCTGCCCCATCGTATTCTGCATATTCTTACTGATAGCACGAAAACGTTTGGAGACCACACGAATCGCAATCGACACGATAGGTGCCAGCACAACCAGGATGATCGACAACTGCCAGCTGTAATAGAACATCATGATGAACAGGCCGATAATGGATGCGCCTTCACGCACAACGGTAATCAGCGCGCCGGAAGACGAAGAGGCAACCTGTTCAGAATCGTAAGTAATGCGAGAAAGCAGCGTCCCGGTGGACTGCTTGTCAAAGAAGGAAACCGGCATGCCCATCATATGACCAAACAGGCGACGACGCATGGTCATCACCACTTTTCCTGATACCCAGGAAATACAGTAGCTGGAGATATAGCTGGTGATACCACGTAAAATCATCAGCCCAATAACCACCAGCGGCATCCAAAGCAACACTGAGCGATCTGTTTTACCAAAACCATCGTCCAGTAATGGTTTGAGGAGCGATAACATGAAGGTATCGCTGGCCGCGTTGAGGATTAACGCAACACCCGCCACGATCAGACCCGATTTGAAAGGCGCAATGGTTGGCCACAGTCGGCGAAACGTCTGCCACGTAGAGAGATCTTTATCGTTATGCATTCAAGAAACCAGCATCTGTTGAAATAGCCGCATATTCTACCCGTTATCGTCTGACACGCCAAACCACTGATGATACCAACGAGGTAAAATTTGCTCCCGCAGGCTGATGACCTGCCAGCCCTGTGTTGAAAAATCCAGCGAAATTTGCCCCTGATGCGGGGTATCACACCACCGGTACCCCTGTTGCTGATAGCGCTGCTTCACCTTGTGGGACGGCAGCCGCCAGGCGTTGTAGCGTGATGCCGAGGCCAGCGCCGCCCGGCCATTGGCGCGTTGAATGAATGCCAGTGAAGAAGAACTGTTGCTGCCATGATGTGGTACCTGGACTACCGTTGCTGAAAGATGCTGCCAGTAATGGCTTAACATTTTCTGTTCCGCCGGGGACTCTATATCACCCGTCAGCAGAATACTGTGCATGCCATCATCAATCTTTACGACACAGGAGTGGTTATTTCCCTGCGTCTGGTCCCCCTTCAACGGCCAGTGCACGCTAAACCACAATCCCTGCCATTGCCACGTCTCGCCACGATAACAGGGCAAATGGCCCGGCCATCCTAGCGGGCTGCGTACCCAAAGCGTTGGCCAGGTTGTCTGCAAAGAGTGTAGTCCACCGCGATGGTCAAGATGCTCATGGCTGAGAATGATGCCCTCTGGCTGCAGATGGTGCCAGCGCAGCCATGGAATGATGATCTGCTGCGCGCTGTCACCCCCCGGCCAGGCCAACCCGGTATCGTAGAGTAACGCTTTACCATTGCGGGCGATGACCATCGCCAATCCTTGTCCAACATCCAGCATGTGCACCTGCCAGGCGTCGGTACGTGTCGGACTCCAGAACGGCCAACTCAATAGCGCCAGCGTCGCCAGACAGAGGCCGGGAAAGATGCGCCATGCAACGAATCGCCAGCCGAGTAACATAAGCCAGGGGACAAAGACCAGCCACTGCCAACGAACATCAACATTGATCCACCCTGCAGGCAAGAGCTTAAGCGCCCAGAATAACGTGGCCAATGAACGATCGGCCAGATACCAGAGTCCGCCCTCGAGAAACAGCGGACCGGTGAGGTGAACCACCATTCCAGCGAGGATCAACGGAACGCTGACAAACGTAACCAGCGGAACAGCAAACAGATTTGCGACAAAAGAGGTCAGGCTGATACCGTGAAACAGCGCAATTTGTAGCGGCAGGAGCAACAGGGTAATCCCCAGTTGCAGATGTGCCAATTCAACAAGCAAACGCCCGGCGCGCGGTAAGCGCAAGGCAGGACAAGGAAACCATTGATACCAGAACAGCAAAGCCGCAACGGCAAAGGCAGAAAGCCACAGGCTTTGCGAGATTACAGCAACGGGATCGACAACCAGAATGGCCGCCAGACAGCAGCACCAGACCGACCAACCGCTCCATTGCCGTCCGCTTAATTTCAGTGCCCCCCACACCAGCAGCGCCACCACCGTGCGTAACGCCGGGGGTTGCAGTCCGGTCAACCAGGCATAACACACCGCGCAAATAAGCCCACCAATCAGCGGGTGTTGCCAGCGGATCCCGGCGACCGGCAACAGAAACTGCACACCCCGCAACAGAGCGGCAGCCAGTAAAGCCGCGAAAGCGATATGCAGGCCGGAAATCGCCATCAAATGCGCCGTACCAGTATCACGCATAATCGCTTTGACCTCCTGCGGGACCAGCAGGCGTTCTCCCATCCCCAGCCCCAGAATGACCTGCTGCCAGGAATAGTTCTCCAGAGAGGCGGTCAGCGAGGCGAGATAGCGAGCCCGCCAGCTGCATCCACTGTCGACCACCTTTGCCTGCAAAAAGCGACCGGTGAGCGGCTGATGCTGTGCTAAGGCATAACGCTGGCTGTCAAATCCGCCGTCATTCAACTCGGCGTGAATAGCGCGAACCTTCAGCGTCATCGCCCAACGTTGCCCCGCACACGGTGCTATCGGCAAGTATTGGTCATAAAGCACAATGCCTACGGCAGGGAAAAGTCGATGCCCATTAAGATGCGTGATCCACCCGGCATGTGTTGTCATGTTATCCGTGGCCGTAAGCTCTACGACCGCCTCCTGCGTGGCGACTGGCAATGTATTTACCGCCCACAGCGACTGCTTCGCCGCCATGACGCCCCAGAGAAAAAACAGCAGGAGGAGCCCGGCACACTTCGCCACTTTCCAGCGGAGCAGAGCGAGCAAACAGGCCAGCACAAACAGGACGCTCACAACCACTGAACCTGGAAGCGTGGGCAGCAAGAATAAAGGGAAGATCCCCCCTAATGCGCACAGACTAACCGTCGTTATTTTCATGGACACCTCCCTGTTAGCGGAAGTGTCCAGATCTGAACAGTGGTTGTCAGGTGTAGAATGAGGGATTTACGGTCATGATTCCGCAATTTTCATCGCCGCCCGGCAATATGCAACGTGAAATGCGAGTGGTACTCCAGGACGGGCTGCAGGCAAGAAAAAAGCACCGTAAAGGTGCTTTTCCTAGGCTATGTTTTGCGAAAAACTTAACCGTAAATATTGGCGCGATCGCGCAGTTCTTTACCCGGCTTAAAGTGCGGAACATATTTTCCTTCCAGATCCACTTTATCGCCAGTCTTCGGGTTACGCCCGGTACGTGGTGCACGGTAATGCAAAGAAAAGCTGCCGAAACCGCGGATTTCAATACGCTCGCCCTGTGCAAGAGTCGAGGCCATATGCTCCAGCATCTCTTTTACTGCATCTTCAACCGCTTTCGCGGGAATATGAGATTGCTGAGTGGCAAGTCTTTCAATCAATTCTGACTTGGTCATGATTCCTCCGGTTCCAATAAGCTGCTGCTGTCGCATTGATTAAGGGCGGCCGTAGCCGCCCTTTGTCATTGATTACAGAACGAATTCTATAATCTGTCAAGTATTCTCATCTGACTTCGGGACGAAACATCCCGAAGTATCAAAGAATTACTCGCCTTTAGCTGCTTTGAAAGCTTCAGCCATTGCGTTGTTAGAGAAGTTTGCATCTTCCTGTTTGTTAACAGTTGCGATGGCATCTTTCTCATCAGCTTCGTCTTTAGCACGAACAGACAGGCTGATTGCACGGTTCTTACGGTCAACGCCGGTGAATTTAGCTTCAACGTCGTCACCCACGCTCAGAACCAGGGTAGCATCTTCAACGCGGTCACGGGATGCTTCAGAAGCGCGCAGGTAACCTTCAACGCCGTCAGCCAGTTCTACGGTTGCGCCTTTCGCGTCAACTGCAGTCACTTTACCGTTTACGATTGCGCCTTTCTTGTTCAGTGCAACCCAGTTGTTGAACGGATCTTCTGCCAGCTGTTTAACGCCCAGAGAGATACGCTCGCGCTCTGCGTCAACCTGCAGAACAACTGCTGCGATTTCGTCGCCTTTTTTGTATTCACGAACTGCTTCTTCGCCTGCAACGTTCCAGGAGATGTCAGACAGGTGAACCAGGCCGTCGATGCCGCCGTCCAAGCCGATGAAGATACCAAAGTCAGTGATAGACTTGATTTTACCTTCAACACGGTCACCCTTGTTGTGGGTTTCCGCGAACTGCTGCCATGGGTTAGATTTGCACTGCTTCAGGCCCAGGGAGATACGACGACGTTCTTCGTCGATATCCAGAACCATGACTTCCACTACGTCGCCAACGTTAACAACTTTGGACGGGTGGATGTTTTTGTTGGTCCAGTCCATTTCGGAAACGTGAACCAGGCCTTCAACGCCTTCTTCGATTTCAACGAAGCAGCCGTAGTCAGTCAGGTTGGTCACGCGACCGGTCAGTTTGGTACCTTCCGGATAACGCTTAGCGATAGCAACCCACGGATCTTCGCCCAGCTGTTTCAGGCCCAGGGATACACGGGTACGTTCGCGGTCGAACTTCAGCACTTTAACAGTGATTTCGTCGCCAACGTTTACGATTTCGCTTGGATGCTTAACGCGTTTCCATGCCATATCGGTGATGTGCAGCAGGCCGTCAACGCCACCCAGATCAACGAATGCACCGTAGTCAGTGAGGTTCTTAACGATACCTTTAACTTCCATGCCTTCCTGCAGGTTTTCCAGCAGCTGATCGCGCTCTGCGCTGTTTTCGGATTCGATCACGGCACGACGAGAAACAACAACGTTGTTGCGCTTCTGATCCAGCTTGATGACTTTGAACTCAAGCTCTTTGCCTTCCAGGTGCAGCGTATCGCGCACCGGACGAACGTCTACCAGTGAACCTGGCAGGAACGCACGAATACCGTTCAGCTCAACAGTGAAGCCGCCCTTAACTTTGCCGTTGATAACACCAACAACAGTTTCAGCGTCTTCGTATGCTTTTTCCAGCGTGATCCAAGCTTCGTGACGCTTAGCTTTCTCACGGGACAGCAGGGTTTCGCCGAAGCCGTCTTCTACTGCGTCCAGCGCAACGTCAACTTCGTCACCGACCTGGATTTCCAGCTCGCCGGCTGCGTTTTTGAACTGCTCTGCAGGGATTGCAGATTCAGATTTCAGGCCCGCATCAACCAGAACGACGTCTTTGTCGATAGCAACAACAACGCCACGAACGATGGAACCCGGACGGGTTTCGATTGTTTTTAAGGATTCTTCAAATAGTTGAGCAAAAGATTCAGTCATGTTTAATCTTCGAAGTTAGATTTAACGTCCACCTGACACCATGTCGGATGGGGTTGTTTAACATACCCGCTGTCATTCCATTGCAACGGGGGTACTGCAAATTCGGTCGCTCTTAAGCGAGTGCCAGTTTTTGGCGCGCGTATTGTAGCGTTTTTTCAATCACTTGCTCAATGCTTAATCGTGTGGAATCTAAAACTAAAGCATCAGCAGCGGGAACCAGCGGCGCTACAGCACGGTTTCGGTCGCGATCGTCACGTTCTTTGATCTCGGCCAAAAGGCGCTCAAAGTTAACACTAAAGCCTTTCTCCTGCAACTGTAGCATACGGCGATGCGCACGTTCTTCCGAAGAGGCGTCAAGGAAAATTTTCACTGGCGCATCCGGGAAAACTACCGTTCCCATGTCGCGTCCGTCGGCGATAAGTCCTGGCGCTTCACGGAAAGCGCGTTGACGACGCAGCAGCGCTTCGCGCACGCGAGGGAACGCAGCAACCTGAGAGGCGGCATTGGCGACTTCCTGCGTGCGGATTTCACCGCTGACGTCTTCTCCTTCCAGAATTACTTCCAGATTTCCGTCCGTTGAGACAAAACGGACATCAAGATGGGTTGCCAGCGGAACCAGCGCGTCTTCTGAGGCGACATCGACATGATGATGTAATGCCGCCAGCGCCAGCACGCGATAGATTGCGCCTGAGTCCAACAGATGCCATTGCAATGCTTCCGCCATCGCTTTGCACAAGGTGCCTTTTCCTGCACCGCTTGGGCCATCAATGGTAATTACCGGGGCAATTGCCGTCATCTTTATCTCCTTAAACAGGCGTTCTGTTAACGTAAACGCCGCGCATTATACGCGCCAACGCCCACAATCGTTAACGTTGTGTGCAAAAACCGGTTTAGTCTGTAATCAGATGAAGAATAATTGCGCAATTATAGCGGGCTGGTGAGCAACCAGCCCGAAAGATGACAATGTTTTACGTTTATCAGGCAGGTGTGCTGATACGCGCCAGTTGTTCGAAATAGTCAGGGAAGGTTTTGGCGGTACATTTGGGGTCAAGGATCGTGACCGCCGTGTCAGATAGCGCCACCAGCGAGAAGCACATCGCCATGCGATGATCGTTATAGGTGCCAATTTCGGCAAACTTCAGCTTGGCCGGCGGCGTGATGCGAATAAAATCCTGCCCCTCTTCCACTTCCGCGCCAACCTTGCGCAGTTCGGTCGCCATCGCAAACAGACGGTCAGTCTCTTTGACACGCCAGTTATAGATGTTGCGAAGCGTCGTCGTACCTTTGGCAAACAGCGCCGCGGTGGCAATGGTCATCGCCGCATCCGGAATGTGGTTCATGTCCATGTCGATTGCGTTGAGCTCTCCGCGGGTACAGGCGATAAAGTCGTCACCCCAGGTTACCGTCGCGCCCATCTTCTCCAGCACATCGGCAAAGCGAATATCGCCCTGCATGCTGTTGCGGCCAATCCCGGTCACTTTCACCGTCCCGCCTTTAATTGCGCCTGCCGCAAGGAAATAGGAGGCCGATGAAGCATCACCTTCAACCAGATAGTGGCCCGGAGATTGATACTGCTGACCGCCTTTGACCACAAAACGCTGATAGCTCTGGTTCTCTATCTCAACGCCAAAGGTTTTCATCAGGTTCAACGTGATATCAATATACGGTTTCGACACCAGCTCACCTTTAATGCCAATCACCGTATCCTGTGGTGCCAGAGGCGCGGTCATCAGCAGCGCGGTGAGGAACTGGCTGGAGACGCTACCATCAACCTCAACCTGTCCACCGGTAAACCCGCCACGCAGTCGAAGCGGTGGGTAGTTTTCCTGTTCCAGATACTCAATGTTCGCCCCGCCCTGACGCAGTGCATCCACCAGATGACCAATCGGACGCTCTTTCATGCGCGGTTCGCCAGTCAGCACAATATCGTTTGCGCCAAGGCACAGCGCGGCGGCCAGCGGTCGCATCGCCGTTCCGGCATTGCCCAGAAACAGTTCTAACGCGCCGTCGGCATGCAGAGGACCAGCATTGCCAGTGATTTCGCAGCGGGTACGATCCGCAGAAAGGGTGTAATCAATCCCCAACGCACTCAGGGCATTAAGCATATGGCGAACGTCATCGCTGTCCAGCAGGTTGGTCAGCACGGTGGTGCCATGTGCTAACGCCGCCAGTAACAACGCGCGGTTAGATACGCTCTTCGAGCCAGGCAGATTAATCGTGCCATCGACCCGTGCGATGGGTTGTAACGTCAGGGATTCCATGAAACTCAACTCTCAAAAGACAGAAATAAAAACCCCACAGACAACGCTGTGGGGATGAAAAGAGACTACAGATTAGCCGCGGCGACGCTCGAAATCGGTCATGAAATCGGCAAGCGCTTTTACCCCTTCCAGCGGCATCGCGTTATAGATAGAGGCGCGCATACCGCCGACAACGCGATGGCCTTTCAGCGCATGCAGACCGGCGGCAAACGATTCTTCCAGGAAGATCTTATCCAGCGCGCTGTCAGCCAACTGGAACGGCACGTTCATACGTGAACGGTTGGCTTTCGCCACATCGTTACGATAGAAGTCGCTGTTATCAATCACGCCATACAGCAGTTCGGCTTTCTGCTGGTTGATTTTATCCATCGCTGCCACGCCGCCATTGGCTTTCAGCCATTTGAACACCAGGCCAGAAAGGTACCAGGCGAAGGTCGGCGGCGTATTGAACATCGAATCATTGTCGTTCAGTACGGCGTAATCGAGGATCGACGGGCATGCCACATTCGCTTTACCCAGTAAATCTTCGCGCACGATGACGAGCGTCAGACCCGCCGGACCAATGTTCTTCTGCGCGCCGGCGTAAATAATGCCGTAGCGAGAGACATCCAGCGGCCCGGAAAGAATGGTTGAGGAGAAATCGGCGGTCACCACCACATCAGAACCAAAATTGGGCGTTTCGTTAATCGCGATGCCATCGATGGTTTCGTTAGGGCAGTAATGCAGATACGCCGCATCAGCAGAAAGCTGCCACTCGCGCATTGGCTTCACGCCGCGCAGGCCATCAACCGAGACTTTGGCATCAATCACATTCGGCGTGCAGTATTTTTTCGCTTCTTTAACCGCGCTGGCAGCCCAGTAGCCGGCATCAACGTAGTCAGCCGTGGTTTTGTCGCCCAGAATGTTCAGCGGAATAGCGGAAAACTGGCCGCGACCGCCGCCGTGACAAAACAGCACTTTGTAGTTGGAGGGGATATTCAACAGATCGCGAAAATCCTGCTCCGCTTCTTGCGCGACCTGGATGAATTCTTTTCCGCGGTGGCTCACTTCCATGACGGACGTACCAAGACCGTTCCAGTCACAAAGATCCTGTTGAGCCAGTTTGAGCACGTCTGCCGGTAGCATTGCCGGACCTGAACTAAAATTGAAGACCTGAGCCATTTCCCCTCACCACGTTGTGTTGTTATTAACCCAACCTCTTTTCGTACATGAACAGACATTGGGTATAAGTTATTCCTGTGGATATCGGTTTTATCATTCAGTGACACGCGCCGCAATGGCTAAAACGGAGCAGAGCAAAAATGAGTGTTCGCTCACACAACAGAATCTTCGGGATTGACGATGAAAGACCGATATTTTTGCTGTCAGACGACCCGTTTTGCCCGGCTGGCCTTCGACCATTCTGGATTTTTGCAACGTGGACAAAATTGGCTATCCCCGGCGCTCATGCCGACAACTTCACTGCAGCGCACGCAGGCGTAATCCCCTGCTTCCGGCATGACCCTGAAGCGCTGCGTGCAATATTCAGGCAGAATGCTAAGCCCTGGCTTCACTTTTTCGTCTGCAAAGAAATAGACGCTGATCTGCCCGTTCGTTTCGAGGATCGCCAGTCTGACCTGTCCCAGTTGCTCAACACCGTTCAGCCGCAGTTCCATAAAGAACTCAAATTCAGTCATGTTGGCGTTACCCAGCTTCGACCAGGCTAACTCGCCGTCTTCGATGATAACGACGGGCTTGCCTTCCAGCAGATCTTCCAGCGCTTCGCTGCGCGCCATCAGCCACATCACCAGCCGGTACAACATCGCCAGAGTAATGAAGACCACCAGCACTGGCAGCATGGGCACATCGTCATAAAAAGCCACATCCCCTGCCGCCGACCCCAGCGTCAGAATGATCAGCACTTCGAATAATGACATCTGTCTTACGCCGCGCCTGCCCGTCAGTTTGAGAAACAGGAACACCAGAATAAAGGTGTAGAGACTGCGCAGCGCAACTTCCCAGAGGAATTCCAGCGGCACTTTGTCGAGTGCCATTCGTTGTAAATCAAATGCTTTCATTTTTATGCCCTTAACGCAGGTACCGGATAAAAGCATAGCCAAAACTTTTATTTGCGCCGCGTCCGTGGCGGCGATAGCGTCAGTCACATAAAACCCGTATCATTGCGCGCTTTCCGTACGACAAAAGTGATTTTCATGACGCAAACATTTATCCCCGGCAAAGACGCCGCACTGGAAGACTCCATCGCTCGCTTCCAGCAGAAACTCCTCGACCTCGGTTTCCATATTGAAGAGGCCTCGTGGCTGAATCCGGTGCCGAACGTCTGGTCTGTACACATTCGCGATAAAGAGTGTGCGCTGTGCTTTACCAACGGCAAAGGGGCGACAAAAAAAGCCGCGCTGGCGTCGGCGTTGGGCGAATATTTTGAGCGTCTGTCGACCAACTATTTCTTTGCCGATTTCTGGCTGGGTGAAACCATCGCCAATGGCCCGTTCGTGCATTATCCGAACGAGAAATGGTTCCCGCTGACCGAAAATGACGACGTACCGGAAGGTCTGCTGGATGCGCGCCTGCGTGCTTTCTACGATCCCGAGAAAGAACTGACAGGCAGCATGCTGATCGACCTGCAGTCTGGCAATGAAGAGCGTGGTATCTGCGGTCTGCCGTTCACCCGCCAGTCGGATAACCAGACCGTCTATATTCCGATGAACATTATCGGCAATCTGTACGTCTCGAACGGGATGTCTGCCGGTAACACCCGTAATGAAGCCCGCGTGCAGGGGCTTTCTGAAGTCTTTGAACGTTACGTGAAGAATCGCATTATTGCCGAAAGTATCAGCCTGCCGGAAATCCCGGCCGACGTGCTGGCACGCTACCCGGCGGTGGTGGAATCGATTGCGACGCTGGAAGCAGAAGGTTTCCCAATCTTTGCTTACGACGGTTCTCTGGGCGGCCAGTATCCTGTTATCTGTGTCGTCCTGTTTAATCCGGCTAACGGCACCTGCTTTGCCTCCTTCGGTGCACACCCTGACTTTGGCGTCGCGCTGGAGCGTACGGTGACGGAGCTGTTGCAGGGCCGCGGCCTGAAAGATCTCGATGTCTTCACGCCACCGACCTTCGACGATGAAGAAGTGGCTGAGCATACCAATCTGGAAACGCACTTCATTGACTCCAGCGGTCTGATCTCCTGGGATCTGTTCAAACAGGATGCCGACTACCCGTTCGTTGACTGGAGTTTCTCCGGTACAACAGAAGAAGAATTCGCTACCCTGATGGCTATCTTCAACGCGGAAGATAAAGAAGTGTACATCGCTGATTACGAGCATCTTGGCGTCTACGCCTGCCGGATCATCGTGCCGGGGATGTCCGATATTTATCCTGCTGAAGATTTGTGGCTTGCCAATAACAGCATGGGCAGTCATCTGCGCGAGGCCCTCCTCTCATTGCCGGACAGCGCCTGGGATAAAGAAGACTACCTCAACCTGATTGAACAGTTAGACGAAGAAGGGTTTGATGATTTCACCCGCGTCCGTGAACTGTTAGGTCTGGCAACCGGTCCGGATAACGGCTGGTACACCCTGCGTATTGGCGAGCTGAAAGCGATGCTGGCGTTGGCAGGTGGCGATCTGGAACAGGCGCTGATCTGGACCGAATGGACGATGGAATTTAATGCGTCGATCTTTAGCGCTGAACGGGCGAATTATTACCGTTGCCTGCAAACGCTGCTGCTTCTGTCGCAGGAAGAAGAGCGTGAACCGCTACAATATCTGAACGCGTTTGTCCGCATGTATGGCGCAGAAGCGGTGGAGGCTGCCAGCGCAGCGTTGAGCGGTGAAGCGGCCTTTTATGGTTTGCAGCCGGTTGACAGCGATCTGCATGCTTTCGCGTCACACCAGTCGCTGCTGAAGGCCTATGAGAAGTTACAGCGCGCAAAATCTTCATTCTGGTCAAAATAAAGACAATTAACCTACGCTGAGTAGGTTTAAATAATCGTCTGAGCTATATTACGGGGCGCACTTAGCGCCCCGTTTTACTTATTTTTGGCTGCTCAAAAATAAATGTAATAACAAGGTTAAATATTGGTAGTTGATATTATACAACTTAACGGTTAGTTGTTACTTTGCAAGTCAATTACTCCATATTAATTAACTGGCCAACAGACCCAGGAAGGAAAATTTTCAACTCATTTGCTAAATTTTAAAATTTATTTTTATCATATTAATCAATAAATTACTCCGTAATTGCATAAAAACCATGCGTATTACGGGCCTATAAGCCAGGCGAGATATGATCTATATCAATTTCTCATCTATAATGCTTTGTTAGTATCTCGTCGCCGACTTAATAAAGAGAGAGTTAGTGTGAAAGCTGACAACCCTTTTGATCTTTTACTCCCTGCAGCAATGGCCAAAGTGGCCGAAGAGGCAGGCGTCTATAAAGCAACGAAACATCCGCTTAAGACTTTCTTCCTGGCAATTACTGCCGGTGTGTTCATTTCCATCGCCTTTGTTTTCTATATCACTGCAACGACCGGTACTGGTACGATGCCCTTTGGTATGGCGAAACTGATTGGTGGTATCTGCTTCTCTCTGGGGTTGATTCTTTGCGTCATCTGCGGTGCAGACCTCTTTACGTCAACCGTGTTGATTGTCGTCGCCAAAGCCAGTGGTCGTATCACCTGGGGTCAGTTGGCGAAAAACTGGCTCAACGTCTATTTTGGTAACCTGATTGGTTGCTTGCTCTTTGTGCTGTTGATGTGGCTTTCTGGCGAATATATGGTCGCCAACGGCCAGTGGGGATTTAACGTCCTGCAAACCGCCGACCACAAAATGCACCATACTTTTATTGAAGCCGTCAGTCTCGGTATCCTCGCAAACCTGATGGTATGCCTGGCCGTCTGGATGAGCTACTCAGGCCGTAGCCTGATGGATAAAGCGTTTATCATGGTTTTACCCGTTGCGATGTTTGTTGCCAGCGGTTTTGAGCACAGTATCGCAAACATGTTTATGATCCCGATGGGTATTGTAATCCGCGATCTCGCTACACCGGAGTTCTGGAGCGCAGTTGGCTCGACGCCGGAAAATTTTTCTCACCTGACCGCGATGAACTTCATCACTGATAACCTGATTCCGGTTACGATCGGCAACATTATCGGCGGGGGTTTGTTGGTTGGGTTGACATACTGGGTCATTTATCTGCGTGACAACGATCATCATTAATTGATGTCGCGATACACGAAATCATTCAAGTTGCATTGAGGCGGCAAGTGAATGAGTTCCCAGGAGCGTACACACAGTACGTGACTGGGGCGAATGAGCGTAGCCAACAAAGAGGCAGCTTGAAGGATGAAGTGTATATACGCAGTAAATAAAAAATCCACTTAAGAAGGTAGGTGTTACATGTCCGAGCTTAATGAAAAGTTAGCCACAGCCTGGGAAGGTTTTACCAAAGGTGACTGGCAGAATGAAGTAAACGTCCGTGACTTCATTCAGAAAAACTACACTCCGTACGAGGGTGACGAGTCCTTCCTGGCTGGCGCAACTGATGCGACCACTGCACTGTGGGACAGCGTAATGGAAGGCGTTAAACAGGAAAACCGCACTCACGCGCCTGTTGACTTTGACACCTCTGTTGCTTCCACCATCACTTCTCACGACGCTGGCTACATCAATAAAGCGCTTGAGAAAATCGTCGGTCTGCAAACTGAAGCTCCGCTGAAACGTGCGATCATCCCGTTCGGTGGTATCAAAATGGTTGAAGGTTCCTGCAAAGCGTACAATCGCGAACTGGACCCGATGCTGAAAAAAATCTTCACTGAATATCGTAAAACCCACAACCAGGGTGTTTTCGATGTTTACACCAAAGACATTCTGAACTGCCGTAAATCCGGTGTTCTGACTGGTCTGCCGGATGCATATGGCCGTGGCCGTATCATCGGTGACTACCGTCGCATTGCGCTGTACGGTATCGACTTCCTGATGAAAGACAAATACGCTCAGTTCGTTTCCCTGCAGTCCGATCTGGAAAACGGCGTAAACCTGGAAGCGACTATCCGTCTGCGTGAAGAAATTGCTGAACAGCACCGTGCACTGGGCCAGATCAAAGAGATGGCGGCTAAATATGGCTGCGATATTTCCGCACCGGCAACCAACGCACAGGAAGCTATCCAGTGGACTTACTTCGGCTACCTGGCTGCTGTTAAGTCTCAGAACGGCGCTGCAATGTCCTTCGGTCGTGTTTCCACCTTCCTGGATGCATACATCGAACGTGACCTGAAAGCAGGCAAAATCACAGAGCAAGACGCTCAGGAAATGATTGACCACCTGGTCATGAAACTGCGTATGGTTCGTTTCCTGCGTACGCCTGAATATGATGAACTGTTCTCCGGTGACCCGATTTGGGCAACGGAATCTATCGGTGGTATGGGCGTTGACGGCCGTACTCTGGTAACCAAAAACAGCTTCCGCTTCCTGAACACCCTGTACACCATGGGTCCGTCTCCGGAGCCGAACATCACTGTTCTGTGGTCTGAAAAACTGCCTCTGAACTTCAAAAAATTCGCCGCTAAAGTGTCTATCGACACCTCTTCTCTGCAGTATGAGAACGATGACCTGATGCGTCCGGACTTCAACAACGACGACTACGCTATCGCTTGCTGCGTAAGCCCGATGATCGTTGGTAAACAAATGCAGTTCTTCGGTGCCCGTGCAAACCTGGCGAAAACCATGCTGTACGCCATCAACGGCGGCGTTGATGAAAAACTGAAAATGCAGGTTGGTCCGAAATCTGAACCGATCAAAGGCGACGTTCTGAAGTTCGACGAAGTGATGGAACGCATGGATCACTTCATGGACTGGCTGGCTAAGCAGTATGTCACCGCGCTGAACGTTATCCACTACATGCACGACAAGTACAGCTACGAAGCCTCTCTGATGGCGCTGCACGACCGTGACGTTATCCGCACCATGGCGTGTGGTATCGCTGGTCTGTCCGTTGCGGCTGACTCCCTGTCTGCTATCAAATATGCGAAAGTTAAACCGATTCGTGACGAAGACGGTCTGGCTATCGACTTCGAAATCGAAGGCGAATACCCGCAGTTTGGTAACAACGACGCGCGCGTTGATGACATGGCGGTTGACCTGGTTGAACGTTTCATGAAGAAAATTCAGAAACTGAAAACCTACCGTGATGCTATCCCGACTCAGTCTGTTCTGACCATCACCTCTAACGTTGTGTATGGTAAGAAAACAGGTAACACCCCAGATGGTCGTCGTGCTGGCGCGCCGTTCGGACCAGGTGCTAACCCAATGCACGGTCGTGACCAGAAAGGTGCTGTTGCCTCTCTGACCTCCGTTGCTAAACTGCCGTTTGCTTACGCGAAAGATGGTATCTCTTACACCTTCTCTATCGTTCCGAACGCACTGGGTAAAGACGATGAAGTTCGTAAGACCAACCTGGCAGGCCTGATGGATGGTTACTTCCATCATGAGTCTTCCATTGAAGGCGGTCAGCACCTGAACGTGAACGTCATGAACCGTGAAATGCTGCTGGACGCGATGGAACATCCGGAAAAATATCCGCAGCTGACCATCCGCGTTTCCGGTTACGCAGTACGTTTTAACTCCCTGACGAAAGAACAGCAGCAGGACGTTATTACTCGTACCTTCACTCAGACCATGTAATGTGTTTTGACTGAAATCACGCGTTAAAAGGCGTACAATAAAGGCTCCACGGAAGTGGGGCCTTTTTAACAGGTCGTTTCCCAAACACAGCCTGTTTTGTCAGCTATCTATACTCAATGGATAACCGCCAAAACAGACTCGACACAGCCAATGAGCTGTGCACCAACACGGCCCCGGATGGGCCACATCTGGAGAAACACCGCAATGTCAGTTATTGGTCGCATTCACTCCTTTGAATCCTGTGGTACCGTTGACGGCCCGGGCATCCGCTTTATTACTTTCTTCCAGGGTTGCCTGATGCGCTGCCTGTATTGCCATAACCGCGATACGTGGGACACGCATGGCGGTAAAGAAGTCACCGTTGAAGAACTGATGAAAGAGGTCGTGACCTATCGCCACTTTATGAACGCATCCGGCGGTGGCGTAACGGCATCGGGCGGTGAAGCCATCCTGCAGGCAGAATTTGTTCGCGACTGGTTCCGTGCCTGTAAGAAAGAAGGTATCCATACCTGCCTGGATACCAACGGTTTTGTCCGCCGCTACGACCCAGTGATTGATGAACTGCTGGAGGTTACCGATCTGGTGATGCTCGATCTTAAGCAGATGAATGATGAGATCCACCAGAACCTCGTCGGCGTTTCCAACCATCGTACGCTGGAGTTCGCCCGCTATCTGGCAAACAAAGATATCAACGTGTGGATCCGTTACGTCGTCGTGCCTGGCTGGTCTGACGATGACGACTCAGCGCACCGACTCGGTGAGTTTACCCGCGATATGGGCAACGTTGAGAAAATCGAGCTCCTGCCCTATCACGAGCTGGGTAAACACAAATGGGTGGCGATGGGCGAAGAGTACAAACTGGATGGCGTACACCCACCGAAGAAAGAGACCATGGAACGCGTCAAAGGCATTCTCGAACAGTACGGTCATAAAGTGATGTACTAAGTTTTGCCACCAGGCCTGATAAGCGCAGCGCTATCAGGCCGCAACACAAGCCAAATGCATTACGACATAAAATATTCCGACAGCTTATTCGCCACACTCTCAATCGAGAAGATGCTCTTCTGATGCGCTTTGCGGCACTCTGCATAGCGTTCATCCTGTTCCTCCAGCGCATTGAGTAATCGGTCCGCAACCATCATTGCCCCAGCAATTTCAGCAAACCCATATTCCCCCTCCCCCTTCAGCGCCACTGCAGCCTGTAAATTCCAGTCAGAAAGACGACTCAATGGTGCAAAGGTTCCTCGCGTAAGCGAAAGAATTCGGGCTCCATGCTGTTTTGCCAGGGTCAGTGCCTGCATCATATCGGCTGACGTCTGCTCAGTGTGAACGACAATAATTCCCTGACTCTGTGACTCAACCATCACGGATGATGTTGTGAGATAAAAACGATCGACAAAACTTGCCGCCTTACCCATTTTGATCAGATTCATCTGCAAAAAGAGCGCAACCGGTACTGCCGTGCCAACGGCATAAATTGCGACATTATTCACCTGGTTGAGCCAGGTGGCAGCAGCCTGTAATTCCTGTGTATTGATAATGGCATGGCTGTCGCGAATACTCGCCACAACAGCAGAGATCTCCGCGTTTCCCTGCTCTTCAGGACGTGCAGCCCCCTGCTCCAGAGCAAGCGCAGTTCTGAAATCTGAGAAACCTTTAAAACCAAATGCCCGGCAAAAACGCGTAATACTCCCCTCACTGGTTTCAATCGAATCGGCTAACTCAGTAATCGTGTGTCGCATCACAAAGTCAGGATTTTCCGTCACAAAATGACCCACCTTTTCCAGGATTGGGCTAAGCCCACTGGCCTCATTTCTGATGTTTATCAGCAAGTTAGTATTAATCTGACTCATTTTTCGCCTTTTTGCTCAAAATGCATACACAATCACATTTTTCTGCCCACACAAAGATAATAATTTTTTTTGTTTTACATTCAATAAAAATAATTATTTTTACAAAACAGGAGAAGTGACATGAAAGGTCTTATTGTCTGTCGTACCGGCATGGGCAGCTCCTTAATGCTCAAAATCAAAGCACAGAAAATCATCGATAAGAATGGATGGGATGTCGACCTTGAACATGATGTGCTGTCAGGTCTCGCCACCTGGCAAGGGATCGACTTTGTTATCACCATGCGCGACCTCACCGATGAAATAGAAGCTGCCGGATTCAGAGCCATCGGTATAACCGATTTGATGAATAGCGAAGAAATGGAAACCGCGCTCACCAGCGTCATTCAGGGCAACTAACCTCTCCCGGAGGCAATATGGATCTCCTCAGGTTTATTGTATTCGACATTCTGGGTGTAACCCCACTTTTAGTTGGATTTATTGCACTAATAGGTCTGTTAATCCAACGTAAGCCAATTGAAAAAGTCTTATCCGGCACATTCAAAACCATCGTCGGTTTTCTGGTTTTCGCCGGTGGTGCCGGATTGGCCGTCACCTCTCTGGGTAATTTCCAGACGCTGTTCAGCGATGGGTTTGGACTTAAAGGGGTGATGCCGCTGGCAGAAGCGTTAACCGGGTTGGCACAGACCAAATTTGCCATGTGCGTGTCCCTGATTATGGTTATCGGCTTTGGCTGGAATCTGCTCTTTGCCCGCGTTACGCCGTTCAAGTACATTTTTTTGACCGGTCAACATAACCTCTATCTCTCCGCTTTACTCACTGTCACATTGAAGGCGCTGGGTTACAGTGATGGTATTACGATTATCGTCGGTTCTGTATTGTTGGGGCTGGCGGCCTGTATCTATCCTGCAATCGCCCAACCCTGGATGCGAAAGATTACCGGTAATGATGAAATTGCCATGGGCCATTACGTCACGCTGGCTTACGCTGCTTCTGGTTGGATCGGTTCGAAAGTGGGCGATCCCAAAGAGTCTACGGAAAAACTTAACCTCCCTGGATGGTTGGGAATTTTTAAAGACTACATTGTCTCGGTCTCCATCTCAGTCAGTATTTTCTATTACATCGCCGCATTAGCCGCTGGCAAAACAGCCGTCACTGCCGTGGCGGGAGGCATGCATTGGCTGGTCTATCCGTTATTTCAGTCACTCACCTTTACCGCCTCTCTTTACATCATTATCACCGGGGTTCGTTTGCTACTTTCGGAGATCGTTCCAGCATTCCTTGGGATCTCTGAGAAATTCATCCCAAATGCTAAACCCGCGCTCGATTGCCCGGTCGTGTTCCCTTACGCACCAACCGCCACCGTACTGGGCTTTATTTCTTCATTTGTTGGTGGGTTGGTGGTGATGGGAATACTTGCGCTGATCGGTCAGACCGTCATTATTCCCGTCGCTATTCCCTATTTCTTCATTGGGGCAACTGCTGCTGTTTTCGGTAACGCCTCTGGAGGCTGGAAAGGTGCCGTTGTGGGCAGTTTTATTACTGGCATTCTCATCGGGATCGGCCCAGCACTTATCTACCCCATTATGGAATCTGTAGGACTCTCCGGCACCAGCTTCCCGGAAACCGACTTCGTTGCACTTGGTCTGGTGGTGTATTACATCGGCAAAATGCTGCCCTGATAAGGAGTAAACATGAATATAGATGAACTGAAATCACATGCGCTGGCAGCTCGCCGCGATATTGTAAGCATGATTTATGAATCCGGGATTGGTCACCCAGGCGGAGCACTTTCTGTTATTGATATCCTGACCTGGATTTACCATCAGGAAGTCGATCTTGATACCACACCACGCGCCAGAGTGGTTATGAGCAAAGGCCACGCCGTCGCCGCACAGTACGCCATGCTGTACCAGAAAGGGAAAATAGCTCGCAGCGAATTCAACACCTTTCGCCAAATCAACTCGCGCTTACAGGGGCATCCCAGCGTGAAATCGCTTCCAGAAGTTGATGCTACCACCGGACTATTAGGCCAGGGACTTTCCGTGGCACTGGGGATGGCAGCGGCGAAGAAGAAGGCTCAGGATCCACACCGTGTCTTCGCCATTATTGGCGACGGTGAAATGCATGAAGGTCAGATTTGGGAGTCATTGCAGCAGGCTGGTCATATGAAGATGGATAATCTGGTAGCGATTATCGACTACAACGGTTTCTCATCGCACGATCCCGTCAATGAGGTTATCAACCTTGAGCCACTCGCCGATAAAATCCGCACCTTTGGCTGGCACGTACTTGAACTGCAAAATGGCAACGATATGCACCAGATTGCCGATACGTTGCTGCTATCACGTCATCTCAAAGGAAAACCCGTAGCCATTGTTTCGCATACGGTCAAAGGCAGTGGCGTCAGCTATATGGAAAATAACGGCGACTGGCATTCAAAAACCCCAAGCACGGAGCAATATCAGCAGGCAATGGAGGAGTTACAGTCATGAGAGCACCACGTGATGAGATTGGCAATGCTCTGCTCGCTCTGAAAGATAAAGGCTATCCGGTTGTTGTTATCGATAGTGATTTAGCGAGCTCAACCCGTACCGATCAATTCCAGAAATCCTGGCCTGATGCCTTCTTTGAAATGGGGATAGCCGAAGGCTCCGCCATGAGTTTCGCCACAGGGCAGGCGCTGGAAGGAAATATCCCGTTCTATGTTAACTTTGCGATGTTCGTTACCGGCACCGCCTGGACCCAATTACGTCAGGCCTGTTATGCAAAAGCGAATATCAAGCTGGTTGGCAGTCATCCTGGTATGGATGATGGTCCGGATGGCGCGTCACACCATGCGCTGGAAGATCTGGCTTTAACACGTGTTTTGCCCGGGATCACGATCCTGACACCAGCAGATGCGGAAGAAGTTGAAGCGGCTTTCGAACAAGCAGCAAACATTCACGGTCCCGTCTACATTCGCGTTGCGCGGGAACCGATGCCAGTACGTGATAAATCAGCTGTTCCACGCGTCACTGACATAGACGCTGTGGAGGATTCTGGCAACGACTTTGCCATCCTCTATGAAGGTACGGTACTGGAACAAGCCAGTGCTGGTTATGAACAGCTCCACTCAACAGGTAAACGTGGCAAGCTCATTCATGTTGCCACGCTAAAACCATTTAACCGACAGCGATTCCTGCAATTAATTGCAGGTTGTCCGCAAATTGTAACGATAGAAAATCACACAATCACCGGTGGGCTGGGTGGACAAGTCGCCGAAGTGCTTGCAGAAGAAGGATTAGGTACAAAGCTGATCCGTCTTGGGACACAGGATACCTTTACTGAGTCAGGGAACAGTCGTCAGTTAAAAGAGAAATATGGGATTTCAGCATCTGCTGTCTATAACGCACTGAGTAAAGGCTAATGAATACCGGATGGCACTTCCCGGAGTGCCATCCGGCGAGAACAAACGGCAAGGAACAGCAATGACATCAACGCTCTTTTCCGCCTGCCAGTTTCGCGAACGATGCGATTCCTGGCAAGATGCGGTGAAAATGACCTGCTTACCACTGGAAGAACAGAAAATCATTACCAGCGGATATGCACAGGCAATCATCCACGCCACAGAACAGACCGGACCCTGGTATATTTTGAGCCCTGAGTTTGCCCTGCCGCATGCCCGTCCTGAAGAGGGTGTTCTGAGTAGCAAGTCGCATTTATCACTCCTGTGCCTGAAAGAACCTGTACCGTTCCCGGGTCATCCGAACGTGCAACTGGTGATTGTCCTTGCCGCTGCCAACAGTTCTCAACATATTGAAATGATTCAACAGCTGGTGTGCTGGCTCGATGACGCGGACCATTTGCAGCAACTGAGCAATATCACCAGCCCGGCGCAACTACACTCCTTGCTTGAATCCTGAAATAATCACGCTTTTCTACGCGCCAACAGTGGGAAGATGAGACCAGGGTCCACCAGCACAAACGGAGTGGCGATATTCAGCGTAAGCTGGAATATCCATTCGGGCGTAAACGCGTCCATTTTCGGGAAAATCCCGTCAGGCCAGCAAATGCGGTAAACGTGGAAAGCGGTACTGGAAGGGTGAAAAACGCAAAACGTCTGAACGCGTTATTGTCATGAAAATAGCCTATATCACCGGAGTTCAATCATCCCCTGGCATATATACAAAAAACAGCATGCAATAACACAGCATTGCATACTGTTTGCGCAGAATTAAACGTGGGCAACCGGATTCGGGGTATGCCCGGCATTGCGCAGCAGCATCAGTAAATAAATAAACGACACGCTGGCAATCATAATAAACAGAAGATTATCGGAATAATTCTGCATCAACATGGCGGTGAAGGAAGGGCCTAACAGGCTGCCGACGGTATAGCTCAGCAGCAGCGCCTGGTTCATCGCCACCAGTTGGTGATGTTCTACTTTTTCACAGGCCCAGGCCATCGCAACCGGATAGAGCGTGAAGCCCGCGGCCCCCAAAATGAAGAGAGCGGGTGCCATCGCCGCCTGGCTTAACATCGCTACGCTCCCCAGGATCACCACAAACACCTGCACGCGCAGCACCAGCAGTCGACCAAACTTATCCGCCAGTCGCCCAATTGGCCACTGGCCGAGGATACCCGCGCTGACCAGTACCGCCATCCAGAAACCGATGCTGGCGTTACTCATCCCCTGATGATTGAGATACAGCGGCATCAGGCCGTACAACGAGCCGAGGACAATCCCGGAAATGATACAGCCATTGACACCCAGTCGCGCCTGGCGCAGTTTCAGCATTGCGGTGATCGGTGTGACGTTATGTTCTTCTGATTGCTGATTAAGGATACGGGTAAAGAGCAGCGGTAAAATCCCTGCCAGAATCAATCCCGTGGCCCACGGCAGTACGTTCATCAACTCCGTAGAGACTTTGCTGACCAGCAACTGCCCGAGGAACGTCCCCACATAGTAGACCATCATGTAGGCCGCCAACAGGCGACCGCGGTTGCGTGATGTCCCGCTGCACATCAGCGCACTCTCAACGACAACCCAGATCATGGCGCAGCCCACGCCTGCGACAAAGCGCCATGCCAGCCAACTCCAGAAACCAACCATCACACCAAGCCCTACGCAGCCCGCGGCAAAGATCAGCGAGGCAAGGTAGTAGCTACGGTTAAACCCGAGGCGTTTGATTAACTGTCCTGTCAACAGCGTCCCGACCAGGTTACCGGTGAAATAGGACGAACTGACCATACCCACCTGCCACGTCGGCAGGTTTTCCTGGGCGAGCCAAAGCGGGACGAGCGTGTTCAGCACCGCGATCGCCAGGGTCAACAGAAGTAGACCAGCCAGCAACAGCATGACGGGTCGGGTATAGGTGGACATGAGTATAAACCGTGAGGAAGTTCAAATTTCACGCGCATCATGCCACCCACAAAAACATTGTCAATCGGCGCAAACCGTGGCGTGGCGGCCTTTCATACCCTTCGATTGAATTTATTGATTAAGATTATGAATTATTGCTGACTCACATGAGTCAGGTTGCTGTTTTTATTGATTTAACGCAAAAGAGTTCCGTTTTGCTTAGTCGAAAAATCTCATAGTTCCGGCAGCATTTTTTTTCCGTTCTATGCTTTGAATGAACCTTATGCGCCTGAATGAATCTGGGCGCATAGTTGACTCAAGCAAGGAGAAGAGAATGACCAAGCCTTATGTTCGTCTCGATAAAAACGACGCTGCGGTTCTTCTGGTTGATCACCAGGCCGGACTACTCTCACTGGTCAGGGATATTGACCCTGATAAATTTAAGAATAACGTGCTCGCACTGGGTGATTTAGCCAAATATTTTAAGTTACCTACCATCCTCACCACCAGTTTCGAAACCGGACCAAACGGACCGCTGGTCCCTGAATTAAAAGCCCAGTTTCCCGATGCGCCCTACATTGCACGTCCAGGCAACATCAACGCCTGGGATAACGAAGACTTTGTGAAAGCGGTTAAAGCCACGGGTAAAAAACAGTTGATTATTGCCGGCGTGGTAACCGAAGTCTGTGTGGCCTTCCCGGCGCTGTCGGCCATTGAAGAGGGCTTTGACGTCTTTGTAGTGACCGATGCTTCAGGGACGTTTAATGAAATTACCCGCCATTCAGCATGGGACAGGATGTCGCAGGCTGGCGCACAGTTGATGACGTGGTTTGGTGTGGCGTGTGAATTGCACCGCGACTGGCGTAATGACATCGAAGGGCTGGCGACGCTGTTCTCCAATCATATTCCGGATTACCGCAATCTGATGACCAGTTACGATACGTTGACTAAGCAGAAATAAAAAAACCGGGGCGAAAGCCCCGGTTCATCACTTAGCTGGCAACCGCCATACCGACGGTCATATGCAGGCCATAGAATACGCCGCGACCAATCAACTCCCCCACCAGCAGCAGAATAAAGGCCACTGACAGCAGCGGAACCGCAGGCTGATAACCTTTCAACTGTGGGACAATCCAGCAGCACAATGCCACCGCCAGAACCCCAATACGCCAGGCCATCAGCGAACCGTAGTCCGGTACCAGCGCAGAAGCCTGCTGAACAGCGCTGTGAATGGTCGCCAGTTCCGCCCCCTGCATCACCGACATGATGGCACTGACCACCAACGCCAACAGTGAAACCGCAGGCAGCAGACGCATCGCCCAACCATCAACACCCGCCACACGCAGCAGCAGATAGCCCAACAGCGGGCCGCCCATCAACAGCGTCAGGAAGAAGCCCAGCGGTGTCCAGACGCTGTACCAGGTCGGTACGGTATCGATACTGTTATAAACGCGCACCATCATCCAGACGAACAGCACACCCAGTACCATTGTGAGCAGCAGCCACAAGTTACGCAGGGCCGGTGTGAGCTTTTTCAGCACTGCCAGCAGCCAGCCAATCCCACCAACCGCAAAGAAAATAGAACCGCTGGCAATTTCATTACTCAGCGCCGACGATCCTACGCGGTTAAGCGAGTTAAGCGCCCGCATTGGCGAGCCAAGGTGCAGCATGGAAGCGATAAAGCCGATGCCCATCAGCACCCACAGCGCGAACATGCAGGTAATCACGCGCTGTTGCGTTTCTGCCCGCAGGTCGCCTTTCATCAGCGCCAGCGCCAGAACAATGAAGCCACCAACCACACATTGTCCGAAGACCGTAAAGATCATCAGCGGCCATTCATGCCATCCACTTCCCATCTTACACCTCCTTCGGATTCGCCAGATAACCGGTGGTATCCCCGGTCGGACGGCTGTTGGCATTCGGTTTGATCACAATACTCGGCTTCGTGAAGTGCGCACCCGCCAGCGGCGCAACGGCAGCCAGTTCACCGTGTTTCTTACGCAGTTCGTCGATGGGGCCGAAATCCAGCGCGCGCAGCGGACAAGATTCCACGCAGATCGGCTTTTTGCCCTCTGCCACGCGGTCATGACAGCCGTCGCACTTGGTCATGTGACCCTTAGCGGCGTTGTACTGTGGCGCGCCGTACGGGCAGGCCATATGGCAGTAGCGGCAGCCGATGCAGATATCTTCATCCACGACCACAAAACCGTCTTCCCGCTTGTGCATCGCTCCGCTCGGACAGACCTTGGTACAGGCCGGATCTTCGCAGTGGTTGCAGGCAATGGACAGATAGTAGGCAAATACGTTCTGATGCCAGACGCCGTTGTCTTCCTGCCAGTCTCCGCCCGCGTATTCATAAATGCGACGAAAGCTGACATCCGGGGTTAAGTCTTTGTAATCTTTACAGGCCAGTTCGCAGGTTTTACAACCGGTGCAACGGCTGGAATCAATAAAAAATCCATACTGGGTTGTCATCGGTTACTCCTTACACCTTCTCAACCTGAACAAGGTTCGTATGTGACGGGTTCCCCTTCGCCAGAGGAGATGGGCGCTGCGTGGTCAACACGTTGATGCAACCGCCCTGGTCAATGCGTTTCGTATCCGGGTCATACCAGGCCCCCTCACCTAACGCGACCACGCCTGGCATCATACGCGGCGTCACTTTCGCCTCAATATGGAGCTCTCCGCGGCCGTTGAAGATGCGGACCTTATCACCATTGCGGATACCCCGTTTTTGCGCGTCCAGTGGATTGATCCACATCTCCTGGCAGCACGCCGCTTTCAGGACATCAACGTTGCCATAAGTCGAGTGGACTCGGGATTTATAGTGGAAGCCCGTTAGCTGTAGCGGATAATCTTTGGTCAACGGATCGTTGTAGTTCTCAAAACCCGGCGTGTAGATCGGCAATGGATCGATGACATCGCCTTCTGGCAGTTCCCAGGTGGCGGCAATCTCTGCCAGCTCCTGCGAGTAGATCTCGATTTTACACGACGGTGTCGTCAACGGATTAGCCTGCGGATCGTCGCGGAACGCCTTGTAGGCCACATGATGCCCTTGCGGATCGCGCTGTTTAAACAGACCCTGTTTACGGAATTCCTCAAAGGTCGGCAGTTCCGGAATGGCTTGACGCGACTGTTCGTACAGATGACGCATCCACTCTTCCTGAGTGCGCCCTTCGGTAAACTGCGACTCGACACCCAGACGCTTCGCCAACTCGCTGGTCATTTCATAGATGGTTTTGCATTCGAAACGCGGCTTGATGGCCCGATCGGCGAAAATAACGTAGGACATATTCCCGCAGGAAGCATCCAGCGCGAAGTCCATCTGCTCAGAAGCCGTACAGTCAGGCAACAGGATATCGGCATACTTCGCCGACGACGTCATGTGGCAGTCGATGACGACAATCATTTCGCACTTCTTGTCATCCTGGAGGATGTCGTGCGTGCGGTTGATCTCTGAGTGCTGGTTGATAAGACAGTTACCGGCGTAGTTCCAGATCATCTTAATCGGCACGTCGAGTTTGTCTTTACCGCGCACCCCATCACGCAGCGCGGTCATTTCCGGACCACGCTCAATGGCATCGGTCCACATAAACATGGAGATACTGGTTTCTACCGGGTTTTCCAGCGTGGGCATCCGTACAAACGGCAAATCGTAAGAGCCTTCACGTGCGCCGCTGTTGCCACCGTTAATCCCGACGTTACCGGTCAGAATGGCCAGCATAGAAATAGCACGGGTGGCGATCTCGCCATTCGCGTGACGCTGCGGTCCCCATCCCTGGCTGATGTAGGCCGGTTTAGCACTGCCAATTTCACGCGCCAGTTTGATAATACGGTCTGCCGGAATGCCGGTAATTTGCGCCGCCCATTCAGGCGTTTTTGGCGTACCGTCATTCCCCTGCCCCAGAATATAGGCCTTATAGTGACCATTTTTCGGCGCGCTGGCAGGCAAGGTTTTCTCGTCGTAGCCCACACAGTACTTATCGAGGAACGGCTGATCGACCATATTCTCAGTAATCAGCACATAAGCCAGCGCATTCACCAGCGCCGCATCGGTACCCGGGCGAATCGGGATCCACTCGTCTTCTCGACCGGCCCCGGTGTCGGTATAGCGCGGATCGATAATGATCATCCGCGCATTCGATTTCTGTCGCGCCTGTTCCAGATAGTAGGTGACCCCACCGCCACTCATGCGGGTTTCGCCAGGGTTGTTACCGAACAGTACGACCAGCTTACTGTTTTCGATGTCAGACGGGCTGTTACCATCCGCCCAGCCGCCGTAGGTATAGTTCAGCCCCGCCGCAATTTGCGCGGAGGAGTAGTCGCCATAGTGGTTCAGGTAACCGCCGCAGCAGTTCATCAAACGTGCCACCAGGGTATCTCCTGGCGGCCATGAGCGAGTCATCGTACCGCCCAGCGTACCGGTGCCGTAGTTCAGGTAGATGGACTCGTTACCGTAATCCTTAATCAGACGCTGCATATTGCTGGCGATGAGGTCGTAAGCCTCATCCCAACTGATGCGCTCGAATTTACCTTCTCCGCGCTTGCCCACGCGTTTCATCGGGTATTTCAGGCGATCCGGGTTATAGACGCGACGGCGCATGGAGCGACCACGCAGACAGGCACGCACCTGATGCAGGCCGTCATAGTTGTCATCACCGGTATTGTCGGTTTCAACGTATTTGATTTCACCATCCACAACATGCATGCGCAACGGGCAACGACTCCCGCAGTTCACAGTGCACGCGCTCCAGATGACTTTTTCACTGGCCTGCGCCGGACTCAGGGCTTCGGCTGCATTGGCGATTCGGGTAAATGGCAGGGTAAACGCGCTACTGGCCATCGCCAGTCCGCCTATGGCCGTCGTTTTGACTAAACCACGACGACTCACCTCCGCTGCCATCACGGCATCAGGGATCTTAGTTTTCATAAAGACTCACTCTGCTTGCTTACAGTAAAAAAAAAGAAATTGATGTTATTATTTGAGTAGTTACACAGCGGTATATAGTTTTATATATAGCGATTTCATAGGATAATAGCGCAAAATGCTGAATTCCGTTCAAAGGTAATATTACCCCCAAGGGAGTAATGATTATTGTCCGGCGTCAAACAGGCATAAAAAAAGCGCCCAAAGGCGCTTTTTAGAAAGGGATGAAGCGAGGATTAACCAATATATTCCAGTCCGTTCATGTACGGACGCAGCACTTCTGGTACCTGGATACGGCCATCAGCCTGCTGGTAGTTTTCCATCACGGCCACCAGCGTACGACCTACTGCCAGACCAGAGCCGTTCAGGGTATGCACCAGGCGGGTCTTTTTGTCAGACTTGCTGCGGCAGCGTGCCTGCATACGGCGCGCCTGGAAATCCCAGACGTTAGAGCAGGACGAGATCTCGCGATAGGTATTCTGTGCCGGTACCCACACTTCCAGATCGTAGGTTTTGCATGCGCCGAAGCCCATGTCGCCGGTGCAAAGAATAATTTTGCGATACGGTAGGCCCAGCAGTTGCAGAACTTTCTCAGCATGGCCGGTCATCTCTTCCAGCGCCGCCATTGAATCTTCCGGGCGAACAATCTGTACCATTTCAACTTTGTCGAACTGGTGCATACGGATCAGGCCACGAGTATCACGACCGTAAGAACCCGCTTCCGAGCGGAAGCACGGCGTATGCGCCGTCATTTTGATCGGCAACTGATCTTCGTCGATGATCTCATCACGCACCAGGTTGGTCAGCGGGACTTCCGCCGTCGGGATCAGCGCGTAGTTACTGCTGTCAGCCTCTTCTTCAAGCGGACGAGTATGGAACAGATCGCCAGCAAATTTCGGTAACTGACCGGTACCGTACAGGGTGTCATGGTTGACCAGATACGGCACATAATTTTCGCTGTAGCCATGCTGCTCAGTGTGCAGATCGAGCATGAACTGCGAGAGCGCACGATGCATACGGGCAATCTGCCCTTTCATCACCACGAAACGGGAGCCTGTCAGCTTAACGGCGGCAGCAAAGTCCAGACCGGCATGCATTTCACCCAGCGTGACGTGATCGCGAACTTCAAAATCAAACGCGCGCGGGGTACCCCAGCGGCTGACTTCAACGTTATCGTTCTCGTCTTTACCGACCGGGACATCGTCAGCAGGCAGGTTCGGAATGGTCAGCGCGATATCGCGGATCTCAGTCTGTAAAGCATCCAGCTCCGCTTTTGCGGCATCCAGTTCTTCGCCCAGTTTGTTCACTTCCAGACGTAAAGGCTCGATGTCTTCCCCGCGCGCTTTCGCCTGGCCGATGGATTTCGATCGAGAGTTACGCTCTGCCTGCAGGTTTTCGGTATTGACCTGCAAAACTTTACGACGCTCTTCAAGAGCGCGCAGCTTATCTACATCCAGCTTAAAGCCCCGGCGTGCCAGTTTTTCAGCGACTGCGTCTGGCTCATTACGCAGCAGATTGGGATCGAGCATGCTTATCCTGTGCTTATCGAATTGAAAGAGGAAAATGTGACCACAGCCTGCGGTCACAGGGATACAGTGCCAACATTACCGCAACGCCTGCGCTAACGGTAGCGTTTTATAGGGCTATTTTGATCCTGTCCGGCGAGCCAGGCGAGCTTTTCGCCAATCTTACCCTCAAGACCTCTGTTTGTGGGGTGATAATAGCGTGTTTGTGCCATCTCCTGCGGGAAATAGTCCTCGCCGGCGGCATAGGCATTCGGTTCATCATGCGCGTAGCGATATTCCTGACCGTAGCCCATCTCTTTCATCAGTTTCGTCGGCGCATTGCGCAGATGGACAGGTACGTCATAGTCAGGGCGTTCACGGGCATCGGACATCGCCGCTTTGAATGCGGTATACACCGCATTACTTTTCGGTGCGCAGGCCAGATAGACAATCGCCTGCGCGATGGCGCGTTCGCCTTCAGCAGGCCCCACACGCGTAAAGCAGTCCCAGGCGGAGATCGCCACCTGCATCGCACGCGGATCGGCATTGCCCACATCCTCGGAGGCAATAGCCAGACAGCGACGCGCCACGTACAGCGGATCGCCCCCCGCCGTAATGATGCGCGCATACCAGTAAAGTGCCGCATCCGGCGCGCTGCCGCGAACCGATTTATGCAATGCGGAAATGAGATCGTAGAAGCGGTCACCTTTGTTATCGAAACGCGCGCTGCGCTCGCCGGCAATTTCGGTCAACAGCGCGGGCAGCAATACCCGCTTACCGCTGTCATCCACTTCCGCCATGTCGGCCATCATTTCCAGCGTGTTCAGCGCCCGACGCGCATCGCCGTTGACCAGCTCCGCGATTGCTCTGCGGGTGTCATCCGGTAGAACAATATTCTGCCCACCGTAACCCCGCGCCTTGTCTTCCATCGCCTGACGCAGAACCTGCTCGATATCTTCCGTCGTCAGCGACTTGAGCAAATAGACGCGCGCACGCGACAGCAGTGCGGAATTTAGCTCAAAAGAGGGGTTCTCGGTGGTAGCCCCGATAAAGGTGATGGTGCCGTCTTCAATGTGCGGCAGGAACGCATCCTGTTGGCTTTTGTTGAAGCGATGAACTTCGTCAACAAACAGGATGGTGCGACGCCCGGCATTACGACTCTGCCGGGCGCGTTCGATGGCTTCACGGATCTCTTTCACGCCGGAGGTGACGGCTGAAATCCGCTCAACGTCGGCATCGGCGTAGCGGGCAATCACTTCAGCAAGCGTGGTTTTTCCGGTGCCTGGCGGTCCCCACAAAATCATGGAGTGCAGGTGTCCGGCTTCAATCGCGCGCGGCAATGGTTTGCCCGCAGCCAACAGGTGCTGCTGACCAATATACTGCGCTAAATTTTCTGGCCGCATCCGCGCGGCCAGTGGCTGAAAGGTATTATCAGAAAAATCGAGCGACAGGTTGCTCACTGATGCCTCTACTTACGTTGGTCGTCTACCGTTACGCCTTGCGGTGGAGTAAAGGTGAATTTCGATGCGTCAACGGTGCCATTCTGCTGCGATTTCAGCTGATAGCTGCTGCGCTGGTCATCCTGCTCCACGGCGCTGAACTGATGAATGGTCCCGTCGCGGCCCACATTGATAGTGAACTGTTTCAGGTTGCCGTTGCTGGTTTTTGGCGTCAGGACGAAGTCATCTCCGTTCTGCTTGATATTGTACTGCTGCCAGTCGCTGGACTGATTGCGGGCAATCAGCATAAACGGTGTGTTGCCGGTGGCGTCTTTCAACCATGTCGCGGTGGCCTGCTCAACAAACGGGTTAAAGAACCATAGCGTTTTACCATCAGAAACCAGAATGCTTTCGTCAGGCTGCGTCATGTGCCAGTTAAACAGGTTTGGACGCTTCACCCACAAATCACCCTGACCTTCCTGAACAGCGGCACCGCTGCCATCGGTCACTTTCTGCGTAAAGCTGGCGTGGAAGCTGCTCACTTTATCCAGACGACTTTTCAGATCGCTGGCGGCATCCGCCCAAACGCTGCTTACCACGAATCCTGAGAGTAATGCACAGGTGATTGCGATTCTTTTCATTGTTATTCCTCAAAATACGTCACTCCCGACCGGGAGATCCCTCTGCTATCCATTCCAGGCCAAAAATCAGCGTGAGGAAAGTAGACAATACTGAATTACGTAACTTTGCACTTAGTCAAACGGCGGTGGAGCCAGCACTTCGCGATTGCCGTTATGGCCCTGTTCGCTGACGATCCCCTGCGCTTCCATCTGTTCGATGATGCGTGCCGCGCGGTTGTAGCCAATGCGGAACTGGCGCTGTACGCCGGAGATGGACGCTTTATGTTTCTCCGTCACAAAGTTAACCGCTTGATCAAATAACGGATCCAGCTCTTCGCCGCCGTCAAAGCCACCACCGCCACCTTCACTTTCGCTGTCGGAGGTGATGCCATCCACATACTGCGGACGCCCACGTGCCTTCCAGTCCTGAACCACCGCATGCACTTCCTGGTCACGGACAAATGCGCCGTGAACACGCACTGGCATTGTGGAGTTCGGCCCGGAGTAAAGCATATCCCCCATCCCCAGCAGCGATTCTGCACCGCCCTGATCGAGGATGGTACGCGAGTCAATCTTACTGGACACGGTGAAGGCAATACGGGTCGGAATGTTGGCCTTGATCAGACCCGTAATCACGTCAACCGACGGACGCTGCGTCGCCAGCACCAGGTGGATCCCTGCCGCACGGGCTTTTTGCGCCAGTCGGGCAATCAACTCTTCAACTTTCTTACCGACGGTCATCATCAGGTCGGCAAATTCATCCACCAGCACAACGATATACGGCAGTTTTTCCAGTACCGGATGCTGTGCATCCATACTGTCACCCGGCTTCCAGTACGGATCCGGAATCGGACGCCCCATCCGCGCGGCTTCGGCAATCTTCTCGTTGTAACCCGCCAGATTACGCACGCCCAGAGCGGACATCAGCTTGTAACGGCGCTCCATCTCGTTAACGCTCCAGCGCAGGGCGTTGGCGGCGTCTTTCATATCGGTGACGACCTCCGTCAGCAAATGCGGAATGCCTTCGTAAACCGACAGTTCCAGCATTTTCGGGTCGATCATGATGAAGCGAACGTCTTCCGGTTGCGCCTTGTAAAGCATGCTGAGGATCATCGCATTCACACCAACCGATTTACCCGAACCGGTTGTACCCGCCACTAACAGGTGTGGCATTTTCGCCAGGTCAGCCACCACCGGATCGCCAGCAATATCTTTACCCAGCACGACGGTCAGCGGCGACGGGTTTTCACGGAATTTCGCGTTATCCAGCACTTCACGCAGATAAACGGTCTGCCGTTTTTTGTTCGGCAATTCCAGGCCTACGTAGGGTTTGCCCGGAATCACTTCCACCACGCGTACAGCGATGGTCGAAAGCGAACGCGCCAGGTCACGAGAGAGGTTGGAAATACGGGCAGCCTTCACGCCCGGTGCCAGATTCAGTTCAAAACGCGTGATCACCGGACCTGGAGAGTAATTCACCACATCAGCCTTGATGCGGAAGTCAGCCAGACGGGCTTCAACCAGTCGCGCCATTTGTTCCAGCGCAAAGGTATCAACCGGCTCGACTTCGCTCGGCGGCTGCGTCAGCAGATCCAGCGACGGCAACGGCGTCGTCGGTCTTTGCAGCGGACGACTGTCACCGTTGCGCATCAGCAACGGGTGAATCAGACTTTCCTGCGGCTGAGGCGCTGCGGGTTGCTGCGGGACCATCGGCTGTTGTGGCTGCTGATACTGCGGCTGCGGGACCACCGGCTGTTGCGGCTGTTGATACTGCGGCTGCGGGGTCACCGGCTGTTGCGGCTGCTGATACTGCGGCTGAGGGACCACCGGCTGTTGTGGCTGCTGATACTGCGGCTGCGGGGCCACCGGTTGTTGCGGCTGCTGATACTGCGGCTGCGGGACCACCGGCTGTTGCGGCTGTTGATACTGCGGCTGCTGTGGCTGCTGAACAGGCACAGGCTCCGGCATCACGCCCGGCGTAAACAACGGCTCATGCGGGCCATTATCCACCAGCGTTTTCATCGGTGAAAACTCAAAATCATCCAGCGAGAACGGATTCGCTCCCGTAGGTTGCTCACCGGCATAGCGTTGCTGCTGCGAAGAGGCAAACTGGCGCGCCAGTTCGGCTTCTGCAGCGACATCTTCATCGTCAGCCTGCGTCACATCTCGCGGATACTCATCGCCATAACGACTTTGCTGTGACTGGGCGAACTGACGAGCCAGTTCATCCTGCTGCATGGCGTCGATTTCATCATCGCTGTATTGCGGATCGTGCTGCCCGGCCTCACGTACTCTCTCCTCAGCCATACGCTGAGACGGTAATTTAATGCCATACGATGCCAGCTCACGGCGCGTCGGTACGCGCACGCGGTTCGGACGAGGCAACTGTGGACCAATCCCTTCTTTCACCTGCGGACGCGGCGCGCCGCCGTTCGCGAGGCTGAAGATCGGCGCTGCTGCTGCCGCAGTCGCACCGGCTGATAACGTCGCATCCTTCACGCCTGCGGCGATCGGTGCAATAGCCGCTGCGGCGTCGACTGGCGGTATGGAAGGCGCGGCTGATGGCGCAGGAGCCACCGATTCCAGCGCGTTAACGGGCTCAGGAATCGGCTGATACCATGCCGCCAGTTGCTCGCGTTCACGCGCGCGCTTCTCTTCCACCTCTTCAAAATAGTACAGCGGCGGACGCGCAGGTTTCGTCTCTTCCACCACCGGTTCAGGCTCTGCAACAGGCATCTGCTGAACCACAGGTTCCTGCGGCCCTGGCTGATAAGCCGGTTGATGATAATTCGGTTGTTGAACGGGCTCTGACGGATAAACCGACTCAGGTTGCCAGGGTTGTTCTGGCGCAGGCTGCGGTTGCTGCCACGGTTGCTGCGGTACGCCTGGCTGTAAATAACCTGTTTCAGGGCCAACAGGCGCAGTGTATTGCTGTTCAGTCGGAACGGGCTGTTGCCATGACTCATACTGCGCGTGTTGCGGTTGCGCATACTGAGCGTGTGGCGGATAGCCTTCCGGCGCCGGAGCGATAGCCGGCTCGCCGGTTTGCGGCCCTGGAACAGGCTGCCATTCAACGGCAGGTTGTACAGAAACGGTTTCCGCTCCCGACATAGGTGGCGTTTGCATAATCGGATCGACCGGGGCGGCCCAGGCCTGAGTCGCAGCCGTTGCTGCTGCCGCAGCGACCGGTTCGGTCACCGAATGACCGTTTAAAAGCGGATCGTATTCATCATATTCTGGTTGCGTTGCACGATGTCCAGAGAACAGCACATCGCCAGGATCCGCTTCGACGCCACGCGCGCTGTATGCTACCTCATCTTCGTCATCCATGCGTCTGCCAGAGAACAGCGCCGCATCGGTCTGACGACCATGCGGGTTGATAAATTTTTCAGCCAGACGTTTACGGCGCGCCAGCGCTCCGCGAAGAATACGCGCCCGACGAGATTCACGTCTCCCGCCATCAGCTTCATCTTCATATTCTTCATCGTCTTCGTATTCGTCGTCTTCTACCCAGGTATCATCACGACGCGTTCGGTTGCTGGCAAAAGTCAGAATATTGAGCAGCCAGCCACCGAGTTTTTCGGCGATGCTAACCCATGACCAACCGGTAAAGAGCGTCAGCCCCGCGGCCCACACGCACAAAAGCGTAATGGTGCCGCCACTGCTGTGCAGCAGTGGTTGCAGCGTAGTACTCAACAGACTGCCAATCACCCCGCCAGACGCGAAGTACCAGATATCGTCAGCATTGATTGCGGCCAGGCCACAGGAGGTGAGGATAAGCGCCAGCACGCCAATGATGCGCAGTGAGACGGCAAAATAGTCGATATAGTCATCGGTCGCCTGATGACGCCAGGCAAACCAGCAGCCGCCCACAATGATGACTGGAATGGTGTACGCCATCACCCCAAAGATAAAGAACAGGGTATCTGCCAGCCACGCACCCGGAGCCCCCCCCAGATTATGGATAGGCTCATGCCAGGCCGTTTGCGACCAACTGGGATCAGAAGGATTAAAGCTCAGTAAGGCTGCCATCAGCCAGACGGCAAAAAGGGCAATAAGAATTAACAACGCCTCCAGAAGTCGGCGCCCGCTGCTTAACTTTGTCAATGTGACTTCTTTGTCTTCAGTGTATTCCTGGCTCAAAAAAGGCTCTCCAGGTTTCAGGCTTTTCCTGCCCGGTGCTAAAACGGACAACAGCACCGGGTTACCCCGGCACTGTTGCTGTATGGATTAACAGGAGTGTAATCAAAATACGCCGATTTTGCACCTGTTCCGTATTAGCGCGTCTTAATAACCAGACGATTACTCTGTTTGACTTCTTCCATTACCACGTAAGTACGTGTGTCATTCACGCCAGGCAGACGCAGCAGGGTTTCCCCCAACAGCTTACGGTACGCTGACATATCCGGCACACGTGTTTTCAACAGGTAGTCGAAATCACCGGACACCAAATGACACTCTTGAATTTCTTCAAGTTTCTGTACGGCAGCATTGAATTGTTCAAACACATCCGGAGCGCCACGATTCAGAGTAATCTCAACAAATACCAGAAGTGATGCATCCAGATAATGCGGGTTTAACAGAGCGGTATAGCCCTGAATGAAACCCTGTCTTTCCAGACGACGCACACGCTCAAGGCAGGGCGTCGGGGAAAGTCCCACTCGTTTAGAAAGCTCGACGTTAGAAATACGCCCATCCTTTTGCAACTCATTAAGAATGTTACGATCGATACGGTCGAGATCTTTGCCAGGGCGCTTTTTGCTATCTACCATTATTATTGTCTCTCTGTATTCCTTCCCTACTCCTGCCTGACTCATCAAACATCATTGTCGAGAGTCGATGCCCATCACAATAGACCGAAACCCAGAGGATTAACGGCGCGCAATGCCTGGGTCTATAGTGAGAAGACCGTTGCCTGAAGGCAGCTATCGACATCACGAATGGCGTCTGTCCACGCCATGCGTAGATTTCGCTAGCCCGGTAAACATGGTATTTATATGCATGATTATGCGGCACACACACAACACTGTTTTTTTCTTCCTCGAATGTTTTCGCAAAACGGCAGGTGATTGTCAAAGTAAAACATCGATTTTTAGTACAACATGCCAGTTATTCATTATGCGTTAAGACAATTCGTCATTTTATCACCTTATAACTGACCGACTTTAAGTAGAATTCTTTATAGTGACACTGCCGATTTGTTCACTTATTGGCCTCGCCTATTGCACAAATTGTTAACAAAATCGCTATACTCTTTTTTTACGCCACCAAATTCCCTACAATCCAGCCCATTGCCTGCCAACAACAATGAGGATCTCATGGGCACGACCAAACACAGTAAACTGCTTATCCTGGGTTCCGGCCCGGCGGGATACACCGCGGCGGTCTATGCTGCGCGCGCAAACCTGCAGCCGGTGCTGATTACCGGTATGGAAAAAGGCGGTCAACTGACCACCACGACCGAAGTGGAAAACTGGCCTGGCGATCCGAACGATCTGACCGGTCCCCTGCTGATGGAGCGTATGCACGAGCATGCGACTAAGTTTGAAACCGAGATCATCTTCGATCACATCAATAAAGTGGACCTGCAAAACCGTCCGTTCCGTCTGACAGGTGACAGTGCAGAGTACACCTGTGATGCGCTGATTATCGCCACCGGTGCGTCCGCTCGCTATCTCGGTCTGCCGTCAGAAGAGGCGTTCAAAGGTCGTGGCGTTTCTGCCTGCGCAACCTGTGACGGCTTTTTCTATCGCAACCAGAAGGTCGCGGTTATCGGCGGCGGTAACACGGCCGTTGAAGAAGCGCTGTATCTGGCGAACATCGCCTCTGAAGTTCACCTGATTCACCGCCGTGACGGCTTTCGCGCGGAAAAAATTCTGATTAAACGTCTGATGGACAAAGTGGAGAACGGCAACATTGTGTTGCACACCCACCGCACGCTGGAAGAAGTAACCGGCGATCAGATGGGCGTTACCGGTCTGCGCCTGCGCGATACGCAGAATGCAGACAACATTGAGTCGCTGGAGGTCGCGGGACTGTTTGTTGCCATCGGCCACAGCCCGAACACGGCGATTTTCGAAGGTCAGCTTGAGCTTGAAAACGGCTACATCAAAGTACAGTCCGGCAGTCACGGTAACGCGACCCAGACCAGCATCCCGGGCGTCTTCGCTGCGGGCGACGTGATGGACCACATTTATCGTCAGGCTATCACCTCCGCAGGCACCGGTTGTATGGCTGCGCTGGATGCCGAACGTTACCTCGATGGTTTAGCCGACGCGTGCAAATAGTTTTTACAAATCAGTAACAAAAGTAAATAAGGCGACTATAAGTCGCCTTTATTTTTGCCCCGTTGTAACATTGCCCTGCCAAAAAATTCTGATAACTCACCTGCAAAGCGCGCAATGAATAAAACTCGTCAAAAAGAGCTAACCCTCTGGTTAAAACAGCAAAGTGTCATTTCCCAACGCTGGCTCATGATTTCCCGTCTGCTGGGGTTCGTGAGTGGCGTACTGATTGTCGCTCAGGCCTGGATCATGGCTCGCATTCTGCAACATATGATCATGGATAACATCCCGCGCGAGGCATTGCTGTTGCCCTTTGTCGTGCTGGTGCTGATCTTTATCCTGCGTGCCTGGGTGGTATGGCTACGCGAACGCGTGGGATTCCATGCGGGACAACATATCCGATTTGAGATCCGCCGCCAGGTCCTCAATCGCCTGCAACAGGCCGGTCCGGCGTGGATTCAGGGGCGACCGGCGGGAAGTTGGGCCACGCTAGTGCTGGAACAAATTGACGATATGCACGATTACTACGCCCGCTATCTGCCGCAGATGGCGCTGGCAGTGTGTGTGCCCATCCTGATCGTGGCGGCTATTTTTCCCTCGAACTGGGCCGCCGCGCTGATTCTGCTCGGCACCGCGCCGCTTATCCCTCTGTTCATGGCGATGGTCGGTATGGGCGCAGCCGATGCTAACCGTCGTAACTTCCTGGCGCTGGCTCGTCTGAGCGGGCATTTTCTCGATCGCTTACGCGGAATGGATACCCTGCGCATTTTTGGTCGCGGTGAAGCCGAAACAGAAAGCATCCGCGTCGCGTCGCAAGATTTCCGCCAGCGCACGATGGAAGTGCTACGCCTTGCCTTTTTATCATCGGGTGTACTGGAATTTTTCACCTCGCTTTCCATCGCGCTGGTCGCTGTTTACTTTGGCTTTTCCTACCTCGGCGAACTTAATTTCGGCCACTATGGTACGGGCGTGACGCTGGCGGCAGGCTTCCTGGCCCTCATTCTGGCCCCTGAGTTTTTCCAGCCGCTGCGCGATTTGGGTACGTTTTATCACGCCAGGGCGCAGGCGGTGGGTGCGGCTGACAGTCTGAAAACCTTTATGGAAACGCCGCTCGCCCACCCGGAACGCGGCGAGGTTGAATTATCCGCGCAAGAACCTGTTTCCATTGATGCTGAAAATCTCATTATCACCTCCCCGGAAGGTAAAACGCTGGCAGGACCACTGAACTTCTCGCTTCCTGCCGGGCAGCGTACCGTGCTGGTCGGTCGTAGCGGTTCAGGTAAGAGTTCGTTGTTGAATGCACTTTCCGGCTTCCTTTCCTATCAGGGATCGCTGCGCATTAACGGTGTGGAACTGCGCGATTTGTCTCCAGAGTCCTGGCGCAAGCATCTCTCCTGGGTGGGGCAAAACCCACAGTTGCCCGCAGCAACGATACGGGAAAACGTTTTGCTGGCGCGCCCGAATGCCAGCGAGCAAGAACTGCGCGCAGCACTCGACAGCGCCTGGGTCAGTGAATTCCTGCCGCTGTTGCCGCAGGGTGTTGATACACCCGTTGGCGATCAGGCAGGACGCCTGTCCGTCGGCCAGGCTCAACGCGTAGCAGTCGCACGTGCGCTCCTTAATCCCTGCAAGTTACTGCTGCTGGACGAACCGGCTGCCAGCCTGGATGCCCATAGTGAACAGCGGGTCATGCAGGCGCTGAAAACTGCCTCAAAACGCCAGACAACGCTAATGGTCACGCACCAGCTTGAAGATCTTGCCGACTGGGACACGATTTGGGTGATGCAGGACGGACAGATTATCGAACAAGGCTCCTGGGCCGAGTTGAGTTCCGCCAGCGGCGCGTTTGCAACGCTGTTGGCCCATCGTCAGGAGGAGATCTAAATGCGCGCGCTGCTGCCTTATCTGACGCTCTATAAACGTCACAAGTGGATGTTAACGCTGGGCATCGTGTTGGCCATTATCACTCTGCTCGCCAGTATTGGCCTGCTGACGCTGTCCGGCTGGTTTCTTTCAGCGTCGGCCGTGGCGGGCTTTGCCGGTATCTACAGTTTTAACTACATGCTTCCTGCCGCGGGCGTACGCGGCGCGGCCATTACCCGGACTGCCGGACGCTATTTCGAGCGGCTGGTCAGCCATGATGCGACCTTCCGCGTGCTGCAACATTTGCGCATTCACACCTTCAGCAAACTGTTGCCGCTCTCCCCTGCCGGACTGGCTCGCTATCGTCAGGGTGAATTGTTGAACCGCATTGTGGCAGATGTGGATACGCTGGATCACCTCTACCTGCGCGTCATTTCCCCTCTGGTGGGTGCTTTTGTGGTAATTATGGTCGTGACGATCGGTCTGAGCGTACTTGACGTCACCCTCGCCTGCACCCTCGGCGGTGTGATGCTGCTGACGCTGTTTATTATGCCGCCCGTATTTTATCGCGCCGGGAAAACCACCGGACAGAACCTGACGCATCTGCGCGGACAGTATCGTCAGCAACTGACTGCGTGGTTACAGGGCCAGGCTGAACTGACTATTTTTGGCGCCAGCGACCGTTATCGCGCACAGATGGAAGCCACAGAGTTACAGTGGCACGAAGCACAGCGCCGACAGTCTGAACTGACGGCACTGTCACAGGCGCTAATGTTGCTGATCGGCGCCGTTGCCATATTACTGATGCTGTGGATGGCAGCAGGCGGCGTGGGTGGTAACACCCAGCCGGGCGCGCTGATTGCTCTGTTTGTCTTTTGCGCGCTGGCGGCGTTTGAAGCGCTGGCTCCGGTTACCGGTGCATTTCAGCATCTGGGACAGGTCATCGCCTCCGCCATGCGGATCACCGAGTTAACCGAACAGAAGCCGGAAGTCATTTTCCCGACCGACGTGTCGGACGTCCCGGCTAAGGTTACTCTGACGCTGCGTGACGTTGCATTCAGCTATCCCGGGCAGGCGCAAAAAGCGCTGGATTCGCTCTCTCTTCAGGTGAATCCTGGCGAGCACATTGCCATTCTTGGTCGTACTGGGTGCGGTAAATCGACATTGCTGCAACTGCTCACGCGCGCGTGGGATCCGCAGCAGGGCGAGATCCTGCTCAACGACCGTCCGATTGCGGCATTGAATGAAGCGACGCTGCGCAAGACCATCAGCGTCGTGCCGCAGCGTGTGCACTTGTTCAGCGCCACCCTACGCGACAACCTGCGGCTTGCCGCACCCGACGCCAGTGACGAACAGTTGACAGACACGCTGCGCCGCGTCGGACTGGAGAAACTCCTCGACGATACCGGCCTCAATAGCTGGCTGGGAGAAGGCGGTCGTCAGTTATCCGGTGGGGAACTACGCCGTCTGGCGATCGCCCGTGCCCTGCTGCACGATGCGCCGCTGATGCTGCTTGATGAACCAACGGAAGGACTGGATGCGACCACCGAAAGCCAAATGCTTGAATTACTGGCGGATGTAATGCGTGGTAAAACGTTACTGATGGTGACGCATCGCCTGCGCGGGCTCGCGCGTTTTGATCAAATAATAGTAATGGACAACGGCCAAATTATTGAGCAAGGTAATCACGCAGATCTGTTAGCGCAGCAGGGGCGTTATTACCAGTTTAAGCAAGGTCTGTAAGCTATTATTGAACGATCCGACTCGCGTACTGGAGTTCTGCTGTCATGCGCCTGGTTCAGCTTTCCCGACACTCTATCGCCTTCCCTTCGCCGGAGGGCGCTTTACGCGAGCCAAACGGCCTGCTGGCGCTTGGGGGCGATCTGAGCCCTGCGCGGCTGCTGATGGCCTATCAGCGCGGCATTTTCCCGTGGTTTTCCCCTGGCGACCCTATTCTCTGGTGGTCGCCGGACCCTCGGGCCATTCTGTGGCCTGACACTTTTCATATTAGCCGCAGCATGAAGCGCTTTCATAAGCGCTCTCCGTATCGTGTCACCCTGAATTATGCGTTTGGTCAGGTCATCGACGGGTGCGCCAACGATCGCGATGAAGGGACATGGATAACTCAGGGCGTGGTGGAAGCCTATCACCGACTGCACGAACTGGGACACGCGCATTCCATTGAGGTCTGGCGCGACAATGAGCTGGTCGGTGGTATGTATGGCGTTTCCCAGGGAGCCCTGTTTTGCGGTGAGTCAATGTTCAGTCGGCAAGAGAATGCGTCAAAAACCGCGCTACTGGTTTTTTGTGCAGAATTTGTCCGTCACGGCGGCAAATTAATGGATTGCCAGGTGCTCAATAGCCATACCGAATCGCTAGGGGCGGTCGAAATTTCGCGTCGGGTGTATCTGGAACACCTCGATGCGTTACGCCAACAACGTTTACCTCGCGATTTTTGGGTCCCTCGTACGTTATTTTTGCCCCTGAAGTGAATGTTTTCGGCACATTTTTTGTCAGGGTGTTATAATTGCGTCGCAGAGTTGGTTTAGCCCATTACCCCGCTGCCGTTAAGGATCCGTTCGCGTCAGGTAACGCCATCGTTTATCTCATCGCTCCCTTATACGTTGCGCTTCACGTGCGGCTTTGCCGTGTGCTTTTTAAGCAAACCGGAGTAATGCGCCAAATTTTGTTTGCTGCGTTTTAAACGTGCAAATCTTTACTTATTAAAAGAACTTCGGCATTATCTTGCCGGTTCAAATTACGGTAGTGATACCCCAGAGGATTAGATGGCCAAAGAAGACAATATTGAAATGCAGGGTACCGTTCTCGAAACGTTACCTAATACCATGTTCCGCGTAGAGTTAGAAAACGGTCACGTGGTTACTGCACACATCTCCGGTAAAATGCGTAAAAACTACATCCGCATCCTGACGGGCGACAAAGTGACTGTTGAGCTGACCCCGTACGACCTGAGCAAAGGCCGCATTGTCTTCCGTAGTCGCTGATTGTTTTCACGCCCGAATGGCGTACCAATAATAAAAGGTCGGTCTATCCGGCCTTTTTTGTTGTGTAGAAATCACCTACTCCTCCGTCATCCGCGCGTACTCGTCCGTCAGGAAATCCACCAGCGCTCTCACCGACGGCAGCAATCCCCTGCGTGAAGGAAAAACCGCATGAATCACCTCTCTTCGGGGTTCCCATCCTTCCAGTAACGAAACCAGTTCACCCGCCGCCAGCTGTTCTTTGACCATTAAGATGGGAAGCTGTACGGCACCGACGCCGGCGATAGCCGCCTCACGCAATACCAACATATCAGTCGTGATAAATCGCGGGGTAAAGTGTACTTCCGCTCTGGCCCCTTGTGGACCGTACAACTCCCAGCGATGAATATGCTTTCCGGATGCCAGACTCAGTCCGGGCCAGCGGCTTAATTCCGCCGGTGATGCAGGGACACCCATGCGTGCGATCAATGCCGGACTGGCAAATAACCGGTGTGCGCGGTCAGCAAGAACCCGCATAACCAGATCGCTGTCCTCAATCGGGCGCGGTCGTACTCTGATAGCAATATCAACGCCTTCACCCACCACATCAACACGACGATTCGTCGCTTCGAGTTGCAGCGTGACATCGGGATAGCGTGCCATAAATTTCGCCAGCATCGGCCCCACGTGAACGTGGAGCAGCGTGACCGGACACGTCAGCTTCACCACGCCACGAGGTTCGACCTGCAATGCGGCAATCGCATCCTGCGCCGCCTGTGCTTCTACCAGCATCGCTTTGCAGTGCTCGTAGAACGTTTGCCCCACTTCCGTAACGTTAAACTGCCGCGTCGTCCGCTGGATGAGTCGCACACCCAGTTGCTCCTCCAGTTGCGCGATGCGCCGACTGAGCTTTGATTTAGGTTCGTCTAACGCGCGGCCTGCCGCGGCAAACCCTCCCTGCTCCACGACATGGACAAACCACGCAAAATCATTGAGGTCCGGCTTTGCCATTTATTGTTCCATTTTCAGAACGATGAGATTCATTTTAGCGACTACTCACCTCGCTGTCATGAATATAAGCTTATTCACAGGCAGGAATACCATTGAGGAGATAATGATGAAACAGGTTACAGGCGTCTATACCGCACCTCGCCCGCACTGGGTTGGCGATGGATTTCCGGTTCGTTCACTGTTTTCGTACCAGTCCCACGCGCAGCAGCTGAGCCCGTTTCTGCTGCTCGACTATGCGGGTCCCCATACGTTCACGCCGGGAACGAAAAAGCGTGGTGTGGGTGAACATCCCCACCGCGGTTTTGAAACGGTGACAATAGTGTACAGCGGTGAAGTTGAGCATCGCGACTCAACGGGTCGCGGCGGCATTATTGGCCCTGGCGACGTGCAGTGGATGACGGCAGGCGCAGGCATTTTGCATGAAGAATTTCATTCTGAAGCCTTCACCCGCAAGGGAGGAGAACTGGAGATGGTGCAACTGTGGGTAAACCTGCCAGCGAAAGACAAAATGACGTCACCGGGATACCAGAGCATCACTCAGGAACACATCCCAACCGTTGAGTTGCCGAACGAGGCAGGAACAGTACGAATCATTGCCGGTCAGTATCAGCAGACGACAGGACCGGCTCACACGTTCTCGCCGCTGAACGTCTGGGATATGCGGCTGCAGCAGGCGCGCCCGTTGACACTTTTGCAGCCAGAGGGGTGGAGTACCGCACTGGTGATCCTGAAAGGTTCAATCAGGGTAAATGGCTCGACAACGGCAAATGAGGGGCAACTGGTCGTATTAAGTCAGCAAGGAGACTCAGTGCATCTGGAAGCCAGCGGTGATGCCAGCGTGTTGTTGCTGTCGGGGGAACCGCTGAATGAACCGGTAGTCGGTTACGGTCCGTTTGTCATGAATACCAAACAAGAAATTGCAGAAGCCGTTCGCGATTTTAACGCTGGCCGCTTTGGTCAAATCTGACCGGGAGGAGGTTGTAAGAATAGCAAAATGCGGGATTCATAACGCAGAAAAGCTTCCCCGACGGCATCGTTCGGGGAAGCTGTACAATGCGTAACCAAACGATAAGCAAAGCGTAAATACTGCTTGACCGTTTTAGCGCAACTCCATATAGTAGCGCCCCGTTGCTCCCCAAGCGGTCAGGCAACAATACAATATGGTGAGGTGTCCGAGTGGCTGAAGGAGCACGCCTGGAAAGTGTGTATACGGCAACGTATCGGGGGTTCGAATCCCCCCCTCACCGCCATATTTAAGAAAGAGCTCGTACGCAAGTACGGGCTTTTTTTTCGCATATTGCACACACCTGGGGGGATGAGAGCCCCCGACCGGGGGTCGACAACGGGCGCAGCCCGTTGGACAGACCGCGAACATCGTGAGCGGGCTGCCCGTCAGGGCGAGCGAAGCGAGTCAATCCCCCCCTCACCGCCATATTTAAGAAAGAGCTCGTACGCAAGTACGGGCTTTTTTTTCGCATATTGCACACACCTGGGGGGATGAGAGCCCCCGACCGGGGGTCGACAACGGGCGCAGCCCGTTGGACAGACCGCGAACATCGTGAGCGGGCTGCCCGTCAGGGCGAGCGAAGCGAGTCAATCCCCCCCTCACCGCCATATTTAAGAAAGAGCTCGTACGCAAGTACGGGCTTTTTTTTCGCATATTGCACACGCCGTGGGGGGATGAGAATCCCCGACCGGGGTCGACAACGGGCGCAGCCCGTTGGACAGACCGCGAACTTCGTGAGCGGGCTGCCCGTCAGGGCGAGCGAAGCGAGTCAATCCCCCCCTCACCGCCATCTTTAAGAAAGAGCTCGTACGCAAGTACGGGCTTTTTTTTCGCATATTGCACGCACTGCGGGGGGATGAGATCAGAGATTTCCACCCGGGTAATGAAATCATCTGCAATTTTATTCAATACACATCAGAGCAGCGACCGATATTCTGTCAGAAATAGTGCTAAGGAGAGAATGTCAATGCCGCTATGTTATGCCTCTGAAATTCATACGAGATTCAGGCAACTTCGTTCTGCGACGATCGGTGTTAATGGTATTCACGCAGATGCTAATTCGGGCGCACAAGTGGCTCAGTTACTTGCAGTCGCAGATAAGCGACTGACGGCGACTCGCGAAGGCGAGTTTGCGGAGATTAAAGCCTGGCGTCGTGCTTTTTCCGAGTTAGGCCTTAAGCCTACACAATATCGCTGCGCATCGGAATCTCTGTTAAGACGGTATCGCAAGAGCGGAGAGTTGCCGACGCTACATCCGCTGATTGACCTGTGTAATGCGGCTTCCCTCGCCTTTGCCATACCGGTTGCTGCATTTGACATCAACCGGATCAGCGGTGCGTTAACAGTGCGTTCGGCCTGTGGGGATGAACTCTATGAGACGTTTTCCGGGGAAACTGAACACCCTGAACCCGGTGAAGTTATCTTTGTCGATGATTCCGGACGAGCCCATGCCCGACGCTGGACTCATCGACAAAGCGGTTGGTCGGCCGTTCGCCAACGTACGTCCAACGTGCTGATTGTCGCCGAAGCTTTGCACGAAACCGCACAGGATGACGTTGAAAACCTTATTGTCGCACTCACAGACGCCATATCTCAGGTATGGCCTGCAGCCATACGGACGGACATAAAGCGCTTATGAACCCAGCGCTTCGGTTTGCTGGTAATGGGTATTTGCGACGGTGGTACGTTGATACATTATTGCCAGGGCAAAAGTATTATCATCAATAAAGACGGTACCCCGCACGAGTGTGGGTATTTGTCTCTGAGCCATACTCTTCCCCATTATCCCGAGCAGTGGTATCCCATGATAATTTCGGGCTTTATTTTACGATGATAATTCCTGGGATTAATCAGTTTCAGGGAGGCTGCTGCGCTCAGATTAGGCAGTAACTTATTCATTCGTCGGCATTCGGGATATAGCTTTCATCTGTCTATACCACTCACATTCATTCTGGATTTGTGATTGAAAAATAAAGACTGGTATAAACACTTCCGTTCAGTTCTCCGAACAGGCATAGTGACGAATGAGGATTTTTTTCACAACAGGAGTTGCCATGTTTTCTTATGTCATGTTGGGTACCAATAACCCGGAAGTTTCTTATAAATTTTATGCGCCGCTAATGGACGTGCTGGGATATCCTCTGGATGGTCGAAGTGAGAAAGGCGCCGCCTGGGGCACGTTTAAAAATAATAATTCCACAGGGCTATGTGTTGGCCTTCCCTTTAATCAACGTCCGGCAACATTTGGCAATGGCGTGATGGTGGCACTTAATGCCCCCTCCGTTGATATAATTAACAAGCTCTATGCCTTAGCGTTAGAAAACGGTGGCGAGGATGATGGTCCTCCTGGCTACCGCCCACACTATGGTGATGATTTTTACAGTGCTTATGTCCGCGATCCTGACAAGAACAAAATTGCTTTTGTTTTTTACGATCCGACAAAAAAATAAAGCCCACTGTATTTGATATGTGCCTGCTCTGCCTCAACGTTTATCGTCTGCGACCTTTTATGGCTCTACAGGCCATCCGTTGATTCATTAACTTAGCTGAAACATCCTGACACTCTGCATGAATAAGCAAAGTGTCAGGATGTTATCTCAGTGTGAAAATAAACATCACATTGTAACAGACCAGGATTAATACCAGGAAAACGCTATTATTCTGATTTATTGGAATTCTGTGCAATCAGACGCAGATACTCATTGTTTTTAAACGCAATCATAATAAGTTCAAACATGACGCGACAGCCAACCAGACTAAAAGCCGTGCCAAATAATCCTGCAATGATTTGACCATTAAATATAGAAATCACGCCAACAACGGCCACTAAAACCATAAAAATCCAGTATAAAAACACCATGATTTTAGGAGTCAGCAGACTATCGAAACCCAGAATTACTTTCATTTGGCTATCCTTAATAAATAAAATTTGAAGAAAACTGCAAGAACAACATATATTATCTATTTCAAAATGTAAATACTGATTTATTAGTCTGGCTACTATTCTATTTCGTTCTATTGCGAGACAATTGAAGGTAAGAATTTTCCGTGAATAGCGTGATAATGATTTCAGGATTATAATATTAGCTAAGCATGGGATATAATTTCATGAAATAAATATTGGCATTTATTATTAACTAATTATTAATATTCATCTTACCGTTTCCTCTGCTGGGTAGAATAATCTGAAGGTAAAACGATAAGGGAGCCATGGGGAAGAAAACCGACCTATGAGGCAGATGTTTGTCTGTCCAGATAATAGAGAACCGGGCACGTGGCCCGGTTCGTCAGTCAGCTAAGAGAGCGTTGAGATTAATGCGCGGCTTCCGGCTTGTGCTTCTGCGCACTCTGGAAGCCATAGGTCAGTTCATTTTTCTCTTTATCCAGTGCCACGGTCACCTGTCCGCCGTCCACCAGCGAGCCAAACAGCAGTTCGTTTGCCAGCGGTTTTTTCAGGTTATCCTGAATCACACGCGCCATTGGACGTGCGCCCATTGCCCGATCGTAGCCCTTCTCAGCCAACCAGTTGCGCGCTTCCTGGCTGACTTCCAGGGAGACACCTTTCTGATCCAACTGAACCTGCAGCTCGACAATGAACTTATCGACAACCTGATGGATCACCTCAGTAGACAGGTGTTCGAACCAGATAATATTGTCGAGACGGTTACGGAACTCCGGCGTAAATACTTTCTTGATTTCACTCATCGCATCAGTGCTGTTGTCCTGATGAATCAGGCCAATCGATTTACGCTCAGTTTCGCGTACACCGGCGTTGGTGGTCATGACCAGCACCACGTTACGGAAATCGGCTTTACGCCCGTTATTATCCGTCAGCGTGCCGTTGTCCATCACCTGCAGCAGCAGGTTAAAGACATCCGGGTGCGCTTTCTCGATTTCATCCAGCAGCAGTACCGCATGAGGATGCTTGATGACCGCATCCGTCAACAGACCACCCTGATCAAAACCCACGTATCCCGGAGGCGCACCAATCAGGCGGCTGACGGTATGACGTTCCATATACTCGGACATGTCAAAACGCAGCAGTTCGATTCCCAGCGCTTTGGAAAGCTGTACCGTGACCTCTGTTTTCCCGACACCGGTCGGCCCGGCAAACAGGAAGGAACCCACCGGCTTATGCTCGTGTCCCAGACCCGCGCGGCTCATCTTGATGGCTTCGGTCAGCGCCTCAATGGCTTTATCCTGCCCAAAGACCAGCATTTTCAGACGGTCGCCAAGGTTTTTCAGCGTATCGCGATCGCTTTGTGACACGCTCTTTTCCGGAATACGCGCAATACGCGCGACCACAGACTCGATATCCGCCACGTTAACGGTTTTCTTGCGTTTGCTGACCGGCATCAGACGCGCACGCGCACCAGCTTCGTCAATGACGTCAATCGCTTTATCCGGCAGATGACGATCGTTGATATATTTCACCGCCAGCTCAACCGCCGCACGCACCGCTTTCGCGGTATAACGCACGTCGTGGTGCGCTTCGTACTTCGGCTTCAGGCCGTTGATAATCTGTACGGTCTCTTCCACCGACGGTTCAGTAATATCAATTTTCTGGAAGCGACGGGCTAACGCACGGTCTTTCTCGAAAATATTGCTGAACTCCTGATAGGTCGTGGAGCCAATCACGCGGATCTTACCGCCGGAAAGCAGCGGTTTAATCAGGTTTGCGGCATCCACCTGGCCGCCCGATGCTGCACCCGCACCAATAATGGTGTGGATCTCGTCGATAAACAGAATACTGTTGGTATCCTGCTCCAGCTGTTTCAGCAGCGCTTTAAAGCGTTTTTCAAAGTCACCGCGGTATTTGGTGCCCGCCAGCAGCGAACCGATATCCAGTGAATAAATCGTGCAATCGGCCATCACTTCCGGCACGTCGCCCTGCACGATACGCCAGGCCAGTCCTTCGGCAATCGCCGTTTTCCCGACGCCGGATTCCCCGACCAACAGCGGGTTATTTTTACGCCGACGGCACAGCACCTGAATGGCACGCTCCAGTTCTTTGTCGCGGCCGATCAACGGGTCAATACCGCCAACACGGGCAAGCTGGTTAAGGTTTGTCGTGAAGTTCTCCATACGTTCCTCCCCGCCAGCTTGCTCTTCGGTATTGGGCTGACTGCCGGGATCGGATGACTGACTCGGCTCATCTTTGCGCGTACCGTGAGAAATAAAGTTGACTACGTCAAGACGGCTGACCTCATGCTTACGCAACAGGTAGGCCGCCTGAGACTCCTGTTCGCTAAAGATGGCAACCAGCACGTTGGCGCCAGTCACTTCACTACGCCCGGAGGACTGAACGTGGAAAACCGCACGTTGCAGAACGCGCTGAAAGCTCAGCGTCGGCTGCGTGTCGCGTTCTTCTTCGCTGGCAGGCAGTACGGGTGTGGTTTGTTCTATGAAGGCTTCGAGTTCCTGACGGAGCGCCACGAGGTCCACGGAACACGCTTCCAGCGCTTCGCGGGCCGATGGGTTACTGAGCAGCGCCAGTAACAAGTGCTCGACGGTCATAAACTCATGACGGTGCTCGCGCGCTCTGGCGAAAGCCATGTTTAAACTGAGTTCCAGTTCTTGATTGAGCATAGGCACCTCCCCCAATTTTTATGCCTGCATTCAGGCTTTTTCCAGCGTACACAGCAACGGATGCTCGTTCTCCCTTGCATACGTGTTCACCATCGCCACTTTGGTCTCCGCGACCTCTGCGGTGAATACACCGCAAATGGCTTTACCGTGATAGTGAACCGCAAGCATCAGTTGCGTTGCACGTTCTACATCATAAGAAAAGAATTTTTGTAACACGTCAATAACAAACTCCATCGGAGTATAATCATCATTGACTAATATCACTTTATACATAGATGGCGGTTTAAGCGCGTCACGCACTTTATCTGCCGCCAGCTGGTCAAAATCCAGCCAGTCGTTCGTCTTACCCATTGTCAGTCGTCATCTTCAGTTACGGTTACCGGCAGAACAGTCTGCCGCTGACAAGAGCGGATGTGCACACTCAATCTACCTCAATTGATAGATAACTATCATCTATCACTGGCATCCGCGACATCTGTCACATTCCCGCCAATAGCGTTAACTGCTTCAAATTTTTGATTCATTTTTACCCACTGCCCCCCGTCAGATGCTTGACGCCCCGCCTGATTTCTCTAAATTGTAGTTTCGAGAGTTGGCGAGGTTTTGAACAACCCCCACTCCACCACCGGTTCATTCCATCTTACTTATATAAGATTTACGAAGGATGTCGAAGCATGGAAACGGGTACTGTTAAGTGGTTCAATAATGCCAAAGGGTTTGGTTTCATCTGCCCTGAAGGCGGCGGCGAAGATATTTTCGCTCACTATTCCACCATTCAGATGGATGGTTACAGAACGCTAAAAGCCGGACAGTCTGTCCAGTTTGATGTTCACCAGGGGCCAAAAGGCAATCACGCCAGTGTCATCGTGCCTATCGAAGCAGAAGCTGTTGCATAGCTCTTCTGTCTCATTGTGTACATCCCGCAGATAAAATGCCAGCCCGATCGGCTGGCATTTTTATTTCCCGCAACGTTACTCTCGCGCCAACGCATCGACCGGATCCAGTCGCGCCGCGTTGCGCGCCGGTAACCAGCCGAACAGAATACCGGTAAAGGTAGAGCACAAAAATGCCGTCAGCAGCGCTACCGGCGAGAAGCCAATCTCCCAACCGGGCAGGAACAGCTGCAGCGTGAAGGCGATCAGCATCGACAGGCTGATACCCAGCGCGCCGCCGACCAGGCAGACCAGCACCGCTTCAATCAAAAATTGCTGCAACACATCGCTGGCGCGTGCGCCAACTGCCATCCGGATACCTATCTCCCGCGTACGCTCCGTGACCGACACCAGCATAATGTTCATCACGCCAATCCCGCCGACCACCAGTGAAATCACCGCCACCAGCGTCAGGAACAACTGAAGAGTACGTGTGGTCTTTTCGGCGGTTTTCAAGACACCGTCCATATTCCAGGTGAAGAAATCCTTTTTGCCATGACGCAGCGTCAATAGTCGGGTGAGTTGCTGTTCGGCCTGCGCACTATCGAAGCCCTCCTTCACCCGCACGGTGATCGAGTTCAGCCACGACTGCCCCATAATGCGCCCGGACATCGTGCTGTAGGGCAACCAGACGCGTAGAATTTTGCTGCTGCCAAACATCGACTGCTTCTCTTCTGCCACGCCAATCACCGTCGCAGGCATGTTGCCCACGAGGATCACTTCGCCCACCACGTTCGCCTTATGCGGGAATAACTGACGTCGGGTGTTGCTGTCGAGCACCACGACCTGCGCGCGGCCATTAAGCTGTTCGCGGTTAAAGGTGGTTCCTTCACTGAAGGTCATGCCGTAGACGTTAAAATAGTCGCCGCTCACCCCGTTTGCACTGGCGGCAACATCGGTGTTGCCGTAGCGCAAGCGCAGATTCTGCGACACGGCGGGCGTGGCGGAGGTTACCCATGGCTGTTTCTGGATAGCGGCGAGATCGTCGTATTTCAGCGCCTGCTGGTACTGCGGGTCGTCGTCACCAAAATCTTTGCCGGGGTAGATATCAATGGTGTTGGTCCCGATGGCGCGGATGTCCGCCAGCACCAGTTGCTTCGCCGCATCACCGACGACCACAATCGACACCACCGACGCGATACCGATAATAATCCCGAGCATCGTGAGCAGCGTGCGCATTTTGTTGGCCGCCATCGCCAACCACGCCATCGTAAGCGCTTCACGGAATCCGCTGATAAACTGACTCCAGCCGGACGCCGTTTTCACCGTCGGTTCCTGAATCCCCTGTCCCTGAACGGCACGTTTTGCGGGCGGATTACGCACAATTTCGCCATCATGAATTTCAATCACCCGTTCCGCCTGGGCCGCGACCAGGGGATCGTGGGTGACGATAATCACCGTGTGCCCGCGATCGCGCAGCTGATGCAGGATAGCCATCACTTCTTCACCGGAACGGCTGTCGAGCGCGCCCGTGGGTTCATCGGCGAGGATCACCTGTCCGCCGTTCATCAGCGCGCGGGCAATACTGACGCGCTGCTGCTGACCGCCGGAAAGCTGCGAGGGTTGGTAATCGACGCGATCGCCCAGGCCAAGCCGCTGGAGCAGTTCCTGCGCACGCACCAGACGCTGTTTCCGCTCCGTTCCGGCGTAAACGGCGGGGACTTCGACGTTTTGCGCCGCCGTCAGGTGAGACAGCAAATGATAGCGCTGGAAAATAAAGCCGAAATGCTCCCGGCGCAGCTGCGCCAGCGCGTCACGATCCAACGTTGATACATCGCGTCCTGCCACCCGATAGGTGCCGCTGGTGGGTTTATCGAGGCACCCCAGGATATTCATCAGCGTGGATTTGCCAGAGCCAGACGCCCCCACGATCGCCACCATTTCGCCGGCATTGATCTGTAGCGTGATGCCTTTCAGCACCTCCACCTGTTCTTCTCCGGAGGGGTAACTGCGACGAATATTGCTCAGCTCAAGCAATGCCGTCATTGTACGGCTCCCGGTTTACCCTCGCCCGTCACCACTTCATCCCCGGCTTCCAGCCCTTTCACAATCTCCACGTCGGTGTCATTGCGCGCGCCAATTGACACCTCACGTTCACGGGTTTCGCCGTTACGCAGCAGAGTCACCTTGTAGCGATTGTCCCCGACCGGATCGCCCAACGCGGAAAGCGGGATCGTCAGAACGTTTTTTACATCGGTTAGCTGAATGTGGACCTGCGCGGTCATCTCCAGTCGCAGAATGCCTTTTGGATTGGGCACTTCAAAACGGGCGTAATAGAAAATGGCATCATTGACCTTTTCCGGCGTCGGCAACACATCTTTCAGCGTCCCTTCGTAACGGGTTTGCGGATCGCCCAGTACGGTAAACCAAGCCTTTTGTCCCGGTTTAAGGTGAATCACATCGGCTTCAGAAACCTGCGCTTTCACCAGCATCGTGCTCATATCCGCCAGCGTCAGAATGTTCGGCGCTTGCTGCGCGGCGATCACCGTCTGACCTTGTAGGGTGGTAATCTGCGTGACTTCTCCAGCCATCGGCGCGACGATGCGGGTGTAGTCGAGATTGGTTTTCGCGGTATCCAGAGACGCCTGATTACGCTTGATCTGCGCATCGATGGTGCCGATTTGCGCCTGCTTCACCGTCATCTCCGTCGCGGCGGTGTCCAGATCCTGTTGCGATACGGCCTGGGTTTTTGCCAGCTGCTGCTGGCGAGAGAGCGTTACCCGCGCCAGTTTCCACTCAGCTTCGGCCTGCTGGCGTTGGGCGCGCAGTTCCATTAGCGTCGCTTCCACCTCTTTGATCTGGTTTTGTGCCTGTTCAGGGTCGATAACGCCAAGCAACTGGTCTTTCTTCACCTTGTCGCCAATCGCCACCGACAGCGTTTTGAGCTGACCGCTCACCTGCGCCCCCACATCCACTTTACGCAGCGCGTCGAGTTTGCCGGTTGCCAGCACGCTTTGCTGCAGATCTCCCGGACGCACAATCAGCGTCTGATAATTTGGCACTGGCGCATTCAGCGTCCGCCAAAGGGCAAATGCCCCCAGGATGAGAATGAATATAAGCAGCAGATAGCGCTTTTTAATTTTATTTCCCTTAATACCCATAGCGATCCTGATGGTAAGTTTTCAGCTGAAATTCAACAGTATCTAAACAAACCGCAAGCGGAAAGGACAGCGCTCAGGGCATTGACGATTGGTTAAGATTCAGCGTGTTTCAATTTTCGCAATCATCGCATTGCGGATTATGATCATGTCACAGATTACTGATAATACCTTTTACACTTCAGACGTTGCGTCTCCTTTACAATTATTTATGCGCCTGACGCGTGGTCAATTACTGCCGGGTAAATTCTGGCGGAAAGCCAGCTTTCGCCGTAAGTTTTTAATTCGCTCGCTGCTGATGCCAAGAGCCACCCGTCAACTGCTGGAAAATCTGACCCAGTGGCCTGAGCTGAATACGTTACTGACACGGCAACCCCGGTTACCTATCCGTCTGCATCGCCCGTATATGGCCGTAAATATTAAGCGCGATACCGCGCTGACTGCGCTCTGTAGCCATTACGATCTGCTGCGTCAGTTGTTCAGCCGCGAACAACTGGCCTGTTATTTAAGTCAGGGCGGTCTCAACCTGGCAAAAATTGAGGCTAAAGATGGTACGCCATTCCAGCTTGATTTAGTCAGTCTGGTCTCGCTGGATAAAGAAGGGGAAAGTACCGTTGTGATCCGCGACGATCGGATGCGTATTCTGGCAGAAATTACGTTCACATTCTGCACGTTAAACGGAAAACGCACCCTGTTTATCGGGGGCTTGCAGGGCGCGGCCAATGATGTCCCGCATGATGTGATCCAGCAGGCCACCAAAGCCTGTTATGGCCTGTTCCCCAAAAGAATGGTGATGGAAGCGCTGTGTCAGTTTGCGCACATCGCCGGGGCGGAGCAGATTCTGGCGGTCAGCAACGCGGTACATGTTTATCGCAGTTGGCGCTATATGGATAAAAAAACGCAAATGCATGCCGACTACGACGCCTTCTGGACGTCACTGGGCGGTGAAAAGACCGAGGGGGAATACTTCTCTCTGCCGCTGACCATTGCACGGAAAAGCGAGGCGGATATTGCCAGCAAAAAACGGGCTGAATACCGCCGTCGCTATGCGCTGCTCGACAGCGTCGTCACGCAGGTTCCGCAGCGGTTACAGAGTTAATCCGCTCGACCGCGCGCCAGCCACAGCACCCGGGAGAACATATGTCTCAGCAGCGTCGGCACCGCATCCACACCCCGCCGCCCGGCTTCCATCGCCACTTCGATGGCTAAGTCGGGCTTCGATGAGCGATGGATCGCCTTCGAAATGATTTTACGCATATTCATCGGCACGTTTTCCGGGATTTGCGCCACCCGGTGAAAGACATCGGAAAATCCTTGCCGGTACATAAAGTGTTCCATATCCAGCGCGGGTAGCGTGGTCAGGTGCTCTCGCTCTTCCTCCCGGTCGTTATTCAGCAGGCTTCGCACCGTGGCGGCATATTTTTTCCCGGCTTCATCACCATCCACCAGCACATGCCACTCAATGCCCATCCGCCGGGCGAATTTCACCAGCGGCTTGAGACCGGACTGCGCAAATTCGATCACCTTAATCCCTTCGGCGTCAAAATGATGGCCGCACTGGCGGGCCAGTTCGTTAATCACCCAGGTTTCTGTTTCTCCTTCCACCAGCAGCCAGCAGCGGGCAAACAGCGAAGAGGCGCGGTTAAAGCGAATGTGAAAGGCAATGCGTCGGCCATCCTCGGCGCTCAGACCACCCGGCCCCAGACGCCAGGCCGCTACGCGCGAAGATTCACGCACCAGACGACAGACATGCTCCACGGGGGTCAACGAGAGTAATTCGCCCGAGTTAGTGGTCGTGATACGCTGAAGCGGCAGCAGATTCAGCAACTGCCACGCCACTGACAGCATAATAGGATGCAGGCGCGTTTCCGGGTCTTCCACCAACAGCAACGGCCTGGCATCTTTATGCAATCTGACCGTGCCCTTCGCCTGCAATAGCGTGGAGAACAGTCCCAGCAGAATCACCCGGTGAGTACGCCCGCCAGGTTTGTCAATCATCCGGTTGATGATATCGAGATAGCGCCAGCTTCGCTGTTCGTTGGCGGAGCGTCGGCGCATTAAGCGGTGGCGGGACTGTGAAGTACCCTGCTCGGTAAAATAGTGCTCCAGCAGTTGCACCATCGCCGAAAGCCCCTGGCGAATCTGTCCGTCGGTGAGATTCTGCGGGCGCATCGCCAGTTCCCGGGCGAGAAAATCCAGTTGCCGGGCGGTGACTTCCACATCGTCAACCTCCGGCACCGTACCGTTACGGATGCGGCGCATAAACCGTGCATCGCGTAAGCGCAGCACCGGCATCAGGCGCACCAGATGTCGCGCCTGTTCGTTGATATCGTCCACCGCCAGCGGGTGCCCGTCGCCGTCGAGAAAACTGCGCAGCGTCATCACGCTGCCGTCTTCTCCGCATTCGCCTTCAAGGCGATAAAAGATGCGCTGAAAGCCATCGTGGCACGGCGCCCAGCACGCCTCCAGCGACCGGTAGCGTCGAACCCGGTAGCGACCGGGTTGCGATTCACGAAACGTCAGCACGATATGCAGGTGATGTTCACGGCCTTTCATATCGCCAGGAGGAAACCAGAAATCGTCACGGTCAAAATGATACAACTCTGATTCGGGTGACAGCAGCAGCGTTAACGCATCCAGTAAACTCGATTTACCCCAGGCGTTCTCACCAATCAGGACGTTGTTCTGCTCGAGCATCAACGACAGTCGATTGATACCGCGAAATCCCACTATCTCAACGCGTTCGAGAATCATGTTTCCTCCAGAAAACCTTCACTTTTCCTTTAAGCTCCTCGCAGTATAACTGCAAAAGCCGGCGCGGGACGTGATATGGACATTATTACGCTGGCTAACTGTACGAAGGGTGAACGATTTATTCTTTTCTCTTTCATTCGTAATAGAGAGCAGGCATGTTTGGCAGGACATAAATAAATCCGTTTGCGTTAATTCTCCTTCATATGACTATGCGCTACACTTTCCCCTAAGAGAAATCTATGGAAGGAATGACGCCGCATTGCCCTAAATCAAACTAACAGGCTTTATTTGACTAGAGAACGGATGACGATCGTTTTTAAAATAGCGAGCTATTTATTTTGTCGTCATTCAGGCGAACAGTAAATATCAATTACCGCAACGCTTTTGCGGTTATTTTTACATTGAGGTGGATATGTTTAGAAAATTAGCAGCCGAATGTTTTGGTACATTCTGGCTTGTTTTTGGTGGCTGCGGCAGCGCCGTACTGGCAGCAGCGTTTCCGGAATTAGGTATTGGTTTTGCGGGTGTCGCACTGGCATTCGGCCTGACCGTATTAACCATGGCTTTTGCCGTTGGTCATATTTCCGGCGGGCATTTTAACCCGGCAGTGACATTAGGCTTATGGGCCGGCGGTCGTTTCCCGGCAAAAGACGTCATTGGCTACATTATTGCCCAGGTGGTGGGCGGTATTATTGCCGCAGCGGTACTGTATCTGATTGCCAGCGGTAAAACCGGCTTTGATGCGACGGCCAGCGGTTTCGCCTCCAACGGTTATGGCGAGCATTCACCGGGTGGTTACTCCATGCTGTCTGCGATCGTTATCGAAATCGTGCTGACTGCTGGTTTCCTGCTGGTGATTCACGGTGCCACTGACAAACATGCACCGGCGGGCTTTGCGCCAATCGCTATCGGTCTGGCATTGACCTTGATCCACCTGATCAGTATTCCGGTGACCAATACGTCTGTTAACCCGGCGCGTAGCACCGCGGTCGCCATCTTCCAGGGCGGTTGGGCATTAGAACAACTGTGGCTGTTCTGGGTGATGCCGATTATTGGCGGTATTCTCGGTGGCCTTATTTACCGTACGCTGCTCGAAAAACGCGATTAATGAGAAAACGTCCGACGGCATATGCCCGCCGGACCAAACACTCTTCAGCCGGATAAGGCATCGTCCCTGTCCGGCTTTTATTTTGCATCTTTACTGAACCCGCGTTATTGGGTAGTGTCATGGCGCTGTCTCGCTAATTCAAAGGACCCGGCTGTTCATGTTTTCAGGACTACTCATCATTCTGCTCCCGCTGATAGCAGGTTATCTCATTGTGCTTCGGCACACCGCGGCATTAAAACTGATCAATCGGCTCTTAAGCTGGATGGTTTATCTGATTCTCTTTTTTATGGGGATCAGCCTGGCCTTTTTAGATAACCTGGCGAGCAACCTGCTGGCGATATTTCACTATTCCGCCGTCAGTATTACCGTTATTTTACTGTGTAATATTGCCGCATTACTGTGGCTGGAACGCACGTTACCCTGGCGTCACCATCACCAGCAGGAGAAACTGCCCTCCCGTATCGCGATGGCGCTTGAGTCGCTGAAGTTGTGCGGCGTGGTCGTGATCGGCTTTCTGCTGGGCTTGAGCGGTCTGCCCATTTTGCAACACGCCACAGAGGCGAGCGAATATACGCTGATCCTGTTACTGCTGTTGGTCGGGATCCAGTTACGCAATAGCGGTATGACGTTAAAGCAGATCGTCCTGAACCGGCGTGGCATGATTGTGGCGGTCGTGGTCGTCGCCAGCTCCATGATTGGCGGCCTGATCAACGCGCTGATTCTCGACCTGCCAATGAAAACCGCGCTGGCGATGGCGTCGGGGTTTGGCTGGTACTCCCTGTCGGGTATTTTGCTGACCGAATCCTACGGTCCGGTGATCGGCAGCGCCGCGTTCTTTAACGATTTGGCGCGCGAACTGCTCGCGATTATGTTGATCCCGGGACTGGTGCGCCACAGTCGCTCTACCGCGCTGGGACTGTGTGGCGCCACATCGATGGACTTTACCCTGCCGGTGTTACAGCGTACCGGTGGGCTGGAGATGGTTCCGGCGGCGATTGTCCACGGCTTTATCCTCAGTTTGCTGGTGCCCATTTTGATGGCCTTTTTCTCCGCTTAACTCCCTCTCTGGCGGTAGGGTTCTGCCGCCAAAATTGAGCTAAATCAATCTCCCTGTAAATTGTATCAGAAATACCTTTTCTCCCTTTACGCACAGGCATAACCTTAAACATGTATATTAAATATAACTTTAAAAGGTGTGACCATGTTTTGTGTGCAATGTGAACAAACCATCCGTACTCCGGCAGGAAACGGCTGCTCTTACGCGCAGGGTATGTGCGGTAAAACGGCTGAAACCTCTGACCTGCAAGATCTGCTGATTGCCTCCCTACAAGGCCTATCTGCATGGGCGGCTAAAGCGCGTGAATATGGCATCATTAATCATGACGTCGATAACTTTGCGCCGCGTGCTTTCTTCTCCACGCTGACCAACGTTAACTTCGATTCCCCGCGTATCGTCGGCTATGCCCGCGACGCTATCGCGATGCGTGAAGCGCTGAAAGCCCAGTGCCTGAGCGTTGACGCCAATGCGCACTGCGACAACCCCATGGCTGACCTGCAACTGGTGAGCGACGATCTGGGCGACCTGCAACGTCAGGCTGCCGAATTTACCCCGAATAAAGACAAAGCCGCCATTGGCGAGAATATCCTCGGCCTGCGTCTGCTGTGTCTGTACGGCCTGAAAGGTGCGGCGGCCTATATGGAACACGCACACGTTCTCGGTCAATACGACAACGACATCTACGCGCAGTACCATAAAATTATGGCGTGGCTGGGCACCTGGCCTTCCGATATGAACGCTCTGCTGGAGTGCTCAATGGAAATCGGCCAGATGAACTTCAAAGTGATGAGCATTCTGGATGCGGGTGAAACCACCAAATACGGTCACCCGACGCCAACACAGGTCAATGTCAAAGCCACTGAAGGCAAATGCATCCTGATCTCCGGCCACGACCTGAAAGATCTGTACAACCTGCTGGAACAAACCGAAGGTACCGGCGTTAACGTCTATACCCACGGTGAAATGCTGCCGGCGCATGGCTATCCGGAACTGCGTAAGTTCAAACATCTGATTGGTAACTACGGCAGCGGCTGGCAGAACCAGCAGGTCGAATTTGCCCGCTTCCCGGGGCCTATCGTGATGACCTCAAACTGCATCATCGACCCGACCGTGGGCAGTTACGACGACCGTATCTGGACCCGTAGCATCGTTGGTTGGCCAGGTGTGAGCCACCTGGAAGGTGACGACTTCGGTCCGGTTATCGCACAAGCGCAGCAAATGGCGGGCTTCCCGTACAGCGAAATTCCGCATCTGATCACCGTCGGTTTCGGTCGTCAGACGCTGCTGGGCGCGGCGGACACCCTGATCGATCTGGTGAGCCGTGAAAAACTGCGTCACATCTTCCTGGTTGGCGGCTGCGACGGCGCGCGCGGCGAACGCAACTACTTCACCGATTTCGCCACCAGTGTACCGGACGACTGCCTGATCCTGACCCTGGCCTGCGGTAAATACCGTTTCAACAAGCTGGAGTTCGGCGATATTGAAGGTCTGCCACGTCTGGTCGATGCCGGTCAATGTAACGACGCTTACTCCGCCATCATTCTGGCCGTGACGCTGGCAGAAAAACTGGGCTGCGGCGTGAATGACCTGCCGCTGTCTCTGGTGCTCTCCTGGTTCGAACAAAAAGCGATTGTCATTCTGCTGACCCTGCTCTCCCTGGGCGTGAAAAACATCGTGACCGGTCCGACCGCGCCAGGCTTCTTCACGCCAGATCTGCTGGCGGTACTCAACGAGAAATTTGGTCTGCGTTCTGTGACCACCGTTGAAGAAGACATGAAGCAATTGCTGAGCGCGTAAGGAGTTAAGACATGACAATGCCAACGAATCAGTGCCCATGGCGGATGCAGGTTCACCACATCCATCAGGAAACGCCGGATGTATGGACAATTTCGTTGCTGTGCCACGACTATTATCCGTATCGCGCCGGGCAGTATGCACTGGTGAGCGTGCGTCATTCAGCGGACACGCTGCGCGCTTACACCCTCTCTTCAACGCCGGGCGTCAGCGAGTACATTACGCTGACCGTTCGTCGGATTGATGATGGTGCGGGCTCAAAGTGGTTAACCCGCGACGTGAAGCGCGGCGACTACATCTGGCTGTCCGATGCGATGGGCGATTTCACCTGCGAAGATAAAGCCGATGATAAGTTCCTGATGCTGGCGGCCGGTTGTGGCGTCACGCCGATCATGTCGATGCGTCGCTGGTTGGCAAAGTACCGTCCGCATGCGGATGTCCAGGTTATCTTCAACGTGCGTTCGCCGCAGGATGTCATTTTCGCCGAGGAGTGGCGTCAGTATCCGGTCACGCTGGTGGCGGAAAATAACGCCACCGACGGTTTCGTGGCCGGTCGCCTGACCACGGAACTGCTGCAACGTGTTCCTGACCTGACGTCTCGTACCGTGATGACCTGTGGTCCGGCACCGTATATGGATTGGGTCGAGCAGGAAGTGAACGCGCTGGGCGTGACGCGCTTCTTTAAAGAGAAGTTCTTCACCCCGGTGGCAGATGCAGCAACCAGCGGTCTGAAATTTACCAAACTACAACCGGCGAAAGAATTTTACGCGCCGGTCGGTACGACGCTGCTGGACGCGCTGGAAAGCAACCAGGTGCCGGTGGTTGCCGTCTGCCGCGCCGGTGTCTGCGGATGCTGTAAAACAAAAGTCGTGGATGGAAATTACACGGTGAGCAGCACCATGACGCTAACAGAGGCGGAAATTGCCGACGGCTACGTGCTGGCCTGCTCCTGCCATCCGCAGAGTGACCTGGTTCTCGCCTGACAGCAGATTGCCGCATGACGCTGCGCTTATCCGGCCTACGAGAACAATGGTAGGCCGGATAAGGCATTTACGCCGCCATCCGGCAATTTCTCACCGCCACGCCGAATTGCCAGCAACCGAAAACCGTCCCGCCCCTAAAAAAGCCACCGCCAGCGCGCCGATAAAGAAATAGACCAGGCTTTCAATCGCCCATGCCCCGGTTTTATCCAGCGCCCAGGTTTCATTGATCCCGACCATCAGCCACGCCACAATCATGGTGAACGCCAGTACCAGCGCCGCCGGACGCGTCAGGATCCCGAGAATAATCAGGCAAGGCGCAATCACTTCGCCCACCAGCACACCGTACGCAATAAAGCCCGGTAGCCCTTTGGCAATCAGCATTCCGCTGATGCCATCAATGCCGGCAAACAGCTTATGCAGCCCGTGAAACAGCATTAATCCCCCAACCGCCAGGCGTAATAAAAACTTGCCAAAATCCTCGTGCGTCAGCATCCGATTCACTGCATTTAACAATGTTGTAAGCATCTGAGTTTACTCCTGGTTCGCCCTGATTTTTTTTCACGCTACGCGTTATCCCCCCTGAAAGGAAGCTGCTGAAAATAAGGGGGTGCCACGCAGCGTAATCAGTATCTTCATCTAAACTTGTAACCGGTATCACAATTAAGGAGATGGAAAACCATGAAACAAACGGTTGCCGCTTTTATTGCTAAAACACTGGAACAGGCGGGTGTGAAACGTATCTGGGGCGTGACGGGCGATTCGCTGAACGGCCTGAGCGACAGTCTTAATCGCATGGGAACGATTGAGTGGATGTCGACCCGTCATGAAGAGGTGGCCGCCTTCGCGGCGGGTGCGGAGGCACAGCTAACCGGCGAACTGGCGGTTTGTGCAGGCTCCTGCGGCCCCGGTAACCTGCACCTGATCAACGGCCTGTTTGACTGTCATCGCAACCACGTCCCGGTGCTGGCTATCGCCGCCCACATCCCTTCCAGTGAAATTGGCAGCGGGTATTTTCAGGAAACGCACCCGCAGGAACTGTTCCGCGAATGCAGCCACTATTGCGAGCTGGTTTCCAGCCCGGAGCAGATCCCTCAGGTACTGGCGATTGCCATGCGCAAAGCGGTGCTCAATCGCGGCGTCTCGGTAGTGGTCTTACCGGGCGATGTGGCGTTAAAACCCGCGCCAGAAAGCGCCAGCACCCACTGGTATCACGCGCCGTTACCGATCGTCACGCCAGCGGAAGAAGAGTTAAGAAAGCTGGCCCAACTGCTGCGTTATTCCAGCAATATCGCCCTGATGTGCGGCAGCGGCTGTGCGGGGGCGCATAAAGAACTGGTCGAGTTCGCCGCCAAAATTAAAGCCCCCATCGTTCACGCCCTGCGCGGCAAAGAGCATGTCGAATACGACAACCCATATGATGTGGGAATGACCGGGCTTATCGGCTTCTCTTCCGGCTTCCATACCATGATGAACGCCGACACGCTGGTGCTGCTCGGTACGCAGTTCCCCTACCGCGCGTTCTATCCAATCGATGCCAAAATCATTCAGATTGATATCAACCCTGCCAGCATCGGCGCGCACAGCAAGGTCGACATGGCGCTGGTCGGCGATATCAAAGCCACGCTGACGGCGCTTCTGCCGCTGGTGGAGGAGAAAACCGAGCGTAAGTTCCTGGATAAGGCGTTGAGCGATTATCGCGATGCGCGTAAGGGCCTTGATGACCTCGCCAAACCCAGCGAAAAGGCGATTCATCCACAGTACCTGGCGCAACAAATCAGCCATTTCGCCGCCGATGACGCCATCTTTACCTGCGACGTCGGTACGCCGACGGTGTGGGCCGCCCGCTACCTGAAAATGAACGGCAAGCGCCGACTGCTGGGCTCGTTTAACCACGGCTCAATGGCTAACGCGATGCCGCAGGCGCTGGGTGCTCAGGCCACCGCCCCGGGACGTCAGGTGATCGCCCTGTGCGGCGATGGCGGATTCAGTATGCTGATGGGGGATTTCCTGTCGGTGGTCCAGATGAAGCTCCCGCTTAAAATCGTGGTTTTTAACAACAGCGTGTTGGGCTTTGTGGCGATGGAGATGAAAGCGGGCGGTTATCTCACCGACGGCACGGCGTTGCACGACACCAACTTCGCCCGCATTGCCGAAGCGTGCGGCATCACCGGCATTCGGGTGGAAAACGCCGCCGACGTTGATGAAGCGCTGCAGCGTGCCCTGTCGATTGACGGTCCGGTGCTGGTGGATGTGGTTGTCGCAAAAGAAGAGCTGGCCATTCCGCCGCAGATCAAACTGGAGCAGGCCAAAGGTTTCAGCCTGTACATGCTGCGTGCCATCATCAGCGGTCGCGGCGATGAGGTTATCGAACTGGCAAAAACCAACTGGCTCAGGTAAAACAATGCACATCGCCTTTCAAACAATAGGGATGTGCAATGATAGATCTACGCAGTGATACCGTCACCCGTCCGGGTCGCGCCATGCTCGAAGAAATGATGGCCGCCCCGGTCGGAGACGACGTGTACGGAGATGACCCTACCGTTAACGCGCTCCAGCAATACGCCGCTGACCTTTCTGGTAAAGAAGCGGCGTTATTTTTACCCACCGGTACCCAGGCCAACCTCGTGGCGCTACTCAGCCACTGCGAGCGCGGCGAAGAGTATATCGCCGGTCAGGGGGCGCATAACTATCTGTATGAAGCCGGTGGCGCGGCAGTGCTCGGCAGCATTCAACCGCAGCCCATTGACGCCGCGGGCGATGGTACGCTGCCGCTGGATAAAGTCGCCGCAAAAATTAAGGCCGATGACATCCATTTTGCCCGTACCCGCCTGCTGAGCCTGGAAAATACACACAACGGCAAAGTGCTGCCGCGTGAGTATCTGCGCGAGGCGTGGGAGTTTACCCGTGAGCGCGGTCTGGCGCTGCACGTTGACGGCGCGCGTATTTTTAATGCCGTCGTGGCCTACGGGTGTGAACTCAAAGACGTCGCGCAGTATTGCGACTCCTTTACCATCTGCCTGTCAAAAGGGCTGGGAACGCCGGTGGGATCGTTACTGGTCGGCAGCCGCGATTATATCAAGCGCGCCACGCGCTGGCGCAAAATGACCGGCGGCGGCATGCGTCAGGCCGGTATCCTGGCGGCGGCCGGACTGTATGCCCTGAAAAATAACGTTGCCCGTCTGCAGGACGATCATGACAACGCGGCCTGGCTGGCAGAACAACTGCGGGAAGCCGGGGCGGACGTGATGCGTCACGACACCAACATGCTGTTTGTCCGCGTGGGTGAAGCCAACGCGGCGGCCCTGGGCGAGCACATGAAGGCACATGGCGTGCTGATCAACGCGTCGCCGATTGTCCGTCTTGTGACCCACCTGGACGTCTCACGGGAACAGCTTGCCAATGTTGTCGCCCACTGGCGCACGTTCCTGAATCGTTAAGGAGAGAGATGTGCCGCAACGCATAGTGGTTCTTGGCGCCAGTGGTTACATTGGTCAGCATCTGGTGCAGGCGCTCAGCCAGCAAGGACACCAGGTGCTGGCGGCGGCACGTCGCATTGAGCGACTGGAAAAACAACAGTTACCCAACGTCAGCTGTCATAAGGTCGACCTGAACTGGCCGACGCATCTTTCTTCTCTGCTGACAAATGTCGATACCGTCTACTATCTGGTGCATGGTATGGGAGAAGGCGGCGATTTTATCGCCCATGAACGTCAGGTCGCGCTTAACGTACGTGACGCCCTGCGGGAAACGCCGGTCGGGCAGTTGATTTTTCTTAGCTCCCTGCAGGCACCGGAGCACGAGCAGTCCGACCATCTGCGGGCCCGGCAGATAACCGCCGATACCCTGCGTGAATCTGGCGTGCCGATGACGGAACTGCGCGCCGGGATTATCGTCGGTGCCGGTTCCGCCGCTTTTGAAGTGATGCGCGACATGGTCTACAACCTGCCGATACTGACCCCGCCGCGCTGGGTTCGTTCGCGCACCACGCCCATTGCGCTGGAAAATCTGCTGTACTATCTGGTGGCGCTGCTGGAGCACCCTTCCCCGACGCATCGGATCCTCGAAGCCGCCGGGCCGCAGGTGCTCAGCTACCAGGAGCAGTTCGAACATTTCATGGCGGTGAGCGGCAAACATCGCTGGCTTATCCCCATCCCCTTTCCGACCAGTTGGATTTCAGTCTGGTTCCTGAACGTCATCACCTCGGTGCCGCCGACCACCGCGAAAGCGTTGATACAGGGCCTCAGACACGACCTGCTGGCCGATGACAGCGAGCTACGGGCATTGATACCCCAGAAGCTTATCGCCTTTGACGACGCCGTACGCAGCACGCTAAAGGAAGAAGAGGAACTGGTGAATTCCAGCGACTGGGGCTATGACGCACAGGCGTTTGCCCGCTGGCGACCTGAATATGGTTTTTTCGCCAAACAGGCCGGATTTACCGTGAAGACGCACGCCAGCTTGTCGGCATTGTGGCGAGTCGTGAACCGTCTGGGCGGCAAAGAGGGCTATTTCTTCGGCAATGCCTTGTGGAAGATCCGCGCGGCGCTGGATCTGTTAGTCGGTCATCGGCTGGCAAAAGGTCGTCCTGAACATGAACTGCTTCAACCGGGCGATGCCGTAGACAGTTGGAAAGTGATTATCGTCGAGCCGGAAAAACAGCTCACGCTGCTGTTTGGCATGAAGGCGCCGGGGCTGGGACGGTTAAGTTTTACCCTTGAAGATAAAGGTGACCATCGCGAGATTGACGTCCGTGCCTGGTGGCATCCGCATGGTATGCCGGGGCTATTCTACTGGCTGCTGATGATCCCGGCGCACCTGTTTATTTTCCGGGGGATGGCAAAAAAAATTGCCAGACTTGCAGAACAAATCACAGATAAATCGTAAAAACTTACTGTATTGTTTCACGTTTCCCATTGCATACCGACGTAATTCACGGAAGAATGCGCACGACGTTTTATTAAACACAGTGGACTGATATGAAGGTACTGGTTACCGGCGCAACCAGCGGCTTAGGACGAAACGCGGTTGAGTTTTTGCGCAACAAAGGCATCAGCGTCAGAGCGACCGGTCGCAACGAAGCGATGGGTAAACTGCTCGAGAAAATGGGCGCGGAGTTTGTGCATGCGGATCTGACCGAGCTGGTCTCTTCGCAGGCGAAAGTCATGCTTGCAGGCATTGATACGCTGTGGCACTGCTCAAGTTTCACCTCCCCCTGGGGAACCCAGGAAGCCTTTGATCTGGCAAACGTTCGTGCGACCCGCCGTCTTGGCGAATGGGCCGTCGCATGGGGTGTGCGTAACTTTATCCATATCTCCTCCCCGTCGCTTTACTTCGATTATCACCATCATCGCGATATCAAAGAAGATTTTCGCCCGCATCGTTTTGCTAACGAGTTTGCCCGCAGCAAAGCCGCCGGAGAAGAGGTCATCAGCCTGCTGGCCCAGGCCAATCCGCAGACGCGGTTTACGGTGCTACGCCCGCAAAGCCTGTTTGGTCCGCATGACAAAGTGTTTATCCCCCGTCTGGCGCACATGATGCACCACTACGGCAGCGTGCTGTTGCCGCATGGCGGCAGCGCGATGGTTGATATGACCTATTATGAGAACGCTGTCCACGCTATGTGGCTGGCGAGTCAGACACTGTGCGACACCCTGCCTTCGGGTCGGGTGTACAACATCACCAACGGTGAGCCCAGAACCCTGCGCAGTATCGTGCAAAAACTGATTGATGAACTGAACATCCACTGCCGGATCCGCTCAGTGCCCTACCCGATGCTGGATATGATCGCTCGCAGCCTGGAGCACTTTGGTAATAAGTCAGCCAAAGAGCCGGCGTTAACCCACTATGGGGTGTCGAAGCTGAATTTCGACTTTACGCTGGATATCAGTCGCGCCGAAGAGGAACTGGGGTATAAGCCGAGGGTGACGCTGGATGAAGGCATTGTGCAAACCGCCGCGTGGCTACGCGACCACGGAAAACTGCATCGCTAGCCCTGCCCGTACTTCTCCAACAGCGCCTCAGCAATCGCCTGCGTTTCGGCATCGGCAACGCCGTTCCATAGCGTCGGGCGGAAATGCATCTGGAACGCCATCACCACGCGCTGCTGCTCACGTGCGGTCATTTCAGGCTTCACCTCATAACCATAACGCGACAACAGGTCCAGCAGTGATGCCATCTCAACAGGGGCGTTCGGTGCCCGTCCGGCAAGATAGAAATTGACCCGCTGCGCATCAGGCCAGGCGCCAATACCCTGCTCTGCCAGCGCCTGCCAGGGAAACCGCGGGCCGGGGTCGTCTTTTCGCTGCGGGGCGATGTCCGCATGCGCAACCACGTTCTGCGGCTTAATGTCATAACGGGCGATAATGTCTTTCGCCAGCGGTATCAGTGCCTGAATCTGCGCGGTTTCAAACGGGAAAAAATACTTTCCACCCGCCGATTTTTGCCAGCCGCGATTTTCCAGTTCAATGCCAATTGAGGTGTCGTTAATGCGCGTCGCACCGCGCCAAAAGCTGATGCCCGCATGCCACGCCAGATCCTGTTCCGGTACCAGTTGCCAGATACGCGGTATACCCCGATGTAACGGCGGCACCGCCGGGATCAGATAATGCGAGCTGACGTTTTTATCCGTCAACGTCGCCAGCGAGCCATCGAAATCGTCCGCCGTATAGTGGATCACTAACACTTTGATGCGAGGATACGCCGCCTGCGCCTGATGACGGGTATCGAGCTGGTAGCCTTCTCTGTCAACAATCCCCTTTTCACCCGTACACCCCGTTAACAGCAGTGCCAGGGCCACCAGCCACAGCCATGTCTTCATCGGCGGGTTTTCACCGCAGTCCCGCTCACGCTGACCATCAGCATGCTGCTGTCTTTGCCGACCGTTTCGTAATCGATATCAATGCCGACCACCGCGTCAGCACCCAGCGCTTTCGCCTGCTCACCCAGTTCTGCAAAGGCAATCTCACGCGCTTTACGTAACTCTTTTTCATAAGCGCCTGAACGACCGCCGACGATATCGCGAATACCGGCAAAAAAGTCCCGGAAGATGTTCGCGCCCAGAATGGCTTCGCCGGTGACCACACCGCAGTATTCCACGATGCTCTGTCCTTCAAGCGTGGGGGTTGTCGAAAATTGCATGATGTCTCTCCTGGTTACATTCAGCACATTATCAGCGCCATACACTATCATTGAAAGGATATAATTGATTATCGTAGATGACTGTTATCTTAGAAGACTCATGGCAGAAAGCTTATAAGGAAATCACTATGCGCTATTCGAAACTCTCCCTGCTTGTCCCCTGCGCGCTGCTGCTCAGCGCCTGCACCACCGTCACGCCAGCCTACAAAGACAATGGGCCGCGTACGGGTGCCTGTGTGGATGGCGGCCCGGACAGTGTGGCTCAACAATTCTATGACTATCGTATCCAGCACCGCAGTAATGATATCACCGCCCTGCGCCCTTACCTGAGCGACAACCTGGCGAAACTGCTGTCGGATGCCAGTCGGGACAGTGCGCATCGTCAACTGATGAGCAGCGATCCGTTCTCCAGTCGCGCAACGCCGCCGGACAGCGCCAGCGTTGCCAGCGCCTCGACCATACCGAATAGTGATGCACGCAACATTCCGCTGCGCGTTGCACTGAAACAGGGCGATCAGAACTGGCAGGATGAAGTGCTGATGATCCGCGAAGGTCAGTGCTGGGTCATTGATGACGTGCGTTATCTGGGCGGCAGCGTGCATGCCCCTGCCGGTACGCTTCGCCAGTCGGTAGAAAACCGTTAATCCCGCCGCTTTACCGCGATAAAAAACGTAACCCCCGTAAATTGTCTGGCATTCTGCATGGAATGCCGACAATTGTTCTTACCGCGCTTTGCCCTCGCTATTTTGTGCTATGTTTAAGGGGAAATGCGCGCTATATTTAACTTTTAAAGCATAAATATTGCATAACTATTCTGTCAAAGGTACTATCTGCGGCTTCAATAGCTATCAGACGGCCAGTATACGAGTATCAATGAGTATTCAATTAAACGGCATTAACTGCTTCTACGGCGCGCATCAGGCGCTGTTCGATATCACGCTGGATTGCCCGCAGGGTGAAACACTGGTGTTACTGGGTCCAAGCGGGGCCGGTAAAAGCTCACTGCTGCGGGTACTCAATCTACTAGAGATGCCGCGTTCAGGTACGCTCAGCATTGCGGGAAACCAGTTCGACTTCCGCAAAACGCCGTCAGATAAAGCGATTCGCGAACTGCGTCAGAATGTCGGAATGGTCTTTCAGCAATACAATCTGTGGCCGCACCTCACCGTGCAACAGAACCTGATTGAAGCGCCCTGCCGCGTGCTGGGCCTGTCAAAAGATCAGGCGTTAGCTCGTGCGGAAAAATTGCTGGATCGCCTGCGTCTGAAACCTTACAGCGATCGTTTTCCGCTGCATCTTTCCGGCGGTCAGCAACAGCGTGTGGCCATTGCCCGTGCGCTGATGATGGAGCCGCAGGTGCTGCTGTTTGATGAGCCCACCGCCGCGCTGGATCCAGAAATCACCGCGCAAATCGTCAGCATCATTCGTGAACTGGCGGAAACCAACATTACACAAGTGATCGTAACGCACGAAGTGGAAGTGGCGCGTAAAACCGCCAGTCGCGTCGTGTATATGGAAAACGGTCATATCGTCGAGCAGGGTAATGCAAGTTGCTTTGCCGACCCGCAGACCGAAGCATTTAAAAACTATCTCTCTCACTAAGATTCGGGACAACACAATGAAAAAAGTTCTGATTGCCGCGCTTATCGCAGGCTTTAGCCTTTCTGCTACAGCAGCCCAGACCATTCGTTTTGCGACCGAAGCGTCCTATCCTCCGTTTGAATCGATGGACGCTAATAACAAGATTGTCGGCTTTGATGTCGATCTGGCCAATGCGCTGTGTAAAGAGATCGACGCGACCTGTACCTTTACCAACCAGGCGTTTGACAGCCTGATTCCCAGCCTGAAATTCCGTCGTTTCGATGCGGTGATGGCCGGGATGGATATCACGCCTGAGCGTGAAAAACAGGTGCTGTTCACCACCCCTTACTATGACAACTCCGCACTGTTCATTGGTCAGCAGGGTAAATTCGCCAGCATTGATCAGTTGAAAGGTAAGAAAGTGGGCGTGCAGAACGGCACCACTCACCAGAAATTCATCATGGATAAACACCCGGAAATCACCACGGTTCCGTATGACAGCTACCAGAATGCGAAACTGGATCTGCAAAACGGCCGCATTGACGGCGTATTTGGTGATACGGCGGTGGTCACAGAGTGGCTGAAAGACAATCCGAAGCTGGCCCCGGTTGGCGACAAAGTGACGGATAAAGATTACTTCGGCACCGGCCTCGGCATCGCCGTCCGCCAGGGCAACGCGGAACTGCAGCAGAAATTCAACACTGCGCTGGAAAAAGTGAAGAAAGATGGGACTTACGAGACCATCTATAACAAATGGTTCCAGAAGTAAGCCTTGATGAACGAATTTTTCCCACTTGCAAGCGCCGCCGGGATGACCGTCGGCCTTGCCGTTTGTGCACTGATCCTCGGCCTGGCGCTGGCGATGCTGTTCGCCGTCTGGGAGTCAGTGAAATGGCGTCCTGTCGCGTGGACGGGTTCCGCGCTGGTCACCATTTTACGCGGCCTGCCGGAAATTCTGGTGGTGCTGTTTATCTATTTCGGCTCCTCTCAACTGCTGCTGATGCTCTCTGATGGCTTTACTGTCAACCTGGGCGTGGTGCAGATCCCGGTACAAATGGAGATCGAAAACTTCGACGTCAGCCCCTTCCTGTGCGGCGTGATTGCCCTCTCTCTGCTCTACGCGGCCTATGCGTCACAAACGCTGCGCGGCGCGCTGAAAGCCGTACCGCTGGGTCAGTGGGAGTCCGGTCAGGCGCTGGGACTGTCGAAGACCGCCATTTTCTTCCGGCTGGTGATGCCGCAGATGTGGCGTCACGCGCTGCCAGGGCTGGGCAACCAGTGGCTGGTATTGCTGAAAGATACTGCGCTGGTGAGCCTTATCAGTGTCAACGACCTGATGCTGCAAACCAAGAGCATTGCCACGCGAACTCAGGAACCGTTTAACTGGTACATTATTGCGGCGGCGATCTACCTGGTGATTACGCTGGTGAGTCAGTACATTCTCAAACGCATTGACCTGCGCGCGACACGTTTTGAGCGGAGACCGGGCTGATGCTTGAGTATTTACCTGAACTGCTTAAAGGGCTGCACACCAGCCTGACGCTGACGGTTGCGTCCATTGTCGTCGCCCTGATTCTGGCGCTGATTTTTACTATCGTTCTGACGCTTAAAACGCCGGTTGTGGTCTGGCTGGTTCGTGGCTATATCACGCTGTTTACCGGTACCCCGCTGCTGGTGCAGATTTTCCTGATCTACTATGGACCGGGGCAATTCCCGACGCTGCAAGAGTATCCGGTTCTGTGGCATCTGCTGTCGGAGCCGTGGCTGTGCGCGCTGATTGCGCTGTCGCTCAATAGTGCAGCCTATACCACGCAGCTGTTCTACGGCGCGATCCGCGCAATTCCGGAAGGCCAGTGGCAGTCCTGCGGCGCGCTGGGGATGAGCAAGAAAGACACGCTGGCGATCCTGTTGCCATATGCCTTTAAACGCGCCCTCTCCTCGTATTCCAACGAAGTGGTGCTGGTGTTCAAGAGTACCTCTCTGGCTTATACCATTACCCTGATGGAAGTGATGGGATACGGTCAGCTGCTGTATGGTCGCACCTACGATGTGATGGTGTTCGGCGCAGCGGGCGTCATCTACCTGGTAGTCAACGGCCTGTTGACGTTAATGATGCGTCTTATCGAGCGCAAAGCGCTGGCTTTCGAACGCCGCAACTAAGCATTATATTGCATAAAACACAATTCAAAAGACGGACAAGTTTATAACCTGTCCGTCTTTTTTTATTTTTAACAAAATAGTTAATCGTTTTTATTGCATATAAATTCAATTGCTGGCATTGTAAATCCATGCCGCAGAAACGGCGCCTCATCATAACGGGAGTCCAATCATGAAAAAGTTAGTTCTGGCCGCATTACTTGCCTCTTTTGCCGTCGGCGCCTCTGCCGCTGAAAAAATCAGCTTCGGCGTCTCTGCGACCTATCCACCGTTCGAATCTATGGATGCGAATAACCAAATCGTCGGTTTCGACCTCGATCTGGCAAAAGCCTTGTGCAAACAGATGCAGGCAGAATGTACTTTCACCAACCATGCGTTTGACAGTCTGATCCCGGCACTCAAATTCAAGAAATATGACGCGGTGATTTCCGGTATGGATATCACGCCGGAGCGGAGCAAGCAGGTGGCGTTTACAGCCCCCTACTATGCCAACTCGGCGCTGGTAATTTCGAAGAAAGGGACTTACAAAACCTTCGCCGATCTGAAAGGCAAACGTATCGGGATGGAAAACGGCACCACCCACCAGAAGTACTTGCAGGATAAGCATCCGGAAGTGAAAACGGTGGCCTATGACAGCTATCAGAACGCGTTTATCGACCTGAAAAATGGCCGTATTGATGGCGTGTTCGGTGATACCGCGGTGGTGAACGAGTGGCTGAAAACCAACCCACAACTGGGGCCAGCAACCGAGAAAGTGACCGATCCGCAGTACTTCGGCACTGGTCTCGGCATCGCGGTTCGCCCGGACAACAAAGTGCTGCTGGAGAAACTGAATGCGGCACTGGTGGCCATTAAAGCTGACGGGACTTACCAAAAAATCAACGATCAGTGGTTCCCGCAGTAAGTCGAGTCGCTGGTGGTAGAATGCCTGATGACGCTACGCTTATCAGGCCTGGAATATCTGCACCGCTCATAGGCCGGATAAGGCGCCAGCGCCGCCATCCGGCAAACCGTGACTAGTCCCTCAACAACAATGTCAGCACTTCATAATGCGCGGTATGTGGGAACATATCGAACAGCTGTACCCGTTCAATACGGTAGCCCGGCAACGCGGCAATGTCTTTTGCCATCGTCTGCGCATTACAGCTCGAATAAATAATGCACTGCGGCGCCATCTGTCCCAGATAATCGCAGAGCGGTTTGCCGATACCGCGCCGCGGCGGATTCACCAGCACCAGTTCCGGCACCGCCCCTTGCCCGGTGGCAAACTGCGTGGAATCCAGCGCCTGAAAATGAAGATTGGTTAAGCCCAGTTCCAGCGCAGATTGTCTGGCACAGGCAATGGCTTCCGGCGCGATTTCAATTCCAGTCAACTGCATGTCCGGCGTCGCGCAGTGCAGGCCAAAACCACCAACGCCGCAGAACAGATCCCACATGTGGTTCACCGGCAGCTGTCGCACCCAGTCACGCGCCGTCGCATACAACAGGCTAGCCACCGCCGGATTGGTCTGGAAGAAACTTTGTGGGCGAATCCACAGCGGCACGTCGTTAAACCGCTCCGCCAGCGCCTGCTGTTCGGTCAGGAAGATTTCCGTCTCCCCTTCCATAATCGCCATATGCACCGGCTGGAGATTAACGCTGATGACCTTCAGCTGCGGCAGTTGCGTCTGCAACCACGGCAGCGCAGCGCGTAACTGCGCCAGTTTGCTTTCGGAACGCAGCACAAAGCGCAGCATCATACCGCCATCAAACTGGCTTTCCGTCAGCAGGAGGTACTTCAGTTCCCCACGCTTGCGCGCCACGTTATAAGGGGTTAATCCGGCGCGCGCAATAAACGGTTTCAGCACGGCAAACACTGGCGCAAACGAGGCGGGATAGAGCGGGCAATCGCACAAATCTTCCGGCGTCCCGTCGCGGTGCAGCATCCCCAGCAGCGGTTTCTCCACGCTGCCACTGACCACCATTTTCGCTTTATTACGAAACGCCTTTTCCGGGCCGCTAACCGGTGCGCACCATTCTCCGACCGAAAAACCGGCAAGCAGATTTTTCAGATCGGCGGTTTTGGCGGCGTGTTGCTCGCCAACGGGCTGCGTTATCCACTGACAGGAGCGACAGCGACCGGCGTCATAGAGTGCGCACTGCATACAGAAACCTTTATCTAAACAGGGGCGAGGATTATACACATTATTGTAAGCGGAAGAAGCGACGACTGGCCGCGGGCACAAACAGTAATAACAGCACCAGCATATCGGGCAATTTTTGCATCACCAGCGTACGCAGAATCTCCCGCTTTGACTCACCGGCAATGCTGAACAGCTCGGGATAGCCGTAGCCCAGCGAGGCCGCCCACAAATAGCCTGCGGCAATCACCTGTGTGAGGAGATATAGCCACCGCGCCCAGTTGCGCCCTTTCACCAATGAAAATGCGCAGCCTATCTCAACAAACACCAGCACCAGACTGCCCAGAAAAACCAGCGTCAAATTCCAGGTTTGTACGCTGCGATGGATAAACTCAACCAGTCCGCGGACGCCGAGCGTGTTAAAGATCATCAGCAGGTCGAGCCCACGGATCATAATAATGGCGAGCGCCGCCACCTGAACCAGCGCAGGCACGTTCAGGCGGGCATGTGATGAGGATGATTTTTTAAAAAATCCCAACGAGTCGTCTTCCATGAAAACAATGCCGCGACGAGCGCGGCATTGTGTAGCCAGGTTGACCGATTTTAGTGTCTTCAGTCGCGTCTTGCACGTTGGATATCGCGGATCCGCTGTTTTTCCGTACGAGCCATCAGATACCAGGCGATAAAACCGACAATTCCGACCACGCCGAGGATCAGCGTCGCCAGGGCGTTGATTTCCGGATTAACGCCCATCCGCACGCTGGAGAAGACCAGCATGGGTAACGTGGTTGCGCCCGGCCCGGAGACAAAGCTGGCAATGACCAGATCGTCCAGCGACAGCGTGAATGCCAGCAGCCAGCCGGAGACCACCGCCGGCATAATCATCGGCAGCGTAATCACAAAGAACACCTTCAGCGGCGTCGCCCCCAGATCCATCGCCGCTTCCTCAATGGAGCGATCCAGTTCGCGCAGGCGCGATGAAATCACCACCGCCACATACGCCGTACAGAACGTGACGTGCGCCAGCCAGATGGTCAACATTCCACGATCCGACGGCCAGCCAATCGCGTGGCCCAGCGCAACAAAGAGCAGCAGCAGTGAGAGCCCGGTGATCACATCGGGCATAACCAGCGGCGCGGTTATCATAAAGGCAAAGCCGTTCGACCCGCGAAAGCGGCCAAAGCGCACCATCACCACCGCGGCAATGGTGCCGAGTATCGCCGCCATGGTCGCTGCACAGGCGGCGATAGTCAGACTCAGCCCCACCGCGCTCATCATCGCGCTGTCGCGGAACAGTTCGCCGTACCAGCGCGTTGACCATCCTGCCCACACCGTGACCAGTTTGGAACTGTTAAACGAGTAGATGACCAGCATCAGCATCGGCGCGTACAGGAAAGTAAACCCGAGCACCAGAATCACAATACGCCAGGGTGAACGAATTACCGGTAAGTTGTTCATCCGTGGACCCCTCCGCTTTTTTGCTGATGTTTGTGGAACCACATAATCGGTACGATCAACAGCAGCAGCATGACAATCGCGACCGCAGACGCCACCGGCCAGTCGCGGTTGTTAAAGAACTCTTGCCACAGCACGCGCCCAATCATGATGCTGTCCGGCCCGCCGAGCAGTTCCGGGATAACAAACTCCCCAACCGCCGGAATGAACACCAGCATAGAACCGGCAATAATGCCGCCTTTGGTCAACGGGACAATCACGCTAAAGAAGGTTTTCAGCGGGCGCGCGCCCAGATCCAACGACGCTTCCACCAGCGAATAGTCAATCCGCGTCAGTGCGGTATAAATCGGCAGCACCATGAACGGCAGATAGGCGTATACAATGCCGATATACACCGCCAGATTGGTGTGCAGAATGGTCAACGGCTGGTCGATCACCCCCAGCCACAGCAGAAAGTTATTCAGCACGCCATTATTTTTCAGGATCCCCATCCACGCATACACGCGGATCAGAAACGAGGTCCACGATGGCAGGATCACCAGCAGCAACAGAATATTACGCGTTGACGGCTTGCTGTGCGCCACCGCCCATGCCAGCGGATAGCCCAGCAGCAGACAACAAAGCGTCGAAATCCCTGCCACCTGTAGCGACTGCAAATAGGCGTCAAAGTAGAGCGGATCGTCCGTTAGCTGCAGGAAGTTACCGAGATTAAGGGTGACAGACAGTTGGCCGTCGGCCCACGCCATCAGTTCGGTATACGGCGGGATCGCCCGCGCCATTTCCGCGAGACTGATTTTAAAGACGATCAGAAAAGGCAGCAGAAACAGCAGGATAAGCCAGACGTAAGGCAGCGCAATGACCAGCTTGCGCCCGTGTTTCATCTGCACGCGCGCCAGCCAGAGCGTAAAGCCGCCCGGCTTTTCCACGCGTGCCGGAGGTTTAAATGTACTCATCTTCGCTCCTTAAACCGTCAGCACCACACAGCTGTCCGCATCCCAGCACAAACGCACCTCATCGCCCCAGGTCGGCAGACCTTTGCGATAACGGTGGGCATTCTGCAACTGAGCACTGATCATCTGTCCGCTTTTCAGGCGAACGTGATAAATGGAGAGATCGCCAAGATAGGCAATGTGCACCACTTCTCCCACGGCGAAGTTAAATCCGTCGGCGGGCGGCTCGTCGCACAGCATGATTTTTTCCGGGCGCAGCGCCACGTGCACCGGCACGTTGTCCACCACCGACGCATCCGGATCGACCTTCAGTGGATGCACCAGACCTGGGGAATACAGCACCAGACCGTCATCCTGCCGCTCTTTGATAACCCCCTCAAAAACGTTGACCGAGCCGATAAACTCCGCGCTGTAGCGGGTGGTCGGATGCTCATAAATCTCTTCAGGCTCACCGATTTGCACGAACTTGCCACGGTTCATGATGGCAATACGCCCGGCCATGGTCATCGCCTCTTCCTGATCGTGCGTCACCATCACGCAGGTCGCGCCGACGCGCTCAAGAATATCGACCACTTCAAGCTGCATACGGTCACGCAGTTTTTTATCCAGTGCGCCCATCGGCTCGTCGAGTAACAGGAGTTTGGGACGTTTTGCCAGACTTCGCGCCAGCGCCACGCGCTGACGCTGACCGCCGGAAAGCTGATGCGGTTTGCGTTTGGCGAACTCCTGCATATGCACCAGACCCAGCATCTCTTCAACCCGGCTGGCGATTTCCGCTTTCGGCAATTTGTCCTGCTTCAGGCCAAAGGCGATATTCTGTTCCACCGTCATATGAGGAAACAGCGCGTAGGACTGAAACATCATGTTGATGGGCCGCAAATAAGGCGGCACCTGGGACAGGTCGACGCCGTCCAGCATGATTTGTCCGGTAGTGGGTTGTTCAAACCCTGCCAGCATGCGCAGCAGCGTGGATTTTCCACAGCCGGATGCGCCCAGCAGGGCAAAGATTTCGCCTTTATAAATAGTCAGACTCACGTCATCAACCGCGTGCTGACCGTCGAAAGATTTGGTCAGATTGCGGATTTCGAGGAGCGGCGTCAGCGCTTTACGGGTTTTCGCCTGCGGGCGTGGGGTGGCATCATTCACGGGGTGCTCTCCGGCAGAAACAAATCATGGTGCAAACGCACCCAAAAGGTGCGTTTTGCCGGGCAGCGCAGCGCATACCCGGCGCTTCAACGGCGGATTATTTACCGCTCTTCACCTTGGTCCAGGCACGCGTACGGACGCGGTCAATCTTCGGATCCTGAACTTTCAGGGTAAACATTTTCGCGCGCACGTCGGCTGGCGGATAAATGCCTGGATTATCACGCACTTCAGGGCTCACCAGCGCCGTCGCCTCTTTGTTAGCATTGGCGTAGAACACGTGGTCAGAGATATGGGCAATCACGTCCGGGCGCAGCAGATAGTTGAGGAACTGATAGGCCTCGTCTTTATTTTTAGCATCTGCCGGCATCGCGAAGACGTCAAAGAAGGCCATTGCCCCTTCCTTCGGAATTGAGAAGGAGATATTGACGCCATTTTTCGCCTCTTTCGCCCGGTTAGCCGCCTGCCAGACATCCCCTGCCCAGCCAATCGCCACGCAGGTATCGCCGTTAGCCAGGTCGTTGATGTATTGCGAGGAGTGGAAGTAACGGATATTCGGACGCAGCTTAAGCAGCAGATCGGTGGCAGGCCCCGTGTAATCGTCCGCTTTGGTGCTGTTCGGATCTTTACCCAGATAGTTCAGCACGGTAGCAAACACCTCTTCCGGCGCATCGAGGAAAGAGACGCCGCAGCTCTTCAGCTTTTCGAGATTTTCCGGCTTCAGCACCAGATCCCAACTGTTGACGGGCGCATCAGCACCGAGTACCGCTTTCACTTTATCGACGTTATAGCCAATACCGGTGGTCGCCCACATATACGGCATGGCGAATTTATTGTCCGGGTCATGTTTGGCGACCAGTTTCAGCAGTTCCGGATCGAGGTTTTTCCAGCCCGGTAGTTTGCTCTTATCCAGCGGCTGAAAGACACCTGCCGTCAACTGACGCTCAAGGAAGCTCGCGGAAGGCACCACCAGGTCAAAACCGGTGCTGCCGGCCATCAGTTTGCCTTCCAGCACTTCGTTGGAGTCAAAGACGTCATAGACCACTTTGATACCGGTCTCTTTCTCAAAATTAGCCACCGTATCCGGCGCTATATAATCAGACCAGTTATAGATATGGAGTGTTTTTTGTTCCGCAGCGAGCGTGCCGACAGAGACGGCCATCAGAGCACCCGCAACCAGACCCGATAGCCATTTTTTATTTAAGGCGGTCATAATCTCTTTCCTTATCAAAGTTCGTTAACAAACGAACCAAAAAGTTGCACTCAATGCTATGCAAGAAACGTGCATAGTTTGTCATTCGGCAAAAACCAGGAAGAGTGGACGCTCCCCCGACCGTTATTGCTCGCTGTAATTAAGCTTCGCAAGAATAACTTTAGCCAGGGTTTCAGGCTATAGCCCAGATTAAAAAACGCCTTTTATCAATTTTTTATGCAATTTATGTCTATGTGATAAAGCGAAACGGCGGGAAAGGAGGTGAATAATTCTTTAAAGAAAGGTTAAATGCAGTATAAAAGAACGTAAACCGCAGCCGCTCTGGCAGCGACTGCGCTATACGGTCAGACTTCAAGTTGAAATCAGTGAAGAAAATGGCTCTCAGCGCTACTTTTTTGCGTGTCTTCTTCGGCGGTAAACAGCATCTGGTGCGCGCCTGCTTCCAGAATGACCATGGATATCTGCTCTTCGCTCTGGCGTACGAACCATTCGAACTGCGCGTAAGTCACCCCCTGCATAACGGATAAAGACTGGCAAACCACCAGCTTTGGCAGATTATCATCCTGCATATCCAGAAACGCTTTTACGGTGAGGGAGCTGGCATTAATGGCAGACAGATCCGCCGCCAGTGGCAGTAACGCAGAAGGCCTCACTTCCGCCATCGCAGAAAACAGCAGCGTATTGTCGACGAGATCTAATTTTGCATCATAGATGCCGTCAAAATTTTGCATGTGAGGTAAATGCAGTGCCTGACAGGTATCACATTCAAAAAAACTCATGCCCAGGTCGTCGAGCCATTGCCGCAACGTATCCAGAGTGGGAACGACCAATTCTGTCATAATAATGTGCTACCTCTTACGATGAAAAAATACCGGCACAGCTTACGCAAAAAGCGTTCGTCATTCCACGATCATCGGCGATATTAAGACTAGCCGCCCGTTTTGAGACAAAATTCAGCCGTCGCGTGGCGTTCGATCCACTGAATCATCCGCCCGGCGATATCGATGCCGGTGGTTTTTTCGATCCCTTCCAGACCCGGAGACGCATTCACTTCCATCACCAGCGGGCCGCGCTCGGCGCGTAAAATATCGACACCGGCGACGTCAAGCGCCATCGTCTGTGCGGCTTTTATCGCAATCTCTCGCTCACGGGGGGTAATGTTGGCAATGCAGGCCACGCCGCCGCGATGAAGATTAGAGCGAAAATCGCCGTCCTTCGCCCGTCGCTCAATGGCGGCAACCACCTCATCACCCACCACCAGGCAGCGAATATCGCGACCTTTGGCCTCTTGAATATATTCCTGCACCAGAATATGGGCGTTAAGCCCCCGAAAGGCATCCACGACACTCTCAGCGGCCTGACGGGTTTCTGCTAACACCACGCCAATCCCCTGCGTTCCTTCCACCAGCTTCACCACCAGCGGCGCACCGCCGACCATATCGATCAAATCGCTGGTGTCATCGGGCGAGTGCGCAATGCCGGTAATCGGGAGATCGATGCCCTGCCGCGCCAGCAACTGCAACGAGCGCAGTTTATCGCGCGCGCGGGTAATCGCCACGGATTCATTTAGCGGATAGCTACCCAACATCTCAAACTGGCGCAGCGCCGCCGTGCCATAAAAGGTGATAGCCGAGCCGATACGCGGGATGACGGCATCAAAATGAGGCAACTTGCGTCCTTTATAGTGAATCGAGGACGCAGCCGGATTGATGTTCATATAGCAAGAAAGCGGATCGAGTATTTCGACCAGATGGCCACGCTTCATCGCTGCTTCACGCAGGCGCTTACACGAGTAGAGCGTTCCATCCCGGGACAATATGGCAATTTTCACCCTGCACCTCTCTGCATAACCCGATCAAAAAAAATCCCGAGTATCATACACAGCGGCGGAATTTTTAGCGCGTGGCCCAACCCTGTTTATGCAAATATTCCAGGATAAAGGGACGATTTTCCTTAATCAGCGTGCGGCGAATATGATCGCTCCAGGTGTCACGGCGATTATTGCTGCCGCGGCTGAGATAATATTGCGCGAGCTGTTCGTCATAGTCCGCCAGCGCGTCTGTGTCGAGCGGCTGATAGTGGTTCTCATGCATCACAATCGCCGCAGGCAGGCGCGGCTTCAGATCCGGATTATCGGCAGGCCAGCCCAGACACAGCCCAAACAGCGGCAATACGTGTTTTGGCAGCGCCAGCAATTCAGTGACGGCCTCGATGTTATTGCGCAGTCCACCGATATAGACACCGCCCAGCCCCAGCGATTCCGCCGCCGTCAGCGCGTTTTGCGCCATCATCGCGGTATCCACCACCCCCAGCAGCAGTTGCTCTGCAAGACCTAATTGCGCTTCAGGGCAAATCTGCAGATGGCGATTGAAATCCGCGCAGAAGACCCAAAACTCAGCAGCCTGCGCGACGTGCTGCTGCCCCCCGGTTAATGGTACCAGCGCGTCACGTAGCGCCGGATCCGTAATACGAATTATTGACGTGCACTGCAAAAAACTGGAGCTGGACGTCGCCTGAGCGGCGGCCAGAATCGCCTCTCGCTGTTCAGACGTAATCGGTTGATCGGTGAAATGACGAATCGAACGGTGATGACGCAGAAGGTTAATGGTTGGAGTCATTCTCTTTTTCTCTGTCTGAATGGGATGAATTAGATGGGGCCTTCATTAGCTGTGGCGCGAGCCGCTGCGCGACTTGCCAGACAAACGCCAGCGCGGCGGGGATCATCAACAGTACACCCAGAAAAAGCATGACAACGACCGCGAGCGAGGTGTTAAACGGTGCGGGTAGTGTCAGGTAGTGGTTCAGCGACAGCAAAGCCAGCGCCAGAAGCACCATCCCCACTATTTCCAGGATCAATACACTTTTCGGTAACGCGCCAATTGTACGCACAGGAAGCCCTCTTTTGTGAGACATAGTGTAAGGCGTTCAGCGTGAATGTATTTAACAGATATAGACTAAATGTATTGAAGTAAAAGGTGCAACCTACTGTTCAAGGCTGACGATTGGCGTCATCATAGCAGTCATTCGCCGTCAGGCTTTGAGTTCGAGGAGAGAGACTACAATGTTCACCGTTATTTTTGGTCGCCCGGGTTGCCCTTACTGTGTTCGCGCAAAAGAACTGGCAGAGAAACTGAGCAACGAGCACGAAGATTTCAACTATCGCTACATCGACATCCACGCGGAAGGTATCACCAAAGCGGATCTGGAAAAGACCGTTGGCAAACCGGTTGAAACCGTACCGCAGATTTTTGTTGATCAGAAACACATTGGCGGTTGTACCGATTTTGAAGCCTGGGCGAAAGAGAATGTGAATCTGTTTGCTTAACCGCAGTGACAGATGCAAAAACGCCCTCTCAGGAGGGCGTTCGTTACTTTAACGCTACCGCGGTCTGAACAGACTGCTGATGAACAGGAAACACAAGGCACCCAGCGCACACCAAAACACCGCGCTGAATAACCATGCCATCTCCTGCCACAGCGAGCGAGTGGGCGTAAAGAAAAACCGCATGAGTAGCAGGCAACAAGGCGCTGCAACCATCGCACCGAGAAGCGGTTTGACTATTTCCCGACGTTGAGAGCAGTAGCTGGCCACCGCACCTGGCAACGTAAAAAACAGTAGCCCCATTTCTGGATGCCCGGTTGCCCGGAATGCCCCCCTCATGTGCATTGCCAGTGAAAGGCAGACGACCACAAAGAGCACAAAGCAGCAGACCGCGCTTGCCCAACCATGTTTATATTTCAATCATTTCTCCTGACACTGTCTCTATCAAGCACACTTTTCGCCAATGGCGTCCAGTCAGATAAAGCCGTTCAGCATTCCGTGCTAAAATACGCCAACACGATTCTTATAGCCGTTGATACGTAATGAGATTAAACTAGCCAAATATATTGTTGTGTTGCTTATATTCGGGGTGTGGATATGTCACAATCCCCTTAATTGATGGCAAAAACAGTAGCCCAAATTACTATTTCTTTCAACAGCTTACTCGTAAACAAGAAGTTAGTCTCCGTGAATATAAACGTCGCCGATTTGTTAAATGGGAATTACATCCTGTTATTATTTGTTGTACTGGCTCTTGGCCTGTGTCTCGGTAAATTGCGCCTGGGTTCTGTCCAACTGGGTAATTCCATTGGCGTTTTAGTCGTCTCTCTCTTATTAGGGCAACAGCATTTCACTATTAACACCGATGCACTAAATCTGGGCTTCATGCTGTTTATTTTTTGTGTCGGCGTCGAAGCGGGTCCTAACTTTTTTTCCATTTTTTTTCGGGATGGGAAAAATTACCTGATGCTGGCTCTGGTAATGGTCGGCAGTGCGCTGCTGATCGCCCTGGGGCTGGGTAAGCTGTTTGGCTGGGACATCGGCCTAACGGCCGGTATGCTGGCTGGCTCAATGACGTCCACCCCGGTTCTGGTCGGTGCTGGCGATACGCTACGCCATTTTGGGATGGAAAGTGCACAGCTTTCCCGGGCGCTGGATAACCTGAGTCTGGGCTATGCGCTAACTTACCTGATTGGTCTGGTCAGTCTGATCGTCGGCGCACGCTATCTGCCTAAATTACAACATCAGGATCTGCAAACCAGCGCCCAGCAGATTGCCCGTGAACGCGGTCTGGACACCGACACGAACCGGAAGGTGTACCTGCCGGTCATTCGCGCTTACCGTGTCGGTCCTGAACTGGTGGCCTGGACCGACGGAAAAAACCTGCGTGAGCTTGGCATTTACCGCGCGACCGGTTGCTATATTGAACGCATCCGGCGCAATGGTATTCTGGCAAACCCGGATGGCGATGCGGTATTGCAAATGGGCGATGAGATTGCGCTCGTCGGTTATCCGGATGCCCATGCCCGTCTCGACCCCAGCTTTCGTAACGGCAAAGAGGTCTTCGACCGCGACCTGCTCGACATGCGGATCGTTACGGAAGAGATCGTGGTGAAAAACCACAATGCAGTGGGACGCCGTCTTGCCCAACTGAAGCTCACCGACCACGGCTGCTTCCTGAACCGCGTGATTCGTTCGCAGATTGAAATGCCAATTGATGACAACGTGGTACTCAACAAAGGCGACGTATTGCAGGTCAGCGGCGACGCGCGTCGCGTGAAAACAATCGCAGACCGTATCGGCTTTATCTCAATTCACAGCCAGGTGACCGATCTGCTGGCCTTCTGCGCATTCTTCATTATTGGTCTGATGATCGGCATGATCACCTTCCAGTTCAGCAACTTCAGTTTCGGCATTGGTAATGCGGCAGGGTTGCTGTTCGCCGGGATCATGCTGGGCTTCCTGCGAGCCAACCATCCCACGTTTGGTTATATCCCGCAGGGCGCGCTGAATATGGTGAAAGAGTTCGGCCTGATGGTCTTTATGGCGGGCGTTGGCCTAAGCGCGGGCAGCGGCATCGGCCATGGTCTGGGGGCGATCGGCGGTCAGATGCTGATTGCCGGGCTGGTCGTCAGTCTGGTGCCGGTGATCATTTGCTTCCTGTTCGGTGCCTATGTTCTGCGCATGAACCGGGCACTCCTTTTTGGTGCCATGATGGGGGCACGTACCTGCGCACCGGCGATGGAAATCATCAGCGATACCGCGCGCAGCAACATTCCGGCACTCGGTTACGCGGGCACCTACGCGATAGCCAACGTGCTGCTGACGCTGGCAGGGACACTCATCATCATCATCTGGCCAGGCTTAGGATAAAACTGAAGTTGCCCCTTAAGCGAAAATTTTTTGCAGATACGTAGAACTTTTCCTCAAGGCGTCAGTCATAACTATTGCCACTGCTTTTCTTTGATGTCCCCAATTTGTGGAGCCCATCAACCCCGCCGTTTTGGTTCAAGGTTGATGGGTTTTTTGTTGTCTGAAATTCATCCCCCGTCCTTGCACCCCGCCATTCATCACCCATACTTCCTGATTATCGGCCCGTGAAGGTGAATGCCTTATGTTGCTTAAAAACAAAGTCGCTGTGATTTTTGGCGGTAGCGGCGCTATCGGAAGCGCCGTGGCGCGGAATATGGCGCGTGAAGGGGCGCGGGTTTATCTGGTCGCTCGCGGTCAGGAAAAACTGGATCGCGTGGCGCATGAAATTCGTGCCGCAGCAGGAACCGTTGATACCGCCCTCATCGATGTTCTCGACGAGCAATCGATGAGGACGCAAGTAGCAGAACTGGCGAGCAGGAGCGGCGGCTTCGATATTGTCGTCAATGCCACCGGTTTTATGCACGACCAGGGTAAGGAGGTCGCGGAATTAACCCTGGACGAGTTTATGCAGGGGATCCGCCCCTTCCTCACCGCTCAGTTCACTATCGCAAAAGCCGTTACGCCACATATGGGAGGTCAACGCGCGGGGGTGATTCTCAGCGTCGTCGCGCCCGCAGGTGCGATGGCGATCGCAGGCCATTCAGGTCACATTGTGGGCTGTGCAGGAGCAGAAGCGTTTGTTAAAGCTCTGGCTGCCGAACTCGCCCCCAGAAATATCCGCGTCATCGGTATTCGTTCCCATGCGATCGTCGATGCCGTTAAGGCCGGTTCTTATACCGGTGAGATTTTTGCCGCAAAGGCGCAGGAAATGGGATTAACAACAGAAGAATGGCTGGGAGGGGCAGCGCAAAGCACAATGCTCAAACGCCTGCCAACGCTTGCAGACATCGCCGCGCTCATGAGCTTTCTGGCCTCGGATAACGCCAGCGCCATGACGGCAACCATTGTGAATATGACCGCCGGCGCCACGACAGGATAACGGAACCTCACCCGGCGATACGTTTAACCATCAGTAGGATCTCTTCGCGCGTCATCGGTGTCCGGTCGGTCACAAAATGCAGCGTCATCCCTTCAATAAAGGCGTCCAGCGCACGCGCAGTACCCGGTTCGAACCACCGGGAGAGCGTTTGCTGGCTGCGCTGCATCCAGTTTTGCATCACCGTTTTTAACGCAGGTTTGCGATTGGCAAAGGCATACAGTTGATACATCAGTTCCATATTATCCGGCGTGGTAACCTGAGAACTGTAGATCATGTCGGCGATCGCGTGACACGCCCCCTCTTCGTCCGGAACCTGCGTAAAAAAGTCCTGATACTGCACGGACATCGTCTGCGTAAACTGCGTGAATGCTTCGGTCAGCAACTCTTCGATGCCGGAAAAATAGTAGGTCAGCGATCCCAGTGGCACGCCGGCCATCGCGGCGATTTTTCGGTGCGTCACTGCATGAATGCCATGCACTTTCACTGCTTCCAGCGTCGCGGCAACGATTTTCTCTCGCCGCTGCGGATCGTTAGCACGTCGCACGTTTATTCCTCTCAACAGGTTTATGTACAAATGTACACAAGCTTGATAATGTTGTCTTCTCTCTTTTATGCCGATCTGGAATTATGACTGCCATCTCTTCACGCAAAGCCCTGCAACGCCGAACCTGGGCACTTTTTATGTTCTTCTTTTTGCCCGGCCTGCTTATGGCCTCCTGGGCCACACGTACGCCAGCCATTCGTGACACGCTCTCGGTCTCGACGGCGGAAATGGGGGCGGTGCTGTTTGGCCTCTCAATAGGTTCGATGAGCGGTATCCTTTGTTCGGCCTGGCTGGTGAAACGATTTGGCACGCGCAAAGTGATTCGCACTACGATGTCCTGCGCGATTGTGGGGATGCTGGTGCTGAGTCTGGCGCTATGGTTGACCTCCCCACTGTTGTTTGCGCTGGGTTTAGGTGTGTTCGGTGCCAGTTTTGGCTCCGCGGAAGTGGCGATCAATATTGAAGGGGCGGCCGTCGAACGGGAGATGAACAAAACCGTGCTGCCGATGATGCATGGATTTTACAGCTTCGGCACGCTGGCGGGCGCGGGCGTCGGGATGGCACTGACGGCCTTTGGCGTCGCGGCAACCACCCATATTGTGCTGGCCTCGCTGGTGGCGATTGCGCCGGTTTTTATTGCGATCAAAGCCATTCCCGACGGAACAGGCAAAAACGCCAGTGACGGTTCTCATCCCGAAGAGAAAGGCGTTCCCTTCTGGCGTGATATTCAGTTGCTGCTGATTGGCGTTGTGGTGCTGGCGATGGCGTTTGCTGAAGGCTCCGCCAACGACTGGTTACCGCTGCTGATGGTGGACGGCCACGGGTTTAGCCCAACGTCAGGTTCACTGATTTACGCGGGCTTCACGCTCGGGATGACCGTCGGGCGCTTTACCGGCGGCTGGTTTATTGACCGCTACAGTCGCGTGGCGGTGGTGCGCGCCAGCGCCCTGATGGGAGCGCTTGGAATCGGTTTGATTATTTTCGTCGACAGCGCCTGGGTGGCAGGCGTCTCCGTGGTACTGTGGGGCCTGGGGGCATCGCTCGGCTTCCCGTTAACGATTTCAGCGGCCAGCGACACGGGGCCGGATGCGCCCACGCGCGTCAGCGTCGTGGCAACCACCGGCTATCTGGCATTTCTCGTTGGCCCTCCGCTGCTGGGCTACCTCGGTGAGCACTACGGCTTACGCAGCGCCATGCTGGTGGTGCTGGCGCTGGTGCTGCTGGCCGCAGTTGTCGCCAGAGCCGTTGCTAAACCACATTCAACTACGCAATCTGCGATGGAGAAGGGATAAATGGGTATTAAGTTAATTGCAGTCGATATGGATGGCACCTTTCTGAGCGATCAAAAGACCTATAATCGCGAACGTTTTCTGGCGCAGTATCAGCAGATGAAGGCACAGGGTATTCGTTTTGCGGTCGCCAGCGGCAACCAGTATTACCAGCTTATCTCTTTCTTTCCCGAGATTGCCCATGAGATCTCCTTTGTCGCGGAAAACGGCGGTTGGGTGGTGAGCGAAGGTCAGGATATCTTCAATGGCGATCTGGCGAAGTCCGACTTTACCGCCATTGTCGATCATCTGTTGACCCGTGCCGACGTAGAGATCATCGCCTGCGGTAAGAACAGCGCGTATACCCTGAAAGCGTACAACGACGAGATGAAAGCCACTGCGGGTATGTACTATCACCGCCTTGAGTTCGTGGATGACTTCGACAATATCAATGATGTGTTCTTCAAATTTGGCCTCAACATCTCTGACGATCGGATCCCGGAAGTTCAGCAAGCCCTGCACGACGCCATTGGCGATATCATGGTACCCGTTCACACCGGCTATGGCAGCATCGATCTCATTATCCCCGGCGTACACAAAGCGAACGGTCTGCGCCTGCTCCAGCAGCGTTGGGGAATTGATGATAACGACGTGGTGGTGTTTGGCGACGGCGGCAACGATCTTGAAATGCTACGCCAGGCGGGCTTCAGTTTTGCGATGGAAAATGCGGCGGATGTGGTGGCGAAGGCCGCGAAATACCGCGCAGGCTCGAACAACAAAGAAGGTGTCCTGGACATCATTGATTGCGTGCTGAAGAACGACGCGCCGTTTAATTAACGCCTGCCAGGTCTAAAATAGCGTCATTCACCAGGCCGGATAAGGTGTTTACACCGCCATCCGGCTTTATTGCCTGATAGCGGGCACCATTACCCTTCCCGCGTATTTCCGACCTGTTTATCTTTCAGGAAGATAAACATCAGCAGCAGCCACAGGATACCGTTTGCCAGGTTAAACAGGCTGAACAGGCCGTTTCCTCCGCCCAGCCAGGCGTATTTGCTCAGCTCAATTCCGACGGTAAAGATCAGCATTTGCAGCATCCCCATCGCCGCAGAAACCGTGCCTTTACTCATGTCGCTGGCGAACAGCGTGAGGCGCACCAGTCCGGCGTTTGCCACGCCGATGCCGAAAGCGTAAACGCTCAGTCCTGCCGTCATCCACAGGTAGGCGTGAGACGCGACCACCGTTGCCGCTGCGGCGATAACCAGCCCGAGCACAATCGGCCAGCCGCCCATGATGATGAGCGAACGCACCGTACGTCGCGAGGTCAGGCGCGCCAGCACCAGATTCCCTGCAATCAGCGCACCAAAAATCGGTACCTGTAGCAGGCCATACTCGTAGCTACTGAGCTGCTCACCGCTGATGATGATAATCGGCGACTGGGCAATCCAGGCCAGCAGCGGCAGGCTGACAAATCCCAGCGCCAGCGCGCCGGCGACAAAGCGACCATTCTTCAGCACCAGTTTGTAATCGCTGCCCAACGCCTTCAGGGACAGCGGTTCGCCGATTCGTGTGGCCGTCTCCGGCATCGCACGCTGCAGGCCAAAGAAGGCGACTGCCGCCAGTGCCGCGAACAGCACAAACATGCCTTCCCACGGCAGGACATGCACCCAGGCGGCCCCCACCAGGGGTCCCAGCAGCGGCGCTATTAGCGCGACGTTCGCCATCAGCGCCGTGATTTTGATACACACCGCCTCTTCAAAGGACTCCTGAATGGCCGCATAGCCCACTGCGCCAATGAAGCACAGGCTGATACCCTGCAAAAAACGCAGCAGCGTAAACTGTTCAATGCTTTGCGCCAACAGCGTGGCCAGACAGGTCACAATAAACCACACTACGCCCGCTAACATCACCGGACGGCGACCTATTCGATCCGACAACGGCCCTAGCAGCCATTGCAGAAACATCCCCCCGGCCAGATAGGCGGTCATGGAGGTCGGAACCCAGTCTATTCCCGCCTGAAATTGTTCCACCACCGCCAGCATGCCGGGTTGGATCATATCGTTGCCAATGTAGGTGGAAAATTCGTAGAGCACCAGACAGAGAGGGAAAAGCAGCGCCTGACGTCCAAGACGGGCACCTTGTTGTAAACGGTTTTGCATGCAATCTCTTCGACAGTAAAAATCGCGCAAAGTGTAATGAAAGTGCCTCACCTGAGATAGTGAATTATGTCTGGTAAAGGCAAAATGCGCACATTTTTACACGCTCATTGAAAATCCGCCCCTGGGTTTAAGGTTAATCTAAGTTACTGCTGCTACTCTGGGGTAAATCGCGAGCGGTGTCTGAAACACCTTCAATTTACAGGTAAATAAGACTATCCCTCTTTACCCCGAGGATGGACACTTTTATTCTCGCCCTGCCTGGATATTCATTAAACGTACTGAGTCTGAATGCTATGCTGGAAAATATTAACTATTCGCTGTTCTACTTAATCAATGCCACGCCGGACTCGGCATCGTGGATGATTTCCCTTGCCATTTTTATCGCCAAAGATCTGATTAACAGCGTCCCGCTGTTAGCCGTTGTCCTCTGGCTGTGGGGACCGCGCGAACAGGTTTGCGCACAGCGGCAGATGATCGTCAAAATGGCGATGGCGCTGGTGGTCAGCCTGCTGGTGTCCTGGGTAATGGGACATCTGTTCCCGCACGACCGTCCGTTTGCCGATCACATTGGCTATAATTATCTCCAGCATGCGGCTGATGACTCGTTCCCCAGCGATCATGGCACGGTGATTTTCACCTTCGCGCTGGCGTTTTTGCTCTGGCATCGTCTCTGGTCCGGCGTTCTGCTGATGGCGCTGGCCGTGACCATCGCCTGGTCCCGAGTGTATCTCGGCGTACACTGGCCGCTCGACATGCTCGGCGGACTGCTGGCGGGGATGATCGGCTGTCTGAGCGCGCAGATTTTGTGGCAAAAATTCGGCCCGGCCCTCTATCGTGGCCTGCAATATTGTTACCGTATCTGCTTCGCCCTGCCGATTCGTAAAGGCTGGGTGCGTGACTAAACGAAGGAAAAAAGAGTAATATTAGGCACTCTGTAGCGGACAGAGCGCTTAATTATTCATCCAGGGGAATTATGGAAACACGTCGCGAAGAGCGTATTGGTCAATTGCTGCAGGCGCTGAAACGCAGCGATAAGCTCCATCTTAAGGAAGCCGCGACCCTGCTGGGCGTCTCTGAAATGACCATTCGTCGCGACCTGAATAACAACAGCGCGCCGGTGGTGCTGTTAGGTGGTTATATTGTGCTGGAACCCCGCAGCGCCAGCCACTATCTGCTCAGCGATCAAAAGTCCCGTCTGGTGGAAGAAAAGCGTCGCGCGGCGCAACTGGCAGCAAATCTGGTGCAGCCACATCAAACGCTGTTTTTTGACTGCGGCACCACCACACCGTGGATCATCGAAGCTATCGATAATGACATCCCGTTTACTGCTGTCTGCTATTCCCTGAATACGTTTCTGGCGTTGCAGGAAAAACCGCTCTGTCGGGCGATCCTCTCTGGCGGCGAATTCCACGCCAGCAATGCGATTTTCAAACCGCTTGATGCCAGGGAAACGTTAAACACGATCTGTCCGGATATTGCCTTCTACTCGGCGGCGGGCATCCACATCAGTAAAGGGGCGACCTGTTTTAATCTGGAAGAGTTGCCGGTGAAACACTGGGCGATGTCGATGGCTCAGTACCACGTGCTGGTGGTTGATCACAGCAAATTTGGTAAGGTCCGTCCGGCGCGGATGGGGGATTTAAAGCACTTTGACGCGGTGATCAGCGACAGTTGCCCTGACGATGAATTTGTCAGCTTCGCCAAAGCACAGCGGATTACGCTGATGTACTAATTGCCGCTTGCCGGACAGGCGTCAGCGCTATCCGGCAATCCACAAACGCTTAAGAGAACCAGCTACCGAACCACTGATGGAATTTCATCAGCACGAAATCCCACATCCGGCCAAAGAACCCGCCCTCTTCTACCGCTTCCATCACGATCAGCGGACGCTGTTCAATCGACTTGCCGTTCAGTTGGAAATCAATGGTCCCAACCACCTGGCCTTTTTTCAGCGGCGCGGTGAGTTGCGGTTCGGTCAGCGTAAAGCTGGCTTTCAGGTTTTTCAACTGACCACGCGGAATGGTCACGGAACCGGCTTCACCCGCCCCCAGGTTCACCTCACTCTTGTCACCAAACCAGACGCGCTGGGTCACAAAGGTGGCATCCGGTTTGATAGGCGTTACGGTCTCAAAGAAGCGGAAGCCCCAGGTCAGCAATTTTTCTGATTCATTAAAACGGATACGGTCGGTTTTGGTGCCCAGCACAACCGAAATAAGCCGCATATCCCCCTGGGTGGCCGACGCGACCAGGTTGTATCCGGCTCCCGCCGTGGTGCCTGTTTTCATGCCATCAACGTTAAGGCTGGAACTCCAGAGCAGACGGTTACGGTTGGGCTGGCGAATCTTGTTAAAAGTGAACTCTTTCTCTTTATGAATCGCATACTCTTCCGGTACATCATGGATCAGCGCTTTACCCAGCAGCGCCATGTCGCGCGCGGTGCTGAACTGGCCCGGCGCATCCAGACCGTGTACCGTCTGGAAAGTGGTGTTTGTCAGCCCGAGCTTTTTCGCATAGCCGTTCATCAAACCGATAAACGACTCCTGGCTGCCCGCAACATAGTCTGCAAGCGCGATACAGGCGTCGTTGCCGGACTGAATAATCACGCCTTTATTGAGATCGGAAACCGCCACCTGATCGCCAGGTTTCAGGAACATGACCGAGGAGCCGCGCAGCGCCGGGTTACCGGTCGCCCAGGCGTCTTTGCCTATCGTCACCATGTCGGTCAGTTTAATTTTCCCTGCTTTTAGCGCCTGTCCCACCACATAGCTGGTCATGATTTTCGTCAGACTGGCAGGATCCAGCTTCTCATCGGCATTGCCTTCTGCCAGTACCTTACCGCTGGAGTAATCCATTAAAATCCACGCGCGCGCATCGACGCCTGGCGCGTCAATCGTCTGTTCCGCCGCCATCACCGTTGGCGCGAAGAGAAATAAAAGTGCTGAACCCGCTGCGAAATTACGAAGGGAAGAAACGTATTGCGTCATAAATGCCACCCGAGTATCCATTCAAAAAATATACGTCATACCACCGTATAATAAGTGCGGTGAGTAATAACGCACTAAGAAGCGTAAGGGAACCGTAAGTTGGTAAAGTTTTTAAAGTTTATGCAATAACCCCTCGCTACGCTGCAACTGAGAGGAATTTTTTGTTGGCTGTTGCGTAAATGTTGGGTTTATCTCACCATGTGGAGTGAACGCAGCCCTGAGGCTGTCCATTTTTGAGGGGTAATTATGATTACGCTGTGGGGCAGGAATAACTCAACCAACGTCAAGAAAGTGTTGTGGACGCTCGAAGAACTGGAATTGCCGTTTAACCATATCCTGGCGGGAGGACAGTTTGGCCTGAACCACGACGCAGACTATCTGGCGATGAACCCAAACGGTCTGGTGCCTTTGCTGCGTGATGATGAAAGCGATCTGCTGCTGTGGGAATCCAACGCCATCGTACGTTATCTGGCTGCACAGTATGGACAAAAACGTCTGTGGGTCGAGTCTCCGGCGCGTCGGGCGGAAGGCGAAAAATGGATGGACTGGGCTAATCAAACCTTGAGTCCGGCGCACCGCGTGGTGCTTTTTGGTTTAGTGAGAACGCCGCCGGAACAGCGCGATCGCGCCGCCATTGATGCGGGAGCGAAGCGCTGCGACGAGCTGTTTGCAATCCTCGATGCAGCACTGGCTAACCAGCCCTGGTTTTCAGGTAACGAGTTTGGCACCGGTGATATCGCCATCGCCCCGTTCGTCTACAACCTGTACAACGTGGGGCTGACGTGGACGCCGCGTCAGCATCTTGAGCGCTGGTACCAGCAACTCAGCGAACGCCCGGCATTTCGTAAAACGGTCATGATTCCGGTCAGCTAAGTCATTCAGGTGCGCGGTCTGCTGCCGCGTGCCTGTGTTCCGTCAAAATCATCATTCACGCTTATCATTTTTTTCTTTATATTTCATCACATTATCCTTCCACGACTCCCTCTCAGAATACGGTACTGAATTCGTGAAGCGCTTTGCAGAAAGTCGCTGCGGCCATTGCCGCAAATTCGAAACTCATAAACATTAGCGAGCAAACTATCTGCATGGAGACCAACGATGCCACAACAATGGAGTACCGCCCGGGCGCAGTCCTGGTATCAACATCATGGATGGGCGTGCGGGTTCAATTACCTGCCACGAACCGCCGTCAACTGGAACGAGATGTGGCAGGCCGACACTTTCGATTTACCGGTCATTGAGCAGGAACTCGCCTGGGCGGAACGCTACGGCTATAACGCCTTACGGACCAACCTGCCGTTTATCGTCTGGCAGCACGACCGGGAGGGGTTACTGTCACGGATTGACGCGTTTCTGGAAGTCGCCGCGCGTCACCAGATTCAGGTGATGATGACGCTGATGGACGACTGCGGCTTTTCTGGCGATGAACCGTGGTTCGGTCCGCAAAAAGCGCCTACGCCGGGAGTGCATAACAGCCAGGCGGCGGCCAGCCCAGGCAGAGCCATCGTGATGGATCCCGACCAGTGGCCGCAGGTTGAAGCTTACGTTCACGATATCCTCACGCACTTTTCCCGCGACACGCGCATTGCAATCTGGGATTTGTACAATGAACCCGGCAACCGGGGGATTTTCCTCTCCCCGCAAGAGTATGCCGAAGCGGATGTGGCGCTGGAAGAGTATGCTCTGCAATTGGTGCGAGCCGTTTTTCGCTGGGCGCGCAGCGTGGATCCGTTGCAACCGTTAACCGTCGGTGCATGGCATGTGGATCATGAACGCTGGGGAACGCTTAAGCACCCGATCGACGTCGCTGCGCTGGCGCTCTCGGATATCATCAGCTATCACGCCTACGTGCCTGCCGCCAGGCAGTCGGACATTTTGCGCGCCCTTTCGCAGTTTAATCGCCCGGTGCTGTGTACCGAGTGGCTTTCACGCCATACCCACTGCGTGTTCAGCGAACAGCTTCCCCTTTTTAGCGCTTTTGATACAGGTTGTTATCACTGGGGACTGGTGCAGGGAAAAACCCAGACCTGGATCCCCTGGCCTGGTGTGAATCAATCTCATCCGGTTCCGCAATCACTGTGGTTTCACGATGTTCTGAAACCGGATGGCACGCCCTGGTGTGAGGAGGAAATGCAACTGGTGAAACGGCTTACGGATTCCCGGCGGAACGGGGACTGACTTTAAGTAACTCGCCGTCGGACTCGTCGGTTAACACGTACAGATAACCGTCAGGCCCGACGCGTACATCACGGATCCGCTGCCTCCGTTCTCCCAGAATACGTCCGTCTTCAGTCACCTTATTGCCGTCAACGCTCATCACAATCACATCCTGATCCTTCAGTGCACCAATAAACAGTTTCTTGTGCCATTGGGGGAACGTCTCGCGGTTATAAAATGCCATTCCGCTGACGGCAGGTGATTTCTGCCAGTAGAAAATGGGCTGTTCGGTGCCTGCTACCTTTTCGCCCTGCGCTTCCGGGATCTTAAGCCCGCTGTAGTTGATACCCCAGGTCGCCAGCGGCCAGCCATAGTTTTTCCCTTTTTCAGGGATATTGATCTCATCCCCGCCGCGCGGCCCGTGTTCGTTCAGCCACAGCACATCGCTCCACGGATTCATCGCCATCCCCTGCGGGTTGCGAATGCCGTAAGACCAGATTTCCGCACGCGCCCCCGGCTGATTGACAAACGGATTGTCCTGCGGGATTTTCCCCTGTTCGGTCAGACGCACCACTTTACCCTGCAATTTATCGAGATCCTGCGCGGTCGACCGCTGGTTGTTTTCTCCCAGTCCAATGAACAGGTAGCCCTTGCCATCAAAAACCAGCCGCCCACCGAAATGGTTGCCGGTTGACAGTTTTGGCATCTGGCGGAAGACGGTCTGGAAGTTTTCCAGTCGCGAAAGATCGTCGCTAAGTCGACCATAGCCCACCGCGGTTCCTGCCTTACCCTGCGTATCGGCCTGCGCAAAACTGAGCCAGACGCGTCGCGACTGGCTAAAGTCCGGCGCCAACGCCACGTCCAGAAGGCCGCCCTGACCGTTCGCCCAGACCTTAGGTACGCCAGGGATCGGATCAGAAAGCCCTTTACCTGCCTGCCAGTGGCGCAACTGTCCGCCCTTCAGGGTGATAAGCATGCCGTTGTCGCCTGGCAGAAAGGCCAGCGCCCACGGATGGTCAAGTTTGGTTTGCAGCACCTCGACATTAACCCCAGGCGTTTCAGCCTGCGTAAACCAGGGAATAATGCACAATGGAATTAAAGGGATAAGCGAGCGACGCATAACGCCTCCTTGTTGACTCTGGTTAAAGCGTAGTCAGCGAGGAACGTCAGGTGGGCATTTTTACAAAAACTTAACGATGAAGGGGGGAGTCGCCTCCCCCCGAAAATCAGGCATTTTCAAGCGTTGAATGAGCCTGCAAACTCTGAATGCTCAGCGTTAAGGCTGTCAGGCAGGTATTGAGTTTTTCTGCATTGACGGCAATAAAAGTCGGACAGTCGTGGTGTCCGCTCATCAGGCACACCGCCGCAGCGGCGAGTGCACCTTCGGCATGGTGCAATGCATCCCACTCTTCTTGATCGAGATGCAGATTCAAGCGCAACGATTTATCGTGCAGCTCGCGGTTCAGTTCGAAAAAGTTCTCACGTAGATGATCATTCTCGCTGACTGACATGTATCCTTTCGCCATCCTTAGCTGCAGATACGCAGCGAGGTCGATCCTGGCGTTGATGAGCTTATTCAGCAGATCGGTTCTCAGTCTGTCAACGAACATACTTCGTTCCTCCTCTTCCAGCCATGGTGCAACTTAATAGTATGGCTATTTTTTGTACAAAAGGATGCCTGGGATCAACAATTCACTCAGAATTAACATTATTTACATACTAGTTATAAGCCGATGCAGCTTTCCCCTCACCGATCGGGTGAGATAGCAATACAATTTTTGTGCGGAACTCTGTAGAATCCCTGCCCTGAACATTCCAATAACTGAACAATTTTTAAGCTATGAGCAAAGTAACCCACCAGCCGAAAATCGGCTTCGTTTCCCTCGGCTGTCCGAAAAACCTCGTCGATTCGGAACGAATCCTGACTGAACTGCGTACCGAAGGCTACGATGTTGTCCCGAGCTACGACGACGCCGATATGGTGATCGTCAACACCTGCGGCTTTATCGACAGCGCAGTGCAGGAATCACTGGAAGCCATTGGCGAAGCGCTGAATGAAAACGGTAAGGTGATCGTCACCGGCTGTCTGGGTGCGAAAGAAGATCAGATCCGTGAAGTCCATCCGAAAGTGCTGGAAATCACGGGTCCGCATAGCTATGAACAGGTTCTGGAACACGTCCACCACTACGTGCCGAAACCGAAGCACAATCCGTTCCTGAGCCTGGTGCCTGAGCAAGGCGTGAAGCTGACTCCACGCCATTATGCCTACCTGAAAATTTCTGAAGGTTGCAACCATCGCTGCACCTTCTGCATCATTCCCTCGATGCGTGGCGATCTGGTCAGCCGTCCGATTGGCGATGTGCTGAGCGAAGCAAAACGTCTGGTCGATGCGGGCGTCAAAGAGATCCTTGTAATTTCACAGGATACCTCCGCCTACGGCGTAGACGTGAAGCACCGCACCGGGTTCTATAACGGTGAGCCGGTGAAAACCAGTATGGTCAGCCTGTGCGAACAACTGTCAAAACTGGGCATCTGGACGCGTCTGCACTATGTCTACCCGTATCCGCATGTCGACGATGTCATCCCGCTGATGGCGGAAGGCAAGATCCTGCCATACCTGGATATCCCACTTCAGCACGCCAGCCCGCGCATTCTCAAACTGATGAAGCGCCCTGGCTCGGTCGACCGTCAACTGGCACGCATTAAACAATGGCGCGAAATCTGTCCGGAACTGACCCTGCGCTCGACGTTTATTGTCGGTTTCCCGGGGGAAACGGAAGACGATTTCCAGATGCTGCTCGACTTCCTGAAAGAAGCGCGTCTTGACCGCGTAGGCTGCTTCAAATACAGCCCGGTAGACGGCGCAGGTGCCAATGAACTGCCGGATCAGGTACCGGAAGAGGTTAAAGAAGCGCGCTGGAACCGTTTTATGCAACTGCAGCAGCAGATCTCCGCTGAACGCCTGCAGGAGAAAGTGGGTCGCGAAATTCTGGTGATCGTCGATGAAGTCGACGAAGAAGGCGCGATTGGCCGCAGTATGGCCGACGCACCGGAAATTGACGGCGCAGTCTATCTGAACGGTGAAACCAACGTGAAACCGGGCGACGTGATCCGCGTGAAAGTGGAAAACGCCGACGAGTACGATCTGTGGGGCACGCGCGTTTAATGTTTTAACGCCCTGTACTTCAGCCCTCTTCATACAGAAGAGGGCTATTGCAAGGCGCCCTTATCGTCCGAGCGCTTTTTCCATCTTCGCCACCAGCGCATTATCAATTTTAAAATAACACACGGTGACAGCCAGTAACGCATGCAACACGCCAGGAATCACCGTCGAGAGCAACGTGATACCCGTCAGCGAAGCTGTCGTTTGATTTTCCATTCCTGAGCGATAAGAAACCGCCATCAGTGTCAGGCTAATAATTACGCCTGCTATTGCCCATGCCAGCTTGACAAAAAAAAGATTGAACGCGAAATTCATCCCCGAGGAACGTCGCCCCGATTTCCATTCGCCGTAGGTATCAGCGAAAGTCACAAGCGTAAAATGCATCGGCAAAATAAATCCCAGAACCATGCAGCAGATAAACACCAGTATCAGCCACAGCGTGGCGGCATTCCCTGGAACAAACCAGACGATAAAATGCGCGACTGCCAGCACCACGTTGACCCAAAAATAGATGCGGCGAATTTCAAAATGCCGCGTCAAATATTGAACCAGTACCGACCCAATAATCCCACCAAGCGTTGCCATACCAAAAAATAATGAGGTGTAAGTTGCATCCCCATGCAACACATAAGTGATGAAATACATTGCCGCACCGCCTTTAGTATTGAAGATGCTGATAATCAGCAACGACATGACAAAAGTCAGCAAGAGCTGTTCGTTATGACGAATGCTTTTTAAACTCTCCTTAAGGTTGAAGGTGTGACGAGTGCGCGTGGCGCTCCGCTCTTTTACGCCGTAAAAGCAGACTAAAAACATCAGAATCGCCAGCAAGGCTAATACGCCAACGCCCCACTGATATCCCTGAGCCTGATCCCCGCGACCAAAGTATTTCACCATCACCGGCAAGCCCACAGAGACCGCAAATCCAGCGACACCACATAATGCAAAGCGCCAGGATTGACACGAGACAAGCTCCACCGGATTTGAGGTGATTTTTGTGACCAGCGCGCAATAAGGAACATTATTGAGCGAATAGAGCACAGACAATGCAAAATAGGTCGCTATGGCGTAAACCACTTTCCAGTGATAAGCCAAATCAGGGACGCTGAAGGTCAAAAACGCAATAAGTCCAAGCGGCACTGCCGTCCAGAGAATAAAAGGGCGAAACTGTCCCATTTTTGTGGATGTCCGGTCTGCGGCAATACCAATAAGCGGATCGGAAATCGCGTCAATGACTCTCAGGACCAGAAACAGCGTCCCGACAATGGCGGGCGTTAAACCAAAAATATCGGTGTAGAAAAAGGTCAAAAAATTGGAGATCAATCCAGTGACAATCGTTCCCCCCGCATCGCCGAGTCCATAGCTGACTTTTTCCGCGATCGAGAGTTTTTCCGGGACAACGAGTCCCTCAGCTTGTTCTGTATTATCTGAGAGTTCACTCATTTTCCTCTCTCCATGCAGTCAGTAATGCCAGGATATCGGCTCCTTCACGAACAAACAGCGGCAGCACATCGATAGGTGCTTCCACACTGACTTCTTGCCCCCCTTCATAACGCGCGCCTGAATTGGCATCTATCCATATCGTGTCGCCCGGCAACCAGACAAGGCGACGGGTCTCTCCTGCGTGAACCACCGGGGCCACCAGCAGTTCTTCGCCAAACAGATACTGATCTGTCACTTCCCAGGCGTTGGCATCCTGCGGATAGTGATAAAACAATGGGCGCATGAGCGGTTCGCCTGTTTCATGCGCCTGCGCCATCAATTTGCGCAGCCATGGGCGTAAACGTTCCCGAAGAGACGCATAACGGCGGAGAATGGCAAAGGTGGCGTCGCCAAAACTCCAGAGCTCGTTCCCTGCCCCCGTATTACACTGGGCAATGCCATCGCGATGTGCGCTCTCAGGCTCTGTTATCGGGTCACGATGCCCGTGCATACGTAAAACGGGACTAAATACCGCCCACTGGAACCAACGAATCAACAACTCGTGGAACGCAGGATCGTCAACATCACCACCGTGAAAACCCCCGATATCTGTTGTCCACCAGGGAATCCCCGCCATCCCCATACTTAATCCCGCGCAAATCTGGTTACGCATGGACTCAAAAGAAGAGTGAATATCCCCTGACCACACCAACGCGCCATAGCGCTGACTGCCAGCCCAGGCACAGCGCACCAGATTAACAGGGGTTTCCAGCCCCGTATCACGCAGCCCTTCATAGAACGCTTGCGTATAATGCAGCGGATAAATATTGCCAGTTTCTACTGTATTGCCAATGTGATAGCGGTAGTTATCAAAGTCATATACCCCGAATTCAGGTTCAGCTTCATCAAGCCAGAAGAGGTCGATGCCTTGATCAAAATAGTTCTTCTTGCAAACCTGCCAGACGAATTTTCTCGCGTCGGGGTTTGTGGGATCGAAAAAGCGTGTGTTGCCCAAAAAATCGAAATTGATATTGAGCCCTTTGCGCGTATTGACTAAAAAACCCTGCTCGTTCATGTGCGCATAGTTTTCGCTTTTTACGTCAACGGTTGGCCAGATGGAGACCATGAGTTTCGTCCCCATCGCGTTTAACTCCGCAGTCATCGCGGCGGGGTCTGGCCATTCTCGCGCATCAAAACGCCAGTCTCCCTGCACTGGCCAGTGGAAAAAATCAGCAACGATTACCGCCAGCGGAATTCCTGCATCACGATACTGGCGCGCCACCGACAGCAGTTCGTCCTGAGTACGGTAACGCAATTTCGATTGCCATAAACCCAGTGCAAATTCCGGCATAAGTGGAGGGGTTCCGGTCACTGCCGCATACTGGCGAACAATCTCCGCCGGGGTATCTCCTGCGGTGATCCAGTAATCAATTCGCCTTGCGGCTTTCGCGCTCCAGCGTGTTTCATTGCGAGCAAAAACTACCTCACCCACTGCCGGGTTGTTCCATAAAAAACCGTACCCCAGGCTCGATACCATAAACGGTACACTGGCCTGTGAATTGCGCTGCGCCAACTCCAGTGCGCAACCTTTTAAATTAATAAACGGCTGCTGGTACTGCCCCATTCCGCCTATTTTTTCTTGTGGTCTGGATTCGAAACGCACGTTAATTTCCACGGCGTTTCCGGCAAGCGGTTTACATTCCCTTCCCGATATTTTTAAGGCGCTTATTTTCTTTTTTTGCTGTTGCCCGACATTCCAGAATTGTTCGCCATTATCCCGTTGTCGCCATAATTCCTCGAGCAGGCAATCATGATGTTGATTATAAAAAGTAATACGACCTTGCAAATCAACCGTCGCGCTCATTTTGCCGTTGATGATGGTCAGTGCGCTCTCTTCTTGTATAAATTTGACATCGCAATCAGGTGCAGGAAGCAGCGCCCATAAGGGTGGCGTGCTGGTATCTGGCTGGATCCCAGACAATATGCGCAGGCTGTTCTCTCCCCACGCCATGATTTTAAGATACTGCCCGTTCCACGCCCAACATAGCGTATTCTCTTTTATTTGTAAGGTATTCATTAAGCCCTCGGATAAATTTTTACAGGATTTAACATTGATTCCGGAAACGTTTCCGATCCTGTTTAAAATCTTTTCTTCTGTCAATGGGCAACACTCACCAGGAGCCAAAATGAAATGAATAATGTGATCGAAGATTTAATTTTGACGGCTTTTTAATTCAGCGCGTTATATTTATGAGAAGATTATCTCAATTGGCTAATGTGAGCAGAATAAGATATATATACAGTCATGTTTTCCATGTCGTATAAAGGGAACAAATGAATATCAAAGAGTTGGCGAAAAAACTGGATCTTTCCATTGCCACCGTTTCCAGGGCGTTAAACAGCCACCCGGAAGTGAGTGCAGCCACACAAAAACGCGTACGCGACGCGGCGACCCTGTATGGTTATTCTCCCAATGCCGCCGGGCGAAACTTACGTAAAGGGAAAGCGAATACGGTGGCTTTGCTTTTGCCTCCTGGTGACAGAGACAACTTTTACACGGCTCCATTTTTCATGCGTGTGGCGGCCAGTTTACAGCGAGAATTACGCACGCAAGATATCGATACCATTTTGCACCTCGCCCTTGACGAAGCCGATGAGAAATTGTGGTTGCGCAAGATCATTGAGCAGCGTAAAGCCGATGCCGTGATCCTGACCAATACGACCCTCAATGACTCCCGCATCGACTATCTTAATCAACAGCAGTTTCCATTTGCCACTCTGGGACGCAGTAATGCGCTTAACGGCAATTTCAACTGGGTGGATCTGGATTTTGCCACCGTGGCGGAAACCGCTGTCGAGCAGGGATATCAGGCTGGCTATGCTCGCCATGCATTAGTTACGCTGGGAAATGACAGCATGCAGGGACAGATATTCACCGAGACATGGCGCAATGCCCTATCTGCTCGCGGACTGCCCGTTAATGAATCGTGGGTCTATTATGGTGATATCAGTGAAGCAGCGGGTTTTGACGCGTTACGCTATTTCCATTCGCTTGCTGTACCACCCGAATACGTCATTTTCTTGAGCGATCTCCAGATGCTGGGCGCTACGTTCTGTGCACAGGAGTCAGGCTGTCACTATCCGTTTTTTGCCGGTGTATTCAGCAGCGATATCTCCTCATTTCTCCCCCAGAAACCGACGGGCTTCGAGATCCCCTATACGCAACTGGGTGAGAATCTGGCTAAAGCGACCTTAAATGCCATGCAAAACAACCCGAATGCGGTGCAGTCATTACCTGCGCTCACGCTGGTTAATCAGCGTGAGCATAAAATGGCTTAGCCCTTAATCTTCGGATCCAGCGCGTCGCGCAGGCCATCGCCGAGCAGATTAAATGCCAGTACCGTCAGAAAGATGGCCACTGCCGGGAACAGCGCCACGTGCGGTGCTATTACCATATCTGCCCGCGCTTCATTTAGCATCGCGCCCCACTCCGGCGTCGGCGGTTGTGCGCCCAGCCCCAGAAATGACAGGCTTGCCGCTGAGATTATCGAGGTGCCAATGCGCATGGTAAAAAAGACCACAATCGACGAGACGGTTCCTGGCAGGATATGGCTGAAAATAATCGTCGCATCGCTGGCACCAATGCTGCGCGCCGATTCGATAAACGTCTGCTGCTTCAGTACCAGCGTATTACCGCGTACCAGACGGGCGAACGCCGGGATGGAGAAAATCGCCACCGCGATAATCACGTTTGCGATGCCGCTACCCAGCACCGCCACCACGGCAATCGCCAGCAGGATCCCTGGAAACGCAAACAGCACGTCGCAGATACGCATGATTACCCGGTCCCACCAGCCTTCATAGTAGCCCGCCAGCAGTCCCAGTACGGTGCCAATGGCCGCGCCAATCAATACCGCAAACACGCCTGCCGCCAGCGAGATTTGCGCGCCAACCAGCACGCGGCTGAAGATGTCTCTGCCCAACGAATCCACGCCGAACCAGTGCATCATCGACGGTCCGTCATTCAGCCTGTCGTAATCGAAATAGTTTTCTGCATCGAAGGGCGTCAGCCAACGAGCGAAGACTGCCACCAGGATAAGCAACAGCACAAACAGACCTGCAATCAGCGCCACATGCTGACGACGAAAACGTCGCCAGAATTCGTGCCACGGCGTGCGCACCCGTTCGGGTTTCACCATCGGCATGGCATTTAAAATCGCCTGACGGCGCCAGTTAAGTAATCGCATCCTTACTTGTACCTGATAGCCGGGTTAATGGCGGCATACAGCACATCCACCACTAAGTTGATAAGAATAAATTCCAGTGAGAACAGGAGGACTTCCGCCTGAATCACCGGATAATCACGCATCTCCACGGAGTCCACCAGCAGTCGTCCGAGACCAGGCCAGTTGAAGACCTTTTCGACCACGATAGAACCGCCGAGCAAAAAGCCGAACTGTAACCCCATCATGGTGACGACAGGGATCATCGCATTGCGCAGTCCGTGTTTGAGCACCACCCATGTTTCACTGACCCCTTTCGCCCGGGCGGTGCGCATATAGTCTTCATTAAGCACATCGACAAACGAGGCGCGGGTAAAGCGCGCCATCACCGAGGCCACCGCCGCACCGAGAGTGACAGATGGCAGAATATAGTGCTGCCAGCTATCGGCCCCGACGGTCGGCAACCAGCCTAACTCCACGGAGAACACCTGCATCAACAACATCCCCAGCGCGAACGCCGGAAAGGAGATCCCGGTAACGGCCAGCGTCATGCTGAGGCGATCCGGCCAGCGATTACGCCATACCGCCGCGACAATCCCCGCCGCCATACCGAACAGAACGGCCCAGATCATACTGGTCAACGTCAGCCACAGCGTAGGCATAAACCGGCTGGCGATCTCCTCCGAGACAGGTCGGCGAGAAACCATCGAGAGTCCAAAATCGCCCTGCAACACATTCGTCATGTAATGCCAGAACTGGACGTGCAGCGGCCGGTCGAGACCGAGCTGCTGACGAACCAGTTCAATCACCTGCGCGTCGGCTTCCGGCCCGGCAATCAGCCGCGCCGGGTCACCCGGCAACAGGTGGACAAATAAAAACACCAGCACCGCAACAATGAACAGGGTCGGAATCAACCCCAGCAGGCGCTTGATAATATAGTTAAGCATCAGGTTTCCGCTGTGGCTTATTTCAAATCTGCATCATCAAAGCTGAACCCCGTATCTGGCATGATCCAGAAACCGGTCAGTTTGTTACTGTGCGCCGAGACCAGTTTTTCCACCACCAGCGGGATCCACGGCGACTCTTTCCAGACGATATCCTGCGCCGCTTTGTACAGCCGCGCTTTCTCTTGCGGATCGGTTGTTTTCAGCGCATCGGCAAGGTCGGTATCAACCTGCGGATTGCTGTAAAACGCGGTGTTAAACAGCGTTGGCGGCCAGTTTTGCGAAGCAAACAGCGGCGACAGCGCCCAGTCCGCTTCACCGGTCGAGGCCGACCAGCCGGTGTAGAACATTCTCACACCGCTCTCTTTCTGTCCTTTCCCTTCAACTTCAGACGCGCGCTGACCGGCATCCATCGCCGTCACCTGCACTTTAACCCCCACCTGCGCCAGCTGCTGCTGGGTAAACTGCAACACTTTCTGGGCGGTACTGTGATTGTGCGATGACCACAGCGTAGTGCTAAAACCGTTCGGGTAACCCGCTTCTTTCAGCAGTTCACGTGCTTTTGCCGGATCGTAAGGCCAGGCCGTGAAGCTTTGCGCATACGCAATCGACGGCGGCACCACGCCGGTCGCCGGGGTCGCGTATCCCGCAAACGCCACTTTCACCAGCGCCTGGCGGTTGATAGCGTAGTTTAACGCCTCGCGGACTTTCGGATTGTCGAACGGCTTTTGCGTCACGTTCATACTGATGTAACGCTGCATAATCGACGGACTGGCGACCAGTTGCAGATTTTTGTTTTTCTCTAACAGCGCCGCCTGCTCGTAGGGGATCGGGAAGGCAAACTGTGCTTCTCCGGTTTGCAGCATCGCCGCACGGGTGTTGTTATCGGTGACCGGGCGCCAGGTGATGCTATCCAGCTTCGGCAATCCCGACTGCCAGTAACCGGCAAATTTCTTCACCTTCACAAAATCGGTTTGATTCCAGGTATCCAGCACGTAAGGACCGGTGCCTACCGGGTGGAAGCCAATCTCTTTCCCGTATTTCTCCAGCGCGGCCGGTGAGATCATCGCTGTCGCCGGGTGCGCCAGGATATTAATAAACGCGGAGAACGGCTGCTTCAGGGTGATTTTTACCGTTGCGGGATCGACGGCCTCTGTTTTGGCGATGTTCTTATACAGGTTATAACGCTTGAGGCTGTTGGCGGGATCGCTGGCACGGTCGAGGTTAATTTTCACCGCCCCGGCGTTAAAGTCGGTACCGTCCTGGAATTTTACCCCCTGACGCAGTTTGAGGGTATACACCAGACCGTCGTCAGAGACGGTGTAACTCTCCGCCAGCACGTTCTTCAGCTTCATCTCTTTATCCAGACCAAACAGTCCCTGATAAAACGACTTCGCGACCTGCTGCGATAACGTGTCATTCGCATCATACGGATCGAGCGTGGTGAAGTTGGACCCCACCGCCACTACCACATCTTTCGCGGCAAACGCCGGGGACGCAGCCAGCGCGGTCGTCGCGCCTAATGCCAGCAGCCAATGTCGGGCGAGCAATTTTGTCATCTTTTTTCTCCTGAACCCTGCCTGAATGTTATAAGCGCGATAGCGCATTTTCTCGTTGTGGACGCGCGACATAATGTCCGGGCCCGACTAACTGCAATGAAACAGGTGCTGGCGCTTCACCGCGCCGGTAAATGTTGCTCGGCAGCTCATCCGACAGCAGCACCCGCTGCGGTCGGGGATGTCCGGGGTCGGCAACCGGAACCGCCGCCATGAGCTTACGGGTATACGGATGCTGCGGATCCTCAAACAGCGCGGCGCGCGGACCAATCTCCACAATCTGCCCCATGTGCATCACCGCAACGCGGTGGCTGATCCGCTCAACAACGGCCATGTCATGCGAGATGAACAGCCAGGCGATCCCCAGTTCCCGCTGCAAATCGAGCAACAGGTTGATGATTTGTCCGCGAATCGACACATCCAGCGCGGAGACCGATTCATCGGCAATAATGACTTTAGGATTGAGCGCCAGCGCGCGGGCAATGCAGATCCGCTGACGCTGCCCGCCGGAAAACTCATGCGGGTAGCGCCACGCATGTTCAGGTTGCAGCCCGACGCGCTCCAGCAACCACGCCACGCGATCGGCCGCCGCCTTACCCTGCAATAAACCGTGGACGCGCAGCGGCTCCATGATGGAATACCCCACGGTTTGCCGTGGGTCGAGCGAGGCGTAAGGATCCTGAAAAATAAACTGAATATCGCGGCGCAAAGGCTGTAATTGACTGTCGGACAGCGTATCGATTCGCTGACCGTTAAAAATAATCTCGCCGGACTGCGATTCCACCAGGCGCAGTAGCGCACGTCCGGTCGTCGATTTGCCGCAGCCCGATTCGCCGACCAGCGACAGCGTCTCACCGGGCCAGAGATCAAAGCTGACATTTTCCACCGCGTGTACTTCGCGGGTCACTCGATTAAGAACGCCGCTGCGTAACGGAAAACGGGTGACCAGGTTGCGAACCTGCAAAATGGGCTCTCCCTCAACCACCGTATTTTGATCGACGGGTCGCTCCTGCTTTTCCGGCGCACTCAGGGAGATAACCGGGAAGCGGCGCGGATAAGGCAGACCTTTCATCGCCCCGAGTTGTGGTACCGCCGCTAATAACGACTGCGTGTAGGGATGCTGCGGCGAGCGGAAAATCTGTTCCACACTGCCGGTCTCCACGCCCTCCCCCTGGTACATTACCAGCACACGGTCGGCGACATCCGCCACCACGCCCATGTCGTGAGTAATGAAAATCACCCCCATCGACATCTCTTGTTGCAGAACTTTGATCAGTTGCAGGATCTGCGCCTGAATCGTGACGTCCAGCGCGGTTGTCGGTTCATCGGCAATCAGCACCGCCGGACGACAGGAGAGCGCCATCGCAATCATCACCCGCTGGCGCATACCGCCGGAAAGCTGATGGGGGTAGCGCGAAAGAATTGCTTTCGCCTCTGGAATGCGAACCTGATCGAGCATCCGCTTGGCCTCCGCCATCGCCGCTTCACGCCCCGCCCCTTGATGCAGGCGGATGGACTCGGCAATTTGCTCTCCTACGGTAAACACCGGGTTGAGCGACGTCATTGGCTCCTGGAAGATCATGGCGATATCGGCACCCCGCACCCGCTGAAGCTGCGACGTGCTCTGTTCGCCCAGTTCAATCACCTCACGGTTACGGCGGCGCAGCAGCATCTGCTCACACTGAACCTCACCACCAGACTGTTCAATCAGTCGCATCAGCGACAGCGCGGTGACCGATTTTCCCGAACCGGACTCACCGACAATCGCCAGCGTCTCGCCGCGCCTGAGACGAAACGACAGGTTCCGCACCGCCTCAGTACGCTGCTGGTCCTGTTGAAAGGCAATATTCAGATTGCTGACAGCCAGCACGTCGCTGACGTCAAGCGCATCACTGTGTGGCAACGGTGTCCCCTTTTTCCCGGTAGATCCCGGTCGTTGGTGTATCCCCGGCATAACCCCAGGCGCGATACATTCCTTCGCAATTAAACGGCAAGGCCACATTTCCCTCATGATCGATGGCGATAAGCCCGCCACTCCCACCCAGCGCCGGTAATTTCTCCATTACCACCCGCTCGCAGGCCTCCGATAAGCTCAGACCACCGTAGTCCATCAACGCGGCAATGTCATAGGCGGCCAGCGCGCGGATGAACACTTCACCCGTACCGGTGCAGGAAACCGCCACGCTGGCATTATTGGCATAACAACCCGCGCCCACGAGCGGACTGTCGCCGACGCGCCCCGGTAGTTTGTTGGTCATGCCTCCTGTCGATGTCGCCGCCGCCAGATTGCCGTGGACATCCAGCGCCACCGCGCCCACGGTGCCCATTTTTTTGCCTTCATCGAGCGGTGCGCCGCTGTGATCCAGCACGGTTTCGCCGCTCGAACGCGCGGCCAGCAGTTGTTCATAACGTTCAGGCGTTGAAAAGAGATCCGCAGAGACAAGTTCCATCCCCTGCCTGGCCGCAAATTTTTCTGCCCCCGCACCAATCATCATGACATGCGGGCTGTGCTCCATCACCAGTCGGGCAGCGAGAATCGGGTTACGCAAATGGCTGACTCCCGCCACTGCCCCGGCTTTCAGGGTATTGCCATCCATGACGCAGGCATCCAGTTCATGGGTCTCGTCACGGGTATACACCGCGCCGATCCCGGCATTAAACAGCGGGCACTCTTCAAGCAGTCGCACGGCTTCGGTGACCACGTCCAGCGCGCTTTCTCCCGCTTCCAGCATCTTTTGCCCGGCGTCGACAATGTCGGAAAGCGCCTGGATATAGCGTAATTCCTGCTCCTGGCTCATCTGCGCGCGGGTAATCGCCCCGGCGCCGCCGTGAATTGCAATAACTGCTTTGCCCATGTTTGTCGTCCGTCTTCTACAAATATCAGAATTTTGTAGACTTATTGATTCGATTTTTGACTATAGAAAGATGCGATTAGCATGTAAAGCGTTCACATTCTTTCTAAGTCCGAGGTGGCATACAGTCCCCTCGTGTTTTCTGACATAATAGGCGGATTCGATTTTGCCCCGCAGGAGTGTTTTCATGGAATTTACCGCCGGACTGATGCCGCTGGAAACGGCGCTTACCGAAATGTTATCGCGTGTTACCCCACTGACTGCCGTTGAGACGCTGCCGCTGGTGCAGTGCTTTGGCCGTATTCTGGCGACCGACGTGGTTTCGCCGCTCGACGTGCCGGGTTTCGATAACTCGGCGATGGACGGCTATGCGGTGCGACTGGCCGATCTCGCCAGCGGACAGCCGCTGTCGGTCGCCGGTAAAGCGTTCGCCGGTCAACCGTTCCAGGGAGAATGGCCTGTGGGGAGCTGCATTCGCATTATGACCGGCGCGCCGGTACCGGCGGGATGTGACGCCGTGGTGATGCAGGAGCAGACGGAACAGACTGATGACGGCGTGCGTTTTACCGCCGACGTCCGCGGCGGGCAAAACATCCGCCATCGTGGCGAAGACATTAAACAAAATGCGGTGGTTTTCCCTGCCGGTACGCGCCTGACCACCGGCGAACTGCCGGTGCTGGCATCGCTCGGTATTGCCGACGTCCAGGTCGTGCGGAAAGTCCGCGTCGCGCTGTTCTCGACCGGTGATGAACTGCAGCTGCCGGGACAACCGCTCGGCGAAGGCCAGATTTATGATACCAACCGCCTGACCGTGCATCTGATGCTGCAACAGTTGGGTTGCGACGTGATCAATTTAGGCATCATCCGCGATGACCCGCACGCTCTGCGCACGGCGTTTATCGAAGCCGACAGCCAGGCGGATGTGGTGATTAGCTCCGGCGGCGTGTCGGTGGGTGAAGCCGATTACACCAAAACCATCCTTGAAGAGCTGGGCGAAATCGCCTTCTGGAAGCTGGCAATCAAACCCGGCAAACCGTTCGCCTTCGGCAAACTGAGCAACAGTTGGTTCTGCGGATTGCCGGGTAACCCGGTGTCAGCGGCGCTGACGTTCTACCAACTGGTTCAGCCGTTGCTGGCGAAGCTGAGCGGCAACGCGGCCAGCGGGTTACCTGCACGCCAGCGTGTGCGTACCACCTCACGGCTGAAGAAAACGCCGGGTCGTCTCGATTTCCAGCGCGGCGTGCTCCAGCGCACCGCCAACGGCGAGCTGGAGGTGAGCACCACGGGTCATCAGGGTTCACACGTCTTCAGTTCCTTCAGTCAGGGGAACTGCTTCATTGTGCTGGAGCGCGATCGCGGTAACGTTGAAGCCGGTGAATGGGTGGAAGTCGAGCCCTTCAATGCGCTGTTCGGAGGCCTCTGATGGCGGAACTCAGCGATCAGGAGATGCTGCGTTACAATCGGCAGATAATCCTGCGCGGCTTTGACTTTGACGGGCAGGAAGCGCTGAAGGAAGCCAACGTGCTGGTTGTCGGTCTCGGTGGGCTGGGCTGCGCGTCCTCGCAGTATCTGGCGAGCGCTGGCGTCGGCCACCTGACGCTGCTCGATTTTGACACCGTGTCGCTGTCGAATCTACAGCGCCAGACGCTACACAGCGATGCGACCCTCGGCCAGCCGAAAGTGGAATCGGCGCATGCGGCGCTGAGCCGTATTAATCCGCACGTGGCTATCACTGCGGTTAATGCGCTGCTGGACGAGACCGCCCTTCGGACACTTATCGCCGAACACGATCTGGTGCTGGACTGCACCGATAACGTCGCGATTCGTAATCAGCTCAATGCCGGTTGTTACGCGGCAAGAGTCCCGCTGATTTCTGGCGCGGCGATCCGCATGGAAGGTCAGGTTACCGTCTTTACCTACAAAGAGGGTGAGCCCTGCTATCGCTGCCTGAGCCGTCTGTTTGGTGAAAATGCATTAACCTGCGTGGAGGCGGGGGTGATGGCGCCGCTGATTGGCGTGATTGGGTCGCTACAGGCGATGGAAGCCATTAAGCTGCTGGCGCATTATGGTCAGCCAGCGTCGGGGAAAATCGTCATGTACGACGCCATGACCTGCCAGTTCCGCGAAATGAAGCTGATGCGAAATCCGGGCTGCGAGGTGTGTGGGGAAGCCTCATCCTGATCGGATTGTAAGCCGGATAAGCGTCGCGCCATCAGGCAATGACGGCGCGAATTGCCGGATGATGGCGTTGCCTTATCCGGCCAACAACGACAACTTACAGCGACGAACGCCCAAAGGCGCTCTGCCAGTCGTGCTCAAACTTCGCCACCGCCGCATCGACAGCCGGAGAGCTAATCAACTGTTGGGCAACGTCCAGCGGTAAGGTGATGGATTCACAGCCCGCCAGCAGACAATCCAGTGCCTGACGCGGCGTCTTGAAACTGGCTGCCAGCACTTTGGCATGCGGCGCGTGCATCTTCAGCAAATTCTGCAAATCGGTAACGGTCTGAATGCCATCGCCACCCTGCGCATCCACGCGGTTGACGTAAGGCGCAACATACTCCGCCCCCGCCAGTGCCGACAGCAGGCCCTGTGCCGCACCGTACACCGCCGTTCCCAGCGTCGGAATACCTTCCTCTTTAAGCAACTTGATCGCCGCCAGACCTTCCGCCGTGACGGGCACTTTCACGACGATATCAGGAATGATCCCACGCAGTTTACGCGCATCACTCACCATCCCTTCTGCCGTTGTCGCCATCACCTGAGCAAATAAACGCCCCTGCCCCCCCATTGCTTCATGCAATTGTGGCAGTAAGACGTCCAGCGTTTTTTTACCCGCCGCAACAATACTGGGGTTTGTGGTCACGCCCGCCAGCGGGAAAATTCGCGCCAGTGCTTTCACCGCGTCAACGTCGGACGTATCCAGATAGAGTTCCATAATCATTCCTCAACGACTAGTTTGCATAAAAGAAAGATACCACGGCAAAACCTCTCGGTTAGTTGACGCACGTCAACATAACTTTCATTCGAAAGTTATTTAATCTTTATACGAAACACGAGAGGCCGTTTATGATTTTCAATATTCAGCGCTATTCTACTCACGATGGCCCCGGTATCCGCACCGTGGTGTTCCTTAAAGGATGCTCTCTGGGCTGTCGCTGGTGTCAGAATCCGGAAAGCTGGGCACGCACGCAGGATCTGCTGTTTGACGCACGTCTGTGCCTCGAAGGCTGCGAGCTTTGCGTCCAGGCGGCACCGGGCGTTATCGAACGCGCGCTGAATGGCCTCCTTATCCATCGCGAAAAACTGACTGACGCGCATCTTGCCAGCCTGATCGACTGCTGCCCTACTCAGGCTCTGACCGTCTGCGGCGACGTTAAAAGCGTCGATGAGATTATGACCACCGTCCTGCGCGATAAACCTTTTTATGACCGCAGCGGCGGCGGTATTACGCTTTCCGGCGGCGAACCGTTTATGCAGCCAGAGCTGGCGGCATCACTTTTAAAAGCAAGCCATGAGGCGGGCATTCATACCGCGGTCGAAACCTGTTTGCATGTGCCGTGGAAATACATTGAACCGTCACTGTCCTGGATCGATCTGTTCCTTGCGGATTTGAAACACGTCGCCGACGCGCCGTTTAAGCAATGGACGGATGGCAGCGCGTCACGCGTGCTGGAAAACCTGAGAAAGCTCGCCGCCGCCGGGAAAAAAATCATCATCCGCGTTCCGCTGGTTCAGGGGTTTAACGCCGATGAAGAAAGCATTAAAGCGATTACCGATTTTGCCGCCGATGAACTGCACGTTGGCGAGATTCACTTTTTGCCCTACCACACGTTAGGCATCAACAAATACCACTTACTCAGCCAACCCTACAACGCGCCGGACAAGCCGCTGGATGCACCCGATCTGCTCGCCTTTGCGCAGCAGTACGCCTGCACGAAAGGTTTGACCGCGACATTACGAGGATAATCTCATGACCCAACTGAAACTGGATACGCTCAGCGACCGAATCAAAGCGCACAAAACCGCGCTGGTGCACATCGTCAAACCGCCGGTCTGTACCGAACGCGCGCAGCATTACACCGAAATGTACCAGCAGCATCTGGACAAACCGATTCCGGTACGCCGCGCGCTGGCGCTGGCGCATCATCTGGCAGAGCGGACCATTTGGATCAAACACGACGAGCTGATCGTCGGCAACCAGGCGAGCGAAGTGCGCGCCGCGCCGATCTTCCCGGAATACACCGTCTCGTGGATTGAAAAAGAGATAGACGCCCTGGCGGACAGACCGGGTGCGGGTTTTGCGGTCAGTGAAGAGAACAAACGCGTGTTGCATAGCGTTTGTCCGTGGTGGCGCGGCCAAACCGTTCAGGATCGCTGCTACGGCATGTTTACCGATGAGCAAAAAGGGTTGCTGGAAACCGGTATTATCAAAGCCGAAGGCAACATGACCTCCGGTGACGCGCACCTGGCGGTCAACTTCCCGCTGCTACTGGAAAAAGGCATTGACGGCCTGCGGGCAAAAGTCGCGGAGCGCCGTTCACGCATTAACCTGACCGTTCTCGACGATCTGCATGGCGAGCAATTCCTGAAAGCTATTGATATTGTGCTGATTGCCGTCAGCGATCACATCGCCCGCTTCGCCGAACTGGCGCGTAAAATGGCGAGCGAAGAGACACGCGTCAGCCGCCGTAACGAGCTGCTGGCGATGGCGGAAAACTGCGATCTTATCGCTCACCAGCCGCCGCAGACTTTCTGGCAAGCGCTGCAGCTGTGCTACTTCATCCAGTTGATTCTGCAAATTGAGTCCAACGGTCACTCGGTGTCGTTCGGGCGCATGGACCAGTATCTTTATCCGTACTACCGCCGCGATGTGGAACTGAACCAGTCGCTGGACCGCGAACACGCCATTGAGCTGCTGCACAGCTGCTGGCTGAAACTGCTGGAAGTGAACAAAATCCGCTCCGGCTCGCACTCTAAAGCCTCCGCAGGCAGCCCGCTGTATCAGAACGTTACCATTGGCGGACAAAACCTGGTCAACGGTCAGCCGATGGATGCGGTCAATCCGCTCTCCTACGCGATCCTCGAATCCTGTGGGCGTCTGCGCTCCACCCAGCCTAACCTCAGCGTGCGTTATCACGCCGGGATGAGCAATGATTTCCTCGACGCCTGCGTACAGGTGATCCGCTGCGGCTTTGGTATGCCAGCCTTTAACAACGATGAAATCGTGATCCCGGAATTCATTAAGCTCGGTATTGAGCCGCAGGACGCCTACGATTACGCGGCGATTGGCTGCATCGAAACCGCCGTGGGCGGCAAGTGGGGCTACCGCTGCACCGGCATGAGCTTTATCAACTTTGCCCGCGTGATGCTGGCTGCGCTGGAAGGTGGTCGGGACGCCACCAGCGGGAAAGTTTTCCTGCCACAGGAAAAAGCGCTCTCCGCCGGTAACTTCAACAATTTCGACGAGGTGATGGCGGCGTGGGATACCCAGATCCGCTACTACACGCGCAAATCGATTGAGATCGAGTATGTGGTCGATACCATGCTGGAAGAGAACGTGCACGATATCCTCTGCTCGGCGCTGGTGGATGACTGCATCGAGCGGGCAAAGAGCATTAAGCAAGGCGGGGCGAAGTATGACTGGGTATCCGGCCTGCAGGTCGGTATCGCGAACCTCGGCAACAGCCTGGCCGCGGTGAAAAAACTGGTCTTTGAACAGGGGGCAATCGGTCAGCAACAGCTGGCGGCTGCACTGGCAGATGATTTTGACGGCCTGACCCACGAGCAGTTGCGCCAGCGTTTAATCAACGGCGCGCCGAAGTATGGCAACGATGATGACTCCGTCGATACCCTGTTGGCCCGTGCTTATCAGACCTATATCGATGAACTGAAGCAATACCATAACCCGCGTTATGGACGCGGCCCGGTCGGCGGTAATTACTACGCGGGTACGTCGTCTATCTCGGCAAACGTGCCGTTCGGCGCAGCGACCATGGCGACGCCTGATGGTCGTAAAGCCCATACCCCGCTGGCTGAAGGGGCAAGCCCGGCATCCGGTACCGACCATCTTGGTCCCACGGCGGTGATTGGCTCCGTCGGCAAGCTGCCTACCGGTTCGATTCTGGGCGGCGTGCTGTTGAACCAGAAGCTGAACCCGGCCACGCTTGAGAACGAGTCCGACAAGCAGAAACTGATGATCCTGTTGCGAACTTTCTTTGAAGAGCACAAAGGCTGGCACATTCAGTACAACATCGTCTCGCGCGAAACCCTGCTGGACGCGAAAAAGCATCCGGACCAGTATCGTGATCTGGTGGTCCGCGTAGCCGGTTATTCCGCCTTCTTCACCGCGCTTTCACCGGACGCGCAGGACGATATCATCGCCCGTACCGAACATATGTTGTAATCCCCATGGCCCGGTGGCGCTAACGCTTACCGGGCCCACAAGCCTCTCTCCGTAGGCCGGATAAGGCGCAGCCGCCATCCGGCGCTTTTGCTTTCATTCGAAATTAAATTTGTGCTTTAGGTCACATTGTTATTAGAATGTTGCTAGCCACAGTAATATTCTGGAGAGAAATGTATGACCGTAAAAGTTATCGTCACTGATATGGACGGAACTTTTCTCAATGACGCCAAAAAGTACGATCACGCACGTTTTATGGCGCAGTACCACGAGCTAAAGAAACGCAACATCGAGTTTGTCGTCGCCAGCGGCAATCAGTACTTTCAGCTCATCTCTTTCTTCCCCGAACTCAAAGACGAGATCTCTTTCGTTGCCGAAAACGGCGCGCTGGTGTTTGAGCATGGCCAACAGCTTTTTCACGGCGAACTTACCCGTCATGAATCACGGAGCGTGATCGGCGAACTGCTCAAGGATAAACAGCTCAACTTTGTCGCCTGCGGTCTGCAAAGCGCTTACGTCAGTGAACACGCCCCGGCGTCCTTTGTTGCGCTCATGGCAAAGCACTATCACCGCCTGAAGCCGGTGAAGGACTATCACGACATCGACGACGTGCTGTTTAAGTTCTCTCTGAATCTGCCGGATCAGCAGATCCCGTTGGTTATCGACAAGCTGCATACGGCGCTGGACGGCATTATGAAACCTGTGACCAGCGGTTTCGGCTTTATCGATCTGATCATTCCGGGGCTCCACAAAGCCAATGGCATCAGCCGGTTGTTGAAACGCTGGAACCTTTCACCGAAGGAGGTGGTCGCCATTGGCGACAGCGGCAACGATGCAGAAATGTTGAAAATGGCGCACTACTCTTTCGCCATGGCGAATGCCACCGACAGTATCAAAGCGCTCTCCCGCTATCAGACGGATGACAATAACCATCAGGGTGCGCTGAACGTGATCCAGGCTGTGCTGGATAACACGGCCCCCTTCAACGTGTAATGCCTGAATGCGGCGACTGGAGAATATTTTAATCCGGATGCCGCATTCAGATTATTATTATTAATATTAGGATTTTTGATAATAATAATGGAAAGTTTTTTTGTTATTCCTTTATATAGATATCTTCAGGCTGGTAAAATTCTTAATTCTTTTGGATTAGCATCGCAACAGGTTTCTTTTATAACACTCGACCTCTGGCAACTACTTTACAGCAATAGATAGCTTTATATTTTTACGGATAACCAATATCACCGTAAGCCAAAAAAATTCATTATTAACTCATTGATAAACATACAAAACAATCACAACGCAATTAAAGTGATGTCTATTTTATTTTCATACACACACAAATCATTTAGACTATTAATTGACAAACAGAAACCTTTGTTTGCCCCACTTATTAAATGTTAAATTTTTTATTATAATTTAATCATTATGGACAAGTTAACATGGATTACACTCTGAAATTACACCAGGCCAGGAATTTCACGTTTCTTTCGGGAAATTTTAATAAAACTTTTCTCGCTAGCGCCATTTTATTGGCAGCCCACTCTGCTTACGCAGATGACTGTAATAACCTGGCACTTCAAGCTGGAGTGAGTTGCGTACAAAACGGTAACCAACTGAATATTGATATTCATGCAGATATCGACAACCCTACCCCATACCCTGCCTACTCATTCAACGCTCAGAACGGGATGCAGTCTGATAAGGTCGTCATCTCTCTGGACGCGGGTAAGACGCTCACGGCCGCTCAGAATGGGATACAGGCCCAAGGCAATCCCCTTGCTCTTGATGAAATAGAAGTCAGCACATCGGGAAACATCTATACCGGTAAGGTAACCGACAACGATGCGGCGGATCCGCTTGCACCGATTACGGGCCCTTCTGGTGGCATAATTTTTGATAAAACCAATATCCGGGATACGCAGCACGCTGGGATTTATCTGGCCGGCGCATCCGGCGGGCTGTTAGCTATTGGTTCAGTTCTTCAGCAGTCCGGAAGCCAGATCGTTAACAACAGCGCGAGTAAAGATACCGCAGCTATCTATTCGCAGGCGCTGGAATCGCGGATTACCAGCTCAGGCGTGATTCGTTCCCAGGTCGGTGATGCCATTCGCATAGAAAGCACCCCGCCTGAATATACCTGGTCCAGCGGCGGTTACATCATTGTCGATCCGCAGGGCGTGTTTGATGTTCACCTGAAGGCCGACAGCGTTGTCGAGGGGGGGAGCGAAGGCGCGGGTATCAAAACCACGGGGGGAACGCAGTCCACTGTGCAAATCGATCAAGGTGCCACGCTTGGCGCGCTATCCGATGTGGCAATCGACGTGGCAGGTTTTGACGGTTTTTATTTGCGCGATCCCGCCATGCCCAATTTGCCGCTAGACAGTACTCATTATAGCGGAGCAGAAACCCGCATCATTAACGCAGGGGCCATGACGGGCGTCGTACGCCTCTCCAGCGGTCGGGATACGGTGATTAACGACGCTACGGGTGTCTGGAACGTGCGGCAGTGGTTTGATTCGGATCGCGACGGTATCCGGGATACCGTCGCGCCTGTAGCGACCAGTGATTTTGGCGGAGGCACAACGGAACTTGTCAACCGTGGCGTAATTTCCCTCACCGCGCGCCCGGACGGGACAGCCAATCATGCGTTATTTGATAACCTGGCGACGTTTCGAAATCAGGGTAGCCTGCAGTTAACCAATAATGTCGCTGGCGATCGCTTTACCCTTAACGGGGATTATGTCGGAGACGGCGGCGTTATTGCGCTTGATACGGTTCTGGGTGACGATAACTCACTGACCGACCAGCTCATTATTAACGGCTCAACGTCAGGCCAAAGCGTGCTGTCCATCAATAATCTCGGTGGCACCGGGGCACAAACCCGTGAAGGCATTAAAGTCATTGAGGTCAATGGCGATTCATCAGGGGTGTTCACGCAGAGCGGGCGTATTGTCGGAGGAGCATATGAATACTATTTACACAAAAATAGTCTCAGCGTTCAGGACGGCGACTGGTACTTGCGCTCCGAACTGCCTTCGGTCACGCCGGATCCCCAGGATCCTGAACCCGTGCAACGTCCGGAAATCGGCAGCTATATGGTTAACCACATGGCCGCCAATACCCTCTTCCAGACACGTCTTCACGATCGCCTCGGTGAAGCGCAGTATACCGATGCGTTAACCGGGGAACAGACAACCAGCCTGTGGCTTCGTCAGGTCGGTGGGCATAACCGCTCTCAGGACAGTTCTGGTCAGTTTAAAAACCAGGGAAATCGCTATGTCGCGCAAATTGGCGGTGACATTGCGCAGTGGAGTTCCGATCAACGGGATCGCTGGCATCTGGGTATCATGGCGGGCTACGCCCGGCAAAGTAACAATACCGAATCCAGATACTCACACTATCAATCCAAAGGCTCGGTCAAAGGCTATAGCGCGGGTTTATACGGAACCTGGTATGCCAACGATGAGAAAAAAACCGGTAGCTATGTCGACAGTTGGGCGCTCTACAACTGGTTTGATAACGAAGTGAAAGGCGATCAGCTGGCGTCCGAGAAGTATAAATCTCGCGGCATTACCGCCTCGGTAGAAGCGGGTTATACTTTTGAATTAGGCAGCAGAGAAACGGATGCAGTGGGATATTACATCCAGCCTAAAGCCCAGCTTATCTGGATGGGCGTCAGATCCAGCGATCATACTGAACGCCAAAGCAGCGGCGGTTCACGTGTCTCATTCGAGGGCGATGGTAATCTTCAAAGTCGATTGGGTGTCCGTGCCTATCTGCAAGGACACAGCACGGTAGACAAGGGCAAAAATCGCGAGTTCCAACCCTTCATCGAAGCAAACTGGATCCATAACACCCGTGATTTTGGGGCCAGTATCAATGGCCAGGGCAATGAAATTGCCGGCACCCGCAATATTGGTGAAGCCAAAATCGGGGTTGAGGGACAACTCTCCCGACAACTGGATATGTGGGGTAACGTGACGCAGCAAATAGGGAACAGTGGTTACAGTGATACTCAGGCAATGATAGGGATCAAATACCGTTTCTAGCCAGTAGCAGGGCCCTGGCAGACGGATAATATTGTCCGTCTGCCTCCCTGACGATTTATACCAAACGCATTTGATAACAGGAATGGTCATGCAACCACGCGTTTTAATTGTCACCACCGAAGCCCCTGATGTGCTGTTCAGTGGCCTGGGTTTTTTCAATCAGCATTTCTGGCAGGAATTAACGCGCCGTCGCTACCCCTTCAGGGTGTTATACCTGAACAATCAGAAAACCCGGGCGTCAACACTGGCTGATTATGAGATTGCCGTTGAACCTACATTGCCTTTTGACTCCTCCCTGGAATCACTGAGCCTGAATGTGGCATGGAGTACCGCGCAAAAAATTCAGCCCATACTCAATGAGTTCAAGCCCGATATTATCTCAGTGCACGAAAACTCACCTCTGTTACCGTTTTACTTTGAGTTACACAGAGTGCAATTCACGCTCCATTCCAGCTATATCGGCATGCAGCACTATCTGACCCGAACCCAGAAAGGTATGCAGCATTACTGGGAACAGCGAATCGCGGTACGTCAGAGTGGCGCGGTAGTGCTTCACAGCGACTGGGCGCACCGTTCAATTATTCAGCATGTCTCCGCCGATATTGTCCCCCCCGATATCTTCCCTATCGGTGTCGATTTCGCCGATTACCCGGAAAAAAAAATCCGCCATCCGCAAGGTAAAGTGGTCATCAGCTTCTTTGGGCGATTCACCGATATTGTGAAAAACTTCCAGATTTTTCGTGAGTCGATCAATACGCTGCCAGAAGCCTATCGCAACCGGGTTGAGGCCAGGGTTTATGGGCCAGAGAAGATCCCTGACTACATGGAAAAAGAAGGCTTTAAAGGTCTGACATTTGTTCAGGGTGAGGAAAAAAAACGGGCTTTTGCGGAAACTGACATTGTGGTCTTCCCCAGCATTCAGGAGAGTTTCGGTATTGTCGGACTGGAAGCCTTGCTCTCAAACTGCGCACTGATCGCGACGCCAGGACTGGGTATGGATGCATACATGCCTTCTGATTACGCCTGCGAACCTACCGTTGCCGCGCTACAGCAGCGCATCGTCCACTATCTCTCACATACTGAACAACTCTGGCGCGATCAGGATAACCAGGTGTTTCGCCAGAGCGTAAATCATCCGGAATTAACGCTCAGTAACATGACGGAATCCTATATTGAAGTCTGGAAAAAGTTGCACCAAAAGTTAGTCAGCTCAGCGACTGCCGCGAAGTAAGCTGTTCCCCTGCCCTTTATGGCGCCGTCGGGCGCCACAATCCAATCATCAGACCTCTGGTATGCGTTGTCCTGGACAAATGGCGCGACGATCTCACCAGCAAACATTTAAACTTGCATTAACTTTTTTATAACTTACATTATCAACTGTAAGTTAAATAAGTTTCGAATGAAAGTTATGCGAGGTGGTTATGGCTTTTACCTTCACAAGCGACACATTACCGGTCGATCACAAAGCGGCTATCCGTCAGATGAAGCAGGAACTGCGGGCGCAGCTTGGCGACGTTGATCAAATCTTCGGCCAGATTAGCGATGCCATTGCCACCCGCGTGGCGGAAATCAACGCGCTCAAAGCACAGGGCGCGCCGGTCTGGCCTGAGCTGTCCTATGCCGATATCAACGCTGGCACGATCGCAGCGCAGCAGCGTGAACAGATCAAACGCTGCGGCTGTGCGGTTATCAAAGGTCACTTCCCGCGCGAGCGGGCGCTGGCCTGGGATCGGTCGATGCTGGACTATCTGGACCGCAACCGCTTTGACGAGGTGTATAAAGGGCCTGGCGATAACTTTTTTGGCACCCTCAGCGCCTCCCGTCCGGAGATCTATCCGATCTACTGGTCGCAGGCGCAAATGCAGGCGCGGCAGAGTGAGGAGATGGCGAACGTGCAATCGTTCCTCAACCGTCTGTGGACCTTTGAAAGCGAGGGCAAGCAGTGGTTTAACCCGGATGTGAGCGTGATCTACCCGGACAGGATCCGCCGCCGTCCGCCGGGCACCACCTCAAAAGGGCTGGGTGCGCACACCGATTCCGGCGCACTGGAGCGCTGGTTGCTGCCGGCGTATCAGCGCGTTTTCGCCAGTGTCTTTAACGGTAATCTGGCGAAATACGATCCGTGGCATGCCGCTCATCGCACCGAGGTGGAAGAGTATACCGTGGATAACACCACCAAATGTTCGGTGTTCCGCACCTTCCAGGGCTGGACCGCGCTGTCGGATATGCTGCCCGGTCAGGGCTTGCTGCATGTCGTGCCCATTCCGGAAGCCATGGCGTATGTGCTGTTACGTCCGCTGATGGATGATGTCCCGGAAGACGAACTGTGTGGCGTGTCGCCGGGCCGGGTGCTGCCAATATCCGAACAGTGGCATCCCCTGTTGATTGAGGCGCTCACCAGCATTCCGCCACTGGAAGCCGGCGATTCCGTCTGGTGGCATTGCGATGTGATTCACTCCGTGGCGCCGGTCGACAATCAGCAGGGATGGGGAAATGTGATGTACATTCCCGCCGCTCCCCTGTGCGAGAAGAATCTGGCCTATGCGCACAAAGTAAAAGCGGCGCTGGAAAAAGGGGCTTCGCCAGGCGATTTCCCGCGTGAGGATTACGAAACAGACTGGGAAGGACGCTTTACGCTGGCGGATTTGAATATCCACGGCAAGCGCGCGCTGGGGATGGCGTAACGCTAAATCGTGACAGGTGTGGTCAACACACCTGTCACATGAAAGGCAATGGGGAAATTAGCCGTCAATGCCTTTACTGCGCAGATAATCTTCGTAGTTACCGCTGAAGTCCACCACGCGATCGGGGGTTATCTCCAGCACGCGGGTTGCCAGTGAACTCACGAATTCACGGTCGTGAGAAACGAAGATCAGGGTTCCCTGATACATCTCCAGGGCCATGTTCAGCGATTCGATGGATTCCATATCAAGGTGGTTGGTCGGTTCGTCCATCACCAGAATGTTTGGCTTCTGCATCATCAGCTTACCGAACAGCATACGACCCTTTTCACCACCCGAAAGTACCTTCGCCGGCTTTTTGATGTCGTCCTGGCTGAACAGCAGACGACCGAGGATGCTGCGCACCGCCTGTTCGTCATCGCCTTCTTGCTTCCACTGGCTCATCCAGTCGAAGACCGTCAGATCGTTTTCAAACTCATATTCGTGATCCTGCGCGTAGTAGCCAATGCGCGCGTTTTCAGACCATTTCACCGTACCGCTATCGGCGTCCAGATCGCCCACCAGCGTTTTCAGCAGCGTCGATTTACCCACGCCGTTGGTTCCCAGTACCGCCAGCTTTTCACCGACTTCCAGCAGCAGGTTGACCCCTTTGAACAACGGGCCGTTATCAAAGCCTTTGCTGAGCGCTTCCACTTCCAGCGCGTTACGGAACAGTTTCTTGTCCTGCTCGAAGCGGATGAACGGGTTCTGACGGCTGGACGCCTTCACTTCGTCGAGTTTGATTTTATCAATCTGACGGGCGCGAGACGTCGCCTGACGAGATTTAGAGGCGTTAGCGCTAAAACGGCTGACAAAGGATTGCAGGTCGGCAATCTGCGCTTTTTTCTTGGCGTTATCCGCCAGCAGACGTTCGCGCGCCTGCGTCGCGGCGGTCATGTATTCGTCGTAGTTGCCCGGATAAATACGCAGTTCGCCGTAGTCAAGATCCGCCATGTGCGTACACACCATGTTCAGGAAGTGACGGTCGTGCGAAATGATGATCATGGTGCTGTCACGTTCGTTCAGCACCTGCTCCAGCCAACGGATGGTATCGATGTCCAGGTTGTTGGTCGGTTCGTCAAGCAGCAGAATATCCGGATTGGAAAACAGTGCCTGCGCCAGCAGTACACGAAGCTTCCAGCCAGGGGCAACTTCGCTCATCGGGCCGTAGTGTTGCTCTACCGGAATCCCCACGCCGAGCAGCAGTTCACCGGCGCGCGCTTCAGCAGAGTAACCGTCCATCTCGCCGTATTTCACTTCCAGATCGGCCACTTTGTAGCCATCTTCTTCGCTCATCTCCGGTAACGCATAGATGCGATCGCGTTCTTGCTTCACTTCCCACAGCTCACCGTGGCCCATGATGACCGTGTCGAGCACCGTGAACTCTTCAAAAGCGAACTGATCCTGGCGCAGCTTACCGATACGCTCGTTGGGATCGAGAGAAACGTTACCCAGCGTCGGTTCGAGGTCGCCGCCGAGAATTTTCATGAAGGTGGATTTACCGCTACCGTTAGCGCCAATCAGGCCGTAACGGTTGCCGCCGCCAAATTTGACGGAAATGTTTTCGAACAGCGGCTTACTGCCGAACTGCATGGTGACGTTGCTGGAAACTAACACGGACGTATCCTAAAGAATATGTGACAAACCTCATATTATGCCACAAGTCTTAAATAAGATCGCGCCCTGTAGCAAACGACTACACTGGGGGAACAGGAAAAAAATGTGATTTCGTACACATCTGAATTCCCTGTTAACAGGAATGCACATATAATGCGCTCCCAACACTACAGAATTCTCAACCCAACAGCCTGCCAGGCAATGAATCTCGCATAACATGAATATGAAATTAACAACGTTTTTCGCGGCAGCACTCGCGGTAGTCGGCTTTTGCAGTACCGCATCCGCTGTCACCTATCCTCTGCCAACGGATGGTAGTCGCGTCATTGGTCAGAATCAGGTCATCACCATCCCGGAAGGTAACTCGCAGCCGCTGGAGTATTTTGCTGCTGAATACCAGATGGGGCTTTCCAACATGCTGGAAGCCAACCCGGGCGTGGATACCTTCCTGCCGAAAGGCGGCACCGTGCTGAACATTCCGCAGCAGTTGATTCTGCCGGACACCGTGCATGAAGGCATTGTGATCAACAGTGCGGAAATGCGTTTGTACTACTACCCGAAAGGCACCAATACCGTGATCGTCCTGCCAATCGGTATCGGCCAGTTAGGTAAAGACACGCCAATCAACTGGACCACCAAAGTAGAACGTAAGAAAGCCGGCCCGACCTGGACGCCAACGGCGAAAATGCACGCTGAATATCGTGCCGCAGGCGAACCGCTGCCCGCTGTCGTGCCTGCCGGTCCGGATAACCCGATGGGTCTGTACGCCCTGTACATTGGCCGTCTGTACGCCATTCACGGTACTAACGCGAACTTCGGTATCGGCCTGCGCGTGAGCCACGGCTGTGTGCGTCTGCGTAACGAAGACATCAAATTCCTGTTCCAGAATGTGCCTGTTGGAACGCGCGTACAGTTTATCGATGAGCCGGTAAAAGCAACGACGGAGCCAGATGGCAGTCGTTACATCGAGGTTCACAACCCGCTGTCGACCACCGAAGCGCAGTTTGAAGGCGGCGAAATCGTACCGATCACGCTGTCGAAGAGCATTCAGAACATCACTAACCAGCCTGATGTTGACCAGAGCGTGGTGGAACAGGCGGTTCAGAACCGTTCAGGGATGCCCGTTCGTCTGAACTGATTGTTTTGGATTCATCAAGTTAATGAAAAAGGGCTCATCCACTGAGCCCTTTTTTAATGGTAGCGCCAGGCGGTAAGAAAGGTTTGAACCGCCGAGTGCGCAAGTTGCTCCAGCACACGGCTATCCATTGGTTGTTGATCAATCAATGCGGCTGGTAATGGGTATCCCATTACCGCACCGAGAAAGGCGGTCGCCTGAAGTGTCGGGTTATCAAGCTGTATTCTCCCCTGCTCCTGATATCGCTTCAGTATCTCTGCCAGCGCCTGTAATACGCGTCCTGTTGGACGCTGCTTAAGCGTGGCGTAAAGCTCCGGTTTCTGTACCAGAACCTGAATTAACAAACGCTGGAAATGGATATGCTCAGGGGCATAGAAGTGTTCTTGTACCACTTTCGCGAAGCCGAGTAGTAATGCTGGCAGACAGTCCGCGTTATCCGTCATCATCTGCTGGAGCGGCGGCTGCATCCTGTCATTGAGAAAGGAAAACGCTTCAACCAGCAGCGCGTCTTTCCCCCCTGGGAAATGGCTATACAGTGTAGGCCTGGAGATCCCGGCAGTGGCGACGATGGTGTCTAACGACACATCAAGTCCCTGTTCAAGAAAAAGATCGCAAGCAGCCTGTAAAATGCGAGGGCGCGCTTTCATCGGACGCCCACGTTGATTTGCCATTAAAACTGTCCTTAATGATTTATCGATGAAATCTTACGTCTTCAGATACCGTAACCCTTGTCGAATAAGGATGAAAAACAGCGGCACAAAAAGCAGCGTTAATACCGTACCTGAAAGCATTCCCCCAATGACGGCGGTACCGATCTCTATTCGGCTGGCTGCGCCCGCCCCGGTAGAGAGTACCAGAGGGATAACGCCTGCCACAAATGCCAGTGAGGTCATGATAATGGGACGCAAACGTAACCTTGCGCCCTCATACGCCGCTTGTGTGATATCAAGACCGTCGGCGATACGCGACTGAGCAAACTCGACAATCAAAATCGCGTTTTTTGCCGACAATCCCATGGTGGTCAATACGCCAACCTGGAAATAAATATCGTTATTGAATCCGACGAGCATTGAGGCAGTCACCGCCCCCAGAATTCCCAGTGGGATTATCAACATGACAGCCAGTGGAATTGACCAGCTTTCATACAAAGCGGCAAGACAGAGAAAAATAAAGATGAGTGACGCCATGTACATCCAGAGAGTCTGCGCGGACGACGCTTTTTCTTGATACGACAAACCACTCCATTGCAAACCCAGACCGGGCATTTCCTCTACCTTCTCTGCCATCACGTCCATCGCATGACCGGAGCTGGTGCCTGCTGCGGCATTCCCCTGAAATTGAACCGCGGGCAAACCGTTAAAACGTTGCAGCATCTGTGGACCCGTTGTCCATCTGAATGACGCGAAACTCGCGATAGAGGCCATATTGCCACTCGCGCCTTTCACAAACCAGGCGGCAAGATTCTCAGGGTTTGCCCGCCACTCGGCATCCCCCTGCATATACACCCTTTTAACACGTCCACGATCGATAAAATCATTGATATAAACGCCCCCCAGGGCAGCGGAAAGCGTTTCATTGATATCAGCGTGAACAACGCCTTGCGCACCGGCTTTCAGTGGGTCAATTGCAACCTGTAGCTGTGCCTTTTCTTCCAGGCTGTTAATTCTGACCGCAGTGAGATGTTCACTGACACTGGCCTTGCGTAAAAGCGCCTGCTGCGCCTGCAACAGCGCCTCATATCCGCTGGCCGATTGATCCTGAAGCCACATTTCAAATCCGCTGGACTGTCCAAGCCCGCGGACCGTCGGTGGGGACATCGCGTTAATTGATGCCAGAGGTACCGTTTTGAAGTATTGGTTCGCACGGGAAATGATCGCTCTGGCACTATTCTGTTCCCCGCTTCGCCTGTCCCAGTGCTTTAATTCCGCAAAAGCCATTCCGACATTTTGGCCGCTACCCGCATTATTGCGCCCCGTGACCATGAAGATAACACTGAGATTATCTTTCTCTTGCGTCAGAAAATAATCGGTAATGGAATCACCCACGCGTTGGGTCATAGACAGTGGCGATCCGGTAGGGAGCGCAAACTGAATCATCACCGCCCCCTGATCCTCATCAGGAAGAAAACCTGTCGGCAATCGTTGATATTCCCACACCATAAACAGCACCAGTAACGTCGCCATAATGCATGAACGTAAGGGGCGCGAAACTATCCGTCGCAGCGTGGCTAAATAACGCTGCTGGCTCTTTTCCACCCCCTGGTTAAAGCAGATAAAAAAGGCCCCTTTCTTCGGCTGCTCTTTTTTCAGCAAATGAGCACAAAGGGTCGGCGTCAATGTTAATGCCACCAGCGCGGAAAGTGCCATTGCCGCCGCAATGGTTATGGTGAACTGACGGTAAATTATTCCCACTGAACCGCCAAAAAAAGCCATTGGAACAAAAACGGCAGCTAACACCAGTGCGATACCAATCAGCGCACTGGTGATTTCCCTCATTGAATGCAATGTCGCTTCCTTAGGCGTCATATCTTTTTCGGCCATCACTCGCTCAACATTTTCGACAACCACGATAGCGTCATCGACTAACAGACCAATCGCCAGCACCATGGCAAAAAGAGTCAGAGTATTCATGTTGTAGCCCAGGACACTTAAAATGCCGAACGTACCGAGCAGGACGACCGGTACAGTGATCGCAGGAATAAATGTGGCGCGCCAGTTTTGCAAAAACAGATACATCACCACAATCACAAGGATGATCGCTTCAATTAACGTCCATACCACGCCTTCAATGGAAACGGTCACGAACGGCGTACTGTCACGCGGGTAAGCGCTGATCACCCCTTGCGGAAACTGTACACTGAGACGCTCCACTTCAGCGCGAACATTTTCAGCTGTCGCCAGGGCATTCGCCCCTGAAGCTAACTGAATGGAAATCCCGGCGGCCGGATAGCCGTTGAGAGTCGTCTGGTTCTGATAATTTTCTGCCCCCAACTCTATGCGGGCAACATCACGTAAATAGATGACAGAACCATCACCATTAATACGAACGACAATGTTTTCAAATTGTTTGACCGTTTCAAGTCGCGACTGCGCCATCACGGTCGCATTGAGATATTGCCCCTCTACTGCAGGCAATGAGCCTATCTCGCCCCCGGTGACCTGGGCGTTCTGAGCTTCAATAGCAGCCCGGATATCAGATGGCATCAACCCATAACTGGTGAGCTTGTAAGGATCCAACCAGATGCGCATCGCATATTGCGCGCCAAAAACGGTGGTTTCGCCAACGCCATCAACCCGACTGAGAGGATCCTGCAATGTGCTAATGAGAAAATCGTTAATATCCAGACTGCTTAGCTGCCGGGTTTCATCATAAAGCGCGACCACCATCAGGCTATCCCCCTGCGATTTGGTCACGGTAATTCCTTGCTGCTGCACTTCCGGCGGCAGGCGTGTTATCGCCTGGTTGACCGCGTTTTGTACCTGGACCTGTGCCATATCGGGGTTTACCCCCTGATTAAAGCTGAGGCTGATTCGGGCCTGGCCAGCAGAACTGCTGCTTGATGAGAAATAGAGCAGCCCGTCAATCCCTTTGATCTGTTGTTCCAGAACCTGGGTGATGCTGTCCTCAACGGTCTGTGCAGATGCCCCTGGGTAGTTCGCTGTGATATTCACGCCCGGAGGAGCAATATCGGGATACTGCTCAACGGGTAACAGAAACAGCGCAAGCGTTCCTGCGGCCATGATTGAGATAGCCATCACTGCGGAAAAAACAGGTCGGATAACAAAAAAACGTGCCAGCATGAGCCACTTCCCCCATCAGGGTCCGCTGAACAGAGGCCGCACAAGCCAACAATCTTGTGTCCATTATCTGCTCAGCTTGTTTAATCACCATTTATTTACTTTACAGTAAAGTAAATAAATAGATCAAACAAATCCATTCAATCAGGAGATGGATTTGCTTTTGTCAGAATGGAGTGGCAATCGCGACTAAAACTTAAGCAGAACAAATCCTACAGCCGCAGCCCATATCAACATGGGTACCGAATAGAGATGGAAGCGCCACCAGATGCGTCGATCATTCGCCATCCGCAGGGCAATCAGATTCGCCAGCGAACCCGGCAACAGGCCGAATCCACCCACGTTAACCGCCCAGGCCAACAGCACGCCAGGAGGGACATAGTTCAGCAGTAAGATAGTGCTGGGAACATTACTGATCGCTTGCGACAGGCCAATTGCCGTCAGCCACAGTCCGGGTTCAGACAACGTACCAACATGACTTAGCACCCCCTGCAACGCCGGCAGTTGGGTTAGCAAATGGACATCAATAAACATGGACATAAACACCAGCAGCAGCGTCCAGTCAACACTCAACAGCACGCGGCGTGCCAGCAACAGGAAACCGAGGGCCACAATCGCCAGCCCAACCAATTCCTGCTTAAGCTCCAGCGCCGTCAGAAAAACGATGTACAGTCCCAGACAGCCCCACACCAGCCGGGGTAGCCACTCTGGCTGACTTGTCCCGGTATGGTATTGCAGCGGTTTATTGGGGAAGCAAAACCAGCAGAGCACCAGCAGCGTCAACATCATCGCAACGGCCAGCGGTGCCATCTGACCGATAAACGCAACAAAGGAGAGACCAGAACGCCCCCACATCAGGATATTTTGCGGATTCCCGATGGGTGTAAGTAAGGAACCCGCATTCACCGCCAGCGCTTCAAAAATAATGAGACGGTTGACCGGTATTGCGCACAACTTTTTCAGGGTAATGGTCAGAGGGACGACGATAAATAATGCGACATCGTTCGTCAGGAACGTCGAAAGCAGCGCCGCCGCCAGCACCATGAACATCGACAGACGGCGCTCCGTCGCAAGACGCCGGGTCATTTTACGGCCCAGGACATCAAAGTAACCGCTCAGCTCGACGCCTTTGGTCAACATCATCAGACCACTGAGGGTAATAATGGTGTGCCAGTCAATTGCGCCGGGCCAGGTCTGTGGCGTGAACGGAACCCACACACTCAATCCAACACCCACCACTATCAGTAAATGGAAAAAACGGTCGCGTTTCAGCGCCCGTAAAAAAGGCAGGCTCATTCAATAGAGTTTCCGTGCTGTTGCGTAAAATGACGGAAGGCTTCCAGCGTTTCCTGGCTTACGTGGTGCTCCATCCCTTCCGCATCACGTCGGGCTATCTCCGGGCTTACGCCCAGTACCAGCAGGAAGTTTTCCACAATCTGATGGCGTTCACGACTTTCCTGCGCCAGCTTCTCCCCTTCCGGGGTTAAAAAAACGCCGCGCCAGGGGATCATTTCTATCAGTCCCACCGAGGCCAGACGCTTAAGCATCTTGGCTACCGTCGGTTGGGACACCCCGAGACGGGCCGCCATATCCACCTGACGCGCTTCGCCGACTTCAATAATCAGGTCAGAAATCAACTCAACATAGTCGTCGATCAGTTCGCGGCGATGAGCCTCTCGCACCTGACGAAACCCTTCAACGTGTTCCTCAACGTTCACTAACTGCGTCACTTTTTTTGTTGTTGGCATACCTGCGCGACGACTCATTCTGCTTCCTCATTCCTGTGACGCATTAACAGCATCTAATTGGAGAGCGCTCATTGTAAACCAGAGTTGCCCGGGCACAAAAAATTAACGTTTTAGCAATAGCTATATAATATAGCCTGTGCTATATCTGTATGTAATGCAGTCATCCCTCATGGACAGAGGGACCAGAAAGTCAGGAGGTCAATATGAACGAATTCAAGAGGTGTATGCGCGTGTTTAGTCACTCTCCCTTTAAAGTCCGGTTAATGCTGCTCTCGATGCTGTGCGATATGATCAACAGCAAACCAGAGCAGGATAAACCCTCAGAAAAATAATGCGGCGTCGCGGTACGCCGCTTCATCGGGTTGTCATATTCAGCCGTTACACTCCTGTTCATGTCAAAATAGCCCCTCTTTTTGTCGGATTTGCTAACCCCTTCGCAAAACAATTTCTTTCTGCCAGTTGACCTTCACATTCACACGCTCTATCTTCTTGCAGCCCTGCCTAACTTGCGGCTCGCAGATGCGGACCTCTTCCCCTCTTCACGCACTCTCAGCAGGTAATGACCCTTGGCGCCAGGGTAAGCACATGGCGTTTTTGCGATAGTGGTATATGAATTTAACCCTTAAAGACTCGCTTCTTGCCCGCAGCCGGGCCCTTAGCCCGTGGACTGGCTTTTATGTTTTGCAGTCCCTGCTGATAAACCTGGCGCTGGGCTATCCGCTTAGTCTGCTGTATACCGTTGCCTTTACCTGCATATTACAGTTGCTCTGGCGGAGTGCGCCGAAAGCGCAAAAGGTTCTGATCGGCGTTTGCTCGCTTGTCGCAGCCTTCTACTTTCCTTTCGGTCAGGCTTATGGGTCGCCAAATTTTAATACGCTGCTGGCGCTGCACTCGACCAACATGGAAGAGTCCACTGAGATCCTGACGATTTTCCCCTGGTACAATTACCTGATGGGCGTGTTTATCTTTGCCCTTGGCGTGATTGCCGTGCGTCGCAAACCCAGCGAAGAGAAAAAGCGCTGGAATAAATATGACACCCTGTGCCTGCTGTTCAGCGTCGTCGCTTTTTTTGTCACCCCCGTGCAGAACCTGGCCTGGGGCGGCGTGTTTAAATTGAAGGATACCGGCTATCCGGTGTTCCGTTTCGCCAAAGACGTCATCGTCAATAACAAGGAAGTGATTGACGAGCAGGAACGCATGGCGAAGTTCGCCAGCATGAAAGACACCTGGACCGTCACCGCCGTGAAGCCGAAGTATCACACCTACGTGGTGGTGATCGGTGAAAGCGCGCGCCGTGATGCGCTGGGGGCGTTTGGCGGTCACTGGGATAACACCCCGTTTGCCAGCAGCGTCAACGGCTATCTGTTCGCCGATTACGTCGCGGCCAGCGGGTCAACGCAAAAATCACTCGGACTGACCCTTAACCGGGTTGTCGACGATAAGCCACAGTATCAGGATAACTTTGTCACGCTGGCAAACCGCGCCGGTTTCCAGACCTGGTGGTTCTCGAATCAGGGACAAATCGGCGAATATGACACCGCCATCGCCAGTATCGCGAAGCGGGCTGATGAAGTGCATTTTCTGAAAAGCGGCGACTTCGAAGCTGACAAAAACACCCAGGACGACGCGCTGTTAAAAATGACCGCGCAGGTGCTGGAAACCGAACGTACCCAGCCGCAGCTGATTGTACTGCATCTGATGGGTTCTCATCCGCAGGCTTGTGACCGCACCAAAGGGAAGTACGACACGTTCGTACAGTCGAAAGAGACCTCCTGCTATCTCTACACCATGACCCAGACCGACGACCTGCTGCGAAAACTGTACGATCAGCTTCGCAACAGCGGCGGCAGTTTCTCGTTGGTGTACTTCTCCGATCACGGTCTCGCCTTTAAAGAGCGTGGGAAGGAAGTGCAGTATCTGGCGCATGACGACCAGTTCCAGCAAAACTTCCAGGTCCCGTTTATGGTGCTCTCCAGCGATGATAAAGCGCACAAGGTCGTCAAAGCGCGGCGCTCCGCCAACGATTTCCTCGGTTTCTTCTCACAGTGGACAGGGATCAGCGCAAAAGAGATTAAGACGAAGTATCGTTTTATCTCCGAACAGAAGGCCGGACCGGTGTATATCACCAACTTCAAGTTGCAGAAGGTGGATTACACTCACCTGGGAACCGACATTTTTAGCACCACATCGCGCTAAACCGTCGTGAAAAACAGCCAAAAAAAATCCGCCCCTTGAGGCGGATTTTTTATATCACCGAAGTGATTAGAAGCGGTAACCAACGCCTGCGATCCAGGTGCCAACGTCAACGCTACGAATACGGCTCTGCTCGTAAGAGAAGTCCAGCGCAACGTTTTCGATCGGGTTGAACTGCAGACCTGCGCCATAAGAGAAACCATAGTCGCTGGTATCATCTTTATGGGTCGGGTAGTTGGTGTCCTGGAATTTACCGTAACCGACACCCACAACACCGTAGATGCTTGCCCAGTCGTTCAGACGGTAAGCCGGACCCGCAGTGATGCCGTAGTACTGAGTTTTGTTGTAATCGCCTGCACCGTTAGTACGATCTTTTTCGGTGTAAGTGAAGGAACCGATTACGCCCAGCGGGTTGTTGTCCTGCTCATAGCGATACTTCAGGTTGAAACCGTTCATTTTGTTCGCCGCGCCCTGAGCATCGCTCTGAGCATAACCACCGGTAACGGTAGAAGTCGCAGCGACAGCAGAACCTGCGGAGATAGCCAGAACAGCGGCCAGTGCTGAAAGACATGCAATTTTTTTCATAACCACCTCAAATGTGCTTCAAATAAGTCCTAAGTGTTAAATATATCAAAAATTGATGAGAAACTCTTTGCGATTAGTGATGTCTAACGGGCCATTTCGTGTAACAGAACGTTTCAACGAGCCGCTATCTCTTTCAATTAACATCACTTTTCTGGATTTTCGTCCCATTATTACGCGCATAATAAAGAACATTCATCCAGATTATTCCTAATTCGCCAGCGTATTAATCCATCAACCTGCCGCTATTTTACGGTTTTCCGGGAATTTTTTTTCAACGAAGACTCAACCGCAGGAGGTTATTTCCATTACACTGCCTCTTTTACTTTTCTATACACAAGTCAGGCAAGTTGCTGGATGCCGTGTATCTACAGTCATTGTCGGGAGAAAGGATGCCAGGGTCGTCACGTAAAACGCCAGTTTGGTTGCCCATTTTAGTACTGCTTATCGCCATGTCCTCGATCCAGAGCGGCGCATCGCTGGCAAAATCACTGTTCCCGCTGGTTGGCGCGCCCGGCGTGACCGCCCTTCGTCTGGCCCTGGGCACATTGATCCTTATTGTCTTCTTCAAACCCTGGCGTCTACGTTTCGCCAAAGAGCAGCGCCTGCCGCTGCTTTTTTACGGCCTGTCGCTGGGGGGAATGAACTACCTCTTCTATTTGTCGATTCAGACGGTTCCGCTGGGGATCGCGGTCGCTCTGGAATTTACCGGGCCGCTGGCGGTCGCCCTGTTCTCGTCTCGACGCCCCGTTGATTTTATCTGGGTAGTGCTGGCCGTTCTCGGGCTCTGGTTCCTGCTGCCGCTGGGGCAGGACGTTTCGCATGTCGATTTGTTCGGTGCCGCCATGGCGCTGGGTGCGGGTGCCTGTTGGGCTATCTATATTCTTAGCGGTCAACGCGCCGGTGCTGAGCACGGCCCAGCCACCGTCGCGGTAGGCTCGCTGATTGCCGCTCTGGTTTTCGTTCCACTTGGGGTGGCACAGGCCGGAGAAGCGCTCTGGCACTGGTCGGTGATTCCGCTGGGTCTGGCGGTTGCGGTGCTGTCGACAGCGCTCCCCTACTCGCTGGAAATGATTGCCTTAACCCGTCTGCCTACGCGCACCTTTGGTACGTTGATGAGTATGGAACCGGCGCTGGCCGCGGTGGCGGGCATCCTGTTTCTGGGCGAAACGCTGACGCCAGTCCAACTGCTGGCGCTCGGCGCGATTATTGCCGCCTCAATGGGCTCGACGCTGACCATTCGGCGGGAGAGCAACATAAAAGAAGTTGATGTAAATTAATTTTACATTTCTGCATGGTTTGCATAACCATGCAGAATATCTTCCCGCTGTTTTCCTGATATTTTCCTGATATTTCTCCACGGTTCATCGGCTTCGCCTCGCCTATTTATTCTCATTCCGATGTCACAGTGAGAATATTGATATCTCAATCTTTTACGTACGCAACCATATGAATAGTAATGCAATTAAATGCAGATGTTGTTAAGTGCTATTAAAGCGATAGGCAGAGCCAGAAAAGCAGGAACGATAACCGGTGCTATACTGAATCCCGTAAATTACTGGGACATAACATCAAGAGGATATGAAATTATGAGTACCGCTAAATTGGTAAAAACAAAAGCGTCCAATCTGCTTTATACCCGTAACGATGTCTCCGACAGCGATAAGAAAGCAACAGTTGAGTTGCTGAATCGTCAGGTGATCCAGTTTATCGACCTGTCGCTGATCACTAAGCAGGCCCACTGGAACATGCGCGGTGCGAATTTTATTGCCGTTCATGAGATGCTGGATGGCTTCCGTACGGCACTGACCGATCATCTCGACACCATGGCAGAGCGTGCCGTGCAGCTGGGTGGCGTTGCCCTGGGCACCACGCAGGTTATCAATAGCAAAACGCCGCTGAAAAGCTATCCGCTGGACATCCATACCGTCCAGGATCACCTGAAAGAACTGGCAGACCGTTATGCTGTAGTGGCAAATGATGTCCGTAAAGCCATCAGTGAAGCGAAAGACGAAGATACCGCAGATATCTTTACCGCCGCTTCCCGCGATCTCGATAAATTCCTGTGGTTCATCGAATCCAACATCGAATAATCGCATCATAAGTATTCCCTCTATAACCCTCGCCACGGCGGGGGTTTTGCACTTTTATGGTGCACAACATCGCTTTTCCCCCGCTGTAAAGTAAAATATTTGTAATAATCACCTCACACAATCGTTAACGAAAGATTGTTTTATCAACGATCTTTGCGCTAAATAGGCAAACCATTCGCACACCCTTTGTGGTGCACTAAATCAGTGCCCCACTATGGTGCAAAAAGCGAGTTTTGCTCCGCTAACTGTGCAAAAGAGTGCGATACCCTCTTGTGAAAACAAGGGGTTGCAAAATTGGCACGATTCTTTCATTACACTTATCGTTCTCGCAGGGGATCGCCCCGTGGATAAAAAAGGAAATGCTATGAAGTCTGTATTAAAAGTTTCACTGGCAGCACTTACCCTGGCTTTTGCGGTGTCCTCTCATGCCGCGGATAAGAAACTGGTTGTCGCGACCGACACCGCGTTCGTCCCGTTTGAATTCAAACAGGGCGACAAATACGTTGGCTTTGATGTGGACCTGTGGGCCGCCGTAGCAAAAGAACTGAAGCTGGATTATGAACTGAAACCGATGGATTTCAGCGGCATTATCCCGGCACTGCAAACGAAGAACGTTGACCTGGCGCTGGCGGGCATCACCATTACTGACGAGCGCAAAAAAGCGATCGATTTCTCTGATGGTTACTACAAAAGCGGCCTGTTAGTGATGGTGAAAACCAACAACAACGACGTGAAAAGCGTAAAAGATTTGGACGGTAAAGTCGTCGCAGTGAAGAGCGGCACCGGCTCCGTTGATTACGCGAAAGCCAACATCAAAACGAAAGATCTGCGTCAGTTCCCGAACATCGATAACGCGTACATGGAACTGGGCACCAACCGCGCAGATGCTGTTCTGCACGATACGCCAAACATCCTGTACTTCATCAAAACCGCGGGTAACGGCCAGTTCAAAGCGGTTGGCGAATCACTGGAAGCACAGCAGTACGGTATCGCATTCCCGAAAGGCAGCGACGAACTGCGCGAGAAAGTGAACGGCGCGCTGAAAACGCTGCGTGACAACGGTACCTATAACGAAATTTACAAAAAATGGTTCGGTTCTGAACCTAAATAATAAGACGTTTTGCCTTCAGATGTTGCCCGGGGGCGCTAAGCGTACCGGGCATTTGATTTTTTTCACCACGGTAACAGGAACAACATATGCAGTTTGACTGGAGTGCCATCTGGCCCGCCATTCCGATCCTGCTTCAGGGTGCCAAAATGACCCTGTGGATCTCCATCCTTGGTCTGGCTGGCGGGATCATCATCGGCTTGCTGGCGGGATTAGCCCGTACCTATGGTGGTTGGATAGCCAATCACGTTTCTCTTGTCTTCATTGAGATCATCCGTGGCACGCCGATCGTCGTCCAGGTGATGTACATCTATTTTGCCCTACCGATGGCCTTCCCGGACTTGCGTATCGACACCTTCAGCGCCGCTGTTATCACTATCATGATTAACTCCGGCGCCTATATCGCCGAAATCACCCGTGGTTCAGTTCTGTCGATCCATAAAGGGTTTAGCGAAGCCGGTCTGGCATTGGGGCTTTCCCGTCGCGAAACCATTCTCCACGTGATCATGCCGCTTGCGCTGCGCCGTATGCTGCCGTCGCTCGGTAACCAGTTAATCATCAGTATCAAAGATACGTCGCTGTTTATCGTGATCGGCGCAGCCGAACTGACCCGTAGCGGTCAGGAGATTATTGCCGGTAACTTCCGCGCCCTGGAGATCTGGACCGCGGTGGGGGTTATCTATCTCATTATCACGCAGGTCCTGAACATCGTGCTTCGTAGTCTGGAAAGAAGGATGAAAATCCTGTGATTGAATTTAAAAACGTCTCAAAGCATTTTGGTCCAACCCAGGTGCTGCATAACATCGATCTGAACATTAAGCAGGGCGAAGTGGTGGTGATTATCGGACCATCAGGCTCCGGTAAATCCACGCTGTTGCGCTGTATTAATAAACTCGAAGAAATCACCTCCGGCGATCTGTTCGTCGATGGGCTGAAGGTTAACGATCCGAAGGTGGACGAGCGCCTGATTCGTCAGGAAGCCGGAATGGTGTTCCAGCAGTTCTATCTTTTCCCTCACCTGACCGCGCTGGAAAACGTCATGTTCGGTCCACAACGCGTGCGGGGGACGAAGAAAGACGCGGCCGAAAAGCAGGCGAAAGAGTTGCTGGCGAAAGTGGGTCTGGCCGAGCGCGCTCACCACTACCCTTCTGAACTTTCCGGCGGTCAACAGCAGCGTGTGGCCATCGCCCGCGCCCTGGCGGTAAAACCGAAGATGATGCTGTTTGATGAGCCTACCTCTGCGCTCGATCCAGAACTGCGTCACGAAGTATTGAAAGTAATGCAGGATCTGGCGGAAGAAGGGATGACGATGGTCATCGTCACGCACGAAATCGGCTTCGCCGAAAAAGTCGCCTCACGTCTGATCTTCATCGACAAAGGCCGTATTGCCGAAGACGGCCATCCGCAAACCCTGATTGAAAACCCGCCCAGCCAGCGCTTGCAGGAGTTTTTGCAACACGTTTCCTGACGGTCCACCTCCCTTCCGCCTGGAAGGGAGGTTTTTCTACGACTCTTCCCATTTCGAATCGCCGCTCCTCCAGCAACTATACTTATCTTTTTGTTCTGTTTTCTCACTGGAGGAGTCATGCGGTGGATCCTGTTCATCCTCTTTTGCCTGCTGGGCACACCCGCCCAGGCGGTGACCATCCCCGGCGTCACGACCGGTACAGACGCTGACGCACAAACCACTCCTGCGCCAGAACCTGACGTCGAGCAAAAGAAAGCCGCTTACGGGGCGCTGGCCGATGTACTGGAAAATGACACCTCGCGCAAGGAGCTGATTGACCAGTTGCGCAGCGTTGCGGCCACGCCGCCGCCGGACCCGGTGCCCAAAATCACGCCGCCGGTGGTGGTTGAAGAAAAAACCGTACTGGAGAACGTCACCGAACTCAGCCGCCATTACGGCGAAGCGCTGTCTGACCGCTTCGCCCAACTCTATCGCAACATCACCGATGCGCCTCACAAACCGTTTAACAGCCAGACCTTTAATAATGCCCTTAGCCACTTTCTGATGCTGGCCGCGGCGGTGTTCGGCTTCTACTGGTTGATTCGTCTGTGTGCGCTACCGTTGTATCGCAAAATGGGTAACTGGGCGCGACAAAAGAACCGTGAGCGCAGCAACTGGCTCCAGCTACCGGCAATGATCGTTGGCGCCTTTATTATCGATCTGCTGCTACTGGCGTTGACCCTGTTTGTCGGTCAGTTATTGAGTGACAGACTGAACGCAGGCAGCCGCACCATCGCGTTTCAGCAAGGGCTGTTTCTGAACGCCTTTGCGCTGATCGAATTTTTCAAAGCCATTCTGCGGCTGATTTTTTGTCCAAACGTGGCGCAACTACGACCCTTTAATATTCAGGATGCCAGCGCCCGTTACTGGAACCGGCGATTAAGTTCACTCAGCAGCCTGATTGGCTATGGACTGATCGTTGCGGTTCCCATTATTTCTAATCAGGTGAACGTGCAGGTTGGCGCAATGGCCAACGTGGTCATCATGCTGTGTATCACGCTGTGGGCGCTGTATCTGATCTTTCGCAACAAGAAAGAGATTACCCAGCACCTGTTGAATCTGGCAGAACGATCGCTGGCCTTCTTCAGTCTGTTTATCCGCGCCTTTGCGCTGGTCTGGCACTGGCTGGCGAGCGCCTATTTCATCGTCTTGTTTTTCTTCTCGCTGTTCGACCCTGGCAACAGCCTGAAGTTTATGATGGGGGCGACGGTGCGCAGTCTGATGATCATCGGCATTGCGGCCTTCGTTTCCGGGATGTTCACCCGCTGGATCGCCAAAACGATTACTCTCTCCCCGCATACGCAGCGCAATTATCCTGAACTGCAAAAACGGCTTAACGGCTGGCTCTCTACCGCGTTGAACGTGGCGCGGATCCTGACGGTATGCGTTGCCATCATGCTGCTGTTAAACGCATGGGGGCTGTTTGATTTCTGGAACTGGCTGCACAACGGCGCCGGAGAGAAGACGGTCGATATTCTGATCCGTATTGTGCTGATCCTGTTTTTCTCAGCGGTGGGCTGGACGCTGCTTGCCAGCCTGATCGAAAACCGGCTGGCCTCCGATATTCATGGTCGTCCTCTGCCCAGCGCACGTACCCGCACGCTGTTAACGCTGTTTCGCAACGCGCTGGCGGTGATCATCAGCACGATCACCATCATGATTGTGCTCTCGGAAATTGGCGTTAACATCGCCCCACTGTTGGCCGGGGCCGGGGCGCTGGGGCTGGCGATTTCATTTGGTTCGCAAACGCTGGTGAAAGATATTATTACCGGGGTCTTTATTCAGTTCGAGAATGGCATGAACACCGGGGATCTGGTGACTATCGGACCGTTGACCGGGACAGTAGAACGGATGTCGATTCGTTCCGTTGGCGTGCGCCAGGACACCGGGGCGTACCATATTATCCCGTGGTCATCGATCACCACCTTCGCCAACTTTGTCCGCGGCATTGGGTCGGTGGTCGCCAATTACGATGTGGATCGCCATGAAGATGCCGATAAAGCCAATCAGGCGCTGAAAGAAGCAGTCGCTGCGGTGATGGAAACCGAAGAGGTTCGTGGGCTGATCATTGGCGAGCCGTCATTTGCCGGGATTGTCGGATTAACCAACACGGCATTTACGCTGAGGGTATCGTTCACCACGCTGCCGCTGAAACAGTGGACGGTCCGCTTCGCGCTGGACAGCCAGGTGAAAAAACATTTCGACCTCGCTGGCGTTCGCCCGCCGGTGCAAACTTATCAGGTACTGCCCGCCACGCCAACGACACCGACAACGCCGACCGCACCGGCGCCGCTGCCACCCGGCGAGCCGACCCTCTAGCGTTTACGCGTGCTAAAACGGCGGCGCTGGTCGTCATCCATAAAGGTCCAGGCGATAAAGCGACTCTGCTTTTGTCCCTGGGCCATCTCTTTTTTCACCACCCTGACCGCCCCCACGTCTGTCAGCGCACGATAAAGTGGCGGCAGGTTTTCACCGCGAGACACCAGCGTAGTAAACCACATGACCTGACGGCCAAAGGCCTGGCTTTCAGCAATCATCGTTTTGATGAATGCCACTTCGCCACCTTCACACCACAATTCCTGCTGCTGACCGCCGAAGTTCAACGCATCGTCTTTGCTCTGTCCGAGGTTGCGGCGTTTGCGCTCGCTCCCTGCCCGGGCAGACGCGGCAGAGTCATGAAACGGCGGGTTGCACAGCGTTGCATCATATTGCTCATTCTTATGAATGATGCCGTTAAAGATAGCCGCAGGGGTTTTCTGCCGACGCAGGCGAATCGAACGCGTCAGTCCCGGATTGGCACTGATAATCGCCTGCGCGCTGGCGAATGCCTGCTCATGCGTCTCGCTGCCCGTAAAGCGCCAGCCATACTCATGCACGCCAATCAGCGGATAGATACAGTTCGCGCCGACACCGACATCCAGGATAGTGGCCTGGGTTGGCACACTTCCCGACGTCTCAGCAAGAAGATCGGCCAGGTGGTGGATGTAATCTGCACGCCCTGGCACGGGCGGACACAGAAACCCTTCAGGAATATCCCAGTTTGCCACCCCATAGAAATGCGCCAGCAGCGCCTTGTTCAACGCTTTTACCGCCAGTGGATTGGCAAAATCAACGCTTTGCTCGCCTGCGGGAGTCAGGACGAGATACTGCGCCAGCTCAGGCGTGCCTTTGCAGAGCGAGGCAAGATCGTAGCGGCTGTGATGACGGTTACGCGGGTGTAGGCCCGGTTTCTGGGGGGACATAGCATTCTCCTTTTAACAGCGGCGTAAGATACCCGCATAACGCAACGCGGTAAACCAGGTTGATGAGAAACAACCGCTTCGCTGCGGCGTATCAGAACGAAAAATGGGGCGAAGCAGCATAAATCACCCGAAAATCAGTGATATGCATGTCATTGATTTGTCAACATACGTCAATATTTATCGTTCAAATTTTAAGCAGATCATCATCGATTTTTTACGCCATTTCCGCCGCACTGACGACCTAAACTTATCAGGCACTACACGTTGTTTCACTGAGGAGAGCATCATGAAAAAATGCCTCGCATTACTCGTCGCTACCACGCTTGCCGGTGTGGCATTCGCGGCATCAGCAGTACAGCCTCTCAATAGCCCCGATACTGGTCAGCTACGCGCGTCAGGTACCGTCTCTGCGACTGGCGCAACCAACCTGAGTGACCTGGAGGATAAACTGGCGGAAAAAGCGCAAGAACAAGGCGCGAAAGGCTTTGTGGTTAATTCCGCAGGCGGTAACAACCAAATGTACGGTACAGCTACCATTTACAAGTAATCTTCCCCACGACCTGCCCGATAGCGACTTCGCTTATCGGGCAATACCTCCCTTGACTGAGCAATTTTTGACCCCATCTCGGTTATAATAATCCCTGTCATAAAGCGTGAGGAGAATATCGCTATGGCCTCCGGTTGGGCAAATGATGACGCCGTGAACGAACAGATCAACAGTACAATTGAAGATGCTGTCGCCCGTGCAAGAGGTGAAATTCCGCGCGGTGATAGCCTGTATGAATGTGAAGAATGTGGCGACCCCATACCCGAAGCGCGTCGACAGGCGGTGCCCGGTGTAAGACTGTGCCTCAACTGCCAACAGGAGAAAGATTCAAAAAATGCATCTTACACGGGATATAATCGCAGAGGTTCAAAAGACAGCCAGTTACGCTGACCTATTTTTACAGAGATATAAAGAACATGCCGTTTCGCTTACGCTCACGTTAAATCGCATTCTGCGTAGCAAAACGTGCCGTTCACCGCTCAACTGTAAAGCGAACGTCGAAGAACCGTAAATTCATCTCGCGAATTAATTAATAATCAATAAGTTATTTGTCATTCAAATTATTTGATGGATGTTGTCAATTCTCTTCGATTTTATCTCTCAAGCAAAAGCGTGATACTTATCACATCGACGAAACATCGTCTTCCTTAAAGAATAACCTGCGAGAGATTAACAATGAAAACTATCAAATACGCTATTGCCGCTGTTGCCCTGTCTACCCTGTCTTTTGGCGTTTTCGCTGCCGAACCTGTCACGGCTGCTCAGGCGCAAAGCATGAATAAAATCGGTGTGGTTTCTGCAGAAGGCGCAACCACGCTGGACGGCCTGGAAGCAAAACTGGCTGAGAAAGCCGCTGCAGCTGGCGCGAGCGGTTACAGCATCACCTCTGCCAACAACAACAACAAAATGAGCGGTACTGCTGTTATCTACAAATAAGTTTTACCCCGTCTGCTGCCAACAGACACCCTGCTCCAACCCTCATTGAACCTGAATTACCCTTATTTGCCCGTCCGCCACTGGACGGGCTTTTTTTTATCTGTCGTGCTAAAAACTGTCGTTCACCCGCGCCAGTCCTTCCTCGAGTGTTGACACTGCTGCCGTTGCCACCAGGCAACAGGCCATCTGGATTTTCAACGATGCCGGTACCGGCTCGCTTCCCGCCAGACAGCGTTCGATCCAGCGCGCAGTCGTCTCGGGATCCTTTGCCGCAGGCAGCGGTACGGGTTCGTCGGGCATTTCGCTTTGTCGGTTCTGTAACACCCGCGAGCCGGTACTATCAATCAGGCTAATCTGCGGACAACGCTGCGGGTTGGCGTAGACCTCACCTTCAGTTCCGTGCATCAACAGCCCACGCCCGCCAATATCACTAAAGAATTTCGCTACGCGCGGCACATATTCCGGATGTGACACGCTGGCAAGACGCAGCGCGGCGTCCTCAGCAAACGGTGTCGCCAGCTTCGCCAGCGTATGTGCGCTGTTACGCACGCCCAGTCGCCAACGCATTGCCAGCTGTTTTTCCAGCGGCGGGCAGAGCGTACTCACCGGAATAAAGACCGGCTGATGTCCATCCAGCTTCGCCTGCGCTTGTCCAGCATGCCACGTCGGTGCAATCCCCATCAACTCAAAAATGGTTTCCGTTAGCACGCGGGTCGGATCTTCACTCACCCCATGCACCACCACCGGGAAACCCAGTTTGTGTAATAAAATGGCCAGCAGCGGCGTCAGATTCGCCTGTTTACGCGCGCCGTTATAGCTGGGAATGACAATCGGCATCGGTTTCGCAACCGGAGGGGTTAGCTTAATAGAATGGTTTTGCATCGCCTCATAAAAGCCCAGCATTTCGGCTTCCCCTTCCCCTTTAATACGCAGCGCAATCAGCACGCCGCCCATCTCCAGTTCAGGCACGTCCCCGTTGAGCATGTGGGTATACAGACCGCGGGCGGTGTCCAGGTCCAGATCCCGGGCGTGGTTTTTGCCCCGGCCGATCTCTTTAATAATTTTGCGGTAATCCATCGAAAACTCCTTGCCTCACACTCACGTTATTTACGCCGACGGCGCGCGGGTTTCGCTTTTTCTTTTGCCTTTACTATAACGTCTGGCACAGCGGGTTGCTCTATGGGAAAAACAGGTAATGCATCCAGTAAACGCTTGCCATAATTTTTGGTCAACAGACGCTTATCATAAATCACCACTTCTCCCCAGCACCCGTGGCTACGGATCAGGCGTCCCACCTGCTGAATGAGATTAAACGAGGCGGCGGGCAGGCTTTGCACCTCAAACGGATAGCGATTGAGGCTTTTGAGCCATTCGCCTTCGGTGATCACCACCGGGCTGTCAATGGGCGGGAACGCTATTTTATGAATATGCACCTGGCTGAGCAAATCCCCTTTCAGATCCAGCCCCTCGGCGAAAGATTGCAGCCCAATCAACACGCTACGCTCGCCGTTCTCTACTCGCTTACGGTGCAACTCCACCAACCGATAGCGCGGCTGGTCACCCTGGACCAGCAACAGCAGACGCAAATCCGTGACGTGTTCCAGAAATCGCTGCATTGCCCGTCCGCTGGCAAACAATACCAACATGCCAGTGTGCTTTTTGCTTTCCAGTTGTTCGCGAAAATAGGCGGCCATCTCCGCGATATGCTGCTCTTCGGTATCAATTAGCGGCTCATAGCGCATCTGCGGAATTATGATTTTGCCCTGTTCAACGTGGTTAAACGGCGAATCGAGCGCGACAAAACGGTCTCCGGCTTTCTCCTTCAGACCGCTCATCTCCTGCAGGCGTGAAAAACTGTTAAGCGAACGCAGCGTGGCGGAGGTGACGATAATATGCGGCACGCTGCGCCAGAGTAGCCGCTCCAGCTGATCGCTCACGCGGATCCCCACACAGTGAAACCAGACGTGAGGCTGCCCGTCGCGCACATCGCGCGTCGTCCATTTCGACACCGGCGCACCGGACGACTGGGCCAGTGAGGCCAGCCGCCACAGTTTGCTTTGTGCCTCAAACATCCCCAGCGCACGGTTCATCTGCAAAATAGCCCGGTGCAGACGCACAACATCGTGGCTGCCGGTTTTCTCGCTGAGATCGTTTAAAAATAGCTCCGCCAGACCGCGCAGCGTTTCGGTGAGCTTCGCCAGACGCTGGCAAATCTCCATCACTTCATCCGGCAGTGTTCCCATCGCAAAGCGATGTTCCGCCTCCTGCCTGGCGGGCATGTACAGATTGAGAATGCTATTAAGCGAGGCGATAAGCTCATACAACTCTTCGCAATGGGCGTTCAGACGCTCCGGATTCGCCAGCGGCGGCGTGGTTTTGGGACGAAACTGCTCCATGCAGGTCGCCACCAGTTTGCTGAACAGATCCAGCTGCAGGCGATACCAGGGTGCGGTAATTTCGGCACTCATTTCCAGCGCATCGCGGGCGACGTCCGGCAGGTGATGGCCTTCATCCAGCACCAGCAGCAGGTTTTTCGGATCCGGCAGCACTGCTTCACTTTCCATCGCGGCCATCACCAGCGCATGGTTTGCCACCACCACTTCCGCTTCCTGAATCTCACGACGCGCCACAAAGAACGGGCACTCACGATAGTAATGACAGTTGCGGTTCAGGCAGCTGGCTTTGTCGGTGCTCAATCGCCGCCAGAGGTCGTCATCAATGGCGATATCCGTATGATCGCGCAGGCCGTCCCACTTGTAGCTGTCGAGGGAGTCTTTCAACTTTGCGCAACGCTTCTGTTCTTCCTGGTTGTTCGGCGTGAGTTCATCATCAAGAAACGCGAGCAGATCCTGCTGCGTGGGTTCAGTACTGGCCAGCGCCGTCAGATTTCGAGGACACACATAGCGACCGCGACCAAACGCGGCGGTAAAGCGAAGATCGGGAATGATTTTGCGCAGTAATGGCAGATCTTTACTGTAGATCTGATCCTGCAACGCCACGTTGGCGGTACTGACCACCAGCGTTTTTTGCTCTTCCCGCGCAATGGCAATACCGGGAATGAGATAAGACAGGGTTTTCCCCACCCCGGTGGGTGCTTCAATCGCCAGATGACGCCCTTCTTCTCCGGTCAGCGTTTTCGCGACATCGGCAATCATCTGCCGCTGCGGCGCACGGGGGATAAAGTCGGGGATCTGTTCCTGAAGCGCCTTATACCAGGCGGCGATTTGCGCTTTGAGCGCAGCGGTTAATGCCATGAGAAAACCTGAAATACTGTATAAACAGCCACTATTGTGGCACATTTCAGGCCTGGAACGTACCTTTTTTGCCGGTTCTGGAAAGCGCTTCGCAACCTGGAGGCGAATTGCCGGATGGCGGCTTGCGCCTTATCCGGCCTACGTTTAAGCATACTCCGGGCCGGATAAGCGCGTAGGCCTGATAAGCGCAGCGCCATCAGGCAGCTGCGCTATGACTTAATAGTACCCCAGCAGCTTCCACCACAACATGCCAACCGCGAAGATGATGATCACATTAAACGTCACCACGCACAGGTTGATTCGGTAAAACCGCGGTCGCTCGAAATAGCCTTGCGCAAAGTAAATAGGGCCGGGTCCACCACCGTACTCCGTGTTCCCCCACATCAGGTTACTGAAGATACCGAAGCAGATTGCCACCATCATCGGCGGCGCTCCGGCCGCAATCGCCGTTGCGGCAAACGGCGCGTACAGCGCGGCAACGTGCCCCGTGGCGGTGGCAAACAGATAGTGGACATAGATGTACAGGACCCCGAGCACGATAAAGGCTTCCATCGCGCCGAATCCCTGAATCCCGCTGCCCAACTTCACCGTCATCCATTTGATGAATCCCAGATCCGCCAGACCCGTCGCCAGGCTGATGATCACGCTAAACCAGATTACCGTATCCCACGCGGCATGGTCATTAAGGAGACTTTTCCAGCTTACCGCACCGGTCGCAAACAAATAGGCCGCCAGACCCAGCCCGACCGACGTCGCGGAGATCCCGGTGATCAGGCTGGTTCCCCAGCCTACCAGCGCCAGCACAAAGCCTACCGCCACTTTTTTCTCATTACTGCTCATTCCGCCCAGTTCGCTGAGCGACTGTTTGCCCATCGCTTTGGCTTCCGGAGTGTGCTTCAGTTCCGGATCCAGCAGCTTGTAGACCAGCAGCGGCATCAGGCAAAAGCAGACCATCGCCGGTACTACGGCGGAAATAAACCATCCGCCCCAGGTGATATCCAGACCCAGCGTGGATTTTGCCAGGCTTGCTACCAGCGGGTTTGCCGCCATCCCCGTCAAAAATATCGCCCCGGTGATCGGCGTGAACTGAAAGCAGACCATCGTTAAGAAATCACCAATCCGTTTACCGGTCGCGCCGGGTGCCGAGCCGAGTACGTCGTTGATTGAACGGGCGATGGGGAAAATAATCCCACCAGAACGCGCCGTCACGGAAGGCATTGCCGGAGCCATAATCAGGTCGGAAACGCCGAGCGAATAGGCAATTCCCAGACTGCTTCCACCAAACAGCGACAGCATTTTATAAGCAATGCGTTTCCCCAGTCCGGAGGTCACAAATCCCAGTGAGAGCACGTAGGCGCAGAATATCAGCCACACGGTGCCAGAGGCAAAGCCCGACAGCGCCTTTGCCTCGGTCAAGGTTTTACTAAAGATAACCACGCAAAGCGCAATCAGCATGACCGCCCCCGAAGGGAGCGGTTGGGTCAGGATAGCCGCAATGGTCGCGGCAAAAATCGCAAACATATGCCAGGCCGCCGGCGTTAGCCCGTCAGGGACGGGAATAAACCAAATGACGGCGCCAATCACCAGCGGGATCAGAAATGAGATAACTTTCTTTCCCGCGACAGAATTCGTAGACATAGCAATATCCTTATTCCGTTAACACGAGAACGTTCATTTCCGTGACTGATACTTGGCCAGCACCTGATCGACCATTTCAGGCGCCATTCCCAGGTAATTTGCCGGATCGGTCAGTTGGTGAATCAGTTGCGGATCCAGTCGCTGTGCAACTGTCGGCATGGCGTTCAGCACGTCTGCCAGGTGACCGCCCTTCTCATTGACGATACGACAGGCGTCATAGACGACATCGTGGGCATCCTGGCGACCGATGTACGGAGCCAGTCCCATCATCACGGCTTCTGCCACAATCAGTCCATTGGTCATTCCCAGATTGCGCAGCATCGCCGCTTCATCGACCTCCAGTCCCGCCAGCATAAAGTTGGCCTGATGCAGCGCGCCTGCGCTCAACACGAAACTTTCCGGGATCGCAATCCACTCCGCATGCCACGGCCCGGTCGCGCGTTCCAGATCCTGAACCATCGCATCCAGCATCAGTCCGGCCTGTTGACGAACGCCTTTTGCACAGGCCAGCATCAGTTCGCTGGAGATAGGGTTGCGTTTTTGCGGCATGGTGCTGCTCGCACCGCGTCCTTTTACGAACGGTTCATACAGTTCGCCAAACTCGTTCGACGCCATCAGCATCACGTCATACGCAATCTTCCCTAACGAACCGGTCATGACCGCCAGCAGGTTCACCGCTTCGGCAAAGCCGTCGCGCGCCACGTGCCAGGTGGAAGTGGGAACATTGAGGCCCAACTCTTCCATCAGCGCTTTTTGTACCGCCAATCCTTTATCGCCCAGCGACGCCAGCGTGCCGGCAGCCCCGGCAAATTCACCGACCAGCACGCGGGGACGCGCCTGTTGCAGACGTTCGGCATGGCGTTCAAACATGTCCAGCCAGATGGCGGCTTTATAGCCAAAAGTCACCGGCAGCGCCTGCTGTAAGTGGGTGCGTCCGGCCATCGGCGTATCACGATAGCGCAGCGCCAGGTCAGCCAGCGTCGCACGCAACCGGTCCATGTCCGCCTCGAGCAGTTCAAAGGCATCACGAATTTGCAGAACCACCGCCGTGTCCATAATGTCCTGCGTCGTCGCTCCCCAGTGCACGTAGCCGCCAGACTCGCCAGCCTGCTTTGAAATCTGGTGAACGAGCGGCAGGATCGGATAACCGACGATTTCCGTCTCATGGCGCAGCAAATCGAAATCCAGCGTATCGGCATTGCACTTCTCGGCGATCTCTTTGGCTGCCGCTTCCGGGATCACCCCACATCGCGCCTGCGCTTTGGCGAGCGCGACCTCCACTTCGACATATTTGCGAATGAGTTCGTAGTCATCAAACACCGCACGCATTGCCGGTGTACCAAAAGAATCTCTAAATAAAACAGAATCCATTACATTCGAAGCCATAAATCCCCCGGTTTAATCCGATAGTGATAAGATGTGTGTCTGCCCCGGTTTACACCTCAGCCGGGACAGCTTAAATGTCCGAACATAAAACAATGTCCGTACATTTTAAATGTACGGACATTTATAATAATCATGATGAATGTATGGAATAGCCCGTACACATTTTTGTGACTGTGATCATTAATTATTTGATGAAACTGCGATGAAAGAATCTCTGTACAAGCGGATAGCCCGTGAACTGGCCCATCAAATCTCGACGGGAACTTACCCACCGGGTTCACTGTTTCCGACAGAAATGGAACTGTGCGAAACCTGGCAGGTGAGCCGTCACACCATGCGCGAAGCGTTGCGGGAATTAACGGAACAGGGGCTGATTTCGCGGCGTAAAGGCGCAGGTACGCGCGTATGTGAACCGCAGGCGAGCGGGGTTAACCATCCGCTGTCGCATCTGGAAGATCTGCTGCTGTTGGCGAAGAACAACCTGCGGGTGATTAAGAAGATCGATGAGATTGTGGCGGATATTGAGCTTTCTCAGCTGATAGACTGTCCGCCAGGCTCACGCTGGCTACATATCGCCAGTATTCGCGAGGATGCGCAAAACCCGGACGCCCCCATTTGCTGGACGGACAGTTACGCCAGCACCGATTACTCCAGGCTGCGCACGTTTATCCGTGACGATCCGCACTCGCTGATTAGCGATCTGATCGAAACGCACTACGGGATTAAGAGCCACGAAGTACATCAGACGATCACCGCCGTTGGTGTGCCAAAGAAAATCGCAAAGATACTGAATGTCGAGCCCGATTCTCCGGGGATGCGCATCGTGCGACGCTATCGGGATCGAGACGGAAAGGTGTTCGAGACCACGATTTCAATTCACCCGGCGGGAAGGTATACCTGCTCTATCGTGTTGAAATCGCAGAATTCGGGGGAATGAGGGGGAATTTTGCATACCCTTTTAAAGTGAATATGACACCACCTGTAACAGGTTCCGTTCACCTCATGTTCGCAGCTTGTCTGGCACCCTTGCTCCTGTGAACGTGTTAAGGAGGCTCGTCGCCGCCTCCTTAACAATCCAGGCTCCCGGCAGGAAAATTGTCGCTTCGCGAATTATTCTCACCATCCATGGGGCTCCCCCCTTCGGGGCCAGCACAAGTGCTGTTCAAAATTGCTCCCGGCAATTTTGTCCTCCGCTTATTCCTTCAGGCTATCGGGTCGGGTGCGACTCAGCATCCCTGCTTCGCGCGCCCTGAACCCGCATCCCTGCGGGTTCCCCCGGCCTTACGGAAACACGTCGGCAATTTTCAGCCGGACCACTCCACACCTGACCCTCTCAGCGGTTTGCTTTTTTGGCAGCAACATAAATTTATCCGGGAGGGAGGATGTTGAAGCGATGCCGTTGATCCGGCCTGAAAATCGATGAGGCGTTGACGGCTGACCGGGTCCGCCCGCAGGGAAGCGGGCGGAGGGGACGGCCTGCAGGGATGCAGGCTCGACCCCGACCCGACAGGCAGACGGCATAAGACGAATGCACCACGAAGTGGCGATTTTCCTTGCCGGGAGCCAGGGTTGCAAGGGAGGCGGCGGAGAGCCTCCCTTGCACGTTCACGTGTGCTGTAGTTTCAGAGAATCACTGAATACAAAGTGAACGTAAAATTTCTCAGAGTATCAGGTTCCCCTGACCCCTTACTGTACTGGCGTAATTCTGCGTGGACGACGCGGCGGACGGGGCTTTTCGCCAGCCGGTTTCGCATCGCCTGTGCGGCGTGAAGGTTTAGCGCCGACTTTTGGCGCGCCACCGTCCTGACGACGCGGCTGCTGAGCGCGACCCGCGCCCTGCCCTTGCCCCTGACCACGGCCTCGACCGCCGCCGCCGCCACGCTGCTGGCGACCATTCTCGATCGGCTCTGCTTTAATCGATGGATCCGGCTCATAGCCTGGCATGGCAATACGTGGGATCTCTTTTTTCAGCAGTTTTTCGATATCACGCAGCAGTTTGTGTTCATCAACACAGACCAGCGACAGCGCCTCACCGGTAGCCGCCGCACGCCCGGTACGACCGATACGGTGCACATAATCTTCCGGAACATTCGGCAGCTCGTAGTTCACCACGTGCGGCAGTTCTTCGATATCCAGACCACGCGCGGCAATATCCGTTGCCACCAGCACGCGAATTTCACCTGATTTAAAATCAGCCAGCGCACGGGTACGCGCCCCCTGGCTCTTGTTGCCGTGGATCGCCGCACTGCGAATGCCATCTTTGTTCAGTTGTTCCGCCAGATGATTGGCGCCGTGTTTGGTACGGGTAAACACCAGCACCTGCTGCCAGTTCCCCTGGCCGATCATCTGCGATAACAGCTCACGTTTGCGTTTCTTATCCACAAAATGCACGTGCTGCGTGACCTGTTCTGAAGCCGTGTTGCGGCGTGCCACCTCAATTTCCAGTGGGTTATGCAGCAGCTTTTCGGCCAGCGCCTTGATCTCATCAGAGAATGTCGCAGAGAACAGCAGGTTCTGACGCTTCGCTGGTAGTTTCGCTAACACACGGCGAATATCGTGAATAAAGCCCATATCCAGCATACGGTCCGCTTCATCCAGCACCAGAATCTCAATCTGGTCCAGTTTCACCGCGTTCTGGTGTTCCAGGTCCAGCAAGCGGCCCGGCGTTGCAACCAGCACATCGACGCCGCCGCGCAGTTTCATCATCTGCGGGTTAATGCTCACGCCGCCAAAAACGACCAGCGAACGGATGTTCAGATACTTGCTGTAATCACGGACGTTTTCACCAATCTGCGCCGCCAGTTCACGCGTCGGCGTCAGGATCAGCGCCCGTACCGGACGGCGCGCTTTGTTGTGCGGCTGTTTAGTAATAAGGTGCTGTAACAGTGGCAGCGTAAAGCCTGCCGTTTTACCGGTACCAGTCTGCGCACTCGCCATCAGGTCGCGACCTTCCAGCACGGCAGGGATTGCCTGCTGCTGAATAGGGGTAGGTTCACGGTAACCCTGCTCGGCAATGGCGCGCAGAATATCAGGGTTCAAACCCAGGGAATCAAAAGACATAACTACTCCGAACCGCCCCGACCGTTCCCGGTGTCGTTTTCAGGGAGATACATACAATTTGGGAATGACAAAAACCACAATGTCATGAAGGGGCGGAGTGTAGCAGTTTTTGTGACGCACCGCATAAATTATCCCTGTTACTGGGCCAGACAAAATACGCCATCAGACTGGACAAGGATGATTTTCAGTCATAATCTTAATCAATCGATTGATTAAGATTTAGGTCGCGTGATGAATACTCCCACTATGACCACCAAAGGTGAACAGGCCAAAAGCCAGCTGATTGCCGCCGCACTGGCCCAGTTTGGCGAGTATGGCCTGCATGCCACCACTCGCGACATTGCCGCGCTGGCCGGGCAAAACATTGCCGCCATTACCTACTATTTTGGCTCAAAAGAGGATTTATACCTCGCCTGCGCCCAGTGGATTGCCGATTTCATTGGCAGTCAGTTTCGCCCGCACGCGGAAGACGCCGAACGTTTATTCGCCCAGGCCCATCCCGACCGTGCCGCCATGCGCGAGCTGATTTTGCGCGCCTGTAAAAACATGATCATGCTGTTAACCCAGGATGACACCGTGAATCTGAGCAAATTTATCTCGCGCGAACAGCTCTCCCCTACCGCGGCGTATCAGCGGGTGCACGAGCAGGTTATCGAGCCGCTGCACAGTCATCTGACCCGTCTCATCGCCGCGTATACCGGTTGCGACGCCCACGACACGCGCATGATTCTGCATACCCACGCGCTGCTCGGCGAAGTGTTGGCATTCCGTCTCGGTAAAGAAACCATTCTGTTACGTACCGGCTGGTCGCAGTTTGATGAAGAAAAAACGGCGCTGATTACGCAGACCGTGACCTGTCATATCGATCTTATTCTGCAAGGTTTATCGCAAAGGAGTCTGGACTGATGAAAAAGCCTGTCGTTATTGGCCTGGTGATCGCGGCGCTGCTCGCGGTGATTGCCGGTGGCACATGGTGGTATCAAAGCCGGCAGGACAACGGACTGACGCTCTACGGCAACGTGGACATCCGTACCGTTAACCTCAGCTTTCGCGTCGGTGGTCGACTCGCATCACTGACGGTGGATGAAGGCGATGCCATTAAAACAGGACAGGTGCTGGGCGAGCTGGATCATGCTCCCTATGAGAACGCCCTGATGCAGGCAAAAGCCGGTGTTTCCGTCGCGCAGGCCCAGTACGATTTGATGCTGGCGGGCTATCGTCAGGAAGAGATTGCCCAGGCAGCGGCAGCGGTGAAACAGGCACAGGCCGCCTATGATTACGCGCAGAATTTCTACAACCGTCAGCAGGGATTGTGGAAAAGCCGCACCATTTCCGCTAACGATCTGGAAAACGCCCGCTCTTCCCGCGACCAGGCGTTGGCAACGTTGAAATCCGCACAGGACAAACTGAGTCAGTACCGCTCCGGTAATCGTGAACAGGATATCGCCCAGGCGAAAGCCAGCCTTGAACAGGCGCAGGCACAGCTGGCGCAGGCGGAACTCGACCTCCATGACACCACGCTTGTCGCCCCGGCGAACGGCACGCTGTTAACCCGCGCGGTTGAGCCCGGCAGCATGCTCAGCGCAGGGGGTACCGTGCTGACGCTCTCCCTCACCCGACCGGTTTGGGTGCGCGCCTACGTCGACGAACGTCATCTTTCTCAGGCACAGCCGGGACGCGAAATCCTGCTGTACACCGATGGACGTCCCGACAAGCCGTATCACGGTAAAATCGGCTTTGTCTCCCCGACCGCAGAATTCACCCCGAAAACGGTAGAGACGCCGGACCTGCGTACCGATCTGGTTTACCGCCTGCGTATTGTTGTCACCGATGCCGACGACGCCCTGCGCCAGGGCATGCCGGTGACGGTGAAGTTCGGCAACGAGGCTGGACATGAATGACGCCGTCATCACGCTGAGCGGGCTGACTAAACGTTTTTCCGGACTGGAAAAGCCGGCAGTCGCCCCGCTCGACTGTACGATTCACGCCGGATACGTGACCGGTCTGGTGGGACCGGACGGTGCAGGGAAAACCACGCTGATGAGAATGCTGGCGGGTTTGTTGAGGCCGGACGGCGGCAGCGCAACGGTGATTGGCTTTGATCCGATTAAAAACGACAGCGCGCTGCACGCGGTGCTGGGTTACATGCCACAAAAATTTGGCCTGTATGAAGATCTCACCGTGATGGAGAACCTCAACCTATACGCCGATTTACGCAGCGTTACAGGCGATGTGCGGGAAAAAACCTTTGCCCGCCTGCTGGAATTCACCTCGCTCGGCCCGTTTACCGGTCGTCTGGCGGGAAAACTCTCCGGCGGGATGAAACAGAAACTGGGGCTGGCCTGTACGCTGGTCGGTGAACCCAAAGTACTGTTACTGGATGAACCCGGCGTCGGCGTTGACCCCATCTCACGGCGCGAACTATGGCAGATGGTGCACGAACTGGCGGGCGACGGGATGCTGATCCTGTGGAGCACGTCGTATCTGGATGAAGCCGAACAGTGTCGGGACGTTCTGCTGATGAACGAAGGCGAACTGCTGTATCAGGGCGAACCGACTCAACTGACACAAACCATGGCCGGGCGCAGTTTTCTGATGCACAGCCCACAGGAAAACAACCGTAAATTGCTCCAGCGGGCGCTGAAACTACCGCAGGTCAGCGACGGCATGATCCAGGGGAAATCGGTTCGTCTGATCCTGAAAAAAGAGGCCACAGCAGACGATATTCGCCGCGGCAACGGCATGCCGGCGATCGATATCAGCGAAACCGCGCCACGCTTCGAAGATGCGTTTATCGATCTGCTGGGCGGGGCTGCCACCTCTGAATCGCCGCTGGGCGCCATTTTGCACACCGTCGAAGGGACACCGGGCGAAACGGTGATTGAAGCGAAAGCCCTGACCAAGAAATTCGGCGATTTCGCCGCCACCGATCACGTTGATTTTGCCGTCCAGCGCGGGGAAATTTTTGGCCTGCTGGGCCCCAACGGCGCGGGAAAATCCACGACCTTTAAAATGATGTGCGGCCTGCTGGTGCCCACTTCCGGCAAAGCGCTGGTGCTGGACATGGATCTGAAAGTCAGCTCCGGTAAGGCGCGTCAGCATCTGGGCTATATGGCACAAAAATTTTCGCTGTACGGCAACCTGACGGTGGAGCAAAACCTGCGCTTTTTCTCCGGCGTTTATGGCCTGCGAGGACGTGCGCAGAACGAAAAAATTGCCCGCATGAGCGAGGCGTTTGGCCTGAAAAGTATCGCCTCGCATGCCACCGATGAACTCCCACTGGGCTTTAAGCAGCGTCTGGCGCTGGCCTGTTCGCTGATGCACGAACCCGACATTCTGTTTCTCGACGAACCCACTTCTGGCGTCGATCCCCTCACCCGCCGCGAGTTCTGGCTGCATATCAACAGCATGGTGGAAAAAGGCGTGACGGTGATGGTGACGACGCACTTTATGGACGAAGCGGAATATTGCGACCGTATCGGCCTGGTCTATCGCGGGAAGCTGATTGCCAGCGGCACGCCGGACGACCTGAAGGCGCAGGCGGCCGATGATGACACGCCGGATCCGACCATGGAACAGGCATTCATCCGGCTGATTAATGACTGGGATAAGGAGCACGGCAATGCGTAACCGCCTTCTCTCCTGGCGCCGCGTGCGGGCGCTGTGCGTCAAAGAGACGCGACAGATCGTCCGCGACCCCAGTAGCTGGCTGATTGCTGTGGTCATCCCACTGCTGCTGCTGTTTATTTTTGGCTACGGCATTAACCTCGATTCCAGCAAGCTGCGGGTAGGGATCCTGCTTGAACAGCAAAGCGAAGAGGCGCTGGACTTTGCCCACACAATGACCGGTTCGCCGTACATTGACGCCACTATCAGCGATAACCGCAAGGCGCTGATTGAAAAAATGCAGGCCGGGCGCATTCGTGGGCTGGTGGTCATTCCGGTCGATTTCGCCCAACAAATGGCGCGCGCCAACGACACCGCACCGATTCAGGTGATTACCGACGGCAGTGAACCCAATACCGCCAACTTCGTACAGGGCTATGTGGAAGGCATCTGGCAAATCTGGCAGATGCAGCGAGCGGAAGATCGCGGGGAAACGTTTGAACCGCTGATTGAAGTGCAGACCCGCTACTGGTTCAACCCGGCGGCCATCAGTCAGCATTTTATTATCCCCGGCGCGGTGACGATCATCATGACGGTGATCGGCGCGATCCTCACCTCGCTGGTCGTCGCGCGCGAATGGGAACGCGGTACGATGGAAGCATTGCTCTCCACCGAAGTGACGCGCGCCGAGCTGCTGCTGTGTAAACTCATCCCCTACTATTTCCTCGGCATGCTGGCAATGCTGCTGTGTATGCTGGTATCGGTGTTTATTCTCGGCGTCCCGTATCGCGGATCGTTACTGCTGCTGTTTTTCATCACCAGCCTGTTTTTACTCAGCACGCTGGGGATGGGGCTGTTGATTTCCACCATCACCCGCAACCAGTTTAATGCCGCCCAGGTGGCGCTTAACGCCGCTTTTTTACCGTCGATTATGCTGTCAGGCTTTATTTTCCAGATAGACAGCATGCCCGCGGTGATCCGCGCGGTGACCTACATTATTCCGGCGCGTTACTTCGTCAGCACGCTGCAAAGCCTGTTTCTCGCTGGTAATATTCCGGTGGTGCTGATTGTCAACGTGCTGTTTTTAATCGCTTCGGCGGTGATGTTTATTGGTCTGACGTGGATAAAAACCAAACGTCGGCTGGATTGATGATTTGCCGGATGGCGCTTTCGCATATCCGGCAAACTGCCTGATGGCGCTGCGCTTATCAGGCCTACGGAGTGCTTCATCGGGTATAAGTCACCGTAGGCCGGATAAGGTCTTGTGCTGTCATCCGGCAAACTGCCTGATGGCGCTGCGCTTATCAGGCCTACGGAGTGCTTCATCGGGTATAGGTCACCGTAGGCCAGATAAGGTCTTGTGCCGTCATCCGGCAAACTGCCTGATGACGCTGCGCTTATCAGGCCTACGGAGTGCTTCATCGGGTATAGGTCACTGTAGGCCGGATAAGGCCTTGTGCCGTCATCCGGCAAACTGCCTGATGACGCTGCGCTTATCAGGCCTACGGAGTGCTTCATCGGGTATAAGTCACCGTAGGCCGGATAAGGCCTTGTGCCGTCATCCGGCAAACTGCCTGATGGCGCTGCGCTTATCAGGCTTACGAAATGCTTCATCGGGTATTAAGGGCAACACTATGTTTCATCGTTTATGGACGTTAATTCGCAAAGAGCTGCAGTCGCTGTTACGCGAGCCGCAGACCCGCGCGATCCTGATTCTGCCGGTGCTGATTCAGGTGTTTCTGTTTCCCTTTGCGGCGACCCTGGAAGTGACTAATGCGACCATCGCCATCTATAACGAAGACAATGGGAAGCATTCGGTTGAGTTGACCCAGCGCTTTGCTCGCGCCAAAGCCTTTACCCATATTCTGTTGCTGAAAAGCCCGCAGGAAATCCAGCCCACGATCGATACGCAAAAGGCGCTGCTGCTGGTGCACTTTCCGGCGGATTTCTCGCGCAATCTGGATACCTTTCAGTCTGCGCCCATGCAGTTAATTCTCGACGGACGTAACTCGAACAGCGCGCAGATCGCCGCCAACTATCTCCAGCAAATCGTGAAGAACTATCAGCAGGAACTGATGGAGGGCAAACCGAAGCCTAACAACAGCGAGCTGGTGGTGCGCAACTGGTACAACCCTAACCTCGACTATAAGTGGTTCGTGGTGCCATCACTGATCGCGATGATCACCACCATTGGCGTGATGATCGTCACCTCGCTGTCCGTGGCGCGCGAACGTGAACAGGGTACGCTGGATCAGCTGCTGGTCTCCCCGCTCACCACCTGGCAAATCTTTATTGGTAAAGCGGTTCCCGCGCTGATTGTCGCCACCGGACAGGCCTCTATCGTGCTGGCAATCGGTATCTGGGCGTATCAGATCCCGTTTGCCGGGTCGCTGGCGCTGTTTTACTTCACGATGGTGATTTACGGACTGTCACTGGTGGGCTTCGGGCTGCTGATATCCTCGCTCTGCTCCACACAGCAGCAGGCATTTATCGGCGTGTTCGTCTTTATGATGCCGGCGATTTTACTGTCGGGGTACGTCTCCCCGGTCGAAAATATGCCGGTCTGGTTGCAGAACCTGACATGGATAAACCCTATCCGTCACTTCACGGATATCACCAAGCAAATCTATTTGAAAGATGCGAGTTTGCAGATTGTCTGGGGAAGCTTGTGGCCGCTACTGGTGATAGCGACCACGACGGGATCAGCGGCGTATGCGATGTTTAGACGCAAAATTATGTAGCTTTTTGTCCTTCGCCAGCAGCGAAACCACAGCGGGTCCGGCCAGGATTGCCAGTCCCGCCAGCGCCAGCAGGATGTTGTTTTGTAAAACCCGGGACAGCAGCCACAGCACGATCAGCGCTGCACCGAAATACCAGGTGGTGGTGAGTTCTTCCAGCACGTCAGCGACTTCGCGCCAACGCTGCTCATGATGACGCTGTAACGCCAGCATCAGTAATACGGTCACGCCATACACTACGCATAATCCCAGGCCGACGTGCACCAGCGTGCCGCTCATCCAGCCCATGACCAACAACGCCACGACCAGTAAATGCAACATAATCTGCCAGCAACTTAACCCCGTTGCGACACGAACACGTTGTTGCCACCTCATGGCTTTTCTCCTGAAGGATTTTTCTCTAATTACTCAGAGTACCGCACTTTACGGAAAATTCCGTAACGCCGCACCTTTTTGTGACGACGACTACACTATTTCAATCAGAAGAGTGACGCCAACAGGAGAAAAATGACTCAATCGACGCGAAATTTTTCATTTAACGTGCTCACTATTAATACGCATAAAGGCTTTACCGCCTTTAACAAGCGCTTCATTTTACCGGAACTGCGCGATGCCGTTCGTACGGTTGGCGCCGACATCGTCTGTCTGCAGGAGGTGATGGGCGCGCACGAGGTGCATCCGCTGCACGTCGAAAACTGGCCGGATACCACCCACTACGAATTTCTCGCCGACACCATGTGGAGTGACTACGCCTACGGGCGCAACGCCGTCTATCCGCAAGGGCATCATGGCAACGCGGTACTGTCACGCTATCCTATTGAACATTATGAAAATCGCGATATCTCAGTCGGCAGCAGTGAAAAGCGCGGCGTACTCTATTGTCGCATTGTCCCCCCGCAGCTTGGGAAACCGATTCATGTGATGTGTGTTCACCTCGGCCTGCGCGAAGCCCACCGGCAGGCGCAGCTCACTCTGCTGGCAGACTGGATCAATGCCCTGCCCGACGGCGAGCCGGTGGTGGTGGCCGGTGATTTCAACGACTGGCGGCAGAAGGCAAACCGTCCCTTAAAAGCCGCCGCCGGGCTGGATGAAATCTTTACCCGCGCCCGCGGTCGCCCGGCGCGGACTTTTCCCGCCAGCCTGCCGCTGCTGCGCCTCGATCGTATTTACGTGAAAAATGCCCATGCCAGTTCGCCGACAATGCTGCCGCTGCGCAACTGGCGGCATCTCTCAGACCATGCCCCTCTTAGCGCGGAGATCCATCTATGAAATGTGGCTGGCGTGAAGGTAATCAGATCCAGTTACTGGAAAACGGCGACCAATATTACCCCGCCGTGTTTGCGGCGATTGCCGATGCGCGGCAGAAAATTATTCTGGAAACCTTCATCTGGTTTGAAGATGAAGTGGGGAAACAGCTTCATGCGGCGCTGTTATCCGCGGCGAAACGCGGTGTGAAGGCGGAAGTACTGCTGGACGGCTACGGCTCGCCGGACCTGAGCGACGCGTTCGTCGGCGAACTGACCTCGGCAGGCGTGGTGTTTCGCTACTATGACCCCCGCCCTCGGGTGTTCGGCATGCGTACCAACGTCTTTCGCCGCATGCATCGCAAGATTGTGGTGATTGACGACCGGGTGGCATTTGTCGGCGGGATTAATTATTCCGACGAGCATATGTCCGATTACGGGCCCGAGGCCAAGCAGGATTACGCGGTACGAGTGGAAGGCCCCGTCGTCGCCGATATTCTACAGTTTGAGGTGGAAAACCTCCCCGGACAGAGCGCGGTGCGCCGCTGGTGGCGTCGCCATCATCGTGCTGAAGAGAACCGCCAGCCCGGCGAGGCGCAGGCGCTGTTCGTCTGGCGCGACAACGACGAGCACCGCGACGATATCGAGCGTCACTATTTGAAAATGCTCACTCAGGCGCGGCGGGAGGTGATTATCGCCAACGCCTACTTCTTTCCCGGTTACCGGTTGCTGCATGCCATGCGCAAAGCCGCCCGACGGGGCGTGCGCGTGAAACTAATTGTGCAGGGTGAACCGGATATGCCGATTGTGAAAGTGGGCGCTCGCCTGCTGTACAACTATCTGGTGAAAGGCGATGTCCAGGTTTACGAGTACCGACGTAAACCGCTGCATGGCAAGGTGGCGCTGATGGATGACCACTGGGCGACGGTCGGATCCAGTAATCTCGACCCGCTCAGCCTGTCGCTCAATCTGGAGGCCAACCTGGTCGTACACGACAGAGCGTTTAACCAGACGCTGCGCGACAACCTCAACGCGATCGTTGCCGAAGACTGTAAACGGGTGGACGAGTCGATGCTGCCGAAACGCACCTGGTGGAACCTGACCAAAAGCGTACTGGCGTTCCACTTCTTACGCCACTTCCCGGCGCTGGTCGGCTGGCTTCCGGCGCATACCCCCCGTCTGGCGCAGGTTGATCCGCCAGCACAGCCCGAGATGGAAACGCAGGATCGGGTGGAGGTACAGAACACAGGAGCGAAACCCTGATGGCAAAATCACACCCGCGCTGGCGAGTGGCGAAAAAGATCCTCACCTGGTTGTTTTTCATCGCCGTGATTGTGCTGCTGGTTGTCTACGCCAGGACAGTCAACTGGGAGGATGTATGGACGGTTATTCGCGATTATAACCGGGTGGTATTACTGAGCGCCGTTGGACTGGTGATCCTCAGCTATCTACTCTATGGCTGCTATGACCTGCTGGGACGCGCCTATTGCGGTCACAGACTGGCAAAGCGGCAGGTGATGCTGGTGTCGTTTATCTGCTACGCCTTCAACCTGACGCTCAGTACCTGGGTCGGCGGCATCGGTATGCGCTACCGGCTCTATTCCCGCCTCGGCCTGCCGGGTGGCACCATCACCCGTATTTTCTCCCTGAGCATCACAACCAACTGGCTGGGTTACATTTTGCTTGGCGGGATCATCTTCACCTTTGGCGTGGTGCAACTGCCCGCACACTGGTATATCGACGAAAGCACTCTGCGTATTCTGGGCGTGGCGCTGCTGCTAATTATCGCCATTTATCTGTGGTTCTGCGCTTTCGCCAGACATCGCCATATGACCATTAAGGGACAAAAGCTGGTGCTGCCGTCATGGAAATTTGCACTGGCTCAGATGGCTATCTCCAGCACCAACTGGATGGTAATGGGAGCGATCATCTGGTTGTTGCTGGGTCAGGAGGTGAACTACTTTTTCGTGCTCGGCGTGCTGCTGGTCAGCAGTATCGCGGGGGTGATTGTCCACATTCCGGCGGGGATTGGCGTACTGGAAGCGGTCTTTATCGCGCTGCTGGCGGGAGAACAGACGTCGCAGGGCATCATCATTGCCGCGCTGCTTGCGTACCGCGTGCTGTATTACTTTGCCCCGCTTTTGCTGGCGCTAATGAGTTATCTGCTGCTGGAGAGTCGGGCGAAGAAACTACGGGCGAAAAACGAAAAGGCGATGGCGAAGTGATAAATCGTTGCCTGATGGCGCTACGCTTATCAGGCCTACAGGATCATTTTTTGTAGGCGATAAGGCGTAGCCGCCATCCGGCACAGCAAACTCAGCGACGGTTGCCTAAGATACGCAGCAGCATCAGGAACAGGTTAATAAAGTCCAGATACAGCGTTAGCGCGCCGAGAATAGAATATTTACGCAGGTTAGAACTGTCGCGCACATCGATCTGCTCACCGATATTTTTTAGCTTCTGGGTGTCGTAGGCGGTCAGCCCGACAAACACCACCACCCCGATATAGGTCACTGCCCACATCAGCGCTTCACTCTTCAGCCAGAAGTTCACCAGTGAGGCCAGGATGATGCCAATCAGCGCCATAAACAGCATGCTGCCCCAGCCGCTCAGATCGCGCTTCGTGGTGTATCCCCACAGGCTCATCACGCCAAACATCCCGCCGGTGACCACAAAGGTGCTGGCAATGGAGGACGCGGTATAAATAATAAAAATGCTGGAAAGCGTCAGACCGGTCAGGACTGAATAGAGCATAAACAGTGTGGTCATGACGCCCGCACTGAGTCTGTTGACCAGACCCGATAACACAAATACGACTGCTAATTGTGCAATGACAAGGCCAAAGAAAAAGATTCTGTTGGTATAAAGCAACTCCATGAACGCACTGGAATTCGCCGCATACCACGCAATAAACGCGGTTAGCAGCAGCCCGACAGTCATCCAGCCGTAGACCTGCGCCATATAGGTTTGCAGGCCGGAACGGGCCTGCACGATTGATTCGGATCGTGGAAATCGGTCCATGATAATCTCCTGATTGAAAGTGACTACACGGGATAAGCGTATCACAATTTCCGGCTACCAGCGTTGCGCCGCCTGACGATCGCTGTCGCGGGCTTCCACCCAGCGCTCGCCTTCCGGCGTGGCTTCACGCTTCCAGAACGGCGCGCGCGTCTTCAGATAGTCCATGATGAACTGCCCGGCCTCAAACGAACTGCTGCGGTGCGAACTGGTGACGCCGACAAAGACGATTTCATCGCCCGGCCACAGTTCGCCAGTCCGGTGAATCACCGTGACGCGTCCCAGCGGCCAGCGCGCCCGCGCTTCATCAACAATCTCCGCCAGCGCTTTTTCCGTCATCCCCGGATAGTGCTCCAGCGTCAGCGCCTTCACGCTGTCGCCAAGATTATGATTGCGCACTTTACCGGTAAAGGTCACCACCGCGCCGTCTTCGTCGCGTTCCGCCAGCCAGGGATACTCTTCCCCCACGCTGAACGGCGCAGGCCCGACAACAATTTTCGTTTCAGCCATCTCAGCCTCCCGTGACCGGTGGAAAGAAAGCCACTTCATCACCCGCCGTCAGCGGATGATCAAAACTCACCAGCGTCTGGTTTACCGCCGCCAGCAGTTTGCCGTCTTCCAGGGCCAGCGCCCACCGGTTGCTGTTAGCCGCCAGATGCTGACGCAGCGCTTCTACCGTCGGGAAATCTGCCGCGACGTCCAGCGCATCTGTACCCACCAGTTCACGAACCTGGGCGAAGAACAAAACCTTAATCATTCGAATCCGCCTTAAAATCGCCAGACTTGCCGCCGCTTTTCGCCAGCAGGCGTACCGGGCCAATCACCATATCTTTCTGCACCGCTTTGCACATGTCGTAAATGGTCAACGCGGCCACTGACGCCGCCGTGAGCGCTTCCATCTCCACGCCGGTTTTTCCCGTGAGGCGACACAGCGACTCAATACGCACACGATTGTGTTCTGGCTGTGCCTGCAGTTGTACTTCCACTTTGCTCAGCAGCAGCGGATGGCACAGTGGGATCAGCTCCCAGGTACGTTTAGCCGCCTGAATCCCGGCAATGCGCGCGGTGGCGAACACGTCGCCCTTATGGTGGCTACCGTCGATAATCATGGCCAGCGTTTCGCTGTGCATGGTGACAAAAGCTTCGGCGCGCGCTTCGCGGACGGTCTCTGCTTTCGCGGACACATCCACCATATGCGCTTCACCGGCGGCGTTAATGTGAGTCAGTTGCGACATACTTATTTCTTCAGATGTGGGTGAAAATTACAGGGATGCGTACGGGCATCCAGTTGCGGCGCGATGATATTGTCCCACGCAGTGCGGCAGGCTTTGGTAGAACCCGGCATCGCGAAAATCAGCGTTTTGTTGGCCACGCCCGCCACCGCGCGCGACTGCAGCGTGGCCGTGCCAATCTCTTCAAACGACAGCATGCGAAACACTTCGCCAAAGCCTTCCACTTCTCTGTCAAACAGCGGCAGCAGCGCTTCCGGGGCCTGGTCGCCTTCAGTCAAACCCGTGCCACCGGTTACCAATACTATCTGCACTTCATCACTGGCAATCCACGCCGAAACCTGCGCGCGTATGGCGTAGCGGTTCTCTTTGACAATCGCTTTATCGATGATCTGATGTCCCGCTTCCTGCGCGGCATCACGCAGGAAATGGCCGGAGGTATCGTCCTCTTCGCCACGACGATTCGATACCGTCAAAATAGCAATGCGGGTCGGGATAAATTCAGCGCTTACCTGACTCATGGCAAACTCCTTGTTCAAAGCGGTGTTAACCGCCTATGTATGAGAGGTTCTGGGTAATACCCGTATTGTTCTGGTGCAGGAAATGGGTCTGCTTTTTCTCACGCAACGCCAGCGAGATACGCTCTTCCAGCGCGTCTTGCTGAGCATCGTCTTCCAGCAGATCGCGCAGGCTGACGCCGCCTTCACCGAACAGGCAGAGATGAAGTTTACCCACGGAGGAGACGCGCAGACGGTTGCAGGTGGCGCAGAAGTCTTTTTCATACGGCATGATGAGGCCGATCTCACCCTCATAATCGGGGTGGCAGAAGACCTGTGCCGGGCCATCGCTGCGCTGGCGTAGCTGGTGGATCCAGCCGCGACGCAGCAGTTCATCACGCAGCACCTGACCGGAGATATGGTGTTTACGGAACAGCTCGCTGCCCTCGCCCGTCTCCATCAGTTCAATGAAGCGCAGTTGAATGGGACGCGTCTGGATCCAGTCGAGAAAAGTATCGAGCTGATGGTGGTTCACATCGCGCATCAACACGGTGTTCACTTTGACCTTTTTAAAGCCGGCATCAAACGCAGCGTCAATACCCGCCATCACCTGCTGGAATTTATCCTGCCCGGTAATCGCGTGGAATTGACGCGCATCGAGGCTGTCGACGCTAACGTTAATGCCGGTCAGGCCAGCATCGCGCCAGTGGGCAGCATCACGCGCCAGACGGTAGCCGTTCGTGGTCACCGCCAGCTGACGAATCGCGTCGTTTTCACGCACGGCGGCAATGATGTCAGTAAAGTCGCGACGCAGGGAGGGTTCGCCACCGGTCAGGCGCACTTTTTCAGTGCCCAGGTTGGCAAAGGCGCGTGTCACCCGACGAATTTCATCGACGGTGAGAAAACCTTTATTAGTGACGCCGCCGGGCTTGTAGCCATCCGGCAAGCAGTATGTGCAACGAAAGTTACACACGTCGGTAATCGACAGACGCAAGTAGTAAAACTTGCGCGCGAAAGCATCGGTCAGTTGTGAGGCCATGTACACCTTTCCAAATATGGGAGGCGAAGTCATTTCTTCCTGCGCCCTGGTGGCAATGCGTTTGCATTGTCACGGCCAAAGCACCGTATCATTTGACCCAGGTGCAGAGGCTAGAGTGTTTACTGTGGTTATGCCGATACTAGCGTGTAAACGCGCATTATGCCATTCACACTTAACGCTGTATAATCATGTATATAGCGTCATGATCGTGCTATTTCGCTACAGAATAAGCGAAAATAGCACTTTTGCATTGATGTACATCATTTCGCTGTCAGGCGCGCATCACCATAAAGAGGTAGTGTGGCAGAATTTATTTTCTCAACTCGCCGCTGGCGAATTGCTGAAAAGCCCCTGTTTGCGCTACTGTAGCGCGGTAAATCTGACTTCAGGAATTTTTATGCGCAATCGTACGCTGGCTGACCTGGATCGTGTCGTTGCTCTCGGCGGAGGGCATGGATTAGGACGCGTTCTCTCTTCCCTCTCTCCCCTGGGTTCGCGCCTCACCGGTATCGTGACCACCACCGATAACGGCGGTTCGACGGGCCGTATTCGCCGTTCAGAAGGGGGAATCGCCTGGGGCGATATGCGCAACTGTCTTAATCAACTGATTACCGAACCGAGCGTCGCCTCCGCCATGTTTGAATACCGTTTTGGCGGTAATGGCGAACTTTCCGGCCATAACCTCGGAAATCTGATGTTAAAGGCGCTCGATCACCTGAGCGTGCGGCCTCTGGAAGCCATCAATTTAATTCGTAATCTGCTGAAGGTAGATGCACATTTAATCCCCATGTCGGAGTTGCCTGTTGACCTGATGGCGATCGACGATCAGGGGCATGAAGTTTACGGTGAAGTGAATATCGATCAGCTCACCTCACCGTTGCAGGAGCTGATGCTGTCGCCGAAGGTACCGACCACCCGGGAAGCGGTGCAGGCGATTAACGATGCCGATCTGATTATTATCGGCCCGGGCAGCTTTTACACCAGCCTGATGCCGATCCTGCTGCTGGATGATCTTGCGCAGGCGCTACGGCGCACACAGGCGCCCATGGTCTACATCGGCAATCTGGGCCGGGAACTGAGCATCCCCGCCGCGAGCCTCACGCTTCTCGATAAGCTAACCATTATGGAGCAGTATGTTGGCAAGAAAGTCGTTGATGCGGTGATCGTGGGGCCGAAAGTGGATATCTCTGCGGTCAGTGATCGGGTGGTGATTCAGGAAGTGCTGGAGGCCAGCGATATTCCCTATCGCCATGACCGCCAGTTATTACACAGCGCGCTGGAGAAAGCAGTGCAAGCTTTGGGATGAGTATTTTATTGCCGGATGGCGCTTCGCTTATCCGGCCTACAAAGCCTGGCCTGGACTACGACGCGGCGATAAACAGTTCACGCAGCTGATGCAGTTGATCGCGGATCTGCGCGGCCTCTTCGAACTCCAGGTTCTGCGCATGCTGCATCATCTGCCCTTCCAGCTCGTGAATCTTCTGCTGCAGCGCTTTTGGCGTCATGTCCAGTTCGACCACATCCGACTTCGCCGCGGAACGCGACTTGCCTCTGCCCTTCGCCTTGGTTTTCGCGATGTTCTGCCCCAGCGCCAGAATATCGACCACTTTTTTATTCAGGCCCTGCGGGATAATGCCGTGCTCTTCGTTGTACTGCTGCTGTTTCTCGCGACGGCGTTCGGTTTCGCTAATCGCCTTCGCCATTGAGGCCGTGATTTTGTCGCCGTAGAGAATCGCCTTCCCGTTGATGTTACGCGCCGCACGACCGATAGTCTGAATCAGCGAACGTTCGGAACGCAGGAACCCTTCCTTGTCGGCGTCGAGAATCGCCACCAGCGACACCTCAGGCATATCGAGACCTTCGCGCAACAGGTTGATCCCCACCAGCACGTCAAACTCGCCCAGACGCAGGTCACGAATGATTTCCATACGCTCCACGGTATCGATGTCCGAGTGCAGATAGCGCACCCGCTCGCCGTGCTCTTCCAGATATTCGGTAAGATCTTCCGCCATCCGTTTGGTCAGCGTGGTCACCAGCACACGCTCGTTGATCTGCGCGCGCTTGCGGATCTCAGAAAGCAGATCGTCCACCTGCGTTGCCACCGGACGCACTTCAATCACCGGATCCAGTAACCCTGTCGGACGCACCACCTGATCAACCACATCGCCGCCGGATTTCTCCAGTTCGTAATTGCCCGGCGTCGCAGAAACGTAGATGGTCTGCGGTGCCAGCGCTTCAAACTCTTCGAACTTTAACGGCCGGTTATCCAGCGCCGACGGCAGACGGAAACCGTATTCCACCAGCGTCTCTTTACGCGCGCGGTCGCCACGATACATCCCACCAATCTGCGGGATAGTCACGTGGGATTCATCCACCACCAGCAAACCGTCGGCGGGCAGATAGTCAAACAACGTCGGCGGCGGCTCACCCGGTCCGCGTCCTGAGAGAAAGCGCGAGTAGTTTTCAATTCCCGAGCAGTAGCCCAGCTCGTTCATCATCTCCAGATCAAACTGGGTACGTTGGCTCAGACGCTGCTCTTCCAGCAGTTTGTCATTAGCGAGCAGGACTTTACGTCGTTCAGCCAGTTCGACTTTGATCTCTTCCATCGCCTGCACAATGCGCTCACGCGGAGTCACGTAGTGCGTTTTCGGGTAGATGGTGTAGCGCGAAATGGTGGACTCCACCTGCCCGGTCAGCGGGTCAAACAGCGACAAACGCTCCACCTCTTCGTCAAACAGCTCAACGCGCAGCGCAATGTCGTCGGATTCCGCCGGGAAGATGTCGATCACTTCACCGCGCACGCGGAAGGTCCCGCGCTGGAAAGCCTGATCGTTGCGGGTATATTGCAGTTCGGCCAGTCGACGCAGAATGGCGCGCTGATCGATGATCATGCCCACCGTCATGTGCAGCATCATCTTCAGGTATAAATCCGGATCGCCCAGACCATAGATGGCAGAAACGGATGCCACGACGATCACGTCACGGCGCTCCAGCAATGCTTTGGTGGCGGACAGACGCATCTGCTCAATGTGTTCGTTCACCGACGCATCCTTTTCGATAAAGGTGTCAGAACTGGGAACGTACGCTTCCGGCTGATAGTAGTCGTAGTAGGAGACGAAATACTCGACGGCGTTATCCGGGAAAAACTCTTTCATTTCACCATACAGCTGCGCCGCCAGCGTTTTGTTGGGTGCCAGTACCATCGTCGGGCGCTGTAGATCCGCAATCACATTGGCGATGGTGAAGGTTTTCCCTGACCCCGTTACGCCAAGCAGCGTCTGATGCGCCAGGCCGTCCTCCAGTCCCTCTTCCAGACGTCGTATCGCCTCGGGCTGATCGCCGGAAGGTTTAAATGCGGAATTCAGTTTGAACGGTTTACTCATGAGCAGCTACCTGAAGGAATGGGCGGGCAGGTGTGTAATTTTACTCGCAGAGGATAATATTGCCAGTAAAATATACTGGATGAAAAAACAGTAACGCCTCATAATATTTGTGTTACGCGTGATAAAATCGGTTCGCAGGCGGCCAAAATTTCACCGCTGACAAGATATTACACTATGAAGCGGGTTTATCCCCAGACCATTGACTTCGTTAACATTGTCAAGATGTGTTATGAAAGTTTTATTGCATTCAATGACCGGGATATGACAGCCATTGATTTTATCTAACGAGCTGTAAAACAACGACTATTTCGTAAAGCCGTCTTTCGCGCCAATTCAGCTGGAAGCCGCGTATTCTCTCGCTTGCCTTGTGTTTTCTAACTCTAATACACAAGGTTATCCACAGGAATGGTGGATAACTGCCTGCAGGCCGTATGGCCTGCCGCCTGGCAAATTCCCGGTCCGGCCCACCAGGACGCACATAAAAAAAAATTATCGCTAAATTTTGATTTTTATCAGCTAACGAAGCGCCCCTGGCAGGCGAGATCTTGCTCGCAATTTCGCCTTTTACTCGTCCACGAGCAAAGAGAGATCCAGATATTGTCCTGTGACCGCGTTTTCGGCTCCAGCGTCAAGCCACGGGATTTCGCCTAACAGCGGCGCAGGGATGACCCGCTGAAGCGTCGTCATATACTCGTGGTGGCGTTTCCCCGGCGGCGTGACGTCATTCGCCACCCATCCGGCAAGCCGGAGTCCTGCCTGCTGTACCGCCTGCGCTGTCAGCATGGCATGGTTAATACATCCCAACTTTACGCCGACGACCAGGATAACCGGCAACCGCTCGTGCTGCACCCAGTCGGCGAAGGTAAAATCCTCCGCAAGCGGGGTAAACCAGCCGCCTGCACCTTCGACCAACAGCCACTCCGCCTGGGCATCCAGCGCGCGTAATCCCTCTGACATCACGTCAGCATGAATCGGCCTCCCTTCATCAGCGCTGATGATATGCGGTGAGGTGGGTTCCGCGAAGGTGTAAGGATTCACCGCCGCATAGTCCAGCGCCAGACTGCTGTTGCGCTGAAGCGCCAGGGCATCGCTGTTGCGCAGTCCTTCTGGCGTCATTTCACTGCCTGAGGCGACGGGTTTATAGCCAGCCGTCCGGTAGCCCAGACTGCGCGCCGCCTGTAGCAGCGCACAGCTGGCGACGGTTTTACCGACTTCCGTGTCGGTGCCGGTGACAAAATAACGTTTAGTCACGTGTAATCACTCCTGCAAAAAGATGGTAGGTCAGAGGATATTTCCCCTGCCGCTGGGGCCAGGCCAGTTGAAGCTGCTGCAACTGCGAGCGGGTTAAGACGCGCGACGTGCGCCCCTCGTGCAAATGGGTCGCGCCGATACCTTTCAGCGAGCGCATGGCGCTCAGAGCGTCATCAAATTCCAGCGTCAGGGAGATCGATTGATGATGCCCCTGCCAGCCGCGCATCGCGTCACACAGCGCCTCACGGGATAAAAACCGGTTGCCATGCGCCCGGTCATCCACCGCGCGCCAGGCCTGATGAAGCTCCGGCAGCGAGTCCTGGGCCAGCGTGGTGAAGGCCACACGCCCGCCGGGACGCACGACCCGGTAAAGCTCGCTTAGCGCATGATGCAGACTGTCACACCACTGCACGGCCAGATTGCTCCAGGCCAGGTCGAACGACGCGGTGGCTAACGGTAGCGACTCGATGTCACCGGCGAGATAGTGATGCGCCACATTCTGACGACGCGCCTCGTCCAGCATCCGGGCAGAGAGATCCAGCGCGGTAACCTGGCTGCCCTGCTCGCGCCAGTAGCGACTCAGACGACCCGGCCCGCAGCCGGCATCCAGCACCTGCGAAAACGGGCGTTGCGGCAGTTGCGCCAGCAAGGCGTCTGCGCTCAGACGCTGCAATGTGGCGTGCTGCTCATAGTGCGCTGCCGCACGGCCAAACGCCGCCGCGACAGCCTGCTTATTCACTTGCCCCATGCAGCACCTCCAGCAAACGATCGATATCCTCGGGCTCATGCGCCTGGGTTAACGTCAGGCGCAGACGGGCCGTCCCGGCGGGCACGGTCGGTGGACGGATAGCCGTGACCCAGCATCCCTGACGGCGCAGGGTGTCCGCCAGCCGTAGCGCGCGTGCATTTTCGCCGACAATCAGCGGCTGGATGGCACTGTGCGACTGCGCCAGGGTGAAATCGGCGTGATTGACTGATGAACGAAAGCGCTGGATAAGCGCAGCCAGTTTCTCCCTGCGCGCGTCACCTTCCTGACTGCGAATCACCGAAAGCGACGCCTGTAGCGCCATCGCCTGCGCAGGCGGCATGCTGGTGCTGTATATCAGATGACGGGCGAACTGCAGCAGATAATCGGCAACGCTTTCGGAGCACAGGATCGCCGCTCCGCTGACGCCAAACCCTTTGCCAAACGTCACCACCAACAGCGCCGGTTTTACCCGCTGCTGCCAGCAACTCCCGCGCCCCTCGTCCCCGCACACGCCAACACCATGAGCGTCATCCACCAGCAGCCAGGCCTTGCGGGTCTGTGCGGCGCGCTGAATTTCCGCAAGCGGCGCGCTGTCGCCATCCATGCTGAACACGCCCTCGGTCACCACCAGCTGTCGCCCCGAACAGGGGACATCAAGCAGGCGCGTGAGATGCGACGCGTCGTTATGGGTAAAGCGGCGAAGCTGCGCCGGACTTAGACTGGCCGCTTCCAGTAGCGAAGCATGGCTGAGGCGGTCAGCGACAATCCGGTCATCCTTTTCCATCAGCGCGGTAATCACCGCCTGGTTTGCGGCGAAACCGGAGATAAACAGCAGCGCGCGCGGATAGCCCAGCCAGTCGGCCAGTTCTTCTTCCAGTTGCTGATGGGCGATGGAATAACCGCTGACGTGACCCGAGCCGCCGCTGCCGACGCCAAACCGTTCCGCCCCCTGCTGCCAGGCGCGAACGATGCGTGGATGGTGGCTTAAGCCCAGATAATCATTGCTGGAGAAATTGAGATAGCGCTGGTCGTTCGCCTTCAGCCAGCGACCGGCCCCCTGCACGACCGTGTAACGGCGGCGCAGGGTGTCAGCCGAACGACGCGCCGTCAGCGCATCGTCGATTTTCCGTTGCCAGATCATACGGCAGCCGCGTTGTAGTAATCGTCGGTATCCGGCGTCAGCAGCGCCTGCTCCAGACGCGCACGCTGCTCGTTATCCCCCGCAAGCACCGACGTCTGCTGTGGATTCAGTCCCAGCTTGTGGAAGAGCTGGAGATCTTTGTCCTCTTCCGGGTTTGGCGTGGTGAGCAGTTTGCAGCCGTAGAAAATGGAGTTGGCCCCGGCCATAAAGCACATGGCCTGCGTTTGCTCATTCATCTGCTCGCGACCGGCGGACAGACGAACGTAAGAGGTCGGCATCATGATGCGCGCCACGGCAATGGTGCGAATAAAATCAAACGCGTCAACGTCATCGTTATCCGCCAGCGGCGTGCCCTTCACCTTTACCAACATGTTGATCGGCACGCTTTCCGGCGGAGTCGGCAGATTTGCCAGTTGCAGGAGCAGCCCGGCACGGTCTGTCACCGTTTCGCCCAGACCGACGATGCCGCCAGAACAGACTTTGATCCCGGCCTCGCGCACTTTGTCCAGCGTATCGAGACGCTCCTGGTAGGAACGGGTGGTGATGATGTTGCCGTAGAATTCCGGCGACGTATCGAGGTTGTGGTTGTAATAGTCCAGCCCCGCCTCCGCCAGTCGCTGTGCCTGCGATTCATCGAGCGTGCCGAGCGTCATGCAGGCTTCCAGCCCCAGCGCTTTCACCCCCTGAACCATTTGCTGCAAATACGGCATGTCACGCTCGTGCGGGTTCTTCCACGCCGCCCCCATGCAGAAACGGGTGGAACCCGCGTTTTTCGCTTTGCGCGCCGACTCCAGCACCTGCTCGACTTCCATCAGCCGCTCAGATTCAAGGCCCGTTTTATAGCGCGAACTTTGCGGGCAATATTTGCAGTCTTCCGGGCAGGCGCCGGTCTTGATCGACAACAGCGTGCTGACCTGTACCTGACGAGGGTCAAAATGCTGACGGTGAATTTGCTGTGCCTCGAACAGCAGATCCAGCAGCGGTTTTTCAAATAATTCGGTGACTTGCGACAGCGTCCAGCGAGAATGAGTGGTCATAATTTTATACTTTTTGTGGTGATAAGGGTGTAGACTTGTAAACCTAAAACTTTTTAATTTGGTTTACAAGTCGATTATGACAACGGACGATATCACTTTTGATCAGCGCCACATTTGGCACCCCTACACCTCTATGACGTCCCCGCTGCCGGTCTATCCCGTTGAACGGGCTGAAGGCTGCGAACTGATTTTATCCAGCGGTGAGCGCCTGATTGATGGCATGTCGTCATGGTGGGCCGCGATTCACGGCTACAATCACCCACAGCTCAATGCGGCGATGAAAACGCAGATTGACGCCATGTCACACGTGATGTTCGGTGGGATCACGCATGCCCCCGCCGTCAACCTGTGCCGTAAACTGGTCGCCATGACGCCCGCGACGCTTGAGTGCGTATTTCTCGCCGATTCCGGTTCCGTCGCGGTGGAAGTCGCGATGAAAATGGCGCTGCAATACTGGCAGGCGTTGGGTGAATCACGTCAGCGCTTCCTGACGTTCCGTAACGACTATCACGGCGATACTTTCGGCGCGATGTCGGTCTGCGATCCGGACAACTCCATGCACAGCCTGTGGAAGGGCTATCTGCCGGAAAACCTGTTTGCCCCTGCGCCGCAAAGCCGGATGGATGGCGAGTGGGATGAGCGTGACATGGTGGCCTTCGCGCGCCTGATGGCGGCGCATCGTCATGATATCGCGGCAGTTATTCTTGAGCCGATCGTCCAGGGAGCGGGCGGTATGCGCATGTACCATCCGGAGTGGCTGCGCCGTATCCGCAAAATGTGTAACCGGGAAGGCATTCTGCTGATTGCCGATGAAATCGCGACCGGATTTGGCCGCACGGGCAAACTGTTTGCCTGCGAACACGCCGGGATCGCGCCTGATATTCTGTGTCTGGGCAAAGCGCTGACCGGTGGGACGATGACCCTCTCCGCCACCCTGACCACCCGCCAGGTGGCGGAAACCATCAGCGACGGCGAAGCGGGCTGTTTCATGCACGGCCCCACGTTTATGGGCAATCCGCTGGCCTGCGCGGTGGCAACCGCCAGTCTGTCTCTGCTGGAATCCGGCGACTGGCAGGCACAGGTATCGGCCATTGAAACCCAACTCCGTCAGGAACTCGCCCCGGCGCGGACGTCGCCGTGGGTAGCGGATGTGCGCGTGCTGGGGGCGATCGGCGTGGTGGAAACGACGCATCCGGTCAACATGGCGGCTCTGCAAAAATTCTTTGTGCAACAGGGCGTGTGGATCCGTCCGTTTGGCAAGCTCATCTACCTGATGCCGCCGTATCTCATTAAGCCAGCGCAACTGCGCCGTCTGACACAGGCAGTGAACGACGCTGTGCGCGAAGAAACGTTTTTTAACGCATAATTAACGGTAAGCTGTGGAGTTTCTGGCAACACTTTTTGGCAAGAATGAAGGAGAGTGCATGAAATTAATCAGCAACGATCTGCGCGACGGGGAAAAGCTTCCCCAGCGCCATGTCTTCAACGGTATGGGCTATAACGGCGATAACCTTTCTCCGCATCTGGCCTGGGATGAGGTGCCTGCCGGAACGAAGAGTTTCGTGGTGACCTGTTTTGACCCGGATGCGCCAACCGGTTCCGGCTGGTGGCACTGGGTAGTGGCCAATATTCCAGCCGACACCCGGGTGCTGCCGCAGGGCTTTGGCTCTGGCCTTGTCGCGCTGCCAGACGGCGTTATCCAGACGCGTACCGACTTCGGTAAAGCGGGCTACGGCGGCGCCGCGCCGCCAAAAGGGGAAACCCACCGCTATATCTTTACCGTTCACGCGCTGGATGTGGACAAGATTGACGTCGATGAAGGTGCCAGCGGCGCGATGGTAGGATTTAACGTCCATTTCCACTCGCTCGCCAGCGCGTCGATTACCGCGATGTTCAGTTGATCGTGTTGTGCCGGATGACGACGCTCACGCGTCTTATCCGGCCTACGGGAGGAATTTGTAGGCCGGATAAGCGTCAGCGCCATCCGGCGCTGTTCAAAGAAACTCCGGCACAAGCTGCAACAAGGTCCCCTGCGCAAGCAATTCTGTCGCACGCTCAATATCCGGGGCGAAGAAACGGTCCTGGGTATAATGCGCGACCTGCTCACGTAATGCGGTTCGCGCCTGCTCCAGTAGCGGACTTGACGTTAACCCTTCGCGTAAATCGATCCCCTGACAGGCTGCCAGCCACTCGACGGCCAGTACGCCGCGAGTATTCGCCGCCATTTCCCACAACCTGCGTCCCGCCGCCGGTGCCATCGATACATGATCTTCCTGATTCGCCGACGTTGGCAGACTGTCCACGCTGTGCGGATGCGCCAGCGCTTTGTTCTCACTGGCGAGCGCTGCCGCCGTCACCTGGGCAATCATAAAGCCGGAATTCACCCCACCGTTTTTGACGAGGAAAGGCGGCAGTTGCGACATGTGTTTATCCATCATCAGCGCAATACGGCGTTCGGAAAGCGCGCCTATCTCGGCAATGGCCAGCGCCAGATTATCCGCCGCCATCGCCACCGGTTCGGCATGGAAGTTACCGCCGGAGATGACGTCCCCCTGCTCAGCAAAAACCAGCGGGTTATCGGAGACCGCATTGGCTTCCGCCAGCAGCACGTCCATCACCTGGCGCATCTGCGTCAGGCACGCGCCCATCACCTGCGGCTGACAGCGCAGAGAATACGGATCCTGCACCTTTTCACAATTGTGGTGTGACGCCGACAGCGCGCTGGTCTCCGTCAGTACGTGGCGATACAGCGCCGCCGCGTCAATCTGCCCACGCTGCCCGCGCGCGGCGTGAATGCGCGCATCAAACGGGCGGCGTGACCCCAGCACCGCTTCGGTGGTTAACGATCCGCACACGATGGCGGACGCGAACAGCTCCTGCGCTTCAAACAGCCCGCGCAGCGCAAACGCCGTCGACGCCTGCGTGCCGTTAAGCAGCGCCAGCCCTTCTTTCGCCGCCAGCGTAATCGGCTCCAGCCCGGCTTTTTTTAACGCTTCCGTCGCGGGTAGCCATTCGCCCTGCCAGCGCGCCTTCCCTTCACCTAACAGCGTGAGCGACATATGGGCCAGCGGCGCCAAATCACCTGATGCGCCCACCGACCCTTTCGCCGGAATGTGCGGCCAGACTTCGGCGTTAACCAGCGCAATCAGCGCGTCTATCACGCTAAGGCGAATGCCGGAGAAACCGCGCGCCAGGCTGTTTATCTTCAGCACCATGATCAGGCGCACCAGCGCGTCATCTAACGCGTCGCCCACGCCTGCCGCATGCGACAGCACCAGCGAACGCTGCAGGTTTTGCAGATCGTCATCGGCAATGCGCGTTTGCGCCAGCAGGCCAAAACCCGTGTTAATGCCGTAGGCCGTACGCCCTTCAGCGACAATCGTGTTGACGCAGGCCACGCTGGCGTTAATGCCGTCGATGGCGCTGGCGTCGAGGCTCAGTTTAACCGGCCGCTGCCAGACTTCGCGCAGCTGTGAAAAGCTCAGATGGCCCGGCGTTAAGGTCATGGTGTTCATATCAGCATTTCCCCTGCGTTGCCGCAACCATCGGTAGATTCAGACCTTGTTCCACAGCGCACTCCACGGCGATGTCGTAGCCCGCATCCGCATGACGCATCACGCCGGTCGCCGGATCGTTATGCAGTACCCGGGCAATTCGCTCGGCCGCTTCATCGCTGCCGTCGCAGACAATGACCATCCCGGCGTGCTGTGAGAAGCCCATTCCTACGCCGCCGCCGTGGTGCAGCGATACCCAGGTGGCTCCGCTCGCCGTGTTGAGCAGCGCATTGAGCAGCGGCCAGTCGGACACCGCGTCAGAACCGTCGCGCATCGCCTCGGTTTCGCGGTTCGGACTGGCGACAGAGCCGGAATCCAGATGGTCGCGACCGATCACAATCGGTGCAGAGACTTCACCACTGCGCACCATTTCGTTGAACGCCAGGCCGAGTTTTTGCCGCCATTCAAGACCCACCCAGCAGATACGCGCTGGCAGCCCCTGGAAATTAATCCGCTCCCGCGCCATGTCCAGCCAGCGATGGAGGTGCTCGTCATCCGCCACAATCTCTTTCACTTTGGCATCGGTTTTATAAATATCCTGTGGATCGCCGGAAAGCGCCACCCAGCGGAACGGTCCGATGCCGCGACAGAACAGCGGGCGAATATAGGCCGGTACGAAGCCAGGAAAGGCAAAGGCGTTTTCCACACCCATCTCTTTTGCCATCTGACGGATATTGTTGCCGTAATCAAACGTAGGTACGCCCATGTCGTTGAACGCCAGCATGGCCTCGACGTGTTTCGCCATCGAACGCTTCGCTGCCTCTACGGTTCCCTGCGGATCGGAGAGCGCTTTCTGCTGATAGGTCTCCCAGTCCCAGCCGGAAGGCAGATAGCCATGCAAGGGATCGTGGGCGCTGGTCTGGTCGGTGACCATGTCCGGGCGTACGCCGCGTTTCACCAGTTCGGGCACGACGTCCGCCGCATTGGCGCACAGGGCAATCGAAACGGCTTTGCCTTCGCGAGTATATTTTTCGATACGTGCCAGCGCGTCATCAAGGGACGTCGCCTGTTCATCGACATAGCGGGTGCGCAGGCGGAAATCGATGCGGCTCTGTTGACATTCAATGTTCAGGGAACAGGCGCCAGCCAGCGTTGCCGCCAACGGCTGCGCGCCCCCCATGCCGCCGAGTCCGGCGGTTAACACCCAGCGCCCGCGCAGATTGCCGTCGTAATGCTGGCGTCCCGCTTCAACAAACGTTTCATAGGTGCCCTGCACAATCCCCTGACTACCGATATAGATCCAGCTTCCAGCCGTCATCTGGCCGTACATCGCCAGCCCTTTTGCATCCAGTTCGTTGAAATGCTCCCAGGTCGCCCAGTGCGGAACGAGGTTGGAGTTGGCGATGAGCACGCGCGGGGCGTTCTGATGGGTTCTGAATACGCCAACCGGTTTGCCGGACTGAACCAGCAGCGTTTCATCCGCTTCCAGTTGAGTCAGGGCATTGACAATCGCGTCATAGCACTCCCAGTTACGGGCCGCGCGCCCTATACCGCCGTACACCACCAGCTCATGCGGGTTTTCGGCGACGTCGGGATCCAGGTTATTCATCAACATGCGCAGCGGCGCTTCGGTCAGCCAGGATTTGGCCGTCAGCGTTGTCCCTCGCGGGGCGCGGATATCTTGCTGGCGATACTTGCTATGAGACATAACAACGACTCCTCACGGACGTGCCGGATACTGTTTATCCGGCATAATGGAATGATCGGGTGTGAGGTAAATATATACTTGTCTATACAAGACATAACAAGGCAGTAATTAACAAAAAAGATACATTTTTGTTATATTGCGTCAGCAATCACGCTTTTCAGTTCGCGTGATTCAGGAGGAGAAATGGCCCTGCAACCGGTAGCGAGACCCCGGGAAGAGCAGTCGCGCATGGGAAACGATCTGCGTGGCGGACCAGGTGGTACGACGAATCAGCAGACAAGGATCGGTCTCGCCAATATCCAGTAAGGCACACTCTTGCGCCGTAGCGCGCACTGCTTCAACAATGTGCTCCCCTTCCGTCAGCGGGGCAATCAACGACAGATAGGCATGTGGCGTGGTCTGACTGTAATCCTGCGCCAGATACGCCGGGACAATGTCGGCATTCACACAGCGATCTTCTATCTGTACCGGCTGGTCGTTTTCAAAATGCACCATCACAGAGTGGAAAATCGTCGTCCCTTCACTGACCTTCAGCACCGCCGCCTGTCGCGCATTGGCCGGTTTTTTTTCCAGAATCAGCACCTCGCAGTGATGCCGATGCCCCCGGGAGGCGATTTCGTCGGCAATACTGCGAATTTCAAACAGTGCAGACTGGCCTTTCGGCTCCGCGACAAAGGTTCCCACCCCCTGCAGGCGCACCAGCATCCCTTCGTCGGTCAGTTCGCGCAGCGCCCGGTTGATGGTCATCCGACTGAAGCCGTACTGCGCCACCAGCTCCGCCTCCGACGGAATGCGATCGTGCGGCTGCCAGACGCCGCTGGCGATCTTTTCGCTAATCTCGCGTTTAACCGTCTCATAAAACGGCGCGGGAGCAGAACGAGGGCGAGAGAGTGTCATGGGAATGTTTTACCTTATCAATCGATTACTGCCACCAATGGGCGATTTGCCAGCCAAGCCGCGCAGCCACGCGTGCCGACCTGCCATCATTATCAAAGCGAGGATTAAATTCAACCATATCCACCGCCTGGAGCTTACCGCTGCGACAAATAGGCTCAATCACCGTCAGCAGGGTCGCCAAGGGCACGCCCAGCGCCGCCGGAGCCGACACCGCGGGCATCTCGGCAACAGGCAGTACGTCGAGATCGACCGTCAGATAGAGTTTATCTACCTCGCTGATAAACGCCGCCAGCTGGGCGTGGGCTTCGCTGCACTGCAAATCTTCAACCACCAGCACGTTGCGCTTTTGCGCCTCATCCCACAGCGCCTGAGTATTTGCCGCCCGACTGACGCCGATGCAGGCGTAGCGGAACTCGCGCTGCTGCTGGTCGCAAAGCTGTGCCAGTTGGCGAAACGGCGTACCGGAAGTCGCCCGCCCGGCGTTGCGCAGATCCAGATGTGCGTCGAGGTTAACGATCCCTACCCGCTCGCCGGGGAACGCGTCGAAAATACCCGCCCCGTGGCCGAATGCCGTCTCATGTCCGCCGCCAAGAACGAAGGTGCGCATCCCGGCCTGATGACATCGAGAGACCGCATCACGCAGCGCCTGTTGCGCCCCTTCCAGATCCGCCGTCGGGGCCAGTAGATTCCCCATATCCACCAGTCGCTCATGCCCCGCGTGGCTCGCCAGGTTCGCCAGCGCACAACGCAGCGCGTCAGGCGCGCCGGCGGCACCAGGACGCCCTTGATTACGCTTAACCCCCTCATCGCAGGCAAAGCCGAGCAGCGCTATTTTGTCGCGATAATGCTCTGGCGAAAACGTCTGGCTGCGCGCTGTGGTCTGAAACAGACGCAGCGCGTTTGCGGCTTCACCGCTGTCATCTCGCCCCTGCCACAGATCAGGGGCAGCAGCTTCCCATTGCGTCATGTCATTTCTCCTCGAAATATGCGTTGATACAGCGGGTTGCGCCCTGGTTCATAGAGGATCTCCACCGGGTTTTGCGCATCCCAGACGTTAAAATCGGCAACGTAGCCCGCTTTTAGTTGTCCGTGCGTCGTCTGGCGTCCCAGCGCCTGAGCGGCATGACGGGTAACGCCCGCCCACGCCTCTTCCGGTGTCAGTCCAAACTGAACGCAGGCCATGTTCATCGCCAGGTGCAGGCTGATAAAGGGACTGGTGCCGGGATTGAAATCGGTCGCTACGGCCATTGGGATCTGGTAGCGACGCAGCAATTCAACGGGCGGACGCTGTGTCTCTTTCAGAAAATAAAACGCCCCCGGAAGCAGTACGCCAACGGTGCCGCTGTGACGCATCGCCGCCACGCCTGCTTCATCAAGATATTCAATGTGATCCGCAGAAAGCCCGTGATAGCGACTGACCAGTTGCGTCCCGCCAAGCAGAGACAATTGCTCAACATGCCCTTTGACCGGGATGCCTGCCGCCTGCGCCGCGTGCAGTACCCGCTCGCTCTGGGCCAGGGTAAACCCTACGCTCTCGCAAAACAGATCGACCGCTTCAAACAGCCCCCTTTCCCATAACTGCGGCAGTATCGTTTCGCAGACGTGGGTGATATAACCGTCAGGATTGTCCCGATATTCAACCGGTACGGCATGCGCCGCCAGCAGCGTGGGGCTGATTTCGATGAGATTCTCTTCGGCCAGGCGGGCCGCAACGCGCAGCATCTTTTCTTCTGCTGCCACATTCAGACCGTAGCCGGATTTCACTTCCAACAGGGTCACGCCCTCGCGTATCAGACGCGCGATCCGCGCCTGTGCAGAGGCAAAGAGCGTCTCCTCTGTTGCGGCACGCGTTGCCGACACGGTAGCGTTAATACCACCGCCCTGCGCGCTGATCTGCTGGTAAGAGACACCGTTCAGCCGTTGTTCCCACTCGCTGGCGCGGTTGCCGCCAAACACCAGATGCGTGTGGCAGTCAATCAGTCCGGGCGTCACCAGACGCCCCTGCAGGTCATGCGTATTGGCGTGCGCTGTCGGGAGTGATGTCTCCGGCACAATCGCCAGCACGCGCCCCTCGCGGATAATCAACGCATGACGGTCCAGCATGCCATACGGCGTCGGCTGCTCCGGGTCGAGCGTCGCCAGACGAAGGTTTCGCCAGAGCGTATCATCAGGTAACAGGTGTTGCATGCCCTCTCCCACTTGTCTTAGGTTGTATAGACATTTATTTGAGATCGCGCGCGGGAAGTCAATCATCCAGGGCAAAAATGTTACTTAATTGTGACGTTCGCGGTATCAGGATCCGCGAGGAGTGGTTTAAAAAACAACTTTTTAGCTTTTCGCCTTCCCGTTTTGCTCAACTTAGTATAAAAAAGCAGGCTTCAATGGATACTTTTATAGCCCGGAGCAACTCGTGAACACATCATCAGTTTCCCGTCTGGCGCTGGCACTGGCTTTTGGCGTGACGCTGACCGCCTGTAGCTCTACCCCGCCGGATCAAATTCCTTCCGATCAAACCGCGCCTGGAACCTCCTCGCGCCCCATTTTGTCGGCGAATGAAGCGCAGAATTTTGTCGCTAAAAACTATTTTTCTTCCCTGACGCCGAACACTGCGCCGTGGACGCCGTCCTCGATTTCTCTGCCCGCGCAGCCTGACTTTGTCGTCGGCCCGGCCGGTACGCAAGGCGTGACCCACACCACCATTCAGGCGGCAGTGGATGCAGCGATCACCACGCGCACCAACAAACGTCAGTACATTGCCATTATGCCGGGTGAGTATCAGGGAACCGTCTATATCCCTGCGGCACCGGGCAGCCTGACGCTATACGGAACGGGTGAAAAACCGTTAGACGTGAAGATTGGCGCGGCGATTGACGGTGAAATGAGCACCGCTGACTGGCGTCATACGGTGAACCCGGGTGGGAAATATATGCCAGGTAAACCGGCCTGGTACATGTTTGACAACTGCCAGAGCAAACGCGGCGCGAACATTGGCGTGATGTGTTCAGCCGTACTGTGGTCACAGAACAATGGCCTGCAGTTGCAGAATCTGACCGTTGAAAACAATCTCGGCGACAGCGTGGATGCGGGTAACCACCCGGCCGTTGCGTTACGCACCGACGGTGACAAAGTTCAGATCGACAAGGTAAACATTCTGGGCCGCCAGAACACCTTCTTTGTGACCAACAGCGGCGTGCAGAACCGTCTGGAAAATGACCGTCAGCCGCGCACCCTGGTCATCAACAGCTACATCGAAGGTGATGTGGATATGGTTTCCGGTCGCGGCGCAGTGGTGTTCGATAACACCGACTTCCGCGTGGTGAACTCCCGTACTCAACAAGAAGCGTACGTCTTCGCACCGGCAACGCTGTCGAACATTTACTACGGTTTCCTCGCCACCAACAGCCGCTTCACCGCCGCCGGTGACGGCGTGGCGCAACTGGGCCGCTCACTGGATGTTGACAGCAACACCAACGGTCAGGTCGTGATCCGCGATAGCGTGATCAACGAAGGCTTTAACATGGCGCAGCCGTGGGCTGACGCGGTGGTCTCGAAGCGTCCTTTCGCGGGCAATACCGGCGCGAAAGATGATAAAGGCGAAACCCAGCGTAACCTGAACGACACCAACTTTAACCGCATGTGGGAATACAATAACCGCGGTGTGGGCAGCAAAGTGGTGGCGGCACCGAAGCAGTAAGCATAAAAAAACCGGCATCCTGCGATGCCGGTTATTCTTTTTACTTGCGGGTTAAAAATCTACCCAAATTAATACGCGTTAACCACTACCCACATCGGGCCCTGGCCTACCGCATAACGTCCCTTTTCCGTCAACAACCCCTGCTCACCGGCAATCTCGTACACCGCAATATGGTGCGACTTCTGTCCGGCGGCAATCAGGTATTTCCCACTATGGTCAACGTTGAAACCGCGCGGCTGCGTTTCGGTTGGCTGGAAGCCCTCTTTGGTCAACACGCTGCCATCTTCTGAAACGCTGAATACGGTAATCAGGCTGGCGGTGCGGTCACAGGCATACAGATGACGACCATCGGGCGTAATGTGTATGTCCGCCGCCCAGCGGGTGTCAGAGAAATCAGCCGGCATCATATCCAGCGTTTGCACGCATTCGATGTCGCCGTGCGGATCTTTCAGCTCCCAGACGTCCACAGAACTGTTGAGCTCGTTGACGCAGTACGCATATTGCTGATTCGGATGGAAAGCCATATGACGCGGACCGGCCCCTTCAACGGTGGTCACTTCTGCTGGCTCTTGCGCCACCAGCTTACCGTCATCGCTGAGGGTAAACAGGCAGATGCGATCCTGCTTCAGCGCAGGCACCCACAGGGTGCGGTTGTCCGGAGAGATATTGGCAGAGTGACAGCCATCCATCCCTTCCACCACATCCACAAGCCCGGCCGGCAGGCCGTCTTCCAGACGCGTCACGCTGACGTTGCCCGCATTATAGGAGCCGACAAAGACGAAACGCCCATGATGATCGGTTGAAATGTGTGTTGGGCTGCCCGGCAGTGCGGATTCTGCGGCAAACGTCAGCGCACCATCATCCGGCGCAATCCGGTAAGCCAGCACGCGGAATTCAGGACGCACGCCCACGTAGAGATAGCGTTTATCCGGGCTGACCACCATCGGCTGAACCTGCCCGGGCACATCAACCACCTGTACCAGCTTCAACGCGCCATCATGACCCAAGCTCCAGACGTGGATCTGTTGGCTTTCAGGGCTGGCGGTATAAACGGTTTGCTTCATGAATGCTCCTCTGCTTTAGGCAACTGGCTGCAATAATGGAATACAGCTTAACGTAGTCGCTTTTAACGGTGAATGCTGAATCTATATCCGTCATACTTCAAGTTGCAGCCAACGCACCTGCAACTCGAATTATTCAGGGTATACGTACTAAATTTTGCCTGCTCCCCGTCCCGGTGTACCATTCAGGCAGACAAAATTTTCAATGTTAATCGGGATGACGATATGACCACTCGCGTGATTGCCCTGGATTTAGATGGAACCCTGCTGACCCCGCAAAAGACCCTGCTCCCCTCGTCTGTCGAAGCGCTGTCACGCGCCAGAGCGGCGGGTTACCAACTTATCATCGTCACCGGGCGTCATCACGTTGCGATTCATCCTTTTTATCAGGCACTGGCGCTGGATACACCTGCAATTTGCTGTAATGGCACTTATTTGTATGATTATCACGCAAAAAATGTTCTTAAGGCCGACCCCCTACCGGTTGACCAGGCGCTGCAGCTTATTACATTGCTGGAATCGCATCAGGTTCATGGTCTGATGTATGTCGATGACGCCATGCTGTATGAGCATCCGACCGGCCATGTCATTCGCACATCAAACTGGGCGCAGACGCTGCCACCGGAACAGCGTCCGGTCTTCACTCAGGTGCCTTCACTGGCGCAGGCGGCGCGCGATGTCAACGCGGTCTGGAAATTCGCCCTGACAGACGACGATATCCCTAAACTGCAGCAATTTGGCAAACATGTCGAACAGCAACTGGGCCTTGAATGCGAATGGTCGTGGCACGATCAGGTCGATATCGCCCGTCAGGGTAACAGTAAGGGCAAACGCCTGACCCAGTGGGTCGAATCTCAGAGCAGTTCGATGGAAAACGTGATTGCCTTCGGGGATAACTACAACGACATCAGCATGCTGGAAGCGGCCGGTACCGGCGTGGCGATGGGCAATGCTGACGACGAGATCAAAGCACGTGCTAACGTCGTCATCGGCGACAACACCACCGACAGCATTGCGAAGTTCATCTATAGCCAACTGCTGTAATCAGGCGGTTATGGATACGCTCTTGATTTGCGCGTACAGCCACAGGCCAGGTTTGATCCCCAGTTCATCCCTGGCCCACGGGCTTATGCGCGCCCACAGCGTTTTGCCCCCGACCTCAAGCTGAACTTCCACCTGCCCGTTATCGTCGTAGCAGTGGGTCACCTTCGCGCGCAAAATATTGCGGATACTGGTCTGCTGCGGCGGTTGTAGCACCAGTGAAACATCCGACGCCTGAATACGAATGCGCAACGAGGCTTGCAGCGGTTCATTGAGCTTATTGACCCACAAATGCTGGTCGCCCAGCGCCAGTGCCGTCATGGCGTAATGCGGATGATGCTCCAGCACGCTCACCTTCAGGATGCTGCTCTGCTGTTCTTTCGGCAGCCACGGATGCATCACGCTGCTGCTCCAGACCTCTTCGAGCGCACCAAACGCCTTCACCTGACCGTCTTCCAGTACCATCACGTTATCGGCCAGATGGAGAATCTCGTCGAGCGAGTGGCTGACGTAGAGCATGGGAATGTTGATCTCCCGCGCCAGGCGTTGCAGATAGGGCAACAGTTCGCGCTTACGCGGAATATCCAGCGAGGCGAGCGGTTCATCCAACAGCAGCAATTCCGGCGCGGTCAGCAGCGCCCGGCCAATCGCCACACGCTGTTTTTCACCACCGGAGAGGCCGCCCGGCAGTCTGTCGAGCAGGGGCTCAATACCTAACAACGCCACCAGCTTATCAAACTGACCGGCCATGCTTTTCGCCATGCCATAACGCAGATTGCCGCGTACTTTATAATGCGGAAACAGGCGCGCATCCTGAAAAACGTAGCCTACCCGACGTTTTTCCGGCGTCAGACAAATATGTTTTTCCGTGTCGTTCAGCACCCGTCCGTTGAGCACAATGCGCCCTTTCTGCGGTCGAGTCAGGCCACTGATGGCATTGATGAGCGAGGTTTTTCCGGAACCGGAGACGCCGAAAATCGCGGTGATACCGCTGGCGGGCAGCGTTTCGTTGAGCGTGACGCAATGGGTGCCCAGCGTCTGGGAGAAATTGAGTTCCAGCATGATTATCGCCCCGCCCGCTCGCGGCTGAGCCGCGCCAGCCATTCAGAAATCAACAGTGAAATCAGCGCCAGTACGATGGAGATAAGGCACAGTCGCGCCGCTGCGCTTTCACCGCCAGGCGTCTGGATCAGGGTATACATCGCCGAAGGAATGGTGCGCGTTTCTCCGGGAATGTTGGAGACAAAGGTAATCGTAGCGCCAAACTCGCCCAGCGAGCGGGCAAATGCCAGCACCGTGCCGACAATAATGCCAGGCAGCGTTAGCGGGAGAGTAATGGTGAAGAAGACGCGCCAGCGTCCAGCGCCCAGCGTCCGGGCGGCTTGTTCCAGCTTGATGTCCACCCCTTCCAGCGCCAGCCGGATGGCGCGCACCATCAGTGGGAAAGACATCACTGCCGCCGCCAGTACCGCGCCGCGCCAGCTAAAGGCAAAGGTAATACCAAACCAGTCGTACAGCCACTGACCGATAAATCCGCGCCGTCCCATCGAGACCAGCAGCAGATAACCGACCACCACCGGCGGTAACACCAGCGGCAGATGCAGCACGCTATCCAGTAAGGCTTTGCCTGGGAAGGTGCAGCGCACCAGCAGCCAGGCAAAGAAGATCCCAAACGGCAAACTAAACAGCACGGCCAGGGAAGACACTTTCAGGCTCAGGAAAACGGCCTGCCATTCGGGATCGGTCAATATCATTACTTGGTCGTAAATCCGTAGCGTTTAAAGATTTCAGCAGCCTGCGGTCCTTTCAGGTAATCATAGAACGCGCTGACCGTAGCGTTTTTATGTCCATCGACAATCGCGATGGGGTATTCCACTTTTTTGTGCGAGTCTTCCGGGAAGGTGGCCACGACTTTAACCCCTTTGCTGGCAACCGCGTCAGAACCGTAAACGATGCCCAGCGGCGCTTCGTTACGCTCGACCAGCGCCAGCGCGCCGCGCACATCTTCTGCTGGCGCCAGTTTCGGTGACAATGTTTCCCAGGCACCCAGTTTCTGCAGAGCTTCTTTCGCGTAGATCCCCGCCGGAACGTGTTCCGGATCGCCCACCGCCAGACGTCCACCGTTCAGCAGCGTCGTCCAGTTGGTTTTACTGTCGATCGTAAAATCTTTCTGCTCACTGGCTTTTGGCGCAACCACCACAAGGCTGTTGCCCAGCAGCGTCTGACGCGATGCCGTATCAATCGACTTTTTATCTACCGCGTAGTCCATCCATTTCTGATCGGCAGAAATGAACAGATCCGCTGGCGCACCGGCTTCTATCTGGCGAGCCAGCGTCGAAGATGAAGCAAAAGAGGAGACCACGTCGACATTCTTCTCTTTTTTGTATTCTGCCGCGATATCCTGCATCGCGTTAGTCAATGACGCCGCTGCAAATACCGTGATTTTCCCTTCATCCGCCAGCGCATGTCCGGCAACAGTCAGTGATAATGTTGCCCCAGCAAACAGGCGTAACCATGTACGAGCCATCTGTAACTCCTTTCGAGTGTCGTTATGTAGACGCAAATATAACGACAAAGCAACGTTTTTCCCAGAAGTTATTGATACCTATAAGAGGTTACGCAAAGAAAATATCGGCAGGAATGAGGAGAACTTGAGAAACAATCCCCATTGGATTTCGGGTTGCATTAGGGCGGCAAATCTTTGAGCGATCGGGCGCGGCCAACAAAAATGCGGCCTGAAAGACGAAGGAGACAAAAACGCCCGACTGAGCGGGCGTTTGAAATCAGTGATTCTGTCTGGACTGGTCTTTCTGACCGATACCGGAGAAAATGTTGAACACTTCACCGAGACCGTAAATCAGACCCAGGATGATGGCCATCACCACAGGTACCATGATTACGGCGAATACCAGACTTTTCAATAACTCTAACATGGTCAACTCCTGATATAGTCCTTGTAGTATTCTAACCGCATCACTGAGAAAAGCACTCCCCTTTTGTGCGGTCGGCTTTGCGTCTCTGTGGTTTTCCGTCACAATAACCTTTTTACCAGGATCTTGTTATGCAAGCCGAAATCCTTCTTACCCTGAAACTTCAGCAAAAACTGTTTGCCGATCCCCGACGCATCTCTTTGCTCAAGCATATTGCACTTTCCGGTTCCATTAGTCAGGGCGCGAAAGATGCAGGCATCAGCTATAAGAGCGCCTGGGACGCCATCAATGAAATGAACCTCCTCAGCGAGCAGACGCTGGTCGACCGAGCGACAGGCGGCAAAGGCGGTGGTGGCGCAGTGTTGACCCGCTACGGGCAGCGCCTGATCCAGCTTTACGATCTGCTGGGGCAGATTCAGCAAAAAGCCTTCGATGTCTTAAGCGACGATGACGCGCTGCCTCTCAATAGCCTGTTAGCGGCGATCTCGCGTTTTTCCCTGCAAACCAGCGCGCGTAACCAGTGGTTTGGCACCATTACCGCCCGCGATCGCGATCAGGTGCAGCAGCATGTCGATGTGCTGTTAGCCGATGGTGAAACGCGGCTGAAAGTGGCGATTACCGCCCAGAGCGGCGAGCGACTGGGGCTTGATGAAGGCAAAGAAGTCCTCGTACTGTTGAAAGCGCCGTGGGTGGGGATCACCCAGGACGACGCCATCGCCCAGGCGGCGGATAACCAACTCCAGGGCATTATCAATCATATTGAACGCGGCACAGAACAGTGTGAAGTATTAATGACGCTGCCGGACGGTCAGATACTGTGCGCCACCGTACCCGTGGATGATGCCGCATCGCTGTCCGAAGGCGCTAACGTTACAGCGTATTTCAATGCCGACAGAGTGATTCTCGCGACATTGTGCTGAGTATCGCCGCAGCAGTATAACGGCGGGAAGTTACTCGCCGTTATTTTTTCTTTGAAATTCATTACAAAATGAATAATCCCACCCGGCAAAAAACGACGCATCGTTGGCTATTTTTTGCTGGCGACAGGGGGCATTAAAAAGCTCATCGTACCCGCAATACCCTCTTTTTATTGCGGATTACGGAGCAAAAAATGTCAGACTTACCGGAGTGGCAGACACTCGCCAACAAGGAGCTCAGCCGACGGGGAAAAACCGTCGAGTCGCTGGTTAAACAGACAGCGGAAGGCATTGCCATCAAGCCGCTGTATACCGAAGCCGATCTCGATAAACTGGAAGTCACCGGCACCCTTCCCGGTCTGCCGCCTTACGTACGCGGACCGCGCGCAACCATGTATACCGCGCAACCGTGGACTATCCGTCAGTACGCCGGTTTCTCTACCGCCAAAGAGTCTAACGCTTTCTATCGTCGCAACCTCGCCGCCGGACAGAAAGGCCTTTCTGTGGCTTTCGATCTCGCCACCCACCGTGGTTATGATTCCGATAACCCACGCGTCGCGGGCGATGTCGGCAAAGCGGGCGTGGCGATAGATACCGTCGAAGACATGAAGGTACTTTTCGACCAGATCCCTCTGGATAAGATGTCAGTGTCGATGACCATGAACGGCGCGGTACTGCCAGTGATGGCGTTTTACATCGTCGCGGCGCAAGAGCAAGGCGTGACGCCGCAGCAGCTAACCGGAACCATTCAGAACGATATTCTGAAAGAGTACCTGTGCCGCAATACCTACATCTACCCGCCAACGTCCTCAATGCGAATTATCGCCGACATCATCGCCTGGTGTTCGGACAACATGCCTCGCTTTAATACCATCAGCATCAGCGGCTACCATATGGCCGAAGCGGGTGCCAACTGCGTGCAGCAGGTCGCCTTTACGCTGGCCGATGGCATTGAATACATCAAAGCCGCCCTTTCCGCCGGACTGAAAATTGACGACTTCGCGCCCCGCCTTTCGTTCTTCTTTGGCATAGGCATGGATCTGTTCATGAACATCGCCATGCTGCGCGCGGCGCGTTATCTGTGGAGCGAAGCAGTTAGCGGTTTCGGCGCAACCGATCCGAAATCCTTAGCGCTTCGCACCCACTGCCAGACCTCTGGCTGGAGCCTGACCGAACAGGATCCGTATAACAACGTGATCCGTACCACTATCGAAGCGCTCGGCGCCACGCTTGGCGGCACCCAGTCGCTCCATACCAACGCCTTTGACGAAGCACTCGGTCTGCCCACCGACTTTTCCGCCCGCATTGCACGTAACACGCAGATAATCCTTCAGGAAGAGTCAGAAATCTGCCGCACCGTGGATCCGCTTGCCGGATCATACTATGTGGAATCGTTGACCGATCAGGTAGTGAAACAGACGCGGGAGATTATCAGGCAGATCGACGAGGCTGGTGGGATGGCAAAAGCTATCGAAGCCGGGCTGCCGAAACGGATGATCGAAGAGTCCTCTGCCCGCGAACAGTCGCTGATCGACCAGGGCAAGCGCGTGATTGTCGGCGTCAACAAATACAAGCTGGAAAAAGAAGACGCAACGACCGTACTGGAGATAGACAACATTAAGGTGCGTAACGAGCAGATCGCCTCGCTGGCGCAGGTCCGCGCGACCCGCGATGATGCCGCAGTTAACGTCGCGCTGGCGGCGTTAACCCACGCCGCACAGCATCATGAGAATCTGTTGGCCGCCGCCATTCATGCGGCGCGCGCACGCGCCACGCTGGGTGAAATCTCCGACGCGCTGGAATCCGCATTTGACCGTTATCTGGTGCCAAGCCAGTGTGTCACTGGGGTGATTGCGCAGAGCTACCATCAATCCGAGAAATCGGCCTGCGAGTTTGACGCCATCGTTGCGCAGACCGGGCAGTTCCTCGAAGACAATGGTCGCCGTCCCCGCATTTTGATCGCCAAAATGGGCCAGGATGGTCACGATCGCGGTGCGAAAGTGATCGCCAGCGCCTATTCCGATCTCGGGTTCGATGTCGATCTCAGCCCGATGTTCTCCACCCCGGAAGAGATCGCCCGTCTGGCGGTAGAAAACGATGTACACGTCGTCGGCGCCTCATCGCTGGCGGCCGGTCACAAAACGCTCATCCCTGAACTGGTCGCCGCGCTGAAAAAATGGGGGCGTGACGATATCTGCGTGGTCGCCGGCGGCGTGATTCCCCCCCAGGATTATGCCTACCTGCAGGAGCTCGGCGTAGCGGCAATTTACGGCCCCGGCACGCCGATGCTGGACAGCGTACGCGATGTGCTGAGGCGGATAAGCCAACATCATGATTAACGAATCCACGCTGGCTGACACCGTGAGGCTATTACGGCAGGGAGAACGGGCCACGCTCGCCCAGGCCATGACGCTGGTGGAGAGTCAACATCCTCGCCATCAGGCGCTGAGCGCACAACTGCTGGATGCCATTATGCCTTTCACCGGCAACGCGCTGCGCCTGGGCATCACGGGCACGCCGGGCGCCGGGAAAAGCACGTTTCTGGAGGCTTTCGGTACGCGTCTTACCCGCGACGGACTGCGCGTGGCGGTGATTGCCGTCGATCCCAGCAGTCCTGTCAGCGGTGGCAGCATTCTTGGCGACAAAACGCGAATGACCGAACTGGCGCGATCGGATGCGGCCTTTATCCGCCCGGCGCCCTCGCGTGGTCATCTGGGCGGTGCCTGCCTGCATGCCCGGGAACTGGTGCTGCTGTGCGAAGCGGCGGGGTTCGACGTTGTGATCGTTGAAACCGTCGGCGTTGGACAGTCGGAAACGGAAATCGCTCACATGGTGGACTGCTTTGTGTCGTTACAAATAGCCGGTGGCGGCGACGACCTGCAGGGCATCAAAAAAGGGATCATGGAAATGGCGGATTTGATTGTCATCAACAAGGATGACGGTGAAAACCACAACCACGTCGCCATCGCCCGCCATATGTACGAAAGTGCACTGCATATTTTGCGCCATAAATATACCGAATGGCAGCCGCAGGTACTGAGCTGTAGCGCACTGGAAAAGCGCGGTATTGACGAGGTCTGGCAGGCCATCTGCGATTTCAGAACCCAGTTAACCGCCAGCGGACGACTGCAGCAGGTGCGCCAGTTGCAGGAAATTAACTGGTTGCAAAAACAGACAGAAGCCGAGGCGCTGCGGCTCCTGTTCTCCCGTGACGACTTCGACCGCTATTACAACCTGACGCAGCAGGCCGTCAAAAATAACCATCTCTCGTCACGCGCCGGTCTTCAGCAAATCAGCGAATACCTTCTGAATCATTACTTTGAATAAAGAGAAAAATATGTCTTATCAATACGTTAATGTTGTCATTATCCGAAAAGTGGCAGTCATTGAGTTCAACTATGCCCGCAAGCTGAACGCCCTGAGCAAAGTGTTTATTGACGATCTCATGCTGGCGCTCAGCGATCTCAATCGCCCGGATATTCGCTGTATTATCCTGCGTGCACCAGCCGGTGCGAAGGTATTTTCCGCCGGTCACGATATTCATGAGCTCCCCGCTGGCAGGCGCGATCCGCTCTCTTATGACGATCCGCTACGCCAGATCACCCGCATGATTCAGAAGTACCCAAAACCGGTTATCTCCATGGTCGAGGGCAGCGTCTGGGGAGGCGCATTTGAGATGATCATGAGTTCCGATCTGATCATCGCAGCCAGTACCTCCACGTTCTCTATGACTCCGGTCAACCTCGGCGTTCCGTACAATCTGGTCGGTATCCACAACCTGACTCGCGATGCGGGTTTCCATATCGTCAAAGAGCTGATCTTCACCGCCTCCCCTATTACCGCACAGCGTGCGCAGGCGGTCGGTATCCTCAACCACGTTGTCGCCGTCGAAGAGCTTGAGGATTTCACGTTGCAGATGGCGCACCATATCTCGGAAAAAGCGCCGCTTGCCATCGCGGTGATAAAAGAAGAGCTACGCGTGCTTGGCGAAGCGCACACCATGAATTCCGACGAGTTCGAACGTATTCAGGGAATGCGCCGTGCCGTTTATGACAGCGAAGATTATCAGGAAGGGATGAACGCGTTTATGAATAAACGTAAACCCAATTTTGTCGGCCACTGATACCGGGAAGGGACACAATATGAAAGACCCCTGGGCACGGATGAGCGCCGACGACGCGGCGCAGATTATTGAACATAATGCGATGGTTGCCTTCAGCGGCTTTACCCCCGCGGGTTCTCCCAAAGCACTCCCTGCGGCTATCGCCCGCCGCGCCAGCGAACTCCATCAGGCGCAAAAACCGTTTCAGATTAGGCTGCTGACGGGGGCGTCTATTAGTGCTGCCGCCGATGATGTACTGTCCGAGGCTGACGCCATCTCATGGCGCGCGCCGTATCAGACGTCAGGCAGCCTACGGCAAAAAATCAATCAGGGTCAGGTACGCTTTGTAGACTTACATCTGAGCGAAGTGGCACAGATGGTTAACTATGGCTTCTTTGGTGATATTGACGTCGCGGTGATTGAAGCGTCAGCCATTACGCCTGACGGACGGGTCTGGCTTACCAGCGGGATCGGCAATGCCCCCACCTGGCTGCTGCGGGCAAAAAAAGTCATCATTGAGCTGAATCACTACCACAACCCACGCGTCGCTGAACTGGCTGATATTGTCATTCCCGGCGCGCCGCCGCGTCGCAACAGTGTGCCCATTTATCATGCGATGGATCGCGTTGGCACCCGGTATGTGCAAATCGATCCTGACAAGATTGTGGCGGTGGTTGACGCTGAACTGCCCGACAGCGGAAACGTACTGGATAGCGCCAACCCTGTCTGCCAGCAAATCGCCGATAACGTCGTGACTTTTCTGCTGGAAGAGATGGCGCGCGGGCGCATTCCACCCGAGTTTCTGCCGCTGCAAAGTGGGGTTGGCAATATCAATAATGCCGTGATGGCGCGGCTTGGGGAGAATCCGGACATTCCGCCCTTTATGATGTATTCAGAGGTGTTGCAGGAGTCGGTCGTCCATCTGCTGGAAACGGGAAAAATCACCGGAGCCAGCGCCTCCAGCCTGACGGTATCCGCCGATTCCTTGCTGAAGATTTACGACAATATGGACTTCTTCGCCAGCCGTATTGTGCTCCGCCCGCAGGAGATCTCCAATAATCCGGAGATTATCCGCCGTCTTGGGGTGATAGCCCTGAACGTGGGGCTGGAATTTGATATCTACGGTCACGCCAACTCGACACACGTGGCCGGAGTGAATCTGATGAACGGCATTGGCGGCAGCGGTGATTTTGAACGCAACGCCTATCTGTCTATCTTTATGGCACCGTCCATCGCCAAAGGCGGCAAGATTTCCACCATCGTCCCGATGTGCAGCCACGTTGACCATAGCGAGCACAGCGTGAAGGTGATCGTCACCGAACAGGGGATCGCCGATCTTCGCGGGCTCTCACCGTTGCAACGGGCGCACACGATCATCGACAACTGTGCCCATCCACTTTACCAGGACTATCTGCACCGCTATCTCGATAGTGCGCCAGGCGGGCACATTCACCACGATCTCAGCCACGTGTTCGATCTGCACCGCAATCTGATTGAATACGGTTCGATGCTCGGCTAATTCACCTCTGTGCCACGATCTTCCGCAATTTGCTGAAGCATCGTGGCGGTATAGCGGTGGTTTTTCAACGAGTACAGGTATTCCTGCATATACATCGGACGGCCGGGCGCATCGAAATACTTCAGTGTCGCCGGGTTCACCAGACGCCACGCAAAGTATGGGATCACGGTCAGAAACTGCCCGCGCTCCACCGCGCTGATCTTCGCCATAAAGCTGTAAGGGCGGTAGATAATCGTCGGGTTAATGCCGCATGGCCGCATATGTGCTTCCAGTATTGCCTCAAAATTGGCCCGATTCTGAAAACGCATTTGCAGCCAGGGCAGTTCACGTAGCAGATCCTGCGGCTGTTTACCCTCGTAGCGACGGGAAACGAGGAACCCCAGACGCAGCGGCTTCAACTCACTGATGGTCAGATTATCCAGTTCCTGCACGCGGGCCGAAACATACTGCGGCGAAATGATAAAATCGAGTTGACGGCCAAACAGGTTATCAATGACTTCGTTTTCGCTGAACTCAATAGACTTAACGGTCACGCCGTCGTACTTGTCGCCCAGGCTAATCAACTGGTCGAAAATAATCGTCGGATAGGTGTTGTCTACGCCAATCACAATATTGCGCGAACCGCGCACAGAGTGATGAATTTCATTATCGATCGCCGACAAGGACTGATAAATCGGAAACAGTTTCTGATACAACTCCTGCCCGGCCTTGTTCAGACTTATGCTGTTATCCTTGCGGGTAAACAGCGTATAGCCAATCTGATCTTCCAGCGCCGAAATACTTTTGCCAAACGGCGATGCCGTCATGTGTATTTTTTCAGCCGCTCTGGCGATATTATTGGTTTGCGCCAACAGGATGAAATTACGCATTTTTTTCGAGATAAAAATATCCACAAAATACTCCATCATTAATCGCCATGACATCTCTACTGGCTGCGAAAAAATACTGGATAACGCGTCGCCCTTTTTTGCAGTGGTTCACAAAATAGCGATAGTTCTGTCGCCGTAACCGCCACATGGCACAGATACCTACATCGATTTTAAAGCGCCGTTTTTTTACCCGCAGTCGCGCTAATCACATTGACATTCCTTCCCGGAACACGTATCCCTGTCATTCATTGCTGCAAAAAATGGGATACAAAATGTCATCGTTGCATATTTCGCAAGGCACGTTTCGTCTTAGCGATACAAAAACGCTTCGCCTGGATTCCGTGACATTAAACGCGGGTGAGAGTTGGGCGTTTGTCGGCTCGAACGGAAGCGGGAAATCGGCGCTGGCGCGCGCGCTGGCCGGCGAGTTACCGCAGCTCAAAGGCGAACGCCAGTGCGCATTCTTGCGAATGACCCGTCTTTCATTTGAGCAACTGCAGAAACTGGTCAGCGATGAATGGCAACGCAATAACACCGATATGCTCAGCCCCGGCGAAGAGGATACCGGACGCACCACGGCTGAGATCGTTCAGGACGAGGTGAAAGACCCGGACCGCTGTGCGACGCTGGCGCGGCAGTTTGGTATCACTCATCTGCTCGATCGCCGCTTTAAATACCTCTCTACCGGCGAAACGCGCAAAACATTACTCTGTCAGGCGCTAATGTCTGAGCCTGATTTGTTGATTCTCGATGAGCCATTTGACGGCCTGGATGTCGCCTCCCGCCAGCAGTTAGCAGCACTGCTTGAAACGCTGCACCAGTCCGGCATCACGCTGGTGCTGGTGCTGAACCGCTTTGATGAAATTCCGGCGTTCGTTCAGTATGCCGGCGTGCTGGTTGACTGCACCTTAACGGAAATCGGATCGAAAACGGACTTACTCCAGCAGGCGCTGATCGCCCAACTTGCCCATAGCGAGCGACTGGAAGGGGTGGCGCTGCCTGAAGCAGACGAGCCTGCTGCCCACCCCGCCCTGTCTGCCGAGACGCCGCGGATCATCCTCAAGAATGGCGTCGTGTCGTACAACGATCGTCCTATTCTCGATCGCCTGAGCTGGCAGGTAGATCCCGGTGAGCACTGGCAGATTGTCGGCCCCAACGGCGCCGGAAAATCCACGTTGCTCAGCCTGATAACCGGTGACCACCCACAGGGATACAGTAACGATTTGACGCTGTTTGGCCGTCGTCGTGGCAGCGGTGAAACCATCTGGGATATCAAAAAACACATTGGCTATGTCAGTAGTAGCCTGCATCTCGACTACCGGGTGAGCACCACGGTGCGCAATGTGATTTTGTCAGGATATTTCGACTCTATTGGGATCTATCAGGCCGTGTCAGACCGTCAGCAGAAACTCGCGCAACAGTGGCTGGATATTCTGGGACTCGATAAACGTACCGCCGACGCGCCGTTTCATAGCCTCTCCTGGGGACAACAGCGACTGGCACTGATCGCCCGGGCGCTGGTTAAGCACCCGACCCTGCTGATTCTGGACGAACCTTTACAGGGGCTGGACCCGCTGAACCGCCAGCTCATCCGTCGTTTTGTCGACGTATTGATTAGCGAGGGCGACACGCAGCTACTGTTTGTTTCCCATCACGCTGAAGATGCACCGGCCTGCATTACCCACCGTCTGGAATTTGTGCCAGAGGGCGAGACCTATACCTATCAGCAAACGCCGTTGCGTTAGTTTTCATCCGTGGGCGCGAAAGCGCCCTTTTTTTTCGGATAAAAGGCGCAATCATTCTTAAAGCTTATGATTTATAATCGAATAATTGATGGCTCAGCGAGAGAATTCGCGAGTGTAAACGATTCCACTATTTTATTCCATGTCACACTTTTCGCATCTTTGTTATGCTATGGTAATTCCATACCATAAGCTTAACGGAGCGAATTATGAGAGTTCTGGTCACCGGTGGTAGCGGTTACATAGGAAGTCATACTTGTGTGCAGTTACTGAAAAACGGTCATGACGTCATCATCCTTGATAACCTCTGTAACAGTAAGCGCAGCGTACTGCCTGTTATTGAACGTCTGAGCGGCAAACATCCGACGTTTATCGAAGGCGATATCCGCAACGAAGCGCTGATAACCGAAATCCTGCACGATCACGCGATTGACACCGTCATCCATTTTGCCGGGCTGAAGGCCGTCGGCGAATCTGTCGCAAAGCCGTTGGAATACTATGACAACAACGTCAACGGAACGCTGCGACTGATTAGCGCCATGCGCGCCGCCGGTGTCAAAAACGTCATTTTCAGCTCGTCGGCAACCGTCTACGGCGACCAGCCGAAAATCCCTTACGTCGAAAGCTTCCCGACCGGTACGCCGCAAAGCCCTTATGGCAAAAGCAAATTGATGGTCGAGCAGATCCTCACCGATCTGCAAAAAGCGCAGCCGGAATGGAGCATCGCGCTGCTGCGCTATTTCAACCCGGTTGGCGCACATCCATCAGGTGACATGGGCGAAGACCCGCAGGGTATCCCGAATAACCTGATGCCGTACATCGCGCAGGTGGCGGTGGGCCGTCGCGACTCCCTGGCCATTTTTGGCAACGACTACCCGACCGAAGACGGCACTGGCGTACGCGATTACATCCACGTGATGGATCTCGCTGACGGTCACGTTGCCGCGATGGAAAAACTGGCGGACAAACAGGGCGTCCATATATACAACCTCGGCGCGGGGGTCGGCAGCAGCGTGCTTGACGTGGTCAACGCCTTCAGCAAAGCCTGCGGTAAACCGGTTAACTATCACTTTGCTCCGCGCCGTGATGGCGATCTGCCTGCCTATTGGGCGGATGCCAGCAAAGCCGACCGCGAACTGGACTGGCGCGTGACGCGCACGCTTGATGAGATGGCACAGGATACCTGGCACTGGCAGTCGCGTCATCCGCAGGGATACGAGGATTAAGAAACCATCATGAGTCAATTCAACCCCGTCGATCATCCGCATCGCCGCTTTAATCTCCTCACCGGACAGTGGATTCTGGTCTCGCCGCATCGTGCTAAACGCCCCTGGCAGGGGGCGCAAGAAACGCCCTCAAACGACGCGCTGCCGGCACACGATCCGGACTGCTTCCTGTGTGCAGGCAATACCCGCGTCACTGGCGATAAGAACCCGGATTACCGCGGGACGTTCGTCTTCACCAACGACTTCGCGGCGCTGATGACCGACACGCCTGACGCGCCGGACAGTCACGATCCGCTGATGCGCTGCCAGAGCGCACGCGGCACCAGTCGCGTTATTTGCTTTTCGCCGGATCACAGCAAAACCCTGCCGGAGCTTAGCGTTCCCGCCCTGACAGAAATTGTGAAAACCTGGCAAGAGCAAACCGCAGATCTCGGGAAACACTATCCCTGGGTGCAGGTTTTTGAAAACAAAGGTGCGGCGATGGGGTGCTCTAATCCCCACCCCCACGGACAGATTTGGGCCAACAGTTTCCTGCCAAACGAAGCCGAACGCGAAGATCGTCTGCAAAAAGCCTGGTTAGCTGAGCAGGGGTCACCGATGCTGGTCGACTACGTACAGCGCGAACTGGCTGACGGCAGCCGTACGGTTGTGGAAACCGATCACTGGCTGGCGGTGGTGCCTTACTGGGCGGCCTGGCCGTTCGAAACGCTATTGCTGCCGAAAGCGCATGTACTACGCATCACCGATTTGACCGACGAACAGCGCGCAGACCTGGCGCTGGCGTTGAAAAAACTGACCAGTCGTTATGACAATCTCTTCCAGTGCTCTTTCCCGTATTCGATGGGCTGGCACGGCGCGCCGTTTAACGGTGAAGAGAATGACCACTGGCAATTGCACGCGCACTTTTATCCGCCGTTACTGCGCTCCGCGACCGTCCGTAAATTTATGGTCGGTTACGAAATGCTGGCAGAGACCCAGCGCGATCTCACAGCGGAACAAGCGGCAGAACGTCTGCGCGCGGTCAGCGACATCCATTTTCGCGAATCCGGAGTATAAAAATGAGTCTGAAAGAGAAAACACAATCTCTGTTTGCAGAAATTTTCGGCTACCCTGCGACCCACACCATTCAGGCACCAGGCCGCGTCAACCTTATCGGTGAGCATACCGATTATAACGACGGCTTTGTGCTACCCTGCGCCATTGACTATCAAACCGTCATCAGTTGCACTGCCCGCAACGACCGCCTGATCCGCGTCATTGCTGCCGATTACGATAATCAGACTGACGAGTTCTCCCTTGATGCCCCCATCGTGACTCACGACAGCCAGCAATGGTCAAACTATGTGCGCGGCGTGGTGAAACACCTGTTAAAACGTGACAGCAGCTTTGGCGGCGCGGACCTGGTCATCAGCGGTAATGTTCCGCAGGGCGCGGGCCTGAGCTCTTCCGCCTCGCTGGAAGTGGCGGTCGGTACTGTGTTCCAGCAGCTCTATCATCTGCCGCTGGACGGCGCACAGATTGCGCTTAACGGTCAGGAAGCGGAAAACCAGTTTGTCGGTTGTAACTGCGGAATTATGGATCAGCTCATCTCCGCGCTGGGTAAGAAAGATCATGCCCTGCTGATCGACTGCCGGACGCTGGGCACCAAAGCGGTCTCGATGCCAGAAGGCGTGGCGATTGTGATCATCAATAGCAACTTTAAGCGCACGCTGGTCGGCAGCGAGTACAACACACGCCGCCAACAGTGCGAAACGGGCGCACGTTTCTTCCAGCAACCGGCATTGCGCGATGTCAGCCTCGAGGCTTTTAACGCCGTGGCGAATGAACTGGACCCACTGGTTGCCAAACGCGTCCGTCACGTGTTAACTGAGAATGCGCGGACGGTAGAAGCTGCCAGCGCGCTGGAAAAAGGCGATCTGCACCGCATGGGGCAACTGATGGCGGAATCGCACGCATCAATGCGTGATGATTTCGAAATCACCGTGCCGCAGATTGATACGCTGGTTGACATCGTCAAAGCCACGATTGGCGACAAAGGCGGCGTGCGCATGACCGGCGGCGGGTTTGGCGGCTGCATCGTCGCACTGATGCCGGAAGCGCTGGTCCCAGCGGTCCAGCAGGCCGTCGCCGAACAGTACGAAGCCAAAACCGGTATCAAAGAAACTTTCTATGTGTGCAAACCATCACAAGGAGCAGGACAGTGCTGAATGAAACACCTGCACTGGCACCCGATGGTCAGCCGTACCGCCTGTTAACCCTGCGCAATAGCGCAGGGATGGTGGTCACGCTGATGGACTGGGGTGCTACATTACTCTCGGCCCGCATTCCCCTTTCCGACGGCTGTGTGCGTGAGGCGCTGCTGGGCTGTGCCAGTCCGGAGCATTATCAGGAGCAAGCGGCGTTTCTGGGTGCCTCAATTGGTCGTTACGCCAACCGTATCGCCGACAGTCGCTACGTCCTCAACGGGGAAACGGTGACCCTGCAACCAAGCCAGGGCGTTAACCAGTTGCACGGTGGGCCGGACGGATTTGATAAACGCCGCTGGCAAATCGTTAACCATAACGAGCGTCAGGTTCTGTTTGCCATAAGCTCAGACGATGGCGATCAGGGGTTTCCGGGCAACCTTTGCGCCACGGTGCAGTATCGTCTGACCGATGACAACCGCATTTCCATTACCTATCGCGCGACGGTGGACAAGCCGTGTCCGGTGAATCTGACCAACCACGTCTACTTCAACCTCGACGGCGATCAGACCGACGTGCGCAACCACAAGTTGCAGCTTCTGGCGGATGAGTATCTGCCGGTTGATGAAGGCGGGATCCCACGCGATGGTCTGAAACCGGTCGCCGGAACCTCATTTGATTTCCGCACCGCGAAAGTTATCGCCAGTGAGTTTCTTGCCGATGACGACCAGCGCAAAGTGAAGGGTTACGATCACGCCTTCCTGTTGCAGGCACAAGGCGACAGTAAAAAGCCGGTTGCCCTGCTCTCTTCTGAGGACGGGAAGTTGCAGATGGAAGTCTACACTTCGGCCCCGGCGCTGCAATTTTACTCCGGTAACTTTCTCGGCGGCACCTCTTCACGCGGACCGAACGCCTACGGCGATTATCAGGGTCTGGCGCTGGAGAGTGAATTCCTGCCGGACAGCCCGAACCATCCGGAATGGCCACAGCCAGACTGCGTTCTGCGCCCCGGCGAAGAGTACACCAGCCTGACGGAATATCGCTTTATTCCTGTTTGACGTAACATGTAACATGCCCGATGGCGCAAGCTTATCGGGCCTACAGAATCTGTTTTGCTCAAATCCCCACCACTCAAAGACAAAATCGCAACTCAGAGTTCACAAGAACCTTACACTGCTGCACTATTTTCGCTATGGTTATGCGTAAGCATTGCCGCTGACCTGTTACGGCAATATAATGAGAATTATTATCATTCGATAAAGCTTGAGGAGTGAGAGTATGGCTGTAACTAAGCTGGTTCTGGTACGCCACGGCGAAAGCCAGTGGAACAATGAAAACCGCTTCACCGGTTGGTACGACGTTGACCTGTCCGAGAAAGGCGTGGGCGAAGCGAAAGCGGCAGGCAAACTGCTGAAAGCTGAAGGCTATAGCTTCGATTTTGCTTATACCTCCGTGCTGAAACGTGCCATCCACACGCTGTGGAACGTACTGGATGAACTGGATCAGGCCTGGTTGCCGGTGGAGAAATCCTGGAAGCTGAACGAACGTCACTACGGTGCGTTGCAGGGTCTGAATAAAGCGGAAACCGCTGAAAAGTACGGTGACGAGCAGGTTAAACAGTGGCGTCGTGGTTTCGCGGTGACCCCGCCGGAACTGACCAAAGATGACGAGCGCTATCCGGGCCACGATCCGCGTTATGCCAAACTGACCGAAAAAGAGCTGCCGCTGACCGAAAGCCTGGCACTCACTATCGATCGCGTTATCCCTTACTGGAATGACACCATTCTGCCACGCATGAAGAGCGGCGAGCGCGTAATCATCGCGGCGCACGGTAACTCCCTGCGCGCGCTGGTAAAATACCTCGATAACCTGAGCGAAGAAGAAATCCTCGAATTGAACATCCCAACCGGCGTACCGCTGGTGTATGAATTCGACGAAAACTTCAAGCCGCTCAAGCGCTACTATCTGGGTAATGCTGACGAGATCGCCGCAAAAGCCGCTGCCGTCGCCAACCAGGGTAAAGCGAAGTAATCTGAATGGCCCGGTGGCGAATGCTGACCGGGTCATTTTTCTTAAACTCCAGTCACCCCATCCAGCACCACCTGCGCCCTGCCCTGCGAGCAGCGCTCCACGCGAGCCTGTACGTTATACACTTCCGCCAGACTTTCCGTGGTGATGACCTTTTCCGGCTCGCCGCTGGCGACCCGCTTTCCGGCTTTCAGCATCAGCACATGTTCACAATGGCGTAGCGCAATATTGATGTCATGTACTACCACCACCGTGACCATATTACGTAGCCGGGTTTCACGGCGAACGAGATCCATCACATGAAACTGGTAGTTCAGATCCAACGCGCTCAAAGGTTCATCGAGCAACAACAGCTCTGGACGGCGGATCAGCGATTGCGCCAGCCCCACAAGCTGCCGTTGCCCTCCCGAAAGCTGATCAAGATAGTGCAATGCCAGATGGGCAATCCCCAGTTGTTCGAGAATCGCCAGCACCTGTTCATCATCGCGTTTACCCAGCGCCCGCTGCGCGACATGGATCGACTCCAGAACATGCAAATGTACCCCTTGCGGCAGTGACTGGGGCAAAAACACGACGTTGGCGGCCCGCTCAGCCAGCGACAGCGCCGACAGGTTTTTTCCCCCAAGCATCATCTCACCCTGCGCTTTACTCAATCCGGCCAGCGCGCGTAACAAGGTGGACTTCCCGCAGCCGTTCGGCCCCAGCAGCGCGGTAATTTTACCGCGCGGCAGTTCGTCGACATGAAGATCGTCAATCACCGGTCGTTTTGGGTAGCCCGCAGTGACGCCCCGCAGGATCAAGCCACTCATGACATGCTCCCCCGGTGGCGCAAAATAATGCTCAGAAAGAACGGGACGCCCACCAGCGAGGTGACAATGCCCACCGGAATGATGATACCGGGAAGGATGTTCTTCGAGGCGACAGAGGCCAGAGAGAGCACCAGCCCGCCCGTCAGGATGCTGCCAGGCAGATAGAAGCGGTGATCTTCACCAAACAGCAGACGTGAGATGTGCGGTGCCACCAGGCCGATGAAGCCAATCGGGCCGACGAAGGCCACTGAGAGTGCGGACAGCAGGCTGATGCGCAACAGCGACGACAGACGTAAGCGGCGTACGTCGATGCCAAAACTCATCGCCCGATCCTCCCCCAGTCGCAGCGCGGTCAGTTGCCAGGCGCTGCGCATTGACCACGCGCCGACGCAGATAAACGCCAACGCCAGTACGGCCAGCTTTTCCCACGACGCCCGTGCCAGACTGCCCATTGTCCAGAACACCAGCCCCTGTAACGTATCCTCATCGGCCACAAACTGCATCATCGACACCAGCGCATTAAAGGTAAACACCAGTGCAATACCAAACAGCACCACGCCAGAGGTCGCCACGCGGGTCCAGCGGGTTATGCCGTCGAGCAACAGTGCAGAGAGCAACGCAAAAATGAAGGCATTTGCTGGAATGAACCACGCGTCAGGAATACCAGGAATGCCGATCCCCAGCACAATCGCCAGCGCCGCGCCAAATGCCGCTGCCGAAGAGACGCCCAACGTGAACGGACTCGCCAGCGGATTATTGAGGATGGTCTGCATCTCAGCCCCGGCCAGCCCCAGTGCCATGCCCACCAATAGCGCCATGAGGGTGTAAGGCAGGCGGATTTCCCAGACGATAACCCGGGTGCCGCCGCTGGCGCTCATTGGATGAATCAGCGTTTGCCAGAGCTCGCCGATTGGCAAACCTGACGGGCCAAGCGTGAAATCCAGCAACAGCGAGCCGACAATCGCCAGTACGCTCATCAGCACCAACAGCACACGCGTGCGGATGATCCTGCGATATTGCGCATTAATGGCATCATCAATGGGTGTCTGAGAAAGAAGAGACATAGCGGGTAACGGGAGTTGGCGAATGAAGGCCGAATTATAGCGCACTTGCCACACGCTATATAAGAAATTATATCTCGATAGATTGTTAGACGACGAAGAGACAAAAAAGCCGACTCCTGGAGTCGGCTTTTCAGGTTTAGGACGTTTTATCCGCGACGCGCTTTTACCGCATCCGCGAGTTGGCGCAGGATAGTGTCGGTATCTTCCCAGTTAATACAGGCATCGGTAATGCTTTTCCCGTACACCAGCGGTTCACCACTGTCCGGATTCTGATTACCTTCAACCAAATGGCTTTCAATCATCACGCCCATAATGGCTGTCTCACCGTTGGCGATTTGCTGACACACATCGGCCCCGACTTCCATCTGCTTTTTAAACTGCTTACAGGAGTTGGCATGGCTGAAATCAATCATGATTTGCGCAGGCAGACCCGCTTTCGCCAGACCTTCTTTCACCACCGCTACGTGTGCAGCGCTGTAGTTCGGCTCTTTGCCGCCGCGCAGAATGATATGGCAGTCGCCGTTACCGCTGGTGTTCACAATGGCGGAGTGACCCCATTTGGTGACCGAGAGGAAGCAGTGTGGCGCACCGGCAGCGTTAATGGCATCAATCGCCACTTTGATGGTGCCATCGGTACCGTTCTTGAAGCCAACCGGACAGGAGAGACCCGACGCCAGCTCACGGTGAACCTGAGATTCTGTGGTACGCGCGCCAATCGCGCCCCAGCTCATCATGTCCGCCAGATATTGCGGGGTAATCATATCGAGGAATTCACCAGCCGTCGGCAGGCCGCTGTCATTGATATCCAGCAGCAGCTTACGCGCAATACGCAGACCGTCATTAATCTGGAAGCTGTTATCCATGTGTGGATCGTTAATCAGCCCTTTCCAGCCAACGGTCGTACGCGGTTTCTCAAAGTAGACACGCATGACGATTTCCAGCTCGCCTTTCAGTGCTTCGCGCAGCGCCAGCAGGCGACCCGCGTACTCTTTCGCCGCGACGGGATCATGAATTGAGCACGGCCCAATCACCACCAGCAGGCGATCGTCATTCCCTTTCAAAATTTTGTGAATGGCTTTACGCGCATGGGCAACCGTGTTGGCGGCATTTTCTGTAGCGGGGAATTTTTCCAGCAGTGCGACAGGGGGTAATAACTCGTTGATCTCTTTAATACGTAAATCGTCGTTCTGATAATTCATGATTATTCCAGCGTTGCCATACTTATCTAAATGAATGCAATCCCTCCAATCTATATCCTCAGTCTAAAAGTGTAAACGGGCTTTTACACTTCGGACGGATTAATCCTGGAATTTAGCTGAAAAACGCCAGAAAGTAGCGGGAAACGAGATCTAACCTACAATTTTTAACTACAACCACTCTGTTTGTGAATTTTTTCAAGATTCTCTACTGAGCTATTGTGCTCATCTGGGATCTTCAACCATTGCCTGACCCTTTGACTGGCATATGCACTGTTGGAAGACGTTATCCGACATCTCAACCAAAACAGGAGCATCTTATGAAAATGACAAAATTGGCTTCACTTTTTTTGACCGCCACGCTCAGCCTCGCCAGCAGCGCTGCACTGGCCGCCGAATCCAACACCCAGAGCAATAATGGCCAGGCGAACGCCGCCGCCGACGCCGGCCAGGTTGCCCCGGATGCAAAAGAAAACGTCGCCCCGAATAATGTCGATAACGACAACATCAACTCTGGCGGCACGATGCTGCATCCAAATGGCTCATCCATGAATCAGGAGGGAATGACCCAGGATGAAGTACACAAAAACACAATGTGTAAGGACGGGCGCTGCCCGGACATGAACAAAAAAGTGGAAACCGGTGATGGTATGAACAACGATGTTGATAGCAAAACCGATGGTACCACCCAGTAAAACTGAAAACCGGACTAATAATGGGAGAGCGCTGGCTCTCCTCTGATTGCAGACAAAGAAGGAAAAAGCGTGGTTTTTTCCTTCTTTATGGTTATCAGCCGAAAATCAATAAATTGATTTTTCCGTTTTTTAATTAGGCGATCTCTGCTTGTCCGGTATCGGCATGAGGTTGGTCAACACTTTCGGGAGAGCCCTGGCTCTCCTTTTTATTTTATTCGTCCAGAAACGGTATGATGTCATACAGTTAAGATAAGAATAACCAAGGGATGACATTATGGCGCACTCACACTCTCATTCTGCCCCGCACCTGCCCGAGGATGGCAACGCCCGCCGACTGCTGCTCGCATTTTGCATCACGGCGGGCTTTATGTTGCTGGAGGTAGTGGGAGGAATTTTATCCGGATCGCTGGCGCTACTCGCCGATGCCGGACATATGCTGACCGATGCCGCCGCGCTGTTGTTTGCACTACTGGCCGTCCAGTTTGCCCGCCGACCACCAACTATCCGCCACACCTTCGGCTGGCTGAGGCTGACAACGCTGGCCGCCTTCGTCAACGCGATTGCGCTGGTGGTCATTACGATTTTAATCGTCTGGGAGGCGATTGAGCGCTTCTACACGCCGCGTCCGGTGGCAGGCGGTATGATGATGATCATCGCCGTCGCTGGCTTGCTGGCAAACATCTTTGCCTTCTGGATCCTGCATCGTGGCAGCGAAGAAAAGAACCTCAACGTACGCGCTGCGGCACTGCATGTGATGGGCGATTTACTGGGGTCGGTCGGGGCTATCATCGCGGCGGTAATTATTATCTGGACCGGCTGGACGCCCGCTGACCCGATTCTGTCAATACTGGTCTCGCTGCTGGTTCTGCGGAGCGCGTGGCGCTTATTGAAAGATAGCGTGAATGAGTTACTGGAAGGTGCCCCGGTTTCGCTGGATATCGCTGCCCTGCAACGCCACCTCAGCCGGGAGCTTCCCGAAGTGCGTAATGTCCATCACGTGCACGTGTGGATGGTGGGTGAAAAACCGGTCATGACCCTGCATGTACAGGTGATTCCGCCGCACGATCATGACGGGCTACTGGAACGCATCCAGCACTTTCTGATTCATCATTACCAGATTGAACACGCCACCATTCAGATGGAATATCAGCCCTGTCACGGACCGGACTGCGATCTGAATCAGAAGGCATCCGGTCATTCACATCATCACCACTAATGGGACAGCGCGTGCGAGCCTCGTTCGCGTGCGCTGTTAATCCACATCCTGCTGCCGTTGAGCGCAATGAAGGTCAGGATCAAGTACTCCAGCGACATCGCATAAACCCCCTGCAGGGCAAAGATCACGACGCTAATCACATTGATAACCACCCACAACAGCCAGTTCTCGACGTATTTGCGAGTCATCAGGATCATCGCCACAATCGATAGCACCATCATACAGGAATCCCAGAACGGGAAGGCATCTGGCTGCAATTCCGGGACGGCGACCTGCAAGCCCAGCATCTGCATGAGCGTCACCGCAATGCGGGTCAAAAAGGCAAAAACCGGGTCGATATAAACCGTCATCAAACCGATCGCCACCACGCAAACCGCCAGCCAGCCCAGCGCCTTAGGCAGGGGCAGCCAGCGAATTTTGAGTTCCGCCTCGTTCTGCGTGGTCTGCCGCGACCAGGCGTACCAGCCGTAAATGTTGGCAGCGAAGAAGAAAAGTTGCAGCAGTAGGCTGGCGTAGAGTTGGATCTGAAAAAAGATGATCGCAAACAGCGTGACGTTAATCAGGCCGAAAGCGTAGTTGCTGATCTTCTCCATGCTGGCAAGGCCAATACACAGCAAACCGGCGATGGTGCCCACCGCTTCGATCCATGACAGATCGTACCCCCCTGCGCCGATTGGAATATGTACCAGAATGTTCTGCGTGCTAAAAAAGTCCATCTTTTCCCCCAGAGCGTTTGATTATCTACGCACGTAGTGTAGCCGCAAATTTCAGCATGCGGTTTAACGGCACGAGTGCGCCTTCTCGCAGCGCCTCATCAACGTGTATCTCATGGGTCTTCCCACCCTGCTCCAGGCCTTCAGCGATCGCTCTGAGGCCGTTCATCGCCATCCACGGACAGTGCGCACAGCTGCGGCAGGTGGCCCCTTCACCGGCAGTGGGGGCTTCCAGCAACTCTTTGCCCGGTACCGCCTGCTGCATTTTGTAGAAAATACCCCGATCGGTGGCGACAATAAGTTGCTGATGCGGCAGGGTTTTAGCTGCATTAATGAGCTGACTGGTCGAACCGACGGCATCGGCCATGTCCACTATCGACTGTGGTGATTCCGGATGAACCAGGATCGCGGCATCCGGGTATAGCCCTTTCATGCGGCTCAGCGCCTGCGTTTTGAACTCATCATGGACGATGCATGCTCCCTGCCAGCAGAGGACATCCGCCCCCGTCTGCTTCTGGACATATTTCCCGAGATGGCGATCCGGTGCCCAGATGATTTTTTCACCCAAACTATCCAGATGCTCAATCAGTTCAACCGCAATGCTGGACGTCACCACCCAGTCGGCGCGGGCCTTAACCGCCGCGGAGGTATTCGCGTAGACCACGACAGTGCGATCCGGATGGGCATCGCAGAACGCGCTGAACGCGTCAATCGGACAGCCGAGATCTAACGAGCATTCCGCCTCAAGGGTTGGCATTAAAATGGTTTTTTCCGGGCTGAGGATTTTGGCCGTCTCGCCCATAAAGCGAACCCCTGCGACAAGCAGCGTGGAGGCGGGATGATTCGCGCCAAAGCGGGCCATCTCCAGTGAATCAGAGATACAACCGCCGGTCTCTTCAGCCAGTTGCTGGATTTCAGGGTCGGTGTAATAGTGCGCAACCATCACTGCATCACGCTCCTTCAGCAGGCGCTTGATCTTTTCGCGGTAGAACGCCTTTTCATCGGCGCTCAGCGGTACCGGCTTCGGGGGAAACGGATAGATTGCGGCTTCAGGGTCAAACATCACGCTCATCATGCTTTCTCGTTTTACTGGCTTAACGAAACAACCGACTTAAGGCGCGATGCATGCCATGTTCGGTCATATTTGTTTTATATGCTAAACAAGATAGCGGATTGAGCGGCAAAAGTCACAACAATTGCGCTTGCTAACGCCGGATGGCGACTGACGTCTTATCCGGCCTGCAAGGGCGTAGCCATTGACCAGATCAATCATTGTAGGCCTGATAAGCGAAGCGCCATCAGGCATGACACAGGTTCGAATCATTAAATTCTGCGCATAGCAAAAAGGCGCCGCCAGCGCCCTCTTTTACACTGGTGGGTCGTGCAGGATGACTCGCTTCGCTCGCCCTTCGGGGCCGTCGCCGCCAGCGGCTCCGTTGTTTCGCTACGCTCAACACCGAACCTGCTGCAGGTTCGAATCATCAAATTCTGCGCATAGCAAAAAGGCGCCTTTAGGGCGCCTTTTTACACTGGTGGGTCGTGCAGGATTCGAACCTGCGACCAATTGATTAAAAGTCAACTGCTCTACCAACTGAGCTAACGACCCATATGGGGTTTACTGCTTTATTCTTTTCAGGAACCCACTTTGATATTGGTGGGGCGTGCAGGATTCGAACCTGCGACCAATTGATTAAAAGTCAACTGCTCTACCAACTGAGCTAACGCCCCATTCGGGTGTTACCTGAAAGATTTTTACTCGGCACCAATTCGATATTTAATATTAAATTGGTGGGTCGTGCAGGATGACTCGGCTTCGCCTCGCCCTTCGGGCCGTTGCTGACGCAACGTTATCCTTCACGTTCAACATCTGAGTACGATGTTAAATTGGTGGGTCGTGCAGGATTCGAACCTGCGACCAATTGATTAAAAGTCAACTGCTCTACCAACTGAGCTAACGACCCGAGTGGTGGGTGATGACGGGATCGAACCGCCGACCCCCTCCTTGTAAGGGAGGTGCTCTCCCAGCTGAGCTAATCACCCGATACAACGCTGGATACTACTGACTAACTTTACTAGTGATGGTCATGCAGGATGACTCGGCTTCGCCTCGCCCTACGGGCCGTTGCTGACGCAACGTTATCCTTCACGTTTAACTATCGCTTTCCACCGTAACGATTGGTGGGTCGTGCAGGATTCGAACCTGCGACCAATTGATTAAAAGTCAACTGCTCTACCAACTGAGCTAACGACCCACTTTTGCGTTGTTTTCAGGATGTTTGATATCCCGTGGCAACGGCGGCATATATTACTGATTTCAGAATTGAGCGCAACAAAAATTTCGATGCAGATCACTCAACTGCTTAGGAATCGCACGACACGACCAGAAATAATTCGATTTCTGGTCGCATGCTGTGCATTACATCGCACCAAGACGTTTCTGCGCTTGTTTCGCGCCTTCGGTGCCTGGGTATTTGCTGATAACCTGCTGATATACCGCTTTTGCTTTCGCACTGTCACCTTTGTCCTGCATGATCACGCCGACTTTATACATCGCGTCTGCAGCCTTAGGTGACTTCGGGTAGTTCTTCACCACCGAAGCAAAATAAAACGCGGCATCATCTTTTTTACCCTTGTTGTAATTCAACTGACCGAGCCAATAGTTGGCATTCGGCTGATAGGTCGAATCAGGGTACTTTTTGATGAAGTTCTGGAATGCCACAATCGCATCATCCTGGCGGGATTTGTCCTGTACCAGGGCAATTGCTGCATTGTAATCGGTATTCGCGTCACCGCTTTGTACAGGCGCTCCCGACGTCGCAGCACCCGCATCAGGCGCAGGTGTCGCTGCCCCCGCGGCTGCTCCGCTCTGATCGCCGCTTGCAGGCTGCGCGGCAGCGCCACCGCTGCTCAAACTGTCCATCTGCAGCAGGATCTGCTTCTGACGCTCAACGACCTGATTCAGTTGATACTGACTTTCCTGAATTTGACCACGCAGGGAGTCGATATCGGCCTGATTATCAGAGAGTTGCTGCTGGAGTTGGGTTAAAAGCTGGCTGTGAGCGTTAGAAATACGCTCGAGTTGAGTGACACGGTCTTCGACCGAGCCTGAGCCGACACTACTGATTGGCGCCTGAGCAAAAGCGGCCCAGGGGGCCGCTATGCCAACCAGTAACGACAGACTCAACAGATGATGTCTGAAGTTACTGCTCATGCAATTCTCTTAGTAAACCAGTACGGCACGACGGTTTTTGGAGTAAGCCGCTTCGTCGTGACCCAGTACTGCAGGTTTTTCTTTACCGTAAGAAACGATGGAGATCTGGTCAGCAGAAACGCCTTTACCCTGCAGGTACATCTTAACAGCGTTCGCACGACGTTCACCCAGGGAGATGTTGTACTCAGGAGTACCACGTTCGTCCGCGTGACCTTCTACGGTGACTTTGTAAGACGGGTTGCTACGCAGGAAGTTAGCGTGTGCATCCAGCATTGCAGCGAAGTCAGAACGGATATCGTACTTGTCCAGATCGAAGTAAACGATGTTGTTCTGCTGCAGTTGTTGCATCTGCAGACGCGCTTGCTCTTCGGAGGACATGTTGCCGCTGCCGTTTGCATCCATACCAGTGCCGGCACCCAGCATGCCTTCGCTGCCGTCATTGCTGGCGTTCTTGTTAGAAGAACATGCCGCAATAGCCATAACAGGCAGAGCAATCATCAGCCCTTTCAGCACTTTGTTCAGTTGCATTTCAATGATTCCTTTATTAATCAATTATTTATTATCACAGATACGGCGACCAGGCAGGGAATTTAACCTGTCCATCAGTTGCCGGAAGACGCGCTTTGAAACGCCCATCTGTAGAAACCAAATTCAGCACGGATCCCATCCCCTGAGAAGAGCTGTAGATTACCATAGTGCCGTTAGGTGCCAGACTTGGCGTTTCGTCCAGGAACGTTGACGACAGAACTTGTACGCCACCCGCTACCAGATCTTGTTTGGCAATGTGTTGTTGCCCACTATTTGAGCTTACCATTACCATAAATTTGCCGTCGCTGCTGACATCAGCATCCTGGTTTTGTGAACCTTCCCAGGTAATACGCTGCGGAGCACCGCCGTTAACATTAACTTTATACACTTGCGGACGACCCGCCTGATCCGACGTAAAGGCCAGGTTCTGGCTGTCCGGGAACCAGGTCGGCTCCGTATTGTTGCTGCGACCATCCGTCACCTGACGGATCTGACCAGAGCCGATATCCATCACATACAGGTTCAGGCTCCCGGTTTTAGACAGGGCAAATGCCAGTTTGCTGCCATCCGGAGAAAACGCCGGCGCACCGTTGTGACGCGGGAATGATGCAACCTGACGCACCGCCCCGTTAGACAGCGTCTGGATAACCAGCGCAGAACGGCCACTTTCGAAGGTGACATACGCCAGTTTTGAACCGTCCGGAGACCAGGCCGGAGACATCAACGGCTGCGGTGAACGGTGAACCACAAACTGGTTGTAGCCATCATAGTCAGACACGCGCAGTTCATACGGGAACTGGCCGCCGTTAGTCTGGACAACATACGCGATACGGGTACGGAATGCGCCTTTAATGCCGGTCAGTTTCTCAAACACTTCGTCACTGGCAGTATGGCCGGCATAACGCAGCCACTGCTTGTTCACTTTGTAGGAGTTCTGAGCCAATACCGTACCTGGTGCGCCACCGGTATCAACCAGTTGATACGCGACATTGTAGGAACCGTCCGGGTTCGGCGTCACCTGACCGACCACAACCGCATCAATCCCCAGTGCAGACCAGGCAGCAGGTTGTACTTCCTGCGCAGTCCCTGGTTGCTGTGGCAAACGAGACCGGTCTAACGGATTGAATTTACCGCTGTTGCGCAGGTCTGCGCCAACGATACCACCAATATCTTCAGGTGCAGCACCCGGCCCTGCCCACTGGAATGGCACAACGCCAATCGGGCGCGCCGAGTCCACCCCCTGGGTTATCTCGATACGAACTTCTGCGTGCAGCACCGCTGCCCACAGCATTAGAAAACCAAATGCTACTCGTAATGCCTGCTTCATCATATCTCCCTTATCCAGGCGATCAGCCCACGATAATTTAGCAGAATGTTAACAAACTCAAATACACAAAACTACCAGAACCCAGCGACTACCGCAGATTGTTTTCCCCGCCATGACGGGGAAAGTTTAGCTTACGGTTTAAAGTCCAGAGGTGCGTTTTTAAACACTTCATATACCGCCTGGCTCGGTGGTTTTGGAATCTTCGCTTGTCGGGCTGCAGCAAGCGCTGCCTGACAAAGCGCGGGATCGCCACCTTCAGACTGGATATCGAGCAGCATACCGTCAGAAGCCAGTTTTATCCGCAGCGTACAGGTTTTACCTGCATAAGACGATGCGTCGTAGAACTTGCTCTCAATGGCTGATTTAATCTGCCCGGCATAGTTGCTGATATCTGCGCCTGATGCGCCATTATTTTTAGTATTACCACTCCCCGCAGGAGAAGCGTTGTTCCCTTTTGCTCCACCGCCGGTTTTCGGCGCATTCTTACCGGAGCTGAGATCGCCAAGCAGATCGTCAACGCCAGATGCCGCAGCCGCTTTTTCCGCCGCTGCCTTTTTGGCCGCTGCGGCTTTTTCTGCTGCTGCTTTCTTATCGGCAGCGGCTTTCTCGGCTGCAGCTTTTTTATCAGCGGCAGCCTTTTCCGCAGCCGCTTTTTTCTCAGCGGCGGCTTTTTCGGCTGCTGCTGCTTTCTTCGCAGCGTCCGCCTGAGCCTGCTTAGCGGCCTCTGCCTCGGCTTTCTTCTTCGCGTCAGCGGCAGCCTTAGCCGCTTCTGCTTCCGCTTTCTTCTTCGCATCAGCAGCGGCTTTTGCTGCTTCTGCTTCGGCTTTCTTCTGTGCATCCGCCGCCGCTTTCTTGGCGGCTTCGGCAGCTTCTTTCACCTGCGCGTCAGCTTTCGCTTTGGCATCCGCTGCGGCTTTCTGCGCCGCTTCTTCTGCCTGTTTCTGCTGTTCCTGCGCTTTCTTCGCGTCAGCTTCAGCCTGCTTCTGCTGTTCCTGAGCCGCTAAACGTTCTTTCTCAATCTGCTTAAGCCGTTCCTGTTCGGCAGCCTGCTTCTCACGAAGCTCTTCCGCCTGCTGCTGCTCCAGTTTTTCACGTTGCTCTTTGGCACGCTGCGCACTTGACTGTTGCTGCTGCTGACGTTCGTACTGCTGAACCACGGCGCCAGGATCAACCATCACGGCATCGATGGAGGAACCACCGCCGCCGCCGGCTGAAGCCTCTATATGCTCATCGAACGAACTCCAGATCAGGACTGCAAATAGAATGACATGCAGTACCGCTGAAATAATTATCGCCCGTTTGAGCTTGTCGTTTTGTTCGGTTGCCTTTGACACTCTCGGTTCCCAAAAACTGTTCGCCTGTTACACGCTCTCTTTCAAACCAGAGACGCAAATGATCAGATAGGCTGCGTCATTAAGCCAACCGACTTCACACCCGCACTGTGCAACAAGTTCAGCGCTTTAATTATTTCATCGTAAGGCACGTCTTTCGCGCCTCCGATCAAGAAGACCGTTTTCGGATTGGACTCCAGGCGGCTTTTCGCTTCGGCGATCACCTGTTCCGGCGGCAGTTGATCCATACGATCTTTCTCAACCACCACGCTGTACTGCCCCACTCCGGAAACTTCAATAATAACCGGCGGATTGTCGTTACTGCTCACAGCCTGCGACTCGGTCGCATCCGGCAGATCAACTTCCACGCTCTGCGTAATAATCGGCGCTGTCGCCATGAAGATCAGCAGAAGCACCAGCAGGACGTCGAGCAACGGTACGATGTTGATTTCGGACTTGAGTTCGCGACGACCTCGTCCACGCGATCTGGCCATGGTTTACCCCTTGTTACTCTCGGTGCTGGTAAACGCCTGACGGTGCAGAATCGCGGTGAACTCTTCCATAAAGTTGTCGTAATTCAGTTCCAGCTTGTTAACACGCTGATTCAGGCGGTTGTAAGCCATGACCGCCGGGATTGCGGCGAACAGACCGATAGCGGTCGCGATCAGTGCTTCTGCGATACCCGGTGCAACCATTTGCAATGTCGCCTGTTTTACCGCCCCGAGAGCGATAAACGCATGCATGATCCCCCACACGGTACCGAACAGACCGATATACGGGCTGATGGAACCCACGGTGCCGAGGAACGGAATATGCGTTTCCAGCGTTTCAAGTTCACGGTTCATTGAGATCCGCATCGCACGAGATGCACCTTCAACCACCGCTTCTGGCGCATGGTTGTTTGCCCGATGCAGTCGCGCAAACTCTTTGAACCCGCTATAGAAGATTTGTTCCGAACCCGACAGATTATCACGGCGTCCCTGGCTTTCCTGATACAGACGAGACAATTCGATACCGGACCAGAATTTGTCTTCAAACGCTTCGGCTTCACGCGCTGCAGCGTTAAGAATACGGGTCCGCTGGATAATAATGGCCCAGGATGCGATTGAAAAACCAATCAAAATCAACATGATAAGTTTAACCAGAAGGCTTGCCTTCAGGAACAAATCAAGGATATTCATGTCAGTCACTGCTTAAACTCCGCGACAATAGACTTGGGAAGCGCACGAGGCTTCATTTTGAGTGGGTCAACGCAAACAATCAGAACCTCAGCTTCATTGAGCACGGTGTTCTCTGCGTTGACAATGCGTTGCGTGAAAACCAAAGCGGTCCCACGCATTGACGTAATTTCTGTTTGGATTTCGAGCATATCGTCGAGTCGCGCAGGCGCATAATATTCCAGCGTCATTTTACGCACCACGAAAGCAACTCGCTCAGCCAACAGTACCTGCTGGCTGAAGTGATGATGACGCAGCATCTCTGTGCGTGCTCTTTCATAAAAAGCGACGTAACTGGCGTGATAAACCACACCACCGGCGTCGGTGTCTTCGTAGTAGACACGTACCGGCCATCGAAACAGCGTTGTATTCACTTTACATCCCGGTAATGCAATTAAGTTGTGGCCTGCCATTGTTCACGGATGGCGCTGAGCACAATGGCAGGCCACAACCTCAAGTTAGTGCTTTTAAACGTTGCTACTATACGCGCGCGATTGAGGCTTGGGAATGGGAAGAGGTTAAGGGAGAGTAAAAATTTATGGGCTTATGCAAGCCCATAGATCATTAAGGATGTTTCTTATTCAAAAGAAGAAGAAAATCAGACCGACAATAAGCACGATATCGGCGATAAGAGGCGAGAAAATCCCCTGCCAGTGTGTGGCACGAGGACGAAAACCCACGCCATGAATGATGCCCGCACAGACCGCCCACATCAGCAGCAGACCATGCCAGATCTCCAGCCCACTGGTTTTAGCCGCGAAGCGGGAGGGATCCCAAAACATACATCCTGCTAACACTAACGCCATCAGCAAAGAAAGCGCCCGTAACGGGCGCTTGTCCATCGCGTTATATTGCATCGCGATAAGGCTGGTCATCAGTGTTCTTCTTGACCGTCTTTGCTTGCCTCGACGTGCTCAAGGGCCAGCGCGGTGATGATCCCAAATGCACAGGCAAGAAGCGTTCCCAGAATCCAGGCGAAATACCACATAGTTTTGCTCCTTACTTAGTACAGAGAGTGGGTGTTGCTTTCAATATGTTCTTTGGTGATGCGGCCGAACATTTTCCAGTAACACCAGGTGGTGTAGATGAGAATGATCGGTACAAACACCGCAGCAACCCAGGTCATCACATTCAGCGTCAACTGACTGGAGGTCGCATCCCACATGGTCAGGCTCGCGTTCATCATGGTGCTTGAAGGCATCACGAACGGGAACATCGCGATACCGGCAGTCAGAATGATGCAGGCCAGCGTCAGAGAAGAGAACAGGAATGCCCATGCCCCTTTCTCCATACGGGAAGTCAGAATGGTCAGCAGCGGCAGCGCCACACCCAGTGCAGGAACCAGCCACAGGATCGGTGCATTGTTAAAGTTGACCATCCAGGCACCCGCTTCACGCGCGACTTCTTTGGTCAGCGGGTTAGATGCCGCATGATGATCAACCGCAGAGGTCACCACGTAACCGTCGATACCGTACATCACCCAGACACCCGCCAGCGCGAAGCAGACCAGAGTGACCAGCGCTGCAATCTGCGATGTCGCACGGGCACGCAGGTGCAGTTCACCCACGGTACGCATCTGCAGATAGGTCGCGCCCTGAGTAATGATCATTCCTACGCTCACTACGCCTGCCAGCAACCCAAACGGGTTCAGCAGTTGGAAGAAGTTACCGGTGTAGTAAAGACGCAGATACTCATCGATATGGAACGGTACGCCCTGCAACAGGTTGCCAAATGCCACGCCGATCACCAGCGGCGGCACAAAACTCCCCACGAAGATGCCCCAGTCCCACATGTTACGCCAGCGAGTGTCTTCAATCTTGGAGCGGTAATCAAAACCGACCGGACGGAAGAACAAGGACGCCAGCACGAGGATCATCGCCACATAGAATCCGGAGAACGCCGCGGCATAGACCATCGGCCAGGCAGCAAACAGCGCGCCGCCCGCGGTGATAAGCCACACCTGGTTTCCGTCCCAGTGCGGGGCGATGGAGTTAATCATAATTCGACGCTCGGTGTCGTTACGACCGAGGAAACGGGTGAGCATGCCCACCCCCATGTCGAAGCCATCGGTGACCGCAAAACCAATCAGCAGAATGCCAACCAGCAGCCACCAGATAAAACGTAGTACTTCATAATCGATCATTTGACGACTCCTGTCTTAGCGTGCCGGCTGAGTAGTCGCGGTGGACTGCTCAAAGTGATAGCGACCGGTTTTCAGGCTGCTTGGGCCAAGGCGTGCGAACTTGAACATCAGGAACAGTTCAGCCACCAGGAACAGGGTATACAGGCCACAAATCAGGATCATGGAGAACAGCAGGTCACCGACGGTCAGCGACGAGTTCGCCACTGCGGTTGGCAACACTTCACCGATCGCCCACGGCTGACGGCCATACTCGGCGACAAACCAGCCGGCTTCTACAGCAATCCACGGCAGTGGAATACCGTACAGCGCGGCGCGCAGCAGCCATTTTTTCTCACCGATGCGGTTACGAATCACGCTCCAGAAGGAGAGCGCAATGATCGCCAGCAGCAGGAAGCCACATGCCACCATGATACGGAATGCGAAATACAGCGGCGCAACGCGTGGAATCGAATCCTTCGTCGCCTGCTGAATCTGAGCTTCAGTCGCATCAGAGACGTTCGGGGTATAGCGTTTCAGCAGCAGACCATAACCGAGGTCTTTCTTCATGTTGTTGAACTGATCGCGAACCGCCTGGTCGGTCGAACCGGCACGCAGTTGCTCCAGCAGCTCATACGCTTTCATCCCGCTACGGATACGCGCTTCATGCTGCACCATCAGGTCTTTCAGACCGATAACCGGCGTATCAACAGAACGCGTGGCAATAATGCCCAGTGCGTAAGGGATCTGAATCGCCAGTTTGTTTTCTTGCGACTCCTGGTCCGGAATACCGAACAGAGTAAAGGCAGCCGGAGCAGGCTGAGTCTCCCACTCTGCTTCAATTGCCGCGAGTTTGGTTTTCTGCACGTCGCCCATTTCGTAACCGGATTCATCACCCAGAACAATAACAGACAGCACGGCAGCCATACCGAAACTGGCAGCAATAGCGAAAGAGCGTTTTGCAAAAGCAATGTCGCGGCCTTTCAGCAGGTAGTACGCGCTGATACCGAGCACGAACATCGCACCAGTCACATAGCCAGACGCCACGGTGTGCACAAATTTCACCTGAGCGACCGGGTTAAGGACCAGTTCAGAGAAGCTCACCATCTCCATACGCATGGTTTCGAAGTTGAAATCCGATGCGATAGGGTTCTGCATCCAGCCGTTGGCGACCAGGATCCACAACGCTGACAGGTTAGAACCTAAAGCGACCAGCCAGGTGACCGCCATGTGCTGAACTTTGCCCAGACGATCCCAGCCGAAGAAGAACAGACCTACAAAGGTGGATTCGAGGAAGAAGGCCATCAGACCTTCGATCGCCAGCGGCGCACCGAAGATATCCCCAACGTAGTGGGAATAGTAAGACCAGTTTGTCCCGAACTGGAACTCCATGGTCAGCCCGGTTGCCACACCCAGAGCGAAGTTGATACCAAACAACTTGCCCCAGAACTTAGTCATATCTTTATAAATCTGTTTGCCGGAAAGGACGTAGACCGTTTCCATAATGGCCAGCAAGAACGCCATACCGAGCGTCAGTGGCACAAAAAGGAAGTGGTACATCGCGGTCAAGGCAAACTGTAAGCGCGACAGTTCGACTATATCTAACATCATGACTCCTTGCTCATCGCATGAAGACTCCGAGAGTGACCCCGTTAGAAAGGGTCACACGCATGCCCCAATACAAATTTATCTGCACACTCTCACCGTTAACCGTTTTCCTGAAGAAGGAAACAGAAAGTGCGAAAGGTTACAAACATGTTAATAAAAAACTCAAATTGATCCCGCAATTATATTACGCCGCAAAATCCTTACAATAAACAGGTTTTTATTGAGGAAGATTTGCATTTTTCGACAGTGATCAATTTATAGCGAATTTATCACCTTTCCACCAATTTGATCGGCGACAATTTAACGTGTTTCACACGCTTTTACCAACGTTTAAACATTGATTTAAATCAAAAACAGTGCTTTTTGTTAATCGTGTTTAAATTGAGTGATCGTAGTGAAAAACATGTTGCTAACATGTATCTTTGCGGGTGGGGATGGTTACTAAGTGAAAATGTCTATATAAAAAGACAGTGCTTTAATTAACGCGGTAACGGCATTTTCCGTGGCCCTGACCCGCTCAATTTAGCGTAGTCAATTTTCAGTTATTTTCCAGAGACGAAGAATCTGCACGTTGTTATTCACAATTATTTTACTTTTACAGAAAAATGAATTAACACCACATTGTTATTATTCCGTTAACAATAAAATGACGCTGTGAGCAGCGCCGATCTGTTTGCTGATTATTCCGCCAGGTATGCTGCTGCCCGTCCAGCAGGTTGACGAAGAATCGTTCTCCTCCCCTGGCATGAACTCTCATTTAGCCTGGTTCAGCGCCCCGTCAATCCGACATGATACGTTTGCGGAACTGACTCACCTGAAACAACAAGAAATGACCAGAATGTGACACGGTGTTGCCTGGAATGGTGTACAGCTTAATTGAATAATACAAACGCACTCGGAACAAATTATTATCTTTTCATTAACAGTTATTTTTATGTCTATATTAAGGGGTCAGTTAATTCCGTTATCTATCTCACACTTCTTCTTCTTAAATTATTTAAAGGCGCCTTTCGCCAACAGACAAATAAACAGGATTCAGATCACAAACATGAAACTCCGTTTAATAGATACCTTTTTATTAAAATATTAATGCGCTGAAACCACAATCGCAACTATATGAAAGTAAAGATATTTTAATTTTACTTCATAGAACAGTCATTTTTCGAAAGATATTTTGAAAATAGATCAATTGCATCCATCGCGCCTCCCCACGACACTCCGTCCCTATTAAAACATTCAAAAACATTTTATTTCTTACCCTGAGTCCTGGAGAGGATTACCCATGAAAAAATCAACACTCGTTATTGGCGTCATTGGTGCTGACTGCCATGCAGTAGGCAATAAAGTTCTGGACCGCGTTTTTACTGCCCATGATTTTCGCGTAATCAATCTGGGCGTAATGGTGAGCCAGGATGAATATATCGATGCCGCGATCGAAACCGGCGCCGATGCCATTGTCGTCTCCTCTATTTATGGCCATGGCGACATTGACTGCCTGGGGCTGCGCGAGCGCTGCATCGAACGAGGCATTGGCGATATCCTTCTTTACGTCGGCGGCAACCTGGTCGTCGGAAAGCATGATTTCGCAGACGTCGAAGCCAAATTTAAAGAGATGGGCTTCCAGCGTGTCTTCGCCCCAAGCCACGATCTCGAAGATGTTTGTCAGTTGATGGCAATGGATATCAACAAGCGCCACGGTATCGAACAGCGTTGTCTGGAAGAGGCTATCTGATGCAAACCGTCTCTGTCGATATCGGCTCGACGTGGACCAAAGCTGCCCTCTTCGCAAAGGAGGGGGATGCGTTAACACTGGTTAACCACGTTCTGACTCCGACGACGACCCATCATCTGGCGGACGGTTTTTTCGCCAGCCTGAACCAGGTGCTGAACGTTGCCGATGCGCGCCCACTGCTCAACCGCGGTGAAGTGACACTGAAATACTCCTCATCGGCAAAAGGCGGCCTTGCCGTCGCCGCAATGGGACTGGTGCCGTCGATCACTCTGGAATCGGCAAAAGTCACGGCACATTCCGCCGGGGCCAAAATCGCCCAGTACTACTCGTATAAGCTGAATCGTCATGACATTAAGGCGCTGGAAGCCACGCCGCCGGACATTCTGTTGTTTACCGGCGGAACCGATGGCGGTGAAGAGAGCTACGGTCTGGCCAACGCGCATGCGCTGGCAGAGTCCAGTCTCGACTGCGCCATTATCTACGCTGGAAACCGCGACATTCAGGACGATGTCCAGGCGATTCTGGGACACAAAGATCTGATCACGGTAGACAACATTCTGCCCGACCTCGATCACCCGAATCCCTTCGCCGCCCGCAAGGCGATTTGTGATGTCTTCCTGTCCCGCATCGTGAAAGGCAAAGGACTGGATGTGATTGTCGGTGAAACCGGCGAAGAGCCCATGCCGACGCCCTGGACGGTGTACGAACTGGTCAAAGCCATCAGCGAAGTCGACAGCGCGTGGAAAGAGTTCATGCTCATCGACATGGGCGGCGCGACCACCGACGTCTATTCCGCCAGCGCCAATACCCTCTCGCCCGACACCGTACTGCACGGCGTCCCGGAGCCGTTCGTTAAGCGCACAGTGGAAGGCGATCTCGGCATGCGCGTCTCCGCTGTGGTGGTAGGCGAAAGCACCCATGAACTGGTGAAGGTGGTATTCGCTCAGCAGCCGGCGCGCCAGGAGGCCTTTTATGGCTACCTGCGCCATCTGGTAGCACATCCCGATTATCTGCCGCAAAGCGAGGAAGAGAAATACTTTGATTCTCTGTTAGCCGGACTGTGTGTTGGTTACGCCGCCGAGCGTCACGCTGGCACCAAAAAGCAGGTCTGTACCTGCGTTGGCAACGTCGATTTACAGATGGGACGCGACCTGACCACCGTGCGCAAAGTGGTCGGCTCGGGCGGCTGGCTCTCCCGCGCCAGTCAGTTTGATATCCATCACTGGCTCAAATATCGCGAACTGGACGACGACGGCAGACGCATTCTTTTACCCACTCAGTTTGAGTACTACCGCGATGCAAAAGGTCTGCTCCCGCTGCTGGCAAACGTTGCCAGACTGGATCCCCAGGCCGCTGCGCGCACCAGCATTCACTGTTTAACCCTATAAAACCTAAGGCAGCGACGAATGGAACTTCGAAATAAGAAATTAACCCATGACGAATTTATGACTGAGCGGCATCAGGTGTTGCAGACGTGGCATACCGGCAAAGACGTCGAACATTTTGAAGATGGCGTGAAGTACCAGCAGACCATTCCTGAGAAAAAACGTTTCTCTCATGCCTTGCTGAAGGCTGACCAGGAAGGGAAAACCCTGAGCCAGCCGCGCGCCGGCGTGGCGCTGATGGATGAGCATATTGAACTGCTGAAAACCCTGCAGGCAGAGTGTGACCTGCTGCCCAGCACTATCGATGCCTACACCCGTCTGAATCGTTATGAAGAAGCCGCCATTGGGATCCAGAAATCCATTGAAGCCGGGACGTCGAAGCTCAACGGGTTGCCGGTGGTTAACCACGGCGTGGCGGCCTGTCGCCGAATGACCGAATCGCTGGAGAAACCCATTCAGGTACGTCACGGTACGCCGGATGCGCGTCTGCTGGCAGAGATTGCCATGGCCAGCGGCTTCACCAGCTACGAGGGCGGCGGTATCTCCTACAACATTCCTTACGCCAAGCGCGTCACGCTGGAAAAATCCATTCGCGACTGGCAGTACTGTGACCGTCTGATGGGGCTGTATGAAGAACACGGCATTCGCATTAACCGCGAACCGTTCGGCCCGCTGACCGGCACGCTGATCCCACCGTTCATGTCTCATGCTGTGGCGATTATCGAAGGTCTGCTGGCGCTGGAACAAGGCGTGAAATCCATCACCGTCGGCTACGGCCAGGTGGGCAGCCTGACGCAGGATATTGCTGCGATCCAGTCACTGCGCGAACTGTCCCACGAGTATTTCCAGAATTACGGTTTCAATGATTATGAACTGAGCACCGTCTTCCACCAGTGGATGGGCGGCTTCCCGGAAGACGAATCCAAAGCATTCGCCATTATCTCCTGGGGCGCAGCGGTCGCCGGCATGTCCGGTGCCACCAAAGTGATCACCAAGAGCCCACATGAAGCCTTCGGTATCCCGACGGCCGCGGCTAACGCCCAGGGACTGCGCGCATCGCGTCAGATGCTCAATATGGTCAGCGACCAGAAATTCCCGCCGTGCGCCGCAGTAGAACAGGAAGTGGATCTGATTAAGAGCGAAGTTCGCGCAGTCCTGAAGAAAGTGTTTGAGCTGGGCAACGGCGACGTTGCGCGCGGGACGGTGCTGGCCTTTGAAGCTGGCGTCCTGGATGTGCCTTTCGCTCCGGCCTCCTGCAACGCCGGGAAAATCCTGCCGGTTCGCGACAACTCCGGCGCTATCCGTATTCTGGAAGCCGGCTCGGTTCCACTGCCAAAAGACATTCTCGCCCTGCACCACGACTATGTGGCCGAGCGTGCGCAATACGAAGGACGTAAACCCTCATTCCAGATGGTTGTTGATGACATCAACGCTGTATCCCACAGTCAATTAATAGGAAGACCATAATGAAAATTAAACAGGCGCTTTTCACCGCTGGCTACTCCTCATTCTATTTTGATGACCAGCAGGCGATCAAAAATGGCGCAGGTCATGACGGGTTTATTTATACCGGCGATCCGGTCACCCCAGGCTTTACCTCTGTGCGTCAGGCCGGTGAGTGCGTTTCCGTACAGCTGATTCTGGAAAACGGCGCGGTGGCGGTGGGTGATTGTGCCGCGGTGCAGTACTCCGGTGCCGGTGGCCGCGATCCGCTGTTCCTGGCTGAACACTTTATTCCGTTCCTCAACGATCACATTAAACCGCTGCTTGAAGGCCGCGACGTGGATGCGTTCCTGCCGAACGCCCGTTTCTTCGACAAACTGCGCATCGACGGTAATTTACTGCATACCGCCGTTCGTTACGGTCTGTCACAGGCACTGCTTGACGCCACCGCGCTGGCCTCAGGTCGCCTGAAAACGGAAGTCGTGTGCGACGAATGGCAATTGCCCTGCGTACCGGAAGCGATTCCTTTATTTGGTCAGAGTGGCGATGACCGCTATATCGCCGTCGACAAGATGATCCTCAAAGGCGTTGATGTCCTGCCGCACGCGCTGATCAACAACGTCGAAGAAAAGCTCGGTTTCAAAGGTGAAAAACTGCGTGAGTACGTACGCTGGTTGTCCGACCGTATTCTCAGCCTGCGCAGCAGCCCGCGCTACCATCCGACGCTGCATATCGACGTGTATGGCACCATCGGTCTGATCTTCGATATGGACCCGGTCCGCTGCGCCGAGTACATCGCCAGTCTGGAAAAAGAGGCGCAGGGCCTGCCGCTGTACATTGAAGGTCCGGTCGATGCGGGCAACAAGCCGGATCAGATCCGCATGCTGACGGCCATCACCAAAGAGCTGACCCGTCTGGGTTCCGGCGTGAAAATTGTTGCGGACGAATGGTGTAACACCTATCAGGACATCGTGGACTTCACCGATGCCGGCAGCTGCCACATGGTGCAGATCAAAACCCCGGATCTCGGCGGCATTCACAACATCGTTGACGCGGTGCTGTACTGCAACAAACACGGGATGGAAGCCTACCAGGGCGGTACCTGTAACGAAACCGAAATCAGCGCCCGTACCTGCGTACATGTGGCTCTCGCCGCACGTCCGATGCGTATGCTGATAAAGCCAGGTATGGGCTTCGATGAAGGTCTCAATATCGTGTTTAACGAAATGAACCGCACCATCGCGCTGTTGCAGACTAAGGATTAAGAGATGGCACGCACATTTAAGATCTTATCGCCGACGGCTATCCTGGGTTATGGCTTCCCGGAAGAGAGCTTTCGTAAAGCCATGGAAGAGTCACCGGATCTGATCGCGGTTGACGCAGGCTCCTCCGATCCTGGCCCCCACTATCTGGGGGCGGGTAAACCGTTTACCGACAGGGCCGGGGTGAAACGCGATCTGCGTTATATGATCACGGCGGGCGTTAAGAACAACATTCCGGTGGTGATCGGCACCGCCGGGGGATCCGGTGCTGCACCGCACCTTGAGTGGTGTCGGCAGATTATCCTTGAGATTGCGCAGGAAGAAAAACTGTCCTTTTCAATGGCCCTGATCCCATCGGATGTGAATAAAGAGGTGGTTCATCAGGCGCTGGATAACGGCAAAATCACCGCGCTGGACTTTGTTCCGGCACTGACCCACGAGGCGATCGAAGAGAGCACCTATATCGTGGCGCAGATGGGGATCGAGCCGTTCCAGCGTGCGCTGGAAGCGGGGGCGCAGGTGGTGCTGGGCGGACGGGCTTACGATCCGGCCTGCTTCGCGGCACTGCCAATTATGCAGGGCTTTGATGAAGGTCTGGCGCTGCACTGCGGCAAGATCCTGGAATGTGCGGCCATTGCCGCCACCCCAGGTTCCGGTTCCGACTGCGCGATGGGGATTATCGACGACAACGGCTTTACGCTTAAGACGTTCAATCCAAAACGCAAGTTCACCGAAACGTCGGCGGCGGCGCACACCCTGTATGAGAAGTCCGATCCCTACTTCCTGCCAGGCCCTGGCGGCGTACTGAACCTGAAAGGGTGCAGCTTCACCGCGGTAAACGATGGCGAAGTGTACGTCAGCGGTTCCCGTCATGAAGAAACGCCGTATGCGCTGAAACTGGAAGGCGCGCGCCAGGTGGGCTTCCGCTGCCTGACCATTGCCGGTACCCGCGATCCGATCATGATTGCTGGCATCGACACCATTCTCGAAGAAGTTCAGGCAAGCGTTGCCCGCAACCTCTCACTGAATGATGACAGCATCCGCATGACGTTCCACCTGTACGGTAAGAACGGCGTGATGGGCAATCATGAACCGATGCAAACTGCCGGGCACGAACTGGGCATTTTACTGGACGTGGTCGCGCCAACGCAGGATATCGCCAACAGCGTCTGTTCGCTGGTGCGCTCTACCCTGCTGCACTACGGCTACGAAAACCGGATCGCCACGGCAGGCAACCTCGCCTTCCCGTTCTCGCCATCCGATATTCAAAGCGGGCCGGTGTATGAGTTCTCAATCTATCACCTGATCGAAGCCAGCGATGCACTGCGTTTTGACTTCCATATCGAACAGGTGACGCCAGAAGGAGTTCAGGCATGAAACACGCTATTTGCACCCTGGCGCAGGTGATTCGTTCCAAAAACGCCGGACCGTATGAACTGGTGTTAGATATTTTATTTAAAACGCGCGAAGACTATCAGCGGGTAAAACGTTCTGAGCAATTAACTCCGCAGTTAATTGCCCGCTTATATAACGTTGAACCTAATTTTATTCATCGCATCGTCTGGTTTGACCCTGCGAATGCCGTAAAAATCGTGATGCCTCGCGATATTATTTCCGGCAACGTCGGTGACAATGATGTTTATGGCGCGCAGCAGCATGCACCGTTATTAAGTATTGAGTTCGATCTGTAATTAAAAAATACAACAACGTCCATTGGCGTACAGGATTTCGCTGTATCACTGTATTCCAGATAATTCATGCGGTTGGTCATAACAGGCGTGCATCTGAGCTGCTGTCCGCGCTCAGGCGCACGCCGCCCTACATAATTTTACAGACTAGCCTTGATCCGATGGAGTAAACATGAAGAAAATAAGTCTAACAAAAATGATCATATTAGGCCTGATACTCGGCATGATTGCCGGGGTGGCTATTAATAATATGGCATCGGCAGATACAGCAAAATCATACGCGCAGGATATTTCTATTTTTACCACTATCTTCTTACGTATGGTAAAAATGATTATCGCGCCGTTGGTTATTTCAACCCTGGTCGTTGGTATCGCGAAAATGGGCGATGCCAAAACGCTGGGCCGTATATTCTCGAAAACCTTTTTCCTGTTTATCTGCGCCTCACTGTTGTCGATTGCGCTGGGTCTGGTCATCGTCAATCTGTTCCAGCCGGGTGCGGGCATTAACTTTGTCGCCCATGACGCTGCGGCAGTGGCTGGCGTGCAGTCAGAACCGTTCACGCTGAAAGTGTTTATCTCTCACGCCGTGCCGACCAGCATCGTGGATGCGATGGCGCGTAACGAAATCCTACAAATCGTGGTGTTCTCGATTTTCCTCGGTTGCAGCCTGGCCGCCATTGGCGAAAAAGCCGAGCCGATCGTGAAAGTGCTCGACTCGCTGGTTCACGTCATGCTGAAGCTGACAGGTTACGTCATGCTGTTCGCACCGTTAACGGTGTTCGCCGCCATCTCCGGGCTGATCGCTGAACGCGGACTGGGCGTGATGGTAAGCGCCGGGATCTTCATGGGTGAGTTCTACCTGACGCTGGGCATGCTGTGGGCGATCCTGATCGGCCTGTCAACGGTGATTGTCGGTCCGTGCATCAGTCGTCTGACGAAAGCGATCCTCGAACCGGCACTGCTGGCGTTTACCACCTCCAGTTCTGAAGCCGCATTCCCTGGCACCCTGGATAAACTGGAGAAATTCGGCGTCTCATCCAAGATTGCCAGCTTTGTGCTGCCTATCGGTTACTCCTTTAACCTGGTGGGTTCAATGGCCTACTGCTCGTTTGCCACCGTCTTTATCGCGCAAGCGTGCAACATTGAACTGAGCATGGGCGAGCAGATCACCATGCTGCTGATCCTGATGTTGACCTCCAAAGGCATGGCGGGCGTACCGCGTGCCTCGATGGTGGTCATTGCCGCGACCCTCAACCAGTTCAACATTCCGGAAGCGGGTCTGATCCTGCTGATGGGCGTCGATCCGTTCCTCGACATGGGCCGTTCTGCGACCAACGTCATGAGTAACGCCATGGGTGCCGCCATTGTCGGTCGTTGGGAAGGTGAACACTTCGGTTCAGGCTGCCGGGGCACTGCGCCGGTCAAAACGCCAGAACAGGAGCGTCCTGCAACTGAACCGTCAGAAGTGGTGATGTCCTGATGATATAAGGTTGCCGGGTGGCGCTATTGCTTATCCGGCCTACACATTGAGTATTAACCTGTAGGCCGGATAAGGGGCTTGCGCCGCCATCCGGCAACATGCCAATCACACCAACAAGGTTGCACCATGAACGTAAAATTCTTCGGCGCGAGCATGTTAACCGCCAGCCTGTTTTTTAGCGCCGCCACGCTGGCGCAAACGGTGCCGGACTACGCCGCATTGATCGAACAGGCACACCAGAAATACAAAAGTAACCACGACGGCAACGTCGCCGACTATATCCCTGCCCTTGCCGCATACAGCCCCAACAACTTCGCCATTACCCTCGCTACCGTTGACGGCAAAATTTACCAGGCTGGAGACATCAGTAAAGCGTTCCCGATGGAGTCGCTGAGCAAAGTCTTCACCCTCGCGCTGGCAATGGAACAACGCGGGCCGCAGGAAGTGCTGGATAAACTCGGTGCGAACGCCACCGGCTTGCCCTTTAATTCCGGCCTCGCCGTCGAACTCACGAAGGGCGCGCCGGAGAATCCGCTGGTCAATGCCGGTGCCATGAGTACCGTCAGCCTGATTGATGCTAAAGACAAAACCGACCGCTGGAACAAAATCCTCGCCAACCTGAACGCCTGGGCCGACGCCACGCTCACGGTTAATGAACCGGTGTTCAGATCGGAAATGGAGACCAATCAGCATAACCAGGCGCTGGCGCAACTGATGGCATCGTACAACAGCTTCTACGGCAATACGCAGGATGCCGTGGAGATCTACACCCGCCAGTGTTCAGTGGATATCACCGTTGAGCAGCTCGCCAAAATGGGGGCTGTGCTGGCCAATAAGGGCAAATCGCCGTTCAACGGCAAACAGTTGCTGAATGAACGCTATGTGCCGCAGGTGCTGGCAGAAATGGCCATCGCCGGCCTCTACGACGGCAGCGGCAAATGGCTGTATACCGTCGGTATTCCGGCGAAAAGCGGCGTCGGTGGCGGGATGGTCGCAGTGGTTCCGAGGCAATATGCCATCGCCGTTTACTCACCGCCGCTGGATAGCGCCGGGAACAGCGTGCGCGCCCAGCAGACCATTGAATATGTTGCCCATGCAACGCAGGCCAATCTCTTTATGGCGCATTAAGCAGATGCCGGCGAGCGCTCATGCACATCCGGCCTACGAATCAGGCATTTTTGTTGGTCGGATACGGCGCGACGCCGCCCTCCGGCGATATCAACCTTAACGTGAGAAGTAACATGTCTAAACCCTTTGTCTGGCAAGAACTCTTTGTACAAAGCAAAGAGAGTACGGAATACGAATTACTGAGCAATCAGCATGTTACGGTGACTGAATTAGATGGCGAAGAGGTCATCAAAGTGGCGCCGGAAGCATTAACGCTGCTGGCTCAACAGGCATTCTATGAAGCATCGTTCTTCCTGCGCACCGGACATTTAAAGCAAATAGCCAGCATCCTGCACGATCCGCAGGCCAGCAGTAACGACAAATACGTCGCCCTACAGCTGTTACGTAATGCGGAAGTGTCGGCGAAAGGCGTGCTGCCGAACTGCCAGGACACGGGCACGGCGACGGTTGTCGCCAGCAAAGGTCAACAAATATGGACCGGCGGCGATGATGCTGAAGCGCTCAGCAAAGGGATTTATGCCACCTTTAAAGACAATAACCTGCGCTATTCGCAAAACGCCCCGCTGGATATGTACAACGAGGTCAACACCGGTACTAACCTGCCCGCGCAGATAGACATCAGCGCCACGCCGGGTAACGAATACCGCTTCCTGTTCGTCAATAAAGGCGGCGGCTCGGCTAACAAAGCGGCACTGTTCCAGGAGACGAAATCTATCCTGCAGCCGGAAAAACTCACCGCATTTCTGATCGAGAAGATGAAATCACTGGGCACGGCCGCCTGCCCGCCGTACCACATTGCCTTTGTGGTCGGTGGTCTCTCCGCTGACCAGGCGCTCAAGGTCGCCAAACTGGCCTCAACCAAGTATTACGACAACCTCCCCACCAGCGGTAATGAACTGGGCCAGGCGTTTCGTGACACGGCGCTGGAGTCCACGCTGCTTAACGCCAGTCGTGAATTTGGCATCGGCGCACAGTTTGGCGGGAAATACTTCGCCCATGACATTCGCGTGATTCGTCTGCCGCGCCACGGCGGCTCTTGTCCGATCGCGATGGCTCTCTCCTGCTCCGCCGATCGCAATATCAAAGCGAAGATCAACAAGCACGGGATCTGGCTGGAAAAACTCGAGCATAATCCAGGCAAATTTATCCCTGAATCCAGCCGCGTCGAGAACAGCGCACAGAGCGTAAATCTGGATCTGAACCGTCCGCTGCGCGAGATCCTTCATGATTTATCCGCCCTGCCTGTCGGCACACGACTTTCGCTAAACGGCCCGATTGTCGTCGCCCGCGATATCGTGCACGCCAAACTCAAAGAGCGTCTGGACAACGGCGAAGCGATGCCGGCGTATATGAAAGATCACATTGTCTACTACGCGGGCCCGGCTAAAACACCAGACCAGATGGCTTGCGGCTCGCTCGGGCCAACCACCGGCGGGCGCATGGACGGCTATGTCGATGCCTTCCAGGCCGCTGGCGGCAGCCTGGTCATGCTGTCAAAAGGCAACCGCAGTCCGCAGGTGACCGAGGCCTGTCATAAACACGGCGGATTCAACCTCGGCAGTATCGGCGGTGCCGCCGCCTTGCTGGCACAGCAATATGTGAAAAGTCTGCGCTGTCTCGAATATCCCGAACTGGGAATGGAAGCGGTCTGGATGATGGAAGTTGAAAACCTGCCAGCCTTTGTGCTGGTGGACGACAAAGGCAACAACTTCTTCAGCCAGTTTGAACAACAGCACCGTTGTGCATCCTGCCCGGCAGGACATTAAGGAGCGTTTATGCAAGCGCGAGCCAATAGCGACCGTCATCGTCAGCGCCAGCAAAAGCTGAAAGAACAGGTTGATATCCGCGTGGCTGCCGCCACGGAACAAAAAGGGATTGTGATCGTTTTCACCGGTAATGGAAAAGGGAAATCCACGGCCGCCTTTGGCACCGCCACGCGTGCGGTGGGACACGGCAAAACCGTTGGCGTCGCGCAGTTTATCAAAGGCCAGTGGGATAATGGCGAATACAACACCCTGCATCCGCTGGGCGTTGAGTTTCACATTATGGGCACCGGGTTTACCTGGGAAACGCAAAACCGCGAGTCAGATATCGCGGCGGCGCTTGCCGTCTGGACAGAGAGCAAGCGTATGCTGGCCGACGCGCATTACGATCTGGTGGTACTGGACGAACTCACTTACATGCTGGCGTATCACTATCTTGATACCGAAGAGGTGATTGCCGCCATCCGGGAACGTCCGGCCCAGCAGAGTGTGATTGTGACTGGACGAGGTTGCCATGCGCAGTTACTGGAGCTTGCCGATACCGTGAGCGAGCTGCGCCCCGTGAAGCATGCGTTTGACAACGGTATTCAGGCACAGGCGGGAATTGACTGGTAGTCACGTAGTTGCCGGATAGCGCACGCGCTTATCCGGCCTACCGTTCGCCTGCCAACCGGCATCAGCGTTCCAGAGGTGACACCACCGATTTTTGCAACAACCACTCGCGGAAGACCTGTAAATGACGGGATTCCGCTTTTTCTTCCCGCCAGGTCATGATGAAGCGATTACCTGTACGCATAGGCACATCACAGGGGATCACCATGTCACCGTTATCCAGATCGTGCTGGATAGCAAAGCGCGGGAGCAGCGCGACCCCCAGATTAGACCGCACCGCCGCGATCAGCATCGACAGCAGATCAAAACGCGGGCCTTTGTTGGCCAGTGGACTACTGACATCTGACAGGGCGAACCACTCCTGCCAGCCGTTAATTCGTGTACTTTGATGCAGCAACGGAAACTCATTGAGCAGCTCTTCGACCGCCAGTTTCTGGTTGGGCTGCGACAGCAGACTGCCGCTACAGACCGGTAGAATTTCCTCTTCGAACAGATACTCCACTTCTGACCACGGCGAACAGAAGTCCTCTCGCATAATGGCCGCATCATATTCACGGTTGAGAAAATCACCAATGTTCGCCAGTGAGTGAATATTGACGATAATATCGGGGTTACGTTTATTGAATTCACGCAGATTGGGGATCAGCCAGTGGGTGCTGAACGTCGGATTGACCGCCAGTTCAATGACCTCCACCGTGGGCTGCCAGGTCATAATGGTGTTGGTATCACGCTCAAGTTTATTTAGCGTTTCCTTAACAATGCTCAAATAATGCTTCCCGGCCGCGTTTAAAAAAATCCGCTTTTTGGCATGACTAAATAATGCAGTATGCAGAAAATCCTCAAGTGCATTCACCTGGCGAAATACGGCACTTTGCGTTAATGCTAACTCCTCCGCCGCACGCGTATAACTTTCATGACGTGCCACTACTTCAAACGTCACCAGTAATTCAGTCTTTGGTATCTTTCCTCTCATAACGTCTTCCATATGCCGCGTACAAAAATAGTTTAAATTATAAAAAATAAATGCAACCGACTCCCGATTGGCCTGAGAGTTATATTTTATTTCCTACCTGGATGTCATTGATCCACTCCATGGTTTATTCACACAGAAGGCGAACAAATAATGACCGATAATACGCAAGGCTGGCCATAAACACAATTTAATTAAGGTTATTTTGCGACAAATAGCGCCAATAAGTTCTTAATAATTTTTCAAGACAACTTGTTTATCGGAGAAAAAACTTTGCGGGGTTAATCAATATTATTTACTTATTATTTCAGGAGAATTCAGTTCACTTAACGATAAGCAAACGATGGCGTTTTTCCATCCGTTTTTACTCTTTTTACCGTTTTTCCCGACAATAATTAAGGACGACATATGAAAAATTCCGGAAAAGTCTGGCTGGTTGGCGCAGGTCCTGGTGATATCACCTTACTGACCCTCAAAGCCCTGCAGTGCATTCAACAGGCTGATGTCATTATTTACGATCGGTTGGTCAACCCTAAAATACTCGACGGGTGCTCAGTGAACTGTACCTGTATCAATGTCGGCAAAAGTCCGGGCTATCATTGCGTTCCTCAGGAGGAGATCAATGCCCTGCTTATCCAGCATGCGCGGACGCATCGGAACATTGTCCGCCTGAAAGGCGGCGATCCTTACGTGTTTGGTCGTGGTGCCGAAGAGGTGGAGTGTCTGGTCGAGGAAGGTATTGCCTTCGAAGTGGTGCCGGGCATCAGTTCCGCCATTGGCGGGCTGGCCTGCGCCGGGATCCCGGTCACCCACCGCGACCTGGCGTCGGGTTTTCATGTCGTGACGGGACATACCCGCGAAGGCAATCAGCAGCAGGACTGGCGGCAGCTTGCGAAGCTCAACGGCACGCTGGTGATCGTTATGGGGATAGCGAATCTGCCGTTTATCTGTGAAGAGCTATTGATGGGAGGCAAATCACCAGACACGCCCGCCGCCATTGTCATGTCGGCCACCCGGGAAAATCAACGGCGCTTAACCTGTACGCTCGGCACATTGCTCACCAAAGCGCAGGAAGCGAATATTGTGCCGCCGGCGCTGATTGTGGTCGGCGATGTTGTCCGTCTGAGCGACCGACTCTCTTTTATTCCAGAGGTGATGGAACGCGTCTACAGCGAGAGCTGTTCATGACGGAATGACTGCGGAGAAGTCTGGTGAGCAGCCCGGAATACCCGACAAAAGTAGCTGGTCTGCGCATACTGAAGTTTCCGGGCGATACTGTCGATAGAGTTCGTCGGATCGCACAGTAACTCGCTCGCCCGCTGCATTTTTTTCTGACTCACCCAGGTTTTAAAATTCACTCCCTGCCGTTTCTTAAAGAAGCGGCTAAAGTAATTGGCGCTTAAACAGACATGTGCCGCCACCGACTCCAGCGTCAGTTCCTCGTATAAGTGTTCATCGATATAACGCAGTGCGGCGACCAGTTTCTTTTCGTGACGCGAAAGCTCCATTGCCGACAACCGCAGGTCGCTCAACTGTACATCTGCATTGCTCAGCGTTGAACTCTGGACTGGATTGATATTATTAATAATAAAACTAAGCAGGTTTGCCGCCGCCACCAGATGATTATTTTCAACAATGGCAACCTGATTCCAGGCTGATTTAATTTTGGGATCAAAAACCCATTGCCGATCGTCATCAATGACAATCGTTTTATATTCTGGATACTTTGCGCGCACCTGACCACAAATAATAAATCCCAGCAGATGCCCTTGACGAATTAATGGCATCGAGAAAAAACTCAACCCTGCATGACAGCAGAGTATTCTGATTTTTTCTTCTTTCAGTCCTTCAAAAGCACAATATTTATCACATTTCTGACAACTTTTTTGATATCGCGGATCGGTGCGCAGTAATGAACAGAAAGAATTAAAATTATGACAGGCGGAAATTTCCCGACCATTAATGTCCACCACCACGGCGGCAAGCCCTGTCGCCTTAGAAAACACCTCGGCCAGTGAGTAAAAACTGTGTAAGACATCGTCCTGAATATGCTGAGGCACGTTACGCTCCGCCCGTGGTCTGGATAACGTTGCTAATATGCAAAATTTATCCTGGGGAAAGAATGACCCTGACCGCAAAAAATAATCTCATTTATTCAGGTGATTATGATCAAATTGCAAGAGCGGCGTCCCGTCTCCTCTAAACCTGTCCCGCGGCTGTTGTGACAACATTTCCCAAAGATTAACGAATCTTCACATCACTCTGTGAGCATTATTTCAATGTGAATTGAAATTTTATCTATTGTTTTCATAAAGTTATTAAATATTCATACAATTTTATGATGTGCTTATTTGTGAGAATCATCATGTGAATGTGAAACGTCCTCCTGAATAATAGGCTCAATTACCAGACAATCTGAACGGAGTGGATGTATGCCCGTCACGACAGGTGTTATCGCCGACGACTTTACTGGCGCAACGGATATAGCAAGTTTTATGGCTGAGCAAGGCTGGCGAGTCGCACTGCTGCCCGGTATGCCAGACGCCGCACAGCCGTGGAATGAAGAGGTCGACGCGATTGTCATCTCGCTTAAAAGCCGTTCTCTGGCGGCTGACCAGGCCATCGATCAATCATTACGCTGCTGGCAATGGCTGCACAACACAGCCGGTGCGCAGCAGATTTACTTCAAATATTGTTCCACCTTTGATTCCACCCCTGCCGGTAATATCGGTCCGGTCAGCGATGCGCTGATGGAAGCCATGCACACGCCGTACATCATTCACTGTCCTGCCCTGCCGCAAAACGGACGGACAGTGATCCACGGCCATCTGTTTGTGAATGGCGTATTGCTGAACGAATCCGGCATGGAGAAACATCCGCTCAACCCGATGACCGACGCGAACCTGATTCGACTGCTTGCGGCACAAACCCCCCGTACCGTCGGACGCATCGATCTCAGCACGATTCAAAGAGGTGTGGAAGCGGTCACTCACGCCCTGGACAGCTGTCAGTCTGAAGGTGTACGCCACGTGATCGTGGATACGTTCAGTGAAGCCGATCTGCAAACTCTCGCTCAGGCCTTGCGTCATACGCCGCTGCTGGCGGGCGGTTCCGGTCTGGGCGGTGCACTGGCCGCGTGCGCCACCCCGCAGCGTGGACAGGAGGCGGCACATCCTTTCCCGCAGCCTGCAAAAACGGTGGTCTTTTCCGGAAGCTGTTCCACCATGAGCAACCGCCAGGTGAATCGCTATAAAACGCGGGCCGCGTCCCGTTTACTCGACGTGGCGCGCTGCCTGGCAGACGCAGAAGATTACAGCGATGAGCTGTCGCTGTGGGCGATGGCGCATGTCGATGACGCGCTCGCCCCGCTGATTTACGCCACCCAGCCGCCGGAAGCACTAAAACGCATTCAACAGGAGTATGGCGAGCAGCCTGCCAGCCGGGCGATTGAACATACCTTTGCCAGACTGACGGCCAAACTGCAGGCTGCAGGTGTGAACGGTTTTATCGTTGCGGGCGGCGAAACGTCCGGCACCGTAGTGGAAGCGTTGCAGGTATCGCGACTGGCGGTCGGTAAAGCCATCGCCCCCGGCGTCCCCTGGGTGTTTTCCGCCGAACCACCGTTAGCGCTGGCATTGAAGTCAGGCAACTTCGGTGATGAAGAGTTCTTTTTTACCGCGCAGGAGTACACATCATGAACCCGCTTACCGAACAGCAACTCCGCGAACAGCTGGTGCATTATGGCCGCTCTCTGTTTATGCGCGGCTTCAGCAGCGGCGGCTCGGGCAACCTGAGCGTAAGGCTGCCGGACGGCGGCTATCTGGTCACACCGACCAACTCCTGCCTGGGAGAGCTGGACGCCGCCACGCTCAGTAAACTGGATGCCAACGGCGTTCACCTGAGTGGTGATAAGCCATCAAAAGAGGTGCCTATGCACCTGGCCTGGTATCGCCATCGTCCGGCCTGCGGCGCGGTGGTCCATCTGCACTCGCCGTGGCTGACCGCCCTTTCCTGTCTGCCGTGCAGCACGCCGGAAAACTGTCTTCCGCCGTTAACGCCGTACTACGTGATGCGCGTCGGGCAGTTGCCGCTTCTGCCCTATTTCAAACCTGGTTGCCGCGCGCCAATCAAATCGCGACACATTGACAAATAACATTGGATCGCCTGCGTGATCGTGATTTATATGTCAGACGCTGGAAACTTTTTATACAGCGTAGAAATTCCAACATCATAGATGATTGCTACACGCTGCCGCGTTTCTCCCGCAGCCAACAGTCTTCCTGCTTGCGCCCATTGTTCAGGCGTTAATTTTGGTCTCCTTCCACCTATTCGTCCTTTTTCGCGAGCTGCGGCAAGACCAGCAAGGGTTCTCTCGACAATAAGCTCACGCTCCATCTCTGCCAGTGCGGACATGATGTGGAAAATAAACCGTCCCATCGGACTCGATGTGTCGATGCTGTCTGTGAGACTGCGAAAGTGGATGCCGCGCTACCGCAGCTCATCGACCAATAACACGAGGTTGCGCATACTCCGTCCCAACCGATCCAGTTTCCAGACTACGAGTGTATCTCCCTCTTTCAGAGTGCGCAGGAGCTTTTTTAGCGCTGGTCTATTAGCAATTGTTCCGCTCATTTTTTCCTCAAAAATCTGTTCACATCCTGACCGTTTAAGAGCTTCCCTCTGGAGATCAGTGTTTTGGTCATTTGTTGACACCCGTACGTAGCCAATTTGCATAAATTTTAATCACTCTGTCGTGTGTAGTAATGGTGATTTTATCGGCATATTAATGAGGCTCTAAAGCCTCTTAAACGTTGGTTTGGGAACAGCGGCGCTGCGGGATGTCGGAACAGGGGAAAACCAGATACCTGATATGTCGGCCTTTAGTTATTTGACCCCCGGTGCTGGACAGCCAGGCTACACATTCTTACCGAATGGCATTTTATTGCAGTGGGGGACAATCCTGCCGTCTGCCAGTGATATATCAACATCGTTTCCTATTCTTTTCCCTACAACTATTTTTGCCGTATTAGCGACATCGGGGTATACCGCTGGGGCAGGAACAACAGGAGTGTCTTCTATAGGCGCAGCAATTAATCCATCTGTTCGCGGCTCGTTTGTATCACGTAATACCAGTCCGACGCTGGGTGGACGATTTCTTGCCATAGGAAACTGATATGAAAATTTACTATTACAGCCCAAGCGAAAACGGCTTTATGCCGGGTAATGAAAAAGGCAAATACGTAAATGCCGGGACATGGCCAGGTGATGCCGTTGAGGTGGATGAGGCGACGTTCGCCACCTTCACCCAGACACCACCAGAAGGAAAGATGCTGGGGGCTATAGATGGTTTGCCAGCATGGGTTGATCTCCCACTACCAACGCGAGAAGAAGCTATCGCGACAGCAGAGCAGAAAAAATCAGAGTTACTGATTGCTGCACAGGCCACGATCATAAACTGGCAGAGCAAACTACTCTTGGGAGTCATCAGCGATGATGAGAAGACCAGCCTGATAGCCTGGCTGGCCTATATTGATGCACTGAACTCTGTTGATACTGCCAATCCTAACTGGCCAGATCCTCCGGAAGCGTAGGCCATTCGGGTTTTGCTGTATCGACACGCATCAGTAAGACCCGATATTTTTTCCAGTCAACCAGCGCGTTAGTCTCCTCATCCGTCGCAATACCGGCGTCAACAGCATCCTGTCGCCAGGCAATTTCAGAATCTGCGTTAGCCTTCAGATTCAACTTAATTGCTTCTGCGGCGGCTATTTTTTCCTCATATGTTGGGAGAGGAATATCAACCCATGCTGGCATGTTATCAACAACACCCCGCACTTTGCCTTCAGGCGGCTTCCCGTTAAATTCAGCCACAACAGAATCATCAATATCAATTAAATCACTAAGGTCATCCCATGACGATTGATAAGCAGGGAGTATTTCAATCGGGAAAAACGCGTTATATTTTGCTGACCATTTATATTTATTCATTTTATTCACCTATGCAGAACCAGTTAAATCGCACCTGCGCACCCGCACGACGAAAGAAAAACGATGTTTTTGATAACGAGTTATCGTCCTGGAGAACGTAGGCAATAGATCCCGCATCAGCACTGGTCCCTGATAGAGACATAATTACTCGCCCTACTGAAATCGGGAAAGGAACCGGAAAATTTATGGTCCCTGTTGTTGCAGAGCCAGTGTAAGTCCCCCACTGCAATAATTTCCCGTTTGGTAATTGGCTCCATCCTGAGCCAGCACCAAAGCTGGACATATCCGGTATCTGATTTTCGCCAGTGCCGACATCTCTTTTCGCGGCTTCTCCCAATTGAAGGTTTGAGAGAGCCGTTGCAATCGCCTCTGGACCATCCTGAGCGATGTCTCCGAATGGATTATTGCGTTGCAGGAACAACATGCCGAGTGCAGCCAGTAATTGCGTACTGTCCATTTTGTCAGGGGAAATCCCTGCGGTTCTGACAACATTAAGCAATTCGCTCTGAACGATGTTAAACCAGTCGGGGCCGGGGTACGTCGGAGGGGTTCCATTACCACCTTCAGTAAAGAACAGTTCAGCCTCACTGGTGACAGGGGACGGTTGTGGCATAACCGGAACACCGGTCGAATTATCTACGTGAAACATCAGTTATCTCCTGAAGAATAAAAATATTCGTATGCTGTACCGCCGAGGCGATATTTAGTCAGCACACACTCCAGCTCTCTGGCGCGTTCGCTAAGAAGTGGTGTCATGACATTATCGATACAGGTAAAGCGTCCACCTTTGATGTCGAGTACATCAATCTGTAAAGTCCAGCGATAACGGGCCGGGTAAAGGGGATACATGCAGCTACGCATGCAGTGATGAGGAAGAATGACGGTGACCCGGATAGTAAACCCAAGCGCTGCGGCTACCGCTTCAATCTGCCACGGGGCAAGCCCCCCTTTACGATGATATTTCTCCACAACAGCCCGACGTCGGTCTTCTACAGTTCCGCTTAACTGCCCACACTCTGGTAGTTCAAGGTATTTTTCCCATTCCTCCAGCAGCAGGAATGTTGTCTCTGGCCGCATCTCCGGAAGCAGGCTCTCTGCATCAAATTCCGTCTGACTTAAACGTCTGGCTAACGCCCGTAAAAAACGGTTTAAATCTCCGTCTTCATCCCGTGACCAGGCTTTACCACGCGGCATGATCTGCCATAAAGCACCCAGCCATTCATCTACGCTGTGGGCCATGTCAGTTCCCCGATAGTGATAAGTTCATTCTGATCGCAGGGAATGTCAGCAGTCAGATTCAGTGTGTAATCGGTCACACCAGATGCTGTGCCGATTGCAGTCCTGATTGCTGAAATGGGTAGCGTATGCCCAGGTTGCAGCGTCTTCTGGAGCGTCAACAGACGAGACTGGACAGCCTTACGCGTAGCGGGCGTATCCGGCGTTATGTCAATAATCATATCGACCGGGCGAAGTACCAGCTCAACGGGCCATACTTCTATTCCGCCTGGTTTGCCAACCCATACACCAGTTGCCGGGTCGGGATGACGGAAAAGATAATCCTCCATATTTTTCCGGTCCTGATATCCGGGGGTAATCACTGTACGATCGTCATAAACCCATGCCAGCCCGATTGTGCATGGGCCATGCCAGGCATCAAATGCCCATGCCCGACTTACGCCAGCCATTTCACGTGCCCAGATAACATAATCATGCACCGCGCCGCCAACGGGTGGATTGCGCTTACGAAATAAAAGCCGGTCAAGAAGTTCAGCGACAGGTTCAATATCTGCACCTCCCGTGATGCCTCCCGTTCCCGTTGAACCGATGCTCTCCACACCGGGAACGGGGGATAACAGTGTCAGACTCTCACCTTCAGGAAGGTTTCCGGATACGCCGGCATCGCTTGCCTGAATGGTTACTGTCATCACACCATCCACAGGAACTCCGGAAGCCGTCACGGCATAAACAACACCGGAAGCGGTCTGCATCTCCGCATCCTCCGGTAATGGCGTGGTCCCTTTAAATACAGCCGGCCCCTTCGCAAACGCGGACTGTTTTCTTATGACGCCTTCACTGGCCGCAGTTTCGATAATGGTTTCATCATCAGATTTAACGGACGGAATAATCTGGTCTTTGATCCAGCTCTGGTGGTCGTATAAATCACGCACCTGATTACTGAATGAGGTATTAAGTGCCTTCTCAACACCTACTGGTGGAAGTTTTTGCAGCCCCAGTTCAAAGGCAATATCTTTTTCGCCGTCAGTAATAAGTTTGCGCAGTGCGGGAACGTTATAAGTCATTAGCGGTGGACTCCCAGCGTTTACTTATTTCAATCCGGAGCGTTGTTTTATCCGGGCGGGTAAGGATGACAATAAAATTAATCCGATCACTGCCGCTTATCGTGGCCGTCACCGTTGCATTACGTGCATATCCGGAACGTAAAAGAGGCTGCATGGAGAGCAGCGCATAATCTTCCACTCGCATTCTGACGGTTTCCGTCAGTTTTTCGCGGTCCAGTAGCCAGAGTTTTGACCCCCACGGATAATCACTGAAGGTGTCACCGGGCCAGCCTCGCGGGTCAGATGAATTATCGGGGATAATGTCATCGGTATCAGCACGGACGTCTGTAAAAAGACAAATCAGAACCAGTGTGACCATACCTTCATCACGCGATAAACCATCATGGTTAATTGTCAGTTCACCTCTGGAGAGTTGATTATTCCAACTGATACCAATAGTCATTTCATCTCCGATGTTTTTTCGTCATCTCCGTCAATATGGAAATGCTCAAGCACAGATTTACCGGCAACCTGAATATCTTCTGTAAACTGGGTAGGGCCGTTAACTTTTAACTGTTTTGTAGTTATCTCAAACATATCGAGGACATCGTAATTAACCGATTTCCCTTTAACTTCGATAACGCCATTCTTTTTCAGGGTGATATATGACTGACCATCGCCGTGATATAACCTGACCTCTCCATCCTCCAGACCTTTAGGACGACAGCGCTTGTCTTCAACAGCGATTGCCACCAGTCCTTCTCGACGTCCCCCTACCGCCAGAATGAGTGCTTCTGAACCGACAGGCGGAACGGATGTCAGACCGTAATTCTGGAAACGCTCAACGTCATCATTGGTTGAGTCAGCCAGAGACTGGATCTGGAGATTCTGGCGACCAAGACTGTCGGTAACGATACGGACGACAGCTCTGTCAACGAGCAGCCGCAGCCGGCGTCCAATACCTTCAAGTGTGCGACCGATGTTTGCCGGATTCAGTCCCATGTTGCCACCGTCTTTGCCTTTGATTTTTTGCCTTTCTTACCCGTTTTCTTCGTGCCGGTTTCAGGCATGTCCATTGATTCAGGAGGAACCAGTGTCAGAACGCAGATACGCCCGTTATCACCTTCAGTGAACGTCACGCTCTTAATCAGCCACGTGGCCTTCAGGTTCTGTATCGGGTCATCAATATCGACGAGTCTGTTTTTTTGCCATAACGGGCTGTCATCGCCATTTTCGCGCCACCCAGCCAGCGTGATTTCGGTGCTGTTGGCTTCGCCCATCATCCGGGCTTTGTACCATTCACCACGTGTACTCGCACCGCCGACGGTCAGGCTGTCTTCATTCACCAGGATTTTCGGGCGGTAGCGGTTGATATCACCATCATCAACAATGGTCTGACGTCCACCTGTCACTTTCGCTGGCTGAGCGTCCCATGTGCTTCCACCGGCACTGGACGTGCCTTTTACGATGTACTGGCTGTTTCGCTCTCGCCAACTGAACCGGCCACGGGCGGCAAGAATATTGGTCCCGAAAATCAGAGGAACGCCGGCACGCTTTGTTGATGCACGGGTGATGATCAGATTACCCAGGCCATCAGCAGTAAGCAGAACGCCGCGTTGTTTAGCCAGGCGGTCAAGAAGATCGAAAGCGGTCTCTCCCTGTTCAAGCACCACGCTACCGAAGGTTTCACCAGTGTCAGTTTCACTGATAACACTGATGCCGTAGGGTTTGCAGATTTCCGTTGCCAGTTGCTCCAGTCGAACACCTTTCCACTGGCCGGACTTATGCACCACAGAGCTGTCAACAAGATCGCCGGTTTTATCCCGGCCCATGACGCGAATACTCATGTTCTCTGCGTCATAGCTGGGAATAAAATCATCGATATATCCTGTCAGAACCGTATCCTTTCCCAGCCTGACGATGCAGGGCATACCCTGCTTAATGATTCGCGGTGATGCTTCTGACCATTGCGTGGTGACAGTGAGATCAAATTCGCCGGCAACAGCCTCCAGTGAGGAAGTGATGGACATCTCGGTCCATCCGTCCCACTGCTGGCCGTCAACCTCAAGCACAACCATTTCCATTACTCTGTTACCTCGACAGGTTTACCTGGAAGAATGAAAGCCGGGTCACGCAGCCGGTTCCGTGTGGCAATGGCGTCACGGTTCTCTGTATTACCGGTCTCACGCCATGCAATCAGGGATACAGGGGATGTCGTAGTCAGGGTGACTATCCGGGCCTGTGGCAACTGAGCGCTCCTGACCCGCACGTCATTGACGACGGCAAAACGCAGCTCACGCAGGGCATGCCACAAATCCCGCTGGCCGTTTTCCACGGCGTACACCGCCTGTTCATTCAGTTGCTCAGCCAGCGTGTCGCCCGTACTGATGGCTTCCTCACTACTTCTGAACTCAGTGCTGGCAATGGTCTCTGCTTGTCCGATAAGACTGGCAACGACGATCAACTGACGAAAATCAGTGATGTTAGCCTGCATAGAATCCGTCAGTTCAGGAACGACATCAGGAAGGCTGCTGGCAAAGCCATAGGTCCCGTCAGTAACAGAACCCGGTGTAACTGACATGTACTTGGGTAACTGGTGAAGTGCAGCAGCTGTCGCACGGTCATTTGTATTTGTGACCGAATCAGGCGATGACCACGGCGAAGAAGATGAACCGGAAAACTGTTCTCCCTGCCACCGGCTGCGGAGCTGATCGTAAACCCGCATTGACCACAGAGGTTCGGTCACAGTCTCACGGACGCCGCTTACAAGGTTCAGAACATCATTGATAAATCCGGCAGGTTTCGCGACGGCCAGCTCAATTAACCCACGAAAACGCCCGAGGCGATCAGTCCATTCAGTAATCGCGGAGGGGAGCGTCAGCACACCCACCACCAGATTTTCCATATCGTCCATCCATGTATCGGCCATCTCACCAAGACCATCCAGCAGGGCAAAGACATCGCCGTTCGCCAGAGCGTCTTTGACCTTATCTGCCGCGCTCATTACCGTCAGACTGGTATTTTCAGCGGCGGATGGAAACAGACGTTCACCCGCTTCGAACACTTCAAAATCGACATAGGCAATGCCGCCTTCTTCTGTGCTCAGTCGGTGCGAAACCTTGCCAACCTGAACCTTCTGAATGCCGAACCACGGATGAATAAGTTCGCCAGGGCCTGGTGTGTTCAGGGCGCGGAGAAGTGCCTCCAGTTCGCTCTGGTAGTTCTTTCCAATCAGCTTGCCGTTGATTTGCTGTTGGGTCAGGACGGCACCATTATCCTCGGTCCAGCCCACTTCTTTTTTAGGGTAGGCCCGTGGGATGGCACGACGTCCGCCAGTGCCTTCGTTGTTCACCAGCCAGAACGCCACGCCACGAAATGAAGCATCGCGCAGGTCTTCCCATCGGGTAACGGCCATCAGCTTTGCTCCACGCTGGACACGCCAGCCGATGCGCTGAGTTTGATACCCGGCTGGTTCATGCTGACACTTTTAACGCGTCCGCCACCTTCGAGGATGACACGGATCTCACCCTGCATTTTTTGTACGGTTGTTGGCAATGCTGGTGGCTGAACTGGCTTATCGAATGCGTTTTTGTTTTCAATGGCGGCATTGGTGCCACGCAGGAAATCAACGATGACACCAAACAAAGAATGGTCATTCGTTTCAGGACGTGGTGTTTCTGCCGGGTGATTGTTTGACGCAGGAACGAACGGCGTCGCCGGCGTCAGTGATGCCCACGGGCGCGGATCAATAACCGGTTTCTCACTCGCTTTGCGATTAGCGCGATCCTTTGCCCACTGAACCATACTGTCCTTGTCGTCATCGGTCAGCGGCGGTTCTTCATAAAGGTATGGGATAGTTGACGCCAGCATTGTCGGACCAACCATCCAATTCAGCCCACCAAGACGTCTTGGGCCTTTAGGTTTGCGGGGATTTTTCCCGTCTGGTCCAGACGGGACCATATCACCCGGACCACCCATACCGCCTTTGCCCATGTTCACGACATAAACCGGCATGACGCCGGAGCCAAAAACATCGGAGACGCCTTTAGGGATACCTTTACCGCCTTTTTCTGGCTGAAGAAAATCCCATGCACCTTTACCGATTTTAAAAGCCTTACGTGCCGCGATGACTCCGGCAGTAGCAATAGCTATTTTCTTGCCGATTTCAAGCCAGTTCTGAACCGTCTTTTGATCAACGGAATTGATAGCATCAGCCAGTTCCTGTACAGGACCGGCAAGATTGTTGTTAGAAAATTTCTTCCATGTGACACTCAGACTGGTCAGCGCCGAAGTAAAATCCTTCGCCGCATATTCGGCGTCTTTCATGATGCCTGTACCGTCTCCGACAACTGACTGGTATCGCTTAAGATTTTCCGCCCCTTTGCCGGAGGTGACGCTACTGATAAGTAAAATACTGTCCTGATTAAAACCGGCTTCCAGAAGTCTTTTGTTCTGCTCTTGCGCCCCCTTGCTACCGGATGATTTCGCTACTTCAGCCAAGAGCACTGAAAGCGAACGCATCTTTCCGTCCTTGTCATAAACGTTAATCCCGGCTTTCTGCTTGAGGGTGTCAACGACCTTTGGTAATTGCAGATCTCGAATCAGGTTTTCAGTCGCCGTGGCTGCTGTATCGCGATCACCCGTAGCATCCCTTGCCGAGTTCAGAACCACCAGCCCCTGTTTGATTCCTTCGACGCCTTTCCCTCCAGCAGCTGCGTACATTGATAACGCCCTGGTTGCTTTCTCCGCTGCATCTTTCAGTTCGAATGCGCCTTCTTTGCCCAAGTTGTTGGCAATATCCATTGCCTGAAGGTTCTCTTGGGCATTCTTTGTCTGAAACTTCTGAAAAGTTGCAAACAATCCACCAATTGCTTGGCCGTCAGAACCCGATGCAGCGATAGAGGCAGCTATCATGTCCTTATTCTGAATACCAAAATCCAGATCACCGGTCGTTTTATTGACATTCTCCAGAGCCGCCAACACCTCCGAGTCATCGACACGGAATTTGATGGCTGTATCCTGGATACCCGCAAAAATATTGCGCATCTCATCGCGAGTTTTACCGGCAGCAATACCCAGACCTGTTAATTGTCTGTCTGTTTTAGCAAACTCTTTCAGTGCGGCACCACTGGCAAGGCCGGCAATCATCGTGGTGTAACGGTTGCTGAGCATATCCAGACCACGTCCCGCAGATTCCGACGCGGCTTTAACAACAGACATTGCTTTCTGGTTACGGCTGGCAAACTCGCTCATATTAGCGCCGTACTGGCGGGCTTTCGCCGTCAGGTTCCCGGCAAGGTTAATCAGAATTTCAGTGCTTAGGCGGTTTGTCATATTGCTTCCTCAGTTGCCTGACCTGAATAAGCAACTGCCGCAGGGGCAGTTGCTCAAGCCGGTTAACATCGAAACGCTGAGAGAGGTTAATCAGCAGTAGATTGAGTGCCGCTGCCATCGGCATCATGTCGCCCCCGTTCGGCAGTCTCCCCGAGCATGTCGTCCATAGCCTGACCCTTTTCTGTCAGCAACTTCAAATCTTCCGGATGCAGACCATAGATTTGATTCATGTCCAGTGGGCCGGGGATTTGACCAATCTGCTTAATCTGCCGGCGCATCATCTCCAGCCCCATCATCACCTCAGAGCAGTACGCGACAGCCTTGCCGTGATCACCGATAACAACGCGCTCAGAGGCCAGTTGCGATTCGATAACGTCACGGGATGTCAGTTCACGCAGTGTCACATCCTTGTGAAGCATTTCATCGACGGTGCCTTTGCCGGTACGCAGACCGTGTTTCAGAGTGAATGTCAGTTCAGCCATGTCTTACACCTTCACACACTTGACGCCGATGAAGTTGGCCGAAACCGTACCCGCGTCTTCGTCCAGTTCTGCCGGGTTATCGGTGGCCGCACCGGTCATCATGTAATTGAGACCGTTGTCACCGTAGAACATGACAGTCACATCCTCCCAGTTACTGATTTCAATCACATCGACGTCGCGATCCGCAGCAATGGTCAGCTTGATGGAAGGGGCGGCCATCTTGCGGGAATTACCCCAGACCTTGCCACCGCCCATATGTTGCTGGCGGGCATAGCCACCCGGATTCAGCACGGATTTCCCTTCAGTTTTGATTTCGCGGCCATTAACACGAATAGCCGCCATACCCAGAATATTTGCCATGCTGGCTCCTTAAAGTTTGAACTGGATGAGACCGGCCAGAACGCGCAACTGATTCACCAGATTCGGGTGACAGATAAAGTTCAGGCGGTTCGGATCGTTGCTGTCGATGGTGACATCAAGCGTGTCTTTGTAGTCCTCGAAGTCCTCCACCAGCCCTGCCGGGATAAGCTCAGTCAGTGCAATATCCAGCAGCTCAGCGGTTGCAATTTTCGGTGTCATCACTGGCTGACCGGCATCGAGCAAATCGAGCACGTCATCACCCGCCAGCTTGTGCCGTGGGTAGCGACTGGTGAAACGGTTTTTGATGACATACCGGATGCGGCCAAGCGTTGCCGGCGACTGCACATCGAGATACGAAATATCGGTATCACCATAGCGGTTAACGCGGTACATGGTGATTTCGCGCTCAATACAGACATTGTCACCCGCATCGACAAAGTGCGTTGCGATACCGTCATGCAGCAACAAATTACGTTCCGGCATGTCCCAGCGAATGCCGCTTTTCGGTGCTTTGATGCCGGTCAGCACCAGTGTCTGGAGTGGACGGGCCGGGTCAAGAGCAAGCTGGTAGGCCGCTGTCGCACCATAACTGGCAGCCCACAACCATGACGGTTCCGGCGCGATGTTGGTGCCGATACAGGAAATCAGCCAGTCATTACGGGTATGACCGAACGTGCCGCTCTGGGCATGCGTACCGCGAAAAGCAGTCCACAACAGAGCCTCCATCATCTTGAGTGGCCCCCAGCGCTCCAGCAGTTCGTCACGAATGGTGTTCAGACTTTGCGTGTCGTTGTACGGAAAGATGATATCCGTATACCAGTCATCACCCAGCGCGGCGACAACCGCCTGAATATCAGGTGTACCCGAGCCGCCCGTAAAGGCTGTCAATGTGGCACTGATACCCGCAGGTGTTTTTTCACCTGGATAAAAGTTCAGACGCACATCGCTGTCATTCCCCGTGATGCCTTTCCAGTTCACTGTCAGTACTACGGTCGCGGCGGCATCAGCCTTTAAAGTGGCCGAGACCTGCGTTGCAGGTTTTGCTGTTACCTCTGTGATGATATTGCCGGCAATGGCTTCGGCGTCATCACCGATGCTGACGCCCACCTGGACAGACACACCATTAATCATCAGTGCCAGCGTACCGGCCTGAGTCGCAGTACCGAGCATCGTGACGGTGGCGCTCGCAGTTGCACCCTGGGCAATGTCAGCCATACCCATCGCATACATCTCGGTATATTTGTTGGCCTTACGGACTGTCTTTGCCATTTCACCCAGCATGGAGCCGCGTCCGTAAAGCTCATCGGCCATACTGTCACCGGTAATACGGTTCAGTGCCAATGGCTCAGCAGTCGCGCTGGCGAGTTGCTGACCTATCACCAGAATTTTACGGGACTGTGCCGGCGCGGCACTCATCGCCATAGAGTTATCGATATCGATCCAGACCAGCGGGACACGAGTATCATCAGGAATATTACCGATGGACATCATGCCTCCTTATCGGTTTTAGGTGTGCGGGACTTCGGCAGCTCAGTGATGATCACATCGCCTTCTTTTTCACGGCGCAGCCAGTAAGCATTTGCCGGCAGTGCCTCGCCATCAGCATCAAGGTGACGGCCATCAGCCTTACGGACGAGCAGGCCCGCCCGCGATGGCTTAATCATTTTCTTACTCATCAGACTGTCCTTCTCTTACGTTTATGATTTCCGGCACATCGCTTACCGGTTGACCGTTCACCACAATGCTTGCACCCAGTCGCAGGAATTCCGGCAGTGTGGACAGGTCGATCTCATCATCAAGCCGAAACTCCTGTTCCCATGTGACGGCCCACATGGTGATACCGAGATTTTCCAGCCCCCCCGACCAGAGATTTTCAGCGTAAATATTTTCGGCCATCCGCTCAGCCTTCATACCCGCAGCCGCTTCACGGCAACTGATACGACGGGCAAGTCGTCCGGCGATAACCTCACAGCGAGCATCGCGCGGGTATCCCCAGAAATCAGCCATCATGATGTAGGCCGCCCAGGTCACAAGGCCGGTCATACCGTTACGGTTACGAATGTTCCTGACCCGCAGGGCTGCAATCCGGATACTTCCACCACGCCCGGACATAAAGCTTTTGACCTGGTCCGGGGTATTAAACTGACCGATGTGACGTTCCACCTTTTCTACCCGGTCAGGTTTTTTTTCACCTTCCAGCTCGATTTTTAGCCAGTTAACAATGTTCTCGGCAGCACTGACCGTACTGCCCAGAGTGACGAACTCCGGACGCTCATTCATTGCAGAACCTCATTCCAGAAATCCCCGATGACGTGCAGCAACTCCTGACTGTTCCCGGAGGACAGACCGAGGAATTCACGCTGCGGAATGTTTAACATACGTTTATGCGCTCCCACGGTTTGCCATACACCGTGCTTAAGCGCCCGACCAAACGCCTGTGAGATGAGCCGCTTATGGGCTGACACGGACACCGAGCCGGAAAATCCTTCGTTGTGCGTCCGGCCATAATCAAGCGGTGTACCCACACGAACGACTGAGCCGCTGACCACATACTGGATACTGTCGAGCAGATCGCCGTTGCCCTGTAACAGACTCTGGTTGCTGTGTCGGGTTTTCGCGTAGCTGTCAGACCAGTCCTGCCACTTCTCACCGGCAGGGCTGGATTTTTCGCTGGCGATGCGCCGGCGGGTTTGTGACTCCACAACAGCACCAATGCTCTCCAGTAGCTCCTGTTGCAGTGACTGGTCAGCCAGCCGCTCAATCGCGCGACGAATGTCCTGAAGCTTCTGGTCGCCTCTGACCTCGACAGTAATTCCCATCACAGCACCCCTTTCAGGTTGTTACGGGTGAACAGACGGCGGTTTTCACTGACAATGATCAGCTTTCCGGTGTCGGTCTCAGGAACCGGGGTGTCAGACGGCACACCGAGGTCACGGGTGCCGTTAGCAATTTCACGCAGGGTGCGAAGGGCTTCGTCGTAACGCTTCTGGATTTCATCGGTGATCTGATGGTCCCGGTCAGACAGCCAGTAAAACGCGATAGAAACCGCAGCACGGCGCAACGGACTCGGCAGGGTCGGAAGATTCAGCGGCAACTGATAACGTTTCGCCAGAAAGGAATTAATTTCTGCATCAGTGTCATCAATCGCCCGCTGGATCTTTTCTTCGTCGAGCTGCTGCGTCTCTTTGTTGATTGCCATGTTCCAGACACGGTCACCATCGGTTGCCAGCAGGTCTTCACGCGTTACGTAAATGCCCATTATTCGCTCTCCGCACCGGTTTCAGGTTCGGTAACAGCCTCCAGTTCGGTCACAATCAGCATCTTTTCAGCCTTCAGACGTCGGGCTGTATCGGTGCTGATCACGCAGCCATGCAGCGGTTTACCACCGGCATCTTCCAGAATCTGTTCATCCGGGTTGTCGCTGACGAAAACATGCACAGGAACGTGCGGCCAGAACCGGCCAGCGCGATGAAAGCCGTTTTCCGGAATGGCGCGGACTTCCAGCACCACGACGTTTTCAGTAATGCGAACAGCTTCTGTATGGTCACGTTCCAGCGTCTCCCGCCAGAGATGGTTTCTCAGCTCATCACCAGTGAGATTGCCCTTATCAACCTGTACAGTGATAAGGCCGGACGGTTCCGGAGTGACGGCTATTCCACCATCACCGGATGCAGGTTCCGGGTCAGATGTGACACCTGTAGCTGTAACCGCCGGTTGTGATGTCTGACCGTCATCAGTAATAACTGGTGCCACCGGTGCCGGTTGCGCCTGGACAGTCGTATCCTTCGTTGCTTTGTCGTCTTTCTTTTCCGTAGCGGTTCCGGTCTTGCCAGCGGCTGATTTATTAGCTTTTCCACTCACTTTTTAAACCTCGTTTACGGTACGTTTGAAGGAGGGATAACCCCTCCTTAATCCGGAGTTACGTCATTTATTACGTAACGACATCACGCTTTGACGTAAGGTGAAACCAGCAGATCAACATCCTTGTAATAGATGTTCGAACCACCACCATCAGCCATGACCGCTTCAATCAGCGCTTTAGCCGCACCACGGTTATTTTTACCGACAACCAGCAACGTCGGATTCATGCCCAGTGGTTCGCCGTTAGAGTCAGTGATACCCATCATTGCGGAGACGGCGGCTTCATAGTTCGCTTTGTTCAGCGTTGCTTTTGACCCGACACAGGTCTGCCAGAAGCCAAATCCAACGTTGCTACGGCCATCGGTTCCGTAGGCGAATTCGTTCTGAAGGAACACACGTTCACTGGTGAGATCGTCGAGGGCGGTGAAATTAAACGGACGGCGCTCCTGGTAAATGATGGGCAGCAGCGCATGTGTGGCATCAATCAGGAACCACGGCTCGCCAGCATCTGTCGTCGGGTCGCCCACAACGTTCGATTTGGTGAGTGCACCAACAGGGTGATCGGTATCAAAGAAATACTGACCGTCCCAGCACAGCGTATTGAAGCCTTTGCACAGCAATTCAAACGACAGCTTGTCCGGGAAAATAGTGGTGTCGCGGCCAAGCTGTTCAGCAATCACGGAATACTGACCAATCTGGTCGTCTTCGATTTTTTCACGCTTAACCTTGACCGAGTTTTCCCAGGTTTTGTTGGTAATGACATACCCGGCCTGAGCCAGCTCTTTCAGTTGACGTTCCCCGATCCATTCCTTGATGGTCGGAAAGTCCTCAACCCAGCCATAAGTGTTAGATGCGCCGGAACTGGGGATGACAGTGGCAATGGTTCGATATTGCGGATTGACCCGCCCGACACCTCTGGTAAAAGCGGCACTCAGGGCCGTCGTCAGCGCATGCAATATTTCTGCGGATACCTGCATGGATTATTTCTCCTGGTTACGAACGGAAAGAAATTCTTCCTGGCTGATGCCCATGTGACGGCACATCGCGAGGTCTTCATCGGAGAGTGAAGTGTTGCCAGCGTCGCTCTCTTTTTTGGTCGTCGTTTCTTTGTTCACGATGACCGGTGCCGCTTTCACAAACTCAGCAAACTGCTTACGGCCTTCTTCTGAACGGCAGGTGGCGAGATACATTTCGCGGTTCGCCGGGGCGACCTTTCCGGCTTCAATGGCGCTGTCCACCAGTGCTTCTGATTCTTTGATGGCAATCTCATTGAGTTTGCCTTCAGCGCTCTCCGCACGATTCAGTGCAAGCTGGTGCGTTTCAACGGGAATAAACTTCGTCAGGTCAGGATTCTCAGCACGGTTAAGCGCCACCTGCTCGGCGGTCTTAATCTGCTGAATGGCTTTTACTGCATCGTCTGCTGTGGCAGTGGCCGCAAGGCCAAGCACTGTCACAATCTGGACAGGTACTGTCATCGTGTTTTCCTCAGAGTTGAGTGCGGGTAAATCAAGGTTGGGTTTGTTGGTCAGTCCTGCGCTGGACAGGCGGGTCACCTGACCGTCAGCGGTGTATCCAAAGGCCGGACTGTAATAGCGGTATTTCTTGCCACGCAGCTGCGCCACACCGTCATCAGTCCATTCAACATGCGCTTCCACCACGCCATTACTGACGCGATAGCCGTCAATCCAGCCGTAAGCCGGAGCTTCTTCGCCCTTCGGTCCTTTCAGCTCGGTTGCATGCTCAATATCAAACGGGAGTTTCGGATAGCTCATCGATGCACGAATAATGGCTTCCGGGTTGTTGTTTACCCACGAACGGCCATCACGACCCGTGAAGGTTCCAGCCGGTATCATCGGCAGCCATTCCGGCAACGCATCATCAGTAAGGTCCGGAAGCTGAAAGCAGAGCGCCAGCAGTTCCGTATTGTTCGGGTTCATGGTGTTGTCCGGTCACGTTGTTTACTTCCGGACAGTGTGGAGGGGAACGGGTCAGAAGGTGGATTAACCGGCTTCACTGTAAACGCTGCATGAAACCGCGTTTAAAACACGTTTAAAAACGCTGTGGCGCGTTTAACGAATTTTTCACGTGTCATCATGACGCGATAATCGTTAATGCCACCACGCGTATTATGGGATGGTTTTTATCTCTCTGGCGAATAACTGTTAAACGCATCCTGTTTGCTGCGTAGCTGTTCCTCCAGTTCGCGGGGTCGGGATATGCCGGGGTTATACGCCCAGCCTGGGTCAATACCCTCCGGAATGGTCTCTTCCTCGCCAGTGCGTTTGTTAACCCACCTGACTGTACGGATTTCCGGTGCTTCAGTGTTGATAGTGCCGTTTGCCTTCATCTGCTCATACTCATACCGGCTGATTTGCCGCGTACCACATTTGCACCCCCAGCCGTTTGGCCCCATGTGTGTTCGCCAGAACGGATGATCAACAGGCAGACAGACATCCTTCCAGCGCAGATGCTCAGCGCGGTGCTCACGTGAAGGGCCGACGGTATAGACCAGATAAGGCATCGCCCGCTGTGTGCGTTCAATTCGCTGCCATTGTCCCGCTGCACGGGCAGTTCGCATGTTGGTGTCATAGATAACACGCATCCGGCGATCACTGCCGAGCTGGACAATACGGGTTTCACCAGTCAGTGGGTCATCCATCAGTTGCTGCCCCCACCATCCACGTTTCACCAGCAGGGGTTTAAGAGACTCGCGAAACTGCTCAAAGGTCTGGCCGTTCTCCAGTGCATCCTCCACGAGCTGGCGAACGTCAGCGAGCAAATCGAGTTGCGTCATCTTTGCCACAGTAAAGCCGATGCTGTGTTCTTCCATCCAGACATCGCGGTAATCAAATCCCGGCTTCAGCTTTTTCGCCTTCAGCCAGGCCAGCGCTTCCTGGGGAATAATGCTGTATTTATCGCTGACCGGCTTAGCCATCGTTTACATCTCCCAGCGACCGGGCTTTAAAACAGAGCATCGCCAGCTGCGTCGCGAACTCATCTGCATCAAGTTCTTTCTGAAGCGCCGGCAGGCCAGCGAGAAAAGATTCAAAGCTGTCAGATTTCTTCGCCAGTTCCAGCACCGGACTGGTGAACGCATCACCGGTACGCTGCCAGTCTTTCATAGCATCATCGACCATCAGATCAAGGGTATCAGGCTGACTGCGGTTAAGCGCGGTCTGCTCGCGGTTCATGGCAACGGATGGCTCAGCCATTTTCATCTCAGGCACCAGGATCTTTGCGCCTTTCTCCGGTTCAGATAGTCCGAATTTGTCACGAATCTCTGACATCTGAACTTCCATCCCACGGTCAATCAGTGGCGACAGTGCATCCACCAGTACCTTGAGGTCTTCCGGCTTGCTGATGCGCAGAACGACACGGGGGTAATGCTCCTGTGGACCGTAATTCATATCCACATAGGGACGGACAAGGAACTCAGACAATGTGTTGGATAGCTGCCAGGCATCCCATTTTGCGATGTCCATACGGACACCATTATGGACTTCCGCCTGAGCGCGTGAACTGCCGTCATCGGTGGTCATGGTCTGCCCCAGAACGGCCTTACTAATCTGAGCATCACACCATTCCGCCATCTCCTTAAACAGTGTGCCACCAGTATTACGGCTGGCCGCTTCCTGCATTTCCAGTTTCATGGAATCAGGAATTGCGCAGCCGGCATCGGAGGCCAGTGATGAAATCGCATCCAGCAGCGTCTGGATTTGTTCCGGGCTGGCGTTGTTACCGTATTTCCCCACCACAATCGGGATGCCAAATTTTTCAGCGAATGCCCACCAGTCCCGGACGGTGTAGGACTTGAGCATATACATGACGGCCACCAGACGCGCCAGACCATTACGCAGCGGCAGACCTGATTTCAGGCGTGGTTTATGGACGATAAATTTCCCCGGTGACAATGGCTCGCCGTCGATGGGATTTTTGTCTGTCAGCAATCTGAAATCACGCAGTGTTTCCCGGTCAGGTTTCAGAAAGCGTGGATCTACCCATTCGTAATCGCGGGGCTTCCAGAGTGTGGTGCTGGTATTCCAGAGGATTTCGCAGACACCGACACCTTTACCAAGACCATCAAGCAGATCGAACAGTAACTCGGGAACCTGCGGCTGTGACATCAGGTTACGGATATCATCCGCAATCTCAACGTCCCGTGGGGAATCACTCCCGGCCTCAACGGAAGGTTCAATCCCGGAAACGGTCAGCTTACGCGTACGTAAAACACTGGCATAGTGCAGATCACGTTCCTCCAGTTCTTCCGCCATGATGAAAAAATCACGGGCATGACCATCGGCGGCATTACGTAAAATCCCGGCAAGTCTGCCGGGACTCAGCGTACTGGCAACGCTGATGCCTGCCGAGGGTGAACGTACACTCATTACCGCCGCTGCGGATTGCGTCTGCCTGAGTTCGTCCTTGTTCACGGTGACCACTTCCCCCGTGGCAGGACTGAACAGCCGGCGAACGGCTCCGGATAATTGTTTAAACATCAGAGTAATCCCCGTTGGTTTTTAAGACCCCGCGTGATGCGAACCTGCCGGTGCTCGTTGCGCTCATCGGGGCGGGAGGGTTTCTTTAACTTATGGACTTCATAACGGCGGCAGTCCTCACGGCTGGCGAGGAAGCCCAGAAAGATAGCGATGGCGGAGTCACCATGACGCTTGCGACCATCGGTGCCGGTAGTTCGTGCATCATCAATACCTGGTACGCCGCGATAAAGCTGAATAGCGCCGAGGTCAGTGATCACATCTTCATGTTTTGGCAGTACCAGTTCATTGTCTTCAAATGCCGCACGGAACCGGGGCATGTTCTCCCGGTAGTACTTGACGGAAAGTTGCACCTGCTCAACTTCATCACCATATTTTTCCGCCGCCTGTTCTGCCAGGTACTGGCCGTTACCACGGGCATCAAGCTTTATGCCGTCGCGGCGGGGGAGACGATCGCAGATATAAAACAGCGCCTGTTCCTGCTGTTTAAACGGCACGTTGCTGAGTTCCACCAGAAACGGAACATTACGCGTCGTATCATCGTTGACCGTCATCGGCGCAAACACTGTCAGGTCACCGTTACGGGCAAAGTCTTCCCCCAGACAGTGTCGCAGGTTCTGCGGCAGTTTCTCCAGTTCGGGAAGAACAACGGTCTCCAGCCATTCCTGCATGTCCACACGGCGCAGCCCGTCTGGCATGGCGTTATAATCTGCCGTACCGGTAAAGCGAAGTACAACGGTCGGGCCTCTGGCCGCACGTTCGCGCAGAGAGCGGGCAATATACACACCGCCGCCGTTCTTCGGCTCGCAGTAGTATTCCTCGCGGGCATCTTCTTCAGTGGCTGTGTCGCTCAGAAGGTTAGCCAGCCATTCCGCCTCAGCCTCCACAGACCAGTCTTTTTTGGTGACCTGACAGATACGCTGATACAGCCCCTCAGCAATGGCCGTTTCAATATCCACGTGATGGACAGAGTAACGTTTTTTTCCGGCCCGGCTGTCGGTGATGATGGTATTGAACAGGTTATCGATACCGTTATGGGTGGAGATAAGACGGACATTATTCCCCCACATTGTCAGCGCCAGTGCCGCCTTGAGCACGGCGGCAAGGTCAGCCTGGAACGCGGCCTCATCAATGATGACGTTACCCTGCATACCGCGCAGGTTCGACGGATTGGATGACAGCGCCTTGATTTTATAGCCACTGGCGAACTGGATGACATAGACCAGAATGTCCTTGTCCTCATCCTTCAGCACTTCTTCACCAATGTCAGATGCGGCACGATCATAGGCTTTGGCCCACATGGCGCAGGCATCAATGAATTCACGCGCCATGTCTTTCGTCGTACCGACGTAAAACGTATCGCAACCGCCAGCCTCAACTGACATTGACCCGTTCAGCGCGGCGTCAGCAGCCTCTGCCCAGGTCAGACCGGTACGACGAGACTTCTCGGCAATCTTCAGTTGAGAGGTGTCAGCAATCCACCGCTTCTGATAAGGAAGCAGCAACTGGCTTTTGTCGAACGTACCCGACAGGATCGCCGCTGCGGACTGACTGGTGAGTGTTCTGGCCGTCGACATAGCTGTCATTCTGCAATCCCCAGAATCTGACGTTTGATATCGGCAGCCGTCTCAGCCGACAGTCCGGCAGAACGCGTGATTTTTTCCGCCTGCTCAGCGGCTTTCTTCGCGAACTCCTGCTGGATCTCTTTCTCACGTTTATGGCTTGCCATCGCAGCGGCTTCCAGTCGCTGGGCAACAAGCGCAAGCTGCCCCAGCGCTTTTGGCTCAACTGTCTTATCGCTGTTAGCCATATCCATTGAGGTTTCAAAGGCGAGCGTCTTGACGAACTCCAGCAAAAGTTTGCCGACATCGGACGTCGGTGCGGAACCAAGTTTTGACGCCCAGATTTCAGCCATCTCGCGGGATGCACGAATCTTTGCCCCGAACTCTTCCATGCGGCTTGCGTAACGGTTCAGACCGGTACGACTGAGCTGCATGTCTTCCGGAAGGTTATGCTCGTTAATCAGTTCATTAATGGCTTCACGTATTTCTTCCTGGGTATGCCGCTTGTCACGCAGCATCTGATGCAGTTGATCACGAACCATATCCGGAAGCAGATCAATCTTTGACGGACGCCCGCGCGTCTGGCGTTCACTTGCCATTCTCCCTCCTGAGACGCTCAAGAAAGTCACGTTCGTGGCGGTTTTTGTCCTTCAGCAGCAACGTCCAGACACGTTTGTATTCCGGGTTGTTGTTGAGAAAGGTGTTCAGATATGACTGCGCTGATTTGGCGTCGTACTTTTTACCCGTCGATTTTTCAAACTGAGGCGCAATGGCCCTGGCTTCAATTTCTGCGCAGACAAGGATGGCAGCCATTTTTCTGATGATGTCACGCTGGCCGGTGCTCAGTGGTTTAATAGACATGGCCGGGGTTCTCCAGGTCGAAAATACGTGATGTCACGTCTTCAATAGCATCCGTAAAACCAAACGCGCTACTCCACTCCGGTGGTGCGCCTGTCACTGCTTCATACATGCTGTCCAGTGCGGCGATAACCTGATCACGCTCCGCAATCAACTGAGTTTCAGAGCGGTCCAGGCGTGCGATCCCTTCAATGGCGCGTTCAGTGGCATTACACAGTGCGTCAATCACCACGCCGGCCTGAAAGAGTGCAGGCCCGGACATCCCGATTTCACCAGACTCACGCAGGTCAGCCAGTCCGGCGAGACGACGCAACTGCTCAGCCTGCTGGCGACAGTTGATCAGAACCCGGGTGATTTTTTCTTTTTCCATAATCATTCCCTCGCTCGTGGCTTTTTAACGCCCGGACAGCTCGCCATCCCGAGCGCTACATCTTCACCCCGGCCCTTGATTTCGGCGACATAACATCCGGATACATCGTTGAGACTGACCAGTCCCTGCTCACGCAGCCATGCAAGATGGGTACGAACCACATCCCGTGATACCCGGTGGCCGTAAGTCTGAAGACAGGTCTGGAGAATGGATTCATTTGCGCTGGCACCGCATTCCATCAGGGAACGCAGAATGACCAGACGCTGGTCGCTGTCGAGAATTTCACGCATGCTCATACTCCTTAACTCTTTTCCTTCAGTTCGTTTTCAAGCAACAGATCGCTGATACGGGCAGCCTGTCGCAGCGTTCCGGAAAACTCCCGTATTTCACCGCGCAGGTTGCTCATATCAAGTTGCAACTGGTGGAGTTCGTGCCGCGACGGCATACCGTCAATGGCCTTCTCCATTGCGCTCATACGGTTGTTTACTTTTTCCATCTCTTCACGACGGGCGTACGTTTTCCCCAGCAGCAGATGGATAATATTGATACCGGACATCAGGACGGCCCAGATGACAGCCCAGTTGCTTCTTACCGTCTCCCATTCCATTTATGCGGTCTCCCTGAGTGTCTGGCAGTCAATGCAGGTCACTGCATCCGGCATGGCCGCCAGACGTTTCGGGTCAATTTCATCACCGCAGTCGTTACAGAATCCGGGATGCTCAGGGCGTTCTTTAACCCGGTTTAACTGAGCATTTAACGCATGTTCACGCGTAGCCATCTCAAGGCCGCTGGCCTTGTCCAGTTCATCCGTCATTTACCTGCCGCCATCGTTTTGTGTTTACTGGATTTGCTGTACCGCGCGAACCCGTCAAGGGTACGAAAACCGAGATATCCGAGCGCCGGCGTTGCCAGCATCAGCGCGATATCCCAGTCCGGTGACGGCATGGAAAACGCATGGCCGAAGGCCGCAGAGACAGCACCGGCCTGCTGACCCAGGGACATCAGCATCACGTATGCAATACAGCTGTAGAGTGACAGGCGGGCCATCAGCGGGCGGGTCTGCCGGACATATTCATCCGTGGCGTTGTCACCGTTGCGAATAGTATCCTGTTGTTCATGGTGTGCCGCCTGACGGTCAGCCAGAACAGCCTTATCCCTTTCCATCTGAATCTGCTCAACCTGGACTTTCAGGGACTGGAGCTGGACGAACTGCTCTGGGGGAAGCGTGGCAAGTTTCTGCTCAAGCACCCGTTGCTGGTCCTGTGGATTAATGACGTTGTTGACGTTCTCAACAATCCCGGCCACAGAGTCTGCCGTTTTTGCCGTATCACCGCCAAACCACCCACCCACGGTTCGCAGCAGCGCTGGACCCGCTTTCATCAGAACGCTGGCAACGGTAGAGATGGTTACTGGATCCATGCAAGAAGCCCCTTACGTTTAACCCACATACAGATAAGACCGCCGGTAGCAGCACCAACTGGTGAAAGAAAAATCAGGTATAGCGGGCTGGCATAAAGCTGGCTCAGAAGGAGAAGAAAACCGCCAACAACCAAGATGACCCACGACCAGAAACGGGCATGCCGGCTGATATGCATCTCAGGTTTAAGAAGCCTGTACGGCAGATTGCCGAGAAAGATGCTGAATCCGATCAGTACCACACCGGAGAGTGCCAGCCACCAGACCATAAATGCCTGGCGACCTGTGAAACTACAGATGAACAGCGACAGGCCGACGAGAATGACAATGCTCCATCCGGAGCGCAAAACCTGTACCAGCGCCTGTTTTAACCAGTCGCAGCTAAACGATTTAAACATTATGTTTTTCCTTATATCGCTGGCACTGCCAGACGATGTCTCTGATATCGACGGATGACCAGCCGCGCATGTAGTAGCTGCCGTGCGTCCCGTCATGACCTTCATAACTTGTCGGTACAGGGACGGGACCACCGGCCATACGATGAAGAACTTCCTGCCGCAGTCGGTCACGTCGTCCCAATTTCAGCGAAGCGTCCCATCCCTTACCCATATCAGCTCCGGGCAACCGAATACTGGACGCCAGAAATCTCACGGCAGGCGTCAGCGAGATTATCCAGGCGGTTAAACCAGCCGTTGAGGAACTTACCCTGTGAAGGGTTTGATTTGATGATGTCGGCGTAATACCGGGAACGGCGCAGGTACAGCCGGTTCATCAGCCAGTCAGGGTCAGCACTTTCAACGGCAGCGCGGGTATTTTTACCGGCGATGCCGTCCACGCTTTTTCCTGTGAATCCGACAGCTTCCTGAAGCAACTGAACAGCCTTTTTTGCGCCGTGCTGGACGGAAGAATCAAAGACGAACAGGGCCACTTCATCCGGCCATAGCGGGCAATACGCGGGATACCAGTAGTCACGAAAGTAAATCTGTCCGGCCTGTTCAACGGTCAAATCACGAATGCGGGTATCAGGCTTCCCATCACCATCAACATCGGTCTTGCCATCGGCCACGCCGTCACGTTTATCTGAAATGCCGAGGTTGGTTTCGCCGCCACGGTCAGTGGGGTCGTTGACATATCCGCGCTCTGCGCTGAGCACGAATGTAAGAGCATTTCGGAATGCAGGAGAATCGGGGGTGTTGTTCATAAAACGGCACCTTTGGAAGTGGATTAGATTTCCCTTCCATCATGTGCCGGACGAAAAAAAAGCCGGATTAACCGGCTTCATTCAATAAATATAATTATCAAATCCACTCACTATGCTTTTCGTAAATCACAGGAGTAAGTTACTGACTCCATAATTTTTCGAATAGTTGCTCGTAATTCCATTCCAGATGCAAAACCTGATGCTGAGTAAGAATCGTCTTCTTTCCTGTTTGCCGTCGCTTTTGTAAAAATCTCAGCGACTTGATTGAGTGAAGTTTCTGGGTCTTTCTTTCCCGTCACCCCCTCCACAAGTTTTACACATTGATTAACGGCGGCCAGTGACTCACCGTCAATATCTTTACCACTTGAAATCACCATTGCTGTTACTGTATCTGCACCTAATGCCCAAACGGTACTTACAACGTTATCTTCAGTGGTCGCTGTATAACCCTGAACACCGTCAACGATGGCTCCTTTTTTCCAGTCTGTTTTTTTCAAGACTCCCATTTTATCAAATTGTGAAATAAGTTTTTCATTACCGGTGAGTTCATCTTTATCAAAAAAATAGTAATACCCCCCAACTAAAATAACAGCCAGTATTAATGCATCAGTAAATTTCATATTTCACTCCCAGCCAAATAAATCCAGTTGATGCTTGCGGTGCTCAAGTTTACGCATACGTCTTATGGCTTTATACACCGTTTTATAGGTAACACGGTAGCGCTCAACCAGCTCTGTGATGTTTCTGCCGTTGAAATCCCTCCAGATTTTCATATCACGAATCAGTGACTCAAGAGTCTGGCCGCGTGGGAAATAAATCTGCATGCCTCCTATCTGACAGCTAATCGCGTAAACCAATTCCAGAGAAATACGCGGATCAACCCCATGCTTTGTCAATTCCCCACGCAGTAGCGTATTCAGTTCTGTCAGCAATGCCGGGAAACGTACAGTCTCCGCCGAGGTATCATCGTCAAGATGTTCCAGAATGCTGTCGTCCTGGATATCACCAAACAGGTCATTCTGTTTTTCGCTCATATGATTACCTTTCTTACCTTACGGGAATACAGGCTGTTGATGGCGTCATAACCACGATTGTCCTGAAAAGCCAGGTCTCGTGGACTCAGCGCCTCCGTCATTTCTCTCAGATGCCACTGTTTGAGACTTTCCAGCACCGTCAGAAGATTGTTTCCACGACACCACGCCAGACTGGCTATACCTTTACCTTTGTTGGTTCTGACAGTCATCTTCGCAACGAACGCATCCAGTCCACTATCACTACCGTCATGGATGAACCCATCAAGATGCATCTGCCTCCAGATGCTGCGGACCTTTGCTGTTATATCCGTTTCACGATGACGACGGGCCGGAGAACGGGGGCGGGTGCGTTTGAATCCTTTATCTTCCAGCGTCTTCAGCACATCCTCCAGTTGCCCGATCCTCAGATCACGACAACTGAGTTTTCCTGTCACTCGCATCAGTACAGAACGATAAGTGTCGTCGTCCAGCTGTAGTTTGCGACGGGCAACATGGATTAGTTTTATCAGATTGGCACGGCTCATAACCCCCCCTCGTCACCAGCATCAATAAACGTTGTATCCTCGCTGCCCAGCACACCATTTTCTTTTATAGCGGTGAGCCTGCAAGCGGCGTCATATCGGTTTAGTGAGTAGAAAAAAGCGGTATTTCTGATGCCGTCGATCTCGAACTCAACAGCAGTGCGATACCACCACTGACCCAGCTCAAAAACCTTTTCAGGGAACTTGATCACCATTCTCATTCACTCCTGTGAATCCGGTAGGTTCGGTGTCCAGCGCCATCCGGATGGTATTTCCAGAAGGAGCGTGGCCGTGCGACAGGATTCCGGCGGTGTGAACCCTATGACCTGATCACCATCAGTGACCAGGCGAATCAACATAGCCAGGTTATCGATGAGTTCACCTTCAACATTCGCCCATGTCTCCCGGCCTTCGACATAATGAATTACGGCTTTGATCACTTCGCCGCTTTCCTCGGCAACTTTATTCAGCACATAGTTCGGCTGCGGATACTTACGCATTGCCTTTTCAGCCCGAAAACGCGCTGCGAAAACCAGTGATGCAAAGTAATCATCAGGGCCATCCATCGGTGATGCCTGTTTTCGCTTCAGTTCTTCGTTTTCTTCAACCAGGGAGCATGCCGCTTCATGGTCTACTGCGGCGGTGTGCGTAACAACTTTCAGTTCATCCAGCAGCGCTTCCACAATCTCTGGTGTGAAGCTGCGTTGCGTCTCCTGAACTATTTTGAGGCGGTCAATACAGGTATCAGGGCCAAACTCAGGCATCGCTTTACGTCTGGCAATATCATCATGAATCTGTTGGATATTGATGGTGCTATGGTTAGACATTTATTTAAACTCCTTCTTTGGCTGCCTGCGGGTGCACGAAGCCCCGGCAGGCATGCCGTATTAAAAAGTTGAGATTTAAAGAGAGTTAATTAATCAGTTACACTTTGTTCAAATGGGATTATTTCGAAATCCTCCACATCTGTTTTAATTGTTATTCCGGCGATACCTTTTACTTCATCTCGTGCCGCCAGAATTGCCTCCTTATTAATCTCCTCTTTATTGCGAAGAAATTTCCCCAGACTTAACTTCTTAAGCATCGCAATAACATCTTCAATCTTGCGAATACTGACGCTGGGCGGACGTGTACGCCAGCGAACTTCACCTGTCGTGAGGTTAGCCGTCTTGGTCTTGCCGTCTTTCGTCAGCTCAGCGCGGTTTGCTTCACACCATGTCTGGACGCCTTTTTGCAGACGCTCAAGCTCTTTTTTAAGCGCTTCAATACCAGGTGCAACATCATTCGTCAGCATGGCAATTTTGTCATTCAACTCCGTCTCGCGGCGCAGAATGACACGGGTAATATCGCCAATTTTACGGATGTCGCCAATTACGTCCTCTCGGGATTGAGGAACGTTCACAACCGCAACGGATTTTGCGCGAGTCTTTTTAGGTGCTTTCATATAAACCTCAGTGTTTAACAATCTTACGGTTATCCAGGTCAACCTTCTTTTTCGCAAACTCAGTGACCTGCTGGATAGCCATTGGAAAAATAGCCGACAGTCCTTCCGCAACCAGATATGAAAATGAACCATCATCATCGGCGTTGTTCAGGTGAAAACTAATTGCGAGTTTTCCGGAGTTCTCGTCGATTTTGACAATTTCCCCATCCTTAATTACGGCATCATCCTCAAGGATGATTGTGATTACTTGTTTTGCCATGTTTATCTCCAGATAATCCGGCAGCCTTCCAGACTGGCTACCCAGACGGAACGGGTGCCACCGTTGTGTGTTTCCGATATACGGGATGCACTGCGTACCAGTTCTGACGGCGGGCAGGTAATCTCCAGCAAAGGGCGACGCATGAAAACCCGAACGTCAGTGACACGGCTACCACGGGAGCGAAGCCAGCTTTGCGCCGCTTCAGCCATGCTGATGTGTTCCGCAATACGTTCAGTAATCATGATGTTATTCCTCACTCAGATTGCTGTGACCCAGCTCTAGCATTGCCGACTGGATGTGCGATGTGCCGATGGTTTCCCCCTTGCCCTGCGCGTAAATTCCGGCCAGCGGAAGTATGTGCGACAAAGAACGGAGAGCGCCGGGACGACGGGCGATCATCTTCAGCAGCTTCCGTTCCTCCTGTCCTCCGACTTGCCACGCATCACAGAAACTGTCCACGTCACCGGCAGATACGGTATTGATGACGTATTTTTTTGAGACTCGGGAGAACAGACGCGCGAAGTCAACACTGCGTTGTCCACCAGTCAGACGATCGTAGACTTTATGGTTTCCGACCAGAGCCAGACCAACACCGCATTCTTCCTGGAGAATACGCAGTTCTTCCACTGCATCCAGACTCAGCCAGTCGGCCTCATCCACGACTATCAGACCCCGTGTCTCCGGCAAACGCTGGCGCAACAGGCGGGACAACGCACCACGACGATATGGCGCATCAGCAATACCCATTTTCAGCGCCAGTTCGTACAGCGTTTCCAGTTCGTTACTGCGGGACTTGCTGGCGGTGATATGCCAGACATTATTGCCACTGGCTGCATACTGCCTGATGGCTTTGGTTTTACCCACGCCGGGGTTTCCATAAACCAGCACGATCGTCCCGGCAAGCTGCGCCCACGTCAGGGTCGCCAGTATTTTTTTGGCCGTTGGTGTTTCAACAAAGTCAGGGGCCACGGGTAATGTGGTACTGGCTGTATTATGATTTTCCAGCCATGTTGCCAGACTGGCGGCGACTGCATCATTGTCACCTTTGTATTTCTCATTCAGGAACTGAGAAACCGTCGCTGTGGATGTACCGATTTCACGTGCAAGAGCTGCACCGGTAATCACTTTATTGTCGATTAATACGCGGATGGAGTTACGCACGTCATTATGAGTAAATTGCGCCATGATTTTTTATCCTGTATGTTTAATTTGCTGTTCACGGTTTTTGATTAATTAAAAGGCGACGATTCCAACGTCGCTTTTTCATTTCCGCGACCGTTTCGCCTGATTAACGAATGTCTCAAAAATCACATCATTCTCATTCTGTGTATCCTGTATTTCCTCCACACGCCGGACGGTATTCCCCATATTGAACACGCGCTCCACAACATGGCGTTCTGGTTGTTCCGCATGCTCTGTTTTTGGCAGCAGGTCATTCACTTCAATCGCTGTCATGCGGTTGAGTGCCTTGGTCGCTTTCTTCGTACTGCGCATCATTTCACGGCGGGCACGGTTATGTTCACGACCAGCCTCGGTGTCGCCAAACGCCACTGCGGCGCGGCATTCCGCCATGCAGAGGAAACGGCCATCAAGGTCATAACAAGCCACTTCGCTGTGAAGGTTGCGCGGATCAAAACGGACTGTGATTTTGCGGCTGCGATGGCTGACAAGCTGCTCGCTCCAGTAGGTATTCTTACGGCCAAACAGGGAGCCGCCGCTTTCCATCGTAAATTCTCCTGTTGGTTTCACGCGAACAGACTCTGCTGGCAGCATGAACTGACGGATCTGTTCTTCTGTTAAACGGGTGATTACAGACTGGCTGTAACTCTTCTCGAAAGCCTGATCAAATGACAGTTCACCACGGCACATTTCCGTTTTGCGCTGAGTCTTCCTGTTAAACATGGCGACACCTTCACTGATAATTTCCATAAAGGTCTCAACATCAACAGCCCTGCTGCCATAGTTCTCTGGCTTGGAACTGACATTTTCACCGGCAAATGCGCCAGCCAGTGCCGGGTGTTTATCGATGTATTCCCCCAGGCCGCCCACACCGAAGGCTCGTTCAACGGGTTTGGCCTGGCCCCAGCCTTTACCACCAATAACGCCTGTCCAGTGCAGCTTGATACCCAGCAGTGGGATGATCCCCATCGGGTCATCTTCACGGACTTTGAAGCGATAGCGGTTAGGAACGCCACCTGACAGCCATTTGTTCGCCGCTGCACGTGTGTTGTCTATCGTTATGTGCTGTGGCTTCCCGTAGGTTTTCAGTGTATCCATGAGTGACAGACGGATACTGTCGCTGTTTTCTGATACATCAGCCCGCCAGCCAACAATTTTGCGGCTGTGGACGTCCTGCCAGAACCATGTTTTAGGGCGAATGATTTCACCGTTAAACCAGCGGACAAACACGTTGTGCTGATAGCCGTCACCGTTAATCCATTCCATCGCATGCAACTGTGCGACAGTGCGCTGTTGTGACGGATGCATCTGCGCCAGTGCGTTTTCACCTTCACGAGTGGCAACGACAATACGCGGGTCAACTTCACGTTCCAGTTTACGGCGCAGGGTGCGTTCGGCAGGAATGGTCCAGCCATGTGTTTCTGCGGCGATTTCCAGGCGCTCATAACATTTGGAGAAAAATGGCGCTTCATTACGCAGGTAATCCCCCAGGAGGAACTGCCAGGCATCATCAGAGATTTCAGCAGAACGCCCTGTAACGCGTTTTTCGCGAACCCGGCGATCAAGCAGAACCGGTCCCCAGAGGTCGGGACTGAAGTCCTTCACTTTGTAGTACAGGTTGCGCAGTGTTCCCTCACTGATTTGCAGTTGCTTTGCTGCAAGGGTAATTGCCTTGCGATTGCCAATGCCCGACGCCATCAGCTCAGCCACCAGCGCGGCAGCTTTAGTGCGACGTTCTGCATGCAGTCTCTGTTCGCCAGTCGCTTTTTCCCATGCTGACCAGAGACGCTGACGATTAAGGTCATCGGCAGCAACACGTTCAGGCTCTTGCGGTAAAGTAATGAGTCCGGATGAGGTTTCAATCAGCCCACAGGTAGCCAGCAATTCAGCACGAACTTCCGGTGGTAAAACTGATATGTGGTATTCAAATGCTTTGGTGCCGGCACGTTTACGGCGTAGCTCGCTGCGACCTGCGACCAAAGCTTCAAGACGATTACGGATACCTGGCTCAGTGGTAGGCATCGAGGATAACTCCATACTTTCTTTTACTGTAATCCACAGTTCATTCATTTACGCCACCGCCTTTTGAATCGTACTTTCATAGCGACTCGGCCATATATCACTGGCCTTGAGCCCTAAGAATTCTGCAATTATCTTTTCTCCTTTAGGCCAATGATTGCGGAATACATTACGAAGTGTTGATTCCGCTAACCCATTCATTCGAGACAACTGACTAGTCGTCATGCCTCGTTTTCTAATCGCTGCTTTGATGTCTTCTGGGTGCCAGTCTTGGCTTTTGGTCACCATTCTGCGATCCTTAAATGTTTACACACTCCGTTTAACCGGATGGTTAAACGCTACGTGTAACAGAATGGCACACAAAAGAAAGCGTGTAAAGTAAGTCACTTTCTTTGTGTGTTTGGGTGTGGGAGTGCATTTCATTGTTAATGCGTTGATTTTAAATAAAAAATTCAAAAGAAAACAAATAAAAAGTTGTTTTCTTTTTTCTTACACAAAAAGAAAGGATGGCGTTATGGCAAAAGAATGGGTGACTGTCCAAGAGTGTATGGGGATTCCAGGGTTTCCTAACACCGCTCCTGCTGTACGAAAACGACTGGAAGATTTAGCCTCTGGGATTGAGGGGAGTAAGAGGAAAAAACCTGGTTCAAAAGCATTTGAGTACAGCACAAAAATACTTCCGAGATATGCGAGAAGTGTTTTTGATAACAGCTTGGAAGTTGATGAGAATGATGCCAGTGATGATATTTATCGTACTGATTTACTTGAGTTTTGGATAATGATTTTTAAACTATTGACACCTAGACAACAAAAAGAGTGCATCGAACTTTTTAAAAATCGGGGCATTCAAGCATTGCTACCCGCGATCTTAAATTCAGATGATAACAAAGAGATTTTTGAACAATGTGATTCAGATGGACAGGTTCAGGTCGCGCCAGGGCTGAGCACGCATAATAAAGCCGGCTGATTGCGGCGGTGCTCAATTGGCGGGCTTTATCTTCGCACCTCCTGTGGGTATGTTTTAAGCTACTTTTAAATCCCGTTAAATGCTTTAAAATTATCCGCAATGCGATCCAAATCTATATGACACAAAACTGTTATTACTATCTGATGATCTAATGTTGACGATCTGTCTGATTTTCAACTCATCGAATAGCCCATTGCTGTGCGAAGCCTCACAACTCAAGACTTCCTCCCGCTTATTCTCATGAATTCCCGGTTGTTTCCGGGTTCTCAGTTTGATCCATACATCACTGTCACTACTCACTGGTCATGAAGGCATTGCCAGCGCACTTAGCGAAATTGCGGCGGACCATACTGCGGCGCTCCTGGCCAATCATGGCCCGGTAGTCAGTGGTCGCTCACTTCGTGAGGCGGTTTTTAATGCCGAAGAGCTGGAAGACAGCGCCCGCATCTGGCTGACCTTAAAACCCCTCGGTTACGTGCCGCTCACGGCGGAAGCGGTGGCTGAACTCGAACAATCCCAGCGAGCATGAGGTGAAATGATGATCCCCGAACAACGACGTGATTTTATCTACCGCTACGTGCATGAAAAAAACGTCGCCTCGTTTAATGAGCTGGCGGATCTGATGAGCGTGTCACACATGACCGTGCGTCGCGATATTCAGTTGCTGGAAGAAGAAGGCAAAGTCATCTCGATTAATGGCGGGGTGAAACTCAACAATCTGCTGAAATCGGAGCTGCCGTGGCGGGAAAAGGCCGAACTGCATCATGAGGTGAAGCGGCGGATGGGACAGCTTGCCGCAATGCTGATCGAACCGGGGCAAACGCTGTATCTGGATGCCGGCACCTCACTGTTTGAAGTGGCGAAAGCGGTCGCCGCCAGCCACTGCTTCAACCTGACGGTGGTAACGAATGATTTTTCCATCAGCCACTACCTGATGGACATGCCGCACATCACGCTGTATCACACCGGAGGTCTGGTGGATCAGCGCAACCGTTCCTGCCTTGGGAAAAGCGCTGCCAGCTTTCTGCGCACGATTAACATCGACGTGGCGTTTCTCAGCTCGTCCTCATGGGATACCGAACGCGGTATGTCGACCCCCAGCGAGGGCAAAGCCTCGGTGAAAGAGGCGGTGCTCACCGTCTCCCGCCGTCGGGTGCTGGTCTGCGACAGCAGTAAATTTGGCAAATACGGGATGTTCCACATCTGCTCGCTGGATCAACTGACCGACATTATTTCGGATAACCAGTTACCCGATGTGGCGCAGGACACCATTGCCAGCCAGGGCGTGAAACTGCATCTGGTTGATTGCCGGGAGGGAACGCACCATGCTGAAGTTAGCGGCTAACCTCGACTGGCTGTTTTGTGAACACCCCATTGCCGGACGCTTTCAGGCAGCTAAGGCGGCGGGTTTCCACGGCGTTGAAGGGCTGTTTCTCTGGCAGCATTCGCTGGACGTTCTACTGGCAGCGCAGCAGGAAACCGGCCTGCCAGTAGCGTTGATGAACGCCCCGGCGGGTAACTGGCAGGCAGGTGAACGTGGGCTGGCATCCCTGCCTGAGCGTGATGAGGAATATCAGCGCAGTCTGATGATTGCCCGCGATTACGCCACGGCGTTAGGGTGTCGCAAGGTGCACGTCATGGCCGGACTGCGCGTGGACACGCTTTCCGCCAGCGCCCAGCGCGAACGATTGACTGACAGACTGCGTATCGCCTGTGACGTCATGGTCGAGGCCGGAATCGACGTACTGATTGAACCCCTAAATCCGCAAGATATGCCAGGTTATTTCGTCGACAGCTTTCCTCTGGCCGAAAGTCTGATTAACGAAGTGGACAGAAAAAATATCGGCTTACAGTTTGATATTTATCACTGCCAAAAAATACACGGTAATGTTGCGCATTTTATTGAACGCTATTTACCGATAATTAAACATTTTCAGATTGCTTCTGTGCCTGGTCGCCATGAGCCAGGAACGGGAGAATTAAACGAAGCATGGCTCTTTGATTTTATTAAGCAGACAGGTTATCAGGGCTGGATGGGTTGTGAATACAAACCGTCAACACCAGGGCCCGAATCGTTACGCTGGATGACACCGTACTTATAATTTTAATATCTCTGTACCGGAATACCGGAGGAACACATGTCGGATACTGTTATTATCTCGTTGGCACCCGTTGCCGCGGATTGCCCCAGAGTTATACCCGAAGAACTGGCGCAGGAAATATTGGCCAGCGTCGAACATGGTGCGGCAATAGTGCATTTACACGTTCGCGATAAGCAGGGTCGCCTGACGCCGGACACCACGGATTTTCAGGCGACAATCGATGACGTCATGCGCCATTCTGACCTGATTATTCAGGCCTCTACCGGTGGTGTCTCCGCTATGTCGATTGCCGAACGCTGCGCGCCGCTGGATTGCCCCGGCGTCGAAATGGCCTCGCTGAACGTCGGCTCCGTTAACCTCGGCGATGCCGTGTATTTTAATCCCGGACCGGACGTCGAATATTGTTCCCAACAAATTACCCAGCGTTCAATTATTCCTGAATTCGAAGTCTTTGAAATAGGGATGATTAATAACATCCTGGCGCTGGAAGAAAAAATTCAGTTCAGAAAACCCATGTTATTCAATATTGTTCTCGGACATCGTGGAAGTTCCCCGGCGACGGTTGATGCGTTAATTGCCTTGCGGAGTATGATTCCACGTGACGCTTTGTGGGGAATTACGCATTTTGGCCGTAAGAACTTCGATATTATTGCAGCAGCGGTCGGAATGGGTGCCAGTGAAGTGAGGATTGGTTTTGAAGACAGCTATTATTTAAGCGCAGAAGAGAAAGCCCAGCATAATTATCAGCAAGTTGCCAAACTCGCCACGCTTATTCGCAGTATGGATAAAAAGGTCGCCACGCCAGATATTGCGCGGCAAATGTTAGCTATTCCACCACGACAGTAATAACGAGAGAAAGGACATTTCATCATGACTATCACGACCGTTATTCACAAAACCGGACTGGGCGTCTGCATCGCCGGTGGCGCACTGGCGGCAATTGGCGCGCTGATGCAGTCTCCTGCCCTCTGGCAGCCGGGGCTGGTGATGCTGACAGCAGGCTTCGCGGCAGGCGCGGGTTATTGGCCTGGTCTTCGCAGCTATCAGTTTACCCTGTGGATCATCGCCGGCTTTGTCGCCGCGATGACCTGGTCAACCGATCTGATCGTCTGGGGCGGATTCAACATCACGCATAAGTGGATCGTCTTCTTAGTGATCCAGGCGACCATGTTCAGTATGGGCACCAAACTCACGATTCAGGATTTTATCGACGTTGCCAAAATGCCATGGGCGGTGTTCATCGGCACCTTCTGTCATTTCGTCATCATGCCTTTGCTTGGCCTGAGCATCACGCTGCTCTTTGACTTCCCGCCGGAAGTGGCAGTGGGCATTCTACTGATTGGTTCCTGCCCCAGCGGGCTCTCCTCCACTGTGATGGTGTATATCGCTAACGCCAACCTGGCGCTGGCGGTCTCTATTGCCGCCGTCTCGACGCTGGCGGCGACGGTGATGACGCCGCTGTGGGTGAATCTGCTGGCTGGATCGATGATCGACATCCAGCTCACCGCGATGGTGATGGACGTGGTGAAAATCGTGCTGATCCCAATTGGCGCGGCGATTTTACACGACTACCTGAAAACCTATGCCGGTGTGCAGGGGCGTCGTACCGTGCAAATTCTGGCCGGGATCAGCGCCGTCTGGCTGCTGTATATGATTGCCGGCGGTTGGGACTCGCTGTTTGGCAGCGCCAGCGCTGACGCACAAATGTACGCGGTCGTGCTGAACTTTGTGGCAGGCGGGATTATCTGGTCGCTGTTCTACAACTGGCTGTACAGCCGCGTGGACGGCGTTAAGAAAGTCATGCCGACCATCTCAATGATGGGCATCATTTTCTTTACCACCACCGCGGCGGCTGCCGGACGCGACAACCTGGTGCAGGTCGGTTTCCTGCTCTGCTTCGCCATGCTGATGCACAACCTCGGCGGCTTCCTGATTGGCTATCTGATGAGCCGCTGGATCTTCCGTATGGATGTCCAGTCTGCGCGGACGGTGGCCTTCGAAGTCGGTCTGCAAAACGGCGGTATGGCGTCGGGTCTTGCTGCCGCGATGGGCAAACTGGCGACCGTCGGTCTCGCCTCTGCGGTCATGACGCCGCTTGGCAACGTCAGCGGCTCGCTGCTGGCTAACTACTGGCGCAAAAAAGATGCCCGACAAGCACAGGCCCTGAGTCAAAACACACCTGCTCAGCCAATATCAGAACCTCTGTCAAAAGGATAACCAGCAATGATGACGTTAACTCTGGAACAGGCACGACGCGCGGTGGACTGTGCGCTCGATCTCGCCAATACCCGTTATACGCAACGTCCGCTCAGCGTAGCAGTGTGCGACGCCAACGGTGAATTACTGAGCTTTGCCCGTATGGATAACGCCAAACTGTTAACCATTGAGCTGACACAGCGCAAAGCACGCACCAGCAGCCGTTTAGGCTGCACCACACAGGCGTTCCTACAACGCCTGCAAAAAGAGTCGCTGGATATCAGCTACTTTGCTGACCCACGTTTTACCGCGCTGCCCGGCGGTGTACCGATTCTTCACAACGGTAAATGCCTGGGGGCCGTCGCGGTCGGCGGACTGTCCGCGCAGGAAGATCACGATGCGGCCATGGCCGTTGCCGAAAGTTTGCTCAAGGAGATCGCAGAATGAAAAAGATCGCTATGCTTCACACCAGTTCCGCCACGCTCGCCATGATGCAGCAACTGATCGGGGACATCATGCCAGAGGCGGAAGTGATGCACCTGGTCGAAGAGTCGATGATCAAACAGGTGATGAAAGCCGGGGGCGTTACGCCGAACATTGCGGCACGCATTGCCGACTATGTTCACATTGCCGAAAAAGCAGACTGTGAGATTTTCATCACCGCCTGCTCGTCCATTGGCACAGCGGTAGAGCAGTGCCAGTTTATGACGCCGCTGCAACTTGCCCGTATCGACTGCGCGATGGTGGAAAACGCCATTAGCCTGGGTGAAAACATTGCCGTACTGGCCACCGTCGCCACCACGATGAAACCGACGCTGGAGTATGTGCAGCGCAAAGTACAGGCCAGCGGCAAGCCATGCTCGGTGACGCCGATATTGATGGAGGAGGCCTTCCACGCCCTGCTGGCGGGTGATATGGAGACCCACGACCGCATCGTCAGTGAAGGATTACACAGCGCCTATAAACAGGCCGATGTTGTGATGCTGGCACAGGCGTCGATGGCGCGCGTTCTGCAACAGCTTCCTCCTCCGCCCGTCCCGGTGATGACCTCACCAGAAAGCGGTATTCGCTGGCTGAAAACGCTGGCTGAAAGCGCGTAATGCTGGACGCCGGCTAAGCGGTAATCGCTGGCGGTGATTTTACACAAGAACGTTATCATAAGGTTAACTCTGGGCCCTGGCCTTTCAGGGCCCAGAAAAGACAGACACGATTACGCCTGCGTCTGTATGAGTGCGAATCACTTTTTCGCTACGATTCGATATCGCATAAAATCACGCACATGACTTATGGTCTATTCCTGCCTGCCAATGTCAATCAGGACTTTCACAAAGGGGTATTCGCGCTGGTAAAGACCCGGGAAGGTTGCGGGTGCATCCCTGAGGGCAATCCTTTTGGAGATGAGCGGCTTGATATCTATTTGCCCCGTATTCAGGTAGTGCGCTGATGTTTTCCATTCGCTGCCGGGAAACGGTGCCGAAATTGAATTCCATGAACCCAGCACTTTTAGCTCGCTACGAATGATCTTTTCAAAATTGAGTCGTGGGAAAGCAACGTCCCCATAGGGGATCCCCAGCAGAACAACGGCGCCGCCTTTTGCCGCCAGTAGTAGTGAACTGGCAATACCTGCTGCATTACCAGAGGACTCAATAACGACATCAACACCCAAGCCTTCTGTTAACGCATTAAAACGTGAGAGGTAATCCTCATCCTGAACAGTGAAAACATGATCTGCACCTGTTTCGCTGGCGATGGAAAGCTTATGTTCATCAGTATCAAATGCAAAAACTTCAGTTGCCCCGCTTATTTTTGCCCATTGCACCGCCAACAACCCGATGGTGCCACAGCCCACGACAGCAACACGGCTGCCTGCTTTTACATCGACCTGCCGAAAACCATGCACCACAACACTTGAAGGTTCGATAAAGCAGGCGGTTGCAAAATCCATCTCTTCGGACAATTTCAAAACGTTACGGGCCGGGACACAAATATACTCAGCAAACGCCCCTTTTATATGCCCTCCCAGTACTTTAAGGTCGACGCATTGCGAGTAGCGCCCCTGCTGGCAGAATGTACATTCAAAACAAGGGAAACAGTTGCAGGCAGTCACCCTGTCGCCATTTTTCAGGTCGCTAACAGCCGCTCCCACATCAACCACCACGCCAGAAAATTCGTGTCCCCAGGTGAGACCTGGATTATAGGAACCCAGCTTGCCAAAACGGGAAATATCAGAACCACAAATCCCCGCCACCTGAACTTTTATTAATACATCGTCTTCATTTTTTAAGAGCAGGTTTTCTGTTTCTTCATATCTGACATCCTGGACAGAATAGAGATTTAATGCTTTCATCTAATCACCTTTTTGTAATTAAAATGAATAAAAAAAGAATAGGGTATCCTGCGGGTAAATCCGCCATGCGTCATTAATACCTATATTGTTAATTCAGCTAAGCGCCCAGCAGGCGGTTCGGGTTTTACTCTTTTTCGCCGAAACCATCAGCAAAAGCGAGCTTTAACTCATTCATTAACTCATGTTCATCTTCACCATTGCAGATAAGATCCACCATCGTGTTACCTTTAACCCCGGCACCGAGAATACTCATCATACCTTTAATCTGAATTTCCTTACCGTTATTAATTAACGTTAATGACGAGGTATATTTCTTCACAATTTTGGCAAGGGATGCCGCTGGCCGCGCATGCAACCCGGTACTATTTACAACCTTGACACTTTGTCTAATCATTTTCGTCACTCATTTTCTGTTCAGGATGCTTTACGGAGAAATTGATGGCCTTTATTCATCATAAGGATTTTAGAATACACATCCTCTTCCACAGCCTGCTTGGCTGAGGACATAACGCGCGCCAGGTTGGCTTCATTATTATTTTGCTCATAGGCTTTACCGACAGAAGTGATAAACGCTTTGCGCAGATCGCTGGCGATATTTACCTTAGCCACATTGTAATTAACGAAACTGCGCAGCGTGTCTTCATCAATACCAGAGCCGCCATGGATGACCAGAGGGACAGGAGAGACTTCTGCAATTCTCTGCAACAATGGAATATCAATACGCGGAACATCATCCAAACCATGTACGTTGCCGATTGATACCGCAAGCATGTCGCAGCCCGTTTGCTCAACGAAGGTACGTACTTTTTCTGGTTCGGTTTTACAATCAGCCTCACTGACATGATCGTCTTCCTTACCTAAAATTGCCCCCAATTCAGCTTCAACGGGCACACCGTAAGACTTACAGAAATCAACTGCTGCGGCGGTAAAGGCAATATTCTCCTCAAAAGAAAAAGCTGCGCCATCAATCATAACGGAGGTAAATCCTGCACGAACAGCCTGTTTCACATCTTCAAATGTCTTTCCGTGATCGAGGTGAAGACTGACGGGCACGTCCATCTTATCGGCATGACGTTTTACAATCTCATAAATATAGTCATAGCCAGAAAGCTGCGCATTTGTCGGGGCAATCTGAATAAAGTTGGGTAGACCTGACCGTTCAATTGCATTAAGAATTGAGATTGTAGTTTCCAGATTCGTGGTATTGAACGCACCGGCAAGTACGCGCTTCTCACGGATACGGTCGAGCAAAATTTTTCCGTTAACTAATGGCATAGCATTATCCTCTATCGTCGTTGTAGAATAGTTCCTAAATAGTATTTATCCGATTTAAGCCAGACATTACCTAAATCAAACGGCATTTTATTTTCGAGAAAGACAAGTTGTTCCAGGTGCAAAACAGGTGCATCTTCATTAACCTCAAGATAATGTCCACGTTCGCTACCCACAATTTTCGCAGCATACCGACTTTCGGAATAAACAATTTTTTGTCCGGAAAGTTCTTCCACTGTAGGAAACAAATTTTGTTTATTAAAATCGATATCGGCGATGCCAGGACAAAGCGCCATATTGATTCTGTTCTCAATCAACATCACTCTTTCACCATCAACACTACGCACACGTTTCAGGTAGAGAATGGGAGCCCCTGGCTCAATTTTTAGTTTTTCAGCAACACTTTTTGACGCTTTCTCGATATATGAATCGATAACTTCGGTGGTAAAGGAGATATGCTGACTTTCAAGTGATTCAGCAAAAGAGAGTAACCCTTCACCCAGTGCATAAGAGATATTTTCTTTTTTGACAAACGTGCCCTTGCCCTGAACCTGAACGAGCAATCCTTCATTGACCAACATCGAGACCGCTTTTTTCACCGTTCCGCGACTGACGTGAAGGATGTCCATGATCTGATTTTCAGAAGGGATACGATCTCCTTTCCCCAATTCACCTTTGTAAATATTTTCGCGAATCCACTCCGACACCTGCATATACAGTGGAATTTCTGAATCTTTGAGTACTGAACTCATGTTGTGCTTCTCCTGTGTAGATCATCTGTATACAAGTATGAACAAGTCACGATATTACAGAGTTTTTGTCGAGATAACACTATGATCAACTCCACAGTTTTGAGCCTAACTCCCTGATGTCCATGTAACAAAAGATAATGAATTCCACGTACCCTGCCAGTAACCGGGGCGACTTATGTCATGCGTCAGCTTTGATAATGACTTTCAGAACGTCATTTTCCGGGTTTGCAGCAAACTTAATCGCGTCCTCCATACGGGAAAGAGGCCACGTATGCGTGATCATGTCTCGCGTATTGATCTTGTCTTTCTCCACAATCTCAATCGCTTCTTTCATTTCATAAGGCGTCAGTGAATAAGTCCCGACGATGGAAATCTCATCACGGAACAGACGTCCGGCATCGATCTCAACGACCGGATCCTTATCAAAGGGAGAAAAAACCACGATTCGACCACCGCGACGCACAACATTGACGGCCTGGGAAACCAGTGATGATACGCCAGCGGCAATAATCACTACATCCGGTCCTTTCCCTTGCGTTAATTCTGCAACCCGTGTTTCCAGATCTTCATTTGCTGGATCAATCGCGTAAGTCACCCCCACTTTCAGCGCCAACTCACGCTTAAACCGTGAGAGATCGGAGACAATGACCGTTGATGCCCCTTTCAGCGCCGCAAGCTGTGCGCTAACCAGGCCAATTGTGCCGGATCCCAGGACAAGGACGGTATCCTTCGCATGGAGGTTGGCCGATTTCAGTCCATGTAAGCAGCAGGCAACTGGCTCAATCATTGCCGCGCGATCCCAGTCGAGAGAGTCGATAATCCGGTGTGTTAAGTGTTCGACGTGCATCCGGGGGAGACGAATGAACTCGCTAAAACCGCCGGGCTCGAAACTGGTTTTTTTAAACTGATCGCAGAGGGTGAAAAATCCGCGGTCACAGTAATGGCAGTTAAAGCACGGCACATGAATTGCCGTAACGACGCGCTCCCCTACTTTATAGCGTGTGACCTCTTTTCCGACTTTCACCACTTCGCCGGAAACCTCGTGGCCGAGAATAATCGGCCCCGTGACAGTTTGATGCTGCGCTTTATGAATATCGGTGCCGCACAGGCCGCAGGAGTGCATTTTAATGAGCATGTCGCCGTCCCCCACTTCCGGCACATCGACATCTTCATAACGAATATCATCTTTGCTGTAATAAACGCTGGCTTTCATTAGTTAACTCCATAACAAAGATGCTCAGTCCGCATCTTGGATTCATAAAGCGGTTTATAAACCTGGGTATACATCTGCTGATAATGCGCAACGCAAGCAGACTCAGGGTGGTAACGTTTCTGCCGTTCTGGTGCGGTGATAGCCTCACTCTCGATATTCACCCCGACTGCTTTTGCTGCAAGAATCGCCGCACCTTTACTGACCGCCTCATCGACATTACAGGCAACAATCTCGCGATTGAGAATATTGGCCTTAAGCTGTAGCCAATACGGATTCTTACAAGCAGCCCCGATGACGTTAACCTCCGGATAAGTCCGTCCGGTTAAGGTTTCATAGAGCTCGAGAAGGTTACGTAATTCAAAGCACAGTCCTTGAAATACAAAGCGCAAAATATCTTCCGGACGGGATTGATCATCGAGGCCGTAGATCAATGCTCTGGACCCGGTATTTCTGTCCGGTGGCCCGCTTCCACGCAGGTGAGGAATGAAGATGCCATCCATTTTCTTCGCGGTGGCCAGATCTTTATCGTTACGCAGGGTATCGACCATTCTCAAAAATTCGGCCATATCAAGCTCAAACAGATTTCTGAACCATTCAATGGCATATCCCGCCGACGGCAACGAGGCATAAAGTGAATGCAATCCAGGCAGAACATGAACCCCATTCGATACACGCGCCTGGAAGAAATGTTCGGTGTTGTTAACCGTGTCTGTCACGACCAGCAACCCCTCGGTTGTGCCGGTAGAGTTGAGGATCTGACTTTCATTACACAGCCCTACGGCAACCGAGCCACACATATGGTCGTGTCCGGCAATCGCGACGCAGGCCTCTTTTGGTACTCCAGTTAAAACAGAAACTTCTTGTGTCAAATGGCCTATCGCCTCTCCAGCCTGAACCAGAGGGCTGAACAGTGAAGAAGAGAGATCAACGGCAGCGAGCAGTTTGTCGTCCCACGTTTTCTGAGTGATATTCAGCGCCATCGTGCGTGAGGCAAGAGAGTATTCGGAGCGCTTCACGCCTGATAATTTGAACGCGATGTACTCGGCAAGGCAGAGCCATTTTTTGCCCTGCCTGGCCTGTTCAACATTGTCATGCAGCCATTTAATCTTATTGATGCTGTAGTTAGAATGCGCCGGAATACCGGTAATCTCATAGATACTTTTCATCTCCAGCGCTGCCAGAATCTTTTCCAGTTGCGGCTGAGGCCGTGTGTCGTACCAGGTCAACGCGGGGCCAATCAGATTATCCGATTCATCAAGCAACACCCCGGCTTCGCCAACGCTGGCAACCGCGATAGCTTTTATATTGAACGTATCATTAATCCTGTCGGTGATGGTTTTCAGACCGTGAACCACGCCGTCCCATATCAGGCGAACATCAAACACAGCGTTATCACCCTCGATATTTTTTGGCGTTTTAAAACTGTACTCATTAACCAATTCAAGAGACGGAAACTGGAATAAACAGACCTTACAATTCGTTGTGCCAATATCGATTCCGATCGTATACATCACTCTCCCCTTCTTTTGGGCAAGGGACTTCATTTATTTATATTCTGAAGCAGAAAGTATTCTGCTTCAGAATAGGTTGAGTTATTTTATTACCGGTACATCCGTGGTCGTTGATTGACTATTTTCTGCGGCTTCATCTGCCTGGAGTTGTTTTTTGGTCACCCGATACAACCATAAACAGAGCAGGAAGATAACCGGAATTAAGGCCAGCGCAATACCATTACCTTCAAAGACTTTTACCGCCCAGAACCGATAGGGATTACCGCCGTCCAACAGACTTGAAATTTCACCATCCGTTTTAATCGGGAAATTCATATCTTTGGCTATTTTCGTCAGAATTGGTGCTGCCGCCGAAGCCACATAAAGATTCACAGCAAGGCAGGGAATACCAATAATAAATGCCCGCACTATATTGCCACGACACGCGAGCACCACCATTGAGATAGGCACCCAAATATTGGCAAGGTCACCTAACGGAAGCAGTCGGTTACCCGGTAAAACAACCGCCAACAGTACGCCAACCGGAATTAACAACAATGCGGTGGACAGAACCGATGGATGACCAACCGCAACAGCGATATCCAGGCCGATGTAAAGATCATGACGGTCAGGGTAACGCTTGCGCAGGAAGGTACGAACGGCGTCCGACAGCGGCAGCAATCCTTCCATTAACAGTTTTACCATTCTCGGCATGATCAACATGACGGCACCGAGGCTCATCGCAAGGTTGAGTACGCCCTTCAGATCATATTCTGCCAACAGGCCAATCCCTGCCCCCAGAATCACGCCCAGCATCATTGGCTCGCCAAAAACACCGAAGCGTTTCTGAATCTGATCCGGGTCTGCATTCAGTTTGTTAATCCCCGGTATTTTGTCGAGGACCATATTTCCCAGCACACCAATCGGGAAAAAGATCACGGATGAGAGCGTTGGCAGTGAAATTCCCGGCAAATTGAAATACTTCTGAATCATTGGCGCGCACCAGTCAGCCATCACGAACGTTAAGGCAGCAGTCGCACCGGCAATCAGCAAACCAAAGAAGAAGTTGCCCGTCACGCCGTACACCATCGCGCCAACCATCGAGAAGTGCCAGAAATTCCAGACATCGATATCGACCGTTTTGGTCCAGTTCAGCGTCAACATCAATATGTTAATACCGATAGTCATAGGAACAACAAACGGCGCAACCTGTGATGCCCAGGCAATAGCCGCAAGCGGCGTCCAACCCAGATCCACCACGGGAAGATCAATCCCTGTATGGCTGACCATCTCTTTTGCTGCTGGCCCAAGGCTGTCGATGAGTAAGCCAAAGACCAGAAAAATACCGATAAACCCCATGCCAATAGTCAACGCCGAACGTAAGGCTCGGCTAAACCCTGTTTGCAGACACATTGCCATGATAAAAATGATTATCGGCAACATGATCGTCGGACCTAATCCCAGAATAAACTGGACGGCGGAAAATACTTTATCCATCATGCTTACCTTTATTGTTTAAGGATGGCGACGATCTTTTCCAGTAATTCCTCTTCCCCGAATCCGGTCAGAAGCGGAAGCCCATTAAGAACGGGGGTTTTTAATTCCGTTTTAACGGCAGAAGTCACAATAATTAAATCTGCCATTCCATCCTGTTTGTTAATAGTGCCGATATTGGACTGAATAGGTTCGATATTAATTCCGTTGTTTTTGCAATACTGAACCACTTTTTCTGTTGCAACGGCTGATGTAGCAATACCGCTAGTGCATGCAAAAATAATTTTCTTATTCATAACAATCTCCGGGTACAGTTATTAAAATGACGACCTGTACGCAAAATCATTCAAGTTGCATCAAGACGGCAAGTGAACGAATCCCGATGAGCTTACGCAAGTAAGTGATTCGGGTGAGCACACGCAGCCAACGCAGAGACAGGTTGAAGGATGACGCGTATATTTTAATTAATGACTTCTTCGAGTAATTTCTTTACCTCATCAGGTGAATGGGTTTTTAGAATGGCATCCATTTTCTCGGTTTGTCTGAATAAGCCGATAAGCTTCATCAGAAAGTCAATGTGGGCATCTTTCTCTTTCAGGAGCAGGAAAAAAATAACGTGCACGGTCATCTCTTCATCAGGATCTTCAGCCTGCTTAAACGTAATCCCTTCCGGGCAGGTGACCACAACAAGTTGTTCGCGCTTCACATGTTCAATATCAACATGCGGAATGGCGACGCCCATCGTCTCCAGTTGCATCGCCGTGGGATTGTTCTCTTCTCGGTTGATTAACGCCTGTAAGTAAGTTCCCTCTACAATATTTTTCTCACATAACAATGAGTTAACTTCATAAAATAATGCTTCACGGTTCACAGATGGAGAGTTTAAAAGGATAAAATCACTGTCAAGGCTGGTGGCAATCGACATAAAAACACCTCTGCTCCCTTAAAAATTTTCATTTAACATATCTACTGTCGGTCATGGTTGTACATAGACAACTATGTTCAAGTGACTTAAAGCTATACCTCGTACGATTTCGCTTCAATAGTAGCGACGTTTTTTTGTGCGGTGCTTCACACTAAAAATTCCCCCTGTTAAGGTAGTCATTTTTTTCATCTAAAAAACAATGCATTAAAAACAATCGCCATCAGTTCTGTCGCTTAACCACGAAGGCAGATCCTGTCAGACAAGTCGATTCCGTTAGGAACACGCTGCAGTGATGCGAGTAAAAGACCGTTCGGGTTTACTGACAATCGATACTGACCGGCTAGTTCAGAGATAGATGAGAGGTGATGAATGAGAAAAGAAAATGGTGTACCTGCTTTTCCGGATTACAACACATTCAAAAATAAGGACAAAAAAAAGGCCATCATCAGATGGCCAACCATGTCGAAACTGGACCAGTCTTTGCCCCTTCATCACGGGTAAATGAAGGGGAGTAGACTGTTTTATTGCTTATTTGAGTCTTACTTAATCACGGCTTTCAGCGCTTCGCCGATATCGGCGAGGCTGCGAACGGTTTTCACGCCAGCAGCTTCCAGGGCAGCAAATTTCTCATCTGCTGTCCCTTTACCCCCAGCGATGATGGCCCCTGCGTGACCCATGCGCTTGCCTTTCGGCGCGGTCACACCGGCGATGTAGCCAACCACCGGTTTGGTGACGTGATCTTTAATGTAAGCAGCCGCTTCTTCTTCTGCGCTACCGCCGATCTCACCGATCATCACGATCGCTTCGGTCTGCGGATCTTCCTGGAACAGTTTCAGGATGTCGATAAAGTTAGAGCCCGGGATCGGGTCGCCGCCGATGCCCACACAGGTGGACTGGCCGAAACCGTAGTCGGTGGTCTGCTTAACCGCTTCATAGGTCAGCGTACCGGAGCGGGAGACGATACCCACTTTACCTGGCTTATGGATGTGACCCGGCATGATGCCGATTTTGCATTCGCCAGGGGTGATAACGCCCGGGCAGTTCGGCCCGATCATGCGTACGCCGGCTTCATCCAGTTTCACCTTCACGGTCAGCATATCCAGCGTTGGGATACCTTCGGTGATAGTGATGATGAGTTTGATACCTGCGTCGATCGCTTCCAGAATGGAGTCTTTGCAGAACGGTGCCGGAACGTAGATAACCGTTGCGGTTGCGCCCGTTGCTTCAACCGCTTCACGCACGGTGTTGAACACTGGCAGACCCAGGTGCGTGGTACCGCCTTTACCTGGCGTTACGCCGCCAACCATCTGCGTACCGTAAGCAATCGCCTGTTCGGAGTGGAACGTCCCCTGGCTACCGGTAAAACCCTGACAGATAACCTTGGTGTTTTTATTGATTAAAACAGACATTATTTCCCCTCCACTGCGGCAACAACCTGCTGAGCTGCATCCGTCAGACTTTTCGCTGCAATAATATTCAGGCCGCTGTCAGCCAGTTTCTTCGCGCCGAGTTCGGCGTTGTTGCCTTCCAGACGAACCACGACCGGTACGTTAACACCCACTTCCGCTACCGCACCGATGATGCCGTCAGCGATCAGATCGCAGCGCACAATACCGCCGAAGATGTTAACCAGAACCGCTTTAACGTTGTCGTCAGAGAGGATAATTTTGAACGCTTCGGTCACACGCTCTTTGGTTGCGCCGCCGCCAACGTCAAGGAAGTTAGCCGGTTCGCCGCCGTGCAGTTTCACGATGTCCATGGTGCCCATCGCCAGACCCGCGCCGTTAACCATACAGCCGATGTTGCCATCCAGTGCGACGTAGTTCAGTTCCCACTGCGCAGCCTGCGCTTCACGCGGATCTTCCTGAGACTGATCGCGCATTTCACGCAGATCCGGCTGGCGGAACAGCGCGTTGCCGTCAGCGCCCAGTTTGCCGTCGAGGCAGATCAGATCGCCCTGCTTAGTGATAACCAGCGGGTTGATTTCGATCAGCGCCAGGTCGCGCTCAAGGAAAATCGTCGCCAGACCCATGAAGATTTTGGTGAATTGCTGAACCAGTTTGCCTTCCAGACCCAGTTTGAACGCCAGCTCGCGTCCCTGATACGGCATTGGGCCGGTCAGCGGATCGAGCGCAACTTTGTGGATCAGGTGCGGGGTTTCTTCCGCGACTTTTTCAATTTCTACGCCGCCTTCGGTGGAGGCCATGAAAACCACGCGACGGGAGCTACGGTCAACCACCGCGCCCAGGTACAGCTCTTTATCGATATCGGTCGCTGCTTCAACCAGAATCTGGTTTACCGGTTGACCGTTGGCGTCTGTTTGATAGGTCACCAGACGTTTGCCCAGCCAGTGTTCAGCAAAAGCGCGAATCTCTTCTTTGCTTTTGACCACTTTCACACCGCCCGCTTTACCACGGCCACCCGCGTGAACCTGACATTTTACTACCCACGGACCTGCACCGATTTTCGATGCCGCTTCTTCAGCTTCACGCGGAGTAGTACAGGCATAACCCACCGGCGCCGGTAAGCCATAGCGGGCAAAAAGTTGTTTTGCCTGGTATTCATGTAAGTTCATGTGTTCTGTCCATCCTTCAGGTAATCGTTATCTTTAAACCGTAGGCCTGATAAGACGCGGGAGCGTCGCCATCAGGCATCTCATCAATGCCGGATGGCGGCGTAAACGCCTTATCCGGCCTACGGGCAGGTGATACTCTTGTTTACTACACGTCCAGCAGCAGACGTGTCGGATCTTCCAGCAGTTCTTTAATCGCCACCAGGAAGCCCACGGATTCGCGACCATCGATCAGGCGGTGATCGTAGGACAGCGCCAGGTACATCATCGGCAGGATTTCCACCTTGCCATCTACCGCCATCGGACGATCTTTAATCGCGTGCATCCCGAGGATCGCGCTCTGCGGCGGGTTGATGATCGGCGTGGACATCAGGGAACCGAACACACCACCGTTGGTGATGGTGAAGTTACCGCCCGTCAGATCTTCTACCGTCAGCTTGCCGTCACGACCTTTGATTGCCAGCGTCTTGATGTTTTTCTCGATGTCAGCCATACCCAGCGTATCAACGTCACGCAGAACCGGGGTCACCAGACCGCGCGGCGTAGAAACCGCCATGCTCACGTCGAAGTAGTTGTGATACACCACGTCGTCGCCATCGATAGAGGCGTTCACTTCCGGATAGCGTTTCAGCGCTTCCACCACGGCCTTCACGTAGAAGGACATGAAGCCCAGACGGATGCCGTGACGTTTTTCAAACGCTTCACCGTACTGCTTACGCAGATCCATAATTGGCTTCATGTTGACTTCGTTGAAGGTCGTCAGCATGGCGGTGGAGTTTTTCGCTTCCAGCAGACGCTCGGCAACGCGTTTGCGCAGACGGGTCATCGGTACGCGTTTTTCGCTGCGCGCACCCAGAACTGGCTGTGCAGCTGCAGCAGGCGCGGCTGATGCGGCTTTGGCCTCGGCTTTCGCAGGCGCTTTTGCCAGGTGCTTATCCACATCTTCACGGGTGATGCGACCACCTACACCGGTGCCTTTGATAGCACTGGCGTCGAGGTTGTGCTCAGCCAGCAGGCGACGGATCGCCGGGCTCAGCGCATCGTTGTTTTGTTCTTCCAGAGAGGCCTGCTGACGCTGCGCCGGGGTGGACGCTTTTTCTTCAGACTTCGCGCTGGTTTCTTTACCGGCGCTGTTGCCTTCACGCAGGCGACCCAGGATCTGGCGCGAAGTCACGGTCGTGCCTTCATCTTCCAGAACCGCATCCAGAATGCCGTCCGCTGATGCCGGTACTTCCAGTACCACTTTGTCAGTTTCGATTTCTACCAGCACTTCGTCACGAACCACTGCATCACCCGGTTTTTTGTGCCAGGTGGCAACAGTCGCGTCCGCTACGGACTCAGGCAGGTCGGGAACAAGAATATCTACGCTACTCATTATTTATCCTTTAATTAATCGACGTTCAGCGCGTCATTAACCAGATCTTGTTGCTGTTTCTGGTGAACGGACATATACCCTACCGCCGGAGAGGCGGAGGCCGGGCGACCTGCATAACGCAGAGCGGACCCAAATGGAATTACTTCACGGAAATGATGCTGGCTGCAGTACCATGCGCCCTGGTTGAGCGGCTCTTCCTGGCACCAGACAAAATCATGTACGTGAGCGTACTGTTTTAATACTTCCTGCATCGCCTGATGCGGGAAAGGATAGAGTTGTTCGATGCGCACAATGGCGACATCTTTCTGGTTGTTCTTGCGACGCTGTTCCAGTAGGTCGTAATAAACCTTACCAGAACACATCACCACGCGCTTCACGCCTTTCGGATCGAGGTCATCAACTTCGCCGATGGCCGGCATGAAGGTGCCGTTAGCCAGTTCATCCAGACTGGAGACGGCCAGCGGATGGCGCAGCAGCGATTTCGGCGACATGACCACCAGCGGACGACGCATTCCGCGCAGCGCCTGACGACGCAGCATGTGATACACCTGTGCCGGGGTAGACGGTACGCACACCTGCATGTTTTGCTCGGCGCAAAGCTGCAGATAACGTTCCAGACGCGCGGAGGAGTGCTCCGGCCCCTGCCCTTCGTAACCGTGCGGCAGCAGCATCACCAGGCCACACATCCGGCCCCATTTCTGCTCGCCGGAGGAGATGAACTGATCGATAACCACCTGTGCACCGTTGGCGAAGTCACCGAACTGCGCTTCCCAGATAGTCAGGGTACGCGGTTCCGCCGTGGCGTAGCCGTATTCGAATGCCAGTACCGCTTCTTCAGACAGCACGGAGTCCCAGACGCGGAAGGAACCCTGTCCGTTATGCACATGCTGCAGCGGGGTATAGGTTGAACCGTTCGCCTGGTTGTGAATAACCGCGTGACGGTGGAAGAAGGTGCCGCGACCTGAGTCCTCACCGGACAGACGAACCGGAATACCTTCATCAACCAGCGTGGCGTAGGCCAGATTCTCGGCGCCGCCCCAGTCGAACAGCTTCTCACCGGCGGCCATCGCCTGACGATCGCCGTAAATCTTCGCGACGCGTGACTGCATTTCCACCGCTTCCGGCACCGTACTGATGCGTTTCGCCAGTTCCTGCAGACGCTTCATCTCCACCTGGCTTGGGTAGTTTTCATCCCACTCGTGGTTGAGGTACGGCGACCAGGTAAAGGAGTGCATGTTCATCGGACGCCACTCTTTCACCACGCATTCGCCCGCGTCCAGCGCGTCGCGATACAGGTTGACCATTTCAGTGGCATCTTCCAGCGTCGCGACCTTATCCGCTTCCAGCTTATCAGCGTAGATTTTGCGCGGGGTCGGATGCTTTTTGATTTTCTGATACATCAGCGGCTGGGTTGCGCTCGGCTCGTCGGCTTCGTTGTGGCCGTGACGGCGGTAGCACACCAGATCGATGAAGACGTCGCGTTTGAAGGTGTTACGGAAGTCCAGCGCCAGACGCGTCACGAACGCGACCGCTTCCGGATCGTCCGCATTCACGTGGAAGATAGGCGCCTGTACCATTTTACCAATGTCGGTGCAGTACGGGGTGGAGCGGGCATCCAGCGGGTTAGAGGTGGTGAAGCCCACCTGATTGTTGATGACGATGCGAACGGTACCGCCCACTTCGTAACCCCGCGCTTTCGACATGTTCAGGGTTTCCTGAACCACGCCCTGCCCGGTGACCGCGGCGTCCCCGTGAATGGTGATCGGCAGGACTTTGTTGCTGCTGGGTTCGTCCAGTCGGTCCAGACGTGCACGCACGGAACCAATCACCACCGGGCTGACGATTTCCAGGTGCGACGGGTTAAACGCCAGCGCCAGGTGAACCAGACCGCCTTCGGTTTCGATATCTGACGAGAAGCCCATGTGGTACTTCACGTCACCGGTGCCGAGATGTTCTTTATGTTTGCCCGCAAATTCGTCGAACAGGTCCTGCGGTTTTTTACCCAACACGTTGACCAGTACGTTCAGACGACCACGGTGCGCCATCCCCAGCACCACTTCACGGGTGCCGCTGTTGCCAGCATGGCGGATCATCTCTTTGAGCATTGGAATTAACGCATCGCCGCCTTCCAGCGAGAAGCGTTTCGCCCCCGGGAATTTCGCGCCCAGGTAACGTTCCAGACCTTCTGCTGCGGTCAGTTCGCTCAGGAAGCGTTTTTTCTCTTCACCGCTGAATGCGGCGCGACCGGATTCGATCCGCTGTTGCAGCCAGCGTTTCTCTTCGGTGCTGGTGATGTGCATGTACTCAGCGCCAATCGGGCCGCAGTACGTTTGTTTGAGCGCAGAAATCAACTCACCCAGCTTCATCGTCTCTTTGCCGCCGGCAAAAGAACCTACGTTAAAGCTTTCCTGGAAATCGGCCTCTGTCAGATCGTGGAAGGAGGGATCCAGATCGGCCACAGTTTCTTGCTGCCACAGTCCCAGCGGATCGAGATTCGCATGCTGGTGACCACGGAAGCGATAAGCGTTAATGAGCTGCAGGACTTTTACCTGCTTCACATTGGTGTCAGGGTCGGAAATTGAAGAAGAGTAACGTGAGGCATCCTTCGCCAGACGACGGAAATAATCACGTGTTTTGGAATGGAATTGATCCGGTTTGACTCCGGTGCCAGGTAACTGCTGGAACGTCGAACGCCAGTTAGCGTCTACCGAGTCAGGATCGGTTAAGAAGTCTTCATAGAGCTGTTCTATCCAGCTCTGGTTTGCGCCAGAGAGGTAAGAAGAGTCCAACCAGGCTTTCAAAGCGCTGTTCTGCATCGTGATCCCTTAAGCATTTATATGCTTACTTCGCCGTGGATACTACCACGCATACGCCGTATGCGTGCCGGGGTTCACTTGTTACGGACTGTCGTGTGATCTGCGTCCGCTAAGGAACCTTTAAAAACTGTCAAACATAGGGGGCAGTTTTTAGAGGTTTCCTGCACTCATTTGCCGGATGGCGACCCCGTAGGCCTGATAAGCGAAGCGCCATCAGGCAAAATGTGCCGGAGGGCGACGTAAACGTCTTATCCGGCCTACAGGATTGCCACCGCGGGCAATGTCTACTTACGCACTACGTTGCAACAGCATCGACTTAATATGGCCGATGGCGCGCGTCGGGTTCAGTCCCTTAGGACATACACTGACGCAGTTCATGATGCTGTGACAGCGGAATACGCTGAATGCATCACTTATCCCTTCCAGACGGCTGTCGGTTTCAGTATCACGGCTGTCGATCAGGAAGCGATACGCAGCTAACAGACCTGCCGGGCCGATAAACTTATCCGGATTCCACCAGAAGGATGGGCAAGATGTTGAGCAGCATGCGCACAGAATACATTCATACAGCCCATCAAGTTTTTCACGCTGCTCAGGCATCTGTAAATGCTCGCGAGCTGGCGGATTTTGCCCATTATTCAATAAGTAAGGCTTAATCTTCTCATATTGTGCATAGAATTGCCCCATGTCTACTACCAAATCGCGGACCACCGGCAATCCGGGCAGCGGACGGATAACAATTTTCTTACCAGGCTGAACCAGCGCTGACACTGGCGTAATGCAAGCCAGACCGTTCTTCCCGTTCATGTTCACGCCGTCTGAACCGCACACGCCTTCACGGCAGGAGCGGCGGAAAGAGAGCGTGGGGTCTTTCTCTTTGAGCTGCATCAACGCGTCCAGCAGCATCATGTCGCGCCCTTCTTCGCCTTCCAGGGTGTAATCCTGCATGCGCGGAGCGTCATCAACATCCGGGTTATAGCGATAAATTGAAAACTCGAGTTTCATTGTCCTGTCTCCGCATTAGTAAGTACGAATCTTCGGCGGGAATGCCGGGCGCAGTTTCGGTTCCATGTTGACTTCACGTCGGGTCATGGATTCCGTCTCTGGCAGATACAGGGAATGGCACAGCCAGTTTGCATCATCACGCTCCGGGAAGTCGAAGCGGCTATGCGCGCCACGGCTTTCGGTACGGAAGTTGGCGGACACGGCGGTCGCGTAAGCCGTTTCCATCAGGTTATCCAGCTCCAGACACTCAACGCGCTGGGTGTTAAATTCGCTGGAGGTGTCGTCCAGACGGGCATTTTTCAAACGCTCGCGGATAGCTTTCAACTCTTCCAGCCCTTTCGCCATCGCATCGCCTTCACGGAAGACCGAGAAGTTATGCTGCATACATTCTTGCAGCGCTTTGCGAATCGCCACCGGATCTTCACCATCACGGTTGTTGTTCCAGCGGTTCAGACGCGCCAGGGAAGCATCGATTTCGTCTTCTGTGGCGTCGCGCAGTTCGCCCTGCTCGGCGATAGATTCCTGCAGATGCAGACCTGCCGCACGACCAAACACCACCAGATCCAGCAGCGAGTTACCGCCCAGACGGTTAGCACCGTGTACCGATACGCAGGCGATTTCACCCACGGCAAACAGCCCTGGGATCACCACGTCTTCACCCTGCTCGTTCACCGTCAGCGCCTGACCGGTCACTTTGGTCGGAATACCGCCCATCATATAGTGACAGGTTGGGATAACCGGAATCGGCTCTTTCACCGGGTCAACGTGCGCAAAGGTACGGGACAGTTCCAGGATACCCGGCAGACGGGATTCAAGAACGTCTTTACCCAGATGGTCGAGTTTCAGTTTAGCATGCGGGCCCCACGGGCCGTCGCAGCCGCGACCTTCACGGATTTCGATCATGATGGAACGCGCCACCACGTCACGACCCGCAAGGTCTTTCGCATTCGGGGCATAACGCTCCATAAAGCGCTCGCCGTGTTTGTTCAGCAGATAACCGCCCTCGCCGCGACAGCCTTCTGTCACCAGAACGCCCGCGCCGGCAATACCGGTGGGGTGGAACTGCCACATTTCCATATCCTGCACCGGCACGCCCGCGCGGATAGCCATACCCACGCCGTCACCGGTGTTAATGTGGGCGTTAGTGGTGGACTGATAGATACGGCCTGCGCCGCCGGTCGCCAGCACCGTAGCGCGGGCTTTGAAGTAGACCACTTCACCGGTTTCGATGCACAGTGCGGTACAACCGACCACCGCGCCATCGGCGTTTTTCACCAGATCCAGCGCATACCACTCGGAGAAAATCGTGGTGTGGTTTTTCAGGTTCTGCTGATACAGCGTATGCAGCAGCGCGTGACCGGTACGGTCAGCCGCCGCCGCGGTACGTGCCGCCTGCTCGCCGCCGAAGTTTTTCGACTGGCCGCCAAACGGACGCTGGTAAATTTTGCCATCGTCAAGACGGGAGAACGGCAGCCCCATGTGTTCCAGTTCCAGAATCGCTTCCGGGCCGGTTTTACACATATATTCGATCGCGTCCTGGTCACCGATGTAGTCCGACCCTTTAACGGTGTCGTACATGTGCCATTCCCAGTTATCTTCATGGGTATTACCGAGCGCAACGGTGATGCCACCCTGCGCGGAAACGGTATGGGAACGGGTCGGGAACACTTTGGACAGCAGCGCACAGGTCTGGCCGCTTTGGGAAATTTGCAGCGCTGCGCGCATACCTGCGCCGCCTGCACCAATGACTACAGCATCAAATTCTCTGACTGGCAGTTTCATTACACACCCCACACCACAACGAATCCATAAATCACGTAAACCACCAGTGCAACGACGATAGCCAGCTGCAGCGGCAAACGAATTGCCAGTGGTTTAACGTAGTCGGTCAACACCTGCCACATGCCGATCCAGGCATGAATCAAGATGGAGAAAAGTGCCAGCAGGGTGAAGACTTTGGTGAAAGCCGATGAGAAGAAACCGGTCCAGACTTCCCAGGTAAGTGAGCCGCTTGTAGCGAAGAAACCCACCATATAGATGATGTATAGCGTCAGAACGATAGCGGTAGCACGGACCAGGATGAAGTCATGTACGCCATTGCGTCCTAGTGCGGAGGCGTTGCTTACCATACGAGGACTCCTGCGAGAAGTGAAAGCACGACAGTGATAACAAAAGAGATTTTGGCAGAGCGTTTACCCGCTTCGAATGTTTCTTCCAGATAACCAAAATCCATCATCATGTGACGCACGCCGACCACGACGTGATACGCCAGCGCGGTGAGGATGCCCCACATAATAAATTTAACAAAAAAGCTACCCATGATGGCGGATGCCTGTTGGAATCCTTCAGGGGAAGAGAGGCTGGTGCCCAGTAACCACAACAGGATCCCGACCGCCACAAAGGTGATCACTCCGGAAACGCGATGGAGAATGGACGCTATCGCCGTGATTGGGAACCGGATCGTTTGTAGATCCAGATTGACAGGTCTTTGTTTTTTCACATTTCTTATCATGAATAACGCCCACATGCTGTTCTTATTATTCCCTTTGGACTTCGGGTACAGAGAGTGAATCTCCTGTAGCCTGAAAGACGACGGGATTTCCTTCCTCCGGTCTGCGTGCGGGTCAGACAGCGTCCTTTCTATAACTGCGCGTCATGTAAAACACTGCTTCCAGATGCTAAAACGACACGTTACAACGCTGGGTGGCTCGGGATTGCAGGGGTTTCCGGAGACCTGGCGGCAGTATAGGACGTTCACAAAATCATTACAATTAACCTACATATAGTTTGTCGGGTTTTATCCCGAACAGTGACACAGGTCACGATAACAACATTTATTTAATTTTTAATCATCTGATTTGACAATCATTAAACAAAGTTGTTACAAACAACACCAGAAAAAGCATATAATGCGTAAAAGTTATGGGGTCACTCTTTAACCTGCAAATAAGTTATGCAACAGTAGGAAGATATTGACCGATCCCTTCAGTACAGTTAATAGTGATAGACAGGTTGAATAATTCGGATTGCTAAGTTGTTGATTTGTTGCTAATTCACCATGAGTTAACTGATTTACCTGCAAGCGCCCATTGCTCTGTACCCTGGTTTTCTCCTCTATCCAGAGCGGCGAGCCGAATAACAAACTGGTAACGGTTGATTGATGTATCGATGGCAAATCTCACCTGAGTAGTCTTAAGCAATAAGGCGCTAAGGAGACCGTAAATGGCTGACACAAAAGCAAAACTCACGCTAAATGGTGATACTGCTATTGAACTGGATGTGCTGAAGGGCACGCTAGGTCAAGATGTTATTGATATTCGTAGCCTGGGTTCAAAGGGGATGTTCACTTTTGACCCTGGTTTCACCTCTACTGCATCCTGCGAATCAAAAATTACGTTCATCGACGGCGATGAAGGAATTTTGTTACATCGCGGCTTCCCGATCGATCAGTTAGCCACCGAGTCTAACTATCTGGAAGTATGTTACATCCTGCTGAACGGTGAAAAACCGACGCAGGCAGAATACGACGCGTTCAGAACCACCGTGACCCGCCATACGATGATCCATGAGCAAATCACCCGTCTGTTCCACGCTTTCCGCCGCGATTCACATCCGATGGCGGTGATGTGCGGGATCACCGGTGCGCTCGCCGCGTTCTATCACGACTCTCTGGATGTTAACAATCCGCGCCACCGCGAAATCGCAGCATTCCGTCTGCTGTCCAAAATGCCGACGATGGCGGCGATGTGTTACAAATATTCTATCGGCCAGCCGTTTGTTTATCCGCGTAATGACCTCTCCTACGCCGGTAACTTCCTGAACATGATGTTCTCCACGCCGTGCGAAACTTATGAAGTGAACCCGGTACTGGAACGCGCAATGGACCGTATCCTGATCCTGCACGCCGACCATGAACAGAACGCGTCCACCTCGACCGTACGTACTGCCGGCTCGTCTGGCGCGAACCCGTTTGCCTGTATCGCGGCGGGTATTGCTTCCCTGTGGGGACCAGCACACGGCGGCGCGAACGAAGCGGCGCTGAAAATGCTGGAAGAAATCAGCTCGGTTAAACACATTCCGGAATTTGTTCGTCGTGCGAAAGACAAGAATGACTCTTTCCGCCTGATGGGCTTCGGTCACCGTGTTTACAAAAACTACGATCCGCGTGCGACCGTGATGCGTGAGACCTGCCACGAAGTACTGAAAGAGCTGGGTACCAAAGATGACCTGCTGGAAGTGGCGATGGAGCTGGAACACATCGCGCTGAACGACCCGTACTTCATCGAGAAGAAACTCTACCCGAACGTCGACTTCTACTCCGGTATCATCCTGAAAGCGATGGGGATCCCGTCTTCCATGTTCACGGTTATCTTCGCGATGGCGCGTACCGTTGGCTGGATTGCGCACTGGAGCGAAATGCATACCGATGGCATGAAAATCGCTCGTCCGCGTCAGCTGTATACCGGCTACGACAAGCGTGACTTTAAATCTGACCTTAAGCATTAATCGTCAGACTGCCGGATGGTGACGCTACCGCGTCTTATCCGGCCTACGGTTGTCAATTCGTAGGCCGGATAAGCGTTAGCGCCATCCGGCAACTTCCCTACCTTTTCTTGACCCTCGTTATATTAATCTTCTTTGCCCTTCTCTATGATTTACGGATAGTTTGTTCATTTTCTTCCGGGAGCACAGGATGCCAGTTCTGCAGTGGGGCTTGTTGTTTTTGCTGTCACTCCTTCTGTCCCTGCTCTTTCTCAGCATTCATCTTCCGGCGGCGTTACTGCTCGGCCCGATGATCACCGGTATTCTGTTTAGTCTTCGCGGTATCTCCCTGCGACTCCCTCGCTGTACGTTCCTCGGCGCGCAGGCCATTCTTGGCTGTATGATTGCGCAGAATTTGTCAGGCTCATTATTAACGACGCTGGCGGCAAACTGGGTAGTGGTTCTGGCGGTGCTGCTGGTGACGCTGCTCTCCAGCACGGTCGTCGGCTGGCTGCTGGTGCGCTACAGTTCGCTACCGGGTAACACCGGCGCGTGGGGCTCATCGCCTGGCGGCGCGGCGGCGATGGTTGCAATGGCCCAGGATTACGGCGCGGACATCCGTCTGGTCGCCTTTATGCAGTATCTGCGGGTGCTGTTTGTCGCCGGAGCGGCGGTGCTGGTGACGCGGTTTATCATGGGCGAAAGCGCGGAAGCCGTCAGCCAACAGATTGAGTGGTTCCCGCCGCTGAGCGGCAATTTGTTCACTACGCTGCTGCTAGCGGCGGTAGCCAGCGTTATTGGACGGGTGCTGCGCATTCCCTCCGGTACGATGCTGGTGCCGATGCTGGTCGGCGCAGTGCTGCACGCGAGCGGCGTGATGGTAATTGAACTGCCGGAATGGCTGCTGGCAATAGCCTATATGATTATAGGCTGGCAGATTGGTCTCGGGTTCGACAAGCAGGTATTTATTATGGCACTGCGACCGTTGCCGCAGATCCTGGTCTCTATCTTCGCCTTACTGGCGATTTGTGCGGCGATGGCCTGGGGGCTCGCCCACTATATGCAGATTGACTTTTTAACCGCCTATCTCGCCACCAGCCCAGGCGGGCTGGATACGGTTGCGGTGATTGCCGCCGGCAGTCACGCCGATATGACGCTGATTATGGCGATGCAAACCCTGCGCCTGTTCAGTATTCTCCTTACCGGCCCGGCCATCGCCCGCTTTATTTCAGCAAAGGCGCCACGACAGGCGCATTAATGCTGGCAATGTGGACACCAATAAAACGGGCGGGAAGAGAGCGTGGTTTTTGCGATGATCCCGCCGCAGCGCTCGCAGGGTTCACCGTCGCGGTGGAACACCTTAAAACGAAACAGCGCGCCATGATGTTTGTTGTCATCCGCCTGACCGCGCGTGGTATACGACAGGCGCGGAATATCCAACAGCGCATGCGATAACGCTTCCAGTTGCACCTCGCTGAGATCGCGGGCTTTATGCTGACCGGTTAATCCCACCTGCCAGAGGATCTCCACCCGCAGATAGTTCCCCAGCCCGGCAAGAAAGGCTTGATCCAGCAGCAAACCAGAAAACTGGCGGTTGCGAAAACGCGGTGAGAGTAACCGGGTTTTCACCTCATCAGGCGTCAGGCGCGGGTCCAGCACGTCCGGTCCGACCCGCTGCAGAAAGGGATGGGTGGTCAGTTGCGCCGGCGTCAACATTTCAATATCAGACGCGCTGTAGAGCAGAATGGTTTTGTCCGCCGTTTGCAGTTTAACGCGCAGAACGCGGGTGGTTTGCGGCGTGTCGCCACTGTCCACCACGCGCCAGACGCCATACAGCTGGTTATGGCTGTAGAGCGTCAGGCCATCGGAAAAATGGGTCAGCAGCGCTTTGCCGCGCGTCTCCATCGCCGTGACGGTCTGCCCCACCAGCGGGGATTGATACGGTTTTAACTGCGCAAAGGCAAACCAGACATCCGTCAAGGGTTTGCCTTTGATCGCCGCCTCCAGGTTATCCGCCGCGCGGCGGATTTCCGGGCCTTCAGGCATGGTTCTGTCCTTATCTGAGAAGATTAGTGCGTGGCACCACCCGTCACGGCGATGTCATCGTCGACCTGTAATGCGGTGGCGATCGCCACCTCCAGCGCCAGACGCACCGTTTCCGCCGCCATACTGGGTGCCCCCGGATGCGCCGCCGCCTGCTGCGGCAGATAAGGGATATGGATGAATCCCCCCTTCACCTCCGCACTGCCGCTCAGTTTGTGCAGCAATCCGTACATCACATGGTTGCAGACAAACGTCCCCGCCGTCTGTGATACCGACGCTGGCACGCCGGCTTCACGCATCGCCGCCACCATCGCTTTGATCGGCAGCGTGCTAAACCAGGCCGCAGGCCCGCCGACAACAATCGGCTCATCCACCGGCTGTTGGCCTTTATTGTCCGGGATACGGGCGTCGTCGACGTTGACAGCCACGCGCTCAACGGTGATATCCGTACGTCCGCCCGCCTGACCGATCGCCAACACCAGCGACGGAGAGAGCGTATCAATGGCCGAGTTCAGCACACTGAGCGCGTCGCCAAACACACACGGCAGTTGGCGTGCCACCACGCGACACTCCGCGATGATAGCATTGTCGAGGCGAGAGACCACTTCCCAGGAAGGGTTAACCTGCTCGCCGCCGAAGGGCTCAAACCCGGTAATTAAGACTGTTTTCATCCGTCCTCCTTACAGGAACATCAGGAAATACATCAGGAACACGTTAACGAGCAGTAACAGCACACCGGTCGGCACCTGCGCTTTAATGACCGCGTTTTTATCCGGCAGTTCCAGCAGCGCGGCGGGCACAATGTTAAAGTTCGCCGCCATCGGCGTCATCAGCGTGCCGCAATAGCCGGAGAACATCCCGATGGCCGCCATCACCGCCGGATTCCCGCCGTGCTGGAGCACCAGAATCGGAATGCCAATCCCCGCCGTGACAATCGGGAAGGCGGCAAACGCATTGCCCATCACCATCGTCAGCAGGGCCATCCCAACGGTATACACCGCCACCGCAATGAAGCGGCTGTCGACGGCCAGATACTCTTGCGTAAGATATGAAATTCCGCTGCCGACGCCTGCCGCCGTAAACAGCAGCCCTAACGTCGCGAGGATCTGCGGCAGAATAAATGCCCAACCGATGGAATCCAGCAGGCGGCGCGCCTCCTGGACTGGCTGATGCACCTTCTCATGGGTCATTTTAATCGCCATACCCAGACCAATCAGCGAGCCTGCGGTCATCGAGAACAGCGTCACCAGCGTGGCGTGATTGCCCGGTCCAAACAGGGCATCCTGCAATCCCGGAATATGGTTGAACATCAGCACACCAATCACGGTGACAACCGGAATGGCCAGCGCCGGATAAAACAGGCGGTTCCCCAGACGCGTGGCGCTCTCTTCACGCTGCTCGCGGGTACGCTGATGATAACTCCCCAATTTCACGCCGCCAAAGCCGGCGATCAGCGCCATTAACACCACCGCGACGCCCACGGCAATGTTGACCGTACGTTTGTCGCCCACCAGTTGATATGTCCAGTCGCCCAGTAAGAACAACAGCCCGTAGACGCCCCAGAATAGCCCCGTCGTCAACCGACGCGGATTGGCTTTGTCCTGCCAGGACATGATGGCGACAATGAGCAGAACGATCCCCGCCAGCCAGTAGAGGTAGCTTTGCTGAAAATTCATTGCGCCTCTCCTTTGCGGGTGTCGACAGAACCGGCTTTCGCCATCTCGCGTTGCAGATAGTTATCCAGTCGCCACAGTCGCGTACCGTGGATCACAAAGGCGCACAGGGCCGTCGGGATCCCCCACAGGGCAATGTGCAGCGGCTCGGTCTGAATGCCGCCGGACTCCAGCATAAAGTTGTGCATGAAGATAATCGCGCCGAACGCCACGAAGATATCCTCACCAAAGAAGAGTCCCACGTTATCCGTCGCCGCCGACATCGCCCGCAGGCGGTAGCGCACCGCGCCGGGCAATGTCCCGTACGTTTTCTCCGCTGCCCCTTCCGCCATTGGCGCTAACAGCGGGCGCACCATTTGCGGATGTCCGCCCAGACTGGTCAGCCCCAGCGCAGCGGTAGCCTCACGAATGAACAGATAGACAATCAGCAGGCGACCTGACGTGGCGCTTTGAATTTTGGCAATCCACGCCTGAGCGCGTTCTTTCAGACCGTGACGCTCGAGCAGGCCAATAACCGCCAGCGGGATCAGCAGGATAAACGGCAGGTTGCGGGTGTTGAGAAAACCTTCGCCCAGCTTTTCGAGGATCGTGGCGAACGGCATTTGCGCCGCCAGTCCAGTGACGATTCCGGCGACAATGACCACCAGCACCGGGTTAAAACGTAAAAGAAATCCAACCACAATGACGGCGATGCCCATCAGTGGCCAGAGAGTTATTGCATCTCCCATAATCCATTCCTGTATGTTGTGTTTTGTTGTGGTGTTTTTATATGCACAGCCCCTCAGTGGGGGCTGCGTCAATTCTTATGCGACAATCTTGATACCGCGTGATTCAAATGCCGAGCGTAAACGACGGGCGAAGGCCAGCGCGTGTTCGCCATCGCCATGAATACAAACCGTCTGCGCGATGACGCTTGCCCATTCACCGGTGAGGCTTTTTACGCGTCCGCGCTCAACCATCTCCAGCGTTTGTGCCAGCGACTGTTCTTCGTCTTCAATTAGCGCGCCCGGTTGGCTGCGCGGCACCAGGCTGCCATCCGCCAGATAACCACGATCGGCGAACACCTCCTGACGCGTGGCGAGACCGTAGCGCTCACCCGCGCGGATCAGTTCGCTTCCCGCCAGGCCGACCAGAATCAGCGCCGGATCGCAGGCGTGCACCGCCTTCGCAATGGCATCCGCCAGTTGCGGATCTTTCGCCGCCTGGTTGTAGAGCATGCCGTGAGGTTTCACATGACGCATGACGCCGCCCTCCGCCCGGGTCATTGCCGCCAGCGCGCCGATTTGATACAGCGTTTGTGCGTAGACCGTTTGTGCAGGCAGCGTCATCGCCGTGCGGCCAAAGTTTTCCCGATCCGGAAAGCTCGGATGCGCGCCAATGGCAACGCCATTTTTCAGCGCTTCACGCACGCTTGCCAGCATGGTTTGCGCATCGCCGGCATGAAATCCGCAGGCAATGTTAGCCGATGAGACCAGCGTCAACAGCGCACCATCGCTGGCGCAGCCTTCACCGAGGTCCGCATTTAAATCAATGTTCATCGTTGAGTCGCCATGTGAGTTGTTCCAGATAGCGCTGTTGGTCCTGACGCGCTTTCAGCGCCTCCTCCAGCGAACACTGAACAAAGTGAATGGGTTGACCGAGCGGGATCTGCGCCAGATGGTACATGTCAGCCTCGATAATACAGGCGATGCGCGGATAGCCGCCGGTCGTCTGGGCATCATTCATTAACACAATCGGCTGGCCGTTGTGCGGTACCTGAACCACACCAGGCAGCAGACCGTGCGACACCAGTTCCCGATCCGTCGTTCGCGTCAACGGCTGCCCCTGTAAGCGGTAGCCCATCCGGTTACTCTGCGGACTGAGATGCCACGGCGATCGCCAGAACGACTCCTGCGAAACCGCGTCAAATTCGTGATACTCCGGCCCCGGCAGCGCCCGAATGCGGTTCCCCCACAGCAGCTGTTTTACCCCCAGCGCCTCCCTGAACGTGCGTCGGGGTTTGCCGATGGCCAGCCGGTCGCCATCTTTGAGCAGACGACCTTCCAGCCCGCCAATGCCCACTTTGAGATCGGTACTGCAAGACCCCATCACTTCCGGCACGTCGATGCCGCCCGCCAGCGCAAGATAGCTGCGCATACCGTGCTGCGGACGCTTCAGCGCCAGACGCTGGCCCGCTTTTACCGGCAGACGCCAGCCTGTCCAGACGGGGTGATTGTCCAGTCGCGCTTCACATCCCGCACCGGTCAGGGCAAACCAGCCGTCGGTTTCAAACTCCACCACTAACTGCCCAAGGGTAATTTCCAGTACTGGCGCACTGGCCTCATTGCCCACCAACAGGTTGGCGATTTGCATCGCGGGTTTATCCAGCGCGCCGCAGTGGCTGACGCCTGACTGACGAAAACCGTGCCGACCGCCGTCCTGAACCGAGGTGTACAGTCCCGCGCGAATAATATTCAGCATACCCCCTCCTTCTGCGGGATAAAGCGCACGCTATCGCCGGGGCGCAGGAGAACCGGTTGCTCTTTTTTCGGGTCGAACAGCGGCAGCGCGGTGTGTCCGATCAGTTGCCAGCCGCCGGGGGTTGGCAGCGGATAAATCCCCGTTTGCGGCCCGCCGATACCCACCGACCCCGCCGGAACGATCAGCCGCGGCTCAGCGCGTCTTGGCGTGTGCAGTTGTTCCGGTAAGCTGCCGAGATACGGGAATCCGGGCTGAAAACCTAAAAACCAGACCACGTACTCGACCGACGCGTGCAGTTCCACCACCTGCTTTTCGCTCAGACCGCTGTGGCGGGCAACGTCTGCCAGATCGGGACCGCCAGCACCGCCGTAGGTCACCGGAATTTCGATATAGCGCGAGTCAGGCTCCAGCGCCTCACTCTCCTCCCACCAGCGTTGCAGGCGTTCAATCGCATCCAGCGCCAGCGTTTGCGGGTCGCGCAGGATCACGGTGATATTGTTCATTCCAGGAATAGCCTCAACAACGTTTGGTGTCTCAACCAAACGCTGGGCCAGTCGCCAGATACGTTTCTGGCTCGCCAGCGTCACCGGCGGCTCAAGCTCCAGCACCACCGCCGTTTCACCTAACAGATAACAACGCGCTCGTTGCACTTGCGTTCCTCTTGTTCTTACCACCCGCTTCATCAGGCGTTATTGTCGCAGCCAGTCTGGACTCGGACAGCACGCAAAAACCGGAGCGTACAGGGAGTACGTGAGGATTTTGAGCACTGCCCAGGGCCAGAATGGCAAGTAAAATAGCCCTTATGAGGCGGGTTATGCAGGGTTGGGAATATCAATAAATGTCACATCCAAATCGGTGTTCTCCGTCAGCCATTCGCTGAGCGCACGGATCCCGCCGCGTTCGGTAGCATGGTGTCCGGCGGCGTAGAAATGCAGCCCCTGTTCACGGGCAGAGTGGATGGTTTGTTCAGAAACTTCGCCGGTGATAAAGGCGTCGACGCCAGCCTGCGCGGCGCTGTCGATGAAGCTTTGTCCACCGCCGGTGCACCAGGCAACACGTTTAACGGTATCCGGCCCGGTATCACCGCACCACAGCGGCTTGCGTCCAAGACGCGCTTCAATCCACGACGCCAGTTCCAGCCCCGGCACCGGAATCGCCAGTTCGCCCCAGGGAACCAGCGGCTCGATTTCCCCCAGCACGGTGATGCCCAGCAGGGACGCCAGCTGTGCGTTGTTGCCCAGTTCCGGATGCGCATCCAGCGGGAGATGCCAGCCGTAGAGGTTAATGTCATTCGCCAGCAGTGTTTTCAGGCGATTGCGCTTCATTCCGCGAATCACCGGGGACTCGCCTTTCCAGAAATAACCATGATGAACGATGACCGCATCGGCCTGCAAACGCACCGCTTCATCCAGTAACGCCTGACTGGCGGTCACGCCGGTGACAATTTTCTGCACCGTCTCTTTGCCTTCAACCTGTAAACCGTTTGGCGCGTAGTCGCTGATGGCGGCGCTGTTCAGTTTCTCGTTGATCAGTTGCTCCAGTTCGGTGTTTTTCATCATCGATCCCTTGTTTATTTATGCACTCCGTTAACATAGCGTCCCTGTGCCTGTTCGTCGATAGACAATTATTAGCCATATTAAGAAACCATCGCCCCGCATTAAACCATAAAAAAGAGGACGGGTTTACACGCGTCCTTCTGAATATTTATGGCGCCAGACCGCATAGTCACCGTCAGCTTTTTCGCGCGGCCTCATACGCGGCAAGCGTCTCCACGCGCGCCTGTTTGTGATCGACAATAGGCTGCGGATAGTCGAGCGTGATGCCCGCTTTTGTCGCCCATTTCCACGGTTCGTGTATCGCCTTGCCCGGTACATCGCTCAGTTCTGGGATCCACTGGCGGATAAACTCACCGTCGCAGTCGAACTTTTCACTCTGCGTCGTCGGGTTAAAAATGCGGAAGTACGGCGCGGCGTCGGTTCCGGTGGAGGCCGCCCACTGCCAGCCGCCGTTATTTGCGGCGAGATCGCCATCAATCAGTTGCGTCATGAAATAACGCTCGCCTTTACGCCAGTCGATCAGCAGATCTTTCACCAGGAAGCTGGCCGTAATCATCCGCAGGCGGTTATGCATCCAGCCGGTGGCGTTCAGTTGCCGCATCGCCGCATCGACAATCGGATAACCCGTTTTTCCTTCTTGCCAGGCCTGAAAATGGGCCGCGCTGTCCCGCCAGCGCACGCGATCGGTCCAGAGGATAAAGGGGCGGTGTTTGCACAGTTTGGGATGGTACGTCATCAGATGACGATAAAACTCGCGCCAGATGAGTTCGTTCAGCCAGACGCTGCCCGTGCCGCCGTCCAGCGCCTGCGGCTGTTCCGCCAGCAGGCGATGCAGGCACTGGCGTGGCGACAAGCCCCCCGTTGCCAGACTGGCGGACAAACGACTGGTGCCCTCAATCGCCGGGAAGTCACGTCGTGCTTCGTACTCGCCCGCGCCCTGCTGGCAAAACTGACGCAGCCGGGCAATCGCAGCTTTCTCGTCTACCGGGAAAAGGGTCTGGTCAAAATCCTGCTGCGGATAGTTAAGGTTAATCGGAGGCAGCGATGTCGAAACCTCATGCCCTTCACGCCGTTCGGGCGCGGGAACACACACCGGCATCCCCTCCTTCAGCCGTTTTAGCCAGGCGTTTTTAAACGGCGTGAAGACTTTATACATCTCATGATTTTCCGTCATCACCGAACCTGGCGGCAGGATCACGCTGTCATCAAACCCTTCGCAAACCACATCAGGTAACGCGCGTTCCACTGCCGCATCGCGCTCACGCTCATTCACTTCGTACTGGTAGTGGTAGAACAGATGGCTGACGTCCTGCTGTTCACACACCGATTTCACCACGTCGATGCTGGCCGCAAAATCATCGACCTCCTCAAACAGTAACGGAATGCCCTTTTCCGCCAGCGCCTTTTGTAAGGCGGTCAACTGGGCCTGGATAAAGGCGGCCTGCCGCGGTGACATTTCATGGTTCGCCCACTGTCCAGGCGTGGAGATGAACAGCGCCACGACGCGCGCGGAGCGGTGGCGACAGGCGGCGGCAAGGGCAAGATGGTCATGCAGACGGAGATCGCGGCGAAACCAGACCAGATGGGTGGACATAACACTCCCGAAAGAAAAAATCAGCTCCCGTAGCGCAGCCGCAGGGCTTCCGGCCAGGGATCAAAATAGCGTTGCCCGGAGAGATACGCATCCGGATATTCCGCCATATAGTGTTTGAGCAGCGTGACTGGCGCAAGCAGTGGTTGCGTAGCGCGTCGGTAGCCGTCAATGAGGGAAGCCAACTCCTGCCGCTGACGGGCATTGAGCTGTTTGCGAAAATAGCCCTGAACGTGCATCAGGACATTGGTATGGTTACGCCGGGTGGCAGGATGGGACAGCAGTTTCATCAGGCGCAGACGATATTCAATGAAAAACGCATCCAGGTTTTCCCATTCGTGGATAGCAGCGACAAAGCGCCCCAGTTCGCGGTATTCCGGCTGTGAATGAGCCAGCAGTAACAGTTTATAGCGGCTGTGATAGTTAATCAGCGCGCCGCGCGTCAGTCCTTGTTGGCGAAGACCATGCAATTCATGCAGTGCATAAATCCGCGCGACAAAATTTTCTCGTAACTGTGGATCGTGCAGTCGCCCGTCTTCTTCAACCGGGAGACACGGAAAGCGCGCCATCAGCACTGCGGTATAGATACCGCGCCCGGCCTTACGGTTGTTTTTTCCTTCCGCGTCATACACGCGTACGCGTTCCATGCCGCAACTGGGGGATTTCGCACAGACGATATAACCACAAAGGTGTTCGAAACGACTGACACGTTCTTCACTGAACGCGGTCATCATCTGGGTTAAATCGCCCTCCCGCCGATCGCTGAAACGCAATGCAATTGCCTCTTCCATTTTGACTAAACGCAGTGCAGGACGCGGCACCGCCAGGCCGATCGCCATTTCCGGACAAACGGGTTCAAAGTGCACCCACGGTGAAAGTTCTTCGACTGCAAAGGTCAGGCGCTTATGTCCACCATCAAAGCGAACCGCCTCCCCTAACAAACAGGCGCTAATGCCAACAGGGATTTTCTCGCTCATGATGTCTCCTTTTCCATTCCTGAAATAAGTGTAGACACAGAGACATAAAAAAACCGCCACATTGCTGTTGGCGGTTTTTCTGAACGCGATAGGCTTAGTAGAAATCGCCGGTGGCTTTTTCAGCCTGATCCATCCACACCGGTTTATCGCTGGTTTTTGACCACACACGGTGTAAATAGCTATAAAAACGGGCGCGGTCTTTCCAGAACAACATGACCGGCAGCGCCAGCACCCCAGCCACGACGGCGAAAGTACGGCGTAACAATACAACATGTGCTGGATATTCTTTGTACAACCCCATGATTCTCTCCCCTTTATCTGGCCGGTAATCATCACCGGTAAAGTCAAATTGGTTATCTGCTGAAAATAGTACCGCTTTGCGTGTAATTTTACTACTCATCCGACCACTTATTTTTAGCTATTTACGCTTTGTTTATCTTTATCGCGTAATTAAGTTACATAAAGGTTAAATTAATACTAATCATTAGTTAAATGATGGTCTTTGCCATTTTTATACTTTTTTTACACCCCCGACGCCGATTTTTGCGAAATCTTTGCAGCCAGATATTTACGCTTTGTTTATCTCATTTATGCCACTGGAGGTGCACTGTGAGTGCAGGCGTGATAATCGGCATCGTGCTGATTTTCTTATTATTAGGTTACCTGGTGTATGCATTAATCAATGCGGAGGCGTTCTGATGGCTGCGCAAGGATTTTTACTCATCTTCAGTTTCCTGGTGATTTTATTCGTACTCGCAAGATCGTTAGGCACGGGCCTGGCGCGGCTGATCGGCAATAACTCGCTACCCGGTACGGCAGGTATTGAGCGCCTGATCTGGCGCGGGCTGGGCATTTCGTCACGCGAAATGAACTGGAAGCAGTACCTGCTGGCGATCCTCGCGCTGAATATGCTGGGGCTGACCATCCTGTTTCTGTTGTTGTTGTGGCAGAACCTTCTGCCGCTGAATCCACAGCAGCTGCCTGGCCTGTCGTGGCATCTGGCGCTCAACACCGCGGTCAGCTTTGTGGCTAACACCAACTGGCAGTCCTACAGCGGGGAAACCACCTTAAGCTACTTCAGCCAGATGGCCGGACTGACGGTACAAAACTTTTTATCTGCCGCAACCGGGATCGCCGTGGTATTTGCCCTGATCCGCGCCTTTACGCGCCAGAGCATGAGCACGCTGGGCAATGCGTGGGTCGATCTGGTACGCATTACGCTGTGGATCTTATGCCCCATCGCGCTGGTGATTGCGCTGTTCTTTATTCAGCAAGGCAGCCTGCAAAACCTGCTGCCCTATCAACCCTTCACCACCCTTGAAGGCGTGCAACAACTGCTGCCGATGGGGCCAGTGGCCTCGCAGGAAGCCATCAAAATGCTGGGGACCAACGGCGGCGGTTTCTTTAACGCTAACTCTGCGCATCCATTCGAAAACCCCACTGCGCTGACCAACATGGTGCAAATGCTGGCGATCTTTTTAATTCCAGCCGCACTCTGCTTCGCGTTTGGCGACGCGGCAGGCGATCGTCGTCAGGGACGGATGCTGCTGTGGGCCATGTCGCTCATCTTTATCGTCTGCGTTGCGGTAGTGATGTGGGCAGAAGTTCAGGGCAACCCGCATCTGCTGCAGTTTGGCGCAGATTCCAGTCTCAATATGGAAGGTAAAGAGAGCCGCTTTGGCGTGCTGGTGAGCAGTCTGTTTGCCGTGGTCACGACGGCGGCCTCTTGCGGCGCGGTGATCGCCATGCACGACTCGTTGACCGCGCTGGGCGGCATGGTGCCGATGTGGCTAATGCAAATTGGTGAAGTGGTATTCGGCGGCGTTGGTTCAGGTCTTTACGGCATGCTGCTGTTCGTGCTGCTGGCGGTGTTTATCGCCGGGCTGATGATTGGTCGCACACCGGAATACCTGGGCAAAAAAATTGATGTTCGCGAGATGAAAATGACCGCGCTGGCGATTCTGGTCACCCCTGCGCTGGTTTTACTCGGTACCGCGCTCGCCATGATGACCAATGCGGGACGTAGCGCCATGCTCAACCCCGGTCCACACGGCTTTAGTGAAGTGCTGTACGCCGTCTCTTCAGCGGCCAACAACAACGGCAGCGCCTTTGCCGGTCTGAGCGCCAACACCCCGTTCTGGAACTGCCTGCTGGCATTCTGCATGTTTGTCGGCCGCTTCGGGGTCATCATCCCGGTGATGGCGATTGCCGGCTCGCTGGTGGCGAAAAAAAGCCAACCGGCCAGTCCTGGTACGCTGGCGACCCACGGCGCGCTGTTTATCGGTTTACTGATAGGCACTGTGCTGTTAGTCGGCGCCCTGACCTTTATTCCCGCACTGGCGCTTGGCCCAGTCGCTGAACATCTTTCCTTACGCTGAGCAATGCGGAGCAGAATGTTATGAGTCGCAAACAACTGGCGCTGTTCGAACCCTCTCTGGTCGCTCAGGCGCTGATGGACGCAGTGAAAAAATTAAGTCCACATACCCAGTGGCGCAACCCGGTGATGTTCATCGTCTGGATTGGCAGCCTGCTGACTACCGCTATCGCGCTCGCGATGGCGACGGGACAGATGGCGGGCAGCGCGCTGTTTACCGGGGCAATCAGTCTGTGGCTGTGGGTCACCGTACTGTTTGCCAACTTTGCCGAAGCGCTCGCCGAGGGGCGCAGTAAAGCGCAGGCCAACAGCCTCAAAGGGGTTAAAAAAACCGCCTTCGCGCGCAAACTGCGTGAGCCGAAGTACGGCGCGAAGATGGACCACGTCCCGGCCGATGAGCTGCGCAAAGGCGATATCGTGCTGGTGGAAGCAGGCGATATTATTCCCTGCGACGGCGAAGTCATTGAAGGCGGTGCCTCCGTGGATGAAAGCGCCATTACCGGCGAGTCCGCGCCGGTAATTCGTGAGTCCGGCGGCGATTTTGCCTCGGTAACCGGCGGGACGCGCATTCTCTCCGACTGGCTGGTGATCGAATGCAGCGTGAACCCTGGCGAAACCTTCCTTGACCGGATGATCGCCATGGTCGAAGGCGCGCAGCGCCGTAAAACGCCCAACGAGATTGCCCTGACTATTTTGCTGGTCGCCCTGACGATTGTCTTTTTATTGGCAACCGCCACGCTGTGGCCGTTTTCAGTCTGGGGCGGTCACGCGGTCAGCGTCACGGTACTGGTCGCCCTGCTGGTTTGTCTGATCCCGACGACTATCGGCGGGTTGCTCTCCGCCATTGGCGTTGCCGGGATGAGCCGTATGCTCGGCGCGAACGTCATCGCCACCAGCGGACGCGCAGTGGAGGCCGCAGGCGACGTGGACGTACTGCTGCTGGACAAAACCGGCACTATCACGCTGGGCAACCGTCAGGCCTCGGACTTCCTGCCTGCACAGGGCGTGGATGAAAAAACGCTGGCCGACGCCGCACAGCTCTCTTCATTAGCCGATGAGACGCCGGAAGGCCGCAGCATCGTAATCCTCGCCAAGCAGCGGTTTAACCTGCGCGAGCGTGACGTGCAGTCGCTGCATGCCACCTTTGTTCCCTTTACCGCCCAGAGTCGCATGAGCGGCATTAACATCGACAACCGGATGATTCGTAAAGGCTCTGTCGATGCTATCCGTCGCCACGTTGAGGCCAACGGCGGCCAGTTCCCGGCGGATGTTGAGCAGAAGGTGGATAGCGTCGCCCGTCTGGGTGCCACACCGCTCGTGGTGGCGGAAGGTTCCCGCGTATTAGGCGTGATCGCGCTGAAAGATATCGTCAAGGGCGGGATAAAAGAGCGTTTTGCCCAGTTGCGTAAAATGGGTATCAAAACGGTGATGATTACCGGCGATAACCGTCTGACCGCCGCAGCCATCGCCGCCGAAGCGGGCGTAGATGACTTCCTTGCCGAAGCGACCCCGGAGGCTAAACTGGCGCTCATCCGCCAGTACCAGGCTGAAGGTCGCCTGGTGGCAATGACCGGTGATGGCACCAACGACGCCCCGGCGCTGGCCCAGGCCGATGTCGCGGTGGCGATGAACTCCGGTACGCAGGCGGCAAAAGAAGCAGGCAACATGGTGGATCTCGACTCCAATCCCACCAAGCTTATCGAAGTGGTGCACATCGGCAAACAGATGCTAATGACGCGCGGTTCGCTGACCACCTTCAGTATCGCCAACGACGTGGCGAAGTACTTCGCGATCATTCCGGCCGCGTTCGCCGCGACCTATCCGCAGTTGAATGCGCTGAACATTATGCGTCTGCATTCGCCTGATTCGGCCATCCTGAGCGCGGTAATTTTTAACGCCTTGATCATTGTCTTTCTGATCCCGCTGGCGCTGAAAGGCGTGAGCTACAAACCGCTTTCCGCGTCAGCCATGCTGCGTCGTAACCTGTGGATCTACGGTCTGGGTGGTCTGGTTGTGCCGTTTATTGGCATCAAAGTGATTGATTTACTGTTGACCCTGCTGGGTCTGGTGTGAGGTGTCTGATGAGTGGTTTACGTCCGCTGTTCTCAACAATGATGTTCCTGATGCTGCTAACGGGCGGCGTGTATCCGCTGCTGACCACTGCGCTTGGGCAATGGTGGTTCCCGCATCAGGCCAACGGTTCACTGATTCTGGATGACCACGGGGTGCGCGGTTCTGCGCTAATCGGGCAGAACTTTACCTCTGAAGGCTATTTCCAGGGACGGCCTTCGGCCACCGCTGAAATGCCCTATAATCCGATGGCTTCCGGCGGCAGTAATCTCGCCGTCAGTAACCCGGAACTGGATAAACAACTGCAAAGCCGGATCGCTGCCCTGCGCGCCGCCAACCCGCAGGCTAGTCGTAGCGTACCGGTGGAACTGGTCACCGCCTCCGCGAGCGGGCTGGACAACAACCTGACGCCCGCCGCGGTGGCGTGGCAAATCCCTCGCGTGGCGCAGGCTCGCCATCTCACCATTGAACAGGTGACGCGACTGGTTGCAAAATACACGCAGAAACCGCCGGTGAGCTTTATCGGTCCGTCGGTGGTCAATATTGTGGAACTCAATTTAGCGCTGGACGGGCTCTGATGGTTGATGATGACGTTTTACGCCCCGATCCCGATCGCCTGCTGGAGCAGGCGGTTGCCCCGCATCGCGGAAAACTGAAAATTTTCTTCGGTGCCTGTGCGGGCGTCGGAAAAACCTGGGCCATGCTCGCCGAAGCCCAACGCCTGCGCGCACAGGGACTGGACATCCTGATTGGCGTGGTGGAAACGCACGGACGCAAAGAGACCGCTGCCCTGCTGGACGGTCTCAGCATCCTGCCATTGAGGCGGCAGGCACGCCACGGACGACATATCAGCGAGTTCGATCTCGATGCGGCGCTCGCCCGTCGTCCGGCGCTGATCTTAATGGATGAACTGGCGCACAGTAATGCGCCAGGCTCACGTCATCCCAAGCGCTGGCAGGACATTGAAGAACTGCTCGATGCCGGTATTGATGTCTTTACCACCGTCAACGTGCAGCATCTTGAAAGCCTGAACGACGTGGTCAGTGGCGTGACGGGAATTCAGGTACGCGAAACCGTACCGGATCCGTTTTTTGACGCTGCCGACGAGGTGGTGCTGGTCGACCTGCCTCCTGACGATCTGCGTCAGCGCCTGAAAGAGGGCAAAGTCTATATCGCCGGACAGGCCGAGCGCGCTATCGAACACTTCTTCCGCAAGGGCAATTTAATCGCGCTACGCGAGCTGGCGCTGCGCCGTACCGCCGATCGGGTGGACGATCAGATGCGCGCATGGCGGGGCCGTCCAGGTGAAGAAAAGGTCTGGCATACCCGTGACGCCATTCTGCTCTGCATTGGTCACAACACCGGCAGTGAAAAACTGGTGCGCACCGCCGCGCGACTGGCATCTCGACTGGGCAGCGTCTGGCACGCCGTCTACGTCGAAACGCCGGCGCTGCATCGTCTGCCCGAAAAGCAGCGGCGTAATATTCTGCATGCCCTGCGACTGGCGCAAGAGTTAGGCGCGGAAACCGCCACGCTGTCCGACCCCAGTGAAGACAAAGCGGTGGTTCGCTACGCCCGCGAGCACAATCTGGGAAAAATTGTGCTGGGACGCCCGACCACGCGGCGCTGGTGGCACCGGGATTCGTTTGCCGACCGGCTGGCGAAACGCGCGCCGGAACTGGATCTGATGGTTGTTGCCCTGGACGATCCGCCGGTCAGGGCGCTGACGTCTGTGCCTGATACCCGCGCCTTTAAGGACAAATGGCGGGTGCAAATTCAGGGCGGTCTGGTCGCTGTCGCACTCTGCGCCCTTACCACCTTTATTGCCAGCCAGTGGCTGGCCGCCTTTGATGCCGCTAACCTGGTGATGCTCTATCTACTTGGCGTGGTGGTCATCGCGCTCTTCTATGGCCGCTGGCCGTCGGTGTTTGCCACCTTTATTAGCGTGGTCAGTTTTGACCTGTTTTTCATTGCGCCACGCGGCACGCTCGCCGTCTCAGACGTGCAGTATCTCCTCACCTTTGGCGTCATGCTGACGGTGGGCCTGATCGTCGGTAACCTGACGGCGGGGGTGCGTTACCAGGCCCGCGTCGCGCGCTATCGGGAACAGAGAACGCGTCATCTTTATGAGATGTCGAAAGCGCTGGCGATGGGACGCCGTGCACACGATATCGCCACCACCAGCGAACAATTTATTGCCTCCACGTTTCATGCCCGCAGCCAGATTTTGTTGCCGGATGAAGAGGGTAAACTGAGCGCCCTCACCCACCAGCAGGGAATGACGCCCTGGGATGATGCCATTGCCCGCTGGAGCTTTGATAAAGGGTTACCGGCGGGCGCCGGCACCGATACCCTGCCCGGCGTGCCGTACCAGATCCTGCCTTTACGCAGTGCCGACAAAACACACGGACTGGTGGTTGTTGAACCGGGCAATTTGCGCCAGTTGATGATCCCCGAACAGCAGCGACTGCTGGAAACGTTCACCCTGCTGGTAGCGAATGCGCTGGAGCGCCTGACCTTAACGGCCAGCGAAGAACTGGCGCGGATGGCCAGCGAACGTGAAAGCCTGCGAAACGCCCTGCTCGCCGCGCTTTCTCACGACCTGCGTACCCCGCTAACCGTGCTGTTTGGTCAGGCGGAAATCCTCACGCTCGACCTCGCCAGCGAAGGCTCGCCCCATGCCAGACAGGCCAGCGAAATTCGCCAGCATGTGCTGAATACCACCCGCCTGGTCAACAATCTGTTGGATATGGCACGCATTCAGTCGGGCGGTTTCAACCTCAAGAAAGAGTGGCTGACGCTGGAAGAAGTGGTCGGCAGCGCGCTGAAAATGCTGGAACCCGGCCTGGTTCATCCGGTGAATCTTTCCCTGCCCGCGCCGCTGACCCTCATTCATGTCGATGGCCCGCTGTTCGAGCGGGTGCTGATTAACCTGCTGGAAAATGCCATCAAATATGCCGGACCGCAGGCGGAGATCGGTATCGACGCACACGTGGCAGACAAACATCTGCAACTTGACGTCTGGGATAATGGGCCGGGCATTCCGCAAGGTCAGGAGCAGCGCGTTTTCGATAAATTCGCGCGGGGGAACAAAGAGTCAGCGGTGCCGGGCGTTGGGCTGGGGCTGGCCATTTGTCGGGCGATTGTGGAAGTGCATGGCGGGACAATTGCCGTCTATAATCGCCCTCAGGGCGGTGCCTGTTTCCGTGTTACACTGGTGCAAGAAGCCCCGCCAGAACTTGAAGATTTTCATGAGGATATGTGACAAACGTTCTGATTGTTGAAGATGAGCAAGCCATTCGCCGCTTTCTGCGTACCGCGCTGGAAGCCGATGGTCTGCGCGTGTACGAAGCCGAGACCCTTCAACGCGGCTTGCTGGAGGCGGCAACGCGCAAGCCCGATCTCATTATTCTCGATCTCGGCCTGCCGGATGGTGATGGTATTGATTTTATTCGCGACCTGCGACAGTGGAGCGCCGTCCCGGTGATTGTGCTCTCTGCCCGTAGCGAAGAGAGTGACAAAATTGCCGCGCTGGACGCGGGTGCCGATGACTATCTGAGCAAGCCTTTTGGCATTGGCGAGTTACAGGCGCGCCTGCGCGTTGCCCTGCGCCGTCATTCCGCCACCCCCTCCCCCGAACCGGTGGTGCGCTTTTCCGATGTGGAGGTAGACCTCGCTGCACATCTGATTCATCGCGGTGAAACGGAAATCCACCTGACGCCGATTGAGTTTCGCCTGCTGGCCGTATTGCTTAACAACGCCGGAAAAGTGCTTACCCAGCGCCAGTTGTTGAACCAGGTCTGGGGACCGAACGCCGTCGAGCACAGTCACTATTTGCGTATTTATATGGGCCACTTGCGACAGAAACTGGAGCATGATCCCGCCCGACCCCGCCATTTCATTACCGAAACCGGCATTGGCTATCGTTTTATGCCCTGAATGGTTATTCATTTATTTTAAATAAAACAAAAATAATATCTTTATTATTTTTTGTGTCACAATAGATATATTTCCCATCACAAGTAAAATCCTAAAAAAATAATAAAATACATTTATATAACATATAAATAACAATGTGATATCTTATCGCACGATATGCATAAACAGCGACTAATTATTTTGAAAATGATCGTTTATTATTGATCCCCTTCACAGAATGATGCCATTTCCTGGATAAAATACCCTCACCTTCCACTCATCCAGTAAAGGTAAGCAAAATGGAAAATAATAGCCGTACAATGCCCCATATAAGGCGGACAACGCATATTATGATGTTTGCCCACCGTAATAGCTTTGACTTTCATTTCTTTAATGCCCGTTAGTCTTTCGACTATGGGCACTCCAGCATACAGGTCTTCCTGACTCGCTGTATCACAGGCTCACGCCTGTATTCCTCAGTGCTCACTCTGCTTAAGCCTTGATTCGCCTGTGACCGGACAGGTAAGGTTTTTTGCATCCTAAAAAAAGCAATTTACTGATTTATTTATCAGGGGACACACTTTGCTTTTATTCCGGAGTTATCAGTTTCTCATTCGAGAAATTGAGGACCTGCTATTACCTGAAAATAAAGAGATGAAAATGTCTGAATTAAAAATTGCCGTGAGTCGTTCTTGTCCTGACTGTTTTTCTACACAACGCACGATTGTGAATGTTGATGAAAGCCATTTTATTGATGTGGCTGCAGTGGTGTTATCTGTCAATGATATTGAACGTGGAAAACTCGATGAAATTGACGCGACCGGCTACGGTATTCCCGTCTTCATCGCAACGGAAGAGGAAGAGCGCGTTCCGGCAGAATATCTACCACGCATTTCGGGCGTATTTGAATGTCACGAAGCCCGTACCGCTTTCTACGGTCGTCAGTTAGAAACGGCAGCCAGCCATTACGAAACGCAATTACGACCCCCGTTCTTCCGCGCGCTGGTTGACTATGTTAACCAGGGGAACAGCGCCTTCGACTGCCCAGGACACCAGGGTGGCGAGTTTTTCCGCCGTCACCCGGCTGGCAACCAGTTCGTGGAATATTTTGGCGAAGCGCTTTTCCGCTCCGACCTGTGTAATGCCGACGTGGCAATGGGCGATTTGCTGATCCACGAAGGCGCGCCGTGCATTGCCCAGCAGCATGCCGCGAAGGTGTTTAATGCCGATAAAACCTACTTTGTGCTGAACGGAACCTCTTCGTCCAACAAAGTGGTGCTTAACGCGCTGCTCACTCCGGGCGATCTGGTGCTCTTCGACCGCAACAACCATAAGTCAAACCATCACGGCGCGTTATTGCAGGCGGGCGCAACGCCGGTCTATCTGGAAACGGCGCGTAACCCGTACGGTTTCATCGGCGGGATCGATGCTCATTGTTTTGAAGAGAGCTATCTGCGTGAGTTAGTTAGCGAAGTGGCACCACCACGTTCCCGGGATGCACGTCCGTTCCGTCTTGCCGTCATCCAGTTAGGGACCTACGACGGCACGATTTATAACGCGCGTCAGGTGGTGGATAAGATTGGTCACCTTTGCGACTACATCCTGTTCGACTCCGCCTGGGTAGGCTATGAGCAGTTTATCCCGATGATGGCGGATTGCTCACCACTCCTGCTGGAACTGAACGAAAACGATCCGGGTATTCTGGTGACGCAGTCGGTTCACAAGCAGCAGGCAGGCTTCTCCCAGACCTCGCAAATACACAAAAAAGACAGCCATATCAAAGGCCAGTCGCGTTATGTACCGCATAAACGCATGAATAATGCGTTTATGATGCACGCCTCCACCAGCCCGTTCTATCCGCTGTTTGCGGCGCTGGATATTAACGCCAAAATGCACGAAGGCGTCAGTGGTCGCAATATGTGGATGGATTGCGTGGCGAACGGTATCGACGCCCGTAAGCTGATCCTCGATAACTGCCATCATATTCGCCCGTTCGTTCCGCAATGGATTGAGGGTAAACCGTGGCAGTCTTACCCTACCGCGGAAATTGCGAATGACCTGCGCTTCTTCCACTTCGTCCCGGGCGAACGCTGGCATGCGTTTGAAGGGTACGCCGAGCATCAATACTTTGTTGACCCCTGCAAACTGCTGCTGACCACGCCGGGGATCAACGCACATAGCGGCGAATACGACACCTTCGGCGTCCCGGCAACCATCCTTGCCAACTTCCTGCGTGAAAATGGCGTGGTGCCGGAAAAATGCGACCTCAACTCGATCCTGTTCCTGCTGACCCCGGCGGAAGATATGGCAAAACTGCAACAGCTCGTCGCCCTGTTGGTGCGTTTCGAGCGGTTGCTGGAGTCTGATGCGCCACTGGCTGATGTACTGCCGTCGCTCTACAAACAGCACGAAGCGCGCTATGCCGGTTATACCCTGCGCCAGCTGTGTCAGGAGATGCACGACCTGTACGCACGCCATAACGTGAAGCAGCTGCAAAAAGAGATGTTCCGTAAGTCGCATTTCCCGCGCGTTAGCATGAACCCTCAGGAAGCCAACTACGCGTATCTGCGTGGTGAAGTGGATCTGGTGCCTCTGCCAGAAGCCGAAGGCCGCATTGCCGCTGAAGGCGCGCTCCCTTACCCGCCAGGCGTGCTGTGCGTGGTTCCGGGGGAAGTCTGGGGCGGCGCGGTACTGCGTTACTTCAGCGCGCTGGAGGAAGGGATCAACCTGCTGCCCGGTTTTGCGCCGGAGCTTCAGGGTGTGTACGTCAAAGAGTGCGATGGTCGCAAACAGGTGTGGTGCTACGTGATTAAACCCCGCGAAGCACAGACTGGCCTGTTGAAAGGAGAAGCATTATGAGTAAAGCCAAATCCAATAAAATGGGCGTGATGCAACTCACCATCCTGACCATGGTCAATATGATGGGTTCCGGGATCATCATGCTGCCGACCAAACTGGCTGAAGTCGGCACCATTTCGATTATCTCCTGGCTGGTTACCGCCGTCGGTTCCATGGCGCTGGCCTGGGCGTTCGCCAAGTGTGGCATGTTTAGCCGTAAATCCGGCGGGATGGGTGGCTACGCGGAATATGCGTTTGGTAAATCCGGCAACTTTATGGCGAACTACACCTACGGGGTGTCGCTGTTGATTGCCAACGTCGCCATCGCGATTTCCGCCGTGGGTTATGGTACCGAGCTATTTGGCGCTAGTCTTACCCCGGTGCAAATCGGTCTCGCCACCATTGGCGTGCTGTGGATCTGTACGGTTGCTAACTTTGGCGGTGCGCGCATTACCGGACAGATCAGCAGTATCACCGTCTGGGGCGTCATCATTCCGGTGGTCGGTCTGTGTATCATCGGCTGGTTCTGGTTTAGTCCAACCCTGTATGCCAACTCCTGGAACCCGCATAACGTACCGTTCTTCACGGCGGTCGGTTCGTCTATCGCGATGACGTTGTGGGCGTTTCTTGGTCTTGAATCGGCTTGTGCTAACGCGGAAGTGGTGGAAAACCCTGAAAAGAACGTACCAATTGCCGTACTGGGCGGGACGCTGGGCGCGGCGGTGATCTACATCGTCTCCACCAACGTCATTGCCGGGATTGTGCCTAACATGGATCTGGCAAACTCGACCGCCCCGTTTGGTCTGGCGTTTGCGCAGATGTTCACGCCGGAAGTGGGTAAAGTGATCATGGCGCTGATGATCATGTCCTGCTGCGGCTCGCTGTTAGGCTGGCAGTTCACGATTGCCCAGGTCTTTAAATCCTCTGCCGACGAAGGTTATTTCCCCAGGATCTTCTCTCGCGTGACTAAAGTCGATGCGCCCGTTCAGGGAATGCTGACGATTGTGGTCATCCAGAGCGGCTTATCGTTGATGACTATCAGCCCGTCGCTGAACAGCCAGTTTAACGTGCTGGTCAACCTGGCCGTGGTAACGAACATCATCCCGTACATCCTGTCGATGGCCGCGCTGGTGATCATTCAGCGAGTGGCGAATGTTCCGGCGGCGAAAGCAAAATCGGCAAACTTCGTGGCGTTCGTGGGCGCGATGTACAGCTTCTATGCGCTCTACTCGTCAGGTGAGGAAGCGATGCTGTATGGTTCCATCGTGACCTTCCTCGGCTGGACGCTTTATGGTCTGGTCTCACCGCGCTTTGAACTGAAGAATAAGCACGGTTAAAACCCTGCCCGGTGGACGTATTGCTATACGACAGTCATAAAAGGCGCCCTGTGGCGCCTTTTTTTCACTTCTGCAAAAGAAGAAGGTGAGCACAGGAAAGCGTAATCCGATCAGAGCGAGAACGTTTTTCACAGTCTGTGATGTTCATCATTAAAACATCGTTTTATTTTTAATGAATGCATGTTCTATTTACATCCTGAATGTTTCGACAGAATTTCATTAGGTTCAGGGGCCGACTGAGGCCAAAAATTTCTATCAGGAGATGAACATGAAAAAAGCATTTTGTATGGCGCTCTTGCTGTTAAGCAGCTCTTGCTTTGCACAGAGTACAGACGTTAAAGCGGTGACAGATGCCGTAGAAAGCATGCGTCAGGCGATGCTGAGCGGTGAAAAATCCAGTCTGGAAAAAGTGGGAACCGCCTCCCTGAGCTATGGCCATTCCAGCGGAAGAATTGAAAATAACGCCGAATTTGTTGACGCTATCGTGACAGGAAAATCACAATTCAAGACCTTAAATCTGAACGATCAGACTGTTCAGATTGATGGCGATGTCGCGATCGTCCGCCATATTCTGGAGGCGAAAACAAACGACAGCGGCAAACCAGGCGAAGTGAAAATCGGCGTGATGCTGGTGATGAAAAAAGACAGCGCGGGTGACTGGAAGTTATTAGCGCGTCAGGCGTATAAGCTCCCCCAATAACCACGCGAACTTCCAATATCGTGCGAGCGTAGGCCTGATAAGCGAAGCGCCTTCAGGCAATAAAACAACGCCGGATGGCAGCCTACGGGAAAGCGTGCGGGAATAGAAAAAGGAGCCAATCGGCTCCTTTTTAATGCGACTTTTTAACTCAGGCGTTTTTCAGCACTTCGCTGACAATTTCGACGGCTTCTTTCTCGATCTGCTTGCGATGCTCTTCACCGAGGAAGCTCTCGCAATAGATCTTGTACGCATCTTCCGTACCGGACGGACGCGCGGCGAACCAGCCGTTGTCGGTCATCACTTTCAGACCGCCAATCGACGCACCGTTACCCGGTGCTGCGGTCAGACGCGCAGTGATCGGGTCACCTGCCAGCGTGCTGGCGCTGACCATCTCCGGAGACAGTTTAGACAGCGCCGCCTTTTGTGCGGACGTTGCGCCTGCCTGCAGACGGTTGTAGCTCGGCGCGCCAAAACGGGCAGCAAGCTCGTTGTAGTGCTCCTGCGGGTTCTTCCCGGTGACGGCGGTAATTTCTGCCGCCAGAAGGCACATGATGATCCCGTCTTTATCGGTAGACCACGGCGTACCGTCGAAACGCAGGAAGGATGCCCCCGCGCTCTCTTCACCGCCAAAGCCGAAGCTGCCGTCAAACAGACCATCAACAAACCATTTAAAACCAACCGGGACTTCTACCAGTTTGCGACCCAGATCGTTAACCACGCGGTCGATCATGGCTGAAGAGACCAGCGTTTTACCGACGGCCACCTCTTTACCCCACTGCGGACGATGCTGGAACAGGTAGTTGATCGCCACCGCCAGATAGTGGTTCGGATTCATCAGCCCCGCCGGGGTGACAATACCGTGACGGTCATAATCGGGGTCGTTGGCGAACGCCAGGTCGAACTTGTCGCGCAGCGCGAGCAAACCGGCCATCGCACACTCAGACGAGCAGTCCATACGGATCGCGCCATCTTTATCGAGATGCATAAAACGGAAGGTTTGATCAACCTGATCGTTCACGATGGTCAGGTTCAGTTTGTAATGCTCCGCGATACGCTTCCAGTATTCAATACCGGAACCGCCCAGCGGATCCACGCCCAGCGTCAGACCGGCTTTCTGGATAGCAGCCATGTCGACGATGTCCGCCAGCCCTTCAACGAACGGCTGTACCAGGTCCTGTTCTTTGACATGACCGGACGCCAGCGCCGCATCCAGAGAAATACGTTTCACGCCTTTGAGGTCATCAGCCAGCAGCGCATTCGCGCGGTCTTCCACCACTTTCGTGACGTTAGTATCTGCCGGGCCACCGTTAGGCGGGTTGTATTTAATGCCGCCATCTTCCGGCGGGTTGTGGGACGGGGTAATGACAATACCGTCAGCCAGCGGGCCGCCTTTTTTGTTGTGGACCAGAATTGCATTCGATACTGCTGGCGTTGGGGTAAAACCGTTGTTCTCCTGAACAATCACGTCGACACCGTTCGCTGCGAGCACTTCCAGTACGGAGATAAACGCCGGTTCGGACAGCGCATGGGTGTCTTTACCCACATAGCACGGACCCGTAATGCCGTTTTTCGCACGCTCTTCCGCGATAGCCTGCGCAATCGCCAGAATGTGGGGCTCGTTGAAGCTATGACGACCTGCACTGCCACGGTGTCCGGAAGTGCCGAACTTCACCGCGTGTTCCGCATTTCCTTTTGCGGGCTTCAGTACATAGTATTGTGCCGTCAGTTGAGCGACGTTAATCAAATCACTTTGTTGCGCAGGCTTGCCTGCACGGTCGTGGATTGCCATTGCCTGGTCCTTTTCTGCATGGATTAAATTGTTCCGCAAACCTTTTCAATCAATTCCGCCGGGAATTGCATTGACTGCATGATGTGTTCGATCATGCTGCATTTACGGCCGGTGTTGGTGTTGGTGATCACCCAATAAGGCGTGCCGGGCACGTGTTTTGGTTTGGTTTGATTACCGTTTTTCAGTAGCGTCTGTTCATCAGCCGCAAAATAGACACGCGTACGGCCATGCAACGATTCCGTTGCTTCAGCAAACGCGTGTTGATCCAGTGTATAAAGTGTAGTCAGCACCAGCATAAAGCGGTTAACCGCTTTCTTCTGTTCCGCATATTCATCGGACAGAAGCAGTTCACGCATCGCGCGCACTTTATCTTTGACAAGATTGACGGGTTTCGCCTCTGCAACCACCGGTTGCGCAGTGCGAACCTCTTTTGTCACTGGCGTGACGGGCTGTGATGCGGCGGAAAACTTCAACATACGCCGTAAAATCTCGGATGCGCTCTCGCCGATATGCTTCGTGTGGCTGGCAATATAGCTATAGAGTTCATCATCAACTTCAATCGTTTTCATCTTAATCCAGTGCGGTGTCTTATCTGATCTGAAATACAAATCGTTGGGAGTATAGGGGCAAATCCCAACGGCGAATAGCGTCAAACCTGGCTGAACAAAAAACTCGGAGAAAACCGAAGTGGTTGCAGCCCAGTGGCAGAATGGTCAACATAATACCCTAACCCGACAGAGCGAAAAAAAGAACTTTGCCATGAAATTGAATATCCGAGCGCAATCCGCACAAAACCTGCACAATAATTCTCCCATCGTACTGGTTCACGGTTTATTTGGTAGTCTGGACAACCTGGGCGTGCTCGCACGCGACCTGGTGAACGACCATGACATCATCCAGGTCGATATGCGTAACCACGGTCTCTCTCCTCGCGACCCGGTGATGAACTACCCGGCGATGGCACAGGATCTGCTGGATACGCTGGAGGCACAACACATCGAAAAAGCCACCTTTATTGGTCACTCGATGGGCGGTAAAGCGGTAATGGCGCTCAGCGCGCTGGCCCCGGAACGCATCGATCGTTTAGTGGCAATAGATATCGCCCCGGTGGACTACCCTGTCCGCCGCCACGACGAAATTTTCGCTGCCATCAACGCGGTGACGGCATCAGAGGCAAAGACCCGCCAGCAGGCGGCTGCGGTCATGCGCGAATATCTTAATGAAGAAGGCGTGATTCAGTTTTTGCTGAAATCATATGTTGACGGCGAGTGGCGTTTTAACGTGCCGGTGCTGTGGGAACAATACCCGCATATCGTCGGCTGGGAGACGATTCCGGCCTGGGATCATCCGGCGCTGTTTATCCCCGGCGGCAACTCCCCTTATGTCACCGAGGCGTATCGCGCCGATTTACTGGCCCAGTTCCCACAGGCGCGTGCGCATGTGATTGCCGGGGCGGGTCATTGGGTGCATGCCGAAAAGCCGGAGGCGGTGCTGCGCGCCATCCGTCGTTATCTCAACGAGACGGCTAACTGATTAAAAACTCAGCGTCCGTGCGCGATTACACGTACGAACGTTGGCGCGCCTCATCCGCTGATGTATGATGGCGCGCTATCCATCCGGGCAGAGGCCTGGCTGATTGTTTCCCCGAAGTCACCAAAATCATGGCCAAAGAACAAACGGACCGTACGACACTAGATCTGTTCGCGCACGAGCGTCGCCCGGGACGACCGAAAACCAATCCGCTTTCGCGCGATGAACAACTGCGCATTAACAAGCGTAATCAGCTAAAACGCGACAAAGTTCGTGGTCTTAAGCGTGTCGAGCTCAAACTCAACGCGGAAGCCGTTGACGCGCTAAATGAGCTGGCGGAATCCCGGGAGATGAGCCGCAGCGAACTGATTGAAGAGATACTGATGGCCCAACTGGCGGCGCTACGCGGCCAGGATCTCGCCTGAAATCACCCCATTCCCCACTTTCGTGTAGCATGGAGTGCACTCGTATGCGTTTGCTATTTCCGCATACCTGACTGTTCTGCTATGATTGCCGTTATCTGTGGGCAACTCGCCACCACCATTTCAATAAGTTTCAAGAGGTTACTTTACTCATGGCAATCACTGGCATCTTTTTCGGCAGCGACACCGGGAATACCGAAAATATCGCAAAAATGATTCAAAAACAGCTTGGTAAAGACGTTGCCGATGTGCATGACATTGCAAAAAGCAGCAAGGAAGATCTCGAAGGCTATGACATTCTGCTGCTTGGTATCCCAACCTGGTACTACGGTGAAGCGCAGTGCGACTGGGACGACTTCTTCCCGACCCTCGAAGACATTGATTTTAACGGCAAACTGGTTGCGCTGTTTGGCTGCGGCGATCAGGAAGACTATGCTGAATACTTCTGCGACGCGTTAGGCACAATCCGCGATATCATTGAGCCGCGCGGCGCAACCATCGTGGGTCACTGGCCGACCGCAGGCTATCATTTTGAAGCGTCCAAAAGTCTGGCGGATGACGACCATTTTGTCGGTCTGGCGATTGACGAAGACCGTCAGCCGGAACTGACCGCCGAGCGCGTGGAAAAATGGGTGAAGCAGATTTCTGAAGAACTGCACCTCGACGACATCATTAACGCCTGATGTACGGCGGCGCAGACAATGTTTGCGCCGCATCAATAGACAGAACCAATCAAAATAATTGCTACAAATTTGTAACTTTCTTGCCCATCCCTGTACAATGTGCGGGAGTTTTTAGGTGGCGCTCTCATTTCCAGGCAATACCGACTATTTATTAACATTTGCCAGAGGCTTGCGGTTTTCATTTAGACACGGCAGTCCTATAATGAAACGCATTATCTCGAGTGCAATTTCTGTCACTTCTTGTATGAAGTGAATCGTTTAGCAACAGGACAGATTCCGCATGACTGACAACAATACCGCATTAAAGAAGGCTGGCCTGAAAGTAACGCTTCCTCGTTTAAAGATCCTGGAAGTTCTTCAGGAACCGGAAAACCATCACGTCAGTGCGGAAGATTTATATAAACGACTGATCGACATGGGTGAAGAAATTGGTCTGGCGACCGTGTATCGCGTGCTGAACCAGTTTGACGACGCCGGGATCGTTACCCGCCACAATTTTGAAGGCGGTAAATCCGTTTTCGAGCTGACCCAGCAGCATCATCACGATCACCTTATTTGCCTCGATTGCGGCAAAGTGATCGAATTCAGTGATGATTCTATTGAAGCGCGTCAGCGTGAGATCGCGGCGAAGCATGGCATTCGTCTGACGAATCATAGCCTTTATCTGTACGGCCACTGCGCTGAAGGCGATTGTCGCGAAGACGAACACGCGCACGACGCGAAATAATTTGTATTATTCTGAAAAGCCAACCTGCCGGTTGGCTTTTTTTATGCGTGTTATTCCCCACGCCGCGCTTTCTTCTGACAGCATGTTGCTTTAATGTAAAATCTCACCCTGCCTTGTCCGGAGAATCGAAATGGAACTTCGCCAGCTACGTTATTTTGTCCGTATTGTGGAAACCGGGAGTATGGGCAGCGCGGCGCTCGATCTCGACATCGGCGTTTCCGCGCTCAGCCAGCAGATGACACGACTGGAAAACGAACTCGCGATTCGTCTGTTGCAGCGAACCTCACGTGGCGTAACGCCAACCAACGCCGGTCTGGCCTTTTACTCACAGGCGCAACTGGCGCTGCGTCACGCTGATGACGCCATTCTGGCCGCGCGCGATGCGCGTCTGTCCGGACACGTCAGTGTCGGCATGGCCCCCAGCACGGCCTCTGTCCTGGGAATGCCGTTTATTCATGCTATGCGGGAACATTACGCCGACGTACGCTTGCATGTGGTGGAAAGCCTCTCGGGCAATCTGGAACGGATGATCAACACCCGTCAGATTGATCTGGCCGTCGTTTTTCAAAAAGAGAAGATCCTGCGCTGGAGCGCCAGGCCGGTTCTCGAAGAGCGGCTTTTTCTGATTGGCACGCACGAGCTGCTGGCGGATATTCAGGATGACATCATAACCCCTGCTCAACTGGCGAATATTCCCCTGATCATGCCCAGCCTAGGTCACGGACTGCGCGGCCGACTGGAGGCCATCTGCCAGGAACACGGACTAAAGGTTGATATCGCCACGGAAATTGACGGCCTGACGTTACTGATGCATGCCGTTCGCAGCGGACTCGGTGCCACGCTGCAACCCGGAGCTGCCATTTCGCACCTTGAGAGAGACGCGCTAAGAGTGATCGGTGTCCACAATCCTGTACTTAGCCGCCCCAATTTTCTGGTCAGCCTGTCTGACGATGAACTCACCCCCGCCGGGCTCGCCGCCCGCGTGATGCTCACAAAAGTCATGCGTGAACTTGTTGAAACCGGCTGTTGGCCGGGTGCAACCCTTTACGCTCACTAAACAGGTCTTTAGCTTTTCGTCATAGCGCCCATACAACCCGTACGTATACATTTCAATTACAAATTTAACAAATAGTTAAATGGTAATGGAGTATACGATGGTGGATGTACTGGTGATTGGCGGCGGTAATGCCGCGTTATGTGCCGCCTTAACCGCTCGCGAGGCAGGAGCCTCCGTGTTGCTGTTAGAGGCTGCACCACGGGAATGGCGCGGCGGCAATTCTCAACATACGCGCAATTTACGATGCATGCACGATGCGCCACAGGATGTGCTGGTCGAGAGTTATCCCGAAGAGGAATTCTGGCAGGATCTCTGGCGTGTCACGGAAGGCAACACCAATGAAGCGCTGGCGCGTCTGGTGATCCGCACCTCATCGCAGTGTCGTGACTGGATGCGCCAGCACGGTGTTAACTTTCAGCCTCCACTCTCTGGCGCACTGCACGTGGCGCGTACCAATGCCTTCTTCATGGGCGGCGGTAAAGCCCTCGTGAACGCCTATTACCGCAGCGCAGAAAAGCTGGGGGTTCAGATTCGCTACAACTCGCCGGTACAGGCGCTTGAATTGCGCAACGGTGAATTCGTCGCCGCCCTGGCAGGGAACGAGCGCATTGAGGCCAAAGCCTGCGTCCTCGCCGCTGGCGGGTTTGAATCCAACCGCGAATGGCTGCGCGAGGCCTGGGGGGAAAACGCGCGTGGCGAATGGCCGGCCGATAACTTCCTCATTCGCGGCACCCGCTTTAATCAGGGCGTCTTGCTCAGATTTATGATCGATGCCGGGGCTGACATCATCGGCGATCCGTCCCAGTCCCACTGTGTTGCCATTGATGCCCGAGCCCCGCTGTATGACGGCGGCATTTGTACCCGCGTGGATTGCGTCTCGCTTGGCGTGGTGGTCAATCGGGACGCGGAGCGCTTTTACGATGAAGGCGAAGATTTCTGGCCGAAACGGTATGCCATCTGGGGGCGTCTGGTTGCCCACCAGCCCGGCCAGATTGGCTACTCCATTATCGATAGCAAAGCGATCGGCCACTTTATGCCGCCGGTTTTCCCGGGTGCGCAAGCCAACACGCTGGGTGAACTGGCCCGCCAGCTGGGGCTGGATACCGAACGCTTTACCCATACCGTGGAGCAGTACAACCAGGCCTGTCAACCGGGCCAGTTTGATCACACAACGCTGGATAACTGCGCGACGCAGAACCTGACGCCACCCAAAACCCACTGGGCGCGGCCTATCGATACACCACCCTACTACGGCTATGCCCTGCGTCCGGGGATCACCTTTACCTATCTGGGACTGAAAGTGAATGCACACGCTGCGGTCCACTTCGCTGGTGCCCCCAGCCGTAACCTGTTCGTTGCCGGTGAGATGATGGCAGGCAACGTGCTGGGCAAGGGTTATACCGCCGGTGTCGGCATGTCCATCGGCACCACGTTCGGGCGGATCGCAGGGAAAGAAGCCGCACGGGCGGCACGTAAGGAGGCGCGCCATGAAGCAGCTTGAAAAATTGATTATTGAAGCCAAAATTCTCACCGAGCCGGAGGCGGAAGTCGAGCGGGTGATGCAGGTTTGTAACGCCTGCCGCTATTGCGAAGGGTTTTGCGCCGTGTTTCCGGCAATGACTCAACGACTGGAATTCGGCAAAGCCGACATCAACTATCTTGCTAACCTGTGTCATAACTGCGGCGCCTGCTTACATGCCTGCCAGTATGCCCCGCCGCATGAGTTTGCTCTCAACGTGCCGAAAGCGATGGCGGAAGTACGCCTGGAGACCTATCAACATTACGCACAGCCTGCGGCCTTTGGCGCACTGTATCGCCGGGCAGGCGTCACCGTGACGCTGGCGCTGGTCTTTAGTCTGATCCTCTTTTTACTCCTCGCGATGGGGCTGAAAGGATCGCTGCGCCACCCACCGCTGGCCGGTGATTTCTACCAAATCTTCCCGCACAACCTGCTGGCATGGATGTTTGGTTCCGTTTTCGTTCTGGCGATCGGTTTACTGATGGCGGGCGTGATCCGCTTCTGGCGTGAGATATCGCCGGTCGGGCCACGTCCGGCGGAAATTGCCGAAGCCTCGCACAATGCGCTGACGCTGAAATACCTCGACGGCGGACATGGCAAAGGCTGCAACGACGCTGACGACGCCTTTACGCTGATGCGCCGTCGTTTCCATCATTTCACCTTCTACGGCTTTATGCTCTGTTTCGCCGCGACCGTGGTGGCGACCGGCTACCACTATTTTGCCGGATGGGAAGCCCCCTACCCGTTCTTTAGCGTGCCGGTCATGCTTGGCACGCTCGGAGGCGTCGGTTTAGTCGTCGGTCCGGCAGGCCTGCTGTGGCTAAACCTTAAGCGTTCGCCTCTGCATGGTGACGCGCGGCAGAAACCAATGGATCGCGGATTTATTTTACTGCTGCTACTGACCAGCCTGACCGGTCTGGGCTTGCTGGCGGGAAGAGACACCTCATGGATGGGGATCCTGCTTGCCATCCATCTTGGCGTGGTCATGGCACTTTTTTTGACCATTCCGTACGGAAAATTTGCCCACGGATTTTACCGCTGCGCGTCTTTACTCAAATGGGCGATTGAGAAGCGACGCGGAAAACAGGCGGGGGTCGCAGGCGACTGACCCGCAAACTCTTACCTCTATAAATATTATGATAAGACAGTGGAGCAACCTCAATGACTCAACAACCATCGCGCGCCGGCACGTTCGGCGCAATACTGCGTGTGACCAGCGGTAATTTTCTCGAACAGTTCGATTTTTTTCTGTTTGGTTTTTATGCCACCTATATCGCAAAGACGTTTTTTCCTGCCGAAAGTGAGTTCGCCAGCCTCATGCTTACTTTTGCCGTTTTTGGCTCCGGCTTTTTAATGCGTCCCATCGGGGCGGTAATACTGGGGGCATATATCGACAGGATCGGCCGGCGTAAAGGACTGATGGTCACTCTTGCAATCATGGGCTGCGGCACGCTGCTGATAGCCCTCGTTCCGGGTTATCAGACCATCGGCCTGCTGGCCCCCGCGCTGGTCCTGCTGGGGCGCTTGTTACAGGGATTCTCTGCCGGCGTCGAACTGGGTGGCGTCTCTGTTTATCTTTCTGAAATTGCAACGCCTGGCAACAAAGGCTTTTACACCAGTTGGCAATCGGCCAGTCAACAGGTCGCGATCGTTGTCGCCGCGCTGATTGGCTACGGCCTGAATGTCACGCTGGGACACGATGAGATCTCTGAATGGGGTTGGCGAATCCCGTTCTTTATTGGCTGTATGATTATTCCGCTGATTTTTGTTCTTCGACGTTCACTACAGGAAACTGAAGCCTTTTTACAACGTAAGCACCGCCCCGACACCCGGGAGATTTTTACCACCATCGTTAAAAACTGGCGCATCATCACCGCAGGTACCTTACTGGTGGCGATGACGACCACGACCTTTTATTTTATTACCGTTTATACCCCTACATACGGGAGAGCCGTTTTGAACCTGAGCGCGCGTGACAGCCTGATAGTCACCATGCTGGTGGGGATTTCTAACTTCATCTGGCTGCCAATTGGCGGCGCCATCTCTGACCGGATTGGGCGTCGCCCGGTGCTGATGGGCATCACTTTGCTCGCCCTGATCACCACCTGGCCGGTAATGAACTGGCTTACCGCCGCCCCGGATTTCACCCGTATGACGCTGGTGCTGCTCTGGTTCTCGTTCTTCTTCGGCATGTACAACGGCGCGATGGTTGCCGCACTGACCGAAGTGATGCCGATTTATGTGCGAACCGTGGGGTTTTCGCTGGCCTTTAGCCTCGCCACGGCGATTTTCGGCGGCCTGACGCCCGCTATTTCCACGGCGCTGGTCCAGTTGACCGGCGATAAGAGTTCTCCGGGTTGGTGGCTCATGTGCGCAGCGCTCTGTGGACTCGTCGCAACCGCAATGCTGTTTGTCCGTCTCAGCCGCGGTTATCAGACGGCAGAGAATAAGCTCTGAAACGCAAACGGGCGGAGAAATCTCTCCGCCCGTTTTATGTTGTTTCTGACGCTTACTTCGCCGTATTGTTGCTGCGAATTTCCTGCCAGATCTTATCGCAATCGGCTTTCACGGCCTGATCGTTACCGGTGCGCGTCGCCTGAATACACTGCTGGTAATCCAGCACCCTTACACTCTCCTGATTCGCAAACTGCTGATGCTGTTTCTCTTTTTTCAGCACATTCAACACGCTCTGACAGGCTTCGATTTTCTCTGGCGAACCCTGCGCCGTATTGATACAGGCGCTGTACGCCTCTTTCAACCGGCTGTCTTCTTTCGGGGCCGTTGACGGCGCGCAGGCCACCAGTCCCGAGGCCATCACGGCGATGAGTATCAGTTTTTTCATAGCATGGTCCTCAACGGTGCGGCAGGCGCAGGGCCTGCCGCTGTTGGCATTAGAAGATGGTGAACGGCGCAATCACGATGAACTTCACGTCGCGCTCATCCTGGAAGATGTTGCCATAACCGCCACCCCAGCTCGGGATGTTGGAGTGGTTGTCATATTCGGTGAAGTGCAGTTTAAACATGGTGCCTTTCGCACGACCGTCCTGCAGCGTATAGACTGCATCCAGGCTGTAAGATGACTCTTCGATGGTACGGTTTTTGTCGTAGTACGCATCCGGGCTGCTCTGCCAGGTAGACGGTTTCGCGTCCCAGGCATACACATAAGAAGCCCCGACCGCCCAGCCAGGCAGATTCCAGTTCTTCAGGTCATACATTGCACCGAAGAAGACCGCTTTTTCACCGTTGGCGTTGAAGTCCGAACGGTTATCCCACCAGATATCCAGACGACCGTTGGATGACGCATAGGTCGGTGTCATACGTTGCAGGAAGAACCCTTGCTGACCATCGGCCTTAACCCAGGTCCCTTCCAGACGCAGGTCAACAACTTCCGCCACCTTGTAGCCGAAGGTCAACGCCTGCAGCCAGGCCGTACCGTCATAAATGTCGCTGGCACTGCGGTCATCGACTTTGTCACGCGCCCCGTAGAACTGGTAGCTGGTGGAGAACGGATTGCCACCTAAATCGAACTTGTAGCTGGCTTTGGCGAAGTACTGATCGACATAGCCTTCGGACTGACCAAATGCCGCTTCCAGCACCAGGTCATTTTTGAAATCATATTTTGCGCCGACAGAGTGGAGATAATCGACTTTGGTCTTTTTATCGCCCTGGTAGAATTTATCGACTTCGGTGTGCCACGGCGCTTTATATTCATTGGCCCACATGTAGGAGAAGCTCAGTGCGCCCGCGTCGCCGTAATCAAAGTTAGCGCCAGCTTCGGCACCCTGATAGGTACCCGGCATAAAGCTCCAGTGCGGCGCTAACAGCGTTTGACCGGTAGGTTGAATATAACCGGCACGTGCCCAGGCGGGACCATATTTGAATTTCGCGGCGGCCTTATACAAACTAATTCCGCTCTTATCACCGGAGTAGTCTTCGTCATAGCCTTTGTTCTTTTTCGAGAAAGCGATTTCGTTTGGATGTCCGCTGTCGCCGTTTTCCGCCATTTCAATTGCAGTAAACGCCGCCACATCGAGACCAAACATATCCGCCGCATAGCCGGACTGGAAATCCAGGTTGGCGTTCCAGGTCGCGTGAGAGAGGTTAGTTTTGTATTTGTCGTCGTCGGTGACATCTTTACGGTCGCGCTCACGCTGCCAGTAATAGATGCCGCCGGTCAGGGTTGAATCATCGAAAAAGCCTTCGGCCTGTGCCTGCGGAACAACGACCAGACCCGACAGTGCTGTGATACCGGCGATAGCCAACGCCAGCGCACTACGTTTGCCACTAAACGTACGCATATGTTAATCCTCTTTGACGTATAAATTGCTGTTGCCAAAGGCAAAACAGCGAAAAAAATAAAAATTTAAAAGTAGCTGTGAGAGAAACCTCACTGACTACAGTGATAGACTATTTTTCGCGACGCGAATTATCAATCTCTTTCTGTAACGAGAATGTAAGAGTATGAGCAACCGCACATATTTCATCGCTTTCTGTTACATTTCATTCATTGGTTAATAAATGACAGTAAATATAAAAATTTTCTATGTTTTCCAGAAAGATGAAAGCTATTTCTTGTCATAAGCGGTTTATTACATAAGTTAGCGAAAACAAGCGTTTGTTAATGGCTTTATTTTTTGAATGGGAATTAATTCGCTTCGCAAAGTGAGATTTATCGGCGAAAAAAAACGCCGCAGAGTGCGGCGTTTGAAAGGGTCGTTGCGACGGCTTATTCGCCGACTTTCGCCCAGGTGTCACGCAGGCCAACGGTGCGGTTAAACACCAGTTTCTCTGCGCTGGCATAACGGCAGTCCAGGCAGAAGTAACCTTCGCGCTCAAACTGGTACGCTTTCCCTGCTACCGCAGCTTTCAGCGACGGCTCAGCAAAACCCTGTTTGATCACCAGTGATTCCGGGTTCATCACGGACAGGAAGTCTTCCGCAGCCCCCGGGTTTGGTACGCTGAACAGACGATCGTAGAGACGGATCTCTACCGGCAGCGCGTGTGCGGCGCTAACCCAGTGGATAACGCCCTTCACTTTACGTCCGTCGGCCGGATCTTTGCTCAACGTATCCGCATCATAGGTACAGAAGATAGTGGTGATATTGCCTTCAGCATCTTTTTCCACGCGTTCTGCTTTCACCACGTAGGCGTTACGCAGGCGCACTTCTTTGCCCATCACCAGGCGCTTGTACTGCTTGTTGGCTTCTTCGCGGAAGTCAGCGCGATCAATCCAGATTTCACCGCTGAACGGAACCTCACGCGTGCCCATTTCCGGTTTGTTCGGATGGTTAGGCATGGTGACCATTTCGCTTTCACCCTGCGGGTAGTTCTCAATAACCAGTTTTACCGGATCGATAACCGCCATCGCACGCGGCGCGTTTTCGTTCAGATCTTCGCGGATACAGGATTCCAGCGACGCCATTTCGATCGTATTGTCCTGCTTGGTCACGCCAATGCGTTTGCAGAATTCACGGATTGCCGCCGCGGTATAGCCGCGACGACGCAGACCGGAGATGGTCGGCATACGCGGATCGTCCCAGCCTTCTACATGTTTGTCAGTCACCAGCAGGTTCAGCTTACGCTTGGACATCACGGTGTATTCCAGATTCAGGCGCGAGAATTCATACTGGCGCGGGTGAACCGGAATGGAGATGTTGTCCAGCACCCAGTCGTACAGACGACGGTTGTCCTGGAACTCGAGCGTACACAGTGAGTGGGTAATGCCTTCCAGCGCGTCGCTGATGCAGTGGGTGAAGTCATACATCGGGTAGATGCACCACTTGTTGCCGGTCTGATGGTGCTCAGCAAATTTAATGCGGTACAGAACCGGATCGCGCATCACGATAAACGGCGATGCCATGTCGATCTTCGCACGCAGACAGGCTTTACCTTCTTCAAAGCCGCCCGTACGCATTTTTTCGAACAGTGCGAGGTTCTCTTCGATGCTGCGATCGCGGAACGGACTGTTTTTGCCTGGCTGAGTCAGCGTGCCACGGTATTCGCGGATCTGCTCCGGCGTCAGTTCATCGACATACGCCAGACCTTTGTTGATCAGTTCAACCGCATAGGCGTGCAGCTGATCAAAGTAATCGGAAGAGTAGCGAACGTCGCCAGCCCAGTGAAAACCTAACCACTCAACGTCGTTTTTGATCGAATCAACGTACTCGATATCTTCTTTTACCGGATTGGTGTCATCGAAACGCAGGTTGCACTGGCCCTGGTAATCTTGCGCGATACCAAAGTTCAGGCAGATAGATTTCGCGTGGCCAATGTGCAGATAGCCATTTGGCTCCGGCGGAAAACGGGTATGGATCGTGGTGTGCTTACCACTGGCCAGATCTTCATCGATGATCTGACGAATAAAGTTACTCGGGCGGGCTTCAGCCTCACTCATCGTGGATTCCTCAAAGCGTAAACAACGTATAACGGCATATGATCTTATAAGCCGGACAGACTGACAACCTTTAGTTACTGAAAAAGTGGTGTTGAAGAAAAATAGGAGGGAATTTGCTGCAAAAAAAAGCGGCGGAGGTTTTCCCCCGCCGCTTCATGTTGTCGGATGGCGGCTTACGCCTTATCCAACCTACCCTTTAATGTCATACAGTGGCGTTTGACCGGCAACCACATGACCGTCGGCTTTGATCACCAGGCCGCTGAAGTCGTCGATGTTGCTGCACACCACAGGACTTATCATGGAGCGCGCGTTCGCGTTCAGGTAGTCCAGATCCATTTCCAGAATCGGCTGACCAGCAGTCACTTCCGCGCCCTCTTCCACCAGACGCTTGAAGCCCTGGCCGTTCAACGCGACGGTATCGATACCCATGTGGACAACGATTTCCGCGCCTTTCTCGGTTTCCAGGCAGAACGCATGGTTGGTGTTGAAGATTTTCACAATGGTGCCCGCTGCCGGAGAAACCACGGTTTTATCCGTTGGTTTTACCGCAACGCCGTCGCCTACCGCTTTGCTGGCGAACGCTTCGTCAGGCACCTGCTCCAGCGCAACCACATCACCGGTCACTGGCGAGACCAGTTCAGCAATGGTCACCGCATTCGGCACCGCCTGCGGTTTTGCCGCCGCCTGGGCAGCAGGTGCAGCAGAGGCTTCAGCCGCCGCAACCGGTCCCGTTGTTTTCATCGCGTTGGCGATTTTCTCAGCCACGAAGCCGACAATAATCTGCACGCTGGTTTTGTTCAGACGAATCACACCAGAAGCACCCAGACGTTTCGCCAGGCTTTCATTCACCAGCGACGAGTCTTTTACGCTCAGACGCAGACGGGTGATGCAGGCATCGATACCGGTGAGGTTGTCAGAACCGCCGATGGCTGCGATGTACTGACGCGCCAGGGCTGAAACGTCTTGTTCTTTATCGCTGCTCACATTCAGGTCCTGACCATCCGCTTCGCTGCCAGCCACGGCCAGTTCGCGACCCGGAGTCATCAGGTTGAATTTGGTGATAACGAAACGGAACACCACGTAGTAGATGGCAAAGAACACCAGACCTTGTGGGATCAGCATCCACCACTGGGTTGCCAGCGGGTTACGGGAAGAAAGCACCATATCCACCAGACCCGCACTGAAGCCGAAGCCGGCAATCCAATGCATGCTCGCCGCGATGAATACGGAGATACCGGTCAGGACAGCGTGAATCACATACAGAACCGGCGCAACGAACATGAAGGAGAATTCCAGCGGTTCGGTGATACCCGTAAAGAACGCCGCAAACGCACCGGCCATCATGATACCCAGCACTTTCGCCTTGTTCTCAGGACGCGCGCAGTGGTAGATAGCCAGCGCCGCACCCGGCAGACCAAACATCATGATCGGGAAGAAGCCCGCCTGATAACGACCGGTAATCCCCACAACTGCTTTGCCCGATTCGATAGACTGGGCACCGCCGAGGAAGTTAGGAATGTCGTTAATCCCCGCAACGTCAAACCAGAATACGGAGTTCAGCGCGTGGTGCAGACCCACCGGAATCAACAGACGGTTGAAGAAGGCGTAGATACCCGCACCGGTTGATCCCAGCTTCTGAATATGCTCACCGAAGTTCACCAGACCGTCGAAAATCACCGGCCAGATGTACATCATGATGAACGCGACGATGATCATCACGAAAGAGGTGAGGATCGGCACCAGACGGCGACCGCTGAAGAAGGAGAGCGCTTTCGGCAGTTCGACGCTGCTAAAGCGGTTGTACAGCTCGGCAGAGATAATACCAACGAGGATACCCACGAACTGGTTGCTGATCTTACCGAAAGCGGCAGGAACCTGGTCAGCAGGGATCTTCTGAATCATGGAAACCGCAGCCGGAGAACAGAGTGTGGTCAACACCAGGAAGCCCACAAAACCGGTCAGCGCCGCAGCACCGTCTTTATCTTTGGACATACCGTAAGCCACACCGATAGCAAACAGCACGGACATGTTATCGATAATGGCGGAGCCGGACTTAATGAAGAACGCCGCAAGTGCGTTATCTCCACCCCAACCTACCGGGTCGATCCAGTAGCCGACCCCCATCAATATTGCCGCCGCTGGCAGCGTGGCGACCGGCACCATTAGCGCACGGCCAACCTTTTGCAGATAACCTAGAATACTCACTTTCTTCCCCCTTTGAGACCCCGTTAAGGCTCGCTTTAAGCTGTGTTTTTATTTTGTCACTAACTTATTGAAATTCAGTTGTTGCTTTACTGGCATTGTGAGTGTGTAAAAATTTAATTCGTATCGCAAATTAAAAGCGTGTTTTTTGTGAGTTTAGTCACCAAATATCGTTATTATCACTCCCTTTTACTGGCTATGTGGGAAAACTTATTTTATCATTCAAAAAATCAAGACAGATTGACCCAACCGATGCATGCCAGGTTACGCTTTACTATGCACCGACGCGCAATCCGTCAACGGCTTACATTTACTTTCTGAGGTGAAGAATGAGACTGATTCCCCTGACTTCCGCTGAACAGGTCGGCAAATGGGCTGCACGCCATATCGTTAACCGCATCAATACGTTCAAACCGACAGCCGATCGTCCGTTTGTGCTGGGTCTGCCGACGGGCGGCACGCCGCTGACTGCGTATAAAGCCTTAGTCGAAATGCACAAAGCGGGCCAGGTTAGCTTCAAACATGTCGTGACGTTCAACATGGACGAATATGTCGGCCTGCCAAAAGAGCATCCGGAAAGCTACCACAGCTTCATGCATCGTAATTTCTTTGACCACGTTGATATTCCAGCAGAAAACATCAACCTGCTCAACGGCAACGCGCCAGATATCGACGCCGAGTGCCGCCAGTATGAAGAAAAAATCCGTTCCTACGGTAAAATCCACCTGTTCATGGGCGGCGTGGGTAATGACGGCCATATCGCGTTTAACGAACCCGCTTCTTCGCTGGCCTCTCGTACCCGAATCAAAACCCTGACGCATGATACCCGTGTGGCAAACTCTCGTTTCTTTGACGGCGATGTGGCTCAGGTACCGAAATACGCACTGACCGTTGGCGTGGGTACTCTACTGGATGCCGAAGAAGTGATGATTCTGGTGCTGGGCCATCAGAAAGCACAGGCGCTGCAGGCTGCGGTTGAAGGTAATGTTAACCACATGTGGACCATCAGCTGTCTGCAACTGCATCCGAAAGCGGTTGTGGTGTGTGATGAGCCGTCCACGATGGAACTGAAAGTTAAGACACTGAAATATTTCAACGAGTTAGAAGCAGAGAATATTAAAGGTCTGTAATGTAGTCTCCGCCCTGCCACCGTGTTCAGGGCGGCATTTTTTGAAATCGGGGGTCGGAATGTATGCTTTAACCCAGGGTCGGATCTTTACCGGCCACGAAATTCTTGATGACCATGCGATTGTTGTCGCCAATGGCCTGATTGACCGCGTTTGCCCTGTGGCAGAACTGCCGCCAGAGATCGAACAACGTTCAGTGAACGGGGCCATTCTTTCCCCCGGCTTTATCGATGTCCAGCTTAACGGTTGCGGCGGCGTGCAGTTTAACGACACCGCAGAAGCTGTCACCGTTGAAACGCTGGAAATCATGCAGAAGGCCAACGAGAAATCGGGCTGCACCAACTATCTGCCTACGCTGATTACCACCAGCGACGATCTCATGAAACAAGGTGTTCGCGTGATGCGTGAATACCTTGCGAAACATCCGAATCAGGCGCTGGGTCTACATCTGGAAGGCCCCTGGCTAAACCTGGTGAAAAAAGGGACGCACAATCCGCGTTTTGTCCGTCAGCCTGACGCTGCGCTGGTTGATTTCCTGTGCGATAATGCCGACGTTATCACCAAAGTGACGCTGGCGCCGGAAATGGTCCCGGCGGAAGTGATCGGTAAGCTGGCGAACGCCGGGATTGTGGTCTCTGCCGGTCACTCGAACGCCACGCTGAAAGAAGCGAAGGCCGGATTCCGTGCAGGTATCACCTTTGCCACGCATTTGTTCAACGCCATGCCGTATATCACCGGACGTGAGCCGGGTCTGGCGGGCGCGATCCTGGATGAAGCCGACATTTATTGCGGCGTGATTGCAGATGGTCTGCACGTTGATTATGCCAACATCCGCAACGCCAAACGACTGAAGGGCGACAAACTGTGCCTGGTGACAGATGCGACTGCGCCGGCAGGGGCAAATATTGAACAGTTCATTTTTGCTGGTAAAACAATATACTACCGCAATGGACTTTGTGTAGACGAAAACGGGACGCTGAGCGGTTCATCATTAACCATGATTGAAGGCGTGCGTAACCTGGTTGAACATTGCGGCATTGCACTCGACGAAGTGCTGCGCATGGCGACCCTCTACCCTGCGCGCGCCATCGGTGTTGAGAAACACCTCGGCAGTATCGCGGCGGGTAAAGTGGCAAACCTGACCGCTTTCACACACGACTTTAAAATCATCAAGACCATCGTTAATGGTGACGAGGTCGTTACTGAGTAAGAGAAAGTATGACACCAGGCGGACAAGCTCAAATAGGTAATGTTGATCTCGTAAAACAGCTTAACAGCGCGGCCGTTTACCGCCTGATTGACCAGCATGGGCCAATCTCGCGGATCCAGATTGCCGAGCAAAGCCAGCTTGCCCCCGCCAGCGTAACCAAAATTACGCGTCAACTGATTGAGCGCGGACTGATCAAAGAAGTCGATCAACAGGCCTCCACCGGGGGGCGCCGCGCCATTTCTATCGTCACCGAAACCCGCAGTTTTCACGCCATTGGCGTGCGTCTTGGCCGCCACGACGCGACCATCACCCTGTTTGACCTGAGCAGCAAAGTACTGGCGGAAGAACACTATCCGTTGCCCGAACGCACGCAGGAAACGTTGGAACACGCGCTGCTCAATGCCATCACCGCCTTTATCGACAACAACCAGCGCAAGATCCGCGAACTCATCGCCATTTCCGTGATCCTGCCGGGACTTGTCGATCCGGAAAGCGGCAAGATCCACTACATGCCGCATATCCAGGTAGAGAACTGGGGACTGGTTGAAGCGCTGGAAAAACGTTTTCTCGTCACCTGTTTTGTCGGCCACGATATCCGCAGCCTGGCGCTGGCGGAGCACTACTTTGGGGCAAGTCAGGACTGCGAGGACTCTATTCTGGTGCGCGTCCACCGCGGGACGGGTGCCGGTATTATCTCTAACGGCCGGATTTTTATTGGTCGTAACGGTAACGTTGGCGAGATTGGCCACATCCAGGTTGAACCGCTGGGCGAACGCTGCCACTGCGGTAACTTTGGCTGTCTGGAAACCATTGCCGCGAACGCGGCAATTGAACAGCGCGTCCTCAATCTCCTGAAGCAAGGCTACCAGAGCCGCGTTCCGCTGGAAGACTGCACGATCAAAACCATCTGCAAGGCGGCAAATAAGGGCGACAGCCTGGCCTCAGAGGTCATTGAGCACGTTGGGCGTCATCTGGGTAAAACCATTGCGATCGCCATCAACCTGTTTAATCCGCAAAAAATCGTGATTGCCGGTGAGATAACCGAAGCCGATAAAGTGCTGTTACCCGCCATTGAAAGCTGCATTAATACGCAGGCGCTGAAGGCGTTTCGCACAAATTTGCCGGTGGTGCGCTCCACACTGGATCACCGCTCCGCCATCGGTGCCTTTGCGCTGGTAAAACGCGCCATGCTCAACGGTATTTTGCTCCAGCATTTGCTGGAAAACTGATGCGCTCTTATAGTATCGGATTATTAACATATTTCCTGGGTAGTTCATGACCATCAAGAATGTCATTTGTGATATCGACGGCGTGCTGATGCACGACAACGTCGCCGTACCGGGTGCGGCGGAGTTTTTGACTGGCGTAATGGAGAAAGGCCTGCCGCTGGTGCTGCTGACCAATTACCCGTCGCAGACCGGCCAGGATCTGGCAAACCGTTTCGCAACCGCTGGCGTTAATGTACCGGACAGCGTGTTTTATACCTCGGCCATGGCGACCGCCGATTTCCTGCGTCGTCAGGAAGGGAAAAAGGCGTATGTTGTCGGCGAAGGCGCGCTGATCCACGAACTGTATAAAGCCGGTTTCACCATTACTGACGTGAACCCGGACTTTGTCATCGTCGGCGAGACCCGTTCCTACAACTGGGACATGATGCATAAAGCGGCCTTCTTTGTGGCAAACGGCGCGCGCTTTATTGCCACCAACCCGGACACCCACGGCCGCGGTTTTTATCCAGCCTGTGGCGCGCTCTGCGCGGGTATCGAGAAAATCTCTGGTCGTAAACCGTTCTACGTCGGTAAACCGAGTCCGTGGATTATCCGCGCGGCGTTAAACAAAATGCAGGCGCACTCGGAAGAGACGGTGATCGTCGGCGATAACCTGCGCACCGATATTCTTGCCGGCTTCCAGGCGGGGCTCGAAACCATCCTGGTGCTCTCCGGCGTTTCCACGCTGGATGACATCGACAGTATGCCGTTCCGCCCGAGCTGGATTTATCCCTCCGTCGCCGAAATCGACGTTATTTAACCCAGACCACGTCCCAGGACGTGGTTTTTCATTTTTGCCCACCAGAAAAATAATCTCATTCAACGAAATCAGCAAAAAACTGATAATTCATCAATGAATATGCTCAAACCATAATCTTTTTTCACTAATCGGCAATGACCATTGCGTTTTTTCTTTTTCAGACCGCAAACCCCTTGCGCCTCCAGTTCCTTTGCGGCATTTTCTTTAGCAAGCAAACACAAAAAGCATTACGCAACAGGTTAACGGAGAAGGTTATGTGTTCAATTTTCGGCGTATTCGATATTAAGTCAGATGCAGGTGAACTGCGTAAAAAAGCCCTTGAGCTGTCACGCTTGATGCGCCATCGCGGTCCGGACTGGTCCGGCATTTATGCCTGCGATAAGGCCATTCTGGCCCACGAACGTCTGTCAATTGTCGACGTCAACGCTGGCGCGCAACCGTTGTATAACGAAAAGAAAACCCACGTGCTGGCCGTGAACGGTGAAATTTACAACCACCAGGCGCTGCGTGCAGAATATGGCGATCGCTACGCGTTCCAGACCGGTTCTGACTGCGAAGTGATCCTCGCGCTGTATCAGGAAAAAGGCGTGGAATTTCTCGACGATCTGCAAGGAATGTTTGCCTTCGCGCTGTACGACAGCGAACAGGATGCATATCTGATTGGCCGCGACCACATCGGCATCATCCCGCTGTATATGGGTTATGACGAGTTCGGCAACCTGTACGTCGCGTCAGAAATGAAAGCCCTGGTGCCGGTGTGCCGCACCATTCAAGAGTTCCCGGCGGGAAGTTATCTCTGGAGCAAAGACGGTGAAATCCGTCAGTATTATCAGCGTGACTGGTTCGATTTTGACGCGGTAAAAGATAACGTTACTGACAAAAACGAACTGCGTCAGGCGCTGGAAGACTCCGTCAAAAGCCATCTGATGTCTGATGTACCTTACGGTGTACTGCTCTCTGGCGGCCTGGATTCCTCCGTTATCTCGGCGATCACCAAAAAATTCGCCGCCCGTCGTGTGGAAGATGACGAACGTTCTGAAGCCTGGTGGCCACAACTTCACTCCTTCGCCGTCGGTCTGGAAGGGGCTCCGGATCTGAAAGCCGCGCAGGAAGTGGCGAACCACCTGGGGACCGTACACCATGAAATTCACTTTACGGTACAGGAAGGGCTGGACGCGATCCGCGACGTGATTTATCACATCGAAACCTATGACGTAACCACCATTCGCGCCTCGACGCCGATGTATTTAATGTCGCGTAAGATCAAAGCGATGGGTATCAAAATGGTGCTGTCCGGCGAAGGGTCTGATGAAGTGTTCGGCGGCTACCTCTATTTCCATAAGGCACCAGACGCCAAAGAACTGCACGAAGAAACCGTACGTAAGCTGCAGGCGCTGCATATGTTTGACTGCGCCCGCGCTAACAAGGCCATGTCAGCCTGGGGAGTGGAAGCTCGCGTCCCGTTCCTGGATAAGAAGTTCCTCGACGTGGCGATGCGCATTAACCCGGAAGATAAAATGTGCGGCAACGGCAAGATGGAAAAACATGTCCTCCGTGAATGTTTCGAATCCTATCTGCCGGCAAGCGTTGCATGGCGTCAGAAAGAGCAGTTTTCCGACGGCGTGGGCTACAGCTGGATCGACACCCTGAAAGAGGTGGCCGCTGAGCAAGTTTCCGATCAGCAACTGGAAACCGCCCGCTTTCGCTTCCCGTACAATACGCCGTCTTCAAAAGAAGCGTATCTGTACCGCGAGATCTTCGAAGAGCTGTTCCCGGTACCGAGCGCCGCAGAGTGTGTCCCGGGCGGTCCCTCCGTCGCCTGCTCTTCAGCTAAAGCGATCGAATGGGACGAAGCGTTCAAAACCATGAACGATCCATCGGGTCGCGCAGTGGGTGTTCACCAGTCCGCTTATCAATAAGCAACACTGATGAAAAAGGGCCTTTCGGGGCCCTTTTTTGATCGTGAAAAACAGTTCAGAAAGCGATTAATAACCAATAATTGCCGAATATTGCGTCACGCTGTTCGCAACCTAACCAAACAGTCACATTCCGGCCGTTTTCGATGAAAAAGGGGTTGACGCTTCAAGGCTCAATACGCATAATGCGCCCCGCAACGCCGATAAGGTAACGCGCGAAAAAAGAGGGCTACGTAGCTCAGTTGGTTAGAGCACATCACTCATAATGATGGGGTCACAGGTTCGAATCCCGTCGTAGCCACCATCTTTTTTGCGGGAGTGGCGAAATTGGTAGACGCACCAGATTTAGGTTCTGGCGCCGCAAGGTGTGCGAGTTCAAGTCTCGCCTCCCGCACCATTCCCATAAAAGCGTTGCACGGATGGGGTATCGCCAAGCGGTAAGGCACCGGTTTTTGATACCGGCATTCCCTGGTTCGAATCCAGGTACCCCAGCCATCTTTCTTCGAGTTTGCGGATTGCCGCGACGGTCATTGGGGTATCGCCAAGCGGTAAGGCACCGGTTTTTGATACCGGCATTCCCTGGTTCGAATCCAGGTACCCCAGCCATCGAAGAAATGCAGTATTTGGCTACGTAGCTCAGTTGGTTAGAGCACATCACTCATAATGATGGGGTCACAGGTTCGAATCCCGTCGTAGCCACCATATTCAGAACACGTTAGTTCGTTTTAACGGGTTCAAAAACAATTTGTTGGGGTATCGCCAAGCGGTAAGGCACCGGATTCTGATTCCGGCATTCCGAGGTTCGAATCCTCGTACCCCAGCCAAATTTGCAAGACGTTCACGATGTGAATGCAAGAAGTGCCTGAAATTTTAAATTGGGGTATCGCCAAGCGGTAAGGCACCGGATTCTGATTCCGGCATTCCGAGGTTCGAATCCTCGTACCCCAGCCACATTAGAAAAGCTCGCTTCGGCGGGCTTTTTGCTTTTCTGCGTTTATTGCCTGATGGCGCTACGCTTATCAGGCCTACGATCGTAGGCCTGGATTAAAATTACAACCCTAATGCGTATTTCAGCGCCTGACGTTTTAACACGCCAGCGCGTTCTGCCGCCATCAGCCCGAGGTTGCGGATAATCCGCAGCGGCTGCAGGTCATTGCTGAATCCGGCGTAGAACAGATCCATCCCGCTTTGCATGATGAAGTTATCCGCCATGCGTCGGGTCTGATAACGCTTCAGTACCGGCTGGCTCGCCCAGGACTCGCCATAACTGCGGGCATTAATCAATACATCGATCAATACATCCACATCGCGATAGCCCAGATTAACCCCCTGCCCGGCCAGCGGATGGATGGTGTGCGCCGCATCACCAACCAGCGCCAGACCCGGCTGCACATATTGCAGGGCGTGACGACGCGTCAGCGGAAACGCGCCTGCTGCGACGGGCATCACCTGTCCCAGACGTGTCGGGAAGTGCTTTGCGATCTCCGTCTGAAGCTGCGACATATTCAGCCCCTGCAACTGACGGATCCGCGCCGGTGAGTCATACCACACCAGCGACGCCCAGTGGTCGAACAATGGCAGAAACGCGCGCGGGCCGTCCGGGGTGAACTGCTGCCAGGTACTGTTGCCAGGGTCGTTCTCGCACTGCACGGTAATCAGCATGCAGGATTGCGCATACTGCCAGGCGTGAATGCCGATGCCAGCCATCTGCCGCACCTGCGAATTTGCGCCATCCGCGCCAATCACCAGTTTGGCGGTGACTCGTTCGCCACCTACCAGCTCAAGCTCATGACGATCGTTATGACGATGCAGCGCAATCAGCGAGGCCGGAACCCGCAGCGTCACTTTGGGGTGTACTTCCAGCGCCTGCCAGAGCGCCCGTTGCAGAATGTTGTTCTCGACCATATACCCAAGCAGTGGCAGCTTCAGTTCGCTGGCATCAAACACCACATGCGCGTTTTCCCACTCCCAGGTTTCCAGCCGCCGATACGGATGACTGCGCATCCCCTGCACAACATCCCAGACGCCAAGCCCTTTCAGTAGAGAAACTGAGGCCGCGCTGATCGCCGAAATACGCACATCCGGCTGGCTGTTTGCGACAAACGGCGCAGGCGCGGCATGTTCGATCACGGTGACCGTGAATCCATGCTGTGCCAGCCCCAGCGCCAGCGCGCCACCGACCATCCCCCCGCCGACAATGGCAATTTCCGTTGGTTGATTTGTCATGGTCAATCATCCTGTTACATGTATTGTGTAAGTTTACAGGATTTTTTACCCCTTGAGGCTGATAACGGTCATACTGGTCACCAGGGCAGCAAAGCATTACACTATGCGCCCTGCAATTCAGCCACTATTTCGCAAGAGCAAGTCGATGACCAAAAAACTCCATATTAAAACCTGGGGCTGTCAGATGAACGAATACGATTCATCGAAGATGGCCGATCTGCTGGATGCCACTCACGGGTATCAACTGACCGACGTGGCGGAAGAAGCGGATGTGCTGCTGCTGAATACCTGCTCAATCCGCGAGAAGGCTCAGGAAAAAGTCTTCCATCAGTTGGGTCGCTGGAAACTCTTAAAAGAGAAAAATCCCGATCTGATTATCGGCGTCGGCGGCTGTGTGGCGTCTCAGGAAGGTGACCACATTCGCCAGCGCGCGCACTATGTCGATATCATCTTTGGGCCGCAAACGTTGCACCGCCTGCCAGAAATGATTAACTCCGTTCGCGGCAACCGTAGTCCGGTTGTTGACATCAGCTTCCCGGAGATCGAGAAGTTTGACCGTCTGCCGGAACCGCGCGCGGAAGGTCCGACCGCCTTTGTCTCAATTATGGAAGGCTGCAACAAATATTGTACTTACTGCGTGGTGCCTTACACCCGTGGTGAGGAAGTCAGCCGCCCGTCTGATGACATCCTGTTTGAAATCGCCCAGCTTGCTGCTCAGGGCGTGCGTGAAGTCAATCTGCTCGGCCAGAACGTTAACGCCTGGCGAGGACAAAACTACGACGGCACCACCGGCTCATTCGCCGACCTGCTGCGTCTGGTTGCCGCCATTGATGGCATTGACCGCATCCGCTTCACCACCAGCCATCCGATCGAATTCACCGACGACATCATCGAAGTCTATCGCGACACGCCGGAGCTGGTGAGCTTCCTGCACCTGCCGGTACAGAGCGGTTCGGATCGCGTGCTGAACCTGATGGGACGTACCCACACGGCGCTGGAATATAAAGCAATTATCCGTAAGCTGCGTGCGGCGCGTCCGGACATTCAGATAAGCTCCGACTTCATTGTTGGTTTCCCGGGTGAGACCACCCAGGACTTCGAGCAGACCATGAAGCTGATTGCCGACGTCAATTTCGACATGAGCTACAGCTTTATCTTCTCTGCACGTCCGGGAACGCCGGCTGCCGATATGGTGGATGACGTGCCGGAAGAAGAGAAGAAGCAGCGTCTGTATATTTTGCAGGATCGCATTAACCAGCAGGCGATGGCCTGGAGTCGTCGCATGCTCGGCACCGTTCAGCGCATTCTGGTGGAAGGAACGTCGCGTAAGAGCATCATGGAGCTGTCTGGCCGTACCGAAAATAATCGCGTGGTGAACTTCGAAGGCGCACCGGAGATGATCGGTAAATTTGTCGATGTGGAAATCACCGACGTCTGGACCAACTCACTGCGCGGGAAAGTGGTGCGCACCGAAGACGAAATGGGGCTGCGCATCGCAGAAACCCCGGAATCGGTGATTGCCCGTACCCGTAAAGAAAATGAGATTGGCGTTGGATTCTACCAGCCTTAATTCTGCTCAAAACGTCAAAATTCCCGATGGCGCTGTGCTTATCGGGCCTACTGGAGCACGACGCTTCATAGGCCCGATAAGGCTCTTGTATTTCCTCTCTACGCCCCCATCTTGATACCAGTGCTTGCGCCTTTACCCCGTGGCGTGAATAATTTCCTGACAGGCCGGTGAATGTTCATCTTCCGGCTCCCTATGCATAAGAGGAACAGTTTGAACACAGACACTCGCGAAATTACCCTTGAGCCGGCAGATAACGCCCGTCTGCTGAGCCTTTGCGGCCCGTTTGATGACAACATTAAACAGCTGGAACGCCGTCTCGGCATCGAGATTAACCGCCGTGACAACCATTTTAAACTGACCGGTCGCCCGATTTGCATCACCGCTGCGGCGGATATTTTACGCAGCCTGTACGTCGATACCGCGCCAATGCGCGGCCAGACGCAGGATATCGAACCGGAACAAATCCACCTCGCGATTAAAGAAGCACGCGTGCTTGAGCAAAGCGCCGAGAGCGTCCCCGAGTTCGGCAAAGCGGTCAATATCAAAACCAAGCGTGGCGTGATTAAGCCGCGTACGCCTAACCAGGCACAGTACATCGCCAACATTCTCGACCATGACATCACCTTCGGCGTCGGTCCTGCCGGTACGGGGAAAACCTACCTCGCCGTTGCCGCTGCCGTGGATGCGCTGGAGCGTCAGGAGATCCGCCGTATTCTGCTGACCCGTCCGGCGGTCGAAGCGGGTGAAAAGCTGGGCTTCCTGCCGGGCGATCTGAGTCAGAAGGTTGATCCGTACCTGCGCCCACTGTATGACGCGCTGTTTGAAATGCTCGGCTTCGAGAAAGTCGAAAAGCTGATTGAGCGCAACGTGATTGAAGTGGCTCCGCTGGCCTATATGCGCGGCCGTACGCTAAACGATGCCTTTATCATTCTTGATGAGAGCCAGAACACCACCATCGAACAGATGAAGATGTTCCTGACTCGTATCGGCTTTAACTCGAAGGCGGTAATTACCGGCGACGTCACGCAGATTGACCTGCCGCGCAACATTAAATCGGGCCTGCGCCATGCCGTTGAGGTACTGGCGGAAGTCGAAGAAATCAGCTTTAACTTCTTCCACAGTGAAGACGTCGTGCGCCATCCGGTGGTTGCCCGCATCGTTAACGCCTATGAAGCATGGGAAGAAGCCGAACAAAAACGTAAAGCTGAGCTTGCTGCAGAGCGCAAGCGTGAAGCTCAGGAACAGGAACAGAAATGAGTCAGGTGATCCTTGATTTGCAACTGGCATGTGAGAACCACAGCGGTTTGCCAGAAGAGAGCCGGTTTCAGACCTGGCTGAATGCGGTCATCCCGCAATTTCAGGAAGAATCAGAAGTGACGATTCGCCTGGTGGATGAAGCCGAAAGCCACGATCTCAATCTGACCTACCGCGGGAAAGATAAACCGACCAACGTGCTCTCTTTCCCGTTTGAAGCCCCGCCAGGTATTGAGCTACCGTTGCTCGGCGATTTGGTCATCTGTCGTCAGGTCGTTGAACAGGAAGCGCAGGAGCAAGGCAAGCCGCTGGATGCCCACTGGGCGCACATGGTCGTCCACGGCAGCCTGCATTTGCTGGGTTACGATCATATCGAAGATGACGAGGCTGAAGAGATGGAAGCCCTCGAGACAGAGATTATGCTTGCTCTGGGCTATGAGGATCCGTACATTGCCGAGAAGGAATAAGCGACCGGGCGAATGCCCGGTGGTTTCCAGTGCTGCCGTGCGCTGAGTTTGCGCGCATTGAGCAAGAGATTAACTAACAAGAGAACCCATACGACGCCATGAGCGACGACAATTCACACAGTAGTGACACGTTAAGCAACAAGAAGGGATTTTTTTCCCTGTTACTGAGCCAACTTTTCCACGGTGAACCGAAAAACCGTGATGAACTGCTGGCGCTGATCCGTGATTCCGGGCAGAACGACCTTATCGATGAAGATACGCGCGACATGCTCGAAGGGGTGATGGACATTGCGGACCAGCGCGTTCGCGACATCATGATTCCCCGCTCCCAGATGATTACCCTGAAACGCAACCAGACGCTGGACGAATGCCTCGATGTCATTATCGAGTCTGCCCACTCGCGTTTTCCGGTGATAAGCGAGGACAAAGATCACATTGAAGGGATTCTGATGGCCAAGGATTTGCTGCCGTTTATGCGCAGCGATGCCGATGCCTTCAGCATGGAGAAAGTGTTACGCCAGGCCGTTGTCGTCCCGGAGAGCAAACGCGTTGACCGTATGCTCAAAGAGTTTCGCTCCCAGCGTTACCATATGGCTATCGTCATCGACGAATTTGGTGGTGTCTCCGGTCTGGTGACCATTGAAGACATCCTGGAGCTTATCGTCGGTGAAATCGAAGATGAGTACGATGAAGAAGATGATATCGACTTCCGCCAACTCAGTCGCCACACCTGGACCATTCGCGCGCTCGCGCCGATCGAAGACTTCAATGAAGCCTTCGGCACCAGCTTTAGTGACGAAGAGGTCGATACCATCGGTGGTCTGGTGATGCAGGCGTTTGGTCACTTGCCCGCACGTGGTGAAACTATTGATATCGATGGTTACCAGTTCAAAGTGGCAATGGCCGACAGCCGTCGTATTATTCAGGTTCACGTCAGAATTCCGGATGACTCCCCCCAGCCAACACTGGACGAATAACACCGAACGGGAAGAAGAACTCAATGGCTTTTGCCTCATTAATTGAACGCCAGCGCACTCGCCTGCTGCTGGCGTTATTATTCGGCGCCTGCGGAACGCTGGCTTTTTCTCCTTATGACATCTGGCCCGCGGCGATAGTCTCGCTGATGGGCTTGCAGGTATTAACCCTGAATCGTCGCCCGCGCCAGTCAGCCGCTATTGGCTACTTCTGGGGACTGGGACTCTTCGGGACGGGAATCAACTGGGTTTACGTCAGTATCGCGCAGTTTGGCGGCATGCCAGGCCCGGTGAACGTTTTCCTTGTCGTGCTGCTCGCGGCGTATCTTTCTCTGTATACCGGGCTGTTTGCCGGCGTACTGGCGCGTCTGTGGCCGAAAACCAGCTGGCTGCGGGTTGCCATTGCCGCGCCGGTGGTCTGGCAGCTAACCGAATTCCTGCGTGGCTGGGTACTGACCGGATTTCCATGGCTGCAGTTTGGCTACAGCCAGATAGACGGCCCGCTGAAAGGCCTGGCGCCGGTAATGGGTGTCGAAGCCATTAACTTCCTGCTGATGATGGTCAGCGGACTGCTGGTTCTCTCGCTGGTCAGCCGTAACTGGCGTCCGCTGGTGGTCGCCGTTATCCTTTTCGCACTCCCCTTCCCGCTGCGCTATATCCAGTGGTACACGCTGGAGCCGGAAAGAATGACCCGGGTGTCGATGGTTCAGGGTGATATCCCGCAGTCGTTGAAGTGGGAAGAAGGTCATTTGCTGAATACGCTTAAGACCTATCTGGATGCGACGCAGCCCGAAATGGGGAAATCGCAGCTGATCATCTGGCCGGAATCCGCTATTCCGGATCTGGAGATCAACCAGCAGCGTTTTCTGGGCATGATGGACGATTTGCTGCGTGCGAAGAACAGCTCGCTGATAACCGGTATTGTCGATGCGCGGCTGAACAAACAGAACCGCTATGACACCTACAACACCATTATCACGCTGGGGAAAGACAATCCTTACCGCTATGACTCAACCAACCGCTACAACAAAAACCATCTGGTACCGTTTGGTGAGTTTGTGCCGCTGGAATCCATTCTGCGCCCGTTAGCGCCGTTCTTTGACCTGCCGATGTCCTCGTTCAGCCGTGGTCCGTATGTTCAACCGCAGCTGCATGCGCATGGTTTAGCGCTGACCGCCGCGATTTGCTACGAGATAATCCTGGGTGAACAGGTGCGCGATAACTTCCGCCCGGATACGGACTATCTGCTGACCATCTCCAACGATGCCTGGTTTGGTAAGTCGATTGGCCCGTGGCAGCACTTCCAGATGGCGCGGATGCGTTCCCTGGAACTGGCGCGACCGCTGCTGCGCAGTACCAATAACGGTATTACGGCGGTGATTGGTCCACAGGGTGAGATTCAGGCGATGATCCCGCAGTTTACCCGTCAGGTATTGACCGCCGATGTGACGCCAACGACAGGCTTAACGCCGTACGCCCGAACCGGCAACTGGCCGCTGTGGTTCATTACCGCGCTGTTCGGTTTTGCCGCCGTGTTAATGAGTTTGCGTCAACGTCGCAGATAACACAGTGCACCATCAAATGTAGGCCGGATAAGGCGGTACGCCGCCATCCGGCGGTTGTGCCACATCGTGCCTGATGGCGCTACGCTTATCAGGCCTACAAACTACCATTCTCCCTCCCTTCTTCCATTCTGGCACGCTCATTGCTTTGTTAAACAAGGCAAACCTGTTTTTGACGTTTAGCGCAACTTAGTCGCACTAAAGCAGTTCACTGGTAGCACCGAAACGGTGCAATGAGAGATTTTTGCCTCTAAACGGTGCGGCGCACTTCGCAAAAATAAACAATAACGCAGCAAAATCTTTACATTAAGCCAGACTAAATGTTAACAAACAGGTAAAACACTGCACGCTTAAGTTGCAGGTGATAACAACACAGACACTCACAATAAGTATCACTGCGTCGACGGCGCAGACGATAAGGAGTTGGATATGCAATTACGTAAGCTAGCCACAGCAATGCTGGTTATGGGACTGTCAGCCGGTCTGGTACACGCGGAAGACGCAGCGCCAGCCGCAGGCAGCACGCTCGACAAGATCGCCAAAAACGGCGTTATCGTCGTCGGTCACCGTGAATCCTCCGTGCCGTTTTCTTATTACGACAATCAGCAGAAAGTGGTGGGTTATTCTCAGGATTACTCCAACGCCATCGTTGAAGCCGTGAAGAAGAAACTCAACAAGCCCGATCTGCAGGTTAAGCTGATCCCGATTACCTCTCAGAACCGTATTCCGCTGCTGCAAAACGGCACCTTCGACTTTGAGTGCGGTTCCACCACCAACAACCTTGAGCGCCAGAAACAGGCCGCCTTCTCTGACACCATCTTTGTCGTCGGCACGCGCCTGCTGGCGAAAAAAGGCGGCGACATTAAAGACTTCGCGGACCTGAAAGGCAAAGCGGTTGTTGTGACGTCAGGAACCACCTCTGAAATTCTGCTGCACAAGCTGAACGACGAACAAAAAATGGACATGCGTATCATCAGCGCTAAAGACCACGGTGACTCTTTCCGTACTCTGGAAAGCGGTCGCGCCGTTGCCTTTATGATGGATGATGCCCTGTTGGCCGGTGAGCGTGCGAAGGCGAAGAAACCAGATAACTGGGAAATCGTCGGCAAACCGCAGTCTCAGGAAGCCTACGGCTGCATGCTGCGCAAAGACGATCCTGAATTCAAAAAGCTGATGGATGACACCATCGCCCAGGCGCAGACCTCAGGTGAAGCCGCGAAATGGTTTGATAAGTGGTTCAAAAACCCGATCCCACCAAAAAACCTGAACATGAATTTCGAACTGTCGAACGAAATGCAGGCGCTGTTCAAAGAACCGAATGATAAAGCACTTAACTAATTAAAACTAAATGGGGCGGGGACTCCTTGCCCTCTCGATTGCTATACAGCACGGACAGACTATAGGCCTGATGGTCGTTCCCCATCAGGCCTGAAAACCGAAGTACGCTGGATAACAATCTTCGAGGGTAGCGCTGCTACCCTTATTTTTTCGGAGTAGATGTATGTCAATAGACTGGAACTGGGGCATTTTTTTACAACAAGCCCCATTCGGCAACACCACCTATCTCGGCTGGCTCTGGAGCGGCTTTCAGGTCACCGTCGCCTTATCCATCACCGCCTGGATCATTGCCTTCCTGGTCGGTTCTTTGTTCGGCATTTTACGCACCGTCCCGAATCGCTTCCTTTCCGGGCTCGGCACCCTTTATGTAGAACTGTTCCGCAACGTTCCGCTGATCGTCCAGTTCTTCACCTGGTACCTGGTCGTGCCTGAACTGCTGCCGGAAAATCTTGGTATGTGGTTTAAAGCGGAACTGGATCCCAACATTCAGTTCTTCGTCTCTTCCATGCTCTGTCTGGGGCTTTTCACCGCAGCACGCGTCTGCGAACAGGTTCGCGCCGCCATTCAGTCACTGCCACGCGGCCAGAAAAACGCGGCACTGGCGATGGGGCTGACCCTGCCGCAGGCATATCGCTACGTGCTGTTGCCTAACGCCTATCGCGTGATCGTCCCGCCGATGACCTCTGAGATGATGAACCTGGTGAAAAACTCCGCCATCGCCTCCACCATCGGTCTGGTCGATATGGCAGCGCAAGCCGGTAAGCTGCTGGATTACTCGGCGCATGCCTGGGAATCGTTTACCGCCATCACCGTGGCGTACGTGTTGATTAATGCCTTCATCATGCTGGTGATGAGTGTGGTGGAACGTAAAATCCGCCTGCCTGGCAATCTGGGAGGCAAATAATGTACGAGTTCGACTGGAGTTCTATTGTCCCTTCCCTGCCGTATCTGCTGGACGGGCTGCTCATCACGCTGAAGATTACCCTGACAGCGGTGGTCATCGGTATTGTCTGGGGAACGTTGCTTGCGGTCATGCGCCTTTCCAGCTTCGCGCCTGTCGCCTGGTTTGCTAAAGCGTACGTTAACGTTTTCCGCTCCATCCCGCTGGTGATGGTACTGCTGTGGTTCTACCTGATCGTACCGGGATTACTGCAGGACGTTCTGGGGCTGTCACCGAAAACCGATATTCGCCTGATTTCGGCGATGGTCGCCTTTTCGATGTTTGAAGCCGCTTATTACTCCGAGATTATCCGTGCGGGTATCCAGAGCATTTCCCGCGGACAATCAAGCGCGGCGCTGGCGCTGGGCATGACCCACTGGCAGTCAATGAAGCTCATCATTCTGCCGCAGGCGTTTCGCGCGATGGTACCGCTGCTGCTTACACAGGGCATCGTTCTGTTCCAGGATACCTCCCTGGTGTACGTCTTAAGCCTCGCGGATTTCTTCCGTACCGCTTCTACTATTGGCGAGCGTGATGGTACACAGGTCGAAATGATCCTGTTTGCCGGGGCCGTCTACTTTGTTATCAGCCTGAGCGCGTCGTTGTTGGTCAGCTATTTGAAGAAAAGGACAGTTTAATGATTACCCTGAAAAATGTTTCTAAATGGTATGGTCACTTTCAGGTGCTGACCGACTGCTCCACGGAAGTGAAAAAAGGGGAAGTGGTGGTGGTCTGCGGCCCGTCGGGTTCCGGAAAATCCACGCTGATCAAAACCGTTAACGGTCTGGAGCCGGTACAAAAAGGTGAAATCACCGTAAACGGCATTATGGTCAATGACAAAAAAACCGATCTGGCGAAGTTACGTTCTCGCGTCGGGATGGTGTTCCAGCACTTTGAGCTGTTCCCGCATCTGTCGATTATCGAAAACCTGACTCTGGCGCAGGTGAAAGTGCTGAAGCGTGATAAAGCCCCGGCGCGCGAAAAAGCGCAGAAGTTGTTGGAGCGCGTGGGCCTTGCCGCGCATGCCAATAAGTATCCGGCCCAACTTTCCGGTGGCCAGCAGCAGCGTGTGGCGATAGCCCGCGCGCTATGTATGGATCCTATCGCCATGCTGTTCGATGAACCCACCTCCGCGCTCGATCCGGAAATGATCAACGAAGTACTGGACGTCATGGTTGAACTGGCCAATGAAGGGATGACCATGATGGTGGTGACCCATGAAATGGGCTTTGCGCGCAAAGTGGCGAACCGGGTGATCTTTATGGACGAGGGGAAAATCGTTGAGGACTCGCCGAAAGAGGAGTTCTTCGCCAACCCGAAATCCGAACGTGCAAAAGACTTCCTTGCCAAAATCCTGCATTAACTTTTCCGGCGCGCATGTCAGAATGCGCGCCATTTCACGCTTTCTTGTCTCGCTCCTCGAATCATTTTCATCCCGGCGTTACCCTTGCCGCAAAGTAGCATTCATAAGGAGCAACAATGGCACTGCCAATTCTATTAGATTGCGACCCGGGTCATGATGACGCTATCGCAATTGTTCTCGCCCTCGCCTCACCGGAACTTGACGTTAAAGCCATCACCTCATCCGCAGGTAACCAGACACCCGATAAAACGCTGCGTAACGTATTACGGATGCTGACGTTACTGAACCGCATAGACATTCCGGTAGCGGGCGGCGCAGTGAAACCCTTGATGCGCGGGCTAATCATTGCCGATAACGTCCACGGCGAAAGCGGACTGGATGGCCCGGCGCTGCCGGAACCCGCCTTTGCGCCTCAGGCCTGTACCGCCGTTGAGCTGATGGCGAAGACGCTGCGCGAGAGCACACAGCCGGTCACCCTCGTCTCTACCGGGCCGCAAACCAACGTTGCGCTGTTGCTGAACAGCCATCCTGAACTGCATGACAAAATCGCTCGCATCGTGATCATGGGCGGCGCAATGGGGCTCGGCAACTGGACGCCTGCCGCCGAATTCAATATCTATGTTGACCCAGAAGCCGCTGAGATCGTCTTCCAGTCAGGCATTCCGGTGGTAATGGCCGGCCTGGACGTCACGCATAAAGCGCAAATTCACGTCGAAGATACCGAACGCTTCCGCGCTATTGGCAACCCGGTTTCCACTATCGTTGCGGAGCTACTCGATTTCTTCCTTGAGTATCATAAAGACGAGAAATGGGGATTCACCGGCGCGCCGCTACATGACCCGTGCACCATCGCCTGGCTGCTAAAACCCGAACTGTTTACCACCGTCGAACGCTGGGTTGGCGTGGAAACGCAGGGGAAATATACCCAGGGGATGACCGTGGTGGACTATTACTTCCTGACGGGCAAAGCACCCAACGCCACGGTAATGGTGGATGTGGATCGCCAGGGGTTTGTTGACCTGCTGGCAGAACGGCTAACGTTTTACGCGTGATCAATGCCGGATGGCGCTGACGCTTATCCGGCCTACATAATAGTCACCGTAGGCCGGATAAGATGCGTCAGCATCGCCATCAGGCTATATTACGGTTCAAACGGTCGACGCTGGAACTGGTCGTGTCCGCATTTTGGACACAATGGCAGCACGTCCGGCGTATACACCGCCAAGTGAAAATGGCACTTCTCGCAGACCAGATTGCCCAACCCCACCACTTCGCCACTGTGATAGACCCCGTGATGACTCAGGTCCTGAAAGACTTCGCGCCATTCAAGCTGCGTTTTGTCCGTGATATCCGCCAGCTCCTGCCACAGGCTCTCTTTGATCACCCGCATAAAGACGCTGTCGGATTCCTCTTCCTGACTCTCCTCATAGCTCACGGCGAACTCTTCCAGGTCACGCCTGACGGCGCGTGTCAGTTCGTCCACTTCGGTTCGCGTTAACTCCCCGGCCTGCAAAACCCGCTGCCGCGCCTGTTCCACCAGCGCATCGATATCGCGCTCGCCATTGCGCAGACGTTCACTTAATGACGCCACCAGTTCACGGTAATATTGAGCAACCTTGTTCATCGTTTCGCCTCCTGGGTCGTTAACTGTCTATAATAATAGACGTTATTTAGGCCGCGCTTTGCAAGACTGCCCACAGAGTGTGTAAATTCGTGCAAGGATTGTCATGGCGTGAATTCGAACCTGAATGCGCGAAAGGCTGTTTTGACGCGGGCGTTTGGGCTATGCTATGCGGATCTGAAACACCACATCGAAAGCTACGTTTGTAGCTGTATTGAAAACAGGACCACTGGCTGCCATGCAAGAGCAATACCGCCCGGAAGAGATAGAATCCAAAGTACAGCTTCACTGGGATGAGAAGCGCACATTTGAAGTTACCGAAGACGAGAGCAAAGAGAAGTATTACTGCCTGTCTATGCTTCCCTATCCTTCTGGTCGACTACACATGGGCCACGTACGTAACTACACCATCGGTGACGTGATCGCTCGTTATCAACGCATGCTGGGCAAAAACGTGCTGCAGCCTATCGGCTGGGACGCCTTCGGCCTGCCTGCAGAAGGCGCGGCGGTGAAAAACAACACCGCGCCGGCACCGTGGACCTACGACAATATCGCCTACATGAAGAACCAGCTCAAAATGCTGGGCTTTGGCTATGACTGGAGCCGTGAACTGGCGACCTGCACCCCGGAATACTATCGCTGGGAGCAGAAATTCTTCACTGAGCTGTACAAAAAAGGTCTGGTCTATAAGAAAACCTCAGCAGTCAACTGGTGCCCGAACGATCAAACCGTACTGGCGAACGAACAGGTTATCGACGGCTGCTGCTGGCGCTGCGACACCAAAGTTGAGCGTAAAGAGATCCCGCAGTGGTTTATTAAAATCACCGCCTATGCCGACGAACTGCTCAATGATTTGGATAAGCTGGACCACTGGCCTGACACCGTGAAAACGATGCAGCGCAACTGGATTGGCCGTTCTGAAGGCGTGGAAATCACCTTTAATGTGAACGGTTATGACAACACGCTGACCGTCTACACGACCCGCCCGGACACCTTTATGGGTGCCACCTATCTGGCGGTTGCCGCCGGTCACCCGCTGGCGCAGAAAGCGGCAGAGAGCAATCCTGAACTGGCGGCCTTTATCGACGAATGCCGTAACACCAAAGTGGCCGAAGCCGACATGGCGACCATGGAGAAAAAAGGCGTCGACACCGGCTTTAAAGCGGTTCACCCCTTAACCGGCGAAGCGATCCCGGTCTGGGCGGCTAACTTTGTGCTGATGGAATACGGCACCGGCGCGGTCATGGCCGTACCGGGTCACGATCAGCGCGACTACGAATTTGCCACCAAATACGGCTTAACCATTAAGCCGGTTATCCTGGCAGCCGACGGCTCTGAGCCGGATCTTTCCGAACAGGCGATGACCGACAAAGGCGTCCTGTTTAACTCCGGCGAGTTTGACGGTCTGGCTTTCGAAGCGGCCTTTAACGCCATTGCTGATAAGCTGGCAGCGAAAGGTGTCGGCGAGCGTAAGATCAACTACCGTCTGCGCGACTGGGGCGTTTCTCGTCAGCGTTACTGGGGCGCACCGATCCCGATGGTCACACTGGAAGACGGCACCGTGCTGCCGACGCCGGAAGATCAACTGCCGGTGATCCTGCCGGAAGATGTTGTGATGGACGGTATTACCAGTCCGATCAAAGCCGATCCTGCGTGGGCAAAAACCACCGTTAACGGCCAGCCTGCGCTGCGTGAAACCGACACCTTCGACACTTTTATGGAGTCCTCCTGGTACTATGCGCGCTACACCTGCCCGCAGTATCAGGAAGGGATGCTGGATTCCAACGCAGCAAACTACTGGCTGCCGGTAGATATTTACATTGGCGGTATCGAACACGCCATCATGCACCTGCTCTACTTCCGCTTCTTCCACAAACTGATGCGCGATGCCGGCATGGTGAACTCTGACGAACCGGCAAAACAGCTGCTGTGTCAGGGAATGGTACTGGCGGATGCGTTCTACTATGTCGGCGAAAGCGGCGAGCGTAACTGGGTTTCCCCGGTGGATGCGATCGTTGAACGCGACGAGAAAGGTCGCATCGTGAAGGCGAAAGACGCGGCGGGCCATGAACTGGTGTATACCGGCATGAGCAAAATGTCCAAGTCGAAAAACAACGGTATCGACCCGCAGGTGATGGTTGAACGTTACGGCGCGGATACCGTGCGTCTGTTTATGATGTTCGCCTCTCCGGCTGATATGACGCTGGAATGGCAGGAGTCCGGCGTGGAAGGCGCTAACCGCTTCCTGAAACGTGTCTGGAAACTGGTGTACGAACACACTTCCCGTGGCGATGTTGCGCCGCTGAACGTTGACGCGCTGACGGAAGATCAGAAAGCGCTGCGTCGCGATGTTCACAAGACTATCGCCAAAGTGACCGATGATATCGGCCGCCGTCAGACCTTCAACACCGCGATTGCCGCCGTGATGGAGCTGATGAACAAGCTGGCGAAAGCCCCGCAGGATGACGAGCAGGATCGCGCGCTGATGCAGGAAGCCCTGCTGGCGGTGGTGCGGATGCTTAACCCGTTTACCCCACACGTTTGCTTTACGCTGTGGCAGGCGCTGAAGGGCGAAGGCGACATCGACAACGCGCCGTGGCCGGTCGCGGACGACGCCGCAATGGTCGAAGACTCCACGCTGGTTGTAGTCCAGGTTAACGGCAAGGTGCGTGGCAAAATCACCGTTCCGGTGAATGCGACAGAAGAACAGGTTCGTGAACGCGCGGGCCAGGAACATCTGGTCGCAAAATATCTTGATGGCGTTACCGTACGTAAAGTGATTTACGTGCCGGGTAAACTCCTCAATCTGGTCGTTGGCTAAGCGCGGGAGGAAGCGTGCGATATCTGGCAACATTGTTGTTATCTCTGGCGGTGTTAACCACCGCCGGGTGTGGCTGGCACCTGCGCAATACCACGCAGGTTCCGGACACAATGAAAACCATGATTCTGGACACAGGGGATCCGAATGGTCCGTTAAGCCGTGCAGTGCGTAATCAACTGCGTCTGAATGATATTGAGCTACTGGATAAGAGTACGCTGCGTAAAGACGTACCGTCTTTACGTCTGGGTCGGGTCAGTATTTCGAAAGATACCGCGTCTGTCTTCCAGAATGGTCAGACTGCGGAATATCAGATGATTATGACGGTCAGTGCGTCGGTGTTGATTCCTGGTCACGATATTTATCCTATCAGCGTCCGGGTATTCCGTTCGTTCTTCGACAACCCGCAGATGGCGCTGGCGAAAGATAACGAGCAGGATATGATCATCAAAGAGATGTACGACAGAGCGGCGGAACAGTTGATTCGTAAACTGCCAAGCGTACATGCTGCCGATCGTCTCTCATCGCAAGAAGAGGTTGCCGTTGACGATAAAGAAGCGGCTCCCGCTTCCTCTTCAACGCGTGTCTCCAGCACGCTGGGTAACTGATGATTCGGTTGTACCCTGAACAACTCCGCGCGCAACTCTCTGAAGGGTTGCGCGCGGCGTATCTGCTACTCGGAAACGATCCTTTGTTGTTGCAGGAAAGCCAGGACGCCATCCGTCAGGTTGCGGCAACTCAGGGGTTCGACGAACACCATACTTTTACTCTCGACAATAATACCGACTGGAACGCGTTGTTCTCGCAATGCCAGGCAATGAGCCTGTTCGCCAGTCGTCAGACGCTGCTGTTGTTACTGCCCGAAAATGGCCCGAATGCCGCCATTAATGAACAACTGGTTACGCTGGTTCAGTTGCTGCATGACGATCTGCTGCTGATCGTGCGCGGAAATAAGCTCAGTAAGGCGCAAGAAAATGCCGGCTGGTTTAGCGCGCTGGCCGAGCGAAGCGTACAGGTCAGTTGCCAGACGCCGGAACAGGCGCAACTTCCCCGTTGGGTAGCGGCGCGCGCAAAGCAAAATAATTTGCAACTGGACGACGCGGCGAATCAACTATTGTGCTATTGCTATGAAGGTAACCTGCTGGCTTTGGCGCAGGCGCTGGAACGTTTATCCTTATTGTGGCCAGACGGTAAGCTCACCCTGCCCCGCGTCGAGCAGGCCGTTAACGACGCCGCCCACTTCACCCCGTTCCATTGGGTGGATGCGCTGGTCATGGGCAAAAGTAAGCGCGCACTGCACATTCTTCAACAGTTACGTCTGGAAGGCAGCGAACCGGTTATTCTGCTGCGCACCCTGCAACGTGAGCTGTTGCTGCTGGTCACGCTAAAACGCCAGTCGGCCCACACCCCGCTGCGCACGCTCTTTGATAAGCACCGCGTCTGGCAAAACCGCCGTGGCATGATTGGCGATGCGCTGAACCGGCTTAGTCCGGCGCAGTTACGTCAGGCGGTGCAATTACTGACACGTACGGAATTAACGCTGAAGCAGGACTATGGCCAGTCGGTCTGGGCAGAGCTTGAAGGGCTCTCACTGCTGATTTGCCACAAAGCGCTGGCTGAAGTTTTTATTGATGGCTGATATGAAATCGTTACAGGCTCTCTTTGGCGGCACCTTTGATCCGGTGCACTATGGTCACCTCAAGCCCGTGGAAACGCTGGCCAATCTGATTGGTCTGTCGCGGGTCATCGTGATGCCCAATAATGTTCCCCCTCATCGCCCGCAGCCGGAGGCGACCAGTGCACAGCGAAAAACCATGCTTGAACTGGCGATTGCCGACAAGCCGCTGTTCATCCTCGATGAGCGCGAACTGCGGCACGACACGCCCTCCTATACGGCGCAAACGCTGAAGGCCTGGCGTGAAGAACAAGGTCCGGATGTCCCGCTGGCGTTTATCATTGGCCAGGACTCATTACTGACCTTCCCGACCTGGCATGACTACGAAACGATTCTCGACAATACCCATCTGATTGTCTGCCGCCGTCCCGGCTACCCGCTCGAAATGGCGCAGGAACAGCATCAGCATTGGCTGGATCAGCATCTGACGAATACGCCAGACGATCTGCACCTGCTGCCAGCCGGGAAAATTTACCTCGCCGAAACGCCGTGGTTCAATATTTCCGCCACGATCATCCGCGAACGACTGGAAAACGGCGAGCCGTGTGACGACCTGATGCCGCAAGCCGTGCTGGACTATATCAATCAGCACGGGTTGTATCGCTAAGCGCCTCGGTTAACGCCGCCAGCAGGCGGTTGTTCTCTTCCCGACTACGTATTGCCACACGGAAATAGCGTCCATCAAGACCAGGGTAATTGGCGCAACTGCGGATCAGAATATGCCGCGCCAGCAAAGCACGCTGAAGATCGGTTTCACTGCGCAGCAGGAGATAATTCGCCTGGCCAGGATACACCGTCAGCCCTGGCAGCGCGCACAGTTGCTGATAAAAGCGTCCGCCCTCTTCCCGCAGCCACCGCCATGTCGCTTGTTGATAGGCGGTATCCTGCAGAACCTGTTCCCCTGCCAGCGCGGCAAAGGCGTTGATCGACCACGGCATCTGTCGCGCCCTCATCGCCGCCACCGCCTGCTCATCGCTGTTGATGAGATACCCCAACCGCAGCCCCGGGATAGCATAGAATTTTGTCAGCGAACGCAGAACCCAGATATGCGGGTTATTCTGTAGCAGTGGAATAAACCCCGCCTCGTCGGCAATAAAATCGATAAACGCTTCATCAAGAATCAGCGCAATATTCAGCGCCCGGCAGCGCCCGGCAATCGCTTCGAGTAAACCCCGTTCCGGCAGTAATCCGGTGGGATTGTTAGGTGTGCACAAAAACAGACAGTCCAGTTCTGCCGTCAAGGCATCGAGGATCGCCCCGGTCAACTGCCAGCCGTCCTCTTCACGCAGCGCGAACGTATCGATGACGCATTCACCCCACTGTAACGCACGTTGGTATTCGGCAAATCCTGGTGTGACGATCATCGCCCGACGCGGATGCAAACCGTTCACCAGGGTAAAGATTGACTCGGTCTCACCGTTGCCAGCGAGGATCCAACCGGCTGGCACCTGATGATGTCGGGCCAGCGCCTGGTGCAAATGGCGGTAATCGACGTCGGGATAACGCTCGGCAAGGCGTAAATTGTCGACGATGGCGCGTTTTACCGTTTCGGGCATACCCAGTGGATTAATATTCGCGCTAAAATCCAGCAGCTTCTCGGGCGAGATCCCGAGGAGTTCGGCAGCCTCACGGATGTTACCGCCGTGGGCGCTTTTGAATAGAGACATTGTGCCGCTCCTGGCAAAAGAGGCTATTTTAGAGAAAATAGCGCGCGCATTCAGGGCGAATATCATGTTTTGCGCGAATACGTATCACGAGGGGAAAATGCGACTCTGGTTAGTTCGTCATGGTGAAACCGAAGCCAATGTGGCGGGATTGTACAGTGGTCATGCTCCCACGCCGTTGACCGGGCGCGGCGTTGCGCAGGCGCAAACGCTGAATACACTGCTCAGCCAGGTTCCCTTTGAGCAGGTGCTGTGTAGCGAGCTGGAACGCGCTCAGCACACGGCGCGTTTAGTGCTTCAGGGGCGTGAACTGCCGCTGCAGGTGAAGCCCGAGCTCAATGAGATGTTCTTTGGCGATTGGGAGATGCGCCATCACCGGGAGCTGACCCACGAAGATGCCGAGAACTATGCGGCCTGGTGCAACGACTGGCAAAATGCCGTTCCCACCAATGGAGAAGGGTTTCAGGCCTTCGCCCGGCGCGTTGAGCAGGCGATCGCATTTCTTGCCGATTATCAGCACCATGCGCATGTGCTAATGGTCAGCCATCAGGGCGTCCTCAGCCTGCTGATTGCCCGGCTGCTTGCCTTACCCGCCGCCGCAATGTGGCATTTTCGCGTTGAGCAAGGCTGCTGGAGCGCCATTGATTTTACTGGCGATTTTGCCACGCTTCGGGTTCTCAACAGCAGAGCGATATGGACACCTGGCGAGTAAAATGTCTGTTTTTTATCGCCAGAAACGCTCCGCCCATTGACACGCCAGGACAGGCTGCTATTCTCCGCTGCCAGACTTTCCCCGCCCTTCAGCGTTTTGCAGAAATTGTTTTACAAAAATGGCGATGCATTCTGTTGCATGGGGTGGGATGATAGCCCACTTTCAAAAACCGTCGGTGACATTTGTCCCGAAAGGACGGTGGGTTCAGGTATACTGACAGGCTTATTCATACTCATTCATGCACCCAGGGGGAAAACTTGCAGGGTAAAGCACTCCAGGATTTTGTAATCGACAAAATTGATGACCTTAAAGGTCAGGACATCATCGCCTTAGACGTTCAGGGCAAATCCAGTATCACCGACTGCATGATCATCTGTACCGGCACTTCCAGCCGTCACGTCATGTCTATTGCTGACCACGTCGTTCAGGAATCTCGCGCTGCGGGAATGCTGCCGTTGGGTGTGGAAGGTGAAAGCGTCGCCGACTGGATCGTCGTTGACCTGGGTGAAGTGATTGTCCATGTTATGCAGGAAGAGAGCCGTCGCCTGTATGAGCTGGAAAAACTCTGGAGTTAATGCGTGAAGCTTCAACTTGTCGCGGTAGGCACGAAAATGCCCGACTGGGTACAAACCGGTTTTACCGAGTACCTGCGGCGTTTTCCCAAAGACATGCCTTTTGAGCTGATCGAAATTCCGGCCGGCAAACGCGGCAAGAACGCGGACATCAAGCGTATTCTCGACAAAGAGGGTGAACAGATGCTGGCTGCCGCAGGCAAAAATCGCATTGTCACCCTGGATATTCCCGGTAAGCCCTGGGACACGCCGCAACTGGCAACCGAACTGGAACGCTGGAAACTGGACGGTCGTGATGTCAGCCTGTTAATCGGCGGGCCGGAGGGATTATCCCCTGCCTGTAAAGCAGCGGCAGAACAAAGTTGGTCGCTCTCTGCGCTAACACTTCCTCATCCGCTTGTCCGGGTGCTGGTGGCAGAGAGCCTGTATCGGGCGTGGAGCATTACCACTAATCACCCTTATCACCGTGAGTGATCACTGAGCTTGAGTAGACTAAGCAGCGGATGAAATTACAGAATTCTTTTCGCGACTATACGGCTGAGTCCGCGCTATTTGTGCGCCGGGCGCTGGTCGCTTTTTTGGGTATCTTACTGCTCACCGGCGTGCTTATCGCCAACCTGTATAATCTGCAGATTGTCCGTTTTACCGATTACCAGACTCGCTCGAATGAAAACCGGATTAAGCTGGTGCCCATCGCCCCCAGCCGCGGCATCATTTATGACCGTAACGGCATTCCTCTCGCCCTGAACCGTACCATTTACCAGATCGAAATGATGCCCGAGAAGGTCGATAACGTGCAGCAAACGCTGGATGCGCTGCGCAGCGTCGTCGACCTGACCGATGACGATATTGCGGCATTCAAGAAAGAGCGCGCACGTTCGCACCGCTTTACCTCTATTGCCGTCAAAACTAACCTGACCGAAGTCCAGGTTGCGCGTTTTGCCGTTAACCAGTACCGCTTCCCCGGTGTTGAAGTAAAAGGCTATAAGCGCCGGTTCTACCCGTACGGTTCTGCGCTCACCCATGTCATTGGCTACGTGTCGAAGATTAACGATAAAGACGTTGAGCGACTGGATAAAGATGGCAAGCTGGCTAACTACGCTGCCACCCATGACATCGGGAAACTGGGGATTGAGCGCTACTACGAAGACGTGCTGCACGGTCAGACCGGCTACGAGGAAGTCGAAGTCAACAACCGTGGCCGCGTTATCCGCCAGCTCAAGGAAGTTCCGCCGCAGGCCGGACACGATATCTACCTGACGCTGGATCTCAAACTGCAGCAGTATATCGAAACGCTGCTCGCCGGCAGTCGTGCCGCCGTGGTGGTCACCGACCCGCGTACCGGCGGCGTGCTGGCGCTGGTCTCTATGCCAAGTTATGACCCGAACCTGTTCGTCGACGGCATCTCCAGCAAAGATTACGCCGGTCTGCTTAACGATCCGAACACGCCGCTGGTCAACCGCGCAACGCAGGGGGTTTATCCGCCAGCATCAACGGTGAAGCCGTATGTCGCGGTGTCTGCGTTAAGCGCGGGCGTCATCACCCGCAATACCAGTCTGTTTGACCCAGGCTGGTGGCAGTTGCCCGGTTCAGAAAAACGTTATCGCGACTGGAAGAAATGGGGTCACGGGCATCTGAATATCACTAAATCGCTGGAAGAATCTGCAGATACTTTCTTCTATCAGGTCGCCTATGACATGGGAATCGATCGCCTCTCTGAGTGGATGGGCAAATTCGGTTACGGTCACTATACCGGCATCGATCTGGCGGAAGAGCGTTCCGGCAACATGCCTACCCGCGAGTGGAAGCTCAAACGCTTCAAAAAGCCCTGGTATCAGGGCGATACCATCCCGGTCGGTATTGGTCAGGGCTACTGGACGGCAACGCCGATTCAGATGAGTAAGGCGCTGATGATTTTGATTAATGACGGCGTGGTGAAGGTGCCTCATCTGCTGATGAGCACCGCAGAAGACGGCAAAAAAGTACCCTGGGTGCAGCCGCAGGAGCCACCGGTTGGCGACATTCATTCTGGTTACTGGGAACTGGCGAAAGACGGTATGTATGGCGTCGCCAACCGTGGCAACGGGACCGCGCACAAATATTTTGCCAGCGCACCGTATAAAATTGCCGCTAAATCCGGTACCGCGCAGGTCTTCGGTCTGAAAGCCAACGAAACCTATAACGCGCATAAAATTGCCGAGCGCCTGCGTGACCATAAACTGATGACTGCATTTGCGCCGTACAACAACCCGCAGGTAGCGGTCGCCATCATCCTGGAAAACGGGGGGGCAGGCCCGGCGGTGGGGACCATTATGCGTCAGATTCTTGACCACATCATGTTGGGCGATAACAACACCGATCTGCCAGCTGAAAACCCGGCGGTTGCAGCGGCGGAGGATCAATAACCATGACGGATAATCCGAACAAAAAAACATTCTGGGATAAAATCCATATCGATCCCACCATGTTACTGATTTTACTGGCGCTGCTGGTTTACAGCTCAATGGTTATCTGGAGCGCCAGCGGCCAGGACATTGGCATGATGGAACGTAAAGTCGGTCAAATTGCGATGGGTCTGGTGATCATGGTGGTCATGGCGCAGATCCCGCCCCGCGTCTATGAAGGCTGGGCGCCGTATCTCTATATTTTCTGTATTATTCTGCTGGTGGCGGTCGATGCCTTCGGCGCGATCTCCAAAGGCGCACAGCGCTGGCTGGATCTCGGCATCGTACGTTTTCAGCCTTCTGAAATCGCCAAGATTGCGGTTCCTTTGATGGTCGCACGTTTTATCAACCGTGACGTCTGTCCGCCGTCCCTGAAGAACACGGCCATCGCGCTGGTGCTGATTTTTATGCCCACGCTGCTGGTGGCGGCGCAGCCTGACCTTGGAACGTCGATTCTGGTCGCGCTTTCCGGACTGTTCGTGCTGTTCCTCTCTGGCCTGAGCTGGCGTTTGATTGGCGTCGCCGTGCTGCTGGTTGCGGCGTTTATCCCGATCCTGTGGTTCTTTCTGATGCATGATTATCAGCGTCAGAGGGTGATGATGCTGCTTGACCCGGAAACCGATCCGTTGGGTGCCGGTTACCACATCATTCAGTCTAAAATTGCAATTGGTTCCGGCGGTCTGAGCGGCAAGGGGTGGCTACACGGTACCCAGTCACAGCTCGAATTTTTACCCGAGCGCCACACCGACTTTATCTTCGCCGTACTGGCGGAAGAGCTCGGTCTGATCGGGATACTGATCCTGCTGGCGCTGTATATTTTGCTTATTATGCGTGGTCTGTGGATTGCCGCCCACGCGCAAACCACCTTTGGTCGCGTGATGGCCGGTGGCTTAATGTTGATTTTATTCGTTTATGTCTTCGTTAATATTGGTATGGTGAGTGGGATTTTGCCTGTTGTAGGCGTTCCGCTTCCGTTGGTCAGTTACGGAGGCTCAGCACTGATCGTGTTGATGGCCGGGTTCGGGATTGTCATGTCGATCCACACCCACAGAAAAATGTTATCGAAAAGCGTGTAAGGGGTGCGCAATGCGTAAGCAATTGCCTGGAGTCTGCGTCGCAGCAGGAATTATGCTGCTCGCGGCATGTACGAGTGATGATGGTCAGCAACAGAATACCGTCGCGCCACAGCCAGCGGTATGTAATGGGCCCGTCGTTGAAATCAGCGGGGCCGATCCGCGTTTTGAACCGCTCAACCCGACCGCTAATCAGGATTACCAGCGGGACGGTAAGAGCTATAAGATTGTGCAGGATGCCTCACGCTTTAGTCAGGCAGGATTCGCGGCGATCTACGATGCCGAACCCGGTAGCAATCTGACCGCCTCAGGTGAAGCGTTCGATCCAATGCAGCTCACCGCAGCACATCCGACGTTACCGATCCCGAGCTATGCGCGAATCACTAACCTCGCCAACGGGCGGATGATCGTGGTGCGCATTAACGATCGCGGGCCCTATGGCAACGATCGCGTGATTTCACTGTCACGTGCTGCTGCCGACCGTCTGAACACCTCCAATAACACCAAAGTACGCATCGATCCCATTATTGTTGCGCAGGATGGATCGCTGTCCGGTCCGGGTATGGCCTGTACCACCGTGGCCAAACAGACTTATGCCCTGCCCTCACGTCCGGATCTGAGCGGGGGGATGGGCAGCGCCTCCTCCGCACCGCAAGCGATGCAGCCACAGGGTGACGTTCGCGCCATCAGCAATTCCACGCTGCAAAGTGAAGATAACGCTGGCGCACCCGTTCAGAGCAGCGGCTTCCTCGGTGCACCGACGACCCTGGCCGCAGGCGTACTGGAAGGCAGCGAACCGACGCCAGCACCACAGCCTGCGGCTGCAACTCCCGCTAGCGCGCCAGTCAGTGCACCGGCAGCGACACCCGCCGCGACGGCTGCGCCTGCCGCAGCGTCCGCCAGCGGCAGTTACGTAGTGCAGGTGGGGGCGGTGAGCGATCAGGGGCGCGCCCAGCAGTATCAGCAGCGCTTAGGCCAGCAGTTTGGCGTGCCGGGACGCGTCACGCAGAACGGCGCCGTGTGGCGTATTCAGCTCGGGCCGTTCGCCAGCAAAGCACAAGCCAGTGCGCTACAGCAGCGTTTACAATCTGAAGCCCAATTACAGTCCTTCATTACCGGCGCGCAATAACGTAACAAGGGCATCTGAAGTGTCAATTTCTGTAAATGACGTTAACTACGTTAACAAAGTCGTGCGGAAAGTCAGATGCCTGCCGGTATTGCATTTGCTATAGTAGGGCACTTTTTTTAATTCCATCACGGACGTCGTAGTTCAGACCATGAAGACCACTTTTTCCGCTCGTTTCCTGCAGCGCATGGCGCTCACCACGGCTCTTTGTACAGCCGCTATTTCAGGCGCGCATGCCGATGACCTGAACATCAAAACCATGATCCCGGGTGTTCCGCAGATCGACGCGGAGTCCTATATCCTCATTGACTATAACTCCGGTAAAGTGCTGGCGGAACAGAACGCCGATACGCGTCGTGACCCGGCCAGTCTGACCAAAATGATGACCAGTTACGTTATCGGTCAGGCAATGAAAGCGGGTAAGTTCAAAGAAACGGATTTGGTCACTATCGGTAATGACGCCTGGGCCACGGGTAATCCGGTCTTTAAAGGTTCATCGCTGATGTTCCTGAAACCTGGCATGCAGGTTCCGGTGTCGCAACTGATTCGCGGGATTAACCTGCAGTCCGGTAACGATGCCTGTGTCGCGATGGCTGACTTTTCTGCCGGCAGCCAGGATGCGTTTGTCGGGCTGATGAACAGTTACGTGAACGCGCTGGGCCTGAAAAACACCCACTTCCAGACGGTTCACGGTCTGGATGCCGACGGTCAGTACAGCTCCGCCCGTGATATGGCGCTGATTGGTCAGGCGTTGATCCGCGACGTTCCTAACGAGTACTCCGTCTACAAAGAAAAAGAGTTCACCTTTAACGGCATCCGTCAGTTGAACCGTAACGGCCTGCTGTGGGACAACAGCCTGAAGGTGGATGGTATCAAGACGGGTCACACTGACAAAGCTGGCTACAACCTCGTTGCTTCGGCGACTGAAGGTCAGATGCGTTTGATCTCAGCGGTCATGGGCGGACGCACCTATAAAGGGCGTGAAACAGAAAGCAAAAAACTGCTGACCTGGGGCTTCCGTTTCTTCGAAACGGTTAATCCGCTGAAAGCAGGCAAAGAATTCGCATCTGAACCGTCCTGGTTTGGTGATACCGATCGCGCCTCCTTAGGGGTCGATAAAGATGTGTATCTGACCATCCCGCGTGGCCGTATGAAAGACCTGAAGGCCAGCTATGTGCTGAACAGCACGGAGTTGCATGCTCCGTTGCAGAAAAATCAGGTGGTCGGTACCATCAACTTCCAGCTTGACGGTAAAACCATTGAGCAGCGTCCTCTGGTCGTACTGCAGGAAATCCCCGAAGGCAACTTCTTCAGCAAAATCATTGATTACATTAAGTTAATGTTCCATCACTGGTTTGGTTAAAAATTGAACACTTGAAAGTGTGATTTCCATCCCCATATACTAAGCATCAGTAAAACTCCCGCCCTCTGGCGGGAGTTGTTATTTATTTACGTTACGCCGGAGCTGACATGAAAACCAAACTTAACGAACTGCTTGAATTCCCTACTCCTTTTACTTACAAAGTCATGGGGCAGGCGTTACCTGAGCTGGTTGAACAGGTGGTTGAAGTGGTACAGCGCCATGCGCCAGGTGATTACTCCCCGACGGTAAAACCCAGCAGCAAAGGCAATTACCACTCGGTTTCAATTACCATCAACGCGACCCATATTGAGCAGGTTGAAACCCTGTACGAAGAGCTCGGTAACATCGAAATCGTCCGTATGGTTCTGTAATACAGGTTCGGGCCCCGACCTTGTTCGGGTGCCCACCTCGCCTTCTCTTCGCTGTGATATACTTCTCTCCCCCATTGGTTACTTCTCTACGGAGATGCTGTTTTGTCTCAGGATAAAATACTGGTCCGCCAGCTCGGTCTTCAACCCTACGAACCCGTCTCCCAGGCCATGCACGACTTTACCAACACCCGCGATGAACATACCGCCGATGAAATTTGGCTGGTTGAGCACTACCCTGTTTTCACTCAGGGTCAGGCAGGCAAAGCAGAACATGTTTTAATGCCAGGGGATATCCCGGTCATTCAAAGCGATCGCGGCGGACAGGTGACTTACCACGGACCGGGTCAGCAGGTCATGTATGTGCTGCTGAACCTGAAGCGGCGTAAACTGGGCGTACGGGAACTGGTCACGCTGCTGGAACAGACCGTGGTGAATACCCTGGCAGAACGGGATATTGACGCCCACCCGCGTGCGGATGCCCCTGGCGTTTATGTCGGTGAAAAGAAAATATGTTCTCTCGGTTTGCGCATTCGTCGCGGTTGTTCTTTCCACGGACTGGCATTAAACGTTAATATGGATCTTTCACCTTTCTTACGAATTAATCCATGTGGCTATGCAGGTATGGAAATGACAAAAATATCTCAATGGGATAACGAGGCCACGACAGATAATATCCGACCACGATTATTAGCCAATATTTTAGCGCTGCTAAATAATCCCCCTTACGAATATATCCCTGCTTAACTCATTGAATGCAATGGCCCAAAAATTCGCGGGCCATTCCCTCCTTCCCGCTCAAATGCTTTACAATGCCTCCGGGTTTCTATATTTTCTGTCTATCTTAGCTTGAATTTTTAACGCCTTTACTCCGTCATTTAAAAAAATGACGTAGGATTTTTCTTTATACAAACGTTAAACCTTCAATCAATTGCCATAAAATGGTTATCGATACCGCGAGATGAACAATAGTGGTGAAAAACGCATACTCATAACAAATACAAAACACCACTATTATTTATAATGTGAATTAAATTGGAGTTAGAACGTGAGTGAGAAAAGTAAGCCGAAAGGACATTTCTATGAACATCGCCCCGAAGATAAGCCGCAAATTTTCAGAACGCTGAGAAATATAGACCTGAACCTGCTGACTATTTTTGAAGCCGTTTATGTTCATAAGGGGATCGTCAATGCTGCGAAAATTCTTAATCTGACACCCTCCGCGATCAGCCAGTCTATTCAAAAATTACGCACAATATTTCCCGACCCTTTGTTTATCCGAAAAGGCCAGGGCGTGACACCCACTACCTATGCCACTCATCTACACGAGTATATTAGCCAGGGGCTGGAGTCCATTCTCGGGGCCCTGGACCTCACCGGCAGCTACGATAAACAACGGACGATTACTATCGGGACCACACCGTCTATCGGCGCGCTGGTGATGCCGACCATTTATCACGCCATCAAAACGCGCCATCCGCAACTGCATCTGCGTAACATCCCCGTTCATGACGCCGAAACGCAACTCAGCCAGTTTCAGAGCGATTTGATTATCGATAACCACATCTACAGCAACCGTGCGGTAGAGAATCATGTTCTGTTTTCTGACAAAATCGAACTGGTCTGTCGTCAGAACCACCCTTCCCTGACGCGCTCCCCGGCCCCTGAGGCCCTCGATGGCGCGGAACATAGCTTGTTAATGATCGAAGGGCAAAGCTTCACGCTCCTGCGCCAGCGTATCCAGGAACTGTTTCCCGACAGGCAAATCAGCTTTAGCAGTTACAACATTTTCACGCTGGCATCGCTCATTGCGCACAGCGATCTGGTGGGTATTATGCCTGCGCGCTTCTTCACGCTGTTCAACCACTGCTGGCCGCTTCAGCGGATCCCTCACTCGTCCCTGAACCAGGAAAAAATCGACTTCTCACTGCATTACAACAAGCTGAGCTTACGCGATCCGGTACTGGAGAATGTCATCACGGTGATCCGCGACGCATTCTGAAAAAGAAATGTTGCGACCTGGTCAAAACTGATGCTGAGCAAATGGCACAAAACAACAACTATTTTACATTTTGCCGGCCACTCAGGCTGCTTTAAGACCCGTTTCAATGATATACTGCGTGTCGTTAATTCAAAAATAGTTGATAAATACAACATTCCCTTGAATTGAAACGCTTTCCCTCGTTATTCGCAACTGGAACATGCACGCTATGAGTAAACCCATTGTGATGGAACGCGGTGTTAAATACCGCGATGCCGATAAGATGGCCCTTATCCCGGTCAAAAATGTGGCTACAGAGCGCGAAGCCCTGCTCCGCAAGCCGGAATGGATGAAAATTAAGCTTCCAGCAGACTCCACTCGTATCCAGGGTATCAAAGCGGCAATGCGTAAGAATGGCCTGCATTCTGTTTGTGAAGAAGCCTCTTGCCCAAACCTTGCGGAGTGTTTCAACCACGGTACCGCCACATTTATGATCCTCGGCGCCATTTGTACCCGTCGTTGCCCGTTCTGCGATGTGGCCCATGGCCGCCCTGTGGCACCGGACGCCAACGAACCGGTTAAGCTGGCGCAAACTATTGCCGATATGGCCCTGCGCTATGTGGTGATCACCTCCGTTGACCGTGATGACCTGCGTGATGGTGGCGCTCAGCACTTTGCCGATTGCATTACCGCTATTCGTGAGAAAAGCCCAACGATTAAGATTGAAACGCTGGTGCCCGACTTCCGTGGCCGTATGGATCGCGCTCTGGAAATTCTGACCGCCACTCCGCCGGACGTTTTCAACCATAACCTTGAAAACGTACCGCGCATTTATCGTCAGGTGCGCCCGGGTGCAGACTATAACTGGTCACTCAAATTACTGGAACGCTTTAAAGAAGCGCATCCGGAGATCCCAACCAAATCTGGTCTGATGGTTGGTCTTGGCGAGACGAATGCCGAAATCATTGAAGTCATGCGTGATTTGCGTCGTCACGGCGTGACCATGTTGACGCTGGGCCAGTATTTGCAGCCAAGTCGTCACCACCTGCCGGTTCAACGCTATGTCAGCCCGGACGAATTTGAAGAGATGAAAGCGGAAGCGATGGCGATGGGCTTTACCCATGCTGCCTGCGGACCGTTCGTCCGTTCGTCTTACCACGCTGACCTGCAGGCAAAAGGGATGGAAGTGAAGTAATTTCGAAATAAATACTTACATTTCGCCCATAAAAAACCCGCTTAATCGCGGGTTTTTTCACGTCAGAGTAAGACGGATGAGCCTTTAACTCCGGGTATTACTCTTTATGAGAGAGTTTTTCAGCCTGAATGTTGCCGTCTGCGTCTTTTTTCGCGCCCGCATCTTCATCATTCATCGCTTTTTTGAAACCCTTAATCGCCGTGCCCAGGTCTCCACCCAGTGTACGTAACTTCTTGGTACCAAACAGCAGAACGACCAGTGCAGCCACCACCAGCAGTTTGGTAATACTAATCTCACCCATAGATACCTTCTTAACTTAAAACAGGCGGCGTAGCGCGCCCTTAGTAACCTGAGAATATTAACGGTCATTTGACGCGCGCACACAATAGCAATCTGTAACAAGGTGAATCAAGCAGTGTTTAAAAAAACGTCATAATAATTGCGGTGGCACAAATCTGCGGTTACGTAATACCGGTAACTGTGCCCGCACCTGGCGGATCCGCTGTGCGGAAATCTCCGCCATAACAAGCGTCGGAACTTCTGCCGCAGCCGCAATTGTCACGCCAAAGGGGTCGATGATACGACTCTGACCAATGTTTTTGTTACCGCACTCCCCTGCGGCAATCATATAACAGGTGGTATCAAGAGCGCGGGCCGCCAACAGTGTTGACCAGTGGTGTTCCTTCAGCGCCCCTTTGACCCAGGCTGCCGGCAACACCAGGACTTCCGCGCCCTGCAACGCAAGCGCCATCGACAATTCGGGAAAGCGCAGGTCATAGCAGGTCATCAACCCTACCCTGAGCCCCTCAACGTCAAGCAGTGGCGCGATGGCGTTGCCAGCGTCAACGTTACGGGACTCCTGAATGGAGAAGGCATCATAAAGATGCAGCTTGCCGTAGCTTGCCACGATTTTCCCCCCGCGCAGTGCCACCAGCGTGTTCACCGCACGACCGGGTCGCGAAGGGACATGAAGTGTGAGAATGGTGGTCATCGTATTCGATGCGCTTTCCCGCAGCAGCTGTTTCAGGAAATCCCCCTCTAAATGCTGGGCGGATTTCACCGACAGGTCGGGATCCGAATCGTCTCGCGCCAGCAATGCCTCCGGCAGAACCAGCAACGATGCGCCGTTTTCCGCCGCCTGCGACATGAGTGCGACGCAGGTATCTGCATTCTTTTCCCACACAGGACTGACGGCAAATTGCCCAGCAGCAACTAACATAACTCCTCCGGTCAGGTTTATCACACTCGCCAACAATGATTATTCGGCGTTACACTTATCTTATATACCAACCAAATAGCAGGATTATGCAGTGTTACAACTTCTTTTAGCGGTTTTTATTGGCGGTGGCACAGGAAGTGTAGCGAGATGGATGCTCAGTATGCGGTTTAACCCTATGCATCAGGCGATTCCGATGGGAACCCTGACCGCAAATTTACTTGGCGCGTTCATCATTGGTATGGGTCTGGCATGGTTTAGTCGCATGACCAACATCGATCCCATGTGGAAGGTGCTGATCACAACCGGCTTTTGTGGCGGCCTGACGACATTCTCTACCTTTTCGGCGGAAGTGGTCTTTCTGCTTCAGGAAGGACGACTGGGCTGGGCAATGCTAAATGTGTTGGCCAACCTGTTGGGATCCTTTGCGATGACGGCGTTGGCGTTCTGGCTGTTTTCCGCCTCCAGCGCGCACTAGAGACCAAAAAAAACCCGCTAATAAGCGGGTTTTGAAATCTTGCTGACGTAAGCTTACAGAGCAGTTACGTTTGCAGCAGAAGGGCCTTTGGCACCGTTAGTGATTTCGAACTCTACACGCTGACCTTCAGCCAGAGTTTTAAAACCATTGGTCTGGATTGCAGAGAAGTGTACGAACACATCTTTGCTGCCATCTTCCGGAGTAATGAAACCGAATCCTTTGGACTCATTAAACCACTTAACGTTACCTTTAATCTTAGACATCAAAATTACCTTTACATGAAAAATAGACACAAATGCTGTGTCGGGTACCAGTACACCAATTGTGGTTCACTTTGTCCAGTCGAACTTTGGCAAAAAGTGATAAAAGTCGCGTTATTTTTTAGCATAAGCTTATAACGCTATGTTTTATATTACGTTTATTGCCATTCATTGGTTCAGAACTGAAAACGCATCCACGCAAAGTAGACGTTACCGTTGTTATAGGTACCAGGGATATAGGTCATCTGAAACGTCGCAGGACCGTAGCCAATGGAAGCTAACGGCAGCAGGACCGGAAGAGGAATGTAGTTCCAGTTGTCACGTGCCGTCACCCCGGCGGTAAAACCGAGTCCCAAATGGAAATTGTCATCCGGCAGAGGTCGCCAGGTACTCTCCCAGCCATAACCGCCAATCGGTTCCCATTTATTCCAGGAATCTTTGAAGGCCATAATGTACAGGCCGTGCCAGTTTCCCTTTTCATCCCAGCGCGACTGACCAAAACCGCCGCCCCACGGACGCTCGTTATAGCGGTCCGTTTTTTCCTTATCATAGGCAAAACGCGCGTGCCACGTAATAGCGGGAATATACAAATCATAATGCTCAGGCTGCTGCCAGGTTTCGGCAACATTGTCGGTAAAGGTATTAAACCACCCTTTTTCTTCCGCCACCGCCTGCGGCAGCATCGCTAACTGAATAAAAAGAAATGAAAAAAAGAGAAAATATTTTTTAGCTGCGCTCACAACATTTATTACCATTCTTAAGTTCAGTCTTTATTGTATCAAAAATAACTTGAATGAAACCTTAACAGCGGTAGCACTGACATGAATCAGATTGTTCTAAGATTTTGAATTCATCAATTAAACCACGTTCTTTGTAATGTTATTTATCGCTGAATTATCAGTCAGATATTGTCTGACTTTAACACAATTGCGGTAAAAACACTCTTCAACCCTTATCAATTAACAATGATAAAACAAAAACAAAACAAATCACAAACAACCAGGCATTTTCCGGAAAACAGGAAAATAAAATATTCCGTCTTCATCACCCTAACGTAAAAATAGCCGCTTACCGACAGTTAATCGTTCTGTTTATTGATTTTAATCAGCAAGTAGCACGCACTTATTCGGCACATTTTCACACCAACAATTGGCATTTTCTTAATTTTACTTCTGGTGTCCACGCGACAGGGGAAACAATGTTGACTTTTATCGAACTCCTTATTGGAGTTGTGGTTATTGTGGGTGTAGCGCGCTACATCATTAAAGGGTATTCGGCTACCGGCGTGCTCTTTGTTGGCGGTCTGGCGCTGCTGATTATCAGCGCCCTGATGGGCCATAAAGTGCTGCCCTCCAGCGAAACGTCTACGGGCTATTCCGCAACGGATATCGTTGAGTACGTCAAAATCCTGCTGATGAGCCGTGGTGGCGATCTCGGTATGATGATCATGATGCTCTGCGGTTTTGCCGCCTACATGACCCACATCGGCGCGAACGATATGGTCGTGAAACTGGCTTCTAAGCCGTTGCAGTACATCAATTCACCTTATCTGCTAATGATTGCCGCCTATTTTGTCGCCTGTCTGATGTCCCTGGCTGTCTCTTCCGCCACCGGGCTCGGCGTGTTGTTGATGGCAACGCTTTTCCCGATCATGGTTAACGTGGGAATTAGCCGGGGGGCCGCTGCGGCCATCTGTGCCTCGCCTGCGGCGATTATCCTTTCCCCCACCTCCGGTGATGTGGTGCTGGCTGCAAAAGCGGCCGAAATGCCGCTGATCGATTTTGCCTTTAAAACCACGCTGCCGATTTCCATTGCGGCGATTATCGGGATGGCGATTGCGCACTATTTCTGGCAGCGCTATCTGGATAAAAAAGAGAATGCTGCCCATGAAATGCTCGACGTGAATGAAATCACCACCACGGCACCGGCGTTCTACGCCATTCTGCCGTTTACGCCGATTATCGGGGTGCTGATTTTTGACGGCAAGTGGGGGCCACAACTGCACATCATTACGATTCTGGTGCTCTGCATGCTTATCGCTGCGGTACTGGAATTCGTCCGGGGTTTCAACACTCAGAAAGTGTATTCAGGACTCGAAGTGGCGTATCGCGGCATGGCCGACGCTTTTGCAAACGTGGTAATGCTGTTAGTCGCGGCAGGCGTGTTCGCGCAGGGTCTGAGCACGATTGGCTTCATCCAGAGTCTGATCTCCATCGCCACCTCATTTGGATCGGCGAGCATCATCCTGATGCTGGTACTGGTGATTCTGACTATGCTGGCAGCAATGACTACCGGCTCCGGTAACGCGCCGTTCTATGCCTTCGTTGAAATGATTCCTAAGCTGGCGCAATCATCGGGCATCAACCCGGCGTACCTGTCGATTCCAATGCTGCAGGCGTCCAACCTGGGCCGTACGATCTCCCCGGTCTCCGGCGTGGTCGTGGCGGTGGCGGGGATGGCAAAAATCTCGCCGTTCGAAGTGGTAAAACGCACATCCGTACCGGTCATGGTCGGGCTGTTGATCGTTATCATCGCGACTGAAGTGATGGTTCCAGGTTCATCTTCCGCGGTGACGGGAGGCTGATTCAGGGCCAATGCCGGATGGTGGCGCTGTGCGTCTCATCCGGCCAAACCGTCATTAACCGTGGTAAATACGCTGTGGTCTCCCCACTTTACCATGCACAATTTCCGCAATAATCAGATGCCGACTGGCGCAGTATTCGAGATACCGTCTGGCGGTCGTACGGCTGATGGTCAGCGCCTGCGCGACGGTTTCAGCAGTGTGCTGTACCTGCGGGTCAGCAAACAGCTTTTTAACCGCATTGAGCGTTAAGGCATCAATACCGGTGGGTAATTCATCTTTCGGCTCACCTCGCGCGTAGGCATTAAACATCTCATCAATTTGTCGCTGGCTGGCACTGTCGTTTTCTGCCAGCATCCGTCTACGCTGTTGATAACGGGTGAGCGTCTGTCCCAGGCGCTCATAAGCGATAGGTTTGATCAGATAATCAAACGCCCCGCTGCGCACGGCGTCCGCCACCGTTTCCATATCGCTGGCTGCGGTGGTAAAGACCACCCCGCCGGGATAATGCGACGCCGTCAACTCATGCAGCAGCGAGATCCCCTTCCCGTCCGGAAGGTAGTTATCCAGCAAAATGAGACCCGGTTTGAACCGTTCAATCATCATTCTTGCCTGCGCCAGATTACCGGCTAACCAGATCTGATGAAAACCAGGAATATGGCGAATGTACTCGGCATGCATCTCAGCAAGCAACATTTCATCTTCAACGATTAATAGGGTTAATGGTTCCGTCATTGTTCTTTTTCACTTTCGGAATAAAAAGAGAGAATAAGGTGCCGCAGGGATTATTATCTTCCAGAGTAATCATTCCGCCACAGCGCCCCACATAACTTGCAATCAAATACAGTCCGATGCCGTGCTCACCTGGCTCATCGGAACGGGTGCTCACACCTTGTTCGAATATTTTTTCGCGCAATGCTTCAGGGACACCGCATCCCTGGTCGGCAACTTCGATCACCACATCATCGCCTTCATCGCTCAGGTACAGTTCCACAACCTTATTCCCTTGCTCGGTACGCAAGCTGGCTTCAAACGCGTTATCGAGAAGATTCCCGACAATCGCCGCAAACTCGGTACTGTCCAGCCCTTCCGGCAGTTGCTGAAGCTGGCTTCCGGGAACGATCGTCATTTTGAGACCCAGTTCGCGCGCGCGCTGAACCTTACCAAACAGCAGACCCGCCACCTGGCGATCGGCAAACGCCTCGCGCAGGCTGTCGATCAGCTGCTGCTGTGCCTGCGACTCCCCCTGTACCATCTCCCTGACCCGATCGTATTCTTTCATTTGCAGCAGGCCATTGAGCGTTGACATCCAGTTCAGATGTTCATGTCGTAACGTTCTGAGGCTCTCCACATATTGCCTAATCTGTGTCAGTTGCGCGTTCAGGGTGGCGATTTCGTCTTTGCTGCGGAAACTGATGATCGCCCCCAGCAGTTCATTGCCTGAACGGATCGCCTCGCGGTTGGCGATAACGCTCAGGCCATTGAAGTTCACCATTGCGTCCACACGCCTTTCAGCAATCTGTTCGGTAAAGAAATCCGACGGGCTCACCACTTCATGAATCGGTTTACCCAACCATTGTCGGCCCGGCGAACGCAGACCGAGCATCTTTCTCGCACTGCGGTTAATGGCCGTAATATAGCCGTCCGGATCGACAGCTATCAGCCCTTCATATACTGAGCTGAACAACGCTTCCTGCTGACGAACCACCCGGGCAATTTGCTTGGGTTCCATCCCCATCATCTGGCGACGGATGTGGGCGGCAAAAAACCAGGAGAGTAGCATCAGAACCACCAACAGCAGAACAAACACGCCAGCCATCGGCAGAATGAAGTCCAGCCGCCAGCTGTCAATTTTGCTGATCAGATAGCCAATGGAGACCACGCCGATGATGTTACCGTCATCATCAAAGATGGGCGTTTTTGCCCGCATCGCCAGCCCAATCGACCCCGTCCCGGTAATGAAATAACTCTCCCCTCTCTCCAGCGCGCCCGGTTTAGTGAACTGCATCGGGTAACCGATTTTCTCCGGATTAGGGTGATAAAGTCGAATAGAGTGACTATCGCCAATCACCACATAATCAAAATCGGTATCGCTCTGCAGTTTACCGGCAATGGTTGCCAGCCGTTGGTAATCGCGTGCCTTCACTGCCGCAATGACGCTGTCGTTGGCGGCAATAATCTTCGCCTGGTTCATCGCCATATCGCGGACATGTGTACTCAAATAATCCTCAAAACTGGCGGAAAAATACTGTGCCAGTGCGGCAATAATGAACACTGAGAAAACGAGAATAAGCAGAAAAATGCGTAACGGAAATGCCAGTCGGCGAAAAAAAGAAAACGGCTTTTTATTTTTTTGAACCAACATGACTGTTCCTTAATGGGCATTATTCGGTATAGTTAGCCAGCAAATGTAATAAAAATGTTCTATCCAAACACAGAAATAATAAAGACGATCGTTACAGATTCACCACATTAAATCAATTAAGTCATTTAACTCCACGTCACAATCTGCAATAAGAATAATTAAAAAACTTAAAACCATTAAACTCATAAAAACCATCTAAGCCTTTGTGAAATAAATCAAAATTTATCTCCGAAATACTCCTTACGATGTATGCATTCGGGAAAAAAAGAAATAGACCTTTGCAAAATCGTCTTTTTCCCGGAATGAAAACAAAACGTTATCAAATAGTATTCTCATACAACATACGCACAATACTGGCAACAACAATATATCTTCAGGACTCATCCACTATGTTTGGTAATAATGTGTTCACGCGCGTCAAACGCTCAGAAAATATAAAAATGGCGGCGATCACGCAATTCCTGAAAGAAAATGATCTGAGCGTCGATACCACCGTTGAGGTTTTTATTACCGTTACCCGCGACGAAAAACTCATCGCCTGCGGCGGTATTGCCGGAAATATCATTAAGTGCGTTGCCATTAGCGAATCGGTACGCGGTGAAGGTTTAGCGCTCACGCTGGCGACAGAACTCATCAATCTCGCCTACGAAAGACACTGCACGCATCTCTTCATTTATACCAAAACAGAGTACGAAACGTTGTTCAGGCAGTGCGGATTTTCCACCCTCACCAGCGTTCCCGGCATCATGGTGCTGATGGAAAACAGCACCACGCGTCTGAAACGCTACGCGGAGTCGTTGAGCAAACTGCGTCATGACGGAAAGAAAATCGGTTGTATCGTGATGAATGCCAACCCGTTCACCAATGGTCACCGCTATTTGATCAAACAGGCAGCGGCGCAGTGTGACTGGCTTCATCTGTTTCTGGTGAAAGAAGATACCTCGCGTTTCCCGTATGAGGACCGACTCGATCTGGTGCTTAAAGGCACGTCGGATATTGCGCATCTCACCGTCCATCGCGGTTCGGAATACATCATTTCGCGTGCCACATTCCCGTGCTACTTCATCAAAGAACAGAGCGTCATCAACCATTGCTACACCGAAATTGATTTAAAAATTTTCCGTCAGTATCTGGCACCCGCGCTGGGGATCACCCATCGCTTCGTCGGTACGGAACCGTTTTGCGGCGTAACCGCCCAGTATAACCACGATATGCGTTTCTGGCTGGAAACGCCGACCCTCCCCGCCCCGCCCATTGAACTGGTGGAAATAGAGCGACTGTGTTTCCAGGAGACGCCGATCTCCGCCTCTCTGGTGCGCAAACTGCTCGTGAAAAAAGATCTCACGGCTATCGCGTCGCTGGTGCCTTCAGCCACTTTGCAGTACCTGCAAAGCATGCCTGAACGCGCGCCCGCTCCCGCGACAGTCCGCCAAAAGACCCCCGCATTAGTAACAGGTGAAAAATGAAAATAAATCAGGCTGCCGTCGCAGGCACACTTGAGTCCGGTGATGTGATGATACGCATCGCCCCTCTCGATACGCAGGATATTGATCTGCAGATCAACAGCAGCGTTGAGAAACAGTTTGGCGAGGCCATTCGCGCCACCATTCTGGATGTTCTGGCGCAGTATGACGTGCGCGGCGTGCAATTGAATGTCGATGATAAAGGCGCGCTGGACTGCATTTTACGTGCACGACTGGAAGCATTACTGGCACGCGCCAGCGGCATCCCGGCCCTGCCCTGGGAGGATCGCCAATGATTTCCGCTTCTTTACAACAGCGCAAAACGCGCACTCGCCGCAGCATGCTGTTTGTTCCCGGCGCCAATGCCGCAATGGTCAGCAACTCTTTCATCTATCCGGCAGATGCCCTGATGTTTGACCTGGAAGACTCCGTCGCACTGCGTGAAAAAGACACCGCGCGTCGCCTGGTCTACCACGCGCTGCAGCATCCGCTCTACCACGACGTCGAAACCATTGTGCGCGTAAATGCGCTGGATTCCGAATGGGGGATCAACGATCTGGAAGCGGTCGTTCGCGGCGGTGCTGACGTGGTTCGGCTGCCGAAAACCGATACCGCTCAGGATGTTATCGATATCGAAAGCGAAATTCTGCGTATTGAAAAAGCCTGCGGTCGCGAGCCAGGCAGTACAGGTCTGCTGGCCGCCATCGAATCGCCGTTAGGTATCACCCGCGCCGTAGAAATTGCCCACGCCTCCGAGCGTCTGATCGGGATCGCGCTGGGAGCGGAAGACTACGTACGCAACCTGCGTACAGAACGTTCACCAGAGGGCACTGAATTACTGTTTGCCCGCTGCTCGATTTTACAGGCCGCACGCTCCGCCGGGATTCAGGCGTTCGATACCGTCTATTCCGATGCCAACAACGAAGCGGGCTTTCTGCATGAAGCGGCCCACATCAAACAGTTGGGCTTTGACGGCAAATCGCTGATCAACCCACGCCAGATTGAACTGCTGCACAACCTGTATGCCCCGACGCAAAAAGAAGTGACGCATGCGCGTCTGGTCGTGGAAGCCGCAGAAGCCGCCGCCCGCGAAGGCCTCGGGGTGGTCTCCCTGAACGGCAAGATGGTCGACAGCCCGGTGATCGAGCGCGCACGTCTGGTGCTCTCCCGCGCAGAACTTTCCGGCATCCGCGAAGAATAAGGCAAAAACAATGACCCAGAAAAACGAACAGTTTCAACGACAGGAACGGGTAGCAGCCTGGAGTCGCCAGGCCGAAAGTGACCTTTCCACCTATACGAGCACCGCGAAACAAGCTCTGCAGGCACAAAAACCGCGTGACCAAAAACTGTGCGCGAGTCTTGAAGAGGCGATCCGCCGTTCCGGTTTACAGGATGGCATGACCATCTCCTTCCACCACGCGTTTCGCGGCGGCGACCTGACCCTCAACCTGGTGATGGCAACCATTGCCAGCATGGGATTTAAAAACCTGACGCTGGCCTCCAGTTCCCTGAGTGACTGCCACGCACCGCTGGTCGACCATATTCGTCACGGCGTCGTCAGCCGCATTTATACTTCCGGTCTGCGCGGACCGCTGGCAGAAGAGATCTCTCGCGGCCTGCTGGCAGAGCCCGTCCAGGTTCACTCCCACGGCGGGCGCGTGCATTTGGTACAAAGCGGCGAACTCAGCATTGACGTGGCCTTCCTCGGCGTCCCGTCATGCGATCCTTTCGGTAACGCCAACGGCTATACCGGTAAAGCGTGCTGCGGCTCACTCGGCTATGCCCGCGTTGACGCGGAAAGCGCCAACCAGGTGGTGCTACTGACGGAGCAACTGCTGCCTTATCCACACAACCCGGCCAGCATCACCCAGGATCAGGTTGATCTGATAGTGCAAATAGACCAGGTCGGTGATGCCGATAAAATCGGGGCCGACGCCACCCGAATGACCACTAACCCGCGTGAACTGCTGATTGCCCGCAGCGCGGCCGAGGTCATCGCCCACTCCGGCTATTTCAAAGAAGGCTTTTCACTGCAAACCGGTACCGGCGGTGCCTCGCTGGCGGTCACTCGCTTCCTGGAAGACAAAATGCGCAGCCGCAATATCCGCGCAGATTTCGCCCTGGGCGGCATCACCGCCACTATCGTCGACCTGCATGAAAAAGGTTTGATTCGCAAACTGCTGGACGTACAGAGCTTTGACCGCAGCGCCGCTGAATCTCTGGCGCGCAACCCGAATCACATCGAAATCAGTGCAAATCAGTATGCCAACTGGGGTTCAAAAGGGGCCTCCGTTGACCGTCTGGACGTGGTCGTGCTGAGTGCGCTTGAAGTCGACACCCAGTTTAACGTCAACGTGCTGACCGGTTCTGACGGCGTCATTCGCGGCGCGTCCGGCGGTCACTGCGATACCGCCGTCGCCGCTGCGCTGTCAATCATCGTCGCGCCGCTGGTACGTGGCCGTATTCCGACGCTGGTAGATAACGTGCTGACCTGCGTCACACCGGGTTCCAGCGTCGATATTCTGGTTACCGATCATGGTATTGCGGTTAACCCGGCGCGTCCGGAACTGGCAGAACGCCTGAAAGACGCGGGGATGAAGGTCGTCTCGATTGAGTGGTTACGCGAACGTGCACAGCAACTCACTGGCGAACCTCGTCCAATCGAATTCACCGACCGCGTGATTGCCGTAGTGCGCTATCGCGATGGTTCAGTGATCGACGTTGTTCATCAGGTGAAGGAATAAGCCATGCACCTGCTCCCTGAACAGGCCACCCGCCACGCAGTTTCAATTCCCGAGCTACTCGTCAGTCGGGATGAGCGACAGGCACGGCAACACGTCTGGCTGGCGCGCCATCCTATTCCACTGGTCTCCTTTACCGTGGTAGCGCCTGGCCCGATTAAAGACAGCGAGCTCACCCGTCGCCTCTTTAATCATGGCGTGACCGCCCTGCGTACGCTGGCGGCGCAGGCGGACTGGCCTATCAGGGAGCAGGCTGCACTGGCCTCAGCCAGCGGGCCAGAAGGCATGCTCTCGATTGAGGCACCGGCCCGTGACATCAAGCTCGCAACCATTGAGCTCGAACAGACTCATCCTCTGGGACGTTTGTGGGACATCGATGTGCTCACTCCCGGAGGCGAAATTCTCTCCCGCCGCCATTTCGCGCTTCCCCCTCGCCGCTGTCTGCTGTGCGAACAGAACGCGGCGGAATGCGCGCGTGGGAAAACCCATACGCTCTCCTTTCTGATCAACCACATGGAGGCGCTACTGCATGCTGCCGATTCCCGATATGCCCGTTGAAACCACCGCCCTTCCCCACACGCTGGTTGACGCGTACGGCCATCTGGCGTGGCGCGCAATGCTGACGGAAGTCAACCTGACGCCAAAACCCGGGCTGGTCGATCGTCTGAACTGTGGCGCGCATAAAGACATGTCGTTGACGGATTTTCACCGCAGCGCGCTGGCCATTCAGGCCTGGTTGCCGCGTTTTATTGAATACGGTGCCTGCTGCGCGCAAATGCCAGCCGACGCCGTATTAAACGGCTTACGCCCGTTAGGTATGGCCTGTGAAGCCGACATGTTTCGGGCCACCGCGGGTGTGAACACCCATAAGGGCAGCATTTTTTCTCTCGGCCTGCTGTGTGCCGCCATTGGCCGTCTACATCAGCAACGGCAATCTGTTACACCGGAAACGATCTGCACTACCGCCGCCAGCTTTTGTCGCGGTCTGACCGAGCGCGAACTGCGCAATAACAATCAACAAATCACGGCAGGTCAGCGACTTTATCAGCAACTGGGATTAACCGGCGCACGTGGCGAAGCCGAAGCGGGATATCCATTGGTTATCCGCCATGCGCTTCCACACTATCGCGCCCTGTTAGCTGAGGGGCGCGATCCCGAGCTGGCACTGCTCGACACCTTACTCCTGCTGATTGCGCTCAACGGCGACACCAACGTTGCCTCGCGTGGCGGTGCGGCAGGACTGCGCTGGATACAGCAGCAGGCAAACGCATTGTTACAACAAGGGGGCATCCGAACCCCCGCCGATCTCACTCATCTGCATCAGTTCGACAGCCACTGCATTGAACGCAATCTCAGTCCTGGCGGCAGTGCCGACCTGCTGATCGTAACGTGGTTTTTGGCCCAGATTTCTCAAATTAAACATTTACACAATTATTGAAAAGATCCTTTCCGGAGAATCACTTATGTCTTTATCGAAAGATACTATATGGAAGTTGTTTGCCCCCTTGATAATCATGGGCGTCATGTTTCTTATCCCCGTCCCGGACGGCATGCCCCCTCAGGCATGGCACTACTTCGCCGTTTTCGTGGCGATGATCGTCGGTATGATTCTGGAGCCCATTCCGGCTACCGCAATCAGCTTCATCGCGGTCACCATCTGCGTGATTGGCAGCAACTACCTGTTGTTTGATGCCAAAGAGCTGGCGGATCCGGCATTTGACGCCGGTAAACAAGCGCTGAAATGGGGTCTGGCAGGTTTCTCCAGTACCACCGTCTGGCTGGTGTTCGGCGCGTTCATCTTCGCTCTCGGCTATGAAGTCACCGGTCTTGGCCGTCGTATCGCGCTGTTTCTGGTGAAATTCATGGGTAAACGTACCCTGACGCTGGGCTATGCGATTGTCATCATCGACATTCTGCTGGCGCCGTTTACGCCATCCAACACCGCGCGTACCGGTGGCACCGTGTTCCCGGTAATCAAAAACCTGCCACCGCTGTTTAAATCGTTCCCGAACGATCCGTCCGCACGTCGTATCGGCGGTTACCTGATGTGGATGATGGTCATCAGTACCAGCCTGAGTTCTTCGATGTTCGTCACGGGTGCGGCGCCAAACGTGCTGGGTCTGGAGTTTGTCAACAAAATCGCCGGTGTGCAGATAAGCTGGCTGCAGTGGTTCCTCAGCTTCCTGCCGGTCGGTATCATTTTGCTGATCGTTGCGCCGTGGCTCTCTTACGTTCTCTACAAACCTGAAGTCACACACAGTGCGGAAGTCGCCGCCTGGGCGGGTGATGAACTTAAAACCATGGGCACTCTGACGCGCAAAGAGTGGACGCTGGTCGGTCTGGTTCTGCTGAGCTTAGGCTTGTGGGTCTTCGGCGGCGAAGTGATCGACGCCACCGCCGTCGGTTTGCTCGCCGTTTCTCTGATGCTGGCACTGCACGTGGTGCCGTGGAAAGACATTACCAAATACAACAGCGCCTGGAACACGCTGGTGAACCTTGCCACCCTTGTGGTGATGGCAAGCGGTTTAACCCGTTCCGGGTTCATCGACTGGTTCGCGGGTACCATGAGCACCCATCTGGAAGGTTTCTCGCCTAACGCGACGGTGATTGTGCTGGTGCTGGTGTTCTACTTTGCCCACTACCTGTTTGCCAGCCTGTCGGCGCACACGGCGACAATGCTGCCGGTTATTCTGGCGGTCGGTAAAGGTATCCCGGGCGTGCCGATGGAACATTTGAGTATCCTGCTGGTGCTGTCCATCGGGATTATGGGTTGTCTGACGCCATACGCAACGGGTCCTGGGGTGATCATCTACGGCTGCGGCTATGTGAAATCCAAAGACTACTGGCGTCTTGGCGCCATCTTCGGGGTTATCTACATTGCGATGCTGCTGCTGGTTGGCTGGCCGATTCTGGCGATGTGGAGCTAGTCCTGACGTAAAACGCTGAATGGATCAAGGCCCGCGGGGTAAACACACCTCGCGGGCTTTTTTTATGGTTAAATAGATACTATTCAGATTTTATATAAGTTCAGAACCATCATGAAACCGACCTGGCAAAAATGGGGGTGGCTCGCCGCCTCACTCCTCCCTCTTTCTTCGGCAACCGCCAACGAATTACAGCCCACGCAGTACGGCGATTTCGACCGTTACGTGCTGGCACTCTCCTGGCAGACGGGATTTTGCCAGAGTCAGCATGAGCGCGACCGCCGCGAGCCTGATGAATGTCGCCTGCAAAAAGAGACCGCTAACAAAGTCGATTTCCTGACCGTTCACGGTTTGTGGCCAGGATTGCCGAAATCCATCGCGTCGCGCGGGGTCGATGAACGCCGGTGGATGCGCTTTGGCTGCGCCACGCGTCCCATCCCCAATCAGCCAGAAGCGCGCGCCAGCCGTAAATGCGCGGCACCCGAAACGGGCCTGTCGCTGGAAACGGCCGCCAAACTCAGTGACGTGATGCCGGGTGCGGGCGGACGTACTTGCCTTGAGCGCTACGAATACGCAAAACACGGTGCCTGTTTTGGCTTCGACCCGGATGCGTACTTTGGCACGATGGTGCGGTTGAACAAAGAGATCAAGGCCAGCGAGTTAGGGGTATTTCTCGGTGAAAATTACGGCAAGAGCGTGAGTCGCCGCGCCTTCGATGCGGCGGTGGCCAGGCGCTGGGGAAAAGAGGCCGTCAGCGCAGTGAAACTGAGCTGCCACGGTAATCCGGCTTACCTGACGGAGATCCAGTTCTCACTGAAGGCCACGACCATCAACGCGCCGCTCTCCGCTGACTCGTTCGCCCCGCAACCCCATCCGGGGAACTGTGGTAAACAGTTTATCATCGACAAAGTGGGTTACTGATTCACTGTCCCGGCGCGAAATCCGCGCCGGCGACAGCGTCAACGTTTCGCGCGAGCATCCGGACGCACCAGGTCAAAGCGGTGCGACTCGCTGATCGCATAGTAGGCCGTCGGGCCACCGGCGCGCAGCACGGGCTGTGCTTTTGCGGTCTGGTAAACGCCCTCTTCCAGCAGCGTTTCAGCGATGTGAATCCCCACCACTTCGCCCAGAATCAGCCAGGTTTCGATGGCTTCCCCTTGCGCGGTCATGAGCTGAATACTCTGCGACAGGCGACATTCAAAATTCACCGGACTTTGTGCAACGCGTGGCGCTTTCACCAGACGACTTTCCGCCTTCGTCAGCCCGGCGGCAAAAAATTCATCTTCGCCATGTGGCAGACTGGCGGAGGTTTCATTCATCGCGCTGGCTAACTCTCGCGTGGTCAGGTTCCAGACAAACTCGCCGGTTTCCATGATGTTACGTACGCTGTCTTTCCAGCCGGTGCTGGCAAAACCGATAATGGGCGGATGATAATTGAAACAGTTGAAGAAGCTGTAGGGTGCCAGGTTATCCCGACCAGCGGTATCCTGAGAGGCGATCCAGCCAATAGGCCGTGGACCAACAATGGCATTAAGCGGGTCGTGTGGCAGGCCGTGTCCCTGCGAGGGTTGATAGAAATACATAGTATTCTCTGATGAATGTGACGTCGGCGAAGCACGAATTGCGCTCCGCTCATCCCCCTAATAGAAGAGGATCAGCGTAGAGTAATCCGTTAAAGATTACGACTGAATAAAGTTAAGCAGATCCTGATTTATCTGCTGTTTATGGGTGGTGCAAATGCCATGGGAACCGCCCGCATAGACCTTCAGTTGCGCGTCAGGCAGTATTTCCGCTGCGACTTTGCCACAGGTCTCAAATGGGACAATTTGATCGTCATCACCATGAATAACCAGTGTTGGGATAGTCATTTTGCGCAAGTCTTCACGCAGGTCCGTTTCCGAGAACGCCTTGATGCAGTCGTACAGCGCTTTTATTGAGCCCTGTAATCCCTGCTCCACAAAGCTTTCCCGCACCGCTTTCGACTCTTTCGCGCCCGGACGGTTATAGCCATAGAATGCAGCGGTCAGCTCATAGAAAAAGGCGGCACGGTCATTGACAACCCCTTCACGAATGCCGTCGAAAACCGCTTCCGGCACACCGTTTGGGTTGAACTCGGTTTTCACCATAATGGGCGTCACCGCGCCAATCAATACCGCTTTTGCCACCCGCTGCGTCCCGTGTCGCCCGATATAACGCGCCACTTCGCCACCGCCGGTTGAGTGACCAACGTGCACCGCATTTTGCAGATTCAGGTGTGCGGTCAGTTCAGCCAGATCGTCCGCATACTGGTCCATATTGTGCCCCTCCCACGGCTGGGCTGAGCGACCATGTCCGCGCCTGTCGTGGGCTATCACCCGAAATCCTTTCGAGCCAAGAAAAAGCATCTGATCTTCAAAGGCATCAGCCGTTAACGGCCAGCCGTGGCTGAAGACAATCGGCTGGCCACTGCGGTTACCCCAGTCTTTAAAATACAGATAACTGCCATCTTTGAGAGTAATTTTGTCGTACTGGCTCATGAGATCTCCTGTAATAGAACACTGAGAGAGTGACGCGCCGCGGCGCGTGCTTAAAAAGCATAATGCAAATTTGAGAACGATCACGTTTATCGAATAAAATTCATACTAGTGATGCTTTTTTAGCTATTTACCCGAATGTGAACTAAATCACTTCAAACCCGGGGTAAGTCTCAGTATCATCTGGAGAGTTAAACCCTTGCCGCCAGACGGTGAGGGTTTTCTTTTGGGAATATTACCTGCGGCAAAACGCAGTACTGACGACATGGAGTAAAAATGTCCAGACCAACTATCATCATTAACGACCTTGATGCAGAACGCATCGATCGCTTACTGGAACAACCCGCGTATGCAGATTTACCCATTGCCGACGCGTTGAATGACGAGCTGGATCGTGCCCAAATGTGTTCGCCGGAAGCCATGCCGCATGACGTCGTGACCATGAACAGCCGCGTTAAATTCCGCAATCTCAGCGATGGCGAAATTCGCGTGCGTACGTTGGTGTATCCTGCGGCGATGACCGACAGCAATACGCAACTTTCAGTGATGGCCCCCGTCGGTGCTGCGCTGTTAGGCGTGCGTGTGGGCGACACCATTCACTGGGAACTTCCGGGCGGCGCATCCACCCACCTCGAAGTGCTGGAGCTGGAATACCAACCCGAAGCAGCAGGCGACTTCCTGCGTTAATCCCATCTGCATAAGCGACTTTCCGCTTTACCCAGAGGATGCGTTCGCATCCTCTTTCCGCCACTTTGCGTAAAATCACCCATTCTTCCTGGTTCGCCTTTCGCCTGACTCGTCCACACTGAATCGGTTTCATTGACAGGTGCGGTCATGAACGAAACATTCAGCATATTACTGGGATTCCTCATCATGGCGGCGATCATCGTCGGGGCCGTGCTTTACCTGGAGAATCACTGGTAGCGAATGCACAAGGAATCGCCGCACAATGCGAAAAATCCCCTGCAGAAAGCAGACAGAATTATTATTATATGCTTGAATGATTTGAGTATTAATTAACAGGGAGAAACGGGTATGTATAAGACAATCATTATGCCGGTTGATGTTTTTGAAATGGAACTCAGCGATAAGGCGATTCGCCACGCTGAATTTCTGGCGCAGCAGGATGGCGTCATTCATCTTCTGCATGTGCTACCAGGTTCTGCCAGCCTGAGCCTGCATCGCTTCGCCGCCGACGTTCGTCGTTTTGAAGAACATTTACAGCATGAAGCCGAAACCCGACTGCAAACGATGGTCGGTCACTTCAGTATCGATCCTGCCCGCATCAAGCAGCATGTCCGCTTTGGCAGCGTCCGCGACGTGGTCAATGAGCTCGGCGAAGAGCTGAATGCAGACGTGGTGGTCATTGGCTCACGTAATCCGTCAATCACCACACACCTGCTGGGTTCTAACGCCTCAAGCGTGGTACGTCATGCGACCCTGCCGGTACTGGTTGTGCGCTAAATTGCGCCCGAATACCAACAAGCCCTGTCAGCAGGCAGGGCTTTTTTCATCCGCATCAGAACAGATGACCAATGTTCACAATCGTACTCACGGTATCGCCAAAAAAGACCAACCGACTGAAGAACATCCCGACAAACAGTAGCCCAAACAGCACAGCCCCGCGGCGCTCACCACCGCGCGTCAGAACAAATGCCAGCAACAAACACGCCAGACTTACCAGATAAAGCGGAGACGTCAGCCACGCATGCGCTGTCATCTGCATGATGGTACCGCCAATGAGCCAAATCATCGGTGCGGCGATCAGCACCGCCAGACAAACCACAATCGCCTGGCGCAGCGCGGATAATGACGGTTTTAGCTTCAGCAATGGAATCGTCGCACATCCCATCACCCACACTGTGATCAAAAACAACAGCATCGTCAGACCGTTGGCGATAGCCACCATCGCCGGTGCAGCATAGGTCATCCCCTGCACCACCACCAGCGCAACCCCAAGCATCGACGTCAGAATAGCCGGAACTTTGTGCCCTTTAGTCAGAAATGTAATGCCTATCGCCACACCATACAGCGTAGCACCGAGGATCTCCCGACTCAGCCAGGCGTGTTTCAGGTTAATCAGCGCATTATACGCTCTGTCCGGATGTGCCAGATGCAGTACCGCCGCGACAGATGCCACCACAAGAATTAACCCCGTAACCAGCCAGTACACACGTTTTCCTTCCAGTTCGCCACGGAGTGAACGCAGCGTCAGGATCAGCGTCATCCCTACTGACGTCTGGCTTAATAAGGTAAAGATCACCAAAGGCAGTTCATATTTTTCCATTACTTGTCCTCCGGTTGTTTGGGCTGACGGGCGAGGATAAAACGCGTGCCAGGGTTAAGTTGCGGCATCCGCGGGAATCCTGGCGGATATTGCACCGCATTGGTCGGAATGGAGTCTGCATCGAGATCGATCAGGGTCAGCGCCCCCACCGGGCAGGCATTGACGCAGGCCGGGTTCATGCCGATGTCCAGTCGCTCATAACACATGCTGCATTTTTCCGCCTTGCGCGTCTCTTCGTTAAAGCGCGGCGCGCCATACGGACAATTGCGGATGCAGTTTTTACAACCGATGCAGCGCTCTGGGTTATGCACCACCACGCCATCTTCCCGTTTGGTGTACGCTTCTACCGGACATGCCGCAACGCAGGCCGGTTTTTCGCAATGGTTGCAGGCCAGCGAATAAAATGCGCGCTCCTCGTGCGGATAGATCTCTTTATCCAGCGGATATACGTAGCGCCAGAAGCGCTCCGGCTCCAGTTGGTTAAAGCTTTTACATGCCATTGCACAGCCACGGCAGCCGATGCACTTATCACTATTCACTAAAAACGCGCGTCTCATGCTGTGGCTCCTTCACTGTCCAATCGAATGATATCGACAAATTGGCTATGAATAGCGGCGCCTGGCGCGCCCGTTGCCATTTTTCCCATATCCGCAGGCGTATCCTTGACGACGTTTTGCACGTTATAGCGCAGCTTGTTAAACCACGACTCGTACATCACCAGGAAATCATCCGGCACGTTGGTGGTAATTTTGGCGCGCAGTTCCACATGCCCCGCCTCATTGAAGACCTTGACGAGATCGCCTTCAGCAATGCCTTTTGTTGCAGCGGCTGACGGATGAATGTAGACAAAAGGCTCAGGCCAGAACACCTGCATCCAGTCAAGATTCATAAACTGCGAATGCAGGCCATACTGCAGATGCGGGGTGAACAGATGGAACGGCAACGCCCCTTGCGCGGCGGGTTTGTATTCCGGTAGCGCGGTGTGGCCGTTTTGTTCGCAACGTTCAGATTTGAACTCATATTTCCCGGATGGCGTTTTGAATTTGCGATCGTACCAGGCGGCAGTGCTGGGCATTTTAGCTTTGCGTGGACCGTCACGCAGATCGTCCCAGCCGCTGATGGCAAACAGCTTGCCCATGCCGTCGTTGAACTCCTTATCCAGCCAACGCTTCGCATCAAACTCCTGCGGGAACGTACAGGAACCAGGCTCCAGTTGGTTGATGGTTTTAGACAACAGCGCAGCAATTTCAGGATCGCTTTTACACTCATAAAGCGGCTTAATGGCCGGCTCGTTGATCGACAACCAGTAGTGCCAGTAAGACGAACAGACATCCCACTGCTCGAAAGTGGTCGTGACCGGCAGCACGATATCGGCATGCTGAACAGTTTCATTGAAGAACTGATCGACGCAGACTACCATTTCCAGTTTTTCGAACGCTTTCTCCATCTTGTTACGATCGAAATCCTGCGCAAACGGGTTCTTGGACGCCACCCATAGCATGCGGACAGGCGGTTCGCTGGCGTCGAGAATACCCTGCGCCGTCTGGTTGATATTCAGCGCGCGATCGGAGTATTCACTCTTTTCACCGCTGTCGCTGACAAACTCGCCGACAGGACCGCCCGCCCCTTTGATACCCACAGAGCCTGCTGGCGGTTTTTGCATCATCCCGGCATAGTTATAACCCCAGGTCTGCAAATGCCCGTAGCGCGCACCACCGCCTTCCAGACCTATATTGCCGGTCATCGCGACAAATGCGTCAATGGCGCGCACATTCGCACCGCCGTTGACATGACGCTGCATGCCATAGCCAATCCATACAGTGGCAGGCTTAACGGCAGTAAACTCTTCCGCCAGTTCGCGAATCACCGCTGCAGATAGGCCGCACTGTTCCGCCGCCCATTCAACGGTAACGTGGCTGCGTAGATAAGCTTCGAACTCCGGGTAACCATGAGCATAATTATTAACGAAATCCTGGTCGACACGCCCGGTATCGAGCAGGTGACGCGCCATACCCAGCGCCAGCGCTCCGTCAGATCCAGGACGCACACGCAGGAACAGATCGGCCTTCGCCGCCGTTTGGGTTAACAGGGGATCGATAACGACCACCTTCGCCCCTTGCTCACGCGCCTGATAGATGTACTTCATGGTATGCATGGAGCACCAGGCCGGATTTGCGCCCCAGATGATGATGTATTTGGCCTTCACAAAATCTTCCGGGTCGTTACACCACATATCGCCCATATCATAATTTTGCGCATCAATACCTGCAGGCCAGCACGGCGTACCGGCAAAACGCGTGGTATAGCCGAGTGAAGACATCATCCCCTCAACGGCATAGCCCATCACGCCCAGATTGCCTGAATATTTGGACAACGCCAGTCCGAGCATCGAACCGTCTCGCTTTTTAATTTCCAGCATTTTGCGGGCGATACGCTGCATTGCATCTTCCCAGGAAATACGACGCCATTTACCGGTACCTCGCCCATCCTGAATCATGGGATACTTGATCCGATCGGGGCTGTAGACCCGGCGGGGATAGCTCAACCCTTTCACACACGGCGTTCCATGGGTAAACGTCGACTCCGATGCCCCCTCCACAAAGGTAATCACCTCGTTTTTGACCCAGGTTTTCAGGCTACAAGTGTCGTAGCAGTTGCGTGGACACGCATTGCGATAGATTTTGTAGGTTTTTGGGTTAAATGGAATGGGCGGTTGCGCCAGCGCGCAGCGGGACGTCAGTAATCCACCCGGTAACGCCGCGACGGTACCGAGGGCAATCAGCCCTTTTAAAAAAGAACGTCGGTTAAGAAGTCCTGGTTCATTGCTCATAAAGATAATCTCGTTTTAATTCATCAATCCAGTAAGATAACTTTTCCGCCACCGCATGCAGCGTTGCGGTTTGGGCATAACGTTTTATCCTTGCGATAAATTCAGGGACCCATAACGCAACATAGTCATTGATATAGCGCGCCAGCATGTCACGATATTGCGGGGACTGTCTGACATTCGCCGATAACACGATCGCGAGTTCTATAACATATGAAATATGATCGTCCGGTATATTATTTTCGCTATTTATGGACAACCCAATACTTGCCATAAAATCCCTTATCGTCCTCGTCGTTTTTCCCATGACAAGGCCTTCTTCTTCCAGATACACCGAAGCATATGGCGCGGCCTTTAGCGCGCAGGGCCCGATAAACAGGGCATTGTAGTCATACTCAACCTCCTGCCACGCCGACGCGGTCATGACAAACACCGCCGGAGGATCAAGGGCAATACACGCGGCTTTTAACGACTCACCGTCACGGGAATGAAAAAAATCACGTAATAGCAGTCCTGACGATTCACTGTCCGTCAAAGTATTATTAAATAAATCCATAAATGCCCAGTTTTTAATTCATGAGGTAAATATATAAATAAAACAGAGAGGGTATAATAACGAAATATGTCGTCCATTCTTTGATTAAAGGAAGGATTAATTGTATTTAATGGGACGTGAATTATTTTTATTGTTTCAAAAGCTAACAATGGATGGCAAAAGACATAAAAAAACCGCCTGTGGTTAACAGGCGGTTTCGGTATTGCAGGTGTAGTCTTACTTTCTTTTTTATGCCGTTTTCGTACGAATCAGGTAATCAAAGGCGCTCAGAGACGCTTTCGCTCCTTCGCCGGTCGCGATGATAATCTGTTTGTACGGCACGGTGGTACAGTCGCCCGCGGCGAATACGCCCTTCACGCTGGTTTCGCATTTCGCGTCGATGATGATTTCACCCATCCGGTTGCGCTCAATCGCCCCTTCCAGCCAGGTGGTGTTTGGCAACAGACCAATCTGAACAAAGATGCCCGCCAGCTCCACGTTGTGAACATCGCCACTCACGCGGTCGCGGTATTCCAGACCAACCACTTTCGTGCCATCGCCTTTCACTTCCGTCGTCTGGGCGTTCAGGATGATGTCGACGTTTTTCAGGCTGCGGACTTTATCCTGCAAAACCTGGTCGGCCTTCATTTCTGGGGCAAATTCCAGCAGGGTTACGTGTTCCACGATCCCGGCGAGATCAATCGCCGCTTCCACGCCGGAGTTACCGCCGCCGATCACCGCCACGCGCTTACCTTTAAACAGCGGGCCGTCGCAGTGCGGGCAATAGGTTACGCCTTTAGTACGATACTGGTCTTCACCCGGTACGTTCATGTTGCGCCATTTCGCACCGGTGGCGATGATAATGCTGCGCGCTTTCAGTACCGCCCCGGACGCCGTTTCAATCTGATGTAAACCGCCTTCGCTGGCCGCTGGCACCAGTTTACTGGCGCTCTGACTGTCTATCACATCGACGTCATAATCATCGACGTGGGCCTTGAGTGCGCCGGCCAGTTTCTGCCCTTCTGTTTTCGGTACAGAAATGTAGTTTTCGATATCCACGGTATCGAGCACCTGACCGCCGAAACGCTCGCCCATCAGGCCGGTACGAATGCCTTTACGCGCGGAGTAGACCGCCGCTGCCGCGCCCGCAGGGCCGGAACCGACGATCAGAACATCATAGGCATCACGCTGACTCAGTTCTTCGGCGGCGCGTTTTTCAGCACCGGTATCCACTTTCGCCACGATTTCCGTCAGCGTCATGCGGCCCTGACCAAACTCTTTACCGTTAACGTACACGGCCGGAACGCCCATCACATTACGCTCGGTGATCTCGTTCTGGAACGTGCCGCCATCAATTGCCGTATGCTTAATGCGCGGGTTCAGCACCGCCATCAGGTTCAGCGCCTGCACCACGTCCGGGCAGTTATGGCAGGAGAGTGAGTAATAGGTTTCAAACTCAAAATCACCGTCAATATCGCGGATCTGCTCAAGCAGAGACTGCGCTTCTTTTGACGGGTGTCCACCGGTCCACAGCAGTGACAGAACCAGTGAGGTAAATTCGTGGCCCAACGGGGAACCCGCAAAGCGCGGCCCCTGATTTGAACCCGGATTGGTAATCAGGAAAGAGGGCTTACGTACGGCTAAGCTGTTGTCTTCTTTAAAGGTGACTTTCTCTGACAGTTCGGCGATTTCAGCCAGCAGTTCCTTGATTTCTGCCGATGTAGCGCTGTCATCCAGCGTAGCAATCAGCTCAACAGGTTTGGTCAGTTTCTCAAGATAGGCCTTGAGCTGGGTTTTCATATTTGTGTCGAGCATTCTTCTTCCCTCTCTGAAAACATCATCATGCAAGCTGCCTTAATCGGGCTGCGTGAATGCAACTTGCATCATGGGGTTTGGAATAAAACGGGTGCGTGATGCACCCGTTTGTTGCCGGGTGGCACTTCGTTTACCCGGCCTACGATGTTGTAGGCCCGATGTGTAGGCCGGATAAGCGCAGCGCCATCCGGCTTCGAAGCGCCTTAAAGGCTTAGATTTTACCAACCAGGTCTAAAGACGGTGCTAAAGTCGCGTCGCCTTCTTTCCACTTAGCCGGGCACACTTCGCCTGGGTGAGAAGCGACATACTGAGCGGCTTTGATTTTACGCAGCAGGTCAGAAGCATCACGGCCGATACCTTCAGCGGTAACTTCGATCGCCTGGATGATACCCTGCGGGTCAACAACGAACGTTGCGCGGTCTGCCAGACCTTCATCTTCACGCATGTTGTCGAAGTTACGGGTCAGGGCGCCAGTCGGGTCGCCGATCATCGCGTATTTGATTTTGGCGATGGTGTCAGAGCTGCTGTGCCATGCTTTGTGGGTAAAGTGGGTGTCGGTAGAGACAGAGTAAACGTCTACGCCCAGTTTCTGCAGCTCTTCGTAATGGTCTGCAACGTCGCCCAGTTCGGTCGGGCATACGAAAGTAAAATCAGCCGGATAGAAGAAGAAGACGCTCCAGCGGCCTTCAGTATCTTTCTCGGTCACTTCAATGAATTCACCGTTTTTGAACGCCTGGTTTTTAAAAGGTTTAATTTTTGTATTAATCAAAGACATCTGTACTTCCTCCGTGTTTTCGTTGAGGGATACGTTACCGAAGATTGACCGACAGGGCTAATGCGTTTCCTTTATCAAATCAATAAGCGTTAACTAACAAACCTCTCAATTCAACGTTGTGAACGTGCGATGACGCAAAGTAAAAAGGGCCGCCTTTGCAGGCAGCCCCGTTACCTGAACTACCCGTGGGTAACTTCAGCGCCAGTGAAACTGGCTATGTGTTGCGCTCTACATTACCTTAACAAAGGCTGTAACAGCGAGAAGGATTACACCACCCCACTCCTGAAAGGGCAATGTTCCTGGCTGAGGTCTTACCTATGGCTGTGATAGGTTTTCTCACCTCACTCGCAATCGCTCTGATTTATAAGGATAAAAGATGTTAAAACGTACGTTTTTGCTCTCCCTCTTCCCTCTCTTTGCCTGGGCCGAAGACCTGCCTGCGCCGGTCAAAGCGATAGAAAAACAAGGCATTACTATTATCAAGTCGTTCGATGCGCCCGGCGGGATGAAAGGTTATCTCGGGAAATACCAGGATATGGGCGTCACTATCTACCTGACACCTGATGGCAAACAGGCCATTTCAGGCTACATGTACAATGAAAAAGGGGAAAACCTGAGCAATCAGTTGATAGAGAAAGAGATCTATGCGCCCGCCGGGCGAGAAATGTGGCAGCGCATGGAAAAAGCCAACTGGTTACTGGATGGCAAGAAAGACGCCCCGGTGGTGCTCTATGTTTTTGCTGACCCATTCTGCCCGTACTGTAAACAGTTCTGGCAACAGGCGCGTCCGTGGGTGGAGTCGGGTAAAGTACAATTACGTACGCTACTCGTCGGCGTCATCAAGCCAGAGAGTCCTGCCACTGCCGCGGCCATTCTGGCGTCGAACGATCCGGCGAAAACCTGGCATGATTACGAAGCCTCTGGTGGAAAAATGACGCTCAATGTGCCCAAAGCGATTTCGCCGGATCACATGAAAACCCTCAATATGAACCAGAAAATCATGGATGATTTAGGCGCGAACGTCACACCCGCGATTTATTATATGAGTAAAGATAACGTCCTTCAGCAGGTCGTTGGCTTACCCGAAAAAGCGCAGCTGGATGCCATGATGGCGCAACCATAATTAATATGGGTAATTATATTCAATAAAATATAATTACCCTGAATAATTTTAACCGCAAAATTTAACTCTTCTCGCAACGTAAACACGGCATAAAGAAATTTTCTTTTGTATAAACCCCTTTTGTTAACCACGTCGACTCACATAGCGGACTTTTGATATCAATTACAATATATTCATAATTAATATATTAATTATGAATTAATTAACTTGTTGAATTTATTTAACCATTGCGCACATACAAAAAAGACTTATATTATAGAGGGATATCTATTCCAGACGTACGACTTTAACGTTTAAGGATAAGCGATGCATGTCTGTTTATAAAATATCATTAAACCAAAATGTTCTGGAAGCCGCTGAAGAACGCATCATCTGGACTCTCGAAAATCTTCCCCGCGTGTGTGTTTCCTTTTCCGGTGGCAAAGATTCCGGACTGATGTTGCATCTGACGGCAAATCTTGCACGTAAGCGACACAAAAAAATCAGCGTATTGTTCATTGACTGGGAAGCGCAATTTTCCTGTACCATTAGTTATATTAGCGCCTTGCGCGAAATGTATGCCGATGTCATCGACCATTTCTATTGGGTTGCCCTTTCGCTTACCACCCAAAACTCACTGTCTCAGTTTCAACCTGAATGGCAGTGCTGGGAACCCGATACCCAGTGGGTTCGCCAGCCGCCGCCAGACGCTATCACCGATCCGGGCTATTTTTCCTTTTATCAACCCGGCATGACCTTCGAACACTTCGTGCGTGAATTTGCCGACTGGTTTTCGAATAAACGCCCGGCGGCCATGATGATAGGCATCCGGGCGGATGAGTCTTACAACCGTTTTGTGGCGATCGCCAGTTTACGCAAACAGCGTTTTGCCGATGACAAACCCTGGACGACCGCCGCACCTGGTGGACATACCTGGTACATCTATCCGCTGTATGACTGGAAAACGGCCGATATCTGGACCTGGTTTGCTCGCACGAATCTGCCCTGTAATCCGCTCTACAATCTGATGTATCAGGCCGGTGTCCCGGCCCGTTACATGCGCATTTGCGAACCATTTGGTCCCGAACAGCGTCAGGGATTATGGCTCTATCACGTTGTTGAACCCGAAAGGTGGGCGGCAATGTGCGCACGTGTCAGTGGCGTCAGAAGCGGTGGGATCTACGCAGGGCAGGATAATCACTTCTATGGCCATCGAAAAATACTCAAGCCCGACCATTTGAGCTGGCAGGATTACGCCATGATGTTACTGCTCAGCATGCCGGATAACACCGCTGAGCATTACCGTAACAAGATCGCCGTCTATTTACAGTGGTACAAGAAAAACGGCCTCGGCGAGATCCCGCAAACGCAGCCTGGCGATATTGGTTCGAAAGATATCCCCTCCTGGCGACGCATCTGCAAAGTGCTACTGAACAATGATTACTGGTGCCGGGCACTCTCTTTCAGTCCAACCAAACCGAAAAGTTACCAGCGTTATAGCGAACGCATGAAAGCGAGACGCAAGGAGTGGGGAATTTTATGCAACAACGATTGACACAGGATCTCATTGGCTTTCTCTCTGGCCTGTCTGAAGAAGAAAAAATCAAGGCTATCAATGATTTCAGAATGGCGATTCACAGCGTCAGTCCGTTTCGTGACGAACCGGTTGATTGTGTACTGTGGATAAAAAACGAGCACATTTCACCTAACGATTACAACCCCAATAACGTTGCTCCGCCGGAGAAAAAGCTACTGCTGAAATCCATCGAGACGGATGGATTTACCCAGCCTATTGTTGTCACCCAGTCCAGCGCGGAGGAGTACGAGATAGTCGATGGCTTTCATCGTCATGAACTGGGGAAAGGCAAAGCTTCGCTCAGGTCCCGTCTCAAAGGCTATTTACCTATTACCTGTCTGGAGGGAAGTCGCCACGACCGCATGGCAGCGACCATTCGCCATAACCGCGCCCGTGGACGGCATCAGATCCACGCGATGTCTGAAATCGTGCGTGAACTGGCGTTGCTGGGATGGGGGGACGAAAAAATCGGTAAAGAACTGGGGATGGACGAGGATGAAGTCTTGCGCCTGAAACAGATCAACGGTCTTCAGGAACTGTTTGCCAGTCGGCGGTTTTCAAAAGCCTGGACGGTAAAATAATCGGCTTGTGCCGGATGACGCGCTTATCCGGCCCGAATTTTCTCACACTCAACAGCAGCGCGCCCCACCTTTTCCGCCATAGCGAGCATCCTGCCGCTCGCGGAAAAACTCCTCGTAGGTCATTGGCGTCTGATCCGGATGGGTCATCCGCATATGCTCAACGTAGTTGTCATAGTCAGGCACACCGATCATCAGTTTCGCGGCCTGGCCCAGATATTTCCCGGCTTTCGAAAGCGTATCAAACATCGTTACCACCTGTCAGAAAACCCCTCTCCCGGCAGGAAGAGGGGGATTGATTACACGTTAATGCGCGCCTTTGGCCTGCGCAACGATCTCTTCCACATTTTCCGGCATCGGCTCATACGGCGTCTCTTTCGCCGTTGGTTTGTCCTCTTTAAGTGCGGCAAGCGCCGTCTTAATGGAGAATAGCGCCAACACCACGACCACCACCATGAAGAAGATAGTCAGGCCCGCATCCAGACGGTTGTTAAACACCAGTTGCGCCAGCTGCGATTCGGTGTACTGCGGCGGGATATTACCGCTGTCGATCATCGCCTGGAACTTATTGGCAATCGCCAGGAAGCCCACTTTTGTATCCGGACTGAACGATTTCTGCCAGCCCGCCGTCAGAGTACAAATCAGCAGCCATGCGGTCGGCACCAGTGCCACCCACGCATAACGCTGACGTTTCATCTTGAACAGGACAACCGCACAGAGCATCAGTGCCATACCCGCCAGCATCTGGTTGGCGATACCAAACAGCGGCCACAGGGTATTAATGCCGCCTAATGGATCCACCACGCCCTGATGCAGGAAGTAACCCCACGCCAGCACGCACAATGCGGTCGCCAGCAGGTTGGCAGGCAATGAGTCCGTACGTTTAAGGCCAGGAGATACCACGCCCAGCAGGTCCTGAAGCATAAAGCGCGCCGCACGCGTCCCCGCATCGACCGCCGTCAGAATAAACAGCGCTTCGAACAGAATGGCGAAGTGATACCAGAAGGCGACATCCATCATGCCGCCCAACGCGCCGTGCAGGATATAGGCCATCCCCACCGCCAGCGTTGGCGCACCACCCGCACGAGAGATAATCGACTGCTCACCCACTTCGTTGGCAATCTGATGCAGCGTATCCGGCGTAATGGCAAAGCCCCAACTGCTAACCACCTGAGCGGCAGAAGCCACCACGTCAGTGGTGCCGGCAGGAGCCAGCACGGCCATTGGGCTGTTCATGGCAAAATAGACGCCCGGATCGATGATACAGGCAGACACCAGCGCCATGATGGCGACGAACGATTCCATCAACATCCCGCCGTAGCCGATAAAGCAGGCCTGGCCTTCGTTCGCCAGCATCTTCGGCGTAGTCCCGGAGGAGATCAGCGCGTGGAAACCCGAAACGGCGCCACAAGCGATGGTGATAAACAGGAACGGGAACAGGTTACCCGTCCACACCGGTCCGGTACCATCGACAAATTTAGTCAGCGCAGGCATCGTCAGCGTCGGGCGCATGATCAAAATACCCACCGCCAGACCGACAATCGTACCGATTTTCAGGAACGTAGAGAGGTAGTCGCGCGGAGCCAGCAGCAGCCACACCGGCAGTACCGCCGCCACGAAACCATAGCCCACCAGCATCCAGGTTAACTGGACGCCGGTGAAGTCAAAGTACGGTGCCCAGGTTGGACTTTCCGCGACCCAGCCGCCGGAAATAATGGCAAAAACGAGGAACACCAGACCGATAACCGACACTTCGCCGATACGCCCCGGACGCAGGTAGCGCAGATAGATCCCCATAAAGATCGCCAACGGGATGGTGAACGCGACGGTGTAGGTTCCCCACGGACTGTGGGTCAGCGCTTTCACCACGATCATCGCCAGCACCGCGAGGATAATCACCATGATCATGAAACAGGCCACCAGCGCAATTACCCCTGCGGTTGGCCCCATCTCTTCTTTGACCAGTTCACCCAGCGAGCGGCCATCGCGACGGGTTGAAACAAAGAGCACCATGAAATCCTGAACCGCCCCGGCTAAGACCACGCCGGCCAGCAGCCAGATCATGCCCGGCAGATAACCCATTTGTGCCGCCAGTACCGGTCCGACTAACGGACCCGCGCCGGCAATCGCCGCAAAATGGTGACCGAACAACACTTTCTTGTCGGTGGGCACATAGTCAAGCCCGTCGTTATGGCGTACCGCAGGCGTCATACGCGTCGGGTCAACCGCCAGCACATTTTTGGCAATGTACAGACCGTAGAAACGATAGGCGATGAGATAAACACAGACCGACGCCACGACTATCCACAGCGCGTTGATCTGTTCCCCACGGTTTAGCGCAATATAGCCCAGAGCAAATGCACCCATTACCGAGAGCACTGTCCAGATGAGGTATTTCCCTGATTTATTCATGGTTGTTATCCGTTTGCGTGTTCCAGAGAATAGAGATGTTACATTTTGTTTCTATAACATCTTTTCTGGCTTTAACAACCTGACAACCCAATAAACCTGAAGTATCACCGACTATTTACATTGCATTGTTAACTGGATCACTTCATTCACCAGCTAACGCTGCAATCTCATGACATTACGCGCGCTCAGCCCAGTACCATCGTTCCCAGTCGGCAGGTACAGCACCGCCGACCTTGTTCATCAAACACCGCGATTTCCCAGCTCTGGCTTTGCCGCCCCAGATGCAGCGGCTGACAGACTCCGCGCACCTTGCCCTGCGAAACCGCCCGGTGATGAGTGGCATTCAGTTCTGTCCCGACGACGCACTGCCCGTCGCGAGTCATCAGATAACCTGCCATTGAACCTAACGTTTCGGCCAACGCCGCCGAAGCCCCGCCGTGCAGTAAACCAAACGGCTGATGCGTGCGGGTATCCACCGGCATTTCCGCCTCCAGCACGTCATCACCGAGTCGGGTGTAGACAATGCCCAGATGCGCCACCATCGTGTTCTGGCTGGTGGCGTTCAGTTCGTCGAGCGTTAAGTGACGTTTCCAGATCATCGTTACGCTCCCAACGTGGAGCCGCCGTCCACTACGATATCCTGCAACGTAATGTGGCTGGCCAGATCGGAAGCGAGGAACAGAATAGTGTTGGCGATTTCCTGAGGCCGGGCAATCTTGCCCAGCGGAATACCGAGCTTGAACTGCTCACCAAAGCCGCGAATACGCTGCTGTTCCGCGTCATCACTGACCCACAGCGTGCGCTGCATGTCGGTATCCGTGGAGCCGGGTGACACCAGATTACAGCGTACCCCGCTGCCCGCCAGCTCCAGCCCGACGGTCAGCGCCAGACTTTTCAGTGCTGCCTTCGACGCGCCATAGGCGCTCATGCCGATGCGTGGCGTATGGGCGGCATCAGAAGCCACAGTCACTATCGCCCCGCCCTGCTGACGGCGAAATTGCGCCATTGTCTGCTGGAACAGATTAAAGGCGCCGCCGACGTTAACCGCAAACGTCTGCTGCCAGTCATGCGGGCTCAGCGCGTCAGTTGCGCCCATACGTAAAATCCCGGCAGCGTTTACCAGCACATCCAGCCGTTCGGTGTGCGCCAGCACGCGCTGGCATACCTCAGCCACCTGTCCGGCGTCTGCCACATCCATCACTTCAGTGGTAAACGGATAATCCTGCAAAGCGAACTCACGATCGAAGCCCGTGACCTGCGCCCCGGCCTCGACAAACGCCAGCGCCGTTGCGTAACCAATGCCTTTACCCGCGCCAGTGACCCACACCGTTTTGCCGCGAAAATCGAATCCGGCCATTAACACACCTCACGGGAAAGCAGTGCCCACCAGGCATCAATGGTCGGATTTTTCGCCAGCATCACAAAGTCGATATCGCCATGCACTTTACGCCAGCGCGCCGCCAGCGCCATCATCCGCACAGAGTCCAGACCGTAGTCGATCAGGTTCTCATCATCCATCGGCTCATCAGACTCATCAAGCAGCGGTAAAATCTGCGCCCGCAGTTCATCTTTGCTGGCCGGTACCGGCGAGGGCAGTAGCTCCTGAGTCATCACGACGCGACCTGAACGTCCTGCAACATACTTCAGCGACATGAGGTGCTCCTCACGGCTGAAATCAGCCAGCGCATCCGCCACCATAAACGGCTTGATATCGCGCATAAAGGCGTCCGTCGCCGTGGTCATGCAGCCGATGTGCGCATACACCCCGGTGATAATCAACTGGTTGCGTCCGGTCTCTTTCAGCATCAGTTCAAGCGGGGAACGGTGAAAGGCGCTGTAGCGCCATTTCACCAGCACGTTATCAGCTTCATCGGGTGCCAGCGCGGCGACCACTTTTTGCTGCTCCGGCGAGCGCGTGAGTCCCGGTCCCCACATGTCGTTAAGCAGGGCGCGATCTTCGTCGCTTTGATCCTTCGGCTGCGCGGTGTAATAAACCGGAATGTTGTGCGCTTTACAGTAACTGCGCAGGGCGGCGATATTGGCGATCACCTGCGCCATCATCGGACAGTTTTCACCCCAAAAGCTGACGAAGTAGTCCTGCATATCGTGGATCAGCAGCGCCGCACGCTCCGGGTCAAACGCCCAGTTGACTTTATTAACCGGAACATCAAGCGCGGTTGGCAGCGCGTAAGCCTGCAGTTTAGGAATTGCCATTGCGTGTTCTCCTTCAGGCCGAACGTGTTGCCAGCCACTGACGTAATTGTTTTTTATCGACTTTCCCGACCGGGGTCAGAGGCAGCGCCTCAACGGTTTCCACCCGGTCCGGTAACTTGAATTCAGCAACGCCCTGCTCACGCAGGAAACGGCGCACCTGTACCGCGCGTAGCGGTTCTTTTACCACCAGATACGCGCAGCTTTTCTCACCCATCAGTTCATCTTCCATACTCACCAGCGCCGCATGGATCACCGCCTGATGACGCAGTAACAGGTTTTCTATCTCTTCGGCTGCGATCTTCTCGCCGCCACGGTTGATCTGATCTTTCTCCCGTCCCTGCACGGTGATGTAGCCATCCTCGTCGATAGAGATAAGATCGCCTGAGCAGTAGAAACCGTTGGCGTCAAAGGCGCTGGCGTTATGCTGCGGGCTCTTGTAGTAGCCACGAAAGGTGTACGGGCCGCGCGTCATCAGCCGCCCGATTTCTCCCTGCGGCAATGGGTTGCCATCGGCATCCGCCACCCACACTTCATCATCCGGACACATCGGACACCCCTGGGTATTAACGATCCGCTCCAGGCTGTCGTCGAGACGGGTGTAGTTCACTAAGCCTTCCGCCATGCCGAAGACCTGCTGCAGCTGGCAGCCAATTTCGGCCGGGATCCGCGCCGCCAGCGAGGCTGACAGACGCGCACCGCCAACCTGCAACAGCGTCAGCGAAGCCAGTTGCGCGTTACTGCCCCACTCGTTAATCGCCTGTAACCACAGGCTGACCGCAGGCGGCACCAGCGCCGTCGCGTTAATCTGATGTTTTTCAATCAGCGGGAAGCACAGCGTGGCGCTCGGATCCGCTGCCAGTACCACGGTGCCACCGGCGAGAAATACCCCCAGCGAGCCGGGAGAACTCATGGCGTAGTTATGCGCAGCAGGGATCGCACATAAAAAACGCGTATCGGCAGTGAAGTGACAGATTTCATTACTGCGGCGTACGCTGTAGTAGTAGTCGTTGTGGGTTCGCGGGATAAGCTTCGGCGTCCCGGTCGTGCCGCCGGAAAGCTGGAAGTAGGCCACTTCATCCGCGGGCGACGGCGTGGCGACAAACGCGTCTGCCGGTTGATTTATCGCCGCTTGCAGGCAGTGCTCACCGCTGTCATTGAGCAGATGCACCACCCGAATAGTCTTATGTTGAGTAATGAAGGCGTTCAGAAAATCATTGTCGGCAAACAGCGCGTGCTGACGATCGGCAATCAGCAGCGCGGGTTCGATTTGCGTCGCATACGCGGTAAGTTCTGTGCGTTGATGGCTGAACAGGGCGAGAACGGGCGCGACGCCAAGCTTCAACAGCGCAAAGAACGTGATGTACAACTCCACCACATTGCCCAACTGCACCAGCGCGGTTTCACCGGGTTTGATCCCCTGGCGGCGCAGCGTACAGGCGAGGTTGTCCGCTGCCTGGTTCAGTTCACGGTAGCTCAACTGACGCTCGCCTTCGATGACCGCCATATGGTCGTTTTCCGCATGGCGGGTCAAAATGTCCGTTAGCGGCAGATCCTGCCAGTAACCTTTTTCACGGTAACGACGGGCAAATTCGTCAGGCCACCGGGTGAAAGGGATGTTCATCATCGCTCCTTAATGCAATCCAAAAACGTTCAACATGGTGGAAAGTTTGACGCCGGTTTCACGCCACTCTCCCACCGGTGAAGAGGCCGGGACGATCCCTGCGCCCGCAAACAGGCGGACCTGGTTTTTACGTAACGTCGCACAGCGGATGGTCACCACCCATTCACCGTTGCCTTCGGCGTCGCACCAGCCGACGATGCCGCCAAACAGTTCGCGATCGAACGGCTCCAGTTCAGCAATCAACTGTTTCGCCGCCTGATGCGGGAAGCCGCTCAGCGCAGGCGTCGGGTGCAGCAGACAGGCCAGCGTCAGGGCGTTTTCTCCGGCATTGGCTTTGCCTTCAAACGGTGTGCCGAGGTGCCAGAGCGTTGGCGTGGTGATGAGCTGCGGAGAAGACGGCAGTTGCAGACTCTGGCTGCGACCGCGCAGCACGGTTTTCATCGCCTGCGTAACCAGCTCGTGTTCATGGCGATCTTTCTCAGAGGCCAGTAGACGGTTTCCGGCTTCCCGGTCCAACACATCATCAGGCTGACGGCGCGCGGAGCCCGCCAGCGGCAGAGAACTAAAGCAATCGCCCTCTTTGCGCAGCAGCAGTTCCGGGCTCGCGCCGAGCAAAACGCCACCATCGTGCAACGGGACATGGAAGTTGTAACTAACCGGGTTTTGCGCCACCAGACGCTCAAGCAGCGCACCGCTGTCGATCTCGGCATCGGTGGTGATATCAATCAGTCGCGACAGCACCACCTTGTCGACTTCCGGCGTCGCCGTCAGCGCGGCAGCGCGCGCGACCATCTCTTCAAACGTCTCCTGCTCGGGGATCGCTTTGCGCGCCGTAACGTTCAGCGCCTGATGGTCGGTGAAGTAACGTGATGACTGTTGTTTTTCCTGGCGAGAAAAGGACTGCCAGCATTGGGGAATAAACAGTGACGATGGCTGACGGGTGTCAAACGGAATAGCCCCCACCATGACCGGGTTTGCGATACCCTGCGCTTTGGCATCGGCGAACATTTTTTGTAATTTTTGTTGGAAGGGGCTGTCTGGCGAATCGCCGTTCACGGCAGGTTCATCGAAGCGGGCGAAGCATCCTGACGTCGTAAAGCTCCGATACGGCGACATAAAGAAAAAGCGATGGGGTGCAAGTGTTGCCATAGTCTGCTGAACTTCCTCGGCCAAAGACGTATCCATATCATCCTCCAAAAATGATAAAGGTTTTAATAATGATTATCATTTATATTTTCGGGCGCTAACCTAAAAGCAAACAGGCGACATGTCAACTCTTGAGGTAGCACAAAGTGCGACTAACGCTTGCATCCCTTACGCTTAATAATGAAAATGAGAAGCATTAATAACTCAGCACAGGAACTGATTTGTGAGACTGCCTTCTCTGCCCGGCCTGCTCGTTACGCTCTTCGTTTTCGGATTCTCCTCAGCCCACGCCGCGGAATGGCCGCGTCAGGTGACTGACGTTCGCGGCAGCCACACGCTGGAACACAAACCTGAACGCATCGTCTCTACCAGCGTCACGCTCACTGGTTCATTGCTGGCGATTGATGCGCCGGTGATCGCCAGCGGGGCAACGACGCCAAACAATCGCGTGGCTGACGATCAGGGATTTTTGCGTCAGTGGGGCGACGTGGCAAAAGCACGCAAACTGACCCGCCTTTATATCGGCGAGCCGAACGCCGAAGCCGTGGCTGCGCAGATGCCCGATCTCATTCTGATTAGCGCGACCGGCGGCGACTCCGCGCTGGCCCTGTACGATCAGCTCTCCCCTATCGCCCCGACGCTTATCATTAATTACGACGATAAAAGCTGGCAGTCGCTGCTGACGCAGTTGGGCGACATCACCGGCCAGGAGAAACAGGCCGCCGCGCGTATTGCGGAATTCGATAAGCAACTGACCGTCGTTAAACAGCAGTTGGTGCTGCCGCCGCAACCGGTGAGCGCGCTGGTTTACACCGCTGCGGCCCACAGAGCCAACCTGTGGACGCCAGAGTCCGCGCAGGGACAAATGTTGGAACAACTCGGCTTTACGCTGGCAACGTTGCCTGGCGGATTGCAGGCCAGCCAAAGCCAGGGGAAACGTCACGATATCATTCAGCTTGGTGGTGAGAATCTGGCGGCCGGACTGAACGGCGAAGCGCTGTTCCTGTTTGCCGGTGACGAGAAAGACGAGCAGGCAATTTACGCCAACCCACTGCTGGCGCATCTGCCGGCGGTACAGAACAAGCGCGTTTACGCCCTGGGCACCGAATCTTTCCGCCTTGATTATTACAGCGCGATGCGAGTGCTCGATCGTCTCTCCACGCTGTTTTAATCGCCATTGCCGGATAGCGGTTAACGCCTTATCTGGCCTGCCTCACATTATGCCGGTTCCGGCGGCGTCTGCCGGAATCGACGTAACTCACTGAGCAACAGCAGTAGTAGCAGTCCCACAATGACCAGGCCGAAACCGCTAACGCTCGCCGAAGCCACCGGCGTCATGACGGCTCCCAGACCGCCTAACAATGCCGCACCGATGGCATCTCCCGTGACGTTCTGCGCTGTCCACAGACCGTTGATGCGCCCTAACATATTTTCCGGCGTCTGCGTTTGCAGCATCGTGTACTGCAACAGCGAGCTGATGGCGCTCAGCCAGCCGAACAGCGCCAGACAGACCACTCCTAACCCCCAGACAGGCATCAGGGCAAACACCCCAATCGCCAGAAACGCCCCCACGCTCGAGGCCAGCATGATCAATCCCGGACGCACGCTGTGCGCCAGTTGCCCGCTGGTGAGTGCGCCAATCGCCGCCCCGAGCGGAATAGCGGCGTACAACATGCCAATCTGCGCCGCCGACATCTGCCAGTTAATTGCCAGCGCCGGATAGAGCACGCGCACGGCGCTTGCCATCGTCAGCAGACCGCCAAGCAGCGCAATGCCGCCGATCAGCGGACTGGCAAGCAGGAAGCGAAACGCCGCCAGCAGCGATTTCAGCGGATGTTCACGTTGCTGTGGTGGAGGCGGCAGCGTCGGAAGGCTCAACAGCGGCAGTAAGGTGATAAAAGTGCCCGCCGCCGCCAGACCGTAGTTCCAGACCACGCCACCGGTGGCGAGCAGCAGTCCGCCCAGCATAGGCGAAATCACCGAGCCCAGACGTACGGTCAGCATGGTAATTGCCCCTGCCTGCATCAGATTTTCACGTCCTACCAGCGCAGGCGTCGCCGCCAGCAATGCCGTCACGCCCAGTGAGGCAAAAAAGCCGTCCCACAGGCCCAGCAGATAAATGGCGATCAGTGAGGGTTCTGGCAGCATCGCGTTCAGACACAGGCCGATGAAGCCAATGCCGCAGGTGCCGCGTGCCAGCAGGATCACTTTTTTGCGTTCATAGCGATCGGCCAGTACGCCGCCTACCATTAGCCCGACAAACATCGCGCTGCCGGTCAGCGTCACCGAGAGACCCACCTGCCAGGTGGAATGCGTCATCATCTGGATCTGTACGGGAACCGCAACGCCGAGCAGTCCGAGCGAGACAATAGAGATAAAACGGGCGAGGAAGACAGCGCGAAATGCCGGGTGTGTCTTCAGCAAACTGAGGTTGAGCAGCCAGGATTGTCGATTCATTACAACGCCTTAATGCGATCTTTTTTTCATTATCCATTCAATGGCTGCACATGCTAACATAATCAAATAAGATCGATAACGATAATTACTATCATTATCAGGGAAGTTGATATGTCATGTTCTGTTTCCGTGACGCGTGCCATTGCCGTGCCCGGATTGTTGTTATTACTGGTTATCGCCACGGCATTAAGTCTGATCATCGGCGCAAAATCCTTGCCCATCTCCGTGGTTGCACAAGCGCTCACCGGTACCTGTCAAAGTGCTGATTGCACTATCGTGCTGGATGCCCGTCTGCCGCGAACGCTGGCGGGACTGCTGGCGGGCGGTGCGTTGGGACTTGCTGGCGCGTTGATGCAAACGCTCACCCGTAATCCGCTGGCCGACCCGGGTCTGCTTGGCGTGAACGCCGGAGCCAGTTTTGCCATTGTGTTGGGCGCGGCGCTGTTCGGCTTTTCCACACCGCAGGAACAACTGGTGATGGCCTTTATCGGCGCGCTGGTGGCATCGCTGGTTGTGGCATTTACCGGCAGCCAGGGCGGCGGTCAGTTAAGTCCGGTGCGCCTGACGCTGGCGGGCGTTGCGCTCGCCGCCGTTCTGGAAGGTCTCACCAGCGGTATCTCCCTGTTAAACCCGGACGTCTACGATAGTCTTCGCTACTGGCAGGCCGGTTCACTGGATATCCGCAACCTCCAAACGCTCAAAGTGGTTATTGTGCCGGTACTGATTGCCGGTGCTACTGCGCTGATGCTCAGCCGGGCGCTGAACAGCCTGAGTCTGGGAAGTGATACCGCCACGGCGCTTGGCAGCAAAGTCGCACGCACGCAGCTCATCGGCCTGCTAGCCATCACTGTCTTATGCGGCAGCGCCACGGCGATTGTCGGACCGATTGCGTTTATCGGCCTGATGATGCCGCACATGTCGCGCTGGCTGGTCGGCGCCGATCACCGCTGGTCGCTCCCCGTGACGCTGATCGCCACTCCTGTTCTGCTGCTTTTTGCCGATATCATTGGCCGCCTGATTGTTCCCGGCGAGCTGCGCGTGTCGGTAGTGAGCGCCTTTATTGGCGCCCCGGTGCTGATCTTTCTGGTTCGTCGTCGTCCGCGAGGTGCCGCATGATGTACGTATCGCGTCGCCTGCTGATCGCGTGCCTGTTACTGACGGTCGGCTGCCTGTTCTTCGCTCTCTGGGGCCTGCGTAGCGGTGCCTTGCCGCTGGAAATTCCTCAAATTATTGCCGCCTTAACCGGCGATGCGCCGCGCAGTCTGACGATGGTCGTGACCGAATGGCGCCTGCCGCGCGTGTTGATGGCGCTGCTGATTGGCGCGGCACTCGGCGTCAGCGGCGCGATTTTTCAGTCCCTGATGCGCAACCCGCTCGGCAGCCCGGACGTGATGGGCTTTAATACCGGAGCCTGGAGCGGCGTACTGGTCGCAATGGTGCTGTTTGGTCAGCATCTGACCGCTATCGCGCTGGCGGCGATGGCCGGCGGTATTCTGACGTCGCTGGTAGTCTGGCTGCTGGCCTGGCGCAACGGTATTGAAACCTTCCGCCTGATCATTATCGGCATCGGCATTCGCGCCATGCTGTTTGCGTTTAACACCTGGCTGTTGTTGAAGGCTTCGCTGGACACTGCACTGACCGCCGGATTGTGGAACGCCGGGTCGCTTAACGGCCTGACCTGGGCGAAAACCTGGCCTTCCGCACCGATCATTATCCTCATGCTGGTAGGTGCCGGACTGCTGGTGCGCCGCATGCGTCTGCTGGAGATGGGTGATGACAGCGCCTGCGCGCTGGGCGTCAGCGTGGAGCGCTCGCGACTCGCCATGATGCTGGTCGCCGTGGCATTAACCGCGGCAGCCACCGCACTGGCCGGCCCCATTTCCTTTATCGCGCTGGTTGCGCCACATATCGCCCGTCGCCTGAGCGGCACCGCGCGTTGGGGATTAACCCAGGCCGCACTCTGCGGCGCGCTATTACTGCTGGCGGCCGATCTGTGCGCGCAGCAACTGTTTATGCCTTATCAGCTTCCGGTGGGTGTGGTCACCGTGAGCATCGGCGGTATTTACCTTATCGCCTTGTTAATTCAGGAGTCCCGCAAAAAATGACCGAATCAGTAGCCCGTTTGCGTGGCGACCAGTTAACGCTGGGTTATGGAAAATTCACCGTTGCCGAAGACCTTAACGTCACCATTCCCGATGGCCATTTCACGGCCATTATCGGGCCAAACGGCTGCGGGAAATCGACGCTCTTGCGGACCCTCAGTCGGCTGATGACGCCGACAAACGGTCACGTCTGGCTGGACGGCGAGCCTATCCAACGTTACCCGAGTAAAGAAGTGGCCCGGCGCATCGGCCTGCTGGCGCAAAATGCCACGACGCCGGGCGATATCACCGTGCAGGAACTGGTGGCGCGCGGACGCTATCCGCATCAACCGCTTTTTACTCGCTGGCGTAAAGAAGATGAAGATGCCGTGACGCAGGCAATGCGCGCCACCGGCATTACGCATCTGGCCGGTCAAAGCGTGGATACGCTGTCCGGTGGTCAGCGCCAGCGCGCATGGATAGCGATGGTGCTGGCGCAGGAAACGTCGATCATGCTGCTCGATGAACCGACTACCTGGCTTGATATCAGCCATCAGATTGATCTGCTGGAATTACTGAGCGAACTGAACCGCGAGAAAGGCTATACCCTCGCCGCCGTGCTGCATGACCTCAACCAGGCCTGCCGCTACGCCACCCATTTGATCGCGTTGCGGGAAGGAAAAATAGTCGCTGAGGGGGCACCAAAGGAGATCGTCACGGCGGAATTGATTGAGAAAATCTATGGGTTACGCTGCATGATTATCGACGATCCAGTGGCGGACACACCGCTGGTGGTGCCGCTGGGCCGTCGTTAATCGATCGCCGGAAGGTGCTGAACCTTCCGGCCGTCTGTCAGACCAGACGTTCTTTGACAGTGGCGTCATCCATTTTACGCGCGACCATCGCATGCTGGAGAAGCACGCCAGCACAGGCCACGATTCCTCCCATGATTGCCGCCAACACGACCACGATCGTTCTACCCGGCCCCTGTTTTTTCACCGGTAATGATGGCTCAAGCTGGTATTTGAACGGCGAGAACTTCACGTCGTGGATATTGACGGATTCCAGTTGCTCAACATAATACTGCCGGTTTTTTAATTCAGCATTCAGTTCAGCCACATCCGTTACCGATTTTTCAATTTCCAGCTTTCGCTGGATCCCATCGGCGCCCAGAGAAATAGAAAAATCAGGATCGTCTTTCACCGCCTGGCCATTGCTGTAAACCGGTTTTTTAATTCCGGCTGCATTGGCAATCTCCAGTGAATAATTGAGTCGTTTAATATTTGTATCCAGTTGATTTTTAAGTTTCACGCGGTCCAGTGCCAGACGTTCTTTCTCAAAACGTGTTTTGACCTCCAGCTGATTGCGGATATTTTCCAGCGAATTCTGCACCACAATATCAGCAATAAACCGGATATACCCCGCCAGAACCTGCTGTGCCTCTTCTTTGACCGGGGCCGTAAAACTCAACACCCAGGACGTATACAGCGCCGTTTCATTTTTCTTTCCGGCATTGCTGTCCACCGCGTTCATCTTTTCACTCAGCGCGACGATGGCCCGATGCAATTCCAGTTCATTGATTTCCGCGCCTTTTAATTGATCCATTACATATGGAGATGAGCGTAAATATTGCTCCAGTAGTGAAGACGACTGAAATTTCTTGATAAAGAGATTGAAGGTGTGACTACGATCGACTTTGATATCAAGGTCCAGAACACGTAATCCCGTCAGCGTTCTCTGCAGATCCTGCCACTGGATTGATTCGGCAGGCGTCACCACGGCTTCACTGGTCCAGCGCTGCGGCAAAAAGAACGTGACGAATAATCCCACGCACGCAAACGCGAGCGTACACGCAATAATACGTTTTTTAGCCTGCCATAAAATATCAATCAGCTTTAATAAATCGATTTCATTACTCTGAGAGTGGGGCAACGGAAAACCAGTAAACTCCGTATTTTTGCTCTGCTTAATATTAAGTGACGGCATACTGTACGTCCTGTTGCATGTTCCATGAAAGCTAATTCCTGCTAACAGCGTAACAAACCCCCATAATATTCCGAAACACTAATGCATGGCTAAAGCTAAATTCAGAAGTTACCCTCCTGAAGGTAATATTCTTAATACAAGGAATTATCGCAATAAAAGATCCCCCGTAACTATGACGCGTTGTTGGCGCGTTGTTACGAGGGATGCTTAGAAATCGAATTATTAATCAGCTATACTTATATTTATCACAGCACGCGGCGATGACAGGGCCGATATTTTCAAAGGCGGATGGGGAGATAATCTCCACATGCGCGCAGTCCTGACGATACACCTCCAGCTCCGCAATCCACGGCGCCCAGCTGCGTTCCGGGCTTACGCCATCCGGCAGAGTACGCTCGGCAACAAACAGCGTCGCGCGGCCATCAAAGGGGACGCTGTGCGCGCTGGTGAGTAAGCGGACGGCATCAGCGTAATTCCCTTCAATGGTGCTAAACAATTCGCCCGACGCGTTCCCCTGCTGCGCGGCCAGAAACGCCTCCCGCTCACGATCAATTTCCGCCAGCACTTCCGGGTCGAGTCCATTGGCCTCTTTTTCTGACCAGTTTTGCGTTTCCGGCGGCCAGGTATCCAGCAGACCGAGGAAAGCGACCGCTTCACCCCGCGCCCGCAGACGTGCGGCAATACCCTGCGCCAGCGTGCCGCCAAGCGAATAGCCCAACAGGTAATACGGGCCATGCGGCTGTTGTTCAAGGAGCGTCGCCAGATGGTGTTCGCAGACCGCGTCCAGATTGGCTGACGTCTGCATCGGCCCCTGTGGACGCGGCGACTGAATCCCCGTAATCGACCACTGTGGACTGAGATAGCGCGACAGTACGCTGAACTGCCAGGCAAATCCCGATGCCGGATGGAAGCAAAACAGCGTCGGGCCGTCGCTTTTACGCAGCGGCAGCAGCGTTTCAAACCCAAGACGCTGCGTCTGTGCGTCATCGTCCGCATCCAGCAGCGCCGCCAGCTGCGCCACCGTTGAAGCCACCATGACCTGCCCCGGCGTCACCTGACGGGCGAAGGTCCGGCTCAGTTGCGCTGCCAGCTTCATGGCCAGCAGCGAATGCCCCCCCAGCGCGAAGAAATCAGCCTCAACGTCGTTGACGTCACAGCCCAGCAGTTCACTGAATGCCTGAGCCACCGTCGTTTCGCTGCCCGGCTGCGGGGCTCTCCCTCTGGCACGCGGCGTTAATTCCGGCATCGGCAACGCTTTACGATCCAGCTTGCCGTTGGCGCTGAGCGGCAGTTGCGCCAGTTGCAGTAACACCACGGGTACCATATGCAACGGGAGTTTCTCACGCAACTTCGCCTGGAGAGTGGGAATATCGAGCGGAAGGCCTGACTGCGAGACCAGATACCCTACCAGTTGGCGGGCATCGCCCCCCGTTGCCGCCGCCTGATTAAAGACACAGGCGTGAACCACCGCCTGTTCAACGTCAGGCAATGCCTGCATGACACGATCGATCTCGCCCAGTTCGATACGCTGACCGCGGATCTTAAGCTGATCGTCACTGCGTCCCAGATACTCCACCGCCCCGTTTTCCAGCCAGCGCGCAACGTCTCCGGTGCGGTACATCCGCTCTCCTGGCGCAAACGGATCGGCGATAAAGCGACTCGCCGTGAGGTCCGGTCTGCCAAGGTAACCCTGAGCGAGTTGGATACCGGTCAGGTAGAGATCGCCCGCTACACCGATGGGGACCGGATGCATCATCGCATCCAGGATCCGCAGTCCGGTATTCCACACCGGGAAGCCAATCGGTACGCTACTGCCGGTGACCTTTGCCAGTTCATCGCCCCAGGCTGGATACCAGCTGACATCAACCGCCGCCTCCGTTGGACCATACAGATTATGCAGCGGGGCATGCGTCAGTTGCTCCCACTCACGGCATAAATCGGCGGGTAAGGCTTCGCCGCTGCAAAAGACATGCTTTAACGTTGCACAGCTTTCACCGGCGCTCTCTGGCGTCAACGAGGCGACGAATGCCGCCAGCATCGACGGCACAAAGTGGGTCGTCGTTACCCCGTAGTGGGCAAAGAAACGCTGCATGGCAAGCGGATCGCGGTGTGCTTCCGGCTCAGCCATCACCAGCTTCGCCCCGGCAATAAACGGCCAGAAGAATTCCCACACCGAGACGTCAAAGCTGCATGGCGTTTTCTGCGCTACCACGTCCTTCGCCGTCAGCCCGTACTGGTTTTGCATCCACAGCAGACGGTTAACGATGGCGGTTTGCCCGACCATCACCCCTTTCGGTCTGCCCGTTGAACCAGAGGTAAAGATAATGTACGCCGTATGCTGCGGTTGCGATAACCCCAGCGGCGCGCTATCGCCTGCCGCCAGCGGTTCGTTATAGCAGAGGCTTTCCAGTCCCGGAATGTCGCTAAAGCGCGATAGCTGTTCCGCCGTGGCGATCAGCAGCTTCGGCTGCGCGTCTTCCAGCATCATCCGTAGACGATCGTCCGGATAACCGGTGTCTAACGGTAACCAGGCCGCGCCGGCTTCAACAATCCCGTGCAGCGCCAGCGTCAGAAATACGGAACGCGGTAAGGCCACCGCGACGCTGTCGCCCGGTTGCACACCGCGTTCGCGCAGCACACCGGCGAGCGCCACCACCTGTTCGCGCATTTCGCGGTAGCTGAACTGATAGCGGGCATCCGCCAGCGCGGGAGCGTCCGGCGTTCTGCTCGCCTGTTCCGCTACCAGCGCACTCAGCGTCGTGGAAGGGATATCAACCGCCGTGGCATTAACCTGCGCAATCTGCTGATATTCAGCCGGAAGCAGCAGATCGGCATCACCGCAGCACAGAGCAGGGTTGGCGGCAAACTGTTCGATTAGCGCCATCAGACGTGATGCATGCTGTTTGAGCGTCGCTTCATCATAACGTTGCTGGTTGGCGAGAAGCTCAATGCTCAGGCCCCCCTCTTCATCCGGGAACAGTGCCAGTTCCAGATCGTTCACCGGCCCCGTCGCCAGCGTATGGGTTTGCGCTGAAACACCCGGCATGTCCAACTGATAGTCGAATACTTTGACGTTAAGCACCGGGCCAAACAGCGGTTCTTCCCCCGCAGCCCGTCCGCTGTCGCGGACGATTTGCTCTGCATCATAACGTTGATGACGGCGCATTTTCTTAAGCTGCTCGGACAGTCGTTTTGCCAGTTCCGCCAGACTTTCTCCGGCATCTATACGCACGCCCAGCGGTAACACGTTGAGTACCGGTCCGGTGGCAGTCAGCGCTGCCGATCCCATGCGGCGCATAAAGATAAAGCCTGCCGCATACTCCATCCGGCTGCACAGGCGTCCCAGCCAGAGCGCTACCAGCGCCAGCGCCAGATCGGTTCGCTGTACGTCAGGCAGTTGCGCTGCCAGGTGGCGAAACGCGCCTTGTGGCGCATTCAGCTTCATACGGTAAATTTCTGACGTTGCCGCACGCCCGGGCAGCGGAGTCGGTGAAAGCGATGCCGGTGGCGGAAGCTGTTTACGCTGCTCGGCCCAGAACGCGGCGTCACGCTGCCAGGCTTCACTCTGGCGATACTGCTGATACTCTTCCACGACCTCGGCAAACGGCGTGAAGGGGGAATCAGGCGTCGCTTCACCCCGACGCCATGCGCTGTAAATTGCGGTAATTTGGCGGGTAATCGCCGGAAAACTGAAGCCATCAACCAGTAAATGATGATAGCGCTGATACCAGTACCACTGGCGATCGCCGACCTGAATCAATTGATGATGCGCCAGCGGCTTACCGCCGTCGACGCGCAGATTTTGCTGGAGATCGGCCTGCATCAGCGCCAGCGCGGCGTCATGTGGGTTCGCTGCAGTGCGGAGATCGAGAATCAGCGGTTCGGCAAACGTAAAAGATTCATCCACCCATTGCCAGACGTCGCCGTTATCCTCGGTAAAACGCATCCGTAACGTATCGGCCTGCTGCATGCCAGCGGCCACCGCGCGCGCCAGCATCTGCGCATCCAGTTCGCCAGTTAATGCCACATAGTGTGCGACGCTCCAGGCGGAAGGTAATGTGGAGAGTTTTTCGGCCATCCAGATGCCAGGCTGTGCGGCGACAAGCGGTAAACGTGGGCTCATTGCGCCTCCTGAGAAACGGCATAATGGCCGGGAATTAACGTGGTCCAGTGACGCGCCAGCCACTGCTCGCAAGCTTCCTGAGACTGCGGTTCGCACGCCACCTGCCAGCCGGCAGGTAATGCGCAGTGCTGTGGCCAGAGGCTAAACTGCTGCTGCGAATTTTGCAGAATGTAGAACTGTCCCTGCGGATTATCGAAGGGATTACTGAATTCCATACTCAACTCCTGTCGTGGAAAATCGCTCGCTCAGAGCAGCGGCTTCCAGAGGTCAATTAACCCCTGCATCAGACCGCCACGCCAGCAAAGCGCATCATGTCCGCCGTCAACCTGACGCCAGAAAACCGACTGCTGTGTCGTCTGTAGTTGCGCGTAAAGCGCCTGATTTGCCCGGAAGATAACCGGTTCACGGACTCCCGCTTCGAGGACAATCCGCAGTCCCTGCGCGGACAGCGTGCCGGCGTTAAGCTGTTCAATAATCAGTCCGTCCTGGTGGCCACCGCGATGGGGCCACCAGTAAGAGCCGGACTGGCTGAGCACGCAGCCAAAGCGTTCCGGCCAGTGCAGCCCGGCAAACAGCGATGACAGGCCACCGAAGCTTTGCCCCGCAACGATCGTGCGTTCCGGACGATCGCTGAACGGCGCGATGGCCCGGACCTGCGGCAATAACTCGTGTTGAACCGCCAGCCAGAAATCCGCATTGCAGGGCAGTTCACGACCGCGGTGCGCGGTATCAATGGCATCAATAAGCAGATACACCGCCGGTGGAAGTTGACCACGCCGGGTAAGTGAAGTGAGCGCGGGCCAGACGGGCATACTCTGCGCCCAGAATTGCCCGTCGAGAAGAACCGCCAGAGGGCGTTCGCCTGGTTGCGCATCGCCCGTCGTAAAGACCCACACCCGGCGCGTATTACCCAGGCGCGCGCTGTTCCAGTGCAGAACCACCGGCGATGACGCAGGCGTTTGCGGGTAGTCCCAGCCCGGTTGCGCAGGGGCCTGCGGCATCTCGAGCGCCGAAACAGCGTGCCCTCGCCCGCCTTTCCAGCTAACAGGATTAAGCGGATCGGCAATCGCCTGCGGTAACAGCTGTCGCCAGCCTTCGCGTAACGCCGTGCGATCCAGCGCTTCATCCGCCTTCAGCGACGCAAACGTATCGTCCCGCGTAGAAGGAATAAAGCAGTAGCTACCGCGCCAGTTGGCGCTTAAAACGGTCTGCCACTGCCAGACATCCGTTCCGGCAACGCGCTGCATCGTCTGAGGAAAGACATTCTGGTGATGGTCGGTAACGCCGGTGATATACACCCAGACTCGCTGAATGGCTGAGTGAAATTCACTCCCCTGCGGGTCGCGCCACCAGAAGGTCACCCGGTAATTTCCGTCTGCTTCACGCGCCCATTGCGGACCGTTTTTTGACTGCCACCAGGCCTCACTGCCTACCGTTAACGCCGTCACCGTCATAACCCCATGTTTACTGTGAATTTTTTTATTAATAGATGAAATATATTGATAATATTATTGATAACTATTTGCATTTGCAATAGCGTATTGACGCGCTGTGGGAAGCGCGAACAGTTTTTAACCAACCGCGCTGCGGGCTTTTCTGGAATGGAGGGTTTTCGCAGAGGCGGGCGACATCGGGCCGGATACCGATCTCAGGCGTCTGGTACACGTGGCTAAAGAAAAGCAGGAAATACAATGAACAAGAAGATTCATTCCCTGGCCTTATTGGTCAACTTAGGGATTTACGGGGTAGCGCTGCCTGCGATGGCAGAAGAAACAACAGATAGCACCGCGGTCTCTCATGAAGATACCATCGTGGTCACCGCCGCCCAGCAGAACTTGCAGGCCCCCGGCGTGTCGACTATCACCGCAGATGAAATTCGCAAAAACCCTCCCGCTCGCGACGTCTCTGAAATCATCCGTACCATGCCTGGCGTAAACCTGACCGGTAACTCAACCAGCGGTCAGCGCGGCAACAACCGTCAGATTGATATTCGCGGTATGGGACCCGAAAACACCCTGATTCTGATCGACGGTAAACCGGTGACCAGCCGTAATTCCGTGCGTCTCGGCTGGCGCGGCGAGCGTGATACCCGTGGCGATACTTCGTGGGTCCCCCCCGAGATGATCGAACGCATTGAAGTCCTGCGCGGGCCTGCCGCCGCGCGTTACGGTAACGGTGCCGCCGGTGGCGTGGTGAATATCATCACTAAAAAAGGCAGTAACGAGTGGCACGGTTCCTGGAACACCTATTTCAACGCGCCGGAACACAAAGAGGAAGGGGCGACCAAACGCACTAACTTTACCCTCAATGGCCCGCTGGGCGGGGATTTCAGCTTCCGCCTGTTCGGTAATCTGGATAAAACACAGGCCGATGCGCGTAACATCAACCAGGGTCACCAGTCTGAACGTACCGGCACCTATTCCGACACGCTGCCAGCCGGTCGTGAAGGCGTCATCAATAAAGACATTAACGGCGTGGTGCGCTGGGACTTCGCACCGATGCAGTCGATTGAACTGGAAGCCGGTTACAGCCGTCAGGGTAACCTGTACGCCGGGGACACGCAGAACACCAACACCAACCAACTGGTGAAAGATAACTATGGCGAAGAGACCAACCGTCTCTACCGCCAGAACTACTCTCTGACCTGGAACGGCGGTTGGGATAACGGCGTCACCACCACCAACTGGGTTCAGTACGAACACACGCGCAACTCCCGTACGCCGGAAGGCCTCGCGGGGGGAACTGAAGGGATCTTCGACCCGAAAGCGTCACAGAAATATGTTGATGCCGACCTGAACGACGTCACGCTGCACAGTGAAGTCAGCCTGCCGTTCGATTTCCTGGTTAATCAGAACCTGACGCTGGGCACCGAATGGACCCAGCAGCGCATGAAGGATATGCTCTCCAATTCGCAAACCTTTATGGGCGGTGAAATTCCGGGCTCCAGCAGCACCGACCGCAGCCCGTATTCGAAAGCGGAAATTTTCTCGCTGTTTGCTGAGAACAACATGGAGCTGACCGACAGCACCATGCTGACGCCGGGTCTGCGTTTCGATCACCACAGCATCGTGGGCGACAACTGGAGTCCATCGCTAAACCTGTCACAGGGGCTGGGCGATGATTTCACCCTGAAGATGGGCATCGCGCGGGCTTACAAAGCGCCAAGCCTGTATCAGACCAACCCAAACTACATTCTGTACAGTAAAGGCCAGGGCTGTTACGCCACGGGCGCCGCAACCGGCATCGGCTGCTACATGATGGGTAACGACGATCTGAAAGCGGAAACCAGCGTCAACAAAGAGATTGGTCTTGAATTCAAACGTGATGGCTGGCTGGCGGGTGTGACCTGGTTCCGTAACGATTATCGCAACAAGATTGAAGCCGGTACGGTACCCATGGACCGCACATCGATTACCAACAAAGGCAAAACCACCTACACCGATATCTATCAGTGGGAGAACGTGCCTAAAGCGGTAGTCGAAGGGCTGGAAGGGACGCTGAACGTACCGGTAAGCAGCACCGTTAACTGGACCAACAACATCACCTACATGCTGCAGAGCAAAAACAAAGAGACCGGCGAACGCCTGTCGATTATTCCGGAGTACACGCTGAACTCAACGCTGAGCTGGCAGGTACATCAGGACGTTTCTCTGCAATCCACCTTTACCTGGTATGGCAAACAAGAGCCGAAGAAATACGATTACCAGGGTAAACCGGTGACAGGCTCGGATAAACAATCCATCAGTCCGTACAGCATCGTGGGTCTGAGCGCGACCTGGGACGTGACCAAAAATGTCAGCCTGACCGGCGGCGTGGATAACGTCTTCGATAAACGTCTATGGCGTGAAGGCAATGCGCAGACTACCGGCAGTACAACGGATGTTTCTTATATGCGTGGCGCGGGTGCGTACACCTATAACGAACCGGGCCGTACGTGGTACATGAGCGTTAACACGCACTTCTGATGTCCACTCCCCTCCTCCACCCGGAGGAGGGGTTTTGGTTTTAATGACGCGATGCAGACAACTCACTCCCTTCTCACTCTGGCTTACCACACGTTGCATTGTGTGACCTTCGAACCGGACACCTTCCACGAGCACGATCTGCTGTGGCTTCCTCATTATGCGCAACTGGCACATGCCGGGCGTAAGCGGAAAGCCGAACACCTGGCTGGTCGTATTGCCGCCGTCCATGCGCTACGCGAGTTGGGGCATAAAAACGTGCCGGGAATGGGCGAACAACGGCAGCCGTTATGGCCGCAAGGTCTGTTTGGCAGCATCAGCCACTGCGCGACTACCGCACTGGCGGTGGTTTCCCGCCAGCCTGTCGGGGTGGATAGAGAGGAAGTATTTACGACGCAGATAGCGGCAGAACTGGCAAACAGTATCGTCTCGGAGGCAGAAAAAGCACGACTTGCAGAGAGCGGATTACCTTTTGAACAGGCGCTCACGCTGGCGTTTTCCGCCAAAGAGAGCGCCTTTAAGGCAACCCAGGGGCTATCGCAGACAGGCTGCGGATTCATGCACTATCGCATTCTGGACGTTCAACATGACCAGATGAGATTACGGGCGTTCGACCAGATCTGGCGTGTACAGTGGCTCGCTTCCGATAGCCATGTCGTTACCGTAGCAACGCGTTAACCTTCAAAGCATTTCCCGCGCCTGGGCCGCAATCGACTGTGCATCAAAACCGTGGTGCTGGCGCATCCAGCCGCGGTCAGCCGCCGCCGCGTATTCACCATCCGGGATCCCTAAGCGCTTCAGAACCGCGCCAGTGCCTGCTTCGGCCAGGACTTCCGCCACCAGGCTTCCCAGTCCACCGTTGATATTATGCTCTTCAACGGTGATCACCGCTTTACAGCCTTTCACTGCCGCTAACAATGCCTGGGTATCACATGGACGAATGGACGGTACGCTTACCACCGTCGCCTGAATACCGGAATCGGCTAACAACGCGGCCGCATCAACAATTTCGTGGACGGTAGAACCTGTCGCCACCAGCGCCAGCGAGTCGCCTTCACGCAAGGTCACTACGGCACCCGGCACAAAACGATAGCTCTCGTCATGCAGTTCAGGGAGCGCTTTTCCGTCCATGCGAATGTACACCGGCCCCTTGTAGCCAAGGGCATAGTCGATTATCTGTCGACACTCTCGCGGTGAAGAGGGGGCGAAGATCTGGATATTGCCAAATCCACGCATAATGGCGATATCGTCAATCGCGTGGTGCGTGCTCGCCAGCGGACCATAGCTGGCCCCCGCATTCAGACCAAACAGCTTCACGTTGGTATTGTTGTAGCAAACGTCAACTTTGATTTGCTCATTCGCGCGGGAAATCAGGAATGGCGCCGCGTTACAGGTGACCGCAACCTTTCCGCCGAGCGCAAGCCCTGCCGCCGTCCCGACCATGCTTTGTTCGGCAATCCCCACGTTGACCAGCCTGTCCGGGAACTGCTTAATGAAGGGGCCTATTTTCGCGGTGGATGTTGAGTCAGCGACGACCGGCACCAGATCAACGCCATTTTCTACCGCATCGATAAACGCCTGAACCATGACGTTCGCGAGGTGTTCTGCATTACTCATCTTTCAACTCCTCCAGAGCCAGTTCAATCTCTTCACCTTTCGGCACCCGGTGGTGCCACTCAGGACGCCCCTGGATAAACGAGATACCTGCGCCTTTTGTGGTATTGGCAATCACGACGTTTGGTTTCCCTTCCTGCTTCAGGCCTTCCAGCGTACTGACGACCGACGCCATATCATTTCCCTGGCATTCAGTGACCTGCATGCCGAAGGCACGCCATTTATCCGCAAGCGGATCGGTGTTCATGATTTCACGCGTGGGTCCGGCCAACTGGAGATTGTTCTTGTCATTGATGATCACCAGGTTATCCAGTCCATAATGCGCCGCTGCTAGCGCAGCTTCCCAGTTGCTACCTTCTGCCAGCTCACCATCGCCGGTAATTAAGAAGATACGACGGGCACTGTTGCTTTTCTTCGCCGCCAGCGCCAGCCCCACCGCGACAGGCAAACCGTGACCCAGCGCGCCGGTGTTCAGTTCAATACCTGGCGTTTTCTGGCGCACCGGATGGCCCGGAAGATGAGAATTGGCATGTTGGTATGTGCTCAGCCAGTCAACAGGGAAAAACCCCGCCTCCGCCAGAACACAGTAGTAGCAGCCTACCGCGTGGCCTTTGGACTGAATGTAGATGTCACGCTCCTCATCGTCGATGCGATCCGGGGCGACATTCAAAATGCGGAAATAGAGTGCGGTGAGCAGTTCAACCTGAGACAGGTCCGCACCGGTATGCCCTCCTGCCGGGCTGTAGGCGTTTAATTTGACGATGTGACGGCGCACCGCTCGCGCTGTGCGCTCAAGAGTCTGGATATCATAGTGCCAGGGATTCATTTAACACCTCTGAATTTATTTTCAATATGGAATATTTATTCCATCAGGGACTAAAAAAACCAGAAATCCCTTTGCTTCGCATCACACGGCTTACGCCACGGTCTCTTACTCAGGAACATTCTGCCTCCTCACCGCGACCACATTGACGTCGGGAATAATCAGTTGACCTGAAATCACTATGAATATATATTCACAAATGATTCTTTATTCAATTATGCAACCACATTTCCGTATTTGTCCATCCCTGTTTTTGAGGATTGGTTAAAGTTAGAGCTTTATCACACTTACCTGGCTTTTGTTTTCGCGTATGATAAAAGTTTCTAAGATAATGGCTGTACGTAAATGATTTTCGGGGAAATATATGGCTAAGCAGGACGAACAACGGCTATTGGTTAAAATCGCCACCCTTTACTATCTTGAAGGACGTAAACAGTCCGATATCGCTCAGCTTCTCTCGCTTTCTCAGTCGTTTATCTCCCGAGCCATTACCCGCTGTCAGAAAGAAGGGGTGGTAAAAATCAGCGTCGTACAGCCCTCAAATATCTTCCTGAATCTTGAGAAAGGGATCGAAGATCGTTACGGACTCAAACAGGCGATCGTGGTGGATACCGAAGACGATGCCACCGACCACAGTATCAAACGCGCCATCGGTTCCGCCGCCGCCCATTATCTTGAAACCCGCCTGCGGCCCAAAGATCTGGTGGGCGTCTCCTCATGGAGTTCAACCATCCGGGCAATGGTTGACGAAGTGCATACCCAGAATCTGAAAGCCGGCGGCGTTATCCAGCTACTCGGCGGCGTCGGGCCAAACGGCAATGTGCAGGCCACCATTTTAACCCAGACGCTGGCGCAACATCTTAACTGCGAGGCCTGGCTGCTCCCTTCGCAAAGCATTGAGGGATCGGTTGAGGAGAAAAATCGGCTTATCGCCAGCAAGGATGTCGCCGAGGTGATCTCGCGTTTCGATAATGTCGATATCGCCATCGTGGGGGTGGGGATCCTGGAACCGTCCCAGTTGCTTAAAACGTCGGGTAACTACTACCACGAAGATATGTTACAGGTACTGGCCGATCGCGGTGCCGTAGGAGATATCTGCCTGCACTACTACGACAAAAACGGTCAGCCGGTCTTACAGGATGATGAAGATCCGGTCATTGGCATGGCGCTAGATAAAGTCAAAAAATGCCCCAATGTCGTGGCGTTGGCGGGAGGAACTGACAAAGTTGCTGCCATCAAAGGAGCGCTGAACGGGGGCTATATCGACGTATTGATCACCGATTATCCTACCGCGCGGATGTTAGTAACAGCCTGATCCCTCCCACATATTCGGTCTTTGCGAAAAAAGAGTTCGCCGCAAAGACCGTATAAAAATCCCTATATTTCAACAAACTGAAAGGATTCACCTCCGCGCTACTATCGCGTGAACCTGATATTCTTCCCGCTGTGTAAGTGTGATTCTCAGCACAATTGATGATTTTTTCTATAGCCCAACTGAAAGATTCTGGCTAAGGTATTAAATAAATAATCAGCATCGAATATATATTCAGACAGTAAAAATACACGATGTCACAATCAAGCCTGATTAAGTAATGACGCGACAGTGAGGGAGGCCCTTTTCCCTTTAACGCCGGGACGCAATGTGACTCAGGAGATAATCAATCTATGTGTGCAGCAAAGAAAGAGTTCATCATTGCGCTGGATGAAGGTACCACCAACGCCAAAGCGGTCGCCCTGGACGCTCAGGGCGTGGTGGTCGCCAAATTTTCTCAACCGCTGGCCATTCAGACTCCGCGTGAAGGCTGGGTTGAACAATCCGGCGAGGTATTGATTGATGCATCGCTCGATGTGATTGCGAAAGCAATAAGTCACGTCGGCGCCGACAACGTCGTGGCCCTGGCTATCAGTAATCAACGTGAAACCGCCATTGGCTGGTATCGCCAGACGGGTAAACCGCTGAATTCCGCCATCACCTGGCAGTGCACACGCAGTGCGGCGTACTGCGAAGAATTGCGTCACGAGCACAAAGAACACCTGATCAAGACCACCACCGGCCTGCCAATTGCGCCGCTTTTTTCCGCCTCAAAAATGCGCTGGCTGCTGGAGTCGGTAGCGGATGGCCCGCAGCTTGCGGCCCAGGGGAAAATCTGTCTGGGCACTATCGACAGCTGGCTGCTGTGGAATTTAACCGGCGGCGAGGCCTTCAGCTGCGACTACTCTAACGCGGCCCGCACCCAGTTGCTCAATCTGCACACCGGGCAGTGGGATGACACTATGCTGGAACTGTTCCACATCCCTCGCGCCGCGCTACCGGAAATTAAACCCTCCAGTGGATTATTTGGTTATACCCGTGGCCTGAACGGCATTCCGGATGGTATCCCGGTGATGTCGATGGTCGGTGACTCGCACGCCGCGCTGTTTGGTCATGCCCTCGGCGAGATGGGGTGCGTCAAGGCCACTTACGGCACCGGATCCTCCGTAATGGCGCCGGTGACTTCTGCCCAGTGCGATATTGGCGCGCTGGCGACCACCATTGCCTGGCACGATGGTGAGAACATCATTTACGGCCTGGAAGGCAATATTCCGCACACCGGCGATGCGGTGGCGTGGATGGCAGATAGCACCGGCCTGAGCGAACTTTCTGACGCCGAACTGGCTCATGAACTGAATACGCTCCCCGCCTCCGTTGAGTCAACCCTGGGCGTGTACTTCGTCCCGGCATTAACCGGGCTCGGCGCCCCCTGGTGGGATGACAGCGCGCGCGGCGTGATCTGCGGACTGAGTCGCGGCGTCAAACGAGCCCATCTGATCCGCGCGGCCCTTGAGTCGATTACCTATCAAATCGCCGATGTCGTGGTCGCCATGCAGCAACATGAAGACTTCAGTTTGTCGGCGCTGATGGTTGACGGCGGCCCGACAAAGAATGACTGGTTAATGCAGTACCAGGCAGACCTGCTGGGTTGTCCGGTGATGCGCAGCGATGTGCCTGAACTGTCGGCCATTGGCGCCGCGTTACTGGCACGCAAAGCGCTCCACCCTGGCTCGCTCACTGATTTAAAAGCCTTTTTAACCGTACACAGCGCATTTCAGCCCGATATGGCCCGCCATCATCGCCTGCAAAAAAGATGGCAGGAGTGGCGTAATGCGGTGAACAGAACACTATGGAAACCGGCCCCGTCCGCCTGACGCCTCACCAGGGAAGATGCGTGACACCCCGACTCATTAACAGAAGGAGAACTCCGGACCATTAGCCCTGCTTTATAAGAATTCATGCTTTACGTTGTTTCACCGTACCCGACAATAACAACACAGAGAGAACATTGTCATGAAATTACGTTTAACGCTGTTAACCGCTGCAACCCTGACCGCTTTGTCTTTTACTGCCCATGCTGCAGAGAAAGGGACAATTATGATTATGGTGAATTCACTGGATAATCCGTATTACGCGTCGGAAGCCAAAGGCGCCAGTGAAAAAGCTCAGGAGTTAGGCTACAAAACCACAATTTTGTCGCACAGCGAAGATGTAAAAAAACAAAATGAATTGATTGATACCGCTATCGGCAAAAAAGTTCAGGGCATCGTTCTGGATAATGCGGATTCAACGGCCAGTGTTGCAGCCATTGAAAAAGCGAAAAAAGCCGGTATTCCCGTCATATTAATCAACCGCGAAATTCCCGTTGATGATGTGGCGCTAGTGCAAATTACCCATAATAACTTCCAGGCAGGTTCTGAAGTTGCCAACGTTTTCGTTGAGAAAATGGGGGAAAAAGGGAAATACGCCGAGCTGACCTGTAACCTCGCCGATAATAACTGTGTTACCCGTTCGAAATCTTTCCACCAGGTTATTGACCAGTTCCCGGATATGGTCAGCGTCGCCAAACAGGATGCGAAAGGCACGCTTATCGACGGTAAGCGAATCATGGACAGCATTCTGCAAGCCCACCCGGATGTGAAAGGCGTCATCTGCGGTAACGGTCCTGTTGCGCTGGGCGCAATCGCCGCGTTGAAAGCCGCAAATCGCAATGACGTTGTGGTCGTCGGCATTGACGGCAGCAACGATGAACGCGATGCGGTGAAAGCCGGTACATTGCAGGCCACCGTCATGCTGCAGGCTCAGGCTATCGCCGCACAAGGCGTGACCGATCTGGATAACTACCTGCAAAAAGGGGTGAAACCAGAGAAACAGCGCGTCATGTTCCGCGGCATTCTCATCACCAAAGATAACGCAGATAAAGTACAGGATTTCAATATCAAGTCCTGATCTCGGGTAGTTGCGCCTCTTAGGAGGCGCAGAGGAGAACATTATGTCTAAAAAAGCCTGGCTGGCGCTGGTCGTATTGACCGTAGGGGGATGCCGCATTGTCTCGCAGCAGGAGCTTGCGGATCTCAAATCTCCGCCTAATCCCCATATGTCCAATATAGACCAAACGTGGCAAAACAAAATTGTGCCGCAAATTGTTGGGCAGGCTCGTCCGGTGGCAGATTTAATGGCTGCTTTACAGGCCGAGAAGGATTTCGATAGTGCCTGTAAAAAGCTGGGCTATCGCGCTCAGGAAGAGAACCCCTGCATCTTTTACGTCAAAGTCGAAGGCAAAATTGGCACGATCGATACCGCCTCCCGCAGCGGGAAAATGACCGTCGCGGATAAAAGCGGTAGCAATATTATTGTTCAGATTGGTCCAACGCTACGCGGCACACAATTACGTGACGCCTATAAAGGCGCGACTTATGGTGATTTTAACGACCAGGTCTTATTTGGCGAGTATGGCCGCGCCATTAACGACCAGGCGATAAAAATGATTCAGGCAACCCAACTTAAAACCGGCGAACCCACGCAAGTGTATGGCGTATTTTCTGCCTGGGATATTCCTCAGACGATCCCTGATATTACGCCCGCAAAAATTGAACCGGCAGGAGGACAATAACATGCAACAGCAAGATATCGTCGCTCCCCAGCCCGCCGAATCGGAAGTGATTATCGAAACCCATAGCCTGTCTCGTGTCTATCCTGGCGTGGTGGCATTAGATAACGTCAATTATCGGGTATATCGGAATAAAGTGAATGTTCTGATCGGAGAAAATGGTGCGGGTAAATCCACCATGATGAAAATGCTTGCTGGTGTCGAAACCCCATCCTCCGGTCAAATTTTTCTGGATGGTACCCCTGTTTCGATGAATTCGACGCATCAGGCCGAAAAATTGGGTATCAGTATTATTTTTCAGGAGTTGAATTTATTCCCGAATATGAATGTCATGGACAATATTTTCATGGCTAATGAGTTTTTTCAGAAAGGGAAAATTAATGAAAAATATCAGTACGCGCTGGCGCAAAGCCTGCTCAAGCGACTGGAACTGGATGTTGATCCGTATACACCCTTAGAAGAACTGGGGATCGGCCATCAGCAACTGGTCGAGATTGCCCGCGCGCTCTCGAAAGATACGCGCGTCTTAATCATGGATGAACCGACCTCCGCGCTGAGCCAGTCTGAAGTCAAAATCCTGTTCAACGTGATTGAACAGCTCAAGCGCCGCGGCGTCACCATTATCTATATTTCCCATCGCCTGGAAGAACTCATGGAAATTGGTGACTACATCACCATTTTCCGCGACGGCCGTTTTATTAGCGAGCGTCCGGTCAGCGATGCCAGCATTCCGTGGATCATCGAACAGATGGTGGGTGATAAGAAAAAACACTTCGATTATCAACCGGCCCCGCAAGGCGACACGGTTCTCGCGGTGCAGGGACTGACAGCGCTCCATTCCAGCGGCGGCTATAAGCTCAATGACGTGTCGTTTAGCCTGAATAAAGGCGAGGTGATTGGGATCTACGGTCTGCTGGGCGCCGGACGTACCGAACTGTTCAAAGGTCTGGTGGGCCTGATGCCCTGCCAGAGCGGCAGCGTTCAACTCAACGGCGAGTGCATCGATAACGCCCACTTTCAGTCACGACTAAAAAAAGGGCTGGCGCTGGTGCCGGAAGACAGACAGGGCGAAGGCGTCGTTCAGATGATGTCGATTCAGTCCAATATGACGCTCTCTGACCTCAGCCTGCAGGGTTTTCGCCGGGCCTGGAAATGGCTGAACCCGCACAAAGAACAGGACAGCGTGAAGGAGATGATTCAGCAACTTGCCATCAAAGTGAGCGATCCCGAACTGCCCATCACCTCACTCAGCGGTGGAAACCAGCAAAAGGTGGTGCTGGGTAAAGCGTTAATGACGCAGCCGCAGGTGGTGTTCCTTGATGAGCCGACCCGCGGCATCGACGTGGGGGCGAAAACGGATGTGTATCACCTTATCGGCAAAATGGCGCAACAAGGGCTGGCAGTGATGTTCTCTTCATCAGAGCTGGACGAAGTGATGGCGCTGGCGGACCGCATTCTGGTGATGGCTGATGGCCGGATCACCGCTGATGTCCCCCGTCATGCAGTCACCCGCGAGAAGTTGATCGCGGCTTCTACACCGCAAGATTAATCAGGCTGGAATCCATCATGAACCAGAAATATATGATTTACATGTACCTGCTGAAGGCCAGAACGTTTATCGCTCTGCTGCTGGTCATCGCATTCTTCAGCGTGATGGTACCGAATTTCCTGACCACATCTAACCTGCTGATTATGACCCAGCACGTTGCCATTACCGGCTTACTGGCGATTGGGATGACGCTGGTTATCCTGACTGGCGGCATTGACCTGTCGGTCGGCGCCGTTGCCGGCATCTGCGGCATGGTGGCGGGCGCGTTACTCACCAATGGTTTGCCCATCTGGGGCGGGAACATCATCTTCTTCAACGTGCCGGAAGTTATCCTCTGCGTCGCCATCTTTGGCGTTCTCGTTGGATTCGTCAATGGCGCGGTCATCACCCGCTTTGGCGTTGCGCCTTTCATCTGTACCCTCGGCATGATGTACGTTGCCAGGGGCTCTGCCCTGCTGTTTAACGACGGCAGCACCTACCCCAACCTTAACGGTATGGAGGCGCTGGGCAATACCGGTTTTGCCACCCTGGGCTCCGGCACGCTGCTCGGGATTTACCTGCCCATCTGGCTGATGATCGCCTTCCTGGTCCTGGGCTACTGGATAACCACCAAAACCCCGCTCGGTCGCTATATCTACGCGATTGGCGGTAACGAATCCGCCGCGCGACTCGCCGGCGTGCCTATCGTCAAAGCGAAAATTTTCGTCTACGCCTTCTCCGGGTTGTGCGCCGCCTTTGTTGGGCTGATTGTCGCGTCTCAGTTACAAACGTCGCACCCGATGACCGGCAACATGTTTGAGATGGACGCCATCGGGGCCACCGTTCTGGGTGGAACCGCACTCGCCGGCGGTCGCGGACGGGTATCCGGATCCATCATCGGGGCCTTCGTCATCGTCTTTCTGGCCGATGGCATGGTGATGATGGGCGTCAGCGATTTCTGGCAAATGGTCATTAAGGGCGTCGTTATTGTCACCGCCGTGGTTGTTGACCAGTTCCAGCAAAAGCTACAGAACAAAGTCATTCTGATGCGTCGCCATGAAGAGAAACAGGCGACTGCACCCTCGGCAAATACCGTATCCAGTTAAGTAGCATCACTGCGCCGGGCATCGACTGTCCGGCTTATACAGGGGAAAGAAATATGCAACGTGATTTTCATGGTAAGACGGTCGTCATCACCGGTGCATGCCGGGGGATTGGCGCAGGCATCGCCGAACGTTTCGCCCGGGACGGCGCGAACCTGGTGATGGTCTCCAACGCTGAGCGCGTTCACGAAACGGCAGAACAGCTGCGCCAGCGTTACCAGGCTGACATTTTATCGCTACAGGTTGATGTCACTAACGAAGAGCAGGTACAGGCATTGTATGAGCAGGCGGCTGCGCGCTTTGGCTCGATTGATGTCTCCATCCAGAACGCGGGCGTGATCACCATCGATTACTTTGACCGAATGCCGAAAGCGGATTTTGAGAAAACCCTCGCCGTCAATACCACAGGCGTATGGCTCTGTTGTCGGGAAGCGGCGAAATATATGGTTAAACAGAATCACGGCTGCCTGATTAATACCTCTTCCGGCCAGGGACGTCAGGGCTTTATCTATACCCCGCACTACGCCGCAAGCAAAATGGGCGTGATTGGCATCACGCAAAGCCTGGCGCATGAACTGGCACCGTGGAACATTACCGTCAACGCCTTCTGTCCGGGGATCATCGAAAGCGAAATGTGGGATTACAACGACCGCGTATGGGGGCAGATCCTCAGCACCGATGAAAAACGCTATGACAAAGGTGAACTGATGGCGGAATGGGTTAAAGGCATCCCCATGAAACGCGCGGGTAAACCAGAAGATGTCGCCGGGCTGGTCGCCTTCCTCGCTTCTGACGATGCACGCTATCTTACCGGACAAACCATCAACATTGATGGTGGCCTGATTATGTCGTAATACCCGACGGGGTATTTGTGAAGAGAGTTATCACTATGATCGCAAAAGATTTTGCTCAACAACTGTTTAACCTGCAAGGACGCGTTGCTTTCGTCACTGGCGCAGGGAGCGGCATCGGTCAGACCATTGCCTGGGCGCTGGCCAGCGCGGGCGCGCGGGTCGTCTGTTTTGATCTGCGCGAAGACGGCGGACTGAAAGAGACGGCTAATCATATCGACGCGATTGGCGGCCAGGCGGCGCTCTATACGGGAGATGTTCGCCAGCTTAGCGACCTTCGCGCCGCCGTCGCCCTGACCAAAGAACGGTTTGGTCGTCTGGATATCGCGGTGAATGCCGCCGGTATAGCCAACGCCAATCCGGCGCTGGAAATGGAAAGCGAACAGTGGCAGCGCGTTATCGACATCAACCTCACGGGCGTATGGAACTCCTGTAAGGCCGAAGCAGAACTGATGCTGGAATCTGGCGGCGGCTCAATCATCAACATCGCCTCGATGTCCGGAATCATCGTTAACCGTGGTCTTGAACAAGCGCATTACAACAGCTCGAAAGCGGGGGTTATTCATCTCTCGAAGAGTCTGGCGATGGAATGGATTGAGAAAGGCATTCGCGTGAACTCAATCAGCCCAGGATACACCGCCACGCCGATGAACACCCGCCCTGAAATGGTTCATCAGACGCGTGAATTTGAGAGCCAGACGCCAATCCAGCGAATGGCAAAAGTTGAAGAGATGGCCGGTCCGGCGCTGTTCCTCGCCAGTGATGCGGCCTCATTTTGTACCGGCGTCGATCTCGTCGTTGATGGCGGATTTATCTGCTGGTAAACAGAAATTCGCCCGCAGCCGTAACTGACTGCGGGCGATGTGATAAAGCGGGTGCCGTCTCATCCAGACCTGACAAGCGGATATGCGGGGATAGCTCCCCGCATAACGGCTACTTCTTCGATTCGTAAGCGAGAACGGCCTTAAACTCAATACCACGCTCCCTGACGCTGAACTCACAGAGTGAATCCCGCACGAGGAGTGTGAATCCCAGCACTGTAATGCAGAGTGCGATGACTGCCATTAAGGCATATTTCGTCAGCATGTATTGCCTCCATGCGAAGAAGAGACTACCATCCGAATTGTTCAGGTTTGGATTGGTAGCCTCAAGGTTGATAGCACTATCTCCTTGGGGCTTTCTTCTTTCCAGACCTCAGCAACGGCCTGAAGCTGGAAAGCATCAGGCACCCGCCGTTATCGTACTCTTCTTCTATCCCGACACTGTATATTTACACAGCTAAACTTCATTTTCGGAAAACATTTAGACAGTCCTACATACCCGGGAACAGCACGCCATTTCCCGGCGCTTCGCGATCCAGATGGATGAAGTTCAGATGGCGTTCATACTGGTCGAGAATATCGGTAATCACCTGCTCTTTGCTGTAGTCCATCAGGTCATTACCCTGACTGCCTTCCAGCAGGAACGTCTCCAGACGGTAATAGGTCGATTTCCCGCTGCGCGCGCGATAGGTAAAGCCCGGTATCGCATATTTCTGCGGCCAGATTTGGTAGATAAAGTTACGTTCATCGCCCATGTGCACCCGCAAATCGAGGTGTCCCAGACTTTCGCCTTCCACAGGCGGCAGACTTTTCAGTTCGACATGCGCGCCACGCAGTGTTAACTCCTGCGCCACCTCTTCCATCGCCGGGAAGCACACGTTCTCCATCATTTCGCGGGTATAGCGCGTACCGGGATAGTTCATCAGCCGCGACAGGCGTTTTTTCCAGCTCAACCGATCCTGCACGCCCATGGGTCGCGGCGCAGTATTCCGGTTAGCGCTCTCACGGCGATAATCTTCCACCTTCAGCGACTTATACAATCCCGCCATAATAAAGAAAATGACAAAGCTGAACGGCAGTCCCATGATCACCGTCGTGTTCTGCAAGGCTGAAATCCCGTTCGTCATCAACATTCCCAGCGTCAGCAAACCGATCGCCACCGACCAGAAGACGCGCAGCCATGACGGGGCATCACTGTTGATATCCTTCAGTTTCGAGGTGAAATTCCCCAGCACCAGCGCGCCGGAATCCGCTGACGTGACATAAAACAGCAGGCCCGTGATGGTGGCCACCGACGCGCTGAAGGTAAACGCCGGATACTGCGCCAGCAGGCTGTAGAATCCGCGTTCCGGATGCGCCATCGCCTCCTGGGCAAAGCCCGCATCGCCGTGAATGATTTCATACAACGCGCTGTTGCCGAACACCGATAGCCACAGCAGGGTAAAGGTGAACGGAATAATCAGCGTTCCGAAGACAAACTGACGGATGGTACGCCCACGCGAGATTCGCGCAAGAAACAGGCCGACAAACGGCGACCAGGCCACCCACCACGCCCAGAAAAACAGCGTCCAGTTATTCATCCACTCAACCGGGCGATCGAAGGCAAAGCTGTTGAGCGTCATGCCCATAAAGCGATTCACATAGTCGCCCACGTTCAGCACCAGGGCATTGAGCAGGAATGAGGTATCGCCCATAAACAGGACGAAAAGGATCAGCCCCAGCGCCAGCAGAACGTTAAGCTCTGAAAGCACGCGGATGCCCTTATCCACCCCGGAAGTGACCGAAATCGTGGCAATCACCACCGACAGCACAATCAACGCCGCTTTCGCCGCCATCGAATCCGGAATATCAAACAACACGCTCAGGCCATAGTTGAGCTGAACCACACCAATTCCCAGCGTCGTGGCGATACCAAAAATGGTGCCAATGACGGCGGCGATATCAACGCTATGCCCGATCGGCCCGTTAATGCGTTTACCAAAGATGGGATAGAGCGCGGAACGGATAGTCAACGGCAGGTTATAGCGATAGCTGAAGTATCCCAGCGCCATGCCCATCAGGGCATACATCGACCAGCCGGTCAGGCCGTAGTGGAATAACGTCCAGACCATCGACTGACGCGCCGCTTCAATCGTCTGCCCCGCGCCTTCCGGCGGCTGCATATATTGTGTTACCGGCTCCGCCACGGAAAAGAACATCAGGTCGATACCAATCCCGGCGGCGAACAGCATGGCGGCCCAACTGAGCAGGCTGAATTCCGGTTTCGACTGCTCCGGCCCGAGTTTGACCGAGCCAAAGCGCGAGCAGGCGATGAAAACAACAAAGACGATGTACAACGTGGCCGCCAGCAAATAGTACCAGCCGAAGGTTTTTGAAACCCAGTTCAACGTCCGGCCAATCCAGACGGCGGAGAAATCGCTAAAAAAGATGGTGGTCAGGGAAAACAACAAAATCAGCCCGGCGGACGTGTAGAAAACCACCGGATTGATTTTGTCCTTTTCTCTGCACTGTGGAAGGTCTGACATCCAGTATCCTCACATTTTTTGTAACTATTAAAAATCAAATTCGCAACAATTAAGACACATTTTATATTGAACGTCCAATCAAAAACCGCTTTAATGGTTAAACAAAACTGATGAATGGAGTCCCAAAATGCCCAAACTGGGGATGCAGCCGATACGGCAGCGGCAGCTGATTGACGCCACGCTGGAAGCGATAAATGAAGTCGGGATGCACGATGCGACGATTGCGCAAATCGCCCGTCGCGCCGGGGTCTCAACCGGGATCATTAGCCATTACTTTAAGGATAAGAATGGATTGCTGGAGGCGACGATGCGCGACATCACCAGCCAGCTGCGTCACGCCGTTTTGCATCGACTCCATGCGCTACCGGGGGCGCGCGCGGAACTACGATTGCGCGCCATCGTGGCGGGAAACTTTGACGAGACCCAGATAAGTCATGCCGCAATGAAAGCCTGGCTGGCGTTCTGGGCCAGCAGCATGCACCAACCGATGCTGTACCGACTGCAACAGGTCGCCAGCAAACGCCTGCTGTCGAACATTGTTGCCGAATTTAAGCGCGAGCTGCCGCGTGAACAGGCGCAACAGGCGGGTTACGGATTAGCGGCGCTGATAGACGGGCTGTGGCTCCGTGCGGCATTAAGCGGTAAGCCGTTTAACCTCAGTCTCGCCCAGGCGCTGACCACCCATTTCATCAGTCAGCACTTACAAAAAAGCCACTGACTCAGTGAGGAGAATGCATGTCCCGAATGGCAGAACAACAGCTTTATATTGATGGTGGTTATACGGCCGCCACCAGCGGTCGGACTTTCGAGACGATCAACCCTGCCAGTGGTGAGGTCCTTGCCACCGTACAGGCCGCAGGCCGTGAGGATGTCGACCGCGCGGTGAAAAGCGCGCAGCGCGGACAAAAAATCTGGGCGGCGATGACCGCCATGGAACGCTCGCGCATTCTGCGTCGGGCGGTGGAGATACTGCGCGAGCGCAATGACGAACTGGCGAAGCTGGAAACGCTGGATACCGGCAAACCGTTCAGCGAAACCGCCAGCGTCGATATCGTGACCGGCGCAGATGTACTGGAATACTACGCCGGGCTGATCCCCGCGCTGGAAGGAAGCCAAATCCCCCTGCGCGAGACCGCCTTCGTTTACACCCGACGTGAGCCGTTGGGCGTCGTCGCCGGGATTGGCGCATGGAACTACCCGATTCAAATCGCGCTGTGGAAATCCGCGCCGGCGCTGGCGGCGGGCAATGCGATGATCTTCAAACCCAGCGAAGTCACTCCGCTAACCGCCCTGAAGCTGGCGGAGATCTACAGCGAAGCCGGTTTACCGGACGGCGTCTTTAATGTCCTGCCGGGTGAAGGGGCGGAAACGGGCCACTATCTGACCGAGCATCCGGGCATTGCCAAAGTCTCCTTCACCGGCGGCGTCGCCAGCGGTAAAAAAGTGATGGCGAACTCTGCCGCCTCCTCGCTGAAAGCGGTGACGATGGAACTGGGCGGTAAATCGCCGCTGATCGTTTTCGAGGATGCCAACGTTAATCTCGCCGCCGATATTGCGATGATGGCGAATTTCTACAGCACGGGCCAGGTCTGTACCAACGGAACTCGCGTGTTTATTCCGGCGCGGATGAAAAGCGCGTTCGAGCAAACCATTCTGTCTCGCGTGGCGCGGATCCGCGCAGGCGATTTATTCGATCCCGCCACCAATTTTGGCCCGCTGGTCAGCTTCCCGCATCGCGAAAATGTCCTGCGCTATATCGAAAGCGGTAAAAACGAAGGCGCAACGCTGCTTTGCGGTGGCGATGTGCTGAAGGGCAGCGCGTTCGACCACGGCGCCTGGGTTGCTCCTACGGTGTTCACCGACTGCCACGATGAGATGACCATCGTACGCGAAGAAATTTTCGGCCCGGTAATGGCGATCCTGACTTACGAGAGCGAAGACGAGGTCATTCGCCGCGCCAACAACACCGATTACGGTCTGGCGGCGGGCGTCGTCACCCAGGATCTCAACCGCGCACATCGCGTCATTCACCAGCTTGAAGCCGGGATCTGCTGGATCAACACCTGGGGCGAATCCCCCGCAGAAATGCCGGTTGGCGGCTACAAGCATTCCGGCATCGGGCGTGAAAATGGCGTAATGACGCTGCAAAGCTACACCCAGGTGAAATCCATCCAGCTCGAGATGGCGCCCTTCCAGTCTGTATTTTAAGCAGGAGGTTTCATTGCATTTTGACTACATCATTATTGGTGCCGGCTCCGCTGGCAATGTACTGGCAACACGACTGACAGAAGACAGCAATACCACCGTTCTGCTTTTGGAAGCAGGCGGTCCGGATTACCGTGCAGATTTCCGCACCCAGATGCCGGCAGCGCTGGCCTTCCCGTTGCAGGGAAGGCGCTATAACTGGGCGTATGAGACCGAACCTGAACCGCACATGAACTACCGCCGTATGGAGTGCGGACGTGGCAAAGGGCTGGGCGGTTCCTCGCTGATTAACGGCATGTGCTACATCCGTGGCAACGCCCTGGATCTCGATCGCTGGGCGGAAGAACCCGGACTTGAGCACTGGAGCTATCTCAACTGCCTGCCCTATTACCGCAAAGCGGAAACCCGCGATGTGGGTGCCAATGACTATCACGGCGGCGATGGCCCGGTCAGCGTGACCACGTCAAAACCGGGGGTAAACCCGCTGTTTGCAGCGATGATCGAGGCGGGTGTCCAGGCGGGTTACCCGCGAACCGATGACCTGAACGGCTATCAGCAGGAAGGCTTTGGCCCGATGGACCGCACCGTGACACCACAGGGGCGTCGCGCCAGCACCGCCCGGGGTTATCTGGATCAGGCGAAAAAGCGCCCGAACCTCACTATCGTGACTCATGCCCTGACCGACCACATCATTTTTGACGGTAAAAAAGCGGTCGGCGTGGAGTGGCTCGAAGGCGACAGCACCATCCCCGTCAGCGCGACGGCCCGAAAAGAAGTGCTGCTGTGCGCGGGCGCGATTGCCTCGCCGCAGATCCTGCAACGCTCCGGCGTGGGTGATGCCGCGCTGTTAAAAGCGCATGCGATTCCGCTGGTTCACCATTTGCCTGGCGTCGGTGAAAATCTACAGGATCACCTGGAGATGTACCTCCAGTATGCGTGTAAAGAGCCGGTCTCTCTCTACCCTGCCCTGCAGTGGTGGAACCAGCCAAAGATCGGTGCCGAATGGCTGTTTGGCGGGACTGGCGTTGGGGCCAGTAACCATTTTGAAGCGGGCGGATTTATTCGCAGCCGTAAAGAATTTAGCTGGCCGAATATTCAGTACCATTGCCTGCCGGTAGCCATTAACTATAACGGTTCGAACGCGGTGAAAGAGCACGGTTTTCAGTGTCACGTCGGCTCGATGCGCTCGCCGAGTCGCGGTCATGTGCAGATAAAATCGCGCGATCCGCGCGAGCATCCGGCGATTCTGTTTAACTACATGTCAACGGAGCAGGACTGGCAGGAATTCCGCGATGCGATTCGCCTTACCCGTGAAATCATCAACCAGCCGGCGCTGGATAAATTCCGTGGGCGGGAGATAAGCCCAGGCATTGACTGTCAGAGCGACGAACAGTTGGATGCGTTTGTGCGTAACCACGCGGAAACCGCGTTTCACCCCTGTGGCACCTGTAAAATGGGCGTTGATGAGATGGCCGTGGTCGATGGCGAAGGCATCGTGCACGGCGTGGAAAATCTGCGCGTGGTGGATGCGTCGATCATGCCGCAAATTATCACCGGCAATTTGAATGCCACGACCATCATGATTGGCGAGAAAATCGCCGATGCCATTCGCGGTCGCGCACCGCTGGCAAAAAGCACCGCGCGCTATTACGTGGCGGGCGATGCGCCGGTACGCAAACCGGCACTGCGCTAATCGTGATTTCCGCTCTGATGGCAGAGCGGAGTTTCGCTTATCGCTACCGACACTGCGCCAGGGTCTGCCGTTGTTGACCGTGTTCGTCAAAATTCTCCGGCGCTAACCAGCGCTGCAATGCGCGGTCACACACAGGCCACTCACCATCAATCATCGACAACCAGTCGCTGTCCCGATTGCGGCCTTTGCGCACAATTTTCTGGCGAAAGCGGCCTTCGAATACAAACCCTAACCGCTCTGCCGCCCGACGCGACGCCAGGTTCAGAGAGTCACATTTCCACTCCACGCGGCGATACCCCAGCGCAAACGCATACCGCAACAAGAGCCAGACGGCTTCCGTACCCAGTACACTGTTTTTCATCCGCGGCGACCAGGTGACATGGCCGATTTCAACGCTGCCGTGCTCCCGTTCGATCGCCATAAAGCAGACCAGCCCCACCGCACGTTCAGCGCGGGTATCCACGACAGTGAAAGGCACCAGCGCGTCATCGTTCGCTTTCCCGCAAAGCCAGTGGAACGTCGCCGCAACGCTGTCGGGCCGACTGCTCGCCAGCCACGTCCAGTCCCGCTCGTCGTCGGCCTGCGCATAGGCGTCGAACAGATCGCCAGCATGACGTTCCGGGTCAAGCGGCTCAAGACGACACCAGCGGCCTTCCAGCACGGTTCGTTCCAGAACCGACGCGCCATGCCAGTCCGGCAGCGCGTCGCCAACCGTCTGACCATACTGATTCATTTCCGGCACAGCTCACTCCTTACGCAACGATAAAATCTGGTTATAGCAGTTCCCGATTCGTCTTCAAAGCGCCACTTTCAGATTTCTTCTACCGCTGCGGATCTCCCCATCGCTTCTATACTGAAAGCAAATCACCTGGGAAACGAACGCCATGCCACTACCCGATTTTCACGTCTCGGAACCGTATACCCTCGGAATTGAACTGGAAATGCAAGTGGTGAATCCACCAGGTTATGACCTGAGTCAGGACTCTTCGACGCTGATTGCCGCGGTGAAAGACCGGGTGAGCGCCGGAGAGGTGAAGCACGATATCACTGAAAGCATGCTGGAGATGGCCACCGACGTCTGCCACAGCATCGATCAGGCCGCCACGCAGTTTTCCGCCATGCAGCAGGTGATCCTGCAGGCGGCGGCTGAGCATCACCTTGAAATTTGCGGCGGCGGCACACATCCGTTTCAGAAATGGCAGCGCCAGCAGGTATGCGACAACGAGCGCTATCAGCGCACGCTCGAACGCTTTGGCTATCTCATCCAACAGGCCACCGTGTTTGGACAGCACGTCCACGTCGGCTGTCCCAGCGGAGATGACGCCATTTATCTGCTGCACGGGCTGTCACGCTTTGTCCCACACTTCATTGCGCTCTCGGCGGCGTCACCCTATATGCAGGGATCTGACACCCGCTTTGCCTCGTCGCGCCTGAATATCTTCTCCGGCTTTCCCGATAATGGACCGATGCCGTGGGTCAGCAACTGGCAGGAATTTGAGGGTTTATTCCGGCGACTCAGCTATACGAACATGATCGACAGCATTAAGGATTTGCACTGGGATATTCGCCCCAGCCCGCATTTTGGTACCGTCGAAGTGCGGGTGATGGATACGCCGCTGACCCTGTCACATGCGGTAAATATCGCCGGATTAATCCAGGCTACCGCCCACTGGCTGCTAACCGAGCGTCCGTTTAAGCATCAGGAACGAGATTACCTGCTGTATAAATTCAACCGCTTTCAGGCCTGCCGCTATGGGCTGGAAGGCATTCTGACCGATGTGCATACCGGCGATCGCCATCCGTTGTCAGAGGACACCCTGCGCCTGCTGGAAAACGTGGCGCCATCGGCAGATAAAGTGGGCGCGACCAGCGCCATCGAGGCGTTAACCCGCCAGGTGAAAAACGACCTCAATGAAGCGCAGACAATGCGTGAGTTTGTCACCGGGGGCGGTTCGCTCATCGGACTGGTGAAAAAACATTGTGAGATCTGGGCAGGGTAAGCGGAGCGGGTTTGCGTTAGCCGGGAAGATCCCGGACAATGGCTTTTTTAACTCAAGTTTAACAATGCCATGAAACACCCGCTTGAATCCCTGATGACCGCCGCCGGTATTCTGCTGCTGGCTTTTCTCTCCTGCCTGCTGCTTCCGGCGCCGTCGCTGGGACGGGTACTGGCGCAAAAGCTGGTTGCGACCTTTCATCTGATGGACCTCAACCAGCTCTATACGCTGCTGTTTTGTCTGTGGTTCTTAGCGCTTGGCGCTGTTGAATATTTCGTGCTTCGCTACGTCTGGCGTCGATGGTTTTCGCTGGCTCGCTAAGCCGGTGAAATCCCGCATTCCATAGACCAGCGCTTCACACCACGCGGCATAGTCGTGACCGCTTGACCACGGGTGAAAGCTGACCGTGTAGCCTTTCTCCCGGAGCACCTTTTCAAACGCCAGCGTATTGCGATAAATCCCGCCGTTTGGCCCCTGCGTTTCAAAGCGTCCGGCCTGCAACCAGAATTTCACCGGATAACGCGGCGACGCCTGATACTGCTGCGTCAGCCAACTGGCCTCCTCTCCTTTGGGTGCCCACCAGTAGGAAGGCTCAGCACGTTGCCAAACAAGCGCGGATGGCGCAGCGCCACCCATGACGACGCTAATCCGCCATAGCTGGAACCCGCCAGCACCGTTTTTTGTCGCGGGAGAGCAATACCCTGCTGGCGTAGCCAGGGCACCAGTTCGTAAGCCATAAAATCGGCAAACGTCGGGTTTGGCGGCAGCTCTTTACCGCGCCGTGAGTGATCGAGAGAATCCACAAACACTACGTTGATGGGCGGGAGTTGATGGCGGGCAATCAGTCCGTCGATAACCCGGTCGACATGGTATTCATCCAGATAGGTCTTGCCGTCAAACAGGATCAGCGTCCAGCGCGCGGGTTGCGCGGTGCGAGGGCGATAAACGGCCACTTCACGCGTATTGCCCAACCGCGCGCTGGTGAGCATTTTTCGCGTCAACGCGCCGTGACGCAACGGCTGCGAGATGGCCTGCGCGGAACAAAAACGGGATGGACTGAGATCGAGCAAAGACGACTGATTCCAGCGATCGGCAGACTTCGCACCGATCGTCAGCGGATTGAACGGATCGGTCTGAGCGCTGATCGCGTGGCGAGCCGCTGACCCGCGGAACATCCGGCGCCAGCTTATACTGCATAACCGTATCCGCCGGGACAACATAGCTACGGAACCAGACGTCGGAATGGCCTAAGCGGAACAGCGGCTCGTGATCGCCCGCCGGTGAGCCAAAAAGAAAAACGTTCTGTTTTGCGCCACGCCAGAGAAAGGTCACGCGCTTATGATCGGCATCAAAGGGTTCCACCAGCGGTGTACCGTAACGCTGACGGTCCTGCCAGAATTCCGTGGTGCCTGCTCCCGCCTCAAGGGCTTTTTCCAGTTGCTGCAAAACGGGACTGACCGGGGCCACACGCTGAGTACGCGGTAATGGCGGCGTCTCTTTCATCTGCCAGGAGAAACGCCAGCGCATCCCTTCGTTGCCGTGCAGCACCAGCGAGGTAACCTGTTGTTGAGGCAGTGAAAACAGCAGTTGATGCTCACCATCGGCAGGACCACCTTCCAGCAGGGTACGAATGCGTCGATTTTGACCATCGAGCAACCGGGCATCGGTAATGCCGGAAAGCGTTGCGGAGACATAGTTTTCATTCAGGGCGGGGAGAACAAAACAGATTTCCCCACTGGCATCAAACTTCCCTTGCTGCTCCCCCTGCACCGAGGGTGTCGAACACGGCATTGCCTGAGCCGACACCGTCCCCAGCCCAAGAAGCAAACCACTCCATGCCATCTTCATTGGCCAACCATTCCTTATGAAATTTGTTAGCCACGCTAATGTAAATGGGAATTATTTGCAATAATATTTAGGCAAGTGCAGAGACGCTAAGGCAGGGGAAACCTTTCCTGATAGCTCTCGCTACCAGGAAAGGATCAGTGCGCCCGACTGTGGTTTTTTTTGCGGTAGGCACCCGGCGGCTGGTTAAACGTGCGGGTAAAATACGGGTAAAGGTCTGCTGGGAGTCAAACCCGTAGCGCAGACAAATGTCATACACTTTTGCGTCGGATTCGCGCAGATCCCGCGCCGCCAGCAGCAGTTTACGCTCGCGAATGTAGCGCCCCAGGCTCTCCCCTTTGTACTGCAAAAACAGACGCTGCAAGTGCCACTTGGAGTAGCCCGCATGCCGTGCGATCTCGTCAATACGCAGCGGCTGATTCAAATTATCATCAATCCACTCGACAATGCTGTCGATAACCTGAGCAGAAATGGTCATTCGGAACTCCTCTCCTGCAAATGTGTTGCCTTTTCCCACCATGTTGTGAACCGTTGCGCTGAATCGTCCAGCTTCACCGGTTCACCCTGCATCGGGGTAAGCAGACGGTACGCTTTATTTCGACTGGCCAGTGCCAGACGTTTGTAGGGGTCATCCCAGCTATGCTTTGCCAGCACAAAGCGTCCGGCATGACCGGGTAAAATCGCTTTTGCCCGCAAATCCAGAGCGGCCTGCGCGGTCTCTTCCGGCATCATGTGAATGTACTTCCAGTCCTGATCGTATTGGCCGTTCTCCATGATGGCGAGATCGATGCCGCCAAACTGTTCGCCAATTGCCCTGAAATGCGGCCCATAGCCCGAGTCGCCGCTGTAATAAATTTTCTGTTCCGGTGTTTCGAACAGAAAACTGGCCCACAGCGTCTGATTGCGCTTGATACCGCGCCCGGAGAAATGCCGCGCGGGCAGCACGTGAATCATCAGTGAATCGTCGACCCTGACAGACTGATTCCAGTCACGTTCTTCAATAATGTCGCCATTCATTCCCCAGTAACGCAGATGCGAGCCAACGCCCAGTGGCGTGAGCACGCGCTTCACCTTCGGCATTAACGCGGTGATGGTGGCGTAATCCAGATGGTCATAGTGATCGTGAGAAATGATCAGCAGGTCGATCTCCGGCATCGCCTGCGCCGTCCACGGATACTCCCCGGCGAACGCTTTGTTGAGAAACGAAAACGGTGCGGCATAGCTGCTGAAAACCGGGTCAATCAGAATACGTTTGCCGCCCAGTTGCAGATACCACGAGGAGTGCCCCATCCAGATCAGGGTATTCTGCTCAACCGGCAGGCTGGCGAGATCGGTGGCAACCAGGGGTAATGGCCGGGCTGGCCGCGCATTTTCACGCTTCGCGACCAGAAACTCCCACCATGCTGCGAGCATACTTTTGTTTCCGGTATAGCCCGGCGTTGGCACCTGATTATGAAATTGCCCATCACGGTAGTTCGCAGATTGCTCTACCTGACTAAGCTGAGCGCCCTGTGGCGCCTGGCCGAAGCCCGCATTAAGGACAAACGGTAACGTTGCTGCACTGGCAATGAGCATAATAACGACCACACACACGGAGAGAGGCTTCATATCCTGACCTGTAAAACGCGCCCCTGTCCGATGGTTTGCGCGGCTGACTCTTGATTATGAGTGAGTAAGCACTCATTATAGAAATCGGAAGTTTCGCGTCAAGATGATTTTCAATCTTTGACATTCACCGTTGCGGCGCTGCAAAGGCCGTGTTTCAATCATCTTTTTAAACAATCTTAAGGGTAAAGTGTAGTGGCTCGTCCGAAGAGTGAAGACAAAAAACAGGCATTACTGGAGGCTGCAACCACGGCCATTGCGCAATCCGGGATCGCGGCATCGACCGCTGTGATAGCCCGCAACGCAGGCGTGGCAGAAGGAACGTTGTTTCGCTATTTCGCGACAAAAGACGAGTTAATCAACGAACTTTATCTTCATCTTAAACAAGGTCTTTGCCAGTCGCTGATCGAGAACCTCGATCGTTCACTGACGGATACCAAAGTGCTGACCTTTTACATCTGGAGCAACTATATCAGTTGGGGTCTCAACCATACGCTGGGGCATCGCGCCATTCGCCAGTTAGCGGTCAGCGAAAAAATCACCAAAGAGACGGAACAGAAAGCCGACGATCTGTTTCCTGAGCTACGCGATCTCTGCCACCGTTCGGTGCTGCCGGTCTTTATGTCCGATGATTATCGCGCCTTCGGCGATGCGCTATTTTTAACGCTGGCAGAAACGACAATGGAATTTGCCGCTCGCGAACCGGCTCGCGCCAGCGAATTTATCTCCCTGGGCTTTGAAGCGATGTGGCGCGCCCTCACCCGTGAGGAAGCATAATGGATGAAAAAACGCTGTACGAATGCGCGCGCCGTCTGGCGCTGGCGTTTCCGTTTACCGAACACTGCTGGCCGTTCGGTCCGGAGTACGACGTGTTTAAAGTCGGCGGCAAGATCTTTATGATCGTTACCGAATTTAACCGCCGCGCGGTGATTAATCTGAAAGCCGATCCGGAGAAATCGCTGCTAAATCAGCAAATTTACCCCAGCATTACCCCCGGTTACCATATGAACAAAAAGCACTGGATTTCCGTCGCCCCCGGCGATGATATCAGTGAGTCATTACTGGACGAACTGGTTAATGATTCGTGGAATTTAGTGGTCGATGGCCTGGCCAAACGCGACCAAAAACGGATCCGCCCTGCCTGATTGGTCGCGAAAGCCGATAACTGTTTTCGCATTTTCTCTCTTATCATCTTCCAGAGAACCTTGTAACCTGCGGGTATTAAAACCAACCGGGAGTAGTTATGGATATCGTTTCAGTGGCCTTAAAGCGTCACTCCACCAAGGCATTCGACCCTAGTAAAAAACTGACCGCTGAAGAAGCAGAAAAAATCAAAACGCTGCTGCAGTTCAGTCCGTCCAGCACTAACTCTCAGCCGTGGCACTTTATCGTTGCCAGCACCGAGGAAGGCAAAGCGCGCGTGGCAAAATCTGCCACCGGTAGCTATGTCTTCAACGAGCGTAAAATGCTCGATGCCTCGCACGTTGTGGTGTTCTGCGCTAAAACGGCGATGGACGATGCGTGGCTGGAGCGTGTAGTCGATCAGGAAGAGGCCGATGGTCGTTTTGCCTCTGCCGAAGCGAAAGCCGCCAACCACAAAGGTCGGACATTCTTTGCCGACATGCACCGTAAAGACCTGAAAGATGATGCGCACTGGATGGCAAAACAGGTTTATCTGAACGTCGGTAACTTCCTGTTAGGTGTTGGCGCACTGGGTCTGGACGCGGTACCGATCGAAGGGTTCGACGCCGCCATACTCGATGCGGAATTTGGCCTGAAAGAAAAAGGCTTCACCAGTGTGGTCGTGGTTCCTGTGGGTCATCACAGCGTCGAAGATTTCAACGCCTCGCTGCCAAAATCTCGCCTGCCGCTGGAAACCACGCTGACAGAGGTGTAATTCACCCAGCGCCCTGCATTTGCATAATTTCCCCTCAGCGGTCATCATTGACCGCTGTTTTATAAAGGAGAAATTATGCAGGAATTAATTACCCAGGTTGAAGATTTAGCGGGTATTGAAATGAATCACACCACCTCGCTGGTGGTGATTTTCGGTATTATTTTTCTCACCGCCGTCATTGTGCATATTATTTTGCACTGGGTGGTACTGCGCACATTCGAAAAACGTGCCATCGCCAGTTCCCGTCTGTGGCTACAAATAATTACCCAGAACAAGTTATTCCATCGTCTGGCGTTTACCCTGCAGGGGATTATCGTCAATATTCAGGCGGCGCTATGGTTGCAAAAAGGCAGTGAAGCGGCAGAAATTCTGACCACCTGCGCGCAATTGTGGATCATGATGTATGCCCTGCTGTCGCTGTTTTCATTACTGGATGTCATCTTAAATCTGGCGCAAAAATTCCCAGCAGCCTCTCAGCTTCCGCTCAAAGGCATATTTCAGGGTATTAAACTGATTAGCGCGATTATCGTTGGCATTCTGGTGATCTCGCTGTTAATGGGTCAGTCCCCGGCGATTCTGATTAGCGGTCTGGGCGCGATGGCGGCCGTGCTGATGTTAGTATTTAAAGACCCGATTCTTGGGCTGGTTGCCGGTATTCAGCTTTCCGCTAACGACATGCTGAAACTGGGTGACTGGCTGGAGATGCCGAAATACGGCGCTGACGGCGCGGTGATTGATATTGGTCTGACAACGGTGAAAGTCCGCAACTGGGACAATACCATCACCACCATTCCCACCTGGTCACTGGTTTCTGATTCCTTTAAAAACTGGAGCGGCATGTCGGCCTCCGGCGGTCGGCGTATTAAACGTAGCATCAGTATTGACGCCACCAGCATTCATTTTCTGGATGATGATGAAAAGCAGCGACTGTATAAAGCGCGCCTGCTGAAGCCTTATCTGGATACGCGCCATCAGGAAATCGACGAATGGAATCAACAACTGGATGCGCCAGAATCGGTATTAAACCATCGCCGGATGACCAATATCGGGACTTTCCGCGCCTACCTGAACGAATATCTGCGCAACCATCCGCGCATTCGTCAAGATATGACCTTAATGGTGCGTCAACTGGCACCGGACGATCACGGTCTGCCCATCGAAATTTACGCCTTTACCAATACCGTCGTCTGGCTGGAATATGAAAGTATTCAAGCCGATATTTTCGACCATATTTTTGCGGTGGTGGAAGAGTTCGGCTTACGTATTCACCAGTCGCCCACCGGCAATGACATTCGCTCGCTGGCGGGAGCCTTCACCCAATAGATCAGGTACTGGCGCGCGAAATAAAGCGCCAGTCCATCATGACCCTTTCCGTTGGGGCATCCGGATTATCAATTTTGTTGAGCAGTAAGGTGACCGCTTTGCGGCCAATCTCCCGCGACGGCTGTTCAATAGTGGTAAGCGACACCATCTCAGACAGTTCAGTGCCGTCAAACCCAACCACGGCAATATCCTGCGGTACGCGGAGTCCCGCCTGCTCAATAGCGCGCAACGCCCCTGCCGCCAGCGTATCGGAAACGGCAAACACCGCATCCGGCGGGTTCTCCTTCAGCAGCTTTTGCATCGCCGCCATTCCGGCCGCTGAGCTGAGGTCGCTGGCATATTCCACCGCCTGATAATCCAGCTCGCGCAGATGAATCACGCTCTTATAACCGCGCTCGCGCAGACGGGCATATTTGTAGCTTAAGTCGTGATTAATCAAGGCAATCCGCGTACGCCCGCTGTCGGCGAGCTGACTCACCACATACTGCGACGCGTCCACATCGTTGATCCCGACACAGGAAACGCTCCCTGCATCGGCATACTCCGCACACTGAACCCAGGCAGCGTTACCGATTAACTCGGCAAGTTCCGGCAGCCGGGAGAAGGCGTCCATGGTGATAATACCGTCGACGATTTTACCCGATAGCAGGCTTAACCCTGAGCGGGAACGATCGATATCAGAACCTGAATTGCACAACAGGATACGGTAGCCGTTTTTCTCGGCCTCCGCTTCAATGCCCTTGACCACCTCCGCGCAGAACGGGTTGGCGATGTTGGACACCATCACCAGAATCATATGGCTACGCGCGGTGCGAAGTTGACGTGCCAGCAGATTGGGCTGGTAGTTACTCTCCTTGATTGCCTGCAAAACCCGCTCACGGTTTTTCGCTTTCACACTGTCGCTGTTGTTCAACACACGCGACACCGTCGCCACCGAAACCCCGGCCAACTGAGCGATTTTCTGAATAGACATAACGACGACACATCCTGCGGTTAGCGTTTTATGCAGGCTATCATAAATTTGTTGCCCGGCGAACCGGGCAACGCGTCATCGCTCAATGCGCACCCAGCGCTGCTGCTGATGGCTTTTCACTATCGCATCAATGATATACATCACATCCGCACCGTCGTGGAAGGTGGCAAACTGCGGCGTTTTCGCCATTTCGCCTGCCTGAACGGCCCGGTAGAACTGCGCCATCATATTTTTGAAGGCATCAGGCCAGCCTTCAATATGCCCACCGGGGAAATGGGCGCTGTCGGCGACATCACGGTTCATCAGTGCAGGATCATCGGTCAGGATCTGATTCGCCTGCGCGCGATGCCCCACCCACAACTGCTGCGGTACCTCCTGATCCCACGCCACGGACCGCTCGCTGCCGTTGATTTCAAACGTCAGGCGATTTTTACGCCCGGCGCTCACCTGTGAGACGCGAAAACTGCCCTTGCTGCCATCGTCAAAGCGGAACAGCACCGAGCCGAAATCTTCCGTGTTCACCGGTTTATCTTCATACCGGGCGTTCGGGTCGTGAGCAAAGGTCTGGTTACCCGCGACGTTCTCCTTGCGCGTCGGCCAGACAATCGCGAGATCGGCCATCACCTCCGTGATGCGTCGTCCGGTAACAAACTGCACCGTGTCACACCAGTGGGAACCAATGTCCGCCACCGCGCGCGACGCCCCGCCGAGTGCGGCGTCCACGCGCCAGTTGTAGTCGGTTTCCAGCAACATCCAGTCCTGCAGATAGCTGCCATGAGTAGCAAACAGTCGCCCGATGCTTCCTGCGTGCATCATGCTGGCCGCCTGGCGCACCATGGCAAACTGGCGATAGACAAAGCTGACGCCATGTACCACGCCAGCCTCTTCCGCCAGCGCCACCAGTTCGCGCGCCTCTTCTGGCGTCATGCACAATGGCTTTTCAGAGAAGACATGCTTGCCTGCCTGCACTATCTGCCGGTTGATCTGCGCATGCAGATGGTTTGGCGTGCAGTTATGCACCACCTGCAGATTCGGATGCGCAAGCAGTTCCTCAACGCTGCCGTAGGCATACGGCACGTTCAGCGCCAGTGCTTTTTCCTGGGCCTGGGAAAGACTGCCGTCGCACAGCGCTACCACCTGCACAAACCCGAGTCGGCGCAGCGCGTCGATATGCGCTGGACCGATAAATCCGCTGCCAATAATGCCGACGTTAATCATTGGCACCCCCGGCGGCAAAATCATCAAACGCCCGTCCGGAGACCGGAATGATATGGCGGCGGATAAATTCGCTGCCTTCGCTGGCCCCGGTATCACTGTCTTTCAGGCAACACTCCCACTCCAGCACCGCCCAGCCGTCAAAGTCATACTGCGTCAGCTTGCTAAAAATACCGTTGAAGTCGATCTGCCCATCCCCCAGCGAGCGAAATCGCCCTGCCCGGTTGATCCACGACTGATAGCCGCCGTATACCCCACTGCGCCCGTTCGCCCGGAACTCCGCATCCTTCACGTGAAACGCTTTGATACGCGAATGGTAGATGTCGATAAAGGCCAGGTAATCCATCTGTTGCAACAGCATATGGCTGGGATCATAAAGAATGTTGCAGCGCGGATGGTTGTCCAGAAGATGCAAGAAACGTTCGAACGTGACGCCATCGTGCAAATCCTCACCAGGATGCAGCTCAAAACAGACGTCCACCCCGTGCGCATCGAAGGTATCCAGAATCGGTCGCCAGCGGTTTGCCAGTTCGCTGAATGCTTCCTGAAAACGCGCTTCATTGTGTGGTGGCCACGGGTAGAAAAACGGCCAGGCCAGCGAACCGGAAAACGTAGCATGCGCGCGGAGCCCCAGCTTTGCCGATGCGGCCGCCGCCTGTTTCAGCGTCTTCGCGGCCCACGCCCGGCGTGCCACATCGTTGCCACGCACCGCCGCTGGCGCAAAGTGGTCGAAGGCGTCGCTGTAAACCGGGTTTACCGCCATCAGTTGCCCTTCCAGATGGGTCGATAGTTCGCTGATGACCAGACCGTGCTCCGCCAGCTTACCGCTTATGTCGTCGCAATAGGCCTGACTCTGCGCCGCCTTTGCCAGATCGAAAATCTGCGGCTGATGGCAGGGGATCTGCACCGCTTTATAGCCCTTGCCGGCCGCCCAACCTGCCAGCCCCTCCAGCGAGTTAAACGGCGCTTGCTCCCCGATAAACTGCGACAGAAAAATACCCGGCCCTTTAATCGTCCTCATACCACCTCCAGAAAATTACGCCTTGTCATCGTCATACTTGAACGAGAACAGGAAAATCAGGGCAATCACCGCGGCCGCCACCGCCGGGATCCACCAGAATGTCACCCATGCCTGCGGCACGGTTTGTCCGGCAACCAACCGGTTATACAGCGCGCCGGAGATCTGCGAGCCCAGCAGCATCCCAATACCGTAGGTAAACATCACGATCATGCTCTGCGCCTGGCCTTTTACCTTTTCACCCGCCACGCGGTCGGTGTAGATAAAGCCGACAACAAAGAAAAAGTCATAGCACACACCGTGCAGCAGAATGCCGAGATACAGCAGGAAACGCCCCTCTTCACTCACGCCAAGCGCAAAAAACGCATAGCGAACGAACCACGCCAGCATGCCGATCAGCAGCATGTATTTCACGCCCAGGCGGCGGAACAGCAGCGGGATCACCAACATGAAGACGATTTCTGACATCTGCCCGAACGACATGGCGGTGCTAACATCCGCAATACCGGCATCCGCCAGATAAGAGGCGGTGTAAGCGTAATAGGTGCCGAGCGGTACCGAGATCAACATCGCGCAAAGCGAAAAGATAAAGAAGTGGCGCGTTTTGAGCAGCGCAAACGCATCGGCGCAGAACAGATCGCGCACCTGTACCGGCAGTCCCTTCGCAGGGGCTGGCGTATGCGGCAGCGTCAGACTATACAACGCCAGTATCACGGAACTGACCGCCGCCACCTGGAAGATGGTAATGCTGGACGCAACGCCGGTGACGCCGATAAAAATCCCCGCCACGATCCAGCCGATCGTGCCGAACACGCGCACCACCGGGAAGGTTTTATCGACATTCGTCAGGCTGTGAAACGCGATGTTATTGGTCAGCGCCAGCGTTGGCATATAGCACAGCGTATAGCCGAACAGCAGGCCAATCAGCAGCGCACCGTTTTGGGCAATCAATGCCCCCGGCACAAACCACAGAATCACCGCCCCGGCCAGATGCATCACCGCCATCACCTTTTGCGAGGCAAAGAAGCGATCCACCAGCATACCGAGCACAAACGGTGAAAGAATAGAGGCGATCGGCCCTGCGGAAAACGCATCGCCAATCAGTAAAGACATGTCGTGCTGCGTCATGACCAGACCAAGCGTCACCGACCAGCTTCCCCAGATAAAAAACTGTAAGAACATCATCAGCGACAGTCGGGGTACCAGCAGCCGGTGCTGCCCTATCGCCTTTCCACTACTTTCCGTTGTTGACACCATTTTGAGCCTCGCCCTTTAAAAAGTAATCGATTACAAATTGCCATCAGATGAAAAGTAATCGATTACAAAATAAAGATCCTGTGGATCGAAACAGAATTGAGAGAAGGGTCACGATAAAGGTGGAGAGCGGTGGTGGCGGGTAACAGTTTTGTCTGCCCGGCAAGCAAAGCGCCACCGGGCATCAACAGGGTTACTTTTTGCGGGAGAGCTTAAACGCCACAAACAGGAAGATGACCCACACCGGCAGCAGCATGGCTGACAGACGCATGTCGTCGATAGTGCACATCAGCACGAGGATCATCGCCAGGAAGGCAATACAGATGTAGTTCCCCGCCGGATAGAGCAACGCCTTGAACTGGGTGTCGCGCCCTTTGCGACGCATCGCAGCACGAAAACGAAGATGCGCCAGACAGATCATGATCCAGTTCAGCAGCAGCGTTGCCACCACCAGTGCCATCAGCAGGCCAAAAGCCTCTTTCGGCAGCAGGTAGTTAATCAGCACCACCAGCGAAGTGATAGCGCCCGAGAGCAGCAGTGAGTTCACCGGCACGCCACGACGGCTGACGCGGGTCAGAAATTTCGGGGCGTTGCCCTGAACTGACAGACCAAACAGCATACGACTGTTGGAATAAACGCCACTGTTATAAACAGACAGAGATGCCACCAGAATCACGAAGTTCAGTGCTGAAGCCACCACGTTGCTGTTCAGATCGTGGAAAATCATCACAAACGGGCTACTGTCGGATTTCACTTCCACCCACGGATAGAGCGCCAGCAGAACCACCAGCGAACCGATGTAAAACAGCAAAATACGGTACACCACCTGATTGACGGCTTTGGGGATGCTTTTATGCGGATCACGGGCTTCTGCCGCAGTGATCCCGATAAGCTCCAGCCCGCCAAAAGAGAACATAATGACCGCCAGCGACAGAATCAGCCCCTTCCAGCCCGTCGCCAGAAAACCGCCGTGCTGCCACAGGTTGTCGATGGTCGCCCGCTCGCCGCCGTGACCCGAGAACAGCAGCCACAGGCCAAAGCCGATCATGCCGATAATCGCCAGTACTTTAATGAGCGCAAACCAGAATTCAGTTTCGCCGTACAGACGGACGTTCACCAGATTGACGGCGTTAATGATAATAAAGAAGGCCGCGGCCCAGACCCAGGTGGGAACGTCGGGTAACCAGTACTGCATATAGATACCGGCGGCCGTCAGTTCAGCCATCCCGACCAGCACAAACATCACCCAGTAGTTCCAGCCTGACAGGAAGCCCGCAAACGGCCCCCAGTATTTATAGGCAAAGTGAGCGAAAGAGCCCGATACCGGCTCTTCGACGACCATTTCGCCGAGCTGGCGCATGATCAGAAAGGCAATAACCCCGGCGATGCCATAACCCAGCAGTACTGCCGGACCCGCCATCTGAATCGCCGGACCGATACCCAAAAACAGCCCGGTACCAATTGCGCCGCCGAGGGCGATTAACTGGATATGTCGATTTTGCAAACCACGTTGCAGCGTCGGAGTCTGTTCCGACGACGCTTCAGAACGACCGTTGCCTGAAGCGGATGACGCGTCTCTCACGTCCTACCCCTGTCTCTTTTTTAGAAGGGGCACGTTTTAACACTTCATGCTGGAGGTAGCAAGTTAAAGGCGTGGGAATGGATGGGGCATCCTTGCCCCTGATAACGAGGTGGAACTCAGAACTCGTAACCAACGGACACTTTAACGGTGCGCGGTTCGCCCTGGGTGACGTACGTGCCGGAATCATCAACACTGGCCCAGTAGTTTTCGTTGGTGACGTTGTCGATGCCCGCGCGAACGGTCATCTGATTTTGGTTCTGGTTAAGCGCGAAGCGATAACGCATGCCCAGATCCAGAGTGGTGAAGCTGTCGAGCTTTTTGGTATTGGCCAGGTCTGCATACTGAGAACCAGAGTGGTTCACGCGAGCCGTGGCGGTCAGCCCCTCAATCGGTTTGATGTCATACTCGGCGCCCAGCACGGCGTAAAAGTTCGGCACGCCGATAACATCGTTGCCCTGATTCAGGCCATTGTTGGTTTTGGTCATCTCCGCCTGCAGCCAGGTGGCGCTGGCGTTCAGACGCATTCCCAGCATTGGTTCGCCGAAGACATTCAGCTCAACGCCACGGTTACGCTGTTCAGCATCCAGACCATAATGTTTGGTTTCACTGTCAAGGATCGCCGAAGGCATCTTGATCTCAAACAGCGCCAGCGAGCCGCCTACGCGCCCGAAGTCCGCCTTCACGCCCACTTCATTTTGTTTAGAATGGACGATACCGGTGCTCTGGCCATAGTTGGTTGCGGTGTTGGGCGCCGTTTTACCCGGCTGCAGCGCTTCGGTGTGGTTGGCGTAGAAAGCGATCTCCTCCCACGGTTTGTAGACGACACCGTAAGTAGGCATCCAGCGGCTACCGTCGAAACCGTCGGCGACATTTTCCGCGCCGGTGACTTTGTCATAACCCCGGATGACCACTTTCTGATGGCGTGCCCCGACGGTAAACAGCAGTGTGTCATCCAGCACGCCCAACGTATCACTTAGCAACCAGCCCTGAGTGCGGGTACGTCCGCTGGTCAGTGGATCGCTATAGTTGCCGCCCTTGCCGTTTGAGTTGGTACTGGCTGGCGCATCAACGCCGCTGTTATGGTAGATGTTGGTATACGGGTTATCCGCCGCTTTGGACATCTTCCACGCGATTTTTTCGTTTTTGCTTTGCGCCGAGTAGCCGACGTTCACTTTGTGCGAGACAAAGCCAGTATCGAAGTTGCCGCGAATCCCCGCCATGCCGCTCACCGTGTCGCTGATACGGTTAGTATCAAGACGGCTGGCAGTGGCCGTACCGCTCTTATCCAGCAGTTTCGGCGCGCTGTAGAGACCTTCCTCGTGCGCGTGCTGAGCGCCAAGACCGGTATAGGCAGTCCAGTTGTCGGTGATGTCGTATTCACTACGCCACATACCGAACTCGTTTTCGATATCGCTGTACGCCCACTTCTGCGAGAAGTTGCGGTCATTTTTCGGCGGCGTCGGGATGAAATCGACCGCAGAAATGTTGACGCTGGTTGGGCTGCCGTGGAAGGTTTTCTTCTGATAACCCACGTCCAGCGAGGTGCGGAAGTTATCGCCTTTGTAGTCCAGACCGGTGGAGAGCAGCGTAGTACGGCGGCGATCGTCCTGAATTCGGGTTTCGCCTTCACGGTGGACCAGATTCACCCGTGCGCCAAACTGGTCGTTGTCGCCAAAGCGACGACCGGCATCCAGCGTGGTGCCAATCTGTGAATCTGAGGTGTAATCCACGCCCACTTTGGCCTGCGGGATATCGCCTGCATGTTTCGGTTCAAGGTTGATCATCCCACCGACGGCGGAGCTTGCAGCACCGTTCATCAGGGCGTTTGCCCCTTTGAAGATTTCGATGCGATCCACCATCTGCGCATCCACCACCTGACGCGGTAAGATGCCGGAAAGGCCGCCAAAGGTCATGTCATCGCCATCAAACTTCAGGCCGCGGATACGGAAACTTTCCGCACTGTTGCCGTAGCCCTGGACATACTGCACGCCCGCATCGTTTGCTACGACATCGGCGATGGTTTTTGCCTGCTGATCTTCAACCAGTTTAGAGGTGTAGCTGATGACGTTGAAGGGCACATCCATCGCGCTCTGTTGGCCTAGCATCCCCAGCCTACCGCCGTTGGCAACCTGCCCGTCGAGAAACGCGGGTAGCAGCGTGTCGCCACCCGGTTTGAAATCATTATTGGTTGTCGCCTGGACCACGATGGTCTCTTCCGCTTTTTTCGCGGTGTCCGCCGCCCAGGCCGTGCCAGAGATCGCGCCAATCGTCAGCGCCAGAATTGTTTTGGTGTTGTTCATGTGAATGCCATCAAAAGGAGTCAATGTGCCGGGGGGCGACAGGCGTCCCCCGGCTGGTTTTTATTATTTATTCAGCTCAATACGTACGACGCTGTCCGGCGCATCGGTTGAGTGATCTTTATTAAATTTCTGTTTCACAGTGACATACAGCGTCTGACCATCAGCTGAGAGCAGCAGGCTGTTTGGATTCGGCGGCAGATCCCAGCTTTTCTTCACGCTGTAATCGGTCGCGTTGAGGCTAAGCAGTTTCCCGGAATCACGCTGGGTGATGTAAATCTCGTGGCGTTTGGCGTTGAATTTAACGGATAGCGAGTCACCCACTTCCAGTTGTTTCAGCACCTTGCCGGTGTGGATATCGAGCACCAGCGTGGTTTTCGCTTTGGAATTGTCGGTCACGAACAGACGCCCGGTTTGCGGATCTTCCGCCATATTCAACAGCAGCGCCGGTTTGTCGCCCAGCGGCTTCCAGCGTTTTTCAACGCGCTGGTTACGCGGGTTGATGACCAGGATCTCGCCACCGCCATTCGCGGCGTAGATGCGCTGAGTCGTTTCGGAGTAGTGCAGACCGGTCATCCATTTACCGGTGTTTTTGATGCGCGTTTTCAGCTTCAGCGTTTCGGCATCGACCACCCAGATCACTGCGGGATCGGCGACCGCGCCGATATACAGCAGACCGTTATGCAGCAGCACCTGACGGGCGCCATACGGGAAACCTTCCGGGTTCCGCTCCGGGAACAGGACGCGATTTTTGACTTTGCCGTCCGCGGTATTCAACGCGCTCAGGCCACCGTCCAGCGAGTTGGTGACGTACACCGTTTTGCCGTCTGGTGAAATGGCCATGCCAAAGTTTTTCAGATCCGTATGGCTGCGCCCGATTGTCTTAAGCGTTTTGGCATCCAGTTTATAGACCACCCCGCCCTGAACATCTTTAAAACCTTCGGCACTGGCGACATACAGCGCGTCCCCGGCTGGATTTAACGCCATCTCATACAGGCCATCCGCCAGAGCGCGTTTTAACGTATCGGTCGCCACTGCTGGCGTCTCCACTTTTTCAACGGTATTTGTCGCCGTGGTGGCGGGCGTTGTGGCCGCGCAACCGCTTAATGCCGCCGCGATCAGCACTGCCAGGGCGGTTATGTTTTTTTTCATTCCTGGGTTCCTTACCAAAAAAAGATACGCATTAAACAATAAAGAGAATGAGAACTATACTTATTCTCTTTTTCGAAGCAAGCGTATTTCGCACAAAAAATACCCTTAATGAAACAGAGGTTCGAATTGTGAGAGCTCAAACGAAAATGGTAGATGAACGATAATTTCTGCGAATTATTCTGGACGAACAGGCCCCGCAGGCCACAGAATGCGATTTGCACTTTTTTTATATTTTTCAAACGAATGACTTAACCTAAATATTGTCATTCATGTGTCGGTCACGCCAGGCAACGGTGTCATGAATAAAATCATCAAACGACTCGAAATCATTAAAAGCGCCATCGAACTTGAGGATGAAGAGATAATCCAGCAGCAGCTTGTGCATCTGCAGCGGGAATCTGGCGATCCCGTAATAACGGCAATTGCCCAGGCTATCGAGACGCGCCGATTCAGTGATGCAATGCGTGAAATTGCCACCTGGTTGCAAAATCAGCGCGCAATAACCAGCTGGCAGGATCCGGCGATTGCTGCCAGCAAACTGGAGCTTAAAGCGCTGGAAAGTCAGTTGCGCGAGCTGATCGACACCCGCAATACCCGTATTCAGATTCTGGATGAATTCAACGACCAGTATCATTTGCGCCTCGGGCCGTTAATGAGCCGTATTCTGGAGCTGCGTAAACAGCTCGCGGCTAGCGCCCAGCGCCGACAAGAAGCGGAGCGCAGACGCCGCGAGAAAGATTACCTCTCCTGTCAGCAGTACATCTCGCTGGCAATCGATCGGTTAGCACAGCTCAAGCAGCAGTGGATGGGCATGGACTCGACCTCTCGTTCTGCGGTCGACATTCGTCAGCGCATCCAGCAGCAAACGGAGCTGATTACCGATCTGCTCGCCGAGATCCGTGAACTGGAAGCCGATTTTTCCCGCCAGGACGACAGTGACACGCGGCAGGCGCAGGAAGAAGCGGCGCATGAATATGAGGAATATCAGGAACAGCAGCAGGATGCCCAGCACCGCTTCGCACGCGATCAACGTCTTTCCGCAGACGAGCGCAATGAACTTAAGCGCCTGTGGCGTCAGGCCAGCCGTCTGTGTCATCCGGACGTTGTCGCCGACGAACTGAAAGAAAAAGCGCATCAGATGATGGTGCAGCTTAATCTGGCACGACAAAACGCCGATCTGGCGGCCATTCGTGCCCTGCTCACCCAGCTACAAAGCGGTCTTGAGCCGATGATGGCCAGCGATCGGCTGAACAATCTCGACCATCTGCGGCAGAAAATCCAACAGTTGCGGATCCAGATTGACGCGCTGCTGAAAGAGATAGCCGAGCTGGAAGCGGAAAATGCCTGGCGTCTGGCGACATCGCTTCGCGATAAAGAGGCGTACTTTTCGGAGCAGGAGCGTGCACTGGCTGAGCTGCGCGACACGCTGGAGAATCAGGTCAAACACGTTGAGCAGGATCTGTTGGCGGGTTAAGGCCTGCCTGCTCAGCACAAATAATCAAAAACAAAGCTTAATCATGATAATCACGATAATTTAGAAATTTAATTTCACATTAAAAGTAATTTACCAAAACAATCAACCAATAAATGTAAAATATTCAACCGTTACCACCTATCTGAACTTCTCCATTGCAACATTAACCAGGAATATTCTTAACGCACGATACTCTGGATCGTCACGCTTATCCCACCCCACCTGACAGCGCACCTTCCCTCCTCTTTTGTTTCCGTTATTTTTTAAGACAACCCCGCATATTCCTCATTATTTTCCCTCCTGTTTACATCAATCAATAAGTGAAAACTATCAATCATTCTCCCGAAGTCGAAATAAACGATTTATCTTAAATTTTAACAAAGCGTAATATTTCAATTGAGAATAATCCCAATAAAAAATGTGAATTTAAACTGATTCCCGGACAAGGGAATAAACCCTTTTCTTTAATGTCAAGAGGGGCAGGATGCTATAGCCAATTCAAGGAGAATTTTATGTCAAAAGCTATTTTCTTCGGTGACAATTATTACACCTGGCTTGGCATGAAAAATATCCTGCGCGGGACATCAATCTATTATGGCATGCAGTATTACGCAACCCACTTACCGCCCTCCTCTATTCCTTCGGTCCAGAATAATGATTACCTCATCATTCATCCCGAACGGACAGATATTCTGAAATACGCCAGCATCATTCGCCGTCTCTCCTCGCGTTCATCATTGATGCTTTTCGTGCTGACGGATGCCGAAACCTTTGCGGTGTTCCAGGCTATTTGCGGCATGCAGATGCATTTTCTCGACCACGCGTTGAGCCTTGACGCACTGCACCGCCGGGTGATTCACCTCATTAGCAGCAAGAACACGAACGTGAGCCGTCCGCTGGACAATGCCATGAGCATTAATGAATTTAACGTCATGATGATGTATTCCCGGGGCTGGTCGCTGACCAGAATCGCCAATATTGCACATAAAAGCGAAAAAACAATCGGTACTTATAAAAGCAATATTGCCAAAAAACTGGGTCACAGCAACACCCATCTGAAATACAGGCTTTTCCATTATCGTTAACCATCAACCGAGGAAATAAGACACGGACGAATGACGATTATTTAAGGCGCGTTCAATCACTAAGAATTATTCCGCCCTGCGGAAGGGTCTCCTTTTCCCAAAATTTGACAACCCAGGCAGCACTCATCGTGAGCCAACCCTAACCACAAGCGTAGCGCACCAACCAACAAAAAAACAGAAATGCAGACGAGGTTATTATGAATAAGGTTTACAATATTATATGGAATGCGGCACTCGGGCTTTGGGTTGTCGCCTCCGAATTATCAAAGGGGAAGAAAAAAAGTCGCTCACGTAAAACCGGACTGCAGATCGTTGCCGGTTTATTCGCTGGCGTTTCGCTCACAGCCGTCGCTGCGCCGATCGTGACCGATGGTACTCGCGATATCGCCGTGGATTACCAGGATGGCATCTCCGCCGGCGTCCATCAGGACGTCTTCAACTACGGTTTTTTATATGAAAACCACACCGGCGGCAGCGAACTGAATGTTACCGGCGCGATCCCCAACATCGCCTACGGACAGACCGGCATTGTGGAGTCGTCCACCATCCGGGATCTGCTGGAAAGCGGCAAAATTACGCTCACCGCCACCAGCCTCACCAACGAGCAAAAATCTATCACCACCATTGAGGAACTGGCGGAATACCTCAGTCATACACAGTCGTCTACCCCACAGCAAAGCGTGGAATTTCAGGTGATTGACCCGGCCGATCCAGAAAAAACCTCAACCCTGAAGGTGTTTGATACCGCAAGCCTGGCAAGTTTCATTAGCGTCTCGCAGATTGGTGATGCGGTGCTCAACACGTTTGATGCCAATGTGTCGCAAATCTATAAGCAGTTTGGCTTTGCCCTTGCCAAAAATGGCGCAACCGCCAATCTCAACATTGGTGATAACACACTGAAAGTAAGAGAAAATGATATCCGTCTGCTGGCAAAAGACTCTTCTCTGCTCAAAGCACAGGAACCAAACAGCAAGGTCAACTGGCAATCCGATAACTACATCCAGTTTGGTGCGGCACCGGTCGTACCGACCAAAACCTACGCCGGCTCAAAACAAACCACCGTGTTTGGCGAAGACATTACCTTAATGACCTACGGCTACGATGAAGAAGGCAAGGTTGTTGAAACAGGTAACCGCACCTTTTCCATTAAAAACACGGCGGATCTGGCGAATTTCAACAACTGGCTGATTGGCGCTGGCAGTGAGAGCGCCAAAACACCCGACGGGCAAAATATCAGCCAGATCCAGCTGTGGCTGGATTCTGGTGCAATCAGTAAAGTTTCTGACGCACAGACTTACTACGCCAGTCTCATCAATCAACTGCTGACCTCCAGCACCAATGCCGACCTGTTAACCTGGGATTACGATGTCTGGACTGACGGGCTGGCACACACCAACAACACCACGGCAGGCACAGGGGAACTGCATGCTATCTACGCCAATGGACAAAACACCACCGGCACATTGGCCCCGGGAGCAATTCTGGCTGTCGATGGCAGTATCAATGGGGCAATGAAGGCCGATGACGGTGGTTCTATCTTCAATGAGGGTGCACTGAACGTTCTGCGGACCTCTACCGGGCAGGGGCTGGCGATTGGCATGCTGGCCAGTGACGCCAGTGCCACGAACCGTGGCACGATCAATTCCGGATTGTTTATCGATAAAGATGGTAATCAGAACGTAAACAGTTACGGCGCCTACGGCATGCAGGGGCTGGGAAACAGCACCGTGGTAAACGAAGGGACGATTAACCAGGCGATTACGACCAACAACTACGGGACTGCGGCGGCAGCCGATCCGTGGTCTACGGATAAACCCAACAGTTCTCTGACGCTCGCTATCGGTATGCAGTTATCCGGTGAAACCCATGGGACCAACAAGGGTGAGATTAACGTCGTGGAGGGACGGAGTAACGGCGACGCTTTCGGTAAGGGGACGGCTTACGGCGTTGAAGTGTCTGGTAATGCCACCTTCGCAAACGCTCCTGGTGCCACCATTTATCTTGGGCGTAAGGCCAGTGACCTCTCGCAGGATGTCAATATGGCAGGCGGCGCAAGTCCCAGCGCCGGGATCCTGACCAGAAGCTCAGGCGATGTCACCAATGACGGAACGATCACCCTTGGAAAAGGGGTACGTAACGCCGCCGGGATCCTGGTCGGCAACGCCACCGGGAACGTGATCAACACGGGTAAAATCACCCTCAATGGTGACTCGTCGTCCGGCACCAGCCCGAACTTCGGTATTTCGGTACGCGACAGCGGCAGCGAAAACGGCCAGCAGATCCGCAACGACGGCGAGATTAACGTCAATGGCCACAACAACATCGGTATCCATCTGACCGCCAGCTCGAAGAACGCGCATGTCACGTCCAGCGATACGGGAACAATCACGGTTGCAGGCGACGGCGGCACGTCGAACCGTAACTATGCGATCTGGGCTGAGGGGAGTACGACTTCTCAGGCTGTCGTCGATGTGCTTTCCACGATCACGCTGGAAGCCATCGGCAATATTGGCGTTCACGTCCGCGATAATGCGGTGGCAAACATTAACAGCACCAGCAGTCCGTTGTTCAAAAATAGCGATCAAATTGGCTACTACCTGTACGGCAACGGTGCGACCGCCAATATCGGCAAAGCCGATATGAATGACAACGGCCAGGCGCGCACGACGCTGTTCCGCATTGCTAACGGTGCAAACTTTGCCGGCGATACGATCAATCCGGAGAATAATCAGTCGTCTACACTCAAGATGACCTTAACCGGTGAAAAATCCATTGGCGTCTATGCAACCGGTACAGGCAGCACCGTAGATACGGGTGAAGCGACGTTCACCGTTAGCGGTAACGGGGCTGCTGCCCTGCTGCTGGAAGGGGGCGCAGCAGGTACCATCAGCGATAAGACCCTTATCGAACTGACCGGCTCAAACACCACCGCCGGGATTGTCGATGGGCAGGCGCATCAGTTGAACGGTAGCAAACAGAACGCCCCCGTCGAGACCGTTCTCAACACCAGTGCCACCATTCGATCCGCCGTGGATGGGCTGAACGTCATCGCCTATGTGGCGAAAAATCTGGGCAATATCGTTCTGCAACAGGACGCGGTTATCGATCTCGCCAGTAAAAACAGTATCGGCGTCGACGTGCAGGAAGGGGGACGGTTGAGCAACAACGCCTCCCAGGTATTGCACGTCAGCAACGGGATTGGCGTTCGCGCCTCCGGTAAAGACGCACAAATCAAAAAGCTGGGTGCAATAGAGGTCGATGACGGCACTGCTGGCGTGCTGCTGACCAATGGCGCAACGCTGAATATGACTGCGGGAAGCGGTGGCTTAGCCGATACCATTACGACCAACGGCACGGCGGACGGTATTCGTCTTGAAGCGGGGGCCGGATCGCTGACGGCCAAAGGCGTCACCATCAGCGCATTGGGCAGCGGCGCAGGGATTCAGAACCATGCCGAAAGCTCGGATATCACGCTAAACGACGTCACGATTAACGCCAACAACGGCCCAGGGATCCGCACCAGCGTGGCGCTGAACGTGAAAGATGGCGCCAACAATATGCTCAACGTCACCGGCTCTGGTTCAGGCTTTGCCTTCATGAAGGAGAACGGCGACAACGCTACCGGCGATTTGACTATCGGCACCGGTTACACGGTACTGGTGCACAACGACAACGACGATGCCACAGGGAACGGGATCGATGCTCGTACCAACGGCAGTCTGACCACCCGCGCCAATATCACCGTTCAGGACGCGACGGGCGGTTCGGCGATTCTGGCAAAAGACGTTTCCACCCTTACCAACAGCGGCAACATCACCTCCAACAGCCTGAACGGTCCGGTGGTGGATGCCAGCGGTAACAACGGCAAAACTATCACCAATACCGGGACGATCCTCGCCGCTACAGACCAGGCCGTCGCGATTCAGTCCGGCAACGGCAACGACACCATCAACATCAGCGGCGGCAATACGCGCGGCGTCATCAATACCGGTGCCGGTAGCGACCGCTTTATCTGGAACAGCGGAACGTTTGCCGGAGAGGTGAACTTCGCGGGGACAACCAACAACAAGGCCAACATCGGTAATGTATCGCTGACGAACACGCGTCACATCACCACGCTCGCCGGGACGGGCAACGCCCTCACCTTCACGAATACCACGGGTAATGTCGGTTCGCTGCTGGCGGATGACCTCAGCCTGGGAACCAACATCGGCAGCGGCTGGAATACGTTAACGCTGACGGGCGCGCAGGCGGATATGCGTATCGTTGAAAGTCTGACGCTGACCGACGGCACCCTCGCCGTTAACAACGGTGCGACGCTGCGCACAGGTGACCATCGGGACGTGAGTAATACCAGCGCAACCATTGGCAACTACAACATCACCACCAGCGGCAACGCCAGCAATATCATCTTTGATACCCAGGGCACTGGTGCCGACAGCCAGATTTATCAGGGGACTATCAGCGGTAGCGGCAACTTTGTCCGCGCAACGGGCGGCACGACGGTTTTCACCACCGACAACAGCTACAGCGGTTCGACCACCATCAATCAGGGCGGTGTATTACATCTGGGTCAGGGAGGCACGACGGGCGGTATCAACCCGGTTTCGCAGATCGTTGATGACGGTATTCTGACCGTTAACCGCAGTAACAACGTTCTGCTTAACGGGGTGATTTCCGGTATCGGCGCGCTGGAACAAATCGGTAAAGGCATTACGCGTTTAACCGGCGCCAACCGCTATAAAGGGGAGACCACCGTCGACAACGGCACGCTGTTGATCAACGGTAATCAGTCAGCCGCAACGGGCATGACAACCGTGAATGGCATTGCAACACTGGGTGGCACCGGAACCCTCGGCGGCGACGTCGTGATGAATGATGCCACCACGCTCAGCGCAGGCGACGGCGGCGCGGGTACGCTGAAGATCAACGGAAGCCTGCAACTGGGCAACAAAACCACCTCTGCATTTGAGCTGGGGCAGGCCTTCGTGCCTGGCGGCGCACAAAACGATCTGGTCGATGTTGCCGGCAATCTGCTGCTTGACGGGACGCTGAACGTCAGCCAAAGCGCTGGCGGCACGTTTGGACCGGGCGTCTACCGTCTCTATAACTATGGCGGCACGCTCGACAACCAGACGCTGGAGCTTGGCGACGTCCCGGCGGGTCAGGATAAGAGCAACATTTTTGTCCAGACGGTGCTGGATAAACAGGTCAACCTGGTCAATGCCAACGGCGTCACGCTGCAGTTCTGGGACGGCGCGCAGACGGGTGAAAACCACGGTAAAACCGGGATTGAAGGCAACGGAAAAATCGACGGTGGCGATGGCAAATGGATGGCGATCGGAAGCCAGGGCGATAACAACTGGACGCAACAGGACGGAATCGGCAACGCACCGTGGGCGCAAAAAGCCTTCGCCGTCTTTACCGGCAACGCCGGCACGGTCGAGGTCGACAGGAGTGCGGGTAACGTTCAGTTCTCCGGCGCACAGTTTGACGCGGACGGCTATATCATCAAAGGCGACGCGCTGAACGCGTGGGCGACCACTGCGGGCAGCGATGAGCTGATGCTGCGCGTCGGTTCTGGCGGTGCGGGTGCAAACTTTACCGCGACGATCGAATCAACGATCCGCGAAGGTGACAGTGCGGATAGTCTGGTGCTGGTCAAGACCGACCAGGGCCGTCTGATTCTGAGCGGTGACAACACGTATCGTGGCGGCACGCGCATTGACGGCGGTACGCTGCAAATCTCGGCGGATAACAACCTGGGCCAGACCGGGACCGGCGTCACCATCAACAACGGTTCAACGTTACAGCTGGGCGCAGATTTCACCACCCAGCGCACCCTCACCCTGGGCACCTCTGGCGCGGCTGCCGTGTTCGATCTGAATTCGCATCACTTCTCCCCTGTCGGCGAGATAGTCGGTGCAGGCAACCTGAAAGTCACCAGTAGTACCCGTGATGCGGCCAGCACGCTGTCGCTCGATCGGGCCAACAGCTACCAGGGCACGACGCTGATTGAAGGTACCGGTGAGACTCATAACGTCACGGTGAATGCCAGCCAGACCGGCGTATTTGGCAGCAATGCCAGCAGCACGGTGAGCGTGACGAAAGGCGCAACGCTGAACGTCAGCGGCGCAGCAACCAGCCTGCAATCGCTGACGCTGGATATTACCAACAGCCTGTTAACGCTGAAAGACACGGTCACTGCGGCAGGTGCGACGCTGAATCTGAATGGCAAAGCAAAGGCGCTGATCGCAGACAATGCAACGGCAGGACAGTCGACCATTAACGTGTCTGAAGAGAGTACGCTGGCGCTGGAAGAGAATGCCAGCGGCGGTAATGCAACCGTGACCAACCACGGACTGATGTCCTTTGCCGGTCGCGCGCTGGCACAAATGACCACGGTGAAAAACCAGTCCGGCGGCAACGTCGATGTCAGCCACGTCGACAGCGCGACCGCTATCGGTTCGCTTTCCGGCGCGGGTAACGTTGAACTGGGCGATAAAACCCTCTCCCTCGGCAATCTGGCGCTGGATGACACCATCAGCGGCATCATCAGCGGTGACCACGGCAACCTGGTGAAAATCGGTGACGGGACGCTGACCGTAACGGGCGACAACACTTACACCGGCACCACATCGGTCGATGAAGGGGTACTGCTGGTCAACGGTAACCAGGCGGCGGCGACCGGTGACGTAACGGTCAAAACGGGTGCGACGCTCGGCGGTAACGGCATTATTGGCGGCGCGGTGAACGTGGCGGATAACGGCCATATTACAGCCGGTTCCACGATCAACAGCGTCGGCAAACTGACCACCGGTTCGCTGACCCTGAATGACCTGTCGCAACTGGACTATCAGTTTGGTCAGGCGTACACCCCAGGCGGCGCCTTCAACGACCTGATTAACGTCAACGGCGATCTGGTGCTCGACGGCAAGCTCAACATTGCAACCTCACCCGGCGGCAGTTTCGATGTCGGTGTTTATCGCGTCATTAACTACTCCGGCGCGCTGACCAACAACGTAATGGACATTGCCAACGCCCCGGCGGCGGCGGACAGTTTGTACGTGCAGACGTCGGTGAAAAATCAGGTCAACCTGGTGAATCACGGCGGTCTGACCCTGCGTTTCTGGGACGGCACCGGCGGTGAAAACGGCGAACTGAAAAACAACGGCGTGATCAACGGCGGCGATGGTATCTGGCAATCCAGCCATGGCAACGACAACTGGACCACCGATGAATCCACGCCGGAAGGCGCCCTGAACGCCCCGTTCACCGATGCCGCTTTTGCCGTCTTCCAGGGGGAGGCAGGCAACGTCACCGTGGATAACAGCCTGAGCGATGTGATCATCAGCGGCGCGCAGTTTGCCACCGATGGCTATCGCGTGGCGGGTGATGCCATCACCACCGACACCGCCAATACGCTGATTCGCGTCGGCGACGGCACCGTCGATGGCGCAGGCTATACCGCCACCATCGACAGCCAGATCCGCGGCACTGGCGGCATCAATAAGAGCGATCTTGGTACGCTGATCCTGACCGGCGATAACCTTTACGGCGGCGGCACGACCATTACGGCAGGGACACTGCAGGTTTCCGGCGATAAAAACCTCGGCGCTGCCAATACCGGGATCGCCTTTAATGGCGGCACGCTGAAATATGGCGATGCGTTTAATACCGCGCGTCAGGTGACGCTGGAATCCGGCGGCGGGACCTTCGACACCAACGGCTTCAACGTCGCGCTGTTGACCGACGTTGAAGGCAGCGGTCAGTTAACAAAAACGGGTCAGGGCACGCTGATGCTCACGCTGGACACCTCCTACACCGGCGGTACCCACGTCGTGCAGGGAACGTTGCAGTTGGGTAACGGCGGTGAGATCGGCAGCGTACAGGGCGATATCATCGCTGACGGCATACTGAATGTGAAACGCTGCAACAGCTACACCCTGAGTGGCAACATCAGCGGCGAAGGACAGTTCCACCAGACCGGCAGCGGCACCACCACGCTGGAAGGAACGAATAGCTACAAAGGGGCAACGCTTGTCGCCAGTGGCGTTCTGCAAGCCGGTGGCGCCAATACGCTGAGCGCCGCGTCTCATCACTATGTGGCAAGCGACACCGCGCTGAAAACGCAAGGGTACGACCAGACGGTCGCCGGATTAACCAACAGCGGCAACGTGTCGCTGACGGGCGTGGCGGTTGGCTCCGCGTTAACGGTAAAAGGCGATTACAGCGGCAAAAACGGGACGCTTGAATTAGCCGCCGCGCAGAGCAACAGCGGTCAGGGCATTGCGGATCGACTGGTGATCGATGGCGGTAAGGTGAGCGGCAGCACGCTGCTGAAGGTGGACGGTTCCGGATTGGGCGCACCGACGGTAGGTGACGGGATCGAAGTGGTGACGGCGAAGAACGGTGCCACCACCACGGCGCAATCGACCCGCGACGGTTTCCATCTGGCCAGTCACCGTATGTCCGCCGGGGCGTTTGAATACCAGCTGTACGCCGGCAACACGAAGGGACAGGGCGAAAACTGGTATCTGCGCAGCGCATATCGTCCGGAAACCATGCTCTACTCGGGTCTCGCCAGCGTGGTGCGTCAGGGTGACCTGAGCCTGTTAGGTAACATGCACCAGCGAATGGGGGATGATGTGCGACCGGGTCTGGATGACGACAACCGAGCGTGGGCGAGAATGATCGGCTACTCCGGTAAAACCAAACTGGACGATGTCACCGGCACGCAAACCACCAGCCACACGATGGGGATTCAGGCGGGGGTTGACCTCTACGCGGATGCCAGTTGGAAAGCCGGTGTGTACACCAGCATTCTGGATATCGACAGCAGCGTCAAAGGCAGTAAGGCGGGCAGCGCGGGTAAAGGCGGTAATATTGACGACAACGCGTTTTACCTGGGCGGTTATGCCACCTGGTTCTCCACTAATGGCATGTACATTGATAACGTCCTGCAATACGGAAACCATGATGCTCGCCTGTCAGCATCCGGAAACAATGGTTCCCATACCGTGAAGGGCCACACGCTGACCGCCTCGACGGAAATCGGAAAAGCGTTCCGTTTAGGGGCAAGCGCGTGGAGTCTGGAACCACAGGCGCAGTTGATCTATCAGTACAGCGATTTTGATGACAGCACGCTGGGCGGTGCGACGAAGACGAAAGTCAGACTCGATACCGCCGATGCCTTTACCGCCCGCGTAGGGTTGCGACTGAAGGCCGACTATGACACCCGCCACGGCAAGATTCAGCCTTATGGTCGCGTCAACCTGTGGCAGGGACTGGGATCGAAAGACAAAACGCACTTCAGCAATGCGGTTGCGACCACGACGCTGGAATCCTCGCAGCAGTATTCCAGTACCGAAGTGGCAGCGGGTCTGAGCTGGAACATCGACCGCGACCTGCAGGTGTACGGCGAACTGGGAACGCAGTTCAACAACGGTGGGCATAAGTCGCAGGTGGAAGCGCCAGTCAATGCCTCCATTGGCTTTAAAAAGTCGTTCTGATAGCGTCTGATATGAAAAATCCCTCTGTGATACGGAGGGATTTCAGATTGCTGACAACGTGTCGAACTGGGACTATGCCTTACCCGGCCTACAGGCTTTGGAATATCAACACGTTACTCGTGACACCTGTAGGCCTGATAAGCGAAGCGCCATCAGGCTGATAACAAACTCAGGATAAAAAAGACAACGGATGGTTGAATCTGACGATCTGTTTATTCAGTGCAGTAGAATGGGCCAGACCCAACTTAACAATGATCCTCATTTTATGGGTCTGTATCGTTTTATAGCTCACGCTGATCAGATCCGATATCTCGTTTGGCGAATACCCGCTCACCAACAAACTGAGGATTTGTTGTTCACGATCGCTGAGTCGTTTTTGCGAACGGAATACGCGGGGATTCCAGCACTCCTCCGTCAGGGTTGTCAGTCGACCAAAATCACGCAGTGGTGATTTATCGGTCAACACAATGGCCTTTTCGACATACAGCAACTCAATGCACAACGCGGCCAGACGGCTATCAGCAATCACCACCACCGCATTATCGTAGAGTTTAAAACGGCTCTTATTTAAATAACTCACAAAATCCGCGTAAGACTGTTCGTGGCTGATGATATTAAAAATCATCAACCGATGGCGATAACGTGCGGAGTAATCCACCATCACCTGCCAGGGTACACTCGTCACCTCAGCATTTTTACTCTTTAAATACGTTGAAACACTGCTGCCGACGAAATCTTCATTTCCACACATCAACATAAAGTTCACCCTCCCTTATAAACTTTTCAATTTGTTACTCATCAAAAAATGAATAATAACCTTCTCGACATCCAACGCCTCACGGGGATGTTTAAATTCAAATTTGCAGGAGATCTGCTGACAGGAATAAAGCTGATTATTATCATCAAATTCATTAATGGTAACGACATTGACAACCCGGAGATCGCTATGCAGACAACCAAATTGTTCAAAATCGAGGGATGCCCCTTTGATCAGCGCATTTTTATAAAGAAAGCGGGCATTCACTTTTTGTGCAATCAGTGCACAACCGCCGCGAGAGATATTTTTAATCTGCAGCGAGTAATTCTCACCATTTTTATAGCGCCCAGAACAGTAAAATTGATACCCTTTTAAAAAGGAGAAGCGTTGGTGCTGGCGGCGCTGAACTAATAAGATCACCTCCGGGATGCGATACGCCAGCCCGCACTCCAGTTTATCGGTCAGTGACTGACTGAATCTGGCATTAAACCTGATAATGCCGCTGTTACTGTGCAAGATAAAAGACTGAATGGGAGAGAGTGGGATTTCGCTATTGTTGGCAATCACAAAGTAGTCGAAGTCAACCTTTTCTAATTGAGTGACCACGCTGGTATCTTTAAATTTCAGTTCCACCTTGGTTTTTCTGAGAAGCTCTTCACGAATAATGGCCACGATCTCAAATTTATTGTCCTTTGCCATCCCAAATCCCATAGTAAAATCCTTATTTTATATTTCAGGTATTTCTCATTCATGTTTAATGATAAATGGCTAAAAATGACTCCGATTCATGGTTTTTGATTACCATAAGGGATTATCTTTCAGATATTTCGCATGATATTAAGTTTTTAGCTATTTTTACTGATTAATTGATATGTAAAAACATTCAGAGAAGTGTAAAAGTGGCCCGCATTATGCGCAAAAGAGGACTAACTTAACGAAAATTTGATAATAAAAATGGGTGATGCTGCCAACTTACTGATTTAGTGTATGATGGTGTTTTTGAGGTGCTCCAGTGGCTTCTGTTTCTATCAGCTGTCCCTCCTGTTCAGCTACTGACGGGGTGGTGCGTAACGGCAAAAGCACTGCCGGACATCAGCGCTATCTCTGCTCTCACTGCCGTAAAACATGGCAACTGCAGTTCACTTACACCGCTTCTCAACCCGGTACGCACCAGAAAATCATTGATATGGCCATGAATGGCGTTGGATGCCGGGCAACCGCCCGCATTATGGGCGTTGGCCTCAACACGATTTTCCGCCATTTAAAAAACTCAGGCCGCAGTCGGTAACCTCGCGCATACAGCCGGGCAGTGACGTCATCGTCTGCGCGGAAATGGACGAACAGTGGGGATACGTCGGGGCTAAATCGCGCCAGCGCTGGCTGTTTTACGCGTATGACAGGCTCCGGAAGACGGTTGTTGCGCACGTATTCGGTGAACGCACGATGGCGACGCTGGGGCGTCTTATGAGCCTGCTGTCACCCTTTGACGTGGTGATATGGATGACGGATGGCTGGCCGCTGTATGAATCCCGCCTGAAGGGAAAGCTGCACGTAATCAGCAAGCGATATACGCAGCGAATTGAGCGGCATAACCTGAATCTGAGGCAGCACCTGGCACGGCTGGGACGGAAGTCGCTGTCGTTCTCAAAATCGGTGGAGCTGCATGACAAAGTCATCGGGCATTATCTGAACATAAAACACTATCAATAAGTTGGAGTCATTACCTAAAAATGAATGAAATGCGATGAACAGCACGATCCTGAAATATAAAATAGAGGTTTACACCTTTCGTAATAAAAGATGAACGTTTGTGTTTTTTATGCACAACCTGCTGAGGAGTAACGGTAAAATTAAATATCAGGGGAATAAGAAAATAATAGATGGGGATTCAGAAAGGGATAAACGTCATCATCAGAAAAAGCATCTTACAGTATTGCGGAATATGTCGGATAGAATAAAAAGTATACCATAAGGTGTGATTTTATCCGGCCTGCTCGATTACAACAGGCCGGATAATGCAGGTATTAATGTGATATTTTGCGGTGACGACGCATCCACATCAACTTATAAGCTGCTGGGATAATAAACAGCGACAGCAACGGAGCCGTAATCATGCCGCCGATCATGGGCGCAGCAATCCGGCTCATGACTTCCGAACCGGCCCCTGTGCCCCATAAAATAGGCAGCAGACCGGCAATGATCACCGCCACGGTCATCGCTTTGGGCCGTACCCGTAACACCGCGCCGTGATACAACGCCTCATCCAGTTTCTCTGCGCTAAACGTCTGCGGATTGTCCAGCGCCGGATCGGCCTCAATGGCATGGCGCAGGTACATCAGCATTACCACGCCAAATTCCGCTGCCACCCCCGCCAGCGCGATAAACCCGGTTCCTGTCGCGACCGACAGATGGAACCCCATCCAGTACAGGAACCAGATCCCGCCCACCAGCGCAAACGGCACGCTGGTGATGATCAGCAGCGCTTCCCCGACGCGGCGGAACGCCAGATACAACAGGACGAAGATGATCATCAGCGTCATGGGTACCATCAGCTTCAGCTTATGGTTCGCCCGCTCCAGCAACTCAAACTGACCAGAAAACGCGACGCTGGTACCGGGCTTCAACTGGACGTTATCGGCAATCGCCTTTTTCAGGTCGTTGACCACGGAAACCATATCCCTGTCACGCGCGTCAATGTAGATCCAGCCGGTGGGTCGTGCATTCTCGGTTTTCAACATCGAGGGTCCCGGCTTGATGTTGATTGTGGCCACATCTCCCAGCGTAATTTGCTGCTTCATCGGCGTCAGGATCGGTAACTGGCGCAGCGCCTGCGGGCTGTCACGGTAGCTTTGCGGATAACGTAGATTGATGGGATAACGGGCAATCCCCTCAACGGTCTCCCCCACCATCGCCCCGCCGATGGCGGAGGTAATAAACAACTGCACGTCCCCCACCGTCATGCCGTAACGGGCAGCCTTTTCACGGTTAATGTCGATGTTGAGATAGCGACCGCCTTGCAGACGCTCGGCCAGCGCGGACGTCACGCCAGGAACGGTTCGGGCGACCTCTTCAATCTGCTCGGCCATTGCATCAATATCGGCCAGTACGTTACCGGAGACTTTAATCCCAATCGGACTCTTAATCCCGGTCGAGAGCATATCAATACGGTTACGAATCGGCGGCACCCACAGGTTTGCCAGCCCCGGCAGACGGACGGTTTTGTCCAGTTCCTCAATGATTTTGTCCATCGTCATGCCCGGACGCCACTGATCCTGCGGTTTAAGCTGAATGGTGGTTTCCACCATTTCCAGCGGTGCCGAATCCGTGGCGGTCTCCGCTTTCCCGGTTTTACCAAAGACTCTGGCAACTTCCGGAACGGTCATGATAAGCCTGTCGGTTTTCTGTAACATACTTGCCGCTTCTGCCGCCGAAATCCCCGGCAGCGTGGAAGGCATGTACAGCAGGTCGCCTTCGTTAATCTGCGGTAAGAACTCGCCTCCCACTTTACTCAGCGGCCAGGCAACCGTCAGGATCGAGAGCACCGCCACCAGCAGTGTGGTTTTCGGCCAGTGCAGCACTTTCAGCAATAGCGGATGGTAGATGCGGATCAAAAAACGGTTGAGCGGGTTGCTGCTTTCCGCCGGAATTTTACCGCGGATCCACAGCCCCATCAGAATAGGGATCACCACGATCGCCAGAAACGCCGCGCCCGCCATTGCATACGTTTTGGTGAACGCCAGTGGACCGAACAGGCGTCCTTCCTGCCCCTCAAGGGTAAAGATGGGAATAAAAGAGAGCGTGATGATCAGCAAACTGATAAACAGCGCCGGGCCAACCTCCACGGAGGCGTTGGTGATCACCTTCCAGCGCGTCTCGTTATCAAGTGTTTCGCCCGGATGCAGATGTTCCCACTCTTCCAGTCGTTTATGCGCGTTTTCGATCATCACAATGGCGGCATCCACCATTGCCCCCACTGCGATTGCGATCCCACCAAGCGACATAATGTTGGCGTTCAGCCCCTGGAAATGCATCACGATAAAAGCGATGCACAACCCCAGCGGTAGCGAGATGATCGCCACCAGCGCGGAACGCACGTGCCAGAGAAACAGCGCGCAGACCAGCGCCACGACGATAAACTCTTCCAGCAGCTTAGTGCTGAGGTTGTCGATGGCGCGGTCAATCAACTGACTGCGATCGTAGGTGGTCACCACTTCCACGCCTTCCGGCAGGCTACTTTTCAGCGTCTCAAGTTTACTTTTAACCGCCGAAATCACCTCACGCGCGTTTTTACCGGAACGCAATATGACCACCCCGCCGGCCACTTCACCATCACCGTTGAGTTCAGCGATCCCCCGGCGCATTTCCGGGCCAATCTGCACTCTCGCCACATCGCGTAGATACACCGGCACACCGTTTTCCCCTGACTTCAGGACGATGTGATTAAAGTCATCCAGCGTTTGTAGATACCCACTGGCGCGGACCATGTATTCCGCTTCCGACAGTTCCACCGACGAGCCGCCCGCCTCCTGGTTAGAGGCATCCAGCGCGCCCTTCACCTCCGACAGGCTGATGCCGTACTGAGCGAGTTTCATCGGGTCGATCACCACCTGATACTCTTTCACCACGCCGCCTACGGAGGCCACTTCAGACACGTTGGGGATGGTTTTCAACTCATATTTCAGGAACCAGTCCTGCAGCGATCGCAGCTCCGCCAGGTCGTGCTTACCGCTGCGATCGACCAGCGCATACTCGAATATCCAGCCCACGCCGGTGGCGTCCGGCCCCATTTCCGCGCTGACGCCCGCCGGGAGCTTACCCTGCACCTGGTTGAGATATTCCAGCACGCGCGAACGGGCCCAGTACGGATCGGTGCCATCTTCAAAAATGACATAGACATACGAGTCGCCAAACTGCGAGAAGCCGCGCACCGTCTTCGCGCCCGGCACGGACAACATGGTGGTGGTCAGCGGATAGGTGACCTGATTCTCGACAATCTGCGGCGCCTGCCCCGGATAGCTGGTTTTGACGATCACCTGCACATCGGACAGATCGGGCAGCGCATCCACCGGCGTATTGACGATAGTCCAGGTGCCCCAGACGCTGAGAAAGAGCGCGCCAATGATCACCAGAAAGCGGTTGGCAACCGAGCGACGAATAATCCATTCAATCATCTGCGTTCTCCTCAGTGCGCATGGGCCGCATGAACGGGCGTCGCCGACGGCTGCTGTGCGCGCATGCGATCCAACGCACCGGAGATGTTGGCTTCTGAATCAATCAGGAACAGGCCGCTGGCAACCACCTTCTCGCCTTCGTCCAGCCCGGAACGGATCGCCGTCATCCCCTGCGAAGCCTGGAAGACAGAGACTGTCTTCGGAACAAAACGGCCTTCACCGTCCACCGTGATCACCCGCTGTTCGCTGCCAGTATCGATCAGCGCTTTAGACGGGATCAGCAACATCGGCTCGCTGGCCGTTTGCAGATTGAGCCAGGCGTTCATCCCCGGTTTCAGCGCTTCGTCAGGATTCTCTACTTCCAGACGCAGTTGCAGCGTTCGGGTGGTGGCATCAGCACTGGGCAGCAGCGTCCACTTGCGGACGGTGAATGACTTATCCGGACGCGCCGGAACGGTCAGCGAAAACTGTGACGTGTCCTTAATCAGCCACGCGATGGATTCAGGCACGGCGGCAGTGACCCACACCGGGTCCATCCCCTGAATTTTCGCCACTACGTTATCTTTGGCGATGTTCATGCCGGCGCGTAAATCAAAGGCGGTAATCACCCCGTCAATGGGTGCCGTAAGGGTAAAACGGGTCTGAATTTTGCGTGTTGTGGTCAGACGCCGAATATCCGCATCCGGCATCCCGGCCAGACGCAGTCGCTCCAGAATCCCCTCAACCTGGGTTGCCGTACCGCCGGTCTCTTTGAGCAGCAGATATTCACTCTGTGCTTCCACCCAGTCAGGAATGGTGAGCTCGAGCAGCGGCGCGCCTTTTTTCACCTTATCGCCCACGGTCAGCGGCCAGACTTTATCGATAAATCCGGCGGCCCGCGCCTGCATGATGACAAACTGATACTCGTTGAAGCTGACGTTGGCCGGGAACGTTTGTGCAAACGTGAGAGGACCCCGGCGCACGGCCTCGGTTTTCACACCGAGGTTTTGCGTTTGCGTCGGATCGATCCGGACTCCCGGCGCAGCGGTGCTGGCAGACTCTTCATCGGCATATTTCGGTACCAGATCCATATCCATAAAGGGCGATTTGCCGGGTTTATCGAAGCGGGTATTCGGGTACATCGGGTCGTACCAGAACAGCACGTTGCGGGCTTCTTTTTCCGCGGCAGGTGGTGTATTCGCCGACGGGTGCGCGGCGGCGAAATACATATAGCCGGCCACGGCGATAATGCCGCCCGCCATCATGCTGCCGATAATTAGCGCGATATTTTTCATGAGGTCATGCTCAACGTTAAAATAAGAGAAAATTACTGGCTTTTAATATCCTGCAATAAAGAGAGATTGCCCTGCTGGATAAACGTAAACGCCACGTTATCGCCCGCTTTTATATCGTTGAGCTGCGTTTGCGGCGTGATGGTAAAACGCATGGTCATTGCCGGCCAGTTCAGCGCGGGAATGGGACCATGTTCAATGGTGACTTTTTTACTTTCCATATCAACGCTTTTCACCACGCCGCTGGCGCTGACCACTGGGCTTTGTTCAGCGGCAGGCATGGCGCTCATCATATCGCCGTGATGATGTTCATTGGCCTGGGCGTTAATCGCCAGCGTAGAGAAAACCGCGAATACGACTGCTTTAAATACCGTGTTCATTTTTAATCTCCCATGATGTCATTTGATTTATTCCAGCCAACCGCCACCAAGCGCGGTATAGAGCGTAATTTCGTTAACCTGCCGGGCGTAATTAAGGTCAAGCAGGGTTTGTTGCGTCGCAAAGAGCGAACGTTCGGCGTCCAGCACTTCGATATAGCTCACCGCCCCGTTGCGATAGAGCGCTCTGGCACGCTGAAGGGTGATTTGTAGCGAAGACAGGTAACGCTGCTGACCGCGAATCTGATCGGCCAGGCTCTGGCGCAGCGCCAGCGCATCGGCAACCTCTTTGAAGGCGTTCTGGATCTTCTGCTCGTAATTGACCACCGACTGCTGCTGGCGGATTTCAGCCAGATCGAGGTTGGCCTGATTACGCCCGGCGTTGAAGATGGGTAACTCCACCTTCGGAATGAAATTCCACATCCCGCCTGCCGCTGAAAACAGCGTAGAGAGATCGCTGCTGCTGCCGGAGATCCCGCTGGTCAGCGTAATAGAGGGAAAAAATGCCGCCCGCGCCGCGCCGATATTGGCATTCGCCGCCATCAGCGCATGTTCGGCTTCCATAATGTCCGGACGCTGCAACAGGATTTGTGATGAGAGCGACGGCGGTAACGTCACGCCGTTGAGATCGCCGACGTTGTGTCGCGTATCGTCCGGCAGCGTGCCGTAGCTCCCCAGCAACAGCTGCAACGCGTTGTTTGCCTGCGCCAGTTCCCCCTGACGCCTGGCGATGTCACTGCGGGTACTTTCGATCACGCCGCGCGCCTGCTCCAGCGCCAGCACGTTAGTACTGCCGGTGACCAGCTGTTTTTCCACCAGCGCATACGCGCGCTCGTAATTACTCAGCGTTTCTTGCGCCACCTGGAGCTGTGCAAAGGCCAGACGCTGATTGAAATAGCTCTGCGCCACGTTGGACACCAACAGGATATGCACCGCCCGGCGCGCCTCTTCGCTGGCAAAAAAGTTCTGTCGGTCGGCTTCACTCATGTTTTTCAGTCGACCAAAGAAATCCAGATCAAAGCTCAGATTCAGCCCGGCCTCGTATTCACGCGTACTGCGGGTGTCGCCCTTGAGCTTTCCACTCCATTTCCCGCTGCTTTCTGCGTTCAGTTGCGGATAGCGATCGGCATCGGTCACCCGATATTGCGCCCTCGCCTCCTGCACTTTCAGCGTCGCCATGCGTAAATCACGGTTGCTGCGCAGCGCCTCATCAATCAACGTTTTCACCTGCGGATCGACGAAAAACTGCCGCCAACCGCTGTCCTGATAACCCGCTGGCGACGCCACCAGTTGGTTCTGACTCAGAGAAAACTGTTGCGGCACCGGGAGCGCCGGACGCTGATAGTCTGGTGCGAGTGAACATCCTGCCAGCAGTAACGCCATCGAGAGCGTGAGGAGCTTAAAATTACGCATAAGCCTGATTTTCATGTGGGTTGATATCAGCAACTTTACCTGGTGCTCTCTGTTCAACCCGTGACAGCAAAATGACAAAGCTGTCATTTTCCCAGAATGCGATTGCTATCCGATCTGGCTTCTCTAGAATTGAGGGGCCCCATGACATTCGCGTGGTGAAGGAGGACGTGTTGAAGATTTTGATTGTCGAAGATGAGAAAAAGACCGGTGAATACCTGACCAAAGGGCTGACGGAAGCAGGCTTTGTTGTCGATCTTGCCGACAATGGTCTGAATGGTTACCACCTGGCGATGACCGGTGAATACGACCTGCTCATTCTTGACATCATGCTGCCCGACGTCAACGGCTGGGACATCGTCCGGATGCTGCGCACCGCCAATAAAGGTATGCCGATTCTGCTGCTTACCGCGCTGGGCACGATCGAACACCGGGTGAAAGGACTGGAGTTAGGGGCAGATGATTATCTGGTTAAGCCATTTGCTTTTGCCGAACTGCTGGCGCGCGTCAGAACGCTGCTGCGCCGGGGAGCGGCGGTGATTGTCGAAAGCCAGTTTCAGGTGGCCGATCTGACGGTTGACCTGGTGAGTCGCAAAGTGAGTCGTAGCGGAACGCGCATCACGCTCACCAGCAAAGAATTTACCCTGCTGGAGTTTTTTCTGCGCCACCAGGGAGAGGTGTTGCCCCGCTCGCTGATTGCCTCTCAGGTGTGGGACATGAATTTCGATAGCGACACCAACGCCATTGACGTGGCCGTGAAGCGTCTGCGCGGTAAGATTGATAACGACTTTGAACCTAAGCTGATTCAGACCGTGCGTGGCGTGGGGTATGTGCTCGAGGTGCCGGATGGTCAGTAAGCGACTTTCCCGACCTTTTTCGCTGGCGACGCGTCTGACTTTTTTTATCAGCCTCGCGACCATTGCCTCCTTTTTTGCCTTTACCTGGATAATGGTCCAGTCAGTAAAAGTGCATTTTGCCGAACAGGACATTAACGACTTAACCGAAATTAGCGCCACCCTTGAACGTATCCTCAGCCCTTCCGACGAACCGGAATCCCGTCGTCTGGAGATCCTGAAAAACGTCGTGGCCGGTTACTCAAACGTGATCATTTCGCTGGAAGATGCCAACCAGCAGGCGCTCTTTCATTCCCCTCATGTGCCGGATATCCGGCAGTTTCTTACCCAAGCCACGCCGGATAAAACTGTTCCGGGTGGCAATGTTTATTTAATTAATGGTCCGTCGATGCAGATGGCAGGCCACGGTACGCATTCCACCTGGCGCATGATCCGCCTGCCGGTCGGGCCGCTGGTTGAGGGTAAACCGGCCTATACCCTGTATCTGGCGCTATCGATCGATTTTCATCTGCATTACATTAACGACCTGAAAAACAAGCTGATCATGACCGCCTCGATCATCAGCATGTTGATCATTTTTATCGTGCTGTTTGCCGTTTATAAAGGCCACGAACCGATCCGCAGCGTCAGTCGGCAAATTCAAAACATCACTTCGAAAGATCTCGACGTACGTCTGGATCCCCAATCGGTCCCTATTGAACTGGAACGGTTGGTGCTCTCTTTTAATCACATGATCGAGCGTATTGAGGACGTTTTTACCCGCCAGTCCAATTTCTCTGCCGATATTGCCCATGAGATCCGAACCCCTATCACCAACCTGGTGACGCAGACGGAAATTGTTCTCAGCCAGCCCCGTAGTCAGAAGGAACTGGAAGAGGTGCTCTATTCCAACCTCGAAGAATTTAGTCATATGGCGAAAATGGTCAGCGATATGCTGTTTCTGGCGCAGGCCGATAACAACCAACTGATCCCGGAGAAAAAAGCGCTCAATCTGGCAGATGAAGTCGGTAAAGTGTTCGACTTTTTTGAAGCGCTGGCGGAAGAGCGGGAGGTCGGACTGCATTTTGAAGGGAGTCCCTGCCTGGTTTCCGGCGATCCCGGTATGCTGCGCCGGGCGATAAGCAATCTCCTCTCCAACGCGATGCGTTACACGCCGCCGGGTCAGACGATCACCGTCCGACTGAAAGAGGCGGACGACCAGGTGCACATCATCATTGAAAACCCGGGAACGCCTATTCCCGCCGAACATCTGCCACGGTTATTTGATCGCTTTTATCGCGTCGATCCGTCCCGCCAGCGCAAAGGAGAAGGGAGCGGTATTGGCCTGGCCATCGTGAAATCCATTGTGACAGCGCACCACGGAAAAGTGTCGGTGACCTCGGATGCCAGCGTTACCCGTTTTATTCTGAGTTTGCCGAAAGAGCAGGTCTGACTGGCCTGCACCTCTTCACGCTGCGCCCATCTTAAGCACTGTAGACTCCAGGATTCATCCTAAAAAAACAGCCGCTTATCTTGACTCATTTTTCATCACTACATTTTTATCACATTTAAATCACATTCTGACCTTTGCAAATCAGCCTCTGTGGCAACGTGGTTGACCGTCATTCTTCGCTCTTCTGCCCGAGAAAAATTGCACGGTATCCAGCGGGCAATCCCTGCCCTGACGGTACTTCATCGCCAAAACTTCAAACTACTGCACAAAATTTTTTACTGAAAAAGAAAAAAAATCCGAAAAATTACTCTTTTAATAATCCTTAAGCATCCTGGGAAAAATTATCTCAGACCTTGCAATGAACAATCAGGAGCTTACTATTCAGCCCTCTTTTTTTTCATTATTGTTAATGTTGCGTTGATATTTTTTAAATAGATGAAATTTTAATTATTGCAACCAAAATAAAACATAGTTTGTTTTTCATTGTGGAATGAATCGCTGAATGGTACCGTTGCAATACATATTAACAGTGATAAATACAAACAGGAGATTACGTGAAAGATTATGCAATATAACCTCCTGTGGCTTGTTTGGGGGCTTTGGCTTTACCTCATTATACATTACGGCGTAGGTGATCAACACTTTTACATCACGTTAAAATCGCGATGGAAGATTATTGCTGTAATTATTTTAAGCTGCGGTTTAATTTATGCCGTTTATTTACTTTCATCATCGATGAGGATCCGAACCATGTTTAAACGTAAAGCGCAAAACACAGCGTTTGCTGATACCAACGCAGATATTAACATTGCATCTTCTCTTGATTCATCCCAGGTTTCCTACCTGGGCGACGACGTTGAACTCACCGTAAAACCCTCGCACAATGTGCAGATGAGTCCCTCCGTTGCTGTCATTCCTGAAACCTGCATTATTAAGGGCGAACTGAACTCAACCAGCGATATTCACGTTAACGGTCGTATAGACGGCATTATTCGCTCAGAGAAAACTGTCCATATTCTAAAAAGTGGACACGTTGAAGGTGACATTATTGCTTACGCTATCGCCGTTGATGGCGTGCTGAATGGAAACTGTATTGGTGGCGAGGTCAGTATTAATGCACAGGGTGTTGTGAATGGTCAGGTGAAAAGTGATTCTCTGGCTATCCATAAAAATGGGCGTTTTTACGGTAACTCTCTACCGCGTGCGGAAGAGGAAGATCATGAAAATGCGTTTATTTCTGCGATGGATGCAGTGAAAGAAAATACGATCGATATCTCAAATTTTCATAGAGAATAATGTATTTATCGGTATGCCGGATGCCGGCGACGCCTTATCCGGCCTACGCAGCCCAGAAAGACAAGCCCTACCTCTTTCCAGTTTAGACAACAACGGATTGATGAGTAATAGCAAAACCAAATACCCCTGACCCCACCAGAGGCCTCTTGGGTAACGGATAAGATCTTACGCTAAGACTTCTTATACAGGTCGCATTGAGCGAGAAGCCTATGTTAATACCCCCTCTACGAACAAATCGCCTGGCAACAACACCGATCCCCCTCCTTTTCTTTTGCTCTGCAGCAGAATCAGCCCAGGTATCATCCTGAAATGAGGTGGCTCCACAGCGTTGTTAATTAAACGCGATACCCGTCTCTTGTAAAGGAAGCCAACGGTACCCGTGTTGAAGGCAAAGGCGATGGTAATTTGCAGTCTCATGTCGGCGTCCGTCTGTATGGTCACGGTCACAACAGGCTGGATGCGGGCAAAGACCGCAACGTCCAGCCGTTTGTGGAGGTGAACTGGATCCACAACACCAAAGACTTCGGCGCCTCGCTGAGCAGTCAGGATGTGAATTTAGCCGGCAGCCGCAACATTGGTGAAGTGAAAGCCGGTGTTGAAGGCCAGTTGACTAAAAATGTGACGCTGTGGGGTAACGTTGCGCAGCAGGTGGGTGATAAGGGCTGTAGCGATACCTCAGCGATACTGGGCATTAAAGCGTCGTTCTGATAAACGACATTGATGAACCAGGGGGCGGATCCTTCGCCCCCTCTTCATTGCGGGTCAAAGGGGGTTTATCCGCATGAGGTATAAAAAGCGGGTTATGCCGTCTTGATTATTTGCAATGGGCATACCTGTCAGGCAAATGCGCACACAATTTCGTTTCTTCGTGATAAAAGTCCGACAGGTTCCGTTGATAGTCGGATGGCGTTACCCCACAGAGCGCTTTGAAGTCTTTGGTAAAGTGAGCCTGATCGTGATAGTCCAGATCACAGGCAAGAGTTCGGAGCACATCCCCTCCCCGATTGATGCGACGACACGCTTCGTTGATTCTGAGGATTCTGACAAACGACTTCCACGACAAGCCGATTCTCGCCTGGCATAACCGATTGATATGTCGGGTGCTGTAAGATGTTATATCGCTCAGAGCATTAAGACGAAGCATGCCATACACGGAGGAAGAACAAGCAAGTACCTGCTGCAATAGCATGTTTTCAGTGGCTATGCCTGCATGACGGACTAATACTTCGTCGATGGCCTGAAGCAGAAGCGGGTAAGATTCGTGATGCAATTCGATAACAGGAAGAAATAACCGTTCCAGAGAAGGGGCGATGGTCCCCAGAAGATACTGCCTGTTTTGTAATTCATATAAAGGCATACTGCCCAAAAGCCCAAACGCGCCACCGGGCAGAAACTCAACCAGAATCCGCATGGCGATCGTGTTGAAGTCCCGCGAAACCTGGTGCGGTTGGCTGCCAGGCCCCCAAAAGAGCTGCTGGAGACGCCCGTTAGTTAGAGTGAAAACAAGGCAGCCGCTGGCGTCAGGAACAATCGTCAATGGCTGCTGTGGCTGTGGCTCACAATCGCAGCGTAATTGCACGGTATAGTGGGAAACGATGTGACGTAACGGCTCAGACGGCGCGAAAAAGAGCTGCGTCGCCGCGCAGTGTCGGTTACCGACAATGTGTTTCAGTCCGCCTGAGAAGGTGTTCATTGCGGTTCAGATGACGCGGTAGCAACGCGTTGTTGATGCAGCCTCTGGGCGGCGACGCGGTAAATTTTGATATTCCCTCATAGAAATGTCCCTTTTTTACAACGAGGAGTCAGGATTATATTGTACCTTTCTCCTCATCAACTGCAGAAATTTTATTATTGTGCGGTTCGTGCATAACAATGTAATCACGCTTCAAAACTATGAGGTGACTATGTCCAGCATCCTGAAAGGAATTAATGTGTTATTTGTCGCCGGGTTTGGTCCCGTCACGACAAATCCAGAGGAAAGTGCGTCTTTATATAAAGACATACTGCAACTGCCGCTTGAAACTATTGACGGTTATGACGGATATCTGCATTCGCAAAACATCCCTGGCATGAAGTATTTTGCCGTCTGGCCGCTGGATAAAGTGGCCCTCTCTTGTTTTGGTTCATCTGAATGGCCTGCCAGTTTACCTGTTCCCCAGGCCTGGCTCGAATTTGAAGTTGACGACATACAATCCGCCTCCGATATTTTAAAGGAAAGTGGATGTAACTTGTTGACCTGTATGCAGGAGGAACCCTGGGAACAAACGGTCACCCGCTTTCTCAGTCCGGAAGGGATCATCATGGCAGTATCGTATACCCCGTTTTTACGCAAGGCGTCAGAACCGGAATAGCGAGTAAATGCGGGCTACGTGCCTCTATATCTCCAAAGCGCAAAAAGACTATCCGGTTTTCCGGATGGTCTTTCTGTCATGGTGATGAACGTTTAACTCTCCGTATTAATAGGAACAGATAAGAAATCGCCGAAAGATAAAATTGAGATTTGTTTTTTCCTGATAAAGAATAAATACCAGCAAAAATGACGGTAAAAGGAAGGGAAATGAATTTATGAAAACGTATCAACTCCATCGTGGCAGACTTATCGACCATATCCAGCTCGTGGTTAACGACTTTAACGCCAGCAAAGCGTTTTACACTGCCGTCCTGGCGACACTGGAAATCCCGATCGTAAGCACAACGGACGATTATTTCTGGGCAGACGAACTGGTCGTATCGTCGGTGAAAAGCGCAGGAGCACTGGGAGTACCGACAGGACGTCATCATCTGGCCTTCCAGGCCAACGATCGTGAGATGGTGGATGCCTTTTATCATGCAGCAATGACGCATGGGGGACGTGACAACGGAGCACCTGGCGAACGCCGTTACCACTCTGGGTACTACGCGGCTTTCGTACTTGACCCGGATGGTAACAACATTGAAGCCGTCTATCATGGTGAGGCGCAGCGCAGTACACCATCAGTGGAAATCAGCTTCAGCCTTTAGGTATCAGGTTCAGGGTTGCTCAGACCGTGTTTCCCAAATGGAATTGGATAAACTGGAGGTCTTAGACGGTTTCGAGCCTCAAGTTGACTCGATTTTAACGACGATGCCCCAAATATGTCCCATGAAGGAAATATGGAGGCTGGAGGAAATGGTTTAATCGTTGAGTTCTAATGGCGCCCCTACAGGATTCGAACAGAAAACATAATAATATGGTATGCGGCCCATTACAGTCCTGCCAGAAATGATAAAGATTACAGCAATCAGACACTGCAATGACGTCATAACGTTGTTAAAAAATGCCCGTCCGAAAAACCATTTAAGAAATGGAAATTTGATTTATATCATGAAATCAGCAATAAATTACTCTGTTTTGTATCCATTTATTTGAGAACGTTAATCATTATTACTTTTCCTTTCCGCGCTCCTGCTGTCGTGTTTTTCACCAATACCTTCCCTTACATTCCACCGGACAGCGTGGCTGCTCGTAATGGTTATCCGTGGAATATTTTATCTGTACTGACTCCTGTATTTTAAGGGGTTACAGAGTGTGACTTAAGAAATTACACCATGGTTTTTATTAAATAATTTTGGCTATTTTATAAGATTTTTCCATGTTATTTTCTCATTTGTAATCGGTTTTTTTTAGCTCTTAAAATAATCGACTATAACGATCGATAGTCGCAGATCGATATGCGTTAACTATTGCATAGGTAAGTATCGATCGTTTAAAACGATTGTTAAATTCGCAAATTATCGTTTTACACTTCCGTCTGAAAATCCCTGACACAGGGAAAATTACGGGCAGGGAGAATTATAATGGAATATCACTTTATCTCTGATGATTCTTTTTTTCTTCAGGGCGTTTCTGGAATTAATCTCCCCGGAAGAAAAAAGCGCATTCTTCATCACGCAGGTATGTTATCTGATAAAAAACACCCACAGAGCGGTGATGTTGTGGTCGTTAATATTGCTGATATTACCCGACGGCAACACATATTGCAGTCACCCTGGGTAGCATACTGTCGGGTGATTATTCTGCTGCGGACTAAAAATGATGGACGGTATCAGAATCAAAGGAAATTCCCCTGGGTAATTCCTTTTCGTACCGGACAATATACCCTGGCAGATATTCTTTCCCGCGCAGCTGCCAGCGAACCTATTCAGCGGGGTATTACGCAGTCACAGCGCCTTCTGTTTCACTATCTGTGTCGCGGATATTCACTTCCTCTCCTCAAGGAGAAAATGAAAGTGACCACGAAATACCTCTACGCGCTGAAACTCAGCACCATGAAAACGTATGGTCTCAGTGACGGCCACGCCACCGGCGTTCTGCTATGCCGGGATATGACAGGGATTTTCTGCCAGGAATGTTGTTTCATCACCAGCAGATGACGGGAATTATCCGACGTTAACCGGAAGATGCTTCTCGCAGGCATCCGGAATATGTTACCCGCCGGAACCGTCTCCGGCAGGTAATTTGTGTGTGTTAATAACATGGAGTTTGTTTTATGAAATTGACGAAATATCTTCTGGCCACCGCCATTACTACGACCCTGGGCAGCGCCGCTGTTCAGGCAGCGGACGGCACCATCACCTTTAACGGTACAGTGACCAACTCGGCCTGTACTGCCATCGCTTCTGTCACGGCAGACTCCACTGTGGCCGGCACACCGGGCACGCCCATCAACGCCACGCTGACGCTGCCACCAGTCACTGCCGACACGCTGAACACGGCAGCCGGCACTTACGCCGGTCAGACCCCGTTCTCCATCCAACTCACCGGCTGCGCCGCGATTGCGGGTCTGAACAACGTCCGTACCCTGTTCACCACCGCCAGTAGTCCGGCAGGTGATGCACACGTAATGGCTAATACGGCAGCCACCACTCCGGCCACCAATGTTGCGGTGGCCATTATGCAGCAGAGTGGCGTCACCCAGATTGACCTGAACGGCGGGACGAACACCGACCCGGGTCTGGCCCTGCCGGTCGGTACTCCGGGACCGCTGACACTGAACTACAAAGCGGCCTACAAGTCACTGTCAACTGGCGTCACTGCCGGGAATGTCACCGGCGTGGCGGATTTCGTGATTTCTTATTTCTGACAGGCGTAACCACGACACATACCCCGGGGTGGTCAGTTGACTACCCCGGCGGCAGAGGACAGGACAAGACTCGTGAGGGAGTAAGTGCATGACTCAGGGAAGCTCAGCTGCCAGGCACACACTGTCATTATTGGCTGCATCCGTATTGCTGTCGTTTTCTTGTGTCGCCCAGGCGGAGGAAAGCGACCGCGAGTATGAGAGTATTTTCCTGCGCCGGGATAAAAACGGCGCATCGCCGGATATCTTTCGCTACAAAAACACGCTGACGCCAGGAATGAAGCACGTCGAGGTGGTGGTGAATGACCGCATTGTGGACGCCCGCGATATCCGTTTTGTCGCTGACCACGAATCCGGGGAGGTCAGGCCCTGCCTGACCCGCTATCTCCTTAGTGAAGCAGGGGTGAAGACGGAGCTGTATGACAACTGGCAGACCAAACTAAAAGAGGACGATAACGACGATACCCGCCCCGCCGTCTGCGACGATCCCGCACAGCGCATTCCTGCCGCCCGGGTATTCTACGATGATGCGCGCCAGCAACTGCGCCTGACCCTGCCCCAAGAAGCGGTCAGCAGTCAACGCTTTCAGATGGTGCCGCCAGTCCTCTGGGATGACGGCACGCCGGCGCTCAGAACGGCTTACAGCGGGTATTTCTACAGCAGCCGACAGAAAAATTCGAGGCATTCTGACGATCACAATACCCGCAATAGTGCCTTCGTGAGCCTGAATAGCACGGCCAGTGCCGGCCCCTGGCGATTGTACAGTTTTGACACCTTCATCAAAAATCCCTGGCAGGGTTGGCAGAAAAATCACGACCGGCTGTATGCGGAGCGCAACATCATACCCTTGCGGGCACGACTCTCCGTTGGTGATATCTACACGTACACCGCCGGCAATATCATGGGGGTCATTCCCCTGCGGGGCGTCACCCTGCGGACCAGCGAGCGCATGATGCTGGAATCGCAGTTCAGTTATGCCCCCGTTATCCGCGGAACCGCCCGCACCAACGCCCGACTTATCATCCGCCAGCGAGGACACATTATCGACAGTCGGACGCTGACGCCCGGTCCCTTTGCCATTGATGACATGTACGCCGGACAGACGGGGGCCGACCTCGAAGTGACGGTGGAAGAAACGGACGGCACTCGCCAGCAGTTCACCGTGCCCTATACCTCGCTGCCGAACATGATACGACCGGGGGCAATGCGTTACAGCTTGTCCGCGGGGGAATACCGGAACAGCGGCGGGAGTGACCGCCCCTTGCTGGGGGCAGTCAGTCTGGAGCGGGGGTTTGAAGCATTCACGCTCAACACCACTGGACTGGGGGCGGCGCATTACCAGTCCCTTGCCGTGGGAGTTGCCTGGAACGTGGGGCGCATCGGCGCTTTCGCGCTGGACCTGGCGCAGTCGCGTTATTCCCTGGCACTTACTCGGGGAGAGGACAGGGAAACCCGTAACGGCAGTGCGGTACGCATGCTGTATGCCAGACAGTTTGACAGCACAAACACCGGTCTTCGCATTCTCGGCTACCAGTACCGCTCTGAGCACTTTCTCTCCTTTGACGAATTCACCGGCCGCAATACGTACCGTAAGCGGGAACCCGCATACGGCTACGATGGGACCCTTTATAAGCCGGATGAATACTACGAGTCGGGGGATGCCCTGTGGAACAAACGGCGCCGGAGCCGGCTTGAGGTCAACATCAACCAGGGGATGCAGGACTACGGCAGCCTGTATCTTACCCTGAGTCAGGACCGTTACTACGGCACCTCGCGTCGGAGTACCAGCGCGTCTGCCGGTTATGGCTTCATGCTGGGAAAGGCGAGTGTCAGCCTGTCATATTCGTATACCAAAAACGGCGGTGACTATGATGACAATATGCTCAACCTCAGCGTCAGTATGCCGCTGGGCCGGGGAAGCAGTAACGTCCAGGCCAGTTACAACCTTGTGCGTGACAGTGACCAGCACTACAGCCAGTCACTGGGGTTGTCAGGCAGCAGCCAGACCAGCCCCTTCAACTGGGGGCTGAATGTGCAGAAGGACCCGCGTAACCGTTACAGTGAATCCGCCTCACTAGGGTACCGCACATCCCTGGCCTCATTGAACTCCACACTCAGCCACAGTTCATACGCGGACCAGTTCTCGGCGGGGATGTCGGGCGGGGTGCTGCTGTATAAGGGAGGCGCAATTCTGGCACCGCGGATGGGGGACACCATCGGTATTGTGGAGACGCCGGGCGCAGCAGATATCGGTGTGCCGGGGGGGAACAAAACAGACCGGTGGGGCCGTGCGATCATCAACCATCTGAGTCCTTATCGTTATAACACTGTGAGTCTGGACACCACGGACGCGCAGACGGTTGAACTGCCGGAGACCGGACGGAAGGTGGTGCCAACGGAGGGGGCGGCGATCCTGCTGCGCTTCGCCACACGTGTGGGCCGCCGGGCGATGGTGGTTATCGGCGGGTCGCACACGGTGCCGGTGGGTGCCATGGTCAGGGTGGAAGGTCAGAATGAAGAGGCGGGCATTGTGGGCAATAACGGGCTGACCTACCTGACGGGACTCGATGCGCGGCGGGATGAGACGCTCATTGTGTCATGGGGTCAGGAAAAACGGCAGTGCCGGTTCAGTCTGCCGAAACCGGCAGCAGAACAGTGGCACACGCGGATACCGGTGAACTGCCGGTAACGAGTCAGAACGGATGAAAAGCGGGAACCCCGTGGCAGGGTCAGTAAAGGAGGAAATGATGTCACAGACAACGGTAAACAGAATGAAGAAGGCGGCAGGTATTGCCGTTCTGACAGGCGTATGGATCCTTCCGGCAGATGCTGCGGCGGCGGTGCGGCCAGCACTGACGCGGATAGTGGCGTATGCCGCAGACAAAGAGACGGCAATAGAAGTGAAGAACGAGAGCCAGGAAAGCTATCTCGTCCAGTCCTGGCTGGAAGACCTGAAGGGAAACGAGAACAACCTGCCCCTGGTCCTGACGCCGCCGGTGATGAAGGTGGGTGGGGGTCAGGACGGACGTCTGCGCCTGGTAGTGCTCCCCGCGGAAATCCCGCAGGACCGTGAGTCGGCGTACTGGTTGTCGATACAGGAAATCCCGCCGAAGGCGAAGGACAGTAAGGATAACAAGCTGATTATCGCCATCCGTAACCGACTAAAGGTGTTTGTGCGTCCGGCGGGACTGAAGGGAGAGGCGTCAGAGGCAGTGAAGTCGTTACGCTGGACGGTGGAGGATGGTGGTAGCTGCCTGAAGGCGGACAATCCAACACCGTACCATGTGAGCTTCGGTCGCCTTGAGTTGAAGGCGGGCGGAGGTGCGGGGGTGACGCCGGAGGACAGAATAGAGATGACACTGCCGCTGGGAAGCCGATGTTACACGGTGCCAGAGAGGCTAAAGGGAAAACGGGCGACGCTGACATACAGTGCGATGAATGACTACGGCGGTGAGACGGATGTGCTGACAACAGAGGTACAGTTATGAAGGACGCAGGGATGAAGCTGTGGCGGCGGCCGGCACGGGCGCTACTGCCGGTACTGATACTGGCCGGGTTGTGCAGGGAGACTGTTGCGGCTTATACCTATCATTTTGATTATACCTGGGATGACAACCAGTATCCCGCCGCCTATGGACAACCTGCCGGTAGTTGCACGTTTACCTACCCCAGCAACAGGCCTTTCGAGCGGCCGCTGGCGCTCATTGTGGATAATCACCTACCTGTCGGAACAGTACTGCACTCCTGGGGATACGAGGAATTTTTACCCCGGTTTGGGTTTGAGTGTCAGTCTTCCGGTGTGACCAGTGGCTCAAATACTGTCAGGTCGAATACCGGAGTCCGAACGAATTCTCCTCGTTTTTTTATAACAGGTTTATTAATTAATGACAGTAGTATCCTGTCATCTCCGGGCATCTACAAAACATCAGTGGACGGTATCGGTTTAAAAATTTATGTAAAAATATCAGAGGATACGTATTACCAGAATAATAACTTTGCAATGACGGGCGGAGGATATGAGGCAGGTCTCGATATTAGAGATTATAATAGCGTGGACCTTCACAATCCCTCTGCGGGTAGTGAAATTATACTAAACGGTCTCAGAGGTTATTTTTTGGCGGAACTGCACTCCGGTACTTTTGCAGCCAGCAACGTTCCCGGCAGTCCTTATAATATAACGCAAATATTATCAGGTCGCGTTTATTTCTCGGTCAGGGGTGAACTGGTTAAAACAGGAAATGTTACGTACTCAGGTCCTTTAAGTATCCCGGGGGCCGGGGCTTTATCATTATCTCCGACGGAGCATGGATTCACTAATCCAGGTGTTTATCTTGGTGGCGCTGGTATTACGATACAACTTCCATCATGCAGACTACGTGGTGCAACGGACTATCAGGTGAATATAGGATACTGGGTGAACAGAACGTCTCCCGCTGTTTCTGTCGGAGGTGGGTTACCCTTTACCGGCGACACCACGCCAGTCGGCATTAACCTTGAGTGCTCCGGTAAAGTTGATAATGTGGAATTCAGCTTTCAGGATACCGGGGCCAGCCCGCTTTCAAACCGCAATATCAGTCTGTATGACAGCGCAGGCGGTCAGCCAATTGACGGACTGGAACTGGAGATGACCTACGGCGGCAACCGACTGGATGTCCACCAGACAGGTCAAGCTCCCACTGTATATAGAACCAATGTCGGGGCAAAAGGTAACATAAAAACAGACCCGTCTGATACCGGATTCACCAGTCCGGACACGGCTTCTTTCGGGGTGCGCTATGTCCAGCGGGGACCCGTTACTCGCGGTGGCAATAACTACACCGGCCCGGTGACCGGAAAGGTGAATATGTTTGTGACCTATTATTGATGGCATGTAGACGATAACGTTTCAGATATTATCCGGTCGCTCAATGCCTGCGGCCTCAGTCATCTTTCACTTGTAAAGAGCGGCTAAAATATTTTTGTCATCAGACTACCAAAACACTTTATTCGGCAGTACTGCATGAAGCCGGAGTTTATATTTCCTCGAATGACAACGGGGCTGAGGTTCCAGGGATGACCGAATTTAACAAATATGAAAGTTTTTATATCACCACAGCAGAGATTTTACAGGATTTAATCACCGAAACAATGACAGAGAGACAATCTTCTGGCAGGGGATGCTGTGACAAATATCAAGCTGGTTATTTGACGGCACTGTACAGAGTGGACGCTGCAGTTAAGCGACAGGCGTATTTATTTGATATCACCTCAGAAGAGGTTACCAATGGTGCAAAACCGACTCTTTCGCAACTTAGGTGCAAGAAAACCAATGAAACATTTTAGTTAACAAGGATCTAAGCTGTTTTAAAATGGAACCCTCGCGCCTTATTCTAAGGAGGGAATGACCACTAACGTTTGTTCGAAATGGCGCCCCCTACAGGATTCGAACCTGTGACCGACGGCTTAGAAGGCCGTTGCTCTATCCAACTGAGCTAAGGGAGCAGTGAACTGCAATGCGGACTGATACAAAACTGGTCGGTATTATACGTTCACAACCTTAACGGTCAATGGCTTTCCTCTCAACTGCTTGAGTTGTGAGCATCCTGCTTTTCCTGTCCCCTCCCCCTCCAGGCGGATCGCCGCTTAAAACCACCCTGACAGAAAGCGGTAACTGACAACCGTCTTCACTTCTGACAAAATAGCGCCATCCCCTTTGACGTGTAGTAACAGATGGAATCCTCTCTCTGATGGCAGCAAAGATTATTGACGGTAAAACGATTGCGCAGCAGGTGCGCTCTGAGGTTGCTCAAAAAGTTCAGGCGCGTATTGCCGCCGGACGTCGAGCCCCGGGCCTGGCTGTAGTCCTGGTAGGCAGCAACCCGGCCTCACAGATTTATGTGGCAAGCAAGCGTAAAGCCTGTGACGAGGTGGGATTCGTCTCCCGCTCGTATGACCTACCGGAAACCACCAGCGAGGCGGAACTGCTTGAGCTGATTGATACGCTCAATGCCGACAACACCATCGACGGTATTCTGGTGCAGTTGCCGCTTCCGGCAGGCATCGATAATGTCAAAGTGCTGGAACGTATCGATCCGGATAAAGACGTGGATGGTTTTCATCCGTACAACGTCGGTCGCCTGTGCCAGCGCGCCCCGCGTCTGCGCCCCTGCACGCCGCGCGGGATTGTCACTCTGCTCGAGCGTTACAACATCGATCTCTACGGTCTGAATGCGGTCGTGATTGGCGCCTCTAACATCGTGGGGCGCCCCATGAGCATGGAGCTGCTGCTGGCCGGTTGCACCACCACGGTGACCCACCGCTTCACCAAAAATCTGCGTCACCACGTTGAGCATGCCGATCTGCTGATTGTTGCCGTCGGTAAACCGGGCTTTATTCCGGGTGAGTGGATCAAAGAAGGCGCTATCGTGGTTGATGTCGGCATCAATCGTCTGGAAAATGGCAAGGTTGTCGGCGACGTAGTGTTTGACGACGCTGCCGCGCGAGCCTCGTACATTACGCCCGTACCGGGCGGCGTGGGACCAATGACGGTCGCCACCCTTATCGAAAACACGCTACAGGCGTGCGTTGAATATCACGATCCTCAGGACAACTAACATGGCGACATTTTCTTTAGGCAAGCATCCTCACGTTGAACTGTGCGATCTGCTGAAACTGGAAGGCTGGAGTGAAAGCGGCGCCCAGGCGAAAATTGCCATTGCCGAAGGGCAGGTAAAGGTTGATGGCGCGGTGGAAACCCGCAAACGCTGCAAAATCGTGGCCGGTCAAACCGTCAGCTTTGCCGGCCAGACGATCACCGTAACGGCCTGAGCTATCTTACACCTCACCCGATCTCTCCTCCGGGATGTCGGGTTGAGGCCCCTCTTCTCTTTCTTTATCTCCCTACGACCATAACGGTTAATTATCGATCAACTTCAAAGAATCACCATTTCATTTGATGAAGCGTGAAATTTAAGTTGCGCGAAACTCACTCCTTCAGCACGATAAGTAGAACGTTCTACTATAACGTTCTACTTACAATAACAGCGCTAAAAAAGCGCTACTCGGGGGAAATCAGCATGAGTCTGATATCAGGGTTTGTTAAATCGTTGTCTAAATTATCGATGATTGGCCGCGCTTTAATGCTGCCAATTTCACTGCTTCCTGCTGCGGGCCTGCTGCTGGCCTTCGGGGATAAATTCCATCTGCCGCTGATGATGAACGCGGGCGGCGTTATCTTTGATAACCTGCCGATGCTGTTCGCCATCGGCTCTGCCGTCGGTCTTGCCTCTGAATCGGGTATCGCGGCGCTGTCGGCGGCGGTCTCGGTGTTTGTCACTAACATCACCATCAGCACGGTGCTGAGCATCACGCCGGAGATGGCCTCCCAGGGCGGAAAATACGCCATGGTGGTCGGTATCCCAACCCTGCAAATGGGCGTCTTTGGCGGTCTGATCTGCGGTATTCTCGCCGCCTGGTGTTATAACCGCTTTCACACCATGCAATTGCCGGAGTTCCTCGGTTTCTTCTCCGGTAAACGTTTTGTGGCGATCGCCACCGCGTTTCTCTCCTTTGTGCTGGGACTGCTGCTGCCCTACGTCTGGCAACACATTCAGTCCGGTATCGATGCGCTTTCGGTGGTCGTCAACGGCGATAATCAGGCGGTCTCAACCTTTATCTTTGGCCTGGTTGAACGTGCGCTGATCCCGCTCGGGTTACACCACATCTGGTATCCGTCCTTCTGGTACTCCTTTGGGGATTACACCACTCAGGCCGGTCAGGTGATCCACGGCGACCAGACAATCTGGTTCAAAATGCTGGAGGAAGGGGTCAAATCTTTCAGTAGTGATACCTATCAGAACGCCGGTAAATTCATGCAGGGTGAATTCCCGCTGATGTTGTTTGCCCTGCCTGCGGCCTGTCTGGCGATGTATCACGAAGCGCACACGAAGAATAAGAAAATTGCGGCCGGTATTCTGTTTTCGGCAGCGCTTACCTGCTTCCTGACAGGGATTACCGAGCCGGTTGAATTCACCTTTATCTTCGTGGCGCCAATTCTGTACGTCTTCAACGCCATTATGGCGGGGCTGGCCTATATGACCATGTACCTGCTGCATGCGCATATTGCCAAGTCGTTCTCTGCCGGTTTCATCGACTACCTGTCGTTTGGCATCCTGCCCTCCTTCAATGGCTATCAGACCAACTTCCTGAACGCCATTATCATCGGCGTGCCGATGGCGTTGATTTACTACTTTACCTTCCGCTTTGTTATTCGCCGTTTCGACATCAAAACACCAGGCCGTACCGAAGTGACCGCCAATGCGAACGACAAAACGGATACAGAAATTGCCACTGAAATCATCGGCCTGCTGGGCGGCGCGCAGAACATCGACTCCGTCGGTTCCTGTATCACCCGTCTGCGTCTGGAAGTGGCGAAAAGCGACGAGGTCGATAAAGACGGTCTCAACGGCCTCGGCGCGCGCGGCGTGGTCTTTGTCGGCGACAACGGCATCCAGGTGATTTTCGGTGCGAGAGCACAGTTTATCGCCCAGACCATGTCCACGATGATTGGCAAATAATAAGATGCCTGAATGACACGTCTCCTGTACGCTGGGAGACGTTGTCGTATCTGGCTGATAACCGGTAATTTTCAGGGAGCGATTTTGAAGAAAGTCAGCATTATTGATGTCGCAAAGCAGGCGGGCGTCTCGGTTTCGACCGTCTCGCTGGTGTTACGCCAGAAAGGGAAAATCTCAGAGGCAACGATTGAGAAGGTCCATGCTGCCATCAATACGCTTGGCTATGTTCATAACATCGCCGCAGCGAATCTTCGCGCCAGCACGTCCAATCTGATCGGCCTGATCCTGCGCGATTTCAGCGACAGCTTTTCCATCAAGGTGATGGCAAGCATTGTTCAGGAGCTGGAACAGCAAGGCTTTATGGTTTTCCTGGGTCAGCCACAGGATGATCGGACAAGCCTGGAGCGCTGTTTTCTCTCTTTCAAGCAGCAAGGTGTGGCTGGCGTCATTTATCTGTCGTCGGACCCCACCCGTACAGCGCTACCTGAACAGGTGCGCCAGTGCCCTTTACCATTAGTTGTCGTATCGCAATCGCTGATTGAAGAAAACTGCAATCTGGTAATGCGCGATAATCGTCAGGCGGCGAGCCTTGCCACTCGCTATCTGATTGAACGCGGGCACCGCAGCATTGGCTATATTGGCGGTCGACCAGACTGTCTGATTCGCCAACAGAGATTACAGGGGTTTCGCAATACGCTGGCACAAAATGGCATGGTCTATAAAGAAGAATCGACTCCTGCTTGTGACGATGATACCCACGCCGCCAGCATTGCCACCCGCCATCTGTTGGAACAAAATAACACGATCACCGCTCTGCTTTGCCACTCACCCGCGGCGATGATTGGCTCTATCTCCGGCATTCATCAGGTTGGACGTACCCTCGGTAAAGACGTATTTTTGACCCAGCAGGTGGCGCTGATTGGTTTTGAAGATATGCTGCACGTAAATCTGACGTCACCGTCATTGACCTATGTTTCATCGGCCAGTGAAGAGACCGGACGCCAGGCGGCGGTCCTTATGATGCGCAAACTGAAAGAACCAGATCTACAAATCCAGCGTATTACGCTTTCTGGTCAACTCGTTGTGCGCGAGTCGGCATAAATTCGGAATTCACCACCCACGCCTCCACGCCTGTCGCTGCTATATTGCTATGATTTGCCAGGGATAATGACAATGCCAACCATTATTACCCACGCCGCCGTCCCGATTTGCCTTGGACTGGGTCTGGGGTTGAAAGTGATCCCCCCACGTTTACTGTTTGTCGGGATCGCTCTTGCGATGCTGCCGGATGCCGACGTGCTTTCGTTTAAACTCGGGGTGTCCTATGGAAACGTGTTCGGACATCGCGGATTTACCCATTCGCTACTGTTCGCGTTACTGGTTCCGCTACTCTGCGTGTGGGTGGGGCGACGATGGTTTAAAGCCGGGTTAATGCGCTGCTGGTTATTTTTGACGGTTTCGCTGTTGTCGCACAGCCTGCTGGATTCGGTAACCACCGGTGGCAAAGGCGTAGGCTGGCTGTGGCCGTGGTCAAACGAACGCTTCTTCGCGCCGTGGCAGGTGATTAAGGTCGCGCCGTTTGCGTTATCACGTTATGCCACGCCGTACGGGCACCAGGTGATATTTTCGGAATTATTATGGGTATGGCTACCGGGAGTGATGATGATGGGTGTGCTGTGGTGGTATAGACGTCATTAATAGTGCCTGATGGCGCTACGCTTATCAGGCCTACCGATCATTCCATCGTAGGCCGGATAAGGCGTTAGCCGCCATCCGGCAATTCAGGTAATTACTTACGACGCCAGGTGGTTCCCTGCGGACCATCTTCCAGCACAATGCCCATCTCATTTAGACGATCGCGCGCCGCATCCGCAGCCGCCCAGTCTTTGGCTTTACGGGCATCCAGGCGTTGTTGAATCAACGCTTCAATTTCTGCGACTTCTCCGTCGTCCGCCTGTGCGCCGCTTTGCAGGAACAGCTCCGGATCCTGTTCCAGCAGCCCCAACACACCAGAAATCTTACGCAGGTGAGACGCCATCGCATTTGCTGCGGCCATATCCTCTGCCTTCAGACGGTTCACTTCACGCGCCATGTCGAACAGCACGGAGTATGCTTCGGGCGTGTTGAAATCGTCGTTCATCGCCTCAACAAAACGTGCTTCAAACGCCTCGCCACCGGCGGGTGCGACAGACTTATCCGTCCCGCGCAGCGCGGTGTACAGACGCTCCAGCGCAGAACGCGCCTGCTTCAGGTTTTCTTCACTGTAGTTCAACTGGCTACGATAGTGGCCGGACATCAGGAAGTAGCGCACGGTTTCCGCGTCGTAGTATTTCAGCACGTCACGCACGGTAAAGAAGTTACCCAGCGATTTGGACATCTTCTCGCGGTCAACCATCACCATCCCGGAGTGCATCCAGTAGTTCACATACTCACCGTCATGCGCGCAGGTGGACTGGGCAATTTCGTTTTCGTGGTGCGGGAACATCAGGTCAGAACCGCCGCCGTGGATATCAAAGTGATTACCCAACTGTTTGCAGTTCATTGCGGAACACTCAATGTGCCAGCCAGGACGGCCTGCGCCCCACGGTGACGGCCAGCTCGGCTCGCCCTCTTTGGACATTTTCCACAACACGAAGTCCATCGGGTTGTGCTTCACATCCACCACGTCCACGCGCGCACCGGCCTGCAGTTGATCCAGATCCTGGCGTGACAGTTGCCCGTAGTTCGGGTCGGTCGGGACATCGAACATCACGTCGCCGTTGTCCGCCACATAGGCATGGCCTTTGGCAATCAGCTGTTCAGTGATTTCGATAATTTCGGCGATATGGTGGGTCGCGCGCGGCTCCAGGTCCGGACGCAGAATATTTAACGCATCAAAATCGTTGTGCATCTCGGCGATCATACGATCCACCAGTGCAACAAAGCTTTCGCCATTTTCATTAGCGCGCTTAATGATTTTATCGTCGATATCGGTGATGTTACGCACATACTTCAGCTTGTAGCCCAGGAAGCGCAGATAGCGAGCAACCACGTCAAACGCCACAAACGTACGGCCATGACCAATATGACAGAGATCGTAAACGGTAATACCACACACGTACATGCCGACTTCCCCGGCATGAATAGGTTTGAATTCCTCTTTTTGGCGCGTCAGTGTATTAAAGATTTTTAACATCGAAGATTCCGTGTAAGACGTGTGTGGATAACAAAGTCTGTATAATACCCATAATTGGGACGGGAAGCAGCACACTTTGCGAGGTGATCGCAGCGTGCGGTTATGCTATAACACCTCCCTAACTCTGACCCTTCGTTGGGTTAAAGCACCACTATATCGGAACAGGATGCAAAAATGGTTACTTTCCACACTAATCACGGCGATATCGTAATCAAAACGTTTGATGATAAAGCGCCTGAAACAGTTAAAAACTTCCTGGACTACTGTCGCGAAGGTTTTTACAACAACACCATTTTCCACCGTGTGATTAACGGTTTTATGATTCAGGGCGGCGGTTTTGAACCTGGCATGAAACAGAAAGCCACCAAAGACGCTATCAAAAACGAAGCTAACAACGGTCTGAAAAATACCCGTGGCACGCTGGCAATGGCGCGTACTCAGGCTCCGCACTCCGCGACGGCGCAGTTCTTCATCAACGTAGCCGACAACGATTTCCTGAACTTCTCCGCCGAAAGCATGCAGGGCTGGGGCTACTGTGTATTTGCAGAAGTGGTTGAAGGTATGGACGTTGTAGACAAAATCAAAGGCGTGTCTACCGGTCGCAGCGGCATGCACCAGGACGTACCGAAAGAAGACGTGATTATCGAAAACGTGACCGTCAGCGAGTAATTGTGACGACACTGTTTATTGCAGATCTTCATCTCTGCACGGAAGAACCGGCGATCACCGCCGGTTTTCTGCGTTTTTTAGCCGGTGAAGCCCGTCAGGCTGACGCGCTGTATATCCTGGGCGACCTGTTCGAAGCCTGGATTGGCGATGACGATCCCAACCCGCTACACCATGAAATGGCCGCCGCCATTAAAGCGGTTGTCGAATCCGGCGTCCCCTGTTTTTTCATTCACGGCAACCGTGACTTTCTGATTGGCAAGCGCTTTGCCCGTGAAAGCGGCATGACGCTGCTCCCCCAGGAAAACGTGCTCGATCTGTACGGTCGACGGGTACTCATCATGCACGGCGATACGCTGTGTACCGACGATGCGGGTTATCAGGCGTTTCGCGCGAAAGTCCATCAGCCCTGGCTGCAAACGCTGTTCCTTGCCCTGCCGCTGTTTATACGTAAGCATGTGGCCGCCAGGATGCGAGCCAACAGCAAAGCCGCCAATAGCAGCAAATCACTGGAGATCATGGACGTCAACAAACATACGGTTGTCGCTGAGATGGAAAAACACCACGTCCAGTGGCTGATTCACGGTCATACCCACCGCCCTGATGTTCACGCGCTCACCGTCAACGGCGAACCCGCCTTCCGCGTCGTATTAGGTGCCTGGCATAGTGAAGGATCGATGGTCAAAGTCACGCCGGACGATGTGGAGCTGATCGCTTTCCCGTTTTGAAAAAAACATCCTCATTATAAAATAATGACCCAGATCATTACCCTCTAAGTCTGGATGGCTATGCTAAAACAAATTTAAGAATTAAGGGTAATGATGAATATTGATCAGGATTTTATCCGTACTACGGTACTTAGTTTTCATCGGAGCTTAATGAGAGATGGTTTTTTATGTGACCATTCAGAACTTTTACCTTTAAATGGTAACTATGATGACGAGGTATACCAAAAAATATATGCTTTAAAATACCTCCCTGCTTATTATTTTGAGTACTGTATTTTAGCCAACTCACTTCAGAAAAGGCTAAGTAAAAATAACGTAACCGACGTCAATATTGCCTCTATGGGGTGTGGGTTATATCCCGATTACTTTGCCCTCCTTCATAACCTTGATGGCATTAACTTTAACTATTATGGCTATGATGTATGTCGCTGGAAAGCTCGGCGACTACTGCCAGAAGGAAATGACAATTTATATCTGACATTGCGTTCTGTTAATCAAATCAGCACTAAGATTCTGGGGAAATTTGATGTGTTTATTTTCCCGAAATCAATTAAGGATATTGAGCAGTCATCAGATATTGAACACCTCGCTCAGGAAATTTCAAAAACTAAAAAAGATAAACTCTACTTCCTCAATTCTTATGTCAATACTTCACTTGATCAAACCAGTGCACATGTCAATATTTTCGAACACATCCATAATGAATTAATCCGCCATGATTTTCAGACAGCGGATAAACACACCGTCACTCAATACATGGGGCATGCCAATACGGGTTTAAAAGCGATAGATGTCCACTTTGATTATCCAAAAGAATGTATAGTACTTTGCCAGGACAAAGATAATGAATGTAGATGCAAGGTCAGAGATTATCCTATCTTAACGAACAGATATCTTGACTATCAAATACTGGAATATACGCGATGATCATTAGCGCCAGCCGTCGCACCGATATACCCGCTTTCTACAGTGAGTGGTTAATGAACCGCATTCGCGCGGGTTTTTTGCTGACCCGGAATCCCTTTAACTATCACCAGGTCTCTCGGGTGTCATTGCTTCCTGAAGATGTTGATGCGATCGTATTCTGGACACGCAATCCTACGAAACTGCTCCCTTATCTTGATGAACTCTCGGAGATCGGCCACCGTTTTTACTTCCAGTTCACCCTCACCGGATATCCGCGGTTGATTGAGTCTAAAACCTTAAATCCGCATAAAGCACTCGAGGTTTTTAAACGACTGTCAGAAAAGATTGGCGCTGAAAAAGTCATCTGGCGTTATGACCCTATTCTTTTTTCAAACCTTCTTCCTTTTGACGAACATGTTCGCCTGTTCAGTAAGATCGCCACCGAATTAGAAGGTCATACCCGACGCGTCGTGATTAGCTTTGCTGATTTTTATCAAAAGACGGAAAAAAACCTTAAGGCTATTGATTCGCTCATATACAGCGATATCACACAAAACCATGAACTCTGTTTAACGCTGTCGCAAAGATTATCAGAAATTGCCCGACAACACGGACTGGATATCTACTCCTGCGCCGAAGAAGTCAATCTTACCGGGCAAGGCATTCAGCACGGTAAGTGTATTGATGAGGCGCTAATTAATGACTTATTTGGCTTATTCATACCTAATAGCAAAGATTCAGGTCAACGTGAGGCCTGTGGATGTGTGAAGAGCATAGACATCGGTACCTACAACACCTGTCTGCATGGATGTCAGTATTGCTACGCGACCTACAATCAGAATCAAGCCAACAGCAATTTCAAAAAGCACTCTCCAGAGAGTCCTTTTTTGTTAGGGGGTACAGATGGGGTTGATCCGCTTCTGCTAGAACCGGTACGTTTCCAGCCAACACTATTTTGACGCCGTCAAAGGCCTTAAAATCCAGGCACGCAACCGTTTTCCTTGCCGATATAACGTGCTATTCTTTGTGGCCTCAAAAGCAGTGTGTCCCGCACCACAGGAGTTTTCAGACGCATGTCTTCCCGCAATAATCCGGCGCGTGTCGCCATCGTGATGGGGTCCAAAAGTGACTGGGCTACCATGCAGTTCGCCGCCGAAATTTTTGAAATCCTGGACGTCCCGCACCACGTTGAAGTGGTTTCTGCCCACCGCACCCCCGATAAACTGTTCAGCTTTGCCGAAAGCGCTGAAGAGAACGGCTATCAGGTGATTATTGCTGGCGCGGGTGGCGCGGCCCATCTTCCAGGTATGATTGCGGCGAAAACGCTGGTGCCGGTACTGGGTGTTCCTGTACAAAGCGCGGCGCTAAGCGGCGTCGACAGTCTGTACTCTATCGTACAGATGCCACGCGGCATTCCGGTCGGTACGCTGGCGATTGGTAAAGCGGGTGCGGCTAACGCAGCACTGCTGGCAGCGCAGATCCTGGCGACGCACGATAAAGCACTGCATCAGCGCCTGACCGACTGGCGCAACGCGCAAACGGATGAGGTGCTGGAGAATCCGGATCCGCGAGGTGCGGCATGAAACAGGTTTGCGTACTGGGCAACGGTCAGTTAGGACGTATGCTGCGTCAGGCTGGTGAACCGCTGGGCATCGCCGTCTGGCCAGTTGGCCTGGATGCGGAACCGGCCGCCGTCCCTTTTCAGCAGAGCGTAATCACCGCAGAAATCGAGCGCTGGCCGGAAACCGCCTTAACGCGTGAACTGGCACGTCATCCGGCCTTCGTGAACCGCGATGTCTTCCCGATCATTGCTGACCGTCTGACGCAAAAACAGCTTTTCGATAAGCTCGACCTGGCGACCGCCCCGTGGCAACTGCTGGCGGACAAAAGCGAATGGCCCGCCATTTTTAACCGTTTAGGCGAACTGGCCATTGTGAAACGTCGCGTCGGCGGTTATGACGGCCGTGGTCAGTGGCGTTTACGCACCAGTGAAACCGATCAACTGCCGGATGACAACTACGGCGAATGCATTGTCGAGCAGGGTATCAACTTCTCGGGTGAAGTGTCCCTCGTCGGCGCGCGCGCGCATGACGGCAGCACGGTGTTCTACCCGCTGACGCGTAACCTGCATCAGGACGGCATTCTGCGCACCAGCGTCGCCTTCCCGCGGGCTGATGCGAAACAGCAGGCGCAGGCCGAATCGATGCTTTCCGCTATCATGCAGGAACTGGGCTACGTCGGCGTGATGGCGATGGAGTGTTTTGTCACTCCGGAAGGGCTGCTGATCAACGAACTGGCCCCGCGCGTGCATAACAGCGGTCACTGGACGCAAAACGGTGCCAGCATCAGCCAGTTTGAGCTGCATCTGCGGGCGATTACCGGTCTGCCGCTACCGGCACCGGTGGTCGACAGTCCGTCGGTGATGGTGAATCTGATTGGCAGCGACCTCAATTACGACTGGCTGAAACTGCCGTTAGTGCATCTGCACTGGTACGACAAAGAAGTGCGTCCGGGGCGCAAAGTCGGTCACCTGAATCTGACCGACAGCGACACTGCGCGCCTGAGCGCCACGCTGGAAGCGCTCTCCCCGCTGCTGCCGACGGAATACGCCAGCGGTATCCTCTGGGCACAAACTCAGCTCAAATAAGCCTTATATCGCGGGGAAGTTTAACTTATGCTTCCCCGCCCTCTCCTTCAGCGCGTAAAATCCCGCCCATTGCTGTTTGTTTTTTTCAGGATTTAACATGAACGATGGAACGGACTATCGCGCGATCCTTACCGCCGATACGCCTTTAATCGATGTCCGCGCGCCGGTTGAATTTCAACAGGGCGCAATGCCGGGTGCGATAAATTTGCCTTTAATGAATGATGACGAGCGCGCCGCCGTGGGTACCTGCTATAAACGCCAGGGGCCGGAAGCCGCGCTTGAACTCGGCCATCAACTTGTCTGCGGTGACATTCGCCAGCAGCGTCTGGATGCCTGGCGCGAAGCCTGCCGGCAACACCCGCAGGGCTACCTCTGCTGCGCCCGGGGCGGTCAGCGCTCCCACATTGTCCAGCAATGGCTACGCGAGTCAGGCGTGGATTACCCGTTGATCGAAGGCGGCTACAAGGCGCTACGCCAAGCCGCGATTGCCGCCACGGAAGAACAGGTGCAAAAACCGATTGTGCTGATTGGCGGCTGCACCGGCAATGGCAAAACGCAGCTGGTGCAACAGCAGGAAAATGGGGTGGATCTCGAGGGCCTGGCCCGTCATCGCGGCTCCTCTTTTGGCCGCACCCTGGAACCCCAGCTCAGTCAGGCAAGTTTCGAAAATCTACTGGCGGTGACGCTTCTCAAAAAGCAGGCCACGCGCTGGGTGCTGGAAGATGAAGGCCGGATGATTGGCTCTAACCATCTGCCGGAATGTCTGCGCGAGCGCATGGCCCAGGCCATTATCGCCGTGATTGACGATCCGTTCGAGCGGCGTCTTGAGCGCCTGCGTGAAGAGTATTTTGTGCGAATGCATCATGATTTCACCCATGCGTATGGTGAAGAGCAGGGATGGCGGGAATACAGCGACTATCTGCATCATGGGCTTTGTGCAATTAAGCGGCGTCTGGGTTTACAGCGATTCAACGAGTTGACCGCAAAGCTGGACGTGGCGCTGGATGAGCAGCGTCGAACCGGCAGCACCGAGACGCATTTCAGCTGGTTAGTGCCGCTGCTGGAAGAGTATTACGATCCGATGTATCGCTATCAGTTGGATAAGAAAGCCGGGAAGGTTGTTTTTCGCGGGACATTTGAAGAGGTTGCTCAGTGGCTGAGCCACTAAAAATTGCCGGATGGCGACGCGCACGCGTCTTATCCGGCCTACAAATCACCACAGTCCTGTAGGACAGCGTCATCCGGAACACAAATCACTACCGCCCTCCAGTCCTCCAGGCCCGGTAAGCGTCAGCGTCACCGGGCACAGCATCAGACTCAGAAGTCGTAACGCAGACGCACCAGGTTCATATCACCCAGGTTGTCGGTGCTGGAGGTAAAGACGTGTTCGTAATCAACACGGAAACCGTAATCCAGCTGGAAGCTGATACCCACCCCGTTGTCGGTACGCAGGTAATTGCGACCATTCACGTATTCAATGCGATCGCCCATGAAGTACGGCTGAACGGATTTCAACGCATACTGGTTGATTGGGAATTTATAGCCTGCAAAGTATTCCAGACCCCACGCATCACCGGCAAAGTAATCGTTAACAGACACTTTTTTGGTGGTCATAAAGTTCTGGTACCAGCCGCCGCCCAGGGAGAAGGTCCAGTTATCCGGCGTCCAGCTCAGTGCGGTACCCACGATGTTCTGATCGTACGTTTTGTTGCTGTTACCACGTATTTCCGCACGGGTGTAGTTCCACGCCGTACCCCAGCTCAGATCGTCAGTAATATGATAATCCGCACCCAGTGAACCGCCACCTTTACGTTTGTAGTTCAGACCATTGTTCGGGTTGTAGTCATCGCTGAACAGGTAAGAAGCGTAGAGATCAACATCGCCAACCGTTTTCTTATATTTCAGCATCTTGCGGGAACGGTAAGAACCGTCGTAGTCGCCGTTAATCCCGTTACCCGGTGCCTGACCAATCATGTCGTAGTCCCAGATATCGGTTTTTGCACCGACCACATCGTAGTAGATGCTGTTCTGTTGACCGAAGGTCAGCGTACCCCAGGTATTACTCTTCAGACCGGTGTACAGCATACGACGGGTGGTGTCGTGTGCGCCGTCTGCATAGTGGTTGTCCCAGTTGAACTGCGCCGGAATGTTGAATCGCCACGGGTTTAACAGACACCTCAGAGTCATTTAAGATGGCTTAAAGAGAGGTGCCCATGAGCGGTAAGCGTTATCCCGAAGAGTTTAAAATTGAAGCAGTCAAACAGGTTGTTGATCGCGGTTATTCTGTTGCCAGCGTTGCAACACGTCTCGATATCACCACCCACAGCCTTTACGCCTGGATAAAGAAGTACGGTCCGGATTCTTCCACTAATAAAGAACAGTCAGATGCTCAGGCCGAGATCCGCCGTCTTCAGAAAGAGCTGAAGCGGGTTACCGACGAACGGGACATATTAAAAAAAGCCGCGGCGTACTTCGCAAAGCTGTCCGACTGAGGTACGCCTTTATCCGTGACAACACCTGTTGCTGGCCTGTTCGCCTGCTCTGTCGGGTGCTGGATGTTCATCCCAGTGGTTTTTACGCCTGGCTTCAGCAGCCGCATTCACAACGCCATCAGGCAGACCTGAGACTGACAGGACAGATTAAACAGTTCTGGCTGGAATCGGGATGCGTCTATGGTTATCGCAAAATCCATTTGGATCTGCGGGACAGCGGGCAACAGTGCGGAGTGAACAGAGTCTGGCGACTGATGAAACGTGTCGGGATAAAGGCTCAGGTCGGATACCGGAGCCCGCGGGCACGTAAAGGCGAGGCCAGTATCGTGTCGCCCAACAGGCTCCAGCGACAGTTCAATCCGGATGCTCCGGATGAGCGTTGGGTAACGGACATAACCTACATCAGGACCCACGAAGGCTGGCTGTATCTTGCCGTGGTTGTTGATCTGTTCTCACGCAAAATTATCGGCTGGTCCATGCAATCCCGGATGACAAAGGACATTGTCCTGAACGCACTGCTGATGGCTGTATGGCGGCGTAATCCCCAAAAACAGGTGCTGGTTCATTCGGATCAGGGCAGTCAGTACACAAGCCATGAGTGGCAGTCGTTCCTGAAATCACACGGCCTGGAGGGCAGCATGAGCCGTCGCGGTAACTGCCATGATAATGCGGTTGCAGAAAGCTTTTTCCAGTTGTTGAAACGCGAACGGATAAAGAAAAAGATCTACGGAACGCGGGAAGAAGCCCGCAGCGATATTTTTGATTACATCGAAATGTTTTATAACAGTAAGCGTCGGCATGGTTCTAGCGATCAGATGTCACCGACAGAATATGAAAACCAGTATTATCAACGGCTCGGAAGTGTCTAGATTATCCGTGGCGATTCATGTTAACGCCCAGCTCGTAGAAGCTGATCCAACTGATGTCATCAAACAGATAGTAATCTGCCGCGAAGCGGAAACGAGTGCCGCCGTCGAAGCCATTACGCTTATAGCCATTTGCGCCGTCATCGCCCGTCATGTTCTGGAACTGAGGACGAATACTCCCGCCAACGGTAAAGTTGAGACGGCTCAGCGGATTGCCCGCCTGCGGATCTTGTTTCAGAACGGTGATTTCCGCCTGAGAGGCGAAAGACGTCAATGCCACTGCTGCGCCGATCGATGCCGCCAGCGCTGTTGTTTTTATAGTCATTATTTTTCCTTGATAGATTTCCTGCTAACTATTCAGCAATTGAATATTAACTGGTATTAACACTGACGTGTTGGCGGGTTTTTAATGATTTGTGCCGTTAAACAGCGAGGGGTTATCAATTTATGCTACTAAGAAAGTACGCGCCAGCATAAAAACCGGCGCGTCATTATCACGGAGTTAAACAGTAAACTGGCGGAACAATGCTTTCCCTTTCAGGAGACGGATACCGAGCCAGCCACCGCAAAGGGAAAGTAAAAGCGCACCACAGACCGGCAGGATAATCCACAAGCGCCAGTCAGGTTCCCACGGGAAGTCAAACACCCGGGTTTGCAGCACCGCCAGCGCGGTTTCTGCGCCAATGGACGCCACCAGCCCGGAGACCATCCCCAGCATGGCGAATTCGCACCACAGCGTAGTACGCAAGAGTTTCTTACCCGCGCCTAATGTACGCCAGACCACCAGTTCCTGATGGCGCTGACGCATACCGACCTGCACCTGCGCCAGTAACAGCAGCATGCCGCAGGCGGTCACCAGCACGACCATCACTTCCAGCGCCCGACTGACCTGCTCCAGCACCTGCCCCACCTGTTTAAGGATCGCGCCGATGTCTAACAGGCTGATGGTCGGGAACTCACGGTTAAGCTGCGTCAGCATGCCGTTGCCGTTCTCCCAACGAAAGCTGGTCAGCCAGCTCTGCGGCTGTCCATCCAGCGCGCCGGAGGGGAAGATAAAGAAAAAGTTAGGTCGCAGGCTCTCCCAATCCACCCGACGCAAACTGGTTACCTTTGCGCTGAACTCCTGGGTGTCGCCCATAAAGGTTACGCTGTCGCCAAGTGAGATGTTCAGTCGTTTTGCCAGCCCCTCTTCCATCGACACCTCGCCTTTTGCTGGCGGCCAGTTGCCGGCGGTAATCGGGTTGTGGTCAGGACGACTCTCCTGCCAGGTCAGGTTCAGTTCGCGATTCAGGGACTCATCCTGCCCGCCTTCGGTTGGCGTATTGTTTATCGCCGTCAACCGCGCCCGCACAATCGGATAGAACGCTTCCGGGATCACCTGATGCTCTGAGAGAAAGGCCTTCACCTGTGGCACCTGTTCAGAGGCAATGTTGATCAGAAAATAGTTGGGACTTTCCGGCGGAAGCTGCTGCTGCCAGCGATCCAGCAGATCGCCGCGTAATACCAGCAGCAGCGCCAGCAGCATAAACGACAGTGAAAACGCCGACAGCTGGCTCAGGGTCGACCACGGCTGACGCAGCAGGCGACTGACCGCGAGGCGGAGCGGCAGCGCCGATAGCGTCATTCCACGCAGAACGTTCAGCAGCATCCAACCCAGCACGCCACACAGCAGCGCCAGTACCACTGCTCCCGCCAGCACCGCCCACAGCAACGGACTTCCGCCCATTAATCCGGCCAGTAACAGCACCACCACTACGGTCACGATCGGCAAATAGAATTTCAGCGGCCAGACGTTTGCCACCACGTCACGACGCAATACGCGCAGCGGTTGGGTGGCGAGCAACAAGCGATACGGACGCAAACCGACCAGCAGTGAGATCACCGTCATGGTCCCCAACGCCCAGATCCACGGCCAGAAACTGGCAGGCGGCAGCGCGGCAGGCAGCACCGGTTTGAGCAGCACCATCAGCATCTTTTCAAATAGCAGGCCGATCGCCCCACCCGTCACGGCGGAAAGGACCAGCACCATTAGCCACTGCCCGACAATCAGTTTTCGCAGTTGCGCCCTGCCCGCACCGAGCGTTTTCAGAATCGCCACCAGATCGTAACGGCTGCGACAGTAGTGATTCATCGCCACCGCTACCGCAGCGACGGCCAGCAACAGCGTTAATAGCGCCGAAAGGAGGAGAAACTGTTGCGAACGCTCGAGGGATTTCCCCAGTGCGCCTTCATCCTGCTCAAGTCCGTACCAGCGATGTTCCGGCTTCAGCTGCGGTAGCAACCACCTTTCGTAGCCATCAAGCTGTTGCGGCGTACCGCCAAATTTATAGCGCCATGTAACGCGACTACCAGGCTGTACGGCACCGGTTTTTGCAACGTCCGCCGTATTCATTAACAGGCGCGGGGCCATCTGGAAGGGGTTAAAGCCGGAGTCCGGCTCCTGCACCACTTCACCGGCAATGCGCAGCGTGGCGTCGCCGACATCAATGGTGTCGCCGGTTTTCAGATTCAGCAACGCCATCAACCGCGGTGCCAGCAGTACCGTTCCCGGCAGCGGTTTGAGTCCCGGAGGGTTGGTTTCCAGCTCGCCGTACATCGGATAGATGTCATCGACCGCTTTGACATTCGCCAGCTGTGGCGTGTCACCGGCAAAGGTCATCGTGGCAAAGGTCAGTTGCTCTCCCACCTTCAGACCGCGCTTACGCGCTTCATCAATCCACGCCTGCGGCACCTCGCGCGAGCTGCGCAGTGCCCGGTCGCCCGCCATAAACTCACGACTTTGCTGACTTAGCCCTTTTTCCATACGATCGCTGATATTGCCCAGCGCCAGCACGCAGGCCACCGCCAGACTCAGTGCCAGCCAGACAATCAACAGCGATGGCGAGCGCCATTCGCGCCAGAACCAGCGTGCGATCATGCCTCCTCCTGCAACTGTCCGTTCACCAGCCGCAATCGTCGGTTACAGCGCGCCGCCAGTTGCGGATCGTGAGTCACCAGGATGAGCGTGGTGCCATGCTCGCGGTTAAGCGAAAAGAGCAGATCGGCAATTTTCTCGCCGGTCTGCCGGTCGAGGTTACCCGTCGGCTCATCGGCAAACAGTACGTCCGGGCGGCCATTAAAAGCGCGCGCCAGCGCCACGCGCTGCTGCTCACCACCGGAAAGCTGTGCCGGAAGATGGTCCAGACGCTTACCCAGTCCCAGTTGCTCAAGCAGTGCTTTCGCCCCCGCTTTACTTTGTCCGCTGTTTTCGCCGCGCAGCAGTGCGGGAAGTTCGACGTTCTCCAGCGCGTTCAGCGTGGGAATCAACATAAATGACTGAAAGACAAAGCCAACATGCTGCGCGCGCAGTTGGGCCCGGGCCTCCTCATCCATCTGGTGTAACGGTTTACCCACCAGATTGACTTCGCCGTCGGTACCGTCATCCAGTCCAGCGAGGATCGCCAGCAGCGTGGATTTCCCTGAACCCGACTCGCCAATCAGCGCAATGGTCTCAGCGCGTTTGACAACCAGTTCAACTCCGGTAAGGATGGAAAGCTCGTGCTCCCCCTGACCGACGGACTTCTTAAGATGATGAACTTCAACAATGTTTTCCGCTGGCATTTGCCTATCCTGTTCCTGATCCTGTTTACCTGTCGGGCCGCTGCGGCTGACACGTTGTTAATTCTCGGCGACAGCCTGAGCGCCGGATACCGAATGTCCGCCAGTGCCGCCTGGCCTGCGCTGCTCAACGATAAATGGCAGAGCAAAACCACCGTGGTGAACGCCAGCATCAGCGGCGACACCTCCCAGCAAGCGCTGGCGCGTCTGCCTGCGCTGCTCAAGCAGCATCAACCGCGCTGGGTGCTGGTTGAGCTGGGCGGCAACGATGGGCTGCGCGGCTTTGCGCCGCAACAAACCGAACAGACGCTGCGTACCATCGTGCAGGACGTTAAGACAGCGAACGCCGAGCCGCTACTGATGCAAATTCGCCTGCCCGCAAACTACGGTCGTCGGTATAATGAAACCTTCAGCGCGCTCTATCCAAAGCTCGCCAAAGAGTTTGATATTCCTCTGTTACCCTTTTTTATGGAAGAGGTCTATCTAAAACCGCAATGGATGCAGGATGATGGTATTCATCCTAACCGCGACGCCCAGCCGTTTATCGCCGACTGGATGGCGAAGCAGTTGAGTCCTTTAGTAAAACACGAGTCTTAATTCAACGGAGATCCTGACAGGTAAAGTTATGCAAAAATCGGTCTTAATAACAGGATGTTCCAGCGGCATCGGCCTGGAAAGCGCGCTTGAGCTAAAGCGTCAGGGCTTTCAGGTTCTCGCCGGCTGCCGTAAACCCGACGATGTCACGCGCATGAATAACATGGGATTCACCGGCGTATTGATCGACCTCGACTCTCCCGAGAGTGTGGATCGCGCCGCTGACGAGGTGATCGCCCTGACCGATAACTGCTTATACGGGATCTTTAACAATGCCGGATACGGCGTTTACGGTCCGCTGAACACCATCAGCCGCGCACAGATGGAGCAGCAATTTTCCGCCAATTTCTTTGGCGCGCACCAACTCACCATGCGCCTGTTACCGGCCATGCTGCCACACGGCGAAGGTCGGATCGTGATGACCTCCTCGGTGATGGGGTTGATCTCAACGCCTGGGCGCGGTGCCTACGCGGCCAGTAAATACGCGCTGGAAGCCTGGTCAGATGCGTTGCGCATGGAGCTGCGTCACAGCGGAATTAAAGTCAGCCTGATTGAACCCGGCCCCATCCGCACGCGTTTTACCGAAAACGTTAACCAGACCCAGAACGACAAACCGGTGGAAAACCCTGGTATTGCCGCACGTTTTACGCTCGATCCTGAAGCTGTCGTCGCCAAAGTGCGCCATGCTTTTGTCAGCGATAAACCCAAACTCCGTTATCCGGTCACGCTGGTGACCTGGGCCGTCATGCTGCTCAAACGCCTGCTGCCGGGACGCCTGATGGACAAAATTTTGCACGGATGAGTTGAAGCGTGCGCGTCAGCCCCCATGTAAAAAAGAAATCGACACAAGAGAGTGACTCCATGTCCACACAGAATATTGTCAACATTAACGAATCGAACCTGCAGCAGACCTTAGAACAGTCGATGACCACGCCGGTCCTGTTCTACTTCTGGTCAGAACGCAGCCAGCACTGCCTGCAGTTGACGCCGGTGCTGGAAAGCCTCGCTGCGCAGTACAACGGTCAGTTTATTCTGGCGAAACTCGACTGCGACGCCGAGCAGATGATCGCCTCTCAGTTTGGTCTGCGCGCCATTCCGACCGTCTATCTGTTCCAGAATGGTCAGCCGGTTGACGGCTTCCAGGGACCGCAGCCGGAAGAGGCGATTCGTGCCCTGCTCGACAAAGTGTTGCCGCGTGAAGAAGAGTTGAAAGCGCAACAGGCCATGCAACTGATGCAGGAAGGCAACTACATTGAAGCGCTGCCGCTGCTCAAAGATGCCTGGCAACTCTCTAACCAGAATGGTGAAATCGGCCTGCTGCTGGCGGAAACACAGATCGCCCTCAACCGCTCCGAAGACGCGGAAGCCGTGCTGAAAACTATTCCGCTACAGGATCAGGACACCCGCTATCAGGGGCTGGTTGCGCAGATTGAACTGTTGAAACAGGCGGCGGATACGCCGGAGATTCAGCTATTGCAACAGCAAGTGGCGGAAAATCCGCAGGATGCCGGACTGGCAGCGCAGCTGGCGCTGCAACTGCATCAGGTCGGACGCAATGAAGAAGCGCTGGAACTGCTGTTCAGCCATCTGAAGAAAGATCTCGCCGCCGCAGACGGTCAGGCGCGTAAAACGTTCCAGGAAATTCTTGCCGCGCTCGGTACCGGCGATGCGCTGGCGTCAAAATATCGTCGTCAGTTGTACGCGTTGTTGTACTGATCTTTGTTGCCCGATGGCGCTACGCTTATCGGGCCTACAACCCGAACGCATCCGTAGGCCGGATAAGGCTTCAGCCGCCATCCGGCACTCTCCGTCACGATTTCCTCAAATGCGTCACCACCAACTGGTGGCGCGCGTTGTAAAACTTCCGATAGGTTAAATAGCAGGCAATAATGGTCGACAGACTCGCCGTTGAAAGCAGCATAAACGTCACCATGATCTGATATTTAATGGCCTTGACCGGATCGATACCGGCAAAGATCAGCCCCGACATCATCCCCGGCAAACTCACCAGTCCGACCGTTTTCGCGGAGTCGATCGTCGGGATCAGCGAGGCGCGAATGCTGTCGCGGATCAATCCGGCAGACGCCATTTTCGGCGTCGCGCCGAGGCTGAGTTTCTCCTGAATCTGCTGCTGTTCGCTGCTGAAACGCTGACCGAGATTGTTGTAGCACAATCCGACGGCCACCATCGCATTACCGGCGATCATCCCGGAGATGGGGATCACCTGCATCGGGATAAATTCGATCGAACCCGACAGCACCAGCACCGCCAGTGTTAACCCCGCCCCCGTCGTGATGGCAATAAACGAAGAAAGAAACGCTTTATCAATATACTTACTGCGTTTCTGCGCGTTATAGGCGGCGTTAAAACAGATAAACAGCACCATCAGTAACGTCAGGACGGCATGGTTAACCGCGAAGATATATTTCAGTACATAGCCGACAATAATAAGCTGAACGACGGCACGCGCGACGCTCCAGAGAATATCTTTCTCCAGCGCCAGTTTCTCTTTGTGGCTTATCAGCATCGCCACCACCACCAGCATCATCGCTAATGCCAGTGACTCGTTGGTAATATTATGTTCATTCATTTCGTGCTTCCTGCATTTCTCCGGCATGCGGCATCAGGGTGATTATTTCATCCGCATGATTAATTTCGTCTTTATCGTGAGTCACCCACAGTACGCCTGTCTGCTTATCGCGAGCATAGTGATGAATAATCTCATTTACATTGCGCTTATTGCTTTCATCCAGCGCGCTGGTGATTTCATCAAGCAGTAAAACCTGCGGCAGAAACTGTAAATTACGGATCAGGGAAATGCGCTGCTTCTCCCCGCCGGAAAGTTCGTTGATATTTTTCGCCAGAATCGTCTCCGGCAACTGAAAGCGGGCCAGGTCAGCAAGAAAAGCCCCGGCGTCAGGACGCTGATGCCGGATCTGCCAGGGAAAGATCAGATTATCGTAAACGGTATCGCCAAACAGCGCGGGCGTCTGGGCGCAATACGAGACGTGCTGGCGGTAGTTTTCCGGGTTAAGCGTGGTGATGTCCTCCCCGGCAAAGAGGATCTCGCCGCGAGTCGGGCTGAGCAACGACGCGATAATCTTCAGTAAAGTACTTTTTCCGCAGCCGGAAGGTCCGGTTATTAATTTAAATTCACCAGGGCGTAAGTTAAAACTGATGTTATTCAGAATGTTCGTTGTCCCGACCTGGTAACCCACATTGTTTACCTGCAACAAAATGCTATTTTCACGCATTGTCTATCCTGTTTTCGCGTTTTATCGCAAAATAGTGTATCCCTCTAATTAACGAGAGGGGAACTCTCTTTAATGAATCAGGTATAATTTCAAGAGTAACGTCGCCAGTCACGACATCATGGACAGTTCAACAGGAGGTTTTTCAATGCTTATCGTTATTCCTATTCTCATTTTTGTCGCGCTGGTGATAGTCGGTGCCGGCGTGAAAATTGTCCCCCAGGGATACCAGTGGACGGTGGAGCGTTTCGGACGCTACACCCGCACGCTGCAGCCAGGCTTGAGCCTTGTCGTTCCGTTCATGGACCGTGTTGGTCGTAAAATTAATATGATGGAACAGGTGCTGGATATTCCCTCGCAGGAAGTTATCTCGAAAGATAACGCTAACGTTTCGATTGATGCGGTCTGTTTTATTCAGGTCATTGATGCGCCAAAAGCCGCGTATGAAGTCAGTAACCTGGAGCTGGCTATCATCAATCTGACCATGACCAACATCCGTACTGTACTGGGCTCCATGGAGCTTGATGAAATGCTCTCCCAGCGCGACAACATCAATACGCGCCTGCTGCATATTGTCGATGAGGCCACCAACCCCTGGGGAATCAAAATTACCCGTATTGAAATTCGCGACGTTCGTCCCCCGGCTGAACTGATCGGCGCAATGAACGCGCAAATGAAAGCGGAACGTACCAAACGTGCCTATATCCTTGAAGCCGAAGGGGTCCGCCAGGCGGAAATCGTCAAAGCCGAGGGTGAAAAACAGTCGAAAATTTTGATCGCCGAGGGCGACCGTCAGTCGGCATTTTTACAGGCAGAAGCCCGCGAACGTTCCGCCGAAGCGGAAGCGCGCGCCACCAAAATGGTGTCTGAAGCGATCGCCTCCGGCGATATTCAGGCGGTGAACTACTTTGTGGCGCAGAAATATACCGAAGCGCTACAGCAAATCGGCTCGTCCAGTAACAGTAAAGTGGTGATGATGCCACTGGATGCCAGCAGCCTGATGGGCTCCATTGCCGGGATCGCTGAACTGATCAAGGACAGCGCCAGCGAACGGAAAAAATAATGATCGAGATGATTGTGGGATATCCCCATATTTTCTGGCTCAGCCTCGGCGGTCTGCTTCTGGCCGCTGAAATGCTGGGCGGCAACGGCTATCTGTTATGGAGCGGCGTAGCAGCAGTCATTACCGGCATTCTGGTCTGGCTATTGCCCGTCAGTTGGGAATGGCAAGGCGTTATCTTTGCCGTCCTAACGCTGCTTTCCGCCTGGCTTTGGTGGAAGTGGATGGCGAAACGCGTTCGCGAACAAAAGCCAGCGGATAGTCAACTTAACCAGCGCGGCCAGCAACTGGTTGGTCGCCGGTTTGTGCTGGAATCCTCGCTGGTTAATGGCCGTGGACACATGCGGGTTGGCGACAGTTCGTGGCCGGTCAACGCCATTGAAGACTTGCCCGCCGGAACCCACGTTGAAGTGATCGCCGTTGAGGGCATCACGCTCTATATCAGACCCCTTCCCCGATGAAACAGATGACAGGAATCGCATGATGGTCAGGAAGACGCCTCTGGCATTAAGCTTTTGCGCATTACTGGCGAGTGCCCCGCAGGTATTCGCCTCGTTTGATATGGCAGACTGTACATGGAGCGACGCGCGCTGCCTGCTAAAAGGCGACCCTATTCTGACGCCTGATAATGATTCCCGTGACAACCTGTTGCGCCTGCTGAGTGAAGCAAAGTCACTTGCAGTGCCCGTTCAGTCGATGCCTGCCGATATCACCCGCTCACGCGATTTCTATTTTGCCTATCACCCGCAGTGGGATGACATTGATGTCCGGACAGACTCTCCGGCACAAACGCAGAACGCAGCAGACCCGATCGTCCAACAAATGGCCACGCTGCAGGTGGAGCCAATCGAATTCAAGCACGACGGTGAGCAGGAAAACCGTTTTGTCTCCAATAATGCCGACAGCGTCAGCCAGTTTTTTGCCGCGCTGCTGAACGATGACGCGCTAACGGCGGAACAAAAGCAGTCGCTGGCACAGGCGCGTCTGGGGCTCTATTCCGGGGCCAGCGCAGAGCAAATTACGGGGTCCCTCGCCACGCTCCCGGCAGATTCACCTGCCCCGCTGTATAAAACCTACCTGACCGGAGCGGCCCATTTTTACGCGGGCGAGTACGACAGCGCGACGCAGGCCTTCACGCCACTGCTCACCAGCGATCGCCCGTGGCTGGCGGAAACCGCGCAATATATGCTGATGCGCACGGCGCTGAACAAAAGCAGCCAGAACAGCGTCGGCGAATATGGCGACTTTGATATCGCGCGAATAAACCGTGAAGACGCTTTACTTGCGCAAAAAGAGGCGCAGACCTATCTCCAGCATTGGCCAGAAGGCCGCTATGCGGATTCCGCGCGTGGCATGCTGCGCCGCATCCATTGGTATTTGCAGGACTGGACAACGCTTGCAGGATTATATGAACAGGCGTTCCAGCAGGTCACCGATGCGCAAGCATTGCGGGAGCGGGTTATTGAATACGATAACGTCTATGGCATGCAGTTTTACGATCAATCCGTTCAGGATGCGTTCGCCGATGCCCCCCTCGTCAGCTACACCGAGATGCTGCGCGCCCTTCGCCTGAACAGCTACCGAAAGCCAACCCTGACGCAGGCCAAACTTGACGCCAGCAAACCGGTTTTTGACAAGCGCGGAAAACTGCCGCTGTGGCGCAATTTACAACTCAACCTGTGGCTGGCGACAGATAACTATGCCGCTATTCTTCAGGCAGTCACTCCGGCGAAAAAACTGCCGCCTCACGATATCCTCGCCTTCAGCGAACAGGTGCTCTACGGCGACGCGCTGATGGGACAAAAGCAGTGGTCAGCGGCGCGCGATTTCTGGTCGACGCTACTGAAGCTCAGCCAGGATAACGAACAGCAGCAGTATGTGCAGGCAAAACTGGCGGCCACGCTGGTTTACAGCGGCAACGTGGCGGCGATTTTTGCCCCGGACAGCGCGGTCACCAGTTTGCGCTACCGCTCCCGGGTACTGAAAACTGTGGCTACACCTGAACAGTTGCGCCAGCAGGTCAGCCAGGGGCCGAATAACGAAGAGCGCACTATTGCGCTGCATACGCTGCTGGTGCGCGATCTCACTGAAAACCGCTTTAGCGACTGGCTAAAAGACCGAAAACTCGCCAGCGCCATCACGCAACCGGTTATCGGTGAGGCATTCGACGATGTCAATCTGAGTACGTTTGACTGGAACGGCGACGCCGCTGAAGCCGGTTACGTGTGCCGCAGCCTCAATGACACCGTCGGCACGCTGAGCAAGACGCCCGACGACGCCCATGCGCTGAACTGTCTGGGCGAGTTTTTCCGTACCTCGCAAACGCATGTCGACTTGTGGAAAGACAACGCAGGCAACGGCGAGCTGGAAACCGCTATCCAGCAGAAAGACCCTGTCGGACAGTTTAACCGCCAGCGTTATTATCAGCAGGTCATCGCCTCGCCGAAGGCCGAGCACGAAGACAGAAGCTATGCGCTGTATCGGGCTATCATGTGTTACGCCCCGTCCGGATCGAATGAGTGTGGCGGAGAAGAGGTGGACAAACAGCAGCGTAAAGGCTGGTTCACACAATTGAAAACGCAGTATCCGGGCAGTCCGTGGGCGCAAAAACTCAAATACTACTGGTAATTGCGCTACTGGCGGGACAGGCGCAGGCGGCTGAGACGGTTATCGCCCGCGAACACCCGGCCTTCTGGCTCTGGTCAGGCGTGAAAGCCAGCGATGAACTGAGCGCTGCTCAGACGGTCTATCTGCATCAGGGTGAAGTGTTAGTGCGGGCAAAGGGCGTGGCCTTTCAGCGTCTGGGACTTCCCGTCAGCCGTCTGACGTTTCCGTCCATCTGGCTTACCGTGCGTTTCACCACGCTCGACGTACCGGACGCGATTCCGGCACGCATCGTGCGACTGATGCAGCGCTGGCAGGCGGCGGGAAATCAGGTTGTGGGACTGCAGGTCGATTTTGATGCTGCGACGCATCAACTGGCCGACTATGCCCGCTTTCTGCGGGCATTGCGCCAACAGTTGCCCCCCGACTTTGCCCTTGGCGTGACCGGACTGCTGGACTGGGCGAAAACGGGCGACGTCGCGACGCTGAACGCGCTGCCGATCGATGAACTGGTGGTACAGAGCTATCAGGGACGACGCACGGTGGCGAATTATCAGGACTACCTGCCCGCTCTCGCCCGATTGCGTATTCCGTTTAAGCTCGGGCTGGTACAGCACGGCAAGCGGGACAGCCAGGCGGAAGCACAGCTACGCGCATCCCCCTGGTATCGCGGCACGGTCGTCTTTATGCTCAACCCCGACGCGCGTTAAGCCTGCGCCTTGTGGTGGCAGCAGCCAGAAAGGTTTTCGATAATCGGGCATTCCGCGCTGTCATCACCCGGGCACGACTCCGCCAGGGCCAGTAACTGCACGCGCATTGACTGTAATTCGCTGATATGGCGCTCAATTTCCGCCACTTTCTCCAGCGTCCGCTTTTTGACGTCCGCGCTGTGACGACCCGGATCGTTGAACAGGTTCACCAGCTCGCCACACTCTTCAAGGTTGAATCCGACCTGGCGTGCCTGGCGCAGCAGCGTCAGCTCATTCAGATGCTGTTGCCCGTACGTGCGATAGCCGTTTTCACCCCGTAATGGCGGCGTGACCAGCCCTTTTTCTTCATAAAAGCGGATCGCTTTACTGGTTAAGCCGGTTTTTTTTGCTACATCGCTGATATTCACAAATCCTCCGCACCTTACGCTGTGGCATGGCGTCATTATAACGTACTTGTTGCTGACACCACACACCCATCCCTGTTGATGCCAATAACCTCTTCTCATTTCATTGCTTATGGGCAATACCACTGCCACTTTCACGTGTTGTCCGTAGCCGCCGCTCGTTCGCAGTTGATAGACAGTGAAGAACATCCTGGCTGGTGACCTTTTTCTGTAACAATTGCCTGTCATAAGTGATCGCTTTCTCAATTTTCACTCTTTCATCTTTCAATTCTACGCGGGTAGATTTATTAATCTGCGGTAAAAATATAATATCTACGCGAGTAGAACATGAAGAGTACAAACCTGCGACTCATGTCGACAGATAACTTCAAGGAGTTCTTATGAACACGCATTCATCCTCTGTTTCCCTGACGGATAACCCACAGGCAGCTCAGGAGCGGCTGGAAACCCCCGAAGGACGCCGCGAGTTTTGGCGAGCTACATTTTCCTGCTGGTTAGGCACCACAATGGAGTATGCCGATTTTGCCCTGTACGGCCTTGCCGCGGGCATTATCTTTGGCGATGTCTTTTTTCCGGAAGCAACACCTGTCATGGCGTTACTTTCCAGCTTTGCCGCCTATTCTGTTGGGTTTATTGCTCGCCCTATCGGTGCATTGCTGTTCGGCTGGATAGGCGATAAACATGGTCGGAAGATTGTCATGGTTATCACCATTGGATTGATGGGCATGTCGACCATGCTAATAGGGTTAATCCCCAGCTACGCCCAGATTGGCGTCTGGGCACCGGTATGTCTGGTTATCCTTCGATTTTCTCAGGGCCTGGGAGCCGGCGCGGAGCTTTCTGGCGGTACTGTAATGCTCGGTGAATATGCTCCCGTTAAACGCCGTGGGCTGGTTTCTTCGATTATCGCTCTGGGCTCGAACAGCGGAACATTACTGGCTTCTCTGGTTTGGCTCATCGTTCTGCAAATGGACAAAGATGACTTACTGAGCTGGGGATGGCGTATTCCTTTTCTTTGCAGCATTCTTATCGCCGCTACCGCATTATTAATTCGTCGCCATATGCGTGAAACGCCCGTCTTTGAACGTCAAAAAGCCCTCCTGCAGGCCGAGCGAGAAAAGGCGCTTCGCGAGGGAAAAGCACAGCAACAGCAAGATACACGCAGCTTCTGGAAACGGACCCGGGCGTTCTGGACCATGGTTGGATTACGCATTGGCGAGAATGGCCCCTCCTACCTGGCTCAGGGATTTATCATTGGCTATGTCGCTAAGGTGCTGATGGTGGATAAATCTGTGCCGACCGTGGCAGTGTTTATCGCATCGGTTCTGGGATTTGCCATTATTCCTCTGGCGGGTTGGCTGTCCGATCGATTCGGCAGACGTATCATCTATCGTTGGTTCTGCTTGCTACTGATCCTGTATGCCTTTCCGGCATTCATGCTGCTGGATTCTCGTGAGCCGTGGATTGTTATCCCGACGATCATTACCGGGATGGGGCTCGCTTCACTGGGTATTTTCGGCGTGCAGGCTGCATGGGGCGTTGAGCTTTTCGGCGTCACGAATCGTTATACCAAAATGGCATTTGCAAAAGAGCTCGGTTCCATTATGTCTGGCGGGACAGCGCCACTTGTCGCCTCTGCGCTACTCTCGTTTTACGGACACTGGTGGCCAATCGCTCTCTATTTCGCCCTTATGGCCGCAATTGGACTGGTGACCACGTTCTTTGCACCGGAGACCCGCGGGCGGGATCTCAACTTACCCGAGGATGCAATTTGAGGTCAAAGAACGTGATATGCGCGTTCTTTACCAAAGATTTTTGGGTCATAACGCCTTATGCTGTCTGGAAAAAATCACTCTGAACGCAATCAGGTAGGTGCCTCGTGACTCAATCACATTCGCAACGCGTAACACGTTCTGACGTGGCAAAAGAAGCGGGAACGTCCGTCGCTGTCGTTAGTTACGTTATTAATAATGGTCCGCGCCCCGTTGCCGAAGCGACCCGGCAACGTGTTCTACAGGCCATTAAGAAAACCGGTTATCGACCCAATGGCATCGCGCGTGCGCTGGCGTCAGGGAGTACACAAACTTATGGGCTTGTCGCGCCGGACATCTCGAACCCGTTCATCGCCTCTATGGCTCATGCTCTGCAACACGAAGCCTTTGCTGATGGCAAAGTACTCCTGCTGGGCGACGCAGGCGACAGTAGCTGCCGTGAACGTGAACTCATTAATAATATGCTGCACCGCCAGGTTGACGGGCTGATCTACACCAGTGTTGATCGTCATCCTTATATCAATTTGATTCAGGAGAGCGGTACCCCCTGCGTCATGCTCGATCGCGTGGATCCTGGACTTAACGTCAGCGTTATCCAGGTTGATGAACAAATGGCGGCGATGCAGGTAACACAACATCTGATTGATCACGGATACCGCGATATCGGCATCATCTGTGGTCCGCGTGAAATGTTGAATACTCAGGATCGTATCCGGGGCTGGCAGCAGGCGCTGGAAGCATCATCGTTAATGGTCAATCCCTCATGGATTATTTCGACCAACTATACCCGCGCCGGAGGTTACGAGGCGACAAAACGCATGCTTCAGCGCCAACTGCCGCGCGCGCTGTTCGCAACGAATGAACAGCAGGCTCTCGGTTGTTTACGCGCCCTGGCAGAACACGGGCTGCGCGTACCTCAGGATGTTGCTCTGGTCTGCTTTAACGCAACACAAGAATCGGCTTACAACGTCCCTTCCTTAACCGCCGTCCGGCAACCTGTCGATAAGATGGCCCGTGCGGCAATAGACATGCTGAAAAATTGGGATGGAGAAGTTCGCCGCGTTGAATTTGAGTTTTACTTACGAACAGGAGAGTCGTGTGGCTGCCAGGGACATGAAGTACACCCCGAGACAAAGTGAAAATGAATCGATGCGTATAATTATTGACTGCGATCCGGGCAATGGCATTCCCGGCGCTAATATCGATGATGGTCTGGCGCTGGCGCTGGCCATTGCCGCGCCGCAAATCGCGCTGGAGATGATCACCACTGTCGCCGGAAATACGCCGGTAGACGTGGGATATGCCGTTGCCAAAGATCTCATTACGCAACTGGACATTCCCGTCGCTGTCTACCGTGGTGCTTCGCGTGCGCTGCGGGAAGATCCGCAGCCTTGGCGTAAAAAACTGGATCATGGTGTCGATCAGTTTGGCTTACGACAACTCTGGTCAGATGTTCCTGCCCCGGCATTGTGCCAGAAGGTAAAACCCCACGCGCCTGAGGCAATGGGTGAACTCATCTGTAATAATCCTGGCGAGATCACGCTGGTTGCTACCGGTCCACTCACCAATGTGGCCATTGCCCTGCAGCTTTACCCGCAGATGGTTCACGCGGTCAAAAATATCGTCGTTATGGGTGGCGTATTCAATGTTCCGGGCTACCTGAAAGATACCAATTTTGGTCTGGACCCTGAGGCGGCTCATGCGGTACTCACCAGCGGTGCGCCAGTCACGCTGGTCCCGATGGATGTGACAACACAAACCCAAATGCTTCACGCCGATTTGGATCGTCTGGCAAAAACAGAAAACGGGCTTAGCCGTTATCTGGCGCAAACCATTCGCCCGTGGATCACATATTCTATGCAAACCCGCAATCTGCCTGGATGTTGGATCCACGATGTTTTAACCGTTGCCTGGTTACTGGATCCCTCTCTTGCAACAACGGCTGAAGATTATCTGGATGTCTCTCTGGAAGGCATTACACGCGGTATGACTTGCCGCTATGGACGTGACACATTACGCCTCAATGTCGGGATCCCTGAACCAAAAGGTGCGCAGGTAAAAATTCTGCAGAGCATCGATAATCCGCGGCTTATTTCGCTGATAGAGCACTATATCCAGACCTACGGCGCATAGCGTTACGGGTCAGAAAAGGAGACCTTCGTATACGGTTCAAGGTGAGTTTTTTCCGGAGGAAATATGAATACGTTATCCTTCCTCTTATTCGGTGAAGGAGAATCTCTCTTAATTACACTGGGCAAAATTTGCGTCGCTTTTATCCTGGGGGGAATCATCGGTCTTGAAAGAGAATCGAAAGGGAAGCCTGTCGGATTTAAAACGTGCGTCATTATTTCAGTCGCCAGCTGCGTTCTGACAATCGTCTCTATTCAGTCAGCAGAATACTACGCTGAAATCTCGATGAATATACGTAGCGACCCGATGCGGCTGGCCGCACAAATTATCAGCGGCGTAGGCTTTCTCGGTGCGGGTGTTATCCTTCATCGCCATGATGACGCCATCTCCGGGCTAACAACCGCAGCCATCGTGTGGGCTTCCGCGGGAGTGGGAATTACCAGTGGAGCCGGTTTTTATATGTATGCTCTGCTTGCCACAGGTTTGTTCCTGCTGGCCATAAAACTCAGCTATTTTGTTATCTTTTTACAAACCAAAAACCAATTGCCTGGCAAAGTAAAAATTCGCGTTATTCTTGATAAAAAAGCAGGGCTGCAAACGCTGATAGAAAGTATTAATCAGCAAAAGAACATTATTGAAGCCATTACTATCCGCGATGTTAAAAAGGGGAAAATAGAGGTCAACCTTAAAGTCGTGATTAGAAAAAAAATGACCTTGCCGGAACTCTACAGCAACCTTTCTACGCTCGAACACGTTTGTGCTATCGCACTGGAACACTGAATACTCAGGAAAAAACAAACTCCTTGACCTTCCCCTTGCGGGAAGGTTTACCCTTAATAACAGTTAGTCAATCAAGGTACAACGGTCAACCCTTATTGACCCGTTATAGAGGAGTGAAGTGATGTCTCAAACCATCGACCTGACCCTGGACGGCCTGTCCTGCGGTCACTGCGTCAAACGCGTAAAAGAGAGTCTTGAGCAACGTCCGGACGTGGAACAGGCGGAGGTCACCGTGACCGAAGCGCACGTTACCGGTACCGCCAGCGCCGAAGCGCTAATCGATACCATCAAACAAGCTGGTTATGGCGCAGAGTTAAGCCACCCAAAGGCTAAACCGCTGACGGAGTCATCAATCCCGTCGGAAGCGCTGGCAGCGGTCCCTCCTGAGCTTCCGGCAGCGACGGTTGAAGATGACAGCCAACAACTGCTGTTAAGCGGCATGAGCTGCGCCAGCTGTGTTTCCCGGGTACAAAATGCGCTGCAAAGCGTTCCTGGGGTCACGCAGGCACGGGTAAACCTTGCGGAACGTACTGCGCTGGTGATGGGCAGTGCGTCCGCTGCCGATTTAGTCCAGGCGGTGGAAAAAGTGGGCTATGGCGCAGAGGCGATTGAAGACGATCTCAAACGCCGCGAACGCCAGCAGGAAACCGCCGTCGCGACGATGAAACGCTTCCGCTGGCAGGCGATTGTCGCCCTGCTGCTAGGTGTGCCAGTGATGGTCTGGGGGATGATGGGCGATAACATGATGGTGACCGCCGACAACCGCAGCCTGTGGCTGGCGATTGGTCTGGCGACGCTCGCTGTAATGGTCTTTGCGGGCGGCCATTTTTATCGCAGCGCGTGGAAGAGCCTGATGAACGGCACCGCCACGATGGATACTCTGGTCGCCCTCGGCACCGGCGTGGCCTGGTTGTACTCGATGAGCGTCAATCTGTGGCCACAGTGGTTCCCGATGGAAGCACGCCATCTCTATTATGAAGCCAGTGCAATGATCATTGGTCTGATCAACCTCGGACACATGCTGGAAGCGCGGGCGCGTCAGCGCTCGTCTAAGGCGCTGGAAAAATTACTCGATCTCACGCCGCCAACGGCGCGGGTGATTACACAAGAGGGTGAGAAGAGCGTGCCGCTGGCAGACGTTCAGCCGGGTATGCTGTTGCGCCTGACCACCGGTGATCGCGTGCCGGTTGACGGTGAAATCACTCAGGGCGAGGCATGGCTGGATGAAGCGATGCTCACCGGCGAACCTATCCCGCAGCAAAAAGGGGAAGGCGACAGCGTGCATGCCGGTACCGTCGTGCAGGATGGCAGCGTGGTGTTCCGCGCCAGTGCGGTAGGCAGTCATACCACCCTGTCGCGCATTATCCGCATGGTGCGCCAGGCGCAGAGCAGTAAACCGGAAATTGGCCAGATGGCCGATAAGATTTCCGCCGTGTTTGTCCCGGTCGTAGTGCTGATCGCGCTGGTGAGCGCGGGTATCTGGTACGTCTTTGGTCCGGCCCCACAAATTGTCTATACCCTGGTTATCGCCACTACGGTACTGATCATCGCCTGTCCGTGTGCGCTGGGTCTGGCGACACCGATGTCGATTATTTCCGGTGTGGGTCGTGCGGCTGAGTTTGGCGTACTGGTGCGTGATGCCGATGCGCTGCAACGCGCCAGCACGCTGGATACGGTAGTCTTCGACAAAACCGGGACGCTGACCGAAGGCAAACCACAGGTGGTTGCAGTTAAAACCGTTGGCGGCATTGACGACGCGCAGGCGCTACGGTTGGCTGCGGCGCTTGAGCAGGGCTCCAGTCACCCGTTGGCGCGGGCGATTCTCGACAAAGCCGGTGATAGCGCACTGCCTCAGGTTAACGGTTTCCGCACCCTGCGTGGATTAGGCGTCAGCGGCGAAGCGGAAGGTCATACGCTGCTGCTGGGCAACCAGGCACTGCTGAACGAGCAGCAGGTTGACACTCACGAACTGGAAGACGAGATTTCTGCCCAGGCTTCTCAGGGCGCCACGCCGGTGCTGCTGGCGATTGACGGCAAAGCGGCGGCGCTGCTGGCCGTACGCGATCCGCTGCGTAGCGACAGCGTGGCGGCCCTTCAGCGACTGCACCGCGCCGGATATCGTCTGGTGATGTTAACCGGCGATAACCCGACGACGGCCAACGCCATCGCCAAAGAGGCGGGGATTGATGACGTGATTGCTGGCGTCCTCCCGGACGGTAAGGCCGATGCCATTAAGCGTCTGCAAAGTCAGGGGCGTCAGGTGGCGATGGTCGGTGACGGCATCAATGACGCACCGGCGCTGGCACAGGCCGATGTCGGGATTGCAATGGGCAGCGGCAGTGACGTGGCAATTGAAACCGCCGCGATCACGCTGATGCGCCACAGCCTGATGGGCGTGGCGGACGCGCTGTCTATCTCCCGAGCCACGTTGCGCAATATGAAGCAGAACCTGCTCGGCGCGTTCATTTATAACAGCATCGGGATCCCCGTGGCGGCCGGTATCCTGTGGCCGTTCACCGGAACGCTGCTGAACCCGGTGGTTGCCGGAGCGGCGATGGCGCTGTCGTCCATTACCGTGGTGAGCAACGCTAACCGACTGCTGCGCTTTAAACCGAAAGAGTAAGCGATGCCGGATGGCGCTGACGCTTATCCGGCCTACTGCGTTAATGTGAAACGACCAGGCCGGATGAGGTGCTTTAGCGCCGCCATCCGGCAATTCACACATTGCACCTTACCTGACCACGCGCTAGCATGGTTGTCTACTTAGGGAGGTCGCATGGATCTGTTTTACCGGGTAAAAACATTTTTCGCTGGGCTAACCGGCAATCGCTATACCTGGCCCGCCATTGACGTTTCGTTGCCCGGCAATCGCCACTTCCACCTGATTGGCAGTATTCATATGGGCAGCCGCGACATGTCTCCCCTCCCTGCCAGACTGCTTAAAAAGCTTCACAACGCCGATGCGTTAATTGTTGAGGCCGATGTCTCCGGCAATGACAGTCCCTTCGCCGACTTACCCGAGTTTACCGCGCTGGAAGAACGCCTCAGCGAGGAACAGTTGCGCAATCTGCATCGCGCGACCGATGAACTGGGGATCTCCCCGGCCCTGTTTTCGACGCAACCGCTGTGGCAAATCGCGATGGTGCTACAGGCCACTCAGGCGCAGCAGTTGGGGTTACGCCCGGAGTACGGCATTGATTATCAACTGTTGCAGGCCGCGAAGAAGGCAGAAAAACCGGTGATTGAACTGGAAGGCGCATCCAGCCAGATTGCGCTGTTATGCGAACTGCCGGATAACGGGCTGGCACTGTTGGACGATACGTTGACGCACTGGCACACCAACGCCCGGCTACTGCAACAGATGATGAGTTGGTGGCTGAAAGCGCCACCGCAGGACAACCACCTGACGCTTCCGAACACCTTCAGTCAGTCGCTGTACGATGTGCTGATGCATCAGCGTAATATCGCCTGGCGGGATCGCTTGTCGGCGCTGCCTGCGGGTCGCTACGTGGTGGCCGTGGGTGCACTACACCTGTATGGAGAAGGGAATCTGCCGGAACTGATGCGATAAAAAAGTGGCCAATATTTCTATTGGCCCGTCAAAGAGGAATTTCATCATTATTATTATGCCGCCGCTTAACGCGTCGGTGTATGTCGATTGTCGCTCAAACTCTGCATCCTGCCAACATAATTGCGCAAGATGGTACTATTTTTTAGACAATCATCAGAGGTACGCTTGACTTGTCATTTGGTTTAGCCAGGAAAAATTACTATGACACCCGCAGTTAAATTACTCGAAAAAAACAAAATTACGTTCAGGATCCATACCTACGATCACGATCCCGCCGAAACCAACTTCGGTGATGAGGTGGTGCGCAAATTAGGGTTAAATGCCGATCGGGTGTACAAAACGCTGCTGGTCGCGGTGAATGGCGATATGAAACATCTGGCGGTTGCGGTTACGCCGGTCGCTGGACAACTGGATTTGAAAAAAGTCGCCAAAGCGCTCGGCGCAAAAAAAGTCGATATGGCCGATCCGCTGGTGGCGCAACGTACAACCGGATATCTGGTCGGCGGCATTAGCCCGCTGGGACAGAAAAAACGCCTGCCGACGCTTATCGATGCACCAGCCCAGACGTTTGACACCATTTTTGTCTCAGGCGGCAAACGCGGACTGGACATTGAACTGGCGGCGGGAGATTTAGCCACTATTCTGGAGGCTAAATTCGCCGATATCGCCCGCCGGGACTAAGCGATTTTAGAATGATGGCCTGATGGCGCTACGCTTATCAGGCCTGGAAACCGCACTGGCCTGTAGGCCGGATAAAGTGCCAGCACCGCCATCCGGCACTCCGCCCTGTTATTGCCAGTTGGCTTCCCCCTTCGGCTCATACGTACTGGCATCCAGCGGTGAATTTTTCTGAATGTATTCCTTCAGCACTTCCGCATCGATAAACCCGGTGTTGACGTACCCCGGTTTGTTATCAATACGCGGATAGCCGTCGCCCCCCGTCGCGTTAAAACTGAGCGTCGCCATACGGTAGGTTTTCGCCGGGTCAACCGGCTCGCCGTTAATTTTCAGATCGTTGAGCTTGCCGTCTTTCGCGACAAAACTGACGTTAGCAAACTGCGGATAAGCACCGGAATCCGGCTTCATCTGCGCCACGGCCGTCAGGTAGTCCGTCACGTCCTTGCCGTTCATATCGGCATACACCACCACGTTGCCGAACGGTTGTACCTTCAGCACGCTTTTATAGGTGATATCCCCGGCTTCGATCGAGTCACGAATCCCACCGCCGCTCATGACGCCGAAATCCGCACCGGTGCGCGCCATTTGTGCAGCCAGAATAAGATGTCCCATGTTGGTCTGCACAAAGCGGACCTTGCTGCGATCGCCTTCCAGTCGGTCATTCACCGCACCGATTTTCACATCCAACTGGGCTTTTCCTTTATTCTGGAACGGTGACAGCAGCGAGAGCATCTGCGCATTCTCAGCGATTTCCGGGGTGTAAAGTACGTGCTCACTTTTCCCGTCTTCCCAGGTCACTTTCTTCTTCAGGTTCACCGGGATCAGCTGATAGTTGACCATTTTCATCTCGCCGTTACGGAACTCAAAGTCCGCACGACCAACATATTTTCCCCACTCGTGAGCCTGCACAATCCAGATCCCGTTCTGTTTGTCCGGCGCGCACGGCGTACCAGGCACATAATCCACCTGTTTCTTGTTTTCTTCTGCCATGCACACCGGGTCCTGTGAGTGACCACCCACAATCATCGCCAGCGCTCCGGCGGGCAGACTACGCGCCATTTCGACGTCGCCAGGCGCGTTCGAGCCGTGGTTGCCGTTGTCATAGTGCCCCATGTGGGTGGTTGCAATAATGACGTCAGGCTTTTCATTCATCTGCAGTTCCTGAATCACCACCTTTGCCTCTTCCGCTGGCTTGCGGAATTCAATGTCGGTGAAAAATTCAGGGTTGCCGATCTTCGCCGTGTCATCGGTGGTCAGACCGATAACCGCGATTTTCAGATCCTGGCGCGTAAAGATGGCCCAGGGTTTAAACAGGCGCTCGCCGGTACTTTTCTGGTAGATGTTGGCCGAGAGGAACGGGAACTTCGCCCACTTCTCCTGCTGACGCAGGACGGTAAGCGGATTATCAAATTCGTGGTTGCCAACCGCCATCGCGTCATAGCCAATCAGGTTCATCCCACGAAAGTCAGGCTCAGCATCCTGTAGATCTGATTCGGGAACGCCGGTGTTGATGTCCCCACCGGACAACAGCAGGACGCTGCCCCCTTCGGAAGCCACCTCGCGACGGATCCCGTCCACCAGCGTTTTTTGCGCCGAGAGACCGTACTCACCGTATTCGCTGCGCCAGAAATGGCCATGGTGATCGTTGGTATGCAGGATGGTGATTTTATAGGTTTTATCTTTTTCATAAGCCTGAGCAGGCTGACTTGCCAGCGTGAATGCGGCGAACAGTGCTAACGCCACACCCCGTTTCAAAAATTTCATGTTTCTCTCCCTGACTCCATTTCAACCGCAGAAATTACAATTATCTGAAATAATAGTCGAATAAGTTTTCAGAATTGAGACTTCCTTCAAACCTCGTCCGCAGGTATGTTAGTCAGGTAATAATCACAATGACGATATTCCCCTACATCGCAAATCAGACAGAAGTGACTTTCTATGGCAATGAGTGAACAAACCCAGCCAGCACCTGGTGCGTCTGCGCCAGTCGCTAAAGCGCGTACGTCGTTCGGCATTTTAGGCGCGATCAGCCTTTCTCACCTGCTTAACGATATGATCCAGTCGTTAATTCTGGCGATCTATCCGCTATTACAGTCCGAATTTTCACTGACCTTTATGCAGATAGGGATGATCACCCTGACCTTCCAGTTGGCCTCTTCGCTACTGCAACCGGTGGTCGGCTACTGGACCGATAAGTACCCGATGCCATGGTCGCTGCCAATTGGCATGTGCTTTACGCTGAGCGGTCTGGTGCTGTTGGCGCTGGCGGGCAGTTTCGGTACCGTGCTGTTGGCCGCGGCGCTGGTCGGGACCGGCTCTTCGGTATTTCATCCGGAATCCTCCCGTGTGGCGCGCATGGCCTCGGGCGGACGTCACGGCCTTGCCCAGTCCATCTTCCAGGTGGGCGGTAACTTCGGCAGTTCCCTCGGCCCCTTGTTGGCGGCGGTGATCATCGCCCCTTACGGCAAAGGTAACGTGGCCTGGTTTGTCCTCGCCGCCCTGCTGGCGATTGTGGTACTGGCGCAAATCAGCCGCTGGTACGCCGCACAGCATCGTATGAGCAAGGGCAAACCCAAAGCGACAGTTATCAATCCACTGCCGCATAATAAGGTCGTCCTCGCTGTCAGCGTCCTGCTAATCCTGATTTTCTCGAAATACTTCTATATGGCGAGTATCAGCAGCTATTACACCTTTTATCTGATGCAAAAATTCGGATTATCGGTACAAAACGCGCAATTTCATCTCTTTGCCTTCCTGTTTGCGGTCGCGGCAGGAACGGTAATTGGCGGGCCTTTAGGCGATAAGATTGGTAGAAAATATGTGATTTGGGGCTCTATCCTCGGTGTCGCGCCGTTTACGCTGATTTTGCCTTATGCCACCCTGCACTGGACCGGTATTTTAACGGTGATCATTGGTTTTATCCTCGCATCCGCATTTTCCGCCATTCTGGTCTATGCTCAGGAGCTGCTACCGGGTCGTATCGGCATGGTTTCTGGTCTATTTTTTGGCTTTGCCTTCGGGATGGGTGGCCTGGGAGCCGCTGTGTTAGGCCTGCTCGCGGACCATACCAGCATCGAATTAGTCTATAAAATCTGTGCTTTCCTACCACTTCTGGGGATACTGACCATATTCTTACCTGATAACCGACATAAAGCCTGAGTTTCCTGCGGCTAAAGCTAAACTTTAGCCGCACGCTACGCCTGTAACCATAAGCCTTTGCTCTGTCTCCTGCCCATTCGTTTTCCGATCCGTGCCTTTTTCGCCTCAAATTGCAGTTTTCTTCAAAATTCAACAATTATTCATAAACATAATAATCAAAATTGTCATAAACTATTACCTGGAATTTTGGAAATCAGCTACCAAAGGAGACGGAATGCATCACGCCACCCCGCTTATCACCACCATTGTTGGCGGCCTTGTGCTCGCTTTTATACTCGGCATGCTTGCCAACAAACTGCGTATTTCTCCTCTGGTGGGATATCTGTTAGCGGGCGTTCTGGCCGGACCTTTTACCCCAGGCTTTGTGGCTGATACGAAACTTGCGCCGGAGCTTGCTGAGCTTGGCGTTATTTTGCTGATGTTCGGCGTCGGTCTGCACTTTTCACTGAAGGATCTGATGGCGGTAAAGTCGATAGCCATTCCCGGCGCGATCGCTCAGATAGCCGTGGCGACGCTGTTGGGTATGGCCCTTTCCGCCATGATGGGCTGGTCACTGATGACCGGTATCGTCTTTGGTTTATGTCTTTCAACCGCCAGTACCGTGGTGCTGCTGCGTGCGCTTGAAGAACGACAGCTGGTCGACAGTCAACGAGGGCAGATTGCCATCGGCTGGCTGATTGTTGAATATTTGGTGATGGTGCTGACGCTGGTACTGCTGCCCGCCGTGGCCGGGATGGTGGAAAAAGGCAACGTCGGTTTCGCCTCTCTGGCGGTCGACATGGGCATTACCATTGGTAAAGTTGTCGCCTTTATTGCCATTATGATGCTGGTGGGTCGCCGTCTGGTGCCGTGGATTATGGCCCGCAGTGCGGCCACCGGCTCCCGCGAGCTGTTTACCCTTTCCGTGCTGGCACTGGCATTGGGTATCGCTTTCGGCGCCGTGGAACTGTTCGACGTCTCCTTCGCGCTGGGCGCATTCTTTGCCGGGATGGTACTGAATGAATCGGAACTGAGCCACCGCGCGGCCCACGATACCCTGCCGCTACGCGACGCGTTTGCCGTCCTGTTCTTTGTCTCCGTCGGCATGCTGTTTGATCCGCTGATTCTGATCCAACAGCCGCTGGCCGTGCTGGCAACGCTTGCCATCATTATCTTTGGTAAGTCTGTCGCCGCCTTCTTCCTGGTGCGTCTGTTTGGTCACTCGCCGCGTACCGCGCTGACCATCGCCGCCAGCCTGGCGCAGATTGGTGAGTTCGCCTTTATTCTCGCCGGTCTGGGGATGGCGCTGAACCTGCTGCCGCAGGAAGGGCAAAATCTGGTGCTGGCGGGGGCGATTCTGTCAATTATGCTCAACCCGGTGCTGTTTGCCCTGCTGGAAAAATACCTGGCAAAAACCGAAACGCTGGAAGAACAGACGCTGGAAGAGGCCATCGAGGAAGAGAAGCAAATTCCGGTGGATATCTGCAACCATGCGCTGCTGGTCGGCTTTGGTCGCGTTGGCAGTCTGCTCGGCGAAAAACTGATGGCAGCAGGTATGCCGTTAGTGGTTATCGAAACGTCACGCACGCGCGTGGATGAGCTGCGTGAACGTGGGATCCGCGCGGTGCTGGGAAATGCTGCCAATGAAGAAATTATGGCTCTGGCGCACCTGGATTGCGCCCGCTGGCTGATCCTTACCATCCCGAACGGCTATGAGGCCGGCGAAATTGTTGCCTCTGCCCGCGAGAAGTGCCCGAATATTGAGATTATCGCCCGTGCGCATTATGACGATGAGGTGGAGTACATTACCGAACGCGGCGCCAACCAGGTGGTGATGGGCGAGCGCGAAATCGCCCGTACCATGCTGGAACTGCTGGAAACGCCGCCTGCGGGTGAAGTGGTGACGGGGTGACCGTCGTTGCATCGGCTCGTAGGCCTGATGGCGCTTCGCTTATCAGGCCTACGTGATTACACAGATAATGGTAGCAGTAGGCCGGATAAGGCGTTTACGCCGCCATCCGGCATAATGACTTAACGATCCCAGTACGACTCTTCGAGGCTATCCTCACGCTCCGGCAGCCCACGCGTCAGACGCGGGGAGTGCTGGTTCAGTACCTGATAACTCACACGATTGGCATATTTGCACACCTGGGCTAATGACGAATAGGTCAGCCAGGTGAACGTATGCTTGCTGGAATTCGGTACATTCGAACGGTGGTAGCTGTTGGCGGTAATATCGTGCAACAGCGCCGCCAGCGCACCGTCGCCTGCGCCGTTGGTATTCATGATCTTTTCCGGGCCGCCCATATACGGAGCGATATGAGAATAGACGCGCAGCGGATTACGACAATCTTTATGACGCATGGCGCGGCTAAATTCATACTGATTGAATTCGGCAATGGCCCCCGGCAGTAGCGGATGCTGGGTTTTGCGTTTGGCTTCCTCTTCGGTAAAACCCGCCATGTACAGCCCTACCGGTCCGGCAGTACACAAGACCAGATCGACCCAGTCCAGCGCTTTGTCAGACGCCAGCAGCGGATCGTTTTCACCGGTCAACGCTTCGGCTTCTTCTTCATTCATCGCCAGAATTGAGACGTTCTCTTTCAGGAAATCCTGCCACCACTGCGGGTTATCGGCGATAACAAATTTGGTCCCGAGCGTCAGCACGACCGGCACATTGTGCTTTTTGGCATACTCAATGGCCTTCATGGTGGCTTCCGGCATCGGCTCTCCCGGCTTACAGCGCACCAGATAGGACGTCAGCACCAGCGCTGACGCCCCGGCAATCACTGATTCAGGAATGCTTTCTGCACGTAGCTGATTCATGTGCCCAGGGCTGATGGCAAAGGTACGCTCGCCGGACTCGCCAATCAGGGTAAAGCAGCGGCCAATCGGCCCGTCAACGCCCTGCAGATAGTTGAGGTCAGTACGACTGGAGGTGTTGCACAAGTAGCGGTAGGCGTAACTGCCAATTTCAATGTTGCTGCACATTACGCCCAGCAACACCGAGCGGTCATCGGCCAGCACGGAGTAGTTGTGCATGGTGTTACCAATGGTCCCGCCGGCAAACTGATGGGTTACCAGATTGTCACGCACCAGTTCCCGATACAACGCCTCCGCCACATCATCCTCAATCACCAGTGAATGCCCGGCGCTCAGCCCATAACGTTGCACAAACGTATCATCCACTTTCGCTTCAATATCCACCAGCGTTTGGTCAATCCCCACCACCCATGCGGCGCTGGTTTCATTTTCAGTCTGGATTTGTTGCAGCAGCGGATCGCGTGCGTTGACGGGGAAATAGTGTTTGGATTTGCGTTTACCGGGAAATTTCATGACTGTTTTTACGGGTGGCTAACGGAGCGGTGAATGGTAGCACATTCCCCTTGCGACGACAGAGTTTCAATATCGGACGAACGGATCGCAGTTTCCACGGCGGAAGTTTTTACAATGGGCCGATTTCACAAGGAGCGTTTTATGAAACCGGAAAACAAACTTCCCGTACTGGCGCGCATTTCAGACGAGATGAGAGCGGTGCTGAATGTCCGACAGGACGATCTGCCGCCCTGGCCGTCCGCCGATGACGTGGCAGCCATGCGCCAACACTACATTCTTGAGCGCCGCTTCTGGAACGCGGACGCACCGCAGATGCCAACGCGTGAATATGGCATCCCCACGTGCTGGGGAGAGGTGACAACACGCCTGTACAGCCCAGCGCCAGACAGTCAGGCAACGCTGTTCTATCTGCACGGCGGCGGTTTTATTCTCGGCAATCTGGATACCCATGACCGCATCATGCGCCTGCTGGCAAGCTATACCCGGTGCACGGTCATTGGCGTCGACTATTCGCTCTCGCCTGAAGCCCGCTTTCCGCAAGCCATAGAAGAGACCGTTGCCGCCTGTCAGTTTTTTCATCAGCAGGCGGACGACTATCAGTTAAATATGACGCGAATTGGATTTGCTGGTGATTCCGCTGGCGCGATGCTGGCGCTCGCCAGCGCGCTGTGGCTGCGCGATAAGCACATCTCCTGCGGCAACGTAGCCGGGGTGCTGTTGTGGTATGGCCTGTATGGCCTACAGGACTCGGTGAGCCGTCGGCTGATGGGCGGCGACTGGGATGGCCTCAGCCGCCAGGATTTGGAGATGTACGAAAAAGCGTATCTGCGTAATGTCGACGATCGCGAGTCGCCGTACTATTGCCTGTTCAACAACAACCTGACGCACGAGGTGCCGCCCTGCTTTATCGCCAGTGCGGAGTTTGACCCGCTGATCGACGACAGTCGTCTGCTCTTCCAGACGCTGGCGGCGCACCAGCAGCCCTGCGAATACAAAATGTATCCCGGCACGCTGCACGCCTTTCTGCACTATTCGCGCATGATGAACGCCGCCGATGACGCATTACGCGATGGCGCACGTTTCTTTACTCAGCAGATTAACGCAGCACGTTAGCGATACGCAGCCGTCAGTTTCAGCATCATATCGATATGTTCCGGTGCGGCATTCAGCGCCGGAATATATTCATACTTTTTGCCGCCCGCTTCGAGGAAGACTTCTTTATTCTGCACCGCAATTTCTTCCAGCGTCTCCAGGCAATCTGCCGCGAAGCCCGGACACATCACCTGAACATGTCCCGTCCCCTTCTCACCTAACATCTTCAGCGTTTCGTCAGTGTAAGGCGTCAGCCACGGCTCACGACCAAAGCGGGACTGGAAGGTCATCATCACTTTTTCCGGCGGCAGGCCGAGTGCGGAGACCAGTTCACGGGTAGTGTCGCGACAGCGCTGCGGATAGTCGTCGCCTTCGTCAGCAAAACGCTGGGGGATACCGTGATATGACAGCAGCAGTAAATCCGGTTCACCGTGTTCAGCAAACGAGGCACGCGCACTGCTTGCCAGCGCGTCGATATAGGCGCTGTCATCGGCATAATCGCGAATAAACGACAGACCCGGAATACGGCGTTTACGTTCCAGAATCCGCGCCAGTTCATCCCAGACGGCGGCCACGGTTGAGCAGGAATATTGCGGGTACAACGGCAGCACGACAATGTGATCAACGTGGTTCGCCAGCAGCTCGTCCACTGCGCTTTCCAGCGACGGCGAGCCGTAGCTCATGCCCAGCGCAACCGGCGTATCCGGTAAGCGCGCGGCAAGCGCCTGCTGCTGTTGACGGCTGTAGACCATCAGCGGCGAGCCGCCTTCCATCCAGACAGACTGATAAAGCTTTGCCACGCGCGGGGCGCGCAGCGGCAAAATAACGCCGCGCAGCAGCGGCCACCACAACACACGAGGCGTATCGACGACGCGTTTATCGCTCAAGAATTGCCGAAGATAGCGTGTTACCGCCGCCGGAGTGGGGGCATCGGGGGTCCCAAGATTAGCCAGCAGGATACCGGTTTTCGTCTGACGCATTACCGCCTCTTATCGATTCAAATTGTTGATAATTGTAGCGGAAAAGCGAGTAAGAAGAACTAATTGCTGCGAGAGGTAAGACGAGAACTTGCCTGATGGCGCTAACGATGCCGGTAGGTCGAATAAGGTGTTTACGCCGACATCCGGCACCCATTGCCTGATGGCGCTGTGCTTATCAGGCCTACAAAGCAGGAATACAGTTGTAGGCCGGATAAGGTGCTTGCACCGCCATCCGCCACCCATTGCCTGATGGCGCTGCGCTTATCAGGCCTACAAAGCAGGAATACAGTTGTAGGCCGGATAAGGTGCTTGCACCGCCATCCGGCAGAACGGCCTTAGCCGAGGATTTTTTCCAGCGCCGCGCGCACTTCAGCGACGGCCTGAGTCCCGTCAACTTTCGCGTATTGGGTGTTACCCGCGGCCGCTTCTTTCTGGTAGTAACCAATCAGCGGCGCCGTCATCTGATGGTATTCCACCAGACGTTTACGCACGGTCTCTTCCTGGTCGTCTTTACGGGTGGTCAGCTCTTCGCCGGTCACATCGTCTTTACCTTCCACTTTCGGCGGGTTGAATTTGATGTGGTAAACACGGCCAGACGCAGCGTGCACGCGACGACCCACGATACGGTCAACGATCAGCTCATCCGGTACGTCGAATTCGAGAACATAATCCACCACGATGCCCGCTTCTTTCATGGCGTCAGCCTGCGGAATCGTGCGTGGGAAACCATCTAACAGAAAACCGTTACGGCAATCTTCCTGCGCGATACGCTCTTTTACCAGCGCGATCACCAGCTCATCGGTCACCAGCTTGCCGGCGTCCATGATGTCTTTCGCTTGTTTGCCCAGCTCGGAGCCAGATTTCACGGCGGCACGCAGCATATCACCGGTGGAGATTTGCGGAATACCATACTTCTCCATGATGAACTGAGCCTGAGTTCCTTTACCCGCGCCCGGAGCGCCAAGCAGAATGATACGCATTACGAAAATCCCCTTAAAGGTTGTCGATATTTTTAAAAAAGCGCTAAACGATACCACCATCACGCATTTGTCTCAAGGAAGCGGGGTAAGGCTGAAACGGTTAATGAGGGGAAAATGCGCGAAAAAAAGCCGGATGGCGGTGCAAGCACCTTATCCGGCCTACAAAAGCAGCTTTAACCGTAGGCCAGATAAGCGTCAGCGCCATCCGGCCTACAAAAGCAGCTTTAACCGTAGGCCAGATAAGCGTCAGCGCCATCCGGCCTACAAAAGCAGATTTAACCGTAGGCCGGATAAGCGTCAGCGCCATCCGGCCTACAAAAAACAGCTTTAACCGTAGGCCGGATAAGCGTCAGCGCCATCCGGCACTACAAGCCGTTATCAGGAAACCAGCAGCTGGTTCATACGACGGATGAACTGGTTCGGATCTTCCAGCGTGCCGCGCTCGGCAAACAGCGCCTGATCCAGCAGCAGTTCAACCCACTCGTTGAACTTCGCGTCGTCCTCGGTATCTGCGGTGCGTTTCACCAGCACGTGATCCGGGTTGAGTTCAAAGATGTATTTCACTTCCGGCACGTTCTGACCCGCCGCCGCAAACAGTTTCGCCATCTGCGTGCTCATTTCGTCCGCATCGGTGGTGACAATCGCTGGCGTATCGGTCAGACGATGCGTCAGACGCACGTCTTTCACGCGGTCGCCCAGCAGGTTTTTCACGCGCTCAACGAACGGTGTCAGCGCTTTTTCCGCTTCTTTCGCGCTTTCATCTACCTCATCGGCCAGCTTGTCGATAGACTCGTCCGCTTTGGCGACGGACTGGAACGCCTTACCGTCAAACTCGGTCAGGTAGTTCATCATCCACTCGTCAATGCGATCGGAGAGCAGCAGCACTTCGATGCCTTTCTTACGCAGCAGTTCCAGGTGCGGACTGCTCTTCGCCGCCGCATAGCTGTCGGCGGTGATGTAATAAATCTTCTCCTGCCCTTCTTTCATGCGGGAGACGTAGTCTTCCAGAGAGACAGTCTGCGCAGAAGAGTCGGTATGCGTCGACGCGAAACGCATCAGTTTGGCGATGGTTTCCTGGTTAGCGTGGTCTTCCGCCGGACCTTCTTTCATCACCAGACCGAACTGCTGCCAGAAGGTCTGGTATTTTTCCGCATCGTCTTTCGCCAGTTTTTCCAGCATCTGCAGAACACGTTTGGTCAATGCGCTACGCAGATTGCGGGTTACCGTGCTGTCCTGCAGAATTTCACGAGAGACGTTCAGCGGCAGATCGTTAGAATCGATCAGACCGCGCACAAAGCGCAGGTAGTTCGGCATAAACTGCTCGGCGTCGTCCATGATAAAGACGCGCTGAACATACAGCTTCAGGCCGTGCTTGTGATCGCGGTTCCACATGTCCCACGGTGCCTGAGACGGGATATACAGCAGGCTGGTGTACTCCTGCTTCCCTTCCACACGGTTGTGGCTCCAGGTCAGCGGATCGGTAAAATCGTGCGCGATATGCTTGTAAAACTCGTTGTACTCGTCGTCTTTGATTTCCGACTTGTTACGGGTCCACAGCGCCTGCGCTTTGTTGATTTTCTCCCAGGAAACGACGGTTTCGCCGTCTTTCTCTTCCTGTTTTTCAATCTCAACCGGCAGCGCGATATGGTCGGAATATTTGCTGATGATGGAACGTACACGCCAGTCATCGAGGAACTCGTCTTCCCCTTCACGCAAATGCAGCGTGATTTCCGTTCCGCGCTCGTCTTTGGTGATATCGCCAACGGTGTATTCACCTTCACCCGCCGACTCCCAGAACACGCCATTCTCCGGCTTGTCGCCCGCCGCGCGGGTGCGGACGGTCACTTTATCCGCCACGATAAACGCGGAATAGAAGCCCACCCCAAACTGACCGATCAGTTGGCTGTCTTTCGCCTGATCGGAGCCCATAGATTCGAGGAAAGATTTGGTCCCGGACTTCGCAATGGTCCCCAGGTGATCGATAACGTCATCACGGTTCATCCCCACGCCGTTATCGGCAATGGTCAACGTACGCTTATCTTTATCGAAGGAGACGCGCACACGCAGTTCACCGTCACCTTCATAGAGGTCCGGGTTCGACAGCGCGCGAAAACGCAGCTTGTCTGCCGCATCGGAGGCGTTAGAGATAAGCTCACGCAGGAAGATTTCTTTATTGGAATACAGAGAATGGATCATCAGATGCAGAAGCTGTTTTACCTCTGACTGAAACCCACGAGTTTCTTGTCCTTTCATGTAGATCTACCTCAACAATGCCATTTTTAATGGTAAAAAACACGTTGAGAGGGAAATGGGGACAACCGTGGGGGATTTCAAGCGGAGGTCGCGAGTGCAACCTCCGTTTGGTCAGAATTTAATCTTGTGACGTCCTGCCAGAGAATGCGACAGCGTGGTGCCGTCCACCATCTCCAGTTCACCGCCGACCGGCACGCCGTGGGCGATACGGCTGGCATCAACGCCATATTGCGCGCAGAGCTCAGCAATGTAGTTCGCCGTGGCTTCCCCTTCAACCGTCGGGTTAGTCGCGAGGATCACTTCACTGAGCTGCTCTGAAGAGAGGCGCTGCTCGAGTCTGTCGAGACCGATATCATCCGGCCCGATACCGTCGAGCGGTGACAAATGCCCCATCAGCACGAAGTAGCGCCCGGAAAACTGCCCGGTCTGCTCAATCGCGTAGATATCCGCTGGACTCTCGACCACGCAAATCTGGCCGTTTTCCCGACGACGCGGATTCGAACAGATATTGCAGACATCCTGCTCGGTGAAGGTGCGGCAATCGGCACAGTGGCCGATTTCCGACATCGCTCGGGTGAGCGCTTGCGCCAGGCGCATCCCGCCGCTGCGGTCACGCTGAAGCAGCGTAAACGCCATGCGCTGCGCCGACTTCGGGCCAACGCCCGGCAGACAGCGCAGTGCTTCCATAAGCTGAGTTAACAGCGGGCTGGTTTGCATCAGAACGGCATCTTAAAGCCTGGCGGCAGTTGCATACCGGAGGAAACAGAGGCCATCTTCTCTTTCTGGGTCTCTTCAATGCGACGGGCAGCATCGTTGAATGCGGCAGCAACCAGATCTTCCAGCATATCTTTGTCATCTTCGAGCAGGCTTGGGTCGATCTCCACACGACGGCAGTTATGCGCACCGTTGATGGTCACTTTCACCAGACCCGCGCCGGATTCACCGGTCACTTCCAGCTTGGCGATTTCTTCCTGCATCTGCTGCATTTTTTCCTGCATCTGCTGGGCCTGCTTCATCAGGTTACCCAGACCGCCTTTACCAAACATAGGCTTCTCTCTCAATCACGTTAAGGGATGACAATCATAAGCGTCGCTTACGATCAAATGGGGCGGATACTCTCTTCATCCAGATCCGCATCGAAGAATCGACGCAGGGTCTGGATGTTGTTATCCGCAACTATCGACTCGCGCGCCTGCGCAAGTTTCTCTTCATAAATCGCCTGACGCCACTCCAGCGGCGTTCGCACCGCCGGATTATCATCTTCTACGATGGTCAGTTCAACCGCTGATCCCGCAAGCGCACTCAGCGCTTCCGCCAGCTTTTGCTGCGCACCGCTGGAATTCAGGTGCCGCTGACTGGAACGTAAATGCAGACAGACCGCATTACCATTTTCTTCTTTCCAGGCATTGAGCGCGACCTGCTCAACCAGTTTTGGCAGTGAAAGCTGACTCACCTGCGCCGCCCACGGGTCGCGTTCAATCGCTTCCGCCGCCAGCTTGGCTGCAAGTTCCGGCGTTTTCTCATGCTCCAGCGCTTTCTTCAGCGCCTTCGGCGTCGCCACCACCTCTTTCACTTCAACAACGGGCGTCGTCGCCTTCCAGCGATAAGCTTCTTTCTTCGCTGGCGTTTGTTCGAGTGCAGACGGCGCAGGACGAGCCTGCACACGTTCTGATACCGAAGCCAGTCTTTCCAGCGCAGCGTTATTCACCGGCCGCGCGCGGGGTGCGGCTGCCGGTTCACTCTTTTTTGCTTTGGTTGCTCCCTGCGCACGTTGCAGCTGGTTGCGCGCCGCCAGTACCTGACTGGTGGATTCCGGCAGGGGCACTGCCGGGGTTTGCTGCGCGGGTGCTGACTGCTGTGGCACCTGCGTCGGCGTCATCACCGCCGTTGGCGCAACAGGGGCAAACGATTGTCGCGGAACCTCGGGTTCCGCAAGCGGCATACGCGGGTGAAACGCCAGCGCCCGCAATAAGGTCATTTCAACGCCCATGCGCCTGTCCGGCGCGTACGGCAGTTCTTTACGGCCAATCAGCAGCGTCTGGTAATAAAGCTGGACGTCCGCAGGCGGCACGGTGCGCGCCAGTTCACGCATGCGCACTTCAATCGCCGCCATGTCGCTGCCCAGCGCAGCAGGAGAGAGCTGAACCAGCGCGATACGATGCAGCAGGCCAAGCATTTCGACCAGCAGCGCTTCCCACTCAATACCTCGCGCAGCGGCCTCGTTGACCAGCGTCATCACCCTCTCGCCGTCGGCGGCTATCACCGCTTCAACCAGCGACAGAGCCTGATCGTCATCCAGTGTGCCGAGCATCGCACTCACCGCCTGGGTGGAAACCTGACCATCACCGCTGGCAATCGCCTGATCCGTCAGACTCAGCGCATCACGCAGGCTGCCATCCGCCGCACGGGAAAGCAGTTGCAGCGCGCGCGGCTCGTGGGCGATCTGCTCTTCGTTAAGAATGTGCTCAAGCTGATGGCGGATCTGATCAACATCCAGCGCCTTGAGATGGAATTGCAGACAGCGGGACAAAATGGTCACCGGCAGCTTCTGCGGATCGGTCGTCGCCAGCAGGAATTTGACGTGTGAGGGAGGCTCCTCAAGCGTTTTGAGCAGTGCGTTAAAACTGTGGCGAGACAGCATGTGCACTTCGTCGATCAGATAGACTTTGAATCGGCCGCGCGCTGGTGCGTACTGGACGTTATCCAGCAGATCCCGGGTATCTTCAACTTTGGTGCGCGAAGCGGCATCGATCTCAATCAAATCGACAAACCGCCCCTGCTCGATTTCACGGCAGTTATCACACACGCCGCACGGCGTGGCGGTAATGCCGGTTTCGCAATTCAGCCCCTTTGCCAGCAGACGGGCAATAGAGGTTTTACCGACACCCCGGGTACCGGAAAAAAGATATGCGTGGTGAATACGCCCTAACGACAAGCCGTTCGCCAGTGCGGTTAGCACATGTTCCTGGCCGACGACGTCAGCAAAGGTTTGTGGGCGCCATTTTCGGGCTAAAACCTGATAACTCATTGGCTGGCTCTGAAACGCTGGAAGGTGGATTCATAGGGGGGAATGCTAACACAACCTCGCCCATTCAGCGAGGTCATGTCTCTTGCTATTGCTTCAGACGTGGACAGCCTGAATCAGTGTCCCGGGAAGGGAACCAGGCTATAGCAGTTGATGCCCTGTTGCGCCAGGCGCTGTTCGCCACCGAGGTCAAACAGATTGATGATGAACGCCGCGTCGGTCACTTCGCCACCCAGGCGACGGATCAGTTTCACGGTCGCTTCAATCGTGCCGCCGGTCGCCAGCAGATCGTCAACCACCAACACTTTGTCACCCGCCTGGATCGCATCAACGTGGATTTCCAGCTGATCGGTGCCGTATTCCAGTTCGTAGCTTTCAGCGATCGTTTCACGCGGCAGTTTGCGCGGTTTACGCACTGGCACAAAGCCAACGCCCAGACCCAACGCTACCGGCGCGCCAAACAGAAAGCCGCGTGCTTCGGTACCGACAACTTTGGTAATGCCTGCATTTTTGTAACGCTCAACCAGCAATTCGATGCTGAGCGCGTAAGCTTTCGGATCTTCCAGTAAGCTGGTGACATCACGGAAAAGAATGCCCGGTTTCGGGTAGTCCTGAATGCTTTTAATGCTATTTTTGAGAAACTCAAGCTGCTGTGCAGTCGCGGTCATAAGTTTGTGCCTGATTAATACGGTGTTACTTCACGGCGCACTATACACCTCATCCTTCAAGCTGCCTCTTTGTTGGCTGCCTTCATTCATCCCAGTCACTTACTGATGTAAGCTCAGAGATTCATTCAGTTGCCGCCTCGATGTACCTTGAATGACAGTGTGTATATAGAATAGAAGGTCAACATTAATTTGACCCGGCGCGCCTGTGCTCGAAAACGGTCGAATTTACTGGCTACCGCCCGCAATTGCAACCGCGATTATTGCGCTTCAGTGCTTTTGTTGCTTTTCGTCAATCACCGGTATTCGCCACATAAATATCAGCAGACAGACCAGGATCACCAGCAGCAGGATCCGCACCCACCACATCGGCGTCAGCCACAGCGATATGGCGAAGGTAATGAGGATCATCACGATCGCGCGGGGCTTAACGCCAGCCGGCATGGCCTTATATTTCTGCCAGAATCGCAAATAGCTGCCAAACCACGAGCGGTAGAGTAACCAGTCATGGAAACGCGGCGATGAGCGGGCAAAACACCAGGCTGCCAGTAAGATAAACGGTGTCGTCGGCAATACAGGCAACACGACGCCCAGTGTCCCCAATACAACCGCCAGCCAACCCGTGATGATTAAAAGGATTCGTTGCATAATAAAGGCATATCGCAAACCAGAACGCTACTTTAGCATAACAGTTATCATTTTCATCGGAGTGTTAAATTGAAAACCGCCATGCTGCTGCAAAAGCTGGACGATCAGCTCGCTCTCCTGCGCCAACGCTGCGCGCCGATGGCGCAGCATGCCACACTCAGCGCCCGCTTCGATCGTCATCTTTTTCAGACCCGCAGCACCCTTATTCAGGCCTGCCTCGAAGAAGCAGAAGGCCATCTTCAGGCGTTGCGTCAGGCGGTTGAGCAGCAGCAACTACCGCAGGTTGCCTGGCTTGCGGAGCATCTGGCGTCGCAACTGGAAGCTATCTCCCGCGAAACCGCCAGTTGGTCACTCCGGGAGTGGGACAGCGCCTCGCCGGGCCTGGCACGCTGGCAGCGCAGGCGCATCCAGCATCAGGAATTTGAACGACGTTTGCAGGAAATGACCGCGCAACGCAAGGCGAGACTGGCTCAGGCCACCCGCCTGGACGAGCAACAAACGCTGCAACGCGAAGTGGAAATCTATGAAGGTCGTCTGGCGCGCTGTCGTAAGGCGCTCGACAATATTGAACGTGTTCTGGCGCGTTTAACCCGCTAATCCCTGGAGACGCTATGTCACTTGAAAACGCCCCGGACGAGGTCAAACTGGCCGTCGATTTGATTGTCCTGCTGGAAGAAAACCAGGTCGCCCCCGCCACGGTGCTGAAAGCGCTGGAAATCATAAAGCAGGATTATGAAAGGAAAATAGAACAGCTCACTTCAGCACAGAAGTGAGCTGCCTTTTGACGACGTGAGGGGTTAGCCCACCGCAGGCGTCGGATCGTCGCCTTTGATCTCGCGTTTAACTTCCGTCACCTCATCGCCCTTCTCATTGCGCAGATGCACTTCAAGCTGGTTAAAGGCAATATCAATGTTGTTTTCACGGCACAGGCGATCGATAGACCGGTTCAGTTCATCAACCGTATGGCTACGATCGCGCAGTTCGCGCACGTACAGACGCAGCTCGTGATCCAGAGTACTGGCGCCGAAGGTGGTGAAGAAGACCGCCGGCTCGGGATCGTGCATCACTTTCGGATGCTCCAGCGCGGCCTGAAGCAGGACTTTCTTCACTTTATCCAGATCTGAACCGTAAGCCACGCCGAGGCGGATCACCAGACGGGTGGTGGTATCAGACAGCGACCAGTTGATCAGGCGCTCGGTGACAAACGCCTTGTTCGGGATGATCACCTCTTTGCGATCGAAATCGGTAATGGTGGTCGCACGGATACGGATCTTGCTGACGGTACCAGAGAACGTGCCGATCGTTACCGTATCGCCAATCCGCACCGGACGTTCGAACAAAATGATCAGACCCGAGACAAAGTTACCGAAGATCTCCTGCAAGCCGAAACCGAGACCGACCGATAAGGCCGCCGCCAGCCACTGCAGTTTATCCCACGACACGCCGAGCGAACCGAAGACCGTCATCGCCCCTACGGCAATGATGATGTAGTTAAGAATTGTGGTGATGGCGTACGACGCCCCCTGACGCATTTTCAGACGCGACAGCACCAGCACTTCCAGCAGACCCGGCAAGTTGCGGATCAATGCCCAGGCCACCATCGAGGCGATAATGGCAAACAGCAGGCTGCCCATCGTCACGCTTTTCACTACCGCAGCACCCGCTTCGGTGCCGTTGTAGTGCCAGAGCGTGATGCTGTCGAGATAGCTGAACACGGTGATCAGATCGGACCAAATTGCCCAGAACATTACCGCGAACAGTGAAACCATCAGCAGCATCGTGATACGCAGCGTTTGCTGGTTCACCTGCTCCAGCGCGATGGTTGGCTCTTCCTGCGGCTCCGCCCCTTCGGCCCCTTCCTTCACCAGATTCTGACGACGCGCCAGCGCACGACGCCAGGCAATACGCCGCGCCGCGACGCTTAACCCGCGCAGCACCGTCTGGTAGAGCAGGTTCCAGATGATGACCAGATAAACGGTCTCAATCCAGCGGCCCGACAGTCGCAGCGTGGTGTAGAAGTAACCGGTTGCCGTCAGCACCATCAGCGCAATCGGGATGATTGACAGGATAGTGATCGTCACCAGGCGCAGACCATGCGACTCTTTATCCCGCCAGCTTTCGCGGCACATCGGCCACACCAGAAACGCAATCAGCAGCAGGTTGAGGAAAATCATCGCCTGCCCCAGCACATCGTCCATCAGATGCAGTGGAGAAAGTTCAGCCACCACGGACCAGAAGTGCAACGGCAGCAGCGCCAGGCTGATGCGCACAATCTGGCGACGCCAGTGGCTGGTCAGTTGCGCTGGCATACCGAAATGGCGAATCGCCACCCCGTCTTTTTCGAGCACTTTCCAGCACAGGCCGAAGACCAGCCAGAAGATTGCCAGCTTTTTACTGAATGCCCACAGCAGATCGCTGATGTTCAGTTGCATGGTCAGCAAAATCAGGCCGGCGGCCAGGATCAGCAGGCACACCGGCAGCGCGCGGATCAGGTCGATCAGAATCGCTTTCGGCGTGTTCAACTGGCTGTCATTGCGCAAAGACCCCACTGCAGCAGCGAGTTTCTGTTGATACGCTTTCAGCCACTTCAGACGCCAGCGAATCAGCCCGGCAATCAGCAGTAGCGGCAGCCCGGCCAGGAAGGCGATAAACACCGCCGGCCACGCTTTTTCCCAGTTCACCGTAATTTTCATCGACTTGAACTGATCTTTCAGCGACTGCGGGAAGGCTTTGATCCAGTCCCAGTCCATTGGCCGGTTACTGTTCACCCAGAAGATTTGCTGGGTCAGGATCTCTTTCAGGCTTTTCGAGACGCTCATTAACTGCTGCTGATTTATTTGCAGGTTAATGGCCATCATGAGCTGATTACCCAACTGCTTGTTGAGTTGATCCAGCAGTTCGCGGCGCATATCGACAACCTGCAACAGCGCGTCGTGGACTTCGTCATTCACTTCATTACTGTGGCCTTCTTCCAGCTTGGCCACGAATGCATCGTTCTGGAACAGCGCGTCACGCTGTTGGTTGACTTCGAACTGCTCCAGACGCAGGTCCGCAATGCGGTTGGTCATATCTGAGAGTTCATCTGCCGACGGCAGAGTTTGCTGCTGTTGATAGAGAATACGCGACAGCAGCAGGCTGCCTTTCAGCACCGCGATTTGTTCTTTGATGTTGCGTTCGGATTGCAGCGCACGGTCCAGCCAGTTTTTGACCTTGATGTTCTGCTGCATCAGCGAATTGCCATTTTCCGTCGCAGTGATCAGGCGCTGGCTGAGCTGATGGTTGATTTCCAGTTCCTGTTTCACCAGCGGATTGGCCTGGATCCGCGCGGTTTCATCCGGCGAAATGGCCTCCTGCGCCGTCTTTTCCGTTAAGGTCAGACGTTTGTTATTCACCGCCTCCTGCAGTAACTGCAATTGATGCTCAAGCCGGTTGCTGTTTGCGGTGACGTAATCGCGCTGCTTTTGCAGGGTGTCCTGCAACACCGTATTGCCTTCCAGGCTTTTACGTTGTTGATCGATTTGGGCATTCAGTAGCGTCTGCTGCGCCTGTAAAAGCACCTGCTGAGTGGGCCGCAACGCCGCTTCGCCCACATTGGTGCCATCCAGTCGGTTACGGATCTGCTGAAGTTGTTGAGAGGCCGTGTACATCGCATTTTGTACACGCTCGGGCTGCGTTTGCAGAGATACCAACTGGCTGTTATAGGTGGCGAGATCGTTTTGCGCGTTCTGTAAATCATCCAGTACCTGCGCCACGCGCAGTTCTAACTGGCGTAATGAAAGCGTACTGAGCGTCTTACGCGTTTCATCATCATTATCCACATCGCTGAGCGCATTCAGGGCTTCTGTCGCCTGACGCATTTTTTCCGGCGCCTGTGCCACGCGCTGACGTAGCTGAGTCGTCTCGTCTTTCACCCGCTCGATTTTTTCCAGCGTTGCGATGGTCTCGAGAAGATCTTGCTGAACCAGTTTATCCTGCGCGGAAAGGTCTTTCTGCTTATTGAGCGTATCCAGTTGGCTTTGAACGTCCGCCTTCGACGGCAAATCGCTGTTTGACGACGCGCGGGCAAGCGCCAAAGACTGGCAGGACAGCATCAAGATGAAAACAGCCACCGTGATGAAAACAAGGTGCTGTACACGTTTATAGAGCTGCAACATAGTCATGTGAATGAAGGTTTCTGAACCGAAAAGACGACCGAAGATAGTCAACGCGCAAGAATATCACGGCTCTGTCAGACAGAATAGCGGCAGAGAAACCGTCCAGGATAATTCCTGGAGTCGCATCAGGCCGTAGCGTCAGGCCCTGCCGACCGCAGTGTGGGACAAAATGTTAACATTTCCAGTAACACGGCAACGTAATCCCGCGCTTCTTTTTTGAGATCAAAAGATTGCGGGGCGAAGAGCCAGTTTTCCATCAGGCCTGAAACCGTGGCGCGCATCATCACCGCCGCCCGGCGCGTAAGCAAATTTTCAGGCAACATTTTTGAATTAATACAATGCGTTAATGTTTGTTCGATACGATCATAGCTTTCGAGACAGATGTTTCTTTGCGCTTGCTGAACTATAGTCATTTCTCCCACAAATTCACATTTGTGGAATATAATCTCCATCAATAAACGTCGCCGTTCTTCTGTCACGGTAGATTCAAGGAGATGAACGAGTATTTCTCTTAACACTGATAGTGGATCGTCGGGGAATTTTGCCTGATACTCAGTCTCAAGCTCACCAATACTGGATTCTGATAGTTCCCAGATTTCACTAAATAAATCCGACTTGTTTTTGAAATGCCAATAGATTGCACCGCGAGTGACGCCAGCGGCTTTTGCAATCTACGCCAGCGAGGTGGAAGATACCCCTTGCTGTGAGAACAACCGTAGCGCTACATCCAGGATGTGTTGTCGTGTTTCCTGCGCTTGTTGTTTGGTTTTTCGTGCCATATGTCGGTGAATTTACAGGTGTTAGATTTACATACATTTATGGATGTATGTACCATAGCACGACGATAATATAAACGCAGCAATGGGTTTGTGGACTTTTGACCATTGATCAATTTGAAATCGGACACTCGAGGTTTACATATGAACAAAAACAGAGGGTTTACGCCTCTGGCGGTCGTTCTGATGCTCTCAGGCAGCTTAGCGCTTACAGGATGTGACGACAAACAGGCCCAACAAGGGGGCCAGCAGATGCCAGAAGTTGGGGTTGTGACGCTCAAAACCGAACCTCTACAGATCACAACTGAACTCCCAGGTCGCACCAGTGCTTTCCGTATTGCGGAAGTTCGCCCTCAGGTGAGCGGTATTATCCTGAAGCGTAATTTCGAGGAAGGTAGTGATATCGAAGCAGGAGTGTCTCTCTATCAGATTGATCCTGCGACTTATCAAGCCACTTATGAAAGCGCGAAAGGCGACCTTGCGAAAGCGCAGGCCGCTGCCAACATCGCTCAGGTAACGGTTAACCGTTATAAAAAGCTGCTGGGAACGCAGTACATCAGTCAACAAGATTACGATCAGGCGCTGGCCGATGCGCAACAGGCGAATGCCTCCGTGGTTGCCGCGAAAGCCGCGGTCGAAACGGCGCGCATTAACCTGGCATACACCAAAGTGACCTCTCCGATTAGCGGCCGTATTGGTAAATCTGCCGTGACGGAAGGCGCATTGGTGCAGAACGGTCAGGCGACAGCGCTGGCAACCGTGCAACAGCTCGATCCTATCTATGTTGACGTGACGCAGTCGAGCAACGACTTCTTGCGCCTGAAACAAGAACTGGCTAACGGAACGCTGAAACAGGAAAACGGCAAGGCGAAAGTCGAGCTGGTGACCAGTGACGGTATCAAATTCCCACAGACCGGTACGCTTGAATTTTCAGACGTAACCGTCGACCAGACCACCGGTTCTATCACCATCCGCGCCGTCTTCCCTAACCCGGATCACACCTTACTGCCGGGGATGTTTGTCCGCGCGCGTCTGGAAGAAGGGACCAACCCTACTGCGTTACTGGTACCGCAACAAGGCGTAACCCGTACGCCACGTGGTGATGCGACTGCGCTGGTTGTGGGTGCTGATGACAAAGTGGAAACCCGTCAAATCGTTGCCAGTCAGGCGATTGGCGATAAATGGGTGGTCACTGACGGACTTAAATCTGGCGATCGCGTCATTATCTCTGGTTTGCAAAAAGTTCGCCCTGGCGTGCAGGTAAAAGCGCAGGAAGTAACATCTGACAATCAACAACAAGCCGCGAACGGTGGCAAGTCAGAGCAAACAAAGTCTTAACTTAAACAGGAGCCGTTAAGACATGGCTAAGTTTTTTATCGATCGCCCTATCTTTGCATGGGTTATCGCCATCATCATCATGCTGGCAGGGGGTCTCGCGATCCTCAAATTGCCGGTGGCGCAGTATCCGACGATTGCGCCACCTGCAATCACGATCTCTGCGAGCTATCCTGGTGCTGATGCGAAAACGGTTCAAGATACCGTGACGCAGGTTATCGAACAAAATATGAACGGTATCGATAACCTGCTCTATATGTCCTCAACCAGTGACTCTTCAGGTACCGTTCAGATTACGATTACCTTTGACTCCGGTACGGATGCGGATATCGCCCAGGTTCAGGTGCAGAACAAGCTGCAGTTGGCAATGCCGTTACTTCCGCAAGAAGTACAGCAACAGGGCGTGAGCGTTAAGAAATCCTCCAGTAGCTTCCTGATGGTTATGGGGATGATCAGTACTGACGGCTCAATGACGCAGGAAGATATCGCTGACTATGTCGGTGCAACCGTAAAAGATCCTGTCAGCCGTACCAGCGGCGTGGGTGACGTCCAGTTGTTCGGTGCCCAATATGCTATGCGCATTTGGATGGATCCGACCGAGCTAAACAAATACCAGTTAACGCCAGTAGACGTTATTGCGGCAATCAAAGCGCAAAACGCCCAGGTTGCAGCCGGTCAGCTCGGTGGTACGCCACCGGTAAAAGGTCAGCAACTTAACGCCTCCATTATTGCTCAGACACGTCTGACCTCGACCGAAGAGTTCGGCAAAATCTTGCTGAAAGTGAATCAGGATGGTTCTCGGGTTCGCCTGAGTGATGTCGCGCGTATTGAACTTGGTGGCGAGAGTTATGATGTCATCGCGAAATACAATGGGCAGCCAGCATCCGGTTTGGGGATCAAACTGGCAACAGGTGCAAACGCGCTGGATACGGCAAACGCAGTCCGCGCGACAATCGCGAAACTGGAACCTTTCTTCCCGCACGGTCTGAAAGTCGTTTACCCTTACGATACAACACCTTTCGTTAAAATCTCGATTAACGAAGTAGTGAAGACGCTGGTTGAAGCTATCGTACTGGTATTTATTGTTATGTACCTGTTCCTGCAAAACTTCCGCGCAACGCTGATTCCGACAATCGCCGTTCCGGTCGTTCTGTTAGGCACATTTGCAATACTCGCGGCATTTGGTTTCTCAATAAATACGTTGACCATGTTTGGTATGGTTCTCGCCATAGGTCTGTTGGTGGATGACGCCATCGTGGTGGTCGAGAACGTCGAGCGTGTCATGTCCGAAGAGGGGCTACCACCGAAGGAAGCCACGCGAAAATCGATGGGCCAGATTCAGGGCGCACTGGTCGGTATCGCGATGGTATTGTCAGCGGTATTTATTCCAATGGCCTTCTTTGGTGGTTCAACCGGGGCCATTTATCGCCAATTCTCTATTACCATCGTTTCGGCAATGGTGCTTTCTGTTCTGGTGGCGATGATCCTGACGCCCGCGCTTTGTGCCACCATGCTTAAGCCGGTTGCCAAAGGCGATCATGGAGAAGGCAAAAAAGGCTTCTTCGGCTGGTTTAACCGCATGTTCGATAAGAGCACGCACCACTACACCGACAGCGTAGGCAACATCCTGCGCAGTACGGGTCGTTACTTGCTGCTGTATCTGATCATCGTGGTCGGCATGGCGTTTCTGTTCGTCCGTCTGCCAAGTTCCTTCCTGCCGGATGAAGACCAGGGGGTATTCCTGACCATGGCGCAGCTTCCGGCTGGCGCAACGCAGGAACGTACGCAAAAAGTCCTTGATGAAGTAACGGACTATTATCTGAAGGACGAAAAAGCCAACGTTAATTCTGTGTTTACCGTAAACGGCTTTGGATTCTCAGGTCGTGGTCAAAACACCGGTCGTGCTTTTATTTCTCTCAAAAATTGGGAAGATCGTCCTGGTGAAGAAAACAAAGTGCCCGCCATTGCAGGACGTGCAAGTGCGCACTTTGCCTCCATTAAAGATGCAATGGTGTTTGCCTTTAACTTGCCAGCAATTGTGGAACTGGGGACCGCTACCGGTTTTGACTTCCAGTTAATTGACCAGGCTAACCTGGGGCATGACAAACTCACGCAGGCACGTAACCAGTTGTTTGGCGAGATTGCAAAGCATCCCGATCTGTTAGTCGGTGTTCGCCCTAACGGTCTGGAAGATACCCCGCAGTTTAAGATTGATATCGACCAGGAAAAAGCACAGGCTCTGGGCGTTTCCATTAGCGATATTAATACCACGCTGGGTGCCGCATGGGGCGGAAGCTACGTGAATGACTTTATCGACCGTGGTCGTGTGAAGAAAGTTTACGTGATGTCCGAAGCGAAATACCGCATGCTGCCAGACGATATTGGTAACTGGTATGTGCGCGGCAGTGATGGTCAGATGGTGCCGTTCTCCGCATTTTCATCATCTCGTTGGGAGTACGGTTCACCGCGTCTGGAACGCTATAACGGTCTGCCGTCGATGGAGATCTTAGGTCAGGCGGCGCCGGGTAAGAGTACCGGTGAAGCGATGGCAATGATGGAAGAGTTGGCCAGTAAGCTGCCATCCGGCATCGGCTATGACTGGACGGGGATGTCCTATCAGGAACGCCTGTCCGGTAACCAGGCCCCTGCCCTGTATGCCATCTCGCTGATCGTCGTCTTCCTGTGTCTGGCGGCGCTGTATGAGAGCTGGTCAATCCCGTTCTCGGTTATGCTGGTGGTTCCGCTTGGGGTTATTGGTGCCCTGTTGGCGGCCACTTTCCGCGGACTGACCAACGACGTTTACTTCCAGGTGGGCCTGCTCACAACCATTGGGTTATCGGCGAAGAACGCGATATTGATCGTCGAATTCGCCAAAGATCTGATGGATAAAGAGGGCAAAGGCCTGGTAGAGGCAACACTGGAAGCGGTACGTATGCGTTTACGTCCGATCCTGATGACCTCTCTGGCGTTCATTCTGGGCGTTATGCCGTTGGTTATCAGCTCTGGTGCCGGTTCCGGCGCACAGAACGCCGTAGGTACAGGCGTAATGGGCGGGATGGTCACCGCGACGGTTCTGGCTATCTTCTTCGTTCCGGTCTTCTTTGTGGTGGTGCGCCGCCGCTTCAGCCGGAAAAGTGAAGATATTGAGCACAGCCATTCCGTAGAACATCACTGATACTCACCAGATAAAAGGCCGCGCAAGCGGCCTTTTTTTCGAATGAAATCAGCACAAGGCCTTATTGATACTTTGTTGACTTTTGGTTGCGGGTAATAAAGGTTATAATACACAAGAAGATGAAGGCTATTTCTGGCCATTTGGCTTAGGGCTTATTCCCGGCTTAATAACTCATTATTAAGACAATTCCTGGGGATAAGTCTGTATCTGGTTTCGCGCCTGGGCGAACAAGGTGGATGGAAAGAGAAGATAATCTGATGAATTGCAAAATAATCGCGTAATTATCTCATTCCTGAATGGGCTGGCGACATGCTATAATGGGAAAAATGCACAAACCTTCACATTCTCTCGTATTACGTTAATTGTAATTTTTCGTAATATAACGATGAAATCTTTTTTAGAGTAGATTATAGTTAAATCATCAGGCGTCGAAGGCAAGTTCCAGGTCAGTTTAGTTGTACCCATCCCGAAAGGTGTTCGGTTAGTTCAAGCCACTAAGAAGGGGATGCGTTATGGATGAATACTCACCCAAAAGACATGATATAGCACAACTTAAATTTCTTTGTGAAACGCTCTATCACGACTGTCTTGCAAACCTTGAAGAAAGCAATCATGGCTGGGTTAACGACCCAACCTCGGCAATCAACCTTCAACTCAACGAACTGATAGAGCATATTGCAACCTTCGCACTTAATTATAAAATTAAGTATAATGAGGACAATAAGCTGATTGAGCAGATTGATGAATATCTGGACGACACATTTATGTTGTTCAGCAGTTATGGCATTAATGCGCAGGATCTGCAGAAATGGCGGAAATCCGGTAATCGCTTGTTCCGCTGCTTTGTGAATGCCACCAGGGCTAATCCTGTTAGTTTGTCTTGTTAAAAACTATTACAATCATAGGTAAGATTTATGTCCGATAAACCATTAACTAAAACTGATTATTTGATGCGTTTGCGACGCTGTCAGACAATTGACACGCTTGAGCGCGTGATCGAGAAAAATAAATATGAATTGTCTGACAATGAATTGGCTGTATTTTACTCAGCCGCCGATCACCGTCTTGCAGAATTGACGATGAATAAACTTTACGACAAGATCCCCTCCTCCGTCTGGAAATTCATTCGTTAATTTGATTACTGTCGCATCAGGAAATACGGACGTTTTCCTGGGGAACATTTTTCATCCTCACAATAACAATAGAACGACTATTGTGATTTGCGTCACAATACCAATCAGGGAACGTTCCCTGGCCATCACTGACCTTCTACTGTAGTACCTCACCGGTGAACAGTCAGAGAGCGCAGGATGAGTGACGAGAAACAGAAAATGATAGCGGGTGAGCGATATCGCCCGGCAGATGAAACCCTGCGCCATGACAGGTTGCAGGCGCGTCGATTCGTTCACCGCTACAATCTCACCGCCCCGGATGAAAAAGCCGAACGCCTGGCAATCCTCCACACCCTGTTAGGCCAGTGCGATCAGCCCTACATAGAGCCGCCATTTCGCTGTGACTACGGTTACAATATCTTTCTGGGTAAAGACTTTTACGCCAATTTCGACTGCGTCATGCTCGACGTCTGCCCGATTCATATTGGTGATAACTGTATGCTGGCTCCCGGCGTCCATATCTATACCGCCACACATCCGCTGGATGCGACAGAGCGCAATAGTGGACTGGAATTCGGCAAGCCCGTCACGATTGGTAATAATGTCTGGATTGGTGGGCGTGCGGTCATTAATCCCGGCGTCAGCATTGGTGACAACGTGGTTGTCGCCTCCGGCGCGGTGGTGACCAAAAACGTACCGGCTAACGTGGTGGTGGGCGGTAATCCGGCACGGATTATTAAAACACTGTAAACGGAATTGTAACTGTTATGCTAAATTGTGATTGATCTGTTACTTTCTTCACGCTAATCGCCCACTTAAAATAGGGCGTTCCCCTGTAAGTAGCGAAAATCACGAAGGCAAAAAATGACAGAAATACAACGCCTGCTCACCGAAACCATCGACGATCTGAACGTTCGCGAGAAGCGCGATAACAAGCCCCGCTTTAGCATCAGCTTTATTCGCAAGCATCCTGGTTTGTTTATTGGGATGTACGTCGCCTGGTTTGCCACGCTGGCGGTCATGTTGCAATCAGAAACGCTGGTAGACTCTGTCTGGCTGCTGGTCGTGCTGTTTGTCGTCCTCAACGGCTTTTTCTTTTTTGATGTCGCCCCGCGCTATCGCTATGAAGATATCGACGTGCTGGATTTCAGGGTGTGTTACAACGGCGAGTGGTACAACACCCGGTTTGTACCTTCAGCGCTGATTAGCACCATCCTTCACTCCCCGCGTGTCGATGATGAATGCAAAGCGCAATTACAGAAAATGTTGACGCGTAAGGGCGAACTGTCGTTTTACGATATCTTTACCCTTGCCCGTGCAGAAGCCACGCCATAACCCATTCGTGTTGCCGGATAGTCATTTCTCCTATCCGGCCCTCTCCTTTCTTTAACGCCGTTTTTTTCTTCCCTGTACCGCTTTAAAACGCGGGTTGCTTTTACAAATCACATATAAACGCCCTTTGCGCTTTACTATCTGACAGTCAGGATGGCGCTGCTTTGCGCTACGTAATGAATTCAAGACCTGCATGTTATCCTCATCAACCTCATTATATATGTTATAACATAACATTGCTTTATCGCTGAACGCGCTGCGGTTCAATCCTTTCTGTCTTTATATCGGTTCTTTCGTGGCGAAAACGGTAAAAATCCACGCTTCCATCAAAAACCCGGCAGATTAACGACATCATTTACAGGGCTTTTTTCGCGATCGGATATACTTTCCCTACAATGCGTTATTAAGGATATCTGCGTGAGAACACGACATCTGGTCAGTCTGGTGACGGGAGTGCTTATCCTCTCCGTATTGCTTCCGGTTGGGCTGAGTGTCTGGATCGCTCATCGCCAGGTCGAAAAGAAATTCATTGAAGAGTTGGATACCTACTCAGCGCGCGTCTCTGAACGTTCAGAGCGTGTGGTGACCCAGGCGAAACAAGCATTACAGCAGATTAACGCCGTGAAGAGCGTGCCGTGCTCACGTGAACACTTACTGGCTATGCGGCGGATCTCCTTCAGCTATCGTTATGTCCAGGAAGTGCTGTATCTGCAAAACAACGCGCCACGCTGCTCATCCCTGGAGCAGGAAAGTCAAACCGCCGCATTCCCTCCGCCCATGAAAATCACCAACGACGGCTACCGCGCATGGTTTACCGCGCAAAACGATCTGGGATTCAAGCGCTACATGGCGGCGTTGGGCTATGGCGACTACATTGTGATGATCGATCCCGCCTCCTTTATCGACGTAGTCCCTTTTGGCGCCTGGCAGATTGATGTTGCGATTATCGGCGCAAAACACAATACCGTCATTGCCAGCAGTGGCGCGCTTGCACCGAATATCCTGCAATTTACCCAGGAAACCACGCCTCGCCATCTGGAAAGTCATGGCATTATTTATGAGATTCGCCCCTTCCCGGAAATGGGCATTACCATCGTCAGTTGGGCGTCCACTCTTCCGCTACAGAAAATCTGGTACCAGCAGGCGCTGATCTGGGTTCCCGCCGGTATCCTGATAGGGCTGCTGGCCGCCGCCTTTATTCTGCGCATTCTGCGTCGTCTCCAGTCACCACATCACCGATTGCAGGATGCCATTAACAACCGCGACATTAAGGTTCATTACCAGCCCATCATTTCGTTATCGACAGGAAAAATAGTGGGGGGCGAAGCGCTGGCGCGCTGGCCGCAAACCGACGGCAGCTACTTGTCACCTGACATTTTCATCACTCTGGCCCAACAGACCGGTCTCACCGAACAACTCACCCGCTTAATTATCGAAACGGTATTTGAGGATATGGGGAAATGGCTGAAACAGCATCCCGATCAGCATATTTCCATTAACATTGAGGCTGCGGATCTCGCCTCTGAAAAACTCCCGACGCTGCTCAGTAAACTGCTTAACCGGTATCAGCTTGCCCCTTCGCAGATTGCTCTGGAACTGACGGAGCGGGGATTTGCCGATCCGAAGACCAGCTCACCAATCATTTCCCGTTACCGCAAAGCGGGACATGCTATCTATATTGATGATTTTGGCACCGGCTATTCGAGCCTTAGCTATTTGCAGAATCTGGACGTGGATATCCTGAAAATCGACAAATCATTTGTCGATGCGCTGGAGTACAAAAACGTGACGCCACATATCATTGAAATGGCCAAAACGCTGAAGTTGAAAATGGTCGCAGAAGGGATTGAAACGGCAAATCAGGAGGACTGGCTGCGCCAGCACGGCGTCCATTACGGACAGGGTTGGTTGTACAGCAAAGCGCTGCCCAAAGAGGCGTTTATTCTGTGGGCGGAAAAACGCTTATAACGCAGAGATGGCTGGCGGCACGCCGCACAGCCAGTCACGCTAGTCGTCGATAATAGGAGAGAATCCGCCATAAATCATGCGTTTACCATCAAACGGCATCGACTCGCCGAACGCTTTCATGCGCGGATCGGACATCATCTTCTGATTCGCCGCATCCCGCACTTCTTTCGACGGGTACTCAATCCAACTGAATACCACTTCTTCGTGTTCCTCGGCTTTCACCGCCATGCGAAAATCGGTGACGTTGCCATCGGGCACATCGTCGGCCCAGCATTCCACAATGCGAAGCGCACCAAACTCCTTAAACAATGGTGCTGCTTTTGCCGCCATCGCCTTATAAGCCTCCTTGTTTTCGGCGGGTACGGCAAGGACAAACCCATCCACATACTTCATGAGAAAAACCTCCGAAGTCCACTGCGCGGCAAGCCAATTCCAGCCGCGTCAGTCGTGAGTAAGTGTAGTCGCCCTCTCCTTTCTATGCTGTCTGAATCCGCGCCCGGGGTTTATAGCGAAACCACGGCAGACAGAGTTGGATCAACGGCCCAATCGCCAGCGCATACAGCACGGTGCCAACGCCAAGCGTGCCGCCGAGCAGCCAGCCGCTTAATAAAACAGAGACTTCTATCGCCGTACGGATGGTACGCACCGACCATCCCGTGCGGGCGTGAATGCCGGTCATCAGGCCGTCTCTTGGCCCGGCACCAAAGCCTGCGCCAATGTACATACTCGTCGCCAGGGCATTCACCACCACGGCGGCCACCAGCATGAGGCTGCGCACGAGGAGGGAGGAGAAATCCGGCATCACCGCCAGCGCGGCATCGGCGGCAAGTCCGATCACAATCACATTGCTGAGGGTGCCCAGCCCAGGACGTTGACGCAGGGGGATCCACAGCAAAAGTACCAGCGCCCCGACGATAATCATCACCACGCCAATTTTCATCGACAACAGGTTTGCCAGCCCAAGATGGAACACGTTCCACGGATCGGCACCTAAATCCGCGCGCACAAACATCGCGGTTGATACCCCATACAGAGCCAGCCCAAAGTAAAGTTGAACCAGACGACGCCCCATTTTCACCCTCCCCGTTCAGATAGCATTCATCTTCTCTATAATTGGCATTATGATTAATGACCAGTTTTGAAAAAGTGGACTGCAATGTCATCACGTCGTTATGGAAGTCAATCTCTCCAGCGTCTGCTCGGGCACTGGCAGGACAGCACATCAAGAACCCCGCTCTGGCGGCAACTGGCAGAAGCGCTGCGTCTGCTGATCCTCGACGGACGTCTGGCGCTCGACAGCCGTTTGCCCGGAGAACGTGAACTGGCAGCGGTCCTCGACGTCAGCCGGACCACCGTGGCCAGCGCACTGGCGCAACTGCGGGAAGAGGGATATCTGGAAAGTCGGCACGGCAGTGGCTCGCGCGTGATTCTGCCGGGTCATATTCGCGAAGTGCCGACGCGAGCCGGTACGACGATGGCGCTGGATCTCTCCACCGCCGCCCTCAGTGCCGGACCCGAAATCCATCAGGCTTATCAGCAGGCGCTGTTTGCGATGCCGCCGCATTTACTGACGTCGGGATATCAGCCGCAGGGATTGCCCTGCTTACGTGAATCGCTCGCCCGTCATTACTGTGCGCGAGGTCTTCCGACAACGGCGGATGAAATCATGGTGGTTAACGGCGCGGTCAGCGGTCTGGCACTGATTCTGCGCTTACTGACCGGTCCCGGCGATCGTGTGGTGGTCGATCACCCGACGTACCCATTGGCCATTGCCGCCATTCAGGGAGCCTCCTGTCGACCGGTAGGCGTTTCCTTACCCGCAGAGGGTTGGGATACGGATGGACTGGCCGCAACGATCGCCCAAACGTCACCGAGAATGGCCTATCTGATGCCGGATTTTCACAATCCCACCGGGCGGTGTATGAATGATGAGACGCGACAAGTCATCGCAGATATCGCTGCCCGTACGCGTACGACGCTGGTGATCGACGAAACGATGGTGAATCTTTGGTACGACGCCCCGCCGCCTCCGCCTTTGGCGGCGTATCATCGCGATGCCCCGGTGATCATGCTGGGTTCGGCGGGCAAAAGTTTCTGGGGCGGACTGCGTCTGGGCTGGGTTCGCGCGCCATCACGGACCATCGCCGCGCTGGTGCAAACGCGGGATACGGTTGATCTGGGCTCGCCGGTCATCGAACAGCTTGCCACTACGTGGTTGCTGGATAATGCCGATTCATTTTTGCCGCAGCGCAGACAACAGTTAGCCGCACGGCGCGCGCTCTGCGATACGCTGATGCACAGGCACTTTCCCGAGTGGCGCTATCAGCAACCGCAGGGCGGATTATCTTTTTGGGTGGAATTACCGGATACGCTGGCGACGCTCTTCGCCACACGGGCGGAAAGCGTCGGGATTCAACTGGGTACGGGCACTCGCTTTGGGCTCGCGGGGGCGTTTGATCGTTTCTTACGCATGCCGTTTGCCTTGCCGGAAGCCACCCTGCGCGAGGCCTTTAACACCCTGGAACCGCTCTGGAAAACACTGCGTCTACAGTCCAGTAGCGGTAAGGTGCGTAAGATTATTTAATGCTGGCGGGGAACCGGGAAACCTTTAAGGGAAATAATAAAGTTATCACCCTCTTTCTTTATTTTGGCGCCAGCATCGCACCAGTCTGAGGCAATGCGGAAAAATTCATCGCTGCCGACGTTCCAGCTCAGGCAAACATGCTTAACATAACCCGAGCGGAGCAATTCACAGGCTTCGCCATAGTTACTGGCGATGGAGAGCGTTTGCTGTTTCATTTTTTCTTCTTCAGTAGTCTGCGCAATGCTTTGATTTCTTTAGGAGTCAGTGGCTCAACAAAAGACTCTTCCGTATGTTGGCTATCGATATCGCCAGCCGAGACCCCCGCCTCTGCCGCCGCGTCGAAGGCTATCAGCAGCAGTTTTTCTGTCGTGATGCTTAAATTCTCATTATTCACTTCAGCGTAATGACGAAGTTTTTCTTTTAACGTTTCATCAATTTTGACATTCAGTACTGCAGTAGCCATCGTAAAAATCCTTGTGGACAGGCAAAACACGGCTCCGGCGACGACAGGATCGCCACGGCGTGATAAGAGAATGGAGCGCCAGGATTTAACATCCCAAAGACACTCTGCCAGCATTTGATGACAAAAAAATGACAAAACCATGACAACAACAAGAAGAGAAACGAAGATGTGATGCCGGACGGCAGAAATGGGTGGGGGCCCTGCCAGCTACATCCCGGCACACGCGTCATCTGCCTTGGCTGCTTCCTTCCGGACCTGACCTGGTAAACAGAGTAGCGTTGCGGGAGAACCAACAGAGCCCCCATTGAGAGCGTTGTTAACCAACGCGCAGGCGCATTATCACTGCTGCCCCCTGTAATTGCAAGCCATCGGCAGTCAGATGCTGGTTTCTTGCGCAATGGAACTTCCCGCGCCCGCCATTCCAGATTATGCTGAAGGATTACCGCAGGAAGAAACCATGGATAGACAAGACACTTTCCCTCAACGCGTCTGGCAAATTGTTGCCTCCATTCCCGAAGGCAGCGTCACCACTTATGGCGACGTCGCGATGCTCGCGGGCTCTCCGCGCGCGGCCAGGCAGGTTGGCGGCGTGCTCAAACGTTTACCCGAAGGCAGCACTCTGCCCTGGCATCGGGTGGTGAATCGGCACGGCGCAATTTCGCTGACCGGTCCCGATCTACAGCGGCAACGGCAGGCATTACTGGCGGAAGGTATTATAGTGTCCGGGAGCGGGCAGATCGATTTGCAGCGGTATCGCTGGAATTATTGACCCTCTCCAGATGGAGAGGGTCAGACAGGCCTTAGTACTGCGTCGGGGCAGGCACTGCGGAAGACGGGTTCACCTGCGTCGGCGAGGTTGAAGGCACAGTGGTCGCTGCCCCATCGCTTGCCTGAACAGGCACTGCCGTCTGCTGGACCGGCACCAGGGTCAGATCGGCTTTCGTGCCGCCCTGGTTGATGACCGGCTGAACGGTATCGGTAATAAACACCAGTTTGTCATTCACCGTAATCGCCGCACTCAGCAGAATACGAGCGTTCGGCTGCACGTCAGCCGGATTAAACGGCAAGACGAAGCTGAATGGCGCCTGTTTCCCTTCGGTACGAACCGCTTTCTGGGACAGCACTTTCGACGGTGCATCGGCCAGCGACGCATCCGACAGAGTCACGGTCAGTACGGCGTCTGGTGGCAAGGCCACTTTCTGACGGATCCATACGGTACCCGAGACATTAGGTTGCGCAATCGCAGGCTGCGCGGCCGTTGCTGAAGTGTTTGGGTTCGGCGCTGGCGTCTGGATATCAGCGCTTTTATCCGCGCAGGCGGCCAGAGCAACTGCTACCGCTAAACCACTTACCATGTGCATGAGCTTCATTAAATTCTCCTTATCATCTCTGCACCAGCGGGTTTTCCTCCCGCCGGAAGAGTGGTTAACAAAAACGTAACGTAGCTAAGTGTGGCACACATCACTTATTTTTGCCTGGAATTGGTCTGTTTTTCAGACTATTGCACCCATCGGACCACTTCTAAAATTGCGTTATACTCTGCCTATCTCGCTTCGGCGTCGTTGTTACCTGGAGAGCATGTATGAGTCAGGCACTGAATAATTTGCTGACATTGTTGAATCTGGAAAAAATTGAGGAAGGACTCTTTCGGGGCCAAAGTGAAGACTTAGGGTTGCGTCAGGTATTTGGTGGACAGGTCGTTGGTCAGGCGCTGTATGCGGCGAAAGAAACGGTACCAGAAGAACGCCAGGTCCACTCGTTTCACAGTTATTTTTTACGCCCCGGCGACAGCCAGCAACCCATTATTTACGATGTGGAAGTTCTGCGCGACGGTAACAGCTTCAGCGCCCGCCGCGTTGCCGCCATCCAGAACGGAAAACCCATCTTTTATATGACCGCCTCGTTCCAGGCGCCAGAAGCCGGTTTCGAACATCAGAAAACCATGCCGCACGCTCCCGCGCCGGAGGGGTTAACATCAGAAACCGACATTGCCCGGACGGTAGCACACCTCCTGCCGCCGATTTTAAAGGATAAATTTCTCTGCGATCGCCCGCTGGAAGTGCGCCCCGTTGAATTTCATAACCCGCTAAAAGGCCATGTGGCAGAACCTACGCGCCAGGTATGGATCCGCGCGAACGGTGCGTTACCCAACGACATCCGCGTCCATCAGTATCTGTTAGGCTACGCCTCCGATCTCAATTTCCTGCCCGTGGCCCTGCAACCTCACGGTATTGGTTTCCTGGAAAAAGGGATTCAGATTGCCACGATCGACCATTCCATGTGGTTCCACCGCCCGTTTGATTTGAACGAATGGCTGCTTTACAGCGTGGAAAGCACGTCGGCCTCCAGCGCGCGTGGATTTGTTCGCGGCGAGTTCTACACGCAGGACGGTAAACTGGTGGCGTCGACCGTTCAGGAAGGGGTGATGCGCAATCGCAACTAAGAAAAAGCCGGATGGCGTGGGCTTCGCATCCGGCGGTATCCGATGGTTGCCCGGTTAACCTCACCGGGCATTTTTCTGTTATGCGTTGTAGGCATTCTCGCCGTGGCTGTTCACATCCAGCCCTTCGCGCTCTTGTTCTTCCGGTACGCGCAGACCTACCGTCAAATCCGCCAGCTTGTAACCGATGAAGGCCACAACGCCAGACCAGACGATGGTGATGGCGATGCTCTCAAGCTGCACCAGCAACTGATGTCCCATCGTTACCCCTTCAGCGAAGCCCACGCCGCCCAGCGCGCTTGAGGCAAAGACCCCGGTCAGAATACAGCCGACAATCCCGCAGACGCCGTGGACACCAAACACATCGCACGGGTCATCAACACGCAGCAGACGTTTGAGCATGGTCACGCCCCACAGTCCGGCCACTCCTGCCACCACGCCGATGATTAACGCACCGCCGACGCCAATGTAACCACAGGCAGGCGTGACGCCAACCAGACCAGCAATCGCCCCTGAGCACGCGCCCAACAAAGACGGTTTACCGCGCAGCGCCCACTCGCCGAAGATCCAGCCGAGAATCGCGGCGGCCGTCGCCACAACGGTGTTCACAAAGGCCAGCGCGGCAATCTCGTTCGCCGTCCCCGCCGAACCGGCATTAAAGCCAAACCAGCCAATATAGAGGATCGCCGTACCGGTAAAGACCATCGGCAGGTTATGCGGTTTGAACGCCTCTTTGCCAAAGCCTACACGTTTGCCAATAAGGTAGGCGCCGACCAGGCCGGCAATCGCGGCGTTGATATGCACCACCGTACCGCCCGCAAAGTCCAGCGCACCGTGCGATCCCAGCAGGCCGCCGCCCCATACCATATGGGCAATCGGAATGTAGGAAAGCGTCAACCAGACCACCACGAAGATAAGAACCGCGGAGAAACGGATACGTTCAGCCAACGAACCGACAATCAGGCCGACGGTAATGCAGGCAAACGATCCCTGGAAAGCAACATGAATATACTGGTAAATGCTGCCCATCACGGCGGTCAGCTCAATGTTTTTCAGCATCACCCAGTTGAAGTTACCGAAGAAGCTGTTCCCTTCGCCGAACGCTAGTGAATAGCCGAACACCACCCACATGATGCACACCAGCGCAAAGGTGACGGTAACCTGCGTCAGCATCGACAGGACGTTCTTCCCGCGGATCAAACCGCCGTAGAACAGGGCGATACCCGGTATGGTCATAAACAGCACCAGCGCGGTACAAATCATCATAAAGGCGTTATCGGCTTTATCTGCCACTGCCGGAGCAGCCATCGCGAGACCTGGCAGCAGCGCCAGCGAAGCAAGGCCCGTTTTCATCGTTGCTATCTTCATTTTGTCGTTTCCCGTTACTGTGTGCCAGGCTTTACAGCGCCGCTTCGTCGGCTTCGCCGGTGCGAATACGAATGACGCGTTGCAGCTCCGCGACGAAAATTTTGCCGTCGCCAATTTTTCCGGTATAGGCCGCCTTGCTGATGACATCGATCACTTCATCCAGTTGGTCGTCGGCAATGGCCACATCAATCTTCACTTTAGGCAGGAAGTTGACGCTGTACTCTGCACCCCGATATAACTCGGCATGACCCTTCTGACGTCCGAACCCTTTTACTTCGGTGACGGTCAGCCCTTGAATACCAATAGAAGAGAGCGCTTCGCGAACGTCTTCCAGTTTGAACGGTTTGATTACCACGGTAACCAGCTTCATAGATCCCCTCCAGTCAGAATTCGGCATGTGGTGCGACTACACGACAGAGGTATTGCAAGGGGTATGCCAGAATTGAAAAAGCGGAGTCAGTGTCTGTTCTACAGGCCGTCTGGCGGGCGATTCAGAAAGGGAAATGGAGCGGGAAAAGAAAAACGCACCATGACAGTGCATGATGCGTTACATTTTTGCACCACCGCCGAAGCGGCCCGGCAACGCCGGTGCATCAGGCGGGAAGCGATTCCTCACGCACGCTTGCCGCCAGCTCTTCGCCGGCAAGCTGGAGCTGATACATCTGCCAGTAGCGCCCCTGCGCCGCAAGCAGCTGTTGATGGGTACCGCGTTCTACGGCCTGTCCACGATGAAGCACCAGAATGGTGTCTGCCTCCACAATGGTCGACAGCCGGTGCGCAATCACCACCAGCGTGGTGTGTTCACGCACGGCCGCCAGCGCGTGCTGAATGGCCTGCTCGGTGCCCGAATCGATGCTGGCGGTCGCTTCGTCGAGGATCAGGATCTGCGGCGTTGCCACCAGCACTCGCGCCAGCGCCAGCAGCTGTTTCTGCCCGACAGAGAGATTATTCCCCTGCTCACCAAGTTGCGTATGAATACCTTCACTCATCCCGCGCGCCAGTTCCGCCAGTTGCACCGTCTCCAGCGCCTGCCACACCTGCTCTTCGGAGATATCTCGCCCCAGCGTCACGTTCGCCAGGAAGGAATCCGCCATTACCACCGGATCCTGCTGCACCATTGCTACACTCTGACGCAGTGCGCTGTGGCTCAGCGAACGTAATGGACGCCCATCAAGGCGAATTTCCCCCTGACTCAGCGGGTAATAGCCCATCAACAGGCTGGCGAGAGTACTTTTACCGCTGCCGGTATGCCCCACCAGCGCGACAAAACTGCGGGACGGCACGGAAAGGCTGACATTTTGCAGCACCAGATTATCGTCGCGATAGGCAAACGACACATCCTCGACGTCAATCTGCCCGGACGCCAGCGGACGCGAGTCCTGCCCATAACGCTGGCGCGGCCCGTCCATCAGTTCAAACACGCGCTCCCCTGCTACCACCGCCTGTTGCAGCATCGACTGTTGAGTGGTCAGTTCGATCAGCGGTTCATTCAGGCGTCCCAGGTAACTGATAAAGGCGTAGAGCACCCCGACTTCAATTGTCCCTGCCGACGTAAAACTGAACAGCATCAACAGGCCACAGAGAATGAGCGCGGAAAACAGGCTCAGCAGAGGCCGCAATAAAAAACCGTCTAAACGCAGCGTCTGCATGCGCGCCAGATAATGTGAGCGGCTGGCTTCTCCCATACGTTCACCAAATCGCGCCTGCTGGCGAAACTGCTGGATCACGCTCATACCGTTGATGACTTCGTTGAAGCCGTCGTTAATATCGGCGAGATAAGCCCGCACGCGGCGGACAATCGGCGTGCTGTAACGCTGATAGATAATCATCACCACCAGCACCGCCGGGAAGATAAGAATTGCCACCAGCGCCATGCGCCAGTCGAGACTGAACATCGCCACCAGCATCGCGCCAATCAGCGCTGCGCTGCGCAGAACCGTCGCCACCACCGTGACATACAAATCGCGGATCACTTCGGTATCGTTCGTCACGCGCGAAATAAGCTGCCCGACGGGCTGAATGTCAAATTCACTCAACGGCTGGCGCAGCGCGGCATCCATCACGTCGGTACGCAATTGCTGCACCACACCGACCGCCGCGCGGTTAAACAGCAGCGACTGAGCATAGTGCAGACTGGCAGCGAGAACCTGCAGCCCAAGATAGGCGGCAATCAGCCCGACCACCATCCCCAGCGGCAGGTTATTTTTTGCCACCATATTGTCGATAAAGTAGCTGATCAGCAGCGGACCACTGACTTCCGCAGCCGCCGCGACCCACAGCATAATCACCGCAATGCCTAACGGTTTTCGCCACACAGAACCATAGGCCAGCAGGCGTTTGAGGGTCGGCCATAACTGCCCAAAACTACGCATTTGCCGCCTCCTCGTCTTTTTCCGGCACATCATCGAGCGCCGCTTCCAGTTGCTGATAGCGGTACATATCGCGATACCAGCCCGTCTGCTGCACCAGCGCTTCGTGATCGCCGCGCTGAGCGATATGCCCATGCTGCATCACGATAATTTCGCTCGCTTCGGTCAGCGCCGAAAGGCGATGCGCGCTGATGATCACCGTTCGCCCTTCTCCCCACTGGCGCAGATTGTGCAGGATCTGGTGCTCCGTTCGCCCGTCCACCGCCGACAGTGCGTCATCCAGGATCAGGATTTCGGCATTCAACAGTAGCGCCCGCGCAATCGAGATACGCTGTTTCTGACCGCCGGAGAGCATCACGCCGCGCTCGCCAACTTCGGTGTCGTATCCCTGCGGCAGGCGGAGAATATCCTCATGCACGCTGGCTAAGCGCGCCACGTGTTCAATATCCTGCTGTGTGGCGCTGGGGCAGCCCAGCGCAATGTTGTTGGCCACGGTATCCGAAAACAGAAATGGCGTTTGACTAACTACCGCCAGCCGGCTGCGCCAGCTGTCCAGTTGCAGGCGTGACAGGGGGATATCATGAAAGCGGATCTCCCCCTGGGTGATATCGAAATGGCGCTGAATCAACGACAACACGGTACTTTTACCCGCGCCGGTTGGCCCGCAGATACCCAGCATCTGTCCGGCTTCAAGTCGAAAGTTGACGTTTTCCAGCGTCGGATGTGTGGTTTGCGGGTAGCTAAACTCACGGATCGCCACCGCCAGTTCCCCCCGCCCTTCCGGCACCGGTTCGCTACCATCGTCCACCACCGGCGCTTCGGCCAGCATCGCGCGAATACGACCGTAAGCCGCACTGCCGCGCTCCACGATGTTAAACATCCACGCCAGCGCCAGCATCGGCCAAATCATCAACCCGAGGTACATCATAAAACTGGTCAACTGTCCCAGCGTCAGCGAACCTTGCACCACCATCCAGCTGCCGCCGCCGATAGCCAGCAGGTTCGCCGTCCCGATGGCGATATAAATCGTCGGATCAAAGCGGGCATCGATGCGCGCCACGCGCATGTTTTTCTTCCCCGTATCTTCCGCGTCAGCGGCAAACAGCGCGGACTGCCGATCCTCCAGACCAAACGCTTTGATCATGCGAATGCTGGTCAGGCTCTCCTGAGTACGATCGTTGAGACTGGAGAATGCCGCCTGCGCTAATCTGAAACGGTCATGCAGACGATCGCCGTAGCGCTTGATCATCAGCGCCATCACCGGCATCGGCAGCAGTGCAAACAGCGTGAGCTGCCAGCTGATCTGCGTGGACATCACGATCAGCACCGCGCAGCCCATCACCAGCGAATCCACCAGCGTTAAAACCCCTTCCCCTGCGGCAAAGACCACGCGGTCGACGTCATTGGTGGCGCGGGCCATTAAATCACCGGTGCGGTGGCGCAGATAAAATTCAGGATGCTGACGACTGAGCTGGCGGTAGTAATCTTCGCGCAACTCTACCGCCAGTTGGTAAGAGGCGCCAAACAGCAGCACGCGCCAGACGTAGCGCAGCAGATAGACCACGACGGCAATCAGAGCGATGGTGCCAATCCACATCATTATCTGTTGCGGCGTAAAGTGTTGCGTGGACACGCCATCCACCACAATACCGACGACTTTTGGCGGAATGAGTTGCAAAATAGCGATGATGATAAGCAAGGCAACCGCCCCGAGGTAGCGACGCCACTCCCGGCGAAAATACCAGCTTAATTGAGCAAATAATCGCACGTAATATGTCCTGACCTGATTTTCCGGCAAATCGTGCCGGGAGAGTTATTCGATTGGCAGTGCAGTTGTGTATTTAATCTGTTCCATGGCAAAGCTCGATGTGACGTCCGACAGACCGGGAACGCTGTTTACCAGACGTTTGTAGAAGTCGTCATAGCGCTTCATGTCGGCAACCTGAACCCGCATCAGGTAGTCGTACTCCCCAGCCATACGCCAGAAGCCCAGCACCTCCGGCATCTCACTGACCACCGTCACGAAGCGGCAATACCAGTCACTGCTATGATGCTGGGTTTTGATGAGCACAAAGGCCGTTAACCCCAGGCCCAGTTTTTCCGGGTCCAGCAGCGCGACTTTGCCAACCAGAATGCCATCATCCTCCAGCCGTTTGAGGCGCTTCCAGCAGGGGGTGGTGGTCAGATTAACGGCATCCGCCAGCGCCTGCAAAGAGAGGGTGCAGTCCTGCTGCAACAAGGAGAGCAGCTTACGGTCAATTTTATCTAGCATACCGGCACCTCAGAGAAGAATTTTCTCCTTCTATTCTATTTTAAAGGCTAAATGGCAACAATTTTTTCCGTGCTTTTCGTTACTCTTGGCACAAAATGACAAATGGATATTAATGATGAACAGCACCTGGGTAAAAAATGCCATCAATGAGATTAACGCGGATTATCAGCGCTCGGCTGACACACATCTCATCCGCCTGCCGTTACCCGCATTTCCGGGTATCCAACTCTATCTGAAAGATGAAAGCACCCACCCGACCGGTAGCCTGAAGCACCGGCTGGCGCGTTCGCTGTTCCTCTATGGGCTGTGCAACGGCTGGATTAAAGAAGGAACAACCATTATCGAATCCTCTTCCGGGTCAACGGCCGTGTCCGAAGCCTATTTTGCCCGCCTGCTGGGACTGCCGTTTATTGCCGTCATGCCCGCCTGCACGGCAAAACGGAAAATCGAACAGATTGAATTTTACGGCGGTCGTTGCCATTTCGTGGACAGCGCCTGCGAGATTTATGCCGCCTCAGAACAGCTGGCGCGCGAGTTGAATGGTCATTATATGGATCAGTTCACCTATGCCGAACGCGCCACCGACTGGCGGGGTAATAACAATATCGCCGACAGCATCTTCCGCCAGATGCAGTGCGAGCCGCATCCCGTCCCGAAACACATTGTCATGAGCGCCGGAACCGGCGGGACCTCTGCGACCATTGGTCGCTACATTCGCTGCCAGGGTTACGATACGCAACTGATGGTGGTGGACCCGGAAAACTCGGTTTTCCTGTCTTTCTGGCAGTCGCGTGACGCCACGCTGCGTAGCCCTGTCGGCAGTAAAATTGAGGGGATTGGGCGTCCGCGTGTTGAACCGTCATTTATTGCCGACGTGGTCGATGAGATGCTGCGCGTACCTGATGCCGCCAGCGTGGCGACCGCGCACTGGCTGGAAACGCAACTGGGCCGCAAAGTGGGGGCCTCAACGGGCACCAACATGTGGGGCATGCTGCAACTCGCCGCCCGTATGCGTGAAGCCGGGCAAACCGGTTCGCTGGTGACGCTGCTGTGCGACAGCGGCGAGCGCTATCTGGACACCTACTACCATGCCGAATGGGTGAGCGCCCATATTGGCGATCTCACAGCGTGGAAAGCGGAGCTGGCCCGGTTGTTGAATGTGAATTAAATCAAATAAAAAAAACCGGGCATACGCCCGGTGCTGGTAGGGTCTCTCATTCGGGGGAATAAGGTAGATTTGGATAGTCCAGCCAATGTGTCAAAAAGTGTGATACCGCCTGATTGCGACAATGACCAATCACCGGTAAATGGGGAAGTTCAGCAATAAGTTGCGGCATGGCATTGCCCATGATCAGGCCACGGCCGACGCTACCGAGCATTTCGCGATCGTTCATGGCGTCGCCAAACGCCATACATTCGGCCAGCGACAGGCCCAGATGTCCGCTCAGTACCTCCAGCGCAGAACCTTTGTTACAGCCTACCGGCAGCACTTCCAGGCAATCGACCGCCGAGAAGCAAAGATGGGCTCGCGCGCCTAACACCTCTTCAAGCTGAATTTTCAACCGCGTCAGATCGTCGTGATCGCCACAGAAGCAGACTTTGGTCACCCGATCAGCCGGGATGCGCGCGACATCCACGATCTGATAGCGAAATCCGCTGTAAACGTGAGCATGTAGCATCTCGGGGATCTCTTGCCCGGTAAACCAGCCATTATCGTTAAAGACATGCATGCTCGCCCGCGTGTCCCAGCGCTGATGCAAGACTATCTCCGCAACCGCTGGATCCAGATCCTGACGATGCAGTACCTCGCCTTCCAGCGAGTGGATGCGCGTCCCGTTACCGGTAATCAGAAAAGCATCGAGTGAAAAGGTGCCGAGAATATGGCGCATTTCCAGCACATGACGCCCGGTGGCAAACGTCAGGGTAATATCGCGTTCGCGTAAACGCGCCAGAGTCGAAAGCGTTTCATCACCCAAAAGGTGATTCGGCATCAGCAGGGTGCCATCCATATCAAATGCAGCCAGGCGTGCCATCTCTTTCTCCACTCTGTGACGGATTAACTTGTGATTGAGTATCACCTGATATATACGGAAGTAATAGTGAATAGATAAAAGGAATTGTTCCGGGTTTATATGCGACTTCTCAATCGGCTTAATCAATACCAGCGACTCTGGCAGCCGTCTAACGGCGAACCGCAGAACGTGACCGTCGGAGAACTGGCTGAACGCTGCTTCTGTAGCGAGCGGCACGTCCGCACGTTGTTACGCCAGGCGCAGGAGTCTGGCTGGCTGATCTGGGAAGCGCAGTCCGGACGCGGAAAGCGCGGACACCTGCGATTTCTGGTGACCCCGGAATCATTGCGCACCGCGATGATGGAACAGGCGCTGGAAAAGGGTCAACAGCTTAGCGTACTGGAACTGGCGCAACTGGCGCCCGGTGAACTGCGGGCGATGCTGCAGCCCTTTATGGGCGGTCAATGGCAAAACGATACGCCAACGCTGCGTATTCCCTATTACCGCCAGCTTGATCCGCTACATCCCGGTTTTCTTCCAGGGCGTGCCGAGCAGCATTTGGCGGGGCAGATTTTCTCCGGTCTGACGCGCTTTGACAGCCAGACGCAGCTTCCCTGCGGGGATTTAGCCCACCATTGGGACATCTCCGCCGACGGCTTGCGCTGGGACTTCTATATTCGCTCGACGCTGTTCTGGCACAATGGCGACGCGGTAGAGACCGCACAATTGCATCAGCGGCTGCTGATGTTGCGCGAACTCCCGGCGTTGAACCGGCTGTTTATCAGCGTAAAGCATATTGAGGTGACGCATCCTCAGTGTCTGACGTTTATCCTGCACCGCCCGGATTTCTGGCTGGCGCATCGGCTGGCAAGCTACGGCAGCCTGCTGGCGCATCCAGAGCACCCCATCATAGGAACAGGTCCTTTTCGCCTGACTCTATTCACGCCTGAGCTGGTACGTCTGGAAAGCCACGACCATTACCATCTCGCACATCCGTTGTTGAAAGCCATTGAGTACTGGATAACCCCCCAGCTTTTTGCGCAGGATCTGGGTACCAGCTGTCGCCATCCGGTGCAGATAACCATTGGCAAACCCGAAGAGCTCGCGACGGTAAGCCCGGTGAGCACCGGCATCAGCCTCGGTTTTTGCTATCTCACGCTGAAAAAGAGCCCTCGTCTGACGCCACTACAGGCTCGTCGGCTGGTAAGCCTCATCCATCGTTCTTCGCTGCTGCAAACGCTGGATGTGAGGGAAAACCTGATTACGCCCTGTAATGAACTGTTGCCTGGTTGGGCCATCCCGCAGTGGGAGGGGCTGGAAGAGGTTGAGCTGCCGAAAAAAATGACGCTGGTTTATCACCTGCCGGTGGAACTGCATACCATGGCAGAACGTCTGCGCCATACGCTGGCAACCCTCGGTTGCGAACTGACGCTGGTTTTTCATAACGCGAAAACCTGGGATGGCTGTCAACAGCTTGCCGAAGCGGATCTGATGATGGGAGACCGACTGATTGGCGAAGCGCCCGAATATACTCTCGAACAGTGGTTGCGTTGCGATTCGCTCTGGCCGCACGTGCTTGATGCACCGACGTTCTCGCATCTTCAGGCCACGCTGGATGCGTTGCAAAACAGACCAGAAGAGGAACATCGTTTTGCCGCACTACAACAAGTTTTCGCCAGCCTGATGAATGACGCCACGCTGACGCCGCTGTTTAACTATCACTATCGCATCAGCGCGCCGCCGGGCGTGAACGGAGTGCGCCTGAACCCGCGTGGCTGGTTTGAGTTCACTGAAGCCTGGCTGCCGCCACCGGCATCGTGAAGAAGCTGGTCGAGGCGCAACTCTGGCGCTACCATAACGTTTTTGTGAATGATCAGGACAAACCATGAAACGTGCCGTCGTAGTATTTAGTGGAGGTCAGGACTCCACCACCTGTCTGGTGCAGGCGCTGCATCAGTATGATGAAGTGCATTGCGTGACCTTTGATTATGGTCAACGCCATCGCGCAGAGATTGATGTTGCACGTGATCTGGCTCTGAATCTGGGCGCGCGCGCGCGCAAAGTACTGGATGTGACGCTGCTGAGTGAACTGGCCGTCAGCAGTCTGACCCGTGACAACATCCCGGTTCCGGATTACGAACCGGATGCCGATGGGATCCCTAACACCTTTGTCCCTGGACGCAATATTCTGTTTCTGACTCTGGCGGCGATTTATGCTTATCAGGTGAAAGCGGAAGCGGTGATTACCGGCGTCTGTGAGACCGACTTTTCTGGTTACCCTGACTGCCGTAATGATTTTGTCGAAGCGCTGAATCATGCGATCAAACTAGGGATGGCGAAGGATATCCGCTTTGAAACGCCGCTGATGTGGCTTGATAAAGCTGAAACCTGGGCGCTGGCAGACTATTGGGGCAAGCTGGATCTGGTGCGTGAACAAACGCTGACCTGCTACAACGGCATTAAGGGTGACGGTTGCGGCCACTGTGCGGCCTGTAATCTGCGTGCAAATGGCCTGAATCATTATCTGGCGGATAAACCGGCCGTGATGGCCGCAATGAAGCAAAAAACCGGGCTGAAGTAGGTGTGGGTTTCGCCGGATGGCGGTGCTGGCACCTTATCCGGCCTACTCGCAACACGCGATGAACATGTCGGCCTGATAAGCGCAGTGCCATCAGGCAATAAGACGTTACTTCACCATCTGTTCCAGTTTTTCGCGTAACTCCCCTTCCAGCGGCAGCGCTTTTTGCGATTTCAGATCGATACAGACGAACGTAATGAGCGCATCGGCCACCACCTGCCCTTCAGGCTCCAGCGTAATCACCTGACTCAAAATACCGCTTTTCCCGTTTAGCTGTTGTACCTGACTGGTGACGGTCAGCAGGTCACTCAGCACCGCCGGGCGACGATAGTTGATATTAATATTGACCACCACGAAGGCGATATTGTGGGCAGTCATCCATTGAAAGCTATCGCTGCTCTCCAGGCCATCCCAGCGCGCTTCCTCCAGGAACTCAAGGTAGCGGGCATTATTCACGTGCTGATAGACATCAAGATGATAACCACGAACTTTAATCTGTGTTTGCATAGCGCAGAAACCTTACGTTTTTTATAAGAATGTACTCTATGGATTTCCAGTTGCAAAAAGGCGGCAAGTCAGTGAGTCCCGATGAGCTTACTAAAGTAAGTGACTCGCGAACGAACGTAGCCAACGCATCTGTAGCTTGAAAGACATGAGTAGAGAGGCCATAACTGGTATGACCTCTCTTATCCTGGCAAATTTTTGCCACTGCGCAAGTTATTAAAGTGTTAAAATTGACAGATTACGTTCTACCAGCGAATTTCCCATCCCCGGCACCTGCTTGAGATCCTCCACCGTTTTAAACGGGCCGTATTCCTCACGGTAGCTGACTATCGCCTGCGCTTTCTTCAGACCAACGCCATTCATCGCCCGTGCCAGCTCCTCTGCCGACGCGGTATTAATACTAACCCTGGTGCCCTCCTCGGCGCCGGCTTTCGCCGGAACAGCGGCTTTGTTTTGCCCTGCGGCCGGTGCTTGCGCGTTAGTCTCCACCACCGCGCTTTTCGCAGCCGCTGTCGATGTCGCCGCCAGCGAGCTTTGCGTCATACCTGCGCAGGCAAATGAAAGAGTGATAAGCAACGCTTTGATTCCATGTTTCATACTGTTTTCTCCTTGTTTGTTAACAGTGGAATCACGATAGCGAGGCGAAACCCAACGAACAAATGGCAAATTTCAGAAATGGAAAAGGCCGCGAAAGCGGCCTTCAGGAGTTGCAACGGTAGTGCAATGATTTGCGAGAAGCCTCGACGATTACGGCTGCTGATCCATTGCATCGCCGATTTTAATTTTCGCCGCTTTGCGCAGGTTACTCATCAGCGCTTCAAAGACAATCTGCGCATTGTTCTGGGTGATCCCCTGAACCATCGCTTTCTTCTGCTCTTCCGGCATCGAACCCGCTTTCACGTCGTCCAGCGCCAACAGAACCACATTGCCCTGCATATCGTTGGCAACGCCATAACTCGGCTTGTCCTTCGCCGGCAGGCTCAGACCAAACGCCGCCTGGCTAACCGGATCCTGACCCGTACGACTCAGCGTTTTAGACTCGCCAAAGCTCAGACCTGCGGCTTTCATTGCTTCAGCGCCTTTACCGGCCTTCAGCTCAACCAACAGTTTTTCCGCATCCAGTTTAGCCTGCTGCTCTGCTTTGTTGTGCTTAACCAGCGCCGTAACCTGATCTTTCACTTCAGACAGCGGCTTCACGGCTTCTGCCTTGTGCTCACTGATACGCAGGACAAACGCGCGGTCACCATCCACGGTGATGATATCGGAGTTTCTGCCCGGCGCGCCGTTTTCCCCCAACAGAGCACCATCAAAAATGGCGTCAGATACCGGTTTGAAATTCAGCTCTTCCGGCAGGTTGTCGTGGCTGAACCAGCCAGTTTGTACCGCTTTCGCACCAGCCGCCTGTTCGGCACCGGCCAGAGATTCCGTGTCATTGTTCGCCGCGTCGCTCACTTTCTGCTGTAAGGCAAAGTAAGCATCCAGCGCTTTTTCCTGTTTCACTTTCGCGGCGATATCATCGCGAACGTCGTTCAGCGGCTTCACAATTGCCGGCTGAATGTCGTCCAGACGTACGACCAGGAAGCCAACAGAGGATTTAATGACGCCAGAAAGCTGACCTTTCTCTTTCAGTCCAGCATTTTTCAGTTCATCCGGGGTGGTGGCTTCTTCCAGCCAGCCCATATCGCCGCCGTTGCGGGCAGAGATGATATCGGCAGATTTTTCTTTCGCCAGAGCAGCAAAGTCACCGCCTTTGTTCAGCGCGTCCAGCACCGCTTTCGCTTCATCTTCCGTTTTGGTCTGGATGATGCTGTAACGGTTACGCTGCGCCTGCGTGAACTGATCCTGGTGCTGATCGTAATAAGACTGAATATCTTCATCACTCACCGGCTTTTGCATCGACGCCGCATCCAGCTTGATGTAGCTGACGCGGAACTGTTCCGGGGTCATGAAGCTATTTTTGTTCTGCTCATAATAGCTGGCCACTTCCTGGTCCGTCACCGACTGCTTTGCAGCAAGCGCGTTAACGTCAATCGTGGCTTCACGGACGATACGCTGCTGAGAGACCAGCGCCGCCAGTTCATCGGTCTCGCCTTTGAGCATGAAATCGGTGCCTGCGACGCCGCTGATGAGTTGTTGAGTGGTCAGTTGATTACGTAGCGCCTGCGCATACTGGTCAGCGGTCATCCCCATCTGATTCACAATCGCGTTGTAGCGGTTGTTATCAAACTTGCCGTCCACCTGGAATGCCGGCGTGGAGAGAATGGCCTGTTTCACCTGTTCGTCGCTGATACTCAGTTTGAGTTCGCGGGCATACTGGTCAAGCAGCGCTTCATCAATCAAACGATTGAGCGTCTGCTGGCGCAGCGTTTTCATGTAACCTTCGTTCGCCGCGAGCTCAGAATACCGATCGCCCAACTGCTGCTGCATGCGATTACGTTCGCTGTTGAACGCATTCTCAAACTGCCCACGGCTGATTTCCTGGTCATTCACTTTAGCGGCGTAGTTGTTGCCTCCGCCAATCAGGTAACCACTCACGCCGGTCAGAATGAACGACACGATAATGATTCCGAAAATAATCTTGAGCACGAGACTGTTTGCAGCCGTGCGTAAGCTGTCCATCATGGTGTAACCACACTCCGCTGTAGGTGACTATACACTGCATCATTCAGGCTGCTTCGTCATGAACTGGCCCGATGCAACGTGAATATCTTTGTGTATATACGCATTACGCAGCATAGCGTTTCCTGAACACTGCGCATAAAGGTCTATTGTGACAAGAAACGGGGGCAATTGTCAGCCCACAACGTGTATAAAATCGCTGCAAAAATAAAAAAGGCACATCAGTTGATGCGCCCTTGTACTGAGTCCTGTCCCCGGAAGGGGATCACGCTTAGTTTACTGCGTCTTTCAGTGCTTTACCTGCACGGAAACCAGGTACTTTGGCGGCAGCAATGGCGATCTCTTTACCTGTTTGCGGGTTGCGACCAGTACGGGCAGCACGCTCTTTAACAGCAAAAGTACCAAAACCTACCAGCGCAACGTCATCCCCTTCTTTCAGAGATTCGGTAACAGAAGCAATAATTGCGTCTAACGCACGCCCAGCCGCAGCTTTGGAGATATCAGCCCCTGCAGCAATTTTGTCGATCAGTTGAGATTTATTCACTCTTCTCTTCCTCATTATAATTTATATCGCACCTGAGTCCTTCAAAGTACGACCGCGCAGCAGTTATATCAGGCCTGCCATGCCCTTACAACACCCGATAATGATGGCAAGCCCAATCCGTCATCTAAATTAGCTATACAAAAAAAGGCTGGCAAGTACGAAATGGCCTGCCAGCCCTGTTTTTATTAGTGCTCTTTGCGCGAGGTCACTATTTTGCCGTCACAACCTGCATTCCAGAGGGTTCATTTTGCAAAGCGAGGGTCAAAACCTCTTCAATGCGTTTCACCGGATGGATGTCCAAATCGGCAATAACATTGTCCGGAATCTCTTCCAGGTCGCGTTTGTTTTCATCTGGAATTAAGACCGTTTTAATACCACCACGGTGTGCAGCCAGAAGTTTTTCTTTTAACCCACCGATCGGCAGTACCTGACCACGCAGGGTGATCTCACCGGTCATCGCCACATCAGCACGCACCGGGTTGCCGGTCAGACAGGAAACCAGCGCGGTACACATCGCAATACCAGCGCTCGGACCGTCTTTCGGCGTCGCCCCTTCTGGTACGTGAACGTGAATATCGCGTTTTTCGTAAAAGTCCGGATTAATACCCAGTTTTTCCGCGCGCGCGCGTACTACGGTCAGCGCTGCCTGGATGGATTCCTGCATCACTTCACCCAGCGAACCGGTGTAGGTCAGCTTGCCTTTGCCCGGTACGCAGGCGGTTTCGATGGTCAACAGGTCGCCGCCCACCTCCGTCCACGCCAGACCGGTCACCTGGCCGACACGGTTTTCATTATCCGCACGACCATAGTCAAAGCGCTGTACGCCCAGGTAGTCGTGCAGGTTATCGCCATTGATCACAATATGTTTCAGTGACTTATCCAGCAGCAACTGCTTAACCGCTTTACGGCACAGTTTGGAGATTTCACGCTCCAGACTACGCACGCCAGCTTCACGGGTGTAGTAACGAATAATGCCGATAATGGCGCTGTCGTCGACCGTCAGTTCACCTTTCTTCAGCGCATTACGTTCGATCTGTTTCGGCAGCAGATGCTGCTTGGCAATGTTCAGCTTCTCGTCTTCGGTATAACCGGACAGACGGATCACTTCCATACGATCCAGCAGCGGTGCCGGAATGTTCATGGAGTTGGAGGTCGCTACAAACATCACGTCGCTGAGATCGTAGTCCACTTCCAGGTAATGATCGCTGAACGCCACGTTCTGCTCAGGATCCAGCACCTCAAGCAGTGCGGATGCCGGATCGCCACGCATGTCAGAAGACATTTTGTCGATCTCATCAAGCAGGAACAGCGGGTTTTTAACGCCCACTTTGGCCATTTTCTGGATCAGTTTACCCGGCATAGAACCGATATACGTCCGACGGTGACCACGAATTTCCGCTTCATCACGCACGCCGCCCAGCGCCATACGGATGTATTTACGCCCGGTCGCTTTAGCGATGGACTGACCCAGAGAGGTTTTACCCACCCCCGGCGGTCCCACCAGGCACAGGATCGGTCCCTTGATTTTGTTTACACGGCTTTGTACCGCGAGATACTCAAGGATGCGGTCTTTCACACGTTCCAGACCGTAATGGTCGGTATCGAGGATTTCCTGCGCCTGACGCAGGTCTTTTTTGACCTTGCTACGCGCATTCCACGGCACCTGTACCATCCAGTCGATATAGCCACGCACGACGGTCGCTTCAGCCGACATCGGAGACATCATTTTCAGCTTCTGTAGTTCAGCTTCGGCTTTCTCTTTCGCCTCTTTCGGCATTTTCGCCGCGTCGATCTTACGCTTCAGCGCTTCGTTTTCGTCCGGCGCGTCGTCCATTTCACCGAGTTCTTTCTGAATCGCCTTCATCTGCTCATTCAGATAGTACTCACGCTGAGATTTCTCCATCTGCTTTTTCACGCGGTTGCGAATACGCTTCTCAACCTGCAACAGATCGATTTCGGACTCCATCATCGCCATCAGATACTCCAGACGCTCGTTCACGTCTGACATTTCCAGCACGGACTGTTTATCCGCTAACTTCAACGGCATATGGGCCGCGATGGTGTCCGCCAGGCGCGCCGGATCGTCGATGCTATTGAGCGACGTCAGCACTTCTGGTGGGATTTTCTTGTTCAGCTTGATATAGCCTTCGAACTGACTAATAGCCGTCCGTACCAGCACTTCCTGTTCGCGCTCATCAATAGCAGGCGAATCAAGATATTCCGCTTTCGCAGAGAAGTGCTCGCCGTTATCAGACAGCGCAGAAATACGCGCACGCTGTAACCCCTCGACCAGCACTTTGACGGTGCCGTCAGGCAATTTCAGCATCTGCAAAATAGAGGCCACGGTCCCGACGGTGAAAAGATCGTTTACACCCGGCTCATCCGTTGATGCTTCTTTCTGGGCGACCAGCATGATTTTTTTATCATGGTCCATAGCCGCTTCCAGACAACGGATAGATTTTTCCCGCCCTACAAACAAGGGTATGACCATGTGCGGATAAACCACCACATCGCGCAACGGCAATACGGGGATTTCAATGCGTTCAGAACGCTCAGGATTCATAGAGCTCTCTCTTAGTTTAGTGTCCGCCAGGTAATCAGATGGCATAGCTGTGCTTCACGCCACCTTTAACATGTATGTCAGTATATGGGGATGTTTCCCACACATTCAACGCCATGTTTACGGAAAAATAAAAGGGGAGATAAAATCCCCCCTTTCTGATTAACTGATTGTATGAATTGGTTAATTATTCACCAGATGCCTGCTGCGCTTCCGGCTTACCGTAAATCAGTAATGGCTTGCTCTGACCGCCGATCACCGACTCATCAATCACCACTTTTTCGACGTCTTCCATTGAAGGCAGATCGTACATGGTATCCAACAGCGCGGCTTCTACGATGGAACGCAGACCACGGGCACCGGTTTTACGCGCCATCGCTTTGCGGGCAATCGCATCCAGCGCTTCGTCGCGGAATTCCAGGTCAACGCCTTCGAGGTTGAACAACGCCTGATACTGCTTGGTCAGGGCGTTTTTCGGCTCTTTCAGGATCTGGATCAGCGCTTCTTCGCTCAGTTCACTCAGCGTCGCCACGACCGGCAGACGACCGATGAACTCAGGAATCAGACCGAACTTGATCAAATCTTCCGGTTCTACCTGCGAGAGCAGTTCGCCTTCGCTGGCCTTGTCGGATTTCGCTTTCACCGTCGCGCCAAAGCCAATGCCGGAGCCGGTTTCAACGCGGTTGGCGATCACTTTATCCAGACCGGCAAATGCGCCGCCACAGATAAACAGGATCTTAGAGGTATCTACCTGCAAGAATTCCTGTTGCGGATGTTTACGTCCACCCTGCGGCGGAACGGCGGCAACCGTCCCTTCGATCAGTTTCAGCAGCGCCTGCTGTACGCCTTCGCCGGAAACGTCACGGGTAATCGACGGGTTGTCAGACTTGCGGGAAATCTTATCAATTTCATCGATATAGACGATACCACGCTGTGCCTTCTGCACATCGTAGTCGCACTTCTGCAACAGTTTCTGAATAATGTTCTCAACGTCTTCACCCACGTAACCCGCTTCGGTCAGCGTGGTGGCATCCGCCATCGTGAACGGGACGTCCAGCAGACGCGCCAGCGTTTCCGCCAACAGCGTTTTACCGGAACCGGTCGGGCCGATCAGCAGAATGTTACTTTTGCCCAATTCGACGCCATTGCTGGTGTCGCCATTGCGCAGACGTTTGTAGTGGTTGTATACCGCGACCGCCAGCACTTTCTTCGCCTGTTCCTGACCAATGACGTAATCGTCAAGGTGGTTACGAATTTCGTGTGGCGTCGGCAGCGCACTGCGTTCACGATGCGGTGCAACTTCCTTAATCTCTTCGCGAATGATGTCGTTACACAAATCGACACATTCATCGCAGATATACACGGATGGACCGGCGATGAGCTTACGCACTTCATGCTGGCTTTTGCCGCAAAAAGAGCAGTACAACAATTTGCCCGAGCCATCTTTGCGTTTATCTGTCATGAGTCAAAACCTCTTCTTTGTTCTTTGTGCCGCACACGACGACGCAAAATGCCATTCTCAGGCGCAACTCGCTTTGTCGCGTTGTGCCGCCCCTGGTAAGTATAGCGGCAGAGTTGCGCCCCGGGCATCAATTACGATGGGTCAAAATCGAGTCGACTAAGCCATACTCAACTGCCTCAGCGGCAGAGAGGAAGCGATCGCGCTCAGTATCACGTTCAATCTGCTCAAGAGATTGACCCGTATGGTGTGCCATAAGTTCGTTCATACGCCCTTTTACTTTCAGGATTTCACGGGCGTGAATTTCAATATCTGTTGCCTGACCCTGGTAACCACCCAACGGCTGGTGAATCATAACGCGGGAGTTCGGCAGGCAGAAACGTTTACCTTTCGCCCCGGCTGTCAGCAAGAACGCGCCCATCGAGGCCGCCTGGCCCATACAGATGGTGCTGACGTCTGGCTTAATAAACTGCATGGTGTCATAAATCGACATGCCTGCGGTGATCACGCCACCCGGAGAGTTAATGTACAGGTAGATATCTTTTTCCGGGTTTTCCGCTTCCAGGAACAGCATCTGCGCCACAATCAGGTTAGCCATATGATCTTCGACCTGGCCGGTCAGAAAAATGACACGTTCCTTAAGTAGACGAGAGTAGATATCAAAAGAGCGCTCACCACGTGAGGTCTGTTCAATGACCATCGGCACCAGCGCCATATGGGGTGCAAAGTTATCTCGTTCGCCGCTGTATGACATTTCCGTCTCCTGGATAAAAAATGAAAAAACCTGCTGTACCGATTGTAACCTTATGGACGGATTATCAGCTAGTCCCTCTGTTATGGGTACGGCATCGCCATAATTCAAGCATAACAATCTTTTGCTTTAACGCTAACACCGAAAAACGCTTTTTCGCACTCTTCCATGCAAAAGTCGTGACAAAAAAAAGACCCGCCACCTGACGGTGACGGGCCTTTGTGCGAATTTCGCGCGATTAAGCGGAATTACGCCTGCTGGTTCATCAGCTCATTGAAGGTCGTGGCTTTTTCAGTCACTTTCGCTTTCGCCAGAACCGCTTCAACAGCCTGTTCTTCCAGAGCGACGTTGCGCATGTTGTCCATCAGCTCTTTATTTTTGCTGTAGAACTCGATCACTTCTTTCGGATCTTCGTAAGCAGAAGCCATCTCTTCGATCAGGCCCTTCACGCGATCTTCATCCGCTTTCAGTTCATTGGTACGAATCACTTCGCCCAGCAGCAAACCAACCACTACGCGACGCTTAGCCTGTTCTTCGAACAGTTCACGCGGCAGTTCCAGAGCTTGTTTCTCGTTACCGCCGAAACGCTGAGCAGCCTGACGACGCAGAACGTCGATTTCGCTGTCGATCAGAGCAGCAGGAACGTCGATGTCGTTCGCTTTCACCAGACCGTCGATGGCCTGAGTTTTAACACGGTTACGCACTGCGCCTTTCAGCTCGCGTTCCATGTTTTTACGCACTTCAGCACGCAGACCGGCAACAGAACCATCTTCAACGCCGAAACGTTTGATGAATTCTTCAGTCAGTTCCGGCAGCTCACGCTCTTCCACTTTCTTCAGGTTAATGGCAAATTTCGCCGCTTTACCTTTCAGGTTTTCAGCGTGGTAGTCTTCCGGGAAGGTCACGTCGATGGTGAACTCTTCGCCTGCTTTGTGACCTTTGATACCGTCTTCAAAGCCCGGGATCATACGACCCTGGCCCATTGCCAGTACGAAATCAGACGCTTTACCGCCTTCGAACTCTTCGCCGTCTACAGAACCAGTAAAGTCGAGGGTGACGCGGTCTTCTGCATCCGCAGCGCCGTCTTTATCTTTCCAGGTCGCCTGCTGCTTACGCAGAGTGTCCAGCATCACGTCAACATCGGCGTCGGTAACGTCAACAACCGGTTTTTCAACTTCGATTGCGTCCAGACCGGTCAGTTCAACTTCCGGATAGACTTCGAATTCAACCGCGTAGGTGAAGTCTTCACCCAGTTTGTATTCGCCCGGAACGTAGTTCGGTGCACCCGCTGGATTGATTTTTTCTTTGATGATGGCATCAACGAAGTTGCGGCTCATCAGGTCACCCAGAACGTCCTGGCGAACAGACGCGCCATAACGCTGAGCAACAACATTCATCGGTACTTTGCCTTTACGGAAGCCGTCAATACGTACTTTCTTCGCTACGTTGACCAGCTCGCTTTTAACAGCGGTCTCGATGCTGTCAGCAGCGATAGTAATCGTTACACGGCGGCCAAGGCCTTGAGTGGTTTCAACTGAAACTTGCATCTTGTTACCTCAAAAAATCACAGTGCTCGGTCAACTCTACTCCGCAAGCACAGATTATTAGCTTCGCGGAACCGGGATGTTCTCTTAATCAATCACATTCCCTGTCGTCAGAATCATCCCGAAGACATTCAAATAAGACGCGGCATTATAGCGGCATCACTTTTATGAGTCGAGAACGGTTATTGCGCGTTGCTGCGGCATTTTTCACAATTCCCGGCTATTTTTGCCCTGAAAAGGGTCTGACCAGTGCAAAATTCAGACAAAACAAAACGGCCCGCAGGCCGTTTTCACATAATCTTTAGCAACATACTGGAAAAACGCCAGCGGTTGCAAATGCGTTTTTAAGCGATGCTTCCCGCTCCACGACACGGTGGCGACGCAAAGATCGTATCCTGCAATCCTTCCCATTCTTTAATGGTATAGGTATGTAGCGCCAGCGCATGGACCGTTGTGGACAGTTCTGCGGTTAACGTACCGTAGATCATCCGATGACGATTCAAAAAACGCTCGCCGGTAAAGCGATCGCTAACCAGAACGACTTTAAAATGGCTTTCTGAACCAGCCGGGACATTGTGACGATAGCTTTCATCCACGACTTCGAGGAACACGGGTTGGAACGCTGCCCTTAATTTTTCTTCTATTTGCTCACGTATCATCATGATATATCTCCTCAAACGGCGCTGAGATGTCACCCATCCCTTTAAATATTAGCCGCTTTTACCGGTTCCATTACACCATTACAACAAAAATTTAGCCTTCGTCTGATTTTCGCTGTCAAAGCGATGAAGTTTACTGATTCAACCCTTTGGTCGATGGCATAAACCCCAAATTTAATCCCTGTCACCTCATTATTCGGACAACATGATGAATTTACATACGTTACCCACTTCCCCTCGCCGTTGGCGATGTTATGATGGCGGAAATTATTCTCTATCCATATGATTCAGAGTTACTGAGAACACGAACATGCTAAAAAAAATCCTCTTCCCGTTAATCGCGCTTTTCATGCTGGCAGGCTGTGCGACACCGCCAACCACGATTGACGTTTCGCCTAAAATCACGCTTCCGCAGCAGGATCCCAGTCTGATGGGTGTGACCGTCAGCATCAACGGCGCCGATCAGCGTCCGGACCAGGCGCTGGCGAAAGTGACCCGCGACAATCAACTGGTCACGCTGACCGCTTCTCGCGATCTGCGCTTCCTGTTACAAGAAGTACTGGAAAAACAGATGACCTCCCGCGGTTATATGGTAGGCCCGAACGGTGCGGTCAACCTGCAGATTATCGTGAACCAGCTGTATGCCGACGTATCTCAGGGCAACGTTCGCTACAACATCGCGACCAAAGCGGATATCGCTATCATCGCCACCGCAGCGAATGGCAACAAGATGACCAAAAACTACCGTGCCAGCTACTCTGTTGAAGGGGCTTTCCAGGCCACCAACAAGAATATCGCTAACGCGGTTAACAGCGTCCTGACCGACACTATCGCTGACATGTCTCAGGACACCAGCGTCCACGATTTCATCAAGCAAAACGCGCGTTAATTCCGTCTACTGACCCGGCACCTCGCCGGGTCAGTTTTCATGCCCATGTCCAATCATTACTTACGCATTTTTCAGCAACCGAAATCAGCCATTTTGCTGATGCTAGGCTTTGCCTCCGGTCTGCCGCTCGCACTCACCTCCGGTACGCTTCAGGCGTGGATGACCGTCGAAAATATCGACCTGAAAACCATCGGTTTCTTTTCGCTGGTCGGTCAGGCCTATGTCTTTAAGTTTCTCTGGTCTCCGGTCATGGACCGTTACACGCCGCCCTTTTTAGGCCGTCGGCGCGGATGGTTACTGACGACACAATGTCTCTTACTGATTTCCATCGCCGCAATGGGCTTTCTGGAACCGGGAACCCAGTTACGCTGGATGGCAGCGCTGGCGGTAGTGATTGCCTTTTGCTCGGCCTCGCAGGACATCGTGTTTGACGCCTGGAAAACGGACGTCTTAACCGCAGAAGAGCGCGGAACCGGTGCGGCAATCAGCGTGCTCGGCTACCGTCTCGGGATGCTGGTGTCCGGCGGACTGGCACTGTGGATGGCCGACCGCTGGCTCGGCTGGCAGGGCATGTACTGGCTGATGGCGGCATTTCTGATCCCCTGCATTATTTCCACGCTGCTCGCTCCCGAACCGACTGACACTATTCCAGTGCCAAAAACGCTGGAACAGGCAGTGGCCGCCCCGCTGCGCGATTTCTTTGGTCGCAACAACGCCTGGCTGATTTTGCTGCTCATCATCCTTTATAAGCTGGGTGATGCCTTCGCGATGACCCTGACCACCACCTTTTTGATTCGTGGCGTTGGCTTCGACGCCGGTGAAGTCGGCGTCGTCAATAAAACGCTGGGATTGATTGCCACCATTATTGGCGCGCTGTACGGCGGGGTATTGATGCAACGTTTGACGCTGTTTCGCGCGTTGCTGCTTTTCGGCATCCTGCAGGGCGTCTCTAACACCGGATACTGGCTCCTTTCGGTGACGGACAAACACATGTTCAGCATGGCTGCCGCCGTGTTTTTCGAAAACCTGTGCGGGGGAATGGGCACGTCGGCGTTTGTCGCGCTGCTGATGACGCTGTGTAATAAGTCGTTTTCCGCCACCCAGTTTGCCCTGTTGTCGGCACTTTCTGCCGTGGGGCGCGTCTATGTTGGTCCGGTTGCCGGCTGGTTTGTCGAAGCCCACGGCTGGTCGACATTTTATCTTTTCTCGGTTGTGGCGGCCGTTCCGGGTCTGCTATTGCTGTTGGTGTGTCGGCAAACGCTGGAGTACACGCGACAGAGCGAAAGTTTCCTGCCGCGCACAGAGTTCCGTTCAGCCTACAGTCTGGCATTATGGATCCTGATGACAGGATGTGCGTTGCTCGCCGTCTGGCTGCTGCTCCTGTCGATGAACGCGCTGGACTTTACTAACTTCTCCTTCCTCGCAGGATTACTGGAAATCGCGTTATCTGTCGCCATTTTCGGCATCGTGTTTGGCGGATTGCTCGACTATCTGGCGCTGCGCAAAACGCGACTGGTGTAAACTGCCGCTCTTATTTAGCCGTTGTAATCACCCTGCGTAATTATATCGACTAAATAAACAGCAACTGAAAAAATTAATATTTGTTGTTTTGTGCGCAATAGAATCTGGAAATTATTGACGCCTTTTATAGGTTTTATTTTCCTTGATCGATTCAGCCTGAACACATTTATATTTTGTATTTAATTTGTCTCTTTATTGATAATCAGTTGTTAAGCAATTGTTTTATTTTCGCATTGGTTATACCAATTGCCCTCCTGTCACCTCCCTGAAGTCTCCTTTCGTTATAACGTGATGTTGCAACAGGTTCTTAATGTAGTGGCGACACATCTTGCAACATATGTGACACGGGCGGCAGAACCCGGTAACACAGATCCAATGATGTTTACAGTAATGTAACCTTCCCGTAAAATGCCCACACACTTTAAACGCCACCAGGTCCCGTGGAATTGAGGTCGTTAAATGAGACTCAGGAAATACAATAAAAGTTTGGGATGGATGTCATTAATTGCAGGCACTGCATTACTCAGTGGCTGTAATTCTGCGCTGTTAGATCCCAAAGGACAGATTGGACTGGAGCAACGTTCACTGATACTGACGGCATTTGGCCTGATGTTGATCGTCGTTATTCCTGCAATCTTGATGGCTGTAGGTTTTGCCTGGAAGTACCGTGCAAGCAATAAAGATGCGAAGTATAGCCCGAACTGGTCACACTCCAATAAAGTGGAAGCTGTGGTCTGGACGGTGCCTATCTTAATCATTATTTTCCTTGCGGTGTTGACCTGGAAAACCACTCACGCTCTTGAGCCAAGCAAGCCGCTGGCGCATGACGAGAAGCCCATTACCATCGAAGTGGTTTCCATGGACTGGAAATGGTTCTTCATCTACCCGGAACAGGGCATTGCTACCGTGAATGAAATCGCCTTCCCGGCGAACACTCCGGTTTACTTCAAAGTGACCTCCAACTCCGTGATGAACTCCTTCTTCATCCCACGTCTGGGTAGCCAGATTTATGCCATGGCCGGTATGCAGACTCGACTGCATCTGATCGCCAATGAAGCCGGTACCTATGATGGTATCTCCGCAAGCTATAGCGGACCTGGCTTCTCCGGTATGAAATTCAAGGCTATCGCTACACAGGACCGCGCCGCATTCGACCAATGGGTTGCTAAAGCGAAACAGTCACCGAACACCATGAGCGACATGGCTGCGTTCGAGAAAGTGGCTGCGCCAAGCGAATACAACCAGGTGGAATACTTCTCCAACGTGAAACCCGATTTGTTTAAAGACGTTATTAACAAATTTATGGCTCACGGTAAGAGCATGGACATGACCCAACCCGAAGGTGAGCACAACGCACACGAAGGCATGGAAGGCATGGACATGAGCCACGCGGAATCCGCTCACTAAGGGGCCGAGGAAGAATACGATGTTCGGAAAATTGACGCTGGATGCAGTGCCGTTCCATGAACCCATTGTCATGGTTACGATCGCTGCCATTATCATCGGTGGTGCGGCCTTACTGGGCCTAATCACTTACTTCGGTAAGTGGACCTACCTGTGGAAAGAGTGGCTGACTTCGGTTGACCACAAACGCCTTGGCATCATGTATGTCATCGTCGCAATCGTCATGTTGATTCGTGGCTTTGCCGACGCCATCATGATGCGTAGCCAGCAGGCGCTGGCTTCTGCAGGTGAAGCGGGCTTCTTGCCACCTCACCATTACGACCAGATCTTCACGGCTCACGGCGTGATCATGATCTTCTTCGTGGCAATGCCGTTCGTTATCGGTCTGATGAACCTGGTGGTTCCGCTGCAGATCGGCGCACGTGACGTTGCGTTCCCATTCCTGAACAACCTGAGCTTCTGGTTCACCGTTGTCGGCGTAATCCTGGTTAACCTGTCTCTGGGCGTAGGTGAATTCGCACAGACCGGTTGGCTGGCGTATCCGCCGCTCTCGGGAATAGAGTACAGTCCCAGCGTCGGGGTCGATTATTGGATATGGGCAGTCCAGCTATCCGGTATTGGTACAACGCTGACCGGTATCAACTTCTTTGTGACCATCATTAAGATGCGTGCGCCAGGAATGACCATGTTCAAGATGCCGGTATTTACCTGGGCATCACTGTGCGCGAACATCCTGATTATCGCTTCTTTCCCAATCCTGACGGTTACCGTCGCGTTGCTGACCCTGGATCGCTATCTGGGTACCCATTTCTTTACCAATGATATGGGCGGCAACATGATGATGTACATCAACCTGATTTGGGCCTGGGGCCATCCGGAAGTGTACATTCTGGTTCTGCCGGTCTTCGGGGTGTTCTCCGAAATCGCGGCAACCTTCTCACGTAAACGTCTGTTTGGTTACACCTCGCTGGTGTGGGCAACCGTGTGTATCACCGTTCTGTCGTTCGTTGTTTGGCTGCACCACTTCTTCACCATGGGTGCAGGCGCTAACGTAAACGCCTTCTTCGGTATTACCACCATGATTATCGCCATCCCGACCGGGGTGAAGATCTTCAACTGGCTGTTCACCATGTATCAGGGCCGTATCGTATTCCACTCAGCAATGCTGTGGACGATTGGCTTTATCGTGACCTTCTCAGTCGGCGGTATGACCGGCGTACTGTTGGCGGTTCCGGGTGCGGACTTCGTACTGCACAACAGTCTGTTCCTGATTGCGCACTTCCATAACGTTATCATCGGCGGCGTCGTATTTGGCTGCTTCGCAGGTATGACCTACTGGTGGCCAAAAGCGTTTGGCTTCACGCTGAACGAAACCTGGGGTAAACGCGCATTCTGGTTCTGGATCATCGGCTTCTTCGTGGCATTTATGCCGCTGTACGTGCTGGGCTTTATGGGTATGACCCGTCGTCTCAGCCAGCAGATTGACCCTCAGTTCCATCCAATGCTGGTCGTTGCCGCCTGCGGTGCCGCGCTGATTGCACTGGGTATCCTGTGCCAGCTGATTCAGATCTACGTCTCTATTCGCGACCGCGAGCAGAACCGTGACCTGACCGGTGACCCATGGGGTGGTCGTACGCTGGAGTGGGCAACCTCTTCTCCACCGCCGTTCTACAACTTTGCCATTGTGCCACACGTTCACGAGCGTGATGCCTTCTGGGAAATGAAAGAAAAAGGTGAAGCGTACAAGCAGCCTGCGCACTATGAAGAAATTCATATGCCGAAGAACAGCGGTGCCGGCATCGTCATTACCGCCTTCGCAACACTGTTTGGTTTCGCCATGATCTGGCATATCTGGTGGCTGGCGATTGCAAGCTTCGCAGGCATGATCATCAGCTGGATTGTGAAAAGCTTTGACGAGGACGTGGACTACTACGTACCAGTCCCGGAAGTCGAAAAACTGGAAAACCAGCATTTCGATGAGATTTCTAAGGCAGGGCTGAAAAATGGCAACTGATACTTTAGCGCACGCGACTGCCCACGCGCACGAACACGGGCACCACGACGCAGGCCAGACCAAAATCTTCGGATTTTGGATCTACCTGATGAGCGACTGCATTCTGTTCTCTATTCTGTTTGCAACCTATGCCGTTCTGGTGAACGGCACCGCAGGTGGCCCGACAGGTAAGGACATTTTTGAACTGCCGTTCGTTCTGGTTGAAACATTCCTGCTGTTGTTCAGCTCCATCACCTACGGCATGGCGGCGATCGCCATGCACAAGAACAACAAAAGCCAGGTGGTTTCCTGGCTGGCGTTGACCTTCTTGTTCGGTGCCGGATTCATCGGGATGGAAATCTATGAATTCCATCACCTGATTGTTAACGGTATGGGTCCGGATCGCAGCGGCTTCCTGTCAGCGTTCTTTGCGCTGGTCGGCACCCACGGTCTGCACGTGACTTCCGGTCTTATCTGGATGGCCGTGCTGATGGTGCAAGTCGCCCGTCGCGGCCTGACCAGCACCAACCGTACCCGCATCATGTGCCTGAGCCTGTTCTGGCACTTCCTGGATGTGGTGTGGATCTGTGTGTTCACTGTTGTTTATCTGATGGGGGCGATGTAATGAGTCATTCTAACGTGAACAGCGGCGCGTCCCATGGCAGCGTAAAAACCTACATGACAGGGTTTATCCTGTCGATCATCCTGACGGTCATTCCGTTCTGGATGGTGATGACGGGTGCTGCCTCTCCGGCCGTAATTCTGGGGACTATCCTGGCAATGGCAGTGGTGCAGATTCTGGTGCATCTGGTGTGCTTCCTGCACATGAATAGCAAATCTGATGAAGGTTGGAACATGACGGCCTTTGTCTTTACCGTGCTGATCATCGCCATCCTGGTTGTCGGTTCCATCTGGATCATGTGGAACCTCAACTACAATATGATGATGCACTAAGAGCGGCGGTTATGATGTTTAAGCAATACCTGCAAGTAACGAAACCAGGCATCATCTTTGGCAACCTGATCTCGGTGATCGGGGGATTCCTGCTGGCCTCGAAGGGCAGCATCGACTATCCCCTGTTCATCTACACGTTGGTCGGAGTGTCACTGGTTGTGGCGTCGGGTTGTGTATTTAACAACTACATCGACAGGGATATCGACAGAAAGATGGAAAGGACCAAAAACCGCGTGCTGGTTAAAGGTCTGATTTCCCCTGCGGTCTCGCTGGTGTACGCCACCCTGCTGGGTATTGCTGGCTTCATGCTGCTGTGGTTTGGCGCGAATCCTCTGGCCTGCTGGCTGGGCGTGATGGGCTTTGTGGTTTATGTGGGCGTTTACAGCCTGTATATGAAGCGCCACTCGGTCTACGGGACGCTGATCGGCTCTCTCTCCGGCGCGGCGCCGCCGGTGATCGGCTACTGCGCGGTAACCGGTGAGTTCGACAGCGGCGCGCTGATTCTGCTGGCGATTTTCAGCCTGTGGCAGATGCCGCACTCTTATGCCATCGCGATTTTCCGCTTTAAGGATTATCAGGCGGCTAACATCCCGGTTCTGCCGGTGGTGAAAGGCATTTCGGTCGCGAAGAACCATATCACGCTGTACATCGTGGCATTTGCTATCGCCACGCTGATGCTAACTCTGGGCGGCTATGCAGGTTATAAATACCTGATTGTTGCTGCGGCGGTGAGCGTCTGGTGGTTGGGCATGGCGCTGCGCGGTTATAAAGTGGAAGATGACAGAGTCTGGGCGCGCAAGCTGTTCGGTTTCTCCATCATCGCCATTACCGCGCTCTCCGTGATGATGTCCGTCGACTTTATGGTCCCGGATTCGCACAATCTGCTGACCTACGTCTGGTAAGTTAATCGTCACATCTTCTATGCCGGATGGCGGCTGACGCCTTATCCGGCCTACAAAAAAGCATATTGCTAGTAGGCCGGATAAGATACGTTAGTATCGTCATCCGGCATTTTCGTCTCTAGCCGACGCCACTCACAACCCCAACATTTGTTAATAAAGCGCATATTTACCCCGCCTGCTTAGCGCTTTACACTAGGCGCGAAATTGAGACAGAGGTGGGAATGAACGATTATAAAATGACGCCGGGTGAGTTGCGCGCCACCTGGGGTTTAGGGACCGTATTTTCTTTGCGCATGCTTGGCATGTTTATGGTCCTGCCGGTTCTGACCACATACGGCATGGCGCTACAGGGTGCCAGCGAAGCCTTAATTGGCCTCGCCATCGGTATCTATGGTCTGGCGCAGGCCATTTTTCAGATCCCTTTTGGGCTACTCTCCGACCGCATCGGTCGCAAACCGCTGATTGTCGGTGGACTTGCCGTGTTTATCCTCGGCAGCATCATTGCCGCGCTGTCGGACTCCATCTGGGGCATTATTCTGGGCCGTGCCTTACAGGGGTCGGGCGCGATTGCCGCCGCGGTGATGGCGCTACTGTCTGACTTAACCCGCGAACAAAACCGCACGAAGGCGATGGCGTTTATTGGCGTGAGCTTTGGCATCACCTTCGCGATAGCGATGGTGCTCGGGCCGATAATCACCCACGCCCTGGGGCTCAACGCCCTCTTCTGGATGATTGCCGTTCTGGCAACGGCAGGGATCGTCCTGACGCTGTGGGTCGTGCCTGACAGTGCCAACCACGTGCTCAATCGCGAATCGGGAATGGTCAAAGGCAGTTTCAGCAAGGTACTGGCGGAACCGAAACTGCTGAAGCTCAACTTCGGCATCATGTGTCTGCACATTTTGCTGATGTCCACCTTCGTTGCCCTGCCCGGCCAACTGGCTGATGCCGGTCTGCCTGCGGCAGAACACTGGAAAGTGTATCTGGTGACCATGCTGATTTCGTTTGGCTCGGTCGTCCCGTTCATTATCTACGCCGAAGTAAAGCGCCGGATGAAACGGGTGTTCCTGTTCTGTGTGGCGCTGATTGTGATTGCCGAGATTGTTCTCTGGGGCGCGGGCGCCCATTTCTGGGAACTGATTATCGGCGTACAACTGTTCTTCCTCGCCTTCAACCTGATGGAAGCGCTCCTCCCGTCGCTAATCAGCAAAGAGTCGCCGGCGGGTTACAAAGGGACGGCCATGGGCGTTTATTCCACCAGCCAGTTCCTCGGCGTCGCGTTGGGGGGATCGCTGGGCGGCTGGGTTGACGGAATGTTTGACGGGCAAACCGTTTTTCTTGCCGGCGCGTTTTTAGCCGTTGTCTGGCTCGCCGTCGCCAGCACCATGAAAGAACCGCCCTATGTCAGCAGCCTGCGAGTGGTCATTCCGCCGGAGATTGCGGCCGATGACGTGCTGAAACAGCGTTTGCTGGCAACAAAAGGCGTCAGTGAAGTGTTGATTGCACAACAGGAACATTCCGCTTACGTGAAGATCGACAGCAAACTGACCAACCGCTTTGAGGTTGAGCAGGCCATCAGTCAGGCGTAAAGGCGTAAAAAGGAAAACGGTCCGGAAAACCGGACCGTGAAAGATTAATCGCGGAAGTTTTTAAACTGGAACGGCTGCCCCAAATCGCCACCGCGTACCAGCGCCATTACGGACTGGAGGTCATCACGGGATTTCCCGGTCACGCGAATCTCTTCGCCCTGAATCTGTGCCTGCACCTTCAGCTTGCTGTCTTTAATCAGCTTAACAATTTTCTTCTGAACCGCACTCTCAATGCCCTGCTTCAGTTTCGCTTCCACAAACCAGGTTTTCCCGCTGTGAACGAACTCTTCTGGCACATCGAGTGACGTCCCTTCAATGCCACGTTTAAGCAGCTTGGCACGCAGAATGTCCAGCAACTGGTTGACCTGGAAATCGGATTCGCTCAGCACTTTGATCGTTTTATTGGCATCGTTGAGCTCAAATGTCGCTTCAACGCCGCGAAAATCAAAGCGTGACTCAACTTCACGAATGGCATTATCTACGCCATTACGCGCTTCCTGAAGATCAACTTCAGAAACAATATCGAAAGATGGCATCTTTTCCTCTCCCTTCATTTTTGATGCGAAGCATAATACCTGCAAAGTCTCTCAACAGACAGCGCTATACTATGTTAGCAAACACCTGGTGCTGTTGCGGGTGAGGAGGAAGAATGAAAATTACCGTACTGGGGTGCGGAGCCTTAGGGCAATTATGGCTTTCAGCACTGTGCAAACAGGGACATGACGTACAGGGTTGGCTACGCGTGCCGCAACCCTATTGCAGTGTGAATGTGATTGAGACGGATGGATCGATATTTAACGAATCCCTGACGGCAAACGATCCGGAGTTTTTAGCCACCAGCGATCTGCTGCTGGTAACGCTGAAAGCGTGGCAGGTTTCCGACGCGGTCAAAGCGCTGGCGTCGACGCTGCCGGAAACAACCCCGATCCTGTTGATTCATAACGGTATGGGAACGATTGAAGAACTGCGAAATATCCACCAACCGCTGTTGATGGGGACAACCACCCACGCCGCACGTCGTGATGGCAACGTCATTATCCATGTTGCGAACGGCACCACGCGCATTGGCCCGGCGCGCGAGCAGGATGGCGATTTCAGCTACCTTGCCGATCTCTTGCAATGCGTACTGCCCGACGTCGCCTGGCATAACAACATTCGCGCCGAAATGTGGCGCAAGCTGGCGGTGAACTGCGTGATCAATCCCCTGACCGCGCTGTGGAACTGCCCGAATGGCGAATTGCGTAACCATCCTGACGAGGTGAATCTGATTTGCCAGGAAGTTGCGGCGGTCATTGAGCGCGAAGGTCACCATACATCGGTCGACGATTTACGTTATTATGTTGAGCAAGTCATTGACAGTACGGCGGAAAATATCTCATCCATGTTGCAGGACATTCAGGCTCTGCGTCATACCGAGATAGACTACATTACCGGATACCTGCTGAAACGCGCCCGTGCCCACGGGATTGCGGTGCCGGAAAACAGCCGTCTGTTTGAGTTAGTAAAGCGAAAGGAGAGTGAGTATGAGCGCTCAGGCACTGGTATGCCTCGCCCCTGGTAGTGAAGAGACCGAAGCGGTCACCACTATCGATCTGCTGGTTCGTGGCGGAATTAACGTAACCACCGCGAGCGTTGCCAGCGACGGCAGTCTGACTATCGTCTGCTCGCGCGGTGTAAAACTGTTGGCGGATGCGCCGCTGGTTGCCGTGGCCGATGGTGATTACGACATCATCATCTTGCCGGGCGGTATTAAAGGCGCCGAGTGTTTTCGCGACAGCACGCTGCTGGTCGAAACCGTTAAGCAGTTTCACCGTTCCGGACGGATTGTCGCTGCCATTTGCGCGGCTGCCGCCACCGTACTCGTTCCGCACAACATTTTCCCGATCGGCAACATGACGGGCTTTCCGGCGCTGAAAGACAAAATTCCCGCTGAACAGTGGCAGGATAAACGCGTGGTATGGGACCCGCGTGTGAAGTTGCTCACCAGTCAGGCCCCGGGCACCTCAATCGATTTTGGTTTAAAGATTATCGACCTGTTGGTTGGGCGCGAGAAAGCCCATGAAGTTGCGTCGCAACTGGTGATGGCGGCAGGCATTTATAACTACTACGAGTAATTTCAAGGCCACTCCAGCGGCCGACTTAATCTTAATAAAGGAATAACAGATGAAGGGATGTCTGACCGGAGTGGCGTTATGGTTATTTTCTGGCTGTGTGATGGGGACGCAGTTAGACATTAAGAACCTTAGCTTCAACTATCCTGAGAGCACGGAAATTCAGTATCGTCTCCCCTGGTTTACCTCAGCGGATAACCCACAAGCCGCAAAACGCATCAACGATTTTATCTTCTCCCGTTTTCTGAACCAGTTGCCGGGTAACGATCCGCAGGCCACGTTGAATAAACTGGCAAAAAGCGGCATTGATGCCACCGCCAATCTGGACTACTCCGTCGAATACCGTGACAGCAAAATACTGACATTAAACCTTTTTGTGGAAGGCTGCGGCGCCTATTGCGAGTCTTACAATGTTCCACTGAGCTTCGATTTAGCGAGCGGCGCGAATATCACCCTCGACGATCTGTTTTCCCCGGCCACCATTGCCCAGTTAAACACCCGCGTCAGAAAAGATATTCGCTCCCAGATAACCACCTTTGTTGATAAGCATAAGTCCGAGTCGTCAGAGCAAATCAAAGCGGAAAAAGGTGAAGATTTTAATTACGAAGAGTTCTATGCCTCATGCGCGACGTATGAGGGCGGGCTGTACTATGTTGATAATTTCTCGCTTCAGAAAGGCGATCTCGTCTTCATTAATGGACGTTGCAGCAACCATGCAAGCCGCGCACTGGATGAGCTCGGTGATTTCACGACGAAAATCACCGCCGCAACGTTACACGACCAACTCACTCCCTACGGGAAGTCACTGATTTCCCCTAACAGCGAAAAGCCCCTCTCCCCTGCCCCCTCGCTTAACGGCAAGTTAGTCTACGGCACGTTGGGGAAAAGTATGCGCATCGTGATGAATATCACCTGTAATGAAGCATCGGCCAGCGGAGCCTACTTTTATGAAAAATACGGCTCACCTATCGAACTTACCGGTAAATGCGGCACGGAGAATCACCCGCACTATGAGTTGAGAACGAGCGTTTCTGCTGAAACCGAAGAGAAGATCACGCTGGATTTAAACGATGGCGTCTATCAGGGTGTCTGGGAATCGAACGGGAAAACGCTCCCCATTCGCTTTGAATAACAGTGTCAGATTGCCGGATGGCGGCGTAGTACTTCGTCATCCGGCCTGCAAAACACGGGGTTTGAAGAGGGAAAAACATACCCGCTTAGAACCATGGCGCTCCGCTCATGACATTACTGTAAAACAGCATTCTGCCCGCCAGTTCTCCCGTGATGATTAATATCACCCATACCCAACTGCGCATCCCGCTGTTCAGACGCGATATCCCCCACACCGCGACGCACACGCTGGCGAACAGTTGCCACCAGAGCAGAGGACTGGAAGCATCGGCACCCGAGACCTGATAGCGGAGAACCAGCGCACCGGCGCTCAACGCAATACCCACCACAATGCCCGCGTTACAGATCGTTGAGGATGGCAGATGCCAGCAAGCTCTGGCGACGGCGACGCTCATAAATCCCGTCAGAAACGCCGTACCCAGAAAAGCGACAGGCGTCGCGACGTTGTGCCAGAGCGGGTGTAGCGGCATCTGGTAATACACCTGAGATGTCACCAGAATGGTGCCCAGCCCCACCAGCGCCGTTACCCCACCCAGCAGTATCACCCCGCGCTGTACGGGTTTGAACCGACACAACAATAGCCAACAAAACATCACGCCATTAAGCACGATAAACGCGACCACTTCCCGGCTGAGCCAGGAGTTCCCCAGCCCGGCAAGGGAGCGGTAAGCGCCTTCAGGCGATCCCAGATGCGCCAGCGACGCACAAGAGCCCAGCACGGTGATGACCCAGAACCGCAGCGCCAGCATACGGTACTGCACGGCACTGAACTTCCGCTTACGACCAGACTGACACACGGTAAGCGCCAGCACGCCGCCAATACCCCACTGGGCGAAGACGGTAAAGAAGACCAATGGCAATTCATAGTGTTCCATTTCGTTCCCCTCAATCCCTCGGCGGAATAATGACAATATTAGGCTGGCTGATCGTGTGATCGGGCAGGTTGTAGCGTTTTTCCAGCACCGCCCACTGCGTCGTATGTTCCTGACGCAGCTCAGCTATCTCGCCAAAACGTAATACGCCTGCCGGACAGGACTCCACGCAGCGCGGCTGTAATCCTTCATCAAGACGTTCAGCACACAGATTGCACTTACTGGTTTTCCCCTCGGCGGGATCGTACACCGGGGCGCTCCACGGACAGGCCATGATGCACATCCGACAGCCAATGCAGCGATCGTGATCCTGAACGACGATGCCGTCCGCGCGTTTGCTATACGTTCCCGCCGGGCAGACTTTCATGCACTGCGGGTCATCACAATGGTTGCACGACATGCTGATGAAGGCCTGCGTGTTGGGTTCATCCGTATGACGTTCGCGTACCCGACGCCAGAGCACGCCCGTCGGCGTCATGTTTTCTGATTTGCAGGCCATGCTACAGGTTTTGCAGCCATAGCAATTTTGCATATCAATAAGAAATCCATACTGTTTCATCGTGATTAAGCCTCCCTTCTCACATCCACCAGCGTACTGTTACAGCAGTGTCCATTCCCCAGCACCTCCACCTGATCGTTAGTGACATGGCTGCTGCTTCCTCCCTGCTGTTCCCACCAGCCGTTATCCAGACTCACCACCCCGCGTTTAATATGGGTAGTCACGTCGGCAATCGCCCGATGCTGGCCGCGATGATTGAACACCACGACCCATTCTCCTGGCTGAATCTGTCGCTGGCGGGCATCTTCCGGGTGGATCATCACGTTCGGACGGTTACGCTGAACCTCAAGGATCCATTCGTTCATGCCATGGCTGGAGTGCACGCTGCGTGCCAGTTTGCGCTGCACCGCCATTAACGGATAGGTCTGCGCCAGTTCAGGCGAGCCTTTGACCGACTCTTTCACCTGCTTCCAGGTCACCACCGGCAGGAACGCTTTTTTGCTCCACTCCTCGATATACAGGTGCGCTTTGCCGGTCGACGTGAGGAACTTACCGTCTTTAAACGGGATCCAGTCATCCTCGACAGGACATACCGGCCCCTTTTTCAGCATGTCGCGGGTGATGCCTGAACCTTTCAGACAGGTGTCAATATAGTGCTCAATCGGCTGATTAAAGACCTCGCCAAAACCAAAGCGCTCGGCCAGACGGGCAAAAATCCAGTAATCGGGTTTGGCTTCTCCCGGCGGTTCCACCGCTTTTTCCATCAGTTGCACATAGTGGCTGCGCACGCCCGCCATAAGGCTGACATCCTCAAAAATGGTCGTGACGGGAAGCACCAGATCGGCATACAGCGCGGACGAGCTCATCAGGTTGTCAGCAACCACCACAAAGGGCACTTTTTTAAAAGCCTCTCTGACCTGGTTGGTATTGGGCAACTGGGTCATCGCGCCCAGCGTCATGTTCCACCAGAACTTAATGGAATGCGGTTTTTCGTGAGCGACCCAGTCGCCGATTTTGGCAATCGGAATGGGTGGGATTTTGGCAACATTCGGCGCGGGAGGAACAATGGGCGAGAATTTTGCCATCTGTCTGACGCCGCCAGCATCGCAAACGCCAGCCCCGGCTTTGCCGATATTGCCGGTGATCAGTGCCTGATAGAACTGGCTCGCGGCAACGTAAGTACCAAACTCGGTTCTCTGTGCCCCGGACATGTTCTGCACAATCATCGCCGGTTGTGTTGAGGCGTAATCTCGCGCCAGACGCAGCACCGTCTGCGCGGGCACGTCGGTCTCTTCCTCCACCTTCTGCGCCGTCCAGGGTTTTGCCTGCGCCCAGACGTTATCCAGCACGGTGGTGAACTCGCTGTTGGCGGGCAACTCATCACCGAGCAGTGCCGGCATCACGCCGGGGGCATCATGCCGTTTCAGGGTCTGGCTTTGGGTATCAAACACCAGGTAACTGTCCGCGTCCTTAGGATCGGCCCGCATCAGTTGCTGCTGTGAATCCACCAGGTAGACCGCCCCGGTATGCGCCCGCAGGAAATCGGCGTCATAGCGTTTTTCCTGCATGATAATGTTGATCATCCCTAGCGCCAGGGCAATGTCGGTGCCGGGTACGATCGGCACCCACTCGTCGGCTTTGGCCGCCGTTTCGTTAAACCGCGGGTCAATCACCACCAGTCGTGCGCCGTTTCTCTGCGCCTGCGAATAGTTTTTAAAATAGGCATGCATAGTGACTGCCGGATTATTCCCCCAGCAGAGGATGTAGCGACTGTCCGCAATGGTGTCGCGGGTATCGGCATAGCGCAGGCCAACCATCGGCATCATAGCAGCGGTCACCGCCGCGCAGCATAGCGAACCTGCGGTTTTGGTACTGCCGCCGAGATAATCGAAGAAGGCTTTGCCCATATCATTCTTGATGGAGTCCATGTTCCCCGACGCAGCGGTGAGCAGTAAGCCTTTATTGCCCTCAGTGGCAATGGTTTCCCGGATGTTCTTTTCAATGAGATCGAGTGCTGCGTCCCAACTAATCGGCTGAAATTTCCCCTCGCCTTTTTCCCCTATGCGCAGCAGCGGTTGCGTCAGGCGTAACGGGTGATAGACCCATTTGGTGCGGCTAATTCCCCGCAAACAGCACTTCACATTGAAGCCCTTCGTCGCTTCAATTTTCATTAAGCGGTCTTTCCAGACGTACGCCGTCAGGTTGCAGTGCAGACACTCCATTGCGCAGGTCGAGCGAAACGTCTGGTAATCCGTTTGCTTAAGACGAACCCGTGGCAACGGTGAACCGTTGGCCTGGCGGAGCGTCAGAAACGTTGGCAGCAGTGACGACAGCCCCACTACGCCGAGCCCTTTTAGCAGGGTTCTTCTTTTTAAATGAATATTGCTCAATGCGTCCATGTTCTTGCCTCTAAAAAAGTTCATTATTAGTTAACCCAGGTTCACCAGTAATTAACTTGAGAGAGGTCAAGATCGCCCCATTTAGGCGTAACGGTCATTTTGAATTGCGAAGACAGTCAGGATTTCTGCCGCAATGGTATAATCGTGGAGAATTATTCAAGAGAACGCATATGGCTGAAACATCACAAGGGGTCAATTCGGTTGATATCGCCGTCAACATTCTGACGTTTGTTGCCAGTCAAAATGGTCAGGCGCGGGCCATCGATATCGCCACGGGATGCAACCTGTCCAAGAGTCGTTTACACAAGTATCTGGTCTCACTGTGTCGAACCGGCATGCTGGGGCAAAACGAAAAAGGACTCTACTGTCTTGGATCGACCCTTTTGCAGATAGCGGGCAATCCAACGGCTGCGCGCGATCCGGTCAGTGAACTCAATGCGGTGCTGATCGCCTTTCGCGATACCTTTAACCATTCCACCGGCGTCGTGGTTGCGACGGACGGCAGACTAGTGCTGAAGCACTACAATCGCAGCTTCCGGAATGTGGATATCGATTTTCTGCCCAATACCCCCGTTCCGCTTCACGCCAGTTCGGCAGGCCAGGTGTTCATGAGTTTTTCCGGCTACCAGCCGCAGAATCAGGCGCAGGAACAACTGATTGCACAGATACAGTCTCAGGGCTATGCGGTGCGCCACAATCCGACGCAAGGGATCCCAGGCGCACAGTCGATTGCCTGTCCACTACGCAATGAAAAAGGAGATCTGGTGGCGATTGCCGTGACGATGGGGTTCTTCAGTACAGACGTCATCCCGCAGATTGCCGGGCAGTTAGTGAGAAGCGTCGCGGCGCTTCATCCACAGGAGTAAGTTTCCCCCAGCGCGGATGGCCGGGGGAAATCGCAGTTACGGGCGATACACCTTCACATTCTCAAAGCCCTGCTCGCGCAGATACAGCGCCTGAAGTCGACTCATCACGCCGCGCTCGCACCACAACAGCCAGGTTTTATTCTGGTCGAGATCGCCGAATTGCGTGCTCAGCTTGTAGAACGGCAGTGAAACCACATCCACACCTTCCACCTTCAGCGGCTTGTCATCCTGCTCGTCGATAGCGCGGATATCCAGAATCACGTCGTTCGGGCCAAAACCGCTGACGGTTTCCACTTCCACCACGTCCTGCTGAGTCTGCTGTGCGATTTCGCGAATATCCACGTTGCTGGCTTCTTCAACCACCTTATCGAGGATGCTGAAGTCAAAATTCTCTTCTTCCGCTTCAATCTTCGCCTTGATAGCTTTCACCGTCGGGCTTTTTGAAATCACGCCGCAGTATTCCGGCATGGTGCGGGCAAAGTCTTCCGTCCCAATCTGGCGCGCCAGGTTGATGATGTGCTCTTTATCGTAAGCAATCAGCGGACGCAAAATCAGCGTATCGGAGACGTTATCGATCAGACGCAGGTTGGTCAGCGTCTGGCTGGAGACCTGACCCAGCGCTTCGCCGGTGACCAGCGCCTGCACGCCGTAGCGTTCCGCCACTTTCGACGCCGCGCGAACCATCATACGTTTGAGCACCACCCCCATCTGGCCGTCATCAACTTTCTCGAGGATCTCACCGACCACCGGCTCAAAGTTGATGGCGACAAAGCGCACGCGATGCGAGCTGCCGAAGCGGTTCCACAGATAGTGCGCTACCTGACGAACGCCGATTTCATGCGCCGCGCCGCCGAGGTTAAAGAAGCAGTAGTGAACGCGGCAGCCGCGACGCATCAGCATGTAGCTGGAAACGCCGGAGTCAAAGCCGCCGGAGATCAGCGATAGCACGTCTTCCTGAGTACCGATCGGGAAACCGCCAATCCCTTCGTAACGCCCTTTAATCAGCAGCAGACGGTCATCTTCCACTTCCAGATGGACAGTGACATCCGGGTTAGTCAGCTTCACGCGCGCCGATTCAATATGCTGGTTTAAACCGCCGCCTACGTAACGTTCTACATCGATAGAGCTAAACTCGTGTTTACCACGACGTTTAACACGCACGCAGAAAGTTTTACCTTCCAGCCGATCGCGGTATTGCACCAACGCCTTCTCGAAAATATCGTGCATGTCGGTAAACGGCACGTCTTCGACTTCGAGAATGTGGTGAATCCCCGGAATACGGGTCAGCGCGTCACGGATCGCCAGACGCTGGTTTTCATCTTTCGCGCGAACTTCGATGTTGTCCCAGTGACGGACAACGGCGAGAGTCTCATCATAGTGCTTTAAAACGTTACGAATGTTCCCGGTCAGCATTTTTATAAAGCGCAAACGCACAGATTGGCTTTTGATGGTGATTTCCGGGAACAATTTAATGATAAACTTCATGGCGGCAATGGTTCTTTAGCAAGCCAGTTACGGCTTGTATTGGAGAAAGAGTACAGCAACCCCGTTAAGCGGTTGCATCCAGGCGCGGGAGTATACCACTATCAGGCGATTCCTGTGCACATTGCGCGTTATACCCTTAATAATTCGCGTGCAGCCAACGTACTGGCCGCCTGAAGTATGATGGGCGAATTTGATAATTGCTCTGAGTCCGTTACCATATCAGGGCTGAAAATACTGAGAGTCAGACATTTATTATGGCGAAGAAAAATGAGGCGCCGGTCAGCTTTGAAACGTCGCTGAACGAGCTGGAGCAAATTGTAACGCGTCTGGAAAGTGGCGATCTGCCGCTGGAAGAGGCGCTGAACGAATTCGAACGTGGCGTGCAGCTGGCACGTCAGGGTCAGGTGAAACTGCAACAGGCTGAACAGCGTGTGCAAATCCTGCTGTCTGACAATGAAGACGCATCCCCTACGCCTTTTACAGCGGATAATGAGTAAATGGATTTTTCGCAGCAGCTTCAGGCCTGCGTTGAGCAGGCCAACCAGGCGCTGAGCCGTTTTATTGCCCCACTGCCCTTTCAGAACACTCCCGTGGTCGAAACCATGCAGTATGGCGCATTATTAGGCGGTAAACGTCTGCGCCCGTTTCTGGTGTATGCAACCGGTCAGATGTTTGGTATCAGCCTGAACACGCTGGATGCCCCGGCAGCCGCCGTTGAGTGCATTCATGCGTACTCGCTGATCCATGACGATCTGCCCGCGATGGACGATGACGATCTGCGTCGTGGCCTGCCGACCTGCCACATCAAGTTTGGTGAGGCCAATGCGATTCTGGCAGGTGATGCCCTGCAAACGCTGGCATTCTCGATTATCAGCGATGCTCCGATGCCAGAAGTCGCTGACCGCGATCGGATCGCGATGATTTCCGAACTGGCGAGCGCCAGCGGAATCGCCGGAATGTGCGGCGGTCAGGCGCTGGATCTCGCAGCCGAAGGTAAACAGGTGCCGCTGGAGGCGCTGGAGAAAATCCATCGTCATAAGACCGGCGCACTGATTCGCGCCGCGGTTCGCCTGGGTGCGTTAACTGCCGGAGAAGACGGCAGAAATGCCCTGCCGATACTCGACAGATACGCAGAAAGTATCGGTCTGGCATTCCAGGTTCAGGATGACATTCTGGATGTGGTGGGCGATACTGCAACGTTGGGTAAACGTCAGGGTGCCGACCAGCAGCTTGGCAAAAGTACCTATCCTGCACTTCTGGGTCTTGAGCAAGCCCGAAATAAAGCCCGGGATTTAATCGCAGAGGCTCGCCAGTCGTTAAACCAACTGGCCGCACAGTCACTCGATACCTCGGCACTGGAAGCGCTAGCGGACTACATAATCCAGCGTAATAAATAATTGACTACCCTGAGCAATAAATTGCAGCGGATACACTGTAATTTGGGTAAACAAACGATGAGTCTCTGATGAGTTTTGATATAGCCAAATACCCTACCCTGGCACTGGTCGATTCCACCCTGGAGTTACGACTGCTGCCAAAAGAGAGTCTGCCGAAACTCTGCGACGAGCTGCGCCGCTATTTACTCGACAGCGTCAGCCGTTCCAGCGGACACTTCGCCTCCGGGCTGGGCACGGTCGAACTGACCGTGGCGCTGCACTATGTCTATAACACCCCGTTTGACCAACTGATCTGGGACGTGGGTCATCAGGCTTATCCGCACAAGATTTTGACCGGTCGTCGCGATAAAATCGGCACCATTCGCCAGAAAGGCGGCCTGCACCCGTTCCCGTGGCGCGGTGAAAGCGAATACGATGTCCTGAGTGTGGGTCACTCCTCAACTTCTATCAGCGCCGGAATCGGAGTGGCGGTTGCCGCCCAGAAAGAGGGTAAAGATCGCCGTACCGTCTGCGTCATTGGCGACGGGGCGATCACCGCCGGGATGGCATTTGAAGCGATGAACCACGCGGGCGATATCAAACCCGACATGCTGGTCATCCTCAACGACAACGAAATGTCGATTTCCGAAAACGTCGGCGCGCTGAACAATCACCTCGCGCAGTTGCTCTCCGGTAAGCTCTACTCTTCCCTGCGCGAAGGCGGCAAGAAGGTGTTCTCTGGCGTACCGCCGATTAAAGAACTGCTCAAGCGCACCGAAGAACATATCAAAGGCATGGTGGTGCCCGGCACGCTGTTTGAAGAGCTGGGCTTTAACTACATCGGCCCGGTCGACGGTCACGATGTGCTGGGGCTTATCACCACGCTGAAGAACATGCGCGACCTGAAAGGCCCGCAGTTCCTGCATATCATGACCAAGAAAGGCCGGGGCTATGAGCCGGCGGAAAAAGATCCGATCACCTTCCATGCGGTGCCAAAATTCGATCCGTCCAGCGGTTGTCTGCCGAAAAGCAGCGGCGGCCTGCCGAGCTATTCGAAAATCTTCGGCGACTGGCTGTGCGAAACGGCGGCGAAAGACAGCAAACTGATGGCAATCACCCCGGCCATGCGCGAAGGGTCTGGTATGGTCGAGTTCTCGCGTAAATTCCCGGACCGCTACTTTGACGTGGCGATTGCCGAGCAGCACGCGGTGACCTTTGCCGCCGGACTGGCGATTGGCGGTTACAAACCGGTGGTGGCTATCTACTCCACCTTCCTGCAACGCGCCTACGATCAGGTGCTGCATGACGTCGCAATTCAAAAGCTGCCGGTCATGTTTGCTATCGACCGTGCGGGGATCGTCGGAGCCGACGGACAAACCCACCAGGGGGCGTTCGATCTCTCCTATCTGCGCTGCATTCCGGAGATGGTCATCATGACGCCGAGCGATGAAAACGAATGCCGCCAGATGCTGTTTACCGGCTATCACTACAGCGATGGCCCAACGGCGGTGCGCTATCCGCGCGGAAATGCCGTCGGCGTTGAGCTGACGCCGCTGGAAAAACTGCCGATCGGGAAAGGCGTGGTGAAGCGTCACGGCGAGAAAGCGGCGATCCTCAACTTCGGTACCTTAATGCCGGAAGCGGCGAAAGTCGCGGAATCCCTCAACGCTACGCTTGTCGATATGCGCTTTGTGAAACCGCTGGATGAGGCGCTGATCCTTGAAATGGCGGCGCGTCATGAGGTGCTGGTGACGCTGGAAGAAAACGCCATTATGGGCGGTGCCGGTAGTGGCGTGAACGAAGTACTGATGGCGCACCGCAAACCGGTTCCGGTGCTTAACATCGGCCTGCCGGACTTCTTCATACCGCAGGGAACTCAGGACGAAGCCCGCGCCGAATTGGGTCTGGATGCCGCAGGCATTGAGGCCAAAATCAAGGCCTGGTTGGCATAATCCCCTCTTCGCTCCTGCTATGCTTAACCGATAACGAGCATAACAGGAGCGAAATAATGCAATACAACATCTTAGGAAAAACGGACCTTCGGGTTTCCCGCCTTTGTCTGGGCTGCATGACGTTCGGCGAACCGAATCGCGGCAACCACGCTTGGACGCTTCCCGAAGAGAGCAGTCGCCCTATCATCCAACGCGCCCTTGAAGGCGGCATTAACTTTTTCGATACCTCGAACAACTACTCAGCCGGCAGCAGCGAAGAGATCGTCGGTCGTGCACTGCGCGATTTCGCCCGCCGTGATGAAGTCGTCGTCGCCACCAAAGTGTTTAACCGGGTGGATGACCTGCCAGAAGGATTATCCCGCGCGCAAATTCTGCGTTCTATTGATGACAGTCTGAGACGACTGGGGATGGACTACGTCGATATCCTGCAAATTCACCGCTGGGATTACAACACGCCGATTGAAGAAACACTTGAAGCGTTAAACGATGTGGTCAAAGCCGGTAAGGCGCGCTATATCGGCGCGTCGTCAATGCATGCGTCGCAGTTTGCCCAGGCGCTGGCACTGCAAAAACAGCACGGCTGGGCGCAGTTTATTAGCATGCAGGACCACTATAACCTGATCTATCGTGAGGAAGAGCGCGAAATGCTGCCGCTGTGCTATCAGGAAGGCGTGGCGGTGATCCCGTGGAGCCCATTGGCCAGAGGACGTCTGACACGTCCGTGGGGAGAAACCACGGCACGTCTGGTCTCTGATGAAGTGGGGAAAAAGCTGTACAGCGAAAGCGACGAAAACGATGCGCAGATTGCCGCACGACTGGCAGGCGTGAGCGAAGAGCTTGGCGCGACGCGTGCTCAGGTGGCGCTGGCGTGGCTGTTAAGCAAACCGGGCATTGCCGCGCCGATTATCGGCTCATCGCGGGAAGAACAGTTGGATGAGTTGCTGAATGCCGTGGATCTCACGCTGAAACCCGAGCACATCGCCGAACTGGAAACGCCGTATAAGCCGCACCCCGTGGCCGGATATAAATAAGGAAATGAGCCCGATGGCGCAACGCTTATCGGGCCTACGAACACTGCAAACGCTGTATAAGCCGCATCCCGTGGCCGGATATAAATAAGAAAACGTGCCGGATGACGGCGTAACCGCCTTATCCGGCCTACAAAATACGGACATCATACCGGGTAGGCCGGATAAGCGCAGCGCCATCCGGCATCGTCATCAAATAACCCCAATCGGCCAGTGATGTCCGATGAAATAGAGGATCCCGGCGGAAATCACCCCGGCGACAATATCGTCCACCATGATCCCCATCCCGCCATGCACATTGCGATCGAACCAGCGGATCGGCCACGGCTTCCACATATCGAGAATACGGAAAATCACAAACCCGGCGGCGACCCACTGCCAGTCGTTGGTCGGCAACGCCATGAGCGTGATCCACATTCCGATGAACTCATCCCAGACGATGCTACCGTGATCGTGCACGCCCATGTCTTTCGCCGTTTGATGGCAAAGATAGACGCCGATACAGATCCCCAGCATCACCACCAGCGAATAGAGCTGCCATGGCAGAAAGGTCATCAGATACCAGAAGGGGATCGCCGCCAGCGATCCCATCGTGCCGGGAACAATCGGGCTGAGGCCGCTGCCAAATCCGGTAGCCAGTAAATGCCACGGGTTGAGCAAATTCAGACGGCTTTTGGCGACATCTTTATGGCGTGGCAAAATGGTCATATCCTTTCCAGTCAACAGTGACAGGCTTTCCGTTGCGCATGAAATGAATCCCTTCTACATCCGCGCTCATCTGCCCGATACAGGTAAAGGGGACGCCAAGCTGGCCCATTGCCACCTCCAGCGCGCCGCGATTCAGTTCCGGTACCGTGAAGCATAACTCGTAGTCTTCGCCGCCAGACAGCGCCCAGCGCAGCGCCTGTTCGGATTCGACGTGACGAGTCATCGCGCCTGACCAGGGTAACGCATCGAGATCGACGCGCGCGCCGCAGGCGCTGGCGTTAACAATGTGCCCAAGATCGGAAATCAGCCCGTCAGAGAGATCGATCGCCGCACTGGCCAGATCGCGCAGCGCCTGGCCCTGTAGAATACGCGGCGTTGGACGCAGATGGCGTTTGAGCAGATATTCGCGGTCGGCCGCATCGGCGACCTGCAAGCGGTTCAGCAAAATTGCCAGACCCGCGGCGCTATCGCCCGGCGTACCGGTCACGTAGATCCAGTCGCCCGGCTTCGCCCCGGCGCGTTTCAGGGCGCGCCCGGCAGGAACAAAACCGTGGATACCCAACGTCATCGACAGTGGACCCCGCGTGGTGTCGCCGCCAATCAGTTGCATACCGTAGTAATTCAGGAGATCAAACAGACTGTCGCTGAAGGTTTCCAGCCAGCGTTCGTCCACCTCAGGCAAGGTGATCGCCAGCGTCAGCCACGCCGGATCGGCACCCATTGCGGCCAGATCGCTTAAGTTCACCGCCAGCGCTTTGTAGGCCAGATCGGCAGGATCAATATCAGCCAGGAAATGGTTACCCGCCACCAGCGTATCGGTGCTGATCGCCAGCGTCTGTTTATCGGGGATGTTCAGAAGTGCACAGTCGTCGCCAATACCGGTTTCGACGTCAAGACGAGAGCTTCTGACACGGTCAAAATAACGGGCAATCAGGGAAAACTCGCCGCATGCCATACGTTATGCCTCAGCAGAAAAAATGAAAAAGCCGCCAGAGGAGAGGAATCGCTTCCACTTCGCTGACGGCCTGGTGATTACTTTTTGTTGGGGCGAATCGCAGGCGCTGCTTTATCCAGAACGCCATTGACGAACTTGTGGCTGTCTTCCGCGCCGAACGTTTTCGCCAGTTCGATCGCTTCGTTAATGGCCACTTTGTATGGCACATCACTGCGTTTAGACAGCTCGAACAGCGCAATACGCAGTACGGCTTTTTCCACCTGACCCAACTCTTCCAGCAGACGAGACAGATAGGGTTTCATTAAACCATCCAGGTACGCGCTGTTAGTCGCCACCCCGGACAGCAGTTCACGGAAGTACATGACGTCAACATCTTTCACGTCCTGTTCTGCCAGGAACTGGTATTCAACATCAGCGATGTCGTTCTGGGACAACTGCCAGGAGTAGAGCGCCTGAACGGCACACTCACGGGCGCGGCGACGAGCAGCAGGTTTCACGGATTTCCCCTTACAAAAATCAGGCCTTAATGGCTTTCAATACATTAATCATTTCAAGTGCGGTCAGTGCAGCTTCCGCGCCTTTGTTGCCAGCTTTGGTGCCAGCACGTTCGATAGCTTGTTCAATGCTTTCGGTGGTCAGGACGCCAAAGGCGACCGGAATTTCGCTGTCCTGAGCGACATGCGCCAGGCCATAGCTTGCACCGCCAGCGACATATTCGAAGTGAGCTGTGCCGCCACGGATTACCGTGCCCAGCGCAATCACCGCGTCATATTTACCGGTTTTCGCCAATGCGCCCGCTGCCAGCGGCAGTTCATAGGCACCAGGAACCCAAACGACGGTAATGTTTTCATCTTTGACCTGACCAATGCGTTTCAGGGCGTCAATCGCACCTTCCAGCAGGCTGTCATTGATAAAGTTGTTGAAACGCGCAATGGTGATGGCGACGCGAGCGTCCGGAGTAGCAACGTTAGCTTCAATAATGTTCATATTCTTCCTTCGGGTTCGATATGGCCCCGTAAGGGGGGCGGATTTTATCATAATATTCTGTGCGCTGCTTCCTCTAATTAGGAAAGCCTCACGCAGGGGTTAAATGCAGGCAAACGTCCGGGCCCACCTGTCGTATCTCATTGAATTTGAAATGGGGGGCGTCAGCCAGTTTCTCAAGCCCTGGCAACACACATAATCCCCTGGCATCACTGCCTAACAGTGTAGGCGCAAGATAAACGATAAGCTCGTCAACCACGCCGGCCTGCAAGAGCGCGCCGGCAAGCGTAGGCCCGGCCTCCACCCACAGACTGTTAATCTGCTGTTTGCCCAGCAGCATCATCAGCACCACCAGATCCAGATGACCGTTATGCTCCGGCACCATAATCGTGCGGACCGAATCGGGCCAGGCGCGCCCGTCTTCTTTCGTGCGCGCAATCCAGGTTTCTCCTGGCTGCTGAACCAAACGGTGTTCCGGCGTCACGCGGTTCTGACTGTCGATAACCATTCGCACCGGCTGGCGCAGGGCATCCTGTGGGTAAACCGACTGCGTCGCCTCGCCCAGTTCCGACCAGCGCACGGTGAGCTGCGGGTCGTCTGCCAGCACCGTCGCGCTGCTGGTCAAAATAGCGTGGCTTTGCGCACGCAGACGCTGAACATCGCGTCGCGCCTGCGGCGACGTTATCCACTGGCTTTCGCCGCTGGCCATCGCCGTGCGACCGTCCAGCGAAGCGCCGAGCTTCAGTTGCACATACGGAAACCCGGTGCGCATCCGTTTAAGAAAACCTTTATTTAACGCTTCGACTTCGCTCATCATCAGCCCGTGGCTGACCTCGATCCCCGCCTGTTGCAGGCGATACAACCCGCGTCCCGCTACTTGCGGATTGGGGTCCTGCATCGCCGCAACCACACGGGAGACACCAGCGGCGATCAGCGCGTCGCAACACGGCGGCGTGCGGCCATGATGGCTGCACGGTTCAAGCGTGACGTACGCGGTGGCCCCTTTGGCCTTTTCGCCAGCCATACGCAGGGCATGTACTTCCGCATGCGGTTCACCGGCACGGTGATGATAGCCTTCGCCGACAACTTCGCCTTGATTGACGATCACACAGCCGACGTTAGGGTTGGGATGGGTGGTAAACCGCCCGCGCTGCGCCAGCTTCAGCGCTCGCGCCATGTATAACTCATCCTGCATGGCTTAATCCTGTAGGCGAGCGATCTCTTCGCCAAATTCTTTGATATCTTCGAAGCTGCGGTAAACTGAGGCAAAGCGGATGTAGGCGACCTTATCGAGTTTTTTCAATTGTTCCATCACCAGATTGCCAATCATTTTACTGGGGACTTCACGCTCGCCGGTGGCGCGCAGCTGCGACTTAATGTGATTCAACGCCATTTCGACGTCGTCGGAACTCACGGGACGCTTTTCCAGCGCGCGTTGCATTCCGCTGCGCAGCTTTTCTTCATTAAACGGTTCGCGCACGTCGTTGCTTTTTACAACGCGTGGCATCACCAGTTCCGCCACTTCAAACGTGGTGAAACGTTCATTACAAACCAGACACTGCCGACGGCGGCGTACTGAAGAGCCCTCGCCCACAAGACGAGAGTCAATTACCTTAGTGTCTACGGCGAAACAGAATGGGCAATGCATACGGCGTCCTGACCAGGTGGTTAACAGAAATCTATTTTAACCTGAACTGACGTGACAACAAAGGCGCAACGCTTTTGAGACAATGGATCGATGTCTTTGTCCCTTTTACGATCTACCATTAGGTCATCGCCACAATTCAGGAAATAAGAGAGATGACAAGACGTTACCTAAGAATTATCCTGGTGGGAAGCCTCTTTAGTTTGAGCGCCTGCGCGCAACAAAGCGAAGTGCGCCAGATGCATCAAAGCGTTTCGACGCTCAATAAAGAGATGAACCAGCTTAATCAGGAAACCGTGAAGATTACCCAGCAAAACAGTCTGAACGTCAAATCAAGCAGCGGCGTTTATCTGCTACCGGGTTCCAATACGCCAGCGCGTCTGAACAGCCAGATCGGTACCCTGCGCATGTCACTTATCAACATTGCGCCAAACGCGGCTGGCACCCGAGTGACGCTGCGTATTCAGGGTGAGTCAAACGATCCGCTGCCAGCGTTTAGCGGCACCGTTGAGTATGGGCAAATTCAGGGAACAACTGACAATTATCAGGAAGTAAATGTCCAGAATCAGTTGATCAATGCCCCGGCCAGCGTGCTGGCGCCTAGCGATGTAGACATCCCGCTACAGTTGAATGGCATAACCCCCGATCGGTTAGGATTCGTTCGTATTCACGACATCCAGCCTGTTACGCAATAAACCTTCCTGCGGAACGTTTTGTGCGTTCCGCAACATCCATCCCCTACCTTTTGTTACTCCTCTGACATCCACGTCGTTTTTTGTCAACGTTGGCAATCGGCATGAAAGTCAGTACAATCGCCGCGCTAAAGTACGCAAACGTGAACGCAATCGATTACGTAAATGATAGAACTGTGAAACAAGACATATTTTTGTGAGCAATGATTTCTATAATAGGCTCGCAGAAACACGAAATATTCAGAAACGCTATTTGCGCCTTTTTCACTCCCGTCAGGGATTTCAAACAGTGGCATACAATATGAAAAAAACATTACTTGCAGCCGGTGCCGTGCTCGCGCTCTCCTCGTCATTCGCCGTCAACGCTGCGGAAAATGACAAACCGCAGTATCTTTCCGACTGGTGGCACCAGAGCGTCAACGTCGTCGGGAGCTACCACACCCGTTTCGGACCGCAGATCCGTAACGATACCTATCTGGAATATGAAGCTTTCGCGAAAAAAGACTGGTTCGACTTCTATGGCTACATGGATGCGCCGGTATTCTTCGGCGGTAACACCGACGCGAAAGGGATCTGGAACCACGGTTCTCCGCTGTTTATGGAAATCGAACCGCGTTTCTCCATCGACAAACTGACCGGTGCTGACCTGAGCTTTGGTCCGTTTAAAGAGTGGTACTTCGCCAACAACTACATCTACGACATGGGTCGTAACAAAGATGGCCGTCAGAGCACCTGGTACATGGGTCTGGGTACGGATATCGATACCGGCCTGCCGATGAGCCTGTCTCTGAACGTGTACGCCAAGTACCAGTGGCAGAACTACGGCGCAGCAAACGAAAACGAATGGGACGGCTACCGTTTCAAAGTGAAATACTTCGTGCCGATTACCGAACTGTGGGGCGGTAACCTGAGCTACATCGGCTTCACCAACTTTGACTGGGGTTCCGATCTGGGCGACAACGACTTCTCCGATCTGAACGGCAATAAAGCGCGTACCAACGACTCCATCGCCTCCAGCCATATTCTGGCGCTGAACTACGACCACTGGCACTACTCGGTTGTGGCGCGTTACTGGCATAACGGTGGTCAATGGAACGACGACGCTGAGCTGAACTTCGGTAAAGGCAACTTCAACGTTCGCTCTACCGGTTGGGGTGGTTACCTGGTTGTCGGTTACAACTTCTGATAACGCCCCTTCCCCTGCAAAAGCCAGCCTGACCGCTGGCTTTTTTATGCGTGCGTTTCGTCGCGGATTTTACGTAAAAAATCACTGAGCGAACGGTCAGCGCGCTCGCAAAATCGCCTGTCGAGCGGCGTGATGCTTAAACAACGATCGACACGAAAACAGCGATAGTCTTCGCGCCGCTCGCACCAGGCCACCAACAGCCAGAACTTCCCTTCGAAGAAGATCCCTAACGGTTGCACATCCCGCCAGGAAAGTTGCCCCGCTTCGTCGCGGTAATGCAGTGCCAGCACCTGCTGAGTGGTCACCGCCCGGTGGATCACATCGAACGCGCTGCGTGAATGCAGTTGTCTGCCAAAGTCCGGCGCGAAGATGCGCGCCTGCTCGGCTTTGCGCCGGCTTTCTTCCGGCAATATCGCCAGCACCTTTTCCTGCGCTGACTCCAGTTCTCTGGAGAGCAAATCGCCGCCCCAGGTGTGCAGCAGACGAATGGCGGCAATCAGCGCTTCAGACTCCCGGTGCGTCAACATCAGCGGCGGAAGATCAAACCCCGCCATCAGACGATAACCGCTCCCCGCCTCCCCTTCGACAGGCACGCCAGAGAGCGAGAGGTCACGGATATCACGATAGATAGTCCGCTCCGAAACCTCCAGCCGCTCCGCCAGCAGCGCTGCCGTTGTCAGCCGCCTGCCACGCAGGATCTGTACTATCTGGAACAAGCGGTCAGCGCGACGGGTCATAATTGCTCTCTGTGATTAAGCCGGTTGATGTAAACCCACACGGTTACCTTCGCTGTCGGTAAACAGCGCAATGGTGCCGATCCCTTTACCGAGATCGTGCGGGCCAAACACGCATTTTCCACCCGCGCTGGCAACGCGATCCAGCGTGGCATTGAGATCCCCGGTATGCAGATAAATAATCGCCCCCTGCAATGAAGGTGTAATGCCGTCAAACTTCGCCAGCGCACCGCCGGTAGCCGGTTCGTCATACGGGAAAACCGCCAGATCGGCGACGTCCATTTTTTCACGACGCAGCGACAGCCCCATGACCGGCTCGTAAAACGCAATCGCGCGTTCCATATCCGTAACGGGAATTTCAAACCAATTGATAATGCTTTTCATCGTTCCTCCTGCCTGTGTGGGTAAATTCAGGAAGAGGATAAAACAGGGCTCCTGACAGCATAGTGTCAGTAGGGTTTGCGGAACAAGAGAAAGGTAGAAAAGAAAAATCCCGATCGAATGACCGGGATTTTACGCATTGGCTGAACGTCAGTTTACGGCAGAATAGACGGCTGGTCCGCCCCTTCTTTCTCGACTTTCTGCTGCAGCATATGCTCACGCTTCATGCCGAGCTTCAGCGCCAGCGCCGATGCTACGTAAATGGATGACGCCGTACCGATGGACACCCCGATCAGCATGGTCAGCGAGAAGCCTTCCAGCACCGGACCACCGAACAGGAACAGCATCAGGATTACCATTAACGTCGTACCAGAGGTAATCAACGTACGATGCAGCGTCTGGGTCAGTGACACGTTAAAGATTTCATAAGGCGTCCCGCGACGAATTTTGCGGAAGTTTTCACGAATACGGTCAGAAACCACGATGCTGTCGTTAAGCGAGTAACCGATAACGGACATCAGCGATGCCACGATTGTCAGGTCGATCTCGATATGGAATAACGACAGGATCCCCAGTGTGATGATGACGTCGTGCGCCAGCGCGATAACAACGCCTGCCGCCAGTCGCCATTCAAAACGGATCCCGACGTAGACCAGGATTGAGATCAGCGCCGCCAGCAGCGCCATCGCACCGGTTTGCGCCAGATCGGCACCCACGCTCGGTCCGACGAATTCAATGCGCTTCACTGCTGCGTTCTGGTTGGTGGATTCGTTAATCACACTCAACACTTTGCTACCCAGCACCTGACCGCCGTTTGCCCCTTCGGTCGGCGGCATACGCACCATGATGTCGTGGCTGCTGCCGAAGTTCTGTAAAAGCGGATCAACAAAGCCCGCTTTTTCCAGTGCGTCGCGCATCACGTCCATCTCAGCCGGTTTTTCCAGCGTGATTTCAATCACCGTACCACCGGTGAAATCGAGACCCCAGTTAAAGCCGCGCACGCCCATCACGATGATGGCCAACACCAGCAGCAGACCTGAGATGCCGAAAGCCCAGTAGTCCCAGCGCATAAAGTCGATGACTTTACGGCCGTGGTTCAATTGTTCAACAGTATATTCCTGTGCCACTTCGCACTCCTCAGATTGACAGCTTTTTGACGCGCTTGCCGCCATACAACAGGTTTACGATGGCACGAGTACCGACGATCGCGGTAAACATCGACGTCGCCACACCGATACCGGTAGTAATCGCGAACCCTTTAATTGCCCCGGTGCCGACGGCGTACAGGATGATGACCTTAATCAGCGTCGTAATGTTCGCATCAAAGATGGAACTGAACGCGCCCGCATACCCTTCGTTGATCGCCTGCTGCACCGAACGTCCGTTACTCAACTCTTCTTTGATACGTTCGTTGATCAGGACGTTCGCATCGACGGCGACGGCAAGGGTTAAGACGATCCCCGCAATCCCCGGCATACTCAGCGTTGCCCCCGGCAGCAGCGACATAATGCCGACAATCAGCACCAGGTTAGCAACCAGCGCGCTGGTCGCAATCAGACCAAATTTCTTGTAGAACAGAATCATGAACAGAATGGATACGGCCAGACCGGCCAGACACGCTTCCAGACCCTGCTTGATGTTCTGCATCCCCAGAGTTGGACCGATGGTCCGTTCTTCAACAATCTGAATCGGCGCAATCAGCGCACCGGCACGCAGCAGCAGAGAGAGCTGACGCGCTTCGTTCGGGTTGTTGATCCCGGTAATACGGAAGCTGTTACCCAGACGAGACTGGATGTTGGCGATGTTAATCACCTCTTCCTGTTTCACCAGTACCGCACGACCGTTCGCATCTTTTTTACCGCTGTCTTTATACTCCACAAACAGGGTCGCCATCGGTTTACCGATGTTGTCCTTAGTGAAGTTAGACATGATGTTGCCACCTGCGCTATCCAGCGAGATGTTCACCTGCGGTTGGTTGTATTCGTCCTGGCTTGAAGTGGAGTCAGTGATATGGTCACCGGTCAGGATCACGCGTTTGTACAGCACGACTGGCTGACCTTCGCGCGACTGTTTCACTTCGGAATCGCCCGGTACGCGACCAGAGGCCGCCGCAGACTGATCAACGTTAGTGTTGACCAGACGGAACTCCAGCGTTGCCGTCGCGCCGAGAATCTCTTTCGCACGCGCCGTGTCCTGAATACCCGGCAGTTCGACCACGATACGATCCGCGCCCTGGCGTTGTACCACCGGTTCGGCAACGCCCAACTGGTTCACACGGTTACGCAGGATGTTGATGTTCTGTTGTACCGCGTATTCACGCGCTTCGCTCAGACGGGCATCGGTCATCACCGCACGCAGCGCATTGCTGCCCTGGCTTGTGATAACCAGATCCTGGTGACGCTTGCTGAGGTAAGCAATCGCTTTATCACGCGCACTGGCATCACGGAAGTTAATGCTCAGACCGTAATTGTCTTCTTTACGAACGGTGGTATACGGGATGCCTTCTGTACGCAGATCGCTGCGCAGGCTGTCGATATTTTGTTCCTGGAGTTTACCCAGCGCGGTATCCATATCCACTTCCATCAGGAAGTGAACGCCGCCACGCAGGTCAAGACCGAGTTTCATCGGTTCTGCTTTGATGGCCGCTAACCAGCGCGGGGTTGCCGGAGCAAGGTTAAGCGCCACGACGTATTTATCACCCAGCACGTCCACCAGCGCTTCACGTGCGCGCAGTTGGGTATCGGTGGTGTCGAAGCGCGCAAGAATCGCGCCCTCTTCCAGTGCCACAGACTTAGCGGTAATTTTTTCTTGTTGTAACGTATTCTGGACCTGGATCAGCGTTTGCTCACTGGCGGCGACACCGCGCGCGCCAGTGATTTGAACGGCCGGATCCTCACCATACAGGTTGGGAAGCGCATACAGCAGACCGACGACAATAACGACGATCAGCATGATGTACTTCCACAAAGGATAACGGTTTAACACGGCAGTTCCCTTAGGGAAAAGTTACTATTACAGCGCCTTCATGGTGCCTTTCGGCAGAACGGCAGCTACGAAGTCACGCTTGATAACCACTTCAGTGGTATCGTTCAGTGCGATAGCGATGTAACCAGATTCTGCAACTTTGGTTACTCGACCTACCAGGCCACCGTTAGTCAGGACTTCATCACCTTTCGCGATGGAGGCCATCAGATTTTTATGCTCTTTGGTGCGCTTCTGCTGTGGGCGCAGGATCATGAAATAGAAAATCAGACCAAACACCACCAGCATCAGAATCAGAGACATCGGGCTGCCCTGCGCCGGAGCACCTGTTGCCGCTACCGCATCAGAAATAAAAAAGCTCATTCAAATTCCCTCATTATTAAAATTAATCAACGTTCAAAGGTGGAACCGGTCGACCCTGACGTTGGTAAAACTCGGTCACGAAGCTCTCTAATTTACCCTCTTCAATAGCCTTGCGTAAACCCGCCATCAAACGCTGGTAGTAACGCAGGTTATGAATCGTGTTGAGTCGCGCGCCCAATATTTCGTTGCAACGATCAAGATGATGCAAGTAGGCACGTGAATAATTGCGACAGGTGTAGCAATCACACTCAGCATCGAGTGGGCCGGTATCGCTCTTATACTTCGCATTGCGAATTTTCACCACGCCATCCGTCACGAACAGGTGACCATTACGGGCATTGCGGGTTGGCATCACACAGTCAAACATGTCGATGCCGCGACGCACGCCTTCAACCAGATCTTCTGGTTTACCGACGCCCATCAGGTAACGCGGTTTATCTGCCGGAATTTGTGGGCAAACATGCTCCAGAATACGGTGCATGTCCTCTTTGGGCTCGCCCACAGCCAAACCGCCGACAGCGTAGCCATCAAAGCCAATCTCTACCAGACCTTTCACCGAGATATCACGTAAATCTTCGTAAACGCTGCCCTGAATGATGCCGAAAAGCGCATTTTTATTGCCCAGGCCGTCAAAACGGTCGCGGCTACGCTTCGCCCAGCGCAGTGACATCTCCATCGATCGTTTAGCATAGTCCCAGTCCGCCGGGTACGGCGTGCATTCGTCAAAAATCATGACAATATCGGAACCGAGATCGTACTGAATCTCCATCGACTTTTCTGGATCGAGGAAAATCGGATCGCCGTTGATCGGGTTGCGGAAGTGCACGCCCTGTTCGGTTATCTTACGAATATCACCCAGGCTGAAGACCTGGAAACCACCGGAGTCGGTCAGAATCGGGCCTTTCCACTGCATAAAGTCATGCAGATCGCCGTGCAGTTTCATGATCTCCTGACCAGGACGCAGCCAGAGATGGAAGGTATTACCGAGGATAATTTGCGCGCCGGTCGCTTCAACTTCTTCCGGCGTCATGCCTTTAACGGTGCCGTAGGTCCCTACGGGCATAAAAGCAGGCGTTTCCACTACGCCACGATCAAACACCAGGCGGCCACGGCGGGCACGTCCGTCGGTGGTATCCAGTTCGAATTTCATTTTTTCTCCAGTACGTCAGAAAAACAGTCCAACGTGTCAACCAGCGCTGCGGATTTATTCCCCAACGCGTTCATTCAAAGCTTGCGGATTGTACGTGATAAACATCGCGTCTCCGTAGCTAAAAAAGCGATAATTTTGTTCTACCGCCGCCTTGTAGGCATTCATCGTATGCTGATAACCAGCAAACGCCGAGACCAGCATAATCAATGTCGACTCAGGCAAATGGAAGTTGGTCACCAATGCATCAATCACGTTGTATTGATAACCTGGGTAGATGAAGATCTGTGTGTCGCCAAAGAACGGTTCAATGAGCGCGTTCTTTGCCGCCTGCGCTGCGCTCTCCAGAGAACGTACCGAGGTTGTGCCCACCGCAATCACCCGATTTCCGCGCGCTTTCGCCGCCAGCACCGCGTCCACCACCTCTTGCGGCACTTCCGCATACTCAGAGTGCATGATGTGGTCTTCAATGGTATCCACACGCACCGGCTGGAACGTCCCCGCGCCGACGTGCAGCGTCACAAACGCCATCTCAACGCCTTTCTCGCGCAGTTTGTCCAGCAGCGGTTCGTCAAAGTGCAGGCCTGCGGTCGGCGCGGCTACGGCGCCGGGTTTTTCGCTGTACACCGTCTGGTAAAGCTCACGGTCGGCGTCTTCATCCGGACGGTCGATGTACGGCGGCAGCGGCATATGACCGATAGCATTGAGAATATCCAGAACCGGACGCGCGTCGTTAAATTCGACTTCAAACAGCGCGCCGTGGCGGGCCGTCATCGTCGCATTGATACTTTCATCATCGCCAAGCAGGAGTTCTGCGCCCGGTTTCGGCGCTTTGGAGGCGCGAATATGCGCGAGGATACGTTTATCATCCAGCATGCGCTCAACGAGGACTTCAATCTTGCCGCCGCTGGCTTTACGACCAAACAGACGTGCCGGGATCACACGGGTATTATTAAAGACCAGCAGATCGCCAGGGTTGAGCTTATCGAGCAGATCGGTGAAAGTACCATGCGTCAGCGCGCCCGTCGGCCCGTCCAGCGACAGCAAACGGCAGCTACTGCGTTCCGGCTGTGGGTAGTGGGCAATCAGGGATTCGGGTAATTCAAAGGAAAAATCGGTAACGCGCATGACACTGACTCGGACTAAAATAAGAGGCGGGTAGTCTAGTGCCGGGGCGCTCTCCCTGCAACCTTTACCCCGCAGTAGAGTTATAATACTCTAAATAATTCATGTTGCAGGAAGGCGGCAACTGAGAGAATGCCCGGGAGCTTAGTAAACTAAGTGACCGGGAAGAACGAAGGAAGCCAACACACCTGCAACCTGAAGTATGACGAGTATTATGAATTTTCTAGCTCACCTACATCTTGCACATCTCGCTGACAGCTCACTTTCCGGCAATCTGCTGGCCGATTTTGTGCGGGGAAATCCGCAATCGAACTTTGCGCCTGATGTGGTGGACGGTATTTTTATGCATCGTCGAATCGATGTGATGACCGACAACCTGCCGGAGGTCCGCGAGGCGCGCGAATGGTTTCGCAGCGAAACGCGTCGCGTCGCACCCATCACGCTCGACGTGATGTGGGATCATTTTCTCTCACGCCACTGGGCGCAACTCTCCCCGGACTTCCCCTTACAGGCTTTTGTGCGTTACGCCCATGCCCAGGTCGAGATTATACTGCCGGAGTCGCCCCCGCGTTTTGTGAATCTGAATAACTACCTGTGGTCGGAAAAGTGGCTGGAGCGTTACCGTGATATGGACTTCATACAGGATGTCCTTAATGGGATGGCCAGTCGCCGCCCCCGCCTTGATGCCCTTCGCGACTCCTGGTACGACCTGGATACCCACTACGATGCCCTGGAAGCGCGCTTCTGGCAGTTTTATCCGCGCATGATGGAGCAGGCGAAAAACAAGCAGCTTTAATTTACACGTCATCCTTCAAACCGCCTCTGCGTTGGCTGCGTCGGCTCACCCCCGTCACTTACTTGAGTAAGCTCCTGGGGGTTCTCAGACTTGCCGCCTTGATGCAACTTGAATGATTTTGTGTAGAGAGGCCAGATTGATAGGCAAAAGCTCACTGAACGATTGTCAGCGCCTCTTTGTCTTATTCGCCATCACCTTCTATACTGGCCCGCGTTGCGTTCCAAAACCCCTTAACTTTGCAGGAGAATAATATGGTACTGGTGACTCGTCAGGCTCCGGATTTCACAGCAGCTGCGGTACTCGGTAGCGGTGAGATTGTTGAAAACTTCAATTTCAAACAGCACACCAACGGCAAAACGACCGTTCTGTTCTTCTGGCCAATGGACTTCACTTTCGTTTGCCCGTCTGAACTGATCGCGTTCGACAAACGTTACGAAGAATTCCAGAAGCGCGGCGTTGAAGTGGTTGGCGTTTCTTTTGACTCCGAATTCGTCCACAACGCATGGCGTAACACCCCTGTCGACAAAGGCGGCATCGGTGCAGTGAAATACGCAATGGTTGCTGACGTTAAGCGTGAAATTCAGAAAGCCTACGGCATCGAGCACCCGGAAGCGGGCGTTGCGCTGCGTGGTTCTTTCCTGATCGACGCAAACGGCGTGGTTCGCCACCAGGTCGTTAACGACCTGCCGCTGGGTCGTAACATCGACGAAATGCTGCGTATGGTTGATGCGCTGCAGTTCCACGAAGAGCACGGCGAAGTTTGCCCGGCACAGTGGGAAAAAGGTAAAGAAGGTATGAACGCGTCTCCGGACGGCGTTGCAAAATACCTGACCGAAAACGTCTCCAACCTGTAATCGATATGAATTAAAGAAAAGGCTCGCCACGGCGAGCCTTTTTTGTTTTCTGACCGCCAGGCCTTACCTTCTCGCAACACCTTTTTAACCCATCGTCCTACAAATATTGATATCGTAAATGACTAAAATCGCCATTCGGCCTGTTTTTTGCCAACTCGTTCAAACTTTGTGAAAAAAACACCTCATTATTTGTGATTAAGGCCACATTACTTCATTTTAAATTCAGACATTTGACGGCTTATCTTTACTTTCCGTTTCTTCCGCGAGAAAAGAAATCAACGCAACTCATTGATATAAAACAATATAAAAAATAATCCGTTTGTCGATAAAATAATTCCAACATTCCTCTGGTGTGATCGACTTCAACATTTAAAAATCCATATGTGATCTGACCCATAATTTTTGTTGATATATTTGGCCATGATCGAGTTCAGAAATATGAACGCATTAAGGATCGGATGATGGACATTATTTTTAACCCTGGACTGATTACGCTTAAGCAGAATATTTCCAGCCCCGAACAGGCTATCGAATTGGCGGGCTCGTTACTGGTCCGGCAAAATATTTGTCGCCCGGAATATGTCGGTGAAATGGTTAAGGTCTACCGGGATTTCGGTTCCGCCATTGTTATCGACTCAGGCCTGGCGATGCCCCATGCCCGGCCAGAAAAAGGCGCATTGCTAACCGGATTTTCTTTAGTCACCAGTCAACAACCGATCGCCTTTGGTCATGAGGAGTTTGATCCGGTTTATGTCATCATCGCCATCGCTGGCGCGGATGCCGATAGTCATATAAGAATGATCCAACTGATAGCCTCGCTGATTGAGTCCGATATCGTGACCTTTCTTCAACAGGAGAATGACATTAATTCAGTATTACATTTCATCCAAAAACAAATGGAGTAGTCATTATGTTAGTTATCAGAACGGTTTGTGGTAACGGTATTGGCAGTTCATTAATGGCTGCGAATAATGTCAAAAAAATATGTGATGAATTAGGCATCAAAGCCGACGTTGCTTCCGTTGATTTCGCAAACGCCGTAGGAGAAAAAGCCGATCTTTATGTCACGATCAAAGAGCTGGCAAACCAGTTTCCTGCGCACTGTAACGTCGCCATTATTCGTAGCTACGTGCACAAAGCGAAAATTGCTGAAGATATTACCGAAGCACTCACCAAAATTGCTGCAACTCACTCTTAATCATTATTGAGGGAACGATCATGCAGGCTATTCTTAGTTTCTTATCAGAAATATTTAGCCAACCCGCATTCCTGATGGGGATTATCGCATTTGTCGGTTTAGTGGCGCTGCGCTCCCCGGGGAATAAATTGCTCACCGGTACCTTAAAGCCTATTTTAGGGTATTTAATGTTAAGTGCAGGTGCTGGTGTTATCGTTGCCAACCTGAACCCGCTTGGCGGAATTATCGAAGCCGGATTTAATATTCGCGGCGTTATCCCCAACAACGAGGCCATTGTTTCCGTCGCGCAGAAGGTGCTGGGTGTGGAAACCATGAGCATTTTGCTGTTAGGCTTTATTTTTAACCTCATTATTGCTCGCTGTACTAAATACAAATATATCTTTTTGACCGGCCACCACTCTTTCTTTCTGGCGTGTCTGTTCTCTGCGGTACTACAGGCAGCAGAATTCCGCGGCTGGATGTTGGTGTTAATTGGTGGTTTCCTGCTCGGCTCATGGTCTGCCATTTCCCCGGCAATCGGTCAGCGGTATACCAAACAGGTGACTGAAGACGGTGGTATTGCGATGGGGCACTTTGGCTCCCTGGGCTATTACATCTCCGCCTGGATCGCCACGAAAACCGGTAACCCGGCAAACTCATTCGCTGATACTGAAATCTCAGAAAAGTGGGGCTTTCTGCGCGATACCACGGTTACTACCGGGATTGTGATGTTCATTATCTACTTTGTATGCAGCGCCGTCGCCGGCACTGAATATCTACGTACGATAACGGACCAGAACATGTTGATCTTCTCTATCCTTACCGGTCTGCAGTTCGCGGTTGGCGTCGCCATCGTCTACAACGGCGTGCGACTGATCCTCGGCGATCTGGTTCCGGCATTCCAGGGGATTAGCCAGAAGCTGATACCTGACTCGATCCCTGCCGTTGACTGCGCGGTCTTCTTCACCTTTAGCCCAACCGCAGTCGTCGTGGGCTTTATCAGCTCATTCGTTGGCGGTCTGGTCGGTATGCTCATGCTGGGCGGACTGGGGATGGCGCTGATTATTCCGGGCATGGTCCCGCACTTCTTCTGCGGCGGGACTTCCGGGGTATTCGCCGACAAGCTTGGCGGTAAACGCGGCTGCATCATCGCTTCCTTTATCGGCGGCATATTCCTTGCATTCCTGCCAGCCATGCTGCTTCCGGCCCTGGGTAACCTGGGTTTTGAAAACAGCACCTTCGCTGACTTTGACTTCGCGGTGTGGGGAATTATTATCGGTAACGCCTTCACCCAGTTTGGACAGATCACTATCTATCTGATTTGTCTGGCGCTTATCATCGCACTGCTGGTGCCATTCTGCTTCCGTTCGGTTCGCGTGGTCGGTGACACACTCAGCTATGAGGAGCTCACTGCGGATAAGAAAAATGAATAAGCAGTTTCATTTTTCCCTGCGGGAAGGGATCTCTTCCCGCAGCTGACAAAATAATCAGGAGTTGTTATGGCTATCTTGTCCATTGGGTTTTCATGTTTTGATCAGTTTTTCTTTTTGAACGAATGGCCGCAGGAAAATACAAAGAATTTCTGCCATGACTTTATTGAAAGTGGCGGCGGTCCGGCAGCAAACGCAGCGTGGCTACTGGGATTATGGGGCGAAGATGTTTATTACATCGGTCATCTGAACCAGGACCTTTACGGCCGGCGTATTATCGATGAGTTTGCTGAAGCGGGCGTCGATACCAGCCAGGTCGTCTTCTCAGATGAAATGATCACGCCGCTGGCATCGGTGTTGGTGAACCGTTTAACGGGGTCGCGGACGATTATTACCCGTAAAATGCAGACGCCACCGTCACTAACCTATGACCAGAAGCTCAAGCTTGACGATCTGGCTGAACGGTTGATTGCATCAGAAGAGCCAGTAACGCTATTAATTGATGGTCATGAAGCAGAAATCAGTGAGTATTTAATTAAGAAACTCCCCTCGGCGCGAGTGGTTATGGATGGCGGTTCATTGCGTGACAGTAATATTAAACTCGCGGCCTGGACCGATTACTTTGTGGTCAGCGAGCATTTTGCCCGTGACTATATGGGATACCACGCGCTGAGTACCGAAGCGGAAATTAAAGCAGCACTTATCGAGTTAAATAAAATTTGTCGCGGGGAAGCATTTATTACGCTCGGGGAAAAGGGTTGTGCACTATTAAAAAATGGGATGCTGCAAATTGTACCTGCCTGGCTGTGCAACGCCGTTGATACCACGGGGGCAGGAGATGTATTCCACGGAGCCTTTACCTACGGTGTTCATTACTCATGGCATATTGATAATATTATTTTATTTGCCAGCCTGACTGCCGCAATTTCAATAGAAAAAAAAGGCGTACGCGAATCAATGCCGGACCTTGCCGTTGTCCACAACTCGTTAAATAGCTACGAAAGAAACTTAAAGCAATATTATGGCGAGTGATTGCTTTTAATTAATATCAAGAGGTGATTATGTTAGTTTCTATGAAGGACATGCTTCAGCATGCCCTACGGGACGGTTATGCCGTAGGGCAATTCAATATCAATAATCTTGAATGGGTCGGTGCCGTATTAAGCACCGGACAACAGCTGCGCTCTCCGGTTATTTTAGGTGTTTCCGGTGGTACGGTTAAACATATGCTGGGATTAAAATGTATTCATGACATCGTGGTTAATGCGATAGATTATTTAAACATTGATATTCCGGTCGCCCTGCACCTGGATCATGGGACCACCCGCGAAGCTTGCGAAGCGGCTATCGACGCTGGATTCAGTTCCATTATGTTTGATGGTTCGCATCTGCCGTTTAACGAGAACCTGGCCATCACCCGTCATCTGGTGGAACTGGCCCACAGCAAAGGTGTTTCGGTTGAGGCTGAACTCGGCACCATCGCCGGCAGCGAAGACGGTATTGTCAATTCCGAGGTGATTTACGCCGATCCCCAGGAGTGCTACACCCTGGTCAAAGAAACCCAGGTTGATTGTCTGGCCGCCGCGCTGGGTTCAACCCATGGGCTGTATAAAGGCAAAGCTAAACTGGGGTTTACGGAGATGAAAACCATTTCCGGGCTGGTACAAGTGCCTCTGGTATTGCATGGCGGCACCGGTATTGCCGACGACGACATGCGTAAAGCCATTGCCTGCGGTACAGCAAAAATTAACGTCAATACCGAAAATATGTACGCCTGGTGCCAGGAAGTGAAAGCGATATTTGCCGCCGATACCGGTCACGACGTGAATGATCCGCGTAAAGTGATCAATCAGGGGCTGAAACCGGTACGGGAGATGATTGCGCGGCGCATCGAGCTTTTTGGCTCGCAAAACCGCTATTAGACACGTGTTGCGTTATAGACTGACGTCCCGTCAGGAAGAAACCCGCCGCCGGTCACCGCCGGGGCGGGCTGATGATGGGCTCGCCATGACGAGCCTTTTAACGACTTACTGCGTGCCATCCTTTTTGACTTCCCGCCAGATGCGCCACGCCATGAGCGCCAGCACGGCGACGCCGAGTATCAGCGCCCCCCACACGAGCACCGTTTTCCACTGGCTTTGCTGCTCAGCGGCCGACGTTGCCGTCAGTCGCGCCTCGCCGCCGAGTGCAACATCCCCCTGGGGCACAGCCCCCGGCAGAGAGTCAATTTCCTGCGTTTTACGCAGCGATGCCGGGATCAGCAGATCAAGACCAATGTCCGCCTTTTGCGCAGCCCGATTTCCCCAGGCCAGCATGTAAGGCCCTTTCCCCTGCGTATTGAACACTAGCTGATAGCTGTCTCGCGCCCCACTCAACGCAGGCATTCTCTCCGGCAGGCGGGCGTTAATGGTCGTCATCCGAACGGCCTCAACCAACTGACCGGAAAGACGAATATCCTCCGAACGCTTGCCGTTCAGGCGGTAAAGCACGGTTTTTGTCAGCGGTTGCCAGGGCGCTTTTTCAGCGCTACGCCATGACAGCGCTACTGGTAAAACCCCTTCATCGTCCAGATCGATTCTGAGCGAGGTCAGCGGCTGCGGCTGCGCCCAGTGCCAGACCGCTTCGTCATTTGACACCTTCTCTTCTTGCGCGCCGATCTCGATACGTGCGGATTCCGGTTCTCTGCTTTCGGCAATAGCGCTCACGCTGTTTATCGTCAGCGCCGGGCTTTGCGAGTCGAGGATCACCAGCAGGTAGCGATTGCCATTGGCAGAAAGCGTCAGGCTGGTGCCAATGGTGTCCATTTTCAGCCGATCGTTATCACGCGTCAGCTCCATCAACGGCGCCTCTTCCTGCACGGTCCGCCAGTAGCGTAGATCACGACTGACATAGACCGAGGCTTTCCCCTGCCAGTTGCCCGTCGGGGTATTCCAGTTCAGACGCAATTGCTCCAGGGAAAAACTGTCTTCCATCTCCTCCGGCAGCATCAGTAAATAGCTCTGTCCGACGGTCTTAACGTCATCACTTTCCAGGTGAATTTCAATGCCTGTCTTCGAGCGTAAGACAAAAGATTCCCCATTACGTCTCCCCTCCTCATGCGGCGGGACGGGTGACATATCCAGAGGAAAAAGGCGCAATGCGACCGTTTGCGGCGTAACGGGCTGGGTTTTCTGCGCCACCAGCGTAAACGGCACCGTCTCGCCGGCATGGTTAAAGACACGAACATCGCGTAAATCCGGCCAGGCGGTCCCCTGATACACGGTTTGCGGGAGTGACACGCGATACCACGGCGATGCGCCGAGGGTTTCCAGCATAACGCCCGTCGCGTAATCCATCGGGGACTCCGTCACGTCATCACTACTGACGGCGGTTCCTGCTACGCCCAGCAGCACGCTACATAATACCGCTTTCATCCATTTCATTTTTCTTCTCCAGCTTTGGGCGGTAACGGTGAAAAATACCCGACAATGAGCACCAGTATAGCCACACCGATAAACGCGACCGCACGCGCCAGGCCACCGCCGCCCGCGCTGTCCACCAGCATCAGTTTCACAATCACAATCCCTAACAATACCGCCCCGCACAGCCATTCGCGACGAGAGCGATAGCGGGTCGCGCGCAGCATCACCACCAGTGCAACCAGCATCCAGAACAGAGCAAAGCAGGTCTGAATCAGCCGTGAATCCCACAGTGATTCCATGCTCCACGCCACGTCGCCATACCAGGCCAACGCGCGCAGCAGCATACCATTCAGCCACCAGAAGCCGAGGGCCATCAGCGCAACCACAGGCCATGGGCGACATACCGAGAGTTGCACCGGGAAAAAGCGCAGGGAAGCGCGATAAAACACCATCAATCCCAGCAGCGCAAAAGCCGCCCCTTCTTCCAGCGGGTTGATCAGCGGCAGATATGTCTGACGATAGACCACGCCGTCCTGCAAATTCGTCAACACTAACAGACCGGCCAGCGTTGCTGCGACGGGAATCAGCGCCTGACAGGCATACAACGCGGGCCAGACCCGGAACGGCCAGAACTGACGACGAACGGCCATCGCGACGAGGAAAATCAGTCCCCCGCCGGCCGCCATTGCTACACCGCTTCCCCAGGCTGCCATTCCCCACGGTAGATCGCGGGCAAACCAGAACAGTTCCGCCGACAGCGCAAACAGAATTGTCCAGAAGAACGAGAGATGCACCAGTCTGGAAAGACGCGGTGGTAACGCCTCAGCATCGCGCCAGAGCAACGCCACCGCAGCCGGTAATGCCAGACACCAGGCCAGATTCTGCCAGCCTGCGGCAAAAATCTGCTGCTGGGAAATCTGATACAGCAGAGCCACCAGCATCATCGGCCACAGGAGCCATTTGCTGACATCCAGTGCCTGCCACGTCAGGCGCGCGGCGGCAAATCGCCAGCACCAGACCGACACGGCCATCAGCGCCAGCACGCCCGCCATCACCTGCGAATCGGTGGTCAACAGCCACTGCGCTGCGCCAACGAGCGCCACGATCCAGAAGATCACGCCCCCCGCCAGCAGTCCCATGCTGCCGCGCAGATCAATCTTGCGCCACAGCCACGCACCCGCCAACCAGCAGACGCTGAGTACGGCAAAGATAAGCATCAGCGAAAGCGCAGTAGTGTTGTTCGCCTGCGCCCACAGTGCGCTGCCGAGCGCCAGCACCAGCAGCGCGGTGCCGCTGTAACTCATGCGGCGCTGCTGCTGTTGCACACCCAGCCACAAAATCCCCAATCCTTCCAGCGCCCAGGCCATGGCCGTCCACTGCGCCGACAGCGCCAGCGGGATAGCAAGGGTGGTAAACGCGCCGCCCAGCGCCAGCGCGGCCAGCACCAGCGGACGCCCCAGTGACGGATAGCGGCGTAATGCCAGCCATGACAGCACCAGATAAAAACCGCCGTAGCCCAGCGCGCTGAGCGCCGGACCATATTCCCAATGGCGAGTGATGGCGTACTGCATGCCAAAACCAATGAGCGGCGGCGCAAACAGCAGCACTCCATCAATAATCTGTTTGCCCTTCGCCTGCGAGCGCAGCGACAGCGCCACGCTCAGCACGCCAAAAAGCAGAATATTGGCAATCAGGAACAGCTGGCAGTTCAGGTAAAACGCCGGCTGATAGTCATTCAGCCCCCAGAGACCGCCCACGCCGAAGGTAAAGATCAGCCCGAGCAGATTAAGCTCACGCCAGTGTTGCCAGACGCTGATCGCCAGAATGCCGACCGACAGCAACAGATAAAAGGAGAACAGCGCCACGTAGTTGCCGCTTCCCGTCGAAAGCAGTAATGGCGCAAGATAGCCACCGAGGCTCGCCAGCATCGCCAGACTGAGCGCTTTTTGCAAAATCGCCAGCCCAACGCTCGCCGCGCAGATGACCACCAGCAGCACAAAGGCCAGCGTCATTGGCAGCATCTGCCAGAGGCGAAACGCGCCAAAGACGGTGAGGTAGAGCGCGCCCGTTGCCCCGCCCTGCAAAATGAGGGCATAGACCGGCTGTTTATGCCGCAGACGCCAGCCTATCGCCAGCAGGACAATCGCAAACAGCGCCGCCGCAACCAGGCGCAGTTCAAGCGGGAACAGGGAGTGCTCAACCGTATAGCGCAGCAGGAAAGAGAGGCCGAGGAAGAGAAGCAGGATCCCCAGTTTTGCCAGCGGGTTGCCCTGCATAAACCAGCGCACCAGCGACGACATCACGCCGCCAAAGGCAGAAGGTTGCACGCCCGCTTCAGGGGATGCTTTTTCGACGATAGTCTCTGCTTCGACAATAGTCTCGGCGATTGCCGCGTCCTGCGGCGTATGCGAGCGCCAGGGGTTAGCGGGAGTCGGCTTCGGTTTGGGTTCTGGCACCGCCACCGGGATCGGGGCCGGTTTAGCCTCCATGACCGTCTCTGCGGGCTGAACCGCTGCCGTCGGTGTTATCGCGGGCGCAACGACGCCGCGTTGTTCCAGGTCTTCGACCCGTTGGCGTAACCGGGCAAGCTCACCGCGCATCGCCGAACTGCGATTGAAAGCGACAATCGACAGGATCGGCACCACCACCAGCGCGAAGAACAAAAAGACGCAGCCAAGGATTAAAAGGTCGTCCATGTATCCACCTTCACTGTATTAGGACAGTCCAGAATGACATAAATTGTTGCATTTGCGCCATATCTGTTAGCAGAGTGAACCCCTTTTCAGACAATATATTCAGCCTCTGCACATAAGCAGAGGCCGTAAGACAGGATTAAAACGCGAAGCACGAGCAGCCGAGTGCGCCCCAGAAGGCGCGATCGTCAGACACCGGGATCCCCGACTGACGGGCGATATCATGCTGATGGCCGTGCACGCCACAGCTACCGCAGCACTGGTGCATCTGCACCACCGCGCCCACTTTCGCCGCGGTCGGCGGTGCCGGGCGGTAGTGTCCCGGAACGTTCACTACCGGAGACCAGTCCGGTACGACCGGAATCGACGGCGGCGCCAGCGGCGTGAACTGACCGGCGGCATACACCACTTTGCCATCGACAACCGTCATCACCGACTCAATGCCTTTGATCTCCTCTTCCGGCACGCTGAAGTAGTCTTTTGACAGCACCACCAGGTCGGCCAGTTGATCTTTGGCAATGCGCCCTTTTTTACCCTGCTCGCTGGAAAACCACGCGCTTCCTGCCGTCCACAGTTCCAGCGCCACGTCGCGCGGCAGACGGTTGTTGTCGTCATACATCGCCATCCCGCCGACCGTCCGCCCGGAAACCAGCCAGTACAGCGCCATCCACGGGTTATAGCTGGCGACGCGAGTGGCATCGGTTCCAAGCCCCACCGGCACTCCGGCGGCCAGCATTTTCGCCACCGGCGGCGTATGTTTCACGGCCTCTTTCCCGTAGCGGTCGATAAAATATTCGCCCTGGAACGCCATGCGATGCTGTACCGCAATGCCGCCGCCCAGCGCTTTCACGCGATCGATATTGCGCTCGCTGATGGTTTCGGCGTGATCGAAGAACCAGTGCAGGCCATTGAACGGAATATCACGGTTCACTTTCTCGAACACATCCAGCATCCGGCTGATGGACTCATCGTAAGTGGCATGCAGACGGAATGGCCAGCGGTGTTCCACCAGATGGCGCACTACGCGCTCCAGCTCATCCTCCATCCCTTCCGGCAAATCCGGGCGCGGTTGCAGGAAATCTTCGAAGTCCGCGGCGGAGAAGACCAGCATCTCACCGGCACCGTTCGCACGATAGAAATCGGTTCCCTGGCCCGGCTTGAGCATATCGGTCCAGCGTTCGAAATCGTCCAGTTCCTGCTTCGGTCGCTGAGTAAACAGGTTATAGGCAATACGCACCGTCATCTGGTGATTAGCATGCAACTGCTCGATGATCTCGTAATCTTCCGGGTAGTTCTGAAAACCACCGCCTGCGTCAATGGCGCTGGTCAGCCCGAGACGATTCAGTTCGCGCATAAACTGGCGGGTGGAGTTCACCTGCATCTCCAGCGGTAGCTTCGGCCCTTTGGCCAGCGTCGAATAAAGGATCATGGCATTCGGTTTGGCGATCAGCATCCCGGTGGGATTACCGTTGCCATCGCGGACGATCTCGCCGCCCGCCGGATCGGGCGTTGCTTTGGTGTATCCCACGGCTTTCAGCGCCGCGCGGTTTAACAGCGCGCGATCGTACAGATGCAGAACGAAAACGGGGGTATCCGGCGCGGCGTCATTGAGCTCTTCCAGCGTCGGCATCCGTCGTTCGGCAAACTGAAATTCGCTCCAGCCACCCACCACGCGAACCCACTGCGGCGACGGGGTGCGGTCAGCCTGTTCTTTCAGCATACGCAGCGCATCGGCCACGGACGGTACGCCTTCCCAGCGCAGCTCAAGGTTGTAATTCAACCCACCACGGATCAGATGCAGGTGGGAATCATTAAGTCCCGGAATCACAGTGTGACCTTTCAGATCAACCACCTGCGTACCGTCAGCGGCAAAACGCATTACCTGATCGTGCGTTCCCGTGGCGAGAATTTTTCCATCCTTGATGGCCACGGCGTCAGCCTGTGGGCTGTGACTGTCGAGGGTATGTATTTTTCCGTGGGTCAGAATCAATGAGGCAGTTTGAGACATAACACTCTCCTGACGAACCGATCAGGCTTTTTTCAGCCAGCCGGCAAACAAACGGGTCACGATGGGCATCCACAACCAGACCACCAGCGCAACCACACAGGCATCGTTAATCAGATGCAGTAACAGCGTTCCCTTCAGCGAGGGCAATAGCATGCCGGTCAGCCACGGCACCAGATTGGTGCTGGGGAAGATAACCAACAGGGTGATCAGAAACTGCTTCCAGCGCAGCGGTTGACGAACATGCGGGGCGGGAGGCGTAAACCAGAACGCCGCTTCGGTGTGGATCTCGGTTTTATCGCCTTCCGCCAGCAGCGGGGCTATCTCCTCGACCAGAAGTCGCCGCGTATCCGACTGCGTCCAGTTGTAGAGATGCTCAAGCGTGTCGAAACGAATAATGATGTTCCACAGATTTTGCCCGTCCGTCGGACGAATCACATTCGCCCCGAGATGACCGGGAAACGAGGCGGCAATGGGCATAATTTTCCCTAGCCATAGCTCATAGCGCGCTGCCTGGTCAGGCTGCAGCGTATGCGTAATCACCAACGTCACATGTGTATTTTGCGCCATGACAGATTCCTTGCTGAAGGTTAATGACGGGTTGCCCCGCCATAAGCCATACGTTCACTACACAAAATCATTCATGATGCGTCGAGGCGGCAAGGTTGCGCATCCTCGGGAGCTCACATAAGTGAGTGACCGGGGTGCGCAAACAAAGCCAACAAAGAGGCAGCGTGAAGGATGAAGTGTATTTATGCTTTGCGTTCCGGTGCGCCATGTACCATGGTGTAGGCATAATCCACGCCCATACCGTAGGCGCCGCTGTGTTCACGAACCAGACTCATCACCGCGTCATAGGTCTCTTTACGCGACCAGTCACGCTGGTACTCCAGCAGAACCTGCTGCCAGGTCACCGGTACGGCACCGGCCTGCACCATACGGTCGATGGCGCGTTCATGCGCATCAACAGAGGTGCCGCCGGAAGTGTCTGTTACGACATACACTTCGTAACCGGCTTCCAGCGCCATCAGCGCCGGGAAGGTCAGGCACACTTCGGTCCATAGCGCAGAGATAATCAGTTTTTTACGTCCGGTCGCCGCCACGGCTTTCACAAATGCCGCGTCTTCCCAGGAGTTCATGGAGGTACGTTCGATAGGTTTCACATCCGGGTGCACAGCCAGTAACTCAGGCCAGATGTAACCACTAAAACTTTTTGTTTCGACTGAAGTATAAATGACCGGCACATTAAATATTTTGCCTGCCTTCGCCAACGCAACGGTATTATTTTTCAACGTCTGGCGATCAATATTAGCCACCCCAAATGCCATTTGCGGCTGATGGTCAATAAAAATGAGCGTCGAGTTTGATGGATTAATCAGTTCCCGAATAGACATAATATACTTCCTTAATTAATCAGTTAGAAATTAATGTTTGTATCTGTCGTCAACCATCAAATCCTGAATCAGAAAGCCTGTTTAGTATAGTTGGAAATTTCTAACAACTTATTAAAGAAAACTTACCGTCGTGTGAAATAAGCCTTGTCCGGACGATATATCTTTACACTTTCAAAAAAATGCGCATCTTCCATCTAATTTCTTCACTGGTTTTGTTTCTCGCCATTCGGTACAACAGAGGGGTTTACTTTCAGGGATATTTTCAGCCATGCGCATAAATCTGGACGTTCTGCTTATCCTGGACGCCATCGACAAATACGGTACTTTTGCCGCCGCAGCCGAATCGTTGTTTAAAACGCCTGCAGCACTCAGCTATATGATTCAGAAGCTGGAAAAAGACCTGAACATCGAACTGCTTGACCGCTCCGGGCATCGGGCCAAATTCACCGATACCGGGCTGATGATGCTGGAAAAGGGGCGCTTGCTGCTCAGTGCGGCAAAAGATCTGGAAAAGCAGGCGCTGCAGTTGAGCTCCGGCTGGGAGAAAGAGCTGGTCATTGCGCTGGATGTCTCCTTTCCCTTTGAGGTGCTGTTACCCCTCATCGACGCCTTTCACGCGCAGAACAAACAGACGCAGCTTAAATTTTCGTACCACACGCTGGCAGGGTCATGGGAAGAGTTAACGCATAATGGCGCGGATATCATTCTTGGCGCGATTAACGAACCGCCGACCTCCGCCGCGTGGTCCTACAAAATGTTAGGCACTCTGGATAATGTCTTTGTGGTGGCGCCCGATCATCCGTTGGCCGCAATCTCTGACAAATTGACGAATGAACAACTCTGCCTGCACCGCGCCATTGTCATTAGCGACAGCGCACGCTTTTGCCACCCGATACAAACCAACCTGATGGAAGAACAGCCGCAGATTCATGTCGATGATTTTCACAGCAAAGTGGCGCTACTGCGCGCCGGGATGGGCTGCGGGTTTCTGCCGCGGCATATCGCCAGCCCGTGGCTTGCCACGGGCGAACTGGTCGAAAAAAGCGTCATCTCTTTTCGTGAAAAAGATGTCGCCTATATGGCATGGCGCGATGGGCGAAACGGGCTGGCGCATCGTTGGTGGCGGGAAACGCTGCTTGCCAGCCACGACATCGCGCGGCTGTATCAGTGATTCAGCCAGAGCGTGGCGGAAATGGCCGGCAGCGTCAGTATGTCGTCAGACAACTGCCCTTTCCCTTCTTTACAGCCCCATTCTGTCACGTTCAGCAGCGGTGAGGCCGGGAGCACCACTTCACAGGCCTCGCCGCGGTTAATGGCCACCAGCACGCGCTGCTGCTGGTAGACGCGCAAAAACACCACCACGTTATCTTCTGCATAGATAACCTGACATCCGCCGTAACGCAGCGCCGGGATGCGATGTCTCAACTTCGCCATCCGCTGATACAGGGCAAGCAATGCGGCATCCTGTTTTTCCGCCTGCCAGGGAAACGTCTTGCGGCAGAACGGATCGTTATCGCCATCCAGCCCCACCTCATCACCGTAATAGATACAGGGCACACCGGGCCAGCTAAATAGCCAGACTACCGCCAGCGGCAGGCGGGCGGCATCTTTGCCCAACAGCGATTTGAAACGCGCGGTATCGTGGCTGTCGAGCTGATTGAACATCCGCAACTGCTGTTGATGAGAGAGACCGGCGCGGTAGTTATCCATCCACGCCATACAGGTTTGCGCGTCAATCTGCTGGGGATCGTAAGAGATATCGGTATTGGCAAGAAAGCCCCATAGCGGGAAGGTGAAGCCACGGTAGTTCATGGCGGCATCTTCAGCATCCGCCTGTAGCCACTGTCGCGCATCGCCAAAGTGTTCACCAAAGACGTAAGCTTCCGGCTGCGTTTCCTTTGCCGCCTGGGCGATCCCCGCGACGTGCTGAAGGTTATTACGCGCGCCGCCCGCTTCTCCCAGCATATGCACGACGTCAAGACGCCAGCCGTCCATGTTCCACGGCGCTTTCAACCAGTGACGAACGATGCTGTCTTCACCGCGATACATTTCATTGACCAGACTTTCGGACTGATAATCCAGCTTCGGCAGACTGGGGTAGCCCAGCCAGTCCAGCGCGACGCCGTCCGGCGAGAAGCTGTACCAGTCGCGCCAGGGGGAATCCGGATGGTGGCACGCGCCGCCAGAGCCACGATGATGACGATCGAACCACGCGTGGGAATCACCGCTGTGGTTAAACACGCCGTCCAGCACCAGGCGCATCCCCTGCTGTTGCGTTTTCAGCCGCAGTCGCATCAGCGCCGGGTCGCCGCCAAACTGCGGGTCAACGTGACGGTAATCCTCGGTATCATATTTATGCACGCTCGGGGCGGTGAATACCGGGTTCAGGTACAGCGCGGTGACGCCCAGCTTTTTCAGATACGGCAACTTTTCGCTGATACCGTCGAGATCGCCGCCATAAAACGTGGATCCGCCGGCCTGCGCGGTCAACGGTTCGTCCCACTCTCGCAGCACAATCTCCTGCCCGGCCGCGTGATGGTAATAGACCTTATCCTGCTGGGCGTCGCGTGACGAACTACGAGCAAAACGGTCAGGAAAGATCTGGTAGAAAACCTGATCGGCAACCCACTGCGGTCCACTGTCCGGCGCATCCACGGCAAATTGCTCCAGACGGGCAGGTGGAAAGCGGCTGAACCCTTGCGGCGTGAACCACAGCTGACGATCGAGCCAGAGCAGCTTGAAGCTGTAGCGTCGACGCGGCTGTCCGCTGCGAAGATCGATCGCCGCACGCCAGGCGGTCACGCCCGGAGACGGCGGCGTGCGCAGTTTGTGCATCGCCAGCGCGGTTTCTTCGTTGTCATTTTCCGCACGTAGCGTAACGCGCTGCGGCAGGTTCTCCCCCGTCAACCAGAGCGTAATGGTCAGTTGGTCTTTGTTTTGCTTAACAAATGGGGCAACCGGTAGGTGCCAGGCGTTCAACATCACGTATCCCCTTTGATGAAAATGAGCTCACCTTGCCATAGCGATTTACAGGATAACTCATCATCTGAAGGTTTATTGGGGGAGGAGTTCGGGGGAGGAGAAATGACCGGATGGCATTCATGCCACCCGGCACAACATTACTGCGCTTCGGCGACCTGACGGTCACGACGGCGCTTGAACATCCAGCCAATCATCAGCAGAACAATCCAGCCACAGCCAACGTACAGCGAAATGCGGGTGTCCGGATGATAGCCAATCAGCCCAATGATAAATACGAGGAAAATCAGGCCCACAATGGTCGTTGCCACACCGCCCGGCACTTTAAACTTCAGCGCCTTCACCTCTTCCGGCGGCAGACGACGACGGAAAGCAATTTGCGACAGCAGGATCATAATCCACACCCACACCGTCGCGAAGGTCGCCAGCGACGCAATCACCAGGAAGACGTTTTCCGGCATGATGTAGTTCAGATACACCGCGAACAGCAGGGCGATAGTCATCACCATCACGGTGACCCATGGGATCCCCCGGCGCGAGGTTTTAGCGAACACTTTTGGCGCACTGCCCTGCTCTGCCATCCCGTGCAACATGCGACCGACGCCAAAGACGTCAGAGTTGATCGCCGATAGTGACGCGGTGAGCACCACAAAGTTGAGAATGCTGGCAGCAAACGTAATGCCAAGATGCTGAAAGGTCAGCACAAACGGGCTGCCGTCGGTTCCCACCTGATTCCACGGGTAGATAGACATAATGACGAACAGCGTCCCCACGTAGAACACCAGAATACGCATCGGCACCGAGTTAATGGCGCGCGGAATGGATTTCTCCGGGTCCTTCGCTTCCCCGGCGGTGATACCGATGATTTCAATACCGCCGTAGGCGAACATCACCATCTGTAGCGACATCACCATCCCCAGCCAGCCATTGCTGAAGAAACCACCGTTGCTCCACAGGTTATGGATCCCGGTCGGTTGTCCGCCGTTGCCAATCCCCCAGATGATGATGCCGAAGCCGGCCACAATCATGATGATGATGGTGGCGACTTTAAAGAAGGAGAACCAGAACTCCAGTTCGCCAAACACTTTTACGCTCATCAGGTTGATGGCGCAGATGATCAGCACCACGCTAAGCACCCAGATCCAGTGCGGAACCGTCGGAAACCAGACGCCCATATAGATACCGAATGCGGTCACATCGGCAATGGCGACAATCAGAATTTCAAAGCAGTAGGTCCAGCCGGTAATGTAACCCGCGAGTGGGCCGAGGTTTTCCTGCGCATAGCGTGAAAATGAACTGGCAGAGGGATTGTGTACGGACATTTCCCCCAACGCGCGCATAATGATATAGGCCGCCACCCCGCCGATAATGTAGGCCAGCAGCACGCTCGGCCCGGCCATTTTGATGGCGTCCGCAGAGCCATAAAACAGCCCGGTGCCGATTGCTGAGCCCAGGGCCATAAAGCGAATGTGTCGGGTGCTTAGCCCACGCTTCAGCTTGTTATTACTTTCCATCGATTCCTAACCCATCAACACAATAAAAAACCACGGGGCCAGTAATAGCCCCGTGGTTAAAACAGATTTTCCGCAATCTTAGTGTGCGCTGGAGGTCACCTGCCGACCCGCCGCGCGATCCCAGACAACCGCCAGGACCACCATCACAACAGTGGGCATTAACCACGCCAGACCTTGTTCCGCCAGCGGTAAGCGCTGGGTCCAGGCCGGTAACACGTCGCCGATTGCCGATGCTTTAATACCATCAAGGATACCAAAAATCAGGCTGATAAACATTGCCGGTGCAATGACGCGGGTCGAATTATGCCACCATGAGCGGGTAAAACTTAACACAACGAGTGCGATACACGGGGGATAAATCGCCGTCAGCACCGGAATAGAGATCTGGATCAGATGGCTGAGCCCCAGGTTGGAAACCACCATCGAGAACCCACCAAGAATGAACACCAGCGTGCGGTAAGACAGCGGCACATACTGAGCGAAGAACTCTGCACAGGCGCAGGTCAGGCCGACCGCCGTCACCAGACAGGCGATAAAGATCAGCGCCGCCAGCAGCAGGCTACCCGCACCGCCAAAGGTGTGCTGGACATAAGCGTGCAGAATCGCTGCGCCGTTCGCCGACTGATCGACCAGCGTAGCGCTGTCTGACCCGAGGCGGAACAGCGCCAGGTACAGCAGCGTTAATCCGACGCCCGCCATCAGTCCCGCCCAGACGGTATAGCGGGTCAGCAGACGCGCTTCGGTCACACCGCGAGAGCGCGCCGCGTTAACAATAACGATACCAAAGACCATCGCGCCCAGCGTATCCATCGTCAGGTAGCCGTTAACGAAGCCATTGGAAAATGCCGCCGTCTGATAAGCTTCCATCGCATGACTGATCGGGCCAGCAGGCCAGATGATTGCCGCAACGGAAAGCACAATCAACGCCAGAATCTTCAGCGGCGCCAGGAAGTTCCCCACGGTATCCAGCAGTTTACCCGGATACAGCGACACCAGAATTACAATTGAAAAATAGACTACGCTGTAGATAAACAGCGGCAGAGTCGAGTCGCCGGTCAGTGGGGCAATGCCCACTTCAAAAGAGACCGTTGCGGTGCGCGGCGTAGCGAATAACGGACCGACGGCCAGATAGCAGACGGTCGCCAGCAGAACGCCAGCCACTTTGCCGATAGGCGTGCTCAGACTGTCAACACCACCACCGACTTTCGCCAGCGCGACAACCGTCAGCACCGGTAGCCCCACGGCCGTGATCAAAAAGCCGACAGCCGCCATCCAGACGTTTTCGCCAGCCTGCAAACCAACCATTGGAGGAAAGATGATGTTCCCTGCGCCGACGAACAGCGCAAAAGTCATAAAGCCCAGCGCAATAATATCGCGCGATTTTAACTGATGGGTCATAAAGCTTACGGCCTGTGGATGTGGTGTTGATTAAATTAACGTAATGTCTTTCCCTGTGGGAAGAAACAGCGGTTTTTTTAAGCAATTCCAGCGGGATATGCTCCTGGGCTGGGACTGCGAAGAATAGTTTTTCGATTTACCGCCTGAATGCAGTCAGTCTGACAGCATCTGGGGCGCAATTTAAACGCTTATAACGTTTTAAAGCAAGGAGGGATCTAAAAACTGGAAGATTATAGTGGTATCAAATAAAGAACCAGTGCAAAACACTATGTTAAAGAAAAAGTCATGGCTTATCATTCGAACAAAAAACAACCAGGCGCGGATAAATTCAGCAGACTTATCTTAGCCGCAAAGAAAATAAGCCAGCATTGGCTGGCTTATGGAAAGAAAACCTTACGATTGTACTTTAAGCACTTTTTTTGGCAATTAATCGTTCCGGCAGCACAAAACTAAAGCGCGTGCCTTTGCCCAGTTGACTCTCGATATTCAGGCGACTTTCATGATGATTCAGCGCATGTTTTACGATAGCCAGTCCCAGTCCACTGCCGCCCGTTTGCCGCGATCGCGCTTTATCAACGCGATAAAACCGCTCCGTTAACCGCGGGATATGTTCCGGCGCAATGCCTGGCCCGTTATCTTCCACGCTAAACTCCGCGCCGTACGGCGCCGCGTGCCAGCGGACGGTGATATGGGTTCCCGCTGGCGTATGATTCACTGCGTTATACACCAGGTTGGACATTGCGCTACGCAGTTGTTCTTCATTCCCCAGCACTTTGAGCTGGTTATCCACCTCAAAGCTGAACGTGTGCTTCTGCTGGCTGAGCGTCTGCGCTTCACGTTCGACCATACGCAGCATCATCGGCACATCGACCTGTTCATTGAGCAGAAGCGTCGGTGCGGCTTCAATTTTCGACAGCGTAAGCAACTGTTTCACCAGTCCTTCCATGCGCGAGGTTTGTTCACGCATTGTCAATAGCGCTTTTTCGCGCGTTGCCCCTTCCAGCGTCTGTTCGTGCATCATCTCGAGATAGCCCTGCAACACCGTTAGCGGGGTGCGCAGTTCATGGCTCACGTTGGCAAAGAAATTGCGTCTCGCGCCTTCAAGCTGGTGCATCTGTGTCATGTCGCGCGCCACCATCAGCAGTTGCTTATCGGTGTACGGCATGACGCGAATTTCCAGGTGTCGACCGGTATTGAGTACCAGATTTAACGGTCGGCTAAAATCCCGCAGCTTAAGGTACTGCGTAAACTCCGGGTAGCGCAGCAGGTTCAGGATGTTTTGTCCGCTATCGTCCGGCCAGCGTAAGCCCAGCACCTGTTGCGCGAGGCCATTACACCAGAAGATCCCACCCTCTTCAGTGGTCAACACCACCGCATCGGGCAGTGACTCTGCCCCGCTGCGAAAGCGTTTAATCAGATTGCCCAGCTCGCGACGGCGCTTTTTATTGCGCAGTTGCATCTGATGCAAACCGTACAGCAGCGGTTCCCAACTGCCTCGTCCCGGCGGCGGCGTCATGCTTCTGTCGACCCACAGCCACCATGAGAGGCGTAATAAATTCCAGAAATGCCAGATCAGCAGTCCTGTTACCGATGCCAGTAAAAACCACGGCAGGTAACCAAAAAATGCACTTAGGATCAAGGCCGGGATACAGCAAAGTATCAGTTCCAGCACCAGCCTTTTCCATGACAGCCGTTCCAGCACGGGTCACTCTCCCTTCAGAGCCAGGCTCTTATTTATTCTTGTCTTTCAAAAACGGGTCGAAAAACGATACCCTGTCCCGCGAACCGTTTGTACCATCCGATCGTGGCCGCTGGTTTCCAGCGCCTTGCGCAGACGGCGAATGTGCACATCGACCGTACGATCCTCAACGTAGACGTTGGTGCCCCAGACGTGGTTCAGCAGCTGTTCGCGGCTGTATACCCGTTCGGGGTGGGTCATGAAGAAATGCAGGAGTTTAAATTCCGTCGGCCCCATATCAAGCGGATTTTCGCCGGTCATCACGCGGTGCGATGTGGGATCCAGGCTTAGCCCCTGCATCTCGATGACTTCTTCCACCGCCATCGGCGAAATCCGGCGCATCACCGCTTTGATACGGGCAACCAGTTCTTTCGGGGAGAACGGTTTAGTAATGTAGTCGTCCGCACCGGTTTCCAGGCCACGTACGCGATCCTCTTCTTCCCCTCTGGCGGTCAACATCATGACCGGAATATCCCGGGTCATCGCTTCACGCTTGAGGTGTTTAATAAACTGTAGACCAGAACCGCCGGGCAACATCCAGTCAAGAAGGATCAAATCCGGCCAGGGTTCATTAAGCTGGTTCACCGCACTGTCATAATCTTCAGCTTCAACGGGCTGAAAACCATTTTGCTCAAGCACGAAACAGACCATTTCGCGAATTGGAGCTTCATCTTCTACGACCAGAATACGTCTCGCCATGATTTGCCCTGTTATATAAGTTGCTTATCATCATCTGTCTTAATGCGGCGTCATTATGCGTCAGTTTTATGACAGATTTATGAAAATGCGTGCTGACGTTAACCTTAGGTTGTTGATTTATGACACCCGAGAAACGAGATATTACAGCCCACGAATGGTTATAATCCCCTTTATGCTTTTTTGCCATGGAACCGTTATGCGCATCCTTCACACCTCTGACTGGCATCTGGGACAAAATTTTTACAGCAAAAGCCGCGCCGCTGAACATCAGGCCTTTCTCGACTGGCTGCTGGAAACGGCGGTCGAACAGCAGGTGGATGCGATAGTCGTTGCAGGCGATATCTTCGATACCGGCTCACCGCCAAGCTATGCCCGTGAGATCTACAACCGTTTTGTGGTCAACCTGCAGCAAACGGGCTGTCATCTGGTGGTATTAGCAGGAAACCATGACTCCGTCGCTACGCTGAATGAATCCCGCGAGATTCTGGCGTTTCTCAATACCACGGTTGTGGCCAGCGCTGGCTGCGCGCCGCAAATACTGAATCGTCGCGACGGTCAACCTGGCGCAGTGCTGTGTCCGGTGCCGTTTCTACGCCCGCGCGACATTATCAGCAGCCAGGCGGGCCTGTCCGGTCAAGAAAAACAGCAGCATCTGCTGGGTGCCATCACCGACTATTACCAACAGCAATACGAGGCTGCCTGCGCATTGCGCGGCGATCTCGCCCTGCCGATTATTGCCACCGGCCACCTGACCACCGTCGGCGCCAGTAAAAGTGACGCCGTTCGTGACATTTATATTGGCACGCTGGATGCTTTTCCGGCACAGAACTTCCCGCCCGCCGATTACATCGCGCTGGGCCACATCCATCGGGCGCAGAAGATTGGCGGCACAGAGCATATCCGCTACTGCGGCTCCCCCATCGCGCTGAGTTTTGACGAATGCGGCAAAAACAAATACGTGCATCGGGTGGACTTCCTGGACGGCAAGTTAGCCAGCGTCGAAGAACTCACCGTTCCGGTCACACAACCGCTGGCGGTGTTGAAAGGCGATCTCGCCGCGATTACCGAACAGCTGGAGCAGTGGCGCGATAGCGAGCAAAGCCCTCCGGTCTGGCTGGATATCGAAATCACCACCGATGAATACCTGCATGATATGCAGCGTAAAATTCAGGCGCTGACGGAAACGCTGCCCGTTGAGGTGCTGTTAGTCCGCCGCAGCCGGGAGCAGCGCGAGCGCATGTTGAGTAACGAACGCCGGGAAACGCTGAGCGAACTGAGCGTGGACGAGGTATTTTCACGCCGCCTGGCGCTGGAAGAACTTGAGCCGCCTCAGTGCGAACGTTTGACATCACTTTTTCACCGCACGTTACAGACACTTTCCGGGGAGCATGAGGCATGAAGATTCTCAGTCTACGCCTGAAAAACCTCAACTCACTGAAAGGGGAATGGAAGGTCGATTTCACAGCAGAGCCGTTTGCCAGCAACGGTCTGTTTGCCATTACCGGTCCCACCGGGGCCGGCAAAACCACGCTGCTCGATGCGATTTGCCTGGCGTTGTACCACGAGACGCCTCGCCTGAATACCGTGTCGCAATCGCAAAACGATCTGATGACCCGCGATACGGCGGAATGTCTGGCGGAAGTGGAGTTTGAAGTCAAAGGCGAAGCTTATCGTGCGTTCTGGAGCCAGAACCGCGCGCGCAACCAGCCCGACGGCAATTTACAGGTTCCGCGCGTTGAACTGGCGCGCTGCGCCGATGGGAAAATCCTTGCCGATAAGGTGAAGGACAAACTGGAGATGACGGCGGATCTGACCGGGCTGGATTATGGTCGCTTTACCCGCTCAATGCTGCTCTCGCAGGGGCAGTTTGCTGCGTTCCTCAACGCTAAACCGAAGGAGCGTGCGGAACTGCTGGAAGAACTGACCGGCACGGAAATTTATGGCCAGATCTCCGCCCAGGTTTTTGAGCAGCACAAAACCGCGCGCACCGAACTGGAAAAATTACAGGCGCAGGCCAGCGGCGTTACGCTGTTAGCGCCAGAGGCGTTGCAGACGCTGACAGAAAGTTTGCAGGCGCTCACTGACGAAGAGAAACAGCTGGTCGCCCAACAGCAGACCGGACAGCAGCAGTTAAACTGGCTGACGCGTCAACACGAACTACAGGCCGACGCAAACCAGCGTCAGCAGGCGCAGCGGGTTGCGCAGGAGGCGCTGGAAAACGCCCAGCCACAGCTGGCGACGCTCAGCCTGGCACAACCTGCCAGAGCGTTACGCCCACTGTGGGAGCGCATTCAGGAACAATCGGCTACCGTCACCCGCACCCGCCAGCAGATAAACGAAGTGAATGCTCGCTTACAAAGCAGATTCTCGCTGCGCGACCGCATGCGCCGCCAGGCTGAGCGGCAGTCCACCGCCCTGCTCGCCACGCAACAGACGCTGAACGAATGGCTAATCGCGCACGATCGCTTTCGCTTATGGAGCAACGAGTTAGGAGGATGGCGAGCCCTGTTTGCTCAGCAGGCCAGCGATAAGATTCAACTGGCAAAATGGCAGCAACAGCAGGTAAACGATAGCCGTAAGCTGGAAGCACTGCCGCCGGTGACGCTCAATATGACGGCAGATGAGGTTGCGACGGCGCTGGCGCAGCATGCGCAGCAGCGTCCTCTGCGCCAGCAATTGCTTTCGCTACACGGTCAGCTCGTTCCCCGGCTGGCGCGTCTGAGTCAACTTCAGGCAGCGATTGCGCACAACAAGCAAGAGCTGGCCCGGCGCAATACCCTGCTGGAGGCAAAGCGTCAGCAGTATAAAGACAAATATCAGCAGTATCAGGATGTTAAAACCCTTTGCGAACAGGAAGCGCGGATCAAAAACCTGGAAAGCCAGCGTGCGCTGCTACAGTCCGGTCAGCCCTGCCCGCTTTGCGGTTCAACCGCCCATCCCGCAGTCTCGGCGTATCAGGCGCTCGAGCCAGTCGTTAATCAGGCGCGACGCGACGCGCTGGAAAAAGAGGTTAAAGTGCTGGCTGACGAAGGTGCCGCCCTGCGTGGACAGTCAGAAGCGCTAAACCAGCAGCTACAGCGTGACGAAAGCGAAGCGCAGACGCTGGCTAAAGAGGAGCAAGCGCTCACTCAACAGTGGCAAACCGCGATCGGCGCACTGAACGTCACGTTACAGCCGCATGAGGATATTCAGCCCTGGCTGACGGTACAGGACGAGCACGAGCAGCAGCTCTATCAGCTCAGCCAACGCCATGAGCTACAGGCACAAATCACCGCCCATGCGCAACAGGTGGAGCAGTTCCGTCAGCAAATCGATCGGCGCCAGGCAACGCTGTCGGCGCAGTTAAGCCACTATACGTTGTCACTTCCTGAAGAAGGCAGCGAAGAAGCGTGGTTAAACGCCCGTGCGGCAGATGCACAAACGTGGCAGCAGCGGCAGACGGAGTTGACGGCGTTGCAGGCGCGCATCGCGCAGCTCACCCCGCTGCTCGAGACGCTGCCTGCCGCCGGTACCGACGCAGAAGATGATGAGAGCGTGACGCTGGAAAACTGGCGTCAGGTTCACGATGAGTGTGTATCGCTGCACAGTCAGTTACAGACGTTACAACAGCAGGAGCAGCAGGAGACTCAGCGCGCCGCCGATGCGCAGGCGCAGTTCGATACCGCGCTTGCGCACAGCCTGTTTGCCGATCGGGCGGCATTTCTTGCCGCGCTGCTGGATGACGAAGCGATCGCGCGTCTGGAACAGCTTAAGCAGTCGCTGGAAAACCAGCTTCAGCAGGCACAGACCCTCGCCGCGCAGTCAGCCCAGGCGCTGGCGGCGCATCAGCAACAGCCGCCTGCGGGACTGGATCTCACGCAGTCGATTGAACACATTCAGCAAGCCGTGGCGCAGCTAAATGACCGGGTGCGAGACAATGCCACACGTCAGGGTGAAATACGCCAACAGCTAAAACAAGATAGCGATAATCGCCAACAGCAGCAGACGTTGATGCAAAAAATCGACAACGCGATGCAACAGGTTGAGGACTGGGGCTATCTGAATGCGCTGATCGGCTCTAAAGAGGGCGATAAATTCCGCAAATTCGCCCAGGGGCTGACCCTGGATAACCTGGTGTGGCTGGCGAACAATCAGTTGACCCGCCTCCATGGACGCTATCTGCTGCAGCGCAAAGCCAGTGAAGCGCTGGAACTGGAGGTGGTCGACACCTGGCAGGCCGACGCCGTGCGTGATACCCGTACCCTTTCCGGTGGCGAGAGCTTCCTGGTCAGCCTGGCGCTGGCGCTGGCACTCTCCGATCTGGTCAGCCACAAAACGCGCATTGACTCGCTGTTCCTTGACGAAGGCTTCGGCACGCTCGACAGTGAAACGCTGGATACCGCCCTCGATGCGCTGGATGCGCTCAATGCCAGCGGAAAAACCATCGGCGTGATTAGCCATGTGGAAGCGATGAAAGAACGTATTCCGGTGCAGATTAAGGTGAAGAAAATCAACGGGCTGGGCTACAGCAAACTCGACAAAATGTTTGCAGTGGAATAGTGGGTGACGTCATGTCTGCGGGTGCCGCAGGCCGGATAAGGCGCACTGGCGTCGCCCTCCGGCCTCCCCCTGCCACTATTTCTGTGGCCACAGCCACGCGGCGCCACGCACGCCGCTGGAGTCGCCGTGCAGGGCTTTGCGCACCGGCGTTTCGCACTCCCCGCCGAACACAAACTGTTTAATCAGCGGCGGAATCGTTTTGTACAGGCGATCAATGTTGCTCATCCCGCCGCCGAGGACGAAAACATCGGGGTCGAGAATATTCACCACATGGGCCAGCGATTTCGCCAGACGCCGTTCATAGCGGCTGAGCGCCAGTTCAGCCAGCGCGTTTTGCGCCTCCACCAGGCGGATAATCTCACTGCCTTTAAGCGGATTGCCGCTCAGGCGATGGTAATCGGTGGCGAACCCGGTGCCGGAAATAAACGTCTCAATGCATCCCTGTTTTCCACAGTAACAGGGGACTTCTTCACGATAGCGAAGCTCATCCTCATCCATCCACGGCAAAGGATTGTGCCCCCACTCGCCCGCCGTACCGTTGCCGCCGATGTGCGCCCGACCGTTAAGCGCCACGCCCGCGCCGCAACCGGTACCAATGATCACCGCAAAAACCGTCTGCGCCCCGGCAGCGGCGCCATCGACCGCCTCAGAAACCGCCAGACAGTTCGCGTCATTCGCCAGACGTACGTCACGTTGCAGACGTGCGCTGAGGTCTTTATCAAACGGCTGACCGTTCAGCCACGTGGAGTTGGCATTCTTCACCACACCGGTATAGGGCGAAATGGAACCGGGGATGCCGATCCCCACCGTGCCCGTTTGCCCGGTGGCTTTTTCCGCCATCGCCACCAGCGTGGCAATGGTTTCGATGGTTTGCTGATAGTCGTTTCGCGGCGTCGGCAGACGATGGCGGAACCGTTGCTCCCCGGCCTCACTGAGCGCGATGACTTCCGTTTTGGTGCCGCCTAAATCAATCCCAATACGCACACGGTGTTCCTCATTTTTTAGGGAATATCAACAGAGTAGAGCGAGGCATTGGGAATGGCAATGCAAGCCCGCCGACAATTCGTTACTATACGCGCTGAATTTAACGACAAGGCCGTGGAAATTATCATGCTGTGGTTCAAAAATTTAATGGTTTACCGTCTTAGCCGCGATATTTCATTGCGTGCCGAGGAGATGGAAAAACAGCTAGCCTCGATGACGTTTACCCCTTGCGGTAGCCAGGATATGGCAAAAACGGGCTGGGTGCCGCCAATGGGATCGCACAGCGATGCGTTGACGCATACCAACAACGGCCAGATTTTGATTTGCGCGCGTAAAGAAGAGAAGATCCTGCCCTCTCCGGTGATCAAACAGGCGCTGGAAGCGAAGATCGCCAAACTGGAAGCCGAGCAGGCGCGCAAACTGAAGAAAACCGAGAAAGACTCGCTGAAGGATGAAGTGCTGCATTCGCTGCTGCCACGCGCCTTTAGCCGCTTTAGTCAGACCATGATGTGGATCGACACCGTGAACGGGTTGATCATGGTGGACTGCGCAAGCGCGAAAAAAGCGGAAGATACGCTGGCGCTGCTGCGTAAGAGCCTCGGTTCTCTGCCAGTGGTTCCGCTGGCGCTGGAAAACCCGATTGAGCTGACGCTTACCGAATGGGTGCGTTCCGGCACCGTGGCTCAGGGCTTCCAGTTACTCGACGAAGCCGAACTGAAAGCGATGCTGGAAGACGGCGGCGTGATCCGGGCGAAAAAACAGGATCTGGTGAGCGACGAAATAGCCGTCCACATTGAAGCCGGTAAAGTGGTGACCAAGCTGGCGCTCGACTGGCAGCAGCGTATTCAGTTTATGATCTGCGATGACGGTTCGATCAAGCGTCTGAAATTCAGCGACGAACTGCGCGATCAAAACGAAGATATCGACCGGGAAGATTTCGCCCAGCGTTTTGACGCGGACTTTATCCTGATGACCGGTGAACTGGCGGCGTTGATTCAGAATCTGGTAGAAGGGTTAGGCGGCGAAGCGCAGCGCTAAACAATATTCCCTCTCCACACGGAGAGGGAAAATCATTACAGATAGCGGCAAAGATATGAGGTCGGTTCGGCGACCTGTAAGTGAAACTCGCTATGACCCGGGACGTTGAACACCTCTCCTGCGGCATACACCTTCCATTCGGTAGCATCCGGCAACAACACATTCAACGCGCCGCTCACCACCGTCATCTCTTCAGGCTCTGCGGTGCCGAAGGTGTATTCCCCTTCCAGCATCACGCCCACACTGGCACGGCCAGTACTGCTGCTGGTAAAGCCGATTGATTTTACTTTGCCGGAAAAGTATTCGTTACTTTGAAGCATAAACGGGCCCTGTCTCGTTGGTAAATTGACAACCAATATAGGGGCCAGCCCTTTGGCCTGTCACGTAAAATTAAACCAGCAGTTCTGAAGCCAGCCGCGCGATCAGCACATTAGAGAGCAGCACCGGAACATCCAGCGATTTTTGCAGGACATCGCGGTGGTGCTGATGAAAACCAAGGCAGTCGAGCATAATGACATCCGCCCCTTGCTCCAGCAGCGCTTTGCCGGCATCAATCAACTGCTGCGTGCTTCCATGTACCGGATTTGCCAAAGAATAGACAGGAGGAGACTGCAAAACCTGCCATTTCTCCGTCTGGGCCGCCATCAGCTCTTCCACCGGCACAATCACCCCCACCTGATGCCCATCGACAATCGAGGCCACCAGCGGCGGAATAATGCGCAGCGGCTCCAGCAGAATACTGTTACGCGCCGTCATGCTGTTAATTGAAGCTGTACTCATCAACAGAATGACATCGTAGCCCTGGTTATCCAGCACTTCGACGACGCTTTGCAGGTCGCGTTCCACTTTCTGGCGCGAGACATAAGCCAGTTGATTATCGTTAAGCAGAGTGAGCAGCGGCTCCTCGCCGGAATCGATTGCGTACTCAGCCAGAACGTCATCACGGCTCATTTTTCCCAGCAGGCTGTGATGGGTGATATGTTGTTCGTCGATGTACTCGGTCAGAAGCGGTAAAACTTCACTCATGGGTACAACACCGATGGTGAGGATAGCCAACGACGCACTCATTTTTTCCACCTTCTTTTTTACTTCGTCGTTTATTCCCGGGTAAATGCGCTGCACCACTGCCGACACTTACCTTTGCAAATGCAAAAAAGCGTAGCAGGTGCAGCACAAATCGCTGTGTAAAGATTCCAGATAATTCCAGTAATAGATTGTTATTGTTTGATGTTAGTTTTCAGGTACAACGATTCTTCGGTGAAAAATGTGATGCTGGTAGGGTTTGCACTCACTCAGATTCCATTCCGAGCCGTTCAGTCATCAGGTTTTATCGGGATCTTCGTAACGGGCTTTCGCATCCATCGCTTCCTGCGCGCTGGGATGCTCGCTGATTAACGAATCCGGTTTCGGGTGATCGGCGCGCAGCTGATACCAGGTGACCGTCTGCCCCGGCGTCCCTTTCTCAATGGTGACAATATACGCTTTACGTGGATAAGGCGGTTTGGTTGGCATAGTGCTTCCTTCTGTCGAATGAAGTTTAAGTATAGACCCCGCCTTGTCTGCGCAGCGCGCACTGCGCCAGCCTGCGCTGAATTTCAGAAATCACCTGGCTGGGTGATTTCGCTGCATCAATGATGAAATGGGCCGCCTCGCGATACAACATGTCCCGCTGTTGCAGCACCTCCTGCACCTCTTCGCTCAGGGGTTTACCGGTCAGCGTGGGACGCAGCTCCTCTTCAGGCGACGCCTCAAGACGATTAACCAGCGTTGGGACCGGCGCGCTTAAATAAATGACGATGCCGTTATCACGCATAAAATGGCGGTTATAGTCGGTGAGAATAATTCCTCCCCCCGTCGCGACGACCGTCGACGGCGCGGTCACCGCCTCCAATGCGGCCGTTTCTCTGGCGCGAAATCCCGGCCAGCCTTCACGCTCGACGATTTCCGCCACGGTCATTTGTACCTGCGACTGCAGCCATTGATCGGTATCCACAAACCGACAGCCAATTGCCGTAGCCAGCGCCATGCCAACCGTTGTTTTTCCACAGCCGCGTGGGCCAACAAGATAAAGCGGTTGCGTCATAGTGGGCGTTCCCCAGAAAGCCGCAAAGCTGCGGGATCAGATGTCATTAAAGGAATAATCATACCATCAAACTAGTACAGCGTTAAGTGTAAAGAATTTATTCCACTCAAAGTAGAAACATCAATGCATGCCCTACTATATCAAGAAATGGCGCTGAGGAAAGTGTAAAAAATAAATTACATTCACGCTTTTCTGCGCTGAACTTCCAGCCACCACTTTTCCAGCTCCGCCGCAAAATGCTGGCGATCGCGCGCAGAGAGGCTATCCGGCCCACCCGTCTGGATCCCGCTGGCGCGCAACGTATCCATAAAATCGCGCATCGTCAAACGTTCACGAATGGTCGATTCGGTGTAGCGTTCACCACGCGGATTGAGCGCAGATGCGCCTTTCGCCAGCACCTCAGCGGCCAGCGGGATATCGGCAGTGATGACCAGATCGCCTGCCGCGCACTGACGCACAATCTCGTTGTCCGCCACGTCAAAGCCCGCAGGAACGCGCAGCGTACGGATATACGGTGACGGTGGCACGCGCAGGCTCTGGTTCGCTACCAGAGTCAGCGACATTTGCATGCGCCCGGCAGCACGATAGAGGATCTCTTTAATTACGTTCGGACACGCATCCGCATCCACCCATATGGTCATACTGTCTCCCGTTTCTTGTGCAATCGGCTATTGTCTCGTGCTTTTGCGCTGCGGCAAAGTGCTGTTTATCCTTCATGCGTCTTTCAATCCGCGCTAAGCTAGGCTTTATCAAACAAAACAACAACTATCACCCATAGGGAGTGACGAGATGGAGAAGAAAATCGGTTTTATCGGCTGCGGTAATATGGGGAAAGCGATCCTCGGCGGCCTGATTGCCAGCGGTCAGGTGCTTCCCGGCCAGATCTGGGTCTACACCCCTTCCCCCGATAAAGTCGCCGCGCTGCATGACCAGTACGGTATCAACGCCGCGCAGTCCGCTCAGGAAGTGGCCCAGGTGGCGGATATTGTTTTCGGCGCCGTGAAGCCGGGCATCATGATCAAAGTACTCAGCGAAGTCACCTCCAGTCTCAATAAAGAGTCGCTGGTGGTCTCTATTGCAGCAGGCGTAACCCTCGATCAACTCGCCCGCGCGCTGGGGCATGACCGGAAAATCGTACGTGCGATGCCGAATACGCCATCATTGGTTAATGCCGGGATGACGTCGGTGACGCCAAACGCGCTGGTTACCCCGGAAGATACCGCTGACGTGTTGAATATTTTCCGCTGCTTTGGCGAAGCCGAAGTCATTGCCGAGCCGATGATTCACCCGGTGGTTGGCGTCAGCGGCTCCGCCCCGGCGTATGTTTTTATGTTTATCGAAGCAATGGCCGATGCCGCTGTACTGGGCGGGATGCCGCGCGCGCAGGCTTACAAATTTGCCGCTCAGGCGGTCATGGGTTCGGCAAAGATGGTGCTGGAAACCGGCGAGCATCCTGGCGTACTGAAAGATATGGTCTGTTCGCCTGGCGGCACGACGATTGAAGCAGTCCGCGTACTGGAAGAGCGAGGATTTCGCGCGGCAGTGATTGAAGCGATGGCGAAGTGTATGGAGAAGTCAGAGAAACTCAGTAAGTCCTGAGTGAACAACCGGACGTCAGGCCGCCACTTCGGTGCGGTTACGTCCGGCATTCTTTGCTTTGTAGAGTGCCAGATCGGCTGATTTCAGCCATTCCCGATAGTGACCGAACTGCGGGGTTAACGGTGCAACGCCGACGCTGATATGCAAAATAACCTGCGGCGCGCAGGCCAGGCGTAGCCCTTGTAACCCCTCATGAACCCGCGACATCGCCGCTATGGCGCTCTCCGCTGGCGTACCGCACATGATCACCGCAAATTCATCACCACCAAAACGCCCGATCACATCGCTCCCGCGCAGGGTCATTCTCAACTGCTGGGTCAGCGCCAGAATGGCTTCGTCGCCAACGTCATGTCCCCAGGTATCGTTAATGCTCTTAAAGTGGTCGATATCGATGATCAGCAGCGTGGCATCCCGATGCTGGCGACGACTGTGCTCAAATTCATTGCGCAGTAATATTTCCCAGTGCCGCCGGTTGTAGACCCCCGTCATGCCGTCACAGGTGCTCATCACCTGCAACCGACGCTTGTGCTGCGCCAGTTTTGTCGCGGCCTGATAGCTGACCCAGGAGAATAACAGCGGGTATATCACCATGACCGGCAGCGTCAGCCCTCCTTCCAGTGGTGCGCTTCTTAAGGCCAGAGAGACGCCCGTCAGCTGCAGCGTGACCAGACAAGCGATCACCATCAGGGCAAGCCCGGTGATAAACAGTCGCGCGCCGCCTGCGCCCATCAGATTCATGCACATGATCATCAACAGCGCGGTGGAGGGCAGTGCATTGGCCCCCATCAGACCTATCCACATTCCGGCGAGGACCGCATCCGTTTTTAAATTGGCAAATTCCCGACTCAGCGGATCGACGGCCCTGCTGGCGATTTGCCAGGCCAGGTGCGGCCAGACGAACGCCCATCCCACCAGCAACAGCCACCAGACGCCGGATACGGGATTCGCGACCAGCGCTGCGGCGACAGGGAAAAACATCCCCCCCAACGCCACTGCACGCGGCACTCTCACTCGCCGGGCGAATCGCAGTCCAGAGCGTTGATGGTCATTTTGCTGCGATGAAAAAGACTCTTCATCCAGGTCGACCGCTTTTTTGTAAAAGTTTTCGTCATTCATTATTTTTTGGGAACATTCTGAAACAATTTTCCCAAATTATAGAGACGGGTCTGGCGGGGAAAGTATGATATTTCGGGTGAGCGTTTTTCTTTGCTCACCCGTTAGCACTACGTCGGGGCTACGCCGCTTTCTTCAGGCAGGCACTCATAAACTTACTGCGGTCGTCACCTTTCAGCGATTGTTCCGTCGCCTTGACGTTGCATTCGCGCATTTTTTGCTGTTGCGGCGTCAGGCTTTTTTCACCGGGAGCTGACTGACTGTTTTTAAGGCAATCGCTCATGTATGTCTTACGGGCATCGCCTTTCAACGTCTTCGCCGTCGCCTGTTGATTACAGGTGGTCATGCGCTGCTGCTGCGGCGTTAATGTTTTCTCCGCCGCACCAACGGTCGTTAAAAAGATCAACCCAAACAATAGGGTAACCAGTAATGTTATTTTCATAGCACCATCCTTTTTGAGTATTCACTCGACTATCTCCCGCAGGTAAACGCGGGGATATTCAGATAAGTCTGGCTGCTAACAATAAAAAAACCACCCGACAGCAAACGTTATCCTGCCGGGGGCTGGATTATTTCAGGCCTAACGCCGCTTTCATGGTATAGAACAGATCGGTTTGATCGGTCAGCCCGACCACGTTGGCCGCATGAGGACCGTAGGCCGCAATGCGCAGCTGGCTGCCCGTATGCTCCTGAGATTCCTCTTCGGAGTTACCGTAGCTGATTACCATCACGGCGCCATCTTTGGTGTTTAACGCCTGGGTCAGACCCGGCGCTTTTGTCTCCGGCGCGACGATCTGGCTGGCGTGGGCGTGATCGGCGGTGACGATCACCAGCGTGTTACCCTCTTTCTTCGCAAAGGCCAGCGCGCGCTGTACGGCTTCGTCCAGATCCACCGTCTCGCCAATCTGTCCGCAAGGATTGGCGGCGTGATCCTGTTTATCGATAGAGGCCCCTTCCACCTGCAGGAAGAATCCTTTCTCATTTTTACTGAGCAACTCAATGGCTTTGTCGGTCATTTGCGCCAGCGTCGGCACGGTATCGTCGCGTTTTGGATTCGGCGTACAGGTCACGGCGGGCTTATCAATATTGCCGTGATAAGACGCTTTAGGGCCTTCCCAGCGCACAGGCATGTTGCCGTCAGAGAACAGTCCCAGCAGCGGTTTGTCCTGGCTGGCTTCGCCGATTGCCGCCAGTGAGGCCGCGTCGCCGACCAGTTGGTAACCCCGGGCCAGAGCCTGTTCACGCAGCGTTTTCCCCTGCCACTCGCCCGCCGTCGCGGTTTCGGCGAACGTTTTCGCGCCGCCGCCCAGCGTCACATCCGCACGGGCATTCAGCAGTTGTTCGGTTATTGAGCCTTTGCCACCTTTTTCCAGCGCATTCGTCGGGCATTTCTCGCTCGTTACGCTCGGGCCATAGCATTTACGTGACGTGACGTGCGCCACCAGCGCGGCAGGCGTGGCATCCTGCAACTCTGCGGTTGAGACGTTACCCGTCGCCAGCCCCGCCGCTTTCGCCATTTCCAGCAGCGTCGTGTGATCTTTTTCGTGAATATCGACGCCCAGCGCGCCGTTATAAGTTTTCACGCCGGTTGTCCATGCGGTTGCCGACGCAGCAGAATCTGTCACGTAATCCGGCTTACCGGTTTTTTTATTCAGCGCATAATGGGTGTATTGACCGGTCAGCGGTAAGGCATCAATCCCTTTAAAATAACCACCTGCACCTTCAGCATAATTTCGCGCAGCGGTAATTTCTGAATCACCCATACCATCGCCAATCAATAAAATAATATTTTTTGCTGGTTTATCATTCAGTGATTCGCGCAATGCTTGTGTTTGATCGGCCGATAATCGGCGTGCTCCGCCTGGCGTTGTAATATCACCCTGCGCGGCACGGTTTTCCAGTACCGACATTGATGATGTTTCAGAATGACTAACGGGGATATACAGCAGCGGTAACAATGCAAGAGCGATAGCGCTTTGTTTCACTTTATTTTCTCCATGTACTTAATACACTTAAAATAAAAAACAAAGCGACTATAGGTCTCTGACATGACAGGTATATGACAGCGTAGAAGCTGAATAAAACTAGTAACGAGGATGCCTCAACAACTTCTGTACATACTGGCGCAGCAGCTCCGTATCGTTATCCGGAACGCTGGCATCGGGCTTTACGCCATCAAGTGCGCCCTCAACCTGATGAATCAACAGTTGCTGCTCGTTCTGAGCCATATTGCGCAGCATCGCTGTAACGATAATCTCTAATGCTTCTACCTGAGCAACCAGTTCTTTTGACTCTTCCTCTTTCTGGGCAAGCTTAAGCAACAACTCAGCTATTAGATTTTTCATGACCGCATTTCCTTATCTAAAGAAGGCTGACGGTATCACTATGAATCCATGCTGCCTAGAGGCTGAAAGTAGTATTTTTATAAGAAAGGAAAGACTTTGCGTAAATAATCACAGAATACGGTGAGCGAAACGTTTCTCGCAGAAAAACAGAACCCGAAATTAAAAGTCATGAATAAAATAGTCACCCCCGGCCATAAGTTAAAGTTATGATAAAAAAAATGACCAGTTTTACTTAAGTCATTTTTTAATCGTTTTACACCTGCTTACGGATATTTCGCCGCTGGCGCAGGACAAGGGCTAACTGACAAATGTTAATCATCACAATGACCGCAGTGGCAATAAATACCCAACGAAATCCCGCCATTGCCGACACCGTTGCCCCCATTAGCGGACCCGCGACATTACCAAGATACATAAACGATTGGTTATAACCAAAAATACGCCCGGTTATTTGGTCGCTGGAGTATTTGACCAGCAGCGTCTGGACGGCAGGCAGCATTGCGCCATCGGCAAAACCGAGCAGAAAACGTAAAACCCCAAGCTGGAAAGGCGTCGTGACCCACGACATGGCAAAGAACAGCACGACCGCACAAATCAGCGTCGCCATCAGGATCCTTTCGGTGCCGATGCGATCCCCAAGCTTACCAAGCCGGGGCGCAGAAATCAGTGCCGACACCCCAGGCACCGAGGCGATTAACCCACTCAAAAAGGCAATATTGTTACTGTCCGGGGCCATCGACTTAATAAATAGCGCCAGAATCGGGCTGATTGAACCATTGCACAACTGAATCACCAGCGTGGTGAAAAACAGACTGACAACCAACGCCGGATATGGCAGAGAAGCAAATACGGCTTTCCCGCTCAACCGCTCGCTCTTTTTCAGCGTCGGGCGGACACCTTCTTTAATCAAAAAGAGGGTGACCAGAAAGCTGACGACCAGCAGTATTGCGGTGATAAAAAAGACCGGGCGTAAGCCCACATGATCGGCAATAAAACCGCCCATCAGCGGGCCGCCAATCACACCGCTGATTTGCGCAGTCGCCAGAGTACTGAGTGCCCATCCGCTACGTTCACGAGGCACCTGAGACGCCACCAGCGCCATCGCATTTGGAATATAACCGGACGTTAAGCCCATGATGCCGCGCAGCAGAAAAAGCTGCCAGACGTTGGTGGCAAAGGCTTGCAGCAGTATCGCAATGGCCATGCCAAGCGAAGCGCGCAGCAGCATCAGCTTGCGACCTTTGCGGTCTGCCAGGCTCCCCCAGAGCGGAGAGACTATCGCGGAGATTAAGAATGTGACACTGAAAGTCAGACCAGACCACATCGAGAGCGCTTCATGGGAGGTCACCCCGAGCTGCGAAATATACAGCGGCAAAAATGGCAGGATTTGACTGATTGCCAGACCGGTAAAAAAGCAGCCGAACCAGACGGAAATGAGATTAACTTTCCAGGATTCCATAAACGCTCATCGTGATAAATAGCAGAAAACGCCGGTTAGTTTAACAATCTCCGCGTCTGTCAGGGGATCCAGAGGTGCGCTGTCGCGCAATTTACTATTTTATCTTCCCGTTCACCATTTTTGTGAAATACATCACATTAAAACCCAACAAACCACAGGGCTTTATGCTTAGCGACAGAGGCCAACTCCCCGCATTCCCAGATGAAAATGGTTGGCGTGGGCGGCGTTGTAGTCCGGTCCTAAGCCGTTGCCATAGTACTGACAGCTCACGCTGAGCAGTGCCCGCAGCCACGGTGCGCTTTCCTCCTGCTTCCAGCCGCGCAGAACGGTGAAGTGCCGGCCGTCGGCAAGGCTAAAACCGCTGATATCCAGGGCCTGCGCGCTGGCGTGCTCGCTACGACGCGCGTCAGGGCGATGGTAAATATTACGACAGGCGAAGCTGCCGAGATGCTCGATCCGGGTCAGTCGGCTCATCATCAGACGTTCCGTCAACGGCACAGCCTGTTGCCCGACATACAGCGCAGAACTCAGCGCTAACGAACAGGAAGCAAGGAAGCTGCTGCTCAGTTTGACGGCGCCGAAATCCCGCACCCGTACCACGTCGGTTAAGGGGCATTCGCCGGTACTGTCGGCCACGGGCTGTGACGTAATCAGCTTCTGCTGGTTTGCCTGCAGCAACAGCGCCTGGCAACGCGCTGGCGTCAGACGCTTAAGCTTAAATTGAGTGAGCCAGTTTGGCGGGTCAGATAACTCAAGAGGGGTGAGCGGGTTGTAATAAGACGGCAGATAGCGATATCCCACGCCGCACGCCACGCCCAGAAGCATCATCAACAGCCAGCCTTTTCCTTTCACGCACCCTCCCGTGCAATTCTCCCTAACATTATGGCAGAAGCCCGCGAATCCCTCGTTTTGTCGTGGTAATGTATACGCTTTGCGTTCGGGGGAATGGGTTTAAGATGGCAAAGTTGCGGGTAGGAATCGTATTTGGTGGTAAATCAGCGGAACATGAAGTGTCATTGCAATCGGCAAAAAATATTGTCGATGCCATCGACAAGACCCGCTTTGATGTCGTGTTGTTAGGCATTGATAAACAAGGGCAGTGGCACGTCAGCGATGCCAACAATTACCTGCTCAATGCAAACGATCCGGCGCATATTGCGCTGCGTCCTTCTGCGACCAGCCTGGCACAGGTTCCAGGCAGACACGAGCAGCAGTTGATTGATGCGCAGAATGGCCAGCCGCTGCCAACCGTGGACGTGATTTTCCCGATTGTGCACGGCACGCTGGGTGAAGATGGTTCATTACAGGGGATGCTGCGCGTGGCGAATCTGCCCTTCGTCGGTTCCGACGTACTGGGCTCTGCGGCGTGCATGGATAAAGACGTCACCAAACGTTTGTTGCGGGATGCCGGACTGAGTATCGCGCCGTTTATTACGCTGACGCGCGCCAACCGCAATACGATAAGTTTTGCAGAGGTGGAAGCCCGTCTTGGTCTGCCGCTGTTCGTTAAGCCGGCTAATCAGGGATCGTCCGTCGGCGTCAGTAAGGTCACCAGCGAAGCGCAGTACGCGCAGGCTGTCGCTCTGGCGTTCGAGTTCGATCACAAAGTGGTGGTAGAACAAGGGATCAAAGGGCGTGAGATCGAGTGCGCGGTATTGGGCAACGATCATCCGCAGGCCAGCACCTGTGGCGAGATCGTGCTCAACAGTGATTTCTATGCCTACGACACCAAATACATTGATGATAACGGCGCGAAAGTGGTGGTCCCTGCGGCGATTGAGCCTCAGATCAACGACAAAATCCGTGAGATTGCCATTCAGGCGTATCAGACGCTGGGCTGTGCCGGCATGGCGCGCGTCGATGTCTTCTTAACTGCCGATAATGAGGTGGTGATTAATGAGATCAACACCCTGCCAGGTTTTACCAACATCAGTATGTATCCGAAACTCTGGCAGGCCAGCGGTTTAGGTTACACCGATTTGATCACCCGTTTGATCGAACTGGCGCTGGAACGCCACGCTGCAGATAATGCGCTGAAAACGACGATGTAATCAGCGCTGTCCCGGTAAGCCTGATGGCGACTTTACTCATCAGGCTTATGCCGCTTCATCCTCCACGCGACGACGAATAATCAATCCTGCCAACCAGAAGCTGATGACCCAGGTCACCAGACCCACGGCATAGGTTTGCCAGCCTTTGGCTTCAAAGCCCAGCAGCCCAACAACACCGTTCAGAATGAAAATCAGTCCGATAGCAAAGGCATAGTAATGCCAGTCACGGCGTATTTTTACAGGCAGGTTCATGGCAACTCCCGAGCGAAAAAAAGCATCATTGCATATTACGGGAAACCGGTCTGTGTCGTATGCGGAATTTCTTAAATGTTGCAAAATTTAATTTAAGGTAACCAATTTGTGACAACCAACAAGAATCTGCAATCCAGGATTCATCCCAGACTGAAATTACCATCATTCTGATATTGACAAACGCGATGACCTGTCAGACTCACGGTAAGTTACTGGCATGGTGTCAGAGATGCAGAATTACTCGCGGAGGTCATTTATGGCTGATTTCACTCTCTCAAAATCCTTGTTTAACGGGAAACATCGAGAAACCGCCTCTACGCCAGGCAACATTGCTTACGCCGTGTTTGTTCTGTTCTGTTTTTGGGTCGGGGCGCAGATCCTGAACCTGCTGGTTCATGCACCGGGCGTATATGAGCACCTGATGCAGGTACAAGAGACGGGACGCCCGCGCGTGGAGATTGGGCTGGGCGTCGGGACCATCTTTGGTCTGGTGCCGTTTCTGGTCGGCAGTCTGATTTTCGGTGTCATCGCCGCCATCCTGCGCTGGCGCTACCGCCGCCAGTAATGGCCCGGCGATTACTGCCCCATACACGTCGCCCGACGATCGTCGACCCGTTTTGCAAACCAGGCCGTGGTGAGATTACGGGTGATTTTCGGGCTTTCCAGCTGAATACCTGGCAGCATTTCACGCGGTAACGCTTTCCCCGTTTTTGTCTCAGCAAGCTTAAACACGTTTTCGTAAAGCGCCGTTTCTTCAAATGCGAGACTGTCGCCTTTCTCCAGCTGCCGGCGGATCTCGCTCTCACTGAGACTCAGTTTGCCCGCCAGTTTACGCACCGCCAGCTCCGTTTTACCGGCTTCTTTACTGCCGTAAGCAATCAGATCACCATCCAGCGCCAGTTTGACGCCGCTGGCTTTACTGACCGCATTCTGAAATGCGGCGTTACGACTGGCATACCATCCGGCGTTAAAGTCGGCAAAGCGGAAAATCGGCGCGCTGTAGTTGGCCGGGTAATTGAGCAGATGATAGGTTCCGAACCAGAGTCCACCGCGACGGCTGAACACTTCCTGGCGTACCGTTCCCTCCATTTTCCACGGATACCCTTTGCTGTGCTGCTCGGCAAACGCAATGCTGACCTGCATCGGGCCGCCGGTGTGTACCGGATTGAGTGAACCAAACAGCGTCTGCCCCATTGGCACCATATTGATAAAATCATCAAAAATGGCACTGAGCTGTTTTTCCGTTTTTACCGTATCCAGCCGCTCGCTGTAGCTTTTCCCGTTCGGGGACGTGATTTTCAGCGCGGTATGCACGAGGAAAACCGGGATGTGCATCCGCTCGGCTCGTCGGTCTATTTCCCGCCAGGCAATTTTGCTCAATCCCGGAACGGCCGGATCGGCCTGATAGTTGGACTCCTGCTGCGCGACCGCCAGCACCGAACAGATATTTTCCACCGTGGGCGCCAGCTTCTGGCTTTCAAAGGTTTTGGCAATATCCTGCGCCCAGCCGTCCCGATCCTTCACGCTGGCCGGCATTTTCTGGCGCACCACGCTCGCGACGTCTACCGGTTTCTCGCCTTTCTTCAGCGGTTGCGAGGGCTGACTGCTACATCCGGCCAGCACCAGCCCGGCCAGCAATGACAATGGGAAAAGACGAGACACCGCCGACATAACGTTTCCTTTTGTTAACCAAGAGTGTGGGTGACAGCCTGAATATCCTGCTCGTCCAGTTCGCGCTCAAAGCTGCGCAGACGTTTATAGATAGACATCAGTTCGACCAGCGTCGTCCACGAGTTGATCAGGTACTGGAACGCGCCCCGCACCTGGCTAAAGACGTTGTTAATTTGCGTCATCAGACCCAGGGTAATCGTACCGGCAACAATCGACGGAAACAGCAGGAACAAACCGAAAACGTTGTCCACCTGCAGGTAGAGAATGCGCGCGATATTAAAATACATGTAGTGAAAATAGAGGCGGAAATAGTTCTGGCGCACCGCACTGAACAGCTCACGAACCGTCGGCGGGGTGGCGCGGTTGGCATCGTCTTCCCCGTATACCAGCTCTTTACGATAGGCCGCTTCCACTCGCTGATTTTTAAATTCCAGCCCCGGAAGTTTGAACCCGACCGCCGCCAGCATACCGGTGCCCATCAGCGACCAGACGATCGCCGCAATCACCAGGCCGTAAGGCACATGGCCGACAATCGGCAGCTCAGGCACGTGCGGAGAAAGCGCAACCAGCACCGGCAGGAAGGCGATCAGCGTCATGATGGCATTGATAAAGCCCACGCCCATGCTTTCCAGCGTTGAAGCAAAACGCATGGTGTCTTCCTGCACACGCTGCGCTGCCCCCTCGATATGGCGCAGATGCTGCCACTGCGCCATGTAATATTCGTTCATCGCCGTACGCCAGCGGAACACATAGTGGCTGACAAAAAAGTTGTTCAGCACGCTAATCACCACGGCAATCAGCGCGATGCCAAGGAAGATCCCCAGTTCGTTATAGAACTGGCTCATGGTGACTTTATGCGGCGCGCTGAGGGCGGTCTGGATCAGATCGTAGAACGGCGCGTACCAGGCGTTGACGGCCACCCCCACTTCAACCAGAAACCAGGTGACAAAGATAATCAGCGAGGTGCCAAGAATCGACCAGTACTGCCAGCGATGCGGACTGTAGAGAAACCAGAACAGCGCAAATAACCCGACACAAAGCACATAGTAGGCATAAAAAATCAGGTAGCTCAGCGACCAGAAGCGGGCAGCGCTAATAGGTACAGTGCCTGCGGCGCCAGTCAGTCGTGCAATCCAGTCACCCCCTCCAGCCTGCCAGAAAATAACCGCAACTAATGCCCAAATAAAAGCCGAAAGGAAAAAAGGACCCGGCTTTGGGAAAAAAGACTTAAACATGATGCTCTCCTGCTAACTTCTTATCGTTATGACAACTGCTGTGTTTTTCCACCGCGCGGGTTGAAAATAAACGGTCACAACAGGCGAAACCGCCCATTGTGACCAACATGGTGGCGCTTAGTTCGTTTTCCAGTCCTGAATAATTGTTTCGACGGGTTTCACCCACACCGGATTGTCCGGTACGATCAGATTGCGCCAGACATCATTATGGTGCGCAATCAGCGTCTGGGCCGGTGCGGCCGGACGATGGGCGGTGGTATGGGCATCTTCCGCAACCGTAATACGATAACCCCGACTGGCACCGTTTCTGATGGTGGTATCGACGCAATAGTCCGTCGCACAGCCGCAGATGACAAAGTGCGAAATCGCCTCATCGTGCAGTAACTGTTCGAGGGCCGTTTTGTAAAAGGAATCGCACGCGGTTTTCGTGACATATTTTGCATTCGCTGGCGTGTTCAGTTCTGGCAGCAGTGCGAACCCCACACTCCCCTCTTCCAGCCCTCCCGCCTCGGTATGCTGAATAAAAATCGTGAGATCTGCCGCCTGCGTGAGCTGATTAATGCGTTCCACGCACGCTTCCCGGCGAATACGCGGCGTGGCAAACACGCCGATTTGCATATCAACAACCATCACAACCCGTTTTTCAGACATCGTCAGCCCCATCAAAGAGTGGTAATGAAAGATTATTGCACGCCCAGGATCACAAAAGCGGACTTTCTTTCGCGGCAAAAATGGCGCGTTTACGTGCCGTTACGTTTTTCTCACTATCCTTGCTCTAATTAGCGCTTTGCAATGTGCCGTTGCGTAGTATAAATACGCATACACATCATCCTTCAGGCTGTCTCTTTGTTGGCAATGCTCATAACCCCCAGTCACATAGTTTACTATGCTGCTGGAGATTTACTCGCTTGCCGCCTCGAAGCATCCCGAATGATTTCGTGTAAAGGTTTTCACTTCATCTCATTCATGGACATCACCGTTGAAACGTAGTCTGCTTTTTTCTGCCGCGCTGTGTGCGGCGTCATTGACCTCAGTCCAGGCGGCTCAACCTGTCGCCGACCCAGTTTTTGCGTCTGATATTGTCGAGCGTTATGCCGATCATATTTTTTATGGCAGCGGTGCGACGGGGATGGCGCTCGTCGTGATCGACGGCAACCAGCGCGTCTTTCGCAGTTTCGGCGAAACCCGACCGGGCAATAACGTGCGCCCACAACTGGATTCGGTCATTCGTATTGCGTCACTCACCAAGCTGATGACCAGTGAAATGCTGGTGAAACTGCTCGATCAGGGTACGGTTAAACTGGACGATCCGCTGAGTAAGTATGCCCCCGTCGGCGCGCGCGTACCGTCATATGAGGGAAAACCGATCACGCTGGTCAATCTGGCGACGCACACCAGCGCGCTGCCCCGTGAACAACCTGGCGGCGCGGCAAAGCGTCCGGTGTTTGTCTGGCCGACGCGGGAGCAACGCTGGAGTTACCTCTCCACCGCGACCCTGAAAGCCGCACCGGGGTCGCAGGCGGCCTATTCCAACCTGGCGTTCGATCTGTTGGCCGATGCGCTGGCAAATGCCTCCGGCAAACCTTATACCCAACTGTTTGAAGAGAAGATCACCCGCCCGCTGGGCATGAAAGACACCACCTATACCCCTTCTCCCGATCAGTGCAAACGTCTGATGGTAGCGGAAAAAGGGGCCAGCCCGTGTAATAACACGCTGGCAGCCATCGGCAGCGGCGGCGTTTACTCAACGCCGGGTGACATGATGCGCTGGATGCAGCAGTATCTGTCCTCTGATTTTTACCAGCGCAGTAATCAGGCCGACAGAATGCAGACGCTGATTTATCAGCGCGCGCAGTTAACGCGGGTAACGGGCATGGATGTTCCCGGCAAAGCCGATGCGTTGGGATTAGGCTGGGTCTATATGGCACCGAAGAATGGACGCCCGGGAATTATTCAAAAGACCGGCGGTGGCGGTGGGTTCATCACCTATATGGCGATGATTCCGCAAAAAAATGTGGGCGCGTTTGTCGTCGTCACTCGCTCTCCGCTCACCCGTTTTACCAATATGAGTAACGGTATTAACGATCTGGTCGTCGAACTGAGCGAAAATACACCGCGCGTGGTTCCGGCATCTTAATCAATATTCAGAAGGCAAACGGTTGATACCCATCAGTTTGCCTTTATTCATTTCGATATAGCCGCCTTTACGCAATGCAGCCAACACCTCAGCCACCACGGAACGAGAAATGCATGTGCGCTGGTGAATATAATTCATGACGCCAATGCGGGAACGTAATCCGTCCTCCCATTCAATCATTGAAATCAGTGTCGAACGGATCTGTTCATAAGAGTTTTTACCGATTAACTGCCAATCTCGTTGTTCCATCATACGGTTCTGCCATGTCAACCAGTAGAATGCTTCACGCCACAACTGGCATTCTTCAATAATTGCAACGGTTTGTGAGGAAGAGAGGTGATATCCCGAACATATCCCCTCGCTAACGAGATCGTACTGAACATCATTTTTCATCACCCCATTGGTCAGTCCCATAATGAAAGGAGCCTGCCCAATACCAACCAGAATATGTTCATTACGTCTTAACGAGATAATCCCTTCCAGAATCACTAATGTCGTATCAGGGTTCTTTTCCGTGGAATAAAGAAGATGCTTTTCATTAGCATATGAAAAACGGGTGCCATATTTAGACAAGGACTTATCGAGCTGACCAAATTCTTTTAACGGTTTATTCAGAGATAACATCTGCGCGTTCCTTGCATTAATGCCCGTCAAATCCTTGACGGGCATTTTTTAGATTAACTACGCTATATCCATTTCCGTAAGGGAATGATTACCAGGTATATTTAACGCCCGCGTTGGCCGCCCAATTCTGATCAACATCGCCACCACCGAGGTAGTTCGCATCGGTATAGGCACTGAAGTTCTTGGTAAAGCTGAACTGCGTACCCAGACCAACACGAACCGCTGAACCTTCGGTGCCGTTGTCGATAGAGTCGCCGTTGACATCAGCATTGTTGTTCGCATCGTCATACACATAGGCCAGTTTGAAGTAAGGCGTCAGCGCCTGATCCTGGCTGTAGGTGAAGGTATAACCGGTATCTACACCCAGTTCATAGCGCATGCTGTCGTAAGACTGACCATCAGCCTGCATGTTGTTGCTCAGGCGATAACCATCGTCAGACTGGAACAAGCCAGACACGCTGCCGTATGGAGTAACATAACCCGCATCACCCACTTTCCAGTCGTAACCCAGTTTCAGACCGAAGCCCCACGCATCCGCAGAGGTGCTGCCATCAACATACTGACCGTCGCTCATATTGGCAGACAGATCGTTGTTAAAGTGAGAGTAGCTCAGGTTGCCATCTACAAAGATGTCATTGGCAAAGCGAGCTGAAGAGTAGAGGTAGGCAGACTGGCTGTCCTGATCCACTTGACCGGTATGGTCGCTCATGTCGCCTTTCGCGAAGCCCGCCGCTGCACCGACAATCCACTTCGCGTTATTACCATCAACTTTGGTATCCACACCCACCATGATGCCGTTGACATCCTGATCGTAGTTAATGGTGCCGTTATCGCCGTTGAAGTTGCCGCCAAAGTAACTGACCCATGCGCCGCCGTTATCCGCCAGACCATGACGAGAGTTGGTCAGACGCGTCCCAACCGTATCTTGCTCCAGGTTCCAGGTATTGGTATTCGCAGACGGAATGCTCAACGCCATGTTAGCGTAGTCGGTCAACTCCATCTGTTGCATAACAACGGTGTTGCCCTGCTGCTGGGCCTGATAGGTGTACGCGCCCAGGTCTGCTTTGTTCGCGGCAGAGAAGGTAGCGGTGCTGTTCTTATCGTTAACGTAGATCAGCTCTTTGTCTTTGTAATCTGCGATAGCGCCTTCACCGGTGGCGTTGTTGATACGCACTTTGTAGTTGCCGGTTGCCGCAGCAACATTGTCGCCCGCATTGTCCACTTCAGACTGGTCAGCGCTGTATGCATCACCGTTACCGTTAATGGTCAGGTGACCATCGGAATTCATGGCGATCACACCGTAACCATAGTTAGACTTCGTGGTGTCTGCGGTACGATCGTTGGTCAGATCGGCATCCAGCACATAGTTGTTACTGTGAATATCAAATACACCGGCATGCACATTGCCATTCGTATCGGTCGTGCTGGTCAGATTCAGGGTATCCGTCTGCAGCGCATAGTCCGCACTGTTACCGACATCCAGAACACCGTCATTTGTGACCTTAATGGTGTTGGCATACAGTGCAGCATCACCTACGCTCCAGCCTGCAGCCACATCATCAGCGATGGTGACAGTACTGTTGTCGACAGTCAGAGTATCCGTTGCCACATGACCGTCCTCGCTGATGTTCAGCGCTGCGCCACCGGTCAACGCAATGGTGTCAGAAACCAGTGAAGAATCGGCAACATTCACCACAGAACCGCTGTTGATGCTCAGAGTATCAATCAGAGAGGCTTTAGTGGTATCCCACTCAGAACCGCCGTTCAGCGTAACATTGAACAGGCCGCTTTGATAAACCTCGTTGCCAACAACGTGGCCATCTTCATCATAAGCGGTGTCGCCATTGTCAATACCATAGGTAGACGATGGCCACAGGCTATTCGCGGTAATGTCGATCAACGTAGCGGTAGCATCGGTACCCGCTGCAACACCGTCGTAAACGCCGTCACCATCGGTGTCCACCTGATGCACAGACATCGCCGCACCAACCCATTTGCTACCGTTATTCAGGGTAACATCCATGCGGTCAGTACCATCCCAGCCGTTAGTATCGACAGCAGAGTCGGTATCACGATAGCTGTCCGCGCCGTTCGGGAAGAAGTTTTCATCGAAGTTGCTGGAGAAAACCACATCGCCCATCAGGGTCGAATTACTGAGATTAACCGTCGTCTGCATTGCATTATCTGCAGACGGATTCGCAATGGCGGAAATCGCAACGTCATCAGCCGTCGCAGTATTGCTGTAGTCGCTTGCGTTACCGTTATTGCCAAACCAGCCTGAAGTCCCTTCATCTGACCATGAACCAGAGGTCACGGTAGAGTCCTTCACCGTAATGGTGTTATTGAACACTTCATTGCTGTTTACGCCCGTGCTAACGGTGTTGTCGTCAACATCACTCCACTCGTAACCCTGAGTCAGCGTAATGCCTGCCACGTGAGAGTTGTTAGTGATAGACAGGTCAACTTCCTGATCCAGGGTGATCGCGGTGCCCATGTTGTAGACATCAACAACGTGCGTATCTGCGGTGCCGTCAGTATTGGTACCGTTGTAGGTATAATGTTCGTAGTTATCGTCGATCGTTGAGTTATCAACGGTGAGCGCCAGACGATCGTAAACATAGCCCGTATCACGACCATCAGCACATTCGCTCGTCATGCACTCAGACGTAATCATTCCGTGTACAGTGCTGTTTTTAATCGTCAGACTGTTGCTATTGGTGTTGGTAGAAAGACCATCATCCAGATAGTAAGTTGAAATCACACCGTTTACGGTTGCGTTATTGATTACCGGATAGATATCTCCGTTATACACGCTGTCGGTGCCGTAGTTATTCCAGCCGACGTAACCATCGTAGTACACACCATCGGGGTTCGTCGCATCGTTATAGTGGTCAAATGTGGTGTAAGTCTTGCCAGAAATATCCGTTGAAGCATTCGCCTGAGAAGTGATTGCCAAAGTGCAGGCTAATGCTAATTGTGAGACTACAAGTTTCTTTTTCCAGGAGTGCATTTGTCATCCCTCCTCAGGGACGTAATAGTGTTGATCCATCAAATATCAATGCATAGAAAACATTATGTTTCGCAAGGAGGATTATGCGGTGTCTCCAGTGAAAGGTTCAATTATTCTTTCCCTTCAGTCCGAAACCGGACAATAATAAAAACCAGGAAAACGCTTAATTGAAAAACACATAAAACCATATAAATCAATGCAGTAGATTAAAAATAAAAGTAGAACTCATATAGTAAATCAATACTTAACACAGCGATAGATAACAATAATTAATAAATAAACACTCAATAAATTTAAATGCCAGCACATTTAAATAAATAGATATTTCAAATAAACAAAAAAAATGAATAAAATATCAAAATATAAATATCTAGCTATTCATATCAAAAAATTGCCAGGTCATCCCATTTATTTATCAATAAAACAAAATCATAAGGCCCATTTTCGTAAAACACTCGCACACGGCTTCAGGTATACTATGGCCTTCAATTTCACAAACATCAGGCATCTCATGACAGACTTAATCCATCGCCCTCGCCGTCTGCGCAAATCTGCAGCGCTGCGCGCCATGTTTGAAGAGACAACACTCAGCTTGAACGATCTGGTGTTGCCGATCTTTGTTGAAGAAGAACTCGACGACTACAAAGCAATTGAGGCCATGCCCGGCGTCATGCGCATCCCGGAGAAACACCTGGCGCGCGAGATCGAACGTATTGCCAACGCCGGCATCCGCTCCATCATGACCTTTGGCATCTCTCACCATACTGATGACACCGGTAGCGACGCCTGGAAGGAAGACGGTCTGGTGGCGCGGATGTCGCGCATTTGCAAGCAGACCGTACCGGAAATGATCGTGATGTCAGATACCTGCTTCTGCGAATATACCTCCCACGGTCACTGCGGCGTGCTCTGCGAGCACGGCGTGGATAACGATGCAACACTGGCAAACCTCGGTAAGCAAGCCGTTGTCGCAGCAGCAGCAGGCGCAGACTTCATCGCCCCTTCCGCCGCAATGGATGGACAGGTGCAGGCGATTCGTCAGGCGCTGGATGCGGCAGGCTTTACCGACACGGCCATCATGTCCTACTCCACCAAATTTGCCTCTTCGTTCTATGGTCCGTTCCGTGAAGCGGCAGGCACCGCGCTGAAAGGCGATCGCAAAACCTATCAGATGAACCCGATGAACCGTCGTGAAGCGATTCGTGAATCGCTGCTTGATGAAGCGCAGGGCGCGGACTGCCTGATGGTAAAACCGGCGGGTGCCTATCTGGACGTGCTGCGTGATATCCGCGAGCGCACGGAACTGCCGCTCGGCGCGTATCAGGTCAGCGGCGAGTACGCGATGATCAAATTTGCCGCCATGGCGGGCGCCATTGATGAAGAAAAAGTGGTTCTGGAAAGTTTAGGTGCCATCAAACGCGCTGGCGCGGATCTGATCTTCAGCTACTTCGCGCTGGATCTGGCAGAGAAGAAACTCCTGCGTTAATTTTTCCGTTACCTTGCCGGATGGTCTCGCCATCCGGCCCTTCCCCAAAACGTCACCCAAACGTCATACAAGCGACACTTGCCGCTTCTACTGTCAGCACAGAACAGAAGGAGATGCGGCTATGTTTAGTCTCGATAACGTACTCAACGACCTTTGGCCTGAGGCGAGGACCGCGCCCTGGCAAAAAAAGATGCTTCAGCGCGTATTGTATGAAAAAGAGTTCCAGCAGTTTGCCGCCCGCCACCGTCATCTGAAAGGCGTCGATATGGTGGAGCAGGTCCTGGAGCATCTGCAAATACGCTGTGAAATCCCCGAGCATCACATCGAAAACATCCCCGAAAATGGCCCCCTGGTGATTATCGCCAACCACCCCACCGGCGCGCTGGACGGACTGGCGCTCATCTATGCCCTCTCCCGCGTGCGTCGTGATATCAAAGTGGTGACCAACCGACTGCTTTCTCATCTGGAACCCCTGCGCTCGCTGTTCATCCCGGTAGACAATATTCAGGGACGGACGCCGAAATCGTCGTTACAGCAAATGGATAGCCACCTGCAGGCTGGCGGCGCGCTGGTTTTCTTCCCGGCGGGTGAAGTCTCACGGCTGACGCTGCAAGGGATCGCCGAGCGCCGCTGGCATTCCGGGTTTATCCGCATGGCGGAAAAGTACCGGACGCCGCTGCTACCGGTGCATATCCAGGCTTACAACAGTCCGCTGTTCTATGCCTGCGGGCTGGTTTCTTCCAGCGCCACGCTGCTGCTGTTAATGCAGCAAATGTTTCGCCGTCGCGATAGCACGCTGCCCGTACGCATCGGTCAACAGATTGCCTGGACACAGTGGTCCGCGAGCAAAAGCAACGTTCGCGAACAGGCGGAAAAGTGTCGAAAGCATGTAATTGCGTTGGGCAAAGGCCGACCTGGCGTTTTTCGCACCGAATCGACGATCGCCCCACCGGAAAACAGAGCCCGACTGAAACGCGAACTGGCACGAACGGAATGTCTGGGGCAAACCGCCGATGGCAAGCAGATTTACCTCTGGCAGCGCAACGGGCAGGAGGAAGCGACGATCCTGCGCGAGTTGGGGCGACTGCGTGAAATCGCTTTTCGCGCCGTTGGTGAGGGTAGCGGCAAACGCAGGGATATCGATCGCTACGATGATGACTATCTGCATCTGATCTTATGGGACGAGGAAGACCTTGAGATCGTCGGTGCTTACCGGTTCATTCCCTGTGCGCAGCAGCAGAAAAAGCAGGGGCTGGAGGGACTCTACAGCCACAGTCTGTTTGATTACGACGAGCGGATGTCGGACATCATGCAGTACGGTATTGAACTGGGACGCAGCTTTATTCAGCCGCGCTATTGGGGACGTCGCGGGCTGGATTATCTCTGGTCCGGAATCGGTGCCTGGCTGGCACGTAACCCGCAGTATCGTTACCTGTTCGGGCCGGTGTCTATCTCCGGGGGATTGCCGCCGGATGCGCGCGATCTGCTGGTGGCCTTCTATCGACTATGGTTCCCGCCGACGCATCCGCTGGCCGTTTCGCGCCAGCCGTATCCCGCTTCGCTGCCAGATGTGCTGGCACAGTTTGCGGGCAACGATTATCACGACGATCTGACGCGGCTGAAGTCGCTGCTGGGCAATCTCGGCTGCGGCATTCCACCGCTCTATAAACAATACTCAGAGCTCTGCGAACCCGGCGGCGTGCAGTTTATCGATTTCGGCAGCGATCCGGATTTTAACCACTGTGTAGATGGTCTGGTGCTGGTGGATTTAACGTATCTGAAGGCTAACCGCTATCAGCGCTATATTGGTGAGCACCTGTGATTTTTGCCGGGTGGCGGCTTCGCCTTACCCGGCCTACAGTTCGTAAGTCTGATAAGCAAAGCACCATCAGGCAATCAGCCCTACCGTTTCACAGGCCTGATAAGCAAAGCGCCATCAGGCAATCAGCGCTACAATTTCGTAGGCCTGATAAGCAAAGCGCCATCAGGCAATCAACGCTACAATTTCACAGGCCTGATAAGCAAAGCGCCATCAGGCAATCAGCCCGCGCGAAAATAAGGTTTGTCCCCCAGGATCGTCGCCCGGTGCATGATGCGCCGCTGTGGCAGGTAATCCGCATTTGCATAATGCTGCGTCACGCGGTTATCCCAGATAGCCACGTCATTTGGCTGCCAGCGCCAGCGCACCTGAAACTCTGGTTTCGTAATATGCGCAAACAGGAAGCCGAGCAGCGCCTCACTTTCTTTTTCCGTCACATCGACAATGCGTGTGGTGAAACCTTCGTTGACAAACAGCGCCTGCTTACCACTCACCGGATGGGTTCGAACCACCGGATGCAACAGCGGCGGATGCTTCGCCACCGCTTCACGCCAGCGCTGATGCTCCTCTTCTGTCTTACGGTACTTGTATTCCTGGAAGGATTTACGGAAGTCATGTTCCGCCCGCAGACCGCTCAACAGTTGGCGAAACGGTTCCGACAGCGCCTCATACGCCGCAATGCCGCTGGTCCATAACGTATCGCCGCCGGTTGACGGTAACGCCTTTGCCGCCAGGATCGCCCCGGCAGGCGGTGTCTCAATAAAGGTGACATCGGTGTGCCAGTTATCGTTATCCGGTGGATTATCGTTGTGCGTATCCAGCACGATAATCTCCTCCACGCCTTCGGCATGGGGATAGACCGGATGAATGTGCAGATCGCCAAAGCGCTGAGCCAGCGCGCGCTGCTGCTGTGGCGTGATAGCCTGTTCGCGCAGGAACACCACCTGATGTCGCAGTACCGCATGGTAAAGCTGCTCAAACTGATTGTCGCTCAGCGGACGGGTCAAATCCGCCCCCGCGATCTGCGCGCCGATGTACGGCCCCAGCGGGGTAATGCTCAGACGTTCACTCATTGGACTTCTCCATGCCAGGGCGTCAGGCGGCGCTGAAGCGCGCGCAGACCCAGTTCTAAAATAAAAGCGATAATCGCAATCACCGCGATCCCTGCCAGTACCACATCGGTCGCCAGAAACTCACCGGCCGACTGCACCATAAAGCCTAACCCTCTCGTTGCCGCAATCAGCTCCGCCGCCACCAGCGTTGACCAGCCCACACCGAGTCCAATGCGTAATCCTGTGAGGATCTCCGGCAGCGCGCCCGGCAGGATAACCAGCCACAGCACCTGCGCCCGGCTCGCGCCCAGCGATCGGGCGGCGCGGATCCGCACCTGCTGGGCGCTCTTCACGCCGGCCAGCGCAGACATCGCGACCGGGGCAAAAATTGCCAGGTAGATCAGCAGGATCTTGGACGTTTCACCAATCCCGAACCAGATCACCATCAACGGCAAATAGGCCAGCGGGGGTACCGGACGATAAAGCTCAATTATCGGATCGAGAATGCCGCGTAGCGTCGGGCTGAGCCCCATCGCAATCCCGACCGGAATGCCGAAAGCCACCGCGGCCAGCAGCGCCAGCACGATGCGGGTCAGACTGGCGGCCAAATGCTGCCACAGCGTGGCATCCATAAATCCTTGCGGTCCGGCGATGGTGATAAGCTTTTGCAGCACCTGGTCCGGCGGCGGCAAAAACAGGGGGCTTATCAGTTGCAGCGCCGCAACCGTCCACCACACCGCCAGAATCACCGTCAGCGTCGCAAGGCTCAGGGTTATCTGGCGCGAGAACGGCCAGCGCCACTTCAGCGGCCGTTGGCGCGGTTTGTCGTTGATCACCACACTCATGAGAAGGCCTCCCGTTGTTCAAAGACACGGCTTAAGACGTATTCGCGGGTCGCGATAAACTGTGGATCGGACTTAATGCTGCGGCTCGCTTCACCTGCCACAAAACGGCGGGCAAAGGTCAGCGGCAAACGCTCCAGTACCCGGCCAGGTCCTGGGGACAGCAGCACGAGTTCGGTCGCCATAAACACCGCTTCTTCAATATCATGCGTAATCAGCAGCACCTGCTTGCCGGTCTCATGCCAGAGTTTCAGCAGCAGGGTTTGCATCTGTTCGCGGGTAAAGGCATCCAGCGCGCCAAAAGGTTCATCCAGTAACAACAGCTGCGGATTCGCCGCCAGCGCGCGGGCAATACCAACGCGCTGGCGCTGACCGCCGGAAAGCTGCCAGATAAAACGTTTTCCCGCCCCCTCCAGCCCCACTTTTTTCAACATTTCCTGCGCGATGCTGACACGCTGCGCTTTCCCGATGCCGGCCAGTTGCAAGCCCAACGCGACGTTATCCTGCACGTTGCGCCACGGCAGCAGCCCTTCATGCTGAAACACCACGCCGCGCTCCGCCCCCGGTCCGTCGACGCGTTTACCTGCCAGTTGAATACTGCCGTGCTGATACGGCACAAATCCGGCAATCAGGTTCAATAGCGTCGTTTTGCCACATCCCGACGGCCCCAATACCACCAGCAGTTCACCGCTGTCGAGCGTCAGATTAATATCTTCCAGCGCCGGTTTACCGCCGTAATCGGCATACAGATGAGAGAGTTGCAGCATCAGCGCCTCCTTTATTGCACGAAGCGATCGGTGACGTACTGGCTGTAATCGCTTGCCACCGCAGGCACCTTGCCCTGCTCTTTCAGAAACTGCGCGGTGTCGATAATCGCTTTGTTCACCGGGCCGGTCAGTTCAGCCGTCTGCTGCTGAGGTGTGAGATAGGTATTACCTTTCACCAGCCCCGGCACATCGGCTTCCGGCACGCCGCTCAGGCGCGACAGCTTGCTGATGTTCTCCGGCTGTTTCAGCCATTCGTCGGGATTCGCAATATAGGGCTGCTGCGCGTCGATGGCGCTTTTCGCGAAGGCTTTCACCACCTCCGGATGCTTCTCGGCAAAGTCTTTGCGCACCACCCACACATCAAGGGTTGGAGCTCCCCACTCGCCAACTTTTTCCGAGTCGGTCAGCACCTTGCCGTCTTTTTCCAGAGCGTTAACAGCGGGAGCCCAGACATAAGCCCCGTCAATATCCCCGTGCTGCCAGGCGGCGATAATCGCCGGCGGCTGCAGGTTCACAATCTCCACCTGACCGGGTTTGATCCCCCAGTGTTTCAGTGCCGCCAACAGGCTGTAGTGGGTGGTGGAGATAAACGGCACGGCGATGCGTTTGCCGATCAGGTCCTCGGGTTTGCTGATACTTTTCTTCACCACCAGCGCTTCGGAGTTACCAAGTTTTGATGCCAGCAGGAAAACCTCGATCGGCACCTGCTGACTGGCGGCAACCGCCAGCGGACTGGAGCCGAGATTGCCGATCTGCACATCGCCGGAGGCCAGGGCGCGCACAATGCTCGCGCCGCTGTCGAATTTACGCCAGTCGACGGTAGCCCCGCTCTCTTTGGCGAAGGTGTTATCCGCCTGCGCCACTTTCGCTGGCTCGGCGGAGGTTTGATACGCGACGGTGACGTTCACCGCCTGCGCCTGAAAGGTGATGAATGCCAGTGCGGCAAGAAGTGTATTACGCGATGAACGTGCCATATTGTCTGCTCCCTTGTCTTGTTATGGAGGCAGTATTTCGTTGCGGTCGGATTTGATAAAGGAATTAAAAATTCTTGCTAAGAACAAAGCGTTTTTAGAAAAAAAGCGGGAATGGTTAGCGATTTTGCGCATGTTGAGACAGATGTAGTGTCGTAGGCCGGATAAGCGTAGCGCCATCCGGCATGGGCTGTTGACATGCGTCATGTCGTTTCTGGGAAGTGTTCCGTTCGTCTTATGTTTCTTACCGTGGGTCAGGTGTTTTCATGTCACTTCATCAAAGGGTTCCGTTCGCCCTACGAACCGTGATTCTCTGGACGTAAATTTCCCGCGAACGTGTTAAGGAGGCTCGTCGCCGCCTCCTTAACAATCCTGGCTCCCGGCAGGAAAATTGTCGCTTCGCGATACCCTCCGCTTATTCCTTCAGGCTACCGGGCCGGGCACGACTCAGCATCCCTGCTTCGCGCGCCCTGAACCCGCATCCTTGCGGGTTCTCCCGGCCTTACGGAAACGCGTCGGCAATTTTCAGCCGGCCCCATCCACACCTGTCCCTCTCTGCGGTTTGCTTTTTTTACAGCGAAATGAATTTTCCTGAAAGGCAGAGAATCGAAGCGATGCCGTTGGTCCGGCGTGAAAATCGATGAGCCGTTGACGGCTGACCGGGTCCGCCCGCAGGGAAGCGGGCGGAGGGGACGGCCTGCAGGGATGCAGGCTCGGCACCGACCCGAAAGGCAGACGGCATAAGGCGAATGGACCACAACGTGGCGATTTTCCTCGCCGGGAGCCGGGATTGTTAAGGGCGTGGCGGAGAACGCCCTTAACACGTTCGCGGGTGAGTGAGTTCCAAAGAAACAATGAACACAAGGCGAACGAAACCCTTTGATGAAGTGACATGAAAACGCCTGCCCCCTGCGCCCCCAAATATTGCCATTTTGTTACATTCATTCCATAACTGTACCTGATTGATTGCCAGCGCAGCGGCGCCAGGCATCATAGAGTCATTATCCGGCAAGAGAGCAAAATCATGATACGTGTGGTGCTGGTGGACGACCATGTGGTGGTGCGTTCTGGCTTTGCGCAATTACTCAGTCTCGAAGAAGACCTCGACGTCGCAGGCCAGTTCAGCAGCGCAGCGGAAGCCTGGCCTGCTTTACTGCGCGACGACGTTAACGTTGCGGTGATGGATATCGCCATGCCGGACGAAAACGGTCTGAGCTTACTGAAACGCTTGCGGGCACAGAGGCCGCAGTTTCGCGCCATTATTCTCAGTATCTATGACACGCCGACCTTCGTGCAGAGCGCGCTGGATGCGGGTGCCAGCGGCTATCTGACCAAACGCTGCGGGCCGGAAGAGTTAGTGCAGGCCGTTCGTTCCGTTGGCCTGGGCGGGCATTATCTCTGCGCCGATGCGCTGCGGGCGTTGCGCGGCGGCGAGCCATCATCACCCGTGCTGGCGGAACTGACCCCGCGCGAACGGGAAGTGTTTGATTTACTGATCAAAGGCGACAGCGTTAAGGAAATCGCCTTTAAACTCGATCTCAGCCATAAAACGGTGCATGTCCATCGTGCCAACGTGCTGGGCAAACTGAACTGCCACAGCACCATTGAGCTGGTCCATTTCGCCCTCGACCACCAACTGCTGGCGGGACATTGATGTCACGCAACCTCCGCCACGCCGTCATCTCGCTGTTTATTGTGCTGGCATGGGGCACCGGCTGGCTGATGCTGTGGACGCTCGGTTTTTATCTGACCCATAACGGCCAGCAGGCGGCGCTGTTCCTGCCGCACGGTGTCTATCTGGCGCTGTTGATCCTGCTTTCACGCCGCTATTGGCCCGCGCTGGTGCTGCCGCCGATGCTGATGCTGCTCTGGCTGCACAGTGAGCAACTGCTCAATGGCTATATTCTGCTGGCCACGCCGCTCATCAGCGTGATCCCTGCCAGTCTCGCGCAGACCTTCTGGTACCGTTTCCCCCTTTACTGGCAGCGGCTGACGCTGCTGCTGGCCACGGTAACGGCGGCCTCATTGCTCAACGCCGCCCTGCTGTCACCGTTTGTCAAAAGTCCGGCGATGCTGCTCGGCCTGGCGTCATTTACCGGTGGGGTACTGCTGACGCCGTTTGTCTATCTGATCTTCGAGTTTCTGCGCCAGCAGCATCGCTATCACCTGCTGGGGCTGGACACCAATAATCCGCCGTTGCGTACCTCGTTAATCATCTGGTGCAGTCTGTTTTTTATCATTGGCATTGGTACCCAGATGGTGCTGTCGCCAGAGATTGAGCGCCTGCTGCTGATCGTGGTGTTTCTGCCCAATGTAGTCATGGCGTGGAAGTTCGGCTGGCAGGGCGGCGTGCTCTCAGGGCTGCTGGGCAGCATGATGATCACCATCGCCCGCCAGGTCGGCGTGGGGTTCAGCAACCTGGTTGAACTGGAGATCTTTCTCGCGACGCAGTCGCTGCTCGGCATTGGTCTGGGGATCGCTATCAGTCGTCAGCAACATCTGGCGCAAAACCTGCACCATTACCGCCAGCGCCTGGAGGCGGAACTGGCGGCGCGGCGGGCGCTGGCCGAGAAGCTGGTGCATACCGAAGAAGATACGCGCAAGAGCCTGGCGCGCGAGCTGCATGACGAGATTGGACAGAACATCACCGCCATTCAGATCCAGTCGCAGCTGGTGAAACGGGCGCACGATCCGGCGCAAGCCCAGGCCGCCGCCAGCCAGATCAACGATCTCGCCCGACGGATCCACCACTCTACCCGCCAGTTGTTGCGCCAGCTTCGCCCCCCCGCGCTGGACGAACTGTCGTTCAAAGAGGCGTTGCTCCATCTGCTCAACGAGTTTGCCTTTACAGAGCGCGGTATTCGCTGCCAGTTTGATTATCAACTCACCGCCACGCCCGAAAATGAAACGGTGCGCTTCACTCTCTACCGGTTGTTACAGGAGTTGCTCAACAACGTCTGTAAACACGCCAGAGCCAGCGAGGTGCGGATTGTCCTGCGTCAGCAGGGAGATGTGCTGCATCTGGACGTGACCGACAACGGTGTGGGGATCAGTGCCGACAAAATGGCCGGTTTTGGCATTCAGGGGATGCGCGAGCGGGTCAGCGCCCTCGGGGGCGAACTGGCGCTGGAGTCGCGGCACGGTACGCGGGTAAGTGTTAACTTGCCCACAAATTTGCAACAAATCGCCTTCTGACCAGGAAAAAGTCCTAGTCACTCCGGACTTTCTCTCATCCCCTTTTGATTTCTCTTTCTTATAGTCAGCAAAACGGAGACGGCTATGCACGCAGGCGCAGCATCTGAAATCAATCAACGGTACCGCACGCTGCGTCCGCGACTGCTGATGTGCATGGTCATCGGTTACGCCGCGTTTTATCTGACGCGTAAAAGCGTGAACTACGTGCTGCCAGCGCTGCAAACCGATCTCGGGCTGGATAAAAGCGACATTGGGCTACTGGGTTCCCTGTTTTATCTGACCTACGGCCTGTCGAAATTTACCGCCGGACTATGGCATGACAGCCACGGACAGCGTGGGTTTATGGGCGTAGGCCTGTTCGCCACCGGCCTGCTGAACGTGGTGTTTGCCTTTGGTGAGTCGCTGACGCTACTGCTGGCGGTCTGGACGCTCAACGGATTTTTTCAGGGCTGGGGATGGCCCCCCTGCGCTCGCCTGCTGACCCACTGGTACTCGCGCAACGAACGCGGCTTCTGGTGGGGCTGCTGGAATATGTCTATCAACATTGGCGGGGCGATTATCCCGCTAATCAGCGCCTTCGCCGCTCACTGGTGGGGCTGGCAGGCCGCGATGCTGATGCCAGGGATAATCAGCATGGCTCTGGGAATCTGGTTAACGCTGCAACTAAAGGGCACGCCCCAGGAAGAGGGGTTACCGTCCGTCGGCAACTGGCGTAACGATCCGCTGGAATTGCGCCAGGAGCAGCAAAGTCCGCCGATGGGGCTGTGGCAAATGCTGCGTACCACGATGCTGAAAAACCCGATGATCTGGCTGTTGGGCGTTTCGTATGTGCTGGTCTATCTGATCCGCATTGCCCTCAACGACTGGGGCAACATCTGGCTGACGGAAAGTCACGGCGTCAACCTGCTCAGCGCCAACGCCACGGTGATGCTGTTTGAAGTAGGCGGTCTTCTCGGCGCGCTGTTTGCCGGCTGGGGTTCGGACCTGCTGTTTAGCGGTCAGCGGGCGCCAATGATTTTGCTGTTTACGTTGGGACTGATGGTCTCCGTCGCCGCGCTATGGTTGGCGCCGGTTCATCATTACGCCCTGCTGGCAGTCTGTTTCTTTACGGTGGGCTTTTTTGTCTTTGGCCCACAAATGTTGATTGGCCTGGCGGCGGTGGAATGTGGACACAAAGCGGCGGCAGGTTCAATCACGGGTTTTCTCGGCCTGTTCGCCTATCTGGGGGCAGCGCTGGCGGGCTGGCCTCTGTCGCTGGTCATTGAACGCTACGGCTGGTCGGGAATGTTCAGTTTGCTCTCGGTCGTCGCGGTACTTATGGGTTTACTGCTGATGCCGCTGCTGATGGCGGGCATCACCACCACTCTCAGTCAAAGGATAAAACAATGAAAATGACCCTTACCTCTACTCTGATTGCCTCCGCCGTTGCGCTGGCGACCTTATCGGGCGCGGCGCACGCCAAAGGTCGTCTGGTGGTCTATTGCAGCGCCACCAACGAGATGTGCGAAGCAGAAACCAAAGCCTTTGGCGATAAATATGACGTGAAAACGTCGTTTATCCGTAACGGCTCCGGCAGCACGCTGGCGAAGGTCGATGCCGAGAAGAAAAACCCACAGGCTGACGTCTGGTACGGCGGCACGCTGGACCCGCAGTCGCAGGCCGGTGAAATGGGTCTGCTGCAGCCGTACAAATCCCCGAACCTGGAACAGGTGATGGAGAAATTCCGCGATCCGGCGAAAGTGAAGGGCAACCTCTCGTCGGCGGTCTACGTGGGGATCCTCGGTTTCGGCGTCAACACCCAGCGCCTGAAAGAGAAAAATCTGCCGGTGCCGAAATGCTGGAAAGATCTGACCAAACCGGAATACAAAGGCGAAATTCAGATTGCCGACCCGCAAAGCTCCGGCACTGCCTACACCGCGCTGGCGACGTTTGCCCAGCTGTGGGGGGAAGATCAGGCCTTTGATTACCTGAAACAGCTGAACGCCAACGTCTCGCAGTACACCAAATCCGGTATTGCCCCGGCGCGTAACGCCGCCCGCGGTGAAACGGCCATCGGCATCGGCTTCCTGCACGACTACTCGCTGGAAAAAGAACAGGGCGCGCCGCTGGAGCTGATTTCTCCGTGTGAAGGTACTGGCTATGAGATCGGCGGCGTCAGCATCCTGAAAGGGGCACGCAACCTCGACAATGCCAAACTGTTCGTCGACTGGGTACTGTCGAAAGACGCACAGGAACTGGCATGGAAGAAAGGTAAGTCCTATCAGATCCTGACCAACACCACCGCCGAAACCTCGCCGAACTCGCTGAAACTCGACGACCTGAAGCTTATCAACTACGACATGGATAAATACGGCTCAACAGACGTCCGTAAGGCGCTGATCAATAAGTGGGTCAGCGAAGTGAAGATGGGTAAATAAGCTCACACGATGACTTCCTGACGTTAAGGTTACGCAGGCCGGGTAAGGCAACGCCGCCACCCGGCAATCATCGTCACCCTGAATGCCGGATAGCGCTCACGCTTATCCGGCCTGTTCGGGATTGAACAGCGGAAAACGTATGTCACACACACTTGCACTCCATCCCGTGAAAAAGCGGGATGCGATATTCCTTTGGGTCTTACTCGGCTGGCTGGCCTTCGTCCTGCTGCCGAGCTGGAGCCTGGATTACGGTCTGCTGGAGTCCACGGGCGATGAAATCCTCGAGGCCTACGGTTGGTCACAGTTCAATATCAGCTGGCTATGGTATCTGCTGCCAGGCCTGCTGCTGGTGCGCCCGGTCCACGAAGCCAGACGCGAACAGCGTAGCCGCCACTACTTCGATGCCAGTTGGGCCTTTTTGTGCATCGCTTTTATCGTCATCAGCGCGACCGTTGAAGGGCGCGGTTTAGGCTACGCCACCATCGTGCTGTTTGTCGCACTGGGCGCAATCATGACCCTGGCGCTGACCCGTCTCGAATGGCTGGGCGGCGACCGGTTTGTGATTGGTTCGCTGGTCACCATCGTGGCGCTCATCGGTATCTTTATCGTCTGGCCGAGCATCGCCATTTTCATCCCGATGTTCACCAATGACGCGGGGGCGTTCGCGCCGCTGGCGTTTATGAATGTGCTATCGCAGGCGCATATCATTCAGGTGATCCTCAACTCTATCGCCCTGTCGATTGCCGTGGGCGTCGGCTGTACCTTCTTCGGCCTGGTGCTGGCCATTTACACCACCCGTATCGCCCAACGCAGCGCCGTTATTGGCCGTATCTTCTCAATCCTGCCGATCGTCACGCCGCCGTTTGTCGTGGGGCTGGGCGTTACGCTGATGATGGGCCGTTCTGGCTACGTGACCGAATTGATGGTGGAGTGGTTCGGGCTGACCAATACCAACTGGCTGTACGGGTTTACCGGCATCTGGCTGGCGCAGGTGCTGGCGTTTACCCCAATGGCGTTTATGATCCTCGACGGCGCGATCAAAACCATTCACCCGTCGCTGGAAGAGGCGTCATACACCCTGCGCGCCAGTCGCTGGCAGACGTTTAACGGCGTGTTTGTCCCCCTGCTGAAACCGGCGCTGGCGAATGCGTTCTTAATTGTTATTGTCCAGTCGCTGGCCGACTTCAGTAACCCGCTGGTGCTCGGCGGCAACTTCGATGTGCTGGCGACGCAAATTTACTTCTACATCACCGGTTCACAGCTCGATTACCAGGCTGCCAGTACCCTCGGTGCCTTCCTGCTGCTGTTCTCGCTGTTGGTGTTCTGCGTACAGTACATGTGGATTGGCAAGCGCTCTTACGTCACCGTCTCCGGGAAATCATACCGTGGCGACGTGCAGCCGCTGCCGGTCACCCTGGTCTGGAGCGTGGTCGCTATCCTGGCGATATGGATTGCCTTTAACGCCCTGCTCTACGGCAGTATTTTCTACGGCAGTTTCACCGTGAACTGGGGCGTGGACTACACCCTGACGCTGGATAACTTTATCAAGCTGTTTGGTCAGGGGATGAGCGACGGCGCATGGCCTTCGCTGCTCGATACCCTGTTGTATGCCGGAATTGCCGCGCCGATCACCGCCGCCTTCGGCCTGCTGATCGCCTGGGTTGTGGTGCGCCAGCAGTTCAAAGGCAAAAAGACCATCGAGTTCACCACCATGCTGTGCTTTGCCGTACCGGGCACCGTGGCGGGCGTCTCTTACATCCTTGCCTTTAACAGCGCCCCGGTGTACCTCACCGGCACCGCGGCCATTGTCATTATCTCGATGGTGATGCGTAACGTGCCGGTCGGCATTCGCGCCGGGATCGCCGGACTCGGCCAGATCGATAAATCACTGGATGAAGCCTCGCTCAGTCTGCGTGCCGGGAGCTTACGCACCATTACGCACATTCTGCTGCCGCTACTGCGTCCGGCTATTCTCTCGGCGCTGATCTACAGCTTCGTGCGCGCCATCACGACCGTCAGCGCCATTGTCTTCCTCGTCACGCCAGACACCCGCGTGGCAACGGCCTACATCCTGAACCGCGTGGAAGACGGCGAATACGGCGTGGCGATAGCCTACGGGTCGATTCTGATCGTGGTGATGCTGGCGATTATTTTCATCTTTGACTGGCTGATTGGGGAAGCACGTATCTCCCGGTCTAAAGCCAAAAACCAGGCGTAATGGAGCGCACTATGAGTCAGAAAAATTTCGTTGAACTGCGCAACGTCACCAAACGATTCGGCAGTAACACGGTCATCGACAATATCAATCTCACCATCCCGCAAGGGCAGATGGTGACGCTGCTTGGTCCGTCCGGCTGTGGCAAGACCACGATTCTGCGCCTGGTCGCCGGTCTGGAAAAACCAAGCGAAGGGCAGATTTTTATTGATGGCGAGGACGTCACCCATCGCTCTATTCAGCAGCGTGATATCTGTATGGTGTTCCAGTCGTATGCCCTGTTCCCACATATGTCGCTGGGAGAAAACGTCGGCTACGGTCTGAAGATGCTGGGCGTGTCGCGCGCCGATGTGAAGACGCGGGTGAAAGAAGCGCTGGCGATGGTCGATCTGGAAGGATTCGAGGACCGCTATGTGGATCAGATTTCCGGCGGCCAACAGCAGCGCGTGGCGCTGGCGCGCGCGCTGATCCTCAAACCGAAGGTGCTGCTGTTTGACGAACCGCTGAGTAACCTCGACGCCAACCTGCGCCGCAGCATGCGCGATAAGATCCGTGAGCTGCAAAAGCAGTTTGATATCACCTCGCTGTACGTTACCCACGATCAAAGCGAAGCCTTTGCGGTTTCCGACACCGTGCTGGTGATGAACAAGGGACATATCATGCAGATCGGGTCGCCGCAGGATCTTTATCGTCAGCCTGCGTCCCGCTTTATGGCCAGCTTCATGGGCGACGCTAACCTATTCCCGGCCCATTTTAGCGATGACGCGGTCGATATCTACGGCTATCGCCTGCCCCGCCCCGCGCACTTTGCGGCCCAGGGTAAGGGTACCGTGGGCGTACGCCCGGAAGCGATTACCTTAAGCGATCGCGGCGAGGAGAGTCAGCGCTGTGTGATTCGGCATGTGGCCTATATGGGACCGCAGTATGAGGTGACGGTGGAGTGGCATGGGCAGGAAATTCTGTTACAGGTCAACGCCACTCGTCTGCAACCGGATATTGGCGAGCAGTATTTCCTCGAAATCCATCCGTACGGGATGTTTGTGTTAGCGGACGCCGCGTAGGTTTTCGATGTTTTCGATGCCGGAGAAGCGTAAGCGCCATCCGGCAACCGCTGTATATGTTTACCAGGGAGATCTTTCCGTTCACCTTATGTGCGTCGCCTCTCTGGAATTATCGTGTACGTGAACGGGCAAGGGAGGCTCGCCGCCGCCTCCCTTGCAACCCAGGCTCCCGGCCGGGAAAATTGTCGCTTCGCGATACCCTCCGCTTATTCCTCCGGGCTACCGGGTCGGGCGCGACTCAGCATCCCTGCTTCGCGCGCCCTGAACCCGCATCCCTGCGGGTTTCCCCGGCCCTCCGGAAACACGTCGGCAATTTTCAGCCGGACCAATCCACACCTGACCACCTGAGCGGTTTACTGGTGCTCAAAGCGAAAAGAACTTGTTTGTAGAGCAGAGAATTGAAGCGATGCCGTTGGTCCGGCGTGAAAATCGATGAGCCGTTGACGGCTGACCGGGTCCGCCCGCAGGGAAGCGGGCGGAGGGGACGGCCTGCAGGGATGCAGGCTCGGCCCCGACCCGAAAGGCAGACGGCATAAGGCGAATGGACCACAACGTGGCGATTTTCCTCGCCGGGAGCCGGGATTGTTAAGGGCGTGGCGGAGAACGCCCTTAACACGTTCGCGGGTGAGTTGTTTCCAGAGAAGCAATGAACATAAGGCGAACGGAACCCTTCTTTGAAAGGGCATAAAACATGTCTGATGGCGCTACGCTTATCAGGCCTACGTTGATCCCGTTAACCCTGAACCAGCCGCAGCCGTCCGCGCGGCGCGCTTAATAGCGGGAATGGGTTAACAATAAGGAACAGAATAGGTCGCCAGCTCATAACGCCTCCAGATCAGGGGGTTATCTATACTCTGGCAGTGGCAAAGCAGAGCGACACTAAGACGAAAGTAGGAATGCCGCGCAATTGTTCATACAACGGAGTGATAACAGAAAGGTATTCGCAAATTTCAGTGAATATTTACCGCGCAACGTGGCGGTAAGAATAAAACGTCAACCCGGCTTCTCAGCCGGGTTGACGGGAGGCATATCGGACGGTTAGAACTGGTATTTTATCCCCAGCACACCGCTCGTGTCGTGAAAGCCGTTATTACCCATTTGTTGAGCCACGTTGCCCCACACGCTGAGATCCCGGGTCAACCGCCCCTCGACGCCCACTTTCACCTCAGCGACGTTTCGACTTCCCTGCAGGGAAGTACTCGTGTCATTCATCCTGACGCCGTACTGCTTCGTGTTGTGTATCCAGTTCGCCTCGATAAAGGGTTCAAACTCGCGTACGGTTCCTTTTTCCGCGGCGCTTTTTCCATTAGCGTAAAGGCGCATGCCCAGACGGGTCTGAATATTATTGTCACCCTGGCCCTGAACCCGCGTACCATTTTTCTCGGTATGGTCGTTAGCCTTCACCCCCATCCAGGTGACCTGCGCCTGTGGGCGAAGATAGACGCTACTTTCTATGTCGCCTGCCGTCGTGAATGACCCCATGTGGAAAGCGTAACCCGACTCCAGCGACGCCGTCAGCCCCTTGCTTTTATAGCGCTCCTGAGCAATCTCATCGCCTTTAACCGTATTATCAAACCAGTTATAGAGTACCCAGGAATCGACATACAGCCCGGTTTTATCCACGGCGTTCTGGTACCAGGTTCCGTACAGACCGGCGCTGTAGCCGCTCACCTCGCCACGAGAACCGTAGCCTGAGAGCCTGTTATGGGTGTCGTTATCCTGCTTACCATAGCCCGCCATTGCGCCCAGTTGATAGCTATCGGTACCGTTCGCGCTGCCCTGGAGCAACGCGCCGCCGACCTGCACGACAACGCGGTTGGACGAGGATGTGTTCTGATCGTCAGACATCCGGCTCTTGTTGCGCCCGCCTGCCGTGCGCAGCCACAAGCTGGTCATATGGCGTTCCCCGGTAGCGGGGTCGGTATACCATGCTCCTCCCTGACGGTCCTGCAGCCGGGTGTTAAACAGCGTATTCGCTGCCGCCAGGTTGCTGGCATAGCTTCCTGCCTCAGGGCGATAGATGTGGACTGCATCAGAAGAATCGCCTGGTGCAGGCCGATCGTTGTTAACAACCTCAGAGGAGTCGTCAGGATCAGGAGTGTCCGTCAGACTGGTTAAATACCAGTTATTCCTGTCACTACCGGAAGCCGTTCCCTGCTTCACGTGATATTCATAGCTTCCCGCCACGATACGACCTCGTTGTACAAAGGCATCTGCCGTAGAACTCCCGGTCTCAATGATTTTAATCCCTTCATGTAGCAACGCCCCTGAGCCATTCTCATTGCTAACCTGCACATAGGTCGTACCGGTCGCGTTGCCGGTAACCACCAGCTTATCCGTCAGGCTACTGTCGCCGCCGAGAACGGTGCCCAGCGAAAGGTTACCGCCGTTACCCGTATAGTCGCCATCGATGGTCAGCGTATTCCCGGCGCTGGTTGCGCTGTTGTTGAGAATAATATTGCCGCTGTTAGTCACGTCGCCAGTCAGCATGACGCTAAGAGGGGAAGAAGGCGGAACACCATCATCATCAATCAGCAGAGTTCCACGGTTATCCAACGCGTTGACGGTCTGGCTGTTGCCGTTCAGGTTAAGCGTCCCTTCCTCACCGACGGTTACGCCGGAGGTATTGGCGAATGCATTCGACGTCGTCGTCTTCAGCATGCCTTCGCTGACATAGGTCGACCCCGTATAGGTATTTTCCGCTGACAGTATCAGCGTGCCTTCTCCTGCTTTGGTCAGGCTTTTACCGTCCCAGGCCGGGTTGACGTGCGCCGTATTGTCAGCCAGGGCAACGCCGAGATCGAAGGTTCTGCCCTCATCAAGCGTGAACGTCCCGTGCGCATCGGCGTCCAGACCGTTCCAGTACAGGGAGTATTGAATGATCCGAGAACCGGCGTTGATATAGGCAAAGTCAGGTTGGCTCATGCCCGCGACGAGGGCATTACTGTAAGAAAACGCGCCCGTAATACCGTTCGTGGTTTCAACCAGAAGAATGTCGTGCATATCCCAGTGGGTGATATTGGCATTAAGCGACGCGTTATCGCCAACCGAGAGAGACGCCGCCTTGAGGCTGACGCCTTCGCCAAGGGTGAGCGACGACTCGTCGGCAAACGACGCGTTACCGGAAAATTCAATCGGTTGTTCTGCCAGCGTTACGCTTGCCGCCTGACCCACCGTCAGATTACCGTTGATGGCCCGGTTTGCCGCATCATTACTGACTACCTGCAACGTTGTCGCGCTGTCGCTTGTACCGTCGGCCAGCCGGATATCACCAGTGATAATCGAGCCGGTATTCAGCGTCAGCGTGTTGCTGCCGCCGGTAAGACTGAGAGCCGCCCCCGCTTCGCCACCGCTCCGGTAGGGAGCACCGCCGGTGATAACGCTGTTATTAATGAGCCAGATTACTGCCGGATATCGCTGCGCCACCTGCACCGTTAGCGCCGCCGTTGCTGCCGAAACTGCCTCTGCCCCCAACGACAGAACCGCTGTTGTTAATCCTCAGGCTGTCACCGAATATTCCGACGCCGCCGTTGCCGCCGTCGCTGGTGTTAGTATTATCTCTGCTGCCGCTGTAATTGCCCTCTCCGCCAGTGATGACGCCGCCAGCCAGATTGCTGATGGTCAGGTTGTGACCGGATATAGCCGTGCCGCCGTCTGCGCCGTCCGGGCTTGTCGTATCGCCGCCGGCATAGGCGCCTTCGCCACCGGTGATGGAACCACCGTTGGTGATGGTCAGATTATCGCCAAGTATTCCCGTGCCGCCTGCGGTAGGCATTCCGGCGCCACCGAGGCCGTCCGAACCGCCACTGCCGCCTTCACCGCCGGTAATAGAACCTCCGGCTAAATTATCAAGGATGATCTCGCTACCAGATATTGCAGCGCCAGCATTTCCGCCATTGCCTCCATTGCCTCCGCCGCTAAACCCCCCTTCGCCACCGACAATGGATCCGCCGTTGGTGATTCTCAGACTGGTACCCGATATTCCCGCCCCGGCATTGCCACCGAGCGCTCCATAGCCATATCCCCCTTCGCCGCCGACAATGGATCCGCCGTTGGTTATGGTCAGAGCGGAACCCGATATGGCATCGCCCCCTAAGCTTCCGGAATTGCCTCGGCCACCCGTAATTGACCCACGGGCAATATTGTCAATGACCATATTGCTGCCGGTAATTCCGGCACCGGCATTGCCACCTTCAGCTCCATCGTAACCATATCCCCCTCCGCCGCCGAGAATAGCGCCGCTGTTGGTGATGGTCAGCGCGGAACCCGATATGGCATCGCCTCCCTCGCCACTGGAATCACCGTCACCACCGGTAATACGGTAAGTATTAATAATTGTGAGATCGGTACCTGATATTCCAGCGCCGCCAATGCCGCCCGTACCACCGTTGCCATCAAATCCGAAACTGCCATCGCCTCCGGTAATCGCACCATCGTTGGTTATCATGAGACGGTCACCAGAGATACCCGCACCGCTAGCGGAATATCTATCCCCTTCGCCACCGGTGATGGAGCCGGTACGAGAATTGGTTATCGACAGGTCAGTACCCGATATTCCCACACCACCGGCACCAATGCCGCTAACGCCATAGCTACCTTCACCACCAATAATCTTTCCGCCGTTAGTGATTGTTGCATTGTTACCGGACATTCCGTCGCCGCCGTCGCCGCCCGCGTCACCATCACCGCCGGTTATTGTGATGCCACTACCGACGCTTACGCTGTTATCCGCTGCGGTAGTTTCCGGGTTCGGCGATAAGACATACCCAGCTCCGGCGCCTTCACTGCCCCCACTAGTCCCGTGAGTCCCTGTGTTGGATTGCGCCGCATAAGGAAATGAACCATCAACATGAATCGTGGCCCCTGTTGCTGGTCCGGAGGATATGAAGATCGATGCGATCAATAACGCTATTTGGTTTCTGCGAAAATATTGCATTAATAACTCCCTTGCTAATTTTCACAAAATTCAGTTAATTTCTTACTTTTGTTAAGTCAGTAAACAAAGTAGAAAAAAACAGGAAACAAAAAATTAGCAATAAAAATTAAATTAAATTCAAAAGGAAATAAAGATTGTATTGAAAGCTATCAAAACCATATCGAAGAGTAAACGCAGTAAATCATTTCAAAAAAAATCTTAAATTGTTCACCTCTAACCATTTCACATTATTAAATGAATAAAAACAATAACATAAAAGACACTCATACAACGATGTATTTAATATAAACGTGGCTATTTAAAAAACAGATAAATTAATTTATGATGAAAACAAGGCGTTACCCTCGTCGTCAACGAGATAAATCCGTCAATGTTTAAACTTTTATATTTTTCTTTATTTCATCTTAAAACTGCTTAATAAGATGAGATATTTAAGAGTGATGTTCAGATTTTTATTATCATATCGTAAAGGATGCTCAATTACGGTTCCTGACTAAAGATATGCCGTCTCCTGGCTATCGCGCGGTAAATATCTCTGCGACGCCACGGAAAAGCCACATTGCACTCTTCTGTTTTACTGCGGGGTCTGGTCTACCCTGTTGGCCCAATCCCATCGTTATTCGCCCATTTGCCCCTATTCAGTTTCTGGTCAACACTCCAGGATGAGACCACTGGCCCCTCACGTGGAGTATCACCATGAACATCACCCATATTCGCAACGCCACCCAGTTGATTACCTTTGGTGGTAAAACCTTTCTCGTCGATCCGATGCTTGCCCCGAAAGGTGCGTATCCCGGCTTTCCCGGCACGGCGCGGGCGGAGATCCGTAATCCAACGGTTGAACTCCCCTGCGATCTCAACACCCTGTTGCAGGCCGATGCGCTGATCGTCACCCATCTCCATGCGGACCACTGGGACGACGTCGCCGCAAAGGTCGTGCCGAAAGAGAAGCCGATTTATGTACAGAACGAACAGGATGTACAAATCCTGCGGGCGCAGGGTTTTAGTCAACTCACGGTGCTGACGGACAATACCCGGCTGGGTGAGATCACGTTGCGTAAAACAGGCGGCCAGCACGGATCCGACCGGCTGTACGCCATTCCTGCCATGGCTGAGCGAATGGGCGATGCCTGCGGGATTGTGTTCCAGCATCCACAGGAAAAAACGCTGTATTTGGTCGGCGATACTATCTGGCGCGATGAGGTCGAAGCCAACATGGTCACATTCCAGCCTGATGTGGTAGTACTGAACGCCGGGTTTGCACACGTGATCGGTTTTGGTGCCATCATCATGGGGGCAGAAGATGTGCTGAAAACCCACTTCGTACTGCCCGATGCGCAAATTGTGGCGATTCACATGGAAGCGATAAACCACTGCCTGTTGACGCGTACCGCGCTCAGGGAATACGCCCGCGATAACCAGATTGCAGAATGTGTCCGGGTACCGGAAGATGGGGAAACCCTGACGTTCTAACCCCCAGCCGAGGAAAAGTATGCGCCCTGTCACCGTCGCGATCGTCGCCGTTGAAGATTTCAGTCCGTTTCACTTCTCGGTGCCGTGCATCATGTTCAGTGAAAAAGCGGCTGCAAAGAAACGCTTTGAGGTGCAGATTTGCGCTGAAATCCCAGGTGTTGTCGCCTCCCGGGAAGGCTTTTCCGTCACCGCACCCCAGGGACTGGAGGCGGTGACCGCAGCCGATATCGTGATTGTCCCCTGGTGGGGAACGACCGACCGCCGCCCGCCGCAGTCGCTGCTCGATGCGCTGGTTCAGGCCCGACAAAACGGCGCGCAGGTGGTTGGATTGTGCCTGGGGGCATTTGTCCTCGGCTATGCAGGACTGCTGGACGGCAGGCGCGCCGCCACCCACTGGGAGTTTGAAGCCGATTTTCAGGCGCGTTTTCCGGACGCGCACCTGGATATCAACGCCCTGTATGTCGACGATGACGGTATCATCACCTCGGCAGGCACCGCCGCCGCGCTCGACTGCTGTCTGTATCTCATCCGCCAGCGGTTTGGCAGCACGGTGGCGAATCAGATTGCGCGCCGGATGATTGTGCCGCCGCATCGCGAGGGCGGTCAGGCGCAGTTTATTGCCCAGCCGGTGGCGAAAAACACCCAGGATCAACGGATTAACAGCCTGCTGGACTATCTGCGCCAGCATAGCCATGAACAGCACGACCTGGATTCGCTGGCGAAAAAAGTGATGATGAGTCGCCGCACGCTGAGCCGTCATTTTATGCAAGCAACCGGCTCAGGCGTCGCCCAATGGTTGATCAATGAACGCCTGCGCCGTAGCCAGGAACTGCTGGAATCCACCTCGCTTCCCGTTGAGCGTATCGCCGGGGAGGTCGGTTTTCTGTCCCCGGTGACCTGGCGTCAGCATTTTAAGTCTCGCTTTGGCGTCAGCCCGGCTGAATGGCGAAAAACCTTTCAGGGTGTGGCATCATAGCGCGCAGAACATATTGAATTCAGGGGAAAGGATTGTGAAACCGGTAACGCTATACGATGTTGCAGACCACGCTGGCGTCTCCTATCAGACGGTATCCCGCGTGGTAAATCAGGCGAGCCACGTTTCCGCGAAAACCCGGCAAAAAGTTGAAGCCGCCATGGCGGAGCTGAATTACATCCCCAACCGCGTCGCCCAACAACTGGCCGGAAAACACACGCCGCTTATTGGCGTAGCAACGTCCAATCTGGCACTGCATGCCCCTTCGCAGATTGTCGCGTCCATCAAGTCGCGCGCCGACCAGTCCGGCGCCAGCGTGGTGATTGCGATGGTTGAACGCAGCGGTGTCGACGCCTGCAAAGCGGCAGTACATAACCTGCTGGCGCAGCGGGTAACGGGGCTGATTATTAACTACCCCCTTGATGAAGAAGATGCCATCGCCGTCGCCGCCTCCTGCGGTACGGTACCCGTTTTGTTCCTCGACGTGTCTGATCTTTCCCCGATCAACAGTATTATTTTCTCGCACGATGATGGTGCCCGACTGGGTGTTGAACATCTGGTCCAGCACGGACACCAGCGCATTGCTTTGTTAGCGGGCCCCCGCACTTCCGTTTCGGCGCGCCTGCGCCTGGCGGGCTGGCATAAATACCTTGCTCGCCACCAGTTGCAACCGGTCGCAGAACAAGAAGGCGACTGGAGCGCGATGTCCGGTTTTTTGCAGACGCAGCAAATGCTCAGTGCAGGCATCATCCCCGGCGCAATGCTGGTGGCAAACGATCAAATGGCGCTGGGCGCGATGCGGGCCATCAGCGAATTTGGCCTGCGCGTGGCAAGTGACATTTCGGTAGTGGGTTATGACGATACCGAGGACAGCGCCTGCTACATCCCGCCGCTCACGACCATCAGGCAAGATTTTGCCCTTCTCGGCCAGACCAGCGTCGATCGCCTGCTGCAACTTTCCCGCGGCGAATCGACCCTCGGAAATCAACTGCTGCCGGTCACGCTGGTGGAGCGAAAAACCGTTCTGCCCCCTGAAAAACAGCACACCTCCCCGCAGGCGCTGGCCGACTCGCTGATTCAACTGGCGCGTCAGGTCGCGTTGTTAAATCGGCCGTAATAATGTGAGTCAGTTCACTCATTAGGCTCCTCAGGCTTTACAGCTTTCTGGCTTCCCTCGTATGTTGAATAAAATTGTGAGCGAATAACAATTATCAACAGGATACAGCCATGACATTCACTACGGACTCACTCGCCGCCGTACTGGCTCGACGCGACTGGGAAAATCCCGGCGTCACACAGCTTAACCGTCTGGAGGCACATCCTCCTTTTGCCAGTTGGCGCGACGCGACTGAGGCGCGAGACAATCATCCCTCATCATCGGTTCGTAGCCTGAACGGTGCGTGGAAATTTAACTGGTTCGCCTCGCCGGAAGCGGTGCCGGAAAGTTGGCGACTGAGCGATCTGGATACTGCCGATACGATCGTTGTGCCATCAAACTGGCAGATGCACGGCTATGACGCGCCAGTTTATACCAACGTAACCTATCCGATCCCGGTCAATCCGCCGTACGTGCCTCATGAAAATGCAACGGGTTGTTATTCGCTCACATTCAATATCAACGAAGCCGAACGTCGCGATGGACAGACGCGAATTATCTTTGATGGCGTGAATTCCGCCTTTCATCTCTGGTGCAACGGGCGTTGGGTGGGCTACGGTCAGGACAGTCGCCTGCCGTCCGAATTTGATCTCAGCGCGTTTCTGGTCAGCGGTGAGAACCGTCTGGCGGTGATGGTGCTGCGCTGGAGCGATGGCAGCTATCTGGAAGATCAGGATATGTGGCGGATGAGCGGCATCTTTCGCGATGTCTCCCTGTTAAATAAACCCGCCACCCAAATCAGCGATCTACGCATCACCACCCACCTCAACGAAGATTTCAGCCGGGCAATATTGGCAGCCGACGTCAGCATGCGCGGTGAGCCGCGTGACTGTCTGCGGGTGACCGTTCAACTATGGGATGGCGACGTGCTGATGGGCGAAAGCACCGCGCCTTTTGGCAGTGAGATTATTGATGAGCGCGGTGCCTACGGCGATCGCACGACTCTGCGTCTGAATGTTGACAATCCTTCACTGTGGAGCGCCGAAACGCCGCATCTTTATCGCGCGGTCGTACAACTGCATACCGCTGACGGCACACTTATTGAAGCCGAGGCCTGCGATGTCGGCTTCCGCCGGGTGAGCATTGAAAACGGCCTGCTGTTGTTGAACGGTAAACCTCTGCTGATTCGCGGTACCAACCGGCATGAACATCACCCTGAAAACGGCCAGGTGATGGACGAAGAAACGATGGTGCAGGACATCATTCTGATGAAACAGAATAACTTTAATGCCGTGCGCTGCTCCCACTATCCGAACCACCCGCGATGGTACACGCTCTGCGATCGCTATGGTCTGTACGTGGTGGATGAGGCCAACATCGAGACCCACGGCATGGTGCCGATGAATCGCCTGAGCGACGACCCGACCTGGCTGCCCGCGATGAGCCAGCGTGTGACGCGAATGGTACAGCGCGATCGCAACCATCCGAGCATTATCATCTGGTCACTGGGGAACGAATCGGGTCACGGCGCCAACCATGACGCACTGTACCGCTGGCTGAAATCAGAAGACCCGTCACGCCCGGTGCAGTATGAAGGCGGCGGCGCGGACACTGCGGCGACGGATATCATTTGCCCGATGTATGCCCGTGTCGATCAGGATCAGCCGTTCCCGGCGGTACCGAAGTGGTCAATCAAAAAATGGCTGTCGCTGCCCGGTGAGCAGCGCCCGCTCATCTTGTGCGAATACGCTCACGCGATGGGCAACAGTCTGGGAGGGTTCGCCAAATACTGGCAGGCGTTCCGTCAGTATCCACGCTTGCAGGGAGGTTTCGTCTGGGACTGGGTCGATCAGTCGCTGATTAAATACGATGACAAAGGCAACCCCTGGTCCGCGTACGGCGGCGACTTTGGCGACACGCCTAACGATCGCCAGTTCTGTATGGATGGACTGGTGTTTGCCGACCGGACACCGCATCCGTCGCTGTATGAAGCGAAGCACGCGCAGCAGTTTTTCCAGTTTACGCTTCTACCGGGTGCCGAACGTAAGATTGAGGTCACCAGCGAATACCTGTTCCGCCATAGCGATAATGAGATCCTGCACTGGTCGATTGCGCTGGAAGGCAACCCAATAGCCACCGGGGAGATCCCGCTTGATATCGCTGCGCAGGGCCGTCAGGTTATCACCCTCCCCGACATCGCGCAGCCTGACAGCGCGGGTCAGCTCTGGCTAACGGTGCGCGTGGAGCAACCGCAGGCAACCGCATGGTCGCCCGCCGGTCATGTCAGCGCCTGGCAACAGTGGCCGCTGGAGGAAAAACTGAACATCATCTGCTCGCCGCGAGCCCGTACTGCGCCGCAACTCAGCGTCACTGATGCGGCCTTTCACGTGGCACTTCACACGACGCGTTGGGAATTCTGCCGTCAGCAGGGCACGTTAACGCAATACTGGATTGGCGATGAAGCCCAGTTACTGACACCGCTGAGCGATCGGTTCACCCGTGCGCCACTGGATAACGATATTGGCGTCAGTGAAGCGACCCGCATTGACCCCAATGCCTGGGTCGAGCGCTGGAAAGCCGCCGGGCATTATCAGCTCCAGGCGGTACTGCTGCAGTGCGATGCCGACGCCCTTGCCGACGCGGTACAGATCGCCACCGTCCACGCCTGGCAGTATCAGGGCAACACTTTGTTTATTAGCCGTAAAATCTGGCGTATTGACGGCCACGGCGAAATGCAGATTGCCGTTGATGTCGATGTCGCCAGCGGTACGCCGCATCCGGCACGTATCGGCCTGACCTGCCAACTGGCGCAGGTAGCAGAACGGGTCAACTGGCTGGGGCTCGGTCCACATGAAAACTACCCGGACCGCCTGTCTGCCGCCTGTTTTGACCGTTGGGATTTGTCACTGGATGAGATGTATACGCCGTATGTCTTCCCGAGCGAAAACGGCCTGCGCTGTGGTACGCGGGAACTGAAGTACGGTGCGCACGTCTGGCGTGGCGACTTCCAGTTCAACATTAGTCGCTACAGCCAGAAGCAACTGATGGAAACCAGCCACCGTCACCTGCTGCAACCGGAAGCCGGGAGCTGGCTGAATGTTGATGGTTTCCATATGGGCGTCGGTGGAGACGACTCCTGGAGCCCATCGGTGTCGCCGGAATTCCAGTTGAGCGCCGGGCGTTATCACTACCAGATTGTCTGGGGCCAAAAATAATAAAAGCCGGGCAGGTCAGCGCCTGCCCGTTAGTCGCGTAAGGAAGTCCACATGTATTATTTGAAAAATACTAATTTCTGGATGTTCGGCTTTTTCTTCTTCTTTTATTTTTTCATTATGGGAGCCTACTTCCCGTTTTTCCCGATCTGGTTACACGATATCAACCATATCAGCAAAGGTGACACCGGCGTCATTTTCGCCTGCATCTCACTGTTTTCACTTCTGTTTCAGCCCATCTTTGGCCTGCTCTCGGATAAGCTCGGTCTGCGTAAACATCTGTTGTGGATCATTACCGGGATGCTGGTAATGTTCGCACCTTTTTTCATTTACGTTTTTGGTCCGTTACTTCAGTTCAATATATTACTCGGCTCGATCGTCGGCGGGATTTATCTTGGTTTTATCTACAACGCCGGGGCCCCTGCTATTGAGGCTTATATTGAAAAAGCCAGCCGCCGCAGCCATTTTGAATTTGGCCGCGCACGTATGTTTGGCTGCGTAGGCTGGGCGCTATGCGCCTCTATTACCGGGATTATGTTCACCATCAATAACCAGTTCGTTTTTTGGTTGGGTTCCGGCTGTGCGGTGATTCTGGCGATACTGTTGTTTTTCTCAAAAGCGGATGCGCCCTCTTCTGCAAAGGTTGCAGATGCAGTAGGCGCCAACCAGTCCGCCTTCAGCCTGAAGCTGGCGCTGGAACTGTTTAAGCAACCGAAGCTGTGGTTCCTTTCGCTGTACGTGGTCGGTGTATCCTGTACTTACGATGTGTTTGACCAACAGTTCGCCAACTTCTTCACCTCATTCTTTACGACGGGCGAACAAGGTACACGCGTTTTTGGCTACGTCACCACGCTGGGAGAACTGCTGAACGCTTCCATCATGTTCTTTGCGCCGCTGATTGTTAACCGAATTGGCGGAAAGAACGCGCTGCTGCTGGCGGGTACCATTATGTCAGTACGGATCATCGGTTCCTCGTTTGCCACCAGCGCGCTGGAAGTCGTCATCCTGAAAACGCTGCATATGTTTGAGATCCCCTTCCTGATCGTCGGCTGCTTCAAATACATCACCAGCCAGTTTGAGGTGCGTTTCTCGGCCACAATTTATCTGGTGTGCTTCTGTTTCTTCAAACAGTTGGCGATGATTTTCATGTCCGTCTTTGCCGGCAACATGTATGAAAGCGTGGGTTTCCAGGGGACGTATCTGATACTGGGGCTGATCGCACTGAGCTTTACGCTCATTTCGGTCTTTACCCTGAGTGGGCCGGGGCCATTTTCCCGCGTCTTCGCACAGGCGAGTAAACAAGTTTGAATATAAATAACAAGGATGGAATATCTTCAATGAACGTTTCGATAAGAGACCGAATAAAAGCTGGAAAACTGTTTACCGATATGTCCGAAGGTCTGCCACAGGAGAGGCTGTGCGGAAAAGAGTTAATGTACGAATTTAACCATTCGCGCCCCTCCGAGATTGAAAAGAGGGAAAAACTGATTCGTGAAATGTTTGGCACCGTGGGGGAACACGCGTGGATAGAGCCACCGATGTATTTCTCTTACGGTACCAATATTCATGTTGGCGATAATTTTTACGCTAATTTTAACTTTACCATCGTGGATGATTACACGGTCACTATCGGTAATAATGTCCTGATTGCGCCAAACGTCACGATATCGGTAACAGGACATCCCATTCACCATGAATTGAGAAAATCCGGGGAAATGTTCTCTTTCCCGGTAACCATAGGTAATAACGTATGGATTGGCAGTCACGTGGTTATCAATCCTGGCGTCACGATTGGCGATAATTCGGTTATCGGCGCAGGTAGCGTAGTAACAAAGGACATTCCATCTGATGTGGTTGCCGTGGGGGTTCCCTGTCGGGTTATCAGAACGATTAACGAAAGAGATAAAGAATATTATTACAAGAATTATAAAGTAGAGCCGTCAGCTAAGCCGTAATGCCGGATGCATCGCTCGCGCGGTACATCCGGCTACGGTTACGATGCCCGGTTACTCTTCCATCGCCTGGCGTATTTGCTGCAGCGCCGCCGGATCGTCAAGGGTAGTGAGATCGCCCGGATCGCGGCCTTCACAAATCGCCTGGATCGTGCGGCGGAGCATCTTGCCGGATCGGGTTTTCGGCAGTTGCGAAACAAACCAGACGTGAGCGGGACGTCCAAAGTTGCCAATCTGACTGTCCACCAGCGCCATGATTGCCTTCTCTTCCGAATGCGCCACGTCCGGATCTTCGAGGCTATCGCTCTGTTTGGGAATGACAAACGCCACCGCCACCTGCCCTTTCAGCGCATCTTTCACCCCCACTACCGCCACTTCCGCCACGTTCGGATAGCTGGAGATACTCTCCTCGATTTCCCGCGTGCCCAGTCGATGCCCGGCGACATTAATCACATCATCCGTACGTCCGAGGATGAAGTAGTAGCCGTCGGCGTCGCGAATCCCCCAGTCAAACGTGGCATACACCTGACGGTTAAACAGCGACCAGTAGGTATTCACAAACCGCGCGTCGTCGCCCCAGATGGTCTGAATACAACCGGGTGGCAACGGCCCTTCGATGACCACCATCCCCTTCTCGTTGGCACCGCAAGGTTCGCCGGTTACCTCATTGAGCAACTGCACGTTATAGCCGTACATCGGCACGCCGGGGCTGCCGAGGCGCGATGGACGGTCATCCAGCGCACGGGCCAGCGCCATAATTGGCCAGCCGGATTCGGTCTGCCAGTAGTTATCGACCACCGGCACACCCAGCGTTTCGGTCACCCAACTTGCGGTCGGTTCATCCAGCGGTTCACCCGCCAGATAGAGCACCTCCAGTGAAGAGAGATCGTGATTGCGGATCTGCGCGGTTGGAAACTTCTTCAGCACGCGAATGGCGGTCGGTGCCGAGAACATCCGGTTGACCTGATATTTTTCGACGATTTTCCACCACACGCCGCAGTCCGGATACGTCGGCAGCCCTTCATACACAATCGTTGCCATCCCCGCTAACAGCGGCGCATAAACGATGTAGGAGTGCCCCACAACCCAACCGATATCCGACGCGCAAAAAAACACGCCGCCCGCTTTGCCGCCAAAAATGGTGTCCATTGAGGTCGCCAGTGCCACCGCATAGCCACCGACGTCTCGCTGCACGCCTTTAGGTTTGCCGGTGGTGCCAGAGGTATAGAGAATGCAGGAGGTTTCGTTGGACTCCAGCCACGTCACCGGCACCGTGGCGCCGAGATGCTGCTGGCGCAGAGTGGCAAAATCGAGATCGCGACCGGTCACGCGCGCCATTTTCGCCAGTCCCCGGTCCACCAACAGCACTTGTTTCGGCTGATGCTGCGCCTGATCGATAGCCTCATCGAGCAGCTTTTTGTAGGGCAACACTTTACCGCCGCGCGCTCCCGCATCGGCGGAGACAATCAGCACCGGCTTCGCGTCATCGATCCGCGCCGCCACGCTATGCGAGGCAAAACCGCCGAACACCACCGAGTGGATCGCGCCAATCCGTGCGCAGGCCAGCAGCGTGATATGCGCCTCGGCAATCATCGGCATGTAGACCAGCACCCGATCGCCGCGCTGCACGCCAAGCGATTGCAGCATCGACGCCACCACGTTCACTTCGTCATATAACTGACTGAAGGTGAAGGTGCGCTCCTCTTCGGTCTCGGATGAGACGGCGATCAGCGCCAGCGCATCCGGTTGTCTATCCAGCCAGCGGTCAATGGCGTTATGACACAGGTTGGTGGTACCGCCGCAAAACCAGCGGGCAAACGGCGGATTGCTGTGGTCCAGCGTGCGGGTAAACGGCTGCTGCCAGTCGATGCGCCGGGCCTGCTCGGCCCAGAACGCCTCCGGTTGCGTAATGGAACGCTGATAAAATTCGCTAAAAGACATAACGCTCTCCTGTTGAACTTACGCCTGATGAGGTGGGCTCTAGATGACATAAAGGTCCATATATTCATTGACCGGCATCTGCTCCAGGCGAGTTCTGTCCAGGGAGACATCCAGGATGCGCTGCTGTTGGCGGGCCGGGAACTGACGCGCCAGGTTAATTTTGAATTTTTCGATAAGTTTAGGGATCCCATCGGTACGGCGACGCGCGTGACCAATCGGATACTCCACCGCCACCTCGTCAAAACGCGTGCCGTCGGTAAATTCAAGAGTAATGGCGTTGGCGATGGCGCGTTTTTCCGGGTCGTGATAGTCCGCGGTAAACGTCGGATCTTCAAAGCAGTTCATCTTCTCGCGCAGGGAATCGATACGTTTGTCCTGCGCCACATCGTCCTCATAGTCTGCCGCCGTTAAGCGTCCGAACAGCAGCGGGATCGCCACCATGTACTGAATACAGTGGTCGCGATCGGCCGGGTTATTCAGCGGCCCCTGCTTGTCGATGATGCGAATGCAGGCTTCGTGCGTGCGAATGGTCACCTTCTCGATATCCGCGGCGCACTTACCTGCCGCCTGCATCTGTGCGTACAGGGTCATTGCCGCTTCGACCGCCGTCTGAGAGTGGAACTCCGCCGGGAAAGAGATTTTGAACAACACGTTTTCCATCACGTAGGAGCCGTACGGACGCTGGAAGCGGAACGACGCCCCTTTGAACGAGACATCATAAAAGCCCCAGGTTTTCGCCGTCAGCGCCGAGGGATAGCCCATCTCACCGGTTTTGGCCATCAGCGCCAGACGCACCGCGCGCGAGGTCGCATCGCCTGCCGCCCAGGATTTACGCGTGCCGGTATTCGGCGCATGGCGATAGGTGCGCAACGACTGCCCGTCGACCCACGCCAGCGAAACCGCATTGAGGATCTCATCACGCGTCAGTCCCAGCAGTTCGGCGACCACGGCGGTGGAGGCCACTTTGACCAGCAGAACGTGGTCAAGCCCCACGCGGTTAAAGGCGTTTTCCAGCGCGATACAGCCCTGAATTTCGTGAGCCTTGATCATCCCGGTCAGCACCTGTTTCATCGTCAGCGGCGCTTTACCCGCCGCGACCGCGTTGCGCGACAGCCAGTCCGCAGTCGCCAGGATCCCGCCGAGGTTATCGGAAGGATGGCCCCATTCCGCCGCCAGCCAGGTGTCATTGAAGTCGAGCCAGCGGATCATCGCGCCGATGTTAAACGCGGCCTGTACCGGGTCGAGCTGAAATTGGGTACCCGGCACGCGCACGCCGTTGGGTACGACGGTTCCCGGTACAATCGGGCCCATCAGTTTTTTACAGGCCGGATACTCCAGCGCTTCCAGACCGCAGCCCAGCGTATCGAGCAGACAGTAGTGCGCGGTGTCATATGCCACCTTCGAGGTGACTTCGTAGTTCATCACGTAATCAACGATATCAACGATTTCACGATCGAATTCCGGGCGAACATTCATTACTTGAGCTGACATTAGCGATATTCCTGTTTTTTATCGTTTGAAGGAGAATTAGTTACGCTGATCCAACGCGACAAATGCGCGGTCTTCCGGGCCGGTGTAATTGGCGGAAGGACGGATAATTTTGTTGTCCTGGCGCTGCTCGATGATGTGCGCCGCCCAACCGGTGACGCGGGCGATAACAAACAGCGGGGTAAACATTTCGGTGGGAACACCCATCATGTTGTAGGAAACCGCCGAGAACCAGTCGAGATTCGGGAACATCTTTTTCGTTTCCCACATTACCGTTTCCAGACGATCGGCAATGTTGTACATCTTCAGCGACCCGCCTTCTTCGGAAAGCTGTCTCGCCACCTTCTTAATGACCTGATGGCGCGGATCGGCAAGGGTGTAGACCGGATGACCGAAACCAATCACCACCTCTTTGTTTTCCACGCGTTTACGAATATCGGCCTCGGCTTCGTCCGGCGTTTCATAGCGCTGTTGAATTTCCAGCGACACTTCGTTCGCCCCGCCGTGCTTCGGGCCACGCAGTGCGCCAATCGCGCCAATAATCGCCGAATAGACGTCGGAGCCAGTCCCGGCAATCACGCGGCTGGTAAAGGTGGATGCATTGAACTCGTGCTCGGCGTACAGCACCAGCGAAATGTGCATCGCTTTTTCCCAGCTCTGCGACGGCTTTTCGCCGTGCAGCAGATGCAGAAAATGGCCGCCGATGGAGTCGTCATCGGTTTCTGGCTGGATACGCTCGCCGTTGTGGCTGTAGTGATACCAGTAAAGAAGAATGGAACTGAGCGAGGCCAGCAGCTTGTCGGCGATATCACGCGCGCCGGAAACGGTATGCCCCTCTTTTTCCGGCAGCGTACAGCCCAGGGCCGATACGCCAGTGCGCATGACGTCCATCGGATGCGACGCCGCCGGCAGCGCTTCCAGCACGGTACGGACATTGGCCGGTAATCCACGCAGCGCTTTGAGTTTGATTTTGTATGCCTGAAGTTCGTCACGGGTCGGGAGTTTTCCGTGAATCAGCAGATGCGCCACTTCTTCAAATTCGCACTGTTGGGCGAGATCGAGAATATCGTAGCCGCGATAGTGGAGATCGTTACCGCTTTTGCCAACGGTGCATAGCGCGGTGTTGCCCGCCGGTACGCCGGACAGCGCGACGGATTTTTTAGGCTTAATGACATGGGTATTATTTTGCAGGATCGTTGTGTCGCTCATGTTGTCCTCGTCATTATTATCATGTGTAGGGTATTGAGGGTTTTCGTCCAGGCCTGATAAGGCGTAGCCGCCATCAGGCACTGCCGGATGGCACTGCGTTTATCCGGCCTACGGTTTCAGGTTCAGGGCATCCCGTTGTGTAGGCCAGATAAGGCGCAGCCGCCATCAGGCACTGCCGGATGGCACTGCGTTTATCTGGCCTACGGTTTCAGGTTCAGGGCATCCAGCTTCTCTTCGTACTGGTAGTAATTGATGCTTTCGTACAGTTCGTTGCGGGTCTGCATAATGTCGATAACGCTCTTTTGCGTCCCTTCCTGGCGCAGCACGTTGTAGACCTTTTCGGCGGCCCGGTTCATGGCGCGGAATGCCGAGAGCGGATAGAGCGCCATTGCCACGTTAGCGCTGCGCAGTTCGTCGGTCGTGAACAGCGGCGTGGCGCCAAATTCGGTGATATTAGCGAGAATGGGAACCTGGACCGCATCGGCAAACTGGCGGTACATCGAAAGCTCCGTGATCGCTTCCGGGAACAGCATATCGGCGCCCGCTTCGACATAGGCCTGCGCACGATCGATCGCCGCCGCTAAACCTTCTACGGCCAGGGCATCGGTACGCGCCATGACAACAAAGTTGGGATCGGTACGGGCATCCACCGCCGCACGAATGCGATCGACCATCTCTTCTTTCGACACGATCGCTTTATTCGGACGATGGCCGCAGCGCTTGGCACCGATCTGATCTTCGATGTGTAGCGCCGCCGCCCCGGCTTTGATCATCGACTTCACGGTGCGCGCGACGTTAAACGCCGAAGCGCCAAAGCCGATATCGGCATCCACCAGCAGCGGCAGCGGACACACGTCGGTGATGCGGCGAATGTCGGTCAATACGTCATCCAGGGTGGAGATCCCCAGATCCGGCAGTCCCAGCGAACCGGCCGCGACGCCGCCGCCAGAAAGATAAATCGCCTGATACCCGGCACGCTGGGCCAGCAGCGCATGGTTGGCGTTGATGGTGCCGACAATTTGTAAGGGGTTTTCTTTGGTGAGTGCAGCGCGAAACGCCTGACCCGGAGAATCCAGAGACATAGTCCATCCTCGTGTTATCAACTTGTTACTTACCGTTGATTCACATAAAGCAAGGGCTATGCCAAAGGCTGTTTGCGACTGGTTATTTTCAATAATCTTATATATAACAACAATATAAGATGTTTTATGTCGCGATGCGCAAAAATAAACGTGTCAGCTAACGTTTCATGAAACGCGTGCTGTTGTTTCATTGCAACATTTATGAAACAAGGCTACACCCAATACTCTGTCCTTTTATTTTGGGTTGGCTATGGCGACGACAAATCTTCCTCCGCGGGTGAATGATGACAAACCGGTTATCTGGACGGTCTCGGTAACGCGACTGTTCGATCTGTTTCGCGACATCAGCCTCGAGTTCGATAACCAGGCGACCATCACCCCAATCCAGCTCGGTTTTGAAAAGGCGGTCGCCTATATTCGTAAAAAGCTGGCGACCGAACGCTGTGACGCGATCATCGCCGCAGGATCTAACGGCGCGTATCTGAAAAGCCGTCTGTCGATTCCGGTGATCCTGATCAAGCCCAGCGGTTTTGACGTCCTGCACGCGCTGGCAAAGGCTGGCAAACTGACCGCTTCCATTGGCGTGGTCACCTATCAGGAGACACTGCCGGCGCTGATGGCCTTTCAAAAAACCTTTAACCTGCAACTGGAACAGCGCAGCTATATCACCGAAGAAGATGCACGGGGACAGATCAACGAACTGAAAGCCAGCGGCATTGAGGCGGTGGTCGGCGCGGGGCTGATAACCGATCTGGCGGAAGAGGCTGGCATGACGGGTATCTTTATCTATTCCGCCGCCACGGTGCGCCAGGCCTTCAGCGATGCGCTGGACATGACTCGCCACACCCAGCGCCGTCACGGTCATTACGCGTCCGATCAGGCGCTGCGTACCCGCTATGAACTGGGAGATATTCGCGGCGAGTCCGCGCAGATGGAGCAGGTGCGCCATACCATTATGCTGTATGCCCGTTCACCTGCCTCTGTCCTGATACAGGGGGAAACCGGCACCGGGAAGGAACTGGCGGCCCAGGCCATCCACCGGGAGTTTAGTACGCGTGCAGGCACGCGTGGCGACAAGTCTGCACATCCGTTCGTCGCGGTAAACTGTGGGGCGATTACCGAATCTTTACTTGAAGCGGAGTTGTTCGGCTATGAGGAAGGTGCCTTCACCGGGTCGCGACGCGGCGGCCGTGCCGGGCTGTTTGAAATCGCCCACGGAGGGACGCTGTTTCTCGATGAGATCGGTGAAATGCCGCTGCCGCTGCAAACCCGGCTGCTGCGCGTACTGGAAGAAAAAGAGGTCACTCGGGTGGGTGGACATCACCCCATTCCGGTGACGGTGCGGGTGATTAGCGCCACCCACTGCAATCTGGAAGAGGAGATGAAACGAGGGCTGTTTCGTCGCGATCTGTTTTATCGCCTGAGTATTTTGCGTCTGTCGCTGCCGGCTCTGCGCGAGCGCCCCGCAGATATCCTGTCGCTGGCGGAAGGTTTTTTAAAACAGTCGCTGGCCGCGCTCTGTGTGCCGTTTACCGAGTCGGTGCGCGCCGGACTGGCGCAGAGAGCCTGCGTTCTGTTGCACTATCACTGGCCGGGGAATATTCGCGAGTTACGTAATATGATGGAACGGCTGGCGCTGTTTTTAAGCGTTGAACCTATGCCACAGCTGGATGAGCACTTACTACAGCGGCTGCTGCCGGAACTGGCAGAGATTGAAACGCCGTCATTCCCGGTATCTTCAGCCACACCGCAGCAGGTACTGGTGCAGTTCAACGGTGATAAACGTGCCGCAGCTCGCTATCTGGGGATCAGCAGAACCACCTTCTGGCGACGCCTGAAGGAATAAATTGTCGGGTGGCGACGCACAGCGTCCTGTCCAGCCTACCACCCAGAACAGACCGGAACCACCCGACAACCTTACGAATTACTTCTTCTTGTAAATATTGGCAGTGCCATGAATTTTGTTGTCGGTTTGACCGGAGGTCAGCACAACCACATCAGCACCTTTTTCCTCTGCTTTTTTCAGCAGATCTTCTTTCGCATCCTGAGTTGATGTTTCATTGCTGGTATTGATGTTACCAATCAGGGTGTACTGCGACTCTACCTTCTCAAACTCAGCCTTTGTTAACAGCTCCGCTGCAAACGCATTTGTCGCCACAAAAGCCAACGCAGCAATCAAGACTTTATATCCAGTTTTCATAGTAAAGCTCCAGGTTATGTTATGACGCTATCATCACCCCTGAATCCATGCAGCGGTTCAAGGATGATTAATAACTAGTTCAGCTTCCAGGAAAAATCCAGGCCCTTTCCAGGATATATTGCTTTTGTGGTTTCAACCTGCTCAGTACGCTTTTCACGTTCGACGGTAAAGTTAAGTCAGTCTGTTTACTATAAATACGCAGACAACGCTGCCCTCTGTTTTTAATCAATCAAAAGATGCTAACTCAGTATGAATAATCCTGTTCAGACCCCTTTCAATTAAGATTATTATTAAAAAATCTCAGAATTATTGGTAATAATCTTAATATCAACAGAAAACTCCTCAGATAAATACCAATATAAAAATTGATATTCATCAAGCCAATGATAATTAGCCAGTATAAGAATCCGAAAAAAAATTATTACCGCACGTGATTAACAACGTTAAATAGATAACCAGATTGACGTTAAACCTACGCATCCATTAAGCCCGTCTTATCGAATACCTCATCTATCTTATTGTTTTTTGCTTTAAATTCGCACAATTCCTGGGCGGAGGGTAAAAAACAATAAATATTGATAATCAAACAATTAGCAACCATTTGCACATTTTCAGCCCATTAACGACAGTTAATAGCCTCAGCCTATCGATACTTCATGCAAGTCGGTGGCAAAACGATTACGCCATTTCCCTCGCGACAAATAACATTAATAATCATCAGCTCCTTATTAACATGAGCAAATCCACGAATGGCCTAATATTCAAGGTTGGCCTTTTTGCCCCTCCATTTAATTAATATTCGAATCTTAAGGAAGAGTCAATATATGAAAATAAATACAATACACCCCCCTGGATCACTATTAGCCATTGCTATTTCAATTGCCTTAACACCCACAGCAATGGCTGATAATAGTATTTCTCCACCAACGGGTGTGGGTGATACCGTCATTATTAATAACGGCCAAAGTATTACGCTTTCCGCGACGGAAAATACCGATCCCGCATGGGATAACTTCAGCAGTCTCTGGGTCGGTAATAACTCTGACGGCTCGCTGCTGATCGATGGTCGGGATATCGCCACTTCCGCCGGTATGATAGGTAATGGCGCGAACGGCAGCGTGACGCTGACGAATGGCGCAACCTGGACGCTGGACAATCTGAATCTGGTGCTCGGGACCCATGATGGTTCAGGAACACTGCTGGTGAGTAACGGCAGTAAAATCAGCGGCATTGATGAACTGCGCATTGGAGAATATGCCGCAAATGCACAGGGGACGGTCACCATCGACGGTGCAAATTCGTCTGTCTCATCCGCCTGGAGCGTGGTCGGCGATCAGGGGCGCGGCAACCTGGTGATTACCCGCGGCGGCACCCTCTCCTTAAGCGAACACATGAACATCGGCTACGTCGGCAATACGAGCAGTACCAGTCGTAATGGCTATGGAGTAACCCTGGTCGACGGTGAAAACTCGCGACTGGATGTGACAAAGGGCATTTATCTCGGCGGCTTCGACAGCACGGCATCCAATGACGCCACCGGTATTCTGACCGTCAGCAATGGCGCAACGGTCAGCTCAGGTAGCTTTATCTGGCTGGCGGTGGGGCAAGGCAGCACCGGTATCCTGAATATCGGCGGGGCGAAGGGAGAAGCGCAACAGGCCGCGGGAGCGTTGGATCTGCCGTGGATTTACCTTGGCAACACCAGCGGTATGAGCACGGCAGAACTCAACTTTAACCACAACAGCGATGACTTCGTGCTCTCGGCCAGAATCACGGGCGTTGGCGAAGTGAACCATTTCGGCTCGGGGACAACGACGCTTACAGGTGCCAACACCTACCAGGGCCCGACCCACGTCGCGAACGGCACGCTGCGCGCTGGGGTAGAAAATACCCTGAGTGCAAGATCGGATTACCGCGTGGACAACGGCGCGCAACTGGATCTTAATGGCTATTCGCAGACGCTGAACTCGCTGGAGCTGGCAGGCACGGCGACGCTCTCTTCCCCGTCGCGGGTGAAAGCGGCCTTTAGCCCAACCACGTTAACGATTAACGGCGATTATACCGGTAACAACGGCCTGCTGGCCTTACGCACCGTGCTGGGTGATGACCTTTCGCCGACCGATAAGCTGGTTGTGAAGGGTGATACCCACGGCACCACGCGCGTCAGCGTCAGCAACGCCGGCGGTAGCGGTGCCCCGACGATTGAAGGCATCCGCATTGTCGACGTTGAAGGCGCATCTAACGGAACCTTTGTGAAAGAAGGTCGTATTGTGGCGGGCGCATATGACTACGATATAGTGAAACGAGATAACCAAAACTGGTCTCTGACCAGTGTGGCATTGCCAGGACCGGTCCCCCCAACCCCGCCGGGCAACCCGAAAGAGCCCGTCGAACCCATGCCTCCAACAGCGGAAGGCCCGCATCAGTATCGCCCGGAAACCGGCAGCTATCTGGCAAACACCCTTGCCGCCAACACGCTGTTCACCACCCGCCTCCACGATCGTCTGGGTGAAACCCAGTACACCGACGCGTTAACCGGCGAGCAGAAGGTGACCAGCCTGTGGATGCGCCACATCGGCGGACATAACCGCTTCAAGGACGGTTCCGGGCAGATAAGCACCCAGAGCAACCGCTATGTGCTGCAACTGGGCGGCGACATTGCGCAATGGAGCACCGACGGTCTGGATCGCTGGCATCTGGGTCTGATGGCCGGTTACGCCAACAGCAAGAGCCGCAGCCATTCCAGTCTGACCGGATACACCTCTCGTGGGGAAATCAGCGGCTACAGCGCCGGTCTGTACGGCACCTGGTATGCCAACGACACCGATAAAACCGGGGCTTATGTTGATGGCTGGATGCTCTACAACTGGTTTGACAACACCGTCTCCGGACAGGGACTGGCGTCTGAAAAGTATGACTCAGACGGTATCACCGCGTCTGTCGAGACGGGCTACACCTGGAAACTGGCCGAATTCAGCGAACGTAACGCGCTGTATGTTCAGCCTAAAGCCCAGGTCACCTGGATGGACGTGCAGGCCGATACGCACGTTGAGAAAAATGGTACCCGCGTAGTGGATAAAACCGACGGTAATCTGCAAACGCGCCTGGGTGTGAAAGCGTACCTGCAGGGGCATAACGCGATAGATGACGGCAAAGACCGCACCTTCCAGCCGTTTGTCGAAGCCAACTGGATCCACAACACGCAGAATTACAGCGTACAGATGGATGACATCAGCAACGACGTGAAAGGCACCCGCAACATAGGTGAACTAAAAGTGGGCGTTGAAGGCCAGCTTAGCCAGCGTCTGCAACTGTGGGGCAACGTTGCCCAACAGATTGGCGACAACGGTTACAGCGATACGCAAGGCATGTTAGGGCTGAAATACAGCTTCTGACCCTCTACCACCCGTGGCAACGCGGGTGGTTTTCTTCCCCCGCCTCTCCCTTTGTGATCCCATTCGCATCCCCCAGGTTTTGTGATAAATAAGATGAGGTTACTTTATCTGATTCAGGGAAATGTGGTTTATGGAACCTCTGCACGCGGTTTTCCTCACCGTCAGCCTGTTCGTCTTAACCTTCTTTAACCCAGGCGCCAATCTGTTTGTGGTTGTGCAAACCAGTCTGGCCTCCGGACGACGCGCAGGCGTATTAACCGGTCTGGGTGTGGCGTTAGGTGACGCAATCTATTCCGGGCTGGGACTGTTCGGCATGGCGACGCTGATTACCCAGTGCGAAGCGGTATTCTCGGTGATCAAAATTGGCGGCGGCGCGTATCTGCTGTGGTTTGCCTGGAACAGCATTCGCCACCAGGCCACGCCGCAAATGCCGACGCTTCAGCAACCCGTTAGCGCGCCGTGGACGGTGTTCTTTCGTCGCGGCTTATTGACCGATCTGTCGAATCCACAAACCGTTCTGTTTTTTATCAGTATCTTCTCCGTGACGCTGAGTGCCGACACGCCCATGTGGGCGCGGATGATGGCCTGGGCCGGGATTGTGCTCTCTTCAGTTATCTGGCGCGTCTTTCTGAGTCAGGCCTTTTCATTGCCAGCCGTGCGTCGGGCATACGGCAGAATACAGCGCGTCGCCAGTCGAATCATCGGGGCAATTATTGGCCTGCTGGCATTACGCTTAATCTATGAAGGAATTACCCATCGCTAACCCCCCTCCCCCTGAAATAAAGTAGTTTCAGGGGACAGTATTTGCCTTCGTCATTCCCTTTGCTGTAAAACATTATTAATCAAAAAAAACAACCACGCTCTTTTAAATAAATTTAATACAGAGAGAAATGGGGTTTATTATTTATCAAATAGCAAAATGGGAACAATCCGATGTTAAAAAATAAATCACTCCTTTTATTACCGCTTATTCTTACCGGCTGCACAATGAGTGACAGCGACATGCGTAAAGCCTATAGCAACCACTACCAGCAGCCGGCGGGCTACGTGGCGGTCTATAAGGAAAAAATCGCCGGGATGGACAGTGACGCGCTGGCAAAATATGCAGCAGCAGAAGAAAAGAAAAAAATGCGTGGCCAGTCCAGCGTGAAAATTGATGATTACATTACGGCGCAAAACATTCAGGCCAAAGGTCAGCGCGTGGTCTTCGATTATTCGCTTTCAGAGAAATGGTTAGCGCTTTCTCCGGCACAACAACGCGAAAAACAGAAGCTGATGGAAAAAGATTTAATATACCGTACCTGTTCACTGGAGACGGTAAAACTGGCACAGGAAAAAGGACTGGCAGAAGAACATAACTATTACAGCCACTATCCCGAGACGATCGCCTTTACCCTGCGTACCAGCGGGCAGATCTGTATCAATAATGGTTTTGCACGATAATCTCCCTCACCCTGACAACCATGACAGGGCGAAGGACCAGACGCATTATTCTTCAGCCGAGTGAGGGGACAGGGCATCAGTAGCGTCTCCATACGTGCGGATTACTGGGGGCTTACACCTGTCTGCCGCAACCGAACTTTACCGGGGATGAAGTTGAGTCGTTGTTTTAGTGTTATTGATTGCCGGATGGTGCTGGCGCTTATCCGGCCTACACTTACCACTTGTAGGCCGGATAAGGCACAGCCGCCATCCGGCAATTCACATCAGAACGACGCTTTAATTCCGATCATCGCGGAGGTATCGCTGTAGCCCTTATCGCCCATCTGCTGACCGATGTTGCCCCACAGAGCGATGTTCTTCGTCAACTGGCCTTCAACACCGGCTTTCACTTCGCCAATATTGCGCGCACCCTGCAGATCCACGTTTTCACCATTCATTGAGACGCCAAAGTCTTTGCTGTTGTGGATCCAGTTGGCTTCCACAAACGGCTGGAAGGTGCGGCCTTTACCGTCGTCGAGCGGGTTATGACCCTTGCCGAACAGACGCACGCCGACGCGGGTCTGGATGTTGCCATCACCGTTACCTTCCACGCGGGTACCGTTAACTTCTTTGTGCTCGTCGGCCTTCACGCCCATCCAGGTGACCTGGGCTTTAGGCTGGATGTACAGCGCGTTACGCTCGCTGATGTCCGCCAGTTTCCAGGTGTAGCCGGATTCCACAGAGGCGGTGAAACCTTTAGCGTCATACTCTTCTGACTCCACACCGTCGCCGGAAAGGGTGTTATCAAACCAGCTGTACTGTGCCCAGGTATCGACATACGCGCCTTCACGGGTCGCGTTGTCCTGAAGCCAGGTGCCGTACAGGCCAATGCTGTAACCGTCGATGGCGCTGCGCGCACGGTTGCCGTTACGCTGATTTTCAGCACGGGCTTTCTGGTTGGCATAGCCCGCCATCACCCCCAGATGGTAGCGGTCGGTGTTGTCGGAAGACCACTGCGCAATATCGCCGCCGAGTTGCATGACATAGCGGTTGGCCTGCAGGTTCAACTGGGCGCTGCTGTCGTGCTGACGGGTATGCCCGCCCACGTTGCGCAGCCACAGGCTGGTGACCGCGTCTTCGCCGGTCAGTGCGTCAACGTAATGGGTTTCACCCAGACGATCCTGCAACCGGGTGTTGAACATCGTATTCGCCGCCTGCAGGTTCATACCGTACAGACCGGCTTCCGGACGCACCGCGTGTTCACGCGGCGTCGGGGTCGGAGACTGCGGCTGAACCGGAGCTTGCGGTTCGACCGGATCCTGCGGGTCTACGGGATCAACCGGGTCAACAGGCGTTACCGGAACCACCGGATCTGGCTGCTCTGGCGGTTCCGGAGACAGCGCACTGCTCAGGAACCAGTTTTTCGCCTGCGTGCCTTCGCCACGTTGCAGGGTGTAATCATACGCACCCGCAATAATACGCCCGCTCTGTGTGAACTCACCGTCGGAGTTGCCGCCTACGCTAATCAGTTCAATACCCTCCGTCGTGAGACCACCTGCCCCACCCGCGTTCAATACCTTCACGTTAGTGGTGCCGGAGGTGTTACCCGCAATAACCAGGCGGTCAGTTGGAGAAGTATCATCGCCCAGTTGGCTGTTCATCACGATGTTACCGTTAGTCCCGGTATAATCACCGCTCACGGTCAGGGTTTTGAACGTTGTGGCAGCACGCGTCAGCTGACTGGTACTCGTGACTGGCGCCATAAAGTTCAGCGTCGCGTTGTTCAGCGTCAGATTTGTCAGGCTGGAGTCGCCAGTCATATCCCAACGACTGTGGCTGCCGTTGAATGCCAGATCGATAATGCCGCTGGATACCTTCTTCGTGCTGCCGTAAAGGTAGGAGTTATCGCCGGTGTTAATATTGACGATGTGATTGCTCTCGGACTGAATATCCCCCCACGCCTGGAATTTATTGTTGTTGCTGATATCGATGGAACCATAGATAGCGAGTAAGTTACCCTGCGCACTCTGCACACCCTGCAAACTTCCCAGCGTGACATCACCGAGGATTTTAGCATTCGCATTACGCACAAGTTCAACCCGGTTACCGCCCTCTGACTGCACATTCAGCGTATTGAAGGTCATGTCCTCCACGCTCACGCCCTGAATACCGTACAGATTGGTTGTATCATCCCCGGAAACCGCGATATTCAGGTTGTTGATTCTGACGCTGGCCTCTTCGCTTCCGTGAAACAGTGCGCCAATGACGGTCGCATCACCTTTCGCCCGCGCCTTAATGTTAAGGTTATCCATCGTAATATCCGACAGTGCCCCCAACGACGACAGCCCGGTAATCAAGCCAAAATCGTAATCCGTTGCGTTATCAGTGACATCAATATTGACATCATTAAAGTTGATTATATTCGCTCTGGCTGGCAGCGATACGGAGTCACGATGATCCTCCAGCACCAGGCCTTTAACACCATCTTCCGCTGCGTCCGTCGTAATCTTGATTTGGGTTGTACCCATAATATCGGCATTGCTGCTGACGTTCATCCCTTCCAGGTAAACCGCCGAGGTGGACTGCAAATCAACATTCACATTCCCCGTGATCCTGGTGCTCAGCCCCTTTAGTTCCAGCGCTTCCACGGTGGTCGTCCCCACGTCGCTGGAAGATTTGTTATCCGCGTATTTCACGGTGATGTTTTCCGCAGTGAGGGTCGAGTCTCTATACGCGACAATAGCTGAAGACATAATGCTGGATGAAACAGTGACCGGGGTGGTAATCGTTAAATCAAACAGGGTGTCGCCGGTTAACACAACATTCGCCGCGTCATTGACGTAAAGACCAATCGTCGGTACGCCAGACTGTTTAATCGTTAAATCTTCAGCCTTAAGGCTACCACCGTAAACTCTGACGGCATCGGCGACAGAACTGGATAACGTAGAATAATCGATAGATGAACCTTTACCTAAATCCAGATCCCCAACGGAAACATACACGCTCGATCCGGTATTGCCTGCCGGGCTGACCATGTCAATTTTACCGTTGACCGTGACGCTGGCACCTGTCGCCCCGACGCCAATGTAAGAGACATCAGCACCATCGGCGACCTGCACGGTTCGTTTGTCGACAGGAACCGAATCAGTAATCGAAATGCGTTCCGCTTCCGCATAAACAGGAAGCGATGACGCAGAAAGAATAGTACTTAACAATAATGCGATTTTATTCGGTTTAAACCCGAAAGACAGAGAGTATTTCATAATAAGCCGTTCCCTACTTAAAAGAATATATTTGTTTTTTTAGACTTTACAGACACAGACAAACGCCACTTAAATTAAAAAGGCTGAAATAATCCCGTCAGTAGCATTTAATAAACAAATGATTTCCGATTTGGCTATTTTCCCTCCAATATATAATCTTCTCAAATGAAATAGTCTTAAGCGTGACTCAGATAGCTAATCTAATAAATAACGCAAGTGCAGCATATAACGCTTTAAATAATCTTAAATTTAGAATATTACACCACAAAAAGAGCAAGCGATGAGATCCTTAAATAATATAAGAAATAATCACATGGATTATTGAGGATGGCGAGGGTGAATGTTTACTTATTGTGAAAAAAACCGGCGTATTTAACGCCGGCGGAGTGAGAGACGGATAATTATCGATCAGCCATTGATGGCGGGTTTCTGCTCAGTTTTCACCTGCGCATTTTCCAGCATGCGACGAACCGGAACAATTAATACGATAAGCACAGCGGCACAAATCAGCAGCGCTATGGAGCAGCGGGCGAAAAGGTCGGGCAGCATATCCAATTGGTCAGCCTTGACGTGCCCACCAATCAGACCCGCCGCCAGGTTACCCAATGCGCTGGCGCAGAACCACAGGCCCATCATCTGACCCCGCATTCTTTCTGGCGCTAACAGCGTCATGGTCGCCAGACCAATCGGGCTCAGACACAGCTCACCCAACGTCAGCATCAGAATGCTGCCTACCAGCCAGAACGGCGACACGCCCGCCCCACCGTTGCTCAGCACGTTCTGCGCCGCCATCATCATCAGGCCAAAGCCCGCCGCCGCGCACAGAATACCGATAACAAACTTGGTGATACTGCTCAGGCGCACGTTTTTGCGCGCCAGCGCCGGCCATGCCCAGCTGAAGACCGGTGCCAGCAGGATAATGAACAGGGCGTTGATCGACTGGAACCAGACGGCAGGAATTTCGAAATCACCGATCATGCGGTTGGTATAGTCGTTCGCGAACAGGTTGAACGAGGTCGGTTTCTGTTCAAATGCAGACCAGAAGAAAGCCGCAGAAACCAGCAGAATAAAGCAAACCAGCAGTCTGGCGCGCTCTTTGCGTGTCAGACCCGCAAACACGAACAGGTAGATAAAGTAAAGCGCCACAGAAGCGGCAATGACGTAGACCAGCATGCTGGCAACGGCGACCGGATTAATGACGATCACCCCCTGGGCTATCAGCGTCACGATAATAGCCACGCCGACGCTCAGCGCCAGCAACCAGCCACCCACGCCGTTTTTCTTCGCCACCGGACTGTTCCAGGTCGAATCAAGCCCCACTTCGCTGTCGTAGCGTTTCATGGAAGGTACGGCAAACACGCGGAAGATAACCAGCGCGACCAACATCCCGATCCCGCCGATACCAAAGCCCCAGTGCCAACCGTGAGATTTGATCAACCAGCCGGAGATCAGCGGGGCGATGAATGACCCCATGTTAATGCCCATGTAGAACAGCGAGAAACCGCCGTCGCGGCGGGCATCGCCTTTCTTGTAAAGAGTGCCCACCATGACGGAGATACAGGTTTTGAACAGACCCGACCCCAGTACGATAAACATCAGGCCGATGAAGAACAGGTTGTCACCCATCCAGGCCGACAGGGCAATAGACAGATGGCCGAGCGCGATCAGGATCGAACCGTACCACACCGCGCGCTGTTGCCCGAGCCAGTTATCCGCCAGCCAGCCACCCGGAAGCGCCGCCAGGTACATGCTGCCAGCAAAAATACCGACAATCGCGGACGCATTTTCACGCGCCAGTCCCATGCCGCCATCGTAGACGGTCGCGGCCATGAACAGGATCAGTAACGGACGAATACCGTAAAATGAAAACCGCTCCCACATCTCCGTGAAGAACAGTGAACCCAGCGGATAAGGATGGCCGAAGAACGTTCGGCTTTCGTTTTTATTAACAGAGGAATGCATAATTTCTCCCGAAATGGTGTGTTGTCTTGCTTGTAGCCACTGAATTACCCGCCGACCATTCATATATCTGGCCGATCATTCACATCCAGTGAAATATTATTTAACCATTTGATAACCATAAGACAGTTTTGTCTAGTGCCAGCCCCGGGACTTTAAGATGAAAACTCGATAGATGTCTAGTTTTGTAGATTTTATGTTTGATCGGAAAGGATAATGATTGACTTTAAAAGCCTGCAAATTATCCCTTATCAATTCATTAATAAACAATGCGTTACCTTTAAATACCATCCCCAAAAGCACGAAAATGATCGCCCCATATCTTTCTGTCTTTTTTTCCTGACTGAGATTTATGAATGATATTCATAGCGGTTATCCCGCTGGCGACCATTATCTCCGGGTGAGAAAACGCTACACTGCATCTCATTCTTCCTGTCCCAACGGATGACGATGATTACCGTTGTCAGCGCCGTAATGGCGCTGACCGCCAACCTGATAACCCCGGAGAAATCATGAACGCACCATTTGAAGGTAATGGCATTTTCCCGAAAGGGCCGAAAAACGAAGCGTATGCGCAATATTTTCAGGGGACCAGCTACCTGAATATGCTGTCCACGCAGGGTGTCAATATTGGCAACGTGGTGTTTGAACCCGGCTGTCGCAATCACTGGCATATCCACCACAAGGGGGGACAAATTCTGCTGGTGACCGGCGGGCGAGGCTGGTATCAGGAGTGGGATAAACCGGCACAGCCTCTGGTCGCCGGAGACGTCGTGAATATTCCGCCCGGCGTAAAACACTGGCATGGCGCGGCGGCAGACAGTTGGTTTGCCCATCTTGCCGTCGAGGTGCCCGCACAAGGGTCTTCAAACGAATGGCTGGAGCCGGTCAGTGAGGAAGCGTACGCCCAGCTCCCCTGACGACTCAGGGGTAGCGCAATGCCTCGATCAGGCGCGCAAAGGCGGGTGGATGCTGTTTGCGGCTGGGGTAGTAAAGATAGTAGCCCGGAAATTCAGGACACCATGACTGCAAAACCTGCACCAGCGCGCCGGATTTGACGTACTCTTCGACAGAATCCTCCGGCACGCAGGTGAGGCCAAACCCGGACAGTGCGGCATCGACGCGTTCGGTGAGCAGGTTTAACGTCAACTGTCCGTCCACCCTGACTCGCAGCGGCTTGCCGTCCCGCTCAAATTCCCAGTGGTACAGACCGCCCGCGGTAGGCAGACGCATATTGATACACCGGTGGTTCTGCAATTCATGCGGCGTTTCAGGCACGGGACGCTCAGCAAAATAGTCTGGCGACCCCACTACCGCCATGCGCATATCCGGGCCGATTTTTACCGCGACCATATCTTTATCAACGCTTTCGCCCAGACGCACCCCGGCGTCAAAACGACCTTCTACGATATCCACAAAACCGTTATCGACCACCAGCTCGACGCTGATTTGCGGCCAGGCTTTGAGAAAAGGTTTCAGCCTCGGCCACAGCAAACTGCGCGTCGCGTGTTCCCCGGCTGACAAACGGATATGACCCGAGGTCGTCCCGTTTAGCTGAATGAGTGCTTCCAGTTCCTGTTCAAGGTCTGCGATACGGGGTTCAAGACAGGCGATGATTCTCTCGCCAGCAGCGGTTGGTGCCACGCTGCGGGTGGTACGGGTCAAAAGCCGCAGGTTCAAACGCTCCTCCAGCGCTTTTATGGCATGGCTGAGGGCCGATTGTGAAACACCAATCTTCGCAGCGGCTTTGGTAAAACTCCGCTCTCTGGCTACAACCAGAAAGATCTGCAGTTCGTTGAAGTTTTCTTTAAGCATGGGCGGATCCTGACAGGTAGCGGGATTCAGGCATGATAGTGAATCACTCCCCGCATTGTAAGGCTCCCCGGTCTAAAAAAAGCCCGACAGCGTAAGCCATCGGGCATCCGATTTCTCTGGTCGCAGAACGGATAAATTACCGTTTACGCCATTTCGCGACGGGCCATCAAAGCATAGAGCTTCCCGGCAAAGGTTTCACTGACCGGCCAGTCGTCAGCGGCAATGCGGGTTGTGGTGTGAAAACCGCACTGCGCCAGCAACTGCAGATACTCTTCGTCCCGCCAGGCACGCGTCTGGCTGCTAAAATGCACGACGCTGGCGTCGGCCTTGAGTGCCCAGAACGTCGTGGTGCTGGTTTGCATTTCCTCATTCCAGCTATTTTCGCTCAGCAACAGATGTGGTTCGGCGAGAAACAGCCCCTGCGAACAGCGCTGCCAGGACGGTTGTGCCGTCCCCTGCCTTTTGACTTCGTCAAAAGTATGTACTTCAATCAGCAGAGCGCCTCCCGGCTTCAGCCAGGCCGCGCAGCGTGCCACCAGTCGTTGCGCATCCTCGATGCTAAAGACATTGATTTCACCGAAAGTCATCATGATAAAATCAAAAGCATCACCCGGCAGGTAATCGCGGACGTCCTGTTCCTGATAATCAATGTTCAGTCCTGCGCTTTGCGCCTGTTCCCGCGCCCACTGAACAGAGGCCGGAGAAAAGTCAACGCCGGTGCAATCAAACCCGCGCTGTGCGAGACGTTGGGTGTAAAAGCCGGGTCCACATCCCAGATCAAGGATCTTTGCGCCCACGGGAAGTTGACGGGCGATCCAGTCGACCTGTTGCTCGATGACCGAAAGTTTACGACTGGCCCAGTCGTGCTCCTGAGACAAGTGGTTTTCCAGCATTCTGCGACTGAAGTCTGGATCGTTCCACGGGATCTTGCCGCCCGTTTCATGACCGTCGTATTGTCCACTCAGGAGAGTCAGTTCAAGAAGATTCATCCGTTGATCTCATCGTAATGTGTATATTGGCTGAAATAGCATTCCAGCCTTCCTTCACAGCGAGAGCATTATCTCATGCTTTCGGGAATATGTTCCCCAGTCCCGGTTCAGATTTTGTCGGCAGGAAAATCGGATAAGCGGACAGGATTGATAATCCTCAGGGATTTATTTTTGTATTGGATAATCTCCTGCTGCGCAAGTTTTATCAGCGCGCGATTGAGTTGTCTGACAGAAACGCCCAACATGGCGGCGAGCGACTCCCTGTTCTCCAACTGAATCATTACGCCTTCGCTTTGCGTTTTGAATAATAAGAATTGACGCAATTTAGATTCCACCGAAATCGCACCAACCGAATGCAGCAGTGAAGTATTAAGTAACTTATGACTTAAATTCTGACACATAAAAAGAAGAAAAGCGGGATCGCGCATCGCGTTCTCTCTTACTGCCTCAACCGGAAGGGAAAGTAACAGAGAGTCCGATAATGCCTGGACGGCACTGAGGACTTTACTTTGTTTTGTTGAGAAAAGTTCGAGTTCACCGATCACCGAAAAAGCGGTTTCAAAAGAATAGACCCCATGAGTCCCGTTTGAATTCTGGCGTTCGACTTGCAGCTTACCGTCAACCAGGAAAAAGAGATGTGTCAAATACGTACTTTGCGTCGTCAGATATTCCCCGGCGTCAATTTTAATCAGACGCAATGCGGCTAACAGCGAAGCGTTGAGTACAGCAGATAACCCGTGCGCTAAAATAAATCGCTCTTTTAAGGCACTGTCGCTGATATTTTTCATCTTCCCCTCCGCCCTTTTCCTGTCTCCCTTTCATGGGATAGCACAATAAAATGAACGCGGCGATAACAAAAAGGACATATGTCCTTTTTGTTATCGCCAACTCTGCGCATTTTAACGTTACTGGACATAATAAACGGAGTAACTGCGATGAGACATTTTCTGATAGATACCGACACCGCTTCTGACGATGCGGTAGCCCTTTTGATGGCATTAAGAGCCTCTCATATTCAGGTTGAAGCGATTACCACCGTTGCGGGTAATTGCCCCTTACCCCAGTGTGTCAAAAATGCACTGATCTGCGTGGAGAAAAGCGATACTTACTTTCCTCCTGTTTACGCGGGCATGACAAAACCTCTGTTCCGGGAACGTTATTACTCGCACCATATTCATGGTGAGGATGGGATGGGTGATATGGCACTCCCCGAGCCCTCTTTGAGGGTTGAAAAAATGCATGCCGTCGATGCGATCATTGAATTTGCCTCCCGCTTTGATGGTCAGTTGGAAATTGTCACGCTGGGCCCTTTGACCAATCTCGCTATGGCGATTTTAAAAGAGCCTGAACTGGTGCAGAAAATAAAACATGTTTATGTGATGGGCGGTGCCGGACTCACCCCTGGCAATATCACCCCTTTAGCGGAGTTTAATTTCTACGTGGATGCCGAAGCGGTACACCTGGTGCTTGAATCGGGACTGCCGTTAACCGTGGTAGGCTGGGAAATTGGTATGGGCGAGGCTTTTATCAATCAGGAAGATATTGTGTTTTTAAATGAGCTCAGCGAGTTAGGCCGATTTTCCGTTCGCTGCAACAAGACGCTAATGGCGTTCAATGCAAGTCGTATGAACAAAATCGGCTTCGATTTGCCCGATCCCACCACGATGGCAGTGGCGCTGTACCCGGAAATTATTGATTCCTCTTTTGAGGCTCATACGTGGATCGAATACAAAAATGATAAATCCTACGGACACTTCGTTATCGATTCGACGCAACTGACCGGTCTGCCCGTCAATGCCACAATTATCACCCGCATAAAATCGGGCATGTTCAAGCAAAAGCTTTATTCCTTATTGTCGTAATGGATGCGAGGTATTCTGATGACATTCTCCCCGAAAAATATTAAGAAGGTCGAACTTCATGTTCACCTGGATACCTGCCTGAGCTTTCATTATATAAAACAAATTTGCCCAGGAATCACGCTGGATGACTTTACCAGGATCTTTATTGCCACGACGAAGTGCGGCGATCTTGCTCATTTCTTACGCAAGGTGGCTCCCCAGGCGAATTTCTATCGCTGTAACGAACACGCACTGGAAGCCAGCTTTATTGACAATGAAACCCGACAACGACTGATGCGTCGATCAACGGCGTGAATAATCAAACAGGCGGTACCGCGTACCGCCATTTTTGTCACGCGTTCAGCGAGGCGATATCAATAACGAAGCGATATTTCACATCGCTCTTCAGCATTCGCTGCCAGGCGACGTTAATATCCTGGATAGCAATGAGTTCAATATCCGACGTGATCTGGTGCTCGGCACAGAAATCGATCATCTCCTGCGTTTCGGCAATGCCGCCGATGACCGATCCTGCCACCGATTTCCGACCCAGGATCAGCGGCGTACTGTTCAATACCGGATCCAAATCACCCAGATACCCCACCAGTACGAGGGTGCCATTCAGCGCCAGCGTAGGGATATAGGGTTTAAGATCGTGAACATACGGAACGGTATCAATAATTAAATCAAACTGGTTATAGACGCCCTGCATTTGCTTTTCATCGGTTGAAATCACAATATGCGCAGCGCCCAGCCGACGGGCATCCGCCTCTTTGTTTGGGGAGCGGCTGAACAAGGTCACCTCCGCCCCCAGCGCTTTCGCCAGTTTAATCGCCATATGGCCCAGACCGCCCAATCCCACCACCGCAACCTGACTGCCCGGCCCCACCTTCCAGTGGCGAAGCGGCGACCAGGTAGTAATTCCGGCACAAAGCAGCGGCGCTGCGCCTTTCAGATCCAACGTTTCGGGAATTTTGATGACGAACTTTTCCGTCACCACGATCTTATCGGAATAGCCGCCGTAGGTCGGCATATGATCGTGCCGATCAATATCGTTGTAGGTCAGCGTGCTTCCTTCTTCGCAATACTGTTCCAGCCCTTGCGCACAAGGTTTGCAATGCTGACAGGAATCAACCATACAGCCCACGCCGGCGTAATCGCCGACGCGGAATTTCGTCACGGCTTTGCCCACATGCGTAATGCGACCAATGATCTCATGGCCCGGCACCATCGGGTATTTTGCGCCGCCCCAGTCGTTGAACGCATTATGAATGTCCGAGTGACAGACACCGCTATACAAAATCTCGATAACCACATCGTTGTCACGCGGATCGCGGCGAACAAAATGATGAGGAGCTAAATCTTCTTTCGCAGCAAACGCGGCGTAACCTTTTACATTAAGCGTCATGAATTTTCTCCGGATGATGGGTCATGTGGCGTGAAGGGAAATGAAACAGTGCGTGAGCCTCGTTTTCATCACGCGCCGATGAGTTAGCGCAGAATAACGCTAAGACGAAGAGACGTTAAGGATATCCACTGGCATGGCCTTATGAGCCTGATTCATGAATCCAGAAGCCGTCAGGAATGCAGACTCGCTTAAGTGTAGTCAACACATCCTGGACGGTGGAAAAGACTTCAGCGCTGCGCAGCCCACTCTGGAATATATTTATGATGCAAATAAGATGTGGCGCTCATTTTTTGAGCATGACCAGACCTATTCTATGAACCGTTTTCAGGAGGTCAAAAACATGAAAAAGCTTCTGATATGTTGTTTGTTCGGGAATACGGCAAATTCACTTGCCAAAAAGATGCATGTACTGGCAGAAAGCAGCGGCAATCCTCTCATGATTAGCGCAGTGGGACTGGATAATTTCGCCAGTGTCGCTCCCGCTTTCGACGGTTTTCTCATTGCGCCGCATATTCAATACAAGCTTTCTGAGATTTATGACATTGTCGGAAACACGCGTCCAATCGCCATTATTGAAAGTTTGCCCTATGCGTCGCTGGACGCAGAGAAAGTTTTAAATTTTGTGAAGGAGAAAATGCCTGAGCTGGCAGCCTGACACCCGGGGCCGCAGCGTTTTTGCGGCCTTCTCTTATGCATGAGATCGGTTAGTACGGCAATCAAAAAAGAGAAACACCGGGCTTGTCCGTCGCTAATAAAGCGTCACCTTGTCAAGAATTTCAAGGGTTTTCGGCAGTGCTTCAGCCCATGGCTGGCTGCTGCCCATTTTGATGTTGGGTTTGTTTTTACCGTGGAAATCGCTACCGCTGGTTGCCAACAGCGTTTTATCCAGCGTGAACTGATAAAGTTCGCGACAAAGCGCCTCATCATGATAGCTGGAGAATACCTCCACGCCCTGCACACCGAGCGGCAGCATTTGCTCAATCACCGACAGATGCTTTTCCTTTACGTTGGCACCGATATGCGCAATCACCGGAATGCCTCCGTTATCGATAATGATCGACGCCATCTCTGCCATTGGTGGCAGATCAACCTTCACATGGCACGGTTTGTCGCGGCCAAAAAAATCCCAGAAGAAATTAATCAGCGGCATGTCGCTGCGAGGGTTTCCGGCCCGGTACGGCACCAGCAGCTCATGATTCGCATTGCGCGCATCCTCTAAAATCAACTCTGCCATCTGCTCTTCCTGCGGAACGCGATCGCCCGCCATGATATACAGGCGATTGACGTCAAGCTGGAACCCGAGCGCCCGAAGCTTCGCCAGTTTCAGCGGCGTCGCGACACTTTCCAGATGGTGAAAATTCTGCTCGATGGCGTCAAAATCCCGGCTATCACGACGAAAACCGTAGCCCAGCAGATGATAGTTATTGCCCGCAAACGAGCAATCAATTTCAATGCCCGTCATCACGCTAACACCGTTTTCATTGCCATAGCGAATGGCCTCTTCAACGGATCGCGCTGAGTTGTGATCGGTGATTGCCACCGCCGCCAGGTTCGCCGCTTTCGCCATGCTCAGCAGGTCGCTAACGGGGAAATCCGCATCATCGCTGTATTGCGAATGCATGTGCAAATCGATACGTTTCATCATCTTCTCCTTAAGCTGATAAACATGTACTGCATGGCACTATATGATTAGACGTGAGATTAATACAGTGTGGCGTGCGCGATAATTCTGAATCTAATAATGCGTAGAAATATCGGTGCCGGTTAATCCGTTTCTCATGAGGGATAATCCGAGGGGATCATCACTTTCATCCCCTCAATGTGCTAATGATTAATTTGCCGAATAGAGGAAATAATCAAAATCGGCATAAATGCGCTCACCGGTGAAATCCTGGCAGCACATCCCGACAAAAGCCCCAGTGAAGCGTTCAATGCCTCTTTCTTTAAAATACTCATCAGAGAGCTTACTGTATTCCACATGATCACCCACGGGAAACCACGTGCGCTCATCTAACGAATAATAGAAGTTGGCGGCATCGTCTCTCACACAGACTTTAAGATACACCACGCCATCACGGGGAATGTTAATCCCTTCCCCGGTCGGTAGTGAGAATCTGTTAAGGTCGTTAATCATCAAATTAACCGTCCTCTCCCCCTTTTCACTGCAGGAAATATGTAAATAAATATAATTTGTCGTGTCGTAAAAACAGACTAATCCCGCCATTTGCTGAAATGAATGTGGATGAAAATCTACGCAGGTCTGTGCGGTGAAGACGAAATCGGTTTGTCTTCTTGCCAGTAAACTCTGATAGTGATGTGAACTGAGCGATTCACGACCGCGCAGTCGTAACCAACCTCTTCTTTCTTTCAGCGTACACATCTCTTCACTTAAAGGGATGCGCAACGACTGATATTGAAGCGGCAGAATGGGCGTATCAAAATCATCTTTTTCAGGGAGCGCAGGCCAGGGGAATTCTCTCAGTGACGTTTGTACCGTCAAATCAGGCGCAACGGTATTATTTGCCAACCGCAGCCAGCCCTCGTCATTCCAGTAAACCTGCTGAATCGCCGTTTCACGCCCCATCGGACTGCGGCCTTTGGAGGGTAATGGCCGACCGCATAAATGCACGATAAACCATTCACCCAGGCTGTTTTCAATGAGATCGGCATGTCCGACGCGCTGTAACGGCAGGCGACAATCGAAACGTGATGTCATCATTTGACCGATAGGATCGGTTTCATAGGGGCCAAACAGATGTTTTGAACGTGCCACGGTCACGCTATGGTTATAAAAGGTGCCGCCTTCCGCAACCAGCAGATAGTACCAGCCGTTATATTCATACAGATGCGGTCCTTCGGTGATCCCAAGCGAGGTTCCGGCGTATATTTTCCGGCATTCTCCCGTTAGCGTATTATTCTTTTCGTCATACTGCTGAATAATAATACCATTCCATTTGGGAAACCCGGCCTCCCCACCATCCATATAGCTCATTTCCATACTCACTAGCCACTTGGTCCCATCGCTATGATGAAAGAGAGAAGGATCAATTCCCCGGCTATTGAGATACGTTGGCTCAGACCACTCGCCCTCAATATCTTCAGTGGTCACCATATAGTTATTGGTATCCCAAAAACGTCCGCTCACATTTTTAACGTCGGTGTAGATAAGATAGAATCTGTCAGCATCGTAGCTCAAACAGGGTGCATATATTCCGCCAGAGTCCGGGTTACCTATCATGTCGAGCTGGCTTCTCCGATTCAACGGATAAGAAATAAGACGCCAGTTCTTGAGATCCCAGGATTTATACAGACAGACGCCGGGGAACCATTCAAAGGTTGACGTCGCTAAATAATAGGCATCGCCAACTCTGATGATGGAAGGATCAGGATTAAAGCCTGGAATAATCGGGTTGGTCATTGTGGTCATAGACACGTCCTGAAAGACAAAAATGAATTTACGTTATACTGACTGAATGATGTCACGGTGCTTACACATCATATGAACGATAGCGCTGCATAATAAAAAACATGATCAAGACAAAAACTGCCGGGATAATCGTAAAAATGAGGCGCACCGTCATAATGGCGGGGTCTGTTTGCATCGCGGCGTTCCCGACATAGCCCCCAAAGGTCAACAGCCAGCCGATAATGGCTCCGCCAACGGCAATACCAATTTTAATGGCAAAGAGATTGGTGGAAAAAACCAGCCCACTTAATGAATTATTTGATTTTTTTTCAACATTATCAATAATGTCGCTCAACAGACTCCATTGCAAAGGGGCTGAGCTTGAGTCAATAAAATGGATCAGGCAGATGACGCTGCAAATCAACGCGACAGACTCCGCAGGGACGGCAAAAAGTGCGGTCAGAATGACAGCCTGTATCACTAATGTCAGTTTGTAGGCGAGTACCCGATCAAAATTTTTATACAGTAAGGTGGTGGACATGGCCCCCACAAACCGTGTGCAAAGAATAATAACCAGTACCGTGCTGACTAAATCAGGCCTTTTCATATAGTAACTGACAAAATAGATCGCCCCACCCGTTTTTAAAATACCTGCAATCAGACTGGCGATATTAAGCGAAAAGATACAGCGCCAGTTGAAATCGTTAATAATAATAAGCAGCTCCTGATATATTCCCCGCAGGTTATGACTTTTATCCACTTCTTTAACATAGTGCTCTTTGGTCATCGCAAAGCAGAGAAAGAACATGAGGGTACTCATTCCTCCCATGATGACCATGGCAAGAAAATAACCTTTCTGTAGATCGCCTGCGCCCAGTATCTTGGTTAACGGTAGCGCGACAACCGACACAATAATGCCGCCTAACGCCGCAAAGGCAAAACGGTACGATTGCATTGAAACACGCTCTTTTGCATCCTTTGAAATATTGTTGATTAATGCACAGTAAGGAACATTGACGAGAGAGTAAAAAAGGGATAATGCAGTATAAGAAACATATGCATAAATAATCCTGCCCGTCTCACCAAAATCAGGCGTATAAAATGTCAATGCACCAAAAATACCGAACGGAAGCGAAAACCAAAGCAAGTAAGGTCTGAACTGACCATACTTTGTTTTGGTATGATCGGCAAGATAACCAATATAAACATCAGCAACGGCATCAAAAGCCCGGACAACGAGAAACATTGTCCCCATATGAAAAGCGCTTAATCCATAGATATCTGTATAAAAATAGGCCATAAACAGCATAATGGTTTGCCAGATAATATTGGACGCACCATCGCCTAATCCGTAACCTATTTTTTCTTTGACGCCTGACTTATTCATAGAAATACCTTTTACCTGAGAGGATCAAGAATTTTAAAAATTCAGGGCCGGCCTCAATATAAAAGATAAGTGCAACAGGGGATAAAAAATGTAGATAAACTGGCCATTTATATAATTTTTTTGCGCCAGGCGCTACGTGTCGATCACATTTTCAGCAAGAACTGTCTGCGATTGACTCGTCGCATGATTTATTTAGAAGCGTGCAGAGCCAAAGAATCGTTATCAATGATAATCATTCGCCGTGTTAATCCGGTCGTCAACGGACAAGGGGCTAGATGGAGATATTTTCGTTGATTTTAAGCTGCTCAGAGGTGAGGTTGCTGGTTCTGAATTTTTTCGGCGTAACGCCGATAAATCGCCGAAACTGATAGCAATAGTAAGCGGCATCCGTAAATTCACATTTATAAGCAATGTCAGTGATACTCAGGTCGGTATTACGCAACAGCTGGACCGACATCGCGATTTTCTTGCGCAGTAAATACTCTTTAAAACTGACCTGCATGACCTTTTTAAACACTCTGGAGAAATGGCCAGGCGACAGCCCAACAGCACCAGCCGCCTCGCTCAGACTGATATTAAAGGATGTCCCTGTTTCTATCGCAATGACAAAGTTAATTATCATGCTAAATATTGACTGACTATCCGTTTCAGATGAAATTTTCTCAGATGTTATCGCGTGCTGAAGTACCGTATTCAACAAGAGAATAAGCAGCGGCCTAATCTCATTTTCCGTGTGCTCGTCTTCATTAACGTCTGAAAACCATCTGAAAATGAAATCCAGCCTGTCAGCAGCCTTTCCGTTAAGACCAGTGACAACACCGATATGGGGTTCCAGCACCGGGAGGGGATATTTTAGATTACTGAGCATCGCCCGATCGTACTGTAAGATATAACGCTCATGGTCACCTGTAAATTCCAGCTCCATGTCATGCAGGACCAACGGGCTTACATAAATCAAGGTGTTATTCTCGATCCTGAACTTCTCCCGACCAATGCTATAACTGCCCTTCGCTTTGCGAAACCACATAATTTCGTGTTCGAAATGGACATGGGGTTTTATGTACATCCCCTTTTCTGGCACTTTTTCCCGTGCCCGCAGGATATAATCGAGACCTGTTTTGGTCTCTAATTTCTCAAAAAAATAATCGGCATTAATCGGCGTTGGCATAATTAAAAAAAATAGAGAAGTGTTCGCGATGTGATAACACATGAACGAGGCTAGGTACAACCGATTTTGATTTCGCGCCTCGCCTTATTCACTTCGGCGACGAGGTGCTTTTCGATAAGATTTTCACGCGCATACTGTAAGCATTCCGTACGATCGTGACGCCAACACCGCAGACCTGTCTCTTGCAATGTGAGCGTCACCTGGATAATAGATATTAGCTATTCAGACGGGATAACCTCAAAATATCTTCATGCTGTAACCGACGATAAACTTCACGTCGTTACGGTCGGTTTTATAGTTACTGTCCGTCGCGCGGAACAGCGCCGGTAGAAGGGTAAAGGAGAGCCCTTTTGCGATACCGTCGGTCACCTGATAGCGTGCGGAGAGGTCGAACGACGTCATCTTCCCGTCATACTTTCTCGCCGATCCGGTCTTGCTGACATCGGTGACGACGTGCCAGCCGTAGGTTCCGGCACCGCCGAGGGTCAGTTCCGGCAAATTAAAGTCAGCGAAGTTATAGCTCACTCCCACACGGATCGCTCGGGCACCCGACACGTTGAAATCTTCAAGTTGCGACAGCGTCGGCTGATAGTCACGCTTATCTGAGTTCGCCCACGGGGTTAAACGGAAGTTGTAATCTCCGGTATTTGGCGCGTAGTTCTGGCTGTAACCGAGAGACCATACGGTGTTGTTGTGGCTCAGGTTAAAACCAATCCCTACGTAGTATTCCGTCGAAGGATCCTTAATCTTCGACAACTCTTCGATATAGCGCGCCCCCTGGTAGAAGAGCTTACTTTGTAGTGAGACGTCTTCCGCCAGGGTGTCGTTACGTTCAACCAGCGCCTGCCAGTTGCGGCGATAGTCTTTACCTTCACCATATCCCACATCGAGAACGGTATTGCTGAAGTTGTAGACCACTCCCACCGTATGAATGTAATCGATGATCTTACCGGCCTTGATGGTAGTGCCGTTGTCATTAAGACCATCGGCGTTATTCTGGTGCCAGGTCGTGGTCATCGGTTTAAAATTACGACTCCAGTCGTTCTTGAAGCGGTCAGCCCAGGCATAGGTCAGTTTCAGCTTGTCGAGGGTTAAGGCACTGTCAAAGCCACGGAACGCGTGAGGGTTAAGTCCCCAACTGCTTTTGACGGTACCGGAATTGATAGGGGTATAGCCCGCCGCCAGCTTAAAGTTTGTGCCTTCCTCGCCAAGATTCAGCTTCAGCGCCGCAACCGACACGCTCATGTAGGACTTTTCACACGGGCTGAACTCACCTGTCTGGCCGCATTCATAATCGTAATAGAGAATTTCAGACTGTCCGACGGTATGTCCGAGTTTGATGTTGGCATTGCCCCAGAAGTCAAAACCAATCACATCCTTGTAATAGCCAGAAATGTAGCTAATCGCAACGTTCCCGGTCTGGTTTTGGATCCCGGCCGGACCGAGTCCGTATTTCCCGGAATTCGGGTTTTTCACTGCACGGTGACGAATATATAACGAGGTATTGAGGTTTAATTTGCCTTCATCATAAAACGCTTTCTCAAACTGAGAAGGCGCTTCATAATCGGTTTCCTCTTCCGCAAAGGCATGGGGGGTAATAAAAAGCAACAGCGGTGCACACAGAGATATTCTGAGTTTATGACTTGTCATTATTATATACCTTATTAAACTCTATTTTGTAGGGTGAGGGATGTACTACTTATTTAAAATCATTATTATTCGTGAGTTCCGGAATTTGTGTGCCGTATTTCTCCAGCAGTCTTTCATTATGCTGAGCAGCGTTAGCAATATTCCCGCTTAAAAATACCGGTAGACATTTTTCTTCGCGCCCAAGGTTCGCGATAACTTCGGCAAACAGGGTGTGCATAATAAAGAGTCCAGTCATTGACGACACCGGCGCAAACGGTGTTGCGTGACCGGGGATCGACAGCACCGCGTCCCCAATCGGCACCTCGTTGTCTATTGCCATCTCTACGCAATCCCGCAGTTTAAGGCCGGCTTTGTGCTTCGACGGCTGGGTTTCAGCATACAGGAAACTGGTCAGCGCCAAGGTAAATGCACCACACTGTTTCGCCCAAAGCGCCGCATCTACCGGGGCTGGATTAATCCCGGACGTAGAGATAATAATTAATGCGTCTTTATCCGTCAGGTCATATTTTTCAAGATACTCGGCAATATAGTCATTCTGTTTTTCATAATACGATGAAGCCGCCGCGCCCTCATGCAACATTAATGGCTCGATAAATATAGGGCGGACGGGGGCAATACCACCGGCGCGATAAAATACATCCTCAGCAAATATATGGGAGTGACCACACCCGAAAATATAAATCACGCCGCCTTGGTTAATTACCTTTGCCAGTTTTTCGGCGGCGACGGTGATTTTATGGCTTTGCTGTTGGGCGATGTTATTAAGTTTTTTTTGGACAATATCCAGATAACTATCAATCATTGTCATAACCAGTATCCTGACCATTGCGGTTGGTAGATTCGGTATAACGCTTCCATATAAAAGTAATCTCCCCAGAGAGTACATTCATCAATGCCTTTACCGAGGGCATACGCGTAAACACCGTGTTTGAGTAATCCTTCGCAGGCGTCATCACCCTGAGCAGAAGCACCAGTCATGAGTGCCTGTAACAATTGACGCGCCAGTTTCTCGTAGCCAGCATCCGGGAAGTGTTTGTGCGCTTCCAGCAGGCCGCAGATGGCGATCGCCAGCGCCGAACTGTCTTTTGGCGCATCCGGATCCCCGGCGAGCAGTAAATCCCAGGCGGGAACGCCGTCTTCGGGTAGATGGCGGAAGAAGTAGTCGCAGGCCTGCTGCCACAGCGCATAGTGGTCGGTTTCTCCGGTTGCTGACCAGTGAAGAGGGATCCCGAGGATTGCCCACGCCTGACCGCGCGCCCAGCAGGAGTGATCGCTATAGCCCTGGAAGGTTTTCCCGTGCGAAGGGGCTCCGCTCTTCGGATCAAAATAGAAGGTATGGAAGGTGGAGCCGTCTTCGCGAAAGATATTATTGATAACCGCCGCATAGTGGCGCTCCGCTACCTCACGGTAACGTGACTCACCGCTGATCCGCGCCGCCACGTGCAGCAAGGGGAGATTAATCAGGGAATCGATGATAAGGCGATACTCCTGCGGATCGTTAAGCGTCCCCCAGGCTTGAATAAAACCCGCGCTATCGTGAAAACGGTTCACCAGCAGGTCTGCTGCTGCCAGGATAAGCGGCGTTAACTCGTCGCGCGTCGTCAGCTTCCAGTAGGCAACCGCTGACAGGCTGTAGAGGAAGCCGATATCGTGGTGATCCAGAACATGGTGCGCCGCCAGACGCGCCTTGAAACTCGCCACGTTACGTTCAACGCCCTCAAGATTCGCCGTTTCACCGCTGAACTCCCAGGCGATAGCCTGCATTCCGGTCCAGAAACCGTTGGTCCAGTCGTTGTTCTCTTTCAGCACATAGCGGTTATTCTGGGTGCAGGCGGAGGGGAACTTCTCGCCATATACCGCGATATTGCGCGTAATGCGATGCGCGCACACTATCAGTTCGTCGCGACAGGCGTCGAGAGTAAGGGCAGGAAAGGATAGCGATGCGCTGCGCGTCGATAGAGTGTCTTTCATGATTTCCTCCTAGAGCGTAAACACGCGCTCTTTGTACTGGCGCATCAGTGAATCGTTGTATTCTTTGCCGCCCGGCAGATTGATGCTGCGCATCACCGGCGGTGCAATGCCCTGCTCCAGCAGTATTTCGATGCAGCGGATCACCACGTTATTAATGATGAAGGCCGCAGATAGCGATGACACCGGACCAGTCATAATATTGTCGTTATTCATGCTCAGCGTGCAGTCACCCGCCGGGCAGGCGTTATCGAGCACAACATCGGCAAAGTCACGAATGCTTTCGCGGGTTGACGGCGATTCACCGTTGTTGCTGGTGATAACCACCAGCTTCAGTCCCTGCTCTTTCACCTTGCGCGCCAGTTCAACGTGCAGCGGCTTGGTGCCGGAGTTGGAGATAATCACAAAGCAGTCTGACTCACGCAGATCCAGTAACCCGGAGAAAACATCGCCAATCCCCTTAAGCGAATCGAACCAGCCGGTTGGGCCATAGAACTGGTCGATAGCTTTGGTGTTAACCAGACCGCCAGCGCGACCGGCAAGTTCGACTGCAGCGGCAAACGAGTGGCCGGAGCCAAAACCGTGAATAATGCCATTGGCTTTGACGCACCCGGCGAATAACGCCGCGGCCTCCTCAATAGCGGTACTCTGGGTCTGAAATACCTGGTCCAGAGTCGCTAACACGTGCTGATAATACTGCTGCTGATGTGGCGACATTCCTTATCCCTTATCGGCTTTTAAAAACTCGGTGATACTGGTATTCGACTCTTCCGGCGTCATCTGCGCCGTAACCGCCACACCTTTTGCCAACAGGGTATTGATGGCGGCAATCTCAACATCATTGACGCTGACCGAGCGCTTAATCTGTCGGCGATCGTCTTTGTTCGACATATTACCGATGTTGAGTTGGGTGACCGCGATGCCACAGTTCACCAGCTTTAGCGCCAGCTCTGGTGTTTTCAGCAGTACCAGCACACGCTGGCCGTCATAGTTACCGGCGAGGATATTTGCGCTGGCTTTCTCAAAAGAAAGAATGGAGGTGTTACAGCCTTCCGGCGCGGCGCTACGAAGCAGCATTTTCTCAACGTCATTCGCGGCCACGGCATCGTCGATCACCATAATGCGGTTGGCGTTGAAATGGCTTACCCAACGGGTAGCCACCTGGCCGTGAATCAGTCGGTCATCGACGCGGATGTGAACAATGCCTTTCATAATAACTTCCTTAAATCAATGTGTTACTTAACCGAGAATATTCAGGTTGTAGCCAACGATGCCTAACGCGATCAGCACAAAAATGACCCGCGTTGAGTTCATCTTTTTTAGCCCCAGCAGCCAGTAGGTGAATGCCACGACCAGCAGGGGGATAAGCCCCGGCATAATCTGGTTGGCAATATCCTGTAACTTGAGCGACACCTCGCCATAGCTGAATTCGAAATTGAGATTTGCCTTCACTACCGCGGGAATCAACGCCCCGATGACCGTCAGCCCAAGAATATTAGCGGCGCGGGTAATTTTGTTGAGGCTGTTGGTCAGCGACCCCAGCAGGTTTACCCCTTCCTGATACCCTTTGCTGATGCTAAAGCGCATAAACAGCATGCGGACCAGAGAAAACAGCAGCCAGAGGATAAGTCCTACCGGATTGCCTTGCAGCGCGAGGTAAGAGGCCACAGAGCCAATGATCGTGGTCGGAATGACAAAGAACAGCGTGTCGCCGATGCCCGCCAGCGGCCCCATCAGGCCAGTTTTAATCCCGGCAACCGCATCTTTACCCGCGAGCCCGGTCTGTTCTTCCAGCGCGATATTCACCCCGAGGATCCCCGGCGCCATGGTGTTATTGGTATTAAAGAACTGGCTATGTACCCTAGCGGCCTCTTTCTGCTCTTCAGGCTTTGTATACTTCTTCTCAAGGAACGGGTAGATGCTATACAGATAGCCCAGGCCCTGCATTTTTTCGTAGTTCCAGCCAGACTGACCGAACAAGAACCAGCGCCAGAACACGCGTTTTAAGACTTTATTCATCACCCATTGCTCCATTTGCAGGGGATTCGGTAGGTTGCGCAGCCTGCTTTTCTGAATTGAAGACATAGAGCGCAATCGCCAGACCCAGTAGCGCGGCACCCAATACCGGCACTTTCAGATAGGCCGCCAAAAAGAAGCCCAGAATCAGGAAAGAGATGTTCTTTTTAATCGGTAAATAACGCAGCAGGATGGCGATCCCCAGTGCAGGCAGTACTCCGCCAGCCACTTTCAAACCGTTCATAATGGATTCCGGGATCCAGGTCACCACGTCATTAACGAAGGTGGCCCCGAGGATCAGCGCCAGCAGCACCGGCAGCATACGAGACAGCGAAATCGGCACCTGGCCCAGCAGGTTCATTCTTGCCGCCGCCTTCACCTGCCCTGCCTCAATCAGCGCATCTGCCTTATGGTGAATAAAGGTGTTAGTGAAGCGGGCGAGAATATCCAACTGCACCATTAAGAGGCCAATTGGCACCGCGATGGTGGCGCCAAACGCCGCCCCCTGGCCGCTAATGATGGCGAAAGTGGTACCCAGCACCGCGCCGGTCATGTAGTCCGGGATGGATGCGCCGCCGAAGTTACCGACGCCCAGTACCAGCAGATTCAGGGTGCCGCCGACGATAAGACCTGTGGTCATATCGCCCATAATGAGCCCGGCAAAAAAACCGGCCATGCTTGGTTTGACTAACCCTAGCGTGGTGTTATTGCCATCGTAAATCGCCAGCCCTGAATAGAGCGTCAGTAACGCTATCTGCCAGACTGCAATATGCTCCATTTTTTACTCGTCTCCATCGTCTGTTGGCGCGGTAAGCGCCGCTTGCTGTAAATGGTAAATACCATCACGCGCCGTGGTTATTATTTCATTCAGCGAGGCTGAATTATGTTGTTCATCGATGGTCATTGCTATTTCAAGAATTAAATTTAAATTCATCCCTGACAATAGAGTAACGTTATCCCAGAGGTCGTTACGGACAATAATTTCCATCACCGAGTTATACGGTGAGCCACTTTTTAAATCAGAGAGAATAATAATTTTTGAGTCTATTGCGTTGAGCGAGGCTATTTTATCGAAAAGCTCCTGTTTAAATATCGTTATCCCTTTCTCACCCTCTAACTCAACAACATGGAGGTTAGGCTGCACTCCGAGAATCAATTCAGTGGCTTGTCTGGCACCGCTGGCGAATCTCCCATGAGAGATTAATAATAGTTGATTCATCCTGCTCCCTTATCTGGCGTTCTTATTTCAATATAAAATGACTCGAGTCGTTTCCAGGTTTCAATATATTCAATGACCAGACCTTGCTCATCAAAGGTAAAGCGCTTCATCAAGATAACGGGCTGATGAGTTCCAAGCTTAAGAGCCTCCAGCACCTCTGGCGCGGCCACACTCGGAGCGCAGATCGTCTGTCGATAGGGCATCGTATACATATCAAGACCATTGTTAACCTTAAAGGCCTCATAGATAGAACTGAGTGCCGAATTTTTCACTGTCAACTTACTGGAAAAATAGCGGGCCGGTATATGGGAAATTTGCAACGCATAAGGTATGTTACTGTCAAATTTCAACCGGGCAATACGGTAATATCTTTCTTCCTGGCCCAATCCGAGTTTTTCTTTAATGCTTGGGTCATCTTCCAGAACACAGTCAATGACTTTAACCGACTGTATCCCTTTTAAATCATTATCTGATTCTGAGAAAATAATCGTCTCATTGCGCTTGGCTTTTGAAACAAAAGTCCCTTTACCCTGATAGCGAATTAAATAACCTTCATTGACCATTTCGTGAATAGCACGAATTACAGTGGCAGAACTGACAGAGTAGCGCTCTTTTAATTCTGATTCGCTATAGAATTTCTCGCCAGGTTTAAAAACGCCATTCCTGATTTCATCTAACAATGCCGACTTTATCACCTGATATTTCGCTGACTGTACTGTTGCTTTCATCGTTTGGCCAGTTTCTGTTGTCATTAATTTTATTTCGTAGGCTTACGATACCTGCACCTGATTACGCGATCAACTGCTCAAAGCAACTTAACCGGTTAACCTGTTAAGTTGTGTTCAGGATTGTGATGGACTTCGCAATTCAGCGCTGCGTTTCAAAACACAGCGCCTTGTACCTTCCCTGAGAATCGTCTCAACCTGTGGCACGCATCTATAAAACAGCGCGTTATTTTAACCAGGCCCATGCTCCATTTTTATGCTGTCAGGCAGTACGATAAGTCCAGCAAATGACCCCGTTTGGGTTGTGTGAACTCACCACTCCTTTATCCGCCACGGTTACTGGACCAAAAACGTAACAGGGATAAGCATGAAAAAGTTAATCTGTATGGCGTTATTGCTGCTCTGTGACACCTGTTTTGCACAAAATACGGATGAAAGCCGTCAATGATGCAGTAAAATATGCACCTGGCCATGCACTGTGGTGAAAAAGCGAGCCTGGAGAAAATGGACAACTAAACCTGCAACTTGATGCAGTATCGTGGACGAAGCTCTATCCGGGGATTTTGGCAGAGGAGTAAGTTGATCTTTGTTGAGGAAACTTACTTACATCAGCAGTTACATGGGAACATTCTCTTGGTGTGACAATAGGTAAACCAGAGATTAACTGCTTGATTTGATGGGATAATAGGAACATAACACACCGCATATTCTCTTTGATAAATATATATATTTTCTTGTTTCATCTTTATAAATGCCCCCTTTTGTGCCCCCACCTTGTTTTTCATGCGACTCGATGAGACTTTCATCGAGTCGTTAATCTCATCAAATTCTTCACGTATCGTGGAAACCTTTGCAGATTTCCATCCCCTCACAACCGTGATCGGCTAAGAACAATATTACTTACCTCCCTGTAAGAACACCGGCTCATCAGCCCGCACGCTTTCCTGGCTTGAAGAATGTCTGTCGCAGTCAAATATGGTGCTTGTACCTGAGAGGTAAATCCATTGCGATCGATACGAACTAACTCATATTTCTCTACCAGAAAGTTAACGGCATTAGCCAGAGTGATACCGGCATCGATATGCTCCTTTATAACGGTTTCATCATTAAAAGGTGTGTCGCTTAGCATCAGACCATAGTGCTGTTCAAGCAGACGAGTAAGTAACATTTGCCAGATAGTCACGGGCGTCAGGCATGGCTTCGCCGCCCGCATATTTGTTGCAGGTAGAAATTTCATTTTTTCTCTCGTGAAAATAATTAACGTTGAGTGGGATAAACGGCGATGTATACGTAGCCACAACTACCAAGCGTATCGGCTTCGCAGGTGAGTCCGTTGTGGTAAAGCATGACGCTGTGTTGATAGCGGGGATTGAGCTCGCCACTGATGAGCATTAGTTCCAGTTGTTTGAGTATTAATGGAAACGCCTGGTCGAGGCTCAACGCATCCTCGTCGCTGAAAGCACCATTAAACCCGGCGCGGTCAGCGAGAAAATGCACCCGGCTGCCTTCCTGTACCAGACGAGCTCCAAAACAGGGTGTAATAGCGCGTTTAAGTCCCCACGGCTGGCTGGCTGGATTCTCCGGCTTGGTACCGGAGTCTGAGTGAATGCTCATTATTGTTCCTGATTAAAGGGAAGGATTAATTGAGAGTGACGCTTCGAAGAATGACATAGGGACCATTGCGATCATGACGGCGCTCAGCAAACACGGCCAGAACGCCGCGTATGTCCTGAACTTCCCGGCCAGCATAATGGCAGATACTGCCAGACCATTTATATTTACCGGTACAGAAGCGAAACAGTCGGGAGCCAGGATGTTGCCGATATAGAGCCATGGCCTGGCGCTTACTGATGATTTTCATATCCAGCCTCGCTCCGCAAACGACACAATGCCATCCTGACCGACAACCAGATGATCGAGCGTTTTCACATCAACCAATCCCAGCACCTCCTTCAGTTTGTCAGTCATATGGCGATCGGCTTTGCTAGGCTCCGGATCGCCGGATGGATGGTTATGCGCCAGTACGACAGCTGCAGCATTGAAGCGAAGCGCTGACTTCACTACCTCACGGGGATGGACCTGGACATGGTTGATCGAACCAGCAAATAGCATTTCGCTCTCCAGTAAACGATGCTGATTATCGAGATAGAGAACCATAAACACTTCCCGTTCTTGTCCTGCCAGCTGTAACCGAAGCCAGTCACGTGCTGCAGTGCTTGAGGTAAAAGATATGCCGGGCTGGTGCAGATATTTATCCAGCAGGTTGATAGCGCGGCGAATGGTCCGTTGGGCATAGGGTGTCAATCCGGAAGTCGCTGGGAGCAGGCAACCATGCTGGGCTATAACCGTCAGCGGAAAGAGTTCAGGCTGCGATGACACCGGGGATAATGCGGTATTCATGTTCGGCATTCCTCAGTTGATGAGAGGCATAATGGCACTGCGCTCTGGATGGTTCAACGCGAAGTCACGTAAGCGATAATAATGCTCGGTCATCGCGTCACACTCGGTACGACAGGCGTGGTGGCTGTATGCCATCAGGCAGGCGACTATCCCTGCCGCTTCAGGAGTAAGTTCCGCACCGTTGCCATTCATGTTGTTAAACAATGCCCACTTTTCATCGTGCTCTGACTCAGGAGCCATAAAAGCACCGCCGTTACTGAGCGTCAAAAAGTTCCAGATACCACCGTGGTAATCGGCACACAGGCGGTCCATCCAGGCAAAGATTCGGGGCTCAAGGGTTATCCATTGCTGGATGGAGCCAAAGTGCTTCGGCCAGAAGCCGGTGCGTAACTCGTCAGGGACCACTGAAGCAGTAATTGCTGTCTGCTCAGCGAACTGAGGGTGTTGTGTATCCATTAAACTATCTCCTTATGCCGGAACTGTTATTTAGCACCCGAAAAACTCGAGCATGTTTTCTGCCATAACCCAAAGAGCGCGGTTGAGCTTCACATCGCCATCAATACCGGTAACGGCCCGGGTGCGGCTGCTTTTCCCCTGAGCGGTTCGCCCTGACAATCCCCCTTTCATCAGGTTCTCCTGTACCCGCTGATAGACGGTCCACAGGTCATCGCTGTAGTCTTCCCGACGACGAGGGGTCAGCAACTGCGATACCGTGACCGGCTGGTGATCCTCACCAAAGCGATACTTCAGTGCGGCATTCGCCAGCGCGTGACGGGCCGGAGCTGGCAACGCCAGTGACTGCATTGCATCGCGTTTCTCCTCTACCCGGTCAAATACGCCGAGCACTTCGTAAGCCCCTTCAATCACCTTCTCAACAACATTCCCTTTATGCGGTACCCGCACTTCTCCAAATGACTGACCGCAGACCAGACCGTTGGTGCAGACACCACGAAACAGCCCTGGTAGCATCTGGTAGCTTGATGACCCGTCATGGCTATTAAGTAGAATAATTTCCGGCACCTGATGCCCACTCAATTGCCCGGCACGACGCAGGCGCAGCATGTGTTTGGTGTGCTCCCGCTTACTCAGGTCACGAACCTTTGTCTGGCAGGCAAAGAACGGCTCAAAGCCTTCACGCTGCAGGCTTTCGAGGATGGTGATGGTCGGGATGTAGGTATAACGGTCTGAACGAGATTCATGCTTGTCACTCCCGAACACGCTGGGGACATGACTCATCAGCTCTTCGTGGGTCAGAGGCCGGTCACGGCGTATCTGGTTAATACGGCCAAAGCGGCTGGCTAATCGCATGGCTAACTCCTTATCTGATAATGAAATAAAAACAAAAAAGGCCATGTTCCCGAAGGAGCATGGCCTGTTGCTATCTGGTGTTGGTACGTAGCGGGCTGGAGAGGTCTGAAACGTGAGTAATTAATCGCTGTAGTGTGTGGTCCGGCACTCACTGAGGTCAGACAGCTCTTTTTGCGTATTCTTTAGACCCGAGCTGAAGGAGCCAACTTTGTTATTGTTGACATAAACATCGAAATTAGACGACTGACCCAGCGCGTCAATAAATGACACCCAGGCATTATCGCCATTCCTCCAGCCCAGGGATGACGGTAACGGATACTGGCTGTCATTCATCACCACGGTGATGTCGGTTCCGTCATCGTGAGAATTCAGCAAGGTACCGTCGGGCAGGGTCAGGTATACGCTGTGCTGCAGCACATTCTGCTCATCAGGGCTGGTGGTGCAGTTAAGATTGAAGACCACCTTCTCCGGACTGGTGATGATGTATTCGGTCACGCCCTGGGCGAATCCGCTGCTCCACATATTGGGGACGGCCTGTACAACGGAGGCTGAGGCCAGCATAACCACCGCCAGAGAGGTGTGAGATAAACGCATAAGTGATTTCCTTTCATTAACATCAGAGGGAGGGGCATCCGTCAGGGCGCGCTGAAGCGCTCCGGGAACCCGGGCGACCTTAGTTCACTTCATCAACGCTCTTATCTGTCTGTCGTTTTGTCCTTCCATTTTGGCCGGTTGCTACCCGAAAAGGATTTCACCAGCGACCAGTATTCCACCGGGAATCGTTTTACCAGTTCCCCGTTGAGACGGACATCAATAGTCCGGTACTGCCCGTTGTTCATGGTCCCCTGACTGAAGTAAGCATTGCTACTGCAGGTCCCCGTGTCGTACTGGTTCCAGGCTTTTTCGGGTTTGCCCACCACGTAAAAATCCCCCAGGGCGCAGCCGTTAGTGGATTTACGATTAACAATGGCCACCCTGTTCGTTGCCGCCAGCACGATGGTGCAGGTGCTGTGTTTTCCGCCACAGACATCCCATAACACTCGACCGCCGGGGTCCTTAAACGACCAGATGGTATTCGCCGGAATATCGGTACGTTCCTGGGCCGCGGTACTGAGACTGACGCTGAAAACCAGCGCAAAAACTGCAAACCTTCTTTTCATTTTCATTCCTTAGCCATTTCAGAAAATCCGCAGTCAGCACCCGCAGCGGTGACCATATCGCACTGCAGGCTGAGCGGATGGATTTATTTATCGATCGATAATAACGATCGATAAAATAGATATCGATCGTTACATTCTATTAATAAGGGTGAAAGTTGTCATCCCTTTCGGAGAAAATGTGTGACAGAACAGGGACTCAGGTATCCGGTGCCACGAAGCGGGAGCAACGAGTGTTCTGATTAAAAGAAGTGGGTCTGTGAATGAGGCTCATGCCCACGGATGAGCGGAGGAGGATAAAGTCCGGTTTCAGAAGAAAATCCAGTCCCAGACGGCACGGGCCACCGACACCACAGCGTCCCGCACCGTGCGGATCACCGCTCGCACGGAGGCAGGAAGAAAAGAGGAGGACGCTGCCATATCAAACACGTCCCCCACCGCACTACCGAAACCATCACGGGCCTGCTTTTTTACCGGTGCCGTGCAGAGCTTACCGTGCAGCTGTGTTGCCAGCGGGCTGGAGGCCCGGTCAGGCAGGCAGCACATCATGGTCTCCACCATTGTGTCCATCCCCCACCCGGTTCTGGCTGACACCACACAGACAGGATGATGTGGCAGGAACAGGTGCTGTACAGCGCGTCGTTTCGCCTCAATTGTCAGCTGCTGGTCCGGAGAAGGCGTGTTGTCGGCGAGATCCCATGTGTGGCAGGGTTCGGCCTTGTCAGCCTGATTGATGACGAACAGTACCCGATGCTGGTACGCCAGCATGACCTTTCGATAAAAATGCTCATCCACCGACAGTGCGCGATCATCAGCTTTGATTACCCACAGTACTAGGTCCAGTTCAGGCAGGATGCGGCGGTACAGTGCGGTATATTCCTCGTCGCGTTGCGCGCTTTCACCCACACCGGGTAAATCGACCATCATCAGGCTGTGACTGCCATTGCGGAGTCTGAAGCGCAGCGCGTCGCGGGTACAGGCATTCACGTCGCTGACTGGCGTGACTTCCCCCTGAAACAGGGCATTGCAGAGGCTGGATTTACCGGCCCCCGTTTTGCCCATAATGCCTATCACAGGCTCGTACCGGGTAAGACTGCGAAGGCGTTCAAGAATGTGGCTGCGGATAGCGTGGGGCAGAGAAGCCAGGGGTTTCTCAATGGCCTGAAGGCCGTCAGATTTTTGCATACGGAAGTCTCAGCGTGAAAAACAAAAAGCCCCGCGATCTGAGAAGGATGCGGGGAGATTCACGGAGATAATATCTGTCTGAAAATTTTTGGAATGCGGGCAATTAATATACGACTCGTCTACAACAACATGTCGGTATCAGACCTCACGTTGTGAATATGCTGACTGATCCCGACAGGATGAGTACTGCCGCGTTAAGGTCAGAACTTTACCTTTTTGTACCTCTGGTATTCTTCAAGTATGAGTTCCTTCAGCATTTCACCATTATTCAGACGCCTTGATCTCGACAACGCCCTGAGTTTCTCTCTTGTGTTAACATCGAGATAAAACTGAATATTAATGTTTTCCTCCTGTGATTTTTTATATTTCCGGCTGGCTTTTTTCTTGTTAAATGTTTGTCTGAAAGTTTTAACATCTTCATCGGAAGTCATAAGTCTGGTTATCCAGACATCAAACGAGAGAAATATTGCGTGATAAATATCAGCAGAATCAGGAAAATCAATAAGCTCACCACAGGCAATATTTCTGTCCTTCAGATACTGCCAGGTCCAGATGCAGTCATCACTGTTCTCCGGCCTGAGGTAACTGAATGGACTCCGGCTTTTAAAGGCTTTTATCCATTCTGATTTTACTCTCTCCAGCCAGATATGAATTAATTCTTCATCCGAGAGTAAGTCTATGATTTTCAGGGTCTGAATGATCTGAGCTCTTGAATCAGAGGGAAAACATTGAGTTTGTAAGTAATCATCCCGGATAACAAGTTTATTTTTACTATAAAGCTTCTGTAAAACTGAGTTTTGATTCTCCCTGATAAATATCATGAGCTGATACCATGTAAAAAGACAGGCCCTTTCACTGCTACCTATCCATGATATTCTCTCTGTCGCTATCAGTTCTCTTTTAGATCTTATGATCATATTCCCGATTAATTCGTTAAGTTCCAGGGCTGTCCGGGTGCCAGCAATATCCTCGCGATGTTTTTTAATGTAGGCAATGTAATTTTCGGGTTTATCAAAAGGATCTGATGGCATGATTCTGATGCCGTATCTGGACAGAAAAGAAGAATAATACGCATTCAATCTTTCATTCAACACTTCGCGCGACAGGATTTCACCACTCATTTTCTTTATTTTCAGCTCGTTTTTTAAACAAAATAAGGATATAAAAACTATACAACATTGAAATAACAACGAATAAATAAGGCGATGAATCTGTGATTTGGCGCATAGAAAACCACTGAAAACGCCTGCTACGCAGAGGTAAAACGATTCCTTTCTCCTGCCACACACACGGATGGGTGAGACAGCAATGCAATGCTGGCTCAGTACTGATTATTGATGCAACGCCTTACGTCAACGAATGTGGTCACGCCGCTAAACTTTACGTCATTACCGGTTACTATATTTAAGCAGGAAGCATGATAAACACCTCCCGATGCTTACTGAAAATTATAAGGCCAGCACATCCAGGAACCCGATAAAAGACGCCTTATCAGGCCCGGCATCTGAAAAAGAGATGTAATGCATGCTGGCTATCAGCAAGGGACTGTTTGTCTGGAAATTAATAATTAAGGTTAATTGGTATTATAGGGAAGTGGATCTCAGCATATACTCGTGATACCTCAGGCTTCAGATTACTCGTGCCCTCTCAGTCTCACCAGACCTGGTCTGTGCTGCCATCCCGGCATGTATCTTCACGTTTATCGTGTATATAACTACTGTCCCTCCTGGGGAGGCCACATTACTGACAGTAACAAATTGAATATGGCAGGCAGGTAACACGTCCTGCGACAGTGCAAAAAAAACAGCACCCGCTGTTCCTTTGAACTCAACTAAAGGAACAGCACAATGAAAAGACATTACCCACACTTTAAAAAAATCACTCCCGATGATTTCCTGCTGAATCTGATTAATCACCATCTTAATCAGCTCCTAGCATGTCACGCTAAGATACTGGCATTTCGAATGGATTTTGATTACCAGCGAGGTACCAGCCGGTTCATTCGTAATTCCTCCGCAGAAATACAGGATGATCTCAGAGAGCTCACTCAGGCGATGATGAACCTTCCAGGCGTTATCGGTTGTTTCTGGGTGCTGGAATGGACATCAGAAGGAGAGGTACATGCCCATGCGATTTTTTATCTTAATGGTCAGGAGCATCAGAAATCATTCCCATTTATTTTACAGGCGGGAGTGCTGTGGCAACAGATTACCCATGGTGAGGGCAAATACCAGAGATGCAGGCCACAGGAATATCATCAGGACAATATTAACAATGTTGTTGAATATCACAACAACGAAGCCATCGACAGCCTGAGACGTATAGCCAGCTATCTGGCAAAAGAAGACCAGAAATACGGATTACCAATCTGGGGATACAACGACATTCCTTCGCCAGCCAGGCAGGGCAGACCGAGGAAGTTTAGTTAGTTTTTTACAGCAGCACCGGTTGCTATGCCGGAGCGGGCAGCAACGTTTAATCACCCGACTCCGGTACCCATTCAGCTACCGGAGAATCAAACCATGACCAGTAAACCTTCCCTGTCTGAAGACCAGTTCGTCGATATGGCTTTTATCACCCGCCTGCTGGGGGTCAGTGATAAATGGATTTACCGACTCATCAAGGATGGCCTCTATCCAAAACCCATCAAACTTGGACGAAGTTCACGCTGGTTGCAAAGCGAAGTCGAAGCCTGGCTGCAGGCCCGTATTGATGCATCCCGTCCTCAGCGCTAAACCCCTTCCCGTTCGTTAACCCAAAACCAGTGCGTCATCTCGTATCCGCCTCTTGCGGAGTCTTACGGCTGCATGTCAGTTACTCATTTAAGGAATATCAGAAATGAACAATTCACCCTTACTCAACCATTACCAGGTCTGGCTGGATGATTTTACCCGCGTCAGTCTGTTCCATGGTTTATGCCAGCAGCACATCTCGCAGTGGCACAGGCTGGCGATAACCGCCTGCCCGATGCCAGGCAGTAGCGTAACAGAAGTCGTCATTCCACAGTGTCTGCTGCCGGTCACCCGCACCGGTCGACTGGGATCATGTACTGCCGCCCCCGGTCTGACTAAACACACCGATTATGCCCTTCTGCCCGGTGTGCTGCTTAGCGAATGTTATCGACTGGGGAAAAGTCGGCTGGCAGACCAGTTACAGATGTTATTCCGGCTTAATGTACAGCCCGGTATGCGCCAAGCGCTGACCCTGCTGTGCTGGTGTGAGCTGGCAACAGGTAAGGATATGGAGGAATGGTATGCGCTGCATCTGCCACTGCCTGACACGCTGACGCAATGGTTGGCAGTAAAACAGCGGGCATACCGGGGACTGAAGACGCTGACTGACGGTTACATTCGTGCCACCCAGCCGATGTGAGGGACGGATAATGCTGATACCAAAATGCTATATTGCACAGCGTAAAACCGGTGAGATTTTCGCTGTCAGCCAACTGAATTCAGGCGATGAAGAGTGGTTCTGCCATCACTGCCAGTGCCCGTTGATTTTCCATCCCCCCACCATAACGTCACCGCCCTGGTTCGAACACGACATACTTCAGGGACAACCAGAAGCACTGCTGCAATGCCCCTATCTGGCCCCCGTCAATGGAAAGCCTTCAGCAGTGGCTAAGCTACAGCGCCTTCTGGCACAACTCCCACCGGTCATCACGACCACACAATGGCAATGTACCATGTGCGGCCTGTCATATGGCGGTGAGAAGTGCTGCCCTCAATGTAGAAAAGGGATATACAGTCGGGAGATACGAATTTAGCGATACGTACCAGGCAATCATGGGATTGATTGGTACACCAGAAAGTTATTATATGCGGGGATATAACTTCGGAGTAAAAATCAATCACTTTCCATCACCCTGCCACTGGTGCTGGTGGATTGAGCATTAGTACTCCACGACGGGTTGGTAATATTAATTGATTAACCAACTGATATATAAACAATACTACCCCAGCACCACACCCTATACGCTCACTCATACACGACAGCCTTAATGGCTGGTATCACCCTTTAAATCCTTAATCCCTTTAACAGCCCATTACGGGTAAGGCTTTGCCCTGCCCGTAATTCATTACCCAAGGAAAATTATATGTTTGACAATATCTGTCTCGATAGACGGCATGCACCATTCAACACTACTTACCTGCAGCGTATTCTACGCGTTATAGATAACGCGACTACAGAGCACGCACGCACGATGGCAGTTCGGGTAGATCTGCGTCTTCCTGACGATATTCCCACTAACCGGCAGGGTCTGATATCTCGATTCATTGAATCCCTTGATGCAAAGATTGCAGCGCGCTACAGAAGTAAGTTGAAGCAGGGTAAACGAACATATCCATGCCACCTTCGCGATGCCTGGGTTCGGGAGGTAGGTGAGATTAATCAGAAATCGCATTACCACATGGTGTTGTTCGTGAATAACGATACGTTCAATGGACTGGGGAGTTACAAAGAAGACGGGACGGGCCTGGCGTCTCTGATACGAGAGGCCTGGTTGAGTGCTTTACAGCTTAGTCACTGCCCAGAGCACTGGACGCTAGCCCGCTTTCCCGATAATCCACTTTATTACCTGGACGTTAATTCCGCTGGTTGCAACGAGGTTTATGATCAACTGACGTTTCGGTTAAGTTATTTTGCGAAAGAACGCACCAAAGATTACAGCAGGGAAGAACGGTCCTTTGGATGTAGCCAAAACTAATTGTTAATCAAAGAAAAATTGTTTTTAAAATCTTTACCCCGCTGACTTCTAACCACTTATATCGATTGGTGAGGCCTTGGAAACCTCCAAATAATACGCTATATTTCCATTTTTCCAGAAATATAGAAATGAAATGCAAGTGGAGCTTTCAAAAGCAGCAGATACCCTGAAAGAGCTGGGTCATCCCACGCGCCTTAGCGTTTACAGAGAGCTGGTTAAAGCCGGGCATGAGGGGTTACCGGTTGGCGAACTGCAGAAGCGGCTCGAAATCCCTGCGTCTACGTTGAGCCATCATCTCTCATCGCTGATATCAGTCTCTCTGGTACGCCAGGAGCGCAAGGGTAGAACGCTCTATTGCCATGCTCGATATGAGAACCTTGAGGCTCTCATTACCTTCCTGACAGAAGAATGCTGCTCAGGGACTGACGACTGCCTCACCCTGCCCCAGAAGACGGAGAAGTAAAATGACAGGCGATCTTAAGAATGTTGATTCAGGTTTGTTTGACACCTCAATCACAGAGGCAAGATTCGGTATTCCTGCCATTCCCCATCCTCCTCGTATCCTGATGCTGTACGGATCTGTACGTGAACGCTCTTACAGCCGATTAGCAACGGAAGAAGCAGCAAGACTGCTGACTGCGATGGGTGCAGAGGTGCGGATCTTCAATCCCTCTGGTTTGCCTCTTCCTGATGATGCACCAGATTCGCATCCCAAAGTCATGGAGTTGCGTGAGCTGGTTCGTTGGGCCGAAGGCATGGTGTGGTGCTCACCTGAACGCCATGGTGCAATGACCGGCATAATGAAGGCTCAAATCGACTGGATACCTCTATCGGAAGGGGCCGTTCGCCCGTCGCAGGGGAAGACGCTTGCCGTCATGCAGGTCTGCGGTGGCTCCCAGTCTTTCAACGCCGTAAACCAGATGCGCATTCTTGGCCGTTGGATGCGGATGATCACCATCCCGAATCAGTCCTCTGTGGCAAAAGCCTGGCAGGAGTTTGATGAAGATGGACGCATGAAGCCGTCGTCTTATTACGATCGCATCGTGGATGTGATGGAAGAACTGGTGAAATTTACTCTGCTGACCAGAGGTAGCTCAGCTTATCTCGTCGATCGCTACAGCGAACGAAAAGAGTCTGCAGAAGAACTTTCCCGGCGGGTTAATCAGAGCAAAATCTGAGGGCTGGTATGAGTGATGTAACGGCATTCAACAACTGCATGAGCGTGTTCTGGCGACAACATGAAGCCGAACTCTCTCGCTTCCTGACATCGAAGACAGGTGATAGCGAAAAAGCAGCAGACCTGCTGCAGGAGCTATTCCTGCGTGCCCGCGCTCATTCAGACAGTTTCTGCGAGATGGAGAATCCACGAGCCTGGCTATATCGGGCGGCGAGGAATCTACTGATTGATGAGTACCGCACCACCAGGGAGTTTGTTGAGCTGGAAGAAGATGCCCCATTAACAGACGCATCCCCTGATGCAATCTCAACGCTGGATATTTGCCTGCCTGAAACATTACAGGCTTTACCCGAAGATGAGCGGTGGTTGATTGAAGAGTCCGACCTTAACCGGCGTCCCCAGCAGTCTCTGGCCGATGAACTGGGAATCACGCTTACGGCGTTTAAATCCCGTCTTCTTCGGGCCAGAAAGCACCTGAAAGAAACGATGACAGAACTTTGTCAGATTGAGGCGGATGACACGTCTCCCGTCTGCTGCCACAAAAAAATGAATTAAGCGCACATCTTTTTCCCATTACCTTCGTTTACCTCAGTGTAAAGCCAAATGACTAAACACTGAGGTAAACAGTCCATGTCAAAAATTGAGATCTTTGAAGCAGCAGGTTGCTGCGCAACCAGTAGCGTTGTGGTCAGCGACGAAGCAGTCAAATGGAACGCCAGCGCCGAATGGGCGAAAAAGAATGGCGTTGATATTCAGCGCTACAGCCTTGCGAAAAACCCGCAGCAGTTCCTGAATACCCCTGTCATCAAAGAGTTTCTGAACACATCAGGAATGGAATCCCTCCCTGTCACCTTGCTTGACGGCAAACTCGTAATGGCAGGAAAACTCCCGACCCGTGAAGATATCGCCCGTTGGGCAGGTATTCCGCTGACTCAGGACTGGAGTGAAGACAGCACGCAACCACGCTGCTGCAGCATTCCACGTATGCCTTAATTCCAGAGGAAATATCACCGATGAATATGCCATTTTTAAAAGACATTCCCCCGTTCATCTTCTTCACCGGTAAAGGAGGCGTGGGTAAAACATCTCTGGCCTGTGCTACTGCGGTATGGCTGGCCGATCAGGGTAAGAGAACGCTTCTGGTGAGTACCGATCCGGCTTCCAATGTCGGCCAGGTATTTAGCCAGACTATCGGCCACCGAATCACCGATATCACCACCGTAGAAAACCTAGCCGCGATGGAAGTTGATCCGATGGCTGCAGCGCAAGCTTATCGTGACCGCGTGCTCGACCCGGTTCGCGGGTTGATGCCAGCCGATGTAGTCAGCAGCATTGAAGAGCAGCTTTCAGGTTCATGTACCACGGAAATCGCTGCGTTTGATGAGTTTACTGGTCTGCTCACCAATCATGAGCTGCGGGAAAAATATGACCATATCGTATTTGATACCGCGCCAACCGGCCACACCATCCGCATGCTTGAACTGCCGGGAGCCTGGAGCGGTTATCTCGAAGCGAACCCTGATGCCGCTGCAAACCTCGGACCTCTGGTAGGACTGGAGAAACAACAGCACCAGTACTCTGATGCGGTTAAAGCGCTGTCTGATGCAGCACTCACGCGCTTAGTGCTGGTTGCCCGTGCCCAGGCTTCAACACTGAAAGAGGTTTCCCATACGCACGATGAGCTGTCTGTTATCGGTTTGCAGCATCAGCACCTTGCCATTAATGGTGTGCTGCCGCCGTTTGCGGGTGAAAATGATCCACTGGCGCAAAGTATTCTGGCTCGGGAAGAAAAAGCATTACAGGCAATGCCTGATAATCTGGCTAATCTTCCCCGCTCACAGCTGTATCTGAAGCCATTTAACCTGGTCGGTCTGGAAGCCCTGCGGGAGCTATTTACCCAGAGCAACGCCGCACCGGCTCTTCCTGCTACCACGCTGAATGCTCTGGATTTACCGAAACTTGCTTCACTGGTTGATGAACTGAGCCAGACAGGCAAAGGGCTGGTCATGACGATGGGTAAAGGCGGTGTAGGTAAAACGACCATTGCAGCATCGGTCGCGGTATCGCTGGCGAAGCGTGGTCATAAGGTCCACCTGACTACATCCGACCCGGCGGCACATCTGTCTTACACGCTGGATGGTTCGCTGCCAAATCTTCAGGTTAGCCGTATCGACCCGAAGGTAGAGACAGAGCGTTATCGCCGTTTTGTACTGGAAAACCAGGGCAAAGGGTTAGATGCAGAAGGACTGGCGGTGCTGGAGGAAGATCTCCGCTCGCCATGTACTGAAGAGATCGCCGTCTTCCAGGCATTCTCGCGGATCATCAAAGAGGCCGACGACCATTTTGTCATTATGGACACCGCGCCAACGGGTCACACGCTTCTGCTACTGGATGCAACTGGAGCCTATCACCGGGAAATGGTGCGCCAGATGGGGCAAACACATGACCATGTGATGACGCCAATGATGCAATTGCAGGACCCGGAGAAGACAAAAGTGATTATCGTGACGCTTGCCGAAACGACACCTGTACTGGAAGCAGCAAACCTGCAGCAGGATTTGCGTCGCGCTGGCATTGAGCCGTGGGCATGGGTTGTTAATAACAGCCTGGCGGCAGCTGAACCGTCTTCACCTTTCCTGAAGACCAGGGCGAACCGCGAGCTCCCTCTCATATCTGATGTGGAAGAGCAGTATGCAGAACGCATTGCATTAACAGCGCTACAGAGCGAAGAGCCTGTCGGTATTGACCTGCTGGAAGATATGGCGAAGTAACAATAAAGGGGGCATTAGCCCCCTTCATGCTTTGCTGTCGCTCTATTTTCCCGATGGATAATAAAGACCTCTGTCATTTTCCAAAAAGTATCTTTTCAAGTTCAATTAACTGTTGCTGAGATTGCTCATTGAGGTGGGCCTCGGCCTGGTCATACCAGGTCAGCAGGCTACGCCCCAATGGCGTCAGAACTGTCCCACCACCTTTGTTACCACCAGTGGAAGTGATTACAACTGGCTGACCAATTCCCTTATTCAAAGTGTCAATTAAGAGCCATGCTCTTTTATAAGGTATCCCCAAATCTTTAGCTGCCGCCGAGAGAGAGTGAAAACCATCAATTGCTCTTAAAAGGTCAATCTTCCCCGGCCCCAGAGAAATGTTGTCATTAATATAGATCCGTGGTCTGACTAATATTAAGTTCGATTTAAGGGGCTTACTTTTCATTCTGATACCTTTTTCAAAATCATTTTCTCTGTGATGCGGAATAGTCCAAAGCGTAAACCACCATCATCTTTGCCGGGTATGCTTAAAGGTTTTGATTGCGGAAATAAGCAGTACCACGCCCAACAGAGTCATAAGTACTCTTACCGGGAACATACCGAGCATAAGGCCCCCAACAGCGGCCCCTATAACGGAACCGATGACCATCCACACAAAAAGTTTTTTCTCTTTTCTCAGGATCTGGAAAGCATCAGCATTAGTGTAGCGAGAAAAACCCACAATCATCGTCGGTAAACTGATCATTAATGACAAACTGCCAGCCAGTTTAATATCAGCCCCAAAAAGGATAACAATGGTTGGTATAAGGAGCTCTCCCCCTGCAACACCCAGCAGAGCAGCAACATTCCCGATGAAGAAACCCGCAATAACACCCGCAATAATGGTCGCGATTCCGGGCTGGAATAATCCAGCGGAGCTATCATGCAAAGGCATCCATGTTTCTGAAAGCATGACGAATGACAGGATAACAAGCAGGAGCAGAATGGTTCTGTCCAGCCAAATACGGGACATTTTTATGGCTCTTCCTGCTGCCCACCATGCACCGATAAGGCTCCCGGCCAGCAAATTGATGACAATATCAAGATGAGCAAACAGCTGGTCGATGGCGATGGATTTTGTGCGGAATATCAAAGCAACAGCGACAACAGTAAGGCTCATTGCTTTGTTAAAAATAACCGCTTCCAGCGTCGGCATTTTGAAACTACCCATCAGGACGGGAAGGCGGAACTCAGCACCACCAAGACCAATCAAGCCGCCTAAAGCACCTATTAACGTGCCTGATAAAAAACCTTTTCCATTCCGTTTCGAATCTGATGACATGTATTTACCTTTCCCGTTATGTCATTTTTGACATAACGGGAAAGGTAACATAAAAAATGTGGACTCTGGAAGCGTATATTTGACTTTCTGGAGGGAAGAAAAAAGATGATATGAAAGGGCCGGGGAATCAGCCCTTTCATTAAATGAAATTACTTGTTGTCGATTCGTTTTCCGCTAGCGTCAACCACCTTCTCACCGTCTTCCTTGGTGAAAGCCGCTTTCTGGGCATCTGGAAGGATATCCAGAACCACCTCCGAAGGACGGCAAAGTTTAGTTCCCAGTGGTGTTACCACAATCGGACGGTTAATAAGGATCGGATGTTGCAACATAAAGTCGATGAGCTGATCGTCAGTAAATTTATCTTCTGCAAGACCCAGTTCCTCATACGGCTCGACGTTCTTACGCAGCAAAGCACGGACGGAAATGCCCATATCCGCAATGAGTTTGACCAGCTCATCGCGTGAAGGTGGAGTCTCAAGGTAAAGAATAACGGTCGGCTCGATACCGCTGTTGCGGATCATCTCCAGCGTATTACGCGACGTGCCGCAGGCCGGGTTGTGATAAATAGTGATATTGCTCATATCAGTATCTCATTACAAAGTGAAAGAGAGACGTAGCGCCAGCGCTGCCAGCGTTACAAACAGCACAGGCAGAGTCATGACGATCCCGGTGCGGAAATAGTATCCCCAGGTGATGGTCATATTCTTCTGTGAAAGGACATGCAACCAGAGCAGCGTTGCCAGGCTACCAATAGGTGTAATTTTAGGTCCCAGATCGCAGCCAATCACGTTGGCATAAATCATCGCTTCTTTGATAACGCCTGTTGCGGTGCTGCCATCAATAGAGAGAGCGCCAACCAGCACGGTAGGCATGTTGTTCATTATGGAAGACAGGAAAGCCGTCAGGAAGCCAGTACCTAGCGTCGCGGCCCAGAGTCCTTTATCCGCCAGTACATTCAGCACACCAGAAAGGTATTCGGTTAGCCCGGCGTTGCGCAGACCGTAGACCACCAGATACATCCCCAGCGAGAAAATAACGATCTGCCAGGGTGCCCCACGCAGCACTTTACCGGTGTTAATGGCATGGCCTCGTTTAGCTACTGCAAACAGGATCACAGCTCCAACAGCAGCAATCGCGCTTACCGGGATACCCAACGGCTCAAGGACGAAAAAACCAACCAGAAGAAGGATCAACACTATCCAGCCGGTTCTGAAAGTTGCCAGATCTTTAATCGCTTTTGCCGGTGCTTTCAGGAGAGCCAGGTCGTAAGTCGATGGAATATCTTTTCGGAAGAACAGATGCAGCATAACCAGCGTGGCAACAATGGCTGCAATATCAACCGGCACCATTACCGACGCATACTCGGTGAAGCCCAGTCCAAAGAAGTCTGCAGAAACGATGTTAACCAGGTTGGACACGATAAGCGGCAGGCTGGCTGTATCGGCAATAAACCCGGCAGCCATGACGAATGCCAGTGTCGTGCCTTTGCTGAACCCTAATGCCAGCAGCATGGCGATGACTATCGGCGTCAGAATAAGTGCCGCACCGTCGTTGGCAAACAGTGCCGCCACCGCCGCACCGAGCAGAACGATATACGTAAAGAGCAAACGTCCACGACCGTTACCCCAGCGGGAAACGTGCAGCGCTGCCCATTCGAAAAAGCCGGACTCATCAAGCAGCAGGCTGATAATAATTACGGCAATAAAGGTCGCCGTCGCGTTCCAGACGATATTCCACACCACCGGAATATCGCCCACATGCACAACGCCAGATATCAGAGCCAGTCCCGCGCCCAGCATTGCACTCCAGCCGATCCCTAATCCCTTTGGTTGCCAGATAACCAAAACAATGGTCAGGACAAAAATAGCGCCTGCCAGTAACATAAAACCTCCTGACAGGGCGACTTTGCCGCCCTGTATATGCAAAAAAATTAACTCATCAACTCTCTGAGCTTTTCAATACCAGCGGGCTCTGACGCCAGCACCGGAACAAGCGCTATACGGTTAGAGTGCTGATTCTTAACAGCCTCAATCTGAGGCAGTTCCTGCCGAGCGCGCTGGCAAAGCAACGGAGAACGCGTATCCGCAGTGGAAAGGCTGTTATTGATAATCCAGCCCCACGGATGAATCCCCGCTCTTTCAAGGTCAGCCTGCAGGTTTGCCGCTTCCAGTACCGGTGTGGTTTCGGGCAGAGTGACCAGCAGGACTTTGGTGCGTTCCGGGTCCTGAAGCTGCATCATCGGAGTGGTAAAATGACCTTTATCCCCCATCTTCCTGGCAATCTCACGGTGATAAGCCCCGGTAGCATCAAGCAGTAATAGCGTATGCCCGGTAGGTGCCGTATCCATGACCACAAACCGTTTGCCTGCTTCACGGATTACGCGTGAGAACGCCTGGAACACCGCAATCTCTTCCGTGCAAGGAGAACGTAAATCCTCTTCGAGCAGCCGTTTCCCTGCTTCGTCTAGATCTCTTCCCTTCGTCTCAAGGACATGCTGGCGATAACGTTCGGTTTCATCGTGAGGGTTGATTCGGCTGACCTGAAGGTTTTTGAGGCTGCCGTTCAGCGTTGTACTCAGGTGCGCAGCAGGATCAGAGGTCGTGAGATGCACGTCAAATCCCATGTCTGCCAGCCTGACGGCGATAGCCGCTGCCATCGTGGTTTTACCTACGCCACCTTTGCCCATCAACATAATCAGGCCGTGCTCACTGCGAGCGATATCATCGACCAGGACAGACAGCGACATATTCTCTGGCTTGTTCTGTGTGCTTTGTTCAGGAAGCGATGTTATCTCAGCGTGTTCGTTGAGCAGGCCTTTCAATGCGGACACACCAACCATGTTCAGCGGCTGAAGGTATAAGTTGTCTGTCGGCAAATCAGATAACCCGGCAGGAAGATTTGCCAGTACCTCCTGCTCACGTTGCCATATCGCAGCGGCCAGGGCGTCATGTTCAGCTTCGGTTTTAGGCAGCACACCATTAATAACCAGGTACTGGTTTTTCAGGCCAATTGCAGCCAGTTCTTCATGGGTGCGGGCGACTTCCTGCAGCGTAGATTTTTGCAGTCGTGCAACCAGAACCAGGCGGGTACGTTCAGGATCGGACAACGCCTCTACTGCATGAGCATACTGCTCACGCTGCTTTTCCAGCCCGGCCATTGGGCCAAGACAGGAAGCACCATCTGGATTACTTTCAATGAAGCTACTCCAGGCACCGGGAAGCTGGAGAAGGCGAATCGTGTGGCCCGTCGGCGCTGTATCAAAAATGATGTGATCGAAACGGGTCAGCAGGGAAGCGTCTGTCAATAAGCCGGTGAACTCATCAAACGCCGCAATCTCAGTGGTACAGGCTCCTGAAAGCTGCTCGCTGATACTGTTAACAACATCATCAGGCAGAAGACCTTTGATAGGATCAACGATTCTGGCGCGGTATTGCTGGGCGGCTTCCTGCGGGTCAATCTCCAGAGCAGAAAGCCCAGGAACTGCCGTCACAGGGCGAATGGTATTACCGATAGCCTGATCGAATACCTGACCGACATTGGAGGCCGGATCGGTACTGACCAGCAAAACCCGCTTACCCTGTTCAGCAAGGCGGATTGCCGTCGCGCAGGAAATAGAAGTTTTACCTACACCTCCCTTACCGGCAAAAAACAGGTAAGGCGGGATATTCTGTAAGAATTTCATATGTCCTCCTGACATATTCAGCAACAGGAAGTATTACCACCACAGCAGTTGGTGGGAGTTAACCCTACCTTCTCCAGCGGAATACCGAACCAGCGAGCCAGCTCAGCACGTTTTGGGTATCGCCCTGCCATCACCGTTTCACCGTCCAACAGCAGTAGCGGAAGACCTTCTGCTCCAGATGCTTCGAGGAATGCTTTCGCTTTCTCATTCTGCACAAAGCTCATGGGCTGCTGCGCCAGGTTGTAACGTTCAACCTGTACACCACGTCCTTTCAGCCACTGCACATCAGCAGAAAAATCAACCAGAACCTGATCGACATCTGAGCCACATACGCCGGTACTGCAGCACATTGCCGGGTCAAACACCGTTAACGTCTTCATTCTGAATACCTCACATTTGGAAAAACATATATGTTCAGGCAAATTTTTTAGATGCAAACAGCCTTACCGCTACCAGAGCAGTTTGCCGATGCCAGCTTACGGGCGATGGCCTGTACGTCGTCCTGTTGGCTTAACCAGGCCTGCTCAATCACCTGAGCAGCCCAGGAAGGAATATGCGGGGATAAGCGGTAGTGAACCCACTTGCCCTGCTTGCGATCCAGCAATAGACCACTTTCCCGGAGCATTGCCAGGTGGCGGGAGATCTTGGGCTGTGACTGTTCTAGCGCAGTACAAAGGTCGCACACGCACAACTCTCCCATCTCTCTAAGCAGCAACACAATGCCCAAACGGGTTTCATCGGAGAGGTTTTTGAAGAGTTGTAATGCTGTAAAAATCATAGTCGTTCCCCTACCTATCTGGCTCTATGATACTCGGCGAAAGATTCCTTGCAAGATCACATATGGTAAATCAAATGTATAGCATAAATAGCGAACGCACAAGTTTGTGCGTTCGCTATTAACTAAAGGAATCATTCAGTAAGCCGACAAGTATCGACAAAAATATCGAGGTTTAAATCCAAAGGTTTTGATAAAAATGTTCTCTCATGCTTCCCATCACCAATAAAGAATAAATTCGTACCATCAGGGAAGTAACGATTTTTAATATCTTTAACCTTGGCTCTTCGGAATGCACTTATCTCTTTACCATCTTTCAAGAGGTTATCTTCAGCATACTCAGACATTGATATAAATGATTGAGTATCAGTCGGAAGATTTTTTCCCACAAACGACAGTATGAGATCAAAATTTCTGTCATCGATATCTTCCTTAAGAATTGCGTCAAGCATAAATGGAAGTCGATGTATATTGTCTGTTTTTCTTATTAAAGAATTTAATGCAAAATGATATGACATTACAGTTTTATGAAGTTCAACCCCTTGAAAAGGAAATGAATTTATTTTATAAAGATCTGTATATCTAGGTTCTGTTACATTGAACAACTGCATATCATTAAGATATTTTTTAAATATTTCCTTGAAATCTTTTTCTTTGTTAAACCGCTCGACAAAAAGAGACTGCTCCTCTCCCATCCCATCAATTAATCCTTTAATTTCATCAGACCTTTTTGTATGTTCTTCTATCTCTTCATGAATATTGCCTAACAGACGTATATTTGCTTTATTATCGATCCATGTGTTAACAGATAAATTTTGTGATTTTTTCTCAAGAAAATATGAATACTTTGAAGATATATCAATTTCTAACTTTTTAATCTTCGCAAGTGAACTATTAATATCAGACTGTATTTTTTGTACTTTATTATTTATTTGCTCCGATAGTTTATCAGTATCATTGATGTTTTGATAATAACCATATAACCCTTCTAAGGAATAAGGAAGTATTTGCGTACATGCAGGACAACGATCAATACTGTTATAGTTTTGGTTTTTAATATTTCTTTTAGTTCTTCTTAGTATCTTGACATGATTTTTAGTTAAGGATAACTTATTACACAAACCAGTATATACATCACGTTCTTCGTCTAATGATGCTACTAATTTTATATAACCATCTATATACTTCTGAGCCTCATCACCAAACTCTTCATCCAGTAATTTAGAAACAACAAAGTGAGGCTCGGCGCTATATTTACTCAATGAGGAGATCTTCGACTGAAGTTGTGTCCGCTCTTTTGTTAATTTATAAAAATATTCTTTATCAAAAGAATTTTCTATGCCAAGATAATAATCAAGATACGTATCTTTAAAGTCTTTATAAAAACCAAGATTAGAGAATGACTCTCTTAAATAAACCCACCCTACAGATTGAGAAATATAATAAGGCAGGAACATGCATTCTATCGATGCTTTTTTTAGCTCACCCTTCTGTTCTAAAAGCATGTTAAAATCAAATAATTGAGATAACATCTCCTTAAGCTTCACATGTTCAACTCGACCATCAGAGTCAATTCCATGAAAACTAAAAACATTTCCCCCATCCTCTTTTAAATATATGCTACCAAGCTCTCTTACTATTATATATTTTTTATCTACGCCTCCTTTAGTGATGCTGAAATCCAATCTGAACGTAGGGTTGTATCGAATAATTTCGCTCAAGCCATCTTTAACATCGTTAATTCCAAAGGTAAATAAAATACTTTGTATTAAAGTACTTTTACCTGAGGTATTACACCCACTTATTATGTTTATTTTATTTGAAAACTTTTGGTCGAAATATAAATTATGACTTTCAGAGACAACAAACAATCTATCAAACTTTATAATTGTCTTCATGGTTTACCTTAATCGTAGCACTCAACGTATGAACACAGAACTGCAAAAAATGTATCAATATTATCTAGGTTTATAGAATGAGATTTTCTAACATTATCAACATATGCAGTTAATGCGTCTTGAAGAGAAAAATATTGAGTTGTGTAATCATTATTTCTAACAAAGTCTTTAATGATTTGATAATCGTAATTACTCATATCCTTGAGTAGTTCAAAAGAGTTAAGTATATAGTTTTCATGATTTTTCTGTATGCTAAGTGGTATTCTGAATTTCATTGAGAATTGCTGTGCTTCGTCACGCCAATAGTCGAATGCCTTTTGCTGTGAATCAATTATATTCATAACTTTCTTAACATCTTCGCCTTCAACCCTTTTTGTTGGATCGAGTAGACATATTTCCTGTCCTTGATTATATACAGTTTCCACATTTCTAAATAGAGCAAGTATTACCTCGATGGCTGCTTTCGAGTCAGCTATATGAGAAAACTTTCTAGACATAAGTCCAATAAGCGATTCTTTTTGTTTTGCAGCTGTTCTTGGAAAATCTACCCACTGAATTTTTAGGTTACTTAGTTCTTTACGATGGAAAACAGAAGATTCTTCATTACAAATATCTGTAACTTTCTCTTCAATTTTATTCTGAATGTTTTTATGTAATTCATCATAAGCACAGATAGAGTTTTGCTCATTAATCCTTAATATCTGCTCAGTAATACCTTCTTTTTTTAACGCCTTTGACGGTGAATATTTTAATTCTATTTCTGTATTTGATATAAATGTTAGCTGGTGTTTATAATCTTCACTTTTTTCAAAAGCATCATTTCTTAAGTTTTCGCCCACCAATAGTATTTTAGATACCATCTCAGAAAACCTAGAATCGATAGTCCATATTTTCCCGCTAAGTTTCTTTGCTTGATAGGCATGTATCTCGTTTATATAACTTAAGCAATCAGTTTTATAACAAAATAGAAAATCATCGTGATGTTCGATACAAATAAAGAACTCTTTATTGATAAAAGAATTGAAATTATCTAACAAAAGATACAATGCACAGTTTCTTTGAAACTCAAAACCAGTTAACGCATCAACCCCGGCGTTTGCCGCTTTATTTTTAGCCACCCTGCTCTCCTACAACAGCTAAAAATTTCCATCGTCATCCAGTGATGGATGTGGATGCAAATTAAACCATTTAAGGCGATGTGTATCACGAAAATCAAAAAAAATAAATTTGTAAGATCACTTTTAGTGATCTAATGCACTGTTTTAAATACTGTTTTTTTATACAGTTGAAAGATGGCACCTCTAGGGAAAACTTTAAAAACTCGTTTTCCCTATTTACAGGCTTATATAACCTTAGTTAAAGATGCTTCAATATAATCCGCATACCACTGCATCATCTCCCTCCGCCCTTCCAGATATAACGCATGGTTATACGTCCCGCGAATCGCATTCTTATCAACGTGAGCCAGCTGGGTTTCAATCCATGCTGTATTGAACCCTTCCTCATGCAAAATCGTACTCATCGTGTGCCTAAAACCATGTCCCGTAACCTTTCCTGTATATCCAATCCGTTTGAATACCTGATTAATGCTCGCTTCACTCATCGTCTTACGGGGATCATTACGCCCTGGGAATACCAGATGATATTGTCCAGACATCACTTTGAGCCGCTGTATGATTTCCAGCGCTTGGGTAGAGAGGGGGACAAGGTGAGGCCGTTTCATCTTCATTCGCTCTGCAGGTATTTCCCACACCGCTTTCTCAAGATCAAACTCACTCCAGAAAGCCCCCCGAAGCTCGCCGGTACGAACTCCCGTAAGGATTAGCAAACGTGCGGCAAGAACAACTAACGGGCTGCCTGTATAGCTAGAGAGAGCTTTAAAGAAGTCTGGTAGCTCCTCAACGGTAAGGAAGGGATAATGCTTCGATTCATGTCCTGACATCGCGCTGGTTAGATCCGCCGCAGGATTGTATTCCGCGCGGCCGGTAACGATGGCATAACGAAAAACTTCGCTGCAGCGCTGGCGAACCTTCTTGGCCTTCTCTGTTGCGCCACGGCTTTCCATTCGACGTAGCACATTCAGCAGGACCAAAGGCTTGATGTCATTCACCGGCAGTTGGCCAATATAAGGGAAAATATCTTTATTGAAGGCTTCGATAATGTCGGAGGCATAGCCTTCTGACCACCGGCTCACCTTCGTTCCGTGCCATTCAAGTGCCACAGCCTGAAACGTATTATTGAGCTGCACATCGCGAACCAACTTTTCTTCTTTCTTGGCAAACGATGGATCGATACCTTCGGCCAGCTTTTTCTTGGCTTCATCACGTAGTGCCCTCGCTTGTGCAAGGGACACTGCCGGATAGACACCAAAAGCCATACGCTTCTCTTTTCCATTGAAGCGATATTTCATCCGCCAGTATCGAGAACCAGAAGGAACTACTTCGAGATACAAGCCTGCACCATCTGCTAGCTTATAGGCTTTCTCTCTGGGTTTAGCAGCATCTACCTGTCGTGCATTAAGCTTCATTGGGGGCATCTCCCTAGACCGAACACAGAATGCCCCCACTTATGCCCCCAACTGCGACTTGATTTCGGTTGAGTCCAGTTGATAACAGGAGATAAGATACGGGCCAGAAACCGCAGTATACGGGCTTTTAGTTGATTTCGGTAGACTTGGGAAGAGTTTGAAATGGTGCCGATAATAGGAGTCGAACCTACGACCTTCGCATTACGAATGCGCTGCTCTACCAACTGAGCTATATCGGCCCTGATGAGGACATGCCCACGAGTGTGAACACGGGGTAGAAGGTTAAAACTAACCGAGTGATGCGTCAATAGCCTTGCGAATCAAGTGGCTGATTTTGCATCACCCGGCGTTAATTAGGCACGAATCGTGTCGTCGCCAAAGCCGATCCACTTGTAGGTGGTTAGCGCTTCCAGCCCCATTGGACCACGGGCATGTAATTTTTGCGTGCTGACGGCGACTTCCGCCCCGAGACCGAACTGACCACCGTCAGTGAAGCGCGTGGAGGCATTCACGTACACCGCAGACGAATCCACTTCATTCACAAAACGGTTCGCGTTGTGCATGGTGCGCGTCAGGATGGCGTCGGAGTGCTGGGTGCCGTGCGCGCGAATATGCGCGATGGCGTCATCCAGGTCAGCGACAATTTTGACGTTCAAATCCAGCGACAGGAACTCGTCGTCAAATTCTTCCGCTTTAACCGCCACCACGTTCGCTGGCCCCGCGCTCAACGTGGCAAACGAGCGCTCATCCGCATGTAGCGTCACGCCGCTCTCAGCCATCTGCTGACTCAGCGCGGGCAGGAAACGCGCAGCGATGTCCTGATGTACCAACAGCGTCTCTACCGTGTTACAGGTACTCGGACGTTGCGTTTTCGCATTGACGATAATCTTCAACGCCGGAGCAATCTCTGCGCTATCGTCGACAACGATGTGGCAAACGCCAATCCCGCCGGTAATCACCGGAATGGTCGACTGCTCGCGGCACAACTTATGCAGACCCGCGCCACCACGAGGAATCAGCATGTCGATGTATTTATCCATGCGCAGCATCTCATTCACCAGCGCACGGTCGGGGCTTTCAATTGCCTGAACCGCCGCTTCCGGTAAACCGCAGGAGATTAACGCCTGCTGGATCACGCGTACGGTGGCCGCATTGGTGCGGTATGTCTCTTTACCACCGCGCAGAATTGCCGCATTACCCGTTTTCAGGCACAGGGAGGCGACATCAACAGTGACATTCGGTCTCGCTTCATAAATGACGCCAATCACGCCCAGTGGCACGCGGCGACGCTCCAGACGCAGCCCGCTGTCCAGCAGTCCCCCGTCAATCACCTGACCGACCGGATCCGCCAGATTACAGACCTGACGGACATCATCAGCAATTGCTTTCAGCCGCGCAGGCGTTAGCGCCAGGCGATCGAGCATCGCCTCACTCAGACCGTTCGCGCGCGCTTCGGTTACGTCCTGCGCATTCGCGTTCAGGATAGTTTCCGTTTGTGCTTCAAGCTCATCAGCTATTTTTTCCAGTACGCGATTTTTTTCGCGGCTGGAGAGCAGCGCCAGTTTGTACGACGCCGCTTTGGCAGCAATGCCCATTTTTTCCAGCATTTATCTGCTCCTTAACGGGTAATCATGTCATCGCGATGGACGGCGACAGGGCCATATTCATAACCCAGAATCGCGTCGATCTGTTGGGAGTGGTGTCCGGCAATTCGGCGCAGCGCGTCGCTGTTGTAGCGGCTCACGCCGTGGGCGATGTCGCGCCCTTCCTGGTTACAGATACGGATCACTTCACCACGTGAGAAGTTGCCTGTCACGCTTTTAATGCCTTTTGGCAACAGGGAGCTGCCGCGTTCCAGAATAGCCGCCGTCGCCCCTTCGTCCACGGTGATTTCACCGGCAGGCGGCGCGCCGAAGATCCAGCGCTTGCGGTTCTCCAGCGGAGAAGCCTGCGCGTGGAAGCGGGTCCCGACAGAGATGCCTTCCATCACGTCACCAATCACGCCCGGCTTGCTGCCAGCGGCAATGATGGTGTCGATACCGGCGCGACAGGCGACGTCAGCGGCTTGCAGCTTGGTACCCATACCGCCCGTTCCCAGCCCCGACACGCTGTCGCCGGCAATAGCGCGCAGCGCATCATCAATCCCGTAGACATCTTTAATCAGCTCAGCTTGTGGATCGGTACGCGGATCGGCGGTGAACAGCCCCTGTTGGTCGGTTAACAGCAGCAGTTTGTCTGCGCCGGCGAGGATCGCCGCCAGCGCGGAGAGATTGTCGTTATCCCCCACTTTAATTTCCGCCGTGGCAACCGCATCGTTCTCATTGATTACCGGAACAATATTGTTATCCAGCAGCGCACGCAGGGTGTCGCGCGCATTCAAAAAGCGTTCCCGGTCTTCCATATCCGCCCGCGTCAGCAGCATCTGCCCGACGTGAATGCCGTAAATCGAAAACAGCTGTTCCCACAGTTGAATCAGTCGGCTCTGCCCAACCGCAGCCAGCAGTTGCTTGGTGGCAATGGTCGCAGGCAGTTCCGGGTATCCCAGGTGTTCACGCCCGGCAGCGATAGCGCCCGACGTGACGATAACAATACGATGTCCTGCGGCATGCAGCTGCGCACACTGACGAACAAGTTCTACGATGTGGGCACGGTTAAGGCGGCGCGATCCGCCCGTTAGTACACTGGTGCCGAGTTTTACCACCAGCGTCTGGCTGTCACTCATGATTCTCTGCCGTTCAAAATAGGGAAAATGATAGTAAACGAACGTTTTAGCAGGACTGGCCCCGGTTGCCAACAAGCAGCGCACAAAGCATAGAATTTTGTTGTGCTGGATCAGCAAGCGTAGCGGTAGTTTTTGACGTTTGTATTACCGAAACAGAAAAACATCCTTTTTTAAAATTATTCTTACTTTGTCATAAAAACTTCACCCCAGAGCGATAAAAACCCTCCTGTCTTTCAACGGGGATCACACCCAGTAAATATTAGCGCGTACTTTAAATCAGGACTGAAAATGAAAAAGAGCACTCTGGCATTAGTGGTGATGGGTATTGTGGCATCGGCATCCGTGCAGGCAGCGGAAGTGTTTAACAAAGACGGTAATAAACTGGATGTGTATGGCAAAGTCAAAGCGATGCACTATTTCAGCGATAATGATGACAAAGACGGCGACCAGACTTATGTCCGCTTTGGTTTTAAAGGCGAAACGCAGATTAACGATCAACTGACCGGCTACGGTCGCTGGGAAGCGGAATTTGCGGGCAACAAAACCGAGAGCGAAACCGGTCAGAAAACGCGTCTGGCGTTTGCCGGGGTTAAACTGAAAGATATCGGTTCTTTTGATTATGGTCGTAACCTGGGCGCGCTGTATGACGTTGCCGCCTGGACCGATATGTTCCCGGAATTTGGTGGTGACGGCCTGGCGCAGACCGATAACTTTATGACCAAACGCGCCAGCGGCCTGGCGACATACCGTAACACCGACTTCTTCGGCATGATCGACGGTCTGAACATGACCCTGCAATATCAGGGTAAAAACGAAAACCGTGACGTGAAGAAACAGAACGGTGACGGGTTCGGGACCTCATTGAGCTATGACTTCGGCGGCAGTGATTTCGCTGTCATTGGCGCCTACGCCAACTCTGACCGTACTAATGAGCAAAACCTGCAAACACGCGGCCATGGCCAGAATGCTGAAGGTTGGGCGACCGGTCTGAAATACGATGGCAACGACATCTATCTGGCAACCATCTATTCTGAAACCCGCAACATGGCGCCTATTTCCGGTGGTTTTGCCAACAAAGCGCAAAACTTCGAAGCAGTTGCCCAGTATCAGTTTGATTTTGGCCTGCGTCCGTCCATCGGTTATGTTCAATCGAAAGGCAAAGATATTGAAGGTGTCGGTGATGAAGATATCGTGAAATATATCGACGTCGGCGCGACCTATTATTTCAACAAAAATATGTCGGCGTTTGTTGATTATAAAATCAACCAGATTGATGACAACAACAAACTGGGCGTCAACAGCGATGACATCGTGGCGCTGGGTATGACGTATCAGTTCTGATTCCGTGAAGGTATCGGATGACGATGCTCTGGCGTCGTATCCGGTCTGAGGACGGAGAAAACAGAGAGGCCGGATGAATCATCCGGCCTCTTTTTTGGATTACGCCGTTAACTTCACCGGCTCATCACGGAAATTGTCAGCCGGCTCCAGCGACAAATGCAGCGTGTTCAGCAGCCCACGCAACTTCTCGTGAAACTCGCGCAGGGTATATTCCAGCCGCTCTACCACTTCTTTATCTTTGATCGGAGCCGTCGTCCAGTTCCCCGCTTTGTCGAACAGACCAAATTTATAGCTATAGGTGAAACGCTTTTCCTGCGCTTCCAGTTCCATCCACCAGCCCCAGAATTCGCGCAGTTCAGGCGCGGGTTTCACGTTGACGCAAACGGCCAGACAATCGAAAAAGAATCGATTATCTTCGCACTTTCCTTCCCGGATATAGGGGCCAAGCGCGGTGAATTTCTTGATCAATCTGCTCTTCGGGTGTCCACTCGGTAACGTCATTGCGATCTCCTGTTGTGAAGCAACTGTTTTACCAAAACAGTAGAATTTAGCAAATTATTAACACAATCTCTTTTCAATCCAGCGGGTGATTTCCTGTAACGCGTTGTCAAAATTGCGATACACCGGATTGAATGGAATCTCCAGCAGCTTACCGTCAGAAGATGAAGACGTGATTAAGCGCGACTCCTCTTCCGGACTGAAGGGATCGTTCTTCCAGAAGCCCGACAGCATTGGCGTTGGGCAACGTCTGCCGAGCAGTCCCTGCACCTTCAGCGAATAGCGATTGAGCTCCACGCGCAGCGCTTCATCGGACGCATCGTGCATTCCCAGTCGGCTCGCCAGAACGTCAAGATACATTTCCGGTACCGCCCCCTGACGCAATGGATCGCTTAGCAACGCATGGACAACCGGACCAAGACAGGCCACCGCCTTCAGACGCGGTGATTCAAGATAAGCCAGCCGTACCGCCACATTGGCACCAAAACGGAATCCGAACGCCGCCACTCGGGTATGATCCACCCACGGCACATTCGGCAGCGCTTTCAGCACATGCTGATGCAGCAGGCTGGAGTCCTGTGAGAGCTTCCACTTTGAAGAGAAACCGACGGAAGGCATGTCCAGCGTGAGCATGGCAATGCCACGCGGCGCGAAATAGCGCTCATACAGGGTGTAGTAATCGGTTTGCATCGAATCCAGACCGCCGCACATAAGTACCGTCGGGAATGGGCCGTCGCCTTTTGGCATATGCAAGAACCCGGTGATGGGGGAACCACCGGGCACCGTAAACTCCATCTCACGCAGTGAACCAGGTAGTCGCTGCGCGGCTTCCTCATAGGCTCGGTTAGATAATGCCTGTGCCTGTTCCGCCAGATCGTCCCCTTTCAGGTGTGGATAGGCGGCGATGTTGTACAACGTCGAGGCATGCAGCCAGTGGCGACCGCTGCGTTCAGGATCCGTTTCCTGGCAGGCTTTTTGCTGCCAGTCCATTGCCTGTTTTGCCCATTCATAAATCCAGTTACCGCCACGATAACCGATCACCGTATCGTAAAGCTCGGCATCGGTGCGCTCGGCGTCGCTCATCACGATGCGCGCCTGGACATCAAGAATTTCTCGCGGATCCACCCCGCGCCAGATCCACATCAGGCGGTTAATCATGCGATACCAGTGGGGAACGTTCTTGCCATCCAGCGCCGATTGCACAGGCGGCTGCGTCCCGGCATTAAAACGGCGGACAAGGGTCGACGTTTCGGGATGTTTAAAACGGGGTTTGAACAGGATTTCGCTAAGATTAGCCTGTGACATGCGTACAGCCTCCTGAAGTACTGACTGAGGCACATTGTAACCCGACACCGGCTAAATAGAACAACGCCCGGCAGTGCCAGGCGTTGAAAAAGTCAGAGATTAGCGGCCAGAAATCGGCGGAATAAAGGTCACGCCCATATCCCACGGCTGCTCAATCCAGGTATCCTGCGGGATATCAATCACATAATCATCGACTAACGGACGACCCGCCGGTTTCGCGAAGATGGTGACAAAGTGCGCTTTTGGATACATTTCACGGATAGCCACGGCGGTACCGCCGGTATCCACCAGATCGTCGATGACGATAAAACCTTCACCGTCGCCTTCTGCGCGCTTGAGAATTTTCAGCTCACGCTGGTTGTCGTGATCGTAGCTGGAAATGCATACGGTATCGACATGACGAATGCCCAGTTCACGTGCCAGCAATGCGCCCGGCACCAGACCGCCACGGCTAACGGCAATAATGCCTTTCCACTGTTCTGAAGGCATCAGGCGGTTTGCCAGTTTGCGTGCATGAATCTGCAGCATGTCCCAGGTGACGACGTATTTTTCGCTCATGTGAAGTGTCCCAGCCTGTTTATCTACGGCTTAAAAAGTGTTCAAGGGGGAAATGGGTTGCGCGAGATTATAGAGATCTGAGCCACCAAAAACCAGTGTTTCGCGGAATCGGGCCCTCTTTTTACGTGCTTTATACTCGCAGCGGGCGCAGAAAGTGGTATTCTCAAGCGCATCTCGCAAGCCTGACTTGTGGTAATAATTAACCTGCTAACCCTGTGACCTGCAAGCTTGTTTGCAGAGCATCTATACCTTAAATAATTCGCGTTGCAGGCAAGCCAACACACATGCAACCTGAAATATGACGGGTATACAAGGAGAATGATCGTGTCTGAATTATCTCAACTCTCCCCGCAACCGCTGTGGGATATTTTTGCAAAAATCTGTTCTATTCCTCACCCGTCCTATCATGAAGAGCAACTCGCTGAACACATCATCGGCTGGGCAAACGAGAAAGGTTTCCACGTTGAGCGCGACCAGGTGGGCAATATCCTGATTCGCAAACCGGCCAGCGCGGGAATGGAAAACCGTAAACCGGTGGTCCTGCAAGCGCACCTGGATATGGTGCCGCAGAAAAACAACGACACCGTACACGATTTCACTAAAGATCCGATTCAACCTTATATTGATGGCGAATGGGTGAAAGCGCGTGGCACCACGCTGGGTGCCGATAACGGCATCGGGATGGCTTCCGCACTGGCCGTTCTGGCTGACGACAGCGTCGTTCACGGCCCGCTGGAAGTGCTGCTGACCATGACGGAAGAAGCGGGTATGGACGGTGCATTTGGTCTGCAGGCTAACTGGCTGCAGGCGGATATCCTGATCAACACCGACTCTGAAGAAGAAGGTGAAATCTACATGGGTTGCGCGGGGGGGATCGACTTCACCTCTAACCTGCCGCTAACCCGCGAAGCTGTTCCGGCAGGTTTCCAGACCTTTAAGCTGACCCTGAAAGGGCTGAAAGGCGGCCACTCCGGTGGCGAAATCCACGTTGGTCTCGGCAACGCAAACAAACTGTTGGTTCGTTTCCTGGCCGGTCATGCTGAAGAGCTGGATCTGCGTCTGGTTGATTTCAACGGCGGTACGCTACGTAACGCGATTCCGCGTGAAGCCTTTGCGACCGTCGCCGTCGCGGCGGACAACGTTGATGCGCTGAAAGCGCAGGTCAACGCTTATCAGGACATCCTGAAAAACGAACTGGCCGAAAAAGAGAAAAATCTCGTGGTTCTGCTGGAAAGCACGGCGAACGATAAAGCGGCACTGACGGCGCAGTCTCGTGACGGCTTCATCCGTCTGTTGAACGCGACGCCAAACGGTGTGATCCGCAATTCCGACGTCGCAAAAGGCGTGGTTGAAACCTCACTGAACGTGGGTGTCGTCACCATGACCGATGACAACGTCGAAATCCATTGCCTGATCCGTTCGCTGATCGACACCGGTAAAGACTATGTCGTTAGCATGCTGGACTCACTGGGCAAACTGGCGGGCGCGAAAACCGAAGCCAAAGGGAGCTACCCTGGCTGGCAGCCGGATGCGAACTCGCCGGTGATGCATCTGGTACGCGAAACCTATCAGCGTCTGTTCAACAAGACGCCGAACATCCAGATTATCCACGCGGGTCTGGAGTGCGGTCTGTTTAAAAAACCGTACCCGGATATGGATATGGTCTCTATCGGGCCAACCATCACCGGTCCGCACTCACCGGATGAGCAGGTGCATATCGAAAGTGTCAGTCATTACTGGCGGCTTCTGACCGAACTGCTGAAAGCGATTCCAACGAAGTAAGCCTCAGTTCCAATCTGCCGGATAGCACGTTGCTATCCGGCAATTTTCTTACCGATTACAGCGCTGTAAACGCCAATCCTTTAAACGTTCTTTGCGGATCCCCGCGCGCTATCTGATGGTGAAACATTCTTCGTTGGGATTTCAGCGCCGCGCTGTCATTCTGTCGTTGTTGCTCAAGACGCCAGGCAATCCACAGTCGCGCCAGTCGCTTATTGGCATGCTGACTGCGCTCCGACTGTACCTTGACACTGATTCCACTCGCCAGATGCGTGGCGCGAACGGCGGAATCCGTCTTGTTGACATGTTGTCCCCCAGGCCCCGAAGACCGCAGCGTCTCAAAATGAATCTCATCAGATTGCGCCTCTTCATGAGCATAAAAGCGACCTACGCCGATATACCAGTTTTTACGTCCATGATTCGGACGGTAGGGACTGGCACAAATCCACTGTAGCGTGCCGCACCAGGTGTCGCTTAATGCTTGCGCGTGACGACCATCCAGCGACACCAGTGCAGAGCGCAGCGTATCAGAATGCTTGCCTGGCTCCGTTTCCAGCAGCGTGAGCGCAACATCCTGCTGGGCCGCTTCTTTTACCAGTCGATCCAGCGCTTTTTTAACCGCCAGACAGCACTCTTCTGGTCCCTGTGCGGAGGAGAGTTGCAACAATATCATGCGTTTTTTCCTCCACGGGTTTTCAGCGTCAGAACCGGGCGTAGTCGTGCGACCGGCTCCACCAACCCTGCCTGAACCAGACAATGGATCACGCTGTCGACGGATTTGTAGGCCTGCGGCGCTTCTTCGTAAATCAGTTGCTTATCACGGCAAATCACCCGACTTCCCAGATCAGTGCGGGAGAGTTGCGCCGGACTGAATTTCCCGGACAGTCGCCCTTTGCACTCCGTGCGCATCCATTTACGTCCTGCGCCATGCGCCAGTGAGCACAATGACGATTCACCCGGCACTGGCTGAACCAGCCAACTGTAATCCCCCCGGGAACCAGGAACGATCGCTAATCCACGGTTATCCGGTGTTGCGCCCTTACGGTGCAGCCATCCGTGATGTCCGCCAATATTGCAGGCTTCCACAAAGTTATGCGCAATATCCAGCACGGCGTCTCCACTCGCTTTGACCTGTTGCAGAATACGACGGGCAATCAACTGACGGTTTACGCAGGCAAACGTCAGTGCGTCATCATGTGCCGCCAGATAATCTGTCGCATCGCCGCCCCCTTCTGTCAGACCATCATGAGAGAATGAGGCAATATGCCGTTGCAGGATGGACTGCCCCAGACCTCGTGAACCGCTGTGCGTCAGCAGCAAAAGATGTTGAGTATCAAGACCTGCCAGCGTAAAGCGCGCGTTATCGAAGACCTGATCCACTTGCTGCAATTCCGCAAAGTGATTGCCGCCGCCAATGGAACCCAGCGCACTGCGCCAGGGATGCGTGGCCAGACTGTCTGGCAGATGTTCATCCAGCCATGCCTCTGTCGCCGCATCATCCAGCGCCGCCAGGCGCTTTTCAAATTTATCTGCGTTATATCTGCGGCTCAGGATATCCGTTTGCCACAGCGCCATGCCGCAACCGATGTCATTACCCACGAGTGCAGGATAAAAACGGCCAAGAGAAAAGAAGGCTGCGCCAATAGGATAACCACGCCCAGGGTGTAAATCTGGCATACCCACTACGCGATGCATACCGGGTAAATTTGCCGTTGTGTGTAATTGTTGGATCGCTGAACCTTCGATCCAAAGTTCGTCTGAAGCGATATACGCGATCGCATCAGAGAGTTCATGAACATTATTGCCCATATACCATTCCTGAAAAAAATAAATACGGAAATGGCAGACGTTACCAGGGCAAAAAAGAGAGGTTATTCCTGGAAAGGTCTGCAAATTGAGTTTTTAGAATTTGTCATCATGATTAACCCCCTTTGCAGTAAATATGAATAAAAAGTGCGCGTATACTAATCGGTGCCCCAGAATCTTGCAAGATGAATTTACGGGACGTTATTATATTGCATCCGATAATTAATAAACCATTCCCCCCGACATTCCACTTTTTGCTGCGCAACCACCTGGAAGCCCTGACGCTCAAAAAAGGGTTTGGCGGTAATGCTGGCCTCAACGGTTAACCCATCACCCCGCGCAATCCACGGTTTCAGTAAGCGACCGGCAATACCCTGACCATTGAATTCTGGTGCGACAAATAATAAATCAATGTCGTTTCCAGCCACGCTAATAAACCCAACGGGTTGCTCATCAACGACAGCAACCTGTACCTCAGAAGTGGCAAGCTTCTGCCGCCAGGTCGCTTCATCGATTTGCGCCCAGGCAGCCACTTGCTGCGCGGAATAATCACGACGCGCTGTTTCCTTAACGGCCCGCAGGAATATTTCACATAATGCCAAAAAATCACGCTCTTTATATTCTCTGATGATCATCGCGGTTATAACCCCAGTAATAACTGTCGTTCCAGTTGCGGGTCCAGCAGAGTAACATGAAGTCCCACCAGACGAACGCCCCGCCCTCCCCGGCGTTCTTCCCAGGTTTTACGCGCGGTAGAAATCAGATCTTCTTTATTCAGTCGCGGCCAGACGTGTTCCTGGGTGGTTTGCTGAAAGTCATTAAACTTTAGCTTCACCCCCTGACGGGCGATGAGCAGATCGGGTTTCACTTTCGCCAGTCTTCGTTCAAGTTCCGGATATAACCGTTCAATAATCGCTTCACAGTCAGACCATTCATGAATGTCTTCCGCCATTGTGCGTTCAACGCCGACCGATTTGCGTAAGCGTTCATTATTGACGTCCCGTTCGTCGATTCCCTGACTGCGCTCCCACAGTACCCGCCCAAACTTACCGAAGCGCTTGAGTAATGTCGCCAGGTCGAACTGTTGCACATCACCGCAGGTGCGTAGCCCCATACTTTCCAGCTTTGCCGCAGACACTTTACCGACGCCGGGAATTTTACCCAGCGGCAACGTGCTGAGGAACGCCGGGACATCATCCGGCGTAATGACATATTGCCCGTTGGGTTTATTCAGATCGGAGGCGATCTTGGCCAGAAACTTCACCGGTGCCACGCCCGCCGAGGCGGTAAGTTGCAGTTCGTTGAAGATAGTCTGGCGGATCTCCTGGGCGATGAGCGTTGCTGAACCATGACAGTGCGTGCTGTTTGTGACATCCAGGTATGCTTCATCCAGAGACAGCGGTTCAATTAACGAGGTGTAGCGTGAAAAGATGTCCTGAATCTGGCGGGAGGCTTCTTTATAGGCTTCGTAGCGGCCGGGTAACAGCGTGAGGTGTGGGCACAACTTCAACGCCATTCCAGTCGGCATCGCGCTGCGCACGCCAAATTTACGGGCGGGATAGTTGGCGGTACTGATGACGCCTCTGCGCTCGCGGCTGCCGCCAATCGCAATAGGAATATCGCGCAGCGCCGGGTTGTCACGCATCTCAACCGCTGCGAAAAAACAGTCCATATCAATATGTATGATTTTACGCATCACTCACCTCCACAACACTGTTTAAGTATACAGTGTTTTTCTGCAATGGGAAGTCGATGAGAACGCACTAAAGTAAAACGCGGCGAGTTGCAACAAAAGAAATATCTGAGATCGTTTTAGTATAAATTGTAAACGCACCACGAGGGGCTTGCGAAAAAATGTCGTGGTGTTAATGTGAGCGCTCCAAATCCAGATTAGTCCGATTTGGGGATCTTATTATTTGCCGTTCTGGCGTGTGCAATCGTTTTATCAAGGAACAAGCAGTATGCGTAAAATCGCATTATTTATTGCGATGCTTTTGATCCCGTGCGTGTCATTCGCCGGCTTGCTGAGTAGCAATAGCTCCACGACGCCGATCAGCAAAGAGTATAAGCAGCAATTGATGGGATCGCCGGTCTATATACAGATCTTCAAGGAAGAGCGCGCGCTCGATCTCTACGTCAAGATGGGCGAACAGTATCAACTTCTCGATAGCTACAAGATTTGTAATTACTCCGGCGGCTTAGGTCCAAAACAGCGCCAGGGGGATTTTAAAAGTCCGGAAGGTTTTTATAACGTCCAGCGTAGCCAGCTCAAACCCGATAGCCGCTTTTATAAAGCCATTAACATTGGCTTCCCGAACGCCTATGACCGTGCTCACGGTTATGAAGGCAAATACCTGATGATTCACGGTGCCTGTGTCTCCGTTGGCTGCTATGCCATGACCGACAGCGGCATTGATGAGATTTTCCAGTTTGTCACTGGCGCGCTGGTCTTTGGTCAGTCGAGTGTTCAGGTCAGTATTTATCCTTTCCGCATGACCGATGCCAACATGCAGCGCCACAAGTATTCCTATTACAAAGAGTTCTGGTCGCAGTTAAAGCCGGGATACGATTACTTTGAGCAAACTCGCAAGCCACCGACCGTTTCTGTTGTCGATGGCCGCTATGTCGTCAGCAAGCCGTTGAGTCACGAAGTGGTTCAGCCGCAACTGGCGTCAAACTACGCGCTCCCCGAGACAAAATAACGCCCACTCGCCTGGCATAATTTTTTGCCAGGTTTCGTTTCCTGTCAGCGGTTGCGTCGCAATCACGGTGACCACATCGTTAGGTGTGGTCTCTGAGCTGAAGTCAATTTCCACATCCTGATCCAGTAGCGTTGCCACACCAAACGGCGCGCGGCGGGTGATCCAGAAAAGATTGGTTGAGCAGAATGCCATCACATAGCGGCCATCTGACAACAACATGTTAAAGACCCCTTTCTCACGCAGTACCCCCGCCAGCGTCGCGATATACCTGAATACCGCCGTCATATTGCCCGGCATGCGCGGGTAGCGCTGAGTCAGTTTGTGCAGCAGCCAGCAGAAGGCCTTTTCGCTGTCGGTTTCACCGACGGGGCGAAAATTGCCGGTTTCCAGCGATTTATAGCCTGAGAGTTGCCCGTTGTGCGCATAGGTCCAGTTACGGCCCCACAGCTCACGCGTGAAGGGATGCGTGTTCTCCAGCGCCACTTCACCCCGGTTCGCCTGGCGAATATGGGCAACCACGGAGCAGGATTTGATCGGGTAGTCCTGTACCAGCCTGGCGATGGGAGAATTAAAGCTGGGTTGCGGATCTTTGAACGTCCGACAGCCTTTGCCTTCATAGAAGGTGATGCCCCAGCCGTCTTTGTGCGGCCCGGTTCCACCCCCCCGCTGAACCAGCCCGGTGAAACTAAAGCAGATATCGGTAGGCACATTGGCGCTCATCCCGAGCAGTTCGCACATACATCACCTCCACGAAACGCCACAATGAAGCGGAAGGCGTAATTGTTACAGCCAATCAGGACTCAAAATGGCAGATAAAATAATATGCTATACCCTAAATAATTCGAGTTGCAGGAAGGCGGCAAGGGAAGAAATCCCCAGGAGCATAGATAACTATGTGACTGGGGTTTCTGAGTACAGCCAACGCACCTGCAGCTTGAAGTATGACGGGTATAGTTATTTAACCATCTCTTTTTCGATCAGCTGAATCAGGATATGAATCACTTTAATATGAATTTCCTGAATACGGTCAGCATAGCCGAAATGCGGAACGCGGATTTCGATATCGGCGGTACCGGCCATTTTGCCGCCGTCTTTACCGGTCAGGGTGATCACTTTCATCCCCTTCTCGCGCGCCGCAGCGATGGCTTTGATCACGTTCCCCGAATTGCCGGACGTCGAGATGCCTAACAGCACATCGCCTTCGCGCCCTACCGCTTCCACATAACGGGAAAAGACGTAGTCGTAACCGAAATCATTGCTGACGCAGGAGAGATGGCTGACGTCGGAAATCGCAATGGCCGGATAGCCCGGACGGTTTTCGCGATAGCGCCCCGTCAACTCTTCTGCAAAGTGCATAGCATCACAATGAGAGCCGCCGTTACCGCAGGACAGTACCTTACCACCTGCTTTAAAACTGTCTGCCAGCAGGACCGCCGCGCGCTGAATGGCGTGAATATTGGCGTCATCTTTTAAAAAATTAGCCAGCGTTTCCGCCGCTTCGTTCAGTTCGTTACGAATAAGATCCTGGTACATGAGGATATCCTTCAGCATGAATGTAAATGACAGGATGCAGTGTACCGGATAGCTCTGGCAGCGAGAAGCATAAGCCACATCAATGGCGACGGCTTTTGATTTTTCGTGCCGCGGAAAACAGCAACAATGTGAGCTTTGTTGTAATTATTTTGTAAACACATTGATAAAAGATTTTACATCCACTACAACCATAACATCACAAGTGGTCAGACCTCCTACAAGCAAGGGAGCTTTTCGTTATGATGATTTTGAGTATTCTCGCTACGATCGTTCTGCTCGGCGCGCTGTTCTATCACCGCGTGAGCTTATTTATCAGCAGCCTGATTTTGCTCGTCTGGACGGCGGCGCTTGGTGTTGCCGGACTGTGGTCCGTCTGGCTGCTGATTCCGCTGGCCATTATCCTCGTGCCGTTCAACTTTACGCCAATGCGTAAGTCGATGATCTCCGCGCCGGTGTTCCGCGGCTTCCGTAAGGTCATGCCGCCAATGTCGCGTACGGAGAAAGAAGCGATTGATGCCGGTACCACCTGGTGGGAAGGCGATCTGTTCCAGGGCAAACCGGACTGGAAAAAACTGCACAACTACCCGCAACCGCGTCTGACCGCCGAAGAGCAGGCGTTCATCGACGGCCCGGTAGAAGAAGCGTGTCGCATGGCGAATGACTTCCAGATAACCCATGAGCTGGCCGATCTGCCGCCGGAGCTGTGGGCATTCCTGAAAGAGCATCGCTTCTTCGCGATGATCATTAAGAAAGAGTACGGCGGGCTGGAATTCTCGGCTTACGCACAGTCTCGCGTACTGCAAAAATTGTCCGGCGTCTCCGGGATCCTGGCGATCACCGTGGGCGTGCCAAACTCTTTAGGTCCTGGCGAACTGTTGCAGCATTACGGTACGCAAGAGCAAAAAGACCATTACCTGCCCCGCCTGGCGCGTGGTCAGGAAATCCCTTGCTTTGCACTGACCAGCCCGGAAGCGGGTTCCGATGCGGGCGCCATTCCGGATACCGGCATCGTCTGCATGGGTGAGTGGCAAGGACAGCAGGTGCTGGGGATGCGCCTGACCTGGAACAAGCGTTATATCACCCTTGCGCCTATCGCTACCGTTCTGGGGCTGGCGTTTAAACTTTCCGACCCGGATAAACTGTTAGGCGGCGATGAAGAATTGGGGATCACCTGTGCGTTGATCCCGACCTCAACGCCGGGTGTGGAAATTGGTCGTCGTCACTTCCCGCTGAACGTCCCGTTCCAGAACGGTCCGACGCTCGGTAAAGACGTGTTTGTGCCGATCGATTACATCATCGGCGGCCCGAAAATGGCCGGTCAGGGCTGGCGTATGCTGGTGGAATGTTTGTCGGTAGGTCGCGGCATTACGCTGCCGTCAAACTCTACCGGCGGGGTGAAATCTGTCGCGATGGCGACCGGGGCCTACGCCCATATTCGTCGTCAATTCAAAATCTCCATCGGTAAGATGGAAGGGATCGAAGAACCGCTGGCACGCATTGCCGGTAACGCCTACGTGATGGATGCTGCCGCGTCCCTCATCACCTACGGCATTATGCTGGGTGAGAAGCCAGCAGTGTTGTCGGCTATCGTGAAGTATCATTGTACCCATCGTGGCCAGCAGTCGATTATCGACGCAATGGATATTACCGGCGGCAAGGGCATTATGCTCGGCGAAGGTAACTTCCTCGCGCGGGCCTACCAGGGCGCACCGATTGCTATCACCGTGGAAGGCGCCAACATCCTGACCCGTAGCATGATGATCTTCGGCCAGGGGGCGATTCGTTGCCATCCGTATGTGCTGGAAGAAATGGCGGCGGCGCAGAACAACGATGTGAATGCGTTCGACAAACTGCTGTTCAAACATATCGGTCACGTCGGTAGTAACAAGATACGCAGCTTCTGGCTGGGTCTGACGCGCGGCTTAACCAGCCAAACACCCACCCGCGATGCGACAAAACGGTATTATCAGCACCTTAACCGTCTGAGCGCTAACCTCGCGCTGCTCTCCGACGTTTCGATGGCGGTATTGGGCGGCAGTCTGAAACGCCGTGAGCGCATCTCCGCCCGTCTGGGCGATGTGTTGAGTCAGCTGTATCTGGCCTCTGCGGTACTGAAGCGTTATGACGATGAAGGCCGCCATGAAGCCGATCTACCTCTGGTTCACTGGGGCGTTCAGGATGCACTCTATAAGGCGGAGCAGGCGATCGACGATCTGCTGCAAAACTTCCCGAACCGTCTGGTTGCCGGGCTGCTGAAGGTCGTGATCTTCCCAACCGGTCGTCACTATCTGGCCCCGTCGGACAAGCTGGATCACAAAGTCGCGAAGATTTTGCAGGTTCCGAGCGCCACCCGTGACCGCATTGGTCGTGGTCAATACCTGACGCCGAGCGAGCATAACCCAGTGGGATTACTGGAAGAGGCGCTGCTGGACGTGATGGCCGCCGACCCTATCCACCAGCGTATTTGCAAAGAAATTGGCAAAAACCTGCCGTTCACCCGTCTGGACGAGCTGGCGCAAAACGCCCTGGCAAAAGGCTTAATCGACAAAGAGGAAGCGGCCATTCTGGTTAAGGCGGAAGAAAGCCGTCTGCGCAGCATCAACGTGGATGATTTTGCCCCAGAGGAGCTGGCGACGAAGCCGGTAAAGCTGCCAGAGAAAGTGCGTAAAGTCGAAGCCGCATAACGCTTACACATGACCTTTTAGCCTCGCTTCGGCGGGGCTTTTTATCGCCCACGTTTCCTGAAAGCACGTGCTACAGTGTCAGAGTGCTGTTCAACAAGGAGAGCCCTACCGTGCCTGGTTTGAAAATTACGCTGCTGCAACAACCGCTGGTCTGGATGGATGGTCCGGCCAATTTGCGCCACTTTGACCGTCAACTGGAAACCGTGACCGGACGCGACCTGATTGTTTTACCGGAGATGTTCACCACCGGCTTTGCGATGGAAGCCGCCGGGCAGTCGCTCGCGGAAGAAACGCTTATCGCCTGGCTGCGCGATAAAGCGCAACAGACCGATGCGCTGGTGGCCGGGAGTGCTGTCATCTCCAGTGAGCAGAGGGCGGTAAACCGCTTTTTCCTGGTTGAGCCGCGAGGGACAGTTCATTTTTATGACAAGCGTCATCTGTTTCGCATGGCGGACGAACATCATCATTACCAGCCGGGTAACCGTCGCACGATCGTGGAATGGCGCGGATGGCGCATTCTCCCACTGGTGTGTTATGACCTGCGTTTCCCGGTGTGGTCACGCAATCTGAATGATTACGATCTGGCGCTGTATGTCGCCAACTGGCCGGCTCCCCGTTCTCTGCACTGGCAGACACTGCTGGCGGCGCGCGCTATCGAAAATCAGGCATATGTTGCCGGGTGCAACCGCGTCGGTACGGACGGTAACGGCCATCATTATCGTGGAGACAGTCGGGTCATTAATCCCCAGGGGGAAGTGATCGCCACGGCGGAAGCCCACCAGGCCACGCGCATTGATGCGGAACTGTCGTTGAGTGCGTTAAAAGAGTACCGGGAAACCTTCCCGGCCTGGCAGGATGCCGACCCGTTTACCCTGCGCTGATCCCCTCCCCCTATGGGAACCAGACAAAAAATGTCTACTGCTGTGGGGACGGTTCAGCATCAGGTTCCCTGATAAACAGGCTGACAAAGATGATCACCACGCCAACCCACTGCAGCCAGGCGATTTTCTCCCCCAGAATCAGCATAGCGACAATGACGGCCATCGGGAGTTCGCACGCGCAAAGAATCGAACTGATGCCACTGCCAATACGCGGAATGCCAATCGCAAAGAAAACGATCGGGATGGCGTAACCGAGTACGGCCATTAATCCGCCATACAGCATTGCAGCGCCGAATGTTTCTTCTGACAGCGTTAATTCGAGGTTTGGTAATATCAAAACCAGCGTCGAGGCTAAACACCCCACCATGATATAGAACGTGCGCTGTGACCAGTGCGCATCAGAGACGACATGCGCATTGAAAAAGAGGAAAAAAGAATAACAAATCGCGCAAAGCAGGCCAAATGCCACGCCGCTCCAGGTGAGGTAAAAATGGTCAAAATCACTGAGTACCCCTGCCGCCAGCACCGTTGCTGATAATATCAGTGCAATCATCAGCCAGCGACGCCCGCCGGGCCACTGTTTGCGGTACACCGCGTCCAGAAGCACGCCTATCCAGACGAACTGGAACTGCAGCACAACGGCGACCGATGCGGGTAAACATTCCACCGTTTTAGTAAACGTCCAGGCCGTCAGCCCCATGGTTAATCCCACGAGGAAAAGTTGAATGCGTTTCGTCTTGTCGATTGAATATTGCCGAAACGAAACCAGGATGATGGCAAAAATCACAAAACTGATGCTGACCGACGCGAGCATTAAATGACTCAGGGTCACCCCCGCAGATAATCCAAGTTTTATCATTGTGGGCAACATGCCTGTCGTCATTGCCCCCAATGCCACCATCACACTGTATTTGGCTTTAGTTGACATGAGTTCACTCGTTAAGGGTATTAACAGTTGTATTATTCTGTCGAACAGAGTTGTCGTAGAGTAAAATGTTCATCTGCCCGTTTCCATTATTCGCACAATGTATCCGCACAATGCGCGAATTTTCTGAATTATCGTTGCCTGGCGCAGGCATAAGGTAATATATGGCACTTACTCTTCAGGAACCAGACCTGTGATATTCGTATTCATTACCTGTAATGTAATGAAGTAACATAAAAGCTACTCAAATAAACCCTGCGTTATCTTTCGGAATACTACCAGATTTTGTTATCATCCTTTTACCAGGATTAAACATATTATCAACAGCATTATTTCAGGATGTCTTCCACTTTTTAAAAACGCGGTTAGGACTATTAGAAGGTGAGCGTTAATTTCTCCTAAAATAACTTACGTGCAGCACTTCACAAAATTACATATCCTTAGTCTGAACAACCTGATGAGATGATATATGTAATGTTAAAACGCATGTAATGGCAGAATTCATCACCAGAAGGAAACCAGTTATGTTTAATGGGATCACCTTAAGAAAATTAGAGATTTTTCTTTCTTACATGCAAAACCGGAATGTGACGAAGACGGCTGAAACACTCAATATCAGTAAAGTCAGCGTTCACCGTACGCTTCATGCACTGGAAGAAGACCTGCGCTGTGCCCTTTTTATCCACCAGGGCCGATCGCTGTTTCCGCTCGACAGTGCGAATGTGCTTGAGGAGCAATCCACCCTTCTGCTGGAACAGTTTCAACGCTGTGTTCGTCTTACGCAGGCCGCCTCGAAGGAAAAAGCCAGTAAGTTAAAAATTGGCATGCTGTATTCTTTGTCTCTCGAAACCATCCCTCATTTAATCATGGGGCTAAAACAACGAAGACCCAATCTTGATGTCGAACTCTTAATGGCGTCGAACCAGAAGTTATTAGGCTTACTCAATACCCAAATGGTTGATGCTATTTTAATTTCCGTTCCGGAACACTACGATACGGCAAGATTTGAAACCTTACCGATTTTTGATGATGATATTTTTCTTGCCACGCCGGTTGATGTTCCTGCGCCACCCCAGGTTCCTGTTGATTTAACCCTGTACAGCAATCAAAAATTTATCAGCCTTACCGAAGGTTTTGCCACCTACAATGGTTTTCAGGAGGCATTTAAAATTGCTGGCTTCAAACCTGACGTTATTGTTCAGGTACAGGATGTCTTCTCTCTGATGAGCCTTATCAGCTCCAACATGGGTTGCGGTCTGTTGCCGGGGAGAATGAGAAGTTTATTCTCTGATAAAGTCAGACTTTTACCCCTGGAAACGCGTTTTCAGATGAAGCAGCATATCGCATTAGTTTTCCCCCGTAATAGTGAATACAACCTACTACCCTTAATTGCGGAATGTCGGATGTACGCCCGCAGTTATAATAAAAAACAGAGTCAGACTCCCGCCTCTTAAAAAAATAACGGCACTATAATTGGGATGTGATAATTTCCGGATAGCGCCGCCCGCCGTTTTTTTTCACTCATTACCTTTTACGTAACGATAGAACCCGGTGTGTAATTGACTGTGTTTACCACAGATTTATACTGATTTTCAAATACAGTACCTTTTCCAATTATTCTAATTCTTAACGTATTCATCGCATCGTAAACGGCAAATGACCGATTGTGGTGTTCGCCTGGTATTGGAAAAAATCAGAATAAACGTGCTTAAAGGAAGAGAATAATGCAGGCACTCGCGAACGTAACTCAGATAACCTTTTCTCCATCATTGCCTGATGACAGAACAGTTAACTATTTTCAGTCTCAGCCAGCGATGGTGGGTGAAGTGCTGCTGCAAGCCATCTTGCTTGAAGTCTGCAGTTTCCCAAAACCAGGACTGGTCACCCCGGTATCAACCGGCTCGCACAGCGATATGAATCTGCAAACTTTCCTGCTCAGTTCTTCCGCGATTGCCCCCTGTTTCACGCTGTGCGCCGAGGCCGGGTTCACGCATCGCAAACCTTTGTCACGGCTGTTAAAAAAGATTAGACCGATTGGCATTGATTATGAAAACCGCCTGCTTGAAGTGACCCGGGGAATCAACACGCAGCGCGGGATCCTGTTTTCTGGTTCGGTTCTGGCCTGTGCTGCAGGTTATTTATCTGGCCTGAATCAACCCATTAACAGCATTTCACTGGCCCATTGCATCCGCCAACTCTGCCAGGGGTTATGCGAATCTGATTTTGCCGTTTTAAAGACCCGTCCAGCACAGACGGCCGGTGAAATCTTGTTTACGAAATACGGCGTCACCGGGATCCGAGGCGAGGCTGAACAGGGCTTCCCCACGATCGCTCAAATTGGCTACCCGGCGTTAATCGCGGCATTCAACAAGAGGCTGCCTTTACGTCATGCATTAGTCGATTGTCTCCTGATGCTGATGACACAGTGTGAAGACACGAACGTATTGTGGCGGACAGGGCCGCAACAACTGGCTGAACTGAAACTCCGCGCATCAGAAATTGTTCATCGCGGCGGGATAAGTGCTCCGGGAGGTGAGGCGCGTATTCACCAGCTTAACGAATGGTGCTGTCAGCACAGAATTAGCCCAGGCGGTTCAGCGGATCTCTTAGCCCTGAGCATCGCAATGTATCTGCTATGCCATTCACATTTTCCCAACGACGTTACCCAGGAGAGAATATGAGCATCTATCAATATGCGTTTATTTGTTATTGCATCACTATCGCCATTTCATTTGCCGTTATGGGGATCGTCGTTGGATTAAACAAAGCCATGAATAAATTAAATATTCGTGATGACGACTAATAATAAAATAAGGAATTAATCATGGAGATATTATTACGCCTCTTCTCGGGTATCGGGACTTTTTTTACTGAAGATCCGCTGATCGCCCTGGTCCGTTTCCTGCTCATTGTGTGCGGCTTCGCCCTCGCTTACCTCGGCTTTAAACGGAAACTGGATCCGTTAATCATGGTACCTATGGGCCTGGGAATGATCGCCATTAACGCCGGCGTATTGTTTCTGAATAATGGCACCATCGGCACCATCATGCTGGATCCCATGGTGAGTGAAACCAACGAGTTAATGTCGTTGATGCAGGTGAACTTCCTGCAACCGATTTACGCCCTGACGTTCAGTAATGGTCTGATCGGCTGTTTAATCTATCTTGGCATCGGCACCATGAGTGATGTCAGTTTTCTGCTTGCCAGACCCTGGGCCAGCATTATCGTCGCGCTGTTTGCCGAACTCGGTACGTTTGTCATGTTGGTTATCGGCTATCAGTTCTTTGGTCTGCCGCTTAATGAAGCCGCCGCTATTGCCACAATCGGCGGTGCAGATGGTCCGTTAGTGATGTTCTCGGCACTGATTATGTCGCCGAATCTGTTTGTTCCGATTGCGATTATCGCCTATTTGTACCTGACGCTGGCCTACGCAGGTTTCCCTTATCTGGTACGCCTGATGGTGCCGAAAAAATTCCGCGGCGTTGACACGGAAATGGAATACCCGCAGGTGTCCAAAAAGGCGAAATTCATTTTCATCATCTCCATGTGTACCCTGCTTTGTTTGTTGCTGCCTGCGGCCGCGCCATTATTGCTGTCATTCTTCGTCGGGATGGCTATTAAAGAGGCGGATATTCTCCCTTATCACAAGCTGCTGGAAAGTACGATCACCTACAGCGCCACCTTCTTCCTGAGTCTTCTGCTGGGAACATTGTGCAGCGCGCAGACCCTGATGGATCCGAAGGTTGGTATTATTCTGGTATTGGGCGTCGGCGCATTGGTTATTTCGGGTATTGGCGCATTAGCCGGCGGCTGGTTTATTTATTTCCTGTCACGGCGGAAAAATTACAGCTATAACCCGGTGGTCGGTATTTCCGGCGTCTCTTGTATGCCGACCTGTGCCAAAATTGCGCAGTATGAAGTCACAGCGGAAAACCCCTATAGCGTTATTTTACCGGTTGCCATCGGCACAACGATCAGCGGAATTATTGTCTCCGCCGTCGCCGCCGGGATATTCATGACCACATTCTCAGTGGTCACTATTTTACCGTAACGTTTTTATCAATATCCAACACCTGATTCACCAATGAGACTATTTATAAACTGGAGATATTGGTATGTCTGAAGTAAAAAAATGGAATAAATTACAGGAAGACACCCGGCAGCGTATGGCGCAGATACAGTCGCTATTCAGGCAAGGGAAAGAAATTGATGCGGCGGACACCGTTACATTGCTGGAAGGCGTTATCCGTGCAGGCGACAGAATTAACATTGAGGGGAACAACCAGAAACAGGCCGATTTTCTGGCCGAATGCTTGTGCAAGGTTGATAAAGAAAAAATAAATCATCTGCATATGGTGCAATCAGCCGTTCCTCTGGCCGCACATCTGGAACTCTTTGAACGGGGGATCGCCGAAAAACTCGACTTTGCTTACGCGGGACCGCAATCAGAGCACCTCGCCACCGCCATCCGGGAAGGCAAGATCAAGCTCGGCGCTATTCATACGTATCTGGAGCTGTTTGCCCGCTACTTTATTGATTTGTACCCACGCGTCTCGCTGGTCACGGCGTATGAAGCTGACCGCGAAGGCAACCTGTACACCGGTTTTAATACCGAAGATACCCCCGCCATCGTTGAAGCGACGAAATTCCGCCAGGGCATCGTCATTGCTCAGGCGAATAAGATCGTCGATAAAGTCCCGCGCGTAGATATTCCCGGCGACTGGGTCGATGTGGTGATTGAGTCGCCGCGTCCTTTTTATATCGAGCCGCTGTTTACCCGCGATCCGGCATTAATTACCGACACGCATGTCCTGATGGCAATGATGGCGCTGAAGGGGATCTATGCCGAATATGGCGTCAAACGCATCAACCACGGCATTGGTTTTTTCACCGCCGCCATTGAGCTTTTACTCCCCACCTATGGCGAGGAGTTGGGTCTGAAGGGAAAAGTCTGTACCCATATGGTGCTGAACCCGCACCCGACGCTGATCCCGGCGATAGAAAGCGGCTGGCTTGAGGCGATCCATTGCTTCGGCGGCGAACTGGGCATGGAAAATTACGTGAGCCAGCGCCCGGACATTTTCACCATCGGTCCCGATGGCTCGCTGCGTTCTAACCGGGCCTTTGCCCAGACGGCCGGACACTACGCCCTCGACATGTTCATCGGCGGCACGCTGCAAATCGACAAATACGGCAACAGTAGCACCGCGACGGCTGACAGGGTCGCCGGCTTTGGCGGCGCGCCCAACATGGGATGCGACGCCAAAGGACGCCGTCACACCACAGAGGCCTGGCTGAAGTGCGGTGAGGAGTTCTCTGCTACTCAACAGGAGTTGCTGGGTGATATGCCGCGTGGCAAGCGCCTGGTCGTGCAGATCCAGGAAACCTTCCGTGAAAAAAGAGCGCCAGCGTTTGTCGATCGCCTCGATGCCTGGCAACTGGCAGAAAATGCCAACCTGCCGTTACCGCCGGTGATGGTTTACGCCGATGATGTCACGCATATCCTCAGCGAAGAAGGCATTGCCTATCTGCATCGCTGTGTCGGTCAGGAGCAGCGGATGGCGGCCATTCGCGCCGTTGCTGGTTACACAGAACTCGGTCTGCAGGCAGATCCGGCCGAAACGGCACGGTTGCGCGAACGTGGTCTGGTTAAAACGCCGGAAGATCTGGGTATCGACCGTCGACGCGCGAACCGTTCGCTGCTGGCAGCCAAAAATATCAAGGAATTGATGGACTGGTCAGGTGGCTTGTACAACCCACCATCACGGTTCCGTAACTGGTAATTCAGGAGAAGAAGAAATGGCGTTAAACCAACTGAATATGTGGTGTAGTGCGGCGACTCCGCGCCCGTTATCCCGGCCAATGGTGCATTTTGGCGTCGTGGGTTCTGGCGATCTGGAGGTATTGATTGAGAGCCAGAACCTGAATGGCAAAGCGAACATCTGCATCAACACCCCCATCACCGGATTCGATGATATCTGGCGCCGGGTCATGACACGTTTTATCGACGAGAGCCAACTGGGCGATGTGCTCATCAGCATTAATGACAATAACGCACCGCCCGCCGTCGTTGCCCTACGTTTACAGCAAGCGCTGGCTGAACTGGAGCCCGCGAATGGCTCCTCCGGCGCCAAAAGCTTTCTCGAGGCTAACGCTCGCACCCGGGCTTACGGTTTAGTCGATGAGGGGACCTTTACCGAGTTAGCCGGTCCGGCGGACAGATGTACCAGTCCGCATCTTCCGGTGCTGGGCGAAGCTGTCGAATTTGATGATGGGATCGTAACCGGAATTGGACTGCTGGGTCGTCGTCCGACCCTCGTTATCTCCCAGGAAGGCCGCTTTATCGGTGGTTCGATTGGCGAAGTAGGCGGTGCCAAAATGGCCGGCGCGTTGAAGCTGGCGCTTGAGCTGTACCAGCGGTTAAGCCACAACGATGCGCCACCGCAGGCTGAAAAATGCCCCCTGGTGCTGATCTCTTTTGAAACCGGCGGCGTGCGGTTGCATGAGGCGAACGCGGGTTTGCTGGCCCACGCCGAGGTGATGGACTTGCTTCAGGATCTTCGCCACAAAATCCCGGTCGTGGCACTGGTGGGCAGTAAGCTGGGATGTTTCGGCGGCATGGGCTTCGTTGCCGCCGCCACCGACGTCATCGTCATGAGCCAGTTCAGTCGCATTGGGCTAACCGGCCCGGAAGTCATTGAGCAAGAAATGGGGCGCGACGAATTTGACGCCTCAGATCGCGCCCTGGTGTTCCGCACTACCGGTGGGAAACATAAATACATCATGGGCGACTGTAATTTCCTTGTTGAAGACAGCATTGACGCTTTCCGCGCCCAGGTGCAGAAGATTGCCGGAATGACCATGGCGGAGATCGAAGCATTAAGGCGGATCGGCAGCCCTGAACTGGTTTCCAGGCAGATGGCCACGGTCGCGGCGGTCAGTGAACTCCAGCCAACGGATTCAGTCGATGTCTGGCGGGCGGCAGGCAATGAACCACCGCAGGCACTGGTGGATATGTCGCTGGACGCGTTTTTAGCCACGACCCGACGTTTCACCCCTTCTACATCCGATCGCTAAGGAGAAAACAATGGAGACTTTAATGGGTCAGGGACGCGCCGCTATCGACATGCTGGTCGATCCCGACAGTTTTCAGGAAAATCAGTTACCGGCGTTTACCCTCCCTTGCGAAGACTACGGTCCAGGTGCGGTGGTGGGTTCTGCGCAACTGGGGGGACGTACCTGCACGGTCATCGCCAATGACGCAATGGCTTTCAATCCGCGCTTTCCGGTGGTCTATGCCGGCATTATCGGCCTGGAAGAGGCGTACAAAATGGCCCGCGCCGTGTATTGCTCGATTGCCGCCGACGCCAACAAACCCATCGCTGACAAACGGACATTGCTGCTGATCGTCGATACCCCGGGGAACGGGCCGGGCAAAGTCGAAGAAATTATTGGTATGAATAAGGCTACGGGGGCTTATCAGCTGGCGCTGGCTGAGGCCCGTAAAGCAGGACATCCCGTCATTGCGCTGGTGATCGGTCGTGCCATCAGTGGCGCATTCCTGTGCCACGGCTTACAGGCAGATCGCATTCTGAGTCTCAGCAGCAAATTCAACACGATGATCCACGTTATGCCGCTTACCAGTATTGCGCGCATCACCCGGCAAAGTCTGGAGCGGCTGAGCGAGTTGGCGACCAGTAATCCGGTTTTTGCCGCAGGTCCGCAGTTCTTTTACCATCTCGGCGGTATAGAACAGCAGATCGATGAGCTCGACCAGATGCGCGATGCGCTGCTTCAGCACATGACAGAAATTCGGGCGTTAAAATGCGAAGGGCAGCAACATCTGCTTGGCCCTGAAGGTCGCGGAAGACTCGGTTTCCATCGCGGGGGACGTAAGATTCGTACTGCGGTACAAGCGTTGATGCAGCAGCAGTTCGAGGATGTCGCGGAGCGTTATATCCAGGCGTAAAGCCTGACGGTTTCGCACCAAGGAAAGTGAGCAAGATCTTCGGGGGAATGTGTCAGCCGCGTTCCCCCGAGGTAACGCAGGATTCACGGGCTGTCGGTTCACACCGTAGGGAGGTTGCGAATGCAGGATAAACTCAGGATGCTGGAAATGATGGTACAGGAGATCAGTACCGTGCCCACACTAGCGCAGATGCCTCAGCGAACCTTAGGTAGCAAGGGCATCGACGGTCCCACCAGCGCGCATGTGATTGAACAGATCCATACGCCGTTAAACCTGGCCTGCGTGACCTTTACCACGGGCTCCAGCGCATTTCAGAACATTGTCGGCATCACGCATGAGGAGATGCCACAGCGGATTGCGGCAGGCTGCAAAGCACTTCAGCTTGCGGGCATTATACCTGGCGATCGGATGCTGGTGACCTATGCCCCGCTGAACAACGTCTTTACGCCGGATTCGCTGGTTGAAGCAGGCGTTAGCCACGGCTTTTTGTTGCGTTCCTGCCAGGATGCCCTGCTGCTGGCGCTGATCAAAGAAAATTACCAGGTCGTACTGGGAGAGTCTTCGTTTCTGCGCGCCACGCTAAAGCAGGCAAAAACGATGGATCTCGCCGGGTTATTGCCTGAAAAACTGTGTCTGCTTGCTGCCGGAACGCCTCTGGATCCGGAATTGCTGGAACTCGCCAGCGAGTTTAATTTTACCGTCCACGATCTCTATGGCAGCCAGGAATTCGGTTGGCTGACGCTGGATGGCCAGTTTCTGCGCGATGATCTGAGTCTGGTGGCGTCTCCGTATGGTCAGGAGTATGTCGAGATGATCGTAGGGGGATTACCGACTGGCGACAGCTTCCCGGTCAGTCCTCAGGGGCATATCTGCAACACACAGGGAAAATTACTGACTTATAAAAGACAACGTACGCAGCCAAATTACGAAGTGGTGATCGCAGCCACCCCGTGCCATTCTCGCGAACTGATGGAAAGAACCGCTCGCACGCTGCTTCGCATTAAGGGATGTATTGTCAAAGTCGCCACAAATCTGGTGCTCACCGCCGATGTCACCGAATTAAAACTGGTTCCCGGTCAGCCACCGGATGAAACACCGGCTCCAGCGTGCGTGGCGACGATTCGCGGTCCGGTTGCCACCGGACTGTTTGATACGCTGGTACAGGCGCAGCTCACTTATGAAAGGCAATCCAAGAGCGATCCGGCGTGGCTAAAACGCCGCTAGCAATTCTGTTGCCAGTGTTAATAAATGCAGGTCGCAATATCGTTACCTTTTAGGTAACCAAGCATCATTTATGTTGGCGAAAACCAGGCCGCCTGTCATTGAAATTATTCTTTGAACAGGTAATTATCATCGTAACGATAATAATAAATCGTTTTCAGGATACCAGGTTTTTTGCCTCGTAAATTATTTAATTATTTCTCATAAAAAAAGGATGTCGTTATGTCTGAAATGAAATCAAAAGTACCTGGCATTGTTGAAGAAATCCTGTGTGCTGTGGGTGATAGCGTTGCCAAAGGTCAACAGGTTCTGGTAATGGAAGCCATGAAAATGAAAATGCCCATCCCTGCACATGAAGCCGGTACCATTAAATCTATTTCGGTGAACGTGGGTGACCGTGTTAACCCGGGTTCGCCATTATTTGAGATTGAATCCTAAAATTTAAGCCACGCCGCTTTTCTCACACGCCACTGTTTTCAGTGGCGTAACTTTTTTATTCCGTAATTTCCTGTCTGCGTCCCCTGCTGGCCTTTATTTCTGGTTGTGATATTCATTACTTAATTCAGCGCAAAAAAACCGGGATAAGCATCCCGGTAAGAGGCAAATGGTTAATTATCAATAATTATGGCTGTAGCAGTTTCGGCCGATAATCCAGATTCCAGCGTGTTTCTTGTTCGTAGATCTGACCAATGCTCAACACTTCCATATCATGGGCATGAGGCCCAATCAGTTGCATCCCCATCGGCAATCCCTGTGCATTGAAGCCTACTGGAACGCTAAGGGATGGACTACCAATCAGGGTTGCAGGAACCACCACTTCCATATAGCGGTGATACGTATCCATTTGTTTTCCTGCCACTTCCAGCGGTGAGTGTTGAGAAGGATCGAAGGGGAAGATTTGCGCCGTCGGCAGAACAACAATGTCATATTCCGCGAACAGCTTATTGAACGCCTGGTAGATAGTGCTCCGCTGCACGGAGGCGAGGTAGGCATCACGAGCCGTCAATTCCAGTCCACCCTCAACTTCCCAGACCGCCTGCGGTTTCAGCAACGCGCGGGTTTCAGGTTTGTCATACAGTGGACGTAAACCGTTGGAGACAATCCAGTGACGCCAGATCAGCCAGGTCTCCCACATCTGTTCAGCCGTGACATCCAGTTTTACAGGTTCGACACTGTGGCCAAGTTTCTCAAAGACTTTTAAGGCGTTTTCGCAAAGACTCAGCACGCCCTCTTCCATCGGCAGCGCGCCGTTTAAATCGCCAAGCCAGCCAATGCGCAGTTTGCGCTCAGGCGGGGTGAATGGTGCCAGAGGTTGACCTAACGACAGTGGAACTCGCGCATCATAGCCCGACTGGGTTTGCAGCAAACGAGCCGTATCCGCGACGTTACGCCCCATTGGCCCTTCAAGCCCCAACTGGCTCACAAAAACCTCTGGTGTCGGCCCAAAGGGTACGCGTCCCTGACTCGGTCTGAAACCAATGATGTTGTTCCAGGCCGCAGGATTACGCAGCGAACCCATCATGTCACTGCCGTCCGCCACCGGTAGCATCTGCAATGCCAGCGCAACCGCCGCGCCGCCACTGCTGCCTCCCGAAGATTTCGTCTGATCCCAGGCGTTCCAAGTCGTGCCAAAAACGTTATTTATCGTGTTCGAACCCAGCCCAAACTCCGGCGTGTTCGTTTTACCGATAAAAATGGCCCCTTTGTTTCTGATGCGTTCAACCATAACCGAATCGTTAGGCGCGATGAAATCTTTAAAAATAGGAGAACCGTTTGTCAGAGTAATCCCTTTTACCGCAGATAAATCCTTAACGGCATGAGGAAATCCGTGCATCCACCCCATATACTGACCATTGGCCAGTTGTTTATCCTTATTTCTGGCCTGCTCCACTAAATCATCCCGGTCCTGTAAGGAGACAATGGCATTGACTTTTGGGTTAAGGATTTCAATTTTATCCAAATAAGCATTCATGACTTCAACACATGATACCTCCCTGGATTTGATGCTGTCGGAAAGCGCCAGGGCGCTCATTTCCGTAATCGGATTATTGATTTTATTCATGTTGCCCTCTGAAATTGATTTTTCCTGCAAACGCATTCGCGTTTATTTAAGAATATCCATACAACTCCATTCGTTGCAGCAGGATAAGTTGTAGGACAACATTTATTATCAAATTAATCCCATGACGTATTGTGACTGATCTCAACATTAGCATCATGATATTTTCAATCCCGTTACTTTAAATGTAACGCCATTACCTTAAAAGCAACGTTGTAATATTTGTGATTCTCATAACATTTTAGGTAAGTTCGTTTCGATATACATTAAATGACACTTTTAGAAAAAATGCCAGCCCCTGACAGAACCGAATGTATTTAACGTTCTATATACATTTATTGTATTTTTCTCACTCGTGAATTATTTCATAGGTGATGTTAATAAAGGAGTGTTCGTGAATGAAGATCGATGAAGCCGACATCATTGCTATCGTTAATGATCCGATACTTTGGTGGATCGCAATGCCCCTGGGCGCCATTATCCTGGTAATGGCTTCGTTATATATCAGATTGTCTTATAAAAACGCACCAAACGTAGGCTTAACACAGGCCCAATGTACCAAAGGTCTCAGAAGCGGAATTTTCAGTTCCATTGGCCCTTCTATCTCGGTTTTCGTGGTCGTGTTCAGTATGACCGCAATTATCGGTGGCCCTTTAACCTGGATGCGCTTCGTCGGGATTGGAGCGGCACCGGTGGAGCTGGCAGCCATCAATCTGGGAGCCGAAACCTATGGCGCGCCGGTCGGTTCAGAGAATTATAACTTAACCGCGATGGTCTCCGGACTTTACACCGCAATCATCAACAGCTGCGGCTGGATTGTCGTTGGATACTTCTTCATCCACCGGATGGAAAAGGTCAGAGAAAAAATGGGCGGAGGAGACAAAGTCTGGCTGGGGCTCATCTCCGTCACGGCGATGCTGGGACTTTTCGGCTTCCTCTCAACCCCCTTCATCCTCGCCATGAACGATAAAACGGTGGCATGCCTTGCCGGTTTCTTCGCAATGGGCGGGCTGGCGATCCTCGGCAAAAAGATAAGCTGGCTAAAAGAGTATGCCTTAGGAATTGCACTTATCATTGGCATGGTCGCGGCCAGCCTTTATTCATAACGAAGGAAATAAACGATGCAACAGACTAATGATGGTCTCAACTGGACGGCAACATCGATAAGGATAGGACGGATCTGCTTCCTTCTGGCAACGATAACCAGCTTTGCGCCGCTCTTTTACTTTTACATCGTGTATGACGTTTATCCCCCTCTGGAGGTCGCCTTAACCTCCTGGCTGTCGATTGCGATGGTATTCGGCGCATTCTATTTTGTTGAACCTTTTTCCTATTATCCCATCCTGGGATTGACAGGCAGTTATCTGGGGATTCTGTCAGGCAATATCTCTAACGTTCGACTCCCGGCCTCGGCAGCAGCCCAAATGGCCGTCGGTGTAGAAAATGGTTCTAAGCAGGCGGAAATTATCTCCACGCTGGGTATCGCCGGCTCGATTTTTACCAACCTGTTCTTTCTGACCCTTGCCGTTTTAATGGGAGACTGGATATTGTCCGTTTCGCCGCCAGCACTGATTGCTGCGGTTAAAAACTATATTCTGCCAACTATTTTCGGTTGTCTGTACGGGCAGTTTACCGTGATGAAACCAAGGATTGCGCTGTATGCATTACCGGTCACAGCGATCGTCTATATCTTATTCCCGACCCTGCCGGCCTATGTTTACATTATTGTAGCTATCTTCGGCAACATGTTGTTAACCAGAGTGCTCTATAAGAAAAATATTGTTAAGTAATGCCGCGCCGTAAAATATGTGCCTGATAATTATTAGCGCACTATTATAATAACGGCCCATTTTTAAATTACAGAAACGAAACAATCACAACACATTATTTATCGCATTATTTTGCGAGGGACTCTCTATGTTTAAAAAACTTGCACTCCTTCTTTCATCCCTGATGATAGTACCTGCCAGTGCCGTTGAGATATATAACAAAGACGGTAACAGACTGGGGGTTTATGGGAAAATTCAGGCTTCGCATCTGATTTCTGATTATGCGAACGAAAATGGGGATAATACCTATGTCCGATTCGGTTTGCGTGGCGAAACTCAAATTTCCCCGCAGCTCACCGGATATGGTAATTTCCAGATGCAGTTCCAGGCCAATAAATATGAAGGGGAAGATAAACATTCCTGGACGCGCCTGGCCTTTGCCGGTCTTAATTATTCGTCATTAGGTTCTCTCGACTATGGTCGCAACTGGGGGATTATGTACGACCTTGGTGCCTGGACCGATGTTTTACCTGAGTTTGGTGCCGCCACTATTTTCCATACCGATACCTATATGGCACAACGCGCCACGAACCTGGCAACATGGCGTAATCGGGATTTCTTCGGTCTGGTTGATGGGCTCGATGTTGCCCTGCAATATCAGGGGAAAAATAGCGGTACCGAAGGTGAAAACACGACCAATAATAGCCGTATTCTCCAGAAGCAAAACGGCGATGGCTACGGGATGTCGATGACCTATGATTTTGATTTCGGTTTGTCGCTGGGCGGCGTCTATACTCATGCAAACAGAACCGGGGAACAACGACATTATGGCAACCATGTGGCGACCGGCCCTTATGCCGAATCGTTTGTGGTCAGCACAAAATACCGTTTAGATGGGCTTTATCTGGCCGCGCTGTACGGTGAAACCTCGAATATGACCTCCTTTGGTAGCGGGGTAAATATCGCGAATAAAGTGCATGCCACAGAACTGGTCGCCAAATACCGTTTCAGTAACGGATTCGAACCCTCTATCGGTTACCTGCAGAGTAAAGGAAAAGATCTGAGCGGCTATCGCGGGGATCACGATCTTCTGCAGTTTATCAACCTGGGCACAATGTATTATTTCAATGATACGCTTGCCGCCTACGCAAACTATAAAATCAATTTACTGGACCGGGATGACTTTACGATGGCGACGAAGCTGAACACCGACGATACCATCGTGTTCGGCTTTGTTTACCAGCTCTAATCCCTTTCTTGCGCGATTAACGTCACATCGTCCCCGCAAGCAAAGCCTGCTTATCGAAGAGCCTGACGTCGTTCAGGCTCTTCCCCAATATTTGTCCCTGCGTCGTCATGAACTCTTTCAAATTAATGCCGTATCCCGTCGGCCATCGCACCTCAACGTCAATCCGCGTGTGATGTGTTTGCTCCAGTTGCAGCAGGCACTGATACACATCGTGCAACTGCTCGACAGGATAAATATCAATCACAATATCCAGATCGGATTGACAATCCGTATAGTGAAAACCACTGACAATTTCTAATGCCGTCGATCCCCATACCCCCGCTACACACGCCAGGAGAGTAAAGCGCTCCCGCAGATCGGCCAGCGCCATGAGCGCGGGTGTTCGGGGGGCAAAGGCTCTTTGCGCTATCTCAAATGGCGTCAGGCGGCAGATCACCTCGTCCGGCATGACGGTGCTGGCGAGGCGTTGGCGCTGACCATTCACGCGTTCAGGGAAACTAAAACCCAGCGCAATTTCGTTTTGCGATTCCCCTTCGACAGGACGGCGCACAATGCCAGGCAGTTCTCCCGCCACAAACGCCTGCTGCCAGGCAACCCGTGATGTCTGCCACCGCGAAAAAATGCGCTGAGCCGCCGGAACGCTAATGTGCAGTAAATCATGACGCTGGAGCATGTATCCCTCCTCTGGCTTTTTGAAATATACCCAAAATCTATCCCATAGCCGGGAATCGTCAATAACGCGTCGGGTGCTTTCATTACGCAAAAGGTAAACGAGAAAAAGAGGATGGAAGGGACAGCGATCGCGGGATCGCACAGACCTTTTCGCAGGCCTGTTAACGCCGGATAGCCTGACAGGCAGGTAAGCAATTTCAGACGAAAAAAAACCGCATCACCTCAACAGTGATACGGTTTCTTATCTTCACAGAATGTATTTAAACACCCCATGAACAGAATTTGGCGGAACGGACGGGACTCGAACCCGCGACCCCCTGCGTGACAGGCAGGTATTCTAACCAACTGAACTACCGCTCCGCGTTGTTCCACTTGGGAACGAAGCGAATATTACGGATTGCCTCGCACCTCGTCAACGCTTTTTCTCGCGTTTTTAATCGTTTGCTGTAAAAATCGCCCGGACGACGATTTTTACCTCATAAACAGGCTTTCTACGCCCGCCATAGGCAACTTCCCCCTTTCTTTTCCACCAGGTCGAGGCGCGATTCATGGGCCGCAACTTCCTCATCAGTGGCGAAAACGACGCGTAACTTGCTGGCCTGACGCACAAGGCGCTGGATCCCCGTATTGCCCTGCTGCTGGGCTTCACCTTCCATCGAAAACGCCATCGTCGTCTGACCACCGGTCATCATCAGATAAACATCGGCCAGAATCTGGGCATCAAGCAATGCGCCGTGCAGCGTACGCTTGCTGTTGTCTATCTCATAACGCGAGCACAACGCATCCAGACTGTTACGCTTACCAGGAAACATCTTCCTCGCCAGCGCCAGACTATCCGTGACTTTACAGAAGGTGTTCGTTTTCGGGATATCGCGATTGAGCTTGCCGAACTCGTAGTCCATAAAGCCGATATCAAACGACGCGTTATGAATGACCAACTCCGCCCCGCGGATATAGTCGAGAAACTCATCCGCCACCTCGGCAAACGTCGGCTTATCCAGCAGAAACTCATCCGCAATCCCGTGTACGCCGAACGCTTCCGGATCCACCAGCCGGTCGGGCTTCAGATAGACATGGAAGTTATTTCCCGTCAGACGGCGGTTCACCACCTCGACAGCACCGATCTCAATGATCTTGTGCCCTTCGTAGTGCGCGCCAATCTGGTTCATACCGGTGGTTTCGGTATCGAGAACGATCTGTCGTGTAATTGCAGTGCTCATAGCGGTCATTTATGTCAGACTTGTCGTTTTACGGTTCGATTCAATTACAGGAAGTCTACCAGAGATGCTTAAACAGGTAGAAATTTTCACCGACGGTTCGTGCCTGGGCAATCCAGGTCCGGGCGGTTACGGTGCAATTTTACGCTATCGCGGACGCGAAAAAACCTTTAATGAGGGCTATACCCTCACGACCAATAATCGCATGGAACTAATGGCAGCGATAGTCGCCCTGGAAGCCCTGAAAGAACAGTGCGAAGTCATTTTGAGCACCGACAGCCAGTATGTGCGCCAGGGGATCACCCAATGGATCCACAACTGGAAAAAACGCGGCTGGAAAACCGCCGACAAAAAGCCGGTAAAAAACGTCGATCTCTGGAAACGTCTTGATGCCGCGCTCGGTCAGCATCAGATCAAATGGGAATGGGTAAAAGGCCATGCTGGTCATCCGGAAAACGAGCGTTGTGATGAACTTGCCCGTGCCGCCGCCATGAACCCAACTCAGGAAGATGTTGGCTATCAGCCCGAAGCCTAAACGTCCGGCTTGCGATACTGCCGGGTCGCGCCGACGGCCTGAGGTATACGCGCTTTCGCTTTGCTCTGTTTCATCGGATTAAGCGTAAGTGGAATCGTTCGCTTACGCGCGACAATCACCTGCATACAGCCCAGCGCGGGAAGGTGTGCGCTTAACATCTTTCCCCCCTGCTTTTTCCACGGCAATACGTGAAAACGGCTATAGTACAGCACCTCAAAATTCAGCAGCGACAGCCAGTCCAGTTGCCGCATCAGTGTAAACATACGACTATTATAAGGCGAAGATTTACGCAGTACCGGCACCAGTTTGCGCAGTCCCATCAGGCTGACCGGGTTGAATCCGCTCAGCACCAGCCAGCCATCATCAATGAGTACCCGATCGGCTTCACGCAACAGGCGATGGGGATCGGTGCACCAGGGCAGCGTGTGCGCCAGCAGACAGACATCGACAGATTTATCGGCAAAAGGTAGATGTAGCGGGTCGGCCTGAACCTGGACCGGCGAGCCTTTGGCAGAAACATTAACCTGATGTGAAACCGCACAGGCTTCTGAGTTGATTTCCGCACTCAAATTGCCCACCTTAAGCAGGTGAAAACCATACATTTTTGCAAACCACGGGTTAAGCTGTTTTTCCAGCGCCTCACGATAGTACTCTCCCCAGGGCAAATCGCTCCAGCGATCGGGTGCTACGACTGTTTGAGGGTTCCTTGCCGGTTTCATCACAACCATCCGTTATGCATAGATAGAGAGGTAATTTATGAATCTTAACAGTATTCCGGCGTTTCAGGACAATTACATCTGGGTTCTGAGTAATGATGAAGGACGTTGCCTGATCGTGGACCCGGGTGACGCCGCGCCGGTGTTAAAAGCCATTGCCGAAAACCAGTGGCAGCCAGAGGCCATTTTACTCACCCACCATCATCACGACCACGTCGGTGGCGTGAAAGAACTGGTACAGAACTTTCCTAAACTAGTGGTTTACGGACCGGCAGAGACACAAGATAAGGGGGTCACTCATATAGTCGAAGATGGCGATTCCGCCCTCATTTTGGGGCATGAATTTACTGTATTTGCTACACCCGGTCACACTTTAGGACATATCTGTTACTTCAGTCATCCTTATCTTTTCTGCGGTGATACGCTGTTCTCCGGCGGCTGTGGACGCTTGTTCGAAGGTACGGCTAGCCAGATGTATCAATCACTTAAAAAAATATCCGCACTTCCTGACGATACGCTTATTTGTTGCGCCCACGAGTATACTTTAGCAAATTTAACGTTTGCACTGAGCATACTACCGCACGATTCGTACATAAATGATTATTATCGTAAAGTTAATGAGTTACGGGTAAAAAAACAAATAACACTACCCGTTATTCTGAAAAATGAGCGGAAAAATAATATTTTTTTAAGAACTGAAGATATTGATTTAATTAACGAAATTAACAAAGAAACAATATTGCAACACCCTGAAGAGCGATTTGCCTGGTTACGGTCAAAGAAAGACAGCTTCTGATAATTCCGGGTTGCCTTTTCAAAACTTCGCCGTTATGATCGGTCGTCTTTTAAGCAACTATTGACACACACATGAAGGCAAAAGCGATCTTACTCGCCTCTGTCCTGCTCGTGGGTTGCCAGTCGTCACAAAACGCCGGCAATGTCCAACAGCACGCACAGAGCCTTTCTGCAGCTGGTCAAGGGGAAGCAGGAAAGTTTACGAGTCAGGCACGATGGATGGACGATGGGACGTCCCTCGCGCCGGATCAAGACCTGTGGGCTTTCATTGGCGACGAGCTAAAGATGGGAATTCCGGAAAATGACCGGATTCGCGAACAAAAACAGAAATATTTACGCAATAAGAGCTATCTCCACGATGTAACTTTACGGGCAGAGCCGTATATGTACTGGATAGCCGGGCAAGTTAAGAAACGTAACATGCCGATGGAACTGGTACTACTACCCATAGTGGAGAGCGCTTTTGATCCTCACGCGACGTCTGGCGCCAATGCCGCAGGCATCTGGCAGATCATTCCGAGCACGGGGCGCAATTATGGTTTAAAACAGACCCGCAGTTATGACGCGCGTCGCGATGTTGTGGCTTCCACAACCGCAGCGCTCGACATGATGCAGCGTCTGAACAAAATGTTTGACGGCGACTGGCTGCTGACCGTTGCGGCTTATAATAGCGGCGAAGGTCGGGTCATGAAGGCGATTAAAACGAACAAAGCGCGTGGGAAATCCACCGATTTCTGGTCGTTGCCATTGCCTCAGGAAACGAAGCTGTACGTGCCAAAAATGCTGGCTCTGAGTGATATTCTCAAGAACAGCAAACGTTATGGCGTACGTCTGCCAACCACAGACGAAAGCCGTGCGCTGGCGCGTGTTCGTTTAAGCAGTCCGGTTGAAATGGCGCAGGTTGCCGATATGGCGGGTATTCCCGTCAGCAAGCTGAAGACATTTAATGCTGGTGTAAAAGGCTCCACGTTGGGCGCAAGCGGCCCGCAATACGTGATGGTACCAAAGAAGCATGCAGAGAAATTGCGTGAATCTCTGGCAGCCGGCGAAATTGCAGCCGTACAGTCTACGTTGGTGGCAGATAACACTCCGCTGAACAGCCGTAGCTATACCGTTCGTTCTGGCGATACGCTTTCCGGCATTGCTTCACGTCTTGGCGTAAGCACGAAGGATCTGCAGCAGTGGAACAAACTGCGCGGTTCAACGCTGAAAGTGGGCCAAAGTCTGACGGTCGGTGCAGGTAACAGTGCACAACTGCTGGCTAAAAACAGCGACAGTATTACCTATCGTGTACGTAAGGGCGATTCGCTTTCGAGCATTGCCAAACGTCACGGCGTTAACATCAAAGATGTCATGCGCTGGAACAACGATACGGACAATCTGAAGCCCGGCGATCAACTGACGTTGTTTGTGAAAAACAACAACACGCCAGACTCCTGATAGCTCGCAATATTAAAAGGCACCGATTTCCCCCGGTGCCTTTTTTATTTATGCCGCTTTATGTGCTTCGGCCATGATTGTATCGCTGGTAAACGATCCCTCGTCCTGTAAGGCGAAGTAGGTTTTCACCTCTGCGGAGGCACTCATCTGATAGAGGCGAATGGCGTCCACCAGTTCAGCAGACGTACGCATTCTCGCCACCCATGAACTGAATTCCAGCGGCAAACGATCGGTTATCAACGAATCGACAATCAGGTTCGCGTCATTCATCAGTGCCAACCACTCACCGCTGGAATAGTTGCGAACGTGCGAGGTGTCGCGCAAGGCTTCAACCGTCTGTAACCAGACATCGCGGACCGGATGCCCTGGGGACATCACATCCATAACAATCAACACACCGCCCGGTTTTAATACCCGATTGACTTCACGCAGCGCTCTGCCGACATCATGCCAGTGATGCGCCGAGTAACGACTGATGACAACATCAAAGACGCCATCCTCAAAAGGCAGGCTTTCAGCATACCCCTGCCTGGTGGTGATGTTGGCTAATCCCTTCTCTTTTGCCGCCTGTGCAACGACCTCGAGCATCTGCGAAGATAAATCGTAAGCCACCACCTGTTTCACATTCTGAGCGGCGATAAAGCTGGCATGCCCGGCGCCACAGCCCATGTCCAGTACGCTGGCCTGTGGGAAGGCAGACAGACGCTCAGCCAGTCGCTGTAAGTCGCGACCAGACGCATGCACGGCACTGGTTAAATAGGCGTTAGCCTGGGAGCCAAACTGCTTTTCGACGTTGTCGTGGTGGGAGTGTGTTGTCATTATGCTGTCCTTGGTTGTTTGCAAGATAAAGGGCAGCACCACTACAGGTCTGCCCCAACGGCAGACCTGACACACCTTACTGCTCAGGTTTGCCGGGACTGAATTCAACGAGTAGCGGATTGTGATCGGATGCACGCGTGACCAGTACAGAAGCCTCGCTGACGTTCAGGCCACGATAAAAAACAAAATCCAGCGGGCGACCAAACGCGCGACGGCGCTGATCGTCAGTAAAACGTACCTGCCGCAGCGACATTTCACGCGCGAAGCGATACAGCGCATTCATGCGGCGTCGGCTCCAGGCATTGAAATCTCCGGCCATAATCACCGGCCCACTGTGATGCGCAATCTGGTCACCGATTGGAAGTAACTGCTTACTATACACATCGACCCCCAGACTAAAGTTAACCGCATGAATGTTAACGACCATCAACAGTCGCGTATCTGGTAACGGATAGACAGTAACCAGCGCCGACTTCGCCAGTCGCAGGATAGGTTCACGCTCGCGAAGCGGGCAACAGTACACGGGATGCGCAGATGAGAGCGTCATCACGCCTGACGGATGCTGCGGCAGAACAAATGCTGGAACCTGATCGGCTGCCAGATAATTCGCCGTCGCAAACCTCACCAGCTCCGGCGTCGTCTGTGCTTCCTGTAACAACACCAGGTGCGCATCTTTGCCAAAATTCTTCAGCACCGAAAGCCATTCCGCTCGCTGCTGCTTAAAAATATTCCACACCAGGATACGGATCCGATCTTCACTGCTTAACGGCGCCCCGGCGGGTAATGCCTGGCCGATGCTCGAAAATGACCCTGGCGGCAAAATCCGCTCAGCGGGTTGTCCGGCAACATAGCGCATGGCATAGGTGTTTTTTCGCACTTTTGACTTTCAAACCTCTGTAACGTCAACCAGTCCGGTGCCGGACTGGTTCTTCTGTTATAGGGATTTTAGCTCACACTTTCAACGACCAATTGCAGATTGTTTTGTAAGCATGCGCTTACATCAAGACCTTAGCCCAGCACGGCAACGCGAGCGGGTTTATCCAGTCGACCGCTAACGCCTGTCAACAGAAAGGCCCCCAACACAATCAACGCCCCAATCCACGGAGTCTGTGCCAAACCAAAGTGTTCCACCGTCTGTCCACCAACAACGGAACCAATCGCAATCCCGATGTTAAAGGCCGCGATGTTAAGTCCGGATGCCACATCTACCGCGTTCGGCGTAAATTGCTCGGCTTTTTGCACCACATAGACCTGCAGGCCCGGTACATTACCGAAGGCGAAGATCCCCATCACCAGTACTGTTGCCAGCGCGACATACTGCATAGAGGCAGTAAACTGAAAGACGATCAGCAGGACAAACAGTGCGGCGAAAATGAGTTTCAGTGCAGGCACCGCGCCATGTTTATCCGCCAGTTTTCCTCCCCAGATGTTGCCTACCGCCACCGATACGCCATAGCCTAATAAGATCCAGCTCACCGCGGCAGGTGAGAAACCGGCCAGATCCTGCATTATCGGTGCCAGAAAGGTAAACGCGGTAAAGACGCCGCCATAGCCCAACGCTGTGATCGTATAGATGATCAGCAAACGTGGGTGCGTTAATACGCTCATCTGGTCACGCAGTGTCGCCGCCGCGCGCCCTGGGATGTTCGCTGGAATAAGCCACTGGCTGCTGATCAATGCAATAACACCTAACACTGAAACCGCCAGGAACGTTTCGCGCCAGCCAAAATGCTGACCGATGAACGTCCCCAGAGGAACCCCGGTTACCAGAGCAACAGTCAGACCACCAAACATAATAGCGATGGCTGAAGCCGCTTTCTCTTTTGCCACCAGACTGGTGGCAATGGTGGAACCAATGGAGAAGAACACGCCATGAGCCAGACCGGTAAGCAAACGGGCCGCAATCAAGGTCATATAGCCAGGTGCCTGCCATGCCAGCAAATTCCCCGCCGTGAACAGCACCATCAGCGCAACCAGCAACTGCTTACGCGGCAGTCGACCGGTCAACGCCGTTAGTACCGGTGCACCAATCGCCACGCCCAGAGCGTAGATGGAAACCAGCATTCCTGCAGAAGGCAGGGAGATGGCCAATTGTTCGGCAATTGTCGGCACCAGACCCACAATCACAAATTCGGTTGTGCCAATAGCAAAGGCACTTATTGTTAGCGCAAATAACGCCAGAGGCATAAATCACTCCATATCATCAGTATTCGGATGACACGCAGTATGCCGGGATGTTTTAATAACAAAAATATCCAAAATATCAATATAATTTTGCTTCAGGTGCAAAAATGAAAGCAACCTCAGAAGAACTCGCCATTTTTGTTTCCGTGGTAGAAAGCGGAAGTTTCAGCCGGGCGGCGGAACAGTTAGGTCAGGCAAACTCTGCGGTAAGCCGGGCGGTCAAAAAGCTGGAAATGAAGCTCGGCGTGAGTTTACTCAACCGGACGACGCGGCAACTCAGTCTGACAGAAGAAGGCGAACGTTATTTTCGCCGCGTCCAGTCTTTGTTACAGGAGATGGCGGCAGCAGAGACGGAAATCATGGAGACACGCAATACTCCACGCGGTGTGCTGCGTATTGACGCCGCCACGCCGGTGATGCTGCACTTTCTGATGCCGTTAATAAAGCCTTTCCGCGAACGTTATCCGGAAATTACCCTTTCTCTTGTCTCCTCTGAAACCTTCATCAACCTGATCGAGAGGAAAGTCGATGTTGCAATCCGGGCGGGCACGCTGACGGATTCCAGTCTGCGCGCCCGACCGCTATTTACCAGCTATCGGAAGATTATCGCCTCGCCAGACTACCTTGATCGCTTTGGTAGGCCAGAAACGGTCGAAGAACTGAAGGAACACCTGTGTCTGGGCTTCACCGAACCCGTGTCGCTAAACACCTGGCCCATTGCCTGCAACGATGGCCAACTTCACGAGATTGCATGTGGAATTTCGTCAAACAGCGGCGAAACGCTTAAACAACTATGCCTCAGTGGAAACGGCATTGCCTGCCTGTCAGACTATATGATTGATCGGGAAATCGCACGGGGTGAACTGGTGGAACTGATGGCAAATAAACGCTTGCCTGTGGAGATGCCATTCAGCGCGGTCTATTACAGCGATCGTGCCGTGAGTACGCGTATTCGAGCCTTTATCGACTTTCTGAGTGAACATATAAAAACAGCTCCCGGAGGAGCTGTCAAAGAGGGTTAAAGGCACTCAGGGGTTACTCTATTAATCCCACTGTGGCGCCAGACCTTCCGGGCTTACCAGACGATCGTTGCAATCCAGAGCAGCGATCGCTTTTTTATCTTCGGCATCTAACGTCAGATCCAACGCCAGCAGGTTGCTCGCCAGGTTTTCACGCTTAGTCGATGACGGAATGACCGAATAACCTTCCCCCATTGCCCATGCCAGGATCACCTGGGCAGCGGTGGCATTGTGTTTCGTTGCGATACGGGCAATCACATCATCTTTCAGTGCTTTACCATACGCCAGCGTCATGTAAGAGGTGATGTGGATACCGTGCTCCTTCGCCCAGTTAACCACTTTACCATTTTGCAGGTATGGGGACAGTTCGATCTGGTTGGTCGCGATGTTTTCAGCGCCAACCGCAGCAATGGCTTTTTCCATCAGCGGAATGGTGAAGTTAGAGATACCGATTTCACGCGTCAGCCCCTGCTTTTTCGCTTCCAGCAGCGCCTGCATGAATTCTTCAACCGAAACGGCATCGTTCGGAGAAGGCCAGTGGATCAGCGTCAAATCAACATAATCAGTACGCAGTTTTTTCAGGCTCTCTTTCAGGCTGGGGATCAGCTTGTCTTTGCTCAGATTCTCAATCCAGATCTTGGTCGTGATGTACAGTTCATTGCGCGGAACACCGCTCTCAGCAATCGCCTGACCAACTGCAGCTTCATTATCATAGATTTGTGCAGTATCGACAGCGCGGTAACCGAGCTCCAGAGCCGTTTTTACAGATGCAATAACCACATCGTCCTTAAGACGGAAGGTACCTAAACCAAATGCAGGGATAGTCATAATAATTCCTCTTTAATTCATCGTGTTCGTTAACTGGGAGGATTATGACGTTTTACGTTGTGCGGAAAAAGAGCGGAAAAAGCAGAGGATTTTTGCGTTTTTAGCAATAATGGGATTTCAGACAAAGAAAAAGCCCTGAGCGTTAACTCAGGGCTCTTAATAAGTGGCGGAACGGACGGGACTCGAACCCGCGACCCCCTGCGTGACAGGCAGGTATTCTAACCAACTGAACTACCGCTCCACCGAATTTTTCTACAACCACTGATTTTTACACCAGTTTACTGCTTAATTTGATGCCTGGCAGTTCCCTACTCTCACATGGGGAGACCCCACACTACCATCGGCGCTACGGCGTTTCACTTCTGAGTTCGGCATGGGGTCAGGTGGGACCACCGCGCTACAGCCGCCAGGCAAATTCTGTTTTATCACCCCGCTTCCACGAAGTGACATAATCTGTTATCAAGCTGAACTGAAATTCTCTCAAATCCGCCAAAACATCTTCGGCGTTGTAAGGTTAAGCCTCACGGTTCATTAGTACCGGTTAGCTCAACGCATCGCTGCGCTTACACACCCGGCCTATCAACGTCGTCGTCTTCAACGTTCCTTCAGGACCCTTAAAGGGTCAGGGAGAACTCATCTCGGGGCAAGTTTCGTGCTTAGATGCTTTCAGCACTTATCTTTTCCGCATTTAGCTACCGGGCAGTGCCATTGGCATGACAACCCGAACACCAGTGATGCGTCCACTCCGGTCCTCTCGTACTAGGAGCAGCCCCCCTCAATTCTCCAGCGCCCACGGCAGATAGGGACCGAACTGTCTCACGACGTTCTAAACCCAGCTCGCGTACCACTTTAAATGGCGAACAGCCATACCCTTGGGACCTACTTCAGCCCCAGGATGTGATGAGCCGACATCGAGGTGCCAAACACCGCCGTCGATATGAACTCTTGGGCGGTATCAGCCTGTTATCCCCGGAGTACCTTTTATCCGTTGAGCGATGGCCCTTCCATTCAGAACCACCGGATCACTAAGACCTGCTTTCGCACCTGCTCGCGCCGTCACGCTCGCAGTCAAGCTAGCTTATGCCTTTGCACTAACCTCCTGATGTCCGACCAGGATTAGCTAACCTTCGTGCTCCTCCGTTACTCTTTAGGAGGAGACCGCCCCAGTCAAACTACCCACCAGACACTGTCCGCAACCCGGATTACGGGCCCACGTTAGAACACCAGCCATTAAAGGGTGGTATTTCAAGGTTGGCTCCATGCAGACTGGCGTCCACACTTCAAAGCCTCCCACCTATCCTACACATCAAGGACCAGTGTTCAGTGTCAAGCTATAGTAAAGGTTCACGGGGTCTTTCCGTCTTGCCGCGGGTACACTGCATCTTCACAGCGAGTTCAATTTCACTGAGTCTCGGGTGGAGACAGCCTGGCCATCATTACGCCATTCGTGCAGGTCGGAACTTACCCGACAAGGAATTTCGCTACCTTAGGACCGTTATAGTTACGGCCGCCGTTTACCGGGGCTTCGATCAAGAGCTTCTCCCTAAGGATAACCCCATCAATTAACCTTCCGGCACCGGGCAGGCGTCACACCGTATACGTCCACTTTCGTGTTTGCACAGTGCTGTGTTTTTAATAAACAGTTGCAGCCAGCTGGTATCTTCGACTGATTTCAGCTCCATGAGTAAATCACTTCACCTACATATCAGCGTGCCTTCTCCCGAAGTTACGGCACCATTTTGCCTAGTTCCTTCACCCGAGTTCTCTCAAGCGCCTTGGTATTCTCTACCTGACCACCTGTGTCGGTTTGGGGTACGATTTGATGTTACCTGATGCTTAGAGGCTTTTCCTGGAAGCAGGGCATTTGTTACTTCAGCACCGTAGTGCCTCGTCATCACGCCTCAGTGTTAGAGTGAACCGGATTTACCTGGAACACACACCTACACGCTTAAACCGGGACAACCGTCGCCCGGCCAACATAGCCTTCTCCGTCCCCCCTTCGCAGTAACACCAAGTACAGGAATATTAACCTGTTTCCCATCGACTACGCCTTTCGGCCTCGCCTTAGGGGTCGACTCACCCTGCCCCGATTAACGTTGGACAGGAACCCTTGGTCTTCCGGCGAGCGGGCTTTTCACCCGCTTTATCGTTACTTATGTCAGCATTCGCACTTCTGATACCTCCAGCATGCCTCACAGCACACCTTCGCAGGCTTACAGAACGCTCCCCTACCCAACAACACATAGTGTCGCTGCCGCAGCTTCGGTGCATGGTTTAGCCCCGTTACATCTTCCGCGCAGGCCGACTCGACCAGTGAGCTATTACGCTTTCTTTAAATGATGGCTGCTTCTAAGCCAACATCCTGGCTGTCTGAGCCTTCCCACATCGTTTCCCACTTAACCATGACTTTGGGACCTTAGCTGGCGGTCTGGGTTGTTTCCCTCTTCACGACGGACGTTAGCACCCGCCGTGTGTCTCCCGTGATAACATTCTTCGGTATTCGCAGTTTGCATCGGGTTGGTAAGTCGGGATGACCCCCTAGCCGAAACAGTGCTCTACCCCCGAAGATGAGTTCACGAGGCGCTACCTAAATAGCTTTCGGGGAGAACCAGCTATCTCCCGGTTTGATTGGCCTTTCACCCCCAGCCACAAGTCATCCGCTAATTTTTCAACATTAGTCGGTTCGGTCCTCCAGTTAGTGTTACCCAACCTTCAACCTGCCCATGGCTAGATCACCGGGTTTCGGGTCTATACCCTGCAACTTAACGCCCAGTTAAGACTCGGTTTCCCTTCGGCTCCCCTATTCGGTTAACCTTGCTACAGAATATAAGTCGCTGACCCATTATACAAAAGGTACGCAGTCACCCCATAAATGAGGCTCCCACTGCTTGTACGTACACGGTTTCAGGTTCTTTTTCACTCCCCTCGCCGGGGTTCTTTTCGCCTTTCCCTCACGGTACTGGTTCACTATCGGTCAGTCAGGAGTATTTAGCCTTGGAGGATGGTCCCCCCATATTCAGACAGGATACCACGTGTCCCGCCCTACTCATCGAGCTCACAACACATGCACTTTTGTGTACGGGGCTGTCACCCTGTATCGCCGGCCTTTCCAGACCGTTCCACTAACACACATGCTGATTCAGGCTCTGGGCTGCTCCCCGTTCGCTCGCCGCTACTGGGGGAATCTCGGTTGATTTCTTTTCCTCGGGGTACTTAGATGTTTCAGTTCCCCCGGTTCGCCTCGTTAAGCTATGTATTCACTTAACGATAGTGCAACGAATTGCACTGGGTTTCCCCATTCGGACATCGCCGGCTATAACGGTTCATATCACCTTACCGACGCTTTTCGCAGATTAGCACGTCCTTCATCGCCTCTGACTGCCAGGGCATCCACCGTGTACGCTTAGTCGCTTAACCTCACAACCCGAAGATGTTTCGTAAAACACCGTCAGTGTTGTGAAAATTTGAGAGACTCGAACACACATTAACTGTGTGTCGTTTCAATTTTCAGCTTGATCCAGATTTTTAAAGAGCAAATATCTCAAACATGACTCTGAAGTCAGTTTTGAGATATTAAGGCAGGTGACTTTCACTCACAAACCAGCAAGTGGCGTCCCCTGGGAGGTTTGCACCTCATCAGTTTGAACGCTGGCGTCCCCTAGGGGATTCGAACCCCTGTTACCGCCGTGAAAGGGCGGTGTCCTGGGCCTCTAGACGAAGGGGACACTGAAGTCTCAATCGCAAGACGCCTTGCTATTCACTTTTCATCAGACAATCTGTGTGGACACTACAAAGGCAGGTTCTTTAAGGTAAGGAGGTGATCCAACCGCAGGTTCCCCTACGGTTACCTTGTTACGACTTCACCCCAGTCATGAATCACAAAGTGGTAAGCGCCCTCCCGAAGGTTAAGCTACCTACTTCTTTTGCAACCCACTCCCATGGTGTGACGGGCGGTGTGTACAAGGCCCGGGAACGTATTCACCGTGGCATTCTGATCCACGATTACTAGCGATTCCGACTTCATGGAGTCGAGTTGCAGACTCCAATCCGGACTACGACATACTTTATGAGGTCCGCTTACTCTCGCGAGGTCGCTTCTCTTTGTATATGCCATTGTAGCACGTGTGTAGCCCTGGTCGTAAGGGCCATGATGACTTGACGTCATCCCCACCTTCCTCCAGTTTATCACTGGCAGTCTCCTTTGAGTTCCCGGCCGGACCGCTGGCAACAAAGGATAAGGGTTGCGCTCGTTGCGGGACTTAACCCAACATTTCACAACACGAGCTGACGACAGCCATGCAGCACCTGTCTCACAGTTCCCGAAGGCACCCTCGTATCTCTACAAGGTTCTGTGGATGTCAAGACCAGGTAAGGTTCTTCGCGTTGCATCGAATTAAACCACATGCTCCACCGCTTGTGCGGGCCCCCGTCAATTCATTTGAGTTTTAACCTTGCGGCCGTACTCCCCAGGCGGTCTATTTAACGCGTTAGCTCCGGAAGCCACTCCTCAAGGGAACAACCTCCAAATAGACATCGTTTACGGCGTGGACTACCAGGGTATCTAATCCTGTTTGCTCCCCACGCTTTCGCACCTGAGCGTCAGTCTTCGTCCAGGGGGCCGCCTTCGCCACCGGTATTCCTCCAGATCTCTACGCATTTCACCGCTACACCTGGAATTCTACCCCCCTCTACGAGACTCAAGCCTGCCAGTTTCGAATGCAGTTCCCAGGTTGAGCCCGGGGATTTCACATCCGACTTGACAGACCGCCTGCGTGCGCTTTACGCCCAGTAATTCCGATTAACGCTTGCACCCTCCGTATTACCGCGGCTGCTGGCACGGAGTTAGCCGGTGCTTCTTCTGCGGGTAACGTCAATTGCTGCGGTTATTAACCACAACACCTTCCTCCCCGCTGAAAGTACTTTACAACCCGAAGGCCTTCTTCATACACGCGGCATGGCTGCATCAGGCTTGCGCCCATTGTGCAATATTCCCCACTGCTGCCTCCCGTAGGAGTCTGGACCGTGTCTCAGTTCCAGTGTGGCTGGTCATCCTCTCAGACCAGCTAGGGATCGTCGCCTTGGTGAGCCGTTACCTCACCAACTAGCTAATCCCATCTGGGCACATCCGATGGCAAGAGGCCCGAAGGTCCCCCTCTTTGGTCTTGCGACGTTATGCGGTATTAGCTACCGTTTCCAGTAGTTATCCCCCTCCATCGGGCAGTTTCCCAGACATTACTCACCCGTCCGCCACTCGTCAGCAAAGCAGCAAGCTGCTTCCTGTTACCGTTCGACTTGCATGTGTTAGGCCTGCCGCCAGCGTTCAATCTGAGCCATGATCAAACTCTTCAATTTAAGTTTGATGCTCGTAGAATTAAACTTCGTAATGAATTACGTGTTCACTCTTTGAGACTTGGTATTCATTTATTGTCCGAAGACATTAAGAATCCATGTCACTTTGAGTGCCCACACAGATTGTCTGATAAATTGTTAAAGAGCAGTTGCGACGCGCTTTAGCGCTCTGTCGCGAGGTCCCGTATATTACGTTTTCCTCTTTCAGAGTCAATCTTTTTTCAGGATTTTTCTCTTCAATCTCACTGGCGTTTTTCTGTGAAGTGATTCACATCCGCCGTGTCGATGGAGGCGCATTATAGGGGGTCGACTCAGGAAGACAAGCGGAAAAATGCAGATTTATTTCAACCGCTCACCTTTTAACCACAATGCTTATTTTTGCTGCTTTTTGATCGCCGATGGCAGGTCAGCAAGGCTATTTAATACCCAATCGGCCGCATTTTCTGCTTCCGGGGTGATCGGCTTGCCGGTACGAACTAACACTTTTGTCCCGACTCCTGCCGCGGCAGCCGCCTGCATATCTTCTAATTTGTCGCCCACCATATAAGACGCTGCCATATCAATGTGCAGGAAATCGCGGGCCGAGATCAGCATCCCCGGATGCGGTTTACGGCAATCGCAGACCTGGCGGTACTCTTCCACGCTGCCCTGCGGATGGTGCGGACAGTAATAGATACCATCGAGGTCGACATCGCGATCGGCCAGCGACCAGTCCATCCACTCTGTTAATGTCTCAAACTGCGCTTCGGTAAATTTGCCGCGCGCAATCCCTGACTGGTTGGTGACAACCACCAGCGCATAGCCCAGGGTTTTAAGCTCGCGCATGGCATCAATAACACCTTCGATAAATTCGAACTCGTCGATTTCATGTACGTAGCCGTGATCGACATTAATTGTACCGTCACGGTCGAGAAAAATTGCGGGTACGGACTTTGCCACCTTTTATAGCTCCTGAATAAGGCATGTAGCGCTAGTATCGCATGTTTCGGCAGGCAAGAAAGTGCTCATCGTAGAAACCCTGATTGATTTAGACGTCTGGATGCCTTAACATCCATTTTGTTGACGGCTTTTGACCGCATCAGACAGACGAAAATGCCACGGTAACTTCATTACGATAATAAATAATCAATGATTAAACTTTCGAGTATCACCAAAGTGTTCCATCAGGGGACTCACACCATTCAGGCGTTGAACAACGTTAGCCTGCATGTCCCTGCCGGACAAATTTATGGCGTTATCGGTGCCTCAGGAGCCGGTAAAAGCACACTGATCCGCTGCGTAAACCTGCTGGAGCGCCCGACGGAAGGGAGCGTTCAGGTCGGTGGACAAGAGCTGACCACGCTATCTGAATCTGAGCTAACCAAAGCGCGTCGCCAGATTGGCATGATTTTCCAGCACTTTAACCTGCTGTCCTCCCGTACCGTTTTTGGTAACGTCGCTCTGCCACTGGAACTCGACAACACGCCGAAAGAAGAGGTTAAGCGTCGCGTGACAGAACTGCTCGATCTCGTGGGACTGGGTGATAAGCACGACAGCTACCCTGCAAACCTGTCCGGTGGTCAGAAGCAGCGTGTCGCCATCGCCCGTGCGCTGGCAAGCCAGCCCAAAGTACTGCTGTGCGACGAAGCCACCAGCGCGCTGGATCCTGCCACCACTCGCTCCATCCTCGAACTGCTGAAAGACATTAACCGTCGTCTTGGCCTGACCATTCTGCTGATTACGCACGAGATGGACGTGGTTAAGCGGATCTGCGACTGCGTGGCCGTTATCAGTAATGGTGAACTGATTGAGCAAGATACCGTCAGCGAAGTGTTTTCACACCCAAAAACGCCTCTGGCGCAAAAGTTTATTCAGTCAACGCTGCACCTGGATATTCCGGAAGATTATCTGGCGCGGCTCAAGGCGGAATCGACAGCCGACAGCGTCCCGATGCTACGCATGGAATTTACCGGTCAGTCGGTTGATGCTCCGCTGCTTTCCGAAACGGCGCGCCGCTTTAACGTGAATAACAACATTATCAGCGCGCAGATGGATTACGCTGGCGGCGTGAAGTTCGGCATCATGCTGACTGAAATGCACGGCACACAAGAAGAAACGCAGGCCGCAATTGCCTGGCTGCAAGAACACCATGTAAAAGTAGAGGTACTGGGTTATGTCTGAGCCGATGATGTGGCTGCTGGTTCGTGGCGTCTGGGAAACGCTGGCGATGACCTTCGTATCGGGTTTCTTTGGTTTTGTGATCGGTCTACCCGTTGGCGTACTGCTATACGTGACGCGCCCCGGACAAATCATTGAGAACGCGAAGCTCTACCGCACCCTGTCTGCGGTTGTGAACATCTTCCGTTCGATTCCGTTCATTATTCTGCTGGTATGGATGATTCCGTTCACTCGCGTAATTGTCGGGACGTCAATCGGTTTGCAGGCCGCGATTGTCCCACTCACCGTCGGTGCTGCGCCATTTATCGCGCGTATGGTGGAAAACGCCCTGCTCGAAATCCCGACGGGGCTGATTGAAGCCTCGCGCGCAATGGGCGCAACACCGCTGCAAATTGTACGCAAAGTGCTGCTGCCGGAAGCCCTACCAGGGCTGGTGAACGCGGCGACCATTACGCTGATTACACTGGTCGGCTATTCCGCTATGGGGGGTGCCGTGGGTGCCGGCGGTCTTGGACAGATAGGCTATCAGTACGGCTACATTGGATACAATGCTACTGTTATGAATACGGTACTGGTATTACTCGTTGTTCTGGTTTATTTAATTCAGTTCGCGGGCGATCGCATCGTCCGGACTGTGACGCACAAGTAACGTTCTACAAAACACAAATATCACATTAAGGAAATAAGCATGGCGTTCAAATTCAAAACCATTGCGGCAGTAGGCGCCCTGATTGGTTCACTGGCACTCGTGGGTTGCGGTCAGGATGAAAAAGATCCAAACCACATCAAAGTCGGCGTGATTGTCGGTGCGGAACAACAGGTTGCTGAAGTCGCACAAAAAGTCGCAAAAGAAAAATACGGTCTGGACGTTGAGCTGGTGACCTTCAATGACTACGTTCTGCCGAACGAAGCGCTGAGCAAAGGCGATATCGATGCCAACGCCTTCCAGCACAAACCGTATCTGGATCAGCAGATCAAAGATCGCGGGTACAAACTGGTTGCCGCAGGTAATACCTTCGTTTATCCGATTGCTGGCTACTCAAAAAAAATCAAATCTCTGGATGAACTTCAGGATGGCGCACAGGTAGCGGTTCCGAACGATCCGACCAACCTGGGCCGTTCCCTGCTGCTGCTACAGAAAGTGGGTTTGATCAAACTGAAAGATGGCGTAGGCCTGCTGCCGACTTCACTGGATATCGTCGGAAATCCGAAAAATCTGAAAATCGTCGAACTGGAAGCCCCGCAACTGCCGCGTTCTCTTGATGATGCGCAGATTGCCCTGGCGGTGATCAACACGACCTATGCCAGCCAGATCAACCTGACGCCGGCAAAAGACGGTATCTTTGTTGAAGATAAAGATTCCCCGTACGTTAACCTGATCGTGACCCGTGAAGATAACAAAGACGCGGAGAACGTGAAGAAATTCGTCCAGGCTTATCAGTCTGACGAAGTTTACGAAGCCGCAAACAAAGTCTTCAACGGTGGCGCTGTTAAGGGCTGGTAATTTTTAGGCGCTTTTCACAATCTGTAATATCATTCAGGACGGGCGTTTGCCCGTCTTGTCATTTATGCAAGCTCCTGATTCAATATGTGACAGTTAGATCATTCATTGAGGAAATATTATGCGTGCTTTACCGATCTGTTTATTGGCACTCATGCTGAGCGGCTGTTCTATGCTAAGCAGATCCCCTGTTGAACCCGTTCAAAGCACCGCAACCCCGCCTAAAGCGGAGCCGGAAAAACCGAAAGCGCCGCGCGCGGTCCCCGTCAGAATTTACACCAATGCTGAAGATCTGGTCGGCAAGCCGTTCCGCGATCTCGGCGAAGTAACCGGTGAATCCTGTCAGGCCTCTAATCAGGACTCTCCGCCGAACATCCCGACGGCACGTAAACGCATGCAGATTAATGCGTCGAAAATGAAAGCCAATGCCGTTTTACTGCATAGCTGTGAAGTCACCAGCGGGACACCAGGCTGCTATCGTCAGGCCGTCTGTATTGGTTCTGCGCTCAACATCTCGGCTAAATGAGTCATTTTCAGTTTGAGCAAATCGGTGTCATTCGCTCGCCCTACAAAGAGAAGTTCGCCGTTCCCCGCCAGCCAGGACTGGTAAAAAGCGTCAACGGCGAACTGCACCTGCTGTCGCCCTATAATCAGGCCGATGCGGTACGCGGTCTTGAAGCATTCAGCCACTTATGGGTGATCTTTGTTTTCCATCAGACGATGGAAGGGGGATGGCGCCCAACCGTGCGCCCGCCTCGTCTTGGCGGTAACGCGCGTATGGGCGTATTCGCCACGCGCTCAACGTTTCGCCCCAATCCCGTCGGTATGTCGCTGGTCGAACTGAAAGGCATTGTCTGTCAGAAAGATCAGGTTATTCTGCAACTGGGTAGTCTGGATCTGGTCGACGGTACGCCGGTCATCGACATCAAGCCCTATCTGCCGTTCGCGGAATCTTTGCCGGATGCAACCGCCAGCTACGCACAACAGGCACCTCAGGCCGAAATGGCGGTGAGTTTTACCGACGAGATTGAACAACAGTTTCCTGCGCTGGAAAAGCATTACCCCCTGCTGAAAACGTTTATTCGCGATGTGCTGGCGCAGGACCCGCGTCCAGCCTATCGGAAAGGGGAAGAGACAGGCAAAACCTACGCCGTCTGGCTGCACGATTTCAACGTGCGCTGGCGCGTAACCGAGACGGGTTTCGAAGTCTTTGCACTAGAACCCCGCTAATTTCACGCCCTTCTCTTTTGACATCCCTTTCTCGCTGGTAAACTGAGTTACTTTTTTTGTGTCAGGCTCGCATTGAGCCTGTTCGATCGTTCAACTGGAACCGTAACAACATGCGTACTAGCCAATACCTGCTCTCCACTCTGAAGGAGACACCTGCCGACGCCGAGGTTATCAGCCATCAGCTGATGCTGCGCGCCGGGATGATCCGCAAGCTGGCCTCCGGGTTATACACCTGGCTGCCGACCGGCGTGCGCGTCCTGAAAAAAGTCGAGAACATCGTGCGTGAAGAGATGAACAACGCCGGTGCCATCGAGGTGTCTATGCCAGTCGTTCAGCCTGCTGACCTGTGGCAAGAGAGTGGTCGTTGGGAACAGTACGGTCCGGAGCTGCTGCGTTTTGTTGACCGTGGCGAGCGTCCGTTCGTACTCGGCCCAACGCACGAAGAAGTGATCACCGACCTGATTCGTAATGAGCTCAGCTCTTACAAACAGTTGCCGCTGAACTTCTACCAGATTCAGACGAAATTCCGTGACGAAGTGCGTCCGCGTTTCGGCGTGATGCGCTCCCGTGAATTCCTGATGAAAGATGCCTACTCTTTCCATACTTCTCAGGAATCGCTGCAGGAAACCTACGACGCGATGTACGCGGCTTATAGCAAGATCTTCAGCCGTATGGGGCTGGATTTCCGCGCGGTGCAGGCTGACACCGGTTCTATCGGCGGCAGCGCCTCGCACGAATTCCAGGTACTGGCGCAGAGCGGTGAAGACGATGTGATCTTCTCTGACTCCTCTGATTATGCGGCCAACATTGAATTTGCTGAAGCTGTTGCGCCGAAAGAACCGCGTGCCGCGGCAACGCAGGAGATGACGCTGGTTGATACGCCGAATGCGAAAACCATCGCCGAGCTGGTTGAACAGTTTAATCTGCCTGTCGAAAAAACCGTTAAAACTCTGCTGGTAAAAGCAGTGGAAGACAGCAAGTCTCCGCTGGTCGCGCTGCTGGTTCGTGGCGATCATGAGCTGAACGAAGTCAAAGCGGAAAAACTGCCGCAGGTTGCCAGCCCGCTGACGTTCGCCACCGAAGAAGAGATCCGCGCGCTGGTGAAAGCCGGTCCGGGTTCCCTGGGTCCGGTGAACATGCCGGTGCCGGTGATTATCGACCGTACCGTGGCTGTAATGAGTGATTTCGCGGCGGGCGCTAACGTGGATGGTAAACACTACTTCGGTATCAACTGGGATCGCGATGTCGCAACCCCAGAAATTGCTGATATCCGTAATGTTGTCGCCGGCGATCCGAGCCCGGATGGTAAAGGCACGCTGCTTATCAAACGCGGTATCGAAGTCGGTCACATCTTCCAGTTGGGCACCAAATATTCGGAAGCAATGAAAGCCTCCGTTCAGGGTGAAGATGGCCGCAATCAGATCCTGACCATGGGCTGCTACGGTATCGGGGTTACACGTGTAGTGGCGGCTGCCATTGAACAGAACTACGACGATCGCGGCATCGTCTGGCCTGACGCCATCGCCCCATTCCAGGTCGCGATTCTGCCGATGAACATGCACAAGTCCTATCGCGTGCAGGAACTGGCTGAAAAACTGTATGCCGAGCTGCGTGCGCAAGGCATTGAAGTGCTAATGGATGACCGTAAAGAGCGTCCTGGCGTGATGTTCGCGGATATGGAACTGATCGGTATTCCGCACACTATCGTGCTGGGCGACCGTAACCTCGACAACGACGATATTGAATACAAATACCGTCGCAATGGCGAGAAACAGCTGATTAAAACCGGCGACATCGTCAACTATCTGGTTAAACAGATTAAAGGCTGATGTCATAAGAGGCTCTGATTTTCAGGGCCTCTTTTTTACATGGATTGTATAAAATGGCTAAACCAACGGCGTATTACCGCCTGTTCCTCCCTTGCCTTCTTTTGCTTTCGGCCTGCACCGTTGACGTCAGCCCACCGAATAAATCCGCCACCGCCATTGATGCGCAATCCAAAAAATGGGCGGTTAAATTCCAGCGCCAAAGCTCATTCACGAATAAAGCACTGGTCGAAATTACTGATACCGAACTTAAGCCAGGCGATCTCCTGTTCTCCTCCAGCCTTGGGGTCACCTCATTAGGCATCCGCGCGTTCAGTAACGCTTCCGTAAGCCACGTTGCCGTTTATCTGGGAAATAATGAAGTGGCAGAAGCCACCGGGGCTGGCGTGCAAATCGTTTCACTCGAACAGGCGATGAAGCATAGCGATAAGCTTTTTGCCCTGAGAGTTCCTGAACTGACCCCGCAACAGGCCGCGGAGATCAAAACCTTCGCCTATAAAATCAAAAACAGCGGCTACAACTATCGCGGTATCGTGGAATTCATTCCGTTTATGATGACCCGCCAGATGTGTTCGCTTAACCCCTTCTCCGAAGATTTCCGGCAGCAGTGTGTCAGCGGACTGGCGAAAGCGCAGCTGAGCGATCCCCGAGCGGGAGAGAAAACGGCGTGGTTTTGTTCCGAATTCGTAACCGATGCGTTTGCTAAAGCGGGACATCCGCTAACTCTGGCGCAGTCGGGCTGGATAAGCCCTGCCGACCTGATGCACATGCGGGAAGGCGACCTTGCCGCGTTTAAGCCAGAAACGCAGCTTCGCTATGTCGGTCATTTGAAGTTAGGGATTTATATCAAGACGGGACGTTTTGTAGGACTGACGCGCTAAGCAGCAGGCGCCATAGCATCACCGCAGGTAAGACGATAGCGGTCCGGAGACCGGACCGCTATCTTTCAGTCTGCCACTCAGTCGGTGCAGCTCTTACCCGGGATAAATTTAATCTCTTTATCGGCCATCAGCGTTTTCACAGGCTCATGAGTATCCGGATTCGCCTCCAGCGTGAAGTGCCCTTCGACAGACAACAGCACCGGTTTTTCACTGGCGCCACGCGCCGCAAGATAACCGCGTTCCAGCTCGGCGTTACTGGCAACGGATACCCGCTTTCCTGTCGCGCAGTCGGTGAAGGTTGCGGCATCCGCCATATAGAAATACATGCCACGCATCGCCATCGGCGTCACTGGCAAGCTCGATTTCACAGGCGCAAGCGTATAGTTAAACTGAGACTCGATAGGGTTACCTTCCCGATCCAGCATCTCCAGCGCTTCTCCTTTCGCACGATAGTAGGATTTCTCGCCCTGACTGTCGGTCAGCACCAGTTTATCGGCCGTACGCGCCCAGGTGCCGTAGGAGGCAAAAGAAGACGGCTCTTCACGTACGCCCTGATAGCGTTCGTTCATTACCCATGTGCCATCTTTCTCCAGAAACAGGGACGTCTCAATTCCCTCGCAGTCGGCACAAGGTAGAATGCCTCGCCAGCTTTGCTGCATCGGTTTTAATTCTGCAACCTGAGTCGGCTGGATAACGTCAACGTCTGAACGGTTATTACAACCAATCAATGCGAAGAGCGTAAACGCCGCCATCGCTGAAAGTAGTGTTTTTTTCACCCTGACTCCCTATCCATTTTTATTCCTGCCCGTCAGTCATCGCGACGGACTTTCCCGCGAAGGGCTTTTACTGAGGATTTCTGCGCCTTCGAATTTAATCTTCGTTCTTTCGATGCCCGCGTTGGTCGGGTTGCGCGTCGGCTTTTTTGTTCTGCGGTGAGTTCTTTTATGACCGCCACCAGCCTGGCAAGCGCCGCTTCCCGGTTGAGTTCCTGGTTGCGGTATTCCTGCGCCTTAATAATCATCACGCCATCGGCCGTAATCAGATGATGGCTGGCGGCCAGCAGACGTTCCTTATAATACTCTGGCAGGCTGGAGGCCCGAATGTCAAAACGCAAATGTATCGCCGTTGAGGTCTTATTGACGTGCTGTCCCCCTGCGCCCTGAGCTCGAATGGCGGTGATCTCCAGCTCATCGTCAGGGATTGAGACAGTTCGCGAAATGACGATCATGCCGGCTGATGCCACGACGTCAGATGAATTTCCAGATTATTCTGAGAATCAGACAGCCAGATAGCACCATCCTGAATCGTCGCCTGTAGTGTCATGGTACGGTTCGCAAAGGCGCTGAGCTGGGCCAGTTGTTCATCATCCAGATACCAGACCGTGAGATTCGAAAACTGCGCGCATTTACTCTGGTTTTGCTGCCACCAGATCTGCGCTGCCCGACTGTTATAGGCAAACAGCGCCACGTCGGCGGCCTGCGTGCACGCCTTCTTAATACGCCTTTCATCCGGCAATCCCAGCTCGACCCACAGGTCGATACCCAGATGATCGTTACGCAACCATGCTTCCGGCTCATCCTCCGCGCTTAAGCCACGCGTAAACTGGAGACGCTCATCCGCATACTTAATCCACGCCAGCAGACGCAGCATCATGCGCTCCTGGGTTTCAGAGGGGTGACGCGCCAGCGTCAACGCCGCATCAAGAAACTGGTTACGGTCAAGGTCCGCCACGTTAACAACGGCTTTATAAATTGTCGCTTTAAGCGCCATGGAAAAACTCCTTTCGAATCAGGCGATCATTGTAGCGAAAATGAAGCCAAAAGGCTGTCAGAGGATCATCTATCAAGGCGCTGATATTGCGCGAATGGCTGTGGTATAGTCACCTTGCTAAACAGAGTTTATCTTCGTAGGCTTAGACTTGCATCCACGGTTAAGTCAGAATGCTGACAGGAGGGCATGTGGAAAAATATTGTGAGTTAATACGCAAGCGGTATGCGGAAATCGCCAGCGGAGACTTAGGGTATATCCCGGATGCGCTGGGTTGCGTATTGAAGGTGCTTAATGAAATCGCGGCAGACAGTGCCCTTTCAGAGTCGGTCAGGGAAAAGGCGGCCTATGCTGCGGCGAACTTACTGGTGAGCGATTATGTCAATGAATGATACATACCAACCCATCAACTGTGATGACTACGACAACCTCGAGCTCGCCTGCCAGCATCATTTATTACTGACGCTGGAACTGAAAGATGGTGAAGTTTTGCAGGCGAAAGCCAACGATCTGGTTTCGCGGAAAAACGTGGAATATCTGATCACCGAGGTTGCGGGTGAAACGCGCGAGCTTCGTCTCGATAAAATTGTCAGCTTCAGCCATCCGGAAATCGGTACCGTGGTGGTTAGCGAATCCTGAATATGTGTTGCCGGATGGCGGTGCAAGCACCTTATCCGGCCTACGCGCCATGCGATACGTAGGCCTGATAAGCGCAGCGTCATCAGGCATTTCAGATGCTCTTATCCCACACCAATTTCACCCCTGATTCCCCCTCTGTAAGCCCCTCACGCGTGACAAATACCCCAGCGGCCGCAATCAGCGTTTCACCGTAAAACAGCAACGGCGTGGTATCTCGTCGCCAGGAAGGCACATTCAGCTCCTGCCAGATTTTCTTTAACTTACGCCCACCGTTGCGGCCAACAATATGCAGCATTCCGGATGCTTTAAAACGGATGCTGACGCATTCATCCTCGCGGGGCATGCGCAATTCGCCACCCGGTTGTAGCCGGAGATAGCCCAGACCGGCAGGCAGCGTGAGCGGCATCTGCCAGCAAGGCCAGGGCAGTATGGTCTCACTCTGCCCGACAGCAGATTTAATCCACCACAGTTGCCCCTGATAACGTCGCACTTCATAGTCGCCAAAGCGCAGACACGGTGAAGCATCTTCACGCGCCAGCGCCACCTCCTGCCAGAGACGGTCAAGTCCATCGCGTGAAGGCATTGGCGCATTTTGCGCAGCCAGCCAGCGGCGAAGCAGCGCTGCACGCCGGACACGGCTCATTGCCATGAGTGGCGTAAGCACCAGCGTTCCGTTTGCCGTGGTGCAACCAGACAGTTCATCGGCAAGCAGTTCATCCAGCAGACTCTCCTGCTCGGCGCACAGCGCGGCGCTGCGCGCTGTGGCATCAGCGAAATGCGGCCAGCGCTGTTGCAGAAGCGGCAGAACCTGCAAACGCAGGAAGTTGCGATCGTAGGCGTCATCCTGATTGCTTTCATCTTCAATCCAGCGAAGCTGATATTGCCTTGCCCATTGCTCCAACGCCGCACGGGTTTGCGTCAGCAGCGGACGGATGAGTTGCGTGCCGGCAAACGCAGAAATCTCCGCCATCGCAGACAGCCCCGCCGGGCCGCTGCCGCGTTTGAGCGCCAGTAAAAAAGTTTCACACTGATCGTCAAGATGCTGGGCGGTCGCCAGCACTTCACCGGGCAACAACGCGTCGGCAAACGCCTGATACCGCGCCTGTCGGGCATGAGCTTCAATCCCCAGTCCCGCGTCCGCCAGCGTTACCCGCTCCACCACCAGCGGTACCTGCCATTGCGCACAGACGGCTTCACAATGCGCCACCCACGCATCGGCGTGAACGTTTAACCCATGATGGATGTGAATTGCGCGAAGTGAGAGCGTCGGTTGCTGCGCCCGCCATTGCACCAGTTGGTGCAGGAGCACGGTAGAGTCCAGACCGCCGCTAAAAGCGACCAGTATCTGTCGGGAGGTGAAAAGCGAAGTGTTCAGCGTGAGTGTTGTCATAGCGGTTATTTACAGTGACGTTGCCCGGCACGTTACCGGGCAATCGCCGCAATAACAAGTCTTACTGCTCATACAGTTCGAGCGGCAGGCCATCCGGGTCTTTAAAAAAGGTGAAGCGCTTGTTGGTGAAGGGATCGATGCGGATGGCTTCGCAACTGACGTGATTTTCCTTCAGATGCGCAACCGCGTTATCCAGGTCATCCACGCTGAACGCCAGATGGCGCAATCCGCAGGCTTCCGGGCGACCTGGACGTGCTGGCGGGAAAGGAAATGAAAAAAGCTCAATCACATATTGTCCGTTTAGCGCCAGATCACCCTTCCACGAGTCTCGTTCTTCGCGATAGGCTTCGCTCATCAGCGTAAACCCCAGAATATCGCAATAGAAGGACTTACTCGCGGCATAGTCTGTCGCAATAATCGCAATATGGTGAACCTGTTTTAATCCCAGCATAGTGTCTTCATCTCCTTTATTTATCATCAGCACGTTACCCGCCAGAGGGCGCGGAAGGCAAGCTGTCATGCTGTTTTTAAGACTCGTACGTGGTATACGCCATCGTCATCCTGCTTCGCCCCGTGAATATCCGTTTCAAAGCCCGGATAGTGGTGGCCGACGGAACAGAGCATCAACAGGAAATCGAGCACTGCGCGACTCTGCTCGGTGATCATTTCTCCCGGCATCAGCAGCGGAACGCCAGGGGGATACGGCAGGATCATATTCGCTGACACACGTCCCACCAGCTGATCGAGAGTCACCGTTTCGACTTCGCCTTTGATCTGCCGTTGCCAGGCCTGATGCGGCGTCATGATCATTTCCGGCAGCGTATCAAACGCTCGCAACATCAGTCCGGAAAGATCGTGCTGGCGAATGAGCTTATGGATCCCTTGCGCCAGATCCTGGATACGCATGTGACGATAAAAATCAGGATCTTCCGCATACAGATCCGGCAGCATATTCTTCACACGCAAATTGAGATCGTAAGAGCGTTTAAATTCGGTCAGGCCACGCAACAACCCCATCGCCCGGGTTTTATCAATCCCGATGCTAAAGAGAAACAGCAGGTTGTACGGGCCGGTTTTCTCCACTACCACGCCGCGCTCATCGAGGAATTTTGCCACCAGCGCGGCGGGGATCCCTTCGTCACTCATCTTCCCCTGCTCATCCATACCGGGAGTCAGGATAGTCACTTTTACCGGGTCGAGGAACATATGGTCGTCGTCGGCATCGGTAAATCCGTGCCAGTCTTCACCTGGCGCAACCGGCCAGCACGCCGCTTCATCAACCTCTTCTGGCTGCCAGATATCAAAGAACCAACCATCAGACTCTTCACGCAACCGCTGTACCTCTTTGCGAAAATGCAGCGCACGCTCTACCGAGCGGTTGATTAACCGCCGACCCGAATTTCCACGCAACATCGCCGCCGCCGTTTCGATGGAGGCAACAATGGGATAGCTCGGTGAGGTAGAGGTGTGCATCATAAAGGCTTCGTTGAAGGTCTCTTCGTCATATTCCCCTTTAATATGGATAAGCGACGCCTGCGACAACGCCGCCAGCATTTTGTGAGTGGATTGCGTCTCAAAAATCACCTTGCCAGGCACTCGCTCACCGCTCATCCCGCTTTTCCCCTGATAAATGGGATGGAAGTGGGTATACGGCACCCAGGCAGAATCGAAGTGGATAGAGGGAACATCCAGCGTCTGTTTGATCCAGTTGGTGTTATACAGCAGTCCGTCATAGGTTGAGTTGGTTATCACGGCATGAACCGGCCACTGTGCCTGGGTCGTGGCGGCAACTTTGCTCGCAATACTCTCGTGCGTAAACTCGCGCTTAGGAATGCCGCCCAGAATGCCGAGCGCGTTACGCGTCGGTTTCAGCCAGATTGGGACCACGTCGCTCATCATCAACAAATGCGCCAGCGACTTATGGCAGTTGCGGTCAATCAGCAGCGTACTGCCGGTCGGCGCGGCGTACATCCCCACAATTTTGTTTGAGGTAGAGGTGCCGTTGGTCACCATGTAACTCTGCTCTGCACCGAAGGTTCTGGCAATGTACTCTTCGGCCTCCAGATGCGGTCCGGTGTGGTCGAGTAACGAACCCAGCTCAGTGACCGATATCGACACATCTGCTTTTAGGGTATTGCCGCCGAAAAAGTCATAGAACAAGCAGCCAACCGGGCTTTTTTGATAGGCCGTTCCAGCCATGTGCCCCGGCGTACAGAAGGTGTACTTCCCCTCTTTCACGTAAGTGAACAGCGCCCTGGTGAAGGGCGGCGTGATATTGTCGAGGTACTCGTTGGTGTACTGGCGAATGCGCGTCGCAATATCTTCCGCCTGCCCCAGCGCATACTCAAAAAACCATAACGCCATGCGCATATCGTGAACGCTGACGTCCATGGTTGAATGCGTGTTGATAAACGCATACAGCGGTAAATACTCATTAAGCTGGTTAATCTCGCTGCACAGATCGAGACTGTACTCATCCCAGTCAAAAATTACCCCGCAGATGCGCGGGTTGTGTTCGATAAATTTCAGCAGGTCGACGCTGTTCTGTGGCCAGATTATCTGAAATCCCTGTGATTGCAGCGCACGCTCAAGCTCCTTGATGGGCTCATCTTTATAAAAAACCCCGTGCGGCCCCATGATGGCGATGATGTTCATGCGTTCCTCCTGGAAAAACCTACGCTAATCATAGCGGGTTCAAACCACAGGTAAAAAAAAGGGCCACAATTTGTGGCCCTTTTCGGAATGGTCAACGTTTATGCGTAACCGTAGCTCATCAGACGCTGATAGCGACGGTTTTTCAAATCTTCGGTGCTCAGTACATCGAGATCGGCAAGATCGGCCAGCAGTTGCGCTTTCAGCGAAGCCGCCATCACTTCCGGGTTGCGGTGCGCACCGCCCAGTGGTTCAGGGATGATGGAATCAATCAGCTTCAGCTCTTTCAGACGCGGAGCGACGATACCCATTGCTTCAGCGGCCAACGGCGCTTTGTCCGCGCTTTTCCACAGAATGGACGCACAGCCTTCCGGGGAGATCACGGAATAGGTGCTGTATTGCAGCATATTCACTTTGTCACCCACGCCGATTGCCAGCGCGCCACCGGATCCCCCTTCACCGATCACGGTGCAGATAACCGGAACGCTCAGACGTGACATTTCACGCAGGTTTCGTGCGATAGCTTCAGACTGACCGCGCTCTTCCGCACCGACGCCTGGATAGGCACCCGGCGTGTCGATAAAGGTAATGATCGGCATGTGGAAACGCTCGGCCATTTCCATCAGACGCAGCGCTTTACGATAGCCTTCCGGCGCCGGCATACCAAAGTTACGACGGATTTTTTCTTTGGTCTCGCGGCCTTTCTGATGACCAATGATCATCACCGGACGACCGTCCAGACGCGCGATGCCGCCGACGATAGCTTTATCGTCGGCATAGGCGCGATCGCCCGCCAGTTCGTCAAATTCATCAAACGCCAGGCGAACATAATCCAGGGTGTAAGGACGCTGCGGATGGCGTGCCAGTTGGGCAACCTGCCATGCGCCAAGATCGGCGAAGATTTTGCGCGTCAGCTCTACGCTCTTTTCACGCAGGCGATGCACTTCTTCATCGATGTTAATATCCAGTTTCTCGTCCTGACGGCTCACCGCAGTCAGAGAATCGATTTTTGCTTCCAGCTCTGCAATCGGCTGTTCAAAATCAAGGAAATTCAGACTCATAGTATTCCTGTATTAGTCAAACTCCAGTTCCACCTGCTCCGAACCAATGAGGCCACGGAGATCGTTTAGCAAACGATCGCTCGGAGAGACACGCCACGTTGCGCCAAAACGCAACCGCGCACGTGCATCCGCCCTCTGATAGTAGAGATGTACTGGAATTGTCCCCGAGCGGTGGGGTTCCAGAGACTGACGGAGTCGGTTTAAAAGCTGGTCATCAATTTGCCTGTCCGTCAGCGAGATAGCAAGCCCGCGAGCATATTTTTCCCGGGCTTCGTCAATATCCATCACTTCGCGGGCGGTCATTTTAAGCCCCCCGCTGAAGTCATCAAAGCTGACCTGTCCGCTGACGATAAGTATGCGGTCTTTTTCCAGCAATTGCTGGTATTTATCCAGGGCGTCGGTAAATAACATCACCTCCAGACGTCCGGAACGGTCATCCAGCGTACAGATGCCGATACGATTGCCGCGCTTGGTGACCATAACCCTTGCGGCAATGACGAGCCCCGCAGCCGTGGTCACTTTACCACGTTCTGTCGGATGCATGTCTTTCAGCCGGTAGCCTCCGACATAGCGCTCAATTTCTTTCAAATACTGATTGATAGGGTGACCCGTCAGGTACAGCCCCAACGTTTCACGTTCCCCATCTAACACCACCTGTTCCGGCCACGGCTGGCAGCTGGCGTAGGACTGTTCAATTTGCTCCGGCTCTTCTGCCAGCACACCGAACATATCCGCCTGGCCAATCGCTTCCGCTTTCGCGTGCTGGTCGGCGGCTTTCAGCGCATCGCCCAGCGAGTTCATCAGTGCGGCGCGATGCGGCCCCAGCCTGTCAAACGCCCCGGACATGATCAGTTTTTCCAGCACCCGACGGTTGAGCTTTTTGGTATCGGTGCGCGCGCAAAGATCGAACAACTCGCGGAAGTAGCCGCCGTTGTTACGCGCCTCAATGATCGCCTCGATCGGACCTTCCCCCACGCCTTTGATCGCGCCGATACCGTAAACAATCTCGCCGTCGTCGTTGACGTGGAAGTGATACAGCCCGGAGTTGATATCGGGCGGCAGGATCTTCAGCCCCATGCGCCAGCATTCGTCCACCAGTCCAACCACCTTCTCGGTGTTGTCCATATCAGCGGTCATGACCGCCGCCATAAACTCGGCAGGATAGTGTGCTTTCAGCCACAGCGTCTGGTAAGAGACCAGCGCGTAGGCAGCAGAGTGCGATTTGTTAAATCCGTACCCGGCGAATTTCTCCACCAGGTCGAAGATTTTCATTGCCAGTTCGCCGTCAACGCCGTTCTTTATCGCCCCTTCTTCGAAGGTGCCGCGCTGCTTGGCCATCTCTTCCGGCTTTTTCTTACCCATCGCACGACGCAGCATGTCCGCGCCGCCAAGGGTATAGCCAGAGAGCACCTGAGCAATCTGCATGACCTGTTCCTGATACAGGATGATGCCGTAGGTCGGCTCCAGTACCGGTTTCAGGCTTTCGTGTTGCCACTGCACGTCAGGATAGGAAATCTCTTCACGCCCGTGCTTACGGTCGATGAAGTTATCCACCATCCCGGACTGCAACGGCCCCGGACGGAACAAGGCCACCAGGGCTATCATATCTTCGAAGCAGTCAGGCTGCAGACGCTTAATCAGGTCTTTCATGCCGCGGGATTCAAGCTGGAAGACCGCCGTAGTTTCCGAGCGTTGCAGCATATCGAAACTTTTCTTGTCGTCCAGCGGGATAGCGGCAATATCCAGCGGCGGCTCGCCGTGCTTCTCGCGGCGGGCGTTGATCATCTCCAGCGCCCAGTTGATGATGGTGAGCGTACGCAGGCCGAGGAAGTCGAACTTCACGAGGCCGGCATATTCCACATCGTTTTTATCAAACTGGGTAACCGGATGCAGCCCCTGTTCATCACAGTACAGCGGCGCAAAATCGGTGATTTTCGTCGGTGCGATAACCACCCCACCGGCATGTTTACCGGCGTTACGGGTCACGCCTTCCAGCTTACGCGCCATGTCGATCAGCGCTTTAACTTCTTCATCTGCCTCGTAAATTTCTGGCAGTTGCGGTTCAGCTTCGAAGGCTTTCGCCAGCGTCATCCCAGGATCAGGCGGTACCAGCTTCGAAATCCTGTCGACAAAACCATACGGATGGCCCAGTACACGGCCCACGTCGCGAATAACCGCTTTCGCCGCCATCGTACCGAAGGTAATTATCTGCGATACCGCATCACGACCGTACATGTCCGCAACGTGTTCAATCACCTGGTCGCGTTTCTCCATACAGAAGTCAACGTCGAAGTCAGGCATGGAGACACGTTCCGGGTTAAGGAAACGTTCGAACAGCAGGTCAAATTCCAGCGGATCGAGGTCGGTGATTTTCAGCGCATAGGCCACCAGCGATCCCGCACCGGAACCACGGCCAGGGCCTACCGGCACGCCGTTGTCTTTCGACCACTGGATAAACTCCATCACGATGAGGAAGTAGCCTGGGAACCCCATCTGGTTGATCACCTGTAGCTCAATGTCCAGGCGTTCATCGTACGGCGGACGTTTCTCTTTCCGCTCGGCTTCATCCGGGAACAAGAATTCCAGACGCTCTTCCAGACCCTCTTTCGATTTCTGTACCAGGAAATCTTCCGTGGTCATATCGCCGGTCGGGAACTGCGGCAGGAAGTATTCGCCCAGACGCACCGTTACGTTGCAGCGTTTGGCAATTTCGACGGTGTTTTCCAGCGCTTCCGGAATGTCGGAGAAGAGCTCGCACATCTCCTCTTCCGAGCGCATATACTGCTGCGCCGAATAGTTGCGCGGACGCTTGGGATCGTCGAGTGTAAAGCCATCGTGAATGGCGACGCGGATTTCATGCGCGTCAAAGTCTTCACTGTTGATAAAGCGCACGTCGTTGGTGGCCACCACCGGCAACCCCCGCGATTCCGCCAACTTAACGGCCGCATGCAGATAGGTCTCTTCATCCGGTCGACCGGTACGGATCAGCTCAAGGAAGTAACAGTCCGGGAAGTGCTCTTCGTAGAAAGCGACACACTCTTCCACCAGCGCGCTATTGCCGCGCAGCAGGCTACGCCCGACGTCACCCATTCGGCCGCCGGAGAGCAGGATCAACCCTTCTTTCAGCTCGATCAGCCAGTCGCGGTCGATGATCGGCCCCGCCGCACCATAACCGCGCTGATAGGCTTTGGAGATCAGCAGGGTGAGATTTTGATAACCGGTGTTATTCGCGGCGAGTACCGTCAGATGCGTGAGTTCATCGCCCATCTGCTCACTCTGAACATGGAAGTCAGCGCCAACAATGGGTTTAATCCCTGCGCCATGACCCGCTCCGTAGAACTTCACCAGACCACAGAGGTTCGTAAAATCGGTGATCGCCAGTGCAGGCATGCCTAACGCGGCCGCCTTTTTCACCAGCGGCCCGGTTTTCGCCAGCCCATCGATCATGGAATAGTCGCTGTGCACCCGCAGGTGGACGAAACGAGGTTCAGACATCTTCAGATTCCTTCAACACAAGAATCAGGACGCGAGTCCCAGTGCGCGTTTAACGGGAGCAAAACTACGTCGGTGATGCTCCGTTGCGCCATGTTCAGCCAGTTTTTCCAGATGGAAAGCGGTTGGATACCCTTTGTGTTGGGCAAAACCATATTGCGGGAAAACGATATCCAGCTCGGCCATTTCGGCGTCACGCGTGACTTTTGCAAGAATAGACGCGGCGCTGATTTCCGCCACCCGACTGTCGCCCTTCACCACCGCCAGGGATGGCACAGGCAATGCCGGACAGCGATTGCCATCGATCAGCACATATTCCGGCGCAATATGTAACCCCGCCACCGCTCGCTGCATAGCCAGCATGGTGGCGTGGAGAATATTCAGCTCATCGATTTCGTGTGGTTCTGCACGACCGAGGCTCCAGCTCAACGCTTTTTCTTTGATTTCGTCATACAGCGCCAGACGGCGCTTTTCAGATAATTTTTTGGAATCGTTAAGACCCACAATCGGGCGCGCCGGGTCGAGGATCACGGCAGCAGTGACGACCGCGCCGACCAATGGACCGCGTCCGACTTCATCCACACCCGCCACTAACTGCGTGTGCGGATAAACAAATTCGATCATTGTACTAACTCCAGGACCGCATCCGCCGCCTGCTCATCGGCGTTACAGCGGATCTGCTGATGCAGTTCGCGAAAAGTATCATGCATCGCATGGCTGGTTTTACCGTTGGCCAACAAGGGGAGGAGCGCCTCAGCCAGCTTTTGTGGCTCACACTCTTCCTGCAATAGCTCTTTCACCAGTTCCCTTCCCGCCAGCAGGTTTGGCAGCGAGACATAATCAGTCTTCACCAGTCGCTTCGCCAGCCAGAACGTAAAGGGCTTCATGCGATATCCCACTACCATCGGGCATTTCGCCAGCATGCACTCAAGCGCGGCGGTGCCCGATGCCAGCAATGCTGCATCACTGGCGACCATCGCTTCGCGTCCCATCCCATCCAGCAGGTGAACATGAAGATCGGGTGCAACCTCAGCCTTGATGCGTTCAAACTGTTCGCGGCGTTTGGCATTGACCAATGGCACCACGACTTCAAGGTCAGGGTATGTCTGTCGCAACAGTTGTGCTGTTTTTAAAAAATCGGCACTCAACATTTCGACTTCTGCACCACGGCTACCAGGCAATAACGCCAGGCAGTGGGCATCATGGGAAATACCCAGCACATCCCGCGCCGCGTTTTTATCCGGGTCCAGCGGCATGGCATCCGCCATCGTGTGACCGATAAAACGGCACGGTACATTAAACTTGTCGTAAAACGCTTTTTCGAAAGGCAGAAAAGCCAGAACCATGTTGGTGGATCTGCCTATTTTGAAAACGCGTTTCTGTCGCCACGCCCAGACGGACGGACTGACGTAATGAATCGTTTTGATGCCCTGTTTTTTCAAATTCCCTTCGAGAGTGATATTGAAATCGGGTGCATCGATACCGACGAAAACATCGGGCTGCAACTCGGTGAATCGACGGGTCAGATCGGCGCGGATATACAGCAGACGACGCAGGCGTCCAAGCACTTCCACAATGCCCATCACCGCCAGTTCTTCCATTTCATACCAGGCTTCACAGCCTTCAGCCTGCATGCGCGGGCCGGCGACGCCGACAAAACGCGCATCAGGTACGCGCGCTTTCAGCGCCCGGATTAAGCCAGCACCAAGAATATCGCCGGAGGTTTCTCCGGCGACCAGGGCAATCGTTAAGGGGCGCTGTTCAGCCATTAACGAATCAGTCCGCGCGTTGAGCGGGCAAAGAAATCGCTGAACGCCTGAACTTCCGGATACTGCTTCGCCAGTTCAGCGATTTCCGGTTTCACTTCTTCCAGGGTTTTGCCGCTACGGTACAACGCTTTGTAAGCATTGCGGATAGCGGTGATCGCTTCGCGGGTAAATCCGCGACGCTTCAACCCTTCGATGTTGACGCCAAACGGCGTCGCGTGGTTGCCCTGAGCAATAACGTACGGCGGAACGTCCTGAGCAACGCCAGAACAGCCACCGACCATCACGTGTGCACCAATAATGCAGAACTGATGCACTGCGGTCATGCCACCGATGATGACGTAATCATCCAGCGAAACGTGACCCGCAAGCGTGGCGTTATTTGCCAGAATACAGCGATCCCCTATTGTGCAATCGTGTGCCACGTGGGCATTAATCATCAGTAAGTTATCGCTGCCCACCTTCGTCAATCCACCGCCCTGTACTGTACCACGATGAATGGTAACGCTTTCACGAATGCGGTTACGATCGCCAATTTCCACACGGGTCGGTTCACCCGCATATTTCAGATCCTGGTTCACTTCACCGATGGAGGCGAACTGATATATCTCGTTATCGCGGCCAATTTTAGTATGACCATTCACGACAACGTGAGACTTCAGTACGGTACCTTCACCAATTTCAACATGGGGTCCAACGAGGCAAAAAGGACCAATGTGAACGTTAGCGCCGAGTGAGGCGCCTTCTTCCACAATGGCGGTTGGATGAATAAAGGCGGATTTATCAATCACGTATCAGGCCTCCCGACTACGAGCGCACATCATCGTTGCTTCGCAAACTACTTTACCGTCAACCAGCGCAACCCCTTTAAAGCGGGTCAGGCCACGGCGCGTTTTCTCGAAAGTGACTTCCATGATCATCTGATCGCCTGGCACTACGGGACGCTTAAAGCGTGCTTCATCGATACCCGCGAAATAGTAGAGTTCTCCTGGCTCCAGTTTCCCTACGCTTTTAAACGCAAGAATACCCGTAGCCTGTGCCATTGCTTCCAGAATCAGCACGCCTGGGAAAATAGGTTTACCCGGGAAATGGCCCTGGAAAAACGGCTCGTTAACGGAGACATTTTTCACTGCGCGCAGAAAACGACCTTCTTCAAAGTCCAGCACGCGGTCAACCAGTAAAAACGGAAAACGGTGCGGCAGAAGTTCTAAAATCTCTTCAATATGCAGAGTATGAGTGTTAGTAGTCAAAATACTCTTCCTGTCCAAATATACTAAAAGCCAATAATAACACGGCCTGCCGCAATCGTATGAATGCCGACAGGCCGTAAAGTATGTGTGACCGGGTGAGAGTTTAGTCTTGTTGATTAACCTTGCGCTCAATGGCTTTGAGGCGCTTGCTCATATCATCAATATTCATCACCAGTGCGGCTGTCTTACGCCATACTTTGTTAGGTTGCAGCGGAATGCCTGAGGAATAGACGCCAGGTTCAGTGATGGGACGCATCACCATCCCCATGCCCGTCACGGTAACCTTGTCGCATATTTCCATATGCCCGTTGATTACGCTGGCACCGCCGATCATGCAGTAACGGCCAATCTTCAGGCTGCCCGCCATGATGACGCCCCCGGCAACCGCCGTATTGTCGCCAATCACAACGTTATGTGCAATCTGACACTGGTTATCAATGATAACCCCATTGCCGATCACCGTATCATCCAGTGCACCGCGGTCGATGGTAGTACAAGCGCCGATCTCCACACGATCGCCAATAATGACGCGACCTAACTGCGGGATCTTCACCCAATTGCCACGATCGTTGGCATAGCCAAAACCGTCAGCACCAATGACCGTACTGGACTGGATCAGGCAATTCTCACCGATCTGAATGTCGTGGTAAACCGATACATTCGCCCACAGGCGCGAACCGGCCCCAATTTTCGTATTTTTTCCGACGAAGCAGCCCGCGCCGATAACCACGTTATCGCCAAGCTCCACGCCAGATTCAATCACCGCATTCGCGCCAATTGAAACATTGCTACCCAGCGTTGCCGTCGCATCAACCACTGCACTCGGTGCAATGTTCTGTGCCGGCTGCGGCGTGGTATCTAAAATTTGCGCCATTCGCGCGTACGTCAGGTAGGGATTCTTCACTACCAGCGCAGCACTCTTAGCAAAAGGAAGATCGTCCTGCGTCATGACAACGGCAGACGCCTGGCATAAGGCCAGGTGCTCACGGTATTTCGGATTCACCATGAACGTGATGTGACCCGTTTGCGCAGATTGCATGGACGCAACGCCGGTGATGACGAGATCGCCATCACCGTGTAATTCTGCATCCAACTGCTCTGCTAAATCAGCCAGTCGAATTGAAGGCATTACTTATTTAACCTGTTTCAGTACGTCAGCAGTGATGTCTTTTACGTCGCTGCTGTTGTAAGCAACGGTGTTCGCGTCAACGACCAGATCGATGCTCTGGCTGCTGGCAACAGATTTCACAGCAGTCTGGATACGGGTAACCAGTTTGCCACGTTCTTCGTTGGAACGACGTGCACGATCCTGCTCAAAAGCCTGCGCTTTCTGAGAGAAGGTCTGGCGCTGAGCCATCACGTCTTTTTCCAGCTTAGTACGATCGCTCCCCGCTTTCATGGACTGCAGACGCTGCATTTTAGATTGCAGATCGGATTCCATACGCTGCAGTTCGCTCGCGCGGCCTTTAAACTCATTTTCCAACGTGTTGGAAACACCGGTCTTCTGCGCAACCTGCTGGAACAGGCTACCCATGTTGACGATTGCAATTTTGTCAGCAGCCTGTGCAGACGTAACCATTGCTAAACCGAGACCTGCCGCTAATAACCACTTTTTCACAATAAACTCCTTACCATCCCATTTGCACCCGAAGGTACAGTTCTTTGCGTGGCCAGGCGATCCCATGCAAGATCGCCTAAAGTCATCGCTACACTACCATTACATTCCTTTGCGAAGAACAATTACCAGGTTTTACCAATGTTAAACTGGAACTGCTCTTTTTTGTCTCCATCGTAATCCTTAAACGGCTGGGCGTAGGAGAAGACCAACGGCCCCAATGGGGACATCCATTGTAATGCGATACCAGCAGACATACGGATATTGCTCGGATCACTGTAGTCTGGATAACCGGCATATGCACTTGAATCCCAGTTAGTATCCCAGACAGTACCCATATCCCAGAAGAACGAGGTACGCACCGAGTTCGCGTATTTATCGCTGATGAACGGTGTTGGGGTAATGAATTCCAGGCTGGCGACAGCCATGGCGTTACCGCCCACTGCATCATCCGATTTACACGGCGCTGACTGAGTGCTCTCACATTCGTTATTGTAGTCGCTATCGCCATCATGACGACTGCTGGATGGGAAATAGACCGCTTTCGGACCAATGGTGTTGGACTGGAAGCCACGCACGGTGCTGGAGCCACCGGCATAGAAGTTCTCATAGAACGGCATCTCTTTACCGCCGATTCCATCCCCGTAGCCCCAACGGGTACGACCGAGGACCACCCACTTGTGATCGTCGTCGATCGGTACGTAGGTCGCGGTATCCAGCGTCGCTTTGTAGAACTCGTTATCAGAGCCAGGAATGGTCACCTTACCGTTCAGGTTGACGCGGGTCCCTTCCGTCGGGAAGAAGCCACGGTCAAGCTTGTTATACGTCCAACCATAGTTGAAGGTGAAGTCGTTGGCACTGTAAGAGTTACGGTCATTCGAGTTATCCGGGTATTCACCCACGGAGTTCAAATAACGCCACATCGCGACCTGCGGCTGCATGTTAGACAGGGAGTTATGCACATACCCTAAGCCAGCACGCAACGTGTTGTATTCGTTGACCGGGAAGCCCAGCGTGACGTCTGTACCATAACTTTTGTTGGTATAGTCAGACAGATCCGCATCGTTCGCATCGAAGTCGTTATAGAAGATACGACCGCCCAGGCTCACACCATCAACGGTGAAGTACGGGTTGGTAACGGAGAGTTCACTGTAGGTCTGGTAATCGTTCTTGGTACCGTTAATCCCCACCGCGTAACCCGTACCCAGCCAGTTATCCTGCTGAACACCCGCCTGGAAGCTTACGCCGCTTTCCGTACCGTAACCGACACCGAAGTTGAAGCTACCGGTGTTACGCTCTTTCACCTTATAGACCACATCAACCTGGTCCGGGCTGCCCGGAACACGCTGCGTGTCGGTGTCGACCGTTTCAAAGTAACCCAGACGGTTCAGACGCTCTTTACCCTGATCAACCATATCGCTGCCCAGCCATGCCCCTTCCATCTGACGCATTTCGCGACGCAGGACGGCATCTTTGGACGTATCGTTACCTTCAAAACGGATCTTACGCACGTAGAAACGGTTACCCGCATCGACGTTTACGCGCAGTTTAACGGTTTTGTCAGCGTCGTTGATTTCAGGCTGTGACTGAACGCGCGGATAAGCATAGCCATAGCGACCCAGAAGCTTTTTAATATCATCTTCCATTTTGGTCACTTTGGTGCCGTTATAGAGTTCGCCCGGCTCAATTTTCGTCAGGCTTTCTATCTCCGCTGAGTGCCCCGCCAGGTTCCCCGTTACCTGAACGCCAGAAAGCTTATACTGCTCGCCTTCCGTGATGTTCACGGTAATGTAGATCCCTTTCTTATCCGGGGTCAGGCTGACCTGCGTTGAATCGATGTTGAAACGTGCGTAACCGCGATCCAGATAGTAGCTGCGCAGGGTTTCAAGGTCACCCGCCAGTTTCTGCTTCTGGTATTTGCGATCGCCAACGACGTTCCACCACGGGACTTCATCACGCAACTGGAAGTGAGAGATCAGTTCATCCGTGCTGAAGGCATGGTTACCGACGATGTTGATCTGCTGGATCTTCGCCGATACCCCTTCCTGGAACACCAGTTTAAGGTCAACACGGTTGCGCGGCAGTGGTGTGACAACCGCTTTCACACTGGCACTGTATTTACCGACGCTATAGTAGAAGTCTTCCAGACCTTTCTCGATATCGGCAATGGTGGTGCGATCCAGAGATTCGCCAACACGCACGCCAGAAGCCTCGAGGTTTTGCTTCAGCATGTCATCTTTCACCGATTTGTTACCGGAGAAGGTGATGCTGGCAATAGTCGGACGTTCTTTTACCTGAACCAGAAGCGTATCGCCATCGCGAAGGACACGAACATCCTCAAAGTTGCCAGTGGCAAACAGTGCGCGAATGGTATTACTGATATCTTCATCATTAACCGTGTCGCCTGTGCGCACCGGCATACTGAGGAGGGCCGCACCAACGGCGACACGCTGCAGGCCTTCGAAATGAATGTCCTTCACTACGAACCCTTCAGCACCGTATACGGTCGCGCTGCTAAACAGCAGCGACGCTATGAGCAACTTTTTCATCGCCATCGTTATTATGCGTTCTTCCTAACTATCTCTCTTACAACCGAGAGAAATCATTGAAAAGTGCAAGCCCCATTAACAGCACCAGCAATATCGAGCCAATGCGATAACTAAAGTCTTGAACCCGCTCGGATACCGGTCCGCCCTTAAGCTTTTCAATCGCCAGGAACAGCAGATGCCCCCCGTCAAGAACGGGCAACGGAAACAGGTTGATTATCCCTAAGTTCACGCTAATCAGCGCAAGGAACATCAGATAATAAATCACCCCGAACTCCGCTGACATCCCAGCCCCCTGAGCGATAGAAATCGGCCCACTGAGGTTGTTCAGTTTCACATCACCGGTTATCAATTTTCCCAGCATACTGACCGTCAGCTTCATCAACTGCCACGTTTTATCCGTGGCCTGTGCAATGGCGCTGAACGGCCCATACTGGCGTACTGTCTTGTACTCATCCGGCAGAGGAATGATTTTCGGCACAACGCCGGCAAAACCTTCTGCCTTCCCATTACCCGATTTCGAATCCGGAATTAATGTTAAAGACAAGGCGCTCCCCTGTCTTTCAATCTCCAGCGCTAACGGCTGACCTGGATTATCGCGCACCAGGGTCACGAACGTCATCCATTGCGTTAGCGGTTGACCATCGACTTTAACGATCCTGTCGCCTGCTTGCAAACCCGCCTTACTTGCGGCGGACTGCGGCTGGACTTCTGACAGCACCGGTTCAATCTGCGGTCCGCGCGGTCGAATCCCTAAAGAAGATACAGGATCTTCCTTATCAGGCTCAAATGCCCACTGCCGCAAATCCAGCGTTTTTTCCTGTCGCTGGTTGCTGCCGAAAGGCGCCACGCTGATTGTCGTCTGTTCATCGCCAATTTTTGCGACCAACTGTAAACGCACTGCATCCCAATCAGGGGTTTCGATGCCATCAACGGCTTTAAGTTCCGTGCCTGGAATAATTTGCGCCTGGGCGGCAATCGAGTTGGGCGTTATTTCACCAACAACCGGACGAACACCGGGGACGCCGATGATAAACACCAGCCAGTAAGCGAAGATGGCAAAGAGGAAATTGGCAACCGGACCGGCTGCAATGATTGCTGCGCGCTGGCCAACGGTTTTATTGTTGAAAGCGTGGTGACGCAACTCCGGGATCACCGGTTCCGCGCGCTCATCCAGCATTTTGACATAGCCGCCCAGAGGGATCAGGGCGATGACATATTCGGTCCCAGACCGATCGGTACGGCGCCAGAGCGCTTTACCAAATCCAATGGAAAAGCGCTCAACACGGACACCGCAGCGCCGGGCAACCCAGAAATGACCAAATTCATGCACGGTGATCAGCACACCCAGTGCGACAATGAATGCAGCCAGATTCCAGAGAATACTCAGCATAAAACCTTCCGTTAAAGCGTTTTGAATACCAGTAACAACAGGCAAGCAAAGACCGGCACTGCCGCCGTCAGGCTATCAATACGGTCCAGAATACCACCGTGTCCTGGAATCAAATGACCGCTGTCTTTAATTCCCGCTTCACGCTTAAACATGCTCTCAGTCAGATCGCCCAGCACGGAGGCCAGCGCGGCGACAATAGAACAGATTAATAAGGTGACAGGCGCAACATCCAGATTCGCCCACATGCCGTAACCCCAGGAGATGACAGCTGCCGTGGCAAGGCCACCAAAAAAGCCCTGCCAGGTTTTCCCCGGCGACACTTTTGGTGCCAGTTTATGCTTGCCAAACAGTTTGCCAAACATATACGCCCCGGAGTCCGCTCCCCAGACCAGGATCATGACATAGAGTAGCCATATTGCGCCACTGTAATGATTCTCGTCGTAGTGCCAGGCACGCAGCGCCAGCATTCCCCAAAAGAAGGGAACGATCGTCAGCACGCCAAAAATTATGCGTAATGTCTTCGAATTGCGCCAGAGAGTCGCCGAGCCAGGATAAAAAAACACCAGCACTAACGCAACAATCCACCAGCCCAACGACGCCCACAGCGAGGCCTCGACCCACGGCTGATGAATATTATGATGATATTCCGGCAGCAGAAACAGCATCAGTGCGAGCAACAACCCGCACAGCACCGCCAGCCAGACGCGTTGCGTGCGCGTGGCAAAACCGCTTAACTGTCCCCATTCCCACGCGGCCAGCATACAAACAACCAACGTCACAATGGCGAACCCCACCGGCGGCAACAGAAACAGCGCCGCGATGACCACGGGTATTAAAACGAAAGCAGAAATCAGGCGATACTTCAGCAAAAGCGACCCCCATCAGGCTTTATCATCACCGGGCTCGGTGCCGCCGAAACGACGCTCTCGATTAGCAAAGGCATGCAGCGCACCTTCAAAGTCTTGTTCATCGAAATCGGGCCAGAGAACATCTGTAAAGTAAAGTTCGGCATAGGCGATTTGCCAAAGCAAAAAGTTACTTATTCGATGCTCTCCCCCAGTCCTAATTACTAAATCCACCGGAGCCAGCTCATGCATACAGATTTGTTGATTGAGCATGTCTTCATCAATCTGCTCAGGCCGCAGTAAACCTTCCTGCACCTGTTCTGCCAGCTGTCTGACTCCCTGGACAATATCCCAACGTCCGCCGTAATTCGCCGCAATATTCAGCGTCAACCCGGTATTCTGGGCGGTAATCGCTTCAGACTTACGAATACGTTCTTGCAAACGCGCGTTAAATCGACTGGTGTCGCCAATAATGCGCAGGCGGACGTTATGGCGATGCAGGCTTTTAACTTCACTATCAAGCGCCCACACAAATAACTCCATTAACGCACTCACTTCCTGCGCCGGTCGGTTCCAGTTTTCACTACTAAAGGCATACAGCGTTAACGCATCAATACCATTGTTGGCAGCAAAAGAGACGGCCCGGCGGACGGATTTCGCTCCGGCCTTATGCCCAAATGCGCGAATCTTCCCTTGCTTTTTCGCCCAGCGACCATTGCCATCCATAATGATCGCGACATGACGACAGCCATGTGCAGGCAAATTTTCGCTTACTGGTTGAGTTGCAGACAACATAACGCGTTTATAGTCCCTGAAAGGATTTAGCGGTACTCAGGAATACTGAAGCCTTTACACAAAAAAGCCGTGTCAAACCACGGCTTACCTGACCCAAAAAAGCCAAATACCTGCGATCAGGTGGCGCAGACTATATCACTGAAGCACAACGCTAACAAATAGCACGATCTCCTGTAGAAGGATTATCCTAAGCTTGCGAGTCGCATCACTTGTTTTCTGGCGACTTCTCGCGCAATCGCATCCACCCTCAGTACGTCATCAACGCTCTGGGGTTCCTCCAGATCCATCTGCTCCAGCACAGCTAAATTGAGATCGGCGATATCGGTAAAGCGTATTTCTTCAGCAAGAAATGCAGCAACGACAACTTCATTGGCTGCATTCAGCGCGGTTGTGGCAGCTTGCCCCTGCTCAAACGCCTCCATCGCCAGCTTCAGGCATGGGTAACGTTGGTAATCCGGCGCGCTGAACGTCAACGCACTGAGTTTGCAGAAGTCGAGCGGCTTCACGCCGGAGGTTACGCGATTCGGCCAGGCCATCGTATGAGCGATAGGCGTGCGCATGTCCGGCTCACCCAATTGCGCCAGAACGCTGCCGTCCTGATAACGCACCATCGAGTGAATCACCGACTGCGGGTGAATCAGCACTTCCATCTGGCGTGCACTGGCGTTAAACAACCAACGCGCTTCAATGTATTCCAGACCTTTATTCATCATAGTGGCTGAGTCGACGGAGATCTTACGTCCCATCGACCAGTTCGGATGACGGCATGCCTGATCGGGCGTCATCGACACCAGCTCATGCAGCGGCGTTTCCCGGAACGGGCCACCAGACCCGGTAAGCAAAACGGACATCACGCCATTCTGCTCCAGGTCAGCGTATCCCAGATTGTGTTGAATGGGTTGGGGCATACTCTGAAAAATAGCGTTATGTTCGCTGTCTACCGGCAAAAGTTGGGCTTTACTGCGCTTCACGGCATCCATGAACAGGCGTCCACAGGTCACCAGAGATTCTTTGTTTGCCAGCAGAATGGTCTTTCCCGCACGAATAGCGGCAAGTGTTGGCAGAAGGCCCGCAGCGCCCACGATGGCAGCCATCACCTGATCAACCTCATCAAGCGCCGCCATATCACAGGCCGCCTGTTGTCCGCTCAGGACTTCCGTCTGGCTACCGTGCTGTTTCAGCGTGGCATTGAGGAGGCGCGCGCTGGCGTCATCATCCATCACGGCATAGCGCGGGGAAAATTCCAGGCACTGCTCCACCATACGACTGACATTTTTACCTGCCACCAGCGCGATAACACGGAAGTGCTCAGGATTATGGCGCACCACGTCCAGCGTGCTGCAGCCGATAGAGCCGGTCGAGCCCAGAATGGTTAATTGCTTCATCAAACATCCAGCAAAATGATACCTGTCATCCTTCACGTTGCAGGTGTGTTAGCTTTCCTGCGACGCAAATTATCCAGGGTATGGACAGATTAAAAAGCAAAACGCCGCCAGCCGATCCTAAACGATCTTCTGAGCGGCGTTTTGAGCGTACAGGAGAATCAGAACTGCATCAGTTCTGCTTCTTTATCTGCCAGCGCCGCATCCACTTTCTTGATAGCGGCGTCAGTCATTTTCTGTACGTCGTCCTGAGAGCGGCGATCGTCATCTTCGCTGATCTCTTTGTCTTTCAGCAGCGCTTTCACTTTGTCGTTTGCGTCACGGCGGACGTTACGTACGGCAACACGCGCCTGTTCAGCTTCACCACGAACGATTTTCGTCAGATCTTTACGACGTTCTTCCGTCAGCGGAGGCAGTGGAACGCGAATATCGCTGCCCGCAGAGCTCGGGTTCAGACCGAGGTCAGAAGCCATAATCGCTTTCTCAACGGCCGGGCTCAGGGAGCGGTCAAACACGTTGATTTTCAGGGTACGGGAATCTTCTACCGTTACGCTTGCCAGCTGACGCAGCGGCGTAGGCGTGCCGTAATATTCCACGACAATGCCATCCAGCAGGCTGGGAGAAGCACGACCCGTGCGTATTTTGCTGATTTGGTTTTTGAACGCTTCTACGCATTTTTCCATGCGTACTTCAGCATCTTTTCTGATATCGCTAATCACGTTACGAATCCTTGAAAACTTGTCTCAGTCAGACCAGACAGGACACCTGCAGAGGTGTGCTTAGTATAGCCCTGATTAAAATATTGCGGGTAAGCCCGCGATATTAACGCGGAATCTTACCTCTATTTAGCCGTTACGGGAATTATTCCGTAATTAATGTGCCTTCTTTTTCACCCATGACTACGCGACGCAGTGCACCAGGCTTGTTCATGTTAAAGACACGAATCGGCAACTTATGGTCACGCGCCAGCGTGAACGCGGCCAGATCCATTACTTTCAGTTCTTTATCCAGCACTTCGTTGTAAGTCAGTTGCTCGTACATGGTAGCAGAAGGATCTTTCGCCGGATCGGCAGTAAAGACGCCATCAACTTTCGTCGCTTTCAGAACCACGTCAGCTTCGATTTCAATGCCACGCAGGCAGGCCGCAGAGTCAGTGGTGAAGAAAGGATTCCCCGTACCCGCAGAAAGGATAACCACGCGGTTATTGCGCAGCAGGCTGATAGCCTCTGCCCAGCTATAGTTGTCACATACGCCATTAAGTGGGATGGCGGACATCAGGCGGGCGTTCACATAGGCGCGGTGAAGCGCATCGCGCATTGCCAGGCCGTTCATCACGGTGGCCAGCATGCCCATGTGGTCGCCCACAACGCGGTTCATACCCGCTTTCGCCAGACCAGCACCACGGAACAAGTTACCGCCACCAATCACCACACCAACCTGAATACCCAGTTCAACCAGTTCTTTGATTTCCTGAGCCATACGATCCAGTATGCTTGCGTCAATACCGAAGCCTTCCGAACCCTGCAGAGCTTCGCCACTTAACTTAAGCAGAATGCGTTTATAGACGGGTTTTGCATTGGTAGCCATGTTTCTTTCCTGAGACTGTCGACGATTAAAAATGGGGGTTAATTCTGGCGACAAATGATATGCCGCTACTCAGTACAACGAAATAAGAGCCATACTGATTTTTGCGTGATGGGTGACAAAAAGAAGCCGCCCTCAGGCGGCTCCTTTTCGACAATTAAGACTGCTTGGACATCGCAGCAACTTCTGCTGCAAAGTCAGTCTCAACTTTCTCGATGCCTTCGCCCACTTCAAAGCGGATGAAGCCAGTCACGTCAGCGTTGTGCTCTTTCAGCAACTGACCAACAGACTTGCTCGGCTCCATAACGAAAGGCTGACCAGTCAGAGAAACTTCGCCTGTGAATTTCTTCATGCGGCCTTCAACCATTTTCTCTGCGATTTCTTTCGGCTTACCAGACTGCATCGCGATGTCCAACTGGACCTGGTATTCTTTTTCTACCACTTCAGCAGACACGTCTTCCGGCTTAACGAATTCAGGCTTGCTTGCAGCAACGTGCATCGCCAGCTGTTTAACCAGCTCTTCGTCAGCGCCTTTAGCCGCAACCAGAACACCGATACGCGCACCGTGCTGATAGCTACCCAGAACGTCGCCTTCCAGAGAAGCGATACGACGGATGTTGATGTTCTCACCGATTTTCGCAACCAGCGCAACGCGCTCTTCTTCGAACTGCGCTTTCAGCACTTCAACATCAGTGATTTTGCCCGCCACAGCAGCGTCCAGGACTTTGTCAGCAAATGCCTGGAAACCGCCATCTTTAGCAACGAAGTCAGTCTGGCAGTTAACTTCCAGAATGAAAGCGATGTTGCCATCGATTTTGGTTTTGATTACGCCGTCAGCAGCAACGTTGCCTGCTTTTTTCGCTGCTTTGATAGCACCGGACTTACGCATGTTTTCGATTGCCAGCTCGATGTCGCCATTAGCTTCAGTCAGTGCTTTTTTGCAATCCATCATGCCTGCGCCAGTACGCTCACGCAGCTCTTTTACCAGGGATGCGGTAATTTCAGCCATTCTAAAATCCTCGGAAGATTTGATCTGCCCGGCGTCAAACCGCACAGATTTAAAAGTGAAAAAGGGGCCTAAAGGGCCCCTAACCAAACGTGATACTACCTGGTTTATAAGGGGGCTCGAACGAGCGTGCCTTATTATTCAGCTTCTACGAAGCTTTCTTCCGCCTGGGAAGCCAGATCCTGAGAACGGCCTTCACGAACGGTTGCAGCGACAGCGCCCAGGTACAGGCTAACAGCACGGATGGCGTCGTCGTTACCCGGGATAACGAAGTCAACACCGTCCGGATCAGAGTTGGTATCAACGATAGCAAATACCGGAATACCCAGGTTGTTTGCTTCTTTGATAGCAATGTGCTCGTGGTCAGCATCGATAACGAACAGAGCGTCCGGCAGACCGCCCATGTCTTTGATACCGCCCAGGCTGTTTTCCAGTTTCTCAAGCTCACGAGTACGCATCAGCGCTTCTTTCTTGGTCAGCTTTTCGAAAGTACCGTCCTGAGACTGAGTTTCCAGGTCTTTCAGACGTTTGATGGACTGACGAACGGTTTTCCAGTTAGTCAGCATACCGCCCAGCCAGCGATGGTTCACGAAGAACTGGTCGCAGCTGTTAGCAGCGTCTTTCACCGCTTCGCTTGCAGCGCGTTTAGTACCAACGAAAAGGATTTTACCTTTACGAGAAGCAATCTTGTTCAGTTCAGCCAGAGCGTCGTTGAACATCGGTACAGTTTTCTCAAGGTTGATGATGTGAACTTTGTTACGCGCACCGAAGATGAACGGCTTCATTTTCGGGTTCCAGTAACGAGTCTGGTGACCGAAGTGAACACCAGCCTTGAGCATGTCGCGCATGGAAACAGTTGCCATGATTAAAACCTCTATAGATAAAAGTTGGGGTTATGCCTCCACGTATCCCATATTACCGACCCCAAAGGGCACCCCGGAATATGTGCCGATACGTGTGTGTTGTTACACAAAGTGAGATTTGTCGCTTCCGTCTATTCTGTGTATACGAAATGAGATCGGAAGTCCGGCGCGCTTTATACCACAAATACGCCACAGACACCAATAATTGTTGGTGGTCTGTGCTGAATTGAACGATGCCAGCAGCGGCCCCGGCAGGGGCGGAGTCACTAAGCAGCCAACGCACTTGTGGCACGAAAGGCGAAGTTCAGAATGATTCTCAATTTGGCAGGGTATACCCCTGGCTGATACCATTGGCAGCACTTACACAATTATTGTCGAAATAACCGACACTGATGGACAGAATTCATGGCTATCTCAATCAAGACCCCTGAAGAAATCGAAAAAATGCGCGTCGCGGGCCGTCTGGCCGCGGAAGTGCTGGAGATGATCGAACCGTATATCAAACCGGGCGTCAGCACGGGTGAACTGGATCGTATCTGTAATGACTATATCGTCAACGAGCAGCACGCGATCTCCGCCTGTCTCGGCTATCACGGTTATCCGAAATCCGTCTGCATCTCTATTAATGAAGTGGTGTGTCACGGCATTCCGGATGATGCCAAGCATCTGAAAGACGGCGATATCGTCAACATCGACGTGACCGTCATCAAAGATGAGTACCACGGTGACACCTCCAAAATGTTTATCGTCGGCAAACCGACCATTCTGGGCGAGCGTCTGTGCCGCGTCACGCAGGAAAGCCTGTATCTGGCGCTGCGAATGGTAAAACCGGGTATCCGCCTGCGCACCCTCGGCGCGGCAATCCAGAAATATGCGGAAGGCGAAGGTTTCTCCGTGGTACGTGAATACTGCGGACACGGTATTGGCCGCGGCTTCCACGAAGAGCCGCAGGTGCTGCACTATGATGCGGACGACGGCGGCGTGGTACTGCAGCCGGGCATGACCTTTACCATCGAACCGATGCTGAACGCCGGTGATTACCGCATCCGTACCATGAAAGACGGCTGGACGGTCAAAACCAAAGACAGAAGCTTGTCTGCGCAATACGAGCATACTATTGTGGTAACCGAAAACGGCTGTGAAATTTTGACGTTACGCAAGGATGACACCATCCCGGCGGTACTCACGCACGACGTATAACTTTTTTGCCTGATGGCGCTCTCGCTTATCAGGCCTACAAATGGCACTATTCCGTAGGCCGGATAAGGCGCTTTCGCCGTATCCGGCTTTTTTAATGGGTGGCGCATGATGAATACACTTCCTGAACAGCACGCGAATACCGCACTCCCCACCCTCCCCGGTCAGCCGCAGAATCCGGGTACCTGGTCTCGCGACGAACTCACCGTCTCCGGAGTCAAAACGCGCATCGACACCTTCCAGCAGTGGTTGGGGGATGCCTTCGACAGTGGGATTTCCGCCGAACAATTGATTGAAGCCCGTACCGAATTTATCGACCAGTTGCTGCAACGCCTGTGGATCGACGCCGGTTTTGGACAGATTGCCGACCTGGCGCTGGTCGCCGTTGGCGGATACGGGCGCGGTGAGCTGCATCCGCTTTCCGACATCGACCTGCTCATCCTGAGCCGTAAAAAATTACCGGACGAACAGGCGCAAAAGGTCGGCGAACTGCTGACGCTGCTATGGGACGTCAAACTGGAGGTCGGACACAGCGTGCGTACGCTGGAAGAGTGCCTGTTGGAAGGGTTATCGGACCTGACTGTTGCCACCAACCTGATTGAAACCCGTTTGTTGATTGGCGACGTGGCCCTTTTTCTGGAGCTGCAAAAGCATATCTTTAGCGAAGGCTTCTGGCCGTCCGATAAGTTTTACGCCGCCAAAGTGGAAGAGCAGCATCAGCGCCACCAGCGCTATCACGGTACCAGCTATAATCTCGAACCCGATATCAAAAGCAGTCCCGGCGGCCTGCGCGATATCCATACGCTGCAGTGGGTCGCTCGTCGCCATTTTGGCGCCACCTCGCTCGACGAGATGGTGGGCTTCGGCTTTTTGACCCAGGCAGAGCGCGCTGAGCTGAACGAATGCCTGCACATTCTGTGGCGTATTCGTTTTGCTCTGCATTTAGTGGTCAGTCGTTACGATAACCGCCTGCTGTTCGATCGCCAGTTGAGCGTCGCTCAACGCCTGAACTACAGCGGCGAAGGTAACGAACCGGTCGAGCAGATGATGAAGGATTATTTCCGCGTCACCCGCCGCGTTACTGAACTCAACCAGATGCTGCTGCAACTGTTTGACGAAGCGATCCTCGCGCTGTCCGCCGACGAGAAACCGCGTCCTATTGATGACGACTTTCAACTGCGCGGCACGCTAATCGATCTGCGTCAGGACGATCTGTTCATCCGTGAACCGGAAGCGATCCTGCGGATGTTCTATACCATGGTACGCAACAGTGCGATCACCGGGATCTACTCCACCACTCTGCGCCATCTGCGCCATGCGCGCCGCCATCTGAATCAGCCGCTGTGCTATATCCCGGAGGCGCGGTCGCTGTTTCTCAGTATGCTGCGTCACCCTGGCGCGGTCAGCCGCGGTCTGCTCCCAATGCACCGCCATAGCGTGCTGTGGGCCTACATGCCGCAGTGGTCACGTATTGTTGGGCAGATGCAGTTTGACCTGTTCCACGCCTACACGGTGGACGAGCACACGATTCGCGTGATGCTGAAGCTGGAAAGTTTTGCCAAAGAAGAGACCCGTCAGCGTCACCCGCTGTGCGTGGATCTCTGGCCGCGTCTGCGTCAGCCCGAGCTGATTTTTATCGCCGCGCTGTTCCATGATATTGCCAAGGGGCGCGGCGGCGACCACTCGGTGCTGGGTGCGCAAGACGTGCTCAAATTCGCTGAACTGCATGGTCTGAACTCGCGCGAAACGCAACTGATTGCCTGGCTGGTTCGCCAGCATCTGCTGATGTCGGTGACCGCTCAGCGCCGGGATATTCAGGATCCCGAAGTCATTAAGCAGTTCGCCGAAGAAGTGCAGACGGAACACCGCCTGCGCTTCCTGGTCTGCCTGACGGTAGCGGATATTTGCGCCACCAACGAAACGCTGTGGAACAGCTGGAAGCAAAGCCTGCTACGTGAACTGTACTTCGCCACGGAAAAACAGCTGCGTCGGGGGATGCAAAACACGCCGGACATGCGCGAGCGCGTGCGTCATCATCAGTTGCAGGCGCTGGCTTTGCTGCGGATGGATAACATTGATGAAGAGGCGCTGCACCATATCTGGTCGCGCTGTCGCGCCAACTACTTAGTGCGCCACAGCCCAAATCAGCTGGCCTGGCATGCGCGTCATCTGTTGCAGCACAACCTCAGCGAGCCGTTAATTCTGCTCAGCCCGCAGGCGACGCGCGGCGGGACGGAAATATTCATCTGGAGTCCGGACAGACCGTATCTGTTTGCCGCCGTCTGCGCCGAGCTGGACCGACGTAATCTGAGCGTCCACGATGCGCAGATTTTTACGACCCGCGACGGAATGGCGATGGATACCTTTATCGTACTGGAACCGGACGGCAGTCCATTGTCGTCAGACCGACATGAAGCCATCCGCTTTGGACTGGAACAGGCAATCACCCAGCACAGCTGGCAGCCGCCGCAGCCGCGTCGACAGCCGGCAAAATTGCGCCATTTTACCGTCGATACCGAGGTCACGTTCCTGCCGACACACACCGACCGCAAATCGTTCCTCGAGCTTATCGCGCTCGATCAGCCCGGGCTGCTGGCGCGGGTCGGGCAAATTTTTGCCGATCTCGGAATTTCGCTTCATGGCGCCCGAATTACAACCATTGGCGAGCGAGTAGAAGATTTATTCATAATCGCCACAGCGGACCGGCGTGCGCTTAATAATGAGCTTCAGCAGGAAGTGCATCAACGGTTGACAGAGGCCCTCAATCCAAACGATAAAGGGTAGTGTGTTTATTTATAGGGAAAGAGTTTAACAATGCAGCAGTTACAGAACGTTATTGAGACCGCTTTTGAGCGCCGTGCCGACATTACTCCGGCCAATGTGGATACCGTGACCCGTGAAGCGGTGAATCAGGTGATTTCTCTGCTGGATTCCGGCGTACTGCGCGTGGCAGAAAAGGTAGACGGTCAGTGGGTGACTCACCAGTGGTTGAAGAAAGCGGTTCTGCTCTCTTTCCGTATCAACGATAACCAGGTGATCGACGGCGCGGAAAGCCGCTACTTCGATAAAGTGCCGATGAAATTCGCGAACTACGACGACGCGCGCTTTCAGAAAGAAGGCTTCCGTGTGGTTCCGCCTGCAGCAGTGCGTCAGGGTGCATTTATCGCCCGTAACACCGTGCTGATGCCGTCTTATGTCAACATCGGCGCTTATGTTGATGAAGGCACGATGGTCGATACCTGGGCAACCGTCGGTTCCTGCGCGCAGATCGGCAAAAACGTTCACCTGTCCGGCGGCGTCGGCATCGGTGGCGTACTGGAACCGCTGCAGGCGAACCCGACCATTATCGAAGACAACTGCTTCATCGGCGCGCGTTCTGAAGTGGTAGAAGGCGTGATCGTGGAAGAAGGCTCCGTGATTTCAATGGGCGTTTATATTGGTCAGAGCACCCGTATTTACGACCGTGAAACTGGCGAAGTTCATTATGGCCGCGTTCCGGCGGGCTCGGTTGTCGTTTCCGGCAACCTGCCGTCGAAAGATGGTAAGTACAGCCTGTACTGTGCGGTGATTGTGAAAAAAGTCGACGCCAAAACGCGCGGCAAGGTCGGTATCAACGAGTTGTTGCGCACCATCGACTAACGGTGATTTGAAAAAGCGGGCTTAGCCCGCTTTTTTTACATCTGCGAGTGGCAGAAACAGGGCTTTTCGTTAATTATTCAATAGTTATAGTGAGCTTAAGGGTACCGCTATGTATGACAATCTGAAAAGTCTGGGCATTACTAATCCTGAAGAAATCGATCGTTACAGCCTGCGGCAAGAAGCCAACAACGATATCCTGAAAATCTATTTTCAGAAGGATAAAGGTGAATTCTTTGCCAAAAGCGTGAAGTTTAAATACCCCCGCCAACGCAAAACCGTGGTCGCCGATGGTATCGGTCAGGGATACAAAGAGGTGCAGGAGATCAGTCCTAACCTGCGCTACGTGATCGACGAACTCGATCAAATTTGCCAGCGCGATCGCACTGAAGTGGATCTGAAACGCAAGATCCTTGATGACTTACGCCATCTGGAAAGCGTGGTGGCGAATAAAATCACCGAGATCGAAGCCGATCTGGAAAAACTGACGCGTAAATAAGCCGTTTGTTGCCGGATGGCGGCGTCATACGCCTTATCCGGCCTACAGGTGCATCCTCATACACCTTATCCAGCCTACAGGTTCATCCTCGTAGGCCTGATAAGCGTAGCGCCATCAGGCAATTCATCAACGCTGCTCATCCAGTTGCAACGCTACGTACAGCAGCAACCGGTCGTCAAAATTCCCTAAATCCAGACCGGTCAATTCTGAGATGCGATTCAGTCGATACTCCAGTGTGTTACGGTGAATAAACAGCGCCTTCGAGGTGGCCAGCGGCTGCACGTTGTGACGAAACCATGCCGCCAGAGTGCGGCGCAACAGACCGTTATTGTCCATCGCCTTCAGTCGTACCAGCGGACGCGCCAGCTCATTGGCCTGCCAGCCGCCGCGCAGACTGTCGAGCAGCACCGGCAGCATCAAATCCTGATAAAAATAGCTACGACTTTCCGGCATTCGCTGTTTGCCAACCATCATCGTCGTGCGCGCGGTACGGTACGAACGCGCGATACTGCCAGGCCCGGTAAAGTAATTGCCCAGCGAAACGCGAAAGCGTAACTGCCCGTTCTCTTTCATGCGCGCAATAAGCTGCTCAACGCGCTTGCGGTGATCTTCCGCATCCCAGCGGCCAAACGAATTCAGCGCCGGTTTTAACACCACCATCTCAGTCAGCGAAACAATCGCAATCAGGTTATTACGCTCCGGGGTGGTCAGTGCATTCTGTAACTGCTGCAGCTCCGCCATGGCGCTGTCCACGCCGAGTTGCCCGCTGTCCACTTCCACCACCGCCACTACGCGCGGCTGGTTGAGATCAATGCCTAAACGTTGCGCCCATTCGGTCAACGCCGGCGTGTTCTCTTCTGCCTGAATCAGGTTCATCACCAGCTCTTCACGCAGGCGACTGTCCTGCGCGAGCAGGTGCATCAGGCGCGATTGTTCCAGCATCATCTCCGCCGTCATGCACACCAGTTCGCCATACTTGCGCAGATGCTCAGGCTCGCCGGTCAGGCCAATCACGCCCACGATCTCGCCTTCCAGACGCAGCGGCAGGTTGATCCCCTGACGGACGCCGTGCAGATGGCGCGCGACAGCGTCATCAATATCCACCACACGACCCTGAGAGAGGACTAACAGTGCGCCTTCGTGCAATTCACCAATACGTTCGCGATCGCCGCTGCCGATGATCCGCCCACGGGCATCCATTACGTTGATATTGGTATCAATGATGCGCATCGTGCGTGCCACGATATCCTGCGCCATTTTGGTATCAAGATGCCAGCCAGCCATAAACCCCTCCTGTGAGCAGAGCTCCAGCATAAAGAAGATAAGGAACGCTGACATTGTGCGAATGCACAAAGCAAAGGGAAGAAGTATGGAGTTGTGGGAAGTATCACAAAACGAAACCCCTTCCTGTGAAAGGAAGGGGTTCAGGGGGAATTACTGCATCAACAGGTAGATATTGCTGTCGCCACGCTGAATGTTCAGCGCCAGGACAGACGGTTTGCTGTCGAGGATTTTACGCAGTTCAGCGATGTTTTTCACCGGCTGCTGGTTAGCGCCAACAATCACATCCCCTTTCTTCAGGCCAATCTGCGCCGCCGGGGTGTTCGCTTTCACGTTGTTCACCACGACGCCTTTATCCTGACCTTTGTTGCTCATTTCAGCCCCTTCAATGCCGCTGAAGATGGAGCTGGAATCAACCTGAGTCTGGCTGCTCTGCTGCAGTTCCAGATTAACGGTAACCGGCTTACCGTCACGCAGCAGGCCGAGAGTAATTTTGCTGCCCACCGGCATGGTGCCAACCTGCGCACGCAATGCGGCGAAGCTGCTGATCGGTTTACCATTCAGAGAGGTGATCACATCCCCGGCTTTAATTCCGGCCTTCGAGGCAGACGAGTTCGGCATGACCTGGCTGACAAACGCGCCGCGCTGAGCGTCGACTTTCATCGCTTTCGCCAGCTCGGAGCTCAGTTCGGTACCCATGATCCCCAGCTCACCGCGTTTCACCTGGCCGAATTCCACCATCTGAGAGGTCAGGTTTTTCACCATATTGCTTGGGATCGCAAAACCGATACCGATGTTGCCGCCATCCGGCGCGAGGATCGCCGTGTTAATGCCGATCAGCTCGCCGTTCAGGTTAACCAACGCACCGCCGGAGTTACCCCGGTTGATCGCCGCATCGGTCTGGATGAAGTTTTCATAGTTTTGCGCATTCAGGCCGCTACGACCCAGCGCTGAGACAATACCGGAAGTCACCGTCTCGCCCAGACCAAACGGGTTACCGATGGCGACGGTGTAATCCCCCACGCGCAGTGCGTCGGAGTCAGCCAGTTTAATCGCCGTCAGGTTTTTCGGATCCTGAATCTGGATCAGCGCGATATCAGAACGCGGGTCTTTGCCGACGATCTTAGCGTCGAATTTACGGCCATCGCTCAGTTGAACCTTAATCACCGTGGCGTTATCCACCACGTGGTTGTTGGTGACGACATAGCCTTTCGCAGCATCAATGATGACACCAGAACCCAGCGCCATGAACTTCTGCTGCTGGCCGCCACCGTTACCGCCCTGCATACCGCCACCCTGACAGAATGGCGAGCTCTGGAACGGTGAACCGTCCTGGCAGAACGGGGAATCATCACCAAAGAACTGCTGGAAATTACGCGGCATACGCGGCGTATTGACGGTTGTGCTACCTTCCACGTTAATGCTGACCACCGATGGCATCACTTTTTCGAGCATCGGTGCCAGACTTGGCATCTGCTGTGCGGTCGTGGCTGATGCAGTTTCAGCTGCCGTTGCAGAAAGCGGGGATAACGCCAAACCTAAACTCAGAGCCAGTGCACTCATTGCTAATGTGGTTTTTTTCATGTGTCTCAATCTCGATTAACAGATAACGCAAAATTGCTGTGTACGTCAGATTCATTTTATAGCGCTAAGTTCCGGACAGAAGTTTATGGAAAAGGTAAAAATTTATTGTCCGTCTTTACAAAACTCAGCTTATTGTTCAACCGCCATCAGGCGACGATATTCATCCCAGGCATAGAGGTCGGTCATGCCGCTGATATAATCCTGGATCAGCCGGCAACGGTAATAATATTCCAGCACAGGATACTCAGGTGAATCTGACGTTAATTTACCCACGGCCTCCACGTAGGCCAGTCGGTGACGCGTTGACAGTTTCTGAAATAAGCGCGATTCGATAGGAAAACGCTGCAGGCGCTCTTTTTCCACTAATTCACTGAAATCCGCAAGCGGCAGGCTTAATAAAGGACGGTAGATATCGAGTAAGCCACTGATCACCCGGTAACCCTGTAATTCGAGTTGCTCCACATCAGGATGGCTAAACACATGTTTCATCGCAACATTTTTATAGATCTTCAGCAACCGGCTAAAACTGCTGCCGTCTTCCAGCAACGCCTGATTAAACCTTCCGTCGAAGATCTCCGCCAGGTTATCAATAAAACGCTGCGCGGCGTAGGGCACCAGTTTATTAAGCGTATTTACCCGCAAATACATGAAAAACTGATCTTCAGTACTGCGACTCAGATAATTTGCGCGTGATTTGTCCCAGGCATTTTCGACAACCTGCGCAAAGAGCGAACCTTTCTCATGCTGTCCCCAGGCTTCATGTAAATGATGATAGAGTTGCTCAACGCTGAAGATTCTTTTCTCTACTGCATCTTCCAGATCGGCTACACAATAAGAGATATCGTCGGCGGCTTCCATTATCCAGGTTAACGGAAAGCGACTGTAAAGGGCGAGATCCAGTTCTTTACGTAACCTCTCAATATACGGTTCTTCAGAAAGGTAATAGCCCGGTTTTTTCATTAAATAGTTGTGCGTCGCGGGTGTGTCTCCCCGCCACCATGCCGGGCGAGTATATTTTAAGATCCCGCCAACCTGGGCCCATGTCAGGTTCATCCGCATCAACGTGTGTACCAGCCGAATTCCCTGCGCATTCCCTTCGAAATGACACAGATCCTGGCGTACTTTACGACGGATATCATTCAGCAACTCCTCGCCTTCACGCAGACGCAACGTCGCCACAATGCAACGATCTTCCGTTAAGGGTTGGCTTTCCGCATCCGCCGGATGTAAGCGCTGGCGAAACCAGTCATTGATCGCCGCCTCGCCAAAATGGCCAAACGGCGGGTTGCCAATGTCATGCATCAGGCAGGACATTTCGACGATGCTCTCAAACGGTCCCGTCAACTCATCCAGGCCGTATTGTTCCAGCAATTTCTGTTCTTTGAGGCGGCTTAAGACCTCTTTGGCGATATAGCGCCCCACCTGCTGAACTTCCATCGAATGGGTAAGACGCGTACGCACGGCGGCATTACGCTCGAGGGGGAACACCTGGGTTTTTTGCTGCAAGCGACGGATCGCCGGAGAATTAATGATGCGCCCACGGTCGCTTTCAAAAATGCGTAGAATCTCATGCTCGGTTTTTACCCCTTGCGGTGAACGAAAACGACGGTGCCAGTTTATTTTTTTCCGGAAATCAATCTGTGACATGTCCTCTCCCGCGTGAGAATGCACTTCGCCTTAAGCGCATGATAGACTATGCCTTTAAATCTCACCTGGCGCGAGTAAATCTATGAAAATCGGCATCATTGGTGCAATGGAAGAAGAGGTTACGCTGCTGCGTGACAAAATCGAAAACCGTCAAACTCTCACCCTGGGCGGTTGCGAAATTTACACCGGTCAGTTAAACGGAACCGACGTTGCGCTGCTGAAATCCGGTATTGGTAAAGTGGCGGCGGCGCTGGGCGCAACGCTGCTGCTGGAACGCTGCAAGCCGGACGTCATTATTAACACCGGTTCCGCAGGCGGCCTCGCACCGACCCTGAAAGTGGGCGACATTGTGGTCTCTGACGAAGCGCGCTATCACGACGCTGACGTCACCGCATTTGGTTATGAGTTCGGTCAACTGCCGGGCTGCCCGGCCGGCTTTAAAGCCGATGAAAAACTGATCGCCGCAGCGGAGTCCTGCATTGCGCAACTGAACCTGAACGCGGTGCGTGGTCTGATCGTCAGCGGCGATGCCTTTATCAACGGTTCCGTGGGTTTGGCCAAAATCCAGCATAACTTCCCGCAGGCAATTGCCGTTGAAATGGAAGCCACTGCGATTGCCCACGTTTGCCATAACTTCAAGGTGCCGTTTGTCGTGGTCCGCGCGATCTCTGACGTCGCCGATCAACAGTCCCATCTCAGCTTTGATGAATTCCTGGCCGTTGCCGCGAAACAATCCACGCTGATGGTCGAATCGCTGGTACAGAAACTGGCGCATGGCTAAATCCCTCTCCAGGGCGCTTGTCGCCCTGCTGTTAGCCCTTCCGGTGTGGCTGCATGCCACACCTCGCGTGATCTCACTCTCTCCAGCCAATACGGAGCTCGCCTTTGCCGCCGGGATCACGCCCGTTGGCGTCAGCAGCTATTCTGACTATCCGCCGCAGGCGCAACGCATTGAACAGGTCTCGACCTGGCAAGGCATGAATCTGGAACGGATTGTGGCGCTGAAGCCGGATCTGGTCCTCGCCTGGCGCGGCGGCAATGCCGAACGGCAGGTGAATCAACTCACCTCGCTGGGCATCAAGGTCATGTGGATCGATGCCGTCACTATTGAGCAGATTGCCGATACGTTGCGGAAACTGGCCGCCTTTAGCCCGCATCCCGAAATAGCAAAGCGCGCCGCGCAAACCTTGCTGGACGACTATTCGCAGCTAAAATCTCAGTATGCAGGCAAAGCGAAAAAACGCGTGTTTTTGCAGTTTGGCATCAATCCTCCCTTTACCAGCGGAAAAGGGTCAATTCAAAACGAGGTTATTGAGCTCTGCGGCGGAGAAAACATCTTTGCCGGTAGCCGGGTTCCCTGGCCGCAGGTCAGTCGCGAACAGGTGCTAGCGCGCGCGCCGCAGGCGATCGTTGTCGCCGGAGATGCGGGGGAAATTCTCAAAATTAAACAATACTGGGGTGATCAGCTACAAATTCCGGTAATTCCCCTCACCAGTGACTGGTTTGAACGCGCAAGCCCGCGTATTATCCTCGCCGCAAAACAACTCTGTAATGCGCTTTCACAGATGAATTAGCGTCTGCCCCCACCAGGTTTGTTGTGAGGTTTTGAGAATGCTCGTCTATTGGCTGGATATTGTAGGTACCGCGGTATTTGCCATCTCTGGCGTGTTACTGGCCGGAAAACTGCGTATGGACCCGTTTGGCGTGCTGGTTTTGGGTGTGGTTACCGCCGTGGGTGGCGGGACAATCCGCGATATGGCATTAGATAACGGGCCCGTTTTCTGGGTCAAAGATCCGACCGATCTGGTGGTAGCGATGGTCACGAGCATGCTGACAATCCTGTTGGTGCGTCAGCCCAGACGCTTACCCAAATGGATGCTGCCGGTGCTGGACGCCGTCGGCCTGGCGGTCTTTGTGGGTATCGGCGTCAACAAAGCATTTATTGCGGGCACCGGCCCCCTGGTGGCTATCTGTATGGGCGTCATTACCGGCGTGGGCGGCGGCATCATTCGCGATGTGCTGGCGCGGGAAATCCCGATGATCCTGCGTACGGAAATCTACGCTACGGCCTGTATCATCGGCGGGATCGTCCATGCCACCGCGCATTACACCTTCGCGATGCCGTTAGAAGCCGCCAGTATGTTGGGGATGGTTGTCACGCTGGTGATTCGCCTCGCGGCGATCCGCTGGCATCTGAAGCTGCCGACGTTTGCGTTAGATGAGAATGGTCGTTGACTTGATTTTGCCCGATGGCGCTGCGCTTATCGGGCCTACAACAGAACAACACCGTAGGCCGGATAAGGCTTTTATGCCGTCATCCGGCATGACAGACAGCACTCAGATGCTGAAGGAAGAACCACACCCGCAGGTGCTTTTCGCATTCGGGTTGGTGACTACGAAGCGGGAACCTTCCAGACCTTCGGTGTAGTCAACGGAACCGCCGACCAGATACTGCAGGCTCATTGGGTCAACCACCAGGCCAACACCCTGTTTCTCGATGGTCATATCGCCTTCGTTGATCTGATCATCAAAGGTAAAACCATACTGGAAACCGCTGCATCCCCCTCCGGTGATATACACACGCAGTTTCAGGTTCGGGTTTTCTTCGTCAGCGATCAGGCTTTTTACTTTATTGGCTGCTGCTTCAGTAAATTGCAGTGGCAGCGCTACGTCATCACTCATATTTTTGCTCCAAACGACATCGGCAATTGGGCAAATTCTGACCCAATATTAACGCCATTATCTAATACCCTGGTATTTCATTCAAGTATTCTCGCCAGCGGTGGTCGTCTGACTTTTTGCCGCCTGCTCTGCTTCCTGCTTCGCCAGCGTGCGGGCAAGAATAGTGGAGTATAGCGGTTTTCCGCCCAGGAATTGTGCCAATAGTGTTGCGCCAAGACAGGTAATAATCATTGGCAAAATGAGCTGATAGTTATCGGTCATCTCCAGCACCAGCACAATCCCGGTCAACGGCGCGCGCACCGAAGCCGCCAGCAGTGCGCCCATTCCGGCGATGGCGAACGTCCCGGCCTCAAGCTGATAATGCGGAAAACCGGCGGCGGCTGCCATGCCAAATGCCGTCCCCAACAGCGTACCCAACGCTAGCATCGGCGCAAAAATGCCGCCCGGCGCGCCAGAAGAGAAACAGAGCAAGGTGGTGATCACCCGCGCGATAAAGATAAACAGCAGCAGCCCGACGCTAAAATTGCCCGCCGCCGCAATCGGGATAAGGTTAAAACCGCCACCCGCCGCCGCGGGTTCAATCAGTCCCAGAATGCCGCACAGACCGCCAATCGACCCGCCCATGAGCACCCATTTGGTCATATTACCGTGATGAAAACGCTGGAACATATCCTGGGTACCCAGCACCAGCTTATTGAAAACTGGCCCCACGCAGCCGAAAATCATCCCGAGGATCAGGTACAGCCACAGCGTATTGACCGGCGCGTTGGACAGTTTCCCCACCTCGATAATCGGCGATTCACCATTGAAGATGCGAAAAACAATGCTCGACATAATCACACCAGTGAAGACGGCTTTGATCGAGATAAGGTTGTAGCGAAACTGCGGGCGCATCTCCTCAATGATAAACAGAATGCCCGCCAGCGGCGCATTGAAGGCGGCGGAAAGCCCCGCAGCCGCCCCGGTCGCCAACAGGGTATGGCGTGCTTCGGCGCTGCGCATACGAAAGATATCCAGCACCATACGACCTATATTCCCGCCGATTTGTACCGTTGGCCCTTCGCGACCCAGTACCATCCCCGCCCCCAGCGTACCCATCCCGCCGATAAACTTGACCGGCAACACGCGCCACCAGCGAACGGGGCGCAGCTCTTCCAGTGCCCCTTCAATCTCTGGGATCCCCGAGCCACCGGCTTCCGGCGCAAATTTACGCACCAAAAAATAGCCGACCATTGCCAGTAATGCGGAGAGAATAAACGCCAGCGGCCAGAGCAGAAGCGGATGATCGGCCGCATTCACCAGCGCACCGATACGCAGGTTTTGCACCCCGCTCACCGCTTTTTCGAACGCCACGCCCACCAGGCCGGTGAGCGTCCCCACCACTGCCGCCATCATTAAGATCGCCAGCGGCGTTTTATCACGCTCCAACAGTCGACGGATTTGGTCCCTGCGCCGTAAGCGCACAATTTGCTGTGCTTCAAAAGAGGGAGTTTCTGTCTTCATCAGATGATCATTAATTGGTAATACAAATGCAGAGGCGGCATTGTACTCGCCTCTTCCCCGAAAATCCCCTGCAAATCGTACTGTTTCAAATGCGCAAAACTTTCATAACCTTCTCTGAATAACTAGAATAGCGACCATTCACATTTTCTACGAATCAGGAACCCATCCATGAGTAAGTCTGAAAACCTCTACAGCGCAGCACGCGAGCTAATTCCCGGCGGCGTTAACTCCCCTGTTCGCGCCTTTACTGGCGTGGGTGGTACTCCGCTGTTTATCGAAAAAGCTGACGGGGCCTATTTGTACGATGTCGATGGTAAAGCCTATATCGATTACGTCGGCTCCTGGGGCCCCATGGTGCTGGGACACAACCATCCGGCAATCCGCAACGCGGTAATCGAGGCGGCAGAGCGGGGCTTAAGCTTCGGCGCGCCAACCGAGATGGAAGTCAAAATGGCGGAACTGGTGACCGAACTGGTGCCGACGATGGATATGGTGCGAATGGTCAACTCCGGTACCGAAGCGACCATGAGCGCTATTCGTCTGGCGCGCGGCTTCACTGGCCGCGATAAGATCATCAAATTTGAAGGCTGCTACCACGGCCACGCGGACTGTCTGCTGGTGAAAGCCGGCTCCGGCGCGCTGACGCTGGGCCAACCGAACTCTCCGGGCGTACCGGCAGATTTCGCGAAGCACACCCTGACCTGTACCTATAACGATCTCAATTCCGTGCGTGCCGCGTTCGAGCAGTTCCCGCAGGAGATCGCCTGTATCATCGTAGAGCCGGTGGCGGGCAACATGAACTGCATCCCGCCGCTGCCGGAATTCCTGCCGGGTCTGCGCGCGCTGTGCGATGAGTTCGGCGCGCTGCTGATTATCGACGAAGTGATGACCGGCTTCCGCGTCGCCCTGGCAGGCGCGCAGGACTACTACAGCGTGGTACCGGATCTGACCTGTCTGGGCAAAATCATCGGCGGCGGGATGCCTGTGGGCGCGTTTGGCGGTCGTCGCGACGTGATGGACGCGCTGGCGCCCACTGGCCCGGTCTATCAGGCGGGCACCCTCTCCGGCAACCCGATTGCGATGGCGGCAGGTTTTGCCTGTCTGACTGAAGTGGCGCAGCCGGGCATTCACGAAACGCTGGATGACCTGACGACGCGCCTGGCGGAAGGTCTGCTGGAAGCGGCACAAGAAACCGCGATCCCGCTGGTCGTTAACCACGTTGGCGGCATGTTCGGGATTTTCTTCACCGACGCGAAAACCGTCACCTGCTATCAGGACGTGATGGCCTGCGACGTGGAACGCTTTAAGCGCTTCTTCCACATGATGCTGGACGAGGGAATTTACCTTGCGCCATCCGCGTTTGAAGCGGGATTTATGTCCGTGGCGCACAGCATGGAAGACATCAATAACACCATCGACGCCGCGCGTCGGGTGTTTGCGAAGCTGTAACAGAGTACGTTTTAAACCGTAGGCCGGGTAAGGCGAAGCCGCCACCCGGCTTTTTTATTGCCGGATGGCGACGCGAAGCGTCTTATCCGGCCTACACGAAAAACAACCGAATCAACGACTCTGCTTACGTAACAGATAAATAAAGTACGGCGCGCCGATAAACGTCGACAGTATCCCTGCCGGGATCTGGTACGGAAACAGCACCATCCGCCCGCACCAGTCGGCGAAAATCAGCAATAATCCCCCCGCCAGCGCCGACATCACAATATGCGGCATCGTTCGACGAAAACCCAACATCCGCGCGATATGCGGCGCCATCAGTCCGACAAAGCTCAGCGGGCCAATCGTCATTGTGGCGGTGGCTGTCAGACTGGCCGCCAGCAACAGCAGAGCCACCCGCGACGGTGTCAACGCGATACCGACTGCGCGGGCGGTATCGCCGCCCAGCGGTAAAATCGTCAACCAACGACGACAGAGCGGCGTGATGGCCAGCAGGATCACCATCACAATCCCGGTGTGCAGCACCTGCTCGCCCGACACGTTATAGGTCGAACCGGAGATCCAGGTCAATACCCCTGCCATGCGCGGATCGCCGCTCGCCTGCAACATCATCAGCAGCATGGTAAACGCGGTACTGAGCGCCATCCCGGCCAGCAGCATACGGTGGGGTGAGAACCCTCCCCGTCCGGCGGCGATCATAATGATCAACAGCGTGGCGGCAGCGCCGAGACTCCCGGCGGGCAGCAGCCAGCCAAACGCATTGCCCGGCACCAGAAACAGCATCAGTACAACACCGAATGCCGCGCCGGAACTGATCCCCAGCACCTCAGGACTCGCCATCGGGTTACCGGTCAGCCGTTGAATAATGCACCCCGCCACCGCCAGCATCACCCCGGCGATCGCCGCCGCCAGGATGCGCGGCCAGCGCCAGGGCATCAGCTCTTCCAACTGCACGCCGCTAGCCCAACTCCAGCCCTGAGCGTCACGACCCAACGACAGCGCGGCATACACCCCAATCAACAACAGCAGGCCGCCGATCAGCGCATAGCCCAGCACATGCTGACGTTCTGTCGCCCCCCGATCGCTGACGTTCATGTCCGGCGCGCTCATGCTTCGCAGGCGCGGCAATAGCCACAGCAGCAGCGGTGCGCCGATCAGCGCCGTCACGGAACCGGTGGACACTTCCATCCATACCCGGGTCAGCCAGAGAATGATCTGATCGGAAAGCCAGAGAATCAGCGCCCCGATCAGCGGAGCCAGCATCAGACGCGCCAGCAGACGACGCGCGCCTAGCATTTTCGCCAGCAACGGTGCAAACAGGCCGATAAAACCGATAATCCCCACCGCGTTAACCAGCAGCGCGCTGAGCACAATCGCCAGCGTCAGCGCCGCCAGACGCGCCAGCGACAGCGCCAGCCCTAAATTACGCGCAACGCCGTCGTCCAGCCCCATCAGGGTCAGCGGACGCAGCAACAGCAGGGTGAGCATCACGCCGCCCAGCAGTTGCGGCCACAGACGCTGCACGCCGCCCCAATCGGTTTGCGTCAGCGTTCCGGTACTCCACAGGAACATGCTTTGCAACTGATCGTGGTGGAAGATAACCAACAGCTGATTGATTGCCCCACAGTACAAACTGACCACCAGACCGGCGAGGATCAGCGTCACGGGAGAAAGACGTTTGCCCCAGGCGACGCCAAACACCAGCGCCCCGACAATACAGGCTCCCGCCAGAGCAGCGAACTGCGCGGCCAGTACGCCCGGGATCGCCCATAACGTTGTGACCGTCATCCCCAGTTGCGCACCTGTCGCCACGCCCAGCGTGGTCGGCTCCGCCAGCGGGTTACGCAGCACCTGCTGAAAGAGCACGCCAACCAGCCCCAGCCCGGCACCCACCAGCAGGGAAATCACCAGGCGGGGAAGAAGGCTGTAGTGGAAAATCATCTGCTCGATGATGTCGATATTGGGTGACCATAGCGCCTGTTGCCACTGAGCGCGGGGCAGCGCAATAGAGAAATTCGTCCAGGTTAAGCCCACCGCAGCAACAAACAGCAGCACCAGCAATAACGCCGGGAAGCGTGTAATACGTTTGCTCACGCTTTCCCCCCCAGCGCAGTATCCAAAATGCGCACAAAGTTCATGGTCGACAATGTGGCACCATAGAACCACACGGGCGGTACGCGCTGGAAACGCCCTTCGCGCACAAACGGCATTGCCTGCCAGAGCGGTGTCGCCATCAGTGCCGCCATCTCTTTGTTATTGCCATGATCAAAGCAGAGCACATCGGCATCTTTGTAGGCCGCAAGACGATCGATCCCTACTGCCGTACTGCCCCAGAAGTTGGTTTCCCCCTGCCAGGCGTTGCGAATACCGTACTCATCCAGCACGTCCTGGAACAGGCAGTTCGGGCCAAAGACCAGCATATGACGGGGATCAAGCAGGGTGACCAACAGCAGCGGACGCTCGCCGCGCTGCGCAAAGCGCGGTTTCCGGCTGGCAATAAACTGATCATATTCCGCCAGATGCCGCTCGGCTGCCGGTTCCAGATTCAGCATCTGCGCCATCTCGATCAAAGACCGGCGGGCCACCGCTAAGGGCTGTTTGCCATCGCTGAAGTTGAAACCGCGTCCGGGGGCTATCCGCGCCAGCGTCTCGGGGGAAGGACCATACCCTGTCGACCAGAACATATACGAGGGTTTCATTTCGGTCAGCAGTTCAAGATTCGGCTCGGTGCGTAAGCCGACATCAATCACCGACGCCGGCAGTGGGGGGTCATTCACCCACAGGCGATAATTGGGAATGTCCGCCACGCCGTAAGGCGTCACGCCAAGCGCCAGCAACAGCTCGACCGGCAGCCACTCCAGCGCCACAATGCGATGCGGATCGACCGAGGCCGCGCGCGCCGGTTTCATCTGCCAGAGCAGCGGGGAAAGTGCCATCGCCGTTAATAAACGACGACGCGTTATGTGGGGTAAGCCGCTCATCAATACACAAAACTCACAGGTGCAGCGCCTGCCGGATGCGGCAGGATCCCCATCGGGATGCCATAAATCCGCTCCAGGGTTTCGCTACGCATCAGGTCGGCAGGCGTTCCCTGGGCAATCATTTCGCCACCGCGTAGCGCGACTAAGTAGTCGCAGTAGCGGGCAGCCATGTTGATATCATGCAGCACGGCGATCACCGTCAGGCCACGCTCCTGGCTGAGGCGATGCACCAGCGCCAGCACATCAACCTGATGGGCGATATCCAGCGCCGAGGTGGGTTCATCCAGCAGCAGACAGCGGCTGTCCTGCGCCACCAGCATCGCAATCCACGCGCGCTGACGTTCACCGCCGGAAAGGCTGTCAACCAGACGATGCGCCAGCGGTTTCAACCCCACCAGCGCGATCGCTTCTTCCACTTTTTCTCTGTCCGCGACGCCAAAACGACCCAGCGCCCCGTGCCACGGATAGCGACCAATCGCCACCAGTTCACGTACGGTCATCCCTTCCGCCTGCGGCAACTGCTGCGGTAAATACGCCACCTTACGGGCAAACGCTTTGCTGTTCCAGCTGTTCAGCGGCTGGGCGTCCAGCAGGATATCCCCTTCTGACGGCGGCTGATGGCGACCCAGCATTTTTAACAACGTGGATTTACCTGAACCGTTGTGGCCGATAAGGCCAGTCACTTTACCGACGGGAAAGGTTAACGACAGAGGATGCAGAAGCGTGCGACCAGGCACGCGAAAGGAGACATCACGCAGTGCAAACGTGGTATCGGGATGATGGGTCTGTTCCTGCATAGCGGCCAACTTGTAAAGCGGGCACGCCATGCGTGCCCAAAGAAAAATTAGAAGCGGAAAGTTGCGGTAGCAACGACCTGACGTTCCGCGCCCCAGAAGCAGCCATAAGTATCGAAGCAGCTGGCGACGTATTCGCGGTCAAACAGGTTGGTAACGTTAACTGCAACGCTAGAACCCGCCATACCCAGGCGTGCGAGATCGTATTTAACGACAGCATCCATCACTGTTGAACTACCTACTTTGAAGGAGTTCGCTGGATCACCATAGCTGGAACCGACATAACGACCACCTGTTCCCAGAGTTAAACCAGACAGCGGGCCTTCATTGAAGGTGTAATCGCCCCACAAAGAAGCCATATTTTTTGGTACTTGAACAGGCGTTTTACCTTTAAGCGTCGTGTCTTCCGTATATTCAGCATCGGTATACGTATAAGACGCTGTCACGTTAATGTTCGCATTCACTGCGGCTTTCGCTTCTAACTCAACGCCACGAGAACGTATTTCACCGGCTGGGACCTGTGCAAACGGATTCAGCGGGTCGGTGGTCAGGTTATTTGTTTTTGTCAGCTCATACACAGCAGCAGTAACAACAACCGGCAGATCTTTTGGAACGTATTTCACACCAGCTTCATATTGCTTACCTTTTGACGGCGCATAAGCAACATTGTCAGCAGGCGTTGCAGCCCACGCTTTAGATGGGTTCGGCTCGAAAGATTCGCTGTAGCTAAAGTACGGTGTAATACCGTTGTCAAAGAGATAGTTTATCCCACCGCGCCAGGTGAATTGCTCATCATTACGCTCAACTTTCTGATTGCTGGCTCGAATGGTTGTTGCCTGCTGGGACCAGTCATAACGACCTCCCAATGTTGCAACCCATTTATTCCATTCCAACTGATCCTGGACATATACACCAGTTTGGTGCTGGGTATTGAGCTGGAACGGTTTCGCGTCCGGGAAATCAACATCCGTATACACGGGGTTATTCATATCTAACGACGGTGCAGTTCCGTAGGCGTTATCGATATCATTACGCAAACGTGAATAATCGATACCGGTCAGCAGAGTATGTCCGACGTCTCCCGTCGCAAACTTGCTTTCCAACTGGGTATCCACACCGAAATCATTGTAGCGTTCATTGGCTACGATGCTTGAGCGGGTCAATTGATTACCCACAGCCCCAAAACCGTACACGCTCTGCTGGGATGTCTTTATTTGGCTATAGCGTAAATTTTGGCGCACAGTGAAAGTATCATCAAAACTGTGTTCAAAGCTGTAACCAACCATACGCTCATAACGTGAATAAGTATTGTTCGGAGCGTAGTCAGTAAAGCTCACTGGCAAACGGGAACCATCAGGCAACGGTACTACAGTACCTTCTTTCGGCAACCATCCGTAATAACCCGTTGAAGGTTCATTCTGAATGTTTGCCCGCAACGTCAGATTGGTTCTGTCATCAGGTTTCCAGCTAAACACCGGCGCAATGGCATAGCGCTTCTGCTTCGCGAAATCCTGTTGTTCGTCATTAGAACGTGCCAGCCCTGTTAAACGATAGGAATAGACGCCGTCATCATCCAGAGAATCACTGAAATCAAAACCGGTCTGGAACAGATTATCTGTACCCATTTTGAATTGAATTTCTTTTAACGGCTCTGATGTTGGGCTTTTGCTGACCATAGAGATCAGGCCACCTGGGTTACTTTTCCCATAAAGAACAGAAGTTGGCCCACGCATCATCTCTACACGTTCAAGCATGTAAGGGTCAACAACGGCAGAACTGTAGTAATCACCCTGTAGTTTAATGCCATCAAGGTAATTGTTCGGGGTCGGACCAGGTGTGTAGAAGCCGCGAATGATAACGAAATCATACGTACTGGAAGCGCCACGTGTCGAAACTGCTGCGCCGGGCGTATAGGCTAAAGCCTCTTTCACCGACCCAGGCTGATGCATATCCATTTCTTCACGCGTCACTACCGAAACAGACTGTGGAGTCTTTTCGATAGGCGTATCTGTTTTGGTGGCAGTGGCGGAGCGCTTCGCGGCAATAGTCGGAGATGGGCCCCACGCACTTTCCTGCGGAGCAGGTGCAGCGGTTACGGTGATAGTGTCTTCTTTTTTCGGTTCAACCGCCGCCTGTGCATAGACAGACATGCCGCTAACCGCTGTGGCTACTACAACTGCGATTTTACGCAGCGAGTGTTTTGGCTGAGCAGTTTTTTGACGCGCCATTGGTATATCTCTGATGAAAAGTGAATGATAACGTAAACGAGAATTATTATTATGCCGGCAGAATAATATTCGAAACGCGGGCGCGATAGCAAGCGATACGCGTCCCCACCAAAACTAAGGGGTTAAGAAATATCCAGATGAAAAGAAAGGGTTAAGAAAGTGGTGTGAAATGTTTTTGTAGGGGAATTGCCGGATGGCGGCAAAAACGCCTTATCCGGCCTACAAGCCCAATGCCGTATTGATCCTGTAGGCCGGATAAACGAAGTGCCATCCGGCACGATGGTTAGTTACTGCCGAACATGTCTTTAATCCACCCCGCCACGCCGTCGCCGTCTTTCTTCTCTTCCTTCGGCGGCTGTTGCGGCTGTTGCTGCGGCTGAGAAGATTGATCGAACGGGTTCCCGGTCGGCTGCTGCTGCATTTCACCCTGCTGGCAGAGCGAATCTGGGTCTGATGTCCAGACCGGCAGCGTGCGCATGCCGCCGCTGCAGACAAAGTTGCCGTCATAGTCGACGCCCATCTCCGCAATATCCTCCGGCGGCGTCAGCGTCAGCGGCGTCGGCGTCTGGTTTGCCAGATAACGCTGATAAATAGACATCGCCCCGCTCGCACCGTACAGCTTCGTTGGCTGGTTGTTATCGCGGCCCACCCAGGTGATGGTCACCTGGCTGCCGTCAATACCGGCAAACCAGGTATCGACGTTGTTGTTCGTGGTCCCGGTTTTACCCGCCAGATGCAGATTCGGATACTTCGCGCCAAGCTGACGACCGGTGCCGCGCTGCACAACCTGCTGCATCGTCCACAGCGTCATGTAGGCAGCCTGAGCCGGAACGGCGCGTTCCGCCTGCGGGAAGCTCTGGTACAGCACGGTGCCATCTTCGGCAATAACCGAACGCAGCGCGGAAAGCGGCGCACGGTTACCGCCGCTGGCGATCGTCTGGAACGCCTGCGTCACTTCGATTGGCGTCAGGTTCAGCGCCCCCAGCAGCATGGCCGGAACCGGATGCAACTGCTCTTTTGGCACGCCCAGCTTCAGCCAGGTATCGGTGACGGCTGGCAGACCCAGTGCCATCCCCAGATTGACCGTCGGTACGTTCATGGAGCGCGTCAGCGCATCCACTAACATGACTTTGCCGCTTTCGCTGTAACGACGATCGTCGTTCTGCGGCGACCACACCTGACCGTTTGGCTGGCGCAGCGCAATTGGCGCATCGGCAATCCAGGTGTTCAGACGATAGATTTTCGGCTGGCTCAGCGCGGTCAGATAGGTCGCCGGTTTGGCCAGAGAACCAATCGAACGACGCGCCTGCATCGCGCGGTTATAGCCAGCAAACTGCGGTTCAGCGCCACCGACCATGGCCCGGACTTCGCCACTGAAGCGGTCCACCACCACAATCGCGGTTTCCAGATCGCTCAGCTTGCGCTGTTTTTTCAGTTCCGGAATCCCGTCAACCGCCGCTTTCTCGGCAGCATCCTGGGCAACAGAGTCAAAGGTGGTGAAGATCTTCACGCCGGAGAGATCTTTCACTTTATCGCCCAGCTTCGCCTGCAACTCCTGACGCACCATCTGCATAAACGCGGGCTGTGGTGAGATCACCCCACCGCGCGGCTGCACGCCTAACGGGCGCGCGCTCAGCATGTCGTACAGTTCCTGATCGATCACCTGCTGTTGCTGCAGCAGACGCAGCACCAGGTTACGACGTTCAAGCGCCAGTTTCGGGTTACGCCACGGGTTGTAGATTGACGCCCCTTTCACCATCCCCACCAGCAGCGCCTGCTGGTCCAGGCTCAGCTCTTCCACCGGGCGGCCAAAGTAGTACAAGCTCGCCAGCGGGAAGCCGCGAATTTCGTTATCGCCGCTCTGACCGAGATACACCTCGTTCATATACAGCTCAAGAATGCGATCTTTGCTGTAGCGCGCATCCATCAGCAGCGCCATGTAGGCTTCGTTGGCCTTACGCCAGTACGAACGCTCGCTGGAGAGGAACAGGTTTTTCACCAGCTGTTGGGTCAGGGTACTTGCCCCCTGTACCGTGCGTCCGGCGGTCAGGTTTGCCAGCACCGCGCGGCCGATAGAGTACAAACTCACCCCGTCATGCTCATAGAAATGACGGTCTTCGGTCGCCAGCAGCGTATCCACCAGCAGATCCGGGAAACCGCTGCGCGGAACAAACAGACGCTGTTCGCCGTTTGGCGACGAGAGCATGGTGATCAAGCGCGGATCGAGACGGAAGAAACCGAACTGGCGGTTGTTATCCATGTTGACGATCGTGTCCAGACGGCCGCTATCGAACGTCAGACGCGCGCGCACCTGACCCTCTTTGCTGTCCGGAAAATCAAACGGACGGCGGATCATCTCAATGCTGTTGGCCTGCACGGTAAACTCGCCAGGACGCGTCATCTTGCTGACCTGACGATACTGGGTGGCTTCCAGCAATTTGACCATTTCGTTTTTGCTGACCGACATTTCCGGCTCAAGGTTGACCATCCGGCCATACACCGCCGCCGGCAACTGCCAGACTTTGCCATCAATACGGCTACGGATTTTTTGATCCAGATAGACGCCATAGATGGCAAGCAGTACCGCAAATACAATCGCTATTTTCAGCAGCAGCCACATCCAGCCGCGCTTGCCACGAGGCTTACGCCCTTTGCCTTTACCCTTACGCGGCATCGGTTCTTCATCCTCATAGTCATCATCATAATCGTCGTCGTACTCATCATCTCTGAGTTGGCGACGGCTCACCTTTTGTTTCACCGGACGCGTAGGTTTCCCTTTGCGTCCAATTGGCTCGCGGTCATTCCCGGCCATGCTTTTTCTCCGCTACATTCAGGCGCAAGGGCCTGATTCTCTGTTCTTCCGTCAGAAGACAAAAGAAGAAATCTCTCAATTTTACGGCTCTTTTGTCGGACAGGGCGTAAATGCCCTCTCCGGCTTACGAATACTTTTTGGTCCGCCGCGTCGGTGCCGTGTTCGCCGGATCGTCCGGCCAGACATGTTTGGGATAGCGCCCTTTCATCTCTTTTTGCACGTCGCGATACGAACCCTGCCAGAACGCAGCCAAATCCTGGGTTATCTGCAACGGTCGCTGCGCGGGGGACAAGAGCTCCAGAACCAGCGGCACGCGGCCCTCGGCGATGGTCGGCGTACGGGCCTCGCCAAACATCTCCTGCATTCTGACCGCCAGCGCCGGCGGATTATCGTCGTGATAACGAATGGCTATCCGGCTTCCCGTCGGCACAGTGTAATGTGTGGGTAACGAACTCACCAGACGTTGCTGCAGGGAATAATCCAGTAACCCGCTCAATGCCTGGTGAACATCCAGCGATTTCAGGCCGCGCAGCGAATGAACGCCGCTCATATGCGGCAGCAGCCAGTTCTCCAGCGTGGCCAGTAATGTCCTGTCGTCCACCGCAGGCCAGTCATACTCCGGCAGCCATTTCGCCGCACAGTGCAGGCGTAACCGCAGTTGTTCTGCCGCAGGCGTCCAGTTGAGCACGCTCAGGCCTTTATCGCGGATGCCGTTAAGCATCGCCAGATGCAGTTCTTCTTCGGACGGTTTTGCCAACGGCTGGACTTTGACCGTCAACTCCCCGACTCGCAGTCTGCGCCAGGCTTTCAGCGTCCCTTGCGCCTCATCCCACTCGACAGTATCAGACTGCTGTAACAACTCAGGACAACGCTGGATAAGCGCATCGATATCGAGCGGCAGCGCCAGCAGGATCCGCGCATCCGGCGACGCGCTGCCCTGTAATAACAGAGGCGCGATCAGCCATTCGTGCCGCCCCAGCGCATCATCAGCGTCCAGCGCCGCCCCCATACCATTTGCCAGTTGATAACGCCCGTCCTGGCTGCGTCGACGCGCAATGCGGTCGGCAAAGGCCTGAGCCAGCAACGGGGCTATACGTGACGCATCCGCTTCGCCGTTGCGAACATTCAGACGCTTGAGAAGCTGCTGACTACGCTGTTGCCAGGCGGGCTGATGGCGGGAAAACGCCACGCCAAGATCGGTATTGCCCATCCGCGGTGGTTCCTCAAGAATCGCCGCCAGCTTTGCCGCCGTAGCCGCATCGTCGGGTGTGGAAGCACTGACTAACATCGCGGCCAGCCGCGGATCGTTACCCAACGCCGCCATTTTTTGCCCCGTCGTACTGAGCTGCTCGCCCTCCAGCGCCCCCAGCATGTGCAGTAATCGTTTCGCCGCCTGTAAGTTGACAGCAGGCGGTAGATCCAGCCAGGTGAGTTGCGCGGGATCGCGACATCCCCACAGCAGCAATTCCATCAGTAGACCGGAGAGATCGCTGTGCAAAATTTCAGGATCCCCTTGTACTGCAGCGCGTTCCGCCTGCTCTTTGGCAATCAGATGCAGACAGATACCCGGCTCCAGACGTCCAGCCCGCCCGGCGCGCTGGGTCATGGAAGCATGACTGATGCGCTGGGTGATAAGCCGGGTCAACCCGGTGCGCGCGTCAAACCGCGCCACCCGCTCCTGCGCGCAGTCAACCACCAGGCGAATCCCCTCAATGGTCAGACTGGTCTCCGCAATATTGGTCGCCAGCACAACTTTACGCATGCCTTGCGGAGCAGGCAAAATCGCTTTGCGCTGCTCGCTAAGCGACAGTGCGCCATAGAGCGGACACAGCATTACATCACTACCGACTCGCGCACTTAATTGCTCCTGTACGCGCAGGATCTCCCCGACGCCGGGTAAAAACAGCAGCAGCGAGCCGGGCTCTTTGCGCAGCAGTTCGGCACAAGCGACCGCCACGGCTTCGTCGAAACGCAACTGCGATGCCAGCGGCTGATAACGGCGCTCAACGGGAAAGGCACGCCCTTCAGAAACGATCGCCGGCGCATCCGGCAGGCACTGTTGCAGGCGATCGTTATCCAGCGTGGCGGACATGATCAGCAGCTTAAGATCGTCGCGCAGTCCTTGCTGCACGTCCAGCAGCAGCGCCAGCGCGAGATCTGCCTGCACGCTGCGTTCGTGAAATTCGTCGAGGATCACCAGTCCCACACCGCTGAGCTCCGGATCGCGCTGGATCATACGCGTCAGTACCCCTTCGGTGACCACCTCAAGCCGCGTTGCTGGCCCGACGCAGGATTGCGCCCGCATCCGGTAGCCAACCGTCTCACCGGGCTTTTCATCGAGCAGTTCCGCAAGCCTTTGTGCCACGTTACGCGCTGCCAGACGACGCGGCTCCAGCAGGATAATCCGCCCTTCGATACCCTTATGCGCCAGAAACTGTAGCGGCAACCAGGTTGACTTACCGGCTCCCGTCGGCGCGCTCAGCAGTACCTGTGGCGCAGAATCCAGGGCAGTAAGCAATTCAGGCAGTACAGCAGCAACAGGTAACGACGTCACAAATGGCTCCAGAGGGTTAACATTCTTCGCGCCGCATTGTAGCATCGCGTTAATTCATAACCGAGTACCTAAGATGTCTGAGCCGAAACGGCTGTTTTTTGCCATCGAACTGCCCGCCACGGTACGTGAGCAACTTATCTCGTGGCGGGCGGCTAATTTCCTCCCGGAGGCGGGGCGCCCCGTCGCGGCCGAGAACCTGCATTTAACGCTGGCGTTTTTAGGCGATGTGAGCGCTGACAAACAACAGGCGCTGATTGCCCTTGCCGGTCGCATTCGTCAGCCCGGGTTTACGCTCAGTCTGGATGATGCCGGACAGTGGTTACGCTCTCGCGTAGTCTGGCTGGGGACACGTCAGTCCCCGCGCGGGCTGTTGCAACTGGCAAATATTCTGCGGGCCCAGGCGGCGCGCAGCGGGTGTTATCAAAGTCCGCAGCCGTTTCATCCACACGTGACGCTACTGCGCGACGCCAGTCACGCCGTGGCGATCCCGCCGCCTGGCTTTTGCTGGTCATTTCCGGTGACGGAATTTGCCCTGTATGCCTCCTCTTTTTCCCGAGGACGCACGCGTTACGCCAAACTTCAGCGCTGGACGCTCACCGAATAATCAAGGACATGCGCGATGCAATTTACTCCCCCTCTCCAGCGCGCGACGCTGGTTCAGCGATATAAACGCTTTTTAGCCGATGTGATCACACCTGACGGGACTGAACTCACGCTACACTGCCCCAATACCGGGGCGATGACGGGGTGTGCAACGCCCGGTGATACGATCTGGTATTCGACGTCGGAGAATATCAAACGCAAATATCCACACACCTGGGAATTAACCCAAACCCAGACGGGCGCGTTAATTTGTGTTAATACGCTATGGGCTAACAGACTGACGAAAGAGGCCATTGAACAGGGACGAGTTTCAGAACTTTCAGGTTATTCCACGCTGAAAAGCGAAGTAAAATACGGCGCCGAACGGAGCCGCATTGATTTTATGTTACAGGCAGATTCACGGCCTGACTGCTATATTGAAGTGAAATCGGTAACGTTAGCGGAAAAGGATTTTGGTTATTTTCCCGATGCCATCACTGAACGAGGTCAGAAACATCTTCGGGAACTGATGAGCGTAGCGGCTGAGGGCAAACGCGCAGTGATTTTCTTTGCCGTCCTGCACTCCGCCATTACACGGTTTTCACCCGCGCGCCATATTGACGCGAAATATGCGCAACTATTGTTCGAAGCACAGCGTAAGGGGGTAGAAATTCTGGTTTATAAAGCGGAACTTTCTGCCGATAGTATGACTCTGATAGAGCCATTAACTGTCACTTTATAGTGTTGTAAACAATTGGTTATTTAGTATTCTGGTCGCGTGCGCAAATACGCTTTTCCTCACAGGGTTGTCAAGTGTTACGTTTAGTTAATTGCTATCCGGAAAAGCATCTGCTATTTATAGCGACCTGATTTTTCCCCCGAACATGGGGATCGATAGTGCGTGTTAAGGAGAAGCAACATGCAAGAAGGGCAAAACCGTAAAACATCGTCCCTGAGTATTCTCGCCATCGCTGGGGTGGAGCCGTACCAGGAGAAACCGGGCGAAGAGTATATGAACGAAGCCCAGCTGTCGCACTTCAGGCGTATTCTTGAAGCATGGCGTAATCAACTTAGGGATGAAGTCGATCGCACCGTTACTCATATGCAGGATGAAGCTGCCAACTTCCCGGACCCGGTAGACCGTGCCGCACAGGAAGAAGAGTTCAGCCTCGAACTGCGTAACCGTGACCGTGAGCGCAAACTGATCAAAAAGATCGAGAAAACGCTGAAGAAGGTTGAAGACGAAGATTTCGGCTACTGCGAATCCTGCGGTGTAGAAATTGGTATTCGTCGCCTGGAAGCGCGTCCAACAGCCGATCTGTGCATCGACTGCAAAACGCTGGCTGAAATTCGCGAAAAACAAATGGCTGGCTAAGGCCTGGCGTTTGAAACGTTTACAACAGGCGGGGCTTTCCCCGCCTGTTCATTTTTACGCAAAGATGACTGACTCACACTACATTGGCCGATTCGCCCCGTCACCTTCTGGTGAACTGCACTTTGGCTCCCTCATTGCTGCGCTGGGCAGTTACTTACAGGCTCGCGCCCGTCAGGGAATATGGCGAGTACGTATAGAAGATATTGATCCTCCTCGTGAAGTTCCCGGTGCCGCAGACACGATTCTGCGTCAACTGGAACATTACGGCCTGCACTGGGATGGCGACATTTTATGGCAGTCACAGCGCCATGACGCCTACCGCGACGCGCTCGCCTGGTTATACGACCGGGGGCTGAGCTACTACTGCACCTGTACCCGTGCGCGCGTCCAGAGCATTGGCGGAATTTATGATGGTCACTGCCGCGAGTTGCATAACGGACCGGCGCAAGCGGCGGTTCGTATCAAACAGCAGCATCCCGTCACCCGTTTTTACGATCGACTTCGCGGTGACATTCAGGCTGACGAACGTCTGGCGAGAGAAGATTTTATTATCCATCGCCGTGATGGACTGTTCGCCTATAACCTGGCGGTGGTGGTGGACGATCACTTTCAGGGTGTCAGCGAAATCGTGCGCGGCGCCGATTTGATAGAACCGACGGTACGACAAATCTCGCTGTACCAGCAGTTCGGCTGGACGCCTCCGGACTATATTCATCTGCCGCTGGCGCTCAATGAACAAGGCGCTAAACTGTCCAAACAGAATCATGCCCCTGCCTTGCCGCAAGGCGATCCGCGTCCCGTTCTCATGGACGCGCTGCGCTTTCTTGGGCAGCAGGGTGATGTGCCGTGGCAGGAGATGCACGTCGACGAGATCCTGGCATCCGCCGTGGCAAACTGGACGCTTTCGACGGTACCTGAATCGGCGATTGTAAATCCGGCATTCTCAAATACGTCGTGCTGAGCTATGATTAGCCGCTATTTTTACACAGCAAATGATTTGAACTGAATTCTGAATATTGTTTGACACTACCGAGGTGCACTATTTTTACCCGAGTCGCTAATTTTTGCCGCAAGGTGCTAAGCCGCGAAGAGAGCGAGGCCGAAATTGCCGTCGCCCGTCCGCGTATGACGGTCATCCCGCGCGAGCAGCACGCTATTTCACGCAAAGATATCAGTGAAAATGCCCTGAAGGTAATGTACAGGCTGAATAAAGCGGGATACGAAGCCTGGCTGGTTGGCGGAGGCGTCCGCGACCTTCTGCTTGGCAAAAAACCGAAAGATTTTGACGTCACGACCAATGCGACGCCAGACCAGGTGCGCAAACTGTTCCGTAACTGCCGCCTTGTAGGCCGCCGTTTCCGTCTGGCGCACGTCATGTTTGGCCCGGAAATTATTGAAGTCGCCACCTTTCGTGGTCATCACGAAGGCAGCGAAAGCGACCGTACCACGTCCCAACGCGGACAAAACGGTATGCTGCTGCGCGACAACATTTTCGGCTCCATCGAAGAAGACGCCCAGCGCCGTGACTTCACCATTAACAGCCTTTATTACAGCGTCGCTGATTTTACCGTTCGCGACTATGTCGGCGGTATGCAGGATCTGGAAGATGGTGTGATTCGCCTGATCGGCAATCCGGAAACCCGCTACCGCGAAGATCCGGTGCGGATGCTGCGCGCCGTGCGTTTCGCAGCGAAGCTCGACATGAAGATTAGCCCGGAAACGGCAGAGCCGATCCCGCGCCTGGCCACGCTGCTCAACGATATCCCGCCCGCGCGCCTGTTCGAAGAGGCGTTGAAGCTATTGCAGGCGGGCTACGGCTATGAAACCTATAAAAAACTGCGCGAATACAGCCTGTTCCAGCCACTGTTCCCGACCATCACTCGTTATTTCACCGAGAATGGCGACAGCGCAATGGAACGCATCATCGCGCAGGTGCTGAAAAATACCGATAACCGCATCCATAACGACATGCGCGTTAATCCGGCCTTCCTGTTTGCCGCGATGTTCTGGTATCCGCTGCTGGAAATGGCGCAGAAAATCGCCCAGGAAAGCGGTCTGGCCTACTATGACGCGTTCGCGCTGGCGATGAACGAAGTGCTGGATGAGGCCTGCCGTTCGCTGGCGATCCCGAAACGTCTCACCTCGCTGACGCGCGATATCTGGCAGTTGCAACTGCGGATGTCCCGTCGCCAGGGTAAGCGCGCGTGGAAGCTGATGGAACATCCGAAATTCCGCGCCGCGTATGATTTACTCGCCCTGCGTGCCGAAGTGGAAAACAATGCCGAACTGCAGCGTCTGGCGCAGTGGTGGGGCGAATTCCAGGTTTCTGCACCACCAGAGCAAAAAGGCATGCTGAACGAGCTGGATGAAGATCCGTCACCGCGCCGTCGGCACCGTCGTCCGCGCAAGCGCGCGCCGCGTCGTGAAGGAACGGCATGACCCTCGTTTATATCGCGCTGGGCAGCAACCTGGCCTCTCCTCTGGAGCAGGTCAATGCTGCCGTCAACGCGATACGTGAGCTCCCTGAAAGCCGGGTCGTTGCCGTCTCTTCCTTTTACCGAACCCCGCCGCTGGGTCCGCAGGATCAGCCCGATTACCTGAACGCCGCCGTGGCGCTGGAAACGACGCTTGAGCCAGAAACATTGCTCGATCACACCCAGCGCATTGAACTTCAGCAAGGCCGGGTACGTAAAGCCGAACGCTGGGGACCACGCACGTTAGATCTGGACATCATGTTGTTTGGCGATCGCATCATCAACAGCGAGCGGTTAACCGTGCCGCACTACGACATGAAAAACCGTGGTTTTATGCTCTGGCCGCTGTTTGAAATCGCCCCTGACCTGCACTTCCCTGACGGCATCTCACTGCAACAGGTACTCACTCACCTCGGCGCAGAAAAACCCGCTCGCTGGTAATCACGCGCGTCTTTCTTCACGTTTGTTCTTTTCACGCCTGACTGCTGCTTAAATCAATTGCCCCACTGAATGTGACTGTTAAAATGCCGGTAAATATGACGTTCACCATCAGGAAATGTTATGAAACCGACCACCATCTCACTGTTGCAGAAGTGCAAACAAGAGAAAAAACGCTTCGCCACCATTACTGCCTATGACTACAGCTTCGCCAGACTGTTTGCCGACGAAGGGATCAATGTGATGCTGGTCGGAGATTCCCTGGGGATGACGGTGCAAGGGCATGACTCCACCCTGCCGGTTACCGTTGAAGATATCGCTTACCACACGCGTGCGGTGCGTCGCGGCGCGCCGAATTGCCTGCTGCTCGCCGATCTGCCGTTTATGGCTTATGCGACGCCGGAACAGGCCTTTGAAAATTCGGCCATCGTCATGCGCGCGGGCGCGAACATGGTCAAGATTGAAGGCGGCGCCTGGCTGGTAGATACCGTGAAAATGCTCACCGAGCGCGCGGTACCCGTCTGCGGACACTTAGGGTTGACGCCACAGTCGGTCAATATCTTTGGTGGCTATAAAATTCAGGGCCGTGGCGATGCCGGACAGGTTTTGCTGGACGATGCCCTGGCGCTGGAAGCCGCAGGCGCGCAACTCATTGTGCTGGAATGCGTCCCGGTTGAGTTGGCCAGGCGCGTGACTGACGCGCTTTCCATTCCGGTCATCGGCATCGGTGCCGGTAACGTCACCGACGGACAAATCTTAGTGATGCACGACGCCTTTGGCATCACCGGCGGCCATATTCCGAAATTTGCCAAAAATTTCCTTACGGAAGCAGGCGACATGCGCGCCGCGGTACGGCAGTATATTGCCGAGGTTGAGTCCGGCGTCTATCCGGGCGAAGAACACAGTTTCCATTAAGGAGTCTTGTTGTGCTGATTATTGAAACCCTGCCACTGCTGCGTCAGCATATCCGCAGAGCCCGTCAGGAAGGTAAGCGCATTGCGCTGGTGCCGACGATGGGCAACCTGCATGATGGTCACATGAAGCTGGTTGATGAAGCGACAGCCCGTGCGGACATCGTGGTGGTGAGTATTTTCGTTAACCCGATGCAGTTTGACCGTCCGGACGATCTGGTGCGCTACCCGCGCACGCTGCAGGAAGACTGCGAAAAACTGAACAAGCGTAAAGTGGATTTCGTCTTTGCCCCCGCGCCGGACCAAATCTATCCCCAGGGCACCGACGGGCAGACGTACGTTGATGTCCCCGGCCTCTCGACGATGCTGGAAGGCGCTAGCCGTCCGGGTCATTTCCGTGGTGTTTCAACCATCGTCAGCAAGCTGTTCAATCTGGTACAGCCGGACGTCGCTTGCTTTGGCGAGAAGGACTTCCAGCAACTGGCGCTGATCCGCAAAATGGTTGCCGATATGGGCTACGACATCGACATCGTCGGTGTACCGATTATTCGCGCCAAAGACGGTTTAGCCCTGAGTTCGCGTAACGGTTATCTGACGGCCGAACAACGTAAAATCGCCCCCGGTTTGTACAAAGTGATGAGCCGCATCGGTGAAAAGTTGCAGGCCGGCGAGCGTGAACTGGAAGAGATTATTGCCATCGCTGAACAGGAATTGACGGAAAAAGGCTTCCGCCCCGATGATATTCAGATCCGCGATGCTGACACGCTGCTTGAACTGACCGAAAGCAGCCAGCGAGCCGTGATTCTGGTTGCTGCGTGGCTCGGTCAGGCTCGGTTAATCGACAATCAGACGGTTGCATTAACCCAGTAGACAGGGGTTAAAAATCAGGCAATACTGCCTGAGAAAATTCTCAAAGCAGGTTTCGACCTGCTTCGTTAACAACTGAACACACTCGGAATGACTCAGGCGCACCCAATACAGAGGCGGCCTGAATGATGAAGAGTCTTTAAGGTAGACGTTATGATTCGCACAATGCTGCAGGGCAAACTCCACCGCGTGAAAGTGACTCAGGCGGACCTGCACTATGAAGGTTCCTGCGCCATCGATCAGGATTTCCTGGATGCCGCCGGGATCCTCGAAAATGAAGCCATTGATATCTGGAACGTGAGCAACGGCAAGCGTTTCTCCACCTATGCCATTGCCGCCGAACGCGGTTCCAGAATCATCTCCGTCAATGGCGCGGCGGCACACTGTGCCAGCGTGGGCGATATTGTGATCATCGCCAGCTTCGTCACCATGTCTGACGAAGAAGCTCGCCGCTGGCAGCCGAAGGTCGCTTACTTCGAAGGCGACAACGAAATGAAACGCACCGCGAAAGCGATTCCGGTTCAGGTTGCGTAAGCGAACTACCCCTGCGGCTGATTGCTGATCAGCCGCGACATGGTTTCCAGTGAGTCCGTCCTTAAGATGTATAACCGTTTGAGTAAGAACGGATTATCCCCCGGTTTTACCTTCCCTTTCACCGTGGTCACCGCTAGGTGAAATCCAGCCTCTTCTGCCGCTTTCACTGCCGTCGCGTTATAACTGCCAAACGGATATGAAAGATAGAGCACGTGCGGATTAAACGGGGCCAGCGCACGCCGGGAGCGTTCAAAATCATACAGAATATTATGATGGCTACGGCTGAGCAGGATTGGGCGACGATTGCCATCGACCCGATGCAAAAAGTGCGTATGGGACTGAAAATCAAACACATCGCGGATGCCGTTGAGTTCTGAAATACTCATAAACTGCAGCGATTTGGGATCCCATTTTTGCGGACGAACTTTAATTCTCGACGAGATAATAAAGGCCGTGGCCTTCATCCCATACTGCTTCAGTACCGGATAGGCATAGCGGCTCACCGACTTCAGGCCGTCATCAAAGGTAATCACCACCGCCCGCGCAGGCAGGTTCAATTTATTGCGCACATAACCTTCCAGTTGAGTCATCGTCAGCGTGCTGTAACCGCGATCGCGCAGCCAGGTCATCTGGTTGCTGAAGGCGCGGACTGACGTGGTGGTGGAGGTATGACGAAAGCGCGTGTTCTCTTCATCGCGCAGAATATGGTGATAGGTCAGCACCGGCAGCCCGCGATCTTCCTGGGCGTCGAGCGCGCTTATCCAGGCCAGTCGGTCACCAATGCGGATCTGATACCAGGTTTGATTCAGCCGGTCTTTGAGCTTACTGATGATGGGATAACGCAGGTTATCCGCCAGTACGCCAAACGGCGCGCTGCCAACGTTCGGCGCATTATAGACGGGGGTGGCTTGCCAGGTGATCAGATTCTGGTTGCTGAGCGGTTTGTTGAGATCGCCGAGGCTGTCCTCAACGCGCTGTTTACCCTGCACCGGTTCCAGATGCCCCTTGTCGATAAACCCGGTGCCGAAGCCAAATTTGAATTCGTAATAGTCAGCAGCGACCGGAATGACAGAAATAATCTGTCCGGCGCGAATATTTCCCACGGTCACCATGTCATCACCAATTTGCGCCCAAATAGCCGCATCTTCCGTGGTTTGCATATAGCGAGCAGGCAACGCCGCACTGACTACTGTAGAGAGGGACAGCAGCAGCAGGAACAGATATTTCATCATTAACGATAACCGGGGCAAGAAACAACGCAACGATTGTACCAATTCATCTCATTAATAAGAATGATTAATACTCATACAAATCGTGCAGCAGAACAAAGGGGGGATTTTTCTGTTGCTGATGCCAAAGGCTGGTAACTTCTGGCCCGCCGAGGGCAACAATCTGGTCGCGAAACGCCGGACTACTCATTGAGTCTCGTGATGAAATCATGTCCCCCAGCAGCGTCTCATTAATGCCGGAGATCACTTCACATTGCGGATGTTTATGGCTCATCAATGACGCCACGCGATACGGCGCCGCACCGGGGAGATCGGTCAGAAAGATGACGCCATCACCGGAATCAGTGGCATGCAGGGCGTCACACATCATCCGACTCAGCATGTTCGCGCTCAACCCACGCCAAAAATTCACCGCCCGGCATTGCGCCAGCGGGCCGTGTTTTTTTTCCAGAAGGCTCAGGAGTTCCTCAGCCTTATCGTCATGACAGGTAATGACCCAACCTAGCATTTCTCACCTCATTAGCAGGCAAGTAGTTTATCAATGTAACAAATGGAGAATGATGACAATGGTCAAAAATCGCCCTCTCCTCACGCGGAGGAGAGGATAAAAACGCTCAGCTACGCAACCCGCGTCCGCGCTGGATTAAGGACCAGCACAGCAGATAGAACGCCACAATAAAGACAACCAGCACGCCAAACGTGGTCACCAGCGGCACGTCGTGAATGCCGAGGAAGCCGTAGCGAAAGCCGCTTATCATGTAGACGATCGGGTTTAACTGCGATAAGCCCTGCCAGAACGGCGGCAGCAGCGTCAGAGAATAGAACACCCCGCCAAGATAGGTCAGCGGCGTCAGCACAAAGGTCGGAATCAGGCTGATATCGTCAAAAGTTTTCGCGAACACGGCGTTCAACAGGCCCGCCAGCGAAAACAGAATCGCCGTCAGAACCAGCGTCAACGCAACAAACAGCCACGAATGCACCTGGAACGGAACAAAGAACAGCGAAATGGCCGTCACCAGAATCCCGACACACAGTCCGCGCGCTACGCCACCGCCGACAAAACCGGCGATGATCACGTGCGTGGGCACCGGCGCAACCAGCAGTTCTTCGATGTTGCGCTGGAACTTGGCGCTAAAGAACGACGACGCGACGTTAGCATAAGCATTGGTGATCACCGCCATCATGATCAGACCCGGCACGATGAACTGCATGTAGCTGAAACCGTGCATCTCGCCAATGCGGGAGCCAATCAGGTTACCGAAGATAATGAAATAGAGCGTCATGGTGATGACGGGCGGCACCAGCGTCTGGATCCAGATCCGCATAAAGCGGTTGATCTCTTTCGCCCAGATGCTTTTAAGCGCGACCCAGTAAAGCTGCATCATGTGCGATCTCCTTGTTTTTCATGAACCAGTGACACAAACAGCTCTTCAAGGCGGTTCGCTTTGTTACGCATACTCAGTACCTGAATGCCCTGCGCGCTAAGCTGGCTGAACACGCTATTAATTCCTTGCTCACGCAGCACTTCGACTTCCAGCGTTGAGGTATCCACCAGCCGATACTGATAGCCCTCCAGCTTCGGCAGCGGACTTTTCGCCGCCAGATCGAGAATAAAGGTTTCAGATTTGAGCTTAGAGAGCAGGTTTTTCATCGAGGTGTTTTCGACCAGTTCGCCGTGCTGAATAATCCCGATGTTGCGGCAGAGCATTTCCGCCTCTTCCAGGTAGTGAGTCGTCAGAATGATCGTGGTGCCTTTGTCGTTTAAATCCTTCAAAAAGCCCCACATTGAGCGGCGAAGTTCGATATCAACGCCTGCTGTCGGTTCATCGAGAATCAGCAGCTTCGGCTCGTGCATCAGCGCACGAGCAATCATCAGACGTCGCTTCATCCCACCGGATAACATCCGTGCACGTTCGTTGCGTTTTTCCCACAGATCGAGCTGTTTTAAATACTTTTCGCTGCGCTCGATCGCTTCTTTTCGCTCCACGCCGTAGTAGCCCGCCTGATTGACCACGATCTGCTGCACGGTCTCAAACGGGTTGAAGTTAAATTCTTGCGGCACCAGTCCCAACTGACGTTTGGCGTTAACGACATCTTTTTCGAGATCGTAGCCAAAGACGCTGACGCGCCCGGAAGATTTGTTCACCAGCGAGCTGATGATACCGATAGTGGTCGACTTTCCTGCCCCGTTCGGTCCCAGAAGCGCGTAAAAATCACCCGCCTCGACCTGTAAATCTATCCCGCGCAACGCCTGAACGCCGCCAGGATAAGTTTTTTTAAGTTGTTGAAGTTCCAGTGCAATGGTCATAAATTTTTACTTACCTTACGTTCTTACACTTTATATGTGGTTTAAATAATCCCGGAGTTGCCCTATATTAGCCCAACGCACTTATTTGGTTACAGGTCGTTAACCTCCATGAAAGACATAGATACACTCATCAGCAACAATGCACTATGGTCAAAAATGCTGGTGGAAGAGGATTCCGGATTTTTTGAGAAACTGGCGCAAGCGCAGAAACCACGCTTTCTATGGATTGGATGTTCCGACAGTCGCGTTCCCGCAGAACGTTTAACCGGTCTTGAACCGGGCGAATTATTTGTCCACCGTAATGTGGCCAACCTGGTCATCCACACAGACCTCAACTGCCTCTCCGTTGTTCAGTATGCCGTTGATGTCCTCGAAGTTGAACACATTATTATCTGTGGTCACTACGGGTGTGGCGGCGTACAGGCGGCGGTCGATAACCCGGAACTGGGCCTCATCGACAACTGGCTGCTGCATATCCGTGATATCTGGTTCAAACATAGCTCATTGCTTGGCGATATGCCGCAAGAGCGTCGTATGGATACGCTGTGTGAGCTGAACGTGATGGAACAGGTGTACAACCTGGGCCACTCCACCATCATGCAGTCAGCCTGGAAACGGGGTCAGAAAGTGACCATCCACGGCTGGGCATACGGTATTCACGATGGTCTGCTGCGCGATCTGGAAGTAACCGCGACCAGTCGCGCCACCCTGGAGCAGCGCTATCGCCAGGGCGTTTCTAACCTCAGCCAGAAACACGTCAACCACAAATAAAAATCCCCGGTCATGCACCGGGGACGTATCCAGTCAACGCCGGGATTTTCCCGGCTTTTTTACGCTTACTCGTCCAGCAGCACCACTTTGCCGACATACGGCAGATGGCGATAGCGCTGAGCGTAGTCAATACCGTAGCCCACCACGAACTCATCCGGGATGGAGAAACCGATGAACTCGACCGGGACGTTCACTTCACGGCGGGAGGGTTTATCCAGCAGGGTGCAAATCGCCAGAGATTTCGGTTCACGCAGGCTCAGAATTTCACGCACTTTCGACAGCGTGTTGCCGGAGTCGATAATGTCTTCCACAATCAGCACGTCTTTGCCGCGAATGTCTTCATCGAGATCTTTGAGGATCTTGACGTCTCGGGTGGTGGACATGCCGCTACCGTAGCTGGAGGCGGTCATAAAATCGACTTCATGAGATACCTGCACTTCACGGCACAGATCCGCCATAAACATAAATGAGCCACGCAGCAGACCAACCAGCACCATGTCACTGCCGCTGTCTTTGTAACGTTCAGTAATCTGACGACCCAGTTCGGCAATCCGCGCTTTGATCTCCGCTTCGGGGATCATTACTTCTACAGTATGTTTCATAACTCTAACCATATGATTTAAAAACAAATCACTCAATGCCTGCTTCTACCGGAACAGCATCGAAGTGCAAGGCATGCAGTATACCAGTAAAAGTATTTATTCGCGGCATCTCTTAATAAAGCTCATTTTGTGATGACGATCACACTTGTTAAATCCTATAATTAATTGCTACTAAAAAATTAACAAATTGAGATGGTGTATTTTTATGGCAGATAACAACGCACGTTCACCGCGACTCCTCGTGGTGTTAACGGCCCTCTTTGCAGCGCTTAGCGGGTTGTATCTCCTGATCGGCGGAGGCTGGCTGGTCGCCATTGGCGGCTCCTGGTACTATCCGATCGCCGGTCTTGTCATGCTGGGTGTCGCCGTTATGCTCTGGCGCAGTCAGCGTTCCGCACTGTGGCTCTACGCCGCCCTGCTCCTCGCAACCCTGCTCTGGGGCGTCTGGGAAGTCGGCTTCGACTTTTGGGCACTCACGCCGCGCAGTGACATCCTGGTCTTCTTCGGCATCTGGCTGATTTTACCGTTTGTCTGGCATCGCCTGATTGTTCCTTCCCGTGGTGCCGTAGCGGCACTGGTGGTGGCCCTGCTGATTAGCGGAGGGATCCTGACCTGGGCGGGTTTCCATGACCCACAGGAAATCAACGGCACCCTGAGCGCAGACACCACTCCGGCCGACGCTATCTCCACTATCTCCGACAACGACTGGCCGGCGTATGGTCGTAATCAGGAAGGTCAACGCTTCTCGCCGCTCAAGCAGATCAACGCCGACAATGTCCACAACCTGAAAGAGGCGTGGGTGTTCCGCACCGGTGACCTGAAGCAGCCTAACGATCCTGGTGAGATAACCAATGAAGTCACGCCGATTAAAGTCGGCGATACGCTGTATCTCTGTACTGCCCACCAGCGTCTGTTCGCGCTTGATGCGGCCACCGGGAAAGAGAAGTGGCATTTCGATCCGCAACTGAATACCAACACCAGCTTCCAGCACGTTACCTGCCGTGGCGTGTCGTATCATGAAGCGAAAGCCGATAATGCCACACCAGAAGTCATTGCCGACTGTCCGCGCCGCATCATCCTGCCGGTGAACGATGGTCGTCTGTTTGCGGTGAATGCGGAAACCGGCAAGCTGTGCGAAACCTTTGCCAACAAAGGTATTCTGAATCTGCAAACCAATATGCCGGATACGACGCCGGGGCTGTATGAGCCAACGTCACCGCCCATCATCACCGATAAAACCATCGTGATTGCCGGTTCGGTTACCGATAACTTCTCCACGCGCGAAACCTCGGGTGTGATCCGCGGTTTTGACGTCAATAACGGCACGCTGCTGTGGGCCTTCGATCCCGGTGCGAAAGACCCGAATGCCATCCCGTCCGACGAACACGCGTTTACCTTTAACTCGCCCAACTCCTGGGCCCCGGCGGCTTATGACGCGAAGCTGGATCTGGTCTATCTGCCGATGGGCGTGACCACACCGGATATCTGGGGCGGTAACCGCACGCCGGAGCAGGAACGCTATGCCAGTTCGATTGTGGCGCTGAACGCCACCACCGGTAAGCTTGCCTGGAGCTATCAGACCGTACACCACGACCTGTGGGATATGGACATGCCGTCCCAGCCGACGCTGGCGGATATCACCGTCAAAGGTGAGAAAATCCCGGTCATCTACGCGCCAGCCAAAACCGGTAACATCTTTGTTCTCGATCGCCGTAACGGCGAGCTGGTCGTTCCGGCCCCCGAAAAACCGGTTCCGCAGGGTGCCGCCAAAGGGGATTACGTCAGCAAAACGCAGCCGTTCTCTGAACTGAGTTTCCGCCCGAAAAAAGATCTGACCGGGGCAGATATGTGGGGCGCTACCATGTTCGACCAACTGGTGTGCCGCGTGATGTTCCACCAGATGCGCTATGAGGGCATCTTTACCCCGCCGTCTGAACAGGGCACGCTGGTGTTCCCGGGCAACCTCGGGATGTTCGAATGGGGCGGTATTTCGGTCGATCCCAACCGTCAGGTGGCGATAGCTAACCCGATGGCGCTGCCGTTCGTTTCTAAGCTGATCCCACGTGGTCCGGGTAATCCGATGGAACCGCCGAAAGATGCGCAAGGCACGGGTAGCGAATCCGGTATTCAGCCACAGTACGGCGTGCCGTTTGGCGTCACGCTGAACCCGTTCCTGTCGCCGTTTGGTCTGCCGTGTAAGCAACCGGCCTGGGGGTATATCTCCGCGCTAGATCTGAAAACCAACGACGTGGTCTGGAAAAAACGCATTGGTACGCCGCAGGACAGCATGCCGTTCCCGATGCCGGTTCCGGTACCGTTCAATATGGGTATGCCGATGCTGGGCGGTCCTATCTCCACGGCAGGCAATGTGCTGTTTATTGCTGCCACGGCGGATAACTACCTGCGCGCTTACAACATGAGCAACGGTGAGAAACTGTGGCAGGGACGTCTGCCAGCCGGTGGACAAGCCACGCCGATGACCTATGAGGTGAACGGCAAACAGTATGTCGTGATTTCGGCCGGAGGCCACGGCTCGTTTGGTACGAAGATGGGCGACTATATCGTGGCTTACGCGCTGCCTGACGACGCGAAGTAACGCAGTCTATTTTGTAGCAGAGACAGCGTGGAGACCCCACGCTGTCTTTTTTATGTTAGCGATTATCAAACGTATCATTCACACCGTCATTTTCACCCGCCGCAGAGACAACAACGTCATCAAAGCGCAAATGATTGACCGCCACAATACGGCCAAACTCTTTCGCCTCGATCCGACAATGGCTAAACCGAATGTCCTCCATCGGTTTCTCCGCAAAGGCCACCAGATCAAACGCGCGCGCCGGTAAGCGATAATCCGCCGCCAGCGTGGCATCGACATGGCTGATACGGATATTACGCACTTTGGTCATCTGTAAATTTTCCGGGATCTGCCTCGCCACCGCCTGCCAGGCTTCGGGCAACTCAGCAATATTGTCGAACCGTTTGCGGTTATAGGCGTTGTGCCAGTCCATAATCCAGGAGAAAGGAAATTGCACATTACGCATCCGCAGGTTTTCCACGACCACATCTTCAACAAACCCTCCCCGCTCCTTCGACGACTTCATGCGCAGCCCGCAGTCAGAGTTTTCGAAGGTAATATCGTGCACGTAGACGTTACGTATACCGCCGCTGACTTCACTGCCCAGCGTCACGCCATAGCCCGAGCGAATCACACAGTGGTCAATTTCAATGTGTTCGGCGATCCGCCCCACCCGATACCCATCCCCATCGCGACCCGACTTGATCACGATGCAATCGTCGCCGCATGACACATCACATTGCGTGACGCGGACGTGGCTTGAGGAGTCAATGTCAATGCCGTCCGTGCTTGGCCCGTGGTTATCACGAATGGTGACCCCGCTGACGATTACGTTATCTGCATAGGTTATCTGTAAATTCCAGAACCCGGCACGCTCAAAGGTTAAATCGGTAATCGAGACATGCTCTGCTTTGTAAATCAGGCAGGCGCGCGGTCGCTTAATGAGATAGTCCGCAATCCAGCGCAGCCCTTTGTTATCATAATCAACCCGCAGACCGCTCGCTTTATCCGGGCCGCAGTAGAGATCCCACCAGTGGGCGCCCTGACCATCGATCCTGCCATGTCCTGAAATAGCAATGTTGTTCACCTCAATGGCATTCACGATCGCCGCAGGCCACATCATCTCAACGCCTGCCACACGCGTCGGGATCTCCGGATAGTCGGCAATATCAGTCGACCCCAGTAGCGTCGCTCCCTGTGCGAAATGGAGTCGGCTGCCTTCCTTCAGGAATAACGAACCGACCAGGTAAGTTCCCGGAGAAATCACAACGGGAACCCCCTGTACCGCCCCGCTATCGATGGCGCTTTGCAGCGCCCGGGTGTCTTTGACGAGGCCATCGCCCCTTGCCCCAAAATCTTTGACATCAAGTTGTACGGACATGAATTCAATCCTTCTCTCTCATGGCGTGATGGGCTAATGCCACTGAATTTATTCAGCGTCGCTTCCCTTTCCCGCATTTATCCACAATTTAACGAATAGAGATATATCAAATAACGGCAGGAATCACCATTTACGAGGGTAACAATGTCTTATGCAGGTGAATGATAAATATGATGAATAATAAGAAAAAAGGGGAGGATTATCAGAAGCGAATATTCAGGAAAAACAAAACGCCCGCAATAATCGCGGGCGCTTGTTGATATTCAGCAATAATGATTAGTCAAACTTCAGCGACATTAGCGACGCTTTTGCAACATCCTGATACTGATCAACCAAATCCTTCGTCATATTAAAGGCGACCTGGACGGCTTTATTGTCTTCGCTGGTAATCAGCATCAGATTCAGAATTTCACTGTCTGCGGCCTGGGAGCGGAAAGTCAGTAACCATGCTTTATGCCCGTCAACCGTAACCGATTCTGCCTCCGGTTTGTAGTTGGCTAACATTTTCAGCAACGCATCTTTCATCATATCCACCTGTGCGGCTGGCAGCGCGCTGCGGCCAGCAGTCACACCCAGAGAGACTTTACCTCTTTCATCGCCATAAATGATCTGTGGACGATTCTCGGACGGATACTTAATTTTCGCCATTTCAGCCGACATTGGCGTTAGCGTTTGCGGAATTTCAATGCTTAACTTCAGCTCAGGAAAGTTTTTACGCTCCATGTCCATTCCAGCATGGGCTGAAATCGCCACTAACATAGCAAAAGATGCTGCCACCATTTTACGGAAAATATCCATTTTTCACCTCAGAGTTCACGATTAGTTTGCGCAAGTATATCCGGTGACATCTGTAAAGATAACGACCAAAATCTATTTTCAGAGATTACAGATGAGAATGGTATTATTCCTATCTCTATTGGAGAGCGATATCCGAAAAAAACAGAATCGCCCTCCGTACCGCTTATACCGTAAAGCCTAACATCATTCCGGTATCTTCATGCTCCAGCAGGTGACAATGCGCCATATAGGCGTGTTCTTTCGGCGCAGCGTGTTCAAATTTTACTAACACCTCGCTAATGCCGCCTTCCACCCGAACGGTATCTTTCCAGCCCGTACGATGTGCTGCTGGTGTCTGACCATTCTCAGACAAAATACGGAACTGCGTGCCGTGAATATGGAACGGATGCAGCATCATATCGCCCACGCCAGAAATCACCCAGCGTTCAACCGTTCCTCTGCTCGCCGCAAACATCGGTTTGTTCATATCAAAAGCGATATCGTTAATCTTATTGGCATTGTGGAAATCAAATTGACCGCCGTGATTCATATGACCCATGTCACCGTGCTGCATGTTGCCCATATGTCCCTGCATCTGCCCGTGCGCCATCCCGCTCATCGCCTGGTCGCCGTACTTTTTCATCAGCGACTGCATTCCCATCATGTCGAGCATCGGGTCCATTGACAGTTGCAGATTACGCACCGTCAGCCCGTCAACGGAAGGCAACGCGGGCATTACGCTGAGAGTGTCCGGCAATGTACCAGAGGCGTTTACGGCAATCGGCTGAATACGCATGACCGGATGCGGCTTATCAAACGGCGCAATCGCCATCCCCATCTGACTAACCGGCAGAGTCAACAGATCAAACGGTTTACCGTCGCTGACGTCCACCAACACTTCAAAACGCTCGCCCATCAGCACGGGCAGTTCGTTGACTTTTACCGGTTCCGCCAGCAATCCACCGTCACTGGCGATGACGTACAATGGACGTTGATCGCTGGCAGCAAAATTGAGTGAACGGGCGTTACAGCCGTTGAGCAAGCGCAGACGCAGCCAGCCACGCGGCGCAGCATGTTGAGGATAAAGGGCTCCGTTGGTCAGCAGCGTATCGCCAAACCAGCCTACGGCAGCCGCCATCACATCAAGCTGATAATCAATCTGCCCGGCAGCATTAAACCGTTTGTCCTGCACGATGACCGGTACATCGTCGATCCCCCACTGCTTCGGGAGCAGCAGCTTGTGAATCTCTTCATCCTCAATCAGAACCAGACCCGCTAAGCCCATTGCCACCTGACGCCCGGTTTTCCCATGTTGATGGGGGTGAAACCAGCAGGTCGCCGCCCGTTGTTGCGGCGTAAACGTGACGGTACGCTTCCCGCCCGCCGGGATAATCCCCTGCGGCCCGCCATCCACTTCACCCGGCACTTCCAGTCCATGCCAGTGCAGCGTGGTCTCTTCATTAAGCTGGTTATGGATATCCACCGTTACCGCCTTGCCTTTTTGCAGCTTCAGCGCGGGCCCGAGCAGATTGCCGTTATAGCCCCAGGTGGTTGCCGTTTTTCCAAAGAAGGTCGACTGGCCAGTCTTCGCCATCAGCGAGATATGGTTACGCGCGTCGGCGGTAAGCAGTTCGGGAATGGGTAGTGCGGGGCGTTCGGCGGCAAAGACGGCGCGGCTCCAGAGCGGTAAGGCTGACGACAGCCCCAGTGCCACAGAATATTTTAAGAAATCACGACGTTGCATAATTATTTCCTTATTTTGCTGCAGGCGAAATAAAGCTAATCTCTGAGCATAGACCCTCCCCTTACGGCAAGGTCAAGCCAGGAATATGACTTAATACATAATAAAAGTCGTCGCTTCGCCTCCAGTATGCTAACGTTTACTTTCCGTGATGCAGTGGTAGAAGCAATGAAGACGTTTTTCAGAACCGTGTTGTTCGGCAGCCTGATGGCCGTATGCGCAAATAGCTATGCGCTTAGTGAATCTGAAGCCGAAGATATGGCCGATTTGACGGCCGTTTTTGTCTTTCTGAAAAATGACTGCGGCTACCAGAATTTACCCAACGGGCAGATTCGTCGCGCACTGGTCTTTTTTGCTCAGCAAAACCAGTGGGACCTCAGCAACTACGACACCTTCGATATGAAAGCCCTTGGCGAAGACAGCTATCGCGATTTAAGCGGCATCGGTATTCCTGTTGCAAAAAAATGCAAAGCGCTGGCGCGCGATTCCCTGAGCCTGCTGGCTTACGTCAAATAACCTCCCGTCCATATTGCTGAAATAATGACCGTGCATCAACGGTCATTGTTAGCTATGATGTTGCGCCCTTTTTTTACGGGTGTTAACAAAGGAGGCATCACCCCATGGCCGAAAAAAAACAGTGGCACGAAACGCTACACGACCAGTTTGGGCAGTACTTTGCCGTCGATAATATTCTCTATCACGAGAAGACCGATCATCAGGATCTCATCATTTTTGAAAACGCCGCCTTTGGTCGCGTGATGGCGCTGGACGGCGTGGTGCAGACCACAGAGCGCGATGAATTTATTTATCATGAGATGATGACTCACGTTCCGTTGATGGCTCACGGTCATGCAAAGCACGTGCTGATTATTGGCGGCGGTGACGGTGCGATGCTGCGTGAAGTCACCCGGCACAAAAACATCGAAACCATCACGATGGTGGAAATCGATGCGGGCGTCGTCTCGTTCTGCCGCCAGTATTTACCCAACCACAATGCCGGCAGCTATGACGACCCACGCTTTACGCTGGTGATCGACGACGGCGTGAATTTCGTCAACCAGACACAGAACACGTTTGATGTGATCATCTCCGACTGCACCGATCCGATCGGCCCCGGCGAGAGTCTGTTCACCTCGGCATTCTACGAAGGCTGCAAGCGTTGCCTGAATCCAGGTGGGATCTTTGTCGCTCAGAACGGCGTCTGCTTCCTGCAACAGGATGAAGCCCTCGACAGCCACCGCAAGCTCAGCCATTACTTTGCCGATGTCGGCTTCTACCAGGCGGCGATCCCAACCTACTACGGCGGCATAATGACCTTCGCGTGGGCGACGGATAATGAAGCGCTGCGCCATCTGTCGACCGAAATCATTCAGGCGCGTTTTCACTCGTCCGGCCTGAAGTGTCGCTATTACAACCCGGCAATCCACACGGCAGCGTTTGCCTTACCTCAGTATCTGCAAGATGCGCTGGCGACAGCGTCGTCCTAAGGAGAAGATAAGAAATTGAAAAAACTGAAACTGCATGGTTTTAACAATCTGACCAAAAGTCTGAGTTTTTGTATTTACGATATCTGCTATGCCAAAACCGCCGAAGAGCGCGACGGATACATCGCCTATATCGACGAACTCTACAACGCCAACCGCCTGACCGAAATTCTGTCAGAAACCTGCTCCATCATCGGCGCCAATATCCTGAACATCGCCCGTCAGGATTACGAACCTCAGGGTGCCAGCGTCACTATTCTGGTGAGCGAAGAACCTGTCGATCCACGACTTATTGATACAACCGAGCATCCCGGCCCGTTGCCGGAAGCGGTGGTCGCCCATCTCGATAAGAGCCATATCTGTGTGCATACCTATCCGGAGAGCCACCCGGAAGGCGGATTATGCACCTTCCGGGCCGACATTGAGGTCTCAACCTGCGGCGTGATTTCCCCGCTGAAGGCGCTGAATTACCTGATCCACCAGCTTGAATCCGACATCGTGACCATCGATTACCGCGTGCGCGGCTTTACCCGTGATATCAACGGGATGAAGCACTTTATCGATCATGAGATTAACTCCATCCAGAACTTTATGTCCGAAGATATGAAGTCGCTGTATGACATGGTGGATGTGAACGTGTATCAGGAAAATATCTTCCATACCAAAATGCTGCTCAAAGAGTTCGATCTTAAGCACTACATGTTCCACACCCGGCCGGAAGAGTTAACTGAGGCAGAGCGTAAAGAGATTACCGCTGCGCTATGGAAAGAGATGCGTGAGATTTACTACGCGCGCAATATTCCGGGCGTTTAAGAAAACCATCAGGAGCGCGTCGGCGCTCCTGAACTTGAAATAATAGAATCAGCCGGTCTCTGAAAAGAGGCTGTCATTGGCTCAATAGACGGTGTAACACAGCCGCCAGTGCCGACGGATTTTCCCAGGACATTGAATGTCCGGCTTCTGGCACGATGGCGACAGACATCCCCCTATCGCTGACATACTGAAAGTCACTGTAAGGAAACATAATGCGTACGCGTCCATCATCACGACTTATTATTCTCTCTTCCGAGAACAGGGTTCTGCTTTTTCGTTTTCATCATGAAGATGATGCGCTGAGCGGACGTACCTACTGGGCAACACCGGGTGGCGGCGTTGAGGAAATGGAAACGTTTGAACACGCCGCATTACGGGAGCTGCGTGAAGAAACAGGGTTGATAAGAGGATCCGCTGGGCCGCAAATTGCCTCCCAAACCTTCACCATGATGTTACCTAACGGAGAGACCGTACTGGCAGATGAACGTTTCTTCATTATCCGTGTAGAAAGTCAGGAGACCGATGACTCCGGATGGAGTGGCAATGAACAAAAAGTGATTCGCGGGCAGCACTGGTGGTCGATAGAAGAGCTCAGGGAAACAAAAGAGACCGTATTTCCTCGCGAGTTAATCATCGAGGTACTTGAGATGTATTAGCTCAAACTTGATCTGACAGTTTTCACTGGCAGCACACAATCAAATCTGACAGTCTGCTGTGAGCGAGAAGCGGACTGTTACGAGTTGAAGTTAATTGTATCACTTAGGTAAACATTATCATTTCCTGACATTAAGTTGTATCTTTGATAGGATTAAAAAAGGTATAGATAGCTTATGCTACTGAAGGAATAAAAATGACAAAAATTAGTGAACGATGGAAGCACAATGGCATTACTAAAGGTTATTGCAATATTTGTGGAAAATATGACTTGCTCACAAAAGATCATGTCCCTCCAAAGTGCGCCATAACCTTAGGTCCTGTCCTTCAGAAAACAGTTAGCGAATTTTTTAATACTCAGGAACCAGTTAAACCATTAAATGCTAAAAACGGTTCTTATTTCAGAACTATTTGCAGCCACTGCAACAATAAGGTGTTGGGTGGGCTCGATGTTGCAATTGAAAATGTAGCAAACTCCTTTAAAGAACAGTTGAGTCAATATATGAATGGTATGAATGTATATCCATTCATTAGAATACCTTTTGATAGCATATCTTTCACTAAGGCTATGATTGGACACGTATTATCAGCAACTTCCGTTGAAGATTGTAAAAAAGAACCCGTAGATAGCCCCTTCTATACACCTTTAAAGGATTATGTATTGGGTAAAAATCCAAGTTTTGAGGAGACTCATGATATTTACTACTGGTTCTACCCACACAGAATGCACATATCCGCTCAAAGTGTAGCATTTATGAACGAAGGACATGTGGCATTTATTTGTGCTTTACATTTTTTCCCTATCGGTTTTATTATCACAATGAAAAATGAAGGAACATACCCTGCCCACTCAACAAAATTAGATCTTGAAGATAAATTCCTTACATTTAATATGACCTCTATAAATTATGAGTATACGACATTTCCATTTGTAAATCTTAAGGGAAACCAAATGTATGCTATAAGCAACGGCCATACTTGTGTGAGTTATCCAATAATTAAGTGACTGCTAAATCATACAATCGACGCATGTTCACTTTCTACATATACCATCTATAATGTCCGCTCTTGGTACAGAGCCGCCTGTCAGATTAGGTTTAGATCTGTGCCATAGCGGTGCCAGGTCAAATCTGAGCTAATACACTTAAGAAGCGCGGACACGACGAACATCATTGCGTGTCCTTATCCAAATAGACCTCAACGGGGACTATTCATTCCCCCATTGATTAAGGAATTCCGCGATCTCATCAATGCGAAGCGCATCAATGCCGGCTTCGCTGGCCATCTCTTGTTGCGCGTCTTCGCTGATCTCTTCGTTATTCATCAAACGCGTAATCAGTAGCTGAAAATAGAGCGCCAGGGGTTCACGTTCTGAATCCTCTACGGGTTTCGCACACTCCGTCGAATACTCATCCACAATGTCATAATATTTCAGCGGTATTTCATTACCCATCACTCATCTCCTGGGGTTATCCCAACGTCGGTTACGGTGTTACTCAGGCTGTACCAGCGTCAGGGCGACGGATTGCGCCTTCAGTTCGGCCTGCACGGCTTGCGGTAAATTAACATCGGTCACAACGTCGGTAAAGCGACTGAGCGAAGCAACATTAAACAAGGAATGCGCGCCATATTTGCTGCTGTCGGCGAGTAACACCTTACGTTGGGCGTTGGCGATAATTTCCTGCTTCAGCCCCGCTTTGTCCTCTGTCGGCGTGGTCACGCCCTTTTCCATACTCCAGGTATTACAGCTCATAAAGGCGATATCCGGGTAGACGCTGCGCAGCATTTTGCGGCCAAACTCGCCGATACAGGACTGACTGCTATCATCAATCCGCCCACCGACAATCGTGACCTCTATCTGGCGAAACTCGGATAAAAACAGGGCGATATGCAGATCAACGGTGATCACTCTGAGAGGAAGATGGGTTAAACATTTTGCCAGCTCCAGCATGGTGGTGCCGGCATCGAGCACCACGGCATCGCCCGCATGTACCATCGAAGCCGCATAACGCGCAATCGCCCTTTTTTCAGCGGGCGATCGCAGTTGCTTCTCGTTAGTCGTCGGTTGTGCAGGTTCAAAGCGCCGTAACGCAACACCGCCGTGGCTGCGGCTGATCACACCTTGTTCATCCAGTTTGATCAGATCGCGTCGTATCGTTGCCGGAGATGCATCAACGGCATCCACCAGTTGCTCCACGGTAACCAGCGTATGATTTTTCAAATACGCCACAATCTTATCCAGACGGTGTTGTCCTTTCATAACAGGAAATTACGCCAGTTGCATTGCCAGTTTAATCGATACGGCCATGCTCTCAGATTTTGCTTTTCCCGTCCAGGCGATATCAAACGCCGTTCCGTGATCGGCAGAGGTGCGGATAAACGGCAAACCCGCCGTGATATTGACGCCATCATAAAAACCCAGCAGCTTCAGCGGGATATGGCCCTGGTCGTGGTACATCGCCACCACCATGTCATATTGACCTTCATACGCCTGTAAAAACACCGTATCCGGCGGGCATGGGCCATAAACCGCCATCCCCTTCGCCTTCATGTGCTCAATCGCCGGTCCGACAATGCGAATCTCCTCATCGCCAAACAATCCGTTCTCACCGGCATGCGGGTTCACCCCTGCCACCGCAATACGTGGATGCGCATACCCTACGCGCTTGAGGAAGGTATCAGCGATGCCAATCACGGTCTCCACACGCTGACCGTTCAGGGTATCGAGGAACTTACGCAGGGCGATGTGGGTGGAAACATGAATGACTTTCAGCTTATCGGTATAAAGCACCATCGCGTAATCGCGGCTTTCCGTCAGCGTCGCCAGCAGCTCGGTGTGTCCCGGGAAATTGTGTCCACCAAGATGCAGCGCTTCTTTGTTCAACGGTGCGGTGGCGATGGCGTGGACGTCGCCTTTCATCGCCAGTTCCGTCGCCCGTTTTACGCAGCGATAGGCCAGATCGCCCGCCTGCGCCTGTACTTTGCCCGGCTCCAGCGCCTCCGGTTGCGCCAGCGGTTCATCAATCACATGAATGATGCCAGGCGCGAATCGGGCATCCGCAACCCGCGTAATGGCGCGGAACGTCACGCCTTCAGCCAGACCATTGGCCTGCAGCCGCTTCAGAGTTTGCAGGCATCCCACCACCACCAGCGGCGCGCCGTTAAGTTCATCTTCGCTGAGCGCTTTAACAATAATTTCCGGACCGATCCCCGCGGGGTCGCCCATCGTAATCGCAATTGTTTTAGTTACCACTGTACATCTCCTCAATAAAATAAAGCGCATCACAAAGGGTACTGTCGGAGCCGAATCCGCCCGCTTTGGTGATCACCGGCAGATCGTCAATCTCGCTGTTCACAAACGTTCCGCACGGAATACAGGGGGCCACCTCGCGTTGAATGCGATAGCCTTCCGCCCCCAGCGCACTGGCAACAGCGGTCGCGATATCCCCCCCGGTCAGGAACAGACCGCCAATGCGCGCCTGCTCAATAATGTGCAACGTGATTGTCCCAAGACGCTGGCTCAACCGTTCGCCAAGCGCCTGACGACGCATCCCCACGCTGGCACACAGCGTGTCGATCATCTGCCGGTCTTGCGCACACCGGCTGGTACGTAAAATCGTATGGTGCTGGCGGCTCAACAGCGTGCAGGCCTGCTCCACGACGGACGCAATTTCCTGTTCGAAATGGGCAGAGGCCAACCGTGAAACATCGATATCGACAACCTTCGCCCTGTCCTGACACAGCGCTTTGTCTACCTGACGCCGCGTGGCTTCACTCATCGAACCCGCGACAACCAGCACCGGAAGCTCCTGCTTTTCCTGCATGAACATTCTGACGGGTAGGGCATTGGCAAGCCCGGCGGCACCGACCAGTAACGGCAGTACCTCCTGCTCGCAGACGGCATGCGCAATCAGCGACAAATCGCGGTCATCAACCGCATCCACTACCACCATGCACTCACCTTCTGCCGCGAAAGCGACTAACCGCGCGCTCAGTCGTCCCTGTCGGACATCGTCGAGCGACACTTCATGCACCGGAATGTCACTTTGCAGCGTGACCAGTTCCGCAATGCGCGAAGAGATAATCGGCGTTTTGGGATCGCTGGCAAATTCAGTCTCCAGTAGCGGTGTTCCATTGACCAGGCACAGTCCATCACGCGTCGTGCGCCCTGCGGCGGGGATTGCTGCGGCAATCACGGCCAGTTTCCGGTTGGCGGCGCGCATCGCCGCAGTTACCTCGGCCCCCACGTTGCCACGAAACGTAGAATCGATTTTTTTATACACCAGCGGCGTGGCGGCCCCTTCACACCAGGGGACTAACGCCTGTTGAACCGCCTGCGCGGCTTGCGCCGCTGGGATTGCCCGGCTCTCTGTGTTGATAACCAGCACATCGGCACGCCGTGAAGGCTTCTGTGCCGGGGTGAGCATCACCTCCGTACGTGCGCCTTTTTTTGCCAGTTGCACGCCGGTATCGTTAGAGCCCGTAAAATCATCGGCGATAACGATCATTTTCATGCTTTATTCTCCTGAGCAACCTGACGCGCCTGCTTTTTGGCCACCCACGAGGTGAGGATCGGGGTCAGGATCGCAGTGGTAATCACGGAGGCGGCAATCAGCGGCGCGGCAGCGGCGGCGACTTCCGCCAATGAAGGATCGGCCTGGGCAATAGCCAGTGGCGTCGCGACGGCGTTACCGGCGGTACTGGAGGCTGCCGCTCCGGCAATCCCGCTTCCTCCCACCAGACGGTCTGCGCGGATGTTAAAGAAACCGCCAATGAACGTGGTCAGTACACCAAGCAGAATGCCCGCCAGACCGCCCTGCAACAGCATTTCAAGGTTGATGCCGGCGCCGAGCGCAAAGGCAAAAAACGGAATCAATAGCGGTCCGCCTTTGGTCAGGAAGTCACGCATGTTGTGATCGAGATTACCGAGGATCATGCCGACCACCAGGGGAACCAGTACCGCCACCAGCGCCATAATTGGAATGTTGGCCATCCCTGCGGCACCCAGCGCGATCATCGTAAAGAACGGACCGTCATTAAGAGACAGAATAGAGATTGCGCCGACATCACGTTCGTTGCCGAACTCACCGACTAACGCCGCGTACAGCCCCCCGTTCGAGTTGCTCATGGCGGCAATAATGGCCAGGCCGCTTAAGCCAAAGATCCCTTCCGCTCCGAACAGGTGTTCAACCCCCAGGCCGATCGCGATGGCCACCAGCAACTTGGTCAGGGTGATCGTGCCCCCTTGCAGCAAAGCCTGAGGCGCTGCTTTTACGCTGATCCCTGCGCCCATACACAGCAGGAATGCGCCGATCAACGGCGCAGCGCCGTTTTTAAACAGCGCGGTGGTAAAGCCGCCGATTTCCAGCGCCTGCGGGGCAAAGGTATTAATAATGGCACCGATAACCAATGGCACGACCATCATGCCGCCGGGTATGCGTTCTATTGCCTTTTTGATGTTCATGGTCTTCCCGCCTGTTGTTATGTTGTGATTAAAAAAAATCATAGCGATTATATTTAATCAATTTTAGATCACAAACGCGCCAGATCACAGTTTTAAAATGATTAATAAAAATCAACCAATCATTTTTCTGCAAAAAAAAAGCCGGACGCAGACGCCCGGCTTCATTGATGATTGAAATAACTCAGGATTGACGCAGAAATTCCCGGTATGCGTTTACCACCTGAAGAAAATCCTCAACGCCACACAGCGACAGGCTCTCTTCATCGTAGTAACTCATCCCCTCTTCCATTTCGTCGCCGGTAAACTCCAGCTGATTGGCGCGGATCATCACCTCTTCGCCATCCATCCAGAGCGTATATTCGTGCCCCGCCCGTTGCCAGGAACGTTCGCTGCCTTTCACCGCGTGTGCCGCCTGTTCCACTTCGTCCAGCAGGGCCAGGTTTTCTTTCACTTCTTCATTAAACCAGTGCCCGACCACTTCGTGACCCATGGACATGCGCACCTTGACCACTCCGGTAACATCGCGCAGAAATTCGTAATCCATAATGTAATCCTCTGCTCCCGGCAATGCGCCATTACCGCATTGCGCCTTGTTTTAATTATCGCAGCCTGGGCGCAGAAAAAAAGCGGATCGCGTATAAGGAATGGAAATAAAAATGCCCGGAGAAGCGCGCTTCTCCGGGCATTGATGCGTTTTTACGCGAAATGCGTTAGCGCATTACACCGCTGTCTGGAAAATCACACCGTCTGCTTTCTCAGTGTACTGAGAAAGCTGGTCGAAGTTCAGATAACGATAGGTGTCGACTGCCGTTTTATCGACCTGCGCCACATAGGTCTGGTACTCTTCCGGCGTCGGCAGTTTGCCGATCAGTGCCGCAACCGCCGCCAGCTCCGCAGACGCCAGATAGACGTTCGCACCGGTCCCTAAACGGTTCGGGAAGTTACGCGTGGAAGTTGATACCACCGTCGCCCCGTCTGCCACACGCGCCTGGTTACCCATGCACAGTGAACAGCCCGGGATTTCAATACGCGCACCGCTCTTACCAAAGACGCTGTAGTAGCCTTCTTCGGTCAGCTGTGCCGCATCCATACGGGTTGGCGGTGCCACCCACAGACGCGTCGGCAATTGACCTTTGTGCGCATCCAGCAGCTTACCGGCCGCACGGAAGTGACCGATGTTGGTCATACAGGAACCGATGAACACTTCGTCGATTTTATCGCCCTGAACATCAGAGAGCAGACGCGCGTCATCCGGATCGTTTGGCGCGCACAGGATAGGCTCTTTGATATCGGCCAGATCGATGTCGATTACTGCGGCATATTCAGCATCCGCATCGCCTTCCAGCAGTTCAGGTTCCGCCAGCCATTTTTCCATGCCCTGCACACGACGTTCCAGCGTACGACGGTCGCCGTAGCCTTCCGCGATCATCCACTTCAGCAGAACAATGTTGGAGGTCAGGTATTCAACGATCGGCTCTTTGTTCAGCTTGATGGTACATCCTGCTGCTGAACGTTCGGCGGAAGCATCGGTCAGCTCAAACGCCTGCTCGACTTTCAGATCCGGCAGACCTTCGATTTCGAGAATACGGCCAGAGAAGATGTTCTTCTTGCCTTTCTTCTCGACGGTCAGCAGACCCTGTTTGATCGCGTACAGCGGAATAGCGTGTACCAGATCGCGCAGGGTAATCCCCGGCTGCATTTTGCCTTTAAAGCGCACCAGTACCGATTCCGGCATGTCCAGCGGCATCACGCCGGTCGCAGCAGCAAACGCGACCAGGCCTGAACCTGCCGGGAAGGAAATCCCGATCGGGAAGCGGGTGTGGGAGTCACCACCGGTACCGACGGTATCCGGCAGCAGCATACGGTTCAGCCAGGAGTGGATCACGCCATCGCCCGGACGCAGCGACACACCGCCACGGTTCATAATGAAGTCCGGCAGCGTGTGGTGCGTGGTGACGTCAACCGGCTTCGGATAAGCCGCAGTGTGACAGAAAGACTGCATCACCAGGTCAGAAGAGAAGCCCAGGCACGCCAGGTCCTTCAGTTCGTCACGGGTCATTGGGCCGGTGGTATCCTGGGAACCCACGGAGGTCATCTTCGGTTCGCAGTACGCGCCCGGACGGATACCGGCTACGCCGCACGCACGGCCGACCATTTTCTGTGCCAGTGAGTAACCACGGTTGCTTTCCGCCACATCTTTCGCCTGACGGAACACGTCGCTGTGCGGCAGGCCCAGCGCTTCACGCGCTTTGGTGGTCAGACCGCGACCGATGATCAGCGGAATACGACCGCCCGCGCGCACTTCATCTACCAGCACGTCGGTTTTCAGTTCAAAGCTCGCCAGCAGTTCGCCGGTTTCATGGTTACGGACTTCACCTTTGAACGGGTAAACGTCAATCACATCACCCATATTCAGGTTGCTGACGTCAACTTCGATTGGCAGCGCGCCCGCATCTTCCATGGTGTTGAAGAAGATAGGTGCGATTTTACCGCCGAGGCACAGACCGCCGCCGCGTTTGTTCGGCACGTGCGGAATGTCATCGCCCATAAACCACAACACGGAGTTGGTGGCAGATTTACGCGAAGAACCGGTACCGACAACGTCACCGACGTAAGCCAACGGATAGCCTTTACTTGCCAGGGCTTCGATCTGTTTGATCGGACCCACTACGCCAGGCTGATCCGGCTCAATGCCTTCACGGGCGTTTTTCAACATTGCTAACGCGTGAAGTGGAATATCCGGACGAGACCAGGCATCCGGCGCCGGAGACAGATCATCGGTGTTGGTTTCACCGGTCACTTTGAAGACGGTGACGGTCATTTTTTCAGCCAGCGGCGGACGGCTCAGGAACCATTCGGCATCAGCCCAGGAATGCATCACCTGCTTCGCAAATTCGTTACCCGCTTTGGCTTTTTCTTCTACGTCATAGAAGTTATCGAACATCAGCAGAGTATGGGAGAGCGCTTTGGCGGCAATCGGCGCCAGTTTTGCATCGTCCAGGGCGTCGATCAGCGGATGGATGTTGTAACCACCCTGCATGGTGCCGAGCAATTCAATCGCTTTTTCAGGCGTAATCAGTGGGGAAGTTGTTTCGCCTTTAGCGATGGCTGCGAGGAAACCCGCTTTGACATAGGCGGCTTCATCGACGCCTGGGGGAACACGGTTGATCAACAGGTCTAACAGGAATTCTTCTTCGCCCGCAGGCGGTGCTTTCAGCAGCTCGACGAGCGCGGCCATTTGGGTTGCATCTAAGGGTTTGGGCACAATCCCCTCGGCGGCACGTTCTGCTACGTGCTTACGGTATTCTTCTAGCACGACGGTTCTCCTCGCTCTCATTGTCATAGTGCGGCGCTTTATCGATGGGCGATTCTCTTCACGCTCCTGTGAGACAGCAGTTTGTAGGGTAAATGCCCGGTACCGCAATGGGCAGAATAACAGGATTTTAGTGAGGTGTTAATCTGTTTACAAAAAAGCAACATAAAAAAGTGGCTGAATCGTTAAGGATGGTCTAATGCCCTTTTCGATTTCAGAAACGGGGAATTAATCGCTGTTACGAATCGTCACACTATTTCGCATTCTTATAATCACTCTGCTGTACCGATCCCAAGATTAGTCAAAAATTAAACTATCGTCTCTTTATACTCACGCAACACTGCACCTGCGGGTGGCAGCACTTCGACCATTGCGATTTCAAGGCAAATCGGGAGTAAGAATATGACGTTGCCCTTTAAACCCCACGTGCTTGCGCTGATCTGTAGCGCCGGGCTACTTGCTGCTTCAGGCATGCTGTATGTCAAAAGCCGCACACCGGAAGCCCCGACGCCCGTCGCGGTACAACCGCCCGCGCCAGCCGAAGCCCCTCCGGCTCCGGTTGCAAAAGCGAGCTTTACCACGGCGCAAATCGATCAATGGGTTGCGCCGATTGCCCTCTATCCGGACCCGCTACTTTCTCAGGTTCTGATGGCGGCGACCTATCCGGCTAACGTCGTTCAGGCGGTGCAATGGTCGCGTGATAATCCAACACAACAGGGCGATGCCGCCATTCAGGCGGTTGCAAACCAGCCATGGGACCCCAGCGTGAAGTCGTTGGTTGCCTTTCCGCAACTCATGACGCTGATGGGGGAAAATCCGGAGTGGGTACAAAACCTCGGTGATGCGTTTCTGGCGCAACCGCAGGATGTCATGGATTCAGTTCAGCGCCTGCGCTTACTGGCCCAGCAAACCGGCTCGCTGAAATCCACCCCGCAGCAGACGGTAACCAGCACGCCGAAAAAGAGCGTGACTCCAGCGCCCTCAGCCACCGCCTCCACGACGCAATCCAGCGCCGTTTCTACGGCACCGGCCTCCACGGTGATTAAAATTGAACCTGCCGATCCGCAGGTGGTGTACGTCCCCAGCTATAACCCTTCCACGGTTTATGGTACCTGGCCCAACACCGCGTATCCGCCGGTATATCTCCCCCCTACGCCAGGCGAACAGTTTGCCGGGAGTTTTGTTAAGGGATTCGGCTACAGCCTTGGCGTTGCCACCACTTATGCACTGTTCAGCAATATCGACTGGGATGACGATGATCATCACCACGATGACGATCACCATCATGACGACGATCGTCATGGCGGTAATGGCTATCAGCACAATGGCGATAACATCAATATCAACGTTAATAACTTCAACCGCATCTCCGGGCAGAATCTGAAAACGCAGAACATGACCTGGCAGCACAACCCGGCCTATCGCGGCGGAGTGCCGTATCAAAACGCCTCAACGGCGCAGCGTTTCCATCCGACCAACGTCAGCGGCGGTCTCAGCGCCACACAGCAACCTGCCGCGACGGCTTCCCGCGACAGCCAGCGCCAGGCGGCGATGGCGCAACTACAACAGCGTCATCCGGATGCGTCTAAAGCGCTGCCTCAGCAACCCACTGCGACAACGCGCGATGCCCAGCGTAAAGCGGCCTCTCAACAGTTGAATCAGGTTGCCCAGCGCAATAATTATCGCGGCTATGACGACAACAACACACGTCGTCAGAGTGCACAGCAGACGTTGAAACAATCAACCACGCCAGCACAACAACAGCATCGTGACGATCTCAGGGCCAAAGCGCAGCAACACCCGGTCTCACAACAGCAGCGGGATACGGTACGTCAGCACGTCGGGTCCTCGTCACCACAGCAGCGTCAGCAGGTATTCCAGCAAAACCGGGCAAATGCCCTTAGCGGCAATGACAGTCGGTCGCCGACCTGGCAGTCGCAGCAGCAGCGCGGTCAGGAAAGTCGTCGTCTGAGTAATGTCAGCCATGGGCAACCTGCCCCCGCGCGCGATCGCGCTTCTGAACACCATCAATTTCGCCATCGCTAACGGGAGCCCATAATGAAAAAAATACTGTTAAGCACCCTGCTGCTCTCGTTGCCATTAATGAGCTACGCCCAGCAGATGTTTGCCACGCCAGACGAAGCTGCTAACGCCTTTTCCCGTGCGATTGCCGGGAATAACGACGCACACCTGACCGCTCTGTTAGGTGATGACTGGCGACAATTTTTACCCCCGGAAGGTGCGGACCCGGAAGCCGTCGCGCGCTTTAACCGCGACTGGAAGGTCAGCCATCAGATTGTGCAGCAAGGTAACGTGGCCCATCTGAACGTCGGTCAGGAGAACTGGCAGTTGCCCATCCCCATCGTGAAGGCAAGCAAGGGCTGGCATTTTGATATGTCTGCCGCGCAGGATGAGATCCTCACGCGAACGGTAGGTCGCAATGAACTCTCGGCGATTCAGGCCATGCGTGCCTATGTCGATGCCCAGTACGACTACTGGCAGCGCAAACAGGCTTTCGCCACCCGGATTATCAGCCATAACGGTCAACAGGATGGTTTGTACTGGCCCGTAAAACCCGGCGAAACGCCAAGCCCGTTAGGACCGGCCTTCAGCCCTGACTCGCCTGGTGAAGGGTATCACGGCTACTATTTTCGCATTATTGCCAGCGACAACGAGAAAGGGTTCGCGCTGTTCGCCTGGCCCGTCAGCTGGGGTGAAACAGGCGTGATGAGCTTTATGGTAAGCCAGGATGACCGCGTGTATCAGACGGATTTGGGGGAAGATAGTGGGCTAAAAGCCATCGCCATAGAAAAATTTACGCCACACGATCCCTGGAAACCGGTGGAGTGACAGGCATAAAAAAAGCGGCATTTACGCCGCTTTTTTTGTCGCTGGAAGGCTGAAGATTACTTCTTCTTCTTCGCTTTCGCGTTCGGCAGGTCAGTGATGCTACCTTCGAACACTTCTGCCGCCAGACCAACAGACTCGTGCAGAGTCGGGTGCGCATGGATGGTCAGCGCGATATCTTCTGCATCACAACCCATTTCGATCGCCAGACCAATTTCACCCAGCAGTTCGCCGCCGTTGGTGCCGACAATCGCACCACCGATCACACGGTGAGTTTCTTTGTCGAAAATCAGTTTGGTCATACCGTCTGCGCAGTCAGAAGCGATAGCACGGCCAGAAGCAGCCCACGGGAAGGTGGCGGTTTCATAGCTGATGCCTTTCTCTTTCGCTTCTTTCTCCGTCAGACCTACCCACGCCACTTCTGGTTCAGTGTAAGCAATGGATGGGATCACTTTCGGATCGAAGTAGTGTTTCATGCCGGCGATAACTTCAGCGGCAACGTGACCTTCGTGAACACCTTTGTGCGCCAGCATTGGCTGACCGACGATATCGCCGATAGCAAAGATGTGCGGCACGTTGGTGCGCAACTGTTTGTCAACGCGGATGAAGCCACGGTCGTCCACTTCCACGCCAGCTTTGCCCGCGTCGAGGTTTTTACCGTTCGGTACACGACCGATGGCGACCAGCACCGCGTCATAACGCTGTGCTTCAGCCGGGGCTTTTTTGCCTTCCATGGAAACGTAAATACCGTCTTTTTTCGCTTCAACGGCAGTCACTTTGGTTTCCAGCATCAGGTTGAATTTCTTACCGATACGTTTGGTGAAGACTTTAACGATGTCTTTGTCAGCCGCCGGGATAACCTGGTCGAACATTTCAACCACGTCAATCTCTGAACCCAGCGCATGGTACACGGTCCCCATTTCCAGACCGATGATACCGCCACCCATGACCAGCAGACGCTTCGGTACGGATTTCAGTTCCAGGGCGTCGGTGGAGTCCCATACACGCGGATCTTCATGCGGAATGAACGGCAACTGGATCGGACGGGAACCCGCCGCGATGATCGCGTTGTCGAAGTTGATCACGGTTTTGCCGTTGTCACCTTCAACTTCCAGGGTGTTCGCCCCGGTGAATTTACCCAGACCGGTAACCACTTTCACTTTACGGCCTTTTGCCATACCCGCCAGACCACCGGTCAGCTGAGTGATTACTTTTTCTTTCCAGGTACGAATTTTGTCGATATCGGTTTTCGGCTCGCCGAAGACGATACCGTGTTCAGCCAGCGCTTTGGCTTCTTCGATAACTTTCGCAACGTGCAGCAGTGCTTTAGAAGGGATACAGCCGACGTTCAGACAAACACCACCGAGGGTGCTGTAACGTTCTACGATTACGGTTTCCAGACCTAAATCAGCGCAACGGAAGGCTGCAGAGTAACCTGCGGGGCCTGCCCCAAGTACCACGACCTGAGTTTTGATTTCAGTACTCATCATGACCTCTTAATTTATTTCCGGCGATCCCTGGTCTTGTCGCCCATCGTCCACCGGGTCGTTCTATCCGTCCGTATTTTACAAAATTGTTAACAATTTTGAAACAACAAAACGGCAACGATTTATCTTTAGCACCAATAACCCCAAAACCATCATGAGATTACCAGAAAAAAGCCGGCCGTCGGGCCGGCTTTTTTGCTTACATCACCAGGCGGCGAATGTCAGACAGCATATTGTTGATGATGGTAATGAAACGCGCACCATCAGCACCGTCAATCACACGGTGGTCGAAGGACAGAGAGATAGGCATCATCAGACGCGGTACAAACTCTTTACCGTTCCACACCGGCTCCATCGCTGACTTGGACACACCGAGGATAGCCACTTCCGGCGCGTTCACAATCGGTGCAAAGTGGGTGGTACCCAGGCCGCCGATGCTGGAGATGGTGAAGCAACCGCCCTGCATTTCGCCCGCGGTCAGCTTACCGTCACGCGCTTTTTTAGAGATAACCGTCAGTTCGCGAGACAGTTCGGTAACGCTCTTCTTGTTCACGTCTTTAAAGACCGGAACAACCAGACCGTTTGGCGTATCAACCGCCACACCGATATTGATGTATTTCTTCAGCGTCAGACGCTGACCGTCTTCCGACAGCGAACTGTTAAAGCGTGGCATCTGCTCAAGCGCCGCAGCAACCGCTTTCATGATGAAGACCACCGGGGTGAATTTCACATCCAGTTTGCGCTTCTCAGCTTCAGCGTTCTGCTGTTTACGGAACGCTTCCAGATCGGTGATATCGGTTTTGTCGAAGTGCGTAACGTGCGGGATCATCACCCAGTTACGGCTCAGGTTAGCACCAGAGATTTTCTGGATGCGGCCCAGTTCCACTTCTTCGATTTCACCAAACTTGCTGAAGTCGACCTTCGGCCACGGCAGCATGCCCGGAATACCGCCACCTGCTGCGGCTGCCGGAGCGGCTTCCGCACGCTTAATAGCGTCTTTCACGTAAGTCTGAACGTCTTCGCGCAGGATGCGACCTTTACGGCCTGTACCCTTCACTTTCGCCAGGTTCACACCGAACTCGCGCGCCAGACGGCGAATCAGCGGGGTCGCATGGACGTAAGCGTCGTTCTCAGCAAACTCAGATTTGCCTTCGGCTTTCGCTGCTGGAGCAGCGGCAGCTGGTGCAGGTGCAGAGGCCGCCGGTGCTGGAGCCTGCTGTGGCGTGGCAGCAGCAGGCGCTGCACCTTCCACTTCGAAGACCATAATCAGAGAGCCGGTTTTAACTTTATCGCCGGTGCTGATTTTGATTTCTTTAACGGTACCCGCGAACGGCGCCGGGACTTCCATTGACGCTTTATCGCCTTCAACGGTGATCAGTGACTGCTCAGCGGCCACTTTGTCGCCCACTTTCACCATCACCTCGGTCACTTCAACTTCGTCACCGCCGATATCCGGTACGTTAACGTCTTTCGCGCCAGAAGCGGCAGGTGCCGCCGCCGCTGCCGGAGCAGCCGCCTGTGCTGGAGCCGCAGCCGGGGCCGCGCCCGCCACTTCGAAGACCATGATAAGCGACCCGGTGGACACTTTGTCACCGGTGTTGATTTTGATCTCTTTCACGGTACCCGCGAACGGGGCCGGGACTTCCATCGAAGCCTTGTCGCCTTCAACGGTGATCAGGGACTGTTCAGCCGCAACGGTGTCGCCCACTTTAACCATGATTTCAGTGACTTCAACTTCGTCGCCGCCGATATCCGGTACGTGTACTTCTTTCGCTGCCGCAGCAGCCGGTGCCGCAGCCGGAGCCGCTTCTTTCTTCTCTTCTGCCGGAGCAGGTGCAGCGGCTGCTGCACCGTCAGCGGAATCGAATATCATGATAAGTGCGCCGGTCTCGGTTTTGTCGCCAACAGAGACTTTGATCTCTTTAACAACGCCAGCCTGCGGAGACGGGACTTCCATAGAGGCTTTATCGCCTTCTACGGTGATCAGCGACTGTTCTGCTTCAACCTTGTCGCCCACTTTGACCAGGATCTCGGTGATTTCAACTTCATCTGCCCCGATGTCCGGTACTTTGATTTCGATAGCCATTATTCTTTTACCTCTTACGCCAGACGCGGGTTAACTTTTTCTGCATCGATGTTGAATTTGGTAATTGCATCCGCAACCACTTTCTTATCGATTTCGCCACGTTTAGCCAGTTCGCCCAGTGCCGCTACAACCACGTAGGAAGCATCCACTTCGAAGTGGTGACGCAGGTTTTCACGGCTGTCAGAGCGACCGAAACCGTCGGTACCCAGTACGCGATAATCATCAGCCGGTACATAAGTACGAACCTGTTCGGCAAACAGTTTCATATAGTCAGTTGAGGCTACAGCCGGCGCGTCGTTCATCACCTGAGCGATGTACGGAACGCGCGGCGTTTCCAGCGGGTGCAGCATGTTCCAGCGTTCACAGTCCTGACCATCACGCGCCAGTTCAGTGAAGGAGGTGACGCTGTACACGTCAGAGCCCACGCCGTAGTCTTTCGCCAGGATCTGTGCCGCTTCACGAACGTGACGCAGGATAGAACCGGAGCCCAGCAGCTGAACTTTACCTTTGCTACCTTCCAGGGTTTCGAGTTTGTAGATACCTTTACGGATACCTTCCTCAGCACCTTCCGGCATGGCTGGCATGTGGTAGTTTTCGTTCAGCGTGGTGATGTAGTAGTAAACGTTCTCTTGTTTCTCACCGTACATACGCTCCAGACCATCGTGCATGATGACCGCAACTTCGTACGCGTAAGACGGATCGTAAGAGATACAGTTCGGGATAGTCAGAGACTGAATATGGCTGTGACCATCTTCGTGCTGCAGACCTTCGCCGTTCAGCGTTGTACGACCAGACGTCCCGCCAATCAGGAAGCCACGCGCCTGCTGGTCACCTGCTGCCCAGCACAGGTCGCCAATACGCTGGAACCCGAACATGGAGTAGTAGATGTAGAACGGAATCATCGGCAGGTTGTTGGTGCTGTAAGAGGTCGCCGCAGCCAGCCAGGAAGACCCTGCACCCAGCTCGTTGATCCCTTCCTGCAGAATCTGACCTTTCTCGTCTTCTTTGTAGTATGCAACCTGCTCACGGTCCTGCGGGGTGTACTGCTGACCGTTCGGGCTGTAAATACCGATCTGACGGAACAGACCTTCCATACCGAAAGTACGCGCTTCGTCGGCGATGATCGGAACCAGTCTGTCTTTGATCGATTTGTTCTTCAGCATCACGTTCAGGGCACGAACGAAAGCGATAGTGGTGGAGATTTCTTTGTTCTGCTCTTCCAGCAGCGCGCCGAAGTCTTCCAGGGTCGGCAGTTCCAGCTTCTCAGTGAAGTTCGGCTGGCGGCTCGGCAGGTAGCCGTGCAGCGCCTGGCGACGTTCGTGCAGATACTTGTGTTCTTCAGAACCTTCCGGGAAGGTAATGTAGGACAGTTTTTCAACCTGCTCGTCAGTGACAGGAACATTGAAACGGTCGCGGATATGACGCACGCCGTCCATGTTCATTTTCTTCACCTGGTGCGCGATGTTTTTACCTTCGGCAGTGTCACCCATGCCATAACCTTTGATGGTATGAGCCAGGATTACCGTTGCTTTGCCTTTGGTTTCTTGCGCTTTTTTCAGTGCCGCGTAAACTTTCTTCGGATCGTGACCACCACGGTTCAGCGCCCAGATCTGCTCATCAGTCCAGTCTGCAACCAGTGCTGCGGTTTCCGGGTATTTACCGAAGAAGTGCTCGCGAACGTACGCGCCATCTTTGGATTTGAAGGTCTGGTAGTCGCCGTCAACGGTTTCGTTCATCAGTTGGATCAGTTTACCGCTGGTATCTTTACGCAGCAGCTCATCCCAACGACCGCCCCACATCACTTTAATTACGTTCCAGCCAGCGCCCTCGAAGATGCCTTCCAGTTCGTTAACGATTTTGCCGTTACCGGTGACCGGGCCATCCAGACGCTGCAGGTTACAGTTGATGACGAAGACCAGGTTGTCCAGTTTTTCACGGGTCGCGATGGTGATCGCCCCTTTGGATTCCGGTTCGTCCATTTCACCGTCGCCCAGGAAAGCGTAAACGGTCTGTTTGGAGGTGTCTTTCAGGCCACGGTGTTCCAGATATTTCAGGAATTTAGCCTGATAGATAGCACCGATTGGGCCCAGACCCATAGAAACGGTCGGGAACTGCCAGAATTCCGGCATCAGTTTCGGGTGCGGGTAGGAAGACAGGCCATTGCCATGAACTTCCTGACGGAAGTTGTCCATCTGCTCTTCAGTCAGACGGCCTTCCAGGAACGCACGGGCGTAAATGCCCGGGGAGATATGACCCTGGAAGTAAACCAGGTCGCCGCCATCCTGCTCATTGCGGGCGCGGAAGAAATGGTTGAAGCAAACATCGTACACCGTCGCAGAAGACTGGAAGGATGCCATGTGGCCGCCCAGCTCGAGGTCTTTTTTAGACGCACGCAGCACGGTCATGATGGCGTTCCAACGGATAGCAGAACGAATTCGACGCTCCAGCTCCAGATTGCCCGGGTATTCCGGCTCATCTTCAACGGCAATAGTGTTGATGTAATTGCTTGCCCCAGTACCTGCCGCTACTTTCACGCCGCCTTTGCGGGCTTCAGAAAGAAGCTGGTCAATCAGATACTGAGCGCGCTCAACACCTTCTTCACGGATGACCGATTCGATCGCCTGTAGCCAGTCGCGAGTTTCGATCGGATCCACGTCATTTGGGAAACGTTCTGACATGGGGGTATTCCTTATCTATCTAATACGTTGAGTTATCTGGAACCTGTCCCATTGAACTCTCGCCAGAGAACTCAATAAGACAGGTTCTGCGTTTAGTTGCCGCGCTTTAGAGTAGCGCTTGATTTACAACATCTTCTGGCTAACGAGCCACCAGAAAAATCACTAATTCTTTCGCTGCTCCAGACGACGTAAGGCGCGTTCACGGCGGCTCTCCTCACGACTTCGGTCGAGCAGAATTTCTTCGATAAACGCCAGGTGGCGATGTGATGCTTCACGCGCCTCTTCTGGCTTACCGGCAATAATCGCTTCGAAAATACGGGTGCGGTGACCACTCACCAGCGGAAGCATCTCGCGACGCGAATAGAGCAACTCGAAGTTCTGACGAACGTTCTGGGCCAGCATGGGTTCCATACACCTTAGCAGATGGAGTAAAACCACATTGTGTGCCGCTTCGGTGACAGCAATTTGATACTGGAGGACCGCATCGGACTCAGCATCGCGGTCACCTGACTCTTGCGCCAGTTCAATGGCATGGTGCAGTTCACGAATGCGTGTTTTGTCTTCATCGGTACTGCGCAGCGCTGCGTAGTATGCAGCAATGCCTTCCAGCGCATGGCGCGTCTCAAGCAGGTCAAACTGGGATTCAGGATGGTCGGAGAGCAGTTCTACCAGTGGATCGCTAAAGCTCTGCCACAGGCTACTCTGAACAAAAGTGCCGCCGCCCTGGCGACGAAGCAGCAATCCCTTCGCTTCGAGACGTTGAATCGCCTCACGCAAGGAGGGACGGGAGACGTCGAACTGTTTCGCCAGTTCGCGTTCCGGTGGGAGTTTTTCGCCTGGGCGCAGTGTACCCTCGAGAATCAAAAACTCCAGTTGTTGCTCAATCACATCGGATAATTTTGGTTGGCGGATTTTGCTGTAGGCCATGATGTCCTGTCTTAAGCCATTTGCCCGAAGTCAATTGGTCTTACCAATTTCATATCTGTGACGCTAAAGTAACAAAGTATTCACCTTATGTCCATACAGGTTTTGATTGAAATCAGTAAACCAGGCACATTTTAACAACATCACAGAAATAACGTTTCAAACATGTAACTATGCACAAATGTTAAATTTACCACCCTCGAGGTAGTTTTAACCTTATTGAAACGAAGAAAAATCCTGGTTGAACCGATTCAGATGCATTTTTATGCAAGCATTAATCATAAATAGTCATTTTACAGCTAACGGAAGTGTTATCAGGAGGTAAGAGGAGGGACACACAACTGCTCTCTTTTTATTCAACTCGTCATCATCCATTCACAAAGCAGGTGCATTCCCCGCCGCATACCATTATTCTGATCCGGACAAAAGAGTTTCGGCGACATTTTAAAAACCTTTGCTGTAAACATAATAATACAACAGACGGAATTGCAAACTTACACACGCATCACTGCGTAGTACAAATAATAATTACTCAAATAGTTCGGGTCGTCTTCGGCGGCAGCCTGAAATCTGAAGAGTAAACCACACACGAGGTTTCATGATGGACAGTCAGCAGCACGGCGAGCAGCTAAAGCGCGGCCTTAAGAACCGCCATATCCAGCTTATCGCGCTGGGCGGCGCGATAGGAACAGGCTTGTTCCTGGGAAGCGCCTCCGTTATCCAGTCCGCAGGCCCCGGTATTATTCTGGGTTATGCGATAGCGGGTTTTATTGCCTTCCTTATTATGCGTCAGTTGGGTGAGATGGTGGTTGAGGAGCCAGTTGCCGGTTCGTTCAGTCACTTTGCCTACAAGTACTGGGGGAGTTTTGCAGGCTTTGCGTCGGGCTGGAACTATTGGGTGCTGTACGTGCTGGTCGCGATGGCGGAACTGACCGCCGTCGGTAAGTACATTCAGTTCTGGTGGCCGGAGATCCCCACCTGGGTTTCGGCAGCCGTCTTCTTTATCGCTATCAACGCCATCAACCTGACCAACGTAAAAGTGTTTGGTGAGATGGAGTTCTGGTTTGCCATTATTAAAGTCATCGCCGTGGTGGCGATGATCATCTTCGGCGGCTGGTTGCTGTTCAGCGGCAACGGCGGCCCGCAGGCGACCGTACGTAACCTGTGGGAACAGGGCGGTTTCCTGCCTCACGGCATGACCGGGCTGGTGATGATGATGGCAATTATCATGTTCTCTTTCGGTGGGCTTGAGCTGGTCGGTATCACCGCCGCCGAAGCCGATAACCCGGAGCAGAGCATCCCCAAAGCCACCAACCAGGTTATCTACCGTATTCTGATCTTCTATGTGGGTTCACTGGCCGTTCTGCTTTCCCTGCTGCCGTGGACGCGCGTCACTGCCGACACCAGCCCGTTTGTCCTGATCTTCCACGAGCTCGGCGATACTTTCGTCGCAAACGCGCTGAACGTTGTGGTTCTGACGGCGGCGCTGTCGGTGTACAACAGCTGCGTTTACTGTAACAGCCGCATGCTGTTTGGTCTGGCGCAACAGGGTAACGCCCCAAAAATCCTGCTCACTATCGACAAACGCGGCGTGCCGGTGAATACCATCATCGTCTCGGCGCTGGTGACAGCACTGTGCGTGTTGATCAACTACATGGCACCGGAATCCGCCTTCGGTCTGCTGATGGCGCTGGTGGTCTCCGCACTGGTGATCAACTGGGCGATGATCAGTCTTGCACACATCAAGTTCCGCCGCGCCAAGCAGCAACAGGGAGTGAAGACTCGCTTCCCGGCGCTGTTCTATCCGTTGGGTAACTGGGTCTGCCTGCTCTTCATGGCGGCCGTACTGGTGATTATGCTGATAACACCGGGTATGGCGATTTCGGTCTACCTGATCCCGGTATGGCTGGTTGTTTTAGGTATCGGTTACCTGTGCAAACAGAAAACCGCAAAGACAGCGAAAGCGCATTAATCCCTCGGACCCTCACCCGTCCTGGGTGAGGGTTGTTACCTGCCTCACACTTTTCCTCCTGTAGCCATTTCGTCCATGTTCGCGGCGCTATCCTGCAACGCAAATAATCGATAGCAGACGAATAATTATTTCCATCACCTTGATGGAGAGACATCGCAATGGATACAGGTAAACTGTCGGTAAGAGAAAAGATTGGTTATGGCATGGGCGATGCCGGATGCAACATCATCTTTGGCGCTATCATGCTGTTTGTTAACTATTTTTACACAGATATTTTTGGTCTCGCCCCGGCGCTGGTAGGGGTGTTATTACTGTCAGTACGCGTTATCGATGCCGTTACCGATCCCATTATGGGCGCCATTGCCGACCGGACCCAAAGCAAATATGGCCGTTTTCGTCCGTGGCTACTGTGGATTGCCTTCCCCTACGCGCTGTTCAGCATTCTGATGTTCACCACCCCGGAGTGGACTTATAACAGCAAGGTTATCTATGCGTTTGTCACTTACTTCCTGTTATCGATTACCTATACGGCAATCAATATTCCTTACTGCTCGCTGGGCGGCGTGATCACCAACGACCCGAAAGAGCGTGTGGCCTGTCAGTCTTACCGCTTTGTGCTGGTCGGCATCGCGACGTTGCTGTTGTCGCTCACCCTGCTGCCCATGGTTGACTGGTTTGGCGGTGATAACAAAGCGAAGGGATATCAACTGGCGATGACCGTGCTGGCCATTATCGGCATGTGCATGTTCCTGTTTTGTTTTGCCACCGTTCGCGAGCGCGTGCGCCCTGCCGTTCCCACTCACGACGACATGAAGAATGACTTCAAAGACGTGTGGAAAAACGACCAGTGGGTACGCATTCTGCTGCTGACGCTGTGCAACGTCTGCCCGGGCTTCATCCGCATGGCGGCAACCATGTACTACGTCACCTGGGTAATGGGGCAAAGCACCCACTTCGCCACGCTTTTTATCAGCCTCGGCGTTGTCGGCATGATGATCGGCAGCGTGCTGGCAAAAGTGCTGACCGACCGCTGGTGCAAGCTGAAGGTGTTCTTCTGGACCAATATCGCGCTGGCCCTTTTCTCCTGCGCGTTTTACTTCTTCGATCCCAAAGCCACGATGCTGATTGTGGCGCTCTACTTCCTGCTCAATATTCTGCATCAGATCCCGTCGCCGCTGCACTGGTCGCTGATGGCGGATGTTGACGACTACGGCGAATGGAAAACGGGCAAACGTATTACCGGTATCAGCTTCTCCGGCAACCTGTTCTTCCTGAAGCTCGGTCTGGCGATTGCCGGCGCGATGGTCGGCTTTCTGCTCTCATGGTACGGCTACGATGCAGGGGCGAAAGCGCAAAGCGATTCCGCCATCAACGGCATCGTGCTGCTCTTTACCGTAATTCCGGGTATCGGATACCTGATTACCGCCGGCGTAGTGCGTCTGCTGAAAGTTGACCGGGAACTGATGAAACAGATTCAGAACGATCTGGAAAAACGCCGCGCCAACTACCGCGAACTCAATGATTATCAGGAACTGAACGCCACTGAAACCGTAAGGAAAGCCTGATGCAAAACTGGCCCAACCCGTTTATTGAACAACGCGCCGATCCGTTTATCCTGCGTGACGGCAGCGACTACTATTTTATTGCCTCCGTGCCGGAATATGACCGGCTGGAAATCCGCCGGGCGGATTCACTGGAAGGATTGCGCACGGCAACGCCCGTTGTCGTCTGGCGCAAACCCGAACACGGTCCGATGAGCGAACTTATCTGGGCACCGGAAATACATCACCTCGACGGCAGATGGGTCATCTACTTTGCCGCCGCCCATACACAGGCGCTCGACAAACTGGGCATGTTTCAGCACCGGATGTACGCGCTGGAGTGCACGCATACCGATCCGCTCACCGGTAACTGGGTCGAAAAAGGTCAGGTGAAAACGCCGTTTGATACCTTTGCACTCGATGCCACAACGTTTCGCCATCAGGGAAAGCAATGGTATCTGTGGGCGCAAAAATCGCCCGACATCACCGGGAATTCCAACATTTATCTGGCGGAGCTGGAAAATCCCTGGACGATTAAAGGCCAGCCAGTGATGCTCAGCAAGCCGGAGTACGACTGGGAGTGTCGGGGTTTTTGGGTCAATGAAGGGCCAGCGGTGTTAAGCCACGGTGACAGGCTGTTCATCAGCTACTCCGCCAGCGCCACGGACGAAAACTACTGCATGGGATTGTTATGGATTGATATTCACGCCGATCCGCAGAATCCGGCAAACTGGCACAAATTGCCGCATCCGATATTTACCACCAGCAAGGAAAATCGTCAGTATGGGCCCGGGCACAACAGCTTTACCCAAACGCCGGAGGGCGACGACGTGCTGGTGTATCACGCGCGCAACTACACCGAAATTGAAGGCGATCCGCTCTACGATCCTAATCGCCATACCCGCCTGAAGCGAATTCGTTGGGATGAAAACGGGATGCCGGACTTCGGCATCCCGCCTGCCGATACGCTTTGAGAGATTGCCCGGTAACCTGTTGCTTACCGGGCGTCCTGATTCGTTAAATCAACGTGCCATAAATGGTCAGCACGGCAATCACCACCACTAAGGCAAACGACGTTTTCTTCGCCATAGAAACCGCCGCTTTCGGCGTTTCAATCTTATCGGTATGCGGCTCGCGTGCCAGCGAGAACTGCGCCAGGCGCGTTAACACCTGATACTGCGAGATATGCAAATCCGCCAGCGAGGCAAACCACGCGGGCAGCGCTTTTTCGCCATGCCCGATCAGGGCGTACACCACGCCCGCCAGACGTACCGGGATCCAGTCCAGAACATGAAGAATGCCATCAATGCCGGACTGTAAACGCTCATGTGGCGTCTGATAGCGCGCCAGCCAGGACTGCCACGAGCGCAGAAAGGCGTAGCCCACCAGCAGAACCGGCCCCCACGGACCGCCGACGATCAGCCAGAACAACGGCGCGATATAAAAACGGAAGTTAATCCACAGTAGCGCGTTTTGCAGCTCACGCAAAAACTCACGCTCATTGCAATCCGGCGGGACGCCATGAATCATCGTCAGTTCGCTGGCCATCGCCGTTCTGGCATGTACATCATCACGCGCCGCCGCATTAAGATAGGCATGATAGTGCATCCGCACTTTACCCGCGCCAATACACAACAGCCCGATCAGAATCCACGCCACGATCGTCGGCACATTAAACAACAAACCTTCCAGCGCGCGCAGTAACAGGAACGTGACCACCATCGCGATCGTCATCATCCCCAGCGTACGCGCCACCGAGAAGCGTTTAACCCGACGGAAAAAAGCTTCTAACCGGTGATCCAACTGCCAGTGTTCGCCCAGCTTAAACAGGCGCTCGACGAGCAGCACCAGTAATGTCGTAAATAGCGTCATGTCATCTCCTTATCTGACGAGGCGGTGATCAGGGCGCGAAACCTTGCCCAGTCAAAAGCCGGACCGGGATCGGTCTTACGCTCAGGCGCAATATCACAGTGCCCGGTTATGTTGTCGGCAACGGCCGGGAAAATCTTTATCAACGCACGCGTGACGGCTGCCAGTTGTTGGTACTGAGCATCGGTGTAGGCCAGCGTGTCGGTCCCTTCCAGCTCAATGCCAATCGAAAAATCATTGCAGCGTTCACGCCCATGATAGCTCGACACACCGGCATGCCACGCGCGCTTATCGAAAGGAACATACTGAACGATTTCGCCATCGCGGCGAATCAGACAATGGGCGGAAACGCGCAGATGCGCAATTTCGGCAAAAAAAGGGTGGACGTTGGGATCAATCGTTCCGGTGAATAGTGCGTCAATCCACGGACCGCCAAACTCGCCGGGCGGCAGGCTGATATTATGCACCACCAGCAAAGAAGGGACTTCATCATCCGGGCGGCAATCGTAATGCGCAGAAGGAACGCGTCGCGCTTCTGCCAGCCAGCCCTTGTCTAACAACATGCTGAATCTCCTTTTGAGTGGTGCTTATAGCCGCATCAGAGTAGCATGTTTCTACCTTATGATTCGTTAGCAATTTGGAGTTTTCTTATGCCGCCTCGCCGCTATAACCCCGACTACCGACGTGACGCGCTGTTGGAACGTATTAACCTGGATATCCCAAACGTTGTCGCCCAGGCGCTGCGTGAAGATTTAGGCGGTGAAGTGGATGCCAGCAACGATATTACGACTCAACTGTTACCGGAGAACGCCCGTTCTCATGCCACCGTCATCACCCGTGAAGACGGCGTTTTTTGTGGCAAACGCTGGGTCGAAGAGGTCTTTATTCAACTGGCTGGCGACGATGTCAGCATCAACTGGCATGTGGATGACGGCGACAGCATCAACGCGAATCAACCGCTGTTTGAGCTCGACGGTCCTTCCCGCGTGTTGCTGACCGGCGAGCGCACCGCGCTGAACTTCGTGCAGACCCTGTCAGGTGTCGCCAGCGAAGTGCGTAAGTACGTTGATATCCTGGCGGGCACAAAGACCCAACTACTGGACACACGTAAAACCCTGCCTGGACTGCGTACCGCGCTGAAATATGCCGTGCTATGCGGCGGCGGCGCGAATCATCGTCTGGGTCTTTCCGATGCGTTCCTGATCAAAGAGAACCATATTATTGCTTCCGGCTCAGTGCGTCAGGCGGTAGAGAAAGCCTTCTGGCTGCATCCGGATGTCCCTGTGGAAGTCGAAGTGGAAAATCTGGATGAACTGGACGACGCGCTGAAAGCCGGTGCCGACATCATCATGCTGGACAACTTTGAAACGGCGCAGATGCGTGAAGCAGTCAAACGGACCAACGGCCAGGCGCGACTGGAAGTTTCTGGCAACGTGACGGACAAAACGCTGCGTGAATTTGCCGAAACCGGCGTCGACTTTATCTCCGTGGGCGCTCTCACCAAGCACCTCCGGGCGCTCGACCTGTCCATGCGCTTCGCTAACGCTTAATCATTATATGGCCCGATCGCGTACTGCTTATCGGGCCTGCTTGCCCCTTCCCGTCACTAAAATTCTCGTCGTGCCTCGCAACAACATTGCTGACGACTGCAAACCGATAACATTCCTCTGAACCCTCCTTCCTGATTCATTTTTTGCCGCTCGCCCGCCGCACCCGCGTTTGCCACAGTGACGTCCACTCACTCAAGGAGCGAACAATGGATAAACAACGCGGATTTACCCTTATTGAACTGATGGTCGTGATCGGCATTATCGCTATCCTCAGCGCCATCGGCATTCCGGCCTATCAAAACTATCTGCGCAAAGCGGCGCTGACCGACATGCTGCAAACTTTTGTCCCCTACCGCACCGCCGTCGAACTCTGCGCCCTGGAGCATGGCGGTACGGACACCTGCGACGCAGGAATCAACGGTATTCCCTCGGCAACGACGACACGCTATGTCTCAGAAATGAGCATTGAGAATGGGGTGGTTTCTCTTACCGGCCAGGAAAGCCTGAACGGACTTAGCGTCATCATGACGCCAGGGTGGGACAAAGCAGAGGGCATTACGGGCTGGACACGTAGCTGCAACATCCAGAATGACGGCACATTAAAACAGGCCTGCGAAGACGTCTTTCGCTTTGATAGCCACTAAGGAAGCGCAATGAACACGACGCAACTCAGCGCGCTATGTCAGCGCTACCAGGGAATATTACTGAATGCGAATAACGATACGGTACACATTGCCGTCGAAGATGCCCCTTCTCACGAACTGCTGGACGCCCTGCATTTCGCCACGACTCGCCGCATTGAGATTGCCTGCTGGACGCGTCAGCAGATGGAGCAACACCAGCATCCGTCCTCATCCACGCTGCCGTCAGTGGTTCCTGAAAACAGCGTCAGCGCTGCGGTTTTGCTGGATAAGACATTACAGAGCGCGCTGGCGAAACGGGCCTCAGACATCCACATAGAACCCGCAGAGCATCACGTTCGCCTCCGCTTACGGGTGGACGGTGTGCTGCATAGCTTACCCGATATTGCCAAAGAGACCGGCATTGCCCTGACAGCACGCCTGAAAGTGTTAAGCCATCTGGATATTGCGGAGCACCGCCTACCGCAGGATGGGCAATTCACCGTTGAGCTAAACGGCGCTGCCGTCTCGTTTCGTATCGCCACCCTTCCCTGCCGTTATGGCGAAAAAGTGGTGCTGCGGTTGCTGCATCAGGTGAATCAGGCTCTGGATGTCTCCATGCTGGGTATGCACGACACGCAGCTATCTGTCTTCATCGACGCCCTGCAACAACCACAAGGGCTGATCCTCGTCACCGGCCCCACGGGCAGCGGTAAAACGGTAACCCTTTATAGCGCGTTGCAAACACGAAACGCGCCGGAGGTGAACCTGTGTAGCGTTGAAGATCCCGTGGAAATTCCCCTCGACGGTATCAATCAGACGCAGATCCATCCGCGTGCCGGGCTGACCTTTCAGGGCGTATTGCGGGCACTACTACGTCAGGATCCCGATGTCATCATGGTGGGCGAGATCCGCGACGGCGAAACCGCAGAAATTGCTATTAAAGCCGCACAGACCGGGCATCTAGTACTTTCCACGCTGCATACCAACTCAACCTGCGAAGCGCTGGTGCGCTTGCAACAGATGGGCGTGGCCCGCTGGATGCTCTCTTCTGCGTTAACCCTGGTCGTGGCACAACGGCTGGTCAGAAAGCTGTGTCCATACTGCCGGCGGCTTATCGACGATCCGATTCGTTTGCCCCCAGCATGGTATCCCACGCCGCTACCCCGCTGGCAAGCGGTTGGCTGTGAACACTGCTATCACGGATTCTATGGTCGCACTGCGCTATTTGAACTGCTCGCGATCGCGGCCGAACTGCGTCATCAGATTGCCAACGACGCCTCAGTGGCAACGCTGGAAGCCCATGCGAAACAGGCAGGAATGAGCACACTCTTTGAAAGCGGGTGTCGCGCCGTCGATCAAGGACTGACGACCTTTGAAGAACTGGTGCGTATTCTGGGTATGCCAAATGACCACTAAACAACTGTGGTACTGGCAGGGGATGAATCGCGATGGACTGCCCGGAGAGGGAACCAATTGGGCAGAAAATCGACTCCTGCTGATGCAGGAACTGGAACAGCGTCAGGTAACGCCACTGCGTGTGAAATCCCTACGCGTGAAGCGAGCGCTCTGGCGCAGTGACCAATGCACAGAAGTGATTCACCAACTCGCAACGCTGCTAAAGGCGGGTTTAACACTCTCCGAAGGGCTGGAACTGCTTGCCGGACAGCAACCCAGCAAGCAATGGCAAGCCCTGTTGAGGGGTCTTGCGCAAGAACTGGAGCACGGTACGCCGCTCTCCAGCGCGCTGGCGCAATGGCCTGACGTTTTTCCGCCGCTGTATCAGGCGATGATACGCACCGGTGAACTGACCGGGAAACTGGATGAATGCTGCTTTGAACTCGCCCGACAGCAGAAGGCACAGAAACAACTCACCGATAAGGTCAAAAAAGCGCTGCGTTACCCCATCATTATTTTAACAATGGCGGTGATGGTGGTGCTGGCGATGCTCCACTTTGTTCTGCCCGAATTTGCCGCCATTTACCGAACCTTTAACACGCCGCTGCCTGCACTCACCCAGGGGATCATCGCGTTTGCCGACTGGAGTCAACGCTGGGGCGGGCTGATTGTCCTGATGACCATCATGCTGATCGCGGCCAACAATCTGTTATGCCGAAAGCCCGGTTGGCAAATTCTGCGCCAGCGCGGATTACTCCGCATGCCTGTCATGGGACCGTTGATCAGAGGCCAGAAGCTCACGCAAATCTTTACCATTCTCGCGCTGACGCAGACGGCGGGAATCGCATTTTTACCCGCGCTTGAGAGCGTGAAAGAGACGATTCAGTGCCCCTACTGGGCACTGCGTCTGGCACAGGTACAGCACGATATCAGTACCGGCGTTCCCGTCTGGCAGGCACTGAAAAATGCGGAAGAATTCAGCCCGCTGTGCTTGCAACTGGTCAGGACGGGTGAAGCCTCAGGCTCGCTGGATACCATGCTGCACAATCTTGCCCGACATCATGATGAACATACTCAGACAATGGCTGATAACCTGGCGGCGTTACTGGAACCAGCGCTGCTGGTGATTACCGGGCTTATCATCGGCACGCTGGTCGTGGCAATGTATTTGCCGATTTTTCATCTGGGCGATGCGATGAGTGGAGTGGGATAACGAAGGGAAATCGAAAGCAGAACTGGCGCTGAATGCAGCGCCAGTACAGGAGATTACAGGCTATTGAAAACGCGGTTTTCTTGTTCCTGAACCCGGATAAACGTCGTACGTTTGGTCAGTTCTTTCAGGCGAGAGGCACCAACGTAGGTACAGGCAGAACGCAGGCCGCCAAGAATATCACGCGCGGTGTTCTCTACCGGGCCACGCAGCGGCAGTTTGACGGTTTTACCTTCCGCAGCACGATACTGCGCAACGCCGCCGACATGACGGGTCATGGCGGATTCGGAACTCATACCGTAGAACAGCATGAATTTTTCGCCGTTTTCTTCAACGACTTTACCGCCGCTTTCTTCGTGACCGGCCAGCATACCACCGAGCATCACGAAATCTGCGCCGCCGCCGAACGCTTTCGCCACATCGCCAGGCATGGTGCAACCACCATCGCTGACAATCATTCCGCCCAGACCATGCGCCGCATCAGCACATTCGATCACCGCAGACAGTTGCGGATAACCGACACCGGTTTTCACACGGGTGGTGCAGACAGAACCCGGACCAATCCCGACTTTAACGATATCCGCGCCAGACAGAACCAGTTCTTCACACATTTCGCCCGTCACCACATTACCGGCGCAAATGGTTTTGGTCGGCCAGGCTTCACGCGCTTTCGATACGAACTGGACAAAGTGTTCAGAATAGCCGTTTGCGACATCGATGCAGACGAAGTTCAGTGCCGGATTCAGCGCCAGGATCTGTTGGGTCTTTTCGAAGTCCGCATCAGACGTACCGGTAGAGACCATAACGTGCTTGAGCACATTGGCCGACGCCGCGCCAACAAAGGCCGCCCAGTCTTCAACGGTGTAATGCTTATGAACGGCGGTCAGAACGTCGAAAGAGGCGAGGGCCGTTGCCATCGCGAATGTGCCGACGGTATCCATGTTTGCCGCAATAATAGGAACGCCGGACCAGGTCTGACCTGAGTGTTTAAAGGTGAATTGACGTTCCAGCTCAACATCGGAACGACTTTTAAGGGTAGAACGCTTAGGGCGGATAAGAACGTCTTTAAAACCTAACTTCAGATCTTCTTCAATACGCATGTGCGGATTCCTGGGGTTAAGGGCTATTAGTATGAGAGCGCAACTCCAGTGACGCTATCATACGCACTAATCAATGCCGCGCAAGACTGCGAAATTCTCTTTTTTTACGCTACAATCCCATAAATTTACCTGGCGAACGGCAGTCGATCTCTGAGTCATCGTCGCCAGTGTACGTTCAACTTTTAACCAATTGATTATCATAGCGAATTCCCGGGAAGCGAGATTATGAGGTATACAGTAGCCTTAACTGGCGGCATTGGCAGTGGTAAAAGCACTGTTGCGAATGCCTTTGCTGACCTCGGAATTCAGATAATTGATGCAGATATTATTGCCCGTCAGGTCGTCGAACCGGGCAAGCCTGCGCTGGATGCGATTGCAGAACATTTTGGCCCAGAGCTGATTTCCGCAGACGGCACGCTGCATCGTCGTCTGCTTCGCGAGCGGATTTTTGCCCATCCGCAAGAGAAAGCCTGGCTCAATGCCTTGCTTCATCCGCTCATCCAGCAGGAGACCCGACGTCAGTTTCAACAGGCGACGTCTGCGTATGTGCTGTGGGTGGTGCCATTACTGGTTGAAAACGGCCTTTATCGCCAGGCAAATCGCGTGCTCGTGGTAGATGTCACCCCCGAGACGCAGCTTTCCCGGACGATGCAGCGCGACGACGTTACGCGCGCGCACGTTGAACAGATTCTCGCTGCCCAGGCGTCGCGTGAAGCGCGCCTTGCCGTGGCAGACGATGTTATTGATAATAATGGCGCACCAGATTCCATCATGTCGGATGTCGCCCGCCTGCACGCACGTTATCTCCAGCTTGCGTCGCAGTTTGTCTCACAGGAAAAACCGTAATGCACACCCAGGTCCTTTTTGAACACCCACTCAATGAGAAGATGCGCACATGGTTGCGCATCGAGTTTTTGATTCAACAACTCTCCTCTCGCTTACCGATCGCAGATCATTCCGATGCCCTGCACTTCTTTCGTAATGCCGGAGATTTGTTGGACGTATTCGAACGTGGTGAAGTGCGTACAGAATTACTGAAAGAGCTTGAGCGCCAACAGCGTAAACTTCAGGCATGGATTGAAGTGCCGGGCGTCGACCAGAGCCGTATTGATGCACTGCGCCAGCAGTTAAAAACGGCCGGCAGCATTTTGATTTCCGCGCCACGCATGGGGCAATTTTTGCGTGAGGACCGGCTGATTGCCCTGGTGCGCCAGCGTCTGAGCATTCCTGGTGGCTGCTGTAGCTTTGATTTACCGACGCTGCATATCTGGCTGCATATGCCACAGGCGCAGCGCGATGCTCAGGTCGATAGCTGGCTTGCCAGTCTGAACCCGCTGAATCAGGCGTTGACCCTGATCCTTGATCTCATTCGCAACTCGGCACCGTTTCGTAAACAAACCAGTCTGAACGGATTTTATCAGGACAACGGGGAGGACGCGGATTTACTGCGCCTGCAGTTGCCGCTGGGTTTACAGCTTTATCCGCAGATTTCAGGCCACAAAAGCCGTTTTGCGATCCGTTTTATGCCGCTCGATAGCGACAATGGCGTGGTACCTGAACGCCTCGATTTCGAACTGGCCTGCTGTTAAGGAGTTAAAATGTCAGAGACGATCACCGTAAACTGCCCTACCTGCGGCAAAACGGTTGTATGGGGTGAAGTCAGTCCATTCCGCCCATTTTGTTCCAAGCGTTGCCAGTTGATCGATTTAGGTGAGTGGGCCGCTGAAGAGAAACGCATCGCCAGCAGTGGCGATCTGTCCGATAGCGACGACTGGAGTGAAACGAAAGAGTAAGCACAGACGGTATGGGGGACACTACGCCCCCGCCGTGATTTGCCGGAGCCCGGCGTCGCCTTATCAGGCCTGTGCGGTTTGAACTAACTTCATGATGACCGGTTCATTCGCCGGAGGGAAATCCTCCGCCTGCAACGTCCCGGCGGCAATCCATTTTCCGGGCTGCCCCTCTTTTCCCCACGGCTCGCCTTTCCAACTTTCGACCAGCCAGAACCACAGCGTGATATGCCTGTCCGGAAACTGATACTCCAGTTTCTCAAAAAGCGTGGCGCCTACCGGCGTAATTCCCACCTCTTCCTGTAGCTCGCGGCTCAGCGCCTGTTCCGGTGTCTCTCCGGCTTCAATCTTGCCGCCAGGAAATTCCAGTTTGTTCGCCATGTGCGCATCGGCCGCACGCTGGGTGATAAAGATTTCATTATACGGATTACGGATAATCCCGACGGCGATGTTCAGTTTTTTCATATTGTCGTATCCATAAAAAAGGCGCAGTTTCCTGCGCCTCATCGTTATTATTCAGATCTTAGCTCAGACGGCCGTGGCACTGTTTGTATTTTTTACCGGAACCACACGGACATGGATCGTTACGACCCACTTTACGTTCGCCCGTTTGCGCCGCCAGATCGGCCGCTGCGGCACTATCGTCGTCCTGATGGCTCAGTTGCTGCATCTGCGCTAAGCGTTCCGCTTCTTCACGACGCTGCTGTTCCATCGCTTCGACTTCTTCCGGCATGCGTACCTGAACTTTGCTCAGCGTACTGATCACTTCGTACTTCAGTGTTTCCAGCATGGAGGCAAACATCGAGAAGGATTCGCGCTTATATTCCTGCTTCGGATCTTTCTGCGCATAGCCACGCAGGTGGATACCCTGACGCAGGTAATCCATCGCCGCCAGGTGTTCTTTCCACAGGGAATCAAGCGTTTGCAGCATGACGCCTTTTTCGAAATGACGCATCATTTCTGCGCCAACCACCTCTTCTTTGCGCTGATACACTTCGATGGCCTGCGCCAGGATACGCTCACGCAGCGTCTCTTCATGCAGTTCCGGTTCTTTGTCCAGCCATTCAGCGATCGGCATCTCCAGATCGAAGTCATTTTTCAGGCGTTCCTGTAGACCCGGGATATCCCACATTTCTTCCAGAGACTGCGGCGGAATGTAAGCATCAATGGTGGCTTTGAACACGTCTTCACGAATGCTGTTGATCGTTTCGCTAACGTCGCTCACGTCCAGCAGTTCGTTACGCTGGGAATAGATAGCACGACGCTGGTCGTTAGCAACATCATCATATTCCAGCAGTTGCTTACGAATATCGAAGTTGCGGCTTTCCACTTTACGCTGCGCGTTGGCAATCGCTTTGGTGACCCACGGGTGCTCAATAGCTTCGCCCTGTTTCATTCCCAGTTTACGCATCATGCCGGACACGCGGTCAGAGGCAAAAATACGCATCAACGCATCTTCCATCGACAGGTAGAAACGCGAAGAACCCGCATCCCCCTGACGACCGGAACGACCGCGCAGCTGGTTATCGATACGACGAGATTCATGACGCTCAGTACCGATGATGTGCAGACCACCGGACGCCAGAACGGCTTCATGACGAACCTGCCAGTCAGCTTTAATCTGTGCAATCTGCTCAGGCGTTGGGTTTTCCAGCGCGGCCACTTCTGCCTGCCAGCTACCGCCCAGCACGATATCCGTACCACGACCAGCCATGTTAGTGGCGATGGTCACGGCTGCCGGATAGCCCGCTTGCGCGACGATAGCCGCTTCGTTGGCGTGGAATTTGGCGTTCAGAACGTTGTGTTTGATACCGGCTTTAGTCAGTTCGTTAGAAACCACTTCGGATTTCTCGATGGAGATAGTCCCCACCAGCACCGGCTGACCATTGGCGGAACGTTCTTTAATATCTTCAATGATGGCCTGAATTTTTTCCGCTTCGGTCATGTAGACCAGATCCGGCATGTCCTTACGGATCATCGGACGGTTGGTCGGCACCACCACGGTATCCAGTTTGTAGATTGAGCTGAACTCAAACGCTTCAGTATCTGCGGTACCGGTCATACCGGCCAGTTTTTCATACAGACGGAAGTAGTTCTGGAAGGTGATCGAGGCCAGCGTCTGGTTCTCGTTCTGGATTTCCACGCCCTCTTTCGCTTCAACAGCCTGGTGCAGACCATCAGACCAGCGACGGCCCTGCATGGTACGACCGGTATGTTCGTCAACGATGATGACTTCGCCGTCTTTCACGATATAGTCAACGTCGCGAGTGAACAGCGCGTGTGCGCGCAGTGCAGCGGTCACGTGGTGCATCAGCATGATGTTACCCGGCGAGTACAGAGACTCACCCTCATCCATAATGCCTTCTTTCACCAGCAGTTCTTCAATCAGCACCAGACCGCGTTCGGTCAGGTTGACCTGACGCGCTTTTTCATCCACAGAGAAGTGGCCTTCCCCCTGGAAGCTGTCGGAGTCTTCTTTCTCCTGGCGAATCAGATACGGGATGATTTTGTTCACTTTCTTGTACATTTCCGAGCTGTCTTCAGCCGGGCCGGAAATGATCAGCGGAGTACGCGCTTCATCGATCAGGATGGAGTCGACTTCATCCACCAGCGCATAGTGCAGTTTACGCTGTACGCGCTCTTCAGGGCTGAACGCCATGTTGTCACGCAGGTAGTCAAAGCCATATTCGTTGTTGGTGCCATAAGTGATGTCCGCGGCGTAAGCTTCGCGCTTGGCTGGCGCAGGCATGCCCGGCAGGTTGATGCCAACGGTCATACCGAGGAATTCGAACAGCGGACGGTTGTTTTCGGCGTCACGCTGCGCCAGATAGTCGTTCACGGTAACCACGTGAACGCCTTTGCCGCTCAGCGCGTTCAGGTAAGCGGGCAGGGTTGCGGTTAGGGTTTTACCTTCACCGGTACGCATTTCCGCGATGCAGCGCTCGTTAAGTACCATCCCCCCGAGCAACTGAACGTCGAAGTGACGCATACCAAAGACGCGTTTACTGGCTTCACGTACGACGGCAAAGGCTTCCGGGATCAGGCTCTCTACGCTTTCGCCTTTTTCCAGACGCGCGCGGAATTCACTGGTTTTTGCCTTCAGTTCGTCATCGGAGAGTTTTTCCATCTCCGGTTCCATGGCATTGATCGCTGCAACCGCTTTACGCATACGACGCAACGTACGATCGTTACGGCTACCGAATACTTTCGTTAATAATTTGATTAGCATATTGAAATCTCAAACGCCCCGCGATGTGGGGTCATAATAATTAGTTGAAGTTTATTGGTTTTTTTAGCTGAGGCGTTGAGGGCCGGCGCGAATCCCCTGCGCCTGACTGATCCAGGCGGGAACGGTGAATACGGCCTGAGGTGTAAAATGGGCATACGTTACGCACGGCGCACTTGCCGAAGGCGTACCTTCCTGAGTCAGCATCGCGCTGAGCGTATTCAGTAAGGCTAAATGATGCGCCTGAAGCGGTAACGGCTCTTCCGCAACGGGCAGCGCCTGCGGGGCCATTGCGAAGGAAAGATGACGGATGACCGTGCGAATAGCATGCTGATGCCAGTAGTCGACGGTAAAATTGGGGCGGCGGTTGCTCGTTTCCAGCAGCGCCAGCTGGCTGAAATTGACTTTAACGCGTTGCTCGTGGCTGCTTGCTGCCGCCTTTGCAGGCGTAGTCGGCTCAACGGTGCTTCCGAGCGCAGGCAGGCCAAAACTTGCCGCGACCATCCCTAATAAGAGATGCGGCCAGAAGTAGCGTCTACCTAACTGTCGCCAGCGCGTCAGTATTCCACTCACGTTATTGCCATCCCAATCGTATTATTCAAAACGTTTTTTTGCGCACAAATCTTATCATTAATGCGCAGGCACTACAGCAGTATTGATGAGAAGTTGCAGGTAAAAGTGCTTAAGAAAGCAGCGTTCGCACGGCATCGCGATTCAGCACGCTAAAGAACAATACCGAATGACGACTTTGACGACAGACAGGGCAAAAAGATGCCAAAAAAAACGACTGGCTCACCTGGCCGGAGAGAGTGCCAGATTAACCAGTCGAATTTATGCGACAACCTGTGTCGTTATGCCAGTACGGTCGAAGGCGCTTTGAAAGCCAGCGGCAGTTCTGCATCGTCCTGGAAGGTCACAAATTCCCAGGCTTCCTGTTTTGCCAGGACAGCCTGCAGCAATTTGTTATTCAATGCATGACCGGATTTATACGCGGTAAATGCACCGATAATGTTGTGACCACACATGAACAGGTCGCCAATAGCGTCGAGCATTTTGTGACGAACGAATTCATCTTCAAAACGCAGGCCGTCTTCGTTCAGTACGCGATAATCGTCAACAACGATGGCACAATCGAAGCTGCCGCCCAGGCACAGGCCACGGGACTGCAGATATTCGATATCACGCATGAAACCGAAAGTACGCGCGCGGCTAATCTGGCGCATGAACGCATCAGCAGAGAAGTTCATCGCATAGCGCTGAGTGCTGGAGTCGATCGCCGGATGGTTAAAGTCGATAGTGAAATCCAACGTAAAACCATTGTACGGTCTGAACTCGGCCCACTTGTCACCATCTTCGACTCGAACGGTCTCTTTGATGCGAACAAATTTCTTGGCGCTGTTCAGTTCTTCAATACCGGCGTCAAGCAGCAGGTAGACGAACGGAGCAGCACTGCCATCCATGATCGGGATTTCCGGAGCATCAACTTCGATAACGATGTTATCGATACCCAGACCCGCCAGAGCAGCATTAAGGTGCTCTACGGTTGAAATCCGTACATCATGCTCGTTAACCAGACACGTACAGAGCATGGTATCACGCACAGATTTGGCATCGGCCGGGAAATCTACCGGTGGATTCAAGTCGGTGCGACGATAGATGACCCCGGTGTTGGCCGGCGCAGGGCGTAATGTCAGGGTGACTTTCTTGCCGGTATGCAAACCGACGCCAGTCGCCTGAACGATACGTTTAAGTGTCCTTTGTTTGATCATCGTATAATCTCGCCAAATTACCTATCCAACCGAAGTGTACTATACATTCGGTGGGCCAGTTTAGCACAAAGAGCCTCGAATCCCAAATTCCAGCCTATTCTTAATCGGCTTGCTTACGCAGGAACGCAGGGATATCCAGATAATCCGGCTCTTTCGCGGTTTGCGGCGTATTGTCGTTCACCACTTTTGCGACCGGTTTCTGCTCTTGCGTCAACGGCGCCATGCCGTGCTGCTGGTAACGATCCATCACCGGCTGCTGCACCTGTTTGTTGGTGACCAGAGTGATTTCAGGACGCTTGTCCATACCAATACCGGTTGCTACCACGGTGACACGCAGTTCGTCGTTCATATCCGGGTCCAGGGAAGTACCGATCACCACGGTCGCGTTATCCGATGCAAAAGCACGGATGGTGTTACCCACAGTTTCGAACTCATCCAGACGCAGGTCGAAGCCCGCCGTGATGTTGACCAGCACGCCACGCGCCCCAGACAGATCGATATCTTCCAGCAACGGAGAGGAGATCGCCATTTCAGCGGCTTCTTCCGCGCGGTCTTCACCGCTCGCTACGCCAGAACCCATCATCGCGTAGCCCATTTCGGACATCACGGTGCGCACGTCTGCAAAGTCGACGTTCATCAGACCCGGACGGGTAATCAGTTCGGCGATACCCTGCACTGCGCCTTTCAGCACGTCGTTCGCCGCACCAAACGCGTCAAGCAATGAGATACCGCGACCCAGCACTTTCAGCAGTTTGTCGTTCGGGATGGTGATCAGCGAGTCCACATGCTTGGACAGCTCAGTGATCCCCTGTTCCGCGAAAGCCATACGCTTTTTGCCTTCAAAATTGAAAGGCTTGGTCACAACCGCAACGGTCAGGATCCCTAAATCTTTAGCCACTTCAGCAACCACTGGCGCTGCACCGGTGCCGGTACCGCCGCCCATGCCTGCTGCGATAAACACCATGTCTGCACCGTCAAGCGCTGCACGCAAAGCTTCACGATCTTCGTCCGCTGCATTGCGACCGACTTCCGGGTTTGCACCCGCCCCCAGACCTTTGGTAATCCCGCTACCGATCTGGATAGTCTGGCCAACCGCCGTCTTTCGCAACGCCTGAGCGTCGGTATTTACCGCGAAGAATTCAACACCCTCAATGCGCTCGCGCACCATGTGTTCAACGGCATTACCGCCGCCGCCACCGACGCCGATGACTTTAATCACCGCGTCGTTGGTCAGTTCCATAGGTTCAAACATAGTTTCTCTCTCCGTTGTGCCTGTCGCCTGAGGCCGTAATTTTCGCCGGCCTCATAAAAAATTAAAACTCTTTTCGCAGCCAGCTGTTAAGACGTTTAATCCAAGAGCCAACTGAAGCCGTAACACGTTTCTCTACTTCAGCTTCGCCACTTAAATGGGACTCTTTCCCGTAGTGAAGCAGCCCCACCGCCGTTGAGTAATACGGCTCCTGAGCGTAATCCGTCAAACCGGTAATATTCAGCGGCGCACCGATACGCACTTGCGTATGGAACACGCGCTGGGCACAGGCGGCAAGACCTTCAATTTGCGCCGCGCCACCGGTCAGTACAATCCCCGCCGCCAGATGATGTTTCACACCCTGCTGGCGAAGTTGTTCCTGTAATTGCAATATCTCTTCGTTGACCAGGTTGAGCAGTTCGGTATAACGCGGCTCAATCACCTCTGCCAACGTCTGTCGTTGCAGACTGCGCGGCGGACGTCCACCCACGCTTGGCACTTCAACGCTTTCATCTTTCCCGACGATGGATCCCAGCGCGCAGCCATGGCGAACTTTAATCGCTTCGGCATCACTCGGCGGCGTACCGAAGGCATACGCAATGTCGCTGGTAACCACATTCCCTGCATAAGGGATCACTTTGGTGTGGCGCAAAGCCCCGCCAGTATAAACGGCGATGTCCATTGTACCACCACCAATATCGACGACGCAGACGCCCAGTTCACGTTCATCTTCCGTCAATACGGAATAACTGGCCGCCAGTCCGGCAAATATCAGTTGGTCAACTTTCAGGCCACAACGTTCCACGGCTTTAACAATGTTTTTCGCCATATCGTTGTGGCAGGTGATCAAATGCACTTTTGCCTGCATACGAACACCGGAAAGACCGACAGGATTTTTGATGCCTTCCTGGTAGTCAATCGCATATTCCTGCGGGATCACGTGCAGTACACGGTGCTCATCGCGAACGCGCACTGACTTCGCGGTATGCACGACGTTTTCCACGTCTTCCTGCGTCACTTCTTCTTCTGAAATCGGCACCATGCCGATTTCATTCTGACAGCTAATATGTTTGCCCGAAAGCGCCAGATAGACCGAGGAGATTTGGCAATCCGCCATCAGTTCTGCCTGATCAATGGCGCGCTGCACACATTTCACCACGGATTCGAGGTCATTAACCCCGCCTTTATCCATCCCGCGTGACGGGCAACTGCCCACGCCAATGATATTGACCATACCGTCGGGCAGAACTTCCCCTACTAAAGCGGCAACCTTCGCGGTGCCAATCTCCAGTCCAACTACCAGTTTTCTGTCCGTCGCCTTGATCATTGTTGTTCTGCCTGTACCTGATTCTGTTGCTGATTAGATTCCTCAGGAGGTAAGGGAACCCACCCTACTGCCGCTCCTGAGTCATAACGCAAATCAACGTAGCTAATCCGTTTGCCATCGGTTTGCGCCTGCTGCTGTAAAACCGGGTAAAGTTCTACAAAGCGAGCCAAACGTTTCATCGTGTCACCCCGGCCAAGGTTGAGCTTAATATCGTTATTGAGCGTCAACTGCCAGGAGCGACGTGCGGTCATTGCCGCTTCCTTCAGGGTAAACCGGTCCTTCGCCAGCACCTGTGACATGTCACGATACCCCTGCAACACTTCACTCGCGCTGCCTTCCGGGCCAGATAACATGGGTAAAACCTGCTTGCTGGTGCGATCGGCCGGCACGCTGAAGGCATTTCCTTCGGCGTCTACCATATGCTGATCATTCCAACGCGCAATCGGCACATATTCAACCAGATGAATCTTCAATTCATCAGGCCATTGCTTTCTGACGCTGGCCTGCTTAATCCACGGCAAGCGTTCGATCTGACTCTGGATGATATTCACATCCTGAGTCATAAAAGTACCCGGTGCGCCTAACGCCAGAATCGACTGGCGAATATCATCATTCTTCGTGTAATGGCGTTCACCGGTTAACACCAGCTTTGACAGCGGCAAACGCTGCGCATCTTCCATCCACCCCAACACGACCCAGCCGCTGACCAGCACGGTACACAGCACCGTCAGCAGGAAGAAAATACCTGCAAGACGCATTCCATTATTGCGACGTGAGGAAGAAACCTCTTCTTCACTGTTTCGCGTGTTCAGCGCTGCCTGCGACATATCAGTCCGCCAACTCCAGAATTCGTACCACCAACTGCGAGAAATTCATCCCCGCCTGACGCGCCGCCATCGGCACCAGGCTGTGGCTGGTCATACCCGGAGAGGTATTTGCTTCCAGCAGATAAAACTGGCCATCGCTATCCTGCATGACGTCAATACGCCCCCAACCTTTACAGCCCAGGGTTGTCCACGCTTTCAGCACTAATGCCTGCAAAATAGCTTCTTGTTCACGTTCCAGACCTGCCGGGCAGAAATACTGTGTTTCATCAGACAGATACTTCGCCTCATAATCATAGAAGGTTCCAGCGGGTTGGATACGAATTGCGGGTAAAATTTCTTCACCCAGTATCGCTACCGTAAATTCCGGACCGCTGAGCCATTTCTCGATCAGAACGTCTTCATCATGCTGAAAAGCCAGCATTAATGCATCCTGTAAAGCGTCATATTCTGACACTTTCGACATTCCCACGCTGGAGCCTTCACGGCTGGGCTTCACAATCAGCGGTAAACCCAGCGCAGAAATTTGCGTAACCTGTTCTTCGTTAAGACCTTTTTCAAACTGAGCACGCTCTAACGCGACCCACGGCGCAACGGGTAACCCCGCGCCCTGCCACAGGAACTTGCTGCGCAGTTTATCCATGGAGATCGCCGATGCCATCACGCCGCTGCCGGTATAAGGCAAGCCAACCAGTTCCAGCAACCCCTGTAAGGTTCCATCTTCCCCGCCACGTCCATGCAGGGCGATAAAGACTTTCTGAAAGCCCATCGACTTCAACAGCGTAACGTCGACCTCTTTCGGATCGACCGGATGCGCATCCACGCCACCTTCACGTAATCCGGCCAGCACCGCCGTACCGGAATTCAGCGACACGTCACGTTCAGCGGAGGTACCGCCCAGCAGGACCGCGATTTTATCAGCCATGTTGTTCGTCCTCCTGAATTTGCGGCTTCAATTTGATTTCAGCTAAGGAACGCGCGATTTTGCCGATATTTCCCGCGCCCTGCACCAGAATCAAATCGTTGCCGGTCAATACCGGTGCCAGCATTTGCGCAACCTGCGCCGGATCGGAAACCAGAATCGGGTCGATTTTCCCGCGACCGCGAATGGTGCGGCACAGCGAGCGGCTGTCCGCCCCCGGAATCGGCGCTTCGCCCGCCGCGTACACATCCAGCATCAGCAACGCATCAACCTGGGTCAGCACGTTGGCAAAATCGTCATACAGGTCACGCGTACGCGTGAAACGGTGCGGCTGAAACAGCATCACCAGATTTTTGTCCGGCCAGCCCGCACGTGCAGCTTTAATTGTCGCGTCCACTTCCGTCGGGTGGTGACCGTAATCATCCACCAGCATTGCCGTACCGGCTTTGCCGTTAACCGGCTCAAGCGGGTATTCACCGAGGAAGTCGAAACGACGACCGGTACCCTGGAAGCTTTCCAACGCGCGCAGGATCGCGTCGTCTGCAATACCTTCTTCCGTTGCCACCGCCACGGCAGCCGCCGCGTTCAGGGCATTATGGCGACCTGGCGCATTCAGCGTTACGCGCAGGTCAGGCATCCCCTGGCGCAGCAGGATAAAGTGCCCCTGCGGGCCCACCTGCTGATAATCTTCGACGCGAACATCAGCATCATCGCTAAAGCCGTACGTCGTGGTCTGACGGCCCACGCGCGGCAGTAGCTCGCGGATCACCGGGTCGTCAACGCACATCACCGCACGACCATAAAACGGCAGGTTATGCAGGAAATTAATAAACGTCTGCTTAAGATTTTCGAAGTCGCCATGGTAGGTATCCATGTGATCGGCTTCGATGTTGGTGACAATCGCCACCATCGGTTGCAGATGCAGGAACGACGCATCGCTCTCATCCGCTTCCGCAATTAAGTAACGGCTATGGCCCAGGCGCGCGTGAACACCTGCCGCTTTCACCAGACCGCCGTTAACGAAGGTCGGATCCAGCCCCGCTTCCGCGTAAATACTGGAGACCATCGCAGTTGTGGTCGTCTTACCGTGCGTCCCGGCAATCGCGATGCCGTGGCGAAAACGCATCAACTCCGCCAGCATCTCCGCACGACGGATCACCGGAATACGCGCTTCGTGCGCCGCCATAATTTCCGGGTTATCGGCAGAGATGGCGCTGGAGACCACAACCACGCTCGCATCACGCACGTTTTCCGGGCGATGGTTGAAATAAATCGTTGCCCCCAGGTTCATCAACTGCTGCGTCACCGGGTTTGGCGCTAAATCGGAACCACTGATCTGATACCCTTCATTGGCCAGAACTTCGGCAATACCGCCCATACCGGCACCACCGATGCCGACAAAGTGAATGTGCCGAACGCGACGCATTTCGGGCACGATGGAACGCAGTTTTGCCAATTGTTGTGTATTCATTCTTTACGCCATTAACTTCAATAAATTCTGCGATGCAAAAGGCACCGCCACAATTACGCCCGGGCAGCCCGGCTCACTTCAGTTGCAACACGCTCGGTGGCATCCGGAATGGATGCAGCGCGGGCACGTTCTGCCATGGTTAACAAGCTTTCTCGCGACCACCCGGACAGGGTGCTGGCGACGGCATCCACAGTAAACTGCGGCTGCTCGAGAATTTTGGCGGCGCCCGCTTTCTCCAGCGGCAACGCATTCCAGTACTGCTGTCGGTCTTTATGTTGAAATGGCACAAACAGCGCAGGTAAACCGGCAGCGGCAATTTCACTCACCGTTAATGCGCCAGAACGGCAAACCACCACGTCGGCCCACGCATAGGCGGCCGCCATGTCATCAATAAATTCCGTCACCTTATGCTGCGGTTGTCCCGCGTCGGCATAGGCTTGTTCTACGGTCTGCTGTGCGCCTTTTCCGCTCTGATGCCAGATAGTCACCGCATCGCCCAGTCTGGCGGCAACCTGCGGCAGGGTCTGATTCAGCACGCGAGCGCCCTGCGATCCCCCGACCACCAACACGCGAATCGGACCTTCACGTCCGACCAGACGCGCCTGCGGCAGCGGCAACGCCAGCACGTCGGTGCGCACCGGGTTACCGACCACTTCCGCATTCGGGAACGCGCCAGGGAACGCCTGCATGACCTTAGTGGCAATTTTCGCCAGCCATTTGTTGGTTAACCCGGCGATACCGTTTTGCTCATGCAGCACGACCGGAATCCCCAGAGACCACGCGGCCAGACCGCCGGGACCGGAAACATAACCGCCCATCCCCAGCACAACGTCGGGTTTAAAACTTTTCATGATTGCGCGCGCCTGACGCCATGCGTTGAAAATACGCAAAGGGGCGGCCAACAGCGCTTTCACGCCTTTGCCGCGCAGTCCTGAGATGCGGATGAAGTCAATGTCGATGCCATGCTTAGGGACTAAATCCGCTTCCATACGGTCAGCGGTGCCGAGCCAGCGAACTTCCCAGCCCTGGTCCATTAAATGGTGCGCGACCGCCAGCCCCGGGAACACATGTCCACCGGTACCGCCCGCCATCACCATTAACCGCTTCGCTTGACCACTCATCGTGAACCTCGTGTAAACGCCTGTGCTTTTTCCAGACGCGTTTCATAATCAATTCGCAACAAAAACATGATGGCTGTCGACATAATCAGCAAACTCGAGCCACCATAACTGATGAGCGGCAGCGTCAGACCTTTAGTTGGCAGCATGCCTGCCGCCGCGCCGACGTTCACCAGTGCCTGAAAACTAAACCAAATACCGATGGAACAGGCCAAAAATCCGGAAAAACGGTGGTCGATCTCCAGCGCTTTGCGGCCAATCGACATCGCGCGAAAAGCGACGAAGAATACCATTAAAAGCGCCAATACCACACCGATATAACCCAGTTCTTCCCCAATGATGGCGAAGATGAAGTCGGTATGCGCTTCCGGCAGATACTCCAGTTTCTGTACCGAGTTGCCCAGTCCTTGTCCCCACATTTCACCGCGCCCGAACGCCATCAGTGACTGGGTGAGCTGGTATCCGCTACCAAACGGATCCTCCCACGGGTTCCAGAACGAGGTCACGCGGCGAATACGATAAGGCTCGGCGAGGATCAGCAGCACGACCGCTGAAATTCCCATGCCGATAATGGCAATGAACTGCCACAACTTCGCCCCGGCCAGAAACAGCATCGCCAGCGTGGTCACGAATAGCACCACCACCGTACCGAGATCGGGCTGTGCCAGCAGCAGGATCGCCAGCACCAGAATCACGCCCATCGGCTTAAGGAAGCCACGCAGGTTATTACGAACTTCGTCAACCTTGCGCACCAGATAGTTCGCGAGATAGCAAAACAGCGACAGCTTGGTAAATTCCGCAGGCTGAATACGCAGAGGACCTAATGCGATCCAACGCGATGCCCCATTCACCGAACTCCCCACCACCAGGACGATCAACAGCATGATTATCGAGGCGATCAGCATCGTGGTGCTGTACTTCTGCCAGAACTCCATGGGCAGACGCAGCGTGATCATCGCCAGACAAAATGCCAGAAAAATATAGAGCGCATCGCGCTTGGCAAACAGGAACGGATCGCCCGCCAGACGTTGTCCTACCGGCATGGATGCCGACGTCACCATGACAAAACCGATCGCCGCGAGGCCTAACGTCAGCCACAGCAGCACGCGATCGTACATGATCAGACTGTCGGAATCTTTGTCTCGCGAGCCCATCACCCAGCCCTTAAGCGCCGCAAAGATCCATCCCAGGATGCCAAATCCCGGCAGGCGCGGCAGTCTCAGGCGAGGGAGAGATAAACGCATCAACCCAACTCCTTCGCCAGACGGGTAAAGACATCGCCCCGTTGCTCAAAATTCTTAAACTGGTCGAGGCTGGCACAGGCCGGTGACAACAGCACCATATCGCCTGGTTTCACACGCGGCGCCAACAGACGCATCGCCTCTTCCATGGTCTCAGTTTGCTCTGCTATCTCCGGACGCAGCGCAGCCAGCTGCGCACCATCGCGGCCAAAGCAGTACAAACGCACGCGATCGCCTTCCAGATAGCGACTCAGCGAAGAGAAGTCCGCTGATTTACCATCGCCGCCCAACAGCAGATGCAGCGTACCGTCAACGTGCAGGCCGTTCAGCGCAGCTTCAGTGCTGCCGACGTTGGTCGCTTTTGAGTCGTTAATCCAGCGCACGCCGTTATGCTCCAGCGCCAACTGAAAACGATGCGCCAGACCGGTGAACGTCGTCAGCGCTTTCAGGCTGCTGGCGCGCGGTAAACCTACCGCATCCGCCAGCGCCAGCGCTGCCAGGGCGTTGGTGTAGTTATGCTGACCGGAAAGCTTCATCTCTTTCACATTCAGCACTTTCTCACCCTTCACCCGCAGCCAGGTTTCACCCTGTTGACGGTTAAGGTGATAATCACCCATGTTGACACCAAAACTCACGCAGCGCTCATCGGCACCACGGATCGGCATCGTTAACGCATCATCGGCATTGACCACACAGACTTTCGCATTCTCGTAAACACGCAGTTTTGCCGCGCGATACTGTTGTAAACCAAACGGATACCTGTCCATATGATCTTCGGTGACGTTCAGAATAGTGGCAGCTGCCGCCTGCAGGCTGAACGTGGTCTCTAGCTGGAAGCTGGAGAGCTCAAGGACATACAGTTCGCGTTCCGCATCCAGCAGCATCAGCGCGGGCAGCCCAATGTTGCCGCCAACGCCGACGTTCACACCTGCCGCTTTCGCCATTTCACCCACCAGCGTGGTGACGGTGCTTTTCCCGTTCGAACCGGTGATCGCGACAATCGGTGCCAACGCTTCACGGCAGAACAGTTCGATATCACCAACGATCTCAACGCCCGCATCAGCCGCAGCGCTCAGTGATGGATGCGCGAGGGCGATACCAGGGCTTGCCACAATCAGATCCGCAGCCAGCAACCAGTCGTCGTTCAGACTGCCGATATGGCGCTCTACGGCTTCCGGTAACTTATCCAGTCCCGGTGGTGTCGCACGGGTATCCATCACTCGAGGGGTTACGCCGCGGGCGAGGAAAAAGTCCACGCAAGAGAGTCCGGTTAACCCCAGACCGATAATGACGACGTTTTTACCCTGGTAATCAGCCATGATTAACGTACCTTCAGCGTTGCCAGGCCAATCAGGACCAGCATCAGCGAAATAATCCAGAAGCGCACAATCACACGCGGTTCCGGCCAGCCTTTCAGTTCATAGTGGTGATGAATCGGTGCCATGCGGAAGATACGTTGACCGCGCAGCTTGAAGGAGCCGACCTGCAATATGACCGACAGGGTCTCCACCACAAACACCCCGCCCATAATCACCAGCAGGAATTCCTGACGCAGCAGCACGGCGATAATGCCGAGCGCGCCGCCCAGCGCCAGCGATCCGACGTCGCCCATGAAGACCTGAGCCGGATAGGTGTTAAACCACAGAAAACCTAAGCCCGCGCCGACAATCGCCGTACAGACGATCACCAGTTCACCGGCATGGCGTAAGTAAGGAATATGCAGATAGCTGGCAAAATTCATGTTCCCGGTCGCCCACGCGACCAGCGCAAAGCCACCCGCGACGAAGACGGTTGGCATAATCGCCAGGCCATCCAGACCGTCGGTCAGGTTCACCGCGTTGCCGGTGCCGACAATCACAAAGTACGCCAGCAGAACGTAGAACAGTCCGAGTTGTGGCATGACGTCTTTGAAGAACGGCACCACCAGTTCCGTCGCCGGCGTATCTTTCCCGGCGAGATACAGTGCGAAGGCGACGCCCAGCGCAATGACCGACATCCAGAAGTATTTCCAGCGTGCGATCAGGCCTTTAGTGTCTTTACGGACCACTTTACGATAGTCATCAACGAAGCCGATAATGCCGTAGCCAATCAACACCACCAACACGCACCAGACGTACGGGTTTGACGGATAGGCCCATAGCAGAACAGAAATGACGATCGCGGTGAGGATCATGATCCCGCCCATCGTCGGCGTGCCCCGTTTGCTGAAGTGAGACTCCGGACCGTCGTTACGCACGACCTGGCCGAAGGAGAGCTTTTGCAGGCGGGCGATCATGCGCGGGCCCATCCACAATGAGATGAACAGCGCGGTCAGCAGGCTGACAATGGCGCGAAACGTCAGATAAGAAAAGACGTTAAAGCCGGAATAATATTTGACCAAATGTTCGGCCAGCCAAACTAACATGATCCTTTCTCCTGTAATGCGCGTACGACCTCTTCCATGGCGGCACTACGTGAACCCTTCACTAAAATGGTAATGATCTGTTGCTCTGCAATCAGCGCCTGCAGACGTGCGATCAGCGCGGGCTTATCCGCAAAATGTTCGCCGACGCCGCTCGCGTCGCTGATAGCCTTGCTCAGTTTCCCTGAACTCAATACGCAGTCGATGCCCGCCGCTTTCGCCGCCTCACCGACCTGCACATGACAGGCTTCGCTCTCTGCGCCCAGCTCGGCCATATCGCCGACAACCAGCACACGGTAACCCGGCATTTCGGACAGTACCTGTACCGCGGCGGTCATTGATCCGACGTTGGCGTTATACGAATCATCGAGCAGCAGTTGGTTTTCCGCCAACTGGACAGGGAACAGACGTCCCGGTACCGCTTTTAAATTCGCCAGACCGGTTTTAATCGCATCCAGTGTCGCGCCAACGGCCATCGACAGTGCAGCCGCCGCCAGCGCATTGGCGATATTGTGACGCCCCGGCAACGGCAGCAGTACATCAATGCTCCCGCCAGGCGTTTGCAGTAAAAACTCGGTGCCGTGTGACGTCACATGCACATTGGTCGCCGTGAAATCGCTGTTGGCGGCATTCGGTGAAAAACGCCAGACTTTACGATCGCCGATGATGCTCTGCCAGTTCAGCCAGTCATTGTTATCGGCATTCATAATGGCAATGCCGTTTTCAGGCAGGCCGGTAAAAATTTCACCTTTCGCTTTCGCCACTCCCGCCAGAGAGCCGAAGCCCTCCAGATGCGCCGCTGCCAGGTTGTTGACCAGCGCCGCTTCCGGACGTGTCAGACCGGCGGTCCAGGCAATTTCGCCCTGATGGTTAGCGCCTAATTCAATCACGGCGTAGTCGTCATCCTGGGTTAAGCGCAGCAACGTCATCGGCACACCGATGTCGTTATTAAGGTTGCCCGCGGTATAGAGCGTGTTGCCACACTGGCTAAGGATCGCCGCCGTCATCTCTTTCACGGAGGTTTTACCGGACGAACCGGTTAATGCCACCACGCGCGCCGGAACCTGCGCGCGCACCCATGCGGCCAATTCGCCAAAGGCCAGACGGGTGTCTTTCACAATCACCTGCGGCAAATCAATCGCCAGCGGACGGCTAACCAGCAGCGCACCCGCCCCACCCTCTTTTGCCTGAGCGGCAAAATCGTGGGCATCAAAACGCTCACCTTTGAGCGCCACAAACAGGCAGCCTGACGTCAGCTTACGCGTATCGGTGGTAACGGCATCAAGGGACAGATCGTTCCCTTTCAGTTCGCCGCCGAGAATACCGGCAAGTTGGCTGAGCGTTACGCGAATCATGCGATGACCCCCAGCAGACGTGCCGCGGTTACACGGTCGGAATAGTCCAGACGCTGAGTCCCGACAATCTGATAATCCTCGTGGCCTTTACCTGCCACCAGCACCACATCGTTATCTTTCGCCTGCATAATGGCGTTGGTCACCGCTTCAGCACGGCCTTCCATCACTTTTGCCCGACCGGCGTCCAGCATGCCTGCCAGAATGTCGTCAATAATGGCGCGCGGCTCTTCAGTACGCGGGTTGTCGTCCGTTACGACCACGATATCGGCGAACTCTTCGGCAATCGCCCCCATCAGCGGGCGCTTTCCTTTGTCGCGATCGCCGCCGCAACCAAAGACGCACCAGAGTTGTCCGGTACAGTGCAAACGCGCCGCCTGCAACGCTTTTTCCAGCGCATCAGGAGTATGGGCGTAGTCGACAACGACGGTGGTTTTACCCGGTGCGCTAAAGACCTCCATGCGCCCACAAACCGGCTGCAGACGCGCGGCGGTTTTCAGCAGGTCAGCCAGTGGATAGCCCAACGCCAGCAGCGTGGCCAGCGCCAACAGCAGATTGCTGACGTTAAACGCGCCCATCAGGCGGCTTTCAATCTCACCCTCACCCCAGCTTGAAGCAAAGCGGATGGTCGCGCCGCTGTCGTGATAATTGACCTCAACCGCTTTCAGCCAGCGGCCATGGCAGTTAGGGTTGATATGGTCTTCCATCGAAACGGCCACGGCATCCGGCAGATTCGCCAGCCAACGACGACCAACTTCATCATCCGCGTTGATAATCGCCTGTCCGCAATGGTGCGTGGAGAAAAGCAGCCATTTCGCGGCTTCGTAATGCTCCATATCACCGTGATAATCCAGATGATCGCGGCTTAAATTGGTAAACACCGAGGCGGCAAATTTCAGTGCCGCAACACGATGCTGGACCAGACCGTGGGAAGAGACTTCCATCGCGCATAAGGTCGCGCCCTGATCGACCAGTCCCGCCAGCACCTGCTGGACGTCAACGGCCGAGCCGGTGGTATTTTCCGTTGGGATCACTTTATCGAGCAGACCGTTGCCGACCGTGCCCATCACTGCGCTGGTTTCGCCGAGCAGTTGGCTCCACTGCGCCAGCAATTGAGTCGTGGTGGTTTTACCGTTAGTACCGGTTACGCCGACCAGACGCATATTTTCAGATGGCTCGTGATAAAAGCGGCCCGCCAGTGCAGATAAACGCTCGTTAAGCTGGCTGAGATAGATAACCGGTACGCCGTGCATTTCACGCACTTCACCGTCGGTTGCCTCATCTTTCGCCTCTGCAATAATGGCAGCCACACCTTGCGCTATCGCCTGCGGGATATATCGACGCCCGTCCGCCTGATGACCAACCACTGCCACAAAGAGATCGCCCGACGCAGCCACACGGCTGTCGAGTGTCATCTCTCGCAGTTCTCGCGCAGGTAAACCTGTTACCCACGGAGCAAGAAGGTCGCGCAAATTACGATCTGCCACCTGTTCCCTCGCCTTGATTAATTACGAATTCACTTTTTTCGCCCGTTGCCAGCGCGTCCGGTTCGATGTTCATGGTACGCAGAACGCCGCCCATGATGGCACCAAATACCGGCGCGGAAACGGCGCCGCCGTAGTATTTACCCGCCTGCGGATCGTTGATAACAACAACCAGCGCGAAGCGCGGCTGACTCGCAGGTGCAACGCCTGCGGTATAAGCAATGTATTTGTTGATGTAGCGGCCATCAGGGCCTACTTTTTTCGCCGTACCGGTTTTAATGGCGATACGATAGCCTTTAATCGCCGCCTTCACGCCACCACCACCCGGCAGCGCTACGCTTTCCATCATGTGCACAACGGTACGTACGGTCGATTCCGGGAAAATACGTTCACCGGGAACCGGGGGATCAACTTTGGTAATCGACAGCGGACGATAAACGCCATAGCTGCCAATCGTTGCGTAGACTCGCGCTAACTGTAACGGCGTTACCATTAGCCCGTAGCCGAAAGAGAAGGTGGCCCTCTCTATGTCAGACCACCGTTGTTTTTGAGGATATAAGCCACTGCGTTCTCCGACCAACCCCAAATTGGTCGCCTTTCCAAGCCCAAAACGTGAGTAAGTATCTACTAACGCTGAGGACGGCATCGCTAACGCCAGCTTAGAAACACCGACGTTACTCGACTTCTGTAAAACCCCGGTCAGGGTCAATTCGCTGTAGCGCGCCACGTCTTTAATTTCGTGGCCGTTAATTCGGTAGGGAACGGTATTGAGCACGCTGTTTTCCCGCACCACGCCACGCTGGAGCGCGGTCATTACCACCATCGGTTTGACGGTAGAACCCGGCTCAAACACGTCGGTGATGGTACGGTTACGCATGACATCTTTCTGCGTACCGCTCAGGTTGTTCGGGTTGTAGGACGGGCTGTTCGCCATTGCCAGCACTTCACCGGTATTCACATCCACCAGCACTGCGCTCCCGGATTCCGCCTTGTTAAATGCCACCGCATTATTCAGTTCGCGATACACCAGCGCCTGTAAGCGTTCGTCAATGCTCAGCGCGAGGTTATGCGCGGCCTGACTGTCGGTGGAAGAGATATCTTCAATGACGCGACCGTAGCGGTCTTTACGCACGATACGCTCACCCGGTTGACCGGTGAGCCATTTGTCAAAACTCTTCTCAACGCCTTCAATCCCCTGGCTATCCACGTTGGTGAAACCAATGAGGTGAGCGGTCACTTCGCCGGAAGGATAGTACCGACGGGATTCTTCGCGCAGATAAATCCCCGGCAGCTTCAGCTTTTTGATGTAATCCGCCATATCCGGGTTTAGCTGACGCGCCAGATAGATAAAGCGCCCTTTCGGGTTGGCGTTGATACGGGCAGCCAGTTGATCAAGCGGGATATTCAGCGCGGTAGAGAGCGCTCTCCAGCGATCGCCAACGCTAACGCCTCCGGCGGCATGGACTTCTTTCGGATCGGCCCAGATAGCCTTCACCGGTACGCTGACGGCCAGCGGACGCCCCGAACGGTCGGTGATCATACCGCGCGAGGTCGCCACTTCCTGTACACGCAGCGAGCGCATGTCCCCCTGACGTACCAGCATGTCCGGCGCGATAATCTGCAGCCAGGCGACACGACCCAGCAGGAAACCCAGCGCCAGTAAAATGCAGCCGCACAGCAACGCAAAACGCCAACTGATAAAGTTGGCCTGTTCTTCCTGGCGTTTTGGTTTTAGCGTTTTTGCCGCTGCTTTCATGCGTCGCGTTTTTCCTTATTTTTGCACTACGATATTTTCTTGTGAGGGATCAACATGCTGCATTTGCAGCTTCTCCGTTGCGATCCGTTCCACCCGGCTATGATCGCCGAGCGCGTTCTCCTCAAGGATCAGGTTGCGCCATTCGATATCCAGCGCATCACGCTCCAGAACCAGTTGTTCACGTTGCGCGGTCAGTAACCGTGTGTGGTGTGCGGTCGTTACCACCGTCACCGCCGTAACAATGATGCAAATGAACAGGCAGAGTGGCAGCTTCCCAAATCGCAAAAGATCGTCACCGATCACGCCAGGCAAGGCATGGCGCTCGTTGCTTCCAATCGATCCCTTAACTTTGCTGAGGGCTTCTGTCACTCTGCTGATCATGCGTTCGTCCTCTCTGCAATGCGCAGAACTGAACTACGGGCACGAGGATTCTCTGCAACCTCTTCTTCACCCGGCATCAACTTGCCTAGTGCTCTTAACTCACGGCCGCCCAGTTTTTTGAGCTGCTCTTCCGTCATCGGTAATCCGGCCGGAACCTGCGGACCGCGGCTTTGCTCACGCATAAAGCGTTTCACAATGCGGTCTTCCAGCGAGTGGAAACTGATGATGGAAAGCCGCCCACCTGGGGCCAGCACGCTGAGCGAGCTTTTTAGCGCCTGCTCTATCTCCTCCAGTTCACTGTTCACCCAGATGCGCACCGCCTGGAAGGTACGGGTCGCGGGATGTTTGAATTTGTCTTTCACCGGCGTTGCCGCCGCGACCACTTCCGCCAGTTCTTTGGTGCGGGTCATGGGCTGTTCACGGTTACGCTCAACGATGGCGCGGGCAATACGTTTCGCAAAACGCTCTTCGCCAAAGGTCTTCAGCACCCAGGCAATATCGGCTTCTTCTGCAGTTTGCAGCCACTCGGCAGCCGACTGGCCGCGAGTGGGGTCCATGCGCATATCCAACGGGCCATCGCGCATGAAAGAGAAACCGCGCTCAGCGTCGTCGAGCTGTGGTGAAGAAACGCCAAGATCGAGAAGAATCCCGTCGATCTTGCCGGTCAGTTTGCGCTCGCCGACATAATCAGCCAGCGCAGAGAAAGGTCCATGAATGATGGAGAAGCGGGGATCATTGATGGTCTGGGCGACGGCGATCGCCTGCGGATCGCGATCGATGGCCAGCAGACGTCCCTCTTCGCCAAGCTGCGAGAGAATGAGACGCGAGTGACCACCGCGACCAAATGTCCCATCAATGTAGATGCCGTCAGGGCGAATATTCAGGCCGTTTACGGCCTCGTCCAGCAGCACCGTGGTGTGTTTAAAATTTTCCATCATCATTATAGAGACAAGTCCTGCAGGCGCTCCGACAACGTCCCGGTCGCACTCTGCTCAGCGTCGATATCTTCCTTGACCTGTTGATACCAGGTCGTTTCATCCCACAGTTCAAACTTGTTGAACTGTCCAACCAGCATCACTTCTTTTGTCAGCCCGGCATGTTGCCGAAGGACAGGCGCAACCAGCAATCGCCCGGCGCTGTCCATCTGACATTCACTGGCATGCCCCAACAGTAAACGCTGCACGCGGCGCTCTACCGGGTTCATGCTCGACAGACGCGATAATTTTTGCTCGATAATTTCCCATTCAGGCAGGGGGTAAAGCAGCAGGCACGGGTGATGGATGTCAATGGTACAAACCATTTGACCGGTAGCACTCTCGATCAGTTGATCCCGGTAACGGGTAGGCACAGATAAGCGCCCTTTACTGTCGAGATTGACTAACGTTGCACCCCGGAACATGCCAGTCTCCCCCCTCATTACCACTTTGCCCCACAAATTCCCACTCAAAGGAGTTTACGGAGCGGAGGAAAAGCTTGTCAAGCGAGTCACAACGCTTACCTGAGTAAAAAACCCAATGTTTACGGCTAATATCAGCGTTGATTAAATTCTGTCCAACGAACGAAGCAAATTAACGTCATGAATATTTGTAAGAAAAAAATCTCAAAACTCATCACCGTTTTAAAACGAACAATTATTCTCAGGAGGGAATATAAAGTGTCAGTTTGCGACGCGAGCGGCATTTTAGGACATATTGCATCATGAATACAGTCCCTGTTTATGCCAGCTAACACCGCGCACCGACAAGCCCGCCGGGACATTCGTGCTGCGGCGACAAAAAGTGTTTGTTAATTCGGCAATTCACGACAAGCATGTAACAAAATAATACAAATCTAACCTACCGTTACGTCTCAATAACCTGAAACCGACTCTGTTTCGTTTAAATACGGATTATTTAGGTAAAGTTGAGAAAATTCTAAGGAATAATCTTAATTATGATGAGGGTATTGTGGAGAGGAACTCGTTAAGCTGCGTCAGAAAAATTGTCTTCTGACGCAGAATTCAGAAATTGACTAGCTGCGGCTCAATACGCCACGACGATAGAGATTACGTTTAATACGCGTTAAACCCGGTTTTGGTTTACGCGGTTCATCCAGACTCGCCAGGACAATTTCCAGCACGCGCTCAGCGACATCACGATGGCGCTGCGCCACCGCCAGGACCGGACACTGCAGGAAATCCAGCAGTTCGTTGTCACCAAAGGTCGCAATCGCCAGATCGGAAGGCAGCTTACCGTCGCGACGCAGCGTTACGTCCATCACCCCCTGTAACAGGGCGAATGAGGTGGTGAACAGCGCCTGCGGCATCGGATGCGTTTCCAGCCATTTTTCAAATAGCTGCGCCGCCGCTTCGCGCTCATAGCTGTTGGCATACAGGAAATTCACTTCACGCGGATCGTCTTTCCAGGCGGCACGGAAGCCCTGCTCGCGAAGGAAGCTGACGGACAACTCCGGCAGTGCGCCCAGATAGAGCACGGTGTCAGCCGGGAACTTACGCAATTCTCCGGCCAGCATTTCGGCATCGTCCTGATCGGCACCCACGACGCTGGTAAAATGCTCACGATCTAAGGCGCGATCCAGCGCCACAATTGGGAAGGAGTCATTGGCCCAGCGCTGATAGAACGGGTGTTCCGGCGGCAACGAGGTGGAGACAATGATCGCATCAACCTGACGCTGTAAAAGATGTTCAATGCAGCGCATTTCGTTATCGGGCTGATCTTCCGAACAGGCGATCAGCAGTTGATAACCACGCTGGCGCGCCTGGCGCTCAAGATAATTTGCAATACGGGTATAGCTCGTGTTCTCCAGATCCGGGATCACCAGACCAATAGAACGTGTGCGTCCAGCACGTAGCCCGGCAGCCACAGCATTCGGGTGGTAATTATGCTCACGCACCACCGCCATGACTTTTTCGACAGTCTTGTCGCTCACGCGGTATTGCTTTGCTTTTCCGTTAATTACGTAGCTTGCAGTCGTTCGCGATACACCAGCCAGCCGAGCGATTTCATCCAGTTTCACAATTGCCCCTTGCGTAAAATGTACAAACCATAACCATTGTAACGGCATGGGTTAAAATCGGTAACATCTAAGCGCAGAATAGTCACTGCGGCAACCGCTTTTATTCCGGGTTACCACGGATTTCGCAAAAAAATGCCCAACGGAAGACGTTGGGCATGTGAATTAACGAAAAGCGAAGGATTAGCGCATTATTTTGTCACCACGGGATAACCCCACCACGCCGGAACGAGCGACCTCAACGATTTTCGCGACTTCACGCAACGTTGCCAGAAAAGCGTCCAGCTTATCGCTGGTCCCTGCCAGTTGAACGGTATAGAGATTTGGCGTGACATCAATAATCTGCCCACGAAAGATCTCCGTGTTGCGTTTCACCTCTTCCCGACCATAGCCGCTGGCCTGAATCTTCACCAACATGATTTCGCGTTCGACGTGCGCACCGTGCCCAAGTTCGCTGACCCGCAACACATCCACCAGTTTGTGCAGTTGCTTTTCAATCTGCTCAAGCACTTTTTCGTCGCCCACCGTCTGAATGGTCATGCGAGAGAGCGTCGGATCGTCCGTCGGCGCGACGGTCAGGCTCTCAATGTTGTAACCCCGCTGCGCGAAAAGGCCGATCACGCGCGACAGCGCACCGGATTCGTTCTCCAGCAGTACTGATAATATCCGGCGCATAATCAGGTCCTCTCCGTTTTACTTAACCACATTTCATCCATCCCACCGCCGCGAATCTGCATCGGGTAGACGTGTTCGCTGCCATCAACGGTGACATCGACAAACACCAGATGACCGTTTTTCACCTGCGCCAGCGCTTCACTTAATTGACTTTCCAGCTCATCAGGACGGGAAATCTGAATGCCGACATGTCCGTAGGCTTCCGCCAGGCGAACAAAATCAGGCAGCGACTGCATATACGATTGAGAGTGACGACCCGAGTAGATCATGTCCTGCCACTGCTTCACCATCCCCAGATAACGGTTGTTCAGGTTTAGCACCAGCACCGGCAGTTTATACTGCAGCGCGGTCGACAACTCCTGAATGTTCATCTGAATGCTACCGTCCCCTGTCACACAAACCACCGTTTCCTCGGGCAGCGCCATTTTCACTCCCAGGGCTGCAGGCAGGCCAAAGCCCATCGTGCCAAGACCGCCAGAGTTGATCCAACGGCGCGGTTTATCGAAGGGGTAATAAAGAGCGGCAAACATCTGGTGTTGCCCCACATCGGAGGTCACATAAGCATCGCCGTGGGTCAGACGCCAGATAGCCTCAATGACCGCCTGCGGTTTGATACTCTCACTGTGCGTGTCATATTTCAGGCACTGACGAGCGCGCCAGTGTTCAATCTGTTGCCACCAGTCACGAATATCATCCAGCGGTTGGTGGGCGGATTCCTGCGGCAATAACTCCAGTAACTGTTCCAGCACCTGGCGCGCATCACCAACAATAGGGATATCCGCCGTCACCGTTTTAGAGATTGAAGTCGGGTCGATATCAATGTGCAGCACCGTCGCATTCGGGCAATACTTGGCCAGATTATTCGTCGTGCGATCGTCGAAACGTACCCCGACGGCAAAAATCACGTCGGCGTTATGCATCGTCATGTTGGCTTCATAAGTACCATGCATGCCCAGCATCCCGAGCGACTGACGGTGCGTAGCGGGAAATGCCCCTAGCCCCATCAGCGAAGAGACCACCGGCAGGTTGAGCGTTTCGATGGTCTGGCGCAGTTGTTCATGACAACCTGCCGTCACGGCCCCGCCGCCGACATAGACAACCGGTTTTTTGGCCGTCACCAGCGTTTGCAGGGCGCGCTTAATCTGCCCTTTATGGCCCGCAGTGGTCGGGTTATACGATCGCATGCTGACCGACTCAGGCCAGGAATAAGGCAGTTTTTTGCCGGGATTGAGAATATCCTTCGGCAAATCCACGACCACGGGTCCCGGACGGCCGCTTGCCGCCAGCCAGAAGGCTTTTTTCAGCACCTGCGGAATATCTTCCGTCTGCTTAACCAGAAAACTGTGTTTCACGACCGGGCGGGATATTCCCACCATGTCGCACTCCTGAAAGGCGTCATAGCCAATCAGCGAGGTCGCGACCTGACCGGAAAGAATCACTAACGGAATAGAATCCATATACGCCGTCGCGATCCCTGTAATCGCATTGGTGGCCCCAGGACCCGAAGTCACCAGTACTACACCAACTTCCCCCGTTGCCCGCGCCAGGCCATCGGCCATATGCACGGCCGCCTGTTCATGACGAACGAGCACGTGATCGATCCCACCGACCGTATGCAACGCATCATAAATATCGAGGACTGCGCCCCCGGGATAACCGAATACCTGCTTAACGCCCTGATCAATAAGCGATCGGACGACCATTTCGGCTCCAGATAACATCTCCATGGCTTGCCTCACTGAATGACGATTAATGATGTGTAAAACACCTTAACCGCTCCCCAGGATGCAGGCAATTCAGAGAAAGGGGCGAAGACGCCGTGAAATAAGCATAAATGAGAGGAAAATGACGGAGAACCGGCGAATAAAACTAAATTTAACTCAGGTATTGATAATTAATCGGCTGAAAATGGACACATACAGCGAATCATCAATTTTTTCGCGGACAGAAAAAAGAATGATCAACAAAATTCAGGATAAAATACCAGTTAATGAAAAATAGACAGGACAAACCGGATGTTTACACCCGGTTTATCTCATTCGCGTCTAACGCTTGCAGACAGAAGCTAACAACTCTTCCATCCATTGATGTCCTTTGTCCCGACCGGCAGCTTCATGCCATGAAAGATAACAGGTTCTGCTATTCAGTTTTAAAGGTAGCGGTAATATCTGTAGATCTAAAGAGGCGGTGAACTCTTCCGCTAACCAACGTGGGGCAATAGCCACCAGATGCGTTTGCGAAACAACATTAAGAACACTGATTAATGCCATCCCCTGATAGGCCACACACGCTTGTGCGTCAACCGTGTCGTACCAGGGTTGACTAAACGAGTCAAAACGATCCAGTGAAACAACAGCATGTTGTTCATTATAGATATCGCTTTCCAACAGGGGTCCGTTAATGCGCGGATGTTTACGGCTGGAGACCAGCACCATTTCGTCATTAAACAACGGAATACTCGTAAATTCAGGACGACGAAATTCTTCATAACTAATAACGAACTCAGTTTCCTGATAACGTAATTGGTGTTCAGTGTCCTTATTTAAGGATGACTTAAATACAACATGAATATTAGGCGCAATTTTTTCAACACGATTATAAATTAATGAGGTCAGGATATTATCCAGCGGACTGCAAACGCAAAGATGAAAAATGCGTTCACTGCTGCCAGGTTCAAAGCCGGATCCGGGCAATTCGTTCTGCACTAATTGCAGAGCCTGGCGGACGGAACCAAAAAGCTGGAAAGCCCGCGCGGTAGGTTGGATCCCACGACCGTAGCGCACAAAAAGCTCATCATTGAACATCACTTTAAGACGCGCCACGGCGTTACTTACGGCTGGCTGCGACATCCCGAGGGCATGCGCGGCACGGGTAATATTCTGCTCCTGCATTACCGCATCAAATACAGTCAATAGATTAAGATCAACCATACGAAGTTGCGGTTTATCCATCTCTAAATGATGGGGATTGGGTTTATCAACGGTTACTTCTGGCATAGTTAACTCCACTGTCACGCTTAACTCCCTTTTCTTGCCGGAATGCAGAGAAATAATCTCGGAAAATATGATTTACCATGCATATAAAATAAGAAAAAGAGTAAAGATTGAAATTAGGAAAACATAAAGGCACCGGGATAATGCGGAAGAAACGGGTGCCTGCGTGATGCGGTATTATTCACAGCACAATAAATCATAAATTTTTAATGACGAATGCAATATAAACATAAGAAACACCAACAAACAATCATGCGCTTAATGAATAAAAGTGTAAATTTTAATTGACTATTTATATTACTCACGCATTAACGCCTAACATTTGCTTATCAATAATATTCTTCAAGCAGATATCAATTGATTAACAATATCAATAAAACCATTAAAATCATGTGGATAAAAAATAAATCATAGTGCTCTGCGGACTCGCTTTCGTTATGTTAATTGAAAAAAATCATGCTCAATTATGTCAAACGATGAAAAGTGTGAATACGCTCCCATTTTTTAATAGGGAGTAATGGAAAAAGTTCAGCACAATTAGCTAAAGTTCTCTGTCCGTTTCCTTCTTCCCTTGAGGGTGTTTTCGCGCAGCGGGGTTGACATCAGCCATCGTATCCAGTACCACTAAAAGCATATCGCATTCGCCTGGAGTTGATTTAATGATTCGTATCGCTCGCTTTAACGGTCTACTACTACTAAACGCATCTTCGTTGCGCGGTAGACTGGTGAGCGGCATACAGCATTAAGTCGTATCCAGTAAGATAAAAAACCCGCGCCGTTGCGCGGGTTTTTTTATGCTCGAAGCAAGGCGCCCTAAAGACTAAGGACCTAAAACATGAGCCAGCAAGTCATTATTTTCGATACCACTTTACGCGACGGTGAACAGGCGTTACAGGCAAGCCTGAGTGTGAAAGAGAAGCTGCAGATTGCGCTGGCCCTTGAGCGTATGGGTGTTGACGTCATGGAAGTCGGTTTCCCGGTCTCGTCTCCCGGCGACTTCGAATCCGTACAAACCATCGCCCGCCAGGTCAAGAACAGTCGGGTTTGTGCATTAGCCCGCTGCGTGGAAAAAGATATCGACGTCGCGGCTGAGTCGCTGAAGGTCGCCGAAGCTTTCCGTATTCATACCTTTATTGCCACCTCACCGATGCATATCGCCACCAAACTGCGCAGCACGCTGGATGAAGTGATTGAGCGTGCTGTCTATATGGTGAAACGCGCACGTAATTATACTGACGACGTCGAATTCTCGTGTGAGGATGCTGGCCGTACGCCTATTGCCGATCTGGCTCGCGTCGTGGAAGCCGCCATCAATGCTGGCGCAAAAACGATCAATATTCCTGACACCGTCGGCTACACCATGCCCTTCGAGTTCGCCGGCATTATCTCTGGCCTGTATGAGCGCGTGCCAAACATCGATAAAGCGATCATCTCTGTCCATACCCATGACGACTTAGGTCTGGGTGTCGGCAACGCGCTGGCTGCGGTCCACGCGGGTGCGCGCCAGGTTGAAGGCGCGATGAACGGGATTGGTGAGCGTGCGGGCAACTGCTCGCTGGAAGAGGTGATCATGGCGATTAAAGTTCGTCAGGACATCCTGAACGTCAACACCCGCATTAACCATCAGGAGATCTGGCGTACCAGCCAGTTAGTCAGCCAGATCTGCAACATGCCGATCCCGGCGAACAAAGCCATTGTCGGTAGCGGCGCGTTTGCCCACTCCTCCGGGATCCACCAGGATGGCGTGCTGAAGAACCGAGAAAACTACGAAATCATGACGCCGGAATCCATCGGTCTGAATCAGGTGCAACTGAACCTGACCTCCCGTTCCGGGCGCGCGGCGGTGAAACACCGTATGGATGAGATGGGCTATAAAGAGAGTGAATACAGCCTGGACAACCTGTACGACGCCTTCCTGAAGCTGGCCGATAAGAAAGGTCAGGTGTTCGACTACGATCTGGAAGCGCTGGCGTTTATTGGCAAGCAACAGGAAGAACCCGAGCACTTCCGCCTGGATTATTTCAGCGTCCAGTCCGGTTCTAACGATATTGCCACCGCCTCCGTCAGGCTGGCCTGCGGCAGTGACGTAAAAGCCGAAGCGGCTAACGGTAACGGTCCAGTCGATGCGATTTACCAGGCGATCAACCGTATTACCGATTACGACATTGAGCTGGTGAAATACAGCCTGTCCGCCAAAGGGCACGGTAAAGACGCTCTGGGTCAGGTGGATATCGTCGCGAACTATAACGGACGTCGCTTCCACGGCGTCGGTCTGGCGACAGACATTGTTGAATCTTCCGCGAAAGCGATGGTGCACGTGCTGAACAACATCTGGCGTGCGGCAGAAGTCGAAAAAGAGTTGCAACGTAAAGCTCAGAACAACGAGAACAACAAGGAAACCGTGTGATGTCGAAGAATTACCATATTGCTGTTTTGCCGGGCGACGGTATTGGTCCGGAAGTGATGGCGCAAGCCCTGAAAGTCCTGGAAGCGGTTCGCCATCGATTTGAGATGCGCATTACCACCAGTCGTTATGACGTCGGCGGCGCGGCGATCGACAACCACGGTCAACCGCTGCCGAAGGCGACGGTTGAAGGGTGCGAACAGGCCGACGCCGTTCTGTTTGGCTCCGTAGGCGGCCCGAAATGGGAACATCTGCCGCCTGACAGTCAGCCGGAGCGCGGCGCGCTGCTGCCGCTGCGTAAACACTTCAAACTGTTCAGCAACCTGCGTCCGGCAAAACTGTATCAGGGGCTGGAAGCCTTCTGCCCACTGCGCGCCGACATCGCCGCAAATGGCTTCGACATTCTGTGCGTCCGCGAACTGACCGGTGGCATCTACTTCGGTCAACCAAAAGGTCGCGAAGGCAGCGGCCAGCATGAAAAAGCGTTTGATACCGAAGTCTATCACCGCTTTGAAATTGAACGTATCGCGCGCATCGCGTTTGAATCCGCGCGTAAACGCCACCGTAAGGTGACTTCTATCGACAAAGCGAACGTTCTGCAAACCTCTATTTTGTGGCGTGAAATCGTCAATGAAATCGCCAAAGAGTATCCGGACGTTGAGCTGGCGCATATGTATATCGACAACGCCACCATGCAGTTGATTAAAGACCCGTCACAGTTCGATGTGCTGCTGTGCTCTAACCTGTTTGGCGACATTTTGTCTGACGAATGTGCAATGATCACCGGCTCAATGGGCATGTTGCCCTCCGCCAGTCTGAACGAGCAGGGCTTTGGTTTGTATGAACCCGCGGGCGGCTCCGCGCCGGATATTGCCGGCAAGAATATCGCCAATCCGATTGCGCAAATTTTGTCGCTGGCGCTGCTGCTGCGCTACAGCCTTGATGCCGATGACGCAGCATCCGCCATTGAACGTGCGGTTAACCGCGCATTAGAAGAAGGTATCCGCACCGGTGATTTAGCCCGTGGCGCGGCGGCCGTCGGTACTGATGAGATGGGCGACATCATTGCTCGCTACGTCGCACAAGGGGTGTAATCATGGCTAAAACGTTATACGAAAAATTGTTTGATGCGCACGTAGTCTATGAAGCGCACAACGAAACCCCGCTGCTGTATATCGACCGACATCTGGTGCATGAAGTGACCTCTCCGCAGGCGTTCGACGGTCTGCGTGCACATGGTCGTCCGGTTCGTCAGCCGGGCAAAACCTTTGCCACGATGGATCACAACGTCTCTACGCAGACCAAAGATATCAATGCGTCCGGTGAAATGGCGCGTATCCAGATGCAGGAGTTGATTAAAAACTGCAACGAGTTTGGCGTTGAATTGTACGATCTGAACCACCCGTATCAGGGTATCGTTCACGTGATGGGGCCGGAACAAGGCGTGACCCTGCCGGGAATGACCATCGTTTGTGGCGACTCGCATACCGCAACCCACGGTGCCTTCGGTGCACTGGCGTTCGGTATTGGCACCTCCGAAGTGGAGCACGTCCTGGCGACCCAGACCCTGAAACAGGGCCGCGCCAAAACCATGAAGATTGAAGTCAACGGCACCGCCGCGCCGGGGATCACTGCGAAAGATATCGTGCTGGCGATTATCGGTAAAACCGGTAGCGCCGGTGGGACCGGTCACGTCGTTGAGTTTTGCGGTGATGCCATCCGAGCCCTGAGCATGGAAGGCCGTATGACCCTGTGCAACATGGCTATCGAAATGGGTGCCAAAGCCGGATTAGTTGCCCCGGATGAAACCACCTTCAATTACGTCAAAGGTCGTCTGCACGCGCCGAAAGGCAACGATTTTGATGACGCAGTCGCGTACTGGAAAACACTGCAAACCGACGCTGATGCAAGCTTTGATACGGTTGTGACCTTACAGGCAGAAGAGATTGCCCCGCAGGTAACCTGGGGAACCAACCCGGGCCAGGTCATCGCCGTTACCGACAACATTCCCGATCCGGCGTCCTTTACCGATCCGGTTGAACGCGCCAGTGCCGAGAAAGCGCTGGCCTATATGGGCCTGAAGTCCGGCGTACCGTTAACGGAAGTGGCGATTGATAAAGTGTTCATCGGCTCGTGCACCAACTCGCGTATTGAAGATTTGCGCGCCGCCGCGGAAGTCGCCAGAGGCCGTAAAGTCGCGCCGGGCGTCCAGGCTCTGGTGGTTCCAGGCTCCGGTCCGGTGAAGGCGCAGGCAGAAGCAGAAGGGCTGGATAAGATCTTTATCGAAGCCGGTTTCGAGTGGCGTCTGCCGGGTTGCTCCATGTGTCTGGCAATGAACAATGACCGCCTGAATCCAGGTGAGCGCTGCGCGTCGACCAGCAACCGTAACTTTGAAGGTCGTCAGGGTCGTGGTGGGCGTACCCATCTGGTCAGCCCGGCGATGGCCGCTGCCGCTGCCGTTACCGGTCATTTTGCCGATATTCGCAGCATCAAATAAGGAGACTCCCATGGCAGAGAAATTTACCCAACATCAAGGCCTGGTTGTCCCACTGGATGCCGCCAACGTCGATACCGACGCCATCATTCCTAAGCAGTTCTTGCAGAAGGTTACCCGCACCGGTTTTGGCGCGCACCTGTTCAATGACTGGCGTTTTCTGGATGAGAACGGCCAACAGCCGAATCCGGAGTTCGTCCTGAATTTCCCGGAGTATCAAGGGGCCTCGATTCTGTTGGCGCGTGAGAACTTCGGCTGCGGCTCTTCCCGTGAGCACGCGCCGTGGGCGCTGACGGACTATGGCTTCAAAGTAGTGATTGCGCCGAGCTTCGCGGACATCTTCTATGGCAACAGCTTTAACAATCAGCTGTTGCCTGTGAAGCTGAGCGACGATGAGGTGGATGAGCTGTTCAACCTGGTCAAAGCCAATCCGGGGATTACATTTGAAGTGGACCTGGTCGCGCAGGTAGTGAAAGCAGGCGATAAGTCTTACAGCTTTAAGATCGACGACTTCCGCCGCCACTGCATGTTGAACGGTCTGGACAGCATCGGGTTGACGCTGCAGCACGAAGATGCGATCGCCACCTACGAAGAGAAACAGCCCGCGTTTATGCGCTAAGCCCGCCATGCCGGATGCGCTGCGCTTATCCGGCCTACGAATTTCTGTAGGTCGGATAAGGCGTTAGCCGCCATCCGGCAATCCATAAATCAAACGTCTTTCACCCGCCCGGTCATCACCAGCGTCACCAGCGAAATCGCCGCAATCACCCAGTACACCGCGAAGTGACCGTAGCTCTGCGCGACAGCCCCCTGGATAACCCCTGCCAGAATGACGCCAGTCGAAATGCTGTTGGTAAATAACGTTGTCGCCGATCCGGCCCTGCCCGGCATCAGATCCTGAAACCAGAGCATTCCAATACCGGCAATAATGCCGATAAACACGGCATTGAACAGCTGCAGGATAAGCAGCGCCCGATGGCTATGGAAGAAAATCAGCCCGAGATAAAACAGCACGCCCGCCGCCACGGCGGTAACCATCATCCGTCGCTTGCCGAAGCGTTTGACGTAAAAGCCAGCAAGGATCATCGCCGGGATTTCCAGCCCTGCAGCGGTCCCCATCAGGATCCCGGCAAGCTTATCCGGCAGTCCAAGCTCTGCGCTAATCCATAGCGGCATATCGATGATGTACATGGTGTTGCAGGTCCACATCAGCGTGGAGGCAATAAACAGCATGCGGACGTTTTTATCCTGCCAGCCACCGGCCTGGCTGACCGGCACATCCGCAGGTTGTTCAACGCGGGCGACGGATGGCAGCATAAAGGCAATCAGGATGAAACTGAGCGCAAAAATCGTGGCGGCAATCGAAAACATCATCATGAAGCCATAATTCAGCGCCAACATGAATGCCAGCGGCGGGCCAATCACCCACGCCAGTGAAAGCTGTGCACGCATCACCGAACTGAACATCACCACTTCACGCGCCGAGCTGTCGGCATATTCCCGTGCCAGGGCGAACAGTTGCGGCATCGCGGTATTTGCCAGCGACGCCAGCAGTACGCCGCAGGTAATCAACGTCAGATAGTGACGATTAAAGGCAAACAACAGCGCATTACCGACTGCCATCAGACAACAGAACAGAATCAGCTTGCGGCGGTCTCCCTGGCTGTCGGAGCGTTTTGCCAGCGCAAGACTCACGCCAATCCCGGCGATGGCGTTAACGGTATAGAACAGTCCCACCCAGAACGGCTGCGCCCCGACCTCGCGACTGAGAAACAGGCTCAGCGTCGGGGCCTGTAGCGCCCCTGCCACGCCCATCATAAATGCGACCAGCATAAACGCCGCGTACACACCGTTGAGACGTCGTCCCATCGTGATCAACCAGAGCATATTTATCCCTTAATACACACGTCATCCTTCAGGCTGCCTCTGCGTTAATTACGCGCGCTCACCCCCAGTCACATACTTCTGGGGATTCACTCACTTGCCGTCTGGCCTGAATGATTTCGTATATAAACGAAGTCAAAACGAAAAAAGCCAGCAGATAATACCTGCTGGCGCGGTGATTAACACCAATACTCAGTCACACATGATGTCTGCTACTCCAGGGTCAGGCTGTCACCTCCCACTGCATCAGTTCTTCCAGCATCTTTAAGCGCTGCGGCGCGCTCAGGCAAGCCAACCAAGACAACCCTTCTGTCGCGGCAAAGTACTTCTGATAAAACTGGCGCATAGATGACCCCTTCATAGTGCTTCATCGGAATGTATTATTGGCCTAATATAGGGATAATAAAATTGCTGAGTTTTCCGCAGGAGTTCCCCTTTTATGTCTTCTGGCCGTCTGCAACAACAGTTCATCCGCTTGTGGCAATGCTGCGACGGCAAAACGCAGGACACCACGCTTAACGAACTGGCGGATCTCCTGAGCTGCTCCCGTCGCCATATGCGTACGCTGCTCAATACTATGCAGGAACGCGGTTGGCTAACGTGGGAAGCAGAGGTTGGACGCGGAAAACGTTCACGCTTAACTTTCCTGTATACCGGACTGGCGCTCCAGCAGCAGCGCGCGGAAGATCTACTGGAGCAGGATCGCATCGATCAACTGGTGCAACTGGTGGGTGACAAAACGGCCGTACGGCAGATGCTGGTCTCCCATCTGGGCCGCAGTTTCCGTCAGGGTCGTCATATTCTTCGTGTTCTTTACTACCGCCCGATGCAAAATCTACTGCCGGGCAGCGCGCTGCGACGCTCAGAAACCCATATTGCCCGCCAAATCTTCAGCGCCCTGACCCGCGTAAATGAGGAAAATGGGGAACTGGAAGCGGATATCGCCCATCACTGGCAACAAATTTCTCCCCTGCACTGGCGCTTTTTTCTGCGTCCGGGGATCCATTTTCATCACGGTCGTGAACTGGAAATGGACGATGTGGTGTCGTCCCTGACGCGCATTAACGTCTTACCGCTCTATTCCCATATCAGCGAGATCGTCTCGCCAACATCCTGGACGCTGGACATTCACCTGTCTCAGCCCGATCGCTGGCTGCCGTGGTTGCTGGGCCAGGTCCCGGCGATGATCCTGCCACGCGAATGGGAAACCCTGAGCAATTTCTCCAGCCATCCGATTGGCACCGGCCCTTACGCCGTGATACGAAATACACGTAATCAGCTGAAAATCCACGCCTTTGACGATTTCTTCGGTTTTCGGGCACTGATTGATGAAGTGAACGTCTGGGTACTGCCGGATATTGGTGACGAGCCGAACGGCGGTCTGACGTTGAAAGGTCCCACAGAAGATGAGAAGGCCATCGAAAGCCGCCTGGAAGAAGGGTGCTATTACCTGCTGTTCGACGCCCGTACCCATCGCGGCGCCAATCAGGAGGTCAGAGAGTGGGTCAGTCGCGTACTGTCACCGAGCAACCTGCTTTACTATGCCGATGAACAGTATCAGCGCCACTGGTTCCCGGCCTACGGTTTGCTGCCCCGCTGGCATCACGCTCGACCGGGCCACGGCGAGAAACCCGCCGGGCTGGAAACGCTCACGCTGACCTATTATCACGAACACATCGAACACCAAGTGATTGCGCAGATCATGAGTCAGCTGCTGGCTGAACATCAGGTGACGCTGGAAATTCAGGAGATCGACTACGATCAGTGGCATGCAGGGGAAATTGAGAGCGACATCTGGCTTAACAGCGCCAACTTCACCCTGCCGCTCGACTTCTCCTTGTTCGCGCATCTGTGCGAAGTCCCGCTGTTGCAGCACTGCATTCCGCTGGACTGGGAAGCCGACGCCGCACGATGGCGCACCGGCGAGATGAATCTGGCCGCGTGGTGCCAGCAACTACTCGCCAGCAAAGCGATTGTCCCGCTTATTCACCACTGGCTGATTATTCAGGGGCAGCGCAGTATGCGTGGCTTGCGCATGAACACCCTCGGCTGGTTCGACTTTAAATCCGCGTGGTTTGCCCCGCCAGATCCTTAGTCCTTTTGATCTCTTCACGTAATCATTACAATGTGGCGTTCTCAACGGGGTGCTGCGCCAGAGGCGTGGGCTGAGAAAATACCCGTCGAACCTGATCCGGATAACGCCGGCGAAGGGATTTGAGGCTACCGCTCAAAATCCTTTGCCACTCTTCTATTGAGGTGCAAAGTGTTAAAAAAATGTCTTCCTTTACTGGTGCTGTGCGCAGCGCCTGCCTTCGCAAAACCGGTCCTGACCGTCTATACCTACGACTCGTTCGCCGCTGACTGGGGCCCTGGCCCGGCGGTGAAAAAAGCCTTTGAAGCCGACTGCAACTGTGAGCTGAAACTGGTGGCGCTGGAAGATGGCGTTTCACTCCTCAACCGTCTGCGGATGGAAGGGAAAAACAGCAAAGCCGACGTGGTGCTTGGGCTGGATAACAACCTGCTGGAAGCGGCGACGCAAACCCAGTTGTTCGCGAAAAGCGGTGTCGCCAGCGAGGCGGTCAATGTCCCTGGCGGCTGGAAGAATGACACCTTCGTTCCGTTTGATTACGGCTACTTCGCTTTCGTGTATGACAAAAACAAACTCAAAAACCCACCGAAGAACCTGAAGGAACTGGTCGAGAGCGATCAGAAATGGCGAGTGATTTATCAGGATCCGCGCACCAGTACGCCAGGACTTGGGCTGATGCTGTGGATGCAGAAAGTGTATGGCGATAAAACACCGCAGGCATGGCAGAAACTGGCGGCAAAAACTGTCACCGTCACCAAAGGCTGGAGCGAAGCCTATGGCCTGTTCCTGAAAGGGGAAAGCGATCTGGTGCTGAGCTATACCACCTCTCCGGCGTATCACATCATCGAAGAGAAAAAAGAGAACTACGCGGCGGCCAACTTTAGCGAGGGCCATTACCTGCAGGTGGAAGTTGCCGCGCGTACCGCGGCCAGTAAGCAACCTGAACTGGCGGAAAAGTTTCTCAAATTCATGGTCTCGCCCGCGTTTCAGACTGCAATCCCGACCGGCAACTGGATGTATCCGGTGGTGAATGTCCCCCTGCCCGCCGGGTTCGAACAACTGACTAAACCCGCGACCACGCTGGAGTTCACGCCCGCAGAAGTGGCGGCACAACGTCAGGCATGGATTAGCGAATGGCAACGCGCCGTCAGCCGTTAATTGCTGGCTGGCTGGCTCCCGGCCTTTCCGCCGCCATGCTGATGGTGGCGGTAGCGCTGGCGGCCTTTCTGGCCCTGTGGTTCAACGCGCCGCAGGCGGCATGGTCCTCGCTCTGGCAGGACAGCTACCTGTGGCACGTGGTGCGCTTTTCCTTCTGGCAGGCTTTCCTGTCGGCGGTGCTTTCTGTCGTTCCGGCCATCTTCCTTGCTCGTGCGCTGTACCGACGCCGCTTTCCGGGGCGTCTGGCCCTGCTGCGCCTGTGCGCCATGACGCTAATCCTCCCGGTGCTGGTCGCAGTATTTGGTATTCTCAGCGTCTATGGACGCCAGGGGTGGTTAGCCACGCTCTGGCACATGCTCGGGATGGAGTGGACCTTCTCGCCTTACGGATTGCAGGGCATTCTGCTGGCCCACGTCTTTTTTAATATGCCGATGGCAAGCCGCCTGCTGTTGCAGTCGCTGGAAAATATCCCCGGTGAACAGCGTCAGTTGGCCGCACAATTGGGTATTCGCGGCTGGCAGTTCTTCCGTTTTGTTGAGTGGCCGTGGCTACGCCGCCAGATACCACCGGTCGCCGCGTTGATTTTTATGCTCTGTTTTGCCAGCTTCGCTACCGTCCTGTCGCTGGGCGGCGGGCCGCAGGCGACGACCATCGAACTGGCGATTTATCAGGCGCTGAATTTCGACTACGATCCCGCCCGCGCCGCCATGCTGGCGCTGATCCAGATGGTGTGCTGTCTGGGGCTGATGCTCCTCAGTCAACGATTGAGTAAAGCTATCGCGCCAGGCACCACGCTGGTTCAGGGTTGGTGCGATCCGGACGATCGGCTGTACAGCCGTTTAACCGATGCCTTGCTGATCGGTATCGCGCTTCTGCTGTTGCTCCCCCCCCTGCTGGCCGTGATGGTCGACGGGGTGAATCGCCATCTGTTGGACGTGCTTGCGCAGCCCATTTTGTGGCAGGCGGTGTGGACCTCGCTGCGCATTGCGCTGGCTGCGGGTCTGCTGTGCGTGATCCTGACAATGATGCTGCTGTGGAGCAGTCGCGAACTGCGCGCCCGTCAGCAACTACTGGCAGGACAAGCGCTGGAGCTAAGCGGTATGCTTATTCTCGCGATGCCGGGCATTGTGCTGGCCACCGGTTTCTTCCTGTTGCTCAACAACAGCATCGGCCTGCCGGAGTCCGCAGACGGTATCGTGATTTTCACCAATGCGCTGATGGCCATTCCCTACGCCCTGAAAGTGCTGGAAAACCCGATGCGCGATATTACCGCCCGCTACACGATGCTGTGTCAGTCGCTGGGGGTTGAAGGCTGGCGGCGGCTAAAAATCGTAGAACTGCGGGCATTGAAACGCCCGCTGGCGCAGGCGCTGGCCTTTGCCTGCGTACTGTCTATCGGTGATTTTGGCGTGGTGGCGCTGTTCGGCAACGATGACTTCCGCACCCTACCGTTTTATCTGTATCAGCAAATTGGCTCTTATCGCAGTCAGGACGGCGCCGTCACTGCGCTCTTACTGCTGATCCTGTGCTTTATTTTATTTACCGTTATTGAGACGTTACCGGGGCGAAATGTTAAAACTGACTGATATCACCTGGCTTTATCACCACCTGCCCATGCGCTTTACGCTGTCCGTGGCACGCGGTGAACAGGTGGCAATTCTGGGGCCGAGTGGCGCTGGGAAAAGTACATTGCTGAGTCTGATCGCTGGTTTTCTCACGCCTGCCCGCGGCACCCTGCTGATCGAAGGGGAAGACCACACCACCACGCCGCCGTCACGCCGCCCGGTTTCGATGCTGTTTCAGGAAAATAATCTGTTCAGCCATTTAAACGTTGAGCAAAACATCGGGCTGGGGCTGGATCCCGGACTGAAATTAAGCGCTGAACAGAAAGAGAAGCGCCGGCATATCGCGCAACAAATGGGGATCGAGACGTTGATGGCTCGCCTGCCCGGCGAGCTTTCCGGCGGCCAGCGCCAGCGTGTGGCGCTGGCACGTTGTCTGGTGCGTGAACAGCCGGTTCTGCTGCTGGACGAACCGTTTTCAGCCCTTGACCCCGCCCTGCGCCAGGAGATGCTGACCCTGGTGAGCGATATCTGCCACGCCCGCCAACTGACGCTACTGATGGTTTCACACAGCGTCGAAGATGCGGCGCGCATCGCCCCGCGCTCAGTCGTCGTGGCCGACGGTCGCATCGCGTGGCAGGGCAAAACCAATGAATTGCTGAGCGGTAGAGCCAGCGCCTCAGCGCTGTTGGGGATTAAGGCTAACTGAAAGGTGTTGCTGAAAGGTGTTGCCGGATGGCGCTGACGCTTATCCGGCCTACGAGATACACGCCATCCGCCAGGAATATCACCTATGAGATACACGCCATCCGCCAGGAATATCAGTGTCCCACCACTTTTTGCAGAATATCGATATACACCGGCATCAGCGGGTGGCGGATCAACGTCACCAGCGCGACAATCCCCATCCCCAGCACCATTGGCGCCAGCCAGAGCAGACGTCCTTTTGGCAGGTAGTGGGTTAAACGGTCCGTCGCGGCTTTTCCGCTGCGCCACAGGCGCCAGCACAGCCAGCCGCCAAGCCATAGCAGAACGGCTGTCGCCAGCAGCAGCCACTTAAACTCGCCGCTTTGCATTCCCGCCGGAATATCAATTGCCGCACCGGCCAGAATCCCCGGCAGAAAGTAAAACGGCGGCCAGAGTACGCAACCAATAATATTTGGCGTGATGAATTTCGCCACCGGCAGATCCAGCATCCCGGCGACCATCGGCACCAGCGGGCGCGTCGGTCCGACAAAACGCCCCACAAGAATCGTGAACATACTGTGCTGATGCAGCGCGTGCTCGGTTTTATCCAACAGCGCCTTGTTCTTTTTCATGAACGACCAGCGATGCAGCGGTTTTTTGAAGCGCCAGCCCAGCCAGAACGAGATCCAGTCGCCAAGCAGACAGCCGATAATTCCCGCCAGCCAGGCATGCCAGAAGTTAAGCTCCCCGCTGCCGATCAGGGCACCCAGCCCGGCCATCATTACCGTTCCCGGTAAAATCAACCCCACCAGCGCCAGCGATTCCAGGAAAGCCACCAGCGCCACAGCAATCAAAGAGTACATGGCGGACTGGAGAATGAAATGTTCCAGCAATGCTTGCATAATGCGTCCGTCAGATTTACGAAGCAGGGATTCTGCTAACCCATCCCTGCTTCGTCAAGCCATCAATTGTCTGAATCGTTACAGGTTATGACATCTTTACGGGCACATCATTCACTTTTTCTTCACAACCCGCGCGGAACTCGCTTGGGCTGGCACCGGTACATTTTTTAAAGACGCGGGAGAAATAGAGCTGATCGTCGAACCCGACATTGCGTCCGACGGTGGCAATCGGCATACGTGTCGTACTGAGCAGCAGTTTCGCCTGGCTAATGCGCTGATCCTCACGCCAGCTCAGCACGCTAATGCCCAACTGTTGACGGAACAGGTGCGACAGGCGCGACGGCGACAGGCAGACGTGCTGAGCAACGCTGGCAATATCAAAATGGCTGTCCGCCAGATGATCGCTGATGTACTGACAGGCATCGCGCACGCGGTTATCCATCGGCGGGTGCAGCGACGCATTGATCGCTTCCATACGCCGCAGCAGTAGCTGCTCCAGCAGGTTGATCGCCAGCAGCTCGCAGTAGCGACCTTCCCCCTGTCCGGCGCTGATAATCTGGCCGAACAGTTCATTAAAGTGCGGCTGGTGCACCTCGTCCGGGCGAAAAAAACCGGTCTGCGCAAAGATGGACGGCCAGGTCAACCACTCCTGCCAGTAAGCGCGAGGACGAAAGTAAACCCACTGGTGATACCACTCGCTGGCATCCGGGTGGCGCCCGTAGTGATGAATTTCGCCCGGCGGAAACAGCAAAATATCGCCTGGTCGGCAGACAAACTCTCTGCCGTGATTTTTAATCACCCCTTCCCCCCGAATCGTGAGGTTAAGGATATAGCCTTTCATCCCCAACGGCCTGTCGATAAAAAAATCCAGATATCCGTTGGCATCTATCGGCGTTAAACCAGCAACCAGATGCGCGTTAAACGAGTACCCCGGCAGGAGAGGGTCATTTTGCGGTTCAGCCATAATTTCACGACTCCCGAGGTTCAGTGAGGAAACAAATTGTCCATATTACGCAAGGCGGCATTGTTTGCGCCCTGCCTCGCCACCGCAATGTCATTGGCAGACCATCAATCCCGCGTGTGAAAAGCATTATGTAACAACTCTGCTCGGTGACTGCGACAAAAACGGGTAACAAAAGTGTCTATAACTAGAGCAGAAATGTCCACATTGATTATTTGCACGGCGTCACACTTTGCGATGCCATAGCATTTTAATCCATAAGATTAGCGGATCCTACCTGACGGTTTTTATCCCCACTCACTACTGTTTCTCCATACCCGTATTTCTGGATGGAGTAAGAGGATGGCAATTGCAATTGGCCTCGATTTTGGCAGTGATTCTGTGCGCGCGCTGGCAGTGGAATGCGCCACCGGCGAAGAGATCGCCACCAGCGTTGAGTGGTACCCGCGCTGGCAGGAAGGGCGTTACTGTGACGCGCCGAACAACCGGTTCCGCCATCATCCGCGCGACTACATGGAGTCGATGGAAGCAGCGCTGAAAAGCGTACTGGCTGAACTGAGCGCGGCGCAGCGCGCGGAGGTCGTTGGGATTGGCGTCGACAGTACGGGCTCAACGCCAGCGCCGATTGACGCCGATGGCAACGTGCTGGCGCTCCGGGAAGAGTTCGCGGAAAACCCGAATGCGATGTTCGTCCTGTGGAAAGATCACACATCGGTGGAAGAAGCCGAAGCGATTACCCGTCTGTGCCATACGCCGGGCAAGGTCGATTACTCCCGCTACATCGGCGGCATTTACTCCAGCGAATGGTTTTGGGCAAAGATCCTTCATGTTACCCGCGAAGACAGCGCGATCGCCGAGGCCGCCGTCTCCTGGATTGAACTGTGCGACTGGGTGCCTGCCCTGCTTTCTGGCACCACGCGTCCACAGGATCTCCGCCGGGGTCGCTGTAGCGCCGGGCATAAATCACTGTGGCATGAAAGCTGGGGCGGTCTGCCGCCCGCCGGCTTCTTCGACGAACTCGACCCACTGATTAACCAGCATTTGCAGTATCCCCTGTTCACAGACACGTTCACCGCCGATCTGCCGGTTGGGACATTGTGCGCCGAGTGGGCGCAGCGCCTCGGTCTGCCGGAAAATGTCGTCATCTCCGGTGGCGCGTTCGACTGCCACATGGGTGCCGTCGGCGCGGGTGCGCAGCCCAACGCGCTGGTGAAAGTGATTGGTACCTCAACCTGCGACATCCTGATTGCGGATAAACAAAGCGTCGGCGAGCGCGCCGTGAAAGGCATTTGCGGGCAAGTCGACGGCAGCGTGGTGCCCGGTTTCATCGGTCTGGAGGCGGGGCAATCTGCCTTTGGCGATATCTATGCATGGTTTGGCCGCATTCTCGGCTGGCCGCTGGAGCAACTCGCCGCGCAGCACCCGGAACTGAAAGCGCAGATTAACGCCAGTCAGAAGCAACTGCTGCCGGCATTAACCGAAGCCTGGGCGAAGAACCCGTCGCTGGATCACCTGCCGGTGGTGCTTGACTGGTTTAACGGTCGCCGTACGCCGAACGCAAACCAGCGTCTGAAAGGGGTGATGACCGATCTGAATCTGGCCACAGACGCCCCGGCGATGTTTGGCGGGCTGATCGCGGCGACCGCCTTTGGCGCGCGGGCCATTATGGAATGCTTTACCGAACAAGGCATTGCGGTCAACAACGTGATGGCGCTGGGCGGCATCGCCCGGAAAAACAAAGTCATTATGCAGGCCTGCTGCGATGTGCTGAACCGTCCGCTACAAATCGTCGCCTCCGATCAGTGCTGTGCACTCGGTGCAGCCATCTTCGCCGCCGTGGCGGCCAACGTGTATGCCGATATTCCTGCGGCCCAGCGGAAAATGGCCAGCGCAGTGGAAAACACACTGCAACCTCGCCCCGAACAGGCGCAACGTTTCGAACAGCTCTATCGTCGCTACCAGCAGTGGGCGGTAAGCGCTGAACAACATTATCTTCCGACTGCCACCCCGGTAAATACTGCGCCGGCTGACCAGGCAACCCTGACTCACTAAGGACACGACAATGACTATTTTTGATAACTATGAAGTGTGGTTTGTAATTGGCAGCCAGCACTTGTACGGCCCTGAGACGCTGCGTCAGGTGACTCAGCACGCTGAGCACGTCGTCAAGGCGCTGAATACCGAAGCCAAACTGCCCTGCAAGCTGGTGTTAAAACCGCTGGGGACCACACCGGATGAGATCACCGCCATTTGCCGTGACGCAAACTATGACGAACGCTGTGCGGGTCTGGTGGTCTGGTTGCATACCTTCTCTCCGGCCAAAATGTGGATCAACGGCCTGACGACGCTCAACAAACCTCTGCTGCAATTCCACACCCAGTTCAATGCCGCCCTGCCGTGGGACAGTATCGATATGGACTTTATGAACCTGAACCAGACCGCGCACGGCGGTCGTGAGTTTGGCTTCATCGGCGCGCGTATGCGTCAACAGCACGCGGTCGTAACCGGTCACTGGCAGGACCCACAGGCGCAGCAGCGCATCGGTTCCTGGATGCGCCATGCGGTATCGAAACAGGATACCCGTCATCTGAAAGTGTGCCGCTTTGGCGATAACATGCGTGAAGTGGCGGTCACCGATGGCGATAAAGTCGCCGCGCAGATCAAGTTCGGCTTCTCGGTTAACACCTGGGCGGTCGGCGATCTGGTGCAGGTGGTCAATTCCATCAGCGATGGTGACATCAACGCCCTGATTGATGAATACGAAAGCAGCTATACCCTGACCGCCGCCACTCAGGTTCACGGCGAAAAACGCCAGAACGTGCTGGAAGCAGCGCGGATCGAGTTGGGTATGAAGCGCTTTCTGGAACAGGGTGGCTTCCACGCGTTCACCACCACCTTTGAAGATTTACACGGTCTGAAACAGCTTCCGGGTCTGGCCGTACAGCGTCTGATGCAGCAAGGCTATGGCTTTGCCGGCGAAGGCGACTGGAAAACTGCCGCTCTGCTTCGCATCATGAAAGTGATGTCAACCGGTCTGCAGGGCGGCACCTCTTTTATGGAGGATTACACCTATCACTTCGAAAAAGGCAACGATCTGGTACTCGGCTCCCATATGCTGGAAGTCTGCCCGACCATCGCCGTGGAAGACAAACCGATCCTCGACGTCCAGCATCTCGGCATTGGCGGTAAAGACGCCCCTGCTCGCCTGATCTTCAACACCCAAACCGGTCCGGCGATCGTTGCCAGCCTGATCGACCTCGGCGATCGCTACCGTCTGCTGGTCAACGGCATCGACACCGTGAAGACCCCGCACGCGCTGCCAAAACTGCCCGTCGCGAACGCACTGTGGAAAGCGCAGCCGGATCTACCGACCGCGTCTGAAGCATGGATCCTGGCCGGCGGTGCGCACCATACCGTCTTCAGTCATGCGCTGGATCTGAACGACATGCGTCAGTTCGCCGAAATGCACGATATCGAAATCACCGTGATTGATAACGATACGCGCCTGCCCGCCTTCAAGGACGCGCTGCGCTGGAACGAAGTGTATTACGGCTTTAAACGTTAAGCGAATGGTTGCCTGATGGCGCTTTGCTTATCAGGTCTACCTCTCTGCGTAGGCCTGAAAAGGCGTTTACGCCGTCATCAGGCAGGGAGAAAAACATGCTAGAAAATCTCAAACGTCAGGTGCTGGAAGCGAATCTGGCGCTGCCAACGCACAACCTGGTCACCCTCACCTGGGGGAACGTCAGCGCGGTCGATCGCGAGCGCGGCGTCTTTGTGATCAAACCTTCCGGCGTCGATTACAGCGTAATGACCGCAGAAGATATGGTGGTTGTCAGCATCGCGACAGGGGAAGTGGTTGAAGGTAAGAAAAAGCCGTCGTCCGATACGCCGACGCACCGTCTGCTGTACCAGGCTTTTCCCACTATTGGCGGTATTGTGCATACCCATTCGCGCCACGCGACCATCTGGGCGCAGGCCGGACAGCCCATTCCGGCAACGGGGACCACGCACGCCGACTATTTCTATGGCGCGATTCCCTGCACCCGCAAAATGACCGACAGCGAAATCAACGGCGAGTATGAGTGGGAAACCGGCAACGTAATTGTCGAAACCTTTGCAAAACAGGGCATCGACGCCGCGCAGATGCCAGGGGTGCTGGTGCATTCACACGGCCCCTTCGCGTGGGGGAAAAATGCCGAAGACGCCGTGCATAACGCCATCGTCTTAGAAGAGGTCGCCTATATGGGCATTTTCTGCCGCCAGCTCGCGCCACAGTTACCGGATATGCAGCAAACGCTGCTGGACAAGCATTATCTGCGCAAACACGGGGCTAAAGCCTATTACGGGCAGTAACATGCAATAAGCGCTCGTCAGACCGTTGCGCTTTCCCTTATTATCAGGCTCCATACCCAATGGATTTCGAGTCGCATTGCGATGGCTTTTCCATGAATCCCCAGAAGCATAGATAATATGATGTGACTGGGGTGAACAGAAGAAGCCAACAAAAATGCGGCTTGAACGACGAAGGGAATCTATTCCGCGAATGCGCTTAGCACTCCCCTCACTGGAGCTGGGATATTCAACACATCGTCAGAGTCGCCACATTCCTCATCGTCGTTATCGCTGCCGTGTTTACCTGGAACGCGGTCGCTATTTATCAGTTCAGTCTGGAAGATGAGACGCGACCGACGGACTGCGCAATTGTTGCAGGCGCTGGCGTCGATGGAGGGCGACCGTCACCGGTCTTTGAAGCCAGGCTGGATCACGCCATTTGGCTTTATCAGCAGGGTCTGGTACGCGCGCTGGTGCTAACCGGAGGTTACAGCGCCGGGGCATCCGCTTCCGATGCGGCGATTGCCCGACAATATGTACTGGGAAAAGGCGTTCCTGCCAGGGCGATTTTTATTGAAGAGCACTCTACGATCACTCGCGAAAATATCCGCTATGCGAAGCAAATCCTGCTGCGCCAGCGGTGGCATACCGCGCTATTGGTGAGCGATCCACTGCATATGCGGCGCCTGAAAACGCTCGCCGAAGATGATGGCATTGAGAGTTGGTCATCCCCCACCTCATCAACCCGTTACCAAACCTGGCTGGCGCAAGCGCGTTTTTTACTTCGTGAATCCTTTTACTACAGTGGATACCTCATCCTGCGGCACACGCCTGTACAAAATAACAGTATCCCTGAGTAAACCAGGCTATAATCATGCCTGGTTTTTTTGATGGATACACAGCGTGGCGCAGTCAGGTTTTATCTTAACCCGGCACTGGCGGGATACGTCGCAGGGAACAGAAGTCACCTTCTGGCTGGCAACAGACAGCGGGCCTTTGCAGGTCACGCTTGCGCCACAGGAATCCGTTGCGTTTATCCCCACCGCACATACCGCCCGCGTCACGTCGTTATTGAGTGCTGAAAATGGCTACCGCCTGACGCCGCTTAATCTTAAAGATTTTCATCGTCAGCCGGTTTCGGGTCTTTACTGTCGCTCGCATCGCCAGTTGATGCGTCTGGAAAAGCTGTTGCGTGAGAACGGCGTGACGGTTTATGAAGGCGATGTCCGCCCGCCGGAACGCTATCTGATGGAACGCTTTATCACCTCGCCGGTGTGGGTCGAAGGTGAGACACGCAACGGTGCCATCATTAATGCGCGATTAAAACCCCATCCCGATTATCGCCCGCCGCTCAAGTGGCTTTCTCTGGATATTGAGACCACCCGCCACGGCGAGTTGTACTGCATTGGACTGGAAGGCTGCGGACAGCGCGTTGTCTATATGCTCGGCCCCGAAAATGGCGAGGCGTCGACGCTCGACTTCCAGCTTGAGTACGTCAACAGTCGCCCGCAACTGCTGGAAAAGCTGAACGAGTGGATTGCCCGCCACGATCCCGACCTCATCATTGGCTGGAATCTGGTGCAGTTCGACCTGCGCGTGTTGCAAAAACATGCTGAGCGCTACCGTATCCCGCTGCGTTTTGGCCGCGATAACAGCGAACTCGAATGGCGTGAACACGGTTTTAAAAATGGCGTTTTTTTCGCCCAGGCCAAAGGTCGGCTGATTATTGACGGCATTGAGGCGCTGAAGTCTGCCTTCTGGAATTTCTCGTCATTTTCGCTGGAGACCGTTTCGCAGGAGCTGCTTGGGGAAGGCAAATCGATCGATAATCCGTGGGATCGCATGGATGAAATCGACAGGCGTTTTGCCGAGGATAAACCCGCGCTTGCCATGTATAACCTGAAAGATTGTGAGCTGGTAACGCGAGTCTTTCATAAAACCGAGATCGTACCGTTCCTGTTAGAGCGTTCCACGGTCAACGGATTACCTGTCGATCGCCACGGTGGTTCGGTCGCCGCCTTCGGCCATCTCTATTTTCCGCGTATGCACCGTGCCGGGTACGTCGCGCCGAACCTCGGTGAAATTCCGCCTCACGCCAGCCCCGGCGGTTACGTGATGGATTCACGTCCCGGTTTGTATGATTCCGTGCTGGTGCTGGATTACAAAAGCCTGTACCCCTCGATCATTCGCACCTTTTTGATAGACCCCGTCGGTCTGGTGGAAGGGATGGCGCACCCGGATCCCGAACACAGCACCGAAGGGTTCCTCGACGCCTGGTTCTCGCGGGAAAAACACTGCTTGCCGGAGATCGTGACGAATATCTGGCACGGTCGCGACGACGCCAAGCGGCACGGCAACAAACCGCTTTCTCAGGCGCTGAAGATCATCATGAATGCCTTTTACGGTGTGCTCGGCACGACGGCCTGCCGCTTCTTCGATCCCCGCCTGGCCTCGTCGATCACCATGCGCGGTCACGCGATCATGCGCCAGACCAAAACGCTCATTGAAGCCCAGGGGTATGACGTGATTTATGGTGATACCGACTCCACCTTCGTCTGGCTGAAACGCGCCCACACGGAAGAGGAAGCGGCGAAAATTGGCCGTGCGCTGGTGGAACACGTCAACGCCTGGTGGACGCAGTCGCTACAAGAGAAAAATCTCACCAGCGCGCTGGAACTGGAATATGAAACGCATTTCTGCCGCTTTCTGATGCCCACCATCCGCGGGGCGGATACCGGCAGCAAAAAACGCTATGCGGGCCTGATTCAGGAAGGAGAGCGCCAGCGGATGGTGTTTAAAGGTCTGGAAACCGTGCGCACCGACTGGACGCCGCTGGCGCAACAGTTCCAGCAGGAGTTGTATCTGCGTATTTTTCGTAATGAACCGTATCAGGATTACGTTCGCGACACCATTGATCGACTGATGGCAGGTGAACTGGACGATCGCCTGGTCTATCGCAAGCGCCTGCGTCGACCGTTGAGCGAGTACCAGCGCAACGTCCCACCGCACGTGCGCGCCGCCAGACTGGCTGACGAAGAAAACCTGAAGCGGGGACGTCCGGCGCAGTACCAGAACCGCGGCACTATCCAGTATGTCTGGACCCTGAACGGCCCGGAGCCAAAGGATTATCAACACTCGCCGCTGGATTACGAACACTATCTGACGCGTCAGCTTCAGCCCGTCGCGGAAGGAATTCTTCCCTTCATTGATGATAACTTTGCTACACTACTGACAGGCCAATTAGGGTTATTTTGACGCGTGACGAATCCATCGCCATCCATTACCATAGCGCCCTTTCCATTCCTGGACCCAATTTACCGTTCTGCCATAGCATCTCCCTGGCAGAGGGTGATTATTGCCTGCAATTAAAGAAATAGAGCCGAACAAATATGCCTTTTACACTTGGTCAACGCTGGATCAGCGATACAGAAAGCGAACTGGGACTTGGAACCGTCGTCGCAATGGATGCGCGCACCGTCACTTTACTTTTCCCCTCCACTGGTGAAAACCGTCTGTATGCGCGTAGCGACTCCCCCGTGACCCGCGTGATGTTCAACCCTGGCGATACCATTACCAGCCATGAAGGCTGGCAACTGCAAATCGATGAAGTAAAAGAAGAAAGCGGTTTGCTTGCCTACATTGGTACCCGTCTTGATACCGAAGAAACCGGCGTGACGCTGCGTGAAGTTCTGCTCGACAGTAAACTGGCGTTCAGTAAACCACAGGATCGTCTGTTTGCCGGTCAGATTGACCGCATGGACCGGTTTGCGCTGCGCTATCGCGCGCGTAAATTTCAGAGTGAACAGTACCGTATGCCGTGGAGCGGTCTGCGCGGACAGCGCACCAGTCTGATCCCTCACCAGTTAAACATCGCCCACGACGTGGGGCGTCGTCATGCGCCGCGCGTGCTGTTGGCGGATGAAGTGGGTCTGGGGAAAACCATTGAAGCCGGGATGATCCTGCACCAACAACTGCTGTCCGGCGCGGCAGAACGCGTGCTGGTCATTGTGCCGGAAACTTTACAACATCAGTGGCTGGTCGAAATGCTGCGCCGTTTTAACCTGCGTTTCGCCCTGTTTGACGACGAACGCTACGCCGAAGCACAGCACGATGCGCTGAACCCGTTTGAAACCGAACAGCTGGTTATCTGTTCACTGGATTTCGCCCGCCGCAACAAACAGCGGCTGGAACATCTGTGTGATGCCGAGTGGGATCTGCTGGTTGTCGATGAAGCCCACCACCTTGTCTGGAGCGAAGAGGCACCGAGCCGCGAGTATCTGGCGATTGAACAACTGGCGGAACGTGTGCCAGGCGTACTCTTGCTGACCGCCACCCCGGAACAACTGGGTATGGAAAGCCACTTTGCGCGTCTGCGCCTGCTGGATCCCAACCGCTTCCACGATTTCGAACAATTTGTTGAAGAGCAGAAAAACTATCGTCCGGTGGCCGACGCCGTCGCTATGCTGCTGGCTGGTAACAAACTCAGCAATGAAGAGCTCAACATGCTGGGTGAACTGATCGGCGAGCAGGATATAGAGCCGCTGCTGCAAACCGCCAATAGCGACCGTGACGGTGCGCAGAACGCGCGTCAGGAACTGGTCTCCATGCTGATGGACCGCCACGGCACCAGCCGCGTGCTGTTCCGTAACACCCGTAACGGTGTGAAAGGCTTCCCGAAACGCGAACTGCACACCATTAAGCTGCCGCTGCCGACGCAGTATCAGACTGCTATTAAAGTGTCCGGCATCATGGGGGCCCGCAAAAACGCCGAGGACAGAGCGCGCGATATGCTCTATCCGGAACAAATTTATCAGGAATTTGAAGGCGATACCGGCACCTGGTGGAACTTCGACCCGCGCGTTGAGTGGCTGATGGGCTACCTGACCAGCCATCGCTCGCAGAAAGTGCTGGTGATCTGCGCGAAGGCGACAACCGCCCTGCAACTGGAACAAGTGCTGCGCGAACGTGAAGGTATCCGCGCCGCCGTCTTCCACGAAGGTATGTCAATTATCGAACGCGACCGCGCCGCCGCCTGGTTTGGCGAAGAGGACAGCGGCGCGCAGGTGCTGTTGTGCTCAGAAATTGGCTCAGAAGGACGTAACTTCCAGTTTGCCAGCAACCTGGTGATGTTCGACCTGCCGTTTAACCCGGACCTGCTGGAGCAGCGTATTGGCCGCCTCGACCGTATCGGCCAGGCGCACGATATCCAAATCCATGTCCCATACTTAGAGAAAACCGCCCAGTCGGTGCTGGTTCGCTGGTATCACGAAGGTCTGGACGCGTTCGAACACACCTGCCCGACCGGTCGCGCCATCTATGACATGGTCTACAGCAACCTGATCAACTATCTGGCGGCGCCCGAAGAGACCGACGGCTTTGATGAACTGCTCAAAACCTGTCGCGAACAGCATGAAGCGCTGAAGTTACAACTGGAGCAGGGCCGTGACCGCCTGCTGGAGATCCATTCCAACGGCGGCGAAAAGGCGCAACAACTGGCTGAAAGCATCGAAGAGCAGGATGATGACACTAACCTTATCGCCTTTGCCATGAACCTGTTTGATATCGTGGGGATTAATCAGGACGATCGCGGTGAAAACCTGATTGTGCTGACCCCGTCCGATCACATGCTGGTCCCGGATTTTCCGGGCCTGCCGGAAGACGGCTGCACCATTACCTTTGAGCGTGACGTGGCGCTGTCGCGTGAAGATGCCCAGTTTATTACCTGGGAACACCCGCTGATTCGTAACGGTCTGGACCTCATCCTCTCCGGCGATACTGGCAGCAGCACCATTTCGTTGCTGAAGAACAAAGCCTTGCCGGTTGGAACGCTGCTGCTGGAACTGGTCTATGTCGTTGAGGCGCAGGCGCCGAAACAGCTTCAGCTTAACCGCTTCCTGCCGCCAACGCCGGTACGCATGCTGCTGGATAAAAACGGCAATAACCTCGCCGCGCAGGTAGAGTTTGAAACCTTCAACCGTCAGCTGAGCGCCGTTAACCGCCACACCGGCAGCAAGCTGGTCAACGCGGTGCAACAGGATGTACATGCGATTCTGCAACTGGGTGAGGCGCAGGTTGAGAAGTCTGCCCGCGCCCTGATTGACGCCGCGCGTAATGAAGCGGATGAAAAACTGTCTGGCGAACTGTCGCGCCTGGAAGCGCTGCGCGCCGTCAACCCGAACATACGTGATGACGAACTTGCGGCAATTGAAAGCAACCGTCAGCAGGTGCTGGAAAGCCTCGATCAGGCGGGATGGCGTCTGGATTCACTGCGTCTCATCGTCGTCACGCATCAGTAACGGAGCCGAAAATGGGGATGGAAAACTACAATCCGCCACAGGATCCCTGGCTGGTGATCCTGTATCAGGATGAGCACATAATGGTAGTCAACAAGCCGAGCGGCCTGTTATCTGTGCCGGGGCGTCTTGAGGAACATAAAGACAGCGTGATGACGCGTATTCAACGCGACTATCCGCAGGCAGAATCTGTGCATCGTCTGGATATGGCGACCAGCGGCGTGATTGTAGTAGCCCTCACCAAAGCGGCAGAGCGGGAGTTGAAGCGTCAGTTTCGCGAGCGTGAGCCGAAAAAACAGTATGTGGCGCGGGTATGGGGACATCCCGCGCCCGCAGAGGGGCTGGTGGATTTACCGCTGATCTGCGACTGGCCGAATCGCCCGAAGCAGAAAGTGTGTTATGAAACCGGTAAAGCGGCGCAGACCGAATATGAAGTGGTGGAGTTTGCGGCAGATAACACTGCGCGAGTCGTGTTGAAGCCCATCACCGGACGTTCGCATCAACTGCGCGTCCATATGCTGGCGCTAGGTCATCCGATTCTCGGTGACCGCTTTTATGCGCCACCCGACGCGCTGGCGATGGCCCCCCGACTGCAACTGCATGCCGAGATGCTGACCATCACCCACCCCGCGTACGGCAATAGCATGACGTTTAAAGCGCCGGCAGATTTTTAACAATAATGCCTGATGGCGCTACGCTTATCAGGTCTACGTTTGGGCTTTGTAGGCCGGATAAGACGCGTTGCGTCGCCATCCGGCAAAACCATTATTTAAAGCCTTTCTGTTCTTTGATCAGCTCGTAAGCCTTCTGAATTTCCTGCGCTTTTTGCTTCGCCATCTCCATCATTTCGGGCGGCAGACCTTTCGCCACCAGCTTATCCGGATGGTGCTCGCTCATCTGCTTACGGTAAGCGCGTTTGATGGTGGTCGCATCGTCAGTGGGTTTAACCCCCAGTACGTTGCAGGCGTCTTCCAGCGTCGGGCCACGCTGCGCCTGCTGCCAGCCACCGCCGCCGGACTGCTGCTGATAGCCGCCGCCAAACTGCGCGCCACCCTGCATCATACGCAGGAACTGATCGAACTGAGTACGGGAAATGCCCAGCTCTTCGGCAATCACATACAGCACTTCACGCTCGTTGGGATGCAGCGATCCGTCGGCAAACGCCGCCTGAATCTGAATTTCGAGAAACATACGAATCAGATCGAAACGGCCAAAACAGACGCTACGAAACTGGCGCATTTTTTCGCGTAGCGGGTAATTATCTGATTTTCCGATGCGGAACGCATTTTGCGCAGCCGATCGCGATTCACCGTGCAAATTCATCCGATCCATCAGTACATTAGCGACATGAATATCTGCTTCAGTGACGCGCCCTTTCGATTTGGTTAAGTGCCCCATCACCTCAAAGGTGGTGGCAAAAAACAGCGCCTGACGCTCACGCTGGTTGGCAAACCACGCCATTTTTCGGCTGCGGGCCTTATCGAACATGTGGCCGATCAACAGCCCCAGAACCACGCCCCAAAAGCCGCCGCCCATGAGCAGAGCCATGGCCACGCCAATTATTTTTCCCCAGTACTGCATAGACTCCCCAATTTGTCTCACTCCCGGTGAGGCCAGGTCCCACAAAACAAGCGGCTTTTTACGATCTTCCGGCTACGGTCAATTGTGGGACATCGCCTATAATTTGCATTATCATACCTGTCATTCACAGCCGTGACTAACACCACAGACGCTATAGCGGCAGGATTAACACTAGCGCTACGAACATGAGTAAGTTAGGCTGTGGCGGTTTGTCACGCGCGACGCTACTGATGATGGAACAATAAAATACAACGTATGAAAAAACGTATTCCCACCCTCCTGGCCACCATGATTGCCACAGCCCTTTACAGTCAACAGGGTCTGGCAGCCAGTCTCGCCTCACAGTGTATGTTAGGCGTGCCAAGCTATGACCGTCCTCTGGTGCAGGGCGAGACAAATGAACTCCCCGTCACAATTAATGCCGATCACGCGAAAGGGAATTATCCCGATGACGCGGTGTTTACCGGTAATGTGGACATCATGCAGGGTAACAGTCGACTGCAGGCCGATGAGGTACAGCTTCATCAGAAAGAGGCTCAGGGTCAGCCTGAGCCCGTGCGTACCGTCGATGCGCTCGGCAACGTCCATTACGATGACAACCAGGTTATCCTGAAAGGACCGAAGGGTTGGGCGAACCTGAACACCAAAGATACCAACGTCTGGGAAGGTGACTACCAGATGGTGGGCCGTCAGGGGCGTGGTAAAGCCGACCTGATGAAACAGCGCGGCGAGAACCGCTATACCATTCTTGAGAACGGGACCTTCACCTCCTGTCTGCCGGGTTCTGATACCTGGAGCGTCGTCGGTAGCGAAGTGATTCACGACCGCGAAGAGCAGGTCGCGGAAATCTGGAACGCCCGCTTTAAGCTGGGTCCGGTTCCTGTTTTTTACAGTCCGTATTTGCAGTTGCCGGTGGGGGATAAACGCCGCTCCGGTTTCCTGATCCCCAACGCCAAGTATTCGTCGAAGAACTATTTTGAGTTCTATCTGCCGTATTACTGGAACATCGCGCCAAACATGGATGCGACCCTGACGCCGCACTATATGCACCGTCGTGGCGGGGTGATGTGGGAGAACGAATTCCGTTACCTGAGTCAGGCGGGCGCTGGCCTGATGGAGTTCGACTATCTCAATTCCGACCGCGTCTACAGCGATGAGCATCCGAAAGATGACAATTCACGCCGCTGGTTGTTTTACTGGCAGCATTCAGGCGTGATGGACCAGGTGTGGCGCTTCAACGTCAACTACACCAAGGTGAGCGACCCTAGCTACTTTAACGATTTCGATAACAAGTACGGTTCCAGTACCGACGGTTACGCCACGCAGAAATTCAGCGTGGGCTACGCGGTGCAGAACTTTGATGCGACGGTCTCTACCAAGCAGTTCCAGGTGTTCGATACGGCAAACAGCAAAAGCTATTCCGCGCAGCCGCAGTTAGACGTCAACTTCTACCAGAACGATCTGGGTCCGTTTGATACCCGCATTTACGGTCAGGCCGTGCATTTTGTGAATACCAATGACAACATGCCGGAAGCAACGCGTCTGCACCTGGAGCCGACCATCAACCTGCCGCTGTCAAACCAGTGGGGCAGCATCAACACCGAAGCGAAACTGCTGGCGACCCACTATCAGCAGACCAATCTGAAATGGTATAACGCCAACTATGCGACAGATCTTGATGATTCCGCCAACCGCGTGATGCCGCAGTTTAAAGTCGACGGTAAGATGGTCTTTGAACGGGATATGAATATGCTCGCGCCGGGTTACACCCAGACGCTGGAGCCGCGTGCGCAGTACCTGTACGTGCCGTATCGTGACCAGAGCGGCATTTACAACTACGACTCTTCCCTGCTGCAATCTGACTATACTGGCCTGTTCCGTGACCGCAGCTATGGCGGTCTGGACCGCATTGCTTCCGCTAACCAGGTCACGACCGGCGTCACATCTCGCGTTTATGATGACGCTGCCGTTGAACGTTTTAACGTTTCTGTTGGTCAAATCTACTATTTCACGGAGTCTCGCACCGGCGATGACAATATCCAATGGGAGAACGATAACCAGACAGGTTCATTAGTATGGGCAGGTGACACCTACTGGCGTATTTCGGAACGCTGGGGTCTGCGCGGCGGCATTCAGTACGACACTCGTCTGGACAGCGTCGCCACCAGCAGCTCCAGTCTTGAATACCGTCGCGATGAAGACCGTCTGGTCCAGTTGAACTACCGTTACGCCAGTCCGGAGTATATTCAGGCGACATTGCCAGCACGATATTCCACGGCAGAACAGTACAAAAACGGGATCAGCCAGATCGGTACCGTTGCCAGTTGGCCGATTGCTGATCGCTGGTCCATTGTCGGCGCTTATTATTTTGATACGAATGTGAATAAACCTGCCGACCAAATGTTAGGTGTGCAGTACAACTCCTGCTGTTATGCAATTCGCGTCGGTTACGAGCGTAAGCTGAACGGTTGGGATAGCGATAAAGAACACGCGGTATATGACAACGTGATTGGCTTTAACATCGAACTTCGCGGCCTGAGCTCCAACTACGGTCTCGGCACGAGCGAGATGTTGCGTTCCAACATTTTGCCATATCAAAACTCTTTGTGATCTGATTGATTTACCACGTAATCCGCAGTGCGGTTAATTGAAATGGAAAAAGTATGAAGAACTGGAAAACGCTGCTTCTCGGTATCGCCATGATCGCGAATACCAGTTTCGCTGCCCCGCAGGTAGTCGATAAAGTCGCAGCCGTCGTAAATAACGGTGTCGTACTGGAAAGCGACGTTGATGGCCTGATGCAGTCTGTCAAACTGAACGCCAACCAGGCAGGTCAACAACTTCCGGACGACGCTACGCTGCGTCATCAGATCCTGGAACGTCTGATCATGGATCAGATTGTCCTGCAGATGGGTCAGAAGATGGGCGTAAAAATCTCTGACGAACAGCTTGATCAGGCGATTGCCAATATCGCTAAACAGAACAACATGACGCTGGATCAGATGCGCAGCCGTCTGGCTTATGATGGTCTGAGCTACTCAACCTATCGTAATCAGATCCGTAAAGAGATGCTCATCTCTGAAGTGCGTAACAACGAAGTGCGCCGCCGCGTAACGATCCTGCCGCAGGAAGTCGATGCGCTGGCGCAACAGGTTGGCAATCAAAATGATGCCAGCACGGAGCTGAACCTGAGCCACATCCTGATCCCGCTGCCGGAAAACCCAACGTCTGACCAGGTGAACGACGCAGAATCCCAGGCGCGTTCCATTGTTGAGCAAGCCCGTAACGGCAGCGACTTCGGCAAACTGGCGATCACCTATTCTGCTGACCAGCAGGCGCTGAAAGGCGGCCAGATGGGTTGGGGTCGTATTCAGGAACTGCCGGGCATTTTTGCCCAGGCGCTGAGCACCGCGAAGAAAGGCGATATTATTGGCCCGATTCGTTCCGGTGTCGGTTTCCATATCCTGAAAGTGAACGATATGCGCGGCCAGAGCCAGAGCATCTCCGTGACCGAAGTTCACGCTCGTCATATTCTGCTGAAGCCGTCGCCTATCATGACCGACCAGCAGGCGCGTCTGAAGCTTGAGCAGATCGCAGCGGATATCAAGAGCGGTAAAACCACCTTTGCTGCCGCAGCGAAAGAGTTCTCTCAGGATCCGGGCTCGGCTAACCAGGGCGGCGATCTGGGCTGGGCTGCTGCGGACATTTTCGATCCGGCATTCCGCGATGCGTTAACCCGCATGAACAAAGGCCAGATGAGCGCACCGGTGCACTCCTCTTTCGGTTGGCACCTGATCGAACTGCTGGATACGCGTAACGTTGATAAAACCGACGCCGCGCAGAAAGATCGTGCTTACCGTATGCTGATGAACAGGAAGTTCTCGGAAGAAGCCGCAACCTGGATGCAGGAACAGCGTGCCAGCGCTTACGTTAAAATCCTGAGCAATTAATGACGGTTGCTCAACGTGTTGTGATCACTCCCGGCGAGCCCGCCGGGATTGGTCCGGATCTTGTCGTTCAACTTGCCCAGCGCGACTGGCCCGTTGAACTGGTGGTTTGCGCCGATGCCACGGTACTGGCCGACCGGGCGGCAATGCTCGGTCTTCCCCTCACGCTACACCCCTACTCCCCACAAAACCCTGCCAAACCGCAGGCTGCCGGCACGCTTATGCTGTTACCCGTCGCACTTCGTGCGCCTGTCGTTCCTGGGCTGTTAGTCGTGGAGAATGGCGAGTATGTGGTGCAGACGTTGGCCCGCGCCTGTGACGGCTGTTTGCAAGGTGAATTTGCCGCGCTGATTACGGGTCCCGTGCATAAAGGCGTTATCAACGACGCGGGCGTGCCTTTCACCGGTCACACCGAGTTTTTTGAAGAGCGTTCGCAAGCGAAAAAAGTCGTGATGATGCTGGCGACCGAAGAGTTACGCGTGGCGCTGGCGACCACCCACCTGCCGCTGCGCGACGTCGCTGACGCCATTACCCCCGCGCTGCTGCATGAAGTGATTGGCATTTTGCATCACGATCTGCGCACCAAATTTGGTGTGGACGATCCGCGCGTGCTGGTCTGTGGTCTGAACCCACATGCCGGTGAAGGGGGGCATATGGGCAGCGAGGAGAATGACACAATCATTCCGGTGCTTGACGCGCTACGCGCCCAGGGGATGAAATTGATGGGTCCGCTACCCGCTGACACACTGTTTCAGGCTAAATATCTGCAACATGCCGATGCTGTGCTGGCAATGTACCACGATCAGGGCCTCCCCGTGCTAAAATACCAGGGATTTGGTCGCGGCGTGAATATCACGTTGGGCCTGCCCTTTATTCGTACCTCGGTTGATCACGGCACCGCGCTTGAACTGGCGGGTCGGGGTGAAGCTGATGTCGGCAGTTTTATTACGGCGCTTAATCTCGCCATCAAAATGATTGTTAATACCCAATGAATAATCGAGTCCATCAGGGCCACTTAGCCCGTAAACGCTTCGGGCAAAACTTCCTCAACGATCGGTTTGTGATCGACAGTATTGTCTCCGCCATTAACCCGCAAAAAGGTCAGGCGATGGTCGAAATCGGCCCCGGTCTGGCTGCGCTGACGGAGCCGGTTGGCGAACGTCTGGATGCGCTGACGGTCATTGAACTTGACCGCGATCTGGCCGCTCGTCTGCAAACACATCCTTTCCTGGGACCCAAGCTGACTATCTATCAGCAGGACGCCATGACCATGAATTTTGGCGAATTGTCTGAAAAGATGGGACAACCGCTGCGCGTGTTCGGCAACCTGCCCTATAACATCTCTACGCCGCTGATGTTCCACCTGTTTAGCTATACTGATGCCATAGCCGATATGCACTTTATGTTGCAGAAAGAAGTGGTGAATCGTCTGGTTGCAGGACCAAACCGTAAGGCGTATGGTCGCTTAAGCGTGATGGCGCAATATTATTGCAACGTGATCCCGGTGCTTGAAGTGCCGCCATCCGCTTTCACACCGCCGCCAAAAGTGGATTCCGCCGTGGTGCGACTGGTACCGCACACCACGATGCCCTATCCGGTAAAAGATATTCGCCTGTTGAGCCGCATCACCACAGAAGCGTTCAACCAGCGCCGTAAAACGATTCGTAATAGCCTCGGCAATTTGTTCAGCGTTGAGGTCTTAACGGAACTGGGTATTGACCCGGCAATGCGAGCGGAAAATATCTCTGTCGCGCAGTACTGCCAGATGGCGAACTATCTGTCAGAAAACGCGCCATCGAAGGAGAGTTAAGCATGATCAATTCGCCCCGAGTGTGTATTCAGGTCCAGAGCGTCTATATTGAGGCGCAATCCTCACCTGATGATGAACGTTACGTTTTTGCCTACACCGTAACCATCCGCAATTTGGGGCGAGCGCCCGTGCAGCTACTGGGACGCTATTGGTTGATAACCAACGGTCATGGCCGAGAAACCGAAGTCCAGGGAGAAGGTGTGGTCGGCGTTCAGCCGCACATTGAACCTGGCGAAGAGTACCAGTACACCAGCGGTGCCGTTATTGAAACGCCGCTGGGCACCATGCAGGGTCATTACGAAATGATTGATGAGAACGGCGTCGCCTTTACCATCGATATTCCGGTTTTCCGACTCGCCGTTTCCACTCTTATTCATTAAAACAATAACTATGGCAACATACCTTATTGGCGACGTTCACGGTTGCTACGATGAGCTGATCGCATTGCTGCAACAAGTCAATTTTACGCCCGAAAACGATACCTTGTGGTTAACCGGCGATCTGGTCGCCCGTGGCCCCGGCTCACTGGACGTGCTGCGTTATGTGAAATCACTCGGCGACTGTGTTCGTCTGGTGCTTGGCAACCACGATCTGCATCTGCTGGCGGTTTTTGCGGGTATCAGTCGCAACAAACCGAAAGACCGTCTGAGCCCGCTGCTGGAAGCACCGGACGCGGACGAACTGCTCAACTGGCTGCGCCGTCAGCCGCTGTTGCAGATAGATGAAGAGAAGAAGCTGGTAATGGCGCATGCGGGTATCACGCCGCAGTGGGATTTGCAGACCGCCAAAGAGTGCGCACGTGATGTCGAAGCGGTGCTGTCGAGCGACTCTTACCCCTTCTTCCTCGATGCCATGTATGGCGACATGCCGAATAACTGGACGCCGGAACTGACCGGACTGGCACGCCTGCGCTTTATCACCAATGCTTTTACCCGGATGCGTTACTGCTTCCCGAACGGGCAACTGGATATGTACAGCAAAGAGTCCCCGGAGGATGCCCCCGCACCGTTGAAACCGTGGTTTGCCATTCCTGGGCCCGTCAGCGAGGCTTACAGCATCGCGTTTGGTCACTGGGCTTCTCTGGAAGGAAAAGGGACGCCGGAGGGGATCTATGCGCTGGATACCGGATGCTGCTGGGGAGGAAATTTAACCTGCCTGCGCTGGGAAGATAAGCAGTACTTTGTTCAGCCGTCAAACCGACAGATGGATCTGGATGAAGGCGAAGCCGTTAACGCCTGATCTGTTTTGCCTGGTGGCGCTGCGCTTATCAGGTATACGAGATGGTTTGTAGGCCGGATAAGACGCTAAGCGTCGCCATCCGGCACTCATCACTTACTTAGCGGCGTTCCAGAATTTCGAAACAATAGCTGTGTGAGTTCTGCCCGTCAGCGTCGTGAAACTCACTGAACACCGATTCCCAGTCATCCGGCTCGTAGTCCGGGAAATGCGTATCCCCTTCCACTTCCGCATCGATGTGCGTCAGATACAGTTTCTGCGCTTTTGGCAGGAACTGCTCGTACACACGACCCCCACCAATCACCATAATTTCTGGCGCATCACCGCAGGCCGCAATCGCTTCATCAACCGATTTAACCCACTGCACGCGATCGTCAGTACCCGGCTGGCTGCTGATGACGATGTTCTTACGTCCCGGCAACGGTCGACCGATGGATTCCCAGGTATGGCGCCCCATAACGACAGGTTTATTTAACGTATTACGTTTAAACCAGGCGAGATCAGCAGGTAGATTCCACGGCATGGCGTTTTCCATGCCAATAACGCGATCTACCGCTAACGCAGCAATCAGACTGATCATTGAATATTTCCCGGAAGCAAAAAAAATTGTCGCCACTATACGGAAAGAGCAATCTTTCGTCGACTAACGAACAGAAGAAGAGCACGAAAATTTTCCGATCTGCTGGCGAGTCCACGACTTCGCAGTGGACTCCCGGCATTACAGTAGTTCAAAAACAATCAATTAACAGTAAAGTTTGCAGTACATCACATTTTTTACTCAGGTTGACGGTTTAACTTCCGGTTCATCGGCAACGTCTCCAGTATGCTTACCTTCGTCGGTTCCCTGCCAGCCATGGCGCTGAATGAGCGACAGATGTTCGCGATCCTCGGTGATGATTTCGCTCAACATCGCGCTGGTTCGTTTATAGACCGCCGCCCGGGAGATTGCGTCGTCCTCACCTTTCGCCATTTCTTCCACCATTTGCGTATTAAAGCGGCGGAACAGGTCAGCGCGTTCACGCGCTTCATAACGGCCAAGCCCGAGGCTTTCCAGCGCCAGACGCCCGGTTTTAAGTGCGCCTTCAAACGTTTCACGTTCCGGTTGATCCACACCCGCCTGGCGCAGGCGAATGTAATGATCAACATCGCGCGCCCGCGCAATAATTTGCAGGTTCGGGAAATGGATTTTTACCATCTCCGTCAACTCCAGGCTGGTTTGCGGATCGTCAATGGCGTTAATCAACACTTCCGCTTTCGATGCCCCGGCGGACTCCAGCAGATCCATCCGGGTTGCATCGCCGTAGAACACCTTCATGCCGAATTTACGCAGCGTCTCGATGTGGTCCGGATCGTGATCGAGAACCACCATCTTCACGCCGCTGGAGAGCAGCAAACGGCCGGTGATTTGCCCGAAGCGCCCAAACCCGGCAATAATCACGCGCGGCTGCTCTTCATCAATTTCATCAGCTTCCCGTTCTTCACCCGCGGCCGATTTCTCCATTCGCGTGAGGATGACCAAGAAAATCGGCGTCGCTGCCATCGACAGCGCGACCGCCAGCGTCAGTGCTTTCGCCCATTGCGGATCGAGCACGTTCGCCATCTGCGCCGCACCAAAGACCACAAACGCGAACTCACTGCCCTGCCCGAGCAGTACCGCAAACCAGCGACGCTGTTTATTCGGCACCTGTAAAGGACGAGCAATCAGCCACAGCACCCCGGTTTTAATCACCAGGAAGCCGACCAGCAGAATAATGATACGTAGCGGATTATCGATAAACGTCCCGAAATCGATAGACATGCCGACGCCGATGAAAAACAGCCCCAGCAGCAGCCCCTTAAACGGCTCAATATCGCTTTCCAGCGCGTGGCGATACTCTGAACTTGCCAGCAATACGCCAGCCAGGAACGCCCCCATCGCCATCGACAGTCCCACTTCTTCAAGCAACAGCCCGAAGCCAAAAACCAGAAAAAGCGCCACGGCGCTGAACACTTCGCGCAGGCCAGAACGCGCAACGAAACGCAGCGCCGGACGGGTCACATAGCGCCCCAACAGCACCACCAGCACCAGCGCGCCAGCGACTTTCAGTGCCGACAGCGCGAACGCCCCGAGCGTGGTCGACGCGCCACTCGTTGCCAGTAGCGGGATCATCGCCACCAGTGGAATCGCCGCGATATCCTGGAACAGCAGCACGGCAAAGGCGCTGCGCCCCATCTGCGAAACGGTCAGGTTGCGCTCATTCATCGCCTGCATGGCAATCGCCGTGGAGGAGAGCGCCAGCGTCATACCAATCAGTTCCGCCACCTGCCAGCGCAGGCCGAGGAACATACAGAACAGACCAATCAGGCCGCCGCAGACCACCATCTGTAGCGCGCCGCCGCCAAACACCGAGGCGCGCAGTTTCCATAGCCGCTGGGGATCGAGTTCCAGTCCAATGACGAACAGCATCAGCACCACGCCGATTTCGGCAAAGTGCAGAATAGATTCGGCATCCGTTACCAGACGTAAACCCCAGGGGCCGATGATGCAGCCCGCGATGAGATAACCCAGCACCGAGCCTAAGCCCAGCCGGACGGCAATCGGCACGATCAGCGCCGCCGACCCAAGATAAATCAGCGCCTGTATGAGCGTATGGCTATCCATTGTGCGCCTCCTGCCATTCCATCAGTCGTTGCTTGTAATGACGTGCCTGCGCCTGCAGCGTTTCGTCATCGCAGATAAACGTACAGTGCATCGCAAACGGTGGAAGCCAGTTGAGCCCGCAGTAGATTGCCGTCGCCTGGAGCGGCTGTGAGAGCACATCAAAGCCTGGGTGCGAACCGATATCGAAGTGATTATCGCCGCCGCCGGTGGTCACCGCCCACATCACCTGTTTACCGCGCAGCGCTGTCCCGCCGTGACCATAGGCCCAGCCGTGGGAAAGCACTTTATCCATCCACAGTTTGAGTAAGGGGGGAACGCTGTACCATTGCATGGGGTGCTGCCAGACGATCAGATCAGCGCGAGAGAGCGCCTCTTGTTCCGCAGCGATATCGATATTGAAGTCAGGATAGAGTTGATAGAGCGAACGAACCTCGACGCCTTCCAGCGTCCTTGCCTGCTCAAGCATCCGTTTATTCGCATGCGAATGCTGCGGATAAGGATGCGCATAAATAATGAGAATCATGATAAGCCTGTTATTTTACCACTCTGTTTTATAAGAGAGTGTAGTCAGTAATCCAACAGGCTAATAGTGAATATTATTGAGCAGACAAATGGACAAAACTGAACTAGTTATCCAGCTCGCTCATATTTTTCACCTGATCGCGGTTAATTTGCTCCGTCTGGCCAGTTTCCGCGTTTTTGTAGGAGACCAGGCCCGTGTCGTCATCCACCTGCGGTTTACCGTCGGTGACAATGGTTCGGCCATCGGTCGTACGTACAGCCTGGTTCGAAGAGCAGCCGGCGACGGTGAAGACGGTTGCTGCGGCAAAAATGGAAGCGATCAACAGTTTCTTTTGCATGGTGTTCTCCCTGCTTTTCAGTCATTTTCAGTGATATACCCATTAACTGTAGACGCACTGACTGACGCTGGGGGCAAATACAGAACACTCTGAAGGTTCACCTTAAGACAGCGGTTTCCTGCGAATCGTCATCGTACTGGTCTGAGCAAGCGTCAGGCCGCGCGTTTCTGGCGCAAAGGCAATGGAGACCAGCAGCCCTACCAACGAGATCCCCGCCCCCATCAGCATCACCTGGCTGATACCGTATTTAGTAATGAAGATCGGCAATGCCCAGGTGGAGAGAATGGTGCCAATGCGGCTCAACGACATGATCACCCCCACGGCAGAGGCGCGAATATCGGTCGGGAACAGTTCATTGGGATAGAGCCACTGTAGATTCCCCGGTCCACCGGAGAAAAAGGCATACACCGCGAATGCCGTCACCACCAGCCAGATGCCCATTTCCGGGATCAGCCCCAGCACCGCCAGCGCCAGCGTCATCATCACGAAGCTGCCAATCAGCAGCGGTCGCCGCCCCGCACTGTTCAGCCAGAACATCGGCGGGATACAGCCCAGCATAAAGAACAGGCTGATCACTACGTTACCCAGCGCCGCGCTCTTCCCGGCACCCAGCCCCAACAGACCGACAATCTGCGGACCAAAGGTGTAAATGGCAAACATGGGGATCACCTGACAGGTCCAGATCGCCGCGACAAACAGCACAAACGGAAAGTGGCGACGATTGAACAGCTGCAAAAAGCGCGTCTCCTGCGTCGTGTCTTCATCAAACGCCACCGGCTCGCCGAACAGCTTAATCATCATCGCTTCGCACTCTTTGACCCGCCCTTTGCGCAGCAGCCAGCGCGGGGATTCGGGCAAATCAAAGCGACCGATCAGGATCAAAAGACAGGGGATCGCCGCGCTCCCGAGCATCCAGCGCCAGCCGCCTTCGACGTCATACAGCCAGTAACCCACCAGATCGGCGCAGGTCGCGCCGACGTACCACATCGCCGCAATAAAACTGATCGAGAAGGCGCGTTGCCGCGTGCTGGAAAACTCGGTAATCATCGAGGTGGCGATAGGATAATCTGCGCCAATCACGACGCCAATCAGCACCCGCATCACCAGTAGCTCAGCCGGGGACGAGACAAACATGGTGGCTACCGATATCACCCCGATGGCGATGATATCGATGAGAAACATTTTGCGCCGCCCTACTTTATCCGAGATATAACCAAACAGAGAAGTGCCGACAAACAGCCCGGCCAGCGTTCCCGCGCCCAGCAAACCAATCCAGTCGGCATCCAGCTTCAGCGCTGGCGTGAGCTGTTCCAGCGCAACGCCAATCATCACCAGTACATAACCGTCCAGAAACGGGCCACCGCTTCCCCACAGCATGATCCTGCGGTGAATAGAGGAGAACTGAATATCATCAAAGTTCCTGGGCTGTTGCATGGCGATGTCCTGTTTGCCGACATTCGGCATTAGTGCTTAACTGCCTGATGGCACTGCGCTTATCAGGCCTACTTATCCCCCGTAGGCCGGATAAGGCGAAGCCGCCATCCGGCAGTGGAGTGTCTACCTGTACTGTTTTATTTACCTTAATGCCTGATGACGCTGCGCTTATCAGGCCTACTTATCCCCCGTAGGCCGGATAAGGCGAAACCGCCATCCGGCAGTGGAGTGTCTATCTGTACTGTTTTATTTACCTTAATGCCTGATGACGCTGCGCTTATCAGGCCTACATAATCCCCCGTAGGCCAGATAAGGCGAAGGCGCCATCCGGCAGTGGAGTGTCTACCTGTACTGTTTTATTTACCTTAATGCCTGATGACGCTGCGCTTATCAGGCCTACATAACCCCCTGTAGGCCGGATAAGGCGAAGCCGCCATCCGGCACCCGGTTTAACCGTAACGGAACTCCACACCGAAGGTACCGCGCGGGTATTCCCACTTCTCCAGCGCCGTATCGAGTCCCAGGATCCGACAGGTGCCGCACTCCAGACATCCGGCGTAATCAAAGCGCACGCTGCCATCATCCTGCTTTTTGTATAACCCGGCCGGACAGGCCTTGATCAACACCTCCAGCACCTGTTTGTCCGGTACCGCCTTCATGATGATGTGCGGATGCTCTTCATCGACATTGAATTTGTTGACGCCCAGTTTGACGTCCACGTTGACGGGAGAGGTCATAATACGGTCACTCCTTTAATGCCATCCTTCATCAGGTTGATGAAGCCCACCTTCTTCGCATGGTGCAGGATCTTCTTACGCATCGGCACCGGCGCACTGCCGTCGACGGTAAAGAGGTCGCGTGCGATACCGACGACCATTTCCGGATAACGGGTAAACATGCGCGGGTTATCGAGGAACGCGGGCAGCCGCTGGTACATGCGCATATCGCGCATCGGACCGTTGTCGAGATGCTGGCGATACTCCGCCAGCCCCTGACGGCTAAAGTCGTTGCTTTGCATGGCCGAGAGCACCGTTTTCGCCGCCGCTTCGCCAGCCGCCACCGCGAGATCCATCCCGCGAATCGTAAAGCCGAGGTTCATACACATGCCCGCCGCGTCGCCGGCAATCAGCACGCCGTCGCCCACCAGTTCAGGCTGCATGTTCATCCCTGCTTCCGGCACCACGTGCGCGGCGTACTCCACCAGCTTGCCACCCGCGATCAGCGGCGCAACCGCCGGATGCTGCTTGAAATCTTCCAGCATTTGCGGGACTGATTTTTTCGCCTCTTTCAGGTGATGAAGACCGCACACCAGCCCCAGTGACAGGGTGTTTTCGTTGGTATAGAGGAAGCCACCGCCCATCAGGCCATCCGTGGGCGATCCGGCGAACAGACAGGCCGCCCCTTCGTTACCCTGCAACTGGAAGCGATCTTCAATCACCGACTTCGGCAGTTCGATCAGCTCTTTCACACCGACCGCCACGTGCGCCGCCTCAACGCGTTTCGCCATCCCCAATTTTTCTGCCAGCAGGGAGTTGACGCCATCGGCGAGGATGACCACCCTGGATTCAATGATGTCGCCGTCCGCTTCCACGCCAACCACGTTGCCATCGCGCTGAACGACGTTATCCACGCGGATCCCGGTGATCAACTGCGCGCCAGCTTCTTCCGCCTGCGCCATCAGCCAGGCGTCAAATTTACTGCGCAACACCGAATAAGAGACCTGCGACGGGCCCGCCTTTTCACCGTTGAGATAGTCCACGGTCATCGCCCCGTTATCGGTCATAAAAGCAAGCTTTTCGTGGGTGATGACCCGCTCAACAGGGGCCTGCTCAGCAAAGCCTGGAATAATGCGCTCCAGGCTGTGGGCGTAAATGCGCCCACCGGTAACATTCTTCGCGCCAGCGGAATTTCCGCGCTCGATAACCAACACCTGGGCCCCTTCACGGGCGAGCACCAGGGCCGCGACGGAACCGGCAAGCCCGGCGCCCACGATGATGGCATCAAAGATATCTTCGGACATACGTACTCCCTGCCTGAATGGATTAGCGTGCCAGTGCGGTCGTCAGCGCGGGCAGGATCTTCAGCGCGTCGCCGACAATGCCGTAATCCGCATACTGAAAGATCGGCGCATTTTTGTCTTTGTTGATGGCAAAAATGGTCTGCGCGCCGTTCGCCCCCACCATGTGCTGGATCTGCCCGGAGATCCCCACCGCCAGGTACAGTTCCGGTTTGAGCATCAGGTTCGAGATCCCGACGTAGCGCTCATGCTCCATCCACTTCTCGTTTTCGGCGACCGGGCGCGAACAAGCCAGTTCTGCGCCAATGGCCTGGCACAGCGCTTGCGCCAGTGAGATATTCTCTTTGCTGCCTATGCCGCGTCCGACGCTGACCACCAGTCGGGCTTTATCGAGATCGACGCTGTTACTCTGACGTGGTTGGATGGCGGTGCGCGTGACGGTAATCTCCGGCGCCTGCCATGCCACGCTGTGCGTCTCGCCGCTGCGTGCGGCATCCAGCTGTTGCGCCTCAAAGGTGCCGCTGCTGAGCGTCAGTACCGCAAACGGCGTTGAGAGCGTCTCTTCACCCATCGCCAGACCGCCATACACCATATGTTTGACTGTCGCCCGGCCATCCTGCTGCGTTACCGCGCTGGCGTCATTAGAGACCGCTGCCGCAAGGCGATAGCCCAGTTTTGCCGCCAGCAGTTTGCCGCGACGCGTGTTAGGCAGCAGCACGAGGCCAGAATCGCTCTGCTGACGAACGGTCTGTGCCATCACGTGCGCATAGTCTTCCACCATGCGATCGTCCGGTTTGCCGCTCAGTTGCCAGACGTGATGCGCGCCCAACTGAATGGCGGTGGTCGCCTCGTCGGCGTTTTGCACAAATGCGTTAACCTGTTCACCTAAAACCTGCGCGCCGCTCATCAGTTCCGGCAGACGAGACGCGGTATCGCTGAATACCCAGACGCTGGAAAACTTGCTCATAACATCCCCTTCTTAATTAATGATTTTGCGCAGGCTATCGGCAAACGCAGCAATCTGATCTTCACCATCGCCTTCAATCACAATGCGCTGGCGCTCACGTTGTTTTGGCGCGGCCACCGTTTGTATGGACCACGCGTCCCCGCCGCTGAAGCCAATATCGGCCGCTGACCAGACCTGAACCGGTTTTTTCGCCGCCCCCAGAATGGCTTTCATGGACGGAATTTGTGGGGAGTTAATGTCGGTGGAGACGGCCACGACCGCCGGAAGAGGGATGCTCAGCGTTTCGATTTCATCCTCCAGTTCACGTTCAACGGTCAGCGTGCTTTCCGTCAGGGAGAGGATTTTACTCACGCCGTTGATGGCGGGAATGTTCAGTGTTTCACCCACCAGCAGGCTGACCTGCTGCGCGTAGAGATCGGAAGAGCCATCGCCGCAAATCATCAGGTCAAATCCCGACTTTTGTGCGGCAGCGGCCAGCGCCGCAGCGGTCTGCTGTGGCAGCGCCTGCTCGAACTGGTCGTCAATGACCACCACCAGTTCGTCCGGACCGCGGGAGAGGACATCCTTACGCCCTTTTGCGTTGGTTAACGCTTTGCCTCCCACGCTCAGGGCAATCACCTGCGCATCGCTGGCCTGCTGTTTCAACTGACAGGCCGCTTCAATCGCGTTCAGATCGTACTGGCTGATTTTGCCATCTGCTTTGCTGAAATCTAATGAACCATCTGCGTGATTGACGACAATATCCTGTTCATCAGGTACACACTTGTAGCAAGTAATTATCTTCATTGCATCTCCAGATATCATGAAGGAAACGTATTTATATCGGCGGTGTTAAATACAGATATCACGCTCTTTAATTCGGAAATAAAACCATAATCACCAATATTGAAAATGTCACACACTGATATTCGCAACTTTCAATATTGTTAAGCGCCTCACCAATATTGAAACCCAGCGCCAAAAAGAAAGATTTTCAATATTGCCTGGCAGATCACCAATATTGAACGACAAACGATGTAAAACCGAACGATCACATCATTAACTTAATGATTTATATTTATTTTATTGTAATTTTGGCGCCAGAACGCCCCAACCCAGAAGTGTGACGAACGTTACAGAATGCCGCAAAACGAATACCCATTATGAGTTACTTGCCAACGCGTCCTGAGGTTAAACGGGTATCAACAAATATTTAATAAAAATAAACAAAAATAAAACAAACGGGAACGCTAAATAAATTTCGTTTTCAACCTGGAATTCACTCATGAAAAATGAAAAAAGAAAGTCTGGAATTGAGCCAAAGGTTTTTTTCCCGCCGCTAATAATAGTCGGGATACTTTGCTGGCTAACGGTACGCGATCTCGATGCCGCAAACGTCGTTATTAATGCCGTCTTCAGTTATGTCACCAATGTCTGGGGATGGGCATTTGAGTGGTATATGGTCATTATGCTCATCGGCTGGTTCTGGCTGGTGTTTGGCCCCTACGCGAAAAAGAAATTAGGTGACGAGAAACCGGAGTTCAGCACCGCCAGCTGGATTTTCATGATGTTCGCCTCCTGTACCTCAGCCGCCGTGCTGTTCTGGGGATCGATAGAGATTTACTACTACATCTCCACGCCGCCGTTCGCGCTGACGCCGGGCTCAACGCCGGCGAAAGAGATAGGTCTGGCCTACAGCCTGTTCCACTGGGGGCCGCTGCCGTGGGCAACGTACAGCTTCCTTTCCGTGGCCTTCGCCTACTTCTTCTTTGTACGCAAAATGGACGTTATTCGCCCAAGTTCAACATTGGTTCCACTGGTTGGCGAAAAACATGCGAAAGGGCTATTCGGCACTATCGTTGATAACTTCTACCTGGTGGCGCTGATCTTCGCGATGGGAACCAGCCTTGGGCTGGCGACGCCGCTGGTGACCGAGTGCATGCAGTGGCTGTTTGGTATTCCGCACACCCTGGAACTTGACGCTATCATCATCACCTGCTGGATAATTTTGAACGCCATTTGCGTGGCCTGCGGCCTGCAAAAAGGGGTCAAAATCGCCAGCGACGTGCGCAGCTATTTGAGCTTCCTGATGCTCGGCTGGGTATTCATCGTCAGCGGCGCCAGCTTCATCATGAACTACTTCACCGACTCCGTCGGGATGCTGCTGATGTACCTGCCACGCATGCTGTTCTATACCGATGCCATCGGCAAAGGCGGTTTCCCGCAGGGCTGGACGGTCTTCTACTGGGCATGGTGGGTGATTTACGCCATCCAGATGAGTATCTTCCTGGCGCGTATCTCTCGCGGTCGTACCGTGCGCGAACTGTGCTTCGGCATGGTGTTGGGCCTGACGGCATCGACCTGGATCCTGTGGACAGTGCTGGGCAGTAACACCCTGCTGCTGATGGATAAAAACATCATCAACATTCCGCAACTGATTGCCGATCACGGCGTGCCGCGCGCAATTATCGAAACCTGGGCCGCCCTGCCGCTCAGCACCGCCACGATGTGGGGATTCTTTATCCTCTGCTTTATTGCCACCGTCACATTGATCAACGCCTGTTCTTACACCCTGGCGATGTCGACCTGTCGTGAAGTTCGCGATGGCGAAGAGCCGCCGCTGCTGGTGCGTATCGGCTGGTCCGTGCTGGTCGGCGTGATTGGCATCGTGCTGCTGGCGCTCGGCGGCCTGAAGCCGATACAAACCGCGATTATCGCCGGGGGCTGCCCGCTGTTCTTCGTCAACATTATGGTGACGCTCTCCTTTATCAAAGACGCCAAAGTGCACTGGAAAGATAAATAAACCTAATTACCCCATGACATAGAGGTTAGAAGATGGATTTCAATTTCAATGATGAGCAGGAACTGTTTGTCGCCGGTATTCGTGAACTGATGGCCAGTGAGAACTGGGAAGCCTATTTTGCCGAGTGCGATCGCGACAGCGTGTATCCGGAGCGTTTCGTGAAAGCGCTGGCGGATATGGGCATCGATAGCCTGCTGATCCCGGAAGAACATGGCGGCCTGGAAGCCGGATTCGTCACCGTGGCTGCCGTCTGGATGGAGTTGGGACGCCTCGGCGCGCCTACCTACGTGCTGTACCAGTTGCCGGGCGGTTTTAATACCTTCCTGCGCGAAGGCACCCAGGAGCAGATCGATAAAATCATGGCGTTCCAGGGAACGGGGAAACAAATGTGGAACTCCGCCATCACCGAACCGGGAGCGGGATCGGATGTTGGGAGTTTGAAAACCACTTATACCCGCAAAAATGGTAAGGTTTATCTTAATGGTAGTAAGTGTTTTATCACCAGTAGCGCCTACACCCCTTATATCGTGGTCATGGCAAGAGACGGCGCTTCCCCGGATAAACCCATCTATACCGAATGGTTTGTCGACATGAGTAAACCCGGCATCAAGGTCAACAAACTTGAGAAGTTGGGTCTGCGCATGGACAGCTGCTGTGAAATCAACTTTGACGATGTCGAGCTGGACGAAAAAGACATGTTCGGTCGGGAAGGTAACGGCTTTAACCGCGTAAAAGAAGAGTTCGACCACGAACGTTTCCTCGTCGCCCTCACCAACTACGGTACGGCAATGTGCGCCTTTGAAGATGCCGCGCGCTACGCCAACCAGCGCGTGCAGTTTGGTGAAACCATCGGTCGTTTCCAGTTGATCCAGGAGAAATTCGCCCATATGGCGATCAAATTAAACTCCATGAAAAACATGCTGCTGGAAGCGGCGTGGAAAGCAGACAACGGCACCATCACCTCGGGTGATGCGGCGATGTGCAAATACTTCTGCGCCAATGCCGCGTTTGACGTGGTGGACACCGCCATGCAGGTCCTTGGCGGCGTGGGGATTGCGGGCAACCACCGTATCACCCGCTTCTGGCGTGACCTGCGCGTTGACCGCGTATCCGGTGGCTCTGACGAAATGCAGATCCTGACGCTCGGCCGTGCCGTACTGAAGCAATACCGTTAAGACAGCGACATGCCCGGTGACGCTGCGCCTACCGGGCCCATGTTTTGTAGGCCGGATAAGGCGTTTACGCCGCCATCCGGCGTCGATTGCCTGATGGCGACCCTTGCGTCTTATCAGGCCTACAAATTATTCAGGAGTATTTTATGGATCGTCTACCAATGCCGGCTTTTGGGCCGCTTGCCGGGCTACGGGTGGTTTTCTCCGGGATCGAAATCGCCGGGCCGTTCGCCGGACAGATGTTTGCCGAATGGGGCGCTGAAGTTATCTGGATCGAAAACGTCGCCTGGGCCGATACCATCCGCGTTCAGCCAAACTATCCGCAATTGTCGCGGCGTAATCTGCACGCGCTCTCGCTGAATATTTTTAAAGATGAAGGTCGGGAAGCGTTTCTGAAGCTGATGGAAACCACCGATATCTTCATTGAGGCCAGTAAAGGTCCGGCATTTGCCCGTCGGGGAATTACCGATGACGTCCTGTGGCAACATAACCCGAAACTGGTTATCGCTCACCTGTCCGGCTTCGGCCAGTACGGTACTGAGGAGTACACCAACCTTCCGGCCTATAACACCATTGCTCAGGCCTTCAGCGGCTATCTGATCCAAAACGGCGACGTCGACCAGCCCATGCCCGCATTCCCCTACACCGCCGACTACTTCTCTGGCATGACGGCCACCACAGCCGCGCTGGCGGCATTGCATAAGGTGCGGGAAACCGGCAAAGGCGAAAGTATCGATGTCGCAATGTACGAAGTGATGCTGCGCATGGGTCAGTACTTCATGATGGATTACTTCAACGGCGGCGAAATTTGCCCACGTATGACCAAAGGTAAAGACCCCTACTACGCCGGCTGTGGGCTGTATAAATGCGCCGACGGCTACATCGTGATGGAGCTGGTCGGGATTACGCAGGTCACCGAATGCTTTAAAGACATCGGCCTGGCCCACATTCTCGGTACGCCGGAAGTGCCGGAAGGAACACAGTTAATTCATCGCGTCGAGTGTCCGTACGGACCGCTGGTCGAAGAGAAACTGGATGCGTGGCTGGGCGCGCACACCATCGCGGAAGTCCAGGCGCGTTTCGCTGAGCTGAACATCGCTTGCGCCAAAGTGCTGACCATTCCTGAACTGGAAGGCAATCCGCAGTACGTTGCCCGCGAATCCATCACCCAGTGGCAAACGATGGATGGCCGCACCTGCAAAGGGCCAAACATCATGCCGAAATTCAAAAACAACCCGGGGAAAATCTGGCGTGGTATGCCGTCGCATGGCATGGATACGGCCGCCATTCTGAAAAATATCGGTTACAACGACGCAGACATTAAGGAACTGGTCAGTAAAGGTCTGGCCAAGGTTGAGAACTAAACGCGACGCGCTGACCGGGCAGTCTGGTTAGCGCATCGCCAGTGAAGATGGACAGGAGTGCAATGGATATCGTTGGCGGACAACACCTACGTCAGATGTGGGACGACCTGGCCGGGGTATATGGCAGTAAAACGGCGCTGATTTGCGAATCCAGTGAAGGGGTCGTGCGCCAGTACAGCTACGCCTCGCTTAACGAGGAAATCAATCGGACGGCAAACCTTTTCCACGCGTTGGGCATTCGCAAAGGCGATAAGGTTGCCCTGCATCTGGATAACTGCCCGGAGTTTTTCTTTTGCTGGTTCGGGCTGGCAAAAATTGGCGCGGTCATGGTGCCAATTAATGCCCGCCTGCTGCGCGACGAAAGCACGTGGATCCTGCAAAACAGCGAGGTTCAGCTGCTGGTGACCAGCGCGGCTTTTTATCCGATGTATCGCCAGATTCAACAGGAAAACGCAACGCTGCTTAACCATATCTGCCTGATTGGCGAAGCGTTACCTGTGGCTGACGGCGTAAGCCATTTTACGCTGTTGAAGGACCAGCAGCCGACGACATTGCGCGATACCCCAGCGTTGTCCACGGACGACATGGCCGAAATCCTGTTTACCTCCGGCACCACCTCCCGACCTAAGGGGGTGGTGATCACCCACTACAACCTGCGTTTTGCCGGCTACTACTCGTCATGGCAATGCGCCCTGCGAGATGACGACGTTTACCTGACGGTGATGCCTGCGTTTCACATCGACTGCCAGTGCACTGCCGCCATGGCCGCCTTTTCGGCAGGCGCAACCTTTGTGCTGATTGAGAAGTACAGCGCCCGCGCCTTTTGGGGACAGATACGTAAATACCGTGCGACCGTCACGGAATGTATTCCGATGATGATCAGAACGCTGATGGTTCAACCCGCCTCGCCGCTGGACAAAGAGCACCGCTTACGGGAAGTGATGTACTACCTCAATCTGTCGGTGCAGGAAAAAGACGCGTTTCTTGAGCGCTTCGGGGTGCGTCTGTTGACCTCGTACGGCATGACGGAAACCATCGTCGGCATCATCGGCGATCGCCCCGGCGATAAGCGACGCTGGCCCTCCATCGGACGTCCCGGTTTTTGTTACGAAGCGGAAATTCGCGATGAGCAGAACCGCGCGCTGCCCGTGGGTGAAATTGGGGAAATCTGCATCAAGGGCGTGCCGGGTAAAACGATTTTCAAAGAGTACTACGGCAGACCAGACGCGACGGCCAAAGCGCTTGAACCAACCGGCTGGCTGCATACCGGTGATTCCGGCTATCGCGATGAGGACGGTTTTTTCTATTTCGTCGACCGCCGCTGCAACATGATTAAGCGCGGAGGGGAAAACGTCTCCTGCGTAGAGCTGGAAAATATTATTTCAGCACATCCTAAAATTCAGGACATTGTCGTTATCGGAATTAAAGATTCAATTCGCGATGAGGCAATAAAAGCTTTTGTGGTACTCAACGAAGGTGAAACGCTCAGTGAAGAGGAATTTTTCAGCTTCTGTGAAAAAAATATGGCGAAATTTAAAGTCCCTTCAATTATGGAGATTAGAACCGACCTGCCGCGAAATTGTTCAGGAAAAATAATCAAAAAAAATCTGAAATAACCCTACAGGCAGGAATAGCCCTGCCAGACATCCTATTTTTGGAGATGAACCATGAGTGAATCTTTACATTTAACCCGCAATGGGCCGATTCTGGAAATTATGCTGGACAGGCCAAAAGCGAATGCCATTGATGCAAAAACCAGTTTTCAAATGGGCGAGGTTTTTCTTAATTTCCGTGACGATCCCGAACTGCGCGTGGCAATCGTCACTGGCGCGGGTGAAAAATTTTTTTCCGCCGGCTGGGATTTAAAAGCCGCCGCGGAAGGTGAAGCGCCGGACGCAGATTTTGGTCCTGGTGGATTCGCTGGTCTGACCGAAATATTCAATCTCGACAAACCGGTGATCGCCGCCGTCAATGGCTATGCCTTCGGCGGTGGTTTTGAACTGGCGCTGGCGGCAGACTTTATTGTTTGTGCCGATAACGCCAGTTTTGCGCTCCCTGAAGCCAAACTTGGCATCGTACCGGACAGCGGCGGCGTTCTGCGCCTGCCGAAAATATTGCCCCCGGCAATCATCAACGAAATGGTCATGACCGGCAGACGCATGAATGCGCAAGAGGCTCAGCGCTGGGGGATAGTCAACCGCGTGGTCAGCCAGCAAGAGCTGATGGCCAGCGCACGTGAACTGGCACAACAACTGGTGAACAGCGCCCCGCTGGCGATCGCCGCACTGAAAGAAATTTACCGCGCAACCAGTGAAATGCCGGTGGAAGAGGCTTATCGCTTCATCCGCAGCGGCGTGCTGAAGCACTATCCTTCTGTACTGCATTCTGAAGATGCGTTCGAAGGGCCGCTGGCGTTTGCTGAAAAACGCGATCCGGTCTGGAAGGGACGGTAATGCCTGATGGCGCTGCGCTTATCAGGCCTACGCCGCCCATATGTTTACGCCGCCATCCGGCAAAAATATACGCTGTCCTGTAGGCCGGGTAAGGCGTTTACGCCGCCATCCGGCAAAACATACGCGGCCCTGTATGCCGGATAAGGCGTTCACACCGCCATCCGGCAAAATATACGCGGCCCTGTAGGCCGGATAAGGCGTTCACGACGCCATCCGGCAAAAATATACGCTGTCCTGTAGGCCGGATAAGGCGTTTACGCCGCCATCCGGCAAAATATACGCTGTCCTGTAGGCCGGATAAGGCGCTTACGCCGCCATCCGGCAAAACATACGCGGCCCTGTAGGCCGGATAAGGCGTTCACACCGCCATCCGGCAAAACATACGCTGTCCTGTAGGCCGGATAAGGCGTTTACGCCGCCATCCGGCAAAAAACAATTGAGGTATGTCGATGAGTTGCTACGACTTTGAAGGCTTAATTCCCGTGGTCCATCCCGAGGCGTATGTGCATCCCAGCGCGGTACTGATTGGCGATGTGATCGTGGGGGCTGGCGTTTACGTCGGCCCGCTCGCCTCGCTGCGCGGTGACTATGGCCGCTTGATCCTCGAAGCGGGTTCCAACCTCCAGGACGGTTGCATCATGCATGGCTACTGCGATACGGACACGGTGGTACGTGAGAACGGACACATCGGACACGGCGCCATCCTGCACGGCTGTGTGATTGGCCGGGACGCGCTGGTTGGAATGAACAGCGTAATCATGGACGGTGCGATGATCGGTGACGAAAGCATTGTCGCCGCCATGAGCTTCGTCAAAGCCGGATTTACCGGTGCCGCGCGGCAGTTGCTGGTCGGCACGCCGGCTCGCGTCGTTCGTGACGTCAGCGAACAGGAACTGTACTGGAAACGGCTGAATACGCAGGAATATCAGGATCTCGCCGTGCGCTGTCGGGCATCGCTACGGGAAACGTCGCCGTTAACGGCGGTGGAAGCAAACCGACCGCGCCTGAAGGGCACGACCGAGGTGAAGCCCAAATCGGCAATGTAATCATGCCGGATGGCACTGCGCCATCCGGCAAACAAAAGATTACCGACGCATACTTTTTGACAGCATCATCTGCCATTTCTGCTCGCGGTTCAGTTCTGACGGCGGCACCGCCGACATCCGCGGCGATTTGTTGACCATCTTCTCCTGCGCGCTATGCCCCAGACGAGCATACAGTTGTGGATCAATGTGTGTCACTCTGACCAGTCGCTGGCACTGACATCCACGACCTTCCAGTTGATTAGGGATAGTCTTAGTCTCGCAATTAATTTCCCCGACCTCAGCGAGAATATAAGAGACGGTATTGATCGCTTTGCAGTGATCCATATTAAAGTGCTTCGCAATCTCTTTCGCACTCACCCAACGCTTTTCTGCCATCACCCAATCAGCGATCAACAGGTAAAGCGGTTTTTCAACATATTCTTCACACATAAGCACACCATTTCACAAATTAAAAATCTTGCTATGCCCTGTCCATCAAATACAAAACAAGACCACATTGAAATTGTGGGATTAAATAATAGTAAGCAACTTAGCGGCGCATTAGTGTGAGCCAAATCTTGCTTGTTACATTGAAAGTCGCCCTGGCGTGCAATATACCCCCAGGAATGAACTGAGTGCATAAAAAAACGGCTCCGTTTCCGGAACCGTTTTTAAAACAAAGGCTAATGCTGCCGCCGCTTATTTTTTAATTTGCGCGTGCATTTCCTGAACGGAGGTCACTTTCTCCGTCGCATCAGCATTCAGCGCCATCGCCGTGGCAAAACCCCCGTTCAGCGTGGTGTCGTAATGCACTTTGTATTGCAGCGCGCTACGGCGAATCACCCTGGAGTCTTCGATTGCACGACGGCCTGCGGTGGTGTTGATGATGTAGGTATATTCGCCATTCTTGATACGGTCCTGAATGTGCGGACGACCTTCGTGCACCTTGTTCACCAGACGCGGGTTGATTCCGGCTTCACCCAGCACAATCGCAGTACCGTGGGTAGCATCCAGCTCAAATCCCTGCTTCAGCAGTTTCGCGGCCAGGTCCACCACGCGCTCTTTATCACCTTCGCGTACGGAGAGCAGCGCTCGGCCCTGTTTCTTCATCGTGGAGTTGCTGCCCAGTTGCGCCTTGGCGAACGCTTCCGCAAAGGTACGGCCTACGCCCATCACTTCCCCGGTGGAGCGCATTTCTGGCCCTAACAGCGGGTCGACGCCCGGGAACTTGTTGAACGGCAGCACCACTTCTTTCACCGAGTAGTACGGTGGGATAATTTCTTTGGTCACGCCCTGCTCGGTCAGCGATTTGCCCGCCATCACGCGCGCCGCCACTTTCGCCAGCGGTACGCCGGTCGCTTTGGAGACAAACGGTACGGTACGCGCCGCACGCGGGTTAACTTCAATCAGGTAGACTTCGTTATCTTTCACCGCAAACTGAACGTTCATCAAACCGCGCACCTGCAGTTCGAAGGCCAGTTTCTGCACCTGCTGGCGCATCACATCCTGAATTTCCTGACTCAGAGTGTAAGCGGGCAGAGAACAGGCGGAGTCGCCGGAGTGGACGCCCGCTTGTTCAATGTGCTCCATGATGCCGCCAATCAGCACCATTTCGCCGTCGCAGATTGCATCCACATCCACTTCAATCGCGTCGTCAAGGAAGCGGTCGAGCAGAACCGGCGCGTCGTTGGAAACGCTGACTGCGGTCTGGAAGTAGCGGCGCAGGTCAGCTTCGTCGTAGACGATTTCCATCGCGCGGCCACCCAGCACGTAGGACGGGCGCACCACCAGCGGGTAGCCAATTTCTTTCGCCTTTTCAACCGCCATTTCAATCGCGGTCACGGTAGCGTTCGCCGGTTGTTTCAGCTTCAGACGGTCAACGGCCTGCTGGAAACGCTCACGGTCTTCCGCACGGTCAATCGCATCCGGGCTGGTGCCGATAACCGGTACGCCTGCCGCTTCCAGCGCACGCGCCAGTTTCAGCGGGGTCTGACCGCCGTACTGTACGATCACGCCCTTTGGCTTCTCGATGCGCACAATTTCCAGCACGTCTTCCAGCGTTACCGGCTCAAAGTAGAGGCGGTCGGAGGTGTCATAGTCGGTGGAGACCGTTTCCGGGTTACAGTTGACCATGATGGTTTCGTAACCGTCTTCACGCAGCGCCAGAGAGGCGTGTACGCAGCAGTAATCAAACTCGATCCCCTGGCCGATACGGTTTGGACCACCGCCGAGCACCATGATTTTGTCGCGGTCAACGGACGGGTTCGCCTCGCACTCATCTTCATAAGTGGAGTACATGTAGGCGGTATCGGTGGCGAATTCTGCCGCACAGGTGTCCACACGCTTGTAGACCGGGTGCAGGTTGTACTGGTCACGCAGTTTGCGTACTTCCGCTTCACGCACACCGGCCAGTTTAGCCAGACGCGCATCGGCAAAGCCTTTGCGTTTCAGGGCGCGCAGGAAGTCAGGGGTCAGGCCGTTGATGCCCAACTCCACGACTTTTTCTTCCAGACGTACCAGCTCTTCAATCTGTACCAGGAACCAGCGATCGATGTTGGTCAGGTTGAACACGCCGTCAACGGACAGGCCCGCACGGAACGCATCGGCGATATACCAGATACGCTCGGCGCCAGCATCTTTCAGCTCGCGGCGGATTTTGGTCAGCGCTTCCGGGTCATCCAGGCTTACTTTCGGGTCGAAGCCGGTGGCACCCACTTCCAGACCGCGCAGCGCTTTTTGCAGAGATTCCTGCTGGGTGCGGCCAATCGCCATCACTTCACCGACAGATTTCATCTGGGTGGTCAGACGGTCATTAGCGCCGACGAATTTTTCGAAGTTGAAGCGAGGGATTTTAGTGACCACATAGTCGATGGACGGCTCAAACGACGCCGGGGTACGACCGCCGGTGATGTCATTCATCAGTTCATCAAGGGTGTAACCCACCGCCAGTTTCGCCGCCACTTTTGCAATCGGGAACCCAGTCGCTTTCGACGCCAGCGCCGAGGAGCGGGATACGCGCGGGTTCATCTCGATCACAATCAGACGACCGTTTTTCGGGTTCACCGCAAACTGAACGTTCGAACCGCCGGTTTCAACGCCGATTTCACGCAGTACCGCCATCGAAGCGTTACGCATGATTTGATATTCTTTGTCGGTCAGCGTCTGGGCAGGCGCAACGGTGATGGAGTCACCGGTGTGAATACCCATCGCATCGAAGTTCTCGATGGAGCAGACGATGATGCAGTTGTCGTTTTTATCACGCACCACTTCCATCTCGTACTCTTTCCAGCCAATCAGCGATTCATCAATCAGCAGCTCGTTGGTTGGGGAGAGATCCAGACCGCGGGTACAAATCTCTTCAAACTCTTCGCGGTTGTAAGCGATGCCGCCGCCGGTGCCGCCCATCGTAAAGGACGGACGGATGATACACGGATAACCGACGTCGGCCGCTACCGCCAACGCTTCTTCCAGCGTATGGGCAATACCGGAGCGTGCTGTGTCGAGACCGATTTTTTTCATCGCGATGTCGAAACGGCGACGGTCTTCTGCTTTATCAATCGCGTCAGCCGTAGCACCAATCATGGTCACACCGAACTCGGCAAGCACCCCCTGACGCTCCAGTTCCAGCGCGCAGTTCAGCGCCGTCTGACCGCCCATGGTCGGCAGCACCGCGTCCGGGCGCTCTTTTTCAATGATTTTGCGGACCACTTCCCAGTGAATCGGCTCGATGTAGGTCGCATCGGCCATTTCCGGGTCGGTCATGATGGTTGCCGGGTTGGAGTTCACGAGGATGACGCGGTAACCCTCTTCACGCAGCGCTTTACACGCCTGCGCACCGGAGTAGTCAAACTCACACGCCTGACCGATAACAATCGGACCCGCGCCCAGAATCAGGATACTTTTTATGTCTGTACGTTTTGGCATGGCTCTCTTAACTCCTGATTATTTCGCGGACTGACGGTAAAGCTCAATTAACTCGATAAAGTGGTCGAACAACGGCGCGGCATCGTGAGGTCCCGGGCTCGCTTCCGGGTGGCCCTGGAAGCTGAATGCCGGTTTGTCGGTGCGATGAATCCCCTGCAAGGTGCCATCGAACAGCGACTTGTGGGTGACGCGTAGATTTGCCGGCATGGACGCTTCATCCACCGCAAAGCCGTGGTTCTGGGCCGTAATCATCACCGTATTGTTGTCGATATCTTTGACCGGATGGTTACCGCCGTGGTGACCGAATTTCATTTTCACGGTTTTCGCCCCGCTTGCCAGTGCCAGCAACTGATGGCCTAAGCAGATGCCGAACACCGGAATATCGGTCTCGAGGAATTTCTGAATCGCGTCGATAGCGTAATCGCACGGCGCCGGGTCACCAGGACCGTTCGACAGGAAGATCCCGTCCGGATTCATCTTCAGCACTTCTTCCGCCGACGTTTTTGCCGGAACGACCGTCAGGCGACAGCCTCTGTCTACCAGCATGCGCAGGATGTTGCGCTTGGCGCCAAAATCGTAGGCAACAACGTGGAAGGGCAGCTCGCTTTCTGTCTTCGCTTCCGGCAGGTCATCGGCCAGCGTCCAGCTCCCCTGCGTCCAGCTGTATGATTCCGTGGTGGTCACTTCTTTCGCCAAATCCATTCCGTTCAGGCCCGGGAACGCTTTTGCTTTTTCCAGCGCCAGCGCGGCATCCAGGTTATCGCCCGCGATGATGCAACCGTTTTGCGCCCCTTTCTCACGCAGCAGACGCGTCAGCTTACGGGTATCGATATCGGCAATCGCCACGATGTTATGGCGTTTCAGGTAAGAAGAAAGGTCTTCGGTATTGCGGAAGTTGCTGGCAATCAGCGGCAGGTCACGAATGACGAGGCCTTGCGCATGGACCTGGGAGGATTCTTCATCGGCGGCATTGGTGCCGACATTACCAATATGGGGATAAGTAAGAGTAACGATTTGGCGGGAATAGGAAGGATCAGTGAGGATTTCTTGATAACCGGTCATTGAAGTATTGAAAACGACTTCCCCAACCGCCGAACCTGTTGCCCCTATGGCCCGACCGTGAAACTGGGTTCCGTCTTCCAGAACCAATAGCGCTGACTTAATCAAAACACCCTCCAGAGAATATTCACTCACTTTATTTGCATATTAATGCACTTTCATAGCATAGATCAATGCAAATTTGCTTACCCGTGGATTTCTGGCAAACGGCGGCATTCTGGAGATAAGGCAGGCAAAAGTCAACTTAAAGGCGGTATTTTTTATATTCTTTTACGACTCAGGATGAATTCATCGAATTTAACAGGCAAAAAGATCACCTAACCCTGGCAGGAAAACGCTTGCGTGAACAATTATGCGTGAAAAACAGTCTTACGCTTTGAAAAAGTGGACCATATGGTCAAAATTTACAATAAGATAACGTAAAACAGCGAGAAAAGATGAGTTTTCTTGCCATTAATTAAGATAACAGACGTAAACGTGCAAAATAAAAGGGCAATAAAAATATTGCCCTATGTAATCAATGCATTGAGATTACAATAACCACATCACGAAAGGTAATAATTGACTATAAATTGTTGAGATCAAGCACATCTCGCATATCAAAAAGACCGTTTTGCTTTGTACTCACCCAAAGTGCCGATCTGACGGCACCATTGGCAAAAGTCATACGACTGGACGCTTTGTGGGTGATTTCGATGCGCTCACCGATATCTGCAAACATGGCGGTATGTTCGCCCACAATGTCTCCGGCGCGCACGGTGGCAAAACCAATCGTTCCCGGTACACGTTCGCCGGTATAGCCTTCGCGACTGTAGACGGCGCACGCTTTCAGATCTTTATCCAGCGCATGGGCAATCGCCTCGCCCATCGCCAGCGCGGTGCCTGACGGCGCATCAACCTTATGGCGGTGGTGCGCTTCAATGATTTCGATGTCGGTGTAGTCACCCATCACCTTCGCCGCCTTTTCCAGCAGCTTGAGCATCACGTTGACGCCAACGCTAAAGTTCGCCGCGAAGACAATACCCATCTCCTGGGCGGCATCGCGAATCGCCTGTTTTCCCGCATCGTCAAAACCGGTGGTGCCAATGACCATCCCTTTACCATGCTGACGACAAAATGCCAGATGATTCAGCGTACCTTCCGGACGGGTAAAATCGATAAACACATCGAAATCCCCTTTTACCGCCTCAAGGCTACTTTGCACGGTAACGCCGGTCTTCCCGACGCCCGCCAGTTCTCCGGCATCGCTGCCCAGCAGTGACGATCCCTCGCGCTCAAGCGCCGCACCAAGTGCAACGCCTTCCATCTGTAGCGCTGCCTGAATTAACTGGCGGCCCATACGGCCACCCGCGCCCGCTATTGCGACACGGACCTGTGCATCATGCATAGTTATTCTCTTACGTTAAAATGATGTAAATCGTTTTCAGATTACCCAGCACATCGTCATGCCGCTAGCCAAAAACGTCGATAATTAGAATTTAATGATAAACACAGAGAGATATCAGTAAAAAGCATGACGATCAGCGAAAACCACATGATTCTCTGACCACCAGCGCCGGCGGCAGAATAATGCGTTTCGCCGGCTCATCGTTTCCCTGAATACGACTGTAAAGTAACTCTCCCGCCTTACGACCGATCTCTTTTGCCGCCACCGATACGGTCGTGAGCGCAGGCTGAACCAACGCCGCTTCGGTAATATCATCGAACCCGACTAATGCAAAGTCACGCCCGGGCTCACGCCCCATTTTACGTAGCGCCTGCATCACCCCCAGCGCCACAATGTCCTGATAACACACGGCGGCGGTAATGTGCGGATGATGCACCAGCAGAGCCTCTGCGACTTTCGCGCCATCAATCTGGCTGGCCTCTGCGGCAACGATCCACTGCGGATTCGGCGAGATGCCATGTTCCAGTAGCGTGCTGGTAAATCCGCCAATACGCTGCGCCCGACTTCCTGAATTTGGACTGCCGCCAATGAAGGCGATATTTTTATGCCCCATGTTGACTAAATGGGTCGTTGCCATCTGCGTCCCGAGAAAGTTATCGGTGCCGACAAAATCAAAATCCGGATCGCTGAGCGGGCGAACGACCATGATGGCGGGGATATTGCGCCGTTTTAGCGCTTCAAAAAATGAGCCCGGCGTTTCCCGCGCCGCGCAGAGCACCATGCCACAGGCGTTATTACGCATCAGCGAGTCAACAAACTTTTGCTGACGCTCACCTGACTCTTCGCTGTTCGCCAGAAACAGCAGCAGGTCGTGCCGTTCCATCTCATGACTGAGTCCCGCCGTCATCTCGCCATAAAACGGGTTGGTAATATCATGCAACAAGAGCCCAACCTGATTACTGCTGCGATTACGCAAATTCGCTGCGGTCTGGTTATAGACATAGCCAGAATCATCCAGCGCTTTTAGCACGCGTTCGCGCGTTGCCTGTGAAATTCGCCCCCGATTGCGCAGCACCATCGACACGGTCGCCGTGGAGACGCCTGCGCGTTCCGCAACCTGCGCCAGGGTAATGGTTGTCATGACTTCTCCTGTTTTCCCTGAAGGTTAATCGAATAACCTCAATGTGGTCCCAATACGTGTGATTCTCATCACGCTGGTGTGCTTTTCACCACCCTGGTTTCTGATTATGGCGGGTTAATCGCGTTAACCACCCTATGAAAATAAGGTTAATCGATTAATCTTTAATTAGCCAATACGGAGACGGAAAATGCGTACAACCTACAATAAATTCCCTGAGGTTGATGTTCAGGGTTATGACGACGAGGCCTGGGAAGGCTGGGCGGCGATCCATTCGGTGCTTAACGCCCGGGTTTGCGAATCATCTAAAACTATACTGATTGTCGATTGCTATCCGGGCGTACGACTGGATGAACTGGAACAACGGCTCGTCACGACGTTTAACGCCGCCTTAGTGGTCAATATCGAATCCGCACGCCGTGATGAACAGGCACTGCATGATTTGCTGGCGCGTAATCTGACCGATGACCGCGTATTTGGCGTTCTCTCCTGCCACCATCTTGACGAGTTTTTTGATACCCACAGGCTCAACCTGTTGCACCAACAGATTGATGCTATCCCCAGCGGTCTCGTGATCGTCTATGGGTCAGGCGCGGCCCTGGCGCATCCCGGCGATGTGCTGGTGTATGCCGATCTCCCACGCTGGGAGATTCAACAGCGAATGCGTCATGACGGTCTGGGGAACTGGGGAGCGGATAACGAGGATGAAGATATTCTTCGTCGCTATAAGCGCGCCTTTTTTATTGAATGGCGAGTCTTTGACCGACACAAAACGCCGCTGCTTAAACGCGCTGATTATTTGCTTGATACCACGGTTGCAGACGCGCCGGTGATAGTCAGCGGCGAAGCGCTACGTGCCGGGTTGCAGCAAACCACCACACAACCGTTTCGCGTCGCCCCCTTCTTTGATCCGGGCGTCTGGGGCGGACAGTGGATGAAACAACAATTCGATCTCGATCCCTCAGCGCCCAATTACGCGTGGTGTTTTGATTGCGTGCCCGAGGAAAACAGCCTGTTACTGCGTTTTGGTCATGTGCGGATCGAGATCCCCTCTCAGGACCTGGTGCTGACCTACCCCCGCGCCCTGCTTGGCGAGAAAGTTCATGCTCGCTTTGGCGCGGAATTCCCGATTCGCTTTGACTTCCTCGACACTATTGGCGGTCAGAATTTGAGCTTTCAGGTTCACCCGGTTACCGAATACATCCAGCAGCAATTTGGTATGCACTATACCCAGGATGAGAGTTATTACATCCTCGAAGCAGAACCCGATGCGGTGGTCTATCTGGGCACGAAAACCGGGATCGCGCCTGAAGCGATGCTGGACGATTTGCGGGCGGCGGGACGAGGCGAGAAAGCCTTTAATGACGAACGCTTTGTCAATCAGATCCCCGCGCGTAAGCACGATCACTTTCTCATCCCCGCCGGAACCGTGCACTGCTCGGGGGCCGGGACGATGGTTCTGGAGATCAGCGCCACGCCCTATATTTTTACCTTCAAACTGTGGGACTGGGGGCGTCTGGGCCTGGACGGATTGCCGCGTCCCGTCCATCTGGATCATGGTCAACAGGTCATTGACTGGCAGCGCGATACGCAATGGGTTCACGACAATCTGATCAACCGCATTGAGCTCATCGCTGAAGGGGACGGCTGGCGGGAAGAAAGAACCGGGATGCATGAACGTGAGTTTATCGAAACCCGCCGCCACTGGTTTACGACGCCGGTGACACATCATACTCACGGCGGTGTTAACGTTCTGAATCTGGTCGAAGGCGCACAAGCGGTAGTTGACAGCCCGAGCGGCGCGTTTGCCCCGTTTGTCGTTCACTATGCAGAGACCTTTATCATCCCCGCCGCCGTTGGGGAATACCGAATTTCACCTTCAGGCGACAGCGTCGGTCAGCAACTGGCGACCATCAAAGCCTGGGTAAGAGGATAAGCCGATGATCCACATTATTGTCGCCAGCCACGGCCCTCTGGCACAAGCGCTTCTCGCTAGCGGACGAATGGTTTACGGCGAATTACCGCACGTTTACGCCGTGACGCTCAGCGAACAGGACGGTATCGAAGGATTTAAAGCGCGCTTTTGCGAGGTACTGGCGGATGCGGGGCAACGCGCTGACGGTGTACTGGTGCTCTGCGACATGCAAAGCGGCACGCCGTGGAATGTCGCCTGCCAGCACGCCTTTTCGCCACAAACGGTTCCGCCCGTCGCCGTCGTGGCGGGGATGAATCTCCCGATGCTGCTGTTAAGCGAGGAGATAGTCCCGCTCACAGATGTTCATGCCGCAGCCGAAACGCTGCTGGCGTTAACCGCCCCCACGCTGACGAAGGCCGCCCCGGTTTTTTCCGTGCAGTCAGATGATTTTTAAAGGAAACCATTATGAGTATTTCTTTTGTCCGTATCGATGACCGCGTTATTCATGGGCAGCTCGTCACACGTTGGGCCAAAGAGCTGCCCTGCGACGGCATTGTCGCCATTGACGATGCCGTCGCGGCCGATCCGCTGCTCTCCTCGGTGATGAAAGGCGCGGTGCAGGACACTAAAGTCTGGTTATTTGATACCGCCACCGCGATTGAGAAACTGCCCAAAGTCATCGCCAGTGAGAAACGTTATTTCGTGATTGGCAAATCGCCGGTCACGCTGATGCGCATCGAAGAAGCGGGTATCAGCCTGCGCAATGCCAACGGCAAAATTAACGTTGGCCCGATGAGCGCGCGCGCCGATACCACGACAATTGGCCCCAATCAGTCAGTCAATGCGCATGAGATCGCCGCCTTTGACTGGTTGACGCAGCACGGGCACCAGGTTGAATTCCGGCTGGTGCCGGATGCCAGTTGCTACAGTTGGCAGGATGCGCGCCAGAAGCTGAAATAAGGAGCGGACGATGATTATCGAAGCGATGTTGATTGGTATTCTGTGTTATCTCGGCGCCCTCAGCAGTCCCTGGCTTCTGGGGCTGACGGGCGGCTGGTATCTGATCACCCGACCGCTGATTTCCGGCACGTTGGTCGGGATTATTCTTGGTGACATGAAAACCGGGATCATGATTGGCGTTGCGGTTCAGGCAGTATATATCGCCATGGTGACGCCCGGCGGTTCAATGCCCGCCGATCTCAACTTTGTAGCTTACCCGGCTATTGCGCTGGGGATCCTCTCAGGTAAAGGTCCGGAAGTGGCGGTCGCGCTGGCCGCCACCATCGGGATTGCCGGGACCATACTGTTTAATGCAATGATGGTACTAAACTCTTTCTGGAACCATCGCGCCGACACGGCGCTGGAACGGGGCGATGAGCGGGGCATTTATCTGAACAGTGCCATCTGGCCGCAGGTAACGAACTTTGTGCTGCGTTTTGTGCCCACCTTTATTGCGGTGTACTTCGGCGCCCAGTACATCAGCGGCTTTATGGACAGCCTGCCGAAGATCGTTCTGTCGACGATGAACGTGCTGGGCGGCATTTTGCCCGCCGTCGGGATTGCGATTTTGCTCAAGCAGATCATCAAAAATTACACCATGCTGATCTACTTCCTCGTCGGTTTCGTCTGCATCGTCTTTTTAAAACTCAACATGGTCGCGCTGGTGATCGTCGGTTCACTGCTGGCGTTGATTCACTATAACTACAAGCCGGAACCGCCGCAGGCGACAAACGCGACGTCGGTTACCCGCGATGATGAGGATGAATTCTGATGGAAGAACGTACGCTTACCCGTAAAGATCTTCGCCGCTGCTGGCGAGCCTGGATGATGCATAACTTATCGTCAATGAGTTTTGAACGGCTGGAGTCTTTTGGCTTTTGTCTGAGCATGTTGCCCGTTGCGAGAAAGCTCTATCCCGATGCCGCACAGCGGACCGAAATGTTGCGTCGACACGCATCGTTCTACAATACCGAACCCCAGATTGGCGCCATCGTGAACGGGATGGCGCTGGGACTGGAAGAGAAAAAAGCGAACGGCGAACCGATCGACGGGGAGACGATCAACACCCTGAAGGTGGGTCTGATGGGCCCGATTGCCGGGATCGGCGACTCGATGATCCCCGGTATGCTGATCCCCATTCTGCTCAGTATCGGCATGGCGCTGGCGGCTGGCGGCAATATCCTGGGTCCGCTGTTTTATACCGTCGCCTGGCTCGCCATCATCATTCCCGGCTCATGGTTCTTGTTTCTGAAAGGCTACAAGATGGGCTCCGGCTCGGTGGAAATACTGGTGAGCAGCAAATCGACTCGTCTGCGCGAAGCCCTATCACTGCTGGGCGTTTTCGTCATGGGCGGCGTCGCGGCAAGCTACGTGAAGCTTGGAACCGGGATGGAATTTATTACCAAAGATGGCGTAAATATTCATGTTCAGCAGATGCTGGATGGTATCTTTCCGCAACTGCTCCCGCTGGTGGTCGTTCTCGGCACCTGGTATCTGATGGCGAAACGCGGCGTCTCGCCGGTGAAAGCAATGGTCCTGTTGCTGATCCTGGCTGCACTGGGCGTCGCAACAGGCCTGTTTGCAGGTTAGTGCCGATGAAACGGAACAACCGGGGCCATGCCCCGGTTTTCAGGGATGGAAGTTCTGCCACAGCCCTGCATACTTATCCGGACGAGAGATAAACTGAAAGCGTCCCGGGTCGGTAATAAATTGCTGATAGATTGGCGCGGAAGTGAGTGAAAATTCCGTATAGTGACGGGGCGTAACGGCCTGCAGTCTTCCGGGAATATAGCGCGGATTATGCTGCCAGATAACGTGGTTACCCTGTAGTAACGGATACCATGCCAGTCCTTTATGCGCCCGCACGGCCTCATACTCAAAGCCATATTCCCGATCGCACCACGCACCAAAGGTTAATGGCGCATTCGGATCCGCGGATATCGTCGCATGTGCCCAACCGGGCGGCACCAGCACTTTTTCTCCAGGACCGGCAATCACCGCAAAGCAGCGACCGGGATCGTCACCCACATATTCCTGCATGTAGACGATCGCTTTCCCCTGCCAGATCTCATACAACTCCGGCGGAGACCAGCCGCTGTGCTGACTCACGCGATGCACATGTCCCTGACTGCGAATCGGTTCTTCGCCCAACCGACCCGCCGCATAGGTCACCACGCCAAACAGCAGCATGCGTTTTTTCAGCTCTTCGCGATCCTTCATTCGCGCCACATCCATCGCGATAGCGTACACCTCTTCCGGCCCCTCACACTGCGGATCGCGCAGGGAAGGACGAATCTGATCGAGTCGGCGAATTTCCGGCATCGGCCCGGTCACATCATCCCCATAGCTGAAGCCAAGCGGATGACGATGCACGGTCATATCCAGACCATAAAGACGCGCTGAGTCACTCATTCTGCGCCTCCCTCACCTGAATCTGCTGATTTTCCTCAAAGACCCTGAGAGTGAACCCCTTCGCCAGCGCCGCATAATCATGCCCGGCCACACCTGGCCAGACGGCAAGCGCAGAAAGCACCTCACTTCCGGTGTTGATCAACCGGTGCGCGGTGAAACCTGGAATGATATGAATTGACCCGGCACAAACGCTTTCCAGTCGTGCTTGCCCCTGCTCATTTTGCAGCAGCAAAAGCCCGTTCCCGCGCAGGCCAAAATAGACTTCGCCCTGTTCACGGCGCGCATGAAAGTGCCCGCGAGTCATGAAATATTCATCGCCGACGCGTCCGGGATAAAGATGAGTAACGCCCGTATAGAGTTCGCCTTCCGCCGGGGAGGTCGCCAGGATCTCAACGTCATACACCACATGCTCACCCGCCAGTCGTTGTCTGGCGGGATCGTCGGCAAAAATACCAATAAGATCCCGAATACGGGTTGATTTACGCAACAGCGGCCCTTTTGTCAACGCGCCGCTCGCCCATTCCACCTGCGGTGGCTGGATAAATGGATGATTCATATGTGTCTCCGGCCCGAGGAGAACAACAGAATCAGAATAGCAGATTAATCGATTAACCTGCCTGTTCTGTCAACAGAGTGCGGCGCGTATCACACTCCTTAGGGTGCCAGCGCCAGAACCTCCGCCACCCACTGCTGGAAACCGGAAACATTAATATCCAGAGCGACCTGCACGTTCGCCGGTTTGTTCATCCGTCCCTCAATATCCACCACGGTCGTCCCGGCGGTATATTCCCCCAGCGTTTCAACCGCGACGAAGCACGGCTTCACGGTAAACAGATCCGGTCGCACCAGCCAGGCTATGGCGCAGAGATCGTGCATCCGCACGCCGGTGCGCATTGTCCCGCTGCGATAGTGGCTGAACAGAGCATGCAACATATTCCCGGTGCGATTGAGGGCGGGAAGCGCTGCCAGATAGTCCGGCGTCAGCATCGCCTGGTTCGTGACGTCCAGCCCGCACATCACAATTTCAATGCCGCTGCGAAATACGCGGGCGGCCGCTTCTGGATCGACAGCAATGTTAAATTCGGCGTTAGGGGTAAAATTCCCTCGTCCGGCAGAACCGCCCATGATCACCAGACGACGGATATTGAAGGTACATTCTGGATAGTGCATCAGCAGCAGCGCAATATTCGTCAGCGGACCGATCGCAACCAGCGTAATCGGCTTCGGGGCGCTCATCAGCGCGTCGCGAAGGGCAATAAACGCCGGTTTCGCCAGCGGCTGTCGGTCATGCTCGACAAAATCGTAGCCTTCCATGCCCGATTCGCCATGGACATAAGCCGCGTCGCGTAGCGAACGCAGCAGCGGCGTCGCGGCCCCCTGTGCGAGAGGGACATCAGCATTCCAGAAATGCAGTAGTTGCAGAGCGTTGCGGGTGGTTTTCTCCACGGAGACGTTACCGGCGACCGTGGTCATCAGTTGCAGGTCGAGCTGCGGGGCAAACAGCGCGGCGGCAATCGCCGCAGCATCATCAATGCCCGGGTCGGTGTCGAGAATAATGGGCAGACGCATGATTCCTCCATAAAAAATGCCGGGTATCAGACCCGGCATCTTCGCATAGATTAGCGTGAACTAAATCATTCGACTTCACGAACATCCACACGCAGCTCTTTCGGCACTTCGAAAACGATGTTCTCTTCACGCCCTTCCAGCGGGATAGCATCGCCGCCACCCAGCTCCTGCAAACGCGCGATGACGTTTTGCACCAGAATATCCGGCGCCGATGCGCCAGCGGTGACGCCCACGCATTGTGCCTCTTTCACCCAGGCTTCCTGGATATCGGTCGCGTCGTCAATCAAAAACGCGGCTTTCCCCATCCGCTGCGCCAGTTCGGCCAGACGGTTGGAGTTAGACGAATTCTTTGACCCCACCACCAGCACGACATCCGCCTGCTCAGCCAGCGCACGCACCGCTTCCTGACGGTTTGTGGTGGCGTAACAAATATCATCTTTACGCGGTCCGACGATTTTCGGGAAGCGTTGACGCAGCGCGTCAATCACGTCTGACGTATCGTCCACGGAGAGCGTAGTCTGGGTCATAAAGGAGAGCTTGCCTTCGTTTTTCACATTAAGCGAAAAAACATCTTCCGGCGACTCAACCAGGTACATGCCCCCTTCCGGGTTGCTGTACTGTCCCATCGTGCCTTCGACTTCCGGATGCCCGGCGTGACCAATCAGGATCGACTCTTCACCGCGACGACTGGCGCGCGCCACTTCCATATGCACTTTGGTCACCAGCGGACAGGTGGCGTCAAAGACGGTGAGATCGCGGCCTTTTGCTTCGTTGCGCACCGCCTGAGAAACACCGTGAGCGGAGAAGATCAGGATCGCGCCGTCCGGCACTTCGCTGATCTGTTCGATGAAAATCGCCCCGCGCTCGCGCAGGCTGTCGACCACGTAACGGTTATGCACCACTTCGTGACGAACATAAATCGGCGCGCCATAAATGGCCAGCGCGTTTTCAACAATGCTGATAGCGCGGTCTACACCGGCGCAAAAGCCGCGCGGGTTGGCCAACAGGATCTGCATTTTACGCCTCCAGTGCCGGATCAACTTCCAGCACTTCAATATCAAAATGAACGGTATGCCCGGCCAGCGGATGGTTGAAATCAACGGTGATGGAGTCACCATTGATTTCACGGATCACACCAGGCATCTCACTGCCGTCCATTGCGGTAAAAAGCATAATAGCCCCGATTTCAGGTTCGCCTGCGTCCATAAATTCGCGACGCGAGAAGTACTGAATCAGGTCTGGCGTCGTGATGCCAAACGCGGCATCCGGCTCCAGGGAAAAGGTGGTTTTATCGCCGTCTTTCAGTCCGAGAAGATGTTGCTCCAGTCCTTCAGACAGAGAACCATCCCCCAGGCGGAAAAGCGCGGGCTTGCCGTTATTACGGGTTGACTCTGCGGTGGAGCCATCGTCGAGTTTTAAGGTGAAGTGCACCAGCACCGCACTGTTACTCTGTACTGATTTAGACATGCAGATTGCTCACTTGTTGTGACTCACCGGTTTGCCCGATGGCGCTTGCGCTTATCAGGCCTACAAGGTTCGCGCTATTTTGTAGGCCGGATAAGGTGCTTGCGCCGCCATCCGGCACATGTTTGCCCGATGACGCTACGCTTATCGGGCCTACAAGGTTCGCGCTATTTTGTAGGCTGGATAAGGCGCTTACGCCGCCATCCGGCATATGTTTGCCCGATGGCGCTTGCGCTTATCGGGCCTACAAGGTTCGCGCTATGTTGTAGGCCGGATAAGGCGCTTGCGCCGCCAGCCGGCAATTTTTATGCGGCTTTTTTCTCTCTGGAGGGCAAAAAACCTTCCAGCACAATCAACGCCGCACCGACACAAATCGCCGAATCGGCCAGGTTGAAGGTGGCAAAATGCCAGTCCCCGACGTAGAAATCGATCATGTCGACAACGAAGCCATGCCACAGGCGGTCGAACAGGTTCCCCAGCGCACCGCCAATGATTAACGCATACGCGATGTTATTCAGCTTCTGCGTCGCTCTGGAGCGGTACATCATCACCGCCAGAATGACACAGATACCGATCGCAATACCGGCAAAGAACCAGCGCTGCCAGCCGCCGCTATCGGCGAGGAAGCTAAACGCCGCACCATAGTTACGCGCATAATGCAGATTAAGCGACGGGAACAGCGACACCGTATCCCCCAGAGCAAAATTCTGGAGGATCAGGTACTTGCTGCCCAAATCGATAATCAGCACGACTACTACCAGCCACAGCCAGCGTAGCCCTGTTGAACAAAGAGGCTTACTCATCAGGCAAACTTACGTTTTTCGCCGTCACCGGCGATGTTGCTGACACAGCGACCGCAGATTTCTGCGTGTTCCGCTACCTTGCCGACATCCGTCGTGTAATGCCAGCAACGCGGGCATTTATCACCTTCGGCTTTGCTCAGGGCGATCTTCAGCCCTTTGAGCACTTCGCTCTGCTGTGCGTCAGCAGAAGCCCCGGCATAGTCAGCGACTTTCGCCCCGGAGGTCAACAGGACAAATCGTAATTCATCGCCCAGCGCGGTCAGTTTAGCAGCCAGTTCAGGTTCCGCGTACAGGGTCACTGCCGCTTCCAGAGAGCCACCCACTTTCTTATCCGCACGCGCTTGTTCGATAACTTTGTTCACTTCGCCACGCACTTTCAGCAGCTCGTCCCAGAAGTCATCGTTCATCGCTTCGCTGTCCGCCAGACCAAACAGACCTTCGTACCACTCGCCGGTGAAGACATACTTCTCACGGGAGCCCGGCAGGTAGCCCCAGATTTCATCCGCGGTGAAGGACATGATCGGTGCCATCCAGCGTACCAGCGCTTCCGCGATATGATACAGCGCGCTCTGGCAGCTGCGACGCGCCACGCTGTCCGCTTTCGCGGTGTACTGGCGGTCTTTGATGATGTCGAGATAGAACGACCCCATTTCCACCGAGCAGAAGCGCATCAGGCGCTGCACCACTTCGTGGAAATCATAGGATTCGTACGCTTTCAGGATATCTTCCTGTGCCGCTTTCGCGCAGCCGACCGCCCATCTGTCCAGTACCACCATCTCTTCCGGTTTCACCATGTCTTTAACCGGATCAAACCCGTTCAGGTTCGCCAGCAGGAAGCGCGCGGTGTTACGGATACGACGATAGCTGTCGGCAGCACGTTTGAGGATCTCATCCGAAACGGCCATTTCACCGGTGTAGTCGGTTGATGCCACCCACAAACGCAGAATGTCGGCGCCCAGTTTGTTCATCACATCCTGCGGCGAAACGGTGTTACCGATGGATTTGGACATTTTGCGGCCCTGACCATCAACGGTAAAGCCGTGCGTCAGTACCTGGCGATACGGCGCTTTGCCTTTCATCGCGGTGGAGATCATCAGAGAAGACATGAACCAGCCACGGTGCTGGTCGGAGCCTTCCAGATACATATCCGCGGCATGACCGGCGAATTCCGGACGCACGTCCACGACGGAGGCGTGAGTTGATCCGGAGTCAAACCAGACGTCCAGCGTATCCGGCACTTTCACGTACCGATCGGCTTCATCACCCAGAATCTCTTTCGGATCGAGATCCCACCAGGCCTGAATACCGTCAACTTCAACGCGTTTCGCCACTTCTTCCATCAGTTCGATGGCGCGCGGATGCAGCTCTTCAGTGTCTTTGTGAACGAACAGAGACATCGGTACACCCCAGGTACGCTGACGAGAGATACACCAGTCAGGGCGGTTCGCAACCATCGATTCGATACGTGCCTGACCCCAGTCCGGGATCCACTGCACGCCTTTGATCTCTTTCAGAGACTGCTCACGCAGACCTTTCTGATCCATGCTGACGAACCACTGTGGGGTCGCACGGAAGATAATCGGCGATTTGTGACGCCAGCAGCACGGATAGCTGTGCTGCATTTTCTCAACGTGCAGCAGCGCGCCTTTTTCACGCAACAGCTCAACGATAAGATCGTTGGCTTTAAAGACGTTCACACCGTCCAGCGTCGGCCAGGTGCCCGGCAGATACGCACCGTCCGGCCCCACCGGGTTAGCGACTTCCAGACCGTATTTCTGGCCGATGACATAGTCATCCGGACCATGACCCGGCGCGGTATGTACGGCCCCGGTACCGGCATCCAGCGTCACGTGATCGCCGAGGATCGCCGGAACGTCGAAGCCCATAAACGGATGCGTAAAGCGCAGCAGCTCAAGCTCTGCCCCTTTTACGCTAGCGAGAACGGTGTAGTCCGTCGCGCCAATGCGTTGCATCACGCTTTCAACCAGATCTTTCGCCAGGATCACCGCCTGACCGTCGATCTGTACCAGCGCATAGTCAAAGTCAGGCGCAATGGAGATCGCGCGGTTTGCCGGCAGCGTCCACGGCGTGGTGGTCCAGATCACCAGCGAGATTGGGCCATTGACGTTCGTCACGCCAAATTTCGCCTTCACCGCATCCTGATCCGCAGCAACAAAAGCCACGTCGATGGACGGAGAGGTTTTGTCGTAATATTCCACTTCCGCTTCTGCCAGCGCAGAACGGCAGTCTACGCACCAGTGCACAGGCTTCGCGCCTTTATGCAGGTGACCATTGCCAATGATTTTGCCCAGCGCGCGGATGATGTTGGCTTCCGTTTTGAAGTCCATCGTCAGATACGGATGGGACCAGTCGCCAAGCACGCCCAGACGGATAAAATCTTTACGCTGACCGTCAACCTGGGTTGCGGCATATTCACGGCACTTCGCGCGGAACTCCGCCGCGGTAAATTTTTCGCCTGGCTTACCGAATTCCTGCTCCACTTTCAGCTCGATCGGTAGACCGTGGCAGTCCCAACCCGGAACGTAAGGCGAGTCATATCCCGCGAGTCCTTTGGACTTCACGATAATGTCTTTCAGAATCTTGTTAACCGAGTGACCAATATGAATGCTGCCATTCGCATAAGGAGGGCCATCATGCAGAATGAAGGTTTTTTTGCCTTTTTTGGCCGCACGAATGATGCCGTACAGGTCATCATCAGTCCAACGCGCCAGCATTCCCGGTTCGCGCTTGGCGAGATCGCCGCGCATCGGGAACCCTGTTTCCGGCAAATTCAGGGTTGATTTAAAGTCACTCATCAGATTCTCGGTTCCGTATTGATTACCCAGGCATTTAAGCCGGTTTTGTTAGCCCAAAAAAATCACGGGCAGTTAATTCATCTCGCGCAATCTGCGCTTTGAGTTCATCCAGCGAGGCAAATCGCTGTTCATTGCGTATTTTTTTACGCAGCACAACATCTATATGGCGACCATAGAGGTCCATTGCAACATCCAGCAGATGCACTTCCAGTTGCTGGCGCACGCCCGAAACCGTCGGACGGGTCCCGATGTTCGCTACGCCGGGCAATGGCTTTTCGCCAAGCCCCATCACTTCTACCGCATAAACCCCTTTTACCGGGGAAACCTGACGACGCAGCGGTAAATTTGCCGTCGGGAAACCAATGGTGCGTCCGAGTTCATCACCGTGCACTACGCGACCAGAGATGGTAAACGGATGGCCCAGCAGGCTTTCGGCGAGGGCCAGGTTGTCTTCTGCCAGCGCCTGACGCACGGCGGTGCTACTGATACGAACACCACCTTCGCAGAAAGTTTGGGTGCTGGTGATATCAAAACCATATTCCACGCCGGCCTTCTGTAATAACAAGAAATCGCCTTCACGACCAGCGCCAAAGCGGAAATCATCCCCCACCGCGAGAAATTGCACGCCAAGACGATTCACCAACAATTCGCTGATAAAGGACTGCGCCGTGAGGGCAGCGAAACGGCGATCGAATCGCACGCACAGCACGTAGTCGACGCCGCATTGCGCGAGATAACGCAATTTTTCACGCAGGCGGGTCAGCCGCGCAGGGGCTTTGTCTGTCGCAAACAGTTCGAGCGGCTGCGGTTCAAAAATCATCACCATCACCGGTAAGCCACGCCTGCGCCCTTCTTCCTGCAAACCATGCAGCAGCGCACGATGACCACGATGCACGCCGTCGAAATTACCAATAGTCAGCACACACCCGTGCGGGGCCTGACTGAGATTATGTATGCCGCGTATCAGCTTCATGTCTGGCTCAAAACAGTGAAAATCGCCAAAGTATACCTTGTACGGCGGTCAAGGTTAACCGGCGATTGATGTGGCGAAACAGAAAGCAGATGGATTTCATTACCCTGAGGCAAATACCGACCACAAACTGACAAAGCAATTCAATTTTTATCGCTGAAAAGCTGTATTCACAGCCAGCAAGCTGGTAGAATCCTGCGCCATCAATACGTAACGTAGCGTCGCTAGATTAACGGCGCTTATTTGCACAAATCCATTGACAAAAGAAGGCTAAAAGGGCATATTCCTCGGCCTTTGAATTGTCCATATAGAACACATTTGGGAGTTGGACCTTGGCTAATATCAAATCAGCTAAGAAGCGCGCCGTTCAGTCTGAAAAGGCTCGTAAGCACAACGCAAGCCGTCGCTCTATGATGCGTACTTTCATCAAGAAAGTATACGCAGCTATCGAAGCTGGCGACAAAGCTACTGCACTGAAAGCATTTAACGAAATGCAACCAATCGTGGACCGTCAGGCTGCTAAAGGTCTGATCCACAAAAACAAAGCTGCACGTCATAAAGCTAACCTGACTGCACAGATCAACAAACTGGCTTAATCGCCTGTTGATTGTTGCTTTGTGAAGAAACCCGCGCAAGCGGGTTTTTTTATGTCTGGACTATTTGTTCTGGGGCGTGAATAACGCCGAATAGTTCGTATTGCAGATGCGCTGTACCGCCGGATGCTGAATCATCCTCTCGGCAAAGATGGCATGATATTCCTCCATCACATTTTCCACGCGACCAATTTCTACCACCGAATCGTCCGCGTAAAAATCATGCGCATAGAGCGTTGGAGCCACGAAAATCGCATTATGCGTCGCGCCAAAGGCTTTCATCAATGCGGCGTCGTCAAACTCCCCCAGAATCTCAATCTTCAGCCCCTGGGAATTAATCCAGTTCAGCAACTTGCGTCCTAGCATCGAACGCCGCCCGGGGATCAGCAAACGTCGCTCTTCCAGACAGGCCGGGAAGGGTTTTTCCGGTAACGGCTGAGTACACCAGAAGCTGACGCTACATTCGCCAATCTTCACCGAAAACAGCCCTTCCTGCTGCGTAGAATCAATCGGGCAGTCCGAAATAATCATGTCCAGCTTATGCTGACTGAGTTGCTCCAGCAGCATCTCATGGGTCGATTCAAAACAGCGCAGGTGGATCTGTTCACCTTCAACGACAGCCGCATCCAGTACGTTGCTGACCAGTCGTTTCGACAGCGCATCCGCCACGCCCACGTCAAATAGCAGATTGGACTCTTTGCGGTAGTTCACGATATCCAGCATCTCCTGGCTTAGGGTAAACATTTTATCCGCATAGCGAAAAACCAGTTCGCCGAGTTCACTGGGCTCCAGACCGCGCCCCTTACGCTTGAAGAGTTTACCCTGCAGGCGCTCCTCAAGCGCTTTAATCTGCCCGGTGATGGTTTGCGGCGTTAAATAAAGCGCCTCCGCCGCACCGACCACGGAGCCCTCTTTATAGACGTGCCAGAAGTAATAGAGATGGTTGTAATTAATGTGGGACATACACTCTCTCTGAAAAATGTCACAATAAGGGAAGCCGGAAAAAGCTTCCCTGCTAACTCGCCCCGATCAGACTGACGGGCGTAAACGTGCGCGCAGCAAGCTGTAGCCAATCACCGCCGACAGCAAGGAGCCAATCAGGATCCCCAGCTTCGCCCAGTTAATCAGCTCCGGATCCACGCTGCCAAAGGCCAGGCTGGCGATAAAGATCGACATCGTAAAGCCAATGCCGCACAGGATGCCGACCGCCATGATTTGCGGGAACGAGGTTCCCTCCGGCAGTTGCGCCAGCTTCAGACGCAACGCCAACCAACAGAACAGGCTGATACCCAGCGGCTTACCCACCAGCAGGCCCGCAATGATGCCCAGCGGCAGGATGGAGGTCAGCCCGTCCATCGTCACGCCCTGCAAAGAAACGCCCGCATTGGCGAAGGCAAACAGCGGCAGGATCAGATATGCCACCCACGGATGCAGAACATGCTCCAGACGCTTCGCCGGAGAACGCCCGTACTTCTCTTTCAGCGGAATGAAAAAGCCGACGATCACACCCGCCAGCGTTGCATGAACGCCGGATTTCAGCACGGCGGTCCACAACACCACCCCAACAAGGATGTACACGCCCGTACGCCGGACGCCGCACAAATTAAGGAGCGCCAGAATCGCAATCGCAAATGCCGCCACACCCAATGACACCATCGACAGATCGTGGGTGTAGAAGACGGCGATAATAATGATCGCGCCCAGGTCATCGATAATCGCCAGCGCCATCAGGAAAATTTTCAACGCCAGCGGCACCCGACTGCCGAGCAGGGCCAGCACGCCCAGGGCAAAAGCGATATCCGTGGCGGCCGGGATCGCCCAGCCTTCGCGGGTGATCGGATCGGCATAGTTGAATGCCAGATACAGCAGCGCCGGGACAATCATTCCGCCAATAGCGGCAATCACCGGGAAAGCCGCCTGACGCAGACTCGCCAGAGAGCCCTGCATCAGCTCGCGCTTGACCTCAAGGCCAATCAGCAGGAAAAACACCGCCATCAGGGCGTCGTTGATCCACAGCAGCATGTTTTTATTGATTTCAAGCGCGCCAACGCGCAGTTGGACAGGCGTCTCGAGAAAGGCGCGATACCATCCACTGGTCACACCCATATTGGCCATCAGCATGGCCAGTACAGCGGCGATGATAAGAATGATGCCCCCAGAGGCATCACTGCTAAAGAAACGATGCAGATGTTTCACTTTTTATTCTCTCTATAGGGTGAATACTTCGTAATTACTATCATACTCCGCATGAATAATCGTTAAAATTAGATTATTCATGGCATAACATTCGATTTTACCGAGTTATAGAGACATAAAAAAAGCCTGAGATCTCGCAATCCCAGGCTTTTGGTCGATACGGCAGACGTGATTAGCGGGTCAAATCATCAAAGAACTTTTTCACGCCGTCAAAGAAGCTCTTGGAGCGCGGGCTGTTCTTTTCACCGGTTGGGCCACCAAAGCTTTCCTGCAGATCTTTCAGCAGTTGCTTCTGTTTCTCGTTCAGACCAACCGGCGTTTCGACCACGACGCGGCACAGCAAATCGCCCTGCGCGCCGCCGCGAACCGACTTCACTCCTTTGCCACGCATGCGGAACAGTTTTCCGGTCTGCGTTTCGCTGGGTACTTTCAGCTTCACGCGGCCATCCAGCGTCGGAACTTCAATTTCGCCGCCGAGTGCTGCCATCGCAAAGTTAATAGGTACTTCACAGTACAGGTTGTTGCCTTCACGTTCGAAGATTGGGTGCTGTTTCACCTGAACCTGAACGTACAGATCCCCTGCCGGTGCGCCGTGCTCACCAGCTTCACCTTCGCCAGAGAGACGAATGCGATCACCGGTATCCACGCCTGCCGGTATTTTAACCGACAGCGTTTTGCTCTTCTCGACGCGACCATGACCGTGACACTTGTTGCACGGATCTTTGATCAGCGTACCGCGCCCCTGACAGTGTGGACAGGTTTGCTGAACCGCGAAGAACCCCTGACGCATCTGCACCTGACCGGAACCATGACAGGTCGGACAGGTCTGCGGCTGAGTCCCCGCTTTCGCGCCACTGCCGTGGCAAACATCACACTCTTCCAGCGTCGGAATGCGGATCTCTTTGGTCACGCCACGTACGGCTTCTTCCAGGGTGAGATCCATGTTGTAACGTAAATCGGCCCCACGCGCAGCACGTTGACGACCCCGACCACCGCCAAAGATATCGCCAAAAACGTCACCAAAGATATCGCTGAAGTCAGCGCCGCCGCCAAAACCGCCGCCGCCGCCCATCCCGCCTTGCTCAAACGCGGCATGACCGTACTGGTCATAGGCAGCGCGTTTCTGCGAGTCGGTCAGGACTTCATACGCTTCTTTGATCTCTTTAAACTTGGCTTCGGCCTCTTTATCACCCTGGTTACGGTCCGGGTGAAATTTCATGGCCAGGCGCTTGTAGGCCTTTTTGATTTCACGCTCTTCCGCTGATTTGGAAACGCCTAAAATCTCGTAATAGTCTTGCTTAGCCATCTCTTTTTTCTGCCCTTAACATGCGTGCACGGGCGGAGAGGAAACCTCTTCGCCCGTGCCAGTAATTACCCGTTCAAAGGGCGATTATTTTTTGTCTTTCACTTCTTCAAACTCAGCGTCGACAACATCATCATCTTTCGCGTTGTTTGCGGAAGCGTCAGCGGAGCCCGCCTGCTGTTGCGCATGCTGCTGCTGAGCGATTTCCATCAGTTTCTGGGAAACCTGCGCCAGCTCCTGCATCTTCGCTTCGATGGCCGCTTTGTCTTCGCCTTTCAGCGCCGTTTCCAGTGCGGTCAGCGCAGATTCAATGGCCGTTTTGTCGTCAGCCGGTAACTGCTCGCCTGCTTCTTCAACCTGCTTACGCGTGCTGTGCAGCAGATGGTCGCCCTGGTTGCGGGTCTGAACCAGCTCTTCAAACTTACGGTCAGACTCAGCATTCGCTTCGGCTTCGCGAACCATTTTCTGAATTTCTTCTTCATTCAGGCCAGAAGACGCCTTGATGGTGATCTTCTGCTCTTTACCGCTGTTTTTGTCTTTCGCGGAAACGTGCAGGATACCGTCAGCATCGATATCGAAGGTCACTTCGATCTGCGGCATGCCGCGCGGTGCCGGGTTGATCCCATCCAGGTTGAACTGACCCAGAGATTTGTTATCAGACGCACGTTTACGTTCACCCTGCAGCACATGGATGGTTACCGCAGACTGGTTGTCTTCCGCGGTAGAGAACACCTGGCTGTGCTTGGTCGGGATAGTGGTGTTTTTGTTGATCAGCGCAGTCATCACACCGCCCATGGTTTCGATACCCAGAGACAGCGGGGTAACGTCCAGCAGCAGTACGTCTTTCACATCACCGGTCAATACACCACCCTGGACAGCAGCACCAATTGCCACGGCTTCGTCCGGGTTCACGTCTTTACGCGGTTCTTTACCAAAGAATTCAGCCACTTTCTTCTGCACCATTGGCATACGCGTCTGACCACCAACGAGGATAACGTCGTTGATATCAGATACGGACAGGCCAGCGTCCTGCAGAGCGACTTTCAGCGGCTCGATGGAACGGTTCACCAGATCTTCGACCAGGCTTTCCAGTTTCGCGCGAGTCACTTTGATGTTCATGTGTTTCGGACCGGTGGCATCTGCAGTGATGTACGGCAGGTTCACGTCGGTCTGCTGTGCAGAAGAAAGCTCAATTTTCGCTTTTTCTGCCGCTTCTTTCAGGCGCTGCATTGCCAGCGGGTCGTTACGCAGGTCAATGCCCTGATCTTTCTTAAACTCTTCAACCAGATAGTTGATCATACGGCTGTCGAAGTCTTCACCACCCAGGTGGGTATCACCGTTGGTTGCCAGAACTTCGAAGGTTTTTTCGCCATCAACTTCGTCGATTTCGATAATAGAGATATCGAACGTACCACCACCGAGGTCATAAACCGCGATAGTACGGTTACCAACTTCTTTATCCAGACCATACGCCAGTGCAGCGGCAGTCGGTTCGTTGATGATACGTTTCACTTCCAGACCTGCGATACGGCCAGCGTCTTTGGTTGCCTGACGCTGAGCATCGTTAAAGTAAGCCGGTACGGTGATAACCGCTTCAGTTACCGGTTCACCCAGGTAATCTTCAGCCGTTTTCTTCATTTTCTTCAGCACTTCAGCCGAAATTTGCGGCGGTGCCATTTTCTGACCTTTCACATCCAGCCATGCGTCGCCGTTGTCAGCGCCGATGATTTTGTACGGCATGATGGAAACATCACGTTGAACTTCTTCGTCCTGGAAGCGGCGGCCAATCAGGCGTTTAATCGCAAACAGGGTGTTTTGCGGGTTTGTCACTGCCTGACGTTTAGCCGGCTGACCAACCAGAGTTTCACCATCCTGGGTATAAGCAATGATAGAAGGCGTGGTGCGATCGCCCTCGGCGTTCTCCAGCACGCGTGCAGTGGTGCCATCCATAATCGCTACACAAGAGTTGGTAGTACCCAGGTCGATACCAATAATTTTACCCATCTAAACGTCTCCACTAAAAATTCGGTCAACATGTGGTTGTGAGTCTGTAATAAGGGCGAAACGTGCGGTTTCAACTACCTTGATTCGTTTTTTTTCAGACTCACCACTGCGGTTGACTACTAAGTGGGGTCGCAACCCACTTCATCAAGGGGGGAATGAAAAAAAAATATTTATTCCCGCAGTCATAAAGGGTCATTAAAACCGGGACAGGTGGCCGACGACAGCATTTCTATGGGCTAAAACATTCACTGAAACCATAAAAATAAAGCAACAATTCACGAAAAAATTGTAATAAAAAGAAAAGATTACGTCCATGAATCAGCACAAGGAGAGGGGTAAGATAAAGAACATTTTGCTGACCTTCTAAAAGAGAAAGACCATGAAATCTGTTCTGACGATCTCCGCCAGCTTGCTTGTGGGCGTTTTGTTCACCACAAGCGCTCAGGCTAACGATCACAAAGTATTGGGGGTCATTGCAATGCCCCGTAATGAAACCAACGATCTGGCGCTGAAAATTCCCGTCTGCCGCCCGGTCAAACGGATTCAGTTAGCCACCGATCACGGCGACGTTCAGCTCAGCGGCGCCTCCGTCTATTTCAAAACATCACGCAGCGCCAACCAGAGCCTGAATGTTCCGCACTTGATTAAAGAAGGGCAGACCACTGCGTGGATAAACATCAATAGCGATAACGACAACAAACGCTGCGTATCAAAAATCACCTTCTCTGGCCACACGGTGAACTCTTCTGATATGGCAACGTTGAAAATTATCGGCGACGATTAAGCCGCTGCTTTTCAGGAATAATGATAAAAGTTGGACCTAAGATGAATGTCACTTATTTAAATGACGAGGATTTAGATTTTCTTCAACATTGTAGCGAAGAGCAACTGGCCGAATTTACCCGCCTGCTGACGCATAATGAAAAGGGGAAAACCCGTCTGTCGAGCGTGTTAAACCACAGCGAACGTTTTAAAGCGATGGAAGGACACCCGGAGCAGCACCGCCAGAACTGGCAACTGATCGCCGGCGAATTTCAGCATTTCGGCGGCGACAGCATCGTCAATAAGCTACGGGGGCACGGAAAACGGTATCGTACCATTTTGCTTGATGTCTCCGGTCGGTTGTCGCTCAAGGCGGATAAAGAGATGTCCACTTTCGACATCGAGCAACAGCTACTGGAGCATTTTCTACGCAACACCTGGAAAAAAATGGACGTGGAGCAGCGGCAAACGTTCCTGCAAGCCGTCAATGCAAAAGTCTCTGAGCTGGAGGAGTTACTGCCGCTCCTCCTGAAAGATCATCAATTAGCAAAAGGGGTTTCACACCTCCTTTCTGGTCAGCTCACCCGTATTCTGCGCACCCATGCCGCGATGAGCGTACTGGGTCACGGTTTGCTTCGCGGCGCAGGTCTCGGCGGCCCGGTGGGCGCAGCGCTAAACGGCGTGAAAGCGGTAAGCGGCAGCGCCTATCGCGTCACGATCCCGGCAGTACTGCAAATCGCCTGTTTGCGCCGGATGATCAACGCGACAAGAGCGTGATGTCGGTCACAGGGGAAAATAATTCATTTTCCCCTCCTCAGATCATAGACAGCCCCTTCTCTCCTGATTATTATGCCGCGCCCCGAACGGTGTCATGTTTTAACGGGGATAACTATTTCACCATTCAATTAATGATGATTTTGAGGATTTATGGGCAACACTAAGTTGGCTAACCCGGCACCGCTGGGCCTGATGGGCTTCGGCATGACCACCATTCTGCTTAACCTGCATAACGCGGGTTTCTTCGCCCTTGACGGTATTATTCTCGCGATGGGAATTTTCTACGGCGGTATTGCGCAAATTTTTGCCGGCCTGCTGGAATACAAAAAAGGGAATACCTTCGGTTTGACCGCATTCACCTCTTACGGCTCGTTCTGGCTGACGCTGGTTGCGATCCTGCTGATGCCGAAAATGGGTCTGACAGAAGCGCCTAATGCGCAGTTCCTCGGTGCCTACCTGGGCCTGTGGGGCGTATTCACTCTGTTTATGTTCTTCGGCACGCTGACTGGCGCACGCGCGCTTCAGTTCGTGTTCCTGAGCCTGACCGTTCTGTTCGCCCTGCTGGCCGTGGGTAACATTGCGGGTAATGAAGCGGTGATCCACTTTGCCGGCTGGGTTGGCTTAGTGTGTGGTGCCAGCGCGATTTATCTGGCGATGGGTGAAGTGCTGAACGAACAGTTCGGCCGTACCATTCTGCCGATTGGTGATGCGCACTAATCATCAGTATCCCCCCGTTAAGGGGGGATTATTATTACGGCTGTTGTAGCTCAGCCTGCATTTCCGTATCGCGATAATACATATCCTGTCGCAGCCAAACACCCAGTCCCAATCCCACCAGCGACAACGCCAGCACATACCAGGCCGGAGCCATCGGCGAAACGCTCATTAGCAGTGTCACGGCAATCGGCGTCAGTCCACCGAAAATGGCGTAAGAAACATTGTAGGAAAATGAAATGCCGGTAAAGCGGACTTCCGCAGGAAACGCGCGCACCATCACGTATGGCACCGCGCCCACCACACCCACGCACAATCCCACCAGCCCATAGAGCAGGAATAAGTACTGCGAATGTGTGCCCGACAGGTGATAGAACAACCCGCTCGAACAGGCTAACAATATGCTGCCAACAATAAAGGTTTTGCTGGCACCAACACGGTCGACGATAAAGCCCGCTAACAGACAACCCAGGCAAAGCATAATGGTCGCCACGCTGTTTGCCTGCAACGTCAGGGCCGGTGACAGGCCGTACTGCTTTTGCAGCCAGACCGGCGACATTAAAATCACCACCACAATCCCTGCAGAAAGCAGCCAGGTCAGAAGCATGGAGATCACCACCGCCTTCTGGTGATTCACCACCACCGACTTCACCGGCAGTTCCTGAGCCAACGTCTTGCGCTGTTGCATCTCCAGAAAGATAGGCGTTTCCTGTAACCAGCGGCGTAAATACATCGCCACCAGCCCAAAAACTCCCCCCAGCAGGAACGGAATTCGCCAGCCATAGTCATGTACAGCCTGCTGCGTCAGGTGTGTGTTAATCTGCGTCGCCACCACCGAGCCTAACAGGATCCCCACCGTCAAACCTGCCGTCAGCGTGCCGCAAGCCATCCCAATTCGACGTTCAGGGACGTGCTCGGCGACGAACACCCATGCGCCCGGCACTTCGCCGCCAATCGCAGCGCCCTGCAGAATGCGCATCAACAGCAACAACAAGGGCGCGGCAATCCCAACAGCGGCATAGGTCGGCAACAACCCCATCGCCAGCGTCGGCACGGCCATCAGCAGAATGCTCAAGGTGAACATCTTTTTGCGCCCGACCAAATCGCCAAAATGCGCCATGATAATGCCGCCTAACGGACGCGCCAGATACCCGGCTGCGAAGATGCCAAAGGTTTGTACCTGACGAAGCCATTCGGGAATATCAGCGGGGAAAAACAACGCCCCCACCACGGCTGCGAAAAAGACGAAGATAATGAAGTCGTAAAATTCAAGCGCACCGCCAAGAGCGGCCAACGTCAGCGTTTTGTAATCCTGGCGATTCAGGGGGCGTGTATGTTGTGACATAGTGAACCATAAGTCTGTGGAGCGTTGGATGTTATGAACGACACATGTAAAGTAAAACTTACTATACCGTAAACAAATCAACACTCCACTTTCACCATCACTTATCTTACGAAAAGACTAACTTCAGGCATTTGTATCGCGCCTGGCACTTTTCGGGCGAAAAGATGCTACGATTTCCGGTGCGGTCTCCACATACGGCCCGTCAAGGAGCTGTATACAATACGGTACACTTGCAAAGATACCCGCCACGACGACCTTACCTTCTGCATCCTTCACCCCTTCCAGGGTCTCTTTGATGGATTTCGGCTGACCCGGTAAGTTGAGGATTAACGCCTGCTTGCGAATCACCCCGACCTGACGTGACAAAATCGCCGTCGGCACAAAGTGCAGACTAATCTGCCGCATCTGTTCGCCAAAGCCAGGCATCTGGCGATCGGCAACCGCGAGGGTAGCATCCGGCGTTACATCACGACGTGCAGGACCGGTGCCCCCGGTGGTCAGCACCAGATGACAACTCATCTCGTCTACCAGTTCACACAGCGTTTGTTCGATGATGACCTGTTCGTCAGGAATCAAGCGCGTCAGCACCTCGAAAGGCGTGGTCAGCGCCGTCGATAGCCACTCTTCCAGTGCCGGAATGCCTTTATCCTGATAGACACCGCTGGAGGCGCGGTCAGAAATGGAAACTAAGCCAATACGTAAGGTGTTCATGATTATTCCGTTTAAACAGTCTCGTTAAACAGAATGATACACTGCGAAGGGAAGGACAGACAGGGTTCAGAAGAGGTAGCGTGACCGGTGTACCGACCACGCTACATAGGGCAAAAATGATTACAGCAGATCGCCGATCATTTTCTCCAGTTTTTCCTGATCGACAGCAAACTTACGGATACCGTCCGCCAGTTTATCTACCGCCATCGGATCCTGGTTGTGCTGCCACAGGAACTCAGACTCGGTGATACGTTCCGGACGCGCTTTCACTTCGCCAGAGAAGGACAGTTTACGCTCGATAGCCCCTTCGCTTTCCGCCAGCTCTTTCAGCAGTGCCGGTGCGATGGTCAGGCGGTCGCAGCCAGCCAGCTCAAGAATTTCGCCGATGTTACGGAAGCTTGCGCCCATCACAACCGTCTCGTAGCCGTGCTGTTTGTAGTATTCGTAGATCTCCGTAACGGAAACTACGCCCGGATCTTCAGCCGGGGCATACTCTTTCTTGTCGGTATTGGATTTATACCAGTCAAGAATACGACCCACGAACGGGGAGATCAGGAACACGCCAGCTTCGGCGCAGGCGCGCGCCTGCGCGAAGGAGAACAGCAGCGTCAGGTTACAGTTGATGCCTTCTTTTTCCAGCTGCTCTGCAGCGCGGATGCCCTGCCAGGTTGAAGCCAGTTTAATCAGAATGCGATCGTTGCTGATGCCTGCATCGTTGTACAGTTTGATGATGCGTTTCGCTTTGGCAATAGACGCGTCAGTGTCATAGGACAGGCGAGCATCCACTTCAGTGGAGATACGACCCGGGACCAGTTTCAGGATCTCCAGACCGATGTTCACTGCCAGTTTGTCGGTTGCGTCAACAATCTGCTGCGCGCGGTCGCTACTCTGCTGCTTAGCCCAGGCAACAGCGTCATCGATCAGCTTACGGTATTCCGGGATCTGCGCTGCGTTAAGAATGAGAGAAGGGTTGGTTGTGGCATCCTGCGGCTGATACAGCTTCATTGCCGCGATGTCTCCGGTGTCGGCCACCACGGTGGTGAACTGACGAAGGGAGGTCAATTTGTCCGTCATGATAGTGTTTCTCTTTAAACAGCTTGTTAGGGGGATGTAACCGGTCTGCCCTGATGATAACACGACGTTGTGACAGCGCAACCGCAGACAATGCGCTTATCCCCTTGAGGGCACCTGCGGACAATTTCTGATCCGGCATTGATGTAGCGCGCCATTCAGGCACTCAACCTCATGTACACTACGCGGTCGCTATCAATTGCCTGGCGGTGTCTACACAAAAGCGTTCGGGTTGCCTCGAGACGGCAAACGATAAAATCCCAGGACCAGGAACAGAGAAAACGATGTGACTGAGGTTTTAGCGTGCAGCCAACAAAGAGGCAGCCTGAAGGATGAAGTGTATATATACTATTCAACAATTGGTAACGCTTACACAGGGTTGTTACAGCGTACCGGCAGCAACAAGAGGGATGTTAATGCCTGATTTTTTCGCGTTTATTAATGATGTGCTCTGGGGGTCAGTGATGATCTACCTGCTCTTTGGGGCAGGGTGTTGGTTTACCTGGCGCACAGGCTTCGTACAATTTCGCTATATCCGCCAGGTTGGCAAAAGTCTGAGAAACAGCATTAACCCACAGCCGGGAGGGTTAACCTCGTTTCAGTCACTCTGTACCAGCCTTGCCGCCCGTATCGGTAGCGGCAACCTGGCGGGCGTGGCGCTAGCCATTACCGCAGGCGGGCCTGGCGCAGTGTTCTGGATGTGGGTCGCCGCCATCATTGGTATGGCAACCTCATTTGCCGAATGCGCCCTCGCACAGCTCTACAAAGAGCGCGATCGCCACGGTCAGTTTCGCGGTGGCCCCGCCTGGTATATGGCGCGTGGGTTAGGCATGCGCTGGATGGGCGTGTTATTCGCCATCTTTTTGCTGATCGCCTACGGACTGGTGTTCAACAGCGTACAGGCCAATTCCGTATCCCGCGCCCTCAAATTCGCGTTTGATTTCCCGCCGATCGCCACCGGTATTGTCATGGCGATTACCGCCCTGTTGGTCATCGTTCGGGGGATCAAGGGCGTGGCACGGATGATGCAGTGGTTCGTCCCTGTGATGGCGCTGATGTGGGTGGTCACCAGCCTGGTGGTTTGTCTGATCAATATCGGCCAGTTGCCTGACATCATCATTTCTATCATCAAAAGCGCGTTTGGCTGGCAAGAAGCCGCGGGCGGCGTGGCGGGATATACGCTGAGCCAGGCGATCACCAGCGGTTTTCAACGCAGTATGTTTTCCAATGAAGCCGGGATGGGCTCAACGCCTAACGCCGCTGCCGCCGCATCATCCTGGCCGCCGCACCCTGCAGCGCAGGGGATTGTGCAGATGATCGGTATTTTTATCGATACGCTGGTCGTCTGTAGTGCAACGGCAATGCTGGTTTTACTGGCTGGCAACGGCACGACCTATGCGTCGATGGAAGGGATCCAACTGGTGCAGAAAGCAATGAACGCGCTGGTCGGTGACTGGGGGGCTGCGTTCGTCGCGGTTATCGTGATTCTTTTTGCCTTCAGCTCCATTGTGGTCAACTACATCTATGCGGAAAACAACCTGTACTTTCTGAACCTGGACAACAAACGCACCATCTGGATTTTACGTATTGTCACCTGCCTGACGGTGGTGGCCGGAACGTTGCTCAGCTTCCCGCTGCTATGGCAGTTGGCAGATGTCATCATGGCCTGCATGGCGATCACTAACCTGACGGCAATATTGCTGCTCTCTCCGGTGGTGCATACTCTGGCCAGCGACTACTTACGTCAGCGAAAACTGGGGGTTCGTCCGGTCTTTGATCCGCTGCGCTACCCGGATATTGAACAGCAACTGGCGCCAGATGCCTGGGACGACATACCGCGAGACTAATCGCAACTATCGATCAACTCAGTCGTGTTTTTTGCTACAGTCGCAGTAAATTTCCTGCAAGGACTGGATATGCTGATTCTGATTTCACCTGCAAAAACGCTCGACTACCAGAGCCCGCTGGCGACAACGCGCCATACGTTGCCTGAGCTGCTGGACCACTCCCAGCAACTGATTCATGTGGCACGCAAGCTCTCGGCCCCGCAGATCGGTAAACTGATGCACATCAGCGATAAGCTTGCTGACCTGAATGCCACCCGCTTTCACGACTGGCAGCCGGACTTCACGCCGGAAAACGCACGCCAGGCTATTCTGGCCTTCAAAGGTGATGTCTATACCGGATTGCAGGCCGAAACCTTCAACGAAGCCGATTTCGATTTTGCTCAGCAGCATTTGCGTATGCTCTCAGGCCTGTACGGTGTACTGCGCCCGCTGGATCTGATGCAGCCTTATCGTCTGGAAATGGGCATTCGTCTGGAGAACGCCAAAGGAAAAGATCTGTATCAATTCTGGGGCGATATCATCACGGATAAGCTCAATGAAGCGCTCGCCGCACAGGGCGACCAGGTGGTGATTAACCTTGCATCGGATGAATACTTCCGTTCCGTGAAGCCGAAGAAACTGAACGCTGAGCTGATTAAACCCGTCTTCCTCGACGAGAAAAACGGTAAGTTCAAAGTCATCAGTTTCTACGCCAAAAAGGCACGCGGCCTGATGAGCCGCTACATCATTGAAAACCGTCTGACGAAGCCTGAACAACTCACCGACTTCAACAGCGAAGGTTACTTCTTTGATGAAGCCGCCTCCGGGAATGGCGAACTGGTGTTTAAGCGTCACGAACCGTAATGCGCTGCCGGGGGACGCGCGTCTGCCCGGCATAAGCATTAATGGTGTTTCCCGCCAGGACCTTGACGATGATCGCCATGACGACGGTCATAGTGCGGTTGCGGACGCGGTCCGTGCGACTGCCAGCGATTTCCGCGCCACTCATAGTGTTTATTCCACCAGCCATGGTCGCGCCAGTTTCCGCCATCCCAGTAGTTACCGTGATTATCGCGATCGCCAATCTGTAATTTAACGGCAGGAACCAGAGTGATTTCAGCCGCCTGTACTGCGAGTGGAGTCACCAGCATCATGGAGAGTGCCAGAAGCACAGGTTTCAGTTTGTTCATGAGGTACTCCTTTCTGTCATTGCCCGTTTCGGGTCGATGAAAGGAGATTACGTGATGGGAACGTGAGTTGTTATTCTCCGCAATCCTAATCTCTAAGTGTCCGCATTTATTGAGAATTTCTGCTTTTTCTCTGCGTAATTTCTCCTTATTTTCTCCATAAAAAAGCCGGGTATCCCCGGCGTTTTCAACACGGCGACAAACTTAACCGCGCGTCATCATCAGCTTACGCAGAGCAGCGAAATCTGCCGGCAGATGTTGCGAAAGCAGCGGCAGATCCGCACGATCCGCCAGTTCTTTCGGCAGCTCCAGCGTTTCATTCAGGACAGCTTCCACGCTCTCTTTAAACTTCGCCGGGTGTGCGGTACCAAGGAACAGGCCGTATTCGCCCGGATTAAGCTGGTCACGCAGAGCACGGTACGCCACTGCCGCGTGCGGCTCAGAGGTGTAGCCCTTCGCTTTTAGCTCACGCATCGTTTCCTGCGTTGTCTCATCATCCACGGCAGCATAACCAAGCTCATTCAGACGCCAGATTTTACGGCGGAACAGCTCCTCTACGCGCGGCCAGTTGTTCGGCTGACTCACGTCCATCGCGTTAGACAACGTCGCCTGGGTCGCTTTTGGCGCCCACTGCCCGTCCTGCAGGAAGCGGGGTACCGTGTCGTTAACGTTGGTGGCGGCGATAAAACGCTTCACCGGCAGGCCGAGGGATTTCGCCAGCAGGCCCGCTGTCAGGTCGCCAAAGTTGCCGCTTGGAACAGAAACAACCAGTTGATTCCGCGCTTCCTGCGGCAATTGTGCAACGGCTTCAAAGTAGTAACAAATCTGCGCCAGCAGGCGGCTGATATTAATAGAGTTAGCCGAGTTCAGCCCCAGCGCCACTTTCAGCTCTTCATCATCAAAGGCCTGTTTGACCAGCGCCTGGCAGGCATCAAAATCACCGTCGATGGCGACAGTTTCAATGTTGCCGCCCAGCGTGCAGAACAGTTTTTCCTGCAACGGACTGATTTTGCCGTTCGGGTAGAGGATCACCACGCGCACGTTCGGCAGGTCATAAAACGCATGTGCCACAGCCGCGCCGGTATCACCGGAGGTTGCCGTCAGAATGGTCACCGGCTTGTCGCCGCTGATGTGGGTCAGCATCTGCGCCATAAAACGGCCGCCGAAATCTTTAAACGCCAGCGTCGGGCCGTGGAACAGTTCCAGACAACCGACGTCGCCCTCCACCTGGACAACCGGTGCCGGAAAAGCAAAGGCGGCGCGCACGCGCGCTTCGAGGATCTCTTGCGGGATTTCATCGCCGATAAACGCGGACAGGATCTTCGCGCTGCGGCTGACGAAGTCCTGGTTCAGCATCTCATCCACTTCTGTCAGGTTGAATTCCGGCAGATCGTGCGGGAAAAACAGCCCCTGATTTTTGCCCAGCCCCTGCGTGACGGCCTGCGCAAAACTAACCTGTTCGTTGTGATCTTTTAGATTGTAGAGTTTCATCAATTATCCCAGTACTCGTGCGCCCGCCGTGTCCAGCCGGCAAATATGAACAAAGCCTTCCTGATTTTGCAGGTAGTGACTACCCAGCCAGTCCGCCACGCGCTGCGCCGTATCCGGTTTATCGCAGAGCGCAAACAGCGTCGGCCCTGAACCGGAAATACCGCTCGCCAGCGCGCCAATTTCTGCGACGGCCTGACGCGCCTGGGCAAAACCTGGCAACAGACGTTCGCGATACGGTTCGGCAATCACATCCTTCATCAGTTTCGCCGCAAGCCCTGGCTGGCGGGAATAGCAGGCGTGAATAAACCCGGCCAGGTGTCGCCCGTGGGCAATGCAATCCTGGCGACGATATTGCGCAGGTAAAATGGCCCGCGCTTCCGCGGTGGAAACCTTAATGCCTGGATAGGCCAGCACCCACAGCCACTCATCAAAGCCTGGCACCTGCTGACTGATAATGCCGTTTTCTTCAATCATCAACTGCATACCGCCGAGGAAGCACGGCGCGACGTTATCGTAATGAATGCTGCCGGAGATACGCCCTTCCAGCTCCCCCATAATCGCCAGCAGACGCGTGTCATTCAGCGGCTTGCCGCAGTGCTCATTCATCGCCACCAGTGCCGCCACCACCGAGCAGGCGCTGGAGCCTAATCCGGAGCCGATTGGCATATTTTTTTCCAGCGTCATCGTCACCGGGATTTGCTTACCCAGCTCCTGACAAAAACGCTCCCAACACTGGTAGACAATATTTTCACGCGGTTTTGACGGCAGTTTGTCAGCAAAGCGGCCCAGATTGTTCAGACTGAAACTGTCTGCCGCCTCGACCGTTACCACGTCGCCCAGCAGTGAGCCATCAACGGGGGTCACCGCCGCCCCAAGCACATCAAATCCAACGCTCATATTGGCACTGGAAGCCGGGGCATAAACTTTAACCATGTTAAACTCCTAGCTTCCATGAGAGGGTGCGCAACAGGTCAGCAAACACCCCTGCCGCCGTGACGTCATTGCCCGCGCCATAACCGCGCAGAACCAATGGCAGAGGCTGATAGTAGTGACTGTAGAAAGCCAGCGCGTTTTCACCGTTTTTCACTTTGTACAACGGATCGTTACCGTCCACTTCAGAAATTTTCACCCGACACACGCCGTCTTCTTCGATGTTGCCAACATAGCGCAATACTTTGCCCTCATCACGGGCTTTTGCCACGCGAGCGGCGAACGCGTCATCAAGCTGCGACAGATTCGCCATGAACGCGTCAACGTCACCGGAGTCATCAAACGCTTTCGGCAGCACCGGTTCAATGACGATGTCAGACAGTTCCAGCTCGCGTCCGGTTTCACGGACAAGGATCAGCAGCTTACGCGCCACATCCATTCCGGAAAGATCGTCACGCGGGTCTGGCTCGGTATAGCCCATTTCACGCGCGATGCGGGTCGCTTCAGAGAGGCTCATGCCTTCGTCGAGCTTACCGAAAATAAACGACAACGAACCAGACAGAATGCCGGAGAATTTCAGTAACTCATCGCCCGCGTTCAACAGGTTTTGCAGGTTTTCGATCACCGGCAGACCGGCACCCACGTTGGTGTCATAGAGGAATTTACGCCGTGATTTCGCGGCAGCGAAACGCAACTGATGGTAGTAATCCATTGACGAGGTATTCGCCTTTTTGTTCGGCGTGACCACGTGGAAACCTTCGCGCAGGAAGTCAGCGTATTGATCGGCCACCGCCTGACTGGAGGTGCAGTCAACAATCACCGGGTTCAGCAGATGATATTCCTTCACCAGGCGAATTAAGCGACCGAGATTGAACGGCTCTTTCGCTTCAGCCAGCTCGGCCTGCCAGTTCTCCAGGTTCAGGCCATGCACATGAGTCAGCAGCGCTCTGGAGTTCGCCACGCCGCACACGCGCAGGTCGATATGTTTTTTCTTCAGCCAGGTCTGCTGACGCTTAAGCTGCTCCAGTAACGCGCCGCCTACCCCACCGACGCCAATGACAAACACTTCAATCACCTGGTCGGTGTTGAACAGCATCTGATGGGTGACGCGTACGCCTGTCGTGGCGTCGTCATTGTTGACCACCACCGAAATGGAACGCTCGGAGGAGCCCTGAGCGATGGCCACGATATTGATATTGGCGCGCGCCAGTGCGGCAAAGAATTTTGCTGAAATACCGCGCAGCGTCCGCATGCCATCCCCGACGACGGAGATAATAGCCAGCCGTTCAGTGACCGCCAGAGGTTCCAGTACGCCCTCTTTCAGCTCGAGATAGAACTCATCCTGTAAAGCGCGCTGAGCACGTGCGCAGTCCGCCTGCGGCACGCAAAAGCTGATGCTGTACTCAGAAGAAGACTGGGTAATCAATACGACGGAAATTCCCGCGCGGGACATCACCGCAAACACGCGCGCCGCCATCCCCACCATCCCTTTCATACCGGGACCAGAGACGTTGAACATCGCCATATTATTGAGGTTTGAAATCCCCTTCACCGGCAGTTCGTCTTCATCGCGACTGGCGCCGATCAGCGTGCCTGCCGCCTGCGGATTACCGGTATTTTTGATAAGGCAAGGGATCTGGAACTGCGCGATGGGGGTAATGGTACGAGGGTGAAGCACTTTCGCGCCGAAATAGGAGAGCTCCATCGCTTCCTGATAAGACATCGACTTCAGCAACCTGGCGTCGGGCACCTGGCGCGGATCGCAGGTATACACACCGTCGACGTCCGTCCAGATCTCGCAGCAGTCGGCACGTAAGCAGGCAGCCAGAACCGCAGCAGAGTAATCAGAGCCGTTACGTCCCAGTACCACCAGTTCGCCCTTCTCATTACCGGCGGTGAAACCGGCCATCAGCACCATGTGGTCAGCGGGAATTCGCCCGGCGGCGATGCGACGCGTTGATTCAGCAATATCGACAGTGGATTCAAGGTAGTGCCCCACCGCCAGCAGTTTTTCGACCGGATCAATAACGGTAACATGGTGACCACGCGCTTCCAGTAACCCCGCCATGATGGCGATCGACATCTTTTCGCCACGGCAGATGAGCGCGGCGTTAATGCTGTCCGGGCACTGTCCGAGCAGGCTAATCCCATGCAGCACATGCTTAATTTGGGCAAATTCTTGTTCAACAAACACTTTCAACTGCGCCAGCGGAAAGCCAGGCTGGGCGTCGGCGAGGCCTGTCAGAAGTTCGGCGAAAATACGTTCGGCATCGCTGATATTGGGCAATGCGTCCTGACCTCCGATGGTTTTTTCAATCATCGCCACCAGATGGTTGGTAATTTTAGCGGGGGCAGAAAGAACGGTCGCTACCTGCCCCTGCCTGGCATTGCTTTCCAGAATATCGGCAACCCGCAGAAAACGTTCTGCATTTGCCACTGATGTACCGCCGAACTTCAACACTCGCATGGTTGTTACCTCGTTACCTTTGGTCGAAAAAAAAGCCCGCACTGTTCGGTGCGGGCTTTTTTCTGTGTTTCCTGTACGCGTCAGCCCGCACCGTTACCTGTGGTAATGGTGATGGTTGTGGTAATGGTGATGCTGATGCGTTTCATGGATGTTGTGTACTCTGTAATTTTTATCTGTCTGTGCCGTATGTCTATATTGGTTAAAGTATCTGGTGACCTAAGTCAATAAATATTTGATTTACTCACCTGACGAAACTTGTTCATGTGCTGCTGGCGAAGGGTTTATTTTCAACCAATACAGCAGGAACACCCCTCTTGAAATTAGCACTTATCACCAAAAATAAGACTAAAGGCGAACTATTATTTCGTGATATTTTTTTCGATATCATGGACTAACCGGTGCAACATTACCGTGTCTCGCTGCCCTAATTGTCCCAGACGCTGTTGCAGCCAGTCGACCAGTTTGATGTCATCCGCAACCTCCAGAGAGGTCAGTAATGTCATTATGCGAGATCGTAATGCCTGTAACTGAAATTCATCAGATGAATCGACTTCTTTAGCAGGTTGTTGCATTAAATTTGCTAATTGATAGCAGTAGACCATTACCGCCTGGCCCAGATTTAATGAAGGATAATCTGCAACCATCGGTACGCCAGTCAGAATATCTGCCAGCGCCAGTTCATCGTTGGTCAGTCCGGAATCTTCACGACCAAAAACCAGCGCGGTATGATTCATCCAGGCCGATTTTTCTTCCAGGAGCGGTACCAGCTCCGCTGGCGTCGCGTAGTAATGAAATTTGGCCCGACTGCGCGCCGTGGTGGCGACGGTAAAATCAACATCGGTAAGCGCATCCGCGAGAGTTGGGAAAACGGCAATATTATCAATAAGATCGCCGGAGCCATGCGCCACCCAGCGCGTAGCGGGTTCAAGATGAACCTGACTGTCGACAATACGCAACTGTGTAAACCCCATGGTCTTCATGGCGCGCGCTGCCGCGCCGATATTTTCCGCTCTGGCAGGAGCGACGAGGATAATTGTTATGCGCATTTTTCTTCTCTATATGCCTGTCCGCAGACACTTGTGTGACCTGTGTCAAGATATTACGCGGAGCGAATTTACAAAATTTTAACGAAAATCACTGAAAAAGCGTTTCATCGTTGATAAAAGACGCTAAACTATTTCCTTACTTTACTAATGTTTTTTATGTTAACAGAAACAGTATATCCTTCTGTTTATCAGAGATAATTTGATTTAAAATGAATCTCATTCATAGGATTCGCCGTGTTAATTAGTTATCTTGTGCAACTAGTTGGATTATTGCAATTTTGTGATGAAAGCTAGCATTTGGATACGATGATTTCATCAAACTGTTAACGTGCTACAATTGAACTTGATATATGTCAACGAAGCGTAGTTTTATTGGGTGTCCGGTACGTCTTAGCCTGTTATGTTGCTGTTAAAATGGTTAGGATGACAGCCGTTTTTGACACTGTCGGGTCCAGAGGGAAACTACCCACGACCAAGCTAATGATGTTGTTGACGTTGATGGAAAGTGCATCAAGAACGCAATTACGTACTTTAGTCATGTTACGCCGATCATGTTAATTTGCGACATGCATCAGGCAGGTCAGGGACTTTTGTACTTCCTGTTTCGATTTAGTTGGCAATTTAGGTAGCAAACATGCAGACCCCGCACATTCTTATCGTTGAAGACGAGTTGGTAACACGCAACACGTTAAAAAGTATTTTCGAAGCGGAAGGCTATGATGTATTCGAAGCGACAGATGGCGCGGAAATGCATCAAATCCTCTCTGAATATGACATCAACCTGGTGATCATGGATATCAACCTGCCAGGCAAAAACGGTCTTTTGCTGGCGCGTGAACTGCGCGAGCAGGCTAACGTTGCGCTGATGTTCCTGACGGGTCGCGATAACGAAGTCGATAAAATCCTCGGCCTCGAAATCGGTGCAGATGATTACATCACCAAACCGTTTAACCCGCGCGAACTGACTATCCGTGCCCGCAACCTTCTGTCGCGTACCATGAACCTGGGCACCGTCAGTGAAGAACGTCGTAGCGTTGAAAGCTACAAGTTCAACGGTTGGGAACTGGACATCAACAGCCGTTCTCTGATCGGGCCTGATGGCGAACAGTACAAACTGCCGCGCAGCGAGTTCCGTGCCATGCTTCACTTCTGCGAGAACCCGGGTAAGATCCAGTCTCGTGCTGAACTGCTGAAGAAAATGACCGGTCGTGAGCTGAAGCCGCATGACCGCACCGTTGACGTGACCATCCGTCGTATTCGTAAGCATTTCGAATCGACGCCGGATACGCCGGAAATTATCGCGACAATTCACGGTGAAGGTTACCGTTTCTGTGGCGATCTGCAGGATTAATCAAGTTATTACCGTCAAAAAAACGGCGCTCAATGCGCCGTTTTTCTTGTCTGCCGTTAACTGAATTTACTTCCACACGCGTAGCGCATCGTCCACTGGCGCTGTCGGTTTCGGCGTTGTTGTCGGTTTCGTACGCGAGAACGCATACCAGTCCAGATGCCGTGTCAGGAACATCACGCTCCCCAGCGCCAGCAGCAGTACGCTCGTTCCCAGCAGAAGCGCGCTGTCTTCCGAGCGCAGCAGAACCCACATCACGCCATCCAGCGCCAGCAATGCCAGGGTGAAGACCACACTGCTACGCCAGCCCTGCAATACCGCCTGGAGATAAACCCCGTTCATCAGCGCGCCCACCAGACTGGCGACAACCCACGCCAGGGTGAAGCCAATGTGTTCTGAGAGCGCCAGCAGCAGCAGATAAAACATCACCAGCGACAGCCCCACCAGCAGATACTGCATCGGGTGTAACCTTTTGCCGGTTAAGGTTTCGAACACAAAGAAAGCCATAAAGGTCAACGTAATTAGCAGAATGGCATACTTAGTTGCCCGATCCGTCAGCTGGTACTGATCGGCAGGAGTGGCAACTGCGACGCTAAATGACGGCAGGTTATACCACCCGTCTTTTTGCGCATCCACAAACCGCTCGCCGAGGTTATTGGCAAACCAACTGCTTTGCCACTGCGCCTGAAACCCTGACTCACTGATTTCGCGCTTTTCGGGCAGAAAATCACCAAGGAAGTTGGGGTGCGGCCAGTTACTGGTGAGCGTCATTTGACTGCTGCGCCCCACCGGAACCACGGAGAAAGATCCGGTTCCGCTTAAGTTGAGTGACATCGCCAGGTTCACATCGCGCATCGCCCATTGTTCGTCGGGAAGCGGGATGTGAAGCCCCTCTCCACGTCCCGTTAATCCTGTCCCCGGCTCGACGGCAAGCGCCACGCCATTCGCCGTCGGCGCTTTCACTACGCCAATGCCCCGCGCATCGCCCACGCCAACCACAATAAACGGTTTTCCGAGGGTCACGTTGGGCCTGTTAAGTTCACTCAGCCGCGCGACATCAAACTCCGCCTTCAACGTGACATCGGTATGCCAGACCTGCCCCTCGTAGATGCCCACTTTTCGTGGCTCGACATTCTGGTTACCCTCAACCATGAGCGACTCCGGCAGCCAGAAGTGGATAAAGCTGCGCGTGTGCTGCACCTCTTTCTCGTTTTCCAGCACCGTGTATAACTCGGTCACGGGCACGGCAATCAACGGGCCGACCACTTTTTGCGGTCCGCTGGTACTCTGCCGAATGGCATCCTCTACCGCATCGCGATAATCAGCGCGTTCCACAATGATCTGCCGGACCATCATCAGTGGGATCAGCAGCAACACAATCGCGCCACCTAAAGTGACGATTTTCCAGAACAGGGGGGATTTCAACATAGCGTTCTCCTTATGCAATACCGGCAGAGTACGCACGCTGTGTGGGGGGAATTTGAAGCTATGTGAAGTGACGGTGAAGTATGAGCATGGCCTCGACGCCACCTTCCGGTCGGTTACGCAATTCCACACTTCCCTTCAGCAGTCGCGCGACTTCGCGCACGAACGCCAGGCCCAGACCGCTGCTTTTGAAGCCATTTTCACGCGGCAGTGAGTAAAAACGGTCAAATATCCGCGGTAAGGCAAAATCGGGAATACCGGTGCCGGTATCGGCCACCGTCAGCGTCACTTTCTCTGCATGCGCCTGCGCGCTGAGGGTGATCGTCCCACCAGCCGGGGTGAAATCAATGGCGTTGTCCAGCAGGTTGCCCAACGCCTGCTCCAGCAGCGCTGGCTCTGCACAGACGCTTAACGTTGAAGGAACCCTCTCCAGCGATATTGCATTCGACGCCAGTTGAATGGCGCGTGCGTCGCTGATTTGCGCAAACAGTTTATCGACGGCAACCGCAGAGAGCGCAATATCCTGACGATTCTCCAGCCGCGCCTGACGCAGCAGTGTTTCAACCAGCGCCTGCATTCGCGCGTTTTGGCTGAGAATATTGTCGGTAAAGCGCTTAACAATGTCCGGAGGCGGATTTTCCCGCAGGATTTCCGCCGCGCCGCGAATGGCCGCCAGCGGACTCTTCAGCTCGTGGGTAAGCGCGTACACGTACTGTTCAATGTAATTCTTACCTTCCAGCTTCAGGCGCATGCTCTCCAGCGCCTGCGCCAGCTTGCGCAACTCGCTGCTGCCCAGTTCTGGCAGCGGCATCGGCTGGTTTTCAGTCACTGAATCCGCATAGCGCGTCAGACGGGCGATCGAGCGGTTAATCCACCAGACCATCCCGGCACCAATCACCAGCGCGATGCCAAGCAGAACCGCGCTGGCCCAGAGGATCCGTCGCTCGCTGCGTTTAATCACCGGCGCCATAGCGGCATTAGGCTTCCCCACGCTGAGCACGCCGACGATCTTTCCATTATCGACAATCGGCGCGGCAACATACATGACCGAGCTTTCCGGGTCTGCGGGGTTCTGTGGCGTACTGCGTGCGCCATACTGTCCACGCAGCGTTAGCCAGACATCGTTCCAGCGGGAGTAATCCTGCCCGACCGCTTTGCTGACGGAATCAAACACCACTTTGCCCTGCGCGTCCGTCATGTAGACATGGTACTCGTTGCGGACTTTATTGATTCCGCTGATATTGGCGCGAAAGGGACGATTGTGCAGTTGCGTAAACGCCTGCGCCAGTTGGCCATGCTCCGGATTGCCGGACAGCAGATCGTCACGGGCCAGCGCCGCCAGCAGCGTGGCGGTATCGATCAGCGTCCCTTCCGTTGCACGCCGTACGCCAGGTTTAATCTCCTGCACAAAGATAGAGAGAACAAACCACGCGGCAACGGCGACAATCAGGAAATAGCCCAACAGCAAACGCATGCCAATGCGCATCAGAGGCTCCTCAGGCTGTAACCCATTCCACGATGCGTGTTGATAGGCGAGAGCGTCGGATTGACGGCACGCAGTTTGGCACGCAGCGTTTTGATGTGCGTATCGACCGTCCGGTCGAAAGTATCCTGCGCATCAGCCCAGACGATATCCATCAGTTGCTGGCGAGAATAGACGCGACCAGGAGATAACAGCAGCGTTTTCAGCAGCAAAAACTCATAGCGCGTGAGTGGCAGGGGCGTGCCGAACCAGGCCACTTCGGCAGCGGGCTCATTCAGCTCAAAATGACCGGTTTTGACAATGGGCGACGGCGTAGAAAACTTCTTCACACGGCGTAACAGCGTGCGTACCCTGGCGCACACTTCCCGGGGTGAAAACGGTTTAGCGACGTAATCGTCAGCGCCAATTTCCAGCCCCAGCAGGCGATCCACCTCGTCACTACGCGCCGTAAGAAAGAGGATCGGTAACGCCGGATGCTGCTCCAGCAATCGTCGGCACAGTTCAAAGCCGCTGATATCCGGCAACCCGACATCGAGAATCGCCACATCCGGGCACTGATGACGCGCTTTATCCAGCGCAGGCAGACCGCGCTCAAAGGCTTCCACACTAAACCCTTCCTGCTGGAGCATATAAATCAGGGTATCCGCGATACCCTGCTCATCTTCCACCAGCCAGACCGATACCTGCTGCATTATGCTTCCCTGTTATTCGCGCCACGGCATGATGGGTACCGCGCTAATGGCATTTTTCGGCGACCCGTCGACAACCTTGTCGGAATAGGCCAGATAGGCCAGCGCGTTGCGTTTAGCATCATAAAAACGCACGACCTGTAAAGATTTGAAGACCAGCGAAGTGCGTTTCTTAAAGACCACTTCCCCCTGAGCTTTGCCGTTCTTGATTCTGTCGCTCAGTTCTACCGGTCCCACCTGCTGACAGGAGATGGCGGCATCGGAGGTGTCTTCAGCCAGCCCCAGCCCGCCTTTAATGCCCCCGGTCTTGGCACGGCTGACGTAGCAGGTCACGTTTTTGACATCGGGATCGTCAAACGCCTCCACGACGATTTTATGATCCGGTCCAAAGATTTTGAACACCGTATCGACAGAGCCGATCTGTTCGGCGGACGCCAGCGGCGCCAGCATAAACAACAGAGTGGAAAGAACTAAACTCTTGTATTTCATATTGTTACCATTCTTTAAAATTACGCTGGGCAATTATTCGACATTGTAAAAGAAACTGTTTACAGATCACAGGATTACAATAATCACGTTTTATTTGATCCAAAAAAAGCATTAATGCGCAAAAAAAACACTGAATGCTAAAACAACAAAAAATGCTATTATCCAATAATCTGATGTCAGGTGTTTGTAGTTGAAAGGATGAGGATATTTTATGGATCAGGCCGGCATTATTCGCGACCTATTAATCTGGCTGGAAGGTCATCTGGATCAGCCCCTGTCGCTTGACAATGTGGCGGCAAAAGCGGGTTATTCCAAGTGGCATCTGCAGAGAATGTTTAAGGACGTGACGGGCCACGCGATTGGCGCGTATATTCGCGCACGCCGCTTATCGAAATCCGCTGTTGCGCTTCGCCTGACGGCTCGCCCGATTCTGGATATTGCCCTACAGTACCGCTTTGACTCTCAACAAACATTCACCCGCGCCTTTAAGAAACAGTTTTCCCAAACGCCTGCGCTGTATCGTCGTTCACCGGAATGGAGCGCGTTCGGTATCCGTCCGCCTCTGCGTCTGGGCGAATTTGCCATACCTGAGCATAAGTTTGTCACTCTGGAAGATACGCCACTGCTTGGCATCACCCAGAGCTACTCATGTTCGCTGGAGCAAATCTCCGATTTCCACCACGAAATGCGCGTGCAGTTCTGGCACAATTTCCTCGCGCATGCCCCCGCGATCCCGCCCGTACTGTATGGCCTGAACGAAACGCGTCCGAGTCTTGAGAAAGATGACGAACAGGAAGTGTTCTACACTACCGCGCTACCTCAGGAGCAAGCCAACGGCTACGTGCAGTCAGCTCAACCGGTGCTGTTGCAGGGCGGCGAATATGTCATGTTTACCTACGAGGGGCTGGGAACGGGCGTCCAGGAGTTCATCCTGACCGTCTACGGAACCTGCATGCCAATGCTGAACCTGACGCGCCGCAAAGGGCAGGATATCGAACGGTACTACCCGGCTGAAGATGCCAAAGCCGGTGACCGCCCGATTAACCTGCGCTGCGAATTCCTGATACCGATTCGCCGTTAACGCTGTAGCTCATCCAGCGCAGGGGCGTCCAGATGCGAGATGTCCCCTGCCGTTTCCACGACCCATCCCGGCGCCAGCCACAAACTTTCCTGATAATCCACCCGCGAAATCGAGCAGTTACGCAGACGTAAGCGGCGTTCCGCATACGCAGGAAGTCCCAGAATCGTACTGACCAGACAGCCCAGCGCGATGCCATGGCTGACCAACAGCGGACGACTCCCCTGCGGCAAATTCAGGCACGCGGCGAGCGCACCATGAACACGATCGTTCAGTTCCTGCATCGACTCCCCTTCGGGGATACGCCCGTCGACGGTGCCGTTGACTAACTGGCGACGCCAGTTTTCTTCTTCGGCGGTCAGGGTATCAATATGACGTTTTTCCAGCACTCCCATGTGCAGCTCGCGCAGGCGGGCGTCTAAGGTGATATCACAACCACAGGCCTGGGCGATGATGTCAGCAGTGCGGCGGGTACGTCCCAAATCACTACTGATGACGTGGGTGATGCCGAGGCTTTTCGCGCGTTCACCTACCTGCACTGCTTGTTGCTCACCTTTAGCGGTCAGCGGACTGTCGGACTGGCCTTGAATACGTCGCTCGGCGTTCCACTGCGTTTCACCGTGGCGAACAAGGTATACCTGTAACATGCTATTTTTCCGTATACTGCGATGAGTTTTTTAAAATCGAGCTTAATTATGCACCATGTTGTCTCAGCAACCACCAATCCCGCCAAAATTCAGGCAATTCTGCAGGCATTTAACGAGATCTTCGGTGAAGGATCCTGCCATATAGAGTCTGTTGACGTCGATAGTGGCGTACCGGAGCAACCCTTCGGAAGTTCTGAAACGCGTGCTGGCGCACGTAATCGGGTCGAAAATGCCCGTCGTGCGCGACCAGATGCCGACTTCTGGGTGGCTATCGAAGCGGGTATTGATGAAGACGCGACCTTCAGTTGGGTGGTTGTCGAGAATGCAACCCAACGCGGTGAAGCCCGTTCCGCGACGCTGCCGCTACCTGCAGTGATCCTTGAAAAAGTGCGTGAGGGTGAAGCGCTTGGCCCGGTGATGTCTCACTACACGGGCATTGATAAGATTGGTCGAAAAGAAGGCGCGATTGGCGTGTTTACCGCCGGGAAACTGACGCGTGCCAGCGTCTACCACCAGGCGGTGATTCTGGCGCTCAGCCCGTTTCATAACGCGATTTATCAGTGAGATTGTAGGCCGGATAAGACGAAGTCGTCATCCGGCGATGGTGCAGTTGCGAGCCTGATGGCGCTACGCTTATCAGGCCTACGAAAACGCTTTTCAGGCGTTTTTCAACAATACGACTTCAAGCCACTGACGCAGTTCGACAGGGGCAGATTTCAGGCTGTTAGAGCCGCGAGTGATGGTAGCAATCCCCGCGCCCAGTTCGTTTTTCAGCTCACGCTGACTCATTTCGCCGCGTAATAACTCTTCGATAATGCGTACACGCGTCCCTAACGCTTCGCGCTCGTCCGGGGTCAGCATCAACTGCAACAGCGGTAAGTGCAGATCCTCTGCGTAAGACTGGCGGAGCAACTCCACAAAACGAAGCCACTCCTGATTGCGTTGTTCGGCTATCGCCGATGAATAAGGGGAATGCTGGGTCATGTTATGTCGCCCTGTTGTACTCATACACGAGTACAAATCATAACATAACCCATCGGATTAATAACGTCTCTGCCACTCAGAATCGCTCATCAGGGTGTCTTTCTGTCCCATGAAATAGCGATAGTAAGCATCGTAGGCCAGCACGTTCTTCACGTAGCCGCGCGTTTCCGAGAAGGGAATACTCTCGACAAACGCCACGGCATCAATCCGTCCCGCACTGTTGCCAAGCCAGGTACGCACACGCCCCGGTCCGGCGTTGTAGGCTGCAGAGGAGAAGATCCGGTTATTGCCGAACTGCTGGTAGACGTACTGCAGGTAACTGGTACCGATGTTGATATTCATTTCTGGATCCAGTAACTGGTTCTGGCTGCTGTAACCCGGAATAGAGAACATCTTCACCGTGTGTGTCGCCGTGCCGGGCATAATCTGCATTAGCCCACTGGCACCGACCGGAGATTTCACCTTCGGATTCCAGGCGCTCTCCTGACGCGCTATCGCCATTGCATAGCTTTGCGGGATGTCTTTGCCGCGGGTATAGCGAGTAAAGATATCCTGATACGCCAGCGGGAAACGCTCCTCCAGATGATCCCAGAGTTTACCGGCGATCGTCGCCTGCACGCTCAGATCCCACCACTGATTGTTGAAGGCATAACGCGCCAGTTGCGCCTGTTCCGTCTTCGTGCGACTGGTGACCAGGTTCGCCCATTCGCTGCGGGCGGTGTTATCCAGATTCCAGTACATCAGTTCGCGAACACGAGCCATTTCCGGCCCCTGAGTCAGTGCGTTATCCACATTGCCCGGCGCTTTATCAATTTTCAGGACGTACTCTTCCCCCAGACGCTGCGCCGCCACCATCGGGTAGAAACCGCGCTGCTGCATCAGCGCATGCAGGATCTCTTTTGCTTCGTTTTCCCGTCCCCGCTCCAGCAGCAAATCGGCCTGCCAGTAGCGCCATTCGTCCTTCTCTTTCGCTTCCATCGGCAGACGCGCCAGCCAGGTGTTCAGGCCACGACGATCGCCGGTCCCGAGCGCCATCCGCACCCGACGCTCCACAAGCGTCGTGGATTGCGAGCGCATGATCGCATCATCGCGCCATTTCGCCTGCTCGTCGGTGACGTCGTTACCCATTAATCGCCAGGCGACGATATCGCGTAACTCCTGGGTTTGATCCTCATTCAGTTGCTGCGCCTGCACCAGTGACGGGATCATCAGACGCGCGTTTTCCGCATCCTGACGCGCGACGCTGGCAAAGGCCACGGCGGCCATCTGACGGGTAAAATCGGTAGCGCCGGTGGTGCGCGCAAAGTTCATGACGCTGTTCGGATCGTTCGCCAGTGAGATAATCGCTGACGCGATAGTCTGGTACTCCGCTGGCATCTGCCCGGCCAGTACCGTCACCAGTCCGGTATTTCCCGCTTTCATCGCCAGGCGGATGCGCTCCAGGTAAGAGAGCGGGTCCTGAGTACCGGAAGCGCGCCAGACGCTGAACAGTTTGTCACAGGCATTGGGCTGACTCTTACCGGTCAACCACAGCTCTTTCGCCCCCTGCCAGGCCTCTTCCGCTTGTCCGGTATTCCACTTCGCGTAGTAGTAATTGCACTGCGCCTCGGTGGTTCTCGGTTTCTCCGGACTAAACGCTAATAACCCGCGCCAGTCTTCACGCCGCGCCAGTTCATTCACAAAACGCGATTCCAGCGTGCGTGCTGGCGGCAGAGTCGGGTTGGCACGGACAAAGTTGGTCACCGTGACAGTCGGTTGATTCATCAGATCATCGGTGATCTGCCGATATTCCAGGTAGGGATACAGAGGGTAATTCTTCAGGCCCGGCATCATCTGTTCCACGACATCCATCTGTCGGTTATCCCAGGCCTGCTTAATTTGTGCGTAACGGTTACGCTGTTCATCCAGTGAATCGGCTCGCGCAGCCTGACTTAGCGTCAGCAGGCACACACCGGCGGCAATAAGACGCCAGGTAAATCGTTGGGCTTTGTCCACAAGCTCTTCCTCTAAAAATGATACGTCGTTGCAGCCTCATGCCGCCTAATGATTTCATGCTAACCAGTCATTGGCATTTACGCCACGTCGAGGACACTTTTTTACTTTTACGGCGAGTGAGATCTGCTGGCTGGGATTGAGAGGGGAAAAAGGCTACACTTCGCCTTTGAAAACATCTATACCCTAAATAATTCGAGTTGCAGGACAAAGCCCAAAGGGCTTTGAACAGCGCTAGCGCTGGCCCCGGAGGGGCGAAGCCGAAGGCTGAGTCACGCGGCAAGGGAGTGACAAATTCGTCGGGAACGAATTTGACCAGCCGCAGACTGGCCTTCGGTGAGAGACAGGATGTCTCTCATTAATCCCCCAGGAGCTTACATAAGTAAGTGACTGGGGTGAACGAGTGCAGCCAACGCGCATGCAACTTGAAGTATGACGGGTATATTCATCACGATAAATACAGAGGCGAGTCCAACGTGGCCCAATTCGTTTATACCATGCATCGTGTCGGCAAGGTCGTTCCGCCGAAACGTCATATTCTTAAAAACATCTCTCTGAGCTTCTTCCCTGGCGCAAAAATCGGCGTACTGGGCCTTAACGGTGCCGGTAAGTCCACCCTGCTGCGCATCATGGCGGGCATCGATACCGATATCGAAGGCGAAGCCCGCCCGCAGCCAGGCATCAAAATTGGTTACCTGCCGCAGGAACCCAAGCTCAATCCTGAGCACACCGTTCGCGAATCTGTTGAAGAAGCGGTGGCGGAAGTGGTTAATGCGCTGAAAGGTCTGGATGAAGTTTACGCGAAGTACGCCGAGCCGGATGCCGACTTCGATAAACTGGCCGCGCAACAGGGCAAGTTTGAAGAGATCATTCAGGCGCACGACGGTCATAACCTGAACGTGCAACTGGAGCGCGCTGCCGACGCCCTGCGTCTGCCGGACTGGGACGCCAAAATCGCGACCCTCTCCGGGGGTGAACGTCGCCGTGTCGCACTGTGCCGTCTGCTGTTAGAAAAACCAGACATGCTGCTGCTCGACGAACCCACCAACCACCTGGATGCGGAATCCGTGGCCTGGCTGGAACGCTTCCTGCACGACTTCGAAGGGACCGTGGTGGCGATTACCCACGACCGTTACTTCCTCGACAACGTCGCAGGCTGGATCCTCGAACTTGACCGCGGCGAAGGGATTCCGTGGGAAGGCAACTACTCCTCGTGGCTGGAGCAGAAAGATCAGCGTCTGGCGCAGGAAGCTTCTCAGGAAGCGGCGCGTCGTAAATCTATCGAGAAAGAGCTGGAGTGGGTACGTCAGGGCGCGAAAGGCCGTCAGTCTAAGGGTAAAGCCCGTCTGGCACGCTTTGAAGAACTGAACAGCACCGAATACCAGAAGCGTAACGAAACCAACGAACTGTTTATTCCACCTGGACCGCGTCTGGGCGATAAAGTCGTTGAAGTCAGCCATCTGCGTAAATCCTACGGTGACCGCCTGCTAATTGACGATCTGAGCTTCTCCGTACCGAAAGGCGCGATTGTCGGTATCATCGGTCCGAACGGCGCGGGTAAATCGACGCTGTTCCGCATGATGTCCGGTCAGGAACAGCCTGACAGCGGTACTATCACGCTGGGTGAAACCGTCAAGCTGGCCTCTGTTGACCAGTTCCGTGACGCCATGGATAACAGCAAAACCGTGTGGGAAGAAGTGTCCGGCGGGCTGGATATCATGAAGATCGGCAACACCGAGATGCCAAGCCGCGCCTACGTTGGCCGCTTTAACTTTAAGGGTGTTGATCAGGGGAAACGCGTGGGCGAACTGTCCGGCGGCGAGCGTGGTCGTCTGCACCTGGCAAAACTGTTACAGGTTGGCGGCAACATGCTGCTGCTCGATGAACCGACCAACGACCTGGATATCGAAACCCTGCGCGCGCTGGAAAACGCCCTGCTGGAGTTCCCGGGTTGCGCGATGGTTATCTCGCACGACCGCTGGTTCCTCGACCGTATCGCCACCCACATTCTGGACTACCAGGATGAAGGCAAAGTGGAGTTCTTCGAAGGTAACTTCACCGAATACGAAGAGTATAAGAAACGCACGCTGGGCGCAGACGCGCTGGAGCCAAAGCGTATCAAGTACAAACGTATTGCGAAGTAATTGTTAGTCATGCCGGATGGCGGCGAAAACGCCTTATCCGGCCTACAGGATGCATATCTGTAGGCCGGATAAGCGCAGCGCCATCCGGTATTTTCGATTATTGCGCTTTAGCCGTTGCCGGTTGCTGGCCCGCCGCAGGTTCCAGTTGGAACACCACATCGACCTGATCATCAAACTGAATCGCTGCCTGCTCGTAGGTTTCCTGAGCAGATACCGGTGCCGCATCCGCTTTCATCATCCGCACCACCGGGCTTGGCTGATAGTTCGAGACATGATAACGCACGCTGTAAACCGGCCCCAGCTTGCTGTTAAAGCCTGCCGCCAGTTCTTGCGCCTGATGTATCGCATCATCAATCGCCGCTTTACGCGCTTTGTCTTTGTAAGCATCCGGTTGTGCCACGCCTAACGACACGGAACGAATTTCGTTCAGCCCCGCCTTCAACGCGCCGTCCAGCAGCGGGTTGAGTTTATCGAGCTGACGCAGCGTCACTTCGACAGTGCGCACCGCCCGATAGCCTTTCAGAATGCTTTTCCCGTTCTGGTAGTCGTAATCCGGCTGCGTGCGCAGGTTCGCCGAGCTGATGTCTTTTTTCGCGACCTGATTTTGCTCAAGGAAGGAAAGATATTGCGCAACGCGCTCATCTGCCTGTTTCTTCGCCGTCGCCGCGTCTTTTGCCGCCACATTAACCTCAATTGCCAGAGTGGCAATATCAGGTGCAGCGTCCACGCTTGCCGTCCCGGAAGTCACGATGTGCGGTCCATCAGGCAATTCGCCTGCCTGTACCGACATTGCACTGAATCCCACTAATGCCGCCAGGGCCATCACTTTGAACTTCACTGTCGCTCCTCCATGTTACGTGAGTTGCCCAAATTTCAGGGCGCATGCAGGCAAGCTTAGCGTGAAATAGTGTGTTGTCCATCAGACAACGCTTAGTTGAACAAGGCGTGAACATGCGCAACGCCTTCTTTTGCCAGTTGAAAAGCAATAAACCACATCACCAGACCGACCAGCGAATTGATGATCCGCTGCGCTTTTGCGGTGCGCAGTCGCGGCGCGAGCCACGCCGCCAACAGCGCCAGACCGAAGAACCACAGGAAAGAGGCGCTGACGGTGCCAAGCGCGAACCAGCGTTTCGGCTCCACGTCCAGTTGTCCGCCCAGACTGCCCAGCACCACGAAGGTATCGAGATAGACGTGTGGATTCAGCCATGTCACTGCCAGCATCGTGGCGATAATCTTCCAGCGCCCCTGCTTCATCACTTCCGCGCTGGCCAGTTCCAGATTGCTGCTCATCGCCGTCTTTAACGCACCAAAGCCGTACCACAGCAAAAATGCCACACCGCCCCATGTGACCAGCGCCAGCAGCCAGGGAGATTGCATCAGTAATGCGCTGCCACCAAAAATTCCGGCGCAAATCAGCAACAGATCGCTGACGGCGCACAGCAGCGCAATCATGATGTGATACTGGCGGCGTATCCCCTGATTCATCACAAAAGCATTCTGTGGGCCGAGCGGAAGTATCATGGCTGCGCCGAGTGCAAGACCTTGAAAATAATACGATATCACGGTAATCATCCTGAGCGTTGTCTCTATAGCGCAGACTATAACGCGGGATGATTATTAGCGGAAATGGATAATATTAATCGCAGATTAGAGAAATTAATGCCGAAGGAATTTTGCCGGATGGCGCGATGCTCATCCGGCACACCATTACTCTGCCGCGCCTTCTTTCACGCGTTTAAAATTGATGTCCATCTGCGGATACGGGAAGCGAATACCTGCGGCATCAAACTCACGCTTAATCCGTTCCAGCACGTCCCAGTACACGTTTTGCAGATCGCCACTGTTGCTCCAGACACGCACCACGAAGTTGAGCGATGACGCGCCCAGTTCATTCAGACGTACCGTCATTTCGCGATCTTTGAGAATGCGGTCTTCCGACTCGATAATCCCGGTGAGGATCTGTTTCACCTTATCGATGTCAGAGTCGTAGGCGACGCTGATAGTGAATTCATTACGGCGTACCGGCTCGCGGGAAAAGTTGATGATATTGCCGGCAATGATTTTACCGTTTGGGATCACGACAATTTTACCGTCCACGGTACGCATGGTGGTGGAGAAAATCTGCACATTCAGCACCGTCCCGGCGACACCGCCCAGATCAACATACTCACCGGCACGGAACGGACGGAACATGACCAGCAGAACCCCTGCGGCCAGGTTAGACAACGACCCCTGCAACGCCAGACCGACCGCTAAACCGGCGGCACCGAGAACAGCGATGACAGATGCCGTTTGCACGCCCACCCGACCCAGCGCGGCGATCAGCGTGAAGGCAACAATCCCGTAGCGCACCAGCGCGGAGAGAAAGTCTGCCACGGTGGCATCAATATGACGCGCCACCATCAGACGGTTAACCGTATTCGACACCAGACGCGCCACAATCATCCCGACAATAACAATGGCAACTGCCGCCACGATGTTGACGGCATAGCTCAACAGCAATTCCTGGTTGCGGACCAGCCAGGTCCCCGCACCGTTGATGCTGTCGACAACATTCAAATCTTCCATTACATGTTCCTTGGTCATAACAAATCAGAGCAAATGAGATCAATCTCACGAAAACACCCCGTTAAAGGTAAACAATAATGGGTGAATAAGCCATTTTCGTTACGTTCCAGTTCCGGATGACGCTATTTTTTCTGTTCTGCGGGACGATCCACCATCCGCAAAAATCCTCCTACCAGCGCATTTTTTTGTTTAAAAATGTCGGCAATCTCGCTGACCACTTTTCCACTGCCGGCATTCTTCCAGGCGATAGAGAGCGGTGACGGCTGGCGAGGATTCACTACCGAACGAGCCACCAGTGCGCCCGACTCAACGTAAGGACGGCACAGACGTTCCGGTAAAAAACCCACGCCCAGGCCGCTTAAGTGACAGGCCAGCTTGGTGCTGAGATCCGGAACCTTAATCTCCTTTTGTCCACTCAGCAGCCAGGCCACGCGGCGGGTGAGCGTGCGCGAAGTATCTTCAATATTAATCGCGGGGTAGCGACGCAGCATGTCGTCCGATAACACCGTTGCCGGATGGCTGGCCAGCGGGTGATTCTGCGCCACCACAAACTGCCAGCTAATATCCCCCAGCGGCAGCAACGAAATGTTGTTCGACAGTGATTCGGAACCGGTCACGCCAATCGCCAGTTGATAGTCGTCATACAACAGCGAATCCCACACGCCCATATAAACCTGGCGGGAGATCTGAAAGCGGGTGAAGGGAAATTGTTGATGCAGCCACGTCAGTAAATCAGCGGTCGTCTGCGGCTGATACAGCAAATTATTGATGACGATATTGACCTGACGCTCAACGCCCGCATTGATCTGCTGTAACTCATCCGGCATGGCGTCCAGCCAGTTGAGCCACTGGCGGCAATGTTCGAGCAGATGCTGACCGGCCAGGGTCAGGCTGACGGAGCGCGTGGTACGTAAAAAAAGCTGCGTCCCCACCTGTTCTTCCAGCGTTTTAATCCGATAACTTATCGCCGCGGGCGTTTTATGCAGCGAGCTGGCGGCACGGGAAAAACTCTCGGTCTCAGCCACCCGAATAAATGTGCGTATTGTTTCCTGATCGAGCATGCATTCCCCTTGAATCAGCCATCTGTAACCAGTGTTGCGCCAACGCGATACCCAATACCGTGTCAGCGCCGGAAGTATGTCCTACCGCAAGCAGACGGCCAAGCGCACGGTCTGTATTACGTCCGGTTTGTAAACTGCGCATGACGCCCAACACGGGCGTCGAAAATTCGCCCAGCCTGGCGCTATTAAGATAGCTACAGCTTACCGACGTTGTCAGCAATGCCAGTAGATCAATCGAGGGTAAAAAAAGGTGAACCGGTATCCCTGCAGCAATAAAGACCGCCAGCATTCCTGTCAGCATATCATCACCGCTGGGCGTGAGTCCTGGGCCTCGCCCGATAAGCCAACGCCAGTCCGGTTCCCCTCCGTGATGCCAGCATGCAAGAGCAGCCATGATTTCTGAATAAAATGGTATGTCATTAAGGGGTTGATTCAATGCCCCACACAGGCCGCTTTGTTGCCCACAACGGGAGAGCCCGACAGGGGCGCTATCAGCAGGATTGAGTTGCAGTCTGAGCTGGCGCTGAGAGCGAAGGGTCACTCCCTGCCCGCTCAGCAGATTCCCGGTTTTGTACAGGTGCGAAACCGCAGTCAGGCGGGAAAACTGCTTATGACTCAACAGCATGCCGGTTGGTCCCATGCCTTTACCGTAGCGGTATAACGTCAGTAACTCACCGTTTGCATGACTGAAATTGATCGCCTGAGAGAAGCGACTGTGCAGCGTCCATTCACCATCAGGAAGTCGATAAAGCCCGGCGCAGGCCAGAGCATTGAGTATGAGCATAGGTTGCTCCGAAATGCCGGATCGCGGCTTCAGCGTATCCGGCCCACGATTGACACAGATTCGTAGGCCCGGTAAGCGTTAGCGCCACCGGGCATTGCTGTTACGCCGTGATGTGATGCTCTTCCGCCAGCGCTTCCAGCGCTTTTTCAAAGCAGAGCAGCGGAGCGCGAACAGTACCCGCGCCAACCTGCCCAATCCCTGCTTCGCGGTGAGCGATACCGGTGTTGATAAGCGGCGTAATCCCCGTTTCCACAACGCGGCGGATATCCAGCCCCAGACACGCGCCTTTGAAATCCCAGGACGGGATCTGGAACAGCGGGTTGTTAGCGAGGTAGATTTCCGCCATCTCTTCGGAGGTTTCCAGCGCGGCGCCCATACCGCCCGCGCCAACGAAACGCGTCACGCCGGGGGCGGCAATCATTGCCGCGCCGCCGATGCCCAGCGTTTCGGTAATGGCGCTGTCACCGATATCCGGGTTGGCGTCAGCCTGGCTGTAGCCGGTAAAAAACAGGCCCTGCGGCGTATTCACGGGTGCAGTAAACCATCGGTCGCCGGTGCCGCTGACACGAATCCCGAACTCACGGCCGTTGCGCGTCATTGCTGTCACCACCGAACCGGCTTTAATCACTGCCGCCGCATCCATCACCGCTTTGCTGTAGGCCATCGCCAGATTCAGGAAGAACTGATCGGTCACGCTCAGGAATTGCAGCACCTCAATGATTTCAGCTTTCGGCCGGTCCAGACCCGCAATCACAGGGGACAGTGCGCGCAGCAGCAGCGACGAGGCCGCGATATTACGCTGATGGAATTCGTCACCCATCGTAATCGCCTGGGCCATCATTGCCGTCAAATCAACGCCGTTCTCCATACGCGATAACGCCTCCTGCAACACCGGCGCCAACGTATCGCGCATCCAGCGCAGGCGTGTCTGCACATCTTCACCGTAGGCCCCGAAGCGCATGACCTTACCGATCCCTTCGTTCAGGTTGCAACAGGACTGATTGCCGTGCACTACGTCTCGCACCACCAGCACTGGCATGTTCGCAGAGGTGATTCCGCCCATCGGGCCGACGGCGCCAACGTGATGACAGGGAATAAATTCCACTTCACCCCGACTCAACAGCGCCACCGCTTCTTCCTCACTGGCGGCCCAGCCTTCGAACAGCGATGCGCCGATACACGCGCCGCGCATTGGCCCCGTCATCTCTTCCCAGGCAATCGGCGGACCGGCGTGCAGTAACTTACGTCCTGAGGACAATTCCACCACCGCCTCTTTCGCAGGACGGACGGCAACCCAGTGCGGGCGCGCGGTTTTAATGCGTTCAATAATGGCGTCGTTGGCCTGTGCAATTGATGAATACATATCGGTACCTCTGAATTAATGTAACTGCTTGAGTAAACTGGCGAGACGCGCATTGCCACCAGCAATCGGCGCCCACTGATAATGCACAACCGGCGTGCCGCTGCTTTGCAGATCCAGCGCGAAGCTGCGTAATCCGGCATTGATCACCTGTACGCCATCCAGCAAAGTGCCTGGTTCGGCTGATGGGCGGGCGTCCTGATGATGTGTCAGGCTGATGGCGAGCAACACGGCCTCCTCCAGGGTTTCCACCACGGCGATGCCCGCTTCGCGTAGGATGTCAATTTGTCCGCTGCGCCCCTGCGGGTCAGCATCGGTTCCGGTCATGGTGGCAATGGTTACCAGCGGCGCGCTCCGCGCCGCACGAACCTTTTCGACCGCCTCTACAACCGCGCCAGCCGGGTCGGCGCAGGCGCCATAGCCCAGCACCACATCCAGCAACAGCACGCCGACGTCCGGCATTGCGGCCAGCTTTTCGATTTCAATGCTGCGGGTGGTTGGGTCAATCATCGGGTGCGGTCGGCCCAGCGTGTAGCTGTCATCCCCCAGATCGACAATGCGGTGGCCCTGCGCGTCGAGCATGACGCCAGCATCGTGGCTTTCGCTAACCGGAACGCCAAGCCCGGATGAGAGCAGCATCGCCGCTTCTGCCGCGAGGGTGCCGCCGGCGTACAGACCGTAAATACCTTTTCCAGCCACCTCGGGTTGAATCAGGCGCTGCTGCGCCACGCGCATCAGTAAGACGGCCAGTTGGGCGGCATCCGAGAGCGAATCCGCCAGCCAGACGTTCCCCTCACGACGCTGTTCCGGTTTATTGCCGAGAAAGAGCGCTACCACCGGTTTACCGACGTTCTGCATCGCGTTGATAATGCGCGTTCTGACCTGCGGCGACGGCGGTTTGGAGACAAACGCAATCACTCGAGTCGCATCATCGGCAGCCAGCATCTCCAGCGCCGTTAGCGCACTGATCCCCCCCACTTCCGCGCTCAGATCGCGCCCACCCAAACCGATGGCATGGCTGATGCCCTGTTGGTGTAGCGCAATCTGCGAGGTGACCTCCTGAATACCGGTCCCGGACGCCCCTATCACGCCAATTCCACCTTCTGGTAACACGTTAGCGAATGCCAGTGGGCTACCGGCAATCATCGCCGTCCCGCAGTCCGGCCCCATCACGATAAGCCCCTTTTCGCGCGCCAGCGTTTTCAGCGCCACTTCCTGCGCCAGCGGTACGTTATCGGAGAACATCATCACGTTCTTACCCGCCAACAGCCCCTCTTTAGCCACGGAGGCTGCATACTCCCCGGCAACCGAAACCAGCAGCAAATTGGCCTGCGGTAGTTTCTGGCAGGCGCTCTCCCAGCGACGCGCCTTCAGCAGTTGCTGTGAACTGCCCGAGGCGCTGGCAATCGCACTCAACTCTTTTTCCAGCTGTTCGCGAATTAATTCGAGAATCTCGGGTTGCTCGTCATGCGTTCGTACCGCCACACAAATATCGTTCGGCGTGGCCTCGGCAAAATCGGCATGCCAGAAGCCTGTGGAATCCAGCATCGCTTTATTCGCAGGCGTTCCCATCATGACGGAAACCTGGTCGACTTCCGGTCGCTCACTTAATTTACGGGAAATGATCATCAGGCTGACGGAGTCCTGAAAGCTTCCCTTTTTAATAAAGGCGTAAATCATTACCGCTACCTCTTATGTACGTTTTTCTTTCAAAAACAGCATGGCAACCAATCCGACAACTAACAGAATGGCTGACACATAAAAACTGGATGCCAGGCTGCCCGTTATATCGCGCGCCGCACCGGCAATAATCGGAGCAAGAATGGAGGAACTCATGCCGATAAAATTAAATAAGCCAAACGCGGTGCTGTAATTATTTTCATCGACGCTATCGGCAACCAGTGCAACCAGCACGGGATCTAACGCCAGTTTGCCGACAAGGCCGTAAACACACAGGGCGACAATCACGCCGGTCATATTTGGCATCCAGACAATGGACAGCATGCTGAGGATCGCCACCGGCACGAGGAACATAATTAACGGTTTACGCTTACCTAATTTGTCAGACAGGCTGGAGAATAACAGCGCGCCGGGTATTGAAATCCAGGCCACCAGCGAAGAGATAAACCCGGTTTCGCTACCGGCAATACCGCGCTCATTTTGCAGATAATAGGGAAGCCAGGTCAGAATAACGAAGAAACCAAACAGGCTACAGAACACCATAATATAGGTCAGAACGAGGTTGCGGTTTTTCAAGAGATCGCTGAATTTCCCTTTTTTTAACGGCTGACCATCGGTATCTACGGTGCGTTTCTTTTCTTTCACAAACAGCCAGATCGCTACCCCCACCAGCACCGAAGGGATCGCCATCACGTAGAACGGCATCCGCCATGAATGCCCCTGATCGTACACCAGCCAGCTTGAGGTCATCAGCCCCAGCGCGATACCAAAAGCCATGCCGCTATTGATAATTGCACTGCCCAGCGAGCGATACTTTTTAGGGATTTGCTCAGAAGAAAGGCCGTACTGAGGACCGTAATAGGTCCCTTCTCCCGCACCGGTTACCACGCGGGCAAACAGCAACGTGTACCAGCTTTTTGCCCAGCCGGTCACCGCGGTGAAAACGCCAAAGAGAATAAACCCTGGCACCAGCACTTTTTTCTTACCGATTTTGTCACCCAGTATTCCGGCCGGAACCTGTAATAACGCATAAGAAAAATAAAATACAGAATTAAGAATGCCTAATTGTGTTCCACTTAAGCCAAACTCTTTCTCCAGTTCGCCCATCACCGGGTTCAATACCGTCCGGTCGGCATACATAAAAATCCATCCCAACCAGAACAGGAAAATGGTAACCCACCAGGCCGGTATTCCTTTTTTCTTCGTGACCTCAGTCACTTCACATGATTCAGACATAAGTAATCTCCCGGTAATATTTACCGTTGAACACCTCAGGTTATCTGACGATTGATGAGGCTTGATGTTTTAACTATACCCACCATATCGGGCCGTGAGGTCATTTCGTTTGAGCAAAGTCACACAAAATCCATTGTTATAAATTCCTGGGAACTGACCGCAGCATTATTAAAAAAAGTCTAACAATCATTTTTTAAATATTTTAAACAAAGTAATTAAAAACAATCCGAATTAACGCGTTATTTTTATCAGTCAATAAGCTGTCGAATAAGTCACATTATAAAAAGCCAGGAACGTTATTTTGACCACGAGATATTTTGCACATTGAGGTCATAATGAAAAAGAAACTGGTCATTGCGCTGGGCGGTAATGCGTTATTACAGCGCGGAGAAGTATTGAGCGCGGAAAACCAACAGCGCAGCATTCAGGTTTTTGCACAAATGGTGACAATGCTGGCCCGCGATTACCAACTGGTGATTGTGCATGGCAATGGGCCTCAGGTGGGATTGCTGGCGTTACAGAACGCGGCATACACGGAAGCGCCCGCCTGGCCGCTGGATATTCTGGTAGCCGAAAGCCAGGGAATGATTGGCGTCGCTATCGCCCAGGCGCTGACACAAAACGCAGGGGCCGCGCCGGTGACAACCCTGATGACACGTGTGGAAGTGGATCCACAGGATGAGGCATTTTGCGCACCGGGCAAATACATCGGGCCCGTGTATCAACCCGATCAGCAGGCTGAACTGGAACAACGTTATGGCTGGACAATGAAGGCTGACGGGCAGTACATCCGTCGGGTCGTTCCCTCACCGATACCGCAAGCTATCCTCGACAGCGATGCCATCCAGATGTTGATGGAAGCGGGACATACGGTGATTTGCTGTGGTGGCGGCGGTGTTCCGGTGGTGGCTCAGGGCGACGGCTACCAGGGAACCGAAGCGGTAATCGATAAAGATCTGACAGCGGCAGTGCTGGCCAATGCCATCAACGCCGATCACCTGCTGATCCTGACCGATGCCGATGCCGTTTATGAACACTGGGGAACGCCGCAGGCGCGCGCATTGCGACATGTCACGACAGAAGAGCTGGCGCCGTTTGCTGCACCAGACGGTGCGATGGGTCCAAAGGCGGCGGCAGTTATCCAGTTTGTTAAGCAAACCGGAAGCTCGGCGTTTATTGGCGCCCTGAGAGATGCGCCGCAGATATTAATGGGCGAGAAAGGCACCTGCGTGACACAGTAAACGCCCTGCCGTTTGTCATTGCCGGATGGCGACGCTCAAGCGTCTTATCCGGCCTACAACATCCTCCGGCAACAAAGCAAAAAAAAGGCTTCCCGAAGGAAGCCATTTTTACAATCAGCTGACTACATTACAGAACGTCGATCGCGTTCAGTTCTTTGAAAGCCTGTTCCAGACGGGTGATCATCGTTGCCTGACCAGCACGCAGCCATACGCGCGGATCGTAGTATTTCTTGTTCGGCTGATCTTCACCTTTCGGGTTGCCCAACTGACCCTGCAGATACGCTTCGTTCGCTTTGTAGTAGTTCAGAACACCTTCCCAGGTCGCCCATTGGGTATCGGTATCAATGTTCATTTTCACTACGCCGTAGCTTACGGAGTCTTTGATTTCCTGAGCGGTAGAACCGGAACCACCGTGGAAGACGAAGTTCAGGCTGTTGTGCGGCAGGTTGTGTTTCTTAGAAACATAGTCCTGAGAGTCGCGCAGGATGGTCGGGGTCAGAACCACGTTACCCGGCTTGTAAACGCCGTGTACGTTACCGAAGGAAGCCGCGATGGTAAAACGCGGGCTGATTTTGCTCAGCTCGGTGTACGCGTAATCAACGTCTTCCGGCTGGGTGTACAGAGCAGAAGCGTCCATGTGGCTGTTATCCACACCATCTTCTTCACCACCGGTGCAACCCAGTTCGATTTCCAGGGTCATGCCCATTTTGGACATGCGCGCCAGGTATTTGGAGCAGATTTCAATGTTCTCTTCCAGTGACTCTTCAGACAGGTCGATCATGTGAGAAGAGAACAGTGGTTTACCGGTTGCCGCGAAGTGTTTTTCACCCGCGTCCAGCAGACCGTCGATCCACGGCAGCAGTTTCTTCGCGCAGTGGTCAGTGTGCAGGATAACCGGAACACCATAGTGCTCAGCCATCTGATGTACGTGGTGCGCACCAGAGATAGCGCCCAGGATTGCCGCACCCTGAGGAACGTCAGTTTTCACGCCTTTACCCGCGATGAACGCAGCGCCACCGTTGGAGAACTGTACGATGACCGGTGCTTTAACTTTTGCAGCGGTTTCCAGAACGGCGTTGATAGAGTCGGTACCCACGCAGTTAACGGCTGGCAGAGCGAAGTTGTTTTCTTTTGCTACCTGGAAAACTTTCTGTACGTCATCACCGGTGATAACGCCAGGTTTTACGAAATCAAAAATTTTAGACATGTTACGAGTCCTGTATCTTCGGCCTTGGAAAGGGGTGCGTGCTACTAAAGCGCGCTGAAAATTGGGCAGGTTTCCCTGCCCATGAATGTCTTACTTCTTAGCGCGCTCTTCGAGCATCGCTACTGCAGGCAGAACTTTACCTTCCACGAATTCGAGGAATGCGCCGCCGCCAGTGGAGATGTAGGAAATTTTGTCAGCAATACCGAACAGGTCGATAGCAGCCAGAGTGTCGCCGCCGCCTGCGATAGAGAATGCGTCGCTGTCTGCAATCGCGTTAGCCACGATTTCAGTCCCTTTACGGAAGTTCGGGAATTCAAACACGCCAACCGGACCGTTCCACAGAATGGTTTTTGCATTCTTCAGAATTTCAGCAAGTTGGTGTGCAGAAGCGTCGCCGATATCCAGGATCTGCTCGTCTTCTTTTACGTCGTTGACGGATTTCAGCGTGGCTGCAGCGCTTTCAGAGAACTCGGTCGCGACGCGAACGTCAGTCGGAACCGGGATATCGCAAGTGGTCAGCAGACGTTTGGCTTCATCAACCAGATCGGCTTCGTACAGGGATTTGCCCACATTGTGGCCCTGAGCGGCAACGAAGGTGTTCGCAATGCCGCCGCCAACGATCAGCTGGTCAGCGATTTTAGACAGGGAGTCCAGAACGGTCAGCTTGGTAGATACTTTAGAACCACCTACGATAGCAACCATCGGACGAGCCGGTTCTTTCAGCGCTTTACCCAGCGCGTCAAGTTCGGCTGCCAGCAGCGGACCGGCACACGCGACGTCTGCAAATTTGCCGATACCGTGAGTAGAAGCCTGCGCACGGTGAGCCGTACCAAAGGCGTCCATCACGAACACGTCGCACAGTGCAGCGTATTTTTTGGACAGCGCTTCGTCGTCTTTCTTCTCGCCTTTGTTAAAGCGAACGTTTTCCAGAACCACCAGTTCACCGGCAGCCACTTCAACGCCGTCGAGGTAATCTTTTACCAGGCGAACCGGATTAGACAGTTTGTCTTTCAGGTAATTAACAACCGGCAGCAGAGAGAATTCTTCGTTGTACTCGCCTTCGGTAGGACGACCCAGGTGGGAAGTTACCATGACTTTAGCACCCTGTTTCAGGGCCAGTTCAATGGTCGGCAGAGAAGCACGGATACGCGCATCGCTGGTCACTTTCCCTTCTTTAACTGGTACGTTCAGATCCGCACGGATAAAAACACGTTTACCAGCAAGATCCAAATCGGTCATCTTGATTACAGACATGGTGAATCCTCTCGTTGATTCTTGATAAAGTTTTGCAGGCGCCTTCGCGCCCTACCTGAAACCTTTTGCAGCCATCGCTAACGTGGTGTCGAGCATTCTGTTAGCGAAGCCCCATTCATTGTCACACCAGACCAGTGTCTTAATAAGGTGCGCGCCACTGACCCGCGTTTGCGTACCATCAACAATGGCGCTATGCGGGTCATGATTAAAATCGACTGAGACCAACGGTAATTCCGTATAGTCAACTATATCATGAAATGCACCTTGTGCCGCTTTTTGCAGCAACTGGTTGACTTCATTAGCTTTTACTGGCTTCATCACCGTCACGCTTAAGTCGATTGCCGTGACGTTTATCGTCGGTACCCGCACCGCTATCGCTTCGAAACGATCGTTAAACTGCGGGAAAATACGCGTGATGCCAGCCGCCAGTTTGGTATCCACCGGAATGATCGACTGACTCGCCGCGCGCGTACGGCGCAGGTCAGGATGGTATGCATCAATAACCTGCTGATCGTGCATCGCGGAGTGAATAGTCGTCACCGTACCGGATTCGATGCCATAGGCATCATCCAATAATTTGATAATGGGAATAATACAATTCGTGGTGCAGGAAGCATTGGAGACGATGCGGTGTTCCGCACGGAGTTGATCCTGATTGACGCCAAATACCACGGTGGCGTCGAGATCGTTACTGCCAGGATGTGAAAAGAGCACTTTCTTCGCGCCTGCGGCGATATGCGCCTCACCGTGTTCACGGTTTCCGTAGACGCCCGTACAGTCCAGCACGATATCAACGCCCAGTTCGCGCCAGGGCAGCGCGTCAAGCGAGGGCTCATGCAGAATGCGAATCGCGTCGTCGCCCACCATGAGCTGCTCGCGCTCCTGGCGAACGTCCCATGCAAAACGCCCATGGCTGGTGTCATATTTCAACAAATGCGCCATGCCAGAGGCATCCGCCAGTTCATTGATTGCCACCACGGTGATTTCCGCCCGACGTCCGGATTCATATAAAGCACGAACCACATTACGTCCGATGCGACCGAAGCCATTAATCGCTACGCGTACGGTCATAGATCTCCTGCAAGGCTATCCCGAATCAGATGTGGCTGACAGAGTAATCCAGCGCATCGTTCAGGGAAACCTTACCTGTCGCAAACTGCGACTGATTGATTATTTGTCGAACATTTAATCGACTGAAACGCTTCAGCTAGAATAAGCGAAACGGGGAATAAAAGGAATGATTGTCCAGTCGAAGAAGACAGTTATCTGACCTACATCACATTTCAGGACTCACTGTCGCGGAATTTATTCCAGAATCGCGAATAAGCGTAGCAAGATCTTTTCGTTGCCGTGTCGAAAATCCTGATTTATATCAGAGAGCACATTCGTCAGCGTCTATATGATCGGCGTTACGTCCGAGTCTCGGAGACCCGCAAATGATGACCACACCGATTCCCCCTTCATCAGAAGCGCGTTTTTACGCCCTTCGCCTGCAACCCGGCCAGGAAATCTTTTCCCAACTTCATGAATTTATTCAGCAACACTCGCTGCGCGCCGGCTGGATCGCCGGGTGCACTGGCAGCCTGACGAATGTCGCTCTGCGCTATGCCGGACAAGAAGCAACAACATTGCTGACGGGAACATGGGAGGTCATTGCGCTGAATGGCACGCTGGAGTTGACCGGCGAGCATCTGCATCTGAGCGTCTCGGATCCGCAAGGCGCGATGCTTGGAGGGCATATGATGCCAGGTTGTACCGTGCGTACAACGCTTGAACTGGTGATTGGCGAACTCACAGGACTGGCGTTTAGCCGTCAGCCATGCCCCCTTTCCGGTTATGACGAACTGCATATCTCACCCCGTGTTTTAACGACTCAATAAGAGGTTACTTATGGCGCGTCGCCCGTTTTCCAGCCAGTCTTTAGTGCTCATTGTCATTGCCATCGCGATTAATATGGTTGGCGGTCAGCTTATTAGCATGCTTAAACTCCCCATTTTTCTCGACTCTATTGGCACGTTGATCAGCGCCGTTCTGCTTGGCCCGGTCATCGGCATGTTGACTGGCCTGCTGACTAATTTACTTTGGGGGCTGTTAACCGACCCGATCGCCGCGGCCTTTGCGCCTGTGGCGATGGTCATCGGCCTCGTCGCCGGGTGGCTGGCGCGGGCCGGTTGGTTTCGCACGTTGCCAAAAGTGGTCGTCAGCGGCGTGGTCATTACCCTGGCCGTCACGCTGGTCGCGGTGCCAATACGCACCACACTCTTTGGTGGCGTAACCGGCAGCGGTGCCGATTTATTTGTCGCCTGGATGCACTCTGTTGGTCAGAATCTGGTGGAGTCTGTTGCTATTACCGTACTGGGAGCAAATTTAGTCGATAAAATTCTGACCGCTATTATCGTCTGGACCCTTTTGCGCCAGCTGCCGTTACGTACAACACGCCACTTCCCAACAATGTCAGCCGTGCGTTAAATGCACCCGTTTACCTCGTTGACATTGTGGGCGCTGGCTGCCTGCTCCACCTTGCTTCTTCCCGCGCAGACCGTTCTGCCGGTATACAGCGCAGCCACCTTTCTCAGTCTGTTGGTGTGGAAGTCGACACGGCGACGGGCAAAATACGTGGCCTGGCTAATGTGCTCTTTGGGGGTGGGACTGTGGCTGGTACATGGTGGCTGGCTGACGGAGTGGATCAGCGGTCGTCCACGGGATCCGCAGCGCTGGGCAGACGCCGTTACGCTGTGGCTGCGCATTATGGCCATTGTTTCGACGTCTCAACTCTGGATGCAGTACGTGCCGGTTCAACGCGTTATTCGGGCGCTGTTCGCATCACGTCTGCCTCCGGGCATCGCTTATCTGCTCGCCGGTCCGTTGCTGGTCGTTGAACAACTCAAACGGCAACTGGCGATTATTTATGAGGCGCAGCGGGCTCGCGGCGTCCCGCTGGATGAAGCGTGGCATCGGCGCTTACGCGCAATGCCTGCCCTGATCGTTCCCCTCACCCATAATGCACTCAACGATTTGGCCGTACGCGGCGCGGCGCTGGATATGCGGGGATTTCGCCTGCATCGCACGCGAACGACGCTGTGGGCGCCGAAAGACAGCACCTTCCAGCGCCTGGCACGTTACGGCATGTTGGTATTGATACTGGCAGAGACAGGAGTCTGGATATGGTTACGCTAGAACAGTTTCGCTATCTTCCTGTCCATGCCACGCGTCCACCGTCATGCTTTACGTTCCACCATTCAGCGCCCGGAATGGTGGCAATATTAGGGGATAACGGCAGCGGGAAAAGCACGCTGGCACAGCTTATGGCCGGCTGGTATCCGGACTTCCTGCCTGGCGAAATTCAGGGCAAAGGAACGCTACTGGGTAATCCTGTCGGTAAATTGCCGCTGGTAGAGCAGGCTTCCACCATCCAGTTGGTGCAACAATCCCCTTATCTGCAGCTTTCAGGTTGTACTTTCAGCGTTGAAGAAGAGGTTGCTTTTGGCCCGGAAAATCTCTGCCTGGACGAGGCGGAGATTATGCGCCGGATTGATGATGTGCTGGCCCTGACAGCGTGTGAGCCGCTGCGCCATCGCCATCCCGGGACGCTCTCCGGTGGAGAAACTCAGCGCGTAGTGATTGCCAGTGCGCTCGCGATGATGCCGAAATTACTCATACTGGATGAAGCGTTCAGCCGCCTGACATTGCAGGCCACCGATATGCTACTGGCGCGGTTGCAACAATGGGCGCTGGAGCAACATTCTCTTATCGTGCTTTTCGAACGTCATCACTTCACATTTCTTACTCGCTGCCAACGGGCATGGCAACTGCGTGACGGAGCGCTAATACCATTATGCTGACGTTAAATCAGATGACTTATCGCTGGCCGAATGCAACCGATGACTGCTTGCGTGACATTTCACTGGAACTCAGAGAGGGGGAATGGCTGGCGTTAACGGGCGATAATGGCGCCGGGAAATCCACACTCCTGCGAATTATGGCCGGATTGCTTTCCCCCTGTTCCGGCGAGGTCATCTTTCAGCAAATGCCCCTTGCGCAGCTCAAAAACCGTCAGCGCGCCCGACACTTTGGGGTCCTGTTTCAGGAAGCGGAAAATCAGATCTTTCACAGTAACGTTGCCGATGAAGTGGCTTTTGGTTTAACGCTACAGCAATTGCCTGCCGACGACATTAACCGCCGCACTCAGGCCGCGTTACGGCTGTGCCATCTACAGGACGTTGCCGACGCGCATCCGCTGGATCTCCATACCGCGCAACGACGCATGGTTGCCGTCGCCAGTCTGGAAGCGATGGCTCCGACCGTTTTGCTACTTGATGAACCCAGCCGGGATTTCGACCACCACTGGCAAGCCGTGTTTGAAAACTGGCTTGCCGTCTGCCGCGAACGAGGAACCTGCGTTGTCGCCATAAGCCATGACGCTGCTTTTATCCAACGTCATTTCTCGCGGGTTGTTCGACTTCATCATAAAGCGCTCACGCAATCCGATACGCTCCTGACGCCGTCATCTCCAGAGTAAGATCGGCTGACCGACTGTTCTCCAGAACCCGACAAACATTCGGCCCATCCGTACGCAGATAAAACGCTTCGGCATCGGCTGGCGATAATCCTCCAGCCAGTTTGCGCCCTACCAGCCGTGCATGCAGGGCTTCCGCTGGCGCGCGAATGAACAGAGAAAAATCGCAGAACGCCGCCAGCGCCCGCCATCTTTCGTCATCCCGTAGCAGCCAGTTGCCTTCTACAATGACAATCGGCGCGCTCACCACAATCGCGTCTTCAACCGGATCGTGCTTTTGCCGGTCATACTGTGGCCAGGTCCCTTCACCTTCTCTAATCTGGCGCAGATTCTGCGCCAGTTTATCAACGTCAAACGTCTCAGGTGCTCCTTTGTAAGCACGCAGGTTGTGGGCATTCAGCCAGTCGTTGTAATGATGAAAACCATCCATCGGCAGCGTCTGGATCTCCGGCAGAGAGGGATCCTGACGAGAGAGAGATTCCCAGAACGTGGTCAGTGTGGATTTCCCGGTACCGGGCGGCGCACTCAGAAAAACAATCGTGCGTTGTCTGGCATTCATGGAATGGACGTTTGCCAGTCGTCGTAATAACGGTTTATGAACGTTCTCTATTTCATCATCATGATAATGGGCTTCAACCCGTAACCCGTTGACCATCAGTCCGATTTTCACGGTGTTAATTCCTTCAAAATTGTCGTCACCGCCAGCGTCATTGCCGTCTTGACCATTCCGGTAAAACGCACCTCAGACCACGCCGCAAAGTCGGCAAATTTCATCGACTCCAGCGCGCTATATAAGGTCGTATTTCGGGTGATACTGTTGACGTTGCTGATAAAATCCCAGGTGATATCATCGGCAAATTGCGGGCTCTCATCCCGTTCGCTGACATACTGATAAAACTGAGAAAAATGCGTAATGTCGGCATAAAGCCATTTGTCCATTTTTCCCAGCGCGTAAATCAGGCGTAGCGCAACGTCAATATCATCAAGCGGCCCACTCTGGGCAAGTAACGGCTTTACGGCATATTCCACAATCTCTTCATCGTTATCGACAAATAGCGACGGCAGAAAGCGCTTAATGCCCTGTAGCAAAATGTTATGTGCCGTCGTCATAAACGAAAGTAAGTCATGTTGAGCATCCAGTTGCTCCAGCACATCGTCTTCTGTCAGCGTCGTCATTCGTTTCTCGATAAATCACCATGAATGCAGAGAGTCTATTATATTACACGTTCGATCCGCGCCACCGATCAGTAAAGTTTGCGTGCGCACCCCTTTCGCGACCTGCTGGATCCCATTCACAAGATCGCCGCCGGTCACTCCGGTCGCGCTAAAGAGGACGTTATTTCCCGCCACCAGCTCATCAAGCGTATAGACCCGATTGACCCCGACGCCCATTTCCGCGCATCGCTGGCGCTCCTGGGTGGCAATCAGACGATGCGCTGCGCTGTCGCCTTTCGCTTCACAAAAATCGATCAGCTCGGCCTGCATATCGCCTCCCAACGCTTTCACCGCGCAGGCAGAAATTACGCCTTCTGGCGCACCGCCAATGGTATACATCAGGTCATAAGGGTTATCCTGCAAACAGGCCAGAACGCTAGCCGCCACATCGCCATCAGGCAGGGCAAAGACTTTCACCCCTAACTGCGTGGCTTCGGCAATCGCCGGCTGAAGTCGCGGTTTATCAAGCGTAGCCATGCGCAGTCGATCCAGCGGTTTGCCCAGCGCTTTCGCCACATGACGCAGATTGTCCGCTAGCGGTCGCGCCAGATTAATCACCCCTTTCGCCTGCCGGTTAACAACCAGCTTTTTCATGTACATATCAGGGGCATGTAACAAACTTTCCCGCGGCGCAAACGCCATGACCGCCAGCGCATTGCTCTGTCCCATCGCGACCATTCGGGTACCTTCAATGGGATCGACGGCGATATCAACCTCCGGTCCGCTGCCGCTGCCGACCTCTTCGCCAATCCACAACATGGGGGCGTTATCGATCTCGCCCTCGCCAATGACAATGCGCCCGCGAATGGCAATATCATTCAGGGCCGAGCGCATCGCGCTAACCGCCAGGCCATCGATTTTGTTCTTATCACCACAGCCGGTTTGCGGCCAGGCAGCCAGCGCTGCCTGCTCCGTGATGCGAAATAGCGGCCATGCCAGAGACTTCATGCCGCCGCCTCCCCAATATCCACGCCAAACTGCGCCAGCAGGTATCTTTCCGCCTTCTCGTTCCAGATACCGTGCGTCTGTGCCACTAACCGCGCCAGTTCCCGGAACAACGGATCGGTTTTGCCTTTCTCGGCGAAATCAGCAATGGCCGTCAGCGGCATCGTCACACCGTTATAGATAAGCTTCTTGCCGCCCGGAATATCCGGCAAGTTCAGCACGGTATCTGGCACTGCATTGAGACCGCCAATATGGGTCACCATAAACGACGGCTGAAGCTGGCCCGTTGCGCTCAGTGCAATCGCCTCTTTCATATCATCAGTAGAACCGCCGGAGGTTCCGACCACATGTGTACTGTTGTAATGCACGTTGTAAAAATTAAAGGGCACTTTAAAGCGACTCTCCGTCGGACCGGCGAAGAAGTTCAGGCAACCGTCTTCTGCCAGAATATCGTCAGCCATCTCCACGACGGCCGGCACGGCGGCATAGACAAAAACGTCATCAAACCCGACTCCGCCCGTTAATTCACGCAGTTGCATCGCAGGGTCAGCCATACCAGACGAATTCACATAGATGAGTTCGATTCCCTTACCCGCGGCCCGTTCGACCGGGAGCAGCTTTTTAGCCTGCTCCAGACGCGTTTCATCGATATCCACGACCACCACGCGCGACGGTTTGAGCCCACCGTTAATGGCATAATCAATCGCCCCAATCCCCATTGGCCCGGCGCAGGCTAAAAGAGCAATATTGCCGCCGGGCTTAATTCCCATTCGATGCTCATAAACATAAGGCGTTGTATGATAATTCGCATTATAGGCACCAATAATGCAGCACATCGGTTCCGCCAGCGACGCGGCCGCAAAATAAGAACCGTGGTACGGCAATACGCAACCCAGATTTACCGCGACCTCAGGAATAATCATATACGTGGCGTTACCACCGAAATATTCGTAGCTGTATCCCGCAGAATAACCGCTCGGCAATCCCATTGCGGGTTGTAAAACAAAGCGCTGCCCTTTTTTATATTTCCCGGTCAGTTTTTTTCCGACATCGACAATGACTCCGGCACATTCATGACCGGTAATCACCGGGTGATTTTCCAGGTCATCAGGAACTCGCTTATGTTCACTGCCTAATGTCGCGGCCTTCCAGGTGGATAAACATACGCTGTCAGAAATCACGCTGACTAACAGTTCATTTTCCGTAATTTCAGGTAATTCAAATTCACGGATACGGACATCCTGTTTGCCATATATTGCAGCAACTTTCGTTTTCATATTTACTCCAGGAACCAGAAATGCTAATTCGACGTTAAGTGATTAAATAAATCGTCAAGGAGCGGGTCGCCAATATAGTTTTTTATCAACACTAAGGGCTTATTACTGACTCGCTTAACGCGCCCCTCAAGGCTGGCGTGCGTCACGATAATATCGGCATCATCAGGGACATTTTCGATAGCGTAATGTTTGACATCGATAGACAACCCGGCTTTTTCCAGACGCTTACGAAACGTCGTTGCCCCCATCGCGCTGGACCCCATGCCGGCATCACACACAAAGGCGATACGTTTGACATTGCGATATGAAAAGTTGCCTTCCTGCTTCATGGCTTTGACGGCATTAGCGGACTCGCTGAAGGCATCTTTGCTTTCAACTTCGCTATTTTTCTCCATTTTGAGAATGAAGGAGGTAATGACAAAGGTCACCACCGTTCCCGCCGTGACGCCCGCAATCGTGGCAAGGAAAGCGCCTTTTGGCGTCAATGCCAGGTAAGCGAAAATCGATCCAGGACTGGGCCCCGCCACCAGGCCGCCACCTAACAGATTGAAGACCCATGTTCCGCTCATTCCCCCGGCAATCATGCCGATCAGGGTCAGGGGCTTCATCAGCACATACGGGAAGTAGAGTTCGTGGATACCGCCGAGAAAATGGATAATCATGGCGCCAGGTGCAGATTTCTTCGCCATCCCTTTACCAAAGAAGGCAAACGCCAGCAGTAAACCTAAACCGGGGCCAGGGTTCGAGGCCACCATGAAGAAGATGGATTTTCCCGTTTCCGAGGCCTGCTGCATTCCCAGCGGATAATAAACGCCCTGGTCGATCGCATTATTCAGAAAGAGAATTTTCGCGGGTTCGTTAATCAATGAGAGCAGTGGCAGATAACCGGCATGCACCAGTGACTCAATACACTCTTTCACAAAATTATTGGCAATGAGTACCGCCGGGCCAATGACTTCAAACCCCAGCAGGCACAATAACATCCCGGCAATGCCTAAAGAGAAGTTATTAATCACCATCTCAAAACCCGCAGGAATACGCTGGTCCAGCAGGCGATCGATGTATTTAATCACCAGACCACCCAGCGGCCCCATGATCATTGAACCGAGGAACATCGGGATATCCGCGCCAATAATCACGCCGATGGTACCGATTCCCCCCATCACTGCCCCACGCTTCCCGCCCACCAGATGTCCGCCGGTGGAACCAATCATCACGGGTAGCAAATAGGTAATCATCGGGCCGACTATTTTGGCGAAATGCTCATTGGGCATCCACCCGGTCGGAATAAATAATGCAGTAATAAAACCCCAGGCAATAAAAGCACCGATATTAGGGATGACCATTGCAGTCAAAAATCCCCCAAAAGCCTGGACCTTTGCACGAGCAGACTTGTGTTCCATGATAATATCCTGTCGAGGAGAAAATGATTATGCGCGAGCGATAATATCCGCCAGCTGTTTTTCTGATTTAGCAGCGAATAATGCTGCCAGATTTTCCTCTTCACATAATAGTTCGCTTAACGCCTGGATAGCGCCGATATGTGAATCGGCATTCGCCGCTGATAATCCAATGAGTAATTTTATGGGTTCATCATCTTCGGCAAACTGTACTTCTTGTTTAAGTAGCGTTAATGACATACCTGTTTTTAACGCACCACATTCCGGGCGAGCATGAGGCATAGCCACACCGGGAGCCAGAATATAATAAGGACCATTGTTTATCGTCGAATCTTTTATAGCCTGAATATAGTTTGCATTGACATAATGATTCGCCAACAGCGATGACATAGAAAAATCAATGGCTTCCTGCCAGTTCTTTGCCGCCGATTTTATTGAGATAGAGGCGTCAGGAAAATAGTCAATCAACCGCATAAATTATCCTTATTTTATTTTTAGGGTACAACTTATCGCTAAAAACAAAATACGCGTGCGGCAAAATGAAATCAATCAAGGGGAAAACAGAGGCAGAGAAAAGGGGCAATAATGCAAATCATTAGAAAACAGAGCGTTATGAATTAAAACTAAAATAGCAAGAGCAATTACGTGATGCGCATTGCAAATATACAAACACACTAAATATCATTTTTGTGAATTAGATCTACAATAAGCACTTGCCTGAGAGAAAATAATTAACTTTTGAGATGATAACGGGCCGCCGAAGCGACCCGTTAGAGGCTGTTGTAATGATTACAGCAGTGCTTTTGCTTTCGCGACAACGTTATCGACGGTGAAGCCAAACTCTTCGAACAGCAGCTCTGCCGGAGCAGATTCACCGAAGGTGGTCATGCCAACGATCGCGCCGTTCAGGCCCACGTATTTGAACCAGTAGTCAGCGATACCGGCTTCCACTGCTACGCGAGCGGTAACCGCTTTCGGCAGAACGGATTCACGGTAAGCGGCATCCTGCTTGTCGAACGCGTCGGTAGACGGCATGGAGACCACGCGCGCTTTCACGCCTTCAGCGGTCAGTTTGTCCCATGCGGCAACCGCCAGTTCAACTTCAGAACCGGTCGCGATGAAGATAAGCTCTGGCTGGCCTGCGCAATCTTTCAGTACGTAGCCACCGCGAGCAATGTTTGCCAGTTGCTCTGCAGTACGTTCCTGCTGCGCCAGGTTCTGACGGGAGAGGATCAGCGCGGTCGGACCGTCCTGACGCTCAACGCCGTACTTCCACGCCACCGCGGATTCCACCTGGTCACACGGACGCCACGTGCTCATGTTCGGCGTTACGCGCAGTGAAGCTACCTGCTCTACCGGCTGGTGAGTCGGGCCATCTTCGCCCAGGCCGATGGAGTCGTGGGTGTAGACCATCACCTGACGCTGTTTCATCAGCGCAGCCATACGCACCGCGTTACGGGCATATTCCACGAACATCAGGAAGGTGGAAGTGTACGGCAGGAAACCGCCGTGCAGGGAGATACCGTTGGCAATCGCGGTCATACCGAATTCACGCACACCGTAATGAATGTAGTTACCAGCGGTATCTTCGTTAATGGCCTTCGAACCAGACCAGATAGTCAGGTTAGACGGCGCGAGGTCAGCGGAGCCGCCGAGGAACTCAGGAAGCAGCGGGCCGAAGGCTTCGATCGCATTCTGAGAGGCTTTACGGCTGGCGATTTTCGCCGGGTTGGCCTGCAATTTCGCGATGAATTCGTTCGCTTTCGCGTCGAAATCAGACGGCATTTCGCCTTTCATACGACGGGTGAATTCAGCCGCTTCCTGCGGGAAGGCTTTGGCGTAGGCCGCGAATTTTTCGTTCCAGGCAGACTCTTTCGCCTGGCCTGCTTCTTTTGCATCCCACTGGGCATAGATTTCAGACGGGATTTCGAACGGCGCATATTTCCAGCCCAGCTGTTCGCGGGTCAGAGCGATTTCTGCGTCGCCCAGCGGCGCGCCGTGGGAATCGTGGGTACCGGCTTTGTTCGGGGAACCAAAACCGATGATGGTTTTGCACATCAGCAGGGACGGTTTGTCGGTAACGGCGCGAGCTTCTTCAACTGCGCGTTTGATAGCGTCCGCATCGTGTCCATCAACGCCACGAACGACGTGCCAGCCGTAGGCTTCGAAACGCTTCGCGGTGTCATCAGTGAACCAGCCTTCAACGTGACCATCGATAGAGATACCGTTGTCATCATAGAACGCCACCAGCTTGCCCAGTTTCAGGGTACCGGCCAGAGAACATACCTCGTGAGAGATACCTTCCATCATGCAGCCGTCGCCCATGAACGCATAGGTGTAGTGGTCAACGATGTCATGGCCCGGACGGTTGAACTGTGCCGCCAGTGTTTTTTCAGCGATAGCCATACCGACTGCGTTAGCAATCCCCTGCCCCAGCGGACCCGTGGTGGTTTCCACACCGGCGGTGTAACCCACTTCCGGGTGACCCGGGGTTTTGGAATGCAGCTGGCGGAAGTTCTGCAGCTCAGACATCGGCAGATCGTAACCGGTGAGGTGCAGCAGGCTGTAAATCAACATGGAGCCGTGACCGTTGGACAGGACGAAGCGGTCACGATCGGCCCAGGACGGGTTGCCCGGATTGTGGTTCAGGAAATCACGCCACAGGACTTCGGCAATGTCAGCCATACCCATCGGGGCACCCGGGTGACCGGATTTGGCTTTCTGTACTGCGTCCATGCTCAGCGCACGAATAGCATTGGCAAGCTCTTTACGTGAGGACATTTTGACTCCAGATCGGATGATGAAGGCCATACCCGCAACGACTTGACGACAGCGCGTTTTGGGCTACGCCGGAAAAAAGTGCCAACAATGTAACCCAAGCCGCCTGTCATGTACATGGAGCATCCTTTTGCCGCTTCAGAAATCTCCGGATCACGCTCGCATGTTGCGCAATCTGCTCGCCCGCTTGTTGTTCTTTTCTTTATACTTAGCGTGAGCGCTAATTCATCTGCAAATAGCGCATTTTTAGAACAATCCTCATTTCGTGTGGAAGAAAAAACATGAAGATTCGCGCGTTACTGCTTGTTATGGGCATGGCGACGGTGCTGACCGGCTGCCAGAATATGAACTCCAACGGACTGCTCTCTTCGGGGGCTGAGGCTTTTCAGGCCTACAGTCTGAGCGACGCGCAGGTTATTGCGTTAAGCAACCAGGCCTGTACGGAAATGGATGGTAAAGCAACCATCGCACCAGCCGGCAGCGAGTACGCGAAGCGCCTGAGTAAAATCGCCACGGCGCTCGGTGATAACATCAACGGACAAGCGGTAAACTATAAGGTCTACATGGCGAAAGACGTGAACGCCTTCGCGATGGCGAATGGCTGTATTCGCGTGTATAGCGGCCTGATGGACATGATGACGGATAACGAAGTCGAAGCGGTGATTGGCCATGAAATGGGGCACGTTGCGCTCGGACACGTGAAGAAAGGCATGCAAGTGGCGCTGGGCACCAACGCCGTTCGCGCCGCCGCGGCTTCTGCAGGCGGGATTGTCGGCAGCCTGTCGCAGTCACAGCTCGGCGATCTGGGGGAAAAACTGGTGAACTCGCAGTTCTCCCAGCGTCAGGAGTCGGAAGCAGACGACTACTCGTACGATCTGTTGTGCAAGCGCGGTATCAACCCGGCGGGTCTTGCCACCAGCTTTGAAAAACTGGCGAAACTGGAAGAAGGTCGTCAGAGTTCCATGTTTGACGATCACCCGGCCTCCGCAGAACGTGCGCAACATATTCGCGATCGCATGAAAGCGGACGGGATTAAGTAACCATTGAGCAGTGCCGGATGGCGGCGTAAACGCCTTATCCGGCCTACATTATGGCAAATATGTGTGGTAGGCCGGATAAGATGCGTTAGCATCGCCATCCGGCACTTAGCCCGTTACTCGCCTTTCTTCGCCGCCTGAATGTACAGCATCTCCAGCGCCAGCGTTGCCGCTGCCAGGGCGGTGATTTCGGACTGGTCGTAAGCCGGAGCCACTTCCACCACGTCCATCCCCACGATGTTCAGATCTTTCAGACCGCGGACCAGCTTGATGGCGCGATCGGAGGTCAGGCCGCCAATCACCGGCGTACCGGTCCCCGGCGCGAATGCCGGATCCAGGCAGTCGATATCAAAGGTCAGATAAACCGGCATGTCGCCAACAATCTGCTTCACCTGAGCGATGATGTCATCAACACCGCGATCGTTCACCTGGCAGGCGTCCAGCACGGTAAAGCCGTTGTCTTTGTCAAACTCCGTACGAATACCGATCTGCACAGAGTGATGCGGGTCGATCAGACCTTCGTTCGGCGCGGTGTAGAACATCGTGCCGTGGTCAAACTCACAGCCGTTCGCATAGGTATCGGTGTGGGCATCGAAATGCACCAGCGCCATTTTGCCAAAGTGTTTTGCGTGCGCGCGCAGCAGCGGCAGCGTCACAAAGTGGTCACCGCCAAAAGAGAGCATACGTTTACCGGCGGCCAGCAGTTTCTCTGCATGTGCCTGCAGTTTTTCGCTCATTTCACGCGCGTCGCCAAAGGCGTAAACCAGATCGCCGCAGTCCACAACGTTCAGACGCTCACGCATGTCGAAGTTCCACGGGAAGCGGTTGTGTTCCCAGGCCAGATTCGTTGACACCTGACGGATTGCCGCGGGGCCATGACGTCCACCTGCGCGACCGGACGTTGCCATGTCAAACGGCACGCCAGTGATCACCCAGTCCGCATCGCTGTCATACGGCTGGAAATTCAGCGGCAGACGCAGGAAGCCAAAGGCGTTAGAAACCAGGGAGTTATCGTACTGATGACCTAAGGTGCTCATGGCAAAAACCTCATATTCGTCGATATAAAAAAACCCTCCCGCGTCGTTAGGCCCGACGAGAAAGGGTTTGATTCGTAAACACAGTAATTCGCTAAATTATCGCTGCTTAATTGCCCAGGTTCAAGTCACCCGGGCATCAGCCATTATTCGTCTTCGAGATACGTGTAGCCGTACAGACCTGCCTCGAACTCTTCGAGGAACTGTTGCTGTAACGCGTCATCCAGATCGGTTTGTTTCACCTGATCGCGGAAATGCGTCAGCAGCGTTTTCGGATCCAACTGTACGTATTGCAGCATGTCCGCCACGGTATCCCCTTCATCCGACAGCTCAACTTCCACGCTGCCGTCCGGGAAGACAAACACGTCAACCGCTTCGGTATCACCGAACAGGTTGTGCATATTGCCGAGGATTTCCTGATACGCACCGACCATGAAGAAACCGAGCATCGGCGGATTATCCGGATCGTACTCCGGCATCGGCATGGTTGTCGCAATACCGTCACCGTCGATGTAGTGATCGATGGCGCCATCAGAATCACAGGTGATGTCCAGTAGCACCGCACGGCGTTCAGGCACCTGATCCAGTCCTTCCAGCGGCAAGACCGGGAACAGTTGATCGATACCCCACGCATCCGGCATCGACTGGAACAGCGAGAAGTTGACGTACATTTTGTCCGCCATACGCTCCTGCAGTTCGTCGATGATAGGACGGTGCGCGCGGTTTTGCGGATCCAGTTGTTTCTGGACTTCGTGGCACATGCTTAAGTAAAGCTGTTCCGCCCACGCACGCTCCTGCAGGCTGAAGGTGCCGGAAGAGTAGCCGATGTGGATATCGTGCAGATCCATCTGGCTGTCGTGCAGCCATTCACGCAGCGAGCGACGGGTGCCCGGCTCGTGCATCTCCTGCCAGGTTTCCCACATGCTTTGCAGCGCGCGCGGCGCATCGTCAGCCGGGGCGACAGGCACGGTATATTCGTTACGTTCAACGCCGATGATGTTGGACACCAGCACCGTGTGGTGCGCGGTAACCGCACGACCAGACTCAGTGATTACCGTCGGATGCGGCAGGCCATTTTCCTCACAGGCATCGCCAATCGCCCAGATGATATTGTTGGCGTACTCATTCAGGCCGTAGTTCACCGAGCAATCAGACTGTGAACGGGTACCTTCGTAATCCACGCCCAGACCGCCGCCGACGTCGAAACACTGAATATCGACGCCCAGCTTATGCAGCTCAACATAGAACCGCGCGGACTCACGCACGCCGGTAGCGATGTCGCGGATATTCGCCATCTGCGAACCGAGGTGGAAATGCAGCAGTTGCAGGCTATCGAGACGCCCGGCTTCGCGCAGGGTTTCCACCAGTTGTAGTACCTGCGTTGCCGCCAGACCGAATTTGGATTTTTCGCCGCCGGAGGACTGCCATTTACCGGAACCCTGCGATGCCAGACGCGCACGCACGCCCAGACGCGGAATGACGTTCAGACGTTCGGCTTCATCCAGCACAATCGCAATTTCAGACATCTTTTCGATGACCAGATAGACCTTGTGGCCCATCTTCTCGCCGATCAGCGCCAGACGAATGTATTCACGGTCTTTATAGCCGTTACACACGATCACGGAACGGGTCATCCCGGCATGCGCCAGAACCGCCATCAGTTCAGCTTTAGAGCCGGCTTCCAGCCCCAGCGGTTCGCCAGAGTGGATGAGAGATTCGATCACACGACGATGCTGGTTAACCTTGATCGGGTAGACCAGAAAATAGTCACCGTTATAGCCGTACGACTCACGCGCGCGTTTGAACGCGGCGTTAATAGAGCGCAGGCGGTGTTGCAGGATCTGCGGGAAGCAGAACAGCGCTGGCAGGCGTTGCCCCTGCGCTTCGCGCGCTTTCACCAGCTTAGCGAGATCGACGCGCGCGTGCGGTACGTCCGGGTCCGGGCACACGCTAATGTGACCCAACTCATTGACGTCATAGTAGTTATTGCCCCACCAGGCAATATTGTAAGTACGCAGCATCTTGCTGGCTTCCTGGGAGCTCATTGCAACCTCCTGCATGGAGCGTAGTACACCCTGTTCGCCTGCTGACGAAGGCGAACCCAAAGACATGTCGTCAGACATAGCGAACCTCAAATTTTAGTAACAAGTGTAAAACAGTTGACTACTATCGCAATCCGAAGAGGCGATAACAACCCATAAACAGTCGGATTTCCCAGCAGAAAGTGCTGGCAGTCCGCCTGCGCGACCGGTTTCTTTTTCATATCATTGTAAAACACGTAACCGAACTTACGTATGACGGTTCGGCGAAACCACGAGAAAACTCTTGTTTGCACAAGAGCGCCCTTGTTCAGTCCTTAGTGCCAGTTACCGGCTCTGGAGTCCTGAGAAGCGCCGAGATGGGTATAACATCGGCAGGTATGCAAAGCAGAGATGCAGATTGCGGGAGACATACGCACACCAGAACGGTGCAACAGATTCAGCAGAATACAACGGTTCATTATCTCTTATCACCTCCACGGTCGCTCCATCAGGAACGAACCCACAAGCCAAAGCTACGTTTTAACCCGGCTGGAAGTGGCGACACGAAGAAAACGTCGTGTGCTTTTTGTCTATCCAAAATAATTCGAGTTGCAGGAAGGCGGCAACGCAGTGAGTCCCCGGGAGCTTACATGAGTAAGTGACTGGGGCGAACGAGGAAGCCAACGCACATGCAACTTGAAGTATGACGGATATGAGCCGCGCGCCGCGTTTTATACCGGGATGAAGGCCAAAAAGCAAAACATAAATGCGCACATTGCCAGCAGTGTCTGTAAAAATTTCCACCAGGGTTTTCAACACAGTGAGACCTGATTCAAAAAATAGTGGAAATCGGGTGAAGAAGTGACCTAAAATAGCCATCCAGATGTTAATCCATCCATACTGATTAACACTCAGACTGCCAGTGTCACTAACCTGCAGGCCTTGGTAGAATCTTCTGCTTTGGCTTTTCCGCACAACAGTTTGAGCTAACCAAATTCTCCTTAGGTGAAACAAAAAATGGCAAAACACCTTTTTACGTCCGAGTCCGTATCAGAAGGGCATCCTGACAAAATCGCTGACCAAATCTCTGATGCCGTGCTGGATGCTATCCTGGAACAGGATCCGAAAGCGCGCGTCGCGTGTGAAACCTACGTGAAAACCGGCATGGTTTTAGTCGGCGGTGAAATCACCACCAGCGCATGGGTCGATATCGAAGAGATCACACGTAACACCGTGCGCGAAATTGGCTATGTGCATTCCGACATGGGCTTTGATGCCAACTCGTGTGCCGTCCTGAGCGCCATTGGTAAGCAGTCCCCGGATATCAACCAGGGCGTTGACCGTGCCGATCCGCTGGAACAGGGCGCGGGCGACCAGGGCCTGATGTTTGGCTATGCCACCAACGAAACCGACGTGCTGATGCCCGCGCCGATCACCTACGCACACCGTCTGGTGCAGCGTCAGGCCGAAGTGCGTAAAAACGGCACTCTGCCGTGGCTGCGCCCGGATGCGAAAAGCCAGGTTACCTTCCAGTACGACGACGGCAAAATTGTCGGCATCGATGCCGTCGTGCTCTCCACCCAGCATGCGGAAGATATCGATCAGGCGTCGCTGAAAGAAGCGGTAATGGAAGAAATCATCAAGCCAGTTCTGCCGACCGAATGGCTGAACTCTGCCACCAAATTCTTCATCAACCCGACCGGCCGTTTTGTTATCGGCGGCCCAATGGGTGACTGCGGTCTGACCGGTCGTAAGATTATCGTTGATACCTACGGCGGCATGGCGCGTCACGGTGGCGGCGCATTCTCCGGTAAAGATCCGTCGAAAGTTGACCGTTCTGCGGCTTACGCCGGGCGTTATGTCGCGAAAAACATCGTTGCCGCAGGCCTGGCTGACCGTTGTGAAATTCAGGTTTCCTACGCGATCGGCGTGGCTGAACCGACGTCCATCATGGTGGAAACCTTCGGTACCGAGAAAGTGCCTACTGAGCAACTGACGCTGCTGGTTCGCGAGTTCTTCGACCTGCGTCCGTACGGTCTGATTCAGATGCTGGATCTGCTGCACCCGATCTACAAAGAGACCGCCGCTTACGGTCACTTTGGTCGCGAACATTTCCCGTGGGAAAAAACCGACAAAGCGCAGGTACTGCGCGAGGCTGCCGGTCTGAAATAAGCGACCGACATCCGTGACTTAAGGCCAGCTTCGCGCTGGCCTTTTTTATTTACGCCCCGCCTGAAACGCCCCCGCACGTCATCAATTGAAACCGCTTACACCCTGGAGTGAAAGCACCCATTTCAGAATAATCACTTTGCATGTTCTGGCTTTCTCTGCTGTTACATTTAATTTCAGGTAAGTCTGAAATGCCAGCAAGCACATCCAATATCAATCAAATTAATCTATAATTTTCAAATCGTTAAATAATGTCTTAATAAGGAACTAGTGTAAGCGATTACACTTACGTGATAACAATCACATATTTTTGCGATGTACTCCCCTACCCTAATTATCAACAAAACTGATAACCCAACCGGAGGGCATAATGCCTGACAATAAAAAACAGGGGCGTTCCAATAAGGCGATGACTTTTTTTGTCTGCTTTCTTGCAGCCCTGGCAGGATTACTTTTTGGCCTGGATATCGGCGTTATCGCTGGCGCATTACCGTTTATCACGGATGAATTCCAGATATCTGCCCACACCCAGGAGTGGGTCGTTAGCTCCATGATGTTCGGCGCAGCGGTCGGTGCCGTCGGCAGCGGCTGGCTCTCCTTCAGGCTCGGGCGCAAGAAAAGCCTGATGATCGGCGCGATTTTGTTTGTCGCCGGGTCCCTGTTCTCCGCTGCGGCGCCGAATGTTGAAGTGCTGATCCTCTCCCGCGTACTGTTGGGGCTGGCCGTCGGCGTGGCCTCCTACACCGCCCCGCTGTACCTGTCTGAGATCGCGCCGGAAAAAATTCGCGGCAGCATGATCTCCATGTACCAGTTGATGATCACTATCGGGATCCTCGGCGCCTATCTGTCGGATACCGCCTTCAGCTACAGCGGCGCATGGCGCTGGATGCTGGGCGTGATTATCATCCCGGCGATTTTGCTGCTGATCGGCGTCTTCTTCCTGCCGGACAGCCCGCGCTGGTTTGCCGCGAAACGTCGCTTTGTCGATGCCGAACGCGTACTGCTGCGTCTGCGTGATACCAGCGCGGAAGCCAAACGCGAGTTAGATGAGATCCGCGAAAGCCTGCAGGTGAAACAAAGCGGTTGGGCGCTGTTCAAAGAGAACAGCAACTTCCGCCGCGCAGTGTTTCTTGGCGTGCTGTTGCAGGTAATGCAGCAGTTCACCGGGATGAACGTCATCATGTATTACGCGCCAAAAATCTTTGAAATGGCAGGTTACACCAATACGTCCGAGCAGATGTGGGGCACCGTGATTGTCGGTCTGACCAACGTGCTGGCCACCTTTATCGCGATTGGCCTGGTTGACCGCTGGGGTCGTAAACCGACGCTGACGCTGGGCTTCCTGGTGATGGCGGCCGGAATGGGGATCCTCGGGACGATGATGCATGTCGGCATCCACTCGCCGTCCGCGCAGTACTTCGCTATCGCGATGCTGCTGATGTTCATCATTGGTTTCGCCATGAGCGCCGGTCCGCTGATTTGGGTGCTGTGTTCTGAAATCCAGCCGCTGAAAGGCCGAGACTTCGGTATCACCTGCTCGACCGCCACCAACTGGATTGCCAACATGATTGTCGGCGCGACGTTCCTGACCATGCTGCAAAACCTCGGTAACGCGAATACCTTCTGGGTTTACGCGGGTCTGAATGTGCTGTTTATCCTGCTGACGCTGTGGCTGGTTCCGGAAACCAAACACGTCTCGCTGGAACACATCGAACGTAACCTGATGAAAGGTCGTAAGCTGCGTGAAATCGGCGCGCACGATTAATCCGCCTTTTGCGTCCTCCCCCGCGGGAGGGCGCCTTCCTCTTGCAGTCCCGTCTCTGTCGCACTATTCTCTGCCGTTATGAAAACCGCCCGTCTCCCTATCGCCGTCCAGCAAGCCGTTATGCGCAGCCTGCGGGAAAATCTCGCTCAGGCTAACCTGAAGCTTGGACGCAACTATCCCGAACCAAAGCTGGTGTATCAGCAACGTGGCACCTCTGCCGGCACCGCCTGGCTGGAGAGTTACGAAATTCGCCTCAATCCGGTGCTATTGATGGAAAACGTCGAAGCGTTTATCAACGAAGTGGTGCCGCACGAACTGTCGCATTTACTGGTGTGGAAACGGTTTGGCCGGGTTGCGCCGCACGGTAAAGAGTGGAAGTGGATGATGGAAAGCGTGCTCGGCGTCCCCGCACGCCGCACGCACCAGTTCGAACTCGAATCGGTACGTCGCAATACCTTCCCTTACCGCTGCCAGTGTCAGGAGCATCAATTGACCATCCGTCGTCACAATCGCGTCGTGCGCGGCGAAGCCACCTACCGCTGCGTTCACTGCGGCGAACCGTTGGTGCCGCTTAAATAACCAGAACTATCAGGAACTTTCCTGATCTGGCTGATTGCATCACACATCAACTTTCGTTACGTTGCGGGCTCGTTTTGATACGGAGTTCATGATGTACCGTCATCTTTCTTTGGCTACCACCCTTTTTACGGTAGCCCTTTCAGGCCAGACGTTGGCCGCTGGCATTAACAGTTTTTCACAGGCAAAGACCGCAGGCGTCAAGGTCAACGCCGATGTCCCTGGCGACTTCTATTGCGGATGCAAAATCAACTGGCAGGGAAAAAAGGGGGTCGTTGATCTCGACTCCTGCGGCTATAAAGTGCGAAAGAACGAGAATCGCGCCAGCCGAATCGAATGGGAACACGTGGTTCCGGCATGGCAGTTTGGCCATCAGCGCCAGTGCTGGCAGGACGGTGGACGAAAAAACTGCGCCAAGGATCCGGTTTATCGCAAAATGGAAAGCGACATGCACAACCTACAACCCGCCGTGGGTGAGGTGAATGGCGATCGCGGTAACTTCATGTACAGCCAGTGGAACGGCGGCGAAGGTCAGTACGGGCAGTGCGCCATGAAGGTCGATTTCAAAGAAAAGATCGCCGAGCCGCCAGCCCGCGCGCGCGGCGCGATTGCGCGGACCTATTTTTATATGCGCGACCAGTACAACCTGACGCTTTCCCGCCAGCAAACCCAGCTTTTCAACGCCTGGAACAAGATGTACCCGGTCACCGACTGGGAATGTGAGCGCGACGACCGGATAGCGAAGATTCAGGGAAACCACAACCCTTACGTGCAACGCGCTTGCCAGGCGCAAAAGAGCTAACCTACACTAGCGGGATGATTGATTAACCCCTTACCCCGCGCGGCGAGCCTGCGTGGGGAGATGACGCGGATTTTTAACTATGCGCATTCCCCGCATTTATCACCCTGAGCCCATCACCGCCGGCAGCCAGATTTCCCTGTGCGAAGATGCCGCTAACCATATCGGACGCGTCCTGCGGATGGGACCGGGTCAGGAACTGCAACTGTTTGATGGCAGCAACCAGATTTTCGCTGCCGAAATCACCCACGCCAGCAAGAAAAGCGTGGACGTGAACGTGTTGAGTAGCGAGATTGACGATCGTGAATCACCGCTGCATATCCATCTTGGTCAGGTCATGTCGCGCGGCGAAAAGATGGAGTTCACTATCCAGAAATCGATCGAACTGGGTGTAAGCCTCATTACGCCACTTTTTTCTGAACGCTGCGGCGTTAAACTGGACAGTGAACGTCTGAACAAGAAGCTCCAGCAGTGGCAGAAAATTGCCATTGCCGCCTGCGAACAGTGTGGTCGCAACCGGGTACCGGAAATTCGTCCGGCCATGGATCTGGAAGCCTGGTGCGCGGAACAGGACGAAGGGCTGAAGTTGAACCTTCACCCTCGCGCCAGCGACAGCATTAACACATTGCCGCTGCCGGTTGAGCGTGTTCGTCTGTTGATTGGCCCGGAAGGCGGACTATCGGCAGAGGAAATTGCCATGACCGCACGCTATCAGTTTACTGATATCCTGTTAGGACCTCGCGTTCTGCGTACTGAGACAACTGCGCTCACCGCCATTACCGCGCTTCAGGTGCGATTTGGCGATCTGGGCTAACGGAGAAGAATAATGATCAAGCTCGGCATCGTGATGGACCCCATCGCAAGCATCAATATCAAGAAAGACTCCAGCTTCGCTATGCTGCTGGAAGCGCAACGTCGTGGTTACGAACTTCATTATATGGAGATGGCCGATCTTTATCTGATTAACGGTGAAGCCCGCGCCCGCACGCGTACTCTGAGCGTTGAGCAGAACTACGACAAATGGTATGAGTTTACCGGCGAACAGGATCTGCCGCTGGACGCTCTCGACGTCATTCTGATGCGTAAAGACCCGCCGTTTGATACCGAGTTTATCTACGCCACCTATATTCTGGAACGCGCGGAAGAGAAAGGAACGCTTATCGTCAACAAGCCGCAGAGCCTGCGCGACTGTAACGAAAAACTGTTCACCGCCTGGTTCTCTGACCTGACGCCGGAAACGCTGGTCACCCGCAACAAAGCGCAGTTGAAGGCGTTCTGGCAAAAGCACAATGATATTATTCTCAAGCCGCTGGACGGTATGGGCGGCGCGTCGATCTTCCGCGTTAAAGAAGGCGATCCGAACCTCGGCGTGATTACGGAAACCCTGACCGAGCATGGCACCCGCTACTGTATGGCGCAGAACTATCTGCCGGCGATTAAAGATGGCGACAAGCGCGTGCTGGTCGTTGATGGCGAACCGGTTCCGTACTGCCTGGCGCGTATTCCGCAGGGTGGCGAAACCCGTGGCAACCTGGCCGCTGGCGGCCGTGGCGAACCGCGTCCGTTAACCGACAGCGACTGGGAAATCGCTCGCCGTATCGGGCCAACGCTGAAAGCGAAAGGGCTGATTTTTGTCGGTCTGGACATCATTGGCGATCGTCTGACCGAGATTAACGTCACCAGCCCGACCTGCATCCGTGAGATTGAAGCCGAATTCCCTGTCTCCATCACCGGGATGCTGATGGACGCTTTCGAAGCACGTTTGCAGAAATAAGTCATTTGCTGGATGACAACATCCAGCATGCCGTTGTAGGCCTGATAAGCGCAGCGCCATCAGGCATTAAGACACCGATGCCGGATGGCGACGCGAACGTCTTATCCGGCCTACGGTAGTGACATCCGTGCGCTTTACCCACATACTGACCCCTGTTGCTTTTTTGAACCAGGAAACAGAACCTCTGACAATGAATTTACAGCATCACTTTCTTATTGCCATGCCTGCTCTCCAGGATCCGATTTTCCGCCGTTCAGTAGTGTACATTTGCGAACATAACGAAGATGGCGCAATGGGGATTATTGTGAATAAGCCTCTGGAAAATCTTCAGATTGAAGGGATTCTGGAAAAACTGAAAATCGCGCCGGAACCGCGCGATCCGGCGATCCGTCTGGATAAAGCAGTGATGCTTGGCGGCCCGTTAGCGGAAGATCGCGGGTTTATCCTGCACACGCCGCCGTCGCGCTTTGCCTCCAGTATTCGCATCTCGGATAACACCGTGATCACCACGTCACGCGACGTGCTCGAAACCTTAGGCACGGGCGAACAGCCTGCCGACGTGCTGGTCGCACTCGGCTACTCCTCCTGGGAGAAAGGCCAGCTTGAACAAGAACTGCTGGATAACGCCTGGCTGACCGCCCCTGCCGATCTCAATATCCTGTTCAAAACACCGATTGCCGATCGCTGGCGTGACGCTGCCCGGCTGATTGGCATCGACATCCTGACGATGCCCGGCGTGGCAGGGCATGCCTGATGAGCGAAACATTACTGGCCTTTGATTTTGGCACTAAAAGTATCGGCGTGGCGATTGGTCAGCGGGTAACCGGCACGGCGCGCGCGCTGCCCGCGATTAAAGCGCAGGACGGTACGCCGGACTGGAACCTGATCGAACGTCTGCTCAAAGAGTGGCAGCCGGATGAAATCATTGTTGGTCTGCCACTGAATATGGACGGCACCGAGCAACCGCTCACCGCCCGCGCACGTAAATTCGCCAACCGCATTCACGGACGTTTCGGCGTCACGGTCACCTTGCACGATGAACGACTCAGCACCGTGGAAGCGCGCTCCGGCCTGTTCGAGCAGGGCGGCTATCGCGCGTTGAACAAAGGGAAGATCGACTCCGCCTCCGCCGTCATCATTCTCGAAAGTTACTTCGAGCAGGGCTACTGAAGCCACGCGTTTCTCAAAGCCTTCCCTGCGCCTGTCGCTGTTGCAGGCTCTGAGCAAAAGTCATCATCCCCACCTGCTGCCCGGTCTGAATGACGTGGGGCAACTGGTGGGACTTCCCTTCCCGAATCAAATTCCCCGCCGCCGGGGTGTTAATCAGCAGTTCAAATAGCGCAACGCGTCCCTCCTGCTTGTCGGACTCCAGTTTTTGCGACAGTACGGCGCGCAGGCTGCCTGCCAGTTGGCTGCGTACCGGGTCTTTTTCCTGCGCCGGGAAAGAGTCGATCAACCGCTCGATCGCCTGCGCGGCGCCACGCGTATGCAGTGTCGCCAGTACCAGATGCCCCGTTTCCGCCGCCGTCAGCGCCAGACGGATGGTTTCGCTGTCGCGTAACTCCCCCAGCAGGATAACGTCCGGATCTTCACGCAGCGCCGCACGCAACCCCGCGGCAAACGAGGCGCAATGTAATCCCACCTCACGCTGTTGAATCAGACAGCGCTGGCTGGTGTAGACATACTCGATGGGGTCTTCCAGCGTCAGAATGTGCCCATCGACATGCTGATTCAACCACGCCACCATCGCCGCCAGGGTGGTCGATTTCCCGCTGCCCGTTGCCCCCGTCACCAGAATTAAGCCGTTCTCGCTGCTGAGCAGTTCAGGCAGCACGGAGGGGGTCTCCAGCGTTTCCAGCGTCGGGCACTGTGTCGGCAGCAGTCGCAGCGCCAGCGACGTCCCCTGTCGCTGCTGAAATGCGCTGGCCCGCAACCGCAGGTTTCCCGCAAGCGAAACGGCGAAATCCAGTTGCCCATTTTGCTGTAACGTCGCCTGTTGCCCTTCATCCAGCCAGTCCGTCAGCAGTCCGGTAATGTCGGCTGCGGTGAAGGGCGCGCGTTCCATGTGCCCTCGTTTTCGCCAACGCGCAGGCCACGCATTGCTTAGGTGTAGATCCGAGACGTTATGCTTTACACTAAGGGCCACAATTTCTTCCATATTCATACACAGATCCTCGGAAAATGAACGATATCGCGCATAACCTGGCACAGGTCCGGGACAAAATCTCAGCCGCCGCATTGCGTTGCGGGCGTGCTTCAGAGGAAGTTACGCTACTTGCAGTGAGCAAAACCAAACCTGCGAGCGCCATCGAAGAAGCCATCGCTGCTGGTCAGCAGGCCTTTGGTGAGAATTACGTGCAGGAAGGGGTAGAGAAAATTCGCCACTTTCGCGAGAAAGGAATCGCAGGCCTGCAATGGCACTTTATTGGCCCGTTACAGTCCAACAAAAGCCGTCTGGTGGCTGAGCATTTTGACTGGTGTCATACCCTCGATCGCCTGCGCATTGCTACCCGCCTGAGCGAACAGCGTCCGGCAGAACTGGCACCGCTGAACGTGCTGATTCAAATCAACATCAGCGATGAGAACAGTAAGTCTGGCATTCCGCTGGAGGAACTGAATGCACTTGCCGCAGAGGTCGCCGAATTACCTCACCTTCGTCTGCGTGGTCTGATGGCGATCCCCGCCCCAGAGTCAGATTATGTAAGGCAGTTTGAAGTTGCCCGCCAAATGGCTGTAGCATTTGCCGGGCTGAAAACGCGCTATCCTGACGTCGATACCCTGTCGCTGGGTATGTCGGGCGATATGGAAGCCGCCATTGCGGCAGGTAGCACGATGGTACGTATCGGCACCGCCATTTTTGGTGCACGTGATTACACAAAAAATTAAGGAAATCTGAGGAACGCCATGAATACGTTGACCTTCTTGCTCTCAACGGTAATTGAGCTGTACACCATGGTGCTGTTATTGCGCGTGTGGATGCAATGGGCTCGCTGTGACTTTTACAATCCTTTCTCCCAGTTTGTGGTGAAAGTGACGCAACCGATTATTGGGCCGCTGCGCCGTATTATTCCCCCGATGGGACCGGTCGACAGCGCATCGCTGTTGGTTGCGTTTATCCTCAGCTTTATCAAAGCGATAGTGCTGTTTAAAGTGGTGACCTTCCTGCCGATCGTCTGGATCGCCGCCGTGCTGATCGTGCTCAAAACCATTGGCCTGCTGATCTTCTGGGTGCTGCTGGTGATGGCCATTATGAGCTGGGTAAGCCAGGGTCGTAGCCCGATTGAGTATGTGCTGATTCAACTGGCCGATCCGCTGCTGCGCCCGATTCGTCGTATTCTCCCGGGGATGGGCGGCATCGATTTCTCGCCAATGGTTCTCGTCCTGCTGTTGTATGTCATCAACATGGGGATTGGTGAGGTTCTGCAGGCAACCGGTAACATGTTGCTGCCGGGGCTGTGGATGGCGCTATGAGTGCGGTGACACGCTGTGATGATGGACTGGTCTTACGGCTCTATATTCAGCCGAAAGCCAGCCGCGACAGCATTGTTGGTTTACATGGCGACGAACTGAAAGTCGCCATTACCGCCCAGCCGGTGGACGGCCAGGCAAACAGTCATCTGGTGAAGTTTCTCGGCAAGCAGTTCCGCGTGGCAAAGAGCCAGGTTGTCATTGAAAAGGGCGAACTTGGCCGCCATAAACAGGTTAAAATCATTCATCCGCAACAGATCCCGCCAGAAGTCGCGGCGTTAACTGATTAGGTATCCTATGCAAAAAGTTGTCCTCGCAACCGGCAATGCCGGTAAAGTGCGTGAGCTCGCGTCGCTGCTCAGCGATTTCGGGCTTGATGTGGTGGCGCAAACCGATCTTGGCGTTGATTCTGCCGAAGAGACCGGGCTGACCTTTATTGAAAATGCGATCCTGAAAGCGCGTCACGCCGCGCAGATAACCGGGTTGCCAGCAATTGCCGACGACTCAGGTCTGGCCGTTGACGCGCTGGGCGGCGCGCCAGGCATCTACTCCGCGCGCTATGCCGGCGAAGACGCGACCGATCAACAGAACCTGGAAAAACTGTTGCTTACTCTGAAGGATGTACCGGACGATCGACGTCAGGCACGCTTTCACTGCGTGCTGGTCTATCTGCGTCACGCCGACGATCCTACGCCGCTGGTGTGCCACGGCAGTTGGCCGGGCACGATCGCCCATACGGCAGCAGGCAACGGCGGCTTTGGCTATGACCCTGTCTTCTTCGTGCCTTCAGAAGGCAAAACCGCCGCCGAACTGACGCGCGAAGAGAAAAGCGCGATCTCCCACCGTGGGCAGGCGCTGAAACTGCTGCTGGAAGCCTTACGTAATGGTTAAGTTGCCACCGCTGAGTCTCTACATTCACATCCCGTGGTGCGTGCAAAAATGCCCGTACTGTGATTTCAATTCGCATGCGTTAAAAGGTGAAGTCCCGCACGATGATTACGTCCGGCATCTGCTGAACGATCTCGACACGGACGTTGCGTATGCACAGGACCGTGAAGTAAAGACCATTTTTATCGGTGGCGGTACGCCGAGCCTGCTTTCTGGCCCGGCGATGCAAACGCTGCTGGATGGCGTGCGTGCGCGCCTGAATCTGGCAGCGGATGCGGAAATTACGATGGAAGCGAATCCGGGCACGGTCGAAGCCGATCGCTTTGTCGATTATCAGCATGCCGGGGTGAACCGAATCTCCATCGGTGTGCAGAGCTTTAGTGAACCGAAACTGAAGCGTCTGGGACGCATTCACGGTCCACAGGAAGCCTGTCGCGCGGCGAACCTCGCCAGCGGGTTAGGTCTGCGCAGCTTTAACCTCGACCTGATGCACGGCCTGCCGGATCAGTCGCTGGACGACGCGCTGGATGACCTGCGCCAGGCGATTGCGCTGGATCCGCCGCACCTCTCGTGGTATCAACTGACGATTGAACCAAACACGCTGTTTGGTTCTCGTCCACCGGTGTTACCCGATGATGATGCGCTGTGGGATATCTTCGAACAGGGCCACCAATTGTTAACCGCTGCCGGTTATCAGCAGTATGAAACCTCTGCCTATGCCAGGCCGGGCTACCAGTGTCAGCACAACCTGAACTACTGGCGCTTTGGTGATTATCTGGGCATTGGTTGCGGGGCACACGGTAAAGTCACGTTCCCCGATGGGCGTATTCTGCGCACCACCAAAACGCGCCATCCGCGCGGTTATATGCAGGGACGTTATCTCGAAAGCCAGCGCGACGTGGAGCAGGCTGATAAGCCGTTTGAATTCTTTATGAACCGCTTCCGTCTGCTGGAAGCCGCGCCGCGCGCAGAGTTTACGCTGTATACGGGGCTGTCTGAAGCGGTGATTCGTCAGCCGCTTGATGAGGCCATTGCCCAGGGATATCTGACGGAGTGCGAGACGTCCTGGCAAATCACCCAGCACGGCAAGCTGTTCTTAAACTCGCTGCTTGAGCTTTTTCTCGCCGAGTGATGCAAAAAATCAGGCCGGGCGATGACCCGGCCTGTGAGATTAATACTGATTAAACATTGTCTGGATCTGTTTCGGATCTTTGGTCTGGGTCAATGCCAGTTGCAGCAGTACGCGGGCCTTCTGCGGGTTCAGAGAACCTGAGGCAACGAAACCGTACTTCGCATCATCGATTTCAGCATCCTGAGTGGTTGAGCCGGTCGGTACGCGGGAAGAACGCACCACAACCGTCCCTTTATGCGCGGCGGTCGCCAGCGTATCGAAGACGGTTTTGTACAGGTTGCCGTTACCCACACCGGCGCTCACAATCCCATCATAACCCGCATCCACCAGCGCTTTTGCCGGAAGATCTGACGCATTCGCGTAGTTATAGATGATACCGACTTTCGGCAGCGCGTTCAGTTTAGAAACATCGAATGGCGTGGAGGTGGTGTGCTTACGCGCAGGCGTACGCTGGTAGTCGATTTTGCCGTTATGAATGTAGCCCAACGGTCCGTAGTTCACAGATTTAAAGGTGGCCACATCCGTCGTATTGGTCTTGGTCACGTCGCGACCGTCAAGCACGGTGTCGTTCATCACCACCAGCACACCGCGATTGGCAGAGGCTTTATCCGCCGCTGTTACCACGGCGTTATAAAGGTTGAACGGACCATCCGCGCTCATTCCGGTAGACGGGCGCATCGCGCCAACCAGCACCACCGGCTTGTTGCATTTAACGGTCAGGTCGAGGAAGTAAGCCGTCTCTTCCATCGTGTCTGTACCATGGGTAATCACGAAACCGTCGGTGCTGTCACACTCGGTATTGATTTTTTTCGCCAGGGTTAGCCAGACGTCGTCGTTCATATCCTGTGAACCAATATTGACGACCTGCTCGCCTTTAACGTTGGCAATATCCTTAAGCTGCGGTACGGCTCTGACCAGATTCTCTACGCCGACCTTACCCGCCGTATAGTTGGATTTGGTTGCAGAGTCACCGCCGCCGGCAATGGTCCCGCCGGTCGCTAAAATAGTAACGTTCGGTAAGGCGAGCGCAGCACCGCTGAAGCCCATCACCAGTGCAGCGAGTACCGTTTTCCTGAAAAACTCCATGTTATTTCTCCAGTTACGTGAATTTGCCGCATTATCCCAATGCCAGAGACGAATAATGTGATTTCATCCAATTAACCAGATAAATGTATCTGCCAGATTGTTAAATTTAGAGGTGGATATCAAAACGAAGCAGAAAGGCAAAAGAAAATGGCACAGAGACGATCTGTACCATTGTTTTATATAAAAAAATTATTTAAGGGTGCTGACCAGCGCCTTGCGGTTATCTTCCAGCGTCACCACGCGGCTGCACACGTCTTTACCGAACTGCTGGAAATCTTTTTCCTGATTCTTCCATTCGTCCTGAATCGCCGTCTGTAGTCCGCCGAGGCTGCCAAGCACGCCCTGCAGCGGATTACCGCCGCCTTTCAGGACGGCTTTCGCACCCATTTCGTTGATGCTGTCCTGTAAAATGCCGCCCATCGCCTGGTTCACCAACTGCTGACCATCAGCACGAACCTGATCGATAGCCTTGTAGTGGAAGGTCAAACCGTCGGTACGATGCTCGATAATCCGGTTCATCTGCGCTTTCAACTGGGCATCCAGTTTCGTCAGACGACCCCGCATGTTGCTGCTCTCGCCGACTTCTTTGGCAATAATTTTATCCAGTGCCGCGCGCCCTTTTTCGACACGATTTCTGGCACCTTCATCAATCCACGGCAGCGCGCTGCGCAGTTCAGCCTGGTAATCTTTCGCCTGCTCGCGCTGTGCGGCGCTCAGCGTGTATTGCTTACCGTTAAACATCACGTTGCCATCCGGCGTGATCACCAGGTTGCCGTTTTCACCCTTCACCTGCACCGTCTGTGGGCTCAGAATCACATCGTCACGCGGCGTGACGCTGCACTGGTAGTCTGCATGAGCGGTCATCGCCGTTACAGAAAGAGCTGCCGCCAGCAGCGTTTTGCGCATCATAACTTTCCCTCAAGACAAATCGGGCCAGCAAATGCTGGCCCCGTATGCGTTGTTAGTCCCACCAAACGTCGAAAAGTTCGCTGGTACGCACTTCTTCAAGTTTTTGCTCTTCCAGCCACTTACGCACAATCGCCTGATGCTCTTCAGTGCATTTGCCGATTTCCTGCATGCAGATCAGACCTTCCCAGGCCAGATAACCGCTGCCGTCAAAAGCCAGCTTGTTCGGTTCAATAACGTCATTGATAAAATCATCAACGGTTTTATCAACCTGCTCTTCAGATGTGCCTTCCGGAAAACGCCATGCCACCGAAAACCCTAATTCCTGGAATTCGTCGATGTGCATTTTTTTACGCAGACGACGGCTACGGTTCTTTGCCATTATTTCACCCTCTCGAACATTAAGTCCCATACGCCGTGGCCAAGACGATGGCCACGTTGTTCAAATTTGGTTACCGGGCGCGATGGTGGGCGCGGTACATAATCGTTACTCTCTGACAGGTTTTTATACCCGTCAATGGAGGACATCACTTCAAGCATGTGCTCTGCATAAGCTTCCCAGTCAGTCGCCATGTGGAACACGCCGCCCAGCTTCAGTTTGCTTTTGACCAACTCAGCAAACGGCACCTGAACGATACGGCGTTTATTATGACGCGCTTTGTGCCACGGGTCAGGGAAAAAGAGCTGAACCATCGTTAAAGAATTGTCAGGAATCATTTTATGCAGTACTTCGACCGCGTCATGACACATCACGCGCAGGTTCTCAACGCCCTCTTCATGGGCCGACGCCAGACAGGCGCCCACGCCCGGTGAATGAACTTCAATACCGAGGAAATTTTGCTCCGCACGCGCTTTCGCCATCGCCACCAGAGAAGCCCCCATACCGAAGCCAATCTCAAGCGTGACCGGCGCTTCACGGCCAAACAACGTCGCGAAATCCACAGGTTCTTCGCTGAACTCAACGCCCATCACCGGCCAGTAGTTTTCCAGCGCGTGTTCCTGCCCTTTGGTCAGTCGCCCCTGGCGACGAACAAAACTACGAATCCGGCGCAGTGGACGGCCGTTTTCATCAAATTCCGGTGAGATGACGTCGTTTTTCATAAAAGTTAAGTCTGCTTGTGATTAAGGTCTGAAAACGGGCATTATCCAAAGTTAGTTGCCGGATGCAAGTAAAGGAAGCGGTCACGCTGCGGAAAGTTCCGGTTTACAGCCTGTTGCCTCTGTGCTGCAATCTTGCCCCCAACAATAATGAATTCGGTGTCCATGCAAGCGTCTCAATTTTCAGCCCAGGTTCTGGACTGGTACGATAAATACGGGCGAAAAACCCTGCCCTGGCAAATTGATAAGACGCCTTACAAAGTATGGCTCTCAGAAGTGATGCTGCAACAGACTCAGGTTACGACGGTTATCCCTTATTTTGAACGGTTTATGGCCCATTTCCCGACGGTGACCGATCTTGCCAACGCGCCGCTGGATGAAGTGCTCCACCTGTGGACGGGGCTCGGCTACTACGCCCGGGCGCGCAACCTGCACAAAGCGGCGCAACAGGTTGCCACACTGCATAAGGGCGTTTTCCCGGAAACCTTTGAAGAGGTGGCGGCGCTCCCCGGCGTCGGACGTTCAACCGCAGGCGCCGTGCTGTCGCTCTCGCTGGGTAAACCTTTTCCGATTCTTGACGGCAACGTTAAGCGCGTGCTGGCGCGCTGCTATGCTGTTAGCGGCTGGCCAGGCAAAAAAGAGGTTGAGAAAACGCTCTGGGATCTGAGCGAACAGGTAACGCCGGTGAAGGGCGTGGAACGTTTTAACCAGGCGATGATGGATTTAGGCGCGATGGTGTGCACGCGCTCAAAACCGAAATGCTCGCTGTGCCCGTTGCAGAACGGCTGTATCGCCTATGCGAACGACAGCTGGTCGCACTATCCCGGCAAGAAGCCAAAGCAGACGCTGCCAGAGCGGACAAGTTATTTTCTGCTGTTGCAACATCAGGATGACATCCTGCTGGCACAGCGCCCGCCGAGCGGACTATGGGGTGGCTTATTCTGTTTCCCGCAGTTTGCCAGTGAAGAGGAATTACGGGAATGGCTGGCACAACGGCATGTTAACGCTGATAATTTGACCCAACTTAACGCGTTTCGCCATACCTTCAGCCATTTCCATCTGGATATTGTGCCTATGTGGCTTACTGTGTCCTCATGCGGTTCATGCATGGATGAAGGCAACGCGCTCTGGTATAACTTAGCGCAACCGCCATCCGTTGGCCTGGCGGCTCCGGTGGAGCGTTTATTACAGCAGTTACGTACCGGTGCCCCCGTTTAACGCACCGGACGATGAAGAGGATGAGTTATGAGCAGAACGATTTTTTGCACTTTCCTGCAGCGTGAAGCAGAAGGACAGGATTTTCAGCTGTACCCGGGCGAACTGGGAAAACGCATTTATAACGAGATTTCAAAAGAAGCATGGGCGCAGTGGCAGCACAAGCAGACCATGCTGATCAACGAAAAGAAACTCAGTATGATGAACGTCGAGCACCGCAAACTGCTGGAACAGGAGATGATCAACTTCCTGTTTGAAGGTAAAGACGTGCATATCGAAGGTTATACGCCGGAAGGTAAATAACGCCTATAGCGCTAATTTTCCAGGCCCGATAAGCGCAGCGCCATCGGGCAATGCAAAGAAGCCGGAGGCGGCGTAAACAGCCTTGTCCGGCCTACGCGGGCACGATTCGTAGGTCGCTCAATGATGACGCTATCCGGTAAAATGGCACAACGACAAACACAACACGCACTCCCGGAATGATGAAAAAATTTCTCGCGCTTGCCGTTATTGCGCCGTTGCTCATCTCCTGTTCCAGCTCGACCAAAAAAGGCGATTCTTATAACGAAGCCTGGGTCAAGGATACCAACGGTTTTGACATTCTCATGGGGCAGTTTGCCCACAACATTGAGAATCTGTGGGGTTATCAGGAAGTGCTGATCGCCGGTCCGAAGGACTACGTGAAGTACACCGATCAATATCAGACCCGCAGCCATATCAACTTTGACGACGGGACCATAACCGTTGAGACCATCGCCGGGACGGAGCCTGCGGCGCATTTACGTCGCGCCATTATTAAAACGCTGCTGATGGGTGACGATCCCACCTCTGTCGACCTCTACTCTGACGTCGATGACATTCAGATCTCCAGAGAACCGTTCTTGTACGGTCAGGTGCTCGATCACACGGGACAACCCATCCGCTGGGAAGGCCGGGCCACGAACTTCGCCGATTACCTGCTGCAAACGCGGATGAAAAGCCGCAGCAACGGGATCCGTATGATTTTCAGCGTGACGATTAACCTGGTGCCGAACCACCTGGATAAACGTGCGCATAAGTACCTCGGCATGGTGCGCAAGGCGTCCCATAAATATGGCATTGATGAGTCGCTGATTCTGGCGATTATGCAGACGGAGTCGTCCTTCAACCCGTACGCCGTGAGCCGTTCCGATGCGCTGGGTCTGATGCAGGTGGTTCAGCATACCGCCGGGAAAGACGTTTATCGCTCGCAGGGCCGCTCCGGTACGCCGAGCCGCAGTGAACTGTTCGATCCGGCCAGCAATATTGATACCGGCACCGCATATCTGGCGATGCTCAATAATGTCTATCTGGGCGGAATCGATAATCCCACCTCGCGACGCTATGCGGTAATCACCGCCTACAACGGCGGGGCGGGCAGCGTACTGCGCGTCTTCTCCAGTGATAAAGTGCAGGCCGCGACGATCATCAACAGCATGACGCCAGGGGATGTGTACCAGACGTTAACCACGCGTCATCCCTCTTCTGAATCGCGCCGCTACCTGTATAAAGTCAATTCCGCGCAAAAAACCTATCGGCGGAACTGATTCCCCTCTTCCCCCGCTCCCGATAAAACGGTGAGCGGGTGAGTCAAGAAATCGTGACGACCATCACCCTTTAGCATTGCAAAAGGGAATTGTTTTGCAATTATTTGTCACAGGTAACAAAAAATCGCCCACAGTCATTGATAGAATCACATCATACAGCAACGGCATTTGTGCCAATCGAAACATCCATTCGCCTTATGGTGTGAGGAAATTAACATGAATCTTAAGCTGCAGCTGAAAATACTCTCTTTTCTGCAGTTCTGCCTGTGGGGAAGTTGGCTGACAACCCTCGGATCCTATATGTTTGTCACCCTCAAATTTGACGGTGCTTCTATTGGTGCAGTCTACAGTTCACTGGGGATCGCGGCGGTTCTGATGCCGACGCTTTTGGGTATTGTGGCGGACAAGTGGCTCAGTGCAAAATGGGTCTACGCCATCTGTCACGTGGTGGGCGCGATAACGCTGTTCATCGCCGCCGAAGTCACCACGCCGGGAGCGATGTTCTTCGTCATCCTGCTTAACTCGCTGGCGTATATGCCAACGCTTGGGCTTATCAACACCATTTCCTATTATCGCTTGCAGAACGCAGGCATGGACATTATCACCGACTTCCCGCCGATTCGTATCTGGGGCACCATCGGTTTTATCGTCGCCATGTGGGCCGTGAGTTTCTCCGGCTTCGAACTGAGCCATATGCAACTGTATATTGGCGCCGCGCTCTCTGTGGTACTGGTGCTGTTTACGTTGACCCTGCCGCACATCCCGGTGGCGAATCAGCAGAAGAATCAAAGCTGGACCTCAATGCTGGGTCTGGATGCTTTCGCGCTGTTTAAGAACAAGCGCATGGCGATCTTCTTCATCTTCTCGATGATGCTCGGCGCAGAACTGCAAATTACCAACATGTTCGGGAACACCTTCCTGCACAGCTTCGATAACAACCCGCTGTTCTCTGGAAGCTTTATCGTTGAGCACGCGTCGGTGATGATGTCGATCTCGCAGATCTCCGAAACGCTGTTCATCCTGACCATTCCGTTCTTCCTGAGCCGTTACGGTATCAAGAACGTGATGCTGATCAGTATCGTAGCGTGGATGTTGCGCTTCGGCCTGTTCGCCTACGGTGACCCGAGCCCGTTTGGTACCGTACTGCTGGTTCTGTCGATGATTGTCTATGGCTGCGCCTTCGACTTCTTCAACATCTCCGGTTCGGTGTTCGTTGAGAAAGAAGTTCGCCCCGAAATTCGCGCCAGTGCGCAGGGCATGTTCCTGATGATGACCAACGGCTTCGGCTGTATCCTCGGCGGCGTGGTGAGCGGGAAAGTGGTGGAGTATTACACTCTGAACGGCATTACCGACTGGCAAACCGTGTGGCTGATTTTTGCCGGCTACTCGCTGGTTCTGGCCTTTGCCTTCGTGGCGCTGTTTAAGTACAAACACGTTCGCGTACCGACCGGCACGCAGACCGTCGCACATTAATCTCTCTGCCGGATGGCGACGCTTTCGCGTCTTATCCGGCCTACAGCGAATACCAGGCCGGATAAGCGCAAACGCCATCCGGCATTCTCCTTCGATTACTTCAAAACATACCCATACAACCGCTTAATTCCGTCAGCATCGGTTTCACTGTAAACGCCCTGCAACTCCGGCGAGAACCCCGGCAGCATATTGACCCCTTCTTCCAGCGCCAGGAAATAACGCTGTACCGCCCCGCCCCACACTTCGCCCGGCACCACGCACAGCACACCAGGAGGATATGGCAGCGCCCCTTCCGCCGCGATACGGCCTTCGGCATCACGAATGCGCACCAGTTCAACATCACCGCGAATAAAAGCACTGTGCGCATCCTGCGGATTCAGCGCCACCGCCGGGAAGCTCTCCTGACGGAACATCGCTTTTTGCAGATCCTTCACGTCAAAGCTAACGTACAGATCGTGCATCTCCTGGCACAGTTCGCGCAGGGTGTAGTCGCGGTAGCGCACCGGATATTTATTGAAGATGGTCGGAAGTACCTCTGCAAGCGGGGTATCGTCTTCAATATGTTGTTCGAATTGCGCCAGCATCGCCGTCAAATGCGCCATCTTTTCCGGACTCTCGGCGGGCGTCAGCAGGAACAGAATCGAGTTGAGATCGCATTTCTCCGGCACAATACCGTTTTCGCGCAGGTAATGAGCCAGAATGGTCGCCGGAATACCAAAATCAGTATAACGCCCTGTCTGTGCATCAATGCCCGGCGTGGTGAGCAGCAGCTTGCACGGATCGACAAAATACTGGTCGTCGGCATACCCTTCAAAACCATGCCATTTTGCGCCCGGTGCAAAGCTGAAGAAGCGCCGCTCACGGGCAATTACCTCGGTGGGATACGACTGCCACGCCTGACCGTCAACGACCGGGGGAATGAACGGCTGAAGCAGCTTACAGCGATCAAGGATTGCCTTACGCGCCTCAATTCCCAACGTCACACATTCTGCCCACAGGCGTCGGCCGCTCTCTCCTTCGTGGATTTTGGCATTGACGTCCAGCGCGGCAAACAGCGGGTAGAACGGACTGGTTGAGGCGTGCAGCATAAACGCATTGTTCAGCCGCTTATGCGGGCAGAAACGCGCCTGGCCGCGAATGTGATTATCTTTCTTGTGGATCTGCGAAGTCTGCGAGAACCCGGCCTGCTGCTTATGCACCGACTGGGTGACGAAGATACCCGGATCGTTTTCATTCAATTCCAGCAGCAGCGGCGAACCGTCGGCCATCATCGGGATAAACTGCTCATAGCCAACCCAGGCTGAGTCGAACAGGATGTAGTCACAGAGATGACCGATTTTGTCGATCACCTGACGCGCGTTATAGATAGTTCCGTCGTAGGTTCCCAACTGGATGATTGCCAGTCTGAAGGGGCGTGGCAGCTCCGCCTTATCCTCTGCCACTTCACGGATCTGTTCGCGCAGATACGCTTCATCGAAGCAGTGTTCATCGATCCCGCCGATAAAACCAAACGGGTTACGGGCGGCTTCCAGATACACCGGGGTCGCCCCCGCCTGAATCAGCGCTCCGTGATGATTCGATTTGTGGTTGTTGCGATCGAACAGCACCAGATCGCCACGCGTCAGCAGCGCATTGGTGACCACTTTATTCGCTGCCGACGTGCCGTTCAGAACGAAATAGGTTTTATCGGCGTGAAAGACTTTTGCGGCAAACTTCTGCGCATGTTTGGCCGAACCTTCGTGAATCAACAGATCGCCGAGCTTCACGTCGGCATTGCACATATCCGCGCGAAAGACATTTTCGCCAAAGAAGTCATAGAAGTGACGTCCGGCCGGGTGTTTTTTAAAGAACGCACCGTGCTGATGCCCCGGACAGGCAAACGTGCTGTTCTTCATTTCCACATACTGCGTCAGCGTGTCGTAAAACGGCGGCAGAAGGTCTTCCTCATACAGACAGGCGGCTGATTCCAGCTCCAGCCACTCCTGCGCATTTCCGCTAATGAGCGCCGTCGCGCCTGCGGGTAGATCCATTTTCTCTTCAGTGAGAATAAAGACCGGCAGATGAAAGCCCGTACGTGTGAGCAGAGCAAGAATGCCGCTACGGCTATCGGCAACGGTCATGACGACCGCCGCGACATCGGTGAAGTCGGTACTGTCCAGCGCCACAACGCCGCGATGAGTAGATAAACGAGAGACCAGTTCACTACTGGCGGCAATGTTCATTGATTTCATAAGCGCAAAAACCCGTTTCGGGAGAATAAGAGTCCCGGACAAGGCTCAATGCCCTGCCCCACGAGATGTTTGGGTCAAACTGGTCACCAGCTCCGACCGCCAGACATCAGTAAAAGCAGACCGCTTCTGATTTTACTGTTGTCCTGCAGTGAGCATACGTTGCCCTCACCGCATGGTGAGTAAAAGGGAGGGAATAACGAGAAGGGGCAGCCATCGCGCTAAGCGGCGATGCGAAAGGTGATGTGAAGGTGTAGCGTTCATCCCGTGCGGCCCCAAACGGACTGGAGAAAATTCGCGCAATCATGGCACCTTTAACCAGGAGGGGCAAGATTTAATTCTTATGCACACTTGTTGCGGTTAAACAACACTGAAAATGAGAATCGGGTCATAATAATGCAATCTGACATAATAATTAACAGGAGCTAACGTGGTAATCGGACCTTTTATTAACGCCAGCGCCGTTTTGGTGGGTGGCGTTATTGGTGCCCTTCTTAGCCAACGTTTACCGGAACGGATTCGCGTCTCAATGACCTCTATTTTCGGTCTCGCGTCACTTGGCATTGGTATTTTACTGGTGGTCAAATGCGCCAATCTTCCGGTTATGGTGTTGGCAACGCTGGTCGGTGCGTTAATTGGTGAGTTTTGCTATCTGGAAAAGGGGATCAACAACGCCGTCGCGAAAGCGCAGACGCTCTTTATGCGCCCGGGTAAAAAGCAGCCCCATGAATCGTTTATCCAGAATTATGTCGCCATCATTGTTCTTTTCTGCGCCAGCGGTACGGGGATTTTTGGGGCGATGCGCGAAGGGATGACAGGCGATCCGAGTATCCTGATTGCTAAATCCTTCCTCGATTTCTTTACCGCCATGATTTTCGCCTGTTCGCTCGGTATCGCCGTTTCGGTTATCTCTGCCCCGATGCTGCTCATCCAGCTTTCACTGGCTACCTGCGCGGCGCTCATTTTGCCGCTCACCACCCCCGCGATGATGGCCGATTTCAGCTCGGTCGGGGGATTGCTGCTGGTCGCCACCGGTTTACGCATCTGCGGAATCAAAATGTTTGCCGTGGTCAATATGCTTCCGGCGCTGATCCTCGCCATGCCGATCTCCGCCGCCTGGACCGCGTATTTCGCTTGAGAATGCGTGCAATAACAGCAAAGTGGTGATAGATTGTGCAGTCTGCGTTGAATTGAAGAAATTTCGTTGACGAAATGAGGCGGATCGGTTTTAATGCGCCCCGTTGCCCGGATAGCTCAGTCGGTAGAGCAGGGGATTGAAAATCCCCGTGTCCTTGGTTCGATTCCGAGTCCGGGCACCACTTCTTCAGAGCCTGTTCGTTAAGAGATGAGATCCTTAACGGGCAAGACAGTAGTCCCCAGACGGCATGATGATGGTACTTGTGTTACCGCATCAGTTGAACACGGGACTTAAATCCAGAGGATGTTCGAACCATCCTCTGGATTTCTCACGTCCACAATTTACTTCACGAACGTATTTACCCTCAGATCTTCCCTGTGTCAATCTTTTGTAAAGCAAACATCCCTTTTTTTTCCATTTTTAATTTCATCAACTTAGATTTAACTTAAGATTAGTCTTATGCCGCATCCAGCTCCTCCAGCATGTCCCGGACCTTATCCAGGTCACTTTCAACATACTCCAGCGTGACCGCCGGCGTTGAATGACCCAGCAGGTCCTGTGCCATCTTCAGATTACGATCCGGCAAACGCATCAGGTTAGTCGCGATGGTGTGTCGGAATCTGTGCGGGCTGACTGTAAAACCGCATTCTCGTGAAAGTCGTCTGAAAAACGCGCGCAACGGCGGATAATCCATGTTGCTGCTGATTTCATTCTTCCGGCCATCAAAGCGAGAAAGATTAAACAACTGATCCTGCATCTTCGCGCCACGCTCAAGGGAAAGGTTATAGAGCCTTTCAAGTCTGGGTCGTAGGTTTTCAGTAATCGGAACCCGGTGTTCCTTATGGTTCTTGGAACCCTCAGGCCGGAGATTAATCCATCGGTGCTCAAAATTTACATCCTCCAGGCGAATGTGCAGCAGCTGGTTCTGGCGCATCCCTGTTCTCCGCAATGCATCCAGTACCGTTAACCAGAACCATGCTGGCCGTAAGGCGCTTTTTCTTAACTCCATCATACCAGTCCGTTCATCCTCTTCCCTCGCCTGCATGTGCAGATAAATTTTATTCATCTGCACATCAGTCAGTGTTTTTTTGCGTTTGACATCGGGTCGGGTAATTACCCCGTTGAAAGGATTTTCCCTCATCGTTACAAGCCCATTAACGATGGCGTGATTAAATATAGCGCGCATATGAGTCACTTTATTATTCCAGGTCGTTCTGCTCAGTCCTTCCTCATGGATAATTTTTCGGCGCCACGTTAAAACCAGCGTTTTATCAACCTGCTCAGGTGAAATACCTTCACCGCTAAAGGAAATGAATGATCTGACTACCTTCCTGTAGCTCCACTCCGTAGCCGGGCGCAAAGATTTACTGAAAAAATAATCATCCAGCACTTGTTCAAATGCATTGTTCATATTCACCTCGTATATTGTTATTCTGACTTAAGCAATAGTATTAATTTCTTCGTGCAAGCCATACGCTGTCCGGTGGACAGGTTCCTTTTCTGTAAATAATGTCAGCGCTCAGCATGTATCCTGACATTTTGGTGTAACGACCGCTTTTGTCCGGCGTATCGTATTTATGGTAATGCCAGAGGCCTTTACCATTTCGTGAATAATGAACGTTCAGAGCTTCAAAGCTTTTTTGTAACGCTGATTTATCCAGTGACTCGTTTGTATTCAGCGATAAATATTTAAAAAAACACTCAGGTGAAACAATGAATACAAACTGAGCAAGAATATGTGCAAAACTCTCGCCCTCATTGACACTAACCGTACCGTCATGGATTGAGGATTTCAGCCAGTCCAGAAACTTTTCTCCTGGAGTGCCAGATTCCATCCCGACTAGCGAAAACTCTTCAGAAGAAGTAGTTTCAACCTTCGCTTCAACAACAGGTGCACCAGAGCCCGACATCTGGTCAAGCACGCTAAGAAGTTCTGCGGTTGATACCGACTCATCCGGGACAGTGTCATCACCTGTTCGTTCATCGGATGACTGCGTATCATGATTATCAAATGCCGAAAGCAACGTAACCTGACCGGTAACATCCTTGGCAGCATAATCACCTGTCTGGTTAGTATCGTAACCTATTGATGCATTGTTAATTGGCTCTGGAACCGGTGTTATATTTTTGTGACTGGACGTTTGATGCATATCGTCGTCTATTAAATTTGGGATATTGTTTGTTCTGGATTCTTCCTCCCCTTCCTCCCCTGTGGTGATCACCTTATCGCTTTCAGAGGGGCTTGCTGTACCAGAAACGGTTCCTGATTTATTGGCAACGCTGGCAAGCGCATCGCTGATGATGCTGTTGAGAATTCCAGACTGAGCTTTTTGTCCGCTGAGGTACAAAAATAGCGCACCTGAAATCGCCGGCCAGCGTTGAAGCCAGATAGCCGCAGCATCCGGGATGAGTTTACTGGCAATGTACATTCCGTTCATTGAAGCCGTTCTCCCCTGCCGGGGACGCACCCGCCAGTTTGCACCGGGTATTTCCATCCCCGGACACCAGGCTTTTCCGTTCGCCAGGCTCCCTTCAATCTGCGACAACCAGTCAAGATGATGAAAAAGCCCAGCCCAGAACACTGCGCATATCCAGGCTGGCCCCTGCTCTGCCTGCTCCTCAGGCGTCGCTCCCGGAGGTAACATCATACCGCGTACCAGCCTCACGGCACTTGCGGCCACGGATAAACTGAGGTCAGTAAAGCCCCCTGGAGTGGCGAACGGCCCCGCCCAGGCTGCCGGTACTTCCTGAACGCGAGCGGCCATTTGCTCTAAGGGTTTTAGCCAGAATTCGTCAAAGGCAGACTGTGACAGTGGGCAATTTTCCCGCAACATCCGGACGAACTTCTGTCGCTCCGCAGTTCCCAGTAACAACTGACCGGACAGTACGTTCCGGAACCCTCCCGCTTGCGCCGGCTGCACGGATGGCCTTACTGAGTGTTCCGTTCCGACTGCCAGCCCAAGGCCTGTTAACCATTTCAGTCCACGCATAACCACCCCATAACCAGATTCCGAATTGACGCTACGCTATGGAGACGGTTGTATTTTGCAAGTCAAAAGCCTTAGTTCCTGATTAAACAAAACGAACTTGCATTAATCCTTAAAGGCCGGTTCACAGTTTTCAGATGAAGAGAATTAATCAGCATGCTTCCTTAAGCGCCATCAGAAATCTGAGGGAAGCGACAGAAATGCAAAGATTAGTAGTCTCTGGAATTATCCTCTGCTGGGGTCTTGTGAGTTACGGGCTCATCGCTCTGATTACGGGGTATCAGGATGGGATGGTGTATCTCTGGGGGCTTGTTTTGCTATCCCCTTTTTCTCTGAGAGTGGTGAACTGGATGCAGCGCAGACTCATCAACCAGCCCTGCATCCTGAGCTACCATAAGCGCAGCTCAAGGATATTCGTGCATCTGTCGCCAAACCAGCCAACCGTCAGTATTTCATCCGAACGTGTGGCCTGGTTCTGGAATGGAGTGCTAACCAGTATAGAGGACGCTCTCAGTGGCAGAGAAAACACCATCGTGATTGCCTCCCATCTCCTCACCTCTTATCGAATTAAACGTATCAGAAGGCATCTTCAGATTCAGGCCGGACATTACCGAAGCCATGTCATACATGTCCCCTTCACACCCGCTGCGCGTGCAGTTATGCAACTGGAAATTCTTCTTGCACAGTGGCGCTGGCGTGTACCGTCCAGAACGTTATGGCCCGTTCTTGTCATACGAAAAACTTTCAATCCGGAAAAATAATTTCCCCTGTTTTGATTTTTCACCTGTTGTCACACTGGCTACATCAATGTAGTCGATCTGAACGATCGATTTTCATCGTTATACATCCACTCTGGTGCGCGGTAACGTATCCACAGTGGATACAATAATTAATAACTTAAGTCGAATTAATGTATTAGCCAACACCGGGAAATGATATGAACCGTCTGAACATCACCTCCATCCTTGCCAGTATCATCACTGAACGGGATGAAAATATGCAGCAGCTGGTAGCCCAGCTTTCGGACGGAAAGAAAACGTCTGGCAGCCCTATTGCAATACGTTTTAAACCAGCTGTCAGGGATTTCGTCACACTGGTATCAGGACGCCTGGGTATTTCATCAGCTGAACTGGTCAATATTCTCGTCGAGGGTATCATGCGCGAGACGCTTATCCCCCGACAGGCTGTGATCACACATATCCACGAACGGTTCTGGCTGCTGATGGATGAGCACCGCCTGTCGGTACTGGACGTGGCTCGCCTGCTCTCGGACTGGAATATCGGTCTGAGCGTTCTGGAAAGCCGTGAAAGAACGATGGATTACTTAACTGCACCTTTGCTGAAACAGCTATCTGACTGGTTCTGTGTAAGTACCAGATGGCTGGAAGGAAGTGATCCCCGGCCAGTGTACCTGACCGCTTTCAGCGAATGGATGCAGGTTGCCATGATAATTAAAAAAAGAATTCAGGAATATACATCTGACGACAACCTGACCCGTCCTGACATATTCCTGGTCAGAGAGAATCAATACACCTCAGGAGATATCAAAGACGAATCCGGACATGTTTTCATTTTTATTCGGCGCTATAAAACCGTTAATAACACAACAATTCGTGTAGTTGAATGTATCGGGCACTGTCCATCTTCAGGTGCTTATAAAACACAACTTAATTCATTTCTGAGCATGAGCAACATTCTCTTCAGAGCGCATATTCTCAACAGTTTCGACACATTTTATGCATCCGGTTATTTACTGGATGCGCTGAGAGAAGGAAAGATACTTCCGGCCGCTGCACTGTGGGAGATTCAGAAACTTCAACGAACAGAGTCAGGTAAGTTTTCTCAAAATATTTGGACCGAAGAGGAAAGAGAACCTTTTCTTTTCCCTGAGGAATTTATAACACCAGAATGGAGTAAATTTGTTAGCCAAATAACAGCCCTCAATATTAAGTGAAATAACCAGTCAGACACATTGTTTTATTGGTGCGCCAGCGCCAGGGGTTTTTTTTGCCTTAAACACCATAAACGACAAAGGATATAAATGATGAAAGCTTCAATTTCAATGATTACACGCTGCGTTTCCCTTGCTCTTCTGGTTTCCGCAGTGCCATCGGTTAATGCTGCGACGAACTGGATGGAGGCACGCGGTGATGCTATGGGTGGCACCGGCGTGGCATCCGCGCACTACGGTACAGCTGCTCTGTCTAACCCTGCTCTGTTAACTACGTCCGGACCAACCGATGATTTCAGCCTGGTGCTGCCATCGATGGGCGCCCAGGTCTCTGACCCGGATAAAACCGTGGATAAAGCGGATGATGTTAAGGACCTCTGGGATCGTTTCGACAGCGCCGTCGCTAATCAGTCCGGTGTCAGCGAAAGCGCCGCGGCACTCAAGAGTAAGCTTCAGGATTTGAAAAACACACATGCGAACGGCCAGGTCGGGGCTTCAGTTATTGCAACTGTGCCGAACCAGACACTACCGTTCGCCGTTGTGGTGAAATCATGGGGTACTGTCTCTGTCGATGGTAAGGTCAGCGATCACGACCTGGAATACCTCGACAAGGTCGCCGATGGCACAATCCCCCCTTCTGCAGTGGATACTGACTCACTTACGTCAAGAGCCTACGGTCGTGCGGCTGTGATCACCGATGTCGGCGTGGCCATGGCGCATGAGTTCGAAACTGCAGGACATGCCTGGTCCTTTGGTATCACACCAAAATACCAGCGCGTTGACCTGTTTAACTACAACGTTTCCGTCAGTAATTTTGACAAAAACGACATTGACTCCAGCGAGTACCGCAATACCAAAACCGGTTTTAACGCCGACGTCGGTCTGTCCACAAACCTGAACGATAACTGGACTCTCGGTCTGGCCGTACAAAATATCATCCCCCGCTCAATCGATACCAAAGAAGTAAATGGTGAAAAGGGAACGTTCAAGATTAAACCGCAGGCCACTGCCGGCGCCTCATGGCACAACAGCTTCATCACAACCGCGCTCGATGTCGACCTGACTGAAGCGAGTGGTTTCACCAGTGATAATAAGCGTCAGTTTGCAAGTCTGGGTGCCGAGATTAATGCCTGGAACTGGATGCAGGTGCGTGCGGGTTACCGCCAGAACATGGCTTCCGGAGAAGGCAATGCTTTCACTGCCGGCCTGGGGTTCTCTCCGTTTGATGTGGTTCACCTGGATATCACGGGCATCGCAGGCACTGATCGTACCTACGGGGCGGTTGCACAACTTCAATTCACTTTCTGATCCAGCAAAATGAAGGGGCTGTTTACTGACAGCCCTGGAAGTCCTCAGGAGAACACTATGAAAAAACTCATTCTTTGCTCAGGTATCTCTTTTGTACTTATGGCTCTTGCGGGGTGTAGCCAGAACCAGCTCAATCAGTTTCAGCAGCAACTGTCAGATGTCAGCACAATGATATCACCTGGAGAGCAGCATACTTCTGACAAACAGGCTGAACGTAATGAGATTACCCAGGCATTCAGCCTGCCAGTCGGCGTAGATACTGCTGCACTACGCCTGAAGCAACATTATGGTTTTCCCTCAGATGAAGATGTTTCAGCAGCAAGAAACAATGGCCAGGGAAATGCTGGCTGGTCAGCATCGGCAATTTCAGAAGGTGCCAGTTGGTCAGCCCAACCTGGGTCTTATTATCGCATGAGCCGGAACTGGGCAGCTAATGATCGCCTGACAATAGAAGTCACAGGCGATGCTAAACGCAGCAACGTGACCGCAATTTATCGTTCCTCCAATCCGGAGCATCTTAAACCTGAATGGACCGCGCGCCTGTGGAAACAAATTCCGGAAGTCGCACGCGGTACGAAGGTTAGTCGGGAGGTCGGGCAATGAGCAAGTCACCTTCTCCACGGCCGCAGGAGACTGATATGTCCAGTTTACCAACTGGTGAAAATATCAAAGCCATTGAAAAGCTAATTAGCGATGCCTCAGAGGTTATTGCAAAACGCGAGCGCTCAGTCAGACGTGCAGAACGAAATCTGGAAATAGCCGAAGACCACCTTGCAGACCTGGAAAATCAGAGAGATGAACTCGTCATAGCGAGCTGGGGAGATGTTCCTAATTGGCATGGAATATTTAGTATGAGTGAGGATGCCTCAACTACCATGCGAGCATACCGTGATAAATGGGTCGGTACGATCGCAGGTCTGCGTCTAACTGCCTTCGGCAATATTTATACCGGACAGTCAGTTTACGGGATCGGTTTCACAACAAAGTCTGAAGAAGAACTGGAGCAAACTGAATCGCCACGGGTTTAACAGACACCTCAGAGTCATTTAAGATGGCTTAAAGAGAGGTGCCCATGAGCGGTAAGCGTTATCCCGAAGAGTTTAAAATTGAAGCAGTCAAACAGGTTGTTGATCGCGGTTATTCTGTTGCCAGCGTTGCAACACGTCTCGATATCACCACCCACAGCCTTTACGCCTGGATAAAGAAGTACGGTCCGGATTCTTCCACTAATAAAGAACAGTCAGATGCTCAGGCCGAGATCCGCCGTCTTCAGAAAGAGCTGAAGCGGGTTACCGACGAACGGGACATATTAAAAAAAGCCGCGGCGTACTTCGCAAAGCTGTCCGACTGAGGTACGCCTTTATCCGTGACAACACCTGTTGCTGGCCTGTTCGCCTGCTCTGTCGGGTGCTGGATGTTCATCCCAGTGGTTTTTACGCCTGGCTTCAGCAGCCGCATTCACAACGCCATCAGGCAGACCTGAGACTGACAGGACAGATTAAACAGTTCTGGCTGGAATCGGGATGCGTCTATGGTTATCGCAAAATCCATTTGGATCTGCGGGACAGCGGGCAACAGTGCGGAGTGAACAGAGTCTGGCGACTGATGAAACGTGTCGGGATAAAGGCTCAGGTCGGATACCGGAGCCCGCGGGCACGTAAAGGCGAGGCCAGTATCGTGTCGCCCAACAGGCTCCAGCGACAGTTCAATCCGGATGCTCCGGATGAGCGTTGGGTAACGGACATAACCTACATCAGGACCCACGAAGGCTGGCTGTATCTTGCCGTGGTTGTTGATCTGTTCTCACGCAAAATTATCGGCTGGTCCATGCAATCCCGGATGACAAAGGACATTGTCCTGAACGCACTGCTGATGGCTGTATGGCGGCGTAATCCCCAAAAACAGGTGCTGGTTCATTCGGATCAGGGCAGTCAGTACACAAGCCATGAGTGGCAGTCGTTCCTGAAATCACACGGCCTGGAGGGCAGCATGAGCCGTCGCGGTAACTGCCATGATAATGCGGTTGCAGAAAGCTTTTTCCAGTTGTTGAAACGCGAACGGATAAAGAAAAAGATCTACGGAACGCGGGAAGAAGCCCGCAGCGATATTTTTGATTACATCGAAATGTTTTATAACAGTAAGCGTCGGCATGGTTCTAGCGATCAGATGTCACCGACAGAATATGAAAACCAGTATTATCAACGGCTCGGAAGTGTCTAGATTATCCGTGGCGATTCAAACAGTCCAGATGGTGGAGTTTGTTCTGCCGTACCTTATTGCTGATGAGCGAAAAGAAAAATCATTAATGATTTATAACTACCCCGCGGTGGACTGCTACCACAGCTTCGTTTTTAATATCGAAACAGGTACATATGGCATCGCCACAGATCGCTTTATGTCACGTCAGGAAACGATGGAGTTTCCCTCACTGGAATTCGCACTTCGTCATCTCCAGGCAAACACCTTAATAGACGATGTAGATAAACGGAAAAGCCTGAACGATGAGGTGACGGAATGAAAGATGTGTACTGGGTAGTCGAAGCCAACGGGAAGGAAATTGGCGCTATGACACTGGATGAGTTTGAAGACATCCAAAAGTCCGTGAAGGCAAACTGGTTGAACAGGATCGTTGCCGTTATCAGGTTTTTCTTTTTCCCTGCATATAAGAAAACAGGCCTGTATTTGCCTGAAATTGAAGAGGAAGTAAAAGCACTTTTGCAGGTCAGAACTGATGCTCCGCTAACCATTAAATTCGTTCGCGGAGAAATGCCATCTCAGATAAGACTACTATAACGGCCAGTAGCAAGATGCTGCCTCATCAACCATTCAATCTCTATACCCAATAAAAAAGCCCCCGGGAGGGAGCTTTTTATTATTCAGGCGGCCTGATTCAGGACATGACGTAAACGACCGGGCCAGTTGCCCTGGTAATGCGCAAACGTATGCAACACACGACGGCGTTCATCGCAAAGAGAGTTGCCAATAACCACTTCACCTGGCACTCCACACAGCGTTAACTGAATATAAGCCATCCCCGCAGCCAGCGGATCGATATCAGTAGCTGAAACCCACAAATACCGGTGTGGTGAATAACCGGCATCGCGCAGCACAGTGGCAAATGCGAGCACCATACATCCTGCGCCACAGGCTGGCTCCGCCAGGGTAATAAAAGGCTTGTCCGCAAAATTATCAGCAACGTTGCCGAGTTGCATGCGCGCCATCATGATGCCCACATCCCATGGGGTAAAAAACTGACCACGATATTTATCACCCAGTTCGAGCTGCATGAAAACCTGTCCAAGAAAATCCCCCGGTGAATCATCCAGCCCATTGACAACATGGGCCAGCAATTCTGCCATACGGACTACATCCTTCTTTTCATAACGTGCAACTATGTGTAGATATTTCTGCTCCCGCTTTTCGCAGAAACTGAGGGCATTCTGAAGAGCAATAACGCTGCAACTGATGAAGTCTTCAAAAACCTGATGTCGATGGTGATAACGAGCAGTCTGGTTGAAAAGCGAAATGAACGCCTTTTCATGGTTTATAAGATTTTTCATGCATGTCTCCTTTAACGGGAAACACGCCCCTGACGGGGAAACAGTGTTTCCCGTCAGGGTGAAAAAAAGCCACAACAAGTGTTGTGGCCAGTATGTTGAACCGGTTAGCCCGGGTTATCCTGGTTTAGTGTCAGGCCCGAATGCTCCCGTATTGTGCCGCTGGCGCCGCATATGGCGTTACCGCTGTGGTTTCCGTAGAGACAAGGTACATTCTTGCTGTTTCACCGTTGCTCAGTTGCTGCATTTCTTCCGGCCAGGGGCCACTGTCAACGTGATCACCGCGGTCAAAACAGTTATATCCGGAAAAACCTTCATCCACTGATTTCCAGTAATGACGGATCTCACAGTCAAACAGCTCTGACATCTCACCCATAACCTCTCCAGATGGCGGGTACCAGGGGGTATCGAACGTCAGTAATATCGTGCCCAGTGATTCACGGCTCCAGTTGGCTTTATGACCAGCCGGGAACTCCACACCATACAGCTGCGTGTAAAGATCTGCAGTTGTGTTAAGCCCCCGGAACAAACCACTGTTACCGTTCAACTCAGTTGCAAGACGTGACGGCATTATCATCAGCATATCGCAGGGACAACTCGCGGCCGGCATTATACTGAGCCATTCCCAACGCTCCTGCGGATCGAACTGTTCCCCGAAGCTGGCAACACCAAACCAGTCAGCATAGTGAACAGCCATCAACTGGGACATTATCTGGCGCGATGAAACTGGAATACTCTCCCATTTAAGTGTTTCCAGGCCGGACTGAACCCAGATCTTCTCCATACGTGCAATAGTAGCGCTGTCGAGCCACGCATCCTTTTCCATTAATTCCAGGAAATGCTGGAACGCCTGGTTTGCCGAAGTAGAAGCCCCCGTACCGGCGGCCGTAAGCATCGGATAAGCAGTAAACTCTGTCGCTTTTGTTGGCTTAAGTATCCCGGCACATCCAGCAAGAAACAGCTTTATGGCCTGCCGTATGGCATGTCGATAACGCGGAGTTTCAGTGCCGGCAATCCAGGACTGCATCACGTCAATACAAACAGATTTCGCAGTGATTTCCAGACGGTTTTTGCACCATGAAAACATAGTTATTACTCCTCTTTAGTTTAGACAGAGGGCATCTCCCTGAGGAGATACCCTCAGGGGATGCTGATGACCAGGGCCATCAAGTTTATTGTTAAGCAGCCTTGTTCTGTTCCGGTTGTCGGTTCAGTGGCTGCAGTAAAAATTCCGACGCTTCCCGGGCAAACCGGCAGGCGCGGAAAAAGGCTTTTTTATCGTCACGAAGTACCTTCAGCCAACTGGCCAGATAGCTTTCATGTTGAACATCACCGTAAATACCCAGCTCTGCACAAAGAAAAGCACTGCCGGTTTCGGCAATAAGCTCCTCAAAGGCGTAAACCGGATCACCGAATTTTCGCGAAGAAGATGTTATCCCTTCACGGCTAAGGCGGCGGCTGTGGCCGGTTGCATGAACCAGTTCATGCAGTAGCGTGGACCAGTAATCAGCTTCAGAATTAAACTGCGAAGTCGTAGGCATCACAATTCGATCGGTTGATGGCTGATAATACGCCCGGTTTTGTCGGTACGATGTGCAAACCACACCGGTTGCATTCAGTACTGACAGTACCTGCCCCTGTTGTTGTTCACTGAGTATGGAATGCCGCTCCTCTTCTGCCTCTGTTGGCGGCATGCCGGCAACAGCATCCGGCAGTCCATCACACTGGGCGACATTGAAAAGTTGCAGCGGCTTCAGCATCGCAAGCGACTCCATGACGGGATTACCGTCTTTATCGAACAGCTTGTTATCGTTGCCATCCGTCGCCTGTTTCTCAAACGGTTTGTAGATAATGGCCATCGAGCTGGTTTCACCCTTGCGCACCTGACCACCCACGGCTTTCGCCTGCTGGTATGTCAGCCATCGATCGGATGGAAATCCCCGCTCTTCAGCAGACATCCACAGCAAGGGTATATTCACTCCGCTGTAATGGCGGCCGGTTGTGGCATTCACCGGTAACGCGCTGCCATGTACGTTCTGTGCAGAACGCCACGGCCGGCGCCACGGTGGAACCCCTTTTCCCAGGGCAGCAATGATTTTGTCGGTGACCTGCTGGTAAAGATCGGCTTTCTGAGCCGGCGCGGCCTTACGGCCGCGAATGGATTTGTTCATAAGGATGCAACCTGTAAAAAAGGGCGCATCCTCCCCGGGGGCGGAAGAATGCGCCACCGGGAGTGGAAAAAAGTCAGAGATAGTCAGTAATACAACCTAACGGCGGGTTGCCGCGTAACGGAAAGAGCCATCAGACATCACCTCGCTGACGCTGCTGCGCACGCTGCGAACCGCACTCTCAAATATCGCGCGATCAGCAGGTTTTGCCCGTTTACAGTCGAGACGGATTACCCTGTCAAGCACATACAGCGCCTGCGAGCGCCAGCTCAGACGTTCCGCATTCCCCACACAGGCAGGTAAATGCCGGAGAGACTGATCGTAGAGCCAACGAATATTGCTGCGATATTCCTCCACCAGGACATACACCTTTTCTGGCGGACGGGTCTCTTTACGAATTGTCATACCAGTCCCCAGTGGACCGGCCGATGGCATCATAAAAAGATCGTGGTGTTCGGTCAGAACGGCGTCGAATTTGCTCTGCTCCATAAAGGTCTGAAAAGCGTATTCCTTCCCGGGAATTAACAGGTCTGCATTTTCCGACCAGTTTGCATCTTTCGAGGGATTACAACCTTCCGCCCATGCCCTGAGCCATTCGCCGGGGTTTCGGTCATCCGGAACCCGGATGTATATACCAAGGTTCTTTTCAAGCAGCAGTGGCCTTTGCATACCGCCCTGCTGTGATAAAAGAGGGCGTAATTCGGTTGAGGTAAAGCGAATCATCAGGACTCCTTAAATTAATAAGGAGGAGACTTCCCCTGGAGGGAAGGTCCCTCCGGGAAGTGTTAATCAGTCAGAACTGATTCAGTCGAAACGGTAACGCAGCCAGGCCATCTGCTGCGCCATCTGCCGTCCCGCCCGTAAAGCCTTACGTGCGGAGGCAAACTGACCGGCGCTGGCCAGTTGCTGATACTGCCAGTCACGCGAACTGTAGCCCGTTCTGCGTGAAATGATGGCGGTAAAACCCCCTTCAGACTGAACGACCTCGGCGCGGAAACTGCTGTGACCGCTACGGTTGGTGAACCATTCGGCCTGCTGCTGCCGCATTGCTTCTGAAATGCGGCTGAGGACGCGCGTGGTATGGGTGATAAACAACAGTATTATACTGCTCATGGTTTTCTCCTTAGTTAATGCGGAGAAAACCATCACCGCAGATGCAGGGAGGTTGTCCCCGCATGGGTTGGTACATCAGTTATAAGCTGGCTTCATTCAGAAAACACAACCACCTCCGTATGGAGAAAGTCCCCATAGGGTTCAGTGCATCACGTCAGAAATCAGCATCGCTGCGTTCCATAGACAGAAAGGCCTCTTCGTCTTTGACTGCGCTTTTGTAGAAATATATCCAGGCTTCTTTATCAATACCTTCTGCCATGCGGCAGAGGTCGTTAAAGAATGCCTCCCATGATCCCGGTATAAGTTTTCGAACATACAGTTCAGCCAGTTCCCGGGCAACAGAAGCCATATCCCAGACATAATACGGAAAGCCGTCTTCATCTGTCCCGGTATTTAGGTCAAGGCGGCGAAGCGCTGCGATACTCAGCAGCTCGCCTTCCGCTTTAGCCAGTGCAACTTTGTGAGCATTACGCTCGCTGGCACGGATGTGAAAATCTTCGGTGAGAATTAACTCGTTCATAAAGGATTCCTTAAAGAGTTGTGGAATCCTGTCCCTGACCGGGACAGAAGTCCCGTTAGGGTGAGAAAATCTTCGACTAATAAGGCCGTCAGGCGATGTCTGAGAAATGGGCGCTCTGATAAAACATTTCGCGCAATTGCTCTGTAGCTTCGTCCAGCTCTTTTTCCTCGCGAGACCTGGTAACGCCCTGAAGAAAAGCTGTACTCCAGTGAAAACTGTGAACATCTGTCCCCAGAAGCGTAAGCTCGCTCACTGCTTCTTCGACAAAGGTATGTTTTATGAAGCCATGCTCAGTTGCAAAACCAACTGTATGCGCGACATGTCTGAGAAAAGTCAGGTAATCAGGAAGGCCGTCAGCAGGAACCTGAGGATCTGCGTCGACCATGAGTTTGTTATCCAGACGAACGTTAAGCTGAGTTTTTACGTAATCCACAATGATTTTTGCAGAAGCGGGTGAGTCACAACTCAGTAACGCGAGCGGATTGATCATTCTGGTGTAATGCATGGGTACGATTCCTTATGAAAAAAGGGAACCGTCCCAAAGGGAAAGTATCCCTCAGGGTGAGAATCAGGCCAAAAATGCCGGATGAGTAAATCAGGTGTTTGGTAGTGTGAAGTGATGTAGAAAAGGACCTTAACCTGTAATCAGGTTCCTGTTTGCAAAGGTTAAACAGGTTTGAACCGCCCGAAAGCGCCATCTCTCAGGTTATGATGGCATTGGCATGTGATTACCCGAAGGCGCCTGTCTCAAATCACTCAGGCATTGGCAGTTGTCAGAGACAACGTTAGCAAATTAAGCGTACACAATTCCCGCACCTCAGGCAATAGTGTCAACGCAAAGATCTTCCCACATTGTGGTTTGAACCAGGACGATGAAGCCCTTAACGGAAAGTCACTACTGCTGAGAATATCCTGAGAAAATGTGTCATGTTTAAATTGACCAGAAAAAAGGATCATATTTTTACATTTCATGAGCGTTTTCTTTTTCTCTCAGTGATTTCCTGAAAGTTTCAGACAGTGCGCCACGGATGAAATACAGACAGGCATCAGTACGGGTAAATTTGTCTCCGTAATGCGCATGAACCTCCTGTGAACAAGCCACCTCGTAATGCCCCCTATCGATAATACGTGAAATCCTTTCCTTCCATCCCAAAAACACACGACCAATAACCAAATCCTCACCAGAAACAAAAATGCTTTTACTCATTACCCTCTACCTTATTATAAACACGAGCCACGTATTGTCCCCTGCCATCGCCATGTCCCAAATCCATTGATGCCAGAGCCTGTGCCTCTTCTTTAGTGAAACCTCTTTTCATATGATAATTCATGACATCAACAGAGTAGGCATAGCGTAAACTATGAGGCGCATATTTTCCTGTTAATCCGGACTCACGGACAACATTGCGATAACGTTCAATAGCCGTATGTAATGATGGCTTATCAATCAACTTTCCATTATTTTCATTCAAGTGTTTAAGGGACGCATTGATTGCAGCCAGAGTTGATTCACGATCTAATACCGTTGTATCTCTTGGTCGTCCTCCTTTTGTCCCAAATACAACACGTATTTTTTCGTCACCATTGAGTAAAGCTTTTTTCCAGGTACGCAACGATTTAGCAGACTGTACTGTTTCTTCTGTTCTTAACCCGAGTAATCTGGATAATCTCATTGCACATGCAACGCCATCATCCTTTTGCTCTACACTCGTCAATACCTGCCGAAAATAAGCATCGGGAATAGCAACCTTAGTTCCATCCCGGCTCGTTTCCGAAATACCCAGAGCCTGATTGCTCAGTTTATCATGAGAAGGATTTGCCATGAATGTTTTCCCCGCAACACGTAACAAAGCCCGGATAGCTGCCATTTCGTTCTGAAGTGTGCGTCTGGAAATATCTTCAGAAAGGCGGCTCTTCATATACAACTCGATATGCCCCGTCTTGATATTTTTAATATCTCTGATTTGAACATTAAGTTTTAATAAACGTTCGGCAAACCTGTCCGCAATTTTCATTCGGTCAGAAACGGTTTTAAAACTTCCCCCTGCCTGCCTGGCAAGCGTTTTAAGATTTTTATTCAGTTTTGCCATAAACAACCCTCCATTTAAACAGGTGTCAGTGCTTTTCCGTCTGCGTGAACGGAAAAGCACTGACACCGGCTGCGCCACAGCTACAGACGATGAATTTCACCCCGACGGCACGGTTTATGGTTGTGCTTCCTGCGTCTCGACAGATATCTGTGCATCGGGGCGGCGAAATGTTGAGTTATTGCGAAGCTCCCCAGGTCTCTGACCTGTTCGCGGTTTGCACCGGGCTGAAATTAATCAGTCTGCTTCCACACACCAGTATGTTGACTGGTGTCGCCATCGATATCGTGTCGATTTTCTCCTTTCAGAATGAAGTCCTTACCCGTTTTTACGAGAAAGACGTTTGGTTGATAAATGAACAAGAAGTGAATGAAGTACGTTTTTAAGGCCCTTAAAACCTTTAAGTACGTGTTGGTCAGTTGGTAAAAAAGTTGTCGAAATGGCAGTGCGTCAGCTCTGCCTGTTATGCGCTGCGCGCGTCACTTGGTACTCGTTTCACTCGTGCACAAGTGACGCCGCGCTCCTCTGCTCTCAATGCAGTCGTGGAAGATGCCCAAATGTTCCAAATGGTCATACCCACGCCGCAAAGTTCGCAACGGCCAGCAGCGTCATAAAGAGTGAAAACGATAAGAAAATTGCGGCCAGACAACGGCTGCAAGACGTATCTGAAAAACAGATACAGAAGTGAAAGGGACCTTCATCGCCAGATTCAAACTGTATGCGATCTTCGTTTTCAAAGGGTAAACGAAGTTACCGCCCGAAGGCGCCACCTCTCAGGTCACGGTGGCATTGGCATGGCGATCACCCGAAGGCGCCTCTCTCAGATCGCCGAGGCATTGGCATGTTGCATACAACGCAACGGTACAACGAGCAAGATATTAGATCGGAGCGTGATCCTTTATCAAGTTTTTATCTGTGACATGGAAGACGAGTCTGCAGGAAACCCTCCAAAATTTGAAGGGTACCTTTAATGATTTACATGTAATCAATAGTCACCTTTATGATGGATTCTCGACGATGAACTTATCATAAATATCGTCCAGACCAGTGGCCAGACTATGGTAAAACTCCGTATGATATTCCCCATTACATGAGTACTTTATAATCCATCCATATGAAAAGTCTTTCGTTGTATATTCAATATCTAAAATTGTCACAGAACTACCGAAACACAATAAACGTATAAGTCTGTTAAATCTGTTTAAATACTCAACTGAATTTATCTCTACATCGTAATTACTTTCTATATGACCTATTCGATCAGCAATAAACCAAGTTTCTGATAACATGCCTTTAATTGTTGATGGAAATAACCTACATGCCATCAAACCATCAATAATATCCTCATTGAATGATACGCCCTGGCAGTTTATTTTCGTTCTGACAGAACCCAGAAAATAAAAAATGAATCTTAAATAACCACGACATTTATCATAATTCCATCTCTGAAACTCGCAAACTTCGTATTTTGTAAAAGATACACCATTAACCGTAGATGTATAGCTTAATATAAATCCGACATACAACCTGGAATGTTTTTCTTCAAGTTTCTCAGCGTTCTCAAAAGATACATTATTTGCCTTAACTACAGAAACCTTAAGATCAGAATGTCGGAATGATTTATCCAATATCAATATACTGATTGGCTCAGGCGCTTCAGCACTTGTTCCAGACACTGCCCCTAACCATTAAGGATTGAATCGCCACAGAATACCAAGTAATGCGCCAACCTGGTAAGCACTGAGAGCCAGATTAATATTTTAATCTGGCTCTGTTTCTGAGAATATCTATGTAGTTACATTTTGGTTCAAGAATCAATCGAAAGTAAATAATCAAGTCCTGACAAGCACTCCTCCAGACATTCAGCTACGACTTTAATATAGGGTTCAGTTTGGCTGCCTAATAAATGGGTATACCCCTGTAGAGCAGGTAAGTGTGCACATATAAATCCCTTTAAAATACTCCAGGTCTCGGGGGTGTTTAAATTTTTATTTGTCAGCACACAACTTATAAAAAGCAATTCCACACCAAAATGGTCACCAGGAACATGTTTATGTACCATCGGCAATTTGATGTTAAGCATAGAGGGAGCAAAATTGAATTTTTGATAGAAATCCTCTTCTTCTGCTCCCCCATCAAAGCTTGCTGCAGGAAATTGCCAGATGTCTCCATGACGTAAGCCATTACTAAAGACATGATTATAGGGTGGACAAAACAAACCAGATTGTGGGAAGCAGAAATAGTCATAAAACGCCTGCTGACATTCTTTAATCGCAAGGTTTTGCCCTGTACATTGCTTTATCCAGTCAATAAGCTCTTGTTCAGGGCTTTTGAGTAGTAAGGATCCAGCAATATCACAGGTTCTTCTCAACTCTTCCACTTCACACATACTTGCCCCCTACGCTTTGATAATTTTAGCTCGTGTATTAAAGAAACTGCTACTGCCACCAATTGGATCCATAAGCGGCATCCCCCATACATCTGGATCCAGTCGCATTATTGGATTTAAATTTATCCCCGCAGCCCGGATTTTACTGCCTTTAATTCGCTTCCCACCAATATCAATATCGGTTGCTCCGTAACCCCAATGGCCATAGCCAACGATAAAGCTGATCACTCCGGGTGCAACCCCATCTCTGAGTTTTACTTCACAACGCCTACGCCCTTCAACAGTTTCGACCCATACACTATCACCGGTTTTCAAACCGAGAGCTTTCCCATCCTCGGTATTAATTTCAGCCCAGTTTGTCGGCTGTATCTCTCGGATAAAACTGTTGGAAGACAGTCGGGACTGGGTCTGAAGTGCACTTTTTCGGGTCAATATTGTAAAATCCATACCTTTGCCCTGATCGAGCTCATCCACTTTTTTCCCCATCATAGTGAGAGATGGTTGCCAAAGTGCAGTTCCTGAAAAACGTTCACCGGTAAAACTATTTAGACCCTGAGCAATTTTTTCATTGTACATTCTGATACGATTATTGAATTGATTTTTCAATTGCGTACCATTCCGTCTGGTAGTAACTGGCTCAAAACGACCACCGCGTGACATTAAAAAAAGTACTTTTCTCCATTCATCAGACTTAAGACTACTGAAATACTTCTTCTGGTAATCTTCAAGACCGGCAATTTTTATATCATCATCAGTAGCATCCGATACTGGTGTTCCACTATAAGCAACGTTTGCAGTACCTTTCAGATAGTAATCCTCCATTTTTTCGAGAGGCCATAGAGTTCCATTACTGTCAGGGATAGCATTTTTCCCAAACCCAGCCATGTTTAATTTCGAAGCTATATCAATAAAGAAAGTCTCAAGACAAAAATGTTGTCCCGCCTGGTTTTTTCCAGTCAGCGGCTCGATAACGGGATAACGTACAGCAGTCCCCTTGACCATAGTTGCTTCAAGCATCGGATGCTGGACATAACGTTCCAGATATGTAATGTCAGGGATAATATAATCTGCATACATGCTGGTATCACTAACGACAATATCACTGGCAATAATTAATGGTATTTTTGTTGGATCACAAACCCCTCGAATAATATCTTCTTTACCCATGCCTGGAGCGCTGTATAAAGGCGTACACATATGCCACAACAGAATGTCGGCTGTATACGGATAACCTTCCAGTGCTGAAGGCAAGATATCACTGAAAATATCTTTAGTGAAAGGGAACCACGGCCTTTTAGCTGGGTAGGGGGCTTCGCCACGAGCAACCTTTGTCTTAAATTCAGTAGAATCTTCATAGCGAAAGCCATCTTCACGGGTAATTTTAATACCAAATTGAGCTGGCACCAGAGAAGGAATAGCAGTCAGGTCATATACCCCTTTGTCATAAGGGAATCCACCTCCCCCGAGGGAACCACCACCACTCCAGTTCAAATTACCGATTAAGACGTTCAACTGATTTATTGCAAAACCTGTATAATAACCGTTCGGGTGCTGTGCAATTCCACGATAAAACTCTGTGGATGCTTTTCGTCCATGCTTAGTGAACTCGTCAGCTAAATTGACAATATCGTCAATGCGAACACCACTGATATCGGCATAATACTCTAGAGAATAATCATTCGCTGATGTCTTTAATAAATGAAATGCTGTAGCAACCCCTATACCATTAACACTCCCGCTATAATCCAGTATTGCTTTAACACATTTTTCCGCTAATTCTGGAATACCAGTGAGATTAATTACGACACTGTCGTTACTGTCCCCCAAGGCAGCTTCACTAGAAGTAATAAATTTCCCAAAATTAGGATGTGTTTCATCGGTAATAATCAGATAACTGGCATCCGTGAAACAAGTTTCACCAGCATTTTTGGCAGAAGACTGATTAGGGTAACTTAAAAAATCCGTATTATGGCGATTATGATCTATAATCCAGCTTATCATCCCCATTGCGATAGCACCATCAGTACCTGGTCGCGGAGCAAGCCAGAACATATTTGGGTCATCCGTTATAGTTCGGGGTAATACTGGATCAATAACAGCAATTTTACAGCCCTTTGAACGCGCCTCTGCTGAGTATTTCCCTAATGTCTGCATAGGGAAATTAGCTTCTCCAGGCGCGGTTCCCCAATATAAAACAAACTCTGACTCACAAAGATCTGCTTTAAAATTATTATGCTCAGTATATACAGCACTCGTAGCAATGTGATGGCTTAATTCGCATATATTAGTGTGTTCGTAATTATTAACTGTGCCAAAGGATTTCGCGAAACGAGTCTGAAAATCTTTTCGCGTTTTAACAATACGTCCGCTTTGTATAACAAGCTTATTAGATACTCGCCCTAAGTCATGATTGTTATCATCAATCCATTCATCACGTTTTTCATATAATGCCCGGAATCCTTTTATCTCAAGGTTTTGACTAGCCTCATCACCTGTATCAGCGAAAATCTTTCCACCATTGACCACTTCATCGATCAGTTTTTCCCACTCAATAGGCACCCATTTATTACTTCCTCTCGGGCCAGAGCGCTTCAGGGGAACTGTCAGTCGATATGGGTCGTAAGCAGTTTGTAGACCCGCGTTCCCTCGGGCACATAGTGTACCCGGAGTATTGGCAGTGTCCACCACCGGGATATTCATATCCTTATAATCAATCAATGTGTTCGGATGATATGGATTACCCTGTAAGCGTTCCAGTTTTCCGGTTTTACGGTTCACTTTGGCTCTCAGTCCACACTCTCCATGACACTGAAGACATACAGAATGACGTACCATATAATTGGGATTTATAACATGCTGGCCAGTTTCTTTATCAAGCAGCCATTCAGGTTCAGTTGACTGACCATAAAAGGTTGATTTTGCTTGCTCTCCTGCATCTAAGAATGTACCTGCACGGTAAAATACTTTTCCATAAATACTGGCACCAACACCTACACCTAGCGCGGCACAACCTGTAAGAAAATGACGTCTGTTCATTTAATTTCTCCTCCTGTATGTGCCGGATATTTGTGTTGGAAATTCTCATAAAACAATATGACTAAAGCAAGAATACCTGCCATGAAAAATATACTACCAAAAGAATATAAATATTCTTTTGGTTCAGGGTGATAAGTAAAGACTCCGGCGCTGCTACGACTCGTTCCCTGCCCCCCAACCAACAAAAGAAAACGAACACCCCAGGCAGAGATAGCAGATAGAATAATGATAATTATGTAGTGGATTTTATTTTTAGATCTAATTACAGCAATCATAACGCAAGCTAAAACCAACGCTCCCACAGTAATTATCTGCGTTGCTAAATAGTTAGAATCAAGTAAACCAAAGGAGGTGCTGATAGTTTCTCCCGCAAAGACATGCCCCCACCATGTGAATAGCAATAAAATAAACATAGTAATAAGCATCACACCAAGCCCGCAATAAGATGAAATTACTGCCGGTTGTTCATTAGTATGTTTAGAAACTAAACTGTAGGCTATGAATCCAGTATAAAGTCCACTAAGTAACATTAAGACTGCAGACAGTGGGGTATTCCAGAGTGCAATACCATGCTCATTAGTCATGAATATTCCAGAGTACATCCCTAAAAATATTCCAGTTCCTATAAGAAGGATTTTCGTTAATTTATCAACGAAAACAGACAGCTTTAATGGCGTGAGTTGCAGGATTAGTAACAGGCAAAACAGGGGTAAAATCAGTACACCATATTTTATTATTGAACCGTACCAGTGTTCCCAACCATATATAAATCCATAAATTAACCGGCCGGGTTGCTGTACCTCTGCTAATACATTTAATATGCCTCCAAATGCTAATGCAAAAGCCAATGCCACAGGTAAAAGGTTAGTCTTTGACTGACTCCCCCAGTTAAGGAAGGACCAGATAACAGCGAGACCTCCTGATGCACCTAACAATAGCGAGTAATTAATAAAAAGCAAGCCAAATGGAGATTGATGTGCAATATTTAAAATGGTCGTCATCATGATTTACTCCTGATTTACCCAGGGGAGTTCCTGATCGAAAACATCAGAAAACTCTTTCGTCCAAGTCTTACTTTTTATTTCTTCTCCTACAGTCATTTCATTGTTTAACCCAATATAAAATACCTGAGGCTTGTTACCCGTTGCTGGATTCAAAACATTTGTTATATGCTCTGAATATAATTTATGCACTTCACTTTCTTTGTCATTCAGATCACCAAAAACCCTTGCTGCACCGACACAAGTTTCGACACAGGCTGGGACGAGCCCCTGTTCTATGCGATGCGCGCAAAAGGTACATTTATCAGCTGTTTTGGTTTCAGTATTAATAAAACGAGCATCATAAGGGCAGGCAGTAACACAGGCACCACAGCCCCAACAAATATCCTGATTGATAAGAACAATGCCATCATTGCGTTTAAACGTAGCACCTGTTGGACAAACAGGGACACAGCTAGGGTTTTCACAATGGTTACATAGACGCGGAAGAAACTGTCTTTTGGTTTTTGGATATTGACCAACTTCAATATCGGCGACCCAGGTTCTGAATTGCCCCGGCGGTGCGTGATTCTCGATTTTGCAACTGACAGTACATGCCTGACAACCCACGCATTTACGCAGATCTATGACCATACACCAGTGCTGTTTTTTTTCAGTAAGTCTGGGGGCTGCCTGAGTAGGAGCTATAACAAGCGCAGCTCCAGTCGCAATGGCTAATGTAGATATAAGTTTCCGTTTTTGGGAATCTTTTGGATAGTCGTCATCATCGGTATTCATAGTTACCCTTCAATTTATTGTTTACATAAATATGAATAAAAAGACATAACAAAAGAAAACAGAGGTAGTATGGGTGTACGAACTTGTCATTGTTTTGACATTTATCAAATACATTCGCTTATGCGTATATGTTGTTGATTTTCATCTCCGCTGGAGATATCGTTACCCAAACGAACAGGAGGAATGATGTCGCTTACTTCCCTACAACTCTTTAAGAATCTGTCTGATGAAACACGTCTGGGTATTGTTCTCATACTCAGAACCATGGGGGAGTTGTGCGTCTGTGATCTTTGCACTGCACTTGATCAATCACAGCCTAAGATCTCCCGGCATCTGGCAATGTTGCGGGAAAGCGGGATTTTGCTTGATAGTAAGCACGGAAAATGGGTTCATTACCGCTTATCCCCACACATTCCTTCATGGGCTGCGCAGATTATTGAGCAGGCCAGGTTAAGCCAACAGGACGATCTTCAGGCCATCGCCCGTAAACTGGCTTCAGTCAACTGCACTAACAGCAGTAAGGCTATTTGTATTTAAAAATTTGCCTGAATATATATGATTTTCCACATGTGAGGTGTTAAGGATGAAAACGCTAACGGTATTCGACCCAGCGATGTGTTGTAGCACCGGTGTCTGCGGTACTGATGTCGATCAGGCTCTGGTTGATTTTTCTGCGGATGTACAATGGCTTAAACAACGAGGTGTTCAGGTAGATCGTTACAATCTGGCACAGCAACCGATGAGCTTTGTCCAGAACGAGAAAGTTAAAGCATTCATTGAGGCTTCCGGTGCGGAAGGACTGCCACTACTGTTACTGGATGGCGAAACAGTGATGGCCGGACGTTATCCGAAACGGGCTGAACTTGCACGGTGGTTTGGGATTCCGCTGGAGAAAGTAGGATTAGCGCCTTCAGGCTGCTGCGGTGGTAATACTTCTTGTTGTTAAGTATGCCAGGAGGACAAATGAAATTTTTAGAAAATATACCCCCTTATCTGTTTTTTACTGGTAAAGGTGGTGTAGGTAAAACCTCTATTTCCTGCGCCACAGCGATCCGTCTTGCAGAACAGGGTAAACGAGTATTGCTGGTCAGTACCGACCCGGCCTCAAACGTTGGCCAGGTGTTTGGCCAGACGATAGGCAACACCATTCAACCAATAGCCTCTGTTCCGGGATTATCGGCTCTTGAGATTGATCCTCAGGCAGCTGCACAGCAGTACCGGGCCAGAATCGTTGACCCAATTAAAGGCGTCCTGCCTGATGACGTCGTTAGCAGCATCAACGAACAACTGTCGGGTGCATGCACAACCGAGATTGCTGCATTTGATGAGTTTACTGGATTGCTGACTGACGCCTCTCTGCTGACCCGCTTTGATCATATCATTTTTGATACAGCACCTACTGGCCATACTATCCGCCTTCTCCAGTTGCCTGGTGCATGGAGCAGTTTTATAGAGAGTAATCCAGATGGCGCATCTTGTCTGGGCCCAATGGCGGGACTGGAAAAACAGCGTGAACAATATGCTCATGCCGTTGAAGCGTTGTCTGACCCAACACGCACCCGACTGGTTTTAGTCGCGCGGTTGCAGAAATCAACGCTACTGGAAGTCGCCAGAACTCATCTGGAACTTGCCGCCATCGGTCTTAAAAATCAGTATCTGGTCATTAATGGCGTTCTTCCAAAAACTGAAGCCGCTACCGATACACTGGCTGCAGCAATATGGGAACGTGAACAGGAAGCGCTAGCTCATCTTCCCTCTGATCTTTCTGGCCTTCCAACTGACACGCTATTCCTTCAACCGGTTAATATGGTCGGTGTATCTGCACTCAGCGGGCTTCTCTCCACTCAGCCAGAAGCAGTATTATCTTCTGCAGACTACATTCAGCAACGTCCTGATATTCCATCGCTCTCTGCGCTAGTTGATGACATTGCCCGTAATGAACATGGTTTGATCATGCTGATGGGCAAAGGTGGCGTGGGGAAAACCACGATGGCTGCTGCCATTGCCGTCAGACTGGCCGAAATGGGATTTGATGTCCATCTGACAACGTCTGATCCTGCGGCGCATCTCAGCACAACCCTCAATGGCAGCCTTAAGAATCTGCAGGTCAGCAGGATCGATCCTCACGAGGAAACGGAACGCTACCGTCAGCATGTTCTTGACACTAAGGGAGGCGAACTGGACGAAGCAGGAAAACGCCTGCTGGAAGAAGATTTACGCTCTCCTTGCACCGAAGAGATTGCGGTCTTCCAGGCCTTTTCACGGGTGATTCGTGAAGCGGGTAAGCGCTTCGTGGTCATGGATACGGCACCCACCGGGCATACGCTACTACTGCTGGATGCCACCGGGGCGTATCACCGCGAAATTGCTAAGAAAATGGGCGATAAAGGCCATTTCACCACGCCAATGATGCAGCTTCAGGACCCGGAGCGAACCAAAGTGTTACTGGTCACGCTGCCGGAAACCACGCCTGTGCTTGAGGCGGCAAATTTGCAGGCCGACCTTGAACGCGCAGGGATTCATCCCTGGGGCTGGATTATCAATAACAGCCTTTCCATTGCCGATACCCGTTCACCGCTGCTTCGTCTGCGGGCACAACAGGAACTTCCGCAGATCGAGAGCGTTAAATTCCAGCATGCCAGTCGCGTAGCTCTTGTTCCTGTACTGGCGTCAGAACCGACCGGCATCGACAAACTCAAACAACTCGCTGGTTAATTATTGTCATTATTCGGGGCAGCTTTGCTGCCCTTTCGGGAGGTTATATGTTACTGGCAGGAGCCATTTTTATCCTGACCATCGTGTTGGTTATCTGGCAGCCAAAGGGATTAGGCATTGGCTGGAGCGCCACGCTGGGTGCCGTACTGGCTCTGGCATCGGGTGTGATTCATATCGCCGATATTCCGGTGGTGTGGAATATCGTCTGGAACGCCACGGCCACCTTTATTGCCGTCATTATCATCAGTCTGTTGCTGGATGAGTCCGGCTTTTTTGAATGGGCTGCCCTGCACGTTTCCCGCTGGGGCAATGGGCGTGGACGTCTGCTATTTACCTATATTGTTCTGCTCGGCGCGGCGGTGGCGGCATTGTTTGCCAACGATGGCGCGGCGTTAATTCTGACGCCGATCGTTATCGCCATGTTACTAGCGCTGGGGTTCAGTAAAAGCACCACGCTGGCGTTTGTAATGGCCGCAGGGTTTATTGCCGATACCGCCAGCTTGCCACTTATCGTATCGAACCTGGTCAATATCGTTTCGGCTGATTTCTTCCGTCTGGGATTCACAGAATATGCGTCGGTGATGGTGCCAGTGGATATCGCCGCCATTGTCGCCACGCTGGTGATGCTGCATCTTTTTTTCCGCAAAGATATCCCGCCCACTTATGAGCTGGCGCGACTGAAAGAACCCGCAAAAGCCATCAAAGATCCAGCAACATTCAAAACGGGCTGGATTGTTTTAGTCCTTTTGTTAGTCGGTTTTTTTGTACTCGAGCCACTCGGAATTCCTGTGAGTGCAATCGCGGCAGTGGGAGCCGCAATCCTGTTTGCGGTGGCCAAAAAAGGTCATGGGATTAACACCGGTAAAGTGCTGCGCGGTGCGCCCTGGCAGATCGTGATCTTCTCACTGGGGATGTATCTGGTGGTCTACGGATTACGCAACGCAGGGCTGACAGAATACTTGTCTAACGTGCTGAACGTACTTGCTGATAAAGGTCTTTGGGCTGCTACCTTAGGTACTGGCTTCCTGACTGCATTCCTGTCTTCCATCATGAATAACATGCCTACCGTGCTGGTTGGCGCTCTCTCTATTGATGGCAGCACCGCAACAGGCGTTATCAAAGAGGCGATGATTTATGCCAACGTGATTGGCTGCGATCTGGGACCGAAAATAACACCTATCGGCAGCCTGGCAACGCTACTCTGGCTGCATGTGCTTTCACAGAAGAATATGACCATCACCTGGGGATACTATTTCCGCACCGGGATCGTCATGACTCTGCCTGTGCTGTTTGTAACGCTGGCCGCGCTGGCGCTACGTCTCTCTTTCACTTTGTAATGAGATACTGATATGAGCAACATCACCATTTATCACAACCCGGCCTGCGGCACATCGCGTAATACGCTGGAGATGATCCGAAACAGCGGTACTGAGCCGACCGTAATTCTCTATCTTGAGAATCCACCTTCACGCGATGAGCTGGTCAAACTCATTGCAGATATGGGTATTTCAGTACGAGCCCTGCTTCGTAAAAACGTTGAGCCTTATGAAGAATTGGGACTCGCCGAAGATAAATTTACTGATGATCAGTTAATCGACTTTATGTTGCAGCATCCGATCCTGATTAACCGACCCATTGTTGTATCACCACTGGGAACCCGACTGTGCCGCCCATCGGAAGTGGTACTGGATATTTTGCCTGATGCACAGAGAGGTGAATTTACTAAAGAAGACGGTGAAAAGGTGATCGACGCACATGGGCAGCGTGTAATCAAGTAGTTCCATTTCACCAGGCAGCTCTATTTATTGCTGCCTGGTGACAGAGCTTATGCGATTTTTACTCAGAGGCTGAAATGATGGATAAAACGTACCATGTCCTTTTCCTGTGCACAGGCAACTCTGCCAGAAGTATTTTTGCTGAGGCTTTAATGAATCAGCTCGGTGGTGGGATTTTCAAGGCGTTTAGCGCCGGCAGCCATCCCGCTTCATCACCGCACCCTTTGACGCTAAAAGTATTGAAAAGTCAGGGGTTTGACATCTCCAGCCTTTCAAGTAAAAGTCTCCTGCAGTATCAGCAAGTCGACTCACCAAAAATGGATTTCATTTTCACCTTGTGTGACAAAATGGCTGGAGAAGGATGCCCGGTATTTCCAGGCCAACCGCTGACGGCCCATTGGGGATTCAAAGATCCCGCACTCGCAGAGGGCGATTCGGAAGCAATGTACCAGGCATTTGTGGACGTCGAGAAGCAAATAGCCAGTCGCATCAGACTGTTTCTGAGTTTGCCGTTTGAGAAGCTAGATCGCCTTTCTTTACAACAGCAACTGGAACAACTGGATAAAGGCGTGTAGTGCAGTTGTGAGACTCGTACGCGCTTGCCTACTCATTAACGTTCGATGTTATATCAACAGGCACTCTTTGTAGTGCCTGTTTATCTTTTCCAATCAAATAGATCCATATGGCTATGATTGCTGCCACACACGCAAATACCAGTGAAATGATCAGCATGCCAGTATCCCCAAATCGTTCGCGAAAGCTGGCATAGAGTGAAGGGGCCAGTGCCGACAGAAAAAAACTCGGCATGAGCAATGTTCCCATGCGACTGGCGTACAGGCGCGGGTCAAACAGAGTTAATGGTAATGTTGCTCTCACCAGAGTAGATAGACCGTTGACGGCACCATATCCAAGAACGAACAAGCCGGTCCCCACGATGGATGTCTGTCCCAGCAGGCTGATCATGAAACAACAAGGAAGCAAAATCCCCACTATCAGGTTCAGCCCCAGAGCAGATCCTCGACTCCCCATCGCTATATCGCCAAGACGTGCACTGACCTGTCCCACCCCCCATAAGGAACCAACAAGTACCGGGACACCAGCACTGGCCAGAATCAGAGGTAAATGGGTTGAAATTCCTGTGGACAGGAAACTGAGCAATGCCATCAATGCTGCATACAACCCGCATTTCAGATAGTCCCGCTCAAGATGCTGGATGCCCTGTTCCGTCGATTCGCGGGGGGCTACACCTCGTTCTCTTTTGTTATCTGGCAAAGAAATACAAAGCAAAATGCTTATCAGGGCGAACAGGCTGTAACAGCCAACACCCCATCGCCAGCCCAGCAGGCTCAGTAAGCCCTCGCCAATTGGCCAAAAGGCAACAGAAGCCAGACCTCCGAGCAGGGTCACCTGTGTAATAGATTTTCTGGCTGTCGGCCCTGCAAGATTTACGAGAACAGCGAAAGCTGCATCATAAAGTGAAAGGCGCATACCTATGCCCATCACCAGCCAGGCCATTAAGTAAATGTATAGGGAGTGACTCGTTGCCAGGAGCAGGCATCCAAGGCCGTTCAGGAGAGCACCAAGCTGCAGGACTTTTCTTCCCCCCATCGATGCTAATAATCGCCCGGATATCGGTGAAATGAGCCCCATGATGCCCATAGCCAGCGTCAACCCTGAGAAGATAAGAGGTTGCCCCCACGACGTGTCATTAGCAATGGCGCTACCAAAAGCACCCAACAGGTAGTAGGTAATCCCCCAGTTAATTAACTGGGCCAAACCAACGCACCAGGTAATCTTGCTGCTAAGTAGAAGTGGAGGTGTGTTCACCGTTTTTGCATCTCCTCAGGTTCCGGTATCCCGGTTGCAAACGTCACAATTTAGTTCGGGGAGACGGGATTTATTCCCCTCCAGCAACCTATGTGCTCGAATACAAACTTACCTTTCAACTGTTAAGCATTGGTTTCAGAAAGAGAAAAACGGATGATATTTCCGGTAGGTAGAAGAAAACTCTCTCAATATCGGCGTCAGAAATAGTTAAAGACGGAAATAAATATGAAGGAGGGCGAATGCCCCCTTTTTCCTGTTTCAGAGCATAAGGCCTGAATCTTATGGCAGCGAGCTGTTCCCTTCCCCCAGATTTCGTTGCAGCAAAACCGTGTCCAGCCAGCGACCATGCTTGAAACCAATGTCTTTCAGCGTGCCTTTTTCTGTAAATCCGACCTGCTGATGGACTTTCAGCGAACCCTCATTATTGCTGTCGCCGATAATGGCTATCATCTGCCGGTAGCCGTGTGTTTCTGCCCAGGCAATGACGTGGCGCAGCAACGCTTTTCCTGTCCCCTGACGCTGCGCATCCGGGTGAATATAAATTGAATCTTCGAGGGTGTGGCGATAGGCGTAGCGTTCACGGTAACGAGTGAGATAACAATACCCGATGACCTTTTCTTCCTCTAACGCGACAACCCACGGCAGCGCCTGATTGCGGATCTTTTTCAGGCGGGCAAGCATCTCATGGGTATCCGGTGGTTCAGTTTCAAAGCTGGCGGTACCATGAATAACATGATGGGCGTAGATATCGCATATGGCGGGGATGTGCTTTTCTTCTGCGTTAACGATTTTCATTGCTCTGTTCCCGTTGGCATCTTTTTTAAGGTTACTTGAAAAGCTAAAGGAAAGGTAAATACAAAAGCTTATGACCCAACAAGCAGGCTAATCTTCCATACCATCTTTTGTTTTCATTCATGCAGGGAGACAAATATGTGCTTCCTGTACCCATATTTTTTATATGACCAGGCTGAGGCCCATCTCAATGAGCAATCTCAGCAACAGTTAATCGAACTCGAAAAGATTCTTTTTGGAAAATGACAGAGGACTTTGTTATCCATCGGGGAAATAGAACGACAGCAAAGCATGAAGGGGGCAAACGCCCCCTTCATTGTTACTTCGCCATTTCTTCCAGCAGGTCAATACCAACCGGCTCTTCGCTCTGTAGCGCTGTTAATGCAATACGCTCTGCATACTGCTCTTCCACATCAGAGATGAGAGGCAGCTCGCGGTTAGCCCTGGTCTTCAGGAAAGGTGAAGACGGTTCAGCAGCTGCCAGGCTGTTATTAACAACCCATGCCCACGGCTCGATCCCGGCCCGGCGCAGATCGGACTGCAGGTTTGCAGCTTCCAGTACAGGTGTCGTTTCGGCAAGCGTCACGATAATCACCTTCGTCTTCTCCGGATCCTGCAATTGCATCATTGGAGTGATGACGTGGTCATGTGTTTGCCCCATCTGACGCACCATTTCCCGGTGATAGGCTCCAGTCGCATCCAGTAGCAGGAGCGTATGGCCCGTTGGCGCGGTGTCCATAATGACAAAATGGTCGTCTGCCTCTTTGATGATTCGGGAGAATGCCTGGAAGACGGCGATCTCTTCAGTGCATGGCGAGCGGAGGTCTTCCTCCAGCACCGCCAGCCCTTCTGCATCTAATCCTTTGCCCTGATTTTCCAGGACAAAGCGGCGATAACGTTCTGTCTCTACCTTCGGGTCGATACGGCTGACCTGAAGATTGGGCAGCGAGCCATCCAACGTGTAAGACAGATGTGCTGCCGGATCGGATGTGGTCAGGTGGACTTTGTGGCCACGTTTCGCCAGCGATACCGCGACTGATGCCGCAACGGTCGTTTTGCCCACGCCGCCTTTCCCCATCGTCATGACCAGCCCTTTGCCAGTCTGGCTCAGTTCATCAACTAGTGAAGCAAGTTTCGGCAAATCCAGAGTATTCAGCGTAGTAGCAGGGAGAGCCGGTGCGGCTTTGCTCTCTGTAAATAACTCCCGCAATGCTTCCAGACCGACCAGGTTAAATGGCTTCAGATACAGCTGTGAGCGGGGAAGATTAGCCAGATTATCAGGCATTGCCTGTAATGCTTTTTCTTCCCGAGCCAGAATACTTTGCGCCAGTGGATCATCCTCACCCGCAAACGGCGGTAGTACACCATTAATGGCAAGGTGCTGATGTTGCAAACCGATAGCAGACAGCTCATCGTGGGTATGGGAAACCTCTTTCAGTGTCGAAGCCTGGGCGCGGGCAACCAGCACTAATCGTGTGAGAGCTGCATCAGACAGCGCTTTAACCGCATCTGAGTACTGGTGCTGTTGTTTCTCAAGCCCCACCAGAGGCCCGAGGTTTGCAGCGGCATCGGGGTTCGCTTCCAGATAACCGCTCCAGGCTCCCGGTAGCTCAAGCATGCGGATAGTGTGACCGGTTGGCGCGGTATCAAATACGATATGGTCATATTTTTCCCGCAACTGATGATTGGTCAGAAGACCGGTAAACTCATCAAACGCAGCAATTTCCGTGGTGCATGAACCTGAAAGCTGCTCTTCAATGCTGCTGACCACATCGGCTGGCATCAGCTCACGAACGGGGTCAAGCACACGGTCACGATAAGCCTGTGCCGCAGCCATAGGGTCAACTTCCATCGCAGCAAGATTTTGTACGGTACTGATATCTGTAATTCGGTGGCCGATAGTCTGGCTAAATACCTGGCCGACATTGGAAGCCGGATCGGTACTCACCAGAAGCGTTCTCTTACCCTGATCGGCCAGCCATACCGCAGTAGCACAAGCGAGGGATGTTTTACCCACTCCACCTTTACCGGTGAAGAAGATGAACGGGGGGATGTCTTTTAAAAATGGCATATTCATCAGCAATAGCTCCTCTGGAATTAAGGCATACGTGGAATGCTGCAGCAACGTGGTTGGGTGCTGTCTTCACTCCAGTCCTGAGTAAGCGGAATACCGGCCCAACGGGCGATATCTTCACGAGTCGGCAGTTTGCCTGCCATCACCAGCTTGCCGTCGAGCAAGGTAACAGGGAGGGACTCCATCCCTGAAGTGTTCAGAAACTCTTTGATCACAGGTGTATTCAGGAACTGCTGCGGGTTTTTCGCAAGGCTGTAGCGCTGAATATCAACACCATTCTTTTTCGCCCATTCGGCGCTGGCGTTCCATTTGACGGCTTCGTCGCTGACCACAACGCTGCTGGTTGCACAGCAACCTGCTGCTTCAAAGATCTCAATTTTTGACATGGACTGTTTACCTCAGTGTTTAGTCATTTGGCTTTACACTGAGGTAAACGAAGATGGTGGGAAAAAGATGCGCGATTAATTCATTTTTTTGTGGCAGCAGACGGGAGAAGTGTCATCTGCCTCAATCTGGCAAAGTTCTGTCATCGCTTCTTTCAGGTGCTTTCTGGCCCGTAGTAAACGGGATTTAAACGCCGTAAGCGTGATTCCCAGTTCATCGGCCAGGGACTGCTGGGGACGCCGGTTAAGATCGGACTCTTCAATCAGCCACCGCTCATCTTCGGGTAACGCCTGTAATGTTTCAGGCAGGCAAATATCCAGCGTTGAGATCGCATCATGGGATACATCAGGCAGTGGGGCCTCTTCTTCCAGCTCAACGAATTCCCTGGTGGTGCGGTACTCATCAATCAGCAGATTCCTCGCCGCCCGATACAGCCAGGCTCGCGGATTCTCCATTTCGCAGAAATTGTCTGAATGAGCACGGGCACGCAGGAATAGCTCTTGCAGAAGATCTGCTGCTTTTTCGCTATCACCTGTCTTCGATGTCAGAAAGCGAGAGAGTTCGGCTTCATGTTGCCGCCAGAACACACTCATGCAGTTGTTGAATGCCGTTACATCACTCATACCAGCCCTCAAATTTTGCTCTGATTTACTCGGCGAGAAAGTTCTTCTGCTGACTCTTTTCGTTCGCTGTAGCGATCAACGAGATAGGCTGAATTACCTCTTGTCAGCAGCGTGAATTTCACCAGCTCTTCCATCACATCCACAATGCGGTCGTAATAAGACGACTGTTTCATCCGTCCATCTTCATCAAACTCCTGCCAGGCTTTTGCCACGGAGGACTGATTTGGGATGGTGATCATCCGCATCCAGCGGCCAAGAATGCGCATCTGGTTTACGGCATTGAAAGACTGAGAGCCACCGCAGACCTGCATGACGGCAAGCGTCTTCCCCTGCGACGGGCGAACTGCCCCTTCCGATAGAGGTATCCAGTCGATTTGAGCCTTCATTATGCCGGTCATTGCACCATGGCGTTCAGGTGAACACCACACCATCCCTTCGGACCAACGAACCAGCTCACGCAATTCCATGACTTTGGGATGCGAATCAGGCGCATCATCAGGAAGAGGCAAGCCAGAAGGATTGAAGATCCGAACTTCTGCGCCCATGGCAGTCAACAACCTTGCCGCTTCTTCAGTTGCCAGTCTGCTGTATGAACGTTCACGTACAGAGCCGTACAGCATGAGGATACGGGGAGGGTGTGGAACAGAAGGAATGCCGAATCTTGCCTCTGTAATTGAGGTATCGAACAGGCTTGCATTAACATTCTTAAGTTCAGTGCTCATTTTTTCCTCCAAGATCGCCATTGGTATCGTACAGTCCATCTGCCCCTGAGCAGCATTCTTCTGTCAGAAAAGCAATCAGCGCGCCAAGGTTTTCATAGCAGGCGTGACAGTACAGTATTCTTCCTTGCCGCTCCTGACGAACCAGAGATACAGATATCAGAGATGAAAGATGGTGACTCAGTGTGGATGCAGGGATTTCGAGTTGCTTCTGTAGATCACCCACGGCCACGCCCTGAGGTCCGGCTTTGATTAGTCTTTTATAAATCCCGAGCCTTGTCACATGGCCAAGCTCTTTCAGCACCGACGCCGCAAAGTTCAGTTCCATATTCGTTCTCATGATTGTTATTTCTATATTTCTAGAATAATAGAAATGAATTTTACATTCAATATTCAATGTATCTGGTTGGGAATGAAGTGAAGAACAGCCAAGAAATTGTTGTGGCCTAGTCGATAGCCACAGGAAGCTGCTGTGACTGGGCAACATATTCGCCCGGCAGACCAGGAAGAGACATCTTCATCAGCATTCCTTTCAACTAAGTAGATGGAACTCGTGTAACAGTTGCTCAGGAATCCAGGACTTTCCGCCCCTGAACTATGGCATGCAGATGCTTGAGAACTTTCTGGCCATCTGTTTCCATCATGAAGGGATTTAGGTTAACCAGAGTCAGCATCATCACAATTAACCCAGCAATGACCGTTAGTGGCTGAATACCGGTAAGAGTAAAAACTGGTACTGACAGAATCACGGGCAATAATGGACCGGCCAGCGCCGCCGCCATAACTTTCCACCTGGGGGCATCATTCGCATAGTGGTAACTGACACCTCCGTCTGGAAAAAGCAATCCAAACTTCAGGATAAGTCTGCCCCTTTTGAACCGGAACAACACAGGTTTCCCCACTTGAAAGCGGGTTACCCGAGTTCCCAGGCACATGGCCATAAGGGCATGTCCGGATTCATGAATAAATGCGTAAAGAAAACTGAAGAGATATAAATAAACTGGCAGCATCCATCCAAGACTATCAACGATGTAATGCAGGTATTCAAAAGAATGCAATGGAATTCCTTTAATCATAAATCCCGCCCGCCATTAAATTTGTTCAGCAGCAGTTTTTGCAATTTCATCCACCGCTTCTCTGACCGAAAAGGACAAACTCTGCTTCGGCGAGAAATGTACCCAGTAGCACAGGTGAGATGCCCAGGTCTGACCGTTCTGTCGCGGCTCATAATCCACACTGAAGGCATAGATAATCCTGCCATTCAGATCAAAGCTGGTCACTTCGCAGTAACGCAGATAAAGCTCGCGTAATTCATCAAACAATTCTCCCTCTTTCAGCGGGCCCGCTTCTTTGACTGTTTCACGCTGATCCATGAAATGCCCCACAGCTGCTTTTTTGGAAGGAAACTCCCTTCCCTTGATAATCCCCTTAGTGGAACGCCCCATCCTTAACTCCTTAGTTGTTACGCTGCTCTATTGAGAAATCCCGCCTGTCAGGAGTTCACCTTATGACCTGGTGACTATAAAAGATCCATATACCATGCCGCTTCGTCAGGACAACCCAAATCGATCTCAAACGCCCCTTCAGGAAGCGTACGGGATTTATAACCGCCGTCAGAATACTGAATGGACCACTCTTTCATATCTGGAGCATCAAGGCGGCTGGCCATTTCCTCGTATATCCCGTTCTCCTCATCGAGAAGCACAAGAAGTGTTTCCCCCTGCGTATTCGTCGTGCGGTATAACCACATTTTTTTACAGCCATAACCTGAAAGCATTTCCACAATTGATGAAGGGGAAAAGCTGTTGCACTGATTAGCGTATGTCGTTGTGTTGCTCATAATTGATTTCCTTATCGTAAGCTTTCTACTAATTACTTTATTTATCATCACCCGCAGGACATTCCGTTGCCCGCCTGAAGTGATTAGCCAGATAACAGTCACCAACCGCAATTACCGGACGCACCTTTCCCACACTTCCGAAAAATCCATAATAGCTTGTTTTTCGGAAATGCTGAGGGAGAGATTATCTGGAATGACCCGTTAGGTCGGTTTGAAGTGCGGAGGGTGGCTTACTATCTAATTAATTAAATTATATCACATTTTCTGATTTTGTCCCAAAAAATGTGCAAATAATAGCCATGATCCGCTTCTCGGGGTTTTCGGATCTCCATACAGTATGAAAAATACTGATGACTTTAAATCAAGAATATGAGCTGATTGTTGCTTTAGGTGCATTAATAACCAGTAAGCACAAGAACAAATTTTTATTGCTAATGATGTAATAATAACTCGGACATTAAAATACGGTTACCATCACTTCCCGTTGAGCCAGTTTTCTCATGTCAGTATGATCGAGAAAAATCTTATCAGGATGGCACAACCTGAATACAAAATGCGCTACGATGGAAAGGCTCAGAAAACTCAGGGATAAGGAGAAAAAGAATGGCTCATCTCAGGATCCGTGGCGTAAGAAGCTATGCGCCAGACAGGGAAATCTGCTTTGATCTCAGCAGCAAAGTGACGCTCATCTATGGCCAGAACGGCTCGGGAAAATCCACGGTATCTGGCTATTTTTATGACAGTCAGGCCGATAAATATCGGCATTGTGCATTTGAGAGTCCGCATATCAGCCACTTTCAGGTCTTTAATCAGGAATACATTGACAACAAATTCGCCCGTTCGGACTATCAGCCTGGAATATTCACTCTCAGCGAGGCCAATCAAGAAAGCCAAGATAAAATAAACAGTAATAATAAAGAAAGAGCAAAACTGAGTACTCGCATAGATAAGCTCAATGAAGAGATCGCAGAAAAAGAAGGGATGAAAGAAACGGTCATCGACCATTGTACCAGGGATATATTTAACAGAACGGTAAATGACAGAAAAATCCTCAGCGATTTCCTTGATGGAGCTAAAATTAAAAGATCGTTTTACGAACGTATGGTGGCAATACCACTTTCAGACGTTCGTACCACAACTGAGGAACTGGCTGATAAATGGCGGATGTTAAATCAAAGCGAAGGAACTCTTGTCGCCGAAATTCATATTCCCCAGACCACCGCCTTAACTGAAGACACACAAAAACTGATGCAGGAACCTGTTATGCCTGCAAGCAGCACACAATTCTCTGCGCTCATTCAGAAAATCGGTAACGCAGACTGGGTGCGCCAGGGACAGCATTATATAAACGACGATATTTGCCCGTTCTGCCAGCAGCCCTTTGATGTCATTACGTTTTCGCGCGAACTCACTCAGATGTTCGATGAGACATATCAGACTTCTCTTGGGATGCTGAGCCAGGCAGCAGAACGACTTGCTGAGGACTGTGATAACTTGGCCGAATTTGAACGCCGTGTTGCGATCCATACTTTCGTTGATGATGGAAGTCAGATTTTGTCTCTGGTGAAAGCGGTAAATAAATGCTTTCAGATTTTGTTGCAGCAACTCCTTAATAAAATTAAAGAACCTTCTCTGAAGATACAACCTGAGAACATTCAAGAACCCCTGTTGTTACTCCAGAATGAAGTGGATGCTTTCAATACCCGGGTACGGGAAAATAACCGTCTTGCTGAAAATTTCACCCAAGAAAAACAGACCCTGTACGCTGATGTCATGGCGCACCTCAGAAGGATTTGCGATGAGTTCTTTACCGAACGCGACAGGCAGCTTGGTGAGCTTCAGAATGAAGTTAACAGCAGGTTGCGTGAAGCTGAGAGCCTCGCTGCAAATAAGAAGCAGCTGGATGACGAGACGAATGCGTTGACCAGACAACTCTCCGACATACAACCAACCATTGACATTATCAACGCGAATCTCAGGCTGCTGGGGATCACTGGCTTTGAAATAATCTGCCATGATGCTGAAATGAAACTATACCGTCTGCGCCGAGGAAGCGAACCTGAAAAGGCGGAAGTATTCAAATCCCTCAGCGAGGGTGAGAAAACCATCGTTTCTTTCCTCTACTTTATTGAATCGTGCTCGGGAAGTCTCACTCCCGAAACCGTTAATCCTGAAAATAAACTCATTGTCATTGACGATCCGATTTCCAGCCTGTCACATAATTATATCTATGAGGTCGCTGCACTCATCAAACGTAAAATAATCAAGGCAGGCGCAGCAAGGCATGTCGTTATACTTACTCACAACATGTTTTTCTTCCAGGAAATACTGTTAAACAGCGGCCGCCTACAGGATAACAGAGAAGCACCGGTAAACTGGTCTTTGCTTCGCATCGTTAAATCTGACTACAGTTCCTGCGAAAAGCTTTCCATGCACGAGATGCTCAATGAATATCAGGCGTTATGGCAGACCCTGAAAGATGTCAGGGATGAGAAAACCCAGCCCGTTGTGCTTTTTAATACGATGAGGAATATTCTTGAGTACTATTTCAGTTTCTCCTGCAAAAATGAAAAACTGAAAGATGCCCTTGAGTCTCTGGCAAGCGAACACAGTGATGCTGGAGAATATGATTCATTTTACCGGGCAATCAACCGGCACTCTCATTCCGATGGCAGAAATATTTTATCGACCGGTGCCATCGATAAGGAACGCTATCTGAAAATGTTCAGAAGAGTATTTATTCAGACTGATGACGATGAACACTATCTTGCAATGATGGGGGAGTCTGAAGAACAGCGAGAAACAGGTGTTTAAACAAGAAGCATCGTCACCTACGGGTACCGTTCATTTAACGCGTCGGGAGCGAGCGCATGTGATTACGCACATGCTCTACGCGCCCGAAACGAAAACGTGTATACCGTACAACGGGTACAATTTTCGGTTTCATGGCGGGTTTTCCTTTTACAGTCCGGCTTCTGCCGGAAGTCCCTGTAACCATTTACAGGCGGTAAAAAGTGCAGAGGGGAACACCCGAGGTGACGACAACGGATTATAAACACCGTTCCGGTTAGAGGTAAACTATTTCCATAACATAAGCATGGAGAATGAGTGTTCCAGGTTAGGCGCACCTCCTCTGGATTCGTAGGATCCTTCCGGATGTCCAACCCTGCTAGCGATCAGTGATTAATGAATTACAACTACCCGCCGATAGACCTACCAGCTTCACCAGACCAATTAGCCGATAGCTTCAGTCCAAAAGGGTCCCCCTTCCTGCCATCAGAATTTAATAGGTTGAGGCATGATCCGGTTTTTGCTTTTTTCGGATCACGTATGACAAAACGCATGATATTTCCTGTAAATGCAATTATGCATAACATTTATATTCATAAATGTTAAAAGTGCGAAATTAGCATCAGTTGCTGATTATTATTAACATTTCAGCAACAAACTGCATCCCACCCGCTTCGTTAAAAAAACCGAAGGTCATCAGAAGCGCTCTCTGATCGTCCCGGGCTGAGACGGTGGCAGCGTCACGGGTAATGTCTCTATTTTATTGGTCGTGAGGAAGGCCGGATAATGGCCAAACTAAGAAGCCATAGCATTGGGGGCAGCCTGCTGATCTGGTATGATCAAGCAGAGGCTCATCTCAATGAGCAATCCCCGCAACAAGTTTTTTCGGGGTGCAACAGACCCTTTAGTGTCCAGGACTGAAAAAAAAGAAAGCACGGTCTCTGAGAGACTACTGTCCTTACGCAACCATACCGGTTAGCGAGCTTTATATTTTCATTATGACTATTTGTATAACAGGGGAATGAATGTGATTAAAAAAATATGCGAAGTGATTGATGGAGAGTATGTCTGTGACATTGATATCAGTGTGGAAGAATGGAAAACTTTATTAACAAATGATAAAGTTTTTGACACAAAAAGTATTGCAGCGTTAAAAAAATGGTTTATTGAGCCAAATCATTCCTGCACATGCTTCGATATTGGTAAGAAGTACGACCTGCACAGCATGAGTGCTAATGGTGTCATAAACGGACTGGGTGGCAGAGTTCAAAAAGAACTTGGTAGATTCGAGGTTAAAGGTGTCGGAAATATCGCATGCGGTACAAAATTCATTACCGTAATGAAGAGTAAAGAAATCGGCGGAAAACCCAAAAGAAACTTATGGACAATTCGTGAGGAACTTGTTCAGGCAATTAACGAACTGGATTTTTTTGGTACAACAGAAATGGCCAGCAGTGAGTATTACTCTGACGATGAGTTGATCAATGCCATAGAGAAAAGTAATATCTTTGACAACGTTCAGACGTTTGAATATACAGGGGAAGCCAAACCAAAGAAAAATGCAATAGAAGTAAAAAATGGCCTCTCGTATCCCAGGAGTAAAGGCGTATCCCAAAATGCGCTGAATAAAGCAGGTTACAGATGTGAAGTCGATAGTGACCACCCAACATTCAGAAGGCGAAATTCATCCTTAAATTACACAGAACCTCATCACATTGTACCTATGTCCAGGCAAGATGCTTTTGACACATCTCTTGATGTTGAAGAAAATATCATATCTCTGTGTTGCAATTGCCATAAACAAATTCACTTTGGTCAGGGTTATGAAGATATGCTGAAAGAAATATACACTGCGCGAAAAAGGTTATTAAAAAAAGTTGGTATTGATATATCACTGGAAAACTTGATTCTTTATTACAAAATGGAAAGTAAGTGAGATTCAAACGAGAGTGATACCTTCGTTTTATTGGTCGGGATGAACAGCAGATGATGTTTCCGGCAAGTATCGGGTCCAGAAACTTTCTGTTAAAAAAGAGGTAAAAGTAGTCTTGAGCCCTGACTGCGAATTGCCATTGCGCATGACCAGAGAACAGGACGAACCCCTGCCAAACCCAGGCATGAGAAACACCTTTAAAACATAGACTTAATTAAAATCAGCAATTCCCATCGAAATAATAAGCAAGCAGAATTGGCTCAGGTGAATTTCACTCGGTGCAGTGCATGCGTTGGGGGGGTAAAAGGAAAAACCCGAAATGAATCGGGTTTTGATTAATTAACGATTAACAGGTTCCCGTGCCCGGGAACACTCTGACTGTACGCGCAATATATTATTTCCGCAATCATTATTTTTGATTACCAAGCCATTTATTCATCTGCTCAATTTCACCTTTTTGAGCTTTAATGATGTCCTGCGCGAGCTTTCTCATTTCCGGATCTTTTCCGTATTTTAGCTCGGTCTCAGCCATTGCTATTGCCCCTTCATGGTGTGCTACCATGCCTTTCGCAAAAGCCTTGTCGGGATCGGACTCTTTTACAGCGGCCATCATTTTGTCATGCATACCTTTCATGCCGGACATATATTCCTGTGACGATGCCGATGAGGATATATCTGACATTTTCATTTCTGAATGTTCTGCGGAAATCGCTGGCAGGGATAACATCAGTATAACAAAAAGCGAATTTGTGATTTTCATATAATAAACCCTTTCAGATGGTTACCGGATAAGTTTAGCTGAGTCAGACAAAAAAGCCCCCTGAAGGGGGCAAAAAATAACAACATATCCGTATAAGGGACAATCTATCAAGGAAAGGGTAACCGCACGGAAACTTCAGTTGTCATCAGCCCGCATTGATCATGCGGCGGTGTGCATCAGCCATAGCCTGATGGGGGCCGGACTGACCGTTATTCGTAAATTCATGGGCAACAGCTGCTCTTTCATGTTCATTCATCGCCGCAAACGAAGTCGCCGGACGGGAAGCGTTAACGGTGCCAGTTCCCATCATCTTCTGATGACTTTCCGCCATTTTTTTATGTGCATCTGCTGAACCATTGTTCATGGTTTCATGAACAATAATAGCCTGTTCATGCTGATCCATACCGGCCATCCGTGGAGCTGCCCCCTGGATGGCGGCTGGAGTTGAAGAAGACTGCATCTGATGGGCCGGAGCCTGAGCATTATTGACACGCTCATGGATATTTACAGTTTCAGTGGCCCAGGCCGTAGAAATTAAGCTCAAACCTAACACTGATGCTAAGACGATATTTTTCATGGTAACTCTCCATTTCTGAATTAGTGATGTCCGTGAATTTCGATCTGTGTCCTCAGTAGTACAACTGACAACTCTACAGACCTTATTCCGCCGGGATGAGGCTTTAATACAACTCCTGGCTTGTGCTGATGCCGTGTATGGATGAAGTAATAATGCCTTCCTGATAAGTTGCACTAATTATATCGAATGGCTTCTGTTTGCTGCATGACAGGCTAATGACATCTTTGTCATTTAAATCTTTATTCTCAGTACTGGGTTTCCGGAATCATTTTCTCCAGTCTGGGCACGGATAGGATAAAACGAGTTGAACGTACGTCCGATTCCACCTGCACTCTTCCGTGATGTGCTTCCACGATGGACTTCACAATCGCAAGGCCGATGCCGCTGCCTTCTCCTTTTCGTTGTCTGGACGGATCTACCCGATAAAAACGGTCAAACAGCCTTGATAAATGCTCTTCAGGGATTGGTTTCCCCGGATTTTCAATCACAAGGTCAAAAAAGCTCTCCTGCTCTCTTATTGAGACGGTGATTGCCTGTCCCTCCGGGGTATAACGCAGGGCATTGGATAACAGATTATTGATCGCCCTTCTGAACATTTGTGGATCTCCCTCAACCAGGCAGGGCATCCCGTTAAATTTGAGCGTGATATTGCGTTCTTCGGCCCAGGCTTCGAAAAACTCGAAGACTTTCATGACTTCCGCTCTGAGGTCAAACATGACCCTGTCAGGTATCAGCTGATTATTATCTGCCTGTGCCAGGAACAGCATATCGCTGACCATTTTGGTCATCCGGTTATACTCTTCAAGACTGGAATAGAGGACATCCTCAAGTTCCCTCTGTGTTCGATCCTGACTCAGTGCGATTTCAGTCTGCGTCACCAGATTGGTGATGGGCGTTCTGATCTCATGCGCGATATCGGCAGAGAAATTGGCCTGGCGGGTAAAGACATCCTCAATCTTTCCAATCATATGATTGAACGAGATAACCAGTTGCTCCAGCTCAATGGGAACGCGTGTCGGTTCCAGTCGCGCATCAAGATTCTCGGAGGTGATGTTTTTAATGGCATTGCTGACATTACGAAGGGGCAGGTGCCCCTGACGGACAGCGATTCGAATGATCAGAACAATCAACAGGCTTATCACGACGGCAATCGCAATCAGGTTCTTTTTCAGCGCATCGAGGTAATGGAGATGGAAATTAATGGATAGGCCAGTCAGCATGACATAGTTCTGCTGTTTGCCCTGAAATATCGCCTGACCAGAGGAGGCGATAATCCTGTATGTTTCCATCTTCATTTCGGACCCGGTATCCATCGGTCCCGCAGGATCCTCCACCGTCCAGAGAAAGACATCCCGTGCGCGGCTGTGCTCGCTAAAATCTGCTGAATTCACTGCCGGGCGTAGTGCCGCCCCCTGAGCTGAGCTAAAGAGCACTTCCCCCCTGGGATTGAGGAGCAAAAGGGCAACGTTGCGGTAGCTGGCAATTGATTCCTTTATTTTGCTTATTTTTTTATCATCCGGATCCACCGGGGACTGCAGTATACGGTTCAGTGTGGTGCTGATTTGTTGAAGATCGCTGACATCCTGCTCGGCAAAATGATTTTCAACAGAATGCAGCATAAACCAGGTGAAGGCGATAAAAGCCAGTATCGTGGACAGGCTGATAAAAAAGGTCAGCCGCAGAGCGAGTGAGAAAGGGCGTCTGGAAGGTTTGCTATGCATCCGGGACCTCCAGCATGTAGCCCACGCCCCGGACTGTCTGGATCAGCTTTGTCTCGTAATCGTTGTCTATTTTAGCGCGGAGTCGCTTTACTGCGACATCGATCGCATTAGTGTCGCTGTCAAAATTCATGTCCCAGACCTGAGAGGCAATCAGGGAGCGGGGAAGAACCTCTCCCTGATGGCGAATGAAGAATTCCAGCAGGCTGAACTCTTTACTGGTGAGCACAATGCGGTTTCCGGCGCGACTGACTTTTCTGGATACGAGATCAATCGAGAGGTCAGCCACCTTAAACTGGCTTTCCGTGATCATCGTGTTTCCCCGCCTCAGAAGGGTTCTCACCCGGGCGAGCAGTTCGGCAAACGCAAAGGGTTTAACCAGATAATCGTCCGCACCCAGTTCCAGTCCTTTGACCCTATGTTCGATCGTGCCGAGGGCTGTCAGCAGTAAGACCGGCATACCCTTTCCGGCAGTGCGCAGCATGCGGATGATATCCCAGCCGTTCACATCAGGTAGCATGATATCCAGAATGACTAAATCATACTCGGCTGTCATGGCGAGATGATATCCGGTAAGACCATTATCAGCGTGATCCACTACGAACCCTGCCTCTGTAAGCCCTTTGCTGAGATATTCACCTGTTTTAATTTCGTCTTCGACGATCAATATTTTCATCTTGCTCCCCGGCTGGCTGCTAATGTCATTCTATTGCGCCCACGATCGTTATCAACGGATTACAGCAAAAATGACAACATTGTCATTATCCTGTCACTCGGCAAACAGAGAGCGTTAGGTAAAGTACCCCTATCAATACTCTGGACTTCATTTGAACCATTTACCAGGTCTGCCTGGACGAGAAGCGTTATGTTCAAATTAAAATTACTCAGCATTAGCACGATATTCATCCTGGCAGGCTGCGTGTCGCTTGCGCCTGAATATCAGCGGCCCGCAGCACCGGTACCCCAGCAGTTTTCACTGTCCCATAACAGCCTGACGCCAGCGGTAAATGGCTATCAGGATACGGGCTGGCGTAACTTTTTTGTCGATCCCCAGGTTACCCGGTTGATCGGTGAAGCTCTGACTAATAACCGTGATTTGAGAATGGCTGCCCTGAAGGTTGAAGAGGCCCGAGCCCAGTTCAACGTCACGGATGCAGATCGTTATCCCCAGCTGAATGCCTCATCCGGGATAACATACAGCGGTGGTCTGAAAGGTGACAAGCCGACCACACAGGAGTACGACGCGAGACTGGAGCTCAGCTATGAGCTCGATTTTTTCGGCAAACTTAAGAACATGAGTGATGCTGACCGCCAGAACTACTTTGCCAGCGAAGAAGCCCGTCGGGCCGTACACATCCTGCTGGTCTCCAACGTTTCACAGAGCTATTTCAGCCAGCAACTGGCGTACGAACAACTCCGTATTGCGCGGGAAACGCTGAAAAATTATGAACAGTCCTATGCTTTCGTTGAGCAACAGCTCGTGACCGGGAGTACGAACGTTCTGGCACTTGAACAGGCGAGAGGACAAATCGAAAGTACCCGCGCCGAAATAGCCAAACGAGAAGGCGATCTGGCTCAGGCAAACAATGCCCTGCAACTGGTGCTGGGAACGTACCGCGCACTTCCGTCAGAAAAAGGGATGAAAGGCGGGGAGATCGCACCAGTAAAATTGCCACCAAATCTATCTTCACAAATTTTGCTGCAGCGACCGGATATTATGGAAGCGGAATATCAGCTGAAAGCGGCTGATGCCAATATTGGCGCAGCGCGAGCGGCCTTTTTCCCCTCCATTACCCTGACCAGTGGTCTTTCCGCAAGCAGTACGGAGCTGTCAAGCCTGTTTACGTCAGGAAGTGGAATGTGGAATTTTATCCCTAAAATTGAAATTCCTATTTTTAATGCTGGCAGGAATAAAGCCAATCTGAAGCTGGCTGAAATTCGCCAGCAACAATCGGTGGTTAATTACGAACAAAAAATTCAGTCAGCCTTTAAGGATGTTTCCGACACGCTTGCGCTGCGCGACAGCCTTAGCCAGCAACTTGAGTCACAGCAGCGTTATCTTGATTCACTTCAGATAACTCTCCAGCGTGCCAGAGGATTATATGCAAGTGGTGCTGTCAGTTACATCGAAGTGCTGGATGCAGAACGTTCCCTCTTCGCTACGCAGCAAACCATTCTCGATCTTACCTATTCCCGACAGGTTAACGAAATTAATCTGTTTACCGCGCTGGGTGGCGGTTGGGTAGAGTAAATTTATTTAATTAATCAGGAAATTAAAAATGCGTAATTCACTTAAAGCCGTTTTATTTGGTGCCTTCTCTGTCATGTTTTCTGCCGGTCTTCATGCTGAAACACATCAGCATGGCGATATGAATGCTGCCAGTGATGCTTCGGTACAGCAGGTTATCAAGGGCACCGGTGTCGTTAAAGACATTGATATGAATAGTAAAAAGATTACCATTTCGCACGAAGCAATCCCTGCTGTGGGCTGGCCTGCAATGACCATGCGCTTCACTTTTGTTAATGCAGACGACGCTATCAATGCCCTGAAAACCGGCAACCATGTCGATTTCTCGTTTATTCAGCAGGGCAATATCTCCTTACTCAAAAGCATTAACGTTACGCAATCCTGATTATCAGTCCGGAGCGAATACATCCAGTGCGCCTGAACATTCATTAAGGGATTACTGTGAATGAATGATCGGGCGCATATGCCAGGTGTTTTGATTTTTCAGCGAGAAATTGTATGGCTTCTTTAAAGATAAAATATGCTGCAATAATTATCAGCAGCCTCATAGCAGGAGGGCTGATATCGGTTACTGCCTGGCAGTACGTAAACTCATCACAAAAAACAGTACAAACCGAACAAAAGGCACCGGAGCGAAAGGTACTTTTCTGGTATGACCCGATGAAACCGGATACCAAATTTGATAAACCCGGAAAATCTCCCTTTATGGATATGGACCTGGTGCCAAAATATGCTGATGAAAGCGGCGATAAAAGCAGTGGCGGGATCCGTATCGATCCAACGCAGGTTCAGAATCTGGGATTAAAAACGCAAAAAGTCACGCGAGGAATGCTGAATTATTCTCAGACAATCCCGGCTAATGTCAGTTACAACGAGTATCAGTTTGTCATTGTGCAGGCGCGCTCTGACGGTTTCGTCGAAAAAGTGTATCCCCTGACGATTGGCGATCATGTGAAGAAAGGCACTCCGCTTATCGATATCACCATTCCTGAATGGGTTGAGGCACAAAGTGAGTTCCTGCTGTTATCCGGTACAGGCGGTACGTCAACCCAGATAAAAGGGGTTCTGGAGCGACTTCGTCTGGCTGGTATGCCGGAAGAGGATATTCAAAGGCTGCGTTCAACCCGCACAATCCAGACCCGTTTTACCATTAAAGCACCTATTGATGGTGTCATTACTGCGTTTGACCTGCGCACCGGAATGAATATTTCGAAAGATAAAGTAGTGGCTCAGATTCAGGGGATGGACCCGGTCTGGATCAGCGCTGCAGTGCCAGAATCTATCGCATATCTGCTGAAAGATACGTCGCAGTTTGAAATTTCGGTACCGGCTTATCCGGATAAAACATTCCATGTCGAAAAATGGAACATTCTTCCCAGCGTGGATCAGACAACCCGTACGCTTCAGGTCCGTCTCCAGGTTTCTAATAAGGATGAGTTTCTCAAGCCGGGCATGAATGCCTATCTGAAACTGAATACCAAGAGCCAGGAGATGCTGCTGATACCAAGCCAGGCCGTTATCGATACCGGCAAAGAACAGCGCGTGATTACTGTTGATGATGAAGGCAAGTTTGTGCCGAAACAGATCCACGTTCTGCATGAATCACAGCAACAGTCCGGCATTGGCTCCGGCCTGAATGAAGGCGATACCGTGGTGGTCAGTGGCCTGTTCCTCATTGACTCCGAAGCCAATATTACGGGCGCGCTGGAACGTATGCGCCACCCTGAAAAAACAGAAAACAGTATGCCAGCAATGTCTGAGCAGCCTGTAAATATGCATTCAGGGCACTGAGGAGACGACGATGATTGAATGGATTATCCGGCGCTCTGTCGCCAACCGTTTCCTGGTCATGATGGGCGCACTGTTTCTCAGCATCTGGGGCACATGGACGATAATTAACACGCCGGTCGATGCGCTGCCTGACCTGTCAGATGTGCAGGTCATTATTAAAACCAGCTATCCCGGACAGGCCCCGCAGATTGTAGAAAACCAGGTCACCTATCCGCTTACCACCACCATGCTGTCCGTACCTGGCGCAAAAACCGTGCGTGGCTTTTCACAGTTCGGTGATTCGTATGTGTATGTCATTTTTGAAGACGGCACCGATCTGTACTGGGCCCGTTCGCGCGTGCTGGAATACCTGAATCAGGTTCAGGGCAAACTGCCTGCGGGTGTGAGCTCTGAAATCGGCCCGGACGCCACGGGAGTGGGCTGGATATTTGAATATGCCCTTGTCGATCGCAACGGAAAACACGACCTTTCAGAACTGCGCTCTCTGCAGGACTGGTTCCTGAAATTTGAGCTGAAAACCATCCCGAACGTGGCTGAGGTCGCTTCGGTTGGCGGCGTGGTGAAACAGTACCAGATTCAGGTCAATCCGGTAAAACTGTCCCAGTACGGTATCAGCCTGCCCGAAGTGAAACAGGCACTTGAATCGTCTAACCAGGAGGCCGGTGGCTCATCCGTTGAAATGGCCGAAGCGGAGTATATGGTCCGTGCCAGCGGTTATCTTCAGAGCATTGATGATTTTAATAACATCGTCCTGAAAACAGGTGAGAACGGCGTGCCGGTTTATCTGCGGGATGTTGCCCGCGTGCAGACCGGGCCCGAAATGAGGCGTGGTATTGCCGAGCTGAACGGCCAGGGAGAAGTCGCTGGCGGCGTGGTGATCCTGCGGTCGGGTAAAAATGCGCGCGACGTTATCACGGCAGTGAGGGATAAACTGGAGACGCTGAAGGCCAGCCTGCCGGAAGGCGTTGAAATCGTGACCACCTACGATCGCAGCCAGTTAATCGACCGGGCGATTGATAACCTCAGTTCCAAACTTCTGGAAGAGTTTATCGTGGTGGCCATCGTCTGTGCTCTGTTCCTGTGGCACGTACGTTCTGCCCTGGTGGCGATTATCTCTCTGCCGCTTGGCCTGTGTATCGCCTTTATCGTCATGCACTTCCAGGGACTGAACGCCAATATCATGTCGCTGGGAGGGATAGCGATTGCCGTCGGTGCGATGGTGGATGCCGCCATTGTGATGATTGAAAATGCGCACAAACGGCTTGAGGAGTGGGATCATCAGCATCCGGGTGAGCAGATTGACAACGCCACCCGCTGGAAGGTGATTACCGACGCCTCCGTGGAAGTGGGACCCGCGTTGTTCATTAGCCTGCTGATCATCACCCTGTCCTTTATTCCTATCTTTACCCTGGAAGGGCAGGAAGGTCGTCTGTTTGGCCCGCTGGCATTCACGAAAACGTACTCCATGGCGGGAGCGGCCGCACTGGCCATCATCGTCATTCCTATTCTGATGGGATTCTGGATCCGGGGGAAAATTCCTGCCGAGACAAGTAACCCCCTGAACCGGGTGCTGATCAAAGCGTATCATCCTTTGCTGCTGCGGGTCCTCCACTGGCCAAAAACAACCCTGCTGGTTGCGGCCTTGTCCATTTTCACGGTTATCTGGCCACTGAGTCAGGTGGGCGGTGAATTTCTGCCGAAGATTAACGAGGGCGATCTGCTGTATATGCCGTCGACCTTGCCTGGCGTCTCTCCGGCAGAAGCTGCAGCGCTCCTGCAGACAACAGACAAGTTAATCAAAAGCGTTCCTGAAGTGGCTTCTGTATTTGGCAAGACCGGTAAAGCAGAGACCGCAACGGATTCCGCGCCGCTCGAAATGGTGGAAACCACGATCCAGCTCAAACCTGAGGATCAGTGGCGTCCCGGCATGACAATTGACAAGATTATTGATGAACTCGACAGGACAGTCCGTTTACCGGGTCTGGCAAACCTCTGGGTGCCGCCTATCCGTAACCGTATTGATATGCTCTCAACCGGGATCAAAAGCCCGATAGGTATCAAAGTGTCCGGGACTGTTCTGTCCGATATCGACGCGACGGCGCAGAGTATCGAGGCGGTAGCCAAAACCGTGCCTGGCGTGGTGTCTGTCCTGGCTGAGCGACTTGAGGGCGGGCGCTACATCGATATCGATATCAACCGGGAGAAAGCCTCCCGCTACGGGATGACGGTAGGTGATGTCCAGCTGTTCGTCTCTTCAGCAATCGGAGGTGCTATGGTGGGTGAGACGGTTGAAGGGGTGGCCCGGTACCCTATTAACATTCGCTACCCGCAGGATTACCGGAACAGTCCGCAGGCGCTGAAACAGATGCCGATCCTGACCCCGATGAAGCAGCAGATCACGCTGGGCGATGTCGCGGATATTAACGTCGTTTCTGGACCAACCATGCTGAAAACCGAAAATGCCCGGCCAGCCAGCTGGATTTATGTTGATGCCCGCGGCAGGGACATGGTGTCGGTGGTTAACGACATTAAGACGGCCATCAGCGAGAAAGTGAAACTGAGACCGGGAACCAGTGTGGCATTCTCCGGACAGTTTGAACTGCTTGAGCATGCCAACAAGAAACTGAAGCTGATGGTGCCGATGACGGTGATGATCATTTTCATCCTGTTGTATCTGGCATTCCGCCGGGTTGACGAAGCCCTGCTGATCCTGATGAGCCTGCCGTTCGCCCTGGTTGGCGGAATATGGTTCCTGTACTGGCAGGGCTTCCATATGTCAGTGGCGACCGGAACCGGGTTTATCGCCCTGGCCGGGGTGGCAGCAGAGTTTGGCGTGGTCATGCTGATGTATCTGCGTCATGCCATTGAAGCGCACCCGGAATTGTCCCGTAAAGAGACGTTCACACCGGAAGGTCTTGATGAAGCCCTCTATCATGGTGCCGTACTGCGTGTCCGGCCGAAAGCCATGACCGTGGCGGTGATCATTGCGGGTCTGCTGCCAATACTCTGGGGAACCGGCGCAGGTTCAGAAGTCATGAGCCGTATTGCTGCGCCAATGATTGGTGGGATGATCACGGCTCCGCTGCTGTCCCTGTTCATTATTCCTGCCGCCTACAAATTAATCTGGCTGCGCAGACATAAAAAAAGCGTGTCATAACCCTGAAAGGGCGCCCCCAGTGGGCGTCCTTCTGCACTGATTCACCCTGACGTCAGGGTTTATATCGATAATATACAGAGGTGAGTATGAAAAAAGTGGTTCTAATGGCCCTGGCTCTCGGCCTGTCACTGCCTGCAATGGCGAGTGAAAAAGTCATTGATATGTACAAATCTGAAAACTGTGGCTGTTGTTCCCTGTGGGGCAAAGCGATGGAAAAAGACGGGTTCGAAGTGCGAACTCACGTCATGAATGATCAGGCGCTGTCAGCCCTGAAAGAAAAGCATGCTGTTCCTGCTGGACTACGAAGTTGTCATACCGCGGTTGTAGGTAATTTGATCATTGAAGGCCATGTGCCTGCGGCAACGATACATAAGGCCATGCAGTCTGGTTCGGGTATATACGGTCTCGCCACCCCCGGTATGCCAGCAGGAAGTCCGGGAATGGAGATGGGGGCCCGAAAAGAGGCTTACGATGTTATCGCATTCTCACCGGAGGGCAGTAAAAAAGTCTTCCAGCGAATCGAATAGTCAGCGGAACGGCTGATAACGGGACGCCGGCAGCAGGCACTCTTATGCCGGCGGCATTCGTGGTAATCGCATCCATGACATATCCTGAAGACAGAAAATGCTTCAGATATGCATAAGGAGAGTTACTGTGAAAAATGACAATGCAGTGGAACATAACAACCAGACTGCTTCTGAGCAGACATCATCCCCGGACGAGAGTCACGCATTGCATAAGGTGAGAGATCCCGTGTGCGGGATGGTCATCCTGCCTGACAAGGCGCACAGCAGCATTCGATACCAGGACCATCAGCTTTATTTCTGCTCCGCCAGCTGTGAGAGCAAATTTAAAGCCCATCCCGATCATTATTTTACCGAAGATGCCAGTGAACATCACCATCACCACGACCACCATGAAGTCAGCCCTGATAAGATAAAACAGTCTCACCGCCAGGCGGAGAAAGAGATTTCTGAAGGTGTGTGGACATGTCCGATGCATCCGGAGATACGCCGTAGTGGTCCCGGAAGCTGTCCTGTCTGTGGAATGGCACTGGAGCCGCTCGTAGCTACGGCATCCACGGGGACGAGTGATGAACTTCGCGACATGACAAGACGCTTCTGGCTGGGGTTGTTGCTGGCGTTTCCGGTTCTGATACTCGAAATGGGTTCTCATCTGTTTCCCGCTTTGAGGAATACAGTACCGCCACAGTACAACACATGGCTGCAGTTACTTCTGGCCTCTCCTGTCGTTTTGTGGTGTGGCTGGCCATTCTTCGCCCGGGCCGGAATGTCGTTACGTAACCGCTCCCTGAATATGTTTACCCTTGTTGCAATGGGGACCGGCGTAGCCTGGGTTTACAGCGTCATTGCAACCGTCTTCCCCTCCTGGTTTCCTGCATCGTTCAGAAACATGGATGGCCTGGTGGCCATTTATTTTGAAGCCGCAGCTGTTATTACGGTGCTTGTTCTGCTGGGACAGGTCCTTGAATTGCGGGCAAGGGAACAAACCTCAGGTGCCATTACTGCGCTTCTTAACCTTGCCCCCAAAACCGCCAGGCGGCTGGATCAAGACGGTCATGAAACGGATATTAATGCGGAAGATGTCCTGCCTGGCGATAAGCTCCGCATCAGACCTGGAGAGAGTATTCCGGTCGACGGTATCGTGGTCGAAGGCAAAACAACCGTTGATGAATCGATGGTGACCGGGGAATCTATGCCTGTTACCAAAACGGAGGGTGACCCTGTCATCGGGGGGACCATTAATCAGACAGGTAGTCTTATCATCCGTGCAGAGAAAGTCGGTGATGAAACGATGCTCTCACGAATTGTTCAGATGGTCGCTGATGCACAGCGTTCGCGGGCCCCCATCCAGAGAATGGCTGACAGCGTTTCAGGCTGGTTTGTTCCTCTGGTGATACTTATCGCGGTTGTTGCTTTCATGATCTGGTCTGTCTGGGGGCCCGAGCCCAGGATGGCGCACGGTCTCATTGCGGCTGTGTCGGTCCTGATTATTGCCTGTCCCTGCGCGCTGGGGCTGGCCACGCCGATGTCGATAATGGTGGGGGTGGGCAAAGGAGCCCAGGCCGGGGTGTTAATCAAGAATGCCGAAGCCCTTGAGCGTCTTGAAAAAGTGGACACGCTGGTTGTCGACAAAACAGGCACGCTCACGGAAGGTTCGCCGACGGTGACAGGGATTATCAGTCTCAATCCGGGTGGGGAAACATCTCTTTTGCGTGTAACGGCCGCAGTGGAAAAAGGCTCGCAGCATCCGCTGGGTATGGCAGTAGTTAAAGCAGCACAGGAAAAGGGGATCGCAATACCCGCAGTCACTCATTTCAATGCGCCGTCGGGTAAAGGTGTCTCAGGCGATGTCGAAGGTCAACGGGTTGTTATTGGTAATGAACTGGCTATGCAGGAAAACAGTATCGTTATTGATAATCAAAAGGCCGTTGCGGATACGTTGCGGATGGAAGGCGCTACCGTTATCTATGTGGCCACAGACGGGCACCTTGCAGGCCTGATAGCTATCTCGGATCCCGTGAAAGCAACCACGCCGGATGCGCTTAAAGCTTTGCGTCAGGCGGGGATCCGCATCGTTATGCTCACCGGGGATAACCAGCTTACCGCTGAAGCAGTCGCACGGAAACTGGGAATAGATGAGGTTGAAGCCGGGATTCTGCCGGATGGCAAAAAAGCAGTGATAACCCGACTGAAAGCGTCTGGCCATGTGGTTGCGATGGCCGGAGACGGTGTGAATGATGCCCCGGCGCTGGCAGCGGCTGACGTGGGTATAGCCATGGGAACGGGTACAGATGTGGCAATTGAAAGTGCCGGAGTCACCCTTCTCAAAGGCGACTTGATGATACTGAACAGGGCCCGTCATCTGTCAGAAATCACCATGAAAAATATCCGACAGAATCTGTTTTTTGCATTTATCTACAACGCACTTGGCGTGCCTGTGGCTGCAGGTCTGCTTTATCCTGTGTATGGAATACTGCTGTCGCCAGTTATTGCGGCGGCGGCCATGGCTCTTTCCTCCGTCAGCGTCATTGTGAATGCGTTGCGTCTGAAAAGTGTCAGGCTCGGGAAATAACACTGAGTGAAGGGGCTGTTACGAACAGAAGGAGTCCAGTATGAAAAGTACCACCTATGCGCTTATTGCTGTCGCCGCGATCGCGGCATTTGCCCTCCTGCGCGAACACTGGTCACATGTGGCAGGTTACTGGCCATATCTGTTATTGCTGGTCTGCCCGCTAATGCATCTTTTCCACGGCCACGGAGGGCATGGAGATCATCAACATCAAGGAAGTGAAAACGATAAAAAAAATTAATCCGGCAGACGGGGCCGCGTCGCGGCCCCGTTATCAGTCCAGGTATCGTTCGTAGTCTCTGGCATGCGCAAAGGCATGCTGTTCAAGTTTGTTATCAGCGGGTGCCGCTGCCCGGAACGCCAGTGAGTTAACAGGATTGTTATTGATGACCAGCTCGTAATGCAGATGAGGACCGGATGAACGTCCGCTGTTACCGGATAACGCAATAGCGTCTCCCCGGGTAACCCTGGCCCCTTTAGTAACGAGTATTTTATTGAGGTGGAGATAGCGAGTTTTAACACCGGCTTTTCCCGTTACTTCAACAAAATATCCCATGGTACTGTTGTATTCGGCCCGGGTGATTTTTCCGTCGATGACGCTGACTATTTTCGTGTTCATGGGCATGGAATAATCAATGCCATTATGGGGACTCACTTTTCCCGATACCGGGTTAAGTCTTGCAGGATTGAAAGGCGAACTGAGTCTTGCTGTGGCCGGTAACGGATAATCGAGACTGCCTTTCCCGGAAGTATCGGAAAGGTTATAGAACTTTTTATCTGATATACGATACGCCGTGTAATTAAATGAACCGGACGTAAATTTATAGGCCACGACACGTGATTTTCCCGCTTTCTTTTGCAGTACGAGTTTTAATGATTCATTTTTTTTCAAATGCCGCAGATTAAACCGGGAAGGCAAGGAGCGCTGAAGAGTAGCGATCTCGTTCGATTCCAGCCCCGAGCGGGTGGCTGAAAGGTAGGCATTTTCTTTTACGACATCGGTAGAATACATTTACTGGAATTCGCCGTTAGCATGAACACTGCGGCGTATGCTAGGGGTTTTCAGGAGGCGTGTCATCTGTCAGTTAATCGGGAGCACCGTTGATGGTCGTCATTTTTGTAACATATCTTGTTTCCCGTTTGCTCCTGAAGCTCTGGGAACTGTATGACCAGCCCGACGGTGATGATTAACGGGACTGAAACAGGTTACGGCAGAGCAATATGGGGCTCATGTCCTGCTACGTAACCCGTCAGTAAAGCCCTGCTGCGCACCTGACGCTAAGCACTAACCCGCCTGCAGTTACCTGGTCGAATACAGCCCGCGAAGCTTTCTTGCCTGCGTCTGATGTGCTTCCGCACCGGCATTATTGACCTGCTCATGCACGAGAGCGGCTTTTTCTCCGGCATTCAGTTCGTTAAAAGAAGAAGACGAGGTCTTTGAATTTGCATCACTGCCGGACAGCATTTTTTTATGTTCCTCAATCATTTTCTGATGCGCATAGGACGCGCTGTTGTTCATAAATGAATGAGCAACAATGGCCCTTTCATGTTCATTCATTTCAGAGAATGAGGGCGTGTTGTTTTTATTAACCCTGTCCGGTAAGTTTTCATGCGTCGAGGAATTCACATGACTGACGGCTGAGGCATTATTAACAAATCGATGTGCTTCATGGGCAATATCACTGGACTGAGCAAAAGCTGCCCCACAAAATAAAGCTGTAAACGCAGTGGTCGTGATTAATATATTCATGTGTAATTACCTTCTGAGGTACATAAAAGATGTCCTTATGATCATATATAAAAATAATCAACCTGTGGGGAAGATGACGTAAATGTAATACAGCTATGTACATTACACGATTGTAATGAATTTGTTTCTTAAGGTGTGCTAGATTCATTTCATTGTAAGTGGATGAACCAGTAATTTAATTTAAATCGGTTCTCGAATTCTGTCAGTAACCATACTTTAAATAAGGGAATGCGCATGCTGTTGAAAACGTCTCGACGAACTTTCCTGAAGGGGTTAACCCTCTCTGGCGTAGCCGGAAGTCTTGGCGTATGGAGTTTCAATGCGCGTTCCAGTCTGAGCCTGCCAGTTGCCGCATCCCTGCAGGGTACTCAGTTTGACCTGACCATTGGTGAAACGGCCGTCAATATCACGGGCAGTGAGCGTCAGGCCAAAACAATCAATGGAGGCCTGCCGGGGCCCGTTCTTCGCTGGAAAGAAGGTGACACCATTACCCTGAAGGTCAAAAACCGTCTTAATGAACAGACGTCCATTCACTGGCACGGCATTATTCTTCCGGCCAATATGGATGGTGTTCCGGGGCTGAGTTTTATGGGCATAGAGCCTGATGATACCTACGTTTACACCTTTAAGGTTAAGCAGAACGGGACTTACTGGTACCACAGCCATTCCGGTCTGCAGGAACAGGAGGGGGTATACGGTGCCATTATCATCGATGCCAGGGAGCCAGAACCGTTTGCTTACGATCGTGAGCATGTGGTCATGTTGTCTGACTGGACCGATGAAAATCCTCACAGCCTGCTGAAAAAATTAAAAAAACAGTCGGATTACTACAATTTCAATAAACCAACCGTTGGCTCTTTTTTCCGCGACGTGAATACCAGGGGGCTGTCAGCCACCATTGCCGATCGGAAAATGTGGGCTGAAATGAAAATGAATCCGACTGACCTCGCGGATGTCAGTGGCTACACCTACACCTATCTCATGAACGGGCAGGCCCCGCTGAAAAACTGGACCGGACTGTTCCGTCCCGGTGAAAAGATACGCTTACGGTTTATCAACGGCTCGGCAATGACCTATTTCGATATCCGTATCCCCGGGCTGAAAATGACGGTCGTGGCTGCAGATGGCCAGTATGTAAACCCGGTTACCGTTGACGAATTCAGGATTGCCGTTGCCGAAACCTATGATGTCATTGTGGAGCCTCAGGGTGAGGCCTATACCATCTTCGCACAATCCATGGACAGGACCGGTTACGCTCGAGGGACACTGGCCACGAGAGAGGGGTTAAGTGCTGCCGTTCCCCCCCTCGATCCCCGTCCTCTGTTGACCATGGAAGATATGGGTATGGGGGGAATGGGACATGATATGGCAGGAATGGACCACAGCCAGATGGGAGGCATGGATAACAGCGGAGAGATGATGTCTATGGACGGTGCTGACCTTCCGGATAGCGGGACATCCTCCGCGCCCATGGATCACAGCAGCATGGCCGGTATGGATCATTCCCGGATGGCCGGAATGCCGGGTATGCAAAGTCATCCTGCGTCAGAAACGGATAACCCACTGGTTGATATGCAGGCGATGAGCGTCTCTCCGAAATTAAATGATCCGGGTATTGGTCTTCGAAATAACGGAAGAAAGGTTCTCACGTACGCGGATTTGAAAAGCCGCTTTGAGGATCCTGACGGACGTGAACCTGGCCGTACCATAGAACTGCATTTAACCGGCCACATGGAAAAGTTTGCCTGGTCATTTAACGGAATCAAGTTTTCAGATGCCGCACCGGTGCTGCTGAAATACGGTGAGCGGCTCAGGATCACGCTGATCAACGATACCATGATGACTCACCCCATTCACCTGCATGGTATGTGGAGCGATCTGGAAGATGAAAACGGTAATTTCATGGTTCGTAAACACACAATAGATGTTCCCCCTGGTACAAAACGCAGTTACAGAGTGACAGCAGATGCGCTTGGCCGCTGGGCGTATCACTGCCATTTGCTCTATCACATGGAAATGGGAATGTTTCGTGAAGTCCGGGTGGAGGAATGATGCGAATGAAGAGAAATTTGAAGGCCATACCTGTTCTGGTCGCCGGTTTGTTTACCTCACAGCTTTCTATTGCGGCGGGCTCCGTCTCTGCAGATCCCCACGCCGGGCACGACATGTCTGCCATGCAGATGCCAGCAGATGAGAATTTCACTGAGATGACGTCAATGGAGCCCATTGTAACTGAGAGCAGAACGCCAATTCCGCCTGTTACCGATGCCGACCGGAAGGCTGCATTCGGCAATTTACAGGGGCATGCGATTCACGACAGTGCGATTAATTATCTGGTTCTGCTGGATCAACTGGAATGGCAACGGTCGGATAACACCAACAATTTCAGCTGGAGTGTTAACAGCTGGATTGGAGGCGACACAGATCGGATTTGGCTAAAGAGTGAAGGTGAACGAAGCAATGGGGAAACGGAGGCGGCTGAAGCGCAGTTACTCTGGGGACATGCGGTTGGCCCATGGTGGGATTTGGTTGCGGGTGTCAGGCAGGATTTCAGACCTGCTTCTGCCCGGACCTGGGCTGCTGTCGGTTTTCAGGGGCTGGCACTCTATAATTTTGAGTCTGAAATTACGGGTTTTGTCAGTAATGGCGGAAAAGCAGCCCTTCGTCTGGGAGGAGAATACGACGTTTTACTGACTAACCGGCTCATACTCCAGCCATCCTATGAGGTGAATTTCTACAGTCAGGATGATGAATCGCGGGGTCGCGGCAGGGGACTGACTGACACAGAGCTGGGGCTCCGGCTGCGCTATGAAATACGCCGTGAGTTTGCACCCTATATAGGCGTTTCCTGGAATCAACTTTACGGGAAAACATCCGATATGGCGAAAAGAGAAGGTGAGAAAGACCATCAGGTAGTATTCCTGGCGGGAGCCAGAATCTGGTTTTAACGCACTGATATAAAACACTCAACTAAACAGGTAAATAAAATGTCGATTTTAAATAAAGCCATTCTTACAGGTGGCCTCGTTATGGGCGTTGCTTTCTCTGCTATGGCCCATCCGGAATTAAAAAGCTCTGTGCCACAGGCTGATTCAGCCGTAGCGGCCCCGGAAAAGATTCAGCTTAATTTCTCGGAAAATCTGACCGTGAAATTCTCAGGTGCAAAATTAACGATGACGGGTATGAAAGGCATGTCATCACATTCTCCGATGCCGGTCGCGGCAAAAGTGGCGCCAGGCGCTGACCCTAAATCGATGGTCATTATTCCGCGAGAGCCTTTACCCGCTGGCACTTATCGTGTTGACTGGCGCGCGGTTTCTTCAGATACGCACCCTATTACCGGTAATTACACCTTTACAGTGAAGTAATATTATGAACGACCTGATTATGATTGTTATTCGTTTTCTTCTTTATCTGGATTTGATGGTAATATTTGGATTGCCATTTTTTCAGATATATGGAATAAGCGGTGTCAGACATGAAACCTATAACCTGACTAATTTCAGGTCGTTTATAACCTTTGCTGTTGTTACAGGCATCATTCTTACTGGCATTAATATGCTCCTGGTATCTAATGCCATGAGTGGAGTAACTGACCTCAGAGAATTATCCATCCATGTTATCGAGATGGTGATAGAAGAAACTGATGTGGGTATTAGCTGGATTGTCAGGCTCTGTGCCCTGTTTACCACACTCGGTGCTTTGTTCCTTTACACTAATAAGAGAGTATTGTCCTGCCTGCTGATGACGATGAGTGGGGGCGTGGCGCTGGCTACACTTGCCTGGGGAGGACACGCCGTTATGCATGACGGTCTGCATTACTATCTCCATTTACTGAGCGATCTGACCCATCTCGGCGCTGCAGGTGCCTGGACAGGTGCTCTGGTTGCATTTGCTATCCTGCTGATGCGCAGAAACGAGCATAATGCACAGAGCGTCATTGTGATATCTGACTCCCTGGCAAAATTTGCCACGGCAGGAACGGTGATTGTTGTAGCCCTGATCCTGAGTGCGCTGGTCAACTATCTGTATATTGCTGAGGGTAACTTAACTCCCTTATTCAACAGTTCCTGGGGGAGGATATTGCTTGCCAAGACGGCTCTGTTTGTTCTGATGCTTCTTCTGGCTGCAGCAAACCGGTTTCACCTGGGTCCCCGGCTTGAAGTTATGGTCAGGGAAGGGAATTATGATCGCAGCGTTGCCCTGATGCGAAACAGCATCCTGACAGAATTCGTTGTTGCGATTATCATTCTGGGCGCCGTAGCGTGGCTCGGAATGCTTGCTCCGTCTCAGGTCAGCTAGGGGACAGCCAAAGCTCATGCGTGAGATTTTTACTTTCATATCAGCGAGTTGACCATGCAGCGTATTTTAATCGTTGAAGACGAACAAAAAACAGGTCGTTACCTGCAGCAGGGACTGGTTGAGGAAGGCTATCAGGCCGATCTCTTTAATAATGGCCGCGATGGTCTCGGGGCCGCGTCGAAGGGACAGTATGATTTGATAATACTGGACGTGATGCTGCCTTTCCTCGACGGGTGGCAAATCATCAGCGCACTGAGGGAGTCCGGGCACGAAGAACCGGTCCTGTTTTTAACCGCAAAGGACAACGTGCGGGACAAAGTGAAAGGACTGGAGCTTGGCGCAGATGACTACCTGATTAAGCCCTTTGATTTTACGGAGCTGGTTGCACGTGTAAGAACCCTACTGCGCCGGGCACGCTCGCAGGCCGCAACAGTCTGCACCATCGCCGATATGACCGTTGATATGGTGCGCCGGACCGTGATCCGTTCGGGGAAGAAGATCCATCTCACCGGTAAAGAATACGTTCTGCTTGAGTTGCTGCTGCAACGCACCGGAGAAGTGTTACCCAGGAGTCTTATCTCGTCCCTGGTCTGGAACATGAATTTTGACAGTGATACGAATGTGATTGATGTCGCCGTGAGACGTCTGAGAAGTAAAATTGATGATGACTTTGAGCCAAAACTGATCCATACCGTTCGCGGTGCCGGATATGTCCTGGAGATCAGAGAAGAGTGAGGTTCAAAATTTCCCTGACCACACGCCTGAGCCTGATTTTTTCTGCGGTGATGCTTACGGTATGGTGGTTATCAAGTTTTATCCTGATTAGCACCCTTAATGGCTATTTCGATAATCAGGACCGCGATTTTCTGACAGGTAAACTTCAGCTCACCGAAGAGTTTCTTAAAACAGAGACGTTCAGGAACAAAACGGATATTAAGTCATTATCAGAAAAAATAAACGATGCGATGGTGGGGCACAATGGCTTATTCATTTCTATAAAAAACATGGAAAATGAAAAAATTGTTGAACTCTATGCCAAAAATTCTGTTGTTCCAGCGGTCCTGCTTAATAAGTCGGGTGATATTCTCGACTATATGATCCAGACGGAAGAAAATAACACCGTGTACCGCAGTATCTCGCGGCGGGTTGCCGTGACGCCGGAACAGGGTAAAAGCAAACATGTCATCATTACGGTTGCCACGGATACTGGGTATCACACCCTGTTTATGGACAAACTCAGTACCTGGCTGTTCTGGTTCAATATCGGTCTGGTCTTTATTTCTGTTTTTCTGGGCTGGCTGACCACACGTATTGGTCTGAAACCGTTACGGGAAATGACCAGTCTGGCTTCCTCCATGACCGTACACAGCCTTGATCAGCGTCTTAATCCCGATCTGGCCCCACCGGAAATCTCTGAGACCATGCAGGAATTCAATAACATGTTCGATCGCCTGGAGGGGTCATTTCGGAAACTGTCAGATTTCTCGTCTGACATCGCGCATGAGCTGCGCACACCAGTCAGTAATCTGATGATGCAGACGCAGTTTGCACTGGCTAAGGAAAGGGATGTTTCGCATTACCGCGAAATTTTATTCGCTAACCTGGAAGAACTGAAAAGGTTGTCACGAATGACCAGTGACATGCTTTTTCTGGCACGTTCAGAGCATGGTCTGCTGCAGCTGGATAAACATGATGTAGATCTGGCAGCCGAACTGAATGAATTACGTGAGTTATTCGAGCCCCTGGCAGACGAAACAGGAAAGACAATCACGGTTGAAGGAGAGGGCGTTGTTGCCGGAGACAGCGATATGCTGCGACGAGCTTTCAGTAACCTGCTTTCCAATGCAATCAAGTATTCTCCCGATAACACCTGTACAGCGATACACCTTGAGCGTGACAGTGACTGTGTGAACGTGATGATTACGAATACGATGTCTGGCCCGGTTCCCGCTAATCTGGAACGCCTGTTTGACCGGTTCTATCGCGCAGACTCATCTAGGGTCCACAACACGGAAGGCGCGGGGCTGGGATTATCAATTACAAGGTCGATCATTCATGCTCACGGCGGCGAGCTGTCAGCAGAACAGCAGGGGCGGGAAATTGTGTTCAGTGTGCGTCTGTTAACGGATTAATACTGTTATTCAGGAAAAATCCGGAAGGTGACAAAAATGTCATCATTTAGTCACGCGATAAACAGAGGCGGTTTTTTATAATCAGTCATAAATCAGGAGCAACGTGATAATTCAATCGCCCGGTTCCTGGCGTGATGATTAACCAGCCCTGAGATCAAATGCTTTCTCTGTTATAAGCATTGATTGTTCGGGTATGAAAACACCGGAGACCCAACCATGAAAAAAATTCTTGTATCCTTTATTGCCATGATGGCTGTCGCTTCATCTGCCTGGGCTGCAGAGACAATGAACATGCATGACCATGTAAATAATGCCCAGGCGCCTGCCCATCAGATGCAGTCATCCGCTGAAAAAAGTGCAGTTCAGGGGGAGAGCATGAAAATGATGGATATGAGCGGTCACGATCAGGCCGCTATGTCCCATGAAATGATGCAAAACGGCAATTCTGCCGCCCATCAGGACATGGCTGAAATGCATAAAAAAATGATGAAAGCCAAACCTGAGAACACCCAAGAAACTGCTAAGCCATTTTCCGAAATGAGCGAGCATGAGAAAGCCGCTGTTGTGCATGAGAAGGCGAATAATGGCCAGTCTTCCGTTATTCATCAGCAACAGGCGGAAAAGCATCGCAGCCAGATCACCCAGAATTAACCCGCAGCTCCACTTGTCAGACCCTCATTTGACGCCGAAGTCACTGGCTTACGCTCCCGTCCGGGAGCGTTTTTTTATATATGCATCCGCCTGGACAACTCCGAACTGTCTGAAGCTGTAGTCGTAAGCGTCAAGCCACTGCCGCCTGTTGCGATTACTAACGATTGACGATGATAGAGTCCTCTTATTAACGTTAATGGACTCTATCAATGTCAAACACTCTTCAGCCCCGCAGGGCGCGGGCGTCCTACTCAATGGACTTTAAGCTGGCTCTCGTCGAAAAGTCATATCAGCCTGGAGCCTGTGTTGCCCGGTTGGCGCGGGATAATGGAATTAATGACAATCTGCTGTTTACCTGGCGCCAGCGTTACAGACATCTTCTGCCCGATGAAATACAACGGTCAATCAGAGAGCAAGACTCTGTTATCCCCGTTGTCTTGCCTGATATGGTCCTGTCACACCATGCTGAGCCGCACTATGAATCCGCCGCTCCAGCCTGCCGCGAGGCCATGACATGCGAGGTGACTGTCGGCGGTGCCAGCCTGCGTCTGTCCGGGGATTTATCACCTGCACTTCTGAAAACGCTGATCCGCGAGCTGAGCGGGAGGAGCCGATGATACCCTTACCGTCAGGCACTCGTATCTGGCTGGTTGCCGGGGTCACCGATATGCGTAAGTCCTTCAATGGTCTGGGCGAACTGGTCCAGCATGTTCTTGATGACAATCCGTTCTCCGGCCACCTGTTTATCTTCCGTGGTCGTAAAGGTGACACCGTGAGGATCCTCTGGGCTGATGCTGACGGTCTGTGTCTGTTTACCAAACGTCTGGAAGAGGGACAGTTCGTCTGGCCTGCTGTACGCGACGGCAAAATCGCCATCACCCGCTCACAACTCGCCATGCTCCTCGATAAGCTGGACTGGCGGCAACCTAAAACTGCACGCCTTAACTCACTGACGATGTTGTAAAAAGCGCATGACCGCATTATAAATGGGGTCATGAGTCAGGACTATCTCGCCCGTATCGCTGCGCTGGAAGACGCGCTTCGCCAGAAAGACAGCCAGCTCAGTCTCGTTGCTGAGACTGAGTCGTTCCTGCGTTCGGCGCTGGCCCGCGCAGAAGAGAAAATAGAGAACGAAGAGCGTGAAATAGAACATCTGCGGGCTCAGATAGAAAAACTGCGCCGAATGCTGTTCGGTACCCGTTCAGAAAAGCTACGCCGGCAGGTCGAAGAAGCCGAAGCCCTGCTGAAACAGCAGGAGCAGCAAAGCGATCGTTACAACGGCCGGGACAATGATCAGCAGGTTCCGCGTCAGTTGCGCCAGTCCCGTCATCGTCGCCCGTTACCGGAACATCTTCCCCGCGAAATAAACAGACTGGAGCCAGCTGAAACCAGCTGTCCTGGTTGCGGTAGTGATATGGCCTATCTCAGCGAAGTCAGCGCGGAGCAACTGGAGCTGGTCTCCAGCGCCCTGAAAGTGATCCGCACGGTCAGAGTGAAAAAGGCCTGTACCCGATGCGACTGCGTCGTTGAAGCGCCAGCGCCCTCACGTCCTATCGACCGGGGCATCGCCGGGCCGGGTCTGCTGGCCCGCGTGTTAACGGCCAAATACTGTGAACACCTGCCGCTGTATCGCCAGTGCGAAATCTTTGCCCGTCAGGGTGTGGATCTGAGTCGTGCGCTGCTCTCCAACTGGGTGGATGCGTGCTGCCGGTTAATGGCCCCGCTGGATGAAGCCCTCTACCACTACGTGATGGACTGCCGCAAACTGCATACGGATGACACTCCGGTGCCCGTGCTGGCGCCGGGCAGAAAGAAGACGAAAACCGGGCGTATCTGGACATATGTCCGTGATAACAGAAGCGCGGGTTCATCAGATCCGCCAGCGGCATGGTTCGCCTTCTCACCGGACCGACAGGGGAAACACCCTCAGCAACATCTTCGGCACTATCATGGCGTGCTGCAGGCAGATGCCTTCGCAGGGTACGACAGGTTGTTCAGCGCAGAGCGTGAAGGTGGCCCGTTGACAGAAGCGGCATGCTGGGCTCATGCGCGGCGCAAAATCCATGACGTCTATATCAGCACCCGGACGGCCACAGCAGAGGAGGCTCTGAAGCGCATCAGTGAGTTATACGCGATAGAAGAGGAAATACGCGGCCTTCCGGCATCTCAGCGGCTGGCCGCCAGACGGTCCCGAAGTAAACCGTTGCTGATATCCCTGCATGACTGGTTGGTGGAGAAAAGTGCCACTCTGTCGAAAAAATCCCGGTTAGGCGAGGCGTTCGCTTATGCACTGAACCAGTGGGATGCCCTGTGTTACTACTGCGATGATGGTCTGGCAGAGCCGGATAATAACGCTGCTGAGCGAGCGCTACGAGCGGTCTGTCTGGGCAAGAAAAACTACATCTTCTTCGGCAGTGATCATGGTGGTGAACGTGGTGCCCTGCTGTATGGTCTGATCGGAACGTGCAGGCTGAACGGTATCGATCCAGAGGGTTACCTTCGCCATATCCTGAGCGTATTGCCGGAGTGGCCCATCAACAAAGTGGCCGAACTGCTGCCATGGAACGTAGATCTCACCAATAAATAGCCGTCAATACGGCGCTCACTTAACGCTTACCTGTAGTCCCAGATAACTTACAGGTCTTCTTCTCTTTTCGCATCAGCTCGATCCCTTTCATTTTCCGCCCTGGCACTGGCGTTTTTCAGGAATGCATCCTTGTTCCATGGTTTCGCCTCGCCGCTGCTGATCCCTTCGGCCAGCAGATCGCGCAGCAGACGCAGCGCGTCACGCATAACCTCGCTCTGGATTCGGTAATCACCGGCCTTAACCTGGGAATCGATGAATTCACGCAGCTCATCACCCACGTCCACGGTCATCGTACGGGCCATAACCCCTCCGTTTTTCAATGTAAGATTTATTCTTACATCAGTAGATTATTTTACTCTCCTGGTTCCACCTCCGCCATTTTAGTCAAAACAACGCAGCAGTAGTCTGGAGATCCGACTTATACTTTTTTCGGATCTCAGGGGAGAAAACTGAAGGGAAATCCAAATGCATATATCAATTAAAATATCAATACCAAAAACAACGAATAGCACTTTTTGCACTCACGGATAGCACTAATTGCTAAAACGAGGTATATTTGCGTCATCGGCTGCTTCGGGTGGCCTCATGACCATCTTTAAGGAGAATATTGTGGACACAAGTCTGATTGGACCGATCCTTACGGCGCTGCTTGCCGCTGCGGGGTTCTACTGTAAGTTTTGGTTTACGCGTTATCAGGCCTCCCGTGATCAGGCCCAGAAAGTCAGCCGGACGATCGAGGATGTCCTGAGCAATATGGCCGCGCTGTTCGGACAGAAGAAACCTGCCCGGATACTGAGAGAGGAATTTTCCGCTGTTATTGCGCCGCTTCATCAGGAAATGCGCAGCCTTGACGATATGACGTCCCGTCTGCCGCTGAAATGGCTGCAGCGCGAACAGCGCCACATTCTTTATCATGCCCGATGGCTGCAGCGGTATCTGGATTCGCGCAGGGGCGGCAGTGACGGGGACTTTATCCTGCTATTGCACGATGTGGCGATGGGGACCGATTATCAGGTTGCTGACATTCTGGCATCGCAGCATGACTGTAAGCGGCGTCGTGGATCACAGCTGCCGGTTAACCTGAAAACCTGCCCCTGAGAGGGGGCAGTTGAAAGCAGATAACTATCCGGCATCAGTCGGGTGATCCCGACACCACATATGGCATGCGTCTGGCTTCATCAAAGTCCCGCAGTTCCTGCGCCTGCCTCATGATCTCTGCGCTTGGTACCGGGAGTTTACCCAGGAGTTCCATAAATCGACTGGCAACCGACTGGATTGACACGCTGTTGGTCCTGGCTGTTTTCAGATTGGTATAAACAAGGCGGGAAAGTGGCTTTGTCAGCGCCTTGTCTTCCATGAATCGCTTGAATGTCCAGAGATAAATATCTACCAGCTCCAGACCTGCACTCTTGGTACCGGACTGGAATACAAGTGGTTCAGCCGGCATATTTTTCATGTTCATAACAGGTAATCCGGGCCCCAGTTCCCAGGGCATCTCCCGTATCTGGTAGTAAAACTCGTTAAGTTCACGCTGGGTGGTGTTGAACTGTGACTGCTGGTCAACAATGATACTGGCCTTTCTTTCTGGTGCCCCCAGGCGGGAACAGATCCCGTGCAATACGGACTGAAAGCCAATCATATTGGGCATAATCCGCAGCCTTTCCTTGTTGGTTTTACAGTTATAGCCCAGCTGTTCAAAATTGGCTGACGCCCAGTTCAGGGCATCGGTGATCAGCTGCTTCGACCGGTGGTCCAGCGCGCTGGCTGCCGTCCTGCTGATCAGTTCATCACTGACGGTACAAAAAAGTTCCGACGCCCGCTCATCATGCGCCTCCAGCCTTGCCGTCCATGCGTTTGAAGCAAGTTCATCATCAAACAGGCTGGCCAGATTCAGCAGCAGGGGGTAGCGCAGAGGGGTCCAGTATGCAGACCAGGGAACGGCTGGATTCATTCCCTGATCAAATACCTGGTCGAAGAACGAAATAATGGCATGATCGCGCTTTACTACCTGCCAGATGTCAAACCGTATCCGGTGCTTTTTCTGCAGAACCAGCAGCGTATCCACAAGGTCAGAAAGGCGGTGCAAGCCCAGTTCCGCAGCGTGCAGGCGCTGCACGCCAAGCGTTTTGCGTAATACGGCAAGATCCGCTTCAGCAACCTTATCCAGATTAGCATCAGACGACAGCACTCCGTAGGAGAGGACTGGCTGGGTTTTGTCAAAAAGGTTTCGGCCAGTCTGGCCTGTTTCATCCACATAAAAGTGCATTCAGAGATCCTTTACCAGGCAGTAGGAAGGGAAACGGCATAATCCTGGTCAATGTAAAACCTTTCTGCAGCCAGCTGCAAGTGATCCGCTTAAGGCTTTAATGACCTCAATACTGGGTTCACGGCAACGAACAAACGGGCCGGATCACAGACCCGTTTTTTAGAGATTACATCTGCCCGGGCTGCAGAAACTCGATTCTGGCAATGGCCGACCTGGACACAGATTTCCCGTCACAGTCTATGCCGAAAGTTGCGTTTCCGTCCGGCGGGAGGTCACGGACTGATGTATAGGCATATGCCAGAGCCGTTTCAAGAACCCCTTTTTCATAAACAATATCCGCCTCGAACCAGACAATACAGGGATGAAGCACGCTGAGATAATGCGGTTTAAGATCGTGGCCGTATTTCTTCTGGTAGGCCTTACAGACATCCTCTACCAGCTCCGGCAGCCAGAGGTAATCATGCAGTCCATTTTCACTGGCGTTAAAATGTAATTCCCGGACTAAATGGCCATAAGGTCCCCAGTGAATTTTATCGCCGGTTCTGAGCTGAAACATCTCATCCGGGACGCCCCCCGGAACATCCCATTCCTGCAGGTGTTTACGGACCATCTCATTCGGGGCCAGGTTGAGCAGCATTTTCATGGCGAGGGATTCTGACTGATTTAGCGCCAGTAACCCCGCCGGAAAAGTATTACCGGCGAAAGTCCGGGTGCCATGAAACCACAGAGCCCGGGTGAATGGTCCCGGTTCGCCCAGTTCCGCACAGACGTAGTCTCTCAGATACTGAGGTGCATCAACCAACTGGCGAGGATTAAGCTCGTAGATACTTTCAAGATCGAGCGAAAGCAGCACTTTTTTCAGCTTTTCAGGGGGACAGGCAAACCCGGCAGATAATGTATGCAACGCCTGAGTTCGTGAGGAGCAATCGAGAATCAACATGGTGTAAATCCCTCACAAATCCAATATGTTAACAGCGGGGGCTCGACGCCGAGCCATATTGTCGAGCAGCAGGGTCGCATAATATTTCAGAAAGGGTAAAAGCTCCGGAGCGCTGAAGCTGGCGTAGACTTCTCCATCTCCCTGGGATTCCCTGAAAACAATCCAGTCTACAAGGTGTGCATCGCTGGCTGACTCTACCTGGACACAGAAATGAGCAACTGAATTCCGCATCTTATGGATCAACTCCCGCAGGTTCATTTCCGGTCCGGGCAGCTGTGACTCACGTAATCCCATTTCTGCTTTAAGTTGCCGCGTTAAACGGTCGGCAGGCAGGAAAGAGAGCGCCCTCTCTTTCGGTAACACGATAAGACCCAGAAGGCAATTCAGGGTCAACGTGTAGTTGTACTGCTCCCTGAATGGTTTGCCCAGCACCTCAATCATTTCGTTATATTGATCGATAAGCGCCAGTGTTCGCTGAACAAAATCGGTTTCAAAATCTGAATAATTTCCCATTTAACCCTCCCGTTCCGGTTCGAAAATCCACTATATCATCCGGCCAGCCTGACGGCTCAGGTACAGCATTTCCTATTAAGTGAGTTTTCGGATCTGACCACGAAAGTAGAGATGGTGCACGTTGGTCTTGTATTGTATGTATTATTTGTATTGTGTACAAACTACAGTCAGGTTAAAATGTATGCATACCTTCTTAACGGAGTATTTCATGACTAACCTGCCTGCTGACACCGTCCGTCGGATCGAGGACGCCGCCGCCGCACTCATTGCCGCCGGCAACCCGAACCCGACCAACGAACAGGTCCGCCAGCACCTCGGTGGCGGCTCCCTGTCCCACATTTCCCCGGTGATGCGGGAATTTCGGGCACGCCAGCGCGCACTGGCCAGCGAACAGACGCCGGCTCTGCCGCCAGAGCTGGCGCAGCTGCTCACCGGCCAGTTGGCCCTGTTGTGGCAGGCCGCGGTGAAACAGGCAGAAGCCGGGACACTGGCGGCCCGGGAACAGGCCGACACCGATATCGCCCGGGCCGACCAGGAGCGCGACGAGGCGCTGGCGAAAGTGACCGCACTGGAAAGTGAACTGGCGGTGCTTCGGGAGGTGGTGACCGAACGTGACCGGTTGCTCGATGAGGTACGCGGGCTGCGCGCGGAGGCGCTGCCGCTGCGCGAGCAGGTAGCCCGTCTGACCGCCACCGGCGAACACCTGGCGGCGCAGCTGCAGGACACCAAAGCGGAGCTGAAGGAAACCCGGGAGGATGGCCGTGCGCTGCAGGCAGAGCTGCTGGCCCTGGCACGCCACGACGGGAAGGCGAAGAAATGAAAGTGGAAATACAGGCCCGTGTGAAGGCCTAAGGCCTTCCGCCGCGCACTGTAGCTCGCCGCCAAGGAACGCGCCTGTGAGCCGGTGCCCTCCCCTATAGTGCTTAATAATTTGCGTGTATAGGGGATTTTTAGTAGCTTATTTATTAGACAAAATGAGGAGTCATTACCATGAGCGAGGACGGTTTCAATAAAGATGACCTGAGCAGCACCTTTGCGCGTTTCACCACAAAACGTCGCAATATCGTTTGTGATGAATCCAAGCTGAAGCGGAAAAAACCTGAGCCGGTAAAACTTTCGAGTGCAACACAAGAAATTGGTTGTGTGATTTCATCTGTGCTCGCCTCTACCTCTAAAGCGGACGTCACAAAAGACAAACAGGACCAATATAAATCTCCTATCCGTTACAGCTGGGAGAAAAAAGGTATTAACGGTGGTTCTAACAATTTTTAATCTTATGAAGCGATGGCATAACCACCGCTTCATATAGCCATCAGTTATCCTTTGCTTAATCCTGATTTAATCCCGCCTGAAGCTGCATCAATCGCCACCCCTTGAGCTTTTTTACCTGCTTCCGAGCCAGCATCCGTAGGCATTTTAGAAGCATCACTAAAGTTGTTAGCCATATTACCAATTCGAACTCCAGCCCAACTCAGCATACCAACCCAGAACATCGGAAAGACCAGGTACATCATCCCCAGTACCAGGTTCATAATCCATCCATCAGCCGTTGAGCTAAAGAAAGCCGCGAAAGGCACCGAGCTGTTTGCAATCCCCTGCTCAGCCATATTGTCATAGAGGATGGTGATCAATCTGTCATCAAGCCAACCTGCCAGTTCCCACCAGAACGTAATGAACTGAAGAGCGAATAACGCGAAGGAGATGGTAAAAATGGTTTTCGGATCGTAGGCGCTGAACATCATTAACGCAGGAATGACCGTGATTATCATCATCAGCAATAATGCCTGGATCATCGGCAGTGCCTGCTTCATTGCATCAAAACCAGGTAACGCCTCGGCCTGTTTCAGTCCAAGACCAATAGACGAGGTAAGGCGTGTAAGATTACCAACTACTCCGGTGGTTGTGTCGCTACTGCCAACAGCATAAGTGGTACCGGCGCCGGAGAGATCTGCGTTGCGTGGGCTGACAAGCCAGCGTAACGCAATTTCTTCCCACTGCTTTCCGGGGAACTGACGCTGCATCTCCTTACGTGTGTTATCACTAAAACTGGCCAGAACTCGTTTGCGAAGCCCGGAAGTACCATCGGACCACCACGTCTTACATGTTGGATATCCACCTGCACCAGTATCCGGATAGCCACTGTCCCGGCTGCTGTTGTAAGGCCACTGGCTACGTGGCGTCATAGCCGTGTAGTAGTCATAATATCCGGAAGTATTCAGGAAGTAGCTGCTACCTATCCAGCCCACGGAGTTGATGGTGGCATCACTGAGCTGGCTGTTGCTGTTTTTCAGTCTGAAATATGCTCTCGAGTAACATTGATCTGCAAATTCCTGGACCTCCTGCAACAACACAGGATCACGCAGTTTCGTGTTCTGAACGTCAAAACGCATCTGTCGCAAATTCGTACCGCATGGGATTGACGCAATCATTGCCTGCGTTGTGCCCTTCGACATCATATGCAGGAGATACCACCAAACTGGAACCTCGGCCGTACGACCGTCAAAATCGTTAACGAGTCCCTTGTAGCCAGAATTCTGTGGCGTCGGCACACTGACGCCGCACTGTTTAGCGCGCGAGCTGTCGAACTTGATTGTGCTGATATCAACCGGCAACAGCGGAATACAGCAAAAGAGCATCACAAGATAAGACACATACAGTGCATGTTCGATTCGCGGAAGGGCAAGAAGCCCTTTGTTCCCCTCGTCAGCCCCCTCCTCCCTCACTTTCAGCCAGACGCCAAGAACCCTGACCACCAGTGGCAATGCAAAAAGGCCTGTACTGCTGAGAATGCTCCACATGGCATTGTTCATTACCCAGCCAAAGAGAACGAGAAAATATTCCAGAAAACTGTTTGCGGTCATCGTCCTCTCCTTACACAGCGCTTGTCCAGGCCACATATTCCGTGGCTACCAGGAACAACACCCCCATCAGTTCCATACGCACAAGACGCGGACGCCCATCCGGCCAGCGGATTAATGCCTGTGGGCGTACCTTCAATATCCAGGCGGTAATAGGGCAGCCATAAAGAACCAGTCGCCAGGCAAACAGTCCCCATCGGCTGTCATGCAACCAGCGCCGTGTGATGTGGCCATCAGGGTCGTAAGCCATAAATACCGCTGCGATAGCAAACATGCTGGCCGTCATCAACAGAATGAGCAGCACCATAAGGAGAATGCGGCCAATATGGCCGCTGAACGGGTAAAGTCTCATATCAGTTTGCTCCGGAAGACTGAGACTGGCCCATCTGGCTGAAGCCCTGGTCCTCGTTACCGGCTTTCTGCTGCAGACGGTTATCCTGATTCCTTGTCCCCTGCCGCTCCAGTGCCGTCAGCAGGCTGTTATTGCTTATAGATTTGCGTAACTCCATCTCATTACGCAGCGCCGTCAGCTCGCGATCGAGGGCATCGATGCGGCGATCACCCTCAGCAATGGCTTCCGGCTGCTCTGCAGCATTAGGTTCGGATTCACCAGTGGTGAGCATCCTGCGCATTGTTAGCGCGGTTTCAACGGTATCGGACATCGCCAGTTCGCCGGCAAGCCGCTGAACCAGGGCCGCTTTGTCCGGATCGTCACGTAATGCCTGAATTACCCCGCGGGTGACAACCAGACTGCCGGTTTTCAGTGCGGAAAGGTTATCAGTGGTGGGCTGCAGCTCACCACTAACCAGCTTACTAAGCTGCTCCAGATTCTCTTTCGTGGCATCCTCAAGGATGGGAGAAAAGCCAGTACCAGCGACAGCACTGCCCGGCTGGTTATCGGTTCCACCACTGGTACATTCACTGGTTTCCCGGCAAGTCCTGATGGAGCGATCACCAAGCACTTTAACAACGGCCGCAGCGGCCTCTTCAGAAGATTTATAACGTTGGCATGCGGTACCATTGCAGCTCGAGGAGCCGACGCTGCTGTTACTGGTCACTGGCAAATTATTCATCATGTTATAACCAGCTTTGGCCAGATCCCGAGTGGGCTGAATTGCGGGCTGCCCCTTGCCGCCTCTTTTCTGCCCACCAACCCACGTCACGCCTTCCTCTCCAGTTGCTTTTTGCAGTTTCTGGTCGCTGGAAACCGCATCGCCGCCACTTGTGGCCACAATATCTTTGTACTCTTCAGAGACAGCTACCTGCTGCCATTTATTGCCAATGGTATAATCAGCCAGTTTCTTCGACATGCTCTGACAGTTCAACATCGCTTTATCAAAGCTCAAACCGGCCTGCAGAACGCCATTGGTGAGCATTTCATACAGCCCGGGGTTTGCGCGCTGAATAGCCATTGCCGGCATACTCATGACAGCACCAGTCGCCCCCTGAATCACATTCCCCATCAGATCCTTAAACCCGCTGGTAATACCATTCAGCTGGTTGCCAACGGTTGTTTTGATGTCGAAATTGCCACACATCAGATCACTGCTAAGGCCACCATTAATGCCTATCCTGGACATATTGTTACGACTGGGCGGGGGTGAAATAACCGAACTGCCACCAATAGAATAAAAGAGCCCATCGCTGATAGCGTTACCGCTAACTGACGCCCCCGATGAAGACAAAGAGATATCAGTTGCCATTGCCGGCAGCGAGGCAAAAATCAGTAAAAGTCCTGCTTTTTTCATGTTCTGAACCTTTATGAGAAATCGGTGCTGGAAAGGAACGTCTGGCCGCGACGTTTGCAGCAGCTGTACGGTTGCCACAATGCCCAGGCATAGTTACCGTCCTGGGCAATCTGGCCATTGGTGTCGGGAAACACTGCACAGGTCTGGGACAACTGAGGCGAAAGTCGCTGCCATTTGTGGTTTTTGGTGCCGGTATTTTCTTTTACCGGCTCGGGTGGCCAGTAACCCGGGGACTTCTGTCCCGTAAGGGGGTTGTAGACGTGGAGCTGGCCGGAGCGGGTAATGACGTCAGCGACACGCTGAACTACAACCGCTGCTGATTTGTAACTGTCTGTCTGGGTGACAAACCCGCTACGTGGATAAACGTTCCCCCACATATTGCCGGATGTGGTTTCCCCGATTTCTCGTTGCCCGGGGATGAGTGCTTCGGGATAAAGGGTCTCCGGGACACCCGTTCGCCAGACCAGAGCATCCAGTGAGCTGTTGAAATAGGGCATGAAAGGAGTGGCAGCACTGTCGCATGAATAGCCCGGCACCATACCGCCAATGACTTTTGTTGCTGGATGGCCATAGGCGTCGCCGTAATAGAAATGCAGGTTCTGCTTACGTTCCCCGGGAGCTTTCATCTCCTGACGACCGCCCCCCGTACTCACACCCGTCACACTTTCCAGCAGAGAACCTTCAGCACCGCTGGCGGCGTTACTAACTGTGGACATTTCAGTCCAGGGGTTATCTCCGGGGTTGAGGTAAGCCGATACCACAGCCTCCGGAATGAAATGTGTCACTTTCACCGAGGTTTTCACCGTGCAACCAAATGGGGTACACAATAACCAGTAGCAGATACCACTGACACGCCAGCTGATACAGTCTGTACTTGCCGCGCTGGCCAGAAGATTCGCTGTATTGACGCTGGCCATGGTGCCGGAACAAACCAGCAATGTGGCGATCGCCAGTCGACGTGGGCGGAAGGAGAAAGATTTCATCGGTTCTTCTCCTTCCAGGCAGCGAGCTGACGGGTTGCCTCGTTGACATCAGTCGTACCGTAGACAACAAAGACGTCATCAAAAACCACAGCCGGGTATTTTTCCAGGCCGAGGGACCAGGCATGAGTGACACCCGCATAAGCTTCCGCCAGTTGTTGTTGCTGCTGCCGGAAATTCGGGGAAGAGATCACTGCCCGGGCACGTTGTTCTGCAAGAACGGGATCGGCAGATAACTGACCGAAAATGTCCGCCTGTACACGTTCGGGCGCATCGAGCTCAACAACGGAGACATCCGGACCAGGATTTGCTGCTATGGTATGAGAGGAGTCGGTATATATCACTGTGCCGGCACTGGCACCGACGGAAAGGAACAGTGCTGCCAGGCAGCAAAATGGCATTTTCATGAAAAACACTCCCTGAGTGTGAAAAACCTATTCAGGGTGCGTTCTCTTTAAGGAGGGGTCAGTAATTAATTCTGACGTGAAAAATGATAATTAATCTTGCCCTGGTAATTCATTATCTGTACGTCAGCATAAATCTCAGATCGCTGGAAATGTCATTTTTTAAATGCAGGAACTTTAATACACGCGGGCTCTTTGCCGCCCGCACCCGCAGCCTCCCCCCTTACCAGACAGCGGAAAACACACCGCTGTCTGGCAAGGTCGGAGGGTTATAAGTCACATCCGGTGTCACAGGTCACCCTGTCGATTTCCTTAAGAACCCAGAGCATATCGGTTGCATCGGGTACACAGATATTCCATCGGATACCCGACCGGTACTCCTGTTCTGCTGGCCAGAGTGTATTGCCGGTAACAGTTATCAGGATATCCAGGGTTTTCTCATGCACGTCGCTGAGGTGGACTGCAACGCAGCTGCGCCGGCCAACCCGGTGAGGATAGACCGACAGCAATACAGGCTGCTCCAGTCTCTTAACGATCTCCCCTTGCAGATGCTTAATCGACTCACTGTCAGCCACACCGACTGAGGCAGAACCCTGTGGCGGAACGGTAAAAATAACAGAGGCAATAAATGCCTTGTCCGGTACAACGATCGGCGTCGCCATAATCAGTTTTTTCATATTGTCCCCTGAATAGTACCAATGCCACGTTTCTCATCGAGGCGGCGCGCAACGTGAAATGCGGCCTCAAGCTCCGAGCAATTTAATTCATTCATAATGGCCCGTCTTTCGGCTTTTTCCTCTTTTTCAGTCATTCCCAGCGCCAGGTACAAACTGGGGGGGACCGCACGAAACAACGCCTGTACCTTACGGGACAAAATAACTCCCTCTGTGTATTTTCTCGGAAGTTTTGTCGCGGACAACAGCATCGCCTTCTGCTCTTCTGTGAGCGTCTTAAATCGCGCTATTTGTTCAACTTCATCAGGTGGCATAACGAGGCAGATCCACCACTCCGCCATATTGAGCATTTTTTTCGCAGTGTCAGGGAAATCCTCCAGGTTCTGTGTGAACAACCACAGCCATGATCCGAGCTTACGCCACATTTTGACAATTTTGGTTGCATACGGGCCCAACAGCGGGTTAGCAGTTACAATATGCGCTTCGTCGATTGGCACAATGATATCCCGATCGCTGAACTGTTCCCTTTCTGCGATGTTGTTAATCGTATTAAGCAGCGAGATGACAGCAACGGCCATCTGAGCTTCATAGCCTTCACGCGCCAGCGTACCTAAATCAACAATAGTCACGTCTGCCTCTGGCCATTGCGCGCCCGGACGGTTAAACAACTCCCCTTCAAAACCTTCGGTAAACATGCGTAATGCTTCTGCCATCTCTTCAGCTCGCGCACGTCGCGCTGGCGTGCGTTTCTCGCGGCCGTCTTCTCCCATGCTGACATCGCGGGCAATGTTCTCAAGCGAGAACATTAAATCTTCCGGTAGCATCTGGCGGTTTTCGTCAAACGCTTTACGAGCCGCAATGAGTATCGCCTCACGAATCATACCGCGGTCGGCGCGTGTCATTCGCTCCTCTTCTGCTGCTTCACCACCGGTGATCATCAACCGCGCTGCAATCTCCATTTCACCCAGAATGTCACGTTCTTCGTCCTTGTCCTCATCATCTTCATCAATGTCAGGGAGGGCCTCTTCGCTTGTCACTAACGTCTCAGGTTTCGCCTGCATGAGCAGATGTGAATCGCCAAACGGAGCAAGTGAAATAACCTTACCAGGCTTGATACTGACACGGTGCACTGAGAGCCCCAGCGAATTACAGTAATCTCCAAACAGACCGAAGCTGTTACCCGCTTCCAGCAAAAATATACGGGGGCGGTAGATTGCCACCATCTGAGCCAGTTTATCGAGCGCAGTGGCAGATTTACCGGCACCTGTCGGCCCGAAAAGCAGCAGGTGCGCATTCTGGGTACGGTCATTTTTATTAAGTGGATCTACGGACAGGGGGCCACCACCACGATTCCAGAACGTAAGCCCCGGGTGACCAGTACCGGTGTCGCGACCATAAATAGGGGCGAGACATGCAAAATGCTGTACAAACATAAGGCGCGTGTACCAGTTGTGTTTATCCATTTGAGGGTTAAAGCACATAGGTAACGCACGCATATAACTGCTGAGAGGACCAATATCGTGTTCTGGATTTATCGGTTCCATCCCACAGTTCAGTAATTTACTGCTGAGATCAAGATACCGTTTATCGAGTGTTTCCTTGTCCTGAGCCTTGATAAGCAGTGTGATGGCCGCACGGTAAAGCTTGTGTTTGTTTCCCAGGAAATTACGCGCTGTAGCAGCGTCTTCGCGAGCACGCAGGGAATCAACATTCTCCCCCATTGAATTGCGGCTAAGGCTCGCAAAACTTTCTTCAAGCTTGTCCTGAGGCTGAACCACCAGGGTCATGGCCAGAACTGTCCCTTCCGGAAGCAGATCCATAATGGCATTCACATTATCACCACGTTTTACCTCCCCCGTCAGATGACCGGTAGAAGGTGCAGTACGCAGGCGGGCAACCGGAACAGCTTTATGTGCCACATCATCAAACCACCACACACCGCTTTCGGCATCACTTCGCGGGCGGGTAAACCAGAGGCTTTCGCTGAAATCATTCAGAAGAGGCAAATCGCCCGGTGCATGATCGGAGTGTTTTGCGCAACGATACAATGTTTTCTTATCGACCCACGCCGGCGCCGGGTTGAACCAGCGCAACAGCCAACTATGGATTTGCTCGCCGTTCTGCTTTTCGCACCGGATACCGGCACCGCTCAGTGCTGCAGTCAGGCGATCGCAGACCTGTTTCAGCAGCACCTCCGGTGGCATGGGGTCACGATAAGGTGTCTCAACCCAACGGTAAACCACCATGCGCGTTCTGCGAATTTGCCCTCTCCAGGCGGCCCCTGTGACAGCCTCGTCTACAAAAAGCCCCTGTTCCACCGCCACATTTTCTAGGTGGCGCTCCTGTTCAGCCAGCCAGGCTTTCGTGAATGCAGTTCCCTGAGCTCTTGGCCTGACATAGCCTCTGATAGTATCCATATAAGTAGAGAGATCAGAGTCATCCTGGCAGAAAAACTGTACCACCCATTGGTGATCATCCAGTTCAGGGAGACTGTCCTGTAGGGCGTTCTCAGCGATATTGCAGATCTCGTCCAGACGTGTTTCCGGGCGCCCTTCAGTGCCCACAGGGATAATCTCATACACGGCCCCAACGGATACGCCATCGTCAAGCAGAATACATTCATGCTCTGGCAAATACTCACCCCAGGGAACATGATCGATAATGGAAGGTGCCGTGGAATACAGACGCGCTTCATCTGAATGAGTCAGTTGCCCTTCCCGGGTAAGCGGTTCATACCCACTGACGGAAAACGGACCGTTACCGTACTGATGAGCATCCTGAGACGCTCGACGTCGGCTAAATAAAGGGAAAGCCATCAGAGATCCTCCGTTCGCTCACCAGGCAACGCATACTGTACCTGGCTGTAGAAAGGAAAGACGGTGCTGTAGCCTGGAACCGGCGTGTTCCCGCCAGCCAGATGCGGAAAAACATACATGACCATGTCAGGATTTGGCAGACGCGGAAACGTCTGCTGAATTTCATTTTCCTGGGTGCGGCTGTAGCTGTTACTGACCTGCTGACTGATCTCACGTTCGCTGTCTGTAACTGGCCGGCGAAGTGTTGTTCTGCTCTCGTTGGTAGCATGAGTTGACGATGCACCATCGTTCCATAATTCAAGCATGGTGCTGTCGCCAGGCGGCAACATTTCCTCTTTTGACGTACTGCAACCCGAGAGGGCAAGCGATACAACGACCAACATAACGGTGGCCAGATGATTAAAACTGAGCAACATGCACCTCCGCTTCATCCGAATCACTGATGACAGCTGACAGACGAATCACTCGTCCATCAGGCAGCTGCATCTGCATTCCATTTCCCTCGCTCAGAAGCTTCTTTCCGACAGCGAGCAGGGCCTGTTCGGTGACTTCATGCCTGCTACCTTCCCATTTGCCATTATCACACCTGACAAAACCGGCAAAGAGACGGCCACCCAGTGGCGTATAGTCCACCCGATACTCGAGGTTTTTATTGTTCTGCATCTTTATCCCCATCAGTCCATGCCCGTGCTGCTACCAGCGAGGCTGAAATCGTCATATTTCACCTTGCGGCCTTTTTCTTCATAATCAATCGCCAACTGACGAGTGATATGTAAAGCCACTTTCTGTCCAGGCGGTACATAGATCGCGTCAAAAGTCTGACCATATCGCGCTTTAACCCAGTCAACGGTCTCACGCATACCGCCGGATAACGCCTTACCCAACACGGCCTGACCGGCATCCCCCGTCAGCGTAGACGTCACACCACCATAGCCATTGGTCTGGCTGGTATTCTGGTTTTCAGCCACGGCGTCCCCAGCTGCGCTGGCAGCTGCAAGTGCGGCAATGGTTGGCAGATAAGTAGAAGCGTTTGATTTTCGGGTACCTGAAATGCATGGAATGCCATTGTCATCTGATAACCAGCCAATACTGCTGTTATTCCCACCCTGGCTGTTCTGATTACCACCATTACTGCCTTGCCCCTCAGGTGAAGGAAGCGTACGAACGGTGCCATCAGTAAAAACAAAAGTGATGCTTGTTATGGCGCCGCGTACGCAGGAAAGCGTCCAGTCCCCCGTAGCGGTTCCCGAAACGATCGCCCCCTGTACATCAGGCAATTCAATGCCATTTGCCGTCAGGTTGTCTTTTCCGATCATCACTTTGAACGGGTAAGGGTCAGTCACCTTGCCATCAATGGGAATACGTCCCAACAGCGCGGTCATGGCCCGACTACCCACAAGCGTGGAGTTTTCCGGAAGGGTATAAACAGGGGCAGCATTTTTTTCAGATCCGGGAATGTTGTTCTGGACCGTTGTACTTACTGCTGACGTTGCCTGCCTGGCTGCATCACCTGCAGCGCCAAAGGAGGTGGCAAAAGAAAAACCAGTCGCGTTATTACTGTTTTTATCTGAGACAGGTCGACCATTCGCATCCGTGGCAATACCATCTTTCGGCTCAACCCATTGCAACCCGTTGCCATCTGTTTGAGATAGATTTCCCGTGCCTCCGGTCAGTCCATTGTCATAACCCAGTCCCACTGGAATATCGCTGCCTGCAACGTTACCTTTATTTCCTGCCGTTAAGCCGGAGGAGCCATTTTTGAGTTGGTCAAGAAGTTGGTTCACCTGCGAACTCAGATCAGTAACCTGAGAACTCAGTTGTGCACGTTTTTGAGCCTCTTCGGAACGAACTTGCCCCACAGCCTGGCTGATTTGCTGATCAACATTGGTGCTATTTTTTTTCAGCTCCTTATTTTCATCAGCAAGCGTTTTATTATCGCTTTCAAGGCTGTCAAGGCGCCCCTGAACCTTACGGTAACTACCAACCAGGGTACGCAAAGTATCCTGCGCGGTGTCACCTTCCACACCCAGCGCTTTGAGATCTTCTGGTGTAAGGTCCTTCAGGGCGACATTAGAGGTTTTCTGGCCTGCTTCATTTTTATCGTTTTTATCTGTACAGGATTTAACCCCAATCATGATGGCGCCCACCACTACGACGGGAACAGCAATTTTCACAAGCAGGTTTGAAGCAGGCTTTTTCATTTATGTGCTCCTCGGTTACTCCGCTTACTCTCCTTTCCTTCAGATTCGGGTAAACGCTGTTCAGCAATAAAGGCACTTTCGGGACGTCCTGTAGTAACCAGATATAGAACTGTCGTGTCTTCCGGTGTACCGGCACGCCCCAGCCAACGGTGCTGGAAAGTCGCAGTAGTAAACTGACCTTGCAGCGAACGAGGATCGAGGATGACCTTTACTGCTGATCGGTTACGCACCTGCAGCGCAATTACACTGCTGCCCTGCAGACTCCAGGCAGCCATCGGCGTGACGCTGACGGACTCAGAGGGCATAAGTGTGGTGATCCGGGGAGGAAGCTTCAGTGAAACCTGACTTACTCCCGGTACGGGCTCTACCGTTCTCAACGGTCCATACATGTTCTGTGCGGCATAACGAGTCAGGACAACGGGCAGCGGCGCATTGAGTTTTGCGGGCCTCCGGCTTTCTGCATTTGCCTCTGCCGACGACTGACGGCCGGCACTGTCCCCATCACTGCTGACCGTCTGTTTATCGGTCGCCGAAGCGGTAGCCACTTCTCCGTCGTAGACAATTTTGACAGGTTCCCACGTGGTTTTACCGGGGGCAGCAGAAACATCAAGTAGAAGTATTTCCCCGTTTTCCTTGTTCTGAAGTTCCAGTCTCGTCACCGGAAAGGCTTCTTTCGCATCGAGATAAACTACACCTCCGGAGCTTTGAATACGCAGCTTGTCGTTGAGTGTGGGCGGAAACCCCACTCGCACGTTTTTGTTTACAAAAACGATTCGCTCCTGCCCTACAGTCAGGGGAATCTGCAAAGGTATCCGTTCCCATTTCATAAGCTCAACAGCACGAGCTCCGGCTGAGACCAGTACCAGGGTCAGCAGGATCACTGAGAATTTTTTCAATTGAATGCTCCCGACTTTTGTTCTGGCTCAGGCAAGGAGATCGCCTCAAGTCTTTGTGGCGCGCTGTCATAGCAATCCAGTGCCAGTCCAAACGGATTTCGCTCTGGGTCACCTTCCCAGCGAACCACTTTCATTGGATAACGCGCCAGGGCACGCTTAACGGGTTCGGTATGGAAATATTCGTCAGCTACCAGGTCCAGCCGTACCACCCAATGATCTTCATCAATGATGGTCACGCTGCGGTTACTGTAACCACGACGGGGGATTTCGTATACCACGCGTACACGATCGCGCAGCTCGTCATTATTCTTGCGCATCTCGGCGTCCTTATTGAGAAAATCCTGACAGGACGGCGTCAAATACGGGCTCATTTGGGCAATTTTGGCTGTGTAGTCAGCTTCCCCATTTTTCGGCCAGGAATTCAGTTGCTGAAAAATGTAAAAAGCAAAACTGTAAACCGTAGATGGCGGGACCTCCCACCATTTTCGGGTACTGCCGGAACGCAGGTCAGGTGGGTTGTGAATTGTCAGCTCCGAGGGTGCTCGCATCCATCCCAGACTGGTGACGAACAGTCCCAAAGCCAGCAAAACACAAGCGATACGTAGCGAAATAATATGATTATCGCGGGCGGTTATACCGTTACGAAAACGACTCATACTTTCCCTCCGCGCATCAACGGAACAGGTTTCGTTCGTTTAAGTTCCCACGCCCTACTATCCAGAATCATGGTTCGGGACATACGTGCACGGCAGCGCAATTCCTCCAGACGTTGCCAGATATAATTTTCTGGCTTACCGCGCTTGTAGCTGGCAATCCAGTTGCCGCCAAAAAAAATGACCAACAGAGGCATCAGCAGCATGCACGTCGGAAAAGCCAGCCATCCGACAAAAGGAACCAGAGCTAACGGTATTGCCAGAGGGATACCGGCAATAACACCGATGACGGCCGCCAGCACAAACTCCCCGGATGTGAACCCTTTCCAGACCACGGGGGGGTTGTTCAGTCTGTCAGGGAGGAAATCAATGACGGCCATATGGGCTCCTTACAGGATATCTGAAGCTTTAGTTGCGAGGTAAATAACCAAAAGGATGAGGATGATGCCGACAACCAGATAGACCAGGAACTGAGTCCATTCCCCCTTACCACGACGGATATCGTGAAATGCGGTAATCACGGCATGCGCTACGGCAAAAAAAGCACCGACACATACGAGAAGCCCTATCGCAAGTGCCCCCATTTTGATGTAGCCCATAACGGTGTTGTAGGTTCCGCCACCGCCTCCAGATGTTGGCTGTTCAACAGCTGGCAAGTCTGCCATAGCCTGACTTGCAGTTAAGAGACCGGTAAGCAACAAATATCCCGCACGGGAATAGGCAGAACGAAAATGCCTGAAGAAAGTGAATTTCATTGAGTCATCCTTTCAGTGGAAAAACAGAAACAGGGTCAGCAGATAAAGCACAATCAGTCGAATTAGCAGCTCATTGAACTGCCTGAACGTCACTGATTTACTGACCAGGCCACGGTAGGCCTGCACCAGTGCCCATGCGCTGAAAAGGAGAACGACGATGGCGAGCGTACCGAGGATCAAGAGGTTCAGTTGCCCGGGCGTGAGGCTGCTTCCGGTGCCCGCACTCCATCCATTTAGCTGAGAGCCATTCATCGCCATGAGGGCTCCTCAGCACGGTACTGCCCGGTGACTAAAGTGGAGGGTGCTGTTGGCTGCGCGCGCGACGGCTCGAGATAAGTGGATATGCCCTGCCTCATCGTTGAGATGTCACGGGTTGCCTGCTGATAGTCGAAATAAAAGCGAGCGTCCTGATTCTGATTGGCTACGACGCGGGCGCGATCAAGGCCAGCCTGAACCTGATCCAGCTGGCGCATCACGAGTGCCAGCTCATCTTTTTCTGACGCCTGGCAGGTCAGCACCGGCAGAACGGGCAATAACATTGCCAGGATGATTGTGGTGTGACGCATTTGCGACTCTCCCTAATAACTTGTCGTCGGGAGATTGACGCAAACAGGACATGCTGGCAGCAGGAAAATATTTATGAAGGTCAGAAAATTAAATGCCACAAAGTGAGCCAGTTAATACAGATGAACCTTCAAAAAAAAAGCCCGCGACATCAAGCGGGCTCCGGGGAATTCCCGAAACAGCTACTTCCTGGGCTATAGGTATTTTTTAAAGGACGCCGTGACGATGGCCAGAACACCGCCAAGTAATAATGCTGATGGCAGCAACAGGAGATTTGGCCAGACAGCAGTCGGCCAGGCCAGATACAACATGCAGGGGCCGTAAAGTGCGGGTTTAATAAAACGTTTGGCGTGATGGTAGACAAAGCTCGATTCATATCCAGCTCCATAACGACGCAAATCTCGACGGACCAGCCCTTCAACTATGCCGGTGATAATCACCAGGCCGAACAGAGGCAGACTCAGGAAAAGGATCATCACCCTGATGAAGAAAATCAGAGTTACCCAGAGCGTAGCTTGCAGGTACTCCCCAAGCCAGCCGATTAGTGAGTCACCGAACCGGTTAATCGTTGGGATAACTCCAGTCCCCTTCTGACCAGTTTCCCTGAATGATTGAAGCCAATGGCTGAATCCGCTATCGACAAACAACCAGTTCCAGGCGGTATGTACCCACCGCGAAATCGTCTCAACCGGCGCTGCCATCAGTAAACTCCGCGTGTACCCTTCCGACAACCAGTGGCTTTCTGCAACCATCACCCGGTAGCTGTGTGAAGCACCTTCGTCAGGCCAGAGTAAGGCAATGCAGGCATATTCGATCAGCAGGCTAACCAGAAGCGACCCCAGCAGAATGCCAATTAAACTGACAGGCAAATCCCAGAGCAACATGCCGAATGGTCCGGATTGTTTCTGTCGGGATGGCGAACTGCGATTGGCAGTATCTCTGTCATGCTGAGACATTTTGCCCCCCCGAATATGCCGCATCACCGCCTGTCCACCAGGATTCTCCAGTTCGGTAATTCTGCTCCATGTTGTCAGCCAGCTGCTTCAGGCTCGCGGGCATGTAAGGATCGTCGTTATCAGCCGGCAACGGCATCCTGATTTTCCACAGGCGCCCTCCTTCAAGCAGGGCAAATGCCTGCCCTTTCGGCAGGTTGATAACGTCTGAAGGGTTGAGCATCGGGACTTTAACCAGACTGACCTGGTCCTGAACGTTACTGTTAAAATCAGTACCCTCTCCCGGCCGGGATACGTCAGTGACACCCGATGTAAGGGTTTTCTGGTAGACGTCAACTTCCGGTAATTGGTCGGTCAGGAGCATGGCAGTGTTTTTTTCACGCACACGGAGCATTATCAATGAGTTGAAGTTCCCCACTACCTGATTCGCTTTAGCACTGCTGCCTATACGGGCCTCGATGTCCGAAAGAGTCTGCGTATATGCAGTCACCTGGAAGCCCGCACCACCCCCTTTGTTGATGAGAGGAATAAACTCATCACCCATTAACTCGTTAAACTCGTCACAGTGAAGATTTATCGCCACTTTCGAACTTTTTCTGCCATCCTCATCACCGAGACCGAATTTATAGATGTGTCCACCTTCGGAAACGAGATCAGCGAACATGCTGTTGCCGACTGCTGCTGCGACAACAGGGTCGGATAGTGCATCGAGGCCGATATAAACCACGCCGCGCGATTTTATAATGTTATGCCAGTCCAGGATCGGTCTCGGATCGTTCAGGTCCGTATAGTCAGGTGCCAGCAATGCGGCCGTTTTACCAGTTGTAAGCTTTTCAAGCAGCGGCAGCAGTGACGCAACAATTTTGTCGAAATACGTTCGATCATATTGCACAGCGCTACGTAGCCCATCCAGCACCGGGTCCCACAGTTTTTTTCCTTCTTCGCTGGCCAGTACCTGCTCAATAGCCCAGATATTCATGCCATTAGGCCTGCCCTGCATGTGACGCGGCAGATCCTTCTCGCTTATACCGCTACCTAACAGCGCTTCGACTGTACTCAGCAACTGTGGTGCCTTTTCACTCAGCATATTCTCAACATAGGTTTCGTACAGTTCACCTATGTTTGTCACGTAACGCAGTATGAGACCGTAATCAGGACGCTGGCCAAGTGCGACCAGCGCGCGGGTAATAATATTGACAAATCGCCAGGCAAATTCCCGAAATGCAGCAGAATTGCCCTCTCCGGAGAGCTGTCCTGCAACACGTGATGCTACTTCCGAGATACGGCTGAACCGTCCAACGGCATTGTAGCGAGCGCTTATATCTGGCCATCCGAGGTGGAACACCCAGAAGTTATCCTGACGACCAGCACGGTGTGCCTCGGCATACATTCGCCTCAACAGATCGGCATCTCCTTTCGGGTCAAACACGATGACAACTTCATGCTCGCCTGCAGCGTTTTTACGGCGAATATCCTGTGTGATAAGTAACTCAGCAAGCCGGGTTTTACCGACTCGTGTGGTGCCGATAACCAGTGTATGCCCTACACGTTCTCCGAGATCATAGGTGACCGTAGTTTCATCCAGTTCCACACCATGGTAAATGGGGCTTCCTCCTACAGGAGGCAACGGGCGAAACGGGTTGAGCGCCGAATCAGTTCGTGTCAGCCTGCACAACCACGGCAAGCTGTACTCCATCTTTTTTTCCAGATCGCGTGCCAGGCGATAAATAACAGAAGGTTGTACGTAGACCTCACACTCCGGACGCCTCGCTTCCAGAAGACGCTGCGTATGGCGGGGAGACCACTGGAAGCCCTTGCCAAGGAACAAGTGCCGCTGGCTGACGGGGATCTGCTCGCTGGTCAGTACATATCGGGGCAAACGGCGAATGTTTTGGCGGTAACGGAGTATTTTCATCCCCTCAGATGTACGCTTCAGCGCCAGTACACCAAACCCCGCGGCGGTCACCCAACTGACCGATGGTGCGAGCGCGACAGCCCAGGGGGCCGTAAGGCAAATAAAGGTTGCGCTACCCGCCGCCGCAGCGGAATACAGTTCAACCGCCGGGCGAAGGAGGGATTCCATCACGTACTTGTCGCTCATATAAAAGCCCTCCCCTGGAACAGAGCAAAAGTTTTATCATTGAGTTTGAGGAATAAATGAGCAGAATCTGTGGCCTTGCGGAATACGGCTAGAAATAAATAAAAGAAAAGAAATAACCCAAACATCAGCAAAGAAATCAATACAGACCGGAATATGAAAATCCGGAAAGAAACCAAAAGCCACACCGAACCAATAAACGGTAATGTTGATGTGGAAAAATTCATCTGTATTACCTCTTTTTTAATGGCCGGAGAACATGTTCAACGGATTCACCAGACAGCAGTAGCAAAAGGGAAGACCCGCTTATGAGCAAAATTTCCGGGTAATCACTGAAATACTTAAAACTGATAAAACCTGTTCGTCCTGTGTGTACAAACAGACCTCTGCATTTTTCTTGTCGGACTAACTCACCAAACTGGCGGACATGTTCAGGACGAACAGCACTGGCAAATCGTTTAGCCTGGACAAGCCACCTTTCCTGACCAATCCAGAACTGACCATCAATACCACCATCACCGCTGTAACTCGGATTACGCCTGACCGGTATTCCTCGCCGCTCTATGGCGGTCAGAATCATCTCCTCGAAAACATAGGGATTAATCTTCCGTAAATATAAAACCTGCTGCCCCGCTTTCAGCTCAGGCAGTTTTAGCAACACCCTGTTAGCCGTCTGTCGATTACGCTGATGTCTGCGGACACGGGCACTTCTTGTATTACACCGCAGCCAAAAAGCTGTGAGTGAAATGAAAGCCAATAATATGAAAACCACTGTGGTCATTGCGCTAATCCATCAGCGGTAATCAGGACAGGGTAATGCGTCAGATTCAATCGCTTTGCCAAATCACCGCCGCGAACAGGGACCATCTCAGTACCTGGCAAGAGTCCTCTAAGCGTGTTGAGCGCACTTTCAGTCGTAACATTCACTACCATTCCTGTGGCGCCCATCCCTTTCAGTTCAGCACCACGCTGCCGCAGCCAGGCTCGGGAAATATCATCATCGCCAATCACAAAAACAGGGGGCAAACCGGGTAACTGCAGAGGGCGAGACGTCACCTTTCCGGGTGTCATTTCCGGTGTATTAACGGGCAACATATCGGAAATAGACAGCGATGACGGTGGTTCAGGCAAGGAAGAAACATCGGACAAATGCGACTCCTCACCTGAATTAATCGCCTCGAATAATGGTCTGGTTGACTCCCCGCCCAGATCCCCGACCACTGTCAGCGAAGCAAAACAACTAAACGCTGCTGTAAGCAGTGATACACAAAAGATGCCATTGAAATATTTATCGATATTTTTTTTCATTGAGGTTCAACCCAGGTTAATGAGTGACTGGCCAGAGCAACCGGCCCCCCTTCAGGGACCTTAATATCAGGTGCGATCTGACTTAGCTTGCGGCGTACGATAGCCATATATTTTGCTGCCGGCTTACCACCGGCCGGGTGGTGATAACAGCCAGCAGCTTTAATCCAGCTTCCAGGCTGAGCGTCATAGCAGGCACGGAGAATTCGGGCCGCTGCACGAAGATTTGTGTAGGGATCAAAAGCATCACGAAAGGATGGGAAAAGATGCCCGTTCCACCCAAGATTGACCTGGGCTACACCGACATCGATACGCTTGAGAGGGTAGCGCTGCATAAATCCAAGAAGTGCCGCAAAGGCCTCCTCGCGGGTTTCAAAGTGGTATCCTTTCCCTGCTACATTAATAGTCCAGGGCCATGGTTTAGACCCCCATGCGGTTTTACGGGTGCTTTCGGCCATCGCCAGCGAGTAAAGCGATTCTGCCGGAACGCGCTCGGCAGCAGCAATGACCCGATAAGCCTGCGGAACTACCTGAACACTGCTATTTACATTCACGACCGCCAGGCAACCAGTGCTGACAAACCATAAACAGCAAGCCAGTTTCAGAATGCGGCAATTTGCCATCCCTCTTCTCCCTGCTGCAAAATAACTGGCATCTGACCTTGCCCATAGCGCTGCCACAAACCGCGATCATGATTTAGGGTAATTTGCCGATTACGCACTTTTTCGACTGGTATGCCATGGCTTATTGCCCATGATCTGATTTTTTCGTCGCTCACGTCATTTCCGACAAGGTAAATATCTACCGGTCTGTTGTCGGCGATAACAGCAGCAAGCCGGGCATCACAGCGTGAACATGACTCTTTGACAAATAACGCCAGTCTTCCTTGTGTGTCATGAGCGATACCCGCGGCATTCCCCATATTCACGGCCAATGTTTCAGGATAAAGACGAAGCCAGGCAGTGTTTATTTCTCGTTGAAATGCGAGTTCTTTCTCGGTACGGGCGTATTCGTGTTTTACCCACAATTCAGCCAGCCGACGGCGCTCAGATGAATTATCTGTCTCGACGCCCAGGGCAGTAAGAGGATCAAGACCAGGGGACATAATGCCTCTGGCTCCTTTCATCAACGACTGATAGCGACTCCAGTCCTCATCTGAAAGCCCCCATTGTTGACCCTGTTGCTGCGTCTGAACCTGGTTTGCTGATGATGCCTGCAGGGATGTTTGCTGACTCTGATTCGATTGAGTGGTAACTGTTGATGCCGCCACACACAGCGGCAAGGAAAGTACACCTGCCATCAAAATTCTTCTCATCTGATGCTTCATATGTCTGGTCTCTTATTGAACCTGTAAACTATGTTGGGTACCGTTCACGCTGAAAACAGCAGTACCACTGTCCTGGATAGAACGAAGCGTCCACCCCAGCATCCCGTCTCCCGGTGAAAGCAACCGCATATCTGATATTTGGGAATTTCCACGGGGGATGACGACTGCGAACATCTGCCCGCCGCGCCGCTCAATGCCGGTCAGTACAAACGGTGCTTCAACAGCTGCGCGCCTGACTGACCGCTCAGGCTTTTTTACGATCTGGCCTGTCCCGGATTTTGAAGATGTTTTGCTCTTAGTGACTGGTTGCTGGTTCTGCTTCGATTCTTTCTGAGAAGTGTTGCTTTCAGCTTTGCTCAGCCCGGCAACTCGCGATTCAACCTGTGACAACCGTGAGTTAATGTCATCAATACGTTCAGAGTGTTCGTCTATCGCGGTACGCCGCGCCAGGGCTTCTGAGGAAAGTTTGTTAATGCTTCCTGTTAATTTTGAATGTTCCCCCTGAAAATCAGCTAACTGGTTTTGTACTGATTCAAGCCCTGATGAGACAGACTCGAGCTGCTTCTCGTGTTTCCGGCTTTGAGCTTCGAGCGAAGTAACCGAACCAGACAACTGGCTCATCTGACCGCTGCGAAAAGCGGCATCCAGGGAGTTCACCCGAATACTCAGATCAGAGATTTGCTGTGCCATGATCACAATCGTGGCCACAGAACCAACAAGAGAAACAATGAGGAATCCCAGACCTCCAATCCGGACTATTTTTTTCAGGTTAATGGGAACCAACCGGCGAGCCTCTGGCTCAGCAGGCACAACTTTCGAAGAAGTAACCTCTGGATTTTCAGGTATAACTTCTTCCGGGACGACTTGACTGACTGACATTTCAAAATCCTTATAGCTGCGCAGAACAGCCATAAGGTGCAAAAAACGTCATTCTATGGCGATGATTAACTCATCTGCCATTTCTGAAGTTTTTTTCGGCGGGGAAACCAGGTCGGAGGGGATCATCTGGAAAGGCCACTATCATAATAGCGCTGTCTAAAAACGTCCTTGTTTTAGATGTGTTTGAATCCAGGGGTTCGCAAAATTTCAGAGCGGATTAATGAGCACACGAGTTGGGTCATTAGCTTTGATATTGCCTGGTGGAGGGAGTCGTTCTCCAGAACGAGCAGCAAGAGCCTGAATTCTGAGAAGCTCAAAAGAGGCTTTCTGGATAACGTCTTCCTTTGTTTGCGCTTCAAGTGAAGGATGTTCAAGATCAGAGAAGCGTAAAACAATACCGTTATTGCTGCTCTCAAGTTCAGCAGGATACGGAACAAAGATCGCCGCCAGTTTCTGCGCCTGTCGTTTACGTATATCAAGTTTACTAACCAGCTGCGTCGCACGAAGGTGGGTATAGCGTTTTAGCATCGTCAGGCTCTTGTGTCCTGATATCGCTGCAATTTCCATGACATTCAGTGTTCCGAGCTCAAAAAGACGGCTTATAGCTTCGTGTCGTAGATCATGAAAATGCAAATCGACAATGCCTAAAGCCTGTATAACTTCTCGCCAGGCGCTTTTAAACCCATTGGATGTATAACTGAAAACAGGTCCGGATAGAGGGCCGGAATACTCTCTTAATACCTTTCTTGCTTTAAACGACAACGGAACATCCCGTACGCTCCCATTTTTAGTGAGAGGTAAATGAGCGATGCCAATGTGCAGGTCGATATTCTCCCAGCGAAGTGAGAGGATCTCCCCCTGACGCATAGCCGTTTCAAGGGCCAAAAGAAAAATGGCTGCCAACTCGATATTTCGTTTTGCCAGCGCCCTGCCAATCTTTCGCTCCTCCTGAGATGTCAATCTTCGGGTTCGCCCTTTGGAGGCCGGTGGTTTTCGTACATGCTCAACAGGGTTATGAGTACATGTTCCCCATTCAATTCGAGCAAGGTTATAAAGGGCAGATAGCAACGCAAGTTCAAGTCGGACACTTGCAGGGCTATTAGTTCGCCCCGTTTTACTACTTACTTCAGAGAGTCGCTGATCACGGTATTCTGCAATATCAACCGAAGTAATCTCATGCATGTATCGCCTGGCAAGAGCTGAACGCTTTATAACATTTATCCGATAAAACTCCTGCAGATGGCCCCGCTTTTGCACAGATGCACAACCGTAATATTTATCAAGAGCTACACCCAGCTCCATTTTCTTAATTCGCTGTCTGAGTTGCATCGCATATTCCTAAAAAGATTAGAAATATATCACATACCACTGTCAATCCGGTGTGTGGAAATCATTCCAAAACAAGTTCTCGATACAGGCTTTCGATGTGGGGAAAAATGTCACTAACAGTGATATTGGAATCCATGCTTATTGCTCATGGACGAACTTAAATGGTTCACCTTTTGGTGGATTTCAGAAGGTATATGCAGATAGTTCAAATCGCTGGTTTGTTACCAATACGCGATGGGGTGATTACGAATCAGGAGGGACAATCACTGTCACTTGCTTAAATCTACCTGGTGCCGGAATTTGACTGTCAATCCGGTGTGTGGCAAGGCAATGCTGAAATCGGTGATTTGTTCTTCTCTCCTGATATCAGCTCCGGTCAATCACGTAATATTGGGCAACATAAATATTGTGCATTGTCTCAGGCGCGATTCGATTACAACAATTACCGAGCGTGCGTTTTGGTTAGAAACGCAAATGGCACATGGACGTTGTCGGCTCCAAAGGTTGGTAATGGGCAAGCAAATTGCGTTGCCGTGTGTTTCTGACAACTGACTGTCAATCCGGTGTGTGGAGATCGGGCCAAGTCAAGTTCACCACACAGGTCTATAACATCGGACAAAATGTTATTGATCAGTATATCGGAATACATGCGTACTGCTCCTGGACATATCTTTTCAGCGCCCCGTTGGGAGGAACTCAAAAGGTCTATAGCGACGGGAACAATGGCTGGAGAGTCACCAATACCCCTTATAATGGATACCAAACTGGCTCTTCGGTTTCGGTTACTTGTCTTAACCTTCCGGGGGCGGGAATTTGACTGTCAATCCGGTGCGTGGACTGGAGCTGGAAAAATCAATAATTCTTCCTGTAAATGGGTTTCCGCTCCAAATGCCAATGATAACATTGGCGGTTATAAAACGGCTTCATGCCCTGCGGGATGGATAGTTCAATCTGTCCGTTGGTTTCAGATTCCATCCTATGTTGATGATGAGCATGTCGATGCGTTTTGCTGCCCATTTAGCTAACTGTCAATCCCGTGGCGATTCAGTGTGGGTATCTGGCGGAAACTACAGCGGGAATTATTCTTCACTTGGCTCATTTGTGTCAGCTTACACAGCTATCAATACCACCGGTAAGCCCATGACAGTATATGCATCTGGGGGAGTATCCACAGTGAACCGGCACGTCGAGGATGGTGACAATTGCAGAAACACATGGGCTTTGTCAGGTAGTGTTGATGGGCGCGTTATCACCGCCGCGGGTACAGCTAATTCAAGCTGGAGTAAGTCGGGTACGATTAATTTTATCGTACCGGCAGGCTCTTCCTTCACTGTTATGTCTAGCCCGTTACCCTCTTATGGATGCTCTCCAGGGAGTTTTAGCCTTGCTATATACTCATAATCTATGGGAGCTATACCGTCAGAATCGTACTGAAGAAATGCGCAGTAGACTGATATTCCATCCGGCGTGTAGTCAGGCACATCAAAGCCCTTGAGTTCACTACACACAGGATTTGGCGTCTAATTAGTGGCGCAGTTTGCTATAGCCTGGAAGCACGCTGCACCTTTTGAATTGTTCGGTAAGACGATGTAGAACCGGTCATTTACAGGATCAAGAGCCATGGAATCGGGTGAGTTATGATTGGAACCATCAGACCAACTTTTTAAAGTGTAAGAACCACCTATAGCCACTGTACCGGACGGACAATAAGCAGACGCAACCGCTTTATTGGCACAGGTGGTTTCGCCAAAAACGGTTTGCATTTTGATTTTTGATGCGGCTGCCCACACACCGGATTGACAGGAAAGTATGGCTCCAGTGGCGTCGCGGCTTACAAGGCCGTTTGGTGAACAAACTGCGCCAGCAGTATTGACTCCGTCGAGCTGCAAAACTTCTCCTGTAGAAAGTCTTCCATCAGCCCGCACACTTCCACCACGAACCTGACCGCTTGTATAAATATTCTTATTATTTATGACTCTAACCCAGTCATTATCTGACATATAAAAACCGCCGCCATACGTTTCATTTAGCCATCCCTTACTCCCTCGAGTTATGAACCAGCCATTATTTGAACGTATGTCGTTGTTAGCCGTTATTGTATTTCCTGCGGTGACGTTTGAACCGGCAGTAACATTCTGTCCTGTAACAGTTCCATTCGCAGTTATATTTCCAGTGGCCGCCACATCGCCACTGAAATTACCCGTTACGGCATTAATCGTGCCTGCGTTATTAAGATTGTTACCTCCCATATCAATACTGGTATGCATCGTGTTGAGGTCTGGCTTGCCGGTTACCGAAAAACGATAAAGGCGATCATTTTCACCGCGAGCAGCGCCCAGTTCATCTGTGGTCAGTAAAGCCGCAATATGTCCCTGAGTTGTACTTATCCCAAACTGTGAAAGAGGAATAGTCCAGCTGCCCATAGCGCCGGTAGCAGTTCCTGATGTCCATATATAGCCGCCCATACCAGAGGTGATATCCATTGATATCTGGCGCAGTGCGAGAAAAGGCAGTGCCGCGCCGTTTTGAGTGTAAACCAGTGCCTGCAGCTGATCTGTATTAGTGGCATTACGAACAACAGCAGCCAGGTAAGCCTGTCCGTCTACTGTCGTCTCGCTGAACCCCTGCTCCAGAAATCCGGTGTTTTTCAGCATAGCGGGTGTAACCGTAACCGGGGTCGTGGTGGTGGCACTTGAAAGCAAAGTATCGTAATAACGGCCAGTGTAGCTCTTCACAGCTTGTGTGAAGCGAGATACCTGTGACGCGGTATTCAGCCAGGTCCGTTTTTGCATCCAGTCACTGATAAGGGTAAAGCCCCAGACGCTGACCACCAGGAGAATAATCAATGAAGCACCAGTGCTGAGGATAGCCCAGCCCCGGTCAGTCGTTTTATATGTGAACACAGGCATCACCATGTAATAAGCGGTTGATACAATTTAAACAGGGTCACAGAAATCGCGCCGGCGCACAGCCAGGGTCCCATCGGCCCTCCTTCAGTTATGCGACGAACAGATATCTGCCAGAGCACAAAGAGCACCACGCCGATCAGCAGAGCATAAAGCCCCTCTCGCCCTCCCAACCAGGCCGCAATAGCACCGGCCAACCAGACATCGCCAAGCCCCAGACACTCACGGGCATGAATCCTAAAGGTGACATAACGCCAGACGCCAAAAATCACCAGCGCAGTGGTAGCTGTGAGGAAGTGCCCTATAAAGCCGGGAGCGATAAGAGCGGAAACAAGACCGGCAATAAGACACCTTATCGTCAATTCTCGGGGCAGAAATCCTGTGAACGCATCGGTAAGCGTCAACCTGAAAAGAAAGAGGCAGAACAACAGAGACATCAGTCGCTCCAGTAGCGGCACAGGGGACAGCATCATGCCAGTTGCCGCTGTAGCGTAAAGCCAGATGAAGCCGGTGGATGCAGGGGCGAAAAAAACAGCAAACCATTCCTGATCATCATCCAATATCATCAGGCTGAGACGAACCAGGCTCCTCATAAAACTGAATAAGCTGAGGCATAGAGGAAAAATGATAATGACAGTTGGCCAGGGCATACTCAGCGTCAGCAGTGTCACAGTTTTATTCCCCGTTCATTAAGTAAAAGCCGACGATAAATGGCATAAATCCGGTTGGCATAGGACTCGCGAGTTTCATGCCGGTCCTTACGAAAACCTGCGTTATAAGAGCCAAGACAGTTCCAGCTTATGCCGCATACCTGAAAATGCTTCGCCAGTATCCAGGTACCTATCTGAACGTTGAGGCACGGACGGTTCAGGAGGTCCTGTGAGCTGCGAATGTAACCCTGCGCTATCAGCGAAGCGATATGCGATGAATTGACCTGCATCAGTCCATAATCGGTACTGAGTGCCTGCCCGGTCTTTTTGTCACGATTAATATTTGTGACATCCGGTCGCAGGCTGCTTTCACCTATGGCTATTGCCTTAACCAGTAGCGGGTCAATGTGGTATTTAGCGCCCGCCGATTCAAAGCAGAATGCATCCACCCGTGGGCAAACCAAAATCAGCAGCAGAAAAGCGGACAGGCGCAGCATGTCATCAGCCGTTATGGGTGAAGACCAGTGTATTGTTACCTGTCATTCCGCTGTCTGATGAGCAGGTTTTGCCTGCCTCTTCTGCACTGACCAGACCGTCACTGTAATCAGTACTGTTAATGGTGATAGCACTGAATGCTCCACCGGAACCGAGCTGTGTAGTGATAGAGATGCAGTCTGCCTGCGGAACTTTCTGCGTTGTAACTGAAAATCCATTGTTAAATCCATTCGATGCCACAGGAGCCAGAACGACCTGACCACCATAACCGTTCCACATCGTAGCGGTACCGGAACTGGCTGTTCCCTGGATAGTCCAGCCAGCCTTTGGTGCGCCCCCCTGCTGGATAAGCGTTCCCGTCATAGTTGTACCGCTCGTAAAGTTATATCCCCCCTGCGCCTGCTTAAGCGACTGCGCGTTTGTCACGACGGTCTGGAGATTTGAAACCTCAACGGCAACGGACTTTTTCCCCCAAAGACTCCAGACCAGAGCACCAACCAGAGCCAGTACGATAATCGTCCCGATCGCAATGGTACCGTGTTCAAGAATGCCCCAGCCCCGGTCAGGCTGATGTTGGCGATGTGGTAATGTCTGAGCTGACATGGCGGTTCCTTAATGTAAGTTGAAAGTGTTCATGTCCTGAATCTGCATCACCATCATCAGGATGAGTAAGAAGAAACTCATAATCAGAACGAGAGAAAAGAGTTTGGTGGCATTCGCCCGACGCGCGACGCGCGCGAGCGCCTGCTCCAGCCAGCGGTCCGCATAATTGGTGATGAGCGAAGCAGCACCATCCCCCTTATCCAGAAGAGAGAGATAGTTCACAGCCTCACGGCTCGGAAAATCATATCCGCTGTTACGCAGAGCTCTGCCAAGTGAATCGCCTTCACTCATGCACTCCATCGCGGCCTCGATGCGTTCCTGCAGCCAGGGCGGTGCAAAACCGTTAAGGATCTGCAAAGCTTTGAGTTCCTGGACACCCGAACCAAGAAGCGCGCCAATATTCATAAGAAATACAGCTCCCTGCAGGTCTTTATAAACAGACCATGGTAGTAACCAGTCAGCACAGCGCCTGAGACGGCCGCGCCAGCGGGGCAGCGACCAGAAAGACAGCAGCACAAGCCCTGCGGCTGTAGCGGCAGAAGCAACACCCCACTCGGAACTCCACTTCGCTACTCCATTCATAAACCCGAGTGCACCGGTCCAGCGAGCTGGATCGGACATTTTGCTCATGGTGGGAACAAGTGCGAGATTGTTGGCCAGTAGTAGCCCCGTACTCAGGATGGCAAGCGCGGCAGGAAATACTGAGGCAAAAATTACCTGCCCAAGAATTCGCCGACGGGCAACAATCAACTTATCAGCCTGCATCAGCGCGGCAGGAATATTACCGGTTTCCATCCCGGCGCTGATAAGCGCGGCCTCTTCGTAAGGTGCCCAGGCAGCCAGAACATCCTGCAGCGCGCGGCCAGGACGGTTGTCGTTCACACCCTCGATGCAGTCCTGAACAAGTTCATAATAAGGATGCCAGCGCCTGCCAAAATCAGTATGTACATCGCCGATCATGGTCAGCGCGTCTTTCAGGGCCTTACGGTTTTCAAGAAGAAAGCGCAGCGTTTCGTAAAATGGCTGGCGGTATTTCCCAGTAAAAGTGGCTCTGACAAGCCGGTAGCGAATCCTTTCAGGGAACGACATTTCCCGGGATGGATAAAAATGGCTGTCACTTTCCATCAGGCACCTCACAATCCATGATGTCATCCTCATCCAGCGGACAGATGAGATCGCCTTCCAGCGGATCAACAAGACCCTCTGCCAGATAACGCAACAGATGCATGCGGCGAGTAATCCCACCCTGGTTTACCCAGTACTTTCTGGCAACTGAAGGCCCATGTGAAAGCCAAAGTTGCATCAGGCGAGCATCTGTCCGGACAACTTCGGCAATAGCTGTTCGCCCTGTAACGCCACGACTGATAATGCGTCCGGTCAGTGGTACCGTTTTCCGGCAGTGTTCACATCCCTCATAGTTGCGGAAGAAGAGATTTTTCGGTTCGCACAAGCCCGCGACAGAACAATATTTTTCGAGACGCGCGCGGGTTTCTTCATCAAGCTCAGGGACTTTGACTTCCCACGGTACCCGGCAGTGTTCACACAACAGCGGCACCAGACGCTGGCCAATCAGGCCAGTGATGAGTGCAGCATCCGCCAGAAGGTGGCGATCAATACCGAAATGCTCCATACGACGCAGGGAGCCGATAGGGCTCTGGGTGTGCAGGGTCGACAGCACCAGGTGGCCGGTTTCACTGGCGAAAATGGCGGCGAGAAGGGAATACAGGTCACGGATCTCACCGTTCAGGATGGCATCCGGATCGAGACGAAGTGCAGAGGCGTTTCCGTTACTCCAGGCGCGGCTGATGGCCTCCGGTGAATTGTCTTCCGGCATAACGGGGGTCTGAATACCACCCGGAATACGCCCCTCGGGCGGGTTTTCCAGCGTGAGCAGGCGCTTTTTACCGCCGGTCAGTTTCAGCCAGATATCACTGAACACGCGCAACGTGGCGCTCTTCCCTGAACCAGTAGGCCCGGTCAGCAGCGTCATGCCTTCCGGCATACGCAGGATCTGCAGGATGAGCTTAATCTGCTCAGGCAAAAAACCCAGTTGCGGCAGCGTCGGTATATTGTCCCCGTCATCCGGGATCAGACGCATGACCACTATCAGCCCATCCGGAGTAGGACGGTGTTCGTAGCGGGCGCCATAGAGGCCGGCGCGGCGGGCGAACTTTGCATCGATGCGCCCTGACTGCTCACGACCGGCAAAGAATGACTGCTCGCGCACGTCGCACATGGAAAGATAAGATGTGGAGGCCAGCGTCATACCCTCCACATCTTTCACTTCATCCACCACCTCCAGCTCGCCGTGAATACGCAACTGAACGATGCAAATCTTGCGATCACCGCTTATTTCCATATGAATATCAGAGGCATTAAAGTCGTTACCCAGCCTCATATAGCTGATGACCTTATCCTGCGACACACTGACGTCACGGTTACTTAGATCCGCCTCGCTCACACCCTGGTTAAGCCCACGGCCCTGACGTTCTGCCACTTCACGCCGCCGGTTCAGTTCGCTGAGTGTAACAAACTCAGTTTTTGCATCAGCCCATGTCCGGGTGACATCCATAACCCAGCGCTGTATGCCAGGGTCTTTTCGCCGGTTGCCGTCGATGAGTAGCGTAACCCCTCCAGACGGATGCTGCTCGGCAAAGACAAAATCCATGATTTCTTTATCAGAAGACATCATCACCTCAAAATGAAAGTTCAGAATTGTCGCTGAGGCGTACGATCGTGGAGGTAACCTCCGTGACCCGCTTTGAGGTTCCGGGAAGCTGATCGCCTTTTGCTACTTCTGTGACTCCGCCATCCGGCAGAACAATGCGTGCACGCAACTGCGAGCCACGGCCGTAAATCTCCTGAAGGCGCACACCACCGGTCCGCTTTTCACCGACTGCACTGGCAGTCTGTTGTGAAGGAGCTGGCTGCGCCATAAGCGGCATGGCAGGCTGGGCGGCAGTAGACAGATAATTCCTGTCAGTACTCTGTCCGGACTGGCTTTCACGCAGCTGCTGCTCCAGACGCGCCGTCTGCACTTTCTGCTCCAGAATGAGGTTGCGCGCCTGAGCTGCTTCAAGTTCGCCAAGCGTAACGTTCGGCGGAAGCGCATCACTGGTTACGGTTGCCACTGCCTGCCCGCAGAACAGAGCGGACAGCAGCAGGCCCGTTCCCGCGGGATTAATTCTGCGCATAAATGCTCCCCTTCATGGTGTAGTCGAACTGCCCCTGCGGGCTCATGGTGATTGACACGCTGTTCAGGCGGAGCCCGGTCGCATCAAAATCCTGCAGCAGACGTTCAGGCTGCAAACGCGAGCTGACAGTAAAAGTGAATTCGCGCCAGTCCTGTACGGGCATGGTTTTCTCTTGTCCTGGCGCGACCGCTGGCGGTTTCACTTCACTGAACTTGACTTCCAGGTTGCGGCGCTGCAGGTGCGAAATGAAACGTATCAGTTGGGCATCCGCGCCAGGCAAGGCCTCGTCGGTATACTCACTTACGCTGTATTTCCGGAAGGGAATGAATACGTCGCCGTTTTTACCTCCTTCCTGAAGGTTGAAAACAGCAGAATGCCCAAGAAGCACCCTTGCGCGGTGGGAGAAATCCTCCACCGTCGCACCAGGTGTGGCGAGGTAACGCAAGCGCAGGCCTTCAGGGACACATTCACCGTCCGTAAAGCGCCAGCCAGCCACCGAGGCGAAAAGTGGTTCGCGTGTCAGCCAGCAATTACCAAGTAAAAGCGAAACTGGTGGCTGAGAGGCCCACGGATGCGGCGCTCGGGCTGGCGCAGCTGGCTTATCAGCAGACATCGCCATTCGGGCGCGAAACTCTGCCATTGCAGCAGCCTGTTCCGCTTTTTGCTGAACGTCGTCGTACCAGTAAATTCCTGCTGCTGCCACGAGTGTAATAAGCGCAGCAGGCATAATGAGAGACATCGTCGTCAGGCGCTTACCCAGGCGGCAACGCTTCAGTTGCGAACGGTTCAGCCTGTCAGTGAGCGAGGTTGCATCACAATTATCATCTGCGGTTGCAGCACAGCGCAGACCCGGTGTATCAGCATCGTTAAAACGCAGGAAGTTTTCTGCTGCTGATTCTATCTTCGCGCGTGAACCGGTCACATCACCCATGACAGAAAGTTGCCCACCGCTGGCTGCAAAGAAAACCCAGAGATCTTCGTTGTGGCTGAGACGGTATATCCCCCATGTATTTCCCCCTTCAGACAGCAGGAATGCTACTGCAAGAGAGTAAGGGCTCCGTCGCACACGCCCGGGGGAAACGACCCCCATCATTGATGCGTTACGCCTGCCGGCAACTACTACATGCGTGTCAGGTGAGGCTTTTCCCCGGAATCGCGTTAACAGTGCGCTCCGCTGCTGCTCCCAATGAAGTCCTGCCATCCAGTCGCGACGGTGGTGGGTGACTCGAATGCCGCTACGGAGTGAAGATTTTTTCTTTGATGACATGGATTACCTCAGCAGAACAGGGGTGATCATAATCACGAGCGTGTTACGACCGCGCGTACCGTTCTGGCCACCGCCCAGGATAAAGTTGTCGGGTGTGAATGTTCCCTGCTTGTTTGCAGAAAGGTTCTGTTGCTCAGATCCGGTTAATACCAGTGTCTGGCCTGAGCGCAGGTTAACTTTACGTGCCAGCCCCTGTGTCGAGGTATTCGGTATATCGTTACGGGTATTCCCGTCCCTACTGATAAATTTCTCTATCTGCGGTGGACTGGTATAGCTAAAAGCGAACTGCAGTTGCACGTCACCGTTTTCCTGGATGAACGGCAGCATGGTCATGAACAAACCGGTGGTGATTGTGGTTACGGTCTGTGAGGAAGTAACCCCGACGTTAGCTGTTGCAGTTGAACTGGAACTTGTCAGAACGCCCTGTTGGTTTGAGAGCTGATAAGCTACCGGCGTCAGATTTGCTGTTGGGTCGGTCTGGTTCAGCGCCATGCTGACGTTGCCCTGCTCGGAAAGCGCTTTAATCAGCAGGCTGGAGCCGGAAAATTTGGCGGCATTGCCTGTTGCCGTGTCGAGAATCGAAATGCCGGCACTGCCTGCTGAAGTCGAAGCATTGGCCATTGAACCGGTCAGAGTGGCGCCAAAATTGTGCAGGGATTTGTATACGAGCCCCCAGTCAAGACCCAGTTGCTCATTACGCGTCTGGTTGACGCTGACAATCTGTATGTTGAGCTGGACCTGCCTGCTTAGAACCTTATTCTGATACTCAATGTAACGACCAATACGATCCAGAACGTCCGGTGTGTCAGTAACACTCAACGTGCCAGTAGCTGCTGAAAGCCAGAAACGACCAGATTTTGGCGTCAGCATCTGCTCGATGGTTTTACGAATGTCGTCGTACAGGTCGCTGTTCATGCCATAATCGGTCTTCTGATTAGAGCTAATGTCTCCGCTCGTCCCCCCCGATGTGCCGCCACCGCTGCCCAGCTGATTGCCAGAGCCGGAGTTAATTGATGCGCTACTGTTTACTTTCGTATTCAGGATAACGAGCTGAAAAGTGCGGGTATCCTGTCGATAAAAATAAACTCCGTTTCCGTCACTGCGCCATGACAGCCCGTACCCGCTGGCTTCGACATCGAGCAGATCACGAACATCTCCCTGGAATTTAAGGCCACGCATGAGCGCCGGTGATGGCTGAACGGAGACGGGCTGAGCTGACGTAGCCCCCATCTGTGCCAGGGGAACCCGACCATTGTCATCCGGCGCCGGCAGTTGACCACTCATCTGAGAAGTTACCACGCTGCCGGTACTCACGTTGCTCAGCGCAGCAAATGCATCTGGTGTGATGGAGACTCGTATACCACATAGCGCAGTGATGCGCTGTCCCAGCTCAGGCAGTGAAATGCCGTCAGGACGATTAATCGTTATCTGACAGGGAGGCAGATTCTTTTCGTCCGGAGTGGAGACCACCGGCGTGACTGGCTGCAGGTTTACCCAGGGCTTATCCATCCAGACAACAGTTGGTTGTGATATGGACTGACGACTCTGCAACACTCGCTGAGCCGTATCGGCCTGCCCAACGGCTTCCTTGTCTATTTTGCTGATTTCATTCAGCGAACATGATGACAGCACAAACGCAGCGGTAAGTACTGTCAGGCAGAAAGGTATACGCGGCATCCGCAGCTCCCTGATTCTGTTAGTTAAGATAAACAATGCTGCCTTCCGTCACACCGGACGGCAGAGACAGGTTCATATCAGTGCCATCCGCCATCCGCAGATGACCGCCGCTTACGGTCAGGGCAAGCGCAGAAGTCACTGAGCGGGCGCGCAACGCGGCATAAACACCGTCTGTTTCAGGTACCCAGATCCACAGGCGACCGTTCTGAATAATGCTTTTGATGCGACTGTCTGGTAACGGCAGCATTCCAGTCAGTGCGGTTGATACGGGGCCATCTGTTATGGACCGCCCGTGACGCCAATTATTTACGACATCAGCAGTCCGAAGCATGTCTGCTGCAAGCTGTTCAGGCTGAGTCTGCTGCAGCGCAAGCCGTACATGCTCTGATGAGTGGTGCTGTGCATCACCGGCTATCAAGATGATGACAAGACAAAGCGCGAAAACTGGCAGCGCATATCCCATATCATTTCCCGTCCTGAATCGGCTTATCGTCCACGAATACCAGGCACTGAAGACGATTTGGTGCTGCATAGAGGGGTTTTTCTGCAGGGCGATATAACCTAAACAGCTGCACGATAATCGACTCGAAATTACCGCGCAGCGTAAATGGTACATCGATGCGGTAGTTCACAGGCGTTGGCCAGATAACTACCCAGGTAGGACTACTGCCACTCTCACAGCGAACCGATGTAGCCCATTGGATCAGAGTCTCTTTTAACGTAGTGCCTGCCTGCGCGGTCCAGGCCTGTCCGTCTGGTAACGAGGAAAGCAATGCTCCCGGAGTGAAAACAGTTTTTCCGCTGACCGGAGCAGTAGGAGAGATGACAGTGGACGGTGGATTACTGTTCTGAACCGTTCCACCTGGTTTCACTGCACCAGATGGAGTTAAAGGCACACCAAGTGCAGCTTTATTCAGAGGTGTTGACGCAACTGACAATGCTGACGGCGCAGGCGCAGGAGCCAACTCTGTTGATGGTTTTACCTTGCCAGATGTTAACTTAGCTGCGGGACCTGCCTGTGTTTTCTGCACCGGAACCGTAGATTTTTCCCCAGGCTCGCTGGCAGAGAACGGGTTACGAGGTGTTTTTGCTGTCGTTGCAACAGATAAAGGGGAAACAGCTTGAGAGGTAACTTTTGGTGTCCCTGGTGACAAAATGGAACTTTCTGGCCGAGCCGGAGGCAACGGATAGCTATTATTTCCAGTACCAGAAAGTCCCTTAGAACTGTTAAGTAGTGTGCCTGTAGAAGCAGATTTCCCTGTTCCATGACTTGCTACACTCGCCTGCAAGGGACCTGTTGTTGAGAGGGCAAGATGTCGATATTCATCACGCAGAACAAAACAAATTTCTCGATTCAGGTCATCTACGCGCATACGCCAGGCAGGCCCGGCGAGGATTTGTAAAGCATCTCCAAGCTTCACAGGTCCTATTGAACGCTGCACAGCCGGTAATGGTTTAACGAACAATTCAGAGAATACACCCGGTTCGCCTGAACACAGTGAATAACCTGATTCAAGCATCACGTATCGCATACCTTCCCCAATGGTATTCACCATCTGCAAAGGCATCCTGATATCGATAATCTGATTCAGTGGGTCACGCTGAGCATCTACAGGTCGCGTACTCGCAAGTATGTAACGATCGTATCGAACAACTTCAGGGGAACGGTTTTGATAAAGATCCTGAACACGGGGAGAGCCCTGAAGCCTGCTCATGGGTTCAGAGCGAGAACTAAAGTCTGTGCAGCCAGCGGCAAGCAGACAAAGCGTGATGGCCCCAAGCCGATAACGTGTCTGCAGGTTTATTTTTACCATCAGGAATCCCCAGGAGTTGTCCGAAACAAGTCGGATATTCTGGCGGGGATGCCTTTTCGGACAATGCAAAACTATTACTGCGAACTGAAGAAAATTTCCTCGGTGGGGCAACCGCGAAAGACCAGGATATCCAGTTTCAAGGGTTATCACCGTATTCGGGCGCAGGGAAAGGAGCTACACGAGACCGATTTATCCAGCCAGTTGGCAATACCTTAAAAAGAAAAGCGCCGGAAAATCCGGCGCCTTAGTCTGCGACTTTATGATTATCAGGCTACGCGATGTGGAACATGGGTCACGTCACCACGGCCAGCGAGCAAGCCATCGACTGAGATATCCTCATCGAGATTATCCCAGTGAATACCACGTTTACTCAGTTCATAGTCATTACGTTCTTTGTCTGTGGCATTCAGCAGACGAGGAAACCAGGCGATTGGTACGCCCATCACCCTGCCATCGTTTAATTCGACCCACATGGTGGTCTCATCAAATCGTACATTTTTAGCTGAAATAGTCATTCCAGGCCTCCACAAACATCGTCTGGTTATGTTGAACCATCTTAGTCAACTCTTTAAGAGTCCGGGCATCGAAGCCATCGTTCCTGCTCAGTTTAACTTCATTTTCAAGCCAGAATTTCGCTTCACCATCAGCGTTACGGACATGAATATGAGCGGGTTCTAGAGGATTTCCCTCGTTCGAGTAAAAGAAAAATTTGAATCCGTTAATTCTCAGTATAACTGGCATTAAAAAAGTACCCCGCTCCTGCCATGATTATCTTGAATAAAAAAGCGCCAGTCAAACTGGCGCCTCTGTAAAATCCAATCAGGAAATGGCGTAGATCGCTTTTCGGCAGATCCCATAACCATGCCCCAGAAACGGTATGTCATCATCAAAATCCATCGGAGGTTCATTAGCAGGATTGTGTGGCGCAGCTGACTGCTGAGGCTGAGGCTGCTGAGGCTGCCCCCAACCTCCTTGCGCCGACCCAGGCTGCTGAGCATTACCGGTACCTGCTGGAGCATTACGACTACCCAGCATCTGCATCGTACCGTTCACACCAACCACAACTTCTGTTGTCCAGCGTTCAACCCCGCCGTTATCAGTCCATTTGCGGGTCCGCAGATGGCCTTCAATGTATACCTGTGAACCTTTTTTCAGATATTCACCGGCTATTTCGGCGAGTTTGCCAAACAACACAACGCGATGCCACTCAGTGTTTTCCTTCATTTCACCGCTTTGTTTATCACGCCATGACTCCGACGTTGCAATACTGAACCCTGTAACAGCTGTGCTATTGGGCATATAACGTACTTCGGGGTCCTGACCGAGATGGCCAACGAGAATAACTTTGTTAATTCCGCGACTTGCCATGATGTAATCTCCTGTACCTAATCATATTCACGCTGCGTCCATTCCCCTTTTTCAAGAGCAATATCGGCCTGCAGACTGGTTTTGTAGTATTCGACTGACTCACGGGACACGGGTCCCATTTCGTTCGCGGTTCCGATATAAAAACCGCGCTGACTGGACAGAACCTGGATCTGTAATTGATACCCAGCTTCTGAAGCCAGTAAACCGAATGGATTTCCCATGCGAGAGCTCCGTTACGTTATCGAGAGAGGTAAATCTCCCGAAAGAGATTTACCGGATGTAAGAAAAAAGAATTAAAACGAGTTCGGATCGTAGTCTTTAGGAGCCGCAGAACCTTGTTCCGGGGTTTGAGATGCATTTGGCGCTGTGTAAACGACTTCCTGGCCTTTCTTAATGAACTCGACCTTAATCAGGCGAGCCTTCAGAGAAGGTCTGGATTCACCGGAATGTTCACCCGACTGAAGGGTAAACACGTCAGCTTTCAGGCCGCTCAGCACAAACCCCAGCAATACTTTTTCCTCTTCATCCACGGCCTTCTGGCAGCGGTTGATGAGTTTTGTAGCCTCTGGGCCCGCAACAGTGACATCGAAACGAGTGTATGACGCATTGTCGGTAGGACCAGTCAGGGCATTAATGACAGCGCAGGTAAATTCACCGTTTTGGCCCTGTACACGACGAATCGAGCTCAGGTAGCCGATACCGCTTACGTTAAGATTGAAATACTCTTTTTTCTGGCTGGCAGAGGAAGAGGTGGTGGAAGAAGATGCAGTTGTAGTAGCAGTCATGATGTTATCTCCGGAGTAAAAACTAAACTGGTAGCGGAGAAACATCTATCCCTTGCGGGATAACGTTTCCCGCAGGGAAGTCAGCAAATTATTGCCGACTGGCTGTATTTGTGAAATGGACCTCAACTCGCCAGGAGTACCTGTTCTCAGAGGTTAAACAGGTTTACCACCCGAAGGCGCCACTCTCAGGTTTTATGTGGCATTGGCATGTGATTACCCGAAGGCGCCCTTCTCAAATCACCAGGGCATTGGCAGTTGTCGATGACAACGATTAGCCTCTTTATCATTTATTCAGACGCAGCAGATGTCAACGCCGGTGTGCGTAAAAAATCATCAATGCCAAAAAATAAAAAAAGCGGCACCTTTCGGCACCGCCTGTGAGGTCTGCACCATTAGACCTGATGTTGACCTGCTTACGCAGTTGCTCCGGGGGTGTGTTCAGGACCCGGCACGGTTTCACGGAGTTTTGTGCCTTTTTGACTCACGTTCAGGTGTGGACGCGGCCAACAAGACTGTATCCTGCAAGCACTGCATTTGATGCTCACAGGACCCGCAGTCACGAGGTGCGGCTTCAGAGCCGTCGCAACAATAGCAAAGGCATCCTGTCCCCGCAATGAGAGACAAGGAATTAATTATTCTTTGGTTTTACAGCCTTAGAGCTACGCGCGCTTTTACGTTTCTGGGTGTCGTTGTTGATGATTCCTTTGCAATCAGGATAACGAGTACACCCCCAAAACTCTCCTTTCTGTCCTTTTTTTAGGCGAGTTTTCCCCCCACATAAAGGGCACGATGGTGTGGGTGGTATTCTAATGCTCACCCGCTGCTGTCCTCCCATGCTGACAAGGTTACGGGTCCATCCGACCTGTCGCTGCAAAAAATCATTCAGGGTAAGGCGTCCTTCTGCTACTTCATCCAGAGCCTGTTCCCAAAGTGCAGTCATTCCGGGGTCGGTTAACTGCGAGGGCAGAGCATCAATGACATCAGCACCAAGATCAGTCGCGCGAAGCTGCTTACCTTTACGCACAATAAATCTGCGGTTCAGCAGTTGCTCAACGATACCAGCGCGGGTGGCTTCCGTGCCTAATCCGGCGTTGTCCTTCAGTACCTTACGAAGAGCAATATCGGTAACAAACGCTGACGCGTTCATCATAGCGCCGATGAGTGTTGCGAAAGTATAGTGAGCCGGCGGACGAGTCATTTGCTGCACGACCTCTGCACCGTTTACTCCGCAACGGTCACCCTTCCTGAGAGGAGGAAGTTCAATACTGAGATCATCATCCCCTGCACTATCCTCTTCCTCCTTACTGAACAGGACCTTCCAGCCCATTACAATCTCCGTCCTTCCTGTTGTGCGGAACAGTTGCCCGCCAATGTCAAACTGCAGACGAGTAATATCAGATTCGTGCAGGGGAAGAAATTGTGCCAGATAATTTCGGCGGATAAGGGTGTATACCCTTCGCTCTGCCTCACTTAACGCAGAAAACTTAAACGCGTTTCGGGTAGGGATAATGCCATGGTGAGCTGTGATTTTTTTGTCGTTCCATATACGCGAAACAAACGAAGTATTTAGACCTGAAAGAAGAGAACTACACTCTGGATCAGACAGACCAATAGCGGAAAGAACCGAGGGGATTTCCTCACGCATAGACTCAGGAAGGTATCCACAATCAGTTCGTGGATAAGTGGTTGCCTTGTGTTTCTCATAGAGGCTCTGTGCAGTGTCAAGCACCTGCTGGGGTGACATATCCCAGAGCAGGCCACAGGCCTGTTGTAAAGTGCCGAGCGAAAAAGCCAGCGGCGCTGCCGCTTTTTCACGCTTCGTCTCACATTCTGTTACGGTCGCTGCTCCAGCCTGCCGGCAAAGATGCGCTACCTGCTGCGCTATATTTTGGTGTACACAGCGTTTTTCTTCGTCGGTATAAACCTTTGCAGGTACCCATTGCGCCGGAAAAGTTCTCCCTCCCGCACTCAGAAGCGCCTTAACCTGCCAGAAAGGTTTTGGGACGAATGTCGCTATCTCCCGATCACGCCGGACAACCAGTGCCAGGGTGGGAGTCTGCACCCGCCCGACAGAAATCACACAGTCGAATCCTGACTGTACTGCAAGCAGTGTATACAGACGGGACAGATTCATTCCAATGAGCCAGTCGGCACGAGCGCGACCAAGTCCCGCATGATACATTCCAAGAGTTTCGGCACCCGGTCGCAGATCCTGGAGAGCTGCACGGATGCTCATTTCATCAAGGGCAGAAAGCCAAAGCCGCTGTACAGGACCGTCCCAGCGGCAGTATTCCAGCAATTCACGGGCAATTACTTCTCCTTCCCGGTCCGCATCAGTGGAGATAACCACATCATCGACCTGGCGCAGCAGCCGCTCAATAACCTTGAACTGAGACTGCGTCTCCTTTTTTACCACCACCTGCCATGGGGAAGGCAGGATCGGCAGAGCAGAGAGCGACCATGGTTTGCCATACTGTTGACCGTATGCTTCAGGCGGTGCGGTCTCCAGCAAATGCCCTACTGCCCAGGTAACAGTGACGCCAGGGCCAGTTAGAAAACCGTCGCCACGTCGGGTGGCACCCAAAACATTCGCAAGATCTCGCCCCTGTGAGGGCTTTTCGCAGATAAACAACCGCATGGTGGTTCCCCGGTCAGGCAGCCCGATATCGCATACGAAGCAGGTTTACGCTCGATTCATTAACCGGCGGTGAGAAAGCTGAGCGCTTTTCACCAAGAAGAACAGACAAATCTGGCTCTCCCGCCACCTCGCATGCTTGTTTCCATGTTTCGTTGTTTTCCACAGCATCAAACCGGGTAGCATCAATACGGCGATAAGATAAAACAGAGCCATAGATCTGACGAATTAATCTGCCACCTTCGCTAAGATGATGATCACGGCGAGAACGTGTAATTAATCCATAATGCGATGCTTGTAGTGCCTTTTTCGCAAACTGATCGAATCCTACTAACAGAAACACACACCTGTAACCCAGAGGGGTTCGTGTAAATACCTGGATATCGAGTGGCTCAACAGATGCAACTTCTGTCAATGTAATACCAGGCGGCAACATTGACATCTCAGCATCAAGTTGCTGTATCAAAGCAGTCATAGAATCTGATGCAACCTTGATCTTTTCTTCCAGGTTAAACATAGCAACATCAGCCCATGGATTATTTCGCAGGGAATCCTGGTTAATCAGAGTCGCACGGTGGAAAAACTGAGGCATACCGATAATTCCATGCCTTGCAGGCTTTTCACCGTCCTGTTTTTCAGGCTGACGCCCCTGCCATAGCCCGATTGCGTAATTCGTATGCAGTGCGATCGTCATTTCAGACTGCAGCGCACCAGTTCTTTTCTCATTTTTTTCTGCCATCGTTGTCACCTGTGCTCAGTTAAGATGAGCAGGCATAGTCCTGAAACACCGGTATCTCCAACAACGCGAAACTCATAATTCCAAGAACGAAATTGTAAGTTGGTTAAAATTTGTACTTGCTGCGCCCCGCAGCAAGCTCGTTTTTTAACCAACAGCAATACTTTCCCGCAAGACCCCAACCACAACACATCGAAACCTGATTCTTTTTTGTACTTGTTGCGCCCCGCAACAAGGTCATTTTTTAACCACTATTGCGCCCAGTAGTTCTGCTCATTTTTTGTACTTGCTGCGCCCCGCAGCAAGCTCACTTTTTAATCAAAAACAGATTTTTGATGCCATAATCATTTCTGGACCTGTTGCCGAATAGCCGCAATCATAGCCCTTACCTGCCCCTGAGACGGGCGTTTCGCAGGTTGAACAGGGACGTTGGCTGTGGGTACAGTACGTGATTCAACCGGGTGGGAAATTGTTCCACCAGAACTGGCAGTCGCCGTATCCTCTGAAATTTTCAGCTCACCACTTCGCGCCCTGCGAAGCATAGAGAACATCCAGCCCACCGGATTGTTGAGCCTTCCAAGGGCCTGTTGCTCACGCAGCATGTCAGCAAGGGCCTTTGCCATTGTCTCCGGAAGCGAAGCCATCTGCGTACTCAGCATCTGCCTGTCTTCACTGTTCAGAGCGTTCAGAAAATCATCTGGCAGGAATTGCTCACCACACGGTACGTACGTTTTTTTATTCACACTGTGTGTGAAAGAACGTACGTTACAGTCCGAATTTCGGACTCCGGCGTAAGTCCTTGATTTTTTACTGAGTCCATTTTCCGGATTCTGTGAATTATCAGGTTTAAGGGAACTGAGTCCGTTTTCCGGACTCAGTGAATTCGGGCTGTTTTTTATGCGTTTTTTACTGAGTCCTGATTTCGGACTCGGTTGCACAGCCTGTCGCTGACGAGCCATTTGTTCTGGTGTGGCAGGTGCACTTAGCCGGCTCTCAATAATGGCCAAGCGGCTGTGACGGTGGCGCATTCCCGGATCATGAAGGATGTCATTGACTACAGCCAGCGCCGTCATACGGACGGCTTTATTCCTGCTCAGGCAACTCTCTTCAACAAGGGTCAGCCAGCCCGGATCAAAAGTCTCAGCATCACGGTAGCCCAGCGGCTCATCATGCTGTGCATAGATATTGCCCCGCACACGACCATGGTCGTCGCGAACACGCTTACACAGGCTGAGCCAGCCTGTAAGACGCAGCATCAGCAGAACGCGGCTGACCGTATCTCTGGAGGCCTTCTCTGAATGTGCCGACGCCAGTTGAACCTGGAGCTCATCATAAGTCGGGAAAACAGCACCTTCATTCTGCTGTGCATACAACCGGATCATCACCCAGGCGGTTTTATCCAGTGGCGAAAGACGGGTATCCAGAAACAGCTGTCGGGGAAACGCATCATGTACATTTCCCATAAAAAGAAGCCCGCTGCGCTCCTGACCGACATCACCAGTGTCTGTACGCCGTTCGAGACTACGCTGCATCCTGGACAGTGTATGAGCAACTATGCTGTCTGCCGGAATGGTCATTTTCTGCTCTCCTCTTCAACCTGAGACAGCACAATGCCGGGACAAACCCGGCACTGTACGGTCAGCAGCGGCATTCCGTTACCGCCGTATTTCACGGTTATAGGTCTCATGATCCATAAGCCACCAGTGTTTACCTCCATCCTTACTGAGGATGCGCCAGAACGGCCCAACATCTATCTTGAGATAGCCGTTCATCGTCAACCGACGGAACACCTTCTCACCGCAGCACACTGCGCTGAACAGCCGTTGCGCCCTGCGACGAACCGAGGGGGAAACGTACTGACGTGAAGAAAAGTCGGTCATCTGCATCATGCTTCCTTGCGCTGTTGTGATTCACTCTTGCGGGATGGAGTTGTCTCCCGGCACCACTGGCAGACCCTGCTCCAGACTGCGGTCAGTGACAGGCCATGCTGCTCAGCGGCAAGCATCATCGCTTCCAGAGCCTGATGAGAGTCCGGGGATGATAGCCCGGCAGCCTTCCACTCGATCCATAGTGCCGAATCCTGTGGCTCCGTCAGAGACTGTGTGCGGCCCTGGCGAGACTCTATCCCCATCAGACGACGCCGTGCGCTAACCTCTGATGGAGACAGGCCGAAGTATTTATCAATCAGTTCCATTGAACCGCCAAGCTCAAGCGCCCGGTCTATCATCAGCATTCGTTTCTGCTCATTACGTGCCTGGTTGAGCATCAGCCAAAAATTTTCGTGATTCAGGCTAACATCAAGCACAGAAACGTGTGACTGGCTCAAATAATGCAGCTCATCAAGGCTCAACTGACTCAGTGCGCGTATCTCCTCGAGTGACATTCCCAGCGACTCACAGCGGCGAATATTGCCGTTTTTAACATCCATCAGCAGTGATGAAAGGATGGCCGTGGTGGCCTGTGAAAGGTTGTGCTGGCTCATAGGGCCCCTCCTGATATCATCTGATCGGCAACAAGCAGAACATCAAAAAGCCAGCCCGACAGGCAGGCACTCCATAAAATAATGTTACTCATGTGTACAGCCTCCCGCCGTAATCTGCTGTTGAGCCTGCGCACCAGTCAGGCCTTGATGAACTTCGGTATCCCGCCCCGCGAGCCAGCCCGCTACGCGTGCTGCTCTGTCGCCACGGCATTTACCGGCCACCCTGACGTTTACAGTCCCCAGGGTGTCGCCGGTGTGACGCTGGGCAAGCCAGCGCTGAAGCATGGAATTCTCACATTCTGAAGGCGCGAATGACTGCAGTACCTGCCAGACGCCAGATACCCACCCTTCACGAAACTGATCGGCTCTGCGACGAAGCGTGTTCTTAAGAATACGGCGCTTCCGGTATCCGGCAATCTGACCGTCAGTGTCTGCACGAAGTTGCCGCTGTAAAACGGTATAGATATAGAGCGCAACTTCGGCTCTCCCGCTGAAACCATAAAAGTGCAGAGATCGGCGAACGCTTTTTACACCACTGCAACTAGTGTGAATATGCCAGCCAAACCAGCAACGGCAGCCCGTGGCCATGCATACCACTGTTGCGAGTGAACTTAGCCAGGCTGGCACTTTTTCTGCATTACTGGTCAGGTTCTGACAGACGGATTCCTGGATATCATGAAGAGAAAGCATGTCAGGGGTCAGGCCATGACGCTGCATCAGCCGTTGAGCCAGAGCCACTGCACGGGCCGCCTCGTGTGGATTACTGTTCCGGGTACCCAGCGCCATCAGTCGCCGGATACGTGCAATCACTTTTGTAGTTTCAGACATGGTGTAGCCCCCTGCAGCCGGCAGCACGGTGAACATCCTGCTTCTCCTTCACATCCTGACAAGCAGCACACAACTCTACGCCCGGCACTGCCAACTGACGGGCAGCGGGAATGTCCGCGCCGCAGCACTCACAAATTTCTTTTGACGGGCGTAACGAGTGCACTTTTGCCCTGATAGCATCGATGCCGCGCTGGGTGAAAATAGCGGTACTGGCCTGAGCCATTTCATCATTCAGGTCCTCAGACATTTTCCCCTCCCTTCACAGCCAGACGCTGCAGCTCACGCAGACGCCGTATAACGCGGATAAGGCGCATTGTTTTTACAACAGTGACATCATCGAAAACGGCAGTATCTGCAGGTTCCTGAGAGCCAAAAAAATTCAGGCAGAACATGAACATATTGAACTGTTTGTTAGGCAGTGAACCTGATAGCCCGGCGAGGAAAAGAGTAAACTCGCTGGCGTTCTCTGAAATGGAGAAACCAGCTGAATGATGGTCTTTATCCTCCCGAACACAGTCCGCGCAGCCCATCGCTTCGGCAATTTCGAAAGTAAGCCGATAAGCCATATCCTGCAGGTGCTCGATGTCGTCCTGTAATGCGGAGATGTGCCAGATATCATTGACCGGTTCCAACCCGGTTGCGGCGAAGGCCACTGAGCTAACTGAAGGTGTGGAAGTTTCATCCTGTTCGCCAAAAGCAGAAACGAGCGCGTTGGCATTAACATCTGACTTAAATTGCCACTCTCCATCGTTATCAGGATTCTCTGTCTGACCGGTAATCACAGGATTTCCGCCAAACAGGTCATTCTGAACTTCACGACGCGGCTCACTTCCAACAGACATACCGCCGGGAAGTGCAGTATTGTCCTGAAGTTCTGGTACAGCTTCCGGACGCCCTGGAGTAGTCAGCGTACCGCTACGCAGACCAGTAACAGGGGGCTGGGATGAAGTATCTGCTGGCAGAGTCGTAACTGGTGGTGTTGTGCGTTCCCGACCACCTGACTGTTCAGACGCGGGTGTAGGTGCTGGCAGTGGAGGCGGCTCGCCAAACTGTTCCCTGCGTTTTTGCTCACGAGGATCAAGTTCAATTAACCAGCGGTCATAATTCAGGCTTGGATGGGGAAGAGCCTTAACCAGTTGACCGATAAACTCATCCCTAAAAATATCAAGGGCATAGCTTTCAGGTTCATCAAAACACCGGCAAACTGCACCAAACACATCATCAAGAGAACATTCTGGGTTTACGTCACCGCTGAAAGATTTCCAGACCTTCATAGCTGAAGAACGAAGGCTCAGGAGTGGTGTTGCCTGACCACGGCTCATGCCACTCTCAAGCAACTGGGGCATATGTGGATACAGGTAATTAAGCGTATCTTCCATCCGGCTTACGCTGGAGTTATCAATAGGATAACCTTCCTTACCCAACAGATCCGAAAGTTCTCGTAAGGTAACACTCCGGCCCAGTTGCTCTTCATAAATTACACGCGCTTTATGAACACCGAATGCCTTTTCTATATAGGTAAGATCCCCCCTGACCTCATTCTCAGCCAGGTGACCAACCAGACATTTTAGACGTCCAGGCCAGGGTTTGAAGATCGTGTGAACGCGATAAAAACGTTCATCACCAGTCTCCTGCCAGAGATCGCAGAGTATCTGATACCGGGTATTTCCCCCGTCACTAAAGATATAAACATCATCACCATCCGGATCACGGGTCACTTTTGGAATCGAATCCAATCCTCGTGCACGGACGGAAGCTTTAATTTCCTCAAAACGAGGATTGCGTCCTTTGCGCGGGTTATCCGGATTCGGGCGAAGCTGGTCAAGGGTAAGAACCATTGCCATTTCGTTTACTGGCTGGGTAACGGTGGGAGTATTATTATCAGCAGCCTGAGCCGGTGATTTTCCACGCTGCAACATGGCGTCGCCAAGGTTAAGACTACGGACGTTGCTCATGCAAACCTCCCGGTATGACCAGGGTTAGCAGAAAAACGCGTATAACGGCCTTCGTATTGCAGTCGGATCGTACCAATCGGTCCCTGACGCTGTTTGCTGACAATAATTTCAGCAACCCCCTTGTCTTCAGTGTTTTCGTGATAGACCTCATCACGATAGATAAAGACAATTACATCAGCATCCTGTTCCAGGGCACCGGAATCACGAAGATCGCCATTGTTCGGCCGTTTATCAGCACGACTCTCTAGTTGACGATTCAACTGCGAAAGGGCAACAACCGGACAACCCATTTCTTTCGCCAGCGCTTTGAGTGACCGCGAGATTTCAGCAATTTCCTGTGTGCGGTTCTCCTGATCCGGACAACGCATCAGTTGCAGGTAATCAAGACCGATGACTGAAGGGTGACCATAACGGCGGGCGTTACGACGGGCGCGAATTCTGAGCATGGCGGGGGTCAATGAGCCAGTGTCATCTATGATGAGGCGGTCTTTAAGGTCACCCATCAATAGTGAAGACGCGTTTGAAACACGCGCCCAGTCCTCATCATCCATCTGGCCATTTTTTAAATGTGTTAAATCTACACTGCCAAGTGAAGCGACCATACGCATGAGGATCTGCTCGGTGGGCTGCTCAAGGCTGTAAAACTGCGCATGTGTATCGGCTTTTTTCAGAAGTGAATTCAAAATCAGGCTGATCAGAAAGGCAGTTTTCCCCATTGAAGGCCTTGCTGCTATAAGTATCAGATCAGCTGCCTGCAGCCCGCTGGTCATGGCATCAAAATCTTCAAATCCCGTAGGCGTACCAGTAATACCATCGGGCACATTGCAACGACGTTCCAGCTCTGTAAGGAGTTTTTCCATGCCGTCAAGCAGCGTCACGGCCTGCTGTGGTTCTGAACGTTCTGCCAGCCGGGTAATTTTTTGCTCTGCGGTTTCCATCACCGCCCCGATATCAGCACCGGATGCCTTAACAGTTTCGGTTATCTCAGCACCAATGGCGACCAACTGTCGCCCCTGGCTGTACCTGGCAACAATGTCACAGTAAGCGACGATATTGGCCGCACTTGGAGTATTTTTTGAAAGTTCGGCCAGATAGGCGAATCCGCCAAGTTGCTCAAGCGCATCCTTACCACGGTTTTCAATGCTCTCAGCAAGTGTGATCAGGTCAATCGGACGCCCTGCTGCAACCAGACGCGCCATTTCATGAAAGATGACCTGGTGAACCTTGAAATAAAAATCATCGGTATCGAGACGGAGCGCCACTTCATCCCAGCAGTCGTTATCCAGCATCAGGCCACCAATGACGCTCTGCTCAGCATCCTGAGAAAACAGCCCCGAAACATTTCTGCGGTTGTTAGAGGTCATTCCTCGCCCCCCGCATTAGCTAACGCATCAAAATTCGTTTTCCACTCTGGGAAAAGTTCACAAGCCAATTGATACATTGACGTAAACGCTGAGTCGCTTTTACGTCGGGTATTTTTTTCAAGACGATGTACCGGTACGCCCTTAACATGCCCAAGAACATAGACAGTCAGGTCATAGATACATGTCTCCAGCAGGTCGATATGAATTTTGTCTGCATGGGCGCTGTAGCGTTTATCTTCAACGATCGCTTTGACTTCAGCGAGGGTCTCAACAGACAGATTGTCGTATTCCATACAGTTGATGAGCAATTTTGTGACTGGAAGCTGAATGCCAAACGCACAATAAGGCAGCAATTCTTCCATCAGCGCGACTGTTCCGCGCATGAACTCCCTGACATCAGGAAGAATCGGTTTGGCAATACCCACCATGGTTCCGGTGGAGGCCAGGATAATTAACTCAGACATCACTGACCGTGAGCCTTGTGAATCGACAATAATCACGCCATATGAATTAAAAAGGGGATGTGAAAGAGCATTTCGGAGGCGAACTCGCCCATCAGGCGCATTCAGCATTGCAGTTGGGAGAAAATTACGAGGATCGTTGGAAACGATAATGTCCAGATTATTGATCGACGTACGGGAGATCAGATTATCGGGATTTGAGAGATCAACTGTCTGCATCAACAGTTCGTACAAACCACCAGGGGCTTCATATTCAAGCGGGAATATACTGCTGGCCGTTGGCTGAGCATGGTCGCCATCAATCAGAAGTGTTTTGATACCTGCATCGGCCAGAAATCCTGCAAGATTAGCTGACTGAGTAGACTTACCCTCGCCCCCCTTAGTGGAAACAACAGGTATAATACGAGGCTTAACACCCAACGTTGGATAATCGATTGATTGTAAATGCATTTTAGCACCTGAAAATTAATCAGGATGCGATTCAACAAATACCGATCATTCTTCTATGGAATTTAACATTTTGTCACAGGGATTGAAAATCCCCGTGTCCTTGGTTCGATTCCGAGTCCGGGCACCACTAATTTATATTAACGGACCTTCACGGAGGTCCGTTTTTGCATTCTAATCCCGCCAGAATCTATGCTTCACATCTAACGCAATTCCACCGTACGCTATCTACTTCGACCCACAATAAGTCGCTTATGCGGGTACAAACGAGTATACAGGCTGATTCGATAATTTGTTGCCCTCACATCACTCAGACTCTCCTGTTATAGCGCTGACTGACGCGAAAAGCCGGAGCACCAAACCGACGTAAACCTCGACAAAAAAGGCGACACCGGCAATATGTTCTTCCTCGCCATTCTAACGGTTACAGATACTGATAATTGCGTTATTGTCACCCTGGGGAAGAGAAAACACTAGCCTCTGGTCAGTATCCGGAAATCTCATTTTCAACGTTCCGTGACAGCCGTGATCCTACTAACTGGAAGAGGGCCCAGATGCACTGCCACCGTTACAGGGGCTGGCCTTCGGGAGCAGTAGCTCCTGTCAATTGAGTTCACCGGAATCTAATCTAACACCGATCGGAAGTCGACAATACGTCGTTCAGTGTCCTGAACACAGGGGTTAATCCTGACCCGCGAGTCCTTTCTTTGAAAGCCTCAACAAGAGCAATACTGCAAGCGCAATAGGAATAAAAGTGAGCCAATTGAGGTTTATCCAACCGAGAGAGTGATACAACTGTCCGGATATCAGCGAGGCGATAGCAGAGGCACCAAAAACCAGCAGGTCATTCAATGATTGTACTTTACTGCGCTCACTTGCATGGTAGCACTCTGTCACCAACGCGGTCGCGCCAATAAAACTGAAGTTCCAGCCCAGCCCCAGTAACGCAAATCCACTCCAAAAAATGAATACGCTGTTGCCGATAAAATAACAAACGCTTGAGAGAGCAATAATTAGAAAACCAAGTATGGTGACAGGCAACTTACCATAGCGGGTCATGATCTTACCGGTAAAAAAGCTGGGGAGATACATCGCTAAAATATGCCACTGTACGCCCAACGTTGCATGATTGATTGAATGACCGGCGTCGACTATAGCCATCGACGTTACCGTCATCATAAACATCATCAAACCATAAGATGTTAATCCGGCAGTCACGGCGACAATAAAGCGGAAACTTTTTATAATCTGCAGAATTGTTCTTGGTTGCCTGGGAACGTTATTTTCCTGTCTTTCGCTTTGCTCCGTGATTTTATCCTCTTCAGGTACAACAAGCCCTGTCGTCAACCGGCCCACAGATAAAATCAAAATTATAGCGATGAGTGCCAGCACGGACTGGCTGAGAAAACTGCCGACCAAAGGAACGTCCAAAATGTCCTGTCCCAAAATAACCAGCTGCGGCCCTAATACAGCAGCAACCAGTCCCCCCTGCATCACCCGAGAAATCGCTTTTGGATGTGCCCATCCAGGAAGATAATCAATAGCTGCAAAACGGTAATTTTGTACGCAGGCGCCGTAGCCTCCCGCCAGGACTGCACCAATACAGAAATTCAGAAAAGAAGCGCTGTAAACGCCATAGGCTGCAAAAAGCCCTCCAATAGCAGCAATCAGCGCCCCCATCAGGTAAGTAGATTGCCGGCCAAAACGAGCAATTAAGTAGCCAACAGGCAAGGTTGCTAGCGCCATCCCTATGCTATAAAGTGAAACGGGCAATGTCGCTAAAGAAGGCGTGCTTGAAAGCTTTGCACCCACCATGCCTCCTAAAGAAATGATAATTGGGGAAGAGGATGCGCCAACTATCTGCATCAGGAATATCAGGTTTACGTAGTGCCATGCTCGTTGATCTATTTTCTCAGTATTATCCATGACCGTTTACTTAAAGTTAACACTTTAGACTATTCCAGATGAAAGTTAACCACAGACAACCGTTTTCAAGAAGTACCAGTTTGAGCAAATTTTAATGGAACCAGTTGGGGAAAGTTCGAATGCTATACATTAAGTTTGATAGAATTCATGGTCATTCTTATTCAAAAAATATTTACAAGGATATACGCGAAAAGATACTTTCTGGTAACTTACGTACTGAAGAAAAACTTCCATCAACACGTGAGTGTTCTAAAAATTTGTCTGTTTCACGAAATACAATATTGACGGCTTATGAAATGTTAATTTCAGAAGGTCTTGTCGTGAGTAAGCCCGGGTCTGGTTTTTTTGTCAGTTCAGACATTATTGCTAAGAAACACCCCTTACAGGTTAGTGATAGTTGTACCGCCTCGTTGTCAGATATATCAATACCCACGAATGCGATTAACTTTGACAGTGGGCTTCCTGCTTTAGATTTATTTCCCAAAAGAAAATGGAGTAAAGCGGCAACAAAAGCGCTAAAAGAGGCGCCGATATCTGCATTAGGTTACGATGATCCTCAAGGTAGGTCAGAGTTTAGAGAAGTACTCAGAAAATATCTTCAACGCACACGAGGCATCGTCTGTGGTGCGGACCAGATTATTGTTACCAACGGAACGAAACAAGGTTTAACATTGGTGGCAAAATGTCTGCTTGATGCACAAAGTGAAATCTGGATTGAAAATCCGACTAACGACAATGTCAGGCAGATATTTTCTTATCACACGAATAATATCACGCCTTTTGAAGTCGATAAGGATGGTATACAACCTTGCTTATTTTTCAAGAACAATAGCCCTACATTGATATTTATGACACCATCTCACCAATTTCCAATGGGGGGGAGGTTACCCATCAAAAGACGTCTGGAAGTGATTAAATTCGCCAGAGAGAATGACTGTTTGATACTAGAAGATGACTATGATAGTGAATTCACTTATGAGGGTTCACCTGCCAATTCATTATTTGAACTTGATCCACAGCATGTGATTTACTCTGGCACGTTTAGTAAAGTGTTGTTCCCTTCTATACGCCTCGGTTATCTTGTAGTCCCGCGTCATCTTGTAAGCAGAATTCGGGAAATTAAACGACTAGCGGATCATCATTCAAATTCAATAACCCAACTAACGCTGATGCATTTCATCGAAAGTAAAGAACTTGAACGTCATATCCGACGAATGAAAAAAGAGTATAGGAAACGACGAGAACAGTTACTTTTTCTCTTACATAAATATTTTGGAGAAAATATTAAAATACACGGCGATCGGGCCGGGATGCATGTTGTGGCAGAATTTAATGGTGTTATTTTTACGCAAAAAACCCTTCAACGATTGCAAGAAAAAGGTGTCTATGTTGTTCCTGTGGAAAAACACTCCATGTTAAAGGGGAAACATCAAAGTAAAATAATTTTGGGTTATGCACATCTTTCCTGTGAGATCATGGAAACCGGATTGAATATAATCAAAGCGGAATTAAACCTCAGCGAGAGTTTATAAATTGCGGATTAAACACTTACTGTTTCAGAGATAATCGTTAGGATCATTCACCTCAAACCCTTCAGGATACATTGATGCAAATCCACTCTCCGGATCAGACAAAATCGATATAGATAAATGAGCCTTATTGCAATTAATTACTCTTTCATTAATTTCTCTTTCATCTATTTATTTTCCATCTATTTGTCATTCATTTAACATGACAACATTGGCAATCGCTATTTTAGTGACTGTGATCATTTACTATGCCTTATAATAATATGATATTCACCTGTACTGTATGGACAGAAAAAATTTAATGCCCCTGGAAACATAACTGTAATCAGGAGAAAGATAAATGGACGAAAAAATATTTTTTATCGCGACCGGGCAACATCGAAGCGAATATCCAGATCCTATCACATTCACAAGAGGAACCCCGCTTATTGTTGGGGAAAGATATGAGGGTAATGAAGGATGGGATAACTGGTGTTTTTGTATAGCGTCGGGTCATGCAGGCGGGTGGGTTCCTGAACAACTGATTGAACGACGTGCCGAGTCGGATCATGGGGTGGCAAAAGAGGACTATTCTGCGAAAGAGCTTGACGTGAATGAGGGTGATGAGTTTCAGGCAATAAAAGCGCTGAATGGCTGGCTATGGTGTCGACGGCTTACAGATAATGATATTGGATGGGTGCCGATGAATATTCTACGGAAAATAGCATGAATTGCATCAGGTAAAAGACGTTGTGAGCGAAACTGCTATCGCTTAGGCCATGTCCGGACACCACGGTAAAAAGAAACCGCAACGCTACGCATTGCGGTCTTTAGTTCCTTACGCGAAATAGCCGAAGGGATCACCCCTTCAGTACTATCAGCGGTTCGATATCGCTCTCTTTCCTAATAACCAGCGATTCGTCGCCGCGCAGACAGGTGCCGCCGTAGTTTCCACCGACGGTAAAGGTGCACACCTGAATATACTTACCGGCAACGTTTGGCAGACACCATAGCTGCTGATAAATGTTTTTCTGTTCAGCAAATTTCCCGCTGGTTTTATCCAACAGCTCTTCCTGATGGCTGACCAAATCGATATTGCTACCACAGCGACCGGCAATCGGTTTCACCGCATACCCGGTTTGCGCCAGTTCATCATTGACGATGAAATCAGTATCCAACAGGTAACGATGATGCGGGAAAAGTTGCCAGAGGATCGGCAGAATCGCTTTGTTACCCGGGATCACCGTCCACAGTGGCTCAAAGACCAGCACTTCCGGGCGCAGCAGCACATCAATCAGCCGTACGTCCTGATCGGTATGCCCGGTACGAATCGGCACAGCGGCATACTCGGTTTCGCTGACTTCACGCACCTGCTCAATGGCCGTTTCCCATGCCCAGGTTTTCCAGACGCAGTTCACCAGGCGTCCTTCGCCGTCAATCAACTGACCAGCATCATCCCAGCGTAGTTCATCCAGCCCACGCAGGATCTTACTTTCAAACCCGGCCTGATGCAGCGCCTGCTGCATAAATTGCGCGTGGTAGTTCTCCTCAATATCCTTATCCTGCATGATGTGCACAAAAGGACGCGCGTGGCTGTGTTTCCAGGCTCCTGCCAGCTCGTTAATCAGTCCTTCTGCCGGGTTGTGCCCCTGCCCTTTATAGCCCTGCTCCGCCCAGCGCTCGAGGATTAGCCCCGCTTCGGTATGACACGAAGCGGAATCGGCATTGTATTCGTACACCTTCAGCCCACGCTCATCCATACAGAAATCCATACGACCGGTGATCATATGGTGGCGGCGACGCTGCCAGGAGAGACGCAAACGCGGCCAGAGGATTTTGGGAATGTCGAACAGCGCCAGCAGGTTATCATCTTTCAGCACCTTGTCTGTGGCGTGCAGATACATCAGATGCAGCTCGTTGGTCGCTTTGATCAACTCCTGCTCGGCACTCTCTGTAATCGTGAAATACTGGTATGGATCCTGATTGATCACGTGACCGTTTGCCGTTACATAGGCTTTTTGCAGCGGATCCTGTTCGTCCAGCCACTTGCCGTCAAACTGACCCTTTTCTTCCAGTCTTGCCGCGCCTATCTTCAGCGAATCATTGGCGATCCCCGGCTGCGGCAGGCTGTGCCTGGTATCGTCGGTCTGGATCATCCAGCCCAGAATGGTGGTGTCGTCAAAAGTGTCTTTCAGGGTATAGCAGCCATTTTCCACCACCATCTCCAGCTCACGCGTCCACTGCTGTCCGGGAGGAAGCGGAGTGTGAATGACATTCTGCTCGGCAATGCGGATTTTGTTGTCCAGCAACTGAGTAATAATCGCGACGTGGCCGGTGTCTTTAAATTCACCGCCTTTTTGCCAGATGAGCAACGCCCCGGCGACCGGCGCGCGGGGCGATCCGTTAGGAAACGCCTGCAACGGCAAAATGTTGTCGTTCACCACTTCGCGCAGGAAACGCAGCGAGAAGATCTCCCACGCCATACCGACATCGGTAAACACCGCACCATAATTCAGGAAGAGGAAACGGCGCGCGAATTCAACGCACTGCCATTTGTGGCCCATATATTCATTGTCGATATAGCTGCGAAATACAGCATCATCGTCATAGTCCCGTGGGTCGAGGGAGCTGTAATCTGAAGAGTAGATCGCTACACCACCGGGGGCATAGCCCAATAATGTCCCGAACGGGGCATCCTGACTGGTCGTTCCTTTGCTCATGCACCTTACCTCAAAACTATACAGCTGAGCAGCTTCTGCTTGCCTGCTCTACACCGCCGACCATCATACACCTCAACGCAGCGGGAGCGCGCGCAACAACAAAAAATAGCCAGGCGTAAATGTGCCAATCTGTTAAATGCGCGGGTGGTGACCTGCTACACTGCTTCAACACAACCACTCAGAAGGCAGGTCAACATGTCAGATAACACTTATCAGCCCGCGAAAGTCTGGACGTGGGAAAAATCCAGCGGCGGTGCATTCGCCAACATCAACCGTCCGATCTCCGGTTCAACTCACGACAAAGTGCTGCCCGTCGGTAAGCACCCGCTTCAGCTCTATTCACTGGGCACACCGAACGGCCAGAAAGTCACCATCATGCTGGAAGAACTGCTGGCGCAGGGAGTGAGCGGCGCGGAATACGATGCGTGGCTGATTCGCATTGGCGAAGGCGATCAGTTCTCCAGCGGCTTTGTGGAGGTTAACCCGAACTCGAAGATCCCGGCATTGCGCGATCATTCGCAGAATCCACCGGTGCGCGTGTTTGAGTCGGGATCGATCCTGCTGTATCTGGCGGAAAAGTTTGGCTATTTCCTGCCGCAGGATCGCGCAAAACGTACGGAAACCCTGAACTGGCTGTTCTGGCTCCAGGGCGCAGCGCCCTTCCTCGGCGGCGGTTTCGGCCACTTCTATCACTACGCACCGGTGAAGATTGAGTACGCGATCAACCGCTTTACGATGGAAGCCAAACGCCTGCTGGACGTGCTGGATAAGCAGCTCGCGAATAACGCTTTCGTGGCGGGCGATGAGTACACCATTGCCGATATGGCTATCTGGCCGTGGTTTGGCAACGTCGTGCTGGGCAATGTGTACGATGCGGCGGAATTCCTTGACGCAGGCAGCTACAAAAATGTGCAGCGCTGGGCGAAAGAGGTCGCTGAACGTCCGGCCGTTAAACGCGGGCGGATTGTGAATCGTACCAACGGGCCGTTGAATGAGCAGCTTCATGAACGTCATGACGCCGGTGATTTCGACACAAACACCGAAGATAAACGCCATCCGGCATAATGCTGCCTGATGGCGCTGCGCTTATCAGGCCTACCCTATTCCAACCGTAGGCCTGATCATACGCTGATGCCGCCCTCTGACAGTCAGGCGAATCCATGCTGACAAAGAATTAATCTCGCCTCAGGTGATAACAAAAAATCGGCGAACGGCTTTCCCTTGTCACTCAGGCAGGCAAATCCATACTCCGCGACCGGATTATATGGCTCCGGTATTTCTACCACCGTCAGCGTCTCAATCAGTCTGAGCCTCGGGGCATAGCTGGCATATCCAATGAAGACATCGGTGTCATCATTGCTGATTAACCACTCGGCTGCCAGACTTCCCGCCGGAAGGGGAAGCGTATCTCTGCCGCCGACCAGCGCCACCGCCCGTTCCCGGGCGCGCGTTCCCGCATCGCCCATCCGTGAAAAAAGCTGCTGCGTATAATCACCGGACGGATCGCATCCCGCTGTCGACGTGCCAATCCGCAGGTCCGGACGCGTTAACAGCGATAACCAGTCATCGCCTTCTCGCACTGCATCCGCCCGCACGGTAAGACACAGGCGATTGGTCGCGAAGGGAGCCACGGATTGTGCACGACCGGCGTCCAGCAGCGCTTGTGGATGCGCCATATTCGCCGAGGCAAAAAAGTCACAGGGCTCGCCAGCTTCAATCCGTTCGCGCAGCAACCCCGCCGGACCAAAATCACAAAGCACATCCTTCTCCTGAAAACAGGCCATCAGCGACTGCCATACCGCACGCAGACTCCCCGCAGCGAGGATGCGCATCAGTCAACGCCCTGATAGTCGGTGCGATAAAAACGCTGATACCACTCATTCGCCACATTGCGCATATCAATGTCCGTGAACTTCTGGGGGTACAACTTTTTCGCCATCCACAGTTCACCAATCCCCATCGCTTCCGGCATCGGATAACCCCAGGCTTTCGCGTAATCAGGCATCAGATAAACACGATGATTTTTCACTGCATCAATCACCTGCCACTGCGGGCTTTGCAGGATCTCATCAACCACTTTTGGATAGCGATCCTGCACAAAAATGACCTGCGGATTCCAGGCAATCACCTGTTCCATCGCCACCGGTTTGAAGCCCTTAACGGTTGAGGCCGCAACGTTCAGCGCCCCAGCGTGCGCCATCATCAGGCCGGTATATTTTCCTGAACCGTAGGTAGTCAGATCCGGGTTGGCCATATAGGCGCGAACGCGTTGATCTTCAGGGATCGCCTGCAAACGATCGCTCACCAGCTTGCGTCCTTTATCGGTGGCGTCAATCAGCGCTTTCGCCTCTTGCGGTTTATTAACAATATCGCCGATAAGCGTGATCCCTTCCCGCAAGCCCCGCTCGTAAGCCTGTTCCTCATCCGCCATGGTCGGATTCAGTTTGGCTTGTTCCCCTGCCGCGTCATGGCGCAGAGAGACTGCCACCACTGGAATGCCGAGACTGCTGATTTTGTCGATCATCTCCTGCGGCGCGTAGTTTGTGACAAACACGACCTGCGGGTGCAGCGCCACCAGCTGTTCCGGATCCACGTGGGTTAAATCGCCCAGCGCGGTTTTCTGGGCCAGTTCCGGCGCCAGTCGCGCGTAGCCATCACCCAGTTGTTGCTTCCAGTTCGCCATCACGCCGACAATTTTGTCGGTCGCATTCATCTGCACCAACAGATTGAGCGTCTGATGCTGGAGCACCACAACGCGATCCACCTTATCCGGCACGGTGACCTGGCGGCCAATTTGATCGGTAAAGGTACGGTCGGCTTGCGCCATGAAGGGGAGAGGGAAAAGTAACGCCAGCAGGGAGAGCTGGCGTAAGAATTTAAGCATGAGTGTATCCTCGCATTCGGTGTATAATTAAGTATACAGCGATGAAAGAACACTTAACAGACTGTCATCAGGGGTTATCAGGCGCTGGTCACGTCGTACTCCATACGGCGTAGCGCATCCAGCGTGGCTTTGGCTTCTTCTTCATCAATGATGCTCATCGCAAACCCCACATGCACTAACACCCACTGCCCGACCAGTTGTGCAGGACTGTCTTCACAGATTAGCGCAATATTCACATCACGTTTGATGCCGCACACTTCCACCTGCGCAAGCTGGTGAATATCTTCACCGACGGCCAGAACCTGGCCCGGAACGCCTATACACATATCTGACTCCGCCCCATGTCACATCACGGGTTATTCAACTTCAATACTTTTCACTTTCAGCGAATCGCCGGTATCAACACGCAGACGATCGCCATGACAACGCGGACACTGTGCATCGTGCTGAGTGATTTCAACTGCCTGACTGCAATCCCAGCACCATGCCTGTGCCGGTTTGTAGTCGATGTGCAATTCACAGCCTTGCGCCACCGTCCCCTGGCAGACAATGTCAAAACTAAAACGAACCGCGCTCTCTTCAACACAGGACAGCGCGCCAATCTCCAGCCACACGCCGGTGACGCGCTTTACGCCATGCTGTTCAGCCTGCTGTTGAATGATTTCAACCGCACTCTGACAAAGAGACAGCTCATGCATTCTGTAAGCCCCGACGCCCGAACAGCAATGCGCGACGGCTTGTCTGCGGCGCATCCGGATCGCTGACCGGCAGCGACAACAGCATCCGCGCGCAGTCATCGGCCAGACGCACACCCTCCTGTGCCGACAAACTGTGATTGAGCGGCGACATCAGGGAACAGCCGAGGTATTGCGATACGCCGTCCAGCTCGCCCACGGTGAACGTCATCGTGCCATACGGCAGACGCAGCCCGAGCTTTTCACTGACTTTACGCACTGGCCAGAGCTGGTCTGGCCCGGGGAAAATCAGCGCACTCAGCATCCACGGCGTAATCACGCATCCTGTCCACTGCCCTTCAAACAGGGTAAAGTCAGAGACATACACCGGCATATCAGGATGCAGGAAGGACAGATCGTGCATTGAACGCTGCGCAATCGCTTCAAACGCGGCCTGAACCTGTGCCTTTGGAGCCGTCTGGAACCCGGAGATCTCCTCAGACATGCGTTACCTCCCGTGGGATCGCTTCAACGCCCGACTCACGCAGCGCGGCCAGAACCTGCGCAAGCGCAGGTTCAATCATCGCTTCAACCGTTGGCGTTAAGCCAATGTTCGGCTCCAGCGATTCCGGAATGACGCCAATCAACGTCAGTTTTTTCGGGAACTCACCGGTGAAGCGAAGGGCCGACAGAACGTCGGCCAGGCCCAGCTGATGCGGGGAGATCTTGTTGGTAAACAGCGCCGGCACCTCATCATCCCGCAGGATCATCAGCGTACCCGGGGCGTTTTTTCTCGAGACAATGGCATCCGCAATGATCAGATGATCCCGGTTTGCCATGTCGCCGAGCAACTCCATGCCCGCCGTACCGCCATCAAGGATTTCAACGAAATCCGGCAATTCATATCGCTGCTCTAAGGCTTCAACGATACGAACGCCGATGGCTTCATCGGTCAGCAAAATATTGCCGACCCCTAAAACTAAAATCCGCATCACAGAACCTTTACAGAGACAACTTCGTTCCCGTCAGCGTCAACAACATGCACTGCACACGCCATGCAAGGATCGAAAGAGTGAATAGTACGTACCACTTCCAACGGTTTTTCCGGATCGGCAATCGGCGTGCCTACCAGCGACTGTTCGTACGGACCGACGTCATCGTTGAAGTTACGCGGACCGGAGTTCCAGGTTGACGGTACTACCGCCTGGTAGTTGCTGATAATGCCGTCTTTAATCACCATCCAGTGAGAGAGCATCCCGCGCGGTGCTTCAAGGAAACCGACGCCTTTAAATTCACCCGTCGCCGGAATATTCGGTTTCACGAACGTGGTGTGGTCACCTTTACCGATGTTGGCAATCAGCGCACTGTACTGGCTCTGCAGGATACCCTGTAGTTCACAGCAGTGAACGGTACGGCCAATAATACGCCCCAGCGTGGAGTGCAACTGCGCCACTTCCAGCGTTTTACCGGTCAGCGCCTGATAAATCGCAATGATTTCATTCAGTTTTGCCTTCGTGGACTCACGTCCGGAGGCCAGTTTCACCAGCATATTCGCCAGCGGTCCCACTTCGACGGTTTTACCGTAGAACGTTGGGGATTTCACCCATGAATATTTGCCGTCATCTGACCAGCCGTTATAGTCCGGAATGGTCGTCCCTTCCCACGGCGCCTGCGGGGCTTCGTCTTTATACCAGGCGTGTTTGGCGCTCTCCTGAATCCCTTTGATCAGGTACTCGTCGGAGTGAGAGGAGATCGGGCGATAGCTCGACAGATCCGCATTTTCGATATAGCCACCCGGGAACAGGAAGCTGCCGTTCTTACCGTCGGTCGGGAATTCCGGCGCAGCCAGATAGTTAACCGCCCCTTTACCATGTTCCAGCCAGTCCGGATAGAACGCGGCAATCACCGCCGTATCCACCTTGTAGACCTGTTCAACGAAGTCGCTCAGTTTGTCGATGAAGGACTTGATGTACATCAGGCGTTCCAGGTTCAGTACGCCCAGGCCGTCGAGGTTGATCGGGTTGGCAACGCCACCCACCGCCAGGTTCTGGATGTGCGGTGTTTTACCGCCCAGCAACGCCACCACGCGGTTGGCATCACGCTGACATTCCAGCGCCTGCAGGTAGTGAGCAACGGCGATCAGGTTCACTTCCGGCGGCAGTTTCATCGCCGGGTGTCCCCAGTAACCGTTGGCGAAAATCCCCAACTGGCCGCTGGCAACCAGGTCCTTGATCTTATTCTGAACTTTCGTGAACTCTTCCGCGCTGTTCAGATGCCAGGTCGACACGCCGTTCAGCATCGCTGACGCTTTTGCCGGATCGGCTTTCAGCGCAGAGGTGATATCCACCCAGTCCAGCGCCGAGAGCTGATAGAAGTGCACAATGTGGTCATGAGTGGTATGCGCCGACAGAATGATGTTACGGATATACTGGGCGTTAACCGGAACGTCAATGTTCAGCGCGCTTTCTGCCGCACGAACGGAGGCAATCGCGTGCGTTGTCGTACAAACGCCGCAAATACGCTGCACAATCATCCACGCGTCACGAGGATCGCGATTCTTCACGATCTCTTCCATACCGCGCCACATGGTGCCGGAAGCCCATGCTTTTGAAACAACGCCGTTTTCGATTTCGCAATCGATACGTAAGTGCCCCTCAATACGGGTTACAGGATCAATAGTAATTCTCTGGCTCATGCTTTGCTCGCCTCATGACGATTGTGATCGTTTTGTTTTAAAGGAGGAAGTATCGGCAGTAGACGAATGAGTACGATGTAAGCGCAAATCTCAATAGCCACAAAACCAATAGAAATCAACAGTTCTTCCCAGGTCGGGAAGTAGTGGTAGCCACCACCTGGATTAAATGCCACCAGCGAATAGGACAGACGCCATGCAGCACAACCCAGCAGCGCACTGAGCGCAGACAGGTACAGCATACGAGAGTCATTGCGCAGTTTCGCCACGCGCAGCACCACTATCGGGAAGACCATCAGCACGACTTCAAGCCAGAACATTGCTGAGTAGAAATCGCCGGCAAAGGCATATGACAGCTTGTCCCGGTAAATCAGTTCACCAAAGCGCAGAACGACAAAGATCGCCAACATCACGCTGATGGTGTTCGTCAACTTGATAAACAGGTTCTTCTCATCCGGACCGTTTCCTCTCAGGCCAGCCTGAACCAGCGAACCTTCAAAGATGACGATCGAGAAGCCCATAATAAAGGCGGTCAATACCGAGAACAGCGGCAGCATTTCATAGCTCTGCCACAGCGGATGCACCTTATAGCCTGCCGAGATCATCAGCGAGCCCATGGAGGACTGGTGCATGGTTGGCAGCAGCGCGCCGAGGGCGATGATGAAGAACATCAGCTTGTTCAGACGCTTCAGCGACACCTTCCAGCCCAGACGTTCAAACAGCGCAGGGGCAAACTCAAGCGCCATCACCCCAATGTAGATGGTCATACAGACCGCCGTCTCGAACAGAACCGAGTTCACGTTGAAGTGACCCGGAATGTAGAAGTACGGCAGGTTCCAGTAACGACCCACGTCAATGGTGATAGACAAGCCACCCAGAGAATAACCAAACAGGCTCGCCAGCAGCGCCGGACGCACCAGCGGATGGTACTGTCCCCGGTTGAAGACATATACCGCCCACGCCAGCGCCCAACCGCCACAGGCAAAGCCGGTGCCGATTAACAGGTCAAAGGCAATCCAGACGCCCCACGGGAAACCGCCGTTCAGATCGGAGACAGACCCCAATCCAAATACCAGACGCTTCACAATAAGGAGCATGCAGAGGATGATTAACGGCCCGAAGATGATGACCGGTTTGCTGATAATTTTGCCGCCCAGCGGTTTAGGATCATGACTCATGATCGTCTCCTCCGTCGTGATGGTCGTTTTTGGTATTACGACGAACCAGCACGGTCAAGCCCGCCAGCACGGCCAGTGGTAGCATCATGCCTTTATACAGGGTGTGTTGAACATGTTCGGAACGCGCGCCGGTTGAAATCTCATCCAGCTTCGGCATATCCAGATTCTCGTAAGGCACCCCGGTCAGTACTAACACCTGCGTTCCGCCGCCCTCTTTCTCACCGTAAAGATGCGGATAGTACTTCGGCACGGTATGCACGTAGGTATCGCCCGTTTTCACGGTTTGACGCGGATAGTGGTATTCACTGCCAGGCTTCAGCGCCAGGCGTTTTTGCGCCTCGGCCATCAACTCTTCGCGGGTACCAAAAATAACCGCACCGGCAGGACAAACCTCAACACAGCCTGGCAAGCCGCCCTTATCGAGACGCTCAACGCCTTTCTGGTTACACAGTTCACATTTGTGAAGCGCACCAAACGGGTTGTTGTAGTCGTACTTTGGCACGTTGTACGGACAGGCAACCATGCAGTAACGGCAGCCAGTGCAGACGTCTTTGTTGTAATGAACGATGCCGGTTTTCGGATCTTTTTTCAGTGCGGAAACCGGGCAGACAGAGACGCAGTTGGGATCGACGCAGTGCATACATTGTTTTTTGATGTATGCATAGCCATTCTCTTCCTGATCTTTATTCACGCCTGTACCGCTACGCCACACTTGAATGATGTTGTTGGTATACGGTGACAGTTTGTCGTTGTTCGACCAGGTCTGCGCCCCTTCAGGGTTACGCATCGGGAAGTTGATATCCTGACACTTGGTCACACAGGCCTGACAGCCCACGCACAGCGTCGAGTCATACAACATACCCAGAGAACCGGGGATGGGCGGGCGATTTTCTGCAGCCGCGTGGCTGATAGACGGCGCAGCGCCTAACAGCAACGCCCCGCCGGAGGCTGCTTTGATAAAATTACGTCTGTTCACGGTTATTCTCCCCGTGAGTCAGCGTTATCTTTCTTTTGCTGACGCCCCAGTTCACGTACCGCCATCACGCTGACACCGGCCACCAGACCGACAACGCCGCCAAGCAACCCGATAGCGCCGGCAGAGATGTTGCCGCCCTCTTTCATGTTCACATCAGGTTTTTCGGAGCGCGGTGTCTGATTTTCCACATGGGCAAGTTGGTGAATGCCCTTATGGAAACCAACGCCTTCTTCGTTACAGCCATAGCAAGGATGACCAATCGCCACTGGCCATACGCCGCCAACGTCGCAGAATTGCAGCGTGGAGCAGTTGCCCCAGGTTTCGGGTCCTTTACAGCCGAGGTGGTAAAGGCACCAGCCTTCACGGTGACCTTCATCGCCGAATTCTTTCGCAAAGCGACCGGCATCGAAGTGTGGACGCCGTTCGCAGTGTTCGTGAATCAGGCGGCCATAGGCAAAGGTTGGACGGTTTTTCGCATCCAGTTTCGGCGGTTTGCCCCAGGTGATGATATGGGCGACTGTCGCCAGGAAGTTATGCGGGTTCGGTGGGCAGCCTGGAATGTTGATAATGGTTTTACCTGGCAGAACTTCCTGCAGGCCAACTGCACCGGTCGGGTTCACGCCGGCAGCGGCGACGCCGCCCCACGCAGCACAGGAACCGATAGCGATAATCGCTGCCGCACCTTCTGCCGCTTTGCGGATATGATCCACAATCGGCTCACCGGCAACCATACAGTAAATACCGTTATCTTTTAATGGGATAGAACCATCAACAACCAACACATACTGCCCTTTGTACTTCTCAAGCGCATTGTGTTTGTTCTCTTCAACCTGGTGGCCGAAGGCGGCGGAAAGCACCTCATGATATTCCAGAGAGATGGTCTCCAGAACGAGGTTTTCTACCGTGGGGTGGGTCGCGCGAAGGAGGGATTCGGTACACCCTGTGCACTCCTGAGCACCAATCCAGACAACCGGTGGGCGCTGCGGACGGGATACCGATTCAGCCATTTCGGCGGCGGCTTTGCTACTGAGCCCCATCGTGGCGGCGAGTGCTGCACAAAGCTTCATGAAATCACGACGGTTTACGCCATGGGAATTAATGAGAGTGTTATCTCCAGTCATTTTATAGTTATTCCGTTACGAAGACCTGGCTCTTATTTTGCAACAATCACAAATCCGTAACTGCGATCGCTGCGCCATTTACCACACTTTTGTTATGGTTATGTAGCCTATGATACTGCGAGGGAATAACAAAACGAAGGGAGTAGTGGCTAAATAGCTGCGCGGAATAGTAGATCACTGAAAGGGAACTCAGCCCGGATTGTGCGATCTGATCAATCGCCAAACCAACCAAAACCACCAACCGGACTGAGCGATGCCGATCATAGCACCAATACCCCGTGGCGAACGACGCCTGATGCAGAAAGCTATTCATAAAACGCGCGATAAAAATCATGCCCGCAGACTCACGGCCATGCTGATGCTTCATCGGGGTGAACGGGTCAGCGATGTTGCCAGAACTCTCTGTTGTGCCCGTTCATCCGTTGGTCGCTGGATTAACTGGTTTACGCACTCAGGTATTGAAGGCCTGAAATCCTTACCCGCAGGGCGCTCCCGACGCTGGCCTTTTGAACATATCTGCACCCTGTTACGTGAGCTGATAAAGCATTCTCCCGGCGATTTTGGTTATCAACGTTCACGCTGGAGCACCGAATTACTGGCAATAAAAATCAATGAGATAACCGGTTGCCAGTTACATGCAGGAACCGTTCGCCGCTGGTTGCCATCTGCGGGGCTTGTATGGCGCAGGGCCGCGCCAACTCTGCGTATCCGTGACCCACATAAAGATGAAAAGATGGCGGTAATCCACAAAGCGCTGGATGAATGCAGCGCAGAGCATCCGGTATTTTATGAAGATGAAGTGGATATCCACCTTAATCCTAAAATCGGTGCGGACTGGCAGTTGCGCGGACAGCAGAAACGGGTAGTGACGCCGGGGCAGAACGAAAAATACTATCTGGCCGGCGCACTGCACAGTGGCACGGGTAAAGTCAGCTACGTGGGCGGCAACAGCAAAAGTTCAGCGCTGTTTATCGCTCTGCTGAAGCACCTGAAAGCCACTTACCGGCGGGCGAAAACAATCACGCTGATCGTTGATAACTACATTATCCATAAAAGCCGCGAAACACAGCGCTGGTTGAAAGCAAATCCCAAGTTCAGGGTAATTTACCAGCCGGTTTACTCGCCGTGGGTGAATCATGTGGAACGGCTATGGCAGGCACTTCATGACACGATAACCCGTAATCATCAGTGCCGCTCAATGTGGCAGTTACTGAAAAAGGTCCGCCATTTTATGGAAACCGCCAGCCCATTCCCCGGAGGAAAACATGGTCAGGCAAAAGTGTAGCGGTATTAGGCACAGCTATTTAGTGTAATTAATTAAAGCAAGATAATACCCCCTTTGGATCAACCTTCGAGCCGATAGCCGGCCATGAAAAAGCGAATTGTGGTGCTGGACTGATTTTCCCGAAAGAAGTCCATCACCATCTCTTTATCCAACCCATAGCGGCGCGTCAGGATCCCCGCTTCCCAGGCGCTAAGTTGCCTGTCGCCGGTTTTTTCAAACATGCGATGCGAGAATCCTAATACGAAGCCGCGTTTATAATCCGAACAAAAATCCGCCACATTGCGAGCGCTGTCAGCCTGCGTGGCGCTTAATCCGGCCATCAGGCCCTTGCCAAAATGATTGTTCATGACCCCTCCTTAATCGCTATATAATAAATTATATAGCGATCTTTTAAGCAAAGGCCAGAGGGTTCAGAGACTTTTTTACTGTTCCTTAAAACGCCACCCACTCATCACCTGGCGCAGCGGGTGCCTGGCGTCGCTGAGCGACGGGAGCGGCACTTTTGGCGGGGTGATTGGGCGTGTCATTTTGCGATAACCGGAACTGTTGCACAGAACGTTGTAAATCTTCCGTTTGTCTTTCCAGTGCCGCAGCGGCGGCAGAAACCTGTTCCACCAGCGCGGCGTTTTGCTGCGTGACGCCATCCATCTGGGTAATCGCAACACCCACCTGAGAAATCCCTTTGCTCTGTTCTTCCGACGCTGAGGCTATTTGTTTCATGATGGTATTGACCTCCGTCACGCCGCTCAGGATCGCCTCCATCGTTGAACCGGTATCCTTCACCAGTACCGCTCCGTGGTCGACGCGGCGAGCGGATTCGGCAATCAGCGTTTCAATTTCTTTTGCCGCGTTCGCGCTGCGGCTCGCCAGATTACGCACCTCGCCGGCGACAACGGCAAATCCACGCCCTTGTTCACCCGCACGCGCGGCTTCAACCGCCGCGTTTAATGCAAGAATATTGGTCTGGAAGGCAATGCTATTAATGACGGTCGTAATTTCAGCAATCTGCTTCGAGCTGGCGGAAATACCGTCCATTGTCTCGACCACTTCAGACACCAGCGAACCGCCTTTACCTGCTGTGCGTGATGCAGACTCAGCCAGAAGGCTGGCCTGACGCGCGTTATCCGCATTCAGCTTCACCGTGGCGGTAAGCTGCTCCATGCTCGCGGCCGTCTCTTCCAGCGCAGCGGCCTGCTCTTCCGTTCGCGATGAAAGATCGTTGTTGCCGCTGGAGATTTCAGTGGCCCCGCGCCAGATGTTGTCGCTACCGGAACGGATCGTGTTTACCGCATCGCGCAGGCTGTCCTGCATCGTGCGCAATAAAGGCACCAGTTGACCGACACAGTTGCGGCCTATGTCGTCAATCGGCTGACTGAGGTCGCCCTGGGCTATCTGGCGAAACTGTTGGCGAATTCGCGCCAGCGGTTTCACCAGCATGGTCACCAGATAGCGATCGGTGAAGAAGAGGATCGCAATGCCCAGGATCACTGCGCCGATGATCAGAGTACGGATGATCGACGTTTTGCTATCCACCATCACGCGGGTTTGATCAAGCATCACACCCGCGGCTTTATTAAAGCGTTCCGCACTGGCACCAAACGCCCGGCTCAATACTGGCGTCACTTTGTTTGCCTGTTCGCTCCAGGCGCTCTGAGTCCCCTGTTGCGCCAGCTGCATTTGCGGCGTGACGCCTTTGTCGAGGAGATCCTGCCAGCTCGCCAGCACCGCGGCGGAGACGTCGGGATCCATCGGGCCTGGCGAAAGGGTTTTCATCTCTTGCAGATTTTTGCTCATGTTATCCAGCGCCTGCTGGACGGGAGCGAAATCCGGCGTGCCGCCGCTGGCTTTCAACTCCATCGCGCGGCTGAGTCGGGTGACAAAGCGGAAATACTGATCGTTGCCCTGGCTGAGCACCGTCATCTGACGAACAAGATGGCGATCGACTTCGTTACCATCAGCGACACGAGAAAGAGACCAGGTGCTGTACAAACCCACACCCATCCACATTAAACAGAAAATACCAAGGATCGTCAGCATGACGACCCGGATGGTGAAATTACGCAGTATGTACATATATGTTCCTTGCCGTTAGGGAAAAGTCGCCCAGAGGCGAGTCTTAATCTCGTTATCGGCAAGGAATGAAGAATATATACTGACTTTTGTTTTTTTTACTTTCATAAACAATATCCCCGTTTCTTATATTCCTATAATTAACAATGAAAAACACCGGGAATATTACCTAACTAATGATTATCCTGTTATTTATGATAAATATTTTTCGAACCATGCCAGCGTTCTTTGCCAGGCCAGCTCAGCAGCGGCCTGGTCATACCGCGGCGTAGAGTCATTATGAAAGCCATGATTCACGCCGGGATAAATATAAGCTTCATAAACTTTATTATTCTCTTTCAACGCAGCTTCATACGCCGGCCAGCCCTCATTGATATTTTTATCCAGCGCCGCGTAATGCAGCAATATCGGCGCCTTTATCTTCGGCACATCCGCCGCGGCAGGCTGGCGGCCATAAAACGGTACCGCGCACTCCAGTTCCGGATAGGCTACGGCCGCCGCATTCGAGACACCGCCACCGTAGCAAAATCCGGTGATCCCCACTTTCCCGCTGGCCTCAGGGTGTTGTTTCATAAACTCGACGGCGGCGAAAAAGTCATTCATCAACTTCGTCGGATCCACTTTCTGCTGCAAAACTTTCCCTTCTTCATCGTTTCCAGGGTAGCCGCCCACCGAGCTTAAACCGTCGGGTGCCAGCGCAATGTAGCCCGCTTTCGCGACCCGCCTTGCGACATCTTCAATATAGGGATTCAGGCCCCGGTTCTCATGCACCACTACCACAGCAGGCACGTTGCCCGTCGCGTTGGCCGGTTTCACCAGATAGCCGCGCACGTTGCCATGACCGTTTGGCGACGGATAGTGAATATACTCAGGCAAAATATCGGGATCGGTGAATTTCACCTGTTCCGCCAGCGCATAGTTGGGCTTGAGCATATTGAACAGCGCCAGCGCCGTCACCCCGCCAACGGCGTACTTTGCCGCGAGATTGAGGAACTCTCGTTTCGAGATTTTCCCGTGTGCGTAGTAGTCGTAATAATCGAGCAACTCCTGCGGAAAATCTTTGGCTGTCAGACGCGTCATCGCATATCTCCGGAATTTGTGATTTTATAAGCATAGAATGAAAACGCTGTTTCGAAAATTCATCACCTGAAAGGAGACATCATGTCCTGGAACGCCTCCCCTGACCGCTATGAGAATATGCAGTACCGCTACTGCGGTAAAAGCGGCCTCCGACTGCCCGCGCTATCACTCGGTCTGTGGCACAGCTTCGGTCACGTTCAAGCCCTCGACTCGCAGCGCGCGCTGCTGCGAAAAGCCTTTGATCTCGGCATTACCCACTTTGACTTAGCCAACAACTACGGGCCGCCTCCGGGCAGTGCGGAAGAAAACTTCGGCCGCCTGCTGCGCGAAGACTTTGCCGCCTTGCGCGATGAGCTGATCGTCTCGACCAAAGCCGGTTACGATATGTGGCCAGGCCCCTATGGTTCCGGCGGCTCGCGGAAATATCTCCTCGCCAGCCTCGATCAGAGCCTGAAGCGTATGGGACTGGATTACGTCGATATTTTCTATTCTCACCGCGTAGATGAGAACACACCGATGGAAGAAACGGCGTCCGCGCTGGCTCACGCCGTACAAAGTGGTAAAGCGCTGTATGTCGGCATTTCGTCTTACTCGCCGGAGCGAACGCAAAAAATGGCTGAGCTTTTGCGCGAGTGGAAAATCCCGCTGCTGATCCATCAGCCTTCTTACAATCTGCTGAACCGCTGGGTAGATAAAAGCGGTTTGCTGGATACGTTAAAAGCCAACGGTGTCGGCTGTATCGCCTTTACACCACTGGCACAGGGGTTGCTCACCGGGAAGTATTTGAACGGCATCCCGGACGGCTCACGTATGCAGCGCGAAGGGAAGAAAGTACGTGGTCTGACGGAGAATATGCTGACGGAAGCGAACCTCAGCAGTCTGCGTCTGCTTAATGAGATGGCGCAACAGCGCGGTCAGTCAATGGCGCAAATGGCGCTCAGTTGGCTGTTGAAAGACGATCGCGTCACCTCGGTATTGATTGGCGCAAGCCGCCCGGAACAACTAGAAGAAAACGCTCAGGCGCTGAAAAATCTGTCGTTCACTGCTGAAGAGCTGGCGCAGATTGATAAGCATGTCGCTGACGGTGAACTGAACCTCTGGCAGGCGTCGTCCGATAAGTAACGCGCAGTGCCGGGTAGCGACAGCGGCTACCCGGCCTGTTCAGTCAGTGCTTATGGCGGGTTAACCTGTCGAGATAGCCCATCACAAACGCCGACAAGACGAAGGTGAGATGGATAATGACGTACCACATCAGCTTGTTATCCGGCACGTTCTTCGCGTCCATAAATACGCGCAGCAGATGAATGGAAGAGATAGCGACAATCGAGGCCGCGACTTTGTTTTTCAGTGAGGTCGCATCCATCTTCCCCAGCCAGTTCAGCTTTTCCCGCCCTTCGGAGATATCCAGTTGCGAGACGAAATTCTCATAGCCAGAAAACATCACCATCACCAGCAGTCCGCCGACCAGGGTCATATCCACCAGCGACAGCAGCACCAGAATCAGGTCAGCTTCTGCCATCGAAAAGATATTGGGCAGCACATGAAAAATCTCCTGAAAGAATTTCAGCGCCAGCGCAACCAGTGCCAGTGACAAACCAAAGTAAACCGGGGCCAGCAGCCAACGAGACGCGTACATGGTGTTTTCGAGAAAGCGTTCCATAATTTCCTGTGATGTAGCAAAAACCGGGCGACAGTATATCCCAACTGTGCAACATCAGATCAACATCCCCGTCAAACTTCGTCGGGATTGATCCACGGGCGCTGATACTCAGGCCACACCAGCGCTACCAGTGACGGATACGCCTCGACGCTAAACTCCCGGAAACACTGGCGTAAGTTGAGTACGTCGAGATCGGAATGGGGAACTTTTTCACCGTTGAGACAGCGCTTTTTTATCGTGTCGTAGTATTTATACACCGCTGAATTGAGATCGCTGCAACGCCGTTGGGCATCAAACAGTCCTGGGGTGTCATTCAACTGCGCCATCGTCATGCGTTTTATCGTTGCGTGAAGGAAATCAATATATTCGTGATTGACGCGCCAGTACCATATCGGTGTAATAGCATTCATCAACGTGGAAAAATGATCCTCTCCCTCTTCTTTGGTCAGAGGTGTTGATTGAGTCGCAGAGGCCAGTTCTTCAGCGTTGCGCGGTTTATTAAACTCACGCATTAATAAAAGCACGCCGCCGGTCAGCAATAACAAGGTAATGACAGAATAAAAAATACTGTTCATAGCATGACTCCATTTTTTTTGATTCTAAAATTACCCCATGTTATTGTCAACGCGACCTGCCAAATAAAAACAACTATACTTTTGATATTAAAGGAAATTGCGACATGCTTCCTGAGCACCTTGTGCCACCGCGTTTTCATCTGTCACCCGCAGGTCAGGCGGAAGGAACAGCAGAAAACGATGAGAATTTAACTCAGAGCAAAACAACCCTCAGCGATTATGAAGCCGATATCTTAATTAGCGCAACGCCCACAGGGCAATCTAAAAATATTCTGCTCGAAGAACGCGATCGTCATTTTAAAGAACGCCTTGAGCGGGTGGCAAAAATTGAGACTTTCGCTCGGGTTATTAATGCGTTACAGGCTGAAGGCGATATTGACGCCCAGACCTTAAGTAAAATAATCGCTGAAATGACCGCGCATATAAATGAAAATGGTAATGAAATTTGGCTTAATTTAATTACCCGGGAGAAAGACTCGCCCCTTTTCTATTCTCTGGATGACGAACAATGATTAAAGATGTTGAAGATAATAATGTCTATTTGGCCCTGGATGATAATAAAAGCGATCAATTTATCTTAAAGCAGAATATTGCCGCGCTTATCGCCAATAAAAATGCCGTCCTCGAAAGTGTGGCGCAAGAAGTGACGTCCATCCCGGCGGCGCTGGTTCGTCTGAAATGGCAAAACCGACGGGAAATTTACGCGCTTCAGGTGAAGGAAGAGATTTATGGCGCGGCGATCAACGCCATTATCAGACAGACCCCGGAGCTGCATGACAAAATCATGGCGCGGCTGGAGAGCACCTGGCAGTATTTGTTGGCTCGGGAGACGGCCACGCTGCGACTGACGCGCAAACTTGCCGACGGGAACTACCGCACGATCGCGATCACCACCGTCGCGCTCAATGAACGCCTGGTACAGACCCGGAGCGACAGGCAATAAAAAAGCCGGGTAGCAATAACGCCTTACCCGACCTTTTCTCTCATCGTGCCCGGGGCGACAACGATTATTTCGCTTTCGCGACCTCTTCGCCGACCAGGCCAATCTTCAGATACCCCGCCTGATGCAGCGTGTCCATCACCTTCATCAGGGTCTCATAGTCGACGGTTTTATCCGCGCGGAAGAAGATCGTGGTGTCTTTCTTCCCTTCAGTCAGTGCCGTCAGTTCTGCCACCATGGTCTCGTCCGTCACCGGATCGTTACCAATAAACATGCTGTTGTCCGCTTTGACCGACAGGTAAACGGGTTTTTCCGGGCGCGGTTGTGGCGTACTGGAGGAAGCAGGCAGGTTTACCTTCACATCCACCGTTGCCAACGGCGCGGCCACCATAAAGATGATCAGCAGTACCAGCATGACGTCGATAAACGGCGTCACGTTGATTTCATGCATTTCACCGTTATCGTCCAGATTTTCATTAAGACGCATTGCCATGAAACATTACCCTACACGTAATTTCTGCGCGGTGCGTACCGGATGAGCGGATGCGCTTGCATCCAGATCCAGGTCGCGACTTTGCAGTAACAGCACCTGTGCTGCCACATCGCCCAGCATCGCTTTAAGACCGCCAATCTGACGGGCAAAGATATTATAGATAACCACGGCTGGGATGGCGGCAACCAGACCGATGGCCGTCGCCAGCAGTGCTTCTGCGATACCCGGCGCTACGACGGCGAGGTTAGTGGTCTGCGTTTGCGCAATCCCGATGAAGCTATTCATGATGCCCCAGACCGTACCGAACAAACCGACAAACGGTGAAATCGCCCCGATGGTCGCCAGGTAGCCATTTCCGCGCCCCATATGACGTCCCACCGCCGCAACGCGACGCTCCAGACGAAAACCAGTACGCTCTTTAATCCCTTCGTTGTCTTCACTGCCCTGAGACAGTTCCAGTTCGTTCTGCGCTTCATTGAGCAATTGGACGCTTAAGCTTTTAGCGCCAAAGTTTGCAGCGATATCGCTTGCCTGATCCAGAGAGCGGGCTTCCGCCAACAGTTGCTGTTCGCGCTTAAGCCGACGCTTCTGAGAGAAGAACTCAACACTCTTACTGAAGAAGATAGCCCAGGTGACCACTGACGCCAGAATCAGACCAATCATCACGCACTTAACCACGATGTCGGCGTGCTGATACATACCCCAGACGGAAAGATCCGTCTGCATCAAATTATTACCCACTCTGTATCTCCAGGACGCAAATCACAAATTCTGAGCGTAATAATATCAAAACGACGTCGAATTGATAGTCGTTCTCATTACTATTTACATAGTGCCGCACCTTTGGTTTCTTTTCCTTGCGCTTACGCAGTAAAACGTTACGGGAGGGAATTTTAAGAAAATATTGTGCTTTATCCTGTTCCCCGGGATGCGCATTTTGCCATTCGTGGTAGTTTAGACATCCAGACGTATAAAAACAGGAAACACAACATGGCAGATAAGCAACTGGACACCAAACTGGTCGGTGCAGGACGCAGTAAAAAATACACGCTGGGTTCGGTGAATAGTGTGATTCAACGCGCTTCTTCGCTGGTTTTTGAAACGGTCGAAGCCAAAAAGCACGCCACCCGCAACCGCGCCAACGGCGAACTCTTTTACGGACGCCGCGGCACGTTGACCCATTTCTCGCTGCAGGAAGCGATGTGCGAGCTTGAAGGCGGTGCCGGCTGCGCGCTCTTCCCCTGCGGCGCTGCGGCTGTCGCCAACACCATTCTGGCCTTTGTCGAACAGGGCGACCATGTGCTGATGACTAACACAGCCTATGAGCCGAGCCAGGATTTCTGCACCAAAATCCTCGGCAAGCTGGGGGTGACCACCGGCTGGTTCGATCCGTTGGTCGGCGCTGACATTGTTAAGCATCTTCAACCCAACACCAAAGTCGTTTTCCTCGAGTCTCCGGGTTCCGTCACCATGGAAGTCCACGACGTACCGGCGATTGTCGCCGCCGTCAGACGCGTTGCGCCAGACGCCATCATTATGATCGACAACACCTGGGCTGCGGGCGTGCTGTTTAAAGCCCTCGATTTCGGCATTGATATCTCGATTCAGGCCGGGACCAAGTACCTGATTGGTCACTCCGACGCAATGGTTGGTACTGCCGTTTCGAACGCCCGCTGCTGGGATCGGTTGCGTGAGAATGCCTATCTGATGGGGCAAATGGTCGATGCGGATACGGCCTATATGACCAGCCGCGGGCTGCGTACCCTGGGTGTGCGCCTGCGTCAGCATCACGAAAGCAGTCTGAAGGTTGCCGAATGGCTGGCTGCCCATCCGCAGGTCGCACGAGTGAATCATCCGGCATTGCCGGGCAGTAAAGGACACGAATTCTGGAAACGTGACTTTACGGGGAGCAGCGGTCTGTTCTCATTTGTGCTGAATAAAAAGCTCAATAATGACGAGCTGTCCGCTTATCTGGATCACTTCAGCCTGTTCAGCATGGCCTATTCGTGGGGCGGGTTTGAGTCGCTGATTCTGGCCAATCAGCCTGAACAGATTGCGGAAATTCGCCCGGAAGGGGGCGTGGATTTCAGCGGCACGCTGATTCGTCTCCACATTGGTTTAGAAAATGTTGACGATCTGATTGCAGATTTAGCCGCCGGATTTTCTCGCCTCGTGTAAAATTGACGCTAATGGACAGCTATGCAGACACGTCGAGCGAAATTGTCTGCATTTGTTGCGCCCGGGATCAAGTCATCCGGGCCCGTTCAGGAGTACAATAGGGTCATTAAGGCGTAAACGCTGTTCCACAGGAAAGTCCATGGCTGTCATTCAAGATATTATCGCTGCGCTCTGGCAACATGATTTTGCCGCGCTGGCGGACCCACATGTTGTTAGCGTCGTCTACTTTGTGATGTTCGCCACGCTGTTTTTAGAGAATGGCCTGTTACCGGCCTCATTTTTACCCGGTGATAGCCTCCTGCTATTAGCGGGCGCATTAGTCGCGCAGGGCGTCATGAGCTTTGTCCCTACTCTGGTGATCCTGACGACGGCGGCCAGCCTCGGTTGTTGGCTTAGCTATATTCAGGGACGCTGGCTGGGCAATACTCGAACGGTAAAAGGCTGGCTGGCGCAACTTCCGGCGAAATACCACCAGCGCGCGACCTGCATGTTTGACCGCCACGGTCTGCTGGCACTGCTGGCGGGACGCTTTCTGGCGTTCGTACGGACCCTGCTGCCAACCATGGCGGGGATTTCCGGCCTCTCTAACCGCCGTTTCCAGTTCTTCAACTGGCTGAGCGGTCTGCTGTGGGTCGGCGTGGTCACCAGCTTTGGCTATGCCCTCAGCATGATCCCGTTTGTGAAGCGCCATGAAGATCAGGTTATGACCTTCCTGATGATCCTGCCACTCTTCCTGCTGGCGGCGGGTTTGATCGGCACGGTTGTGGTCGTTATCAAGAAGAAATACTGTAGCGCCTGATAGGTTGATTGCCGGATAGCGCTCTGCTTATCCGGCCTGCGCCGTCCGTCAACTCCCCTGCATGGTGCGGATCCGCGCCGCATCCTCTCCCGGCGTCACGCCGAAATAGCGCTTAAATTCGCGACTGAATTGCGACGCACTTTCATAACCCACCCGCATTGCCGCCGCACTGGCCTTCATGCCGTCGTGAATCATCATCATCCGCGCCTTATGTAACCGATACGTTTTCAGGTACTGCAACGGCGATGTGCTGGTGACTGACTTAAAATTATGGTGGAACGCAGAGACGCTCATGTTGGCTTCTGCCGCCAGTTGCTCGACGTTGAGGTTTTCGGTGTACTTATTTTCAATACGCTTGAGCACGCGGCTAATCAGGCTGAAGTGGGTCTGACGGCTCACCAGCGCCAGCAGTGCGCCACCGCGTGGCCCGGTCAGAACGTGATAGAGGATCTCGCGGATAATCTGTTTACCGAGAATTCGCGCGTCCAGCGGTCTCTCCATGACGTCGAGCAGACGTTCTGCCGCGCAGAGGATCTCCTCAGAGAGCGTCGCGGAGTTGATCCCGCTTGCCGCCATCGACGGCTGAAAGCGTTCGTCTTCGCCGATGTCCATCAGCAGTTCCTGCAATTGCAGAATATCGACATTGATGCGAAATCCGGCGAGCGGCACGTCAGGTGTCGCATAGGTTTCACATTCGAAGGGTAAAGGTACTGTCAGCAGCAGGTATTCATTGGCGTCGTAACGGAAAACCCGCTCATTGATGTAACCGATTTTATGACCTGAAAAGAGAAATATGATGCCGGGATCGTACATGACGGGTGTACGTAAACCCGGTTCAGTACCATACAGCAGACGGATGTCTGGCAGCAGTTCACCGGGCTTATGTTCATTGTTTTTCAACTGCTTAACTTTATCCGTCAGCAGTAAACAGATCTCTTCGCGGTTCATGGCAGAAATTTTTCTCAACGTATGACGACGCCTTGATTGTGCGCAAGTTTATCGTTTTTCTCCAGCACTCTGGAGAAATGGGCAAGACATTGGCAGAAATGAGCATTGAGAGGATAGCCGCGCACGACCACAATGTTCTCCATCCGGCAGACCCCGCCTGCCCTCTTTTTTTTACCCACATAAGGGAACGAGCAATGAACAACTTTAATCTGCATACCCCGACTCGCATTCTGTTTGGTAAAGGTGCGATTGCTGAACTGCGCGCACAAATCCCTCAGGACGCACGCGTGCTGATCACTTATGGCGGCGGCAGCGTGAAAAAAACCGGCGTGCTGGCGCAGGTACAGGACGCACTGAAAGGTCTGGACGTTCGTGAATTTGGCGGCATCGAACCTAACCCGTCCGTATGAAACACTGATGAACGCCGTAAAAATCGCCCGTGAAGAGAACGTAACCTTCCTGCTGGCCGTCGGCGGTGGTTCGGTCCTTGATGGCACGAAATTTATCGCCGCTGCCGCTCACTATGCGGATGGCGTTGACCCGTGGCACATCCTGCAGACCAGCGGTAGCGACATCAAAAGCGCAATCCCGATGGGGTCCGTGTTAACGCTGCCGGCAACCGGTTCTGAGTCCAATAAAGGCGCGGTCATCTCGCGTAAAACCACGGGCGACAAGCAGGCCTTCCATTCCGCACATGTGCAGCCGGTCTTTGCGGTACTGGATCCGGTTTACACCTACACCCTGCCGCCGCGTCAGGTGGCCAACGGCGTGGTTGATGCATTTGTGCATACCGTTGAGCAGTACGTTACGTATCCGGTTGATGCAAAAATTCAGGATCGCTTCGCGGAAGGCATTCTGCTGACCCTGATCGAAGACGGTCCGAAAGCGCTGAAAGATCCGGAAAACTACGATGTTCGCGCGAACGTGATGTGGGCAGCGACTCAGGCGCTGAACGGCCTGATTGGCGCGGGTGTGCCGCAGGATTGGGCAACCCATATGCTGGGCCACGAACTGACGGCGATGCACGGTCTGGATCACGCCCAGACGCTGGCGGTGGTTCTGCCTGCATTGTGGAATGAAAAACGCGATACCAAACGTGGCAAACTGCTGCAATATGCTGAGCGCGTATGGAACATCACCGACGGTTCTGACGATGAGCGTATTGATGCAGCAATTGCAGCCACCCGTAATTTCTTCGAGCAACTGGGCGTTCCGACTCGCCTGTCAGGCTACGGCCTTGACGGCAGTTCTATCCCGGCCCTGCTGGCGAAACTGGAAGAACACGGCATGACGCAACTGGGTGAACATAAAGACATAACCCTGGATGTCAGCCGCCGCATTTACGAGGCAGCCCGCTAAGCTTTTTTCACCTCTGGCTTTCGTTTTTGGGCATTTCGTCCAGACTTAAGTCACCCTACATCACCGGAGCGCCCCTCCGGTGATGAGCACATGAAGGAGGAAAAATGGCAAACCAAACCGTAATTAAGCTTCAGGATGGCAACGTAATGCCCCAACTGGGGTTAGGCGTATGGAAAGCCGGTAACGACGAGGTCGTCTCCGCCATTCATAAAGCACTGGACGTCGGCTATCGGTCCATAGACACCGCCGCCGCATACAAAAATGAAGACGGCGTCGGCAAAGCGTTAGCCAGCGCAGGTCTCCCCCGCGATGAGTTATTCATCACCAGCAAGCTGTGGAATGACGATCAGAAACGCCCCCGCGAAGCGTTGATGGAGAGTCTGGAAAAACTCCAGCTCGATTATCTCGATCTGTATCTGATGCACTGGCCGGTTCCGGCAATCGATCACTATGTTGCCGCCTGGCAGGGCATGATCGAGCTGCAAAAAGAGGGGCTGATTAAGAGCATCGGCGTGTGTAACTTTCAGGTCAACCACCTCCAGCGACTGATTGACGAAACGGGCGTCACGCCGGTGATTAACCAGATAGAACTGCATCCGCTAATGCAACAGCGTCAGCTGCACGCGTGGAATGCGACGCATAAAATCCAGACGGAATCCTGGAGCCCGCTGGCGCAGGGTGGCGAAGGCGTTTTCGATCAAAAAATCATTCGTTCCCTGGCGGATAAATACGGTAAAACCCCGGCGCAGATAGTCATCCGCTGGCATCTGGATAACGGTCTGGTGGTTATCCCGAAATCCGTCACGCCGTCGCGTATCGCCGAGAACTTCGACGTCTGGGATTTCCGTCTCGACAAAGACGAACTGGGCGAGATTGCGAAACTCGATCAGGGCAAACGCCTGGGTCCCGACCCGGATCAGTTCGGCGGTTGATTCCCTTCTTTCAGGCCCGGCTTAGCGTCGGGCTTTCATGTTGTTCGCTACAGGCATGACACCTCGCCGGGTTTGTCCGGCAACGTACACGTCACGTTGAACTTTCTGCCCTCAAGCGCGTGCGGCCCGCCAAAAGCGCCGCCCAGATCGGTTTCATAGTCCTTGCCATTCGCACTCATGTGTAGTGCAGAGCGAAAATACCAGTCCACCGGGCCTATTGGCACAAAGAAGGTCCATTTATAGGCAGCCGGGAAGGTAAAACGTCCATCACCATCAGAGCGTGTCTGAACGGACTCCCCACTGCTCACCAGGGTCAGTTGCGCCCCCTGTACCGGTTTGCCGGTACTATCGACAAGCTGTCCTGCCACTTCAGGCTGTATCTGGTGATGTACCACGCAACCGCTTTGCAGCAGAGCGATTGCCATCACCCCTGCCATCATCCCTGCTTTCATCTCCGTCTCCTGATTCAGATACTGTTTGCCCGCTACAGATGAAAAAATGGCTGCATCAGCAGCCACATTTATCAAACGGTGTAACCGACCCGGTAAGTTTGACGTTACCGGGCAATCGCATTATCGCCCGGCGACTTTTGCCCGCTTTTTGTTGGCGGCCGGCGTCTGACGCTGATGCGCTACCGGCGTGTGCTTGGTCAGCGCTGGACGGGTATTACGGTTCTGGCGACGCGCTTCGCGCATCTCTTCCAGCGTTGGTGCAGGCACCAGGCACTCGCGGCGTCCGCCAATCAGATGCTTTTTACCCATCTCTTCCAGCGCCTGACGGATCGTTGGCCAGTTTGCCGGATCGTGGTAACGCAGCAGCGCTTTATGCAAACGACGCTGCTTATCGCCCTTCGGCACCACCACATCTTCACTCTTATAGCCAATTTTACCCAGCGGGTTTTTGCCGGTGTAATACATGGTGGTCGAGTTTGCCAGCGGCGACGGATAGAAGTTCTGCACCTGATCGAGACGGAAGCGATGTTTCTTCAGCCATAGCGCCAGATTCACCATATCTTCGTCACGCGTCCCCGGGTGCGCGGAGATGAAATACGGGATCAGATACTGCTCTTTCCCTGCCTGCTTCGAGTAGAGATCGAACAGTTCCTTAAAGCGGTCATAGCTGCCCATGCCCGGCTTCATCATCTTCGACAGCGGCCCTTCTTCGGTATGCTCAGGCGCAATCTTCAGATACCCCCCGACGTGATGACTCGCCAGTTCTTTGATATAGCGCGGGTCTTCGACCGCGATGTCGTAACGCACACCGGAAGCGATCAGGATCTTCTTGATGCCTTTCAGGTCGCGCGCACGGCGATAAAGGTTGATCGTCGGCTCGTGATTGGTATCCATATGCGGACAGATATCCGGATAGACGCACGACAGGCGACGGCAGGTCTGTTCCGCACGCGGCGACTTGCAGCGCAGCATGTACATGTTGGCCGTCGGACCACCGAGATCGGAGATCACGCCGGTGAAGCCCGGGACGGTATCGCGGATCGCTTCGATCTCATTAATGATCGAATCTTCAGAGCGGCTCTGAATAATGCGCCCTTCATGCTCGGTGATCGAACAGAACGAGCACCCGCCAAAGCAGCCGCGCATAATGTTGACAGAGAAGCGAATCATCTCATAGGCCGGAATGCGGCTGTTGCCATATGCCGGGTGCGGCACGCGCTTATACGGCAGGGCAAAGACGCTGTCCATCTCTTCGGTTGACAGCGGGATCGCCGGCGGGTTGATCCAGATGTAGCGATCGCCATGCTTTTGCATCAGCGCACGCGCACAGCCAGGGTTGGTTTCATGGTGCAGGATCCGCGAGGCGTGCGCATACAGCACTTTGTCGCCCTTCACTTTTTCAAAGGACGGTAGCAGAACGTAGGTCTTTTCCCACGGCTTCGGACGCGCAGGCTGCACGGTAACGGCTTTCGCTTCCTGCTTTTTCGGCGCGACCGGTTTGTTGTCGGCGCACGGCAAATCTTCGCCATACGGATGCGGAATCGGGTCGATTTTCCCCGGCGTATCCAGACGCGTAGAATCGACGCCGCTCCAGCCTGGCAGCGCGTCTTTCACCATAATCGCGGTGTTACGCACGTCGCGGATCTGGCTTATGGTTTCGCCCATCGCCAGACGGTGCGCCACTTCCACCAGCGGACGCTCACCATTGCCGAACATCAGCATGTCGGCTTTGGAATCCACCAGCACGGAACGGCGCACGGTATCGGACCAGTAATCATAATGCGCGGTACGGCGCAGGCTCGCTTCAATGCCGCCAAGGATCACCGGCACATCTTTCCACGCCTCTTTGCAGCGCTGGGTATAAACCAGCGTGGCACGATCCGGGCGCTTGCCCGCTACGTTATCCGGGGTATAAGCATCGTCATGGCGCAGGCGGCGATCGGCAGTGTAGCGGTTGATCATCGAGTCCATATTGCCAGCGGTTACGCCGAAGAACAGGTTCGGTTTGCCCAGACGCATGAAATCGTCTTTGCTGTTCCAGTCCGGCTGCGCAATGATGCCAACGCGGAAGCCCTGCGATTCCAGCATACGACCGCAAATCGCCATACCGAAACTCGGGTGATCGACATAGGCGTCACCGGTAACCAAAATAATGTCGCAGCTATCCCAGCCAAGTTGATCCATTTCGTCGCGTGACATCGGCAAAAAAGGAGCGGGACCAAAACAGGCCGCCCAGTACTGAGGCCAGGAGAAGAGATCTCTGTCTGGCTGGATCAGGGATATTGCGCTCATAGTGCTTCCAAAAATGGTAAAAAAATAATCAAAGGCCGGCGATTATATGCCGGAACGAAAGAGAAATCGAAGGATAATCTCTCTCGCGTATCAGCGAGAGAGAGGAGGATTACGCCGCTGGATTCACCAGAATCTGCCCAATAGAACCGCGGTCCGCCATTTCCAGCGTCTGGCTGTTGAAGTAGAACGGGAAATGCGCCCAGGACGGTTGTCCGTACCAGACCAGCAGCTCTACCTGCCCATCCACCCAGACGGTATCTTTCCAGCCCCTGTCTTCCGGGAACGGCATCGCGCCGTTGACGTTACGCACGAGGAACGACACCCCTTCGATGTGAAACGACTGCGGCATATCGGCACGCACCGTCCAGCGTTCCCAGGAGCCCTGCTGCGCGGTGATATCAATGCGGTTGACGTCCCATAACTGGCCGTTGATGCCCGGATCGTCGCCCAGACTGATATCGCGACTACGAATCGGCGTACCGCTCATGATCTCGGTCGGCAGCAGACGCATCGGCAGGCTGTCGGTCACCAACGGCAGCAGGCCGGTTGGGCGCAGCGTTAACACCAGCGTGGAAACCAGAATGCTCGACGGTTCAAAGAAACCGCGGATCCGGTCAACGATGCTCGCCGCTTCACCACAGGTAATCGACACTTCATCGCCATTGGTCATGTCGACCAGAATTTCGCGGCGCTCGCCGGGCGCCAGCGACAGCTGTTTTACCGACACCGGCGCGGGCAAAAAGCCCTGATCGCCTGAGATGACATGCAGCGCGCGACCGTCGCTCATTTGCAGCTGGTAACGCCGGGAGTTAGAGGCATTCAGCAGGCGCAGGCGCACCCAGCCGCGGGATACCTCGACATAAGGACTTTGCACCCCGTTGACCAACAGCGTATCACCGACAAAACCACCGCTGCCGGGTTCGCTGTACTCCGGCGTGCCAAAGTTATCCAGTCGCTTGTCCTGAATAATGATAGGGAAGTCATCGACGCCGTAATGATTCGGGATCGGCAGCGATTTACTCACCTCATCTTCGACCAGCCACATCCCGGCCAGGCCGTTGTAAACCTGCTGAGCGGTACGGTTCGGCGTATTAGCGTGATACCACAGCGTGGCGGCGTTCTGACGGATGGGCAGCACGGGTGCCCAGTCTGCGTTTGGCGACATCATGCGAGCCGGACCGCCCATCAGCGGACCCGGAACCTGCAAACCGGCGATAGTCATAGAGACATTTTCCGCCAGACGGTTACTGTAGATAAGCTTAACGTCATCCCCTTTCCAGACGCGGATCGTCGGTCCGAGGTAACGCCCGTTAATGCCCCAGACCGGCGCACGCGTGCCCTGGGTAAATGACCAGTGCGAACGCTGCAGCGTCATAAACAGCGGCTGGCCCCGGCGGGATTCCAGTAGCGGCGGAACGGGCAGCGGCTGTTGCTGACCGGCAGCATTGGCCCTCAGCGGAACAGCACCGGCACACAGCGCGATCCCCGATGCCTGAATGAACTGACGCCGACTGAATGACATATAAGCTCCATGTAAAACTGGCTAAATTACGGGCAGGAACTCGTTTCCTGCAAAAACTCGTCATACTCCAGGCTGCATGTGCGTTAGCTTGCAGCGCGAATGAGTAAGCATTTATCGCTGAATCAAACTTTCCCGGCGGCTTCGCGCTCGGCGACTTCTTGATCAAGTTCAGCAATCTTTTGTTCCATCAACGAGCGGCAGTGCGCGGCCAGTTCACGAACCTGATCTTTACCATACTGACTGGTATCCACCGGCGGCAGCATTTCCACAATCACCAGACCATTCTTCAGGCGATTCAGGTTAATTTTATTCGAGGTATTGGAAACGCACACCGGAATAATCGGGACGCCAGCAGCAATCGCGGCATGAAAAGCCCCGGTTTTAAACGGCAGCAGACCACGGCCCCGGCTGCGAGTGCCTTCCGGGAACATCCAGATGGAGATACGACGCTTTTTAAAATGGTTCACCACTTCGGCAATCGTGCCGTGCGCTTTCGCACGGTTATTACGATCGATCAACAGGTTTCCCGTCAGCCAGTACAGTTGACCAAAAAATGGGATCCACAGCAGGCTTTTCTTCCCAACGGTCACGGTTGGCGGCTGCACGATATTCGCGGCGGTCACCATATCGTAGTTATTCTGATGGTTAGCGATGTAGATAGCGTTACCGTAGCTTTCCGCATCCGCGGGTTTACGGCACTCAACTTTCAGGCCGAACACCGGCGACAGACGACCAAACATGTGCCCGAAAGTCGCGACGTGTTTTGGGTTACGCGGGCTGAGTAAGCAGTAAAGAGAACCGAAAACACAAACCAGAATGGAATAGATAACGGTAATAATAAGTCGAAAAATAAATAGCATAACAACCTCTGAAGGCCTAAGAGCCCGGGATTCTACGTCACCTGCTATCAGGTTAGGGTATTGTTAATGTGGCTCTCTGGAAAACTGTATTGTTAATCGCGACTCACGAATAAACAACGGTTTTACGGGAAATTTTACTGTAATCCGGCAGGAACGAATGGCACGTCCCTTGTGGACAGGATAACGACGCACACGTTTTATCCGATCCACAAGGGGCATCTGCGTAGGCCGGAGAAGGCAAAGCCGCCATCCGGCATTTCACGCAAATTACTCTTCGCTGTCACCACTGCCGGCACGACGCGGCGAATCAATCTCAATGTGATCGATGCGCTGCAAACCACGCATCAACGTCCCGCGACGACCACGTTCGCCGGCCACTTTCTGCAACTCTTCAGGACGCAGCTTAATTTTGCGTTTCCCGACGTGAATGGTCAGCGTGCTTTGCGGCGGCAGCACATAGAGCAGCGCCAGCGCGTCATCACCCCGCGCCGCTTCTGCGGACGGAATGTTGATTATCTTGTTCCCTTTACCTTTCGACAACTGCGGCAGATCGCTGACCGGGAACATCAGCATACGTCCAGCCTGGGTAATCGCCAGCAGCATGTCCGTTTCATCTTCAATCACCACCGGCGGCATAACGCGGGCATTTTCCGGAAGCGTAATGAGCGTCTTACCGGCACGGTTACGCGCCACCAGATCGTTGAACGTACAGACGAAACCGTAACCCGCATTTGATGCCATCAGCAGTTTCTGCTCATCGCCTTCCATCAGCATATGCTCAACGGTCGCGCCCGGCGGTAGCGTCAGTTTACCGGTCAACGGCTCGCCCTGACCGCGCGCCGACGGCAGCGTAATCGGGTCAATGGCGTAACTGCGCCCGGTGGTATCGATAAACACCACCGGCTGGTTGCTCTTGCCTTTCACTGCCGCTTTAAAGCTGTCGCCCGCTTTGTAGTTCAGCCCCTGCGCGTCGATGTCGTGACCTTTGGCGCTACGCACCCAGCCCATCTGCGACAGCACGATCGTCACCGGCTCAGACGGCAGCATGTCGTGTTCGCTCATCGCTTTCGCTTCTTCGCGCTCGCGCAGCGGTGAGCGACGATCGTCACCATAGGCGTCGGCATCCGCCTGTAGCTCTTTCTTCAGCAGGGTATTCATTTTGCGTTCAGAGGCGAGAATCGCCTGCAACTGATCGCGCTCTTTCGCCAGCTCATCCTGTTCACCGCGAATCTTCATCTCTTCCAGTTTGGCGAGATGACGCAATTTCAGTTCGAGGATTGCTTCGGCCTGCGTTTCGGTAATACCAAAACGCGACATCAGCGCTGGCCTGGGCTCATCTTCCGTACGGATGATCTCAATAACTTCGTCGATATTGAGAAACGCCACCAGCAAACCTTCCAGGATATGCAGGCGTTTGAGGACTTTCTCCAGACGATAGTTCAGGCGGCGACGCACGGTATCACGACGGAACGCCAGCCATTCGGTGAGGATCTCCAGCAGGTTTTTCACCGCCGGACGCCCGTCAAGACCGATCATATTGAGGTTAATGCGGTAGCTCTTTTCCAGATCGGTGGTGGCAAACAGGTGGTTCATCACCTGCTCCATGTCCACGCGGTTGGAACGCGGCACCACCACCAGACGAGTCGGGTTTTCGTGGTCTGACTCATCGCGCAGATCGTCAACCATCGGCAGCTTTTTATTGCGCATCTGGGCCGCGATTTGCTCCAGCACGCGCGCGCCGGAAACCTGGTGCGGCAGCGCAGTAATCACCACCGCGCCGTCTTCTTTCTTCCACACCGCGCGCATGCGCACGGAGCCGCGTCCATTCTCATAAATCTTACGAATTTCAGCGCGTGGGGTAATGATTTCCGCTTCAGTCGGGTAGTCCGGGCCGTGGACAATATCCAGCAGCTCGTCCAGCGTCGTTTTCGGCTGTTCAATCAGGGTGATCGCAGCTTTTGCTACTTCGCGCAGGTTGTGCGGCGGAATATCCGTCGCCATACCGACCGCGATACCGGTTGTGCCGTTAAGCAGGATATTCGGCAGACGCGCGGGCAGCATTTTCGGCTCCTGCATCGTCCCGTCGAAGTTTGGCACCCAGTCAGCGGTTCCCTGTCCGAGTTCGCTCAGCAGCAGCTCAGCGTATTTTGACAGGCGGGATTCGGTATAACGCATCGCGGCGAAGGACTTCGGATCGTCAGGCGCCCCCCAGTTCCCCTGACCATCGACCAGCGGATAACGGTAAGAGAACGGCTGCGCCATCAGCACCATGGCCTCATAGCAGGCGCTGTCCCCGTGTGGGTGGTATTTACCCAACACGTCGCCAACGGTACGGGCGGATTTTTTAAATTTAGCGCTGGCGTTCAACCCCAGCTCTGACATCGCATAGACGATGCGGCGCTGAACGGGTTTCAGACCATCACCAATAAACGGCAACGCCCTGTCCATGATGACGTACATGGAGTAATTCAGATAGGCGTTTTCCGTGAATTCATGCAGCGCAAGGCGCTCTGCCATATCGCTCATTAATCGTGATTCCTCAACTGTAAGCCCGCCAGATACCCGGTATCTTTTCAGGCAATATTGCCGCAGATACTACCTTATCTGACGCGTTGAGTCACAAAGAAAAGGGCCGCGAACGCGGCCCTGACGGGGATTATTTGCTGACTTTACTGATTTGCTTCACGTCAATTTCAACGGAATTCCAGTCTTTGTCCACTTCACCCTGAATTTCAACGGTATCCTGCGGGGTGACCGTCACGCCGTTCCAGCGTTTGTGGTCGATATCGACATTGATGGTGCCTGTCGCGTCTTTAAACAGATAGAGGTCATCGGAAATGCGTTCAACGATGTTGCCACGCAGCGTCACCCAGGTGTCATCACGCAAGGATTTCGCACTTTCTACCGTCGTGCTACTGCCGTTTGGTCCCTGGAAGCCGCCGCTCTGCGTTTGTGTCGCGGACGGGCCAGAAAAACCACCCTGCTGCGCTGCCAAAACCGGTGCAGAGCAGAGCGCCATAACGGCAACAATTGTAGCCAGTTTTTTCATGATCATTTCTCCCTTTGATGTCACTTGATATCCATTAAACAGGCTAATCCTTAACGAGTTCTTAAGGCAAAAAAAAGTCTCATTTTTGCTGTACATCGCGTGCGACATCGCGGTTTACTTGCCGTTATGGCGACGGGCGCAAGGATGAAACGATGCGAATTTTACTGATTGAAGATGATGCGTTAATTGGCGACGGCATTAAAACCGGGTTGAGTAAAATGGGCTTTAGCGTCGACTGGTTTACGGAAGGTCGTCAGGGAAAAGAAGCGCTCTACAGCGCACCTTATGATGCGGTGATCCTCGACCTCACGCTACCGGGGATGGACGGACGCGATATTCTGCGCGACTGGCGTGAACAGGGAAAGCGCGAACCGGTGCTGATCCTCACCGCACGCGACGCACTGGCCGAGCGTGTGGAAGGACTTCGCCTCGGGGCAGATGATTATCTGTGTAAGCCCTTTGCGCTGATTGAGGTCGCTGCCAGGCTGGATGCGCTGATGCGCCGTGCCAGCGGTCAGGCCAGCAGCGAACTGCGCCACGGGCTGGTGACCTTAACGCCCGGCGATCGGGTCGCGACGCTGGCGGGTGAGCCGCTCATACTCAAGCCAAAAGAGTTCGCGCTGCTGGAGTTGCTGATGCGCAATGCCGGGCGCGTGTTGCCGCGCAAGCTCATCGAAGAGAAGCTGTATAACTGGGACGAAGAGGTCACCAGCAATGCCGTTGAAGTGCATGTTCACCATCTGCGGCGCAAACTGGGCAGCAATTTTATTCGCACCGTTCACGGTATTGGCTATACGCTTGGTGAGGCATCATCGTGACCCGGCAACTCAGCCTGCGCGTCAGGCTTACCCTCATCTTTCTGATTCTGGCAGCCATTACCTGGGCGGCATCGAGTTTTGTCGCCTGGAAGAAGACGACCGATAACGTCGATGAACTGTTTGATACTCAGTTGATGCTCTTCGCCAAGCGCCTGATTACGCTTGATATCAACGAACTGCACGCCACCGAACGGATGGCGCATACCCCGAAGAAATTCAAGCACGGCCACGTTGATGATGACGTGCTGACCTTTGCCGTCTATACCACGGACGGCAAGATGGTGCTGCACGATGGCGACAATGGTCAGAACATCCCCTATAGCTACCGTCGGGAAGGGTTTGATGACGGCCAACTCAACGGCGATGACGACAAATGGCGTTTTATCTGGCTGACCTCCGTCGATGGTAAGTACCGTATCGTGGTCGGCCAGGAGTGGGAATATCGTGAAGATATGGCGCTGGAGATTGTGACGGCGCAACTGGTCCCCTGGCTTATCGCCCTGCCGCTGATGCTGTTGATGCTGATTATGTTGTTGCATCGGGAGCTCATGCCGCTGAAAAAGCTGGCACAGGCGTTGCGACTGCGCGATCCGCAATCCAGCGAACCGCTCAGTTCACATGGCGTTCCGAGTGAGGTGCGCCCGCTGGTCGAATCGCTCAACCAGCTTTTTACCCGCACCCATAACATGATGGTGCGCGAGCGACGCTTTACGTCAGATGCCGCTCACGAACTGCGCAGTCCGTTAACGGCGCTGAAAGTCCAGACGGAGGTGGCGCAACTTTCTGATGACGATCCGCTGGCGCGGCAGAAAGCCCTGATGCAACTCCATACGGGTATCGATCGCGCCACGCGTCTGGTCGACCAACTCCTGACGCTTTCTCGTCTCGACTCGCTGGATAACCTGCAGGATGTCGCCACGCTTTCTCTTGAAGAGCTCCTTCAGTCCGCGGTGATGGACATCTGGCAACCCGCGCAGCAGGCGCATATTGATGTGCGTTTGCAGATCAATGCTTCCAATGTGACGCGTACCGGACAACCGCTGCTGCTCAGTCTGCTGGTGCGAAATCTGCTGGATAACGCCATCCGCTACAGCCCGAAAGGCAGCGTGGTTGATGTTACGCTTGACGCCAGACAGTTTACCGTCAGAGATAACGGCCCCGGCGTCACTGCGGAAGTCCTGCCCCATATTGGCGAGCGCTTTTATCGCCCGCCGGGCCAACACGCTACCGGCAGCGGCCTGGGCCTGTCGATTGTCCGCCGCATTGCCGCCCTGCACGGAATGACGGTGTCGTTTGGCAATGCGCCAGACGGTGGTTTTACCGCGACAGTACGGTGGTGATCGTCAATTATTGCGCCGAACGCAAAAGACTTTGCACATTTTGCTAATTTCACCGAATCGCCTGTTGACGTAAAATTAGCTTCAAACGCATTCCCGAGAGGCTAAAAAATGAGCAACGTCCTGATTATCAATGGCGCAAAAAAATTCGCGCACTCCAACGGTCAACTGAATGACACGTTGACGGAAGTCGCTGACGGCACCCTGCGTGACCTCGGGCATAGCGTCAAAATCGTCCGTGCTGACAGCGATTACGACGTGAAAGAAGAAGTGCAGAACTTCGTCTGGGCTGACGTGGTTATCTGGCAGATGCCGGGTTGGTGGATGGGTGCGCCGTGGACTGTGAAAAAATACATTGATGACGTGTTCACCGAAGGTCACGGCACGCTGTATGCCAGCGATGGTCGTACTCGCTCAGATGACTCGAAAAAATACGGTTCCGGCGGTCTGATTCAGGGGAAAAAATACATGCTCTCCCTGACCTGGAACGCGCCGATGGAAGCCTTCACCGATAAAGATCAGTTCTTCCACGGCGTGGGCGTCGATGGCGTTTATCTGCCATTCCATAAGGCGAATCAATTCCTTGGAATGGAAGCGCTGCCGACCTTTATTACCAATGACGTCATTAAAATGCCGGATGTACCACGTTATGTTGCAGAATATCGCGAGCATCTGCAGGCGATTTTTGGTTAACTAGTAACCTGGAATTAGAAGGAGTTAACCATGCTTACAGTTATTGCTGAAATCCGTACCCGTCCGGGACAACATCACCGTCAGGCCGTTCTGGATCAGTTTGCGAAAATCGTTCCTGTCGTACTGAAGGAAGAGGGCTGCCACGGCTACGCGCCGATGGTTGATCATGCGGCAAACGTGAGTTTCCAGACCACGGCGCCTGACTCAATCATCATGATTGAGCAGTGGGAAAGCATCGCGCATCTTGAAGCGCACCTGCAAACCCCGCACATGAAAGCCTACAGCGAAGCCGTTAAGGGCGACGTGCTGGATATGAATATTCGTATTCTGGAATCCGGTATTTAAACATACCGCGTTGTGCCGGGTCCGCCATCAATGTCAGACCCGGCAAAAGCGGCCTCAGGGCAGCGCTTTTTTCAGTCTCCGCACCGCTTCTTCCAGTTCATCCGCCGTTGGCGTAGCAAAAGACATACGTAGCGTACGTTTATCCGGATTATTGCAGAAGAAAAACTCTCCCGGCACGAACACCACTTTTTCCTGCAAAGTACGGGAAAGCCACGCCGTGGTATCGAAATCGTAACGGAACGTCCCCCACAGGAACATCCCCCCCTGCGGCATATGGAATGAGATATGCTCACCCAGTTCGCTGCGAATCGCATCCGCCAGCACATTGCACTTCTCACGATACGCCTGACGAATGATCTGGATTTGATCTTCCAGACGGCCTAACGTCAAATAGCTGGCCGCCATCGCCTGCGAATGCGCACTGGTATGCAGATCGGTTGCCTGTTTAACAATGGTCGCTTTTTGTCTGATCCATTCCGGCAGCACCACCCAACCCACGCGCAGGCCAGGGGCCAGAATCTTGGAAAAGGTCGAGGTATAAATCACCTGCTCAGAGCACCCGCTCTCCTGGGCATGCTGGAACAACGTTTTATAGGTCTCATTGGTGAAATTGATTTCGCCGTAGGGATCGTCCTCGATGATGGCAAAGTCATGCTGTTTCGCCAGTTGAACCAACTTCTGACGACGGGAATCACTCAGAACCACGCCGCCGGGGTTACCGAACGTCGGCACGATATACACGAACTTGATCGTGTTGCTCTGTAACAACACTTCCAGCTCGTCCACGATCATGCCGTCTTTATCGGTGCCAACAGACAGCATATCCGCCTGTGACAGTTGCAGAACCTGCAATGCGGCAAGATACGTCGGGCGTTCGAGCACCACTTTATCGCCCGGATTGATCAGCGTTCTCGCCAGAATATCCAGCGACTGCTGTGAACCATTGGTCACCAGAATCGCTTCAGATGTAGCCTGAATGCCGCGTTTCTGGCACAACTGAGCGATCGCTTCCCGCAGCGGCGGATAACCTTCGCTCAGGCCGTACTGGAACGCATTCAGAAACTGGCTTTCCATCATGTTGCGTGTGGCCATTTCCAGCCCTGTTTTATCAAACAGTTCCGGGCTGGGAATGCCGCCGCCTAGCGAGATCAGGCCTGGCATTTTGCTATGTTTGAGTAATTCCCTGATAGCGGAGGGTTTAAGGGCGTCGACGCTCTTAGACAGATGTGTGTTGTTCATCCTGTTTCCTTATTATGTATTTTTGGCGTCCATCCCCGGTTGTTGCCTTATCCTAAATCCGCGTTCTCGCCTCGGTTGAGCCTAATAGACCTCTCTGGCAAGATCAATCAGATATCATAATGGCAAAAGGGTAAGCTCCCGTGGCTTACCCTTTTGATCGACAGTGAAATTCACGCTTACCAGTACAGCTTCCAGCACTGGGTAAATCGCACCAGCGCCTCCACGTAGAAGTAATCTCCCCAACTGGCACACTCATCCACCCCTTTATTGCTTGAGAGGTGATACACCGAGTGTTTCAGCAAACCGTTACCCTTTTCCTCTTTCGCCATCAAATAGTGTTTCGTCAGCGACGACATGATCGCCATCGCCCACTGCTGGTAACGTTCGCGATCCGGGTCGGTAACGGGTAGATGTTTAATCAATTCCAGCAGGCCGCAGACCGCAATGGCCGCCGAGGAGGAATCACGCAGCGCATCGGTTCCGACCAGCGCCAGATCCCAATGGCAGACGGCGTCTTCCGGCAGGCGATTGAGGAAGTAGTTGGCCAGTTTTTTCGACAGCGCCACCTTCTGCGGGTCGCCGGTGTAGATATAGCTCAACAGGAAACCATAAATACCCCACGCCTGACCGCGCGACCAGCACGAGTCATCGGCATAGCCTTGTTGTGTGTTTCCGTAGCGCGGCGCACCGCTGTGCACATCCATGTAGTAGGTATGGAAGGTGGACGCGTCTTCACGAATTAAATACGTCTGCGCCTGGGAGACGTGCGCCTTCGCCGCGTCCGCAAACCGCGGATCGCCAGTCTGCTCGCTCGCCCAGTACAACAGGGGCAAATTCATGTTGCAGTCAATGATCATTCGCCCGGCCTGTTCCGGGTCGCTCAGATCGCCCCACGCCTGAATGATCTGCGCTTTCTCGTGAAAACGTTCCAGCAGCGCTTCTGCTGCCAGCAGCGAAAACCCGCGCGCATCGCGATTTCCCGTCAGGCGCCAGGCCGCCACGCAGGAAAGGGTGTACAGGAAGCCCAGGTCGTGGGTGTTGGTGTCGTGACGTCCTGCAATTCGCAGACCAAAAGAGCGGACGTGCTTTTCCGCCATGTCCCGGAACACCGCTTCACCGCTCATCTCCCAGGCCAGCCATAGCTGCCCGGTCCAGAAACTGGTCGTCCACTCGACATTATCCGTTAATGGGTAATATCCCTTCACACAGGTTTCGGCAGGAAAGTGGTCACCGAATTCCGTTAAATGACGACGAATCAGTTCGAGGACATGTTCACGCGCGCTGCGCATTTCATCCTGAAATGCCCCGGCATCGATCGGCCAACCAGGAAAAGCGCGCAGGCGTTCCTCAACGATATGATTTAACATATTTCGGTTCCTTATGACGTAAATTATCTTGTCGCGTTATTTTCAGCGATATCAAGGGCAGTATTATTTTTTCGTTTACTCTGGCATGCCGATAAGGTAAATGCCGAAATAAGCGTAAAGACCAGGGCGATAATCCCCATGATGATGTAGGTTTTCTCAAAACCAATACGGTCATACATTAATCCGGCAGGTGAAGAGACCACCACATTGCCGACATACAGCATCGCCTGATATCCCAGTAAATACATGGTTGCATTGACCCGTTTATCAAAATGCTCTGCGATATATTTAAAGACCGAGACCAGTAATAAACAGATCTCCAGACCATATAACGGTTTAAGCACAGAAATTAACAGGTGAGAATCGCAGAGACCGGAAATCACCAGTCGCGCGCCTACCAGTGCGCCGACAATCAGCAGTCCGCGTTTGGCACCGATAGCATTAACAAATAAAGGGATCACCATGTACATGACGAATTCCATACCCGACTGCACGGTGCCCAGATAGCCAAAGACCGCATTGCCTTCGTGGATGTCAGAGAAGAAAGTCACAAAGTAGCGGGAGAACTGCTGCTCGGCGATAAACATCATCCACGCGACGCCCGCCACATACAGGCAGAATGCCCAGAACTTACGGTTTCGCAACAGAGCGTAGACATCTGCCGGGACGATTTTCTCTTTGGTCAGCACATCAGCGGCATTGGCGGCATTGACGTTCACCTTCAGACTCAGCAGAACCATCAGCATCACCACCGACGTCACGCTGCCCATAATGAAGTTATAAGCCGGAGAAAGGTTAAACAGCAGTCCCGAGAACGATGATGCCACCGCCCAACCGAGTGAACCCCACATCCGAATCTGCCCAAATTCCATACCGTTAAGGCGGCTGTAGCGATCGGAATACGATTCACAGGCCGCCACGCCGGCATACCAGGCAAAACTCAGGTAAATCGCGCCAACAATAATCCCCAACAAAGTTTGAGAAAGTAATAATGGCTGGTAAACATAAATAAAGAAGGGTGCCATTAATGCCGACATGCCCACGACAAAATAGAGCAGATATTTACTCATCCCAATTTTATCGAGAATATAGCCGTAAATAGGTTTCAGGATAACCGAGAAAATACCATTCACGGCAAAGACAGTGCCTATTACCGTACCGCTAAGCTGTGCTTTCTGCCCCAGCCAAATCGCTAACAAACCGATGCTTGCCGACCAGGTAAAGAAATAGAGAAAGATAAAACTGCTGATTTTATAGTATTCCGTTCTGTAACCCGGTGAACGTATATTCATACCACCCTCGCTATAAAGAGAACGACAACTGGCGTGCAGATTCAGGTTCGCGAATCACGACCCGGTGAGTATTAATGTGCAATTGCGGAATGGCGGCGTATTCTTTGTGTTGCCCGGATGCACTGACCGCACAGCAGAGCCAGCTTTCTCCGGGCGCAATCTCTGTTGAGAGCACCGGGATCGCGGCACATTCGGCAAACATAATGCTGCTGTTTGGCGGCGTGATGATGCTGCCCGGACTGCGCGACATCACCGGCGACAGATCCACAATCGTGCTGCTGCCGTTGCTGGCGGCAATCACACATCCACGCCCGTTCAACTGGTGCTCCGCTTTCATCACCGCAAAGCCCCCTTCCACCGTTTGCAGTACCCGCGCGCTGTTGATGCGGTGCAAACGGATGTGCCATTCACCGAACGGCACCAGCCAGGTCTCTATCGTCACGTCATGCCAGGGCGACCAGCGCGAGAAAATGAAGCGCTCATCGACGCGGACTTCGTCGCAGTCGCGGCGACCCCGGAAGTAGTTATCGCCGTCGGCCAACAGCAGCATGGAATCGCACGCCGCATGCTTGATACCAAAACGCCCGCGCTCAATGGTGAAACCAAAACGGCTGGAATAGGCAAACTTCGTGTATTTCGCCTCGGTATTAACGTAGTTATTCAGCTCCAGCTGGCCGGATGTCAGCATTGTGACAAGCCCGGAATGCTCACTGTGCTGAAGAATTTGTCCAGCGTGCGGGATCGCGCGCGTTTGCGCCAGTGGTGGCAGGGGTTGCTCCTCTGCCAGCCAGAACGGGTGATTTTCCGGCAGCGCGAGGATCAGAAAGACCTTCAGCGCCCAGTAAGGAGAGCCGGGCGAATTGTAGTCCTCGCACATCGCCAGATTCGGGTAAGCGAAGCCTAACGTCAGGATCCCGTCACGATCAAAAATAGGCCGTTGCTGCCACCAGCGTAAATGTCGCAGGATCACCCCTTTAATGACGCCCGGCGTGAGTACATCCAGCTCAGCAAACGCCACCGCACTCCAGAACGCGACCATCGCAAATCGATAGGTCAGGCTGCGGCCGAACGGCACCGAAGCCCCGTCGGCCGCCGACATATAGATAAAGTCTTCGGCAAACCGCCGGGCACGTTCGCGCAACGTGGCGGCGCGAGCGGTATCTTCCGGATTCAGCGTGGCATACAGCAAGCCATAAAAATGGAAGGCCATCGAGATGTAGTAATCCTGGGGTCGTCCGGGACCATCGGAATACCAGCCGTCACCCAGATAGTAGGCCTCCATCAGCGCAAAGCGACGATCGATAGCCGTCTGATCGAACGGCAGTCCGGCACGTTTAAAACCGAGCTGAACGATGATGGCAAAGTAGTTCCAGTTGCTGTCCGGCATCTGCGCATCGGTTATCTGATTCAGCCAGCGATACAGGTTTTCTTGTTCCGACGGGCTGAACGCCGCCGTTAACCGGGTCTGTAGTAGCGCCAGACCCAGCCCATACGCCGCCATCTCCACCAGACGCTGATCGTAAGGCCCGGTGTCGCCCCAGTAGTGTGGACTCTGCGGATCGGTACCCAGCCTGATCGCCTGAATGTACTTGTCGGCAAACGGGGCCTCAGCACCTCCTGCCATCAGCGGGAAGAGCCCCCACAGCGCTCTCGAAAGCCCTTCCATACAGGCAATATCCGCACTGTAATGCGCACAGGTATCGCCCAGTGAAAACTGGGCCTGCCCTGCGGGAAACTGCTTATCCAGCGCCCCCAAAATGAGGTTAACCGCACGCGTAACCTCTTCACGGGATGACAATGGATTTGATTTTTCTTCAGTTGCCGACCACATACTCTGCCCCTCTGAATAAAGTGGCTAAAGCATAGTGAATCGCGCATTGGCAGAAATGTTACCTCAATCACACCCGACACATTCTTTTGAAACAGTGATTGAGAAAATTTAAAAATAGAGTTTATAAAGGTAATCAGCCTGGTAAAAATTTAATTCTGTTGCACTATGAGCATGAACGCACCGCTGTATTCAGAACGTCTGGAGCTTATCACCCTAAACGATGCTATCGCGTCGTTTAGTCGCCTGTTTGCCAACACGGTCCGCTACCACCACTGGCATCAATGTCTGGAAATGCTGTACGTAGAAGAAGGTTTCGGCGTGGTCACGGTCGATCATAAGCAGTACACCATGCGGCCAGGGCGGATGTTCTTTTTCCCACCGTTTACCCTGCACAAAATCATGGTTGATGAGCAGGCGCAGAATAGCTACCGACGCACCATTATTCATCTCGACCCGCATGCGGTATTGAAGGTGCTGCGTGATTTCCCGCTCAATCAGCAACGCCTGCAAAACCTGACGATTCGCGGCGGTGAAGCCTGGGTGATCGACGCTAGTGAGATCCATGCACACATCGATTTCCTCTTTAGTCGTTACGAGAAAATAGCGGCGTTGAAGCCGCTCAACACCGAGCACGTTGCCTGCCTGTTATTAAGCTTATTCAGCCTGTTACCTGAAGATAAGTGCAGTATGCAGGAAATCGCCACCGGCATCGCCAGCCAGGTGATGTTCTGGCTCGATGAAAATTACACGCACAAATTCAGCCTGAGCGTGCTGGCAGATGAACTGGGAAAATCGAAAAGCTACGTGTCGCGGCGCTTCCATGTTGAGACCGGGGAAAGCATTCTCGACTATCTCAATACATTACGTTTGAGAAAAGCCTGCGAAGCGCTACTTCACAGTGAAGCAAGCGTGCGGGAGATTGCGAAAAAGGTAGGATTTTCAGAGGTGACGTACTTTATCAGCGCGTTTGGCAAGGGAATCGGTGAAACGCCGTTGCAGTACCGTAAACGGCATAAATGACAGTGCCGGAGGGCGCGCGAATGACGCCACCCGGCACAACAACACCATTAGCCGTCAAGATCCGCAAGGTCGCCTTTTTCCTGCAACCAGTTACGACGGTCTTCGGAGCGTTTCTTCGCCAACAGCATATCCATCATGGCGTTGGTGCGCTGATCGTCCTCATCATCAATGATGAGCTGAACCAGACGACGGGTGTTGGGATCCAGCGTGGTTTCGCGCAACTGCATCGGGTTCATTTCACCCAGCCCTTTAAAGCGCTGTACGTTCGGCTTGCCTTTCTTGCGCTTTAACTGCTCCAGTACGCCCGCTTTTTCTTCTTCCGTCAGCGCGTAATAGACCTCTTTGCCGAGGTCGATACGGTACAACGGCGGCAGCGCGACATAGACATGTCCGTGTTTCACCAGCGTACGGAAATGCCGCACAAACAGCGCGCAGAGCAGCGTGGCGATGTGCAGCCCATCGGAGTCCGCATCCGCCAGGATACAGATCTTGCCGTAACGTAATTGGCTCAGATCGTCGCTGTCCGGATCGATACCGATCGCGACAGAAATATCGTGTACTTCCTGCGAGGCCAGCACTTCATCAGAAGAGACTTCCCAGGTGTTCAGGATCTTACCCTTAAGCGGCATAATCGCCTGATATTCACGATCGCGCGCCTGCTTGGCGGAACCGCCCGCCGAGTCCCCTTCCACCAGGAACAGTTCGGTACGATTCAGATCCTGCGCGGTGCAGTCCGCCAGTTTCCCCGGCAGTGCCGGACCGCTGGTCAGTTTTTTACGCACCACTTTCTTCGCCGCGCGCAGTCGACGCTGGGCGCTGGAAATAACCATCTCCGCCAGCAGTTCGGCTGACTGGACGTTCTGGTTCAGCCACAGACTGAAGGCATCTTTCACCACGCCGGAAACAAATGCCGCACACTGACGTGACGACAGACGCTCTTTGGTCTGTCCGGCAAACTGCGGATCCTGCATTTTCACCGACAGCACGTAGGCGCAGCGATCCCAGATATCTTCTGCCGAAAGCTTCACGCCGCGCGGCAGAATGTTGCGGTATTCGCAGAACTCACGCATCGCATCGAGCAACCCCTGACGCAGACCGTTCACGTGCGTCCCGCCCTGCATGGTCGGGATCAGGTTCACGTAGCTTTCGGTCAACAGTTCGCCGCCTTCCGGCAGCCACAGCAGCGCCCAGTCGACCGTTTCCGTGTCACCGGAAAAATTGCCGATAAACGGTTTTTCCGGCAGCGTAGGCAGGCCGTTTACCGCTTCGCCCAGATAGTCGTTCAGACCATCCTGATAGCACCAGCGCTGTTCGCTGTTATTGACTTCATCTTTAAAGGTGATTTCAACGCCAGGGCACAGCACGGCTTTGGCTTTCAGTACGTGCGTTAAGCGAGAGACGGAAAAGCGCGGACTGTCGAAAAAGGTTTCGTCAGGCCAGAAGTGGACGCTGGTGCCGGTATTGCGCTTACCGCAAGTGCCAACGACCTGCAAATCCTGAACCTTATCACCGTTCTCAAACGCAATGTTATACACCTGGCCATCACGACGCACGTTCACTTCCACGCGCTTCGACAGGGCGTTAACCACGGAGATCCCTACGCCGTGCAGGCCGCCGGAGAACTGGTAGTTCTTGTTCGAAAACTTTCCACCTGCGTGTAGCCGACAGAGGATCAGTTCAACGGCCGGAACGCCCTCTTCCGGATGAATGTCCACGGGCATGCCGCGACCGTCATCGATAACTTCCAGAGATTGATCGGCATGTAAAATCACATCCACGCGTTTCGCGTGGCCCGCCAGTGCTTCATCCACACTGTTATCAATCACTTCCTGCCCAAGATGGTTGGGGCGGGTCGTATCGGTATACATCCCTGGGCGACGGCGTACCGGCTCAAGCCCAGTGAGTACCTCAATGGCATCAGCGTTATAAGTTTGCGTCATGGTTTTAATAGCAATTCGAAATGATTGTCAGCAACTGTGCAGTCCAAGGAAATCGACAATCGGGTTGAAATAATCTTCGAAGCCCGTGAATGCATGGTTTCCACCTTCAATAACAGTCTGGCGGCAAGAGGCGTAATACGCCACTGCCTGGCGGTAGTCCAGCACTTCATCTCCCGTCTGTTGCAGCAGCCAGATTAAATCCGACGCTTCCAGCGGGTCGATCTGCATGACTTTAAGATCGTAAATATGGCGTGACTCTAGCACATATTGCTGCCCCGTGTAGGGGTTCTCGTTCTGACCGAGGTAGTCGATCAACAGTTCAAATGGCCGGACCGCCGGGTTGACGACAACCGCGGGCAACATAAAACACTGCGATAGCCAGGTGGCGTAATAACCGCCTAACGACGATCCCACCACGCCCAATGCCTCACCGCCGTGCTCCAGCACGATAGATTCCAGCATCTCTGCGGCATCAGCCGGATACGGCGGCAACTGAGGCACAATCATCTCAACATGGGGATACTGTTCACGCAGCCAGTTTTTCAGCAGGCAGGCCTTCGCGGAACGGGGCGAGCTATTGAAGCCGTGCAGATAAAGAAGCGTAGACATCAGTAGCCTTCAGAAGCGGTATCAGGTCGGAACTCAGCACCCTGCAAACGACAGACGTCCGTTTTCAACGTACCGTCGGCAAAGAGCTCCAGCGTACGCCAGCCCGGAGCGATGTTATCAAGGGTAAAGTTCGCACAATGAGGTTTAAACTGGACGCAGGTAGAAGGCGTCGCCAGCAGACGGCGGCCATTCCAGTCGAGATCCAGTTCCTGATGAATATGCCCACACAGCAGATACTTCACGCGCGGGTAATTCACCAGCACGTTGTCCAGTTCTGCCGCGTTACGCAGGCTGTGTTGATCCAGCCAACTGCATCCCGCAGGCAATGGATGATGATGCAGAAGCAGCAGAGTGTGGCGCTCAGGAGCCTCAGCCAGTTTGCGCTCCAGCCACTCGAGCTGAAATTCACTCAGTTCGCCATGAGGCACGCCAAAAACCTGACTGTCCAGCAGCAGGATTTGCCACTGGTCGCCAATCATGACGCACTTTGCCGGGGAGATCCCCGCCTCTTGTAACGCGCTGTACATCGCGGGCTGAAAGTCATGGTTACCGGGCAACCAAACGCAAGGCGCGCGAAAGCTTGCGATGCCTTCTGCAAAATGCTGATAGGCCGCAGCGGTTTGATCCTGAGCTAAATCACCTGTTGCCACAATCAGATCGTATTCCTGCCTGTCGGCATGGATGGCATCCAACACGGCCTGGTAGCTTTCCCAGGTGTTTACGCCCAACAGCGTTTCGTGCTTTTCGGCAAACAGGTGAGTATCAGTAATTTGTAAGATCCTGACCCTGGCCTCACCAGCCAGAGAAAGGTTTAACAGGCTTTCCAAATGGTGTCCTTAGGTTTCACGACGCTAGTAAACCGGAATCGCCATCGCTCCATGTGCTAAACAGTATCGCAGCCAGTCGGCCAGAAACTGATTAATTTGATGCTTTTCGTCGCGTTGATGCAACTTTTTATTTGGATAATCATACCGTGCTTTGAAGCGAAAGATCTGCTGACTTGAACACACTTCGGCGACCATGGCGTCATGGTAAAGCCGCACTGTCAGTGACGGCAGGCTCCAGTAAGTGATGGTCGGTGCCGTCTGCTCGATGCTCACCAGCGTGGTGTATCGGGTCGATTCAACAATCGTTAACCGATATTGTGCGTTGCCCACCTGGTAACTTACCGTTTCGCCAGGCGCATCATTGCGCGGCAGCAGGCGTCGCAGCTGCGAAAAGTTCGTTTCGCAAAGACGCATCATTTCAGGGAAGTCAGGTGTATAGCGCTTCATTTTTTCCACTCGTTTATTAACTCTTTATAGTGCAGTTGCAGCCATTGCAGGGCGATGACCGCAGACGCGTTATCAATTTTCCCCTCTTCAACCCAACGGTAGGCCTGTTCCCGGCTTACCACATGAACCCGAATGTCTTCGTTTTCATCAGCCAGACCGTGAATCCCGTTTGCGGTCGTGGCGTCCACTTCACCCACTATAATTGACGAGCGCTCACTGGTGCCACCGGGGCTTGCCAGAAAACTGAGTACCGGTTTCGTCCGTTTCACCTCGATGCCAGCCTCTTCCATCGCTTCACGGCGGGCCACATCGTCAACGCTTTCACCCTCTTCGATCATCCCTGCCACCATTTCCAGTAGCCACGGCGTTTCACTGGTGTCATACGCCGCGATGCGCACCTGTTCGACCAGCACTACTTCGTCCCGCTCAGGGTCAAAGGGTAGCAAGACCGCCGCATGACCGCGCTCAAAAATTTCTCTACGCACTTCCTGGCTCATTTCACCGTTGAACAAGCGGTGGCGGAAGCGATAAAGATCCAGCGAAAAAAAACCGCGATATAGCGTTTCTCGTGCAATAATTTCTACATCGTTTTTGGAGAAAGTTACTGGCGAGTTGCCTGATTTACGCATTGTGCCGTCCTGTACCAATAATGATTTAAATGTGAATATCATAGGCGTTTGACTGCCGTTTCATCGACCTTGTGGTAAATTGGTGCAAATTAACGCCTGATGGCACAGAACGCCAACTTTTTGCAGTGGCGGATTCTGCTAGAATCAGCAATTATTTTTTAAAATTTGATCAGCGCTAAATACTGCTTCACAACAAGGAATGCAAATGAAGAAATTGCTCCCCATCCTTATCGGCCTGAGCCTGTCGGGGTTCAGCACACTGAGCCAGGCAGAGAACCTGATGCAAGTTTATCAGCAAGCACGCCTGAGCAACCCGGAATTGCGTAAGTCCGCCGCCGATCGCGATGCTGCATTCGAAAAAATTAACGAAGCACGTAGTCCCTTACTGCCTCAACTGGGCTTAGGTGCCGATTACACCTACAGCAACGGCTACCGCGATGCTAATGGCGTGAACTCGAACGCCACCAGCGCGTCCCTGCAATTAACGCAGACCCTTTTCGATATGTCGAAATGGCGTGCGCTGACCCTGCAAGAAAAATCAGCGGGTATTCAGGACGTGACCTTCCAGACGGACCAGCAAACGCTGATCCTCAACACCGCGAGCGCCTATTTTAAAGTGCTGAACGCCATTGACGTTCTCTCTTACACCCAGGCGCAGAAAGAGGCGATTTATCGTCAGTTGGATCAAACCACCCAGCGTTTCAACGTGGGTCTGGTGGCAATCACCGACGTGCAAAACGCCCGTTCGCAATACGATACCGTGCTGGCGAACGAAGTGACTGCCCGTAACGATCTCGACAATGCGGTAGAAGAACTGCGTCAGGTCACCGGCAACTACTATCCGGAACTGGCATCGCTGAACGTTGACAGCTTCAAGACCGACAAACCGCAGGCGGTGAACGCCCTGCTGAAAGAAGCAGAAAACCGCAACCTGACGCTGTTGCAGGCCCGTCTGAGCCAGGATCTGGCGCGTGAGCAGATTCGCCAGGCGCAGGATGGCCACCTGCCAACGCTGGATTTAACCGCCTCTACCGACGTGTCTGACACCTCGTACAGCGGCTCTAAAACGCGTGGCGCGACAGGCTCCCAGTATGACGACAGCAACATGGGCCAGAACAAAATCGGCCTGAGCTTCTCGCTGCCGATTTATCAGGGTGGAATGGTTAACTCGCAGGTGAAACAGGCGCAATACAACTTCGTTGGTGCCAGCGAGCAACTGGAAAGCGCCCACCGCAGCGTGGTGCAGACCGTACGTTCATCCTTCAATAACATCAATGCGTCAATCAGCAGTATTAACGCGTACAAACAAGCGGTTGTTTCCGCCCAGAGCTCATTGGATGCGATGGAAGCGGGCTACTCCGTGGGTACACGTACCATCGTTGATGTGCTGGATGCGACCACCACGCTGTACAACGCTAAGCAACAACTGGCGAATGCGCGTTATAACTACCTGATCAACCAGCTGAATATTAAGTCAGCGCTGGGTACGTTGAACGAGCAGGATCTGGTGGCGCTGAACAACACGCTGGGCAAACCGATTTCCACTTCGCCGGAACACGTCGCGCCCGAAACCCCGCAGATGGACGCTAACGCTGACGGCTATGCCGCTAACGCAGCAGCGCCCGCCGCGCAACCGGCGTCAGCACGTTCTTCCAGCAGCAACGGTAGCAATCCGTTCCGTAATTAAACGCGATGACGGGGCTTCGGCCCCGTCTGAACGTAAGGCAACGTAAAGATCTCACCATTGGGCCGCATTCCAGCCTCTTCTCGCTTCATTTTCAACCACTCATCCTCTATCCTGAGCAGTATTAACCACTGGGTCCAGGAAAGACGAAAATGAAACGGACAAAATCCATCCATCACGCCTCGTTCCGCAAAAGCTGGAGCGCGCGCCATCTGACGCCTGTCGCGTTAGCCGTTACCGCTGTGTTTATGCTGGCGGGTTGTGAGAAAAGCGATGAAACCGTGTCGCTGTATCAGAATGCGGATGACTGCTCGGCAGCCAATCCGGGCAAAAGCGCGGAATGTACCACGGCGTTCAATAACGCGCTGAAAGAAGCGGAACGTACCGCGCCGAAATATGCCACTCGCGAAGATTGTGTCGCCGAGTTCGGTGAGGGCCAGTGCCAGCAAGCCCCTGCTCAGGCAGGCATGGCGCCAGAAGCGCAGGCCCAGCAGTCCAGCGGCAGTTTCTGGATGCCGCTGATGGCGGGCTATATGATGGGCCGCATGATGGGCGGCGGCGCGGGCTTTGCGCAGCAGCCGCTGTTCAGCTCGAAAAACCCGGCCAGCCCGGCTTACGGTAAATACACCGATGCAGGCGGTAAAAACTACGGCGCAGCGCAGCCTGGCCGTACGATGACGGTGCCTAAAACCGCCATGGCACCGAAACCTGCGACCACCTCTACCGTGACGCGCGGCGGCTTTGGCGAATCGGTTGCCAAACAGAGCACCATGCAACGTAGCGCAAGCGGCACCTCCACGCGTTCAATGGGTGGCTGATACGCATGGAAAGAGTGAGTATTACCGAGCGTCCGGACTGGCGCGATAAAGCCACTGAATACGGTTTCAATTTTCACACCATGTACGGCGAACCGTACTGGTGTGAAGACGCCTATTACAAGCTAACGCTGGCACAAGTTGAAAAGCTGGAAGATGTGACCGCCGAGTTGCACCAGATGTGTCTCAAGGTGGTCGAGAAAGTGATTGCCAGCGACGAGCTGATGACCAAATTCCGTATTCCTAAGCACACCTGGGGCTTTGTTCGTCAGTCCTGGCAAACGCATCAGCCGTCGCTCTACTCGCGTCTCGATCTGGCGTGGGATGGCACTGGTGAACCGAAGCTGCTGGAGAACAACGCCGATACCCCGACCTCGCTGTATGAAGCGGCGTTTTTCCAGTGGATCTGGCTTGAAGATCAGATCAATGCGGGCAATCTGGCGGAAGGTAGCGACCAGTTTAACAGCCTGCAGGAAAAGCTCATCGAGCGCTTCGCCGAGCTGCGTGAGCAGTACGGCTTCCAGCTTCTGCATCTAACCTGCTGTCGCGATACCGTTGAGGATCGCGGTACCATTCAGTATCTGCAGGATTGCGCAGCAGAGGCGGAGATAGCCACTGAATTCCTCTATATCGAAGATATTGGACTCGGTGAAAAAGGTCAGTTCACGGATCTACAGGATCAGGTGATTGCCAACCTGTTCAAGCTCTATCCGTGGGAGTTTATGCTGCGCGAGATGTTCTCCACCAAGCTCGAAGACGCTGGCGTGCGCTGGCTGGAGCCGGCCTGGAAGAGCATTATCTCCAATAAGGCGCTGTTGCCGCTGCTGTGGGAAATGTTTCCAAACCATCCGAACCTGCTTCCCGCGTATTTCGCCGAAGACGACTATCCGCAGATGGAAAAATTCGTCGTGAAACCGATCTTCTCGCGTGAAGGCGCAAACGTCTCCATCATCGAGAACGGTAAAACGATCGAAGCGGTGGAAGGGCCGTATGGTGAAGAAGGCATGATCGTGCAGCAGTTCCATCAGCTGCCGAAGTTTGGCGACAGCTATGTGCTGATCGGCAGTTGGTTAGTCAACGATCAGCCTGCCGGGATCGGCATCCGCGAAGACAGAGCGCTGATCACCCAGGATCTGTCCCGCTTCTACCCGCATATTTTTGTTGAGTGATCGCTGAGGCCCGGTTGTGACCGGGCCTGCATTGCTATCCTATCTGTACCGACAGCATACTCAGGCTGCCCATCTCAATACCATCAACGGGGATCGTCACCGGCTCTTTGCCATCCCACGCGCCAAGCGTATACAGTAGCGGCAGATAGTGATCCGGCGTCGGGTTCGACAGTGAACCGCCTTCGTGATCGAGGTAATTCACCAGTGGATGCTGCTCAACCGGTCCTTGCCAGCTCAGGTTCGCTTTGACAAAATCATTGAACGAGGTTGCCCACGGATACGGAGTATTATCGCCGTGCCAGCACGCCGTACGCAGGTTATGTACTACGTTACCACTGGCCACCAGCATGATGCCTTCATCACGCAGCGTCGCCAGTTTGCGTCCAATCTCAAAATGCCAGGCCGCCGGTTTGGTACTGTCGATGCTCAACTGCACCATCGGAATATCAGCATCCGGGTACATCTTGATCAACACGCCCCAGGAACCGTGGTCAAACCCCCAGGCCTCTTTGTCGAGCGCGACCGGCACCGGGGAAAGCAAATCAACCAGCTGCTGCGCCAGCTCAGGGGAGCCAGGCGCCGGGTAATGCGTGTCGTACAAGGCCTGCGGGAAACCGCCAAAATCATGAATGGTCTTTGGCGCTTCCATTGCTGTGACGCCCGTACCACGGGTGTACCAGTGAGCAGACACCACCACAATCGCTTTTGGACGCGGCAATGTCTCCCCAAGCCGCTGCCAGGCACGGGTATACAGGTTATCTTCCAGAACGTTCATCGGGCTACCGTGTCCCAAAAACAATGCTGGCATACGAATTGAAGACATGATGATATCCTTACTCAGGGAGTCATTTTGATGGTCTTACCATACCCTCTTTCGGTGAATGAAGAACTCTGATAACCATGATGATCATCATCAGTTATTTTGAAGGTCAGTGAGATGTATAAGGAGTCATTGATGTCAGTACCTTTAATTCTGACCTTACTGGCGGGGGCCGCCACGTTTATTGGCGCGTTTCTTGGCGTACTGGGGCAGAAGCCCTCCAATCGCCTGCTGGCGTTTTCACTCGGGTTTGCCGCCGGAATCATGTTGCTGATCTCCTTAATGGAGATGCTGCCCGCCGCGCTGGGTACAAAGGGAATGCCACCGGTTCTGGGCTACGGCATGTTTATCATCGGCTTGCTGGGTTACTTTGGGCTGGATCGTCTTCTTCCGCACGCTCACCCGCAGGATCTGGTGCAAAAAAGGACGCAGCCAATTCCGGGATCAATCAAACGCACGGCCATTCTGCTCACGCTCGGGATCAGTTTGCACAACTTCCCGGAAGGGATTGCCACCTACGTGACCGCAAGCAGCAACCTGGAGTTGGGATTCGGCATCGCGCTGGCGGTTGCCCTGCATAATATCCCGGAAGGTCTGGCCGTCGCCGGGCCAGTCTATGCAGCCACCGGTTCTAAACGCACCGCTATTTTCTGGGCGGGCATTTCCGGGATGGCGGAAATACTGGGCGGCGTGCTGGCATGGCTGATTCTTGGCAACCTGGTATCGCCCGTCGTCATGGCCGCCATAATGGCCGCCGTCGCGGGCATCATGGTTGCGTTGTCGGTGGATGAACTGATGCCGCTGGCAAAAGAGATCGACCCCAATAACAACCCCAGCTATGGCGTTCTGTGTGGAATGTCAGTCATGGGGCTGAGTCTGGTCGTACTTCAGGCGATGGGGATCGGGTAACGGAGAAGGCAGGAAGCGATTATTCCTGCTCTTTCGTCATAACGCGTTTTTCATCATCATGACGCAGTAATTTATTGCGGATTTCCAGTAGCGCATCGCGATCCTGCCGAAACGCTTTACAGTAGCGCTTCATGTGGCAAAAATACCCCACGACCACCAGAACAATTAAGACAATCCAGTACCAGGCGATAAACATCCTTTTACCCTTTAAATTTAACATTAACAAATATTTAGCGTTAAAATTTAACATACCTATTAGTAGGTAGGATTATATACTGGCACAGTATGAAATCGAAAAGATGATTTCGATCATAGAGAAAAAGATTGGATGTTTATTAACCGGCAGGATGTTTGAAAAAGCGAAATTTGCCGGATAAGGTGCTTGCACCGCTATCCGGCAAGGCTGAATTAACTGGCTTTGCGTTCGTGCGCCTGACGGTAAGCCACCAGGTCTTCGATCGTCACTACAGCCATATTGTGTTTGCCCGCAAATTCGATGCATTCTGGCGCGCGCGCCATGCTGCCATCATCATTGGTCAGTTCACACAGTACACCTGCAGGTTTGTAGCCAGCCAGCGTCACCAGATCGATGGTCGCTTCGGTGTGGCCACCGCGAGTCAATACGCCGCCCGGCTGAGCGCGCAGCGGGAAGACGTGTCCCGGACGGTTCAGATCGGAAGGTTTTGCGCCATCGGCAATTGCCGCGCGAACGGTGGTCACGCGATCGGCCGCCGAAACGCCGGTCGTGACACCTGTCGCTGCTTCAATGGTCACGGTAAAACCGGTGCCATAAGCGCTGGTGTTATTTTCCACCATCATCGGCAGATCGAGTTGTTTACGACGATCTTCGGTGATGCACAGGCACACAATACCGCTACCGTGACGGATGGTCAGCGCCATCTGCTCAACGGTCATGGTCTCTGCCGGGAAAATCATATCGCCTTCGTTTTCACGATCTTCGTCGTCCAGCACCATCACACCGCGGCCTTCGCGCAGCGCAGACAGAGCGTGTTCGACACGTTCAAAAGGCGTACCAAAAGAGGAAAGTAGCGTCTGATTCATGGTAAAAAAACCTCACTAAAATTATGGTTACCAGAATCAGGGCAGTCTTAGGAGTACCGACAAGCGGCAAAAAAATAACGTGAGCGGGTCCATGCCCGACTGGATCGTTACTCTCTCCCATCCGGACTCTAACCGTCGGCCCCGGAATTACACCGGATCTGCTGACCTTTTCACCGTGGTGAAAAGCGCTCGCGGGCTTTCAACCTGAGTTGATTTACCGCCGGTGGGGAATTTCGCCCCGCCCTGAGAATAAGCGGGTTAACTATAACGCTATTGATTACCTTCATCAACGCCTTTACCCGCATTAACATCACACAATTCTGGTTTATGCCTCACGCAGATCGCACTACAATGGGCGGTAACACTTACCAGTTCAGGGAAACCACTATGATTGACCCGAAAAAAATTGAGCAGATTGCTCGCCAGGTTCACGAATCGATGCCAAAAGGGATCCGGGAGTTCGGGGACGATGTCGAGAAGAAGATCCGTCAAGCGCTGCAATCTCAGCTGACGCGTCTCGATCTGGTGAGCCGAGAAGAGTTTGATGTTCAGACTCAGGTGCTGTTACGCACCCGTGAAAAGCTGGCGCTGCTGGAGCAACGTTTGAGTGAGCTGGAAGCGCGTCAGACCACTGAAGAAGTCAAACCTGCGCCCGCCATCCCGCCGGTAGAACCGCAAGCGTAAAAACAGCAACGGGCCGCAAGGCCCGTTGACATATCAATGTTCCACTTCTAACTTTCTGGCGTTCATGGCCTGCTGGCAGTAGTGCGCGTAGCGTTTGCAAAACCAGCTGCGGTGCTCCTCATCCATATTGCCGGTAACGGCCTGGATATCAACAGGGCGACCTTCAGCCTGCATTCTGGCAAAACTCCGCGCCAGGAAATCGAAATTGTTCATCGAATAAACACTGTTGTTCATTAGCATATCCTCCAGTCGGTGAATCTCTGTTAAGGTCATATGCTTTTTTCTGATACCAGTATTTACCGGGAAGCGTAGCAGGTTTGTACATATTGTGCGCAAATCAGTTGCCTGAGTTCACACTTTAGGAACACAGGTGATGACCGATTTCCAGGCATCACCTTCAGCCATTATTTATCGCTGTCTTTCTGGATTTTCTTGATGATATTGGTGGTTGAGCAACCGTCTTCAAAGTTGAGCACCAGCACTTCACCGCCGTTGGCCCACACCTCTTTACTGCCCGCAATGTCTTCCGGCTTATAGTCACCGCCTTTGACCAGCAGATCCGGCAATACGCCCGCGATCAGGCGTTGCGGCGTGTCTTCTTCAAAAGAGACCACCCAGTCAACGGCTTCCAGCGCGCCCAGCACGATCATCCGCTGTTCAAGCGGATTCACCGGACGCGTTTCCCCTTTCAGGCGTTTCGTCGAGGCATCGCTATTGACCGCGACGATTAACCGATCGCCCAGCTTACGCGCGTTTGCGAGATAGGAGACGTGGCCTGCGTGCAGAATGTCAAACACCCCGTTAGTCATCACCACTTTCTCACCGCGCTTACGCGCGCTGGCAACGGCCTGTTTCAGTTCTTCTTCGGTCATCACGCCAAAGCCGGTTTCCGCACGACCACGCACCGCGTTTTCCAGTTCGATAGGCGAAACGGTGGACGTTCCCAGTTTGCCAACCACCACACCCGCCGCCGCATTGGCAAAAAAGCAGGCTTCTTCCAGTGAATTGCCCGCCGCCAGCGTCGCCGCCAGCACGCCAATGACGGTGTCGCCCGCACCAGTCACGTCATACACTTCCTGCGCCTGCGTTGGCATATGCAGCGGGGCTTTCCCCGGTTGCAGCAGCGTCATTCCCTGCTCAGAACGGGTGACCAGCAAAGCGGAAAGTTCGAAATCGGCAATCAGCTTCATGCCGCGTTCAACAATCTCTTCTTCGCTTTTGCATTTTCCCGCTACCGCCTCGAATTCAGACAAGTTAGGCGTCAGCAGCGTCGCACCGCGATAACGCGCAAAATCGGTCCCTTTCGGGTCGATCAGCACCGGCACACCGGCTTTACGCGCCAGGGCAATCATCTGCTGTACGCTGGCCAGTGCGCCTTTCGCGTAGTCAGACAGCACCAGCGCCCCAATTGAGCTGAGTGCCTGATTGATGCGCTCATGCAGCGGCTGCGGATCCACGCCTTCGAAGCCTTCTTCGAAATCCAGGCGAATCAGTTGCTGGTTACGCGAAAGCACACGCAGTTTGGTGATGGTCGGATGGGTCGGCACAGAAACGAAGTCGCATTTCACGTTCACGTCCGCCAGCGTTTTGCTGAGCGCACGCGCGGCATCGTCGATACCGGTCAGTCCGACCAGACGCGAATTCGCTCCCAGAGAGGCAATGTTCATCGCCACGTTCGCCGCACCGCCCGGACGTTCTTCGATGGTATCCACTTTCACCACCGGTACCGGCGCTTCGGGTGAAATACGGCTGGTGGGACCGTACCAGTAGCGATCCAGCATCACATCACCGACAACCAAGACTCCTGCACGTTCAAACTCTGGCAGCGTTACTTTCATTCCTGTCTCCTGAGAGATTCAAAATTTTGCGCGCGATAATAGCACACTTCGTCAGGCAACCAGCCACTTCTGCCAGCTTGCCCGTACCAGTGAACGTTCCGCCTCAAAACACGTTTGCGCCACATGGCCCGGCTGTTCCTGTAAAGCCAGATGATGCAGTTCATCGCGCAGCGTGGTATAGGCGTGGGTCAATGCCATCGCCTCCTGCTCGTCCATGATGTCGTTTTGCGCTAACAGCTCCAGAATGCGCACATTATCCGACCAGCGGGTGAGTTTGGGTTTGTCATGGGCATAACGTAGCACCAGATATTGCGTGATAAATTCGATATCCGTAATACCGCCTTCATCGGCTTTAATATCAAAGCGATCGCGATGCTTATTGCCCAGATGTGCGCGCATTTTTTCGCGCATCTCACGTACCTCGGTCTGCAACGTTTTGCCGTCGCGAGGCAGCGTCATGATATCGCGGCGCACCGTGTCAAACTGCGAGGTCAGTTGCGGGTCGCCATAAACAACACGTGCGCGCACCAGCGCCTGATGCTCCCACGTCCAGGCCTCATTCTTCTGATAATCCGCAAAGGATTCGGCGGAGGTCACCAGCATCCCCGCCGCCCCTGACGGCCGCAGTCGGGCATCGACTTCATACAGGATGCCTGAAGAGGTGCGGGTACTGAAGAGGTGCATAATGCGCTGCGCCAGCCGCAGGTAGAACTGCCGTCCGTCAATTTCGCGCTCGCCGTCGGTCATCACGTCAATGGGGCAGTCATGCAGGAAGATCAAATCGAGATCGGAGCTGTAGCCCAGCTCCCAGCCGCCCAGTTTGCCGTAGCCCACCACCGCAAAGCCGCGCCCTTCCCGCTCGGCAAGATGCGTCGGTTGCCCGTAGCGCGACACCATTTGCAGCCACGCCTGCTGCACAACGGCATCAATCATCGCTTCCGCCAGCCAGGTCAGGTGATCGCTGACTTTCATCACCGGCAGCGTACCGGCGATATCCGCGGCAGCAATACGCAACAGTTGCGTTTGCTTGAACTGACGCAACGCTTCCAGCTGTTGCTCTTCGTCATCCTCCGGGACGCGCAGTAAATACTGGCGCAGCTCGTCGCGATAAGCGTCGGTTGCCGTTGGCTGATAGAGCGTATTCGGGTCGAGTAGTTCATCGAGCAGCAGCGGATAACGCGCAAGTTGGCTGGCGACCATCGGCGACGCCGCGCAGAGCGAAATCAGATGCTTCAGTGCGCCGGGAAATTCACTCAGCAACTCGAGATAGGTGGTGCGGGTAACAATCCCCACCAATAGCGGCGTAATGCGCGACAGCGGGAGGGAAGCATCCTGGCGCGTGCAGACATCGCTAAGCAGGTGCGGCATCAGGTGGTCGAGCACCTGACGCCCACGTGGGCCAATAGTGCGTTTATCCAGCTCTTTACGAAAATCGGCAATCAACGCCAGCACGCGCATACGATCGTCATCCGTGAGATGCGACAGCACCGGTGGCGTATCATCCTCCTGCAAGGCGTCCTGCCACAGCTCGCGCCACTGTTCCGAGAGCGCGTCTTCCTGCGTTTCGGTTTCGTCATCGCCGATCAGCTCGTTAAACACGCGGCGGACGTTCGCCATATGCCCCTCAAGCGTTTCGGTCAGTTGCTGCCAGTCATCAGCATTCATTCCCCAGGCCAGTCGCGCCCGGTTAAGTTCATCACCCGGCAGCGTCTGGGTTTGTTCATCGTTAATGCTTTGCAGCAGGTTTTCCAGACGACGCAGAAAGAGATAGGCCTGTCGCAGTTGCTCAGCATCGTTCTCCGACAGCAGATGCAGTGCGGCGATCGCGCTTAAGGTCGGCAGCAGTGAACGGGATTGCAGCGACGGCTCGCGCCCGCCGCGAATCAACTGGAACACCTGCACGATAAACTCGATTTCGCGAATGCCGCCCGCACCGAGCTTGATGTTATCTTTCAACCCCCGGCGACGGACTTCACGTGCAATCATCCCCTTCATATTGCGCAGCGACTGAATCACGCTGAAGTCGATGTAGCGACGGAAGACGAACGGGCGCAGCATAGCGCGCAGTTCCTCAACATAGCGCCCATCGGTATCGCCCATAATCCGCGCCTTGACCATCGCGTAGCGCTCCCAGTCGCGCCCCTGCTCCTGGTAGTAATCTTCCAGCGCCGCAAAGCTCAACACCAGCGGGCCGCTGTCGCCAAACGGACGCAGCCGCATATCTACCCGATAGACAAAGCCATCCTGGGTGGGCTGATCCAGCACCTTGATCAGCCGCTGCCCCATGCGGGTAAAAAACTGCGCGTTATCCAGTTCACGGCGTCCGCCCTGGGTGGAGCCGTGCTCTGGCCAGGCAAAGATCAGATCGATATCCGAAGAAAAATTCAGCTCGCCACCGCCCAGTTTGCCCATGCCTAATATCAGCAGCGGTTGCGGGATGCCTTCCTGACTGCATGGCGTTCCCCATTCGCGACAGCAAGCGTCGTACAGCCAGTCGCGCGCACTGACAATCAGCGTTTCGGCAAGATGGCTTAGCTGTTGCAGAATGTCGGTATCATCCACCAGCGACAGCGCCTGTGCCCAGGCAATGCGCACCATCACACGGCGGCGAAACAGACGCAGTTCATGCATCAACGCCGCTTCATCGTTCACCGTTGCCAGCGCCACCTGTAACCATTCGCCGTACCGTTGCCATTCATCGGCCTGCGGCGGGGCGCTTTCCAGCTCCGCCAGCCAGTGGGGATGCGCAATCACACCGTCCTGCACAAAATCACTCAATGTAAGTACTGACTTCGCCTGAGCGCTAAGCTCAGTCTCAGGTAAGGACGCTGGCAGCCGCTCGACAACGGTCGGCCAGTACTGCTGTAACGGGGAAGAAAGCGGCTTCATTTAAGGGGTATCCTTTGAATGATGCCGGATAGCGGCATTTTGCCTTATCCGGCCTACAAAACATGTCGATCCGTAGGCCTGATAAGCGCAGCGCCATCAGGCACTCCAGTTATCGTTTTCCGCTGTGCAGCCAGAACGGTTCCTGGTTGTTCGCCTCATTGCGGAAATGTTCAATTTCAATATGTTGACCGGTGGCAATCGCGTGAAGCAATCCTTGCCAGTTCTCCAGCCAGGCCTGAACCACCGCCGCGTCGTAATACCCCGCCAGCAGCAAAACGGTATCAATATCGCGGCGTAAACGCGGCAACTGATCGCGATACTGGTCGCCCAGCGGTTGCCCAAATACGCTTTTCAGCTCAGCGGCGGTACGCGAAAGATGGATATCCGCGAAGCGCTTGAAAGAGTCCGCCATTTTAGCCTGCGCCTTTGCGTCCAGAAACGGCTGCCAGGCTTTGGTCACCAGCCACTCGGTTAGCGCCAGTTTCGCCATTGCCGTTTCGGTGGTGTAAACCGCCGTCACAGCAGAAACGGCCGACGCGATAGTAGCTTCCGACTGGGTTAACAGATCACGTAAGTGAGCGCTCGCTTTACGCGGAACAATACCGCCAAATAGCATCAGGGTGTGACGAACCAGACCCATCGCGGCCAACACGTCCGCCTTCGCCGCCTTATTGCCGCGAACCCAGAGTTCTTCATGGTACTGCCATTGTGCCAGCGCCAGCTCCAGAGAGGCTTCCAGCCCGTGTTCCACGCTGGCTTTCGCGGGCACTTTCAGCACCGCTGTCGGTTTACTCTCGCGTGGGGGATTCCCCTGCGCCAGATGATAACCGCGCGCCGCTTTACTCAGACTACCCTGGCGCAGGCCCGTCTGGCTCACCAGCTGATTTGCCAGCTTCAGCACCGCTCGGGTGTCGCCGCTCAGTAGTTCAAGCTCCAGCTCGCAAATCGGCTCAGCCAGTTCACCCGCTTTCACTTCGCCTAAATCGAGGGCAATTTCAATCTGGCTGCCATCCACCGTCAGCAGCCATTTTTCACGTTCAAAATCGGTGCTGAACAGCGGCTGCATGCGGGAGACGAGATCGACAGGTAGCTCACCGTTTGGCCACACTTGCGGCGGAAATTGCGTTAAATCCAGCACAGGTTCGTTCAGGGGGACATTGTATTCCGGTCGCTGGTGTAAACCGCCGGTCACTCGCCCGGCAATTTTCATTGTCATCTCGTAGCGCCCCTTCTCCCCACGAATACGCAGCCCCATATCGTGACCGCGCAGCCACTTATCCTCGGTCTCATAGTAAATATTCAACAATGGGCTGGGCGCATGATGCTCGCCTCCGAGCGTATTCAGATGGTCACGCAGCGCGTTCACTGCCTCGTGATTAACGATAAATTTTAATTCAATTTCCTGAGCCATGGCCTTGTACTTACCGGTTATGTCATATAAGAGAGAATCACGACGAACTTACGGTGATCTTTTTTGTCAGTAGATAGTATTTTGCGCCAAATTGCCATGCAACGGGCAATTTGACGGGCGTAAAAGTTTTGAAGTAGCGGTAAAGCGGACACAGATGATTCCGATTGATGTCGAATGCTTTGCGTAGAGACACTGATACCACTACTATCGTTCCACTTTCTATGACAATAACGACAGCCTGATGCCAAAATTACGCCTGATTGGATTTATGTTACTCGCACTTAGCGCTACTGCCGTGTCACACGCCGAAGAAAAGCGCTATGTCTCTGATGAACTGAACACCTGGGTCCGCAGTGGTCCGGGGGATAATTATCGCCTCGTCGGCACGGTCAATGCGGGCGAAGAAGTCATACTGTTACAAACTGACGCCAGCACGAACTACGCGCAGGTCAAAGACAGCACCGGGCGGACAGCCTGGATCCCGATGAAAGAGCTGAACAGTACGCCAAGCCTGCGCACCCGCGTGCCGGATCTGGAAAATCAGGTCAAAACGCTGACCGATAAGCTCAACAATATCGACACCACCTGGAATCAACGCACGGCTGACATGCAGCAGAAGGTGTCGCAGAGCGACAGCGTGATCAACGGGCTGAAAGAAGAGAACCAGAAGCTGAAGAACGAGCTGATTGTGGCGCAGAAGAAGGTCAGCGCCGCAAATCTGCAGCTTGATGATAAGCAACGTACCATCATCATGCAGTGGTTTATGTATGGCGGCGGCGTGCTGGGACTCGGCCTGCTTCTTGGTTTGATCCTGCCGCACATGATCCCAAGCCGGAAACGCAAAGACCGCTGGATGAACTAAATCGCCTTCTCCGCCGCACTGTCATATGATTAAGGGATTGTATTTCCCTGGAGAGGTGGTGTGGCGTGAAGATTTATCTGGTCGGTGGTGCGGTTCGGGATACGCTGTTAGGGCTACCGGTTAAAGATAAAGATTGGGTGGTGGTTGGCGCCACACCGCAACAAATGCTCGACGCGGGCTACCAGCAGGTAGGTCGCGATTTTCCTGTTTTTCTCCATCCGCAAACCCACGAAGAGTATGCCCTTGCGCGTACCGAGCGTAAGTCCGGCTCGGGGTATACCGGATTCACCTGTTATGCCGCACCCGACGTCACACTGGAAGACGATCTCCAGCGACGTGACCTGACGATTAACGCCCTGGCGCAAGATGATGACGGCCAGATTGTCGATCCCTATCAGGGACGTCGCGATCTGGATAAACGCCTGTTGCGCCATGTCTCACCCGCCTTTAGTGAAGATCCGCTGCGCGTACTGCGCGTGGCGCGCTTTGCCGCTCGCTATGCACATCTTAGCTTCCGTATTGCTGACGAAACCATGGCGCTGATGCGCGAAATGACGCACGCCGGTGAGCTGGAGCATCTGACGGCAGAACGCGTCTGGAAAGAGACCGAAAACGCGTTAACCACGCGCAACCCACAGGTCTATTTCCAGGTCTTACGCGACTGCGGCGCGCTGCGTGTGTTGTTCCCGGAAGTCGATGCGCTGTTTGGCGTCCCGGCCCCGGCGAAGTGGCATCCGGAAATCGATACCGGAATTCATACTCTGATGACGCTGTCGATGGCGGCGCTGCTCAGCCCAGCGGTTGACGTGCGTTTCGCTACGCTGTGTCACGACCTCGGTAAAGGTCTGACGCCGCCGGAGCTCTGGCCGCGTCACCACGGACACGGCCCGGCGGGCGTCAGGCTGGTCGAGCAGTTGTGCCAGCGCCTGCGCGTACCGAATGAAATTCGTGATTTAGCCAAACTGGTGGCGGAGTTCCACGATCTCATCCACACCTTCCCGATACTGCAACCTAAAATCATCGTGAAGCTGTTTGATTCGATCGACGCCTGGCGTAAACCGCAACGCGTGGAACAGATTGCGCTCACCAGCGAAGCCGACGTACGCGGACGGACGGGATTTGAAGCCGCGGATTATCCGCAGGGACGTTTACTGCGCGAAGCGTGGGAAGTCGCGCAGTCTGTCCCCACCAAAGACGTTGTCGAGGCCGGATTTAAAGGCATTGAGATTCGTGAAGAGCTGACCCGACGTCGGATTGCGGCGCTGGCCCACTGGAAAGAGACCCGTTTCCCGAAGGCGGTCAGTTAAGGCGTGAATGCCGGATGGCGATGCGCTTATCCGGCCTACGGTATCGCATCTCAACGCGTCGGCCGGATAAGGCGTTTACGCCGTCATCCGGCATGAGAGATCCGTCAGAAGAACACTACGTAAACCGCCGCGGCGACGATAAAGCGGTAAATAGCAAATGGAATGAACGAGATCCGCTTAATCAGCTGCAGGAAGGTCTTGATGGCAACTAGTGCGACCACGAAGGCGGTGACAAAACCGACGGCAAACATTGGGATATCGGCCGCCGTCAGGAACGACCAGCTTTTGTAGAGATCCAATGCGGTGGCGCCCATCATCATCGGTACTGCCAGCAGGAATGAAAACTCAGACGCCGCGTAACGGCTCACGCCCATCAGCATCCCGCCGGAAATGGTCGCCCCGGAGCGGGAGAACCCCGGCCACAGCGCCAGACACTGGAAGCAGCCAATCATGAATGCCTGACGGTAAGTCATATCATCCAGACCCGGCGCGCGCGGTTCTTTCGGCTTCAGACACTCTGCGGCGATCAGCAGTAAACCGCCCACCACCAGCGCATACATCACATTCACCGGGTTAAACAGCGATTTGATCGTATCGTGGAAGACCAGTCCCAGCACCACGGCCGGGATCATCCCCAGCAGAATGTGGATCAGCGTTAAACGACCTTTACTTTCCCCTTCACGCTGTAGCGGACGACCAAAGTGAATGCCGATCAGGCCAAACAGACGCCGCCAGAACATCACCACCACCGCAAGAATGGATCCCAACTGGATCACCACCTCAAACGTCTTTGCCGTGTCGCCCTCAAATCCCAACAGATGGCCCACAATGATCATGTGCCCGGTACTGGAAACTGGCAAAAACTCCGTCAATCCTTCGACCACACCCAAAATTGCCGCAATCAGCAGCGAGTGCATATCGCTCATCAATAAACCCCTAAATAGAAAAATCTACTGCACAAAAAGATCGCGTTTTATACCTAAATAATTCGAGTTGCGGGACAAAGCCCAAAGGGCTTTGAACAGCGCTAGCGCTGGCCCCGAAGGGGCGAGTCTCAGGATGAGACGAGTAACTCAGCAGCCAACGCACATGCAACTTGATGTATGACGGGTATAGGACTCTTTTATATCCGTTTGGTTTAACAAATATGAAGATAATTATTTTTCTTTCAGATTATTGCTACGCTCAATGATTACGCCCACATTGGCCGCGCGCGCCACCGCGCCTGGCTTACTCAGCTTGATGCGCACCCACGGCGAGTTAAAGCGCGTAAGCAGTAGCTCGGCCACCTCTTCGGCAACACGTTCCACCAGCGCAAAACGCCCACCTTCAACATGGCTAACGATCGTCTCGGCGATATCCGCATAGCTCAGGCAGTCGGCGACGTCGTCACTTTTTGCTGATTTTCGGTTATCCCACGCCATTTCGATATCGAACACCAGTTTCTGTTCAATCGTCTGTTCCCAGTCGTAAACACCAATAGTGGTGATTACCGAAAGTTGCTCTATAAATACAATATCCATCACGACCTGCCTGCTTTTTGGCTAACCCGGATACCACTTCCGGCGAAATATGCGTATTATCCACAGAAGTAGCGTTTTACACGACATTTTCAAAACGGAACAGCTTATGAGTGCAATCGCGCCTGGAATGATCCTCTTCGCGTACCTCTGCGGCTCCATTTCCAGTGCCATTCTGGTCTGCCGCATTGCTGGCTTGCCCGACCCGCGTAGCAGCGGATCCGGTAACCCTGGCGCGACCAACGTGTTACGAATCGGTGGCAAGGGAGCAGCCGTAGCGGTCCTGATTTTCGATGTCCTGAAAGGGATGTTGCCCGTCTGGGGCGCGTATGCGCTGGGCGTCAGCCCGTTCTGGCTGGGCCTTATCGCTATCGCCGCCTGTCTGGGGCATATCTGGCCAGTATTCTTCGGTTTCAAAGGTGGGAAAGGCGTGGCGACGGCCTTTGGCGCTATCGCACCTATCGGTTGGGATCTCACCGGCGTGATGGCGGGCACCTGGTTGCTCACCGTTCTGTTGAGCGGCTATTCATCGCTGGGGGCAATTGTCAGCGCGCTGATTGCACCGTTTTATGTCTGGTGGTTCAAACCGCAGTTCACCTTCCCGGTCTCCATGCTGTCGTGCCTGATTTTGCTGCGTCATCATGACAACATCCAGCGTCTGTGGCGCCGCCAGGAGACAAAAATCTGGACCAAACTGCGCAAGAGACGCGAGAAAGATCCCGAGTAAGGTTGGCCGGAAAATGGCGTTGTCCAGCCCGGCCTACAGCACCTGATAGCCTTCGTCCGGCTTGCCTAATCGTTGCTGGCACCATGCCGCCAGAAACTCCACGCAGACCCTGAGCTTCACGCTGCGATACAACGGCTCCTGATAAACCGCCCAGATGTTGGCGCTCTGCGCGTACTCCGGCAACACTCGCACCAGTTTGCCGCTCGCCAGAAACGGTTGCACATCCCACTCTGAACGCAACATGATGCCTTTGCCTTCCAGCGCCCATTGCAGAACGACCTCACCGCTGTTGGAAGAGAGATGCCCGCTCACTTTGACCGATTTTTTCGTCGTGCCATTTCCCAGTTCCCATATTCCGTGAGTCATGTCACGCTCTTTTGTCACCAGACAATCGTGGTGACTTAATTCCTGCAAGGTTTTTGGCTCAGGATATTTCTGTAAATATCCGGGGGAGGCACACAATATTCTTTTATTCTTTGTTAACAAATGCGCAATATAATAATCAGGGATTTCATCGTTAATGCGAATATCAAGATCGATATTATCCTGAACCAAATCAATTTGCCGATCGAAGAGTTCAAAATGGACCTGTAACTCAGGATAATTGCGCATCAGTTCGGTAATGGCAGGCGCAATGTGACTGCGGCCAAACCCGAAGCTACAACCAATACGAATCATCCCTTCCGGTCGCGTTTTGATTTGCGTCACTTCATCTATCAGGCGCTGATATTGCGTGAGGATCGCCAGCGCCTGTTCATAACAGCGTTGGCCACTTTCCGTCAGCGCCACACCGCGCGCAGAGCGGTTAAGCAGCGTGGTGTCGAGCGTGGTTTCCAGGATCTGAATCCGCTTCGTCACAAAGGCAGGCGTTTGTCCGAGGGTGCATGCCGCTGCGCTAAAGCTGCCCGTATGGACAATTTCCACCAGCACCTGAAGGTCTTTGGCTAAGGGCCAGTTTTTGAGCATTTTTCGGGTTATCCATGAAGTTGATACCTCAAGTGTAATTCGCAATCTACGGTTAATCTCTGCCTTTGCTCAATTTTCATCATCTTTCTTCAGCATCATTCACGAACTGTTAATTGCATATACACAGTGGCAAATAATATAAAACCACACATTTAATGGTAGTTTGTGAAAGAGAATTTATTTCCAGAAAAATAAAAGAACTGGAGTTGACATGATGAGCAATCAAAATAATCAAAATGCGGTTAATACGTTGACGGAAATAGTCGCCAACTTTACCGCCATGATATCCACCCGTATGCCCGACGATGTGGTGGACAAATTAAAACAGCTGCGGGACGCCGAAACATCAAAGATGGGGCAAATCATCTACCACACGATGTTCGACAACATGCAAAAAGCGATTGATCTTAACCGTCCGGCCTGTCAGGACACCGGTGAGATCATGTTCTTCGTGAAGGTCGGTTCCCGTTTTCCACTGCTGGGTGAGTTGCAAAGCATTCTCAAGCAAGCGGTGGAAGATGCCACGGTGAAAGCGCCGCTGCGCCACAACGCCGTAGAAATTTTTGACGAAGTGAATACCGGTAAAAACACCGGTAGCGGCGTACCGTGGGTAACCTGGGATATTGTGCCCGACGGCGATGACGCGGAAATTGAAGTCTATATGGCCGGTGGTGGTTGCACGCTGCCGGGGCGCTCCAAAGTACTGATGCCTTCCGAAGGTTATGAAGGCGTAGTGAAATTCGTCTTTGAAAACATCTCGACGCTGGCCGTCAACGCCTGCCCGCCAGTGCTGGTCGGCGTGGGTATCGCCACCTCCGTTGAAACCGCCGCCGTACTGTCGCGCAAAGCAGTATTGCGCCCGATTGGCTCCCGCCATCCGAATCCAAAAGCGGCAGAGCTTGAGCTGCGTCTGGAAGAGGGGCTGAACCGGCTGGGCATTGGTCCGCAAGGGCTCACCGGCAACAGTTCCGTGATGGGCGTACATATCGAATCCGCCGCGCGTCACCCGTCAACCATCGGCGTTGCCGTCTCCACCGGCTGCTGGGCGCACCGCCGCGGCACGCTGCTGGTCCATTCTGACCTCTCCTTCGAAAACCTGTCTCACACCCGGAGCGCGTTATGAAAAAGATCCTCACAACCCCGATCAAAGCCGAAGACCTGGAAGACATCCGCGTTGGCGATGTGATCTATCTGACCGGTACGCTGGTGACCTGCCGCGACGTCTGCCACCGCCGACTGATCGAACTGAAGCGCCCGATCCCCTACGACCTCAATGGCAAAGCGATTTTCCATGCCGGGCCCATCGTACGTAAGAACGGTGAAAAATGGGAGATGGTCTCCGTCGGCCCGACCACCAGTATGCGTATGGAAGCCTTTGAAAAAGAGTTCATTGAGCAGACAGGCGTCAAACTGGTGGTGGGTAAAGGCGGCATGGGACCGCTGACGGAAGAAGGCTGCCAGAAATTCAAGGCGCTGCACGTAATCTTCCCGGCCGGTTGTGCGGTGCTGGCCGCCACCCAGGTGGAAGAGATCGAAGAGGTGCACTGGATGGAGCTCGGTATGCCGGAATCGCTGTGGGTTTGTCGGGTGAAAGAGTTCGGTCCGCTGATTGTCTCTATCGACACCCACGGCAACAACCTGATCGCCGAAAACAAAAAACAGTTCGCCGAGCGTCGCGGTCCCATCGTCGACGAAATCTGTGAACACGTGCATTACATCAAATAACCCTTCCGGAGAGGCCTGCGCCTCTCCCTCTTTCGCAGGGATACGACAATGGCACCTTTATCTGGTTGGTGGCGATATCTGGCTCCGCTGGTGGTCATCGCCATTATTGCTGTTTTGCCCGTCCCCACCGGTCTTGAGAGCCACACCTGGCTCTACTTTGCGGTCTTTACCGGCGTCATCGTGGGACTCATTCTGGAACCTGTACCCGGCGCAGTCGTGGCGATGATTGGGATATCGATTATCGCAGTCCTCTCGCCGTGGCTGTTGTTCAGCCCGGAACAGCTCGCCCAGGACGGCTTCAAATTTACCTCCAAGGCGCTCTCGTGGGCGGTTTCTGGTTTTTCTAACTCGGTTATCTGGCTGATTTTCGCCGCCTTTATGTTCGGCACCGGGTATGAAAAAACCGGCCTCGGTCGGCGTATCGCGCTGATGCTGGTGAAAAAAATGGGGCACCGCACGCTGTTTCTCGGCTATGCGGTGATGTTCTCAGAACTGATCCTTGCCCCTGTTACCCCCTCTAACTCCGCACGCGGCGCAGGGATCATCTACCCGATTATCCGCAACCTGCCGCCTCTCTATAACTCACAACCCAACGATCCCAGTGCCCGCTCCATCGGCTCTTACATTATGTGGATGGGGATCACCGCCGACTGTGTGACCAGCGCCATTTTCCTGACGGCAATGGCACCAAACCTACTGCTGATTGGCCTGATGAAGACCGCCTCTCATACGGTGCTCAGTTGGGGTGACTGGTTCTTAGGCATGCTGCCGCTGAGCATTTTGCTGGTTCTGCTGGTGCCGTGGCTTGCCTATGTGCTGTATCCACCCGTGCTGAAGTCGGGCGATCAGGTGCCGCGCTGGGCGGAGTCGGAACTGAAAGAGATGGGGCCGCTCTGCTCGCGTGAGAAAAAGATGCTGGTGCTGATGGTAGGCGCACTGGTGCTGTGGATCTTCGGCGGAGACTATATCGACGCAGCCATGGTCGGTTACAGCGTCGTCGCTCTGATGCTGGTGCTGCGCATCATCTCCTGGGATGACATCGTCAGTAATAAATCGGCGTGGAACGTCTTCTTCTGGCTGGCCTCGCTCATCACTCTCGCAACCGGACTGAACAACACCGGCTTTATCACCTGGTTTGGCAAGCTGCTGGCCAGCGGGTTGAGCGGCTACTCACCGGTGCTGGTGATGATCGCGCTGATCGTGGTGTTCTGGCTGTTACGTTACTTCTTTGCCAGTGCAACGGCCTACACTTCCGCGCTGGCACCAATGATGATCGCTGCCGCGCTGGCGATGCCGGAAATTCCATTACCGGTATTCTGCCTGATGGTCGGTGCGGCTATTGGTCTGGGCAGCATTCTCACCCCGTATGCGACCGGTCCAAGCCCTATCTACTATGGTAGCGGTTATCTGCCGACGGTTGATTACTGGCGGCTGGGGGCAATTTTCGGTCTGATTTTCCTGGTGCTGCTGCTGGCGACCGGGTTGCTCTGGATGCCTCTCGTTTTGCTTTAACCTCGTTGGGGCGGCAGGGCTGTCGCCCCCTTTTTCCATAAGCGTCTCATATGACCGTTTTCCCCCTCTGCTGAGGCATACTTTTTACTATGCAAACACCCTCACGCTGATAAGGGAAACGCTCTGGATACCGTTGCGCACAAGACACCAACACGGGGCTGGCAGGCCGAACTCGACCTGCGGTTTAGCCATACCGCGCATAAAACGGTGCTCACTCGCGCACACCACGTCGGTCCCCTGACGGTTCAACGGCCGTTTTATCCGCAAGACGATGTTTGCCATCTCTATTTACTCCATCCTCCCGGCGGAATTGTCGGCGGTGATGAACTCCAGATTTCCGTCACGCTGGACGAAAACAGCCATGTATTAATCACCATGCCCGGTGCGGGCAAGTTTTATCGCAGCGCAGGTCCGCTGGCACGACTGCTCCAGACGTTTACGCTGGCCCCGAACGCGACGCTGGAATGGCTGCCGCAGGATACGAGCCTGTTCCCGGGCGCTAACGCCAGCCTCTGCTCCATATTTCATCTCACCGCCGAAAGCCGCCTGCTGGGCTGGGATCTGCTCTGCTTCGGGCGACCGGTCATGCAAGAGACGTTCAGCCACGGCGCATTGCATAACCGCCTGGAAGTCTGGCGTGACGGGCAGCCGCTGCTCATCGAGCGCCTGACGCTGCGTGATGGGGATCTCGCGGCCATCGCCAGTCAGCCGTGGTGCGGCACCCTGCTCTGTTATCCGGCCACGGAACAGATGCTGGACGGCGTGCGCGAACGTCTGGCTCCGCTCGGTGATTATGCCGGGGCAACGCTCGCCGACCGGCTGCTGACGGTCCGTTTTCTGGCAGACGACAACCTGATCGTTCAGCGCGTCATGCGTGAAATCTGGCAGTTTTTGCGCCCGCTGTTAACCCAAAAGCCACCGCACCCGCCGCGCATCTGGCAAACCTAAGAGACTCCCTATGGAACTGACTCCCAGAGAAAAAGACAAGCTGTTGCTCTTTACCGCCGCGCTGGTCGCGGAGCGCCGACTGGCGCGCGGGCTGAAGCTGAATTACCCGGAATCGGTGGCGCTCATCAGCGCATTCATCATGGAAGGGGCGCGCGACGGCAAAAGCGTCGCTGCGCTGATGGAGGATGGCCGCCACGTTCTGAACCGTGAACAGGTGATGGAAGGCGTTCCGGAGATGATCCCGGACATCCAGGTTGAAGCGACCTTTCCGGACGGTTCGAAGCTGGTCACCGTTCACAGTCCGATCGTCTAAGGAGCAACCATGATTCCAGGTGAATACCGGATCGCGACAGGAAACATTGCGATCAACGCAGGGCGTGAAACGCGCACGATCGTGGTGGAGAATCATGGCGATCGCCCTATTCAGGTGGGTTCGCACTACCACTTTTACGAGGTCAACCCGGCGCTCCGCTTTGCCCGCGAATCCGCGCTGGGTTTTCGTCTGAATATTCCGGCGGGGACAGCGGTACGTTTTGAGCCGGGGCAAAAGCGAGAGGTCGAGCTGGTACGCGTGGCGGGCGCACAGCGTATTTTTGGCTTTCGCGGCGACGTCATGGGTGCGCTGGAGGTGAAACATGGCTGAAATTTCCCGACAGGCTTACGCCGACATGTTCGGCCCGACCACCGGCGATAAAGTACGTCTGGCGGACACGGAGCTGTGGATCGAAGTGGAAAACGATCTCACCACCTATGGCGAAGAGGTCAAATTCGGGGGCGGCAAAGTGATCCGCGACGGCATGGGCCAGGGGCAGATGCCGTCTCAGGATTGCGTGGATTTGGTGATCACCAATGCGCTAATCGTCGATCACTGGGGGATCGTCAAAGCGGATATCGGCATTAAAGACGGCAGGATCTTTGCGATTGGCAAAGCCGGGAATCCGGATATTCAGCCTGACGTGACGATCCCAATCGGCGTCGCCACTGAAGCGATCGCCGGCGAAGGCAAGATCGTGACGGCGGGTGGCGTGGATACCCATATTCACTGGATCTGTCCGCAGCAGGCGGAAGAAGCGCTGGTCTCCGGTGTGACGACAATGATTGGTGGCGGCACCGGACCGGCTGCCGGCACCAATGCCACCACCTGCACGCCGGGACCGTGGTATATCGCCCGAATGCTACAGGCGGCGGACACATTGCCCGTCAATATCGGCCTGCTGGGCAAAGGCAATGGTTCCCATCCCGATGCGCTGCGCGAGCAGGTTGCCGCTGGCGCCATCGGCCTGAAAATCCACGAAGACTGGGGTGCGACGCCTGCGGCTATCGACTGCGCGCTGACCGTAGCCGATGAGATGGACATTCAGGTGGCACTGCACAGCGATACATTAAACGAGTCGGGCTTTGTCGAAGATACGCTGGCAGCGATTGGCGATCGCACCATCCACACGTTTCACACCGAAGGGGCCGGCGGCGGGCATGCTCCGGATATCATCACTGCCTGCGCACATGCCAACATTCTTCCTTCTTCCACCAACCCGACACTGCCCTACACCGTCAACACCATTGATGAGCATCTCGACATGCTGATGGTTTGTCACCACCTGGATCCGGATATCGCCGAGGATGTCGCCTTTGCCGAATCCCGGATCCGTCGGGAGACCATCGCCGCCGAAGACGTGTTGCATGACATTGGCGCGTTTTCGCTGACCTCATCGGACTCTCAGGCAATGGGACGCGTGGGGGAAGTGATCCTGCGCACCTGGCAAGTGGCGCACCGGATGAAAGTGCAACGTGGCCCGTTAGCGGAAGAAACGGGTGATAACGATAATCTGCGCGTGAAGCGCTACATTGCCAAGTACACCATTAACCCGGCGCTGACTCACGGCATCGCCCACGAAGTCGGTTCGATTGAGGCCGGGAAGCTGGCGGATCTGGTGCTCTGGTCCCCTGCTTTTTTCGGCGTGAAGCCAGCCACAATCGTGAAGGGCGGCATGATCGCCTGCGCGCCGATGGGTGACATCAATGCCTCCATCCCCACGCCGCAACCGGTGCATTACCGCATGATGTTTGGCGCGCTCGGCGCGGCACGTCATCATTCCCGGCTGACCTTTCTGTCACAGGCGGCGGTGGAAAACAGCGTCGCGCAGCAACTCAATTTGCAAAGCCAAACCGCCGTGGTGAAAGGCTGCCGGACGGTGAAAAAAGCCGACATGATCCACAACAGCCTGCAACCCAATATCACCGTGGATGCCCAGACCTATGAGGTCCGTATCGACGGTGAACTGATCACCAGCGAACCCGCTGACGTTCTGCCAATGGCGCAGCGTTACTTTTTATTTTGAGGAGCCGAGATGCTGTTATTGACGCAACGCGTTGACACCCCAGCGCACGTCACCGCCACGCTGACGCTGCCAATTGATATCCGCGTGAAGAGTCGGGCGAAAGTACAACTCAATGACGGGCGCGAGGCGGGGCTGATGCTGCCCCGTGGCCTGCTGCTGCGCGGCGGCGACTGCCTGAGCACTGAAGACGGCACGGAAGTGGTGGAAATCATCGCCGCCAGCGAGGCGGTGTCGGTGGTGCGCTGTGCCGATCCGTTCCTGCTTGCGAAAGCCTGTTATCACCTCGGTAACCGCCACGTCCCATTACAAATTCTGCCGGACGAACTGCGCTATCACCACGATCATGTGCTGGATACGATGCTGCGCCAGTTCAAACTGCAGGTGACGTTTGCGCATTTGCCGTTTGAACCTGAGGCCGGGGCGTATGCCAGTGAATCTCATGGTCATCACCACAGCCATGCGCACTGATGCGTGATGCACTGCAGCAGTTGCGTCTACTGCAACTCGCCAGCAGCAGTCTGCCGGTGGGATCGTTTACCTGGTCACAGGGGTTGGAGTGGGTAGTTGAGACCGGCTGGGTGAACAGCGTGGACACCTTCGCACGCTGGCAAACCCGGCAGATGGAAAACAGCGTTTTCACCGTCGACCTGCCGCTGTTCGCCCGGCTGTATCACGCCTGCGAACAGGATGATATTGATGCCGCGCGACGCTGGACGGCGTATCTGCTGGCCTGTCGGGAAACCCGTGAGCTACGGGAAGAAGAGCGCAGTCGGGGCGCGGCGTTCACCCGACTGGTCGTCGACTGGCAGCCAGAATGCCCGCAGCCATGGCGCACGCTATTTGCCGACAGTCAGCTCTGCGGTATGGCCTGGCTGGGCGTGCAGTGGCGCATTCCGCTGCCCGACCTGGCCTTAACGTTCGGATACAGTTGGATTGAGAGTGCGGTGATGGCCGGTGTCAAACTGGTGCCGTTTGGTCAGCAGGCAGCCCAGCGGCTGATTATTACGCTTTGCTCGCAGTATGCCGAGGGCATGGCGCAGGCGCTGGCGTGCCCGGACGACGGTCTGGGTTCCGCCACACCGCTGGCAGCCATCGCCTCTGCACGCCATGAAACGCAATATTGCCGTTTATTTCGCTCCTGAGGAGAGACAATGAGTGAGTACAAACATCCCCTGCGCGTTGGCGTAGGCGGCCCGGTGGGTTCCGGTAAAACCGCCCTGCTGGAAGCGCTATGCAAAGCGATGCGCGACCGCTGGCAACTGGCGGTGGTCACCAACGATATCTACACCAAAGAGGATCAGCGCATTCTCACCGAAGCTGGCGCGCTGGCACCGGAACGCATTGTCGGTGTGGAAACCGGCGGCTGTCCGCACACCGCCATCCGCGAAGATGCCTCGATGAATCTGGCCGCGGTGGACGCGTTAAGCGAAAAATTCGGCAATCTGGATCTGATTTTTGTTGAGAGCGGCGGCGACAACCTGAGCGCCACCTTCAGCCCGGAACTGGCGGATCTCACTATCTACGTGATCGACGTGGCCGAAGGGGAAAAGATCCCGCGAAAAGGCGGACCGGGGATCACCAAATCGGATTTCCTGGTGATCAACAAAACCGATCTCGCTCCCTATGTAGGCGCGTCGCTGGAGGTCATGGAACGCGACACGCTGCGTATGCGTGGCGAGCGCCCGTGGACGTTTACCAATTTAAAATCGGGTGACGGTCTGGCGACAATTATTGCGTTTCTGGAAGACAGAGGAATGCTGCGGGTGTAGTGCGGGTGTATGCGGTGTATTGCCGGGTGGCGGCTTCGCCTGACCCGGCCTACGGTCTTGTCGATCCGGTAAACGCAGAGAATAGATTCGCAGGCCCGGTAAGCGCAGCGCCACCGGGCAGGACAGAAAGCGCTTATGCCGCAGGCAGCTCCGCCAGCGGCCAGCGCGGTCGTACGGTCACGCCGAGATCCGCCGTGGCCCCCGCTTTAAAGCGCACCATACCGGCATAAGCTATCATCGCCCCGTTGTCGGTACAAAATTCCGGACGGGCATAGAACACGTCGCCACGACGTTTTTGCATCATCTCCGCCAGCTTCGCCCGCAGCGTACGGTTGGCGCTGACGCCGCCCGCCATCACCAGACGCGTAAAGCCGGTCTGATCCAGCGCCCGCTTGCACTTGATCATTAGCGTATCCACCACCGCGTCTTCAAACGCCCGGGCGATATCGGCACGAGTTTGATCATCATCGCCGTTATTACGAATCGTATTCGCCGCAAAGGTTTTCAACCCGGAGAAGCTGAAATCCAGCCCCGGACGATCGGTCATGGGCCGCGGGAAAACAAAACGTCCGGCGGTGCCCTGCGACGCCATTTTCGACAGCATCGGGCCGCCAGGGTAGTCGAGTCCCAGCAGCTTGGCGGTTTTATCGAACGCTTCACCGGCAGCGTCGTCAATCGATTCACCGAGCAACGCATACTGCCCAACGCCCGTCACGCTGATAAGCTGGGTATGTCCCCCCGATACCAACAGCGCCACAAAGGGGAATTCTGGCGGGTTATCTTCCAGCATCGGTGCCAGCAGATGCCCTTCCATATGATGTACAGGGATAGCGGGCACATTCCATGCAAACGCCAGCGAACGACCGACGGTTGCGCCGACGAGCAGCGCGCCAACCAGACCCGGTCCTGCGGTATACGCCACCGCATCAATCTCTTTCGCACTCAGTCCCGCCTCTTTCAGCGCCGCCTGAATCAGCGGCACCGTTTTGCGGACATGATCGCGGGAGGCCAGTTCAGGCACGACCCCGCCGTAGTCAGCATGTAATTTCACCTGACTATACAATTGGTTGGCTAACAGACCTTTTTCGTCGTCGTAAATGGCGATGCCGGTTTCATCGCAGGATGTTTCAATTCCCAGTACACGCATGACTTGTTTCTACCTCACGTTATTACCGCGCAGTGTAGGTCGAATGCGGGTAGATGTATACCCTCACTCCCGATTTCGTGTATACTCTTCCCCCTTATAAAAGTCCCTTTCAAAATCGCATCGGTGCTTTACAAAGCAGCAGCAATTGCAGTAAAATTCCGCACCATTTTGAAATAAGCTGGCGCTGATGCCAGCGGCAAACCGAATTTATCAAAGGTGAGAGTTACATGCCGGTAATTAAAGTACGTGAAAACGAGCCGTTCGACGTAGCACTGCGTCGCTTCAAGCGTTCCTGCGAGAAAGCAGGCGTTCTGGCGGAAGTTCGTCGTCGTGAGTTCTATGAAAAACCGACTACCGAACGCAAACGCGCCAAAGCTTCTGCTGTGAAACGTCACGCGAAGAAACTGGCTCGCGAAAACGCACGCCGCACTCGTCTGTACTAATCTCTGTCGGGGGCTGAGGCTCTCGATTCAGACCGAGTTGTAGTTGTAAGGCCGTGCTTCCGAAAGGAATGCGCGGCTTATTTTCGTTTATACACGTCATCATTCAAGCTGCCTCTGCGTTGGCTGCGCTCGCTCACCCCAGTCACGTACTGATGTACGCTCCTGAGGATTCGCTCTCTTGCCGCCTTGATGCAACCTGAATGATTTTGTGTATATGAGTCATAAAAAATAAACGGGGCATATGGCTGGACGAATCCCACGCGTATTTATCAATGACCTGCTGGCAAGAACCGACATCGTCGATCTCATCGACGCGCGGGTAAAGCTGAAAAAACAGGGCAAAAATTATCACGCGTGTTGTCCGTTCCATAACGAAAAGACCCCCTCTTTCACCGTAAACGGTGAAAAACAGTTTTATCACTGCTTTGGATGCGGCGCGCACGGCAACGCTATCGACTTCCTGATGAACTACGACAAGCTCGAGTTCGTGGAAACCGTCGAAGAACTGGCGGCTATGCATAACCTTGACGTCCCGTTTGAAGCAGGCACAGGCCCCAGTCAGATAGAGCGCCATCAACGGCAAAGCCTGTATCAACTGATGGATGGCCTGAACACGTTTTATCAGCAATCTCTGATGCAACCCGCCGCTACCCCTGCGCGCCAGTATCTGGAAAAGCGAGGACTCAGTAGTGAAGTGATCGCGCGTTTTGCTATTGGCTTTGCGCCCCCCGGTTGGGACAACGTCCTGAAACGGTTTGGCGGCAATAGCGAAAATCGCCAGTCACTGGTGGATGCGGGTATGTTGGTCACCAACGATCAGGGACGCAGTTACGATCGCTTCCGCGAACGGGTGATGTTCCCCATCCGCGATAAGCGTGGTCGGGTGATAGGTTTTGGCGGTCGTGTGCTGGGTGATGCTCTACCGAAGTACCTCAACTCCCCGGAAACCGATATTTTCCATAAGGGCCGCCAACTGTATGGCCTTTATGAAGCGCAGCAGGATAACGCCGATCCGCAACGTTTGTTAGTGGTGGAAGGCTATATGGATGTGGTGGCGCTGGCGCAGTATGGTATTAACTATGCCGTGGCTTCGCTGGGCACCTCAACCACCGCCGATCATATTCAGCTCCTGTTCCGCGCCACGAACAACGTTATTTGCTGTTATGACGGTGACCGTGCAGGACGAGACGCCGCCTGGCGCGCGCTGGAAACCGCACTGCCGTACATGACGGATGGTCGTCAGCTACGCTTTATGTTTTTACCTGATGGCGAAGACCCCGATACGCTGGTGCGTAAAGAGGGGAAAGCGGCATTCGAAGCCCGGATGGAGCAGGCCCTGCCGCTCTCCGCGTTTTTGTTTAATAGCCTGCTGCCGCAGGTGGACCTGAGCACACCGGACGGTCGAGCGCAGTTGAGTACGCTGGCGCTACCGCTCATCACTCAGGTACCGGGTGAAACGTTACGCATTTATCTGCGACAGGAATTGGGCAACAAGCTTGGCATTCTGGATGACAGCCAGCTTGAACGATTAATGCCAAAATTGTCCGAAAGTGGGACTTCCCGACCCGCTCCGCAGCTAAAACGCACGACCATGCGTATACTGATAGGACTGCTGGTGCAAAATCCGGAACTGGCGCCGCTGGTGCCCCCGTTAAGCGGCCTGGACCAGAATAAGCTGCCTGGACTTGGCTTATTCGCAGAACTGGTCAACACTTGTTTGTCCCAGCCAGGGCTAACCACCGGACAGCTTTTAGAACACTATCGTGGCACAAATGATGCGGCCACCCTTGAAAAATTGTCGACGTGGGACGATATAGCAGATAAGGATATTGCTGAAAAAACCTTCACCGACTCACTCAACCATATGTTTGATTCGATGCTTGAGCTGCGCCAGGAAGAGCTAATCGCCCGCGAGCGCACACACGGTTTAAGCAGCGAAGAACGCCGGGAGCTCTGGACACTGAACCAGGAACTGGCGAAGAAATGAATTGAAACAGACAAAAGTATTTAACGGCTTAAGTGCCGAATAGCGATCGGGAAGCCCCCGACAGCCGCACTGAGAGGCAGCGGCCACAAATATAAGTACGCCCTCGCTTTAAATGTTGGCAGCAACGGCTTGCTGACTCTAATCAAACGAATTAAGTGTGGATACCGTCTTATGGAGCAAAACCCGCAGTCACAGCTGAAGCTTCTTGTCACCCGTGGTAAGGAGCAAGGCTATCTGACCTATGCCGAGGTCAATGACCATCTGCCGGAAGATATCGTCGATTCAGATCAAATTGAAGATATCATCCAAATGATCAACGACATGGGTATTCAGGTGATGGAAGAAGCACCGGATGCCGATGATCTGCTGCTTGCTGAAAACACCACCAGTACCGACGAAGACGCGGAAGAAGCGGCTGCGCAAGTTCTGTCCAGCGTAGAGTCTGAAATCGGTCGTACCACTGACCCGGTTCGCATGTACATGCGTGAAATGGGTACCGTTGAACTGTTGACCCGCGAAGGCGAAATCGATATTGCGAAACGCATCGAAGACGGGATCAACCAGGTTCAGTGCTCCGTTGCCGAATATCCAGAAGCTATTACCTATCTGCTTGAGCAGTACGATCGCGTTGAAGCTGAAGAAGCCCGTCTGTCCGATCTGATCACCGGTTTTGTCGATCCAAACGCGGAAGAAGATCTGGCCCCTACCGCCACTCACGTCGGATCTGAGTTATCTCAGGAAGACATGGATGACGATGAGGACGAAGACGAAGAAGACAGCGACGACGACAGCAGCGATGACGACAACAGCATCGATCCTGAGCTGGCGCGCGAGAAGTTCGGCGAACTGCGTACGCAGTACGAAGTCACGCGTGACACCATCAAAGCGAAAGGTCGTAGCCACGCCGATGCCCAGACTGAGATCCTGAAGCTGTCTGAAGTATTCAAGCAGTTCCGTCTGGTACCAAAGCAGTTTGACTACCTTGTGAACAGCATGCGCGTCATGATGGACAGGGTTCGTACCCAGGAACGTCTGATCATGAAGCTCTGCGTTGAGCAGTGCAAAATGCCGAAGAAGAACTTCATCACCCTGTTCACCGGCAATGAAACCAGCGAAACCTGGTTCAATGCGGCTATCGCGATGAACAAGCCGTGGTCCGAAAAACTGCATGATGTGGCCGATGACGTTCACCGTGGTCTGCAGAAACTGCGTCAGATTGAAGAAGAAACCGGCCTGACCATCGAGCAGGTCAAAGACATCAACCGTCGCATGTCCATTGGCGAAGCGAAAGCGCGTCGTGCGAAGAAAGAGATGGTTGAAGCAAACTTACGTCTGGTTATCTCTATCGCCAAGAAATACACCAACCGTGGTCTGCAGTTCCTGGATCTGATTCAGGAAGGCAACATCGGTCTGATGAAAGCGGTCGATAAGTTTGAATACCGTCGTGGTTACAAGTTCTCCACCTATGCAACCTGGTGGATCCGTCAGGCGATCACCCGCTCTATCGCGGATCAGGCGCGCACCATCCGTATTCCGGTGCATATGATTGAGACCATCAACAAACTCAACCGTATCTCCCGCCAGATGCTGCAAGAGATGGGTCGCGAGCCGACGCCGGAAGAGCTGGCTGAACGTATGCTGATGCCGGAAGACAAGATCCGTAAAGTGCTGAAGATCGCCAAAGAGCCGATCTCCATGGAAACCCCGATTGGTGACGATGAAGATTCGCATCTGGGTGATTTCATCGAGGATACCACCCTCGAGCTACCGCTGGATTCTGCCACAACCGAGAGCCTGCGTGCGGCAACGCATGACGTGCTGGCTGGCCTGACCGCGCGTGAAGCGAAAGTCCTGCGTATGCGTTTCGGTATCGATATGAACACCGACCACACGCTGGAAGAAGTGGGTAAACAGTTTGACGTTACCCGCGAACGTATTCGTCAGATCGAAGCGAAGGCGCTGCGTAAACTGCGTCACCCGAGCCGTTCTGAAGTGCTGCGTAGCTTCCTGGACGACTAATCCCGTCGCACAAACAACAAACGCCACCTTTCGGTGGCGTTTTTTTTACATTCCGCGCACGATCAGCGCTTCATCCAGTTCCCTGAATGCTTCCACCAGTTTATCCAGCGTAATGCGGCTCAACCCGCTGGTATTCGGCAACACCCACACCTGCGTTGCGCCAATGGTTATGCTCTGTTTTCCCCACTGTACGCCGCGCTGGCTGAAGCCTTGCTCAAATGCCTGCTTACCCAGAATCGCCAGGGCATGCGGTTGGTACTGCTCAATTTTGACAATCAGGCTACGTCCACCGTCGTGCAACTCCTGACGCGAGACTTCATTGGCCTGCACCGTTGGCCTGTCAACCAGTTTGGTGACACCGCAGCGAAAATCCAGCAGGTGTTCTGCCTCTTCGGGTTTGAGCTGGCGCTCGGTAAAACCGGCCTGATGAATCACCTTCCAGAAACGGTTCGCCGGATGTGCAAACGGAAATCCCGTCCCGGCAGAAGAAAGCCCCGGATTGATGCCGCAGAACACGACCCGCAACCCTGGCGCTAAAATGTCCTTAACCATAACGACTCCACTACATAACATCGTAAGAAAAGTATAACGGATTGAAAATACGTTGTTTAATAAAACAGCATACGTACGGTTATGGCTGGATTGCACGCCGGAGTTACTTTATAATTCACCGCCACGGCCCCTTAGCTCAGTGGTTAGAGCAGGCGACTCATAATCGCTTGGTCGTTGGTTCAAACCCAACAGGGGCCACCAAATAAAACAAGGAGTTAGATGAGAAATCGTCTGACTCCTTTTTCTTTGGATGTGATTTGGGTCAGGTAATGGGTCAGGTAAGGAATTGCCTCTCAGCGCTCTTCATCTCGCTGACAGCGCTCCCGGATAGTGCCGGGCAATGATGTCATTCAGTTTATCGAGCAGTTCAGGCCGCTTAAAGTTGATGTGCGCGGTTCCTTTCTGAAAATACTTGATTGCAAACATCTCATCCTCGTAACGATTACTGTGTCGGTTTGTATGAATATGATCACTAAGACGACGTGTGACGTCGGCGCGGTTGTCGGGAATGGGCTGACCATCAAGGAGCATCAGCATGCGCTCAAGGTCGGCTAACCGATCCCGTTGCCAGCCCCAGTTCAGCCCAAATCCCCATCTGTCACATTTGACTAGTCCCGTAACAATGATTTTTGTGCCAAATTTGCAGGGACTATTGGTCTTATAGTTCCAGGATAGCCCCTTAAATACATTGATTACTCCTCGCTCAAACACCTCACCTTTGCTCTGATGCAGTTGCTCAAATGTGCTCAGAATGTTGGCTTCGCTAACAGCCGGAATATCCTCCCCTTCAAGGTTTTTGTACCACTCATCACGGGCCTGAGCATCCATCAGGCTTAGCATCCCCGATTTCTTCATCAGGTCTTTCCAGATACCACGATCAATATTGTGGGTGATCGCCTTCATCGCGGTTTCAGGTTTCTCCATCAGCCAGCAGTCGTAACGGTATTGCCGCACTCCCCATTCATTCGATTTGCCCCCGCCAATACTGTCGGTTAGTGTAGAAATATCACTAAGCTGATGGATAAGGATTTCTGTCAGGCTCAACGCTGCATTACGTCCGGTAACAATGCGCTCAATGCTGGTGGAGCAAATAACATCAGTGTGATCGGTTAATACCTCAGGTTCAATTGTGCTCATATTCAGGGACTCCATAAATGCACAACACCAGCCGGTTTACGGGCTGGCGCATATGCAGGTAGTGTGTGAAATGGTGGGTTATTTCGTCTTTGCGTCTTGCAGAAGTTGAAGATGACGGAGGTCACTGACATCTTTAAGCGCCTTTTCAATCCATGGCAGCAGCGCTGTCGAATCCGTCCTGTCTTCGTCGTTGTCGAAGATAATCTCGCTGCCGCAATCGATGTTGTCCTGCAGCCAGCGAATCAAAATATCGAGAGCGGTTTCAGTGGTCAATTCCGGCATGTGAAAACCTTGCGGTGATTGAGGTGGGGTTACCAGTCGAAGGTGGCAAAGCCCGGCAGCACTTCGCCAAAGGCATCCAGATGAACAATGCCAACGGCGTAGCGACGGATAAGCGTCACCACTAACCGGCGGCATGCTTTCGACAGGCCGAGACGTTTGAGATGCAAGACCGGAAACGACCATGCGCCAAGGTAGAGCAGATAACCCGAGCCGGTATAGCTAATCCATTCCGACTCGCCAAAGTCTTCATGCTGGTGTGCAAGGGTAAACAGCAGAGCATTGTCTTCCGCCGTGATATGCGCGGTGCTGCACTGGATGCCATTAACGCGCGCGAGGGGTGGCAGCGGATCTTCAACAACCAGCTTTCTGGGCTCGTCAGCAACACGCAGGGAATACCCGTTATCACAGACCACATCAATCAGCGCAGCTAGTTCAATGCCATCAATATCCACGGCGATCCGGCCCGCATTCAGAGCCAGTACGTTGAGGGTATCGGCTTCTACCGTCAGGGACAGCTTCATGGCTGCACCTCCCGGTATTTACCGGTGGTGATGTCGGTCACCGTTCTGTAATCGTTTCGGGTCATCAGTCCGGTGGCTTTGCGGGCGCGGAGAATATCGATACTGCTGAGAAGAGGCGACTGTGTTTCTGCGTTAAAACCGCGACGGTCGGTTCGTACCAGATCGTATTTCTCCACGATAAAATTCACCGCGTCGCACAGTGAGATACCGGCGTCGATATGCTCCTGAATCACGCCATCGTTGCCGAACGGAGTGTCGTTGAGTGTCAGACCGTAGTGACGATCCAACAGGTGGCTCAGAAGCCGTTGCCAGATCTCCACCGGTGACGGGCGTGGTGTAGCCTCCTGAGTTGAGGATAGTGGTTGGGTTTGCATAGTGGGATCTCTTTGTTGATGGGTAAAACGAGGGTAAGTAGTAAGAAGCTTTATGCGGTTGCCGCTGGTGTCGGATAAATCGCCAGGTATACGTAACCATGCGAGCCGAGGGAGTCGGCCTCGCAGGTCAGCCCTTTTGCATAGAGCGTGACACAGTGCTGATGGCAGGGATTGAGTTCACCGCTGGTGAGCATCAGTTCAAGCTGTTTGAGCAGCAGTGGAAATGCCTGGTCGAGATACCGTAAATCAGCGTCGCTGAACTGTCCGGTGATGTTGGCCCGGTCAGCGAGATAATGCAGACGGTTGCCCGCCTGTACCAGCCGTGCGCCAAAACAGGGCGTGATACTGCGTTTAAGCCCCCACCAGGGTTCAGTGATATCGTGGTTTACTGTCGGTATTTCATTCGACAATTTTAGCCTTCCTTAAACGTGTGTTAATTCAGCGTGACGCTGCGTAATACGACATAGGGGCCGTTGCGGCTCTGACGGCGTTCAGCGAAGACCGCGAGCACACCGCTGATATCCTGAACCTCCTGTCCGGCGTAGTGGCAGATGCTGCCAGACCATTTGTATTTACCCGTGCAGAAGGGAAACAACCGGGACTGCGGATACTGGCGGTATATCGCCATCGCCTGACGTTTACTGATAATTTTCATTGGGTTATTCTCCTGTTGTGCTACAGCCAGCCACGATCTGCAAACGAGGTGATCTCCATGCCGCCGACCACCAGGTGGTCCAGCAGGCGGATATCAACCAGGTCCAGCGCCTGCTGAATACGCGTAGTGACCTGACGGTCTGCCTTGCTGGGTTCAGCCTCCCCGGAGGGATGGCTATGGGCGACAATAACAGCGGCGCAGTTATGCTTCAGACCGGCCTTCACCACTTCGCGGGGATGGACCTGCGTATGGTTGATGGTGCCGGTAAATAGCGTTTCGTGGGCTATCAGGCGATGCTGGTTATCGAGAAAGAGCGCGGTAAACTCTTCCCGCTCCAGTGACGCGAGCTGCAGGCGCAGCCAGTCGCGGACGGCATGGCTGGAAGTAAATGATGCGCCGGTTTCACGTAGCTGGCACTCCAGCAGAGATAAGGCTTTCCAGACTGTCTGCTGGTCGGCAAGGGCTAATTCACGGGCAAACAACGGTAACTGTTGCTCCATAGCGGCTGACCTCAGTCGATGATGTGCATGATGGCGTTGCATTCCGCGTGGTTGAGCGCGAAGTCCCGCAGGCGGTAGTAGTGCTCCGTCATGGCGTCGCATTCGGTACGGCAGGCATGGTGGCTGTAAGCCATCAGACAGACCGCAATCCCTGCAGCTTCGGCACTCATGTCACCGCCGTTGCCGTTCATCGTGTTAAACAGCGACCAGAGTTCATCGTTCTCCACTTCCGGGGCCATAAACGCGCCGCCGTTGCTCAGCGTGTAAAAATTCCAGATGCCGCCGCTGTAGTCCGTGCAGAAGCGGTCCATCCACGCGAAAACGGTGGGTTCAAGGATTATCCACTGCGGTATGCTGCCGAAGTACTGCGACCAGAAGCCGATGCGTAACTCGTCAGGGACCACCGAGGCAGTAATTGCGGTATGCTCCGCAAACTGATGATTTTGTGTATTCATTAAACTATCTCCTTATGCCGGAACTGTTGTTTAACGCCCGAAAAAATCGAGCATGTTTTCTGCCATAACCCACAGGGCGCGATTAAGCTTCACATCGCCATCAATACCGGTAACAGCACGGGTGCGGCTGCTTTTCCCCTGAGCGGTTCGCCCCGACAATCCACCTTTCATCAGGTTCTCCTGCACGCGCTGGTATACGGTCCACAGGTCATCGCTGTAGTCCTCCCGGCGACGTGGGGTCAGCAACTGCGATACCGTGACCGGCTGGTGCTCCTCACCAAATCGATACTTCAGTGCGGCATTTGCCAGCGCGTGACGGGCCGGGGCTGGTAACGCCAGAGACTGCATTGCATCACGCTTCTCCTCCACCCGGTCAAACACACCGAGCACTTCGTAAGCCCCTTCAATCACCTTCTCAACAACATTCCCTTTATGCGGTACCCGCACTTCTCCGAATGACTGACCGCAGACCAGGCCATTGGTACAGACGCCGCGAAATAACCCCGGCAGCATCTGGTAGCTTGATGAGCCGTCATGGCTGTTAAGTAGAATGATTTCCGGCACCTGATGGCCGGTAAGTTGACCGGCACGACGCAGGCGAAGCATGTGTTTGGTGTGCTCCCTCTTGCTCTGGTCGCGAACCTTTGTCTGGCAGGCAAAGAACGGCTCAAAGCCTTCACGCTGCAGGCTTTCGAGGATGGTGATGGTCGGGATGTAGGTATAACGGTCTGAACGAGATTCATGCTTGTCACTCCCGAACACGCTGGGAACATGACTCATCAGCTCTTCGTGGGTCAGAGGCCGGTCACGACGTATCTGGTTTATACGGCCAAAGCGGCTGGCTAATCGCATGGGTAACTCCTTATGCAGTGGGTAAAAAGACAAAAGGCCACACTTCCCGAAGGAGGTGTGGCCTGACTTTGTTTATATCGATGATGTGCTGGTGGTGGTTATGCAGGAAATTTGCGGATGCCATCACGAGTGATATACCGGTTCAGCCAGTAACCGGCATCCGACTCAAAGTTCCAGGCTCGCCAGACCATGCGACACTCATGACGGATAACCAGACGGAAATGTGTCCCCTTGCTAATCCTCTATAGCAACACTGGTATATTGAGACGCAACCACCTCTGCCTGCTGACGCGTAAATGGCCCCTCAGGTAATTCAGTAAGTTCAGTCATACTGGCTCCTTAAAACAAAAAGCCCCTGTGGCATAAGCGACAGGGGCTGAAACGGACGAGTAATGATGGCATCAGGATGTCTTACCTCCGGCAACCGACACCGGTAGTGGGTGATAATACTGCGGATCAAACACTGACAGCGGCAGGTCAGTCTGGTAACCATCAGAGGCTTCCGTTGCCTTCATGATTTCGACGGAACTGACGTTTTCCACGCATTCGTTCTCCAGCGAGGCTTCCTGAGAGCGAGTGGCATCGCTGTCGCCAAATGCAGCCACTGCCATATTCCCCATCGCCAGCGTGTTCCCCCCTTTATCTTTCAGACGCAGGGAAAGTGTCAAAGGCCCGAATCCTTCACCACTTCCGCCGTTGTCCAGGCGAAACTGCCAGACGCAGACATTGCCTGGCACCCAGACCATGTCTGTGTTGCGGATACTGATGTAACGCTGTTCTTCGGCCTGAGCCGGTGACAGCAGACAAAGACTCAGAGCGAAAACTGAGATAACGCCTTTCAGCTTCTTCATGGATTTTTCTCCTGATTCTCCGGCAGATAGAGTTTTCCCATTTCCTTGCCATCGTGCGAATACACCACCGATTTTTCACCCGTATAGCTGTCGGTTTCAATCCTGAAACTCAGGGTGATATTGTCCGCAAGGCACAGGGCTGCCATCAGTGGTTGTACTGTTTTCTGCTGCATGTCAGCAATGTAGTAATAATTGCCTGACTCACAGCCTTCCGGTGACTGGCGGGTTTTCATCACCGTATATTGCGGTGTACCAAAGGCATCCTTCTTTACCCATTCCCGGGCAATATCGGATTTATGCGAGACAACCTTGCTGAACGGTGGTGGAGTCAGGTCCTTAAACCTGGCTATCGCTTTCACGCCAGCATCTTCCTTGCTGTCACAACCGGAAACACTGATAGCACTGATAACGGCCAGAACAGTGACAACAATACGCGGGTATGTTTTTTTCATGACGTTGATCCCTTGCTGATAATATCGTTTTGACTGCGTCAGCAGTTACCGGTACGACGGCATAGCTCAGCAAGACTCTGCTGTGCCACCCACTGTTGCAGTTCCCTGTCTTTTTCAGTACGCCGGGCTGCAAGCGCTGCCTGCTGCCGTTTGTTAACACAATTGTCCTTTACCATCATCATGACTTCCGGCGTGAACTGTTTTTTGAGTTCAGCCGCTTTTTCATCAACATTTTCAACGGCGGGATACTGGTAGAGCAGCTTGTCTTCAACGGCTGTCCAGTAGTTAGCCATCCGGTCATCAACGACAGCGAAATAACAGCCCTGACCTTCATTATTGCCCTGATAAATAATCCGGAGATGTAGCGGATATTCGTCACGGGGTTTTATATCAATGTATCTGACCGTCAGGGATTTTTTGTCTGCCAGATAAAGCGAGCCTCCATCTCTGCTGCGAAGAAAAAAGTGATTCGTCCAGGGATAATTGTCGAGTACAACCGCCTGATAGAGTGCGTTATGCATATGGTTATCATCGTATCCATCAGCGGATGTCCAGCCATCTGCCTGCATGTACTGCCAGGCCTTAACTGAACCCACGATATTTTCTGCGATGGCCGGGGTCACAGAGGTAATGCAGAGGCTGGCGGCCAGCGCCGCCGAGGTGAGTAATTTCATGCCTGTTCCTTATGGGTAAGCTGCCCGTAACTGCCGTCAGCGAGTAGTGAATGAAAAACATGAAAATGAGGTAACGCCTGTAAAAAATCCGGGTGTGACAGAATGCGGGTGAAATGTCCGTCTGGTGTGAAGGTTTCCGCGTGAAACGTCACGGAGTGAACTGTGTGCAGTGCAAAAACGGTTATCCGGGCAAGGTGTTCCCCCACCAGAAACCACTCACCGCCGCTGAAAATCAGCCGGTAGGGGGCAAGGTTGTCGCAACGGCATCCGTCAGCCAGCAGGGTTATCCTCCGCTGCTCTGATACTGCCCTGACCAGTCGCGTGAAGATGCCTGGCCGGGAAGACGGTACGGATGCCCCCTGATGCCAGATAAGGCATGGCGAGGAGTCCTTGCTACTCAGCAATGAACTGACCAGATGGTGATCCATATCAGGAAACAACGCGCCAGTGCCTGACTGACGGGCAAACTGCATTGCGGCCTCCTCCTGAATCTCCTGACGGCCTCCGGTCAGCAGACGGCAGCAGCCATCCTGATATTCGAGGTCGAGATAAATCAGACGCTCGCGGAAATCACGATGTAGGGTACGCTCCGAGACGCCAAACTCCGCCGCCAGTTTGCGCATATTCAGCGTTTCCCCCGCAAGCAGACGGCTGATAATCAGCGACAGCCGGACAGACAGGCGGTCATAACGACGCTCAGCCTGAGACATGTATTATCTCCGTGTCGGGTAAGTAGTTAATTAAGAAGGTATTACTGTAAAGGATGAGACTGACAGGTTGTGTCCGTTATACGTAGCGAAACGCCTGGCGCGAAAAGGCCGTATGGATGCCCTGTCGGCAGCAGTAACGTGCTTATGACTGGTGGTATCTTTTGCTGGTGCAGACAGGTTATGTCTGCCACATAAAAATCATCTACCGGGTGGTGAATAAACAGAGTAATCCACCACTAACCTGATAACCTTTTACTCATTCAGAAGAAAATCCAGTCCCAGACCGCGCGGGCCACCGACACCACAGTATCACGCACGGTACGAATCACAGTCTTCAACGGCGCAGGCAGAAACGATGATGATTCTGCCGTATCAAACACCCGGCCCACGGCCTCACCGAAGCCATCACGGGCCTGCGACTTTACCGGCTCCGTGCAGAGCCTCCCGTGCAGCTGTGTCGCCACCGGGCTGGTGGCGCGGTCCGGCAGACAGCGCATCATGGTCGCCACCATCTCTTCAGTACCCCAGCCGCTACAGGCAGATACCACACAGACCGGATGATGCGGTTTAAACATCGCGCTAATGGCAGCCTGCTTTTCCTGAAGGTTAGTCCATTGCTGTGCAGAAGGCGTGCTGGTGCGAGCCTCCCATTCATGGCAGGGTTCTATTTTGTCGGCCTGATTCAGCACGAACAGCACCTGCTGCTGGTAAGGTTGCATCACCCCGTGCCAGAAATGTTCATCCACCGACAGCGCCCGGTCGTCGGCTTTAATGACCCACAGCACCAGGTCCAGTTCCGGCAGCATACGCCGGTACAAGGCACGGTATTCATGGTCCCGTTGCCCGTTTTCTCCCACACCCGGTAAATCAACAATCACCAGACTGTGACGACCACTGCGCAGCCGGAAGCGCAGTATGTCGCGGGTGCAGGCGTTCACATCACTGACGGCGGAGACTTTCCCCCGAAAGAGTTCGTTACAGAGCGACGACTTACCGGCACCACTCTTGCCCATGATGCCAATCACCGGCTCGTAGTGGGTCAGATTCTGAATACGTTCAAGAATAAGCTGGCGAAGCGTATCGGGAAGCGACGCCAGCGGTTTTTCCAGGGCCTGAAGGCCATCAGTTTTATTCATACAGGGTTCTCAGCGTGAAAAACAAAAATTCCCGCGCTCCGGTCAGGGAGGCGGGGGATTCACGGAGATAATATCTATCTGAATTTATTTAGAATATAAGCAGGCTCATGTAACTGTAGCAGTGTCAACTTTACATCACAGCTCATGTTGGCTGGTGGTATTTTGCCAATAATAGACATTTACGCTTGGGTTTAGAGTAAGCGTTGTCTCAAAAACGTCTGGCTCTGAAACCACTATCCTGTAACTTAAGCCCCCGCTTAATTTGCAGGTGGACACCTAATGCGCGCCAAAGAAAGACTTCCCCGAAAACGATATTCCCCTGAGTTTAAAATGGAACTGGTCAGGCTGGCACTTGAAAAAGAAGGAAGTGTTGCTGCGCTGGCCCGACAACATGATGTCAATGACAACCTGCTCTTTAAATGGATAAGGCTCTGGCAACGTGAAGGGCGGGTCTGCCACCCACGGAAAAACGCATCGTCGCTTCCTGCTCTCATACCCGTGCAATTTCGGGCAGAGCCATCTCCCCCAACGCCCGAACCGCCATCCTGTTCACCTCAGACTGCCTGTCACATAAAATGTCGGGGCGGAGATATAACACTGACTCATCCCTCAACTGAACTCATCACCACTGTCCTGCGCGAACTGATGCGAGGGACTGTATGATAAATCTTCCTGCAGGCACTAAAATCTGGCTGGTTGCCGGTATCACCGACATGCGCAACGGCTTCAACGGGCTGGCGGCAAAAGTGCAGACGGCACTGAAAGACGACCCGATGTCCGGCCAAGTCTTCATCTTCTGGGGCTGCAGTGGCAGTCAGGTAAAATTGCTGTGGTCTACCGGCGACAGGCTGTGTCTGCTGACCAAACGGCTGGAGCGTGGTCGCTTCGCCAGACCCGCACCCGTAAACCGTTCCCCGAATCACTCCCTCGTGACGAAAAACGGCTGTTGTCGGCGGCATCATGCTGCCCGGACTGTGGCGATTCACTGCGCTGGCTGGGTGAAGATACTGCTGAACAGCTGGAGCTGATGCGCAGCGCCTTCCGTGTTATCCGGACCGTGCGGGAAAAACACGCCTGTACAAAATGCGACGCTATCGTGCAGGCCCCCGCGCCTTCACGTCCCATCGAGCGGGGTATCGCCGGAGCGGGGCTGCTGGCCCGGGTACTGGGCTCAAAGTATGCAGAGCATACCCCGCTGTACCGCCAGTCTGAAATATATAGCCGCCAGGGTGTGGAACTGAGCCGCTCCCTCCTGTCGGGCTGGGTGGATGCATGCTGCAGGCTGCTGTCACCGCTGGAGGAGGCGCTTCGGGGCTATGTCCTGAGCGACGGCAAACTCCATGTCGATGATACCCCGGTCCAGATGCTGCTGTCGGGCAATAAGAAGACGAAGTCCGGGCGATTGTGGAAGTACGTTCGTGATGACCGCAACGCCGGGTCAGCAGTCGCACCGGCGGTGTGGTTCGCTTACAGCCCGGACAGAAAAGCCATCCACCCGCAGACCCATCTTGCCGGCTTCAGGGGAGTGCTGCAGGCGGATGCGTATGCAGGATTCAACGAGTTGTACCGCGGTGGCCAGATAACGGAAGCCGCCTGCTGGGCTCACGCCCGCCGTAAAATCCACGATGTGTACGCCCGCACGCCGTCGGCGCTGACGGAGGATGCCCTGAAGCGTATCGGCGGGTTGTATGCCATCGGGGCGGAAATAAGGGGAATGCCGGCGGAGCAACGTCTTGCTGAACGTCAGCAGAAAGCGAAACCGCTGCTGAAATCCCTGGAAAGCTGGCTGCGTGAAAAGATGAACACCCTGTCACGACACTCAGAGCTGGCGAAAGCGTTCGCGTACGCCCTTAACCAGTGGCCGGCCCTGACGCACTATGCAGGCAATGGCTGGACAGAAGCCGATAACAACATCGCTGAAAAGGCGCTGCGGATGGTCAGTTTGGGGAGAAAAAACTGGCTGTTCTTCGGCTCAGACCACGGAGGTGAGCGTGTAGCGCTGATGTACAGTCTGATCGGGACGTGCAAACTAAACGGCGTGGATCCAGAAAGCTACCTTCGTCATGTGCTTGACGTCATAGCTGACTGAACAGTCAACCGGGTCAGGGTCAGCGGGGAAAACCATATTCGGTGCAACCTTAATACGTTTTAAGAAAACCATAAATAAGAACGGAAGTTACTCACATGCGAGCGTCTCATATACCATGAATTTAGCAGTCTTTAATTGGCTGAAAATATGTATATTTTATCGAAAATATCTCAATGCTAAAATTCTCGCCATAAATACATAATAGGGCTTTCTGAAACGTGGATCTGAGACTGAATCAGCTACAGCGCTGGGTTCTATTCTGTTAAACTTACGGTCAAAAATTTCCAAGAAAACCTAGGATATGACATGAGTTCACTGCACACCAGTAGCAGCAGGGCGGTCACATGCCAATGGAGAACTGTAAGCAAATGAACGCCGTAGAAATTGAACAAGCCATCACGGATCTTGCAGAGCAACCCTTTGATCCCATAGAGTTTCCTTATGCTTTCCTTGAAGCCTTTGGTAACAAGGAAACGACTATCAAACGCTTGCGAGCCGGAGCATCGAATAAGTCCGATTTGGGCGGCGTTCTTCAGACCAATAACATTCACATTTTGGCTAGTGAAGAAGGGCAAGTAACACAAATGCTTGCTTCACTCAAGGCCAGCCCGGCAACAGGCAAGGCCAAGGCCAAATTCATCCTCGCCACAGATGGAAAAGACTTCGAAGCTGAAGACCTCATCAGCGGCCAGACTGTCGCTTGTGCCTTTAAAGACTTTCCCGATCACTTCGGTTTCTTTTTGCCACTGGCAGGTATCAGCACTGTTCGGCAGATCAGCGAAGACGCCTTTGACATCCGGGCTACAAGCCGCCTGAACCGCCTTTACGTTGAACTGCTGAAAGACAACCCTGAATGGGGTACTGCGGAGCGTCGTCATGACATGAATAAGTTCATGGCGCGTCTAATATTCTGTTTTTTTGCTGAAGATACTGACATATTCATAGGCAAGGGGCGCTTTACTGACACCATTGCACAGATGAGTGAGCGCGATGCTTCTAATATGCACGAGGTCATCGGCACGCTCTTTCGTGCTATGAACACTCCAGACTATGAGCGTGCCGCAGTAGGTATTCCGCGCTGGGCTGCAGAATTTCCATATGTTAACGGCGCTTTGTTCTCAGGTACGGAAGAGGTGCCGCGCTTCAGCCGTATCGCGCGCTCCTACCTGCTTCACGTTGGCAATCTGGACTGGACCAGAATAAATCCGGACATATTCGGCTCGATGATTCAAGCAATTGCCGAAGATGAAGAGCGCGGTGAATTAGGGATGCACTACACTAGTGTTCCCAACATCCTGAAGGTACTGAACCCACTATTCCTCGACGAACTGCGTTCAAAGCTGGAAGATGCGGGCGAAAATCCACGCGCTTTGCTCAATTTGCGCAAGCGTATCGCCCGTATACGCATTTTTGATCCAGCCTGTGGTTCGGGCAACTTTTTGGTCATTGCTTATAAAGAAATGCGTGCCATTGAAGCTGAGATTAACTGGAGGCGAGGCGAACCTGATCGCCCATCTGATATTCCGGTCACAAATTTTCGTGGCATTGAGCTGCGCGACTTCCCGGCAGAGCTCGCCCGCCTTGCGTTGATTATCGCAGAATACCAGTGTGATGTACTCTATCGTGGGCAGAAGTTGGCCTTGGCCGAATTCTTGCCACTACGCAGCGAGAATTGGATCACTTGTGGAAATGCGCTGCGGATCGATTGGTATAGCTTAATGGATGTGAGTGGCTCAGGAGTTAAGGTGGTTTCAGACGATATCCTGCAAACTCCACTTGATCAAGCTGAAATCGAGTTTGAACATGAAGGCAGCGAAACATATATCTGTGGAAACCCTCCTTATAAAGGAACCAAAAATCAATCCGCTGAACAGAAGGCAGATCTATTGTTTGTCTTTTCTAAATATCCTAGAACTTTCAAAGTGCTCGACTACGTGAGCGCATGGTTCGTGAAAACTGCGGAGTACCTCTCCCATGTAAATGGAGCAGCCGCTTTCGTCAGTACAAACTCGATTTGTCAAGGGAACCAAGTTCCTGTGCTGTGGCCACTGATAATGGGACTAGGTGTCAGGATCTCGTTCGCGTACACATCTTTCAAATGGTCTAACCTTGCAACCCACAATGCTGGTGTAACAGTCGTTGTAATTGGGTTGACGCGTAGTTTTGGAACGAAGTGTAGATTATTTGAGCATCAAGGTGAGGGAATAGTCGAGAGAGAGGTAGATAATATCAATGCCTACTTGGTTCCAAATGCAGACATCTTTATAAACAAGAAATCTGATCCTCCTCCTGGCTGCGCCCCGATGGTACTTGGTAATCAGCCATACGAAGGCGGTCATCTAATTTTCGATAGTAAGGGGATTGAAGCCCTTTGCATCCCAAAGGATGTTCGAGAGACGATCACGCGCAAAATCTTAGGTTCGAGCGAGGTAATTAACGGTAGCGAGAGATACTGTCTCTGGATTGAGAATGAGAATTTTGCGCTGGCCACATCGTTTCCAGCAGTCTCAGCGCAGATCAATAAAGTCAAAGAATGGCGCTTAAAGAGCGAGCGGCAGGCAACGCGTTCTATGGCCACTCGACCGCATCAGTTTTGTGAGATGAAGTGTGGAAATCAGTCGGTAATAATTGTTCCAATCCGGAGTTCTGAGAATCGGGAATACCTTCCCGTGGCTCTATTCGATGAGCGGACTACAGTAAATAACCTTGCTTATTCGATCTATGATGGATCTTTGTTTAATTTGGCACTAATAGCATCAAGATTGCATCTAATCTGGATTAGCACCGTCTGTGGAAAGCTAGAAACACGATTTAGTTACTCAAACAAAATGGGTTGGAACACTTTTCCGGTGCCAATGCTTACAGATAAGAATAAGGAAGACTTAACACGCTGTGCCGAGGACATTTTGCTGGCGCGAGAACATCATTTCCCAGCAACAATTGCAGAGCTGTATGACCCCGAAAATATGCCCGCTGATCTACGTGCCGCGCATGCTCGCAACGACGAAGTGCTTGAACGCATCTACATCGGCCGTCGCTTTAAGAATGATACCGAGAGGCTTGAGAAGCTGTTCGACCTCTATATCAAGACGGCCACCTCGGCTGTACCGGCTAAGGGAAAAAAGAGTTAAGAAGGAGCCAACATATGAGCGTCAAGATCAATTCAGTACCATCCGTTTCCGTTACTTATGCACGCAACGGAGCATCGACCAAGGCTAATGCCCTTGGGATGCGCCCTATGCAAGAACGGGCCTATGAGAAGCGCGGAGAACAATATCTTCTCATAAAGTCGCCGCCCGCCTCTGGCAAGAGTCGTGCGCTGATGTTCGTCGCACTCGATAAACTCGCAAACCAGGGGATCAAACAGGCAATCATTGTCGTGCCGGAAAAATCTATTGGCGCGAGCTTCAACGATGAACCACTATCGCAGTTTGGATTCTGGGCTGATTGGCATGTCGAACCTAAGTGGAACCTATGCAACGCGCCCGGTAACGACAACGGTGGCAAGGTAAGAGCTTTCGGCTCTTTTCTTGAAAGTAGCGACAAGGTGCTTGTTTGCACACACGCAACCTTTCGCTTCGCGGTCGATGCCTACGGCGTAGAAGCGTTTGACGATCGCCTGATCGCCGTCGATGAATTCCACCATGTGTCAGCTAACCCGGATAACAAGCTTGGTCAGCATCTGGGGCAGTTCATCGCGCGTGACAAGACACACATCGTTGCCATGACCGGCTCCTACTTCCGGGGTGATGCGGAGGCCGTTTTGGCTCCTCAGGATGAGTCCAGGTTCGATACCGTCACCTATACCTACTACGAACAACTCAACGGTTACGAATACCTCAAGCAACTTGACATCGGCTACTTCTTCTACAGTGGCTCCTACGTCGATGACATCCTTAATGTCCTCGATCCTGACAAGAAGACCATTATCCATATACCCAACGTCAATTCGCGCGAGAGCACGAAGGATAAAATTAAGGAAGTGGAACATATTCTTGGCGCGCTTGGCGATTGGCAAGGTGCGGATCCTGCGACAGGTTTCCAGTTAGTCAAATGCCGCGATGGCCGAATGTTGCGTATCGCTGATCTGGTGGACCCAACTAGCCAAGGCAAGATTCAGGAAAGCCTTCGAGCTGTAGAAATGAAGACAGACCGTGATTATGTGGACATCATTATTGCACTTGGTATGGCGAAGGAAGGTTTCGACTGGATCTGGTGCGAACATGCGCTGACTGTGGGCTACCGTGCTAGCCTGACTGAGATCGTGCAGATTATCGGTCGCGCCACTCGTGACGCTCCGGGTAAAACCCGCGCGAGATTTACTAACTTGATCGCCGAGCCGGACGCTGTAGAGGGCGCAGTTACTGAGGCAGTCAACGATACCTTGAAAGCTATCGCGGCGAGCTTGTTGATGGAGCAGGTACTGGCTCCGCGCTTCGAGTTTAAGCCCAAGAATCCAGAAAGCGGCCCGACTCCAGGCTTTGATTATGGTGATGGAGGATATGACCCGGATAGCTGCAATTTTGGTGTTAATGAGCAGACAGGGACGTATCAAATCGAGATTAAGGGACTTGCCGAGCCCAAGAGCAAAGAAGCGGCACGCATCTGCCAGGAAGATTTAAACGAAGTGATCGCGGCCTTTGTGCAGGATAAGCCCGCCATCGAACGAGGTCTGTTCGATGAAGAGCTGATCCCTGAAGAGTTAACACAGGTTCGTATGGGTAAGATCATCAAAGAAAAGTATCCTGAACTTGATGCTGAAGATCAGGAGGCTGTACGTCAGCATGCTATCGCCGCCCTTAACCTCACGCAGCAGGCCAAGCGTATTGTCAACGGCGAGAACGATGGGACGCTCAATACTGCCCTTATTGACGGAGTGCGTCGCTTTGCGATGGACGTACGCGATTTAGACATAGACCTTATCGACCGCATCAATCCCTTTGGTGAAGCCTACGCCATACTTGCTAAGACAATGAGCGAAGATAGCTTGAAGCAGGTCGCGGCGGCCATCTCGGCCAAGCGTACCTCGATCACGCCTGAAGATGCCAAAGTGATCGCCAAGCGTGCTGCTGAATTTAAACGTGAACGTGGGCGACTCCCATCGTTAACTTCGGCGGATGCCTGGGAAAAGCACCTTGCAGAAGGTGCAGCCGCGTTTATGCGTTTTAGGGCGGAGGGACGTTATGAGTAATTCTGATTTAGACGATTTGGCGGCAGAACTTGCTGAATTTGCACCACCGGAGAAGAAAAAAGGACGTCCAGCCAGCGAGGAACGCATCATCGCAGGTTTTGAGGAAATCCAGCGCTTCGCTGACCAACATGGACGTGCGCCGCAACACGGCGAAGAGCGTGAGATCTTTGAGCGCCTCTATGCAGTGCGGCTCGACCGGCTACGCAGTCTCCCAGACTGCCGTGCCTTGCTAGAGCCGCTGGATTATCAGGGCTTGTTGGCCGGAGGGGGGGATGGAGCGGAGTCAGCGGACGAATTTATCGATATCGATAATTTGGCTGCCGAACTGGCGGATGTTACCAGCGAGGACGATATCACAGTCTTGCGTCATGTTCGTGCTAGCGCCGAAAAGCGTGCTGTACAAGGGATCGCGGATCGCAAGCCGTGCGAGGATTTTGATACATTCAAACCGCTATTTGAACAGGTGCGCAGTGATCTAAGTTCAGGGTTAAGAGTGACCCGACCTTTTGGACAGTATGCAACGATTGAAGTGGGCCATTGGTTCATCCTGGATGGTCAAACGGCTTATGTGGCTGAGGAAGGTGAAGAGTTCGATTCGCCACAGGGGAAGAAAGATGCTCGGCTGCGTGTCATTTACTCGAATGGTACGGAAAGCAACCTACTTCGGCTGTCACTGGTTCGTGCTTTGTATAAAGACGAAACAGCACGCCGAATTACCGATCCAGACATGGGGCCTTTATTCAGCGATGCTCTAGAAGAGAGCGATCTAGAAAGTGGCACCATTTATGTGTTGCGTTCGCTATCTGATAACCCTTATGTAGCTGAACATCGTGATGTCATTCACAAGATTGGAGTTACTGGCGGCAAAGTTGAGGCGCGTATTGCCAATGCGGAACACGATTCCACCTATCTGTTAGCGAAGGTCGAGGTGGTAGCTTCATACAAGCTTGCAGGCATCAACCGCACCCGGATGGAAAACCTGTTTCACAGGTTGTTTGCACCCGCAAGGCTTAACATTACCATTAACGACCGTTTCGGCCATCCAGTACAGCCCGAGGAATGGTTTCTCGTTCCGTTATTCGTTATCGATGAGGCTGTTGCACGTATTAAGGATGGTAGCATCATTGGGTATGTTTATGACCCCATGTCTGCGAAACTGGTGAAGGCATAGTGAAGTGACACACTGAATTTGGCCACCTGTTCTGAGGTGATATACTCACCTCAGAACAGCACAGGAAAAAAGATACTGATTTGAATGTGCCTATACTTTGCGATGTGAGGATCAATGAATAGTAACCTGACCAAGGGAAGGTGCGAATAAGCGGGGAAATTCTTCTCGGCTGACTCAGTCATTTCATTTCTTCATGTTTGAGCCGATTTTTTCTCCCGTAAATGCCTTGAATCAGCCTATTTAGACCGTTTCTTCGCCATTTAAGGCGTTATCCCCAGTTTTTAGTGAGATCTCTCCCACTGACGTATCATTTGGTCCGCCCGAAACAGGTTGGCCAGCGTGAATAACATCGCCAGTTGGTTATCGTTTTTCAGCAACCCCTTGTATCTGGCTTTCACGAAGCCGAACTGTCGCTTGATGATGCGAAACGGGTGCTCCACCTTGGCCCGGATGCTGGCTTTCATGTATTCGATGTTGATGGCCGTTTTGTTCTTGCGTGGATGCTGTTTCAAGGTTCTTACCTTGCCGGGGCGCTCGGCGATCAGCCAGTCCACATCCACCTCGGCCAGCTCCTCGCGCTGTGGCGCCCCTTGGTAGCCGGCATCGGCTGAGACAAATTGCTCCTCTCCATGCAGCAGATTACCCAGCTGATTGAGGTCATGCTCGTTGGCCGCGGTGGTGACTAGGCTGTGGGTCAGGCCACTCTTGGCATCGACACCAATGTGGGCCTTCATGCCAAAGTGCCACTGATTGCCTTTCTTGGTCTGATGCATCTCCGGATCGCGTTGCTGCTCTTTGTTCTTGGTCGAGCTGGGTGCCTCAATGATGGTGGCATCGACCAAGGTGCCTTGAGTCATCATGACGCCTGCTTCGGCCAGCCAGCGATTGATGGTCTTGAACAATTGGCGGGCCAGTTGATGCTGCTCCAGCAGGTGGCGGAAATTCATGATGGTGGTGCGGTCAGGCAAGGCGCTATCCAGGGATAATCGGGCAAACAGGCGCATGGAGGCGATTTCGTACAGGGCATCTTCCATGGCACCGTCGCTCAGGTTGTACCAATGCTGCATGCAGTGAATACGCAGCATGGTCTCCAGCGGATAGGGCCGTCGGCCATTGCCCGCCTTGGGATAAAACGGCTCGATGACTTCCACCATATTCTGCCATGGCAAAATCTGCTCCATGCGGGAGAGGAAAATCTCTTTTCGGGTCTGACGGCGCTTACTGCTGAATTCACTGTCGGCGAAGGTAAGTTGATGACTCATGATGAACCCTGTTCCATGGCTCCAGATGACAAACATGATCTCATATCAGGGACTTGTTCGCACCTTCCCTAAAGCACTCGTATTGACCGTGGCGGCTACCACATTCTGTCTGATGACCAGCCCGGCGTTCGCGGTTGAGGAAACCACGCCGCAGAATATGACCTGTCAGGAATTTATGGATATGAACCCAAAAAGCATGACCCCGGTGGCCTTCTGGGTAGTGAATCGCAACACCGACTTTAGCGGCGGCGACTATGTTGACTGGCATGAAGTCGAGACCGTTTCGGTACCGAAAATGCTGCAGGAGTGCCACAAGAACCCCGCCGCTAAACTTGGCGATCTCAGCGCGGTCATCAAAAAATAACCCCCCCGGCATCAGGCCGGGGAAACCCGCCGCGCTGCGGCGGGTCCCGCTTTACTCATCGATACCGCATTCGCACGGCAGAAGGCGGCCGATAAGCTTGCGATACAAAAACGCCCCGATAATCGCCCCCACCACCGGCGCCAGCAGCGGCACCAGAAAGTAAGGGATCGCCAGCCCACCGGTAAAGGCGATCGAGCCCCACCCGGCCAGACTGGTAAACAGTTTTGGGCCGAAGTCGCGCGCCGGATTCAGCGCAAAGCCGGTTAGCGGCCCCATCGACGCGCCGATCACGGCGATCAGCAAGCCAATCAGCAACGGCGCCAGCGGCCCGCGCGGAATTCCGTTGCCGTCGTCGGTCAGGGCCATGATCATCGCCATCAGGATTGCCGTGATGGTGGTCTCAACGGCAAACGCTTGTATAAAAGTGATATGTGGATGCGGGTACGTGGAAAAGACCCCGGCCAGGTTAAGGCTGGCGGCAGTGCCGCGCACGATATGCTGACTCTGTTCAAGATCGAGAAACAGCTGGCGATAGAGCCCATACACCAGCGCGGCGGCGCAGAAGGCCCCGGCCGTCTGGGCAACAATAAACGGCAGCACCTTGCGGCGTTCAAAACAGGCGAACAGCCACAGGGCAATGGTCACCGCCGGATTAAGGTGCGCGCCGGAGACACCGGCCGTCAGGTAGATGGCCATGGCGACGCCAAGGCCCCAGATAATACTGATCTCCCACTGACCAAAGCTGGCCCCGGCGACCCGCAGCGCAGCGACGCAGCCCGCGCCGAAGAAAATGAGCAATCCGGTGCCAAGAAACTCGGCCACGCACTGCCCGGTTAAGGTAGAAGTCTGGTTCATTATCGGCATCCTGAAATAGCACGTTAAAGAGAGAGGCTGGCGCGAGCGCCCGTTTAATTCGCCTGACCGGCCAGTAGCAGCCCGGTGGCGACCGCATTGCGCGGCCCTTCTGTTCCCCGAATATTGCCCTGCCCGGCGACTACGCCATAGTGCGACAAGGCTTCCGTGATAAGCTGCGGGATCTCAAAGTCCAGCGATGAGCCGCCCACCAGCACCACAAAGGCGATATCGCGAATGGAACCGCCGGGTGAGACCTGGCGCAGCGCGCGCAGGCAGTTGGTGACAAACACTTTCTCTTTCGCCTGCCGGCGCACGAGACGAATTTTTTCCAGCGGGCTGGCGTTATCGATCGGCACCAGTTCGCCCTCCTTGATGTACACCACTTTGGCGAACACCGCCGGGCTGAGGGCTTCCCGAAAGAACTCCACCGCGCCATTCTCGTGACGAATACTGAACAGGCTTTCCACTTTGGCCAGCGGGTATTTTTTTATCGCTTCCGCCAGCGAAAGATCCTCGAGGCCCAGCTCGGTTTTAATCAACAGGCTGACCATATTCCCCGCCCCGGCGAGATGGACCGCCGTTATCTGCCCCTCCGCGTTGACGATCGCCGCATCCGTCGAGCCGGCGCCGAGATCGAGGATCGCCAGCGGCGCCGCACAGCCGGGAGTGGTTAACGCCCCGGCGATGGCCATGTTGGCCTCCACGCCGCCCACCACCACCTCGGTCTGCAGTCGGGCGCTCAGTTCGCGGGCGATAACCTGCATTTGCAGACGGTCCGCTTTCACCATCGCCGCCATCCCGACGGCATTTTCCATGGCGCACTCGCCGGCCATCCCGCCCTGCACCTTGCGCGGAATAAACGTATCCACCGCCAGCAGATCCTGGATGTATATCGCGCTCATCTCATGGCCGGTCAGGGACGCCATTACCTTGCGCACCCGCTCAAGCATGCCGCCGGCGTGAGTGCCCGGTTCGCCGCGGATGTCGCGTACCGGAGCACAGGCGCTCATCGCCTGCATGATGGCTTCCGCGCCCTCGGCGACATCGGCCTCTCCGCGGCGCTTTTCGCCGCTAATGTAGAGGTTGCCCGCCGGGATCACCCGCGACTGCACGTCCCCCTGCGGGGTCTTGAGCACCACCGCTGAACGGTTGCCAATCAGGGCGCGGGCGATGGGGACGATGGCCTGGGTCTCTTCCGGGCTTAGCCCGAAGAAGGTGGCGATCCCGTAGGGATTCGACAGGATCCGCACCACCTGGCCCGGCGCGGCCACTTCCACCGCCGCCATCACCCCCTCGGGGACCTGCTCCAGGAGCGTCACTTCATCTACCACCGGCAGGGTTTTACGCAGGCGGTTGTTCACCAGCACGCCGTCGTCCTTTTTGAGGATCGCCGCCACCACGTTGATCCCCCGGTCGAGCGCCTCATTGAGCCACCACACGGCGTCAAGGAAATCGACGGCGTCGTCAATCAGTACGATCCACCCCTCGGCATACTGCGCCGCCGGCAGCGTCGCCAGCCGCCCGAGGGCGATAGTCGTCCCCACGCCAACGCCCACCCCGCCCGGCGTCTGCGGGTTATGACCGATCATGGTCGATTCGGTGATAATGGTCTCGGTGATGGTCTCCATCGCCACATCGCCAATCACCGGCGCGGCTTCGTTAAGATAGATGCGAGAGACATCGCTCATCGACCACGGTGTTTTCGCCAGGGCCTGCTCCAGCGCGGCGAGGGTCCCGGCGATATTGTCCCGCGTCCCTTTCATGCCCGTCGTCGCGACGATCCCGCTGGCAACAAACGCCCTCGCCTGCGGGTCGTCGGACGCCAGCGCCACCTCGGTGGTGGCGTTGCCGATATCAATCCCGGCTATTAACGGCATGCTGACCTCCGCTTAGCTTCCTTTACGCAGCTTATGCCGCTGCTGATACACTTCCGCCGACTCCCGGACAAAGGCGGCATTCACTGTCGCATGCCAGGTGTGCTCCAGCTCGTCGGCGATCGCCAGCAGCTCCGCCTGCGAGGAGCGGAACGGGCGCAGCGCGTTATAGATAGCCAGAATGCGCTCGTCAGGAATGGCGATAAGCTCCGCCGCGCGGCGGAAATTGCGCGCCACCGCATGGCGCTGCATCTGCTCAGCAATCTGCGCCTGGTACTCAAGGGTCTGGCGGGAGATCCGCACATCCTGCGGGCCCACCTCGCCAGAGAGCACCTTCTCGAGGGTAATATCGGTCAATGGTTTGCCGGTAGGCGTCAGGATATGCTCCGGGCAGCGGGTGGCTAACGGATAATCCTGCACGCGCATGGTTTTCTCGCTCATGGTCACTCCCTTACTAAGTCGACGTGCAGGGTGACGGGCTCGGCGTCCTGCACCACATGTTTGGTCTCTTTGATATGAAATAGCGCGGCTTTGGCCATAAATTTCGGCCGCACCATCTGATCGTTCACCACCGGCACCGGCGAAGGTGACTCTTTGCGCGCATAGCGCGCGGCGTTTTTGCCAATCTGCCGGTAGGTTTCCAGCGTCAGCAGCGGCGCCTGGGAGAACAGCTCCAGGTTGCTGAGCGGCAGCAGATCGCGCTGATGGATGACCGTGGTCCCCTTCGACTGGATACCGATGCCGATCCCCGAGCCGCTCAGGTTGGCAGCATCCCAGGCCATAAAGGAGACGTCGGACGTGCGCAGAATGCGCACCACCCGGGCGTGAAGCCCCTCTTCTTCCACCCCGGCAATCAGCTCTTTGAGGATCGCGCCATGGGGCATATCGATCAGAGTGTGATGCTGGTGTTTATCGAAGGCAGGGCCGACGCCGATCACCACTTCATCGGCGCGTTCATCGGCAGAAGCTACCCCGCCCTCGCGGGTTTTCAGGGTAAAAGAGGGCTGAATTTGGGTTGTCTGTTGCACAGGAATACCGCCTTATTCAATGGTGTCGGGCTGAACCACGCCCGGAATATTTTTGATCTCCGCCCAGCGTTCGGCAGAGATGCGATAGCCGGTGCCCGGCCCCTGATAGTCATTGATGTCGTTGACCGCACTCACCACCTCGAACTGCCGATCGAGAATGGCCGAGGTCTGCAGGTAATCGCCGGTGACCCGCTGGCGCAGCATATTGAGAATATTGCTGGCGATATCCTCAAAGCCGCTGCGGCTCAGCGCGCCGACAATATCGAGGCCGGTGATGTTGCGCTTCATCATCTCTTCCACCGCACTCAGATCCTCCACCACGTTACGCGGCGGCATCTCGTTGCTACCGTGCGCGTAGGTGGCGGCCTCTACCTCCTCGTCGGCGATTGGCGGCAGCCCCAGCTCGCGGAAAACCGCCTGGATCGCCCGCGCCGCTTTCTGGCGAATGGCAATGGTTTCCGCCTCGGTCACCGGACGCAGGCCGCCGTCAACCATCAGGTCACGCTGCAGGATGTTGTAATCATCAAAATCTTCCGCATCGAAGTTCGAGCCGGCGAACATGTTGTCGTAGTTCGGCACCGCGCTGTAGCCGGAGAAAATAAAGTCGGTGCCCGGCAGCATCTGCATCAGGGTGCGCGCGGTGCGGCGAATATCCGAGTGGGAGAAAGTCTGGTCGTTAGCGGACGCCACTTCGAGGTCGAGCATAGAGGCGATCAGGTTTTCCGCCAGCACCGCCCGAATGCCCGACGGCACAGCGCCGGTCATGCCGATACAGCTCACCGCGCCGTTTTGCAGCCCCTGAACCCCGGCGCCTTTGGTAATGAAGATGCAGCGCGATTCGAGGTAGAGCATCGACTTGCTCTCCGAATAGCCCATCAGCGCTTCGGATCCGGTGCCGGAGGTGTAGCGCATTTTCAACCCGCGGGAGGCGTAGGCCGAGGCGAGGAACGCCTTTGACCACGGAGTATCATCGCCGTCGGTAAATACCGCTTCAGTGCCGTAGACCGACACCGTCTCGGCGTAGCTGGTTAAGCCACGCATGCCCAGCTCCAGCTCGGTGGCCTCTTCCACCGAGCACTGCGTCAACACGCCGGGGCGGCCGCACTGCGAGCCGACCAACAGCGCCAGGGCGTTAAACGGCGCATAGCGCGCGATACCGACCGTGGTCTCCTGTTCTGAGAAGCCGCGGATCCCGGCCTCGGCGGCGTCAGCGGCAATCTGCACCGGATTATCTTTGAGATTGGTGACGTGGCACTGGTTGGAGGGGGTCCGGCGGGCACGCATCTTCTGCAGCGCCATCATCATCTCCACCACGTTCATCTGCGCCATCACCTCGACCGCTTTGGCCGGCGTGATGGCGGTAGTGATGGCAATGATCTCCTCCCGGCTGACGTGAATATCCACCAGCATGCGGGCTATTTCCACCGCCTCCAGGCGCATTGCCTGCTCTGTGCGCTCAACGTTGATCGCGTAATCGGCGATAAACCGGTCGATCATGTCAAACTGGTCCCGGCGTTTGCCGTCCAGCTCGACGATCAGACCGTTGTCCACTTTTACTGAAGAGACCGGGTCAAAGGGGCTGTCCATGGCGATCAGCCCCTCTTCAGGCCACTCGCCAATCAGCCCGTCCTGATTGACGGGGCGCTGGGCCAGTACTGCAAATCGTTTTGATCTTTTCATTGTTCATCGGCTCAAAAGGTGAAATCCGCAGACGGTAGCGAATACGCCGGGCCAGCGTCGTTGCCGCCCGGCCATTACCGGCAATAGCGGAACTTTAAATGAGCCAGTGGTGAAAAAAATAAATTTAATTTCGTTTCAATTTGGCACACGAAATCTACCGACAGTTTCACTATGAAACTTTACTCCGGCGGCAAAAATAAAAAATGTGATCGCCCGCAATGATATAAATCAATTAATAAAAAACGCCCTTAATTACGTTTTGCCGACGCTATTTTAACCCTATTGACTAAATCATGGCGGGCGACAAAATAACGCTGACAAAAATAAAGCAAGCCAACCGAATGGTAATAGTTTTTTACTATCGCCCCCTACTGACTATTCGCGCCAGCGTTATCCTGGTGCGGGAGAGAATGATGAACAAGAGCCAACAAGTTCAGACAATCACCCTGGCCGCCGCCCAGCAAATGGCGGCGGCGGTGGAAAAAAAAGCCACTGAGATCAACGTGGCGGTGGTGTTTTCCGTAGTTGACCGCGGAGGCAACACGCTGCTTATCCAGCGGATGGACGAGGCCTTCGTCTCCAGCTGCGATATTTCCCTGAATAAAGCCTGGAGCGCCTGCAGCCTGAAGCAAGGTACCCATGAAATTACGCCAGCGGTCCAGCCAGGACAATCTCTGTACGGTCTGCAGCTTACCAACCAACAGCGAATTATTATTTTTGGCGGCGGCCTGCCAGTTATTTTTAATGAGCAGGTAATTGGCGCCGTCGGCGTTAGCGGCGGTACGGTCGAGCAGGATCAATTATTAGCCCAGTGCGCCCTGGATTGTTTTTCCGCATTATAACCTGAAGCGAGAAGGTATATTATGAGCTATCGTATGTTTGATTATCTGGTGCCAAACGTTAACTTTTTTGGCCCCAACGCCATTTCCGTAGTCGGCGAACGCTGCCAGCTGCTGGGGGGGAAAAAAGCCCTGCTGGTCACCGACAAAGGCCTGCGGGCAATTAAAGATGGAGCGGTGGACAAAACCCTGCATTATCTGCGGGAGGCCGGGATCGAGGTGGCGATCTTTGACGGCGTCGAGCCGAACCCGAAAGACACCAACGTGCGCGACGGCCTCGCCGTGTTTCGCCGCGAACAGTGCGACATCATCGTCACCGTGGGCGGCGGCAGCCCGCACGATTGCGGCAAAGGCATCGGCATCGCCGCCACCCATGAGGGCGATCTGTACCAGTATGCCGGAATCGAGACCCTGACCAACCCGCTGCCACCTATCGTCGCGGTCAATACCACCGCCGGCACCGCCAGCGAGGTCACCCGCCACTGCGTCCTGACCAACACCGAAACCAAAGTGAAGTTTGTGATCGTCAGCTGGCGCAACCTGCCGTCGGTCTCTATCAACGATCCGCTGCTGATGATCGGTAAACCGGCCGCCCTGACCGCGGCGACTGGGATGGATGCCCTGACCCACGCCGTAGAGGCCTATATCTCCAAAGACGCTAACCCGGTGACGGACGCCGCCGCCATGCAGGCGATCCGCCTCATCGCCCGCAACCTGCGCCAGGCCGTGGCCCTCGGCAGCAATCTGCAGGCGCGGGAAAACATGGCCTATGCTTCTCTGCTGGCCGGGATGGCTTTCAATAACGCCAACCTCGGCTACGTGCACGCCATGGCGCACCAGCTGGGCGGCCTGTACGACATGCCGCACGGCGTGGCCAACGCTGTCCTGCTGCCGCATGTGGCCCGCTACAACCTGATCGCCAACCCGGAGAAATTCGCCGATATCGCTGAACTGATGGGCGAAAATATCACCGGACTGTCCACTCTCGACGCGGCGGAAAAAGCCATCGCCGCTATCACGCGTCTGTCGATGGATATCGGTATTCCGCAGCATCTGCGCGATCTGGGAGTAAAAGAGGCCGACTTCCCCTACATGGCGGAGATGGCTCTGAAAGACGGCAATGCGTTCTCGAACCCGCGTAAAGGCAACGAGCAGGAGATTGCCGCGATTTTCCGCCAGGCATTCTGAGTGTTAACGAGGGGACCGTCATGTCGCTTTCACCGCCAGGCGTACGCCTGTTTTACGATCCGCGCGGGCACCATGCCGGCGCCATCAATGAGCTGTGCTGGGGGCTGGAGGAGCAGGGGGTCCCCTGCCAGACCATAACCTATGACGGAGGCGGTGACGCCGCTGCGCTGGGCGCCCTGGCGGCCAGAAGCTCGCCCCTGCGGGTGGGTATCGGGCTCAGCGCGTCCGGCGAGATAGCCCTCACTCATGCCCAGCTGCCGGCGGACGCGCCGCTGGCTACCGGACACGTCACCGATAGCGACGATCATCTGCGTACGCTCGGCGCCAACGCCGGGCAGCTGGTTAAAGTCCTGCCGTTAAGTGAGAGAAACTGAATGTATCGTATCTATACCCGCACCGGGGATAAAGGCACCACCGCCCTGTACGGCGGCAGCCGCATCGAGAAAGACCATATTCGCGTCGAGGCCTACGGCACCGTCGATGAACTGATATCCCAACTGGGCGTCTGCTACGCCACGACCCGCGACGCCGGGCTCCGGGAAAGCCTGCACCATATTCAGCAGACGCTGTTCGTGCTGGGGGCTGAACTGGCCAGCGATGCGCGGGGCCTGACCCGCCTGAGCCAGACGGTCGGCGAAGAGGAGATCACCGCCCTGGAGCGGCTTATCGACCGCAATATGGCCGAGAGCGGCCCGTTAAAACAGTTCGTGATCCCGGGGAGGAATCTCGCCTCTGCCCAGCTGCACGTGGCGCGCACCCAGTCCCGTCGGCTCGAACGCCTGCTGACGGCCATGGACCGCGCGCATCCGCTGCGCGACGCGCTCAAACGCTACAGCAATCGCCTGTCGGATGCCCTGTTCTCCATGGCGCGTATCGAGGAGACTAGGCCTGATGCTTGCGCTTGAATTGGCTGGCGTCAATATCGTACTGCTTCATTTTGCGCCACAGGGTGGTGCGGCCGATATTGAGCAGCTGCGACATCTCCTGCACCCGCCCGCTGGTCACCCGGGCGGCGTGAATAATAGCTTCCTTTTCGATGGCGCTAAAGGTCAGGCTGGCCGGCAGCAGCGATGACGCGCTATCCCCGCCCGGCCGCTCGGAAAAGAGATATTCCGGCAGATTACTCAGGCGAATGTGGCCGTTGTCGCTGCTGATGGCGATATTCTCAATGACGCTGTTGAGCTCAAAATCATTCCCCGGCCATGAGTAGGCCACCAGCTGCGCCAGCGCGTCATCGTCCACTTTCAGTCGCGAAGAGAAACGCTTCTCCAGGCTCTTCAACCGGTTATGCACCAGCGACGGAATACTGTTGCGTCGGGCGCGCAGCGGCGGGATGACGATCTCAAAGGAGTGCAGCGCATAGTACAGCTGGCGGCTAAAGCGGTTCTGTTCCACCAGATTGGCCAGATCGACGGTGGTGGTGGCAATCACCTTCACATCCACCGGGATCAGGCGCCGGGCGTCGAGGCGGGTGAGCACGCCCTGCTTAATCACCTGCAGCAGGGCCGACTGCAGCTCCGGCGCCAGATACTCGATCTTTTCCAGAAACAGGGTGCCGCCGTTGGCCAGCTCAAGGCGGCTCAGGCGACCATTTTCATCGTCGGTAGGGGCGCTGCCCATAAAGTCCTGGCCCAGCACGCTGTCGGCATATAGCTGGCAGTTGACGGCGATGTAGGGGCCGCCCGCCCGTTCGCTTTCATTGTGGATAGCCTGGCTCAGCAGCTCTTTCCCAACCCCCTCTTCGCCGCACAGCAGCACCGGGAAGCCACCGCGCGCCGCCTGGCGGCCAAAGTGGATCAGGCGTCGGGTTTCCGGATCGTCGGCAGACATCTGCTCAAAGGTGTGGCTCACTTTACCGAGCTGGCTGGTCATCAGCTGCCGCATCTGCTCCACCGGGTGCAGCAGCAGAATAAAACTGTTGCCTTGCGCCTCGACAATCGGTTTTAAGGTGATCACCGCATCGACAAACTGATGCTGACTTTCAAAGGTGACTTCGACGTGATTCAGGCCGCGGGCGTGTTTGATGGCGCGGCGCAGCAGCGCCGGGAGGGTCACCAGATCGGCGATATTTTTCCCCTGGCTGGCCTGAACATCAAGATGCAGCAGTCTCGCCGCCTGAACATTGAGAAACTGCAGCACGCCCTGTTCGTTCCACGCCATCACCCCATCGTCCATGCTCTCCAGCAGGCCGTACATCTGATTAAGGTGACGGTTGGATTCCGCCAGCAGGCTGTCGGTGAGCAGGGAGTTACCCACCTCGCGGGCGATGGCCAGCGTCAGGGAGAGGTCGGCGCTGGACTGGTGCTCGACCAGACAGCAAAGCGAAATAGAGCCGAACAGCCGCCCGTGGTTATCAAACACCGGCGTCGAGCAAAAACTCCATGGCTGTAGCGCCTGCTTAAAATGCCGATCGCCGGCGGTGTTGATCGGCTGGCCCTGCATCGCGGCCAGCGACAGCGCGCAGGTGCCGATAATGCTCTCAGCACAATAGCTGCCGTCGCGAAATCCCAGGGCAGCCAGCTGGGCCAGGGTTTGCGGCTCGCCGCAACGGCTGAGGATGCAGGCAGACTCATCAAGAATAAACAGCGCGCAGGGGCGACCGTCCATAAACTCCCAGGCGTCTTCCAGCGCCGCCTGACCGATGGTCAGCAGCGCGGTTTTACGCCGACAGATGGAGTCGAAGGTCAGGCCCTGGGCCTGGTGCGGCGTTTGCCAGGTTTCGCGCTGCATAAACTTGCTGCAGCGGTGCCATGACTGGGCGATGACGGAAGAGACCGCCTTCCCGGTATCCTGAGTCTGAACAGTCATATCCTTTTCCGCGTTGTACCATAGAGAACCCCTCCGGCAGCGACTGCCGGAGGGGAGAAAGAAAAACCGCTGACCTGGGCCAGCGGTTTAGCCACCGCGAATTAACGCGCCAGCCACTGCTGGCCTAACAGATCGGCGGTGAGGATAGCGGCATGGACGCTCTCCGGGGTCACCGCAAACGGCATATTGTGGATGGTTTCCCCTTCCGCGCAGGTGGCTTTCGCCACCGCGGCGATTTTCTCGTCGATCCCCTCTTTGACGCCCATCTGCGCGAGCGTCACCGGCAGGCCGACGCGCTGGCAGAAGCCCAGCACCGTTTCAATCTCGTCCATCGGGCTGTTCTGTAGCACCAGCTGCGCCAGGGTACCGAAGGCCACTTTCTCACCGTGATACAGGTGATGGCACTCTTCAAGAATGGTGAAACCGTTGTGGATTGCATGGGCGGCGGCCAGGCCACTGCTTTCAAAGCCAATGCCGCTGAGGTAAGTGTTCGCCTCGATGATGCGCTCCAGCGCTTCGGTCACTACCCCGGCCTGCGCCGCCAGACGGGCCTTTTCGCCCTCCGCCAGCAGCGTATCATAGCACAGGCGGGCGAGGCTCAGCGCCGCCTCGGTGGACTGTCCTCCGGCCATGCTGGTGGCGCGCGCATCGTAGCAAGCTTTGGCCTCGAACCAGGTGGAGAGCGCATCGCCCATGCCGGAGACCAGCAGGCGTACCGGCGCTTTGGCGATAATCGCCGTGTCCATCACCACCATATCCGGGTTTTTCGGATAGATCAGATACTCTTCAAACTCGCCCGCTTCGGTGTAGATCACCGACAGCGCGCTGGTCGGCGCATCGGTCGAGGCGATGGTCGGGATCACCACCACCGGCAGCTTCTGGTAGTAACCGATCGCCTTCGCGGTATCGAGGGTTTTACCACCGCCGATCCCGACCACGCCGCGGCAACCGTGTTTTTTCAGAATGGCAATCAGGCGATTAATTTCAACATGGCTGCATTCACCGTTGAAGCGTTCCGCGTGGCAGCTAATGTCATGGCTGTGCAGGCCATTGAGTACCTTTTCTCCCGCCAGCTTCATGACGAAGTCGTCCGCAATCACGAAAAAGCTGTCCGCCAGATTTTTAGCGTATTGACCAAATAAGGTAGAAGCGTCAGGACCCTGGAGATATTTGGCTGGAGATTGAATAACTTTTAGCATTCCTTTCATCCTCAAATAAGTACATGTTTTTACATGGTGAGCCCTGGCGTTAACCCGTTTAGCCTGATGTTGACGGCGAAAGCGGACGTACCGGAGCGATGTAATAACTGTATGGCGAGGCGTGTACAAAAAAATCTTTCGTCATTTTGTTCTGATATGGAACAGATAAAAATGACATGCGTTTCATATTGGAACGCTTAACCACAAAAATAATGAGATTTGCGATCTCGATCCGTTCCGTTACCGCGAAATTACCGACAAACACGATGATAAATTTCCCCAATTACGCGCCATCCTGGGTAAAGCCCCGCAAAAAAGACTGACTGCGCCGTGTGGCCTGCTCTGATCGCAGGAGGAAAAAGTCGAGCGAGTTCGCATTGTGATGATTTCTCGCCTAATTAAGTTTCATTTCGGAACAAAAAACAGCAATCACGTTTCGTAATGAAACTCATTTTCGTGTTGTTTTTTTCCATGCTGACTTCGCCAGAATCTCTCTATCGCCTCCGCACCATGAACATGCATTCGGGGGGTTGTCTTACACTCAACCTCGAGGAGCCGTTATGTCTCAATTCTTTTTTAATCAACGCCCCCATCTCGTTAGCGACGTGATCGACGGTACAATTATCACCAGCCCGTGGAATAACCTGGCGCGTCTGGAGAGCGACCCGGCGATCCGTGTAGTGGTACGCCGCGATCTGAATAAAAACAACGTGGCGGTGATTTCCGGCGGCGGCTCCGGCCATGAACCGGCGCACGTCGGCTTTATTGGTAAAGGCATGCTGACCGCCGCGGTCTGCGGCGATCTGTTCGCCTCGCCGAGCGTCGATGCGGTACTCACCGCGATTCAGGCGGTGACCGGCGAGGCGGGCTGTCTGACCTGCTCCCCGTTGATTAGTACACCCCGATGTTAGTAATGTCTTCATAAGCCACATGAGGACATCCCCATGAAGAAGCGTTTTTCCGACGAACAGATCATCAGTATTCTCCGCGAAGCCGAAGCTGGGGTACCCGCCCGTGAACTCTGCCGCAAGCATGCCATTTCCGATGCCACGTTTTACATCTGGCGTAAGAAGTATGGCGGTATGGAGGTGCCTGAAGTTAAGCGCCTGAAGTCGCTTGAGGAAGAGAACGCCAGACTCAAGAAGCTGCTTGCCGAAGCCATGCTGGATAAAGAGGCGCTTCAGGTGGCTCTTGGGCGAAAGTACTGACGACAGACCAGAAGCGGGAAGCCGTGATGTTGATGTGTGATGCGACCGGTCTGTCGCAACGTCGTGCCTGCAGGCTTACAGGTTTATCCCTGTCGACCTGCCGCTATGAGGCTCACCGTCCGGCTGCTGATGCGCATTTATCAGGGCGCATCACTGAGCTGGCACTGGAGCGCAGGCGTTTTGGCTACCGTCGTATTTGCCAGTTGCTGCGCCGTGAAGGGCTTCATGTTAATCATAAGCGCGTGTACCGGCTTTATCACCTCAGTGGCCTGGGCGTAAAACGCAGAAGACGTCGTAAAGGGCTGGCAACAGAACGTCTGCCGCTGCTCCGTCCGGCGGCGCCCAATCTGACCTGGTCGATGGATTTCGTCATGGACGCACTTTCCACCGGTCGCAGGATCAAGTGTCTTACCTGCGTCGATGATTTCACAAAGGAATGCCTGACGGTCACTGTTGCCTTTGGGATTTCAGGCGTTCAGGTCACGCGTATTCTGGACAGCATTGCACTGTTTCGAGGCTATCCGGGCGTCGATGTTTTTCTGCCTAAATCGGGTTCAACGCTGGTTGTGCCGCAGCAACTGATACTTCCGGATACCGTGCGCGAGGGGATTGTCATCAACGTCGCCGAGATGCGGCTTTACTATTATCCTGCTGGCAGCAATACGGTTGAGGTTTTACCCATTGACATTGGTCAGGCGGGTAGAGAAACGCCGCGTAACTGGGTGACGGCGGTCGAACGTAAGCAGGAAGCACCAAGCTGGACGCCGACGCCAAATACCCGACGTGAATACGCCGCTCGCGGTGAAAGCTTGCCGGCTTTTGTTCCTGCCGGGCCAGAAAATCCGATGGGCCTGTATGCAATTTATATTGGCAGGCTTTATGCCATTCACGGGACAAATGCCAATTTCGGTATTGGTTTGCGGGTAAGTCAGGGGTGCATCCGTTTGCGGAATGATGACATCAAGCACCTGTTTGATACGGTGCCTGTAGGGACGCGTGTACAATTAATTGACCGACCGGTGAAATACAGCGAAGAGCCGGACGGTAGTCGCTGGGTGGAAGTACATGAGCCGCTGTCACGAAACCGTTCGGAATACGAGTCTGACAGAAAGGTGCCTTTGTCAGTCACTCCCGCTTTGCGCACCTTTATCAGCGGGAATGACGTGGATGTGAGCCGCGGGAGCCAGGCACTGGAAAGGCGCTCCGGTATGCCGGTGAACATCAGCCTGGTACAGAAGCATTATTAATTTTCAGGGCGACTTTGTTGACCTTCAGGTCGGATGGGTCGCTTTTTTAATTTGATACTGCCCCATTTTTACCACGCCAATATGGTCAGCCATTAGTTGGGCTTCGTGTTCACTGTGGGTAACCAACAGCGCCGTTTGCCCGGCGGCGCGCAAAATATCCCGTACCTCGTTGCCAAGACGCTCACGTGTGCGCTTATCCAGGCTGGAGAAGGGTTCATCCAGCAACAGGATTTCCGGATGTGGCGCCAACGCGCGCGCAAGGGCGATACGCTGTTGTTGCCCGCCGGAAAGCTCATGCGGATAGCGGTTGGCATGGCTGTGTAACTCCACCATTTTCAACAGCTCAGTCACTCTGGCCTGTTGTTCCTCACGCGGCATGCGACGCAATCCAAAGGCCACATTTTGCTGCGCGGTCAGATGGGGGAATAACGCATACTCCTGGAAGACCATGCCGACATGACGTTTTTCCGGTGGCAGATGAACGCCGGGACCGGCAACACGTCGCTGTGACACATAGATCTCTCCGTTTTGCAGGCGTTCAAATCCGGCAACTGCGCGTAGTACCGTGGTTTTTCCGCAGCCTGAGGCACCCAGCAGACAGGCAATTTCACCTTTACGTACCGACATTGAAAATCCGCTCAGTACCGATTGCTGGCTGTTGCCATAAGCAACGTGTACATCCTGGAGTCGTAATGCAATTTCTGACATTGTTGCTCTCTTAACCACGGCGAGTCATTTGGTGACGCACCAACAAAATAACCGGTAGCGTGCCAGCTAAAACAATCATTAGCGCGGCGATAGCACCTTCTTCATAGGTTCCACGTGCGGCTTCCGCATACAGTAACGTTGCCAGCGTTTCAAAATTGACCGGGCGCAAAAGCAACGTTGTTGGCAGCTCTTTCATGGCATCAGCAAAAACCAGCAGGGCACTGCTGACTAATGCCGGGCGCAGCAGGGGAAAATGGACTCGTGCAAACGTCCCCGCACCATTCTCGCCCAACAGACGAGACGCCTGTTCCAGCGAAGGTGGAATGCGGCCCAGACCAGAATCCAGCGCGCCAATGGCAATCGCCTGGAATCGCATGGCACAACAAATTACCAGCAGGATCCCTGCGGACATCAGCGGCAGGCCGCGAACATCCAGTAAATCGGCCAGCCAGCGGTCGACAGCCATGGCGGGGGGTAAAAAACCAATCGCCAGAATTGTGCCGGGAACCGCATAGCCTAAAGAGGCCAGACGCATCACGCCGCGACGAAATCCCGGCATGGCGTTGTCTGCGGCGCTATGGCGGGCGCTCCAGGCCACCAGCATACTGACACAAACCACCACCAGCGTGGTTCCCGCTGCCAGCGATAGCGTATTTTGCAATGCTGACAGTAACGAAGAGGAAAGGGGGTTCTCATCGCCTATGCGTTTGGCGCTTTCCCACATTAAAAACAGTACCGGTGCCAGAAAACCCAGTACAACCGGCAGTGAAATAACGCCACCGAGCAGCCAACCGCGCCAGCCCTGCACGCGCGAAGGTTGAATTTCCCGCAGGCTGCGGCTGCTGAATCCTTGTTTTCTGCGACCATAAAATTCCAGTGTCAGAATCAGGAATATAAACATCAGCATCATGCAGGCAATTTGCGCCGCAGCAGATAAATCAGAACGCGAGATCCATGTGGTGTACACGGTAACGGTTAACGTCTGTACCCCGAGAAACTCCGATGCGCCAATATCGTTGAGCGTTTCCAGCAGTGCCAGGCTGATCCCAACGGCCAGTGCCGGACGGGCCATGGGCAAAGCAACACGAAAAAAGGTTCCGGTTGCGCTGCATCCCAGCGTGCGTGCGGCTTCCAGTAAATGGGCGGGCTGGCTGATAAACATAGCGCGGGTTGTCAGATACACGTATGGGTAAAGCACTAATCCGAGCAGGATGATTGCGCCGGAAAGTGAGCGTAAATCTGGCAGCCGGAACTGTCTTGGGCTGTCAAAGCCCAGTAAAAAACGGATAAAGGTTTGCAGGGGGCCAATCGGATGCAGCAGATCGAGCCACGCAAAGGCCACAATGTAGGTTGGCATTGCCAGCGGCAACAGTAACGCCCAGCTAAGAATTTTACGTCCAGGAAAATCCCATGCCGTTACCGCCCATGCGCTGCCTACGCCAATCACGCCGACCATCACCGCGACACCGGCTAATAACAGCACGGTATTTTTTAGTGCGGCAGGCAGTACATACGTCAGGAGATTATCCCAGTGAGATAAATTGGCCTGGGTAGCCTGCCAAATTAGCGCAATGATCGGTGTCAGAACGCCAAGCGCTACGCACAGTGCGCCAAGATGTAGCGGCGTTAATAATGACTGCGGCCCGGAAACCAGGCCGCGTAACGTCGGAAACTGCAGAGGTTTATTGATCGAATCCAACTTTATCTACCAGCAGACTAGCTTGTTTACGATATTTAACGATTTCGGTTAACGGCGTTTTATCGACGTTGATTTCACCAATAGTTGCGCTGATAACCGGATCAAGCGTCACGCCTTTCAGTACCGGGTATTCGAAGTTCGCTTTCGCATACTGCTGCTGGGCAGGTGCGGAAACCAGATATTCCATCAGCTTAACGGCATCGGCTTTATTTGGCGCATAGCGGGCTACAGCTGCGCCACTGATGTTGACGTGTGTACCGCCATTTTCAAAGGTGGGTTTAACGACTTTAATCGCATCGCCCCACTGACGTGCATCACTGCCTTCTTTGGCGTTTTTCATATGGCCGACGTAATAGGAGTTGGCGAGACCAATATCGCAAATTCGGCCGAGAATATCGCGAGCAACATCGCGGTCGCCACCGGTAGCTTTACGCGCCAGGTTAGCTTTCACACCGCGCAGCCATTCTTCGGTCTTTGCTTCACCGTGATGAGCAATCATTGCGGCGATCAGCGCCGTGTTATACGGGTGCTGTCCGGAACGAATACAGACTTTACCTTTGTACTCAGGGCTGGCGAGTTGTTCGTAATGCCAGTTATCGATTGGCAGTGACTTCTCGGCATACAGCACGCGGGCACGCATCGACAGCGCAAACCACTGATTATCTGCGCCGCGCAGATTAGCCGGAATAGCGGTTTTTAGTGCTTCTGACTCTACAGGCTGAGTTACACCCGCTTCCACTAAATCAATGAGGTTACCGGCATCGACGGTCATCAGCAGGTCGGCAGGTGAATTTTTACCTTCAGCTTTAACGCGCTCAAGCATACCGTCCTTGATATAGACCGTACTGACTTTGATGCCGCTGGTTTTGGTCCAGCTATCAAGCAAAGGCTGGATCAGACCCGGTTCACGGGTGGTATAGAGCGTTAACGTTTCCTGAGCGAACGCCGGTAGGCTAACTGAGAAGACCAGGACAGAGGCAAATGTGATACGGCGCAGTCCGGCGCGAGGCAGAGAATTCATCGTTTATATCCCAGAGTAATTGGAACGTACAGTGAACCGAGCGGGGGGATCGTTCCTTTGGCTCGCGTACAATAAATGATAATCACTAGCACTTACAATAATTGCAAAGTTTAAACGATTTACATTTACATAACTTTACCTGATTACCCATGATTAGCAGTCAGTTACCACGAACTATACTGATCTTACGTACAGTTATCGAGGTGCGAGATCATGGCCAAAAGCAAAATCCAATTCCAGAAAGGCTACAGCCTGTTTGAGTTTCTCAAGGACTATGGCACTGAGGCTCAGTGCGAAAACGCGCTGTTCACTTGGCGTTTTCCTAACGGCTTTGTCTGCCCTGAATGTGCCAACAAGACCTGTTGTCGCCTGAGAAGGCGGCCACGTGTGTGGCAATGCAATCACTGCCGTCACCAGATGTCATTGACTGGAAACACGATTTTCGCAAACACCAAGCTCCCACTGACCAAGTGGTTTCTGGCAATGCACCTGTTGTCACAAACCAAAACAGGCTTGTCAGCGATGGAGCTAAAGCGCCAGTTGGGCGTCAAATATGACACCGCCTGGATGCTCAAGCACAAGCTGCTGCAAGCCATGAAAGAGTCCGATGACAAGCAGCCCATCAGCGGCATCATTCAGCTCGATGATGTCTACTGGGGTGGCGAGCGCCGTGGTGGCAAACGGGGTCGGGGCGCGGCAGGCAAGACGCCGTTTGTGGCAGCAGTGGCCCTGAACAAGGAAGGACATCCAATCAAGATGCGGATGACGGTGGTCGATGGTTTCAAAACCAAGTCCGTTGCTGATTGGGCAAAACGGCATATTGCCAGTGGTAGCGCGGTGATATCCGATGGATTGGCCTGTTTCAAAGCGGTCAAGGAGGCCAATTGTGAGCACCTGGGTGTTGTCACCAGGGGCAACCTGGACTGGCTGGATCATCCGGCATTCAACTGGGTAAACACGATGATAGGAAATGTGAAAAACTCGCTGCGGGGCAGTTGTCATAAGCTCGGAGCGAAGCATTTACCAAGGGAAGGTGCGAACAAGTTCCTGATATGAGATCATCATATTCATCCGGAGCGCATCCCAGAGGGACATCATGAGCCATCAACTCACCTTCGCCGATAGTGAATTCAGCACTAAGCGCCGTCAGACCCGAAAAGAGATTTTCCTCTCCCGCATGGAGCAGATTTTGCCATGGCAGAATATGACCGCTGTCATCGAGCCGTTTTATCCCAAGGCGGGCAATGGCCGACGGCCCTATCCGCTGGAGACCATGCTGCGTATTCACTGCATGCAGCATTGGTACAACCTGAGCGACGGTGCCATGGAAGATGCCCTGTACGAAATCGCCTCCATGCGCCTGTTTGCCCGATTATCCCTGGATAGCGCCTTGCCTGACCGCACCACCATCATGAATTTCCGCCACCTGCTGGAGCAGCATCAACTGGCCCGCCAATTGTTCAAGACCATCAATCGCTGGCTGGCCGAAGCAGGCGTCATGATGACTCAAGGCACCTTGGTCGATGCCACCATCATTGAGGCACCCAGCTCGACCAAGAACAAAGAGCAGCAACGCGATCCGGAGATGCATCAGACCAAGAAAGGCAATCAGTGGCACTTTGGCATGAAGGCCCACATTGGTGTCGATGCCAAGAGTGGCCTGACCCACAGCCTAGTCACCACCGCGGCCAACGAGCATGACCTCAATCAGCCGGGTAATCTGCTTCATGGAGAGGAGCAATTTGTCTCAGCCGATGCCGGCTACCAAGGAGCGCCACAGCGCGAGGAGCTGGCCGAGGTGGATGTGGACTGGCTGATCGCCGAGCGTCCCGGCAAGGTAAAAACCTTGAAGCAGCATCCGCGCAAGAACAAAACGGCCATCAACATCGAATACATGAAAGCCAGCATCCGTGCCAAGGTGGAGCACCCGTTTCGCATCATCAAGCGGCAGTTCGGCTTCGTGAAAGCCAGATACAAGGGGCTGCTGAAAAACGATAACCAACTGGCGATGTTATTCACCCTGGCCAACCTGTTTCGGGTGGACCAAATGATACGTCAGTGGGAGAGATCTCAGTAAAAACCGGAAATAACGCCAGAAATGGTGGAAAAAATAGCCTAAATAGGCTGATTCGATGTGTTTGCGGGAAAAAAATCGGCCCAGATCCGCGAAATTTTAATCAGCGAGTCAGCTTGGGAAGAAATGACCTGCTTATTCGCACCTTCCATGCAGAAAAAAACGGACAAATTATTAGCGCTGGCTCGCATTTCTCCTGTTTATCGGCAATTAATGTTCCATAAAGGAACAAAAATTCTTTTCTACGTTCCGTTATGGAATCAATTTTGACGGCATTTTATTTTGCGCCCGCTCAGCCAGAATCACTACATCGCCGGGCTACCCTTATAGACAGGCGACCTCCCCCTACCCTACGGAGCATAAACAATGAAAAAACTGATTAACCGTGTGGAAGATGTACTGAGTGAACAGCTTATCGGCCTGGCGAAGGCGCATCCTGAACTGACGCTGCACCAGGACCCGGTCTATGTCACCCGCGCTGATGCACCGGTCGCCGGCAAAGTGGCGCTGCTCTCCGGCGGCGGCAGCGGACACGAACCGATGCACTGCGGCTACATCGGCCAGGGCATGCTCTCCGGCGCCTGTCCGGGGGAAATTTTCACCTCGCCGACGCCGGACAAAATGTTCGAATGCGCGATGCAGATTGACGGCGGCGAAGGCGTCCTGCTGATTATCAAAAACTATACCGGCGACATCCTGAATTTTGAGACCGCCACCGAGCTGCTGCACGAAAGTGGCGTTAAGGTTACCACCGTCGTGGTGGATGACGACGTGGCGGTAAAAGACAGCCTCTATACCGCCGGACGCCGCGGCGTCGCCAATACCGTGCTGATTGAAAAACTGGTCGGCGCCGCCGCCGAACGCGGCGACTCGCTGGAAGCCTGCGCTGAACTGGGCCGCCGTTTAAATAACCTTGGTCACTCGATTGGCATCGCGCTGGGCGCCTGCACCGTACCGGCCGCCGGACAGCCCTCCTTTACCCTGAAAGATGATGAGATGGAGTTCGGCGTCGGCATCCATGGCGAGCCGGGTATCGACCGCCGCCGCTTCAGCTCGCTCGACCAAACCGTCGATGAGATGTTCGATACCCTGCTGGAAAACGGCGCATACAGCCGCACGCTGCGCCAGTGGGATAACGTCAAGGGAGCGTGGCAGGAAGTGAAACAGAGCAAAACCGCGCTGCAAAACGGCGATCGGGTTATCGCGCTGGTCAATAACCTCGGCGCCACCCCGCTTTCCGAACTGTACGGCGTTTACAACCGCCTTGCCCAGCGCTGCGAAGCGTCCGGCATTGTGATTGAACGCAACCTCATCGGCAGCTACTGCACCTCGCTGGATATGGCGGGTTTCTCCATCACCCTGCTGAAAGCGGATGATGACACGCTGGCGTTATGGGACGCCCCGGTCCATACCCCAGCGCTGAACTGGGGAAAATAAGGAGCACGACATGTCACTGAACAGAACGCAAATCGTCGACTGGCTGTACCGCTGTGGCGACATTTTCACCAAACAGAGCGATTTTCTCACCGGCCTTGATAAAGAGATCGGCGACGCCGACCACGGCCTCAATATGCATCGCGGCTTCAGCAAAGTGGTCGAAAAGCTGCCGTCGATCGCCGATAAAGACATCGGTTTTATTCTCAAGAATACCGGGATGACGCTGCTTTCCAACGTCGGCGGCGCCAGCGGCCCGCTGTTCGGCACCTTCTTTATCCGCGCCGCCCAGGTCACCCAGGCGCATCAGAGCCTGACCCTCGACGAGCTTTATCAGATGATCCGCGAAGGCGCGGACGGCGTCGTCAACCGTGGTAAAGCGGAGCCGGGCGATAAGACGATGTGCGACGTCTGGCTGCCGGTGGTGGAATCCCTGCGTCATTCCAGCGAGCAACATCTGTCTATCCCTGCCGCGCTGGATGCCGCCTGCGAAGTGGCCGAGCGCGCCGCCCACGCCACCATCACCATGCAGGCGCGTAAAGGCCGCGCCAGCTATCTCGGCGAGCGCAGCATCGGGCATCAGGATCCCGGCGCGACCTCGGTGCTGTTTATGGTTCAGATGCTGGCTGCCGCCGCCAAAGAGTAAGGAAATCGCGATGGTAAACCTGGTTATTGTTTCTCATAGCGCCCGGCTGGGCGAAGGTGTCGGAGAACTGGCCCGGCAGATGTTAATGAACGATGGCTGTAAGCTGGCGATCGCCGCCGGGATCGACGATCCCGACAGCCCGATCGGCACCGATCCGATTAAAGTCATGGAGGCGATCGAATCCGTCGCCGATACCGACCATGTTCTGGTGATGATGGATATCGGCAGCGCCCTGCTCAGCGCCGAAACCGCCCTCGATCTGCTCGATCCGGCGATGGCGGCAAAGGTGCGGCTGTGCGCCGCGCCGCTGGTCGAAGGGACGCTGGCGGCCACCGTCAGCGCCGCCTCCGGCGCCGGGATCGACAAAGTTATCGCCGATGCCATGAACGCCCTGGAAGCCAAGCGGGTTCAGCTGGGTTTACCTTCGCACACGCCTGACGCCGCCGCCCCAACGCTTGCTGACGACGGCGATGCTAAATCGGTTTCAGTCATTATTAACAATCACAACGGCCTGCACGTGCGTCCGGCATCAAAGCTGGTCGCCGCGCTGGCGGGTTTTAACGCCGACCTGGTGCTGGAGAAAAACGGCAAATGCGTCACCCCGGACAGTCTGAATCAAATCGCTCTGCTACAGGTGCGCCGCCACGATAAGCTGCGCCTGCTGGCCCGCGGTCCGGACGCCGATGCGGCGCTGGCGGCGTTTCAGGCGCTGGCCGCCGATAACTTCGGCGAGTCACCGGAGGCGCAGCCGACAGCGGAACCCGCCATACCTGCGCGTGTTGAAGGCGCCGCGATGCTTTATCCGCTGGCGCCGATCCAACCGGCGCTCCCCGCCGCCGCCGACATCGCCCGCGAGCAGCAGCGCCTGCGCCAGGCGATCGACCAGACGCTGGCCGATCTCAATGCGCTCACCGAGCTGGCGGAACACAAATTTAACGCCGATATCGCGGCGATCTTCGCCGGTCATCACACCTTGCTCGACGATGAAGATCTGTTTGATGCCGCCAACGATCGCCTGCTCACCGAACAGTGCTCGGCGGAATGGGCGTGGCATCAAGTGCTGATGGAGCTCAGCCAGCAGTATCGTCAGCTGGATGACGCCTATCTGCAGGCCCGTTATATCGATGTCGACGATATTCTGCAGCGCACGCTGCGCCATCTGCAGGGTATTAAGGAGACGCTGCCATTCGCCAGTGAGCCGACGATTATTATCGCCGACAATATTTATCCCTCGACTGTACTCCAACTGGATGCCAGCAAGGTCACCGGCCTGTGCCTGCGCGACGGCAGCGAACAGTCCCACGGCGCGATTATCGCCCGCGCGGCGGGGATCGCCTGGCTATGCCAGCAGGGCGAAGCGCTGAATGATATTCAGCCTGGCGAAGCCATCACGCTCGATATGCGTCTGCAACGTCTTATTCGTCGCTAAATCCACTTTGACCGTTACCACTCCGGGGGCCCGCCTCCGGAGGGTGAGTTTTCGCTTACTGATCAGGAACCACTATGTCTCAATTCTTTTTTAACCAGCGCGCCAGCCTCGTTAACGACGTGATCGAGGGAACCATTATTGCCAGCCCGTGGAACAACCTCGCCCGCCTGGAGAGCGACCCGGCGATCCGTGTAGTGGTACGCCGCGATCTGAATAAAAACAACGTGGCGGTGATTTCCGGCGGCGGCTCCGGCCATGAACCGGCGCACGTCGGCTTTATTGGTAAAGGCATGCTGACCGCCGCGGTCTGCGGCGATCTGTTCGCCTCGCCGAGCGTCGATGCGGTACTCACCGCGATTCAGGCGGTGACCGGCGAGGCGGGCTGTCTGCTGATCGTTAAAAACTACACCGGCGATCGGCTTAACTTCGGCCTCGCGGCGGAGAAAGCACGCCGTCTTGGCTATAACGTAGAGATGCTGATCGTCGGCGACGATATTTCGCTGCCGGATAACAAACAGCCGCGCGGTATCGCCGGGACTATTCTTGTGCATAAGGTGGCGGGCTATTTCGCCGAGCGCGGCTTCAACCTCGCCACCGTCCTGCGTGAAGCGCAGTACGCAGCCAACAACACCTTCAGCCTGGGTGTTGCGCTTTCCAGCTGTCATCTGCCGCAGGAAGCGGAAAGCGCGCCGCGCCATCAGCCCGGCCACGCCGAGCTGGGGATGGGCATCCACGGCGAACCGGGAGCCTCGACGATCGCGACCCATAACAGCGCGGAAATCATGCAGATTATGGTAGAGAAGCTGACCGCCGCCCTACCTGAAACCGGCCGCCTGGCGGTGATGCTCAATAATCTCGGCGGCGTGTCGGTGGCCGAGATGGCGATTCTGACCCGCGAGCTGGCCAACACCCCACTCCATGCGCGCGTTGACTGGTTGATTGGCCCGGCTTCGCTGGTAACGGCGCTGGATATGAAAGGCTTCTCGCTGACCACTATCGTGCTGGAAGAGAGCATTGAAAAGGCGCTGCTGTCGGATGTCGAAACCGCCAGTTGGCAGAAGCCGGTGCAGCCGCGGGCTGTTAATATCATGCCGTCCGCGCTCGCCAGCGCACGCGTCGCCTTTACGCCATCGGCCAACCCGCAGGTGGGCGATTACGTGGCGCAGGTGACCAGCACCCTCTCCGGCCTCGAAACCCATCTCAACGCGCTTGACGCCAAAGTGGGCGACGGCGATACCGGCTCCACTTTCGCCGCTGGCGCGCGTGCGATTGCCGCTCTATTGCAACGCCAGCAACTGCCGCTCAATGATTTACCCACGCTGTTCGCGCTAATTGGCGAACGCCTGACGGTGGTGATGGGCGGCTCCAGCGGCGTATTGATGTCGATTTTCTTCACCGCCGCCGGGCAGAAGCTGGAGCAAGGCGCCAGCATGGCGGAAGCGCTGAACGCCGGTCTGGGGCAGATGAAATTTTACGGCGGCGCCGATGAGGGCGACCGGACGATGATTGACGCTCTACAGCCGGCGCTGGCGGCGCTGCTGGCCGAACCGGATAATCTGCAGGCCGCTTTCGCCGCGGCGCAGGCCGGCGCGGATCGCACCTGCCAGTCGAGCAAAGCCGGCGCCGGACGCGCCTCCTATCTCAATAGCGAGAGCCTGCTCGGCAATATGGACCCCGGCGCCCACGCGGTGGCGATGGTGTTTAAGGCGCTGGCGGAACGCTAAGCCTCACCCGGTGGCGCTGCGCTTACCGGGGCGACATAACACCATTGAAAGGTAGCCCGGAGAAGGCGCAACGCGCCGCCATCCGGGTTTACCACACTGCCGATTATTTGCTATGCCAGTACGCCTGCGAACGCACCAGTTGCTGATCGATACTCGGCTCCTCAAAGCGCGCCAGCAGCGATTTCACCACGCCGCCTTCTCCGGTCAGCCAGATAAAATAATCTTCTGACGGCACCTTGACCTGAGCCAGCCGCTCGGCGACGAACGCCGGGTTGTGGCCTACCACCCATTCGATATTAAAGCCGTCGAGATCCGCCAGATAATCTTTATACGAAGCATCCGCGACGGTGACGATGGCCGTCACCTGCGGCGTCACCGGCAGCTGACGTAATCCCAGCAGGCGACGGCGCAGCGCCGGCATGCCCGACTCGTCACAGACATAAAGCTGCCAGGCGTAATCTTCCGGCACCACCAGCGAGCCGGGCGCACGCCCTCGCCCCAGTTAATGCCTTCGTCGGTCACTTCCGGCGGCGTAAATACGCTGCCCGCCTGCGGGAAAAACAGTTTGGTGTGGTCGTCAAAACCTTGTGAAACAAAGCCATCCAGCGCCTCGCCCCCCAGCACGATCCGCTGGAACGCCTGGCCGATACGCTCAACGCGCAGCACGGTTAATTCGCGAAAACGTAGTTCGTTACGCACGCGCTGTGGGTAGCGTGAGGTGTTTTTTGTCATTTTTTCGCCTTCGTGAAGATAATACGATATATCTAAATTTATTTTTAAATGATAATGATTGCTAATCAAAAAGATTGCAAGCACTTTTTTGATATAGTCAGCTTGAGATTAAACAGCTATCAGCAACCCATAAAAACCATTAATAATCATCAAATTAAACAAAAATTATTTTATAGACTTGCAAGTCGATAAACTTTAGATATGAATTAGATATATCTAAATAACATCAGGAGACGATGATGCAAAACCATCATGAAGGTTGCTGTAAACATACAGAGCACCAACACGAAGGCTGCTGCAAGGGTGAAGGACATCACCACGAAAGCCGCCACAGTGAGCACCATGCAGGCTGCTGCAAAAGTGAAGAGCATCGCCACGCAGGCTGTCACCAGAAACATCACCACGAACAGGGTGCGGACGCCGCCACGGTCGCGGCGGAGGTGGTGGTCGTCGCCAGTGCATCTCCGTCACTAACAACGAAGTCGCTGCCGACGAACAGAAAAAATTGCGCGAACAGGGCTTAAGGCCTGGAGATCCTGATTGGGAAAAGTGGGGGATCTGTGATTATATCACCAAACCACGTGTACAAGCTGCTATCACAGGCAAAACGCCGAATGAACAACCGATTAAGGGCAATTATAGGTTTACAGACGAGTTCCCAATGTCTGACGGTTTTGAGGAAAATGCCGAGTTTTTCACTCTGACCTACGAAGCTGAGAAGTCGGTTAGCCACAACTTGGCCTTTGTTCGCATTGCGCCGTTGCTATGGCTACGCGCGGGTGCGCGCGGCGAACGTATTGAAAAAATACCGGGGTATACGGATTTAATGGTTGATGGGGCACCTTCACCCCATCAATCTGATACCACCCTCAGATGGTTGATAGATCGACTCCGTAGTTGAGTTCCTCTGCGAAGTCCGGCAGTCCGTAACCGATGGTTTTCTTGTAGAAAGGAGAGACCTTCGCAGTCGGTGCCTTCTTCTTGTGCTTCGTGGTGTAGAGCATTCGTGCCCGCATCACCTCGAAGGAGTAACCGCGCCCTTCACGGTTCTTGTCCTTGGCCAGTCGGTTGATGGACTCCGTGTAAGCGTTGGTGACGGGCATGTCCGTCTCGAAGTAGGTCATGGTCTCTTCGCGCCAGTTTCCCACTGCCCTGACCAGATCGCTCCAGACTTCCTTTTGGCCCTTCGGGATGGTGGCTATCCACTCGTCCAGGGCGGCTTCTGCCTGGAGCCGTGTGGTGGCGTCCCAGATGCCGTAGAAGCGCTCCTTGTGCTCGTAGGCGGCCAGCAGTTGCGGGAACGCGCCTGTCCAGGTCTCCATGATGAGGCGCTCCCGGTCTGAGACTTCGTGAGCGCGTTTCAGCAGGATTTTCCGGTCTCCCTTGAGAGTCCGGCTCTGGGACGGTTTCAGCTCCTTTCTGAGGCCCTTGCGCACTCTCTCTAGGGCATCGTTGGCCATGCGCACCACATGGGACTTATCGACCACGATACGGGCCTGGGGCAGCACAGCCTTGACCGCTGCCCGGTAGGGGTTCCACATGTCCATGCTGACGATCTCGACCTTCTGCCGGTCTTTCAGCTTCATCAGGTAGTTGGTCACCACGTCCTGGCGGCGGGTGGCCAGCAGGTCGAGCAGGGTTCGCTCCTCAATGTTGGTCAGAATGCAGCGGTAGCGCTTGTTCAGGTATAGCTCGTCAATGCCCAGGATGCGGGGCGTCTCGAAGCGGTGCCAGCGCCCCAGGAACTCGGCGCGGGCGTTGAAGATGTCGCGCACCGTCTTCTCGTCCAGGCCGGTCTGTGCCGCCACAAAGGTGTAGGGGTGGTTGAAGGATTCCTTCTCCACGTACTCATGCAGCCGCAGTGTCATACGGAATCCGTCCACCATCTCCGGTAGCTGGGGCCTGAATGTTGTCTTGCAGGCCCGGCAGGTGTATCGGCGGCGGACCACCCAGAGAGTGACCCGCTTGCCGTGGATGGGCAGATCACGATAGGGAACGTCACGCTTGCCGAACCGTACGAACTCACCCTGCACGCCGCATTCCTCGCAGGCGATGGGATCGGGCACGTCCACCTGGAAGTGCATTTCGTCGTCGGTTGATTTGCAGCCCAGTACTTGGTATTGCGGCAGGTGAAGGATGTTGTCGGGAAGTTCGGTCATGGTGTTGTATAGGCGTAGGTGTCAGTCAGATCCATCCGACTCGGCATTGGTGTTTGCTTTTTTACCCAACAAGCTGCTGGAAACGAAAAGTAAGGCACCGAGGACAATTGCAATATCAGCCAGGTTGAAGGCCGGCCAATGCCAGTCTCGCCAATAGAAATCAAAGGAATCCACAACATAGCCGCGAAAGACCCGGTCAATCAGGTTGCCCATGGCGCCACCGAGGATAAGACTGTAAGCGATGGCTTCTCCTTTATGACGATTTTCAAGGATCAGCTTGATCAGAAAAATCGAGACCACTACCGCGATTCCGATAAAAAAGTAGCGCTGCCAGCCTCCACCATTCGCAAAAAGACTGAATGCGGCACCGGTGTTCCATAGGTGCACCCAGTTAAAGAACGGGGTCACCGAAACATACTCGCCATAGGCCATTGATTGCTGCACCAGCCACTTTACAGCCTGATCAGACGCTGCCAGCAGGCCCGATATGGACAATAGGGCATACGGCGAGAGCTTTTTGCCAATAATGAGCATTATTTAACCCTTCAACGCCAAAATGCGTCTGGCACCGTTAAGTACAATGCCCCCCGCGATGGTGCCGATAATCAGATCCGGATAATTGGAACCGGTCCACGCGACCAGGGCGCCGGCGGTGATGACCCCCAGGTTGATCACCACGTCGTTGGCCGAGAATATCCAGCTTGCCTTCATGTGCGCCCCGCCTTCCCGATGTTTGGATATGAGCAGCAGACAACTGGTATTGGCAATCAATGCGACGAATGCGATAGCCATCATCACCAGCGATTCAGGCTCACTACCGAATACAAAGCGTCTCACCACCTCTACGAGCACGCCCACAGCCAAGATCAGTTGCAGTACACCAGCAAGATGCGCGGCACGTACCTGCATTTTCACGCTATGTCCAACCGCATAAAGGGCAAGCCCGTACACCGCCGCATCGGCAAAATTGTCCAGGGATTCTCCAATCAGGCCGGTGGACCGGGCGATCAGACCGGCAGTCATTTCCACCACTAACAGAAGTGCATTGATGCCGAGCAACCAGCGCAGGGTCCCGGATTCTTGCTTAGCAGAAGCTGCCGAAAACTCGGCGGCCTTGATGGTCTCCGGATTTGCAGCGACGGTTTCCTGAAGCGAGGCGCCTAGCCCCAAGGTCTTCAGTTTCGAGGTGACGGGCTCGACCTCGCCGTCATGCACGACCTTCAGCCGGCGGTTCGACAAGTCGAAGGACAGCGCCCGAATCTCCTCAAAGCCGTTCAGGGCTAGGCGAATCATTCGTTCTTCTGATGGACAGTCCATCTTCGGCACGGCATAAACACTGACCCATCTCCCTGGCGCCTCGGAGGAGGCCTGTATATCGGTATCCGCTGCGGACGTTGCATCACCGCCACAGGCGCCACCACAGGATTTGCTCATGATACGACTCCACTTGAACAATGTTGTGGTACCATTTAAAACTATAAAGCTACTATAAGGTCAATAGAGTAAAGAATCCGTTGGGGAGGAGGCTGATGCGCATTGGTCAGTTGGCGCAGTTGGTAGGGGTCGAAACACAGACGATCCGCTTCTATGAACAGCAGGGCTTGTTGCCGCCGCCTGATCGGCAGGACAACGGTTACCGTGTCTATACCGAGAAGCATGGTGAGGGGCTGGCCTTCATCCGTCGCTGCAGAATCCTGGGCCTGTCACTGGCTGAGATTCACGAACTACAGAGCTATCAGGACGACCCTCATCAGCCTTGTACCGCCGTCAACGCCTTGCTCGATGATCACATCTCTCATGTGCGGTCGCAGATAACCGCTCTGCAAGCGCTTGAGAAACAACTCGTTTCACTGAGAGCGAGTTGCAACGATGACCGGGAAGTTGAGGCGTGTGGGGTTCTTGCTGGAATTAGCGAAGGAAACATGCACCAGCAGTAGGTGAAGCATCAACCAGATAATCCGATGAGATGCCGGTCTGTCTCACTCTCATGCAAAGGTAAGATCAACCATTTAATCCGCTTACCCAAAATACCTACTAAAGGATGGGAAGTGACCGATGCGTACGGTCTACTGCTAGATGTAGACCAAGCAACCCCATTCATTGAAGCCATTGATACCTCCAGTGGCGTGTGCGTGGCTTTCATCGTTACTGATGATGACCGTCACTTCCAGTCTGTAACAAAACGTTTGCCAAAAGATGTTGAACCAGTGCGGTTATACGAGTCGTACCTGACCAATTTCAGCTTCACCAGTGGGGAATGGACAGAATGAAATTTACTCTCAAGGACTATCAGCGCGATGCGGTACATGATGCTCTGGCGAATCTCAGGAAGGCTCGACGTTACTGGCACAACGAGAGCGACAAAAGCGCCTTCTCTTTAACGGCTGTAACCGGTGCGGGTAAGACCGTCATGGCTGCTGCTGCATTTGAAGCATTGTTTCATGGTGACGACGAATTTAATTTCGATGCAGATCCCGGCGCGGTGGTGATCTGGTTCAGTGATGATCCAGCACTGAATGAGCAAACCCGTTTTCGCCTGATGGAGGCGAGTGACCGTATCAACTACAACGATATGGTGGTAGTTGAACATCCCTTCAGTCGGCGTAAGTTTCAGGCTGGAAAAATCTATTTCCTTAACACGCAGAAGTTTGGCAAAAAAAGCCTCCTGGTGCGCGGGTTCGATGATAAAGGCGGCCTTTTCGAAGCAGCCCCTGATGCACAGGCTTATACGCTGTGGGATACCATCCAGAACACCATCGAAGACCCGGATCTGACCCTTTACTTAGTGCTGGATGAAGCGCACAGAGGGATGGGCTCGTCAACGGCTTCCAGTGAAGCTGCTAAGAGTACTATTGTACAACGGCTTATCAATGGTTCGGCTGGAGTGAAGGGTATTCCAGTAGTGTGGGGTATTTCCGCCACAGTTGAACGTTTCGACAAAGCCATTGCCAATGCTGGTCATCATGTCAAACTGCCGAATGTGGTGGTTGACCCCGCTAAAGTGCAGGAATCTGGACTTATCAAGGACGATATCATTCTGGGTGTGCCTGATGAAGCTGGTGACTTCGATACCGTGTGGGTACGCCGTGCTGCCGACAAACTCAGGGAAGCGACCGATGCCTGGGCAGAGTACGCAAGACAGCAGGAAACCGTGCGCGAAGTAGTGCCGCTAATGGTATTCCAGGTACCTAATACGCCTGACCCGAATGAGGTGGGGCGTTGGCTGGATACGTTATTCTCCCGTTATCCTGAATTGTCCATTGACAGTGTTGCTCATGTCTTCGGTGAACACACCACACAACGTTTCGGCCAACATCAGGTGCCTTATATTGAACCGCAGCGGGTGCAGGAATCAACCTGGATGCGAGTACTGATTGCTAAAGATGCCATCAGCACTGGCTGGGATTGCCCACGTGCCGAAGTGATGGTTTCCTTCCGCGCAGCCAGCCACAGGACGCATATTACGCAATTGTTGGGGCGTATGGTGCGTACTCCATTGGCGAGACGTATTCCGGGTAATGAGCGTTTAAACTCTGTAGAATGCCTGTTGCCCAAGTTTAATACCAATACCGTGAGAGATGTCGTCAATACCTTGTTTAAGGGCGATGATACCTCTCCTCCAAGCGGACGCATCCTGGTTAACCCTGTGGAGATGAAACCTAACCCGGCTGCTTCAGCTGAAGTATGGGAAGCATTTGAAGCGCTACCTTCTCAAACCCGACCACAGAAAGGAGCCAGACCCGCCAGACGTCTGACCGCGCTGGCACAGGAACTGGTTGATGACGGCATTCTTGATGGGGCAGTCAGGAAATCCCATGCTGCTTTGCACGCTGTTCTGGACAAGTTCCAGATAGAAAATGCCGAGAAAATCAAAAACAAACGCAATGCAGTGCTCGTCGTAGATGGTAAGGCTGTGGTTGCCAGCCTCAAGAACAAAGCAATGACCTTCAACGAATTCTGGGAGGAGGCGGACGTAACGGTGATTGATGACGCCTACCGGCGTGCAGCCCGAATTTTCAGCCCGGATGTTTCACGTACCTATGTCGAATATCTGGCCGGTAAGGTTGCGGATCGAGAAGAGGATGCAGAGGAATATCTGGAAGCAATCATGGAGGCTCGTGTTACCGTTGCTGGCATGGGGCTGGTGATGGAGGTGCAGGATTACTTCGATGGCGAGGCCGATAGACTGGCGAAGGCGTGGCTGGCCGAGTACACACCGCAAATCAAGTCGTTGAAAGATGAGCGTAAAGAGGCCTATCGTCAAATCGTCGAAATGAGTACCGAACCGCAGGATGTGGATCTGGTCAGGCCGGCGAACAAGTTTGAAATGACCAGGGTGCGTGAAGGTGAAAAGGAAGCTGACCTTCCAGTCTGGAAACACCATTTGTTGTGTGACGAAAACGGGATCTATCCGGCTCTGTTGAACCATTGGGAAACCAAGGTTTTTGAGATCGAAACCAAACGTGAAGGATTTGCTTTCTGGTATCGTAATCCACAGTACACAGGGCAGTCGTCACTGGGAATCGCTTATGTTGAAGCTGAACAGTACAAGATTGTTCGTCCCGATTTCCTGTTCTTTGCCGAACAGGATGGCAAAATGGTTGTGGACCTGGTAGATCCACATAGCCTACATCTGGCTGATGCTTTGCCCAAACTGAAAGGACTTGCGCTATATGCCGAACATCATTCTGATGCTTACAGGCGAATCGAATCTGTCGCCGAAGTAAAGGGTAAATTACGAGTGTTAGATTTGAAACGGCAGGATGTGCAGGATGCTGTTGCTACCGCTGAAAATGCAGAAACGTTATTTAGTAGCGGACTTGCTGATGACTATCAGTAATCTATAGAAAATTGCGTAACGAAACTGCATTTTAGTAATTTTTTGAAACAATACAAATAAGGCCTTCTCACTGAGAAGGCCATTACCGACTTACAGTTCGATTTGGCTACAGCCGAAGTTACGGTCTCCTTCACCAAACACTTTGCTTTCAACTTTGGTCAGGTAGTCCAGTCGGGTTAACAGCGCCTGGTAGTTCTGCTGGAAGTCAGTACTATTGGTGTCTAGCACATACTTACAGTTTTCAGGAAAATGGACCAGACCAGGGTGATCGTCTCTCTCCAGTCTCAGGGCGCTGTACCAGGCTCCTGTGATCATCCCTCTAAGGTTATCGTCCTGATCGTAATCCCCGAGGTGGTAGTAAGCGTCTTTGTTGAACAACAGGCAAATGTGATAGTGGCATTTACCTGATTCAGAATACTCTTTCGCCCATATAATAAATAAAGGGCAACGGTAGATGCGTTTATCCTCACGCACCTTACGGGTACGGTCAGCCTCCAGCTTAGCTCTGAGGGATTCACGCATCCGGGATATCACCCCAGGTTCCAGGTTAGGGAAGCAACAAATATTGTCACCGTCATCAACTATCTTCGGATAGTGGAGATCGACACGTACAGCAATTAACCTAGGATACCGGTTAGTCAAATAACATAATAATTTATTAATCTTACTCTGATATTCGAGGATATGTACTCCATGAGTACCTTGATATGTTTTCATAATATATACCTGTAGTTGGTCCTACGGTCTATAGCAGACCGTATAGGGATGCCATACAGGTAGGGCTATTCATGGTCACTGTTGTCGGTATATACTGGTATCAGATTTTAGTACGGACATACTGATCTGATTACTACTCTTACTGATTAATACTGGCTAATACAGGTAGTAAGGGTATACAACGCCATTATAATACCTATCCAACATCTAAATCTGAGACGAAGGTAGCCCCAGCCTGTGATGGCTGTTTAAAAGTCACTCTGCAATTAGCTTCGAGAAAAAATAATATTTCTGATGGAATCAAACCAAATCAGTGGTCTCCACAGGCTGGATAAATATAGTTTTACCTCGCTTCGCAGCCATTATCTTACGCTGTGAGTAAAGAGTGCTTAGTAATTCGCTCACTGTCGCTTTGTTTCTGAACCGATTGGGGCCATACTGCAATATCGTGTTTTTTCTGAGATAAGGGATCGTATTTCTCACGCAATATTCTTTTATCCAACAGTAAAGATCGTGAGCCTCTGAGCCTACAAGTGTCGATTCTTGCTGTTTTGAGAAAAGCCTTACATACTCGTCCACGTACCATGAAATTATCTGTATGGCTGCTTCAACAGCAATGAGTGAAATATCTCCGCCACTCCCCTCGAAGTAGTGCAGTAAAGCAGCTACTCTCGCCATATTCTCTGTGACCTTAGAAGCATAGTCTTTGAAGTCAGAAAGAAAACCAAGCATCCCCATCTCAGATTCAACTTTATTATAAAACTCAATCATTCGTTGTTCCGCCTCAGGACAAAAAAAGAGGCATTCCCGTTTATTTTCATCATGTCGTATCATATTTTCAGTGATGATCTCCATCAATCGTTGGTGGAATACTGGCAAATGTTCGGTTGAAGTCACTGGGCTGGTAATTTTCCTGTAACCCTGGGTTGAGTCTGGCTGACAGAGCAAGGCGCGGGCAAAAAAACCTATCCCTTTAGCCATCTCTCCATTAGACTCCTGATATGCTCTAAAAATAACAGGTTGTAGCATTGCAGACAGAGTAACTCTGGCATCCTTAATAAATTGTTCCGGGCTACATTTCCTTTCCACTGAAAATGTTGAGCCATCCCACATTTTGTTGATGAAAGGCAGATCATTTAGTGTATGACCTTTAAATATGGTGCCTGCTTCATCGGAAGTTATGCCAATAGCCCGCCATTGACCACAGAGAAACTGTTTAATCGCCGCCGGAGTGGCATCATTAAACATCAACTTGTACCTTACTGGCTCTTCCGGGCGGTTTTCCATAAGAGCTTTTAATTGTGCTTCAGTCGCGGAAGAATCTTTATTTCGCCTGATCTCCGATTTCAGCTTTGATGTTAACGCCTTTTGTTGGGTATTAAACACTTGCATGTTATTTTCCCAGGTTTCATAATCCCTCATGTATTGTATAAACTTTTGTTCCTCCAAATCGTACAGCGGCTTCATTAATGCTTTATCCACACTGCTTTTCCTTTCTCCAGAATCAGCCAGTGTCAGCAAAAATAAAGATACGGGACTACGCAAATGATTAAACCGGCAAACATCAATCCCGTTTTGACTGGCAAGGGAAATAGCACCAAGGGCAGATGCGGCAACTAGCGCTAATGGTGCCTGTGTATTTTGAGTTACCTCATAAACCGCATTTCTGATAATCAATGGCAGTACTTGTACAGGGAACGGACGACTAATAAGCATGAAAACCTCTGTATAGATTAAGGATAAATTTATTTCACCTTAGCGGCTATTCCGCTATTAGTAGCGGAAATAGCAAGATGAAACCGTGTTCATTAAAGATAAAACGAACCGAAAACACGACTTTTTGATTAACGAATGCTGATCCAGCAAAGAAGATCACTCAGCAGCCAGGCACAAGATTTTGGCCCAATCGACTTACGTAAAGGGAAGCGGCCTGCTCGTTCAAGTTTCCATGCTGTAGATCGTGATACTGATGTGATACGCTGGCGTTCACGTTCACGAACCAGACGATCTGACCTCTCGCCATAGTTCTGTAAAGCCTGTAAACGCTGCTCGGGGGTAGGTTGAGTAAAAGAATTGTGCATGATTGCCTCCTGTGGTTTCGATGGAGACAATCATGTTTCAGGACGGGAGATTTGGAAAGTGATGCACTTTTGGAGATGCGCTTAGTAAGCGCTTAGTTTTTGGGTTTCTTAAGCCACTTTCTGACATCACTTGTAGTGAATGCGACCGGGAACTGAAAATCGTCCGAGGCCGCCAATTTGTTGAGTTCATCTGCAATTATAGCGGTTTTACTTTTGGAGCCACTTCCATATTTTTGACTGAACATAGTCATAAACAAATATAGACCTTTTATTTTTTCGCCCTTAATTCTTTGCCTTCTATCTGTAAATGCAGCTGGTTTTTCAAACCATTCAAGAAGTGTACTTTCTGATATATTTGCTTTCCACATTTCATCATAATCAACTTTAAATTTACTGACAACAGGAACGCCATTGTTCCTCACGACAGTTTCATGCATAAGCAAACAAACAGCAAAATTCTCTTTTTTAGTTTCAAAAACAGCCTCTTTTGATTTTTTCTCAACTGTTACGCCATTAAATTTATCATCAGGGTTGAATGAAGGAAAGACGGACTTTAGCACATTAACATCGATATAGAGATCATCATTATTGATGCCGTTATCACCGTCAAAAATCAAATAGTCCTCATCGTAAACACTATAGACATATACCGCACCAGATGAATCAGCCTTAAGACTAAATGACTCTTTATCAGTGAGAATATAATTACCATTATTAAAGGCTGCTAGTTTAGTCGGGACAACAACCCAATATCCCAATGCAGTCCCTGCGTATTCATAGTTGAAATACTCACCTTGAATTGATCTTGATATTTTAAAACCTTTAGTTATCTTCAAGTGCGATTTTAGCGGCAGGTCAGGGATGAATTTTAAAATTGAATGTGCCTTACTGTCTTCTGACAGGTAAAATTCATCCCCATTACTAATAAGCTGCTCTCCGCCTATATGTAGCGAAGGCGAAATACAGCGTGACAATCTACATTTTTTGCCATTTCCGCCAAAATACAAAAAAAGTTGTATACGTTTAGAAAACCATGCATCCAGTATTTTCTGAACGATATGCTGATCAGTTATTTTTGACAACGAAAAAAAATTAGAATTCATCCCTCTCTCCCATCAGGCAGACACTTATCATTTGTCGATAATAACAAATTAAGTGTCGCCTGACACAGCAATCGCCCCTAAAAAGTGATCCATCTTATATTTCACTACTCGGGAGTATAACTTACTATGTTCTTTTGAAGAGACTTACCACGTTGTGATCTTACCCAGCAATAGTGGACACGCGGCTAAGTGAGTAAACTCTCAGTCAGAGGTGACTCACATGACAAAAACAGTATCAACCAGTAAAAAACCCCGTAAACAGCATTCGCCTGAATTTCGCAGTGAAGCCCTGAAGCTTGCTGAACGCATCGGTGTTACTGCCGCAGCCCGTGAACTCAGCCTGTATGAATCACAGCTCTACAACTGGCGCAGTAAACAGCAAAATCAGCAGACGTCTTCTGAACGTGAACTGGAGATGTCTACCGAGATTGCACGTCTCAAACGCCAGCTGGCAGAACGGGATGAAGAGCTGGCTATCCTCCAAAAGGCCGCGACATACTTCGCGAAGCGCCTGAAATGAAGTATGTCTTTATTGAAAAACATCAGGCTGAGTTCAGCATCAAAGCAATGTGCCGCGTGCTCCGGGTGGCCCGCAGCGGCTGGTATACGTGGTGTCAGCGGCGGACAAGGATAAGCACGCGTCAGCAGTTCCGCCAACACTGCGACAGCGTTGTCCTCGCGGCTTTTACCCGGTCAAAACAGCGTTACGGTGCCCCACGCCTGACGGATGAACTGCGTGCTCAGGGTTACCCCTTTAACGTAAAAACCGTGGCGGCAAGCCTGCGCCGTCAGGGACTGAGGGCAAAGGCCTCCCGGAAGTTCAGCCCGGTCAGCTACCGCGCACACGGCCTGCCTGTGTCAGAAAATCTGTTGGAGCAGGATTTTTACGCCAGTGGCCCGAACCAGAAGTGGGCAGGAGACATCACGTACTTACGTACAGATGAAGGCTGGCTGTATCTGGCAGTGGTCATTGACCTGTGGTCACGTGCCGTTATTGGCTGGTCAATGTCGCCACGCATGACGGCGCAACTGGCCTGCGATGCCCTGCAGATGGCGCTGTGGCGGCGTAAGAGGCCCCGGAACGTTATCGTTCACACTGACCGTGGAGGCCAGTACTGTTCAGCAGATTATCAGGCGCAACTGAAGCGGCATAATCTGCGTGGAAGTATGAGCGCAAAAGGTTGCTGCTACGATAATGCCTGCGTGGAAAGCTTCTTTCATTCGCTGAAAGTGGAATGTATCCATGGAGAACACTTTATCAGCCGGGAAATAATGCGGGCAACGGTATTTAATTATATCGAATGTGATTACAATCGGTGGCGGCGGCACAGTTGGTGTGGCGGCCTCAGTCCGGAACAATTTGAAAACCAGAACCTCGCTTAGGCCTGTGTCCATATTACGTGGGTAGGATCATTGTTTTCCTGCTGTCGCTGATAGTTGTTGACCCTATCTTCCCAGATCTCAAGCGCCCTGCGCTTTTCAGGCAAGTAATCATAACGATCATAGTGTTTCGAGCTGACGTCATTCAAAGCGTGATTCTGGATACGGTCGCGGATCTCTTTGCTGATCCCCGCCTCCCCCATCAGCGTTTTACATGTGCGACGTAAATCTCGCGCTGTGAAAACTTTAAACTTAGGATTAAAAGCCCGGAAATACATGATGGAACGGGCCAGGCTATCGGTACGTACCGGTCGTTCGCCGTTGGTCGAGAGCGGGAAGATATAGGGGCTGTTACTTTCCTTAGTCAGTTCTTTCACTGAGGCTAATTCACTTAATGCCGATTCAGTCAATGGGATCAGGTGCTCCCGTTTGTTTTTCGATACATCGGCTATGACCAGTAACGTCTTTTGCTGCCAGTCAATCGCGCTCCATTGGCTGGCAATCATTTCAAACGGTCGCTGCCCGCCAGCATAAACGCAGAAGCGGATAAGGTGCTGCATCAACGGCCCAACGTTAGTTGCCTGGTCGAACTGCTCCATGACAATACGTAGCTCTTCCAGCGTTAACCATGTGTCACCAACTTTCTCCGCCGAGGATTGCTTTGGTATGGCCGATACCGGGTTAACCTCAAGCCCAAACGTAATCCCCACGCTGCTATTCATCGGATCGTTGTCGGCTTTAAGACCGTAGTTAAATGCCGCCATCAGGTAGGAACGAATTCGGTTTGCATGGACCACCGCATCTCGCTGGATAATGCCAGACAAGATCGTTTTGATCTGTAAGGGCGTGACATCCTTCGCTTTGGTCTCTCGAGGAATGACTGAATAGCACTCTTTTTCAAGTCGCTTCAGTACATCGGCCCAAGTCCGCTTATTGTCGAGCTTCATCTTGTTAACGTAACCATGTACCAGCTCTTTAAACGATCCCTGAGAACGGTGAAGCTGCATGATGTGCTGCTCAGCCAGGCGTTGTTGCTCAAGCTCTTGCTGAGGTTCTTTTCCTTCAACAAGCCAGGCCCCGTACTTTTTCGCCAGCTCATTGGCGGTCACCAATTTCATCTCAGGCCAGATACCTAACTGAATGAATCTCTCTTTCTTTCCTTTCTCAACGTAGTAACGGAAATAAAAAACTTTGCTGCCTGAAGGCTGAACCTTAACGCCAAGCCTGCCGGTACCACGCTGAGCACTGTTGCTCCACACGTAGTACGACGTGCTTTTTGTCTTCAATCCGCGTATAGCAGTCTCAGTAAGATTAGCGGCCATGAGGTTACCTTTCTAAGGATAAGCGTTACCTGACCCGATGCCCATTTTGGGTCAGGTAATGGGTCAGGTAACGATAGTACAATGAGGAGACGAGACAACCAATCAGAAACAAAAACAACATCATAACTGATTGATTATAGACAATTAAAAATACAATAAGCGTCAATAGCGAACGATTAGAAGCATGCCGATTTTATGACTCATAATCGCTTGGTCGCTGGTTCAAGTCCAGCAGGGGCCACCAAATTCAATGAGTTACAACAGCGCGGAAGTAAGAGAAAGGGATGCTCTTCCCCTACAGGCAAGAGCATCAAGACAGGTTGTTGACTTCACGCGCGCTCAACTTCGACCAGTTCCTGAAGCTGCTCACGCATATACAGTGAAAAATACTCAGGGTTTTTAATCAATACCCGCTCTCCGGACTCAAACTTTTCAGCCCATCCGGCTAATTTCTGCGTAAAACCGGGGTTCCACCCCTCCTGTTCCCCCCGGGCCGTGACGTCTGCTGCGCTAGCCGGGAATCCCAGTTCTTTCAGATACTTCAAAATTCCTTTCGCCGTGCTTTCATCCATAGGTTCAGGTGAAGAGGCCGAAGTGTTCATACCGTTAATGAAATCTAATGCTTTATCAATGACTGCAGGCATACTTTTATCCTTAAAATTTACCATGTAAAACACAAGACTACCCTATGACCTTAAACCGATTTCAGCGTCAAAGAAATCATTAAATTTCATTGTCCCGACGGCGCTCACTTTACTTGTTGTGCCAGTAAGCCGCTGCTCGGACTAACTGCTGATCAAACGGTTCCTGCTCAAAGCGCTGGCTGAGTTTTTTCACCACTTTCCCTTCCCCGGTGATCCAGATGAAGTAATCTTCTTCCGGCACCTCAATCTGCGCCAGTCGTGCGGCAACCGCCTGCTCATCGTGTCCCAGCCATTCAATGGCAAACCCGTCCAGATGCGCGAGATAATCCTGATATGCCGGATCGGCGACGCTCACCAGCGCGGTCACCGTCGGTTTTACCGGTAAGCGACTCAGCGCCTCAAGACGACGACGCAGCGCCGGCATGCCTGACTCATCGCAAACATAAACCTGATATGCGTAATCTTCCGGCACCACCAGCGAACCACGTGGCCCACCGATCGTTAACGTATCGCCTGCGCGCGCCTGTAACGCCCAGGAACTTGCCACGCCGCCGTCGTGGATAAAGAAATCCAGCGCCAGTTCATGACGGGCTTCATCGTACAGCGGCGTATAGTCGCGAGAAACTGGACGTACGCCCTCTCCCCAGACAATGCCCTCTTCCGTCACGGTTGGCGGAACAAAATGGCTGCCGGGTTGCGGGAAAAACACCTTGCTGTGATCGTCAAAACCGCGCGAGCTAAAACCTTCCAGTGCATCGCCGCCGAGGACAATACGCTGAAAACCCGTGCCAATACGTTCTACGCGCAAAACGGTAAGTTCGCGAAAGCGCAGTTCATTGCGCACACGCTGAGGGTAACATGAAGTTTTATCCATCATCTTTTGGCCTTAGTGTAATAATCAGATATATCGAAATAAATTTTCAAATGATAATGATTGTTAATCACCAGGATTGCAAGTCATTTTTTGATAGTTTCTGGAAGATTACACCTAATAATATTTATCGTTAAAATTCATACAATTAATAAAAATATCAACATTGAACTTGTCATAATTTATTCTTTAGATATAAATTAGATATATCTAAACAACATCAGGAGATTATCATGCGACATCATCATGAAGGTTGCTGTAAAGGCGAAGGGCATCATCACGACGGTTGCGAACATCGTCACGGTAGAGGCGGTGGAGGTGGACGGCGTCAGCGCTTTTTTGGTCATGGGGAGCTGCGTCTGGTGATTCTGGACATTCTTTCCCGCGAGGCCAGTCACGGCTATGAGTTGATCAAAGCCATCGAAAATCTGACGCAGGGCAACTATACGCCGAGTCCTGGCGTGATCTATCCAACGCTGGATTTCCTCCAGGATCAGGCCTTTATTACGATAAGCGAAGAGGAGGGTGGACGTAAAAAAATCACCCTCACCGACACCGGCGCACAGTGGCTGGAAGAGAATCGTGAACATCTCGGTCACATCCAGGAACGCGTTAATGCGCGCAATGTCGGCTTTGAGTTGCGTAAGAACCCGCAGATGAAGCGAGCGCTGGAAAACTTCAAGGCGGTGCTTGATCTGAGGGTAAATCAGGGTGACATCAGCGACGCACAGCTTAAAAAGATCATTGGCGTGATCGACCGCGCGGCGCTGGAAATCACTCAGCTTGATTAAGCAGGCAAGGCATCGCCTTCGCGAACGCGGAACACTTTCACCATCTCTTTTAAGTGTAACGCCTGCTCGTTCAGTGACGCCGCTGCCGCAACGGACTCCTCAACCAGACAGGAGTTCTGTTGCGTGGTGGCGTCAATCAGGCCAATCGCGCTGTTGATCTGCGAGATACCCTCGGTCTGCTCACGACTGGCCTGGCCGATCTCCCGTAGGATCACATCCATCTCTTCAACGTTGTTTACCATGCCGTTAATCAGGGCATTAGCCTTCTCGACCAGTTGCATCCCTTCTTGGGTCTGACCGGTGGAATCCTCAATCAGATGGCGAATCTCGCTGGCAGAAGACGCGCTCTTCTGCGCCAGTTGGCGTACCTCTCCCGCTACCACGGCAAATCCGCGGCCATGCTCACCGGCTCGCGCAGCTTCAACCGCCGCATTCAGCGCCAGAATATTAGTCTGAAAGGCAATAGAGTCAATCAGGTTGATGATGTCTGACATCCGGTTAGTCGTTTCATTAATCACGCGCATTTTCTGCGTCACCTGATTCATCATCTCGCCATTGTTCTTCACGACGGTCGCCGCCCCCGCTGAGAGTTTCGTCGCTTCTCCGGTATGTTCGGCGGTATTTTTGACCGTGGCAGTGATCTGCTCCATCGACGCTGCGGTCTGCTCGACAGAGCTCGCCTGTTCTTCGGTACGCGCAGCCAGATCCTGGTTTCCGGCGACAATCTGCGCCGCCGCGCTGGAGATATTCTCTGAGCCGTTCTGAACCTCCTGGACTATCTCCAGCAGACGAGTTTTCATTACCATCAGCGCATGCAGCAGTTCGCCGGTCTCATCTTTCTGCGTGGTAATGATATTGCGGGTCAGGTCACCCTCGGCAATCGCTTCGGCAAACTGCACCGCTTCATTCAACGGCCGGGTGATGGAACGCACGATATACCAGCCCATGATACAGCCCGCGGCAATGCCGATGAGCGCCAGTGCGCTAAGCAGCGCCCGGTTCGTGTTAAAGTCGCTTTCCACCTGTGCGCCAGCGCGCAGCATCTGCCTGTCTTCAATGGCGATCAATGCCTGAACTTTAGCTTTATAGTCCTGCTGTACATTAACCGTCGTGGTCATCATCTCCTGCATCGCCGCCTGTCGGTTATGGTTTTGCAGTTCCTGCAGAATGCGAAATCGGGAGGCGAGATACTGCTCACGCACATCGCGGATCCCAGCGATGACATTCTTCGATTCGGCATTCAACGGCGCGGCGTTCAGTTCATCCAGCAGCACCGTGATTTGCTCGCTTATGGCGTCGAGTTTTTTCTGTGACGTCTGGGCCCACCGCCCCTCTTCGTCCATCAGCATCAGTTGCTGCGTGCTGACAAAATCCTGGAAATGATCGACAAGCTTGTTGGCTTTTACCGTGATGGGATAATCATTGGTAATGATGTTTTGCATACCACTGTTGGCGCGGTCCAGGCTAAATAAGGAAAGGCCCGAACTCACCATCATCAGTACAATAAACAATCCAAACGCGATAAATAATTTTGAGCGAATTTTCATGTTACGCAAAAACATATATTCTCCCTGGAGATAGTTTTCTTCAGACAGATTCCTTATCGGTAACAATTTCACTAACTTTATGAATTTGATCGCTTTTTATTATCAATAATTGCTGGTAAATAGTTTTTAACGATGAATAGAGGCAGACCGATCGTTATATAAACGATTTTTTATAATGTCTAAATAGCAAAAAGAGGGAAACTGAAAGCGGTTAATAAAATAGAGAAATAACCCGTAGGTGGTAATATTTAATATGCTGTTAACATTATTATTACAATAACGCTTGCCGTTACAGGCAAGCGTTGATGAGGATAAAGGAAAGGATTAGTGCAGCACCGTCACGGCATCTTCCAGACGGCTGGCGCGGTGTTTCACCATGGCGGACACCTGGGCGCTCTCTTCAACCAGTTCGGCGTTCTTTTGTGTAATGTGGTTAAGTTCATCCACCGCACGCGTCAGGCTGGTCAAGCCATCTGACTGTTCCAGTGTGGAATGGCTAATCTGCGCAATCAACTGGGTGACGTTCTGAACCTGAGAGACAATATCATCCATCGTGCGCCCCGCCGCATGGACCTGCTGGGAGCCAGACTGCACTTTATCCGCACTGGCATCGATCAGCTTGCGAATATCGTTCGCCGCGCTGGCGCTGCGACTGGCCAGATGGCGTACTTCACCCGCCACAACGGCAAACCCTTTCCCCTGCTCACCCGCCCTGGCCGCTTCAACCGCGGCGTTTAGCGCAAGGATATTCGTCTGGAAAGCGATGTCGTTGATAAGCGTAGTGATGGTACCGATGCGCTGCGTGCTGTTGGCGATGTCATCCATGGTTTTAATCACGGTGTCCATCGCCTCGCCGCCCTGCGTCGCCGCGTTACTGGCAGCAATCGACAGCTTATCGGCTGCGGACGCGGTTTCTGAGTTTTGTTTAACCGACGCCGCCATTTGATTCATGGTGGTCACCGTCTGCTGCACGTTATCGACCGTCTGACGGGTGTGCTTATTCAGATCGTCATTACCTTTCGCCAGCGTTTCGCTGCCGTTTCTGACGCTCGACACCTGGCTTGAAACATCGTTGATTAGCCAGCGACACATCAGACCAAGCTGTCCGACGGCGCGTAGCATCAATCCCAGTTCGTCGCTGCGGTTCAGATGCGCCACGCTGTTCCGCTCACCGGTCGCCACCTTCAGCGCCTGTTTCGCTACATTCTCAATCGGGCGAACAATCTGCCACTCAAATGCAGCCGTACCCAGCAGCATCACCAGCGCGCACATCAGTTGTGCGGGCCATAACGCACCGGACAGTTGCAGCGTCGCCGCCAGCACGCCATAAATGAGCACCATCACGCAACGAACCCGCCAACGCACCGGCATTGCCGGCAGTTTCCCGAGCCATCCTTTACGCACCACCAACCCCTTGTGGATCCGGCGCGAACAACGGCCTTCATTGAGCGCCTGATATAAAGGCTCAACGGCGGCGATCTCCGCGTCCGTCGCGCGGGTACGGATCGACATGTATCCCGTCACGTTCCCCTCGCGTACCATCGGTACCGCGTTCGCCCTTACCCAGTAATGATCGCCATTTTTACGGCGGTTCTTGACGATGCCGCTCCACGGCTCGCCCTGCTGCAGGGTGTACCACATGTCGGCAAAGGCCGCTTTCGGCATATCCGGGTGACGCACCAGGTTATGAGGTTGCGCCAACAATTCATTGATCGAATAACCGCTGATATTGACGAAGGTATCGTTGGCGTGAGTGATGTAACTGTGGAGATCGGTAGTCGACATGAGGGTCGTATCGTCATCCAGCGGTGTATTTTGCTGGGTGACGTAGAGATGAGAAGACATAGTCGCGTCCTGTGCTAGTTATCTGGCTGTTAACTTTTTTGTCAGATGTTATTTCGGCGCTAACAGATTTATCTTTAGATGTTAAATTTGATTTAGATCGCAATTTGCGATTAAACCTCACGATTTGTATGAATTCTAATTGATTGATTTAAAATACTTTCAGTTTGAAACTATAAAATCCCCCTGAGAGATACGCACTGTTACTGCACAATTTTTGCACTATTTCCGCGCAGTTGCCCCTTCTGAAGCCACTCTCGTGCGGTCTTCATTCTGCGCAAAAACTCAGCAACTGTTAACAAATAAGATTAAATGTTGCACAACAACTCTTCTCCCTGGTGTTTATCCCGATTTTCGTCAGCGCCGCCGGGATGGCGCAATCCCTGCAATACTTAAATCGGTATCATGTGATACGCGAGCCCCGGGAGCATATTTTGAACAGGTTACCTTCCAGCGCATCGGCTTTGGCCTGCAGCGCGCACGCACTGAATCTCATTGAGAAGCGAACGCTTGATCATGAGGAGATGAAAGCACTTAACCGAGAGGTGATTGATTACTTCAAAGAGCATGTCAATCCGGGATTTTTAGAGTATCGCAAATCTGTTACCGCCGGCGGGGATTACGGAGCCGTAGAGTGGCAAGCGGGAGGTCTGAATACGCTTGTCGACACCCAGGGACAGGAGTTTGTCGACTGCCTGGGAGGTTTTGGAATTTTCAACGTGGGGCACCGTAATCCAGTTGTGGTTTCCGCCGTACAGAATCAACTCGCGAAACAACCTCTGCATAGTCAGGAGCTGCTTGACCCGCTACGGGCCATGCTGGCAAAAACCCTTGCTGCCCTGGCACCCGGAAAACTGAAATACAGCTTCTTTTGCAACAGTGGCACGGAATCGGTCGAAGCGGCGCTGAAACTGGCGAAGGCCTACCAGTCACCACGCGGCAAATTTACCTTCATCGCCACCAGCGGCGCGTTCCACGGTAAGTCGCTGGGCGCGCTGTCCGCCACCGCCAAATCCACTTTCCGCAAGCCGTTTATGCCGCTATTACCGGGTTTCCGTCATGTGCCGTTCGGTAATATTGAGGCTATGCGTACCGCGCTCAGCGAGTGCCAAAAAACCGGAGATGATGTGGCGGCGGTGATTCTGGAACCTATCCAGGGTGAAGGCGGCGTGATCCTGCCACCACAGGGTTATCTCACCGCCGTGCGTAAACTCTGCGATGAGTTTGGCGCGCTGATGATCCTCGATGAGGTCCAGACCGGCATGGGGCGAACCGGCAAGATGTTTGCCTGTGAACATGAGAACGTGCAGCCTGACATTCTCTGCCTCGCAAAAGCGCTGGGAGGCGGCGTGATGCCGATTGGCGCAACGATCGCCACCGAAGAGGTTTTTTCAGTACTGTTCGATAACCCGTTCCTGCACACCACGACCTTTGGCGGTAACCCGCTGGCCTGTGCGGCCGCGCTGGCGACCATCAATGTCCTGCTGGAACAAAACCTGCCGGCACAAGCGGAACAGAAAGGCGATATCCTGCTGGACGGTTTCCGCCAACTGGCGCGGGAGTACCCCGATCTGGTGCAGGACGCGCGCGGGAAAGGGATGCTGATGGCAATCGAGTTTGTCGACAATGAAACGGGCTACCGTTTCGCCAGCGAGATGTTCCGCCAGCGGGTACTGGTTGCCGGGACGCTAAACAACTCGAAAACGATCCGCATCGAACCGCCGTTAACGCTGACGATCGAGCAGTGCGAACAGGTACTAAAAGCCGCGCGTAAAGCGCTGGCGGCACTGCGAGTGAGTGTCGAAGAGGTCTAAACTCAATGCCGGGACATTCTGTCAGGCAAACAAAAGCCCCCTGCCCGGGGGCTTTTTTTGAATCCCATCACAATCATTGCATTCCCCTTTTCCCTTTTACCCGTCGACGGCTAAATTAGTAACTCATCCGACCACATAACAATAATTTTACATACTGGACAATCTTATGAGCTATCCGTCGCTGTTCGCCCCGCTTGATCTCGGCTTTACTCAGCTTAAAAACCGCGTGCTGATGGGCTCAATGCACACCGGGCTGGAAGAGTATCCTGATGGTGCTGAACGACTGGCGGCCTTCTATGCCGAACGCGCCCGGCATGGCGTCGCGCTGATTGTCACCGGCGGTATTGCGCCTGCGCCGTCTGGCGTCACGATGGAGGGCGGCGCTACGCTCAACGATGCCCGGCAGGTGCCACATCACCGCATCATTACCGATGCCGTTCATAACGAAGGCGGGAAAATCGCGTTACAGATCCTGCACACCGGGCGCTACAGCTATCAGCCACAACTGGTGGCGCCTTCAGCGATTCAGGCCCCCATCAACCGGTTTACTCCGCACGCCCTGAACCACGAAGAAATTCTGCAACTGATTGAGGACTTCGCCCACTGCGCTCAACTGGCGCGGGAAGCCGGTTACGACGGCGTCGAAATCATGGGTTCAGAAGGCTATTTGATTAACGAGTTTCTCACCCTGCGCACCAATCAGCGCGACGACGATTGGGGTGGCGATTACACCAACCGCATGCGCTTTGCCGTTGAGGTGGTACGTGCAGTCCGCCAGCGGGTGGGGAATGACTTTATTATTATCTACCGCCTGTCGATGCTCGACCTGGTGGAAAACGGCGGCACCTTTGCAGAAACCGTGCAACTGGCGCAGGCCGTCGAAACCGCAGGCGCGACCCTTATCAACACCGGAATTGGCTGGCACGAAGCGCGCATTCCCACCATCGCTACGCCGGTACCGCGCGGTGCCTTTAGCTGGGTCACTCGTAAACTGAAAGGCCACGTTTCGCTGCCGCTGGTCACCACCAATCGCATTAACGATCCGCAGGTTGCCGATGAGATTCTGGCGCGCGGTGATGCCGACATGGTGTCGATGGCGCGCCCGTTCCTCGCGGATGCCGAGCTGTTATCGAAAGCCCAATCGGGGCGTGCCGATGAGATTAATACCTGCATCGGCTGTAATCAGGCGTGTCTGGATCAGATCTTCGTCGGTAAAGTGACCTCATGCCTGGTGAATCCACGCGCCTGTCACGAAACCAAAATGCCCATTGTTGCAGCCACCGCGCTTAAAAATCTGGCCGTCGTCGGTGCGGGTCCGGCGGGCCTCGCCTTTGCCATCAATGCGGCGGCACGTGGTCATCACGTCACCCTCTTTGATGCGCAGGGCGAGATCGGCGGACAGTTCAATATCGCCAAACAGATCCCCGGTAAAGAGGAGTTTTATGAAACGCTCCGCTATTACCGCCGGATGATCGACGTCACTGGCGTAACCCTGAAACTGAATCATTATGCGATGGCAGACGATCTGCTGGTATTCGATGAGGTGATCCTCGCCAGCGGGATCGAGCCACGCAGGCCACCGATAGACGGCATTGATCATCCGAAGGTCTTAACCTATCTCGACGTGTTGCGCGACAAAACCCCGGTGGGGAATCGGGTAGCCATCGTTGGCTGCGGAGGGATCGGCTTTGATACCGCGATGTACCTGAGCCAGCCCGGTGAACCGACCAGTCAGAGCATTGCCGATTTCTGTGTGGAATGGGGCATCGACACCAGCCTGCAACAGGCCGGTGGATTACGTCCGGAAGGCCCGCATCTGGCTCGCAGCCCGCGTCAGATAGTGATGCTACAGCGTAAGGCCAGCAAACCCGGAGAGGGACTGGGGAAAACCACCGGCTGGATCCATCGCACTACGCTGCTTTCACGCGGCGTGAAGATGATCCCGGCAATCAGCTATCAGAAGATCGACGACGCCGGTCTGCACGTGTTGATCGGTAACGAAGCACGAACGCTGGAGGTCGATAACGTCATTATTTGTGCCGGTCAGGAGCCACGCCGCGAACTGGCCGAACCGCTGCATGCGGCGGGAAAAACCGTGCACGTCATCGGCGGCTGTGATGTGGCGATGGAACTGGATGCTCGTCGGGCCATTGCCCAGGGCACCCGTCTGGCGCTGGGAATTTAATGTGCCTGATGGCGCTACGCTTATCAGGCCTACGCAATAGTAATATGTTGTAGGCCGGATAAGGCACAGCCGCCATCCGGCAATACGTTAGCGCCGGCGGCCGACTTTCACCGCTTTGAGCACCACAAACTTATTGTTGGTGGCGACGGTGGTGCAGTTGCCGAAGATCTTCTTCAGCTTGTGGAAGTAGTCGAGATGACGGTTGGCGACGATATACAGCTCGCCATTGATCTTCAGGCAACGACGGGCGTGGTGGAACATTTCCCAGGCAATGTTATCCGTCAGCGCATGCTTCTGATGGAACGGCGGATTGCACAGTACGGCATTAAAGCGGAAAGGCTCAACCCCGGACAGCGCGTTGTTAATCATAAACTCGCAGCGATCGATGGCCTCAGGGAGGTTGGTTTCCACATTCAGACGGCTGGAAGCGACCGCCATCGGAGATTCATCGACAAAGACCACGTTAGCCTGCGGATTTTTTTCCAACAGCGTCAGGCCAATCACCCCGTTGCCGCAGCCGAGATCGACAATCTCCCCTTCCAGATTCTCTGGCAGGTTCTGCATAAAGAAGCGCGCACCAATATCCAGCCCGGTGCGGGAGAAAACGTTGGCATGGTTGTGGATGGTCCAGTCGGTGCCTTCCAGTTTCCAGCTCAGCGTCTCCGGCGCTTCGGCCAGCGCCGGTTCGTTGAAGGTGCAGTTGATAAGACGCGCCTTTTTCCACGCCAGCGTGGTGGTCGTTGGACCGAGCACTTTCTCAAATAACTCCAGCGTGGAGTTATGGATGTCACGCGCCTTTGCGCCGGCAATGATACGGGTTTGCGGGGTCACCACTTTTCGCAGCGCACGCAGCTGTTGTTCGAGCAGAGCCAGCGTTTTTGGCACTTTGATGAGTACCACGCCCGGCGCCTGCGGATACTCCGCCGTGCTGTCGAGAAACTTGACGCTGGACTCCGCGATATCGTTATGGCGCAAATTTTCCCGCGTTGCCAGTTCGCTTAAATAAGAATCACCAATGCTGTACGGCGACTGCTCCGCCAGCGCACAGCTCAGCGCACCAAAGGTATCATTCAGGATCAGCACCGGGCCGCGAATCTCCGTATCGTCCAACTGTTGCAGCAGATACTCATCCGCCGCTTCCCACGCCAGCAGTGGGTTAACGTCGTCCGTTTCCGGGAAACGTTTTAGTGTCAGTGAACGGAAACCGTTGTCTGTGTGGCTCATCGGCCCTCCTGAATGGTAAAATTTCGGCGTATCCCTTAAAAGGGTGCGTGAGTATACAACAATTTTGTTAATTGGCGTGGACTGAGATGAACGAACTGAACTACCTCCAGGGCTACCCGGAAAACCTGCTTTCACAGGTGCGCACGCTGATTGCCGAGCAGCGGCTGGGCACGGTGCTGGAAAAGCGCTATCCGGGAACGCATGATTTCGCGACGGATAAAGCGCTGTGGCAATACACCCAGGATCTGAAAAGTCAGTTTCTGCGTAATGCCCCGCCGATCAACAAAGTGATGTATGACAATAAGATCCACGTACTGAAAAATGCGCTTGGGCTGCACACGGCAGTCTCTCGCGTGCAGGGCGGCAAGCTAAAAGCGAAAGCCGAGATCCGCGTCGCCACCGTGTTTCGCAACGCGCCGGAACCCTTTTTACGGATGATCGTCGTACACGAACTGGCGCATCTGAAGGAAAAAGAGCACAACAAAGCGTTTTATCAGCTTTGCTGCCACATGGAACCACAGTATCACCAGTTGGAATTTGATACGCGCCTCTGGTTGACGCAGTTGTCGTTAAAGGAAACTGCGCAGTAGCGCACTGGCTTTGTCATAAAGGCGTGCTAAATTGACGAAAGAATCCCTTTATGGAGCCTGAAGGCATTTATGATACGTTTCGCAGTGATTGGCACAAACTGGATCACCCGTCAGTTTGTGGATGCCGCCCATGAGACCGGCAAATATAAATTAACCGCAGTTTATTCCCGCAGCCTCGAACAGGCGCAAACTTTCGCTAATGATTACCTCGTCGAGCATCTGTTTACCTCGCTGGATGCAATGGCGCAGAGCGATGCGATTGATGCGGTGTACATTGCCAGTCCGAACTCGCTGCACTTTCCCCAGACCCAACTGTTTCTGAGCCATAAAAAGCATGTGATCTGCGAAAAACCGCTGGCGTCGAATCTGACCGAAGTGGAAGCCGCTATCGCCTGTGCGCGGGAAAATCAGGTGGTGCTCTATGAAGCCTTTAAAACCGCCAGTCTGCCTAATTTCCTGCTACTACAGCAGTCGCTGCCGAAAGTCGGTAAGGTGCGCAAAGCGTTCCTCAATTACTGCCAGTACTCTTCGCGCTATCAGCGCTATCTCGACGGCGAAAACCCGAACACCTTTAACCCTGCCTTCTCCAACGGATCGATCATGGACATCGGTTTCTACTGCCTGGCATCCGCCGTGGCACTGTGGGGAGAACCGCACAGCGTACAGGCCTGCGCCAGTTTGTTGGAAAGCGGCGTCGATGCCCATGGCGTCGTGGTGATGGACTACGGTGATTTCAGCGTCACTCTCCAGCATTCCAAAGTGAGCGACTCCGTTATCGACAGCGAAATCCAGGGCGAAGCCGGATCGCTGGTGATCGAAAAAATCTCCGAATGCCAGAAGGTCTGCTTTGTTCCACGCGGCGGGAAAACCCAGGACCTTACCCAACCACAGCACATCAATACTATGCTGTATGAGGCACAGGCGTTTGCAGAACTGGTGGACGCCAATGAAGTGAATCATCCTGGATTGTCGAACAGTCGCATCACGGCAAAACTGCTGACCGAGATTCGTCGCCAGACTGGCGTCATCTTCCCGGCAGATGACGTCAGCCGTGCGGCCACTGCGTAAAACATTGTAAAACAGATGTTACAGGCCATTGACGGAATGCGTGGCCTGTCATATTTTGTTACCTGCAAAGGGGAGTAACTTCATTGTCGGTCGATCGTCATTACGATGTGTGAGAAACCACATCCGGTCACCGGGCAACGAAAAAGGAATGCGTTAACGCATTCTTTTTTTGTTGTAAGTGAGACCTTGCCGGAAGGCGAGGTCTATGCATAAAAAAGCAGCGGCTGACGTCTTCCGACGTTGGCCTTTTTTATGCGTAAGGAATATTTATGAATACTGTCGGCACACCGTTGTTATGGGGCGGATTCGCTGTTGTTGTGGTGATTATGCTGGCTATCGACCTCTTTTTGCAGGGGCGTCGTGGCGTACATACGATGACCATGAAACAAGCGGCCGCCTGGTCCCTGGTCTGGGTTACGCTCTCGCTGTTGTTCAACGCGGCGTTCTGGTGGTACCTGGTACAAACCGAAGGCCGCGCCGTCGCCGATCCGCAGGCGCTGGCGTTCCTCACCGGTTATCTGATTGAAAAATCTCTCGCCGTCGATAACGTCTTTGTCTGGCTGATGCTGTTCAGCTACTTCTCGGTGCCGCCAGCACTGCAGCGTCGGGTACTGGTGTACGGCGTGTTGGGCGCAATCATCCTGCGTACGGTCATGATTTTTGCGGGTACGTGGCTTATCACCCAGTTCGACTGGATCCTGTACCTGTTTGGCGCGTTCCTCCTGTTTACCGGGGTGAAGATGGCGCTGGCGAAAGAGGACGATTCCGGAATCGGCGACAAACCGCTGGTACGCTGGCTGCGCGGACATCTGCGTATGACCGATACCATCGAAAACGAACATTTCTTCGTGCGTAAAAATGGTCTGCTGTATGTCACGCCGCTGATGCTGGTGCTGATTCTGGTGGAACTGAGCGACGTTATTTTTGCGGTCGACAGTATTCCCGCCATCTTCGCCGTCACCACCGACCCGTTCATCGTGCTGACCTCAAACCTGTTCGCGATCCTCGGTCTGCGTGCAATGTACTTCCTGCTGTCAGGGGTTGCAGAGCGGTTCTCAATGCTGAAATACGGTCTGGCGGTGATCCTGGTATTTATCGGCATTAAGATGCTGATCGTCGACTTCTACCATATCCCGATTGCGATTTCGCTGGGCGTGGTATTTGGCATCCTGGTCGTAACGCTACTGATCAATGCCTGGGTCAACTATCAGCATGATAAGAAACAGCAGGCGTAATTCTGTCGAGCCGGGCGGCGCTAGCGCGTCCCCGGCCAATAGACAATCCGGCGTCTGCTTTTTGTAGAACATGTCACATCATTGTTAATATTAAGTTACAAAACATGACTGCAGCATAAAATCCAGCATATTTCGCTTCCAGAAGCTTTATCTTTCCTTATACTCAACCATGCAAACACTTTGTTACATCCGGAAAGAGGCGTCCATAGAACGCGCAAAGGATGAGCAACAACACAATGAAAGGATGATGAAATGACTACGCAACGTTCTCCGGGGCTGCTGCAGCGTTTGGCTCAAGGAAGCCTGGTAAAACAAATTTTGGTCGGTCTCGTACTGGGGATCCTACTGGCATGGATTTCAAAACCGGCGGCTATTGCCGTGGGTTTGCTCGGCACACTGTTCGTCGGCGCGTTAAAAGCCGTTGCCCCGGTGCTGGTTCTGATGCTGGTGATGGCGTCTATCGCTAACCATCAGCACGGGCAAAAAACCAGCATTCGCCCGATTCTGTTTCTCTATCTGCTGGGGACATTTTCTGCCGCGCTTGCCGCGGTGGTCTTCAGTTTTGCCTTCCCTTCAACGCTGCATCTGACCACCAGCACAAATGATATTGTGCCGCCGTCGGGCATCGTGGAAGTCCTGCGCGGTCTGCTGATGAGCATGGTCTCCAACCCTATTGATGCACTGCTGAATGCCAACTATATCGGCATCCTGGTGTGGGCGGTCGGCCTCGGTTTTGCCCTGCGTCACGGCAACGACACCACCAAAAATCTGGTCAATGACATGTCGGATGCCGTCACCTTTATGGTGAAACTGGTGATCCGTTTTGCACCGATCGGTATTTTTGGCCTGGTCTCTTCCACGCTGGCAACCACCGGTTTCGCTACGCTGTGGGGCTATGCGCAACTGCTGGTCGTGCTGGTAGGCTGTATGGCTCTGGTTGCGCTGGTCATCAACCCGCTGCTGGTGTTCTGGAAAATTCGTCGCAACCCGTATCCGCTGGTCTTTGCCTGCCTGCGTGAAAGCGGCGTCTACGCCTTCTTCACCCGCAGTTCTGCGGCGAATATTCCGGTGAATATGGCGCTGTGTGAAAAACTGAATCTGGATCGCGATACCTATTCCGTTTCTATCCCACTGGGTGCAACCATCAATATGGCGGGCGCAGCGATCACCATTACGGTGTTAACGCTGGCGGCGGTGAATACGTTGGGGATCCCGGTGGATCTGCCCACCGCGCTGCTGCTGAGCGTCGTCGCCTCTCTATGTGCCTGTGGCGCATCGGGCGTCGCGGGCGGTTCGCTGCTGCTGATACCGCTGGCGTGTAATATGTTTGGTATCCCTAACGATATCGCCATGCAGGTTGTTGCCGTTGGCTTTATCATCGGCGTGTTGCAGGATTCCTGTGAAACCGCGCTGAACTCGTCAACTGACGTCCTGTTTACCGCTGCAGCCTGTCAGGCTGAAGACGAACGTCTGGCGAATAATCCTCTGCGCAGCTAAGCGCCTGCCCCTTCCGTCATCTGGCGGAAGGGTTCTCTTCCTGCACGCTTTTCTCAATTTTGAACGGATCGATTCCCCGGCGTTTCATGCGCCAGAAGCGGATAATATTCAGCCCGTTCATCACCAGAAAACTGCCTTCAATCAGCGTACCGCCAATCGATCCCAGCCAGAAGTTATGCACCACCCAGCAGGCTGTCGCACACCACATCACGCAGCGCACCGTTAATCCCTTACAGCGGAACAGCGCCCAGGTACTGGCGAGCGTACCGATGATGGGCAGAATTTCCATCGCGTGCTGTAGCTTCGCCAGCCCAAGCACCAGTGTGAGGATAATAAACAGCGCCATCACCCACAGTTTACGGGTGCGCATGGACACCAGGGTACGCACGGTGTTGAGTTCTGCGCTCATCCCGGCGGGCCAGGCGCCCATCAGAAAGAAGTGTACGCCTATTGTGGCGCTATAGACGGCAAGCTGGAGTCGGAAACGGCGCTCATCGCGGTTGAAAAACGTGGTAATGCCAATCAGAAACGCGAGTACACCTACGCCCTGAGCCAGCCAATACGCGGTCATGGGGGATCCTTGTCAGGAAATACAAAAACAAACGACGCTTCATCATATGAAACGTCGTTTTTAAAATCCAGACTCATGTGATTACCCGAAAGATTCCGTGCCACAGCAAGGCAAGACGGCCAGTTCGGTCATTCCCGCTGCGATGCGAAAGATAATGGGTAATTACAATGTTACGCCGCTTTTAAAGATAGCCAGTTCGCGGAAATCATTGCGTTCGTTGCAGGTCTGCTTGCCGTTGGCAAAATCGACGATGGTATCAACGAACTCATTCAGCAGTTGTGGCATCGCTTTGCCGTGGATCAGTTGGCCAGCATCAAAGTCGATCCAGTGCTTTTTCTTCGCGGCCAGTTCGCTGTTGGTGGCGATTTTCACCGTCGGCACAAACCCGCCGTAAGGAGTACCGCGACCGGTGCTGAATAACACCATATGGCAACCGGCACCCGCCAGCGCACTGGTAGCAACCGCATCATTACCCGGCGCGCTCAGCAGATTCAGCCCGTGAGTTTTCAGACGCTCGCCGTAGCGTAGTACGTCAACCACCTGACTGGAGCCCGCTTTCTGCGTGCAGCCCAGCGACTTATCTTCCAGCGTGGTGATCCCACCGGCTTTGTTACCCGGCGAGGGGTTCTCGTAAATCGGCTGGTTATGGGCAATAAAATACTGCTTGAAGTCATTGACCATGGTGACCAGTTTGCCGAACGTCTCTTCGTCACGACAATGACTCATCAGCAGTTGCTCCGCTCCGAACATCTCCGGCACTTCAGTCAGAACGGTGGTACCGCCGTTGGCAATCATATAGTCAGAGAAACGGCCAAGCATCGGGTTGGCGGTGATCCCGGAAAGCCCGTCAGAACCGCCACACTCCAGACCAAACTTCAGCTCGCTCAGTTTCCCTGGCTCGCGCCTGTCGTGACGCATCACTTCGTAAAGCTGATGGAGGTGTTCAAGCCCGGCCTCCACTTCATCGTCCTGATGCTGACAAATCATAAAGTGCACGCGCTCAGGATCGAACTCGCCCAGCGTTTCGCGGAAGGCATCCACCTGGTTATTTTCACACCCCAGGCCAATCACCAGCACTGCGCCCGCATTCGGGTGACGGACCATGTTTTGCAGCATGGTACGGGTATTGATGTGATCGTCGCCAAGTTGCGAGCAGCCGTAGGTGTGGCTGAACAGGAAGACACCGTCGGTACCCTCGGCATCGTTGGTCTCTTTCAGGAAACGGTTCTGGATCTGGCGTGCAATCCCGTTGACGCAGCCAACGGTAGGCAGGATCCAGAGTTCGTTTCGTACCCCGACCTCCCCACTGGCGCGACGATAAATCTGCACGTCGCGATCCGCAGGTTGGGCAGGAAGATCCTGAAAATCAGGTTGATAGCTATACTCATCCAAATCGCTCAGATTGGTGCGAGTATTGTGGGCGTGAATATGTTCACCCGCCGCAATGTCCGCCAGAGCATGGCCGATAGGCTGGCCATACTTAATCACGTACGTTCCTTTCTTGATGTCACTCAAGGCAAATTTATGTCCGCGAGTGACATCCTGGCGAAGCGTTACGGTGTGGTTATCCACAGTGACTTCAGTTCCCTGCGCCAAATCAGCCAGCGCGACCGCAACGTTATCCTGCACATGGATTTTGATGTATTGCATATCAACCCCGGACCTTAGTTCAGTTCAATGGCGAAGTAATCACGCGCATTGTTAAAGCAAATATTTTTCACCATCTCACCCAGCAGTTGACTATCCGCCGGGGCTTCACCGGCCTGCACCCAGCGACCAATCATCTGGCACAGAATGCGGCGGAAGTACTCATGACGGGTGTACGAGAGGAAGCTGCGACTGTCGGTTAACATGCCGACAAAGCGGCTCAACAGACCCAGTTGCGCCAGTTGCGTCATCTGACGTTCCATACCGTCTTTCTGATCGTTGAACCACCAGCCGGAACCGAACTGCATTTTTCCCGGCATCCCTTCACCCTGGAAGTTGCCGATCATCGTGCCCAACACTTCGTTATCGCGTGGGTTCAGGCAGTAAAGGATGGTTTTCGGCAACAGGTTCTCTTCATTCTGCTTGCTGAGCAGTTTTGACAGCTCTTCAGCCATCGGACGGTCGTTGATAGAGTCAAAACCCACATCCGGCCCCAGCAGTTTGAACTGACGCAGGTTGTTATTGCGCAGAGCACCAATGTGGTACTGCTGTACCCAACCACGACGCGCATATTCCGCGCCCAGGAACACCAGCACTGCGGTTTTGAACTGTGCCACTTCATGCTCGCTCAGCGTCTCGCCCGCCAGACGGCGTGTCAGAATACTATCCAGTTCCGCTTCGCTGGACTCGGCAAACAGCACCACGTCCAGCGCATGGTCGGAGACTTTGCAACCGTGCGCAGCGAAGTGGTCAAGACGTTTGGTCAGCGCGCTTTGCAGATCGGTAAAGCGACGGATGTCGGTGTCAGAAACTTCACCCAGTTTTGCCATGTAATCGTTGAAGGTCGCCTGTTCAATATTGAAGGCTTTATCCGGACGCCAGCTCGGCAAGACTTTCACCGAGAAGCTGCTGTCTTTTGCGACCGTTGCATGATGCTCCAGCGAATCAATTGGATCGTCAGTGGTACCAACCATTTTCACGTTCATCTGCTGCATGATACCGCGGGCGGAGAACGCATCCTGCGCCAGCAGTTCATTGCACTGATTCCAGATCTCGTCCGCCGTTGATGGAGAGAGCAATTTGCCGGTCACGCCAAACGGACGACGCAGTTCAAGGTGTGTCCAGTGGTATAACGGGTTGCCGATAGTATGCGGAACCGTCGCCGCCCACGCGTCAAACTTCTCGCGATCCGAGGCGTCGCCGGTACACAGGCGCTCAGCGACACCGTTGGTGCGCATGGCGCGCCATTTGTAATGGTCACCTTTCAGCCAGATGTCATACAGGTTATTGAATCGGTAGTCTTCGGCGATTTGCTGCGGCGGCAGATGGCAATGGTAATCGAAGATAGGCTGGTCTTTGGCGTAATCATGATACAGACGGCGGGCAAATTCAGTATCAAGTAGAAAATCTTCTGTCATAAACGGGGTCATTTTCGTCTTCCTCTCAACGAGTGCGTCTGATTGCTTATAGAGCGATGCTGACAAAGTTATCACACCAATTTCCATAGCCTGTAGATATTTTCGTGAGATAGATCAATAAATGCTGACAAATTATTTACCCTCAAAGAGGTAAACACCGTTCCAGGCCGCGCCAGCTCTGGTGTCGCCTAATCGAAATAATAACCATGCTAAGATTCACACTTTTGTGATGGCACTCACCCTTTAAAGTTGTATGACAAGTTATCTTTCTGCCGTCGCGATACATAAGCAGACGGAATGCAAAATTACCGATGATTCATCATCGGATTCACCGGTACGGAAACCGAATTAGCAAAATTTATTTATGGCAACGTTCGGGCGTACCGGCTTTTTTGGGTTACCCCGTCGTAAACAGCATCCTCTGCCCCAGGCAGGAAGATGACCGCGCTCCTTGCGGAAATAACAAAACGATGAGGTTTTACATGCGTAAAATTAAAGGGTTACGTTGGTACATGATTGCACTGGTGACGCTTGGCACCGTGCTGGGTTACCTGACGCGTAACACTGTGGCGGCAGCTGCGCCAACTCTGATGGAAGAGTTGCACATCTCCACCCAACAGTACTCCTATATCATCGCAGCCTATTCTGCTGCTTACACTGTCATGCAACCTGTTGCCGGCTATGTGCTGGACATACTGGGCACCAAAATAGGCTACGCGATGTTTGCCGTGCTATGGGCCGTTTTCTGTGGCGCAACCGCGCTGGCAGGAAGCTGGGGTGGCCTGGCGCTGGCGCGTGGCGCGGTTGGTGCGGCAGAAGCCGCGATGATCCCGGCGGGTCTGAAAGCCAGTTCCGAATGGTTCCCGGCGAAAGAGCGCTCCATTGCGGTCGGCTACTTTAACGTCGGCTCCTCTATCGGTGCGATGATTGCTCCGCCGCTGGTTGTCTGGGCGATTGTGATGCACAGTTGGCAGATGGCCTTCATCATCTCTGGCGTCCTGAGCTTCATCTGGGCGATGTCCTGGCTTATCTTCTATAAGCACCCGCGTGACCAGAAAAAACTAACGGACGAAGAGCGCGACTACATTATTAATGGTCAGGAAGCGCAGCACAAAAACAGCACCCAAAAGAAAATGTCGCTCGTGCAGATCCTGCGTAACCGCCAGTTCTGGGGTATCGCCCTGCCGCGTTTCCTTGCTGAGCCAGCCTGGGGGACATTTAACGCCTGGATCCCGCTGTTCATGTTTAAAGTCTATGGCTTTAACCTGAAAGAAATTGCGATGTTTGCCTGGATGCCGATGCTATTTGCCGATCTTGGTTGCATCGTGGGCGGTTACCTGCCGCCGCTGTTCCAGCGCTGGTTTGGCGTCAACCTGATTGTCTCACGTAAAATGGTCGTTACATTGGGTGCCGTGCTGATGATTGGCCCAGGGATGATCGGTCTTTTCACCAGCCCATACATCGCCATCATGCTGCTGTGTATTGGTGGTTTTGCTCACCAGGCACTGTCCGGGGCGCTGATTACACTCTCATCTGACGTCTTTGGTCGTAACGAAGTGGCAACGGCGAACGGTCTGACCGGGATGTCCGCCTGGCTGGCAAGCACGCTGTTTGCCCTGGTGGTCGGCGCGCTGGCGGACACCATCGGCTTCAGCCCGCTGTTTGCGGTCCTGGCCGTGTTCGACCTGCTCGGTGCGCTGGTTATCTGGACCGTGCTGCAAAACAAACCGGCCAGTGACGTAGATTCCGACTCGCAGTTCGATAAACCGGCGGCGCAGAGTTAGCCTGCCGACGGATAACACGTAAGCAAACCAGGCCGCCTGCTGGCACTCGCAGGCGGCTTTTTCGTTTCTGCGTGTGGAGCCAACCTCGCGAAAGTGGTATAACAAATACAGTCTGCCGTATCATGCCTGGAGTGCATATGGAAATCACCGAACCACGACGTTTGTATCAACAACTTGCTGCTGATTTAAAAGAGCGCATCGAACAGGGCGTTTACCTGGTGGGTGATAAATTGCCTGCAGAGCGTTTTATTGCCGATGAAAAAAACGTCAGCCGTACCGTGGTTCGTGAAGCCATCATCATGCTGGAAGTCGAAGGATTTGTTGAGGTCCGTAAAGGTTCCGGGATTCACGTGATTTCTAATCAGCCGCGCCACCAGCAGGCCACTGACGAGTCGCTGGAGTTTGCCAACTACGGTCCTTTTGAATTGCTACAGGCGCGCCAGCTTATCGAAAGCAACATTGCGGAGTTTGCTGCCACGCAGGTCACCAAGCAGGACATCATGAAACTGATGGCAATCCAGGAACAGGCGCGCAATGAGAAATGTTTCCGCGACTCCGAATGGGATCTGCAATTCCACATTCAGGTGGCGTTAGCCACGCAGAACTCAGCGCTGGCCGCTATCGTGGAAAAAATGTGGACTCAGCGCAGTCACAACCCGTACTGGAAGAAACTGCACGAACACATTGATGCGCGTACCGTGGATAACTGGTGTGACGACCACGATCAAATCCTTAAGGCGTTGATCCGCAAAGACCCGCATGCGGCAAAACTGGCGATGTGGCAGCATCTCGAAAACACAAAAATCATGCTGTTCAATGAAACCAGCGACGATTTTGAATTTAATGCCGACCGTTACCTGTTTGCCGAAAACCCGGTGGTTCATCTCGATACGGCGGCTAACGCAACAAAATAAAATTTCTTGATTCGACAGGCGCGCCGCTGCGCCTGTCAGTAAGCGAAAGGTATAAAGTGTCAGCCTGTGTAAATCCTCTCGCCACCCTCTCCTGCGATCAGCAGAATCACACTTCACGGACGTGCAATTTCTATAACGGACTACGTTGACCTTTGTTACAATTAGATGCAATTCGAATTTATGTTTGTTAGTGCTTGCTTAATTCATAACTTTTAACAGGGAATAGTTCAGGCCGCGGCTTTGCGCCGTCCGCACACCATGCAAAACATTAACAATGATGCGGCGTAGCAAACTTCTGAACCCGGCGTGACGTTAACCAATTCGACCTGGAATACTGAATGGAACTTTTGACTCAATTACTGCATGCCCTGTGGGCGCAGGATTTTGAAACACTGGCTAATCCTTCCATGATTGGCATGCTGTATTTTGTTTTATTTATGATTCTGTTTCTGGAGAACGGGTTGCTGCCAGCCGCCTTTTTGCCCGGCGACAGCCTGCTGGTTTTAGTGGGCGTTCTGATTGCTAAAGGCGCAATGGGCTTTCCGCAAACCATTTTGTTGCTGACCGCGGCGGCAAGCCTCGGTTGCTGGCTGAGCTATATTCAGGGCCGATGGCTGGGCAATACCCGCATCGTACAAAACTGGTTATCGCACCTGCCCGCCCACTATCACCAACGCGCCCACCATTTATTCCATAAGCATGGTCTTTCCGCCCTGCTTATTGGCCGTTTTATCGCATTTGTTCGTACCTTGCTGCCTACCATCGCGGGTTTGTCCGGCCTGAATAATGCCCGTTTTCAATTTTTCAACTGGATGAGCGGGTTACTGTGGGTGCTGATTTTAACCAGTCTGGGTTATCTGTTGGGTAAAACGCCGGTATTCCTGAAGTATGAAGATCAGTTAATGTCTTGCCTGATGCTGTTACCCGTGGTGCTGCTGGTTTTTGGCCTGGGCGGTTCGCTGGTCGTCTTGTGGAAAAAGAAATACGGGAATCGAGGGTAAGGGATGCTGAAACCGCGCATAACGCTTAAACAACTGGCCTGGAGTACCGCCTTTCTGCTGGCGATAAGCGCCACGCTGTTGGTCTGGTCTGCGATTCGTCAGCAAGAATCAACGCTTGCGATCCGTGCCGTTCACCAGGGAGCCAGCATGCCGGACGGTTTCTCGATCTGGCATCACCTCGACGCTAACGGTATTCGTTTCAAAAGCATTACACCGAAGAATGACACTCTGCTCATCACTTTCGATTCCAGCGCCCAGAGTGCCGCAGCCAAAGCGGTTCTCGACAAAACGCTGCCCAACGGCTACATCATTGCCCAACAGGATGATAACAATCAGGCCGTCCAGTGGTTGTCACGTTTACGAGAGCCCCCGCATCGGGTAGGGTAATCTCCAGGAATCCGAATCATATCACCCACTTTGGTGATTTCAGCGATTAATGTCTATGATTAATGAGGCGATGGGGTCACCCTGTCGCTTTATCACTGGATCATCGTTTCTGAATTCATGGGGACGAGTCACAATGGAAGGTTCAAGAATGAAATACCGCATCGCTTTCGCAATTTCCCTTTTCGCTCTCAGTGCCGGCAGCTACGCCAACACCCTCTGCCAGGAAAAAGAGCAGGATATTCAACGGGAAATCAGCTACGCCGAAAAACACAACAACCAGAACCGTATTAATGGGCTGAAAAAAGCGCTCAGCGAAGTCAGGGCCAACTGTACTGACAGCAAGCTGCGCGCCGATCATCAGGAAAAAATTGCGGAACAGAAGGAAGAGATTGCCGAACGTCAGCGCGATCTCGCTGAAGCGAAGCAAAAAGGCGATGCGGACAAAATTGCCAAACGCGAGCGCAAGCTGGCGGAAGCCCGGGCTGAACTCAAAGAGCTCGAGGCTCGCGACTACTAAGCATCAGACCACTTACTCACCTGGAGAATACTATGTCGAAAGAAAACACATCGGAACATCTGCGCGCTGAGTTGAAATCCCTGGCCGATACGCTGGAAGAGGTGCTGAACTCCTCTGGCGATAAATCGAAAGAAGAGTTGAGTAAGATCCGCAGCAAAGCCGAGCGCGCGCTGAAAGAGAGCCGCTATCGCCTCGGTGAAACGGGCGATGCCATTGCCAAACAGACGCGTGAAGCCGCTGCGCGTGCTGACGACTATGTGCGCGAAAATCCGTGGACCGGCGTCGGGATTGGCGCGGCTGTGGGCGTCGTGCTGGGCGTTCTGCTGTCGCGTCGTTAATGATGGCGGATCCTCATCACGCACAAGGGCCCGGGAAAAGCGTTCTGGGTATCGGGCAGCGGATTGTCACTATCCTCGTTGAGATGGTGGAAACCCGGTTGCGTCTGGCAGTGGTCGAGCTGGAAGAAGAAAAGGCTAACCTCTTTCAGCTCCTGCTGATGCTGGGACTCACCATGCTCTTCGCTGCATTTGGTTTGATGAGCCTGATGGTGTTAATCATCTGGGCCGTCGACCCGCAGTATCGGCTCAATGCGATGATCGCCACCACGGTCGTTCTGCTGGCTCTGGCGCTGATTGGCGGAATATGGACGCTGCGAAAAGCGCGGCGCTCCACATTGTTACGTCATACCCGCCATGAACTGGCGAATGACCGGCAATTGCTCGAGGAGGAGAGTCGTGAGCGGTAAAGGTGAACGTGCACAACGTAAGGCCCGACTGCTTCGTGAGATCCAACAGCAACGGCTGGATCTTTCAGCCAGTCGTCGTGACTGGCTGGAAGCCACGGGCGCTTACGATCGCGGCTGGAACACGCTGCTGAGTTTGCGCTCGTGGGCGCTGGTCGGCAGCAGCGTGATGGCGGTCTGGACGATTCGCCACCCTAACCTGCTCGTGCGTTGGGCAAGGCGTGGGGTCGGCCTCTGGAGCGCATGGCGGCTGGTCAAAAAGACGCTGCGCTCGCCTGTCGCCTGATGGCGCTTCGCTTATCAGGCCTACGCACTCGACCTCTCCCTACTTCACCTGATGGCGCTTCTCTTATCCGACTCTCGCACTCAATATGTAGGCCAGATAAGGCGTAGCCGCCATCTGGCTTACGCACTCGACCTCTCCCTACTTCACCTGATGGCGCTTCTCTTATCCGACTCTCGCACTCAATATGTAGGCCAGATAAGGCGTAGCCGCCATCAGGCCTACGCACTCGACCTCTCCCTACTTCACCTGATGGCGCTTCTCTTATCCGACTCTCGCACTCAATATGTAGGCCAGATAAGGCGTAGCCGCCATCTGGCTTACGCACTCGACCTCTCCCTACTTCACCTGATGGCGCTTCTCTTATCCGACTCTCGCACTCAATATGTAGGCCAGATAAGGCGTAGCCGCCATCTGGCTTACGCACTCGACCTCTCCCTACTTCGCCGCATGGCGCTTCTCTTATCCGACTCTCGCACTCAATATGTAGGCCGGATAAGGCGTAGCCGCCATCCGGCAACTGCAATACCGCGCCACTACAAAATCAAAATTTTTGAAGATTACTGACAGTTTTCCTTGCTAACAATTCTCATTCTTCACGCTTATGATTCTCTCCATCGACAGCAATGACGCGGAACACCGCGAAATTGCACTAAAAAACAAAATCAGCAGTTGTGTGGTTTCCTGGAGAGAAGAATGAAAAAATTAGAAGATGTTGGTGTACTGGTAGCGCGTATTCTGATGCCAATCCTGTTTATTACCGCAGGTTGGGGAAAAATCACCGGTTACGCCGGTACTCAACAGTATATGGAAGCGATGGGCGTTCCGGGATTCCTGCTGCCACTGACCATTTTGCTCGAGTTTGGCGGCGGTCTGGCGATTCTGTTCGGTTTCCTGACCCGTACCACCGCGCTGTTTACCGCAGGCTTCACGCTGTTGACCGCGTTTATCTTCCACAGTAACTTTGCTGAAGGCGTTAACTCGCTGATGTTCATGAAAAACCTGACCATCGCTGGCGGTTTCCTGCTGCTGGGTATTACCGGTCCGGGCGCATTCAGTATCGACCGCGTACTGAACAAAAAGTGGTAAGCGCTCTATAATGAATGAAAAGAACGAGGGGATTTTCTCCTCGTTTTTGCTATCTGAGGGAAAGAAATCATGGGACAACTGATCGACGGCGTCTGGCATGACACCTGGTATGATACCAAATCCACCGGGGGAAAATTTCAACGTTCTGTATCGGCATTCCGTAACTGGCTCACCGCGGATGGCGCGCCTGGTCCTTCCGGCGAAGGCGGTTTTGCTGCGGAAAAAGACCGCTATCACCTGTATGTTTCACTCGCCTGTCCATGGGCGCACCGTACGTTAATCCTGCGTAAGCTCAAGGGACTGGAGCCGTTTATCTCGGTCTCAGTTGTGAATCCATTGATGCTGGAAAACGGCTGGACTTTTGACGATGATTTCCCGGCGGCCACGGGTGATACCTTATATCAGCACGAATTTCTGTATCAGCTTTACCTGCACGCCGATCCCCATTACAGCGGTCGCGTGACCGTGCCAGTGCTGTGGGATAAAAAGAACCATACAATTGTCAGCAATGAATCCGCTGAAATTATTCGCATGTTCAATACGGCGTTTGATGCGCTGGGCGCAAAAGCCGGGGACTACTATCCCCCTGAACTGCGCAATAAAATCGACGAACTGAACAGCTGGATTTATGACAACGTTAACAATGGCGTCTATAAAGCGGGTTTTGCCACCAGCCAGCAAGCCTATGACGACGCCGTAGAAAACGTCTTTACCGCGCTGGCGCGACTGGAGCAGATCCTCGGCCAGCATCGCTATCTGACGGGCAATCGGCTAACAGAGGCGGATATTCGTTTGTGGACAACGCTCGTCCGCTTTGATCCGGTGTACGTCACGCATTTCAAATGCGACAAGCATCGCATTAGCGACTATCTCAACCTGTACGGTTTCCTGCGCGATATTAACCAGATGCCGGGCATCGCGGAAACGGTCAATTTTGACCATATTCGCAACCACTATTTCCGCAGCCATAAGACCATTAATCCGACGGGCATTATTTCCATTGGCCCGTGGCAGGATCTCAACGAACCACACGGGCGTGAAGGCCGTTTCGCTGAGTGAATCCAGGTACCCTTCAGGGTGCCTCAGTCCGCTGACAAAGAAGGAAAAACGGGGTTTTTCCTTCTTTGTGGTTATCAGCCGAAAATCAATGAATTGATTTTCCTGGCGTTTAATTAGGCGCTCTCTGCTTGTCCAGTATCGGGATGAGGTTTGTCATCACTCTCCAGGCACCTTTCAGGGTGCCTTATTAATTCATTATTCAAATATTTACCATCTAATCATTCGCAACTACTCTTATTTTGATTGCTTTTAAAACAAGTGATTGTCATAAGGTTGAGGCGAAAATGGACTGGTATATAAACGTTTTACGCAATTATGTCGGTTTCGGCGGTCGGGCCCGCCGCAAAGAGTTCTGGATGTTTATTCTGGTCAACATCATCTTCGCGTTCGTACTGGGCGTTCTGGATAAGATGTTTGGCTGGCAGCGTGCCGGAGGAGAAGGGGTACTGACGACGATTTACGCGATCCTCGTCTTTTTACCCAGTTGGGCCGTTCAGTTCCGGCGTCTGCACGATACCGATCGAACCGCCTGGTGGCTGTTATTGTTAGTGATTCCTGTCATCGGCTGGCTGGTGATCATCATCTTTAGCTGTCAGGACGGCACGCCCGGCGAAAACCGCTTCGGACCTGACCCTAAACAAAACGAAATGCGTTGAGTGGCTTCGGGGCAATCGGTTTGCCCCGAATATGATAATCCTGAAGAAAAGCGTCGTTTATTTCCTGGCAAACAGTTTTGGAATTTCACGCAGACACCAGGCTTTAGCTTCACCCATACTGTCTCGCCGCCAGGCCATAATGATGTCAATCTCACTGGTCGATTCCGGACTGACCACGCGCAGTCGCCCTTCGGCAATATCCTGTTCCACCAGCGGATAAGGCATCGTCGCCACCCCTAATCCTGCCAGCAACGCCTGACGCTTGTCTTCGATGGTACTGACGGTGAGGCGCGCTTGTTTATCCAACAGTTGTACCGTTAATACCGGACGTTCACGCGCGGTATCCGCGACCGCGACGCCGCGATACTTCACGCGCGTCACTTCCGACAGCGGTTCCGGCTCCTGATGAATCGGGTGATCCGGTGCGGCAACATAGACGTTCATCAGGGTATAAAGCTTGCGGGAGTTAATTTCAGACGACGAGCGAAAGTGCATGTCCGGAGCCACCACGATATCCGCCCTGCCCTGTTCCAGCCGCTCCCATGCCCCTGCCAGCACTTCGGTGATCACCGAAAGCTGCGTATTGGCTTTGAGGGCCAGTTTATCGATGAGCGGGAAAAAGGCCGGGGTTGGCACCAGCGCCTCGGTCACAATCGTCAGATGCGTCTCCCACCCTCGCGCCAGCGCCTCAGCGTCCGTGGTGAGCTTATCAGCCGCCTCCAGCAGCACGCGCCCTCTTTCCAGCAGCATGCGCCCAACGTTAGTAAATTTTGTACGATGCCCGGAGCGGTCAAACAGCACGACATCCAACTCTTCTTCCAGCTTCTGCATGGTGTAGCTGAGTGCAGACGGCACGCGTCCCAGTTCATCTGCCGCTGCAGCAAAGCTACCGCGGCGATCTATCGCGTCCATTACGCGTAATGCCTCAAGCGTTAATGCCCTTTCTTTGGCCATATCGTTCTCATTCAGGAAATTTGAACATACCGGGCAGAATATCTGGCTAACAATGCAGCGTCCAGCCCCTTAACATAAAAGGAAGTAAAGAGAGGTCAAGAACTATGATTACTACCCGAACAGCCAAACAATGCGGACAAGCAGACTACGGATGGCTGCAGGCCCGTTACACCTTCTCCTTTGGACACTATTTCGACCCGAAACTGCTGGGCTACGCGTCGCTGCGCGTGCTCAATCAGGAAGTGCTGGCGCCCGGCGCGTCTTTCCAGCCGCGCACCTGGCCAAAGGTGGACGTGCTCAATCTGATTCTCGAGGGCGTTGCTGAGTACCGTGACAGTGAAGGCAACCATGTGCAGGCCCAGGCGGGTGAAGCATTACTGCTCGCGGCCCAGCCAGGCATCAGCTACAGCGAGCATAATGTCAGCAAAGACAAGCCGCTTACGCGTATGCAGTTGTGGCTCGACGCCTGTCCTGAGCGCGAGAATGCCCTGGTGCAAAAGATGAAACTGACAAAGGCTAAACAGCAGTTGATCGCGTCACCCGACGGCGAGAACGGCAGCCTGCAGCTGCGCCAGCAGGCGTGGGTACACCAGATCGAGCTGAATCAGGGCGAGTCGCTGAGTTTTCAGCTCCACGGCCCGCGCGCCTACCTGCAGTCGATTCACGGCACCTTTCACGCCGTTACTCACGATGAAGCGCGCGAAGCGTTGACCTGTGGCGACGGAGCCTTTATTCGTGATGAAGATAACATAACGCTCGTTGCCGATACGCCGTTGCGGGCTTTGCTGATAGATTTGCCGGTGTAATGGGTAATGGAGTTACGTATGAGTAAGAAAGCGAAAAAACAGGCCCCGACCGTCAAATCCGACGTTGCACAGACGCCTCCCGCCCCTCGTGCTTTTGGCTACGAGGAGATGTTGACCGAGCTGGAAGCGATTGTTTCCGATGCCGAAGTTCGGTTAGCTGAAGAGGACGAAATCGCCTGAGGCCCGTTGCCGGATGACGGCGCAAGCGCCTTATCCGGCCTACAAACGTGTTTTACCGTAGGCCCGATAAGCGAAGCGCCATCGGGCACTCAAACATCCGGTTAATGCGCTTTACGCGCCATGATCTCGATAATCTGTTTGTCCGTCTGCTGCATTGAATGACATGCCAGCGCGCACAGGTTAGCAATAGACTGTTCCACGTTGTGCGCCACAATCCCCTCGTTACCCGTGACCGCCGTATCGTCCAGCGCCATCAGCACCGCCTTCCACGCCGCAGAGGCACTGGTAGAGACTTTCATCGCGCAACTGTTGGATGCCCCATCGCAAATCATTCCACTTACATCGCCAATCATGCTGCTGATCGCCATCGAAATCGTGCTGTAGCGTCCTTCATCGACCAGCCAGGCCATCCCTGCCGCTGCGCCCATCGCGGCGGTCGTTGCCGCACACAGCGCCGACAGACGCGGGAGCTGATGGTGTATATAGATAGCACTCAGATGGGAAAGCATCAGCGCACGCGCCAGTTTCTCGTCGTCCGCGCCAAAGTGCTCGGCGACAACCATCACCGGTACCGTGGCGGTGATCCCCTGATTGCCTGAGCCGGAGTTGCTCATGGCAGGCAGCGTCGCCCCGCCCATGCGCGCATCCGACGCCGCGCTGGTTCGGATGAGGATCGCCGTCGAGAGATCGTTTGCCAGCAGACCGCGCGCGCACTGCTTTTCCATCGTTGCGCCAATGTGCAGTCCCCAGTTTCCCCGCAGCCCTTCCTGCGACAACGCGCCGTTGAGTCTGGCGGCGTCGAGAATAAAACGGATGGCGTCAAACGGCACCGTATTCACAAACGCCAGAATCTCTTCCAGCGAGGTCTCAGAAAGCACCGCCAGCGGCGATTCCTGCGCCTCGCTGTTGGCATTCGCTTGTTGAGAAAACTTCACGCCGGTGTGGGTTTCGATACGCACAATGTGGGTATGACCGCCAACAATAGTGACGCACGCCCAGCTGTCCTGGCTATAGACCTTCGCCCGGGAAAACAGGATGTCGTCACAGGGCTGCTGCAACATCACCGATACCTTGCCGGCTTTCAGCATCGCCTTCGCATCGTCAATCGCCTGTGCAGAGGCATCTTTCAACACCTCCAGTCCGGCGCTGGGGTCTCCCCCCAGCGCCCCCAGCGCAGCGGCAATGGGCAGCCCAACCATGCCGGTTCCCGGCACCGTCACCCCCAATCCGTTTTTCATCAGATTGGGCGAGACCCAGGCATCGATTCGCTCCACCGCACCATTCAGTTCAGAGGCCGCCACCGCCGCAGCCAGCGCAAGGGAAACGGGTTCCGTACAGCCCAGCGCCGGTTTCACCTCCTCCTTTACTGCGCGGATGAAACGCGACCACAACGGATTTTTTATCGTCTCAGACATAACAACAACCTTCAGGATAAATCAGGAAAAAGCCAGGAACGGAGATACGCACAGCAGCAAACCGGTGACGATAATCAGATACAGCGACGCCCCTTTGTATTTGTGCAGTGCAGGAACTTTGTAGACCAGCCAGGCGGGGATCAAACATCCCACCATGCCGAAAATAGGGCTACAAATCGACGTAAAACTCAGAACCGGCGCGTTGAGCACAATAGCGCTCCAGGCCAGTAAAATGGCAAACAGCATGATGCCGCGCTGCACCAGCGTTTCATTGATCTTCTCAGCAGGCAGTTTGCGGCGCAGGATGTTCATCGCAATCCCCTGCGTGGCTTCGCGGAAACCTAAGTAGACGCCAAAGAATGCAGTCATCACGGCGAAAATGTTCAGGATGACACTCACGACTTTCACCCAACCGGCGCCTGCGCCGCTGATGAACTGTGCGGCAATCGCCAGAGCGGAAATATTCTGCTCATAGGCTTTAACCGCTTCATCGTGTCCCATTGCCAGCGTAAAGGAGACGGCGTAGAAGAAGACGGTGACAAACAAAATGCCGAAGGCAATGTTCATGGCGCGTAGCGCTTTATGACGTGCTACCTCGACGGATTTCTCACGGGAGCGGTAGGAGATCACCATCGGGCTCAGGGTCTGGATAAACAGGATCGAAGTCAGGGTAAACGGCAGCGTGATAATCGCGTTCTTCACCAGCAACCCCATCGGCGGCAATGCGCCAATATTGTACAGATGCCACATGCCAACCATCGACACACCCAGTGCCGCCACGACCAGCAGTTTGGTCAGCACCATACCGGTAGAGATTTTGAACAGCAGTTTCTCACCGCGCGAGGAGATAGCAACGAGAATGCAGATCAGCACCAGCCCATAGAAGGGATTATCGGACAGAAGCCCTTCTGTCACGCCAAAGGTATGCAGATAGGAAGCGCTGTCGTTGGTGATGGCCGTGGAATAGACGAACATCCAGATGACCAGCATCACGAAGTACAGCGCGCCTAACAGGATGCCCCAGTTTTTCCCCAGATACCCGCTGATGACGCTGGGATAGTCTTTGCATTCCGGGGATTCCGCCAGCGTATTGATAAACAAACGCTGAAACAGATACATGGCGGGATAACCGATAATCGATGAGAGCAAGAAGACCCACAGTCCCATCAAACCGACCTGAACCGGGAGAAAAACAATCCCCGCGCCAATCGCCATCCCGATACTCATAATTACCCAACCGGTGTCGGTGCTGTCGAATTTAATCGCTTCCCGCCACTCACTCTCTGTCATGCCAGCCCGGCGCGCTGGGGCGCTGGCGTCGAGAATGACACTACTGTTCGTTGCCGTTTCCATAAAACTCTCGCTCATTATGTAGGGTACATTTTTATTTTTTGTCGTGCCGCATCAAGGCGATACGCGGTACGGGATATGCAGGCGAGTCATTAGAATGGAAAAAAGCATACGCTCAGATTCAGAGAAAAACGTCACAAAATAACCCTGATATTTTCGATAAGTTAAGAAATATTTTCTATTAAAAAACACTACTGTGTTATTTTTTTCTAACATTGAAGAAGATCACAACAAAAAAGCACACCGAAGTGTGCTTTTAGATGACTGACAATGGATGAAATGCCCGATAGCGCAAGCTTATCGGGCCTACAAACGGTGAACGTGTAGGCCGGATAAGGCGACAGCCGTCATCCCGCAAAAACAACTAAATGCCCGATGGCGCAGGCTTATCGGGCCTACAAACGGTGAACGTGTAGGCCGGATAAAGCGACAGCCATCATCCGGCAAAAACAACTAAATGCCCGATGGCGCAAGCTTATCGGGCCTACGAACGATGAACGTGTAGGCCCGATAAGGCGACAGCCGTCATCCGGCAACAACTAAATGCCCGATAGCGCAAACTTATCGGGCCTACGAACGATGAACGTGTAGGCCCGATAAGGCGATAGCCGTCATCCCGCAAAAACAACTAAACGCCCGATGGCGCAAGCTTATCGGGCCTACGAACGATGAACGTGTAGGCCGGATAAGGCGATAGCCGTCATCCGGCAAGCTTTCTGGCGTTAGCTAACTGCACACCACTTTGATAGCCAGGCCGCCGCGCGAAGTTTCGCGGTACTTATCGTTCATGTCCTTACCCGTCTCGTACATGGTCTCGATGACTTTATCCAGCGAGACGCGCGGCTCAGAGGTGCGGCGCAGTGCCATACGTGCGGCGTTAACGGCTTTAACCGCGTTGATCGCATTGCGTTCAATACACGGAATCTGTACCTGCCCGGCCACCGGATCACAGGTTAAGCCAAGGTTGTGCTCCATCGCGATTTCCGCCGCGATGCAAACCTGCGCCGGACTGCCGCCCAGCAGTTCAGTCAACCCCGCCGCGGCCATTGAACTGGCCACGCCGATTTCCCCCTGACAGCCGACTTCCGCCCCGGAGATTGACGCATTCATTTTGTACAGCGCCCCGATGGCCCCGGCCGCCAGCAGGTAGCGAGCAATGGAGTTGGCATTCAGCGGGCGACGGAATTTATCGTAATAAGCCAATACCGCAGGAATAATACCGCATGCGCCATTGGTTGGCGCAGTCACCACGCGCCCGCCTGCCGCATTCTCCTCACTGACCGCGAGCGCAAACATGTTGATCCAGTCGATGACGTTCATCGGATCGCTGGAGAGACTGTCATTGGAGACCAGCAAACGGCGTAGCGCCACCGCGCGACGCGGCACATTCAGCGGACCGGGTAAAACCCCTTCGGTATTCATCCCGCGTTCAATGCCACCCTGCATCACATCCCAGATCTGGGCGAACCCGGCATCAATCTCCGCCTTACTGCGCAGCGCCAGTTCGTTTTGCATCATCAGTCCGGAGACCGAAAGGCCGTTGTGCTCACACAGTTTCAGCAATTCTCTGGCGGAATGGAAATCATAAGGGACCGGCGTTTCTACGTCGTGCGCCTGACCAAAGCGCTCTTCCTCCACGATAAACCCGCCGCCAATGGAGTAGTAGGTTTTACTCAACAGCGTGTCCTGGTTTTCCCAGGCGGTGATCCGCATTCCGTTCTCGTGCCGTGGTAGCGTTTCTTCATGAAAAATAATGCTCTCGGCAACCGGGAAATCAACGACATGCGTCCCCTCAGCAACCGGCAATCGACCGGTACGGGTCACCTCGCCAATAAACGCGGGGATGGCGTCAATGTTGACGCTTTGCGGACTGTTCCCGGCCAACCCCATCATAATGGCGGTATCAGTCGCATGGCCTTTCCCGGTCAGCGACAGCGAACCATACAGATCAACCGACATGCGCGTCGTGCGCGATAAGCGTCCACTGCTGACCAGTTGATCGATAAAACGTTTTCCTGCATTCATCGGGCCTACGGTATGGGAGCTGGAAGGACCAATGCCAGGTTTGAAAATATCGAATGCGCTAATCATTTTTACACCCTCGGACTCGTTCAGTGGAGACCAGGTTTTCATACGCATAGTGAATCGGGGCGATCCGCAGACCGCCCCGATAACGTTACATCGCCTGGGTGAAAGTACGCGAAATGACGTCCTGCTGCTGCTCACGGGTGAGCGCGTTGAAGCGCACAGCGTAGCCGGAGACGCGGATCGTCAGGTTCGGATAGTTTTCCGGATGTTCAATGGCATCCAGTAACATCTCCTTGTTCATTACGTTAACGTTCAGGTGCTGCCCACCTTCCACGTGTGCTTCATGATGGAAGTAACCATCCAGCAGCCCGACCAGGTTGGTCTTGCGCACCGGATCCTCTTTCCCAAGTGCCGCAGGCACAATCGAGAAGGTGTACGAAATCCCGTCCTTCGCGTAGGTAAACGGCAGTTTCGCGACCGAAGTCAGCGAGGCAACCGCGCCTTTGCGATCGCGTCCGTGCATCGGGTTAGCGCCCGGCGCGAATGGCGTCCCGGCGCGACGTCCGTCCGGGGTATTCCCGGTTTTCTGCCCGTACACCACGTTGGAGGTAATGGTCAGAATCGACTGCGTCGGTACCGCGTTCCGGTAGGTTGGCAACACTTTAATTTTCTTCATAAAGCGTTCAACCAGATCGCAGGCGATGCTGTCCACGCGCTCGTCGTTATTTCCGTATTGCGGATATTCCCCTTCAATCACGAAATCAACTGCCAGCCCGTTATGGTCACGAACCGGTTTCACCGTTGCATACTTGATGGCAGAGAGCGAATCCGCCGCCACCGACAGTCCGGCAATACCGCATGCCATCGTGCGATAAACGTCGCGATCGTGAAGCGCCATCAGCGACGCTTCGTAACTGTACTTGTCGTGCATGTAGTGGATGATGTTCAGCGCGCTGATGTACTGCACCGCCAGCCAGTCCATAAAGTGATCCAGACTGTCCATCACGGTGTCGTAATCCAGCACGTCGTCCAGCAGCGGCGCGGTTTTCGGCCCCACCTGGATTTTCAGCTTCTCATCCACACCGCCGTTGATCGCATACAGCAGCGTTTTGGCGAGGTTGGCGCGCGCACCGAAGAACTGCATCTGTTTACCGATCACCATCGGACTCACGCAGCAGGCAATCGCGTAGTCATCGCTGTTAAAGTCGGTACGCATCAGATCGTCGTTTTCATATTGCAGCGACGAAGTGACGATAGAGACCTGCGCGGCATACTTTTTAAACGCAATCGGCAGCGCTTCTGACCACAGCACGGTGAGGTTGGGTTCCGGTGCCGGTCCCATCGTGTGCAGCGTATGCAGGTAACGGAAGGCGTTTTTGGTCACCAGTGTGCGACCATCCAGCCCCATCCCGCCGATCACTTCCGTCGCCCAGATCGGGTCGCCGGAGAACAGTGTGTCAAACTCCGGCGTACGCAGGAAGCGCACCATGCGGATCTTCATAATGAAGTGGTCGATCAACTCCTGCGCCTGTTGCTCTGTGAGGATCCCGGCGTTAAAGTCGCGCTCGATATAAATATCGAGGAACGATGCGGTACGGCCCAGCGACATCGCGCCGCCGTTTTGTGATTTCACCGCCGCCAGATAGGCGAAGTAGACCCACTGTACCGCCTCTTGCGCGTTACGCGCCGGACGAGAGATATCGCAGCCATATTTCGCCGCCATCTCCTGCATTTGCAGCAGCGCGCGACGGTGCTCCGCCAGTTCTTCACGCAGACGAATCGTGGCTTCCAGACTCTGTCCCCACTCCAGATTCGACTGGAGATCGGCAAACTGCAGTTCACGCTCACGAACCAGATAGCGGATGCCGTACAGCGCTACGCGACGGTAATCACCGATAATACGCCCACGACCGTAGCCGTCCGGCAAACCGGTCAACACACCGGATTTACGGCAACGCAGCATGTCCGGAGAATAGGCGTCAAAAACGCCCTGGTTGTGCGTTTTACGCAGCTCAGTGAACAGGTATTCGAAGTTCGGATCCATTTCACGACCATAAGCATCGAACGAGCTTTTGATCATGTTGACGCCGCCAAACGGATGCAGCGCGCGCTTCAGCGGTTTATCCGTTTGCAGACCGACTATCTTCTCCAGTTCTTGCTCGATGTAACCCGCATCGTGTGCAGTAATGGTGGTCGCAATATTGGTATCGAAATCGACTGGCGCATGCGTCGCGTTTTCGATACGAATGCCCGCCATCACCTTTTCCCACAATGCGGTGGTTGCAGGCGTTGCGTCAGCGAGGAAGGATTCATCCCCTTCATAAGGCGTATAGTTGTGCTGAATAAAATCACGGACATTAATTTCTTCTTTCCAGTCCGTACCTTTAAAGCCAAGCCATGCTTCGGCATACAGCATATCGCTGGTATCGATATCTACCTTCATGAAAAATAATCTCTCTACAGAACTACAAATAAATTAGGCGTATTCCATGGCTGCATTAATGCGGCCTAATTGAATCGCATCGAGCGCAATCATTTTTTCTTCGTTCGTCGGGATCACGGCGCAATTAACCTGGGCATCACGGGTGGAAATAATGCGTTCGCCATGAGAATTCGACAGGTTATTTCGGTCGCTGTCAATATTCACCCCCAGTACCGCCAGATGTTCAACCACCAGGCGACGAATTAATACCGAGTTCTCACCAATACCGCCGGTAAAAATAATGCCATCCAGACGATGTAACGAGGCAGCATGACCGGCAATATGACGGGCAATTCGGTGAACAAAGGTTTTAATCGCCAGTTGTGCGCGCTCATGCCCTTCATGCCAGGCTTTTTCCAACACCCGCAGGTCAGACGACAGACCAGAAATCCCAAGCAAACCGGACTCTTTATTCACTACCCGCTCCAGATCGCTCAGAGTCTGATGGGTTTCACTGGCTACCCACGCCATCGCGCCGAAGTCCACGTCGCCGCTGCGTGTGCCCATCATCAGCCCTTCCAGTGGCGTCATCCCCATAGAGGTGTCGACGCTGTGTCCATTACGGACGGCGCAAATTGACGCACCGTTGCCGAGGTGGGCAATCACCAGGCCAGAGTCCTGTTCGGGCAGCGTTAGCAGTTCATGGGCACGTTGAGAAACATAGCGGTGCGACGTTCCGTGAAAACCATAGCGCCGCACGCCCAGTTCTTCGAAATACTTCCACGGCAGACCATACAGATAAGCCTCTGGCGGCATGGTCTGGTGGAAGCTGGTATCAAATACCGCCACCTGTGTGACGCCGGGGAACAGATGCTGTGCGGATTCAATCCCGCTCAGGTTCGCGTAATTATGTAACGGTGCCAATGGTGAAACACGGCGAATATTGTCAATCACCTCATCGGTAATAATGGCTGACTCGGTAAAGATATTTCCACCGTGAGCAATGCGGTGGCCAATTAAGGCCACGCTGTCATTTAAATTACGTTTTTCCAGTTCAAAAGCAATCGCCTTTAATGCGCCTTCGTAGCTGTGGTGAGCCAGTGTGACTGGCTCACCTCCATTTACAGATAAGAACGCATTTTCCGAATTAATACCATCCGCAATGCCTGCCATTAATACATCGCAGTTATTTGCATCCAGTACTGAAAACTTAATTGAAGACGATCCACAATTAATGACCAGAACTATCGGAAACTCATTCATTTCACTACTCCGCTCATCCTGAGCTTAAGGATTAAAACAGTTTGTACACGATATTCAGAATGGTCAGCAGACCAATGATGGTGACAAACACGTTATCCAGACGACCACGGTATTTCGCCAGCGACGGTGCCTTACGAATGGCATACATCGGCAGCAGGCACAGCAGTGAAGCAATAATCGGTGCACCCATCGCTTCAATCAGGTCCAGAATGTTCGGGTTGGCGTAGGCAACAACCCAGGTGGACCCCATGATGAAGATCATGCTGATGGTGTTGAGCTTGCCAGAGGACACCTTCGTTTTATCGCCTTTATAACCGAACTTCAGCACCAGACCGTTCAGCCCTTCCAGCGTTCCCAGATAGTGACCGAAGAAGGATTTAAAGATGGCAACCAGCGCAATAATGGACGCGCCATATTCCAGCACAGTGGCAAAAGTCGATTTCGTACCGGACAGGGACGCGAAATGGTTTGCCAGATAAGACAGTACCGGAATGTTTTGCGCTTTCGCATCCGCCATATTTGCCGGAGAGAGCGTGAACAGGCAGCTAAAGGCGAAGAACATGACCACGGCCACCATCAGCATGCTGGCGCGAGAAATGATCTGAGAACATTTCTGCTCGGTGTATTCACGACCAAAATCTTTCTCGTACTCTTCACGTTTAGAGACCACGAAAGACGAGACGATCGGCGAGAAGTTGAATGAGAACACCATGATGGAGATCCCCAGCCACACGGTGACCAGAATGCCATCGTGACCGGTTAACGCGATATTGCTGATATCGACCTGATCGATCACCGCAGAGTTCCAGTAAGGGATCAGCGACAGCGAGATCAGCACCAGGCTGGCAATGAACGGCCATACCAGGTAGCTCATCACTTTAACCATCAGATCCTTACCAAACCAGATAACGAACGCCATCAGCAGCAGCAGGAACAGGGCCACAAAGCCGCGGTTCAGCGCTGGCATCTGCAACTGGTTTTCCCAGAACGTCATAAACGTGTTGGTAATGGTGACGCCATAAATCCACAGCAGCGGACAAATCGCGAAGAAATAGAGGAACGTGATAACCACGCCGCCCGTCTTACCAAAGTGCTCTTCTACCGTTTCCGTGATGTTGCCAGACGGGTTTGACCCGGACAGACACAGACGCGCCAGCGCGCGGTGGCAATAAAAGGCGATGGGGTACGCCAGTACCAACATCAAAAGAATGGGGATTAAGCCGCCAAATCCTGCGCGGATGGGGAAGAACAACACCCCGGCGCCGATGGCAGTACCAAATAAACCCAGTGTCCAGGTGGTGTCCGATTTACGCCAGGACGACTGTTTTGTCTGGCTGGATACAATGCTGTCAGTAGTACTCATATCCTATCCTCAACGAAGAGATTAATAGCCGGATTTACGCGTCAGCTAAACCCGTAATTTGCGATACACGAGAAAGATCGATATTTCCGCCAGAAATGATGCTGACCGTTTTTCTGTTCTGGATATAACCATCTAATTTCCCACTTAATAAAGCAGCACATGCCAGTGCACCTGCACCTTCGGTCACCACTTTATTACGTTGAATTAAAGCAATCATGCTGTTGCGAATTTCGTCTTCGCTGACCAGGACAATGTCATCCACTAATTCACGCACAATTTCGTAGGTTAAATTACCCGGGCGGGAAACATCACAACCATCCGCCAGGGTGCCGGTCGTTCGGTGCGTGGTTATTTCTCCAGCCTGATAAGACGCCGCCATGCCGTGCACGTTTTCGGACTGCACGCCAATCACTTTAATGGTCGGGTTAATTGATTTAATGGCGATAGCAATACCTGCAATTAAACCGCCGCCGCCGATAGGAACAATCACGTTATCGACGTCATACAGGTCTTCCATAATTTCCAGACCGATAGTGCCCTGGCCGGCAATGACTTTCGGATCGTCATATGGCGGAATAAAAATACGCCCTTCCATTTCGACAATCTCACTGACCTTGGCGATGGTATCGTTGAAGTTGTCGCCGTGCAGCACCACTTCCGCAGAGTAATCGCAGGTGGCGGCCACTTTCGACTTCGGCGCGCCTTTTGGCATCACCACTTTGCCATCAATACCCAGCATTGCGCAGGAGAGGGAAACCCCTTGTGCGTGGTTACCCGCTGAACAGGCGACAACGCCTTTGCGTTTTTCTGCATCCGTCAATGAGCTGAGTTTGTTAAATGCGCCACGAATTTTAAATGAACCGGTACGCTGCATGTTTTCAAATTTAAGGAATATTTCCCCTTTGCACCGCTCACTAAAATAGTTTGAGCGAGGCATGCCTGTTTTATATATTTTCCCCGCCAGTCTTTTTTTTGCTTCGAGGATATCTTCAATGGCAACCGGGAGATCGTAAGTAATGTGCATTGTAACCTCTTACCTGATAGTAAAGTAATAGATAGCCGTAACCAACGTCTGATATTAAGATCGATGGTATGAATAAAGGATTAAATTAAATTTAATCGGTTAGTTGATTTCAATTAATTGCTTTCGCCTGCAACCTTTATAAGATGAATATTCTTTGGCTAATTCAACCAAAACAGAAGCAGCTTTTTTAATACGATAGTTTTTTGACCATATTGCGGCATAGCGCGCAATGGGTAACGATTCTTCTACAGGGAGAGTAATAAACTGGTTTGAACCAAAAGGTGCGGCCATATCGCACGGAATCACTGTCAGAAAATCAGCATTGAGAACAAGATTATAAATGGTCACAACAGAGTCAGTTTTAACGATGTTTTCAATGCTGATGCCATTTCTTTGCAGGGTGGTGAGGAGTTCGCTGTAGTAGCCCATATTCGTTTGTGGCAACACCCACTGTTCGTTCTGCAACGATTCCAGTGTGGTGGTGCCGGTGCATGTTCGGGACTTATTCGCCACCAGCACGAACTCCGACTCAAAGAGCGGCTCGACGTGCAGATCCTGCAATTTCATTTCGTCGCTGAGCGTACCAATCGCGAAGTCCAGTCTCCCGTCGCGGATCGCTGGCAGGAATGAGGAGAGTTGCGCCTCATACATGGAGACCTGCGATTTTGGGTAGACCTCTTTAAACTTCTGGATCATATCGGACATAAAGGTAAAACCAATCAGCGAAGGAAACCCGAATGAGATATCAACCACCGTGTTGTCGGTCATGCTGTTCATCTCATTCACCATGTTTTTCATCTCACGGGTGATGGATTCGGACCAGGAAAGTAAAACCTGCCCGGCATGGGTTAAGGTGACACCGGTATTTTTACGTACCACCAACTCAACGCCGAAATAAGCTTCAATATCGTTAATGATTTTACTGACAGCCGGCTGAGTTAACCCTAATTCTTTTGCCGCAGAACCGATAGAACCGCTTCTGATTACTTCCTGAAAGACCACCAACTGCTGTGTTTTTGGGAGAGCAAACGTATTCATATCGACCTGCGTTAATAACTTTGTTGACGGCGTGAAGTGTAACAAATTACGTGAAGCAGGATATGTGCGACTACTCACAAATTGCCTTCACCTATATTTAAAGGGGTTATTATAAAATAAATAACTTGTTTGAATTCAATTGATTACATAAATACCATGTCACTTTAGTCTGATTTTTGTCAAAAAAAGAGGGGGGGATAACAATATTTTATGGCGATAACACACGTTATTTTCACCTCAGGTTTAAAAATGAGGAATGACGATATTTCAAGCAATTATCGAGCAGTTAATGGCCAAATTGTTCATTAAATTTAATAAGTAATTTATCAAATATAATTATACTCAGGACATAAGTTGAGATAAATAACGTTATACATCACGTTTTTTTGCCTTATTTGTTTATAAAGAAACATTGAATTTATCATTAATTAAATATAAGCATACAAATAGTTATCATTTACAACAATGCATTAACACTGACATTTTTCACTTTTACAGAGTGTAATTTTATCTAAGAGAACGTTTGCTTTTCATTTCTCCCGACAAACTAACCACTGGCAGCGTTTTGTGTTGCTGCTCACAGAACCAGAAATCTCTTATTTGTGAGCAACTCAAAACCATGCCGGATGGCGATGCTATCGCATCTTATCCGGCCTACAGGAGCTACAGGAGCGGGGTCGACATTCGTAGGCCTGATAAGCGAAGCGCCATCAGGCAACAGCTGTCGAATCGTATCCGGCCTACAGGAGCGGGGTCGACGTTCGTAGGCCTGATAAGCGAAGCGCCATCAGGCAACAGCGTTGTTGCAGCCTGTAAAAGCAAAAACCCGCCGAAGCGGGTTTATACATTATGAGGTGAAGCTGACCGATAAGCCGGGTTCTGTCGTGGACAGTCATTCATCTAGGCCAGCAATCGCTCACTGGCTCAAGCAGCCTACCCGGGTTCAGTACGGGCCGTACCTTATGAACCCCTATTTGGCCTTGCTCCGGGTGGAGTTTACCGTGCCACGGACTGTTACCAGCCGCGCGGTGCGCTCTTACCGCACCCTTTCACCCTTACCTGATCCCACTTGCGTGGGCCATCGGCGGTTTGCTCTCTGTTGCACTGGTCGTGGGTTTCCCCCCCAGGCGTTACCTGGCACCCTGCCCTATGGAGCCCGGACTTTCCTCCCCTCCGCCTGTCTCCCTCGAAAGGGACGACGACGAAGCGGCGACTGTCTGGTCAGCTTCGGCGCGCAGTATAGAGGGTTTGCACGCCCTTGTCACCCCGCACTGCGCATTCCCACTGCCAGCGTCGCCGCAATGTTTCGCGATGCCCGGTAAATGTTGTCAAATGCGCCGCGAAAAGCCTCTTCCAGAGTACCAATACTGGTTAATACGCTGAACACGGCATCGATCCCATATTGATGCACCACGCCAACATCCCGCGTCAGACTGCCCGCAATACCAATCACCGGCTTGTGGTATTTCTTCGCTACGTTCGCCACGCCAACCGGCACTTTGCCGTGAATGCTCTGGCTGTCGATGCGCCCTTCACCAGTAACAACCAGCGTACAGTCGTGAATATGTTCTTCCAGATTGAGCGCCTGAGTGACTATCTCAATCCCGCTTTTCAGCTCCGCGCCGAGGAATGCCATCAGCGCCGCCCCCATGCCACCTGCCGCGCCTGCGCCAGGCACGTTTTTCACATCCACACCCAGCGATTTTTTAATGATGTCTGCGTAGTGAGCCAGATTGCGGTCCAGTTCGAGGATCAACGCCTCCGTCGCCCCTTTTTGCGGACCAAAGATCCGCGAGGCGCCCAGCTCGCCCACCAGCGGATTAGTCACGTCACAAGCGACGCGGATAGCACAGTCTTTTATGCGCGGATCCAGACCAGACACATCAATGGTGTTGAGACTATTCAGGCTGCCGCCACCGTAGCCCATTTCAGTTCCGTTGGCATCGCACAACTTCGCCCCCAGCGCCTGAACCATCCCGGCTCCACCATCATTGGTCGCGCTCCCGCCAATGCCGATAATAATATTGCTCGCCCCACTGTCCAGCGCCTGCAAAATAAGCTCCCCGGTGCCGCGCGAAGTGGTGATCAGTGGGTTACGTTTATCGGGGGGAACCAGCGCCAGTCCGCTGGCTGCCGCCATTTCAATAAATGCGGTCTTTCCATCGCCTGACATGCCCCAGCTGGCATTCACTTTTTCACCCAGCGGTCCGGTCACCAAAGCGGAATGTGCAGAACCGTGCGTGGCGGCAATCATGGCTTCAACCGTCCCCTCACCACCATCGGCGACCGGAACGGAAACATACTGCGCATCGGGGAAAATTTCCCGAAATCCTTTTTCTATCGCCTGCGCTACCTCAGTAGCAGAAAGGCTTTCTTTATAAGAGTCTGGGGCAATTACGATTTTCATGATGATCGCCTGTTACTGCACAACGCCGGATGGCGTTTTACTTATCCGGCCTACAATCCAGGCCCGGATCGCGACGCGCCATCCGGGCACAAGGTCATTAGCGAGTGACTTCCACTTTCGCCAGTTTTTCGTAATAGCACGCCAGCGCACTGTGGTCGGCGGTTCCCAGGCCGTCAGCACGCAGCGCCTGCATCATCTCCATGACTGCCGCAGTCAGCGGAAGCTGAGCACCAACACCGTGAGACGTATCCAGCGCGTTAGCCAGATCTTTAATGTGCAGGTCGATACGGAAACCTGGCTTGAAGTTACGGTCCATCACCATCGGCGCTTTCGCATCCAGTACGGTACTGCCCGCCAGGCCGCCACGGATCGCCTGATAGACCAGATCCGGATTCACACCGGCTTTGGTTGCCAGCGTCAGCGCTTCGGACATCGCCGCAATGTTCAGCGCCACAATCACCTGGTTTGCCAGCTTGGTGACGTTACCCGCACCGATGTCACCGGTATGAACAACGGAACCCGCCATGGCTTTCAGCAGGGGGTAGTACTTATCGAAAATCGCCTTGTCGCCGCCAACCATCACCGACAGCGTGCCGTCGATAGCCTTTGGTTCACCGCCACTCACCGGCGCGTCCAGCATATCGATGCCCTTGGCTTTCAGCGCGTCGCTGATTTCACGGCTCGCCAGCGGCGCGATAGAACTCATATCGATCAGCACTGTGCCCGGTTTTGCCCCTTCGATAATGCCGCCTTCGCCCAGCGCAACCTCTTTCACATGCGGAGAGTTCGGCAGCATGGTGATGATGACATCACACTGCTCAGCAATCGCTTTAGCGTTAGGAGCGGTTTCTGCGCCTGCCGCGATAACGTCAGCGATCGCTTCAGGATTACGGTCAGAAACCACCAGCGAGTAACCTGCTTTCAGGAGGTTTTTACTCATTGGTTTACCCATGATACCCAGGCCAATAAAACCAACTTTCATAGTCATATCAATAATCTCTCTTGTTTCGGTGGTGGTTATTTCTTAAAGGAGTCAGCCAGCTTCTGCGTGGCGGAACGGAACACGCCCAGGTCGCTACCGACGGCAACAAACGTAGCGCCCCATTCCAGATAGCGACGTGCGTCGGCATCAACCGGTGCCAGAATGCCGCTCGGCTTGCCGTGCGCTTTCGCGCGGGCAAAGATGTGCTGAATGGCTTTTTGCACCTCAGGATGAGACGCATTGCCGAGGTGGCCTAACGCCGCAGCCAGATCGCTTGGGCCAACGAAAATGCCGTCGACGCCTTCGGTGGCAGCGATAGCATCGACGTTATCCACGCCCTGCTGGCTCTCAATCTGCACAATGATGGTGATGTTCTTGTTGGACTGCGCGAAGTAATCCGGGACGGTACCAAACATGTTGGCGCGATGCGATACAGACACCCCGCGGATCCCTTCTGGCGGATAGCGCGTTGATGCGACGGCATTCACCGCTTCTTCTTCCGTTTCAACAAACGGGATCAGGAAGTTGTAAAAACCGATATCCAGCAGACGCTTGATAATGACCGGCTCATTGGTTGGTACACGCACAACCGGCGCACTGGCACTGCCTTTCAGCGCCATCAACTGCGGAATAAAGGTAGAGACATCGTTTGGCGCATGTTCGCCATCCAGCACCAGCCAGTCGAAGCCCGCCAGTCCTAAAACTTCGGTACTGATTGGGCTTGCCAGCGCTGACCAGCAGCCGATCTGAATCTGATGCGCAGCCAGCGCTGCTTTGAACTTGTTCGGGAAAATGTCGTTATTCATCACTTTTACCTTGTCACTTAACCGTTAATTATTTCTGCAGTTCCATACGTTTAATGTCACCGACAATAAACAGGTAGCACACCATTGCCATTAGCGCGGAACAACCAACGAATACCAGCGCAGCGTTGAAGGAGTGCAGTTCACTTACCAGGTAACCGATAACCAGTGGCGTTACGATGGATGCCACATTGCCAAAGACGTTAAATACTCCGCCGCACAGGCCAACAATCTCTTTCGGTGCGGTATCCGAGATAACCGGCCAGCCCAGAGCGCCAAATCCTTTACCAAAGAAGGCCAGCGCCATCAGCGTCACCACCAGCGCGGTGTTGTCGGTGTAGTTGCACAGAATGATGGTGGAGGCCAGCAGCATTCCCAGCACAATTGGCAGCTTACGTGCAACGGTGATAGAAAAACCGCGCTTAATCAGATAGTCCGAGAACACACCGCCCAGCACGCCGCCGGCGAAACCACACAGTGCCGGAATCGAAGCCACCAGACCCACTTTCAGGATCGACATCCCTTTTTCCTGCACCAGGTAAATCGGGAACCAGGTCAGGAAGAACCAGGTGATGGTGTTGATGAAATACTGTCCGAAGAACACGCCGAGCATCATGCGGTTGGTCAATAACTGCTTGATGTAATGCAGTTTCGGACCACTGGCCACTGCGCTGCCAGGCTTTTTGTGGTCCATATCCACGACCGCACCGTTTTCAGAGATGAACTTCAACTCTTCTGCGGACATCCGCGGATGGTCAGTGGGGTTATGAATCAGTTTGACCCACAGCGCCGTCAGGACAAACCCGATGACGCCCATCACGGTAAAGACGTGCTCCCAGCCCCAGGCAAAGGTCAACCAGCCCAGCAGCGGCGAGAACAGTGCCAGTGAAAAATACTGAGCAGAGTTAAAGATGGCCGACGCGGTTCCACGCTCTTTGGTCGGGAACCAGGCCGCGACGATACGGGCGTTTGCCGGGAACGAAGGCGCTTCCGAGAAACCCAACATAAAGCGCATAAAGAACATCGAAACTCCCGCCCAGGCCAGCGGGAACATATCCACGAAGCCTTGCAGGAAGGTGAACAACGACCAGAAGAACAGGCTGTAGGTGTAAACTTTTTTCGAGCCAAACTTATCGAGCAGCCAGCCGCCAGGGATTTGCATCAGCAGGTAGGCCCAGCCAAATGCAGAGAAGATGTAACCCATTGACACGGCGCTCAGTTGCAACTCTTTGGCGACTTCGGTTCCGGCAATGGATAGCGTCGCCCGGTCCGCATAGTTAACCGCTGTGACAATAAAAATTATCAGCAGAATTAAATAGCGTGTATGCATACCTTTCTTTTTTTCTTCAACTGTATCCAGGATCATTTTATTTACCTCAGGGACTTAAGCAGACATATTTATTATTATTTATTGATGACAGACGCTATCGCTTATTAATTAATGCAGATACTCATTTCGTGATTCAGTATAATCAGGCGGGAAGCATTAAGCATTGTGCAGATGCTCACTAACAATGCCCATTACAAATAATATCTTGAGCATATGCACATAACGCTGGGCGCTGATGCACATATTTACGCTTTACTACCCCTGATAGCAGGGCTTTCACCATAACGAGTGATCTGGATCACATTCTTAATTTTGAACTCCTGACATCCTTATTTCACGACAGGACATCCTTATTTTAATAATCAGATTCGTAGAACCCTCTATATTAATATCACCCCCGGCTGGAGAATACTGGACAATGGCCAACATCGAAATCAGACAAGAATCGCCGAGCGCATTTTATATAAAGGTCCACGAGACAGATAATGTGGCGATCATTGTTAATGACAATGGTTTGAAAGCCGGGACGCGTTTCCCGGATGGACTGGAGCTTATTGAGCATATTCCACAGGGACATAAAGTCGCGCTGGTGGATATTCCGGTTCATGGCGAAATCGTACGTTATGGTGAAGTGATCGGCTACGCCGTGCGCGACATTCCGCGTGGAAGCTGGATTGATGAATCCATGGTTGAGCTGCCGAAAGCCCCGCCGTTGAATACCCTGCCGCTGGCGACCAAAGTACCGGAACCACTGCCGCCGCTGGAAGGCTATACCTTTGAAGGGTACCGCAACGCCGATGGCAGCGTGGGCACCAAGAATCTGCTCGGCATCACCACCAGCGTGCACTGCGTGGCGGGCGTGGTGGATTACGTCGTCAAAATCATCGAGCGCGATCTGTTGCCTAAATACCCGAACGTCGATGGCGTGGTGGGACTTAACCACCTGTACGGCTGCGGCGTGGCGATTAACGCCCCTGCTGCGGTGGTACCTATCCGCACCATCCATAACATCTCACTGAACCCAAACTTTGGCGGTGAAGTGATGGTCATTGGCCTGGGCTGTGAAAAACTACAGCCGGAACGTTTGCTGGAAGGCACGGACGATGTGCAAAGTATTCCGGTAGATAGCGCCAGCATCGTCAGCCTGCAGGACGAGAAGCACGTGGGCTTTCGCTCCATGGTCGATGATATCCTGCAGGTTGCTGAGCGCCATCTGGCCAAGCTGAACCTGCGCCAACGCGAAACCTGCCCGGCCTCTGAACTGGTCGTCGGAATGCAGTGCGGCGGCAGCGATGCGTTTTCCGGCGTGACGGCAAACCCGGCGGTGGGCTATGCCTCTGACCTGTTGGTACGCTGCGGGGCCACGGTGATGTTCTCTGAAGTCACCGAAGTCCGTGATGCTATTCATCTGCTGACGCCTCGCACCATCAACGAAGAGGTCGGTAAACGTCTGCTGGAAGAGATGGCCTGGTACGATAACTATCTCGATATGGGAAAAACTGACCGCAGCGCTAACCCCTCTCCGGGTAACAAAAAGGGCGGTCTGGCGAATGTAGTGGAAAAAGCGCTGGGCTCAATTGCGAAATCCGGCAAAAGCGCGATTGTCGAGGTGCTCTCTCCGGGTCAGCGTCCGACCAAACGCGGTCTGATTTATGCTGCGACACCCGCCAGCGATTTTGTCTGCGGCACACAACAGGTGGCTTCCGGGATCACCGTGCAAGTGTTCACCACCGGTCGGGGCACCCCATATGGCCTGATGGCCGTGCCGGTCATTAAGATGGCGACCCGTACTGAACTGGCAAACCGCTGGTACGACTTAATGGATATCAATGCGGGCACCATCGCCACAGGCGAAGAGACCATTGAGGACGTCGGCCAGAAGCTGTTCGAGTTTATTCTTGATGTCGCCAGCGGCCGTAAAAAAACCTTCTCCGACCAATGGGGACTACACAACCAGCTGGCGGTGTTTAACCCGGCGCCAGTGACCTGATGCTCTTCTTGTGAAATGAAAAGGTATGGTTCAGGCCATACCTTTTTTATCCTGACTGCTGCGACAGTAATGCTTCAATTTGCGCTAACGTCGAGGTGCCTTCCATTGGCCCACGTTGCGATATCGCCAGCGAGCCTGCGGCATTAGCATGGGCAAGCGCATCCGGTACCGAATATCCCGCGAGGAACAAACTGACAAAGGTGGCGCCAAAGCAATCCCCTGCGCCTGTAGGATCAACAACCGTCACCGGACACCCGGCTACGTGATACTGCTCGTCCGCAGAGTAGTAGCTGGATCCACGCGGACCCCGTTTCACCACGACATGCCTGATCCCGCGCTGGTGCAAACTCCCGACAATTTTGTCTTCATCGCGAAATTTACTGAGCCCAAAATAGTCCAGTTCTCCATCACTCGGCAGAAAGAAATCTGTGTAATCCAGAATATATTCAAAAGCTTGTGACATTTCGCGGATATTCAGCATCTCTTTACGAATATTGGGATCAAATGAAATCGTGCCACCATTTTCTTTAACAATACCAATAACTTTGCGCACCGCATCGATCAAACGGAATGAAAACAACGACGAGCCCATAATATGAAAGTGATGACATTGTTGCAGTAATTCCTCATCAAGATGCCCCGCGCTCAGTAAACCACAGGCGCTATTGGGCATGTTGAAGATAAAATCGCGCTGCGCCTGAGTTCGGTAACTGACAAATGCGCTGCCGGTTGTCGCATTAGGTAAAACAGAAATGCCCTTCACATTAACGCCATCACGGGCCAGTCGCGCAATATTCATTTCGCCGAAGGCATCGTTCCCGACGCAACTGAACAGCAGTGAACAAAAACCCAGTTTAGCCACCTGGTCGGCAAAAATAGCGGGGGCGCCGCTGGGATAAGGTCCCCAAAATTCGCCAGGTGTAGAAAAACCCTGATTCTCTTTTTTCGCCAGGAATTCGACGAGTAGTTCACCAAGTGTCGCAATAGTAATATTCATGCGTAGTCCTTCACCTTGTCAGATGCAAGGCGGGATTTATCCAGGTCAGACATTCATTGTTGGTATAGCTGTTCATTAAGCCGGCAGCAAGAAATCGCGAATGGTATTCTGCCGCAACAATCTGTGGAGTAATCACCGCACTGAGTGTATTCAGTTTGCTCACAGGATATCGTGCCTCTCCCCAGGCGGGCCGTTGAGCAACCACCGCAATGCACTGGCGGCTGTGCCGGAGAGATTCCTGTAGTAATATTGCCGCGCTCTCGCTAGCCACATTCAGGGTACCGTCTTCGCTGATGTGCTCAATCATCATCAGGGAGCAAGAGAGCGGGAACCGCTGTATAGCTTGCACGGCGACCTCCCCTTCAAGACACTGCCCGGTACTGTCGAGCGAGCCTCCCAGAAGCACAATTTCACCATCGATATAGTCCCTGGCCGGAGCAACATGCCCAAGATCATTGGTTATCAGGCACAGATCCCGGTAATCACCGAGAAAAGGCAGCGCTTTGCGCAGCACGCTCCCGGCACCAAGAAATAACGTGTCACCATCCGTAACCAGCCGCGCAACCTGTTTTGCCAGCTCCAGTTCCACGCTTTTTTCGAGACGTTGTGTATGCGCCACATCCGGATTCACGCTTGCGCTAACCGGTTGCGCCGTATAAATCGCCCCACCAAAGGAACGTTTCAGGTAACCCTGTTGTTCAAGGTAATTGAGATCGTTACGGATCGTCACTCCCGAAACCGCTAGCATTTCGGCCAAATCATCCACTTTAATTTCACCGTTCTTGCGGACGATTTCGGCAATGTCCAGACGCCTTTTCAAAAGGCTGGTAGATGGTTTTGCCACAACATACCCTTTTTTTCTGACCTGTCAGGAGTTTCTCCCGCGCGTTAACTTTCATTTTTAAATTTCCTCTGCGTGATGTCAATTGCGAAGCCTTCACAAACGCCTAAAAAAATCAAAACAAATCAATGATTTCAATAAATTAACTGATACTCCACTTCCTCCATTAACTTACAAAATAAAATAAATATCCAATAAATTACTTTCATTTTATAAAAAATATCCATTTTTTGTGCAGGACATCACACTCATGTTCAGCAATGATCGTTACATTACTTTCAAAATGAAGGTCATTTTATTTTTACGCTTTAATTTCGAAAGTTATAGATAACGGAGAAACCCATGTTCATCATTTCCAGCAAAAATATGCTTCAGAAAGCGCAACGCGGAGGCTATGCGGTACCTGCTTTTAACATCCATAACCTTGAAACCCTGCAGATCGTGATCGAAACCGCAGCAGAGATGCATTCACCGTTGATCGTGGCAGGTACGCCAGGCACCTTCAGCTACGCCGGCACGGGAAATATTGTCGCAATCGCTGGCTGCCTTGCCCGCGAGCACAACCTCCCGCTGGCAATTCATCTCGATCACCATGAAGCCATGGCTGATATTGAAAGCAAAGTTCAGGCTGGAATCCGTTCTGTCATGATCGACGGCTCCCATTTCCCTTTTGAAGAAAATGTGGCGTTGGTGAAGAAAGTGGTCGATTTCTGCCATCGCTATGATGCCAGCGTTGAAGCAGAACTCGGGCGTCTTGGGGGAGTGGAAGATGATCTGGTCGTCGACAGTAAAGATGCTCTGTATACCAATCCCCGACAGGCACGTGAATTTGTTGCCCGCACCGGTATTGATTCCCTGGCCGTTGCTATCGGTACTGCGCACGGATTATATGCCGCAGAGCCCAAACTCGATTTTGACCGCCTGGCGGAAATTCGTGAACAAGTCGATATCCCGCTCGTCCTGCACGGCGCATCCGGGCTACCGGAAAGCGATATCCGCAAAGCGATTAGCCTGGGCGTCTGTAAAGTCAACGTCGCCACAGAGTTAAAAATCGCCTTCTCCGACGCCTTAAAACAGTACTTTACGCAAAACCCGAAAGCCAACGATCCGCGGTATTACATGCAGCCAGCGAAGCAGGCGATGAAAGAAGTCGTGCGTAAAGTGATCCATGTTTGTGGTTGCGAAGGGCAACTGTGAGGAAATACCGGTGATCTACACGCTAACGCTCAATACCGCGATTGATATGAATATTTTTAGCGATCCTTTATTGCCGAATGTTGTTAATCGCACACATCACACGGAATATTGCCCAAACGGAAAAGGTGTCAACGTCGCTTTGGTCTTAAATCATTTCCAACAACCTGCGCATATTTTAGGTATCTTTGGCGGATTTACCGGTCGCTATATCGTTGAGGCGTTACGCAATAAAAAAATTGGCGTTTCACCGGCATGGGTGGATGAACCTACGCGGATCAACATTTTTATTAATGATGGTCAGCAGGAGTATAAACTTGTTAATCCGGGGGCTTTTATTCCTGATGATTGTAAGCAACAGGTACTGAACGAAATTTCGCGACTGACCGATGCCGAATATTTGATTATCAGCGGAAGTTTACCCCAGGGAATCGAAAGCAATTTGTATGCAGAGATCATGCAGATTTGCCAGCAAAAAGCGATCGCGGTTGTCCTGGATATCAGTCATTCAGCCTTGCGTCAGTTGCTGGAATTTAAGCCATTATTAATTAAACCCAACGATGAAGAAGTGTACGCCATTTTCGGTTTAGCCGTGACCAATGATGTGCAGGCAAAAAATGCGCTTAGAGAACTGCACGCGCTCGGTGCGCAAAACGTCTTACTGACGCTAAATAGCTGTGCCTAATACCGCTACACTTTTGCCTGACCATGTTTTCCTCCGGGGAATGGGCTGGCGGTTTCCATAAAATGGCGGACCTTTTTCAGTAACTGCCACATTGAGCGGCACTGATGATTACGGGTTATCGTGTCATGAAGTGCCTGCCATAGCCGTTCCACATGATTCACCCACGGCGAGTAAACCGGCTGGTAAATTACCCTGAACTTGGGATTTGCTTTCAACCAGCGCTGTGTTTCGCGGCTTTTATGGATAATGTAGTTATCAACGATCAGCGTGATTGTTTTCGCCCGCCGGTAAGTGGCTTTCAGGTGCTTCAGCAGAGCGATAAACAGCGCTGAACTTTTGCTGTTGCCGCCCACGTAGCTGACTTTACCCGTGCCACTGTGCAGTGCGCCGGCCAGATAGTATTTTTCGTTCTGCCCCGGCGTCACTACCCGTTTCTGCTGTCCGCGCAACTGCCAGTCCGCACCGATTTTAGGATTAAGGTGGATATCCACTTCATCTTCATAAAATACCGGATGCTCTGCGCTGCATTCATCCAGCGCTTTGTGGATTACCGCCATCTTTTCATCTTTATGTGGGTCACGGATACGCAGAGTTGGCGCGGCCCTGCGCCATACAAGCCCCGCAGATGGCAACCAGCGGCGAACGGTTCCTGCATGTAACTGGCAACCGGTTATCTCATTGATTTTTATTGCCAGTAATTCGGTGCTCCAGCGTGAACGTTGATAACCAAAATCGCCGGGAGAATGCTTTATCAGCTCACGTAACAGGGTGCAGATATGTTCAAAAGGCCAGCGTCGGGAGCGCCCTGCGGGTAAGGATTTCAGGCCTTCAATACCTGAGTGCGTAAACCAGTTAATCCAGCGACCAACGGATGAACGGGCACAACAGAGAGTTCTGGCAACATCGCTGACCCGTTCACCCCGATGAAGCATCAGCATGGCCGTGAGTCTGCGGGCATGATTTTTATCGCGCGTTTTATGAATAGCTTTCTGCATCAGGCGTCGTTCGCCACGGGGTATTGGTGCTATGATCGGCATCGCTCAGTCCGGTTGGTGGTTTTGGTTGGTTTGGCGATTGATCAGATCGCACAATCCGGGCTGAGTTCCCTTTCAGTGATCTACTATTCCGCGCAGCTATTTAGGCGCGAAAGGAATGTACTTCTCAAATGGTGTCGATTGCTGGTTTTGCAGCGCCCCGACTATCGAACTGGTTAGCTCCGCCTGTGCCGGTGATGCCTCGCTTGCCGCATTTTTAAGTCACTGGCTAACCACTGGTGAAGTGGAATATGCCTTATCCCTTGCCAGCGCAACCGGTGCCGATGTGGCGGGTTCTGCGGGGTTGGGTCAACTTGCAAATATAGAAACGTTACTTCCTCACACTCAGGTCAGAAAGTTGTAGACAAAAAATAAACTAAAGGTCTGCTTATGAAAAAAATTATTGCTGTTACCGGCTGCCCTACTGGTATTGCGCATACGTTTATGGCTGAAGAAGCTTTAAAAAATGCCGCAAAAAAAATGGCTATTGAAATAAAAGTAGAAACGAACGGCGCCAGTGGCGTGGAAAATGCGATTGCGCCCTCTGATCTTATCGATATTGCAGGCGTTATTATCGCCGCAGATAAAGATGTTTCTCCCGATCGTTTTAATGGTTTGCCGGTTATTGAAGTTCCCGTTAAAGAAGCGATACATCATCCTACAGAATTGATTAATAAGATTCTGAATGGTGATGCACCAATTCGTAAAGGCACCAAAGCGATGTCGCAAGAAAAGATTGAAAAAGAATCTTTTGGTCGTCAGATTTATAAACATCTGATGAGCGGAGTATCCAATATGCTGCCCTTTGTCGTAGCGGGAGGTATATTGATTGCGGTTTCTTTTCTGTGGGGCATTTATTCGGCCGACCCCAACTCACCGGAATATAACGCCATCGCCGCCATGCTGATGAAGATAGGGCAGCAGGCCTTCTCCATCATGGTCCCCGTCTTCACAGCCTACATCGCTTACTCCATTTCCGGCAGACCCGGCATGGTGGCAGGTTTCGTTGGCGGGTTGCTGGCAAATGCAACCGGCGCAGGCTTTCTGGGCGGTATCATTGCCGGATTTGCAGCCGGCTATCTGATGCTATGGGTGAAAAATCGGCTCGAAGGTTTACCCCGTCAATATGAAGGGCTGAAATCCATTTTCATTATGCCGCTGATTGGCGTACTGGTGATTGGTATCCTGATGACATTGCTCGGCCAACCCGTTGCCGCCATTAATAACGGGATGATGAACTGGCTCGCCTCTCTACAGGAAGCCAACCCCATCCTGCTCGGTATTGTCGTCGGCGCCATGTGCTCCTTTGACTTTGGCGGTCCGGTTAATAAAGCCGCTTATGTTACCGGCACCCTGCTGCTCGGTCAGGGGAACTATTTCTTTATGGCAGGCGTCTCCGCAGCCTGCATTACTCCTCCGCTGGTGATTGCGCTGGCAACCACCTTCTTCCCGAAAGGTTTTAGCGAAGATGAACGCGCAGCCGGTATAGTGAACTACATTCTGGGGGGCACACACATCACCGAAGGCGCGATTCCCTTTGCGGCTAAAGATCCACTGCGCGTTATCCCAATGATGATGATCGCTTCAAGTATTTCAGCCGTGCTCAGCTACAGCCTGCATATTCAGGTTCCCGCGCCACATGGCGGCTTCCTGATCCTGCCATTGGTCAGCAAGCCAATTGCCTGGGTACTGTGCATACTGGCAGGCTCCGCATGCGGCGCCATCATGCTGGGATCATGGAGATTGTGGATCAACCGCAAGCAGCCGGTCGGTTCAGACACCCCCCTTCAGGCACGAGGTCAAGATGCAACTCTGTGAGCAGGACATCTTCATCAGCAATGATCAGGTCGATAAATCGGCGGCACTCCAGCGCGTCTCAGCATTACTGGTGGCGGCTGGAAAAACGACGCCTGAGTATCTGCAAGGTATGCGGGATCGCGAAGCGCAGATCTCCACTTACCTCGGAAACGGTATCGCCATTCCCCACGGAACACCGGAAACTCGCGACGCGGTGCTGCATACTGGCGTAAAGGTTATCGTATTTCGTCAGGGGGTACCCTGGGGAGACGATAACGTTGCATACATGGTAATCGGCATCGCGGCACGCTCTAATGAACATCTTGATATTTTGCGCCAGCTAACCCGGGTATTAAGTGACGATGGTATACCGCAGGCTCTGCAACAAGCCGAAACGCCCACCGACGTATTAGCCGTTCTGACAAAAGTTGATACGGATAACGTTCAGGCACAAGAAGAACAGAAAGGCGAAGAAGCCATTTTTGTCATTCATAACCCGCATGGGCTGCATGCCCGGCCAAGCGCTGTGCTGACGAAGTTTATCAGGCAGTTTAGCTGCCACGTGACTATCGAAAATCTCGATAACGCCATCGGACCTGTTGATGGCAAGAATTTGATGAAAGTCGTCTCGCTGGGTGCAAAAAATGGTCATCGTCTGCGATTCATCGCTCAGGGGACGGATACACGTCATGCGCTGTATGAAATCGGACAAAGTATTAAGCAAGGATTGGGTGAAATGGGATCTGTTCCTGTAACCCCTCCGCCCGAAACCACACAGCCGAAACGCAGTTGGCTGTCACGCCTCTTTAGCTAAGCTGTCATGCCGGATGATACGGTTCATCCGGCACTTCATCATATGCTTTGCGGATAACCTTCGTTTCAATTCGTAAAAGATTGAGTGATAACGCTCTCATATTTAAAGTTTTTTTTACCTCGCTCCTATTTTCGTTTTCGATAGATAAAAACGACTTAACCATTTGAAAGTTAAAAGAAACAATCCAGTATAAAATAAAGTTATATTTTCGTTTTGATAAAAGAGAAACCTACCGAAAGCGCCACCGGTTTTAATGCGATAATCCCCTCATTTTTCCCCCTTTGACTTTCCCCTTTGTTAAACAGAATATTCAATGGCTTCTGTAATTTACCTCACCGACATTCTGACCCGAATAAAGAGGGAAGTTATGTATACCTTAAATAAGAATAATGTCGCCCTGGCATGCCTTTTTACATGTTTACTGACGGCACCGGCTATCGCCAGTGCTGAAGGCCAGACGACAGATAAACCCATTAAATTACGCTACACGCTGTGGGATCGAAATCAACTTCCCGGCGAACAGCAACTGGTTAATGAGTTTGAAAAAAATAACCCCGGTGTGAAAGTTGAAATCGAGCTAACGCCTTATGATCAATATTTCATAAAACTCAGTTCAGCGGTCGGGGGAAATGTTGCGCCGGATGTATTCTGGATGAATATGCCGAATTTTCAGCAGTACGTTAAAAACGGTATGCTGGAACCACTGACCCCTTATTTAAAAGATAAATCATCGCCCAACCTTGATGACTTTGTGAAAAGTTCCGTCGATGCTTATCAGTTCCAGTCAAAACAATACGCTATACCTCGTGATATCGACGCCATTGCCGTCTGGTATAACAAAAAAATGTTTGATCAGGCGGGCGTGGCTTATCCCGATAAAAACTGGACGTGGGACGATTTAAAACAGAAATCAGAACAGCTACGTAAAAAACTGGATCAACAATCTTATCCACTGGCAATGGAATTCAGCAGCGGTCAGGACAGCTATTTTAACCTGCTGTTACAGGCCGGCGATAAGATTGTCCTGCCCGAGGGTAAAACGGATGTTGCCAATGACAACGCGATCGCGGTGTATCGCGACGTTCAGGGTATGCTGAAAGCGGGACTGATCCAGCCCCCAGGTGAAATGGAAGCATCCGATGTCTTCCAGTCCAGCAGAGTCGCAATGGTCTACGCGGGCTCATGGTGGGCGCTACCCTTCTCACAAAACGAACTGATCAAAGATCATATTGGCGTAGTCCCGATGCCCAAAATGGCAGAACTGGCTGGCGTCTCGCATAGCCTGGCATTCGCCATGTCGGCCAAAAGCCAACATAAAGAAGCGGCCTGGAAGTTCATTGAATTTATGAGTTCTGAACATGCCCAGCAAACGCTGGCTGCGGGTAAAGTGGTGATTCCGGCCAATCAGAAAGTCGCCAAAGCGTGGGCTGAAGGCTTTAAGGATATCGATGTCTCCGCCTATATCGATTCACTGGCGTTTTCCCATAAATATCCCACTGCCGGTTCCAATACCGCGAAATGGAATAGCATTCTTAACGATGGGCTGAAGAAAGTCTGGATGGGGAATGATCCGCAACAAGTGATGCCCGGTGTTGCAAAACGCGTTGAGCGTGAAATGCAGAAATAATATTGAGGGAGCCCGGCTCCCTCTCACCTCTCCTGCGTAAACCCATTTATTGTTTGTAAAGTGAGCATCCCGGAGTCTGTATGAGCTATTCAGATGAAGCGACATCTCCGCCGTTATCGGCCAGGGAACCCAATAAGAAATCCCTGACCCGACTGGAAAAAGAAGAACGTTTCTGGGGGTGGATAATGATTCTGCCGCTACTGGCGGGATTAGTTATTTTTTACTTTACGCCGTTCTTCCAGAACGTATTTTACAGTTTTACCGATCTGGGCGAATTTCAGATCTGGACGACAATCAGTCTGGATAATTACATTAATTTATTCAGCGATGATGAATTCCGCTCAGCCATATTTAACACGCTGGCCTACGTCTTTATTTGTGTACCGGCGATCACGGTACTGTCTTTACTGCTGGCCATTGGTTTAAACCAGGCGATTCGTGGTCAATGGTTGTTCCGCACGCTGTTATTTCTTCCGGCCGTCACAATGCCAGCCGCCATTGCGATGGTCTGGCAGTGGTTGATGAACCGTAATTTCGGTTTGCTCAATCAGATCCTGGCCTATTTCGATATCCCTGCCATCGGTTGGCTGTCCGATCCGGATATTGTCCGTCTGAGCGCGTCACTGGTCATTATCTGGTCGGCTATTGCCCTGAAGATGATCATTCTACTCGCCGGACTGCAGGGGATCCCCAGGCAAATCTATGAAGCTATGTCTCTGGATGGCATCAGTAAACTGCGCGGCTTCTGGTCAATTACCCTGCCGTTGATGATCCCGACGCTGTTTTTTGTTCTGGTGATCTCGTTTATCGAAACGCTGCAAATATTCGATGTGGTGTATCTGCTGTTTGGCAGTTCTTCCATGGTGGACGATCAGACCATGACCATCGCTTATCTCTTTTATAAATATGCCTTTATCTACCATGAAAAAGGGTACGCCTCAGCGATTGCCGTGGTGATTTTCGTTATCACGATGGTACTGACCCTGCTGCAAGTATGGATAGGCAAACGGCTTAAGGCACAGTAAGGCAACCACTATGTTCATGACAAAACGTGATAAATGGCTGATTTATGGCCTGATGATCCTGGCAACGCTGGTCACGGTGGTTCCCTTTCTCTGGATGATAATCACCTCGTTTAAAACCCAGGCGGAAAGTATTGCCTTCCCGCCAATCCTGCTGCCCGCCAATCCGGGGTTTCAGGCGTACGATAAAATCTTGCATGAGATGCCGTTTGGCAGCTTTTATTTTAACTCGATCGTTTCCACGCTGGTCATCGTCATCTTACAGACGCTGATTGCCGCGATGGCGGCGTATGGCTTCTCCCGCCTGCGTTTTAAAGGGCGCGATATCCTCTTTATGCTCTGCATTTCGATTCTGATGGTCCCCGGACAGATCTTTTTGATCCCGCAGTTTTTAACGATCGAAAAAATAGGCCTGCTGAACTCGATTCCCGGTCTGGTGCTGCCGGGGTTATTCAGTATTTATAGCGCTTTTTTATTGCGTCAGTTTTTTCTGTCCGTACCGAAAGAACTGGAAGAAGCGGCAATTATGGATGGATATAACCATTTAACGATCTTTTTCAAAATCATGCTGCCGCTGATTAAACCCGGGCTTATCGCCTGCGTCATTATTAACGGGTTGTGGAGCTGGAATAACTTAATGTGGCCGCTCATCGTCAATACGTCGATGGACAAAATGACGCTGCCAGTAGGACTGGCCTCGCTTTCCGGCCGTTCAGGGGTGGAGTACCCCATGCTCATGGCCGGGGCGTTACTCGCGATTATCCCCATGTTGTTACTTTATATTTTCTTCCAGCGCTATTTCATTCGTGGCATCGCCGGTGCCGGAATTAAAGGATAAGGGGCATTGTTATGTCAGGCATTCAATTACAGTCAGTAGGCAAAATCTATCCGAATGGCTTCCAGGCGATTCATGGCGTTGATCTTGAAATTCATGATGGCGAATTTATGGTTTTTGTCGGGCCGTCCGGCTGCGCAAAATCAACATTGCTGCGCATGATCGCCGGACTGGAAGATATTACTCAGGGTCATATTTCAATTGGCAAACGGTGCGTCAACGATCTGCTGCCAAAAGAGCGCGGCGTGGCGATGGTCTTTCAAAATTACGCCCTCTATCCCCACATGACTATCTACAAAAATATGGCGTTCAGCCTGCAGGGCAAAATGAACAAGCAGGAGATTGATGTTCGCGTACGGGACGCCGCGCGCAAACTGGAAATCGAAACGCTACTCGACAAAAAGCCCGGTCAGCTTTCAGGGGGACAGTGCCAGCGCGTGGCCGTTGGCAGGGCCATTGTTCGTAAGCCTGAAGTGTTTTTGTTTGATGAGCCGCTGTCCAATCTCGACGCCAAACTGCGCGTGTCCATGCGCGTGCGCCTGACGGAACTTCATCGCCAGCTGCGTCACGAAGGTGTGAACGCGACGATGGTGTATGTCACCCACGATCAGATTGAAGCAATGACCATGGGAGACCGCATTTGTGTACTCAACGGCGGACGGATTATGCAGGTCGACACCCCGGGCAATATCTACCATCAGCCAAAAAATAAATTCGTGGCGGGTTTCATCGGTAACCCGGCAATGAATATTCATCTTCTGGCACTCGATCCCGATACGCGCGGACTCCGTCTGGATGACGCGCTGATCCTGCCCTTAACCGCACGACTCGCCTCCCAACTGGCGGATTATCCGCACGACAGCGTCTGGTTTGGCATCCGGCCAGAGGCGATTCAGTTGGCGCAGCACAACGATCCTGCGGCGTTCGACGCCCGGGTAACCAACGTGGAAAGAATGGGCAATGAAGATCTCCTGCATTTCAATATCGGCGCACAGCTAATGATCTTGCGAGTCAATTCGTCACCGGACTGGAACCCTCTCCCCGGCGAATCGATCAAGGTGAAATTCAATCTTGACGCCGCCTTTTTGTTCGACAAGCAGGATGAAGAAAATTTAGCCAGGTCCTGATGTCGCGTACGTCATTGGCTGGCGCAAAAAATATCCGTTTGTTTTTTCATGCCCCACGACGCAGAACAACGCGAATTCAGGCGAGGGCAAAATGAGAGGTTTATATGTGTGCAAAGAAAGTGACCGTATTAGTGGTTGGCGCAGGCGCGCGCGGCGAAATATATTCTCGTTACGCGCTTGAACATCCGGACCGTATGCAGGTTGTCGGCGTGGCAGAGCCCAGAGAGGCGTATCGCCAACAATTTGTCGCTCAGCATAATATTGAGCAGGAAAATATCTTTAACGACTGGAAAGCGGCGGCGGCTCGTCCGCGAATGGCAGACGTCGTGCTGATCTGCACTCAGGATACAATGCACAAAGAGCCTGCCATCGCGTTTGCCGACCTCGGCTATCATATTTTACTGGAAAAGCCTCTCGCCCCCACGCCGGAAGATTGTCGCACCATCATTGCTGCGGTGAAGCGCAACAACGTTTTATTGGGTGTCGCCCACGTTCTGCGCTACACCCGCTACACGCAGAAACTCAAGTCCCTGCTCGACAGCGGGGTGATTGGCGATATTGTCAGCATGCAGCATCTCGAGCCGGTGGGTTACTGGCACCAGGCGCACTCTTTCGTGCGCGGTAACTGGCGTAATGAAGCGGAATCGTCGTTTATGCTGCTACAAAAATCCTGCCACGATATGGACTGGATCCGCTACATCATGGGCGACCACTGTCAGGATGTGACCTCATTTGGCAACCTGAGCCATTTCGTGAAGGAGAACCAGCCGGAGGGTGCCGCCGATCGCTGCCTGGATTGCCAGGTTGAAGCGACCTGCCCCTGGTCAGCCTGCAAAATTTATCTTGGCGAGGATCACAAATGCACGCCGCATTTCCGTCGCGTGCTGACGGCGGATCCCACAGAGGAAAACGTCCGCCAGGCGCTGCGCGAGGGGCCGTATGGCCGCTGTGTTTATCGCTGTGATAACGACGTGGTGGATCATCAGGTGGTCAACTTACGCTTTGCCCATCAACAAACCGTCACGTTCACCATGACCGCCTTTACCCGCATGGAAGATCGAAAGACGCGGCTTTTCGGTACGAAAGGTTATCTCGAGGGCAATGGCGAGCAGATCCGGGTGTTTGATTTTCTGACGGACCGCGAGACGGTCTACGCGATCGAAGAGATCGCCGCAGGCACACAAACCCAGATGGGAGGCCACGGCGGCGGTGACTACTATCTGATGGATCGCTTTATTCACGCCGTGATGGCGGGCGATCAAAGTATGATTCTCTCCGGCCCCGATGAAGCACTGGAAAGTCACTTAATGGTCTTTGCCGCAGAGCGCGCTCGCAAGGAAAACTGTCTGGTTACACTGTGAAGTTCGAGGAGATGTGGCATGTTTTACGGTGTTGATATTGGTGGCACAAAAACTGAAATTGTCGCCTTTGATAAGGAAATGCAGGTTCGCTGGCGCAAGCGCGTGGCCACGCCGGTTCAGGATTACGAACTCTTTCTCTCGACTTTTACCTCGCTTATCGATACAGCCGACTGGGCAACGGGGATGCAGGGCAAAATCGGTATTGGCATGCCCGGATTGATGGACAGGCATACCGGAAAGCTGCTGTCGTCGAATGTCCCCTGCCTGACCGGGCGTCAGGTGATGAACGATCTGGCGCATCGACTCAACCGCTCGGTGGCGCTGGATAATGACTGTTGCTGCTTCGCGCTGTCGGAAGCGCATACTCATCAGGCTCGTCAGTTCTCACGAATTTTTGGTGCGATTATCGGCACCGGCATGGGGGGAGGACTGGTGATCGACGGGCAGTTATATCGTGGGCGCAATCGGATGGCCAGCGAGTTTGGTCATCTACCGCTCCCCGCCACCTTTATGCGTCGCTATAACCTGCCGGAAATCAAGTGCGGCTGCGGCCTACAGGGCTGTCTGGAGCGCTACCAGTCCGGGCCCGGTTTACTCTGGCTGCATAAGCACTTAAGCGGTGAGCAGCTCAAAATGGAGACGCTGCTGGAAAACTACCGTCATGGCAACGCCAGCGCCGTCGCCACCGTTGAGGCGTGGATTGATATGCTGGGCTGTACGCTGGCGCAACTGCAGCTCATTCTGGACGTCGACGCCTTTGTTCTGGGGGGAGGTGTCTCCAACATTGAGGAAATTTACACCCTACTGCCGGGTGCCATGTCGCGCTACCTCTTCCCCGGACTGGCTCCCGCTAACGTCTTCCCGGCCGTGCATGGCGCGTCCAGCGGCGTACGCGGTGCTGCTCTGTTGCTGGTCGAACAGGATGCGCTGATGCACTAAGACGTCGCCGGCAAAAACGCGTTTTGCCGGCGACGTCCCTTATTCATCCACGATAACGACATCCACCCCCATCTGGCTGAGCGCCTGATGGTAATGCGCCGGGATACCGCTGTCGGTAATCACCCGATCAATACCGTTGATTTCACTGATCATGCAAAAACTCTTGCGGCCGAACTTACTGGAATCCGCCACCACCGTGACCTCCTGCGCCACCTGACACATCACCTGGTTAAGGTGCGCTTCTCCCGGATGCGGCGTGGTGATCCCGGCTTCCAGACAAAATCCATCGACGCCCAAAAAAAGCTTATCAAACCGATACTGTCTGAGCTGATGTTCCGCCGAAGGGCCATACAGCGAGTAAACGCTTTGCCTGACATTTCCCCCCAGGATCATGACATCCACACGTTCAAAATTGGCCAGTTCCCAGGCAATGTTCAGCGCGTTGGTCATCACCACCAGATCGCGGCGACTTTTCAGCAGCGGAGGAATAAGCGTTGTGGTCGAACCGGAATCAAGAATCAACGTGTCACCATCTTTCACAAAGCTGGCCGCCTTTTCCGCAATGCGCGATTTCACATCGCGGTTCAGTCGATCTTTATCCTGCAAGGGACGATCGAGGGCAAAATGTTGATTTAACACGGCTCCGCCATAGGAGCGCATGACGCAGCCTTTCTGCTCGAGATAACGTAAGTCATTGCGGATCGTGACGCTTGAGACGCCGAAATGCACACTGAGGGGTTCGACACGAACGCTGCCTTGATCGCATAACAGGTCAATTATTTGCTCGCGACGTCTTAAGTTATCCAGCATTGCTTTTGCTCCATTGCATGTTGTTATGTTTTAGCGATTTATCGCTTTCGTTTTCTTTTAAATATATTAAATCAGAAGACTTAAGGCGAATTTGTGAACACGTCTACAGCGCGGATTTTGGCAAAAACACCGCTTTTTCTTTCGTTTTATCTAAACCGAAAGTGGGAAAGGCGAAAGATCGAAAAGCGTGCAGGACAGGTGAGCGGGAGACTGGGACGAAAAATCAGTGAAAAAACGAAAGCGGGTTCGTAAAAAACCCGCTGACATTTTTCTTTTTGTTTAATTGAAGGACATCACAATTTTGAATTTTAACGACGCCACCTAAACGATAATGACCTCAACGCCGCTGCGATGAAACTCCTTCAGGCTCTCTTCCGGGATGCCTTCATCGACGATGATGGTATGAATACGTTGAGTATCAATAATTTTATGCAGGCTCGAGCGGTTAAATTTGCTGGAATCGGTGACCACGATAATCCGTTCCGCCACTTCACACATCCGGCGATTCAGTCGGGCTTCGTCCTCGTTGTGGGTACTGACGCCCCGCTCTAAATCAATGGCGTCGACGCCCAGAAACAGCATATCGAAGTGATAATTCTGCAACGATTGTTCGGCCTGGTCGCCGTAAAACGACTGCGACTGCCGACGCAGATGACCACCGGTCATCAGCAGCTCCACTCCATCCGCTTCCAGTAAAGCATTAGCGACGTTCATCCCGTTGGTCATCGCTATCACATCGGTATGCTGACGCATCAGGCGCGCAATCTCATACGTCGTCGTGCCGGAGTCCAGGATCACGCGGTGACCCGGTTTGATAAGCCCCACGGCCGCTTTGGCGATACTGCGTTTCACCGCCGTGTTCAATGAACTTTTATCTTCGACGGAAGGCTCCGCGCCCGGCGTATTACTGTCGCAAATCAACGCGCCGCCATAGGCGCGAACGGCGATCCCCTGCTTTTCCAGGAACGCCAGATCGTTGCGGATCGTCACCGTGGAAACGCCGAACAATCCCGAAAGATCGTTCACCTGTACGCTTCCTTGCTGCCGCAACCGCTGGATAATCTGCTCACGTCTTTCGCTGGTGCCTGACACCCGCTTTTCTCCAGAAGCATCGGTATTGCTCATAAGAAATCCTTTGGCTAATTCTTTCGTTTCATTTCGTTTTGCCTATTAACGCCTTTCTTTTGTCGGAATGCAAGCCGAAAAAAGCCGCCCGGAAGGGTGAAAACGTCGGCTGAATGCTTTCATTATGTTTCTTTTGTGAAACAGATCGGAAAACTATTATCTTTCGTTTTATTTTTATAAGACCATGATGCAGTATCAATTGAAACAAAACGAAAGATTGCAAGTCGCAGTTACCCGATCTGGAGAGGAAAGTGAAACATCTGACTGATATGGTGGAGCAGCATAAACGAGGTAAGGCAATCGGAATTTACGCCGTTTGTTCCGCGCATCCGCTGGTACTGGAATCCGCAATACGTTACGCGCAGGCAAATCACTCGCCGCTGCTGATTGAAGCAACCTCGAATCAGGTTGACCAGTTTGGCGGTTATACAGGCATGACCCCAACCGATTTTCGCCATTTTGTCTGCCAACTGGCTGACTCGCTTGGCTTCCCTCAGGAACAATTGATTCTGGGGGGGGATCACCTCGGTCCCAACCGTTGGCAAAATCTGGCCGCAGAACCGGCAATGGCCCATGCCGATGAACTGATCAGAAGCTATGTCGCCGCTGGATTCAAAAAAATCCACCTCGACTGCAGCATGTCCTGCCAGGGCGATCCCGTACCCTTGACCGATGCCATCGTCGCGGAACGCGCCGCGCGCCTGGCGAAAATAGCCGAAGAGACCTGCATCGCCCACTTTGGTGAGTCGGATCTCGTCTATGTGATTGGTACTGAAGTGCCGGTACCGGGCGGTGCCCATGAGACGTTAACCGAACTGGCAGTGACCACGCCCGAGGCCGCGCGCGCGACGCTGGAAGCCCATCGTCACGCTTTTGAAAAACAGGGACTCGACGATGTCTGGCCGCGCATCATCGCGCTGGTAGTGCAACCCGGCGTTGAGTTCGACCATACCCACATCATTGATTATCAACCGCAGAAAGCCGTCGCGTTAAGCAAGATGGTAGAGGCGTATGACACGCTGGTCTTTGAAGCGCACTCCACAGACTATCAAACGCCGCAGTCACTGCGCCAGTTAGTGAAAGATCACTTTGCCATCCTGAAAGTCGGCCCGGCCCTGACCTTCGCCCTGCGCGAAGCGCTGTTCTCGCTGGCCGCCATTGAAGAAGAGTTGCTCCCGGCAAAAGCCTGTTCCGACCTGCGTCATGTCCTTGAGAGCGTCATGCTCGATCGTCCGGAATACTGGCAGAGTCACTACCACGGCGATGGCAACACCCGTCGTCTGGCGCGCGGCTACAGCTATTCCGATCGTGTTCGTTACTACTGGCCAGACAGCCAGATTGATGACGCATTTGAACGACTGGTGCGCAATCTGGCGGATGAGCCGATTCCACTGCCGCTCATTAGCCAGTATATGCCGTTACAGTACGTAAAAGTGCGCGAGGGAGATCTCAATGCCACACCGCGAGAACTCATCATCAACCACATTCAGGACATACTGCAGCAGTACCATGCCGCCTGCCAGGGCGTAACGTCCCAGAACAAATAACAAAAAGAGGAATACGCTATGCCAAATATTGTACTCAGCCGTATCGACGAAAGGCTCATTCATGGCCAGGTCGGGGTGCAATGGGTCGGATTTGCGGGGGCAAATCTGGTGCTGGTTGCCAACGATGAGGTGGCGGAAGACACCGTGCAGCAAAACCTGATGGAGATGGTGCTGGCGGAAGGGATCGCCGTACGTTTCTGGTCACTGCAAAAAGTGATCGACAACATTCACCGCGCCGCTGACCGACAGAAGATTTTGCTGGTCTGCAAATCACCCACCGACTTCCTCAGGCTGGTCGAAGGTGGGGTTCCTGTTACACGAGTCAACGTAGGAAATATGCACTACGCCAATGGCAAACAGCAGATTGCCAAAACGGTCTCTGTCGACACGACCGATATTACGGCGTTTAACGGCCTGAAAGCCGCCGGGGTGGAATGCTTCGTTCAGGGCGTTCCGACAGAACCCGCGCAGGATCTCTTTAAACTCATCTGAGGCCTTCACCATGGAAATTAGTCTGTTACAGGCTTTTGCATTAGGTATCCTCGCCTTTATTGCGGGCCTGGATATGTTCAACGGATTAACACACATGCACCGCCCGGTGGTGCTTGGGCCGCTGGTCGGCCTGATTCTGGGCGATCTGCATACCGGTATTTTAACCGGCGGTACGCTGGAGCTGGTGTGGATGGGGCTCGCCCCGCTGGCGGGCGCGCAACCGCCAAACGTCATTATCGGCACCATCGTGGGTACGACGTTCGCCATTACGACAGGGGTGAAACCGGATGTCGCCGTGGGCGTTGCCGTGCCGTTTGCTGTGGCAGTACAGATGGGGATTACGTTCCTGTTCTCCGTGATGTCTGGGGTGATGTCCCGCTGCGATCGCATGGCGGCGAATGCCGATACTGCCGGCATTGAACGGGTTAACTATCTGGCGTTACTGGCGTTGGGGATTTTCTATTTTCTCTGCGCGTTCCTGCCGATTTACTTCGGTGCAGAGCACGCGAAAACAGCCATTGATGTCCTTCCGGAACGTCTGATTGACGGCCTCGGCGTCGCGGGCGGCATCATGCCAGCCATCGGCTTTGCCGTGCTGCTGAAAATCATGATGAAAAACGTCTATATCCCTTACTTTATCATCGGTTTCGTGGGGGCCGCCTGGCTCAAGCTGCCGGTACTGGCTATCGCCGCCGCGGCGCTGGCCATGGCGCTGATCGACCTGCTGCGTAAATCACCTGAACCGACCCAACCTGCGGCCCAGAAAGAGGAATTCGAAGATGGCATCTAATCAACAAACTCTTCCGACTGTTTCCGACAGCGAAGAAACGCTGCTTTCCGGCGTAAACGAAAACATCTATGAAGATCAGAGTATTGGCGCAGAGCTGACCAAAAAAGATATCAACCGGGTCGCCTGGCGTTCCATGCTGTTGCAGGCGTCGTTTAACTACGAACGTATGCAGGCTTCCGGTTGGCTGTATGGTCTGCTGCCTGCACTGAAAAAGATCCACACCAATAAACGCGACCTGGCGCGCGCCATGAAAGGTCACATGGGCTTCTTCAATACCCATCCCTTCCTGGTGACGTTTGTGATTGGCATCATCCTGGCGATGGAACGCTCAAAGCAGGACGTTAACAGTATTCAGAGCACCAAAATTGCCGTTGGCGCACCGCTCGGCGGGATTGGCGACGCGATGTTCTGGCTAACGCTACTGCCTATTTGCGGCGGCATCGGGGCCAGTCTGGCCTTGCAGGGCTCTATCCTCGGCGCGGTGGTCTTCATTGTGCTGTTTAACGTGGTCCATCTGGCTCTGCGTTTTGGCCTGGCGCACTATGCTTACCGTATGGGGGTCGCCGCCATTCCACTCATCAAGGCCAATACGAAGAAAGTGGGCCACGCGGCGTCTATCGTCGGGATGACGGTGATCGGCGCGCTCGTCGCGACCTATGTGCGCCTGAACACTACGCTCGAAATCAAGGCGGGTGATGCCGTCGTCAAGCTCCAGGCTGACGTTATCGACAAGCTGATGCCCGCCTTTTTACCGCTGGTCTATACCCTGACGATGTTCTGGTTGGTCCGTCGCGGCTGGAGTCCGCTGCGCCTTATCGGTATCACCGTGGTGCTGGGTGTTGTCGGCAAGTTCTGTCACTTCCTGTAAAGCAAAGAGGTCTTCGATGTTAGGTATTATTTTGACGGGGCACGGTGGGTTTGCCAGCGGTATGGAAAAAGCGATGAAACAGATCCTTGGCGAGCAGTCGCAGTTCATCGCTATCGACTTTCCGGAAACCTCCACCACCGCGCTGCTCACCTCGCAGCTTGAGCAGGCGATTGAGCAACTGGACGGTGAGGAAGATATCGTTTTCCTGACCGACCTGCTCGGCGGCACACCGTTTCGCGTCGCCTCAACGCTTGCGATGCTGAAACCAGGCCGGGAAGTGATTACTGGTACTAACCTGCAACTACTGCTGGAAATGGTACTGGATCGTGAAGGGCTCAGCAGCGAGGCATTTCGTGTGCAGGCGCTGGAATGTGGGCATCGCGGTCTGACCAGCCTGGTAGATGAACTGGGCCGCTGTCGCGAGGAGCACCCCATCGAGGAAGGAATATGACGCAGGTTTTGCGTGCCAGACGCCTGCTCACCGAACAAGGGTGGCTGGACGATCACCAGTTGCGCGTTGAAGAAGGCGTCATCACGGCAATCGAGCCGATTCCGGCGGGCATCACCGTGCGCGATGCCGAGCTACTCTGTCCCGCCTATATCGACATCCACGTCCACGGTGGCGCGGGAGTCGATGTGATGGACGACGAACCGGATGCGCTCGATAAGCTGGCGATTCACAAAGCGCGTGAAGGGGTTGCCAGTTGGCTCCCCACCACCGTCACCGCGCCGCTAAAGACGATTCATCGCGCGCTGGAGCGTATTGCCCAGCGCTATCATTGCGGCGGGCCTGGCGCACAGGTGCTGGGAAGTTACCTGGAAGGGCCATACTTCACGCCGCAGAATAAGGGTGCCCATCCCCCGGAGCTGTTTCGGGAACTGGACCTTGCGGAGCTGGATGAGCTGATCGCCATTTCGCGACAGACCCTGCGCGTGGTGGCGCTGGCACCGGAAAAACCGGGGGCATTGCAGGCGATTCGCCATCTCAGGCAGCAGGGTGTGCGGGTGATGTTGGGGCATAGCGCGGCAAGCTGGGCGCAAACCCGCGCCGCCTTTGACGCGGGCGCGGACGGACTCGTGCACTGCTACAACGGCATGACCGGGCTTCATCACCGGGAGCCCGGGATGGTCGGCGCAGGACTCACTGACCCGCGCGCGTGGCTGGAACTTATCGCCGATGGGCACCACGTCCATCCGGCGGCCATGACGCTCTGTTGCTGCTGTGCAAAAGAGAGGCTGGTGCTGATAACCGATGCGATGCAGGCCGCCGGTATGCCCGACGGAAACTACACGCTGTGCGGTGAAAAAGTCGAAATGCACGGAGGTATCGTGCGAACCGCATCCGGTGGCCTGGCGGGCAGTACGTTGTCGGTTGATGCGGCAGTGCGCAATATGGTCGAACTGACAGGCATCGCCCCTGAGGATGCTATCCATATGGCCTCGCTCCATCCAGCGCGTCTGTTGGGGATCGACAGCCACTCAGGATCGTTAGCCCCAGGCAAACGCGCCAGCACGATCGCCCTCGATAGCGGACTGCATTTACAACAGATTTGGATTCAGGGTCAGCTCCTCCCCCTTTGACCCTTTTTTCCTCCCTGGCCTTCGATCATGAATCGTAAGGCCTTTCTTTTCCTTTCGATTAAGAAAACCCCCATTCCTGGATGGTGGCAGAGAATCATTACAGATCAATAAGATAAAAAACCTCACCGTACAATCGATCACACTTTTCGTTTTATTTCATTTTGCATTATTGAACTTTCGATTTCTTTCCTATAAATTTTAATCAATCGATCATGTGAACAAGTGAAACGAAACGAAAGATAGCGACATTTTGCCAGCGTCTGATGTGGAATTCACAAGACTAAGGACTTACGTTATGCCAGAAACCTATACCCCTGCTGCTGCAACAACCGGAACCTGGACTGAAGAAGAGATCCGCCAGCAGCCTGCCAGTTGGATCCGCTCGCTGACGAACATTGACGCGATTCGTACCGCGATCGACAATTTTCTCGCGCCACTGCTACGTAAAGGCGATCTGCGGATCGTCCTCACCGGGGCTGGCACCTCGGCATTCATTGGCGAGATAATCGCGCCCTGGCTTGCCAGCCACACCGGGCAAAACATCAGCGCAGTACCGACCACCGATCTGGTCACCAATCCGATGGATTATCTGAACCCGGCGCATCCGCTGCTGCTGGTCTCGTTTGCCCGTTCTGGCAACAGCCCGGAAAGCGTTGCGGCAGTGGAACTGGCAAACCAGTTCGTCCCTGAGTGCTACCACCTTTCGATCACCTGCAATGAAGCAGGCAGCCTGTACCAGAACGCCGTTGCAAGCGATAACGCCTTTGCCCTGCTGATGCCGACAGAAACGCACGATCGCGGGTTTGCGATGACCAGCAGTATTACCACTATGATGGCCAGTTGCCTGGCGGTGTTCGCACCGAAACTCATCAACAGCCGGACCTTCCGCGATGTCGCGGATCGCTGCCAGACTATCCTGTCGTCACTGGGTGATTTCAGCCACGGCGTGTTTGGCAATGGTGCCTGGAAACGGATCGTCTATCTCGGTAGCGGTGGATTACAGGGTGCTGCGCGTGAGTCGGCCCTGAAAGTACTTGAGCTGACCGCCGGTAAGCTGGCCGCGTTTTACGACTCGCCAACCGGCTTCCGTCACGGTCCGAAATCACTGGTGGATAACGAAACGCTGATCGTGGTGTACATCTCCAGCCACCCTTACACACGGCAGTACGATCTCGATCTGCTGGCGGAGCTGCGTCGCGATGGTCAGGCAATGCGCGTTATCGCTATCGCGGCCGAAAGCGATTCCATCATCGAATCTGGCCCGCACATTCTGTTACCCCCCGCGCGTCATTTTATCGATAGCGAGCTGGCTTTCTGCTACCTGATGTATGCCCAGGTCTTTGCGCTCACCCAGTCCATTAATGTCGGTAATACCCCGGATAACCCTTCCCGCAGCGGTACGGTCAACCGCGTCGTGCAGGGCGTCGTTATTCACCCGTGGCAGGCTTAAGAGGATCCGATCATGAGTATCATTTCTACGAAGTATCTCCTGCAGGATGCTCAGGCAAAAGGCTACGCCGTACCGGCCTTCAACATTCATAACGCCGAGACTATCCAGGCGATCCTCGAAGTGTGTAGCGAAATGCAATCACCGGTGATCCTCGCCGGTACGCCAGGCACCTTTAAACATATCGCGCTGGAGGAGCTTTACGCGCTGTGCACCGCCTACTCCACCACCTACGCTATGCCGCTGGCGCTGCATCTCGATCATCATGAATCACTGGACGACATTCGCCATAAGGTGAACGCCGGAGTACGCAGCGCCATGATCGACGGTAGCCATTTCCCGTTTGAGGAAAACGTGAAGCTGGTGAAATCGGTTGTCGATTTCTGCCACGCCCGCGATTGCAGCGTAGAAGCGGAGTTGGGACGCCTGGGTGGCGTCGAAGATGACATGAGCGTTGATGCAGAAAGCGCCTTTCTGACCGATCCGCAAGAGGCCAAACGCTTTGTTGAGCTGACCGGCGTCGACAGCCTTGCTGTCGCCATCGGCACCGCACACGGCCTCTACACCAAAAAACCGAAAATCGATTTCCAGCGCCTGGCTGAAATCCGTGAAGTGGTGGATATTCCGCTGGTGCTGCACGGTGCGAGCGATGTGCCTGACGAGTATGTACGCCGCACGATAGAGCTGGGTGTGTGTAAGGTTAACGTCGCTACCGAATTGAAAATTGCCTTCGCCGATGCCGTGAAAGCGTGGTTTGCTGACAACCCACAGGGCAACGATCCGCGCTATTACATGCGTGTCGGTATGGATGCGATGAAAGAGGTCGTGAGAAGTAAAATCACGGTTTGCGGTTCGGCTAACAAATTAGTGGCTGATTCCGATTTAATTTAAAGTCGTCCTGTTTCAACATCATATTCAGAAGCGTTATCTGATTAATATCAGGTAGCGCTTTCTGACCAGATAGCGGGGGAGAATAAAGAGATTACATCACGCTGAATAAATTCATGAATGCGTTACGGTAACAATAATATATTTCAACAAGTTCTGTCATTCTATTATTTTATGGTGAGGATTTAAGAATGGGTAGTCCAAATATCCTGTTAACGCGTATTGATAACCGACTGGTGCATGGTCAGGTGGGCGTCACCTGGACATCGACAATCGGTGCCAATCTGCTGGTTGTCGTGGATGATGATGTCGCTCAGGATGAGATTCAGCAGAAATTAATGGGCATCACCGCAGAAACCTACGGTTTCGGCATCCGTTTCTTTTCTATAGAAAAAACCATCAATGTCATCGGTAAGGCCGCGCCGCACCAGAAGATATTCCTGATTTGCCGCACCCCGCAAACGGTCAGAAAGCTGCTCGAAGGCGGTATCACGCTCAACGACGTGAACGTCGGCAATATGCACTTCTCGGAAGGTAAAAAGCAGATTAGCAGCAAGGTTTATGTCAATGAGCAGGATCTTCAGGATCTGCAGTTCATTAAGAAACACGGCGTAAACATTTTTATTCAGGATGTCCCTGGCGATCAAAAAGAAGCGATCCCGGAGTAAATAACAAGCCAATGTTTTCATATTAAAGGGACTTATTTACATGAGGTTTTCAAAATGCATGAAATAACACTTTTACAAGGGATATCCCTTGCTGCATTAGTCTTCTTTCTGGGAATCGATTTTTGGCTGGAAGCCCTGTTCTTATTCAGACCGATTATTGTGTGTACGCTCACTGGCGCCATCCTTGGCGATATTCATATTGGTTTGATCACCGGCGGTCTGACCGAACTGGCCTTTGCCGGTCTGACGCCCGCCGGCGGCGTACAACCGCCAAACCCCATCATGGCGGGGCTGATGACCACGGTGATCGCCTGGTCTACCGGCGTGGATGCCAAAACCGCCATCGGCCTCGGTTTGCCGTTCAGCCTGCTGATGCAATACGTGATTCTGTTCTTCTATTCCGCCTTCTCCCTGTTCATGTCCAGGGCCGACAACTGCGCTAAAGAAGCCAATACCCGCGCATTTGCACGTCTGAACTGGCTGACAACGCTGATTGTCGCCTGCTCATACGCCATTATCGCGTTTCTGTGTACCTATCTGGCGCAGGGTGCCATGCAGGCGCTGGTGAAAGCCATGCCGGCCTGGCTGACTCATGGTTTCGAAGTCGCGGGGGGGATTCTGCCTGCCGTCGGTTTTGGTCTGCTGCTGCGCGTGATGTTCAAAGCGCAGTACATTCCTTACCTGATCGCCGGCTTCCTCTTTGTGTGCTACATCCAGGTCAACAATCTACTCCCGGTCGCCGTCCTCGGCGCGGGCTTCGCCGTGTACGAATTTTTCAATGCCAAAGCTAAACAGCAGGCGCAACCCCAGCCTGTCGCCCGTAAAAATGATGATGAAGAGGATTACAGCAATGGGATCTGAAATCAGTAAAAAAGACATTACCCGTCTTGGCTTCCGCTCTTCCCTTCTTCAGGCGAGCTTTAACTATGAAAGGATGCAGGCGGGCGGCTTTACCTGGGCGATGCTGCCGATTCTGAAAAAAATCTACAAAGATGATAAGCCGGGTCTGAGTGCGGCCATGAAAGATCATCTGGAATTTATCAATACCCACCCGAACCTCGTCGGTTTCCTGATGGGCTTACTGATCTCAATGGAAGAGAAAGGAGAAAACCGCGACACCATCAAGGGTCTGAAAGTGGCGCTGTTTGGCCCCATCGCCGGGATTGGCGATGCCATTTTCTGGTTCACCTTGCTGCCGATTATGGCGGGGATCTGCTCCTCATTCGCCAGTCAGGGCAATTTGCTGGGGCCGATTCTGTTCTTCGCCGTCTATCTGATGATCTTTTTCCTGCGCGTCGGCTGGACTCACGTCGGCTATTCGGTCGGGGTAAAAGCCATTGATAAGGTGAGGGAAAACTCGCAGATGATCGCCCGTTCGGCAACGATCCTCGGGATCACGGTGATTGGCGGTCTGATCGCCTCCTACGTTCATATCGATGTCGTGACCTCTTTTGCCATCGACAGCACACACAACGTGGCACTGCAAAAGGACTTCTTTGATAAGGTCTTCCCGAACATTTTACCGATGGGCTACACGCTGCTGATGTACTACCTGCTGCGGGTGAAAAAAGCGCATCCGGTATTGTTAATCGGCGTCACCTTTGTGCTTTCTATCGTCTCTTCCGCACTTGGCATTTTGTAAACCGCACGGGCGCGACTGTGCGTGCGCCCCTCGTCAAAAGGATGACTGACAGATGCAATACATACAGTACTGCGACCATTATGACGCACTCAGCGATCGCGCCAGCGAACGGTTAATTCAGGTAATACATAACAAACCTGACGCGACGATCTGCCTGGCGACCGGCGCGACGCCTGAACTGACCTATCGTTTCCTGGTCGAGAAAATACAGCAGCGTCATGTTGATATCCGCAACGTGACCTTTGTGAAGCTTGATGAGTGGGTGGGAATGCCCTTACACACGCCGGGCACCTGTGAATCCTTCCTGCAACAGCACATCGTGCAACCGCTTGGCCTGCGCCCGGAACAGCTGATCGGTTTTCAGTCAGAAAATATCGACGAGACGGAATGCGAGCGCGTGACGGATTTGATTGCCAGCCGGGGCGGTCTCGATTTATGCGTACTGGGCATCGGCAAGAACGGTCATCTGGGGCTGAACGAACCGGGAAGCACGCTGGAACCGTTTTGCCATATCAGTAGGCTTGATGAACAAACGCGTCACCACGACATGCTTAAATCGGCCGGTCGTCCGGTGACGCACGGTATCACTCTGGGCCTGAAGGAGATCCTCAATGCAAAGGAAATATTGCTGCTGATTGCCGGAGAAGGAAAACAGGCCGCTGTTGAAAAATACCTGACCACCGCCGTGACGACCGCAATTCCGGCCTCGTTTTTGTGGCTGCATGACAATACGACATGTTTACTGGATGGCTCGCGTTATTCAGATCGATAACCCTCCCTCTCATTCTGACACGCTGTAGTTTTTCTTTTGCTGCAGCGTGTTTCCCGGATTATCCCTGCTGCTCCAGCGCATATTTGTACAGCGCGTTCTTTTTTACGCCGTGGATTTCTGCCGCCAGCGCTGCGGCTTTTTTCAGCGGCAACTCGGCCTGTAACAACGTGAGGGTGCGCAGGGCATCGGCAGGCAGTTCGTCTTCCTGCGCCTTGTGTCCTTCCACAATCAGCACCATCTCGCCTTTACGCCGGTTCTCGTCCTCTTTAACCCACGCCAGCAGTTCACCCACCGGTGCGCCGTGAATTGTCTCCCAGGTTTTGGTCAGCTCGCGCGCCAGCACCACGTAACGGGATTCGCCCCACACCGCGACCATATCTTCCAGGCTGTCCAGCAGGCGATGCGTGGACTCATAGAAAATCAGCGTGCGCGGTTCGGTTTCGATAGCTTTCAGCGCGTCACGACGTCCTTTTGATTTCGCGGGTAAAAAGCCTTCATAGCAGAAGCGGTCGGACGGCAATCCCGCCGCGCTTAATGCGGCAATCGCCGCACAGGGCCCTGGCAACGGCACGACGCGGATGCCCTGCTCACGACAACTGCGTACCAGGTGGTAACCCGGATCGTTAATCAGCGGCGTCCCGGCATCGGAAACCAGCGCGATGTTCAGTCCTTCTTTCAACTTCGCCACCAGCGTGTCTGCTTTTTGCTGCTCGTTATGATCGTGCAGGGCGAACAGTCGGGCATTAATCGCGAAATGCTGCAATAATAATCCGGTATGGCGAGTATCTTCAGCGGCAATTAAATCAACAGCTTGTAACACTTCGAGCGCACGCTGGGTAATATCAGACAAATTCCCGATAGGAGTAGGTACAATAAAGAGTTGGCCGCGAGAATTATCCGCCGATTCGTGTTGTGTCATTGTGTCGTCCGTATTGCCGATTTAATATTGAGCATTGCGTATAAAAAATATCACTGGATACAGTATGGTACCCTTAACATTCTCTCGTTTAAAAGCCGCGCGCTGTCTGCCCATCGTTCTGGCAGCCCTGATTTTCGCCGGCTGTGGCACCCAGGCGCCCGATCAGAGCACTGCCCATATGCAGGGCACAGCGCAAGCTGATTCCGGCTTTTATCTGCAACAGATGCAGCAAAGCGCAAATGATAGCAAGACCAACTGGCAATTACTCGCCATTCGTGCACTGCTGAAAGAAGGCAAAAGCCAGCAGGCTATCGAACTGTTTAACCAACTGCCGCAGGATCTGAATGATACCCAGCGCCGGGAACAGTCGCTGTTAGCCGTTGAAATCAAACTGGCGCAGAAAGATTTTGCCGGGGCGCAGGCGCTACTGGAAAAACTTACCCCGTCTGATTTTGAGCAAAATCAGCAGGCGCGCTACTGGCAGGCGCAGATTGACGCCAGCCAGGGCCGCCCATCACTCTCGCTGCTGCGCTCCCTGATTGCGCAGGAACCCCTGCTTGGCGAGAAGGATAAGCAGAAAAATATGGACGCCACCTGGCAAGCATTGTCTGCAATGACGCAGGAGCAGGCCCAGGCATTGGTTATCAATGCCGATGAAAACGTGTTGCAGGGCTGGCTGGACCTACAACGTGTCTGGTTTGATAACCGCAGCGATCCGGACATGATGAAAGCGGGCATTGCCGACTGGCAAAAACGCTATCCGCAAAATCCGGGAGCAAAACTGCTGCCAACCCAACTGGTCAATGTGCAGAGCTTTAAACCCGCCTCGACCAGTAAAATCGCCCTGCTACTACCGCTGAACGGTCAGGCAGCCGTATTTGGTCGCACCATTCAACAGGGCTTTGAAGCCGCCAAAAATCTTGGTACGCAGCCTGTCGACGCACAGCCCGCCGCGCAACCGGCCCCGGTCACAGCCCCAACGCCGGCGGACCCGCAGCCGCAGGCGACCGATGGCGTCGCCAGTCCTTCCCAGGCTTCAGTGAGCGATTTGACCCATGACGAGCAGGCCGAACAGCCCGTGCCGGTCAGCGCACCGCAGACAACGCCTGCACAGCCAACCACCGCAAGCGCGGCGGCAAATCCTTCCGCGGAACTGAAAGTTTATGACACCAGCGCCCAACCGCTCGATCAGATCCTGACGCAGGTTCAGCAGGACGGCGCGAGTATCGTGGTCGGCCCGCTGCTGAAAAACAACGTCGACGAACTGCTAAAAAGCAACACTCCGTTGAACGTGCTGGCACTTAACCAGCCGGAATCGGTGCAAAGCCGCGCAAACATCTGTTACTTCGCCCTCTCACCGGAAGATGAAGCGCGTGATGCGGCGCGCCATATCCGTGAACAGGGCAAACAGTCGCCGCTGCTGCTGATCCCGCGTAGCGCGCTTGGCGATCGTGTTGCTAACGCCTTTGCCCAGGAGTGGCAAAAACTGGGTGGCGCTACGGTGCTGCAACAGAAATTTGGCTCGACGGCGGAACTGCGTATGGGCGTCAACGGCGGTTCAGGGATAGCGTTAACCGGTAGCCCGGTCGCTGCCAGCGCACCGTCTCAACCCGGCGTCACTATTGGCAATTTAACCATTCCGGCTGCGCCAACGGATGCCCAGATTAGCGGTAACGGTGGTCGCGTGGACGCCGTGTATATTCTGGCAACACCTAATGAGATAGCCTTCATCAAGCCGATGATCGCCATGCGCAACGGTAGCCAGAGTGGTGCAACGCTGTACGCCAGTTCGCGTAGCGCGCAGGGGAATGCCGGTCCTGACTTCCGTCTGGAAATGGATGGCCTGCAGTACAGCGAGATCCCGATGCTGGCGGGCGCGAACCCGTCGCTGATGCAGCAGGCGCTCGGCGCAGTGCATAATGACTACTCGCTGGCGCGCATGTACGCAATGGGCGTGGATGCCTGGTCGCTGGCGAACCATTTCTCCCAGATGCGTCAGGTGCAGGGCTTCGAAATTAATGGGAATACCGGCGCGCTGACCGCCAGTCAGGACTGTGTGATTAACAGGAAGTTATCATGGCTCCAGTACCAACAAGGGCAGATTGTCCCCGCCAGTTAACGAGCAAACAGGCCGGTGACGCGTGGGAAACCACCGCGCGTCGCTGGCTGGAGCGCAAGGGACTGCATTTTATCGCCGCCAACGTGCATGAACGCGGCGGCGAGATCGATCTGATCATGCGTGATGGCAAGACGACCGTCTTTATTGAGGTCCGCTACCGACGCTCTACCACGTTCGGTGGCGCCGCTGCCAGTGTGACGCGCAGCAAGCAACGTAAATTATTACAGGCTGCCCGCTTGTGGCTCGCGCGCCACAATGGGAGTTTTGATACTGTGGATTGCCGGTTCGATGTGTTAGCCTTCACCGGAAATGATGTTGAGTGGTTCAGGAATGCCTTTACTGACTGCTCATAATTGAAGATTCAGAACAGACCCATTGGGCAAATAAAAATAGCCTAATAGGTCAGCTCTTAAGGATTAGCGTGTTAGACAGAATTAAAGTCTGCTTTACCGAAAGCATTCAAACTCAAATTGCAGCGGCAGAAGCCCTCCCGGATGCTATCTCTCGCGCCGCCGTGACGCTGGTTCATTCACTGCTCAATGGCAACAAAATTCTCTGTTGTGGTAATGGGACATCCGCTGCCAACGCACAGCATTTTGCGGCCAGCATGATCAACCGCTTTGAGACAGAACGCCCCAGTTTACCCGCGATTGCACTAAATACGGATAATGTGGTCTTAACAGCGATTGCTAACGACCGTCTGCATGACGAAGTGTATGCAAAACAGGTTCGGGCGTTGGGTCATGCTGGCGACGTCTTACTGGCCATCTCGACGCGCGGCAACAGCCGCGATATCGTTAAGGCTGTGGAAGCTGCCGTCACGCGAGACATGACGATTGTGGCACTGACCGGGTATGACGGGGGTGAACTGGCTGGACTATTAGGGCCACAGGATGTTGAGATCCGCATCCCTTCGCACCACAGCGCACGCATTCAGGAAATGCATATGCTGACGGTAAACTGCCTGTGCGATCTGATCGATAACACGCTTTTCCCCCACCAGGATGATTAAGGAGTACACATGAAGGCTTTATCGCCAATCGCAGTCCTTATTTCTGCTCTGCTATTGCAAGGTTGTGTAGCCGCCGCAGTGGTCGGTACCGCCGCCGTTGGCACCAAAGCAGCAACAGACCCACGTAGCGTAGGCACTCAGGTGGACGATGGAACCCTGGAAGTGCGCGTTAACAGTGCACTGTCGAAAGATGCACAAATCAAGAAAGAAACGCGCATTAACGTGACGGCTTATCAGGGTAAAGTGTTACTGGTCGGTCAGTCGCCGAATAGTGAACTCTCCGCACGGGCTAAACAGATTGCGATGGGCGTCGACGGCACCACCGAGGTCTATAACGAGATCCGTCAGGGCCAGCCGATTGGCATGGGCACCGCGTCAAGTGACACCTGGATCACCACCAAAGTACGCTCTCAGTTGCTGACCAGCGACCAGGTTAAATCATCCAACGTGAAAGTGACGACCGAAAACGGCGAAGTGTTCCTGTTAGGCCTGGTGACCGACCGTGAAGCGAAAGCGGCTGCGGATATCGCCAGCCGGGTCAGCGGCGTGAAGCGCGTCACCACGGCGTTTACCTTCATCAAGTAATCCCCCAAGGCCTGATTAGGCGCTTTAGCGTCGACATCAGGCCATATGTGCCGGATGGCGGCGTGACCGCCTTATCCGGCCTACAGAGTGTATTATCGTAGGCCGGGCAAGCGAAGCGCCCCAGGCATTCCTTAAGTAATCCCCCAGGCCTGATTAGGCGCTTTAGCGTCGACATCAGGCCATATGTGCCGGATGGCGGCGTGACCGCCTTATCCGGCCTACAGAGTGTATTATTGTAGGCCGGGCAAGCGAAGCGCCCCCGGCATTCCTTAAGTAATCCCCCAGGTCTGATTAGGCGCTTTGGCGTCGACATCAGGCCCCATATGTACCGGATGGCGGCGTGACCGCCTTATCCGGCCTACAGAGTGTATTATTGTAGGCCGGGCAAGCGAAGCGCCACCGGCATTCCTTTTTATATCAACGCAATACTTCCCACTATCACGCCAGAGACCACCACCAGCACCGCCGTTAACCACAGCGCTTTTGCCGGGAACGCTTTACGCAACATAATCAGCGACGGCAGGCTGACGGCGGGTAATGTCATCAGCAGTGCAAGCGCTGGCGCAGTCCCCATCCCTGCCAGCATCATCGTCTGTACAATCGGAATTTCTGCCGCGGTCGGGATCACAAACAGACAGCCGGCCACCGCCAGCGCAATCACCCACAGCAGGCTGTTATCGATAGCCCCATCCGCATGTGGAAACAGCCAGACGCGCGCAGCACCCAGTACCAGCACCGCCAGGATGTAGACAGGAATAGTGCTCCAGAACAGCGTCCACAGCGCGCGGCCCCAGCGGACAAAGAACCCGTCCTGTGCATCCAGTCGCGTGATTTCCACCGGCAACTCAGCCTGCGCAGGCTCTTTCACCCATTTCTGCACCAGCGTTGCCACCACCAGCACCATTGCCAGTCCGGCAACCAGGCGGATAGCCGCAAAATGCCAGCCGAGGACGAAGCCCATAAACACCAGCGTCGCCGGGTTTAACAGCGGATTCCCCATCCAGAATGCCAGCGCCCCGCCCATCGAAACCTGCTGGCGACGCATCCCCGCCGCCACCGGTGCAGCACAGCAGGTGCACATCATGCCGGGCAGAGAGAAAAGCGTCCCGAACAGCGTGCCGCGAAAACGCGTTTGCCCGAGCGTACGTAACAGCCAGTCACGCGGGATCAGAACCTGAATCAGCGAACCAAGGATCACCCCCAATACCGCTGCCTTCCAGACCGCAATGAAATAGACCATCGCATAGTCCCAGGCCGCCTGCCACGGGTTCGCATCAGCCTGCGCCAGAATGGATTTACCGATACTGTGAGTTTCTGCGGCTGTGAAGGCTTTCCCGTAATAAGGCTGCCATTTCACATACCAGAGACCGACGATGACGACGAGAAAGAAAAGAGCGGGCTTCCACCATTGAAACGGTGTTGCCGCCTGAGATGAAGACTGACCAGCCATAGCATTCCCCAGGGCGTGTGAGAGTAATTAGCCGGGAATATACGCCTTTGGGAAATGTTTGGAAATGTTAAATTGACCGGGTGAATTGTCCGGCCTGCACCTCACGCGTCAGGCAGCCCTCTCCCGCAACTGGGATGAGGTCAGGATCGTCACCCCTTCGTGTTCAGGCGCCAGCGCGTCTGCCAGCATTGCGCGCGCCACGTCCCGCGCGTCAATCGACTTCCAGTTGCCGGGCAGCAGTCGGAATAACGGCGCAAAAAGGGTTTCGCTGAATCGCTGTCTGGTGCGGTCGCCGAGCAGCATCGACGGGCGTGCAATCGTCAGCTTCGGCCACGCCTGCGCAATCAGCGCCTCTTCCATCTCCCCTTTTACGCGGTTGTAGAAAAACGGCGAACGGGCGTTGGCCCCCATCGAACTCACCACCAGCATATGCTGCGCACCCAGACGGCGACCGGTCAAGGCGGTGTCGACCACCAGCGTATAGTCGGCATGAATAAATGCCTCTTTGCTGCCGGCTTCGCGCCGGGTCGTGCCCAGACAGCAAAAAACGATATCGACAGGATCGGAAACCTGCGCCAGCGCATCGCTCAGTTGCGGATCGTGGGGATTATAGACGCCAGGCATGTCCGCCAGCGGGCGTCGCGTCGGTGCGGCTATCGAATGGATCTTCGGTTCATTAAGCAGCATCCGCAGTAAATGCCCGCCAACCAACCCGGTCGCCCCGGTAATCAGTACCTGACTCATCGCCTTCTCCTCGTCCTGAACTCTTCTAACTATACAACACCGATTGAGTCGCGCACCCACACCAACTTTTTGCCAAAGCCCAGAGTGTTGTCGGTGAATTTGAGTTCATCCAGGCGGATTTCCCATACCGGCGCGGACAGCATTCTGGCGACCGGGAAGCGGCGAAGATAGGCCTGTCGTGCCGCGTCGCTTTCTTCTCCTGCCAGTTGACGGATCTCGCCTTTAAACTGTACGCCGCGAATCAAGGCGACCGTTTTCGGTTGACCATTGACGGTCCCGGCAACGGGGGCTCGCGGGCCTGACATCTGCGCATGACGCGTTTTCTCTTCCGTCAGCAGATAAAAAACCACCTTTTTGGCATCGAAGAGATAAAACGCATTGGCACACCACAGTTCACCTTCGTGATGTACGCACCAGGTCACAACATGTTGTTTTGTCAGCCAACGACCAATCGCAGTGAGTGTTTCCATCTCGGTTCTCTTTTATACTGGATGCCAGAAACATAACACGCCGAAGGCTATGATGACACCCTGGTATCTTTATCTGATCCGCACCGCCGACAATGCCCTGTATACCGGGATCACGACCGACGTAGCGCGCCGCTACCAGCAACATCAACGTGGCAAAGGCGCGAAGGCGCTACGGGGAAAAGGGGAGTTGACGCTGGCGTTTTCCGCACCGGTTGGCGATCGTTCACTGGCGCTACGCGCAGAATACCGGGTCAAAAAACTCACCAAGCAACAGAAAGAACGGCTTGTCGCAGAAGGCGAAGGGTTTGCAGCGTTACTGAACGACCTGCAAACCCCGACGCTTAAAAACGATTAAAGTGATCGTGATACTCGACCAGTCCCGTGACGCCGCTTAGCGCGTCTTCCGCTAAACGATGTACCTGAAACGCGCTTTCGGTGCCCGGCCAGCGGCAATGCAGATCGTAATGGGCGGCCAGTTCGAAACCAAAGCGGCTATACAGTGCCGGTTCACCCAGGGTGACCACGGCGGCGTAGCCAAATTCGTTGAGTGAATCCAGCCCTTCATAGACCAGTTGGCGTGCCAGCCCCTGCCCACGGTAGTTTTCATCGACTGCCAGCGGTGCCATGCCGACCCACTGCAGATCTTCGCCCTGTACATCGACGGGGCTGAATGCCACGTAACCCACCACCTGGCCTTCATCGTCTGTGGCGACCAGACCGAGCGTCAGAAAACCATCTTCACGCAGGGAGTGTACCAGTTCCGCTTCCGCATCGCTTTCGAATGAACGACGCAGCAGGGCATCAATGCCGGGTGCGTCAATGGGAATTTCTACTCGAATCAGCATGGTTCACCTACCGATGTCTGTTTGGTTTCTGGCGAGTATTTCATGCCCGCCTCAACAAAATCCGCCAGTTGCAGCAGCATAACGCGCAACGCTTTGGGCATCTGCTCCAGCTCAATGGCATCCATCAGGTTCTTAACATACAACCCTAACTCCGTATCCCCTTCAATCACCAGCCGGCGCTGGAAGAAGAGCGTATCCGGATCCTGCTTACGCGCGGCGATCATCAACAGATCGCTGGCATCAGCGCTAAAACTCACGTCGGCTTGCGCATCCTCGCTGACGATCAGTTTGTCATTCTCGACCGAGGTATACCATTTCAGGCCGATATCGCGAACCGTAATGCTTAACCAACGGCCTTCAAGGAACTCCAGCTCCCCGTCAGCCAGGGCCTGGCGAAACTGCCAGCTTAGGACCTGTTCCAGAACCTGGCGCTGCAGTGCAAAGGGCGTCAGTTTAACTGGCACACTCATCAGAGACGGACCGAAATGTACTAAGCGTGAACGCAGCTTATCTAACACGAGCTTTACTCCCTGTTTCAATTATCCTGCTATTCTGCCATATCAGATAAACGACATAGCGGCGTAAATCAACAATTGCGTGCGAAATCCCTAACTCTTTATTGCTGATATCAATACGACTTTAACTGCCTTAAATCAAAAATTGTCGCAGCAAGGTTAACTAAAATCCTTGTTCGTTAACAATTATGCGTCCCAGGCGGCGCAATCTTCAGGATAAATTATGGAGCTGCTCTGCCCTGCCGGAAATCTCCCGGCGCTTAAGGCGGCCATCGAAAACGGCGCTGATGCCGTTTATATCGGGCTTAAAGATGATACCAACGCCCGCCACTTCGCCGGCCTTAACTTTACCGAGAAGAAATTGCAGGAAGCGGTGAGCTTTGTCCACCAACACCGCCGCAAATTACACATCGCCATTAACACGTTTGCGCATCCGGACGGCTATGCCCGCTGGCAGCGTGCGGTGGATATGGCTGCGCAACTGGGGGCGGATGCGCTGATCCTCGCGGATCTCGCTATGCTCGAGTATGCCGCAGTTCGTTACCCGCATATTGAGCGCCATGTCTCTGTTCAGGCCTCGGCTACCAATGAAGAAGCGATCAACTTTTATCATCGCAATTTTGATGTTGATCGCGTCGTCCTGCCGCGCGTGCTCTCTATCCATCAGGTGAAACAGCTTGCCCGCGTGACGCCGGTGCCACTGGAGGTTTTTGCTTTCGGCAGTCTGTGCATTATGGCCGAAGGCCGCTGTTACCTCTCATCCTATTTGACCGGTGAATCCCCCAATACAGTAGGGGCCTGTTCCCCTGCCCGCTTTGTGCGCTGGCAGCAGACGCCCCAGGGGCTGGAATCACGGCTGAATGAAGTGCTGATCGACCGCTATCAGGACGGGGAGAACGCCGGTTATCCGACGCTGTGTAAAGGTCGCTATCTGGTCGACGGCGAGCGTTACCACGCGCTGGAAGAACCGACTAGCCTGAACACGCTGGAGCTACTGCCGGAACTGCTGGCGGCAAATATTGCCTCGGTGAAAATCGAAGGTCGTCAGCGCAGCCCGGCCTATGTCAGCCAGGTTGCGAAAGTGTGGCGTCAGGCGATCGACCGCTGCATAGCCGACCCGCAGAACTATGCGCCGCAGGCAGACTGGATGGAGACGCTCGGCGCGATGTCCGAAGGCACTCAGACGACGCTTGGCGCCTATCACCGTAAATGGCAGTGAGAAAAGCAATGAAATATTCCTTAGGGCCGGTGCTTTACTACTGGCCGAAAGAAACGCTGGAAGGCTTTTATCAGCAGGCAGCCACCAGCAGCGCTGATGTTATCTATCTCGGCGAAGCGGTGTGCAGCAAACGCCGCGCCACCAAAGTCGGCGACTGGCTGGATATGGCGAAATCGCTCGCCGGTAGCGGTAAGCAGGTGGTGCTTTCGACGCTGGCGCTGGTGCAAGCCTCTTCTGAGTTGAACGAACTGAAGCGCTATGTCGAAAATGGCGACTTTCTGCTGGAAGCCAGCGATCTTGGCGTGGTGAATATGTGCGCCGACCGCAAGCTACCGTTTGTCGCCGGACACGCGCTGAACTGCTACAACGCCGTCACGCTGCGCCTGCTGCTCAAACAAGGGATGGTGCGCTGGTGCATGCCGGTGGAGCTTTCCCGCGACTGGCTGATAAACCTGCTCAATCAGTGTGATGAACTGGGGATTCGCCAGCAGTTTGAAGTGGAAGTCCTGAGCTATGGGCATCTGCCGCTGGCTTACTCCGCCCGCTGCTTTACCGCCCGCTCGGAAGATCGTCCGAAAGATGAGTGCGAAACCTGCTGCATCAAGTACCCTAACGGCCGCGACGTACTCTCCCAGGAAAATCAACAGGTGTTCGTCCTCAATGGCATTCAGACCATGAGCGGCTATATCTACAACCTCGGCAACGAACTGACGTCAATGCAGGGGCTGGTGGACATCGTGCGCCTGTCTCCGCTGGGCACGGAGACATTCGCAATGCTCGACGCCTTCCGCGCTAACGAAACGGGGCGCGCTCCGCTACCACTCGCTGCACACAGCGACTGCAACGGCTACTGGAAACGTCTGGCCGGTCTGGAATTGCAGGCCTAATGCCTCTCTGCCGGATGGCGGCATAACTGCCTTATCCGGCCTACTCCAGGCCTGATCATCAGGTATTTTCTGTCCGCCACGCGTTTTATAAAGCTCACTTTGTTAACTACGGTTATCATTTTTTAATGCACTATTAAAAAATATGCCGATGACAAAGTGAGCCATTATGACTGACAAAACCATTCCTTTCTCGGTGCTGGATCTGGCACCGATCTCCGACGGATCCTCAGCAAAAGAGGCATTCTCACACTCGCTGGATCTCGCACGCCTCGCAGAAAAAAGAGGCTATCATCGCTACTGGCTGGCGGAACACCACAACATGACCGGTATCGCCAGCGCGGCAACCTCAGTGCTGATTGGCTATCTGGCCGCGAACACCCAGACTTTGCATCTCGGTTCCGGCGGCGTCATGCTCCCCAACCACTCACCGCTGGTGATCGCTGAGCAGTTCGGTACGCTGAACACGCTCTATCCGGGACGCATTGATCTCGGCTTAGGACGCGCGCCGGGTAGCGATCAGCCGACGATGCGGGCGCTGCGCCGTCATATGGGCGGTGATATCGATAACTTCCCTCGCGACGTCGCTGAACTGGTGGACTGGTTTGATGCACGCGATCCCAATCCGCAGGTACGCCCGGTTCCTGGCTACGGCGAGAAGATCCCGGTCTGGCTGTTAGGCTCCAGCCTCTATAGCGCGCAGTTAGCCGCACAGCTTGGTCTGCCGTTCGCTTTTGCCTCCCACTTCGCGCCGGATATGCTGTTCCAGGCGCTGCATATGTACCGCACTCAGTTCAAGCCGTCAGCGCGGCTGGAAAAACCGTATGCGATGGTGTGCATCAATATCATTGCCGCCGACAGTAACCGTGATGCGGAGTATTTGTTCACCTCGATGCAGCAAGCCTTCGTGAAGTTGCGGCGTGGTGAAACGGGCCAGCTCCCGGCACCGATTCAAAATATGGATCAGTTCTGGTCGCCATCAGAACAGTACGGTGTGCAGCAGGCGCTGAGTATGTCGCTGGTGGGGGATAAAGCGAAAGTAGGCCACGGGCTAGAGTCTATTCTGCGTGAAACCCAGGCGGACGAGATTATGGTTAACGGGCAGATTTTTGACCATCAGGCGCGTCTGCATTCGTTTGAACTGGCGATGGATCTGAAAAAAGAGTTGTTGGGATAGTTTTTTGCCCGGTGGCGCTACGCTTACCGGGCCTGGAAATCCACGTAGGCCGGATAAGGCGCAGCCGCCATCCGGCAACATGTTTTACTGATACACCGGCAGCAAATTAAAGCTCGACAGGATGTGTACCAGCGCGTTACCCACCCCGAAAACCAGAATCAGGACAATCATCGGCTTACCGCCCCAGACGCGGAATTTCGGGCTACCGAAGCGCTGACGTGATTTACGTGCCAACAATGCCGGCACAATCGCAGCCCAGATGGTCGCCGCCAGTCCTGCATAGCCAATGGCATACAGGAATCCGTTCGGCCACAGCAGTCCCCCGACGATCGGCGGAACAAAGGTGAGCAGCGCCGTTTTGAAGCGTCCTGGCGCCGAATCGTCAAAACCAAACAGATCGGCCAGATAGTCAAACAGTCCCAGCGTGACGCCGAGGAATGAACTCGCCACCGCAAAGTTAGAAAACACCACCAGCAGCAGATCCAGACTACGACTGTTCAGCACGCCGCTCAGCGCCTGCACCAGCACATCAATATTGCCGCCCTCTCGCGCAATGCCGATAAACTCTGGGCGCGGAATGTTCCCCATCGTCCCCAGCAACCAGACGGTGTACAGCATCAGCGCCAGCAGCGTCCCGTAGACCAGGCACTTCACAATGGTGCGAGGGTCTTTACCGTAGTATTTCATCAGGCTCGGGACGTTACCGTGATAGCCAAACGACGCCAGACAGAACGGCAGCGTCATCAACAGATACGGCGTATAAGAGGCGTTACTTTCCGCGACGTTAAACAGCGTAGTCGGCGTAACGTGCCCAAGCAGACTGCCGAAGGTCAGGAAGAAAGTAATGACCTTCGCACCCAGCACGATAGCCGTCATGCGACTCACCGCTTTGGTGCTCAGCCACACCACAAACGCCACCAACAGCGCAAAACCAAAACCTGCCGCACGGGCGGGCACGTTCAGCGACATCTCGCTGAAGGTATGGTGCAGAATCGAACCGCTCGCCGAAATATAGGCGTAGGTCAGGATATAGAGTACGAAGGCAATAGAGATACCGTTGACCACGTTCCAGCCTTTGCCCAGCAGATCTTTGGTGATGGTGTCGAAGCTCGAGCCAATTCGGTAGTTGAGGTTTGCTTCCAGGATCATCAGACCGGAATGCAGCATGCAGAACCAGGTAAAGACCAGCGCCGCCATTGACCAGAAAAACCAGCTACCTGCCATAACCACCGGTAAAGAAAACATCCCTGCGCCGATAATGGTGCCGCCGATAATCACCACGCCGCCAAGCAGCGAAGGTGATGTCTGGGTGGTGGTTAGTGTTGCCATTTAGCGATTTCTCCAGCGAATAATGTTGTGACCGCATTTTAGTGCGTTGCACTGTACCAGTACAATAGTACAAATGAAATAAAAAAAGCCCCGATGATTTTATCGGGGCTGTATCTATTACTTTACGTCAGCAAACGAAAGGTTTACGCGTCACGACGACGGCTGGTACCGTCTTCACGACGTGGCGCACGACTACCTTCACGACGTTCGCCGCTGAAACGACGACCATCACCACGACCGCCTTCACGACGCTCACCGCCGAAACCGCGACCGCCTTCACGACGTTCGCCGCCGAAGCTACGACCACCGCCACGACGTTCAGTGTGCGGCTGTGCATCGCCCACTAACTGCATGTTCATCGGTTTGTTAAGGATGCGGGTACGCGTAAAGTGCTGCAGTACTTCACCCGGCATACCTTTCGGCAGTTCGATGGTGGAGTGCGATGCGAACAGCTTGATGTTACCAATGTAACGGCTGCTGATGTCGCCTTCGTTGGCGATCGCACCAACGATATGACGCACTTCCACGCCGTCATCACGACCCACTTCAATACGGTACAGTTGCATATCGCCAACGTCACGACGTTCACGACGCGGACGGTCTTCACCGCTGCGTTCTGGACGGTCGCCACGCGGGCCACGATCGTTACGGTCACGCGGACCACGATCGTCACGATCGCGGAATTCACGCTTCGGACGCATCGGCGCATCTGGCGGAACGATCAGAGTACGTTCGCCCTGTGCCATTTTCAGCAGAGCGGCAGCCAGCGTTTCGATATCCAGCTCTTCGTCTTCCGCTGTCGGCTGCAGTTTAGCCAGCAGCGCACGGTACTGATCCAGATCGCTACTTTCCAGCTGTTGCTGTACTTTGGCCGCAAATTTTTCCAGACGGCGTTTGCCCAGCAGGTCTGCGTTCGGCAGTTCAACTTCCGGAATAGTCAGCTTCATGGTGCGTTCGATGTTACGCAGCAGACGACGCTCGCGGTTCTCAACGAACAGCAGCGCACGACCTGCACGACCCGCACGACCGGTACGGCCAATACGGTGAACGTAAGACTCGGAATCCATCGGGATATCGTAGTTTACCACCAGGCTGATACGCTCAACGTCCAGGCCACGGGCCGCAACGTCGGTAGCAATCAGGATATCCAGACGACCATCTTTCAGACGTTCCAGCGTCTGCTCACGCAGCGCCTGGTTCATGTCGCCATTCAGCGCGGCGCTGTTATAGCCGCTACGCTCCAGCGCTTCAGCCACTTCCAGCGTCGCGTTTTTGGTACGAACGAAGATAATCGCCGCATCAAAATCTTCCGCTTCCAGGAAACGCACTAGCGCTTCGTTCTTACGCATACCCCAGACAGTCCAGTAGCTCTGGCTGATGTCCGGACGGGTAGTGACGCTGGACTGAATGCGCACTTCCTGCGGCTCTTTCATAAAGCGACGGGTAATGCGACGAATCGCTTCCGGCATGGTGGCAGAGAACAGAGCGGTCTGATGACCTTCCGGGATCTGCGCCATGATGGTTTCAACGTCTTCGATGAAGCCCATGCGCAGCATTTCGTCAGCTTCATCCAGAACCAGACCGCTCAGTTTAGAGAGGTCCAGGGTGCCGCGTTTCAGGTGATCCAGCAGACGACCCGGCGTACCGACGACGATCTGCGGCCCTTGACGCAGGGCGCGTAACTGCACGTCATAACGCTGGCCGCCGTACAGGGCAACCACGTTCACGCCGCGCATGTGTTTAGAGAAATCCGTCATGGCTTCGGCAACCTGAACCGCCAGTTCGCGGGTCGGTGCCAGCACCAGGATTTGAGGTGCTTTCAGCTCAGGATCAAGATTGTTGAGCAGCGGTAAGGAGAACGCTGCAGTTTTACCGCTACCGGTCTGGGCCATGCCCAGTACGTCACGACCGTTCAGCAAGTGTGGAATACACTCAGACTGGATCGGTGATGGTTTTTCGTAACCCAGATCGTTAAGGGCTTCAAGGATAGGAGCCTTCAGGCCCAGATCTGCAAAAGTGGTTTCGAATTCAGCCATGTAGTACGTGTGCCTCAAAATTAATGGCGGCCAGTCTACATAACTCATCATGAAATTGATCTGCAATTTTCATTGAAAAGTGTGAACCGGCTCAAAGTAGGTGTATTAACGAACAACAACGCCCTCACCCGTGAAGGTGATGGCAATCAAAAAAGATTACGGGCTGATGTGTACGTCAGCTATTGCTGGTCCGATTCTGCCAGGTCATCTTGGTCCTGGCCCAGGAGCGATAATTCCAACAATGCATATCGGTGCTCAACAAAGTTATGAACGTTGTTAGCCACCGCCAGTTTGAACAATGCCGTAGCGTTGTCCAAATCCCCCAGACTTAGGTAGTACTTACCTAAATAGAAGTTGGTTTCACTGAGATGCTCAGCGAGCGAGGTGTTATCCGTTGCGTCCGCCTTGAGCTTTTCCATCAGCGATGCTTCGCTAAGGTTGCCCAGGTAGAACTCGACAATGTTCCATCCCCATTGTTCTTTATCCGATTTCTCGAAGCGCTGTTTCAGCGCGACTTTTGCCTGCTTCTCATCGAGCTTCTGCTCAGCGAGATAAAGCCACAGGCTGCGGAAAGGATCATTGGGATCGTCTTGATAAAACGCCAGCAGATCATCTTGCGCTAACTTGTCGCGACCGCCGTAATACAATGCGATACCGCGATTTAAGTGCGCGTAGTTGTAAGTTGGATCAAGCTCAAGTACAGAATCAAACGCTTCATAGGCAGCATCAAAATTGCCTGCCTGCGTTAAATAAATGCCTAAGTAATTGAATACTTCAGGCATATCGGGTCGGATTGCCAACGCTTGTGAAAAATCATTTCGCGCTAATGCCCTCAGACCGAGACTATCATACAACACTCCGCGCTCATATAAAAGCTGTGCGCGTTCGTCATCGGTTAAAGCCCGACTGGCAAGAATTTGTTCCATGCGTGCCAGAATCACTTCCTGCTGCAAAGTCGGTTGCAATGGTACTGCGAGGACTTCACTCTTACGCCAGGTGGAATTACTGCATCCAGCCAGCGTGAGTGCTGTTGCCACGAAACACCAGCGCAAAAAAGGCGTCATTTCCCACTCCCGAAGACAACGATTAATTGAACGTCCTGTTCCCCGGTTGCTAACAAGGCGTCCTGCCAGGTTAAAAGCCCTCCGCAACCGCGGAGGGCAAATGGCAACCTTACTCGCCCTGCTGGCTAGCCGGAGCTTCCGGTGCAGCCGCTGGCTGAGATTGTTCAGTTGCTTCTTTAATGCTCAAACGTACACGGCCCTGGCGATCGACTTCCAGAACTTTAACCGGTACTTCCTGACCCATCTGCAGGTAATCGGTCACTTTCTCTACGCGCTTATCCGCGATCTGAGAGATGTGAACCAGACCTTCTTTACCGCCGCCGATGGCAACAAATGCGCCAAAGTCAACGATACGGGTCACTTTACCATTGTAGATACGACCGACTTCGATTTCTGCCGTGATCTCTTCGATACGACGGATAGCGTGTTTCGCTTTCTCACCGTCGGTCGCCGCGATCTTCACAGTACCGTCATCTTCGATTTCGATGGTGGTGCCGGTTTCTTCGGTCAGCGCACGGATCACAGAACCGCCCTTACCGATCACGTCTTTGATCTTGTCCGGGTTGATCTTGATGGTGTGGATACGCGGAGCGAACTGAGAGATGTCGCCGCGCGGCGCGTTGATCGCCTGTTCCATCACGCCCAGGATGTGCAGACGCGCACCTTTAGCCTGGTTCAGTGCAACCTGCATGATCTCTTTGGTGATACCTTCAATTTTGATATCCATCTGCAGTGCAGAGATACCGTCGCGGGAACCCGCTACTTTGAAGTCCATATCGCCAAGGTGGTCTTCGTCGCCCAGGATGTCAGACAGTACGACAAAGTTGTCGCCTTCTTTCACCAGACCCATTGCGATACCCGCAACAGCAGCTTTGATTGGCACGCCTGCATCCATCAGGGCCAGGGAAGCGCCACACACGGAAGCCATGGAAGAAGAACCGTTAGATTCGGTGATTTCAGACACCACGCGAACGGTGTACGGGAATTTGTCAGCTTCCGGCATAACAGCCAGCACGCCGCGCTTCGCCAGACGACCGTGACCAATTTCACGACGCTTTGGAGAACCGACCATGCCGGTTTCACCTACGGAGTACGGAGGGAAGTTGTAGTGGAACAGGAAGTTGTCCGTGCGCTCGCCCATCAGTTCGTCAAGAACCTGTGCATCACGTGCGGTTCCCAGCGTTGCGGTAACCAGCGCCTGAGTTTCACCACGGGTGAACAGTGCAGAACCGTGAGTACGCGGCAGTACGCCAGTGCGCACGTCCAGACCACGGATCATGTCTTTTTCACGACCATCGATGCGCGGCTCACCGGCCAGTACACGGCTACGCACGACATTTTTCTCGATCGCGTGCAGGATTTCACCCAGTTCGTTAGCGTCCAGGGTTTCGTCTTCAGCAACCAGAGTCGCGATGGTTTCAGATTTGATCACGTCAACCTGAGCATAACGCTCTTGTTTGTCGGTGATACGGTAAGCATCGCTCAGGCGAGATTCAGCCAGTGCAGCAACGCGCGCGTTCAGCGCTTCGTCTACGACTTCCGGCTGCCAGTCCCAACGCGGTTTACCCGCTTCTTTCACCAGATCGTTGATCGCCTGGATAACCACCTGCTGCTGATCGTGGCCGAACACCACTGCGCCCAGCATTTGATCTTCGCTCAGCAGTTCCGCTTCGGATTCAACCATCAGTACGGCAGCTTCAGTACCGGCAACCACCAGATCCAGCTTGCTCTCTTTCAGCTCGTCCTGAGTCGGGTTCAGTACGTACTGGTCATTGATATAACCCACACGTGCCGCGCCGATTGGGCCGTTGAACGGAATACCGGACAGAGACAGCGCAGCAGAGGCACCGATCATCGCCACGATATCCGGGTTAACCTGCGGGTTAACGGAAACGACGGTCGCGATGACCTGAACTTCGTTCACGAAACCTTCCGGGAACAGCGGACGAACCGGGCGGTCAATCAGTCGTGCGATCAGGGTTTCGCCTTCGCTTGGACGGCCTTCACGACGGAAGAAGCTACCTGGGATACGACCAGCAGCGTAGGTACGCTCCTGATAGTTAACGGTCAGCGGGAAGAAGTCCTGACCCGGCTTCGCTTTTTTCTGGCCGACAACGGTAACGAATACCGCAGTGTCGTCCATGCTAACCATAACAGCGGCAGTAGCCTGACGGGCCATCATGCCGGTTTCCAGCGTAACGGTATGCTGACCGTACTGGAATTTACGAACGATCGGATTAAGCAAAATAATATCCTTTCAAATTTTAGGCGACACAAACTGAATCGCCGTTAATACCCGATCTTCTGCGCATCCTCGCGACTAATGACAACCCTAACCCATACGATATTGGGTAAAGCCTCTCATTAGCCGCGCGAACCTCTGCAACGGAAGATCATTCATAGCAACAATACAATAGTTTCCAGTGAATTGCTGCCATCTGCTTGAAAAAAGGGGCCATGAAGGCCCCCTTTTACGAAACTCGCAAGAATTAGCGACGCAGACCCAGACGCTCGATCAGCGCGGTGTAGCGTGCAACATCTTTACGTTTCAGGTAGTCGAGCAGTTTACGACGCTGAGAAACCATGCGCAGCAGACCACGACGGCTGTGGTGATCTTTTTTGTGCTCTGCAAAGTGGCCCTGCAGGTGGTTAATCTGTGCAGTCAACAGAGCAACCTGAACATCGGTAGAACCGGTGTCGTTTGCATCACGACCGAACTCAGAAACGATTTTAGCTGTAGCTTCAGTACTTAGAGACATTTTAAAACTCCAAAGTATTAAGTATGAAAGGACGCCGATCTCTAATTCAGCGTTCCCAGTGTACGCCGTGCGAACTGTTAAAAAATTCACGCAACGTTAAGCGGCAGTATTCTACTCGTAGCGCCTTCTTATCGCAAGACGAACCCGTGCTACGCCGGATACTCCACCACTAATCGGCGAGGAGCCACGCGACCTTCGTCGTCGATCTCACCCATGCCGATAAATTTACCGTCATCACCTTCCGTAACACGAACCAGCCCTTCCAGCGGCGCGCCGTTCGTGCGAACGGGGTTGCCGTTCTTAAAGTAAACTGAAGAGGTTAACGGCAAATTAACAACAGGATAGTCCGAAGCCGGACTGTCCATTGGCATCAGCAGCGAATCAAGCAACTGTGCTGCCGGAATCCCCTGTAGTTCCGCCTGTTCGACCATTTCACGCAGACGTTCCAGCGTGACCATACGATCCACCGGATATTTGCTGACCGTCAGACGACGCAGGAAGATAACGTGCGCACCGCATCCCAGTTTCTCACCCAGATCGTCAATAATGGTGCGAATATAGGTGCCTTTCGAGCAGTGCACTTCCAGCTCCAGTTCATCCCCTTCATGGCGGATAAACAGCAGCTCGTAAACGGTAATCGGTCGGGCTTCGCGCGGCACTTCAATGCCCTGACGCGCGTATTCGTACAGCTTTTTACCCTGATACTTCAGCGCCGAATACATCGACGGCACCTGTTCGATATCGCCGCGGAACGTGTCCAGCGCGGCAGCCAGCTGTTCAGGGGTGAAGGTGACCGGACGCTCCTGCACAATTTGCCCATCGGCATCGGAGGTGTCTGTACGCTGCCCCAGACGGGCAATCACCCGATAACGCTTGTCGGAATCCAGCAGATACTGCGAAAACTTGGTCGCTTCCCCGAGGCAAATCGGCAGCATACCGGTCGCTAGCGGATCCAGCGCCCCGGTATGCCCGGCGCGGTTGGCGTTATAGATGCGTTTTACTTTTTGCAGTACATCATTGCTGGACATGCCCTGCGGCTTATCCAGCAGCAGCACACCATGAATGTCGCGACCACGACGACGAGGACGACTCATTAGTCCTCCTTGCTGTCGTCCGGGTTTACACGACGTTCTTCGTCATGTTTAACCACGTTGGTCACCAGGTTGGACATCCGCATCCCTTCCACCAGCGAGTTATCGTAGAAGAAGGTCAGTTCCGGCACGATACGCAGACGCATCGCTTTACCCAACAGGCTACGGATGAAGCCAGACGCTTCCTGTAACGCTTTGATGCCCGCTTTAATCGCGTTTTCATCTTTGTCATTCAGGAAGGTGACATACACTTTGGCATACGCCAGATCGCGGGACATTTCGACCCCCGACACGGTGGTCATCATGCCCAGACGCGGGTCTTTAATTTCGCGCTGCAGGATGATTGCGATCTCTTTTTGCATCTCCTGTCCTACGCGCTGCGGGCGACCAAATTCTTTCGCCATAATAAATTCTCCAGACAAAAAAGGGGCCTTGAGCCCCTTTTAAAAATTATTGCCGGGTGGCGCTTTGAAGCCTGATGACGCTACGCTTATCAGGCCAACAACCCGGACGTAGGCCCGGTAAACGCAGTGCCACCGGGCATAACGAAGATTACGCGATGGTACGCTGAATCTCGATGATCTCGAACACTTCGATCATATCGCCAACGCGAACGTCGTTGTAGTTCTTCACGCCGATACCACATTCCATACCGTTACGGACTTCGTTAACGTCATCTTTGAAGCGGCGCAGGGATTCCAGCTCGCCTTCGTAGATAACCACGTTGTCACGCAGTACGCGGATTGGGTTGTGACGCTTAATCGTCCCTTCGGTAACCATACACCCTGCGATGGCACCAAATTTCGGAGATTTAAACACATCACGAACTTCAGCCAGACCGATGATCTGCTGTTTCAGTTCCGGAGACAGCATACCGCTCATCGCCGCTTTCACTTCATCGATCAGGTTATAGATGACGGAGTAGTAGCGCAGATCCAGGCTTTCAGATTCAATCACTTTACGTGCAGAGGCATCCGCACGAACGTTGAAGCCCACCAGAATCGCGTTGGACGCAGCGGCCAGGGTCGCGTCGGTTTCGGTGATACCACCGACACCAGAACCGATGATCTTCACTTTCACTTCGTCGGTAGACAGTTTCAGTAAGGAGTCGGAGATCGCTTCCACAGAACCCTGAACGTCGGCCTTCAGCACGATGTTCACTTCGTGAACTTCGCCTTCGGTCATGTTGGCGAACATGTTCTCGAGCTTAGATTTCTGCTGGCGAGCCAGTTTCACTTCACGGAATTTGCCCTGGCGATACAGCGCAACTTCACGTGCTTTCTTCTCGTCACGTACGACAGTCACTTCGTCACCGGCAGCCGGAACACCGGACAGCCCCAGGATTTCCACCGGAATGGACGGACCCGCTTCCAGCACTTCCTGACCCAGTTCGTTACGCATCGCGCGAACGCGACCGTATTCGAAGCCACACAGTACGATGTCGCCTTTATGCAGCGTACCTTCACGCACCAGTACAGTAGCAACCGGACCACGACCTTTATCCAGGAAGGATTCAATGACCGCACCGCTTGCCATCCCTTTACGTACTGCTTTCAGTTCCAGAACTTCGGCCTGCAGCAGGATTGCATCCAGCAGCTCGTCGATACCGGTACCTGCTTTTGCAGACACGTGCACAAACTGGCTCTCACCGCCCCACTCTTCCGGCAGGATGCCGTACTGGGACAGTTCGTTTTTAACGCGATCCGGATCGGCTTCCGGCTTATCGATTTTGTTCACTGCAACCACAACCGGCACACCCGCCGCTTTCGCGTGCTGGATAGCTTCGATGGTCTGCGGCATCACGCCATCGTCAGCGGCCACAACCAGAACCACGATATCCGTTGCCTGCGCACCACGTGCACGCATGGAGGTAAACGCGGCGTGACCCGGGGTATCCAGGAAGGTGATCATACCGTTGTCGGTTTCAACGTGGTAAGCACCGATGTGCTGAGTAATGCCGCCCGCTTCGCCAGAGGCCACTTTCGTTGAACGAATGTAGTCCAGCAGAGAGGTTTTACCGTGGTCAACGTGACCCATGATAGTCACAACCGGCGCACGCGGTTCAGCCGCAGCACCTGTGTCACGGTCGCTCATTACCGCTTCTTCCAGCTCGTTCTCACGACGCAGGATGACTTTGTGGCCCATCTCTTCGGCAACCAGCTGTGCGGTTTCCTGGTCGATCACCTGGTTGATGGTCGCCATTGCGCCCAGCTTCATCATCGCTTTGATGACCTGAGAGCCTTTAACTGCCATCTTGTTCGCCAGATCGCCAACGGTGATGGTTTCGCCAATCACAACGTCACGGTTAACCGCCTGCGCTGGCTTCTGGAAGCCCTGCTGCAGTGCGGAACCTTTACGCTGTTTGCCGCCTTTACCACCGCGAACCGCGGCACGCGCTTCTTCACGGTCAGCTTTAGATTCAGCGTGTTTGTTGCCTTTCTTCGCCGGACGCGCTGCTTTCGTGCTGCGACCACGGCCACGACCGCCTTCTACTTCACGATCGTTTTCGTCTTCGGCCTGGCGAGCGTGCTGAGAAGTGGTGACATGATAATCGCTCTTATCTTCTTCCACTTTTTCCTGCTCGGCCCATACGCCCGCGTTCTCTTCCGCCATACGGCGAGCTTCTTCCGCAACGCGGCGCGCTTCTTCTTCAAGCTTGCGACGTGCTTCTTCTTCCGCTTTACGCTTCAGCTCTGCAGCTTCATTCTCACGGCGGGCTTTCTCGGCCTGGGCGGTTTTGGTCATATCGTCAGTCTGTTGATTGCTCACTTTGTCTTTTTCCGCAGCTTCACGTTTCGCTTTATCAGCGGCGTCACGCTTAGCTTGTTCTGCGGCCTCACGGTCAGCTTTTTGTTGCGCCTCGCGTTTGGCCATTTCTTCTGCCTCACGACGGGCTTGCTCTTCCGCTTCACGCTGCGCTTGCTCTTCCGCAGCAAGGCGTTCGGCCTCTTGCGGATCACGTTTCACAAAGGTGCGCTTCTTGCGGACTTCGATTTGTACCGATTTGCTTTTTCCACCGGTACCAGGAATATTCAGGGTGCTACGCGTTTTACGCTGCAGCGTAAGCTTATCCGGGCCAGAACCATTTTCACGGTTCAGGTGCGCCAGTAAAGTCTGTTTTTCTTGTGCGGACACAGAGTCATCAGCAGACTTCGGGATACCGGCATCAGCAAATTGCTGTACCAGGCGATCCACGGAGGTCTGTATCTCTACGGCCAGCGCTTTTACGGTTACATCTGTCATGCTGTTCCTTCCTGCTACAGTTTATTACGCTTCGTCGCCGAACCAGCAAATATTACGGGCAGCCATAATCAGCTCACCGGCTTTTTCGTCGGTCAACCCTTCGATATCAGCCAGATCATCAATGCCCTGTTCGGCGAGATCTTCCAGCGTACAAACACCACGGGCAGCCAGTTTGAAGGCCATATCGCGATCTAATCCTTCCAGATTCAGCAGATCGTCAGCCGGCTTGTTATCACCGAGACTTTCTTCCTGGGCCAGTGCCAGAGTGGTCAGTGCGTTTTTAGCACGCTCGCGCAGTGCTTCAACGGTCGGCTCATCAAGGCCGTCAATTTCCAGCAGTTCTTTCATTGGCACGTAGGCCAATTCTTCCAGAGTTGCGAACCCTTCTTCAACCAGAACTGTGGCGAACTCTTCATCAATATCGAGATATTTGGTGAAGGTATCGATCGCGGCATGTGCTTCAGCCTGATGTTTAGCCTGGAGGTCATCAACGGTCATCACGTTGAGTTCCCAGCCGCTTAATTGCGAAGCCAGGCGGACGTTCTGACCATTACGTCCAATTGCTTGCGCCAGGTTACCGGCTTCAACGGCGATATCCATGGTGTGTTTATCTTCATCCACCACGATAGACGCAACGTCAGCAGGCGCCATAGCGTTAATGACGAACTGCGCCGGGTTATCATCCCACAGGACGATATCGATGCGCTCACCGCCCAGTTCGGTCGAGACCGCCTGAACGCGCGCGCCGCGCATACCGACACACGCACCGACCGGGTCGATTCGCTTGTCGTTGGTTTTCACTGCGATTTTCGCGCGAGAACCAGGATCACGAGCAGCAGCTTTAATTTCGATCACTTCTTCGCCAATTTCCGGCACTTCAATGCGGAACAGTTCGATCAGCATTTCCGGCTTGGAGCGGGTGACGAACAGTTGTGCACCGCGTGCTTCCGGGCGAACAGAGTAGAGAACACCACGAATACGGTCGCCTGGGCGGAAGTTTTCACGCGGCAGCATATCTTCACGCAGGATCACGGCTTCAGCATTGCTGCCCAGATCCAAAGAGATGTTGTCGCGGTTCACTTTCTTCACCACGCCGGTGATGATTTCACCTTCGTGTTCACGGAACTGATCGACAACCATCGCGCGTTCAGCTTCACGAACCTTCTGCACGATAACCTGTTTTGCCGTCTGGGTCGTGATACGGTCAAAAGTCACAGATTCAATCTGATCTTCAACGTAATCGCCCAGGTTCAGGCTTTCGTCTTCATAACGCGCGGCTTCCAGCGTGATTTCTTTCGTCGGCTGGGTCACTTCTTCCACGATCACCCAGCGACGGAAAGTGTCAAAATCACCGCTTTTACGATCGATTTCTACGCGAACGTCAATCTCTTGTTCATATTTTTTCTTTGTCGCTGTAGCCAGCGCACTTTCCAACGCTTCAAAAATTTTCTCGCGTGGCAGCGCCTTTTCATTGGATACGGCTTCAACAACAGCCAAAATTTCTTTGTTCATCGCGGGCTTTTCACCTCATCCAGACTGTTAAAAGTGGGGAACCAGGTTCGCCTTCTGGATATTACTCAGCGCGAACACTTCATCTTTTCCTTCGACTGTGACAGTGATCATTTCACCATCTACCGCTTTGATAACGCCCTGCCATTTACGGCGGTTCTGTACCGCCATGCGGAGTACCAGCGAAACTTCTTCACCCAGGAAACGCACATAGTGTTCAGCAGTGAACATTGGGCGGTCGAGACCCGGTGAGGAGACTTCCAGGTTGTAAGCCACAGTAATAGGATCTTCGACGTCCAGTACTGCGCTCACCTGATGGCTCACATCAGCACAATCATCAACATTGATGCCATCTTCACTATCAATATAGATGCGCAGTGTGGATGTGCGACCGCGAATAAATTCGATGCCGACCAGCTCATAACCTAAGGCTTCAACTGGTGCTGTAATCATCTCTGTTAATTTTTGCTCTAATGTGGACAAGCCCACCCCCAAGACATAAAAAAAGGGCCTAAAGCCCAGTTATTCTGTAGTCAGATAACAAAAAACCCCGATAAATCGGGGCTTTAGATAACTGAACCCTATAACCGCAACTGCGGTCTGGAGAACCTTCCGAAAGAATTTTTTTCAAATCCAGCTACGAAGGCCATAGTCTTCACAGTATATTTGAAAAAGAACTCTTAGGGAAAGTGGTTGCGGGGGCCGGATTTGAACCGACGACCTTCGGGTTATGAGCCCGACGAGCTACCAGGCTGCTCCACCCCGCGCCTGAAACGTGGCAAATTTTACTCGTTTTGGGTAAAAGATGCAAATACTGTTGGGATTTGGTACCGAGGACGGGACGTAAAATCTGCGCGTATTATATTGATTAACTCCCCATTGTGTCAACCTTGTTAACGACATAACCTGAGACGTCGTCGTCAGCGTTATTTGTGGAAAAAAGCACGAAACTCTTCCTGTCTCCGTAAAAAGATGATTAAATGAAAACTCATTTATTTTGCATAAACATGCACTGAGAGCAGAAAGCCGATCTCACCATCAGTCTATCAAGCAGGGTTTTATTTTATGACGACGATTCTCAAGCATCTCCCGGTAGGTCAACGTATTGGTATCGCTTTTTCCGGCGGCCTGGACACCAGCGCGGCACTGCTGTGGATGCGACAAAAAGGGGCTGTCCCATATGCATATACTGCGAACCTGGGTCAACCAGACGAGGAGGACTATGATGAGATCCCTCGTCGTGCAATGGAATACGGTGCAGAGAACGCTCGCCTGATCGACTGCCGTAAACAGCTGGTTGCTGAAGGTATCGCCGCGATTCAGTGTGGTGCATTCCATAACACCACCGGCGGGCTCACCTATTTCAATACTACGCCGCTGGGTCGTGCAGTCACCGGCACCATGCTGGTTGCAGCGATGAAAGAAGATGGCGTCAATATCTGGGGCGATGGCAGCACCTATAAAGGAAACGACATCGAGCGTTTCTATCGCTATGGCCTGCTGACCAACGCCGAATTGCAGATTTATAAACCATGGCTGGATACCGACTTTATCGATGAGCTGGGCGGTCGCCATGAGATGTCCGAGTTTATGATTGCCTGTGGATTCGACTACAAAATGTCCGTCGAAAAAGCCTACTCCACGGACTCCAACATGCTCGGCGCGACGCACGAAGCCAAAGACCTCGAATTCCTGAACTCCAGCGTCAAGATAGTCAACCCGATCATGGGCGTGAAGTTCTGGGATGAGAACGTGAAGATCGCGGCGGAAGAAGTCACCGTGCGTTTCGAACAGGGCCACCCGGTCGCGCTGAACGGTAAAACCTTCAGTGACGATGTAGAAATGATGCTGGAAGCGAACCGTATCGGCGGACGTCACGGTCTGGGGATGAGTGACCAGATTGAAAACCGTATAATCGAAGCCAAAAGTCGTGGTATTTACGAAGCCCCGGGAATGGCGCTGCTGCATATCGCCTACGAGCGTCTGCTGACGGGTATTCACAACGAAGATACCATCGAGCAGTATCACGCCCACGGTCGTCAACTGGGCCGCCTGCTGTATCAGGGCCGTTGGTTCGACTCTCAGGCACTGATGCTGCGTGATGGTCTGCAGCGTTGGGTCGCCAGCCAGATTACCGGTGAAGTGACTCTGGAACTGCGTCGCGGCAACGACTACTCGATCCTGAATACCGTGTCCGACAACCTGACCTACAAGCCAGAACGTCTGACCATGGAAAAAGGTGACTCCGTGTTCTCACCAGACGATCGTATTGGGCAACTGACCATGCGTAACCTGGACATCACCGATACCCGCGAGAAGCTGTTTGGCTATGCACAGTCCGGCCTGCTTTCAGCCTCTTCAGCAACAGGTTTGCCCCAGGTCGAAAACCTGGAAAACAAAGCGAAGTAACGGGTTTAAAATCTGAAAAAGGCCGCGAAAGCGGCCTTTTTTTGGGTCGTGTCACCTACATCAGAATGTATATTGCAGCCCTAAACGATATCGACTTTCGCGATCGTCTCGTATCGGGGATACCGCAACATTTCCCACCTCGACATAGGGCGTCCATTGCGCAGAGGCTTTCCATGCAATTCGGCCATTATATTCATAATCCTCTTTCTTATTATCATACTTGATTGCGTCGCTGTGCTTATAGACGTAATTGGTTTCAAAGGTGAGCGTGTTCCACCGATATCCCAGCCAGATATCGCCTCGGTTAATATGTTCGTCATCTTTGCCCGCGCTGGTATCCCGCGCATACTCATAACGATACCGTGCGGAAAGATAGAACCCCGAATCAAAGTTATACCAACCGCGTAAGTACGGTTTATAGATTGTTTTAGACGACGTGGTTTCGAACTCTACTCCGGGTTGTAAATCGATTACCGGAGTCAGTTTGTACGTGTAATTAAGCGAGTATTCGCTACCGTTGTCGACAATATCTGAAAACGGTTTATCCGTTGAATCTCCACCCGATTTAAATTTCCCTTCAACAAAGAATCCCACACCATTCGCAAACCGATGCGAAACCTGAATCCTGTCACGGTGAACTTTATTATCGTCGAGATACTCATGCCTGAAATCAAGCATGACCGCAGTCGAAGAAAATGCTGTCGTGAATAAAAAGAGGCTTAATACAATATTCCTTTTCATAATATTACCCTGTGATATTTATTTTTAAAAATACCAATTTCAGAATTGGTTGCAGGGGAAATACGCAGCCGTAATTAAACCGTTGCCAGATAACGTCAATAATTCTATTGACTCACGTTCTTAAACGACCAGACGTATTTATTCTTATCGTCACTCAATAAGGAGACGTTTCCTTTACAGCAACAACCGTTAACGCCAGATATCTTCAATAATTTCACATTGCTTACTGGCGAGCTCCCTGTCCACCCAACTGCGGTCAGCGTTACCCGCCCGGGTTGCCAGCAATTTTTTACTGTCAAAAAGCTGATATTTTTCAGCTTCTGCCAGAAGTGCTCGCGCATCTTGTCGGGCAATAACAATTACGCCATCACCATCGCCGACAATGATATCCCCCGGCATTACCGACATACCGCCGCAGGATATCGGCACATTAATCTCCCCCGGTCCGTCCTTAAAAGGACCCGCAGGCGTACTTCCCGTCGCGTAAACCGGAAATTCCATCGCCTGAATACTGTATAAATCACGCACAGGACCATCCAGAACGATCCCGCAGGCCTTACGCGTTTGGGCATACGTAATCATGATTTCACCCATCAGCGCCTGGCTATTACCGCCATCATTGGAGACCACCAGCACATCACCCGGTGTCAGGATATTTAATGCCTTATGGACCATTAAGTTATCACCGGCACGGGCTTTCACTGTCAGTGCCACCCCAACCATGTTGTCTTTACATGGCAAAGACAGTCGACGGATAGTGCTGTTCATCGCACTGAGTCTTCCCATGCAGTCGGCAATATTCGCGGCCGGGATAGCTTTAAATGCAGCAATCAGCTCCGGGTCCGGAAGATGACGCTGAGTAAATACTCTGAATCCATTGCTCATACTCTTTCCTCCTTTTATTTGAGTGTCTCAGAGCGATATTCCACCGCTGAGTTTTTTGACTGCGTGTTAAGCGTCTGGCGCATTTGTTCTTTATCAAGAACACCGTCCCATGCAGACACCGCAATGGCTGCAATACCGTTACCGATCAGGTTGACAATCGCCAGTCCGGTTCCGACAAAACGGTGGATACCCAGAATAAGAACCATCCCGGCGACAGGCACGACGGGCAGAACAATCAGGGTACTGGTTAACATGACAAATGCCGCACCCGTCACGCCTGCCGCGCCTTTAGAGGTCAACATCGCAACAAGGATCAAGATCATCTGGCTGGAGAAGGAAAGTTCCGTATTCGTCGCCTGGGCGATAAACAGGATGGCCATCGTCATATACAGGTTGGTGCCATTAAGATTGAACGAATACCCTGACGGTATGACAAGCGCCACTACCGGTTTTGGGCACCCCATCCGTTCCACTTTTTCCATCAGGTGAGGTAAGACGACCGATGAAGAACCCGTCCCCAGAATGATCAACAGTTCTTCTTTGATAAACCGGAGATAAGCGAACAGGCTGAAACGGCAGACGCTGGCGACAGCACCATAAACAACGACCACAAAAACAATCAGCAGCAGATAGAAGCCGAAGACCATTTTGACCAGCGGGATCAACGACGCAAGCCCATAGGCGCCGATGGTATACGCAATGGCGCCAAATGCCCCAATTGACGACAGTTTGGAGATCAGATGCACATTATGGAAAAAGACGCGGGACGCACTTTCAACAAACTGAAATACCGGACGCCCTTTCTCACCGATGGCTGACAAAGAATAACCAAACAGAATAGACACCATCAGAATGGCCAGCACATTCCCCGAAGAGAAGGCGCTTACAAAGGTTGATGGGATAATACCCATCACGAAAGTCACCACGTTCACTTCTTTGGCGCTCTCGGTATATTTGCTTATCGCTGAGGTATCCAGAGTGGAAAGCTCAACATTAAATCCGGCGCCAGGCTGGATAACATGGCCGCCAATCAGACCGATAATTAAGGCGACAATCGACATGACCGCAAAATAGATCAATGCCTTGCCGCCCACCCGGCCCAGTTCTTTCATATCGCGCATCCCGGCAATACCGGTGACGACGGTACAAAAAATGATCGGGCCAATGATCATGGCGATCAACTTAATGAAGCCATCGCCTAATGGCTTCATTTTTACTGCCAGATCCGGAAAGAAATAGCCAAGAGAAACACCAATCACAATCCCAACTATTACCTGAAAATAAAGTTCTTTATAAAATGGTTTGCTGGTCATCTTATTCACCTCCACATTTCAATGTGGCTTCAGTAACCTCTGAACACTCAAATCCGTATAAAAAGTCACACGCCTCTGGTCGAGCTTATGCCTCAACAGGCGTAAAACCATAGATACGGACGGGGTTTTCGACGAGCAGTTTGCGGCGCATGTGCTCATCCTCACAGAAATCCAGCATCAGATTGACCAGTTCACCGTCGTTAGGCATGTCGTTACTGATATTGGGATGTGGCCAGTCGGTTCCCCACAACACCCGATCCGGGGCGGTTTCAATCAATGCGCGGGCAAAAGGAATGGCATCATTGAACGGTCGAATACCAGCAGAAATACGCTCCGAGCCGCTGACTTTAACCCATGCAAACGGATTGTCTCGCATGAGGTGCAGTAACTGCTGGAAGGGTTTTTGCTCAAGACCTGACGCGGTTTTCGCGCGGCCCATGTGATCGATAATGAACGGAATATCAATTTTGCTAATCACGTCGGAATAGGTAACGATATCCTGCGCGTCCAGATGCAGCACGACATGCCAGCCCAGGTCTTTAACACGGTGCAGAACCGAGAAAAAACGAGGGAGATCGGGTGCGCCGCCAAGGTGTTGAACGAAGTTAAAACGAACCCCTCGCACCCCACCAGTATGGAGCCGCTCCAGTTCGGCATCGCTTTCATCGCCATTGACCATGGCAACGCCGAGATAACGTCCTTTGCTTCGGGCGATAGCATCCAACATCGCGCGGTTATCAGTACCATGGCAGCTGGCCTGGACAATCACGGCCCGGCTGATACCCAGCCAGTCATGCAGCGCCATCAGCTTTTCAAACGGCGCATCTTCCGGGGTGTATTTCCGGTTTGGCCCGTAGGGGAAGATGCTACCAGGACCAAAAACATGGCAATGCGCGTCACACGCACCGGGCGGTAATATCGCCCTCGGTTTAATCGGGTTGGGATCGGGTGATTTGCAGCTTTTCATGGGGCCTCCTTGGGCATTATTTTTCATCAAGAAAACTGGGCGGTAACCTGCGGGAAAATGCGCTGATAACCTTCGGCGTATTTGATTTTCAAATCTGAATTTCTCGACGCCTGCACGCCGCGCTGCAACGCGACTCGGGTGTAGTACTCCCAGAGATGTTCCTGCGCCGCCATGGACTCCATCGCTTCACGCTTGGTTTGCCAGACGTCGCTGATATCCAACAGCACTTCTGGCTTCCATTCACATTGCTCGGGTTGATGAGGTTCAAACAGAAAGACGGGCGGTGCGCCAATCACGGGCTTTTCAGGATGGTGGCCGTGCGCCTGGGCGACGATACGCGCTTCCTGAGCGATATGCGTCGCCATTGGGTGGTCGAAGTTGTAGGGATCTTTCAACGAATGCGTCAGCACAAACTCAGGTTTGAGTTCACGATACAAATCAGCGAGGGCAAACAGAACGTCATCATTGACTCGCATGGGATAGTCACCGACATCCATAAAATGGATCGTTCTGGCCCCCAGGATCCCAGCAGCCTTCCGCGCTTCCTTCTCCCTTTCCTGTTTTACGGTGGTCATCTCCATGCCTGGCTGACGCCAGAGTTTGGCGGATTCACCACGTTCACCAAACGACAGGCAAACAATATGCATGTCCCAGCCACGAGCGGCATATAGCGCAATGGCACCACCCGCACGCCAGACAAAATCAGCGGAGTGAGCGCTGACGACCAACGCGGTTTTAGGTTGCGTATTCATATTTCTTCCTTCTGTGAGAGCTAACAAATCAAGGAACGAGCACGTCGCCACGCATGATCAACCGTGCCGTTCGCATCAATGCGGCCTGCGCCACAGAGCCATCCTCATTCAGGTGCAGATACACCGTTAATTCGCCGGAAGGATGCTCAATGGACAGGCGTTGTTCAGTGCCACCGGAAAGTTGTGATACGGCGTGAGCGACGGAACCCGGCATAACGGCAGCGGTAGCAACGGTGACGGCACCGAGGACGCCAATGGCGGCATGGCAGGTATGAGGGATGAAGGTTCTGGTGCAGAGCGCGCCGCCAGATTGCGCTCTGGCAACCATGCTGATTTTCGGCACCGACTTATTGGCTAAATCAGTGATTCCCATCAGCTTGCCGGCTTTCAAACGCAGGTTTTCAATACGCGCCGCCAGCGCGCTATCCGCATTAAGCCGATCTTTCGTTTCATAACCGGTTATCCCCATATCGCTGGCAGCAACAATAATGACCGGCATGCCGTTATCGATGCAGGTCACCCGGATGCCATCAATGACATCGCACAGTTGACCCGTGGGGAGTAAGGCGCCGCAGACCGAACCTTCCGTATCAAGAAAATTCTGCAACACCGGGGCGGAGGTTCCGGGAACACCGTCAATACTGACGTCCCCTTCGTAACAAGGATGTCCACCGGGCGTTTGTAGGGTCACTTCAGCGATCATGTTGGTATTGAGTGTACGGATACGCAGCACCGTTTGATCGCCCTGCGCGGCAATCAGCCCCGCCTCCAGCGCCGCCGGCCCTGCCGCGGCCAACATGTTTCCGCAATTGGGCGTGGTATCCACACGCCGTTCGTTGATGGCGACCTGGGCAAACAAAAAGTTGATATCAGCCTCTGCATCGGGGGCCAGCGAGATAATGCCGACTTTACTCGTCAGCGTCGTGGCACCGCCAAGACCATCAATTTGTCTTTCATCAGGAGAGCCCATCACTGACAGAATTAAACGATCGCGTTCGGCAATCTCCTCCGGCAGATCTTTCGCCAGGAAAAACGGTCCTCTTGATGTGCCACCGCGCATAAACCAGCAGGGTAATGTCTTCATGATCTTCTCGCTTCGTCATAACCATCAGGTCTGTGAGGACTAAGCTAACAACGAAGATGACTATGAAAAAGATGCAAACGGTTATAGCTGAATTGCATTTTTTGCATAGAAGTCGGGAAGCATGACCTCGTGATGACCACCAATGTCGGCAAGAAAAGATTCAGGATAATCGCTGACTGATAATCCGTTGCTGGAGAAGCAGTTCCATCGTCCGCTGGGCGAGAGAAGAGAAATGATGCTGGTTCGATGTGGCCAGGATGACCCGGTTCAGGATAGGGGGCGTAATGGGAACAGCTGTTAATCCTTCAGGGCGGTAATCAACTTCCAGTGAATTCGCGGGTAATACCGCGTACCCAAATCCTCTGGACACCAGTCCCAGCATTGAGGGAACCGTGTCAATCTCCAGGACAACGTTCAGACTGACATCATGACGGGCGCATTCTATTTCGACCAGATTGCGCAGCATTTGCTGTCGGTTAGGGATAATAAGGGGATAGGTGCTGAGTTCATGCAGTGGAATACTCATGTTGCTGGCAACAGGCGAATGACTCGGCGCAATAAGACATAATTTTTCAGTCCAGAGATGCTGATATTTCAGGCTGCGTTCAGGAGAGGGGTTATAAAGTATTGCAATATCCAGTTCCCCCAAAATTAAACGTTTTTGCAGCCAGTACGTCAGGTTTTCGGTAATCGCCAGGGAACAGTCAGGAAATTCAGCAAGAAAATCGGTGACCAGACCCACGGTTAAGAGTTTCCCCAGTGTAGGAGGCATGCCAACCGTCACTTTGCCCTGGTATATACCATCACCGGTACTCAACGCCTGCTCGGCGATTTCAACCTGCCGTAGAATACCTTTGCCGTGCTCCAACAGTTGCCGGCCTTCGGCGGTCAGCGTCACGCCACGACCGTTACGTTTAAGCAAGGTTTTCCCCAGTTCCAGTTCTAACTGACGTACCTGTCGGCTGACCATCGACTGAGATTGATCCAGTGTCTGGGCCGCCTGGCTGAAACTGCTTTGCTCCGCTACCCGGATAAAACTGCGTAATTTCTTTAAATCCACACATCCCTCCTGCGCCGTGTCATGTCATTCTGAATAAGACAACAGCGGACTAACGTAACAAAGGTCATCCAGGCAATTGGCTAACATACCTCTGGGCGGAGGTTGCGCCGCTGAAAAAATCAGGATTCTCCGACGTACCAGGCCGTCCTCTTGCTCTCTGATGGCACCATGATCCCAAACGTGAAGCCGTCATCATGTGATCCATCACTGATACTGATGATCCTCCTTCTTTTGATAACCATTACACGATCTGCGATCAAAATCACAGACGATCCTTCATCTGCCTGTATATTTAGGTAATCGATTACCTAAAATTAAAAACAATGAAAAAGAAACTGCTAATTAAAGATGTTGCAAACATGGCGGGTGTATCAACGGCAACAATCTCCCGTTTTCTTAATGGGAAATATCAGTCTATGAGCGAAACAACCCGCCAGAAGATTGCCAGTACGATCGAAAGCATTGGTTACCAACCCAATAACATTGCCAGGTCGTTACGCCGTCAGGAAAGTAAAACTATCGCCGTTATTATGGCAGATATTTTTAACCCGTACTCTATGGATGTATTACGCGGCATTGAGGAATATTGCTCGCAGGAAGGATACAAAATATTTATTTGCGATGCGAAAAACTCAGGAGTCAGAGAACGTAACTACATTGAAGAGATGGTTAACCGGGGAGTGGATGGGTTTATCCTCAACACTACCGGCGAAAACGATCTTTTTATTAAGGGCATTTCTTTAGAACACCCTGTCGTATTAATCGGCAGAAAGATAAAAAACAGCAACATCAGCAGTGTCGCGGCAGATAACGCCCAGGGTGTTAAGCTTGCCCTTGAACATCTGCTGAATACTCATTGCAGTCGTGTCAGTTATTTAACACCAACACCAGGGAATGTCTCACCACGTATTGAAAGAGTTGACACTTTCGAACGTTTTGCCGCTTTAAGCGCTTATTCGCATATTGCCTTTGAATGCATCCAGTTCGATATAGTCGATCGCGAACACGTGACAAAAGCACTGGAAACGTTGACTCCTCGTTCCTCACCAAACCACACCATCATCACTGGGAACGGGTTGCTGTCATTGTATGTGGTGCAGGCGGCTAAAGCGCTAAGTAAGCGGATCCCGGAGGATTTCTCGCTGATCGGTTTTGACGAGACCGAATGGTCGGAGATCCTCAAAAACCCGCTGACTGTCGTGGCGCAACCAACCTATGACATTGGCTGTAGTGCAGCGAAAAAAATAATCACCACGCTCAGAAAAGAAAATGAAAGCAATGAAGAAAGGATCACTCTCTTGCCATTTTCACTGATTGTCAGAGAAACCGCCTGACGGATGAGAGGATATGATGAAAATTAGATCAATCAATACCCGGGTAATTACTGACGAGTTGCCAGAGAAATTTGGCATGTCGCAATGGTTCTGGAATAAACGAGCAATATGCATCGTTGAAATAGAAACCGATGAAGGTATCACCGGCTGGGGCGAATGCTTTGGCCCGGCACAGGCGAATGCCGCGTTGATTAACGAGCTATTCGCTCCGCTATTAAAAGGCAAAAACCCGCTACAGCGCCGGGTAATATGGGAAGAGATGTACAATCGCACGCGGGAATTTGGCAGAAAAGGCATTGCCATTACCGCATTATCAGGAATTGATATTGCACTGTGGGATATTTTTGGCAAAGCCACCGGTAAATCCATTGCTGAACTGCTGGGTGCCGATCTTGAAACACCCATTACCGCTTACGCTTCCAGCTTTTATTATTCGCCCACGGATGATTTCCGGCAAATTGCAATAGACGCCAGAAGCGGCCTGGATGAAGGCTATCAACATTTTAAAATGAAAGTCGGCGCCCTGACGCTGCCAGAAGATATTAAGCGCGTTGCACGCGTGCGCGAACTCATTGGCCCTGACGTCACGCTCGCCGTGGATGCTAACCGTGCTTATACCACTCATGAAGCGCTGAAATTCGCCCAGGCGATTGAGCAATATGACATTAGCTGGTTTGAAGAACCGATCTTGCCCGACGATACGGCGGCATATCACCAACTTAAACAACAGTTCCCGATAAAACTCGCGGCTGGGGAATCGGAATTCACCCGTTTCGGTTTCCGTCGTTTCCTTGAGGCCGATTGCGTAGATATCGCGCAACCTGACGTCGCCGCCTGCGGCGGTATCAGCGAAATCCTTAATATCGCCGCCCTTTCCACCGCCTATGGTGTTGAGTGCTATCCGCATCAGTGGGGATCAGGCATCTCGCTCGCAGCCACGCTGCACGTGATGGCGGCGCTACCCGCCGCAGTACCACGGATGGCAAAAGAGCCGGCACGGCTGGAGCTCGATCGCGCACCCAATATTTTCCGTGACAAGTTAACCGATCTGGATATTGGTCCAGTCATGACCGTGCCTAATAAACCAGGGCTGGGTATCGAGATCGATCCTGACATGCTTGACCATTACGCGCTGAAATAAAAGGTAGAGAAAATGTTTAAATCAAAATGGTTCAGAATTGGCGTCACGCTGATGGTAGGGCTATTTGTTGCCTACCTTGATCGTTCAAACCTCTCTATCGCACTGCCGGGCATGGAGAAAGAACTCGGCATTGATGGCGCAGCCACAAAGAGTCTCGCATTAACGGGGTTTCTGATTGGCTATGCGCTGGCTAACTTTTTTGGCGGCTTTCTGGCGAACCGTCTGAATCCCAAAATTACCATTGTCACCATGGTGTTCCTGTGGTCGGTAGTACAGATTATGACCGCCTGGATCAGCTCAGCAGCGCTACTGATTGCATTCCGTATTATTCTGGGCATTGCCGAAGGCATTTACTGGCCACAGCAGTTTCGCTTCGCCAGGGCCTGGTTTAATAAAGATGAAATCACGCGCGGCACAAACCTGATCCAGTTTTACGGTCAATTTCTGGCGCTGAGTCTGGGCTTTATCATTCTGACCCCGATCTTCGATCACCTCGGCTGGAAATGGGTGTTTTACATTACTGGCGGCATGGGTGTCTTTATTGTGGTGCCAATGTTCCTCGCATTCCTGAAAAACAGCCCGGACAAGGCTTCAGCTCCAGACGAACCAGCGGAAGAACCGGAACCCGCTGGGGGTAAAATAAGCTTCAGCGATCTCGGCGGTGCACCGTTCCTGCTGCTGGTGTTCAGCTATTTTGCTAATGGCATGCTGTTCTGGGGGATCACACTGTTTATTCCAATGGCAGTGTTGTCACTAGGTTTCAGCGGATTTTCACAAGGTGTAGCAAGCGCGCTACCTTATTTTCTGGCGATTCTGCTGGCGATCCCGGTGTCGTGGTACAGCGATAAAACGCAAAAACGCGGGCTTATTGCGGCCTGCGGGCTTGGCTCAGCAGGGCTGTTTTTAATCGCGCTGCCATTTATCGACAGCCCGTTCGGCAAACTGGCGCTGATCACCTTAGCCATCGCCTGGTTCACCAGTTGCTACACCACCAATATCTGGTCAATTATCACTTCCAGCGTGAAGAAATCAGCGGTGGGACCAGCGGCAGGGGTCATAAACGGTGTGGGAGCAGGTCTTGGGGGAACGACAGCCGGGTTTGTTGTACAGTATCTGCAATCCTGGAGCGGATCGTATGTGCCAGGGTTCACGGTACTTGGCGTTGTCGCAATCCTGGGCGGACTCAGCGTTTACACCTACAGCCGGATTATGGCGGCGCGTCCGGTTATAGCATAATGGTAGAAACATAAGCGGCAGTCGTGACACCACGACTGCCGCTTATTTCTTTGCAGAGAACGCCCGGATTCACGACGTTCTCTGCAAAAAACGCGGGATTATTTATCTGCAGCTACCAGCTTTCGGGCATCGTCCCGCCATTGACGTGCATTCCAGTGGCACCAGATGGCTTTACTGGATTATCACCTGTGATTTACCCGTTCTGACCTTAGCATCCGTGATGCGCCTTAGGTTTTCCTCTATCCACCGGTACAAGGTTTACCTTTGCGAAGGTGGTACCAACATTTAAACCAACAAGGATTGATTGATATCGATTGAATTAAGTTGACGTCGGGAGGGTATAAAACGGAGAGAAAACCAGTCACTACGCGGATTTTAGATACAAAAATGGACGTCCGTTGACGTCCATTTTTTGAATATTGGTACCGAGGACGGGACTTGAACCCGTAAGCCCTATTGGGCACTACCACCTCAAGGTAGCGTGTCTACCAATTCCACCACCTCGGCACTGAGATCTTACTGCGGGATATCGCTGGTCGGCTTAGCCGGAGCAGCTGGCTGAGGCTGTTCGGTCTTCGCCGGCGCACTCAGATTTTCCCACTCACTTCCTTTATTGGTTTTGTTGCTGTTGATATTGCCCAGCACCAGACTGATGATAAAGAACAACGTCGCCAGCACAGCCGTCATACGGGTCATGAAGTTACCAGAACCACTTGAACCAAACAACGTCCCGGAAGCGCCTGCTCCGAAGGAGGCTCCCATATCAGCGCCTTTACCTTGCTGCAGCATGATCAAGCCCACAAGGCCAATTGCCACAATAAGGAAAACTACCAAAAGAGCTTCGTACATAATCAACCTGTTCCTTGCGGAGTTGCCGCATACCAATGCTTCTAACCAATAAAGCGGGATTTTTACTGTTTCCCACTGAAGCGGGTGTGAATACTAACCAAAGCGAATGACCTTCGCAAGGGCAATTTTAGTGCATTGTATCAACTGCGGAAAAAAACAGCAAAAGCCGAGTTTCTCGTGAGTAAAAAGGCGGCAAATACCGCCTTTTTATGCAGTTAAGTCTCTCTCACACCGCTTTGACCGCATCCGCAATGCGATGGGCAAACTCGGTCACCTGCGCTTCGTCTTCACCTTCTACCATGACGCGAATTAACGGCTCGGTACCCGATTTGCGCAGCAGGACGCGCCCACGATTGCCCAGCGCAGATTCCACTTCCGCAGTCACCGCCTTCACCGTGTCATTTTCCAGCGGATCACCGCTGCCAGCGGTGTAACGCACGTTCACCAAAATCTGTGGGAACATTGTCATGCCGCTGCACAGATCGTGAAGACTCATGTGATTACGCACCATCGCGGCGACCACCTGCAGACCTGCAACAATGCCGTCACCGGTAGTCGTTTTATCCAGCAGAATGACGTGGCCAGAGTTTTCCGCTCCGATACGCCAGCCTTTTTCCTGCATTTTTTCCAGCACGTAGCGGTCACCCACTTTCGCGCGGGTAAACGGAATACCGAGCTGCTTCAGTGCCAGTTCCAGCCCCATATTGCTCATCAGCGTCCCGACAGCACCACCGCGCAATTGTCCCTGACGCAGCGCTTCACGAGCGATGATGTACATGATCTGATCGCCATCGACTTTATTACCTTCATGGTCAACCATGATCACACGATCACCGTCGCCATCCAGCGCGATACCCAGGTCGGCTTTTTCCGCGATCACTCGGGCCTGCAAGGCACGTACATCGGTGGCGCCGACTTCTTCGTTAATGTTCACGCCGTTTGGCTCACAGCCAATAGTAATGACCTTCGCACCCAGTTCACGCAATACGTTCGGCGCAATATGGTAGGTTGCCCCGTTGGCACAATCCACCACGATTTTTAATTCGTTCAGGCTCAGCTCGTTCGGGAATGTGCCTTTGCAAAATTCAATGTAGCGACCCGCGGCATCGACAATGCGACTGGCTTTGCCGAGCTCCGCGGAGTCCACACAGGTGATCTCTTTTTCCATCTCGGCTTCGATGGCCTCTTCGACCGCATCGGGCAGTTTGGTCCCGTCGATGGAGAAGAATTTGATACCGTTGTCATAGAACGGGTTATGCGATGCGGAGATCACAATCCCGGCCTCAGCGCGGAAAGTGCGCGTCAGATATGCGACTGCAGGGGTCGGCATCGGGCCCGTAAACGACGCGGACAACCCTGCCGCCGCCAGGCCAGCTTCAAGCGCTGACTCCAGCATGTAACCGGAAATACGGGTGTCTTTGCCGATGATGATTTTACGCGAACCGTGGCGCGCCAGGACCTTACCGGCCGCCCAACCCAGCTTCAGCACAAAATCAGGCGTAATCGGCGCATCGCCCACGCGTCCACGGATCCCATCAGTTCCAAAATATTTACGGTTACTCATAGCGTTTGTTTTCCTTTGCGGACAATGTGGCTTCCACCACACGCATCGCTTCTACGGTTTCTTTGACGTCATGGACACGAATGATCTGCGCCCCCTGCATAGCAGCAATGACCGCACAGGCAAGGCTACCGCTCAGACGCTCTGATGGCCCCACGTTGAGCAGTTGGCCCACCATCGATTTACGTGACATTCCCACCAGCAGCGGCAGGTTAAAATGGTGAAACTCAGCCAGTCGCGCCAGTAATGTATAGTTGTGGGAGAGATTTTTACCGAAACCGAATCCCGGGTCGAGCAACAATTTCTCTTTTGCGATGCCTGCCCTTTCACAACGTGCTATTTGCTCAATAAAGTAGCGATTCACATCCGCAAACACGTCCTCATATTTGGGCGCTTCCTGCATGGTCTTCGGCTGGCCTTGCATATGCATCAGGCAAACCGGTAAACCGGTTTCTGCCGCCGCCTCCAGCGCACCAGGTTCAGAGAGCGAGCGAATGTCGTTAATGATGTGAGCGCCCACTCTTGCCGATTCGCGGATCACCTCAGGTTTTGAGGTATCGACAGAAATCCAGACTTCAAAACGTTGGGCAATGGCTTCAACCACCGGGATAACACGCGTCAGTTCCTCTTCCACACTCACATCCGCCGCACCGGGGCGCGTAGACTCACCGCCGACATCGATAATGGTCGCTCCGGCATTAATCATCAGATTGGCATGTTTCACAGCTTCAATCAGCGTGTTATGCGCTCCACCATCTGAGAAGGAGTCCGGCGTGACGTTAAGGATCCCCATCACATGAGGATGACTGAGATCCAGTGAGGTGCCCTGGGCATAGAGTTTCATGGTGTTATCCCTGGTATGAATTGATAAGAAAAAACCCCGGAGCAAGCCCCAGGGTTTTCAATAAAACGCAGTCATCAACAACGGTAACTTATTTGTCGCCTAACTGCTCTGACATGGTATTACCTGGGTTCGGCGTGCGCGGTTCATCAACCGGGCGCGGCGCACGAGGTGTGCCATTATTGTCAGAATTGTTAGAGCCCGGTTCTTCCCAGCCAGCAGGCGGGCGAACATCGCGGCGAGCCATCAGGTCATCAATCTGCGGCGCATCGATGGTCTCATATTTCATGAGCGCATCTTTCATGGCATGCAGGATGTCCATGTTGTCATTCAGGAGCTGACGCGCACGATTGTAGTTACGTTCAATCAGTGCTTTCACTTCCTGGTCGATGATACGCGCGGTTTCATCGGACATATGTTTCGCTTTTGCAACGCTACGACCGAGGAAAACTTCACCCTCTTCTTCCGCGTACAGCAGCGGACCGAGTTTGTCGGAGAAGCCCCACTGAGTCACCATGTTACGCGCCAGGTTGGTTGCAACCTTAATGTCGTTCGACGCACCGGTAGAAACATGTTCAACACCGTAGATGAGCTCTTCTGCCAGGCGACCACCGTACAGCGTGGAGATCTGGCTTTCCAGTTTCTGACGGCTAGCGCTGATCGCGTCGCCTTCAGGCAGGAAGAAGGTCACACCCAGCGCACGTCCGCGCGGGATAATCGTCACTTTATGCACCGGATCGTGTTCCGGGACCAGGCGACCGATAATCGCGTGGCCTGCTTCGTGGTAAGCGGTCGATTCTTTCTGCGCTTCCGTCATCACCATGGAGCGACGTTCCGCACCCATCATGATTTTGTCTTTCGCTTTTTCGAACTCAACCATCGACACGACGCGCTTGTTGCCACGAGCAGCAAACAGCGCCGCTTCGTTCACCAGGTTCGCCAGATCTGCACCCGAGAAGCCCGGCGTACCACGGGCAATGATTGCCGCGTCGATATCCGGCGCCAGCGGTACACGGCGCATATGCACTTTCAGGATCTGTTCACGACCACGTACATCCGGTAAGCCGACCACAACCTGACGGTCGAAACGGCCTGGACGCAACAGCGCAGGGTCAAGAACGTCCGGACGGTTAGTTGCCGCGATAACGATAATACCTTCGTTACCTTCAAAACCATCCATCTCAACCAGCATCTGGTTCAGGGTCTGTTCACGTTCATCGTGACCACCACCCAGACCCGCGCCACGCTGGCGACCTACGGCATCGATTTCATCGATGAAGATAATGCACGGTGCCGCTTTCTTGGCCTGTTCGAACATGTCACGCACACGAGATGCACCGACGCCGACGAACATTTCCACGAAGTCAGAACCTGAAATCGTAAAGAATGGGACCTTCGCTTCACCTGCAATGGCTTTCGCCAGCAAGGTTTTACCGGTACCCGGAGGACCGACCATCAGGACGCCTTTCGGGATTTTACCGCCCAGTTTCTGGAAGCGGCTCGGCTCGCGCAGGTATTCAACCAGTTCCGCCACTTCTTCTTTCGCTTCGTCACAGCCTGCAACGTCGGCGAAAGTGGTTTTGATCTGATCTTCCGTCAGCATGCGCGCTTTGCTCTTACCGAACGACATGGCGCCTTTGCCACCGCCGCCCTGCATCTGACGCATAAAGAAGATCCAGACGCCGATCAACAGCAGCATCGGGAACCAGGAAATGAAGATGGAAGCCAGCAGGCTCGGTTCTTCTGGTGGTTCACCAACAACCTTGACGTTCTTAGTCAGCAGGTTATCAAGCAGCTTCGGATCGTTTACCGGAATGTAAGTCGTGTAACGGTTACTATCTTTCTTGGTAACGTTGATCTCACGTCCGTTGATACGTGCTTCACGAACCTGGTCGTTGTTGACCTCTTGCAGGAAGGTAGAGTAATCCACCTTACGGCCATTAGACTCGCTGGGCCCAAAGCTCTGGAATACTGACATCAGCACAACGGCAATGACCAGCCAGAGTATTAGGTTTTTCGCCATGTCACTCAAGGGATTAACCTCTTATTACAACTGTGTTAAAAACAGCGTCAGGATACTCTATATCCAGCGTCTTTCAAACTTTCGTCTGAAATCGACCAGTTATGGTTTACGCCCGGTCGCTACAATATACACTTCACGCGAACGTGCGCGAGAAGAGTCCGGCTTACGAACTTTCACCTTCGTAAACAGGGAGCGAATTTCCCTTAGATACTCATCGAAACCTTCGCCCTGGAACACCTTCACTACAAAACTGCCACCCGGCGCTAGTACATCACGACACATTTCTAACGCCAGTTCCACCAGATACATGGCACGGGGGATATCCACCGCCGGTGTTCCGCTCATGTTTGGTGCCATATCGGACATGACAACCTGGACTTTACTGTCACCCACGCGTTCCAGCAGCGCCTTCATGACAAGTTCATCACGAAAGTCGCCCTGAAGAAAGTCCACACCAACGATAGGATCCATAGGTAAAAGATCACAAGCGATGATACGGCCTTTGCCGCCAATCTGCGAGACCACATACTGTGACCAGCCTCCTGGCGCGGCACCGAGATCGACTACCGTCATCCCCGGCTTAAAAAGTTTGTCACTTTGCTGTATTTCATCAAGTTTAAACCAGGCACGGGAACGCAACCCCTTTTTCTGTGCCTCTTGAACATATTTATCGCTAAAGTGTTCCTGAAGCCAGCGACTCGAGCTGGCAGAACGCTTCTTACCTGTCATTTAACTTTCCCATCGGGGCAGAACATCGTTGCCATACGGCGTAAATTTCCACGCACTATTTGGCGATATATGGGAGATGGCGGTAGAATGACCCGTTTTCAATCCCAACGTAAGCAAAAATATACGATGAATCTGAGTACTAAACAAAAACAGCACCTGAAAGGTCTGGCACATCCGCTCAAGCCGGTCGTTATGCTTGGCAATAATGGTTTGACCGAAGGGGTACTGGCCGAGATTGAACAAGCGTTAGAGCACCATGAACTTATCAAGGTGAAAGTCGCGTCTGAAGATCGCGAAACAAAAACCTTGATCGTGGACGCTATCGTGCGCGAAACCGGCGCCTGTAATGTACAGGTCATCGGTAAAATGCTGGTGCTTTATCGCCCGAGTAAAGAACGCAAAATCTCGCTGCCACGCTAAGAATATCCTAAAGTCGAACACAAAACCTGTGTAAAACGAGGGATTTCCCGCAAGCAGGAGAGCAAAATGCCACGCTCTCTTCGTTGATAAAAGGCCGCTATGCGGCCTTTTTCCTTTCTTTACAATACATCAACATCTTGAGCACTTACAGGTATTCTACCTTAGTGACCTCATATTCCACTTCGCCGCCCGGGGTTTTGATCACCACGACGTCATCCTGTTCTTTGCCAATCAGGCCACGCGCAATCGGCGAGTTGACGGAAATCAGGTTCTGTTTGAAGTCCGCTTCATCATCACCCACGATGCGCCAGGTCTGCTCTTCGTCGTTATCGAGATTCAAAACGGTGACTGTGGCACCAAAGACAACGCGACCGTTATTCGGCATTTTAGTGACATCGATGACCTGTGCATTCGACAGCTTCGCTTCGATGTCTTTGATTCGACCTTCGCAGAAACCCTGCTGTTCACGCGCCGCGTGATATTCCGCATTCTCTTTCAGATCGCCGTGCTCGCGCGCTTCGGCAATAGAGGCAATAATTTCAGGACGGCGCACAGATTTCAGAAAATCCAGCTCTTCGCGTAATTTTTCTGCACCACGTAAGGTCATCGGAATCGCTTGCATTTGTTATACCTCTTGAACATTCCTGTAGGGGGCGATCGCTCCGCCCCGGCTGTTAAGCCTGCCCCGGTATGGCGTCATACCCGGGCCAGAAGCAAAAAAATACCGACCCGGAAGCAAGGTCCAGGTCAGCTACAATTCTTAATTTGATGTTCATTTTACCCTGGAGTTCCCTATGGGTCATCGTTTACTTTGCAGGGCATTGCGCCGTAGTATGACGGCTTGTTTCCAGGTTGTTAGCGCGAGATTATGCGATTTCCCAGATTTATCATCGGATTGACTACCAGCGTAGCGTTCAGCGTCCAGGCCGCGAACGTTGACGAGTACATCAACCAGCTCCCTGCCGGAGCCAACCTTGCACTCATGGTCCAGAAGGTCGGCGCCCCGACCCCCGCGATTGATTATCATAGTCAGCAAATGGCGCTTCCTGCCAGTACGCAGAAAGTGATCACCGCGCTGGCGGCCTTAATTCAGCTCGGCCCTGACTTCCGCTTTACTACCACGCTGGAGACCAAAGGCAGCGTCGATGAGGGCGTGCTGAAAGGCGACTTAGTTGCGCGATTTGGTGCCGATCCGACGCTAAAACGCCAGGATATTCGGAATATGGTGGCGAACCTGAAAAAATCAGGCGTCACGGAAATTACCGGAAACGTCCTTATTGATACCTCTGTTTTTGCCAGCCACGATAAAGCGCCAGGGTGGCCCTGGAACGACATGACCCAGTGTTTCAGCGCGCCGCCAGCGGCCGCGATTGTCGACAGGAACTGCTTCTCAATTTCGCTCTACAGCGCGCAAAAAGCGAACGATTTGGCCTATATTCGCGTGGCGTCTTACTACCCTGTCACCATGTTCAGCCAGGTTCGCACCCTCGCGCGCGGCTCGGCAGAGGCGCAATATTGTGAGCTGGACGTGGTTCCGGGCGATTTAAACCGCTTCACGCTGACCGGTTGTCTGCCGCAGCGTGCTGACCCTCTCCCACTGGCATTTGCCATTCAGGACGGTGCAAGTTATGCCGGGGCGATCCTGAAAGATGAGTTAAAACAAGCCGGTATCAGCTATGGCGGGACATTATTGCGCCAGACGCAGGTCAACGAACCGGGTACCGTTGTGGCAAGCAAGCAGTCTGCGCCACTGCACGATCTGCTTAAGATTATGCTGAAAAAGTCGGACAATATGATTGCCGATACCGTCTTCAGGATGATTGGTCACGCGCGATTTAACGTGCCGGGAACGTGGCGTGCAGGCTCCGATGCCGTGCGGCAGATCCTGCGCCAGCAAGCGGGAGTGGATATTGGCAACACAATTATCGCCGACGGCTCCGGTCTGTCGCGCCATAACCTGATTGCCCCTGCCACCATGATGCAGGTGCTGCAATACATCGCACAGCACGACAACGAACTGAACTTCATCTCAATGCTACCGCTGGCGGGCTATGATGGCTCTCTGCAGTACCGTGCGGGTCTGCATCAGGCGGGCGTCGACGGTAAGGTCTCGGCGAAGACGGGGTCGTTGCAGGGTGTGTACAACCTGGCGGGCTTTATTACCACCGCAAGCGGGCAGCGGATGGCGTTTGTGCAGTATCTGTCGGGTTATGCAGTAGAACCTGCCGATCAACGTAACCGTCGCATTCCGCTGGTTCGCTTTGAAAGCCGGTTGTACAAAGATATTTATCAGAATAACTAGGTGGGTATTTTGCCGGATGGCGCTAGCGCTTATCCGGCCTACAGATGATGTATGCCCGGTAAGCGCTAGCGCCACCGGGCATTGAAACGGGGATTAACGCTTATAGATGAACTCGACGCCTTCTTCGTCGTCTTCGTCCCAGTCGTCATCCCAGTCGTCTTCTGCTTCTTCTTCCACTTCCGCGATTTGCTGGCGATGATAATCATCCCACATGAACTCGACTTTCTCTGGCTGCTTCGCTTCTTCCGCCTGAGTAATCGGGTTCTCGATGATAAAGGTCATCACATCCCAGCAGAGATCCTTCACGCCCAACTGGCTGGCGGCAGAGATCAGATAATATTTATCTTCCCAGCCCAGCGCCTGCGCGATGGCTTTGGCTTTCTCTTCCGCTTCGGCTTTATCCAGCAAATCGATCTTGTTGAACACTAACCAGCGCGGTTTGGCAGCCAGATCCTGACTGTATTTTTCCAGTTCACCAATGATGATCCGCGCATTCTCAACCGGATCGGAACCGTCGATCGGATCGATATCAATGAGGTGCAGCAGTACGCGGCAACGTTCAAGGTGTTTCAGGAAGCGAATCCCCAGACCGGCACCTTCCGCAGCACCTTCAATCAGCCCCGGGATGTCCGCGACCACGAAGCTCTTTTCGTTATCCATACGGACAACGCCAAGACTTGGCACCAACGTAGTAAACGGATAATCCGCTACTTTAGGTTTCGCCGCAGAGACCGCGCGGATAAAGGTTGATTTACCGGCATTTGGCATCCCCAGCATGCCCACATCCGCCAGCAGCATCAACTCCAGCAACAGGTCACGCTTGTCACCCGGCGTCCCCATCGTTTTCTGACGCGGTGTGCGGTTGACTGAAGATTTAAAACGGGTGTTACCCAGACCGTGCCAGCCGCCTTTTGCGACCATCAGACGCTGACCGTGTTTGGTCATGTCCCCCATGGTTTCGCCCGTGCCCTGGTCTATCACACGCGTACCTACCGGTACTTTAATGGTGACATCTTTCCCTCGTTTACCGGTACAGTCACGGCTGGCGCCATTCTGACCACGCTCTGCGCGGAAAGATTTCTCAAAACGGTAGTCGATCAGAGTGTTCAGGTTTTCGTCGGCTTCCATCCAGACGTCGCCACCATCACCACCGTCCCCGCCGTCCGGGCCGCCTTTCGGGATATATTTCTCACGGCGGAAGCTAACGCAACCATTACCGCCATCGCCTGCAACGACCAGAATCGTTGCTTCATCAACAAACTTCATTTTACTCTCCGTAAATCATTCGCCTGAGCGGGGCTGCGATACCACCGATTCATGCTTACGTAATCCGCCCCAAATACGATGACCAATGGCGGAGTACATCGCGCCCGCAACCACGACAAACGCACCGAGATAACCTAGAAGGTTTAACATCGGTCTGGCGAAGAAATCGGGCCAGGCCATAGATAAAAGATCTGAAAATAACAGCGTAAACAGCGGGGTGAGCGTGATTAATGCGCTCACCTGAGCTGCCTGCCAACGCGCCATCGCTTCCGCCAGGGCGCCATATCCTACCAGCGTATTCAGCCCACAAAAAATCAAACAGGCAAGCTGCCAGTCACTGAGCTGGGCTATTACGCCGGGCTTTGCCAGTGGCAACAGCGCTATCGTACATAAAGTGTACAGTAAAAACAGGATCTGCGGTGATGCCAGACGCCGCAATAACACCTTTTGCGCGACGCCATAACTGACCCAGACCATGGCCGCACCGACGCCAAAAATAACACCCCAGGTGTAATCGGTCAGTTTGGTAAAAATTTCTATCAGACTGGTGTTGAAGAACATCACCAGCCCGCTTAACAGCATTATCGCGCCAACAATCTGCGTACCGCGCATCTTCTCTTTAAGGATAAATACGCTCGCGACCATCATACCCACTGGCGACAGTTGACCAATCACCTGCGAAGCCGTCGGGCTTAAATACTGCAGGGAAGAGCTGAACAGGATGAAGTTCCCAAAGAGTCCAGCGGTGGCAATCGCCAACAGGATCAGCCAGCGCGACTTGCGAAAAATTCGCAGCGGCGGAAGCCTGCGCTTCGCGGTCAGAATCGCCCCGAGGCCAACGCTCGCGATTAAAAAACGGTAAAACACGATGGTAGAAGGTTCCATCACCTCCAGCACCTGCTTCATAGCAATTGGCAAAGCCCCCCAACACACTGCGGTTGTGAGCGCCAAAAGAATACCAATGCCAGCCTGCTGCTTCATGCCCGTTTTCCCTGCAAGGGCTCGTTATCCGGTACAAAGCGGTTTCACGAGCATATTTACCGGTCGTCGAATGTAAAAAGCCCCGCAACAGGGTGCGGGGCTTTTATCCGTTACCGGACCACGAAAAACTTACTCAGCAACGATGCTGATGTATTTACGGTTGTTCGGGCCTTTAACTTCAAATTTCACTTTACCGTCTGCTTTAGCAAACAGAGTGTGGTCACGACCGCAACCTACGTTGGTGCCAGCGTGGAACTTGGTGCCACGTTGACGAACGATGATGCTACCCGCCAGAACGGATTCGCCACCGAAACGCTTAACGCCCAGGCGTTTAGCTTCTGAATCGCGACCGTTACGAGTTGAGCCGCCAGCCTTTTTATGTGCCATTTAAATCTCTCCTCAGGTCTTAGGCGCTGATGCCAGTAATTTTCACATCAGTGAACCACTGACGATGGCCCTGCTGCTTACGATAGTGTTTACGACGACGAAACTTAACGATTTTAACTTTCTCGCCACGACCGTGAGCAACAACTTCAGCTTTGATTACGCCGCCATCAACGAAAGGAACGCCGATTTTGACTTCTTCACCGTTTGCGATCATCAGAACTTCAGCGAATTCGATAGATTCGCCAGTTGCGATGTCCAGCTTTTCCAGGCGAACGGTCTGACCTTCGCTTACTCGGTGTTGTTTACCACCACTTTGGAAAACCGCGTACATAAAAAACTCCGCTTCCGCGCACACCTTTCAATGATTCAGAGTGCGCTATAAATATTCACAATAGGGCGCGAATATTACGCAAAACGTGAGCCTTTGACAAGTGCTACAGTCAATACATGAAGAAAAAAAACACAACGTGTATGGTAACGTTTATCTGCGGCGTTTTTTCAGTACAATCAGCATATATTTCTAACCCTAAACCCTAAGTTACCTTGCCACATGATGAGGTAAACGGGGCGAAAAGCCCGGCTTTTGCGATGAATTTAGAAAAAATCAATGAGTTAACCGCGCAAGATATGGCGGGTGTCAATGCGACAATCCTTGAACAGCTTAATTCCGACGTCCAACTGATCAATCAGTTAGGCTATTACATTGTGAGCGGTGGCGGTAAACGTATTCGCCCAATGATTGCCGTACTCGCGGCGCGCGCCGTTGGCTATCAGGGACACGCCCATGTCACGATCGCGGCATTGATCGAATTTATCCACACCGCCACCCTGCTTCATGACGATGTGGTGGATGAATCCGATATGCGTCGGGGCAAAGCCACAGCAAACGCTGCATTTGGCAATGCTGCCAGCGTGCTGGTTGGCGATTTTATCTATACCCGAGCTTTCCAGATGATGACCAGCCTCGGCTCACTAAAGGTGCTGGAAGTGATGTCTGAAGCCGTGAACGTCATTGCTGAAGGTGAAGTCCTGCAGTTAATGAACGTTAACGACCCGGACATTACAGAAGAAAGCTATATGCGCGTGATCTACAGTAAGACAGCGCGACTGTTTGAAGCGGCGGCGCAGTGTTCCGGTCTCCTCGCAGGCTGTAGCGAAGCCGAGGAAAAAGGGTTGCAGGACTATGGTCGCTATCTGGGAACGGCTTTCCAGTTGATTGACGATCTGCTGGACTACAACGCCGATGGCGAACAACTTGGCAAAAATGTCGGTGATGACCTGAACGAAGGCAAACCTACGCTACCGCTGCTGCATGCGATGCGTAACGGCACGCCAGAGCAGGCGCAAATGATTCGCCACGCCATTGAACAAGGAAATGGCCGACACCTTCTGGAGCCGGTACTGGACGCGATGAACGCCTGTGGTTCACTGGAATGGACACGCCAGCGCGCAGAAGAAGAGGCTGACAAAGCCATCGCCGCACTGCAGGTACTTCCTGACTCCCAATGGCGCGAGGCGTTGATCGGTCTGGCGCATATTGCCGTACAGCGTGATCGCTAATGACGACGCAATCATCCCGCCACGTCGCGCGGGATGATTCACATAAGTTCCAATAAAACCCGTACAAGCTCACTTCCCCATTGCAACTCACGCAATAAATCTTAATAAATTCTGAATATTCAAACTCTTTACATGAACATATTAGAACATCAATTCTCTGAGCGTATAGTGTCTTTTGCAAATTGATTGTGCAAATCAACGATGAATGACCATGAGCGAGGGGATAAATGGAGAGCAAACTCATTGACTGGCATCCGGCAGATATCATTGCTGGATTACGTAAAAAAGGGACATCAATGGCTGCCGAATCGCGCAGGCATGGATTAAGTTCCTCCACGCTGGCAAACGCCTTAACCCGACCGTGGCCGAAAGGCGAGCTAATCATAGCGAAAGCGCTCGGAACGGAACCCTGGGTTATCTGGCCGTCACGCTACCATGATGCCAGAACACACGAATTCATCGACAGGACGCGTCTGATGCGGGCGGCGCGCCGGGAAAAGCCGGACGTAAAGTAACTCGCGAAACAGTAGCCCCGGCACAGCGCATCGGGGCTACTCAATGACACACAATTATTCGGCTTTCACGCGCTCGATGTTAGCGCCCAGCGCACGCAGTTTATCTTCGATGCGCTCATAACCGCGATCGATATGATAAATACGATCAACGACCGTCGTCCCTTCCGCAATACATCCCGCCAGCACCAGACTGGCAGAAGCACGCAGATCCGTCGCCATCACCTGCGCGCCGGAGAGCTTATCGACACCGTGACAAATCACAGTATTGCTTTCGATTTCCGCATGGGCACCCATACGGCTCAGCTCAGGCACGTGCATAAAGCGGTTTTCAAACACGGTTTCCGTGATGAAGCCAGTCCCTTCCGCCACCAGATTCAACAGCGTGAACTGGGCCTGCATGTCCGTCGGGAATGCCGGATGTGGAGCGGTGCGCACGTTGACCGCTTTCGGACGTTTGCCGTGCATGTCGAGGCTAATCCAGTCTTCACCCACTTCGATATCCGCACCGGCATCGCGCAGTTTCGCCAGAACCGCATCCAGCGTATCCGGCTGCGCGTTACGGCAGATAATTTTGCCACGGGAAATCGCCGCAGCCACCAGGAACGTCCCGGTTTCGATACGGTCTGGCAATACGCGATAAACACCGCCACCCAGGCGTTCTACGCCTTCGATGGTGATACGATCGGTCCCCTGACCGGTAATTTTCGCCCCCAGCGCAATCAGGAAGTTGGCGGTGTCGACAATTTCCGGTTCACGGGCGGCGTTTTCAATGATGGTGGTGCCTTCCGCCAGCGTCGCGGCGCACATGATTGTCACCGTTGCGCCAACGCTGACTTTATCCATGACGATATGCGCGCCCTTCAGACGACCATCAACAGAAGCTTTCACATAGCCTTCTTCCAGCGTGATCGTCGCGCCCAGTTGCTCCAGACCGGTAATATGCAGATCAACCGGACGTGCGCCAATAGTGCAACCGCCAGGCAGTGAAACCTGACCCTGACCAAAACGGGCGACCAACGGCCCCAGCGCCCAAATCGATGCGCGCATGGTTTTCACCAGATCATACGGTGCGCAGAAGACATTAACGTCGCGGGCGTCGATGTGCACGGAACCATTGCGTTCCACTTTCGCACCGAGCTGGCTCAGCAGCTTCATCGAGGTATCAACGTCCTTCAGTTTCGGGACGTTCTGGATCTCTACCGGCTCTTCCGCCAGCAACGCCGCAAAAAGGATCGGCAGAGCGGCGTTTTTCGCGCCAGAAATTGTGACTTCGCCCTGGAGCCGGGTTGGCCCCTGTACACGAAATTTATCCATGATGTTGTTCTCAGTTAAAATTCATCGTCGTTACCGGTGCTTCACCCGTAACTCAAAAACCGTTTAGTTTACGATCGCGCGCCCACTCTGCTGGGGTATACGCTTTGATCGACAGGGCATGAATGCGGTTGTCCGCAATGTATTCCATCAGCGGCGCATAAACCGACTGCTGTTTCTTCACCCGGCTCATGCCGTCAAACATCTCACCCACGGCAATAACCTGAAAGTGACTGCCATCGCCAGAGACGTGGACTTCCTGGAGGGAGAGTGCGTTCATCAGCACGCTCTGAATTTCATTATTTTCCATGGGCTCTTCATTCGTCAGATTGTGAAAACAGCCCAACATCTTAGAGCAAAGTTGCGCTGTCATAAATAAGCAAAAAGCCTCGCGGGTAAATCCAGCGAGGCTATAGATAATAACGTACTGATATCACTGACGCGGGAGCACGTCAGCAGGTAAGTTATAGAGTTCCGCCAGGGTGAAGACTTTGTCGTTCACCCCCGTCAGAGACACGTTGTTGCCCTGCTTTTTCGCCAGACTGATGAGATGGACCAGCAGCGCCAGTCCCCCCGTATCCACTCGGGAAATCTGGCTGAGATCGATGCAGGTCACGCCGGTCATCGCCTCAACGCGCGCATCCCACAAGGGATTCAGCACGTCCTGGTCCAGCTCTCCCACGAGCGCCAGCCTGTCACCGTCACGCATCCAACTGAGTGACTGAGTCATTTACTTCTTCTCTTCCAGCGTGATTTTTTGCTGCGCAATAGATTTCAACTGCGCCGTCAGTCCATCGATCCCTTTAGTACGCAGCAGATCGCTCCACTCGTTCTGTTTGGTGGTGATCATGCTGACGCCTTCAGCGATCATGTCATAGGCCTGCCAGTGACCCGTCTGGGTATTTTTACGCCACTGGAAGTCCAGACGTACCGGAGGACGACCGTTTGGATCGAGAATCGTCACGCGAATAGGAACGATGGTCGCATCACCCAACGGTTGTTCCGGGGCAATCTGATACGTCTGACCGTGATACATTGCCAGCGCCTGGCCGTAGGCCTGTTTCAGGTATTCGCGAAACGCGGCGAAATAGGCATCACGCTGAGCCGGAGTCGCCTCTTTGTAATAACGACCCAGCACCAGCGCGCCGGCGTATTTCACCTGGACATACGGCAGCAGTTCCTGGTCAACCACATCGCGCAGATAGTCCGGATTCGAACGGATTTTCGGCTGTTCGTTTTTCAGGCGGTCGAAGGTTTTCTGCGCCGCTTCATCCATCAACTTGTAAGGGTTGGTCTGATCGGCTGCAATGGCGGTGCTCAGCGGTGCAATCACCAGTAGAGCCACCATCATTAAACGTTTAATCATAATTCGATTCTCCTGAGATTAATTCGTTGTGCCCGCAGGCCCAGTGGCTTCATTATGACCTTCGGTCGGCGCCGATGCATCGCCAGAATTCTTATTGTCATCGCCTTTACTGTTGCTGTTGTAAAGGAACTGACCAATCATATCTTCCAGCACCATCGCGGATTTAGTGTCCTGGATCGTGCCGCCATCCTTGAGGATAGACGTTCCGAGCTCAGGATCTTCAAAACCAACGTTCAGCGCCAGGTACTGTTCCCCCAGCAGACCGGACGTCCGGATGCTCAGTGAACTGGTATCAGGGATGTTGTTATAGCGCTCTTCGATGTCCAGCGTCACACGGGGTAAATAGGTCTTCGGGTCTAAGGAAATATCCGCCACGCGGCCAACCACCACGCCACCGATGCGCACCGGCGAACGCACTTTCAGACCGCCGATATTATCGAATGTCGCGTAAATCGTGTAGGTCGGTTCTGTGCGCATAGAGGTCACGTTGGCCGCCTTCAGGCAGACAAACAGCGCGGCCAGCAATGCGGCTAACAAAAAGATCCCCACCCAAATTTCATTTTTTTTCGTTTGCATGAACTCAATTCCCAAACATCAATGCGGTCAGTACAAAGTCCAGACCCAGAACGGCCAGCGACGAGTGCACAACGGTGCGTGTGGTTGCCCGGCTAATGCCTGCCGAGGTCGGAATCGCATCATACCCATTGAACAATGCAATCCAGGTTACCGTAATGGCGAACACCACGCTTTTAATCAAACAGTTGACCAGATCCAGACGCCAGTCGACGGCATTCTGCATCGCAGACCAGAAGAAACCGGCGTCAATCCCCTTCCAGCTTACGCCGACCAGAGAACCGCCCCAGATCCCTACGGCCACAAACAAAATCGTCAGCAGCGGCAGCGAAATCACGCCCGCCCAGAAACGCGGGGAGATCACCCGACGCAGTGGGTCGACGGCCATCATTTCCATACTGGAAAGCTGCTCCGTGGCGCGCATCAGGCCAATTTCAGCGGTCAGAGCGGAACCCGCACGACCGGCAAACAGCAGCGCGGCGACGACCGGACCGAGTTCACGTAGCAGCGACAGCGCCACTAACATCCCCAGACTGGTTTCCGCACTATAGGTGGTGAGTACCAGATAGCCCTGCAACCCCAGCACCATGCCGATAAACACGCCAGAAACAATAATGATCAGCATCGACAAGACGCCCACATTATAAAGCTGGCGCACCAGCAGCGGCGCGTGTTTACGAAATTCCGGTTTGCCGACCAGCGCATTGAACAACATTAACCCAGCGCGCCCGAACGTTCTGAGGGTTTTAATCCCCTTATGTCCCAGCGTCGCCAGTGCATTTAACAGCATGAGTGGCTTAACTCCCTGTTCCGAGTAAATCAGAGTGATAATCGCCCGCAGGATAGCGGAACGGGACCGGCCCGTCTGCAATGCCATCCAGGAACTGACGTACGCGCGGGTCGTCATTCTCTTGCAGCGCTTGCGCGCTGCCGTGGGCCACAATCTTTTTGTCCGCCATAATATAGGCGTGATCGGCAATGCTCAGAACCTCCGGCACATCGTGAGAGACCACGACGCAGGTCACGCCCAGCGCATTGTTTAATTCTGAAATCAGTTTGACCAGCACGCCCATGGTGATCGGATCCTGACCGACAAACGGTTCATCAAACATGATGAGATCCGGTTCCAGCGCAATGGCGCGCGCTAACGCCGCCCGACGGGCCATCCCTCCGGACAGTTCTGAAGGCATCAGTTTTGCCGCACCGCGCAGACCGACGGCTTCCAGTTTCATCATCACCGTGCTTTTCAATAACGACGGGGGAAGCGTGGTATGTTCGCGTAACGGATATGCCACGTTATCAAACACGTTCATGTCAGTGAACAGCGCCCCTGACTGAAACAGCATACTCATCCGTTTGCGTACCGTGTAGAGGCGCGAGCGAGACATTTCAGGGATGTTCTCACCATCAAACAGGATCTCTCCCTTATCTGGCAGAATTTGTCCGCCGATCAGGCGCAGCAGCGTCGTTTTACCGATCCCCGATGGCCCCATGATCGCGGTGATCTTGCCACGCGGTACGGTCAGAGAGATGTTATCGAAAATGCAGCGATCGCCGCGCGTAAAGCTGACATCGCGCATGTCGACTAAATTCGCCACAGACTGACCCATTGATTCATCCTTCGTGTTGCTTGTTGATCTCAGCATGGCGTGGAATTTAGCCATGAACCCAACATATTTACAGAATATTACCCGCGCTGGTTAGCGAAAGCTGGCATTTGTTTTACTTTTTAGCTGCATAAAGTCAAAATTAAGACTTCGTAACGGTTTCCAGACAATCCCGGTGGACCGGCGAGTATACCTGAAGAAAGGACTTTAGATGCTTTTAGCCACGGCGCTGTTAATTATTGGTTTATTATTGGTCGTCTACGGCGCCGACCGCCTGGTATTTTCCGCGTCAATCCTATGCCGAACCTTCGGGATCCCGCCGCTGATCATTGGTATGACGGTAGTCAGTATAGGCACATCTCTGCCTGAAATTATTGTTTCTGTCGCCGCCTCCCTGCACGGGCAGGTAGATTTAGCCGTTGGCACCGCGCTCGGATCCAACATAACCAACATTTTGTTGATCCTCGGACTTGCCGCGCTGATCCACCCTTTTACCGTGCATTCCGATATTCTACGTCGCGAATTACCGCTAATGTTACTGGTTAGCGTCGTGGCCGGATCCGTACTGTATGACGGACAACTCAGCCGCAGCGATGGTATCTTTCTTTTACTATTAGCCGTGTTATGGCTGTTGTTCATTGTTAAAATCGCCCGTCTCGCTGAGCGTCAGGGCAATGACAGTCTCACGCGGGAGCAGGTTGCTGAATTGCCGCGCGAAGGCGGACTGCCGGTGGCGTTTTTATGGCTGGGCATTGCGCTGATTATCATGCCAATGGCCACCCGAATGGTGGTGGATAACGCCACCGTGATTGCCAATTACTTCGCGATGAGCGAACTGACGATTGGCCTGACGGTAATCGCGATCGGCACCAGCCTGCCTGAACTGGCAACCGCCATCGCGGGCGTGCGCAAAGGTGAGAACGATATCGCGGTGGGCAATATTATCGGCGCGAACATTTTTAACCTCACCATTGTCCTCGGCCTCCCCGCCCTGATTACGCCGGGTGAGGTGAACCCGTTGGCGTTCAGCCGTGACTACAGCGTGATGCTGCTGGTGAGCATCATCTTTGCATTACTTTGCTGGCGGCGTCCCCGCCAGTCCGGTCGCGGCGCGGGCGTGCTGTTGACCGGCGGTTTTATCGTATGGCTGGCGATGTTGTATTGGCTGTCGCCGCTTCTCGTTGGATAACTGGAAACAGACATATGTCGCACTTAGCGTTACAACCGGGTTTTGACTTTCAGCAAGCCGGCAAAGAGGTTCTGGCGATTGAACGTGAAGGCCTGGCGGAACTCGATCAGTACATCAACCAGGATTTCACTCTCGCCTGTGAAAAAATGTTCAATTGCACCGGCAAAGTGGTGGTGATGGGCATGGGGAAATCGGGGCATATTGGCCGCAAAATGGCCGCGACCTTTGCCAGCACCGGTACCTCTTCATTCTTCGTCCATCCGGGTGAAGCCGCCCACGGCGATCTGGGGATGGTGACCTCGCAGGATGTGGTGATTGCCATCTCCAACTCTGGAGAATCCAGCGAGATCGCGGCCCTGATTCCGGTCCTTAAGCGACTGCAGGTTCAGCTTATCTGCATCACCGGTCGACCAGAAAGCAGCATGGCACGTGCTGCGGATGTCCATCTGTGTGTTAAAGTACCGCAAGAAGCCTGCCCGCTTGGACTGGCACCAACGAGCAGCACCACCGCCACGTTAGTGATGGGCGATGCGCTGGCGGTGGCGTTATTAAAGGCGCGCGGCTTTACCGCAGAGGATTTTGCCTTGTCGCATCCGGGCGGTGCGCTGGGGCGTAAACTGCTGCTGCGCGTTAACGATATTATGCATACGGGCGATGAGATCCCGCATGTCACCAAAGATGCCAGTCTGCGCGACGCGCTGCTGGAAATCACCCGCAAGAACCTCGGGATGACCGTGATTTGCGATGATGCGATGAAGATCGACGGTATCTTCACCGACGGTGATTTACGTCGCGTCTTTGATATGGGTGTTGACGTGCGCCAACTCGGTATTGCCGACGTGATGACGCCAGGGGGCATTCGCGTGCGTCCAGGAATTCTGGCGGTCGATGCCCTGAACTTAATGCAGTCCCGCCATATCACCTCCGTGATGGTTGCCGATGGCGACCAGTTACTCGGTGTGTTACATATGCATGATCTCCTGCGTGCAGGCGTTGTGTAGAAATTCAAGGATAAAGAGAAATGAGCAAAGCAGGTGCGTCGCTTGCGACCTGTTATGGACCCGTCAGCGCGGACGTCATCGCCAAAGCAGAGAATATCCGTCTGCTGATTCTTGATGTCGATGGCGTACTGTCGGATGGCCTGATTTATATGGGCAACAACGGTGAAGAACTGAAAGCTTTCAACGTCCGTGACGGTTACGGGATTCGTTGTGCGCTGACGTCTGATATCGACGTCGCCATCATTACCGGACGAAAAGCTAAACTAGTAGAAGATCGGTGTGCCACACTGGGGATCACGCATCTGTATCAGGGGCAGTCGGACAAACTGGTCGCCTTTCACAGTCTGCTGGCAAAACTGGCGATTGCGCCGGAAAACGTGGCCTACGTCGGGGATGATCTGATCGACTGGCCAGTGATGGAAAAAATTGGCCTAAGCATTGCCGTTGCGGATGCGCATCCGTTACTGCTTCCGCGCGCGGATTACGTCACCAAAATCGCGGGCGGACGCGGCGCGGTACGCGAAGTCTGTGATTTACTATTACTGGCGCAGGGTAAGCTTGATGAGGCCAAAGGGCAATCGATATGAGTAAAGCCAGACGTTGGGTTATCATTCTACTGTCGTTGGCCGTGCTGGTGCTGATTGGTATTAACCTGGCCGATAAAGACGACACGGCTCAGGTGGTGGTGAATACGAGCGATCCGACCTACAAGAGCGAGCACACGGACACCGTTGTCTACAGTCCGGAAGGCGCACTGAGCTATCGTTTGATCGCCCAACATGTTGAATATTATTCCGATCAGGCCGTTTCGTGGTTCACGCAACCCGTGTTAACGACGTTTGATAAGGACAAGATCCCGACGTGGTCAATCAAGGCTGATAAAGCCAAACTGACCGAGGATCGAATGCTGTATCTTTATGGTCACGTTGAAGTCAACGCGCTGGTGCCTGACGCTCAACTTCGCAGAATTACCACCGATAACGCGCAGATCAATCTGGTGACGCAGGATGTTACCTCTGAAGACCTTGTCACGTTATACGGAACTACATTTAACTCCAGCGGACTGAAAATGCGCGGCAACTTACGCAGCAAGAACGCCGAGCTGATTGAAAAGGTTAGAACCTCCTATGAAATTCAAAACAAACAAACTCAGCCTTAATCTTGTGCTTGCCAGCTCACTTCTGGCCGCCAGTATTCCGGCGTTCGCCGTCACCGGTGATACCGAACAGCCGATCCACATTGAATCGGACCAGCAGTCTCTGGATATGCAGGGCAACGTCGTGACCTTCACCGGCAATGTCATTGTGACCCAGGGCACCATCAAAATTAACGCCGATAAAGTGGTCGTTACCCGTCCTGGCGGTGAAGAGGGCAAAGAGGTCATTGACGGCTTCGGCAACCCGGCCACCTTCTATCAAATGCAGGACAACGGTAAGCCGGTAAAAGGCCATGCGTCGAAAATGCATTATGAGCTGGCGAAAGATTTTGTCGTGCTCACCGGCAATGCGTACCTGGAACAGCTCGACAGCAACATCACCGGGGACAAAATTACCTATCTGGTGAAAGAGCAGAAAATGCAGGCCTTCAGTGAGAAAGGCAAGCGTGTGACCACTGTTCTGGTTCCGTCGCAGTTGCAGGACAAAAACAAAAACCAGGCCCCGGCTCAGAAGAAGAGTAACTAATTCGCTATGGCAACATTAACTGCAAAGAATCTGGCGAAGGCCTATAAAGGCCGCCGCGTCGTGGAAGATGTCAGCCTGACCGTCAACTCGGGCGAGATTGTCGGTCTGCTTGGGCCAAACGGTGCGGGTAAAACCACCACCTTTTACATGGTCGTCGGTATTGTGCCGCGCGATGCCGGTAACATCATCATTGATGATGAAGACATCAGCCTGCTGCCGCTACATGCCCGCGCACGCCGCGGGATTGGCTATCTGCCACAGGAAGCCTCGATTTTCCGTCGTCTGAGCGTGTTCGACAACCTGATGGCAGTACTGCAAATTCGTGACGATCTCTCTAGCGAACAGCGTGAAGACCGTGCGAACGAGCTGATGGAAGAGTTTCACATTGAGCATCTGCGCGACAACATGGGTCAGTCGCTCTCCGGGGGGGAACGTCGCCGTGTGGAAATCGCCCGCGCGCTGGCCGCCAATCCAAAATTTATCCTGCTGGATGAACCGTTTGCTGGTGTTGACCCCATCTCCGTTATCGATATCAAACGCATTATTGAGCATCTGCGTGACAGCGGCCTCGGCGTGTTGATTACCGACCATAACGTCCGTGAAACGCTGGCCGTGTGTGAACGGGCCTATATCGTGAGCCAGGGACACCTGATTGCGCACGGTACGCCGACAGAAATCCTGCAGGACGAACACGTTAAGCGCGTATACCTTGGGGAAGACTTCAGACTCTGATAGGGTAGAAGTTTGTGACGTCATAGCGGGAGAAGACGACTCTGAACATGAAGCAAGGTTTGCAACTCAGGCTGAGCCAACAACTGGCGATGACGCCGCAACTACAACAGGCGATTCGTCTGTTGCAGTTGTCCACGCTGGAACTGCAGCAGGAACTCCAGCAGGCGCTGGAAAGTAATCCGCTGCTGGAGCAAACCGATCTTCACGACGAAGTTGATACCCACGAAACTCAGGACAGTGAATCGCTGGATACCGCCGACGCCCTCGAACAAAAAGAGATGCCGGAAGAGTTACCGCTCGACGCCAGCTGGGATGAAATCTACACCGCCGGGACGCCATCGGGCACCAGCGGTGACTACATCGACGATGAACTGCCCGTTTACCAGGGAGAAACCACACAGACCCTGCAGGATTATCTGATGTGGCAGGTAGAACTTACCCCGTTCTCCGATACCGACCGCGCGATCGCCACCTCGATTGTTGATGCCGTTGACGACACTGGCTATCTCACCGTTTCGCTGGACGATATCCTCGAAAGCATGGGCAATGAAGAGGTGGGTCTTGACGAGGTTGAAGCCGTTCTCAAACGTATTCAGCGGTTTGATCCTGTTGGCGTGGCGGCAAAAGATCTGCGCGATTGTCTGCTGATCCAGCTCTCGCAGTTCGACAAAGCGACGCCTTTCCTTGAAGAAGCCCGGCAGATCATCAGCGATCATCTCGATCTGCTGGCGAACCACGACTTCCGCACCCTGATGCGCGTCACGCGCCTCAAAGAAGAGGTGCTCAAAGAGGCGGTCAATCTGATTCAGTCGCTCGATCCCCGCCCCGGTCAGTCGATCCAGACCGGTGAGCCAGAATACGTGATCCCGGATGTACTGGTGCGTAAGCATAACGGTCACTGGACGGTCGAGCTCAACGGCGACAGCGTTCCCCGCCTACAGATTAATCAGCACTACGCCGCAATGTGCAGCGGTGGACGCAATGACGCCGACAGCCAGTACATCCGCAGCAATTTGCAGGACGCAAAGTGGTTGATTAAGAGTCTGGAGAGCCGCAACGATACCCTGTTGCGCGTCAGTCGCTGCATCGTTGAACAGCAGCAAGCCTTCTTTGAGCAAGGCGAAGAGTTTATGAAACCGATGGTGCTGGCGGATATCGCCCAGGCCGTTGAGATGCACGAGTCGACCATTTCTCGTGTGACCACGCAGAAGTATCTGCACAGTCCACGCGGCATTTTTGAACTGAAGTATTTTTTCTCCAGCCATGTGAATACCGAGGGGGGTGGCGAAGCTTCCTCCACGGCGATCCGCGCACTGGTGAAGAAGTTGATTGCGGCGGAAAACCCCGCGAAGCCCCTGAGCGACAGCAAGCTAACATCGATATTGTCGGAACAAGGTATCATGGTGGCGCGCCGCACCGTTGCGAAGTACCGAGAGTCTTTATCCATTCCGCCGTCAAACCAGCGCAAACAACTGGTTTGACCCAACCGATAAGGAAGACACTATGCAGCTCAACATCACTGGAAACAACGTCGAGATCACAGAAGCCCTGCGTGACTTTGTGAATACCAAGTTCGCCAAACTCGAACAGTATTTCGACAGGATCAATCAGGTCTATATTGTGTTGAAAGTGGAGAAAGTCACCCACATCTCGGATGCAACACTGCATGTAAACGGTGGCGAAATTCATGCCAGCGCGGAAGGTCAGGATATGTACGCGGCCATTGATGGCCTGATTGATAAGCTGGCAAGACAGCTCACTAAACACAAAGATAAATTGAAACAACACTAATTGTCCGGGCAGTTAGCGGGTGCAGGACGGCCTGTTGTGCAGAACAACAGGCCATTTGTACAGTTAGCGCTCCGAACTTGTCCCGCCGTTGTGGGGCAGGTTCTTAGGTGAAATTATGATAAATAACGATACGTCTCTACAACTGAGCAGTGTACTTAACCAGGAATGTACGCGCAGTGCCGTTCACTGCCAGAGCAAAAAACGCGCGCTGGAAATCATCAGTGAACTGGCGGCAAAACAGCTCAGTTTACCGCCGCAGGTCGTTTTTGAAGCGATCCTGACGCGCGAAAAAATGGGCAGTACCGGCATCGGCAATGGGATCGCCATCCCGCACGGTAAGCTGGAAGAAGATACTCTGCGCGCCGTCGGCGTGTTTGTGCAACTGGAAACGCCAATCGCCTTCGACGCGATTGATAACCAACCCGTTGATCTGCTTTTTGCTCTGCTGGTGCCTGCGGATCAAACCAAAACGCATCTGCATACGTTATCACTGGTGGCTAAGCGCCTGGCGGATAAAACCATCTGCCGTCGGCTGCGCGCCGCACAAAGCGATGAAGAGTTGTATCAAATCATCACTGACACCGAAGGTGGTCAGGATGAAGCGTAACTCCCCTTTTGCCGTGGTGAGGAGAAACAGTACATGGTACTGATGATCGTCAGCGGTCGTTCAGGGTCAGGTAAATCTGTTGCCCTGCGCGCGCTGGAAGATATGGGCTTTTACTGCGTGGATAACCTCCCCGTGGTGCTGTTACCCGATCTGGCTCGTACGCTTGCCGAACGCCAGATTTCGGCAGCGGTCAGCATTGACGTACGCAATATGCCAGAGTCGCCAGAAATTTTTGAGCAGGCAATGAACAACCTGCCCGAGGCGTTCTCGCCGCAGCTGCTGTTTCTTGATGCCGATCGCAACACGTTGATTCGTCGCTATAGCGATACGCGTCGTCTGCACCCCCTCTCCAGCAAAAACCTGTCGCTGGAAAGCGCCATCGATCAGGAAAGCGACCTGCTGGAACCGCTGCGTTCTCGCGCCGACCTGATTGTCGACACCTCAGAAATGTCGGTACATGAACTGGCAGAAATGCTGCGAACTCGCCTGTTGGGTAAACGTGAGCGTGAACTGACCATGGTGTTTGAGTCCTTCGGCTTTAAGCATGGGATCCCCATCGATGCCGATTACGTCTTCGACGTACGCTTCCTGCCGAACCCGCACTGGGACCCGAAACTACGTCCGATGACCGGTCTCGACAAACCCGTTGCCGCCTTCCTCGACAGGCACACAGAAGTACACAATTTTATCTACCAGACTCGCAGCTATCTTGAGCTATGGTTACCCATGCTGGAGACCAACAACCGTAGCTATCTGACCGTTGCTATCGGTTGTACCGGCGGGAAACACCGTTCGGTGTATATTGCAGAACAGCTGGCAGACTACTTCCGCTCACGCGGTAAAAACGTACAGTCACGCCATCGTACGCTGGAAAAACGCAAAACATGACCGTGAAGCAAATTGTTGAAATTACGAATAAGCTGGGCATGCATGCCCGGCCAGCAATGAAGCTCTTTGAATTAATGCAGGGATTTGATGCGGAAGTCCTGCTACGAAATGATGAAGGCACCGAAGCGGAAGCCAACAGCGTCATCGCTTTGCTGATGCTGGACTCCGCCAAAGGCCGACAAATTGAGATCGAAGCCTCGGGTCCGCAAGAAGTCGAAGCGCTGGCCGCCGTCATCGCCCTTTTCAATTCGGGATTCGACGAAGACTAAGCTTTCACGTCCGACGGATAGCTTCACAGAAAACGCCACCCGGCGTTTTTTTATTTTTTACCCCCTTAACTGTACAATTCGTGCGCTTTTTCACTTAAGGATTATCTTAAGAAAACCTTAAGACAAGTCGTTTAGGTTTCATTTAACTTGAGTGTTCATACTGGATTATTGTCAGTAAATATTTCCAGGATATCACTCATGATTCGTTTATCAGCAGAGACTCCCCTGGGCACCGGACGACATCGTAAGTGCTATGCGCATCCGGATGATGCTCAGCGTTGTATTAAGATTGTTTACAACAGTGGCCAGGGCGGCGACAAAGAGACACAGCGCGAGCTGAAGTACTACGCGCACCTCTCTCGCTACCTGAAAGACTGGAGCGGTATCCCGCGCTATTACGGCACGGTAGAGACCGACTGCGGAACGGGTTATGTTTACGATGTGATTGCCGATTACGACGGCAAGCCGTCCATCACTCTCACCGAATTTGCCCGCCAATGTCGTTACGAAGACGACTTTGTCGTGCTACGTCAGATGCTGAAGAAGCTAAAACGCTACCTGCGTGACAACCATATCGTTACCATGACGCTGAAACCACAGAACGTTCTCTGTCACCGTATCAGCGAATCGGAAGTGGTGCCGGTGGTTTGCGATAACATTGGCGAAGGAACGTTGATCCCGCTGGCGACCTGGTCAAAATGGTTCTGCCGTCGTAAGCAGGAAAGATTGTGGCAGCGTTTTATCGCCCAACCGGTCCTGGCCGTCGCGCTGGAAAAAGAAGCCCAACCGAAAGAACGCGGCGGATTGTCGCTCTCTTCGCGCGAGGCTTAATGCAGGTGATGGCGGGTCATAAATGACTCCCCGCCCAACTGCCGCATTTGACGCAGTATCCACGCCTGACGGCTACGCACATAGCCTGAGGGCGCGGCGGCCTTAAAGCGCAGAGGATTGGGCAACACAGCAGCAAGCAGCGCCGCTTCTGACTGGGTTAATCGGCTGGCCGGTTTGCCAAAATAGCGCTGCGCCGCGGCTTCCACGCCAAATACGCCATCACCAAATTCCGCGATATTCAGGTAAACGGTGAGGATCCGTTTCTTACTCCAGACGGTCTCAACGCCGACCGTAAGCCCGGCCTCAAGTCCTTTGCGTAGCCAACTGCGCCCATCCCAGAGAAAGAGATTCTTAACGGTCTGCTGTGACAACGTCGAGGCACCGCGAATGCGGTTTTCATTACGTTCGTTATGTGACAACGCCTTCTCGATGGCGGCGACGTCAAAGCCCCAGTGGTCCGGGAAGGTCTGGTCTTCTGCGGCAATCACCGCGAGTCCCATCCACGGTGAGATCTCATCCATGCTCACCCAGTCGGAATGGGCAACATAGCCAAAATCGCCCTGTAGCCAGGCGCCTACCTGTCGCTCGACCATCACCGCCGAAAAGGGAACAGGCACCACGCTGAACAACGCAATGCCACCTCCCCAGAACACAGCAAGGACGATCGCGACACGCCACATCACCCGCCGCAGAAAGACGAAAACTCCTTTTTTCATTCCGCCAGAACCAGCACGCGTGATACCAGTTTTTCGATACCCATTGCCGCCTGAGCGATATCCTGCGCCAGCATATAGGCAGGCGTAGTGACGATTTTATTGTCTTCATCAACGACGATATCGTCGACCGGGCACGGTACATGCTCCGCCCCCATCTCTTCCAGCACTTCTGCCGTATCAATATCGGTCCCGATAGTCAAACGCAGCGGGAAGTCGAAGATTTTCGGCAGCATTGCCGGGGCGATGCACATAAAACCCAGCGGCTTACCAGACTGGTGCATCGCCAACGCGAGCCCGGCTAAATCCGGATCAACCCGGCATTCGCTGCCCTGACTGGCGAAGTTGCTCAAATTTTTAGCCGCGCCGAAACCACCGGGAACAATCAGCGCATCCAGGTCCGTCGAGACGGCCTGAGAAAGTGGACGAATATTGCCACGCGTAATACGAGCCGCTTCAATCAGCACATTGCGGGTTTCCGCCATCGGTTCGCCCGTCAGATGATTAATGACATCAACCTGCGCTTTGTCGGGCGCGAAGCAGACGGCCTGCGCACCGCTGCGGGCAATAGCCAGCAACGTCAGTACGGCTTCATGAATTTCAGCACCGTCATACACACCGCATCCACTAAGAACTACGCCAATTTTTTTCATTCAAATGTCCTTTTCACCACTTTCTGCAGCACATTAATAATTGTGATTAAAATGCTACGCTTCACACATTTAACTGATTCATGTAACAAAGCATTTAAGATTTGCTATCTTAACTGCGTGCGGCCCGAATTTAAGCGCTGCGCCTTTTAAATCACAATTATAACTTACGGCGCAGCCACGATTTCCCTGGTGTTGGCGCAGTATTCGCGCACCCCGGTCAAGCCGGGGTCATTTTTTTCCAGCGTTTGCCACCCAGGCTTTTAACACCGCAACGTCGTGTTGCCACTCCTGCTTCATCTCTTCAATCCATTCGCCCACGTTATCTTCCCATGCAGGAAGATCGGGTGACTGGATCTGCTGCCCCAGTTGTTGCAGATGACGAAGGCCAACAGAACCAGCAGCCCCTTTAATTTTGTGCCCTTCTTCAACCACACCTTTCTTATCACGCGCGGTCAGATTGGATTCCAGAACGCTTAAATAGCCTGGCATCATCTTCTCGAAGACTGCCAGCCCATCGGTAATCAGTTTCGGCCCCACCAGCTCTATGTACTGTTCCAGCATCGGAATATCTAATAGCGCTTGCGATTTACTGCTCTCTTCAGATTTCACCGTGCACTCCTCTTCGTCTTGGGTATCCCAGTACTTCTTAATCATGGCGGTTAACGCCGGTACCGATAGCGGCTTGCTCAGCACGTCATCCATACCCGCATCCAGATACTCTTTTTTATCTTTCAGGACGTTCGCCGTAAGCGCCACCAGTGGCGGCAGATCTTCACGCGTATAGCGCTGGGTTAGTTCGCGCGAAATATCGAGGCCGGTCATATCCGGCAACTGAATATCCAGCAACACCAGGTCATACTCACCCGGCGTGAACATCTCCAGCGCCGCTTTCCCGGTCATGGCGACATCCACGCTGTTGCCGAGTTTTTCCAGCACCGAGCGTGCCACAATGACGTTCAGTTCGATATCTTCCACCAGCAGGACGTTCAATGCCGGCAGCGGCAAATCATCATCCTCAAATGCATCTTCAACTTCTTCCGCCACCGCAGGCGCATTGACGGTCAAGGTAAAGATCGAGCCTTTGCCGGGCTGACTTACCACGGTGATATCCCCACCCATGTTTTTTGCCAGACGTCGCGAGACCGCCAGACCGATGCCCGTACCGGTCGCCGGTTTTCCGCCGTGGCTGTCTTTCACCTGATAATACATGGCGAAGATTTTATCCTGCTCATCCTGCGGAATGCCGATGCCGGAGTCTTCCACTTCAAAGTGCAGAATGCCGCCTGCGTCGTAACGTACGCGCACGGTCACCTGACCCTGCTGGGTAAATTTCACTGCGTTGCTGATAAGGTTCCACAGGATCTGCCGCAGACGCGTTCCGTCGGTCACGACTTTATGCGGCAGCGGCAAGGTCGGGTCGAGCACAAAACGCAATCCTTTCTGCTGCACCTGCAGGCCAGAGAGGTTCTCCAGATCGGCCAGGAAGCTGGTGAAATCCACCGGCTGGTTATCCAGTTGAACTTTGCGCCGCTCCATCTTATCCATATCAATGATATCGTTGAAGATATTCCCCAACGTCACGGCGGAGACATGGATAGTTTTCAGGTATTTTTCCTGCTCGGTCGTCAGTTCAGTATCCAGCAGAATACGGCTCAGGCCGACAATTCCGTTCAGCGGCGTACGCAGTTCGTGACTGATGGTGGAGATAAAGGTCGTTTTATCGCGACTGGCGCGTTCAAGTGCATCCTGATAGCGCTTGCGCTCGGTAATATCACGACCAAATCCCATCAGGCCATGACGTTTACCCACGCGATCGTAATAAGGTACTTTGCGGATTTCAAAACAGGCTTTGCGCCCGTCCGGATAATCGAGCCATTGCTCATAGGTCAGCGACACATTATGGCGGAAGACTTTTTCGTCGGTCTCAATGACCTTTTCGGCCGCTTCCGGCGAGTACACATCGGCAGGCTTTAAATGCACCAGCTGCTTTTCGCTTTTGCCGGTGAGCAATTCCATCGCCCGGTTACAGCCGGAAAACTCTTTATCTTCATTGCGATAAAAAACCAGATCTGGCGAGGCATCCAGAAAGGAACGTAAGAAAGAGGATTGCTGTTCAAGCTGAATCTGCGCCTCTTCGCGCTCTTTGATCTCAACTTTGAGCTGTTCAAACGTTGACTGGCGTTCCGCCTCCGCCTTTTCGCGGTCGGCAATCTCCTGATTCAACTGCGAAATATTATCTTTCAGTTGGACGTTAAGCTTGAGGTCGCGTTCGCGCATCTCTTCCAGCTTTTGCACCAGTCGGGATAACCGCTGACGGGACTCCTCCAGTTGCTCCACCACCACCGACAAAAAATAGACCGCCCAGGGGGTGATTAACAAACCAAAGAAAATGGAGCGAATGACATCGATCTGTTCGACCCGACCATGCAGCACCATGGTGACCGCCATCTGCACCACAATTGCCAGCACAACGAGCGCTAACGCCAGCAACAGCGAAAAGCGCACCAGACCCAATTTCATCATCAGGTCCACATAGTACTGCGCCAGCATACGAATTTGCTTCATCAGGGATTTCCTTTACGACAACCTGGCACAATAATACTCAATTCTGCGCAAGACGTTAGAGAATGTGCAAGAAATCCGTAGGCCCGTCATAGTTCAGGCGTCAGGCGAAACCCATGGCCGCCCAAGCGCAGAACCCTGTACGCCATGAGTATTCAAATAACGATCCAGTTCGACCATCCCGGTCCAGCGGTTTTCGCACCACAGCGGTGCCAGCAGCGTGGGGCGGCGTGCGCTGGCAGAAATACGATGATAAATCACCTCCGGCGGCGTATGGCGGATCATCTCGCCTGCGGTTTGCGTGTAGTCCGCCAGTTCAATCCCGTTCAGACGCCCCGCCTCCCATGCTCTGGCCATAATGCTTCCCTTCACGATGTGCAGCGGGTGCAGTTTGATGCCATCCACTCCCGTCTCCACCACCCGCTCAAGCGTTTGCAGGCATTCGGCCTGCCCTTCTCCCGGCAGGCCGACAATAAGATGCGAACAGACTTTCAGTCCGCGCTCACGCGCAAGGCGGGTCGTGCGCTGATAGCAGGCAAAATCGTGCCCGCGATTGATACGATGCAGGGTTTTGTCATGCGCGGTTTGCAATCCCAGCTCCAGCCACACTTCATAACCCTGATCTTTATATTCACAGAGCAGATCGAGAACCGCCTCCGGTACGCAGTCGGGACGCGTCCCCACGCACAGGCCAACAATACTGGCCTGGCTGACTGCCTGCTGATACATCGAACGCAATACCTGCACTTCAGCAAAGGTACTGGTGTAGGCCTGGAAGTAGGCCAGATAACGTTTCGCCCGATTAACCCGATGCGCCTGGTGCGCGAGCTGTTCCGCGATCGAATGATGCTGCTGCGCTTCATCCGCAAAAGAAGCAACATTACAGAAGGTGCAGCCGCCGCGTCCGATGGTGCCATCGCGATTTGGGCAGCTAAATCCACCGTGGAGCGTCAGTTTATGAACCTTTTGTCCATAACGACGAGAAAGATCCCCACCAAACATATTGACTAATTTCTGTAACTGCATAATCTGATAGACCGCGCCTTGAAAAGAGGCCAAAGCCTGCCATTTTTAGCCCTTGTCGGCGATGACCTGGATCAATCGCCCCGGCAGGCTTTTATCAATTGCATATCCAGTCAAAATAAACGATATTTCATTCACAACCCAGCCAATTACTTTTCCTTATCTCCGGCCATTTTTTTTATCTTCTGACGTCGATTGCGCAAAAACAGTGACATAAAACGCCATATCGCAACAAACCAGCATGAAACACTGTATATGACGGTGAATAAAGCGGAGACATGAGCTAACAGGCGGTTATGACAGTGAGACAGATCACACTCCCCGCCTCGTTTCCAGTACGTTAATTCAATGTCAAAATGATATTATTCTTAATACTTTCATCAAGATATATGCTCGATAGCACATTATTAGAGAAATAAGATTGCCATTTGACCTGTGTGTGGATTCCCGATAACGTGGAAATCCGCTGGAAGCTTTCTGGATGAGCGGTGTGCTCATCATATTTATGCAGTAATTGAGATTCCCTCTGACAGCAAGTCCTCAAACTTGTTTGACCTAAGCGAAAAGGATAAAGAGGGCGAATGCGAGGTAAGCGTATGACACGCAAACCCCGTCGCCATGCTCTTGGTGTGCCCGTGCGCAAACGGTATCGGAAGGGGGTCCCGCAGAGCCTGGGGAGGTTCACTGATATGTTGTACGATAAATCCCTTGAGAAGGATAACTGTGGTTTCGGCCTGATCGCCCACATAGAAGGCGAACCTAGCCACAAGGTAGTGCGTACCGCCATACACGCACTGGCCCGAATGCAGCACCGTGGCGCAATCCTCGCCGATGGTAAAACGGGCGATGGTTGTGGTCTGCTGCTGCAAAAACCTGACCGCTTTTTCCGCATCGTTGCCGAAGAGCGCGGCTGGCGTTTAGCCAAAAACTACGCGGTCGGTATGATCTTCCTGAACAAAGATCCTGAACTGGCCGCTGCATCTCGCCGTATTGTCGAAGAAGAGCTTCAGCAGGAAACCCTGTCGATTGTTGGCTGGCGCGATGTGCCGACCAACGAAGGTGTACTGGGTGAAATCGCCCTCTCCTCCCTGCCGCGTATTGAACAAATTTTTGTGAATGCCCCTGCGGGCTGGCGTCCACGCGATATGGAACGTCGTCTGTTCATCGCCCGTCGCCGTATTGAAAAACGACTGCAGGAAGACAAAGACTTCTACGTCTGTAGCCTGTCAAACCTGGTCAACATCTATAAAGGTCTGTGTATGCCGGCGGATCTGCCGCGCTTCTACCTGGACCTCGCGGACCTGCGTCTGGAATCGGCCATCTGTCTGTTCCACCAGCGCTTTTCCACCAACACCGTGCCGCGCTGGCCGCTGGCGCAGCCGTTCCGCTACCTGGCGCACAACGGTGAGATCAACACCATTACCGGTAACCGCCAGTGGGCCCGCGCCCGTACCTATAAATTCCAGACCCCGCTGATCCCGGATCTGCACGACGCCGCGCCGTTCGTTAACGAAACCGGCTCCGATTCCAGTTCCATGGATAACATGCTGGAACTGCTGCTGGCCGGGGGGATGGATATCATCCGTGCCATGCGCCTTCTGGTGCCGCCGGCCTGGCAAAACAACCCGGATATGGATCCGGATCTGCGCGCCTTCTTTGACTTTAACTCCATGCACATGGAGCCGTGGGACGGCCCGGCGGGTATCGTCATGTCCGACGGGCGCTTCGCCGCCTGTAACCTCGATCGTAACGGTCTGCGTCCGGCGCGTTATGTCATCACCAAAGACAAGCTGATCACCTGCGCGTCTGAAGTCGGGATCTGGGACTACCAGCCTGACGAAGTGGTCGAAAAAGGTCGCGTCGGCCCGGGCGAACTGATGGTTATCGACACCCGTGGCGGCTGCATTCTGCATTCGGCCGAAACTGACGACGACCTGAAAAGCCGCCATCCGTATAAAGAATGGATGGAGAAGAACGTCCGTCGCCTGGTGCCGTTTGAAGATCTGGCTGACGATCGGGTGGGCCAGCGTGAACTGGACGACGACACGCTCGCCAGCTACCAGAAACAGTTTAACTACAGCGCCGAAGAGCTGGATTCCGTACTCCGCGTGCTCGGTGAAAACGGTCAGGAAGCGGTCGGCTCAATGGGTGACGATACCCCGTTTGCCGTACTTTCCAGCCAACCGCGCATTATTTACGACTACTTCCGCCAGCAGTTTGCTCAGGTGACTAACCCACCTATCGATCCGCTGCGTGAAGCACACGTCATGTCGCTGGCGACCAGCATCGGTCGCGAGATGAACGTCTTTTGCGAAGCGGAAGGACAGGCGCACCGTCTGAGCTTTAAATCGCCGATTCTGCTGTACTCCGATTTCCAACAGCTCACCACGATGAAAGAAGAGCACTATCGCGCTGACCGGCTGGATATCACCTTCGATGTAACGCAAACCACGCTGGAAGAAACGGTCAAAGCGCTGTGCGATACCGCCGAGCAGATGGTACGCAGCGGCACCGTTCTGCTGGTGCTGACGGATCGTAATATTGGCAAAAATCGTCTGCCGGTACCGGCTCCAATGGCGGTCGGCGCGGTACAGACGCGGCTGGTAGAACAGAGCCTGCGCTGCGATGCCAACATCATCGTCGAAACCGCCAGCGCCCGTGATCCACATCACTTCGCCGTGCTGCTGGGCTTTGGCGCAACGGCCATTTATCCGTACCTCGCGTACGAGACGCTGGGCCGTCTGATAGACACCCAGGCGATCGCCAAAAACTACCGTACCGTGATGCTGAACTACCGTAACGGCATCAATAAAGGGCTGTACAAGATCATGTCCAAAATGGGCATTTCGACCATCGCCTCCTACCGCTGCTCCAAACTGTTTGAAGCGGTAGGTCTGCATGATGATGTCGTTGCGCTGTGCTTCCAGGGCGTGGTCAGCCGTATCGGCGGCGCGGGTTTTGCTGACTTCCAGCAGGATCTGCTGAACCTGTCTAAGCGAGCCTGGCTGGCGCGTAAACCGATTACGCAGGGCGGCCTGCTGAAGTATGTGCACGGCGGCGAATACCACGCCTACAACCCGGATGTCGTACGTACTCTGCAACAGGCGGTTCAGAGTGGTGAATACAGCGACTATCAGGAATACGCAAAACTGGTCAACGAACGTCCCGCGACGACGCTACGCGATCTGCTGGCAATTAACCCCGGCGACGAGGCGGTCAGCATTGAGGCGGTCGAACCGGCAAGTGACCTGTTCAAACGTTTTGATACTGCGGCAATGTCGATTGGCGCACTGAGCCCGGAAGCACATGAAGCGCTGGCCGAAGCGATGAACAGCATCGGCGGTAATTCTAACTCTGGTGAAGGTGGCGAAGATCCGGCGCGCTACGGCACCAATAAAGTGTCGCGCATCAAACAGGTGGCTTCCGGTCGTTTCGGCGTCACGCCGGCGTACCTGGTTAACGCCGACGTCATTCAGATTAAAGTCGCTCAGGGCGCGAAGCCCGGCGAAGGCGGTCAGTTACCAGGTGACAAAGTGACCCCGTACATCGCTAAACTGCGCTACTCGGTGCCGGGCGTGACGCTGATCTCCCCGCCGCCGCACCACGATATCTACTCTATCGAGGATTTAGCACAGCTGATTTTCGACCTGAAGCAGGTTAACCCGAAAGCGATGATCTCCGTGAAGCTGGTTTCTGAACCGGGTGTCGGCACCATCGCCACCGGCGTAGCGAAAGCCTATGCGGATCTCATCACCATCGCCGGTTATGACGGCGGCACCGGCGCGAGCCCGCTCTCTTCGGTGAAATACGCGGGCTGTCCGTGGGAACTTGGACTGGTGGAAACCCAGCAGGCGCTGGTCGCTAACGGCTTGCGTCACAAGATCCGTTTGCAGGTCGACGGCGGTCTGAAAACCGGCGTGGATATCATTAAAGCGGCGATTCTCGGCGCAGAGAGCTTCGGCTTCGGGACCGGTCCGATGGTGGCGCTGGGCTGTAAATACCTGCGTATTTGCCATCTGAACAACTGTGCAACCGGCGTAGCAACCCAGGACGATAAACTGCGTAAGAACCACTATCACGGTCTGCCATTTAAAGTCACCAACTACTTTGAGTTCATCGCTCGCGAAACTCGCGAACTGATGGCGCAGCTTGGCGTGACGCGTCTGGTGGATCTGATTGGCCGTACCGACCTGTTGAAAGAACTGGACGGGTTTACCGCCAAACAGCAGAAGCTGGCGCTGTCCCGACTGCTGGAAACCGCAGAACCGCATCCCGGCAAAGCGCTGTACTGCACCGAAAACAACCCGCCGTTTGATAATGGCGTGCTGAACGCGCAGTTACTACAACAGGCGAAGCCGTATGTCGACGAACGCCAGAGCAAAACCTTCTGGTTCGATATTCGCAACACCGATCGGTCCGTTGGCGCATCGCTCTCGGGGTATATCGCTCAGACCCACGGCGATCAGGGACTGGCCTCTGACCCGATTAAAGCGTACTTCAGCGGCACGGCAGGCCAGAGCTTCGGCGTCTGGAACGCGGGCGGCGTGGAGCTGTATCTGACCGGCGATGCCAACGATTATGTCGGTAAAGGCATGGCGGGCGGCCTGCTGGCGGTACGTCCTCCGGTTGGTTCCGCTTTCCGCAGCCATGAGGCGAGCATCATCGGTAACACCTGCCTGTATGGTGCGACCGGTGGTCGTTTGTATGCCGCAGGGCGAGCAGGTGAACGTTTCGGGGTACGTAACTCCGGCGCGATCACCGTGGTGGAAGGGATTGGCGACAACGGTTGTGAATACATGACCGGCGGGATCGTCTGTATCCTCGGCAAAACCGGGGTGAACTTCGGCGCAGGCATGACGGGTGGGTTCGCCTACGTGCTGGACGAAGACGGCGAATTCCGTAAACGCGTGAACCCAGAACTGGTCGAAGTACTGGGCGTTGATGAACTGGCTATCCACGAAGAGCATCTGCGTGGCCTGATCACCGAACACGTGCAGCATACCGGTTCGCAGCGCGGAGAAGAGATTCTGGCCAACTGGTCAGCCTTCGCCAACAAATTCGCGCTGGTTAAACCGAAGTCCAGTGATGTGAAAGCACTGTTGGGTCACCGTAGTCGTAGCGCAGCAGAGCTGCGCGTGCAGGCGCAGTAAGGGGTAGCAACAATGAGTCAGAACGTATACCAGTTTATCGACCTGCAGCGTGTTGATCCGCCGAAGAAGCCGCTGAAGATCCGCAAAATCGAGTTTATTGAAATCTACGAACCGTTTTCAGAAGGTCAGGCAAAAGCGCAGGCAGACCGCTGTCTGTCCTGCGGCAACCCGTACTGTGAGTGGAAATGTCCGGTTCATAACTATATTCCAAACTGGCTGAAGCTCGCCAATGAAGGACGAATCTTTGAAGCAGCGGAACTGTCTCACCAGACCAATACGCTGCCCGAAGTGTGCGGACGCGTGTGCCCACAGGACAGACTCTGCGAAGGTTCCTGTACGCTGAACGATGAGTTTGGCGCCGTCACCATCGGCAACATCGAGCGTTATATCAATGATAAAGCGTTTGAAATGGGCTGGCGTCCGGATATGACCGGCGTTCGCCAGACCGACAAACGGGTGGCGATCATCGGCGCCGGCCCGGCTGGACTGGCCTGTGCCGACGTGTTAACCCGCAACGGTGTGAAGGCCGTGGTGTTTGACAGGCATCCGGAGATCGGCGGCCTGCTGACTTTTGGCATTCCGGCCTTCAAACTGGAAAAAGAGGTGATGACCCGCCGCCGTGAAATTTTCACCGGTATGGGGATCGAGTTCAAACTGAACGTGGAAGTGGGTCGTGATGTACAGCTCGACGACCTGCTGAAAGAGTACGATGCGGTATTCCTCGGCGTCGGCACCTATCAGTCCATGCGCGGCGGGCTGGAAAACGAAGATGCCGATGGCGTATTCGATGCCCTGCCGTTCCTGATCGCCAACACCAAGCAGATCATGGGCTTTGGTGAAACCACCGACGAGCCGTACGTCAATATGGAAGGGAAACGCGTGGTGGTGCTGGGCGGCGGCGATACCGCCATGGACTGCGTGCGGACCTCCGTTCGTCAGGGCGCAACGCACGTCACCTGCGCCTATCGTCGTGATGAAGAGAACATGCCGGGCTCCCGCCGCGAAGTGAAGAACGCGCGCGAGGAAGGCGTTGAGTTCCAGTTCAACGTGCAGCCGCTGGGCGTGGAAGTAAACGCCAATGGTAAGGTCTGCGGCGTGAAAATGGCGCGTACCGAAATGGGTGCGCCGGATGCGAAAGGCCGCCGCCGTGCGGAGATCGTAGCGGGTTCCGAGCACATCGTGCCGGCAGATGCCGTGGTCATGGCGTTTGGTTTCCGTCCTCACAGCATGGAGTGGCTGGCGAAACACAGCGTCGAACTGGATTCTCAGGGTCGAATCATCGCCCCGGAAGGCAGCGACAACGCTTTCCAGACCAGCAACCCGAAAATCTTCGCCGGTGGTGACATTGTGCGCGGTTCGGATCTGGTGGTTACCGCCATTGCCGAAGGGCGCAAAGCAGCTGACGGGATCATGAACTGGCTGGAAGTGTAGTAAACCTTTCTGACTCCCCTGCCCCGAGAACTCGCTCAGGGATGGGGAGTCACTCTTGTTCTTCACATTATCCCACCTCCATTCTTCGAAAGCGGCTCGCAAATATCGCCGTAAGTGGATGTAATGGGCTGAGAAGAATTGACCGCATATCCCTTAAGTATACTGATAGCGATATATTTTCAATTCGTAACTATCATGTCAGGGATAATATGATGGCAACAACATCAGCACAACACACAGACGATTATCAGCAAATCCACGACGGCATTATCCATCTGTTGGATACCGCCAGGACAGAGACCGTCCGCAACATCAACGCGATCATGACGGCGACGTACTGGGAAATTGGCCGACGCATTGTCGAGTTTGAGCAGGGCGGAGAAGCACGGGCAGCTTATGGTACTCAACTGATTGAGCAACTGTCCGTTGATTTAACCCGGCGCTATAAACGAGGTTTCTCAACCGGAAACCTGCGTCAAATTAGAGCTTTTTATCTTTATTTTCAGCATATTGAAATTCACCAGACGGTGTCTGGTGAATCTATAAATCTCATACAACTCGCCAGGATATTCCCGTTGCCCTGGTCAGCCTATGTCCGGCTCCTGTCGGTTAAAAACGCAGATGCCCGCACCTTTTACGAGAAAGAGACATTACGCAACGGTTGGTCGGTACGACAACTCGATCGGCAAATCGCTTCTCAGTTTTATGAACGGACAATGCTGTCTCATGATAAACCCGCATTGCTGCAACAGGCCGCACTCACCGTGCCCGACGTCTTACCAGAACACGCAATACGCGATCCCTTTATTCTCGAATTCCTCGAACTAAAGGATGTGTATTCGGAATCCGATCTGGAAGAAGCACTGATAAATCATCTGATGGAGTTTATGCTTGAGCTCGGTGACGATTTCGCTTTTGTCAGCCGCCAGCGCCGATTGCGCATTGACGATAGCTGGTTTCGCGTCGACCTGCTTTTCTTCCATCGCCGCTTGCGCTGTCTGTTAGTCGTTGACCTGAAAGTGGGAAAATTCAGCTATGCCGACGCAGGACAAATGAACATGTACCTGAACTACGCTAAAGAGCACTGGACAATGCCTGGGGAAAATCCGCCAGTCGGGTTAATCCTGTGTGCGGGAAAAGGAGCTGGAGAAGCACACTACGCGCTGAACGGTTTACCGAATACTGTGATGGCAAGCGAGTACAAAGTGCAATTACCTGACGAAAAATTACTGGCAGATGAACTCATCCGTTCGCAAATAGCACTGACAGCGCAGAAAATTGAATCCTCAGAAACGCGTTTGACGGAATGATGAACGGAAGGAATATAAAAACGTAAATCCGGATGGTAAAAACCATCCGGCCTTTTCATGCGGCTAACAGGCTGGCGCGCACCTTCACGACAACTTTCTTAATCTCTTTCGGTTCACCAACACAGCATCCTGGCTTGTGTGGTTCTCCTGGCATAAACACCGCGAACATACCAGGCTGTAGGGAAATGGTCTGGCAATCAGCAATCTCACGGCAAAGCTGATAGTCCTCTTCTACATGCACCTCTTCACACTGGCGCGCGGAATCGACCACGCCGAACTGAATACGCTCCTCCCCGGTCAGTAATAGCTGGATATCGATATACTGCTCGTGCCGCTCTGCCTTTTTCTCTGTGGACGATTGCGTGGCAAACTGCATCACATTCATAAAGATATCGTCCCCGCGTAGCTCAACGCGACCAGGGGCTTGCTCTTGTGGTCTGGCGGTCAACGCCAGCGTCAGCGCCTCTTCCAGTACAGGATGCAGACCCGCTGCGGACAACGAACTAACTTCACCCAATATCATCCTTTTTCTCCCTGTGCTAACAATGCCGCGCCCAGCAGTCCCGCGTCGTGACGGTAGTGTGCTGCGCTTAATTCAACGTGATAAACCGGGGGCATCTGTTCGAGACAGGCGCGGACCTGCGCCAGATACCCTTGCGCCAGTCCAACGCTGCCGCCGACAACCACCCGCTGGCAATCGGTGATCGCTTTCGTATCGGCTATCAGCCGCGCCAGCACCTGTGCGGAGTATGCGACCAGACGACTGGCCTGTTCATCACCCTCTGCCGCACGGGAAAAAATGGTTTTCGCATCACATCCGGCGAGCGCCCCTTGTGCCGCTGCGGCAATCCCGCGCCCCGACGCGATCGCCTCGACGCACCCCACCCGCCCGCAGCCGCACACCGGTCCATTAGGATCCGCGAGGGTATGTCCCAGGTGTCCGGCCAGGCCGCCAGTGCCGGTAACTAAACGACCGCCGCTGATCACCCCTCCGCCCACACCGGTTGAAACGGTGATAAACACCATATCGCGCGTATCATCGGCCATGGCGTGATACTCCGCCCATGCGGCGGCCTGTGCATCGTTGACCGCCAGCGTTGGTAAACGGGTGAGGGCTTCTAACGTCTGCACCAGCGGAAAGTGAAGCAATCCGCCCAGGTTCCCCGGGTTAATCGCCAGCAGATTCCCTTCACGAATAATCCCCGTCGAAGCAATTGCCACCCGATGCGCCTGTGCCTGCAACGGTTGCACCAGCGTTTTCAGCGCGTCGCACAGTGCCTGCGACGTTTTACTGGCAGGCGTGGGCAGCTCGCGACGTTCGCGAATCTGCAAATCATCCTCCACCAGCGCGGCGGCAAGTTTCGTGCCGCCAACATCAATTGCCAGTGTCGTCATAGCACCGCCTTTTTCAGCGCCGTGTTATACCACTCGCAGATGTGCTCCAGCCGGGTAATTGCAGATCCGACCGTCACCGCCCAGGCACCGTGTCGCATCGCTTCACCAGCCTGCGCTGGGGTGTTGTAACGGCCTTCGGCAATCACCCGACAACCGGCTTCGCTCAGCGCTTTCACCAGCGCCAGATCCGGCTCTGCAGGCGTTTCTGCCGTGGTGTAACCCGAAAGCGTGGTGCCAATAATTTCTGCACCGAGCGCCTGACAGGCCAGACCGTCCTTCAGCGAGGAGCAATCGGTCATTGCCAGCAACTGGTGATGATGAATACGGGTCAGCAGCGCTGCAACCGGCACCGGACGCACACGGTCAGTCCCGTCAATCGCAATAATGTCCGCACCGGCCTGCGCCAGCGCATCGACATCCTCCAGAAACGCGGTAATGCGCACCGGAGAATCCGCAAGATCGCGCTTGAGAATGCCAATTATCGGTACGGAAACGACGGCACGCGTCGCCTTCAGATTCTCAACACCTTCAATACGCAACGCGACGGCACCCGCCTGCTCTGCCGCCAGCGCCATCGCCGCCACAATCTCAGGTTTATCCAGTGGGCTGCCGGGAACCGGCTGGCAGGAGACAATCAGACCACCCTGCGCGGCAATGTTTTTATCCAGTTGTGCAAGTAACGACATACCTCTTCCCTTACGAATGCTGCCCGGTACAGGACCGGGCAAGTGGATTAACTTTTGCTTTTGACTAAAGGGCTTTTATCACCGCCGAACGGGATGGCACCGCTAAACGGTTTACCGTCGATAGCGTCATGGGTACGCAGCGCCTCAGGTCGCAGCCAGCGCTGGACGCGGGACGGCATATCCAGACCAATCAGCAGGATCACCACAAAGGTCAGGCTGAAAGAGAGCGATCCCAACGCGGTCCCCAGATCCAGACGCTGGGCAATCAGCGCCCCCAGAATCGGTGCCAATGCCCCGCCGAGCGCCCCGACGTTATAGGTGAAGCCCAGACCGGCCGCACGCTGATCGGTATCGAAATAGCCGCCAATCAATTTCGGCAAGATCCCGGAGATCCCTTGTCCCAGCATCTGCTGGAAAAACAGCAGAAAGCCGAGCACCCAGACGTTAGTACCACCTATCGCAAACACCGGAATGATCAGCACCTGTGAGGCCAGCAAGCTGCACACATAAGCTTTGCGGGTCCCCAGCCAGTCTCCGAGGAAGCCACCCACGCAGCAACCGACCGCGGCGCCAAAGCCGCTAAAGAAGAGCACGCGCGCCACGGTGGAAGGATCGTATGCCAGTTCAGTTTTCAGATAGGTAGGCAACAGCGCCTGAATCGGCCACGAGTAGAGGAAAGCAAACAAGACGACAACCATGAGCGTGACGCCCGTCGGCCAGCGCTTGCCGCTGCTTTGTACCATGAAGCTGATGAAGATCACCGCACACAGCAAACCCAGTACCGCGACAATCGCCGCATTTTGCAGGTCGCCGGCAAAGCAGAACCACAGTGCCGCCGCCGCTGCTATTGTCATCAGAATGTTGACGACGCGATGCTCACCCCGATAGAGAATATCAACCATCGTACGTACCGGCGCTTTGCCTGCATGCTTCTCTTTCCAGTCCTCAGCTTCCGGTATGTTTTTCCGCAGCCAGAGGGCAAAAATAATCGGCAGAATGCCAATGAAGAACAGCGCGCGCCAGCCCCAGACCGGCACAACCAGGCTGTAGACCTGAGCCGCAATCACGGCGCCAACGGAGAAGCCCGAGATAAGAAAACCACTGGCCTTATTACGCAGATGCTTCGGCCAGCTTTCAATAACATAGGTTGCACTGGAGCCGTATTCGCCCGCCATCCCCATGCCAATCACCAGTCGGGCGATAAACATGGTGGTGTAACCCGGCGCAAAACCACAGGCCAGCGTCCCCATTGAAAACAGAATAATACTGGTGACCATTGCCAGACGGCGTCCATAACGGTCGCCCATTGCGCCCAGCATTAACCCGCCAAACCAGCGGGAAATAAAAGCTGCCGAAATCAGACTCGCCGCCTGAACCGTCGTCAGCCCAAATTCTCCCTGTACTTCCGTCAGCACAAGGGCAATCAACACAAAATCAAAACCATCCAGCAAATATCCCAGCCATGCGGCGGAGAATGCCCGCCATTGTGCCCGGTTGAGATGGCGATACCACGGGATGCTTTGGGTAGAAGTACTCATTTTACTCTCCCGACGATTTTTTTATTGTATTGCCGGATGGCGGCTTCGCCTTATCCGGCCTACGTATCGTGTTGTGTTTTGTAGGCCGGATAAGCATCAGCGCCATCCGGCACCCCATCAGGAACGTTCCGCCATCAATTGTTCCGCCAGTGCTTTCAGCGCAGGCACGTATTTTTCCTCTACAGGGGCAAACGGCTTACGGCACAGTGGTACAGAAACCACGTCCATATAGTGCAGAACCGTTTTCAGCCCACGGAACACGCCGGCCTTAATAAGGAGATCGATAACCTTATTGCACTCTGTTTGCAGTTTTTGCGCCGTCCGGATGTCGCCTTCTTTGAGCGCTTTCACAATTCCCAGATATCGCCAGCCCATGATGTTGTAAGTGCTGCCGATACCACCGTCCGCTCCGGCCAGCAGGCCAGAAGCGAAAATTTCGTCATAACCGTTATAGAGCACCAGATCCGGATGCGCGCGGCGGATCTGTTCCATCTGAAACAGATCGCCCGACGTTTGTTTCAGTGCGCCAACGCCAGGCAATGTCACCAGCGTGTTGATCTGATCCAGCGTTAACTTCACGCCACTCAACGCCGGAATGTTATAGACCACCATCGGCAGGCCATCTGCTGAATCAATAATGGCCCGGTAATGATCGCAGTGTTCTTCAAAGCTGAACGGATAGTAGAACGGCGTTACCGCAGAGACGGCGTCAAAGCCGTAACGGTGCGCTGCGCGAGCGAGTTGCTGGCTCTCGTGAGTGCTGACCGTTCCAACATGAGCGATAAGCGTCACCTTGCCCTTCGCCTCTTCCGCGACCACTTCCAGCACCTGCTCCCTTTCCGCACAGTTCTGCACAAAGGCTTCGCCGGTAGAGCCACCGACGTACAGCCCATCAATACCCTGAGCGATGTTAAAACGCACCAGTCGGCGCAGGCTCTCAATATCCAGTTTTTGTTGGTTATCGAAGGGGGTTAACAACGCTGGCATCACGCCTCGTAAATCTTTTGCCATAACGACCTCTGTCATGATTAGTGTTATCTAACTGCATACCTTTATACCTGTTATACCAGATCAAATAAGCAGCAGCACAATACAGAACGCTTATAGTGCGATCTGCTTCACTAAACGATCGTCAGGATCGCGATCACTTACGTGTTTTTGAATTTTTACCGAGCGCGTGCCAGGTGGCGGAAACGCTGTTGAGATGAGATTGCAAGGCGCGGTCGGCTTCATCCGGATCGTGCTGGCGAATGGCCTCTACGATGGCAATATGCTGCTGATAACTCACGTTATTGTGCTCGTAAAGCTCACGATCCGACACGGTCGGGCGAGCGGCGATCAGCCAGTCAAGCAGCGCAACGTGGATCGCCATAAAGATCGGATTGCCGGGGATCTCCGCCAGCACGCGATGAAAATCGACATCTGAACGGATGAACAGCGCGTTATCATCCAGCGACTGACTGTTGATCTCCAGTGCTTTTGTCAGCAGATCGATTTGTTCCTCTGTCGCATTCTCCGCGGCATAACGCACGAGGCTGGACTCAAAGAACAGACGCAATTGCTCAAAGTGGGCAATACCGCCAGGATGCGCGAGGAAATCTTTCGCCATTCCGGACAGTTCACCAATGATGGTGTCCGCCGAAGGACGCGAAACGCGGGCGCGTTCGCCGTTGTTGATTTGCACCAGACCTTTACGCTTCAGCGCTGCCAACGCCTCACGTACAGAAGGACGACCGACGTTGAAAAAGGCCATCAGTTCCCGCTCGGACGGCAACTGTTCTCCCTCGCCGAATTCACGACGACGGATCATCTGCTCTAACTCTTCCTCGACCATTTCCGACAGCTTTTTACGCGCCAGCGGACGACGACGAAGGCTACGCCCAATGGTAGCGGGAGAATCTTCTGCTTGCGAATCGAATGCGTTCATAAGACCTATTTGCGAATCACGGTGACAAACAACAGCAGGCTCATCGTAACACAGGATCGGAAGGAGGGCGAAACCGTGGTCGGCGCGATCAAAAACAGGCCTCACTGGGCCTGTTTTCATCTATTTAACAACACGTAATGCCGGTCGGCCACCACGCGGCGGTGGCGGATCGTCATCCGGGCTGTTGTCATCATCATGATCCGGCTTATCACCGTCAATGACTGACATAACGGTTTCGCTCTCTGCGCCAGATGCCGCATCATCATCGTTGAGACTGGCAACATCCTCGTCATAGGCCGCTTCCGGTTCAAACATCGTTCCGGCACCGTTTTCACGCGCATAAATAGCCAGCACTGCTGCTAACGGCACAGAAACCTGACGTGGAACACCGCCAAAACGGGCGTTAAAACGCACCTCGTCATTTGCCAGCTCCAGATTTCCCACCGCACGCGGCGCAATGTTCAGGACAATCTGCCCGTCGCGTGCATATTCCATTGGGACATGCACACCAGGCAACGTCACATCCACCACCAGGTGCGGCGTGAGCTGGTTGTCCAGCAACCACTCATAGAAAGCGCGCAGCAGATACGGACGACGTGGTGTTAGCTGTGACAAATCCATCAGTATTAACCCCGGCCAAGACGCATTTCGCGTTCAGCTTCGGTTAAGGACGCCAGGAAAGAATCACGCTCGAAGACGCGGGTCATATAACCTTTCAACTCCTTCGCGCCCGCCCCACTGAACTCAATTCCCAACTGCGGCAGACGCCACAGCAGCGGCGCCAGGTAGCAATCCACCAGGCTGAATTCATCGCTCAGGAAATACGGTTTCTGACCGAATACCGGTGCAATCGCCTGCAGCTCTTCACGCAGTTGTTTGCGGGCAACGTCAGCTTCTGAAGCAGACCCGTTAACGATGACGTTCATCAACGTATACCAGTCTTTTTCGATACGGTGCATGTACAGGCGGCTTTCACCACGTGCCACCGGGTAAACCGGCATCAATGGCGGATGAGGGAAACGCTCATCCAGGTATTCCATAATGATGCGAGATTCCCACAGGGTCAGCTCACGATCCACCAGTGTCGGGACGCTCTGATTCGGGTTGAGGTCAATCAGATCCTGCGGGGGATTGTCCTTTTCCACGTGCTCGATCTCGAAACTTACACCTTTCTCCGCCAACACAATGCGGACCTGATGGCTATAGATGTCAGTAGGACCAGAAAACAGCGTCATTACCGAACGTTTGTTGGCAGCGACAGCCATGAAAACCTCCAGGTATATTCAGAATTTTTACTGCTACCGGCCATCGCATGGCCAGTCAGAAGTGATGACACCCACTTCGGAAAAGTCATCATCGTTCAAAAAGCAAACAAAAAATGAGCAATACCCGATATTTGGGCGGAAAATTGGATGATAGTTTACCAGATTTTGTGACCTTTGTGGTGAGTCGATTCTGGAAATGGGGAAAAAGAGGGTTTTGTCAGAGGATTACGCCAGGTTTATTCATAAAAAAACCCGCCGAAGCGGGTTTTTCGCCAACGGTAATCTGCCAAAGGCAGAAAACAATTAACGTTTGGAGAACTGCGGACGACGACGTGCTTTACGCAGGCCGACTTTCTTACGTTCAACCTGACGAGCATCACGAGTAACGAAGCCAGCTTTACGCAGTTCGCCACGCAGGGACTCATCGTACTCCATCAGAGCGCGGGTGATACCGTGACGGATCGCACCAGCCTGACCAGAGATACCACCACCTTTAACAGTGATGTACAGATCCAGTTTCTCAACCATGTCGACCAGTTCCAGCGGCTGACGAACTACCATGCGGGCAGTTTCACGACCGAAGTACTGTTCCAGAGAACGTTGGTTGATAACGATTTTGCCGTTGCCCGGTTTGATGAAAACGCGAGCTGCGGAACTTTTGCGGCGACCAGTGCCGTAGTATTGATTTTCAGCCATTGCCTATAATCCCGATTAGATGTCAAGAACTTGCGGTTGCTGTGCCGCGTGGTTGTGCTCGTTGCCAGCGTAAACTTTCAGTTTACGGAACATAGCACGACCCAGCGGGCCTTTTGGCAGCATGCCTTTAACCGCGATTTCAATCACACGCTCAGGACGGCGGGCAATCATCTCTTCAAAGGTCGCTTCTTTGATACCACCGATGTGGCCGGTGTGGTGATAGTACACTTTGTCAGTACGCTTGTTGCCGGTTACAGCAACTTTGTCAGCGTTCAGAACGATGATGTAATCACCGGTATCTACGTGCGGAGTGTATTCCGCTTTATGCTTACCGCGCAGGCGACGAGCCAGTTCAGAAGCCAGACGGCCCAGAGTTTTACCGGTCGCGTCAACAACGTACCAGTCGCGTTTTACGGTTTCTGGTTTAGCTGTAAAAGTTTTCATTAAAAGCTTACCCAATAAATAAGTTACACGTTGGTGAACACCCAAACGTTATGTCAGTTGAGGTTCACACGACAAAGTCCGGCAAACCTACCCCTTCGAATAGCCAATGCCAGCACACAAAAAGTTTTGGGAAAAAACTTTCTTGTAACGTGGGGTCGCAAGATTATAGAGAAGTCGGGGTCAAAGATCGACCCCTAAATGTGATTTGCTCAACAGTTTGTTGGTAGGCGTCAGGGCATATGTTCCCGCTTCAGATACTCTTCGCTCTGCATCTCCTGCAAACGCGACAGACAGCGCTGAAATTCGAACTTCAGTCGCTCGCCCTGATACACCTCATAGAGAGGCACGGCGGCGCTCACCACCAGCTTGACGTGGCGCTCATAAAATTCATCCACCAGCGCGATAAAACGGCGCGCTTCGCTTTCCATCAGCGGCGTCATCACCGGTACGTCAAACAGCATTACCGTATGGTACAACCGTGACAGCGCAATGTAGTCATGCTGGCTACGGGCATCGACGCACAGGGTGTGAAATGACACCGCCAGCGTCTGGTTTTCCATGCCCAGCGTCGGCAACGGGCGGTGATTGATCTCCAGAACCGGCCCCTGTTCACGTTTGACACCCGCCAATGCCAACCAGAGGTTGTCCATCTGCTGCTGCGTTTCATTGTTCAGCGGTGAGAGCCACAAATGCGCCTGGGTCAACGTCCGCAGACGATAATCCACACCCGCGTCTACGTTCATGATGTCGCAATGTTGTTTAATCGCATCGATCGCGGGAAGAAAACGCGTGCGCTGTAACCCGTTACGGTAGAGCTCATCAGGCGGAATGTTCGATGTCGCCACCAGCGTAATACCGCGCGCAAACAGCGCCTTCATCAGGCCGCCGAGCAGCATGGCGTCAGTAATATCAGAAACAAAAAACTCATCAAAGCACAGCACATCCGTCTCGGCCTTAAAGCGGTCGGCCAGGATTTCAAGCGGATCGGTTTGCCCCTGCAGAGCCGTTAACTCCTCATGCACGCGCAGCATGAAGCGATGGAAGTGCAGGCGCTGCTTCCGAACGCCTGGCAGGCTATGGTAGAACAGATCCATCAGCCAGGTTTTCCCTCGCCCTACGCCCCCCCACATATATAAGCCTCGCACCGAAGCGCTATGCGCCGCTTCCTTTTTTCCCAACAGCTTACCGACGCGGGCCATAAACCCTTTTGTTTCAGGGACTGAGGTTTTGTTCGAGGTCAACGCCTGATAAATAATCTCCAGACGATTGACCGCCTCTTTTTGCACGTCATCGGGCTGGTGAGTACCCTCGCTAATGGCTTTCAGATAACGGGATGTGGGGGTAAAGCTTTGCATGATGTTATTGTTATTCCTTGAAAATCGGTGTGCCGTCGTTCACGGTTGACGAAAAAAAGGCCGTTCTACACTACGCGATATAAAGACGGGATTCCACTTCTGCGGGATTAGCGGTTATAGTGGCAGTATCAGGCGCAGGCATGGAGCCTAAAGCCAACACCCTACGGAAACAAAAGACAGCGGGAGATGTTCATGACCTGGGAATATGCGCTAATTGGGTTAGTCGTCGGCATCATCGTCGGTGCTGTAGCCATGCGTTTTGGTAACCGGAAATTACGTCAGCAACAGGCGTTGCAGTACGAACTGGAAAAGAATAAAGCCGAGCTGGAAGAGTATCGTGAAGAGTTGGTCAGCCATTTTGCCCGCAGCGCTGAGTTGCTGGACACCATGGCCCACGATTACCGCCAGCTGTATCAGCACATGGCGAAAAGCTCCAGCAGCCTGCTGCCGGAACTGTCAGCGGAATCTAACCCGTTCCGTAACCGTCTGGCCGAGTCTGAAGCCGGCAACGATCAGGCACCGGTACAAATGCCGCGTGACTATTCCGAAGGCGCATCCGGCCTGCTGCGTAGTGGTGCAAAGCGCGACTAATCGCACATCGTTAATATTTTTCCTGGGCGCAGCGATTGCGCCCACCTCTTATCTCCCGTCCCGACTATCATTTAATCATTATCCGCATTGTTAGCAGATTGAAAATTCAATAACATCAAACTGTTTTGAATCGTCTTTCCCTTTACTCAAGGTACGAGAGCAGGATCAATGAAAATACAAACCCAGCTGTTGAGTGCATTAGCGTTAAGTGTCGGGTTAACTCTCTCGGCGCCATTTCAGGCCATTGCGTCGATTCCAGGCCAGGTTCCCGGCCAGCCCGCGCTTCCCAGTCTCGCCCCGATGCTCGAAAAGGTGCTGCCTGCCGTCGTTAGCGTGAAGGTTGAAGGCACCGCAACCCAAACGCAGAAAGTCCCGGAAGAGTTTAAAAAATTCTTTGGTGATGACCTGCCGGATCAGCAGGCGCAGCCGTTTGAAGGGCTGGGTTCTGGGGTCATTATCGACGCCGCGAAAGGCTATGTTCTGACCAATAACCACGTGATTAATCAGGCGCAGAAGATCAGCGTCCAGTTGAATGATGGACGTGAGTTCGAGGCTAAACTGATTGGCAGCGACGATCAAAGCGACATCGCCCTGCTACAAATTCAAAACGCCAGCAAGCTGACGCAAATCGCCATCGCCGACTCGGATAAACTGCGCGTCGGTGATTTCGCCGTGGCAGTCGGTAACCCGTTTGGCCTGGGGCAAACTGCAACTTCCGGTATCGTCTCGGCGCTGGGGCGCAGCGGGTTGAATCTGGAAGGTCTGGAAAACTTTATTCAAACCGACGCCTCTATTAACCGCGGGAACTCCGGCGGCGCGCTGCTTAACCTGAACGGTGAACTGATCGGTATTAACACCGCCATCCTTGCACCTGGCGGCGGCAGCGTTGGGATCGGTTTTGCCATCCCCAGTAATATGGCCCGCATCCTGGCGCAGCAACTGATTCAGTTTGGTGAAATCAAGCGCGGTCTTCTGGGCATTAAAGGCACCGAAATGACTGCCGACATCGCCAAAGCGTTCAAAATGGACGTACAGCGCGGTGCCTTTGTCAGCGAAGTGCTGCCGAACTCCGGTTCCGCCAAAGCGGGCATTAAGTCCGGCGATGTGATCACCAGCCTCAACGGTAAACCGCTCAACAGTTTTGCCGAACTGCGCTCCCGAATTGCCACCACAGAACCCGGCACCAAAGTGAAGCTGGGCCTGTTGCGTAACGGCAAGCCGCTGGAGGTGGAAGTGACGCTCGATACCAGCACCTCGTCGTCTGCCAGCGCGGAGATGATTGCCCCGGCATTGCAGGGGGCGACGCTGAGTGACGGTCAGCTTAAAGACGGCAGTAAAGGCATCAAAATTGACAGCGTTGAAAAGAGCAGCCCCGCCGCACAGGCCGGTCTGCAAAAGGATGATGTGATCATTGGGGTCAACCGTGACCGGGTGAACTCTATCGCCGAGATGCGCAAAGTGCTGGAAGCCAAACCGTCCATTATCGCGCTACAGATAGTCCGCGGTAACGAGAGCATTTATCTGCTCCTGCGCTAAATCCAGGCTGCCGGACATCAGCCTCGCGTGTGATGTCCGGTTAACTCGTGATATGCTGCTGCCGTTCCCTTTATTAATGACGCCTCCATCATGTTAGTGAAGCTCTTACGTTCGGTCGCAATTGGTTTGATTGTTGGCGCCATTCTTCTGGCCGCCATGCCTTCGCTTCGCAAAATCAACACGTTTTCTGCGCCGCAATATGACAGTGCCGACGAGACGCCCGCCAGCTATAACTCTGCGGTACGTCGCGCGGCCCCTGCTGTGGTCAACGTCTATAACCGCAGTATGAACAGCACCGCGCATAATCAACTGGAAATCCGCACTCTGGGTTCCGGTGTGATTATGGATCAGCGCGGCTACATCATTACCAACAAGCATGTGATCAACGATGCCGATCAGATTATCGTCGCTTTACAGGACGGACGAGTGTTTGAGGCGCTGCTGGTCGGCTCCGATACGTTGACCGATCTGGCGGTACTGAAAATCAATGCCACTGGCGGTCTGCCGACGATTCCGATCAATGCCGGACGTTCACCGCATATCGGCGACGTGGTGCTGGCGATCGGTAACCCCTATAACCTCGGACAGACCATCACTCAGGGCATTATCAGCGCTACGGGGCGCATCGGCCTGAACCCAACCGGACGACAGAACTTCCTGCAAACGGATGCTTCTATCAACCACGGTAACTCCGGCGGTGCACTGGTGAACTCGCTGGGCGAACTCATGGGCATCAACACTCTGTCATTTGATAAAAGCAATGACGGCGAAACGCCAGAAGGGATCGGCTTTGCCATTCCGTTCCAGTTGGCGACCAAGATTATGGATAAGCTGATCCGCGATGGTCGTGTTATTCGTGGCTACATTGGGATTGGCGGTCGTGAAATCGCCCCACTGCACACCCAGGGCGGTGGCATAGATCAGATTCAGGGGATCGTCGTCAATGAAGTGGCACCTGATGGCCCAGCGGCACAGGCCGGTATTCAGGTTAACGATCTGATTATCTCCGTGAACAGCAGGCCCGCAGTCTCCGCACTGGAAACAATGGACCAGGTGGCAGAGATTCGCCCCGGATCGGTGATTCCGGTGATTGTCATGCGTGATGATAAGCAACTGACGCTACAGGTCACCATCCAGGAATACCCGGCAACGAATTAACCTTAATTGAGATGTAAAAAAAACCGGAGCCCGCTCCGGTTTTTTATGCGTCTCGATGAGTTTGTAGGCCGGATAAGGTGTTTACACCACCATCCGGCAATCGTACTTACTTGTTAACGAACTCTTCGCCCAGCTGAATATCTTTCTTCAGGGTATCCAGCATGCCTTCCAGCGCGTTCTGCTCGAATGCGCTCAGTTTGCCGATAGACTGACGCTCTTCCACGCCGTTTTTACCCAGCAGCAGCGGCTGAGAGAAGAAACGTGCGTACTGGCCATCGCCTTCAACGTAGGCACATTCTACAACGCCTTTTTCGCCCTGCAGTGCGCGAACCAGTGAAAGACCGAAACGCGCGGCCGCCTGGCCCATAGACAGGGTTGCCGATCCGCCACCCGCCTTCGCTTCAACCACTTCAGTACCAGCGTTCTGGATACGTTTGGTCAGGTCAGCCACTTCCTGCTCAGTGAAACTTACGCCCGGGATCTGCGACAGCAGTGGCAGAATGGTCACGCCAGAGTGTCCGCCGATAACCGGAACTTCAACTTCAGTCGGCAGCTTACCTTTCAGTTCCGCTACAAAGGTGTTGGAGCGGATAATGTCCAGCGTGGTCACGCCAAACAGTTTATTTTTGTCGTAAACGCCCGCTTTTTTCAGTACTTCTGCGGCAATAGCGACAGTGGTGTTCACCGGGTTGGTAATGATACCGATGCAGGCTTTCGGACAGGTCGTCGCGATCTGCTGTACCAGGTTCTTCACGATGCCCGCATTGACGTTAAACAGGTCGGAACGGTCCATACCCGGTTTACGCGCCACACCTGCGGAGATCAGCACCACATCAGCACCGTGCAGTGCCGGGGTCGCGTCTTCACCGGAGAAGCCTTTGATTTTCACAGCAGTTGGGATATGGCTCAGATCTACAGCCACACCGGGAGTCACTGGAGCGATGTCGTACAGGGAGAGTTCTGAACCTGAAGGCAGTTGGGTTTTTAACAGTAGTGCAAGCGCCTGGCCGATACCGCCAGCTGCGCCGAGGACTGCGACTTTCATCCTAAACTCCTTATTATATTGATAAACTAAGTGTTTGTTGCTCCGCGGCGGCGACGTTAAACCACAATTTCGATGAACACAATCACCCGTATTCAATTCTGTGTAGTCACGCGAATTTAGCTTTTATGCATTTAATTGACGTAACCCGAAGATGTCTGTGCTGTAGAGCAACTTTCCAACAGGTGGTGACAATATACCCTACTGTCAGCCCAAAACAACATCAATTTGATAACAATTAATTTACTTTTAAGCTTATTTGCGAGGCGTGACATAGGCATGTTTCTTGATAACGAAATTTGATAAAATTCCGCTCTTTCATAACATTATTTCAGCCTTCATTTGGGCAGACCGTTTGCATAAAAATTCATCTGTATGCATAATAATGTTGTTTCCACTCTCATACTACGGGTGACTTATGCGAAGCTCAGCTAAGCAAGAAGAATTAGTTAAAGCGTTCAAAGCGCTACTTAAAGAAGAAAAATTCAGCTCTCAGGGCGAAATTGTCCTCGCATTGCAGGATCAGGGCTTTGATAACATCAACCAGTCCAAAGTTTCACGCATGCTGACAAAGTTTGGGGCTGTTCGTACCCGCAACGCAAAAATGGAGATGGTGTACTGCCTCCCGGCTGAACTGGGCGTACCCACTACCTCCAGCCCGCTGAAAAACCTGGTTCTTGATATCGACTTTAACGATGCGGTGGTGGTGATCCACACAAGCCCAGGTGCGGCGCAATTGATCGCCCGCCTGCTGGACTCCCTGGGCAAAGCAGAAGGTATTCTCGGAACCATCGCCGGGGATGACACCATTTTTACCACTCCGGCCAATGGCTTTACGGTGAAAGATCTCTACGAAGCCATTCTTGAACTGTTCGAACAAGAGCTTTGACCCTTCCCACCCCGCCGCCGACGTGGCGGGGTAAAACCCTGCATTAACGTCCGTTCCCCGTTAATTTAACTGCCTCTTATTTAGCAAATAGTGCGTTTATCTGCCCAAAATCATTCACACAGTGAATATGCAAACGAAAAACCGCACAAATCGCAAAATTTAATATCCATATGATTTTATTAGATATAAATAAAATCCCATGACTTTTTAATTCCAGATAAGCATAAAAAACAAAATATTCATTACTTACCCATCAGCGAAACAATTAGCGTGGTATTAATTTATCGCGTGATTAGTGTATACTTGATTTTGTGATGAGGGTCACGAAACGAAGACCCCCAATAATAAATTCGACGAGGTACTTATCATGAAAATCAAAACAACTGTTGCTGCGTTAAGCGTTCTCTCTGTTCTTTCTTTCGGCGCATTCGCCGCAGATTCTATTAGCGCAGAACAAGCACAAAATCGCGAAGCGATTGGCTCTGTCTCCGTAAGTGCAATCGGCTCTAGTCCAATGGACATGCATGAAATGCTGAACAAAAAAGCCCAGGAAAAAGGCGCATCAGCGTATCAGATCACCGAAGCGCGTAGCGGTGACACCTGGCATGCCACTGCCGAATTGTACAAATAAACCCTCGTCGTCTAGTCCGACGACCTTGCCCCCGACTGTCGGGGGCTTTTTTTATCTCTCAATGACGAACATTAAAACGCAGTTGACCTTCCAGCTCTTCTTCCGCTTCATCAAACAACAAAATCAATGCGCCATAACGTCGGCGTGATTTGTCGGGTAGATGCACAAACTCGATCTCCAGCGGTAACGGCAGCGCTTCACTCATGATGATGTCCCACAGAGAGTCGAGGTCACTCACTTTCTCTTTGGCAAGGCCGAACATCCGCGCAAACTCACGGTAGAAGTCGTCCTGATCTTCAATTTCATCAAAATCAAATGTATAGATATTCATCTATTGCCACCTTCCCGACCTCAGTCTAACTACAGGCCGCCAATATGCAGGGTTTTCACTTCCAGAAATTCGTCTAACCCCAGCACCGATCCTTCACGACCCAGTCCGGACTCTTTCACCCCGCCAAACGGTCCCAGTTCGGTGGACACTGCACATTCGTTTATCCCGATCATGCCACTTTCAATGGCCTGGGAGACACGGAACACCCGTTGCAGGTTTTGCGTATAAAAGTAAGCGGCCAGGCCAAACGGCGTGTTGTTCGCACGCTGAATCACCTCTTCTTCGCTGGTAAAGCGGAAGCAGGCGGCAACAGGACCGAACGTTTCTTCACTCGCCAGCGTCATGCCATCACTGCACTCACCCAACACGGTAGGTTGCCAGAAGTTGCCGCCGAGCGCGTGCGCTTTCCCGCCCGCCAGCACTTTTGCCCCTTTCGCAATGGCATCTTCAACGTGCTCACGCACTTTATCGACCGCAGAAGGTTCGATCAGCGGCCCCACTACTACACCCTCATCCAGACCATTCCCCACCTTCAATGCCTGAACCGCATCGGCCAGTTTTCGGGTGAATTCATCGTAGACGTCCTCCTGGATATAAAAGCGGTTCACGCTGACGCAGACCTGCCCGGCATTACGGAACTTATTGGCGATAGCGCCTTTCACCGCCGCATCGATGTCGGCATCGTCAAACACGATGTAGGGGGCATTACCACCCAGCTCCATCGATACTTTCTTCATGGTTTCTGCGGCGTTACGCACCAGCGTTTTACCGACTGCCGTTGAACCGGTGAATGAAATTTTGCGCACCTCATGGCTTGCCATGATGGCGTCGCTGATTTCCGGCGTATTGCCCGCTACGGCGTTGAGTACGCCATCGGGCACCCCCGCTTTCTTCGCCAGCGTAAGTAGCGCAAAGGCACTCAGCGGCGTGTTATTGGCCGGTTTTATCACCCCGGTACAGCCCGCCGCCAGCGCCGGGCCAAGCTTACGGGTCAGCATCGCCATCGGGAAATTCCACGGCGTGATTGCCGCCACCACGCCTATCGGTTCGCGGGTCGCCAGAATGCGGGAGCCGGGTTTGATCGGCGGGATGATTTCACCATTGGCGCGCTTCGCCTGCTCGGCAAACCATTGAATAAAGCTGGCCGCGTACTCTACCTCACCCTCGGCTTCTTTCAGCGGTTTACCCTGCTCGATGGTCATCAGCCGTCCCAGCCAACTCTTGTTTTCGATGATCAATTCATACCAGCGGTACAGAATCGCCGAGCGCTCTTTTGCCGTTTTTGCCCGCCAGGCAGGAAATGCCTTACTGGCCGCCGCAATGGCCTCTTCGGTCTGTTGTTTCCCCGCTTTCGCCACCTTCGCGATCGTTTCGCCCGTTGCCGGATTAAGCACATCAAAGGTGGTATCAAGCGTTTTCCACCGCCCATCAACCAGATATCCCGTCTGAAAAAGTTCGTTGTCCTGAAGCGTTTGCATGCTGTTTTCTCCTTCTGATGTCCTGAGTTGCGCACATCGAATAAGTATAGCCATAAAAAAACCGACGCTTTTGGCGTCGGTTTCTGTGGGTTAGCTGTCGGTTAGCGCATGCTGGTACTTGTGCAACATGCCGGTCAACCGTTTCACCGGTTCGGTGACCTGCGGCGGCGCTTCCCAGACCCGCAGTTTTTCCTGATACACGTCCAGTTCGTCTAATAGCTGACCAAAGTAGCGTCGGCGCTTGTCATCATTCACGGCAGAAATGACGTGATCCGCCGTACGACGCAACTGCTGGTGGAAGGCGGAGAGATCGCTATTGACCGGAATCGGCGCATCCCGCAGGCGCTGGTGCGCAATGATCATTGTCAGCGCCAGGCGGAACTTCGGCAAATCACCGGGGAATTTGTTCATCAACAGAAACAGCTGCTGATAGAGCGCGGGAAGATGGTTCTCTTTGCGTCGCACCGCGTTGGTGGTCATCGCCGACACCGCCGCAGAGACGAACTGGTTGAGCAGCACGCGGCCCGTACGGTCGCGCGAGTTATCGCGCACAATCACGATGACCAGAAAGGCCAGTACACAACCCACAATCTGCCCTAACGCACTGTCCAGGAACAGGCTGAAGTGGAAGGTCATCGGGTTATCCAACACGATAATGTTAATGGTACTGGCCAGCGCGCCCATAGAGCCCAGCCGCCGCTTCTGTACTTCGATCCCCAGAAAGAACCCCAGTACCGCGAGACTCAGACAGAGCAGCAGCATGCTTTGCTGGGTATTGGGGAGGATCACCAGAAAATAGAGCGCCCCCAGGGGTAGCGCGGCAAGCGTCCCGTAAATAAAGTCAATGGCGACCATGCGCGGATTCGGCAGACGCATCGCCAGCGAAGTGACCACCGCAATCATCACCATGGCGCCGTTACCGGAGGTCCAGCCGGTCCACAGCCAGAACAGCGTCCCCAGCACGCAAGAGATCGTGGTGCGCCAGAAGTTCACCATGGCATGGTGGCGCTCGGCAGATTCGACTTTCACCACGGGTTCATCCTGCAGCACCTCCTCTTCCGTGGCGCTGATTTTGGTATTGCTGATCACGCCACGCTTGAGCAGCAGATAGCGCGTGGCCGCTCCGGCCCAGGTATACAGCGTAACGGGCGTTTCGCGCTCACCAGTCCATGCAATCACCCGGCGCAGACGCTTAAGCTGTTTATGCACATCCTGCGCGGTTTCAACCGGCATGGCGAAGAACTCACGAAAGGTATCGGTGATCAGCTCAGGACGCGTGTTCTGGATCAGGTAGGTTTCGCAGGATTGCGTAATCATGGTCAGCGACAGCGTATTAATCGCCTTCAGGCGGCGATTCGCCCGCGCCCAGCGGGAGGATTCCATGTTCAGGTTGCTACGCATTCCTTCCAGCGCGGTTGCCCGACGCACCAGCGAGCCCCAGGCCTTATCCACGTCTTCGCTATCACCATGCTTAATGCACAGCTGCATCAACTGGTACTGCGCCACCAGCAGGCTATCCAGTTCGCGATCCACCTCCTGTTTGATCGATCGCGGAGAAAAAATCAGATCCGCCATAATGGCGCAGACAATACCAATGACAATCTCACTACAGCGCTCTACGGCAAACTGCGGCGTCAGCAGCGGCTCGGTTTGAATGGTAATGACGATAATCAGCGCAGTGTAGCCCGATAACCCCCACGCATAGGAGTTCTCGACGCGGACCAGCGAGGAGATCCAGGTACAAAAACCCGCCCAGATACAGCAGACAAGAATCATCAGCAGCGGTGCGCGGATCATCGCAATGATGATCGCCAGCGCTGCAATTGAACCGATAAACGTCCCGACGATGCGCAACATCCCACGATAGCGAATCGCGCCGGAGTACGGTTCGCCGCCAGCGGCAAAGGCCGGGCCCGCTGCGACAATCGCTGCCGTCAGTACCGCCCAGCGCGGCGTTTCAAGCTGAAAGTGGAAGCCAACAAACAGCGCGAGAACAATCGCACAGGCCAGTTTGACCGCAAAGCGAATGTGCTGGTTGGCGATGGAAAAAATGCCCATCGCGATTAACCAAATTCGCGCAGACGATGCGCCATTTTGCGGAAGAACGAGTCATTATTTTCATCACGATCCTGCTTGCCGGTGATCACGACAGTCGCGGTGGTACCGGCTGGCCACAGGTTTTCCTGCTGATCGTCAAGCTGGATCCGTACCGGAACGCGTTGCGCGAGGCGTACCCATTCCAGATTCGAATCGATGGTCGCCATGCCTTTATCGTCGCGGGTGCTGCTGGCATTGGTGACCCCTGCCGCGATGCTATCGACTCTCCCTTTTAAAACCTTGTTGCTGCCCAGCGGGGTAATTTCTGCGCGATAGCCAGGGCGTACGCCTTCCAGTTTGGTCTCTTCCATATAGGCCAGTACATAGAAAGAGTTCTGTTTCACCAGCGCCACGGCGGTTGAACCCCGGGTGATAAACTCACCGGTATAGACGTTCAGGTTGGTCACCCAACCATCCGCAGGGGCACGAATGACGGTACGTTCAAGATCTAACTTTGCGAGATCGCGGGTCGCCTGCGCTTTGGCAAGCTGATGTAATACGGTTTGCAGAACGTTGTTGGCCTGATCGATCTCTTCACGAGACATCGCCTGGACGCCAAGACGGTTACGACGTCCGGCTTCCTGGCGTTTCTCTTGCGCCAGCACCTGGTAATAGGCGACATCGGCTTCAGCTTCTTCCAGTGCTTTTTGGTAACGCGGTTGATCGATGGTGAACAGTACCTGATCTTTCTTCACCAGATCGTTATCGTGGACATTAACATGCGTGATAAGTCCGGCAACATCCGGCGCGATGGCAACCACGTCCGCACTGAAGCGGGCGTCACGCGTCCATGGTGATTCAGTGTAATAGACCCAGGTGCGGAAAATAGCGATGAACGCCAGGATGACCAGAACGAGGGTAATGGCCGTACGGGAGATTTTTCTTGTTAGTGTTTTCACTTCAACCTCAAACGAACAGGCGCGATATCAAGTAAAAGAGACAGCAATACAGCGCAGTATTAAACAGCGCCGGATGCCAGACAAAATCATAGATGCCCGTAGGCACCAGCACCCGGCGCACCAGCCAGAAAATCGCCAGTGACAGAAGCAATTCAAAGAATATCGGTGGGAAGGAAAGACCAAACACCACGATAACGGGAAACAGACTCATGTTGACCTTGATATTTTAGAGAGTGCAGGCGATGCAGTTTTCAGCTGATGTCGACGCGGAGAAGGGCAAGGAAAGCCAGGCGAGAGCGACACAGCCTTTATTTGAATAATAATATATTACCGTAACTGTTATGCTGTTATCTATAATATGTGATCTAAATCACTTTTAAGTCAGAGTGAATAATGGAACGATTAAAACGCATGTCGGTGTTCGCGAAAGTGGTGGAATTTGGTTCCTTCACCGCCGCTGCCAGACGGTTACAAATGAGTGTTTCGTCGATCAGCCAGACGGTGGCAAAACTGGAAGATGAGCTGCAGGTTAAGTTGCTGAACCGCAGCACGCGCAGCATTGGGCTTACTGAAGCTGGCAAAATTTATTATCAGGGCTGTCGGCGTATGCTGCATGAAGTGCAGGATGTTCATGAGCAGCTTTACGCCTTTAACAACACGCCGATTGGTACGCTGCGCATTGGCTGTTCTTCAACCATGGCACAAAATGTCCTCGCGGGGATCACCGCCAAAATGCTCAAAGAGCATCCAGGCCTGACGGTCAATCTGGTCACCGGTATTCCGGCACCCGATCTGATTGCCGACGGCCTGGATGTCGTCATCCGCGTGGGCGCCCTGCAGGATTCCAGTCTGTTTTCCCGTCGCCTGGGCGCAATGCCGATGGTGCTGTGCGCAGCGAAAAGCTATCTCGCCCAATACGGTATACCGGAAAAACCGGCCGACCTCACCAACCACTCCTGGCTGGAATACAGCGTGCGTCCGGATAATGAATTCGAACTGATCGCCCCGGAAGGGATCTCCACGCGACTGATCCCACAAGGGCGATTCGTCACTAACGATCCGATGACCCTCAACCGCTGGCTGACCGCCGGTGCGGGGGTCGCCTATGTCCCGCTGATGTGGGTGATCAACGAGATCAATCGGGGCGAGCTTGAGATCTTACTGCCGCGCTACCAGTCCGATCCGCGTCCGGTCTATGCGCTGTATACCGAAAAAGACAAACTGCCACTGAAAGTGCAGGTGGTGATTAACTACCTGACCGACTATTTCGTCGACGTGGCAACGATTTTTCAGGGAATGCACGGACGAGGAAAAGAGAAATAGACACCTTATTCAGGCGAGACAATAGCGGATAACGGCCAAAAAACCCCGTTATCCGCCAGAAACACGCCAGCCGTCTGACTACGCCTCATCCACCCAAATCCGCATCTCCCCTTCGCCGCGGTTGGCCCAGCTAAACCATGGGATAAACGTCAGCGTGTGATCCTGACGCGCACCGGGGGCGGTGTCGTAGTGCCACAGCGGCTGCTCGCCCTGCTGTTTTGGGCTTTGCCGGTATCCCTGCGCCTGAATCAGAACGTTATGCGCGAAAATACCTTTCCCTTCGATGGCGGTAAACGCGCTCTCTTTCGGCAGGCTCAGATTATGCAGTAACGCGCCGTTGTCGGCTTCTTCCAGACAGTACACCAACGGCCCGCGTTGTAGCGCGACTTTACCCGCCACGTGGCGCACCTGCGGATTGCCGTAAACACGGCGTACCGGCATCGGCAGCGTTAACGTGAGGGTGTCGCCCGCTCCCCAGTCACGGCGGATATGCAGATAGCCCTTGCGTACCTCACCCTCGGCAGGCGAACCGTTGAGCAACACCTGTGGCTTGTCGCACCAGTCCGGCAGCCGCAGCGCCAGCGTATGCGCCACCGGCTGTGGGGAGTCGATACTTATCTCCACCCGTTCCTGCCAGGGGAAATTACCGCTAATTTTCAGGCCCAGCTCACCGCCATTGACCGGAACCGTTACGCGGTTGCCGATATACAGATTGATATAGAGCGCTTCCGGGCGCGGCGTATAAATATAGTGACCAATAGAGGTCAGCGTACGCGCGATATTCGGCGGGCAGCAGGCGCAGCCGAACCAGCGCTGACGAACAGGTTTGATGTGATCGTAAATATGGTTGAATTTCAGTACGTTTGGCTGCACTTCCAGCGGATTCACATAGAAGAAATGCTTACCGTCCAACGCCATGCCGCCCAACACAGTATTGTAGAGCGCGCGCTCCATCACGTCGGCGTACTGGCTGTCGGCTTCCATTTCCAGCATCCGACGCGCAAACATCATCAGGCCGATGGAGGCGCAGCTTTCGGCGTATACCGTATCGTTTGGCAGATCGTAGTCGCAACTGAACGCTTCACCACGTCCCTGCGAACCGATACCGCCGGTGATGTACAGCTGGCGCTGCGCCATGTTTTTCCACAGACGCAGGCAGATCTGGCGTTTTTCTTCGTCCTGACTTAAGCGCGCCAGATGTGCCACGCCGGTCATCAGGTAGACAAAACGCACCGCGTGACCGATGGCCGTCTGTTGATCCGCTAACGGTAAATGCGCCTGGCTGTAGTCCTTATCGTGCGTCATCCAGCCCGCGCCGTAAATCAGCCAGTGCGAAGTGCCACCGCGTTTTTCAAACTCAATGTCGTAATAGTGCGGCTGCGTACCGCGCGCTTCGACAAAATAGCGCGACAGATTCAGATAGCGCGGCTCCTGTGTCACTTCATACAGCCGCATCAGCGCCAGCTCCACCTCCGGGTGGCCGGGATAACCGTGCAGCTTGTGCTCTTCTTTGCCGAACACGCTGTCGATATAGTCAGCAAAGCGGCACACCACGTTCAGCAGGCTACGCTTGCCGGTGGCCTGAAAGAAGGCGACGCCCGCTTCAATCATATGTCCGGCGCAGTAAAGCTCGTGGCATTCGGCCAGATTGCTCCAGCGCTTATCCGGCGCTTTGGCGGTGAAATACGTATTCAGATAACCGTCTTCACACTGGGCGGCGGCAATCAGCTCGATCACCTCGTCGGCGGTTTTCTCAAGTTCCGCATCTGGCTTCTGGCACAGCGACCACGCCACCGCCTCCAGCCATTTCGCCACATCGCTGTCCTGGAACACCATGCCGTAAAACTCCCCCTGCTGCCGCCCGGCGGCGATACGGAAGTTTTCAATCGCATGGCTGGGTTCCGCTTCCGCAATACGATCGTTAAGCGCATCCCACTGATAAGGGATTACCACATCGCGCACCAGTTGCTGGTACTGGCCGAAAAACGGATCGCTGACCTTAAGCCGGTGGAGATCCACTTCCATGATTTCAGGTTTCATTTTTTTGCTCCTACAGGGCCTGGGCGTGACGCTGGCGTAAATCACCGGAAATACGGGCCATCATCGGGTTATTGAGTTTACAGGCGCGGATAGACAGCGCCAGCAGCAGGTGGAACAGTGCGGGCAGCAGGCTTTCCATTGAGAAAATCCCCTGCAATGACGCGGGCGTCTGGTTTTCCGCCCCTGCCCTGTAAGCAACGGCAATAAACACCAGGCTGATAATTCCGGCGCTGGAGGCCCATGCCAGCTTGATAAAGAACAGGTTGAAGGCAAAGTTCATGCCGGAGGAACGCACGCCGGTTTTCCACTCGCCGTAGTCGTCGGCAAAGGCCATCAGCGAAAAGTGCAGCGGTAGGGTAAAGCCAAGGATAATGCCGTTCCCGAGGATCACGACCAACCATAACGTCTGCCAGTCAGGACTGGCGGGCAGAAACCACATAATGACCGCAAGTAAAGCTAACACCAGGTTAGTGTGATAGTAGAGTTTGACCGTATCAATGCGGCGCGACAGCAGGTTAACCATCACCGAACCGATAATGGAAGCGAACGTCACCATGGTAAAAAACAGCGAGGTGTAGGCGGTGCTGCCCTGCAACACGTAGGTGATGAAGTACATGTAGCCGCCGCCGCGAATATTAAACACGTTAATCAGTAGGAATGACATCAACAGCATCAGCAGTAACTGGTCGTTTTTGCGCAGGCCCGCCAGATGTTCGCGCAGGGAAAAGTGGCCCATCATGTTGAGCGACACCCGCTCACGTACCCAGAAGAAGCAGCACAGGAACATTACCACCGCGACGGCGCACAGTACGCCGACGCCAAGCTGGTAACCCTGCGCGGTGTTGCCATGGCCGAGCGTCTCCACCAGCCACGGCAGCCCGACGGAGACCAAAAAGCCCGCCACACCGCACAGCACAAAGCGCCAGGACTGGCAGGCAATGACTTCAGTGTGGCGCGTGGTCATGGTATTGATTAGCGCACAATAAGGAACGTTAATCGCGGTATAGCTCACCGAAAGCAACAAATACGTGCCAAAGGCCCAGGCGATTTTGACCCCCGTTGATGCGTCCGGAACGGTAAAGGTCAGTACGCCGATAACGCCGATGGGCACGGCGATCCACAGTTGCCACGGGCGAAAACGCCCCCAGCGGCTGCGGGTACGGTCAGCAACCGCGCCCATAATCGGATCGGAAATAGCGTCGAAAACGCGCAGCACCAAAAACAAGGTGCCAACCAGTGCGGGCGTCAGCCCGAAGACATCGGTGTAGAAAAAGGTCAAAAAGTTCATGATCAGGCAGGTGATCACCGTGCCACCCGCGTCGCCCAGCCCGTAGCCAATCTTTTCTCGGATCGACAATTTTTCGTCGGGATGACTTCCGGCAATATCCGTTTCCGTCAGTGATGTAGAGGTCATAAAAAGGTTCCTCGTCTGAAGCAGATTTATCCCGATAAATTCGCAGGATTCCGGTTTTAATAAGAAAATTCAGATGTCATTTTGCCCGGAATTACCGTGCCAACAAGGCGATAAACAGGTATAAAAAGATGACGATTCCGACCTGCCGGCAAAACTGTGAGGCCGATCGGCAAATATCAAATAACTTTTTATTAATCATATAGAAAGGTCATTTACGCCTAAAAAAAACGCGAGAAATTACATATCCATGCTTGATTTATCCATAGCGCTTCCGATTAGGGTACAAAACGGCGGTTTGTTCATCTCGCGCGGCGTAGGCAGCCATCCGGCACGCAGGCTGGAATCCTGGGAGTTGATTTTTGTACAACAGGGGACGCTGACCATTAGAGAGAACGACGTCCAGTTTGAGGTTAAGGCCGGAGAAAGCTTGTTGCTGTGGCCTCAGCGCCGCCACGTCGGGATTGGGGATTTCCCGCCGGATCTCACATTTTACTGGGTGCATTTTGACGTGCTGCCCGCGACAACAAATCCGACACAGTTACTCTCGTTACCGCAGCATATCAGCGTCAGCAGCCCACAGTACGTCATGTCGCTGTTTCGTCAGTTTTTAAGCGAACAGGAAAACAGGCGTCACGGCCCGGCACTGGAATTTATTTTGCTGTTGATTTTGCAGCAAATCGCCTCAGCGGCGGGGAGCGAAACCCACGGTGATAGCGCTGGCGTGGCGTTGGCCTATAAGGCGCGCAAGCAAATTCGCACCCAGTATCACCTGCCACTCTCCACATCGCAGCTTGCCCGGGAGTTGCATTGCAACGCCGATTACCTGGGACGGGTTTACCGACGGATATTTCATATGACGATGACCGAAGCCATTCATCGACAGCGCGTCAGTGCCGCAGAAAAACTGTTAATTAGCGATTCGCTGGCACTCAGCGAAGTGTCGGAAAAGTGTGGATTTAATGACGTTGGATATTTTCGGCAGATTTTTCGCAAGCATACTGGCCTGACGCCAGCCGCATGGAAACGGCGATATTGTAAGGAACATATCAATTCAGACTGAAACAAGCGCTGGCCGGATGGGGCGTTTTGCCGCCATCCGGAAAATAGGGCTACGCAGTACCGCCGACGGTCAGGTTATCCACCTTCAGCGTCGGTTGACCCACACCAACCGGCAGGCTCTGGCCTTCTTTGCCACAGACGCCGACGCCGTTATCCAGCTTCAGGTCGTTTCCGACCATCGAAATCTGCTGCATCGCTTCGATACCCGAACCAATCAGCGTGGCTCCTTTCACCGGTTTCGTTACTTTGCCATTCTCAATCAGATAAGCCTCTGAGGTAGAGAAGACAAACTTACCGGAGGTGATATCCACCTGACCGCCGCCAAAGTTTGGCGCATAGATCCCGTACTCTACGGACTCAATGATCTCCTGCGGCGTGGATTTGCCCGGCAGCATATAGGTGTTGGTCATGCGCGGCATCGGCAAATGCGCGTAAGACTCGCGGCGACCGTTCCCGGTCGGCGCCACGCCCATCAGTCGCGCATTCAGTTTGTCCTGCATGTAACCTTTCAGAATGCCGTTTTCGATCAATACGTTGTACTGACCCGGCGTCCCTTCGTCGTCAATAGCCACGGACCCCCGGCGATCCGCCATCGTGCCATCGTCCACCACGGTACACAGCTCAGAAGCCACCAGTTCACCCATATGACCGCTGAATACGGATGTGCCGCGACGGTTAAAGTCTCCTTCCAGACCATGCCCCACTGCTTCATGCAGCAGCACACCCGGCCAGCCGGCACCCAATACGACAGGCAGTGTCCCGGCGGGTGCCGCGACCGCAGACAGGTTCACCAGCGCCATACGCACGGCCTCTTTCGCCCATACGTCGGCGCGGACGTCGCCGTCCAGATCCGCGAGGAAATAATCATAACCAAAGCGCCCGCCGCCACCGCTGGCACCGCGCTCACGTTTACCGTCTTCTTCCACCTGCACGCTGACCGACAGACGCACCAGCGGACGCACATCGGCGGCCAGCGTCCCGTCGGTGGCAGCAACCAGGATCAATTCATACACGCCGGTCAGGCTCGCCGACACTTCCTGCACGCGTTTATCCGCTTCGCGGGCGACTTTATCGACGCGGCGCAGGATATCGAGTTTCTCTTCACGGCTCATGCTTTGCAGCGGATCGACAGAGGTGTACAGCGCCGGATACTCCACGGCACCGAGGGTCTTCACTTTCCCGTCGCCATTGTCTCGCACGATGGTACGCGCGGCGCGCGCGCTCTGTTCCAGCGCCTGCAGGCTAATCTGGTCAGCATAGGCAAATCCGGTTTTTTCACCGCTCACTGCGCGAACGCCAACGCCCTGATCGATATTGTAAGAACCATCTTTAATGATGCGGTCTTCTAAAACCCAGGATTCGTGATAGCTCGACTGAAAATAGAGATCGCCGTAATCGAGACGACGTTCGGCCAGTTGGCCCAGAATGGCAAACAAATCCTGATGTTTCAGGCCGTTCGCCGCTAGCAATTGTTCACTTACCAGGTTCAGACTCATCGTTATTGCTACTCGTTAGTGACTGCGATAGAGGATCTATGTACTGAGAGTGGGGCAATTCCTTGCCCTCGTCAAATCATTGCGAATTTTCTTTCCGCGGCTGGCGCAGGACTTCGTTGATCTGCGGTTTGTCGAGCGGACCGGTGATCCGATAGCGCAGAATCGAGACTTTACTCCACAGCGGTCCAAGCACTTTACTGGCGGCAAAGACCGCCGCGCCAACGATCGGGTTCACCGCAAACGCGGCTGCCACCCCCACCGTGGCGGAGATTTCCGGAGCCACCACCGCTTCAACATCCAGTTCGCGGCGCACCAGGTTGACCGATCCTTTCATGGCGATATCCGCTTCCAGTCCGTCCACCAGCGTGTCGTCCGTATGCAATATGCCGTCTTTGATCCAGGCGGTACTGCGAATGGAGTCGAAGTAAAATCCTTCGTTGAAGGTATCGCTAAAATCAAAGCGTAGTTTGCGCAGCAGTGCGTCAAAGCTCAGCAGGCGCAGCAACTGCCCCGCGTGCCCGGTGCTTAATTCGGTGATATCCCCTTTGCCCAAGCGGGTGCGGATAATGCCGTTCAGCGAGGCTTCTTCCGGCTTCCACGGCGGGTTGCGCCAGTGCAGATCGTAATCAACGTTAAACGACGCGTTGCGAATGGGGGTGGAGACGCCAAAGAATCCTGCCGCCGCATCAATCTTATTACCCCGCAGCTTCCCTTTTAAAGAGGTGCGTTCACTGCCGGGGGTGTTTACCCACTGTCCATCCGCCGTCAGTCGGGTGAAGCCGGTATCCAGCAGGCCGTTACTCAGGTTCAGGGTGTCGCCCTGAATGGCTACATCCGCATCGATACGTCCGTACTTCTGTCCCCACATCCAGCACTCTTCACAGCGCAACTGCACGTCAGGCCAGCCGCGGAAACTAAAGCGTTCTACGGATGCAAATGGCGAAGCTGGTGCGTCGCTTTTATCCGTTGTGGCTACGGTGGGGTTGTAATAAAGGTATTTGATAAAAGCCTGCCACGGCGCGTTATTGCGCATTGCCAGCGTGGCATTGATCTCACGCCCCTGTGCCTCGACTTTAGTGCCATTCGGCGCCGGTTCAGAAACGATACTCAGGTTGTTCCACTGCTGTCCTCCCAGCGTTAACGCAGGCGTACGCAACGTGACATGTTGTGGGAAATTCGCGTTGGCCCCAACGTTATCGACCGCGCCTTTCTGGAACAGGGCCAGCCATTGCGCACCATCCATCGATGGCAGATTCAGCTCAATACCTTCCCGTTCAGGCAAAGGCGGTGCCGTCTGGCTTTCTGCCGTCCAGATTGCACGATCCAACGTCAGTTTCTGATTCAGCAACCAGCGGCTGTTAAAATGATTTTCCTGCCCGGCGCTACCGGTCAGCGTAAAGCTGCGCAGATCGCCGGTTGCTTTGATTTTAACGGGTAACGCCGCGCCAGCCTCTTTATCCAGCGGAGAAGGTAAGTGACTACTTACATTCCTGAGATCGCCGTTCAGTTCAATGTTATACGTCGTGCCGGAATGATACGGCAGGTCAATCCCCACCTTACCGTTCCACGCCATGCTGCCGCCGAGCGCCTCATTAACCTGCGAAGGCAACACACCGGTGCGAGCGGGCTGCCAGTTGCCGTTGAGATTCACCGCGACCTGATAGGCTTTCGCGCCCTCTGTGGTTGTAAAATCAACGTTCAGCGGCTGATTGAACCAATTCGCCGTCATCGGCTCGCTTTTCAGGTTGCCATTGATAAAACTGAATTTGCCGCTGAGGTTTTTCAGGGTGCTGTCGAGCGGTTTGATGAACAGGCTGTTATCGCGCAGCGACACATCGCCCTTTGCGGTAACCATTTCGCCGTCCAGCGGGATATCCAGATGTAAGCGAGCATTCACATCGCCATCGATCTGCAACTGCTCAAGCGTGGCGCCCAGCGACGTCTTCAACGGCGTGTCGTCAAAATACGGTCCTACCGCTTTGCCTGGCCCCTGAATATCGGCGTCAATCAGCAACTTTTCTTTGGCGTAGTCCGGGATAATAGCCGTCAGGTTCGTGGCCTTCACGCCGCCTAAATTGACGCCATCGGTTTTCATCCACAGGCCGTCGTTGAGAAAATCCAGTTCGATACTCAGATCGGTCAGTGCAGGCCAGTCCGGCTGGAAGGCAAATTTCGCATTGCGCAGCGGGACCAGCACTTCAAACTGGCCTTCATTGTGCTTGTACGGGAACAAATGCGGATTCCCGCCGTACACCAGCGTCGCATTATCCGCTTCTCCGCCCTGAATCGCGCCGCTGAGATAGTCCACCAGCGCCTTGCCCATCAGATTCTCCGGGAAGTAACGCCAGGCCTGAGAGCCGTCGTCAGTGCTGATGCCAGCCAGAATCCCCAGCCAGGGGTCATCGCCTGCCGGTTGCAGATAGCGGAAACCGCCGCGCGCATGAACCGCTTTCGCCTTCACGTCGATGTTGCGCCCGTCCAGTTGAAAGCCTTTGTCATTCTTCAGCCAGTTCAGCGTGGCAACACCGTCTTCAATTTCTAATGGCGCGCGAAAGACCGTTTCGTAGGGCATTTTTGCCTGTTTCATCGACGCGGTCAGCGCGCCGTTTTCCACGCTCCCGGAGAGCGTTCCGGAGAAATGCTCTCCCCCAGGCAACAGCTTCCACTGCTTCCATGCCAGATCGCGCCATGACGCCTGAAAACGGGTCTTTTCCGTGGCCTGGAGTGGGATATCCAGCGCCAGGGTATCGATATTTCCACTCGGTTGAGTGGCAAGCCAGATATCACCCAGCGCGGGCGAAAGCTTCGACACCATCGGGCGCAGCCCCTCAAGCCCGGTCAACTCCAGATGGCTGGCGCGAATGCGCAGTTCGTCACTGCGTTTGCTGTCCACGCCGCCGACTTCCTGTTCAGGGATCCAGGCAAGCTGTAGCGCACCGCGCGGCCATGCCTTGCCGTCCATCGTGATGCGGGTATCAGGAATAGAAAACTGCCAGCCGGGCTGTTCACGGCTGATATGTGCCGTCAGGTTGTCCACAGAGAGCGTATGGGAGTGATTGTCGCCTTTCCAGCTCGCTCCGCCTTGTTTCAGCCAGACATCGCCACCGGCGATTTCACCTTTGCTGATGGTCATCCAGCCTTCAAGACTGAAGCGCGCGGTCTCCAGCGCCACGTTATCCTGCATCCACTTGCCCAGCCACGGCTTCACGTCGATGTCGTCAGCCTGCAGCCAGACCCGACCATTATTCAGCAGACCGTCGTCATCACGCAGATCCATGCGCACCTGCATGATGCCGTGCTGGCCGGTCAGACTGGAGAGGCTCACCTGTCCTTCCGCGCGGTGGCGGTTTTTACCGTTAACCCAGGTGAGTTGCGGAATCGCCAGTTCGGCGCGCTGGCCGGAGAGCGTCAGAAAGCTGATTTGGCTGTCGCGGAGATCGAAGTGATCGAACTGGCGCAGGAAAAGATCGTTGATTCGGCTGGCTTCCAGCCCGTCACCGCTTTCGCTGCGCTCAATCGGCGTGTTGGTACGGAAGTTCAGTTGCCAGAAGGTGAGATCGCGAAACTGCCAGCGCATGTGCAGCAAACTCTGCCAGACATCCAGCGCCAGGGTAACGCGTTTAACCGAGAATTCACCGCCGTCTTTCAGTTCCGCGTGGATATCACGCGCTTCGAGGGTGGGACCGAAATTTTGCCAGTTGGCAGAGATCTGGCTGGCTTTGACCGGCAGTCCCGTTGCAGACTCAATTTTGCTGAGGATCGTCGGACGCCAGCTGTCGAGATGCGGTAATGCCAGGCGCAAACCACTGACCAGCAGCGCTACGACAACAACGAGCGCGGCTCCAGTGAGCAATAATATCCCCGGCAATCGCCTCACGCGTCTCTCCTTGTCTGCCTAAAAATGTGACTCACAAACCCACTTCTCCGGATGGCGGCGTGAACGCCTTATCCAGCCTACGTCTGGTTTGTAGGCCCGATAAGCGCAGCGCCATCGGGCACAGTCGTTTTACATCATGACGACGTCAAACTGCTCCTGGTTATAGAGCGGTTCAATTTGCACTTTGACCTGTTTGCCGACAAAAATCTCCACTTCCGCCAGCGCGTGCGACTCTTCCCCTTTCAGCGTTTCCGCAACGGAAGGAGAAGCATAGACCAGGAAGCGGTCAGAGTCGTAAGCATGGTGCACGCGAACGATTTCACGCATGATCTCATAGCAGACGGTTTCCACTGTTTTCACCGTGCCGCGTCCATGACAGGTCGGACACTCGTTGCACAGCACATGCTCCACGCTCTCACGCGTGCGCTTGCGCGTCATTTCTACCAGACCCAACTGGGAAAAACCGTTAATGCTGGTTTTCACCCGATCTTTACTCAGCGCCTGCTCAAGCGAATGCAGCACCCGTCGACGGTGATCTTCATTATTCATGTCGATAAAATCGATAATAATGATGCCGCCGAGATTACGCAGTCGCAGTTGGCGGGCAATCGCCTGGGTCGCTTCAATATTGGTGTTGAAGATGGTGTCATCGAGATTACGATGGCCGACAAACGCGCCAGTGTTGATATCGACGGTGGTCATCGCTTCAGTCTGATCGATAATCAGGTAGCCGCCGGATTTCAGTTCAACTTTGCGCTCCAGCGCACGTTGGATCTCATTTTCAACGTCGAAGAGATCGAAAATCGGCTGACGTCCGCTGTAATGCTCCAGCTTGCTGGTCATTTCCGGGATGTACTCCGCCGTAAATTCCAGCAGGGCTTCATAGGTCAGACGGGAATCCACGCGAATTCGGTCTAACTGCGCGTCGGCAAAATCACGCAGCACACGCTGTGCCAGCGCCAGTTCGCCATACATCTGGTAACGCGTCTGCGGGCGCTTTTTGCGTTCCATCACTTTGGTCCAGACGCGCTTAAGGTACGCAGCATCTGACGCCAGATCCTCTTCACAGACCCCTTCCGCCGCGGTACGGATGATAAATCCGCCCTGCTCGTCGCAGTACTCGGCGACCACTTTTTTCAGTCGCTCACGCTCGGCTTCGCTTTCGATACGCTGAGAAACGCCAACGTGCGAGGCGCCAGGCATAAAGACCAGATAGCGAGACGGTAAGGTGATGTCGGTTGTCAGGCGCGCGCCTTTGGTGCCCAGCGGATCTTTTACCACCTGCACCATCAGGTCTTGCCCCTGACGCACCAGCTCTGAAATATCGCGAACGGTGAACTGCTTCTGCTCTTCCCCCGCCACGCATTCAGTGTGCGGCATAATGTCAGAAGCGTGAAGAAACGCGGCTTTATCCAGCCCAATATCTACAAAAGCCGCCTGCATACCCGGAAGTACGCGACTGACCCGACCTTTGTAGATATTGCCTACGATCCCGCGTCGCGCTTCGCGCTCAATATGAATTTCCTGCAGAATACCGCCATCAATGTACGCCACGCGTGTTTCCGATGGCGTTACGTTTACCAACAATTCAGCCGTCATGTTTATCCCTTTTCTCACGCAGTGAGTTAAAATTGCTCAGCAACTCATACGTTTCAACCAGCGGTAAGCCGACCACGGCGTGATAGCTGCCATTTATCTTCCTGACAAAACAGCCACCCTGCCCCTGAATACCGTATGCACCTGCTTTATCCATCGGTTCACCGCTGGCGATATAGTCAGCGATATCCGCATCCGTCAGCGCTCTGAACGTCACCTCGGTCATCACCAGGCAGTCGAGCACATACTGGCTATCCGCCAACGCAACGGCCGTCATCACCTGATGCGTTTGCCCGGATAATTTACGCAACATCAGCGCCGCATGGTGTGCGTCACGCGGCTTCTCTAACACTTCACCGTTGAGGATAACGATGGTATCCGCTCCCAGCACGGGAAGATCGCGCGGCGTCAGCGCCACACCGGCCCGGGCTTTTTCCCGCGCCAGGCGTGACACATACTGCTGTGCGCTTTCTCCCTCGCCACGCGTTTCTTCTATTCCCGTGACAATACGTTCGAAAGAAATGCCTAATTGCGAGAGCAATTCCTGGCGGCGCGGCGAACCAGAAGCTAAGTATAAAGACGTCATAGAAACCTTTATTGCACTGCAAATTGCTGGCGGACTTTGCGCATCAGCAAGAAAAGCCACGGCCAGAGCACACCGTTGACTACACTACTCCAGAATACTTCAGGCCTGAAAGAGACGTTGATCACTAAAAACTCTGACCAGAAAACAATAATATCCACCACGAGCGAAAGCAACATCACCACCAGCGCCTGTTGCCAGAGCGCCAGATTGCGAAAGAGCTGAAATTTCAGCGCAACCAGATAAGCGATGATACTCATCGACAACGCCCTCACGCCAAGCGTGGAACCGCTAATGAGATCCAGTATGGCACCCATCACGAAACCTGTGCCCACATTGACACGGTGCGGCAGGGCGAGGATCCAGTAGAGTAAAATGAGCAGCACCCAGTTTGGCCGAAAGACAATGATCTCTTCCGGCCAGGGCATCACTTGCAGTAACAGTGCGATAAAGAACGAGAGCCAGATAACCCAGCGTCCCTGGCTACGATAGCTTGCCACTACTGGCCTCCCGGCGCGCGCGGTGCAGGCGGCGTCGTACCAGCTGGCGGAGCGGCAGATGACGAAGTGATACCGGTCGCTGGTGCAGGCACGGGCGGCGGCGGCCCCATCATATCCGGAGACGGCAGCACTTGCGGCATCATCTGCATCAGACGTTCATTCGCGACACGATGCACTTCTTCCGGCGTCATCGGGTTGGCACCGTTACGGTCGGCCCCCCACAGCAGCAGCAGATAGCGCAGACGTTGCAAGCCCGCGGTAGGGCGCGCCTGAATCACAGTGTAAGCACGTTGGGTATCCAACTTAACGGAAGAGACAACCGCCACCGGATAGCCTTCCGGGAAACGGCCGCCCAGCCCCGACGTGACCAGCACGTCGCCAACGCGAATATCGGTATTGGCCGGCAGGTGTTCGAGTTGCAAATCGTCGGTGCAGCCGTTGCCAGCCGCGATCACCCGGATGTCGTTGCGCAACACCTGAATAGGCAAGGCATGAGTGGCATCGCAAATCAGCAGAACGCGGCTGGTCAGTTTCGCCACTGCGACGACCTGGCCGACAACGCCTTTATCGCTGATCACTGGCTGGCCTTCGTAAACGCCGTTCACGCTGCCTTTGTCGATAACCACCTGGTCGCTGTAAGGATCGTTAACCGTGGAGATGACCTGCGTCACCATCTTTTGTTCATCCTGACGCAGCGGCGAACCCAGCAGCTCGCGCAGACGCGCGTTCTCCTGTTTGTACTGCCCCAGCATCAACAGCTCGCTGTTTTTCAGCAGCAGTTCCTGACGCAGCGCCCGGTTTTCAAGCTCAAGCTGGTCGCGCGACGCGAGCGTTTGCGAGACGCCATCAAGCAGTTCACGGGGACCATTGGAAATAAAGTAGAAAGGACTGACGGCGGTATCCATGTACGTACGGATCTGACTGAACGTACCCAGGCGGCTGTCGGCAATAATAACGCCGAGCGCCACCAACACCGCCAGAATAAGGCGAATCTGTAGCGACGGGCCACGGCTAAAAATTGGCTTCATAAGTTTGCGTATTCTCGTATCAGAGTCGGCAGGACAGCGTGACGCTCTCCTGCCGGCATCCGATTACTCTTCGCTGAACAGGTCGCCGCCGTGCATATCGATCATTTCCAGCGCTTTGCCGCCGCCACGCGCCACACAGGTCAGCGGGTCTTCAGCAACAACAACTGGAATACCGGTTTCTTCCATTAACAGACGATCAAGGTTACGCAACAGCGCGCCACCGCCAGTGAGCACCATACCGCGCTCGGAGATATCAGACGCCAGTTCCGGCGGGCACTGTTCCAGTGCAACCATCACCGCGCTAACGATACCGGTCAGCGGCTCCTGCAGGGCTTCCAGAATCTCGTTAGAGTTCAGGGTAAAGCCGCGAGGAACCCCTTCTGCCAGGTTACGACCGCGCACTTCAATTTCACGCACTTCGTCGCCCGGATAGGCGGAACCGATTTCATGCTTGATACGTTCTGCGGTGGCTTCACCGATAAGCGATCCGTAGTTACGGCGCACATAATTAATGATTGCTTCGTCGAAGCGATCGCCGCCGATACGTACAGAAGAGGAATAGACCACGCCGTTCAGGGAGATAACGGCGACTTCCGTCGTACCGCCACCGATGTCCACAACCATTGAACCGGTCGCCTCAGAAACCGGCAGGCCAGCACCAATTGCCGCAGCCATCGGCTCTTCGATCAGGAAGACTTCGCGGGCGCCAGCGCCCTGTGCGGATTCACGAATAGCACGACGCTCAACCTGAGTGGCACCAACCGGTACACACACCAGCACACGCGGGCTTGGACGCATAAAGCTGTTGCTGTGCACTTGCTTGATGAAGTGCTGGAGCATTTTTTCAGTCACGAAGAAGTCAGCAATAACGCCGTCTTTCATTGGGCGAATAGCAGCAATATTGCCCGGTGTACGACCCAGCATCTGCTTCGCATCATGACCTACTGCAGCCACGCTTTTCGGTGAACCGGCACGATCCTGACGAATGGCCACAACGGAAGGCTCATTCAATACGATGCCTTGTCCTTTTACATAAATGAGGGTATTCGCGGTACCCAGGTCAATGGACAAGTCATTGGAAAACATGCCACGAAATTTTTTCAACATACTAAGGGATAATCCTGAAAGCTGGGGCGGAAAACAAAATCCGCTTACTTTACCAACCACACGCAGCAGCGACAAGGCGCAAAAATCATCTGCTACGGTGAAAATTAGTGCAGTTCGTTTCCTTTGTTACAAATCTCTACCTGAGTCCCTCAGGGCTGAGCACTTTAGCAGCAATCCTCGCCCTCATTTGCAACCGGTTTAAGGTCATTCACCTGCATATGTGCTGTTACAAAATGGCGAGCAGACAAGCACACCCCCATGAAGGCACAGCGCGCGTTATTCTACGTGAAAACTGAACAAACGGCAGGTTAAACCGAGTATCTTTGAGAATATTTTTTCACATTGGTATCCAGCGGCTGGGAGGCAGCAAAAAAATCCCCCTGTCCACCGGAAACACCACGCGCTGTCAGCGTCTGCCACTCACCGCGCGAACGTACGCCCGTTGCGTAAACCTGGGTGTTGGTGCCCGAGCAGGCTTCCACCAGACTTTGAACCAGCAACTGGTTTTCCGTTCGCTTCTCAATATTCCTGACCAGACTCGGATGGAGCTTGATCAATTCCACATTGAGTTCTTTAATCCAGCTGGTACTCACCAGCGTTAAACCCGCCTGCGTGACGGCAACCCGAACCCCCAATGCATTCACTAAACGGATAACAGGCTGCAATCGGCTGATGTGTTGACCTACATCCGCCTCTGCAAGTTCAATAATTATGCGTTTTCGTTGCGATTTTTCACACTGCATCAAGGTATCGCGTAACCAACGCTGAAAACGCGGACGAATCAGTGACTCAACCGTCACCTGTATCGCCAGATTCTCTTCTGGCCAGTAGTTCAACAGCGGGATGACACGACTTATTTGTAAGCGGTCATACTCTTCTGATAAACCAAACTGTAAAACCATCGGCATGTATTCCGCCGAACTGACCTCTTCATTACCATCAAAGATGCGGCACATCAGTTCCCGATGATGAACGTGCCCGTCCCGGGTGACGGCCGGTTTCTGATAGATTCGCGGGCCGCCGCGGCTGAGCATCTGTTCAATCAGCGTCCGCCAGCGCACATTGCCACGCCCTTTTTCCGGCAACGAATCGTCATACACCGTCCAGCTATTCCCGCCCTGCAACACGGCGTTGCGGGTCGCCGCTTCCGCATGTTCCATCACCTGTTCGGTCGACTGTCCGCTGCGCCAGGCGCAAATGCCGATATGTACCATATCGTCACGATCGAGCATTTTATTAGTCGGAAGTGCATCAACCGCTTTTAATAATTGTCCAGCCACGCTTTCCGCCTCTTTCAGAGTACGGTGTGGCAGAAGAACGGCAAAGTCGCTGCGGTGGTAGCGCGCCAGCAGTGCCCCCGGATAACGCATCATAAAAGTGGACAATAAATTGATCAGGCTGAAAAGCTCTTCTTCAGCCAGGTTACGCCCCCAACTGTCGCGCAGCAGGTTAAAGTCCGGTAGGCGAATCATCATCACCACGCCATGCGCGCCGACTTTTTCCTGATCGTCCAGCAGCGTCGCCAGTTGGTTGTCAAAAAAGAGTCGATTGCTGAGGCCAGTTTTGGTGTCCTGCGCGGCGTAAGATCGAATCAGCGTATCGAGTCGGCTCCGCTGCTCCTGGGCACTCTGGATTTCGGCCAACAACATATCCAGCGCGCTGCTGGTGCGCGCCGGCCATTCATAGACCGTACCGCGCACGCTGGCGCCGCGTTCTCCGTTCAAAATTCGCGTCGAACGTATCTCCAGCAGTTCCTGGCCGGAAAGTTGGCGCTGAAGCCAACGTACCGACAGAAACAGCATCAGCACAATAAAGCCAATGGCCAGCGTGAGCGGCGCAGTGGTCATCAGTGAATGAAAATAGTTGCCCATCGGATCCTGATAGACCAGATCCATCGTCATTCCCGGGTGCTTCATCAGCGGAACCGAGAGCTCGCGAAAGAGATTACTGGTGCCAACCGGGCGATAGCTGCTGTTGCGTGTTTGGCTATAAATGACCTTATCGCCCTGCCGGAGATCCACGCGCACGACGTCCGCTGACACCATCAGTTCATCGATCTGCGACGTTAACTGTTTGAAATCGCGAGAAACAAGATGCGTATCAATCGCTGTCGCCACCGCCTGGACACGATGGTTCATCTTGTACTGGATAGCATTATAAAAGCTCAGCGAGCAGCCGATCAGGGTGACAAAGATCGTTAACCCGGTGAGCAGCGTGACAAAAGCTGAGAATTTCGTCGTTAATCGCATCCTTGAGTTAACTCCGACGGTTGAATTGCGACACGGAACAGCTTAACCAAACGCAAAATTCGTCCGGTTGCGCAAAGAGTGAGTGCATACTACCAAATCAGGTGTATCTGGCAATTTATTGCGTTGCATCGGCTTCACGTTTCAATTAGCGAGTATAGTCTTCAGACGTCATTTTCCAATCCACCATGCAGAATTGAGGACAGGTTATGCAGGCTTTGATCTTAGAACAGCAGGACGGTAAAACCCTTGCATCCGTGCAGACTATCGAAGAAAGTCGGCTGCCAGAAGGCGATGTCACCGTGGATGTCCACTGGTCCAGTCTGAACTATAAAGATGCGCTCGCCATCACCGGAAAAGGAAAAATCATCCGCAACTTTCCGATGATTCCTGGTATTGATTTCGCCGGCACCGTTCGGGCCAGCGAAGATCCTCGTTTTCATGCGGGCCAGGAAGTGTTGCTGACCGGTTGGGGCGTGGGCGAAAACCATTGGGGCGGTCTGGCAGAACAGGCACGCGTGAAAGCGGACTGGCTGGTAGCGCTGCCAAAAGGGCTGGACAGCCGTAAAGCGATGGTGATCGGTACCGCCGGATTTACCGCCATGCTGTGCGTGATGGCTCTTGAAGAGGCAGGCATTCGCCCGCAAGACGGTGAAATCGTGGTCACCGGCGCCAGTGGCGGCGTCGGCAGTACCGCAGTCGCACTGTTGCATAAGCTGGGCTATCAGGTTGTTGCGGTGTCTGGACGCGAAAGCACCCATGATTATCTCCGCCAGTTAGGCGCAAGCCGTATTCTGGGCCGTGATGAGTTCGCCGAATCTCGTCCGCTGGAAAAACAACTGTGGGCCGGAGCGATTGATACCGTGGGCGATAAAGTGCTGGCGAAAGTGCTGGCGCAGATGAACTACGGCGGCTGTGTTGCGGCCTGTGGCCTGGCGGGTGGTTTTGCCCTGCCGACGACGGTGATGCCATTTATTTTGCGCAACGTCCGCCTGCAAGGGGTCGATTCCGTAATGACACCGCCGGCGCGCCGCGCAGAGGCCTGGCAGCGTCTGGTGAAGGATTTACCAGAATCGTTCTACGCACAGGCAGCGACGGAAATTTCGCTGGCCGATGCGCCGAAGTTCGCTGAAGCCATCATTAATAACCAGGCGCAAGGCCGTACGCTGGTTAAAGTGAAGTAAACACAAACGCCGCAGAAATTTACACTTAATTAACTAAATTTCGCTGCGCACTGACAGACTCCCTGCCATAGTAACTACGCGTTACGCGTACGCCGGGAGCCTGTTATGAAAAAATCACGTCCACTTACTGAAGCCGATGTCACTGCAGAATCGGCTTTCTTTATGCATCGCCGCCAGGTGCTGAAAGCGCTGGGGATCGGGGCTGCCACGCTGTCGCTACCGATAGCGGCGCAGGCGGATCTACTGAGCTGGTTCAAAGGCAACGATCGCCCACCCGCGCCCTCCGGCAAACCGTTGGATTTCAGCAAACCTGCGGCATGGCAAAACGCACTGCCTTTAACGCCAGAAGAGAAAGTCACCGGCTACAACAATTTCTACGAGTTTGGTCTGGATAAGGCCGATCCTGCCGCCAATGCCGGCAGCATGAAAACCGATCCCTGGACGCTGAAAATCAGCGGCGAAGTAGCCAAACCGTTAACCCTGGATCACGATGCGCTGACAACGCGCTTTCCCTTAGAAGAACGAATTTACCGGATGCGCTGCGTTGAAGCCTGGTCGATGGTGGTGCCGTGGATTGGCTTTCCTTTACATAAACTGCTGGCACTCGTCGAACCCACCAGCAATGCTAAATATGTCGCATTCGAGACACTTTACGCGCCGGACGATATGCCAGGACAAAAAGATCGCTTCATTGGCGGTGGATTGAAATACCCCTATGTCGAAGGTCTGCGGCTGGACGAAGCGATGCATCCGCTGACGTTGCTGACCGTTGGCGTTTACGGTAAAGCGCTGCCGCCGCAAAACGGTGCCCCCATTCGCCTGACGGTGCCATGGAAATATGGCTTTAAAGGCATTAAATCGATCGTCAGCATCAAACTGACTCGCGAACGGCCGCCAACCACCTGGAATCTTGCCGCTGCCGATGAATACGGTTTTTACGCCAATGTGAATCCGCATGTCGATCATCCACGCTGGTCGCAGGCAACAGAACGGTTTATTGGCACGGGCGGGATTCTGGATGTCCAACGGCAACCCACTTTACTGTTTAATGGCTATGCCAATGAAGTGGCTACGCTGTATCGCGGCCTGGATTTGCGGGAGAATTTCTAAGTGCGGCTAAGTGCAAAACAGATAACCTGGTTGAAAGTTGCCCTTCATCTGGCGGGACTGCTGCCGTTTCTCTGGCTGTTCTGGGCGATTAATAGCGGCGGGCTCAGCGCCGATCCCGTGAAGGATATCCAGCATTTTACCGGTAGGATGGCTCTGAAATTTCTGCTCGCCGCCTTGCTGGTCACGCCGCTCGCGCGCTACGCTAAACAGCCATTATTGATACGCACCCGTCGTCTGCTGGGGTTATGGTGTTTCGCCTGGGCCACGCTGCATCTGACCAGTTACGCGCTGCTGGAGTTGGGTATCCATAATCTCGGATTGTTGGGACGAGAACTGATTACGCGCCCGTATTTGACGCTTGGGATCACCAGTTGGCTCATCCTGTTCGCGCTGACGCTAACGTCAACACAGGCGGCACAACGAAAACTGGGCAAGCGCTGGCAACTTTTACACAATTTCGTCTATCTTGTGGCGATCCTCGCCCCGATACATTACCTGTGGTCGGTGAAGATCTTGTCGCCTCAACCCATCATTTATGCCCTGCTGGCACTACTGCTTTTGGCCTGCCGTTACAAGAAGTTCCGCCAGTGGTGGCGCTAGTTCGGCGAACTGTGCAGTCGGTTACAAAATGCAGAGACTCGGATGTTATTTGTGTGTTAGCGGTTGATTATCTTCCCTGATAAGACCAGTATTTAGCTGCCAATTGCTACGAAATCATTATAATGTGCGACCTTGGCTCCCTGGACGGCGTTTTTAGACCGCTGAAAAGGTGACAATCGAGCATTGAAGGTATATTTTGTTTTTTGCCGGAGGATTGCAGCAAATCGCAGCATGTTAACCGACAAGTCTCACATAAATCGTTGAGGCGGAATATACCGGCGTCCAGGCAGGCAGAAGCCGTTTTGCCGTCGGGACTCACGCTTTACAGACAGCGCTTAACGCCTGTCACAATCACACTAAACAAAGAGTACGGAACCCACTCATGGATATTCGTAAGATTAAAAAACTGATCGAGCTGGTTGAAGAATCAGGCATCTCCGAACTGGAAATCTCTGAAGGCGAAGAGTCTGTACGCATCAGTCGCGCGGCGCCAGCAGGTAGCTTCCCGATGATGCAACAAGCCTACGCTGCACCAATGATGCAGCAGCAACCTGCTCTGTCTAACGCAGTTGCTCCGGCAGCAGAAGCGCCGGCTGCGGCAGCCGCAGAAATCAGTGGTCACATCGTACGTTCCCCAATGGTTGGTACTTTCTACCGCACCCCGAGCCCGGACGCAAAAGCGTTCATCGAAGTGGGTCAGAAAGTTAACGCAGGCGATACCCTGTGCATCGTTGAAGCCATGAAAATGATGAACCAGATCGAAGCGGACAAATCAGGTGTCGTGAAAGCCATCCTGGTCGAAAGTGGTCAACCGGTAGAATTTGACGAGCCGCTGGTCGTCATCGAGTAACGAGGCGAACATGCTGGATAAAATTGTTATCGCCAACCGCGGCGAGATTGCATTGCGAATTCTTCGTGCCTGTAAAGAACTGGGTATCAAGACTGTCGCTGTGCACTCAAGCGCGGATCGCGATTTAAAACACGTATTACTGGCGGATGAGACGGTTTGTATTGGCCCGGCTCCGTCCGTAAAAAGTTATCTGAACATCCCGGCTATCATCAGCGCCGCTGAAATCACCGGCGCGGTGGCGATTCACCCGGGTTATGGCTTCCTCTCTGAGAACGCCAATTTTGCTGAACAGGTTGAACGTTCTGGCTTTATCTTCATCGGCCCGAAAGCTGACACCATCCGTCTGATGGGTGACAAAGTGTCGGCGATCACCGCGATGAAGAAAGCTGGCGTCCCAACCGTACCGGGTTCTGACGGCCCTCTGACCGACGATATGGATGCTAACCGCGCCCATGCAAAACGCATCGGCTACCCGGTTATCATCAAGGCGTCCGGCGGCGGCGGTGGTCGCGGTATGCGCGTAGTACGCGGCGATGCCGAACTGGCGCAATCCATCTCCATGACCAAAGCGGAAGCAAAAGCAGCTTTCAGCAACGACATGGTTTACATGGAGAAATACCTCGAGAACCCACGCCACATCGAAATTCAGGTGCTGGCTGACGGTCAGGGTAGCGCTATCTATCTGGCTGAGCGAGACTGCTCTATGCAGCGTCGTCACCAGAAAGTCGTCGAAGAGGCACCGGCACCGGGCATTACCCCGGAACTGCGTCGCTACATCGGTGAGCGTTGCGCGAAAGCGTGTGTGGATATCGGCTATCGTGGCGCAGGCACCTTTGAGTTCCTGTTCGAAAACGGCGAGTTCTATTTCATTGAAATGAACACCCGTATTCAGGTTGAACATCCGGTGACCGAAATGATCACCGGCGTTGACCTGATCAAAGAACAGCTGCGCATCGCGGCGGGTCAACCGCTGTCGATCAAGCAAGAAGAAGTGGTGGTCAAAGGCCATGCGGTGGAATGCCGTATCAACGCCGAAGATCCGAACACCTTCCTGCCGAGCCCGGGTAAAATCACCCGTTTTCACGCGCCGGGTGGCTTTGGCGTACGTTGGGAATCGCATATCTATGCCGGTTACACCGTACCGCCATACTATGACTCAATGATCGGCAAGCTGATCTGCTACGGTGAAACTCGTGACGTGGCAATTGCCCGCATGAAGAACGCCCTGCAGGAACTGATCATCGACGGCATCAAAACCAACATTGATTTGCAGACCCGTATCATGAACGACGAGCACTTCCAGCATGGTGGAACCAACATCCACTATCTGGAGAAAAAACTCGGTCTTCAGGAAAAATAAGACTGCATCAGCGTCAAAAGGCCGGATTTTCCGGCCTTTTTTTATTTCTGGGGGTCGTCAATTCCATAAGGTACAATCCCCGCTTTCTTTTTTCACAAGGGACAAAAAATGGACAACCGTTTTGTTCAGGCCCACAAAGAGGCGCGCTGGGCGCTGTGGCTGACCCTTCTCTATCTGGCTGCGTGGTTAGTGGCTGCTTACTTACCTGATTCGGCGATCGGCTTTACCGGTCTGCCACACTGGTTTGAACTGGCCTGTCTGCTGACGCCGCTGATCTTCATTTTACTGTGCTGGGCCATGGTGAAATTTATCTACCGTGACATTCCCCTGGAGGATGACGATGCAGCTTGAAGTCATTCTGCCGCTGATTGCCTATCTGGTCGTGGTGTTTGGCCTTTCTGTCTACGCCATGCGTAAACGGCAAACCGGCACCTTTCTGAATGAATATTTCCTTGGCAGTCGCTCAATGGGCGGGATCGTGCTGGCGATGACGCTGACCGCGACCTACATCAGCGCTAGCTCGTTTATTGGCGGGCCTGGTGCTGCCTATAAATATGGGTTGGGCTGGGTACTGCTGGCCATGATTCAGCTCCCCGCCGTCTGGCTATCGCTGGGGATCCTTGGCAAGAAATTCGCTATCCTTGCCCGTCGCTATAATGCCGTCACCCTCAACGATATGCTGTTTGCCCGCTACCAGAGTCGCCTTCTGGTGTGGCTGGCGAGCCTCAGTCTGTTAGTGGCGTTTGTCGGCGCCATGACCGTACAATTCATCGGTGGCGCGCGCCTGCTGGAAACCGCCGCAGGTATTCCCTATGAAACAGGCCTGCTGATTTTCGGCGTCAGCATTGCGCTGTATACCGCGTTCGGCGGCTTTCGTGCCAGCGTGCTTAACGACACGATGCAGGGACTGGTGATGCTGATTGGCACCATCGTGCTGCTGGTGGGTATCGTGCACGCCGCTGGCGGCCTGAGCCATGCCGTAGAGACCTTAAACGCCATCGACCCGAAACTGGTTTCGCCACAGGGTGCCGATGACATTCTGTCTCCGGCCTTTATGACCTCATTCTGGGTGTTGGTGTGCTTTGGCGTGGTTGGCCTGCCGCATACGGCTGTGCGCAGCATCTCCTACAAAGACAGCAAAGCTGTACACCGGGGGATTATCATCGGCACCATCGTGGTGGCAATCCTGATGTTCGGTATGCACCTTGCCGGCGCGCTAGGGCGAGCGGTGATCCCCGACCTGACGGTGCCGGATCTGGTTATCCCAACGCTAATGGTGAAAGTGCTGCCGCCTTTTGCCGCCGGGATCTTCCTTGCCGCGCCGATGGCGGCCATTATGTCGACGATCAACGCCCAATTGCTGCAAAGTTCCGCTACGATCATTAAAGATCTCTATCTCAACATCCGCCCGGAGCAGTTACAGAATGAGACGCGACTGAAGCGAATGTCGGCAATGATCACCCTGATCTTAGGCGCGCTATTACTGCTTGCCGCCTGGAAACCGCCAGAGATGATTATCTGGCTGAACCTGCTGGCCTTTGGCGGGCTGGAAGCCGTGTTCTTATGGCCGCTGGTGCTCGGCCTTTACTGGGAGCGCGCGAACGCGAGCGGTGCACTGAGTGCGATGATTGTCGGCGGCGTTCTGTACGCGATTCTCGCCACCTTTAACGTTCAGTACCTGGGCTTCCACCCGATTGTGCCCTCGCTACTGTTAAGTTTGTTGGCTTTCCTGGTTGGAAACCGTTTCGGTTCTCCTGCCCCGCAAGTCGCTGTATTGTCTACTGATAAATAAAGAGTTTTGCCATGCCATGGATCCAATTAAAACTGAATACGACGGGCGCTAACGCGGAAGAGTTGAGCGATGCCCTGATGGAAGCGGGTTCCGTTTCCATCACCTTCCAGGACACGCACGACACGCCGGTTTTTGAGCCATTGCCGGGCGAAACCCGCCTGTGGGGCGACACTGACGTCATTGGTCTGTTTGATGCAGAAACCGACATGAAAGACGTCGTCGCCATCCTGGAACAACATCCGCTGTTGGGTGTCGGTTTCACGCACAAAATCGAACAACTGGAAGACAAGGACTGGGAACGCGAGTGGATGGATAACTTCCACCCGATGCGTTTTGGTGAACGCCTGTGGATCTGCCCAAGCTGGCGCGATGTGCCGGATGAGAACGCGGTCAACGTCATGCTCGACCCCGGCCTGGCATTTGGTACCGGCACCCATCCCACCACCTCACTGTGCCTGCAGTGGCTCGACGGCCTCGATTTAACCGGCAAGACCGTCATCGACTTTGGCTGCGGTTCTGGCATCCTGGCGATTGCCGCGCTGAAACTGGGCGCAGCGAAAGCGATCGGTATCGATATCGACCCGCAGGCGATTCAGGCCAGTCGTGATAACGCCCAGCGTAACGGCGTGTCAGAACGTCTGGAACTCTACCTGCCGCAGGATCAGCCAGACGCGATGAAAGCCGACGTGGTGGTCGCCAACATCCTGGCAGGCCCATTACGCGAACTGGCACCGTTAATCAGCGTGCTGCCCGTTACAGGCGGTCTGCTGGGTCTTTCCGGTATCCTTGCCAGTCAGGCCGACAGCGTGTGCGAAGCCTATGCCGATCTCTTCACCCTCGATCCGGTCGTTGAGAAAGAAGAATGGTGCCGCATTACCGGTCGTAAGCAGTAATCTTCCCAGAAACGTGGTCTCATCGCAGGCCACGTTTTTCCGCATTTTCAATACACACGCCTGTATCTTCCCGCGCTAAAATAGTCGCATAACTCATTGAAGTTACGAATATAAAAATCTATTTTATTTAATGGAAGAATATTATGAAGCCATTTTTGAGCAAGGCAGCACTCCTGGCGTTAAGCATTATGCCGTTTACCGCGATGGCGTCGCACTGGAGCTATGAAGGTGAAGGCTCTCCGGAACACTGGAGCTCCCTCAATGAAGAATATAAAACCTGCCAGGCAGGCATGAACCAATCCCCGATTAACATTGAGACCACGCTTAAAGCACATATATCTCCACTCAGTATTCACTACTCCGATGGCCCGATAACGCTTCTCAATAATGGGCATACGATTCAGGCCGGACTGAAAAACACTACTGCGGATACTGTATCAATAGATGGTGTCCCCTTCACGTTGCAACAGTTCCACTTTCACACCCCGAGCGAAAACACCCTACACGGAAAACATTACGCGATGGAGATGCATCTTGTGCACAAAGATGCAAAAGGGGCGGTGGCGGTCGTCGCAGTCATGTTCGATAAAGGGGCGGCCAACGCAGAGCTGGAAAAGCTCTGGGCAACAATGCCTGAAAAAGCGGAGCAAGACGTGAAAATCACCGCGCAGATGGACCTCAACGCCTTGCTGCCTAAGGATAAAACCTACTGGCGTTTCAGTGGTTCGCTCACAACTCCTCCCTGTTCTGAGGGCGTGACCTGGCTTGTCCTTAAACATCCTCTGACGCTCTCCACTGCACAACTGGAGAAATTTACTCACACCATGCATCACGATAACAGTCGCCCAACACAGCCGCTCAACGGTCGGGTAGTGGTTGAATAATCCCTTCACTGCACAATCATCTGCTGAAATGAGAGCATAGTCACATTAAGTCACGATAATCTGCTGATTAATTCAGCAGATTATCTTGTCAGCCCCCGTCGTTGCGAAGAAAAAATGAGAAGTTACGCAAAATTATACGCGTACAGATTTTCGTCACATTTTTATAACGCAATGATTTGTATGGCTAATTATTTAATGGCGTTTACTTTAACGGCGATTCTTTGATCCACCTCAGAGGATTGGTTAAAGTTTGGCCTTTCATCTCGTGCAAAAAATGCGTAATATACGCCGCCTTGCAGTCACAGTATGGTCATTTCTTAACTCATGCGCATCGGACAATACCAGCTTAGAAATCGCCTGATTGCAGCGCCCATGGCTGGCATCACTGACAGACCTTTTCGGACGCTGTGTTATGAGATGGGAGCCGGATTGACCGTATCCGAGATGATGTCGTCTAACCCGCAGGTTTGGGAAAGCGATAAGTCCCGTTTACGGATGGTGCACGTTGATGAGCCAGGAATTCGCACGGTGCAAATTGCCGGTAGCGATCCTGTTGAGATGGCCGATGCCGCACGGATTAACGTGGAAAGCGGCGCCCAGATTATTGATATTAATATGGGGTGCCCGGCTAAAAAAGTGAATCGCAAGCTCGCAGGTTCAGCCCTCTTGCAGTACCCGGATTTAGTGAAGTCGATACTAACCGGGGTGGTTAATGCAGTGGACGTTCCTGTGACCCTGAAGATTCGCACCGGCTGGGCTCCGGAACACCGTAACTGCGTAGAGATTGCCCAACTGGCTGAAGACTGTGGCATTCAGGCTCTGACCATTCATGGACGCACCCGTGCCTGTTTGTTCAATGGAGACGCTGAGTACGACAGTATTCGGGCAGTTAAGCAGAAAGTTTCCATTCCGGTTATCGCGAATGGTGACATTACTGACCCGCTTAAAGCCAGAGCTGTGCTTGACTATACGGGGGCTGATGCCCTGATGATAGGCCGCGCAGCTCAGGGAAGACCCTGGATCTTTCGGGAAATCCAGCATTATCTGGACACTGGGGAGTTGCTATCCCCCCTGCCTCTGGCAGAGGTTAAGCGCTTGCTTTGTGCGCATGTTCGGGAACTGCATGACTTTTATGGCCAGGCAAAAGGGTACCGAATCGCGCGTAAACACGTCTCCTGGTATCTCCAGGAGCACGCTCCAAATGACCAGTTTCGGCGCACATTCAACGCCATTGAGGATGCCAGCGAACAGCTGGAGGCGTTGGAGGCATACTTCGAAAATTTTGCGTAAACAGAAATAAAGAGCTGACAGAACTATGTTCGAACAACGCGTAAATTCTGACGTACTGACCGTTTCTACCGTTAACTCTCAGGATCAGGTAACCCAAAAACCCCTGCGTGACTCGGTTAAACAGGCACTGAAGAACTATTTTGCTCAACTGAACGGTCAGGATGTTAATGACCTCTATGAGCTGGTACTGGCTGAAGTAGAACAGCCCCTGTTGGACATGGTGATGCAATACACCCGTGGTAACCAGACCCGTGCTGCTCTGATGATGGGCATCAACCGTGGTACGCTGCGTAAAAAATTGAAAAAATACGGCATGAACTAATCTCGATTAGCTAATTGCTTGTTTAAAAAGGCGCTACTCGGCATGGGGAAGCGCCTTTTTTATACGCATCTTTTGTGGAGCAGGTATGAACTCACGATTTGAACCACAGTACTTTGGTGATGAATCCGCGTCGATCGTCCACGGAGATGCGCTGACAGAACTCAAAAAACTCCCCGCTGAAAGCGTCGATTTAATCTTTGCCGACCCGCCTTACAATATCGGAAAGGATTTTGACGGCATGGTGGAGTCCTGGGACGAAGGCGTCTTCCTGGGCTGGCTGTTTGCGTGCATAGAAGAGTGCCATCGGGTACTGAAAAAACAGGGCACGATGTACATCATGAACAGTACCGAAAACATGCCGCATATCGATCTCAAATGCAGAACGCTGTTTACCATCAAAAGCCGGATCGTCTGGTCTTATGACAGTTCAGGCGTACAGGCGAAGAAATTCTTTGGCTCAATGTATGAACCCATCCTGATGATGGTCAAAGATGCCAGACAGTACACATTCAACAGTGACGCCATTCTGGTCGAGACCAAAACCGGCGCGCAAAGAGCGCTAATCGACTACCGTAAAAACCCGCCACAGCCATACAACACGCAAAAAGTTCCGGGCAACGTGTGGGAATTCCCCCGCGTACGATATTTGATGGATGAATATGAAAACCATCCGACGCAAAAACCTATCGCCCTGTTAAAGCGGATCATTCTGGCCTCCTCAAATCCTGGCGATACGGTGCTGGATCCCTTCGCTGGCAGCTTTACGACAGGTGCCGTGGCCGTGGAATCGGGGCGTAAATTCATCGGCATTGACGTCAATAACGAGTATGTGAAGATGGGGCTCAGGCGGCTGAACATCAGCTCACACTACTCCCCGGAAGAGCTGACGAAAGTCAAAAAGAGAAAGACTAAAAACCTGTCGAAAAAGAGCCGAACGGCATCGGATGTGGTGAAGATCACAGCAAAGTAAAAGCATTGTAATCCTGCTTTTCTGAACGCGTTTTTCGTGTATATTTCCTGCACGCTTGGGCATGAATACACAGGATTTAGCAATGATTCGTAAGTATTGGTGGCTGGTTGTGTTTGCCGTCTCCGTTTTCCTTTTTGATGCCTTACTGATTCAGTGGATTGAGCTGATCACCACGGAAGTCGATAAATGCCGCAATATGGATTCTGTTAATCCGCTCAAACTGGTCAACTGCACCGATCTGCAATAGCGTTTGATTGATAAGCAGGAGAAATGATTAAATTTATTTTGTCACGTTTTTTCCGGCATTAATTGCATGATATTTTCGTCAGTAATTAACATCCTTAATACATTATCCACCAGCAACGGGGCCTGCTGATAAAGATCGTAGCGGGCGGGATTCATCAACCAGTTTTTCACAATACCGCTAAAACTACCGTGAATAATAATTAAGACGACGTCTAAATCCAGCGTTCTGGAAATCAATCCTTCCGCCATACTCGCCTGCAATGCGTCGCGTAGTCCCTTCTGGCTAAATCCAATTTTCTCTCGTATTTCTTGCTCTGATATCATGCCCTCATGAAATTCGCATTTATGATATAAAATTTGCAACAACGCCTGCTGCCGGGGAATCTCTGCGATATATTGCAATCCTGCGATTAGCTTCTCACGCAACTGCTGTAGCGGATTATCGCAAACATACAACGCTAACCGTTCCTGAATAAGATCGCGTAATGGCGGTTGCTGCTGCCAGAGTTCATTAAAAAGCTGCGTTTTATTGTCAAAATGCCAGTAGATAGCGCCCCGTGTGACCTGAGCCGCGTCCGCAATGTCGTTGAGCGTCGTGTTGCCAACGCCTCGCGTGGCAAACTGGATGATTGCAGTTTCAATCAAATGTTGCCGCGTTTTCAACGCTTCAGCTTTTGTTCTCTTAGCCATAGGTTATCGTATCAGAGGAAGAATAAAAAAATGAATACGACGATTCAAAATCGTCGATAAAAATAACTGTATCATTTCATCCATTCAGAGATGGCATAAAAGCGAACCACTTCAGCACAAAACATTCAAATAAACACCACAAATGAAATGAATATAAATATTCACACCACGAATATATATTTCAAAACATATTAATATCCAAAAAAACATAACAAAACAAAACAGAATGAAAAGGTAAGCACCTCTTCTTTTTGCTTTTACGTGCCGTAACCCAGAGCATAAAATAAGTATTACTTACATCGCACGATAATAATTTGTAGGATAGCCAACTGTTATTTCTTCGTGCACGTTATCGCCTTACCGTTATCCGGTAAATAACGAGCTATTGGTTTTTAAGGAACAGTAATGACGAAACATGCCAGGTTTTCACTCCTGCCCTCATTTATCCTCATCTCTGCTGCGTTGCTTGCCGGTTGTGACGATCAGGGAGATAAGCAAGCTCAGGCAACTGAACCGCAGGTGACCGTTCATGTGGTCACCTCCGCGCCATTAGCGGTAACGACCGAACTGCCCGGACGCACCTCTGCATTCCGCGTTGCAGAGGTGCGTCCACAGGTCAGTGGTATTGTCCTCAAAAGGAATTTCACCGAGGGCAGCGATGTTGAGGCCGGGCAGTCGCTGTATCAAATTGATCCTGCCACCTTGCAGGCGAATTACGACAGCGCGAAAGGGGATCTGGCGAAAAGTGAAGCCGCTGCTGCCATCGCCCGTTTGACGGTAAAGCGCTATGCCCCGCTGGTTGGGACAAAATATATCAGTCAACAGGAATACGACCAGGCGATTGCGAATGCTCGTCAGGCCGATGCGGTAGTTATCGCCGCGCAAGCCGCCGTTGAAAGCGCACGCATTAATCTGGCTTACACCAAGGTCACCTCGCCGATCGGCGGCCGGGTTGGCAAATCCAGCGTCACTGAAGGCGCACTGGTGACCGACGGTCAGGCAACGGCACTGGCTACCGTACAGCAACTCGATCCTATCTATGTCGATGTCACACAGTCCAGCAGCGACTTTATGCGTCTTAAGCAGTCCGTTGAACAGGGCAGCCTGCATAAGGACAGTGCCAGCAGCAGCGTCCAGTTGCTGATGGAAAATGGTAGTGCGTATCCCCTGAAAGGGACACTGCAGTTCTCTGATGTCACGGTGGATGAAAGCACGGGCTCCATCACCCTCCGCGCCGTATTCCCTAACCCGCAGCATACTCTGCTGCCGGGGATGTTTGTTCGCGCGCGAATCGACGAAGGCGTTCAACCAAACGCCATTCTGATCCCCCAGCAGGGCGTAACGCGAACACCTCGCGGTGATGCGACAGTGCTGGTCGTCAATAACCAAAGCCAGGTTGAACCACGCACCGTCATCGCTTCACAGGCCATCGGTGACAAATGGCTGATTAGCGAAGGCTTACAGCCCGGCGACCAGGTGATCGTCAGCGGAATACAAAAAGCCCATCCCGGCATGAAAGTGAAAGCCACCACGGATGCCAATACCCCTGCGGCGAAAGCGGCGCAATAAGGTCACCGGATATGGCAAACTTTTTCATTAGACGTCCGATCTTTGCCTGGGTACTCGCCATCATTCTGATGCTGGCGGGAGCCCTGGCGATTATGCAACTGCCTGTTGCGCAATACCCGACTATCGCACCACCTGCGGTTGCGATTTCCGCGACCTATCCAGGGGCAGATGCGCAAACGGTGCAAGATACCGTGACGCAGGTTATCGAACAGAATATGAACGGTATCGATAACCTGATGTATATGTCGTCCACCAGCGACTCTGCAGGTAGCGTGACCATCACGTTAACCTTTCAGTCCGGTACCGACCCGGATATCGCTCAGGTTCAGGTGCAGAACAAACTGCAGTTGGCGACGCCGTTGCTGCCTCAGGAAGTACAACAACAAGGGATTAGCGTAGAAAAATCGAGCAGCAGCTTCTTGTTAGTCGCAGGGTTCGTCTCTGACAATCCGCAAACGACTCAGGACGATATTTCCGACTACGTCGCCTCAAACGTGAAAGATACGATCAGCCGCCTGAGCGGTGTGGGTGATGTACAACTGTTTGGCGCACAGTACGCGATGCGTATCTGGCTTGATGCCAATCTGCTGAACAAATACCAGCTCACGCCGGTTGATGTCATCAATCAGTTGAAAGTGCAGAACGACCAGATCGCAGCCGGTCAGTTGGGCGGAACGCCAGCATTGCCGGGTCAACAGTTGAACGCCTCCATCATCGCGCAGACGCGTCTGAAAGATCCTGAGGAATTCGGCAAAGTCACATTACGGGTAAACAGTGACGGTTCCACCGTGCGCCTTAACGATGTTGCGCGTATCGAACTTGGGGGAGAAAACTATAACGTTGTCGCCCGAATTAACGGTAAGCCAGCCGCTGGCCTGGGGATCAAACTGGCGACCGGCGCTAACGCCCTGGATACCGCCAGCGCGATCAAAGCCAAACTCGTTGATCTGCAACCTTTCTTCCCACAAGGGATGAAAGTGGTCTATCCGTACGACACAACGCCATTTGTGAAGATCTCCATTCACGAAGTCGTGAAAACGCTATTCGAAGCGATCGTACTGGTTTTCCTTGTGATGTATCTGTTTTTGCAGAACATCCGTGCAACGCTCATTCCGACAATTGCGGTTCCCGTCGTGCTGCTGGGTACGTTTGCGGTCCTCTCGGCGTTTGGCTACTCGATCAACACCTTGACGATGTTCGGGATGGTACTGGCGATAGGCCTCCTGGTCGATGACGCCATTGTGGTGGTGGAAAACGTTGAACGCGTGATGATGGAGGACAAGTTGCCGCCCAAAGAGGCAACGGAGAAATCCATGTCCCAAATCCAGGGGGCGCTGGTTGGGATCGCGATGGTGCTGTCTGCCGTCTTCATCCCGATGGCCTTTTTTGGCGGCTCCACCGGGGCGATTTACCGCCAGTTTTCTATCACTATCGTATCCGCAATGGCGCTCTCCGTTCTGGTGGCATTGATCCTGACTCCGGCACTTTGCGCAACGCTGCTTAAGCCAGTGTCCGCCGAACACCACGAGCAGAAAGGGAAATTCTTCAGTTGGTTTAATGCCAAATTTGACCTCAGCGTTAACCACTACACCCACAGCGTCAGCGGTATTGTACGCAACACCGGGCGCTACCTGATTATCTACATCCTGATTGTCGTCGGGATGGCGATACTGTTTCTACGTCTCCCTACCTCCTTCCTGCCTGAAGAAGATCAGGGTGTGTTCATGACCATGATTCAGTTACCTGCCGGGGCAACCCAGGAACGAACCCAAAAAGTGTTAGATCAGGTTACGCATTACTACCTGAATAACGAAAAAGCGAACATTGAGAGCGTGTTTACGGTCAATGGTTTCAGCTTTAGCGGCCAGGCGCAGAACGCGGGTCTGGCTTTCATTAGCCTAAAACCCTGGGATGAACGTAGCGGCAAAGAAAACAGCGTCGAAGCGGTGATTGCGCGCGCGACCCACGCGTTCAGTCAGATAACGGATGGAATGGTCTTTCCCTTCAACATGCCGGCAATTATTGAACTGGGCACCGCGACCGGTTTCGACTTTGAGCTCATTGACCAGGGCGGGCTGGGTCACGCCGGGCTAACATCAGCACGTAATCAGCTATTGGGCATGGTTGCTAAGCACGCCGATCTGCTGGTCCGTGTTCGTCCTAACGGTCTGGAGGATACCCCGCAGTTCAAGCTGGATGTTGACCAGGAAAAAGCGCAGGCGCTTGGCGTTGCACTGTCAGACATTAACCAAACGATCTCAGCATCACTCGGTGGTTCCTACGTTAACGACTTTATTGACCGCGGACGCGTGAAGAAAGTCTATGTTCAGGCGGATGCGAAATTCCGTATGCTGCCAGAGGACATCAACAATCTGTACGTTCGCAGCGCCAACGGCAAGATGGTGCCCTTCTCAGCCTTCAGCACCGCCCGTTGGGTGTATGGCTCTCCGCGTCTGGAACGCTACAACGGCATGCCATCAATGGAACTGTTGGGTGAGGCTACACCAGGTCGAAGCACCGGTGAGGCGATGGCGTTGATGGAAAATCTCGCGTCAAAATTGCCAAATGGCATCGGCCATGACTGGACGGGAATGTCATATCAGGAACGTCTGTCTGGTAATCAGGCACCGGCACTGTATGCCATCTCACTGATCGTCGTGTTCCTCTGCCTTGCCGCACTGTATGAAAGCTGGTCCATTCCATTCTCGGTGATGCTGGTTGTCCCGCTTGGTGTAGTTGGCGCGCTTCTGGCCGCCTCCCTGCGAGGGCTGAATAACGACGTCTATTTCCAGGTCGGACTGTTAACCACGATTGGCCTTTCCGCGAAAAACGCCATTCTGATCGTGGAGTTTGCCAAGGATCTGATGGAGAAAGAAGGTCGTGGCCTGATAGAGGCAACGCTTGAGGCGGCACGCATGCGCCTACGCCCTATTCTGATGACCTCACTCGCATTCATCCTCGGCGTAATGCCGCTGGTCATTAGTCAGGGAGCGGGGAGCGGTGCCCAGAATGCGGTCGGAACCGGTGTGATGGGAGGAATGCTGACAGCAACGCTGCTGGCCATCTTCTTTGTCCCGGCATTCTTTGTCGTAGTAAGAGGCCGTTTTAACAAATCCCAGAGCTAATGTGTAAATAAAGGCGTCGACGGACGCCTTTATCCTTTCAATATCTTTCTTTATTTATTAAACAGATAGTCATTTACTCTGCGTAATACGAAACTTGTGCCTCCATTATTTTTACAATCCACATGAATTGAGATTATTCCATATGCCAATCTTTTTTTAAGCGGTGGTAAAATTCGGTTCGTATTCGCAAAGCAGCATTCACTATTACTGCATTTAGCGGAACGCTTATTTTTGAGGTAACACCATGAAAAGATTAATTCCAGTGGCATTGCTCACGGCATTGCTGGCGGGCTGTGCACACGATTCCCCCTGCGTTCCGGTTTATGACGATCAGGGACGCCTCGTTCATACCAATACCTGTATGAAAGGGACGACTCAGGATAACTGGGAAACCGCTGGCGCGATTGCTGGCGGGGCCGCCGCTGTTGCGGGCCTGACGATGGGGATCATCGCGCTGTCAAAATAACATTCTCAGAGCGCGGAACATGCCGCGCTCTTAGCCTAAGATCACCTTTTTTCATACCATACAATGTGTTGAAAAATAGATATCTCATTACATTTTAATTATCAATAACGTCCCGACCTCTTCTTTTCTTCATTTATCTTTCAATACTCACCCTCTCGATATTCACGCCCGAAACTGTTATTTCACTTCGCGAGCATTGTTTTAAATATTTTGCTCCAAAATGTGGCTTACGTTTCAATTTCGCACCATTTCAGGGCGCTGAGTTTATTTTTTCCTGTCTACACTCTGCTTATTGCGTCGGATATTCGTACGCAAAACCTGGCACTACCTTTGCTTAAAAGAGTATGGCCAATGCCACAGACAGGTTAAAGACGTTGCAGAACGTCTCTCTATAACAATAATTTCTTTGCCACACAGGATGCATTATGAAAAAGATGATGATTGCCACACTGGCTGCGGCCGGCGTGCTGCTTGCGATTGCCAATCAGGCACATGCGGGTACAACGCTGGATGCTGTAAAAAAGAAAGGGTTCGTGCAATGTGGTATCAGTGACGGTCTTCCCGGTTTTTCTTACGCTGATGCGAACGGGAAATTCTCCGGGATAGATGTGGATGTTTGCCGTGGCGTTGCTGCCGCCGTCCTGGGAGATGATACAAAAGTAAAATATACCCCACTCACCGCAAAAGAACGCTTCACCGCATTACAGTCTGGCGAAGTCGATCTTCTCTCCCGTAATACCACCTGGACCTCTTCGCGTGATTCCGGAATGGGCATGTCCTTTACTGGCGTCACCTATTACGATGGCATCGGCTTCCTGACCCACAACAAAGCGGGCCTGAAAAGCGCGAAAGAGTTAGATGGTGCCACCGTCTGTATTCAGGCGGGAACGGATACGGAACTGAACGTGGCGGATTATTTCAAAGCCAACAACATGAAATACACCCCGGTCACCTTTGACCGCTCAGATGAGTCGGCAAAAGCGCTGGAATCAGGACGTTGCGATACCCTCGCCTCTGACCAGTCCCAACTCTATGCCCTGCGCATCAAACTCAGCAATCCGGCAGAGTGGCTTGTGCTACCAGAAGTGATCTCGAAAGAGCCGCTGGGCCCGGTTGTTCGTCGTGGCGATGACGAGTGGTTCTCTATTGTGCGCTGGACGCTGTTTGCCATGCTGAATGCCGAAGAGATGGGCGTGACGTCGAAGAATGTCGATGAGAAAGCGGCGAACCCTGCGACACCAGACATGGCGCATCTGCTGGGCAAAGAAGGTGACTACGGCAAAGATCTGAAGCTCGACAATAAATGGGCTTACAACATCATCAAGCAGGTGGGTAACTATGCGGAGATCTTTGAGCGCAACGTCGGATCGGAAAGCCCACTGAAGATCAAACGTGGACAGAACAATCTCTGGAATAACGGCGGCATTCAATACGCACCGCCAGTGCGTTAATTCGTTGTGATGTAACGGGCGCCGCACAGGCGGCGCTCAGTTCAGAGTCATGGTTACCGAGGCTTTCTTATGTTCCATCGCCGCTCAAGTGTAAAAGGGTCACTCTCCTTTTCAAACCCTGCGGTCCGCGCCTGGCTGTTCCAGATCCTCGCCATTCTTGCGGTCGTTGCAGTTGCAATCTATCTCATTCATAACACGATAAATAATCTAAGCAGTCGCGGCATTACCTCGGGCTTTGCCTTTCTTGACCGTAGCGCTGGATTTGGCATTGTCCAGCACCTGATCGACTATCAACAGGGTGACACATACGGACGCGTTTTTCTGGTGGGTTTGCTTAATACGCTACTGGTTTCCGCGCTGTGTATTGTCTTTGCGTCATTTATCGGCTTCTTTCTCGGGCTGGCGCGCCTGTCGGATAACTGGTTACTGCGTAAACTCTCAACGGTTTATATCGAGACCTTCCGTAACATCCCGCCGCTCCTGCAAATCTTTTTCTGGTACTTCGCGGTTCTGCGCAATTTACCCGGCCCCCGCCAGGCCGCCAGCGCGCTGGAGATGGTCTTTTTAAGCAATCGCGGACTCTATATCCCGTCGCCACAGTTAGGAGAAGGCGTGCTCGCTTTCGTGCTCTCGACAGCAATTGCTATTGCGCTGTCCGTGGGTCTGTTCCGTTTCAATAAAATGCATCAGATGAAAACGGGACAGTTATGCAGAACCTGGCCCACGGCATTAAGCCTGATTGTGCTGCTGCCGCTCATCGCGCACTGGCTTTTTGGTGCGGCGCTGCACTGGGATATTCCACAGCTACGCGGCTTCAACTTCCGTGGCGGAATGGTGCTCATTCCTGAACTGGCGGCCCTGACGCTGGCGTTGTCGGTATACACCTCAGCATTTATTGCCGAAATCATTCGTGCCGGTATTCAGGCCGTTCCCAACGGTCAGCATGAAGCCGCCCGTTCTCTCGGGTTGCCCAATACCGTGACACTTCGCCAGGTCATCATTCCTCAGGCGTTACGCGTCATTATTCCGCCACTGACCAGTCAGTACCTGAATATCGTGAAAAACTCATCGCTGGCTGCCGCCATTGGCTATCCCGATATGGTATCGCTGTTCGCCGGCACGGTGCTTAACCAGACGGGACAGGCCATTGAAACGATCGCCATTACAATGTCGGTGTACCTGATAATTAGCCTGACCATCTCGCTGCTGATGAACATCTATAACCGGCGAATCGCCCTCATTGAGCGCTAAGGAACCATGATGACAAAAGCATTGCTGTCTCATCCCATGCGCCCGGCCAGTAACGGTCCTGGTCGTTCGATCTTATGGGTACGTAAAAATCTCTTTTCCAGTTGGTCAAACAGCCTGTTGACGCTGTTCTGTCTGTGGCTGATGTGGGAGTTAATTCCTCCCTTGCTGAACTGGGCGTTCCTGCAGGCCAACTGGGTGGGTTCCACCCGTGCTGACTGTACCAAAGCGGGTGCCTGCTGGGTGTTTATTCATGAACGTTTTGGACAGTTCATGTATGGGCTGTACCCACACGACCAGCGCTGGCGTATCAACCTGGCGTTGATCATCGGGTTGGGCTCCATTGTTCCGATGTTCTGGAAAGCGTTGCCGCGTCGCGGACGCTATATCGCCGGCTGGGCCGTCATCTACCCGATCGTTGTCTGGTTCTTGCTGTATGGAGGTTTCCTTGGGCTGGATCGTGTTGAAACGCGTCAATGGGGTGGGCTGACGCTGACCTTAATCATCGCATCAGTCGGGATCGCGGGGGCATTGCCCTTAGGGATTTTGCTGGCACTGGGACGTCGATCCCACATGCCCGTCGTGCGGATCTTATCCGTCATTTTTATCGAGTTCTGGCGTGGCGTACCGTTGATCACCGTACTGTTTATGTCTTCGGTAATGCTGCCGCTGTTTATGTCAGAAGGAACCAGCATTGATAAACTTATTCGGGCGCTGGTTGGCGTAATCCTCTTTCAGTCAGCCTACGTCGCAGAAGTGGTTCGTGGGGGACTGCAGGCATTACCAAAAGGGCAATACGAAGCAGCAGAGTCGCTGGCGTTAGGCTACTGGAAAACCCAGGGACTGGTCATTCTTCCCCAGGCCCTGAAGCTGGTCATCCCTGGGCTGGTCAACACGATTATTGCCCTGTTTAAGGATACCAGCCTGGTCATCATCATCGGCTTGTTCGATCTGTTCAGCAGCGTGCAGCAAGCGACGGTTGACCCGGCCTGGCTGGGTATGTCGACGGAAGGGTATGTCTTCGCTGCTCTGATCTACTGGATTTTTTGTTTCAGCATGTCGCGCTACAGCCAGCATCTGGAAAAGCGCTTTAACACCGGGCGTACACCGCACTGAGGATTCTATGAGCCAACTATTAATACAACCTGCCGACGCGATGATTACGCTGGAAAACGTCAACAAGTGGTACGGACAGTTTCACGTACTGAAGGATATCAACCTGCGCGTAAAACAGGGGGAACGCATTGTATTATGTGGCCCCTCGGGCTCGGGGAAATCAACCACCATCCGCTGTATTAACCATCTGGAAGAACATCAGCAGGGACGAATCATTGTCGATGGAATTGAACTGAATGAGGACATCCGCAATATTGAGCGCGTCCGACAGGAGGTCGGTATGGTATTTCAACACTTCAATCTCTTCCCCCATCTTACCGTTCTACAAAACTGTACGTTGGCGCCCATTTGGGTGCGTAAGATGCCGATAAAAGAAGCTGAAGCGCTGGGAATGCACTACCTGGAACGTGTGCGTATTGCAGAGCACGCGCATAAATTTCCAGGACAGATCTCCGGCGGACAGCAACAGCGCGTAGCCATTGCCCGCTCGCTATGTATGAAACCCAAAATTATGCTGTTTGATGAGCCCACATCAGCGCTGGATCCCGAGATGGTGAAAGAGGTGCTGGATACGATGATAGGCCTGGCGCAGTCAGGGATGACAATGCTTTGCGTAACACATGAGATGGGATTTGCCAGAACGGTGGCAGACAGGGTGATCTTTATGGATCGCGGGGAAATTGTTGAACAGGCACCGCCGGATGAGTTTTTTGCTCATCCTAAATCAGAACGTACTCGTGCATTTTTATCGCAGGTAATACATTAATCAGAATGCAAAAAGGCCACCCTGATGGGTGGCCTTCTGCTTTTCTGTACCCAACTCCGCCTGATGGCACTGCGTCTATCAGAACTACAACACAGGAAAAACAAAAGGCCCTGTCTTTCGACAGAGCCTTTTGTTTTATTTGATGTCTGGCAGTTCCCTACTCTCACATGGGGAGACCCCACACTACCATCGGCGCTACGGCGTTTCACTTCTGAGTTCGGCATGGGGTCAGGTGGGACCACCGCGCTACAGCCGCCAGACAAATTCTTTTCTACTGTGCCGAACTTTAACCTAATTAAGTGGTGCTGATACCCAGAGTCGAACTGGACCTCACCCTTACCAAGGGTGCGCTCTACCAACTGAGCCATATCAGCACGCTAAATT